>NZ_CM135937.1:4110000-4117500 GCF_054353315.1 Streptomyces sp. NC-S4 | reverse complement strand
TCCTGAAGGTACGGCCGTAAGGTTGAGATCTTCAGTGTCGGCCCCAGTGAACTCGCCAGCTTGTCTGGTGGGGTGATGGGTGGCTGGTCGTTGTTTGAGAACTACACAGTGGACGCGAGCATCTGTGGCCAAGTTTTTAAGGGCGCACGGTGGATGCCTTGGCACCAGGAACCGATGAAGGACGTGAGAGGCCGCGATAGGCCCCGGGGAGCTGCCAACTGAGCTTTGATCCGGGGGTGTCCGAATGGGGAAACCCGGCAGTCGTCATGGGCTGTCACCCACTGCTGAACACATAGGCAGTGTGGAGGGAACGAGGGGAAGTGAAACATCTCAGTACCCTCAGGAAGAGAAAACAACCGTGATTCCGGGAGTAGTGGCGAGCGAAACCGGATGAGGCCAAACCGTATGCGTGTGATACCCGGCAGGGGTTGCGCATGCGGGGTTGTGGGAATGAGCTTCAGTCGTCTGCCGGCGGCTGGGCGAGTCAGAAACCGTTGATGTAGTCGAAGGACATGCGAAAGGTCCGGCGTAGAGGGTAAGACCCCCGTAGACGAAACATCAGCGGCTTGCTTGCTCATCTCCCAAGTAGCACGGGGCCCGAGAAATCCCGTGTGAATCTGGCGGGACCACCCGCTAAGCCTAAATATTCCCTGGTGACCGATAGCGGATAGTACCGTGAGGGAATGGTGAAAAGTACCGCGGGAGCGGAGTGAAATAGTACCTGAAACCGTGTGCCTACAAGCCGTGGGAGCGTCGCTCATTGGGTTTACCCAATGGGTCGTGACTGCGTGCCTTTTGAAGAATGAGCCTGCGAGTTAGCGGTGTGTAGCGAGGTTAACCCGTGTGGGGAAGCCGTAGCGAAAGCGAGTCCGAACAGGGCGATTGAGTTGCACGCTCTAGACCCGAAGCGGAGTGATCTAGCCATGGGCAGGTTGAAGCGGAGGTAAGACTTCGTGGAGGACCGAACCCACCAGGGTTGAAAACCTGGGGGATGACCTGTGGTTAGGGGTGAAAGGCCAATCAAACTCCGTGATAGCTGGTTCTCCCCGAAATGCATTTAGGTGCAGCGTCGTGTGTTTCTTGCCGGAGGTAGAGCACTGGATAGGCGATGGGCCCTACCGGGTTACTGACCTTAGCCAAACTCCGAATGCCGGTAAGTGAGAGCACGGCAGTGAGACTGTGGGGGATAAGCTCCATGGTCGAGAGGGAAACAGCCCAGAGCATCGACTAAGGCCCCTAAGCGTACGCTAAGTGGGAAAGGATGTGGAGTCGCAGAGACAACCAGGAGGTTGGCTTAGAAGCAGCCACCCTTGAAAGAGTGCGTAATAGCTCACTGGTCAAGTGATTCCGCGCCGACAATGTAGCGGGGCTCAAGCGTACCGCCGAAGTCGTGTCATTGCAGCAATAGGGCCAACGCCCGCTGTGATGGGTAGGGGAGCGTCGTGTGCCGGGTGAAGCAGCAGCGGAAGCTAGTTGTGGACGGTTCACGAGTGAGAATGCAGGCATGAGTAGCGATACACACGTGAGAAACGTGTGCGCCGATTGACTAAGGGTTCCTGGGTCAAGCTGATCTGCCCAGGGTAAGTCGGGACCTAAGGCGAGGCCGACAGGCGTAGTCGATGGACAACCGGTTGATATTCCGGTACCCGCTTTGAAACGCCCAATATCGAATCAGGCGATGCTAAGTCCGTGAAGCCGTTCCGGACCCTTCGGGGAAAGGAAAGTGGTGGAGCCGACGAACCAGACTTGTAGTAGGTAAGCGATGGGGTGACGCAGGAAGGTAGTCCAGCCCGGGCGGTGGTTGTCCCGGGGTAAGGGTGTAGGCCGAGGGGTAGGCAAATCCGTCCCTCATATAAGGCTGAGACCTGATGCCGAGCCGATTGTGGTGAAGTGGATGATCCTATGCTGTCGAGAAAAGCCTCTAGCGAGTTTCATGGCGGCCCGTACCCTAAACCGACTCAGGTGGTCAGGTAGAGAATACCGAGGCGTTCGGGTGAACTATGGTTAAGGAACTCGGCAAAATGCCCCCGTAACTTCGGGAGAAGGGGGGCCATCACTGGTGATCGGACTTGCTCCGTGAGCTGGGGGTGGCCGCAGAGACCAGCGAGAAGCGACTGTTTACTAAAAACACAGGTCCGTGCGAAGCCGTAAGGCGATGTATACGGACTGACGCCTGCCCGGTGCTGGAACGTTAAGGGGACCGGTTAGTGACCTTTCGGGGTTGCGAAGCTGAGAACTTAAGCGCCAGTAAACGGCGGTGGTAACTATAACCATCCTAAGGTAGCGAAATTCCTTGTCGGGTAAGTTCCGACCTGCACGAATGGCGTAACGACTTCTCGACTGTCTCAACCATAGGCCCGGTGAAATTGCACTACGAGTAAAGATGCTCGTTTCGCGCAGCAGGACGGAAAGACCCCGGGACCTTTACTACAGTTTGATATTGGTGTTCGGTTCGGCTTGTGTAGGATAGGTGGGAGACTTTGAAGCAGCCACGCCAGTGGTTGTGGAGTCGCCGTTGAAATACCACTCTGGTCGTGCTGGATGTCTAACCTCGGTCCGTGATCCGGATCAGGGACAGTGTCTGATGGGTAGTTTAACTGGGGCGGTTGCCTCCCAAAGGGTAACGGAGGCGCCCAAAGGTTCCCTCAGCCTGGTTGGCAATCAGGTGTTGAGTGTAAGTGCACAAGGGAGCTTGACTGTGAGACCGACGGGTCGAGCAGGGACGAAAGTCGGGACTAGTGATCCGGCGGTGGCTTGTGGAAGCGCCGTCGCTCAACGGATAAAAGGTACCCCGGGGATAACAGGCTGATCTTCCCCAAGAGTCCATATCGACGGGATGGTTTGGCACCTCGATGTCGGCTCGTCGCATCCTGGGGCTGGAGTCGGTCCCAAGGGTTGGGCTGTTCGCCCATTAAAGCGGTACGCGAGCTGGGTTTAGAACGTCGTGAGACAGTTCGGTCCCTATCCGCTGTGCGCGTAGGAATATTGAGAAGGGCTGTCCCTAGTACGAGAGGACCGGGACGGACGAACCTCTGGTGTGCCAGTTGTCCTGCCAAGGGCATGGCTGGTTGGCTACGTTCGGGAGGGATAACCGCTGAAAGCATCTAAGCGGGAAGCCTGCTTCAAGATGAGTATTCCCACCTCCTTGAGAGGGTAAGGCTCCCAGTAGACGACTGGGTTGATAGGCCAGATGTGGAAGCCCGGTAACGGGTGAAGCTGACTGGTACTAATAGGCCGAGGGCTTGTCCTCAGTTGCTCGCGTCCACTGTGTTAGTTCTGAAATAACGAACAGCTGTGAAAACACCAGCGTTCTAAATTTCATAGTGTTTCGGTGGTCATAGCGTTAGGGAAACGCCCGGTTACATTCCGAACCCGGAAGCTAAGCCTTTCAGCGCCGATGGTACTGCAGGGGGGACCCTGTGGGAGAGTAGGACGCCGCCGAACAATCATTGTGGGAAAGCCCCGCACCTTATGGTGCGGGGCTTTTCTGCGTTCAGGGCCCGATCGCGCACGATCGCATCGCGCCGACCGGGGCCCTTGTGTCACCAGTCGGCGGGATAGCTCTTGAGAGTGCTCGTGTCCAGGGTCCAGCGGCCGGCGGTGACGACGTCCCCGAAGGCGTAGGGGACCGTCTTGCGGAATCGGATGCCGTCGGGCCCTGCCGAGGAGTCGCTGTGCACGGTGACGGTCCGCTTGTCCTTGCGGGGGTCCACGACGACGTACAGGGGAACCCCCATCCGGGGGTAGTCGTGGAGCTTGTCGCGGATGTCGGTGAGGGAGTTCGTGCGGGAGACGACCTCCACCACCATCAGTACATCGCGGGAGTTGACGACCTTCGCCGTGTCATCGGTGTCCTCCTCCGCGATGACCATGAGGTCGGGGACCTTGGTGAGGCCTGTCTGAGGGTCGCCCATGTTCGTGTCGTTGAGGGCCATGACCTCCGGTGTCTGTGCCTCGATCTGGCGGCGCAGACGTACCACGTTGAGCCCGTGAGGAGCCGTCGGGCTCATCATCGTGAGGAAGATCTGACCGTCGGTGGTCTGCACCTTCCACTGGTCCTCCTGGTGCTCGGCCAGTTCCGCGAGCTGCTCCGCGAAGTCGTGCATGCGGCGCATCTGCTCGGGGGTGAGGTCGCCCATGATTTCCTCCTGGTGGGTGCTCGACCAGACTATCCAGCCCGGTAGTGGTGAGGGATTGGCCTCGGCCCGCGCGTCCGGCCCGGCCTGGTGGAGGAGCAGCCGGTGAAAGGTCCGGCCGTCACGCCGTCACGCCGTCACGCCGTCACTCAGCCGCGGAGGGCGGCGTCGAGTTCGTAGTAGAGCGTGTCCAGCCGGCTGCGACCAGGGGTGCGAGCGGGCATCCGGCGCAGCAGTGCGCGGACCTCCGATGGGGCGTGCTCGATCGCCCATCGGATCTCCTCGTCGGCGCCCGCGGCATCGCCCGCCGCGTGCTCGCGGGCGAGTGCCCCGTACACGGCGGGCCCCAGTACGTGCTTCGACTGGTGCGGGGTGGCCAGCGGGTGGATGTACGGTGTCGCCGCTGCGTGGCTCGCGGCGCGGGCGGCGGCCGTGGCCGCCGGGTCGTCGACCTCGCGAGCGGCCGCGTGGGCCGCCCACGCGAGGGCGCGCAGTTTCGCGGTCCGCCGGGCGTCCTCGCGTGCGAAGGCCCGTATGCCTTCGATCGCCTCGCGAGGGCGGGCGTCGGCGGGAGCCTTCGCCTCGAACAGGGGGAGGGACCGCTCGACACAATCGGCGGCCCAGAATGCGAGTTGTCGGCGGTCTTCTTGGCTGATGGTCACCTCGTCCATGCGCCCATCATGCGCGGGTTCGGCGGCCGGTGGGCCTGGGCCGTCTCTTTCGGATCTTGCCGGGCCCGCGCTGCCCGGCACCGCACCTCGCCGCGTTGTCGGGCCTCCCGAGTGCGTCCAGTACGCGGGGGCCGCTCCGCTTTGCGAGGCTTCCCCTCGGCCCTGGCGCTACCAGTGCAGCCAGTCGGTGAACGCTTCCATCCGTTCACGGTCTGAGGTGTAGGGCTTTTGGTAGGCCCATTCCTCGAGCACTTGCCGTTGGTCTGCGGCCGCCAGGGCCGAATCCAGCATGGGCTGATACCCAGCTCACGGCAGGTCTGGCGCCAGGTGTTTCTTGACGTCGATGTGGACCAGCTCGCCGGTGGACCGGTCCAGGAAGGCCGGGGGCGGTTGGCCGTGCCGGGGGAGGATGCGGCGGGCGGTCGAGGGCGCGATGCCGCATCGGGCGGACAGTCGTAACGTGCCGATGCGAGGTTCCCGTCGAAGGCGGAGCACCTGCGTCTCGACCTCGACCTCGACCTCGATCTCGGCAGAGGTCCTTCGTGGCTGGTGGTGGGGGCGGCTGGAGCGGTCACCCATTCCGGCGATGCGGATCCGCCGGTAGCGACCGGCCCAGCGGGCCGCCGTGGTATGGCTGACCTGGAAACGTTCCGCGGCCCGCCGTACCGGCCAGCCGTCGTCCACGACACAACGGGCCAGACGAAGGCGCCCGGTCTCGGTCAGCGGGGCACTACGGAGGCCCTCACCCATTTCAAGAACCCAGCAGACCTAGGGGGCTTCGTGGAGGCGGGTCAGCAGGGACATCAGGAGCTCCCGCTCGGCCGGGTCGAGCGGGGCGAGGAACTCGGCGTTCGCCGCTTCGGCGAGAGCCGCGCAGCGGGCGAGTACGGCGGTCCCTTCGGGGGTGACGGTGACGGCGTTCTTGCGGCGGTCGTCGGGGTCCGGGGCGCGCAGTACGAGGCCAGCCTCCTGGAGGTGGTTGAGCATGCCGACCATGTCCTTGGGGTCGACGGCGAGCCGGCGGCCCAGGTCGGCCTGGGCGACGGGCCCGTACTCGGCGGTGGCCGCCAGCACCGCGTGGTGCATGAGCTTCAGCCCCTCCGCGGCGATCGCCGCCGTGACCAGCTCGCGGCCGCGAGCCGCGACGCGGCCGACGAGCCAGGAGGGCAGGGACTGGATGTGCTGCAGGGCCGAAGTCATGGTCACACCCTAGCGAAATTCATTGGGTGCTCCCATGATTCCGAGATATCGTTGGGGAATCCAATGAAAAGGCTCGAGGTCGGGGAGGTCCTGTGCTGCGCGTGCGCCATCAGGTGGGCGGTGGGCCGGAAGTGCTGTTCGCCGAGGAGGCAGAAGTACCCGAGGCGGGCGCCGGAGAGCTGCTGATCCGGGTCGAGGCGGTCGGCGTGACCCTGCCGACCGTGCGCAAGGTGCGTGAGGTGCGTGAGGTGCGGGAGGGCAGTGAGCCCGTCTCGTTCGGCGGCGAGGTGGCGGGGACCGTCGTCGCCACCGGCCCGGGCGTCACCGGTGTCACCGGCTTCACGCCCGGGGAGCGCGTCACCGGGCTGTGCTTCGCCGATGCCTACGCCGAGTACGCGGTACTCAGCACCGCCATGACCTCACGGATCCCGGCCGGGGTCGGCGCCGTGGAAGCGGTCGCGCTGGTCCGCAGCGGGCTGGTCGCCCGCGGTGTGCACGAGGCCGGGCGCGCGGAGCCCGGCGAGTCGGTCCTGGTGACGGCGGCGGCCAGCGCCGTGGGGACGCTCGCCCTGCAGTACGCGAAGGCCGGCGGGGCGGGACGCGTCGTCGCGGCCGTCAGCAGTGCCGACAAGGCGGACTTCGTCCGCGGCCTGGGCGCCGACGAGGTCGTCCTGTACGGGGATGCCGACTGGGGCGGCCCGTACGACGTGATCCTCGACGGGGTCGGCGGCGATCTGCTGGGACCCGCCGTACGGGCCCTGGCGACGGGCGGCCGCCTGGTGGCCTTCAGCTCCGGCGGCGGCACGGTGGAGGCGTACGAACTCCTGCTCCGCGGCGCCTCGTTGATCGGCTTCCAGATGCGGGCCATCGCTACGGGCAAGCCCGCACTGTACGAGCGCTGGCTGCGCGAGCTGTGGCAGCTCCATGCCGCGGGCACCTTGCGTACGGCCGTGCACGAGGAGATCCCCCTCGCCGAGGCCGCCAGGGCCCACGCGCTCATCGAGGAGCGCAGGAACCTCGGCAAGGTCGTCCTGGTCCCCTGAGCGGGGAGCCGGCCTCTACTGTCGTGGCATGGCGAGATATGCGGATCCAGGACTGGTCGACTGGGTGGAGTCCGGCGGGGGGCCGCTGGTGGCGGTGCCGGCCGACGTACTGACCCGGTGGGAGGGGGCGGACAGCGACGGCCCGGAATCCGACTACGACCGGGCCTGCGCGGTCGCCGGCTACGCCGGACTGCTCGCGGTGGGTCCGTCGCACGCGTTGGTACTGGGGGACGAGCCCTCGTCCACGGTGTTCCTCCCGGAGCACGGGGTCTTCGTGCGATGGCTGGCGGCCGAGTCGGAAGCCGAACTGCTGGGCAGCGTCGGGGCGGCGTTGGCGGATGCCGCCTGGGAGGAGGGACAGGTCTGGGACGTGCCGGGACCGGTCGTGCTGTTCGACTCCGCCTGGCCCGGCTCCGAGGTGGAGCCCGACAACCACGCGCGGGTGGATCT
>NZ_CM135937.1:2265000-4105000 GCF_054353315.1 Streptomyces sp. NC-S4 | reverse complement strand
CCGTTCCGGACCCTTCGGGGAAAGGAAAGTGGTGGAGCCGACGAACCAGACTTGTAGTAGGTAAGCGATGGGGTGACGCAGGAAGGTAGTCCAGCCCGGGCGGTGGTTGTCCCGGGGTAAGGGTGTAGGCCGAGGGGTAGGCAAATCCGTCCCTCATATAAGGCTGAGACCTGATGCCGAGCCGATTGTGGTGAAGTGGATGATCCTATGCTGTCGAGAAAAGCCTCTAGCGAGTTTCATGGCGGCCCGTACCCTAAACCGACTCAGGTGGTCAGGTAGAGAATACCGAGGCGTTCGGGTGAACTATGGTTAAGGAACTCGGCAAAATGCCCCCGTAACTTCGGGAGAAGGGGGGCCATCACTGGTGATCGGACTTGCTCCGTGAGCTGGGGGTGGCCGCAGAGACCAGCGAGAAGCGACTGTTTACTAAAAACACAGGTCCGTGCGAAGCCGTAAGGCGATGTATACGGACTGACGCCTGCCCGGTGCTGGAACGTTAAGGGGACCGGTTAGTGACCTTTCGGGGTTGCGAAGCTGAGAACTTAAGCGCCAGTAAACGGCGGTGGTAACTATAACCATCCTAAGGTAGCGAAATTCCTTGTCGGGTAAGTTCCGACCTGCACGAATGGCGTAACGACTTCTCGACTGTCTCAACCATAGGCCCGGTGAAATTGCACTACGAGTAAAGATGCTCGTTTCGCGCAGCAGGACGGAAAGACCCCGGGACCTTTACTACAGTTTGATATTGGTGTTCGGTTCGGCTTGTGTAGGATAGGTGGGAGACTTTGAAGCAGCCACGCCAGTGGTTGTGGAGTCGCCGTTGAAATACCACTCTGGTCGTGCTGGATGTCTAACCTCGGTCCGTGATCCGGATCAGGGACAGTGTCTGATGGGTAGTTTAACTGGGGCGGTTGCCTCCCAAAGGGTAACGGAGGCGCCCAAAGGTTCCCTCAGCCTGGTTGGCAATCAGGTGTTGAGTGTAAGTGCACAAGGGAGCTTGACTGTGAGACCGACGGGTCGAGCAGGGACGAAAGTCGGGACTAGTGATCCGGCGGTGGCTTGTGGAAGCGCCGTCGCTCAACGGATAAAAGGTACCCCGGGGATAACAGGCTGATCTTCCCCAAGAGTCCATATCGACGGGATGGTTTGGCACCTCGATGTCGGCTCGTCGCATCCTGGGGCTGGAGTCGGTCCCAAGGGTTGGGCTGTTCGCCCATTAAAGCGGTACGCGAGCTGGGTTTAGAACGTCGTGAGACAGTTCGGTCCCTATCCGCTGTGCGCGTAGGAATATTGAGAAGGGCTGTCCCTAGTACGAGAGGACCGGGACGGACGAACCTCTGGTGTGCCAGTTGTCCTGCCAAGGGCATGGCTGGTTGGCTACGTTCGGGAGGGATAACCGCTGAAAGCATCTAAGCGGGAAGCCTGCTTCAAGATGAGTATTCCCACCTCCTTGAGAGGGTAAGGCTCCCAGTAGACGACTGGGTTGATAGGCCAGATGTGGAAGCCCGGTAACGGGTGAAGCTGACTGGTACTAATAGGCCGAGGGCTTGTCCTCAGTTGCTCGCGTCCACTGTGTTAGTTCTGAAATAACGAACAGCTGTGAAAACACCAGCGTTCTAAATTTCATAGTGTTTCGGTGGTCATAGCGTTAGGGAAACGCCCGGTTACATTCCGAACCCGGAAGCTAAGCCTTTCAGCGCCGATGGTACTGCAGGGGGGACCCTGTGGGAGAGTAGGACGCCGCCGAACTTTTATTGTGGGAAAGCCCCGCACCTTATGGTGCGGGGCTTTTCTGCGTTCAGGGCCCGGTGCTCGGAGCCGGAGAGCGCGCCGGGAAACGCAGGTGAGCCGGTGGTGGTACGTCGTTAGGATCCCGAGCATGAGCGATGACTATGTGATCAGGGCCGTACGGGGCGACGAGTGGGAAAAGGTCAAGGAACTGCGGTTGGTGGCGCTCCGGGATCCCGCTGCCGCCGTGGCCTTCCTGGAGACCGAGGAGAGTGCTCTCGCCCAGGGCGACGCGTACTGGCAGCAGCGTGCTGCCGGCGCTGCCGAGGGGCGGGGTGCCCGGCAGTTCATCGCCGAGGCCGCGGACGGGCGGTGGGTCGGGTCCGTGACCGTACTCATCGAGGCACAGGGCGGCTCCGACTACTTCGGTGAGCCCATCGAGCAGCAGCAGGGCCACGTGGTCGGGGTGTTCGTGCGGCCCGAGCAGCGGGGGAGCGGGCTCGTGGAGCGGCTCTTCGACGCCGGGCTCGAGTGGGCCTGGTCGCTGGAGGAGCCGGTCACCGAGCGGGTGCGGCTGTTCGTGCACGAGGACAACGCGCGGGCGGAGAGCTTCTACCGGCGGTACGGCTTCGAGCCGAGCGGTCTGCTGATACCGCTGGAGACGGGCGCCAAGGAGCGCGAGTACGTCTACGTGCGGCCGACCGCCTAGGGGAGGGTGGCCTCCGGCCAGCGGGAGCGGGCCTGTTCGCGGCTGCGGCACAGGGCGAGCAGGGGGAGCGTTCCCTCGGTCAGGAGTTCCGGGAGCTGGGGGATCGGGGCCACGGCGGCCACGTCGTCCAGCACCAGGGACAGTGGTGGGTCGAGCCGACCGTGGGATGACCGTGCGGCCATGCGGCGGCCGTGCTCGACCACGTGCGAGGCGAGTGCGGTGAGCAGGGGCATCGCACCCGGGTGGGTGCGGGGATCCTCCAGAGGTTCACCCACCAGATAGAGGGTGCCCCCTTCGGCGACGAACGATGCCAAGGTGAGGGCATCTGTTCGGTTCGGATTGCAGGCCTCGCGGATGTGGATCGAGGTCAGGCAGGACAGGGCACGGGCCGTCAGGTGCTGGGCGAGGTCACGGCGTTCGGGGTGGGCGGTGAGGGCGCTCTCCAGTTCGCCGGCCGCGCCGGGGGCGGCCCGGGGGTGGGTGCGCAGGATGCGGACCGGGTCCTGGGCGCTGTTGCCCTGGGCCCAGCGGTGGAGCAGTTTGAACGGGCGGTCTTCCAGGGCGGCGGCCTGGAGCCAGCTGCGCAGGAGGGTTTCCGCGGTGTCGGCCACGGCCGCGTCCATGCGGGCCTGGGGGCGTACGGGGGCCAGCAGGGCGATTGCGCGGGCGGCGGCGGTGTCGCGGTCGGCGCAGCCCTCGGCCGGGTTCCAGTGCATGCGGGCCGGGGTGTCGCACAGGTGGGAGGGGTCGTAGAGGAGGACCGGGCCGAGTTTGGCGCGGGCGTCCTTCGTTTCGGCCCAGAGGGTGGGGGAGGAGGTCATGACGAGTGCCGCCCCCTCGATCTCTCCGATGCGGTGGGCGGCCGTGCGGAAGCGGTCGTTCGGGCCGCCGTAGGTGAGGCCGTCCGTCGCCGTCCGGGCCTGTGGGAGGGTGGCGGCGGCTGTGGGCTGTGGGGCGTAGCCGAAGCCGTAGCGGTAGGCCTCGTCCGCCGGGGCGGTGGCGCCCGGGGCAGTCGCGCCCGGGGCGGTGGCGCCCGGCACGGTGGCCGCCGGCGCGGTGGCGGTTGGTGCGGGTGAGCCGGCGGGGGCGTTGCTCCCGGGCTTCCGCGTCTCGAACGCCGGCGGGGCCGGGTCCGCGGCTGGTTCGGTCTTCGTGAGGTGTCTGGCCAGGGCGCGGCGGGACTTGGTGCGGGCGATCACGCCGATGGCGAAGACGGTGAGTACGAACATCACCAGGAGCTGGCTGACGAACAGGCCCCAGAAGAGGCCCCAGCCCGACAGGGCCGCCGGGTCGGTGTCCGGCCAGGCGGCGGGGATGTCGTGCGGTTGCGCTATCAGGGCGCGGACGGCTCCCGGGGTCCGGGTGAAGGTGACGGTGTCGGGCCAGGTGCCGTTCGCGAGGAGGGCGGCGAGGCCGGTGGCCGACCAGACGAGGACGGCGAGGCCCAGGAGGAAGGCCAGGAGGCCGACCAGCAGGCCGTCCGGGATGCCGCCGCCGCGTGCGGGGGGCTCCGTACGTCTTGCCTCGTGCATGGTCAGGCCACCGTGGTCGCGGATCCGGGGCCGCCGCGGCGGCGTTCGATGGACAGGGCCCGTTCCTCCGCCTCCAGTTCGGCGGCGAGCATGTCGGCGGGGAGGCGGCTGGGGGTGGAGGACTCGGTCATGGCGCGGTCGGTGAAGACGAGGGGGCGTTCGGCTTCGGTGATCAGGTGTTTGACCACTTGGACGTTGCCGTTGACGTCCCAGACCGCGATGCCGGGGGTGAGGGTCGGGATGATTTCCACCGCCCAGCGGGGCAGGCCGAGGACGCGGCCCGTGGCCCGGGCCTCGTCCGCCTTCTGGGCGTAGATCGTTCTGGTCGAGGCCATCTTGAGGATGGCCGCGGCTTCGCGTGCGGCGGCGCCGTCGACGACGTCGGAGAGGTGGTGGACGACGGCGACGAAGGACAGGCCGAGGCGTCGGCCGAACTTCAGCAGGCGCTGGAACAGCTGGGCGACGAACGGGCTGTTGATGATGTGCCAGGCCTCCTCGACCAGGAAGATGCGCTTCTTCCGGTCGGGGCGGATCCAGGTGTGTTCCAGCCAGACGCCGACGATCGCCATGAGGATCGGCATCGCGATGGAGTTGCGGTCGATGTGGGAGAGGTCGAAGACGATGAGGGGTGCGTCGAGGTCGATGCCGACGGTGGTGGGGCCGTCGAACATGCCGCGCAGGTCGCCGTCGACGAGTCGGTCGATGACGAGCGCGACGTCGAGGCCCCAGGCCCGGACATCGTCTATGTCGACGTTCATGGCGAGGGCGGATTCGGCCTCGGGGTGTCGCAGTTGCTCGACGATGTCGGTGAGGACGGGCTGGCGGTCGCGGATGGTGTCGACGACGTAGGCGTGCGCGACCTTGAGGGCGAAGCCGGCGCGCTCGTCGAGGCCGTGGCCCATGGCCACCTCGATGATGGTCCGGAGCAGCGCGAGCTGTCCGGTCGCGGTGATGGCCGGGTCGAGGGGGTTGAGGCGGATCCCGTCGTCGTTGGCGGCGATGGGGTCCAGGCGGATGGGGGTTATCCCCAGCTGCTGGGCGATCAGGTTCCATTCGCCGACGCCGTCCTCGCCCTGGGCGTCGAGGACGACGACCTGGCGGTCCTTGAAGCGGAGCTGGCGCAGGACGTAGGTCTTTTCGAGGGCTGACTTTCCGTTTCCGGATTCGCCGAGGACCAGCCAGTGGGGGGCGGGGAGCTGCTGCCCGTACAGCTGGAAGGGGTCGTAGATGTAGCCCTTGCCGCTGTAGACCTCGCGGCCGATGATGACGCCGGAGTCGCCGAGCCCGGGGGCGGCGGTGGGCAGGTAGACGGCTTGCGCCTGCCCGGTGGAGGTGCGGACGGGCAGGCGCGTGGTTTCGACTTTGCCGAAGAGGAAGCTGGTGAAGGCGTCCGTCAGGGCGGACATGGGATCTCGCATGGGCGGCACTTCCCTCCAGCTAGCGTCGGATGCCGGTGGCGAACGGCAGGGTGTTGACGAAGGCGCGGTGGTGCTCGCGGTCGCACCATTCCAGCTTCAGGTAGGACTTTCCGGCGGAGGCGCGGATGGTCCGCTTGTCGCGGGCGAGGGCTTCGGGTGAACGCGAGGACACCGTGATGTACCCGACGAGGTTCACTCCCGCCGCACCGCTGGCGAGATCTTCACCTCTTTGGTCGAGCCGGCCGTGCGCGGCGATGTCGCGGGGGTCGACGGTCCGGTTCATCTTGGCGGCGCGGGAGGCGTCGGCCTCGTCGTTGGTCTTCTCGGTGAGCATGCGCTCGATGGCGACCTCGGTGGGCTCCAGGTCCATGGTGACGGCGACCGTGCGGATCACGTCGGGGGTGTGGACGAGCAGCGGGGCGAGGAAGTTGACGCCGACGGGCGTCATGGGCCACTCCTTGACCCAGGCGGTGGCGTGGCACCAGGGGGCGCGGGTGGAGGATTCGCGGGTCTTGGCCTGGAGGAAGGTGGGCTCCACGGCGTCGAGCTCGGCGGGCCAGGCGTTGCGCTTGGTCATGGCCTGGATGTGGTCGATGGGGTGGTCCGGGTCGTACATGGAGTGCACGAGGGAGGAGAGGCGGCCCTGGCCGAGGGGCTGGCGGACGCGGATGTCGGCCTCGGCGAGGCGGGCGCAGATGTCGGTGAGCTCGCGGGCCATGACGATGGCGAGGCCGGCGTCGCGGTCGAGCTTGCGGCCCTTGTGGGGGGTGCCGGCGCGGGCGATGGCGTTGGCCTCGGCGGCGAGTTCGCGCGTGTAGTGCATGCAGGCGACGAGGTATGCGCGGTGCTGCTCGGAGGAGGTGGACACCATCGACTGGAGCTGGTCGTAGGAGTCGCGGAGCCAGCCGGGGGCCTGGGTGTCGCCGCGCTGGGCCACGTCCTTGGCGTGCGCGTCGGGGTCGGCGGGCAGGGTGCGGGCGAGCATCTGGAGGCGGGTGACGAAGCCGTCGCCGTTGGCCACGTGCTTGAGGAGGGTGCCGAAGCGGTCGACGAGGGCTTCCTGGTCCTCGCTGTCGCGCAGGCCGACGCCGGGGCCCTCGATCTCGATGGCGGCGGTGACGGTGCGGCGGTCGGCGTGCAGGAGGACGGCGATCTCGTCGGGGCCGAAGGGGGCGGCGAGCCAGTTGATGCGGCCGATGCCGGGGGGCGGGCCGACTTCGACCTCGCGGCCGTCGGAGCCGCGGATGCCGGCTTCCATGGCGCCGGAGCGGTACGTCGTGCCGCGGCGCAGGGTCCGCTTGTAGCTGCGGCTGATCTCGAACCAGCGGTAGAAGGTGCGGCCCTTGTACGGGACGTAGACGGCGGCGAGCGCGATCATGGGGAACCCGGCGAGGCTGACGATGCGCAGGGTGAGGTCGGGGACGAGCAGTCCGCTCATCATGCCGAAGAACGCCCCGGCGATGATCAGGGCGATCTCGCCGGTCTCGCGGTTCTTGCCGACGATCGCGTTCGGCCGGGCGCGGCCGATGAGATACGTGCGGCGGGGCGCGACCGGGTGCAGCTGGTGGGACTGGGTCGTCAACGCCCGTCACCTCCTGTGTTCCTCGTGCTCGAGCTCGTGCGGGGCGGGGGTGCGGCGGAGGGGACAGATCCGCCGCCGGCTCCGCCGCCGGAGGCGGGTCGGCTGCTGTGGGCGGCGACGCCTCCGGAGATGGGGTTGGCGGGGCGGGGCGCGTGGTTGCCGCTGCCGCCGTCGCCGCGGTGGGCGCCGCGGCTGCTGTGGGTCTTGATGCCCTGCGAGACGAGGGAGGCCGGGGAGCTGATGACGGCGGCTGCCTGGGCGCCGTCGGTGGCCTTGCTGCGGTTGGAGCGGGCGGAGGCGATCTCGTCGCCGAAGCCGGGGACGAAGCGGTAGATCATCGCGGAGGCGAAGATCGCCAGGAGGATGATGGCGAGGCCGGTGACGACGGCGGAGAAGGCGTTGGGGCCCTTTTCGCCGGTCAGGGCGCCGGCGAGGCCGAGGACGATGACGATGACCGGCTTCACGAGGATGACGGCGATCATGATGCCGGCCCAGCGGCGGACGTGGCCCCAGAGGTTGCGGTCGACGAGCCCGGAGTAGACGACGACGCCGAGGAGGGCGCCGACGTAGAGGAGGGCGGCCCGGATGAACAGCTCGAGGTAGAGCACGCCGGCGGCGAGGACGGTGACGAGCGCGACGACGATCAGCATGATCGGGCCGCCGCCGATGTCGTCGCCCTTCTTGAGGGCTTCGGAGAAGGAACCGAAGAAGACGTCGGTCTGGCCGCCGGTGGCGGAGGCGATGACGGCGGTGACGCCGTCGGTGGCGGAGACGACGGTGTAGAGGATGAGGGGGGTGAAGGCGGAGGCGAGGACGGTGAGCCAGAGGAAGCCGATGGCTTCGGACATGGCGGTGGTGAGGGGGACGCCGCGGACGGCTCGTTTGGCGACGGCGAAGAGCCAGAGGACGAGGGTGAGGATGGTGGAGGCGGCGAAGACGACGGAGTACTGCTTGAGGAAGGCGGGGTTGGTGAAGTCGACCTCGGCCGAGCCCGTGACGGCTTCGCTGAGCTTGGTGACGATCCAGGAGGCGGCGTCGGCGCAGCCGCGGGCGAGGGAGGCGAGGGGGTTGAGGGCGTCTCCGCCGTCGCTGGGTGCCAGTCCTGTCCCGGGGTTGCCACCGGATGTGCCCGTTCCGCTCTGGCAGTACTGCTTGGAGGGGCCGTCGAGCAGGGCGCAGGGGTCAGCGGTCGTGGAGGGTGTGGCGGTCGGCGTCGGCGTCGGCGTCGGAGTGGGAGCGGCGTGTGCGGTGGGCGCCAGGGCTACGACGGCGAGGTGGGCGGAGGCGAGCAGGCCCCCCAGCCGGGCGGGGAGCCGGAGGCTAGCGGGCATAGGTGAATCCCCCGAATTCCTTGATGGCCTTGCTCATGTCGTCCGACGTCGAGACGGGGACATCGCCGGGAACCGGGGCGGGCCCGTCCTGTTGGGTGTCGTCGAGGACTCTCCAGCCCTCACCGGTCCAGCTCAGCTCGAAGGTCCAGGTCTTCCAGAGCGTCCGCACCGGGTCGGTGGACTTGGGGCCGGACATGCCGATCAGGCCGCTGTACCAGACGGCGATCTTGGCCGTGGTCGGCGTGTAGCTCTCCACACGGGTGCCGATCGGAACGGTGCGGGTGACGAAGGTGCTGCCCTGCGGGGCGTTGCCGTTGGCGTCGAGCCCCAGCTTCGCGAGGAAGTCGGCCGAGTAGGCCTCGTCCTGCGGGCCCTTCAGCCGGGCTGCCACGTCGGGGGCGTAGATTCCGTCGACCAGGGCGTGGCGGGTGTTCTTCTTGAACATGCCGTCAGAGCCGAGCGCCACCGCGAAGTTGGCGGCCGCCGACTGGGCTCCCTGTTCGTCGTGGGCGAAGCCCTTGGGGATGCCTGCAGATTTGTCCGTCACCGGGTTCGTGCCGGTGGCGGCCGTGGAGGAGTCCGTCGGGGGTTTGTCCGAGGCGCGGTCCGAGGGGGTGTCGGGGGCCGAGTTGGCGAAGGCGATCGCGGCGATCAGGAGGACCACCACGCCGACGACGGTGATCAGGCTGCGGGAGGCGCGGGGGGTGCGGCGGGTGGGGCCGTAGGGGTCGGCCGGGGGGTCCGGGAGGCGGGTGCGGGTCTGGCCGGTGCCGCCGACCTCGCCGTAGCCGCCGGCGCCGCCGTACTGGTCGTCGTCGTTGCTCATTGCCTGTCCGCCCCCTCCGCGTCGTACGACGGTAGCGCTGGTTCCCGCGTGGATGTGGTGTGGTGATGCGTCATCGGCTACGGGGTCCGGCGCGCGGCCCGGCTAGACGGCCATCCCGTAGACGATCGTGAACAGCGTTCCGAGGGAGCCGATGATGAAGACTCCGGTCAGCCCGGCCACGATCAGGCCCTTGCCCTGTTCCGCGCTGAACGTGTCGCGCAGGGCGGTCGCTCCGATGCGCTGTTTGGCCGCCCCCCAGATGGCGATGCCCAGGCAGAGCAGGATCGCGACGGCCATGACCACCTCGATCATGACCTTCGCTTCGTTGCCGAGACTGCCGAAAGGCCCCCAGTTCGGGGCGATTCCGCCGATGATGGTGGTGATGTCGCCCTTTTCGGCTGCCAGGATCATGTAACTCACCGCCCCTGTATGGGTAGTTCCGGAAGGCCCTTGCCCGACGGCAGGGGTTACGCACTATCTTCGCTGATGAAACCGCCGCCGTCGTCGACTTGACGGCTCTCTTTACCCGATCTCGCGGCCCGGGCTCCGCTTCCGTGCCCTGACCTGGGCAGGGGCGGTGTGTACGCGCGAGAACGTGCGGTCACTCTGTGTATCACGGGGGGTGACGCCGGGCAATGATTGTCGTCTCGACGTACGGGGGGTGGGGTGAGGGGCCGCCGTTCGGAGCAGTGGCGTGGGGTGTCGTTGGGCCGGCCCGCCGACATGCGTCCGATCCTCTTCCAGTCGTCTCATCGGTGCGCGAGCGTGTGGCGGTGGGGTTGTCAGTGGGGTGCGGCAGGCTGGGGAGCATGACGACTCCATGGACTCTCGCGGACCTCGAGGCGGCCGTCCGGGCGGGATGGTCGGCCGAGACCTGTGAGCCCTCCGGCATCACGGGGATCCCCTGGACTCCGGAGAATCCGGCCTGGGGGCACTGTGACATCACGGCCCTCGTGGTGCAGGACCTCGTGGGTGGGGACCTGATGCTGGGCGAGGTGTTCCACGGCGGGCGGCAGGAGGGTTACCACTGGTGGAACCTGCTGCCCGGGGGGATCAGGATCGATCTGACGCGGGAGCAGTTCCGGCGGGGGGAGACGGTCACGCCGGGCCGGATCGTGAAGCGGCCGGGCGGGCGGCTGCGCAGGCGGTGGGAGGAGTACCAGCTGCTGCGGCTGCGGGTCATCGACAAGCTGGGGCCGTTGCCGGGGGCGATGGTGACGCAGGACGGGCGGCGGCTCGCCTATACGGACTTCGGGGGGCCGGGGGCGCCGCTGCTGGCGTTGCACGGGCACTTCGGGGAGGGGGCGGGGGCCTTCGAGCGCCTGGCCCGGGAGCTGGGTCCGGCGTGGCGGGTGATCGCCCCGGACCAGCGGGGGCACGGGCGGTCCGACCGGGCGGCGCAGTACACGCGGGACGGGTACGTGGGGGACGCGGCCGCGCTGCTGGAGCAGCTGGGGCTGGGTCCGGCGGTGGTGCTGGGGCATTCGCTGGGCGGGGTCAACGCGTACCAGCTCGCGGCGCGGCGCCCGGACCTGGTGCGGGCGGTGGTGGTCGAGGACATCGGGGCGGTGGTCGACGGCGACCTGTCGTTCGCGCGGGGGTGGCCGAGACGGGCCGCGACCCGGGCCGGGTTCCTGGCGGGGGTGGGGAGTGCGGCGCCGCATCTGGAGGGGTCACTGCGGGAGTATCCGGACGGGTGGGGGACCGCGTTCGAGGTGGAGGACATGGTGGAGTCCCAGCGGGGGCTGAACGGGGACCACTGGGGGGACTGGCTGGGGGTGCGGAAGCCGACGCTGCTGGTGCGGGGGGACCGGAGCGGGGTGCTGTCGGCGGAGCACGCGCGGGAGATGACGGTGCGGAGGGCGGGGGTGCGGTTGGTCGAGCTGCCGGCGGGTCATGCGGTGCGGGTCGGGGACCCGGAGGGGTATTTCGCTGCCGTGCGGGGGTTTTTGGCGCGGGTGTGAGGGGTCCTGCCGGGGGTTGGGCGGCTGGGCGGGCCGGTTGGGCGGGCGGGTGCGGCGCCGTTGCGGGGGCGCTGCCCCCGGACCCCCGCGCCTCAAACGCCGGCGGGGCTGAAGACCGCCTCAAACGCCGGCGGGGCTGAAGGCGGGCCTCGTACTCCCGCGGCTGCCGCCGGGAGGTGCCCCCTGGCGGAGCCGGGAGAGCGGCGGGGTCAGGTCCAGTGGGTGGGGCGGGTGAGGGTGGTGGGGATGCGGGTGGTGGGGTCGCCCTGGGCCGCGTTCAGCTGGGGCTGGGTGAGGAAGATGGTGTCGCGGAGGTCCGCGCCGCGGAGGTTGGTGTCGCGGAGGTCGGCGCCGATCAGGTCCGCGGTGCGCAGGTCGGCGCGGGAGAGGTCGGCGGCGATCAGGTAGGCGCCGCGGAGGTTCGCGCCGCGGAGGTCGGCTCCCGCCAGGCGGGCGCCCATCAGGTCGGCGCCGCGGTGGTTCTTCTTGCGGCCCGGCGTCTTCGCCCGTACGAGTTCGCTGGTCTTCAGGAGCAGGGTGTTGATCTGCTGGCGGAGGGGGCCCACGTCCAGGTCGGCCAGGGCCTGCGCGTCGGCGCGGGTCCATTCCTGGGTCTGCGCCAGGGCCCGGCGCAGCTCCGCGTGGACCGGGGCGGCGGCCGGGAGGGTCAGGGCCTCGCTGACGTAGAAGAGCAGCTCGTGCAGCTGCCGCAGGACCGGGAAGACTTCGAACATCTGGCGGGCCGTGCCGGGGTGGGTGCGCCAGTCGCGGCCGCCGAAGGTGACCTGGGAGGTCTGCTGGCCGGCGCCGAAGCAGTCGAAGACCGTGCAGCCCTGGAACCCCTTGTCGCGCAGCCGGGTGTGGATGCCGCAGCGGAAGTCCTGCTGGAGGTTCTTGCAGGGGGTCCCGGCGGGCTTGTTCACGGCGAAGTCGTTGGACTTGGCGAAGGGCAGTGCCACGCAGCACAGCGCGAAGCAGTTCGCGCAGTCGGCCTGCAGGACGGGCAGGGGGGCGGGGGGCTCGGCGGGGAGGTCGGCGGCAGGGTGGTTCGGCACGCTGCCCATTGTCCCTCGTCGTGCCCGGTGCTCGAGGTCTTGATCCACGGGGCGGCGGCGGTGAGCATCCCCGTATGACAGAAGTGATCGCAGTCGCCGCTATTACTCTCCTCGCCGTGATCAGTCCCGGTGCCGACTTCGCCATGGTGGTCCGCAACAGCTATCTGTACGGGCGTCCCACCGGGCTGTTCGCCGCTGCCGGGGTCGCGGCGGGCGTGCTGGTCCACGTCTCGTACACGATGCTCGGGGTCGGTCTGCTGATCGCCTCCTCCACCGCGCTGTTCACCGCGATCAAGCTGGCGGGTGCGGCCTATCTGGTGTGGATCGGGATACGCACCTTCCGGGCGCGGGCCGAGGTGACCGTCGACCTGGAGTCGAAGCCGCAGCTGACCCGGCTGGGGGCGATGCGGTCGGGGTTCTTGACCAATGTGCTCAATCCGAAGACGACGCTGTTCGTGGTGTCGACCTTCACGCAGGTGGTGAACCCGCAGACGCCCGTGTGGCAGCAGGTGGGCTATGGGCTGTTCATGTCGGCGGCGCATCTGGGCTGGTTCGGGGCGGTGGCGCTGTTCTTCTCCGTCTCGCGGCTGCGCGACCGGATGCTGAAGGCGCAGAAGGCGCTGAACCGGGCCATCGGGTCGGTGCTGGTGGGGCTGGGGGTGGGGCTGGGGTTCGCCCGCTGAGCGGATCGACGGGTCTGGTGCGCCGAGTTACCTGTCGGTAGCGTGGCTGGTATGGGTGCTGCCGAGGGTTTCTTCGAGAGGGTCGACGCCGGGCGGTTCCTGGCCACCGAGTACACGCGGGGGCCGTGGGACCCGGGCTCGCAGCACGCCGGGCCGCCGGCCGCGCTGCTCGGGCGGGCCGTCGAGGAGCGGCCGGGCGCGCGGACGGACATGCGGATCGCCCGGATCACGTACGAGATCCTGCGCCCGGTGCCGATCGGCGAGCTGGAGATCACCACCAGTGTGCTGCGGGCCGGGCGCGGGACCGAGGTCGTCGAGGCGGCCCTGGCGCCGGCGGGTGGTGCGCCCGTGATGCTGGCGCGGGCCCTGCGGATCCGTCTCGCGCAGGAGGCCGTGCCGGCCGTGGTCCTGGGGCCGCAGCTGCCGCCGCCCGGGGAGGTGGAGGTGACGCCGTTCTTCCCGGTGCCGTGGGAGACGGGCTACCACTCGGCCATGGAGACCCGGTTCACGGAGGGCGCGTTCGTCGAGCTGGGTCCCGGGACCTGCTGGATGCGGATGAAGGTGCCGCTGGTCGCCGGGGAGGAGACCAGGCCGCTGGACCGGGTGCTGATCGCCGCCGATTCGGGGAACGGGATCAGCTCGGTGATGGACTTCGGGCGGTACGTCTTCATCAACGGTGACCTGACCGTCCATCTGCACCGGCATCCGGTGGGCGAGTGGGCGTGCGTGGAGGCGCGTACGAGTGTGGACGCGGCCGGGATCGGGCTCGCGGACGCGCTGCTGCACGACGAGAAGGGGCCCATCGGGCGGAGCGCGCAGAGTCTGTTCGTGGCGCCGCGTTCCTAGGGCGTGCCGTGTCGGGCTTCGCGTCAACCCGGCGCGGTGGCGCGGGAGTCGGTGTGGCAGGCTCGTGCCGGTGGATGCCCTGAGAGACGTCGACCCCGCGCAGATCGGGGCGCATGCGCTGTTGGCCCGGCTGGGTGCCGGGGGGATGGGGCAGGTGTACCTCGGGCGGTCGCCCGGTGGGCGCCTGGTCGCGGTGAAGGTGATCCGGGACGAGATCACCGGGCATCCGGAGGCGCTGGCCCGGTTCCGGCGCGAGGCCGAGACCGTGCGTGCGGTGCGGTCGGCGTACACGGCGAACCTGATCGATGCCTCGCTGGCGGCGGCGCCGTACTGGCTGGCGACCGAGTACGTGGCGGGTCCGACGCTCGGTCATGCCGTGGCGGAGCGCGGCGGGTTGCCCGCGGACACCTGCCGGCGGCTGTTCGCGGCCCTCGCGGAGGGGCTGGCGAGCGTGCACGCGTACGGGGTGACGCACCGGGACCTCAAGCCGCAGAACGTCATCCTGGGCGCGCAGGGGCCGCAGCTCATCGACTTCGGCATCGCGCGGGGTGTGGGCGAGACGGCTCTGACGCAGGACGGGCAGGCTCCGGGGACGCCGGGGTACACGGCGCCCGAGGTGCTGCTGGGTGCGGAGGCCGGGGCCGCGGCGGACGTCTTCGCGCTCGGGGCGACCCTCGCGTACGCGGCGACGGGGCGGCCGCCGTTCGGTACGGGCGTGGCGACGACGGTGAGCTACCGGGCGGTGCACGAGCCGGTCGACGTGGCCGGGGTGGAGCCGGTTCTGGCGGGGCTGATCGAGGCGTGCGTGGCGAAGGATCCGGCGGTGCGGCCGGGGCTGCGCGAGGTCATCGCGCGGTGCGGGGTCCGGGACGCGCTGGTCGACGACCCGGTGTACCTGGGGCTCGGGACGCTGGGCGAGGCCGTGCCGGTGCACGAGATGCGGACGCAGGGGCCGGGTCACCCGTACGTCCCGACGGTGGCCGAGCAGCCGCCGCGGGCCGCGCGGGCCGTGCGCGGGCGGACGGGGGTCTGGGTGGCCGTGGGGGTCGCGCTGGCCGTGGTGGGAGCCGTGGCGGTGTGGAAGCTGCCGCTGGGGGGTCAGGGCGGCCAGGGCGGCGTGGACGACCGGGCCGAGGGACGCACGCCCGCCGGGCAGAGTCCCGGCGGCCCCGCGGCGCAGTCTCCGGCCGGCCCGCCCACGTACATCAGGCAGACCGAGCCCAATCTGGACGACTACAACCCCATCCACGGCGGCTGCACCCGGGGTGCGGAGGAGACCGGCATCCTGGACATGCAGACCGCGCTGCCCAGGACCATCGACGACCCCGGCCTGAAGTCGGGCAAGGTCCAGATCGGGTACCGGGTCAAGGACGCGCTCCCCGACGCGCTGCCCTACTACGTGGCCGTCGTCGTGAAGCCGCAGCACGAGGTCGACCAGAACGGCCGGTCCACCGAGGTGACCGACAACCGCCAGCTCGGTTTCGTTGCCAAGGCCCGGGACCTGTACGAAGGTGACGAGGTGCAGTGGAAGTTGCTCACGTACCCGGACGACTTCTCCATGCAGCTGAACGGCAAGACCGTCAAGGCACCTCCGCTCTCGCAGGATCCCGGTGGCTGGACGGTGGTGTTCCGGCATGCCGTCTCGGATACGGAACACAAGAGCATCGTGTGCGAGGGCTTCGACAGTGGCCCACAAAAGGGATAAATCCGACACGTAACGGCGAATCCCGGTGAAAGAACGGTCGATGGGGGAGGGTTGACGGGTGCGCAGATTCTGGGTGATCGGCGGGATCAGCTTCGGAGCGTGTCTGTGCTTCGTCGCCCTCCTCGTGGTCGGCACGTACTCCGCCGCTGCGGGCATCGCGACCGCCGGCGGGCGTCCCGTCGGCCTCGCCAAGGGTGCGGTGCCCGGGAAGTACCAGGCCCTGGTGCAGAAATGGGGCGTTCTCTGTCCGACCCTGAGCCCGGCCGTCCTCGCCGCCCAGCTCTACTCCGAGAGCGGCTGGGACCCGCACGTCGTCAGCCCTGCCGACGCACGGGGCATCGCCCAGTTCATCCCCGGTACCTGGGCCACGCACGGGATCGACGGGGACGGGGACGGTGACCGTGACATCTGGGACCCGAACGACGCCATTCCCTCTGCCGCTTCGTACGACTGCGATCTCGCCCGCTACGTGAGCAAGGTTCCCGGGGACCCCGTCTCGAACATGCTGGCCGCCTACAACGCGGGGCCCGGTGCGGTGATGCAGCACCGGGGGGTGCCTCCGTTCCGCGAGACCCAGGGGTACGTGAAGGCCATCACCACCCTGGCCAAGAGTTTCGAGCGGCCCGTCGGGCGGGTGGCGCCCTCGCAACAGGCCGCCGGGGCCATCTACTTCGCGCAGAAGCAGCTCGGGACGCCGTATCTGTGGGGTGGCAACGGGACGCCCGATCAGGGCGGGCGGTTCGACTGTTCCGGGTTGACCAAGGCCGCGTACGAGACCGTGGGGATCGAGTTGCCGCGGGTGGCGAACGATCAGTACAACGCCGGGTCGCACCCTTCGCGCGATCAACTCCTGCCCGGTGACCTCGTCTTCTTCTCCGATGATCTGACGAACTCTCGGGAGATCCGGCACGTCGGGCTCTACGTGGGCGGCGGATACATGATCAACGCCCCTTATACCGGCGCCGTGATCCGGTTCGACAAGATCGACACCCCTGACTACTTCGGTGCGACGCGCGTGACCAAGGACGGCGCGGAGGCGCTTCCGACGCGCCCCGCAGCGACCCCGGCGACGTAGTAACTCTCCGTCATGCAAAGGCCCTGAGCTGCGACGATGGGTCACTCTTCGATAACGTTGGAGTGATCATTGCGTGGAGAATGGAACGTAGGAGCCAGAACGGGCGTTCCATGGGCGCGGGGGTTGATCAAGTGGGGGGCGGAGGGGCGCACACAGGGGTGCGTCCCGCAGGGGAACCACGGCAAGGGCAAGGGGCCGCATCACCATGGCTGGACTCACAACAGGTGGGCCGAACGTGGATGTCAGCCTGCTGTACCGGATCAACGGAGCCTCCCGGCACGCTCCGGAGTGGCTGGACCGGATCGTGAGCCTGGCCGGGGAGTACGGGATCCTGCTCGCCCTGGTCCTCCTGGTCCTGTGGTGCTGGCGCGGCGCCCGCCGACAGGACGAGGCCGCCGCCGTCGAGACCTTCGCCGCGCTCGTCTGGGCCCCGCTGGCCGCCGCACTGGCGCTGCTCGTGAACGTACCGCTGCGTGAATTCGTCGGGCGGCCGCGGCCGTTCCGCCAGCACGAGGGCCTGCAAGTGCTCGATCCCGCCTTCGGCTGGGGGCTCGGGCGCACCGAGTTCTCCTTCGTCAGCGGCCACACCACCCTCGCGATGGCCCTGGGCGTGGGCCTGTTCGTGGCGAACCGGAAGTTCGGCCTCCTGGGGATCGGGCTGGCCTTCGCCGAAGGCCTGTGCCGGGTCTACATGGGCATCCACTATCCGACCGACGTCATCGGCGGCCTCGCCCTCGGCACCGCCGTGGCGCTCGTGTTCGCGCCGCTCGCCATGGCGGCGCTGACCCCGGTGGTGCGGGCGGTGGCCCATTCCCGGCGCGGGGGCTGGCTCGTACGGGCCAAGAACCCCGCACTGCCCCGGCCGGTCGGCCTCCCGCAGGCGCCGACCCCGCCCGCGGGGCAGCGCCCGCACGAGAGCGATCTCGCCGCCTGACACCCGCGGCGGCGCGGCCGGGCATCAGCTCTGCGCGTACGCGTTCCATACGGCGAGCAGGGCGGCCGCCAGCAGGCACAGCAGCGCCGCCCCGAAGAACACCCGCACCGCCTTCGGCCGGGACCGGGGCATCAGGGATCACCGCCGTCGGCGTCGCGGCGGTACCGGGAGCGCGGCCACCGGCCGGTCCCCGCGGCCTCGGCCGCGGCCGAGGTGGGGCCGACGGCCGGCGCCGCGTCGGCCGGGCCGTCCGAGGAGCCCACGGGGCCGGACGAGCCCACGGGACCGGCCCGCCCCGCAGGTCCCGCCCAGGCCGCGGCGGCCGGGGCGGACACGACGGGCAGGGCCCGGAGGAGGGGCGCGAGGCGGGCTGCGGAACCTGGCATGGGTCAAGGGCATCCGGTGCGGCGCGCCCCGGCCAGCCGGGCGGTCCGAACGGCTGAGGCCGTCTCTTCCGGATCCTGCCGGGCCCGCGGCGGCGGGACGCTCCCCGGCTACGGCTCCGTGTGGCGGCTCGCGTCCCTGCGGGCCAGGTCGCGGGAGCGGCGGGCGGGACCCCTCCAGCCGCACGTGCAGACGGCCAGACAGAACGATCCTCTGTCGGCGGTGGATGTGGTGTGGCCGGCCGGCGGCTCCGGCTGCGCGTGCGGCCGCGGGAGCGGCAGGGAGTCAAGCGGAGGGGCCAGTCTCGCTTCGGTGTGCGGTTCCACGGGTCCACGGTACCGGGGCGGGCGGCGCGCGGGGAGGGTGCGCCCCCGTGACGGGAAACCCCTGACTTCGTTAAGCGGAGCGGGTGGGGGCCTCGGGCAAGCAGCGGTCATGCGTTGGGGGTTGGCAGGCGATGGTGGATCACCAGCACAGGCGGCCGCGCGGACGTGCGGGGGAGGCGGTGCTCGCGGCCGGCGTCACCCTGGCGGTCACGACGATGACCGGGTGCACGGGCGGCGACGCGGGCGACGGCCGGCCTCCCGCGGACGCGGCGGCGGTGGTCCGCGGGGCCGCCGACGCACTGGCGCGGACCGGCAGCGCCCGGGCCCGTACGGCCATGGAGATGGCCACGGGCGGCACCCGGGTCACGATCCGCGGCGAGGGCGGGGTCGACTTCAAGAAGCGGATGGGCCAGCTCCTGGTGATGCTCCCGGCCGATGTGAAGGGCAAGGCCGAGCACCGGCCCATCACGGAGCTCCTCGTGCCGGGGGCCCTCTACATGAAGAACCGCGGCGCGGGCGTCCCGGACGACAAGTGGGTCAGGGTCGACACGACGACCCTGAACGACGGGAACCTGGTCACGGGCGGGGCCACCGACCCGCTGATCGCGGCCGAGCTGCTGAAGGGCGTGCAGGAGGTGACGTACGTGGGGGAGACCGAGGTGGCGGGCACCAAGGTGCGGCACTACCGGGGGACCACCGACATCGGGCGGGCCGCGGGAAGCGCGTCGCCGGAGGTGAGGGGGGCACTGCAGGCAGCGGCGAAAGGGTTCAGCACGCACGCGGTGCCGTTCGACGCCTACCTGGACGAGGAGGGGCGCCTGCGGAAGGTCAGGCACCGCTTCACGTACGTCAACAATGGCGTGATCGATGTGTCCTCGACCACGCTGCTGTACGGGTTCGGGACGCCGGTGACCGTCGTATTGCCCGCAAGCGGGGACATTTACGCCGGGAAGATCGCCGACCAGTGAGGCGGACGGGGGGCGGGCGGTGCGATCGGGCCACGGACCGGTATCCGGAAATGGTCCATCCGTGTCATGCGGGGGACGGCAGGGCCTCCCTACGCTGAGAAGCCGGGCGCCGGCGCGTGGTGCGGTGCGGTATGACCGATGACGGCCGGTGGCCGGTGGCAGATTGAGGTGACACGCGTGACTCCCGCAGGCGGTACGACGGTGCAGGACCACGTTGCTCTCGCCGAGATCGAGCTGTGCGGTGAGCTGATCATCGCCGCCTCGGCGGCCGCGGAGGAGCGGCTCAGCCTGGACCGGATCGACGAGGTCCTGCTCGGGCAGTAGCCGGCCCTTCGCCTCCCGGCGGGGGTGTGGGCGTTCCGCGCTGTGTGCCGGCTGCTGCGCCGCTGCGGGGGCTCCGCCCCAGACCCCGCGCCTCGAACGCCGGCGGGGCTGGGTTTGCGGGGTGCCGGTCAGGTGCGCAGGAGGCGGGCGATGGCCTTGGTGGCCTCCTCGACCTTTGCGTCGATCTCCGTGCCGCCCTTGACGGCGGCGTCGGCGACGCAGTGCCGCAGGTGTTCCTCGAGCAGCTGGAGCGCGAAGGACTGCAGTGCCTTCGTGCTCGCCGAGACCTGGGTGAGTATGTCGATGCAGTAGACGTCCTCGTCGACGAGCCGCTGGAGGCCGCGGATCTGGCCCTCGATCCGGCGCAGCCGCTTGAGGTGCTCGTCCTTCTGGTGGTGATAGCCGTGGACGGCTCCGGAGCCCTCCGCCTCGATGGTCGTCATAGGTCCTCCCGTGGTCCGGAACGAGGGGCGCATGCCGAATGGATACCCCTCATGGGTATAGGATACTGGGCCGCGCCGTGCGGGGCAGGGGGCCGTGGTCCTCACTCTGCCCGATGGAGGACACTGGGGAACGGCCGGTTAGCCGTGGCCGGGGGATGCGCCTAGCATCAGCCTGACCGAATCCGATGCACCCCGAGGACCTCACGTGCGATTTCGTCTGACCCCCAGGGAGACGAGCTTCTACGACATGTTCGCCGCATCCGCGGACAACATCGTCACGGGCTCCAAGCTCCTGATGGAACTGCTCGGAGCGGACGCCTCCGCCCGGGCCGAGATCGCGGAACGGATGCGGGCAGCGGAACACGCGGGGGACGACGCGACTCACGCGATCTTCCACCAGCTGAATTCCTCCTTCATCACGCCGTTCGACCGCGAGGACATCTACTCCCTGGCGTCGTCGCTCGACGACATCATGGACTTCATGGAGGAGGCCGTCGACCTCGTCGTCCTCTACAACGTGGAGGAGCTGCCCAAGGGCGTCGAGCAGCAGATCGAGGTGCTGGCGCGCGCGGCCGAGCTGACCGCCGAGGCCATGCCGCACCTGCGGACGATGGACAACCTCACCGAGTACTGGATCGAGGTCAACCGCCTCGAGAACCAGGCCGACCAGATCCACCGCAAGCTGCTCGCCCACCTCTTCAACGGCAAGTACGACGCCATCGAGGTGCTGAAGCTCAAGCAGATCGTCGACGTGCTCGAAGAGGCGGCCGACGCGTTCGAGCACGTCGCGAACACGGTGGAGACCATCGCGGTCAAGGAGTCCTGAACCTCGTGGACACCTTTGCTCTGGTCGTGACCATCGGTGTCGCGCTCGGCTTTACCTATACGAACGGTTTCCACGACTCCGCGAACGCGATCGCGACGTCGGTCTCCACGCGGGCGCTGACCCCGCGCGCGGCGCTGGCGATGGCGGCCGTGATGAACCTCGCCGGAGCCTTCCTCGGCAGCGGCGTCGCCAAGACGGTCAGCCAGGGCCTGATCGAGACGCCCACCGGCTCGACGGGCATGTGGATCCTCTTCGCGGCGCTGGTCGGTGCGATCGTCTGGAACCTGATCACCTGGTACTTCGGCCTGCCCTCGTCCTCCTCGCACGCGCTGTTCGGCGGCATGGTGGGCGCGGCGCTGGCGGGCGGTACCGAGGTGATCTGGTCGGGGGTCCTCGACAAGGTCGTCATCCCGATGTTCGTGTCGCCGGTCGTCGGCCTGGTCGTCGGTTACCTGGTGATGGTGGCCATCCTGTGGATGTTCCGCCGGTCCAACCCGCACAAGGCGAAGCACGGTTTCCGCATCGCGCAGACGGTGTCGGCGGCGGCCATGGCGCTCGGCCACGGTCTCCAGGACGCGCAGAAGACGATGGGCATCGTCGTGATGGCCCTGGTCATCGCCGATGTGCAGAGCGCCGACGCCCCGATCCCGGTCTGGGTCAAGGTCGTGTGTGCCGTGATGCTGTCGCTGGGTACGTACGCGGGCGGCTGGCGCATCATGCGCACGCTCGGCCGCAAGATCATCGAGCTGGACCCGCCGCAGGGCTTCGCGGCCGAGACCACGGGTGCCTCGATCATGTTCGGCTCGGCGTACCTCTTCCACGCGCCGATCTCCACCACCCACGTGATCACCTCGGCGATCATGGGTGTGGGCGCGACCAAGCGCGTGAACGCGGTCCGCTGGGGCGTCGCCAAGAACATCATCCTGGGCTGGTTCATCACGATGCCGGCCGCGGCCGTGGTCGCGGCGCTGTGCTTCTGGGTCGTGAACCTGGCGTTCGCGTAGCGGGAACCACCCCCCTGCTGGGGGTCCGGGGGTCGTCCCCCGGGGGATGCAGTATCACGATGCCGGCCGCGGCCGTGGTCGCGGCGCTGTGCTTCTGGGTCGTGAACCTGGCGTTCGCGTAGTCCCCGGACAGTCCCGGACGAAAGCGGGCCGGCTCCCCCCACCCAGGGGGAGCCGGCCCTCTTTCTTTCTTTCGCCTTGCGGTGGCACCGCCATGCAGCACCGCAGGACGCCTGGTCCCGGGTTCAGCCGAAGCGGCCCGAGATGTAGTCCTCGGTCGCCTGGACGGACGGGTTGGAGAAGATCCGGTCCGTGTCGTCGAGCTCGATGAGCTTGCCGGGCTGGCCGACGGCCGAGAGGTTGAAGAAGGCGGTGCGGTCCGAGACGCGGGCCGCCTGCTGCATGTTGTGCGTCACGATGACGATCGTGAAGCGCTCCTTGAGCTCGCCGATCAGGTCCTCGATCGCCAGGGTGGAGATCGGGTCGAGGGCGGAGCAGGGCTCGTCCATCAGCAGGACCTGGGGCTCGACCGCGATGGCGCGGGCGATGCACAGACGCTGCTGCTGGCCGCCGGAGAGGCCGGAGCCGGGCTTGTTCAGGCGGTCCTTGACCTCGTTCCAGAGGTTGGCGCCCTGGAGCGACTTCTCGACGATGTCCGTGAGCTCGGACTTCTTGAAGTTGCCGTTCAGCCGCAGGCCCGCCGCCACGTTGTCGAAGATCGACATGGTGGGGAAGGGGTTCGGGCGCTGGAAGACCATGCCGACCGTGCGGCGGACCGCGACCGGGTCGACGCCGGAGCCGTACAGGTTCTCGTCGTCCAGCAGGACCTTGCCCTCGACGCGGCCGCCGGGGGTGACCTCGTGCATGCGGTTGAGGGTGCGCAGGAAGGTGGACTTGCCGCAGCCGGAGGGGCCGATGAAGGCCGTCACGGAGCGGGGCTCCACGGTCATCGAGATGTCGTCGATGGCCTTGTGGTTTCCGTAGAAGGCGGACAGTCCGGAGACGTCGATTCGCTTCGCCATGGGGGTCACTTCGCTTTCATGAGTCGCGTCAGCGACCGGTCTTCGGGGCCTTCCAGCGGGCGATGCCGCGGGCCACCAGGTTGAGGATCATGACGAAGGCGATCAGGACGAGCGCTCCGGCCCATGCCCGGTCGTAGGAGGCTTCACTGCCGACCTTGTACTGCTCCCAAATGTAGAGCGGGAGCGAGGACTGGGCGCCTTCGAAGGGGTTGCCGTTGATGAGCTGGGAGCCGAAGACCAGCAGCATGATCGGCGCGGTCTCGCCGGCGATGCGGGCGACGGCCAGCATCAGGCCGGTGGAGATGCCGCCGATGGCGGTGGGGAGCACGACCTTGAGGATCACGCGCCACTTCGGCACACCGAGGGCGAGGGCGGCCTCGCGCAGCTCGTTCGGGACGAGCTTGAGCATCTCCTCGGTGGAGCGGACCACGACCGGCATCATCAGGATCGACAGGGCCATGGCGCCGGCGAAGCCGGACGGGCCGAAGCCGAGCATCAGGTTCCAGGTCGTCAGGATGAACAGGCCCGCGACGATGGAGGGGATGCCGGTCATGACGTCGACGAAGAAGGTGACGGACCTGGCGAGGCGGCCCTTGCCGTACTCGACCAGGTAGACGGCGGTCAGCAGGCCGATGGGGGCCGCGATCAGCGTGGCGAGGGCGACCTGCTCGATGGTGCCGAGGAGGGCGTGGTAGACGCCGCCGCCCTCGTCGAAGCTGGTCACGCCGTTCATCGAGTGGCTGAGGAAGTTGCCGCTCAGGAGCTTCAGGCCGCGGCTGACCGTGGTCCACATCAGCGAGAGCAGCGGGATGACGGCGAGCACGAAGCAGACCCACACGAGGGAGGTCGCGACGCGGTCCTTGGCCTGGCGGCGGTTCTCGATCACCGCGCTGGCGGCGTACGTGATGGCGATGAAGAGCAGCGCCGCGAGCAGACCCCACTGGATCTTGCTCTGGAGGCCGAAGGCGAGGCCGATGCCGCAGCCGAGGGCGAGCGCGAGGGCCGCGATGGCCGCCGGGGCCCAGCGGGGCAGGCCGCCGCGGGTGAGGCCGGCGGGGGCGGCGGACTTGCCGGCCCGGGTGGGCCGCTGGTCCTGGATTGCGTGGCTCATCAGGCGTTCGCCCCCGAGAAGTCCTTGCGGCGAGCGATGATCAGGCGAGCTGCACCGTTGACGAGCAGGGTGAGCAGGAAGAGGACGAGGCCGGAGGCGATCAGCGCGTCGCGGCCGAATTCGTTGGCCTCGTCGAACTTCGCGGCGATGTTCTGTGCGAACGTGCCGCCGCCCGGGTTCAGGATGTGGCCGGAGATCAGGAAGCTCGGGGAGAGGACGGTCGCGACGGCCATGGTCTCGCCGAGCGCGCGGCCGAGGCCGAGCATCGAGGCGGAGATGACGCCGGAGCGGCCGAAGGGCAGCACCGACATGCGGATGACCTCCCAGCGGGTCGCGCCGAGGGCCAGGGCGGCCTCCTCGTTCATGCGCGGGACCTGGAGGAAGACCTCGCGGCTGACGCTGGTCACGATCGGCAGGATCATGATCGCGAGCAGGATGCCGACGGTGAAGAGCGAGCGGGCGACGCCGACCTGGGTCTTCTCGAACACGTACGTCCAGCCGAGGTACTCGTCCAGCCAGAGGTTCAGGCCGCCCAGCTGCGGGACGAGGAAGAGGGCGCCCCAGATGCCGTAGATGATCGACGGCACGGCGGCCAGCAGGTCGACCACGTAGGCGAGGGGCGCGGCCAGCTTGCGCGGCGCGTAGTGCGAGATGAACAGGGCGATGCCGACGGCGATCGGGACCGCGATGGCCATCGCGACGATCGAGCTGACGACGGTGCCGAAGAGCAGGACGGCGATGCCGAAGACGGGCGGGTTGGCCGACGCGTTCCAGTCGAAGGTGGTGAGGAAGTTCCCCTCGTTCTTCGACAGGGCGATCGAGGCGCGGTAGGTGAGGAAGGCGGCGATCGACGCCATGATCACCAGGAGCAGGATGCCGGAGCCCTTGGAGAGCCCGGCGAAGATCTTGTCACCGGCACGGCCGGTGGATCCTCCGCTACGGGTGACAGGCGGAGCCGTGTCTATCTGGGTGGGTGTGGTGGAAGCCATGGTCTTTCCGGTCTGTGTGGGGGGCAGGCCCCCTGGCGGCGGTGCACCGGATTCCCCCGGGTGAAGGGGAAGGGTCCCGGTCCGGTCCGCTCCCGGACGGGGGAGCGGACCGGACCCGGGGTCAGGATTAGCCGAGGCCGTTGATGGCTTCGCGGACCTTGGTGTTGATCTCGGCCGGGATCGGGGCGTAGCCGTTCTCGAGGAGGACCTTCTGGCCGGCGTCCGAGGCGGCGTAGTTCAGGAAGGACTTCACGGTCGGGAGCGTCTCCGGCTTGTTGCCCTTGTCGCAGACGACCTCGTAGGTGACCAGGACGAGCGGGTAGGCGCCCTCGGCCTTGGTGGTGTAGTCGAGCTTGAGGGCCAGGTCGGAGCCGGTGCCGGCGATCTTGGCGGCGGCGATGGCCTTGGAGGCGTTCTCACCGCTGGCCTTGACCGGGGCGGAGGCGCCCGTGTTCAGGTCGACGGTCTTGATGTTCTGCGAGCTGGCGAAGGAGAGCTCGAAGTAGCCGATCGCACCGTCGACCTGCTTGACCTGGGCGGCGACGCTGGAGGAGCCGGAGGCCGACTGACCGCCCGGGGCGGCCCACTTCTTCGCGGCCTCGTACGGCCAGGCGTCGCCGGCGGTGGCCTTGAGGTACTTGGTGAGGTTCTCGGTGGTGCCCGAGTCGTCGGAGCGGTGGAAGGCCTGGATGGCGGTGGAGGGAAGCGTGACGCCGGGGTTCAGCTTCTTGATCGCCTCGTCGTCCCACTTCTTGATCTTGTCGTTGAAGATGTTGGCGACCGTGGCGGCGTCGAGGTTCAGCTTGTCCACGCCGGCGACGTTGAAGCCGAGGGCGATGGGACCGCCGACCATCGGGAGGTCGATGCCCTGGCCACCGGTGCAGATCTTCTTCGACTCCTCGACCTGCTCCGGCTTCAGCGCCGAGTCGGAGCCGGCGAAACCGACCGTGCCCTGGTTGAAGGCGACGATGCCCTCACCGGAGGAGGAGGACTTGTAGTTCACCTCGACGCCGGAGCAGGCGGCCATGTAGTTCTTGATCCACAGCTCGATCGCGTTCTTCTGCGCGGAGGAGCCGGAGGCCAGGAGCTTGCCCTTGGCGTCGTCGCACTTGATGTCGCCCGCGGCGGCCGCGGAGGGCTTCGCCGAGCCGTCGGCGGTCTTGGTGTTGTCGTCCGAGCCGCACGCCGTGAGGACCAGGGCGCCGGACACGACAAGCGCCCCGAGGGCGGAGGCACGAAGCATGTTCTTGCGCTGAAGCTTCACTTTTCGGGTGTTCCTTCCAGAAGCCGCCGGCCGCTTTCTGTATCGGGGCGGCGTGCGAAGAGGACTACGTCGGTGGTGCGCGGCTGAGCTGCTCGACGTCCGGGCGACTCGCTCCGTGCATCACCGAAATTAGGCAGAACAGGTGAAGCAGCCGACCGGGCCAAGTGAACGGATGGTGAACCGTGGCGGACGACCCGGTGCGTCCCGAGCTGGTCGCATACAGGCGTCATCATCCGTTATCCGCACGTTATCGCGGCGTGACCGCGGGTTCCGGAAGCCAGAGGTGCTGGAATTCGAGGCGGGCGGCCTCGACCTCGTGGCGCTGGTCGGCGTGCAGGACGCCCAGGGCGTAGGCCGTCGCCGGGGCGATGCGCGGGGTGCGGGCCGCCGTCGCCGAGGCGGTCGCCGCCTCGGCCGCGTCACGGTGGCGGTCCAGGGCCTCGCCCGCGGCCGCCGGCCGGGTCACGTCCTCGCCGAGGGCCTCCCGCGCGTAGCGGTGGACCCGCAGCAGGCGGCGCACCTCGTGCCAGGGCCCGTCGTGGTCCGCGTTGTACGGGTGGGCCCCGTCGGCCGGGGGCAGCGCGGCGACCGCCGCCGACAGGCGGGTTTCGGCCACGGCTGCCAGCGGGACGAGCACCTCCGCCACCCGCCCCCGGGCCGCGACCGCGTCGAGCGGGACCTCGGAGGCCAGTACCGCCACCGCGTCCGCCACCGCGTGGAAGCGGGAGGAGCCGAGCGCCTGGAGGGTGGCCGAGTGGGCGCGCGTACGGGCCAGGGTCAGCTGTCGTTCCAGCAGTGCGCCCGCCCGTGCCGAGCCCACCGTCAGCGCGCCGGCCGAGCCGCGCGGCGCGGGCAGTTCCGGGGACCCCGACAGCCGGTGCAGGGCGTCCATCAGCCGGGTCAGCCGGGCCGCGTACGCGTGCTCGTCGGCCAGCGTCGATGACAGCCACACCAGCTCGGTGCGCAGCCCGTCGGCCCAGGAGGACTCGGTCACCACCCGGAAGGTGGCCAGGGAACCGCTGATGCGGCGCGCAGCCCCCCGCAGGCTGCGCGCCGCGTCGCTTCCTTCGGCGGCCCCGCTCGCTGCGCCCTCATCGTGCAGGCGCAGCGCGCGCAGGAAAGCGGTGGCCTGGGCGCGCAGGTACGCGCCGAGTACGGCACCTGCGTCCGCCGTCGCCGTAATCGGGTCATGGTTTGGCTGAGCCACGCCGGCGCCTCCGGGCGTCTATGAGCGTCTCCTGTACGTGCCGCAGCGGCTGGCCGTCCGCATCCGTGCTGTGCCGGGTCCACTCGCCGTCCGGGCCCAGGTGCCAGGAGGAGGTGGCGTCGGACATCCCGGTTTCCAGCATCCGGTCCAGTGCCGCGCGGTGGGCCGGGTCGGCGACCCTGACCAGTGCCTCGATGCGGCGGTCGAGGTTGCGGTGCATCATGTCGGCGCTGCCGATCCACACCTCGGGTTCGCCGCCGTTGCCGAAGGCGAAGACCCGGGAGTGCTCCAGGAAGCGGCCGAGGATCGAGCGGACCCGGATGTTGTCCGAGAGCCCGGGGACCCCGGGGCGCACCGCGCAGATGCCGCGCACCCAGATGTCGACGGGCACTCCCGCCTGGGAGGCCCGGTAGAGCGAGTCGATGAGGGCCTCGTCGACGATCGAGTTCATCTTGAGCCGGACGTACGCGGGGCGGCCGGCCTTGTGGTGGGCGGCCTCCTTGTCGATCCGCGCGATCAGTCCGTCCCGCAGCGAGCGGGGCGCCACCATCAGCCGGCGGTAGGTCTCGCGGCGCGAGTAGCCGGACAGCCGGTTGAAGAGGTCGGAGAGGTCCGCGCCGACCTGCGGGTCGGCGGTGAGCAGGCCGAGGTCCTCGTAGAGCCGGGCGGTCTTGGGGTGGTAGTTGCCGGTGCCCACGTGCGAGTAGCGGCGCAGCGTCTCGCCCTCCTGGCGGACGACGAGCGACAGCTTGCAGTGGGTCTTGAGGCCGACGAGCCCGTAGACGACGTGGCAGCCGGACTCCTCCAGCTTGCGCGCCCACTTGATGTTGGCCTGCTCGTCGAAGCGGGCCTTGATCTCGACGAGTACGAGGACCTGCTTGCCGGAGTCGGCGGCGTCGATCAGGGCGTCCACGATCGGGGAGTCGCCGGAGGTGCGGTAGAGCGTCTGCTTGATGGCGAGGACGTCCGGGTCGGCGGCGGCCTGCTCCAGGAAGGCCTGCACCGAGGTGGAGAAGGAGTCGTACGGGTGGTGCAGCAGGACGTCCCGCTCGCGCAGGGCGGCGAAGATGTCGGGCGCGGACGCGGACTCGACCTCGGCGAGGTCGCGGTGGGTGCCGGCGACGAACTTCGGGTACTTCAGCTCCGGGATGTCCAGCGAGGCGATCCCGAAGAGGGCGGTCAGGTCCAGCGGGCCGGGCAGCGGGTAGACCTCGGAGGCGTTGACCTTCAGCTCCTGCACCAGCAGGTCCAGTACGCCCGGGTCGATGGACTCCTCGACCTCCAGGCGCACGGGCGGGCCGAAGCGGCGCCGCATGAGCTCCTTCTCCAGGGCCTGGAGCAGGTTCTCGGCGTCGTCCTCCTCGACCTCCAGGTCCTCGTTGCGGGTCACCCGGAACATGTGGTGCGCGAGCACCTCCATGCCGGGGAACAGCTCCTCGAGGTGCGCGGCGATGACGTCCTCAAGCGGGACGTAGCGCTGCGGGGAGGCCTCCAGGAAGCGGGAGAGGATCGGCGGGACCTTGACCCGGGCGAAGTGGCGGTGGCCGCTGACCGGGTTGCGCACGACCACGGCCAGGTTCAGGGAGAGGCCGGAGATGTACGGGAAGGGGTGCGCGGGGTCCACGGCCAGCGGGGTCAGCACCGGGAAGATCTGGTTGCGGAACAGGGTGAAGAGGCGGGCCTGCTCCTTCTCGGTGAGATCGGGCCAGCGGATGAGGTGGACGCCCTCCTCGGCGAGTGCCGGGGAGATGTCCTGCTGGAAGCAGGCGGCGTGCCGGGCCATGAGCTCGCGCGAGCGCGTCCAGATGAGGTCCAGCACCTCGCGGGGCTGCAGGCCGGAGGCCGATCGGGTGGCGACACCGGTCGCGATGCGCCGTTTGAGGCCGGCCACGCGCACCATGAAGAACTCGTCGAGGTTGCTCGCGAAGATCGCCAGGAAGTTCGCGCGTTCGAGGAGGGGCGTGGTGGGGTCCTCGGCGAGCTCCAGCACCCGTTCGTTGAAGGCGAGCCAGCTGCGCTCCCGGTCGAGGAAGCGTCCCGGAGGGAGCTCGTCGCCGTCCTTGTCGTCGTAGGCGTCCAGATCCGCGTCGAGATCGGGCTCCAGGTCGACGTGCGGGCGGTGCGCCGAGATGGAGCCTATGCGGGCGTGGGCTCCGGTGACGGACCGGCCGGGGGCGGCGCCGGGGGTGTGAGACGGGTGCTGGGCGGGGACCTCGGTGGGGCCTGCGCTGGGCTGGTGGCTCATGACTCCATTGTTCCGCGCAAGCGGCAGGACAGGCGCGTCGGAAGGGTTCGCCGTCAGTCGGAGTCGGGGCTGCATTGGGGGAGAGTCGCAAGCGCTTCTGAATGCCCGGTTAATGGCGCGTGGCTTCCCGGGTCCGGATGGCGCACGAGTCGCCTCCCGGCGGGGGTGGCGGGGGCCGGTGCGCCCCGGCGTGTGCGGGTGCGGCGCCGCTGCGGGGGCTGCGCCCCCGGACCCCCGCCGGGCGCTGCCCGGACCCGCGCCTCGATCTCCCCCGGCTACCGCTGGGAGGTGTCCCCGGGCGGGGCTGGTTTTGCCCCCGGATCCCTGTCGGGTGCTGCCCGGGCTCCGCGCCTCGATCTCCCCCGGCTACCGCTGGGAGGTGCTCCCGGGCGGGCTGGATTCGGCCCCGGGTCGCCGCCGGGTGTTGCCCGATCCGCGGCTCGATCTCCCCCGGCCCACCGTTGGGAGGTGCTTCCGGGCGGGGCTGGATTCGGCCCCGGGTCGCCGCCGGGTGTTGCCCGATCCGCGGCTCGGACTTCCCCGGCCCACCGCTGGGAGGTGCTCCGGGGCGGGGCTGGGTGTGGGCCCGGAGCGGCGCCGCAGGCGGATCAGCTTTCCGTGCGGTACATCAGGTCTACCTCGTGGGTGGTGAAGCCGAGGCCCTCGTATACGGCCAGGGCCGCCGGGTTGTCGGCGTCCACGTAGAGCATGGCCGTCGGGAGGCCCTGAGCGGCGAGGTGGCGCAGGCCGATCGCGGTGAGGGCCTTGCCGAGGCCGCCGCCCTGGGCGCCCGGGCGGACGCCGACCACGTAGACCTCGCCCAGCTGCTCCGCCGCGTGGACCTTCGTCCAGTGGAAGCCGACGAGCTCGCCGTCGCGCTCCGCGAGGAAGAAGCCCTCGGGGTCGAACCACGGCTGCGCGATCCGGTCGTCCAGGTCGCGCTGGGTCAGCGAGCCCTGCTCCGGGTGATGGGCGAAGGCGGCCGCGTTCGCCGTGAGCCAGGCCTTGTCGTCGCTGCCGGGCACGAAGGTCCGTACGGTCACCCCCGGCGGGAGCACCGGTTCCGGCAGCGGGTCCCCGCCGGCCAGCGGCCGGCGCAGCTGGCGCAGCTCGCGGAAGAGGGTCAGGCCGAGCACCTGCGCGAGGTGCCGGGCGGCCGACTTGCCGCCGTGCGCCCATACCCGCAGCCGCTTGCCGGAGGCGGCCAGCAGGGCCGTGCCCATGGCCCGCCCGTGCCCGCGGCCGCGCAGGGCCGGGTGCACGACGAGCTCGGCGGCCGGGGCCTCCACCGGGTCGGTGTCCTCCAGTTGCCCGTAGGCGGAGAGCCGGCCGCCCTCGGTGAGCAGGAAGTGCCGGATCCCCTCGCGCGGTCCGCCGCGCAGCTGGAGCCGTCCCTGTTCGGACACGGCGGTGGTGCCGTCGGTGCGTGCCGCGTCCTCGATCAGGTCGAGTACGGCGATCGCCTGCTCCTCCGTCAGCTCGTCGAGGGTCTGAATCTGCCGTCCCGGCTCCAGGGCCGCTGCTGCGTCAGTCATGGCACGAGCCTACGACCCCCGAGGTCGCTGCTTCTTCTGCACGTAACCAACGCGATACCCCTACCCCCTGGTAGAGCTACGCGCGTTGACCTTAGGCTTCGGCGGACCTCCCACGTCCCTCCGCTGTCACATAAGGGGATTTAATGTCAGCGACGCCACAACGGCACCTTCGAACCCGCCGGTTGACCCTCACCGCCCTCGCCGTCACGGCCGGGGCCGGGGCCATGGTCGCCGCCGCACTGCCGGCCGGTGCCGCGAGTGGTGGCGGTGCGGCCAAGAGCCGGACCGTCGATGTGCAGATGCTGTCGTTCAACGACTTCCACGGCACGCTGGAGCCCCCGCAGGGCTCCTCCGGCACCGTGAGCGAGCGTCAGGCCGACGGCACCACCAAGTCGATACCCGCGGGCGGGGTCGAGTACCTCGCGACCAGCCTGCGCGAGGCCCGCAAGGGCCACGAGTACTCCGTCACGGCCGCGGCCGGTGACATGATCGGCGGCAGCCCGATGCTGTCCGGGCTCTTCCACGACGAGCCGAGCATCGAGGCGCTGAACAAGCTGGGCCTGAACGTCTCCAGCGTCGGCAACCACGAGTTCGACGAGGGCAAGACCGAGCTGCGCCGCATGGGTTACGGCGGCTGCCACCCGGTCGAGGGCTGCTTCGAATTCGGCAAGGAGTTCACCGGCGCCGAATTCCAGTACCTCGCGGCCAACGTCACGGACGAGAAGACCAAGCGTCCGCTGATGTCGCCCACCTACGTCTGGAAGAAGGGGGACGTGAAGATCGGCTTCATCGGCGTCACCCTGGAGGGCACTCCGGACGTCGTGACCGCCGACGGCGTCAAGGGCCTCAAGTTCGGCGACGAGATCGAGACGATCAACAAGTACGCCGCCGAGCTGAACAAGCAGGGCGTGAAGTCGATCGTCGCCCTGATCCACGAGGGCGGCCTGCCCGCCAGCGGCGCGTACAACTACGACTGCAACGTCCCGGGCGCCGGCGCCGGCATCTCGGGCGCGATCGTGGACATCGCCAAGAACGTGGACTCCAAGGTCGACGCGCTGGTCACCGGTCACACGCACCAGGCCTACGCCTGCAACATCCCGGACCCGGCGGGCAACCCGCGCACGGTGACCTCGGCCGCCTCCATCGGCCGCCTGTTCACCGACACCACCCTGACCTACGACCGGCAGACCAAGGACATCGTCCGTACGCCGGTCACCTCGCCGAAGCCGGTCACCAAGGTCGTCACCCGGGACCAGCCCAAGGCCCCGGACATGACCGAGCTGATCGACCGCTGGAAGGCGCTGGCGGCCCCGATCGCCAACCGCCCGCAGGGCTTCATCTCGGCCGACATCCCCGGTCGCGGCTCCGAGGCGCCCGAGAAGCCGCTCGGCGACCTGATCGCCGACGCGCAGCTCGAAGCGCTCGCCCCGGCGGACAAGGGCGGTGCGCAGCTGGCCCTCATGAACCCGGGCGGCATCCGCTCGGACCTCGCCTACAAGGCCTCGGGCGACGAGGGCGACGGTGTGGTGACGTACGGCGAGTCCTTCACGGTCCAGCCGTTCACCAACATGATGAACATCGTGGACCTGACCGGCGCGCAGCTGATCACCGCGCTCCAGCAGCAGGTCAGCGGGCCGGTCAACGGCCCGAACCCGAAGATCCTCCAGGTGTCGAAGGGCTTCACGTACACCCTGGACATGACGAAGGCGGGCGTGGACCGCATCGTCGTGGACTCGGTGAAGCTGAACGGTGTGCCGCTCGACCCCGCCAAGACCTACCGGGTCGCGATGAACGAGTTCCTCGCGGGCGGCGGTGACGGCTTCACCGTCCTGAAGGAGCACAAGAACAAGCTGGTGGGCGCGTCCGACCTGGACTGCTTCAACACCTACCTGACGAAGAACTCCTCGGCCGCGGCCCCGATCGCCCCGCCGGCGGCGAACCGGATCACGGTCATCAAGTAACTCCCGCGCACAGCGTGCCCGAAGGGGCGGCGGGCCGATTCGGCCCGCCGCCCCTTCGGCGTTTCCCCGTGCACCCCCGTGGCGCGGGGAGCGGACGGGTCAGAGGGCGGCCAGGAACGTCCCGACCGCGGTGTGGAAGCCGTCCGGGTCCGTGAAGGGCACGAAGTGGTCGCCGTTCAGGGGGGTGTACGAGGTGTGGGGGCGGCGCGCGACCATCGCGTCGGCGGTGTCCTGGCGCAGGGCCTGGCTGTGGACCGCGTGGATCAGTACGGCCGGGCAGGTGCTCGCGAGCCAGGTGTCCCAGTGGTCGCCCCGGCAGGCCTCGATGGAGTCGAGCATGTCCTGGGGGTGGAACGGCAGCCGCCAGCCCTCGCCGGAGGGGAGCGGGCGCAGGGCCGGCTCGACGAACCGGGCGCCCACCGGCCCGGCGGCTTCGAGGAGTTCCTCGCGGGTGGGGGCGGTGTACCGCATGCCGTTCAGGAAGTCGAAGAGGGGGCCCTCGGTGGTGGGGTGGATCTCGACGGTGGCGTCGACCTGGACGAGTGCGGAGATCCGGTCGGGGTGGGCGGCGGCGAGGTGGCAGGCGTTGAGGCCGCCGAGGGAGTAGCCGAGGAGGGCCACGGGGGCGTCCAGGCCGAGGTGGTCGAGGAGGGCGACGGCGTCGCGGACGTACCCCTCGCGGCGGTAGTGCGGGGCCCGGTCGGAGCTGCCGTGGCCGCGCTGGTCGGGGGCGATGACCCGCCAGGCGCCGCCGAGGTGTGCGGAGAGTCCGGCGAAGGCGAGGCCCTCGGACATGCCGCCGTGCAGGGCGAGCAGCGGGCGGCCGGTGCCGCCGGAGTCCACGTAGGACAGGGTGCGGTCGTCGATCTTCATCTCGTGGCGCTGCATGGTGGTCCTCCCCGTTTCGTCGGTCTTCCGGTCTTCCGGTACCTGAAGCCTGCCAGGATTTGGGCAAGCGTGCAATACGTTTGTATTGGGCGCTTGCCCAAACGGGGGCGCGGCTACGATCCCGGCATGGGAAATCGCGAGGACCTGCTGGCCGGAGCGCGGCGCTGCCTGGAGGAGAAGGGCTACCTGCGCACGACCGTGCGCGACGTCGCCACGGCCTCGGGGGTGAGCATGGCCGCGATCGGCTACCACTTCGGGTCCCGGGAGGCCCTCCTCAACCAGGCCCTGTTCGCCGCCATGGAGGAGTGGGCCGCGGGGTCCGGCCGGCTCACCGGGGAGGGCGAGACCGCGGGGGAGCGCTACGCCGACACCTGGGACCGCAAGATCCGCGACTTCGGCGAGACGCGCTGGCTCTGGCTGGCCTCCGTCGAGGCCTTCGTCCACGCGCAGTCCTCGCCCGAACTGCTCGCGATCCTCGCCGAGGGGCAGCGCCGCAACCGGCGGATGGTGGCCGCGGCCCTGCGCGGGGTGCCGCTGGAGGAGGTCTCCGAGGCGGACGTGCGGTCCCTGGGCTCGATGCACATCGCGCTGCTCAGCGGGGTGATGGTGCAGACCCTGACCGATCCGGAGCGGGCACCGGACGGCCGTGAGCTCCTCCAGGGGCTGCGGTCGATGGTCGAGCTGCTCGAAAGCTGACCCTTACCGACAGGTAGCAAAGCTGACGTGTGCACGCCATAATCCGGCCATCACCGGGTCGGCGAAGGGGCGGGCATGGGCATCGGCATGGGCACGGTCACGGGCGTCGGCACGGGCGCGGGCAGGGGCGCGGGCATGGACCGGCGGGCGTTTCTGGCCGGAGCAGTGGCCGTGGGCGCGGCCCTCGGACTGGCGGCCGCACCCGCCTCGGCCGCGACGCTCGGCACCCAGGACTGGATGTCCGGACTCGGGGACTCCACCTCCCTGCAGCGGATGACCATCCCCGGGACCCATGATTCCGGCGCCACCAAGGGCGGCCTCTACGTCGCCTGCCAGAACACCTCCATCGCCCAGCAGCTCGACTCCGGAATCCGCTTCCTCGACATCCGCTGCCGGGTCACGGGCGGCTCCTTCGCCATCCACCACGCGGCTTTCTTCCAGGACCTGATGTTCGGGGACGTCCTCGTCGCCTGCTGGAACTTCCTCGCCGCGCACCCCGGCGAGACCGTCCTGATGCGCGTCAAGCAGGAGTACTCCGGGGAGAGCGACGCCACCTTCCGGGCGGTCTTCGACGACTACCTGGACAACCGCGGCTGGCGGCCCCTGTTCCGGATCGCCGACACCCTGCCCGCCCTCGGACAGGCCCGCGGCAAGGTGGTCCTGCTCGCCGACAACGGCGGCCTGCCGGGCCTGCGCTACGGCGACGCAGGCGTCTTCGACATCCAGGACGACTACAACACCGAGCCCTTCGCCAAGCGCGGCCGCATCGAGAACCACTTCCGCAAGGCCGTCCAGCAGCCCGGCAAGCTGTTCGTGAACTACGTCAGCACCGCGGCGTACATGCCGCCGCGCTGGAACTCCGACCGGCTGAACCCCCAGGTCCACGGCTTCGTCGACGGCGGGGAGCTGGCCGGCCGGACCGGGCTCGGCATCGTCCCGATGGACTTCCCGAACACCCGCTCCGGCCTGGTCGCCTCACTGATCCGGCACAACTGACGGATCGGACGGCGGCGGCGTCGGCGCCCCCGGGATACGGAGCACCGCCTCGGTGCCCGGTCCGCCGTCGGCCGCCGCCCGCAGTTCGGCGCTGCCGCCCGCGCGCGCCGCCGTACGGGCCACGATCGACAGGCCCAGCCCGCTGCCGGGCAGGGCGCGGGCCGACTCGGACCGCCAGAACCGCTCGAAGACGTGCGGCAGGTCCTCGGCCGGGATGCCCGGACCGTGGTCCCGCACGGTCAGCTCGCCCGCCCGCAGCGTCACCGCGACCGTGCCGCCCGGCGGGCTGAACTTCACCGCGTTGTCCAGGACGTTGACCACGGCCCGCTCCAGCGCCGCCGCCTCGCCCCGTACGTACCAGGGCCGCAGGTCCGAGTCGAAGCGGAGCTCCGGGCCGCGCAGCCGGACCCGGGACAGCGCGGCGCCGGCGATCTCGTGCAGGGCGACCACCTGGAGCGGGCTCCCCGCACCGGCGTCCGGCCGGGACAGCTCCTGCAGGTCGCCGATGAGCGAGGCCAGCTCCGTCATCTGCGCCTTGACCGAGGCCAGCAGCTCGCGCCGGTCGTCGGGCGGGATGGCCCGGCCGGTCTCCTCGCTGCGCGCGAGGAGCTCGATGTTGGTGCGCAGCGAGGTCAGCGGGGTGCGCAGCTCGTGCCCGGCGTCCGCGATCAGCTGGGCCTGGCGTTCCTGGGAGGAGGCCAGGGCCGCCGTCATCGAGTTGAAGGACCGCGACAGGCGGGCGATCTCGTCGTCCCCGGCGTCGGGGATCCGCACCGTCAGGTCCTCGGTGCGGGCGATGTGCTCGACCGCGTCGGTCAGTTCGTCGACGGGACGCAGTCCGGTACGGGCCACCCACAGGCCGGCCGCGCCCGCGCCGACCGCTCCGACGCCGCAGACCAGGAGCAGCACCCAGGCCAGGGTGGACAGCGGTTTGTCGATGTCGGCGAGCGGCTTGGCGATGGAGACGCCGCCGAAGACCTGGCCGGTGTTGGGAACCACCACCGGGATCGTGTAGACGCGCATCTCGACGCCGTCGGAGGTCGTCACGGTCTGCAGGGTCTTGCCCCGCCTGCCCGCCGCGATCTCCTTGTCTGCGGCGGTCACCGGCAGGGCGGTCGGTCCGGCCACCCAGCAGTGGCCGCCGTCGGGCAGGACGATCTGGACGGTCGCGCCCAGGTTCCCGGCGATCTGCTGGCGGGGCTGCTGCGGCGGCGGGAGGCAGTCGTTCTGCATCAGGGTCCGGCTCACCTCGGCGCCGACGTTCGTCGCCACCAGGGAGCGGTCCAGCTGGTCGCGCAGCTGGGTGCGGACCATCACCCAGGACACCGCGGCCACGGCCGCGACCGCGAGGGCCACCGCCACCGTGACCAGCAGGGCGAGGCGGGAGCGCAGCGGCAGCGCGCGGAACCTGGCCACCGGGCTCACTCCGGCCCGCTCTCGCCGGCCCGCAGGGCGTAGCCGACCCCGCGCACGGTGTGCACCAGGCGCGGCTCGCCGCCGGCCTCCGTCTTGCGGCGCAGGTACATCACGTACACGTCCAAAGAGTTGGAGCTGGGCTCGAAGTCGAAGCCCCAGACGGTCTTGAGGATCTGCTCGCGGGTCAGGACCTGGCGCGGGTGCGCGAGGAACATCTCCAGCAGCGTGAACTCGGTCCGGGTCAGCTCCACCGGCCGCCCGCCCCGGGTGACCTCGCGGGTCGCGAGGTCCATGCGCAGGTCGCCGAAGGTCAGGGCGTCCTCCTGGGCGGCGCCGGGGGCCTGCGCGGTCGCGTAGGAGCTGCGGCGCAGCAGGGCGCGGACGCGGGCGAAGAGCTCGTCGAGTTCGAACGGCTTGACGAGGTAGTCGTCGGCGCCCGCGTCGAGGCCGGTGACGCGGTCGCCGACGGTGTCGCGGGCGGTGAGCATCAGGATCGGTGTGACGCTGCCGGAGGCCCGCAGCCGGCGGGCGGCCGTCAGCCCGTCCATCCGGGGCATCTGGATGTCCAGCACGATCAGGTCGGGGGCGTACGAGGCCGCCTTGTCGAGGGCGTCGAGCCCGTCGACGGCGGTCTGCACGGCGTATCCCTCGAAGGCGAGACTGCGGCGCAGGGCCTCGCGTACGGCCGGTTCGTCGTCGACGACGAGGATCCGCGCTTCGCCTTCGGCGGCGTTCATGGATGGATCTCCCAGGGGTGGTGGTCGGCCGTGGAGGGCGGCCCGGGGGGCCGCCTCCAGCCTCGCACGGGCGGGTCAGAAGATGGTGCCGAAGCCGTCGTCGGCGGAGCCGCCGGAGCCGGTGCCCGTCCCGGAGGAGCCCGCGCCGCCGGGGCCGCCCTTGCGCAGCGAGTCCAGGTCGGCCTTGATCGTGTCGACCGGGATGGCGAAGCCGAGGCCGACGCTGCCGGCGGCGGAGTTGCCGGAGGCGGGGGAGTAGATCGCCGACGGCATGCCCACGATCCGGCCGTTCATGTCGACGAGGGCGCCGCCGGAGTTGCCGGGGTTGAGGGAGGCGTCCGTCTGGAGGGCCTTGTACGAGGTGGTGTCGGAGCCGGTGTCCCCGTTGAACTGGCGGCCGCCGAAGGAGAACGGCCAGCTGTCCTCGCCCTGCTGCCGGCCCTGCGGGGCCTGCTGTTCCGACTTCGGGACCTTCACCTCGCGGTTCAGCGCGGAGACGATGCCGCTGGTGACGGTGCCGGTGAGGCCGTCGGGCGAGCCGATGGCGACGACCTGGTCACCGACCTTGACGCCGCCGGAGTCGCCGAGGGTGGCGGGCTTCAGCCCGGAGGCGCCCCGGAGCTTGATCAGGGCCAGGTCCTTGGCGGGGTCGGTGCCCACGATCTCGGCCTGGTACTTCTTGCCGTCGCTCATCGTCACCTGGACCTGGGCGGCGCCGCTCACCACGTGGTTGTTGGTGACGATCTCGCCGTCGGCGGTCAGGACGATGCCGGAGCCGGTGCCCTGGCCGGAACCGGTGCGGACGTCGATGCGGACGACCGAGGGGCTGACCTGCTCGGCGACTCCGGCGACGGTGCCGGAGCTGGACTGCGAGACGTTGGTGCCGTTGACCCCGCCGGTGCTGCCGGCCTGCCGGTCCATCAGCTGCTGGACGGCGGCCGCCGTGCCGCCGCCGATCAGGGCCGCGGCGAGGGCCACGGCGGCGAGCAGCGCTACCGGCCGCTTGGCGCGGGGCGCGGGGGCCGCGGCGTGGGCGGGCCGGCCGGGGCCGCCGCCCTCGCCGCCGCCCTCACGAGTCCCCGCGCCGGTCCCCGCGCCGCCGTCCCCGGCCGCCGGGACCGTCTCGCCCCGGATGACCGGCGGCAGGTGCGCCTCGTGCCAACCGGGCGCGGCCGGCGGGTACGGGGGCGGCGGCGGGTAGGCCGCGGCTCCCGCTCCGGCCCCGGCCCCGGCCCCGGCCCCGGCGTCCTGCGTCAGCCCGTCGTGCCCGCGCTGCCAGTCCTCGCCGAACGGCGCGTGCTGGGCCGGGCTGTTCTCCTGCGGGTACTCGCCTTCGCGGCGGAAGCTGTCGGTCATGACACCGACTCTGGCCGCAGATCATGAGAGCTTCCTGAGTCGGGCCTGAGAAGCCCGACAGAACCGCCTGCGACCTACATGAGAACCGGCCTTGACCCTCGACCTGGTGGAGGTCCCAGAGTCACGGACGTGGAGAGCGAGATGCACAGCATTGGCGAGATGGGCCGCGACAGCGGGCTGGGCGTGAGCGCGCTGCGCTTCTACGACCGGGTGGGCGTCCTCGCGCCCGCCCGGGTGGATCCGGTGACCGGATACCGCTGGTACGCGCCCGAACAGCTCGACGAGGCCCGGCTGCTGGCCCGGCTCCGGCAGGCCGGGATGCCGCTCGCGGACGTCCGGCTGGTCCTGGCGGCCTGGTCCGGCGGGGACACCGGCCTGGTGCCCCGGCTGCTGGACGGGCACCTGCGGCGGCTCGAGGGCGAGCTCGCCGACGCGCGCGGCGCGCTCTCCGCGGTACGCGCACGCCTCGGACACCAGGAGATCACCATGACCACCACCACCCGAACCGCCCGGCTGACCGTGCCCGCCCCGCAGTTCGCGGCCGCGCTGGACTCCGTACGCTTCGCCGTCGGGACCGACCCCGAGCTGCCGGTGCTCGGCGGGATCCACTTCGACGTGGAGGGGGCGGACCTGCACGTCGTGGCCACCGACCGCTACCGGATGGCGGTGGCCCGCGCGTCCACCACCGGCCACGGCGGCGAGCGGGTCCAGCTGACCGTGCCCGCCCCGCTCGTGGATGCCATGCGGGCCCTGCTGACCGACGACTCCCCGGCCCTGCTCACCGTGGACGGGGACGCGGTCGAGCTGGAGACGCAGGGCCGCCGGGTCGCCGGGCAGGGCCTGGGGGAGCAGTTCCCCGACCACCGCCGCCTGATGCGGCTCCCCCGGGGCCGCCGCATCCCGCTGGACGTGCCGGCGCTGCGGAGGGCCCTGGCCGGGCAGGACGGCGACAGGTGCGCCCTCGTCCTGACGGACACCGTCGCCGTCGCCGACGACACCGATGCCTACGGGAGTGGCGCCGCCGCCGGGGACCTGGTCGGGGTCAACCCGGCCTTCCTCCTCGACGCGCTCGCCGTGGGCGACGACATGCTGCTGGAGTACGTCGGCCCCAAGGCCCCGCTGGTGCTCCTGCGCCCCGGCACCGAGGACGCCTTCTCCCTGCTGATGCCGTGCACGCTGGACGCGTGACCCGCGCTCAGCGGCAGCCGCAGGAGCGGCGGATCACCAGCGCCGACGGGAACTGCTTCAGCCGTTCCCGGCGGGAGCCGGCCACGCGCAGGCCGTCGTCCAGGACCAGGTCCACGGCCGCGCGGGCCATCGCCGGGCGGTCCGAGGCGATCGTGGTCAGCGGCGGGTCGGTCAGGGCGGCTTCCTTGACGTCGTCGAAGCCCGCGACGGCCAGATCCCCGGGCACGTCGATGCGCAGCTCGCGCGCGGCGCGCAGCACACCGATCGCCTGGTCGTCCGTGGCGCAGAAGATGGCCGTCGGCCGGTCGGGCCGCGCGAGGACCTCCAGGGCGACCGTGTACGCGTCGTAGCGGTTGTACGGGGCCTCGATGAGCCGGCCCTCGATCGAGCGGCCGGCCTCCTGCATGGCCCGGCGCCAGCCCTCGACGTGGTCGGCGACCGGGTCGCCGACCGAGGGGGTGTTCTCGATGCCGCCGATGCAGGCCACGTACTCGTGCCCGTGCTCCAGCAGGTGGCGGGTGGCGAGCTGGGCGCCGCCGATGTCGTCGGTGACGACGGCGACGTCGTCTATCGCCTCGGGGCGCTCGTGGAGGAGGACCACCCGCGCGTCCCAGGCCTCGATCTCCGACGCGGCCTGCTCGCTCATGCCCTGGCTGACCAGGATCAGACCCGACACCCGCATGCCGAGGAAGGCCCGCAGGTAGTGGACCTCGCGCTCGGTGCGGTAGTCGGAGTTGCCGACCAGCACCATCTTTCCGCGCTCGGCGGCGGCCTGTTCGACCGCGTGCGCCATCTCCGCGAAGAACGGCTGCCGGGCGTCCGGGACGATCATGCCTATGAGGTCGGTGCGCCGCGAGGCCATCGCCTGGGCGACCCGGTCCGGGCGGTAGCCCAGCTCCTTGATCGCGGCGAGGACACGCTCGCGCGTGGCCGGGGCGACCGGCCGGGGTCCGTTGTTGATGACGTAGCTCACGACGGCGGTCGACGTACCCGCAAGTCGTGCAACGTCATCCCGCGTCACCTTGGCCACGCGCGGCAGTCTACGCGGGGTGACCTACCTCTGGGCAGGGCGTCCTGCCGAGTGGATGCTCACACGGTCTGGGCCGATCAGGTGACGGCCGGAGCCGCCGGCTCTTCCGCCTTCGAGGCCGCGTGCGAGGCGGACCGGGACGCGGCCTTGGCCGCCGCCTGGGCCGCTGCTTCCGCCGCCGCCCGCTCGACCTTCTCCGGCGTGACGAAGCGGTAGCCGACGTTGCGGACGGTGCCGATCAGGGACTCGTGCTCGGGGCCGAGCTTGGCGCGCAGCCGCCGTACGTGCACGTCGACGGTCCGGGTGCCGCCGAAGTAGTCGTAGCCCCACACCTCCTGCAGCAGCTGGGCGCGGGTGAAGACCCGGCCCGGGTGCTGGGCGAGGTACTTGAGCAGCTCGAACTCCTTGAAGGTGAGGTCCAGCACCCGCCCCTTGAGCTTGGCGGAGTACGTGGCCTCGTCCACCGACAGGTCGCCGTTGCGGATCTCCATCGGGGAGTCGTCCGAGCCCAGCTGCTGACGGCCGGTGGCCAGGCGCAGCCGCGCCTCGACCTCCGCAGGACCCGCCGTGTCGAGGAGGACGTCGTCGATGCCCCAGTCGGCGGTGACGGCCGCCAGGCCGCCCTCGGTGACGACCAGGATCAGCGGACAGCCGGGTCCGGTGGAGCGGAGCAGCTGGCACAGCGACCGCACCTGCGGCAGGTCGCGGCGGCCGTCCACGAGGATGACATCGGCTCCCGGGGTGTCCACCAGGGCGGGGCCCTCGGCCGGGGCCACCCGGACGTTGTGCAGCAGCAGGCCGAGGGCGGGCAGCACCTCGGTCGACGGCTGCAGGGCGTTGGTGAGCAGCAGGAGTGAGCTCACGACCGACCACCTGCCCGGGTCGGACGGTGGTGCACGGTTCGCTGGTCCATCACGTCGGTTCCTCCTCGGTCCCGTCGAGGACATGCGTGGTACTGCTTCGTACGTCTTGCCCGGCGTCCCGGCGGTCCCCGCGCCCTGGGGTCCGCATGGATACCACTGTTCTCGGTTCGTTCAACGTGCTGAAAGCACAAAAGGACCCGGGGGCAACGTTGCCCGGATCCTCTCGCCAAGCAGAATAGCCCACCCGCCGATGCGTGGCCGAGGCCTCTTCCGTTCCACTTCTGTGGTTCATGCCACGCTCCCGCCCTGCGTATGCCCGGGTTTCACCGGATCGGGGGCCCGCCGACCGGTACCCCGGGGTCACCCGGGCGCACACCCGGCGCGTCGGGGCACGCCGGGGGCGGCGGTGGGAGGGGCCATCATGGAGGCCGACGGTAGAGAGCCGACGATAGGAGCAGCAGTGGCAACCGGAACCATCCGCTACTGGGCGGCGGCCAAGGCCGCGGCCGGGACGGCGGAGGAGCCGTACTCGGCCCGCACACTGGCCGAGGCGCTCGACGCCGTGCGGGAGCGCCACCCCGGGGAACTGACCCGGGTCCTGCTGCGCTGCTCCTTCCTCGTGAACGACGAGCCTGTGGGCAAGCGCCCGCATGATTCCGTCCCGCTGACCGAGGGGGGCACCGTCGAGGTGCTCCCGCCGTTCGCGGGCGGGTGAGCGGGAGCCGATGAGTACGCCTGAAGAGCAGCAGCGCCGCCAGTACGCGCAGCAGCAGCAACAACACCAGCACCAGCAGCAGGAGGACCCGTACGGGACCCAGACCTGGCAGTCGGACACCTGGGACACCAGCTACCAGCCGGTGCACCCGCCGCTGGGCGCGGTGCCGGGGCAGCCTGCCGCGCCCGAGGGCTGGTTCCGCGACGAGGCGCAGGCGGCTCCGGCCGCCCCGGGCCCCTGGACGGACGGCTCCGCCGCCGGCGGCTACGCCCCCGGCCCGGTCCCGGAGCCGTACCCGCAGCCGGTGGCCCCGGAGGGCTGGTACCGGGACGGGGACCGGGCTCAGGCGCCGGCCGCGGCCCCGGTCCAGGGCTGGCCGCAGGGTGCCGAGACGGCCTACCTGCCGCCGTATCCGGGTCCCGGGCACGACCAGCAGCACCAGCCCCAGTCCCACCAGCCCCAGCAGGCGGCGGCTCCGGAGGGCTGGTACCGGGACGGGGCCCAGGCACCGGTCCAGGGCTGGCCGCAGGGTGCCGAGACGGCCTACCTGCCGCCGTACCCGGGCCCCGGGCCCGACGTACAGCAGCAGCCCCGGCAGTCGCCGCCGGTGCAGCAGCCCCGGCAGTCGCCGCCGGTCGAGGAGACCGCGTACCTGCCTCCGGTGGCCGGAGGAATGCCGCCGCAGGCGGCGCCCGGCCCGGACCAGGACCCGGCCGCCACCCCCGGCGAGCCGCAGGAGATCACCTCCTGGTCCCCGCCCACCCTGGGCGGCAACACCCTGCGCGCCGTCGACCCCGCCCAGGCACGGGCCGAGGGCCGGTCGCCGATCATCGACCCCGGTCCGCAGTCCGCCATACTCACCGCCGTGCTCGGACTGCTGCTCGCCGCGGCCGCGGCCCTCGGCCAGTACGCCCTGCTCCTGCCGCTGATCGCCCTGCAGGGCCTCACGGCGGCCGGCTGGTTCCGCCTCAACGGCATGTGGCCCGCCCGCCAGGGCATCGCCCTCGCCTTCGCCGGAGCCGTCGTCGCCGACGTGGCCGTGCTCGCCGTCGACCCCCTCTACGGGCCCGGCGCGATCGTGGGGACCCTCGGCGCCTGGGTGCTGCTGACGCTCGTCCTGCAGCTGCGCAGCCACGCCGATCCCGACGAGCGGATGTACGGGCTGATGGCCTCGGTGGCCTCGGCCGCCCTCGCCATCGTCTGCGCCGGCTATCTCGCGGCCGATTCCGCCGCCGCCACGGTCGGCGCGGCGGCCGTCGCGGTCGCCGTCTTCGCCCGTGCGCTGCCGCTGCCCACCGCCCCCTCGGTCGGCGTCTCGCTCGCCGCGGCCGCCGGTGCCGGCATCGCGGTCGGCGGGCTGACCCCGATCGGTGCGGGCGGGGCGCTGGTGGGTCTCGTCGCCGGGGTGTGCGCGCTGGTCGGGCTGCGCGTGGCGGCGTACGACTACCCGTCGAAGTTCGTCCACATGACGGCCGGTGTGGCCCTGCCCCTGGCGGCGGCCGCTCCCGCCGTGTACCTGATCGGGCGGGTGGTGAGCTGATCCCTGTCCGACGACCGGCATGGTCAACTAGAGCGCACGTACCGATTAGTAGGGGGAGGGAACGTGCGTTTCCTGCGTGTCGTTGTGATCGTCGGAGTGGTTCTGGGGGCCCTGTTCGTCGGGGTGGACCGCTGGGCCGCGAGTTACGTCGAGAACCGGCTGGCCGACCGAATACAGGCGCGGCAGGGCCCGGCCGGTTCCTCGGAGGTGGAAGTCCACGGCTTCCCCTTCCTGACCCAGGTGCTCAGCCGCGACCTCGACCGGGTGGACCTGAAGCTGCGGGGCATCGAGATCACCGCCGAGGACCGCAGGACGCGGCTGTCGGAGCTGGACGCGAGCTTCCGGGGCGTGAAGCTGAACGGTGACTACAGCGGCGGCACCGCCGACCGGGCCGAGGGCAGCGCCCTCATCACGTACGCCGACCTGACGGCGGCCTCGCAGAGCGGCGCGACCCTCTCCTACGGCGGGGCGCCCGGCAAGGTGAAGGTCACCGCCTCGGTGAGCGTCTTCGGCAAGGTCCTGACGCACAGCGTGGTGTCGACCGTCACCCTCGAGGACGCGCCGGGCGGCAAGGGCGGCAAGATCGTCCGTGTACGTGCCGACGCCGTGCCCGGCGGGGGCGTCGCGGTGGTCGAGAGGGAGATCCGCAAGAAGACCGACTTCGACCGCGACCTCGGCAGCGGCATGCCGGCCGGGCTCCAGCTCTCGTCCCTGACCTCGGACGAGGCCGGTGTGCACCTCACGCTGGGCGGCACGAACGTGGTGGTGGCCGGATCGTGAGACGGTGCGGTCCGATCCGCAGAAGGACGGGCCGCACGGCAGGTCCCGGAGGCGGCGCGGGGGTCGCCGGGGGCCCTCGCATCCCACTATTCGGACGATCCTGTCTCGATATATGACACGCCGGTGACAGGGCGGCTGATTCGTCCCTACGATCCATGGCTATGAAGCATCAGCAGGCGGACCTCACGAAGCGACGGGCAGTAGACCTGTGTCGCGTCGCCGCCATGCTCTGTCGATCCATGTGAACTGTGAGCGCATCCGCTCCATCGACCGGACGACGGCCCCACGGCCCTTCCCGCGTGACCGCACCAGCCTCCTGATCACCTGACGCCTCCCCGCGCAGGATCTCGAGCGCACCCGCAGGCACGCAGCACGCGTTACCAGCACAGCCCCGCCGCACACTGCCCCGGAGGAGAACACCATGAGCCGCAGCGACGTCCTCGTAGACGCCGACTGGGTCGAGGCCCACCTGAACGACGCCAATGTCGTCATCGTCGAGGTGGACGAGGACACGTCCGCGTACGACAAGAACCACATCACCAACGCCGTCCGGATCGACTGGAAGAGCGACCTCCAGGACCCGGTCCGCCGCGACTTCGTGGACCAGGAGGGCTTCGAGAAGCTCCTCTCCGCCAAGGGCATCTCCAACGACGACACCGTCGTCCTCTACGGCGGCAACAACAACTGGTTCGCGTCCTACGCCTACTGGTACTTCAAGCTCTACGGCCACCAGGACGTCAAGCTCCTCGACGGCGGCCGCAAGAAGTGGGAGCTCGACTCCCGCGACCTGGTCGACGGCAAGGACGTCCCGAACCGCCCGGCCACCGAGTACAAGGCCAAGGCCCAGGACACCTCCATCCGCGCCTTCCGCGACGACGTCGTGGCCGCGATCGGCTCCCTGAACCTGGTCGACGTCCGTTCGCCCGACGAGTTCTCCGGCAAGCTGCTCGCCCCGGCCCACCTCCCGCAGGAGCAGTCGCAGCGCCCCGGCCACGTGCCGAGCGCCCGCAACATCCCGTGGTCGAAGAACGCCAACGACGACGGCACCTTCAAGTCGGACGACGAGCTGACCGCCCTCTACCAGGCGGAGCAGGTCGATCTGGCGAAGGACACCATCGCCTACTGCCGCATCGGTGAGCGCTCCGCGCTCACGTGGTTCGTGCTGCACGAGCTCCTGGGCCAGGAGAACGTCAAGAACTACGACGGTTCGTGGACCGAGTACGGCTCGCTCGTCGGCGTGCCGATCGAGCTCGGCGCCAACAAGTAAATCCAGACGACCGGGCACGCGACGCCCTCGTAGTACGACCTCTCCAGGACAGGACAGAGAACATGTGTGGAGCACAGATCGGCGGGCCCGACCTCGCGACGCTGAAGCCCGGTGAGACCGCCATCCAGGGTCAGATCACCAAGGACGGCGAGCCGGTTTCCGGCTACGTCCGCCTGCTGGACTCGACCGGCGAGTTCACCGCGGAGGTCCCGACCTCGGCGACCGGCCAGTTCCGCTTCTACGCCGCCACCGGCTCCTGGACGCTGCGGGCGCTCGTCCCGGGTGCCCAGGCGGACCGTGCCGTGGTCGTCGCCGAGGCCGGCGGTGTGACGGACGTGGCGATCGCGGTCTGAGCACCGCGCATGTGATCGCCTGATCGAACGGCCGAAGGGCCGCACCCCCGGGGGTTGGACGCCACTGGAACGGGGTGCGGCCCTTCGTGCCGTCCGCACCCTTGCGCGTGGGGGTGCCGGATCTACGCTGGAGGCATGTACGCCCGGCGCCGGCGCGCCTACTTCCTGCTCATGGGCGGATGCCTGGTCCTCTTCGTCTCCGCCTGGACCTTCGTGCGCCTGCTGTCCGTGGAGGCGGCGGTGGCCATGTGCGTGGTCGCGATGGTCATCCCGCCGGTCGCCGCGATGATCGCCAACCGGCGCGGCCCGGACGACCGCTGGTGGGACGACCCCTCGGGCGATCCGAAGTCCGACGAGTGGTGGGACGAACTGGACGGAAAGCGGCGTCACGAGGACTGAAACCTCCCGAGACGAGAATGTGATCTTTCCTCGTACAACTGGTCCGTCGCGGTGTGGGTCAAGGGGTACGCGCGGGTAACCAGCTCGCGCCTGCAGTCTGTGGGGGACCCCTTTGGAACACGAACAGACCATCCCGGAGCCGCGGAACGAGGGGGAGAGCGCGCCGGAGCCGGACGCTTCGGTCCCGCGCCGCCGGGTGGGGCGCACGGCTCTCCTGATCGCGGGCGCGGCGGCGCTCGGCGTCCTCGCCGGGACGATCACCGGCTACGCGGTCCAGTACCACCGCGAGCCCACTCCGCTGCCGCCGCTGGCCCAGCAGACGATGGCCGGGCCGAAGCCGCAGGCGATGAACGACGCGACGACCAAGCGCTCGATCAACGCCAACCGCTGGCACAAGGCGGACGAGGAGCTGGCGAAGAAGCTGCTGGATGTCCCGGGCGGAGCGAAGAGCGAGTTCTCGGGCGCACTTCCCCTGGACCTGTTCGCCGCGGAGTACTACAAGGAGGTCTCCGGAGGTCTCGGCGGCCTCATCACCGACCGGACCCGGAGCATCGCCTCCGTGGAATGGGCGGAGTCCGACCGGAACTTCGTCCAGATCTACCTGCTCCAGTTCCACGACCGCAACGAGGCCGAGGACTTCCAGCTGGGCATCGAGCACTACATGCCCACGAAGGAGTACGCGGGCAACGCGGGCAAGGAAGTGCAGGGAGTCCCCGACGAGTTCGGCCACATGTGGGTCGACTCGAAGGCGCACGAGAAGCCGGGATACGAGCCGATCCGCGGTGGCCGTGCCGTCGTCCGCCGTGGCGACACCGTGGTGACCATCATGTACGTGAACAACCGCGGCGATGTCGACGAGAACGCCCTGGCCGACCTGGCCAAGCGACAGATGGAGCGGCTGTGAGCGAGCAGCAGAACGTGAGCGAGCAGCAGAACGTGACCGACGCCGCCGGGGCGGGACCCTGGGCCGAGCCGCCGGCCGCCGCCGCGCCCCGGCGCAGGATGAACCGCAAGGTGGTCACGCTCGTGGCGGCCGGCGTGGGCGTCGTCGTCCTCGTCGGCGCCGGCCTCGGAGCGGCGGTCGCGCTCTCCGGCGCCGACCGGACCTCGCCGACGCGGTACTGGCTGGCCGAGGACCACACGACGAGCGGGACGCAGGCCCCGGTGCCGTCCGTGCCCCCGAACGCACTCACGGGCAAGCTGCTGCCGATGCCCAACGACTACTGGGCCGGCCCCGACATCGACAAAGAGGGCAACTACTACTTCATCTCGGGCGACCGGGCGCTGGAGACCTTCAAGGACGCCCGCAAGGGGCTGTCCAGCAGCCAGCGCGGCGAGCGCGACAAGGTGCTCGGCGACCTGAAGCTCAAGGGCCTGGCCGGGCGCAGCTACTCGCGCAAGGACGGCGTCGGCGGCGGTGTGGTCGCCGAGATCCAGCTCGTGCAGGCCGACCCGCAGCAGCTCGCCAAGTTCGGCGAGTTCGCCGGGAAGCTGATCGAGCTCTCCGGTTCCGACGGCGAGGCGCCGAAGGTGGACGGACACCCGCAGGCCAAGTGCTCGGTGAACTCCGTCGTCGTCGAGAAGGACAAGGACAAGAAGAAGGAGAAGCTCCAGTCCCTCGACTGCCTCGCCGTCGAGGGAGACGTCATGGTGAGTTTCCGGATGTACGGCAGCGAGGGATTCGTGGTGAAGGACGCCGCGAGCCTGTTCAAGCAGCAACTCGACCACATCAAGTCCCCCGGAGAGTCCGCGTGAGCGAGCAGACCACCACCGCGGCCACCGGGCCCGAGCCCGAGGCCGCGACCGCGACCGCGACCGCCCCGGAGCCCACGCCCACCGACACGGTCGCGGAGCCCACCGACGCGACCGCGGCGACCGCCGGGGCGGCCGAGGCCGTGCCGGCCCCGCCCAAGGACCGGCGACGCCTGTTCGCCGCCCTGCGCTGGACCGCCGCCGTCGTCGTCTTCGCCACCGTCGGCGCGGGGGTCGCGTACGGGATCACGGTGCCCGAGCGCACCGACATCCCCGGCCTGTCCACCGAGGACGACGGCCGCTGGACGTTCCCCACGCTGTCCCAGCCCGCGCTGCCCGCCGGTGCCCCGCTGCCCCAGGGCCCGGACAACAAGGACGGGACGCACTACGCGCCGCTCACCGGCCTGCTGCTGCCCGCGCCCGTGGGCTCCAAGGCGGACGACACGGTCAAGGCGGACAAGGACGGGACGGTGCCGGTCGACGCCTTCCTGGAGGAGTACACGCCCGAGGAGCGCCCGAAGCTGAAGCAGTCCCTCGAATGGGACGGGCTGCGGCAGATCACCGGTCGGGGCTGGACGACGGCGGACGGCACGCGGACGCACGTGTACCTGCTGCGTTTCCATTCCTCGGGCTTCGTGGACGCGTTCAAGGGCTGCGACAGCAACATGCGGCTGAACGGGGTCTCGGCCCTCGACCTGGACGACGTGTGGAGCAAGGCCAAGAACACCCAGATGAACAGCACCACGCTGGACTTCCCGGGGGCGGCCAACTTCGACGGTACCGAGCTCAGCGTGTACCAGGAGCTGAAGCCCCTCCTCGGGGAGGAACAGAGCAAGATCGGGTGCCTCCGGACGGGTGACGTCCTCGGCATGGTCATCCAGACCCGCAAGGGAGAGGTGGCTCCCGTTCCGTTCCACCAGACCGTGATCCTGCAGAGCCAGCTGCTGAGCTGACCGCAGGGCCGGTTCCCGGCCGGACCGGGGCTACGGGCCACCTCGCACGGTGCGCCCGGCCCCGGCCCAGTAGGCTTGGGAACCGGCCCGTACCCCCCGAACGAATTCCGAGGAGCACCCCGTGCTTGAGGCAGTCTTCACCTCCCTGCTGGTCCTGGTCTGCGTCGGCGTCATGGCCTTCACCGGCCTGGCCGTCAAGAAGCTGTACCAGGGTCAGCGCTGAGCATCCGCCCAGCAGACCGCCCCGGAACCCCTCCGACAGATCGCCTGAGCAGCCATTCATGATCCAGATCCCGTCCGACCTGAACCCGGGCCTCGTCCCCCTCGCCTTCCTCCTCGGCAACTGGGAGGGCGCGGGCGTCTTCGACTTCCCCGGTGAGGAGAAGTGCAACTTCGGCCAGGAGGTCGTCTTCAGCCACGACGGCCGGGACTTCCTGGAGTACACCTCCCACACCTGGGTCCTCGACGCCGAGGGCAAGAAGGTGCGCCCGCTGGAGTCCGAGTCGGGCTACTGGCGCATCGACAAGGACCGCAAGGTCGAGATCGTCATGGTCCGTGACCAGGGCGTCGTCGAGGTCTGGTACGGCGAGCTCGCCGACCAGAAGCCCCAGATCGACCTGGTCACCGACGCGGTCGCCCGCACCGCGGCCTCCGGCCCGTACAGCGGCGGCAAGCGGCTCTACGGCTACGTGAAGAGCGACCTCATGTGGGTCGGCGAGAAGGCCACCCCGGACGTCGAGCTGCGCCCGTACATGTCGGCCCAGCTGAAGAAGGTCGTCACGCCCGAGGAGGTCGCCGAGATGGCGCGCAACCTCCCGGACATGCCGGACGACGGCATCGCCTTCTTCCGCTGAGCCCACCGGCTGTACGCAAGGCTGTACGAAAGGCCGTGCGAAAGGGGACCGCGGGATCGCCCGCGGTCCCCTTCGCGCGCATACACTGGCCGGGTGGGGAGCGGCGTGGACACCGAAAGCTCTGACTGGAAGAGCGACCTGCGGCAGCGCGGATACCGCCTGACGCCGCAGCGCCAGCTCGTGCTCGAAGCGGTCGACGCCCTGGAGCACGCCACCCCGGACGAGATCCTCGCCGAGGTGCGCAAGACCGCCTCCGGGGTCAACATCTCCACTGTCTACCGCACCCTGGAGCTCCTGGAGGAGCTCAAGCTGGTCTCGCACGCCCACCTCGGGCACGGGGCCCCCACCTACCACCTCGCCGACCGGCACCACCACATCCACCTGGTCTGCCGGGACTGCGGCGAGGTCATCGAGGCGGACGTGGACATCGCCGCCGAGTTCACGGCGAAGCTCCGTACCGCCTTCGGCTTCGAGACCGACATGAAGCACTTCGCGATCTTCGGTCTGTGCCGCGAGTGCGCTGCCAAGCAGCGTGCCGCTCAGTCGTAGCAGGGTCGTACGCTTGGTCCCATGACCAGCAGCCCCTTGCTCCATCTCCCCGGCGCCGTACCGGCCGAAGGCCGTGACGAGGGCGTCGCCGCCCACTACGGCGAGCTGTACGGCGAACAGCGCGCCCTCGCGGAGGGGCGCGGCTTCGTCGACCTCTCGCACCGCGGAGTCGTCACCGTCAGCGGGCCGGAGCGCCTGAGCTGGCTGCACCTGCTGCTCACCCAGCACCTCACCGAGCTGCCGGCCTGGCAGGCCACCGAGGCGCTGATCCTCTCCGCGAACGGGCACATCGAGCACGCGCTCTACCTCGTCGACGACGGCGAGACCACGTGGGCGCACGTGGAGCCGGGCACCCAGGGCGAGCTGATCGCCTACCTGGAGTCCATGAAGTTCTTCTACCGCGTCGAAGTGGCCGACCGCACCGAGGAGTTCGCGGTCGTGCACCTGCCGGCCGGCTCCATCGCCGAGGTCACGCGGGACAAGGAGCACATCGTCCGGGAGACCGCGTACGGCCGGGACGTCTTCCTGCCGCGCGGCGAGCTGGAGTCCTTCGCCGCCGCGCACGGCCCGGCCGTGGGCCTGCTCGCGTACGAGGCCCTGCGCGTCGAGGCGCACCGGCCGCGGCTCGGCCAGGAGACCGACCACCGGACCATCCCGCACGAGCTGGGCTGGATCGGTACCGCCGTGCACCTGCAGAAGGGCTGCTACCGCGGTCAGGAGACGGTCGCCCGCGTCCACAACCTGGGGAAGCCCCCGCGCCGCCTGGTCTTCCTGCACCTGGACGGCTCGGAGGTGCTGCTCCCGGCCCACGGCACCCCGGTGCGGCTCGCCTCGGACGGGGAGGAGGGCCGTCAGCTGGGCTTCGTGACCACGGCCGTCCGCCACCACGAGCTGGGCCCGATCGCGCTCGCGCTGGTCAAGCGGAACGTGCCGGTGGACGCACCGCTGCTGGCGGGGAAGACGGCCGCCGCGCAGGAGGTCGTCGTAGCGCCCTGACCGCCCCCGCCTCCGTCAGATGTCGATGACGATGGTGAACGGGCCGTGATTGGTCAGCGAGACCCGCATGTCCGCGCCGAACCGGCCCGTCTCCACCGTCGCACCCAGCGCGCGCAGCTGTGCCACGACCTCGTCGACCAGCGGCTCGGCCACCGGGCCGGGGGCGGCCGCGTTCCAGGTGGGGCGGCGGCCCTTGCGGGCGTCGCCGTAGAGCGTGAACTGGGAGATCACCAGCAGCGGTGCGCCGTTGTCGCTGCAGGACTTCTCGCCCTCCAGGATCCGTACGGACCACAGTTTGCGGGCCAGCAGCTCCGCCTTCTCCGGGGTGTCGTCGTGGGTCACCCCCACCAGCACGCACAACCCCTCGCCGACGATCTCGCCGACGGTCTCGCCGCCCACGACGACGCTCGCGCCGTCCACCCTCTGCACCACTGCTCGCATACCACCTGTGTACCAGGCTTGCACCCGTCCGGGGCCGATCGGGTGGAGTGGGACTGCACCCGGGCCACGGGGAGTGGCACGATGCACACAGGCGGTGCGGGTGGCCGCACCGGTCGAGGGGACGGACCCGTTCGTATGAATACATCTGGTACCTCCGTACCTGCATCACCCGCTTCCGTCGCAGCTGCCGCGGTACGACCGCCCGCGCAGCGCACGGCGGAGATCCAGGGGCCGCCGAGCCCCACCACCGCACTCGGGCTGCCGGAGCTGCGCGCGCTGCGCCGTGACGCGCAGCGCGACGAGGCCGATCTGAGCTACGTGCGCAGACTGCTCCAGGGCCGCATCGACATCCTGCGGGCGGAGCTGGCCCGGCGGACGGACCCCGAGGCGCCGGTGGTGGACCGGCTCTCGGTGATCCTCGCCGACGCCCCTTCCAGCCGCAGCGCGTCCGCGCGGCACGTCACGCTCGGCACCCCGCACAGCGAGGAGTACCGCCTGCTGGCCGCGGAGATGCTGGCCGACGTGGAGCTGTCGGACCTGAGCGCCCGCACGGACGGTGAACTGCACGACGGGCTGGGGCGGCTGGTGCGCTACGAGCAGCAGGTCTCGCGGCGCCGCCAGCAGCTGCAGCGCACGGTGGACGACTGCAGTACGGAGATCACCCGGCGCTACCGGGAGGGAGAGGCGCAGGTGGACGACCTGCTGGCGTAGCGGACCGGCGCGGAAATTCGGACGACCGACGGCGGCCGGGCGATTAGCGTGGGCGGCTATGAGTGCTGACGTCCGGCCGATCGCCGAATCCGAACTCCCCGACTGGGTGCGCGCCGTGCACACCGGTTTCCTGACGCCCCACCGGGTGGCCGAGGCCGACATAGCCCTGCGCGCCAAGTACAGCGACTTCTCCCGGATGCAGGGGGCGTTCGACGCCGACAGCGGTCGCTGCGTGGCCGCCCTGCGCTCCTTCCCGCAGCAGCTGACCGTGCCGGGCGGGGCGGCCGTCCGCGCCACCGCGATCTCCAACGTGGGCGTGCTGCCCACCCACCGCCGGCAGGGTCTGCTGACCCGGATGATGGTCGCCGAGTTCGCCGCGGCGAAGGCGCGCGGCGATGCGCTCGCGACGCTGATCGCCGCCGAGTACCCGATCTACGGGCGGTACGGGTTCGGGCCCGCCACCTCTCTCGTGGAGTGGGAGGTCGACGTGGCGCGCACCGGGCTGGACCGGCGCCTGTCGGCGCCCGTGGACGGCGGGCGGATCGAGCTGGTGGACGTCGAGGAGCTGCGGCGGGTGGGGCCCGGGCTGCACGAGCGGCTGCGGGCGCGGACCCCCGGGGCCGTGGACCGGGACGAGCGCTGGTGGAGTCTGCAGACCGGCCTGGAGCAGTGGTCGTACCGGCCCTATCAGGAGAAGTTCTACGCCGTGTACCGGACGGCGGAGGGGGAAGTGGCCGGCCTCGCCGTCTACGGTGCCGACGACCATTGGACGGACGCGAAGCTTCCGCAGAACACCGTGCAGGTCAGCGACCTGCTGGCGGTCACCCCGCAGGCGGAGCGGGCGCTGTGGCAGTTCCTGTGCTCGATCGACTGGGTGCTGAAGGTCCGCACCGGCTACCGGGCCCCCGACGACCTCCTCCCGCAGCTGCTGCCCGACCCGCGCTCGGCCCGGGTCGTCTCCACCGCGGACTTCATGTGGGTGCGGGTGCTGGACGTCGTACGGGCGCTGGGCGCGCGGACGTACGAGGTGCCCGGGGTGCTCGTCCTGGAGGTCACGGACGGGACGGGGCCGGCGGCCGGCCGCTACCGGCTGGACGCGGGCACCGGCGTGTGCGAGCGGACCGAGGCGGCGGCGGACCTGCGGCTGGACGTGGCCGAGCTGGGATCCCTGTACCTGGGGGACGCGTCGGCGGTGCGGCTGGCCGCGCTGGGGCGGGTCACGGAGGAACGCCCGGGGGCGGCCGCACTCGCGGACGCGGTGTTCCGCACCGCGCGCCGGCCGTGGTGCCCGGACATCTTCTGACCGCCCGGGGCGACCGCGTACCGAGCACCGAGCACCAAGCACCAAGTACTGAGGACCGAATCTCTGTGACATCACTTGTGGAATCCCTGCGCGCCGCGGGCTGCGTCTTCGCGGAGGAGGAGGCGGAGCTCCTGACCGGGGCCGCCACCGACGCGGACCACCTGGCGGAGCTGCTGGCCCGCCGGGTGGGCGGCGAACCGCTGGAACACGTCGTCGGCTGGGCGGAGTTCTGCGGCCTGCGCATGGAGGTCGGCGCGGGGGCCTTCGTACCGCGCCGGCGCACCGAGTTCCTGGTGCAGGAGGCGGTGGCACTGGCCCGCCCCGGCGCGGTGGTACTGGACCTGTGCTGCGGGGTCGGCGCCCTGGGCGCGGCGGTGGCCGCGGGGCTGCCGGGCGGCGTGGAGCTGCACGCGGCGGACATCGACCCGGCGGCGCTGGTGTACGCGCGGCGCAACGTGGCCCCGTACGGCGGCCGGGTGTGGGAGGGCGACCTGTACGCGGCGCTCCCGTCCTCGCTGCGCGGCCGGGTGGACGTGCTGGTGGTCAACGCCCCGTACGTGCCGACGGAGGAGATCGTCCTCATGCCGTCGGAGGCACGGGACCACGAGCCGCTGGTCTCGCTGGACGGCGGGGCCGACGGCCTGGACGTCCACCGCCGGGTGGCGGCGGGGGCGCTGCCCTGGCTGGCCCCGGGCGGCCACCTGCTGATCGAGACGAGCGCCCGCCAGTCCCCGTCGACGGCCTCGGCCCTGACGTCGGCGGGCTTCGCGGTCCGGGCGGTGACCTCGGAGGAGCTGTACGCGACGGTGGTCATCGGCACGGCCTGACGCGGCCCGTCGACGGAGGAGATGCGTTGATCACGGAGTACCAGCAGAAGGTGCGCGAGCGGTACCTGGCCGCCCCCGTCCGGCCGGCCCCGGAGCCGTGGCAGCCGGTGCTGGACCGCCGGACGCCCATCGGGGGGCTGCTCGGCATCGGCTTCGCCGTCCATCCCGGCACCGGACACGACCTCGTCATGGTCGTGTCCAGCGACGGCCACGGACTCTTCGACGCGGTCACCGGCGAGAAGATCGCCCGCGACCGGTACCCCGACCCCGACACGAGCACCCCGGACGCCCACCCGGACCTCACCTGCCCCGGGCTCGGCCCGGTCGCGGGCGCCCCGGTGCGCATCGCCGGGCTCTTCGGCGGCGGCCTGCACCGCACCACACCGGACGGCTGGACCCTGGACGTGGTCAGCCCCGAGTGGCCCCACGACCGCGTCGTCCTGTCCGCCGACGGCGGTGCCCACAGAGGTCCGGAGGGAGGCTCGTGGTGGCACGTCTTCCACTCCGAGTACTCGGAACTCCGCGCGGCCGGTTTCTCCCCCTCCGGCCTGACCCTGGCGGTCGCCACCAGCAGCGACCTCACCCTCTGGACCCGTCCGGAGCTCCAGTTCGACGACGACTGAGCGGTCCGGAACGCGAGATACCGGCTGAAGGCTTCGTGGCTGTCGGGGGTGAAGGGCCACTCCAGCAGGGTCGACCGCAGCTCCGGCTCGGTCAGCCGGCCGTGCCAGGCGACCTCGTCGGGATCGGCGGTCACGGTGTCCGGCACCACAGCTGTGTGCACGCCGAGCCAGTGGGGGCTCAGACCGCCGCGGTTGACGAACGTGAACAGCAGGCGCGGCAGCACCCGAACGCCCAGCTCTTCGGCCAGCTCCCGCGCGGCGGCCCGTTCGTAGGACTCGCCGGCGTGCACGGCGCCACCGACGACGACCTCGTAGAGCCCGGGATAGCGCGGCAGCCGCTCCGACCGCCGGTGGACGAGGATCCGCCCACGCTCGTCACGGCACACCGTCACGGCGACCCGGTGCAGCAAACCCTCCCGGACGGCCTGCCGCTCAGCCTCCGGCGTCCGGATCCATCTGCGGGTCACAGCCCGCCCGCCGCCGAGTGGGAGATGCTGCAAGCAGGTCGCTTGCAATAGTTAGCAAGGTCGGGCAGGATCTGAGCATGGCATCGCTCAACGTCGGAAATCTCGGCGAATACCTCCGTGAGCAGCGGCGGCAGGCCCAGCTTTCGCTGCGGCAGCTGGCCGAGCAGGCGGGGGTGTCGAATCCGTACCTGAGCCAGATCGAGCGTGGGCTGCGCAAGCCGAGCGCGGACATCCTGCAGCAGCTCGCCAAGGCGCTGCGGATCTCCGCGGAGACGCTGTACGTGCAGGCCGGGATCCTGGACGAGCGGGACCCGGACGAGGTCGAGACGCGGGCCGTCATACTCGCCGACCCCTCCATCAACGAGCGGCAGAAGCAGGTGCTGCTCCAGATCTACGAGTCGTTCCGCAAGGAGAACGCGCTCGATGTGCCCACCGACGAGATGCCGTCGAAGCCGAACTGAAGTTGATCCGGGAGGACCAGCACATGGCCATCGCCGATGACCTGAAGAAGACCCTCACCGACCCCACTCCCCTCTACTTCGCCGCCGGCACCGCCGACCTGGCCGTGCAGCAGGCCAAGAAGGTGCCCGACCTGATCGAGCAGCTGCGCGCCGAGGCTCCCGCGCGCATCGAGGCCGTGAAGAACACGGACCCGAAGGCTGTGCAGGAGGCGGTCACCGCCAAGTTCGCCGAGGTGCTCGGCGCGATCGACCCGAAGAAGCTCGGGGAGACCGCCCAGGACCTGGCGCTTCGCGGTGTCGGCGTGGCCGCCGAGTACGCGGTGCGCGCCAAGGAGACCTACGACAAGGTCGCCGTGCACGGCGAGCAGGCCGTGCGGACCTGGCGGGGCGAGGTCTCCGCCGAGATCGTCGACATCGCCGTGGCCGTCGAGCCCGAGGCGGAGCCGGTGGCGGCCGAGCCGGTGGCCGAGGCCGACGGCGAGGAGAAGCCCGCCGCGAAGAAGACCACCGCGCGCAAGAGCCCGGCCAAGAAGGCCGCGGTCACGGCGGGCGACGCGAGCTGAAGCACGGCCGCATGAGCGACGGCGGGCCGGGCACCCTTCAGGTGCCCGGCCCGTTGTGGTTCATGGAGGGGCCTGTGCCGGTAGCGTGGAGTCGGGCGGCATCGGAAGTGCGAAGCAGAAGCTGAGAAGGCGGTCGAAGCGATGTTGATGGAAGGGTTCGATCGAGGCGTCATCCCGTTCCTCGGGCTCGTCATGCTGGTGCTCGCCGTCGTGGCCTTCGTGTTCGCCCTGGTGGCGCGGGAGGACGCGTACCGGGCGGCCGACAAGCAGAGCAAGACCTTCTGGCTGGTCATCCTCGGCGTCACCGTGGCCGTGGACTTCTTCCTGGGCATGCTGTTCCTGCAGATCGCCGGTCTCGTCGCGACCATCGTCTTCTTCGTCGACGTGCGCCCGGCCCTCAAGCAGGTCTCGGGCGGTGGCGGCCGTCGCGGCGGCAGCAGCAGCGACGGGCCGTACGGGCCCTACAACGGCGGACGGTAGCCGCCCTGGGCCGTCTCGCCCGGCAAGATCCGGAAGGGACGGCCTAGCCTTCGGCGCGGGAGAGCAGGACCACGGCCACGTCGTCGGTCAGTTCACCGCCGTTGAGCCGGCGGGCCTCGGTGACGGAGGCCTCCAGCAGCCCCTCACCGCTCAGCCCGCGGTCCAGATGGCGGTTGATCATGTCGACCATGCCGTCCTGGCCCAGACGTTCCTTGCCCTCGCCGATGTGGCCCTCGATCAGGCCGTCGGTGTAGAGCATCAGGCTCCAGGTGCCGCCGAGCTCCACCTGGCGGCGAGGCCAGCGGGCCCGGGGCAGCAGCCCGAGGGCCGGACCGCTGTTCTCGTACGGGAGCAGCCGCGCGCGGCGGCCCGGGCGGGAGATCAGCGGTGCCGGGTGGCCGGCCAGGCACAGACCGGCGCGGCGGCCGTCCGGGGCTATGTCGACCGTGCACAGCGTCGCGAATATCTCCTCGCACGGCCGCTCGACCTCCAGAACCTCCTGGAGGGTGGACAGCAGGTCGTCGCCGCACAGGCCGGCCAGGGTCAAGGCGCGCCAGGCGATGCGGAGCTCGACGCCGAGCGCGGCCTCGTCGGGGCCGTGGCCGCACACGTCGCCGATCATCGCGTGGACGGTGCCGTCGGGGGTGCGGACGGTGTCGTAGAAGTCGCCGCCGAGCAGGGCCCGGCTGCGGCCGGGGCGGTAGCGGGCGGCGAAGCGGAGGTCGGAGCCCTCCAGCAGGGGAGTGGGGAGCAGGCCGCGTTCCAGGCGGGCGTTCTCCTGGGCGCGCAGTTTCGATTCTGCGAGCTTGTACTGGGCGATGTCCGCCCGCTTTCTCTCCACGGCGTAGCGGATGGCGCGGCTCAGCAGCCGGCCGTCCAGCTCGTCCCGGAAGAGGAAGTCCTGGGCGCCGACCCGGACGGCCTCGGCAGCGCGCTCGGCCTCGTCCTCGCCGGTGAGGACGAGGACGGCGTGGCGTGGCGCGATGCGCAGCACCTGGCGGAGGGCGACCAGCTCGTCCACGGCGGTGGCGGTTGCCCCCGGGGTGCGGGCGCCGGCCTCCGGAAGGGACAGGTCGAGCAGGATGCAGTGCACGTCGGGCGTGAGCAGCCGTTCGGCCTCGGTGAGGTTGCGGGCGGTTCGGACGCGGATGCGGTGGCCGTCCGCGTCGAGGATCTCGGGGACGGTGAGGCCGCCGGCCGGGTCGTCCTCGATGACCAGGAGGGTCAGCGGGGTGGTGTGAGGGGCCGTCGGCGCGACCACTTGAGGGGTCGCCTGCGCGACGCCCGTGGCGGCTGTGGCCGGGGCGGCGGTGTACAGAACGGCCTGACCGCTCTCCGTGGCCGGGATGTCCCTCTGCCGCGGTACGGGTACGGGCATCGTCTCCGGTTCCTTCCCTCCCCCCGAGGGTGCGCTCGTCCGGCAGACCCTAGCGGTCCCGGCCCGGCGAACGGAATGCCGTTCTTGGTGAGGGCCTCCGTCATATGCGGTTATCGCGGGGGAAAATCGGCTCACTGGATGACAAAGGTCACGGTGGGGCCGGGTTCCGTCCCGTTGAGCGAGACGTTTCCGGACCCCGCCGGGTTGCCTGCGTCACACGATCCGTCGCTCCGGTCCGCTCCGACGGCGGGCCCGGATCCCCGCACCGCAGGCGGGGCTCGTTCGCCGCCGGCCCGCACGGTCTCGCCGCAGCCGCAGCCGCAGCCGCAGCCGCAGGCCGAGCCCACAGCCGCAGGCCGGGCCCGCAGCCGCAGCCGCTGTCGCCGCGCCGAGCGACCGTGCCCGGGCCGCGTGCCCCGGCACCGCCGGAGCCCCGGACCCGCCCGCCGAGCGACCCCGCAGGGGCTACGCGTCGGGGCGGACCACTGCCTTGATCGGCATCGAGCCCGCGCCCGCCAGCGTGATGTTCCGGCCGGGGCGCGGGGCGTGGACCATCGCACCGTCGCCGACGTACATGCCGACATGGGTCGCGTCGTCGAAGTAGATGATCAGGTCGCCCGGGCGCATGTCCTTCAGCGCGACCTTCGGCAGCAGCCGCAGCTGTTCCTGCGAGGTGCGCGGGATGCCCCGGCCCGCCGCCAGCCAGGCCTGGGAGGTCAGCCCGGAGCAGTCGAACGACGACGGGCCCACGGCGCCCCATTTGTACGGCTTGCCGATCTGCGCGGTGGCGAACTGCACGGCCCGCTTGCCCGCGTCCGTGGCCGCGCCGTTGACGTCCTTCATCGCGCCCGACGACAGCCACGCCGTCTGCGCCCTGTACTGGGCTTCCTGCTCCAGCTGGATCAGCCGGGCCTTCTCCTCGGCCTCCAGCTTGCTCTCCAGCTCCTCCGCCGCCTTGATCTTCTCCTCGATCTGCTTCTTGGCCTCCTCCGACTTGACCCGGTTGGCCTCCAGGGTGGCCCAGCGCAGGCTCGCCTCCTCGGCGTAGCGCTGCAAGTCGGCCTGGGTCCGGTCCAGTTCGGAGAGCATGCCCGAGGTGGCCTTCTCGGCCTCGCGCAGCCGGCCCGCCCCGTCGAGGTAGTGGTTCGGGTCGTCGCTCAGCGCCAGCTGCGCGCCCGGCGGCATTCCGCCCGTGCGGTACTGGGCGCGGGCGGCGGCGCCCGCCCGGTTCTTCAGGGCGGTGATCCGCTCCTTGCCGGCGACGACGAGCTTGGCGATCTCGACGATCTTGTCCGACTGGGCCTTGGTCTCGGCCTCGGCGAGGTTGTAGGCGTCCGTGGCGGTGCCCGCCTGCCGGTACAGCTCCTCGATCTCCTTGCGGACCTGCTCCAGGGACTTGCCGCCCGGCTCGGGGAGGGGCGCGGCCGGGGCCGCGGGAGAGGCGGGGGCCACCGGGGCGGCCGGAGCCGCGTACGCCATGCCCGTCGCGAGGCCCGGCGCCGTCAGTATCGCCATCGTGCACAGCAGTACGAGAGAACTTGCGCCTCGCCGTCGCCTTGCGGCTCCCATGGTCCCCCCAGGCACCCCGGTCAGATCCGGTCTCAGATCTGACTATTCATCAGTAACTTCTCACTGCCATCGGGATGGTGCCACGAGTCGATGAATTCCAACACCCTTGTGGACGGCGATCCGATCTTGTCCGCCCCAACGGACCCCACCCCCAACCCCGCACGGTTCAACGGAACGCCCCCGCCCCCGGTTCCCCCGCGGACCGCGTTCACCCCACCGGGCGCAACGCCTCCCAGGGCAGGGTCAGTTCCCCCTGCCGCCACCGCCGAGGCCCGTCCACCAGCGGCCAGTCGCCGGCCAGCGCCCGCGCCGTCCGGATCCAGCGCTGCCGCGCCCCGTACGAGGCGTACGGGGCCGCCGCCGCCCACGCCCGGTCGAAGTCCCGCAGGAACGCGTGCACCGGCTCGCCCGGCACGTTCCGGTGGATCAGCGCCTTCGGCAGCCGTTCCGCAAGGTCGGAGGGGCGCTCCAGCGAGCCCAGCCGGGTCGCGAACGTCACCGTGCGCGCCCCCTCCGGGCCCAGCGCCACCCACACGTGCCGCCGCCCGATCTCGTCGCAGGTCCCCTCCACCAGCAGCCCGTCCGGAGCCAGCCGCCCGCACAGCCGCGCCCAGACCTCGGCGACCTGCTCCTCGTCGTACTGGCGCAATACGTTCGCCGCGCGGATCAGTGCAGGGCGGGCCCCGCCGTCCAGCGGCACCTCGAAACCGCCGTGCCGGAAGCTCAGCCCCTCCCGCTCGTACGGCTTCGCACCCGCCACCCGCGCCGGCTCGATCTCGATGCCGACCACCCGTACCCGCGGCGCCGCGTCCCGCAGCCGCGCCAGCAGCTCGACCGCCGTCCAGGGCGCGGCCCCGTACCCCAGGTCGACAGCGACCGGCGCCTCCGCGCGCCGCAGTGCGGCCCCGTGCGTGGCCGCGATCCAGCGGTCCATCCGGCGCAACCGGTTCGGATTGGTCGTCCCGCGCGTCACCGAGCCCACGGGGCGGCCGGGCGCGCGGCTGGAGGGCGGGGTACTGCGGGAGGCCATGAGCCGAGGGTAAGCGGAGGGCCCGCGCACCATGAAAATCCCGCCGCGCAGCACTGAGGACGAGGAAACCCGCAGGAAAACCGGACACCCCGGAATGCGCGGGACGGCCATCCGGGTTGCACTCCTTGCAGGGCGTCTTCCGCGCCCTCGCCGTCATGCCGTCCGGCATGCGGTCCGTCATGCCGTCCGAGCGTCGTGCGTGCGCCGTCCGAGCCGAGAGGACTGGTCCTTTGAGCCAGTACGTGTCCCGCCTCAGTGGCCGCCTCGCCGCCGCCCGTGCCACCCGCCACGAGCCACCCCGCCTGCGCCTTCCGGCCGTCGGCCACCACCGCAAGCCGCGCCGCGTGGCCATGCTCAGCGTGCACACCTCGCCGCTGCACCAGCCCGGCACCGGCGACGCGGGCGGCATGAACGTCTACATCGTCGAGCTGGCCAAGCGGCTCGCCGCGATCAACATCGAGGTCGAGATCTTCACCCGGGCCACCACCGGCGGGCTGCCCCCCGTGGTCGACCTGGCCCCCGGAGTCCTCGTCCGGCACGTGGACGCGGGCCCCTACGAAGGCCTCGCCAAGGAGGAGCTCCCGGCCCAGCTGTGCGCCTTCACCCACGGCGTCATGCAGGCCTGGGCCGGCCACCGCCCCGGCTACTACGACCTCGTCCACTCCCACTACTGGCTCTCCGGCCACGTCGGCTGGCTCGCCGCGCAGCGCTGGGGCGTCCCGCTCGTGCACGCCATGCACACCATGGCGAAGGTCAAGAACGCGGCGCTGGCCGAGGGGGACACGCCCGAGCCCGCCGCCCGCGTCATAGGGGAGACGCAGATCGTGGCCGCCGCCGACCGGCTCATCGCGAACACCGCCGAGGAGGCCGACGAGCTCGTCCGGCACTACGAGGCCGACCCCGCCAAGGTGGCCGTCGTCCACCCCGGCGTGAACCTCGACCGGTTCACCGTCGGCGACGGCCGCGCCGCGGCCCGCGCCCGCCTCGGCCTCCCGCGGGACGCCGTCATCCCCCTCTTCGCCGGGCGGATCCAGCCGCTGAAGGCCCCCGACATCCTGCTGCGCGCCGTCGCAGTCATGGTCGACCAGGACCCCTCGCTGCGCCGCCGCCTCTTCGTGCCCGTCGTCGGCGGGCCCAGCGGCAGCGGCCTCGCCAAGCCGGAAGGCCTGCACAAGCTCGCCGCGAAGCTCGGCATCGCCGACCTCGTGCACTTCCACCCGCCGGTCGCCCAGGACGGCCTCGCGGACTGGTTCCGGGCGGCGTCCGTGCTGGTCATGCCCTCCTACAGCGAGTCCTTCGGACTCGTCGCCATAGAGGCGCAGGCCGCGGGCACGCCGGTGCTCGCCGCCGAGGTCGGCGGGCTGCCCGTCGCCGTCAACGACGGGGTCACGGGGATCCTCGTACCCGGGCACGACCCGGTGGACTACGCGCGCGAGCTGCGGCGCTTCGTGGACGAGCCGGCGCTCGCGGACCGGATGGGCGCCCAGGCCGCACGGCACGCGCAGTTCTTCGGCTGGGACACCGCGGCGAGCGGCACGGCCGACGTCTACACCGCCGCCATGCATGATCATCGCCGTCGCGTACGCTCCCACCATGGCTGACACCGCCGAGATCATCGAGAGCGCGCTCGCCGCCGCGGAGCTGAGCTGGGAGAGCCCCGAGCCGGGGTCCTACGTCGTCCAGCTCCCCGGCACCCGCAAGCTGAGCACCACCTGCTCGCTGAAGGTCGGCCGGCACTCGCTGTCGGTCAACGCCTTCGTGATCCGGCACCCCGACGAGAACGAGGCGGGCGTCCACCGCTGGCTGCTGGAGCGCAACCTCAAGCTGTACGGCATGGCGTACGCGGTGGACCGCCTCGGCGACATCTACCTGACGGCCCGGCTCCCGCTGTCGGTCGTCGACCCGGAGGAGCTGGACCGGCTGCTCGGCACGGTCCTGGAGGCCGCGGACGGCTCCTTCAACACGCTGCTGGAGCTGGGCTTCGCGAGCGCGATCCGGCGCGAGTACGAGTGGCGGGTCTCGCGCGGCGAGCCGACCTTCAACCTCGACGCGTTCAAGCACCTGACGCGCCCGCAGGGCGAACCGGACGCCGGGCCCGGCGGCACTCCGATCGGCTGACGCACCGCACCGAACGGCGCGGGAGGGCGTGTCGGCCCGCCCGGCCGGTGCCGTCCGCCCGCACCGTGGCGGGATGAGCGGGACCACAGCCGAAGCACTCATGTACGCCTGGTTCGCCCTGGCGCTCCTGTCCGCCGGCTACGTCGCCCACGACGCGTTCACCAAGAACCCCGAGCTCACGGTGATGAAGTGGGGCTGGGTGCTGGTGACCCTCTACATCGGCCCGGTGGGCGCCGCGCTCTACGTGCTGTCCTGCAAGGAGCCGCGGCCGGGGACCCACGAGCGGTTCGTGGCGCCGCTGTGGAAGCAGGCGCTCGGCTCGACCATCCACTGCGTGGCCGGCGACGCGACCGGCATCATGGTCGCGGCCGTCGTCGCCTCGCTGCTCGGCCTCCCGCCGTGGGCCGACGCCCTGTTCGAGTACGCGGTGGGCTTCGGCTTCGGGCTGCTGGTCTTCCAGGCCCTGTTCATGCGCGACATGCTCGGCGGCAGCTACGTGCGGGCCGTCCGCTCGACGGTGTACGCGGAGTGGCTCTCGATGAACTGCGTGATGGGCGCCATGGTCGCGGTGAACGTGATCGTGCGCAGCCAGGTGCCGGGGGCGCGGGACGTCGGCGACGTGCGCTTCTGGGCGGTGTTCTCACTGGCGGTGCTGGCCGGGCTGGCCTTCGCGTACCCGGTCAACGTGTGGCTGGTCGCCAACCACCTCAAGCACGGGATGGGGACGGTACGGGCGCTGGGCGAGGGCGGCGAGCCGCTCCCGGCCGCCGCCGCCCACGCGGGTGCCTCCGGCATGGTCATGCCGGAGGCGGAGGTGACGGCGGAGCAGAAGACGGCCATGGCGGTGCTGACGGTCCTCTTCCTGGCGGCCGGGGTCCTGCTGGCCGCGATCTTCGGTCACCTGACCTGACCCGCCCGGCCCGCGGCTGGCCTGTGTCCGGGTCAGCCCGCCGGGTCCGGGCCCGCGGACCGCACCGGACCGGCCTCGGCCAGGCCTGCCTCCCGCCGGCCTGAGCACGGCCGCCCCCGGCCTGAGGCCTGCCCCGGTCTGCGGCCCCGCCGCCCCGGGTTGCTCCGGCGCGGCCTTTGGCCCGTGGCCTGCGGCCGGCCGGCTCCGGGCCTGTCGGGTCAGCTCGCCGGTACGCGGTCCGCGGCCGGAGCGGGGGACCCGGGGGGCGCCTCGTCCGTCGGGGCGGTGGTGGTCCCGGCCGCTGCCGGGGCCGCACCCCGGTCGCCCTCGGAGAGACCCCGCATCAGCAGCCAGTAGCCGGCCGCCGCGACCGTGCCGAGGACGCCGGTGGCCCCCCACAGCCAGTCGGCCCCGAACCGGTCGATCAGGAAGCCCGCCATCAGCGGCGCCACCAGCGCGGCCACCGCCCAGGACAGGTTGTAGACACCCTGGTAGCGGCCGCGCCCGTGGACCGGCGAGAGCTGCACGACCAGGCTCATCTGGGTCGGCGAGTTCACGATCTCCGCCAGCGTCCACACGCACACCGTCAGCGCGTACGCCCACACCGGCCCGGCGAAGGCCGTCAGTGCGAACCCGTACCCGGCCAGCAGCGCCGAGACCACCAGCAGCTTCTGCGGGTCGCGCCGCTCGATGAACGCCGTGACCGGGATCTGCAGCAGCACGATCAGCAGCCCGTTCACCGCGATGACCAGCCCGTAGTCCCTGGGCGAGAAGCCCGCGGAGCCCATCGCGACCGGCAGGCCCACCGAGCCCTGCGTGAAGATCAGCGAGATCAGGAACGACAGCCCGACCACGCCCATGAACCGCCCGTCCCGCAGCACCGTCCCGAGCCCGATCGCGGGCTCCTCACCGGCGGCGGCCGGGGCGTCCACCGACCGGGCGGGCCGCTCCGGCCGCGACTCGGGCAGCTTGACGAAGACCAGCACCGCGCAGACCAGCGTCAGCGCCGCCTCTCCGAGGAAGCCGGCCAGGTAGCTGTACTGCGCGACCAGCCCCGCCGCCGTCGCGCTGACGGCGAAGCCGAGGTTGATGGCCCAGTAGTTGAGCGCGAAGGCCCGTACGCGGTCCTCGGGGCGGACGATGTCCGCCATCATCGCCGCGACCGCCGGCCGGGAGGCGTTCGAGGTCATACCGACCAGCAGGGCCACGGCCGCGATGGCCGCCGGGTGCTCCATGAAACCGAGCAGCGCCACCGAGAAGGCGGTCGACGTCTGGGCCGCCAGCAGCGTGGGCCGGCGCCCGAGGCGGTCGGTCATCACGCCCGCGACGAGGGAGGAGACGACACCGCCGAGTCCGTGGAGCGCCACCACGAGTCCCGCGAAGGAGGCCGAGTAGCCCCGGTCCAGGGTCAGGTACAGGGCCATGAAGGTGGCGACGAAGGCCCCCAGCCGGTTCACCAGGGTGCTCGTCCAGAGCCACCAGAAGGCCCGGGGCAGACCCGAGACGCTTTCCCGGGCGGCCCGTCTCAGACTGGCAGCGGACATGCGGAATCCCCCCGAGGGTGTAAGCGTCGCTCTGGCGAGCTGCACATTACGAGGGGGCGGGTCCGGGGCGCCAGTCAATTGACCCGGACCGTCAATCCGGCCGGACCCCGCACCGCGCGCGAGCGCGCCCGGGCGTCCACTAGGCTCGTACGCATGGCCGACGCACCGTACAAGCTGATCCTCCTCCGCCACGGCGAGAGCGACTGGAACGCGAAGAACCTGTTCACCGGCTGGGTGGACGTCAACCTCACCGAGAAGGGCGAGAAGGAGGCGGTCCGGGGCGGTGAGCTGCTCAAGGACGCCGGCCTGCTGCCCGACGTGCTGCACACCTCCCTCCAGAAGCGCGCCATCCGCACGGCGCAGCTCGCGCTGGAGGCCGCCGACCGTCACTGGATCCCGGTGCACCGCTCCTGGCGCCTGAACGAGCGCCACTACGGTGCGCTCCAGGGCAAGGACAAGGCGCAGACCCTCGCCGAGTTCGGCGAGGAGCAGTTCATGCTGTGGCGCCGCTCGTACGACACCCCGCCGCCGGTCCTGGAGGACGGCACGGAGTTCTCGCAGTCCGCGGACCCGCGCTACGCGTCGATCCCGAACGAGCTGCGCCCGCGCACGGAGTGCCTCAAGGACGTCGTCGAGCGCATGCTGCCGTACTGGTACGACGGCATCGTCCCGGACCTGCTGGCGGGCCGCACGGTCCTGGTCGCCGCGCACGGCAACTCCCTGCGCGGTCTGGTCAAGCACCTCGACGGCATCTCCGACGCCGACATCACGGGCCTGAACATCCCGACCGGCATCCCGCTCGTCTACGAACTGGACGCCGACTTCAAGCCCCTGAACCCGGGCGGCACCTACCTCGACCCGGCCGCCGCGGCCGCTGCCATCGAGGCCGTCAAGAACCAGGGCAAGAAGAAGTAACCTTTGTGATCATGCCTCCCGCCCGCGCGTACGGCGCGGACGGGAGGCGTTCTCATGCCCCGGGCCCACCCAGGGCCTTGCCGCCCGCCGGTCAGACGGGGCGTGTGCGCAGCCAGTACGAGCGGGCCGCGACGGTCAGGGCGATCCCGTAGACGGCGAAGGCGGCCATCCCGATCCAGCCGACCAGCAGCGCGTCGCCCGCGGAGCGGAAGTCGCCGCGCCGCATCGACACGGCTCACAGCGGCGTCGCCCGGGCCACCCAGCGCGGCCATGACTGCCACCGGGCGCTCCGGATCGCCTTCGTCGTCCGTTCGGCACTCGTCATGTTCTGAAACGTCGCACCGGCCGTCGGCGGGTGGCGTCGGCCGCCCCGACGATCCGCCTCCCCCGGCCGGCGGGGTGGTTCAGGGGGTGGCCGTGGGGGTGTTCTCGCGCCATTCGCGGCCGATCGAGCGCAGCAGCGCCGGGTAGACCCCGAGGTACCGGAAGGGCTTGATGCCCAGCATGTAGAGGGCGCCGAGGCGGCCGTTCGGTTTCACCAGGACGGTCAGCCGGCCGGTGTGGCCGCCCGCGCCGTCCGGGACCCAGCCGATGTGCAGCAGCCCGTGCATGGTCCGGTTGGCGCTCTCGGCCACCCACTCGTCGTGGGTCAGGAAGACCGAGGTGAACGGGGCCGACCGGAGGTCGGGGCCCCGCTCGCCCCCGCGGAGGTCGGCCGGCAGGCGGTCGCGCAGGGTCGGGACCCGGGTGCCGACGCCGCCGTCGGGGTCGTCCCAGCCCAGCAGACTGCCGAGCTTCCACCGGAGCGCGAAGAGCGCGCGTGCCACGGGGGAGGGGACGGGATCCCCCGTGCCGCCCGCGATCTGGTGGACCAGGCGGGCGAGGTCGTCGGGCCCGCCCGGGGTCGGCAGTGCCCACACGTCCTCGACCCGGAAGTCGCCGGCGATCTCGTGGACCCGCCACGGGCGGGAGGTGTGCGCGGTCTTGGGGAGTCTCATCGGTCGGCCCCTATCTATACGATGCCGTATACATCGAGGCTAGCACTGATCTATACGGGACCGTATAGATCAGTGGCCGTGTGAGGAGGAGCACAGCATGGGCGCGACCCGCACGCCGCGCGGAAAGTGGATCGAGGAGGGGCTGAGGGCGCTCGCCGCCGGCGGCCCCGAGGCGGTCCGGGTCGAGGCGCTGGCGCAGGCGCTCGGCGTCAGCAAGGGCGGCTTCTACGGGTACTTCGGCAGCCGGGGCGCGCTGCTCACCGAAATGCTCGACACCTGGGAGCACGAGGTGGCCCAGGCCGTGATCGAGCAGGTCGAGAGCGGCGGGGGAGACGCGCGGGCCAGGCTGGAGCGGCTGTTCGCGATCGCCTCGACGGCCGACGGGCCGGTCCGGGGCACAACGGCCGACCTCGCGATCCGCGACTGGGCCCGGCGCGACGAGGACGTCGCGCGGCGGCTGCGGCGTACCGACAACCGGCGCATGGAATACCTGCGTTCGCTGTTCCGCGAGATCTGCACCGACGAGGACGACGTCGAGGTCCGCTGCCTGCTGGCCTACTCGCTGCGGATCGGCGAGCACTTCATCCACGTCGACCACGGTGCCCGCACGCGCGCGGAGGTCATGGAGCTGACCCGGAACTGGCTCCTGAGATAGGCGCCGGCCGCGCACGCGAAGGGCCCCGTCCAAAGGAACTCGGACGGGGCCCGTCGTGCGCGTGGAGCCGGGCGGAGGCGCTCAGCCGCCGCACTGGCAGGGGGCACCGGACTGGCATCCGCAGCCGCAGCCGGAGCCGCACCCGCAGGCCGCGAGCAGCGGTAGCCGCAGCGGCTCCGGCTTCGGCGCCTGCTCCTGCTCGGGGGTGATGGGAACGGGGGAATCGGGCATGGTTCCTCCTCGCAGAGGCGGTGCCCCGTGGCATACGGGACTTCGTACGACGACCGCCCTCGCCCTCATTCATGCCCAGCGGTACCGGCGCGTCAACGGCGCATTGGGGCTCGGTCGGCCCGCGGTCCGGACACCCCGGCCGGACGCGCCGTCCGGACCCAGCGCTTCCGCGGCCGGTGTCAGACGCCCTCGACCTGGGTCGGCTGCTGGAGGTCGTCCGCGTGCTCGCCCGTCACCAGGTAGACCACGCGCTTGGCCACCGACACCGCGTGGTCCGCGAAGCGCTCGTAGTAGCGGCCCAGCAGGGTCACGTCCACGGCCGTCTCGATGCCGTGCTTCCAGCGGTCGTCCATCAGGTGCTGGAACAGCGTGCGGTGCAGCTGGTCCATCTCGTCGTCGTCCTGCTCCAGCTGGAGGGCGAGGTCGACGTCCTTCGTGATGATCACCTCGGCGGCCTTCGCCATCAGGCGCTGCGCCAGCTGCCCCATCTCCAGGATGGTGGCGTGCAGGTCCCGCGGCACGGCCCGGTCCGGGAAGCGCAGCCGGGCGAGCTTCGCCACGTGCTGGGCGAGGTCACCGCTGCGCTCCAGGTCGGCGCTCATCCGCAGGGAGGTCACGACGATGCGCAGGTCGGTGGCGACCGGCTGCTGGCGGGCCAGCAGGGCGATGGCGCGGGCCTCCAGGTCGTGCTGGAGGTCGTCCACCTTCTGGTCGGCGGCGATGACGCTCTCGGCGAGCTTCAGGTCGGCGTCGAGCATGGACGTCGTGGCCCGCCCGATCGCGGAGCCGACGAGCCGGGCCATCTCGACCAGGCCTTCTCCGATCGAGTCCAGTTCCTCGTGGTACGCGTCGCGCATGTCTCGTGTCCCTCTCTCGACCTACTACTGCGGTACTGCCCGTGGGCGGGCCGGGGCGGCCAGCGGCCCCACGTTGACACGGTGAGCCGCAAACGCGTCCGACTCCGGCACCACAAGTGAATCAACCCCGTCGCCAGGGTGAACTCTGGGCGACGACTGTTCGAGGTGCCACCCGAACGGCTGTGGAAGTGTCGTCGTGCCTGCTTAACCTGGATCCATGGACGTGAACGCGGCGGTCGCCGCAGCTGCAGCGATCGCCGGTCTTTGCACCGGTGTGATCGCGATGCTGGCGTTCCGCTGGAGCGAGCGCGACCAGGCCCGCCCCACCCGGAGCTCCATCCGCCCCGACCTCAACGCGGTGCTGCCGCCCGGCGTGGACACCGTCCTCTCCGTGCTGCGCTCCTCGGCGGTCGTCCTGGACGAGGGCGACGCGGTGGTCAAGGCCAGCTCGGCGGCGTACGCCCTCGGCCTGGTCCGCGGCGGCAAGCTCGCCGTCGAGCCGATGCTCCACATGGCCCGCGACACCCGCCGCGACGGGGAGATACGCCAGGTGGAACTGGACCTGCCCCGGCGAGGCACCGGCCGGGGAGAGGCCCTCGCCGTCTCGGCGCGCGTCGCCCCGCTCGGCTCCCGCCTGGTGCTCCTCCTGGTCGAGGACCTCACCGAGGCCCGCCGCATCGAGGCCGTGCGCCGCGACTTCGTGGCCAACGTGTCCCACGAGCTGAAGACCCCGGTCGGAGCGATCTCGCTGCTGTCCGAGGCCGTCATGGACGCCGCGGACGACCCCGAGGCGGTCAGCCGCTTCGCGGGCCGCATGCAGATCGAGTCCACCCGGCTGATCAACCTCGTGCAGGAGCTCATCGACCTCTCCCGGGTGCAGAACGACGACCCGCTGGAGGACGCCGAGCCCGTACGCGTGGACACGCTGGTCGCCGAGGCCATAGACCGCTGCCGCCACACGGCGTCCTCGAAGCAGATCACCATGGCCGCGGGCGGCACCGCCGACCTGCGCGTATGGGGCAACCGCGGACAGCTCGCGGCCGCCCTCGGAAACCTGGTCGAGAACGCCGTCAACTACAGCCCCGCCCGCACCCGCGTCGGCATCGCCGGACGCAGGGTGACGGCACCTGGGGGAGACTTGATCGAGATCGCCGTGACCGACCAGGGCATCGGCATCCCGGAAAAGGACCGCGAGCGCATCTTCGAGCGCTTCTACCGCGTGGACCCGGCCCGCTCCCGAGCCACGGGAGGAACGGGCCTCGGCCTTGCGATCGTGAAGCACGTGGCCGCCTCGCACGGCGGGGAGGTGTCGGTATGGAGCTCGGAGGGCCAGGGTTCCACGTTCACCCTGCGACTCCCCGAAGCAGCCGCCCCGGCCCCGGCGGCGGCCCCCCGCACCCACCCGACCCCCGCCTGACCCAGAACCGCTCCAGCCATTCCTGCCCCGGAGGTCCTTCCGTGACCCGAGTGCTCGTCGTCGAGGATGAGGAATCCTTCAGCGACGCCCTGTCCTACATGCTCCGCAAGGAGGGCTTCGAGGTCGCCATCGCCGCGACCGGGCCCGACGGGCTCGACGAGTTCGAGCGCAACGGCGCCGACCTCGTCCTCCTCGACCTCATGCTGCCCGGCCTGCCCGGCACGGAGGTCTGCCGGCAGCTGCGCGGCCGCTCCAACGTCCCCGTGATCATGGTGACCGCCAAGGACAGCGAGATCGACAAGGTCGTCGGGCTGGAGATAGGAGCAGATGACTACGTCACGAAGCCCTTCTCCTCCCGCGAGCTGGTCGCCCGCATCCGCGCGGTCCTGCGCCGCCGCGGCGAGCCGGAGGAGGTCACCCCGGCGGCCCTGGAGGCCGGCCCCGTACGGATGGACGTCGACCGCCACGTGGTCACCGTCTCCGGCGGCAAGGTGGACCTCCCGCTGAAGGAGTTCGACCTGCTGGAGATGCTGCTGCGCAACGCGGGCCGCGTACTGACCCGGATGCAGCTCATCGACCGGGTCTGGGGGGCCGACTACGTAGGCGACACCAAGACGCTGGACGTCCACGTCAAGCGCCTGCGAGCCAAGATCGAGCCGGACCCGGGCGCGCCGCGCTACCTGGTCACGGTCCGTGGCCTGGGCTACAAGTTCGAGCCGTAGGCCGACGGAGTACGCGCGGTCCGAGGCCGGCCGGAAGCCGGCGCAGCGTCCCGAAGCCGGTGAGGCCCCCGGGCCTCGCCGTGCGAGGGGCGCACGCGGAACGGGGTTCGAGCCGGACCCGGGCGCGCCGCGCTACCTGGTCACGGTCCGTGGCCCGGGCTACGAGTTCGAGCCGTAGGCCGGCCGGACGCGCCCGACACGCCGGACGTCAACGGGAAGGGCCCCCATCCGCCGATGCGGATGGGGGCCCTTCCCGTATGTGCACGCGGCCCGCGTCAGTGGCCGGCGCTGTGCGACGGGGAACCCGACGGCGTACCGGTGGCGCTGCCCGAGGCGGAGCCGGACGGGGTGGCGCCCGCGGCCGCACCGGTGGCACCGGCCGACGGGGAGCCGGACGGGGAACCCGAGGGGGAGCCCGACGGCGCGCCCGAGGGGGCGGCGGACGGGGCGGCGGGCGCGGTCGGGCCGAACGGCGCGTACGGGCCGGTGGCCGGGACCACGAAGGCCTCCAGCTCGATGCCGCCCGTGCTGCTCAGCTGGAAGGAGACGTTCTGCACTTCGCCGTCCCGGACGGTCGCGGCGCCGTCCTCGATCACGGCCGAGGCGTTGCCCTTGCCGCCGATCACCACGTAGCCGAGGGCCGGCACGGTGACCTTGCCGGAGCCTTCGGCCGGCTTCAGCGTGACCTTGCCCTTGCCACCCGGGAGGGTGATGCCGTCAAGGGTCTCCGCCTTGGTGCCGTTGTTGAAGACCGTCGCGGAGACGACCGCGGGGCCCTTCTCGCCCTTCTGGCCCTGGGTGATCACCAGCGCGTTCTGGACCTCGATCTGGCCCTTGGAGGCGGCGGCGTTGTCCGGCTTGATCTGGAGGGTCTGCGCGTCGTTGCCCGCACCGCATGCGGCCAGCGAGGCGATCGAGAACACGACGGCGGTGGCGGCGAGGGCGCCGCGTCGAAGGCTGCGGCTCACGGCGGCGGCATCTCCTTGGACGAACGGAAGGGCGGGTGGACGCTCGGAACGGCCGAGGTAAAGCCGCTCTAAGGGTGTGTCAGCGCGCTTAGGTTACCGAGCCGCCGCCCCGCCCCCGCACCCGACCCTCCGCAGCGCAGCCCCCGCCCTGGGAGCGCCCCGCGATCTTGCATTCCGCGGTGCCGTTCACCGCGCCGATCTTGTGGCGCCCGCATATCGTGCGCCGGACCCCTGTTGATCAATTTCCGGATTCCCTCGAACACCACTGAGTGATCAATTCGGGATTGGGCCGGAACCCGCCCGGTGGGGCGGCCGCCAGTCGGACGGAGTAGTTCGGTTTCCCGACTCGGAACCCGGCAAAACGGGACGTACGTCACACTGATGGGGGTGCCGGGCAGGTGTAGCGTGGCCCTTTCGGCTGGTCCGCGTAGCGCCCCCGACCTGCGAATACCCCCTTCCGGAAGCCCTCCGCAGCACGTTCGTGTCGCTGTTGTCAAGCCCCGAGATGTGCCCTGACCTGCGAAAACGCCATTCATAACAGTCAGTTCTCGTGTTACCCTGGATAGCCACGGAAGGGGTACCTGTCACATGACGTTCAAGGTTGGCGACACCGTGGTCTATCCCCATCACGGGGCCGCGCTGATCGAGGCCATTGAGACTCGTCAGATCAAAGGCGTGGACAAGACCTACTTGGTGCTCAAGGTCGCCCAGGGCGACCTGACGGTTCGTGTGCCTGCGGACAATGCGGAGTTCGTCGGCGTTCGCGACGTAGTCGGCCAGGACGGGCTGGACCGGGTCTTCGAGGTGCTTCGTGCACCGTATGCAGAAGAGCCGACGAACTGGTCCCGGCGCTACAAGGCAAATCTGGAGAAGCTCGCTTCTGGCGATGTCATCAAGGTCGCCGAAGTGGTGCGTGACCTGTGGCGTCGTGAGCGTGAGCGCGGACTTTCCGCGGGCGAGAAGCGCATGCTCGCGAAGGCACGCCAGATTCTGGTGAGCGAGCTCGCGCTCGCTGAGAACACGAACGAGGACAAGGCCGAGGCCCTCCTCGACGAGGTGCTCGCGTCCTGACGCGAGTGCCCGTGCGCCATGTGGTGCGCAGCTTGCCGCGGTGCCCGATGACAAGGTCTCTCCTCCACGAGAGGCCTGTTGCCGGGCGCTGCGGCATGTCTGTATCCGAATCTTTTGCTCATTGCCCCACCGCCACCGCCACTGCCCCAACGCCGCCATCGCGATGGCGTGCCGGGTCCGGGCAGCCCGCTCGACCGGTCGTCCACGGAAGGGGCGAGAGGCGTCGCACCCGGCACCTTTGAGGCCATACCCATGTCGGCCGAAGTCACAAACCTGGCTCGGAGCTACTGATGTCTGACGTAACGCGTCCCCACCGCACCGCCGCGGTGATCCCGGCCGCCGGCCGGGGGGTACGCCTCGGTCCCGGTGCCCCCAAGGCCCTGCGGGCCCTCGGCGGCACCCCGATGCTCATCCACGCCGTCCGCGCGATGGCCCGCTCCCGGGCGGTCTCCCTGGTGGTGGTCGTGGCCCCGCCCGCCGAGGCCGCCGAAGTGCGCCTGATGCTGGGCGAGCACGCGCTGCCCGAGCGCACCGAGCTGCTGGTCGTCCCCGGCGGGGACACCCGCCAGGAGTCCGTCCGGGCCGGCCTGGACGCGCTGCCCGCGGACGTCACCTCCGTACTCATCCACGACGCGGCCCGCCCGCTCGTCCCCGTGGACACCGTGGACTCGGTCATCGAGGCCGTGCGCGACGGAGCGCCCGCCGTGGTGCCCGCGCTGCCCCTGGCCGACACGGTCAAGGAGGTCGAGCCCGGCAAGCCCGGCGAGGCGGAGCCGGTCCTCGGCACGCCCGAGCGGGCCCGGCTGCGCGCCGTCCAGACCCCGCAGGGCTTCGACCTCGCCACCCTGCTGCGGGCGCACGCCGCGATCGCCGTCGACGGCGAGGGCGCCACCGACGACGCCGGAATGGTGGAACGGCTCGGTGAAACCGTCGTGGTGATCCCGGGCCACGAAGAGGCCTTCAAGGTCACCCGCCCGCTCGACCTGGTCCTCGCAGAGGCCGTACTCGCCCGCAGGAGGGCCAATGATGGCTACTGAGCCGACCACCCGCACCGCACACACCGCACACACCGCGCACACCGCCCCGCTGATCCCGCTCGTCGGCATCGGCACCGACGTGCACGCCTTCGAGACCGGCCGCGAGCTGTGGTGCGCCGGCCTGCTCTGGGAGGGCGAGGACGGCCTCGCCGGGCACTCCGACGGTGACGTCGCCGCCCACGCCGCCTGCGACGCGCTCTTCTCCGCCGCCGGCGTCGGCGACCTCGGAGCGCACTTCGGCACCTCCCGCCCCGAGTGGTCCGGCGCCGCCGGGGTCACCCTCCTGGCGGAGGCGGCCCGTATCGTCCGCGCCGAGGGCTTCGAGATCGGGAACATCGCCATCCAGGTGATCGGCGTACGCCCGAAGATCGGCAAGCGGCGCGAAGAAGCGCAGAAGGCGCTCGCGGCCGCCGCCGGCGCCCCCGTCTCCGTGTCCGGCACCACCACCGACGGGCTGGGGCTGACCGGCCGGGCCGAGGGGCTCGCCGCGATCGCCACGGCCCTCGTGTACCGGACGAACCGGGCCTGATACCCCGTAGCGGCCGTACATCTTCGGCAACAAAGGTGCCCCGGGTCCCGAAAGGGTCGCGGGGCACTGCTACAGGCCCACTACCCTGGATGCCGTGACTATTCGCCTGTACGACACCAGCGCCCGGCAGATCCGCGACTTCACCCCGCTCACCCCGGGCTGTGTCTCGATCTACCTGTGCGGCGCCACGGTGCAGGCCGCCCCGCACATCGGGCACATCCGCTCGTACCTGAACTTCGACGTCATGCGCCGCTGGTTCGCCTACCGCGGCTACGACGTGACCTTCATCCGCAACGTCACCGACATCGACGACAAGATCATCAGCAAGGCGGCCGAGCAGGGCCGCCCCTGGTGGGCCATCGGCTACGAGAACGAACTGGCCTTCAACTCCGGCTACGACGCGCTCGGCTGCCTGCGGCCGACCTACGAGCCGCGCGCCACCGGGCACGTCCCGGAGATGATCGAGATGATGCGCGGGCTCATCGAGCGCGGCCACGCGTACGAGTCCGAGGGCAACGTCTACTTCGACGTGAAGTCCTTCCCCGGTTACCTCTCGCTCTCCCGCCAGGAGCTCGACAACATCCGCCAGCCGGAGAGCACCGGCGAGACCGGCAAGCGCGACCCGCGCGACTTCGCCATGTGGAAGTCCGCCAAGCCCGGCGAGCCCTCCTGGGAGACCCCGTGGGGCCGCGGCCGTCCCGGCTGGCACCTGGAGTGCTCCGCGATGGCGCACAAGTACCTCGGCCAGGCCTTCGACATCCACGGCGGCGGGCTCGACCTGATCTTCCCGCACCACGAGAACGAGATCGCCCAGGCCCAGGCCTTCGGCGACGAGTTCGCCAAGTACTGGGTCCACAACGCCTGGGTCACCATGTCCGGCGAGAAGATGTCCAAGTCGCTGGGCAACTCCGTCCTCGTCTCCGAGATGGTCAAGCAGTGGCGCCCGATCGTCCTGCGCTACTACCTCGGCACCCCGCACTACCGGTCGATGATCGAGTACAGCGAGGAGGCCCTGCGCGAGGCCGAGTCGGCCTTCGCCCGGATCGAGGGCTTCTACCAGCGCGTCATGGAGAAGGCCGGCGGTCCCGTCGAGGCGGCGCCCGAGGTCCCGCCCGCCTTCGCCGAGGCCATGGACGACGACCTGGGCGTCCCTCAGGCGCTCGCGATCGTCCACACCACCGTCCGCCAGGGCAACAGCGCGCTCGCCGCCGACGACAAGGACGCGGCCATCGCGCGCCTGTCCGAGGTGCGCGCCATGCTGGGCGTCCTCGGCCTGGACCCGCTCGACCCCCACTGGGACGGCGGGAACGGCTCCGACCGCGGCGAGGAGCTCCACGGCGCCGTGGACACCCTCGTACGGCTCGTCCTGGAGCAGCGCGAGTCCGCCCGGGGCCGCAAGGACTGGGCGACCGCCGACGCGATCCGCGACCAGCTCCAGCAGTCCGGGCTGGTCATCGAGGACAGCCCCACGGGTCCGCGCTGGACGCTCGGCGCCCGCTGAGCCCGGGCAGCTGAGCCTGGTGTGCTGCCCGGGGCTCCGGGCGGCACACTCTTCATACGTACATATCGCAGCACCAACGAAAACAGGTAGAGGTCATGGCCGGGAACAGCCAGCGCAGGAACCGCCGCACGTCCAACAAGAAGGGCGCCACGGTCGGCAGCGGTGGCCAGCGGCGCAAGGGCCTGGAAGGCAAGGGCCCCACGCCCAAGGCCGAGGACCGCAAGAAGCACAAGGCGAACCGCATCGCCAACGCCATGGCCCGCCAGGCCGCCAAGCGCCGCCCCGCGCCGCGCCGCGGCGGCCCCAAGGGCACCAGCGAGATGGTCGTCGGCCGCAACCCGGTCTTCGAGGCGCTGCGCGACGGCGTCCCCGCCACGACCCTCTACGTCCAGCAGTTCATCGACAACGACGAGCGCGTGCGCGAGGCCCTCCAGCTCGCCGGCGAGCGCGGCAACATCAACCTGATGGAAGCCCCGCGCCCCGAGCTCGACCGCATGACCAACGGGCTCAACCACCAGGGCCTGGTCCTCCAGGTCCCGCCGTACGAGTACGCGCACCCCGAGGACCTCACCGACGCCGCCTACGACAGCGGCGACGACCCGCTCATCGTCGCCCTCGACGGCGTCACCGACCCGCGCAACCTCGGCGCGATCGTCCGCTCCGTCTCCGCCTTCGGCGGCCACGGCGTGGTCATCCCCGAGCGCCGCGCCGCCGGCATGACCGCCGGCGCCTGGAAGACCTCGGCCGGCACCGCCGCCCGCACCCCGGTCTCGCGCGTCACCAACCTGACCCGCGCCCTCCAGGACTACAAGAAGGCCGGCATCACCGTCGTCGGCCTCGCCGCCGAGGGCACGCACGAGGTGCAGGACCTGGAGGTGCTCGGCGGCCCGGTCGTCATCGTCGTCGGCTCCGAGGGCAAGGGCCTCGGCCGCCTCGTCGGCGAGAACTGCGACTACCTCGTCCGCATCCCGATGCCGGGTGGCGCCGAGTCCCTCAACGCGGGCGTCGCCGCCGGCGTCGTCCTCTACGAGGCGGCCCGCCGCCGCGCCACCCGCGGCCGCGTCTGATCCATTCGGCTCACGGAACATGACCCGTGAGCGTGTCACCCCGTCCGATTCGGGCGGGGTGGCTTGATCTTGACGGGTCTCGGACACATCCCTGGCGTCAAGGCAGTGTCCTAAACACTGATCACTCGGTTAGATGAGTGTGGACACCAGAACGTCAGGGTTCGACGACCAGCCCGCGCTGAGCATGGTCAAGGTGCCGTGCGACCCCGCACAGGTCATCGTCAACCACGCCAGCTTCCGCGTGCGGCTCGCACCGAGCCCGAGCGCGCGTTCCAAGCCCGCGAAGGCCCCCGGCCGCGCACCCGTTCTGGGTGGCGCCGTGGTCGCCGCCGCCGGGGCCACCCGCCGCCGGGCCCCCGTGGTCTGGAGCGGCAAGTCCGACGCCGGCGACGCCGCCGCCATGGGCGGCCTGCTGCAGGCCGTCCGCGAGGCCGGCCGCGGACACGACGAGTACGACGGCGGCGCCACCCAGGTCATCCCCCGCGTCGACCTGGCCCACGACCTCGCCGGCGACACCCTCGCCACGCCGACCGTCATCGGCCAGCGCAGCTACGGGGACCCCACCGAGACCCGCCCGCTGGCCGCCGTGCGCGACCTGCCGTACCAGCAGGAGCCGCCCGGCTCCGGCGCCGGCCACGGCCACGGCCCCGGGGCCGAACCCCGCCGGGCCGGCCCCGACACCCGCGGCCAGGCCTCCTACTACCCCGGCCGCCGGATGAACCTCGGCGTCGTGCTGCTCCCGCTGCGCGTCTTCCTCGGCTTCATCTCCATCTACGCCGGCATGGGCAAGCTCTGCGACCCCGTCTACTTCGACGGCGGCGAACGCGGCTCCATGGTCACCTGGCTGCACACGCTCACCCCCTGGGCCCTCGCCGAGCCGCTGCGCGACTTCGCGCTCGCGCACCCGGTGGGCGCGGGCCTGAGCGTGGCCTTCCTCCAGGTCATCGTGGGCGTGCTCACCGTGTTCGGCCTGTGGCAGCGGTTCGCCGCCTGCTTCGGGGCGCTGCTGTCCGCCGCACTGCTGATGACGGTGAGCTGGAAGACCGTCCCGGCCTACGACGCGCCCGACATCATCTACCTCGCCGCCTGGAGCCCGCTGATCATCGCCGGCGCCCCGGTCTACTCCCTCGACGGCCGCCTCGCCGGCGAGGCCTGGCGCACCCTCGGCCCGCGCTCCGAGATCTGGCGGCTGCGGCGGCGCGTACTGCGCCGCGGGGCCGTCATGGCCACCGTCGTGTGCGGGCTCACCCTGCTCGTCGGCTCGCTCCTCGGCGGCGCCGTCCGCTCCTCCACCGTCGTCACCGTCCCCGGGCCGGGCGAGGCCCCCAGCAACTACCTGCCCGGCCGGCCGCTGCCGCAGGCGCCCGCCAGCCGGCCGCCCGTGCAGCAGCAGCCCACGAAGGCGCCGGCCAAGTCCGCCTCGCCCTCGGCGAGCGCGACCGAGCCGGCCGCCAAGTCGGGGAAGACCGCGTCCGGCACCCCCTCCAAGGGCACCTCGGGGACCCGCTCCGAGTCCCCCGCCGCGACGCGCGGCACCACCGGCAAGCAGCAGACCCCGCGCAGCACCCCCCGGCAGTCCTCCGCCCCCAGGCAGCCGTCCTCCTCCGCGGGCAGCAGCACGGGCGGCGGGGCTCCGGCCCCGAAGCAGCCGGGCCTGATCGGCGGCCTCATCGGCTGACACCGGCACGGGGAGAACCGGGGCCCGGCACGCGCGAGCGTGCCGGGCCCCCGCGCGTGCGCCGACGAGTACCGGGCGCGCGGAGCCGCGTACGTACCGGGCGCCCGGGTACCGATCGGCCCGCGAAGGGCTCAGACGGCCTTCTGCGCCGCCAACTCCCGCGCGGCCTCGGTGAGGTCCTTCGCGGTGTCGATCGCCCGCCAGTAGGCCCCCTGCGGCAGCGGGAAGCCCGCGAGGCGCCGCTCACGGGCCAGGCGCGGGAACGTCGTACGCTCGTGATCCCCCAAGTCCGGGAGCAGCGCGGCGAATTCGGCACTGAAGACGTACACGCCGGCGTTGACCGGATAGGGCGAGGGCGGGGCCTCGATGAAGTCCAGCACCTGCCCGAACTCGTTGGTCTCCACGACCCCCCACGGGATCCGCGGCCGCGCCAGCGCGAGCGTGGCCACCGCGTCCCGCTCCGCGTGGAAGGCGGCCATCTCCCGGAGCGAGAACCGGGTCCAGATGTCGCCGTTGGTCGCGTACCAGGCCCCGTCGGGATGCGGGAGATGCCGGGCGGCGTACTTGAGACCGCCGCCGCGCCCCAGCGGCTCCTCCTCGACCACCGTGGTCACGCGCAGCGGCAACCGGGCCCCGGCGAGCCACTCCTGGAGCACCCCGGCCAGGTGCCCGCAGGAGACCACGGCGTCCGTGACCCCCTCGGAGGCCAGCCAGGCCAGTTGGTGCCCGATGATCGGCACCCCCGTCCCCGGGATCTCGACCATCGGCTTCGGACGGTCGTCCGTGTACGGACGCAGCCGCGAACCCTGGCCGCCCGCCAGGACGACGGCCTGGGTGGGGGCGGCGGGGAACGCGGCTGCGGAGGGAGCGGGCGGAGCGGATCGGCGGTCGTCGGTCATGACGGCCAGCGTAGGGAGGTGGCGTGCGTCAGCCCATGGAAGCGACGCCGGAGGCGTACGAGGTGTCGCAGACGGGCCGGGCGAACGACTGGGCCTTCGTCGGGCCGTACGCGTCCACGGCGGCCCGGCCCACGGCCCGCGCGATCCCCACGCAGTGCTCGGCGAGCGACGGCCGCCGGTCCACCTCCTGCTGGAGGTGGGTCAGGACGTCGTCCGGCCGCCCGCCCTGCTGCAGCTCGCCGACGAGCTGGTCGCGCAACACCTCGTGCGCGGCACGCGGCTTCGCGGGGACGGAGACGTCCTCGGCGGAGGCGGTCAGGACCTGGGAGGACGAAGTGTCCGCCCACGGGACCATGGTGACCGCGAGGGTCCCGGACAGGACCAGGACGACGGGCAGGACCAGGGCGAGGGAACGGCCGATACGGCGGGCAGAGTGGGTCACGAGGGCGAGAGTAGCGCTCGGTGAAGATTTGGAGACATTTAGTCACCCTGTCGGGGGATGGTTCGACGTGGTTTTTCGAATTACGGGTTGACGGTTGGGGCCGAATGGCCCGGTCTGCCGGAGTTTCGCGAGCCCGGCGCGGGGCAACGGACGCCGAAGGGGCGCCCCTTGACGGGACGCCCCTCCAACGACTGCGGAACCTGCCGGAACTTCTAGGCGGACAGCCGCTCGCCGGAGGAGGTCGAGAAGACGTGGATCTCGTCCGCGCGCGGCACCACGTGCAGGCTGGAGCCCTTCTCCGGGACCTGGCGGCCGCCCACGCGGACCACGAGGTCCTGGGAGCCCCCGGCGGAGGTGGTGGAGCCGTAGACGTAGCCGTCGGCGCCGAGTTCCTCGACGACGTTCACGACCATGGTCAGACCGCCGGTCTCGGCGAGGTCGAAGTGCTCCGGGCGGACGCCGACCGTGACGGTGCGGTCACCCGCGTCGGCCGCCGCGGACAGCGCCTCGCGGGACACCGGGACGACGCTGTCGCCGAACTTCACGCCGCCGTCGGTGATCGGGACCTCGACGAGGTTCATGGCCGGCGAGCCGATGAAGCCGGCGACGAAGAGGTTCGCGGGGCGGTCGTACATGTTGCGCGGGGTGTCGACCTGCTGCAGCAGCCCGTCCTTCAGGACGGCCACGCGGTCGCCCATCGTCATGGCCTCGACCTGGTCGTGGGTGACGTAGACCGTGGTGATGCCGAGGTCGCGCTGGAGGGCGGCGATCTGCGTGCGCGTCGAGACGCGGAGCTTGGCGTCGAGGTTCGACAGGGGCTCGTCCATGAGGAACACCTGCGGCTTGCGCACGATGGCGCGGCCCATGGCGACGCGCTGGCGCTGACCGCCGGAGAGCGCCTTCGGCTTCCGGTCGAGGTACTGGGTGAGGTCGAGCATCTTCGCCGCGTCCTCCACCTTCTTGCGGATGGTGGCCTTGTCCTCACCGGCGATCTTGAGCGCGAAGCCCATGTTGTCGGCGACGGTCATGTGCGGGTAGAGCGCGTAGTTCTGGAACACCATCGCGATGTCCCGGTCCTTGGGCGGCAGGTGCGTGACGTCGCGGTCACCGATGCGGATGGCGCCGCCGTTGACGTCCTCCAGGCCGGCCAGCATGCGCAGCGAGGTGGACTTGCCGCAGCCGGACGGGCCGACGAGGACGAGGAACTCGCCGTCCTGGATCTCCAGCTCGAGCTGGTCGACGGCGGGCTTGTCGCCGCCGGGGTACAGCCGGGTCGCCTTGTCGAAAGTGACAGAAGCCATGGTGATGAATCCCTTCTACCGGCAGGAACGTGCCGGACGATCCGAGTGGAAGGAAGAATGGGTCTAGTCCACCGAAGTGGACTTCCGCCCGACGCTACCCGCCCGGACGGCTCCTGTCAGCAGCGCACGGACGTGACATCGAAGTCTGTGCGATCTGTCGGACCCTCCTGCTTGGATGACGTCCATGAACGCGACACCCCGTCCGTGCGACGTGCACGAACTGATCCGGGTCCTCCCCGGCGTCCCGGTCCTGCGCGACCGCTGCAGGGCGCTGGCGGCCCTGGACGCCGTGATGGGCCGCCGGGGCGGCAGCTACTTCGACTACGACCCCGCATGGGGTCCGGGCGTCGAGGCCGCGCTGATGACCAACGGCGCCGGCGACGAGTACACGATCCTCTTCACGCCCGACGGGGTCTTCGGCCTGGGCTTCGACCACGAGTCCTGGATGAGTCCCTACACGAACGACGACATGGCCCTGTGGCCCGGCCTCGTGGACACCCTGCCGGAGGTCTTCCGGCCGCTGCTCGCGGAGCCGGCCTTCTGCGACGACGACGTGCCGGTGGCCACCGTGGTGTTCTGGCGGGAGACCTCCGACACCGCGTGGCGGGCCGGGCCGGTGGAGATCCCCGAGGGCGACGGCGACGGCACGGGCTTCCTCTTCCGGGTCCTGGCGGCCGGAACCCCCGAGGCGTACGTGGACTTCGCCGAGGGCTACTACCAGCGGGACGTCGACCTCGAGGCGGTCCGCCACGTGTTCGCCCTGCGCCCCCTCACGGACGCGCTGGTCAAGACACTGAACCCGGAGGCGGAACCGTCCGCCGTGGTGGAGACCGCGGAGGCGGCCGGATACCCGGCCCGGGGCTGAGCGGAACGCGCGTGTCGGTATCCACTCGGGCGGGTTCAATGCGATGGCCCGGGGAATCGCGTGCTGTGTAGAGTGATGGCGGCTTCGCACGCAGTACACGGCGGGCATGCCGTGCCTCCTTAGCTCAGTCCGGCCAGAGCAACGCACTTGTAATGCGTAGGTCGTCGGTTCGAATCCGACAGGGGGCCCCACCGAGATCCCAGCCCAGATCTGTTCTGAGCTGGGATCTCTCGTTTCAGCGAATCTTGCGGCGGCGCCGGGCCCGTGCCGCGCGGGTGCTCTCTGTCTCAGTTCTGGTCTCAGACAGGGGTCCGGGGCCAGGTTCGGGAGTCGCCGCGCGGCCGGGCGCGGGGCCCGGCATGAAGGCCTCGCCCATCCGCCGCATCGCCTCGCGGGACAGCTCGGAGCGCCCCTTCACGTACCGGCGCGTCTGACTGATCTGGGTGTGCCGGAGGATCTCCATGATGGTGGGCATGTCCACCCCCAGCTCGTTCAGGATCGTCCCCGCCGTGTGACGGCTCCCATCGTGCTGGCGCCGGTCGCTGATCCCGGCCTCGGCGAGCAGCTCCTTGAATTCCGCCCAGTCGGCCCGGGGATCCAAAGGCCGGCCGTCCTCGCGGGTAAATACGGCGTCGCACTCCTCCCACAGTTCCCCGGCCCGCCGCCGCTGCTCTTCCTGCCTCTCCCTGTGCTCCAGGAGATAGGGGAGGAATGGTGGCGGGATCGGCACGGGGTTCTGGCTCTTCTTCGTTTTGGGCCGGGTGAAGGCCAGGCCTCCGCCCTTTCGCTCGGGGCAGGCGCTCGCGTGTCGGCGGCAGGTCTTCGGGCACGGCGCCGGACAGCCGCGGACGTAGTTCTTGTGCGTCGGGCACTCGGGCGGGCACGGCTCGAACCGATGGAGCCGGGCTCCGCAGGTGCGAGCGTCCCGGCACCCGTGCTTCCAGGTGAGCCGCTGGAGCTGCCAGGCGGGATGGAACAGCCCGTGCTCCGTGTCAACGTACGACCAGCGCAGGCCCAGGGCCTCGCCCTGCCGGAAGCCCATGCCGACCCCGATCGCCCACCGCATGAACGTCGGGCGCTGCGCGGCGGCGGCCAGGAAGGCCCTCGATTCGTCCCGCGAGAACGGGTTCGCCTCCGTCTCGTCCACGGACGGGGGGTCCACGAGGGTGGCGACGTTCTCGTTGATGAGCCTGCGGCGGTGGGCGATCTTCAGCGCCCGGGAGAGGATCCGGTGCACCTTCAGCACGTGCGAGGCGGCGTGCCCCTCCTCCAGCATGCCCGCGTACATCACCTCCAGGTGCTCGGGGGCGAGCTTGTCGAGCCGGTGCTTGCCGATGCCCGGAACGATGTCGTTGCGGGTCTTGGACCAGTAGTCGTCCAGGGACCGCGGCTTCAGCTTCAGGCTCGCGATGGTCGACAGGTAGGTGTCCATCCACTCCGCGACGGTCGGCTTCCGCCCGGCCTTCGTCGCCCGGCCCTCGTCGCGCAGCTTCTCCAGCTCGCGGACCTTCTTCGTGACGCCGGCCTCGGTCCTGGCCCGGCGGTGCCGGCGGTCGGGTCCGCCGTCGGGCTTCACGCCCATGGTGACGCGGCCGTGCCACCACCCGTCGCTGCCCAGGTAGATGGACGACTCCATGTTCGGCTTACGGGTGCTCATGGGCTCCTCGATGTTCCCTGCATGCGGAAGGCGGCCCCGGGAAGCTCCCGGGGCCGCCTGTGGACGGGGCTGAGATCAGATGGACTGCGGCGGGAGCTGGGCGACGAACGTGTCGATGTCGGCCCGCTTGATGCGACGTGCCCGGCCGAGCTTGATGAAGGGCAGCTCGCCGGAGGCCATCAGCTCGTAGATGGTGGAGCGGCCGAGCCGGAGCAGTACGACGGCGTCCTTCACGGTGCAGAGGACGGGGGAGGAGGACTGTGCGGCGGTGGTCACTGCTCATATCTCCTTGGTGATCGAGTGCGGGCCGTTCCCGGCCTCTGGGGATCCGCAACAGCCGCAACACCGCAACATGCCTGGTCAGAGGCTTGGGTTTGTTGCGGATCGCGGATTTGTTGCGGATGGGCGCCGCCACACGTTGGTGCGGCGGCGCCCGGAGGGCTGTGCTGGTCAGCCGGCGATGTGGAGCGGGAGTGTGGCGGTTTCCGGGGGCGTGTTGCGGATGTCGGTGGGGGTATCCGCAACGGATTCACCCCCTGTGACCTGTGATGTTGCGGATGTTTTGGATGTTGCGGACCTGAGCGGGGGCGAGGGGCAGTAGCGGGTCCAGGCGTCGGAGAGGTCTTCGGCGAAGTAGCCCTTGGGCGTTCCGGAGGGCAGGCGGAAGGTGCGGGGCTTGATGGGCTTGTTCGCCGGGGTGACGTACTGGCCGAGCATCTTGGCCAGGGTCCGGGAGGTGATCGGCCTGTCGTCGAGGTCGGCCCACGGGGAGTCGTCCAGGGCGAGGAGGCATTCGAGGATCACGGCGGTGGGCATGCGGTCGGCTCCGCAGAACACCTTGTCCCTCAGGTCGGTCAGCAGCCGGATCCCCAGGGATGCCTCCTCGCTGTCGTGCGCGGCGTTGATCAGTTCCACGCAGGCGGCGCGGGCCCGCTCGGGCCAGGCCCCGCCGGCGGCGTCCGCGACGGCGAGGAGGGGCTCCCACACGTCGGCGGGTCGGTCGGTGACGCCGTCGGGCATCTCGGGCCAGGCGTCGGAGACCTGGTCGCGGACGGTGTCGGCCCACCGGGCGAGGCGGTCGCGCAGGGCGTGGCCCTGCTTCTCGTGGGTGCGGCGGCGGTAGGGCTCGCAGGTCTCGTTCGGGGCGCGCTTGCGCATGCGGATGATGACGGAGCGGGTGAGGATCGTGTCGGGCAGGGAGCCGAGGCCGGCCATGGCGACCGCGCAGAATGAGGAGAACCAGCCCGCGGTCTGGTTGGCGCCCTCGCCGACGCAGCGCAGGGAGTTCCCACCGCGGCGGTAGCCGGAGTTCAGGAACCCGCGCACGGCTTCGTTGTCCCCGGCCTTGGGGCCGAACACGGTGTCGATCTCGTCGAAGAGCAGCGTCGGAGGCCCTTCGGGAGCGTCGACCAGCCGGAAAAGCGCGTTCGGGGACGCGTTGACCGTGGTCGCGGCGCGCGGGGTCAGCGTCTCGATGATCTCCAGCGCCCGGGACTTTCCCGACCCCGGCTCCGGTGACAGGAACGCGATACGGGCGGTCCCGTCGAACGCATCGATCAGATGGGCGTGCGCGTCCCACAGAGCGACTGCGACGTAGGCCGCCTCCCGGGGGAAGACATTGAAGCGCCGGTGGAAGGCCTCCACCTCGTCGAGCAGGGTGGCCCCGTCGATGGGTGCGGCCTGGGGCTTGTGGTCGCTCATCAGGCGGCCTTCCCTTCCTGGGATACGAGCAGCGGGCAGAGAGTGCGGTGCTCGGTGTGGTCGTCGATCAGAGCGAGCGCACGGCGCTGCCCTGCGGCGAAGATGTCTCGGCCGCACTGGCACCACGACCGGACTGACGGGGTGACGCCGCGTCCGGGGGCATTGATGTGGAGCCAGGCCATCGGCCGGCGTCCGTCGTCGGCGTGCGGGTCAGGGCGAACAGATGAAGGGACGCCTTCGGCGACGACCCTCGGCGCACCACTGCCGTCGGGGGCGGGGGCCGGTTCGGCGGGGCTGAGTCCGGTAGGGCTGGGGGTGGGGCCTTCCAAGGGGGGATGGGGGTGGGCGCTCATGCTGTCTCCCGGGCGCGGACCGTGCGGGCGGAGCTGTCGAGGGCGGAGCGGATCGTGGCGCGGCACTCGCCCACGGTGAGTCCGCGGGTCTCCCCCGCCGCTTGGAAGGCCTCCTCGACCTCCTCGCGGGGGAGGTCGCCCCATGCCACGAAGCGCCCCACCTTGAAGGCGCTGCGGTTGAGTGTGTTGTTCGCCTGCTTCGCGGGCGCCTGCCGGACGGCGTCACACTCGGCGTCGAGTGCGGCCCGGGCCGCACTGCCGCCGCCGTGGACCGCTCCCGGCATTCGCAGGGGCAGCGGGCGCGGAGCCGGGGGCTGGAGGAGGGTTAGGAGCCAGGTGGGGAGTTCGACGACGGGGGACGGGTCCGTGACCTGGTAGACACCGGCCGTTGTGGTGCTGCCGGGGGCAACGACGTATCCGCCGTGGGCCCGGGTGTCGACGAGCGGGGCGAGCTTGCCCGCAGTGTTCCCGAGCCGAACACCGTCGGGGGCGGTGAAGTACAGATGCGTCCCGCCGGAGGGAGTCCGCACGGTACCGGTCGCCGGGACGGTCTGCCCGGCGCGCTCGCAGAGCGCCAACAGGTTGTCCGTGCCGCCAGGCGCGTCCTGACTGCTGTCTGGCTTGGGCATATCGAGGTCGACCACGATCAGCCCGGCGGGGCCGGTGGCCAATCCGATGTTGTACGGCTTGTGACTCCAGCACCGGACGATGACGGCCCGGTCGGTAGTGGCGCGCTGCTCCCACTTCACATGCCCACCGCCGCAGACACCGGTGAGGGGGCAGCGGTCCTGGCGGTGCAGGGCCGGGGCCTTCGAGCCGGGCCGGAGCGGGAAGACCGGCCAGCCTCGGCCGGCCATCGCCAGGGCGGCGTCCAGGAGTAACCTCCGGTCGCCGTTGTGGTCTCGCCGAATGTCGGTGAGTTGGGTCATGCTGGTGACCTCCACAGGTCTGTTGATGGGTTGTGGATGAGGGCGGCCCCGCTTCATTGGCGTGAGAGGGGGCCGCCTTCGCTGTGTGCGGGGGGCTACTGGGTGGCCGTGGTGTCGGCCATGTCGTCGAAGTTCAGGAGGAGCTGGCCGAGTTGTCGGCGGGTGATGTCCCGCCGGTAGGGCTCGTCCAGGTCGCCCCAGTCGAGTTCGACGGTGACCACCTCGAAGGCGGAGTCGTCTTCCATGTGGTGCTCCTTGGTTAGCGGTGGTTGATGGTTCCGGTGGCACGACCGAAGAGGCCGGTGGCGGTGACGTGCTGGGTGACGTGCTGCACCGGCCCGCCGCGGTGCGCGCGGCTGCGGCCGGTGCGGAGGATCAGGGGGAGGGCGGTGCCGGCGGCGATGAGGGCGACGAGGGCCCAGAGGGCTTCGGCCATGGCGAGGAGTCCGGGGGCGGCGTAGGAGATTCCGATTCCTGCCGCCCCGATGCCTCCACCGACGGTCGGGGCGAGGAGGGCTGTGGTCTTGGCCCACGCGGGGACAGGTTGCACGGCCGGCGGTAACACCGTGGCCACGTCCGGGTGCGTGTAGGCGAGGGTGCGGGTGCCGTTGGGGAGGGTGACGTATTGGACGCCGGGCGGTATCTCGGCGGGCAGCATCCGCGGTTCGGGGACGGCCGGCGGGTAGAGGATCGCGTCCCTGTACCGGAGCGGCGCCGGGACGGCCTGCTGGGCGGATTCGTAGGGCATGGCGGACTCCAGGGAAGACCGGCAGGGCCCGAGCCGGGGCAGCTGGGGCCCCGTCTGAGCGGGGTGTCTGGGGCGTCAGGGCGGGTGTCTGGTGGGGGTGTCTGACGCGTCAGACACCCGTCTGACACCCCTCGCGCGCACGTATGACCTGTGTATTGGGGCTGCTGGCCTGGCAGGGGTGTCAGACGCGTCTGACGCGTCAGGCCGCCTGCTGGTACGGGACGATCCGGTAGCGGCCGACCTCGCTGGTCTCGGCGAGGCGGCCGGCCATGACGAACTGGGCGACCTGTCCGGAGACCCAGGAACGGCCGCGGCCGTAGCGGTCGCAGTAGGCCATGAAGTCCGCCGGGCCGACCACGTCCCGGCCCTCGTCCTCGAACTCTTCGAGGACTTCCTCCATCGCCGCGCGGGCCTCTGCAGTGCTGATCTTCGGACGCGGTTCGTCGGCCGGCGGCCGGGCCGCGAACTCGACGACCTGCTCGACTTCGGGGAGTTCCTGCTCCGCGTCGATGAACTCCCCCTCCTCGTAGTCGTCCTCCTCGCCGAACCCGCCCGGCGGCCGCTGGTCGTAGTCGTCCTCGCCGGGGTAGTAGCCGTTCTCCTCGTCCTCGTCGGGGCTGTAGCCGTTGGGCATGGTGGTCTCCGGCTGGTCGGTGGTGCCGGGCATCGGGTAGCGGGTGCGGCCGGTGAAGGCCCGGTCGGCGGAGCGGGCGGCCGCTCCGGCGGTGACGGGGTCGATGGCGGCGCGGGTGCCGTGGAAGGTGAGGACGACCCAGTTGAGGTAGTCGACGCTGGAGAGGTAGTCCCGCATGGGGGTGGCCCATCGGTCGTCGGGGACGCCGTTGGCGACGAGGTAGGAGTAGCCGGGCTTCTTGTCCTTCCACACGTGCGGTGCCGCGCCCGCGTCGAGGATCTCGTCGTCGAGGGCGAAGCGGGCGTCGCCCTCGCTGCGGACTCCGTGGACCCAGGAGGATCCGAACGCGGCTCGGGTGTCGGTGGAGACCTGGTTGCCGGAGGCGCGTTGCATGGAGATGACGAGGGAGATGCCGGCAGAGCGGGCTTCCTGGGCGATACCGGTGAACACGTCGTCGTCGGTCTCACGGATCGTCTTCGCGGCTTCTTCGAACCAGGCCAGGAGGTAGGGCATGCCGGGGGAGCCGTCGGCCTGGGTCTTGGCGCAGGCGGGGACCCACTGCTTGTAGCCGTACTTCGCCAGCCATGCCGTCCTCGCGGGGATGACGGCGGTGAGGGCTTTGATCATGGATTTGGTGGAGGGCATGTCGAGGGCGGCCCAGTCGATCGCAGGCAGGAGCGGGCCGAGCGTTTGCTCTGCCTTCGCGGGGTCGGACGCCCATACGGTTACGTCGTGCCGGGTGACGACTTCGGCGAGGGCGGTGAGGCCGCCCTCGGACTTGCCGGAGCCGGGCATCCCCATGACCAGGAAGTGCGCTGCGTTGCGGGCTGCTTCGGGGTCGCCGGGGAAGTAGATGACGGCCGGAGTGCCGTCCTCGTAGATCCCGACGTGGACCGGGTCGGCGATGGAGCCGCCCGGGTGGGAGGGGCCGGGGCAGGGGACGGTGTTCTTCAGCAGGTCCAGCGGGACCACGGTCAGCATCACCCTGGACGCCGAGTCGGGGTTCTCCTGGATCCGGATCGCCGTCTTCGGCACGTCTAGGGCGCCCGCGATGCGGGTGATGTTCCTGGAGACGTCGTCTGGGGTGAGCTCGCCGCGGGGAAGCTGGAGGTCGAAGGAGGCCTTGTTCGGGCCGACCTCCGTGCGGAGGACCTGGGTCTTGGCCAGGCCGACCTTCTCCAGGAAGCCTCCGTCCGCGCCGGTAGTGGTGCCTTCGACGTTCTTGCGGAGGATCTGGCGGATGTTCCACGACAGGGCGAGGGCGGGGGCGCCGATGAAGTACAGCTCCCCCAGCGGCCCCGCCCCGGGCCCTGCGATCGCCGCCGCGGTGAACCAGGTGGATGCGGCGGCGACGGTGACGGCGGAGTGCAGGCGCCGCTGCTGGGTGGTCGACTTGCCCGCCCACCAGGTCAGGCCGGTGAGGGCGACGGAGGCGAGGGTGAGGCCGGCGGTGACGCCGGGCTCGCCGGACCAGAAGTAGTGGGCGGGCAGGGAGGCCAGGCCCGTACCGGCCCCGGCGAGCCACGGCGGCAGGTGGGGCTTGGCGCGGTGGAGCAGGTACTCGCCGATCCCGCCGCCCTCGCCATGGGGGTCGTACTCCTGCCGCATGTCGTCGGTCGTGGTGGTTCGGGGCATGTTCTGACCTCCCTACAGGTCGGTGTCGGCTATCCGTTGAAGTCGAAACGGCGGCCCTGGCGGGGCCGGCGGTTCTGGGCCAGCTGGGGGTCGAACTCCCGCTGGAACGCGGCATAGGTGGCGGCAAGGTTCTTTGCGGTGCCGAGGGCGTCTTCGGCGGCCTTCTTCATCCGCCGCGACACCCTCCGCGCCCGGGCCCGGGAGCCGAAGGGGCGGCCCTCGGGGTCGGGGATCTCTTTCAGGACGGCGTTGAGCACTTCGGCGGCGTTGGCCAGCTCGAACGACATCTGCAGGAACAGCCCGCGGCCGCCCTCGCAGTAGTTGCGGATGTCCACGTTGGAGAAGAACTCCGGGTCACCCAAAGGCGAGTACATCCGCCCGCCCCGCTGACCCTGCCCCTGTCCGCCCTGCTGGCCGCGGCCGTTGCGCGGACCGTAGCCCCCGCCGCTCTGGACGCCGGGGTCGCTGATGTGGAAGTGGTACTCACGCGACTTGCTGCGGTTCGTCGTCCGCGACCGGCTCGAACCGCCCTGACCGCCGGGAGCGCTGGCCGGGCCGGGCTGCTGCCACGGCCCCTGCTGCCATCCGCCCTGCTGCTGGCCGCTGCCGTTCTGGGGACGGCGGGGGCCGGGGGTGCCGTTGTTGGGCATCCAGGTGTTGTTGGACATCAGCGGGTCCCCTTAGCAGTGAGGGTGGTGCGCAGGCGGGCGAACAGCCACGTGATCTGCGCGTCGAGGGTGATCAGCGACCACAGGCCCATCAGGACCGGCTCGGCCGGCCCGAACCACAAGGCCAGGGCGAACCAGGCCAGCGAGGCCAGCGCGAGGACCGCCAGAGCAATCCGGCGGGCACGAGCGGCGGGCGTCCCGACGGGGCGGCCCTTGGCCTTCCAGCCCAGGACGATCAGCGGGACGGCTGCGGCCGGGGCCGCGACGAGCGCGGCCCACGGCGTGATCAGGTGAACGATGCCCGTGACGGGCAGCAGCAGGAGTGCGAGGCCGGTCGGGGCCCAGGTGCGGCGGTGCTTCCACACCCACCGGCCCGCCGCCGCGGTGGCCCGCTGGGTCAGGGTCGGCTCCTCGGAGACGACCACGATCACCTGCGGCCCCTGACGGCGGCCGCGCTGACGGGGAATGCGGACGGTGGGCGCGTCGCCCTTCGCGGTGTGTGTGCGGGTACGGCGAGACACAGCAGAACTCCTTCAGGCCGAGAGGGTCCGGGCGGCGCGCTGTTCAGGGAAGTCGTGGCAGGCCACGCACATGCCGAGCGAGGCCGGGATCACATACGGGAGGTGATCGAGGCAGACCGGGCACCGCCGACGGGCCGCGCCGGCCTTGGCGAGGGCCGCCCACCGGTTCGGGGTCATCGGCCGGACGGGCTTGGCGAGGTCGATCCGGTAGAGGTAGGCGACCAGCGGGCCCCGCCGCCGACGGGGCCGCTCCAGCTGGGCAGCGACGTCCTGGCCGCCCGGCCGCAGCCCCAGGGAGCGGAGCTGTCGGCGGGTGGCCAGCCCGTCGGGAGCGAGACGCCACCGGTATACGGGCAGGGTGCTCATCGGCCGAGGGCCGGAGTAGCGGCGGCGTCGCGGTGTTCCTGGTAGCGGGCGGAGGCCCAGCCGACGGACCAGCCGGACAGTTCCGCGGCCACGCGGACCGGGACCCCGGCCGCGAACGCGGCGGCCACGGTGGCGCGGGCCTGCCCCTCCGGCAACTTGGCCGCAGGTGGGCCAGCTGCGAGGAGGGCGGCGCGTTCACGCTCCAGCCGCTCCTGTTCACGGACCCGTTCACGGCGCTCACGCTCGGCCCGCTCCTTGGCCTCCAGTTCGCGCTGCTGGACGGCCTGACGCTCCAGGCGTTCACGCTCGGCCTCGGCCTGTTCACGCTCGCGTTCAGTGCGTTCACGAGCGTCCCGCTCGGCCCGCTCGACAGCCTCGGCCCGCTCTGCTTCCTCGCGCCGGACCCGGTCCTGCCGGTCCGCTTCCTCACGCGCCAGACGGGCCTCATGTTCACGCTGTTCACGGGCGATGGCCACCTCGTGCTCGCGCTGTTCACGAGCGGCCCGGAGCCGGTTCTCCTCCCGCTCCGCCGCTGCCCGTTCCCGGGCGTCCTGCTCGGCCCGCTTGTGGGCTTCCACGGCCAGGACGGCGGCGGTCAGGGCCCGTCGGTAGGCGAGCCCTGCCTCCGCGGTGACGATCAGGAGGAGCGGGGCGACCGAGTGCACGGCGACCCCGACCAGGTCCCCAGCCAGCGCGGATACGCCTACGTTGAGGGCGAGGGTCATGGTGCCGGTCATCCACCGCAGCGCCACCGGCCAGGCCCCGCCGTGCCCGCCCAGACGGGCCAGAACGGAGTCCAGGCGGACCACGATCACCACCGCCGCATCCACGACGAGCGGCAGGATCGGGGCCGTCCACCGCCATGCGGCCGGCGTGTGCGCGGCCATGAGCGGTGTGACCGTGAGGACGGAGTAGAGCATCGAGCCGCCCACGATCAGCCACGTCCCGACCGAGAGAGCCCGCTCGGATGAACGGATCTGAACACGGTTCACGACACGCCCTCCACCCGTGAACGCTCCCCGTCGGCGATGGAGACCGTGGCGTAGCCGGTCAGCTTCACGATTCCGCCGGAGTAGCTGGTCTCGGCCTTCAGGACGCGGGTGAGGCCACCGGACTGAACACCGTGCGACACGTTCCGGGACGGGATCCCCAGAGCCGCACACCACGTCTCGAACCCGTCGAGGTCGTCGTGGAAGGCGAGCTCCAGCACGTTCGGGTAAACCGTCGAGATCGACACGCATGGTGCCGGAAGGTGCCGGTAGCGGTCCTCGAAGATGCGCAGCGCCATCAGCGGCGCGGCCATGGCCGAGAGGGGCATCGCCGGTGTGGTCATGCGGCACCGCCCGGCATGCCCGCTGCGGCGGCGGCCTGGTTGGTCAGGTCCCGGCGGACGGCGAGCATCCGCCGGCGGGCCCGGCGGATCCGCTGCTCGTCCAGCTCGGACGGCGCCCGGTCCAGCACGGCGATCTCCGCGTCGAGCAGGTCGACCTCCGCCAGGATCAGCGGCATCTCCCACGCGATCGCGTCCAGCTCCGAGTCCGACGGCTCCAGACCGTCGGACCATGGGGTAACGAGGTCCTGAAGTGCAGCGATGGACTTCACGGGTCTTGCTCCTTCTACAGAGGAACGGGACTCAGCAGCCCCCGGCGCGGCAACGCCGGGGGCTGCACTGCAATGCGGGTGAAGCAGGAAGAACTCCGGCTCCCCTCAACCCCGCCCGTACACCGCCGAAGCGGGGGACAGGCGGAGGAGGCAACCAGCCGCAGCCGTGTGACTGCGGAAGTTGGTGATTCAGGCGTCTCGCCTTCGGGAGCGCGCTCCCGTTGCAGGCGTGCGAGACGGTGACCTTTCGGTCTTGCCCTCCGGTTGACCAGGGACCCGGGACCCTCGGCCCGCTCTGTCCCGGGCCCCTTGACCTCGGCCGGCCTTGACACAGGCACGCCGAGGTCCCGCACTCCCTGGCCGGTCAGACCGTCGGGTGAGTACGCCCCTAAGGTTCCCTAGGGTTCCCTGCGGTGTCAAGCAGTAAGCTAGGGAACCTCAGGGATGTCACGACGAGGAGCGAACGACATGGCAGGTCAGGCCGACAATCGGGCGCCTTACGCGAGGATTGCTGCCCACTACGCCGAGCTGATCGCGTCCGGTGAGCTGCAGCCGGGGACCCTCATGCCGAGCATCAAGAACCTCTCGGAGGAGTGGCGGGTCAGCACGGCCACAGTCGAGAAGGCGCTGCGCAAGCTCCGCAATGACGGACTCATTCGGGGTATCCACGGCATCGGCACCGAGGTCTTGGACCCGCCTTCCCCCATGTCCTCTGGTTCTCAGCGACAGGATCGTGGACGCCGTACAGGATCCAGCTGGGGAGACGGAGAGCGCTCCGACTCGCACCAGGCTGGTGTGGTGCCGGCGCCCGCGGATGTGGCGCAGGCTCTGGATGTTCAGCCCGGCTCCGAAGTGGTCCGCCGTAGCCGCGTCTACCGGGACCGGCACGGCATCGTCGCGCACAGCACGTCGTGGATTCCCGCTCGCTATGCCCAGCTGATCCCGCAGCTGGCGATGAGCGAGCGGCTGACCGGGGGCACCTCGCTGCAGCTCATCTCGGAGGCGACCGGACACCCGATCAGCCACCGCATCGACACGGCCTCCGCTTCCCGCCTGACCCCTGAATTCGCGGAACTCCTGGAGCTGGATCCCGACGACACGCCTTCGGACCCTGTGGTCGTCATGACCGCGAAGTTCGTCGATAGCGAGGGCAACGTCGTGGAGTACGGCGTAGACCTCGGTGGCCCCGGCCGGACATGGCGGACGGAATCCGAGGTCGTTGCATGAGTGGCGCGGACGAGACGCAGGAGAGCCTCGCGCTGCCCCATCCGCCGATCTGCGTCCTCATGGTGGGGCTCCCCGGCTCCGGCAAGACCACCCTGTCCCGGGCCCTCACCGACCGCGGCTTTGTGCGCCTGTGCCCGGACGAGGAGATGTTCCGCCGGCACGGCGTCTACGGGGTGGACTTTCCGCGAGGCGTCTTTCCGACCCTCGAGCGCCCCGTCCTCGAAGACGTGGCCGTCGAGCTGAGGGAGCACCTGAAAGCCGGTCACGACGTGGTGGTCGATCACGGCTTCTGGACGCCGGAGGAGCGAGCGAAGTGGCGCTCGATCGCCATCGACGCGGGGGCAACCCCTCTCCTCGTCTATCTCGCGGTGGGGCATGCCGAGTTGTGGACCCGGATCAGCAGGCGCAACGAGTTCCACGCGAACGATCCGAATGCGATCTACTTCTCCGAGAGCGACCTCCAGCGCTACCGCACCCGGTTTTTCCCTCCTGAGGTCAACGAGCCGCACGTGCGGTATGACGGCGATCCCGCAACCGTGATCGGCGCTCTGCACGGCTTTCGCTGAGGCTGATGTGCAAGGCGCAAGTCCAGGTCGGGGACTCTTCCGACCTGGACTTGCTTATGAACCTCTGGCAATTGGTCAAGCCCGGGGCTTAAGTCCCGGGCTCGCCAGTCTTGTTCCGAAATAGAGGAATAACTCCTTCTTGGGTATCGATTTCTCGCACCTCTAGGAACAGATCCTCACGCACGGGAGACCTGGCTGTGACCGTTCGGAAAATTCCGGGAGTCACCCGCGACTCCTTCGCCAAGGATAGTTCGTCCATCCCCACGCTCGAAAGGATCTCTACGGCCTTCGGGTAGAGGGATGGTTGTTCAACGGCAGGCATTTCTCCTGGTTCTCGGCGACGCCAACCCTTGGAAGACAAGTAGGCGACCGCATTTCGGTAGGTCACGTCACTCATGACGCCGAGAGCCCTTGATCGGTACAGCAGCGCTTGAAGGCTTACGCCGTAGCTCTCCTTGAGCTTGGCGAGAATTCTCCAATCTGCCTTATTTGGGAGGAGGTCACGCAGTTCTTCTTCCGGGAGGAGGAGTTCGGCTGCAAAGCGGTGGGCCTGATTTTCAACCACCTTGCTTCCTGGCTCGGCATCTACATGCATCACGAGATGCCCAATTTCGTGAGCCACGTCGAAGCGCTGGCGATAATAATCCTCTTTGGTCGGGTTCAGTACTACCGTGGGCCTGTATCCGTCATTGAAGGAATACGCGTCCACGGCGGCAGTCTGCGCAGGGCTGAAAACGACCACGACGCCATGGTTCTCTGCCAAACGAACTAGGTGGCCTACCGGCCCTGAGCCGATGTTCCAGTGCTTCCGGAGGAGGCGGGCCGCCTCCTCCGGAAGGTCGCTGGTCTCATCTTCCACGTCGACGCTTAGCTGCGGAAGGTCTGGCTCAGGGAACTCGACGTGCCGTTCGAGGGCTGCCCCCACATCCCCGGAAATCACGCCGTAGGCGAATGCTTGATCACGCGCCAATTGTGTCGTCGAACGCAGCGACCGAAAATGGGGAACAGAGTCGCTGGATGTTGACTGGTTAGGGCCAGGAAGGAAGAAGCCGGGATCCACTCCAAGTGTCAGGCAGAGCTGCGCGACTGTAGCGGGAGCAGGGCGTTTCATGTTGTTTTCATACGCCGCGACAGCGGTTGGGCTCTTGTCGATCTTTACCGCAAGAGCGTTCTTCCTCAGGCCGATTAGTTGCCTCGCAAGCGTCAACCGTCGGCCGTCGAATAGGCGAGAGGCGTCACCAACCTGCACCTCTGTGCGGCGTGCGGAATTCATGACCATCCACTCGTTTCATTACTTGTTGATCTCTCCCTGCGCCTGACGGTGCTCGCCGTTCCCTTCCGACGGCTGGCGGCGAAGGCGAACGGGTGCATCCTGAACGTCGGAGACGCCAGGGAGCGGGCTGGGAGACATGGGAGTCGGTTCGGCAGTGGGGGTTCCCGGGTCGGCAGCAAGTAGATCATGCTTCCAGTACCAGGCATCTCCACCGCCCCGATTGAGCCGGGAGCGCCCCAAGTAGAGTTCCCGAATGTCGAGCTCCCGCTCAATGCTGTGGGCGACGATGAGCGTTGTCGCGTTGAGTTCCGCGTTCTGTTCCCTCATTGCGGCGACAGCGGCAGCAACGGACTCGGGCTCCTCGTCGAAGAGGGTGGGGTTGGGGTCCAGCCATCCGCGCGGCCGCCCTTGCGACGCTGCGCGCTGTTTGGTGGGGCTCTTCTGTGGCCAAGGGATGCGGTTGCTTTCGCCGTAGACGAACGACGTGAGTAGAAAGCGCCAATCCCCGCACCGCCAGCCCGGAGACTGGTTGAGGGGGGACCACACCACCACACCTGGGGTGATGAGTGGCATTTTGCGATGCTCGCCGGGGGCCAGCCCAGCGGCAAGCAGGTCCAGGCCGGCGAAGGCGGATTCAGGTGAGTCCACACCGTGCTTGCCTGTGGCGAAAACGCGGTGCAGTCGGTCAACCAAGAGCCGGTGAGCGGTAGAGCCAACCCAGCCCTGATCGTGACCCGTGTCGGGGTCGAAGTCGTCCATGGTGCGCCGGTAGGCAGACCTGTCAGCCCATGAAAGGGCCGCAAGAACACCATTGGACTCAAGGTCATCAAGCGCATCCTGCTGTTCGCTCATGCCTCATGACTCTACCCCATATCAGTAACATGCGCGTGAAAATAAACCAGGGATCGGTGATGGCGCTCTACAGTGAACCGAACATGTGAGCGATTGAAGCTCAACCTAACGTCCCACCGTGCGCTCCGCCAGTACTTGTCTCCGGCCGAGGCGTCGAGGCTCTGCGGCAGGTTGGCTGCACCGTCCGGCAGCGGCCGGAGCAGAGCTTCTCCAAGCCATCGGGCCTGGACTTGCGGAGGGAATCGAGGGCTGCCTCTCGGGGCGCGAGGGTCTCGTTTCCGGGCTCAGTTGAGCCAGAATCTGCGGTCGTGCGCCAGTGTCCGCACCCGTATGAGAGTTGGGCTGAGCAGCGACGGAAGGCGTCGCCCGATCGACTACGGGCGGCCGTGGATCGTGATCGGACAACTTGTAATGCGTAGGTCGTCGGTTCGAATCCGACAGGGGGCCCCACCGGAACCCCGGCTCGGATCCCCGAGCCGGGGTTCTCGCGTTCCCGTCGGGCCGCGGTCAGTGGCGGCCCGAGATGCGGTCGGCCAGGCGGGCCAGGGGGGTCGTCGTCGGGCGGTGGGTGGCGGTCTCGTGGCGGTCCGCCTCGCGGTAGGCGGCGTAGAGGGCCTGGACGCCGAGCCAGCGGAAGGGTTCCGGCTCCCAGCGGCGGACGCGGTGGTCCACCCAGGGCAGGGTGGTCAGCTCGGTGGATTCGCCGAGGACCAGATCGCGCAGGGTGCGGGCCGCGAGGTTGGCGGTGGCGACGCCCGAGCCCACGTAGCCGCCCGCCCAGCCCAGGCCCGAGGTGCGGTCCAGGGTGACGGTGGCGCACCAGTCGCGGGGCACGCCGAGCACGCCCGACCAGGCATGGGTGATCTCCGTACCCGCGAGCTCCGGGAAGAAGGAGGTCAGGAGGGTGGTCAGGGCGGAGACGGTGGCCGGCTGGGTGCGGCCGTCGTTGTCGGTGCGGGAGCCGAAGCGGTACGGCACCCCGCGGCCGCCGATCGCGATGCGGTCGTCGGCGGTGCGCTGGGCGTACATGTAGGCGTGGGCCATGTCGCCGAGGAGCGTGCTGTCCGACCAGCCCAGTCGGGACCAGGTCTCGGCGGGGAGAGGGGCCGTCACGATCATCGAGGAGTTCATGGGGAGCCATGAGCGCTTCTGGCCCTTGAGGGCGGCGGTGAACCCCTCGGTGCAGCGCAGAACGTAGGGGGCGCGGACCGTGCCGTACGGGGTGACGGCCCGGCGCGGGGCGATCTCGGTGACGGGTGTGGACTCGTGGATGACCACCCCGAGGGCTTCGACGGCGGCGGCCAGGCCCTTGACCAGCTTCAGGGGGTGGATGCGGGCGCCGTGGGGGCTCCAGCTGGAGCCGACGGCGTCGGCGATGTCGATGCGGGCGCGGGTGGCGGTGGCGTCGTGGAGTTCGCGGTCGGTCTCGCCGAAGGCGACCTCGTGGGCGTGGAAGGCCTTCAGGCGGCTGAGTTGGGCGGGGGTGCGGGCGACTTCGAGGACGCCGCCGCGGTGGATGTCGGCGTCGATGCCCTCCTTGGCGGCGACGTCGATGACCTCGGTGACGGTCTCGTTCATGGCCTGCTGGAGGCGGCGGGCGGCCGGGCGGCCGTGCAGGGCGGCGTAGCGGTCGCGGCCGGCGATGCCGTTGTAGAGCCAGCCGCCGTTGCGGCCGGAGGCGCCGTAGCCGCAGAACTTCTGTTCCAGGACGGTGATGCGGAGGTCGGGGGCGGCGCGCTTGAGGTAGTAGGCGGTCCACAGGCCGGTGTAGCCGCCGCCGACGATGACGACGTCGGCCGTGGTGTCGGTGGTGAGGGGGGCGCGGGGTGGGGTGGGCGGGGTGCCGTTCCGCTCGGACGCGTACCAGAAGGAAATGCCGCCGTTGATCGTCATGGGGGAGTTGGTACACCTCGTTCCGGAGGGGTGTCCAGGGACGCGGTGTCGTGGTTGGGGGGTGTGGGGGCGGCGGTCTGCGGGTTGCCCCGCGGGCCGTGTGCCGGGGCTCTGCCCCGGACCCCGCGCCTCAATCGCCGGCGGGGCTGGTTGTGGCGGGCTTGTCGGCGGGTGTCGGGGCGGGGTGCCGGGGCGGGGTGTCTCCTCGGCTCGCACGGTTCGGCATGTCCCGGCTGTGCTCGGTGGTGCGCGCTCGTCCTGCGGGGACACCCCGCCCCGTCCCCCCACCCCTCAGCCGCATGCCCACGGGGAAGGCGGTGGGCCGTCGCTGTCGAAGCTCTGCCGTGGGGCGGGGACACGCAGGAGGGTCCCCGCAGGACGAGGCGCGACCATGGCCGTCTGGCCGAGACAGGGCCGCGGGCGCCGAGCCGAGGAGATCCTCGTGCGGGGCCCCGCCCCACCCCTTCAAGCCCCGCCGGCGTTTGAGGCGCAGCCCCCGCGGGGGCCGCCCGCACTCCCAACCGCCGAGCCGCCCGCAGGGCACCCCGCAAGGCACCCCGCGGGGATACGGTCCGAAGATGGTGGAGATTCCGGATGGGTTGATCGAGGCGCAGGTCGGGTTCAACGGGGACGCCGGGCGGGAGTTCATTGCCGCGTTGCCCGGGCGGGCAGCGCGGTTTCTGGAGGAGTGGGGGCTGCGGCGGACCGGGCCGGTGATGCACGGGGTGACGGCGCTGGTGCTGCCGGTGGAGCGGGCCGACGGGAGTGGGGCCGTGCTGAAGCTGGTGGCGGTGGACGAGGAGAGCGTGGGGGAGCCGGTCGCGCTGCGCGCGTGGGACGGGCAGGGCTGCGTACGGCTGCTGGAGCACGACGTGGATACCGGGACCCTGTTGCTGGAGCGGCTGGACGAGGGGCGGGATCTGGCGGCGCTGGCGCGTGAGGACGCGCGGCGGGCGGTGGTGGTGGTCGGGGAGTTGGTGGCGCGGCTGACGGCGGTGCCGGCACCGGCGGGGATGCGCGGGCTCGGTGGGATGGCCGCCGGGATGCTGGAGGAGGTGCCGCGGGCGCTGGGGCAGTTGGCGGAGGCGCGGGACAGGCGGGTGCTGAAGGACTGCGCGGCGGCGGTGGCGGAGGTCGTGGGGGAGCCGGGGGACCGGCTGCTGCACTGGGACCTGCACTACGAGAACGTGCTGGCGGGTGGCCGGGAGCCGTGGCTGGCGATCGACCCGAAGCCCTTGGCGGGCGATCCGGGTTTCGATCTGATGCCGGCGATCATCAACAACTTCCGGGCCGGGGACGTGCGGTGGCGGTTCGACCTGTTGGCGGAGGTGGCGGGGCTGGACCGGGAGCGGGCGCGGGCCTGGACGCTGGGGCGGGTGCTCCAGAACTGCCTGTGGGACGTCGAGGACGGGGAAGTGCGGCTGGACGAAGATCAGTTGACGGTGGCGGAGGTGCTTCTGGGGAGGTGACGGGTCAGGGTTCCAGGACGACCTTGCCGGTGGTGGCGCGGGTTTCGAGGTCGTGGTGGGCGGCTGCGGCCTCGGCGAGCGGGTAGCGGGTCAGGGCGGGGCGCAGGCGGCCCGCGGCGGCTTCGGCGAGGGCGCGGGTTTCCAGGACGCGCAGGGGGTCGGGGGCGCCGACCTGCTGGAGCATGACGGGGCCGAGGACGCTCCGGGTGGTGATGGCGCGGGCGTCGAGGTCGGCGCGTTCGGCGTCGGTGAGGTGGAGGGGGCCGCCGGACCAGCCGAAGACGAGGTGCCGGGCGCCGGGGGCGAGGAGGCCGAGGGCGGTGCGGGCGGTTTCGCCGCCGACGGAGTCGAAGAGGACGGTGGCGCCGCCGGGGTGGTGGGCGCGTACGGCGTCGGGCCAGGTGGGGTCGGTGTAGTCGAGGGCGAGGTGGGCGCCGTTCGCCGCGGCCCGGGCGGTTTTGGCGGGGCCGCCGGCGAGGGCGATGACGGTGGCGCCGGCGTTGACCGCGTACTGGACGAGGAGGGTGCCGATGCCGCCGGCGGCGGCGGGGATCAGGGCGACCGAGTCCGGGCCGAGGTCGGCGAACTGCAGGATCCCGAGGGTGGTGCGGCCGGTGCCGATCATGGCGACGGCTTCGGCGGGGTCGAGGCCGGGCGGTACGGGGTGCAGGCGGTCGGCGTCGGCGACGGCGTACTGGGCGTAGCCGCCGGGGGCGAAGCCGAGGTGGACGACGACGGTGCGGCCGAGCCAGGCGGGGTCGGTGCCGGGGCCGAGGGCGTCGACGGTGCCGGCGACCTCGCGGCCGGGGACGGTGGGGAGCTCGGGGAGCGGGGCGGGCGGGCCCTGGATGCCTTGGCGGAGGCTGGTGTCGAGGAGGTGGACGCCGGCGGCGGCGACGGCGATGCGGACCTGGCCGCGGGCGGGGACGGGGGTGTCGGTGTGCTCGTAGGAGAGGTTCTCGGCGGGGCCGAAGGCGTGGAGGCGGATGGCTCGCATGGTGGTCATGGCGATCAGGGTGCTACCTCAAGTGGAGTTGAGGTCAAGGGCGGCTGTTGGCGGTTGTTGTCAGTGGGGTGGTCCACGATGGGGGCATGGCACGCAAAGGGCAGCAGCAGACGGTCAGGGCGGCGCGGCGGCCGGAGCTGAGGCTGCCGGAGCTGACGGTGTGGGAGGGGGGCGGGCTGGAGCCGGACGGGGACTACGACGGGCTGGAGTTCGCGGATCTCGACCTGGCGGGGCAGGAGGGGATCGGGTCCCGGTTCATGGACTGCGCGGTGCGGCGGTGTGCGCTGGACGAGGCGGGGCTGGCGAAGGCGCGGGTCCTGGATTCGTTGCTGGAGGGGGTCCGGGGAGTGGGGACGGACCTGTCGGGGGCCTCGCTGCGGGACGTGGAGGTGGTGGACGCACGCCTGGGCGGGGTGCAGTTGCACGGTGCGGTGCTGGAGCGGGTGGTGGTCCGCGGGGGAAAGATCGACTATCTGAACCTGCGGAAGGCGCGCCTGACGGACGTGGTCTTCGAGGGGTGCGTGCTGGTGGAGCCGGACTTCGCGGGGGCGGTGCTGGAGAGGGTGGAGTTCCGGGACTGCGCGCTGCGGGGGGTGGATTTCAGCGGGGTGCGGATGACGGACGTGGATCTGCGGGAGGCGTCCGTGCTGGAGATCGCGCGGGGGGTGGAGGCGCTGGCCGGGGCGGTGATCAGCCCGGCGCAGCTGTTCGACCTGGCCCCGGCGCTCGCTTCCCAGCTGGGGGTGCGGGTGGTTCCGTAGGCGGGCCCGTGGGTCGGGTGCGGCGCCGTTGCCGGGGCGCTGCCCCGCGCCTCGAACGCCGGCGGGGCTGGAGTCGTGTGCCGGGCGGTGGTTGCGGCGAATGGGCGAGCGTTCGGATGCCTGGACGGGCGGTGTGTCGGGCAGCTGCCTAACGTCGCAGGCAGACACATCGGTGCGCGAGGTCCGTGGAGGTGGCATGTCCCGTCGGAGCCGCTGGATAGCAGGTGCCTGTGCCAGTACGGCCGCCGTCGGCCTGCTCGTCGTGGGCGGCTTCTTCGGGAGCCCGCCGCCGCGGCAGGGGGCCGGGGGCAGCGCGCGGACGGAGGGCGCCCAGGCCACCGGGGTCGCCGTGGGCGCCTATCTCCACTATGACTCGCTCGGCGTCGAGCGGATGGCGGAACTCTCGCGCTGGCTCGGCGGTGCCGAGCTGCGCGCGGGGCATACGTATCTGCCCGGCGACACCTGGTTCAACATCGAGGGGGCACCGAATTCGCTGGACACCTGGGCGCGGTGGCGCAAGGAGAAGGCCGATCGGCTGTTCGTGCTGAACGTGCCCATGCAGGAGCGCAACGAGGCCGGTGTTGCCGACGACCGGGTCGCGGAGCTGATCCGCTCCGGTGCCCAGGGGGCGAACGACCACCACTTCCAGCGGCTGGCGAGGCGTCTGGTCGACCTGGGGGTGCCGGACACGGTGATCGTGCTCGGCTGGGAGATGAACGGCTTCAACTACACCCACCGGTGCCGTCCCGACCCGGAGAACTGGAAAACGTACTGGCGGCGGATCGTGGCCGCCATGCGGTCGGTGGAGGGGCAGCGGTTCCGCTTCGACTACGCCCCCAACCGCGGGGGTGACGCGATCGCCTGGACCAGCTGCTATCCCGGTGACGACGTGGTCGACGTCATCGGTATGGATTCCTACGACCAGGAGCCCGGCCGGACCTTCGAGGAGCAGGTCACCCAGCCGTACGGGCTCCAGCAGCAGGTCGATTTCGCGAAGGCGCACGGCAAGCGGATCTCGTACCCGGAATGGGGGCTGTTCCGGCACGGCGACAATCCCGCGTACATGCGGGGCATGCTGGCCTGGTTCGTCGCGCACGAGCCGCTCTACCACAGCATCACCGACTACTGCCCGCACGGCGTGTGGCAGTGCGGGCAGAACCCGCGCTCCACCCAGGTGTTCCGGGAGTTCCTGTCCGCCGGGCCGACGGGGCCGACGGGGCCGACGGGGCCGATAGGGCCGCCGACTGGCTCGGCGCGGCGCTGACCGTCCCAGTGAGCGGGCCGCCCGCGGGGGCGGTCTACGCCGGGACGCGGGGGAAGCGGGCCTGGAGGGTCCAGATGGCCGGGTTGTCGGCGAGGCCGTCGTGCATGTCGATCAGGTCCGCGATGAGGTCGTGCAGGAAGTCGCGGGCCTCGCGGCGCAGCAGGCGGTGGCTGAAGGTCAGCGGGGCTTCCTCGGCGGGCATCCAGTCGGCCTCGACGTCGACCCAGCCGAAGCGGCGCTCGAAGAGCATGCGGTCCGTGGACTCGGTGAAGTCGAGTTCGGCGAACTGCCGGTTGGCGGAGCGGTTGCCGCGGGGGTCCTTGTCGAGCTGTTCGACGATGTCGCACAGCGCCCAGGCGAAGTCCAGTACGGGCACCCATCCCCAGGCTGTGGACACTTCCCGGTCCGCGTTGGTGTCGGCGAGGTAGACGTCCCCGCAGAACAGGTCGTGCCGCAGGGCGTGGACGTCCGCGGAGCGGTAGTCGGTCTGCGGGGGGTCCGGGAAGCGCCGGGAGAGGGAGTAGCCGATGTCGAGCACGTAGCCGATGGTGTCACGGGTGCCGGGGGCGGTCACCTCCGGTGTCAGGGCAGGAGCCGCTGTTCCTTGGCCACGGAGACCGCGCCGGCGCGGGTGTCGACGCCGAGTTTGTCGTAGATGCGGCCCAGGTGGGTCTTGACGGTGGCCTCGCTGATGAACAGGGCGCGGGCGATGTCGCGGTTGCCCAGGCCCCGGGCCAGCTGGCCGAGGATGTCGAGTTCGCGGTCGGTCAGGGTGGGGCGGGTGCCGCGCATGTGGGCCATGACCCGGCTGGCCACCGGCGCGGACAGGGTGGTGCGGCCCTGGGCGGCGGAGTGGATGGCGGCGAAGAGTTCTTCCGGGCGTTCGGCCTTGAGGAGGTAGCCGGTGGCGCCGGCGCCGATCGCACGGGTGATGTCCGCGTCGGTGTCGTAGGTGGTGAGGACCAGGACGTGCGGGGGCCGGGGGAGGGCCGTGATGCGGCGGGTGGCCTCGACGCCGTCGATGCCCTCGCCCAGCTGGAGGTCCATGAGGACCACGTCGGGGTGGAGCTTCGCGGCGAGGGCGACGGCCTCCTCGCCGCTGCCCGCCTCGCCGAGGACCTCGATGTCGGGCTCGCTTCCGAGCAGGGCCAGGAGTCCGGCGCGGACCACCACGTGGTCGTCGCAGAGGAGGATCGTGGTCATGGGGCCGGCTCCAGGGGGATGGCAGCGGAGAGGACGGTGCCCTCGCCCGGCGTGGATTCGATCGTCAGGGTGCCGCCGAGCTGGCGGACGCGGGCCCGCATGGCGGGAAGGCCGTGGCCGCGCCCGTCGGCGTCGGTGCGGGGGTCGGTGAAGCCCTGGCCGTCGTCGGCGACGTCCAGGACGACCTGGTCGCCCAGGAAGCTCAGGGTGAGGGCGGCCGTACGGGCACCGGAGTGCTCGCGGACGTTGGCGAGCGCGCCCTGGGCTATGCGCAGGAGGGCGGACTGGACGCGGTCGGGGAGCGGGGCCGGGGTGCCTTCGAGGTGGAAGCGGACCTCGATGTCCGGGCCGGCGTCGAGGGAGCGCAGGGCTTCGGTGAGGCCGGCGCCGTCGGCGAGCTCGGGCGGGGCCAGGTCGTGGACGAGCCTGCGGGCTTCGGCGAGGCCGTGTGCGGCGATGCCGGTGGCGGTACGGACGTGCGCGCGGGCGGTGGCCGGGTCGGTGTCCCAGGTGCGGTCGGCGGCCTGGAGCAGCATCTGCTGGCTGGAGAGGTTCTGGGCGAGGGTGTCGTGGATCTCCATGGACAGCCGTTGCCGTTCGGCGAGGGTGCCTTCGCGGCGTTCGGTGGCGGCCAGCTCGCGGCGGGTGCGGATCAGGTCGTCGATCAGGGTGCGCTGGGCCTGGGCCTGGCGTTCCATGTGGACGAAGACGGCGGTGGCGAGGGCGGCGACGGCGGGCGGGGCCAGGAGGAGGTTGGGGTCGAAGGACTTGGCCAGCTGGAGCTGGGCGATCACCACGAAGCCGGTGAGGAGGGCCACGAGGACGATGGCGGCGCGGGGCGGGAGGGTGCGCAGGGCGGTGAAGAACAGCGGCACGGCGCACCAGGCGAAGCTCGGCGCGAGGACGACCAGGACCATCCACGTGGTGACGACCAGGCCGAGCCACAGCAGCCGTCGGGCGGTGGGGGCGGCGCCGAGGGCGGGGCCGAGTACGTAGAGCAGGGCCAGGGTGATGCTGAGGGCGAGGATCCACGGGGTGCGGGGTTCGCCGGGGTGGCGGAGGAGGAAGCGGACCAGGGAGGCGCCGAGGAGGAGGAAGAACGCGGTGTGGGCGACCGTGGCGAGTGTTCGGGTGTCCGGCTTGCCGGCGGGGTGCACGGGGTGCTCCTAGGTCGGGGGCATGCGTCCATTGTCGGCTGCGGCGCCGCTCCGGGGCTCCGCCCCGCACCCCGAGCCTCAAACGCCGGCGGGGCTGAGTCTTTCCTTGCCGGAGGCGGGCCGCATCGGCCGATCGGATGACCCCGGGGTCATCCGGTGCGGTGGGTGGGGCGAGCCGGTACGGGGACGGGGTGCGGGGGTCTGCGGGCCGAGGCTTGGAGCAGTGAAGGAGCCGGTCCGACCGGCCCGGAGCGACCCGATGCCGATCCCGTGCCACCGTGCCACCGTTCTCAGGAGCAGAGATGAACACCCGCACCCGCGTTCTCACCGGTACCGCCCTCGCCATCGCCCTGGGCGCCGGAGCCTTCGGTGCCGTGAGCGCCAGCGCGACCCCCGCCTCGGTCTCCTCGAAGAAGGACGGGCCCTCCGACAAGAACTTCACCACGACGACGCACCTCACCGTCGACGCCGCGACCCGCGCCGCCCAGGCCGCGCTGAAGGCCGCCGAGTCCGAGAACCAGAAGGTGACGGTCGCGGTCGTCGACCGCAACGGCAACACCATCGTCACCCTGCGTGGCGACGGCGCGGGCCCGCAGTCCTACGAGTCGGCGCAGCGCAAGGCCTTCACCGCGGTGTCCTGGAACGCCCCGACCTCGGTGCTCGTGGGCCGCCTCGCCCAGACCCCGAACCTGAAGGACATCCCGGGCACCCTCTTCCTCGGTGGCGGCACCCCGGTCCAGGCCAACGGCGCGCCCGTCGCCGGTGTCGGTGTGGCCGGCGCCCCGAGCGGTGACCTGGACGAGAAGTTCGCCAAGGCGGGCGTGGACGCTCTCGGCAAGTAGCCCGCGGAGCCCGCCCGCCTAGGATCGAGTACGTGGAACTCCGTGCTCTCTCCCGCCTCGCCGCCCCTGCCGTCGCCGCCCTGCTCGCCCTCACCACGGGGTGTACGGGGGAGACGGTGCAGGGGCGGCCGGGTGCGTCGGGGCTGCGCGATCCGTATTTCCCCCGGGCCGGTAACGGCGGCTACCAGGTCGACCACTACGCGCTGGACCTGGACTACGACCCCGCCGACGGGCAGCTGCGCGGCACGGCCGTGATCACGGCCCGCGCCGAGCAGGCCCTCAGCTCCTTCAATCTGGATTTCAGCGGTCTGCAGGTCGAGGGCGTGACCGTCCAGGGCGCGGGGGCCCGGTACAACCGGACCGGTACCGAGCTGACCGTGCGCCCCGCCGAGGACCTGGAGAAGGGCGAGGTCTTCCGTACGCGGGTCGACTACAGCGGGAAGCCGAAGGCCCTCACGGATCCGGACGGCGCCAAGGAGGGCTGGATCGCCACGGACGACGGCGCGGTCGCCGTCGGCGAGCCGGTCGGTTCGATGACCTGGTTCCCCGGCAACCACCACCCCGCGGACAAGGCCGCCTACGACATCACCATCACCGTTCCGCGGGGCTACGAGGCGGTGTCGAACGGCGAGTTGCGCTCCCGTACCGAGGACGCGGACGGGCGGACCGTGTTCGCGTGGCACAGTCCGGAGCCGATGGCGAGCTATCTGGCGACCGCCGCCGTCGGGCGGTACCGGGTGACGACCGGGCGGACGCCCACGGGGACCGGCCTCTACAGCGTCGTGGCGCCCGGGGAGGAGGCGGCGGACACCGGTCCGCTCGCGCGGCTGCCGGAGATGGTGGACTGGAGCGCCGGCCGGTTCGGTCCGTATCCCTTCGCGACGGCGGGTGCGATCGTGGTGCCCGCCGGGACCCTCACCTACGCGCTGGAGACCCAGGGCCGGCCCGTCTACTCCGGTGCGCCGAAGGACGCGGAGCTCGTCGTGCACGAGCTCGCGCACCAGTGGTTCGGCAATTCGGTGTCGCCGAAGTCCTGGAAGGACATCTGGCTCAACGAGGGTTTCGCGACCTATGCCGAGTGGCTGTGGGCCGAGGACCACGGCGGGCCGTCGGCGCAGCAGCACTTCGAGGCGTTCCTGTCCGGGGACACGGACGTGGACAGGGACGCCGGTGTCGACTGGTACGCCTTCCCGCCGGCCTCTCCGCCCGGGCCCGAGGAGATCACGGCGGCCCCCGTGTACTACCGCGGTGCGATGGTGCTGCACCGGATCCGGCAGGAGGTGGGCGACGAGAAGTTCTTCGCCCTGGTGCGCGGTTGGGCCGCCGACCACCGCCACGGGAACGCGAGCACGGCCGATTTCACCGCCTACGCCGAGGAGAGGACGGGGCGGGACCTGAAGAAGGTCTGGGACGTGTGGCTGTACGGGAAGGACCGGCCGAAGCAAGGGCCCAGGTAGCGGCCCGGTCCGCTACGGGGTTTCGAGCGGCTTGCGCAGCACGGTGCAGTCGCGGCCCAGCTCGCGGTCCTTGGCCTTGCGCAGGGTGACGTACCCCTGGGACTGCCAGAAGGCGAGGGCCCCGGGGTTGTTGTCCAGTACGGCGATCCGTACGCCCGTGCGTCCGGCGGCGCGGAAGCGGTCCTCGACCAGGGTGGCCACGGCGCGGCCGTATCCCTCGCGGTGTGCGGTGGCGTCGATGAGGAGCAGGCCGATCCACGGGTCGGGGTCGTCGGCGGCGGGGGCCTGCGCGAGGGTGGCGGCCAGCCCGACGAGGCGTCCGGCGGAGCGGGCGAGGAGCACCTCGGCGCTGTCGTGGGCGAGTTCGGCGGCGAGCGCGGCGGCGACCTGTTCGACCGTGATGCGGTCCGGGTCGGGGAAGTCTCCGCTGAGTTCGAAGAACGCGTGGTTCGTCGAGTAGAGGGCGGCGATCTCGGTGAGCACCGGGCCGGGAAGGGCGCCGTCGACGGGGACGAGCGGTTGCAGGATCACCCGTCGAACGGTAGCGAAGCCCCCTCCCCGGACGGCTGGGAGGGGGTTTCGCCGGTGCCGGTGTCCGGCGGCTGCCGGACGGGGCGGTCCTAGACGTTGACGCCGAAGTCCTGCGCGATGCCGGTGAGGCCGGAGGCGTAACCCTGGCCGACGGCGCGGAACTTCCACTCGGCGCCGTTGCGGTAGAGCTCGCCGAAGACCATGGCGGTCTCGGTCGCCGCGTCCTCGGAGAGGTCGTAGCGGGCGATCTCGGCGCCGCCGGCCTGGTTCACGACGCGGATGTACGCGTTGCGGACCTGGCCGAAGTTCTGGCTGCGGGCCTCGGCGTCGTAGATGGAGACCGGGAAGACGATCTTGTCCACGTCGGCCGGGAGGCCGGCGAGGTTGACGTTGATGGCCTCGTCGTCGCCCGCGCCCTCGCCGGTGCGGTTGTCGCCGGTGTGGACGATGGTCTGGTCCGGGGTGGACTTGTTGTTGAAGAAGACGAAGTGGCCGTCGGAGACGACCTTGCCCATCGCGTTCACGGCGATGGCCGAGGCGTCGAGGTCGAAGTCGACACCGGTCGTCGTACGGACGTCCCAGCCGAGGCCGACCGTGACGGCGGCGAGGCCCGGGGCCTCCTTCGAGAGCGAGACGTTGCCGCCCTTGGACAGGCTGACAGCCATGGGAATGTCCCTTTCCTCATCCAACATGCACGTACAGGCGGTCAAACTACCGCTGCCCCCTATAACGCGACGAGAGGCCGGTCGGGTTCCCGTCGTGAATTGTCCGTGACGGCGGATCTTCGGGAGCCGATCGCGGAGAGGGCGCAGGAGGGCGCAGGCAGGGCGCAGGCAGGGCGGAGGAGGGCGCAGGCAGGGCGCAGGCAGGGCGGAGGAGGGCGGTAAATACGGGTGACGGCGGCCGTGCCGGGGGCGGATCATAGGGGCATGTCTGGTCCTTATGTCATCCGCGGTTCCGTCGTGCTTCCCGAGGGGGAGCTCGCCTGGCGGTTCTCGCGTTCCTCGGGGCCGGGCGGTCAGCACGTGAACACCTCGGACTCGCGCGTGGAGCTGCTGTTCGACCTGGCGGCCACCAAGGCGCTGCCCGAGGTGTGGAAGGCGCGGGCGCTGGAGCGGCTGGCGGCGAAGCTGGTGGACGGGGTGGTGACCGTACGGGCCTCCGAGCACCGCTCGCAGCTGCGCAACCGGGAGATGGCGCTGGTCCGGCTGGCCTCGCTGCTGGCCGAGGCGACGGCGCCGCCGCCGAAGCAGCGCCGGCCGACGAAGATCCCGCGCGGGATCAACGAGCGCCGGCTGCGCGAGAAGAAGGCACGGGCCGAGACCAAGCGCGGCCGCACGGGCCGGGACTGGTAGCCCCGCCCGTGCCCGTCTTACGACCCCAGGTGCCGGTAGCGGCCGCGGAAGTACGTCAGCGGCTGCCCGTCGGGGGAGGGCAGGCCGGCGGTGAGGACCCGGCCGACGACCAGGGTGTGGTCGCCCGCCTCGACGCGGTTCTCCGTACGGCATTCCAGGGTGGCCAGGGCGCCGCTCAGCAGGGGTGCGCCGGAGGCCTCGCCGCGTACGTACGGCAGGTCGGCGAAGAGCAGCCGGTCGCTGATGCGGCCCTTCATCGCGAAGCGGCCCGCCACCTGGAGCTGGTGGTCGGCGAGGACCGACACCGCCCACAGGGGCTGTTCCGCCAGGAGGTCGTCCATCCGGGAGCCCTCGCGCAGGCTCACCAGGACCAGCGGCGGGTCCAGGGACACGGACATGAACGCGGTGGCCGTCATGCCGACGTCCTCGCCGCGCGGGCCGTCCGCCGTCAGCGGGGGTTCGTGCGCGGTGATCAGGCACACGCCCGCCGCCAGCCGGGACATCGCGGCCCGGAACTCGTCATTGCTCACTCCCTCAGCATGGGGGGTTCCGTGGGACGGGGCGGGTACGGGGGTCGTCTTCAGCACGCCGAAACGCTAATCTCGCCCTTCCGCGCCGCACATCGGGCCCTGGTCCGAGTCGCGCCCCCGCCCCTTGGCCTAGGCCCGGGCGTATCGTTTGCTCTCCGGAATGTGAGGGAGCGCTCCCAGTCGTGCGCGGGCCCGCTGCGCACCGATATTCACCTGATGTGACTTGAGTCACAGAGGGCAAGATTTGTTGACCCTGTGTACCTGCCGCACAGCTCACTGTGATTCAGTGGACGGGACACCGCAACGAAACGCCGATGACAAACCTGGAGTTGCTGTCGAGGTCTCGGGGAGAGCGAGCAATGGAGACCGAGTCGGAGCCGTACGTCCGTCTTGCGACCCTGCGGCAGCTGCACCGGGTGGTGGCCGAGCTCAATACGGCCCGGAGCCTGGCGGACACTCTGCAGACCGTCGTGGACGGCATCGTCGTGGGGCTCGGCTACGAACTCGCCTGTGTCAACCTCGTTCGCCCGGACGGTGATCTCGTCGTCGCCGCCTTCGCCGGAGATCCTGCCGCGGAGGCCCTCATCACCGGTCGCGTCGGCTCCCGCGCCTCCTGGGAACGCCGCTTGACGATGGGTGAGAACTGGGACGGGCTCCGGTTCATCCCGCACACCGAGGGCTGGGTCCTCATGGAGGACGACGTCCCCCAGTGGCACACCGACGGCCCCGATCCGCGGTTCGAGGACGAGTGGCACCCCGAGGACCGGCTCTACGCACCCATGTACGCGTCCGGCGGGGAACTTCTGGGTGTCATTTCGGTGGACAGACCGCGCAACGGCCGACGGCCCGGCGCCTGGGGCCGCGAGGCGCTCCAGATGTACGCCTTCCAGGCGGCGATTGCGATCAGCAACGCCCGGCTCCGGGCGAACATGCAGCGCGCCCTGGTGCGGCTGGAGCGCGAGCAGCAGGCGCTGCGGGCCAGTGAGGAGTCGTTCCGCCAGGCCTTCGAGTACGCGCCCAGCGGCATGGCGATCGCCGAGATGGGCGGCGACCAGCACGGCCGGCTGCTGCGGACCAACGACGCGCTGTGCCGGCTGCTCGGCCGGCCCGCCTCCGTCCTGCGCCGCTACTCCTTCTCCGACCTGGTCCACCCCGAGGACATCGGCACCCTGCTGCGCACCTCCGCCGAGGGCGGCCGCGCCGAGCTGCGCCTGGGCCGCCGCGACGGCACGTACGTATGGGTCTCGCTGCGCAACTCCGTCGTCGCCGACGCCGCCGACGGACCCCGCTTCCTGCTCACTCACGTCGAGGACATCGAGGAGCGCAAGCGGCACGAGCTCCAGCTCGCCCACCGCGCCAGCCACGACTCGCTGACCGGCCTGCCCAACAGCGCCGAGCTGCGGGCCCGGCTCGGCGCCCGGCTGTGCCGCAGGCCACAGTCCGTACGGGCCAGCGCGATCGAGGCCCTGGACGCGGCCTTCGAGGGGCGCGACGGATACGACGGGCACCCGGTGGGAGCGGAGGCGGGTGGTGCCGGTGAGCACGGGTTTCACGCCGACGGCCCCGACCGGTTCACCGGGGCCGACCCCTTCGATTTCCCCGGGGCGCCGCCCGGCCCGTCGGACGGTCCGTACGACCACCACGTGCACACGGTGGCGCCCGCGACCGACATCGACGACGGGACGAAGGGGCTCGCCGTCCTCTTCTGCGATCTGGACGGCTTCAAGTCGATCAACGACCGGTTCGGGCACCACACGGGCGACGCGGTCCTGATCGAGGTGGCGCGGCGGCTGACGACCGGTGTCAGGGACGGTGACACCGTCGCCCGGCTGGGTGGTGATGAATTCGTCGTCCTGGCCGACGGCCTGGGCGCCGCCGACGCCGCCGATCTCGCGGTCCGGCTGCGCAACGCCATCATCCCGCCGATCCGGGTGGACGGCCGCGCGGTGCGCGTGGGAGCCAGTTTCGGCATCGGCTGGGCCAGCTGCGGGATGTCCGCCGACGAGGTGCTGCGCTCCGCCGACCAGCGGATGTACATCGAGAAAAGGTCCCGGTCGAAGGCTCATCGCAGGGCCGGCTGAGGCGGTCTGCCGCTCGTGGGTGCACGTGTTCGGGGTAGGCTCCCGGGGGTCGAAAGGAGTGACCTGCGATGACGACGCCCGCGAACAACGGCCCGCACGGTGGGGCGAACAAGCCCGAGGACGACGATCCGTTCGGCTACCTCTACGAGGATGGCCAGGCGGCCGGAGCCACCCCGCCCACGTCGGGCGGTGGATACGGCTATCCCGGAGCGTCGGCCGGCGGTCACCACGGTCCCCAGCCCGGCGTCCCCCGCACCTCGCACCACCAGGTGCGTACGGTCGGCGACCGCAGGAACGGCGGCCAGCGCGGACCCGTCCCGCAGCAGCAGGGCCCGGGTTACCAGGCCCAGTACCAGTCCCCGGAAGCCCTCCAGGCGGGCGGCTACGGCGTTCCGGCGCAGCAGACGCAGACGGTCCCGCAGCCGGGCGGTCACGGAGGCGGTCACGGCGGCGGTCGTGGCGCCGGCGGTGGCTCCAGCCGCCGCGGTCTGCTGATCGCGGCCGTCGCGGTGGTCGCCGTGGTCGTGGTCGGCATCGTCGCGGCGCTGCAGTTCGGCGACAAGGGCAAGGACAAGGACCAGCAGGAGCCCACCGCGAGCGCCGGCCAGCAGTCGGCGGCCCCCCAGAACCCGGCCAGCCCGGCCCCCAGCAGCACGAAGGCCTCGCAGGCCCCGCTGCCGAAGGGCGAGGCGGCCGGTGCGGGCATGTCCATCACGGGCGGTGCGGGCCTGGAGTCCACGGTGCCGGGGGCGAAGAGCACGGGTGGCCAGTACGTCGGTGGATTCAACCGGGTCGGTGCGGCGGTGACCTGGACGCTGGACGTTCCGAAGGCCGGGAAGTACAAGTTCTACGTCCGGTTCGGCATTCCGGGTGAGGACGCCAACGGCACGCTGACCGTCAACGGCAAGGCCAACGAGGCGCCGATCAGCATGCGCAACTTCGCCAAGTCGCCCAAGGGCGACTGGGAGAAGGGCTGGCAGACGACCTGGGGCCAGGTGAACCTCGAGAAGGGCGCCAACACGATCAAGCTGTCGTGCGAGACCGGCAACAGCTGCAACGTCAACATCGACCAGCTGTGGCTGGAGAACTTCTGATCCCCAGGGGTTTCGCCCGGTCCGTCGCTCCACCGACGCCCTGAACGAGTCCGGCTCCACCGCATGCGCGGGGGAGCCGGACTCGCGCGTTCACCGGACTTCTAGCCGCAGTGGACCCAGCCGCTGCCACCGTCGTGCTCCTTCTCCAGGTAGCTGGAGTTCTCCCTCAGCCAGATGCCCGTGACCATGCCCCAGACCTGGACGCACCGGCCCGGCGCCTTGAGGTAGACGGGGCCCGCGAACTGGGTGTAGGAGCGCTGCCCGTCGGCGACGCTGTTGCCGGCGGAGTCCTTCAGCGAGACGCCCATGCCGTCGGTGACCTTGAACCGGGAGTCGCGGCGCACGATCGCGCAGTTCGTGCCGTTGGAGCTGTTGTAGTACAGGAAGACGACGCCGGCTCCGGAGGCTCCCTCGTTGTCGCCGAGCGGGTAGGCGTCCTGCTGGCGGTACCCGGCGCCGCAGGAGCCGCTGTTGATCGTCTGGGCCTGTGCGGGGACCGCGGCGAGGCCGGCGATGGCCACGACTCCGGTGATGATGGCGAGCGCCCTGCGGGAAAGTCGGTTCATGTGCTTTACCTTGCGTTTTCGTGGATCAAAAGCGTCCGTGATCATGATCGACGGAATCGTGATCCTAGTTGGCCGAAAACGGGTCGCTCGCCATGAACGTGCTCTCAAAGGTGTTGCGTGCGCGACATTTTGAGGAAGGGTCAGCAAAAACTGCTGGATCGTCAGCCGCCGGCGGTGACGCTCACGCCCTGCCGCAACTCCTCGTAGACGCCGGGGTCGAACTCCCCCGCCGCCGGGGCGAGGACGGTGGCCGCCGAGAGGGCGACCGCACGGGTGAGGCGTTCCGGCCAGTCCAGGCCCTCCGCCAGCGCGGACAGCAGCCCGGCGACCGCGGAGTCGCCGGCTCCGGTCGGGTTGCCGGACAGCCGGCGCGGCGGGGCGGCCTGCCAGCAGCCCTCGGCGGTGGCGGCCAGCAGGCCCGCCGGGCCGAGGGAGGTGACCACCGCGCGGGCGCCCCGGCGGCGGGCGTCGCGGGTGGCGGGGACCGGGTCGCGGGATCCGGTGAGCTCGGCCAGTTCGGCGGCGTTCGGCTTGATGATCTCCGGGCGGGCGGCCACCCCTCGGCGCAGGGCCTCGCCGCTGGTGTCGAGCAGCACGGGCACCCCGGCCGCGCGGGCCGACCGGACGAGCAGCGCGTAGGCGCCCACCGGCACGCCCGGCGGGAGGCTGCCGCACAGGGCCACGGCGCGGGCGCCGCGTACGAGGTCCTCGTAGCGGGCCAGGAACCGCGACCACTCGCCGGCGGTGATCTGCGGGCCCGGCTCGTTGAACTGCGTGGTGTCGCCGGAGGCCGCGTCGGCGACGGCGACCGTGCGGCGGGTGTTGCCCGCGCAGGGCACCAGGGCGTCGACCACGCCGGGCGAGCGCGCCAGCAGCCCCCGTACGACGGAGCCGACGGGCCCGCCGGCGAAGCCCGTCGCGGTCACCTCGTGGCCGAGGGCGGCCAGGACGTGCGCGACGTTGATCCCCTTGCCGCCGGGGCGTTCGGTGACGGTGGAGACCCGGTGCGCGGCGTGCGGGAGCAGCCGCGGCACTCGGTACGTGACGTCGAGCGCGGTGTTGAGCGTCACGGTAAGGATCATCGGCACTCCCGGGTCTGATGCTGCCGGGATCATGCCAAACACAGGGCGGTCGGCCCAGTCCCGGGGCCGACCGTTTTCCCTCCGTGCGGCCGCCCGGCCGTCAGATCGGCGGTCAGGAGGCCGGGCTGACGATCCATTCGCCGCGGCGCATGACTCCCTTGATGTCGAACGCGGCGTCCAGCACGACGAGGTCCGCGTACTTGCCGGGCTCCAGCGAGCCGATCTCGTCGTACAGGCCGATCAGTTTGGCCGGGTTGGCGGAGATCGCCTGGACCACGGACTCCACCGGCAGCTTGTCGAGGGTCACCGAGCGCTTGAAGGCGGTGTCCAGGGTCAGTGTCGAGCCGGCGATGGAGCCGCCCTCCACCAGCCGTGCCACGCCGTGCTTGACCTCGACCTCCAGCGGGCCGAGGTGGTAGGTCCCGTCGCCGAAGCCGGCCGCGTCCATCGCGTCGGTGATCAGCGCGACGCGGTGGGCGCCCGCGTGGTGGAAGGCCAGTTCCAGGGCCGCCGGGTGCAGGTGGGTGCCGTCGTTGATGAGCTCGACGGTGATCCGCTCGTCCTCCAGCAGGGCGGCGATCGGGCCGGGTTCGCGGTGGGCGAGGGGCGGCATCGCGTTGAAGAGGTGGGTGGCCACGGTCGCGCCCGCGTCGATGGCGGCGCGCGTCTGCTCGTACGTGGCGTCCGTGTGGCCGATCGCCGCGACGACCCCGTGTTCGGCGAGCAGCCGTACGGAGTCCAGGCCGCCCGGCAGCTCGGTGGCGAGGGTGAACATGCGGGCGGCGCCGTGCGCGGCGTCGATCAGCTTGCGGACCTCGGCCGGGTCGGGGTCGCGGAGCAGGTCCTCCTTGTGGGCGCCCTTGCGGCAGGGGTTGATGAACGGCCCCTCGAAGTGGATGCCGGCGATCTCGCCCGCTTGGGTCAGCTCGGCGAGCAGCCCGGCGCGGCGGGCCAGTTCGTCGAGGTCCCCGGTGACGGTGGAGGCGACGAGGGTGGTGGTGCCGTGCTCGCGGTGGGTGCGCACGCCCTTGAGGACGTCCTCGGCGGTGCCGGAGGTGAACGAGGCGCCGCCGCCGCCGTGGTTGTGGATGTCGACGAAGCCGGGGACGATCCAGTGCCCGCTCAGGTCGACGTTCCGGGCACCCTCGTGGGCGCTGCCGGCGATGCGGTCGCCGTCGACGATGACCCTGCCGTTCGCCACCGTTCCGGTGGGCAGCACCACCCTGGCGCCCGAAAGAACAGTGCTGTGCGCGCTTCCGGACATCAGGCAGGTACCTCCGTGGCGAGTAGGTCCCAGGCGAGCAGCCCTGCGCCCAGGCATCCGGCGGTGTCCCCGAGGGCAGCCGGAACGATGTGGGGGAGCCGCTGGAACGTCACGCGCTCCTCCACGGCCGTCCGTAGTGGGGTGAACAAGGTCTCCCCGGCCTCCGCCAGCCCGCCGCCGATGATCAGCGTGCGCGGGTCCAGCAGGGTGATGGCGGTGACCAGTCCGTCGGCGAGGGCGCCGACGGCGGCCAGCCAGACCTCCCGGGCGCGTGCGTCCCCGGACGCGACGGCCTCGGCGCAGTCCGCGGCGTCGGCCTCCGGGTCGCCGGAGGCGGCCGCCCAGGCGCGGCTGACGGCCGCGGCGGAGGCGAGGGTCTCCAGGCAGCCGTGCTGGCCGCAGCCGCAGGCGGGGCCGCCCGGGCGCACCACGATGTGCCCGATCTCGCCCGCGTAGCCGTGGGCGCCGGCCTCGATGCGGCCGGCGATGCCGATGGCTCCGGCGATGCCGGTGCCGAGCGGGACGAAGAGGAAGCGGTCGGCGCCCCGGCCGGCGCCGATGCGCCCCTCGGCGAGTCCACCCGTGCGCACGTCGTGGCCGAGGGCCACGGGGATGCCGCCGAGGCGGCTGCTGAGCAGGGCGCGCATCGGTACGTCGCGCCAGCCCAGGTTCGCCGCGTAGACGGCGATCCCGTGCTCGGCGTCGACGATGCCCGGGACGGCGACGCCGGCCGCCGAGGCGGGCCGTCCGAAGCGTTCCCGGCCGGTGTCGAGCAGCTCGGCGGCGAACTCCTGGATCGTCTCGACGACGGCGTCGGGGCCCCGCTCGCGGCCGGTGGCCCGGCGTGCTTCATGGAGCAGGGTGCCGTCGTCGGCGACGAGGGCGGCCTTCATCCCGGTGCCGCCCACATCGAGGGCGATGACGTGTTTCACGGGTTTCACAGAGACAGTCTCGCGTGCTCGGCGGGGAAAGGTCTAGTCCAATGGGGGAGATTGTTGAGCGGCCATACAAATTCGGGGCACAGGTCGGGAGCCCGATGTGGACGAGCCGCCAAAGTGGTGTAGACCTTACGTGGATCGTACGTACAAGAAGGGGTGGATGGAGAACTGTGAAGGGCCGTTACCTGAGCCTGGCCGCGTCCGGCGCCGTGCTGTGCCTGACTGCCGTGACGCTGACGGGCTGCGGAGCCCTCGACGGGCTCACCGGAGACAACGAGGTGACCCTGCGGGTCGTGGCGGCCGATTACGGGGACAATCCGCAGAACTCCTCCGAGGCGTACTGGAAGGACCTCGCCACGGGCTTCGAGAAGGCCAACCCGGGCACCAAGGTCGAGGTCAGCGTCTACTCCTGGTCCGAGGTCGACGCCAAGGTCGCCGAGATGGTCAAGGCCGGCAAGGCCCCCGACATAGCCCAGATCGGCGCCTACTCCGACTACGCGGCCGCCGGCAAGCTGTACTCGGCGGAAGAGCTGCTCTCCGTGAAGACCGAGGCCGACTTCCTCGGCCCGCTCGCCGACGCCGGCAAGGTCAAGCAGGTCCAGTACGGCATGCCCTTCGTCTCCAGCACCCGGCTGCTCTTCTACAACGAGAAGCTCCTCGCGGACGCCGGTGTGATCGGCAAGGACGCCAAGGGCTGGCAGCCGAAGAACTGGGCGGACCTCGAAGCCGCCGCCAAGAAGCTCAAGGCCGCGAACGTGCCCACTCCCTTCGCGGTCCCGCTGGGCCGCGAGGAGGCACAGGCCGAGACGATGATGTGGATGCTCGCGGGCGGTGGCGGCTACACCGACAACGAGGAGTCCTACGCGATCGACTCCGCCCCCAACGTCAAGGCGCTGGAGTTCCTGCGGGACAAGATGGTCGGCCAGGGGCTGACCGGCCCCGTGGAGCCCGGCAAGCTGGACCGCCAGGCCGCCTTCGACGGCTTCACCAAGGGCGAGGTCGGCATGCTCAACGGGCACCCGACCCTGCTCAAGCAGGCCGCCGCCAAGGGCGTGAAGTTCGGCATGGTGCCGCTGCCCACCTCCGACGGCAGTGACCAGCCCGCGATGGGCGTCGCGGACTGGATCATGGCCTTCAAGAACGGCCACCGCCAGGAGTCCGGCAAGTTCCTGGACTTCCTGTACCAGCCGAAGAACGTGACGGCCTTCACCGAGAAGTACGACCTGCTGCCCGCCACCACCAGCGGCTACCAGGCCAAGCAGGCCGCCACGGGCGGCTCGGCCGCGCAGCTGAAGCCCTTCCTGACGGCCCTGCCGAACTCCCGGCTGTACCCGGTCGGCAAGAAGTCCTGGGCGGGCGTCAGCGAGGACATCAAGCAGAACATCGGCAAGACCGTCCAGCCGGGCGGACAGCCCGCGAAGGTGCTGGAGCAGATCGCCACGGCCGCCCGGGCGTCGGACCCGCGCTGACCGGTGGCGGCGGGCCAGGTGTCAGAGCGCGGCGTTAATCTGGCGGTATGACGGACGAGGGGCAGCTGACGGCCACGGAGGCCGCGGTGCTCGCGTACGAGGGACGCACCTGGCCCGGGCCCGGAGCCAAGGAACGGGCCATCCGGGAAGGGCTGGGGATGACCCCCGTCCGCTACTACCAGTTGCTCAACGCACTGATGGACGACCCGCGGGCCCTGGCCCACGCCCCGGGCACGGTCAACCGGCTGCGCAGGATCCGCGAGGCCCAGCGAGCCCGGCGATAGCCGTAGCCGTGGCACCGCCCGGCCGTTAGGGTCGTGCGTATGGGGAGTCATCCGCACGACCTGCCGATGCCCGTCACCGCAGCCGGACGCGAGGGACTCGAAGCCCTGCTCCGCGTACCCCGCCGGTCCGTGGTCGCCCTGGACTTCGACGGCACCCTCGCCGACATCGTCCCGGACCCGGACCAGGCCCGAGCCCACCCCGGAGCCGTCCCGGCCCTGTCCGCACTCGCACCCGAGGTCGACTCGGTGGCGGTGATCACCGGCCGGCCGGCCGGTGTCGCCGTCCGATACGGAGGCTTCGCCGGAGTCCCGGGCCTCCAGCACATGGTCGTCCTCGGCCACTACGGAGCCGAACGGTGGGACGCCGTCACCGGCATCGTCCACGCGCCCGCCGAGCACCCCGGCGTGGCGGCGGTCCGGGCGGAGCTGCCGGGGTTCCTGGACTCCATCGGGGCCTGGCGCGGTACCTGGATCGAGGAGAAGGGCCGGGCCCTGGCCGTGCACACCCGCCGGGCGGAGGACCCGGCGGCGGCGTTCGCGGCACTGCGGGAGCCGCTGGCGGAGCTGGCGGCTCGGCACGGGCTGATGGTCGAGCCGGGGCGGGCGGTGCTGGAGCTGAGGCCGCCCGGCATGGACAAGGGCGTCGCCCTGACCGAGTTCCTGGCGGAGCGGGACGCGGAGGCGGTGCTGTACGCGGGCGACGACCTGGGCGACCTGGCGGCGTTCTCGGCGGTCGAGAAGGGCCGGGCCGACGGCCTGCCGGGGCTGCTGGTGTGCAGCGGCTCCGCGGAGGTGCCGGAGCTGGCCGCCCGGGCCGACCTGGTCCTCCCGGGCCCGGGCCCGGTCGCCGCCTTCCTGGCCGCCCTGGCCGAGGCCATCCGCACCTGACCGCCGACTGCTGGGGCTCTGCCCCGAACCCCCGCGCCTCGATCGCCGGCGGGGCTGGATTTTCCAGCCCCTCCGGCGATTGAGGAGCGGGGTCTGGGGCAGAGCCCCAGCAGCGGTGCCGCAGGCGGACGAGGTCAGGCCAGGGCCGCGAGCTGGGCCTCGAACCAGGCCGTCGGGGGGAGGGTCGTCGCGGCAGCGGCGAGGCGTTTGGTGCGCTCCGTGCGCTCGGCGGCCGGCATGGCCAGCGCCGCGTGCAGCGCGTCCGCCGTCTGCGTCACGTCGTACGGGTTCACCGTCAGCGCGTCCTGGCGGAGCTCCTCGTACGCCCCCGCCCCGGTGGACAGCACCAGCACGCACCCCGCCTCCGACACCACCGGGATCTCCTTCGCCACGAGGTTCATCCCGTCCCGCACCGGGTTCACCAGCGCCACGTCCGCCAGCCGGTACGCCGCCAGCGAGCGCTCGAAGTCGTCCTTCACCGACACCAGCACCGGCTGCCAGTCCTCCGTGCCGAACTCCGCGTTGATCTCCGCCGCCAGGTCCTTCACCGACTGCGTGTAGTCCCGGTACCCCGTCAGGTCCTGCCGCGACGGGTACGCCGACGCCAGGTGGACCACCCGGCCACGCCACTGCGGGCGCGTGGTCAGCAGCTCCCGGTAGGCCCACAGGCCGCGCAGGATGTTCTTCGACAGCTCCGTGCGGTCCACACGGACGATCGTGCGCAGGCCGTCGACCTCCGCCCGCAGCTCCGCCAGCTTGGCGTTCACCTCCGGCCGGTGCGCCAGCGCCCGCAGTTCGTCCCCGTCCACGCCCAGCGGGTACGCGCGCACGTGCGTGGTGCGGGTCGGCCACACCGTGTACCGCCGGTGCTCCACCACCGCGCCGTCGCGCACCTCGGAGCGCCCCCACGCGTCGTCGAGCCGCGCCGATCCGAGGAACTCGGCCGCCCAGGCCTCGGTGTGGAAGCCGAGCACGTCCGCGCCGAGCATGCCCCACAGCAGGGTCTCGCGGACCGTGTCGGGCAGCATGGCGAGATAGCCGGGCGCGGCCCACGGGGTGTGCGTGAAGTGCGCGATCCGCAGGTCGGGACGGAGCGTCCGCAGCAGTCCGGGCACCAGGGCCAGGTGGTAGTCCTGGACCAGCACCCGCGCGCCCTGTCCGGCCTCCTCGGCCAGGGCCTCGGCGAAGGCCTGGTTGTAGCGCTCGTACGACTCCCACCGCCGGCGGAAACCGGTGTCGAAGACCGGTTCGCGCGGGATGTCGTACAGGTGGTGATGTGTGAACCACAGCACAGAATTGGCGATTCCGTTGTACGCGTCGTCATACATCGTGGGATCGATATCCAGCATCCGGACGCCCGGCTCGGACACGCCCCGGCGGACCGCCTCCCGGTCCGCGTCCGACAGCGCCGCGCAGATCCACAGCGCCTCCGGCTGCTCGGCGAGGGCCGTGGAGAGTCCGGAGACGAGACCGCCCCCGCCGCGCCGGGCGCTGAGCGTCCCGTCCTCGGCGACGGCGTAGGAGAGGGGGCCGCGGTTCGCGGCGACGAGCACCTGGGAAGCCATGCCGCCAACCTAGCCCGGCCCGCACCCGCTCAAACCGTACGTTCGCTCACGCCACGCGACGCAGCGCGTACTCCTCGATGCCCGCCATCGGCGGCCGCTCCTCGGTGTCCACCGGGTACGTCCGGGGCCGGAAACCCTCCGGCCCGCGCTCGAACTGCGTGAGCTCGGGCCGTACGAGGTGCCCGCGCGACAGCCGTACCTGCGCGGTGCGGTAGATCGCCGCGGCCATCCGGCCCAGCGCCTGCCCGTCCTGGTGGCGGTGGACCCGTACGCCCACGTCCACCTGTGCCAGTGCGTCCAGCCCGACCGTGTGCAGCGCGTCGACCAGCAGGCCCAGCTCGACGCCGTAGCCGACGGGGAACGGCAGCCGCTCCAGCAGGGAGCGGCGTACGGCGTACTCGCCGCCCAGCGGCTGCACGAAGCCGGCCAGCTGCGGCCAGTGGAGGTTGAGGAGCGGGCGGGCGACCAGCTCGGTGACCCGGCCGCCCTGGCCCGGGGCGTCCCCCAGCGGCCGGTCGTACATGGCCTTGACGAACTGCACGTCGGGGTCGGTCAGCAGCGGTCCGACGATGCCGGAGACGAAGGCGGCGGAGAAGTCCCGCAGGTCGGCGTCGACGAAGCAGACGATGTCCCCGTCGGTGGCCAGCAGCGAGCGCCACAGCACCTCGCCCTTGCCGGGCAGTGCCGGGACGCGGGGCAGGATCTCGTCGCGGTGCACCACCCGGGCCCCGGCCTTCGCCGCGGTTTCCGCGGTCCGGTCGGCGGAGCCCGAGTCGATGACGACCAGCTCGTCCACCAGGGGGACCGGCAGTCCCTCGATCAGCTCACGCCGGATGACTTCGACGATCGCGCCGACCGTCGCCTCCTCGTCCAGTGCGGGCAGCACCACGCTGACCGTGGTCCCGGCCGCCCGTTTCCGGTCGAGCAGCTGGTCGAGCGGTCGGTCGGCGGCGGACCAGGAGCGGTCGGCCAGCCATCGCTCCACCTCTTCCAGCACCCTCAGCACTCCCTGCGTGTCGGCGATATTCGCCCTTATGTGATCCATCTCGCGGTTCGGACGCCTGTCTCAACCGCGCGGGCCTTCGGTTACAGTCTTGAACAACGCGAAGGACCACCGCATGCCGGGGGTCCCCGCGCACAAACGCACCGGCGCGCCACAGAGCGCGTGTGCCGGTGCCATACCGCTCATCCAGAGGGGCAGAGGGACACGGCCCGTTGAAGCCCCGGCAACCCTCCAGTCGGTTCTCGCGATCGCGCGTCAGCGCTCGTCAGCGAGGTCCCCGGCTAGGGAAGGTGCCAATTCCGTCTCATGGCGAAGTGCGCCATGGGGAAGATGAGGAGAAAGGGCCTCGCCATCATGGCTGCACAGACTGTCGCCACCTCTGTTGATCTCGGACCTGCCAACGGCCTTTCCTGTCGCGAGTGCGGTACCCGCTTCGAGCTCGGCCCCATCTTCGCGTGCGCCGAGTGCTTCGGACCGCTGGAAGTCGCCTACGACCTGCCGACCGGCGACCCCGAGGCCCTGCGCGCCGCGATCGAGGCCGGCCCCAACAACATCTGGCGCTACGCGCCGCTGCTGCCCGTCCCCGCCGACGTGGCGTCCAAGCCCAGCCTGAACCCCGGCTTCACCAAGCTCGTGGACGCGGCCAACCTGGCCAAGGAACTGGGCATCACCGGCAAGCTCTACGTCAAGGACGACTCCGGCAACCCGACGCACTCCTTCAAGGACCGCGTCGTGGCCATCGCCGTCGAGGCCGCCCGCGCCTTCGGCTTCACCACCCTGTCCTGCTCCTCGACCGGCAACCTGGCCGGCGCCGTCGGCGCCGCGGCCGCCCGGGCCGGCTTCCGCTCCTGCGTGTTCATCCCGCACGACCTGGAGCAGGGCAAGGTCGTCATGGCCGGTGTGTACGGCGGCGACCTGGTCGGCATCGAGGGCAACTACGACGACGTCAACCGCTTCTGTTCCGAGCTCATCGGCGACCCGCTGGGCGAGGGCTGGGGCTTCGTCAACGTGAACCTGCGTCCTTACTACGGCGAGGGCTCCAAGACGCTCGCCTACGAGATCTGCGAGCAGCTCGGCTGGCAGCTGCCCGACCAGATCGTGATCCCGATCGCGTCCGGCTCGCAGCTGACGAAGATCGACAAGGGTCTGCAGGAGCTCATCAAGCTCGGCCTCGTCGAGGACAAGCCGTACAAGATCTTCGGCGCCCAGGCCGAGGGCTGCTCCCCGGTGTCCACCGCCTTCAAGGCCGGGCACGACGTGGTCCGCCCGCAGAAGCCGAACACCATCGCCAAGTCCCTCGCCATCGGCAACCCGGCGGACGGCCCGTACGTCCTGGACATCGCCCGCCGCACCGGCGGCTTCGTCGAGGACGTCACCGACGAGCAGGTCGTCGAGGCCATCAAGATCCTCGCGCAGACCGAGGGCATCTTCGCCGAGACCGCGGGCGGCGTGACCGTCGGCGTGACGAAGAAGCTCATCGAGGGCGGGCAGCTCGACCCGACGCTGACCACCGTCGTCCTCAACACCGGTGACGGCCTCAAGACCCTGGAGGCGGTGGCCGCGGACAGCGGGCAGACCGCCACCATCCGTCCGAGCCTGGACGCGTTCCGCGCCGCCGGCCTCGCCTGATCCTCTTCCTCCTGCACCCGGAAAGGCAGTAGCGCCATGAGCGTCAACGTCCGCATCCCCACCATCCTGCGCACCTACACCGGCGGCGTCGCCGAGGTCCCGGCCGAAGGCGCGACCCTCGCCGAGGTCATCGCGTCCCTGGAGCAGAACCACCCGGGCATCGCCGCGCGCGTCCTGGACGACCAGGGCAAGCTGCGCCGCTTCGTGAACGTCTACGTGAACGACGACGACGTGCGTTTCGAGGGCGGGCTGCAGGCGGCGACGCCGGACGGCGCCGGCGTCTCGATCATCCCGGCCGTCGCCGGCGGTTGCTGAGCATCCGGACCTAAACCGAAATTGCCCCCTCCGCAAAAGCGGAGGGGGCAATTCTGCTTGATTGGGCACGGTAGGGTTGGGGAAGTCCCCTCCGCTGTTTTTGCCCGCCGCATATGAACGGGCCGCCTGAGGGTCGACATCGGGCCAATGTGCGGGTGCGGTATGGGGCTTTGGCGAGATATGTCAGGCCCGAGTTGCCCTGGAGTATGGCAACTTTTCACTCTATTTCAACGTTTCTCGGTGTCCAGAATTCTCATCGGAATGACCTGTTGCAGACCGCATCCGCGCAGATACATTCAGCCTCGGTCGACGCGTTCCGACGCAAGTTCTGACCCGGGATCGTGAAGTGCGTTCCTGCGCAAGGGCCAGTAATAGGGGAGTTAGGCATGGCTCAGGGCACCGTCAAGTGGTTCAACGCGGAGAAGGGCTACGGCTTCATCGCGGTCGACGGTGGTGCGGATGTGTTCGTCCACTACAGCGCCATCCAGATGGACGGGTACCGCACCCTTGAAGAGGGTCAGCGGGTCGAGTTCGAGATCTCGCAGGGCCAGAAGGGTCCGCAGGCGGACATGGTCAAGCTCGCACTCGGCTAGTCCTGGAGCGATCGACCACCGACGCACAGTCTTCAGCGAAGACCTGGAACACCACGAGGGGCCCACATCCTGGACACGGGATGGGGCCCCTCGTGGTGTGCCCGGTAGTAGCAGGGCAACACCTCAAGCCGCTTGCGCCCACCCGTCACCCGACCGCCACCCCTCTTTGGGGCTTCTTCGAAGCCGCTTGCACTCTCGGGGGTCGAGTGCTAATCATTGGCGTTAGCACTCTCCGGTTGAGAGTGCTACTGAACGAGGACCGGGTCGGTGAGGCCCGCAGGGTCCGGCGGGAAGGAACCGCCGGGCACGCAGGCCGTCCGTCGCGGGCGCGGGCGCGGTCCAGGAGCAATCCACCGCTGTCCGGGAGGACCACTTCAGATGGCCAAGATCATTGCGTTCGACGAGGAGGCCCGCCGCGGCCTCGAGCGTGGGATGAACCAGCTCGCCGACGCCGTCAAGGTCACCCTTGGCCCCAAGGGTCGCAACGTCGTCCTTGAGAAGAAGTGGGGCGCCCCCACGATCACCAACGATGGTGTCTCCATCGCCAAGGAGATCGAGCTCGAGGACCCGTACGAGAAGATCGGCGCCGAGCTGGTCAAGGAAGTCGCCAAGAAGACGGACGACGTCGCCGGCGACGGTACGACCACCGCCACCGTCCTGGCCCAGGCGCTCGTCCGCGAGGGTCTGCGCAACGTGGCCGCCGGTGCCAACCCGATGGCCCTCAAGCGCGGTATCGAGAAGGCCGTCGAGGCCGTCTCCGCCGCCCTGCTCGCCCAGGCGAAGGATGTCGAGACCAAGGAGCAGATCGCTTCCACGGCCTCCATCTCCGCCGCCGACACCCAGATCGGCGAGCTCATCGCCGAGGCCATGGACAAGGTCGGCAAGGAAGGCGTCATCACCGTCGAGGAGTCCCAGACCTTCGGTCTGGAGCTGGAGCTCACCGAGGGCATGCGCTTCGACAAGGGCTACATCTCGGCGTACTTCGCCACCGACATGGAGCGTATGGAGTCGGCTCTCGACGACCCGTACATCCTGATCGTCAACTCCAAGATCGGCTCGGTCAAGGACCTGCTGCCGCTCCTGGAGAAGGTCATGCAGTCCGGCAAGCCGCTGCTGATCATCGCCGAGGACGTCGAGGGCGAGGCGCTCTCCACCCTGGTCGTCAACAAGATCCGTGGCACCTTCAAGTCCGTCGCCGTCAAGGCCCCGGGCTTCGGTGACCGCCGCAAGGCCATGCTCGGTGACATCGCCATCCTCACGGGCGGCACGGTCATCTCCGAGGAGGTCGGCCTCAAGCTGGAGAACGCCGGTCTCGACCTGCTCGGCCGCGCCCGCAAGGTCGTCATCACCAAGGACGAGACCACCATCGTCGACGGTGCCGGTGACAGCGACCAGGTCGCCGGTCGCGTGAACCAGATCCGTGCCGAGATCGAGAACTCCGACTCGGACTACGACCGCGAGAAGCTCCAGGAGCGCCTCGCGAAGCTGGCCGGCGGCGTGGCCGTCATCAAGGCCGGTGCCGCGACCGAGGTCGAGCTCAAGGAGCGCAAGCACCGCATCGAGGACGCCGTTCGCAACGCGAAGGCGGCCGTCGAGGAGGGCATCGTCGCCGGTGGTGGCGTGGCCCTGCTGCAGGCCTCCGCGGTCTTCGAGAAGCTGGAGCTCGAGGGTGACGAGGCGACCGGCGCCAACGCCGTGAAGCTCGCCCTGGAGGCCCCGCTCAAGCAGATCGCCGTCAACGGTGGTCTCGAGGGTGGCGTCGTCGTCGAGAAGGTGCGCAACCTGCCGATCGGTCACGGCCTGAACGCCGCGTCCGGCGAGTACGTCGACATGATCGCCGAGGGCATCATCGACCCGGCGAAGGTCACGCGCTCCGCGCTGCAGAACGCCGCGTCGATCGCCGCGCTGTTCCTGACGACCGAGGCCGTCATCGCCGACAAGCCCGAGAAGGCCGGTGCCCCCGCGGGCGGCGGCATGCCGGGCGGTGACATGGACTTCTGATCGACCCCGGCTCCGGCCACGGTTGATCGGCTGTTCTCGAACGAGGGCGGCACCCCCACGGGGGTGCCGCCCTCGGGCGTTTCCCGGCCGAGCCCTCAGGCGGCGGGGTGAGCGGTGAAGGTGACCTCTTCGCGGTCCTCGTCGAGGGCGATGGTCAGACCCGCGTCCAAGGCGTGTGCGAGGCGGCGCAGCAGTGGCAGCGTGGGCACCGCGTCGGCGCCTTCCACCCGGGAGGCCTTCGCCTGCGTGAGCCCGGCCCGCTCGGCCAACTGGGCCTGGGACAGACCCAGCGCCTTGCGCCGCTCGTAGACGGCCTTGGCGAAGGCCATGGCCAGCCGGATCTCGGCTCGTTCCGCCCGCACCTCGGCCGACTCGGCATACCCCTGTGCGGCTGTCTTCTCACGGGTCAGCTTCCAGCGGGTGTGGTTCACGACGGGCTCCTTCCGTCCGGGCCGGTGGCGTCGACGTCGAAGCCGAACGGCTCCGGGACGTGCAGCGGCTCGCGGAGACCGGCCTTGAAGCCTTTCGGCGTGTCCATCTCCTCGACGGTGTTCAGGAGCCGGGCGGCTGTTGTGCCGTGGGTGCGTGCCTCGTCCCAGGCTGGCGACGGCGGGGCGGCCGTGCCCGGCTTGTGGGACGTGCCACCCGTGGGTGCGGCGGGTTTGGTTGACTGGTCGCATGAGCGATCTCTTCGTCAAGATCTGCGGGCTCAGGACCGCGCAGGACGTCGACGTGGCCGTGGCCGCCGGGGCGGACGCCGTCGGGTTCGTCTTCGCGCCCGGGAGTCCGCGGACCGTGGACGCCGCCACCGCGCGGGAGCTCGCCGCTCGGGTGCCGGAGGGCGTGCTCACCGTCGGGGTGTTCCGGGGTCAGGCCGTGGCGGAGGTGCGCCGGTTCGCCGAGGAGAGCGGTGTGCGGGGCGTGCAGCTGCACGGCGAGGAGGGGCCCGGGGACTTCGCGGCGCTGCGCGCCGAGGGCCGGACCCTGCTGCGGGCCACCGCCGAGCGTGTGGAGCGCTGTGGTGAGTACGGCGAGGACCTGCTGCTGCTGGACGCGCCCGACCCGGGTTCCGGCAAGCCGTGGAACTGGGGCGCGGCGGACTTCACCGCGCCCGAGGGGCGCTGGCTGCTCGCCGGCGGGCTGAACCCGGGCAACGTGCGGGAGGCGCTCGCGGCCACCGGGGCGTGGGGCGTGGACGTGTCCAGCGGGGTGGAGCGGGAGCGCGGCGTGAAGGACCCCGCGCTGATCCGGGCCTTCATCGCGGCGGCCCGCGCCTAGTTTTTTGTAGCGACCGTTACGGAAGTCGTGCTACGTTCATTCTGTAGTGATCGTTAAGGAAATTAGGGGGATTCGTCATGAGCAAGAACGCGCTGGTCACGGGCGGCAGCAGGGGCATCGGGCGGGCCATCGCCGAGCGGCTCGCCGCCGACGGCGTCACGGTCGTGCTCACGTACGCGAGCGACGCGGAGGCCGCCCGCGAGACCGTCGAGCGGATCGCGAAGGACGGCGGCCGGGCCTTCGCCCTCCGGGCCGAGCTCGGCAGCTCCGGCTCCGCCGCCGCGCTCTGGGCGGCGTACGACGAACTGGGGCTGGGCGGGGTCGACATCATCGTCAACAACGCGGGCATCGGACTGCCCATTCCGCTGGGCGAGATCACCGAGGAGGACTTCGACCGGGTCTTCGCGGTGAACGTCCGGGCACCGTTCTTCGTCGTCCAGGAGGCCCTCGGGCGGCTGCGCGACGGAGGCCGCATCGTCAACATCTCCAGCGGCGCCGCCCGCATCGCGATGCCCGAGATCCTCGCCTACGGGGCCACCAAGGGGGCGCTCGACACCCTGACCTTGAACCTCGCCAAGGCCCTCGGCGCGCGCGGGATCACCGTGAACTCGGTCGCCCCCGGCATCGTCGACACCGACGTCAACGCCGGCTGGCTGCGCGGCAACGCCGAGGCCGAGGCGCACGCCGCCTCCCTCTCCGCGCTCGGCCGGGTCGGCCGCCCCGACGACATCGCGGACGTCGTCGGCTTCCTCGCCTCCGACGCCGCGCGCTGGGTGACCGGGCGCGTGGTCGACGCCACCGGAGGCTCCGCGCTCTGAGCCGAAGGCCCCCGGTTAGGCTGCGGCCGAGGGGGATCATGGACATGGAACGACCGCGGCCCGTACGGCTCATGGGACACGTCGCGCGGGCCGCCGCCGCCGCGTTCGCGGCGGTGGCGGCCCTGTACCTGGTCCTCCTGGTGAAGCTGGTGCTCACCAGCGGGCCCGGCCGCATCTGCGGGATCGACAGCTGCCCGCGCGGCACGACCGCCCTCGCGCTCCTCGCCCCGCTGTGCGCCGCCGCCGCGTGGCTGCTGTGGCGCATACCGGGGAGGCGCGGCCACGGCCGCGCCCCGGTGCGCGTCCGGGTGATCGCCGCCTGCGTGGCGACGGCCGCGCTGGCGCCCGGCTGGCTGGGCTTCGAGCAGATCCGCGGCCCGCAGCTGGACCTGTCCGGGTGGCAGGCGCCGGTGCATCCGGCGGCGGCCCCGGTCGGCGTCTGGGCGCCCGCGCCCGGAATGCTCGTACGGGCCCGCACCGACGGCCTCGTCGCCTACGACGGGGAGGGCCGCAGGGGCTGGCGGCTGCCCGCCCCGGAGCGCACGCCGCTGTGCGCGCTCAGCCGGACGAGCCCGTCGGGCACCGGCCTCCTCGCGTACGGGGAGAGCGTGGGGGCGTGCGGCTCGCAGGTCGTCGCCGTGGACCTGGCCGAGGGCCGGGTCCGGTGGACCCGGGACACCGGCCGGGCCCTGGTGGCCGCGGCGGGGACGAGCGCCGTCGTGGCGGACCGGGACACGGTGACCGGCCTCGACCTGCGCGGCGGCCAGGAGCTCTGGCGGGTTCCGGTCCCGGCGGACTGCACGGTGAAGGCGGTCGACGGTTCGGAGCGGCACGCCCTGTACGTGGAGGAGTGCGGCGACAGCGCCCGGATCACGGCCGTCGACGCCCGTACGGGAACCCGCGCCTGGCAGACCGCGCTGCCGACGGCGAGCCGGCTGCGCGAGGTGCGGGTGCTGTCCGCCGTCCCGCCGGTCCTGCGCGTCACGGAGACCGCGGAAAGGGGCATCGACGCGGTGCTCCTGCTCGACGACACGGGCCGCGTGCGCGGCTCCGTACCCGCCTCGGGTCCGGACGGGGACCTGCTGTCCGAGCCGCCCCCGGTGCTGACCGGGGACACGCTGGTCACCGCGGTGAAGCAGGGCGAGCGCACCGGCGTGTCCGCCTACTCCCTCACCGACGGCCGGCGCCTGTGGCACGCGGGCGCCGACGGCGAGGAGGTCCGCGGGCTGGCCCCGACCGGCCGGGGCCGGGTCGGCGTGGTGACCTCCGGCCCCTGGTGGACGTACCTCACCCACCGCGGTCTGGCCGACGGCGTGCGCCGGGCGCGGCCGACGGTCCTGCGCGACCTGCCGCTGGGCGAGCGGTTCGCGTTCTACCCCGGCCCGCCCGGCTCGTACGCCTTCGTCAATCTGGACCGCAAGGGCCTGCTGCCGCCGGTCTTCGACACCGCTCCGGTCTTCGGCTGGTGACGGTCGGCGCGGCCGCACGTCACACGCCCGGGAACCCCCACCCCCCGCCGTGGCCGAAGGAGTCGTCGCCACTGGCCCGGCTGTCCTCCTCGACGGACTCGACGTCCGGCATCTCCCGGAGGGCCTCGGCCTGCTCGGGGCTCAGCCGGGCGGAGAAGCCGTGCAGGACGGTGCGGTAGATGTGCACCGGGGTGGCGCCGACCCGCTCGGCCACCTCTGCCGGGTCGACGTCCCCCCGCACGGTGACGATGTACGGGGCGTGGTCGGCCGGGGCCGTGTGCGGTACGGGTTCCGGCGCGTCGGCGGCGGTGGCCGCGGCGGCGGGCCGGGCGGCGACGGCGGCCAGGGCGGCCAGCACGGCGACGGCCGCGGCCAGGGGCAGGGCTCGGCTCAGGCGGATGCGCATGCCCCGAGGCCATCACGGGCGGCGGGGCCGGTCAAAGACGCCCCCGGGTGTGGCGGGAGCACGCGGCGGCGCACCGGCCGTGCGCCCCCTGATGTGGGGGCGGGCCGTACGGGTGATCCTGCGGGGCGGGCCACCGGCCGTCCGGTAGGGGCACGACCGGTGCGGCACGGCGGGACAGCCCCTTCCGCGCGGTGCGCGCGCCCGGGCGCGTCGGCGCGGATGCCGGACGGTCAACCAGGTGAGCCGGTGGTACGAGCCGCACGGAGGTGGCAGCGATGGAGCTGAGAGGGGCCGCCCCCGCAGGAGCACCCGGTGCCGTGGGGGCGGCTCCCCCCATGCCTTCCCGCCGACCCCGTCAGGGAGCTCCTTCCATGCGCCTGCTCGCCCGCCTGGCCGCCGCCGTCCTCCTCACCGTCCCCCCGGTCGCCGCCGGTACGGCCTCCGCCGCGGCCCCGGAACCGACCCCGGCACCGCTGAAGACCGCTGCCGACCCGGTGCCCGGCAAGTACATCGTGACGCTGGAGAAGGGGGTGGACGCCGTCGGGGCCGCGCAGAAACTGGGCCTGGAGCCCTCGTTCGTCTACACCTCCGCGCTGAACGGCTTCGCCGTCCCGCTGACCCCGCTCCAGCTGACGGCCGTACGCAGCAGTCCGGGGGTGAAGTCGGTGGAGGAGGACGCGAAGGTCCGGTCCGTCCCGCGGCGGAGCACCGCGCCCGGCTCCCGCGCCCCGTCGAACTCGTGGGGCCTGGACCGGATCGACCAGGAGAAGCTGCCGCTCGACAACAACTTCACCGTCGCGGGCAGCGGCGCCGGTGTGACCGCCTACATCATGGACACCGGCATCGACTACCAGCACACCGAGTTCGGCGGGCCGGACGCCACCCGCGCCGCCTTCGGCTTCGACGCCGTCGACGACGGCCGCGACGGCCAGGACTGCAACGGCCACGGCACGCACGTCGCGGGCACGGTCGCGGGCCAGACGTACGGAGTGGCGCGCAAGGCGAACCTGGTCAGCGTCCGTGTCCTCGGCTGCGACGGCACGGGCACCTTCTCCGGGATCATCGCGGGCCTGGACTGGGTGGCCAAGAACGCCAAGCAGCCGGCGGTCCTGAACGCCTCCCTGGGCGGGGACAGGTCGGAGGCGCTGAACAACGCCGCGAACGCGGTCACCGACGCCGGAGTGCTGCCGGTCATCGCGGCGGGCAACTCCGCCAAGGACGCCTGCCTGGTCTCCCCGGCCTCCGCGCCGAAGGCGTTCACGGTGGCGGCGGCCAACCAGTACGACGAGGAGACCTACTTCTCCAACCACGGCGAGTGCGTCTCCCTCTACGCCCCGGGCGAGGCCATCGTCTCCGCCCAGCTCGGCGGCGGCAGCGTCTCCCTGAGCGGCACCTCGATGGCCGCCCCGCACGTGACCGGTGTCGCGGCCCTCTACAAGGCCAAGAACCCGACGGCGGGTCCGGAGGCCGTCGTCGCGTTCCTCCAGGACCGCTCCACGAAGGACGTCCTGACCGGCGTCAGCGCGGGCACCCCGAACCAGCTGCTCAACCTCGGCGGTCTGTGACCCCGGCCGCGCGGAAGCGGGCGAGGAGGGCCGCGGCCTGCGGGGCGTCCGCGTCGAAGAACTGCTTGGCGAGGGCGGGCGGAACGGCCGGTCCGTGCAGGCGCACCTCGTGGCAGCCGAAGCAGAACGCGGCCTCCATCAGGACCGGTTCGAGGCAGTCGTCGTAGGCGCGCACGCTCCATCCGGGCGCGAAGCCGCAACGGTGCTGTCCGCTGCCCGGCAGGGCGGCGATGAGCCCCAGGGCTTCGGCCACCTCGTCCCCCGACCAGTGGGCGACCGGCCTGCCCGGGTACGGGGCGCCCTCCTCGGCCGGGAGGGCGGATATCCGTACCACCTCGATGAGCGCGGTACCGGTGACGACTTCGGCGGGGAGCTGCATGACCCCAGTCTCCCCGCACGGTGACCCTATGTGGGGGCCGGACATACGGGTGAATCCCGTACGGGTTTCCGGTGGCGGGGCGCAGTCGGCCGGAGCCTGGGCGACACAAGCGGCGAACCCTTTCTGCAGCGGGCGCGGGACGGCACGTCGAGGCGGCGGGCGGACGATCGGCCAGGTGGCGGCGCCGGTTCAAGCCGCGCCGAGGCGCTGCCCGATGCAAAGGGGGGCCGCACCCGCGGAGGACACCGGATCGCGGGGGCGGTTCCTCCACGCCGACCTTCCAAGCCCGTCAGGGGAGCTCCTTCCATGCGTCTGCTCGCACGTCTGGCCACTGCCGTTCTGCTCACCGTCACCCCCGTCGCCGCCGGTACGGCCTCCGCCGCGGCCCCGGAGCCGACCCCGGCGCCGCTCCTCACGTCCGCGAACGCCATCCCGGGCAGCTACATCGTCACCCTCGACAAGAAGGTCGCCCCGGCGGCGTTCGCGAAGCGACTGGGCCTGACGGCGAAGTTCACCTACACCAAGACGATCAACGGCTTCGCGGCGGCCCTCACGGCGGAGCAGCTGAAGTCCGTCCGCGGTGCGGCCGGTGTGACGTCCGTGACGCAGGACGCGACGGTGACCGTGCCGCCGACCCCCGTGAAGGGGGTCGGGACCAAGTCGCCGTCCAACTCCTGGGGCCTGGACCGCATCGACCAGCGGTTCCTGCCGCTGGACGGCAACTTCAGCGCCAACCGCAGCGGGCAGGGCGTGACGGCGTACATCGTCGACAGCGGCATCGACTACCGGCACCCCGACTTCGAAGGCCGTGCACAGCCGGGCTTCGACGCGATCGGGGGCGGCCTCAACGGCGGGGACTGCAACGGCCACGGCACGCACGTCGCGGGCACGGTCGGCGGGACGACCTTCGGCGTGGCGCGCAAGGTGACCCTGGTCAGCGTCCGGGTCCTCGGCTGTGACAACCGGGGTTCCTGGGCGGGCATCATCGCGGGCTTCGACTGGGTGGCCAACAACATCCGGCAGCCGGCCGTCCTGAACGCCTCGCTGGGCGGCGGCCGGCTCGCAGCGGTCAACGCGGCCGCGACCGCCGTGTCCGACCGGGGCGTGCTGCCGGTCATCGCGGCGGGCAACGACAACATCGACGCCTGCCGGGTCTCGCCCGCGTCCGCCGAGCGTGTCGTCACGGTTGGCGCGACGAACCGCTTCGACGAGGAGACCGACTTCTCGAACTGGGGCACCTGCCTGGACATTTACGCCCCCGGCAAGGACATCATCTCGGCGCGTCTGGGCGGCGGCAGCGTGGCCCTGGACGGTACGTCCATGGCCGCGCCGCACGTCACCGGTGTGGCCGCGCTCTACAAGTCGGAGCACCCGAACGCGCTGCCGGCGGAGGTGACGGACTTCCTGGACGAGGTGTCCACGAAGGACATCGTCCAGAACCTCAGCGCGGACAGCCCGAACAAGCTGCTGTTCACCGACGGTCTCTGATCCCTCAGAGCGACCCGACGAACCGGGCCCAGGCCTGCGCGTGGAACACCACGTGCGGGCCTTCGGGCTGCTTTGAGTCCCTCACGGGGACGAGGTCGGGGTGGCCGTCGGCCACTTCGAGGCAGTCGCCGCCAGTGCCGTCGCTGTAGCTGGACTTGTGCCACGTGGTTGCCGACAGGTCGTACTCAGGCGTGCTGGTCATGTTCGTAATCCTCCGCCACGGACTCGATCAAAGCCAGCGATGCGTTGGGTGACAGCGCACTGGCTGTGAGGAGATCGTAGGTCAACGAATGGCGTGCCACGGTTGCCGGATCGTCCAGAAGTACGCCTATGGCGTTGCCCTGGACATACGCGAGCGGAGCAGCGTTCTCGAAGGTCATCAGCTTCAGGGTGCCGCCCATGGACGAATGGGCTCCGGCGCTGAACGGCATTACCTGTACGAAGATCCGGCGTGAGCGGATCAGGGCCGCGATGTGGCGCAGGACTTCAGCCATCACCGCACGGCTGCCGACGACTCGCCGAAGGGCCGATTCGTCGAGTACGCACCAGAACAGCGGGGTTGTTGGATCGCTGAGGACACCGGCGCGGTCCAGCCGGTTCTGGACCAGTTCGGAGATGACCTCCTCAGTGGCTGTCGGCTGATAGGCGATGAAGACGGCTCGGGCGTAGGCCTTGGTCTGGAGCATCCCGGGCAGTGCCAGGGGCGCGTACTCCCGGATGGTCTTCGCTTCCGCTTCTGCCTCTGCAGCCTCCGCGAAATGGTTCGGGTACTTCGACTTGGCCAGCGCCTCGCAGTTGCGGACGAAGAAGCCGTCGGTGCCGAGGATCTCGTCGATCTGGCGGGCGAACTCCAGGTGCATGCGGCGCGTGCCCGACTCGAGCTGGCCGATGAACGACCCGCTGACGAAGAGCCGTTCGCCGAGTTCGGCCTGGCTCATGCCCGCGCGTTCGCGCGCCACGCGCAGCTCCGCACCCAGGAGGGCGCGGGGTGAGGAGGAGGGGTCGAGGTTCTTTCGTGGCATGGCAACTCCCTGAGCAACATGTCCGGTTGTTGAGGGGCCCTCACTTGAAAGGCTAGTGAGCGCGTCGCCACTCTGTGTGAAGAAGTTGGATACTCAGAGTAGAAAGGTGACATGTCATGGTGCTCTCCCCACAGGAGCGCGTGCGGGCGGCCGAGGAGGCCGTCCAGCAGCTGCGGGATTCGCTCGCCGGGGTCGGGGTGCTGTTCCCCTCGCTGGACGTGGACCGGGTCTCCGCCGCCGGTACGTACGGCCTGCCGCTGGTCGACCTCGGCCGCTGCAACCTGGACACCGCGCTCCGGCTGGCCGCCGTCCTGCACGAGCGGGCGGCGGGCGCGTGAGCGAGTCCGTGGAGGCGGTGAACTTCGCCTTCGAACTCGGCTGGAAGCTGCGGGGGCTGGAGACGGCCCTGGTCGGCGGCGCGTGGAGGCGGGGAGGCATGGGACTGTCCGTGCGGGTGCAGAACGACGAGGACGGCACGCTCTGGACGGCCGTCGGGGACGACGGTGAGCGGCGGGAGGCGCGGGCGGCCGCCACGGCGGACGAGGCGACGGCGCTGGTGCAGGAGGCCTTCGGGCTGACCGCGTGGCGCCCCAAGCCGCCTCCGCCGCCGGGGTGGCATCGGTTCACCCTGATCCACTGCCCGGTGGCGGAGGCGCCGAGCTACGAGCGCATCGAGGCGCGGCCGCCGAAGGGGTGCGTGGTCGAGTACTTCGGCGGGTACTTCGGGCTGCGCTGCGAGCGGCCCGGCGCGCGGCTGCTGGATGCCGTCGCCGAGACCTGCCGGGAGGTCCGGACGGAGCACGGGCTGCTCATGTCCGACCTCGGCATCGAGAAGCTGTGGGAGTGGTCGCAGGACGGTACGGACGGCTGGGGCGCGGAGATCGTGGGCCAGCTGCTGCTGATGGCCGCCGAACGCGGGCCGAAGCTCGGCTACGAGATCGAGGACCTGGTGCGGTTCCTGCGCACCGCGGCCTGCTGAGTCTCAGCTCTCGGTGATGAGTTCGCCGTCGTGTTCGCCGCCCTTGCAGGTCCACTGGCCGGTGTTGGAGTCGTACTCCACCGCCCCGCCGGCGGCCGTGCACGTCGGACCGGGGATGGCCGGTGCGGCGGCCTGTGCGACGGGGACCGCGGCGCCGAGAGCGACCAGTACGAGGGTGGCGGCGAACGTGAGGATTCGGGTGCGCATGAGAGTTCCTCCGGGATCGAGTGACACCGGTACGTCCACCACCACCCTCCCTCCGTGGTGTGGCACTTGCACGCCCATGGGGGGCGCATTGGGGGGCGCACAAAGGGGCGCACGAGAAGCGCGGCGTGCGGTCACGGCGCAGGCTGGAGTTATGGCGAACGCACGTGAAGTGACCGTGGGAGCGCCGGATGACCTCGGCTTGCGGGAAGTTCTGATCGACGGCAGGTCGGTGGGCGGGGTCTGGTCCGACAATGAGCTCAAGAGGCTCCTGAGCCGTGAAGGCGTGGAGGACGGACATCCCATCCAGTGGCTCGGCGGGGACGCCACCGTCTGGCCGGACCGGGCGGGGCTGCGGCGAACCACCGGGTTCTTCGTGGTCGTGGGCCTCCTCGCGACCTCGTATCCGCTCTTCCGGATCGGCACAGCGGACAGCGGTAATGCCCTGACCTACGGCGGACGCATCGCGGGACTCACCATTCTGGTGGTGGCCGTGATGGAGCTGATCGCCGCCGCGGCCGCCGTCGACTTCTGGGAAACGCGGCGGTGGCGCTATTCGGGAGTGGCGGTTCTGTTCGGGGTGGTGATCGCCCTCTTCTGCGGCATCTCCGTCCTCCTCCTGCAGATCGGTGAACGTTTCACCACCTACACCGTCATCGGGATAGCCCTCGTCGTCTGGGCGTCGGTCGTCCTGATCGAACTGTTCAAGAGCCGGGCGTGGAAGGGGCTCCGCATCCCCAAGAACATCGCGATCGGGGTGATCATCTCCACCCTCCTGGCGGGCGCCAACCTGGCGTACGCGCAGGTCTACGTCCCCTACGTGACGACGCCGTTGATCCAGACCGGGGCCGAGTTCAAGGAACCGAACGTGGACAAGGGGGCGGCAAAGATGTACGTGACGGTCCATCTGTACGTACGGAACGCCGGTCAGGTGCCCGTCTACGTCCTGGGCAGCACCTACTGGATCCGCGGTGAGCCCGCGAAGAGCACGCCCGTCGACAAGACTTCACGATCCGAACTGATCTACGACGGAGAGTTCGTCGCGCCGGACGGTCATGTGCTGAACCCGGGGGAAGAGGTCGCGCAGGACGCGGTCATCGAGGTGAAGGATCCCGAACCCCGCAAGTACGAGGCGATCACCGCTCAGAGCGAGGTGTACGTGATCAGGAAAGACAGAATGAAGATGACCGGGAACTACGAGAACACCAGATTGACGGGGAAGACGCTCAAGGACTCCTTGAAGGACGGGGACCCGCCCAATCCCCAGTACAAGTTCCGGACGGGGATCACGAACAGCAGTGAAATCCTGAACGTGACCCGCGGCCCGCAGTGCGTGACGGTATGGCGGCTGGGCGGAAAGGCGCCCACGGTCATCGTGGACGTCTCCCCGCCCGACAAGCGTTTCCGGTTCGATCCCCAGAAACCGCCGCTGGACCAGCGGGCCATCGAACGCTATGGCCTCTCGCAGGTCCGGGGCTCCATGGCGCAGACGCCCTACCCGGAGCTGCTGGAAAAGGCCGGCGCCACCGGAAAGACCGAGACCCCGACGCCGACGCCGACCCCGCCCAAGCCCCAGCCCCCGGCGATGTAACCCGTGCTCACGCCGGGGCGTCGGTGCGCAGGCGGGCGTGCAAGTGCTCGTCGTGCCAGCCGTCCGCGTGCAGGAGGGCGCCGCGCATGGTGCCCTCCAGGGGGTAGCCGGCCCTCGTCGCGATGGCGCAGGAGGCCGGGTTCGCCACGGAGTGGGTGATCCGGATGCGGTGGAGGCCGAGGTCCTCGAACGCCCAGCGGGTGACGCGGTCCGTGGCCGCCACCATGACCCCGCGGCCGCGCCCGGCGGGCAGCAGCCAGTAGAGGATCTCGCCGCTGCCGCCCGCGAGGTCGAGGTCGCCGATGCCGATGAGCCCGACGGCCGGGGCTCCACCAGCAGGGGCGACGGCCCAGATCGCGGCCTCCTCGTCCTGCCAGCGGGCGTGCCAGCGGGCGATCCGCTCCTCGGCCTCGGCGGGGGTGAGGAGGGCGGGCCGGTTCCAGTGCCGGATGTCCGGGTCGAGGCAGGACTCGACGAGGGCGGGGACGTCATGGGCCGCCCAGGGGCGCAGCAGCATGCCGCCCGGCAGCTCGAAATCGGGCTGCGGGAGGGCGCGCATACGGCCGGCGGGGACCACGGGAGGTATGGAGTCGATCATCCCCGCATCATGCCCGTGCCCGCATCACGCCGGGCCCGCGGCGCGCATGCGCATGCGCAGGAACAGCGCGTAGGGGGAGTCCGAGGCGAAGGTCTGGCGGTGCAGCGGCTCCGGGACCCGGGGGCCCCAGAGCCAGGCCGTGTCGCAGCCGTAGCAGAACGCCGCTTCGTACAGGGGCGGCCCGGCCGGGTCGGCGTACGCGCGGAGGCCCCAGCCGGGGGCGAACCCGCACAGTGTGAGGTCGGCGGCGGGGATCTTCCGTACGGCCGCGAGCGCCTCAGTGACGGCGGGACCCTCCCAGTGGCCCACGACGGGCCCGGTCATCGGGTCGCCGTGCCGCTCGGGACCGGCGGTGATGCGTACGACGTCGATGCGGGTCGTGGCGGCGACGGCTTCGGCGGGGAGCAGCATCCGCACAGCATGCGGGGCGGTCGGCCCCGCCGTCCTGCGGGCCCGCGAAGAGGACCAGGGCCAGGGTGATTGCGCCCGCGGTCGCCGTCCAGCGGCGGAACTGCGCGGGCACGTGGGTGTCGGCTCGCATGCCAGTGCGTCCCTTCAGCCTGTCAGACGCCGAGGTGGAGGAAGGGGCCCCAGGCGAGTGGACCGAGGTCCGCACCCGAGTCCGCTTGCGCGGCGCGCAGTTCGAGTACCGCGCGGTGGAGGGCGAGCGCGGGGGAGGCGCCGCCGGCGATCTCCGCGTACACGGTACGGGCGACGGAGTCCGTGGCGTCCCCGTACACCTTCCACAGGGTCCCGATGACGTGCGGGAACCCGGCGAGTTGGAAGGCGGAGGCCATGTTGAGGGCCTCGTCGGCGAACCGGTCCCCGGACAATGCGCTCTCGCAGGCGGCGAGGAACGCCAGCCGCGCCGAGCTGAGGTCGGTGCGCGCCACCGAGACGAACGGCAGCCAGTCGCCCCCGGCGAGGTGCAACGCGCTCGTCACCGGATTCGAGGCGTCGCTCGTGCCGTGGCAGGCGAAGTGCACCACTGCCCGGCCCGGCAGCGCCGCCAGCACCGCGTCGGCCACGGCTTCCGTCTCGGGCAGGCGCAGTGCCTGCGGCCCGTCGAACAGAGGTGCCGGGACGGACACCGGTCCCATCTCGCCCGAGCTGCCCGGAGCCACGAGCAGGGCGGGCCCCACCGGTTCGGTGGGCCGGGCCAGGTCCCGGGCCAGCGTGCGCAGGGTCGCCGAGTACGAGGAGACGACCCGGTCCAGGACCGTGTCGGGCGTCGTACCCGCGCCCGGGGCCGCCCCGTGATGTCCGGCGGCGTGCAGCGGCAGCAGGCACAGCGGCCCGGAGGGCACCCACCGCACACGGGCTGGCCCCAGTGGAGCCAGTCGTTCCAGCACGGGCGCGGCGAGGTCGTCCCAGAGCCAACGGGTGATCTCGTCCAGTTCGTCCAGTGACTCCTCGTCGCGGGCGTCGGTCGCCACTTGCAGGCGTGCGGCGTACGTCTCGACGTCTTCGGGCATCAGCCGCGGCAGGGACAGGGCCTCGACACCCCCCGAGGTGACGATCAGCGCGTCGGCGCGCAGCGTGGTGACGTTGAGGGCGACGACGGCGCTGTCGCCGAGCTGGGACGACAGGGCCTTGACGTCCACGTCCGCGGGTGCGAGCCGGGATCCGTGCGCGGCCAGGATCCGGCCCGCCGCCCGCCGGTGCTCCCGGGCGTCCGTGTACGCCCCGGAGCCGGTGGCGGCCGGGTCGGCGGGCCGTACGCGAGACGGTCCGGGGGACGGTGGTGGATCCAGCGGCCGGGGAGCGAGGGTCACCTGCTCGGCCTCGGCCGCCTGATCGGCGCGGAAGGAGGACCACACGGCCTCCCGGTACAGCCGTAGGTCCTTCTCGGGAAGCGCCGCTGCGCGTGAGGCGAGACCCCACACCGGGGCGAGCAACAGGTTCCGGCCCCGGTCGAGGACGGCGAGGGCCTCCTCGGGCCGCCCGGCCTGGAGGTACGCGGCACATGCCTGGCCGGCCAGGCCGCCGAACTGCTCGACGTGGTCGGCCCGGCTGTGCCAGCCGAGCAGCGTCGGCTCGGTCATGGCCTCCAACAGCTCCACCGCCAGAGAAAGCAGGACGGTCGCCGTCCCACTGCGACCGTGGCGGTGGGCCAGGAGGCCACCCGACTCCGCCGCAGTGCCCCGGATCAGCAGCGAGCCTCCGGGGTGCCGGGCGGCGACGGCGTACGCGTCCAGCGCGGTGTCGAGATCGGCCTCGCACGACGTGCGCCGGAACACCTCCTCGAACAACTGGCCGCGGATCATGTGGGCGTTGGCAACGGCCGGATGACTGGCGGGCAGCTCGCGCAGGGCGCGCGCAATGCTCCCCTCGGCGTCGGCGAGCGCGGTCTGCGAGGGGCTCACGGCCCTGGTGAACGGGTGGAAGGACTGCTGGTAGGCCAGCACGCGGACGACGCAGAGGTTCAGCAGGGGGACCGCGGCGGTGGCCGTCCCCCCGGACTTTGCCACCGCCTCTTCCGCCCAGCGGATCGCCTCGCGCAGGTCGTCCGTGCGCAGCAGGTCGTGCTGGTAGCGCAGCTGGAGCACGCGGACGAGGTTCCCGAGGTACTGCGGACGGTCGGGGGCGGAAGCAGGCAGCAGTCGTTCCGCTTCCAGGAGGTCGGCGGCGGCCCGGTCGAGGTGCGCTCCAGTCTCCCACCGGTCCTCGGCCTGTCCGTCGACGCTGAGGTAGCGGCGTACGGCCACACTGCCCCGGGCCATCAGGTACAACGGCCGCGCGGTGTTGCCCTCCGGCACCAGGGTCAGGGCGCGATCGACCTGGAGTTCCGCCTCGGCCAGGTCCTCGCGGTCCCGGTGGGCGTCGAAGCGCAGGCAGAGCGCATTGGAGAGGTGGAGGTAGGGGGCTCCCGGCGCGAGGACGTCAAGGGTGTCGCCGGGGTCGAGCCGCTCCGCGGCCGCCACCGCCGTGCGGGCCTCCGAGACGAGCGTGTCGATGGCTTCCCGCTCACCGGGAGCCAGCCCCCGCAGCTGCGCGGCGACGCTCGCCGCGTTCGCGGCCTGGGCGGCGATCGCCGTGAACTCCGCGGATCCCACGGGCGCCAGGGCCAGGGCCTCGTGCAGCCGCCGTGCGGCGCCGACGGCGAGCGCGGCGTCGTCCGTGCTCCAGGCCAGGGCGGTTTCGGCGACGCCGAGGTGGACCTGGAACATGAAGCGGTCGGCATCCGCTCCCTCCGGCAGGGTGCCCAGCGCACGGGTGATCATCGCCCGCATGTCGCGCAGGTACGCGACGTCCCCCGTTTCCTTGTGGCGGTCGAGCAGCACGCTCGCGAGCGCGTCCACCCCGGTCGATCGCAGGGGCGCCGGGGTGGCGGCCCCCTCGACGACCTCGCGGAGCCGCTGCTCGGCCTTGGCCAGGGCGTCCGCGCCCGCGTGGCCGCGTTGGGCGCCGATCAGGCAGACGTGCCCGTACAGCCACTGGGCCTCGGCGAGCTGTGAGGGGACGCCGCTGAACCGGGTGGCTCCCTCGGCGGCGAAGGCGGCGAACCGCGCCTGCCGGAACGTCTCGGGGGCCCCGTCGCGCACGTACAGCGTGTAGAGCGCCCGGGCGCGGTCCAGTAAAACGTCCACCTGTGACATGAAGGCCCCCGCCGGTGTGTCGCCGTGCCGCTGGTCGAGCACGCCGGATGTGCGCGCCGGAGCTGCGCGGGGTTGCCCGGACGGTGCCCGGGTAGGCATCCCCGCGTTGCCTGGGTGAACGTATCCGTGAGCTTCCGTGAATATGCCGAATCTACGTCCAGTACACGCACGTTGGAGGATGAGTGACCATATCGACCGAGCAATGGGGCCAGGCCTCGCAGCTGTTGGACAGGATCAGGACCAAGTGGAATCTGGACGGCGTCCCCGATCTCGCTCGCCTACGGGACGCACTGCGGGACATGGAGGACGCCTGGTGGGCCGGGGATTCCGAGGCCTTCACCAAGGCCCAGCGCCGGGTCGCCCTGGCCGGACCGGTCCTTGCGAAGGGTGAGATGCCTCCCGAGTCGGAGTCCGTGGGCAAGGAGGAGGTGCTGATCGTGCTGGCCCGGCTGGACGAAGCGGTGGCCAGCCCTCCCCCGCCGCCGAACCCGCCCGCGACGCCGTGAGCGGTCCCGGCCCGTATCCGGTGCCGCTGCGGCAGGCGCTCGTGGCCCGGCTGTTCCTGACCGACGCGGCCCTGGCCGCGGGCACCCCGGCCGGGGTCATGCTGAGGAGATGGTGGGAGGCGGCCCGGTCGCTGGGAATGGTGGACGCGGTGGGCGCCTGGCCCGACCGGCTTCCCCCGCAGGATCGGGGCGGATCCGGCCGGGTGGAGCCACGGCCGCGGGTGCTGGCGGCGGTGCAGCGGTCGGGGGGCGGGGCGTACGAGATGCTCGTGGTTTCCGCCGTCCATGACATGGTCGTCGTCTCGGTGCTGCTCGCGCCCAACGACGACCGCCACGACTGGGCGGGGCTCGCCGCCCGCTGGTGGGGCGCCGCGGGGCGCCCCGGGCCGGCGGTACCGGGTCTGTTGGGCAGTGCCGAGCAGTTGCTCGCGGAACTGCCGGCCACGGTGGCCGCGCTCGCCCCGGAGGTGCTCGCCGGCCGACTGGCCCCGGCGGTGCCGGCCCCCGGGCCGGAGGGACCGGCCGTCGCCGTGGGAGGGGTCCGGGTGTGGGAGCTGCCGGTCCCCTCCGGCTGGACGGACGAACACCGCCGGCTGCTGACGGTGTCCGCCGAGGAGGACGCGGACGAACTGAGCAGGTGGTCCTGGCAGGGCACCCGGGCCGGCGCGCCCCCGGCGACGGTTCACCTGCTGGTGGCCGCGCGGATCCGGCACCAGTGCGCGGAACTGCGCGCCGAGGGACCCGCGCTGTGGGAACTCGCGGAGCGGGTGGGCCGGGCGGCCGAGGAGGTGGGGGCGACCGGGACCGTGGCGGCGGGGGGCGCCCCGGGGGCCCGGCTGCTGGACCTGGAGGGCGCACTCGGCGCGCTGGAGGCGGTACGCGAAGAGGCGGCGACCACGACCCGGCGCCTGCACCGACGTGAGCTGGACCTCTCGGGGGCCGAGGAGACCCTGCATCTGCTGGGTGAGGAGAACTCCGGGCTCGTGGCACCGGAGCTGAGGCTGGTGCGGTGGGCACGAGCCCAGATCCGAACCGTCTCCGAGTCGCTGGCACTGGCCGACCGGCGTGCCGAGGACGTGGCGCGGCGCGGGTCGGCGGCGGCGGATCGGCTGGTGCAGGCGCGGCGCGACAGGTTGACGCTCAGTCAGACCTCGGTCCTGGGTTCCCTGCTGCTGGCCCTCGCCGCGATCCAGAGCCTGGGCTACAAGGTCCCCATGCCGAAGCCGGTGCAGCCGGGCCTGATCGCCTTCCTCGCGTCGCTGGCACTGATCCTGCCGTGGCTCGCCCAGCCGCGCCAGGAGGCCCTGTTGCTGAGGTCGTTCGGGCGGGGCTTCGACCTGCTGCTCTTCGCGGTGTCCGGGGCGTGCGCGGGCTGGCTGCTGGCGTCGTCGGCGGCCTGGTGGCTCGACCGGCCCCTCCCCACCCAGGTGATCGCAGCGGTCCTCGCCGCGGTCACGGCGGCCGTCCGCGCGGCGGCCTTCCGCCGCCGCACCTGACGCGCGGGACCGGGCCGGGACCGGAGGGGGGCGACCACGGTCGAGACGTCCTAGGCGGGGATCCGTTCCTTCGGGGGTGTGCCGGTGGCCGTCGCGGTGTCCGGGGCCTGGTCCGGGCCGGTGTCGAGGTCGGTCAGCATCTGGCGGGTGAAGCCGAAGAAGTAGGTGGCGGTGAAGCCCACGAGGTAGCCGACGAGCAGGCCGCCCGCGTAGATCGCGAGGGTGATGCCCGCGCCGGCGCGGCCGTCGAGCAGCGGGAAGAGGGCCCAGCCCGAGGGGCCGATGGCGGTGGAGCCGAAGGCGACGCCCAGTTGGTGGAAGAGGCCGACGAAGGCGCCGCCGGCCGCGCCGCCGATGCAGGCGGTGACGAAGGGGCGGCCGAGCGGCAGGGAGACGCCGTAGATCAGCGGTTCGCCGACGCCCAGGAAGCCGGCCGGGAGTGCGGACCTGATGGTGGCGCGGAGCGAGCCGTTGCGCGGGAGGCGGTAGTAGACGGCGATGGCCGCGCCGACCTGGCCCGCGCCCGCCATGGCGAGGATGGGCAGCAGGACGGTGTAGCCGTCCTGCTCGATGAGGGTGGTGTGGATGGGGATCAGGGCCTGGTGCAGGCCGAGCATCACGAGGGGGAGGAAGAGGCCGCCCAGGACCAGGCCCGCGAAGGCGCCGCCCGTGTCCAGGAGCCGGTTGGCGAAGGTGCCGATGGCGGCGGAGGCCTCACCGGCGAGGTACATCAGGCCGAAGATGGTCACGAGACCCGAGATCAGCACGGTGAGGGTGGGGGTGACGAGGACGTCCAGGGTCTGCGGTACCCACCGGCGGCACCACTTCTCCACGTACACGGCGAGGAGGGCGGCGGCGAGCGCGCCGAGGACGCCGCCCTGGCCGGGCCTCAGCTCCAGGCCGAAGGCGTCGATCTTCGCGACGCCGGGGAAGACGATGATCGCGGCGACCGCGCCGCCGAGGATCGGCGTACCGCCGAACTCCTTGGCCGTGTTGTGGCCGACGAAGACCGCGATCAGGGACATGAAGCCGGAGGCGATCGCGGCGAGGGCGGGTACGACGGCGGGCACCCAGCCGAGGTTCGTCAGCAGGCCGTTGAGGCCGGCAATGACGCCGCAGCCGATCAGTGCCGGGATCAGCGGGACGAAGATGTTCGCGATCCGGCGCAGGAAGAGCTTGAAGGGGGTGGCGTTGCGGGCCTTCTGAGCCGCCTTCAGTGCGGCGCCCTGTGCGGCGAGGTCGTCCGCGGAGACCGGGCGGGCGGGAGTCGTGGGTGCGGCGGCCGGGGCGGCCGGGGCGGGGGCTGCCGAGCGGGCCTCTTCCACGAGCGCCTCGAACTCGGGCGTCACGCGGGCGACGGCGCCCGGGCCCAGCACGATCTGGTAGGTGTCGTCCTCGACCACGCCGAGCACCGCGGGCAGGGCCCGCAGGGCCTCGTCCTGGACCAGCGAGCGGTCGCGCAGCGAGATGCGCAGGCGGGTCATGCAGTGCGCGATCGAGGTGATGTTGTCCGGGCCGCCGACCAGCGGAAGGATCGCGGCAGCGGTGGCGCGGTTCTTGTCGGTGGACATGTGGGATCGCCTTGGCTCGGGGGTCAGCGGGTGTGGGCGGGGGCGAGTTCGAGGGCGGCGCGCAGATGGCCCTGCGAGGCGGCGAGCAGCTCGGCGGCCGTCGGGCCGTCGACCCCGCCGAGGACGACGAGTACGGCGTTCTTCACCTCGCCGCCGGTGGCGGTCAGGGCGGCCTCGATCTCCGCGTCGGGCGCGCCGGTGGCCAGCGCCACGATGCGGCGGGCGCGGGCGCGCAGCTTCTCGTTCGTCGAGCGCATGTCGACCATCAGGTTCCCGTACGTCTTGCCGAGACGGATCATCGTGATGGTCGAGATGAGGTTGAGGACGAGCTTCTGCGCGGTGCCGGCCTTCAGACGGGTGGATCCGGTGAGGAGTTCGGGTCCGACGACGACCTCGATGCCGTGGTCGGCGGCGGCGGCGAGGGCGGATCCGGCGTTGCAGGACAGCCCGACGGTGAGTGCGCCGCGGGTACGGGCGGACTCGACGGCGCCGATCGCGTACGGGGTGCGGCCGGAGGCGGAGATGCCGACGACCGTGTCGAGCGGCCCGATCCCCAGAGCGGCGAGGTCCTCGGCGGCCAGTTCCTTCGAGTCCTCGGCGCCTTCGACGGCCTTGACCATGGCGGACGGGCCGCCCGCGATCAGGCCGACGACGTCGGCCGGGTCGGTGTTGAAGGTGGGCGGGCACTCGCTGGCGTCCAGGACGCCCATCCGGCCGGCGGTGCCGGCACCCGCGTAGACCAGCCGCCCGCCCCGGGCCATCCGATCGGCGATGGCGTCGACGGCGGCGGCGATCCGCGGGAGCTGGGCGGCGACGGCGGCCGGGACGGTGGCGTCCTCGGCGTTCATGGTCCGGGCGATGTCGAGGGTGGACAGCCGGTCGATCTCGGCGAGGTCCGGGCGGAAGGCCTCGGTGGTGAGGGTGTCGAGCTGTGCGCGGAGTTCTCGGTACGCGGTCATCGGGCGCTCTCCGGTGGACGGTGGGGTGGCGGGTGGTGCGCGGGCTGAGGCGTAAGATCGGGGCTCCGCCCCGGCCCCGCTCCTCAATCGCCGGAGGGGCTGGACCGGGCGGCGCCGGGTTTGCCGTCGTGGCGGTGGGTGAGGGCTTCGTAGGAGGCGGCGAGGGCGGGGGCGGCGGTCTCGTAGGTCTGCTGGGCGACGCCGACGAAGAGGCAGTCGACGACGAGCAGCTGACTGGTCCGGCTGGACATGGCGGCCGGGCGCAGCTGGGTCTCGCGGGCGGCGGAGGTGGCCAGGACGAGGTCGGCGCAGTGGGTGACGGGGCTGTTGGGGCGGCCGGTGAGGGCGAGGGTGGTGGCTCCGCGCTCGAAGGCGACGCGCAGCGGTTCGATCACGTCGCCGGTGGTGCCGGAGTGGGTGATCGCGACGGCGACGTCGCCGGGGCGGAGCTGGACGGCGCCCGTGACGGCCAGGTGGGGGTCGCTGTGGGCGTGGGCGAGGAGGCCGATGCGCAGCAGCTTCTGGGCGAGGTCCTGGCCGACGAGGGCGGAGGCGCCGATGCCGTAGATGTCGATGCGGCGGGCGGTGGCGAGCGCGGTGACGGCGGCGGCGAGCTGGGTGAGGTCGAGGGCGGCGGCGGTGTCGGTGAGGGTCTGCGCCTCCTCGTGGGCCAGCTTGGCGACGACGTCCGCGAGCGGGTCGTCGACGGCTATGTCGACGGTGACGGCGGGGGCGGCGCCGGACTCCTGCTGGGCGGCGAGCGCGGCGAGCGCGAGGCGCAGGTCGCGGTAGCCGGGGTAGCCCAGGAGGCGGGCGGTGCGGACGACGGTGGCCTCGCTGGTGCCGGTGCGTTCGGCTAGGGCGGAGACGGTGAGCCGGGAGCAGGCGGCGGGGTCGGCGGCGACGGCGTCGGCGACGGCCTGCACGGAGCGGGTCATGGAGGGGCCGAGGCTGCGGATCCTGGCCCGGAGGGCGTGGGGCGGGGGAGCCGGGGCGGGGCTTTCGCCGGGACCTGCGGCGGGTGCGGACGGTCGGCTGGCGGTTTCCTTCGCGTTCTGTCTCACTCCTGAAATTTATTTTCAGGGCAAGGTCCGGTCAATACGCCATTGGGCCTGCGGAAAGAGGGCCTTCATCGCCGGGCCCTCGCGGGTCCACAATGGGCGCATGGACCACGCGACCCCCCTGGAGCAGGCGCTGCACGTCGCCCGCGCCCTCGTTCTCGCCGACCTCGCCGCCGGCGAGGTCGCCGATGCCGATGTCGTCTCCCTCGTCGAGGACTCGGTCACGCACCGCCGGTGGTGGGTGGAGCAGTGGCCGGAGGGTGTCGACTACCTCGCCGGACTCGTCGCCCAGGACGTGAAGGACGCGCTGCTGGAGAAGTACGGACGATGGCCGCTGTGCCCGGTCTGCAACCACGGGGACCCGCACGCGCTGGACGTGGAGCCGGAGCTGGGACCCGACCCGCACTGGGTGTGCTCGGAGGCGGGTGTGAAGGTGGCCGCGATCGGCGGCCTGGGCCCGGTCCTCGGCCGCCGGTGAGCCGCACGTGACCGTCTACATCGACCCGCCGACCTGGCCGGGTCACGGCCGCATGTGGTCGCACCTGGTCAGCGACGTTTCGTACGAGGAGCTGCACGCCTTCGCGGCGGCCATCGGCTGCCCGCCGCGCGCCTTCGAGCGGGACCACTACGACGTGCCCTCGTACCGGTACGCGGACGCGGTCGGCGCCGGCGCGGTGGAGATCGGCAGCAAGGAACTCGTGCGCCGCCTCACCGAGGCCGGCCTGCGCCGCCCGAAGGGCCGGCCGGCGCTCTAGGAGCTCGGCGTCGGGGCCGGGGTCGGCTCCGGGACGGTGTTGGGCTGGGCCGCCGGCGGGAGCTCCCAGACGTGGTCCGGGGTCACGATCTTCGTGACCGTGTTGGCGATGAGGGAGCTCAGGTTGCTGAACTTCCCGTCGACGTCGGTGTTCACCACGATCACCATGGTGGCGCGGGCCTGCGGGAGCCGGACGGCGATCGTCTCGTAGCCGGGCAGCTCGCCGTTGTGGCCGATCCAGCCGTCGAGCTCGGCGATGCCGAGCCCGTAGCCGATGTCGGGGTGTCCGGTGGGCAGCATGCGCACCCGCTGGGCCTGGGTGGCGGGCTCCAGCAGGCGGTCGCCGTCGGGAAGTTTGCCGGTGACCAGGGTCGGGACCCAGGAGTGCAGGTCGTCCATGGTGGAGATCATCGCGCCGGCCGCCCAGGCCCAGGACGGGTTCCAGGTGGAGGCGTCCACGGTGGCGCCGTTCGGGGTGAAGTCCGTGTAGCCGTGCACGTACGGGGAGGCGATCTCCGCGCCGGTCGGCAGCGAGGTCGCGTCCAGGCCGGCCGGTTCGAGGACGTGCTGCTGCAGGTAGGTGTGCAGGGGCTGCCCGCCGGCCTTCTCGACGAGCAGGCCGAGCACGACGGTGTTGGTGTTGGAGTACTCCCAGCGCGTGCCCGGCGGGAAGTTCGCGGGATGCCGGAAGGCGGTGTCCAGCAGCTCCTGCGGGGTCCAGGCGCGGTGCGGGTCGGCCTTGTAGGCGGCCAGCAGGCGCGGGTCCTCGGTGTAGTTGTAGAGGCCGCTGCGCATGTCGGCGAGCTGCCGGACGGTGATCCTGTCGCCGCCGGGCACGCCGTCGAGGTACGTCGAGATCGGCGCGTCGAGCCGTACCTTCCCCTCGTCGACGAGCCGGAGGACCGCGGTGACGGTGAAGGTCTTGGTGACGCTGCCGATGCGGGTGTGCATGTCGGTTTTGATGGGGGCACCGGTGGCCTTGTCGGAGGTGCCGAAGGCGCGCACGTAGGGGTCTTCGCCGTCGATCCACACGCCGACGCCCACCCCGGGGATGCCGGCCTTGCGCACGGCCGCGGTGATCGCGTCGTCGAGCTGCTCGGCGGTCACCGGGTCGATGTCGACCCGGCCGGGCGGGGCGGCCGCCGGGGCCTGGCCCGCGCAGAGCGCGGTGAGCAGCAGGGAGGCGGCGGCCAAGACGGTGGGCGTGCGGTACCGGCCCATGGAGGATCACCTCTGACGGCACGTCCCCGAGCGGTCAGCTGCTCCCCGAGCGGACTTTCCCATCGTAGGAACCCGGGTCCGGGGCGGCGACCGGGCCGGGGACCGGTGCCGGGGGCCGGCCGCTCGCCGGCCGGGCGGGGAGCTGGACCCGGACGTCGACCGGCGGGGGGCCGTAGTCGCCGCCCACCGGGAGGGCGGGGCCGCTGGGGCCGGGCCGGGCCCGGCAGTCCTGCTGCCCGTACCGGCCGCGGCCATCGGGCCGCACCGCCCGACCTGCGGAAATCGCTCGGGCACCGGCGTCCGCCCGGTGGGACTCCGGTGGCAGGGACGATCCCAGGATCCAAAACACGGGAGAGAAAGCACCACACCCAACCCCACCCCCTCCCGCCCATGGAGGCACGCTCACTCGCCTGGGTGAAAAATGCCAACTTGGCTGGCTTCGGGGAGGGTTGCCTGATCTACGCTCAGCGCGACGCACCACATCACCGCTGACATACGTCGGCCCCCGCCGGGACTGCAATCCCAGTGCGGGGGCCTGACCACCGAGGAAGTAGACGCCTTCCTGATGGATACCCAGAACAGTAGCGCGCGCCCGCACGCCCAGTCCCGCAACGACGGGGAAAACCACCCCTCCCGGCGAACCCGTGCCCGCACCCGGTCCGGCGGCGTCATCCACGACAACACCCGCCACACCGCCCGCTTCACGGTGATCGGCAACCACCTCGCCCAGCACGCCGAGCTGTCGCTGCTGGCCATCGGCCTGGCCGTGCACATCCAGTCCCTGCCCGGCGGGGCGCTCATCGACATCCGGACCCTGGCCGCCCGCTTCCCCGAGGGGAAGACCCGGATCGCCGCCGCCCTGCGCGAGCTGGAGGCCCACGGCTATCTGCGCCGCACCTGCGAACGCACCAGCGGCGGCCGCGTCGTCACCCGCACGGTCTCCTGCAACCAGCCGGGCCGGTCCGGCGCCACGGACGAGCCGCGAACGAAGCCCCGGCGCACCGCCCGCCGGGAGGGCGAGCCGACGCGCCGCGCCCTGCCCGCGGTGCCGCAGCCCGCGTACCGTGCCCCCGACCTCCTCCGGTCCGCCGTCGAGGTCCTCGCGGGCCTGCGCCGCGGGGATCCGCGCCTGCTGCTCTCCGTCACCGAGGTCGAGCACCTCGCCCCCGGGGTCGCGGCCTGGCTGGAGCGCGACCTGCCTCCGAGCGCCGTGCACCACGCCCTGACCGCCGACCTGCCTGCGCAGCCCCTGTACCGCCCGGCCGCCCTCGTGGCCCACCGCCTCACGGCCCAGCTCCCGCCCATGCCGCCGTTCCGCGTCACGGCGGACCCGGCGGACCCGGCCGACCCGGCGGACCCGGCGGTCGTCAGGAACCACCCGCTCCAGAACTGCGTCCTCTGCGACCACGCCTTCCGCGGCCCGGAGCGGGGGGCGATCTGCAATGACTGCCGCAGAGCTATGCGCTGACGGGGGCCGTGGCGGGGGTGGGAGTGCTACCGGTGACCACACGGGTCGCGCGCGGCGGCGTACGGCGGTCCAGGCGCAGGGCGAGGACGGTGAGGGCGATCGCGGTGACGGTCATGGCGGCGCCCGCCCAGGCGGTGGCGGCGAAGCCCAGGCCGGCGTCGATGACGGTGCCGCCGAGCCAGGGGCCACCGGTGTTGCCGAGGTTGAAGGCGGCCGTGGTGGTGGCGCCGGCCAGGGTCGGGGCGGCGCCGGCCACGTTGAACATGCGGGCGTTGAGCGCCGGGGCGGTGAAGAACGCCGAGAAGCCGAGCAGGAAGGCCAGGGCGACCGCCGCGGCGGCGGCGCCGGCCAGCAGGGCGAGCGCGACGAGGAAGACGGTGGAGGCGGTGATGCCCCAGATCATCACGCCGAACAGGTGCGCGTCGGCGACCCGGCCGCCGACGGTGGTCCCGGCCAGCGCGCCGATGCCGAAGAGGCCGAGGATCCAGGGGACCCAGCGCGAGTCCAGCCCGGCCACGTCCGTGAGCAGCGGCGAGAGGTAGCTGAAGGCGCAGAAGACGCCGCCCGCGGCCAGTGCGGTGATGCCGATGGAGAGCCACACCTGGCGGTCGCGGTAGATGCGCAGCTCGCGCCCGAGCGAGGGCCGCTCGGCGGGCAGCGGGATCCTGGGGATCAGCGCCAGGATGCCGGCGAGGGCGACCGCGGAGGCGGCGGCGACCGACCAGAAGGCGGAGCGCCAGCCCAGGTGCTCGCCGAGGAAGGCGCCGGCCGGGACGCCGAGGACGTTGGCGATCGACAGGCCGCCGATCATGACGGCCATCGCGCGGGCCCGCTGGTCCTGGTCGACCATGGCGATGGCGACGGCCGCGCCCACGGCCCAGAAGCCGGCGCAGGCGAACGCGGAGACCACGCGGGAGGCGAAGAGGAGCTCGTACGTGGGGGCCAGCGCACCCGCGACCTGCCCGAGGCCGAAGAGGCTGATGAGGGCGATGAGCGTGGTGCGGCGGGGGAGCCGCAGGGTGGCCACGGCCAGCAGCGGGGCGCCCACGACCATGCCGATCGCGAAGGCGGATATGAGCAGGCCCGCCTGCGGGATGGTCACGCCCATGTCCTCGGCGATGGGTGGCAGCAGTCCGGAGAGCATGAATTCGCTGGTGCCGAGCGCGAAGACGGACAGGCCGAGGACGTAGACGGCGACGGGCATGCGGGGGCGTGCGGTTGCTGCGGGCATGACTGTCACCAACCGGTGCGAACGCGATCGAATTCCCTACGGGACGAGAGCGGCGAGCTCGGCGGCGAGGTTGGCGCGGGCCGGGGCCTCCCAGTGCGCGGCCCCGTACGGCGTGCGGAAGAGCCGCGGCAGGCCGAGCAGCTGGCGCAGTACGGCGGCGCGGCCGGTGCGGAAGGCGTCGTCGGGCACGAAGCCGTACTCGGCGCGGACGGCGGCCGCGTACGCGGCGTAGGCGTCGGGCTCCCCGGCCAGGACGGCCAGGTCGGCGTCGCAGAGGGCCTCGCCGTCGGTGTCGCCGGGGGCGGGGTCGTGGGTGACGGTGAGCCGGACGAGGCGGGCGACCTCGGCGGTGCGCGCGGGGTCGATGCCCAGCTCGGGGAGGGCGCGCTCGGCGAGGGCGGCGCTGCGCTCCTCGTTCTCGGACCGGTCGGGGCGGTAGACGGCGTCGTGGAACCAGGCGGCGAGCCGGACGGCGGCCGGATCGGCGGCGTGCGGGGCGAGCACGTCGATCCGCGCGAGTACGTCGGCCAGGTGCGCGGTGGTGTGGTAGCGGCGCTGCGGTTCCGCCCAGGCGGCGAGGAGGCGGTCGGCGTAGGGCGCGGGATCGCGGTCGGCGGGGGCGCCGGCGGCGGTGACGGCCGCGTGCCAGCGGGCCCGCAGGTCGGCGGTGTCCGGGTGGGTGTCGCTGCGCTGGGTGCCTGTGTCCATGGGCACATTGTGGGGTGGCGTGATTGTGCTGGTGAAGGGCGGGCGGGGGCCCGTATTCTGAATATTGGACTAGACCTCTAGTGGGTTTTCCTGAGTTTCCCGAGCTTTCCGAAGAAGGATGGGATCGAATGAGCAACCGTGCGCTCCTGGAGGTGATCGCCCTCGACGTGGAGGACGCGGTCGCGGCCCAGGCCGGTGGGGCGGACCGACTCGAACTGGTCACCGACATGGCCGCCGACGGGCTCACCCCGCCGCGCGAGACCTTCGCGGCGATCAGGGCGGCGGTCGACATCCCGCTGCGCGTGATGCTCCGCGCGTCGGACGGCTTCGCGGCCGGCGACGTCCCCGCCCTGGCCCGGGCGGCACGGGAACTGCGGGCGGAGGGCGCGCAGGAGTTCGTCCTCGGCTTCCTGGACGCCGACGGCGCCCCCGACCTGGCCGCGGTCGAGGCGGTCGTCGCGGAGCTGGACGGCTGCCGCTGGACCTTCCACCGGGCGATCGACCGCGCGGCGGACCGGGACCAGCTGCGCAAGGCGCTGGCCGACGCGCCGGGGCTGGACACGTACCTGACGGCGGGCTCGGCGACGGGGGTGGAGGCCGGGGTACCGGTGCTGCTGGCGGAGGCGGCGCGGGGCGGTGAGCCGGGGTACGGGGCGCGGATCCTGGTGGGCGGCGGGCTGACGCTCGCGCACCTGCCGGTGCTGCGCGCGGGCGGGATCGACGCCTTCCACATCGGCGGCGCGGCCCGTCCCTCCGGGTGGAGCGGCCCGGTCTCGGCGGCGGCCGTCGCCGAGTGGCGGGCCGTACTGGACTGACGGGGGCTCCGCCCCCGGACCCCCGCTCCTCAAACGCCGGAGGGGCTGGAAAGTCAGCCTCGCCGGCGTTTGAGGCGCGGGGTCCGGGGCGGAGCCCCGGGACGCGGACCCGCAGGTCAGGACAGCAGTGCCTCCGGCAGGGCCGCGGCGTGCAGCACGGAGAGGCCCGAGACGGCTCGGGTGAGGCAGACGTACAGGCGGCGGAGCCCCGTCCGCTCGTCCGGCTCGCCGTCCACGATCGCCGCGGGCTCGTCGAGGACCACGTAGTCGTACTCCAGACCCTTCGCCAGCGACGCCGGGACGAGGGTCAGCCGCGACTGCGCGGTGGTCTCCTCGCCGGGAGACAGGTACGGCAGGCCCGCCGCCAGCAGGGCCTCCGCCAGCACCGAGATCCGCGCGTCCGCCGCGATCAGGCCGATCGACCCCTCGTGCGCGAGCGACTCGCGGCAGGACGCCACGACCGCCGCCGTGAGGTCCGAGGCCTCCGAGACCTCCTCGACCCGCAGCGATCCCGGCGTCTCGCGGACGGACGAGACCGGGGTCAGGCCCGGGGAGATCGACGGCAGCAGCCGGGAGGCGTACGCGATCACCTCGCGCGGCACGCGGAAGCCCGCCGTCAGTTCCTCCAGCGCCGCCTGCGGCTTGCCCAGGTGCGCGAGGGCCTCGTCCCAGCTGCGCGTGGCCCACGGCGTGGTGCCCTGCGCGAGGTCGCCGAGGACCGTCGCCGAGCCGGTGGTGCAGCGCCGTCCCACCGCCCGGTACTGCATCGGCGACAGGTCCTGCGCCTCGTCGAGCACCACGTGGCCCAGCGAATGCGTGCGTTCCACCAGGTCGGCCGCCTCGTCGATCAGGACCAGGTCGGCCGCCGACCACTTCGCCGACTTCACGCTGCGGAACGGCTTCGGCCACAGCAGGAGCTTCTGCTCGTCCTCGGTGAGCAGGTCCGCCGCGTGCAGGGCGAGGAACTCGGGGTCGGACAGCAGGCGCAGGACCAGCTTCGCCGGTTCGACGGCCGGCCAGATCTCCTTGACCGCCGCCTTCACCGCCGCGCTGCGGGCCACCGCGTCCTGCACCCGGTCGTCCGGGGCCTCGCCCGCCTGCTCCATCCGTACGAGCACCGCGTGCGCGATGCGCTGCGGCAGGGCCTCGCGGGCCGCGCCGTAGCGGATGTCGCGCTTCTGCAGCTCCTCGACCATCTCCTCCAGCTCGTACGCGGGCACCCGCCAGCGGCGCGAGCCGCGGACCACCATCAGCGGCTCCGTGGGGCGGGTGACGTGCGAGCGGACGGCGCGGCCCAGCACCTCCGCCATGCGGGCGTCGCCCTTGACCACGGCGGTTTCGGCGGCGTCCGTGCCGCGTACCTCCAGGCCGGGGCGGGCGACGAGGTCGTCGACGGTGGCCTGCTTGACCTCCAGCTCGCCCAGGGCCGGCAGGACCTGCTCGATGTAGTGCAGGAAGGAACGGTTCGGCCCGATGACGAGCGTGCCCGTGCGGGCCAGGCGGTCGCGGTGCGCGTAGAGGAGGTACGCGACCCGGTGCAGGCCGACGGCGGTCTTTCCGGTGCCGGGGCCGCCCTGCACGCAGACGGAGCCGGAGAGGCCGGAGCGGACGAGCTGGTCCTGCTCGGGCTGGATCGTGGCGACGATGTCCCGCATCGGGCCCACGCGCGGGCGCTCGATCTCCTGCTGGAGCAGCTTGCTGACCGTGGCCGCCTCGCCGGGGTCGGACAGGTGCTCGTCCTCGTACGCCGTCAGCTCGCCGCCGGTGTACCCGAAGCGCCTGCGCAGCGCGATGTCCTGCGGGTCGGTCTTGGAGGCCCGGTAGAACGGCTGGGAGACGGGCGCGCGCCAGTCGATGACCATCGGGTCGCCGTCGGCGTCGTGGACGTGGCGGCGGCCGATGTAGAACTGCTCGCCGTCCGCGCCCTCGGCGAGCTCCGCGCCGGGGGCGTGCAGGTAGTTGAGGCGGCCGAAGAACAGCGGGGTGTGGGCGAGGTCGGCGAGGGCTTTGATGCGGTCGTCGATCTGGGCCTGGAGGACGATCGCGTTGACCCAGTTCGCGGTGACGTCGCGGATGTCGAGGGACTCGACGTCCTCGCGCATGGCGCGCAGGGCGGAACGCGCGGCGGCGAGGTGGGCCCGCTCGCGGCCCAGCGGGTCGCCGGGCGCGGACGGGTCGGCGTGCGTGGTCTCGGGGGCGTGCGCGGGCACGGAACTGCCTCCAGCTGGTGGATGCGGAACAGATGGCCCGCCGGTTTCCGGCCGGAGGGCGGCTCTCCCCGATGAGGCGGTGGGAGGCGGCAAGAGCGGAGATTCTAGCCAGCTGGGCGGTGCGGCGCGAACGAATATCGGCGGCGGGGGATCAGGGGATTGGGGGGATCAGGGGTTTGGGGGGATCAGGGGGTCAGGGGATCTGGAGGGAGTCGAGGAGCTGCTGGTGCATCGCTCGCAGGTCCTTCTCGTCCTTCTCGGGGCCGTAGGTCAGGGCCATGACGAGATGGTCGTCGTCGGAGATGAAGCGGATGGAGCCGACCGCAGTCCCGTCGGCGCCTTCGCCGGAGAGGTCCGCATCGAGGGCCGGGTGCCCGTCCACCGTCGTCTTGCGGACGTTCTCGCTGGTCAGGGTCCCGCCGCCGGTCAGGCCGTACGCGTCGATGAAGCCCTTGAGGGCGTCTTCGAGCGGGATCCGGTCACCCGGCATGTCGTAGACGGCGAAGCCGGTGGCTCCGTCCGGGGTCTCCACCCCGTACACGCGGGTGTCGACGGAGTCGCCCTCCATGGGGATGGCACCCATGCGGACCTCGGCCTTTCCGGGAAGCTCGGCCGTGATGCCGCTGGGGGGATCGGTGGTCTTCACCGGGCCCTGGGCGGGTGGGGTGGACGGCGGGGTGGGCGTGGGCGTGGGGGCGGCAGCGACGGCCGCGGCGGGTGCCGCGGCGGGTGCCGCCGGGGCGGCGGATGCGGGGGCGGACGGCAGCAGCCCGGCCGTGACCAGGGCTGTCGATGCGGAGAGCAGCGCGAGGCGCCGCGTCCGGGAACAGTGGGTCATGCGGATCACTCCCATGGCGTGGTCGCCGGTACCGCGGACCTTCCCAGAGTCCGTCCCGACGGGTCCCCGTGCATCCGGACGGGTGTCGTACCCCGGAGTGTCAGACCTTGGTATCCACCCCTAGGGGTGCGCATGCGACGGGAGGAGGACCCCGGGGGCTGTGAGGTTCCCTCCCGGGAGCGATGTGCGACGCGGCGCGAAAACGCACCATGGACACATGAGCCCCGCAACCTTCTCCTCGATCCAGGGCGGCCGTCCTAGCGGCGCCGACTCCGACTCCCTTCCGCGCACCGGCCTCGGCGGCATGCTGCGCGCCGTCAAGATCTTCGCGGCGACCGCCGTGAGCGTCGTCGTGCTCGGTGAATACACCGAGGACGCGGGCGTCATACGCCACTGACCTCGGGCCCCGCCCAGCACCCGTACTGATCCACTAGGGTCACGCGGGTGACTTGGAGTCCCGTTCCCAGCCGCTCACCGTCGTCCCTCGCCGGTGTGCTGCTGACCGGCTCGCTGCTGCTGCTCGGCGTGCTCTGCATCGCCCTGCGCATTCCGGTGGCCGACGCCCTCGTCCAGGGTCTCTCCGCCGCCGAGTGGGGGCCGACCGCCACGTATCCGCCGTTCGCGGCGATCCTGTTCACCCCCGCCGCGTGGCTGCCGAGCGGCGCGCTGAAGGCCGTCCTCGTCCTCGGCAACGCCGGCCTGCTCGCCCTGCTGATCACCCTGTCCTGCCGCCTCGCGGGACTCCGGTCCCGGCCCGGGCCGGTGCTCGCCGCCACCATCGCCGGGCTGTGGCTGCAGCCGCTGTTCCAGGCGCCGCTGGCCGGGCTGATCAACCTGGCTCTCGCCTGCCTGGTCCTGTGGGACCTCGGCAGGCCGCGCTCCGCGCTCGGCAAGGGCTTCGCGCTGGGCGTGGCCGCCGGGATCACCCTCGCCCCGGCGGCCATCACCGCGTACCTCCTGCTGACCCGCCGCGTCCGCGCCGGGCTCACCGCGCTGGCGGCCTCGGCCGGGACCGTCCTGCTCGGGCTGGTGGTCCTGCCGGAAGCCTCCGCCGAGTTCTGGACCCGGCACCTGGCGGACGCGGCCCGGGTCCTCGTGCTGGACTGGCCGCCGCTGTGGGTCTGGTGCGCTCCCTTACTCGCCGTCCTGACCGCCCGCGCGTGCCGGAGTCAGTCGCTCGCCAGCAGCTCGTCGGCGTCCATGATCCGGTAGGCGTACCCCTGCTCGGCGAGGAACCGCTGACGGTGCGCCGCGAAGTCCTGGTCGATCGTGTCGCGCGCGACGACCGAGTAGAACCGCGCCTCGTGGCCGTCCGCCTTCGGCCGCAGCACGCGGCCCAGGCGCTGGGCCTCCTCCTGGCGGGAGCCGAAGGTGCCCGACACCTGGATGGCGACGGTGGCCTCCGGCAGGTCGATGGAGAAGTTCGCGACCTTCGAGACGACCAGCACGCTGATCTCGCCCTCGCGGAAGGCGTCGAAGAGCTTCTCGCGCTGCGCGTTGGAGGTCTCGCCCTTGATGACGGGGGCGTCCAGGTGCTCGCCCAGTTCGTCGAGCTGGTCGATGTACTGCCCGATGACGAGGGTCTGCTCACCGCGGTGCTTGGCCACCAGCGCCTCGGTGACCTTGCGCTTCGTCGCCGTCGTCGCGCAGAAGCGGTACTTCTCCTCCGTCTCGGCCGTCGCGTACGCGAGCCGCTCCGACTCCGTCAGATTGACCCGGACCTCCACGCAGTCGGCGGGCGCGATGTAGCCCTGCGCCTCGATCTCCTTCCACGGGGCGTCGAACCGCTTCGGCCCGATGAGGGAGAAGACGTCCGACTCCCGCCCGTCCTCGCGCACCAGTGTCGCGGTCAGGCCGAGCCGGCGCCGCGCCTGGAGGTCGGCGGTGAACTTGAAGACCGGCGCGGGCAGCAGGTGCACCTCGTCGTAGACGATCAGGCCCCAGTCCCGGGAGTCGAAGAGCTCCAGGTGCGGGTAGACGCCCTTCCGCTTCGTCGTCAGGACCTGGTAGGTGGCGATGGTGACGGGCCGGATCTCCTTGCGGGTGCCGGAGTACTCGCCGATCTCGTCCTCCGTCAGCGACGTCCGCTTGACCAGCTCGTGCTTCCACTGGCGGGCCGAGACGGTGTTCGTCACCAGGATCAGCGTCGTCGCCTTGGCCATCGCCATGGCCCCGGCGCCGACCAGCGTCTTGCCGGCGCCGCAGGGCAGGACGACCACACCGGAGCCGCCGTGCCAGAAGCCCTCGACGGCCTGCTGCTGGTACGGCCGCAGCGCCCAGCCGTCCTCGGCCAGGTCGATCGGGTGCGCCTCGCCGTCCACGTAACCGGCGAGGTCCTCGGCGGGCCAGCCCAGCTTGAGGAGCGTCTGCTTGATCTGCCCGCGCTCGGAGGGGTGCACGGCCACGGTGTCGGCGTCGAGCCGCGCACCGACGAGCGGGGCGATCTTCTTGGACCGCAGGATCTCCTCCAGCACCGGCCGGTCGGTGCTGGTCAGCACCAGTCCGTGCACGGGGTGCTTGGTGAGGGTCAGGCGGCCGTAGCGCGCCATGGTCTCGGCGACGTCGACGAGGAGCGCGTGCGGGACGGGGTAGCGGGAGTACTCGACGAGCGCGTCGACGACCTGCTCGGCGTCATGGCCGGCTGCCCGGGCGTTCCACAGTCCGAGCGGGGTGATCCGGTAGGTGTGGATGTGCTCGGGGGCCCGCTCCAGCTCGGCGAAGGGGGCGATGGCACGCCGGGCGGCTCCGGCGAGCTCGTGGTCGACTTCGAGAAGGAGGGTTTTGTCGCTCTGGACGATGAGTGGACCATTCACGCGCGGCGCCCCGTTTCATTCAGGTCAAACCTCCAGTGTGCCGTACGGCGCGGAAGCTGGGAACAAGGCGCTTCGGCGGCCGGTCAGCCGGTCAGGCCGTCCAGCAGCAGGGCGAGACCGCCGGTGAACTGCGCGAGCACGTGGCCGACCTGCCCTTCGCCGTCGTCGCGGACCCCCGCAAGCGGCTGTACGCGGAGTTCGGCGTCGAGTCGTCCTACCGCGCCCTGCTGGCCGCGCGCGCCTGGCGGGCGATCGCCGCCGGCACGCTCGACATCCTGCGCGGCCGGGCGAAGCCGCCGACGCCGGGCCAGGACGGCGGGCGGCTCGGACTGCCGGCGGACTTCCTGATCGCGCCCGACGGACGTGTCCTGGCCGCCGGTTACGGGGTGCACGCGGACGACCGGTGGCCGGTGGAAAAGCTGCTGACCCTGGCGGGGCAGGCACGTACCGTCCTGGCATGAGCCATGATCAGCAGCCCTTCGTGCCCGCCGACTTCGCGGTACCGCGGACCCTCGTCGCCGACGGCTTCCGGCTGGAGCCGCTCGGTGCCGAGCACAACGAGCGCGACCTCGCCGCCTGGACCGGGAGCATCGCGCACATCAGGGCGACCCCCGGATTCGTGGGGCGGGGCTGGCCGCCGGTGGCGGGGATGACCGCCGAGGAGAACCTGGCCGACCTGGTCCGGCACGCGCGGGAGTTCGAGGAGCGCGTCGCCTTCGCCTACAGCCTCCTGGAAGGCGAAGGCGAAGGCGAAGGCGACGGCGGCGGCGGCGAGGTGATCGGCTGCCTGTACGTCCACGGCTCCCGGGAAGCCCCCGGCCGGGTCGCGGTCAGCCACTGGGTGCGCGCCGACCGGGCCGCGCTGGACGCCCGGGTCCACGAGCGGATCACCCGCTGGCTCCACGAGGCGTGGCCCTTCGATGCCGGGCGGATCGACTACGCCCCCAGATGAGACCGGTGTTCGCCGGTGGCCGCGCCGACCGGCCGCATCAGCTGCGCCGCTGCCACCAGCGACGCTTCGGCGCGGCGGACCGAGGCTCCACGGCGGTGGCGGGGGCATCGCCGCGCCGGTCGGGGGCGAGGGCGAGGGGCCCCTTGCCGGGGGTGCGTTCGCACGTTCCAGGGCCGAACGGGTAGACGCCGAGGTCCCACGGGCCGGGCGGCGACGTCGCTCCCGGGGCGTCACCGGCGGGCGTTCTAGGGTGCCTCATGACGCAAGCAAGCTGGGACCGCACGCTGCTCGGCACCCCCTCGGCTCCCGCCACCACCGTCACCCACGACACCGGCCTGCTCCTGCTCCGGCTCGTCGTCGGCCTCAGCATGGCCGGCCACGGCACGATGAAGCTCTTCGGCTGGTTCGGCGGCCCGGGCCTCACCGCGACCGGCAAGGGCTTCACGATGGCCGGCTACCCCGCCGGGGACGCCATGGCCGTCATCGCCGGTCTCGCCGAGACCCTGGGCGGCCTCGGCCTCGCCCTCGGCCTGCTCACCCCGCTCGCCGGAGCGGCCCTGACCGGCACCTTCATCAACATCCTCGACGTCCGGGGCCTGAGCGCCTACTTCCCGCCCAAGGGCGTGGAACTCGAAGTGGTGCTGTTCGCCGCGATCGTCGCCCTCACCCTCACCGGGCCGGGCCGCTTCTCCGTCGACCACCACCTTCCGGTGCTGCGCGAGAACCGGCCGCGTTACTCCCTGCTCGCCCTGCTGCTGGGCGCCGTCGTGGGATTCGTCGTCCTGCTCGTCCGCGACTGAACCGCCCCGCCACGCCCCCGGCTACGCCCCCAGGTGGGGCAGCGGAGCCGCCGGGTACGGGGTCTCCACGGGCAGCAGGGCGCGCGCCGCCGCCTCGTCCCCGGCCCCGAGCAGGCCGCGGATCTCACGGGCCAGCCCGGTCACGTCGCGGATGGCGACCGTCCACTCGTCGGCGTACGCCCGCGACGCCGGACCGGACAGGCCCAGCTGCAGCGAGCGGTACGGCAGCGGATTCAGCCTCAGGTCCCGCTCCGGGTCCCACTGGACCCGGGCCGGGGCCCCGAGCAGTGCCTTCTTCCAGGCAGCCTGGTCCCCGTGCACACCCGGCACGTAGTGCGACAGGCAGGAGTCGCGCAGCGCCCGGTCGAAGCCCTCGCGGGTGATCTCGACCGCCAGCACCGTCTCCTGGTCGGTCTTGGTCGCCCAGCCGCAGCGGTACATCATCCACAGGAACGACGGCTTGATCCACGTCATCCGCTCGCGCTTCCAGGCGGGCGGGAAGCGGCCGTCACGGGCGGCCGGCACCCCGAGCGCGGGGGAGTAGGCCTGGTACACCGTGATCGTGGTGTCGGTGTGCGCCGCCCGGATCTGGCGGTTCGGTACATCGTCGGACATGCGCTCAGGATGGCGGCTCGTCATCCCGACGGCCATCGGGTTTCGGCGCCGGCGCGGACCGCGAGCCGCCCCAGGACGGCCGCGTCTCCGTGTAGCAGCCGGACTCGTACTTCAGCACCAGGTACGCCTCGTGGTCGGCCGCCGAGTCGCGGATCGACAGCTCGAAGGTGAACTGCCCGCCGTCCGCCGTCCGCAGATCCAGCACCCCGCCCGTGTAACCCCGCTGCAGATGCACCTCGACCACCTGGTCGAGCTCGAACACCACACCCTGCACCGTGACCGTCCGCCCCACCGGAACCCCTCCGCCCTACACCTGGTCGTCCGCCAGTTCCGCGACACCGGTGATCCGGTGCAGCGCGTACGTCCGTACCTCGTCCGCCGTGTGGTCGTACCCCGTGACGAAGCCGCCCTCCACCCGGACCGGCGCGATGACCCGCTGGCTCGCCGCGCCCTCCGCGTTCACGTACCCGATCCACACCGCCGACCCGGTCAGCGCGGCCGCCTGCACCGTCGCGAGGGTCTCCGCCGCGCTCGTGCGCGGCAGTTCGCCCGGCACCCCGGTCCCGGCGGCGGAGGACGTCGCGGGCTCCTTGCGCACCGCCGTCGCCGCCACGTCGCCCGCGCGGATCGCCCGCACCGCGGCCGCGAGCAGCGTCGCGTCCGGCACCGGCGGACCCTCCGGCACCGGTACGGGTGCCGAACGGGCCGGGGTGCGGTGGGCGTCGGCCCGTGCCACCAGCACGTCGCCGGTACGGGACTCCGCGGCCGGCGCGTAGCCCATCGCCCGCAACCCCTCCAGCAGGACGGTCGGATCCGCCTGCGCCGCCAGCACCGTCGGCGCGAGGCGGCGCAGCCCCAGCCCGGCCGAGCGCTTGTCGGCCAGGATCTCGCCCAGCATCGCGTCGTCGTCGCAGCGCACGTACGAGGAGGCCGCGCCGACCCGCAGGTGTCCGTGCCGGCGGGCCACGTCGTCGATCAGATAGGCCAGCGGCTGCGGCACCGGGGTACGGCTGTGCTCCTTGAGGAAGGCGTGCAGGTCGGCCGCGGCATGGCCGGCGTCCAGGGCCCGGCGCACCGAGCCCGGCGTGAACCGGTACACCGTCGCCCCGCCCTTCGACTCCACGTCCGCGAGTACGGCCAGGGTGTCGCCCAGCGGGCGGCGCAGCGGTCCCGGGGCCACCGCCGTCAGGTCGGCCTGGAGCAGCACGTGGTCCACCGGCTCCGGCAGCAGCGGAGCCAGCAGCGGCGCCGGGTCGCGGTGCTCCAGCAGGGCCCGGCCGGGCCCGGACAGGGCGCCCCGGCCGGTCACGCCGAGGACCTCCGCCTCCGCCAGCGCCCAGTGCGCGAGCCGGGCCCGCAGATCGCTCGCCCCGCGTACGGGACGCTCCCACGCGAGCCGGGCCAGCAGGGACTCCGGATCGGGCGAGGCACCCTCGGGCAGCTCCCCGAGGAGCTCCAGCACGCGCCGGCGCACCTCGGGCGCGGCGGAGCGGTCGAGTTCGGGGCCGAGCGCGGACAGCGTGCGCCCCTTGGCGTCCTGCTCGCCGACCAGCGGGGCCGTGCGGGTGGCCGGCAGCCAGGCCGTCGCGAGCCGCGACCAGCGCTCGGCGGGCGGCAGTTCGAGCCAGTCGTCGAAGGCCGGGGTGGGCGCGTACCGCTCGTCCGCCTCCCCGTCGCTGGCCAGCAGACCGGCCGCGTAGGCCAGTTCGGCCCAGAAGGCCGCCTGCTGCTCGGTCGTGTCCAGCGCGGCCGCGGCCCGCTTGAGGTCCCGTACGGAGAGCCCGCCCGCCCGCAGCACCGGCGGACCGGCGTGCTCCCAGGACTTCACCAGTTCCTCGACGGTGGCCAGCGCGGCCAGCGCCTGCCCGGCGGCGTTCGCGTCCACAAGCTGTGGACGGTGCTCGCGGTGCGCGGGCACCGGCGGGGCCACCGGCGCGGTGTCCCGGTGCGCGAGCCCGCCGCGCAGGTGCAGCGCCACCTCGCGGGGCAGTACGACGGTCCGCGCCGTCGCGGGCAGCAGCAGCCCCCGGTCGCGCAGCCAGCGCACCGGCGGCGTCGGGTTCGGGGTGACCTCCCCGTACGGCGGCCCCCACACGAGCCGCCCCAGCACCTGGTGGGCCTCCGCCGGAGCCTCGTCCAGCAGTGCCGACATCCGCACCGGGTCGGTGAACAGCCCGGTCAGCGCGGTCACCGCGGACACCGGGTCGTGGGTGGCGGGCAGCCCGACGGCCGCCACGATCTCCTGCACCCGGGTCGGCGACATCCCGGCCGTGGCCTCAGCGACGGTCGGCCCCAGCCCGGTCGGGGAGGGCCGGGAGGCCGAGGGGGCGAGCAGCTCGCGCGCGGTGCGGACCAGCCGGAGCCGCTCCTCGTCGCCCCACACCAGGGCCTGGTCGCGCAGGGTGGCCAGGGCGCCGGGGAGCGCGGCGCGGGCCCGTTCGTCCTCGCCGCCCGTCAGCAGCCCCTCCAGGACCGGGTACGGGCACGGGTCCGGGCCCACCGCGAGGGCCTCGGCGGTCTGCAGGGCGAACCGGTCCAGCCGGTCCAGGGCGCGCACCACCGACGCCCGGGTCCCGGCCCGGGTGGCCAGCTGCGTCACGTCGCCGGGCACCGGCCCCAGCAGGTCCGGGCGGGCGCGCAACAGGGCCGCGAGCGCCACGTCGTCACGGGCGCGCAGCGCCTCGGCGAGTGAGCGCGGGGAGCTTCCCGCCGGGCTCCCGCCGGCGGATCCCGCCGCAGTGCTTGCCTCGGGCACAGTCGCCTCCTGGTCGCGTCGGCCGGTCAGTCGGCCGGTCCCCATCCGGTCAACGGTATCCGCTGCGCCCGCAGCAGCTCCACGGGCGCACGCGCTACCTTCGGGACAGGGGGTAAGGGAGGAGCCTGGGCGTGGGGATCGAAAGCGACCATCTGGTCTACGAATATCTGAGCCGCGTCGGGGACTTGGCGCAACAGCGGCACCTGTCCTCCGGTGACCGGATGCGGCTGGTGTCGGGGCTGCGGGACGAGATCGACCGTCGGCGCGCCAAGTACGACCCGGACACCCCGGCCGCCGTACGGCGCATCCTGGAGCGGATCGGCACGCCCGAGGAGGTCCTGGAGACCCTCGGCTCCCGGCAGGGCGCGGCCCCCGCCCCCGCGGCCCCCGCCGACGCCGGCCTGTCGGTCCCCGTCCAGCGGGGACCGGGCCGGCTGCGCGGCCGGAACGCGCCCCCGGCCCGCCCGGCGGCGGAGCCCGAGAACGTGCCGCCGCACCTGGCCGGGCTGGACGAGCTCGGCCCCTCCGGCGGCGCCGAGCCCGATTGGTGGCGGCTGAGCCCGGGCACGTACGGGGCGGGCCCGCAGGTCGAGGGTTTCGCGGGCGGCATCGAGATCCCGGACCTGTTCAAGGACGGACCGGATGACGACCCGCGGGACGGGGACGCGGACGGGGCCGCGGCACCGGCCCCGGCCGCGCCCGGGGAGGGCGAGGGGCGCGCGCGGAGCCTCGTACGGTTCCTGCGCGAGCGGCGGCGCGCGAAGAAGGACGCGGCGGCCGGGGCCGCCGCCCCGGAAGCCCCGGCGGCCCCGGCCGCCCGCCCCCGGCCGAACGCCTTCCTGCTGCTGGCGGCGGCCGTCCTCGTCGTCGGCGTGGTCACCGGCTACTGGCTGCTCCTCGTGGTCGGCTGGCTCCTTCCGTACGCCTCGCGCGTGCTCGGGCCGGCCGAGCGCAAATGGGCGGTCTTCGGCCCGCCCGGCGCGGTGCTCGCGGCGGCGGTGCTGTGGGTGTGGGGCCGGATGAACGGCAAGTGGGGTCAGGCCCTGTCCGACGACCAGCTGAGCGGGGCGCTGCACGGGATGTGGCCCTGGGTCCTGCGGGTCGCCGCGCTGGCCTCCGCGGCCTACCTGGTGTGGCGGGCGCGGCGGCGCTAGGCCGTCCCTTGCGGATCTTGCCGGGCCCGCGACGCCCGGCACCGCACCCGGCCGCGTTGTCGGGGCGCCCGGGTACGCCCAGTACGCGGGCGCCCCTCCGCCTTGCCGGGTACGGCACCGGACGCCGCGGGCCCGGCCGACAAGATCCGCAAGAGACGGCCCAGCTCGTCCGGTCAGCCGCCGATGACCGTGCGCTGCATCTCCTCCACCGGGTCGCGGTCGGCCGCCTTGACCAGGTCGAGGAAGGCGGAGGACCCGGCGACGTCGAGGAGCTGCTGGGCGGTGACGGGCGCCGAGGTGTTCGACGCGTCGTGCGGGCCGACCCTCAGCGAGACGTCGCTGGCTCCGTAACGGAACCAGACCCGGGACTCGGTGACGTTGCCGTTGTTGATCGGCGAGACGGCCGCATCGGCCCGGATGCCGCCGGGCAGGGTGGCCTTCGAGCAGAGCGTGCCCTTGATCTCGCGGCAGTTCTGGGGCGCCATGCCCGGTTCGGACGGCCGCACCGAGAAGATGATGCGGAAGGTCTTGCCGTCCTTGGTGCCCTGGTACTGCCGCACGCCCAGGTCGATGCGCTGCACGGTGCCGACCGACGGGGGCAGCAGCTGCTGGAGCACACCGACGGCCCGGTTCTGGAAGTTCTCCAGGCGGGCCCGTTCGGCGGGCGGCAGGTCGGCCATCGACGACTCGCCCGGGCTGGGTTCGAGGTGGATCGGCGGCGGCGGTCCGGAGCTCGTCGGCGGCCCGGCCACGTCCACGACCCCGGTGGAGCCCGTCGCCCCCCGGTCGTCGCCGTCGCCCGGCAGGACGAAGGCTCCGGCCAGGCCGAGCCCGGCCACGGCCAGTACCGCACCGCCGATCGCCGCCCGGACGCGCGCCCTGCGGCGCAGGCCCTGGGCGCGGGCCGGGCCCACCAGGTCCGCCGTGGCGGGCAGTTCCGCCAGCGCACGGTCCATCGCGTCACGGACGAGCACGGCCGTGGCCCGGTCCTCGTTGTGGTCTTCGTTGGTACCCATGGCGTCTCCTCAGCTCTCGGTCGCGTAGATGTGGGCCTCGCCGAGCCGCGCGCGCAGCTTCACCAGGGCGCGCGAGCACTGGCTCTTGACCGTGCCCTCGCTGCAGCGCAGCAGTTCGGCGACGGTCTCGACGCTCAGGTCCTCCCAGTAGCGCAGGACGACCATGGCGCGGGCCCGCGGCGGGAGTTCGGCCAGCGCGGCGAGCAGGGTGACGCGCAGGTCGGCGTGCTCGGGCCGGGGCGGCGGATCGGCGCGCCGGTGGGCCAGCAGGTCGCGCAGCCGCCGGCGCCGCTCGGCGAGGAAGGTGCGGGTCAGCACGGTTCTGGCGTACGCGTCGGGATACTCGGCGGCGGACGCCCGCCGCCAGTGCTGGAACAGTTTCGCGAGCGTCGTCTGCGTCAGATCGCGTGCGCCGTCGGCGTTGCCGCACAGCAGGTACGCGGTCCGGTACAGCTTGCGCTGACCGGCCCGGGCAAAGGCCTCGAAGTCGTGCTCGGTGCCTGGTGGCATCCGCCCTCCCCTTCACATGGTGTCTCTCACCCCTGCCCTGAGCACTGCCGCCGGGAAAAGGTTGAGCACGGATGCGAGGAATTCCGGTCGGGCAGTCCTCGGCGGGCGTTCCCCCGGTGTAGGCCCGCAGTCGGTCTCCCGTACGGCCGCCTCGGCACAATGGGAGGTATGAACCTCACCGTCGGCTTCGACCTCGACATGACCCTCATCGACTCGCGCCCGGGGATCAGGGCCGCCTACCAGGCCCTCTCGGCCGAGACGGGGACCTTCATCGACGCCGACGAGGCGGTCACCCGGCTGGGCCCGCCGCTGGAGGAGGAGCTCGCGCACTGGTTCCCGGAGGCCCGCATCCCGGCCATGGCCGACCGTTACCGCGAGATCTACCCGACGTACGCCATCGGGCCGACCCCGGCGATGCCGGGCGCCCGCGAGGCGATCGAGGCCGTCCAGGCACTGGGCGGCCGCGCGATCGTCGTCACGGCCAAGCACGAGCCCAACGCCCGCCTGCACCTGTCGCACCTCGGCATCGAGGCTGACGCCGTCATCGGCTGGCTCTGGGCGGAGGCCAAGGCCGGTGCGCTGCGCGAGTACGGGGCGCAGGTGTACGTCGGCGACCACGTCGGCGACGTACGCGGGGCCCGTACGGCCGGCGCGCTGTCCGTGGTGGTGCCGACCGGCCCGTGCCCGGAGGAGGAACTGCGCGAGGCGGGCGCGGACGTGGTCCTGCCGGACCTCACCGCGCTGCCGCAGTGGCTCGAGCAGTACGTCGCCGCGCAGCCCGTCTGATCGCGGTCCGGAAGGGACGGCCTACGCCTGCGAGGCCCGGGCGGCCCTGCGCTGTGCCGCGGCCGAGCGGAGCACGCCCGCCGCGGAGATGGCGAAGCCGACGCCCATGAGCATGCAGACCGCCCACGCGTACGACGGGAACGGTTCCATGTCGAGGAAGAGCGGAGCCATGGTCGCCAGCGTGGCCACGGCCCCGGCGATGAACACGATGCCGCCGGCCTTGACCAGTCCGTCGCCGGGCCGCGCTTCGTCTGAATGAGGAGTAACAGTCACCTCACCAGGGTAGTTCCCTGGCCGAAGCAGCCGACCGTGAAGGACCGGGGAACGTCTTGTCACCCGGCCCCCGACCATTAGCCTTGAGGTGGCGGGTCACTCATGGCCCGCTGCGCTGTTGTCCGGAGCCGTTCGCGGCCCTTCGGACCCCCGACGAGCACAAGGACAGAGGACGGACGTGCCTACCGGCAAGGTCAAGTGGTTCAACAGCGAGAAGGGCTTCGGCTTTCTCTCCCGCGACGACGGCGGCGACGTCTTCGTCCACTCGTCGGTGCTCCCTGCCGGGGTGGACGCTCTCAAGCCCGGCCAGCGCGTCGAGTTCGGTGTCGTCGCCGGCCAGCGCGGTGACCAGGCACTTTCGGTGACGGTACTCGACCCGGCGCCCTCCGTCGCGGCGGCGCAGCGGCGCAAGCCCGACGAGCTCGCCTCGATCGTGCAGGACCTCACGACCCTGCTGGAGAACATCACCCCGATGCTGGAGCGCGGCCGCTACCCCGACAAGGTGCACGGCACGAAGATCGCCGGACTGCTGCGCGCGGTCGCCGACCAGCTCGACGTCTGAGCCCCTCGCCGTCACACGTACGGCCGCGCCCCGCCACTCGAAAGAGCGGCGGGGCGCGGCCGTGTGCGCGGGGCGATCAGTCCTGCGGGAAGTCCAGCGAACCGGGCGCGATGGCCGGTACCAGCCCCTCGGCCGCCGCCCGGGTGAGCAGCCCGCGCACCGCCGCGTAGCCGGAGTCGCCGAGGCCGGCGGTGAACTCGTTGACGTAGAGACCGATGTGCTGGTCGGCGACGGCCGGGTCCAGCTCCTGGGCGTGCGCGCGCACGTACGGGCGGGAGGCCTCCGGGTCGTCCCAGGCCATCCGGACCGACGTACGGGCCGACTCGGCCAGCGCGCGCAGCCGCTCCGCGCCCAGCGAACGCCGGGCGATGATCGCGCCGAGCGGGATCGGCAGGCCGGTCGTGGACTCCCAGTGCTCACCCATGTCGGCCAGGCAGTGCAGCCCGTAGTCCTGATAGGTGAACCGGGCCTCGTGGATGACCAGTCCGGCGTCCACCCGGCCGTCGCGGACCGCCGGCATGATCTCGTGGAACGGCAGGACGACGACCTCGCCGACGCCCTCCGGCAGCACGTCCGCCGCCCACAGCCGGAACAGCAGGTAGGCGGTGGAGCGCTCGCTCGGCACGGCCACCGTCCGCCCGGTCAGGTCGAGCCCCGGTTCACGGGTCAGCACGAGCGGGCCGCAGCCGCGCCCCAGCGCCCCGCCGCAGGGCAGCAGCGCGTACTCATCCAGCACCCACGGCAGCACCGCGTACGACACCTTCAGCACGTCCAGCTCGCCGCGCTCGGCCATGCCGTTGGTGATGTCGATGTCCGCGAAGGTGACGTCGAGGGCGGGCGCCCCCGGCACCCGGCCGTGCGCCCACGCGTCGAAGACGAAGGTGTCGTTCGGGCAGGGCGAGTAGGCGATCCTCAGCGGTTCACCGGTGGTCGTGCTCATGGCGTTCTCCCCAGTTCGCGAGTACGGGCCCCAGCACGCGGAAGCCGTCGGCGAGCGCGGTGAGCGCGTCCCCGATCCGCCAGGCGGCACGGTCACGAGGGCCCACGGCGTTGGACACGGCGCGGATCTCCAGTACGGGCAGCCCGTGCGCGGCGGCCGCCTCGGCGACGCCGAAACCCTCCATGGCCTCGGCCCCGGCCATCGGGTGCCGGGCGGCGAGGGCGGCGGCCCGCGCGGCGGTCCCGGTCACGGTGGAGACGGTCAGCACGGGCGCGAGCAGCGCCCCGGTCGCCTCGGCGGCGCGGGTGGCGAGCTCGGCGGGCGGCAGGTGCACGCTGTGCCCGAAGCCGAGCTCCGTCACGTCGAGGAAGCCGTCGGGGGTCTCGGCCCCGAGGTCGGCGGCCACGATCGCGTCGGCGACCACGAGGGAACCGAGCGGGGCGGCGGGCGCGAACCCGCCGCCGATGCCGGCGGAGACGACGAGCGAGTAGTCGGCGAGGGCCAGGGCGGTGGCGGTCCCGGCGGCGGCCGCCGCCGGACCGACGCCCCCGACGAGCACGTCGAAGGCGATGCCCGGAAGGTCCCGGCGGTTGATGAGGTACCCGCCGGGCAAGGTGCGTGGCTCAGGACCGAACGTGTCCGGATGAGGGGTCAGCCCGGTGGTGACGGAGTCTGCCTCCGCCGCCACCGCGGTCACGACGAGCGCGCGCACCGCTGCCGCCCGGTTACTTGAGCTTGAGGTTGAAGGACCAGACGGCGAGCGGCTTGCCGTCCTCGGCGATCTGCAGGAACGCGAGCTTCTTCGAGGAGGGGGCCTCGCCCTGACCGCCGGTCGCGAAGACGTCGGCGCCCGGGAAGCTGCGGTAGGTGTTCGAGGAGGGCTCGGTGATCGGCTGGCCGTCCAGGACCGCCGACCAGCGCTTGCCGTCCTCGACGATCTCCGGCTCGACCCCGAGACGCAGGGTGTCGCCCCGCGCGTACTCGACGGTCTTGGGGTTCTTGAGGTTGGTGAGGCACTCCTGGACCTGGTCCATGGAGAGCTCCTTGCCGTCGTTGTGGCAGGAGGCTTCGGCGGACACCGACGAGGTGCCGACCGTCACGGTCGCCAGCGGTGTCGGCTTCTCGCCGCAGGCGGAGAGGAGGAGGAGGCCGGCGGACACGGCTCCGAGGGCCGCGACGCTGCGGCGGGCCCTACCCGAGAAAAGCGGTGCGGTCATGAGCCGAAGGCTATCGGGCCGGTGGGCTGCGCCGCCGCACGGGGTACCGGTGGCCTGCGGCGCGGCGCGGATCGGCTCCGCCGGTTCGGCCGGTTCGGCCGGTTCGGCCGGTTCGGCCGGGTGCGGCGCCGTTGCCGGGGGCGCCGCCCCCGGACCCCCGCGCCTCAAGCGCCGGCGGGGCTGAAAGACCGCCTCAAGCGCCGGCGGGGGTGATCGTTACGCCACGCGGGGCCGAGAGGGGTCCGGGTGGTGGGGGCGGGGGGCCGAGAGGACGCCGCGCAGGGCCATCGTCGTCCCCAGCGCCACGATCGCCGCGGCCACCGACATCCCCAGTACCCCGTTCAGCGGCAGCACGATGCCGATCGCGCCGCCCAGCACCCACGCCACCTGGAGCAGCGTCTCCGAACGCGCGAAGGCCGACGTCCGCACCGCCTCCGGCACGTCCCGCTGGATCATCGCGTCCAGCGACAGCTTCGCCAGCGCCTGGCAGAAGCCCGCCGTCGCGGCCAGCACGGCCATGAACAGCGCGCTGAAGAACACCGCCGCGAGCACCGCCACGCCCAGCGTCAGACACAGCACCGCCGCGACGATCGCCTCCGGCGCGCGCGCCCGCAGCCACGCACCCACCGCCGTACCGCAGGCGTTGCCCACACCCGCCGAGACGCCCACGATGCCCAGCGACACCGCCGCGCTCTGCCCCGCCACCGGATGCTCGCGCAGCAGGAACGCCAGGAAGAAGATCAGGAACCCGGACAGCGCACGCATCGAGGCGTTCGCCAGCAGCCCGCACAGCACCGACCGGCTGACCGTCCGCAGGCCCGGCCGCTTCGAGTGCGCCTCGTGCGTGGACAGCCGCGCCCGCCGCTCGCCCTTGGCCTCGTCCACCTTGTGCGGCAGCGTGAACGCCGCGAAGGCCCCCCACACGAAGATCACGCAGGCCCCGTACAGCGGCCACGGCGGCCCGATCAGATGCAGGGCTGCACCCACCGGCGCCGCCGCGCCCGTCGCCAGCAGACCGGCCAGCGTGACCCGCGAGTTCGCCTTCACGAGTGAGAATTTCGGCGGCAGCAGCCGGGGCACCACCGCACTGCGGACCACCCCGTACGCCTTGGACGCCACCAGCACGCCCAGCGCCGCCGGATACAGCTCGATGCCCCCCGTCGCCACCGCGCCCGACATCAGCAGCGCCAGGAGCGCACGCGCCAGCATCGACGCCGCCATCGCCGCCCGCCGCCCGTGCGGCAGCCGGTCCAGCAGCGGACCGATCACCGGCGCCAGCACCGTGAACGGGGCCATCGTGATCGCCAGGTACAGGGCCACCCGGCCGCGCGCCTCGTCCGTGGGAACGGAGAAGAACACCGTCGAGGCCAGCGCCACCGTGATCATCACATCGCCGGCGCCGTTGATGGCGTGCAGCTCGATCAGCTTCCCGAGGCCCGATTCCCCCGCCCCGTGCGCGTGCGTGGCCCGCCGGATCCCCCGCGCCGGAAGGTGCAGCGCACGCCCGACAGCCCGGCCGGCCCGCCTGGCCGGTCCCGAGCCGTCGTCGGACGACCGTACGGGTGCCACACTCGACATAGTGCCCCACCCGGCCCTGCCGGGGCGCCTCCCGGCGCGTCGCGCAGCCGGTGGCTTGTCCGCGAATCGGACCTTGCATGTGTGCCCGAGGCTTAAGAGGAGGTAGCGTGCGTAGCGCGCCACCGGCGGATGCTCCTGGCCGCGCGCCTCTTCGTGATCCCGCAGAATGGGTCGCAGTGAGGTGCGCCCGGAGTCCGATCGGGTGCGGACGTCGACGCGGCCCTCTGGTCCGCTCCGCCCGTGCCCCGCAGGACAGCACCGACGGGTCGTTGTGGACGACAGTACGGACGGCGCACACGTGAGACGGCGTAGGAGAGAACGAGACCAGTGAGTGCTGCGACGACGCGAAGCCGTACCCCGCGTACCCCCGACCGCCTCTGCGTCGAGGCGGTAGAACTCGCCCGCGCGGCGGCCGAGGAGGCCGCCTTCCCCGGAGTGGTCGGCGCGCACGTCTCCGCCGTGGCGGAGGGCGACCGCGTCGTCACCCACTTCTTCGAGTCCAAGGAGCCCGGCTACCGCGGCTGGCGCTGGGCCGTCACCGTGACCCGCGCCTCCCGCGCGAAGAACGTCACCCTCGACGAAACGGTGCTGCTCCCCGGCGACGACGCGCTGCTCGCCCCCGAGTGGGTGCCGTGGAGCGAGCGGCTGCGCCCCGGCGACATGGGCCCCGGCGACCTGCTGCCCACCGACGCCGAGGACCTGCGCCTGGAGCCCGGCTGGTCGGGCGAGGACGCCCCGCCGCCGAACTCGGTCGTCTCCACCGAGATGGCCGAACTCGTCGAGGCCGAGGACGCCGACGTCACCGACCGCGTGGTGGTCCCCGTACGCGGCTCCATCAGCTCGGTCGCCGAGGAACTCGGCATGCGCCGTGCGCGCGTGCTCTCGCGGTACGGGCTGCACACCGCCGCCGACCGCTGGGACGAGTCCTTCGGCGCCAAGACCCCGATGGCGCAGGCCGCGCCCGCGTCCTGCCTCTCCTGCGGCTTCCTCGTCGCCATCGGCGGCTCGCTCGGCCAGGCCTTCGGCGTCTGCGCGAACGAGTTCAGCCCCGCCGACGGCCGTCTGGTGTCGCTGTCCTACGGCTGCGGCGGCCACTCGGAGGCCGCGGTCATGCCGGCGCCGCTGCGCCCGGCCCCGCCGGTGCTCGACTCGATGGCTTCGGACGAGTTCACCCTGAGGCCCGCTCCCGACACCGGCTCGGTCCCGGTCTCGGAGTCGGACCTGCCGGCCGCGGACCTCGGCCACTCGTAGGCCCGGGCCGCCCGGCGTACCCTCGCCCCATGGGGGACAGGGACGCGGACACGGACATGGACATGGTGGGGATGACCGGCCGGGTCACCGGGACGGTCGGCCCCGGCCTGGTGGGCGAGGTCATCGTACGGATCCGGGGCGGGGCGGAGCACTTCCTCGCCCATCCGGTCGCGGGGACCGGCCGGCTGGCCGTCGGGACCGTGGTGACGGTGGTCGAGTACCTGCCGCCGCGCACGGTGTACGTGATGGCCGCCTACGACAACTGACGCCCCGTCCCACCTGTACGTATCAGGATGGCGACAAGACGCGGCCCGCATCTTCCGGCGGGGCCGCGGCAGGCGCAGACTCGGCCTCGTCGGTGCCGAACGGCACCGCGCTAAGGGGGCGTTGCCGATGGCTATCGGCGTCGTGGCGGGACTCGTCCTCGCCGCAATCGTGGCTCTGATCGGCCTGTTCAAGCTCATGTGGCGGGTGGCCGAACCGAACGAGGCACTCGTCATCTCCGGCTCCACGCACAAGACCGAGGGCCTCGGGCAGGGCATGGGGTTCCGGATCGTCACCGGGCGGGGGACGCTCGTACTCCCGGGCGTGCAGGCGGTGCGGAAACTGTCCCTGGACCTCAACGAGACACAGCTGTCCGTGGACTGCGTCACCCACCAGGGCATCCCGCTGCGGGTGAAGGGCGTCGTCATCTTCAAGGTCGGTGACGACCTCGTGTCGATCGCCAACGCGGCCCGCCGTTTCCTGGACCAGCAGAAGATGATGCCCGAGCGCGTGCACATCGTCTTCGCGGGACATCTGCGCTCCATCGTGGGCGGGTTGACGGTCGAGGACATGATCCGCGACCGGGAGAAGCTGACGGGCCAGACCCGGATGGCGTGCGGTACCGAGATGGAGAAGCTCGGCCTGATCGTCGACTCGCTGCAGATCCACGAGATCGAGGACCCGACCGGCTACATCAAGAACCTGGCGATGCCGCACGCGGCGGCCGTGCAGCGGGACGCGCGGATCGCTCAGGCCGAGGCGAACCGGCTGGCCACGGAGGCCGAGCAGGCCGCCTTCGCCCGGATGGCCGAGGCGACGCGGGACAGCGAGATCCTCCAGGCCGGCTACCAGGCCGAGCGGGACAAGGCGGCGGCGACGGCCCGTCAGGCGGGCCCGCTGTCGGAGGCGGCCGCCCGCCAGGAGGTCGTCGTCCAGGAGACCCGGGTCGCGGAGCTGGAGGCGCACCGGCGCGAGCAGCAGCTGCAGGCGGACGTACGCAAGCCCGCGGACGCGGCGGCGTACGAGACCCGCACGCGGGCCGAGGCCGAGCGCGACGCGCGGATCTCGGCGGCGCAGGCGAAGGCACGGGAGACGGAACTCGCGGCGGCCGCCGAGGCGACCCGGGTGACGACGGCGGCGACCGCCGACGCGCAGGCCGTGGAGGCGCGGGGCATCGCATCGGCGAAGGCCACGCGGGCGACGGGCGAGGCGGAGGCCGCGGCCACGCAGGCGCGGGGCCTCGCGGAGGCGGAGTCGGCGAAGGCCCGCGGTCTGGCGGAGGCGGAAGCGATCAAGGCGCGGGCCGCCGCGCTGGCGGAGAACCAGGAGGCGGTCGTCGCCCAGCAGCTGGCCGAGAACTGGCCGGCGATCGTGGAGGCGGGCGCGGGGGCCTTCGGGAACGTGGAGCACATGGTCCTGCTGAACGGGGCCGAGGGCATGTCGGAGATGTTCGCGAAGGCCCTCACGATGGGCGGCACGGGCCTGGGCCTGGCCCGCCAGCTCCTGTCCTCGATGGGCCAGCCCCCCACCCCGGGGACTCCGTCCCCCGCCCCCCTGCCGACGAACGGCCGCATCCCGATCCACGAGGAGTAACCGCCGACCGGCCCAATTCAGCCCCTCTGGGATCACCCCGGCCCCATCCGGCTCCGCCGGAACATCCAGCCCCTCCGGTGTACGGGGGCGGCCTCTCGAGTGGCGCCGGCAGGTATTTCAGCCTCTCCGGCGTTTGAGGAGCGGGGTCCGGGGCGGAGCCCCGGCAGCGGCGCGGGCGCCGAACGTGTGGCTTCCGGCGCGGCGCCGTTGCCGGGGGCGCTGCCCCCGGCAACGGCGCCTCAATCGCCGGCGAGGCTGTATGTGCGGCGCAGCCGGATGGGCCTGGCGAGGCTGGAATGGCCCGGCGGAGCCGGAGGGGGCGGCGGAGCCGGACGGGGATGGTCAGCCGCGGCGGCGGAAGAGGCGTTTCGCGGCGAAGACCAGGGCCAGGCCGCCCGCCAGGACGAGGGCGCCCTTGCCGAAGCTGCCCGTCGGCTCGATCGCCGGCGCCGCCCCCGCCGGGGCGCCCGGCTGCGGCGAGGCCGAGGCCGAAGGGGCGGCGGCGGCCACCGGGACCGCGATGACCCGGCTGCCCTCGCCCTCCGCGCCGAACATCAGCGTGGAGCCGTCCGGCGTGTACGTCACCGACTCCGCCTGGCCCTGCCACGGCGCGTCCACCCGCTCGCCCTCGCCCACCGGCAGGCCGTCCTTCCACGGGTAGGTGCGGGCCGTGAAGTAGCCCCGCAGCGTCAGCCGGGTGCCGTCGGGCGAGAACGCCCCGTCCGTCACCCACGGCACGGCGGCGACCCGCCGGAACACGTTCGTGCCGCCCGTCGTCAGCTCCGCGGGGCCCTCGTACAGGCCGCCCTTGTTCTCGTCCTTGCTCGCGATGTAGACGCGCCCCGTCACCGGATGGACCATCAGGGCCTCCGCGTTGCGCGCCCCGTCCGCGTACTTCACCGTGAACTGCGCGGCCTCGACCGTGACATCACCCAGTTGCTTCGGTTCCGGGAAGCGGTAGATCCACACGTGGTCCCAGGTGCCGTTCCGGTTGTCGCCGATGTCCCCGACGTAGAGCTGCCCGTCCGGACCCAGCGAGATCGCCTCGACGTCGCGCGGCTTGCCGATCCCCTTCAGCGTCACGCGGGCCACCGTCCTGCCCGATGCCGAGTCCACCGCGTAGATGTACGGGCCGTCGTCGCTGTCGTTGTGCGTCCAGTACACGCCCGGGTGGATCCGGCTGGCGGCCAGGCCGCTCGACTCCTTGATCCGCGGGTCGGAGATGGTGAAGGAGGACGCGGTGGGGGTCTCCGCCGCGAGGGCCGGGCCCGGCAGCACGGCGAGTGCGGCGGCGACGGCGGCGGTGACGGTGGCAACGGCGGCGGTCGCGGCGGCGGACGGCATGGGCAGGCGCATTCCCCCAGCCTGCCAGTACGTCCCGCGTGTCCGGCGTCACAGGGGTTTCTGTCGCGCGATCCGCGATGATGACCGGATGCGTTTCATGTTCGTCGGCGACTCCATGACCATCGGACGCGCCGGCGACTACACCTGGCGCTACCGGATGTGGCAGCACCTCAGCTCGACCTTCGGCGGCCCCTACCGCATCGTCGGTCCGCGCTGCGAGCTGTACGACACCGTCGCCGACACCCCCACCAGCCACGCGTACGCCGACCCGGGCTTCCCGGAGCCCGCCCGCCGGCACCTGGCCGGCTGGGGCGAGGGCTGGCAGCACATGGCACCCCTCATAGGCCCGGCGGTCGCCGACACCGGCGCCGACGTGCTGCTGGTGTCCCTCGGGCTGATCGACCTCGGTTTCTACACCGACGCCGAGCAGACCGCCGCCAACGTCCGCCGGTTCGTCGACGGGGCCCGCGCCGCCCGCCCCGCCGTCCGCATGGTCCTGCTGCCGGTCATCCCGAACAGCCGCGCCGAGGAGGACGCCCCCTTCGCGGCCGAGGTGGCCCGTTTCAACGAGCTCCTCGCGAAGGCGGTCGCCGACCTGACGACCGACGCCTCGCCGGTCCTGCTGGCCGCACGCCCGGACGCGTACGACATCCACCGCGACACCTACGACGGCACTCACCCGAATGCCTCGGGGGAGCACCGGCTGGCGGGCGAGTTCGCGGCCGTCCTGCACCAGGCGTGGGGGATCGGCGGCCCCTACCGCCCGGCCCCGGGGCTGTAACACGCCCTTCACGGCGGGGTCTTGCTTCGAGCGCACTCGAAGCAGTTGGCTAGTGGCCCATGAAGTACACGCAGCTCGGACGCACCGGCCTCAAGGTCAGCCGACTCGTTCTCGGCACCATGAACTTCGGCCCCCAGACCGGGGAGCCCGAAAGTCACTCGATCATGGACTCCGCGCTCGACGCGGGCATCAACTACTTCGACACAGCCAATGTGTACGGATGGGGCGAGAACAAGGGCCGCACCGAGGAGATCATCGGCACCTGGTTCGCCCAGGGCGGCGACCGCCGCGAGAAGACGGTCCTCGCCACCAAGGTGTACGGCTCCATGTCCCGCGAGGGCGACACCTGGCCCAACTACGACCGGCTCTCGGCACTGAACATCCGGCGGGCCGTCGACGCCAGCCTCAAGCGGCTCCAGACCGACTACATCGACGTCTACCAGTTCCACCACGTGGACCGCCGGACCCCCTTCGAGGAGATCTGGCAGGCCGTCGAGGTCCTGGTCCAGCAGGGCAAGATCCTCTACGCGGGCTCCTCCAACTTCCCCGGCTACAAGATCGCCCAGGCCAACGAGATCGCGGCCCGCCACGGCCGGCTCGGCCTGGTCAGCGAGCAGTGCATCTACAACCTCGCCGAGCGGCGCGCCGAGATGGAGGTCATCCCGGCCGCCCAGGAGTACGGGCTCGGGGTCATCCCGTGGTCCCCGCTCCACGGGGGCCTGCTGGGCGGGGTCATCAAGAAGGAGGTCGAGGGCGGCCGCCGCGCCTCCGGCCGGTCGGCGGACGCGCTCGCGAACACCGCCGTACGCGCGCAGGTGCAGGCGTACGAGGACCTGCTGGACAAGCACGGCCTGGAGCCGGGCGAGGTCGGGCTGGCCTGGCTGCTGACGCGTCCCGGGGTCACCGGGCCGATCGTCGGGCCGCGGACGCAGGAGCAGCTCGACTCGGCGCTGCGCGCGGTGGAGCTGGAGCTCTCGCAGGAGGTCCTGGCGGGCCTGGACGAGATCTTCCCCGGGCCCGGGACGACGCCGGAGGCCTTCGCCTGGTAGGCCCGGCCCGGGGCAGGGCAGGGGCTATTGGCCGACGGCAGCCGCCACGGCCACGACGAGGAACATCAGCACGAGCACACCGGCCATCACACGGTTTCTGGTCTTGGGATCCACCCGTCGAGCCTAACGCGGCCCGCCGGCTCCCCCGCACGCCCCCCGGCTCCGGCCGCGGGACGTGCGGGTTCAGCCGCCGAGCCGCCAGGCCCCGACGGTCTCGTAGCGGGGCTGCTCGCCCGGTACCCCGCTGACGGGGAGGTTGCTGCGGACCAGGCTCAGGGTGTCGACCGGCCAGGGGGTGCCCTCGAAGTCGGCGAGGGCGTCCAGGTAGGGCCGCAGCGGGGTGGCGGCGCTGCGGCTGCGGGCCAGGGTGAGGTGCGGGGTGTACCGGTGGTGCTGCCCCATCGGTACGCCGGCCCGCCGGGCGGCGGCGTCGGCCCGCTCGGCGAGCATCCGCAGGGCGGGCAGCTCCCCGGCGGCACCGGTCCACAGGGCGCGCTCCCCGAAGTGGCCGCAGCCGTGGAGCCGCAGTGTGAAGGGGGCCGTGCGGTGGGCGGCCCGCTCCAGGCGGGTGTGCAGCTCCGGGAGCACCTCGTCCCGTACCTCGCCCAGGAAGGCGAGCGTGAAGTGCCAGCCCGCTTTCGCGGTCCACGTCAGCCGGTCGTCGTGCAGCGGGTCGACGGCCCGGGCCAGTTCGGCGACGGCCGCGTCGGGTGGCAGGACGGCTGCGAACAGTCTCATGCCGGCGAGCGTATCCGCGTGCGGCACCGTTGTCGGGGGCTCCGCCCCCGGACCCCCGCGCCTCAAACGCCGGCGAGGCTGAAATGCAGCCTCGCCGGCGTTTGAGGCGCGGGTCCGGTCCGCAGGGTCAGGCCACCGTCACCAGTTCGCGGTGGCGCGGGACGGCCGGGACGAAGGTCACGCCGCGCCGGTTCACCCGGAGGCGGAGGTTGCCGACGCGGGCCAGGACGACCGCGATCGCGACCGAGGCGGCCAGGGAGATCACCGCGCCCGAGGCCATGCCGATCCGGGCGCCGTAGGTGTCCGTGATCCAGCCCAGCAGCGGGGCGCCCAGCGGGGTGCCGCCGGTGAACACCATCATGAACAGGGCCATGACCCGGCCCCGCATCTCGGGGTCGGTCGCCATCTGCACGCTGGAGTTGGCCGTGACGTTGACCGTCAGGCCGAAGATGCCGATGGGCACGAGCAGCGCGGCGAACAGCCAGAAGCCGGGTGCGAAGGCGGTCACCAGGAGCAGGACCGAGAACAGCACGGCCGCGGCCACCAGCACGCGCAGCCGGGACTGTCCGCGCCGGGCCGCGAGCAGGGCGCCCACCAGGGAGCCGGCCGCGATCAGGGTGTTGAAGAGCCCGTACGTGCCCGCGTCCCCGTGGAAGACGTCGCTGACGTAGGCCGAGAGCCAGATCGGGAAGTTGAACCCGAAGGTGCCGATGAAGCCCACGAGCACGATCGGCCAGATCAGCTCCGGGCGGCCGGCGACGTAGCGAAGGCCTTCGCGCAGCTGTCCCTTGGCGCGGGGCCGCGGCTCGACCGGGTGCAGTTCCTGGGGGCGCATCAGCAGCAGGCCGGCGATCGGTGCGGCGAAGGACAGTCCGTTCAGCAGGAAGGCCCAGCCGGAGCCGACGGCGGTGATCAGCACACCGGCGATCGCCGGGCCGACCAGCCGTGCGGACTGGAAGTTGGCGGAGTTCAGGCTGACGGCGTTGGCCACCTGGTCCTTGCCGACCATCTCGGGGACGAAGGTCTGCCGGGCCGGGTTGTCGACCACGGTGACCAGGCCGATCGCGAAGGCGGCGAGGTAGACGTGCCACACCTGGACGTGTCCGGCCAGGGTGAGGACGGCGAGGGCGATGCCGGTCAGGCCCATCGCGCCCTGGGTGGCGAGGAGCAGCGGCCGCTTGGGCAGCCGGTCGGCGAGTACGCCGCCGTAGAGGCCGAACATCAGCATCGGCAGGAACTGCAGGGCGATGGTGATGCCGACGGCGGAGGCGGAGCCGGTCAGTGAGAGGACCAGCCAGTCCTGGGCGATGCGCTGCATCCAGGTGCCCGTGTTGGAGACGACCTGGCCGGTGGCGAAGAGCCGGTAGTTGCGGATCTTCAGCGAGCTGAACATTCCCCGGTTCCTGCTCGGGGGTGCCGCGGGGGGCGCGGCGGTAGGTGTGGTGGATATGTGGCCGGGTGCGGAGTCTGCTCCGGTTCCCGTACTCAAAAGCGTTCGCCTCCTGGCGTCGTTCCTTACAGGTGCGCGAGCTTCTCCAGGACGGGTGCGGCCGCGCGGAGCTTGGCCCATTCGTCCTCGGTCAGCTCGGCCGCGAGCCCGGCCAGGAAGGCGTTGCGCTTGCGGCGGCTCTCTTCGAGCATCGCTTCGGCCTCCTCCGTCTGGCGGACCACCTTCTGGCGGCGGTCGTCGGGGTGCGGTTCCAGCGTGACCAGTCCCTTGGCTTCCAGCAACGCGACGATGCGCGTCATCGACGGCGGCTGGACGTGCTCCCGCCGCGCGAGCTCGCCGGGTGTGGCCTGGCCGCAGCGGGCGAGGGTGCCGAGGACCGACATCTCGGTCGGGCTCAGCGACTCGTCGACGCGCTGGTGCTTCAGGCGTCGCCCCAGCCGCATGACGGCGGAGCGGAGGTCGTTCACGGCGGCTGCGTCGTCGCCATGGGAGAGGTCATGCATGTACTTAGAATAACTCATTACTCTTCCTAAGGAAAACCGCTTTAAAGCTCACACCCGAGGTCACTCGTACGGGTGAGTCGGCGGCTGAAAGTGACCCGCGTGCGCGTCCTGTGCCCCGACTCTTTCGGCATGGGGACACATGTGCTGAGCATGCGCATAGACGGGGAGCTCCTCGAGAGGCTCCGGATCCACGCCGCCAAACGCGGAATGAGCGTCCAGGACTATGTGGTCCGGACGCTCATTCGCGATGACTTCGACGAGCGCTTCAAGGCGGCCGTCGACGAGACAGAGAAGTTCTACGGGCTGACGTGAGCTACTGGGCGAGGCCGAGGGCGGGCATCGCGTAGTAGAAGACGAACACCGCCGACACCGCGTACATGGCCACCGGGACCCCGCGGCCCCGGCCCGTCGCCAGGCGCAGCGCGCAGAAGCTCACGAAGCCGATGCCGATGCCGTTGGTGATCGAGTAGGTGAAGGGCATCATCACCATGGCCAGGAAGGCCGGGACGGCGATGGTGAAGTCGCTCCAGTCGATGTCCTTGACCGAGCCCGCCAGGATCAGGAAGCCGACCGCCACGAGCGCCGGCGTGGCCGCCTGGGACGGGACCATCGTGGCGAGCGGGGTGAGGAACAGCGCCACGGCGAAGAGGCCGCCCGTGACGACGTTCGCCAGGCCCGTACGGGCGCCCTCGCCGACCCCGGCCGTGGACTCCACGAAGCAGGTCGTCGCGGAGGAGGAGGTGGCGCCGCCCGAGGCGACCGCCAGGCCGTCGACGAGCAGGACCCGGTTGATCCCGGGGAACTCGCCGGTCTTCTTGTCGATCAGCTTCGCCTCGTCGCCGACGCCGAGGATCGTGCCCATGGCGTCGAAGAAGCAGGACAGCAGCACGGTGAAGACGAAGAGGAGGCCGGTCAGCATCCCGACCTTGTCGAAGCCGCCGAACAGGCTGACCTCGCCGACGAGCCCGAAGTCGGGCATGGACACCGGGTTGCCGGGCCATGCGGGAACCGTGAGGCCCCAGCCCGAGTCGGGCAGCTTCGCGACCAGCTGGACCACGACGGCGGCGACGGTCATCGCCACGATGGAGATCAGGATCGCGCCCGGGACCTTGCGGATCAGCAGGGCGAGGGTGAGCAGCACGCCGATGACGAAGATCAGGACCGGCCAGCCGTCCAGGTGACCGGCGGCGCCGAGCTGCAGCGGGACCGTGGTGTGCGCGGCGTCCGGGATGCGGGAGACGAAGCCCGCGTCGACCAGGCCGATCAGCATGATGAACAGGCCGATGCCGATGGCGATGCCCTTGCGCAGGCCGAGCGGCACGGCGCTCATGACCCGCTCGCGCAGGCCGGTGGCGACGAGCAGCATCACCACGAAGCCGGCCAGGACCACCATGCCCATGGCGTCGGGCCAGCTCATGCGCGGGGCGAGCTGGAGCGCGACGACCGTGTTCACGCCGAGGCCGGCGGCGAGCGCGATCGGGACGTTGCCGATCACGCCCATGAGCAGGGTGGTGAAGGCCGCCGTCAGGGCGGTGGCCGTCACGAGCTGGCCGTTGTCGAGCTGGTGCCCGTACATGTCCTTCGCGCTGCCCAGGATGATCGGGTTCAGCACGATGATGTAGGCCATGGCGAAGAAGGTCGCGAAGCCGCCGCGGACCTCGCGGGCGACGGTCGAACCGCGCTCGGAGATCTTGAAGTAGCGGTCCAGCGGGCCGGAGGTGTCCTGGGGGGACGGCTCCGGTGTGGTGCCGGCTGTGCCGGCGGCGGTGGCTGCGGGGGCGGGGGCCGGGGTACTCATACGGTCCTCATTGGGTGGTTCATACGAAGAAAATGGGCCGCGCCCAAACCGTTTCAGTATGAACACATGAACGAAAGGGCGTCCATCTCCGCGCGTAGATGCCATTTCCCGCCGCCTAGACTTGCCGCATGGCGAAATGGATTGCGAAGCACGAGGCGCCCGAGCCCTTGGAGGGCCCCGTCGTCGCCACCGTCACGGGTGGCACGATCCTGTGGTTCGCCCTCTTCCTGATCCAGCTGCCCTTCTACGGGTGGTTCGCCGACCGGGACCAGCTGTGGTGGGTCTGGACCTGCGCGGCCGGCGGCTTCCTCGGGCTGATCGGCATCTGGTACGTCCGCGGCCGTGACGCGGCGCTGGCCCGCCACGCGGCGGAGCAGGCGGCCCAGGCGGCCCAGGCTTCGCCGGACTCGGAGCCGGGGTCGGGCTCGGAGCCGCAGGCCTAGCCCGGCCGGGCCCGCTGCCGCGGTCGGGCGCGGGGCCCGGCGGTGCGTTCGCTCGACCTGCGGGGGCGTCCCGGAGCGTCCCCGCCCCACGGCGCGACACGCAGCACTACCAGGGGACGATTCGGGTCATCCTGAGGTCGGATCTTCCCGCTGCTCGGCGGGTGAACGGTTCGAACCCCGCTTAACGTCGAAGGCATGACGCAGCGGGCTGGAACCGAATCCGACGGGCCGGAGCCGGGTGGCCGGACGGCCGCCCCCGCCATCGACGCGGGAGCGGAGCTGGACCCCGTACACCCGGTGCGACCGCCCGCGCCCCGGTTCAAGCCGGGCGGGCTGAGCACCGCCGAGGTCGCCGAGCGGGTCGCGCGGGGCGAGGTCAACGACGTTCCGGTGCGCTCGTCGCGTTCGACCACCGACATCGTCCGCGCCAACGTCTTCACCCGGTTCAACGCGATCATCGGCGTGCTGTGGGCGATCATGCTCGTCGTCGCACCGATCCAGGACAGCCTCTTCGGCTTCGTGATCGTCGCGAACACCGGCATCGGCATCATCCAGGAACTGCGCGCCAAGAAGACCCTCGACAGCCTCGCCGTCATCGGCGAGACCAAACCCAGCGTGCGCCGCGACGGCCGGACCGCCGAGATCTCCACCTCCGAGATCGTCCTCGGCGACGTCATCGAACTCGGCCCCGGCGACAAGGTCGTCGTCGACGGATCCGTCGGCGAGGCCGACGGCCTGGAGATCGACGAATCCCTGCTCACAGGCGAGGCCGACCCCGTCCTGAAGAAGCCCGGCGACCCGGTCATGTCCGGCTCCTTCGTCGTCGCCGGCGGCGGCGCCTTCACCGCCACCAAGGTCGGCCGCGAGGCCTACGCCGCCCAGTTGGCCGAAGAGGCCTCCCGCTTCACGCTCGTCCACTCCGAGCTGCGCTCCGGCATCTCCACCATCCTCAAGTACGTCACCTGGATGATGATCCCGACCTCGATCGGCCTGATCATCAGCCAGCTCGTAGTCAAGGAGAACAACCTCAACGACGCCATCGCCCGGACCGTCGGCGGCATCGTCCCGATGATCCCCGAGGGGCTCGTCCTGCTCACCTCCGTCGCCTTCGCGATCGGCGTCATCCGGCTCGGCCGCAAGCAGTGCCTGGTCCAGGAACTGCCCGCCATCGAAGGCCTCGCCCGCGTCGACGTGGTCTGCCTGGACAAGACCGGCACCCTCACCGAGGGCGGCATGGACGTCACCGAGCTGCGCCCCCTCGGCGGCGCGGAGCCCGCGTACGTCAAGAAGGTGCTCGGCGCGCTCGGCGAGTCCGACCCGCGCCCCAACGCCAGCCTCCAGGCCATCATCGACGCCTACCCGGACAGCGCGGAGTGGCGCTGCACCGAGTCCCTGCCCTTCTCCTCCGCCCGCAAGTACAGCGGCGCCAGCTTCAGCGAGGGCGACGGCGAGAACAACACCTGGCTGCTCGGCGCCCCCGACGTGCTGCTCCCCGCCGGGGACCCGGCCCTCGACGAGATCAACGACCTCAACGAGCAGGGGCTGCGCGTCCTGCTGCTCGCCCGCTCCGCCCGCGAACTCGACGACCCGGCCGTCGCCACCGGCGTCCGGCCGACCGCCCTCGTCGTGCTGGAACAGCGGCTGCGCCCCGACGCCGCCGACACGCTGCGTTACTTCGAGGACCAGAACGTCAGCGCGAAGGTCATCTCCGGCGACAACGCGGTCTCCGTCGGCGCGGTCGCCGGCAAGCTGGGGCTGCCGGGCGCGGAGAACACCGTGGACGCCCGCGGGCTCCCCGCCGACCGGGCCGACATGGCGAAGGTCCTCGACGACAACTCCGTCTTCGGACGGGTGAGCCCGCAGCAGAAGCGGGACATGGTGGGGGCCCTCCAGTCCAAGGGCCACACCGTCGCCATGACGGGCGACGGCGTCAACGACGTCCTCGCCCTCAAGGACGCCGACATCGGCGTCAGCATGGGCTCCGGCTCGGAGGCGACGAAGGCGGTGGCCCAGATCGTCCTCCTCAACAACAGCTTCTCGACGCTGCCCTCGGTGGTCGCCGAGGGCCGCCGGGTCATCGGCAACATCACCCGCGTGGCCACCCTCTTCCTCACGAAGACGGTCTACTCGGTGCTGCTGGCCATCCTGGTGGTGTGCTCGCAGGTCGAGTACCCCTTCCTGCCCCGCCACCTGACCCTGCTGTCCACGCTCACCATCGGCATCCCGGCCTTCTTCCTGGCCCTCGCCCCGAACAAGGAGCGCGCGAAACCGCACTTCGTGAAGCGGGTCATGCGGTACGCGATCCCCGGCGGCGCCATCGCGGCCGTGGCCACCTTCGTCTCGTACCTGATCGCCCGCCACCACTACACGGGCCAGGGCGCCCTCGAAGCCGAGTCCAGCGCGGCCACGCTGACGCTGTTCCTGACGTCCATGTGGGTCCTGGCGATCATCGCCCGCCCGTACACGTGGTGGCGGGTGGCCCTGGTCGGCGCGATGGGAGGGGCGTTCCTGATCGTCCTCGTCGTGCCGTGGCTGCAGGACTTCTTCCAGCTCAAGCTGGTGGGCGTCACGGTGCCGTGGATCGCGGTGGGCGTCGCCGTGGCCGCGGCCGTCCTGATCGAGTTCACCTTCAGATGGGTCGACCGCAAGTTCCCGGCGTGACCCGGGCCCGACCCGGGCCGACCCGACCCGACCCGGGCCGACCCGGGCCGACCCGGGCCCGACCCGACCCGGGCCGACCCGACCCGGGCCCGACCGGGCCCGGCCCGCCAACGGTCAGTCGAACCAGCGGTCCCGGGCCAGTTCCGCCGTGCGCGACGGGTCCTCCAGCAGCGCCGCCACCTCGAAGCGGCGCGGCCACTGGCCCGCCGACCAGGCGAGACCGGCGGCCACGCCCTCCAGCGTGGACGCGTGGAGCGTGCCGTCGGGGGTGCGGCGCCAGTCGAGCTCCGTGCCGCCCGCGACCAGCTCCTCGTGCTCGACGTACGTCGCGGGAGTCGCCGGACCCAGCAGCACCAGCACCGACTCCGGGACCTCGTGCTCCTCGCCGGGCGTGGTCACCTCCGCCGGAACCGTCTCCGAGAGCCGGCGGACCTGCAGCAGCTCCGCGAGATCCGCCGCGCGCGCCGGGGGCACCGGCAGCAGCGGCAGCCCCGCCGTCAGCGGGAGCAGGTCCGGGGCGTCCGCGATCACCGCCTCGGCCGCGTCCACCACGACCACCTCGCCGTCCACCACCGCGCGCAGCTCGTCCGGGAGGGTGACCTGCTCGGGGTCCAGATCGGCCAGCGCCCCGTACAGGCCGTGCAGCTGGTGGCCGGTGACCTCCCGGTCCGGGTCGGCGAGCCGGGCCAGCAGTTCGGCGGCGCCGCCGGGCTCGTCCAGCAGGGCCGGCACGGACGTGCGTACGCCCAGCGCCCGCAGGACCTGCTCGTCCTCGAAGCCCGTGGCGTCCGCCGAGGTGTAGAGGCCCGCCAGCAGCGGGTCGCCGCCAGCCGCGCGCAGGCCCGCCGGGCGGCGGCCGTCGAGCACCGGGTGGTCGCGCAGCCACCAGGCCGTGTACGGGCGCACCGACTGCGTGGTGCCGTCCGGCAGCAGGATCCGCACGGGTTGGGTCAGCGCGTCGCGCAGCGGCGGCTGCGCGAGCATCGCAAGAGCCTGCGGCCAGCAGTCGTCGTCGACGAGGTCGAGGTCCCGGACGGCGATCAGCTCGGTCGCCACCGGCGGGACCGGGAGGTCCGGCAGCTGGTCCAGGACGTCCTCGCACCACACGTCCACCGCGTCCAGCAGACCCGCGTCGTCGGGCTCGGCGAAGTCGCCCTCGCGCGGCTCCAGTTCGTCCGGGTCGAGGACCACGTCGGTGGCGCGGACCAGCTGGAAGGTGGCCAGGACCCCGCACGCGGTGAGCGGGCCCGCGCCCCACCGCTCGGCGAGGTCCGCGTCCACGTACGGGACCTCGTCCTCGCGGATCACCGAGGCCAGCGGGCTGCCCGGCAGCAGGAGCTCGCCCGCCGGGACCAGCTCCCCGTCCTCGTCCGGCAGGGCCAGCGCGCCGAGCCAGGGCTCGTCGCCCGGCGCCAGATCGGCGTCCCGGACCAGCCCGAGGACGACCTCGGCCAGCTCGTCGGCGTCCAGGGCGTCGGCGTCCTCGTCCCAGATCTCCCCCGCGTCGAGGGAGGCGGCGACGGCCGCCCGCACCTGCGGGGTCGTCAGGACCGCCCGCGCGGTGGCCGGGAGGGCACCGAGCTTCTCCAGCAGCGGGTGCGCCGCGTCCGGGTGGGCCACCTTCAGGCCCAGCCGGGCCAGGTCCGCCGGGGTGTCCGCGCCGGGCAGCAGGATGTGCCGGGGGCCGATCGAGGTGCGGCCGTCGGCGAGCGGCACGGGCAGCCCCGACAGCCGGTCGGGGTCCACCCCGGCGAGGCTGTCGTAGAGCCGGTGCCACCACTCCGGGGTCCGCTCGATGCCCGCGATCCGCTCGATCGCGTCGCCCAGCGGGAGCCGGCCCACCCCCAGGGTGCGCAGCTCGGCCCGGCGCTCCAGGCCCGCCGGCAGCAGCGTCGGCAGGACCTCGGCGAGGACGCGTACGGTGTCGGCGCCCGCGCCCTCCACCACCTCGGCCTCGAAGGGGCGCAGGGCGGCGCGCTCCTCCGCGTGCTCGGGCGGCGCGGCCGGCGCGAGGAAAGCGGTACGGGGCAGCCGCTGGAGCACGGCCGCGCGCAGCGCCCCGTCCAGCTCGCCCTTGCCGAGCGGGCCGGGCACCAGGTCCACGAGGGCGGTGGTCACCGGGTCCCAGGCGCCGAGGAGTTCGGCGTACGCGTCGGCCGCGCGCTCCACGAGGAAGTCGAGCAGCGGGCCCGGCGCGGGATGCCGGCGGCTGGTGTCGAGCGGCAGCGTCGCGATGAGCAGCGCCGGGATGCCCAGCGGCTCGTCGGTGGGGGTCGGCGCGTGCACCACGGGGGCGGTGGCGGGGCGGACCGGGGCGCCGTCGGAGTCGACGGGCACGGCCCAGGACACCGCCCAGGCGGGCCGCAGCCGCTCCTCGACGGGCCGGTCGGCGAGCAGCGCGCGCTCGATGGGGCCGCCGTGGCGGACGGTGCGCCAGCGGTGGGTGACCGTACCGGAGGCGGTGGTGTCCTCGATGACCGTGTACGGGCCCTCGTCGCGCCGGTACAGGGTGCGGGTGCCGCCGGTCGGGGTCTCGACGACGACCTCGCGCAGCCCGGGCAGAGTGAGCAGCAGGGCGTCGTCGACGCCCGCCAGCAGCCGCTCCACCAGCCCCTCGGCGGCGGCGTCGCGCAGCGGGAGGACCACGACGGTGTCGTAGCCCTCGGGGGCGGTGCCCTCGGCGGGCAGCGGCAGGCGCAGCAGCGGAACGTGCCCGTCGCGGCGGCGCAGTTCGTCGCCGAGGCCGGGGCTGCCGACGGCGGCGCCCCGGGCCAGCTCCCGGGCCTCGGCCAGGGACCAGCGCACGCCGCCGTGGCGGCCGAGCACCGCCGGTTCGTCGGAGACGGCCAGCACGGCCGCGAAGCCGACGCCGAACCGGCCGACGCTGTCGCCGGCGGGCTCGCGCTTGGCGGAGGCGCGCAGGGTGCTCAGCGACTCCACGCCCGTCGCGTCCAGCGGGGCACCGGTGTTGGCGACGGCCAGCAGCGCGTGCCCGCCCTCGCCCTCGTGCAGGGTGAGCCGCAGCCGGCCGGGCACCTTGGCCCGGGCCGCGGCGTCGGCGGCGTTCTGCGCCAGCTCGATGACGAGCCGGTCCCGGTAGCCGCCGAGCGCGAGGTCCTCCTCGGCGTTGGCGTCCTCACGGAACCGGGCCGGGCCCGCACCCCACGCGTCGAGCACCCCGCGCCGCAGCCGGGCCGTGCCGAAGGGGTCCACACCGCTCTGGGCCGCCGTCACTCGCACGCTCACGCCGCTGCCTCCAAGAATCGCCGCCGGAGCCCTGAAGGTACCGCGTGCGGGAGAACGTCCACGCCGGTGGCCTCGGGGTGTCCGGGGTACGGAGAAGCCCCCGGTGACAGCTGGTCACCGGGGGCTTCGCGTCGTACCGGGCGGGTGATGGTCAGAGCTTGTCGATCACGTAGTCGATGCAGGCCGTCAGGGCCTGCACGTCCGCCGGGTCGATCGCCGGGAACATCGCGATACGGAGCTGGTTGCGGCCGAGCTTGCGGTACGGCTCGGTGTCCACGATCCCGTTGGCGCGCAGCACCTTGGCGACGGCCGCCGCGTCGATGTCGTCCGAGAAGTCGATCGTGCCGATGACGGACGAGCGCTTGTCGGCGTCCACGACGAACGGGGTCGCGTACTTGGACGCCTCCGCCCAGCCGTACAGGTTGCGCGCGCTGGCCGCCGTACGGCCGGTGGTGAACTCCAGGCCGCCCTGGCTGTTCATCCACTTCAGCTGCTGGTCCAGCAGGAAGAGGGTGGACAGCGCCGGGGTGTTGTACGTCTGGTTCTTCAGCGAGTTGTCGATCGCCGTCGGCAGCGAGAAGAACTCGGGGATGTGCCGGCTGCCGGAGGCGTGCACGCGGGCGGCGCGCTCCAGGGCGGCCGGGGAGAACGCGGCCAGCCACAGGCCGCCGTCCGAGGCGAAGGACTTCTGCGGGGCGAAGTAGTAGACGTCCGTCTCGGTGATGTCCACCGGCAGACCGCCGGCGCCCGAGGTCGCGTCCACCAGAACGAGCGACCCGGCGTCGGCGCCCGCGACGCGCTTGATCGGCGCCGCCACACCCGTCGAGGTCTCGTTGTGGGTGTACGCGTACACGTCCACGCCCGCCTCGGCCACCGGCTCCGGGTGCGTGCCCGGGTCGGAGGAGATCACGGACGGCGCGTCCAGCCACGGCGCGAGCTTCGCGGCCGTGGCGAACTTCGAGGAGAACTCGCCGAAGGTGAGGTGCTGGGACTTCCGCTCGATCAGACCGGCGGTCGCGACGTCCCAGAAGGCGGTGGAGCCGCCGTTGCCCAGGATCACCTCGTACCCCTCGGGGAGGGAGAAGAGGTCCCGGAGGCCCTGGCGCACCGAGCCGACCAGGTTCTTGACCGGGGCCTGGCGGTGTGAAGTTCCGAGCAGGGAGGTACCGGTGGCGGCGAGGGCGTCCAGCGCCTCGGTCCGCACCTTGGAGGGGCCCGCGCCGAAGCGTCCGTCGGCGGGCTTGATGTCAGCGGGAATCTGGATCTCAGCCACGAGCGGAGCGTATCGGGTCCCGGTCCGCGCCCCGGACGCGCGTCCACCCGATGAGACGGTTCCGTCCGGTGGGAGGGTGGGGACGTGACGTCACCCGGTGAACTCGAACGGACATTGCGGGAGAACCTGCGCGGGGAGGTCGACTTCGGCGCCGCCGCACGCGCCCTGACCACCATGGACGCCTCCAACTACCGCCGTGTGCCGGTGGGTGTGGTCGCCCCGCGCGACGCCGACGACGTGGCGGCCGCCCTCGCCGTGTGCGCCGGCGCCGGGGTCCCCGTCGTGCCGCGCGGCGGCGGGACCTCCATCGCCGGCCAGGCCACCGGCGTGGGCGTGGTCCTCGACCTCACCCGGCACATGAACGGCCTCGTATCGGTGGACCCGGCGGCACGGACCGCCGTCGTCCAGCCCGGGCTGGTCCTCGACCGGCTGCGGGACGCCGTGCGCCCCTACGGGCTGACCTTCGGGCCCGACCCGTCCACGCACTCCCGCTGCACCCTCGGCGGCATGATCGGCAACAACGCGTGCGGGGCCCACTCGGTGGCCTGGGGCACCACCGCGGACAACGTCACCGAGCTGGCCGTCACGGCGTACGGGGGCACCGCGCACCGGATCTCGACGGGCTGGCCGGGCGCCCCGGCGGGCCTGCGGGAGCTGGTCACCGGACACCTGGGACTGCTGCGCACCGGGATGACGCCCGCCGGGATGACGCCCGGCTTCTCGCGGCGGATCTCCGGCTACGGAGGCCTCGACGCACTCCTGCCCGAGCACGGGGTGCAGCTCGCGCGGGCCTTCTGCGGGAGCGAGGGCACCCTCGGGGTGGTGACCGAGGCCGTGGTGCGCCTGGTGGAGGCGCCGCCCGCGCCGGTGCTCGCCGTACTCGGGTACGCGGACGAGAGCGCGGCGGCGGACGCGGCGGCCGCGCTGCTGCCGTACGGGCCGCTGACGGTGGAGGGGATGGCCCGGGACCTGGTGGGCGGCACGGCCTCGGCACTGCCCCGGGGCGGGGCGTGGCTGTTCGTGGAGATGCCGGACGAGGACGGGGCGCGGGCCCTGCTGCGGGCCGCCGACGCGGTGGACGCGACGCTCGTCACCGACCCGGCGGCGCAGCGGGCGCTGTGGCGGATCCGCGAGGACGCGGCGGGCACGGCGACCCGGATGCCGGACGGGTCGATGGCATGGCCGGGCTGGGAGGACTGCGCGGTGCCGCCGGCCCGGCTGGGGGCGTACCTGAGGGAGTTCCGGGCCCTGCTGGCGGCGCACGGGCTGCGCGGATCCCCGTACGGGCACTTCGGAGAGGGCTGCGTCCACGTACGGATCGACTTCGACCTGGTGTCGGCGGCGGGCATCGCCCGCTTCCGGGACTTCTCCGGGGAACTGGCCGACCTGGTCGTCGCCCACGGCGGCTCCCTGTCGGGGGAGCACGGGGACGGGCAGGCGCGGGCGGAGCTGCTGCCGAAGATGTACGGGGCGGAGGTGGTCCGGCTCTTCGGCGCCTACAAGGACGTGTGGGACCCGGCGGGCGGGATGAACCCGGGGATGCTGGTCCGGCCCGGGCGGCTGGACGAGAACCTGCGCTTCGCGGTGCTGCCGGCCACGCCGTTCGCTGGGGAGGTCGCGCGGTGCGTGGGCGTCGCGAAGTGCCGGACCACGGCCACGGGCGGCGCCTCGGTGATGTGCCCGTCGTACCGGGCCACGGGGGAGGAACGGCACTCCACGCGGGGCCGGGCGCGGCTGCTGCACGAGATGCTGGCCGGGGAGATCGTCACGGACGGCTGGCGCTCGGCGGAGGTCGCCGAGGCGCTGGACCTGTGCCTGGGGTGCAAGGGCTGCCGCAGCGACTGCCCGGTGGGCGTGGACATGGCCGCGTACAAGGCGGAGTTCCTGCACCACCACTGGGCGGGCCGGATCCGCCCGCTGTCCCACTACGTGCTGGGCGGCCTGCCGGGCTGGCTCCGGCTGATCGCCGGCCTGCGGGCGGCGGGGGCGGTCAACGCCCTGGCCCGGCGCGTGCCCGTACCCGGACTGGACCGGGAGCGCGGCGGCCGCCTGCCGGAACTGGCGAAGCGGCCGTTCACGCGGAGCACGGACCCCCGCTCCGGCTCCGGCGGTGGTTCCGGGGGTGGTTCCGGCTCCGGCCCCGGCCCCACCGTGACCCTGTGGCCGGACACGTTCACGGAGCACCTCGCCCCCGAGGCCGGCCACGCCGCGCTCCGCGTCCTCCGGGCGGCCGGGCTGGACGTGTCCGTCCCCCGCGGCGGCCGTATCTGCTGCGGCCTGACCTACGTGTCCACCGGTCGCCTCGACCGGGCCCGCACGGTCCTGCGCCGGACGCTGGACACCATCGGCGAGGTCACCGGCCCCGTCACCGTCCTCGAACCGAGCTGCGCCGCGGCCCTGCGCACCGACCTGCCCGCGCTGCTCCCCGACGACCCGCGCGCGGCCCGCCTCGCGGCGGCGGTGCGGACCTTCGCCGAGACCCTGGAGGAGCACGCCCCGGCCTGGCGGCCGCCGCGCCTGGACCGGGAGGTGGTCGGCCAGACGCACTGCCACCAGCACGCGGTGCTCGGGGACGGCCCCGACCGGCGGCTGCGCGAGCGGGCCGGGCTGGCGGGCGAGCTCAGCGGGGGCTGCTGCGGGCTGGCGGGCAACTTCGGCTTCGAGCCCGGGCACCACGAGGTGTCCATGGCCTGTGCGGAGGAACAGCTGCTCCCGTCGCTGCGCGCGGCCCCGCGGGACGCCGTGGTCCAGGCGGACGGATTCTCGTGCCGTACGCAGATCGCACAGCTGGGCGGGGTCAGGGCCCGGCACCTGGCGGAACTCCTGGCGGAGGGGCTGGGGAAGGGGCTGGGGGACGGGCTGGGGGAAGAGGTGTAGCGCGTTGTTCTCGCGACTGTAAGGCAGGACATGCGGCAACACTCCTTACCGGCCCTTAGTCTGGAGAGATGCCCGCACCTTCCTCTTCGTCTTCCCCGGCGGCCTCGCCGACCGTCGCCGCACCGGCCGCGTCGCCCGCCAAGGGCTCCGGCCCGGATTCCGGTTCCGATTCCGGTTCTGGCCTCCGTTCCGGCCTCGGTCCCGTGGCACTGGTGATCTCGGCGGGGATCTCGGTGCAGTTCGGCGCCGCCCTCGCTGTCATGATCATGCCGAGGGCGGGCGCGGCGGGCGTGGTCACCCTGCGCCTCGCGGCCGCCGCGCTCGTGCTGCTGGTCCTGTGCCGCCCGAAGGTGCGCGGCTACTCCCGTTCCGACTGGGGCACGGTGCTCGCCTTCGGCGTCGCCATGGCCGGTATGAACGGCCTCTTCTACCAGTCCATCGACCGGATCCCGCTCGGTCCGGCCGTCACCCTGGAGGTCCTCGGACCGCTCGCCCTCTCCGTCATCGTGTCCCGGCGCCTGGTCAACGTCCTGTGGGCCGGCCTCGCGCTCGGTGGCGTGGTCCTGCTGTCCGGGCACGGCGGGGGCGGCCTCGGCTTCGGCGCGCTCGATCCGCTGGGCGCGGCCTACGCGCTCGGGGCGGGCGCGATGTGGGCGGCGTACATCGTGTTCAGCGCGCGTACGGGCCGCCGCTTCCCGCAGGCGGACGGGCTCGCGCTGGCGATGGCGGTCGCGGCGGTCATCTCGCTGCCGCTCGGGATCGCCGAAGCCGGCTCGGCCCTGCTGGTCCCGAGCACGCTCGCGCTGGGTGTGGGCGTGGCCGTCCTGTCCTCCGTCCTGCCGTACACGCTGGAACTGCTCGCGCTGCGGCGGATGCCGGCCCCGACCTTCGCGATCCTGATGAGCCTGGAGCCGGCCATCGCCGCCGCCGCGGGCTTCCTCGTCCTGAACCAGGCGATGTCCGCACTGGACGCCCTGGCCATCGCCCTCGTGATCGCGGCCAGCATGGGCGCGGTCCGCTCGCAGATCCGCAGGAAGGCCGCCTGATGGACGTCGCCGCCTACCTCGCCGCGGTCCCCGAGGGCCGGCGGGAAGCCCTGGCGCGGCTGCGGGAGCTGTGCCTGGAGGAGCTGACCGGGTTCGAGGAGGGGATCGCGTACGGGATGCCGGTGTACGTGCGGGCCGGGGAGACCGTCGGCGAGATCGCCTGGGCGAACCAGAAGCAGTACATCTCCTTCTACCTGATGCGCGCGGACGTCCGCGAAGCCTTCGCGGACCGCCTGGCCCCCCACGACATGGGCAAGGCCTGCCTCCGCTTCCGCAACCCCGCCAAGGTCGACTTCGCCCTCCTCCGCGACCTCCTCCGAGCGACGGCGGGGGCGGGCGCGGGAGCGGGCGGGGCGCGCTGAGGAAGGCGCGGCGGTGGCTTCACCTCCCCCGACGCCGCCCCAGCGGACCCCGCCCACCCACCCCCGCCCGGCTGGTCGCCGCGCCCGGGCGGCCGGGCGCGGCGGCGGGCGGGGCGGTCAGCCGAGGGGGAGGTCCAGGTAGGACGGGGTGGCCTCGGGGGAGGTGAAGTCCAGGGTCGCGCGGGGCAGGTTGGCGTCGGCGTAGAAGGGGTCGCGGGCGTCGATCACCAGCATCAGGCGGTGGCCGCGCGGCACGTCGTAGGCCGTGGCCTGGAGCTCGATGTCCGCGCTGATCAGGCTGTCGGGCGGGGAGTCGACGTCGGTGTACGGGGCGTGCGTGATGATGTGCGCCGTGCCGTCGGGGGCGGTGTCGAGGAGGTACGCGACGAAGGTGGATCCGGGGTTCGCCGCCCGGTACGTCACGCGCAGCCGCGGTATGCCGCGCAGCCGGGTGGTCTCCCCGGCCGGGTCCGTGGTCCATACGGCGGCGACGGTGCGGTCGATGTCCTGGGTCCGGTAGATCTTCGGGCGGCCGGCGATCTCCGCGTAGCCGGACTGCACCACCTTGTCGGCGACGGTCGCCGGGGTGTCCATCCCGCACAGCACGGTCGACGTCCAGCCGGCCTGCGGTTCGTCGCCGAGTTCGCCGTCGTCCGCCAGGTGCAGGCGTTCCAGGCGTTCGGTGAGGGAGGGCCAGGTGGGGCGGGCCTCGAGGGTCTTGCTCCACATGATCTCGCCGAGCACCTGCCCCTCGGCGTCGATGCCGTTGTCGATCTCCTTGAGGTGGTGGTCGAACCAGCGGTGGGCGTCCGTCCAGATGCGGTTGGGCAGGCCGAGCATGCCGGTCATCTCGGGGCCGGAGTGGTCGCCGATGGAGACGGCGAGGCGTTTGGGGCCGGTCAGTTCGTTGAACATCTTCAGCGTCTGGTTCGGCGGGAAGAGCGTCTCGTGCCAGGCGTGCGAGAAGAAGACCGGCACCTGGCGGCGGTTGAGCTCCTTGATGTGGGTGAAGGGCGAGCGGGTCTCCGCCCAGCGCAGGGTGCCCTGGACGTCGCGGTTGGCGAGGACGTTCTCGAAGACGCTCGCCGTCTGCGGGCTCAGCCGGGCCTTCGCGGCCGCGTCGAGCAGGGCCCGTACGGCCGCGATGTGCCGGGTGGAGTTCTCGTAGAACGCCTCGCCGAGGTCGCCCCAGGTGCTGAGCGCGACCACGGCGTCGACGCGGGTGTCGTGCGCGGCGACGAGCTGGCTGATGCCGGAGCCGTAGGAGTCCCCGAGGAAGCCGATCTTCGTCACCGGGCCGGTGCTGCGCTCGACGAGGTGGTCCAGGGCCCGGCTGCCGTCGGCGACGTCGAGCGGGCCCGCCACGTCGACCTGGCCCTCGGATCCGGCGAAGCCGCGGACGGAGTAGGCGAGGACGTTGTAGCCGCGGGCTGCGAACAGGGAAGCCTGGACGACGTACGGGAGCCAGCCCAGCCCGGACCAGGGCGAGGGCATGATGATCGCGGGCCGCGGCTGGGTTCCGGTGTGCCGCCAGAGCGCGGCGTCGAGGAGGTCCCCGTCGGCGCCGGTCACCTTGCCGCGGGTGAACACGGCGACCGAGCGGACCTCGGCGATCTCCGCGGCGCGGGCGGGGGCGAGGCCGGTGACGTCGCCGCTCTCCAGCGCGGTGACGAAGGCGGTGAGGGCGGTCGCGTCGAGTTCGGGATAGAGGGAGAAGGGGGTGCGGGCGGCTGGAGTCACGTCAGTCCATCCTCTGCGTCGTCTTCGTCGAGTGAGTCGTCTTCGTCGAGTGACACGAACTGGGTGCGCCCGCCCGGGCCCGGAGCGGAACGTTCAGTATCGACGGGACATCCGGTGACGTATCGCGGGTTTCCGGCGTACGGCCGAAATCGCCCCCGCCGTGCCCACGCCGTGCCCGCGGGCCGCCGCGCGGCGGGACCTGCGGCCGGTGGGCAGGGGTGGCAACTTCCTTTTCCGTGCGGGGGTTTGGCCCGGGTGGCGGGAAGGCGTCGCCACCCGAAAAAATCATGCAAGCATGCTTGATTGTTTTGCTGGGTGCTGCCAGTCTTCCCCTCACGCCGAGAAGGGGAGCGCACCGTGCCCGATCCGTCCGCCGTCGACGCAGCCGTCGCCGTCTTCGCAGATCTGCGCGAGGAAGGCCGCGAACTGGACTCCCTGGTAGCGGAGTTGCCCGCCCCGGACTGGGCCCGGGACACCCCCGCGCCGGGCTGGACCATCGCCCACCAGATCGCCCACCTGCACTGGACCGACCGGGCCTCGCTGCTCGCCCTCACCGACGCCACCGGCTTCGGCCACCTGGTCGAAGAGGCCCTGAAGGCCCCCGGCACCTTCGTCGACGAGGGCGCGCGCGAGTGCGCGCAACTGCCGCCCGCCGAGCTGCTCGCCCGCTGGCGCACCACGCGCGCCGCCCTCGACGAGGCGCTGGCCGCGGCCTCGCCCGACACCCGCTTCCCCTGGTACGGGCCGCCGATGAAGGCCGCCTCCATGGCCAGTGCCCGGCTGATGGAGACCTGGGCCCACTGCCAGGACGTCGCCGACGCGCTCGGCGTGCGCCGCCCCCCGACCGCGCGGCTGCGGCACGTGGCGCGGATCGGCGTACGGGCCCGCGACTACGCCTACGCCGTACGCGGACTGCCCGCGCCCGCCGAGCAGTTCCGGGTGGAGCTGACGGCCCCGGGCGGCCCCGAGGTGTGGACGTACGGCCCGCCCGACGCCCCGCAGCGGATCACCGGCCCCGCGCTCGACTTCTGCCTGCTGGTCACCCAGCGCGCCCACCGCGCCGACCTCGGCCTCACCGCGACCGGTCCCGACGCGGACCGCTGGCTGGACATCGCCCAGGCCTTCGCCGGCCCGGCGGGAGCCGGCCGGGAACCGGGAGCCGCGCTGTGACCAGGCGCCCGCTCGTCATCGGCAACGCCTCGGGCTTCTACGGGGACCGCTCGGACGCCCTGCGCGAGATGCTGACCGGCGGCCCGCTGGACGTGCTCACCGGGGACTACCTGGCCGAGCTGACCATGCTGATCCTGGGGCGCGACCGCCTGAAGAACCCGGACCTCGGATACGCCAAGACCTTCCTGCGCCAGCTGGAGGAGGCGCTCGGGCTCGCCCACGAGCGCGGCGTACGGATCGTCACGAACGCCGGCGGCCTCAACCCGGCCGGGCTCGCCGACGCCGTACGGGCCCTGGCGGCGAAAGCGGGCATCCCGGTGCGGGTCGCCCACGTCGAGGGCGACGACCTCACCGCGCGGACGGACGGGGCCCTGACGGCCAACGCCTACCTCGGGGGCGCGGGAATCACCTCCTGCCTGCGGGCGGGCGCCGACGTGGTGGTGACCGGCCGGGTCACGGACGCGGCGCTGGTCAGCGGCCCGGCGGCCTGGTGGTTCGACTGGGATCCCGGCGACTACGACCGGCTGGCGGGGGCGGTGGCCGCGGGCCACGTCCTGGAGTGCGGCACGCAGGCCACCGGCGGCAACTACTCCTTCTTCACCCGGCACGACGTCCGCCGCCCCGGCTTCCCGCTCGCGGAGATCGCCGAGGACGGCTCGGCGGTCATCACCAAGCACCCCGGCACGGGCGGAGCCGTCACCGCCGGCACCGTCACCGCCCAACTCCTCTACGAGACCCAGGGCGTGCGCTACCTCGGCCCGGACGTGACCACCCGCCTGGACACCGTCCGGCTGACCGACGAGGGCACCGACCGGGTACGCGTCACGGGAGTGCGCGGCGAGGCCCCGCCGCCCACCCTGAAGGTGGGCGTCACCCGCATCGGCGGCTGGCGCAACGAGGTCGTCTTCGTCCTGACCGGCCTGGACATCGAGGCCAAGGCGGACCTCGTCCGCACCCAACTGGCCGAGGTGTTGGAGGGCGTGGCCGACGCCACCTGGACCCTGGCCCGTACCGACCACGAGGACGCCGACACGCAGGAGACGGCCTCCGCCCTGCTGCGACTGGTCGTCCGCGACCCGTCCCCCGACCGGGTGGGCCGCGCCCTGACCTCCACCGCGATCGAACTGGCCCTGGCCAGCTACCCGGGCTTCCACGTGACGTCCCCACCGGGCCCGGCCCAGCCCTACGGCGTCTTCACCTCGACCCTCATTTCCTCGGACGGGGTCCCGCACACGGCAGTCCTCCCGGACGGCACGCGCGTACGAGTCCCGGCTCCAACCCCGACACCCGTGGCGGAGCCGCATCCAGCCCCACCGGCCCAGCCTCCCGCACAATCAGCCCCGCCGCCGTTTGAGGCGCGGGGGTCCGGGGGCGGAGCCCTCGAAGGGGTCGGGGGCGCAGCCCACGCCGGGTCCGGTGCGGAGCCCCGGGAGACCGTCCGCGCCCCCCTCGGGGCGCTGGCCGGGGCCCGCAGCGGAGACAAGGGCGGCGACGCCAACATCGGCGTGTGGGTCGAGACCGACGCCGCCTGGGAGTGGCTGCACCACACCCTCACCGCCGAGGCGCTCCAGACACTGCTCCCCGAGACCGCGCACCACACCGTCACCCGCCACGAGCTGCCCCGGCTGAGGGCCCTCAACTTCACCGTCACAGGCATCCTCGGCGACGGCGTCGCCTCCGGCCACCGCTTCGACCCCCAGGCCAAGGCCCTCGGCGAATGGCTCCGCGCCCGCCACCTCGACATCCCCGTCGCTCTCCTCCCGGCCCCGGAGGCCACCTCATGACCCGCCTCGGCACCACCGTCGACCCGCACGCCCCCGACCACGCACAGGCCCGTACCGCCGCGCTGGAGCGCCTCGCCGCCCTCGACGCCGAGCACGCCAAGGCCCTGCAGGGCGGCGGCGAGAAGTACACGGCACGCCACCGCGGCCGCGGCAAACTCCTGGCGCGCGAGCGCGTCGAGCTGCTCCTCGACCCCGACACCCCGTTCCTGGAACTGTCCCCGCTCGCCGCCTGGGGAAGCGACTACCCCGTCGGCGCGTCCATGGTCACCGGCATCGGCACCGTCGAGGGCGTCGAGTGCCTGATCACCGCCAACGACCCCACCGTCCGCGGCGGAGCCTCCAACCCGTGGACGCTGAAGAAGGCGCTGCGCGCCAACGAGATCGCCCGGCAGAACCGCCTCCCCTGCATCAGCCTCGTGGAGTCCGGCGGCGCCGACCTGCCCTCACAGAAGGAGATCTTCATCCCGGGCGGCGCGGTCTTCCGCGATCTCACCCGGCTCTCGGCCGAGGGCGTCCCGACCATCGCCGTCGTCTTCGGCAACTCCACCGCCGGAGGCGCGTACATCCCCGGCATGTCCGACCACACGATCATGATCAAGGACCGTTCCAAGGTGTTCCTCGGCGGTCCGCCCCTGGTCAAGATGGCCACCGGCGAGGAGAGCGACGACGAGTCCCTCGGCGGCGCCGACATGCACGCCCGCGTCTCCGGACTCGCCGACCACTACGCCCTCGACGAGTACGACGCGATCCGCCAGGCCCGCCGCGTCGTGGCCCGCCTCAACCACCGCAAGCCGCACCAGGACCCGCCGAAGGCCCGGGAACCCCTCCACGACCCCGAGGAACTCCTCGGCATCGTCCCGCCCGACCTGAAGACCCCCTTCGACCCGCGCGAGGTCATCGCCCGGATCGTCGACGCCTCCGACTTCGACGAGTTCAAGCCCCTCTACGGCCCCAGCATCGTCACCGGCTGGGCCACCCTGCACGGCTACCCGGTCGGCATCCTCGCCAACGCGCAGGGCGTGCTGTTCAGCGCCGAGTCCCAGAAGGCCGCCCAGTTCATCCAGCTCGCCAACCAGCGCGACATCCCGCTGCTCTTCCTCCACAACACCACCGGCTACATGGTCGGCAAGGAGTACGAGCAGGGCGGCATCATCAAACACGGCTCGATGATGATCAACGCGGTCTCCAACTCGAAAGTCCCGCACCTGTCCGTGCTCATCGGCGCCAGCTACGGCGCCGGCCACTACGGCATGTGCGGCCGCGCCTACGAGCCCCGCTTCCTCTTCGCCTGGCCCAGCGCCAAATCCGCCGTCATGGGCCCCCAGCAGCTGGCCGGAGTCCTCTCCATCGTGTCCCGCCAGTCCGCCGCCGCCAGGGGACTCCCGTACGACGAGGAACAGGACGCCGGAATGCGCGCCTTCGTCGAGGCGCAGATCGAGTCCGAGTCCCTCCCCATGTTCCTGTCCGGGCGGATCTACGACGACGGGGTCATCGACCCGCGCGACACCCGTACCGTCCTCGGCCTGTGCCTGTCGGCCGTCCACAACGCCCCCGTCGAGGGCGCCCGTGGCGGCTTCGGCGTCTTCCGGATGTGAGCCCGCACATGACGAACCTGACCTCCCTCCTCGTCGCCAACCGCGGCGAGATCGCCGTCCGGATCTTCCGCACCGCCCGCGCACTGGGCCTGGCCACCGTCGCCGTCCACTCCGACCCGGACGCCGACGCCCTGCACGTCCGCGACGCCGACGCGGCCGTACGGCTGCCCGGCGCCGCCCCCGCCGACACCTACCTGCGCGGCGACCTCATCATCAAGGCCGCCCTCGCCGCGGGCGCCGACGCCGTGCACCCCGGCTACGGCTTCCTCTCCGAGAACGCCGACTTCGCCCGCGAAGTCCTGGCCGCCGGACTGACCTGGATCGGCCCGCCCCCCGAAGCCATCGAGGCCATGGCCTCCAAGACCCGGGCCAAGGAACTCATGCGCACCGCCGGGGTACCGCTCCTCGACCCCGTCGACCCGGCCGCCGCCACCCCCGCAGACCTGCCCCTCCTCCTCAAGGCCGCGGCCGGCGGCGGAGGCCGCGGCATGCGCGTCGTCCGCGACCTCGACCAGCTGAAGGAAGCCCTCGACGCCGCCTCGGCGGAAGCCCGCTCCGCCTTCGGGGACGGCGAGGTCTTCGCCGAGCCCTACGTGGAACGCGGCCGCCACGTCGAGGTGCAGATCCTCGCCGACGCGCACGGCACCGTCTGGGCGCTCGGCACCCGTGACTGCTCCCTCCAGCGCCGCCACCAGAAGGTCATCGAGGAGGCGCCGGCACCGGGCCTGCCGGACGCCCTGCGCGAGAGCCTGCACACCGCAGCCGTAGCCGCCGCCCGCGCGGTCTCGTACCGGGGCGCGGGCACCGTCGAGTTCCTCGTCACCGCCGACGGACGCCCCTACTTCCTGGAGATGAACACCCGCCTCCAGGTCGAACACCCCGTCACCGAAGCCGTCTTCGGCCTCGACCTCGTCGCCCTCCAGCTGCGCGTCGCCGAAGGCGAGGCCCTGCCCCCGGCACCCCCGCAGCCCACCGGCCACGCCGTCGAAGCCCGCCTCTACGCAGAGGACCCCGCCCAGGACTGGCGCCCCCAGACCGGCGTCCTGCACACCCTCGCCATCCCCGGCGGGATCCGCGTCGACACCGGCTTCACCGACGGGGACACCGTCGGAATCCACTACGACCCCATGCTCGCCAAGGTCGTCGCCCACGCCCCCACCCGCGCCGAGGCCGTCCGGGCCCTCGCCGCCGCCCTCGCCGGAGCCCGCATCCACGGCCTCACCACCAACCGCGAACTCCTCGTACGCTCCCTGCGCCACCCGGAGTTCGCCGCCGGACAACTCGACACCGGCTTCTACGACCGTCACCTCGACACCCTCACCGCCGACACCCCGGACGCCACCCCGGCCGCCCTCGCCGCCGCCCTCGCCGAAGCGTCCCCCGGCCCGGACGCCCCCCTCGCCGCCCGTCTCGGCGGCTGGCGCAACCTCCGCTCACAGCCGCAGACCCGCCGCTACACCACGGGCGGCACCGAGTACGAGGTCCAGTACCACCCGGTGAACCACCCCGGGATCCGCGTCGTCTCCACCTCCCCGGACCTCGTCACCCTCGAAGTCGGGGGAATCCGCCGGGCGTTCCACGTGAAACAAAATTCGAACGAGATCTACGTGGACTCCGCACTCGGCGCCCACACCTTCACCCGCGTCCCCCGCTTCCCGGACCCCCAGGACCGGACCGAACCGGGCTCACTGCTCGCCCCCATGCCCGGCACCGTCGTCCGCATCGCCGAGGGCCTGGCCCCCGGCAGCCCCGTCACCGCCGGCCAGCCCCTGCTCTGGCTCGAGGCCATGAAGATGGAGCACCGCATCCTCGCTCCCGCCTCCGGCACGCTCACCGCGCTCCACGTCGACACCGGCCGACAGGTCGAGTTCGGCGCCCTGCTCGCCGTAGTCCAGGAGGAACCGCAGTCATGAGCCCCACCACCGAGTCCGCCGAACACAACGCCCTGCGCGCCGCCGTCTCCGCCCTCGGACAGCGCTACGGCCGCGACTACCTCGCCCGCGTCGCCCGCGAAGGCGGCCACCCCGACGAGCTGTGGGCCGACGCCGCCAAGCTCGGCTACCTCGGCGTCAACCTCCCCGAGGAGTACGGCGGCGGGGGCGGCGGCATCGCCGAACTCTCCATCGTCCTGGAAGAACTCGGGGCCGCGGGCTGCCCCCTCCTCATGATGGTCGTCTCGCCCGCCATCTGCGGCACGGTCATCGCCCGCTTCGGCACGGACGCCCAGAAGCAGGCCTGGCTGCCCGGCCTCGCCGACGGCAGCCTCACCATGGCCTTCGGCATCACCGAACCCGACGCCGGATCCAACTCCCACCGGATCACCACCACGGCCCGCCGCGACGGCGACGACTGGATCCTGACCGGCCGCAAGGTCTTCATCTCCGGCGTCGACATCGCCGACGCCACCCTCATCGTCGGCCGCACCCAAGACGCCCGCACCGGCAGCCTCAAGCCCTGCCTGTTCATCGTCCCGCGCGACGCGCCCGGCTTCGGCCGCTCGGTCATCGACATGGAACTCGCCGCCGCGGAGAAGCAGTTCGAACTCACCCTGGACGAGGTCCGCCTGCCCTCCTCGGCCTTGGTAGGCGACGAGGACGCGGGCCTCCTCCAGCTCTTCGCCGGACTCAACCCGGAGCGGATCATGACCGCCGCCTTCGCCATCGGGATGGGCCGCCACGCCCTCGCCAAGGCCGTCGACTACGCGAAGACCCGCCAGGTCTGGAAGGCGCCCATCGGCGCGCACCAGGCCATCGCCCACCCGCTGGCCCAGGCGCACATCGAACTGGAACTGGCCCGCCTGATGACCCAGAAGGCGGCCGCGCTGTACGACGCGGGCGACGACATGGGCGCGGGCGAGGCGGCGAACATGGCGAAGTACGCCGCCGGGGAGGCCTGCGTCCGAGCGGTGGACCAGGCGGTCCACACCCTCGGCGGCAACGGCCTCACCCGCGAATACGGCCTGGCCTCCCTCATCACCGCCGCCCGCGTGGCCCGCATCGCCCCGGTCAGCCGCGAGATGATCCTGAACTTCATCTCCCACCAAACCCTGGGCCTCCCCAAGTCCTACTAACCGATTGCCCTGCGGGCGGCTGGTTCGTGTTGCGGCCGTGTGCCGGGGCTCTGCCCCGGACCCCGCGCCTCAATCGCCGGCGGGGCTGGTTGTGGCGGGCTTGTCGGCGGGGGTCGGGGCGGGGTGCCGGGGCGGGGTGTCTCCTCGGCTCGCGCGGTTCGGTTTGTCTCGGTTGTGCTCGGTGGTGCGCGCTCGTCCTGCGGGGACACCCCGCCCCGTCCCCCCGCCCCTCAGCCGCATGCCCACGGGGGAGAGGGCCTGGTTTCCCCCGCCCGGTGGCGCGGGCTCTCCGGGAAGGGGGTGGGCCGTCGCTGTCGTAGCCGTACCGGTGGGGCGGGGACACGCAGGAGGGTCCCCGCAGGACGAGGCGCGACCATGGCCGTCTGGCCGAGACAGGGCCGCGCGCGCCGAGCCGAGGAGATCCTCGTGCGGGGCCCCGCCCCACCCCTCCAAGCCCCGCCGGCGTTTGAGGCGCAGCCCCGGCGGGGGCAGCCCGCACCACCAACCGCCGAGCCGCCCGCAGGGCACCCCGCAGGGCACCCCGTACTCTCCCGAAGTACCCACATCCGCCAACCACTCCGGAGGAGACATGGCCCCACGAGTGCACGCCGCCCAGGCGACCGGCATCGCCACCCTCACCCTGGACTCCCCGGGCAACCGCAACGCCCTTTCCGCCGACCTCGTCGCCGAGCTCCGCTCCGCGCTCGCCGCCGCGGCCGCGGACACCGCCGTCCGGGCCGTCGTCCTCACCCACACCGGCAACACGTTCTGCGCCGGGGCCGACCTCAAGTCCCCCTGCGATCCGGCCGACTTCCTGGCCCTGCTGCGCGAGACCGCCGAGCTCCCCAAGCCCGTCGTCGCCCGGGTCACCGGCCACGTCCGGGCCGGCGGCCTCGGGCTGCTCGGCGTCTGCGACATCGCCGCCGCCGGACCGGGGTCCTCGTACGCCTTCACCGAGACCCATCTGGGCCTCGCCCCCGCGGTGATCTCCATGCCGCTGCTGCCGCGCCTCGACCCCCGCGCCGCCGCCCGCTACTTCCTCACCGCCGAGGCCTTCGACGCCGCCGAGGCCGCCCGGATCGGACTGCTCACCCTGCACGGCGAGGACGTGGACGCGGCCCTGGCGCCCGTACTCGCCGGCCTGCGCAAGGCCTCCCCGCAGGGGCTGGCCGCGACGAAGGCGCTGACCTCCGCCGCCGTGCGCGAGGCCCTCGCCCGCGACGGCTCCCGCCTCACCGAGCTGTCCGCCGCACTGTTCGCCTCCGCCGAGGCCCGCGAAGGCATCACCGCCCGCTTCGAGCGCCGGGAACCGTCATGGTCGCTGTGACCGGCCCCAAGCAGGCGCGCAGCCGCGTCACCCGCCGCCACCTCCTGGAGGCGGCCGTGTCCTGCCTCGCGGAGCACGGCTGGGCCGGTTCGACCGTCTCGGTCGTCGCCGAACGGGCCGGAGTATCGCGCGGCGCCGCCCAGCACCACTTCCCGACCCGCGAGGACCTGTTCACCGCGGCCGTCGAGTACGTCGCGGAGGAGCGCTCCACCGCCCTGCGCGACCTCTTCCACGCCGGCCCGGCCGCCCGCCCCGCCGTGGTGGAGGCGCTCGTCGACCTCTACACCGGCGCCCTGTTCCGGGCAGCCCTCCAGCTGTGGGTGGCCGCCTCCAACGAGGAGCAGCTGCGCCCCCGGGTCACCGAACTGGAGGCCCGGGTCGGCCGCGAGACCCACCGCATCGCCGTCGAGCTGCTGGGCGCCGACGAGTCGGTGCCGGGTGTACGGGAGACCGTGCAGGGCCTGCTGGACATGGCGCGGGGCCTGGGCCTGGCCAACGTGCTCACCGACGACACGGCCCGCCGGGCCCGGGTGGTGGCCCAGTGGTCCCGGATCCTGGACGCCGCCCTGGGCTGAGGCGGCGGGCACGGGAAGGGCGCCGCACCCCGCGGGAGCGGGATACGGCGCCCAGGGCACGAGCGGGGCTTACGCCGTCTCGGCGATGTCCGCGTAGCCCTCGATCTCCTGCGGGTTGCGCCGCCCCGGCCCGGTGTAGCGGGCCGAGGGCCGCACCAGGCGGCCCGTGCGCTTCTGCTCCAGGATGTGCGCCGACCAGCCGGCGGTGCGGGCGCAGCTGAACATCGACGTGAACATGTGCGCGGGAACCTCGGCGAAGTCCAGCATGATCGCGGCCCAGAACTCCACGTTCGTGGCGAGCACCCGGTCGGGGCGGCGTGCGTGCAGCTCCTCCAGCGCGGCCTTCTCCAGCGCGGCGGCCACCTCGTAGCGCGGCGCGTCGAGCTCCTTGGCCGTGCGCCGCAGCACGCGGGCACGCGGGTCCTCGGCACGGTAGACGCGGTGCCCGAAGCCCATCAGCCGCTCGCCCTTGTCGAGGGCCTTCTTCACGTACGCCACGGCGTCGCCGGTGCGCTCGATCTCCTCGATCATGCCGAGTACGCGGGACGGCGCCCCGCCGTGCAGCGGCCCCGACATCGCGCCCACCGCGCCGGACAGCGCCGCGGCGACGTCCGCGCCGGTCGACGCGATCACCCGCGCGGTGAAGGTGGAGGCGTTCATGCCGTGCTCGGCGGCCGAGGTCCAGTACGCGTCGACGGCCTTGACGTGCCGCGGGTCGGGCTCGCCCCGCCAGCGGATCATGAACCGTTCGACGACGGACTCGGCCTTGTCGATCTCCCGCTGCGGCACCATGGGCAGGCCCTGGCCGCGGGCGGACTGGGCGACGTACGACAGGGCCATCACGGCCGCGCGCGCGAGATCGTCACGGGCGGTCTGCTCGTCGATGTCCAGGAGCGGTTTCAGGCCCCACACGGGGGCGAGCATGGCGAGCGCGGACTGGACGTCGACGCGGATGTCACCGGAGTGGACCGGAATGGGGAAGGGCTCGGCGGCCGGCAGGCCCGGGTTGAAGGCACCGTCGACCAGCAGGCCCCAGACGTTCCCGAAGGAGACGTGGCCCACGAGGTCTTCGATGTCGACGCCCCGGTAGCGGAGCGACCCGCCTTCCTTGTCGGGTTCGGCGATCTCCGTCTCGAACGCGACGACCCCTTCGAGCCCGGGTACGAAGTCGGACATCAGGCGGCTCCTCAGATAGTGCGAACACGCGCGGCTCCCGGCGTGACTCGCGGTCCGGCGCGGTCATCCCCGTTGATGCCCGGCACGGCCGTCGGTCACCCACTCGGGGACCTTCGGACCGGCCCCAAGATTTTGGCCGCTCCGCCCCGACTGCGGAAGCGTGACATACGGCACACCGCCACCGGTCCGGCTGCGGCAGGATGGCGGACGTGACCGATCAGGACATTGACCCCGCCATGATGCGCAAGCAGTACCGCTCGGAGATCGTCGACGAGGGGAGTCTCGCCGAGCATCCGATGGACCAGTTCGCGCTCTGGTTCCAGCAGGCCGCCGACTCGCACCTCTTCGAGCCGAACGCCATGGTCGTATCGACGGCCACCCCGGACGGACGGCCCAGCTCGCGGACGGTGCTGATGAAGCAGTTCGACGGGCGGGGCTTCGTCTTCTACACCAATTACGCCTCCCGGAAGGGCCGCGAGCTGGCCGGGAACCCGCACGTGGCCCTGCTCTTCCCGTGGCACCCGATCGCCCGCCAGGTGATCGTCACGGGTACGGCGGCGCGTATCGGCCGCGACGAGACGGCGGCGTACTTCCGCTCCCGCCCGCACGGCTCCCAGCTGGGCGCCTGGGCGAGCGAGCAGTCGAGCGTGATCGGCTCCCGCGCGGAGCTGGACCGGCGCTACGCCGAGCTGGAGGCCCGCTATCCGGAGCACGAGCAGGTGCCGGTCCCGCCGGAGTGGGGCGGCCTGCGCGTGGTCCCGGAGGCGGTGGAGTTCTGGCAGGGCCACGAGAACCGCATGCACGACCGTCTGCGCTACGTCCTGGACGGGGGCAAGTGGCACGTGGAGCGGCTCTGCCCGTAGCCGTGCGGCGCCGAGCGGGAGCGGGGAACGCAGACGACCCGCGGGCTCGGGTTTCTCTCCTGCAGTGAGAGAAGCCGGCCGGACGTACCGGCGAGCCCGCGGGTCGGGTGACTGCTTGGGATTGGCGCCGGGCGATTCCGCCGGGCACCGCACTGGGTGCGCTACTGACGACGGGCCCTAGCCCGCAGCCACCTCACGCGTCCGGAGTTCGTACATTTCCGGGATCACCTCCTTTCAGTGTGCCTCCACTCTAGGCAGGCCTGTGCGGTCCGCTCAATCGAATTTCGTCGGCGAATCCGTAGGCGTATCCATCGGCTCTCTGGAGCAGCCGCAAGTTCCGGTGGGAGACGTCAAAGCGGCTGGTCGACGTCGTGATGCGATGCTGGCCGCTGGTCCGGACCGCGATGCGTCCCACCCACCTGCCGGCCCACTTTCCTCTGGGCACGACGGCCGCCACCAGGTCCCCGGTCGCGTACCCGTGGTGGACCTTGCCGCGCGGCCGCTGCAAGCGGGGGAACCCGAAGCGGTCAGGGGTGGTCCTGGCGTACGAACCACGCCCGGTCGACGACACCACCAGGATCTGCGCGGGTACCCGGACGAGCGCGTCCCCTCGCTCGTGGTCGATGATTCCGATGGCCAGGGCGTCGAGCGTGTGGCTCTTCGGCAAGCCCATCGCGGACCGGTTCCAGTAGGTGCGCCCGCCCGACCACGCATGTACCGGCACGCCCTGCGTTGCGAGCGCTTTCACGAGCTGGAGCCTGGTGGCGTTCGTGGCGGCCACGTCCTGCAGAGGTCTCCTCAGCTGGCTGACCACGCGTTCCAGTCCCTTCTCGTGGTGCCCGCGACGCTACGCATCGTGGACCGTGCGGTGTGCGCGGATGCGGAATGGTCACTCGAACGTGCGGCCGTTCCGGTGGTGCTTTCCCAGGTGTGTGGGGATGCGCGCCGATTTCGCCGAAAGCGGTGTGGTGTGGGTCACGTTCGAGTTCAATGATCTGACGTGCCGCATACGCGAACACCTGCTGGGGGTTCCAGGTGAGTGCCTACGGACGTGACGAGACCGCCGACGATCTGCTCGCGGCGCTGCTGGACGGCATGGACGCCGCCCTGTGCGCGTTCGACGCCGACGGCGTGATCACCCACTGGAACCGGGAGGCCGAGCGGATCCTGGGCTGGAGCGCCGCCGAGGCCGTGGGGCGCAGAGGCTTCGAGGGCTGGGCGGTGCGGGCCGCCGACGCGCACGACGTCCAGGACCGGCTGATGGCCGCCCAGCACGTGCCCGGCCGGCAGGTGCACGAGTTCGCGCTGCTGACCAAGGACGGCGGGCGCGTCCTGGTGCGGACCCAGTCCGCCGGGGTGCCCGGCGCGGACGGGAAACCCGCCGGGGTGTACTGCGCCTTCAGCGAGGTGCACGCCCAGATCGACCTGGAACGCTCCATCGCGCTGAGCGAGGCCCTGATGGACGACGCCTCCTGGGGCGTCGTCCTGGTCGACGTCGACCTGCGGCCCGCCGTGGTCAACGCGCACGCCGCACGGGCCTTCGGGACCGGCCGCACCGCCCTGCTCGGGCGGCCCCTGGGGGAGCTGCTGGCCCAGGGCGTCGAGGAGCTGGAGGGCGCGCTCCAGCACGTGCTCGCCGAGGGGGCCCCGCCCGCGCCGGTGGAGATGTGGGTGTCGGTGAGCACGGCCGAGGGGGTGCGGCGCAGGTGCTGGCGGTGCGGGTTCCTGCGGCTGGCCTCGCCGCTCGCGGAGGAGCCGGTGCCGCTGGGCGTGGGCTGGCTGTTCCAGGACGTCACCGAGGCCCGCCAGGAGCAACTGGACACCGCGCAGCTGCGGTTCCGCTCGCACCAGCTCCACCGTGCGGGGCGGGCCGCCGCCGAGTGCGAGGACCCGGCCGAAGCGGCCGCCGTGCGACTGGACTTCGCCCTCGCCGGCTTCGCCGAGCACGCGCTGCTGGACGTGCTGGATCCCGCGGCCGATCCCGAGCGGCGCAGGCTCGTACGGTCCGCCGCGTCGCCGCCGGTGCTGCCGGGCCCCGGGGCGATCCCCGTCCGGTACGCGGCCGGGCACCCGGCGCTGCAGGCACTGGACCGGATCGGCTCGGTGCGCACCAGCGCCCCGCGCGGGGAGGTCGACGCGGGGTGGGCGCGGGCCCGCCAGTGGCCCGAGGGCGCCGTGCACGTGCTGTGCACGGTGCTGCGGAGCCGGGGGCGGACCCTGGGGGCGCTGACGTTCGTGCGCGGGCCCTCGCGGGCGGCCTTCGAGCGCGCGGATGCGGCGTACGCGGAGGAGGTCGCGGCCCGGGTCGCGGCCGACCTGGACCTGGCGGCGGGTTCCGCCGGCCGGGACGGGGCCTGATCGCGGTCCGGGGTGCCGGGGCCCCGGACCGGCTGCTCAGTGCCGGAAGAAGATCCGGTCGCCGTACTCCTGCATGACGCGGCCGTTCCACTCGTGGCCGCCGTCGACGTTGCCGGAGCGCAGCAGCGGGGGCTCCAGCCCGCGGGCGGCGAGCTCGCCGGCCGCCGTGGCCATGACCGCCTGCATGATCGCGCTGGTGACGACGGTGGAGGCGGGGGCGAAGGGCGCGTCGATGCCGTCGATGCTCAGCTCGGCGTCACCGACGGCGATCTTGCTGTCGAGGACGACGTCGCAGTGGTCCTTGAGGAAGGTGCCGGAGACGTGCCGCGACTTGGTCCCGGTCGCGTACGCCACCGAGGTCACGCCGATGACCTTGAGGCCGATGGCGCGGGCGTTCATCGCCATCTCGACGGGCAGGGCGTTGCGCCCGGAGAGGGAGATGATCACGAGGATGTCGCCGTCGGAGGCGGGGCTGCTGTCGAGGACGGCGCCGGCCAGGCCGTCGACCCGCTCCAGGGCGCTGCCCAGGGTCGCGGGCATGACGTCGACGCCGGCCGTGCCGGGGACGGCGAGGAAGTTCATCAGGGCCAGGCCGCCGGCCCGGTAGACGACGTCCTGGGCGGGCAGTGAGGAGTGGCCGGCGCCGAAGGCGAAGAGCCGGTTGCCGGCGGCGACCGCGTCGGCGATGAGGGAGCCGGCCTCGGCGATGTGCGGGGCCTCCTCGTCCCGCACCCGCTCCAGCAGACCGATGGCGGCATCGAAGAACTGACCGGCCAGCTTGCTCTCGCTCATACGCCGATGGCCCTTCCAGAGGTGGGGGAGCGTCCGTGTCCGCCGCTCACCGTGCGGTCTGGACCAAGGGCGTGTCAATACGAACGTCAGTCCCGGGCAGATGTTCCGGTCACGCACCCCGGACATCATCGGACGATCTTCGCCGGGACGCCCGGGAGATGTCCGGGAGCGGTCTTGACCCACGGCACGGGACGGTTGTCGGCCCGATGCGTCAGAATTGGGGACAGGGCCAGCGCACGCAATCCGAGGGGCACGAATGTCCGGACTGATCGATACCACGGAGATGTATCTCCGCACCATCCTCGAGCTGGAAGAGGAAGGCGTGGTCCCCATGCGCGCCCGCATCGCCGAGCGGCTCGACCAGAGCGGTCCGACGGTGAGCCAGACGGTGGCGCGCATGGAGCGGGACGGCCTGGTGGCCGTCGCCAGCGACCGGCACCTCGAGCTGACGGAGGAGGGCCGCCGGCTGGCCACGCGCGTCATGCGCAAGCACCGGCTCGCGGAGTGCCTGCTCGTCGACGTCATCGGCCTGGAGTGGGAGCAGGTGCACGCGGAGGCCTGCCGGTGGGAGCACGTGATGAGCGAGGCGGTGGAGCGGCGGGTGCTGGAGCTGCTGCGCCACCCGACCGAGTCGCCGTACGGGAACCCGATCCCGGGGCTGGAGGAGCTGGGTGAGAAGGCCGAGGCGGACCCGTTCCTGGAGGACGGGATGGTCAGCCTGTCCGAGCTCGACGCGGGCACCGAGGGCAAGACCGTGGTCGTCCGGCGGATCGGTGAGCCGATCCAGACGGACGCCCAGCTGATGTACACGCTCCGGCGGGCGGGCGTGCAGCCCGGTTCGGTGGTGAGCGTGACCGAGTCGCCGGGCGGCGTGCTGGTCGGCAGTGGGGGTGAGGCAGCAGAGCTGGACGCGGAGGTCGCCTCGCACGTGTTCGTGGCGAAGCGCTGACCTCCGGCGCGTCGGCGCTCGCGACGACGTTCGCTTCGGCGTTCGCGTCGTGTTCGTGTCGGCGTGGATGCGTCCGGTGGGCAGGTCCGTGAACCACGGGTCGTGACCGTCGTGACCCGTACGGATGACCGGTCTTGGTGTGGGCGGTCCCGGCGCCTTTCGGCGCCGGGACCGATCCTCCCCTGGTGACCTGGAGCCCCGAGCTCTCAAGGTCGTCCCCTCGGACCGTCTTCCCCGAGCGGCCCGCCTCCCTGGTGAAAGGATCTCCATCGGCAGCGGGGATCAATCCTTGAGCAAGGTCACTCGAAAGAGCGGTGTTGTGGGCGAGAAACCCGTTTTCGAATGCGGGTTCGATAGTCTGGCGGGGAGCGAAGGGGGTGCATCTGCGGTGGTACAGCGCGTCGATGTGACAGGGGCCGAAGGCTTCCGCCTGGCCGCCTGGGAGTTCCGCGAAGCAGAGGCCGAGCCCGACACCCGCCCCGGAGTGCTGTTACTTCACGGCCTGATGGGCCGCGCCTTCCACTGGGCGGGCACCGCCCGCTGGCTCCGTGAGCGCCACCGCGTCGTGGCCCTGGACCAGCGCGGGCACGGCCAGAGCGCCCGCCCGCCCGCCGCCCCCGACGGCACCCCGACCTCCCTGGGCCGCGAGGCCTTCGTGGCCGACGCCGAAGCGGCCGTCGAGCAGCTCGGCCTCGCCCCCGTCACACTGATCGGCCACTCCATGGGCGCCCTCACCGCCTGGCAGCTCGCGGCCCGCCGCCCGGACCTGGTCGAAGCCGTCGTCATCTGCGACATGCGGGCCTCCGCCCTGGGCGCGGCCTCCCAGCAGGAATGGGAGGACTGGTTCCACCACTGGCCGCTGCCCTTCCCCACCCAGGACGCGGCCCGCCGCTGGTTCGGCGAGGACGATCCCCGGGTGGAGCGCCCCGACCCCGGCCGCGGCGCCTTCTTCGCCGAGGTCATGCACGAGGCGTCGGACGGCTGGCGCCCGGTCTTCTCCCGCCGCCAGATGCTGACGGCCCGGGAGACCTGGGTCCACGACGCCCACTGGGAGGAACTCGCCCAGGTCCGCTGCCCGACCCTGGTGGTCCGCGGCCTCGACGGCGAACTGGGCCGGGCCGAGGCCCAGGAAATGGTCCGCGTCCTGCCGGCCGGCCAGTACGCGGAGATCCCCGACGCGGGCCACTACCTCCACTACGACCAGCCGACGGCCTGGCGCGAGGTCCTGGAACCCTTCCTCGACGCCGTCAAGGCCGAAGCCCCCTGACCACCCCGCCTGTTCCGCCCCTCCCGTGCGCCGGGCGGGGCGGAACAGGCGGCCGTCGCTCGTCGTAGGGCCGAGCGTGTCAGCGGTCTGTCAGCGGGGTGTTCGGGGGCTGTCAGGGGGCGGCTTCATGGTGACGGCGTCGCCAGGCAAGCACCGAGAAACGAGGTCCCCCCGATGAACGCCGTCGCCGCCCTGCAGCTGCTGATCGCCGTCGCCTTCCTGAGCATCCCCGTCGTCCGCAGCCGCTACGGCGCCCGCGCCCAGGCCGCCGTCGAGGCCGAGTTGGGGCGGCAGGGGGTGCGCACCACCGTCATGGCCGAGAACGGCATGCGGCTCGACGCGGGTGGGCACGAGACCTGGGCGCCCGTCGGGATCGCGGTGGCGCTGGCCGTGCCCGCCGTGCTCCAGGTCGCGGGGAGTGCGTGGAGCGGGACGGTGTCGTGGGTCGTCCAGCCGCTCGTCCTCCTCGTGAACTGCGTGATCCTCTACTCGAACCTGACGGCCGTGCCGTCCGTGACCGCCGCCTTCGCCAAGTCCGGGGACGCCGAACTGCAGCGCATCGACGTCAGGTCCATGCTCCGCGCCGCCGAGGACGGTTTCCCCGACTGGGTGATGCCGTACCTCCAGAACCTCCGGCACGTCGTCGTCTTCGCGGGCTCGATCGCCGTACTCGCCCTGCTCGCCGCCAACTGATGCCGGGCCCAAGGGAAACGGGCCCGTCTCCGCTCTCCCCCGTGGGAGCGGAGACCGGCCCGTTCCGGCTGGGTCGGCGGTCGGCAGGCGGCAGGCGGTGGGCGGCGCTCAGCCCTTGCTGACCGCCGTCAGGATCTCCGGCAGCTTGCGCGCCACCGTCGGGGCGGCGAGCCGCAGGCCCGCCCAGGCGGCAAGTGCGCCCCAGGCCACACCCAGCGGGAGCACGATCCAGGAGATGTCCTGGTGGCCGTCCGCCCTGAGCCAGATCGTCAGGGCGATCACCGGGGCGGAGACCACCGCCGAGACCAGCAGCCCGCCGAAGATGCCGGCCCAGGCTAGCCCCGCCTGGCCCGGGACGACGTTCTTGAAGGCGCCGTCCGACGGGATCGAGTAGGGGAAGCGGGCCGAGGCCAGCGCCCCCGTGCAGAGCATCGAGCCCAGCAGGGCCAGGGCCAGGCCCGTGGCCGCCGGGAAGGCGGACCAGTCGCCGAGCACCGCGGCCGTGATCACCATGACCAGGAGCGTGTACGGGACGGTGACCAGGGCCAGCGCGGCGGCCCGCGCGCGCAGTTCCTCGTACGCGTCGCGCGTGGAGGTGATGGTCTGCGCGACCATCCAGAACGCGGAGGTGTCCTGGCCGAACTGGTTGTACATCTGCATGCCGAGCATGGCCGCGCCGAAGCAGCCGAGGTAGACCGATCCCGTGCCCTGGAGGGCGTTGAAGACGGGGATGATCAGGCCGATCGCCAGCCCGGTCACCAGCGACGCCTTGGTCTTCGGGTCGCGGACGGCGTAGCGCAGGGTGCGCTGCATGGTCGCGCCCGTCCGGCCGGCGGGCAGCAGGGACCACAGGCCGCCCGCGCCGCGGTCCTTCGTGGGCCGGGCCGCCGTGATGGTCGAGCCGTCCGGGGTGACCATCAGCCGGGTCAGGGTCCGCTCCCAGAACCACAGGAGGCCGGCCACGGCGGCCAGGGTCAGGGCCAGTTGGGCGGCCGCCACCCCGTACGCGCCCTCGCTCGCCGAGTCCACCATGCCGACGGCGGTCGCCGGCGGCAGCCAGCGCACCACGGCCTCGACGGGCTCCAGCGTGGCGAGGCCGCCCGCCTGGAAGAGGCGCTGGCTGCCGAAGTTGACGAGCTGGCCGCCCACGGCGATCAGCAGGCCGCTGAGGATCGCCAGGTCGCGCCCCTTGCGGCTGGTCAGCAGCCGCACGTTGGCCGTGGCCATCGCCCGCGCGAGGGTCACGCAGCCGAGGACCAGCAGGGGTGCGGCCACCACGGCGGCCACCGCGCCGGCGGCGCCGCGTGCGACGGCCAGTACGGAGCCGATGGCCAGGCACAGGGTGAACAGCGGTCCGATGCCGACCAGTGACGAGGCGAGGAGGGCCCGTACGAGCGGACGCGGGCGCAGCGGCAGCATGACCAGCCGGCTCGGGTCGAGGGTCTCGTCCCCGGTGGGGAAGAACAGCGGCATGAAGGCCCAGCCGAGGGCGAGGATCCCGGCCAGCAGGACGACGACCGTGCCGGCGTGGGTGTTCCCGTGCAGCAGGGCCAGGCCGAGGGTCGCGAAGAAGCCGACGACCAGGGCGAAGGCGAGCGTCGAGAAGTAGGCGGCCTTGCGCTTGGAGGAGCCCTTCAGCCCGTTGCGCAGCAGCGACAGCTTGAGGCGGACGAAGACCGGGGTCAGCGGGACCGACGCGACGGGCGAGGTCCCGGTGGCTCCGGCGGTCCCGGTGGAACCGGTGGCGGGAGCGGTCACGGTGGCGGCCGGGCCGTTGGCCGGACCGGCGGCCGGGCCGGTGGCAGGGTTGGCGGGCGAGGTCATCGCGATCCCGCCCCGGAGCCGCCGCCGAGCCACTCCAGCGAGTCCCCGGCCGCGTCGCGCCCGTGCGCGCCGACCAGTTCGAGGAAGGCGGCCTGCAGCGAGGGCGCGGAGCCCCGTACGTCGGCCAGCGGGCCCGCGGCGCGGATCCGGCCGGCGGCCATCACGGCGACCCAGTCGCACAGCGACTCGACGAGCTCCATCACGTGGGAGGAGAAGATGACCGTGGCGCCGGAGGCCGTGTAGCGCTCCAGCACCCCGCGGATGGTCTGCGCCGACACCGGGTCGACGCCCTCGAACGGCTCGTCCAGGAAGAGCACCTCGGGGTTGTGCAGCAGCGCCGCCGCGAGGCCGATCTTCTTGCGCATGCCGGTCGAGTAGTCCACGACCAGCTTGTGCTGCGAGCCCGCGAGGTCGAGGACCTCCAGCAGCTGCGTCGCACGCTTGTCGGTCTCCTCGCCCGGCAGCCCGCGCAGCCGGCCCATGTAGCCGAGCAGTTCGCGCCCCGACAGCCGCTCGAAGAGCCGCAGGCCCTCGGGCAGGACGCCGATGCGCGCCTTCACCTCGGTCGGGTCCGCCCACACGTCGTGCCCCGCGACGTGGACCCGCCCCATGTCCGGGCGCAGCAGTCCGGTCACCATCGACAGCGTGGTGGTCTTGCCCGCGCCATTGGGGCCGACCAGACCGATGAACTGCCCGGCGGGCAGCTCCAGGTCGATCCCGGCGACGGCCACCTGCTCGCCGAACCGCTTCCACAGACCTTCCACCCGCACGGCGGGAGGCGTCGACTGCGCGCCACCCGTCCCGTACGTCCCACCCGTCGCATCGCCCTGGTCCGGCATGCGCCTGCCTCTCATTACGTCCCCGTTGGTCGTTCCTTCTTCACCATAGGAGGAGGGGGAGAGGCCTGAGCAGTTACTTATGTCATCAGTTTTCGCCCTGATTTCGCAGGTGCGGAGGGCGAGTTCGGGGGACGGTGTCAGCCCTGGCGGCGCTTGCGCTCCGCCGCGGCCTCGCTGCCGCACGCGTACGCCAGCGCGTCGATCAGCTCCTCCGTGTCCGGCAGCCACCGGTTCGCCGGTGTGGGCCGCCGCGCCCACTGGACCGAGCCCCGGCCGCCGAAGCGGGTGGGCGGCGCCGCCACGTACTCGCCCTCGCCCCGCGCCACCAGATCGATCGTGGCGTACGGCCAGCCCAGCTTGCGCACCAGGTCGGGCACCTTGACGCCGGCGCCCGGCAGGACGAAGAACAGCATCCGGTGGTCGGGTGTGAGGGTGACGGGCCCCAGGGTGCGCTCCATCCGCTCCAGCCGTGCCAGCGCGAGGAACCCGGCCGATTCGGGTACGTCCAGCGCGTCGAACGTCCGGCCCGTCGGCAGCAGGATCGAGGCCTGCGGGTGCTTCGCCCAGATCCGCCGGACCTGCACGGCGCTGCCGGTGGCCTGGGCCGCCCAGTCCTTGACCGTCGGGTGCGCGCCGGGCGCCGGGCAGTCCGCCGCCCCGCAGGAGCACAGCTCGCGGCCGTCTGCGGGCTCCAACCAGGTGCCGGCGAAGACATCCCAGTGCCGTTCTTCCGCGTACCGCACGGCATGGTCCAGCAGCTGCTCGCCGCGCTGCTTGGGGATGGGTGCGGTCTCCGTGACTCCGATGGTCTCTTCCACGCCCATCACAACTCTTCGGGTCACCCGGGGTTACGGGCGTAAACCCGCCCGCGGGCGGAGCATCGATCCTGCATACGGGGCGCACTGATGCACGCGTGGGGGCGCGTAGGAGGCCGGGGCGCTGTTGCTGGGTAGCGACACGACGCAGAGCGGAAGATTCTCCGCACATCAGGCGGGAAGTGATCATTCCAACGGATCACCCGCGGTCAGCAGGGGGTTTTCATGGCAGCCAGGCCTCTCGTCGCCCGCCAGCCGAACGAACGGCTGCAGGCGCTCATCCAGGAAGCCGGGTGCTCCAACGCCGGGCTCGCCCGGCGCGTGAACATGTGCGGGGCCGAACACGGCCTCGATCTGCGCTACGACAAGACCTCCGTGGCCCGCTGGCTGCGCGGCCAGCAGCCGCGCGGCCGGGCGCCCGGAATCATCGCCGAGGCGCTCGGGCGCAAACTCGGCCGGACCGTCACCATCGACGAGATCGGCATGGCCAACGGGAAGAACCTCGCCTCCGGTGTCGGCCTGCAGTTCTCCCCGACCGTCGTCGGCGCCATCGAGCAGGTCTGCGAGCTGTGGCGCAGCGACGTCGGCCGCCGCGACTTCCTCGCGGGCTCCAGCGTGGCCGCCTCCGCGCTCGTGGAGCCGAGCCGCGACTGGCTGATCACCGGGGCCGACACCCAGGTCGCCCGCAGCGGCGGCTCGCGGGTCGGCATGCCGGACGTGGAGGCGGTCCGGGCCACCACCGAGGCCCTCAAGGACCTCGACCACCGCTTCGGCAGCGGGCACGTCCGGCCGGTGGTCGTGCACTACCTCAACTCGGTGGTGTCCGGGCTGATCGGCGGCTCCTACCGGGAATCCGTGGGCCGGGCCCTGTTCGCCTCGGTGGCCCGGCTGACGGAGCTCGCCGGCTACATGGCCGTGGACACCGGCCAGCCGGGCCTGGCCCAGCGGTACTACATCCAGGCGCTGCGCCTCGCCCAGGCGGCGGGGGACCGGGCGTACGGGGGCTACGTGCTCGCGGCGTCCATGAGCCACCTCGCCGCCGAACTGGGCAACCCGCGGGAGATCGCACAGCTGGCGCGGGCTGCCCAGGAGGGGACGCGCGGGCAGGTCACCCCGCGGGTCGAGGCCATGTTCTACGCGGCCGAGGCGCGCGGCCACGCGCTGCTCGGGGACGGCCGGGCGACGGCGGTGCTGTCCGGGCGGGCGGTGAGCGCGCTGGAGCGGGCGGAGCCCGAGTCGGGGGACGACCCGGTGTGGATCCGCCACTTCGACGCGGCGTACCTCGCGGACGAGCTGGCGCACTGCCACCGCGACCTGGGGCAGGCGGACGCGGCGGCCAGGCGGGCGGAGGAGGCCCTGCGGGGGCTGCCGGCGGGCAAGGCGCGCCGCCGGGCCATCGGGCTGCTGCTGCTGGCGGCGGCGCAGGTGCAGCAGCGGGAGGTGGAGCAGGCCTGCCTGACGGCGACGCGCGCGGCGGAGCTGCTGGAGGGGCTCCGCTCGAACCGGGGCGTGGAGTATCTGGAGGACTTCCGGGCGCGGCTGGAGCCGTACCGGGAGGAGGCGGCGGTGCGGGAGTTCGCGGCGCGGCTGGAGGTGACGGCGTAGGGGGTGCCGCGTCGGCCGGGGCCGGACGGGGTTCGGGGTGCTCTCACGGTGGCGGTGCGTGACGGGGTAGCGTGACCTGACGGTTCCGTAGGGTCGGGCGAGTCGGAGAAGGAGTCCCGGTGACGCAGAGCGGACAAGGGGGCGCCCCCCAGCCGGGTGCCCCGTGGGGTCCGGACCCGGCGTCCGGCTACCCGGCGTACCCGGAGCAGCCGCAGCCGCAGGACCAGGTGCAGCAGCAGGTGCAGCCCGGGGCCGCGTACGGGTATCCGCAGGCCTATCCCGGCCCGGAGGGTGCGCCCGGGCACGTGGTGGGGCCCGGCTACGAGGGGCCGGGGGATCCGCACGGCTACGGCTACCCCCCGCTGCCCGAGGCGGCGACGCAGTACATTCCGCCGGTCCCGGCCGCTCCCGGGCCCGGCGAGGCGGCGACGCAGTACATTCCGCCGGTTCCGCCGCTCCCGACCGCTCCCGGCCATGACGAGGCCGCCACGCAGTACATCCCGCCGGTCCCGGCCGCCCCCGGGCCCGGCGAGGCGGCGACGCAGTACATCCCGCCGGTCCCGGCCGCTCCCGGGCACGACGAGGCGGCGACCCAGTACATACCGCCGGTCCCCGCCGACCGCGCCACGGACGGGTTCGACGGCCTCTTCCGGGGCGACGACTCCGCCGGGCACACCCAGCACCTGCCGCCCGTCCAGGAGCCCGTGCTGCGCCAGCCGCCGCCGCGCCCCCGCCCGGGCCGCCCGCAGCGACACCAGCAGCAGCCGCCGCAGCAGCCGCAGTACCAGCAGCCGCACCCGCAGCAGCAGTACGCCGCGCCTCCGCCGCCCCCGGAGCCCGCGCGCAAGGTCTCGCCCGCGATCATCGGCGCGGTGGTCATCGGCCTGGCCGTCGTCGGGCTCGGCGTCGGTTCGCTGCTCGCCGACGACAAGCCGCAGAACACCGACCCCGGCGCGGTCGCCGCCGCCCCGACCGCGAGCGGCGGCTCCGCGGCCCCCGTCGGCGAGGCTCCCGTGGACCCGGCCCGCTCGCAGGCCGTCCAGCTGGACAAGCTCCTCGCCGACAGCAACGACAGCCGGGCCGCGGTGATCAAGGCCGTGGAGGACATCAAGGGCTGCAGCAACCTCGACCAGGCGGCCGCCGACCTGCGCGACGCGGCCCGCCAGCGCGAGGAGCTCGTCACCCGCCTCCAGGAGCTGAAGACGGACCAGCTCCCGGACCACGCGAAGCTGTCCGCGGCCCTGACCAAGGCCTGGCAGTCCTCCGCGGACGCCGACGACAGCTACGCGGCCTGGGCGGACGACGTGGACGACGACAAGTGCAAGGACGGCAAGGCCAAGGTCACCAAGAACGCCTCCGAAGGCAACCGTTCGAGCGGCGAGGCGACCAGGGCCAAGGAGTCCGCCGCGACCATGTGGAACACGATCGCCGGCAAGTACGGCCTCACCAAGCGGGACAAGTCCCAGCTCTGAGGCGTTGCGGTCAGGCCATGGGCGGGGCGGTCACCAGGGTCGGGGTCATGTCGAGGGACTGCTCGCCGGGCTGCGCCACAAGCCGCCCGGCCTGCACGATCTGGAAGGTGACCTGGCCGTTGACGATGCGCGGGAAGCCGGCGACGGCCCGCATGTCCTGGTAGCGCCAGCTCAGCTTCGGGGTGAGGCCTCCGGTGCTGACCGGCGGCGACTCGTTCAGGGCGCGCTTGACCTTGCGGCCGGTGACGGGCTCGTCCTCCTTCAAGCGCCCCAGCATCTCGCTGAGCACGGTGTACGCGATCCAGGTGGTCTGCGCCCCGCTGTCGTCGGGGTCGACGTTGTCGTCGCCGAACGCGAACTCGGTGACCACCTTGCGCATGGGCTCCCACAGGGGGTCGGCGGCGACCGGGTACCAGCTGGTCAGGTACGCCCCCTCGAAGGGGCTCTCCTTGCCGCCGGTGCGGTCCACGAGGGACTGGCTGACGCTGCCGAGCACGGAGGAGATCTGCGGCTTCTTGCGCTGGGCGTCGGTCCGGCGGAAGGCGTCGAAGAAGGTCTCGGTGCGCTCGCCGAGGACGGCGGTCACGCAGCCCTTCTCCTTTTCCTTCTCCTTTCCGGTGCCGCTGGTGTGCGCGAGGGCCTCGCGGGCCTGGGGCCCGAAGTCGGCGGAGTCCTCGGCGGCGCGGATGTCGGAGGCGTCCGCCATCTTGTTGGCCCGCAGCCCGGCGTTGAGCAGGACCGGCAGGGCGTCGGCCGCGAGGGTGTCCGGGCGGACCAGGGCGACCTGGTTGCAGGCACGGCTCAGCTGGTGGCCGGCGCCGGCGATGAGGACGGGCTGGCCGCCGTTGACCGGGTACGACAGGGGGGACTGGAACTCCTCGGAGGAGACTCCGTAGCCGCCGATGAAGGGGATGCCCTCCGCCTCCAGCGGGGCCATGAAGGCGCGTCCGTGCTGACTGTAGGAGCCGACGACGGCGACGGCCTTCTCGGCGACGGCCTTGCGGGCGCAGTCGGCGGCGCCGGAGGGCGTGTTCTTCTCGTTGCAGGTCAGTACGCGCAGTTTGTGCCCGTTGATTCCGCCCTTGGAGTTCACGTAGCGCTCGTAGGCCTTGGCCATGCCGGTCATTCCGGGCATGTTGGTCGCTTTGGTGTCCTCGGGGGCGAACGTCATGACGGTGACGGTTTCCCCGGAGCCCTCCGAGCCCCCGGGAAGCGTCCCGCACCCGGCGATGAGACACGCACCCATTGCCGTGGCCACGAAGGTGCGGGAGCGGGATGCGACGCGTCGCGAAAGGGTCATGTCCATGCACCATTCCGCCCCACCGGTAACTGTCGAGTGAGATGGACGCAACATCGGGTGACGTCCAGGTGAATTACGGGGGCTCAGTCCCGGTGGGCGCTTCAAGATCGCATCGAACCGGAACGTACGATCGAAAGCGTGACATTCGCCCAAGGTTCGAAGAACCCTTCCCGACGCGGCGGCCGCTCCTCCACCATGGGCGGCATGCCCCTCAATGACATGCCGTGGTGGCGCTGGCGCAGCAACGTGCGCTCGGCGCTGCACATGCTCTCCGACCCGGTCTTCCACGAGGACACCTGGCTGACCGGCGACGAGGCGTACGGCGACATCACCGACGCCGTGTACCGGCTCGTCGAGGACACCTGGCTCGACAGCTGGTCCGCAGAGAAGTACGTCGGCACGATCTTCCGCGACTCGCAGGAGGCGGCCGTCGTCGACCTCGCCGTGCTGCGGGTGCTCCGCATCCTCCACCAGGTCGGCCCCGACGCCCCCGTCTCCGCCTACCTGGAGCACCACGCGTGGCCCGAGGCGGTACGTGCCGCGCGCGAGGCGCACGTACGGCTGGCGGAAGCCGACGGGGACGACCCGGACGTGCGACCGACATCGCTCGATGTGTTGAAGATCCTCACTCGCGCGGTGTGAAAGGCTGTGCGGTCATGAGCGACCCGCACACCGAGGCCCCGGCCCAGCCCCAGTACGTCCTGACCATGTCCTGCCCCGACAAGCAGGGCATCGTGCATGCCGTGTCGAGCTATCTCTTCATGACCGGATGCAACATCGTGGACAGCCAGCAGTTCGGAGACCGGGAGACCGGACTCTTCTTCATGCGGGTGCACTTCGAGGCCGAGCCCCCGGTGACGGTCGAGAAGCTGCGCGCCAGCTTCGCCGCGATCGGCGACTCTTTCAAGATGGACTGGCAGATCCACCGCTCCGAGGAGCGCATGCGGATCATCCTCATGGTGTCCAAGTTCGGGCACTGCCTGAACGACCTGCTGTTCCGCACGAGCATCGGCGCCCTGCCGGTCGAGATCGCGGCCGTGGTCTCCAACCACACCGACTTCGCCGAACTGGTCGGCTCCTACGACATCCCGTTCGTGCACATCCCCGTCACCAAGGACACGAAGGCGGAGGCGGAGGCGCAGCTGCTGGAGCTGGTGCGCGCCGAGAACGTCGACCTGGTGGTCCTGGCCCGCTACATGCAGGTGCTGTCCGACAAGCTGTGCACGGAACTGAGCGGGCGGATCATCAACATCCACCACTCCTTCCTGCCGAGCTTCAAGGGCGCGAAGCCGTACCACCAGGCGCACGCGCGAGGTGTGAAGCTGATCGGCGCGACCGCGCACTACGTGACGGCGAACCTCGACGAGGGGCCGATCATCGAGCAGGAGGTCGAGCGGGTGGGCCACGAGGTGACACCGGACCAGCTGGTCGCGATCGGGCGGGACGTGGAGTGCCAGGCGCTCGCGCGGGCGGTGAAGTGGCACAGCGAACACCGCGTGCTGCTCAACGGCGCCCGGACGGTCGTCTTCGGGTAGGGAAGTGCAGCCCCGCCAGGGGGCACCTCCCGGCTACCGCTGGGAGGTGCCCCCTGGCAAGGCTGAATGCGCCGGGCCGCGCCGCAGGTGCTACGCGTCGGGGGCTTCCACGCCGCAGTAGCCCGCGAAGGCCGCCAGGATCTCGTCCTCCGAGATCCGGCCGTCGCGGTCCGCGTCCAGGGCCTCGGCCACCTGGAGGGCCAGCTCCGGGAGGGTGCCCAGGACGCGCAGGACCCGGGCCGCGTTCGGTGGGGTCGTGCCGCCGCCGTCCTCGTCCGCCACCGCGATCACGGCCCGCAGGAACGGCCGCGCGATCTCCGCGAACCGCTCCGGGTTGTCGCGCAGCCGCTTCGCGGCCCCGGTGATGAACTCCTCGCGGGACACCCGCTGGTCCCCGTCGACGTCCGCGATGCCGGCCATTCCCTGCCAGAAGGCCTCGGCGCCCGCGAAGACGGCCTGGCCCTTCTCCGACCGGGCGGTGGTGCCGAATTCGGCCAGGACGGACTTCGCGGCAGCGCTGAAGTCCTCCCGGTCGATATAGCCGGACCCGTCCTGGTCGAAGGTGGCGAATCGGGCGGCGATCTTGCGCTCGTATTCTGCGCTGTCCATTTCGACGTTCCGCCTTCACATGTGCAGTGGGGTTCAGATCAAGACAAGGCAGGAGCGTAAGCCCTTTGTGGCCTGCGCGTTAAGCGAAGTCGTCAAGGAGGCGGCCGCATCGAACCCGCGCACGGGGAGCGCGGTGGGGCGCGTACACCTGTCCCCATGTGCTGTCGGACGTACCACCGTTCACGCCCTGCCACGCCCCTATCACGCAGGGCGCACTTCCAGGGGTCGGTTCTTCCAAAACAGGCGCGATCCGCCATGTGCCCACTACATTCGTTGAGTCGACACACGGCTGGGGGCATTCATGCCGAAGGACGCACCACCGCGCTGGGACCGCCGCATGCAGCAGCGACTCGCCCGCGGCGAAGCCGCCGCGCTCGGGGAGCTCTACGACCGCTTCGCCTCGCTCGTGCACAGCCTGGCGCACCGGGTCCTGGGCGACGAGAAGGCGGCCGACCGGATCACCCGAGAGGTCTTCGGCTACATCTGGGAGAACCCGGACGCCTACGACCCCAAGCAGGGCTCCATGCGCTCCTGGGTCGCCCGGATCACCCAGGGCCAGGCGGTGGCCCGGCTGCGCCAGGCCGAACTGGGCCGCGGCTCACGCGAGGAGCTGGAGCAGAAGGTGCGCACCGCCAACGCGGCCGCCCGCGCCGACTACATCGTCACCTCGATGCCCGCGCCCCTGCGCGCCGCGCTGGAACTCGCCTACTTCAAGCGGCGCGACTACCGGCAGGCCGCCGCCGACCTGCAGATCAGTGAGGACGAGGCGCGGCGCAGGCTGCGGCTCGGGCTGCAGCTGCTGTCGACCGCCAACGCCCTCCCGCAGGAGGAAACCACCCAGTCCGGATATGGAACGCCTCGATGAACGGCCCTCCCCAGTCGCCCGATGACGGATACCAGCGTCCCGGCGGCCGGGCGCGGATACCGGGCCCGCGCGGGGCCGCGGACGACCTCGACCCGGGGCACGCGCCGCGGTCGATGCCGCCCCTGCCGCCGCCGGCCGAGGTGGCGCCCCCGCCCTCGCACGCCGTGCTGAAGTCCCTGCTCGGGGCGTGGGCCCTGGCGGCCTGCTCGGCCGAGGAGACCCAGGCGGTGGAGGACCACCTCACCGAGTGCGCGCCCTGCGCGGAGGAGGCGCTGCGACTGCGCGACGCGGTCGGGCTGCTGCACCCGGAGGAGACCCTCGACCTGAAACCGCTGCTGCGCTCGCGCGTCCTGGAGGACTGCCTGGGCAAGCGGCCGGCCCGCATTCCGGTGCCGGTGTGGGCGAGCCCGTACGACACCGAGACCGCGCGGCTCGACGCGCTGCTGCAGGACTTCGGGGACTCGGAGTGGCACACCCCGGTGCGGCTCAAGTGGTTCGAGGAGGAACGGCGCAGGTCGCAGCGGACCACGGTGGCCGGGGTGATCGGCCACCTGCTGACCGTGGACGGGCTGATCGCCTCGGCGCTGGGGCTCGACGACCCGCTCGGGCCGGACGCGCCGAAGGGCGGGCCGACCGTGCGGACGGAGCACTTCTGGGGTGCGACTCCCTACCCGGTCACCCGGCAGGTCCGGGATCCGTGGCGGGAACAGGGCCACACGCTGGTGCGTACGGTCTCCTTCGCCGGCCGGGGAGTCGCCGAGCTGGCGGTGGACTACGGCGGATTCGCGCTGCCGCTCGGGGACGCGTTCCTGGAACGGGCCTTCGAGTGCTGGGTGCACGCGTGGGACATCGCGGAGGCGGTGGACTACCCGTACGAGCCGCCGTCCGGCCCGCACCTGCACCGGATGATCGACCTGGCGGCAAGGCTCCTGCCGGGCGCGCTGGCGCAGCGCAGACGGGCCGGCCTGGCGGCCCCGGCGCGGGGCCTGGTCGCGGCGGGCGCACCCGGGCGGACCCTGCACCTGGAGATCGAGGGCTCGGGCGGCGGAGGCTGGGACATCGCGCTGGACTCGCCGGGAGCGAAGCCGTCGCCGGAACGCACGGTGGCGGAGATCGCCCTGGACGGCATCGAGTTCTGCCAGCTGGCCGCCGGGCACATCTCGCCGGAGGAGGCGGCGGTGGGCCAGCACGGCGACCGCGAGGCGATCCGCGACGTCCTGTTCGCGGCGGCGTCACTGAGCCGGCTGTAGGGGCGGGCGGTAGGGGGCTGCGCGGGCGGGGGTACGGATCGCACGCGGGCGGGGCCTCCACCCCCGCGGCACCCCCGCCCCCGATCGGCGGCTGCCCACCCACCCCCACCCCCACCCCCACCCCCACCCCCGGCGCGGGGTGGGTGGGGGAGCGGGACCCGTTTTCCCGGAGTCCGGAGGGCCGGCAGCCGGCTTCGGGTGGGCGGGGTCCACTCGGGCGGCGTCGGGGAAGGGTATGGGGGTTTCCCGTCAGTCCCATCGTCCCTCCGGGTCGGGCCGGTCCCTCAAGGGCGCTCCTTCGTCGCGTCACTGCGTGATGGCCTGCGGCCACCCTTGACCGACCGTCCCGCCCCGGAGAAACGAAAGACTGCCGGGAAGCCCCCAAAGGAACGGGCCGGAGGATCCTTTCCAGGGACGGGGCGTCGGATCCACCCGGCCCCGTCCCGCGTGAGCCAGGGTCGGCAGACGGGGCCGATCCAGACCGGGGGCCCGGGTCGGCGGTCGCATCCAATCGCTACGCGCTCCTCATCCCTCAGCGTCTCCAGACCGTCCTGGGCCGGACATAGGCCGCCACAGATCGCTACGCGCTTCGCGATCACGCGTCTGCGGGCCGTCCGGTGACCTATCCCTCCTGCGGGCGATGGCAGGGGAGCGACATTCGAAGTAATTTCAAAGTCATGAGCGCTGAAAACGCCGCGGTGAACTTCTCCGAGCTGGTCAACAAGAACAAGCAGACGCTGGCTCGACTCAAGGAGTCGCCGCGGCTGCTGCTGCACCGTAGAGACGGTGAGGACTTGGTCCTCACCACCGCTGCCAAGGCCGAGCAGGACCAGACGGTGGTGTCGGCCGCTACGCGGATGCTGGCGGCAATGGCACGGCGGGAGCCCGGCAGCATGGAGTTGCTCCTCGACCTCCTCCCGGAGGCGTTTCCCTGGGTTCGCTTCCTTCCCGAGCCTGACGTCCATGCCTTCGCTGTCGAACTGGTCGACACCATGCGCGCCGCAGACTCGATCGGCAACAACGCGTCCGTCGCCCAGATGCTCGTGGCTTGGCAGCACACGGCCGAGGTTCATTCCGACCCCGCCCTCCTGGCCGCTCTCACCACGGACCACGGCACGGACTACGGGCCGGCTCCCGACCCTCGCGAGATCCGTTGACAGCCGGCCGCGGTGACCGAGCCGCGCCCCCAGCACCAGAAGGTGCGTGGGAAGTCCGCTTCGCCGACGCAGCATCGGCCAAGGGCTGGGAGTGCCTCACCCAACAGGCTCGCGAGAACACCTATCGCGCCTGGCTCACCATGCGCACCGACCCGAGGCCGGTAACCGAAACTCCCCGTCATCACCGGCTCAAGGGCACCCTGGCTCACGGAACCCATCGGGGACAGACCTGTGCGCAGTGGCAGATCGAGGTAACGGGGGCCGGTCGAATCTGGTACCTCGTCGACACTGCTCGTGAGACCTGCTGGATCACCTTCGCAGGCACCGGGCACCCGCGAGCCACTGACAACAGATGAGTCGGCGGCGGCCGTCATGTGCGAAGTCCGCCCCGTACTAACGCCGCAGACGCGTGATCGAGAAGCGCGTAGCGATCGATGGCGGCCTATGTCCAGCCCAAGACGGACTGGAGACGCTGAGACGTGAGGAGCACGTAGCGATTGGATGCGCTGCCCCCGACCCGGCCCCTGGTCTCGATCGGCCCCGTCTGCCGGCCGTCCCCTACGCCCGATCGGGCTGGGCATGGCCGACCGTCCCCGTCGGTGTCTTGAAGTGCCGGCCCGTTCCTTTGGGGGCTTCCCGGCAGTCTTTCGTTTCTCCGGGGCGGGACGGTCGGTCAAGGGTGGCCGCAGGCCATCGCGTAGCGACGCGACGACGAAGGAGGAGCGCCCTTGAGGGACCGGCCCGACACGGAGGGACGATGGGACTGACGGGAAACCCCCAGCACATCCTTGATGCCGCCCCAGAGGATCCCGCCCGCCCCGACCCCTACGCGTACCGCTCCCGCAGCTTGTACTTCAGGACCTTGCGCAGGGCCTCGTTGCGGGGGAGGGACTCCAGGAGTTCCAGTTGTTCCGGGAGTTTGTGGGTGGCCAGGCCCTGGGCGCGGAGGTAGGACGTCAGCTGGGGGAGGGTCAGGGGGGTCGCTCCCGGGGGTTGTTCCACCACCGCGCAGACGCGTTCGCCGCGGGTCGGGTCGGGGAGGCCGATGACCGCCACGTCGGCCACGGCCGGGAGCTGGTGGAGGAGGTCCTCGATCTCCTTGGCCGAGATGTTCTCGCCCTTGCGGATGATGACGTCCTTGCTGCGGCCGGTGAGGACCAGGTAGCCGTCGCGCGTCAGGTGGCCGAGGTCGCCCGTGATCAGGTAGCCGTCGGGGTCGAAGACGTCCGTCGACTCGTCGCCGTTGAGGTAGCCCTGGCAGACGGCCTCTCCGCGGAGCCGGACCTCGCCGTCGGTGTCCGGCGGCAGCTCGGTGCCGTCCGGGGCGGTGATGCGGATGGACATGCCCGCCGGGGGGCGGCCCTCGGTGGTGGCGAGGTGCTCGGGGGTGTCGTCCGGGGCGCCCATGGTGATCATCGGGACCTCGGTCATGCCGTATCCGTGGGTCAGCTGGCAGCGCAGCTCGCGTACGACCGCGTGGTAGATCTCCGGCGGTTTGGGGGCGCCGCCGCCCGCCAGGAGGCGCAGGGTGGGGATGAGGGGGACGTGCGGGGCCTTGCGCTGCTCGGTCAGGAACAGGGAGTAGAAGGCGGTGGAGCCGCCGGCCACGGTGACCCCGTGGCGGCGGTAGCCGTCCAGGGCGTCCGGCATCGCGAACCTCTCGAAGAGCACCGCGGGGAAGCCGTACAGGAGCAGCATCACCAGGTAGTCCGGGCCGCCTATGTGCGCGTACGGGAAGGCCATGGAGCCGACGTCGGACGGGGTCAGGCGCAGGGCGTGGGCGAGGCAGGAGCCGCCCGCGATCAGGGAGCGGTCGGTGTGCAGGACGCCCTTGGGGTCGGAGGTGGTGCCCGAGGTCCAGTAGATCCAGCGGACGTCGGTGCCGGAGGCGGGCGGTGCGGGGAGTACGGCCGGGTCGCCGTCGGGGAGGGAGTCGTAGGCCTCGAAGACGCCGCGCGCGCCGAGGCGGGCGGCCATGGCGGTGTGGTCGAAGCCGCGCCAGGTGCCGGGGACGGCGAAGTGCTCGGCCTTGGACTCGCGCAGGGCGAAGCCGACCTCGCGGTCCCGGTAGAAGGGGATGACGGGGGTCTGGACGGCGCCGATCCGGGCGAGGGCGACGGAGAGCAGCACGGTGGTGATGCGGGTGGGGAGCTGCCAGGCGACGACGGTGCCGGGGCGTACGCCCATGGCGTGGAGGCCGGCGGCGACGCGTTCGGAGCGGTCGCGCAGTTCGCCGAAGGTGAGCCGGCGGTCGTGTGCGGGGTCTTCGGCGGCTTCGATGAGGGCGGTGGTGTCCGGGGTCAGGGCGGCCCGGCGGGAGATCAGTTCCCACAGGGTGCGGGAGCGGCTCAGTTCTGTCGCGGTCGCGGTGTCCGTCATCCCAGACCTCCCCATAGCTGACGGATAGTCAGATCAAGCGCAGAGCGTAGAGCGCCGATGCTTGTCGGTCCAGGGGTGGCGGGGCTAGCTTGTTTCTGACGATCCATCAGATCGGCTAATTGGGGAGACTGTCATGGAACTGGGACTGCCTCGGATCATCAGCGTCGACGACCACGTGATCGAGCCCGCGCACCTGTTCGACGTCTGGCTGCCCGCCAAGTACCGCGACCGCGGCCCCAAGGCGCTCACCGCCGGCATCGGCGAACTCGCCTACACCGGCGGCAAGTACGTCATCACCATGGACCCCGACGGCCCGCCGACCGACTGGTGGATCTACGAGGACCTGAAGTTCCCGTACAAGCGCAACATCGCCGCCGTCGGCTTCGACCGCGACGACATGACCCTGGAGGGCATCACCCGCGAGGAGATGCGCCGCGGCTGCTGGGACCCCAAGGCGCGCCTCGCCGACATGGACCTCAACCACGTCGAGGCCTCGCTGTGCTTCCCGACCTTCCCGCGCTTCTGCGGGCAGACCTTCGCCGAGGCCCACGACAAGGAAGTGGCCCTCGCCTGCGTGCGCGCCTACAACGACTGGATGGTCGAGGAGTGGTGCGGCGACAGCGGCGGCCGGCTGATCCCGCTGTGCATCATCCCCCTCTGGGACATCGACCTCGCCGTCGCCGAGATCCGGCGCAACGCGGCCCGCGGGGTGCGGGCCGTGACCTTCTCCGAGATTCCCACCTACCTCGGGCTCCCCTCCATCCACTCCGGCTACTGGGACCCCTTCTTCGCCGTCTGCCAGGAGACCGGCACGGTGGTCAACATGCACATCGGGTCCAGCTCCCAGATGCCCGCCGCCTCCCCCGACGCACCCCCCGCCGTCCAGGCCTCGCTCAGCTTCAACAACGCGATGGCCTCGATGATGGACTTCCTCTTCAGCGGAGTCCTGGTGAAGTTCCCGACGCTCAAGCTCGCCTACAGCGAGGGCCAGATGGGCTGGATCCCCTACGCCCTGGAACGCGCCGACGACGTCTGGCAGGAGCACCGCGCCTGGGGCGGCGTCCGCGACCTGATCCCCGAGCCGCCGTCCACGTACTACTACCGGCAGATGTTCTGCTGCTTCTTCCGCGACAAGCACGGGATCGCCGCCCTCGACGTCGTCGGACGCGACAACGCGACCTTCGAGACCGACTACCCGCACGTCGACTCGACCTTCCCGCACACCAAGGAGGTCGCCCTCGACCACGTGAAGGGCCTGGACGACGAGACGGTCTACAAGCTGATGCGCGGCAACGCCATCCGCATGCTCGGCCTCGACCTGGACAGGAGCCGCCGCTGATGGACCTGACCTACACCGAGGAGGAGCAGGACTTCCGGGCCCGGCTGCGCGCATGGCTCGCCAAGGCGCTCCCCGAGCTGCCCGCCAGGCCGTCCCCCGACGACTGGCCGGGCCGGCGCGCCTACGACCTGGGCTGGCAGCGCCGGCTGTACGAGGCCGGGTACGCGGGCCTGCACTGGCCGGTGGACGCGGGCGGCCGCGGAGCCACCCCGACCCAGCACCTGATCTTCCTGGAGGAGACCGAGCGCGCCGGCGCCCCGTACGTCGGCGCGAACTTCGTCGGGCTGCTGCACGCCGGCCCGACCGTCGCCGCCGAGGGCACGGCGCAGCAGCGGGCGCGCTGGCTGCCGCCCGTACTGCGCGGCGACGAGGTGTGGTGCCAGGGCTTCAGCGAGCCGGACGCGGGCTCCGACCTGGCCTCCCTGCGCACGCGGGCCGTGCGCGACGGCGACGACTACGTGATCAGCGGGTCGAAGATCTGGACCTCGCACGCGGAGGTCGCCGACTGGTGCGAGCTGCTGGTGCGCACCGATCCCGGGGCGCCCAGGCACCGGGGGATCTCCTGGCTGGCCATGCCGATGGACGCGCCGGGGGTGAGCGTACGGCCGCTGCGCACCCTCGCCGGGTCGGCGGAGTTCGCGCAGGTGTTCCTCGACGAGGTGCGGGTCCCGGTGGCCAACCGGGTCGGCGCGGAGAACGACGGCTGGCGGGTCACCATGGTCACGCTGTCCTTCGAGCGGGGTACCGCCTTCGTCGGCGAGGTCGTGGCCTGCCGCCGGACCCTGGGGGAACTGGCCCGGACGGCGAAGGCCAACGGCCGGTGGGACGACCCGGTGCTGCGGCGCCGGCTGGGACGGCTGTACGGGGAGTTCGGCGCGCTGTGGCGGCTCACCCAGTGGAACGTCAGCGAGGCCGGGCGGTCGGCGGGCGGGGTCCCCGGCATCGGGGGTTCCGTCTTCAAGCTCGCCTACTCGCACGCCCGCCAGGAGCTGTACGACACGGCGGCGGAGGTCCTGGGAGCCCAGTCCCTGTCCCTGGAGGAGGAGTGGACCCTGGACCGGCTCTCGTCCCTCTCGTACACGATCGCGGCGGGCACCTCGCAGATCCAGCGGAACATCGTCGCCGAGCGGATCCTCGGCCTCCCGAAGGGCCGGTGAGGGGCATGGACTTCCAGCCGACCGAGGAGCAGGACGACCTGCGGGCGGGCGTACGGGACCTGCTGGCGGGCCGGTACGGACGCGAGGCGCTGCGGGCGTCGGTGGACACGGGCACGGCCGTGGACCGCGCGCTGTGGCGGGAGCTGGGCGCGGCGGGCTTCTTCGCGCTGCGCCTGCCGGAATCCGAGGGCGGGGTGGGCCTGGGGCTGCCCGAGGCGGTCCTGGTCTTCGAGGAGGCCGGGCGGGCGCTGGTGCCGGGGCCGCTGGTGGCCACGCACCTGGCCGCCGGGGTGGTTCCGGGGGCGGCGGCGGGGACGGCGGTGGTGAGCGCCTTCGACCTGGGCGGTCCGCTGGTGGCCCATCTCGGGGAGGCGGACGCGGTGCTGGGGGCGTCCCGGGTGCCGGCGGGCGAGCCGGTGCGCTCGGTGGACCCGCTGACTCCGCTGCACCGGGTGGCGGTGGCGGGCGACGCCTCGGCGTACCGGGAGGCGGGGGCGCTGCTGACGGCGGCGCTGCAGGTCGGGAGCGCGCTGCGGACGGTGGAGCTGGCGGTGCGGTACGCGGGCGAGCGCGAGCAGTTCGGGCAGCCGATCGGGGCGTTCCAGGCGGTCAAGCACCTGTGCGCGCGGATGCTGGTGCGGGCGGAGGTGGCCCGTACGGCGGTCTACGCGGCGGCGGTGACGGGGGACGCGGGCGAGGTGGCCGCGGCCAAGCTCCTCGCGGACGAGGCGGCGGTGCGGGGCGCCCGGGACTGCCTGCAGGTGCACGGCGGGATGGGTTTCACCTGGGAGGCGGACGTGCACCTGCACCTGAAGCGGGCCTGGGTGAGGTCCGAGCAGTGGCGGACGGCGGCGCAGGCGGAGGAACTGCTGGCGCGGGAGCTGCTGGGCTCGGCGGGGTAGGAGAGGTGGGTGGGGCGCGCGGGGCGTGCGGGGTGGAGGGCCGCGCCGGCCGGAGGTCCTCGGCGGGCGTCGCTCACCGTGACGCGGAGGCACGGGAAGGACGACGCGGGACGCATGTCCGATTACAGAGAGTTGATATCGGTTTGTGTCCTTCGCCGGACTCATTGCGGCCCGGAAGCGGGGGCCTGCTCCGGTACGCTCCCACGAATGCGAGCGGTTGAGCGGCGTGAGCGTCGCACAGTATGCACCACGCCCCCTCCTTCGCGCGTGAATATGCCCGAAGCGCTTGTTGTGGTGACTGTAGGTCAACCATGCTGCTACGGAAGGGGATCACGGTCGGTGATTCCGTCCTGTCGCGAGGCGAAGTGTCCGCCGGTTCGGATGGTGTGAGCGGTGCAGGTGCTTCAGGTTCAGCTGGAGGTCGGTGCGGATCCCGCCGAGGTCGGCCGGGCCCGCCGGTGGGCGCGTTCCCGGTTGGCGGGTTCGGGCATAGGGGACGACGAGCCGCTCGCCGAGACGTTGATCCTGCTCATCTCCGAGCTGGTCACGAACGCGGTCGTGCACACGGGCTGTCCGGCCGTGCTGCGGATGCTGTTCGGGGGTCCGGGGGTGCGGGTCGAGGTGGCCGATGCGAGCGACCGGGCGCCGAGCCGGCGCCAGGCGTGCGGGGAGGACACGGGCGGGCGCGGCCTGGAGCTGGTCGACGGGCTTGCGGACCGCTGGGGCTGGCAGCGCGAGGGCGCGGGCAAACGGATCTGGTGCGAGATCGACCGCGCGCAGAAATCGACCTCGGACTGCGCGTCCGAGCGGCCCTCGGACGGCCCGTCGGAACGCCACACCCCGCCGCGGGAACCGCGCGTGTACCTCTAACGAGGTGTTGACGGTTCGTCACATCTTGATCACCCTGGTGTGGAGCGATTCGACGCGAGGGGACGCCAAGGGCAGGCCTTGACGAGTGCGGGTCGTGGGGTGGCGGCTGCCGTGCCGCGCTCGGGGCGTGCATGCGCGCCGCCGCCACCCGCAGTACCCGCCGGGCCGGGCCGTGTCGAGCGGCCCGGCCCGATCGGTCACAGGCTCGCGAGGAGGGCGTCGAGCGGGGCCGGTGCCCGGCCGGGTTCGAGGGCCTCGACGAGGAGGCGGCCGTAGCGGATCTTGCGGCCCTTCTTCGTGCCGAGGAAGCGCCGCAGCTGCCGCTGCCGGGTCCGGCCGTGCTGGGCGGGCTGGCGCACGAAGGTCTCCCAGGAGCGGAGATCGCCCTCGGCCCGGAGGATCTCCTCGATCCTCTCGGTGCCCAGCGCGCGGATGAGCTCGTCCTCCAGGTCCGCCACGCACACGAAGAAGCCCTGCCGCGGCGCTCCGGCCCGGTCCAGCGCGCGGTCGTAGAAGGGCTGCTCGCGCTCGTCGCACAGTCCGGTCAGGCGCAGGCCGAGGCCGGGCGGCCCGAGGAGGCCGGTGTACCGGGCCACGCTCATCGCCCCGCCCATCGGTACGACGCACACGCCTTCGGCGGCGAGGTCGCGGCCGCGCCGCGCGGCCAGTGCTTCGACGGCCGCGTGGTCGCTGGGTCCTTCCAGCAGCACCGCCGTCCGCACGTCCAGGCGGGCGGCCAGCTCGCCCGCGGCCTCGCCGGATCCGCCGCCCGCCCAGTCGCCGACCGCTTCCCGGAACGCCCGCATGTCCGCCATGGGGTGAGTCTGCGCCTTCACCGCCGCCGCGGCACGGAATTTTCGGCGGCGGCCGACAGCTGACGGCCGACAGGCGACCGCCGACAGCCGACCGCCCGCCGTCCCGGGCGTCGTGCCGGGGCGGCGGGCGGTCGCGTCCTGCGGGGCGTCTCAGCCGTCGGTGCAGATCACGTCGTACGGGCGGCCGACCGCGAGGGTCAGCTTGATCGGGTCGGTGGTGCCGGAGGGGCACTCGGCCTGCGTCTTGACGAGGCCGAGGACCTTCTGGGCGCCCGAGCCGCCGCAGGCGACCTCCTTGGCCTGGGAGGTCACGCAGTCGCCCTTCACCAGCTGGCCTCCGCCGGCGCCGGCGTCGCCGGGGTGGTCGCCCGAGAGGTTGCGGCCGCAGACCGTGTTGGTGGGGATGCCGCTGCCCTTGCCGCCGTAGGAGATGCTCACGTCGATCATCAGGTCCGTGCCGGGCGGGCACTGGACCCCGCCCGGGAACATGCTGGCTTCCTTGATGTCGATGGCCTTGAAGGTGGCCCCGGAGTCGGAGCAGCCCTGCCGCTTGTACCCGTCGGGGGCCTTGGCCGGGTCGGGGCCGCCGCAGTCGCCGACCTTCCAGGCGCTGGAGGTGTCGGAGGAGGACTCGGGGGATCCGGGGTCCTTGGCGGTGGGCTTGGCGGAGGGGGAGGCCGAGGGGGACGCCGTCGGCTTGCCGTCGTCCTTGCGGGACTGCATGAAGAAGTAGCCGCCGACGACGAGCACGGCGAGCACGATGACGGCGACGACGTTGCCGCCCGAGCGGCGTCTGGGGGCGGGGGGCGGCGTTACCTGGTACGGGTTGGCCATGATGCGGGCTTCTCCTGCGGGGAACGTGGCGGGGACGGGGTGTGACGCACGCGAACGGTGACGCGTCATGTACACCTCATGGTTCCACTCCGGCGGCCTGCGGGTGGCCGGATTCTTCGGGTCCGCCGCCTGCCCCGCCGGGCTCAGAGGACGGCCACCGGGGCCACGGGTGTGCCGGTGCCGCCGACGAAGGGTTCCGGCATGGCGGAGAGGAGGAAGGCGTACCGGCCCTCTTCTGCACAGGCTGTGGACAACTTCTCCAGGTTCCAGTTCTGACCCTGGTGCATGCCCATCTCGACCAGGTCGAGGGCGTGGACCGGGAGCCACAGGTTCTCGATCTCCGGCGGGAAGATCTCGAAGGTCAGGGTGTCGTTCGCGACGGCCGCCACGTCCCGCGCGTGGAACCACTCGGGCGTGCGGACGGACAGCCCGGGCGAGGGGAAGCCGTAGCCGTGCTTGTCGCCCGCCAGGTAGACCTGGATCTGGCCGGTGCGCACCAGGACGATGTCGCCGGGGCGGACGGTGACCCCGCCGAACTCCTCGGCCTCGTCGAGGTCCGCGGGGCTCACCGCGTGATCGCCCGGCAGCCGGTCCAGCCCCTTCGCCCGCGCGACGTCGAGGAGCACTCCGCGCGAGACGATGTGGCCGGCCTTGTCTATGCCGCTGAACTCGGCACGGCCGTGCGCCGTGATGGTGCCGGCCGGGCGCCCGTTGTAGATCTTCCCCGAGTGCGAGACGTGGGTGAGGGCGTCCCAGTGTGTGCCCGCCTGGAGGCCCATGCTCACGGCGTCGTCGCTGCACGCCACCGTGCCGGGGCCGAAGAGCTCCTGGTTGATCTGCACCATCGTGTGCAGCGGGTTGATCCGGCCGGGGATCATGCCGACCTGGACCCCGTCCTCCTTGAGCGGGAGGGCGAGCGGGATCCGGCGGCCGGTGCGGATCTGTGCCGCGGCGCCCCGGACCACCTCGTCGGTGATCAGGTTCAGGGTGCCGATCTCGTCGTCGGCGCCCCAGCGCCCCCAGTTGTTGACGCGCTTGGCGATGTCGTGGAACTCGGCGGGCAGGGTCATGGGCGTCGACAGCTCCTTGCGTGGGTGCGGCGGTTACGGCGGCAACGAGGGCTTGTGCAGGCGCAGCCGCCTACCCATAGAATCTAACGGTCCGTCAGAAATCACGGGAAGGGGCCGGACGTGGGGAACTTCTTGGCAGGCAAGGTCGTCGCCGTCACCGGCGCCGGCCGGGGCATCGGACGGGCCGTGGCACTCGCCGCGGCCGCCGAGGGCGCCAAGGTCGTCGTCAACGACTACGGGGTCGGGATCGAGGGCGCGGAGCCCACCAGCGAGATCGCCGAGGCCGTGGTGAAGGAGATCACCGCCCTCGGCGGGGAGGCCGTCGCCGTCGCCGACGACATCGCCACCATGGCGGGCGGCCAGCGCCTCGTCGACACCGCGCTCGCGCAGTACGGACGCATCGACGGCGTCGTGTGCGTGGCCGGCATCCTGCGCGAACGGATGCTGTTCAACATGTCCGAGGAGGAGTGGGACCCGGTCGTCGCCACCCACCTCAAGGGCACCTTCACCGTCTTCCGAGCCGCCTCCGCCGTCATGCGCAGGCAGGGCTCGGGCACCCTGATCGGCTTCACCAGCGGCAACCACCAGGGCTCCGTCGCCCAGGCCAACTACAGCGCCGCCAAGGGCGGGATCATCTCGCTCGTCCGCTCCGCCGCGCTGGGCCTGGCCAAGTACGGGGTAACGGCCAACGCCGTCGCACCCGTCGCCCGCACCCGCATGTCCGCGGGCGTCCCCATGGAGCTCAAGGAGATCGGTGAGCCCGAGGACGTGGCGGCGCTGGTCACCTACCTGCTCAGCGACCGCGCCAAGGCCGAGGACATCACCGGGCAGGTCTACACGATCGCCGGCCCGAAGATCGCCGTCTGGGCGCAGCCGCGCGAGCTGCGCGCCGGATACGCCGAGGGCTCCTGGACGCCGGAGAAGATCGCCGACTTCCTGCCCGGCACGGTGGGCAAGGACCCGATGCCGCTGCTCGCGCAGCTGGAGGCCATGGCCAAGGCGGCGGCCGCCAAGGACCGCCCCAACGCGTAGGCCCGGAGAGGACCGGACAGGACCGGACAGGACCAGGGGGAAGCGGCGTGGACTTCAGCTTCGGGGCCGAGGACGAGGAGCTGCGCGGGCACGCCCGGGCGTGGCTTTCGGAGCACCTCGTGGGCCCGTACGCGCAGGTCCTCGGCCTCGGCGGGCCGGGCAGCGAGCACGAGGGGGCCGGGATCCGGCGGGCGTGGGAGCGCGAGCTCGGCCGGGGCGGCTGGATCGGACAGGGCTGGGAGGCCGACGGGTGGGGCAACCGGCGGCTGTCGCTGACCGGCCAGGTGGTGTGGGCCGAGGAGTACGCGGCCCTGCGCGCGCCCGGCCGGGTCGGCCACATCGGCGAGAACCTCCTCGCCCCGACCCTCATCGCCCACGGGTCGCCCGAGCAGCAAGGCCGCTTCCTGCCCGGCATCGCGCGGGGCGAGGAGCTGTGGTGCCAGGGCTACAGCGAGCCCGGCGCCGGATCCGACCTCGCGGGGATCCGTACGGCCGCGGTACGGGACACGGCCGACGGGCGCTACCGGGTGACGGGCCAGAAGATCTGGACCTCGCTCGCCCTGGACGCCGACTGGTGTTTCGTACTCGCCCGCACCGAGCCCGGCTCGCGCCGGCACCGGGGGCTGTCGTTCCTGCTCGTACGCATGGACCAGCCCGGCCGCGTCGAGGTCCGGCCGATCCGGCAGATGTCGGGTACGAGCGAGTTCAACGAGGTGTTCTTCGACGGGGCGGTCGCGGCGGAGGTCGTCGGCGACGAGGGGGCCGGCTGGACCGTGGCCATGGGGCTGCTCGCCCTGGAACGCGGGGTCTCGACCCTGGTCCAGCAGATCGGCTTCGCGGCGGAACTGGAGCGCGTACTGGCGTCGTACGCGGCGCGGGCCGCCGCGGGCGCCGGGGACCCCGTCCTGCGGGAGCGGCTGGTCCGGCAGTGGGCCGAGCTGCGCACGATGCGGTGGAACGCGCTGCGGACCCTGGGCGCGCAGGGCGATCCGGGCGCGCCCAGTGTGGCCAAGCTGCTGTGGGGAGGCTGGCACCGGCGGCTCGGGGAGCTGGCGGTGGAGGTCCGCGGCGCGGCGGCCACGGCCGGGCCGGTGGACTGGGCGCCCGGGCTCCCCTACGAACTCGGACTCGACGAGGAGCAGCGCCTGTTCCTGTTCACCCGCGCCGACACCATCTACGGCGGCTCGGACGAGATCCAGCGGAACATCATCGCCGAGCGTGTGCTCGGCCTGCCTAAGGAGTCCAGTTGAGAGGCGTCGTGTTCGACGGCAAGCAGGCTCAGGTGGTCGACGACCTGGAGATCCGGGACCCGGGGCCGGGGGAGGTGCTGGTCGCGATCGGCGCGGCCGGGCTCTGCCACAGCGATCTGTCGGTGATCGACGGGACGATCCCCTTCCCGCCGCCGGTGGTGCTCGGGCACGAGGGCGCGGGGGTCGTGGAGGCGGTGGGCGCGGGTGTCACCCACGTGGAGCCGGGCGATCACGTGGCGCTGTCCACCCTCGCCAACTGCGGGGCGTGCGCGGACTGCGACCGGGGCCGGCCGACGATGTGCCGCAAGGCGATCGGGATGCCGGGGCAGCCGTTCTCGCGGGGCGGGACACCGCTGTTCCAGTTCGCCTCCAACTCGGCCTTCGCCGAGCGCACGCTGGTCAAGGCCGTGCAGGCCGTGAAGATCCCGGCCGACATCCCGCTGACCTCGGCGGCGCTCATCGGCTGCGGGGTCCTCACGGGGGTGGGGGCGGTACTGAACCGGGCGCGCGTGGACCGCGGTGAGAGCGTGGTGGTCATCGGCACGGGCGGTATCGGGCTGAACGTGCTGCAGGGGGCCCGGATCGCGGGCGCCACGACGATCGTGGCGGTGGACGCGAACCCGGCGAAGGAGGCGGTGGCCCGGCAGTTCGGCGCCACGCACTTCATCGACGCGTCCGCCGTCGCCGACTCCTCGGCGGCGGTCCGCGAGATCCTGCCGACCGGCGCCGACCACGCCTTCGAGTGCGTGGGCAACGTCAAGCTGATCCGCCAGGCGATCGATCTCCTCGACCGGCACGGGCAGGCGGTCCTGCTCGGCGTGCCCGGCTTCCGGGAGGAGGCGTCGTTCCTCGTGTCGTCCATGTACCTGGACAAGACGATCATGGGTTGCCGGTACGGGTCCTCGCGCCCGCAGCGCGACATCGCGCTCTACGCCGAGCTCTACCGGCAGGGCCGGCTGCTGCTGGACGAACTGGTGACGGAGGTCTACCCGGTCGAGGACTTCGCCAAGGCCGTGGACGACGCCCACCACGGGCGGGTGGCCAGGGGAGTGCTCACCTTCTGACCTCCGCCGCCACCGCCCCCCCCGGAAACGGCTCGGCTCCTCCGCCGGCGGGTTCGCACCCGCCGGCGGAGGAGCCGTGAACCGTGTCACCGTCAGTCGAGGACGTCCGGGATCGGGTCGGTGTTGCCGCGCTGCAGCGCCGCCCCGGAGCCGGTGCTCGAACCGAGCGCCCAGTCCATGAGCTTCATCGAGTCCGCGTAGCGCTCCTCGTCGTTCAGCAGGACGCCGATGACGGTCTTGCCGTTACGGGTCGCGGAGTAGACGAGGCACTTGCCCGCGGCGCTGCCGGTGCCGGTCTTGACACCGATCGCACCCGGGTACGCGTAGCCGGTGGGACGCTCCCGGATCAGCAGGTTGCTGTTGCCCCACGTGGCGTCGGTCGAGGTGCCGCCCGTGCTGTAGGTCTTCGCGCCCACGATCTTCGGGAAGGTGACCCCCGACATCGCGTACTTGGTGAGCTTCGCCAGGTCGCGCGCGGTGGTGAGGTTCTTGCCGGTCGGCGAGATGCCGTCGAAGGAGTCGTAGACGGTCTTGGTCATGCCCAGCGACTTCGCCTTGGCGTTCATCTGCGCGATGAAGTCCGCCGTGCGGGCCTGCGTGGTCGCACCCTTGCCGAAGGTGTCGGCGAGCGCGTAGGCCGCGTCGCAGCCCGACGGGAGCATCAGCCCGTACAGCAGCTGGCGGACCGTCGGGGTGGAACCCACCTTCAGGTGGGCCGAGCTCGCGCCCTCGCGGACGACGTAGTCCAGGTACTCCTGCTTGATGGTGATCTTCTGGTCGTAGTTCAGATTGGGCGTACGCATCACGACCTGGGCGGTCATGATCTTCGTGGTGCTCGCCCCCTGCCGCTGGGTGTCGGCGTCCTTGCTGGCGAGCGTCGCCCCGCTGGTGCCGTCGATCAGGATCGAGCCGGCGGCCGTGACGGGAGGTGCGGCGATCGGAGCCGCCGACGAGGCCGGCGTGGCGGCCACCAGGAGGGCCCCGGTGGCGACCGTGACGGCGACCGCGCCGCGCGTGCGGCGCATCAGGTTCAGTATCAAATCAAATCCCCGCGTATCCGAAGAATTCCGTAGGGGCCGGAACACCGAGGTGTCCAGCCCCTGGTGGAGCTTACGCAGCGGACGGACGCGGGGACACCGCACGGCGGGAGGAGAACCGCCGGACCGAACCGGCCCCGCCCGTCAGTCGGCGAGGCGCCCGAAACGGCCCTTGTGGAAGAGGAGCGGTGCGCCCTCGCCGGCCGCGCCCATGGCCACCACCCGGCCCACGACGATCAGATGGTCCCCGCCGGTGTGGACGGCCTGGATCCGGCAGTCGATCCAGGCGGGCACGGCATCGAGCTGCGGTGATCCCGTGACGGGGGCGGGCGTGTGGGTCACCCCGGCGAACTTGTCCGCGCCGCTGACGGCGAAGGACCGGCACAGCTCACCCTGTTCGGCACCCAGGATGTTGACGCAGAACACCCCGGCGCGGGCGATCCGCGGCCAGGTGGTCGACGTGCGGGCCACCATGAAGGTGACCAGGGGCGGGTCGAGGGACAGCGAGGCGAAGGACTGGCAGGCGAAGCCCGCCGGACCCTGCGCGTCCGCGCCGGGGGGTGCGGTGATGACGGTGACCCCGCTGGCGAAGTTCCCGAGCACGGCCCGGAACTCGGCGGGGGACACGGGCGCGCGTTCGTCCTCGCCGACGGCGCGCAGGTCGGGACGCGGCAGGGCGTCGACGGACTCGGGTTCCCCCTGCGCCGAGGCGGAGGTGGGGGAGCCCGCTGACCTGAGGTATCGGACGACGGTGGCCGCCATCCCTGCGTGTCCCATCACACCGACGATTGAAGCTGACGGTTCGTCAGATAGGAAGCCCCCGGTGTGCGGCATGTCGGCAGATCGTGCTGACCTCCGACCTTCGCGCCGGGCGCCGGCAACCCTCCGGAATCCGGCCACTGTCCTGAACTGCCTTGCGAGGAAGGTGACATGGGGTTTCGATCGGGCCGTACCACCCCGTGTGTATGGTCATGGCCAACGACAAGGACGTCGGGGGCTGGGGTGGTCATGGGCAACGGTTTCCGCTACCGGGCGGAGCGGATCTCACTGGGTGCGATGGCCACGGCGGGCATCGGGGTCCTGCTCGCCGACGTCCTCGGCTGGCTCGACAGGATGGCCCCCGGAGGCACGCTCCCGAAGATCACGCTGCTCATCCTGAGCACCGTCACGCTCTTCCTGCTGATGGAGTTCGACCGCCTGAAGGTGCTCGACAGCATCAGCACCCAGATCTCCGGCCTCACGATCGACGGCCTCACCGGCGAGCTCCGCCGCCAGCACTACCTCGGCGTGACGAGGGTCCACCCGGAATTCCCCACCGCGGAGTTCAAGCGGCTCGTGGGAGGCGCCCGGCGCGAGGTGGCCGTGTTGCAGACCTGGATACCCAACCTCGACGGTCTCGAGGCGGAGCTGGAGAAGGCGATCACCGAGCGCGAGGTCGAGGTGCGCATCCTGCTGGTGCACCCGAAGTCCGCCGTGGTGGACCTGCGCGACCAGGCGCTGCGCAACACGAGCAGCTCGGTGTCGGTGGACGCGAGCCTCGACATCCTCCACAGGCTCCACGGCCGTCTGCCGCGGGAACTGCAGGGCAAGCTCAAGGTGCAGGTGTACAACTCCCTGCCGTCGATCGCCGTGTACAAGGCCGACGAGCACTATCTGGTCAGCTCCTTCCTCCACGGGCAGCTCGCGATCGAGTCCACGCAGCTGGAGATAGACGGGTGCGACTCCGTGATGGGCCGGCAGGTCCAGAAGGAGCTGGACACCTTGTGGGACATCGGTCACGAAGTGGATCTGCGCGATCCGGCGAGATCGATCGACATCAGCCAGTGAAGCCAGCGAAGCCAGTGAAGCCAGTGATCCGGAAGTGAGGAGCGGGACCGTGTGGGAACTGGACAGGTTCGAGGACGACCTGATCGAGCAGTACAGGCAGCATCCGGTGCTCGCGAACATCACGCGGCTCCCGGCGGAGACGTTCGCCGAGGTCCTGCTCCAGCGGCGCTTCCTGTCGCTCGCCTTCACCCCGGCCTACGACCTGGCGATCGACCTCCTGCAGGACGAGGTGGGGCTGAGAACCGCCCGGAAGATCCTGCGTGAGGAGTACCCGGACGCCCGCGGGAACACGAAGTCGCACCGCGAGGACATGACGGACGACATGTTCCAGCTCGGGATCTCCCGCACCGCACTCGTCCGTTCGCGGCCCACGGCCGCGACGAAGCGTGCCATCGAGGACACCTTCGGCCTCATCGCCGACGCGGGCGACCACGACCGCTCCGACCTCCTGCTCCTGACGGTCCTGCGCTTCTGGGGCGAGATCCTGGTCTCCGTCGAGTACGGGCGGCTGTGGGAGCGGATGGAGCCCCTGCTGGTGCACGACGGCGAGAACCGCTCGCGCTTCTACTACCCGCACCACTGGCACGACGCCAAGAAGCACTCGCTGGAGACCGTGAACCTGCTGGCCACCAGCCATTCCGACCGGCTCGGCACCCGGCTGAAGGAGCTGCTCGGCGACGACGACGGGGCGGTCGACCTGTTCAAGGACGCGGAACAGCGCTCGCTGCGGCTCAAGACGGACTTCTACGACCAGTTCCGGCCGGCCCTGGTGCGGGTTCAGGACTGAAACGGCCGCCTGCGGAAGGCGCACGCGCGGCGGGGCGCCTTCCCCCACTACACCCACACGGGTGAAACTCCCCGCTTCTGTGGGTCCGTACGCCCCGGGCTCGGGCGGACGCTCGGCATCGTGGCAGCGACCTCGTACCGCCGCCGCAGTCCCGGGAGGACCCCATGCTCGGCACCGACTTCTCCACCGGATCACCCAACTGGCTCGATCTCGGCAGCCCCGACACCGGGGCGGCCGCCGCGTTCTACGGCGCCGTCCTCGGCTGGGAGTTCGTCTCGGCCGGGCCGGAGGCGGGCGGGTACGGGTTCTTCCAGGTGGACGGCAAGACCGTCGCCGCGCTCGGGCCGCTCACCGAGGAGGGGGCCACGTCCGCCTGGATGCAGCACTTCATGACCCCCGACATCCAGGCCACCGCGAGGGCCGTCACCGCAGGCGGCGGCAGGGTCCGGATGGAGCCCATGGACGTCATGGGAGAGGGCTGGCTGGCCCAGTTCACCGACCCGCAGGGCGCCGAGTTCGCCTGCTGGCAGCCCGGGAAGACCGCCGGGCTCCAGCTGACCTCCGCCGACAACACGCTGGTGTGGACGGAGCTCCACGTGGCGGACCCGGTCGCCGACATCGCCTTCTACGCCGGGGTGTTCGGCTGGCGCAGCGCCGAGATGCCCGCACCCGGAATGACGTACCGGGTGCTGAGCACCGCCGAGGGCGACCAGCAGGACGCCTCCTTCGGCGGGGTCGCCCCCTTCCTGGGCGAGGGCGGGGACGAGCGGGCGCGCTGGGTGCCGTACTTCGCCTCGGCGGACGTCGACGCCACCGTCGCGGCCGCCAAGGCGGGCGGCGGAACGGTGCTCATGCCGGCCACCGACCTCCCCGACGTCGGCCGGATCGCCTGGCTGGCCGACCCGGCCGGAGCGGTGTTCGCACTCCTCAAGCCCGACCCGCGGATGTAGCGCGCCACCGCGGACGAGCCGCGGCGCCGGGGTCAGCGGCCGAGGTACTTGGGCGAGCGGCGCTCCACGAAGCTCGCCACGCCCTCGTTCGCGTCGGCGGTGGTCATGTTGATCTCCTGAGCGGTGGCCTCGGCGGCGAGCGAGGCCGCCCGGTCGCCGTCCAGGGAGGCGTTGACCAGCTGCTTGGTCATCGCCAGGGCCCGGGTGGGGCCCTGGGCGAGCCGCTCGGCCCATTCACGGGCGGTCGCCTCCAGCTCCCCGGCCGGAACCACCCGGTTGACCAGGCCCAGGCGCTCGGCCTCGGCGGCGGGGACGGCGTCGCCGAAGAACATCAGCTCCTTGGCCTTCTGCGGACCGACGAGCCGGGGCAGCAGATACGCGCCCCCGCCGTCGGGGACCAGGCCGCGGCGGACGAACACCTCGATGAACCGGGCCGGTTCGGCGGCGATCACGAGGTCGCAGGCGAGGGCGAGGTGGGCGCCGATACCGGCCGCCGTGCCGTTGACGGCGGCGAGTACGGGCTTCTCGCAGTCGAGCACGGCGGTGATGAGGCGCTGCGCGCCGAGCCGGATCATGCGGGCCACGTCCCCGGCGACGCGGTCTCCGCCGGTGGCGGGGGCGCCGCGCAGGTCGGCGCCCGCGCAGAAGCCCTTGCCGGTGGCGGTGACGACCACCGCCCGCACGGCCGGATCGGCGGAGGCCTCGGCGAGCAGCGCGATGACGCGCTCGCGCTGGTCCCGGGTGACGGCGTTCATCGCCTCGGGGCGGTTGAGGGTGATCCACGAGACGTTGTTCTCGATGCGGTGGAGGACTTCGTCCTCGGGGTCGGCGGTCACGGATGGGGCTCCCTTCGTGGTCAGTGGTTGCGGCCGTGGCCGGGTGCCGGGTGCCGGGTGCCGGGTGCCGGGTGCCGCTGCGCGCCCGTGCGCTCGATCGCCGCGCGGGCTGGATCTTTCGGCCTCGCCGGCGATTGAGGCGCGGTCCGGGCGGAGCCCGGGAAACGGCTCGCGGGGCCGGCGCAGCGTCAGCGGCAGATGGCGAGCGCGTCCAGGGCCACCGCCCCCTGCCCCCGGGGGAGCACCATCAGGGGGTTGATGTCCAGCTCGAACAGCTCGTCGCCCAGCTCGAGGGCCATCCGCTGGATGCGCAGGACGACCTCCACCAGGGCGTCCACATCGGCCGGGGGTGCCCCCCGTACGCCCTCCAGGAGCGCGTGCCCGCGCAGCTCCCGCAGCATCGCCCGCGCCTGGTCCTCGCCGAAGGGCGGCACGCGGACCGCCGCGTCGTGCAGGACCTCCACCAGGACCCCGCCCAGCCCGACGGTGACGGTGGGGCCGAAGAGGTCGTCCTGGGTCACGCCGACGACCATCTCCACGCCCCGCTCCACCATCTGGCAGACCAGGATCCCGTCGAGCGGCACGTTCTCGTAGCGCGCGATGTCGGTCAGCTCCCGGTACGCGTCACGGATCTGGCTCGCCGAGGTGAGGCCGATCTTCACCAGGCCCAGCTCCGTCTTGTGGCCCAGCTGCGGGCCGGAGGCCTTCATCACCACCGGGTAGCCGACGAGCCCGGCCGCGCGGACCGCGGCCGCGGCGCTGGTCACCAGCTGTTCGCGGGGGACCCGTATCCCGTAGGCGCGCAGGAGCTGCTTCGCCGCGTGCTCGCTGAGCTGCTGGGACGGCCGCATGAGGGCCTGCGCCTTGCGGTACGAGGGGGAGGGCGTGCGCGGTGCGTCCTCGAAGGGGGAGCGGTATCCGGCGGTGAAGCGGTGGTGGCCGAGGTAGGCGCGTACGGCGGTGATGCAGTTGCCGAAGGTACGGAAGGTGGCCACGCGGGAGGAGCCGAGGAGGGTGGTGCGGTAGGCGTCCTCGGTGCCGACGGGGGAGCCCCAGATCACGCAGATCAGCTTGTCGCTCTGCTCGGCGGCGTCCACGAGGTCCTGGGCGAGCCTGTCGCTCATGGGCGGGAAGGGGCCGGTGATCGGGCAGATCAGGACGCCCACCTCGGGATCGGCGAGGATCGCGTCGATGATCTTCCGGCCGCGCCAGTCGCCGACCGGGTGGCCGCCGTTGTCGACGGGGTTGGCGACGTTCAGGTACCCGGGGATCCACTGGTGGAGTTCGTCCTGCTTGGCCTGCGAGAGGGTGGGCAGGGTCAGGCCCGCCTCCGTGGCCAGGTCGGAGAAGTGGGCTCCGGTGCCGCCGGAGATGGAGTAGACGACGACCCCGTCCGCCTTGGGCCTGCGGGCCCGGGCGAGCAGGGCCGCGGTGTCCTGGAGCTCGTCGAGACCGTCGACGCGGATGACGCCGAACTGGCGCATGGCGGCGTCCACGACGGTGTCGGCGCCGGTCAGCTTCCCGGTGTGGGAGGCGGCCGTGCGGGCGCCGGTCTCGGTGCGGCCGACCTTGACGGCGACGACGGGGACGCCGTTGCGCGCGGCGTGGTCGGCGGCGAGCAGGAAGGCCCGGCCGCCCTTGAGGCCCTCCACGTAGCAGGCGATGGCCCCGACCTCGGGCTGCTCGGCGAAGTAGGAGATGAAGTCGGAGGTCTCCAGGTCCGCCTCGTTGCCGGTGGGCGCCCAGTGGGAGAGCCGGATGCCCAGTTCCTGGAGGGTGTAGACGGGTCGGCCCTGGTGGCCGGACTGGGTGATCAGGGCGATGGCCGGGCCGTCGAGGTCGTCGCGGAACTCCTCGAAGGCGTTGAGGTTGGTGTTCGGGCCGAGCAGGCGCAGGCCGGAGTCCCGGACGGCGGCGCCGAGCCGCTCCTGGGCGGCAGCGCCCTCATCGCCGGTCTCGGCGAAGCCGGAGGCGAAGGCGACCGCGAACTTGACCTTGGTCGCGGCGAGTTCCTCGATGACGGGGAGCGGGTCGGCGACGAGGAGGACGGCGAGGTCCACCTGTTCGGGCAGGGCGGCCACGGAGGCGTGGCAGGTCAGCCCGAAGACGGTGGGGCGGGTGGGGTGCACGGGGTGGATCCGTGCGCCGACGCGTTCCGCCCAGGCGATGAGCTGGCGGGTGATGCCGGTGTTCGGCCGGCCTTCGGTGTCGGAGGCGCCGATGACGGCCACGGATTCGGGCCGGAAGAACCGGTCCAGGTCGGGGACGTCGGCGTACAGCGGTCGCCCGCTGACGTCCAGGGGGACCGCGTCGTCGGGGGAGGGGGCCGCCGACGAGTGGACGGCCGTCCTGGGAGACTCCCCGCAGGCCTCGACACGTGCGCGGAAGTCGGTGGTGAGGGTGCCGTGAGTAGATCCAAGCATCGTTGCCGCCCGCTCCTGCTCGATGAACCTCGATGGAACTCAATAACTGACGTGTAGTCAGATTACTGAACTGACGTGCCGTCAGGAACAGGGCTGCGCAGGAAAGGTGTGGAGGTGGTGTGGTGAAGTGCACGGAAGTGAAGTGAATTGAAGTGAACGGTGGCAGATCCCGCCGGGACCGGTCCAGAGCGCGATTCGGCCGACGCGGCGACCGGACGGGTCCGGCCGCCCGGTCGCTCACAGGGGCGCCGACTCCACCCGGCCCGCGAACCGGCCGCCGATCCGTTCCGCGAGCCAGCCGATGCGCGCGGTGTCCTCGGCGAGTGCGGCATTCCGCACGTGCACGTGGACGGTGTGGTCCCCGGACGGCTCGCCCTGGTAGAGGTCACGGGAGTTCACCGAGAGCGTGAGGTACGCGTACTTCTGCGAGACGCGTTCCAGTCCGGCCTCGGGCACCTCGGGCCAGGCGTCCAGATCGAACCGGACGGCCGCGGGATCGGGACCCAGTGCGGCGACGAACGGCTCGGCCAGATCCAGCGGGTGGCACCAGTCGAAGACCGAGACCGGCAGGCATCGGGCGGGGTCGTCGCCGGCGTCCGACGAGCCGTGCTCCTTTCCTGCCGCGGCCGACCACTTGAGGGCGGGCAGTACCTCGCGCACGCGGGCCAGGACCTCCGGCGACCGGATCTCCGCCTCGAAGTCGACCTCCCCGCCGGTGGTGTCCGCGATGTCCAGCAGGGTGCGCACGGCGCGCAGCGCCCGCGCCAGGTCCGGCGTCGTCAGGACGGCGGCGGCGTCGGAGTTGCTCATCGCGCCTTCTCGGCGGACCGCCGGGCGACCGCCTTGGCGATCTTCTCCGCGTCCAGGGCCAGCTCCCGGAACATGCCGCTGATGGGGTTGGAGAAGCCCGTGAAGTACAGGCCGCGGGCCTGCTCGGGGGTGCGGGCCCCGTGCGTGCGCGGGCGGCCGCGCTCGTCCAGCACCCCGAGGTGGCCGACCAGCTCCTCCAGCGCCCGGCGGTAGCCGGTCGCCGCGATCACCGCGTCCGGGGTGATCCGCGAGCCGTCCGCGAGCACCACCTCGGCGCCGTCGAAGGCCTCGACGGCGGCCACCGGCTCGACCCTGCCACTGCGGACCGCGTCGATCAGACCGACGTCCTGAACCGGTATCGACCCCTGCTTCACCCTGCTGTACAAGCCGGTGGCCGGGCGCGGCAGCCCGTACGCCGACAGGTCCGGCACGGAGGCCCGGGCGACGAGCCGACCCACCCGGTCCACGAGCGGCACCGGCAGCCGGCGCACCAGGATCCCGCTGCGCTGGGCCGGCCAGCCCGCGGTGGAGCGGCGCATGATGTGCGGCGCGGTGCGCACCGCGAGCCGCACCCGCGCCGCGCCGCCCTCGACGAGGTCGACGGCTATCTCGGCGCCGGTGTTGCCGACGCCGACGACGAGGACGTCCTGGCCCGCGTACGGCTGGGGGTTTCGGTACTCGCGGGCGTGCAGCAGCCGGCCCTCGTACGTGTCCCGGCCCGGCCAGTCGGGGAGCGCGGGCGTGTGGTTGAACCCGGTGGCGATGACGACGGCCGCGGCCGCCAGCTCCCGGCCGCCGCTGGCGTGCAGGGTCCAGCCGTCCGCGCCCTCACCCCCGGGGCCGGGCGCGGCGGGCTCGATCCGGGTCACCTCCACGCCGGTGACCAGCTCCAGCTCGTGGAACTCTGCGTACTTCTCCAGGTAGCGCACGACGTTGTCGCGGGCGACCCAGCGCCCGAATCGGCGCGGCATGGCCAGGCCGGGGAGGGCGGAGAGCCGGCGCGTGGTGTGCAGGCGCAGCCGGTCGTAGTGCTGCCGCCAGGACGCACCGACCGCGTCGGACTTCTCGACGACCACCGCGCGGACCCCGCGGGCGCGCAGCGCGGCGGCGGCGGCGAGGCCGCCGGGGCCGGCCCCGATGACGTACACGGGGCGGGGCTGGGTGGTCATGTCGGGTGCTGTGGGGTCTCCGGGCATGAGGTGTGATCGTATCGCCACGCTCGGTTGATGGGTCTCGGTCGGGCGGGGAATCGATTGCGGATCGGTCACGGGCGCGCACGGTGGCCGCGGGGGCGCGGATTCCCGGCCGGCCGGGGCCTTGCGCGATGGCTCCCGATCCGCTCAACTGACGTACCGTCAGATAGGGCGTGCGCGTCGATCGAGAGAGGGGTGGGGGCTGCCGATGCAGACCATCTGGCTCAGTGGAGCCGAATGGCTCGCCGTGCTCCGGATAGGCCTCGGCCTGTGGTGGCTGGAGAGCTGGCGGCACAAGGACAAGAAGGGCTGGTTCGAGCGCGGCACCGGCATCGCCTGGGCCGCCGACGTCGCCGGCAAACACCGGTGGACCTTCGTCAAGGGCGGCTTCGAGCTGGTCGTCGCACCGCGGCCGAAGGCGATGGCGTACATCGTCGTCTACGCGGAACTCGCCCTCGGGCTGGGCCTCGTACTCGGCTTCCTGACCCCGGTCGCCCTGATCGGCGGACTCCTGCTGAACCTCCTCTACCTGGTGCTGATGATCCACGACTGGGCCGAGCAGGGGCAGAACGCGATGATGGCGCTCATCTCCCTCGTTGCGCTCCTCGCCATGTCCTGGCAGACCTGGTCCCTCGACGCGGCGATCGGACTGTTCCCGTGAGCGGCACCGTGCGGTACGACCTCCCCGAGGCGGACGACTTCACCCGCGCCTACTGGGACGCGGCCGCGGCGGGCCGGCTGCTGCTGCGGCGCTGCGCCGACTGCGGGCGGGCGCACCACTACCCGCGCGAGTTCTGCCCGTTCTGCTGGGCGGGCGAGGACCGCGTGAAGTGGGAGACGGCGAGCGGCCGGGCCACCCTCTACACGTGGTCGGTGATCCACCGCAACGACCTCCCGCCGTTCGGTACGCGCGTCCCCTACACGGCGGCGGTCGTCGACCTCGCCGAGGGCCCGCGGATGATGACCGAGGTGGTGGACTGCGAGGCGGCGGCCCTGCGCATCGGCATGCCGCTGACGGTCACCTTCCGCGAAGCCGCGGACGGGGTGTGGGTGGCGGTCTTCCGGCCGGTGACGGACTGACGGGCAGCGGGCAGCGGGCATCGGGTCCGGTACGGCCTTCGGGTCTGGTGCGGCCTTCGGGTCTTGTGCGGCCTTCGGGTCTGGTAGGGCCCTCGGGTCTGGTCTGCCGGTCCGGTCTGGTCCGCCGGTCCGGTGCTCCGGTCCGTCGGCCGGCACCGGACCGACGGGCCTCCGGCGGGTCCTGGGATCTTCCGGCCCGGGGCCTTCCGGTCAGGGGCTTTCCGGCTCGGGGCCTTCGGTCCGGCGCCTTCCGGTCTTGGGCCTTCCGGTCCGGGGATCAGGGCCAGAGCAGCTCGCGCTCCCAGGACCCGCCTGCGGTACGGGAGTACCGCAGGCGGACGTGCCGGCGCGCGGCGTCCCCCTGGAAGAACTCCACCTCGGTGGGGTCCAGCACGTACCGCGTCCAGGTCGGGGCCGGCGCGTCCGGCTCGGCCCCGGCCCGCTCCCAGGCGGCCGCCGAGACCCGCGCCAGTTCCTCCACGGAGCCGAGCACCTCGCTCTGCCGGCCCGTGAGCGCGGCGGCGAGCGCACCCCGCGAGCGGACCGCCAGGTCCGCCCGGCTCTCCTCGGGCCCGCAGGCGGTGACCCGGCCACGGACGCGGACCTGGCGGCCGACGGTCGGCCAGTAGAACCCGAGCGCAGCCTCCGGCCGCCCGGCCAGTTGCACGCCCTTGGCGCTGGTGGCGTGCGAGGCGAAGTGCCAGCCGCGCGCGTCGGCGTCGTGCAGCATCAACGTCCGCACATCGGGCCGTCCCTCCCCGTCCACGGTCGCCAGACTCATGGTGTGCGGCTCCAACTGCCCCGCCCGAGCGGCATGCACGAACCACTCCCGGAACAACGCCAAAGGCTCCGGCGGGGTGGTCGCAGGGTCGAACCCCGGGAGCGGGGAGTCCCACACGCGCAGGGAATGCAGGGTGGCGCGGAACTCGTCGGTGGCGGCTTCGCCGGCCTGGCCGGTCTCACTGGTCTCGCTCGTCATGAGGCCTATGGAACCAGGGCGGGCGGGCGAGGGTGGGCGGGGTCCTCTGGGCCGGTATCAGAGGAGCGGATGGGGGTTTCCCGTCAGTCCCATCGTCCCTCCGGGTCGGGCCGGTCCCTCAAGGGCGCTCCTTCGTCGCGTCGCTTCGCGATGGCCTGCGGCCACCCTTGACCGACCGTCCCGCCCCGGAGAAACGAAAGACTGCCGGGAAGCCCCCAGAGGAACGGGCCGGGGGATGCTTTCCAGGGACGGGTGGTCGGATATGCCCAGCCCGATCGGGCATAGGGGACGGCCGGCAGACGGGGCCGATCCAGACCAGGGGCCCGGGGCGGGGGGCGCGCCAAATCGCTACGCGCTCCTCATCTCTCAGCGTCCGACGGCCGTCTGGGGCTGGACATAGGCCGCCTCGGATCGCTACGCGCTTCTCCAGGACCGCGACCCACGGCCGTCTGCGGCTGATGGGAGGGGCGGACGGCCGCTAGTCCGGGTATTCCGTAGTGGAGCCGGGTCAGCGCGAACACCACACCACAAACCCATCCCCAAAGAGGGGTAATTGGGGCAATCTGTCGGCCCTTTTGGGCGCCCATGCGCGCTGACCCGCATCCACTGCGAAATAGCCGCTGTCCCACGTCTTTTCGCCCCGCGACGGCCATCAGACGCCTCCCGGGAGAAGCACCTGCGGGCTGTGGGCGGCTTGTGGCCGGCCACAGACGGTCGCCGGACGCGGGTCGAGCGCCGCACCGAGGCCGTGGGCGGCTTATGAACGGCCACAGACGGCCGCCGGTCGCTGTCGGTGAGAAGGGCTCCAGGCCGTGGGCGGCCTATGTCCAGCCCCAGACGGCCGTTCGACGCTAAGGGATGAGGAGCGCGTAGCGATTTGGCGCGCCCCGCCGACCCGGGCCCTTGGTCTGGATCGGCCCCGTCTGCCGGCCGTCCCCTATGCCCGATCGGGCTGGGCATATCCGACCACCCGTCCCTGGAAAGGATCCTCCGGCCCGTTCCTTTGGGGGCTTCCCGGCAGTCTTTCGTTTCTCCGGGGCGGGACGGTCGGTCAAGGGTGGAGCGCAGCGACATCGCGAAGCGACGCGAGGAACGAGCGCCCTTGAGGGACCGGCCCGACCCGGAGGGACGATGGGACTGACGGGAAACCCCCATCCGCTCCTCTGATACCGCCCGAGAGGATCCCGCCCCCCGAAGCCCCCGAAGAAATCTTTCGCCCCACCGATGAGTTCTCGTCCCCGACGCGGTCATACCTACGAGACAGCACCGCACCGCACCCGCACCGCCCCCGGAGGGACACACATCATGGCCGAGACAGTGAAGGGCCCCGCCAGCTACTTCCCCTCGATCGAGAAGAAGTACGGACGCCCGATCGGGGAGTGGCAGGACCTCATTCGGTCCTCTCCGCTGACCAAGCACATGGAGCTCGTCTCCTGGCTCAAGACCGAGCACGGCCTGGGGCACGGTCACGCCAACGCCCTCGTGGCGCACACCCTTGCCGAGGGCAAGTAGCCCCCCGCCCCCCGGCGGGGGCCCCTCACCCCCGTCCCAGCAGGACCGTTCCCGACGAGCAGAACCAGCCGCCCGTGCCCGAGGCCAGGGCGACCTCCGGGAGGCGGCCGCCGGGTTTGGTGACCTGGCCGGCCCCCGCCTCGCCGCGGAGTTGGCGGACCGCCTCGACCAGGAGGAACAGGCCGCGCATGCCGGGGTGGCAGGCCGAGAGGCCGCCGCCGTCGGTGTTGACCGGGAGTTCCCCGTCGCGCAGCAGGCGGCCCTTCTCCACGAACGCCCCGCCTTCGCCCTTCGCACAGAAGCCGAGGTCCTCCAGTGTCACCAGGGTCATGTAGGTGAAGGCGTCGTAGATCTCCGCGAGGTCCACGTCCGCCGGCGTGAGACCGGCCCGCTCGAAGGCGATGCGGCCCGATACCGCCGCCGGGGAAACCGTGAAGTCCTCCCACTCCGACATGGTGGTGTGGGAGACGGACGTACCGGCCCCCAGGATCCAGACGGGGGCCTTCGCGGTGTCCGGTACGTAGTCCTCCGCCGCCAGGAGCACCGCGCAGCCGCCGTCCGAGCGGATGCAGCAGTGCAGCTTGGTGAAGGGGTCGGCGATCATGTCGCCGCCGAGCACGTCCTCGACCGTGATCGGCTCCCGGAACATGGCGTCCGGGTTCGTGGCCGCGTTCGCCCGGGCCTGTACGGCCACGGCGGCGAGCTGCTCCAGCGTCGTCCCGTACTCGTGCATGTGGCGGCGGGCGGCCATGGCGTACTTGGAGATCAGCGTGTGGCCGTACGGGACCTCGAACTGCAACGGTCCCCGCGCTCCGAAGGAGAGGTTGGACGTGCGGCGCCGCGCCTTGATGTCGGCGCGGGCCGTGGAGCCGTAGACCAGGAGCACGGCGTTGGCGTGCCCGGCGGCGATCGCGTCCGCCGCGTGGGCGGCCATGACCTCCCAGGTCGAGCCGCCGACCGACGTGGAGTCGACCCAGGTGGGGCGCAGGCCCAGGTACTCGGCCACCTCGACCGGCGCGAGCGTGCCGAGCCCGGCGGAGGCGAAGCCGTCGATGACGGAGCGGTCCAGGCCGGAGTCGGCCAGGGCGCGCCGGGCGGCCTGTGCGTGCAGGGCGTAGGGGGTGGGGCCGTCGACGCGACCGCAGTCCGAGAGGGCGACGCCGACCACCGCGACCTTCCGGCGGGCGCGGGGTGCGGGTCCGGTCGGGGGCGTGGAGACGGGTCCGGAGGTGGGTCCGGATGCGAGTCCGGACGCGGGTCCGGAGACAGGTCCGGACGTGGGTCCGGATGAGGGTCCAGGCATGAAGGGACGGTATATCTGACGAAGTGTCAGACGCTAGACCCCGCCGCGCAAACCGCCCCGGCCGCCCCCTGTGCTTCTGTCCCCGCCGGGCCTAATATGACGCCCCGTCAGAATCCCCCCAGCTGCCGCTGGGAGGTGCCCCCGGGAGGAGCCCGACGATGGATGCCGCCTTCACCGCGGAGCAGGACGAGATGCGCCGCACCCTGCGCGAGATCCTGGGTAAACGCTGCGGCCCCGACGAGGTCAAGGCCGCCGTCCGCACCGCCGCCGGATACGACCGCGAGCTCTGGCAGCAGCTGGCCCGGCAGCTCGGGTTGCCCGGCATCGCCGTCGCCGAGGAGTACGGCGGCGTCGGCTGCGCCCCCGCCGACCTGGCCCTGGCCTGCGAGGAGACGGGCCGGGCGCTGCTGCCCTCGCCGCTGCTGGCCACCGCCGCGCTGTGCGTGCCCCTGATCGCCGCCCTCGGCACCGACGCCCAGCGCTCCGCGCTGCTCCCGCAGCTGGCGACGGGCGGGCTCACCGCCGCCCTCGCCGTCAGCGGCCCCGCGCTGGCCACCGCCCTCGCGCTGACCGGCGAGGACACCTCCGGGCTGTGGTCCGGCGGCGGCCGCGCGGGCGGCGTCCAGGCCCGGACCGTCTCGGGCGCCGCCTCGGGAGCCGTCTCGGACGCCGCCTCGGGCGCCGACGCCGACGGGGGTCGCTGGCGGCTGTACGGGGAGGCCGCCCAGGTGGTCGACGGGCACAGTGCCGGTCTGCTGCTGGTCGCCGCGCACACCGGCGGCTTCGCGCGCAGCCGCACGCTGCTGTTCCTCGTGCGGGAGGACGCGCCGGGGCTCGTACGGTCCCGGCAGGCCGTCCTGGACGAGACCCGCCCGCAGGCCAGGATCGAGATGCGGGACGTGCCGGCGGAGTTGCTCGGCGCCGAAGGGGCCGATGTGCTCGGCGCGCTCGCCGCCACGGGGCGTACCGCCGCTGCCGTGCTGGCCGCCGAGGCGGTCGGCGCGGCCGGTCGGGCGCTGGCCCGCACGGTGGAGTACGTGCGTCAGCGCGAGCAGTTCGGCCGGGCGATCGGCTCCTTCCAGGCGGTCAAGCACCGCCTCGCCGACCTGTACGTGCAGGTGCAGGCGGCCCGCTCGGCGGCCTACTACGCCGCCTGGGACCCGGAGCAGGGCGGCCTCGCGCTCGCCCAGGCCCTGGAGGCGTTACGGGTGACCGCGGGCGAGGCGATCCAGCTGCACGGCGGCATCGGCTTCACCTGGGAGCACGAGGCGCACCTCTACTTCAAGCGGGCGGCGGCCGACGAGCTGCTGTTCGGCCCGGTCCACCGGCTGCGGGCGCACGCCGCCGACCGCGCGGGCCTGTTCGCAGATCCGGCGGCAGACCCGGCGGACCCGGCGGCCCCGGCCGGGGCCGCTGCACCTCCCGCCGCGCGCCCGGCCGCGCCGACGCCCGCGTCCCCGCGCACGTCCCCGCCCCCGCCCGCACAAGAGAAGGTGGCCGTCTGATGGCTCCCGTGGCTCCCGGCGTCAAGCTGATGCAGAAGGTCTCCTCGACCATGCTCTTCGCCAAGATCGCACCGCACTTCATCCCCGCCCTGGACAAGGCGGTGCACAGGCTGACCCGCGGCAAGGTCATCCTCAGCGCCCAGATGCTGCCGGGCGTGATCCTCACCGCCAGGGGCGCCAGGACCGGGGAGCCGCGCACGACCCCGCTGGCCTGCATGCCGGAGCACGGGGGGACGACGTGGATCCTGATCGGGTCCAACTTCGGCCGGCCCGGGCACCCGGCATGGACCGGAAACCTGCTCAAGAACCCGGACGCGTACGTGAGTTGGCAAGGCCGGGACATCCCCGTCCGGGCCCGGCTGCTGGCGGGTGAGGAACGCGCGGAGGCGTGGCAGGCGGTGCTGAGGTTCTGGCCGCCGTATGCGACGTACCAGGCGCGCATCGAGCGCGAGATCCGGTTGTTCCGCCTGGAGCGTCGCTGATCGCAGGCGATCGGGCGTGGTCGGCGGGCCCCTGGAGGGCGTCCGGGGGACCGCCGCTACTTCGTGGGCTTCTTGCCCGTGATGCCGAGGTGGACGAGCAGCGCCAGGTTCGGCTTGAGCTCGGCCTGCTTGACGCCCCAGGTCTGGAAGCCCTTCTGGTGCGAGGCGACCGCGGCCAGCATCGCGACCAGTGAGCCGGCCATCGCCGCGGGGCTGATGTCCTTGTCGACCTTGCCCTTGGCCTGGAGCTCCTTCATCGATTCGGTGAGGGAGTTGGTGACCGAGTTCAGGATCTTCATGCGGATCTTGTAGAAGCGCTTGTCGCCCTCGGCCGCGCCGAGGTCGACGACCCGCAGGATCGCGTCGTTGCGGCGCCAGAACTCCAGGAAGCCCTCGACGAGTTCCTCGGCGGCGGCCCAGCCCGACTTGCCGACCCAGGTCCGGCCCTCGACGAGCGACGTCAACTGCGCGCCCTCGGTGGCCATTTGTTCGGCGATCTCCAGGACGGCGCCCTCGACGTCCGGGAAGTACTGGTAGAAGGTCGCGGGGGAGGTACCGGCCTTGCGGGCGACGTCGATCACTTTGACGTCGCGGTACGGCGAGGAGCTGAGCATCTCGCTGAGGCAGTCGAGCAGCTTCTGCCGCGTCGCCTGGCCGCGCCGGCCGGCGACACGCCCGTCGACGGTGCGTACTTGTCCTGTCATGCCGTCAGCTTACCGAGGGGTGATCGGCGCGCTATTCGGCCGCCTGCAAATGGGGTTACTGGGTCCCTGGCCTGGGTCGAAGGTGATCCCGGGTGGCCGCGGCGGCGCATTCCGGACGGTTATCGGGTCTCGCGCGTCCTCCACCCGCGTCCTGCCCGCACTCCGTCCGCGTCCTGCCCGCACTCCGTGCGCGTCCTGCCCGCGCCCCGCCCCCGGCCCGGGCGTGTCGCCCCGTTCCGCGAGGTTTCCCCCGAATAGTCTTATCAACAGGCTGTGGACAAGTTTTCGGGCGGATCATGGCTGAGAGGGTTGGGAGGGTACACACCCCCGCACAACGGAAGGAAACGGGCCCATGGCCGCATTCGTGGAAGGCGCACCCTGCTGGGTGGACGCCTCGCTTCCGGACGTCGAGGCGGGCAAGCGCTTCTACGGTGAGCTCTTCGGCTGGACCTTCGCCGAGGGTGCCGGCGCCGAGTACGGCCACTACACGCAGGCCTACAGCCGTGGCCGCAACGTCGCCGCCCTCGCCCCCAAGCCCGACGGCCGCATGCCCACCGTCTGGGGGATCTACCTCTACACCACCGACGCCTATGCCTGCGCCCAGCGCATCCGCGCCGCCGGCGGCCAGATGGTGATGGACCCGATGCCGGTCGGCCCGTACGGCACCGCGGCGATGGCCGCCGACCCCGGCGGCGCCGTCTTCGGCCTGTGGCAGCCCGGCACCCACCACGGCTTCGACGCCCAGGGGGAGCCGTACACGTACTGCTGGAGCGAGGTCTACACCCGCGCCCGCGACGCCGTCGACGCCTTCTACGCCAAGGTCTTCGGCTACGTCCCCCAGGACCAGGACGACGCCGGCGTCGAATACCGCATCTGGTCCCCGCCAGGGACCGCGCCCGGCACGGAAACCGCCGTCCTCGGCCGCAGCCTGATCACCGACGCCTTCCCCGACGTCATGCCCGCGCACTTCCTCGCCTACTTCGCCGTACCGGACTGCGACCGGGCCGTCGCCACGGTGCAGCGGCTCGGCGGCCGGGTCACCGCCGACCCCTTCGACACCCCCTACGGGCGGATCGCGGTCGTCGCCGACAACCAGGGCGCGGTCTTCGGGCTGCTCTCGGAACCCCGCACGGAGCCGGACGCGTAGCTCCCGCCCACCGGGCCGCGGGGCCCGGATCCCGCCCGTGCCCGGCCGGCGTCCGGCCCGTATCCGGCCCGCATCCCGCCCATATCCCGCCCGTATCCCCCCGGTCCCGGCAGGATCGCGGAGCAGATCACACCACCCGGCTCGACGTGCCGGGGCCGGAGCGGGTCCGGGCCTGACAGAATCGGGGTTGCTCGACCCGGGCCGCGCCCGGAGTGAGACGCTGCACGGGGCAGGGCCCCGTGCCGGTGGATGCGGGCCCGCTGAGTGGCCCGTACGGGGAGGTGTGGAGGCGAGTGGTGGAGCAGCTGACGCAGCACGACCCGAGACGGATCGGCCCCTTCGAGGTGCTGGGACGGCTCGGCGCCGGCGGCATGGGGCTGGTCTATCTCGCGCGGTCCGCGTCCGGACGGCGGGTCGCGATCAAGACGGTGCGCACCGAGCTCGCCGAGGACCAGCTCTTCCGGGTCCGCTTCACCCGCGAGGTGGAGGCGGCCCGCGCGGTGTCCGGCTTCTACACCGCGGCCGTGGTCGACGCCGACCCGCGCGCCGCCGTGCCGTGGCTGGCGACCGCCTACGTCCCGGCGCCCTCCCTGGAGGAGATCGTCAACGAGTGCGGGCCCATGCCCGCCCAGGCCGTACGGTGGCTCGCGGCCGGCATCGCCGAGGCCCTGCAGTCCATCCACGGCGCCGGCCTGGTCCACCGCGACCTGAAGCCGTCCAACGTGCTCGTCGTCGAGGACGGCCCGCGCGTGATCGACTTCGGCATCGCGAGCGGGGTCTCCAACACCCGCCTGACCATGACGAACGTCGCCGTCGGCACCCCCGCCTACATGTCGCCCGAGCAGGCCAAGGACTCGCGCAGCGTCAAGGGCGCGAGCGACGTCTTCTCGCTCGGCTCCACCCTCGTCTTCGCCGCCACCGGTCACCCGCCGTACCACGGGGCGAACCCGGTGGAGACGGTCTTCATGCTGCTGCGCGAGGGCCCCAACCTGGAGGGTCTCCCGGCCGAGCTGCGGCCGCTGATCGACTCCTGCATGCAGATGGACGCCACGCTCCGGCCCACCCCGGCCGACCTGCAGGCGCAGCTCGCCCCGCACCTGTTCGACGGCGGTGACGACAGCGGCACCGCCTCGGCGTGGCTGCCCGCCCGGGCCGTCGCGATGATCGAGGCGCGGCGCGCGGGGCACCGTACGCCGCCCGCGCCGCTCCCGGCGTTGCCGGCGCCCGGAGCGGGCTCCGGGGGCCGCGGGGCGGCCTCGGAGGCCGTCACGCACCGGCGCCCGCGCGGGGCCGACTCCTGGGTGGACCCGCGGACCGGCCAGGCCGTCCCGCAGCGCCCGCACCACCCGCCGAGGTCCCCCGTGCCCTCGGGCGAGCCGGTGCGCCTGGGCGGCTCGCCGGTGCCGATCGGTCCCGGGCCGCGCGCGACCGCCGCGGCCCCGGCCGCGCACGCCTCCCCGGCCGCCGCGGACTCGGCGACCGGCTGGATCCGCCCGCCCGGCGGGTCGGTGGCCACCCCCTCGGCGGTGCAGCCCGTACCGAGCCCAGGCCCGTCACCGGACAGCGGCCGCTGGCGGCCGTGGCGCTTCCGCATGTCCAACGAGGTGTGGGGCACTCCGACCGTCGCCGGGAACCTGCTGTACGTGACCTCCTTCGAGGTCCACGCCCTGGACGTGGCGAGCGGGCGCCGCCAGTTCAAGACCCGGGACGTCGCCTGGTCCATGGCGGTCGCCGACGGCCGGATCCACGCTTCCGACGGCCCCTCCCTCTACGCGCTCGACGCCGGTGACGGATCCGAGCGGTGGCGGCTGTCCACGGACGCCTGGGTGTACGCGCTGCGCGCCGAGCGCGGCACGGTCGTCACCGCCACCCGCGGCGGCGGCGTACAGGGCCGGGAGGCCTCCACCGGCCACAAGCTGTGGGAGCTGACCGGCGCGCAGAGCGACTTCGAGACCCCGGAGGCGGCCCCCGTCCTCCACGACGGCACGGTGTACGTGTGGCAGGACGCCCGGCTGCGCGCCCTGGACGCCCGCACCGGCCGTGAGACCTGGTCCTACCCGATCGGTGACGCGGCCTCCTGCGGGAACGTGCCCGTGCGGGTCACCCCGGCCCCGGACGGCAACGTGTACGTCGCGGCCGGTACCCGGGTCATCTCGGTGGACCGGGCCTCGGGCCGGGTCCGCTGGCACTTCGAGGCGCCCGCGGTCTTCCTGGCGCCCCCGGCCTTCGCGCCCGGCGCGGCCATCACGGGCGGCGGGGTCTACCTCGTCGACTACCTGGGCACGGTCTACGCCCTGGACGCGGCCACCGGCCAGGACCGCTGGAGGATCGCGACGGAGGGACGGCAGTCCCCGGACCCGGTGGTGGTCGCGAACGGCAACGTCCACCTGGGCGCGGGCAGCGCCCTGTACACGCTCGACGCGGTCACCGGCACCCCGAAGTGGCGGTTCGCGGCGGGCGGCGAGATCACCGGCCTGCCGGCGGTCGCGGACGGCCGGGTGCACTTCGGTTCGGCCGACCACTGCCTGTACACCCTGGACGCGGCGGGCGGCCAGCTGCGCTGGAAGCTGGCCACGGGCGGCGAGATCACGGGCGCCCCGGTGGCGGAGGCGGGCGTGGTCTACGCATGCAGCAAGGACCGCTGCGTGTACGCCCTGGACGCGGCGAAGGGCACGGGCACCCGTACGAGCGGCTGACCTGCCCGGAGGCGGGGCTGCGGCCCCGCCGGGTAGCGCACCGCACCGGGAGTGACAGGATGGACCCCATGAGCAACGTCTACTTCGACATCACCATCAACGGCGCCCCCGCCGGCCGCATCGTCTTCAACCTCTTCGACGAGGTCGTCCCGAAGACGGCGCGCAACTTCCGTGAGCTGGCCACCGGCCAGAACGGCTACGGCTACGCCGGCTCGGGCTTCCACCGCGTCATCCCCCAGTTCATGCTGCAGGGCGGTGACTTCACCAACCACAACGGCACCGGCGGCAAGTCCATCTACGGCGAGAAGTTCGAGGACGAGAACTTCCAGCTGAAGCACGACCGCAAGTACCTCCTGTCGATGGCGAACGCCGGCCGCAACACCAACGGCTCGCAGTTCTTCATCACCACCGTCCTCACCCCGTGGCTCGACGGCAAGCACGTCGTCTTCGGCGAGGTCGTCTCGGGCCAGGAGCTCGTGGACCAGATCGAGGCCCTGGGCTCCCAGTCCGGCGCCCCGAAGGGCAAGATCGAGATCTCGGCCTCCGGCGTCGTCGAAGCCTGATCCCCACCCGCCTGCACGGCCGGTCGGCCCCGCCCCCACCCGGGGGCCGGGGCCGCCGCCGTTTCCGGGCCGGGCCCGGCCGCGGTGTCAGACGGGCGTCGTCGGGGGGAGCGGGCGGGCGGGCCGGGTGGGGCGGCCGCGCATGACCAGCGCGCCCAGGAGGATCAGCGCGCCCGCGCCGTAGGCGTTGGCGAGGCCGTCGCCGAGGGCCTGGGTGGTGCCGCCGACGGTGAGGCTGCCGACGGCCTGGCCCTGGCGGATCGTCCACAGGACGGTGAAGCCCAGGACGACGATCCCGGCCAGTGCCATGAGCAGGCGCGAGCGGAGCAGGACGGCGCACAGGGTGAGGACGGCGGCGAAGAGGTACGGGAGCAGGATCGAGGCCGCCAGGGTGGACCCGTGGTCGGTGATCCCGGTGGAGGTGAAGAGCTCCTGGACGCGGTAGTCACGTCCGAGACGGCCGTCGTACCAGGCACGGAAGGGGCTCCAGACGGCGGCCGCCGCTCCGACGAGACCCATCAGGGAGCCGAGCGCGTTGCGGAGCATGCCCGGCCCTTCGAGGTGGGGGGTCTCGCTGCCGACGCTACGCCGGGCCCCTGCGACCCGCACCTCGGCGCCGCCACAGGGGTGGGCCACGGGGATCCGGTGGCCGCGCCGTGGCTGGTAGCGTGCCCGCCGTTGTCCAGGGGGAGGGGTTCTGGCCATGGGGGCTGGACGTCGGATCAGGTTCGCAGCGGTGCTGGTGGCGGTCGTGTTCGCGCTGACGGGGTTCTCGTCGCACGGCGGCAGCAGTAGTGGCAGCGGTGGGAGCAGCGGCAAGAGCAAGAGCAGCAGCGGTGGCGGGTGCTCCAGCTCCAAGAGCAAGAAGAAGAGCCACGGCAGCGACGGCGACGGGACGGCCACCACGTCGCCCTCCGCGAGCGGGACTGGCGCCCCGGCCACGGCGGTCGTGGTCACGTGCGTCGGCGGCACCCCGCCGGTCACCACGGTCAGGTTCACCTCGAACGCGGACCGCAAGGCGACCTACGCGGTGAACCTGCACCGGGAGGGGGCGAACGCCGTCACCATCGAGTCGACCGAGGTCAAGGTAACCCTGGAGGCCCGCGAGACCCGTACGGTCGAGGTCGCGCTCAAGGAGCCCTCGCGTGCGGCCGAGGTCACCGTGTGCCGGCTCGACCGGCCCAGGGAATCGTCCGACGGCTCGACGTCGGGCCCGGCCGGGAGCACCTCGGGCGGCTCCGGGCTCATGCCCGGGTCCACCCCGGGCAAGTCCACTCCGAAGCCCACCCCGAAGTCCACGCGAAAGCCCTGAGGCCCGCAGGCCCGGCCCGTCAGCGCAGCCGGAACTCCGTGCCGGGCCGCCGCGAGGCGAACAGCTCCGCCTGCCGCTCAGGCGCCAGGTTCCCCAGCGCGATCAGCGCCGGAGCCTGCGCCTGCGCCTGCTGCAGCGCGGCCTGCTTCGCCGACCACAGGGCCCGTACGGTGCCCTGCACGGCCTCCGTGGGGAAGCCGGCCAGGGTCTCGGCCGCCCGGAGGGCCGCGGGGAGCAGCCCGTCGGGAGCGGTAAGTTCCGAGACCAGTCCGATCTCGTGGGCCCGGCGCGCGGAGAGCCGCTCGGCGGTGCCCATCAGGGACATCCGGGCCGCCTCGCCGAAGGGCATCCGCTGCGCCATGTAGACGGCCTCGTAGGCGCTGACCATGCCGTAGGTGGTGTGCGGGTCGAAGAAGGTGGCGGTCTCGGAGGCGATCAGGAACTCCGCCTCGCCCAGCAGGTAGAAGGCCCCGCCGCAGGCCATGCCGTTGACGGCGGCGACGACCGGCTTCCACAGGTCGCAGGACTTGGGGCCGATGGCGATCAGCGGGTCGTCGGCCGAGTACGGGGAGGCGGGCTGCGGAACGTCGACGCCGCGGTCGATGCCGGTGCAGAAGGCGGCCGCGCCGGCGCCGGTGAGTACGATCGCCCGCACCTCTTCGGCGAAGCGGAACTCCCGCCAGGCCGCGCCCAGTTCGGCCGCCGTGGCCAGGTCGATGGCGTTGTGCCGGTGCTCCCGGTCCAGGGTGACGACGGCGACACCGGTCGCCTTGTCCCGTTCCACCCGCACGGTCATGACTTCTCCAGGATCCAGCGGGGCACCGCCATGCCGCCCGTCTCGGTGAAGGCCACGTGGACCCGGGCGCCGATCCGCAGCCGGGCCGGGTCCACCGAGTCGAGCGGGGCGTCGGGCGAGGTCACCAGGTTCCCGGCGAGCCGGATGTGCGGGGCGTCCGCGAGCTCCACGAGGATCACGTTGTACGGGGCCTGTGCGGCGTAGGCGGGCAGCAGCGGCGGGTGCGGCCGTACGTAGGACCAGATGCGGCCGCGGCCGCTCATCCGGCGCCACTCGCTGTCGAAGGACCGGCAGTGCGGGCAGCAGGGGCGGGGCGGGAAGCGCAGCCGGCCGCAGGCGGCGCAGGCCTGGACGCGCAGCTCGCCCCGGGCGGCGTACTCCCAGAAGGGGGCACCGTCCTCGTCGGGGACCGGCAGGAGCAGCGCTTCGGCGGGAGTGGTGGTCATCGGGTCAGCTCCTCAGCAGGATCGCGGACGTCGGGACTCCCTCGCCCGCCGTCACCAGGCAGGTCGCGGCGTCGGGCACCTGGGAGGTGGAGACGCCCCGCAGCTGCTTGACGCCCTCGTTGATCAGGTTGAAGCCGTGCACGTACGCCTCGGAGAGGCCGCCGCCCCCGGTGTTGATGGGGAGCCGGCCGCCCATCTCGAGGGCGCCGCCCTCGGTGAAGGCGGCGCCCTCGCCGCGGCCGCAGAAGCCGTAGCCCTCGAGGGAGAGCGGGATCAGCGGGGTGAAGGCGTCGTAGATCTGGGCGACGTCCACGTCCTGGGGCCCGAAGTCGGCCTGCTTCCACAGGTGGCGGGCGGCGGTCCAGGCGGGGCCGGACAGCGGGTCGTCGTTCCAGTAGTTGACCATGCCGTGGTGCTGGGCGGGCAGGCCCTGGGCGACGGAGTGCACGTAGACGGGTTTGTGCCGGCAGTCGCGGGCGCGCTCGGCGGAGACGATCACGCAGGCCAGCGCGCCGTCGGTCTCCAGGCAGTTGTCGAAGAGGCAGAGCGGGTCGCTGATCATGCGGGAGGTCATGTACATCTCACGGGTCAGCGGGCGTTCGTACATCATCGCGGCCGGGTTGGCGTTGGCCCGGTTGCGGCAGGCCATGGCGACGTTGAAGAGGTGATCGCGGGTGGCGCCGTATTCGTGCATGTAGCGGCGGGCGAGCATGCCGATCTCGTCGGCCGGGCGCAGCAGGCCGAAGGGGCGGGTCCACTGGCCGGGGGTGGGCAGCTGGACGGCGGTGTTCTTCCAGGGGCGGGGGCCGGAGCCGCGCTTGCGGGAGCGCCAGGCGACGCCGACGGTGGCCTGGCCGGTGGTGACGGCGGAGGCGAGGTGGCCGACGGTGGCGCAGGAACCGCCCCCGCCGTAGCCGATCTTGGAGAAGAAGGTGACGTCGCCGGCGCCGATGGCCTTGGCGACCTCGACCTCGTCGGTCTCCTCCATGGTGTAGGAGGCGAAGGCGTCGACCTCGGAGGGTTCGATGCCGGCGTCGGCGAGGGCCGCGAGAATGGCCCGGCAGGCCAACTCCTTCTCGGACTGCGGGAGATGTTTGGCGAAGGCGGTCTGCCCGATGCCGACTATCGCCGTCGCGTCCTTGAGCGTTGCCGCCATCGCCACCTCCGGGGTGCGCCAGTACTGACAGCCGCGAAGGCTACAGCTAATCTGACGGATAGTCAGCTACTGGGTCTGCGGGAGGGTGGCACGCATGGGTGACGGCGGGCGTGACGACGGGCGTGAGAACGTGCGTGCGGACGTGCGTGAGGACGTACGCGAGAACGTGCGCGGGGACCTGCGCTGGGGCAGCATCGCGCGGCTCGTCCGGACCGCGGCGGCCCGGTACGCCGACCGCGAGGCCGTCGTCGACGGGCGCACCCGCATCGACTACGCGCAGCTCGGCGAACGCGTCGAGCGCGCCGCCGCGGCCTGCCTCGCCGCCGGGATCGAGCCCGGCGACCGGGTCGCCGTCTGGGCCCCGAACACCCTGGAGTGGATCGTCTCCGCCCTCGGCGCCGTCTCGGCCGGCGCGGTGCTCGTCCCCCTCAACACCCGCTTCAAGGGCGCGGAAGCCGCGTACGTCCTGGAGCGCAGCCGGGCCCGGCTGCTCTTCGTCACCGGCACCTTCCTCGGTACCTCCTACGTGGCCTCTCTGCGCCGCGCCGCGGCCGAAGGGCCCGGCACTGGACCGCTGCCCGGACTCCCGCACCTGGAACAGGTCGTCGTCCTCGCCGACGACGCCCCCGACTCCTTCCGCACCTGGAAGGAGTTCCTGGCGGGCGGGGACGGCGTACCGGCCGGGGCGGTCCGCGAGCGCGCCGAATCGATCCGCCCCGATTCCCCCTCCGACATCATCTTCACCTCCGGCACCACCGGCAGCCCCAAGGGCGCGGTCATCACCCACGCCCAGTCCCTGCGCTGCTACGACGTGTGGAGCGAGCTCGCCGGACTGCGCGAGGGCGACCGCTACCTCATCGTGAACCCCTTCTTCCACACCTTCGGCTACAAGGCCGGGATCATCGCCTGCCTGATGCGCGGGGCCACGATGGTCCCGCAGCCCGTCTTCAACGTGGACACCGTCCTCGCGAACGTCGCCGCCGAACGGATCTCCGTACTCCCCGGGCCGCCCACCCTCCACCAGTCGCTCCTCGACCACCCCCAGCGCGACCACCACGACCTCTCCGCCCTGCGCCTGGTCGTCACCGGCGCGGCCGTGGTCCCGCTGCGGCTCGTCGAACGGCTGCGCGGCGAACTGGGCATCGCCACCGTCCTGACGGCGTACGGGCTCTCCGAGGCCAGCGGCATCGTCACCATGTGCCGCCGCGGCGACCCCGCCGGGACCGTCTCCGCCACCTCGGGCCGGGCCATCCCGGACACGGAGGTGGTGATCCTGGACGCGGACGGGCGGCCGCAGCCGGCCGGACAGGTGGGCGAGATCGCGGTCCGCGGCTACCACGTCATGCGGGGCTACTACGAGGACCCCGAGGAGACCGCCCGGACGATCACCCCCGGGGGCTGGCTGCACACCGGCGACGTGGGCTACCTGGACGAGGCCGGCAACCTGCGCATCACCGACCGGATCAAGGACATGTTCATCGTCGGCGGGTTCAACGCCTACCCCGCCGAGATCGAGCAACTCCTCGGCCTCCACCCGGACATCGCCGACGTCGCGGTGATCGGCATCCCGGACCCGCGCCTGGGCGAGGTCGGCAAGGCCTACGCGGTCCGCCGCCCCGGCTCCACCCTCACCGCGGACGACCTGATCGCCTGGTCCCGGCGCGAGATGGCCAACTACAAGGTGCCGCGGGCGGTGGAGTTCGTGACGGAACTCCCGCGCAACGCGAGCGGCAAGATCCTCAAACGCGAACTGCGCGTCCGCTGAGATACGGGCGCCCGCCGGACCGGCACCCCCGGCACCGGCTCGGCGGCCGGCTCAGCGGGCGTACGAGCCGATGCCGACCAGGCAGTACACGTACTGGTTGAGGACCATGGAGCCGCGCATGTAGCGGTAGGAGAAGGCGTACTGGGTCTTGGGGTTGTCGTTGCAGCTGTCCATGTCGGACGTGCCGGGAATGCTCTCGATCACCCGGTAGTGCGCGTCGGACGCCGAGCAGGGCACCTCCGAGACGCCGCTCACACTGCGCGGCGTCGTCGAGTCCGGCAGCTGTCCGTTCAGGCAGGTGCCCCGGTCGAACGGGCTGGGCTCGGGGCTCGCCTCGGGGCTGTACGGGGCGGTGGCGGCGTCGGGGGTCGAGGACCCGGCCGCGGGGGAGTCGGAGGGGGAGGGCGAGGGCGTCCAGGAGGGGGTCCAAGAGGGCGACCAGGTGGGCGACCAGGTGGGTGTGGCCTGGGCGGAGGTCTTGCCGTCACCCCGGTCGTCGTCGCCGTCGCTCAGCAGGAAGAAGCCGAGGGCCAGTGCCGCGACCACGGCGAGGGCCACCAGGCCGCCGCGCCCGCCGCCCGCCCGCCCGGGCGGCGTGGGCGGCGTCGCACCCGCCCCGGCCGGAAAGGTGGCCGTGCTCGCGGCGGGCGGCGAGATCCCGCCGGCCCCCGCGATCCAGGCCGCACCCGCCCCGGTCACGTGGACGCGCAGCAGGACCTCCTCGGTGCCGACGCGGACCCGGACGAGATCGCCGTGCCGGCAGGACGGTATGCGCAGACGGACCGTGCCGGTCGGCAGCTCCACGGGGAGGATCACACCGTAGGTCGCCTGCTGAGGGGTGAGCGTGATGAGCATTTCCTCTGACGACACCGGCTGCTCCATGGAGTGAGGTGGTGCGCAGGCTGCCTGACGGTTCCTCACGAATTGTGCCCGGTGCCCCGATGGTGACGCAGCCGTTCCGCCGAGCCCCCGCGGACGCGGAGCCTCAGGTCCGGCGGGCCAGGAGCAGGCGCCAGTGGGGGGTGCCGTCCGGGCGGCGGCCGAAGTGGGTCAGGGGGATCGTCTCCACCGTGAAGCCGGCCGCCCGGAGGTCCTCGCGGACCGGGCCCAGGGGGAAGGTGCGGTAGTACATGACGAACGGGGGACGCCACACCGCGTTGCGCACCCGCATCGCCGCGTCGAAGCCCGTCGTCGCCCACCACACCCGGGAGCCGAGCGGCAGCGGGGCGCCGATAGGGAAGGCGAAGACCCCGCCCGCACGCAGGGCGGCGTGGACCCCGGAGAAGAGCGCGGGGCGCTCCGACGGGAGGAAGTGGCCGAACGCGCCGAAGCTGACCGCCAGGTCGTAGGTGTCCGCCAGAGCGGGCGGCAGGGCCCGCGCGTCGGCCCGTACGAAGTCCACGCGGTCGGCGTCCGCGCCGGCGCACCGGCGCTCGGCCTGCGCGAGCATGCCCGCGCTGAGGTCCACCCCGGTGATCCGGCCGCGGCACAGCCGGCTCAGCATGCCGATGCCGGCGCCCGTGCCGCAGCACACGTCCAGGCCGGCGCCGAAGGTGCCCTCCTGCTGGGCCAGGGTCTCCTCGACCGCGTCGAGCATCCGGTCCGGGGTGCGGAAGGGCGTGTGGTCGAACTTCGGCGCGAGGAGGTCGTAGCCCCGCTCGACCGAGGAGAGGCCCTGCACTGCCAGTTCGCGGACGCTCGGCCCGTGGGAGGAGAACACACCCCCAGCCTATGCCGCGGCCCCCGCGCATACGTGTACGGCGGCCGCGGTGGCTCCCCCTCCGGGCCACCGCGACCGCCGTTCCCCCGTTGTTCCCCCGTACTCCCCCGTGGTTCCCCCGTGCTCCCCCGTAGGTCTTGCGAGTGCTACGGGCGCGGACCGGACGCGTGGTTGTCCAGCGTCAGGATCTCCTCGCCCGCGAGCGGCGGCGCGACCGGCGGCGTGGCCGGAACCGCGGCCGGGTCCTCGGTCTTCTCCAGCGGCTTGATCTCGATGCCCGAAGCGTGGTTGTCCAGGGTCTCGATCTCGACGCCCGAGGCGTGGTTGTCGAGCGGCTTGAGGTTCTCGTTCGTCGTCATCGATTCTCCTGATGAATGGGTAGGGCTGGGCCCGTTCGGCGATTCCCCCGATGACCGCCGAACGGGTAGTCCACCAACCGGCCCGGATGCTCCCCCGAGGCGCCGGGTCGATGCACTAATCGTGTCGGACAGCGATAAACGAACGATGAACGCCTCGTTCAACCGGCGTCCCCGCAGCTCAGGCAGCGATCTCCGACGCCAACAGGGCCTGTACCTCGCCCAGTTCGGCCGACTTCAGCTGCGTGAACACGGCCTCCGCGTCCCGCCAGCAGGCCCGCGCGCGGTCCCGCTGCCCCAGCCGCCGCAGCGCCTTGCCGAGCACCGTCAGGACCGTCGCCCGGCGCCACTCCCCGCCGATCCCGCGCAGCGCGATGGCCTGCTCGGCGTGCGAGGCGGCCAGGGTGGGCCGGCGCGCCGCCAGATGGGCCTCGGCGAGCCGGAAGTGGGTCACGCCCTCCCACAGGGGCTGACGGTTCTCGTGGAACAGCGACAGCGCCTCGGCGAGCTGTGCCAGGGCCTCGCCGAGCCGTCCCGCCTGGGTGAGGGCGATGCCCAGCGCGTAGCGGCCGTTGGCCAGGCGCAGGCTCAGGCCCATCCGGTCGTAGATGGCGATGCCCTGCTGGGCCAGGTTTATGGCGCTGGGCAGGCGGCCCAGTTCCACGTGGATGCGGGAGAGGTTGCACAGGGCGCTGGCCTCGCCGACGTTGTTGCCGTCGGCGCGGAAGCACTCGATGGCCTGCAGCAGGTAGCGCTCGCCGTCCGCGTGCCGGCCCTCGTAGAGGGCGATGATCCCGCGGTCGTTGGGGGCCCAGCACATGGGCAGCGGGTCGCCGGCCTCGCGCGCGAGCACGGTGGCCCGGGCGGCCTCTTCGTCGGCCTCGGCGAAGCGGCCCGCGACCAGGTGGACGTTGGTGAGGGTGGTGCGGGCGCGGCCCTCGGCGTACGGGTCCTTCGCGGCCTGGGCGGCGTCGCGCAGGGCGACCGCGGCCGACTCGTACTGCCGCGAGTTGGCCCCGGACTCGGCGAGGTCCTTCGCCGCCCACAGCAGGTCCACGGCCCGGCGCAGGACCAGCGACTCGCCGCCCCGTACGGAGGCCTGCCGGACGCACGCCAGAAGCGGGTCGGCCTCGGCGTACAGCCAGTCCAGGGCGGCGCGCGGCTCGGCGAAGACCAGCCCGGGGTAGTGGGTGTCCGACAGGTGCGCGGGCAGCCGGTCGCCGGGGCGTTCCAGGGCGTAGACCCCGGAGGCGGTGGCCAGGTAGAAGTCCAGCAGCCGGTCCAGGGCCGCCTCGCGCCCGCTCGGCGGCTGCTCGTCGCGCTCGGCGCAGGCACGCGCGTAGAGCCGTACGAGGTCGTGGAAGCGGTAGCGGCCGGGAGCGGCGGATTCCAGGAGGGAGCAGTCGACTAAAGCCTCCAGCAGGTCCTCGGTGTCGTACTCGGGCAGGTCGAGTACGGCGGCCGCCGCCGAGAGGGAGATGTCGGGGCCGTCGGCGAGGCCGAGGAGGCGGAAGGCGCGCTGCTGGGCGGGCTCCAGCTGGCCGTAGCCGAGCTCGAAGGTGGCCTTGACGGCGAGGTCGCCGGTCTGGAGCTCGTCGAGGCGGCGGCGCTCGTCGGCGAGCTTGGCGGCCAGGACGGAGACGGTCCAGGTGCGGCGGGCGGCGAGCCGGGAGGCGGCGATGCGGATGGCGAGCGGCAGGAAGCCGCAGGCGCCGACGACGTTCAGGGCGGCCTGGCGTTCGGCGCGTACGCGCTCCTCGCCGACGATGCGGGTGAAGAGCTGGAGGGCCTCCTCGGGGCTCATGACGTCGAGGTCGACGAGATGGGCCCCGGCGAGGCCCGCCATGCGGACCCGGCTGGTGACGAGGGCGGCGCAGCCGGCGGTGCCCGGCAGCAGCGGACGGACCTGGGCGGCGTCGCGGGCGTTGTCGAGGAGGACCAGCACGCGGCGGCCGTCGAGGATGGAGCGGTAGAGCGCGGCCCGGTCGGCGGGGGAGTCGGGGATGGCCGTGTCGGGCGTGCCGAGGGCGCGCAGGAAGGAGCCGAGGACGGCCTCCGGTTCGGCGGGGCGGGCCTCGGTGCCCTGGAGGTCGACGTAGAGCTGGCCGTCGGGGAAGTGCGGGCGGGCGGCATGGGCCACGTGGACGGCGAGGGTGGTCTTGCCGACGCCGCCGATGCCCGCGAGCGCGGAGACGGCCATGACCTGGTCCAGGGCGCCGCCACCCAGGATGGCGCCGAGCTCGGCGACGAAGCTGGAGCGGCCCGTGAAATCGGGGACGGTGGCAGGCAATTGGGCGGGCCTCACGTGAACGGTCGCGGCGGCCGGGGCGGGGTCCTCCGCGCGGGCGAGATCGGCGTCGGCGTTGAGGATACGCTGCTGGAGCGCGGCCAGTTCGGGGCGCGGGTCGACGCCGAGCTCGTCGGCGAGGAGGCGCCGGGTGTCCGCGTAGACGGCGAGGGCCTCGGCCTGCCGGCCGCTGCGGTAGAGGGCGAGCATCAGCAGCTCGCGGAGGCGTTCGCGCAGCGGGTGGGCGGCGGTGAGCGCGGTGAGCTCCGAGACGGCCTCGGCGTGGTGGCCGACCTCCAGATCGAGGTCGAGGCGGGTCTCCAGCAGCTGCAGGCGCCATTCCGCGAGCCGGATCCGCTCGGTCTCGGCGTGCGGGCCGGGGACCCCGGCGAGGGGCTCGCCCTCCCAGAGGTCGAGGGCGCGGGCCAGGAGCGTACGGGCGAGGGAGCGGTCACCGGCGGCCCGGGCCGCTTCGGCGTCGGCGGCGAGGCTGCGGGCGACGCCGAGGTCGAGGGTGGCGGTGGAGCGCAGCCGGATGGCGTAGCCGCCGGACTCGGTGACGAGGAGGCCGGGGGTGACGACCTTGCGCAGGCGGGAGGCGTACGTGCGGATGGTGGCGAGGGCCTGCTGCGGCGGGTCCTCGCCCCAGATGGCGTCGATGAGTTCGGGCGCGGTGGCGGTGCGGCCGTCGCGCAGCAGGAGCACGGCGAGCAGGGCGCGCTGCTGGGGGGTTCCGGAGGGCAGGATCTCGGAGCCGCGCCAGGCGCGGACGGGACCGAGGACGGCGAAGCGGGACTCGCCGGTACTGGCCGTGTCGCCTGCCGTGTCGCCTGCGGCGGGCTCGGCGGGTCCGGGCCGTGCCGGGGCCGGACGGGCGGCGGTGGTTTCGGCCGGTGCGGGGTCGCCTGCGGCGGGCTCGGGCCGTGCCGGCGTCGGCTGGGCGCCGGTGGCGCGGGTCGGGTCCGGGGCGGACCCGGCCCGGGCGCTGGGTCCGGGCCGTGCCGGGGCCGGGCGGGCGGTGGTGGTGCGGGTCGGGTCCGGGGCTTGCGGGTCCGCCTGGTTCGCGGCGGTTCCGGACCGTGCCGGGTGGACGGGGGCCGCCGCGGGTGCGGGCGTCGCCCCCGGACCGGCTTCGGGTACGACGGCAGCCGTACGGGCCTCGGGATGTTTCCGCGGGCTCGGGATGGCCGGTACGCCGTCCATCTTTCGTCCCCCTGCCTTCCGTCGGTGTAAGGGTCAGTCTGCCCTGTCTCGCGCGTACACGTCAGCCCGTGTCCGACCGATCACCGGCCAACTAGCTGACGGTACGTCAGATCGGCGCTACCGTTGGGGTCATGGAGACCTTCCCGAAGATCATCTCGGTGGACGACCACACGGTGGAGCCCCCCCATGTCTGGCGGGACCGGCTCCCGTCCAGGTACCGCGACACCGGCCCACGCATCGTCCGCGCCCCGCTCAAGGAAATGACCTTCCTCGGCGGCAAGTTCGCCCCCGTGATGGGGGCCAGGGGCGACGACGGCCCCATCGGCGACTGGTGGGTGTACGAGGACCTGCACCGGCCCCTCACCCGTCTCGACACCGCGGTCGGGTACGACCGCGACGAGATCAAACTGGAAGTCATCACCTACGAGCAGATGCGCCCCGGGTCCTTCTCGGTTCCCGACCGGCTCGCGGACATGGACGTCAACCACGTCCAGTCGGCCCTCTGCTTCCCGACCTTCCCCCGCTTCTGCGGCCAGACCTTCACCGAGGCCAAGGACCGCGAGCTGGGACTCCTCGGGGTACGGGCCTACAACGACTGGATGGTGGAGGAGTGGTGCGGCCCGGACGCCCGGGGCCGCCTCATCCCCCTCACCCTGATCCCGCTCTGGGACGCCCACCTGGCCGCCGCCGAGGTCCGCCGCAACGCCGCCCGCGGCGTGCGTGCGGTCGCGTTCTCCGAGATACCCCCGCACCTGGGCCTCCCCTCCATCCACACGGACGAGTGGGACCCCTTCCTGGAGGCGTGCAACGAGACCGGCACGGTCATCGCCATGCACATCGGCTCCTCCTCCCGCATGCCCTCCACCTCCGCCGACGCCCCGCCCGCCGTCGGCTCCACCATCACCTTCGCCAACTGCTGCTTCTCGATGGTCGACTGGCTGATGAGCGGCAAGTTCGAGCGCTTCCCCAACCTGAAGATCATGTACGCGGAGGGCCAGATCGGCTGGATCCCGTACATCCTGGAGCGCGCCGACGTGGTCTGGGAGGAGAACCGCGGCTGGGGCGGGGTCGCCGACAAGGTGCTGCGCCCGCCGTCGGAACTCTTCGCCGAGCACGTCTTCGGCTGCTTCTTCGACGACGCCTTCGGCCTGAAGAACCTCGACGCGATCGGCGTCGCGAACGTCCTCTACGAGACGGACTACCCCCACTCCGACTCCACCTGGCCGAAGTCCCGCGAGGTCGGCGAGGCCCAGATGGGACACCTGGCGCCGGACGTGGTGGACCGCATCGTGCGCGGCAACGCGATCGACCTGCTCGGGCTCACGCCCGACGGCCTGTGGGCCGGGCCGGGGGCCTGAGCCCGCGGCGTCCGGCCCGACCGGCAGACACCCCGTAGGGCGTGGCCCGCCCCCTCCACCGGCCACGCCCTACGGTCGCCCCCTCCGCCGGCCACGCCCTACGGCCGCCCCGTCCCGGCCTGCGCCCCGGCCTGCGTCCCGGTCTCGGGCAGGGTCCGCGGGCCGGCCACGGCCACGAGCAGTCCCGCCACCGCCGCCCCCGCCACCGTCAGCACCGGCAGCAGCACCCGGACGTCCACGAAGGCCACCAGGGCGGAGCCCAGCGCCAGGGCCAGTGCGTTCGGTACGAAGATCAGGGTGTTGGCCGTGGCCGCGGCACGGCCCAGCGCCGCGTCCGGGACCTCGCGCTGCACCGCCGTCAGCGCGGCGATCAGCACGCACGGCAGCCCGGCGCCGATGGCGGCGCTGCCCGCCAGGGCCACCGCGTCGTACGGCAGCGCCCGGACCCCGGCGCCGAGGGCGAACAGGGCCACGCCGGCCGCCGTGAACACCTTCTCCGGCATCCGCCGCAGCAGCGGGCCCGCCACGAGCCCGCTCAGGACCGAGCCCGCGCCCTGCACCGCGTACAGCACCCCCACGTAAGTGGGCGCGTGCCCCAGCACGTCCCCGGCGACCGCGTAGATCACCGCACCGTTCAGCCCGGCCAGGAACATCACGGCGGCGCCGGTCGCCACCAGCGCGCGCGCCGCCGGCGCCGCCCGCAGCTGCCGCCAGCCCTCCGGTATCCCCGCGGACCTCCTCTTCCCGCCGCGGATCCGCTCCCGCTCCGGCGGCTCCCCCGGCACCCGTAGCAGGGCGAAGATCCCCGCGGCCAGTGCGAAGGTCACCGCGTCGAGCAGGGCCACCGACGCCCCGCCGAAGCGGGCGAACAGGGCCGCGCCCACCAGCGGTGCGAGCAGCTTCATGCCCTCGTCGGCGGTCAGTCGCAGCCCGTTGAAGTCCCCGAGGAGCCGGTGGCCGACGGCCTGCGGGACCAGGGCCGCCTCCGCCGCCCCGTGCACCGTGCCGCAGATCCCGTACACGAGCAGCACCGCGTAGAGCAGCCACACCCGGTCCGCCGAGTCCAGCAGGGTCAGTACGGGCAGCAGCGCCGCCATCACGAGGCCGAGGGCGACCAGCAGCGGCCGCCGGGGCAGCCGGTCGGCGAGCGCCCCCAGCGCCGGTCCGGCCAGGACCGGCGCCCACATGGTGAACACGGTCAGCGCGGCGAGCGAGTCCGACCCGGTCAGCGACTTCACCCAGATCCCGGCGACCAGCCACATGGCGGTCGTGCCGAATCCCGAGACCACCACCCCGGACAGGTAGAGCCCCGCATTGCGGTCCCGCAGGACCCTTCCCATTCCTCCATCGGTCACCGGCCCAGCCTGTGTCCTAAGGCGGGGGCCGGGGATCGGGCAGACGACCTATGCGCCGCGCCCCGGGTTCCCCCGTACGGGGGAGGACGGGTTCGTGCCGGGGCCGGATCCGCGCGGGCGCCGGTTCGGTGAGGCTGGATCCAGGCGGCCGGGGGAACGGACCGCACCACCGAACCGAGCACGCCGGAGGACCCCATGTCGACCGTGAACGAGACCCTGCCGCCCACCCGGGAGCCCGGCCGGCAGCCCGCCGGCCGCCGCACCTGGCCGGGGCGCACGGCCGCCGCCGCGGCACTGGGGTACGCGGCCCCGCACTTCTGGTGGGGCGCCGGGGTCGCGGCCATGTTCCCCGGCGACTTCGCCGGGGCCCCGAAGGACAACATGGAGGCCGCCATCGGCTATTGGGGCATGGGCGCGGTGGCGGTGTTCGGCGCGGTGCTCTCCCTCGCGCTGGTCAGCCCGTGGGGCCGCCGCATCCCCGCCCTCCTGATCGCCGTACCGGCCGGCATCGCCGCGTGCGGCATGACGCTGTGGGGCTTCACCTACTTCGCGATGCAGTACCTGCTGGCCGCCGACCGGGTCGTCTCCTCGCCAGCCTTCGCGGCCAAGGACGACCACCCGCAGGCCGCCTGGGGGCTCTTCTGGTACGGCCTCTTCCTCCTCTGGGGGATCACGCTCGGCATGGCCGCCCGCCAGCGCCTGCGCGAGCGCCCGGCCCGTCGCCGGTGAGAACCCGCGACCGCAGCGGCGCACGGCCTACCATCGGGCCGTGCCCCGACTCCAGTTGCTCCGTTTCGACCACGCTCCGGCCCTGCTCGCGTTCGAGCGGGAGAACCGGGCCTACTTCGCCGCGTCGGTACCGGACCGGGGTGACCGCTACTTCGCGGACTTCGACGAGCGGCACGCCGCGCTGATGGCCGAGCAGGCCGCCGGGCTGTGCTTCTTCCACGTCCTGGTGGGCGACGGCGGTGAGGTGGTGGGCCGGGTCAACCTCGTCGACGTGGCCGACGGTTCGGCCGAGCTCGGGTACCGGATCGCCGAGCGCGCCACGGGCCGGGGCGTGGCCACGGCCGCGGTCCGGGAGGCCCGCGGGCTGGCGGTCACGGAGTACGGACTGGCCGTGCTGCGGGCGGTCACGACGCTCGACAACGCCGGCTCGCGCGCCGTGCTGGCCCGTACGGGATTCGTGGCCACCGGCGACGTCGACCTCGACGGCCGTCCGGGTCTGCGCTTCGAGTGCGACCTGCGGGCCGAAAGCCGTTGAGGGCGGGGGCCGGTAGCCGTCCTCGGCCTTGCACCCGGCCCTGCCGCCGAGGCATGCTTCGCCAGGGCAAAGCGGGAGGATGATCATGCCGGTGGACAAGCGGACCGTCGTGACGGCGGTGCTGTGCGCGGTGGCGGCCCTGGGGGCGTCCGCCGCGGTGGCCAAGCTCTCGCCGCCGCCGGAGGGGGTCCCTGCGGTACGGGCGAAGGCCGCGCCGAGCGCGTCACCGACGGGACCGTCGTCGCGCTCGCACGTGGCGAAGCCCCAGCTGTCCACGGCTCCCGGCGCCACCCTGCCGCCGGCCGTCACCCCGCCGCCCGGTGGGCCCGCCGCCTTCACCGGAGCCCTGTTCACCAACGGCCTGGACAGTGATCACTTCTGCACCGCCACCGTGGTGAGCAGCCCCGGGCGGAACCTGATCATCACCGCCGGGCACTGCCTGCTCGAAGGGGACCAGAGGGGCGGAAGCGCCGTCTTCGCCCCGGCGTACGCCAACGGGGTCGCCCCGTACGGCACATGGAAGATCGAGCAGGTCTTCGAGGACGACCGCTGGGCCGAGGGTACGGACGACGACTACGACCTCGCCTTCGCCCGTCTAGCCCCGGACGCCAAGGGCCGCACCATCGAGGACGTGACCGGCGCGGCCGTCCTCGACACCAGCGGCCGCGCGGGCGAGCAGGTGACCGTGACCGGTTACCCCGCCGACCGCAAGGTTCCCCGCACCTGCACGTCGACCGCAGTGCGCGAGAGCGCGACCCAGCAGCGCTTCGACTGCGCCGACTTCCCGGGCGGCACCAGCGGCAGCGCGTGGATCGCCGGCGACGGGAAGATCATCGGCATCCTCACGGGCGGGGACACGGACGACGTGTCGACCAGCACGGTCCTCGGTGAGTACGCGGCCTCGCTCTACGCCAAGGCCACCGGGAAGACCGCCACCGCGAAGCCCTAGTGCCCGCTAGGCCAGCAGCCCCAGGTGGACCGGTTCCGCCGGGGCGTTGGCCAGCAGTTCCGGCAGGCGCGGCGGCCACAGGGCTTCGCCCAGGGTGGCCAGGCGCTGCGGGGAGAGCCACTGCCAGTGGATGTCCGGGGCCTCCAGGACCGGCTCGCGGTGCGGGCCCGTGGTGACGAAGATGTGTTCGTGCTGGCGGACCGGGATGCCCTGGTGCGTGAAGTCGTGCTCCCAGGTGCAGAGCAGCCGTTCGGGTTCCAGGTCGGTCCAGCCGGTCTCCTCGCGCAGCTCGCGCCGCACGCACTCCTCGGGGCTCTCGCCGGGATCGATGCCGCCGCCGGGCGGCAGCCAGTGGATGCCCACCTCCACGTTGTCCTCCCGGAAGAGGAACACGGATCCGGTGGGGGACAGGATGACAACGCGCGCTGCGTGACGTGGAGTTCGCATCATCGATTCAATGTACGCCGGTGATCGGTTCCGGGGGATGGGCTTGCACCTGGCCTTTTACCGCCTTTTGCGTGCCCGCCCCGGCCTGCCCCACCCCGTCCCCGGCCCCGTCCCCGTCCCCGCCCTCGGCCCGCCCCGCTGCGTCGGCGCCGCGGTCACCGGGGCGCCGCTCCGGCACCACGGCGCGCAGGTCGCAGCCACCCGGGCTGGGAGGGACTGCTGATGTACGGTCGGAGGAATGAGCCAGCACGCCCGAGCCCGCTCCCGCCCGACCCGCAAGCCCCGTGCGACCCGCAGGACCCGCCGGGTGGCCCTCGCCGCCGTGCTGGGCCTGACGACGTTCACGGCCGGCTGGGTGTACGCGGTCCAGGACCCGGACGAGGCGGCCGCCTCCCGGCCGCAGGCCCGCGCGGACGCCCGCCCGCAGGCGGAGGACCGTGCCGCGCGTGACGCCCGGCGGGCCGCCCAGGAGGATGCCCGGCGGGCCGCGCAGCAGGCCGCTGCCGCGCAGGGGCTGACCGGTGTCAGCGAGGGGACCCGGGCCCGGATCCCGGCCGAGTCCCGGCAGCTCATCCTGGTGACGGGCAAGGCGGTGGACTCCTCGGAGTCCACGGCCGCCTTCTACACGCGCCCCGCGGTCGGCGCCGACTGGGTCCGGACCGAGAGCTGGCCGGCCCGCAACGGGGCCCACGGCTGGTCCACCGAACGCACGTACGGAGACCTGACCTCGCCGATGGGCGTCTTCGCGCTCACCGACGCGGGCGGCCTGCTGCCGAAGCCGCCCGGGACCCGGTTCCCGTACGACGAGGACAGCGGCTTCGTCCCCTCGGGCCTCGGGGTGAACGGGGAGTCCCTGGCGGGATCCTTCGACTATGTCGTCGCCATCGACTTCAACCGCAGGCCGGGCCGGTCCCCGCTGGACCCGGTCATGCCGGACGGCGAGGACAAGGGCGGCAACATCTGGTTGCACGTGGACCACGACGGGCCCTCGCAGGGGTGCGTGGGGATCCCGAGGGCGGCCATGGAGAAGGTCCTCCAGACCCTCGACCCGGCGGCGAAGCCGGTCATCGTGATGGGGCCGGAAGGCTTCTGAGCCGGGCGAGCCGGGGCCGCAGCAGCAGTCCGATGTAGGCGAGGTCGAAGAGGCTGCACAGGATCCCGAGGCCGAGGACGAACGGCGCGTCCTCCAGCACCCCGAACAGCACGGTCGGGGCGAGCGTCCCCAGCCATTTGGCGACGGCGATGGTCAGGGACTGTCCGAGCGGCCCCTGCCGGGAGGCGTACAGGGCGATGAACAGGCCGGACATCAGCAGGTTCTGCAGGAACGCCGAGTACCGGCTCGCGTCGTGCGCCCCGAAGTGCGCCAGGAATATCCACTGCACGGCGAATCCCGTACCGAACACCAGGACCGACCACGTGGCGAAGAGCGGCCGGGTCACGAACTCCGGCAGCTCGGCGCGCCCGAAGCGCAGATAGGTGTAGACGATCACCAGGTCGGCCACCGCCCACACCACGTTGACCACGCCCTGCGCGGAGATCCCGACCGAGACGTCGCGGACCGCGTAGGTCGTCTCCCAGGCGAAGTTGAGCGCGAGCGCCGCGACGGGCATCGCGTACGTCCGGTCCCGCAGCCCGACGCGGATCGCCTCCACGTACACGACCGTCCAGGCGATCCCGCTGACCAGCGTGAGTAACAGATCCACGCGCGCACCCTAGCGAGACGAGCGCGCCAGGGGAACGCCCCGGTTCGGCCAGGGGCGTGCCGCCCGGCATGTCGCACCCCTTGTCTGACGGTTCGTCAGCTACGACGATGGCCCCGCACCGATATGACGAATCGGCAGACGAAGGCGAGGCGGGCCCGTCATGGCGCGCGTATTTCCACAAGGCCGGCTGGTCTACGGGATGCAGCTCCCGGTCCAGTCGCAGAGCACCATCTACGCCGAGCCCTGGGAGGCGTCGGCCACCGCCGCCGATCTCGCCGGGATCGCACGGGCCGCCGACCGGGCCGGCTTCGGGTACGTGGCCACCTGCGACCACGTGGCCATCCCGCGGCGGCTCGCCGGCCCCATGAGCACCGTCTGGTACGACCCGGTGGCCACCCTGTCCTTCCTGGCGGGCATCACCGAGCGGGTGCGGCTGCTGAGCCACGTCGCGATCCTGGGCCTGCGGCACCCGCTGCTCAGCGCCAAGCAGTACGCCACCCTCGACCACCTCTCCGGCGGCCGGCTGATCCTCGGGGTCGGCGCCGGACACGTGCAGGAGGAGTTCGAGGTCCTCGGCGTGGACTTCGCGCGCCGCGGGGCCGTCCTCGACGAGACCCTGGACGCGCTGCGGGCGGCGCTGGGACCCGAGGAGTACCCGGAGTTCGAGGGCGAGCTGTTCTCGTTCAAGGACCTCGGCCAGCTGCCCCGGCCCGCGCAGGAGCGGATCCCCGTCTGGGTCGGCGGCTCCTCGCCCGCCGCCGTGCGCCGTGCCGCAGTCCGCGGGGACGGCTGGCTCCCGCAGGGGGACCCGCGCGAGAAGCTCCCGGCGCAGATCGCCCGGATCGGGGAGCTGCGCGAGGCGGCGGGCGTCGCCGGCCCCTTCGAGTTCGGCGCGATCACCGAGGCGCTGTACGTCGGCGAGCCGGGCTGGGACACCGGCCGCCGCACCCTCACTGGCAAGGCGGAGGCGCTCGCCGAGTCCCTGCGGGAGTACCGGGCGCTCGGCGTGGACCAGATCCAGGTGCGCTTCCGCAGTCGCGACCGCGCCGAACTCGTCGACCAGATCACCGCTTTCGGGGCCGAGGTGGCCCCCCTCCTCAACGACTAGGGGCTGACGGACCATGGGCAAGCTGGACGGGCGCGTCGTCATCATCACCGGCGCGGCACGCGGGCAGGGCGAGCAGGAGGCCCGGCTCTTCGCCGCCGAGGGGGCGCGGGTGCTCCTCGGTGACGTGCTGGACGAGCAGGGTGCGGCCGTGGCCAAGGACATCGGCGAGGACAGGGCCCGGTACGTGCGGCTGGACGTGAGCCGCGAGGAGGACTGGGCGGCCGCGGTCGCCGCGGCGAAGGAGGCCTTCGGCCCGGTCGACGGGCTGGTCAACAACGCGGGCATCCTGCGCTTCAACGAGCTGACCGCGACCCCGCTGGAGGAGTTCCAGCAGGTGGTCCAGGTCAACCAGGTGGGTGCCTTCCTCGGCATCAGGACGGTCGCCCCCGAGATCGAGGCGGCCGGCGGCGGCACCATCGTCAACACCTCTTCGTACACGGGCCTGACGGGCATGGCGTACGTCGGCACGTACGCCGCCACCAAGGCGGCGATCCTCGGCCTGACCCGCGTGGCCGCGCTGGAGCTGGCGGGCAAGGGCATCCGGGTCAACGCGATGTGCCCGGGCGCCGTGGACACCCCGATGGCCAACCCGGGCCTGCTGGACCCGGCGAACATGACCGACGAGGCCAGGGACGCCATGGCGGAGCTCTACAAGCGGGTGGTGCCGCTGGGGCGGGTGGGGCGGCCCGAGGAGATCGCGAAGCTGGCGCTCTTCCTGACCGGCGAGGACTCCTCGTACATCACCGGCCAGCCGTTCGTGATCGACGGCGGCTGGCTGGCGGGCGTCAGCATTCTCTGATGGAGCGTCAGGTATTGACGGTCCCGCCCCGGCAGTGGAACAGTCGGAGCATCGAATCTGACGGAACGTCAGAAATCAAAGGACGGTGAACCCCCTTGGAATTCGGGCTCTTTGTGCAGGGATACGTGCCTGAGGCGCGGTCCAAGGTCGACCCCGAGGCAGAGCACAAGGCGCTGATCGAGGAGACCGAGTACGTCATACAGGCGGACAAGTCCGGCTTCAAGTACGCCTGGGCCTCCGAGCACCACTTCCTGGAGGAGTACTCGCACCTGTCGGCGAACGAGGTGTTCCTCGGGTACCTCGCCCACGCCACCGAGCGCATCCACCTCGGCTCCGGCATCTTCAACCCGCTCGCCCCGGTGAACCACCCGGTGAAGGTGGCCGAGAAGGTCGCCATGCTCGACCACCTCTCCAAGGGCCGCTTCGAGTTCGGCACCGGCCGCGGCGCGGGCAGCCACGAGATCCTCGGCTTCCTGCCGGGCATCGAGGACATGAACGGCACCAAGGAGATCTGGGAGGAGACCATCGCGGAATTCCCCAAGATGTTCCTCCAGGAGGAGTACGAGGGGTTCCAGGGCAAGCACTGGTCGCTCCCCCCGCGGAAGGTCTTCCCCAAGCCGTACGGCAAGGCCCACCCGGCCATGTGGTACGCCGCCGGATCCCCGTCCTCGTACGCGATGGCGGCGAAGAAGGGCCTCGGCGTGCTGGGCTTCAGCGTGCAGAAGGTCTCCGACATGGAGTGGGTCCTCGACCAGTACAAGACGGCCATCCGGGAGGCGAAGGCCATCGGCGCCTTCGTCAACGACAACGTGATGGTCACCTCGACCGCGATCTGCGCCGAGACCCACGACAAGGCCGTCGAGATCGCCGTGGGCGCCAACATGAACCGCTTCCAGTCGCTGGTCTTCCGCTACCACGACACCTTCCCGCGGCCCGAGGCGATCCCGCAGTGGCCCGAGACCCTGCCGGAGTACAACGCGGAGATCATCGAACTGCTGATCGCGGAGGAACTGCTGATCTGCGGCGATCCGTCGGAGGTCCGGGCCCAGTGCAAGCGCTGGGAGCAGGCGGGCGCCGACCAGCTGTCCTTCGGTCTGCCGACCGGGGTCTCGCCCGAGGACACGATGACGACGATCAAGCTGATCGGCGAACACGTGATCCCGCACATCGACACGGACCCGGTCCACCGCACGACCCGCTTCCGCCAGGCCGTCTGACCCGGCGGGGAGACGGGGACGGCGTCTTCCCGGACCGCCGTCCCACACCGGCCCCGGCCGGGCGGCCACCGGCCGGGGCCACATCCAGCCACGCCGGCCACATCCAGCCTCGCCGGCGTTTGAGGCGCGGGGTGTGGGGGCGGAGCCCCACGAGACGGGCCGCAACGCGAACACAGGCAGAAGGGACGTCATGCTCGACCACCTGATCAAGGGCGCGACCGTCGTGGACGGCACCGGCGCCCCCGCCCGCGTCGCGGACGTGGGGATACGCGACGGCCGGATCGCGGTGATGGCCGCACCCGGCACCGTCACCGAAGAGGCCCGCACCAGCGAGGACGCCACCGGCCTGGTCCTCACCCCCGGGTTCATCGACCCGCACACGCACTACGACGCCCAGCTCTTCTGGGACCCGTACGCCACGCCCTCCATGAACCACGGCGTGACCACCGTCGCCGGCGGCAACTGCGGCTTCACCCTCGCCCCGCTCAACCCGGCCCGTCCCGAGGACGCCGACTACACCCGCCGCATGATGAGCAAGGTCGAGGGCATGGCCCTCAAGGCCCTCGAGGAGGGCGTCGACTGGACCTGGTCCACCTTCGGCGAGTACCTCGACGCCCTGGAGGGCCGGATCGCCGTCAACGCCGGGTTCATGGTCGGCCACTGCGCCCTGCGCCGGCACGTGATGGGCGAGGACGCCGTCGGCGGCCAGCCCACCCCCGAGCAGATGCAACAGATGCTCGACCTCTTCCACGACGCCATGAACGCCGGTGCCTGGGGCCTGTCCACCACCCAGTCCTCCACCCACTCCGACGGGTCCGGCGCCCCCGTCGCCTCCCGCCACGCCCGCCCCGCCGAGCTGATCGCGCTGTCGAAGGCGGTCGCCGAACACGAGGGCACCCAGCTGGAGGCGATCGTCGCCGGCTGCCTCGACCAGTTCTCGGACGACGAGATCGACCTCTTCGTGGAGATGAGCGCCGCCGCGGGCCGGCCCCTCAACTGGAACGTCCTCACCATCGACGCCTCCGTCCCCGAGCGGGTCCCGCGCCAGCTGATCCCCAGCGAGCGCGCCCGCAAGGCCGGCGGCCGGATCGTCGCACTGACGATGCCGATCCTCACCCCCATGAACATGTCGCTGGGGACGTTCTGCGCGCTCAACCTCATCCCCGGCTGGGGCGAGATCCTGGGCCTGCCCGTCCCCGAGCGGATCGCCAGGCTCCGTGACCCCGGCGTACGCGCCGAGATGCTGCGGCGCGCCGACAGCAAGGAGGCCGGCGTCTTCCGGCGCCTCGCCCACTTCGGGCGGTACGTCATAGGGGACACGTACAGCAAGGAGAACGAGGGCCTCTCCGGCCGGGTCGTGAACGACATCGCCGCCGAGCGCGGTCAGGACCCCTTCCAGTGCCTGGTGGAGATCTGCGCCAACGACGACCTGCGCACGGTGCTCTGGCCGATGCCCACCGACAACGACCCGGCGAGCTGGGCCCTGCGCCAGGAGACCTGGCAGCACGAGGACGTCATGCTCGGCGGCTCCGACGCGGGCGCGCACCTGGACCGGATGTGCGGGGCCCCGTACACGACCCGTTTCCTCGGGGACTGTCTGCGCGGCCGCAAGCTGGTGCCGCTGGAGCAGGCGGTACGGATGCTCACCGACGACCCGGCCCGGCTGTTCGGGCTCCGCGAGCGCGGCCGCCTCGCCGAGGGCTTCCACGCGGACCTGGTCCTCTTCGACCCGGAGCGGATCGAGGCCGGTCCCGCGACCCTGGTCCACGACCTGCCCGGGGACAGCCCCCGGCTGGACGCACGGGCCATCGGGATCGTCTCGGTACGGGTCAACGGCGTGGAGACCATCCGCGACGACGAGGTGACGGGGGCGGTCCCCGGGATCGTGCTCCGGTCGGGCCGGGACACGAGGACGGTGAGCACCCGTTGAACGCACAACCCCTCTACATCGGCGGCGAGTGGGTGGAGCCCGCGGGCGGCCACTACGACGTGGTCAACCCGGCCGACGAGACGGTGGTCGGGCTCGCCCCCGAGGCCTCCCGCGAACAGGTCGAGGACGCGGCCCGCGCCGCGGCCGAGGCCTTCGAGAGCTGGTCGCGTACGACGCCCGAGGCGCGCGCGGCGATCCTGGACCGGGCCGCGGACATCATGCAGCGGGAGTACGAGCCGTGGGCGGTGCTGGCCCGGCAGGAGACGGGCGCACCGACCGGCATCGCGCGCGGCATGCAGGTCGGGGTGGGCGTCAGCCGCTTCCGGCGGTACGCGAAGGGGGCCCTGGAACCGGTCGAGCGGGGCCTGCCCCCGCAGGTCACCGAGGCCGGCCCGATGGGGCGGGCGAGCATCCTGGGGGCGCTGGAGGTGCGCCGGCCGGTCGGCGTGGTCACCTGCATCACCTCCTACAACAACCCCTGGGCGAACCCGGCGGGCAAGGTGGCCCCGGCCCTGGCCATGGGCAACACGGTGGTGGTCAAGCCGGCGCCGCAGGACCCGCTGTCGGTGTTCAGGATGGCGGACGCCCTGCACGAGGCCGGGGTACCGGCGGGCGTGGTCAACGTGGTCGGCGGGCAGTCGGTGGAGGTCGGCGAGGCCGCGGTGGACTCGCCGTACGTGGACATGGTGTCCTTCACCGGCTCCACTGCCGTCGGGCAGCGCATCGCCGAGGTCTGCGGCCGTTCCATGAAGCGGCAGTTGATGGAACTCGGCGGCAAGGGCGCGGCGATCGTCTTCGAGGACGCGGACCTGGACGCGGCGGTGATGGGGATCGGGACGACCTTCTCCTTCTACTCCGGGCAGATCTGCACCGCCCCGACCCGGGTGATCGTCCACCGGTCCGTCCACGACCGGCTGATCGAGAAGCTGACCGGCTATCTGGCCTTCATGAAGGTCGGCGATCCGGCGGCGCCGGGCACGGTGGTGGGCCCGGTCATCTCGGCGGCGCACCGCGACCGGGTGGAGTCGTACGTCGAGCTGGGCAAGAAGGAGGGTGCCCGGATCGCGTACGGCGGCGAGCGCCCGGTGGTGGGGGACGGCCGCGGTTTCTACGTGGCTCCGACCCTGCTGGTCGACTGCACGAACGACATGCGGGTGGTCCGCGAGGAGATCTTCGGCCCGGTGGTCGTGGTCGTCCCCTTCGACGGGGACGAGGACGAGGCGGTCCGGCTGGCCGACGACAGCGACTTCGGGCTGCTGAGCTACGTGTGGTCCGGGGACTCGGCGCGCGCGTTCCGCGTGGCGCGGCGGCTGCGGGCGGGCGGGGTCGGGGTGAACACCATCGGCCGGAACATGGAGGCCCCGTTCGGCGGCTTCAAGCGCAGCGGGGTCGGCCGGGACGTGGGCTCGTACGCACTGCACGCGTACAGCGAGATGCAGTCGATCGTCTGGACGGGCTGAGGCCCGGCGGTCCGGAAGTCCGGGGTCCGGCCGGGGTGGACACCCCGGCCGGACCCCGTTCCTGCGGCTAGCCGACCCGACCGGCCTCGCCCGCCCGGCCCCAGCTGTAGCCGAGGGACGCGGCGAGTTCGCTGCTGCCCCGGTGGAGCTGGGCGAAGCCCTTCGGGTCGGACCTCGCGATCCGTTCCAGCGCGGCTGCCGCCCGGTCCTCCGGCAGGAGGCCGTCGTCGTCGGGCAGCCGCCAGTCGAAGTACAGCCGCTGCGGGGTCCCGTCCGGCGCTTCGGGGCCGTCCGGGGGCGTGAACGCGAGCCGCACCACCGTCGTGTGCGCATCGCGCCAGTCGGTTCCGACCCAGGTGGCGGCGAGGTGCCACCGTTCCAGCAGCTCCGGCCGCTCCCGCAGTCCGGCCGTGATCAGCCGGGCCGTGCTGCGGGCCGGCCAGCACCAGGAGTGGTCCCGTTCGGCGCGTTCGAGCTCGGCGTCGTAGGCGGCCGCGTCGAAGCGGAACACGGGTGGCCGGCCCGGCGCCCCGCGCCAGCCGTCCCACACCACCTCCGCGCCGTCCCGGCGGATCGTCACGTACAGCGCGCCGCAGCAGCCCTCGGTGCAGGCCGCCTCGGCGAGCTGCACCTCGCGCGGCTCGGGTCCGGCGCGCAGGCCGCCCTTGTCGATCAGGTACTCGGGAGGGTTGCCCGGGCCGTTGCCGAACAGGGAGGGCAGCAGCGGGAGCCCGTCGACGAGGATCCGGGTCTCGACGGAGTTCGAGTCCGGGGCGTCGTGGACGACGACCACCTCCCAGCGCGGGTGCGGGCCCGGTGCCGGCGCGGTGACGAAGGGCTTGCGCCCGGTGCGCCGGATCCAGTCCGCGCGGCGGCGTTCCGCCGCGGAAAGGGGCTCCGGCCCGGTGCCGGCCGTCCACGCGGGCCCGTCCAGCAGCTGCTCCAGGCCGCTGAGCAGTGCCTCCCGCCGGTGGGGCGGCCAGGGCAGCATTCGGGCGGGACCGCTGTGCAGGTCGAGGGCGGTGGACAGGAGCAGCTCGTGGAGCTGCGGGGTCGGGGGCAGTCGGTCGGCCTGCCCGAGGAAGTGCCCGTACACGGACCTCGCCGACAGATAGTCGACGATCTCGCGCCGTTGGCCCATGTCGCGGGACATCCGGTGCAGCAGGCGGCCCGCCACCGCCGCCAGTTCGGCGTCCACCGGACGGTCGCGCAGCAGCCCGTCGAGGTCGGCGGCCTCGGCGATGCGCCGGGAGAAGAGCAGGGCCTCCGGCCCGTCGGGCAGCGCGACCAGCGCGTCCCGGACGGCTTCCGCGTCGCCGGTGGCGATCGCGGCGGTGAGCGGGGTCAGCAGCCCGGACCGGTCCCGGCCGCGGATCACCAGGAGGGCGGCCGCCTGTCGGTCGAGCGGGTCGAGTGCGCTGCTCGCCACGGATCCGAGGCCGTCGAGCGTGCCGAGGGCTTTGAGACAGGGCACGTCCTCGGGTTCGCCGAGGCGGATCAGCAGGACGATGCCGATGCCGACGGCCGCCGCGGTGGTACCGGTGCGGGTCAGCTGCCGGGCGGTGCGCCGGGCGGCGTCCGCGTCGGGCAGGTCGAGCCGTGCGGTGTGCGCGTAGAGGGTGCGGTGGGTCGTCCCCAGCTCGCGGGCCCTTCGGTGGACGGCCTCGGCGGCCCGTACGGGGTCGGGGTCGGCCAGTGCGGGAGCCAGCGCGGCGGTGATCTCGGCCCGCGCCTCTTTCCAGGTCAGGTGCTTGCGGGAGGGCTCGGGCGGGAATCCGTCGGGCAGGGGGTAGCCCTTGCGCGGGACTTGCCCGTCCGGTTCGATGCCGTGCCGGAAGAGGGCGTAGTCGTACAGGGACGTCGTCCGGGGGTCGAGCGGCTCGCGCTCGTCGCGGACGCTCATCGGGCGGGGTGGGACTCGATTCCGTAGGTCATGGGCCGAGCCTGCCAGGCGGGGTCAGGACGCGTCCAACGAAAATACGGCCTCGCCGCGGACCCGGCCGTTGATCTGGAGCTGCACCAGGTGCTCGCCGGAGTGGTAGCGACGGGTGGTGATGGGCTTGAAGGAGTGGCGCTTGGTGCCGCCGAGGGTTTCGCCGGGGGCCAGGGCGCGGGTGACGAGCTTGAACACCTTGGGCGTGCGGGTGCCGTTGGCCTTCGTGTGGTGGACGACGTAGTCGATGACCAGCTGTGCCGGGAGCGGGCCGGTGTTGGTGACCGTCCAGTCGAAGACGAGGTACTCGCCGACGGCGACCCGCGGGTCGGCGACGACCGGGCCGCTCACGGTGACGGGCACCTCGGGGGAGTGGCCGAGCAGGGTCAGCGCCTCGGGCCGCCCGGCCTTGATCAGGGTGCGCAGTCCGTGGCGTACGACGCGGTCGGTGGTGGCCTCGGGATCGGCCAGCCAGCGGGCCGCGGTCTCGATCGCGAGGGCGGGGTGGTCGCGGCTGATGTCGTTGAGGTGGTTGGAGACGGAGCGGCGGACGTACTCGGACCCGTCCCGGTAGAGCGCGTCCAGCACCGGCAGGGCCGGCCGCGGGTCGGCGATGAAGGCGGGCAGCTGCGGGGCCCACGGCAGCCGGGGCCGGGTGCCCTCGCTGGCGAGGCGGCGTACGTGCGGGTCGGGGTCGGCCGTCCACTTCTGTACGACGGCCAGGGCGCGCTCCGGGTCGGCGCGCAGGAAGGGCCGCACGGCGGACTCGGCGGTGAGCCGGGAGGTGAGGTCGTGCAGCAGGTCCAGGCCGGGCTCGAAGGCCGCCAGCCCCCGGACGGCGACGGCCTCGTTGACGGGGAAGGTCATCCAGCCCTCGAAGCCGGGCCGGGCGAGGGCGGTGCGTACGACGGCCTCGAAGGCGGGCCACTCGTCGGGGAGGTCGTCGAGCACGGCGTCCCGGACGGCGGCGACCCGGCCGCTGAAGGTCAGCCCGTCGAGGGCGTCGGCGCGGGCGCGCAGGGCCGGCGAGGACCGGCGGCCGCCCGCACGGGCGAGCAGTCGGGCGAGGGTGGTGACGGTGTCCGCGCTGAGGAGCTCATCGGCCGTGGGCATGGGGCCAGTCTCGCCGATGACGCCCCGGTCCGGTGGCCGGTCGCGGGACGCCGTCGGCGGGTGCCTCGGCCGCCGCTCGTCCGCTCGTCCGCTCGGCCGCCGCTCGTCCGCTCGTCCGCTCGGCCGCCGCTCGTCCGCTTGGCCGCTGCTCGTCCGCTCGTCCGCTCGGCTGCTCCTCTACTCGTCCTTGTAGTAGTCCGTGAGGACGCAGCCCTTCACCAGGGCCGGCTCCTTGCGGTAGCCGCTCGGCGGCTTGAAGTCGGGGTGGCAGTTGAGCATGAGCAGCCCGGCCTGCGGCTGCAGCAGGGCGCTCATCGCGTCCGAGCTCTCGGACCCCATGGCGAAGTCCTGGCCCACGACGATGCCCTGGTTGGGGTTCCCGCGGCCCTTCCGCGCGTCCATTTCCGCCTTGAAGGCCGTCTGGAAGGCCTTGGGGTCCTTGATCAGGACGACGGTGGTGATGCCCCGCCTGCCGCAGTAGCCGGTCTCGGTCACCGAGAAGGCCGGGCCGAACTCGGAGTCCCCGCCCGAGTTCTCCTTGCTTTCGGGCGGGGTGGGGCTGATCGGGTCGCACGGGGTGTAGCCGTTGATGAAGCGGGCGGCCGCGGCCATGGTGCCCGCCTTGGGCAGCTTCTGGAAGGCGGTCCCGTCCTTGGGCGCGTTCCCGTTGACCCCGCCGTTCTTGGTGGGGTTCTCCAGGGTGCCCTCGTGTGCGCCGCCGTCGCCGGGGGCGCCGGTGCCGGTGCCGCCGTCCGTGCCGGTGCCGACCCCGATGACCGGTGCCGCGCCGCTCTCGCCCCCGGCGCAGGCGGTGAGCGTGAGCAGGGCGGCGACGGCCGTCGCCGATGCCATGAGTGATGCGGTGGTGCGCATGAGTGTCTTCGTCCCCCGTGCAAATGACCTTGAACGGCGGCGACTCTAGGCCGATGATCATGGCCGCGGCAAACCCGTCCGGCCCCCCGTTACCGCTGGTCACCGCAAAGTCACGACGGAAACTTTGAAATTTCGCAAAACGGACATGGCTGCGGTTTCCGCATGCCGAAAGAGCCTTGGTCGGGCCTGTCGAAGCATGGGCATGTGCCAAAGTGAACCTTGTATTAAGTGCTTGTGAACTGCCTCAGTCTCTGGATTCGAAGGCATTCGGGGGTATTGGCTTCCGGACTTCGATCGTCCATATGTGGAAAACGCACCATCTAACGTCCTGACCCATGACTCAGCTGGACGTTCGGCCTCGGGCCGGAGACACGGTAAGCGGCGTCGCCGAGGGCGACGTTCGCGGCAAGGGCCTCGGCAAGGGGTCCGTCGGACTGGTCGGAAGCGCCGTCATCGGCATCTCGACCGTCGCCCCGGTCTACTGCCTGACCTCGACCCTCGGCTCCACCGCCGGTGAGGTCGGCCTGCAGATGCCCGCGATCTTCCTCGCCGGCTTCCTCCCGATGCTCCTGGTCGCCTTCGCCTACCGCGAGCTCAACAAGGCCATGCCGGACTGCGGCACCTCCTTCACCTGGACCGTCAAGGCCTTCGGCCCGCGGATCGGCTGGATGTGCGGCTGGGGCCTGGTGATCGCCACGATCATCGTGCTCTCCAACCTCGCGGGCGTCGCCACCTCGTACTTCTGGCTGCTGGCCGGCGAGATCACGAACAACGCGTCGATCGCCGCCCTGGACGACAACAAGCCCGTCCACATCGTCACCTGCCTCACCCTGATCGCCGTCGCGACCGCCATCAGCTACCGCGGCATGACCGCCACCAAGGGCGTCCAGTACGCCCTGGTCGGCCTCCAGCTCGCCGTGCTCGCGATCTTCGTCGCCATGGCCTTCCAGAAGGCCTCCGCCGGCACCTTCGACACCGGCCTGGACTTCTCCTGGTCCTGGATGAACCCCTTCGCGGTCGAGTCCATGGCGGCCTTCACCGCCGGACTCTCGCTCTCGATCTTCATGTACTGGGGCTGGGACGCGTGCCTGGCCACCAACGAGGAGACCACCGGCTCGACGAAGACCCCCGGCCGCGCCTCGCTCATCGCGATGATCGTCCTGGTCGGCTCCTACCTGGCCACCGGCATCGCCGCCCAGATGGCCGTCGGCTCCGGCGGCGAGGGCCTCGGCCTCGCCAACGAGGAGACCTCGGGCAACGTCTTCGCCGCCCTCGCCGGCCCCGTCATGGGCCCGGTCCTCGGCATCCTGCTCTTCGTGGCCGTCCTGGCCTCCGCCGCGGCCTCCCTGCAGACCACCTTCATCCCGGTGGCCCGCACGGTCCTCGCCATGTCGACGTACGAGGCCCTGCCGCCGTCCTACGCCAAGGTCCACCCGCGCTTCAAGACCCCGGGCCGCGCCACCGTCATGGCGGGCGTCGCGACCGGCGTCTTCTACACCGTGATGACCCTGGTCAGCGAGAACGTCCTCACCGACACGATCTTCGCGCTCGGCCTGATGATCTGCTTCTACTACTCGCTGACGGCCTTCGCCTGCGTCTGGTACTTCCGCGGCGAGCTGCGCCGCTCCGCCCGCGACCTGTTCTTCAAGGGCGTCTTCCCGGTCCTGGGCGGCCTGCTGCTGGCCGCGGTCTTCTTCAAGACCCTCTACGACGCCTGGGACCCGGCCTACGGCTCCGGCTCCACGCTCCCCGGCCTCGACGTCGGCAACGTCTTCGTCATCGGCGTCGGCCTGCTGGCCCTCGGCCTGGTGATCATGTTCGTCACCGAGCGCCGCAGCCCGGCCTTCTTCCGCGGCGAGGTCCTGACGAAGTCCACCCCGTCCCTGGTGGTCGAGGACTGACCCTCCCCGCACCCCACCCGCCGAGTCATGCCCCGCGGCCCCGGATCGATTCCCCCGATCCGGGGCCGCGGCCGCTTCCGGGCCGTTCCGCTGCGCGAACCCGGGCGCGGGCGGTGACCAGGTGTGCGGCGGGGTCGTTGGACGGGGCATGAACGCCTTGAAGCGCACCCTCACCGCCCTGGTCGTCTCCGGTGGCGCCCTCGCCCTCGTACCCGCCGCCGCGCACGCCGACGAGGCACCCGAACAGGCGCCCCCGGTCGTCGAGCGGGTCGTGGACATCGTCGACCACCCGTCCCAGGCCGTACAGGACACCAAGACCGCGGTGGGCGTGACCGCCCAGGCGGCCGGATCCGCCGGCCAGGCCACGGACTCCTCCCTCAAGAGCGCCGGCACGTCCCTGACCGCCGGTCTCCCCACGACCCCGAAGGTCGGGTGACGAACCCCGGCCGAGGCCGGGCTCCCCGGCGGCGGCGCTCGTTGAGCAGGGCATGATCCTCTGGCTCCTCAACCACTTCAGCACCTTCGTCATCGCCATCCTCCTGGTCGGCGGCCTCACCGGCCTCGCCGTCGCCGGGAGCGTGGCCGCGCGCCGCCGCTACCCGCACCTGGCCCAGGGCGACCACAACGAGATGGTGGGGGTCGCGCTCGGCATGTTCGGCGCGATCTACGGCATCATCCTCGCCTTCGTCGTCGTCACCCTGTGGACGCAGGTGGAGACCACCCAGAACATCGTCGCGAGCGAGGCCACCGACCTGGCCCTCGTCGTCCGCAGCGCCGACGCCTTCCCGCCGGCCGACCGCGACCGGGTGCGGCAGGCCGTCGGCGCGTACACGCACGCCGTCGTCGAGGTGCAGTGGCCGCTGATGCGCGACGGGCAGCCGAGCTACGAGGCGACCGCCCCGCAGACGCAGGCCCTCTACAAGGCGCTCCAGGCCTACGAGCCCCGGGGCACCCGCGCCGAGACCTTCTACGCCGAAGCCGTCACCCGCCTCAACGACGTTGCCGCCCAGCGCCGCGCCCGCATCACGATGGCCGAGAGCTCGCTGCCGGTCCTGCTCCAGGTGCTGGTGTACGGGGGCGCGTTCGTGATCGTCCCGCTCACCTTCCTGTTCGGGCTGCGCAGCCTGAGGATGCAGCTGCTCTTCGTCTCGGCGGTGGCCGGACTGATCGGCTTCAGCCTGCTCCTGGTGGTGGCGCTGGACCGGCCCTTCGCGGGGGACCTGAGCGTGACCCCGGAGCCCTACAAGGAGGCGGCCCTGGCGCAGTTCTGGGCCGCCGGCTGAGCGGGGCGCGGGCTGTCGAGCCCCGCACTCCTCCACCGCCCCGGGGTCCCACGACGCCGACGGGCGGCGTACCCCGACCGTCGTGTCGGGGTACGCCGCCCAGGGGCGGGACGATGCTGCGGGAGGAGGCCCGCGCGCTCATGCCGGTTACTTCGGGTCGCGGTTGAAGGAGGCCGCCGACCAGCGGTAGCCGAGCACCGCCAGGCCGATGGCCCAGGCGACCGCGAGCCACCCGTTGTAGCCGATCTCGGTGCCGAGGAGCAGGCCGCGCAGGGTCTCGATGGCCGGCGTGAAGGGCTGGTACTGGGCGATCGGCTGGAACCAGCCCGGCATCGCCTCGACCGGGGTGAACGCGCTGGAGATGAGCGGCAGCAGGATCAGCGGCATCGCGCTGTTGCTGGCGGCCTCGGCGTTCGGGCTGGCCATGCCCATCCCGACGGCGATCCAGGTGAGCGCCAGGGCGAAGAGCGCGATCAGGCCGAACGCTGCCAGCCACTCCAGGGCCGTGGCACCGGTGGACCGGAAACCGATCGCGACGGCGACGGCGCCGACGAGGACCACGCTGGCGAGCACTTGCAGGACGCTGCCGACGACGTGCCCGACGAAGACGGAGCTGCGGTGGATCGCCATGGTGCGGAAGCGGGCGATGATGCCCTCGGACATGTCGGTGGAGACGGACACCGCGGCCCCGATGACGGTGCTGCCGATGGTCATCAGCAGGATGCCGGGGACGACGTAGGCGATGTAGTCGGCGCGGTCGGCGCCGCCCATGCCCGCGCTCATCACGTCGCCGAAGATGTAGACGAAGAGGAGCAGCAGCATGACCGGGGTGAGCAGCAGGTTCAGCGTCAGCGACGGGTAGCGCCGGGCGTGCAGGAGGTTGCGGCGCAGCATCGTGGAGCAGTCGCGCACGGCGAGGGAGAGGGAGCTCATCGGACGTTCTCCTTGGACTGGTTGGGAAGGGCGGCGGCCGGGCCGGTGAGGGCGAAGAACACGTCGTCGAGGTCGGGGGTGTGCACGGTCAGCTCGTCCGCCTCGATACCGGCGGTCTCCAGCCGGTCGAGGACCGAGCGCAGCGCGCGCTGGCTGCCGTCGCTGGGGATCTGCAGCGCCAGCGCCTCGTCGTCCCGGGACACCTCGTGCAGGGCGAGGGCCGCGGACCGGTAGGCGGCCGGGTCGGTGAAGCGGAGCCGGACGTGTCCGCCGGGGATCAGCCGCTTCAGTTCCTCGGCGGTGCCCTGGGCGGCGATCCTGCCGTCGTTGAGGACCGCGATGCGGTCGGCGAGCTGGTCGGCCTCCTCCAGGTACTGGGTGGTGAGGAAGACGGTGACGCCGCCCGTGACGAGTTCCCGGATGATCTGCCACATGTTGTGGCGGCTGCGCGGGTCGAGGCCGGTGGTGGGTTCGTCGAGGAAGATGATCCGCGGGTCGCCGACCAGCGTCATGGCGATGTCGAGGCGGCGCTTCATGCCGCCGGAGTAGCTGGCGGCGGGCTTCTTGGCGGCATCGACCAGGTCGAAGCGTTCCAGCAGTTCGCCGGCGACCCGCCGTCCCTCGCTGCGGGTGAGGTGGTGCAGGTCGGCCATGAGGAGCATGTTCTCCTCGCCGGTGATCAGGCCGTCGACGGCGGAGAACTGGCCGGTCACACCGATCGAGGCGCGCACGGCCTGCGGGTCGGCGGCCAGGTCGTGGCCGTTGATGTGGATGGCCCCGGTGCCCGGGTCCGCGCCGAGCAGGGTGGAGAGGATCTTGACGGCGGTGGTCTTCCCGGCGCCGTTCGGACCGAGCAGGGAGAAGACCGTGCCGGCGGGGACCGCCAGGTCGATGCCGTCGAGAACGAGCTTGTCGCCGTAGGACTTGCGCAGCCCGTTCGCCGCGATGGCCAGGTTGGTCATGAGGAGTGCTCCTTCGGGGGCGTTGACTGCGGGTCAGATGCTGCGGGCGGTGATGTCGCCGTAGGAGGTGGTGGCGCGGATGGTGAGAGCGGCGGCGGCGCCGTCGGTGTTGTTCAGGGCGTTGTGGATGCGGCCGTAGGCGGTGCCGGCGTCGAGGGTGGCGGAGACGCCGCGGGCGGCGCCGACGGTGATGTCACCGGCCTGGGTGGTCAGTTCCACGGTGCCGTCGACGGCCTCCGCGATCCTCAGGTCGCCCTTCTGGGTGGCGATCTGCGCGGCGCCGCCCAGGCGTCCGACGGTGATGTCCCCGGCCATCAGGGTGAGGTGGGCGCTCGCGGTCTCGTCGAGCTTGACCGTGCCCTGGGCGCTCTCGAAGGTGACGTCACCCAGGCGGCCGACCCCGCGGAACTCGGCGGCCGCGGTCCTCGCCTCGACGCGGGAGCCGGCGGGCAGCTGGACGGTGATCTCGACCGAACCCGGGTGGTTGCCCAGGACCCGGTTCTTCACCGGTGCGGCCGCGATCCGCAGCACACCGTCGCGGTACTCGGCCGTGGTCTGCTCGGCGGCCTTCACGTCACGGCCCTTGGAGGCGTCCGCCGGAAGGATCTCGACGGTGGTGTCGGCCCGGTCGGCCGCGATGAACCGGATCAGCCCGGCGGGCACGTCCAGGACGGCGGCGATCGGGGCGGCGGTGGCGAACTTCTGCATGGTGGCTTCTCCCTCATCAGCGGCTGCGCTCCGTGCGCCCCGCGGTTTCTGATGAACGAAAAGCTACGTTGCGTTCGCTGAACTGGCAACAGACTCGTTGCGCTAAATCTGCATCACTGCAGGTCAAGAGTGAGATTTCATTGCAATGGTTTCGAGCTTAATGCAACGTGCGCCACGTCGTTCGTTGCAATGGAATGGAAGTGAACGCTATAGTGGGGGGACGGAACGGACCACGAAGGAGACCGCGATGCCGGGAGGCAGGCTCAATCAGCAGGAACGCCAGCAGATCGCGCTGGGACTGGCCGACGACCTCCCCTACGCGGAGATCGCCAGGCGCCTCGACCGGCCGACCTCGACGATCTCGCGCGAGGTGATGCGCAACGGGGGCCCCAACGCCTATCGGGCCGACCTGGCCCACCGCGCCACCGAACGCCGCGCCCACCGGCGCAGTCAGGCCGCCCCCCGGGGATCGGAGGCGATCCCGCAGGCCCACGGACGCGACCCCGAAGCGGTGCGCGCGTTCGAGGACCTGTTCACCGACGTCCTCATCCAGGCGGGCACGCCCAAGATGATGGCCCGGGTGATGGCCTGCCTCTACATCACGGACACGGGCAGCCTCACCGCGTCCGAACTCGTCCAGCGGCTCCAGGTCAGCCCGGCGTCCATCTCCAAGGCGATCACGTTCCTGGAGGGCCAGGGCCTCGTCCGCAGGGAACGCGACGAACGCCGCCGCGAGCGCTACTTCGTCGACGACGACGTCTGGTACCAGGCGACGATCGCCAGCGCCCGCGCCAACACCCAGATCATAGAAACCGCACGTCAGGGCGTCGGCATCCTCGGCCCGGACACCCCGGCGGCCAACCGCCTGGAGAACATCGCCCGCTTCATGGACTTCGTCTCCGAAGGCATCACCCGCGCCGCGGAACAGGCCCGCGAGGTACTCCACGCGAAGCCGGGAACGCCTTCGGCGACGCTCCCGGGAACGGCGGGAACGGCGGGAACGGCGGGAACGCCGGGAACGCCTTCCGCGACGCCCCCGGGCGACACTCCTTAGAGGGTGCTCCGCCGATCAGGCCGTGCGGCCCGCCGCGGCCTCGATCACCTCGTCCAGCACCTCGCGGGAGCGGATCAGATCGCCGATCATCCGGTCGATCCGCTCCCGCTCCGTGGCCAGTTCGGCCACCAGTGCCGGAGTGGCGCGCACCGACGGGCCGCCGTCCTCGTCCCGCATGCAGGGCAGGATCTGCGCGATCTTCGCGCTGTGCAGGCCGGCCGCGTACAGCTCCTGGATCCGGATGACCCGGTCGACCGCCCGCTCGGAGAAGTCCCGGTGGCCGCCGGGCGTCCGGTCCGAAACGAGCAGGCCCTGCTGCTCGTAGTAGCGCAGCGAACGCTCACCGACCCCGGTGCGCGCCGCCAGTTCACCGATCCGCACTGCCCCACCCCAGCTCTTGAACCTGACACCAGTGTCAGCTTTTACGGTACCGGCATGACGCAGACACAGCACGCTCCCGCCGCCTCCCGCCTCTTCGACCCCGCCCGCCTCGGCGGCCTGGAACTGCCCAACCGCCTGGTGATGGCCCCGCTGACCCGGAACCGCGCCGGGGCCGACGGCGTCCCCGGCGAACTCATGGCCACGTACTACGCACAGCGCGCCTCGGCCGGCCTGATCATCGCCGAGGCCAGCACCCCGAACGCCACCGGGCAGACCTACCCGCACATCCCCGGCATCCACACCCCGGCGCAGATCGCCGGCTGGCGGGAGGTCACCGAGGCCGTACGGGCCGCCGGCGGCGGGCAGATGTTCCTCCAGCTCCAGCACGGCGGCCGGGTCGGCCACCCCGAGACCAGCGGACACCTGCCGCTCGCCCCCTCCGCCGTGCCGTTCCCCGAGCAGCTGCACACCCCCGGGGGCCTGCGGGACGGCGTCGTACCGCGCGCCATGACCGCCGAGGACATCCGCACCACGATCGCCGACTTCGCGCGCGCGGCCCGCAACGCCGTCGAGGCGGGCTTCGCCGGAGTGGAGGTGCACTCCGCCAACGGCCACCTGCTGCACCAGTTCCTCGCGCGCAACACCAACCGCCGCACCGACGAGTGGGGCGGCTCCGTGGAGAACCGCGTCCGGTTCACCGTCGAGGTGGTCCGGGCGGTCGCCGAGGCCATCGGCCCGGAGCGGGTGGGCGTGCGCATCTCGCCCGGAGTGAACGTCAACGGGATCGAGGAGGGCGACACCGAGGAGATCTACCCGGCCCTGGTCAAGGCCCTGGCCGACCTGGCGCCGCTCTACCTCCACCAGGTCCACGCCGACCCCGACCGGCCCGCCTTCGCGCAGATCCGCCGCGACTGGCCCGGCACCCTGATCGCCAACCCGGCGCTCTCCCGCGAGGAGGTCGCGGCCGACGGCGGCAAGCGGCAGGGCGAACGCCTGCTGTCCGAGGGCGCCGACCTCGTCGCGCTGGGCCGGGGCTTCCTCGCCAACCCCGACTTCGTGGAACGCCTGCGCACGGACGCGCCGCTCAACGAGCTCCGCCCCGAGTTCCTGATGCACGTACAGGGCCCGGAGGGCTACACCGACTACCCGAGCCTGGGCTGAAAGGACCTACTTGTTGCGCCAGTTGACGAAGGACGCCGCCTCGCCCTCGAGCACGATGCTGATCTTGTTCTCCCGGAAGGCCGGGTCCGAGACGAGCCCCTTCAGGAACGCCGCCATACCGAGGGGGAGCAACTGCATCTCGGGGTGGGTGTGCCGGCCGATGACCAGGACCGGCCAGCGATCCGGGTCGGCGTCCGCGGTCACCCAGCAGTAGATGTCCGCACCCGAGGTCACGGCCCAGGCCACGATGGACTCGGGGTCCACGTCGAAGTCGGCGTCGTCGCCGCACATCTCCCAGGTCTCGCGGGCGCACTCCGTCTCGTCCCCCAAGCCCGGACCGTACCGGTGCGGCCACCCCTCGGCCCGCAGCGCCGGGTGCAGGATGCTGATCCCGTCGCTGACCACCCCCGACCCGTACACCTCCATGAAGCGCACGTAGTCCGAAGGGAACCGGGTCCCCCAGGCCGCCTCGACCTCGGCCCAGTCGATCCGCTCGTCCACCCCGTGAGCCACCGGTATCAGCTCGGCGAGTGCCGCCACCGCGTCCAGCCCGTCTACCCCGTGCATGCGCCCCCCTCGTTCGGCGTATCCGCAGGTCAGCCTACGCGGGTGGCGCGGCCTGGCCCCAGGTGCGGGAGCAGAGCACGAGCCGGTAGCCGTCGGGGTCGGCGATGGTGACGCCCCACTCGTCCCAGTACGGGTTGTGGGAGGCGACGCGGGTTCCGCCGTGCTCGACCAGGCGCTGGACGAGGGCCTCGTCGGGGGCCTCGCCGAGATAGAGAACGAACAGGTCGTCGACGGTCGGCACGGGCACGATCGGGTTCGAGGCATCACGGGTGAGCTCGAAGTGCCAGCCGCCCCCGGCGGGTCCGACCATCAGCAGGTCGTGCTCCCCGGGCACGCTCTCGGCGCTGCGCCACTGCACCTGCAGCCCGAGCCCGTCGACGTAGAACCGCTCGGCGGCCGCGAGGTCCAGGGAGGGCCGGGCGACGCGGACATGAGTACGTGGATCGATCATGTGCGCCAGCGTACGAAACCCCGCCGGGGCGAGGGTGGTTGGGCTGCCGGCCGTACGGCCGACCCGCCGGCCGGGAGTCCTGTGGGACGGGCCCCCGGCCGACGGGCACCGGACGTCAGGCGCCCAGGTGGTGGAACTCGGCCCACTCCTTCTCGCCCGCCTTCTCGCAGTTGTCGGCGTACAGGGGGCCGATCTTGGCCGGGATGCCGGCGAAGGAGGAGCAGTTGGACGCGAAGGCCTTGTGGCCGCCGGAGAAGTAGTCGATGTCGACGCCGTCGTTGGCCAGGGCCGCGCCGGCGCCGCCCATCAGGATGCCGGCAGCCAGGACGGACGCCGTCAGGGCAGAGCGAATACGCATGACACTCTCCTAGGATCTCGTTCGACGCGCCGGACAGACGGCACGCGACCGGATCAACATCACGGAGAGTTCACTGGAAACGGTGCTTCACCCCAATGGCGGTCACCCTCTGTAGTGCGAGAGGGGCGCGTCAGGGGCGCGCGGTGACCCCGGCCAGGAAGACCCCCCAGCTCGCGGCCGTGATGGCCAGCTCGGGACCGGCCGTCACCTTGGAGTCCCGGACGTGCACGGAGTCCGCGCACGCGGCGACCTCGACGCAGTCGTCGCCGTCGCCGCTGCTGTAACTGCTCTTGAACCACCGTAGTCGGGAGCTGTTCACAGGGATCCTCGCAATCGCATCAACAGGGCCCTGCTGTCCGCAGGATTGAGGGCCTGGATGCGAAGTTTGGCATACCGCAGGTGGAGGAGACTGAGGTCTTTCGGCTCGGACAGCACGCGGCCCGACTGCTGCCCTTCGCTGTATCCCATCCACTCGTGCTCCTGGGTTTCGAGGAGCCGAAAGGGGCCTCCGAGGCCCGCGTGTTCGGGGCTGACCAGCGGCATGATCTGCAGGTCCACGTTGGGAAGTTGCCCACACTCCAGGAGGTGGTCGATCAGTTCGCGGGTCACCTCCGGTCCGCCGGTCTGCCGCAGGATCACGGCCTCGTCGATGATGAAGCTGAAGACCGTGTACGGGGTGCGGAACAGGAGCTGCTGGCGCTTCAGCCGGGCCGCGATGCGGGACTCGACCTCGTCGGAAGTGGGTGGTGGCAGGACGTCGTCCACCAGGGCCCGCGCGTAGGCCTCGGTCTGCAGCAAACCCGGCACGGATCGCGACTCGTAGGTGTTGAGGATGACGGCGGCCGCCTCGTGCTCCGCCCACCGCCGGAACCAGGACGCCAGTCCCCGCCGCCGTGACAGCTGCCGGGCCGCGATGATGATCACGCCGTGTGCGTTCAGCGCCGCGTCGGTCTTGTTGACGAACTTCTGCGACGGGTGGCGGCGGCCCTGTTCCACCGAACCGACGTACTGGACCGAGTACCCCACCAGCGGGGCCAGTTGTTCCTGGGTCAGGCCGGCGCGCTTGCGGGAGGCCTTGACCGTCTCGCCGAAGCTGCGCAGGCTGTCATCCGGTTCGACCTCGTCCTCGCCGCTGTCGTCGGCACTCACCATGGCGGTCACCTCCGCGAAAAATGTTCACGCACCGTGACTCGCACTGTCCAGGGAGTGAACTCGTACAGATGGTTTGTACGAGTTCGCTTGGTGTCGAACGACCCTGGCCACACGGGATGTTGGCGCCATGACCGCACCTTCCGGCCCGGCCCGGACCCTCGTACGCGTGTTCACTCAGCGTTTCAGCTGCACCCGGCGCGGGGCCCGCCTCGCCCGCCAGCTGGCCCTCGTCGAACTCCACGACTGGGGCCTCCCGGAATCCACCGCGCTCTCCGCCGACGCCGGGCTCCTCGTGGCTGAACTCGCCGCCAACGCCGTCGTCCACGGGCGGGTGCCCGGGCGGGACTTCGAACTCCGGATGACCCTGCTGGAAGGGGTGCTGCGCATCGAGGTCTCCGACGCCCGCCGCGACCGTCGGCCCGCCGTGCGGCCGCACGCCTACCAGGCCGAGTCCGGCTACGGGCTCCGCATCGTCGACGCCGTCGCCGCCGACTGGGGGGTCATGGACCGGCTGATCGGCAAGACGGTGTGGGCCGAGCTGACGCACCGCGCGGGGGTGCGGACGTAGCCGCCGGCGGGACTGTCGGTGGCGGCCGCTACCTTGCGACCAGGTGCAGGAGCGGGTGGGAGCGGATGGTGGCGGGGTTGGTCGTCGAGTTGGGGTACGCGGAGGGCTGGGACCTGGCGACCCGTACGCCGTGGCGGCCGCTGTCCGCAGAGGCCGCGCGGGAGCGGGACGCGGCCGGCCTGCCGTATGTCGTGGAGTACCGGATGCCCGGCCGGGAGGCTCCGCTCGAAGTCAGGCTCGTCTCCTGGCAGGAGAACCATGTGGGCCTTTGGGTCTACGACGAGCAGGGCCGCCGCACCCATGAGGTCGACTACCGGCTCCTGGACGGGGACCGACTGCTGACCCGGCTGACACGCCGCTGGGGATACGCCGGGCCCGAGGTGCAGGAGTTCGACGAGGAGGCCTCCCGGACCACCGTGACCCTTTACCCCGACGGCCGGGGCCGTCTGGTGCAGGAACCGAAGGGCTCCAAGGGGGGATCGAGGCACTCCACGGCTCGGGTCACCGAGGAGCAGCGGTGGATGGACCGCCCGGAGTTCGGGGGCTGGCCCTTGCTCTCGGCGCAGGTGCACGGGGTGGCGGAGCCGGTCGCCGTCCGGGAGATGGCCGTGGCGCGGCAAGGCGCGGATCCGGCCGGGGAGCCCGCCGACCGCTGGCGGGCTCCCCGGCCGGGCGAGGCCGGGCCGCTGGACGCGCTGTTCCGGCCCGGGACGCGGATGACCACGTCGTACTACCCCGAGATGACCGTCGTGGAGCCGGTGCGGAGCGGGACCCTGAACGTGCCGAGCGGACTGCTGGGCATCGACTGCCCGCTGGACGGCAGGGGGCCGCGCCTGACCGTGGCCGTTCCGCCCGGGGAGTACCCGCTCGAAGAGGCGCGGATCAGCTACGGGTACGACTGCGAGTACGAAGAGCGCTGGGTGGACTGCACGGAGACCTCGGCGGTCCGGCTGTGCGTGAGCGAGACGCCCGCGGTTTCCTGGGAGATGGCCATGGCGCCGGAGGACGACCCGCGGCTGCTCGGCGAAGGCGAGGTGTACTGCTTCTCCACGGACGGCGCGACGGGCGCCTTCGCCGACGCCAAGGAGTGGGGGCCGCTCCAGGAGCTCTTCGACGGGGCGGTGGGGAGGGGCGGTCAGGACACGGGCGAGGCGGACCCCGATCCTCTCTCCATGTTCTTCGAGCGGACCCGTGATCCCCTCTCCGGTGCCGAGTTGGCCGCCTTCGCGGTGACGTCGGACGGGGGACATCCCGTCTGGGTGGGGAGGTCCGCCGACGGGGAGGTGGTCGCCGTCGTGGTGCTGGTGGACGGGATGCCGGCGCTCGCGGCGCCCTGACCTCCGGCCGTCGTCAGGGGCGCCAGCGGGGTGCCTCGTCGTCCGGGGTGTCGGGGCTCGCGAAGTGGAACGGCACGCCCAGGTGGTCGGCCAGAGCGGTGCCCGCGCGGGTGGCGGCCACCGCCGAAGGGTGGCGGCCGCCGGTGTCGGCGCCGTCCAGGGCGCGTTCCGCCGCACCCCAGTGGATCGCTGCGAGGCACTTCTGTCCGGCCGGTTCGTCCGTGATGGCCAGCAGGTCCACGAACCAGCCGTGCACGGTGTCCCCGTCCCAGACCGCCTCGATCGCCACGACCCGGCCCGGGATGCCGTGGGCGAGGACGGCGAGCGAGTCCAGGTCGAGCGGGGAGTCGGGGGTGCGGGCCACCCGGTCGCCGAAGTGCACGTAACGCAGGTGGACGATCTCCTGGGCCTCCCGCAGGCCGATGCCCTGGCCGCGGCCCGCCTCCCGCACCAGCTTGATCGCCCGCATCAAGCCGTCCTGGAGGACGTATCCGTCGACCTGCGTGCGGATGCCCGCCGGGAGCGCCGCCCAGTGGTTCTCGATGTCCTGGTCCGCGCCGTGCGCCGCTCGGTTCGTCATGGCGTCATGATCGGCGGGGCGGCGGCGCCCCGTCGAGGGGATTTCGGGGCCGGACGGCTCCGGCTCCGGCCGGCCTCGTACCTGTCAGAGGTACTGGGCGAATTCGTCCAGCGTGCGCAGGACTTCCGGCTTCGCGGCGGAGGGGAGCTGCAGGACGACCTCCTCGATGCCGAGGTCGGCGTAGTGGCTCATCTTGCCCGGGGTGGGGCGGACCGCGTACGGGACCACGCGCAGGGCCTTCGGGTCGCGTCCGGCCGTCTCCCAGATCTGGCGCAGCACCGGGAGGGATTCGCCGAGGCCCCCGCCGCCGATGGGGAGCCAGCCGTCGGCGTGGTCGGCGATGGCGGCGAACAGCTTGGGGCCGGCCGCGCCGCCGATCAGGGTGCGCGGACCGTACAGGGGGACGCCGGGGCCGAGTTCGCGCGGCGCCTGGACCGGCTTCGGGTGGGCGGAGCTGGCCTGGACGGAGCAGTACTGGCCGACGTGCGCGGTGGGCTCGGGGGACCACAGGGCGCGCATCAGTGCCATCCGGTCGCGGACCAGGTCGCGGCGGGTGCGCCACTCGACGCCGTGGTCGGCGGCCTCCTCGACGTTCCAGCCGTAGCCGATGCCGAGGGTGAACCGGCCGCGGGAGAGGTGGTCCAGGGTGGCGACCTGCTTGGCGAGGCCGATCGGGTCGTGCTGGGCGACCAGGGTGATGCCGGTGCCGAGGTGGAGCCGCTCGGTGACGGCGGCGGCCTGGCCGAGGGCGACGAAGGGGTCGAGGGTGCGCCCGTACATCTCGGGGAGCTCGCCGCCCATGGGGGCGGCGGTCTCGCGGCTGACCGGGATGTGGGTGTGCTCCGGGAGGTAGAGGCCGGAGAAGCCGCGCTCCTCGAGGCTGTGGGCCAGCCGGACGGGGGAGACGGTGCGGTCGGTGAGGAAGATGGTCGTGGCGATCCGCATGTGTTCTGGCACCTCCGAGACGTGGGACCCGCCACGGTACGGGCTGGGCCCCCGATTGTTGAGGGGGCGTCAGGTGCCGGGGGCGCGGTTCAGCCGCGCGGGTAGCGGGCCAGCCAGCCGGGGGAGGAAGCGGTGGGGCTGTGCAGGCTCGGGCCCTGCGTCAGCTCCAGGGCGAAGTCGTCGGCGAGTTCCAGCAGCGCGGCTCGGCCCTCGAGCTCGGCGAGCCAGGCCGCCGGGAGGGCCGTCTCGCCGTGCAGGGCCCCGAGCAGGGCTCCGCACAGGGCGCCGGCGGCGATGGAGTCGCCGCCGTGGTTGACGGCGAGGCGCAGGCCCTGGGGGACGTCCTCGGCGACCAGGGCGCAGTAGGCGGCGACGGCGAGGGCGTCGGCCGCGTCCTCGGGCCCGTCGCCGCCGGGGGAGAGGGCTTCGACGGCCTCGGGCCCCGGGGAGCCCTGGGTGACGGCGGCCATGGCGCGTTGCAGGGCGTCCGTGACGGGCTGGTGGCCGGGACGGGCGCCGAGCAGGCCGAGGGACCGCTGGACGGCGGAGTCGAGGGATTCGCCGCGGATCAGGCCGTGGACGATGACGGCGACGGCTCCGGCGGAGAGGGTGGCGGTGGGGTGGCCGTGGCTCTGCGCGGCGCATTCGACGGACAGCTGGAGGACGAGGGAGGGCTCCCAGCCGACGAGCAGCCCGAAGGGGGCCGAGCGGGAGGCGGCGGCCGCGTCGCGGGCGGTGGGGTTCTTCGGCTGGTCGAGGGTGCCGAGGGCGTCGTCGGCGAAGCCGGTCAGGCAGGCGCGGTGCGGGGCGCGGCGGGCGTAGAGCCATTCCTCGCGCGCCAGCCAGCCGTTGTCCCTGCGGCGTTCGTCGGGGCCCCAGTCGTGCTGGGTGGCGGCCCAGCGCAGGTACGCGCGGTGGATGTCGGTGGGCGGGTGCCAGGCGCCGGTGTCGCGGCGTACGTGGGCCCGGATCAGTCCGTCCACCGTGAAGAGGGTGAGCTGGGTGGCGGCGGTGACCCTGCCGCGGCGCCCGAGGGCGGGGGCCGGACCGGTCAGGCCGTCCGGGCCGTGCGCTTCGCGGAGGGCGGCGAGGGAGAGGCCGGCGGCGGGTGCGCCGAGGGCGTCGCCGAGGGCGGAGCCGAGGAGGGTGCCGCGGACGCGGCTGCGGAAGTCCTGCTGCTCGGCGCGGCCCCAGAGGCCGGTGGCGATGCCACGGCCGAGCGTGCGGTTCGCCCCGGCGGGGGCGGGTCCCGCGCCGGGGCCGCCGCCCGCCGGTCCGTTCGCGACTGCCGTCCGCCGGCCGCCGCCAGTGGCGGTGCCGTGACCGGCTGCGGGGCCGTGACCAGCTGCGGGGCCGGGGCCGCCCACCGGGTCGGCGGTTCCAACCGGGTCGGCGGCTCCCGCGGTGCCGGTGGTGCCCGCGGTGCCGGTGGTGTCCGCGGTGCCGCTCGGGCCGTGAACGGCGGCCGGGCCCTGACCGGCTGCGGGGCCGGGGTGGTCCGGCCGGTCGGTGGGGGCGGGGGCGTGCAGGGAGATGGCGGGGGCGCCGGTATCGGCCGTGGGGGTTGCGGGGCCGTCCGGGATCGGGGTGGAGCCCGTGTCGTTCGTACCGTTCACTGCGTCCCCCCGCTGACGAGTCCACTCGATGCCCGGCGCCCATGTCCGTACCCGCCGCGCACGCGAACCCGCACTGTAGTGGACAGGATCGGTCGAAAACGGAAGCGGTCGGCCAGGGATCCCGTAAGTGAGCGTAGATCGGCCAGAATCCGAACACTTCCAGCCGAGATCCAAGGGGTGGCACGTTTTGCCAGTTGCCTTCGAGTCGGTCGTTTTCGGTCACGCCTCGTTCATCGGACGTTCTCCGCCGACGCCCAGCCTCGGAGCCATGAAGAAGGCTCTCCTCGCCGCGACCGCCGTCGCCTCCGCAGTCGCCGCCTCCCTGGTCGCGGCCCCGCTCGCCTCCGCCTCCGCCCCCGGCTGGGACCGGCACGACCGGTCCGCCATCCCGTTCACCGAAGCCACCGTCACCGCCGGAGCCGACGGCTCCTTCACCCTCCAGTGGAAGGCCCGCGGCACCGACCGGGTCGAGATCAGGGCGAACGGCAAGGTCGTCGCGAAGGGCGGCTCCCAGGGCCGCGCCGTGGTCACGGGCCTGCCCGCCGCCGACCGCCAGTGGTTCGACTTCAAGCCCGGCCGCGGCCAGGGCCTGCGCCTCGCCGACCGCCTGATCAAGCTGGACGGCACCGCCAACTTCCGCGACGCCGGCGGCTACCGCACCAGCACCGGCCAGTGGGTCAGGATGGGCGAGGTCTACCGCTCCGACGCACTCAACAAGCTGACGGAGAACGACCTGGCCAAGCTGCAGCGCCTGCGCGTCAGGACGGTCTTCGACCTCCGCATGGAGGACGAGCGCACCAAGGACGCCGACAAGGTGCCCGCGGGCGCCGCCTACGTCGTCGCCGACGTCTTCGCGGGCTCCGGTTCCTTCCAGACGATGCCCCGCACCCCTGACGAGGCCGTTAAGGCCATGGTGGACGCGGAGCGGGCGATGGTCTCCGGCGCCGGCGGCAAGAAGGCGTACACCCAGGTCCTCGAAGGCATCGAGCGCGACCGAGGCCGCTCCGTCCTCTTCCACTGCACGGCCGGCAAGGACCGCACCGGCTGGGCGGGCGCCACCCTGCTGACCGCCCTCGGCGTGCCCCGCGAAACCGTCGAGGCCGACTACCTGGCCAGCAACGACTACCGCAAGGCCGCCAACGACGCGATCCTCTCCCACCTGCCCGCCCAGCAGGCCGCCGTCTACAAGCCGCTGCTCGACGTGCGCCCCGAGTACCTGAACGCGGGCTACGACGAGGTCAAGGCGAAGTACGGCTCCTTCGACCGCTACCTCCAGGACGGGCTCGGCATCGACGCCCGCGAGCTGAAGGCGCTGAAGAGGGACCTCCTGGTCGGCTGATCCGGACCGGCCGGCCGACCGGCCACGAGCGGGATCCCGGCCGACCGGCCGGGATCCCCTCGCGCTCAGTCCAGTACCGGGAGCAGCTCGGGCAGGTGCCCGTCCGAGGCGCGGGCCGCCTCCTGCCGCTCCTGCGGCACCTCCCCGTACAGCGTCGTCCGGGCCTTCGCGGGCCGCCCGGCCGCCCCGGCGACCGCGATCAGGTCCTGCACCGACTTGTACGAGCCGTAACTCGACCCGGCCATCCGCGAGATGGTCTCCTCCATCAGCGTGCCGCCCAGGTCGTTGGCCCCGGACCGGAGCATCTCGGCCGCGCCGTCCGCACCCAGCTTCACCCAGCTCGTCTGGATGTTGGGGATGTGCGGGTGCAGCAGGATCCGGGCCATCGCCGTCACCGCTCGGTTGTCACGGACCGTCGGACCCGGCCGTGCGATGCCCGCCAGGTACACGGGCGCGTTGGTGTGGATGAAGGGGAGCGTGACGAACTCCGTGAAGCCGCCCGTCTGCTGCTGGATCCGCGACAGCGTGCGGAAGTGGCCGAGCCAGTGCCGCGGCTGGTCCACGTGCCCGTACATCATCGTGGACGAGGAGCGGATCCCCAGTTCGTGCGCGGTGGTGATGACGTCGATCCAGTCGGCCGTCGGCAGCTTGCCCTTGGTCAGGACCCAGCGGACCTCGTCGTCGAGGATCTCCGCCGCCGTACCCGGGATCGAATCCAGGCCCGCCTCCTTGGCCGCCGTCAGCCAGTCCCGTACGGACATCCCCGTCCGGGTGGCCCCGTTGACCACCTCCATCGGCGAGAAGGCGTGCACGTGCATGCCGGGGACCCGCTGCTTCACCGCGCGCGCGATGTCGAAGTAGGCCGTCCCGGGCAGGTCCGGGTGGATGCCGCCCTGCATGCACACCTCGACCGCGCCCAAGTCCCAGGCCTGGGCGGCCCGGTCGGCGACCTGGTCGAGGGAGAGGGTGTAGGCGTCGGCGTCCGTGCGGCGCTGCGCGAAGGCGCAGAAGCGGCAGCCGGTGTAGCAGACATTGGTGAAGTTGATGTTCCGCGTGACGATGTAGGTGACCTCGTCGCCCACGACCGACCTGCGCAGGTCGTCGGCGATGCGGCACAGCGCGTCCAGGGCCGGGCCGTCCGCGTGGAGCAGCGCCAGTGCCTGCGCGTCCGTCAGCTTCGTCGGATCGTCGGCGGCCTGCGCGAGGGCGCCCCGTACGTCGGTGTCGATGCGCTCGGCGACCATTCCGGGCGCGGCCGCCTCCCGCAGCGCCTCCCAGTCCCCGTACACGTCGTCGAAGTCGTCGCGGCGGTCGCCGGTGCGGCCCTCGGTGTCGATGGTGGCGTGCAGGTCGGTGCGCCCGTACGCGGTGAAGCCCTCGTCCGGCTCCTGCCACGGACGGCCCTCGACCACGGCGCCCTCGTCGGCCAGCCCGGTCCCCGGATCGGCCAGCGCCCGTACGTGCGGCAGCAGGCGGGGGTCCAGCCAGGGCTCGCCGCGCTGCAGGAACTCCGGGTAGATGGTGAGGCGCTCGCGCAGCTCGAAGCCGGAGGCGGCGGTGCGGGCGGCCAGCTCCTCGATGTGCGGCCAGGGGCGCTCGGGGTTGACGTGGTCGGGGGTCAGCGGGGAGACCCCGCCCCAGTCGTCGATGCCCGCGCCGATGAGCAGCGCGTACTCGGCGTCCACCAGGTTCGGCGGGGCCTGGATCCGGGCGCTCGGGCCCAGGATGTGCCTGGCGACGGCGATGGCGGCGGCCAGCTCCTCCAGCTCCGCGTCCGGCATGCCGCGCATGGCGGTGTCCGGCTTGGCGCGGAAGTTCTGGACGATGACCTCCTGGATGCCGTGGTAGCTGCGCTGGATGCGGCGCAGCTCGAAGAAGGCGTCCGCCCGCTCCTCGTAGGACTCGCCGATGCCGATCAGCACGCCGGTGGTGAAGGGGACGTTGGAGCGGCCCGCGTCCTCCAGGACGCGCAGCCGCACGGCCGGGTCCTTGTCGGGGGAGCCGTGGTGGGGGCCGCCCGGCTCGGACCACAGGCGGGTGGCGGTGGTCTCCAGCATCATGCCCATGCTGGGCGCGACCGGCTTGAGCCGCTGCAGGTCGGACCACGACAGGACGCCGGGGTTGAGGTGCGGCAGCAGGCCGGTCTCCTCCAGGACCCGGATCGCCATGGCGCGCACGTAGGCGAGAGTGTCGTCGTAGCCGTGCGCGTCGAGCCACTCGCGGGCCTCGGGCCAGCGGTCCTCGGGGCGGTCGCCGAGGGTGAAGAGTGCTTCCTTGCAGCCCATCGCCGCGCCCTGGCGGGCGATGTCGAGGACCTCGTCGGGGGAGAGGTACATCCCGTGGCCGCTCTTGCGGAGCTTTCCGGGGACGGTGACGAAGGTGCAGTAGTGGCACCTGTCGCGGCAGAGGCGGGTGAGGGGGATGAAGACCTTGCGGGAGTAGGTGATGACACCGGGCCGGCCGGCGGCGGTGAGCCCGGCGTCCCTCACCCGGGCGGCGGAGGCGGCGAGGTCCCCCAGGTCCTCGCCGCGCGCCTGGAGGAGTACGGCCGCCTCGGTCGCGTCGAGCGCGACGCCGTCGCGGGCCCGCCGGAGCGCGCGGCGCATCGCGTTGTCGGTCGGAGCGTCACTCGGAGTGGTCATGGGCCGAGCATACGATCCGACGTTGCGGCGTTGGAGCGGCGGCGGAGTGGCTCATCTCATCAGCTCACCCGCGTTGACCAGCAGCGACTGGCCGGTTATCGCCCGCGCCCGGTCGGAGGCGAAGAACACGGCGGCGTCCGCCACGTCCCCGTCGGTGGCCAGATCGGGCAGTGCCATCCGCTGGGTGAGGCGGGCGTGCACCTCGGCCTCCGGAACGCCCTCGGTGTGCGCGGTGAAGGTGACGAAGGCCTGCACGGGCGGCCCCCACATCCAGCCGGGCAGCACGGTGTTGACGCGGATCCGGTGCGGGCCGAGCTCGCGGGCCATCGAGTACATGGCGGAGGTCAGCGCCCCCTTGGAGGCGGCGTACGCGGCCTGCTGCACCTCGTTGGGCGCGGCGACGGCGGACTGCGTCCCGATGACGACGACGGCCCCGCCGCGCTCCTTGAGGCCGGGCAGAGCGGCCCGGGTCATCCGCAGGGTCCCCAGCAGGTTCACGTCGATGATCTGCTGCCACGTCCCGAAGTCGGCGTCCTGCAGCCCCCCGAAGTACGAGTCCCAGGCGGCGACGTGCACGACGCCGTCGAGCCTCCCGAACCGATCCCGCGCGAGCGCGGCGAGGGCCTCGCACTGCGCCTCGTCGGTGATGTCGGTGGGCAGGTACGCGGTGTGCGTGCCGTCGGGGTCGATCTCGGCGGCGGATTTGGCGAGATTCGCCTCGGTCCGCGCCCCGAGCACGGCGTTCCCGCCGTCGCGCACGACGGCGGCGGCCACCTGATGCCCGAGCCCGGCCCCGACACCCGAGACGATGACGGTCTTCCCTTGCAGCAGCATGACGGACCTCCGCACGCGGTTGATCTGACGGCGCGTCAGGCTACGGCGCGGGCGCGACGGTGTGAAGGGGTGCGGACCCGCTGAGCGGCGGAGGCGGCGGCCGCCGAAGGTCCCCGGCCGCGTCGATCCACTCGAGGATCCGGTTCACGATGCCGAGGAGCTCCGCGTCGGTGGTGTCTCCGTCCTCCCGGTGGGCCGGATCGATCGGGTACTCGTCCAGGGCGAGCGGTTCATTTCCATGGCCGTCCTCCCCCGGGGCGCCTCGCCGGTCAGCCGCGCCCGGCGAGCAGCACCTGCACGTGCGCGTTGCCGCTGAGGCGCATATGACCGGCAAGCACCTGCCCGGCGGGCCCCTCGGCCCGGTGCACCGCGGCGACGGCATGGGCCATGGCGCGACCGGACGGGGCGGCCCGCAGGATCCGCAGGACGAGCTCCACCGCCAGATCCTCGTCCACGACCACAACGGAGTTGGCGAGATCGACGAGCTGGGTCGCCACGTCGAACCGGTACGGAACCCCCGCCGTGAGGGACCCGAGGCCCCGGCCGATGACGTCACGGATGTCGGGAAGGCAGGCCCGCACCACGTCCTCGTCCAGGTAGTCCCCGAGCTTCTCCTCGAAGTACTCGCGGTCGGCCATCCGTATCAGCGACCGGAAGGTCTCCAGCCGGAGTGCCGAGGACCCCTTCTCCTCGGCCGGCTCCCGACTGTCCGCCGCGGCCGCGGAGAGGTGCCCGTAGCTGCTGTCCACGGAGAACTTGCGGTCGACGAGCAGGTCGTACCAGGGCGCCTTCCGCGGCGCGAGGCTCAGCTCCCGCACGGTCTCGTACCCCACGGGCTCGCCCCAGGCGACCAGCGCCAGGCAGGCCAGGTACCTCTCGCGGTCCGCCGCCGACGCATCACCGAGCAGGGAGACGAGCCCGGGCACGCGCTCCCGATGCTCCGCGTGGTCGTAGCCGCCGTAGATGACGTCATCGACGTCATCGGTCCGATGCCCCGCGAAGTCGATCCCGAGCAACTCCTCGAACCGAGTCATGCCCCCTGCCTTCCTGCTGATGCCCTGGGTTCGCTCAGACAAGGCGCCATCGGCCAGTTCCTCCGCTGCGCGGAGCGCGGTGGCTGCCAGCACGGCGGGGCTGACCGCTGCCGTGCCGCGTTTGGAGCGTGCATGCGCGCCGCCGCCACCCGCAGTGCGTCGGTCGAGTGTGCCGCACGGGGATGCGAGGGCTGTCCGGGCCGGAATTGCGGAGGATTCACGTCACTCGGACTTTCTGACCTGAGCCGCGACCTGTTGAAATCGCTTCAGGGCGGTTAGATAGTCGTCCGAAGCGTGGTCTTCGGGGGGTGGCGGTGTGAGGTGTCGGCTCGCCAGCTCCTCCGCTGCCGAAAGAACCGTCTCGGCGAGCTCTGCATGGCTGATCTGTGCCACTGGCCCGGATCTGCCCTTCACTGTGACCGTCTTCTTGGTCGTGCGGAAATCGAGCCTGAACGAAGAATCGATTCCGGTGAAGGATGCATTGGTGGAACGTCGGCTCAAGAGCATCGTGAGGGAGTCGAGGAGGTCGGGCACGGAGAGGTAGAGCATCATCCCCTGATCGGGTGCGTGCCCGACCGAGCTGGCCTCGCCCAGTTCCCCTGCCCAGAACATGTCCCCAAGGTCGAATCCGCTTGGGTCTCCCTGGCCGGGGCGTACGGTGAACTTCACCTGCATTGGTTTGGCAGGGTCTGATGTCCGGTTTCCCTTTTCGGCCATCGTCTCGGCAGCGGCTTCGATTTGCGCTCCCGTCGTTGAGGGTGGCATGAGATCCCCGTGTCCAGTGGCGTGCGTGCCCGAGACACTTTCGCATGGCCTGGGGGCGGGCCGAGGAAGTTCGCACCGCCCCCGTCGCGTCGACGGCCGATCTGCTTCGGGAGATGATCGGAGATGACCCCGCGGCACGAGGCGAGGACGTGAGGGCATGGCAATCCCGCATACTTCCGGCGCGCCCCGGCGGGCTCGGCTGTGGGCCCTGCTGGCTTTGGTCTGCGCGGTGCTCGCGGCGGTGACGCTGGTGGCCGAGGGCATCGTCGGGGGGCTGCTCGTCCTCGTCGTCGGGGTGGCCGGGGCGGCGCTCACAGCCATGGGGACCTGGTGGGTGGTGTCCCATCGCGGTGCGGTACGGCTCGTGGGGACCCTGCTGGTGGTGGCCGCGCCCGTGGCCATCCTGCTCATCTACGCCCGCGCGGACCTGTGGCCCACGGCGCTGCTCGCCATCGCGCTGTGGGCGGCCGCCGTGGCCTGCGCGCGGACCGCGCTGCGCGCCGCGCGACGGCCCGACGGGATGCGGGCCGTCGCCCGGGCCGCCCCCCGCAACCCGGTGCTGATCATGAACCCGAAGTCCGGCGGCGGAAAGGTCGGCCGCTTCGGCCTGGTCGAGAAGGGGGAGGCGCTCGGAGCCCGGGTGGTGCTGCTGGACCCGGAGGTCGTGACGGACGTCGCCGCCCTGGCCCGGCAGGCGGTGGCCGACGGAGCGGACCTGCTCGGGGTGGCGGGCGGAGACGGTACGCAGGCCCGGGTGGCCGAGGTGGCGGCCGAGCACGACCTGCCGTTCCTCGTGATCTCCGCGGGCACCCGGAACCACTTCGCGATGGACCTCGGGCTGGACCGCGAGGACCCGGCCCGGTGCCTGGACGCGCTGGCCGACGGGGAGGAGCTCAGGGTCGACCTGGGGGTCGTGGGCGGCCAGGCCTTCGTCAACACGGCTTCGTTCGGCGTCTACGCGGAGATCGTGCAGCGACCGGAGTACCGGGACGCGAAGGCGGACTCGGCGCTGGCCGCGATGCCCGACCTGCTCATGGGCTACGCCGGGACCACCCTCGACGCGGTGACCGACGAGAAACGGCTGGAAGCCCAGCAGGCACTGCTGGTCAGCAACAACCCGTACACGTCCTCCGAACCGATGGGCGCCCGCAGGTCCCGCCTCGACCGCGGCGAGCTGGGCGTCCTCGGCATCCGGGTGAACAACGCGGCCCAGGCGGCCGAGGTCGCGCTGCGCGGAGCGAGGGCGGCGGGCCTCCACGTCCTCACCTCCCGCCAGGTCGTCGTCCGATCGGCCGCGGACCGCATCGCGGTCGCCGTGGACGGCGAGGCGCTGACCATGCCCACACCCGTGACCTGCTCCATCCGCCCGGGCGCACTGCGCGTCCTGGTGCCCAGACTCCGCCCGGGGGCCCCGGCGGTTGCTCCGCCCATGCAGTGGAGCGAGGTCCTCGCCCTGGCCTTCAACCGGCCGGGCACGGGCCGGGCCGGCTGAGACCCGGGACCCCCGTCCCCGACCCGAGATGCCCGACCTCCGGGGCGGCCGCACAATGAGCCGTACCGGTGTTCGCAGCGGATTGGAGACGTCCGTGAAGGACCTCAAGTTTGAGCAGAAGAGCTCCCTTTCCCGCCTCGAGGCCGCCGACCAGCTGGCCGCGCTCGCGGAGGCGCTGCGCCACGGCGGCAACGCCGAACTGGAACTCGGCCCCGGGAAGATGAGCCTGCGCGTCCCGGACGAGCTCCGCACCGAGATCGAGGTCGAGATCGGCGACGGGGAGATCGAGATGGAGATCGAGCTCAAGTGGCCCACCGCACAGGCCGGGGCCGCGTGACAGGGCCTCCGGAGGGCGGCCGGGAGCGCGGCCCGGAAGGCGGTCCGGAGGGCCCGCAGGGGGGCGGCGCCGCCCCGGAGCGGGAGGCCGGCACCGAGGACTACACCGGCGCCGTCTACGGCTCGCTGCTCGCCGCGTCCGTGGTGGTCGGCGCCGGGACCCTCGGCAAGTACCCGCGGCTGGAACTCGTCGCGCTGCTCCTCGGCACCGGGGTGGTGTTCTGGGCCGCGCACGTCTTCTCCCGCCTCTTCGGGGCCCGCATGGTGCGCCGGCTGAGCTGGGACGTGGTCCGCAGTACGTCCAAGGAGGAACGCCCGATCATCAAGGCGGCCGTCCCCCCGGCCGTGGCCGCGGCCATCGCCCCGCTGTTCGGCCTGGGTGCCACGGGCATCGCCTGGCTGGCGCTCGCGGTCGCGCTGATCGGCCAGGTCGGCTGGGCCACCGTGGCCGCCAGCCGCGCCGGCGCCTCACGCCGGCTGATGGTCCTGGCCGGCGTGATCAACCTGTTCCTCGGGCTGCTCATCGTGCTGCTCAAGGTCGCCCTCGCGCACTGAGGCCGAAGCCGAGGCAGAAACCGAAGCCGAAGCCGCGCCCGCACGCCCCCGGTTACTTCCCCGGCCGCTTCTCCTTTCCGTACTCCGCCAGCGCCGTGCGCAGCCGGCCGACCCCTTCGGTGATCTCGGCCGGCGTGTGCGTCGTGAAGTTCAGGCGCAGGGTGCGGGGGTCGGGGGCGGTGGCGTAGAAGGGGGCGCCCGGGACGAAGGCGACGCCGTGGGCGACGGCCGTCCCGAGGAGGTCCGTCGCGTCGTGGCCCTCCGGCAGGCGGGCCCACAGGAACATGCCGCCCTCGGGCAGGTTCCACGCGCAGTCGGCCGGCAGGCTCCGGCTCAGCGCGCCCTGCAGCGCGTCGCGGCGCGCGCGGTAGGCCGTGCGGACTGCGGCTATGTGCGCGTCGAGGTCCACCGCCGCGAGGTAGTGCGCCGCGGCCAGCTGGTCCACCGTGGAGGTGTGGAGGTCCGCCGCCTGTTTCGCGACGACCGCGGCCCGCCGCAGCGCCGCCGGGGCCCGGAGCCAGCCGAGGCGCAGCCCGGGAGCCATGACCTTCGAGAAGCTGCCGAGCAGCGCCGTACGGTCCTCCGCCCCCGGGTGCGCGGCGAGCCAGGGGACCTCGGAGCCCTCGTAGCGGAGTTCCCCGTACGGGTCGTCCTCCACCAGCCACAGCCCGAGCCGGGCCGCGGTCCGCGCGACCGCCGCCCGGCGGGCGGCCGGGAGGGTGCGTCCCGTCGGGTTCTGGAAGGTGGGGACGGTGTACAGCAGCTTCGGCCGCTCGCGCGCCACGATGTCCGCCAGTGCGTCCGGGAGGATGCCCTCCGCGTCGCAGGGCACGGCCACCACCCGCGCACCCGCCAGGCCGAAGCACTGGAGGGCCGCGAGGTAGGTGGGGTTCTCGACCAGCACCACGTCGCCGGGTTCGATCAGGGTGGCGGTGATGAGGGTCAGGGCCTGCTGGGAGCCCGAGGTGATGAGCACGTCCTCCGGGGCGGTCGGCAGCCCGCGTGCGGTGGCCCGGGCGGCGACGGCCTCGCGGAGTTCGGGGGCGCCCTCGGTGGTCGAGTACTGCAGCGCGCGCCGCGCGGACACCGCGAAGGCGGCGTCGTACGCGGCCCGCAGGCCCTCGGTGTCGAAGAGTTCGGGCGCGGGCAGGCCGCCGGCGAGGGAGATGATCCCGGGGCGTTCGGTGAGCGCGAGGATCTCGCGTACGGGGGACCCCTCCACGGAGGCGGCGCGGGCGGCGAACGGGGGCGGCGGCGCGGTGGCGGACACGGCGACGGCGGACATGGCGGCGGCGGACACGGCGGCGGAGGAGGTCGCAGGCTCGGCGGCAGGCACGGGCAGCTCCTTCAGGGGGCGGGTGCGCGCATCGTAGCGAGAGAAAGTTGTAGACGGCATGTATGTATCAGGGGGTGGACCGGACGCGCGGAACCCCGGTGCCGGCTCCCGACCCCTCCCCATCTGATGCCGCATCAGATAGACCGGTCCCATGACGACAGGAGAGCAGGATCCGCAGCAGGACACCCGCGTCGAGGACTACGCCGAGCTCGCGGCCGTCGGCCCCTACGGCGTCCGACCCGGCCATGCGCTGATCACCATGGTGGAACCGCACCCGGGCCACGAGTACGCGTACAACCGCTGGTACGAGGACGACCACTACTACGCCGGCGCCATGGCCATGCCCTGGATGTACGCAGGCCGCCGCTGGGTGGCCACCCGCGAACTGCAGGAGCTGCGCTACCCCGAGAAGTCGGCCGTCGCCCAGCCCGTCACCGCGGGCTGCTACATATCGACGTACTGGGTCACCCGGGGTCGCTACGACGAGCACATGAAGTGGACCGTCGGCATCAACAAGCGCCTGAACCGCGACGGTCGGGTCTACCAGGACCGCACCCACGTGTTCACGTCCTTCCAGGGCCACGCGGCCACCGTCTACCGCGACGGCGCCGCCGGTCCGCGGGACTTCCACGCCCTGGACCACCCGTACGAGGGCCTCGTCGTCCAGGTCATCGACGCCGACGGGCCCGAGCAGCGGGCCGAGTTGCTGGAGTGGCTGCGCTCGCGCGCCCTGCCGAAGAAGCTGCACGGCGGTCCGGCCGCGATGGTGACGGTCTTCCGTCCGACCCCGCTGCCGGGCGACCGGATGACGTACGTCAAGCAGGTGGAGGGCGTCGACACCCGGCTCACACTGCTGTGGTTCCTCCAGGAGGACCCCCGGACCTGCTGGGACCGCTTCCGGGGGTGGGACGCGGAGGTCGCGGAGGCGGGGCTGGGGCGGGTGGAGCTGGTGGCGCCGTTCATCCCGACGGTGCCGGGGACCGATCGATACGTCGATCAGCTGCGCTGAGCGGGGAGCGGGAGCGGGGGCGGCCGCGGGCCGTCGGTCCCCGGGCATGGCCGAGCCCCCTCGGCCAAGACGGCGGGTCGGTCGAGAGGGCTCCAGTCAGTGGTGCAGGTGATGCAGGTGATGCGGGTAACGCGGATGGTGCTGGTGCTGGTGCTGGTGGTGCGGAAGCCGGGCCCGTCGGTGTGTTGTGCGCGGGGGCCGAACGGCAGTGGAGACGAGAGCGGTCGGGACGCGCCGTGATGTTCAGGCGAGGCGTCCCAGCCGGCCCTCGGTGACGTCGGCGACGAACGAGGTCCAGGAGTCGGGCGCGAAGGTGAGGGACGGTCCGTCCTGCACCTTCGAGTCGCGGACGGCGATGGCCTCCGTGACAGGGGACTTGACCTCGACGCAGGCGCCGTTGGCGGAGTAGGAGGACTTGATCCAGTTGGTCGTGGCGCCCTGGCGAATAGCCATGTTTTTCTCCGGTGAGCGAGTAGTTCCGGTGGTTCCGGTGTCCTGTCGGCCAAACTTCCGGCTGACCTGATCGACGCTACCGGCAGCTCCTGACGGGTGAAGTGACCATTCACCCGACCGGGTGGCATATTCCATTCAAGCCTTCTGTGGCTGGGGAGTGACGGTGTACGGTGCCGACCCGCTTGCCACACGCCCGTTGGATATCGGGCGCATCCCGCCCTTATGCGCCCTTGTCGGCGTATTCGTTGATGATCCCCGAGATGAACTCACGGGTCTGGTCGACATTGAGCGCCTGCGCGCGCAGGTGCTCGTACATCACGCTGTACTTCTGGACGTCGTTGGCCTTCTCCAGGTACAGGTCGCTCGTGACGCCCTCGATGTAGACGACGGTCGAGTCGGACGCGTCCGGGAACTCCAGGATCGCGTACTGGCCGTTCACGCCGGGGTGCGCGCCCAGCTCGAAGGGCATCACCTGCACCGTGACGTGCGGCTGCTCCGACTGCTCTATCAAGTACTCGAGCTGCCGGACCATCAACTGGGCGTCGCCCACGCGCCGGCGCAGCGCCGCCTCGTCGATCACCGCCCACAGGCGCAGCGGACCGAGGTCCGGGTTGTTGTTCTCCGTCTCGGAGAGCCGCTTCTGGCGGTGCATCCGGACCTGGACGCGCTTGTCGACGTCGGCCGGGGCGGTCTCCGGCCATGCGCCGCGGACGAGGGACTGGGCGTACTCCGTCGTCTGGAGCAGCCCCGGGATCACCAGGGGCTCGTACGTGCGCAGGCTGGCGGCGTCCGTCTCCAGGCCGATGTAGACGCTGTACGGGATGTCGCCGAAGGCGTGCCACCAGCCCTGCTGGCGGGAGTCCTTGGCCATCTGCATGAGCGAGTCGATGAGGCGGCGGTCCTCCACCTCGTAGACGTCGCACAGGTCGCGGACGTCGCGCTGGCTGATGGAGCGGCGGCCGTTCTCCAGTCGGCTGATCTTCGACTGGGAGACGAGCAGACGCTCGGCGACCTGTTCGGCCGTCATGCCCTTGTCTTCGCGGAGCTTGCGCAACTCCATGCCCAGTCGGCGGCGTCGGACGGTGGGATTGACATTGGACGCCACGTGAACGGCACCTCCGCCTTCTTCTGTCGTTGCAGCTGTCTCTCTGCGTATCTGGTCTTGAGCAGACTGCCACCGAAGCGGGCGGCGCCGCTGGGGAACGGCCCGGAAACACAGACGCGCGGGGTGGCGGGGCCGGCGAACCGGCCCCGCCACCCCGCGCGTCTGTGTTTCCGGGCCGGCCGGGTCCTCGCGGACGTCGGCCGGGGCGGTGGCGTTGCGATGGTCGTGCGATGAAGCGGGTGGAACGGGTGATCGGTCGATCGGGGGTGGATCGGGGGTGGAACAAGGGTGGATCGGGGGTGGAACGGGGTGGATCAGTGTGCGGCCGCGCGGGCCATCGCGCCCGTCCGGCGCGGCTGCAGCGGGACGCTGCTCGCCGTGGCCCGGGCCGGCGGTGCGGGTGCGCGGTCACGGCGCGGCTGTGCGGCCACACCGTTCTGGACGTCCATCACGGCATGCGCCACGAGTCCGCCCATCGGGTCGTGCCGGATCAGGTCCCGCAGCCGGGACCTGGACGACCGCCCCTCGTTGCCGGGGTACAGGTGCTTGCCGAGTCCGACCGCGTGGGCCAGTGCGGCGAGCGCCGCGGTCCGCGGGTCCGGCGGTACGCCGGTGCGGATCGCACTGTCGAGCCGGGCTCGGATCTCCCGGCTGATCTCCGTGTCCGTCGCCTGGTAGCGAGTCGTCGGAAGCACTCCGCACATCTGTCCCGCGACGGCATGGACCATGCCGCAGCGCTCCAGATGAGCGAGGTAAATCTGGCGGAGCCCCAGTCGGGGTCCGCCGATCCAGTGGACGGCCCGTACCGGGCTGCCGCGCCTGCGCAGCAGTTCCAGTGCGGAGTCCAGAGTCGGATCTCCTGTCGGCCGCGGCATCACCACGGCGATACGATCCCCATCAGGGGCTATCCGTCCTGCCAGAGCCAGCTCCACTAGCTGTGCCCCGGCCAGGCCGAGGTCGAGCGACTGCGGCTGCGCCGTGGTACCCGTGGCCGGGTCCAAGGCGAGCAGCAGAAGCTCCTCCGGAATTGTTCTGCGGCTCCTGCCCATCCATGCCTCCCCGCGTGGATGAGTGACAGGGTGACGCCTCTCACATTCATCTGTCGAGAGCGCGTGGTCGCTTTGTGGGGGAACCCGCAGCTATGTCGTTCTCGTCTACCACGGGGGCGATGCTCCCGAGACGGGACACTGTTAGACATTCGGACAGCCGGACGTGGCGGCGATGGAGGAGGAACGGTGGCGGGCGAGTCCCCCGACAAGTCGGTAGATGAAGGAGCGCCGGGGGCGGCGGAGTCGTCCGCGGAGCGTGATCCGAGGCTGTCCGTGTTCCGGCCGCGCGATCCTGAGGGCGGCGCGACCGCGGGTGCCGGCGAGACCGGCGGCGGTGCCGCTGTCGACATCGACGTCCAGGCCGATGCCGAGTCCCCGGCCGGGGACGGAGGGCGCGAGTCGCTGCGGGCCGACGCCGGTGCCGACGCCGATGCCGATGGCGAGTCCCCGGCCGATGCCGATGCCGAGTCCCCGGCCGGGGGCCGAGGACGTGAGTCGTCGCGGGCCGCTGCTGCTGCCGGTGGCCACGCCGATGCCGACGCCGAGTCCCCGGCCGACGGCGGGCGGGACCTGCTGCGGGCCGCTGCCGACGTCGATGTCGATGCCGAGTCCGGAGTGGATTCCCCGGCCGGGGATTCCGCTGGGCGTGAGCCCCTGCGGGCCGGTGCCGATGCCGAATCCGGCGCCGAGTCCCCCGCCGGGGCCGGTGGGCGGGATCCGCTGCGGGATGCGGTGGCGGCATGGGTCGCCTCCGCCGACGACGCCGATGACGACGCCGCAGCGGGCGAAGCCGAGGATTCCGTTTCGGTGGACGACGAGGAGAGCGCGGACGAGTCCGACGCTGACGGGTCCGGCACGCCGGATGCCCGTACCGAAGCGCCGGAATCCGATTCCGCTTCCGGCGTCTCGGCTGCGCCTGCCGAGCCGGAGCCCGAGGCCGGGCCGTCGAAGGCCGAGAAGCCCGCGGACGGCGAGCGCACCGCCGTCTTCCGCGCCTTCGAGCCCGCCAAGCCGAAGCCCGCGGCCGCGCCGCCGAAGGCCGAGGAGCCTGCGGACAGCGCGCGGACCGCCGTCTTCCGCGCCTTCAAGGCCGATTCCGCTTCGGCCCCGGCCGCGGAGCCGTCGAAGCCCGCGGACAACGAGCGCACCGCGGTGTTCCGGGCCGTGAAGCCCGCTTCCGCTTCCGCTGCTCCCGCTGAGCCGAAGCCCGCGGCCGAGGCGTCGAAGGCAGAGGAGCCCGCGGACAACGAGCGCACCACCGTCTTCCGGGCCGTCAAGCCCGCTTCCGCTCCGGCCGCCGAGCCGAAGCCCGCGGCCGAGACGGCGAAGCCCAAGGAGCCCGAGCAGCCCGCGGACAGCGAGCGCACCGCCGTCTTCCGGGTCCCGAAGGTGGACGCGGCCGAGCCGGAGGCCTCGAAGCCGGCCCCCGCCAAGCCCGCCGCCGGGCTGAACCTGGCCAAGCCGGCCGAGGCCAAGCCTGCCTCCAAGCCGACCGAGGCCAAGCCCGCCGAGGCCAAGCCTGCCTCCAAGCCGACCGAGGCCAAGCCCGCCGAGGCCAAGCCCTCCGAGACCGCCGCCGAGCCGCCCAAGGGCAGCACCTTCGTGCCGCTGCGCCCGGAAGGCATCGCGCCCGCGTCCGCGCCCCCGGCCAGGCAGCGGCCGAAGCTCCCGGCTCCGCCCGCCGCCGCGCGGCTCGACCACTCCGAGCGGACCACGCAGCAGCCGCTGCCGCCCAAGCCGCCGCTCGACATGCTCGCGGACCTCACGAACAACCCGCCCCCGCCGCCGAGCCCGCTGCGCACCGCCATCCGGCGGGTCAAGATCTACGCGCCGCTCGTCGCACTCCTGGTGGTCATCCTGGCCGTCGTACAGCTGGTGCGCCCGCTGCCCGAGCCGAAGCTCGTCATGACCGGGAAGTCCTCGTACACCTTCGACGGCGCCAAGCCCCAGCTGCCGTGGCCCACCGAGGGGCAGGCGTACATGGCGGCCGCCGGTCTCGGCACGCTCGGCCAGTCCGGCGAGCAGAAGCCGGTGCCGATCGCGAGCGTCACCAAGTCGATGACGGCGTACATCATCCTGCGCGACCACCCCATCAAGAAGGGTGAGCAGGGTCAGATGATCGACGTCGACAAGACGGCCGAGACCGAGGGCAAGAAGAACAACTCGACCGACAACGAGTCCACCCTCGACACGGTCAAGGAGGGCGACAAGATCTCGGAGTACGACGCGATCGCCGCCCTGATGATCCCGTCGGCCAACAACATCGCGCGGCTCCTCGCGCGCTGGGACTCCGGGTCGCAGGAGGCGTTCGTCAAGAAGATGAACGACACCGCCAAGGAACTCGGCATGACCAACACCACGTACACGGACCCCTCGGGTCTGGACGCGACCACGGTCAGCACCGCCGAGGACCAGGTCAAGCTGGGCCTGAAGCTGGTGGAGATCGAGACGCTGCTCGACATCACCAAGAAGCCGAACTGGGTCGACCCGTCCGGCAAGAGCTGGCGGAACTGGAACGGCCTCACCGGACCCACCGGCGCACTCGGCATCAAGACCGGTACGACGACCAAGGCCGGCGGAAACCTCCTCTTCGCCGCCCAGAAGAAGGTCGGCAACACCAACCAGCTGATCGTCGGAGCCGTCCTCGGCCAGCACAAGCCGTCGATCATCGACACCGTGCTCGCCGCGAGCAAGGACCTGATGCTCGCCACCCAGAAGGCCCTCGAAGCCGCGCCCGTCGTGAAGAAGGGCCAGGTCGTCGGCTACGTCGACGACGGGCTCGGCGGCCGGACCCCGGTCGTGGCCACCGCCGACGTGCAGGCGGTCGGCTGGGCCTCGCTGACCGTGGACATCAAGCTCGCGGACGGCGGTGGCAAGCTGCCGCAGACCGCGACGGCCGGTACCGAGGTCGGCGTGCTGACCGTCGGCGAGGGCGCCAGCCAGGTCAAGGTGCCGGTGGCGCTGAAGTCCGACCTCGCATCGCCGGGGATCGGCAGCAAGCTGACGCGCGTCGGCTGACAGACGGTGAGAGCGTGGATCCGGCGCCCCGGGCAACCCCGGGGCGCCGGGCCACGTCTTGGCCCCCGGGAAGTTCGTGGACTCATGGGTTGGGGAGTGCGGCAGTGACCACCGCTGAGCAGCAGGGCCGGCGCCAGGAGGCCGCCCCGTCGGCCGACGGCGCTGCTTCCGGGGTGTCCGCGTCCGCCTCGCCCGCCGCGTCCGCCCCACCCGCCGCGACCGTCACGCCCGCCGCCTCCGCCACGATCGCCACGCCTGCCGGGCCTTCCGCGCCCGCAGGCATACGGCCGCCCCGCGGCCCGCTCGGTGCCGTGCTCGACGGGGCCCGGCGCCACCCGGTGGTCGTCGCCACCGTCCTCGCCGGGCTGCTGCACGTCGTCTGGTTCTTCAGCTTCGCCAACAGCGGCGGCGACCTGGCCGCGCAGGACGCCTGGGCCGAGTTCGTCGGCCGCCACCCCGACTCGGCGTACAACCTCGCCTGGTACGGCGGCATGCACCCCGTCTCGTACAGCGTGGTCTCGCCGTACCTCATGCACATGCTCGGTGTCCGGACCACGATGATGATCGCCGGCACCGTCTCGGCGGGGCTGCTCGCGCTGATCCTGACCCGCTGCCGCGGGGCCGTGCGCGAGCCCCTGTGGCCCGCGCTGGCCGGGGTCTACGGGCTGCTCTGCAACGCCCTCTCGGGCCGCGTCACCTTCGGCCTCGGCGTGATGTTCGCGCTCGGCGCCGTGGCCGCCGTCTTCTGCTGGCCCCGCAAATGGGCGGAGCGGCGCTGGGCCAAGGCCGCGGCGGCGGCCCCGCTGGCCGGCCTCGCGACCGCCGCCAGCCCCGTCGCCGGACTCTTCCTCGGGGTGATCGCGGCCGCGCTGTTCCTGAGCGGGCGGCGCCCGGGCGCGTACGCGCTGGGCCTGGCCCCGGTGGCCGTGGTGGGGCTGTCGGCGTGGCTGTTCCCGTTCTCGGGGACCCAGCCGATGAAGATCGGCTCGGCGGGGCTGCCGTTCGTGTTCGGGCTGCTGATCGTGTTCCTCGTACCGAGGCGGTGGAAGACCGTCCGGATCGCCTCGGCCGTCTACGCCCTCGGGGTCTTCCTGACCTGGGTGATCGACTCCCAGGTCGGCTCGAACGTCACCCGCATGGTGATGCTGTTCGGCGGGGTCGCGCTGCTCGCCGCCCTCCCGTACGAGCTGCCGCGCTCGCGGCGCTGGTACGCGGTCCTGCTGGCCTTCGTCGGGCTGAACGCCTGGATCACCACCAACAGCGTCACCGACATCGTCCGCACCACCCCGCTGGCCGCCTGGAGCCGGGAGCTGGCCCCGCTCGTCGACCAGCTCCAGAAGGCGGGCGCCGACCGGGGCCGGGTCGAGGTGGTCCCGGCCAGCAGCCACCGCGAGTCCTCCGCCTTCCCCTCGTACGTGAACCTCGCGCGCGGCTGGAACCGGCAGGCGGACCTGGAGCGCAACCCGCTCTTCTACGACGACACCCTCACCGCCGACAGCTACCGGGCCTGGCTGGAGCGCTGGGCCGTGCACTATGTGGTGCTGCCCGCCGACAAACCCGACTCGGGCGGGGAGGACGAGGCGAAGCTGGTGCGCGGCGGGCTCCCGTACCTCCAGCAGGTGTGGGGCGACGCGAACTGGCAGCTCTTCAAGGTCGACGGCCCCACCGACCTGGTGGCCGGGCCGGCGACCGTGGTGCGGGCGAGCGCCGACCAGCTGGTCGTCGACGTGAAGCAGCCCGGACGGGTCCTGGTGCGGATCCCGCACTCGCCGTGGCTGGGACTGGTGGACGCGGCGGGCAAGCCCGTACCGCCGCCGCAGGAGACCTTCGCCTCCAAGGCGCGGGGCGGGAGCGGGGACGGCGGCGCGCTGCGCAAGCAGTACGCGAACACGGCCGGCTGCCTCTTCAAGGCCGCTCCGGACGAGACCGGGGACGTGTGGACGGAGCTGCTGGCACCGGCGCCGGGGGAGTACCGGGTGGCGGCGAAGTACCAGCTGCCGCGGGGGACGCCCTGCCCGGAGGACCTGGTGCACCAGACGCTGGGCCAGCCGAAGCGTCCTGCTCCGCCGCGTCCCTGATCGAGGCCCTTGATCGGAATTCTTTGCCCATCGGTCCGGGTGCGTTGGTCCGTATATGTGCATACGATCCCAGTAGTCCGATTGGGTGCTTCCCGAAGGAGTTGACGACGGGATGAACAAAGAGCAGAAGCGGGATGTCAGGGCGGCCATCGCGAGGGCGCAGGAGCAGGCGCAACCGCCGCGCGCCCCGGGACACGGCTTCAGTGGTCCGGTACGGAGCAAGGTCAAGGGCGGACTGCACACGAAGGCCGCGCTCAAGCGGGCCGGCACTCCGCAGGGCGACCGTATCGGCGAACGCAGCAGCGGACTGAGCTGACCGTGATGGCACAGCCCTTCCGGCCCGGGCCGGAAGGGCTTCGTGCGCCCGCGCACCCGGCCCCGCGCCGCGATCCGTCGCTATTCGGCCTCGGCCGGTGCGATCCGGCCGGATACCGCCGCTCACCCTCCGGGGCTCGCGCATTACCGTGACGTGACCATGAACGACACGCAGCGCGGCGAGCGGCTGCGGCCGCGCCCGCGGCTGCCCGCCTGGACCTCGACCCTGACCTGGAAGGCCACGGTCTTCATCACCCTCATGTGCTGCGGACTCGCGGCACTGCTGGGCTGCCTCGTGCACGGCGCCATGACCCGCCAGACCGTGGGTGCGGCCCGCGAGAAGGCGCTCACCCGGCTGGACCGCTCCATCGAGACCTACGAGACCGGCGGGCGCATGCCGCGCGGCGAGGGCGTCGACCCGGCGGGCCTGCCCCCGGAGCTGCGCGCCCTGGCGGCCGGCGGCAGGCGCGGCACGGCCGTGGGCCGGTACCGGAAGCGGCCCGTGATGTGGGCGGCCGGGCCCGCCGCCCACGGCAGCGTGATCGCCGTCTCCGTGGACTTCCGCGCCAGCGAGCGGACCATCGCGGAACTGGACCGGGCGATCCTCGGCTCCTCGGCGCTCGCCATCGGGGGCACCCTCCTCATCGGCGCGCTCGTCGTCACCCGGATCACCCGGCGGCTGCACCTGACCGCTCAGGTGGCCCGCCGGATCAGCACCGGTGACCTCGACGCGCGCGTCGACGACAGGACGGGCAGCAAGGACGAGGTGGCGGCGGTCTCCCGGGCCCTGGACACCATGGCCGCGTCGCTGCAGGGCAAGCTGGAGGCGGAACAGCGGTTCACGGCGGACGTCGCCCACGAGCTCCGCACCCCGCTGACCGGGCTGAACGCGGCCGCCGAGCTCCTGCCGCCGGGCCGCCCGGCCGAGCTCGTACGGGACCGGGTGCGGGCGATGCGCTCGCTGACCGAGGACCTGCTGGAGATCTCCCGGCTGGAGACCCGCGGTGAACGCCTGGAGCTGGACTCGTACGACCTCGCCGACCTGGCGGCGCGCGCGATCCGCGCCTCGGGCACCGACACGGCCCTGGAGGTCCGCGGGGAACGCGGCCCGCGCGGAGCCCTGCGGGTGGAAACGGACCGGCGGCGCCTGGAGCGGATCCTGGGCAACCTCGTGGCCAACGCGCACAGCCACGGCGCGGCCCCGGTCACGCTCACCGTCGACGGCCGGACCCTGACCGTGACGGACTCGGGCCCCGGCTATCCGGAGTACGTGCTGGCCACCGGACCGCAGCGGTTCCGTACGGATGGCACGAGCAAGGGCCACGGGCTGGGCCTGACCATCGCGGCCGGCCAGGCCCGGGTCCTCGGCGCCGCCCTCACCTTCCGCAACCGGGAGGCGGGCGGCGCCGAGGCCCGCGTCACGCTTCCAGGGCCCGCAGGACCGGCAGCAACTGCGCTTCCTCGCCGTCGAGATGAGCTTCCAGCTCCCGGCTCATCCGTTCCACCCGCTCGCTGAACCCGGGGCCGGGCGCGTCCAGGGCGCGCACCAGCTCCTCCTGGAGCCGCGCGACGGCACGGTGCTCGTCGGCAATCCGGCGGAAGAACTCCCGCATGTGCGGATGCTGTTGCTCCAGGTACGGGAAGAGGCCGGCGTCCTCGCTGCGGTGGTGGAACTCCAGCGAGTGGCAGAACGCGAGGCAGTGCTGGCGCAGTTGCAGCCCGAGCGAGGCCGCCCCGGCGCCCTGCGGCTCCTCGCGCGCGAGTTCCCGTACGAGCGCCAGCTGCCGCCGCAGCCAGCCGTGCACGTCCAGCAGCTTCCCGGCGATCCCGCCCTCCCCGGCCGGGGCCTCGTGCGTGCGCTGGAGCGCGACGACGGGGATCACCCGCCGGGTGCGGGCCTGGTACTCCCCGTACCCGGGCTTCGCGCGGACGATCCGCGCGAACAGCTCGTCCCGCCGCGCCCCTTGGGCGGGGACGGCGACGGCCTCGTAGGTCTGCGTCCCGGTCTCGACCTCCACGAGGGGCCGCGCGAGCAGATTGTGGTACCAGGCGGGATGCCGGTCGGCCCCGGCGGCGGACGCCACGACGAACAGCTCCTCGCCGCCGTCCGCGCGGGCGAACCCGAGCGGAACGGTGTGCGGCTTCCCGGACCTGGCGCCGGTGGTGGTGAGCAGGATCAGCTCGGAACCTTCGAAGGGCCCGCCGACGCGGCCGGCGTTCGCCCTGAACTCTTCGATGACGGTGCGATTGAACGATGACACGGAGTGTGGATTTCCTCACGGTGTGTGTGCGTGCGAGAGCAGCGGAACAACCGAGAGACATCACCCGTAGCCGGTGGCGTACATGCCCATGGGCCCGGTCCTTCACCAACAGGTGCCTGCCCAACCACCGCCCGGCCCACATCTCAGTAGGCGGCGTCACGCGACACGTGCGCCATGTAACCACAACGCGAGAGGCCCCGCGATCGATATCGACCGCGGGGCCTCGTCCGTGCCCTCGGCAGGATTCGAACCTGCGACACCGGCTTTAGGAGAGCCGTGCTCTATCCCCTGAGCTACGAAGGCGCGGTGCACGGCCAGGGCTGCGCACCGGCGTCAGTGTAGCGGGTGGGGGCCGCAGGGTGCTGTCCGATTGAGAGGATGTGATCTTGCGGCGGCGCGGTGAGGCCCGGGGCGGCGGCGGCGAGCCCCGACGGCACGGCCCTTTCGTTCGGCTCCGGCGCCGAACCTCCGGCTTCCTGTGTTTCCTATTACGGCGATGCGCTCGGTGGTGTTCGGTCGCGGCGCGGGATTTCCAGTCCGGGTAAAAGCGCCGGGTATTTCCGGTGCGGATCCCGCCCGGTGATTGGCTGGAAGTCGGTGGGTGTGCGGCCGCCCGTGGGTGGTGGATGCGGGGCCGCTCAGGGCCGTGTGGCGCAGCAGGGGGACGGCATACTGGTGGCGGGCCGGGCTACATTTGTTCGTCACCTCAAAGGTCCATTCGCTTAGCGCCGTAAAGGTCTGAAATGCCACGAATAGCTGCCGGTCTTCGTTCAAGCGTGTCCGGAGCGGAGTCGACCGGCCGCCTCGGGCGGCCCGGCAGCACTTTCGCCATCGCAGCCGTCATCGTCGTCGCAGCGATAGCCCTGCGGCTCTCGCTGCTGCGCGAGCAGTCCATCGACTACGTGCTGTTCCTGAAGCCCTGGTACCAGCACATCGCCGACAACGGCGGCTTCCGCGCCCTCAAGGACACCGGGTTCTCCGACTACAACGCCCCGTACCTCTACTTCCTGGCGCTGCTGACGTACCTGCCGATCTCGCCGCTCGCAGGGATCAAGGCGATCTCGACCGGATTCGACCTGCTCCTGGCGTTCTTCGCGTTCAGGATCACCGCCCTGCGGCACCCCGGCCGGCCGGCTCTGCCGCTCGCCGCGGGCGGCGTCGTCCTGTTCCTGCCGACGGTGACGGCGAACAGCGGCTGGTGGGGCCAGGCCGACTCGATCTTCACCGCGTTCATCGTCGGCGGGATCTACTTCGTGCTGCGCCACCGTCCCTGGTGGGCCTGCACCTTCTTCGGGCTGGCGCTCGCTTTCAAACTGCAGGCCGTCTTCGTCTTCCCGTTCCTGTTCGTCCTGCTCCTCGTCCGGCGGTTGCCCCTCAAGGCGCTCCTGGCCTTCCCGGCCGTCTTCCTGGCCCTCGACGTGCCCGCGCTCCTGATCGGCGCCGACCCGGTGAAGCTGCTGACCATCTACGCGCGGCAGACCGGCACTTACCAGCACCTCACCATGAACGCGCCGTCCGTGTACCAGTTCCTCACCGTGGGCGGACACGACGACGCCATCCGCTCGGCGGGCATCCTCGGGACCGGGCTGGTCCTGCTCGTGCTGACCGCGCTGGTCGTCTTCTCGCGCGTCGGCCGCACGTCCCTGCGGTTCGGCGGGCGCGACAGCGAGATCACCTCGACGCACATCGTGCTGATGGCCACCGTCTCGGCCATGCTCGTGCCGTTCCTGCTGCCGTCGATGCACGAGCGCTACTTCTACGTCGGAGACGTGCTCAGCGTGATCGCGGCGTTCTACCTGCCCAAGCGGCTCTGGCCGCTGCCGGTGCTGGTTCAGATCGCCTCGTTCGGCTCCTACATGCAATACATCACCGACCAAAAGCTGAACGCCATGCCCAACATGGCCATCTACACCGGTGTGATGGCAGTGGCCGTCGGCCACCTGGTGGCCGTCACCGTCACGGAGTTCCGCCGCAGGGACGAGTCCTCCGCAGCGGACACGCCCGAACCCACCACCGCTGACGCTCGGCCCGCCGTCCCGGTGGCGTAGGGACACCGAGGCCTCCACCGGGCGGACCCCCGCCCCGGCGGTGCGCTCCACAGACACCTCTCGACTTTCACTCCCGAAGATTGAAGACAGGCGACCAACAATGCAGAACGCAGCAGCCCCGGCACGTGACGCGGCCGATCGGCAGGTACCCGTGCTGTCCGTGGTGATCCCGATCTACAACGAGCAGGAGGCGCTGCCGCTGACGGTGGCGCGCCTGCGTCCGATCCTGGACGGCATGGGGATCGGGTACGAGGTCGTGGGGATCGACGACGGTTCCACGGACGCGACTCCGGTGATCATGCAGAAGATCCGGCAGGACTGGCCCGAGCTGCGCATCGTGCGTTTCGCCCGCAACTCCGGGCACCAGGCCGCGCTGACCGCGGGTATCCACCGGGCGCTGGGCGATTACGTGGTCAGTATCGACGCGGATCTCCAGGACCCGCCGGAGAAGATCGTCGAGATGTACGAGCTGGCCCGTGACAAGGGTCTGGACATCGTCTACGGGGTGCGCGGGGACCGGGGTACCGACACCTTCTTCAAGCGGCGCACGGCGGGTGCGTACTACTGGCTGATGCGCAAGCTGGTCGGCAAGAACATGCCGAACCAGGCGGGTGACTTCCGTCTGCTCAGCCGGGCGGCGGTCGACGCGCTGAAGTCGCTGCCCGAGCACCAGCCGGTCTACCGGCTGCTGGTGCCGTGGCTCGGTTTCAGCAGCGGCGAGGTGGTCTATGTCCGTGAGGAGCGGGTCGCGGGCAGCACGCACTACCCGCTGTCCAAGATGGTCCGTCTGGCGCTGGACAGCATCACGAACTTCTCCGCGAGCCCGCTGCGGCTGGCCACCTGGCTCGGTCTGCTGAGCTTCCTGATCTGCTTCGGGCTGGGGATCTACACCACCGTCCAGTACGCGCTGGGTGCGACCGTGCCCGGCTGGGCGTCGCTGTTCATCGGGATGGTCTTCCTCGGCGGTGTGCAGCTCGTCTGCGTCGGCCTGCTCGGCGAGTACATAGGCCGGATCTACTCGGCCGTCCAGGCCCGGCCCGCCTACTTCGTCGGCTACGACTCCGCCGAGGACACCGCGGCCGCCGACCACGACCAGCGGGTCCCCGAATACGCGGCCTGACCACGCGGCAGGGGCAGCGCGGGTGCCGGGGTGCCGGGGTGCCGGGGTGCCGGGGTGCCGGGGTGCCGGGGTGCCGGGGTGTCCTGGCGCCCGCGCCCCGAACCGCTCCTCACCGCCCCGCGCCGAAAAGGCCGTTGGATAGGATTTCCTGATGACCACACCCGCCGGCCTCGACTCCGCCGTGCTGCGGCTCGACCTGCCGGTCGGGGCGCAGCGGCCGCCCGCTCGCGGTGAGGCGCTGGTGCGGTTCGTGGACGCCGCGGCGCAGGCCCCGTTCGCGGAGCGCCTCGCCTCCGAGGTGCTCGACACGGCCGAGCGCCGGCGCGCCGACCGGTTCGCGCGCCCCCAGGACCGCGGCTCCTACCTGGTCGCGCACGTGGCGCTGAGGCTGCTGCTGGGTGCCCTCCTCGACACCGCGCCGCGCGATCTGGTGATGACCCGCGACGCCTGCCCCGAGTGCGGCGGCCCGGACGGCCGGCCGGTCCTCGTGGGCGGCCGCGCCCATTTCTCCCTGTCGCACAGCCGCGACGCGGTCTTCGTGGCCTGTGCGTCCACGCCGGTCGGGGTGGACGTGGAGGCCCTGCCGGAGCCGCGGGTGGTCGCGCAGAGCGGGGACTTCTTCCATCCTGACGAGAGCGCCGAACTCGCCGCGCTCCCCGAGGCCGGCCGCCCCGCGGCGTTCGCCCGCCTGTGGACGCGCAAGGAGGCCCATCTCAAGGGCACCGGAGCGGGTCTGGGGCACGGCGGCCACCTGACCTACCTGGGGACGGGCCCGGCCGCCGAATCCGTCCGCCCACACTGGTCCCTCACCGACCTGCCGGCCCCCGAGGGCTACGCCGCCGCGCTCGCGCTGCGCGCCCCCTCGGTGCGCTGGTACTGAGGGCCGGACCCAGAACACATGTACTGACTGTCCGTCATCACCCGCTCTCTGATAGTTGTTTCGGCGGGGTACGGGCGCAGGCCCGTAGCGGTGTCCCTCCGGCACCGCAGGGAGGACGTACATGAGCACCACCACGCGGAGCGAGGACCTCGCCGTCGAGCAGCGCGCCGTCGACCACGCGTACGACTGCTACACCGCGCGACTCGCCGAGATGAGCGGCACGTCGGCGGCCACGGCCTCGGCGAGCGGCAAGGACGGGATCGCCAACCGGATCGACGCGGAGGCGCGCGCCGCCTCGTACGGCGGACTCGGCGACGAGGCCCTGGTGTTCGCCCGGGTCGACGCCCCGGAGGAGCCCGGCGAGGAACCCCGCCCCTGGTACGTCGGACGGCGGGTCGTGTGGGACGCCTCGAACGAGCCGGTGGTCCTGCAGTGGACCAGCCCCCTGGCGAGGAAGTGGCTGGACGCCCGGCCCGAGAGCCCCGGTGAGGTGACGCTGCGGCGCCAGCTGCGCTGCGTCCAGCGGATCGTGAAGGGCTATTTCGACGACATCGCCGCGCCGGCCGCCGCCGGGGCACCGGCACCCGCTCCCGCGACCGCCCCCGTACCTGCCCCCGTACCTGCGACCGATCCCGTACCCGCGACCGCTCCCGGTACCGCGCCCACGACCGGTCCCGAGACCGTTCCGCGGGCGCGGCAGGCCCCGACCCCGGGCGACGTCGTACGCCGCCGGCGCCCGAAGGAGCTCCAGCCGGACGACTTCCTGCTGCGCGAGCTCCAGCGCTCGCGCAGCGGCCGCATGCGCGACATCGTCGAGACGATCCGCCGTGACCAGATGGAGCTGGTCACCGGTTCTCCCTCCGACATACTCGTCGTGCAGGGCGGTCCCGGTACCGGCAAGTCCGCGGTCGGTCTCCACCGCGTGACCTGGCTAGTCAACAACGACCACTTCAAGGCCCAGGACATCCTGGTGATCGGCCCCCACCAGCGGTTCCTCGACTACGTGGGCCAGGTCCTGCCCACGCTCGGCACCCGGGACGTCAACGCCGTCCAGCTGAACCGCCTCTGGGACGGCGAGGTGCTCGGCACCGACTCCCCGCAGGCGCGACTGGTGAAGTCCGACGAGCGCATGGCGGCCGTCCTGCGCCGCCGCGTGGAGCACGACTTCCGCCCCGGAGCACTCGACGACCTCGTCGTCGCGCCCTCCTTCGAAGGCGACGAGCCCGCCATCGTCGTCCCCGCCGGCAGCACGACCCTGCGCGTACCGCGCTCCGAGGTCCTCGCCCTCCTCGACCGGGCGCACGAGGGCGACAGCCCCTACCGGGAGCGCCGCGACCGCTTCCGCGGCCTGCTCGTCGACCGTCTCCTGCAGGAGCTCTCCGACATCGCCCCGCGGCGCGGGCAGACCGGTACGATCCGCCGCGACCTGGAGCGCAACCGCCGGGTCGAGCGCCTCATCGAACGCGTCTGGCCGTCCCCGGGCGCCAGGGAGGCCCTGCGCACCCTCTACGACTCGCCCGACCTCCTGCACGCCTGCTCCGACGGGATCCTGGACGCGGGGGAGCGGGCGGCCCTGCTGAGGCCCCGGGCCGCCAGCGCCGACGCCGATCCCTGGACCCTCGACGACCACGTCTGCCTCGAGGAGCTACGGCTCCTCATCAGCGGGGAGACCCCGAGCCGCTACGGGCACATCGTCGCCGACGAGGCACAGGACCTCACGCCCATGCAGGCCCGTGCCCTGCGGCGGCGCTGCGCCGTGGGCGGCTCCATGACCGTCCTGGGCGACCTCGCGCAGGCGACGGGTCCGCACGTCCCGGCGAGCTGGGACCTCCTCGGCACGGTCCTCTCCGACCACGGGGACTGGCGGGTGGCCGAGCTCAACACCAGCTATCGCGTACCCGCCGAGATCATGGAGTTCGTCGCCCCGCTCGCCCGGGAGATCGCCCCGGCCCTGCCCTATCCGCAGGCCGTGCGCGAGGCGGGCGAGAACGCCGTACGGACGGTGGCGACCGAGCCGTGGAAGCTCCTCGACGACACCGTCGCCCACGTGGCACGGCTCGTGGGCACCAGCGACGGGAACACCCTGCGCTCGGTGGCGGTCATCGTCCCCGACGACTCGGACTGGCTCGACGCGATCAGCCGCAGGGTCGACGAGGACGGGGACATCGGCGACCGGCACCGCGCCGCCGTGTCCGTGCTGGCCGCCGCCCAGGCCAAGGGCATGGAGTACGACCACGTCCTGGTCATCGAGCCCGCCACCATCGCCGACCGCGGTCCCGCGGGCCTGCGACAGCTGTACGTGGCCCTCACCCGCAGCACCCAGAGCCTGACCGTCCTGCACACCGCCCCGCTGCCGGACGTGCTCACGCGCCCCGGGGACGCTTCCGGAGCACCGGCCCCCCAGACCGCGGCGGGTGGGCCGGAAACCGGGGGTGAGCCGGAGACCGGGGCGGCCGTGCCCCGGCTTCCCCGGATCGGGGCCGACGTGCGGGTCGAGGTCGTGGACCGGGCTCCCGGCGGCCGCTACAAGGTCAAGGCCCTCACCCCCGGCCTCGACCGTCCCCTGGTCCTCACCGTCCGCCACGGATCCGCGCCCCCGCGTCGCGGTGAGAAGCTGGACTGCTGGGTGTTCGCCAACGAGTCGAACCAGACCGTCCTCACCTCCGACCAGCGGGGCCGGTCGCCCGTCTCGCCGAGGATGGCGGTCCGCTACATCGCCGCACTGGACGTGCTCCGCGAGCTGACCGGGAACGACGGGGACGTGCCCGACGCCCGCGGCAGGCTCTCCGAGCTGCAGGGGATGGCCAACCGCGTCCTGCGCCGGGACCAGGCCGACTGGGTCGATGTGCTCCACCTGTTCGGCGCTCCGGACAGGGACGGGCTGGGCGTCCTGCGCGACCTCGCCGCGAGCGCCAACCGCGCGCTCAAGGAAGGCACCTTGGACGCCGGCCGGCTCCGGGAGCAGCTGGCGGCCTCGGGCTGGACGGACACCCTGGCCGAGGCGCGGCGGGCGCTCCAGGACCGGTTCGCCGCGGCCGCGGAACCGGAACAGGCCCCGAAGCCGTGCCCCGACGACGATCACGACACCACCAACACCACCAACACCACCGAAGCCGCCGCCCCCGCCCCGCCGCAGCCCGAGCAGAAGGACGTAGAGCAGATGACCCTCGCGCAGGACACGATCGCGCCGGCTTCGACCACCGAGGAAGGCTTCCTGCGCGCGCTGGAGGCGTCGGCCGAAGCCGACCGGACGTGCAAGAAGCACGAGGCCGTCCGCCACGCCCTCAAGTCGGACCTGCTGTGGGCCGATCTCCAGCCGACCGACTCGCCCGTCGTCGACGTCAGCTGCGTCACCGGCCAAGGGCTCTTCCTCTACGAGGCGTTGGGCGCCGGCCGCTCGGCGTACGCGGACCTCCGCTCGGGAGCCACCCGGCTGCTGGAGATCAACCACACCCTGCCCAGGCGGGCCGACGGCCTCTACCTGGTCCTCTCCGAACCCCCGGTCGAGGACTGGTCCGCGGAGACCGTCCGCGACGTCTTCGGTGTCCACGTCATCTGGCGAACCCCCGAGGGATGGGGCGGCAAGGGCACGGACATCGCGCTGGGACAGCACCCGCAGAGCTGAGGACGAGCCGACCGGACCGTGCCCCGGGCACCGGCCCGGCCCCTACAGTTCGGCGACGGCCTCCAGGGGGCTCAGGCCCGACGCGTGGCGGGCCGGGAGGGCGGCCGCCACCGCGCCCGTGGCGAGGGAGACCACGCAGACGAGGAGCAGCGTGTCCCAGGGCAGGGCCAGGGAGTAGCCCTTCAGCGCGCCGTTGGTCAGGGCGCCGACCGTCCAGGCCCCGAACAGGCCGGCCGCCAGGCCCAGCAGGGTGCCGAAGGCGGCCACGGTCAGGGATTCGAGGCGGATCATCCGGCGGACGCCCGCGCGGTCCATGCCGATGGCGCGCAGGACGCCGATCTCGCGGGTGCGGTCCGACACCGACATGGCCAGGGTGTTCATGATGCCGAGGGCGGCGATCACACCACCGATGGCGAGCAGACCGTACGTCAGGGTCAGCAGGGTGCTCAGGGAACCGGCGGCCTCCTGTACGAGTTCCCGCCGGTCCTGGACCTGCAGCAGCGGGTTGTTGCCCGTGGCGGTGCGCAGGCGGTCCTTCGTGGCGGCGGCGTCGGCGCCGCCGTCCGCGCGGACGAGGACGCGCTGGACGGAGCCGGGGTCGAGGCTCTGGCGCTGGACCTCGGCGCGGGCGCCCAGCGCGTCGCGGGCGGTGGGGTTGTCCTCGTAGACGCCGACGACCGTGTACGGGGTGCGGTCCTGGCCGGGGCCGCCGATCCGCGCGTCGATCCGGTCGCCGGTGCGCACGCCGTTCGCGCGGGCGAGGGTGCTGGAGAGGGCGATGCGGCCCGGTCCGAGGTCCTTCAGGGAGCCGCTGACGAAGTCCAGCTCCATGACGGACGGGGCGGCGGCCGGGTCGACCCCGGAGATCTGCCGGACGCCACCGCCGATGAAGAGGGTGGAATCGGTGACCGCGGTCGCCGTCCGTACACCCGGGGTGGCGGTCACCCGCTGCACGGCGGCCGGGTCGATGCCGGCCGACGAGGTGTGGGTGCTGATCACGTAGTCGGCGCTGAGGCCCGCCGCGGCCTGGCGGTCGAGGGCCTGCCCGGTGGAATGGCCGATGACGGCGAGCCCGGCGACCAGGGCCGTGCTGACCATCAGGGCAGAGGCGGTGGCGGCGGTCCGCCGCGGGTCGCGCAGCGCGTTGCGGTGGGCGAGGTGACCGGCGGTGCCGAGGCGGCCGGTCAGCCGCCCGCTCAGCCGGATCACGGGGACGGCGAGCAGCGGCGCCAGCACGATCATGGCGATCACGAGCAGGGCGCAGCCGGACATCGCGCTCCGCAGGTTCTCCTCGGAGGCGTCCTTCGCCCCGGCGAGCGACAGCAGCAGTCCGGCGCCGAGGGCGAGCAGCAGGGCGCCGGCCGCGCCGCGGACCCGGGACGCGGTGGCGGTGGGCGGTTGTTCGGCCGTGCGCAGGGCCTCGACCGGGGCGATCCGCGCCGCCTTGCGGGACGGCAGCCACGCGGCGAGCACGGTGACACCCACCCCGACGCAGAGCGCGGCCGCCACGGGGAGCGGGCCGATCACCAGGGGGCCGCGGGGCAGCGGCTCCCCGGTGGTGCTCAGGATCTCCGGCAGTACGGAGGCGATGGCGAGGCCCAGCAGGAAGCCGAGCACCGAGGCGGCGAGGCCGAGGAGGACGGCCTCCCACAGGAGGGAGCGCACGACCTGGCGGCGCGTGGCACCGATCGCGCGCAGCAGGGCGATCTCGCGGGTGCGCCGGGCGACGAGCATGGTGAAGGTGTTGACGATCAGGAACGATCCGATGAAGAGGGCGACTCCGGCGAAGACCAGCGACAGCTTCTCGTTGCCCCGGGTGAGCGTGTCGACGAGGACGGCCTGCTGGGCGGCCTGGGCGGTGCCGGTGGTGGCCTCGGCACGGTCGGCGGGGAGCAGGGCGGTGACCCGGCGGGCGAGTTCGGCGGTGTCGGTGCCGGGTACGGCGGACAGGTCGATGGAGGTGTAGCGGCCCGGGGAGGCGAACAGCCGCTGTGCGGTGGCCCGGTCGAACAGGACCAGGGTGCCGCCCGCCGTCACCCGGGTGTCCCGGGTGGTGACGATGCCGACGAGCCGCTTGGTCATGGCCGGTCCGTCCGTGGCCAGGGTGATCTGCTCGCCGATGCGCAACCGGCCGGCGGCGGCGGTGCCGCTGTCCACGGCGATCTCCTCGCCGTCGCGGGGGGCGCGGCCACCGGTCAGCGGGTGGCGGCTGTCCGTGCCGTCTGCGCCGGGGACGTAGGCGGCCGCCCGGTGCGCCCAGACCCTGCCGGTGCGCAGCGGGGTGCCGTCCGAGGCGTTCAGGGTGGCCAGTCCGTCCGCGGACGGCCGTACGGCGGCGACGCCCGGCAGCCCGGCCAGCTTGCGGGCGAGTCCGTCGTCGAGCACGGAGGCGGGCTCGTCCCCGGCGGACCCGGCGGACCCGGCGGACCCGGCGGATCCGGCGGATCCGGCCGCGCCGGGCGGGGGGTTCTTCGGGGTCACGGTGACCGCGATGTCGGCGTAGTCCTTCGACACGGCGGCCCGGTGGGCCGCCGTGGAGGAGTCGGCGAAGACGAGGGTGCCGGAGACGAAGGCGACGCCGAGGGTGACGGCGAGCACCGTCATCAGCAGCCGGGCCTTGTGCGCCAAGACGTTGCGCAGGGCTGTTTTCAGCATGGATGAGTGGCTTCCGGGGCGGGGGCGGGGGCGGGGCAGGTACGGGGAGGGGAAAGGGGAGGGAGGATCAGCTCGTGCGGGCGCGGGTGTCGAACTGCTTCATCCGGTCCAGCACCCGGTCCGGGGTGGGACGCACCATCTCGTCGACCAGCCGGCCGTCGGCGAGGAAGAGGACGCGGTCCGCGTAGGAGGCGGCGACCGGGTCGTGGGTCACCATGACCACGGTCCGGCCCAGCTCGCGCACGGAGTCGCGCAGGAATCCGAGGACCTCGGCCCCGGCGCGGGAGTCGAGGTTGCCGGTGGGCTCGTCACCGAAGACGATCGCGGGCCGGGTGGCCAGGGCCCGGGCCACCGCGACGCGCTGCTGCTGCCCGCCGGAGAGCTGTCCGGGCCGGTGGTCCAGCCGCTGGGCGAGGCCGACCATGGACACCACGCGGTCCAGCCACTGCCGGTCGGGGCGGCGGCCGGCGATGGACAGCGGCAGGGTGATGTTCTCCAGCGCGGTCAGGGTGGGCAGCAGGTTGAACGCCTGGAAGATGAAGCCGATCCGGTCCCGGCGCAGCTCGGTGAGGTGCCGGTCGTCCAGGCCGCCCAGCTCGGTGGTGCCGATGCGCACGGAGCCGGAGCTGACGGAGTCGAGGCCCGCGGCGCAGTGCATGAGGGTGGATTTGCCGCAGCCGGAGGGGCCCATGATCGCGGTGAACTCGGCCTCCCGGAAGGAGACGCTGACGCGGTCCAGGGCCACCACACGGGTGTCGCCGCTGCCGTAGACCTTCGACAGGTCGGTGGTGGAGGCCGCGATACCGGGCGTCGGGCTGGAGGAGAACGGGTCGGCGGTCACGGGGGACTCCACTTCGGGTGCGGCGGGAAAGGGGTGCACGCCGAAGGGTGTCGGGGGGACGTATCAGGGCCCGGGGCCGCCGTGTATCGGCTTCCGCGCCGTTGTGCGGCAGAGTCGTACGGGGGCGGTCAGCGCGGGAGCCGCAAAGTGGCGACCGCGCCGCCGTCGGGTGCGTTGTCCAGCCGCAGTTCGGCGCCGAGCACCCGGGCCTGGCCCAGGGCGATGGTCAGGCCGAGGCCGTGCCCCGCGCCCCGCTCCGCGGCGCCCGTACGGAACCGGCGCGGGCCGTCGAGCAGCAGGTCGGCGGGGAAGCCGGGGCCGTGGTCGCGGACGACGACGGTCCGGTCCTCGACGGTGACCCGTACCGGGCTGCGTCCGTGCCGGTGGGCGTTGATGACGAGGTTGCCGACGATCCGCTCCAGGCGGCGCGGATCGGTCTCCACGATGTCGCCGGTCTCCCCGGCCGATGCGTCCGATGCGGCCGATCCGTCCGGTGCGTCCGGCGGCTCGGTGACGCAGACCTCCACGTCGAGACCGGTTCGGGCCACCGCCTCGGCGACCACCGAGGCGAGCGGGACCCGGGCGCGGACCGGCGCCTCCGCGCCCGCGTCCAGCCGGGAGATCTCCAGCAGGTCCTCGACCAGGCCGCGCAGGTCCCGTACGCGGGCCCGGAGCAGGTCCTCCGTCTCGCCGGGCGGCAGCAGGTCGGCGGCGGCCAGCAGACCGCCGACCGGGGTGCGCAGTTCGTGGGCCACGTCCGCCGTGAACTGCCGCTCGACGCGCAGCCGTCGGCCGAGGCTGTCGGCCATGAGGTCGACGGTGGCGGCGATGTCGGTCACCTCGTCGCCGCCCCGGGCGTGACCCGGGGCGGTGCCGGTGCGGGCGTCGAGGTCCCCGGCGGAGATCCGGGCGGCGGTCTCGGCGACCCGGCGCAGCCGCCGGGCGACCAGCCCGGCCCCGTAGACCGCCAGGGGCAGCGCAGCGGCGAGCGAGACGAGGGAGGCCACCGCCACGCTCGCGTCGAGGCGGCGCAGGTCGTGGAGTTGCGGGCTCATGTTGATCCGCACGGCCAGCACCGGGCTGCCCGGTCCGCCGACCCGCTGGGCGCCCCAGACGCTCGGCCCGAGGTTCCCCTCGACGCGCCCGTCGTAGGCCACCCGCCGTTCGCCGCCCGCCGGGTGGCGCAGGGCGGTGGGCAGTTCGGCCGGATCGAGCTCGGCGCCGTCCGCCAGGGTTCCGGTGCGCCGGTAGACGTCCATGGCGGAGTACACGGTGTTGGTGGCTTCCATCCCGGCCCGGTCGCGGACGTCCATCGCGGTCCACACGTGGACGAGGACGCCCACCGCCAGGGCGACCAGGCACGCCGTGGCCGCCGCCAGAGCGGCGATCTTCCAGCGCAGGGGCATACGGGCCGGCCGCCACGGCCGGTGCCGGGGGTGCACCGGCCTCAGCGCCTGAGCTTGTAGCCGAAGCCGCGGACCGTCTCGATGCGCTCCCGGCCCAGCTTCTTGCGCAGCCGTTGCACGGCCAGGTCCACGACACGGCTGTCGCCGTCCCAGCCGTACTCCCAGACGTTGCGCAGCAGGGTGTGTCGTTCCAGCACGACGCCCGGGTGGGCGGCGAACTCCAGCAGCAGCTTCAGCTCGGTGGGGGTGAGTGCCACGGGGGTTCCGGAGACGAACACCTCCATCCCGGCGGTGTCGATGGTCAGGTCGCCGAAGGCCAGTACGTCCTGGGGGCCGGCGGCCGCTTCGCCGCCGGGGGCGGGAGCGTAGGAGGCCCTCCGCAGCAGTGAGCGGATGCGGGCCACGAGGACGTAGGTGTCCACGGGCTTGACCACGTAGTCGTCGGCCCCGGCCTCCAGACCGGCGACGACATCGAGGCCGTCGCCGCGGGCGGACATCATCAGCACGGGGACCAGGCTGGTTTCGCGGACCCGGCGGCAGAGCCCGATCCCGTCGAGACCGGGCAGCATCACGTCCAGGATCAGCAGGTCGAAGCCGTCGCCGTCGCGGAAGGACTCCAGCCCGGTCAGTCCGTCGGCCGCGGCCGTGACCCGGTAGCCGTAGCGTTCGAGGGCGACGGTGAAGGACCGGCGCATCAGCTCGTCGTCCTCGACCAGCAGCACGCGGACCGGAGGCAGAGATTCCGGTGCCGGGGCGGGTGAGGGCACGGGCGGGACTCCTGTTCGTACGGGCCGGGCGAAGCGCCGCTCCGGCGCGCATCCGCACGCCGTCGGCGACCCGGAAGGAACGATACGGGAGGCCCCGGGCGCGGCCACGGCCGTCGGGGCCGGGTGGGCGATCCGATCGGCGGTCGAGCGCAAATCGATGCGCGGCGGACGTGCGACGGATGCGCGACGGATACAAAGGGCCGGAATCGGCTTGAACCATGCGTGGCATCGGCGAAAAACGGCCTGTACGCAGGAGCGGGCCGGCCGGGCCGCTGCATAGTCTGACCATCGGTCAATCGGGATCCGAAATCGGGGTCCAGCGGAGCGAGGAGGAACACTGATGGTCGGGTCGCGCGTCCTGTCCTTCGGGCACTATCAGCCGTCGAAAGTCTTGACCAATGCCGATCTCGAGCAGATGGTCGACACCGACGACGAGTGGATCCAGAGCAGGGTCGGGATCCGGACGCGCCGGGTGGCGGCCGAGGACGAGTCCGTCGCGGACCTGGCCACCAAGGCCGCCGAGCACGCACTGGCCAACGCCGGACTCACCGGCGGCGACATCGACTTCGTCATCGTGGCCACCTGCACGGCGCTCGACCGCTCGCCCAACACGGCGGCCCGGGTGGCCGCCGCGGTCGGGGCGCAGGCTCCCGCGGCCATCGACGTGAACACGGCCTGTTCCGGGTTCCCGCACGCCATGGCGCTGGCCGACCAGAGCATACGGACGGGTTCCGCCACGAAGGCCCTGGTCATAGGCGTGGAGAAGCTCACCGACTTCGTCGACTGGACCGACCGCACCACCTGCGTGCTCGTCGGCGACGGTGCGGGCGCGGCGGTCGTCGTGGCCTCCGAGGAGCCGGAGATCAGCCCGGTCGTGTGGGGTTCCGCACCCGAGATGGGCCGGGCCGTACGCATCGAGGCGCCCTCCAACACCTTCGCCCAGGAAGGGCAGTCGGTCTACCGCTGGGCCACCACGACGCTCCCGGAGGTCGCCCTCCAGGTCTGCGAGCGGGCGGGCGTGAAGCCCGAGGAACTGGGCGGGGTCGTCCTGCACCAGGCCAACCTGCGGATCATCGAGCCCCTGGCGCGCAAGATCGGCGCCGTCAACGCCGTCATCGCCAAGGACGTCGTCGAGTCGGGCAACACCTCCGCCGCGAGCATTCCGCTGGCGCTGTCCAAGCTCATCGAGCGGGGCGAGATCCGCAAGGGCTCGCCCGTACTGCTCTTCGCGTTCGGCGGGGGCCTGTCCTACGCCGGCCAGATCATCAACTGCCCGTGACGGGCTCGGGGGGATCGACGGCGATGACGTCCTCGCGCGTGCCGTGGTGGCCGCTGATGCGGCTGCGGGAGCCGGTGACCACGCCCCGGGTGCGGCTGCTGGTGTTCCCGCACTCCGGTGCCGGCCCCAACACCCTGTTCCCCCTGGTCGAGCCGCTGCCCGACCACGTGGAAGTGCTCGGGCTCTCGCTGCCCGGGCGGGAACGCCGGTTCGGCGAGCCGCCCGGCTGCCGGCTCGACCAGGTCCTGGACTCCGTCTCCGACGAGGTGCTCGGCCGTGACCCGCTGCCCACGGTGGTCTTCGGGCACAGCCTGGGCGCGCTCCTGGCCGCCCGCGCCGCGCACCTGCTCGGCCCGCACTGCCGGGCGGCCGTCGTCAGCGGGCAGGTTCCCGGCCGGACCCCGCGCCGGGCCCACGCCACCGCCACCGAGGAGGACGCGGTCCGGCTGCTGCGGGACGGCGGGGGCACCCCGGAGTGGGTGCTGCACGATCCGGACATGCTGGCGCACGTGACGCGCGTACTGCGGGCGGACATCGAGCTCAGCCGGGAGGCCGCGGCGGGGTTCGACGACGTACGGCTCGACGTGCCCCTGCACGTGCTGGGAGGCACGGCGGACCCCCTGGTCCCGCACGAGCCGCTGGACGGCTGGGCCGCCCACACGACCGGGGCGTGCGAGGTGCTCCGGTTCGACGGCGACCACTTCTTCCTGCTGGCCGACGCGCACCGCCCCACGGTCGTGGACGTGCTGCGCCGGGCGCTCACGCAAGGCTGACAGGGGTCCCGGGGCCGCCGTCACGCGCCGCGTGAGTGCGACCCCGGGACGGTCCCCGGGACCCGTCCCCGGCCTGCGGGCGGTCACGGCCGGATGATGCGGACCTGGTAGCTGCCGTTGCGCAGTTCACCCACCACGGAGACGCTGATGCCCGCCTTCTCGTCGGTGAAGGTCTCGCCCGGCCGGAAGGGCGCGTCCGAGAGCTCCGCGTGCACGTTGGGCCGCCGGGTGCAGCCGCCGCTCGTGGTCGCGCTGTCCGACACGGTGATCGGGCCGTGCCCGGTGTCCACGTCGGAGTCCACCTTGTAGATGAGGACGCCCGGTTTGCAGACGGCCTCGTCGTTCCCGGCCAGGGTCCGCACCTCCACCGCGTACCCGGAGCTCTCCGACAGCGGGACGAAGGCCAGCTTGGTGCCGCCCCGGATGCCCAGCGGGGACAGGGTGTGGTCGCTGGTGCCCGACTTGGCCGCGCAGCTGATCTGCTTGCTGTCCAGCCAGCCGAGCTTCCACTTGTGCCAGCCCATCAGGTCGTTGTTGGCACCCCAGTCCTCGCTCATGATGTCCCAGTGCCCGACCGTGTTCCCGCCGTCCGAGGTGTAGAGGTCGGGCAGCCCGAAGACGTGCCCGTTCTCGTGCGGGAGCACCCGGTAGCCGGTCTCCTGGTAGGTGCCGGAGCCGTCGTCCTGCCGGCTGTAGACGAAGGACGTGTTGGCCAGCGGCACCCCGTCGGCGACCGGGGCCTCGCCGTTGCCCGAGAAGGTCACCGACAGGACGGTGTCCAGGGCGGACGGCCCGGCGTTCGGCGTGACCAGGATGTTGATCAGGTCGTACCGGGCGAAGTCCACCTCGGGGTCGGCGGCCTTCGCTATGTGCTCGACGAGCTGCCGGTAGCCCGGCTCGTACGCGGAACCGCGCTCGATCCCGTACGCCGCGAAGGGCATCGGCATCCGCAGCCAGCCCTTTATCGGCGCCTCGGCCCGGTAGACCAGCCGGCCGTAGGAACTGGTGCGGAACCATTCGGCCGTCTGGGGGAAGAACTCCGCCATCCGGTCCGCCGCCGTGCCCTCGCCCTTGGCGTCAGGGAAGTCGATCATCAGGTTCAGGGCCCGGATCTCGCCGGTCGAGCGCGAGTACCCGGGCGGGGTCGGCAGGCCCTCGGACATCTGCACCCCCATGGTCCCCGCGATCCGGCAGGGCGCGAGAGCCGATTCGGCGGTCGTGGCCACCGCTCCGGCCGCCGAGTTGCCGCGGCTGGATATGCCCGTGCTGGCCGTCGCCGTGACGCCGAGGGCCAGCGCGGTCAGGCCGATGTACGCGCTGGTGCGGCGTGGTCTGCGTATCCGGTGGCGGGTCTGCGGCATGTAGATCGCCTTCGGGTCCGCGGCAGCCGGCCCTGCCCGGTCTGCGCTCTGTTCGATCACCCTCCGCCGGGCGCGGCGCGCCCGCGCGTCGGGAGAGGCCGAACGTGGACACGCCGGTGATCCACGTCACACGGTGGGGTGAAATAACCGGGGACCCGATCCCCGTTTGCATGGGAGTCCCGCTAAGCGGGGAGCGGCTCCCCGCTTAGGGTGGGGCGGTCGTACAGCCCGCACCACGAGTCGCCACGAGTCGCCACGAGTCGACGAGTCCACGAGATCCGCGCCAGGGAGGCCCCGGAATGAAGAGCTCCACCAGCACCGCCCCGGCGGCCGTGCCCGCCCCGGCGTCCGCGACCGGCGCCCCGCGGCCGCGCGCCGACGCCGTGCGCAACCGCGAGCGGATCCTCACGGCGGCCCGCGAGCTCTTCGTCGAATCCGGCTCCACGGCCCCCTTCGACGAGGTCGCCCGCCGGGCCGGCGTCGGCAACGCCACGCTCTACCGGCACTTCCCCGACCGCTCCACCCTCGTCCACCACGTCGTCCTCTTCACGATGGGCCGGGTGACGGCCTCGGCCGAGGCCTCCCTCGCCGAGGAGCCCGACGCGTTCGCCGCCCTGTGCCGGTTCACGCACGCGGCCGCCGACGAGCGGATCGGCGCCCTGTGCCCGATGCTCGGCGACGGCTTCGACGGCGAACACCCCGAACTCATGGCGGCCCAGACCGCGTTGGCCGATGCCGTGGTCACCCTGCTGACCGCGGGCCAGGACGCCGGGCTGGTCCGCACGGACATCGGCATCGGCGACCTGATGGTCGCCCTGTCCCAGCTCAGCCGCCCCCTCCCCGGTGTCGCGTGCCTCGACACCGACCGCTTCGCCCATCGCCATCTCCAGCTCTTCCTCGACGGGTTGCGGGCCCCGGCCCGCTCCGAACTCCCGGGTTCGGCGGCGACCCTGGACGACCTGCGGCAGAAAACCATGTGACACGCACAAAGCCAAAGAAATAGTCTTTTTCAGTCATTCCGCACAGTGAAGTGGGTACCCCCATGTCGAAAACAGCCGCGAGCCTCGCGCCGGCTGCCGATCCCAGCCGCTGGAAGGCGCTCGTCTTCATAGCCCTGGCCCAGCTGATGGTCGTCCTCGACGCGACCATCGTGAACATCGCCCTCCCGTCCGCCCAGACGGACCTCGGCATCTCGGACGGCAACCGCCAGTGGGTCATCACCGCGTACGCCCTGGCCTTCGGCGGACTGCTCCTCTTCGGCGGCCGCATCGCCGACAAGTGGGGCCGTAAGAACGCCTTCGTCGTCGGCCTCATCGGCTTCGCCCTGGCCTCCGCGCTCGGCGGCGCCGCGAACGGCGAGGCCATGATGCTCGGCGCCCGCGCCCTCCAGGGTGCCTTCGGCGCACTGCTCGCACCGGCGGCCCTGTCGCTGCTCGCCGTCATGTTCACCGACGCCAAGGAGCGCGCCAAGGCCTTCGGCATCTACGGGGCCATCGCGGGCGGCGGCGGCGCCGTCGGCCTGATCCTCGGCGGCTTCCTGACCGAGTACCTCAACTGGCGCTGGACCTTCTTCGTCAACATCCCGTTCGCGATCGTCGCGGCCGTGGGCGCCTGGATGGTCATCCGTGAGCCCGCCGGCTCCCGCAACCGCGCGCCGCTCGACATCCCGGGCGTGGTCCTGTCCACCCTCGGTCTCGTCGCGCTCGTGTACGGCTTCACCCGTGCCGAGTCCGCCGGCTGGTCGGACGCCCTGACGGTCTCCATGTTCGTCGCCTCGGTGCTGCTGCTGGCCGCCTTCGTCCTCGTCGAGTCGAAGGTGAAGTCCCCGCTGCTGCCGCTGCGCGTCCTGCTGGAGCGCAACCGCGGCGGCGTCTACCTCTCGCTCGGCCTCGCGGTCATCTCGATGTTCGGCCTGTTCCTCTTCCTCACCTACTACCTGCAGGTCGTGAAGGGCTTCTCGCCCGTCAAGACCGGCTTCGCCTTCCTGCCGATGATCGCGGGCATGATCACGGGCTCCACCCAGATCGGCGCCCGCCTGATGACCCGCGTCCCGCCGCGCCTGCTGATGGGCCCCGGCTTCCTGGTCGCCGGTCTCGGCATGCTGCTGCTGACCCAGCTGGAGGTCGGGTCCTCGTACCCGGCGCTCATCCTGCCGGCGCAGCTGCTGCTCGGCCTCGGCATGGGTACGGCGTTCATGCCGGCGATGTCCCTGGCCACGCACGGGGTGAACCCGGCCGACGCCGGTGTCGCCTCCGCCATGGTGAACACCTCGCAGCAGGTCGGCGGCGCCATCGGCACCGCGCTGCTGAACACCATCGCCGCCTCCGCGACCACCGCCTACCTGACCGACCACGCGGCCGAGGCCGCGGCGGGCGGCCCGGCGGCACAGCTGGTCCAGGCGCAGGCCATGGTCGAGGGCTACTCGTCCGCCATCTGGTGGGCGGTCGGCATCCTGGTCGCCAGCTCGGTCATCGCGCTGACGCTGATCAACACCGGCCGTCCCGGTGCCGGCGGCCCGGTGGCCTCCGGTTCCGGCGAGGAGGCCGAGCTCAAGATGCCGGTGATCGCCCACTGACCGGGGTCGAGGGCCTCCCGGAATGACTGACGACCCCGTCTCGTTCAAATTTGAACGAGACGGGGTTAGTCTGTTTCCGTACGCATTTCAACTACACGGAGGAGCGTCGTCGTGACCCGCATACCGGCCCTGTACCTGAGCCACGGCGCACCCCCGCTGGCCGACGACCCGATCTGGCCCGGCGAGCTCGCCGCCTGGTCCGCCGGCCTGCCGCGCCCCCGGGCGATCCTGATGGTCTCCGCCCACTGGGAGGAGGCCCCGCTCGCCCTCGGCGCCACCGAGCGCGTCCCGCTCGTGTACGACTTCTGGGGCTTCCCGGAGCACTACTACCGGGTCCGCTACGACGCCCCCGGCGCCCCGGAGCTGGCCGCCTCGGTCCGCAAACTGCTGCGGGCCCCCGGCACCCCGGTCCAGGACATCCCCGACCGCGGCCTGGACCACGGGGCGTACGTCCCCCTGGTGGAGATGTACCCGGAGGCCGACGTCCCGGTCCTCCAGATCTCCCTGCCCACGCTGGACCCGGCAGCCCTGATGGACATCGGCCGCAAGCTGGCCCCGCTGCGCGACGAGGGCGTGCTGATCGTGGGCAGCGGCTTCTTCACCCACAACCTGGCGGCGCTGCGCCACACGGGCCCGGGCGTGCCCGCCTGGTCGGCGGAGTTCGACGCCTGGGGCCGCGAGGCCCTGGCCGCGTCCGACGTGGACGCCCTGCTGGACTTCGAGCACAAGTCCCCGGCGGGCCGCCTGGCCCACCCCCGCACGGAGCACTTCGCCCCGCTCTTCGTCACCCTCGGCGCGGCCGAATCCGACCTGACCTCCGCCCGCACCCCGGTGGACGGCTTCTGGATGGGCCTCTCGAAGCGCTCCCTCCAGTTCGGCTAGGACGGGCGGTCCAGCCGCTTCTCGTACCAGCGGACGTCCCAGTACCGGCCGAACTTCCAGCCCGCCTCGGTGAACTCTCCGATCCGGCGGAAGCCGAAGCGCTCGTGGAGCCGCACCGAGGCCTCGTTCGGCAGGGCTATCCCGGCGAACACGCGGTGCACGGGCTCCTCGGCCAGGGCTGCGAAGAGCGCCTCGTAGAGGAGGGTGCCGATACCCCGGCCCACCGCGTGCGGGGCGAGGTAGACGCTCGCCTCCACCGATGAGGCGTAGGCCGGTTTGGGACGGAATGCGCTGGTCGTGGCGTATCCGGCCATTCGATCGCCTGTCCAGGCAACCAGAAGCCGGTGCGGCCCGTCTTCAGGGTGGGAGTGCAGCCACGGGCGGCGCTGTTCCGGAGTGAAGACGGCCGTGTCGAACGTGACGGCAGTCTCACGGACGTAGTGGTTGTAAAGGTCCGTGAGGTGAGCCAGGTCGGCCTCCGTGCCGGGCCTGACCTGTGCCTCTTCCAGATCTTGCGTCATTCGCTCCCCTCCCGTGGCGGGGCAGGATACTGCAAGATCTCAAAAAATAGGGAGCAGCGTGGGAATTCTGTCCCGATTCCAGTCGTTGTTTCCTTCGGAAGCGGGCACTCGGAAGAGTGTCCGTGACGCACCGGACCGGTTTGCAGCCGTCCCGGCGGCGTCCATCAGCCGCACCGCGACCGAACACTTCGCAAGGGAGCACGCATGGCAACCCGCGCCGTCGCCCGTCGTCAGTCCACGAGCAGCGCCCGCGCCGTGGGCGGGGAGATCGCAGACCGCGACCTGGTCGGCATGTACCTGGACGAGATCGCGCGCACCCCGCTGCTCGACGCCGCCAAGGAAGTGGAGCTCTCCCAGATCATCGAGGCGGGCGTGTACGCCCAGCAGATCCTCGACGGTGAGACGGAGCACGACGGGGACACCCCGACCCGCGAGGAGCTGGAGGCGCTGGCCGCCGAGGGCGAGCGGGCCAAGGAAGTCTTCATCCGCTCGAACCTCCGTCTCGTCGTCGCCGTGGCCCGGCGCTATCCGCGCAGCGGCCTGCCCCTCCTCGACCTGATCCAGGAGGGCAACGCGGGCCTGGTCCGCGCCGTCGAGAAGTTCGACTACACCAAGGGCTTCAAGTTCTCCACGTACGCCACGTGGTGGATCCGGCAGGCGATCACCCGGTCCATCGCGGACCAGTCCCGCACCATCCGCCTCCCCGTCCACCTGGTCGAGGAGCTCGGCCGGATCCGCCGGGTCCAGCGGGAGTTCAACCGCGAGAACGGCCGCGACCCGGAGCACGCCGAGATCGCCGCCGAGCTGGACTCGACGGAGAAGCGCGTGGGCGACGTACTGGACTGGGCGCGCGACCCGGTCAGTCTCAACATGGCGGTCGACGACGACGGCGACACCCAGTTCGGTGACCTCCTGGAGGACACCTCGGCGATCTCGCCCGAGCAGTCGGTGCTCTCCCTGCTGCGCAGCGAGGAGCTGGAGGACCTGCTGGGCAAGCTCGACCAGCGCACGGCGTCGATCATCAAGATGCGGTACGGCATCGACGACGGCCGCGAGCGGACGCTGACGGAGGTCGGCAAGCAGCACGGCCTGACCCGTGAGCGGATCCGCCAGATCGAGAAGCACGCGCTGCTGGAGCTGAAGCGCATGGCGCGCGACACCGGCTTCGACGCCGTGGCCTAGAGCGGCCGCCGCCCCCCATACGAGCCCCGGTGCCTATCCCCCCCAGGCGCCGGGGCTCCCGCTACGGCGCGGCGGCGCCGGACAGCCGCGCGGCCAGCGCCCCCGCGGCCTCCCGCAGCTGCGCCGGCTCCCGAACGGTGAACGCCAGCCCCGTCAGGGCGAGCCGCACCGCCGTCCACTCCGGCGCGTCCGCGCTCTCGAAGCACACCCGGGTCCCGCCGTCCGCCCCCGGCAGGGCCACGGCCCGCAGCCAGGCCGGCAGCTCCGCCGGTTCGGCCGCGAAGTCGGCCTCCACCCGGTACGGCTGCTTCTCCCCGCCCCGCAGCCCCCGCCGGACGAGCTCCTCGGCCTCCATCGGCAGGTCCCGCCGCGCGAACCGGGCCCCCGTCGCAAAGGCCTCGTCGACCCGGTCCACCCGGAAGGTCCGCCAGTCCTCCCGGTCCAGGTCGTAGGCGACCAGGTACCACCGGCTCCCGGTGCTCACCAGCCGGTACGGCTCCACCAGCCGCCGCGTCTCGGCCCCGTTCCCCGCCCGGTAGGCGAAGCGGAGCCGCTCCGGCCCCGCCACCGCCGACGCCATCGTGGTCAGCGTCCGCGGGTCCACGCTCGCCCCGTCGCCCCGGGACAGCGCGATCGTGGCCGACTGGAGTGCGCCCACCCGGTGCCGCAGCCGTGAGGGCAGGACCTGCTCCAGCTTCGCGAGGGCCCGTACGGAAGCCTCCTCGACCCCCTCGATCGCATGCCCTGCCCCGGCCCGCAGCCCCACCGCGATCGCCACGGCCTCCTCGTCGTCCAGCAGCAGCGGGGGCATCGCCGCCCCCGCCACCAGCCGGTATCCGCCCTCGGCGCCCAGGGTCGCCTCCACCGGATAGCCGAGGTCCCGCAGCCGTCCGATGTCGCGCCGGATGGTCCGCGCGCTCACCCGCAGCCGCTGGGCCAGCTCGCTGCCGGGCCATTCCCGCGGGGTCTGGAGGAGGGACAACAGGGAGAGCAGCCGTGCGGGTGTGTCGGTCATGAATCCAGGCTGCCAGCGAAATAGGACACAGACTGACCTAGACGCCGTCTAAGTTTCTCCTCATGAGCACCGAGACGTCCAAGACAGCGCCCGCAAGAGAGAGCGGGCCCGTACGAGAAGAGCGGAACGACGTAGCGCACGACGTACCCAGCTCGCCCGCTGACCGCCGCCGCTGGCTGGCGCTCGCCATCGTGATGACCGCGGCCTTCATGGACCTGGTCGACGTCACGATCGTCAACATAGCCATCCGCACCATGCGCGAGGACTTCGGCGCCTCCACCAGCGCGATCCAGTGGATCACCGCGGGCTATGCCCTCGCCTTCGCCGCGGGCCTGATCACCGGCGGCCGTCTCGGTGACATCTACGGCCGCAAGCGCGTCTTCCTCATCGGCATCGCCGGGTTCACCGCGGCCTCGTTGCTCTGCGGCATCGCCGCCAACCCGGACATCCTCGTCGTGGCCCGCCTCCTGCAGGGCGGTATGGCCGCCCTGATGGTGCCGCAGGTCCTGGCGATCATCCACGTGACCTTCCCGCCGCAGGAGCGCGGCAAGGTCTTCGGCATGTTCGGCGCGATCGTCGGCCTCGCCGCCGTCTCGGGCCCGCTGCTCGGCGCGCTGCTCATCGAGTGGGACCTCTTCGGTCTCGGCTGGCGTCCGATCTTCCTGATCAACCTGCCCGTCGGCATCATGGGCGTGATCCTGGGCCGCAAGTTCATCGCCGAGTCCAAGGCCCCCAAGGCGCTGCGCCTGGACCTGGTCGGCGTCGTCCTCGCCACCCTCGCCATGATCCTGCTGATCTTCCCGCTCACCCACGGCCACGAGAACGACTGGCCGCTGTGGGGCTTCGTCTGCATGGGCGCGGCGCCCTTCGTCTTCGCCGCCTTCATCGCGTACGAGAAGCACAAGATCAAGAAGGATGGGTCCCCGCTCGTCGAGCTCTCCCTCTTCAAGGTCAAGAGCTTCGCGGGCGGTATCGCCGTCCAGCTGATCTTCGGCATCGCCACCGGCATCTTCTTCCTGGTCTGGACGATGTACATGCAGATGGGTCTCGGCTGGAGCGTGCTGCGCGCGGGTCTCACCGGCATCCCGTTCTCCATCGCGGTCTCGGTCGCCGCCGGCCTCTCGGTCGAGAAGCTCGTCCCCCGCTTCGGCCGCAAGGTGCTCCAGGCCGGTGCACTGGTGATGGCCGCCGGTCTGCTCCTCTACATCTGGGAGTCGCAGCACTACGGCATGGAGATCGCCTCCTGGCAGATGGCCGCCCCGCTGATCGTCATGGGCGCCGGCATGGGCCTGATCGTGGCCCCGCTGAACGACACCGTGCTCTCCCAGGTCCCCCGCGAGCACGCCGGCTCCGCCTCGGGCCTGATCAACACCACCGGCCAGATGGGCAACGCGCTGGGTCTCGCCCTGACCTCCGTCGTCTTCTTCGGGCTGATCGACGACGACATGATCTTCGGCCCGCCCTACGTGGAGGCCTTCCGCGGCGCGCTCTGGTGGGTCGTGGCCGTACTCGTCGTGATCTTCGCGCTGATGTTCGTCCTGCCGCGCAGGGCGCTCCCGATGGAGGAGCGCGAGGGGGCCGCCGAGCACGCCGGCCGCACCGCGGAGAAGGTCCCGGCCGCTGGCTGAGCCGGGCCGCACGCGTCACCGAACGGACATGTCCGCCTTCCCGGGCGGGCACGTCCGTTCTCTTCTTTCCCCTCCGCCGGGCAGCGCCGTGCCCACCCCGGCCCGGGCCGGATCACCGTACGCGGGCGCGCAGTTCCATCGCTCCGCGCGCGGCCGCCTCGCTCTCGTACACCTCGCACATGTGCCGCCCGTCGGGCGTCGCCGTGTGCTCGACCTCCCACAGGCTGACCTCGGTCCCGTCCAGCAGGACGAAGGCGTGCTCGTACAGGCTGAAACCCGCGCCCCGCCCGTCCGCGAGGCACTGCCGCGTGCCGAACGCCTGCGTGATCTGGTGCGCGTACGCCGAGCGCAGCAGGGCCGTCACCCGCTCGCCCGGCCGGTCGGCGTTCTCCGCGCGGCGCAGCACCCGCCGGGCGTGGTCGGCGGAGTCCTCCACCGCGTACTCCCGGTGCCGCCGGACCGGGGCCGGAGCCGCGTACAGCGCGCTCAGCAGCGCCGCGCCGTTCTCCGGCTCGTCCTCGCCCGGCACCAGCACCGGATCCGGGGACGCCCCGGCCGAAGCCTCGCCGAACAGCCGGGTCACGGCCAGGCAGGTCTCCGCCTTGCTCGCGAAGACCTCGTGCCGGACGGTGCGGTCGCCCTCCAGCCGGTAGGCCAGCTCCCACAGCGAGACCGAACCGCCGTCGGACAGCAGATAGGTGTGCCGGTGGGTCTCCCGCCAGACGCCCGCCTCCGGGCTGTGGTGGGTGGTGTGGAGCGACGAGCTGTGGGCGAGCGCCGAGCCGAGGCGCTCGACCAGCCTGTCCGGCAGGTCGAAGGAGTTGAGGGCGCGGCCGAGGAGTCGTTCGAGGTGCGCCTCGGTTGTCTCGTACGGATCGCTCAAGGTGGGTCTCCAGGCCGTCGCAGCTTGTCACTTCATGGAAGCTCAACGTAACCCCTGGCTCTGACATCACGTCCGGGGTTCGGTAAAACGTCCGGGAAGCATCGGAGGTTCCCGCCACACCTTCAGGTCAACTTGCGTATGGATGCGTACGGTTGGGCCCGGTCTGCGCGGAAGCGCGGGACTATGGGGCACATGGCAACGAATACGGTGGGCCTCCCGCGTCAGCAGGTACGGCCCCGCAGTGGACACGAGGGCGAACAGAACGCCGCGCCGAGGGGGTTGGCCTGGCTGCTGGTCGCCACCGGGGCAGCCGGGCTGCTGGCCTCGTGGGTGATCACCCTCGACAAGTTCCTCCTGCTGGAGGACCCGGACTTCAAGCCCGCGTGCAGTCTCAACCCGGTCGTCTCCTGCGGCAGCGTGATGACGAGCGAGCAGGCGTCCGCCTTCGGCTTCCCCAATCCGATGCTGGGGCTCGTCGCGTACGCCGTCGTGGTCTGCGTCGGCGCGGGCGTGCTGGCGGGCGCCCGCTACCGCGGCTGGTTCTGGCTCGGACTGAACGCCGGCACGGTCTTCGGCGTCGGCTTCTGCAGCTGGCTGATGGTCCAGTCGCTCTACGAGATCAACGCGCTCTGCCTGTGGTGCTGCCTGGCCTGGGTCGCGACGCTGCTGATGTTCTGGGCGGTCACCGCGCACAACGTCCGTACGGGCACCCTGCCCGCCCCCGGTCCGCTGCGGGGCTTCTTCACCGAATTCGGCTGGGCCCCGCCCGCCCTGCACATCGGAGTGATCGGCATGCTGGTCCTCACCCGCTGGTGGGACTTCTGGACCGGCTGACCGCCGCGCGCGGAAGCGGAACACGAGGAGGGCCCCGGCGGCTGGACGCCGCCGGGGCCCTCCTCGTTCACTCCACAGGCTCAGCGGCCCGCGATCGCCCGAAGGGCGGAGGAGCTGGGGATCAGCTGCCGCTCGAGACGTTGCCCGAGAGGACCGGGATGTTGTCCAGGATGTGCGAGAGCGGCTCGTCGCCCTTGGCCTGGGTGGAGTTCTCGGTGCACTGCTGGTTCTGCGGGTTGGACAGGACGTTGATGTCCTGGACGCCGATGTTGAGCGCGGCGATCAGCGACTGGGCGTTGACCTTCGCCGGCAGGCCGATGCAGGGCTTGTTGAGCGTGCCCTGGACCAGGCTGAGCTGCGGGCTCATGTCGCCGTGGGTCTTCTGGTTGCCGTAGATCTGCTGGGCACCGTTGCCGTTGACGGTGTTGACCCCGTTGTCGTTGCCGATGGCCATGGCCGGGGCCGCGGCGGCAGCGCCCGCGCCGATCGCAACGGCGGAGACCGCGGCGGCGGTCATGAACTTCTTGAACATCTTGTTCCTTCTGTCGCACGAGTGCCCGCTGATGGAGCGCCCTGATCAACTGCCCGACCAGGGGGTTGGTTCCGCTGCTTCACTCAAACGGCCTGCGCGCGGCGACGTTTTCCCCGGCCCGGGTGAGTGGGCTCCGGACGCCTGCGCGAAGCCCGTACGCAGCCAGCATCGTCCGGGGCTCCGGTTGCGCTCCGTGCGAGCTGTTCGCACGGTGGGTGAGGAAGCGGACCGTTCGGGTCCGCTTTCGTGCCCCCACCGCGTAAGGAACCTCCATGCACCGCACGAAGCCGTCCCGCGCCCGACTCCTCGTCCCGTCGGCCCTCGCCGTCGTCATACTGTCCGGCGCGGCCGCCCCCGCGGGCGCCGCGGAGGGTGGCGGTTCAGCGGCCCTGAGCGGTCGGGTCGCCTCCGTCCAGCGCCAGGTCGAGAAGATCGAACAGCGCGCCAAGGCCGGTCCGGTCGACGATCTCCTGGCGGGCCTCACCAAGACGCTGCAGGACCTTCTCGCCTCCGTCGGGGGCCTGTTGCCCGACGGGGTGAAGCTGCCGCCGATCGAGCTGCCGAAGCTGCCGGAGATCAAGCTCCCCGACCTGTCGGGCCTCATTCCCGAGCTGCCCGCGGTGCCCGAGGTTCCGGCGCTGCCGGAGCTTCCCGTGACCCCGACGGTGCCCGAGGTCCCAGCCCTGCCGGAGCTTCCCGTGACGCCGACGGTGCCCGAAGTCCCGGCCCTGCCCGCCGTCCCGTAGGGGCGGTCGCGGAGCGAACCCGGCTGATGGTTACGACAATTGAGCCGAACAGGTCTCATTGTGCGCGTGACCGTGTCGTCCGGGGAGGCGGACCGTTTCGCTCGGTGTGAGCCCCGGTTCGGGGCAGAACATCGAACAGAAGGTGCACTTCCCATGAACTCTGCCAAGAAGGCCGCCCTGGTCCTGGCCACCGCTGGTCTCGCTGCGGCCGGTGCCGCCGGCTCCGCCGCCGCCGACTCGTCGGCCGAGGGCGCGGCCGTGGGTTCCCCCGGCGTCCTGTCCGGCAACCTGGCCCAGGTGCCGGTGCACGTTCCGGTCAACGTCTGCGGCAACACCGTGAACGTCGTCGGCCTGCTGAACCCGGCGTTCGGCAACGTCTGCGTCAACAACTGACGTCGGCCGAACATCCGACTGTGGGCGCCCCGGCCTCGCCGGTGGCGCCCACAGTCGTGTCGGCGGGTGTTCAGCCGGGACGGCTCACTGGCCGCCGTTGAGCTTCACGCCGCCGAGCATCGGGGACGCCTGGGTGGCGCCGTTCGCGAGGCCGAGCACGGTCCCGGGCACGTCGTTGCGGACCTTGTTGACCTTCTGGGCGGTACCCACGACCTTGTTGACGGTGTCGCCCTGCTCGGCCAGCCCGTTGCCCACCGTCTGCGGGAGCGACTCCGAGACGGGTGCGACCGAGTTCAGCGTCTCGGTCACCCCGCCGGTCAGGCTCATGGGGGGCATCGCGGCCGTGGCGTCGGCGGCGAAGGCGGTGGAGGAGGCGCCGAGCGCGGCGACGGAGCCGACGACGACAGCGGCGACCTTCGTGAGCTTCATTATCGAAATCCTCTTCTTTCGTGGACAGGGACGTCAGCGGCGACCGTCGCGCCACTTTCGCCCTGGGTAACGATTCCCCGCCGCTGCGGAAACGCGAACGTACACGCGGTTAAGGGGCGTGGGCACGACAGCGGCCGGAGAATCCGACGGGGGATTTTCCGGCCACTGTTTATTCCGATTACCGGTATTACCGGTATTGCCGGTCAGGAGAGGCGCGACCGCCGGTACAGAATGGCGCCGCCCAGGATCAGCGCGCTGGCGAGAGCCGCCGCGGCCGCGGGCTGACCCGCGCCGGTCGCGGCCAGGACGGGCCCGCTCACGTGCGCCGGAGCGGGGGCCGACGGCTGTACGGGCGCGGGCGCCGGGGCAGGGGCAGGAGCCGGCGGGGCCGTCACCGGGGGGAGGGCGACCGGGGTGTCACCACCGGGGGCGGCCGGCGGCTGGTCCGCGGGGGCCGCCGGAGCCGGAGCCGGGTATTCCACGGGCAGGCGGCCGTGCGGCGGTGCGGGCGCGGGCCCCTCCTCCATCACGGGAGCCGGTGCGGGGGCGGGGGCCGGCAGCGTGTGCGGAGCCTCCTCGACCGGTGCCGGGAAGGGCGCCGGGGCGGGGAGCGTGTGCGGGGCCTCCTCGGCCGGGGGCTGCGGCGCGGGGGGTGCCGGAGCCTCGGGCGGGGGCGCGGGCGCCTCCCGGACCGGTTCCGGGGTGGGCAGCGGGGCCGGGTGCTCCTCCACCGGTTCCGGCTTGGGGTGCGGCCGCTCGGGCGCGGGGGGAGCGTGGTGCGCCGGCGGGGGCGGGGGCGCGGACGACTCCGGGTGGTCGTCGCACTCCTCCTTGCCGCGCTGCTCGCCGGGGCCGCCGTAGCCGCCCTGGTGGCGCGGCTCCTCCTGGCGCGGCTTGGCGTGCCGCGGCCCGTCCTGCCGGGGCTGCTGCCGGGTCTGCTCCTGCTGGGTCCGCTCCTGCCGGGGCTGCTCGTACCCGCCCGCGTGGCGCGGCGCGTGGCGCTGCTCCGGCACCGCGTGCCCGCCCTCGCGCTCGTCGAGGTAGCGCTCGAAGGCCCGGGCGTTCTCGGGGCTGAGGTAGCGCCCGTAGTCGTGGCCGCCGTCCGTGTGCGAGCCGGTGTCGGTGACGCACGTGTTCCCCATCGCGGGGTTGAGCGCAGCACCGCCGTCCACGCTGTTGCCGCACACGTTCGGTGCGAAGGTGATCGGTACCGAGACGCTGTTGCCGGCCAGCACACCCGGCGAGTGCGAGGCCTCGGCGCTCGCTCCGTGGTGCGCGTAGGCCGCGCCGGTCGCGATCGACAGCAGACTCGACGCGGCTGCCGCCGTGAGCATCCCCTTGCCCAGTACCTGTCGGCTCAGTACCTGTCGCATGGGTCCTTCCCTGTCTACCGGCGCCACGGCCGGTGTGGAATCGGAGGCGGCCCCGGAGTGCACCGCCGTGCACTCCGGGGCCACACCGAGGAGGCTTGCCCTCACGGGCACAAGCGCTTCGTCAGGCGTTGACGCAGGTGTTGCCGAACGCCGGGTTCAGCAGCGCGATGATGTTCACGGTGTTGCCGCAGACGTTGACCGGGACGTGCACCGGCACCTGGAGCAGGTTGCCGGACAGGACGCCGGGGGAACCGATGGCCGCACCCTCGGCGGCCGCGTCGGCCATGGCGGGGGAGGCGGCACCGGCGAGCATGAGAGCGCCGGCGGCCAGCACCACTGCCTTCTTGTACGTCATTTTGATTTCTTTCCTTCCCGCAGGGGCGTGTCCACTGCAGAATTAACAACGAGCGGTCCGGGGAAAAGAAACCGCGTATTTTCGGCGGTCGGTCGATAATTCACGCCGGCGTCCGGTCCGATGTCCTGATCGAATTCCCGGTGCCGTTGGATTCATATCGACAATTCCGGGGCCGGGATCTTCCCGGCCCCATATGCGGCGAGGCCGCCGCGACCCGGTGGGTGCGACGGCCTCGCTGGCGCGGGCCTCGGTCAGCTGCCGTTCGAGACGTTGCCGGAGAGGACCGGGATGTTGTCCAGGATGTGCGACAGGGCCTCGTCGCCCTTGGCCTGGGTGGAGTTCTCGGTGCACTGCTGGTTCTGCGGGCTGGACAGGACGGGGATGTCCTGGACGCCGACGTTGATGAGGGCCAGCACGGACTGCACGTTGGCCTTCGCCGGGAGGGCGATGCAGGGCTTGTTGAAGGAGCCCTGGATCAGCGCCATCTGCGGGCTCATGTTGCCGTAGGTGGCCTGGTTGCCGTAGATCTGCGCGGCGCCGTTGCCCTGGACGGTGTTGACGCCGTTGTCGTTGCCGATCGCCATCGCCTGCGGGGCCATGGCGGCACCGATGCCCACGACCGAGGCGGCAACCGCGGCCGAGGCCATCATCTTCTTGATCATTGTCGTCCCTTTTTTGCAGGATTGCCCGGTAGTGGAGCACCCGGATCAACGGCGCGGCCCCGGCTCGGGTTGCGTGGCTTCACTCGGATGCGGGCGTTTCGGGCAACACGGTTGACGGTCGAACGCTGGTGAGGGGGGTGTCGGGCGAGGGGCGCGGCAGTGCGGCCGCGTTCGCCGTGCGGCCGCGGGCGTGCGCCGGGACGCCGACGGGCGTCCGCAGCGGGGTGCCGCTCGGGGCGCCGGAGCTCCCGCCGCTCGTCATCTCCCCATTTCCTTTCGGTTCGAACAATGGTGCACGTCATAACGACCCGCCCGTTGCGAGGGTGCGTGCTATCGCCCAAAAGGCCGTACGAGCGAGTCCGGCGTGATTTCCCGCCTGATTTCTGTCAAAGTTCACTCCTGTTTTGGCCCCCTGATCGAAAATGGAGACAGGGTCATGGGTTCCTCCCGCAGAATCCTCGGCACGCTCGGCCTGCTGTCCTGCCTCACCCTTTCCGGTCACGCCCAGATCGCGGGGGCGGCCGCTCCCGAACCCAAGGAGCTGCCCCGGGTCCCCTTCACCCAGCGTTACCAGGCGGTGCAGCACGGCGGGCTGGTGCGCGCCTCCAACTCCGGCATCAGCTGCCGAAGGGAGCAGTCCCCGCAGGCCGAGCCGTGCGCCGAGGTCAAGAAGGGCGCGGCGGGGGTCAACAGCGACTTCGAGATGTTCTACAGCGAGGTCGACAAGGACCCGGACACCTACAACTCCACCCGGGCCGAGCTCAAGGTCCCGCAGGGCGCGAAGGTCTCGTACGCCCGTCTCTACTGGGGCGGGAACCTGCGGGTGGGCGAGCAGAAGCCGCCGCGGGACAACGGCCGGGTGCTGGTCGCCGAGCCGGGCGGTGCGTACAAGGAGGTCCTCGCCGACACGGTGATGGGCCACCGCACGGACGCGGGCAGCGATGCCTACCAGGCCTCCGCCGACGTGACCCCGCTGGTCCGCAGGGGCGGCGCCGGCCTGTGGACGGTGGCCCAGCTCAACATCGCGATGGGGCACTCCGAGGTGGGCGCCTGGGGCGGCTGGACCCTGGTCGTCGCCTACGAGCACCCGCAGGAGCCGTTGCGCCGGATCTCGCTGTGGGACGGCTTCGAGTCGATCGCCGCCCGCGCCGGTGACGCGGCCGTCGACATCGAGGGCGTGGACGCCCCGGCCGGCTCCGCGGGCCGGGTCGGGGTGGTCGGGTACGACGGGGACCGGGGGACCCTCGGAGATTCACTCGGCGTGATGGCCGACGGCGGTCGCCGGGTGAGCCTCGGCGATGGGGAAAATCCTTTTAATGATGTTATGAATTCTACGATCACGGAATTCGGCAATCAGTCGTTCGTGCGACAGCCCGAACATATGAATAATCTCGGATATGACGCGGACGTGTTTGACCTGAGTCCCGCCCTGTCCGGTGGTGCCCGCAGTCTGAGCTTCAGGTTCACGGGCGAAAGTCAGGGTCATTTCCTCGGTGTGCTCTTCGTTCAGACAGACGCGCGCCGCTGAACGTAGGAGACCGCTCCACGTGCCCAGTCAACCTCGGGCGGTACAGCCCACGACCGTCCTCCACCTCGTACAACCCGTCGACGGCGGTGTGGCCAGGGTCGTCACCGACCTCGTCCGCGCACAGACCGCCGAAGGGCTGCGCACCGTCGTCGGGTGCCCGCCCGGCGGCACGCTCGGCGACGCCGCCCGGGAAGCCGGGGCCGAGGTGCTCACCTGGCGCGCCGGGCGAGCCCCCGGACCCCGACTGCCCGCCGAGATCGTCGGAGCCCGCCAGGTGCTCCACCGGGTACGGCCCGACCTCCTGCACGCCCACAGCGCCAAGGCCGGCCTGGCCGGCCGGCTCGCCGCGCGCGGGAGCCTGCCCACCGTCTTCCAGCCCCACGCCTGGTCCTTCGACGCGGTCGGCGGGGCCACCGGCGCGCTCGCGCTGCGCTGGGAGCGGTACGGGGCCCGCTGGGCCGACCGGGTGCTCTGCGTCAGCGACGCCGAACGCCGCGCGGGCGAGACCGAGGGGATCACCGCCCGCTGGTCGGTGATCCGAAACGGCGTGGACCTGGACCACTTCCGCCCCGGCGGACCGGACCCCGACCGGGACAGGGCCCGGGCCCGCGCCGAACTGCCGCTGCCCGGGGGCTTTCCGGCCGAGGGGCCGCTCGCCGTGTGCGTGGGCCGCATCTGCCCCCAGAAGGGGCAGGACATCCTGCTGCGGGCCTGGCCGGAGCTGCTCGCCACCGTCCCCGGGGCCCGCCTCGCCCTCGTCGGGGACGGCCCCGACACCGAACGGCTGCGCCGCACCGCCCCACCAGCGGTCCACTTCGCGGGTGCCGCCGCCGACATCCGACCGTGGCTTCGGGCCGCCGATCTCGTTGTACTGCCGTCGCGGTGGGAAGGCATGGCGCTCGCCCCGCTCGAAGCCATGGCCTGCGGTCGCCCGGTCCTGGTCTCCGACGTCAGCGGTGCCAGGGAGAGCCTGCCGCCGGGCCAGGGACGCCTGTGCCTGGTCCCGCCGGAGGATCCGACGGCCCTGGCCGAGGCCCTGGGACGGCTGCTCACCCAGCCGCGGCTGCTCGCCGAACTCGGGGAGCAGGCCCGGCAGCACGCCCGGACCGACTTCGACGTGCGGCGGACCACGGACGCGGTCACCGGTCTGTACCACGAACTGCTGGGCAGGCCCCGGCCCTTGAACCAGGAGCGCATCAGCCGATGACGATGGACAGCGCACCCGCCCGGCACACCGGGCAGGGCGGCACGGGGCCCGCCGGCGGAGGCGCCTTCGCGCCCGCGCACCCCGCTGCGGCCCGCCGTTCGGCGACCGCCATCCACCCCCCGCGCGGGCGCGGGCCCCGGGCCGACCCGGCCCGCTCCGCCCTGCGCCCCCGCCGCGCCCGCCGCGTCGGCCGCGTCCTCCCGCTGCTCACCGCCGACGCGCTGGCCGCCGTACTCACCGCGGCGACCCTGCCCGCGGCGGCGCCGCCCGTCCTGTCCGCGGCCCCCCTCCTGCTCGCCGCGCTGCACGCGCAGGCCGGGCTCTACCGGCCGCGGCTCGCCCCGTCCGCACTCCTCGAACTGCCCGTGCTGGCCGGACGCTCCGCCGTCCTGTGGTGCTCGGTCGCCGCCGTCACGGCCGCCGCCGACCCGGCCCGCGCCATGGGCTGGAGCGCGCTGCTCACCGCCGTCTGCCTGCAAGTCGTACTGGCGTGCGCGGGCCGCGGTCTCGTCAACGGGCTCCGGCGCCGCTCGGCCGTACGCCGACCCGTCTCCGCCCTCGTCGTCGGACCCGGCGCCGGGGCGAGCGCGGTGGCCGCCGCCCTGCACGGCCGCCCCGAATTCGGGCTGCGCCCGGTCGGGCTCGCGGATCCCGTCGGGGGCTACGCGTCCGCCGACGGCGACGGCGGCGCCCTGCCGCTGCTCGCCACCCACGAGGACATCCGGCGCGCGGTCATCCAGAACTCCGTCGGGCACGCGGTGTTCACCCGCCCCCCGGAGGCCGACGAGCGCACCGCCTCCCTGGTCCGCCTCTTCCACGACCACGGCTGCCGGCTGTGGCTCGCCGACCCGGCCGGCACCGCCAAGATCACCGGGATGCGGGTGGCGCACCCCACCGACCAGTTGTGGGGGTACGCCGTGCAGCCACTGCTGCCGCGTCCGGCAAGGCCGTTGGAGCGCTGGGCCAAGCGGGCCATCGACACCGTGCTCGCGCTGGTCGCGCTGGTCGCCGCCGCGCCCGTGATGGGGGCGTGCGCGCTGGCCGTACGGGTCTGGGACGGGCCGGGGGTGATCTTCCGGCAGGAGCGGGTCGGCCTGTACGGGCGCCCCTTCACCCTCCTGAAGTTCCGTACCCTGCGCGCCGACGCGCACGAGGCCGCCACCCGCTGGACGGTGGCGGGCGACCGCGGGATGAGCCCGGTCGGGTCCTTCCTGCGCAAGTCCTCGCTGGACGAGCTGCCTCAGCTGTGGAACGTCGTACGCGGTGACATGGCCCTGGTCGGTCCCCGCCCCGAACGGCCCTACTTCGTCGCCAAGTTCTCCACCGTCCACCCCGGCTACGAGGCCCGGCACCGGATGCCCGTCGGCATCACCGGCCTCGCCCAGATCAACGGCCTGCGCGGCGACACCTCGATCGAGGACCGGGCCCGCTTCGACAACCACTACATCGACACCTGGTCGCTGTGGCAGGACCTGTGGATCCTCGCCCGCACCGCGGCCTCCTTCTTCCGCTTCCGGCTGGGGGGCAGCTGATGAGTCTCGCCCTGCCGGGCCGGCCGGTCCTGCCGGACGTGCCGGGTCTGCTGCGCCGGCACTGGCCGCTGCTGCCGCTCGGCGCGACCGTGCTGTTCCTGCTCGCCCCGCTCCCGGCGGGGGACGCCACCGCCTCCGGGAAGGTCGGCCCGGCCGACGCCGCCTCGCTGCTGCTGGTCCTCGTCTGCGCGGTGCAGGCGCTGCGCGGCCGGGTGCGGACGCTGAGCCCGCTGGGCGTGCTCGTCCTCGGGGCGCCCGCCGTCGGCCTCGCGATCGCCACGATGACCGCGGGCGATCCGTACGCCGCCCTGCCCGGCTTCGTGCGCTACCTGCAGGTCTTCGTGCTGGTCCCGGCGGCCGTGGTGCTGCTGGTGCGCGACGCGGCGGAGTTCCGGCTGGCCGCCGGGTGCTTCGTGGTCCTGGCACTGGTGCAGGGCGCGGTGGGGGTCGTGCAGTACGCCACCCACACCGGTGCCTCGTACCAGGGCGAGGACGTCCGGGCCGTCGGCACCTTCGGCCCCGGTGACGTCATGGGCATGGCCACCGTCGTGGCGTACGGGCTGATCGTGGCGACCGCCGCCGCCCTCGCGCCGGGGCTGCCGCGACGGCTGCGGCGGATCGCGGGCGGCTGCGCGCTGGCGCTGGTGCTCCCGCTGGTGCTGTCCTTCAGCCGGGGCGCGTGGATCGCCACCGTCGGCGCGGCGGTGCTGGTGATGGCACTGGCCGGGATCCGGCGGGCCCTGAAGGTGGTCGCCGCACTCGCCGCCGCCGGGGTGGTCCTGGTCGGCGGCTTCGGGGTCGGCTCGGAGATGGTCGCCGAACGGCTGACCTCCATCACCCAGGTCTCCAGCGCCCCCGACCAGTCGGTGACCGACCGTTACACGATGTGGGCCGCCGCCGAGTCGATGTGGCGCGACCGGCCGGCGGTGGGGGTGGGGCTCAAGGGATTCCCGGCCAACCGGGACGGGCACGCCTCGCTGGGCCTGTCCTCCGGCAGCGACACCGCGGGCGCCGGCCAGGCGTACGTGCGCCAGCCGCTGCTCTCCCCGCACAACATGTACCTGCTGATCCTGAGCGAGCAGGGCCTGATCGGGCTCGTCGCGCTCGTGGGCGGCTGGGCGGCCCTGCTGGTCGCGGGGCTGCGCCGGCTCGCCTCCGGCGGGGGTGCGGGTGCGGGGGTCCGGGACTGCGGGCTGATCGCGATCGGGCTGTTCGTGTGGCAGCTGACCGACTTCCTCTACGCGGACATCGGCGGGCCGTCCACGGTGCTGACCGGAGTGGTCGTCGGCCTGGCGGCCTGGTGGGCGCTGCCCTCTCCGGGACCGGCGGATTCACGGGGTAGGGCCCCCGGGGTTGCGGCTCGCCCGTGACGGACACCACGCCCTGGCGGCCCGCCTCCGACTCCCCGGCCGGGGAGCCGGAGGCGGGCCCGTCGCGTGTCCCCGCGCGGAACGCGCCCCTGCCCGGGCGGTCCGCCGCGGCGACCGATCCGGTCGGCCCGGCGGATCCCGGGTACCCGAGGAGCAGGCCGGCGCCCGGGCGGCCCACCGCGGGGAAGGCCCCGGCCGTGCCGGTCCCGGCGGCCCCCGGGTCCGTCGCCGGAGGGCTCCCGGTCGGCAACCCGGCCGCGCGCAGGCCCGGGTTCGGCTCGGCCGGACACCCGGGCGGCTTCGGCGAAGCCTCCGAGCCCACGGCGAGCCAGCCCCGCCGCGCGGTCGTGCTCTCCACCACCCCCGGCGCGAGCGGTCCGGCCGGGAGCGGCCGCCTGCGCCGGGCCCGCCGGACCGGCGCCCGCTCCGCCACCCCCGGCGGGAGCCAGACGGCGAGCAGCGGCGCGCCCCCGGGCGGGAGTCAGATGCCCGAGGCTGCCGCTTCCGGTGGGAGCCGGGCGGAGGGCGAGTCCTTCGTTCCGCCCGTCCCTGGCGGGAAGGGGCGGCCGCGCCGGGCCCGACGTGGGGGCGGGCGCTTCGGTACTCCCGGCGGGAGCCAAGTGCCCGGGTCCGCCGCTGTCGGCGGGAGCCAAGCCACCGGCGAGTCCTTCGCTCCTGCCGCACCCAGCGGCAGCGGGCCCGGCGGGAGGGTCCGACGCGGGGGCCGGGTGCCCGAGGCTGCCGGCGGTGGGGGACAGCCGCTCGGGCGGTTCCTGGCCAAGGCCGCCGCCGTCACCGCCGGACTCACCGCCGCCGGGGCGGTGTTCGGGCTGGTGCGCGACCAGACCATCGCGCACCTCTTCGGGGCCGGGCACGACAGCGACGCCTTCCTGATCGCCTGGACCGTGCCCGAGATGGCCTCGACGCTGCTGATCGAGGACGCCATGGCGCTGCTGATGGTGCCCGCCTTCAGCCACGCCCTGGCCCGGCGGGCCGCCGGACGGGCCGGGCTCACCCGCAGGGAGGCCCGCGCGCAGGACCCCGTACGGCTCCTGGTGGGGGCGACGCTGCCGCGGCTCGTCGTGCTCCTGGCCACCGTCGCCGCCCTGCTCATCGTGGCCGCGCCCGCCGTGGTCGCCGTACTCGCCCCCGGCCTGCCCGACCCCGCCCTGGCCGTCGAGTGCACCCGGCTCACCGCACTGACCGTGCTCTCCTTCGGCATCGCCGGATACTTCAGCGCCGCACTGCGCGCGCACCGGTCCTTCCTGCCGCCCGCCGCGATCTACGTCTCGTACAACATCGGCATCATCGGCACGATGGTGGCCCTGCACACCCTGTGGGGCGTCCGGGCCGCCGCCGCGGGCGTGGCGGTCGGCGGGTTCCTGATGGCACTCGTCCAACTGCCCGCCTTCGTCCGGAACGTGGGCTTCGGCCGGCCGCGCGCGAAGAAGGCCGCCCCGCGCAGCCGGCCCGACCGGGGCCGGGACCGCCCCACCCTCATCGCCTTCGGGGTCATCGCCCCCGTGATCTTCTTCGCGGTCTTCCGGCAGTCGCAGGTGCTCGTCGAGAGGTTCCTGGCCGCCTCACTGCCGCCGGGGGCGATCTCCCACCTCAACTACGCGCAGAAGGTCGCGCAGATGCCGATGGTGCTCTCGCTGATGATCTGCACCGTCACCTTCCCCGTCGTCGCCCAGGCCATGGCCGCGGGAGAGCGGGAGAAGGCCCGGCGGCGGGTGGAGCAGGACCTCGCGCTGGCCTCGCTCGCCGTCCTGATGGGCACCGCACTCGTCATCGGCTACGCGCCCCAGATCATCCAGGTCCTCTTCGAACGCGGCGCCTTCACCCACGAGGACACCCTCGCCACCGCCTCCGTCATGCGGGTCTACGGACTCGGACTCCTCGGCCACTGCCTCGTCGGCGCACTGTCCCGGCCCTTCTTCTCGACCGCCCGGCCCACCTGGTTCCCGGCGTTCGCGATGGGTGCCGGACTGCTCGTCAACATCGTGGCCGGAGCCTTCGCCGTCGGCTGGTGGGGCACCTACGGCATCGCCGCCGCCAACGCCGCCGGCATCTCCACCACCGCCGTCCTGCTGCTCACCGGCCTCGGCTCCCGGATCATCGCCATCCAGGTCCGCCGGGTCGCCGCCAGCATCGCCAAGCTCGGCGTCGCCGCCGTCGCCGCGGCCGCCACCGGCTGGATCGCCGGCCCGAAGATCCCCGACCCGATGCTCAGCGCAGCCCTCGGCTGCCTGCTGGTCCCGGCCATGTTCGGAGCCACCGGCATGGCCATGCACGCCCTCGAAGTCACCGCCCTGCCCGGTCAGATCTCCCAGCTCACGCAGAGGTTCCGCAATGTCCGCTGACACCGACACGGCCCCCGCCGGCGTGGTGGTCCCCACCCGCCGGACCGCTTCGCCGTGGGTCCTGATGTACCACTCGGTCGCCGAATTCACCGACCCCGCGGAGGACCCGTACGGGATCACCGTCACCCCGCTCGCCCTGGAGGCCCAGCTGCTGTGGCTGCGCTCCCGCGGCCTGCGCGGGGTGTCCGTGGGCGAACTGCTGCGGGCCCGCGCGGCCGGCCGCGGTGCCGGCCTGGTCGGGCTGACCTTCGACGACGGATACACCGACTTCCTCACCCACGCGCTCCCGCTGCTCAGCCGCTACGACTTCACCTCCACCCTCTTCGTGCTGCCCGGGCGGCTCGGCGTGGACAACGTGTGGGACCCGCTCGGCCCGCGCAAGTCCCTGCTGACCGCCGAGGGCATCCGCGAAGCCGCCGACGCCGGACAGGAGATCGGCTCGCACGGACTGCTCCACCAGGACCTCCCCGCGACCGCCGACGCCGTGCTCCAGCAGGAACTGCGGGGCAGCCGCGACCTGCTGCGCGAGCTGACCGGGACCCTGCCCGAAGGGTTCTGCTACCCGTACGGGCACCTCGACGCCCGGGTCGTCGCCGCCACCCGGGCCGCCGGCTACGGCTACGCCTGCGCCATCGACCCCGGACGGCTCGCCGGCCCGCACGCGCTGCCGCGTACGCACGTCAGCCAGGCCGACGGCGGCGCCCGGCTGCGGATCAAGCAGTTCCGCCACCAGATGCGCGAGCTGCGGCGCGGGGTGCAGCGATGACGACGATGCAGTCGGTCAAGGCACTGCACATCATCACCGGGCTCGGTGTCGGCGGCGCCGAACAGCAACTGCGCCTGTTGCTGCGCCACATGCCGATGCAGTGCGACGTGCTGACCCTGACCAACCCCGGGCCGGTGGCCGAGGGGCTGCGCGCCGACGGGGTCCGGGTCGTCCACCTGGGCATGCGCGGCAACCGGGACCTGGGGGCGCTGCCCCGGCTGGTGCGGTTCATCCGGCGCGGCCGGTACGACCTCGTGCACACGCATCTGTACCGGGCCTGCGTCTACGGGCGCCTCGCGGCCCGGCTCGCGGGCACCTCGGCGACCGTGGCCACCGAACACTCCCTCGGCGAGGGCGAGATCGAGGGGCGGCCGCTCTCGGGCGGCGTCCGCACGCTGTACCTGGCCAGTGAACGCCTGGGCGCGGCCACCGTCGCCGTCTCCGACACCGTGGCCGCCCGGCTGGAGGGGTGGGGGGTACCGGCCGCGCGGGTGCACGTCGTACCGAACGGGATCGAGGCCGTCCGCTTCCGCTTCGACGAGGGCGTCCGGCGGGCCACCCGGGCCCGCACCGGGCTGTCCGAGCGGGCCTTCGTGGTCGGCGGGGTCGGCCGGCTGGTCCCCGGCAAGCGGTTCGACGTCCTGGTGCGAGCCGTGGCCGCGCTGCCGGGGGCGCATCTGCTGCTGGCCGGGGACGGGCCGGAGCGGGCGGGACTGCGCCGGCTGGCCGCCGAGCTCGGCGCGCAGAGCCGGATCCACCTGCTGGGGGAGCGGGATCCGCTGGGTGACAGCGCGGACGGCCGCACCCCGGGCATTCCGGCGCTGCTGGCCGCGATGGACGTCTTCGTCTCCCCGTCGCGGGAGGAGGCCTTCGGGCTCGCCGTCGTGGAGGCGCTGGCCGCCGGGCTCCCCGTCCTGCACGTGACCTGCCCGGCCATCGACGACCTGCCCGCCGCGCAGGCCCCCGGGGCCCGGCGCATCGGGACCGGCACGGAGGAACTGGTCGCGGCGCTGCGCGGACACATGGAGGCGGGTGCGCGCCGGCTGCCCCCGCCGCCGGTGGTCCGCCGCTACGACATCGCCCGCAGCGCGCGGCAGCTGCTGGACGTGTACGAACTCGCCCTCTCGGCCGCACCGGGCGCCGCGGGGACGGCCCGGGGCCGCGCCGCCGCCGGCCCGGCGCCCGGTGCCGGCGGCGCGGCCGTCGTCGGCGCGCCGCGCGAGCCGGCCGGGCCCGGACCGGCGGAGCCGACCGGCACCGGCTGATCCCTCCCCCGCCCGAAGGGGTCCCGACGGGACCCGAAGGAACTCCCCTCCACCCAGGAAGCGAGCACGTCGATGGCCGACACGTCCGAGAAGAACCCCGAGAAGAACCCCGGGAAGACCCCCGAGAAGAAGGCTGACAGGAAGGCCGAGAGCAGGTCCGAGCGGAAGCCGGACCGCCGCTCCGAGCGCAGGCCCCGCCGCCGGAAGCCGTCGGCGCCGCTGTGGTGGCCGCTGCCCGCCTGCGCCCTGCTGGGGCTGGCCGCGGGCGGGGCGTACGGGGTGCTCAAGGCCCCCGAGTACGCCGCCACCAGCTACGTCGTCGTCGTACCCGGCGACAAGACCGAGCCGGCCACGGCCCTCGGCTTCGCGCAGGCCTACGCCCGGATCGCGACCAGCAGTTCCACCCTCGCCTACGCCCAGCCGCGGGCCGGCGTCAGCGCCGCGAAGCTGCGCAGCCAGGTACGGGCCGAGACCTCCCCCGAGTCCCCGATGATCGCCGTCACGGGTACCTCCGAGAGCCCCGCCGGGGCCGCCGACATCGCGAACGCGGTCGCCGACGCGCTGTCCCTGAGCAGCAATCAGGCCGCCAAGAACACCGGCGTCCAGCTGCTGCTCTTCAGCCAGGCGGTCGCCCCGACCGCGCCCGCCTCCCCGTCCGCCGCCATCAGCGGTGCCGTCGGAATGTGTGCCGGCGGACTGCTGGGCGGGCTGTGGCTGCTCGCCGGGCCGGGTCGCGCGCGGCGTTCCGCGGACGGCCGGACCGGGTCCGCGGCCGGGTCCCCGGTGGAGGCCGCCGCCCCGTCCCCGGCCGAGGAGTACGCCTCGTTGCCCGCCCAGGGCGAGCCCGCCCCGGCCAAGGAGAAGGAGTCCGTTCGATGAGTTCGGGCTCCGCCGGGGCCCTGTCGGTGACGCTGTGCCGCGACCCCCGGCAGTTCGCCGCGCTGGAGGAGTCCTGGAACAGGCTCTTCCGTAGCTGCCCCACCGCCACCCCCTTCCAGAGCCACGCCTGGCTCCACTCCTGGTGGCTGTCGTACGGCAAGGACGGCCGGCTCCGGATCGTCCTCGTCAGGCGCGGCGAGGAGCTGGTCGGCGTGGCTCCGCTGATGCTCGTGCACCGGCCGATGCCCCTGCTGGTGCCGCTCGGCGGACACATCACCGACTACTTCGACGTGCTCGTGGCCGCGGAGTGCGCCGACCAGGTCGTCCCGGCGCTGGCCCACGGGCTGCACCGGGCCGCCCGCGGCGCCGTCGTGGACCTGCGGGAGGTACGTCCCGGGGCCGCCGCCGAGGAGCTGTACCGGCAGTGGCCCGGAGTCTCCCGCATGCTCGCCGACTCCACGTGCATGGAGCTGCCGACCCTGCCGTTCGACGAACTGGTCAAGCGGATGCCGGCCTCCGGTGCCCAGCGGGTGCGGGCCAAACTGCGCAAGACCGACGCCGCCGGGATCGAGGAGCACGAGGTCACCGAGCAGGAGGTGCCGCGCGCCGTACGGACCCTGCTGCGGCTGCACGAGAAGCAGTGGCGCGGCCGCGGGGTGACGCCCGAGCACCTGCGGCCCCGCTTCGCCGAGCACCTGACCCGGGCCACGCGGCGGATGGTGCGGGCCGGGGAGAGCCGGCTGACGGAGTTCCGGCTGGACGGCAAGGTGGTGGCGGCCAACGTCACGCTGCTGTCGGCCGGGCTCAGCGGCGGCTACCTGTACGGGGCCGACCCCGACCTGCGGTCGCGGAAGGTGGACGTCGCGACGCTGCTGCTGCGCTACGAGGCCGGCCGGGCGCTCGCCGAGGGCCGGCCGGTGGTGAGCTTCCTGCGCGGCAACGAGCCGTACAAGAACCACTGGCGGCCCGCGACGGTCGTCAACCGGCGTCTCCTGCTGGCCACGGCGGCGCTCGCGCCCCTGATGCGCGTACACGAGTCGCAGATCATGGGGCGCGAGCGGGCGGTGGACGTCCTGCGGGAGGCACTGCCGGCCGCCAGGGACTGGCGGGCGCGACTGGGCGAACTGCGGGTGCGATGACCCGACTAGAAGGGCCAGAGACCGGACTCCTTGCCGAAGTCCAGCTTGATGCAGACCGACTGCGTGCCGACCAGCTTGGAGAGCCACTCGCCGAAGTTGAGCGGGACGCACCAGTGCCGGCTGTTGACCGGCGGCGGCGTGGGCTGCGGCAGGGGCTTCGGCTGCGTGGGCTCGGGCTTCGGCGTGAGCGGGCTCGGGGCGACGGGGCTCGGAGCGACGGGGCTCGGGGCGACCGGGCTCGGGGCGACGGGGCTCGGGGCGACCGGCGAGGGTGCCGGGACCTGGGGCGTCGGGACCGCGGGCGAGGGCCGGGGGGTGGGCTCGGGATCCGGGTCGGGATCCGGGTCGGGGTCGGGGACCTCGGGTGTCGGGACGAGCGGGCTCGGTGCGACCGGGCTCGGGACGGCGGGGCTCGGGACGGCGGGGCTCGGGCTGACCGGCGCCGGGCCGACCGGGCTCGGGACCACCGGTGTGGGCGCCGGGACCGCGGGCGTCGGGACCTGAGGTGTGGGGACCAGAGGGGTCGGAGCAACCGGCGTCGGGACCACGGGTGTCGGGGCCACCGGCGTGGGCGTGGGGACCTCCGGCTTCGGGACCGGCGGCGTGGGCACCTGCGGCGTGGGCACCTGCGGGGTCGGCACCTGCGGGGTCGGCACGACCGGCGTGGGTACCGCGGGGGTCGGGACCACCGGGGTCGGCACCACGGGCGTGGGCACCACCGGGGTCGGGACCACCGGGCCGGGCCGCACGGGCGTCAGCGCGTCGCGGAAGGCCTTCGAGGACTCCGGGTTCTGCTTGCACTGCCACACGCCGTGCGGGCAGTAGTCGGTGATGGTGTGGTAGAGCGGCTTGTGCTGCTCGATCCACTTCAGCATGCGGCGCACGTACTCGGGGTTGTCCCCGCGCCGGAACAGCCCCCACTCCGGGTAGGAGATCGGCTTTCCGTGTGCTTTCGCGAAGTCGACCTGCTGCTGGAGCCCGTACGGCTGCTTGATCTGGTCGTCGAAGGTCTGGCCGGGACCCTGGTCGTACGAATCCATTCCGATGACGTCGACCACGTCGTCGCCCGGGTAGCACTTCGTCCAGCCGATCGCGTCCGTACCCCTGTTCGGGGCGAAGTCGAACGTGAACTCCTGCCCGGGTACGGCGCGCATGGTGGTGACGATGCGCTTCCAGTACGCCTTCCAGTTCTCCGGGTCCGGTGCGCACCGGTGGGTGTAGGTGACGCCGTTCATCTCCCAGCCGAGCACGATCACCGTGTCCGGGACGCCGAGCTCCACCAGCCGCTCGGCGAGCCGCTGGAAGTGCCGGTCGTACTGGCCCTGCGCGCCCGCCCGGATCAGCTGGACCACCTGGTGGTCGGGCACCCGGCTCTCGTTCCGTTCCTGCATGGGCACGTTGAGCACGAACATCCGGTCGTCCCCGGCCCGGCGCCAGTCGGCCCAGTTCTTCAGGAACGAGACCCTGCCCTCGATGCCGGCCCACTTGTCGCCGGGGAGATAGGTGTGCCCGACCCGGACGTTCTTGCCGCCCAGCCAGCTCGACAGGTACGGGATCCGGGCCACCCCGGGCGGCCCGTAGTCGAGATAGGCGCCCATGGCGATGTCGGAGCCCCCGGGCCGGTCCTTCTCCGGTGTCGCGAGCGCGGCACCGGTGGCCAGCAGTCCGGCCGTGACCGTACCGATGCAGGTGCTCGCCAGTCGGCGACGTGGTCTGGGCATGGCGTCTCCCGAGCTTTCCTGAATCGGTGTGCTTTCCGAAGACGTTAGGCATCAGATCTGACGAACGGCCTGTTCGGTGACTGCCGCGTAGGCCATTAGCAGGTGCACACCACCCCCGCTTGGTCCGACTAGGTGAAAGACGCCGTTCCATGCCCGCGTATCTCAACCACGTGCCCGCCGTTGTGCTCAGACTCGATCGGAATCCGTTCCACCACGGAACCCTCGGCGCCGTCAGATCCCTTGGCCGCAAGGGTGTGGAGGTCCATGCCGTCGTCGAGGCCGGGGGAGGTCCCATGGGGCGTTCGCGCTATCTGCGCGCCGTGCATCCCGGGCCGGCGGGCGGGCTGGACCCCGAGGCGCCCGAGGCGCTGCTGGAGTGCCTGACCGGGGTGTCGGAGCGGATCGGCCGTCCGGCAGTGCTCATCGCCATGGACGACCTGAGCGCGATCGCCGTGTCCCGGGTCGCGCCGATGCTCCGCGAGCGTTTCCGGATTCCCCATCAGCCCGACAACCTGCCCGCCCGGGTGGCCGACAAGGCCGAACTGTCGCGGCTCTGCGCGCGGTGGGACGTCCCGCACCCGGAGACCGTGATCCCGGCGAGCGGGGCCGAGGCGGCCGAGGCGGCCTGGCGGCTGGGCCTGCCGGTCGTCGCCAAGTGGAGCCGGCCCTGGCTGCTGCCCACCGCGGCCGACGGGTTGCGCAGCACCATGCTCGTGAACACCACCGCCGAGGCGCGCCGGCTCTACGAGCGCTCCGCCGAGGCCGGCAGCAGGCTGCTGCTCCAGCGGTTCCTGCCGGCCGGTCCGGACACGGACTGGTTCTTCCACGGTGCCTTCGCGCGGGGCGGGCGTCCGCTGCTCGCGGGCTCGGGCCGCAAGGAGCTGTCCTGGCCGGTACGGACGGGGCTGACGGCCGTGGGGCGCTGGCTGCCGGATCCTGCGGTGGAGGAGGCGGGGCTGCGGCTCGCCGAACGGCTGGGCTACCAGGGGATCCTGGACCTGGACTTCCGCCGCGACGAGCTGGGCTGCTTCCGGCTGGTGGACTTCAACCCCCGGCCGGGCGCGCAGTTCCGGCTGTTCGCGGACTCGGCCGGGCTGGACGTCGTACAGGCGATGTACCTGGACCTGACGGGCCAGCAGGTACCGCAGCCTTCGGGCGGCCCGGGCCGGGTGTTCGTCGCGGAGAACTACGCGCTGCTGGCGCGGGCCCGGGGCGGGTCGATGCCGCGCCGCCCGGCGGCGGTCCCCGCGGCCGCGGCCGGCCCGGCGCGGGCGTCCGCGTCCCCGGGCCCGGCGGCAGGCGCGGGTGCGGGTGCGGGTGCGGGCACGGGCAGGGACCGGGGGGCGGCCCCGGAGCGGGCCGCCGAGCGGGGGAGCGTCGAGACGGCCTGGTTCGCCGCCGACGATCCGCTGCCGTTCCTGGCGATGCTCGGCGCCCTGCTGGGGCGGGGCGCGGGCAAGGGGGTCCGGGCGCTGCGCGGGGTTCCGGGGCAGGGCCGCCGTACGGCGCTCGCGGTCGTCCGCGCGCCCCGGCAGCGCGGCCGGAACCAGGAGCCGGCCGGGTCGGGCGGTCCCGCGGTGCCGGCCTCCCGTCCCGTTCCGCCGGAGACCTCGGCCGAGCCGGACGAGTTGGTGTCCCGTTGACCATCGAGCTGGAGGAGCGGAGTTGACGCGGATCGACGATCTCGTGGTGATCGGTGCGGGCCCGTACGGACTGTCGATCGCCGCCCACGCGGCGGCCGCGGGGCTCGACGTACGGCTGCTGGGGCGGCCCATGGCCTCGTGGCGCGACCACATGCCCGACGGCATGTACCTCAAGTCGGAGCCCTGGTCCTCCAACCTGTCCGCGCCGGACGGGCGGCACACCCTGGCCGACTACTGCGCCACCCTCGGCATGACCGCGGAACACGGCACTCCGCTGCCGATCGGCACGTTCAGCTCGTACGGGATGTGGTTCGCCCGGCAGGCCGCGCCGGAGGTGGAGGAGGTGACCGTCCTGGAGGTGACCCCGGAGGGCGACGGCTTCCGCGTGCGCACCGCCGAGGGGCCGCCCCTGCTCGCCCGCGCGGTGGCCCTCGCGGTCGGGGTGATGCCCTTCGTCCGCCACCCCGAGGCGCTGGCGGACCTCCCGCCCGCCCACTACTCGCACAGCAGCGGCCACCGCGACCTGAGCCGGTTCGCGGGCCGGGAGGTCGCCGTGCTCGGGGCCGGGCAGGCGGCCCTGGAGACCGCGGCCCTGCTGGCCGAGCAGGGCGCCCTGCCCACCCTGGTCGCCCGGCGCTCCCGGCTGAACTGGAACACCGTCCCGCAGCCGTTGGACCGGCCCCCGCTGCGGGCCCTGCGCGATCCCCACAGCGGCCTCGGCACCGGCTGGCGCAGCTGGGTGTGGTCGGAGCTGCCCTGGGCGGTGCGCCGGCTGCCCGCGCCCACCCGGGAGCGGATCGCGGCGACGGCGCTGGGACCGGCCGGCGCCTGGTGGCTGCGGGACCGCTTCGAGGGGCGCGTCCCCGTCCTGCTCGGGCACCGGCTGCACCGGGCGGTGGCGGTGGGTGGGCGGACCCGGCTCGGGCTGACCACCCGGGCGGGGGAATCCGTGGTCCTGGACACCGAGCACGTCATCGCGGCCACCGGCTTCGTCCCGGAGCTGGCCCGCCTCGGACTGCTCGACGCGAGGCTGCGGGCGGCGCTGGGGACCGTGGGGGGAAGCGGGGCGCCGGAGCTGAGCCCCGGGTTCGAGTCCTCGTGGCCCGGACTGTTCTTCGCGGGGCTGCTGACGGCTCCCTCATTCGGCCCTTCCATGCGATTCGTACACGGCGCGGGCTTCACGGCGGGGAGACTGGTGAGAGGAGTCCGCAAGCGCCTCGGTGCCCGGGGTTCGCGGCCGGGTTCCCCCGGTGTCGTCCGGCCGGTCCCGGCTGCTTCCCCCGGGCCCGTTCCGGGGGTACCCCCAGGGCATCCGAAGACGTATCTGCGGTGAGATCCGCGGAGAGAGGGGTCCGTGATGAGCTCGGAGCGAGCGCAGGGCCGCGGCTGGGTGCGTATTCCCGCCAGCCGCGGGGAACAGCCCGCCGGTCGGGCCAGGGCCGCCGGGTACGACCGCGCCCCGCACGCGGGCCCGTACGCGGGGCCCTACGCAGGGCCGCACGCAGGGCCGTATGCGGGCCCGTACGCGACGGCCTCCCACGCCGACCAGCCCACGATCTACCTCTCCCTGGTCAAGCGCTGGAGGGAGGCCGGGCGCACCCTGCCGGGGCATCCTGACGAGGAGTGGGAGCGGCTGATCTCCCAGCCGTGCTGGCCCGGCCGTTAGGTGGTGGGGAACGTGGCAGCGGCGGAACGGGACGGACCCGAGCCGGTCCGGCGGCCCCCCGTGACCGTGCCCGGGGAGCGGTTCGCGCTCAACGGCATGGGGAGCCTCGAATGGGACCTGGGCGCCGGGACGGTGGTGCTGGACGAGGCCGCGATGAAGGTCTTCGACCTGGGGCCGGGGGAGTTCGACGGAACCGTTCCCGGGGTCGGGCGGCGCATCCCGTCCGCGGACGGGCTCCGGCTGACCCGGATCGTCGAAGGCGTCCTGGCGGACGGCGGGGACACGTACGGCGCGTACTTCACGGTGAAGCGGCGCGACGGGCGCGACCAGTGGACCCACACCTCCGGCCGGGTGCTCCGGGACGGCGCCGGGCAGCCCGAGCGGATCGTGGGGATCGTCCGGGACGCGACCGCCGAGCTGGCCCACGCCACGCTGCTGCGCAAGCTGGAGGCGGCGCGCGCCCAGCAGACGACGATCGTGCAGCGGACCACGGAGGCCCTGTCGCGGGCGGTGACGGTCGACGACGTCACGGCCGCGCTGACCGGGGCGGGCGCACTGGAACGGCTCGGTGCGGACGGGCTGGCCCTGGGGCTGGTCGAGGGCGGCACCATCAAGATCATCGCACTGAGCGGGGAGTCCCTGGAGATCCTCAGCGAGCGCCGGTTCACCCGGCTGGACGGTTCGCTGCCGCTCTCGCACGTGGTCCTCACCCGGCAGGCACGTTTCGTCACCTCGCTCACCGATCTCGGCGGCGAGTTCCCGCCCCTCGCGGACTACCTGAACCGGATCCGGTACGACGCCGCCGCCTATCTGCCGCTGATCGCGCAGGCCAAGGCCATCGGCGGGCTGGTCCTCTTCTACCGGCGGCGCACCGAGTTCAGCCCGGAGGAACGCAACCTCTGCCTGGGCCTGGCGGGCATCGTGGCCCAGTCCCTCCAGCGGGCGCTCCTCTTCGACCAGGAGCGGGAGTTCGCGACCGGCCTGCAGGCCGCCATGCTGCCGCGCCGGATCCCGGAGATCAGCGGCGGGGAGATCGCCGTCCGCTACCACGCCGCCTGGAGCGGGCGGGAGGTCGGCGGGGACTGGTACGACGTGATCGCGCTGCCCCGCGACCGCGTGGGCGTCGTGGTGGGCGACGTCCAGGGCCACGACACGCACGCGGCGGCGATCATGGGCCAGCTGCGGATCGCGCTGCGCGCGTACGCGGGGGAGGGCCATCCCCCGTCGACCGTGCTGGCACGGGCCTCGCGCTTCCTCGCCGAGCTGGACACCGAGCGTTTCGCCACCTGCATGTACGCGCAGGTGGACCTGGAGACGGGCGGCGTACGGGCGGTCCGCGCGGGACACCTCGGACCCCTGATCCGGCACACGGACGGGCGTACGGGCTGGCCCAAGGTGCGCGGCGGCCTGCCGCTCGGGCTGGCCTCGCTCTTCGAGCACGAGGAGTTCCCCGAGACCCGGCTCGACCTGGTGCCCGGGGAGACCCTGGTGCTGTGCACGGACGGCCTGGTGGAGGAGCCGGGCACCACCATCACCGCGGGGATGGACGCCCTCGCCCAGGCGGTGCGCAGCGGCCCCCAGGGCGCCGCGGCCCTCGCCGACCACCTCTCCGACCGGCTCTGGGAGCGCTGGGGCTCCGGGGACGACGTGGCCCTGCTGGTGCTGCGCCGTGCCCCGGACCCGGGCACCCACCGGGCACCGCGCATCCACCAGTACGTCCACCAGGCCGACCCGGAAGGCCTCTCCGAGGCCCGCTACGCCCTGCGCCAGGCCCTGCGCGACTGGGGCATGCCGGAGCTCGCCGACGACGTGGAGCTGGCGGCCGGGGAACTGCTGGTCAACGCCCTGCTGCACACGGACGGCGGGGCCGTGCTGACGATGGAGGTGCTGCCGGAGCCGGTCCGGCGGATCCGGCTGTGGGTCAAGGACCGCTCCAGCGTGTGGCCGCGCCGGCGCACCCCGGGCGAGGCGGCCACCACGGGGCGCGGGCTGCTGCTGGTGGACGCGCTGGCCACGCACTGGGGTGTGGAGTCCCGGGGTGACGGCAAGGCGGTGTGGTGCGAGTTCGACGCGAGCGGCAGCCCGCGGAGCACCGGGTGAGCGCCCGGACACGCCGAGTTGTGGGCGGCGGGAGCCGGGGCGATGATGCCGACCATGGAACGGAACGCACTGTGCGCAGGCTGAGCAGGGGTGCCGTGACCGGCATCCTCGCCGCGCTCCTGCTGGCCGCCGGAGTGCCGGCGGTCGTGGGCCGGACGACGGGACGGCCGCACGCGGACCCCGGGTGCCAGGCGGTGGCCTTCATGTCGATGACGGGCGTCGCGCCCGAGTGCCGGTCCCGGTAGCGGCGGCTACCGGGAAGGCGTGACGGCCGCGCACGGGCTTCAGTGCCTGCGGACCTCGACGTCCTGCCTGTCCTGGGCGACCGTGGCGACCGACCTCGGCATCAGGCCCGACAGCTGGACCTCCTGGAGCTCGGCGGTGACCACGGCGTGGCCCGGGCGCACGTTCACCCAGCGGCCCGGGGCCGTGGCCACCCAGCGGCGCTTCGTGCCGTCGCAGACGGGCTGCTCCGCGCCGATGCTCAGCCGGCCGCCCTCGTGCTCGACGGTCGCCTTGATCTGCATCGCCCCCGTGGGTGAAGCCTGCTCGCAGTGGTACGTCCCGGAAAGGGTGAAGGTTCCGTCGCCCGAGACGTACGCGTCGTGATGTACGGAAATACCTTGATTGAAAACCGTGGCGCCGGCCGGAGCGCAGAACAGAGTGGTGGCGGCCAGTGCGGAGAAGGCCGCCAGGGCCATTCGGCGGGGGGAGACGTGCATTCTTCCTCCTGGGGGTGTGGGCGGTGGTATTCCGCCGGAACGCATTGTGGTGGCAGGTGGGCGTACGCACTTGCTCCGCAGGCTCGTGTCGTTGTTCGCAATTACTTGCCGGGGCGCGTGAAACTGGCCGCAATACGTCCCCGAAGGGATCACGCATGCGCCAGCCCGCCCGCCCCCTGCCCGCCCTCGCCCTGCTCCCGCTCCTGCTGTTCGGTGCCGCCGCCTGCCAGAGCGCCCCGGAGCCGGGCGCCCTCGCGCCCGCCGCCGCGCCGCCGGTCGTCGTGGACGACGGGGTGCCGGGCGGGGCGGAGGCGTCCGGACGCAGCGGTGCGAAGGACGCCCGTGTCGGCGGCTCCGCACGGGTGCACGGCAAGGAGATGGGCCGGCACCTCCAGGTCGACCTCGGGGCCTTCGTGGACCCGGCGATCAGCGTGGACAAGAACTTCGCCCCGCCCGCCGGGAAGCGCTGGGTGGCCGCCTCGATGTCCTTCGTCAACGTGGGAGGAGCCTCGTACGGGGCGCTCGGACGCATGTGGGCGCATGACAGCGCGGGGCGGCGTCACCCGGTGGTGAAGACCGGCGAGCTGACGACCGGCAAACCGATCGTCTTCGATTCCCTCGAGGTGGGTGAGCGGGCCGAGGGGTGGGTGGTGTTCGAAATTCCGGAAAGCGTGCGCATTGCGCGGCTCCAGTACCAGGACGCGAACATCCGGTCGAATTCCGGAGAGGGATTCTGGGCCGTATAGCCCGCCCGGGTGACGGGCCGTGAAAGGCTCGGCGGCGAGACCACTAGGGTGCGCGCATGACTTCTACTCAAGCCGAAATCGACCGGTCCCAGCTCGGCACCCTTTCGGTGCTCGCCTGGATCGGAGACCCCGAAGAGGCGCACGACATCCCGTACCTCCTCGCCTACACCCTCGGTGACGGACCGCAGGGCCGGGAGGCCGGCGAGGCGGCCGCCCGCGGGCTGCTGGAGGAGATCGGCCTGCCCATCGGCGACGTGGTCATGGACGGCACCCTCAAGGCGGCCACCTTCCCGGTGCAGATCCTGCTGGAGGGCAACCAGATCGCGCTCACCCTGCCGGGGATGAACGCGCGCTGCACCGCCCCCGACGAGTGGGTCGCCGCGGCGGACGAGAGCGGGCAGGCGTACTTCCTCTTCGCCACCCGTGCCTGGCCCGAGGCCGTTCCGGGGCAGCCGGTCGCGCCGGAGACCCTGCAGGCCTTCGCGGGCGACGAGTCCGTGCTCACCAGCAGCGCCCACTGCGTGCTCGCCGTGCGGCGCGTGCAGCGATAACCGCAGGCGGGGCGCCGCCACCACCCGCTCCGGCCGCCGGGCCCCCAGCCTGCCCGGTGGCCGGTTCCGTTTCCGGGACCGTGGTCAGGGCCGTTCGAAGGCGAACCGCAGCGAGCGGACCCGGTTGTCGAAGTTCGAGCCGGCCAGGTCCGGCAGGCCCACCGCCCGCAGCCCGACCGGCCGGGTCAGCAGCTCACGGAAGAGGGCCTTCATCTCCACCCGGGCCAGGTGAGCGCCCAGGCAGAAGTGCGGGCCACCGCCGCCGAATCCCAGGTGCGGATTGGGCGAGCGCGTGATGAGGAAGGCGTCCGGGTCGGGGAAGACGGCCTCGTCGCGGTTGGCGGAGGCGTAGTAGAGGACCACCTTGTCGCCCGGCCGGAACACGTGCCCGTCCATGGTGTGCTCGGCCGCCACGGTCCGGCGGAACTGGATGATGGGCGTCGAGTGCCGGATCATCTCGTCCACCGCCCCGTCCGCGTACTTCTCGAAGTCCGAGAGCAGCAGGTCCCGCTGGTCCGGATGGTCGGTCAGCAGCGACAGCCCGTGGGTGATCGCGTTCCGGGTGGTCTCCACCCCGGCGACCATCAACAGGGAGAAGAAGGCACCGAGCTGGCGGGCCCCGAGGGCCTGGCCGTCGACGTTCGCGCAGACCAGCGCCGAGATCAGGTCGTCGGTGGGGTGCTTGCGCCGCTCCCGCCCGATGCCCGCCACCATCCGCTGCATCCGGGCGAGCGCGCGCAGCCCGCGCCCGGGCATCCGCAGCCGGGAGGCCAGGCCCCGCTCCACACCGATGTTCTCGGAGGCGTGGTTGACCCGGTCGGCGATCTCGGCCCGGTAGCGCTCGGGGATGCCCATCATGTTGCAGATGACCTCCAGGGGCAGCCGCGAGGCCACGGCCGAGACGAACTCGTCGGGACCGTCCTCCAGTACGTCGTCCACGATCCGGGCCGCGACGGCGTGGATGTCCTCCTCGGCGGCCGCCAGCAGGCGGGGCGTGAAGGCGCGCTGCACGATCTTGCGCAGCTGGGCGTGGTCGGGGCCGTCCAGGTTGACCATCGAGTCCCCGAACAGGGCCCGCACCCAGCGGGCCGGCTCGGGGGTGGTCACGCCGGGGGCACTGGCGAACACCTTCGGGAGGCGGCTGGCCTCCTGTACCTGGGCGTGGCGGACGAGGGCCCAGTGGCCGCGCCCGGACCCTTCGGGGACGAACACCGGGCCCTCGGCCGCGCGCAACCGGGCGAAGGCAGCGAGGCGGTGGGCGGGGGGCTGCTGCCAGAAACCTGGCTCGGCCAGCTCCGCGCCGGGGTCGGTGCCGTGGCGTTGGGCCGGGAGTGTCATGGCAGGGCCTCCAAAGGGTGCGCGTCGTCCTGCGCTGGAGAACGGCGACGGGGCGCGGGAGTGACGGTTCGGCGGGGTACGGGTGCGGGCGTGGGTGCTGGGTGGACGGCCCGGGGTTCAGACGGCGGCGTGGGCGGCTGCGGTGCCCCGCGTGGACAGGGTGAGGCCGACCGCCACCGTCAGTACCCCGATGAGGCCCGCCCACAGGACGGCGTACGTGCCCGACCAGGTGCAGGCGAGCGTCACGAGGGCGGACACCGGCAGGACCAGCTGCTGGGCGAGGCCGCGCTTGAAGTGGCGGGAGTGCAGCAGCCACACCATCAGCAGGAACAGCGCGGTCGGGACGGTGACGGCGGCGTTCGCGGCGACCTGGGAGATGTGCGCCTTGCCCACCGCGTGCTCGACCGCGACCTCGATGCCGGCACCGATCGCCGCGCCCGAGAGGAAGATCAGCAGGTGCCCGTAACCCCAGGGGATGGCCTCGCGGTTGGAGTTCAGGTGCTGGTGCATCGGCACGGCGAAGTAGATCCACCAGGCGGCGAAGACGATCAGCAGCCCGCCCGCGGCGATGGGCAGCAGCTGGTCCAGCGCCTCGTGCTCGTCGATCGCGGACTTGACCGCCACCGTGGCCGCGGCGATCGTCTCCCCGAGCACGATGATGGTGAACAGGCCGTACCGCTCCACGATGTGGTGCGCGTGCCAGGGCGTCTGGTGCCCGCGCTCGGCGATCACCGGAACCGCCAGCTCGGCGACGAGCAGGACGACGAACAGCCAGCGCTTCAGGTCGTCGGGGACGAACAGCAGGCCGATCCAGCCCAGCTGGCAGATCACCAGTCCGGCCGCGTACTTCAGGGCCGACCTCCGGGCCTCGCCCTGCTCCCCGGCGGCCGCCCGCAGCCACTGCGCCGTCAGGGCGACGCGCATGATGATGTAGCCGGTGACCGCGACCGCCCAGTCGTTGTCGTCGAAGGCCCGGCTCACCCCGGCCGCGTACACGAGCACACCCGCGATCTGCACGAGCGTCGCGATCCGGTACGGGACGTCGTCCACGTCGTACGCCGAGGCGAACCAGGTGAAGTTCATCCAGGCCCACCACACGCCGAAGAAGACGAAGAAGTAGCCGACCACCCCGGCGCCCGGATGGCCCTCCGCGAGCGAGTGCACCAGCCGGGCGCCGGCCTGGGCGATGGCGACGACGAAGCAGAGGTCGAAGAACAGCTCCAGCGGGGTGGCGGCACGGTGGAGTTCGCCGGGGCTGCGAGCGGTCATGGGGGAGTAGGCCATACCGGCCAGGAGACCAGAGGCGGGGGCCTGCGGCGGGGCGGACGCGCGGCCCGTGCGGCCCCTGTGCCCCGGGCGGATGCGAGGCGCGGTCCCCGGCCGCGCAGCGGTCACGGACGGAGGCGGGCGCCGTCACCGGCCCCTCATCGGCTTCGGCGCCACGTGCCCGGCGGTGTGCCGGCGGCCCCGCGCCCGCCGCCCCGCAGCCGGGGCGCCCGGCCGGACCGGGCCGGGGTCCGGGCGGGGGTCCGGGCCGGGGCAGCGGGCGGCCGTACCCTGGAGGCATGAGCAGCGCCCCCGCCCCCGACCCGCAGGCCTCGCGTACCGCCCCCGAGGCCGACAAGCCGCGGCCCAAGCCCAGGCTGGTCTTCGACGACCCGCTGGACCAGCAGTCCTCGGACGACACCGACCGCGGCTGGGGCGAGCGGCCGCCCGCCGGCGGAAGCGCGGCCGACCTGGCCCGCTTCCTCGACGAGAAGCCCCCGCACCACGTCTGACCGCGCGAGGCGGCCGGAGAGGTCAGAAGCCGCCGCGTGAACCGGTGGGGGGCGTGCCGCCGCCGCCGCGCTGTGCGACCAGGGCGTCCCGGATCTCCTTCAGGAGCTCCAGCTCGGTGATCTCGACGACCTCCTGGACACCTTCCTTCGCCTTGCGCCGGGCCTCCTGCCTGGCGAGGTACTTCGCCATCGGCAGCACCATCAGGAAGTACACGACCGCGGCGGTGATGACGAAGGTCAGCGTCGCGTTCAGCACCGCGCCCCAGAGGATCTCCACACCCGTCGGCTGGCCGTCCGGGCCGATGGCGCAAGGAGCCTTCAGGCAGGACTTGTAGCCTTCCAGGCTCTTGGTGCCGACCGCGCCCACCACCGGGCTGATGATCCCCTTGACCACCGAGTTCACGATGTTCGTGAACGCGGCGCCGATGACCACGGCCACCGCCAGGTCGACCACGTTGCCGCGCATCAGGAAGGCCTTGAAGCCTGCCAGCACGCTCTCCTTCTTCTTCTCGCTCACGACCGAGCCTTTCTTCACATCTGCCGAACACGGAGTCAACGGTTCCGAAAACTACGGCAGTCCGGGCGCGGCGTGTCCAATCGGCCCCCACCTTGAGGTGAATCGGCTGGCCGGCTGTGCGAATCAGCACAATGTCACCGCCAGCCGCGCCGTGGCACCCGCACCCACGAGATCCCGCGCGGTGTCGCGCGCAACGGTCAGCACCACCAGCGCCCCACCGTCCGCAACACCCTTGTCCGGATCGGGGACTTCGGCGACCAGCGCTCCCGCGGCCACCACCCTCGGCGGCCCGCCGCGCTCCGCCGCGACCACGTCCACCCGGTCCCCGCGCCGCAGCAGCCGCACCGTCGCCGCGTCCGCGATGCGCACGGGCGCCGACACCATCCGCACCGCGGCGGGTGGCGCCGCACGCTGAGCGGCCCGTGTCTCGGGCCTTGCGACGCCCCGCGAGGCCTGCGCCTCCGTCCCGCCCACCGCCACCGCCGCCGCGACGACGGCCAGCGCGGCCGAGGCGGCCCGCCGCCGTCGTCGCACGGCCCGGCGCAGCCGGTCCCCGCCCCGCCCCACGCGAAGCGGCGGGAACGACGGGACCGGGCGCGCGGGAGGACACGCGGAGGACGTCGCGCACGCGTCGGGAGCGAGGGCGGCGGCACGGGGAGCGGAGCAGGACGAAGGGGCTGCGGAAGTAAGGGACATGACGAACACCACCAGACCGAGTGAGTTGCTGTGCCCGGACCCGGCGCCCGGACACATCCCACGATCCGGCCTCCCGGGGAATCCCGCCGGAGCCTGTGGACGATCCCCGCACTGTGGACAACCCCGTCACCCGTACGAGTCAGTCATCCGGCAGCCGGGCGGCCGGGCAACCGGGCAGCACCCCGGCCGCCCGCTGCCGGGATCAGCGCCCGGTCGGGACCTGGCAGGCTTCCGCGAAGCCCTGACTGGTCAGGCCGAAGGCGCTGTTGACGCGCGAGCGCCAGTTCTCCAGCGCGACCATGGCGGTGAGCTCGACGAACGCCGCCTCGCCGAGCCGCGCGACCAGTTCCCGCGCGAGCTCGTCCGTGACCGCGGGCTCGGTCTCGGTCATGGCCTCGGCGTATTCCATGACCAGCAGTTCCAGCTCGGTGAACACCTCACGGGAATCCCGCCACCGCGGCACCCGCTCGATCTTCTCCGTCGGCAGGCCCAGCTCGTGGCCCTCCCAGTAGCCGAAGTCCATGCACCACGAGCAGTTGATGCGGGCCGCCGCCGCCATCACGGCGAGGTGCTTCAGCCCGGCGTCGAGCGCGTTCCACTTCGCCACGCTCCGCTCCAGCCGGACGTAGGAGAAGAGCACGCGGGAGTTGTGCCCGTAGGCCTGCCCGGGGTCGAGCACCTTGCCGTAGGTACGGCGCGAGTACCAGGCGCCGATCCGCATCAGCAGGGTGCGGGGCGGGGTGAGCGAGATACGCGGCATGACAGTCGTCTCCCTGGCCGGGGCGGTCTTCGTTTTCCGCCGTCACCAGGGAGGACCGGACAGCCGCGCCGAATGTGACAGCCGTCGGCCGGCTCGTCGGACGCCTTCCTCCCCGGGCGCCGCGGCAGCGGTCCCGAGCGCGCCCGGGAGCCGGTCCCCGAGGTCCTCCGCGAGGGCCTCGGGGACCGGTGGCGGGCGGCCCGTACCCCTTCGGGTCGGCGGTCGGCCCGCCGGAGCGTCCCGGACGGCCAGTGCGGACGGCCCTTACGGGAGCTCGATGCCCAGGTCCCACCCGTCGTGCGCGTGCGTGCACAGGCAGTCCCGGGTCTCCGTGGCCGGCAGGGCCGCCACCGCGTCGAAGAGGACCTCGCGCAGCCGCCCGACGTTCTCGCCGAACACCTTCAGGACCTCGGTGTGGGACACGCCCTCGCCGGTCTCCGCGCCCGCGTCCAGGTCCGTGACCAGGGCCATCGAGGTGTAGCAGAGCCCGAGCTCGCGGGCGAGGACCGCCTCCGGGTGGCCGGTCATGCCGACCACCGACCAGCCCGCCGCCGCGTGCCACCGCGACTCGGCGCGCGTCGAGAAGCGCGGCCCCTCGATGACGACCATGGTGCCGCCGTCCACCGGCTCCCAGTCCCGCCCGCGGGCCGCGGCCAGCGCCACGGACCGGCCCACCGGGCAGTACGGGTCGGCGAAGGTGGTGTGCACGACGTTCGGAACGGATCCGTCCGGCAGCGGCTCACCGTCGAAGAAGGTCTGGGCCCGGGCCTTCGTACGGTCGACCAGCTGGTCGGGAACGAGCAGCGTGCCCGGCCCGTACTCGGCCCGCAGACCGCCGACCGCGCACGGGCCCAGCACCTGGCGGACGCCGACCGAGCGCAGGGCCCACAGGTTGGCCCGGTAGTTGATCCTGTGTGGCGGGACGGTGTGGCTGCGTCCGTGCCGGGGCAGGAAGGCCACCTGGCGGCCGGCCAGCTCACCCACGTAAAGGGAGTCGCTCGGGGGTCCGTACGGGGTCTCCACCTGGATCTCGGAGACGTCCTCCAGGAAGGAGTAGAAGCCCGAGCCGCCGATGACACCGATCTCTGCGTTCACCATGCGGTCCACCCTAAGGCCCTGCCGTGAGCATGCCGAAGGCCCCGCTGCCGGCAAGGGCGGCGGGGCCTCGGGAAGGAGCGATCAGGCGGCCGACGTGGAGCTGCTGCTCGACGAGCTCGACGACGTCGAGGAGGACGAGGCGGCGGGAGCGGCGGCAGGGGTCGACGTCGAGGACGACGAGGAGCTGGACGACGGCTTCGAGGCGGGCGTGCTGCTCGACGACGCGCCACGGCTGTCGTTCCGGTAGAAACCGGAGCCCTTGAAGACGATGCCGACCGCGGAGAACACCTTCTTCAGGCGTCCGTCGCAGCTCGGGCACACGGTCAGTGCGTCATCGGTGAACTTCTGCACGGCCTCAAGGCCCTCACCGCACTCGGTGCACTGGTACTGGTAGGTCGGCACGAATTTCCTCCTGGCACTCTGACTCAATGAGTGCTAACGACGCTCCATGGTGACGTATTCCGGCGGATCAGTCCACCGTCACCGGCACGCGGTGACCCATCCCACGCTCGTTCACCCGGTTACGGGAGGCCGACGACGGGGTGGTGCGGGCGGTCTCCTGGGTCTTCGCCGCCGTGTTCGCGGTGTTCGCCGTGTTCGCCTCCGCCGTCGCGGGGGCCGCGGGCGCGTCCTCCTGCGCGGAGACGTTCACGATCCGGCTCGGGGCCTTCGGGGCGAGCCTCGCGCGCAGCGCCAGCAGGGCGGTCAGCGCGAGCGCGGTCGCACCCATGGGCACCAGGAAGCCGAACGAGGATCCGTGCGCGTCCGTCAGGCGGCCGGCCAGGATGACGGCGATGGCCTGACCGAAGGCGATCGAGCCGGTCAGCCAGGTGAAGGCCTCGGTCCGCGCGTTCGCGGGGACCAGCGCCTCGACCATCGTGTAGCCGGTGATCAGCGCCGGGGCGATGCACAGGCCGACGACCAGGCCGAGCGCGCCCAGCAGGATCATCGAGTGCGCCGCCCACAGGACGGAGGCGGCGGCCGTGAGGCCGATGTAGCCCAGGATCAGCCGGCGGCGCGGGCCGATCTTCCAGGCGATGGCGCCCATGGCGATACCGGCGATCATGTTGCCCGCGGCGAAGACCCCGTAGAGCAGGCCGTTGGCGCCGGGGTTGCCCATCTCGTTGGAGAAGGCGGCGAGCGAGACCTGCATGCCGCCGAAGACGGCGCCGATCCCGAGGAAGGCGAAGATCAGGACGCGCAGGCCGGGGAAGGACAGCGCGAAGGCGCGCTTCTCGCCGGTGGCCGACGGGGCGTGCGTCTTGGGCTGGCTGGCCCGCTGGGCCGCGAAGAGCAGGCCGCCGAGCAGGGTGAGGGCGGCCTCGGTGACCAGGCCGGCCGCCGGGTGGACGCCGGTGCACAGCGCGGTCGCCAGGACCGGTCCGACGACGAAGGTGAACTCGTCGGTGACGGACTCGAAGGCGGCGGCCGTCGGCAGCAGCGGCGAGCCCTCCAGCTTGGCGGCCCAGCGCGCCCGGACCATCGGTCCGACCTGCGGCACCGTGGCACCGGTGGGTACGGCGGCGGCCGCCAGCGCGAGGACCGGCGCGTCCAGCAGCGCGAGCGCGGCCAGGCCGATGACGGCGGCGGAGTGCGCGAGGACCACGGGCAGCAGGACGGCGGTCTGGCCGAAGCGGTCGGTGAAGATGCCCATCAGCGGGGCGGACAGGGCCATGGAGATACCGGTGACGGCGGCGACGATGCCGGCGCTGCCGTAGGAACCGGTGGTGTGCTGGACCAGCAGCAGGATGCTGATCGTCAGCATGCCGAAGGGGAGCCGGGCTGCGAAGCCGGGGAGTACGAAGCCGAGGGCGCCGGGAGTGCGCAGGAGCTGCCCGTATCCGGGGCGGGCGGACGTGTCGGTCGTGACCGCGGATGTCACGGCCTTGCCTTTCCGCTGCCTGGTAGAGCGTCCCCGTCTGCGGACGGTGCTCCGCCTTGTGAGCGGCCGCACCCGTACATGTGGGAGCCCCGAGAGCTGTCCTCTTGCGCAGAACCGAGTGATACCTGGGCGCCCACGTCGGGGTGGTGCCACGGCCGCTTTGCGGTCGCGCCAGCTCTGCGTCAGGCAGAGTTGGTTCGATCTGGTGTGCCTTCATCGTACAGGGAAAGCCACTACCACGCCTTGTGAATTCGGTGACAAGGGGTGTCTTCGCCTGGGATTAACGGCTGGTTCGCAGGTAAAGAGCCCGAAAAAGCAGGCAAAAGTGGGCATATCTCAGCGAACTCGGCTGAATTAGAACGATGCTCTAACACGTTTTGCCAGTGAGCGGCGCCCCGGCTTCGCGCTAGCGGGAAACGGGTCCGCCCGTGCCCAGCCACCCCGCGAGCTTGCCGCCCCGGGCCACCGCCCGCAGCCGTGCCTCCGCCGCGTCCCGCACCGGATCCGTGGCCACCACCAGCAGCTCGTCCCCGTGCCGCAGCACGGTGGACGGCGCCGGTACGAAGCTCTTCGCGTCCCGGACCACCAGCGTGACCGAGGCCCCCGGCGGCAGCCGCAGCTCGCTCACCTCCACGCCGTGCATCCGCGAGGCCGGCGGGATGGAGAAGGAGAGCAGGTGCCCGCGCAGCTTCTCCAGGGGCGCCGATTCGATCCCGAGGTCGAGGGCGCTCTCGTCCCCGCTCCCGAGGTTCAGCTTGCGCGCGAGCCAGGGCAGGGTCGGCCCCTGTACCAGGGTGTAGACGACGACCAGCACGAAGACGATGTTGAAGACGCGGTCGCTGCCCTCGATCCCGGACACCATCGGGATGGTCGCCAGGATGATGGGCACGGCTCCGCGCAGGCCCGCCCACGACATCAGCACCTGCTCCTGCCAGGAGATCCGGAAGGGCAGCAGGCTGATGAAGACCTCCAGGGGGCGCGCCACCATCGTCAGCACCAGCCCGATGATCACGGCCGGCCAGAAGTCGCGGACCAGCTCGTGCGGGGTGACCAGCAGGCCCAGCAGCACGAACATGCCGATCTGGGCGATCCAGCCGAGCCCGTCGGCGAAGCCGCGGGTGGCGGGCCAGTGCGGAAGCTTCGCGTTCCCGAGCACCATCGCCGCCAGGTACACCGCCAGGAAGCCGGAGCCGTGCGCGATGGCGCCGGCCGCGTACGCCACGATCGCGATGGCCATCACGGCGATCGGGTAGAGGCCGGAGGCGGGCAGCGCCACGTGCCGCAGCCCGTACGCGCCCAGGAAGCCCACGGCCAGGCCGATCGCGGCGCCGATCGCCAGCTCCAGGGCGATCTTGCCGATCAGGACGTACCACTCGTCCACCGGGCCGACGGTCGAGAAGGCCACGACGAGGATGACGACGGGTGCGTCGTTGAAACCGGACTCGGCCTCCAGGACGCCGGTGATCCGGGCGGGCAGCGGCACCTTGCGCAGCACCGAGAAGACGGCCGCCGCGTCGGTCGAGGAGACGACCGCGCCGATCAGCAGGGCCTGGCGCCATTCCAGTCCGACGAGGTAGTGCGCCCCCGCCGCCGTCACGCCCACGCTGACCGCGACGCCCACCAGTGACAGCATGACCGCGGCCGGCAGGGCCGGCTTGATCTCTTTCCACTTGGTGCCCAGACCACCCTCGGCGAGGATCACGACGAGTGCGGCATAACCGATGACCTGGGTCAGCTCGGCATTGTCGAAAACGACGTTGCCGATCCCGTCCTGGCCTATGGCGATGCCTATGCCGAGGTAGATGAGCAGGCTGGGGAGGCCGCTGCGTGAAGAGATGCGTACCGCCGCCACGGCGACGAGCAGCACGAGCGAGCAGACCAGCAGCAGCTCATTGAGCGTGTGGACAGTCAGCGGGCGGCCCTCCTCAATGCGCCCGGCGGATCGAGCCTCCCGGCGACAAGTTCGGCAAGTAGTTCGTTACCTTACCTAATCTTTGACGCGCCCTTTACGCGATAACCACATTGTGAAACGCCTGTTCCCCCCTGTCCTCAGCACCTGGACCCCTGGCGGATCAACGGAGGCGGTCGTACGCCTATGGTTGCTCCCAGTACTCCCAGGACCACCCTGCCCCTCTAAGGACAGCGATGCCCGCCAACGAAACCGCTCCTCCCGTCAAGAAGAAGGGACGACGCGCCCGTCTGATCGTGCTCGTCCTGGTCCTGGCGCTCTTCGCGGGCCTCGGCTACGGGGCGTACTGGAGCGTGGACAGCGTGCGCGCCTCCTTCCCGCAGACGACCGGCTCCCTCAAGGTGCCGGGCCTGACCGGGACCGTCGAGGTCAAGCGCGACGCCCACGGCATTCCGCAGCTCTACGCGGACAACGACGACGACCTCTTCCGCGCGCAGGGCTTCGTGCACGCGCAGGACCGGTTCTGGGAGATGGACGTACGGCGTCACATGACGTCCGGCCGGCTCTCCGAGATGTTCGGCTCCGGCCAGGTCGAGACCGACGCCTTCCTGCGCACGCTGGGCTGGCGCCAGGTCGCGCAGGAGGAGTTCGACAAGAAGCTCTCGACGGAGACCAAGAAGTATCTCCAGGCCTACGCCGACGGGGTCAACGCGTACCTGAAGGGGAAGTCCGGCAAGGACCTCTCCGTCGAGCACGCCGCGCTCAAGCTCAGCGACGACTACCGGCCCGAGCAGTGGTCGCCGGTGGACTCGGTGGCCTGGCTCAAGGCGATGGCGTGGGACCTGCGCGGCAACATGCAGGACGAGATCGACCGCGCGCTGATGGCGACCAAGCTCTCGCAGGCGCAGATCGACGAGCTCTACCCGCCGTACCCCTTCGACCGGAACAAGCCGATCGTCGAGGGCGGCAAGGTCGACGGCGGGAAGTACACCCCGCAGGGCACCGGCACCGGCACGGGCTCCGGTTCCGGGACCGGCTCGGGCAACGGCTCCGGCGGCGCCAACACCATCGGAACCCAGACCGTCACGGGCCCGGCCAACGGCCTGGCCGACAACGCCGCTGCCCAGGGTGCGACCGTGGGCCTGCGCACCCAGCTGAGCTCCCTCGCCGACACCCTGGACAAGATCCCCGCGATCCTCGGCCCCAACGGCAGCGGCATCGGCTCGAACTCCTGGGTCGTCTCCGGCAAGTACACGACCACCGGCAAGCCGCTGCTCGCGAACGACCCGCACCTGTCCCCGCAGCTGCCCTCGGTCTGGTACCAGATGGGCCTGCACTGCCGCACCGTCTCGGCCCAGTGCCAGTACGACGTGGCCGGCTACACCTTCTCCGGCATGCCCGGCGTGGTCATCGGCCACAACACCGACATCGCCTGGGGCATGACCAACCTCGGTGCCGACGTCACCGACCTCTACCTGGAGCAGGTCAAGCCCGAGGGCTACGTCTACGACGGCAAGGTGCTCCCCTTCGCCACCCGCGAAGAGGTCATCAAGGTCGCGGGCGGCGACAGCAAGAAGATCACCGTCCGCACCACCAACAACGGCCCGCTCGTCTCCGACCGCAGCGAGCAGCTCGGTACGGTCGGCACCCGCGCCCCCGTCGCCAGCTCCGCCCCCGACCGCGGCGACGGTTACGCCGTCGCCCTGCGCTGGACGGCGCTGGACCCGGGCAAGTCCATGGACGCGGTCTTCAAGCTCGACAGGGCCAAGACGTTCGAGGACTTCCGCAAGGCGGCCGCCGACTTCGAGGTCCCGTCGCAGAACCTGATCTACGCCGACAACAAGGGCGCCAACGGCAACATCGGTTACCAGGCCCCGGGCCGCATCCCGGTGCGCGGCCAGCACGACGGCCGGATGCCCGCCCCGGGCTGGGACTCCAAGTACGCCTGGAAGGGCGGCAAGGACAGCAACACCGGATACATCCCGCAGAACGAGATGCCCTGGGACTCCAACCCGTCCCGCGGCTACATCGTCACGGCCAACCAGGCCGTCGTGGAGAGCGGGACCGGCGCGGGCAAGTACCCGTACCTGCTGACCACCGACTGGGGCTACGGCGCCCGCAGCCAGCGGATCAACGACCTCATCGAGGCGAAGATCAAGGACGGCGGCCGGATCTCGACCGACGACATGCGCACCATGCAGATGGACAACAGCAGCGAGATCGCCGCGCTGCTGACCCCGATGCTGGCGAAGATAGAGGTCTCGGACCCGGGCGTGCGCGCCGCGCAGAAGCTGCTGGACGGCTGGAACTACACGCAGGAGCCCGACTCGGCGGCCGCGGCCTACTTCAACGCGGTCTGGCGCAACATCCTCAAGCTGTCCTTCGGCGACAAGATGCCCAAGGAGCTGCGGATCGAGGGCAGCTGCATGAACGTCCTCGGCAACGGCACCGGCCCGGCCGACGACCTCGCCAAGACGGTCCGCGAATGCGGCACCCGCGGCTCCGACTCGGCGCAGCCCGACGGCGGCGACCGCTGGTTCGAGGTGGTCCGCCGCCTGGTCAAGGACGAGAAGTCGCCGTGGTGGACCTCGCCGCGGACGGTGACCCAGCCGGCGGCCACCACCCGCGACGAGCTCTTCGCCCGCGCCATGCGCGACGCCCGCTGGGAGCTGACCGCCAAGCTCGGCAAGGACCAGTCCACCTGGAGCTGGGGCCGGCTGCACCAGCTGACGCTGAAGAACCAGACGATCGGCACCGAGGGCCCCGGCTTCATGCAGTGGCTCCTCAACCGCGGCCCGTGGAACGTGGGCGGCGGCGAGGCCACGGTCAACGCGACCGGCTGGAACGCCTCCAGCGGGTACGGGGTCACATGGGTCCCGTCGATGCGGATGGTCGTGAACCTCAACGACCTCGACAAGTCGCGCTGGATCAACCTGACGGGTGCCTCGGGGCACGCGTACAACGCGCACTACACGGACCAGACGACGATGTGGGCCAAGGGCGAGCTGCTGGAGTGGCCCTTCGGCAAGGACGCCGTCGAGAAGGCCACGGTCGACACCCTGACCCTCAAGCCCGAGGGCTCGTAAGGGCCGGGGCGCGGATCAGGCCGTCATGGACTGAAGCGGTGCACCCCTGACGGGGTCGCCACCGCCTGCACGGGGTGGTCGTGCGGTTCCTCCGGGACCCGCGCGACCACCTCTTCGTCGTAGAGGAGCACCACCAGCGCGGGATGCGCCCCGGCGCGCTCCAGCCGCTCCAGCACCCGGTCGTAGGAGCCCCCGCCGCGGCCGAGGCGCATGCCGCGGCCGTCCACCGCGAGCCCGGGCAGCAGCACGGCGTCGGCCCCGGTGACCGCGTCCGGCCCGAGCGCGGGGCCGGTCGGCTCCAGCAGTCGCATCTTGCCCGGGTGGGCGGCCTCGGCGAGTGCGGCCGGGCCTTCGTACGCCGCCCAGTCGAGGTCGTTGTCGGGCAGCAGCAGGGGGAGCAGCACCCGCTTGCCGGCCGCGCGCAGGGCGTCGAGGAGCTCCCGGGTGCCGGGTTCGGTGCCGATCGACACGTACGCCGCGACCGTGCCGGCACCGGCCAGTTCGGGCAGCTCGAGGGAGCTCACGGCGAGTGCGGAGGCCGCCGCGCGGCGGCTCTCGGGGGACAAGGCGCGGCGCGCGGCGAGCAGTTCTCGGCGCAGTTCGGCCTTGGCCGGTGCGGGGGACGGATTCTCTGCCACGAGGAAATCAAATATCCTTCCGAATCGGGGCATACCTGTATCTAGCAGCTGCGGTCCCGTCCGGTGTTCGACGGAAGACCACTATCGTTCGGGGCATGACTATGTTGCACCCCGTGATCAAGAAGGCCGTCATTCCGGCCGCTGGCCTCGGTACCCGCTTCCTTCCGGCGACCAAGGCGACCCCGAAGGAAATGCTCCCGGTTGTGGACAAGCCGGCCATCCAGTACGTGGTCGAGGAGGCCGTCGGCGCCGGGCTCGACGACGTGCTCATGATCACTGGGCGTAACAAGCGTGCCCTGGAAGACCACTTCGACCGGAACTACGAGCTGGAGTCGGCCCTCATCGCCAAGGGCGACGACGACCGCCTGAAGAAGGTCCAGGAGTCCAGCGACCTGGCCACCATGCACTACGTCCGCCAGGGCGACCCGCGGGGCCTGGGCCACGCGGTGCTGTGCGCCGAGCCGCACGTCGGCCACGAGCCCTTCGCCGTCCTGCTCGGCGACGACTTGATCGACCCGCGCGACCCGCTGCTGCGCCAGATGGCGGACATCTACGCCCGCACCGGCGGCACCGTCATCGCGCTCATGGAGGTCGACCCGGCCAACGTCCACCTCTACGGCTGCGCCGCCGTCGAGGCCACGGACGAGGAGGACGTGGTCCGCATCACCGGCCTCGTCGAGAAGCCGGACCCCCAGGACGCCCCCAGCAACTACGCGGTCATCGGCCGCTACGTCCTCAACCCCGCGATCTTCGACATACTGCGGGAGACCGAGCCGGGCCGCGGTGGGGAGATCCAGCTCACCGACGCCCTGCAGAAGCTGGCCGCCGACGAGACCGTCGGTGGTCCGGTGCACGGCGTGATCTTCCGGGGCCGTCGCTACGACACCGGGGACCGCGGCGACTACCTGCGGGCCATCGTCCGCCTCGCGTGCGAGCGCGAGGACCTGGGCCCCGAGTTCCGCACCTGGCTTCACCGTTACGTCACGGAGGAGATGTAGCACCTTGAGCAGTTCCGCACCGCAGGACACCGACCACCGTCTGTGGTCCGTGGACGAGCACCTCGCGGACGTCCTCTCGGCCGTCCGGCCGCTGGAGCCCATCGAGCTCCAACTGCTGGACGCCCAGGGCTGTGTCCTGGTCGAGGACGTGACCGTGCCCGTCGCCCTCCCGCCCTTCGACAACAGCTCCATGGACGGCTACGCCGTCCGAACGGCCGACGTCCAGGGTGCGAGCGAGGAGTTTCCCGCGGTGCTCACCGTCGTCGGGGACGTGGCGGCGGGCAGCGGTGAGCTGCCCACCGTCGGCCCCGGCGAGGCTGCCCGGATCATGACCGGCGCCCCGCTGCCGCCCGGCGCGGAAGCCGTCGTACCGGTCGAGTGGACCGACGGCGGCACGGGCGGCGGCGCGGCCGCCGGGATGACCCCGGCCAGCGCCGCCCCCGAACACGCGGGCGGCGAGGTGCGCGTGCACCGCGCAGCCGAGGCGCGGGCGCACGTCCGGTCGCGCGGCAGCGACGTACAGGCCGGTGACCTGGCCCTCGCGGCCGGCACCGTCCTCGGGCCGCCGCAGATCGCCCTGCTGGCCGCCATCGGGCGCGGCACCGTACGGGTGCGGCCGCGCCCCCGCGTGGTGGTCCTGTCCACCGGCAGCGAGCTGGTCCAGCCCGGCGAGGCGCTCACCTCGGGCACCATCTACGACTCCAACAGCTTCGCGCTGGCCGCGGCGGCGCGGGACGCCGGTGCCATCGCCTACCGGGTCGGCGCCGTCGCGGACGACGCCGACACCCTGCGCTCCACCATCGAGGACCAGCTGATCCGGGCCGACCTGCTGGTCACCACGGGCGGGGTCAGCGTCGGCGCGTACGACGTCGTCAAGGAGGCGCTGTCCTCGGTCGGGCACGCCACCGAGGGCTCCGACAGCGAGGACGTCGACGGCGGCCGGATGGACTTCCGCAAGCTCGCCATGCAGCCCGGCAAGCCGCAGGGCTTCGGCACGATCGGCCCGGACCACACCCCGCTGCTGGCGCTGCCCGGCAACCCGGTGTCCTCGTACGTCTCCTTCGAGCTGTTCGTGCGCCCCGCGATCCGCGCCCTCATGGGGCTGCCGGAGTCCGAGGTCCGGCGGCCGAGCGTGCGCGCGGTGCTCAGTGCCGACAAGGCACTCGGCTCCCCGGCCGGCCGCCGCCAGTTCCTGCGCGGCAAGTACGACCCCGAGAGCGGCACGGTCGCTCCGGTCGGCGGATCGGGCTCCCACCTGATCGCCGCGCTGGCGCACGCCGACTCCCTGATGGTGGTACCGGAGGACGTCACCTCCGTGGAGCCGGGGACCGAGCTGGAAGTGATCCTGCTCGGCTGAAGTCGGGCCGGTGCGGGTAGCGTGTGTCGCACCACACAGGCTCCCCGGGAGCCCAGAGCGGAGCGGCGCAGCAATGAGTACCGAAAGCAGGCTCACCCACATCGACGAGGCCGGCGCGGCCCGGATGGTCGACGTGTCCGGGAAGGACGTCACCACCCGGACGGCACGGGCCAGCGGACGCGTACTCGTCGCCCCGCGGGTGATCGAGCTGCTGCGCGGCGAGGGCGTCCCCAAGGGCGACGCCCTCGCCACCGCGCGCATCGCCGGGATCATGGGGGCGAAGAAGACGCCCGACCTGATCCCGCTGTGCCATCCGCTGGCCGTCTCGGGCGTGAAGGTGGACCTGCGGGTCGCCGACGACGCGGTCGAGATCCTGGCCACCGTGAAGACGACCGACCGCACGGGCGTCGAGATGGAGGCGCTGACCGCGGTCGCGGTCGCCGGCCTCACCGTGATCGACATGGTGAAGGCGGTCGACAAGGGCGCGGTCATCACGGACGTCCGGGTGGAGGAGAAGACCGGCGGCAAGTCCGGCGACTGGGCGCGCTCGTGAACGCCCCGCACGGCGACGATGCCCACGGCCACGGCCACGGCCACGGCTCCACTGCCGAGGCGGCCGGCGCCGGCTCCCCGCAGCCGCTGGGCCGGGCCCTGGTCGTGACGGCCTCGAACCGGGCCTCGCAGGGCGTGTACGCGGACCGGGGCGGACCGCTGCTCGCCGAGGCGCTGGAGCAGCTCGGCTTCACCGTGGACGGCCCGCGGGTCGTCCCCGACGGCGACCCGGTGGAGCAGGCGCTGCGCGCGGGCGTGGCCGCCGCGTACGACGTCATCCTGACCACCGGCGGCACCGGGATCTCGCCGACCGACCGCACCCCGGACGCCACCGCGCGGGTGCTGGACTACGAGATCCCGGGCATCCCGCAGGCCATCCGCGCCGAAGGCCTGGCGAAGGTGCCCACCGCGGCCCTGTCCCGGGGCCTGGCGGGCGTGGCCGGGCGCACCCTCATCGTCAACCTCCCCGGCTCGACGGGCGGGGTGCGCGACGGCCTCGCCGTCCTGTCCCGCGTCCTGCCGCACGCGGTGGACCAGCTGCGGGGCGGCGACCACCCGAGACCGGCGGCACCCTCCGGGAGCCCGAGCTGAACGGCCCGACCTGGCCGGTGGTCCTGTCGGACGGCGACGTCACCCTCCGGCCGATAAAGCTGCGCGACCAGAAGGCCTGGCGCGAGGTCAACCGGCGCAACCGCGACTGGCTCCGGCCGTGGGAGGCGACGATTCCGCCGCCCGCGCCCTGGGGGCCGGTGGTCCAGCGGCCCACGTACCGCCAGATGGTCCGCCATCTGCGGGCGGAGGCGAACGCGGGCCGGATGCTGCCCTTCGTCATCGAGTACCAGGGCCGGCTGGTGGGCCAGCTGACGGTCGCCGGGATCACCTGGGGCTCGATGTGCGCGGGCCACATCGGCTACTGGGTGGACCGCGAGGTGGCGGGCCGCGGCGTGATGCCGACGGCGGTCGCGCTGGCGGTGGACCACTGCTTCAGGAAGGTCGGCCTGCACCGGATCGAGGTGTGCATCCGGCCCGAGAACGTTCCGAGCCGGCGCGTCGTGGAGAAGCTGGGCCTGCGCGAGGAGGGGCTGCGGCCGCGCTATCTGCACATCGACGGGGCCTGGCGCGACCACCTCGTCTACGCGGTGACGGCGGAGGAGGTCCCGGAGGGGCTGCTGCGCCGCTGGCACCGTGCGCGCCACTCGTCGTCCCCGCCGAAATAGCGAACCACCGGGGCGCACCGAAAAGCGAATATCTGTTCGAATTGATGGCCTCGGGTAACCGATTCGCCCATAACCTGATCCGAAGAATCACAAAAAAAGTCCGTGATATCAGCGAGATCGCGCGACACACCGGCCCAATTGGCCGATCCCCTCGGCCGTGTCCCTCTACGGTGTGAGGTGTGAGCAGCAGCGGCCTCATCTACGCAGTCATTGTCGGGGCCTGGGCCGCCTACTTGGTGCCCATGTGGCTCCGGAGGCAGGACGAGCTGAACGAAGCCCGTCCGACGGAACGCTTCTCCACTGCCATTCGGCTGCTTTCCGGCCGGGCGGGAATGGAGCGCCGTTACGCCAAGGGGCTGCGTGAGCGCGGTGCCGAGCAGGCGGAGCCCCAGCCCCACGCGGACCCGGACGCCGCGACGGAAACAGTCGATTCCGTCGACGCCGACGCCCGGGCCTTCGGCGTGTCCCCGACCAGGGCGGAGCCGAGGGGGGCCACCGTCGAACGGGAGCAGCGCGCGGAGCGGGCCCGGCGCGAACAGCGCCTCCAGGTCCTCGCGCGCCGCCGGCGCACCACCGCACTCCTCTTCCTGGTCTTCACCCTCGGCGCCGTCGTCGCCGCGGTGGGCGGCCTGCACTACCTGTGGGCCCCCGCGGTCCCCGCCCTGCTGCTCAGCACGTACATCGTGCACCTGCGGGTCCAGGAGCGACGGCGCTACGAGTTCACCATGGACCGGCGGCGCGCCGAGGCGGCCGCGCGGCAGCTGCGGGAGAACCGCCCGAGCCGCCGTGAGCCCGAGGCCGCGGCGGGCGCCGAACCGGACCCTGCACCACCGGTCTCCCCGCAGGAAGCCGGACGGCGCGCCCTGGTCGAGCAGACCGACCACGCCGAGTGGGTGGACCAGCAGCGCGAGCGCGAACGCGGCCCCGCCCGCGGTGACAGCTGGGAGCCGGTCCCGGTCCCGCTGCCGACGTACGTGACCGCCCCGGTGGCCCCCCGCGCCACGGGCCCGGCGGCCCCGGACGCCTGGAGCGCGACCCGCTCCAGCACGGCCGAGCCGACGGAACCCCGCCTGCGCGCCCAGCCCGGCCCCCCCAAGCCGGACCCGAAACCGCAGATGCCCCCGCGCCCGCGCGCCCAGGGCAAGGGCCGCACACCGCTGTTCGACCAGTACGAGGGCGAGGACCGCCCGCGCGCCGCGAACGAGTGATCGGTGACCTGCGCGGACGCTCCGGGATATCGGTTTTGGAGCACCAGCGCGGGGATGCTAATGTTTCACACGTCGCAAGGGCCTGTGGCGCAGTCTGGTAGCGCACCTCGTTCGCATCGAGGGGGTCTGGGGTTCAAATCCCCACAGGTCCACAGACGACAGTTCGCGAGTAGCTCTCGTGAACGTCACGAGATCCCGCCCGGTCGAAAGACCGGGCGGGATCTCGGCGTTTGCGGGGGTGTGATTCGAGGCGGTGCCCGACTGCCGGGGCGGACGCCCGTTACCCGACCAGCAACTGCCAGGCGGCCTGCACGGTCAGAGCGCCCAGGGCGGAGACCGCTCCGCGCAGCAGGGCGTGGCCGACGGTGCGGGCGATGCCTCGAAGGTGGTGGTTCGGCTTGCCCAGTTCCATGATCCAGCGCTCCCGAGTCGGCGTCACCGGGTGGTGACGGCTGCCCCTACCAAGCCACGCAGGGTTTCCGTCCGGCGATGCGCCGATTCGCCTGAAATCGGATCCGGATGCCCTTTAGGCTGTTCAGGGCATGGATCCGGAGCGGCAATGCGTGTCCGATGCGGATCCGGTCCGGATGGTGCATGCAGGCGAAGGGATCGGCGTGCCGCAGGAAACGGGGGCGCAGGAAAGGCTCTTCGCTGCGTTGAACGACCTCAGAATCCAGGCGAAGTTGACCGGCTACGGGTCCATCATTCGCCACGGTCACAGCCAGTTACCGCGGGTGGACTTCAAGGCGCAGACTCTCAGCAACTGGTTCACCGGCCGTGCGGTGCCGTCCGACAGCCGCACGTTCAAGGTCATGATCGAATACTTGCAGGGGCAGGCCCGCAGGAACTCCGGCCGTCAGCCCACTCAGTGGCAGTCCTGGGAACAGCTGCGTCAGGCGGCACGAAGCGAGCGCAGGATCAGTGGTCGGCCGTGGCAGCTGTCCGAGTCGGGCCCGGCCCTCCAGCCCCTGCCAGGGCCCGCCCCGTACTCGGTGCCGACGGCCGGGACAACGGAGCAGGGTCCGGATACGGCTGCCACCGGCACGTCGGCGGCGCGTCGGTCGAACGGCCCGCGTCAGTCCGGCCGGGAGACCGAACCCGACCCGGGTCCGGTGGGGTTCGCGTCCAGGGACTTCTTCCGGGACCTGATCGAGAACCGCACCCGCCTTTTCACCGGACGGCAGACGGAGAGCACCCGGATCACCGACTACATCCGCACCCGGGGCTCCGGATACGTCTTCGTGGAGGCGCTCTCGGGATACGGGAAGACTTCGCTGCTCGCCGATCTGGTCAGCCGGCACCCCGACTTCCGCTACCACTTCATCAGCCAGGCCCACAGCGGGCGGGGCGAGGGCCTCTTCGACCCGGCGAACGCGGACCACGTCCTGGAGTGCCTGTGCGAGCAGCTGGATCCCGCTCACGTGCCCGGAATGGACCCGGAGAGCGTGCAGCGGCAGTTCCGTGCCCTCCTCCGTCACGAGCCGAAGCGGCCCACCGTCATCGTGCTCGACGCGATCGACGAGCTGACCAAGCCGGAGCGGCTGCTTCACGTCTTCCCGCAGCAGCTGCCGCAGGGCCTGGTGGTACTGCTCTCGGGTCGCACCCGGGGCGACAAGAGGTCCTGCCTGAGCGACATCGGCCTGTCCCCCTCGGCCACCGGTCTGCACCTGTCGCTACGGGGCCTGGACGAGGCGGCGCTGATCGACCTGCTGAGGATGGCTGGTGGCGAGGCCACCGAACTGGCCGAGGACACCGACTTCGTCGGCGAGGTCCACCAGCTCTCCGCAGGCGACCCCTTCTACCTGCGCTTCCTGGTGGAGGACGCGGCGGCCGGCACTTTGACCCGGGACACCGTCGACCGAACCCCCAGCGGGCTGGAGGGCTATCTGGACCAGCAGTTCGAACAGCTCACCCGCAGCGCTCACCGCCTGGAGCACGCCCAGATCCTCGCGCTCCTGTACCAGGCCCGCACCCTCTCCGCGGTGGATCTGACGGAATGCGTCCCGGGCCTGACCTTGAACAACCTCAACACCGCCGAGGTTCTCCACGGACAACCCCGGGTGAACTTCGACACCGTCGTGCGGGAGATCCACCGCTTCCTGCTCGTGCACCGCCGGCCTGTGCCCGACGGTGCACCGGCCAGGAGCGGCGAGATGTACAGCTTCTGCCACGACCGGTTCCGGCAGTACTTCCGGGTCCGGGCCGGGATCGGCTGACACGGTGTCGGACGAGCCTGAATCCATCCTCGATCTCGCCGGCGCGAGCATCCGCAGCGGCCGCTGCGACCGGAGACTCGCCCAGCACGCGGGACACTGGCGGGAGAAGCCCGGCGTCTACAACCTCAGCAACGCCATCGGGCAGGCGAAGGCGGAGGGGCGGGGAAGTGACCTTCTCGCGACCATCCTCGACGAGGAGTTCCGGCGGCTGCGCCTGCAGTGGACGGGCGTCGAAGGCCGGCAGGCGGACCTGTACGCGGCCCGCGAGTACTTCCGGGAGAGGGAACCGGACCTGATCCGCTACCTTCAGGTTCTCTTCCTGGAGCAGCGGCCGTTCGGCACGCCTGTGAGCCGTTCGGCCCAGGAGCAGCACTGCCGGGCGTACGCCGAATTCCTGCAGCTCGACAGGCTCCCGCACGAGCGGAGCAAGGGCGGACTCGATGGAGTGCTGCGGAAATTCTTCCCCGAAGACGCCCCCGCCGATCAGCAGAGACTGTGTCTGATCGGCTACGAGCTGGGGAAGTGGCACTGCTCCTGCGGCCAATTGACCGGATTCGCCCGCCGCTACGACCACGCCTGCCCGTGCGGCACGGTCCGTGGCCACGGCAGGATCGACCCGACCGCGCCCCCGTGCCCGAACTGCCATGGAGCAGTGGAGTACATCGTCTGCCCGGACTGTCGCACTCGGGTGACACTGGCCAACCTCTGGCAGGTCAAGCGCGGTGGCACCCGTGCTGCCGACTACTGGCTCCCGCTCACCGTGGACATCTCGCTCGTAGATCACGGCGGCACGGTGAACCGCGACCGTATCCGACTGCTCTCCCTGCCGCTGCCCATCGGGCTGCACGAACGCGACGGGGAGCCCACCTTCGTTCCGCCCGTGGTCTTCTGGGAGAGCAGTCTCGCGACCGGTCCGGATGACCGCGCCGCAGGCCACCGGTTCCTCGGGCTGAAGGACGCACTGGGTTACGACGGCAGGAGTGAGTTCGGTGCCATTCTCGATGCCCTTCTGCGGCGGACCCTGCTGCGAACCCGCGGAAGCTACGCCCGGTTCACACAGGACCTGATCCACCACATGATCGAACTCCTCTATCAGTCTGGTCGATTACTCCCCGCATACACGCGCGATTTCTGGCGCCGACTGGGCCACCCGACCGTCACCGGCCTCCACGCGGGCAACCTGGTCGGTCTCGGTGCGGTGTCCTTCCAGTGCACCGTCGCGTCGTCAGCACAATTGCGCGGCACCGCAGCGCTCCTCGGCAGCCACTTCACCGACCCGGGCAAACTCGCCGTGCCACGGCTGCAGCAGCTGGAGCTGTCGCTGCCCGCCGGCGCCGAGCTTTCCCAGAGCCCCTGGGGCGTGAGCGCTGCACGAACGGAGAGCCTCTCGGAGTGTGGTCTGGCCGAACCGGGCAGCGAGGTGAAACCGGGGCAACTGCTCGTCGGAGCAGTCGTGCCCGTGCCCGAGGGAACACACCTCCTTCCCGAGGAGCGCCTTGCGAAGGCGGTATGGGGTGAGGACGCGGGACGGAGGACGAAGTGCCTGACGATGCCGGGCGAGCTGCCTGGCTGGGTGCTGGACCAGCAGCTCACTGGGCCCCTGGCGACCGACGCAGTGCCCGCCGCGCCGGGGCGGCACCTGGATCCGGGGATGCTGGCCGCCAGCACCCACGTCACCGTGACGGTCGCCGTCGACCACGCCCTGCGGCCCGGGGACACGTTGGACGGCGAGGCGGGCGGCTCCGTGACCGTGTGCGGGCTCGCCTCGGGAGCGACGCTCAGACAGATCGCGGCTGTTTCCGATGAACCGGACCTGGTCGTGGCTCCCGACCACCCCTGGGCTCCACCACTTGGTGAACCGGCTCGCACCGTCCAAGTCCGGCTCGCCGTCGACAGGTTGGCGGGAGGGGACACCGGAGCCTGGTCGTCCGGCAACGTTGATCTGATTTCGAAGCAACCTCCGCCGAGCAGTGGCGGAGAGGGCGCCCAGGTCATCAAGCCCGTGGAGTTCCGCTGGCTGGTCGAGCGCGGAGCACGCCATCTGGCGATGGAGCTCTACGGACCACGCAGCGACTGCGCCGACTGGCGGACGGAACTGCGCACCACTCTGGAGACCGCAGGGCACGGACCTCTTGCCCCGAGCCTGGAGCCGCCCTCCGCGCTCGAGGACGCCGTCAGCCACGGGGTACGTCGGCTCGACCTCACCTTGCGTGCCGCCCGCCTGGTGCCGCTGCTTCACCCGGATGGCATCGGCCTTCAACTGATGAGCGACTCCGACGTGATCATCCGGTCGCACGGCGAAGTGCACCAAGAATGGCCGTTCGAGGTGCGGGACATGCGCCCGCGCAAGGGCGGGCTCTTCTGCCAGGACATCTTCGGCCAGGACCGAGAAGACGAGTGCGCCTGCGGCATGCACCACAACCGGAGAAGGGTGGGGCGGGCCTGCGAGGACTGCGGACGTACCCTGACCTCGCCGACTGAACGCGGCCGCAGGTTCGGCCACCTCAGACTCCCCGCCACCGTGGTCCACAGCTGGTTCCTGGATGGCGCAGCCGGCGAAAGGCTGGCCATGCTGATGGACGTGACGATCAGTCAGCTGAGAGCCATCGCGGACTGTGAACTCTTCGTGGTCACCGACCCCGGCTCGACAACGTGGCGTGTCGGGCAACTGGTCGACACAGAAACATGGTTCCGTACCGTGGACCGCTACGGTGCTTCTGCTGCGACCGGGGGATCGGCCGTCAAGATCATGCTGTACCGGGCCGGCAAGGTGGGCGACCTACCGCTGGACACGGTCGCGATCCGACGGCTTCCCGTGCTGCCACCGGACCTCCGCCCGTTTGTCCTCAACGATGCCGGGCTGCCGTACAGAAGTCACGACCTGAACCAGCTGTACCGCGCCGTCATACTGTCCGGCGAAGCCCTGGTGCGCCAACGGGACAAGGCCTACACGACGGAGCGGCACGAGTTGGAGTCGCGCCGTCGGCTGCAGCACAGCGTCGACCGGCTGCTTGGGCCTGCGGCGGACGTGGTGGCACGCGTGGGCATCGCAGACTCGCTCACCCTCCTCGGCAACCCCGTCGGGTCCCTGCGCGACGACCTGCTCCGCCGCTCCGTGGACTACAGCGCCCGGGCCAGGATCGTGGTCGGTCGGCTGCCGGACCCGGAAGAAGAAGCCGCCGTCGCCGACCCCGGCACCGTACTCCTCGGCCGCGACCTGGTCCTGCGCCTGCTTGAACCGGTGATGGTGCACGCTCTCGCCACGGGTGGGGCCGCCGAGAGCCCCCGTCAGGCACAAACCCTGCTGCAGAATCCCACAGCCGATGTCTTCCGGCTGCTCGACGCCGTCTGCGAGCGCTCCCGGATCCTGGTCGCCTTCCCACACGGCCCCTGGCGGATGGTCGCACTGGGCCTCCGGGCTTCCAAGACACCCACCCTGGAGGTGCAACCCGCACTGCTGGACCTCATCGGCCGACAGAATCTCGGCGAGTCGGCGCGGATCTTTGCCATCCAGAGCGACGAGGCCCAGCGTGAGGCAGCTGACCGGCTCACCGTCGCCGCGCTGCGCCGTGCAGGGGCCCGGACCACGCCTCCACCTGACCGGCCCGGTTCCTTCTTCGACCTGCCCTGCGAGGACCTGGCCCACAGCCTTGCCGACGCAGCGCTCACAACAGCGACGTTCCCGCTCACACCTGACGACGGCCTGATTCTCTGTCAGCCCGATTGGCTCACCGACCCCGGCAGTTCCCCTGATTCGGCGGACCCTCCAGCAGGGGGGCCTTCGCACTAGCCGACGGGGTCGGTCCAATTCGCGGCCCACGAGGTGCCTGAGCTCGTGGAGCTCGCCCCCGGCATCCTCGTCGGGGTGATCCGCGACACCTCCATGGCTCCCGGCGCGTGGAGCCGCAGCCAAGAGGTCAGTGGGCCGCGTCGAGCTTCGTGCGCTGGTCCGGGGTCAGGTCGAGGTCCACCGCGGCCAGGCTCTCCTCCAGCTGGGCCACCGAAGAGGCCCCGACGAGGGGGAGTACCGGGATGTCACCGCCCATCAGCCAGGACAGCACCACCTGGTTGACGGTGGCCCCGGTCTCGGCGGCCACCTCGCGGACCGCGCGCAGGCGCGGCTCGGTGCCCGCGTGGTCGAAGCCCGGGCCCAGCGGCTTGTCGTCGCGGACGTAGGCGCCGGCGATCAGCGGGGAGTACGAGACCTGCGTCAGCGACGGGTTGTCCCGGAGGTAGCTGAGCAGGTCACCGCTGACCAGGCCCTGGTTGCCGTCGGGCGAGCGCAGGCTGGGGACGTCGGTGCGCTGGCGCAGGTAGCTGTGGTGGTGCTGGAGCACCTCGTAGCCGGGTACGCCGGCCGCCGCGGCCAGCGCACGGGCGCGCTCCACCCGCCAGGCCCAGTGGTTGCTGGCGCCGAGCAGGCCCGCCGTGCCGTTCGCGACGACCTCGGCGAACCCCTGGACTGTCTCCTCCAGTGGCGTGTTCTCGTCCATGATGTGCGCGTACAGCAGGTGGATGCGCTCGATGCCGAGCCGCTCCCGGCTGCGCTCCGCGGACTCCCGGATGACCTTCGCGGACAGGCCCTCCACATCCAGACTGAAGCCGCTGGTAGGCCGGTTGGGACGGGCTCCCAGCTTGGTGGCGACGGTGATCGCGTCCCCGGCACCGCGGCTGCGCAGCCAGCGGCCGACCAGTTCCTCGCTCTCGCCGCCCTGGGTGCCGTTGACCCAGAAGGCGTAGTTGTTGGACGTGTCGATGAAGGTGCCGCCCGCTTCCGCGAAGCGGTCGAGGATCGCGTACGAGGTGGCCTCGTCGACGGTGGTGCCGAAGGTCATCGTGCCCAGGCTCAGCACGCTCACTTCGCGGCGGGTCTCGGCGGCGGTTCCGATGACACGGTATTTCACGGTGATGGTGCCCTTCGCTCGGCGGGGATCTGTCGACGGATGATCGTCGAGGAACCCGCTCCGGGCAACGAGATAAGCCGACCGGGCGCGCAATCATGGGTTCATGACGATCGGTGAGGAACGGGACGGCGCAACGGCCCAGGCCTGGGAGGCGCTCGGCGGGGCGCCCGGGCTCGTCGGGCGGGTCCGCTACCGCGGAGCAGGCGACCTGGCGCAGGGGCCGCTGCCGGTGGCCGAACTGGCGCGCGCGACCGTCGGGGTGTGCGGGCTGGCCGCGGCCGAGCTGGCCGCGGTGCGGGCCGGGGGCGCGGCGTCGGACGCGGCCCCGCCGGTGGTGGACGAGGGCGCGGTCGCGACGGCGTTCGTCAGCGAGCGGCACCTGCGGGTCGAAGGACGCGCACCGGTGACCTTCGCGCCGTTGTCCGGCTTCTGGCGGACGGCGGACGGCTGGGTGCGCACGCACGCCAACTATCCGCACCACGAAGCCGCCCTGGTGCGGGCGCTGCGGCTGCCGTCGGCGACACCGGAGGCGGTGGGCGCCGCGGTCGGGGGACGGACGGCCGTCGAGGTGCAGGAGCTCGTCTACGGGGCGGGCGGACTCGCCGTCGCCGTGGCACGGGAGTACGGAGATCCGCAGCCGCTCATGGAGCCCGTACGGGAATCGGGGGCGCGGGGTCGGCCCCTCGGCGCGGCCCCGGCCGGCCGGCCCGCCGCGGGGGTGCGGGTGCTGGACCTGACCCGGGTCATCGCCGGGCCCGTCGCGACGCGCACGCTCGGACTGCTGGGGGCGGACGTGCTGCGGATCGACCCGCCGGGGCTGCCGGAGGCGGACGACGCGTACGCGGACACCGGCTTCGGGAAGCGGTCGGCGCTGCTGGACCTGGCGGCGGCGGGGGACCGGGCCGTCTTCGAGGGGCTGCTCGCCGAGGCCGACGTGGTGGTGTCGGGCTACCGGCCCGGGGCCCTGGAGCGGTACGGGTTCGGGGCGCGGGAGCTGCTGGACCGGTGGCCGGGGCTGGTGGTGGCCGAGCTGTGCGCGTGGGGGTGGCGGGCGCGGGGACCGTGGGCCGGGCGGCGGGGATTCGACTCGCTGGTGCAGGCGGGGTACGGGATCGCCGCGGCGTGTTCCGGGCCGGACGGGAAGCCCGGGGTGCTTCCGGCGCAGGCGCTGGACCACGGGACCGGGTATCTGGTGGCGGCCGGCGTGCTGCGGGCGCTCGCGGAGGGGGGCGGGCGGGGGCTGCGGTTCTCCCTCGCCGGGACGGGGTCGTGGCTGGTGCGGGGGCTCTCCCGAGCGGGGGCGGGTGCGGGGGCGGGGGCCGGCGCGGGTGCGGGGGCTTCGGGGTATGCGGCGGAGCCGTGGCTGCGGGAGACCCGGTCGGGGTACGGGGTGCTGCGGCACGCCGCCAGTCCCTTCGGGGAGTGGGGGGTGGGGCCGTCCCGGTGGGGGACGGACCGGGCCGGCTGGCTCCCGCGGTAGGGGGCGGCGCCGTCGCCGGGGGCGCTGCCCCCGGACCCCCGCGCCTCAATCGCCGGCGGGGCTGAAAGGTCGCCTCAAACGCCGGCGGGGCTGAAAGAGGCGGCGGGGCTGAAAGGTCGCCTCAAACGCCGGCGGGGCTGGGTCGGAGGGGCTTGGTCATGCAGCGGCTGGAGTCGTAGAAGCGGTAGTGGCCGAACTTCGCGGACAGGGCGTAGCCCGAGGAGAGGTACAGGGCTATCGCCTCCGGCTGCTGGTCGCCCGTTTCCAGGACCATGCGGTGGCGGCCCGCCGCGCGGGCGTCCTCCTCCAGGACCGCCAGGATGCGGCGGGCGAGGCCGAGGCCCCGGGCCTCCGGGACGACGTACATGCGCTTGAGCTCCGCGTCGCCGTTCGCGTAGCCCTCGTCGTTCTCGTCCTGGGTGCGCCAGCCGCCGCTCGCCACCGCGGTGCCCGCGGCGTCGTACGCCAGCAGGTACAGGCCGCGCGGCGGGACGAACATCGCCGGGTCCAGGAAGGTGGCGTCGCCCTCACCGCCGTACCGCTCCTGGTACTCCAGCTGGACCCGGTCATCGAGTTCGACCGCGTCCGGGTGGTCGTACGGCACGGTGCGGAGGTCTATCCGGTGAGACATTCGAATATCGTACGGAACCCTCCCGCTATGGTGCTGGGATGCTCACAGTGACCTCCGTGAATGTGAATGGGATCCGCGCCGCCGCCAAGAAGGGCTTCGGGGCGTGGCTCGAGGGATCCGACGCCGATGTGGTCTGCCTGCAGGAGGTACGCGCCGAGGAGGGGCAGATCCCCGAGGACGTCCGGACCCCCGCGGGCTGGCACACGGCCTTCGCGCCGGCCGCCGCCAAGGGGCGGGCCGGGGTCGCGCTCTACACGCGGCGGGCGCCCGAGCGCGTGCAGGTCGGGTTCGGAAGTGAGGAATTCGACACCGCCGGGCGGTACTTGGAGATCGACCTTCCGGGGGTGACCGTGGCCAGCCTCTACCTGCCCTCGGGGGAGGCCGGGACGGAGAAGCAGGACGAGAAGTACCGGTTCATGGACGAGTTCCTGACCTACCTGGCGGCGCTGAAGGAGCGGGCGGCCGCCGACGGCCGCGAGGTCGTGGTGTGCGGTGACTGGAACATCTGCCACCAGGAGGCCGACCTCAAGAACTGGAAGACGAACCGGAAGAACGCGGGCTTCCTCCCCGAGGAGCGGGCGTGGCTCGGCAAGGTGTACTCGGAGGCGGGCTACGTCGACGTGGTGCGGGAGCTGCACCCGGACACCGAGGGGCCGTATTCCTGGTGGTCCTACCGGGGGCGGGCCTTCGACAACGACGCCGGCTGGCGGATCGACCTCCAGGTGGCCACCCCCGGGCTGGCGGCGAAGGCCGTGAAGGCCTTCGTGGAGCGGGCCGAGACGCACCCCGAGCGCTGGTCCGACCACGCGCCCGTGACCGTGGTCTACGAGCTGGGTGCCTGACCGGAGCCGGTGTCGGTGTCGGCGGCAGGGGCGTGGGCGCCGCCCGAGGCCAGCAGGCGGTCCATCGCCATCATCAGCTCGGCCTCGACCACGCTCTTCGCCAGCGGGCGCAGCCGGGGCAGCGCGTCCGGTGAGATGTGGGCCGATATCAGCTCGGTGAAGAGCACGGCCATCGCGTCCGCGTGCTCGCGGACGCGGCGGCCGGCCTCCAGGACGGCCGCCAGCGGGACGCCCTCGCGGACCAGGGCCGAGGAGACGTCCAGCAGGCGGCGGCTGACGTGCACGATCACGTCGCCGTCGACGGCGAGGTAGCCGAGGTCCAGGGAGGCCGCCAGGTTCTCCGGGGTGACCTCGCCCTCGAAGTAGTCGGCCAGCGCCTCAGGGGTGAGCCGGACGGGGGTCTCCTCGGACCAGCCGATGCCGAGCAGCTCGCCCAGCTGGCCGACGTCGCGGCCGCTCTCGAAGGCGGCGGTCAGCTCGGCGATGCCGCCGAGGGTGTGGCCGCGTTCCAGCAGGCCGGCGATGGTGCGCAGCCGGGCCAGGTGGTGGTCGTCGTACCAGGCGATCCGACCCTCGCGGCGGGGCGGTGGGAGCAGTTTGCGCTCCCGGTAGAAGCGCAGGGTGCGGACCGGGATGCCGGCCGCTTCGGCCAGTTCCTCCGTGCGGTACTCGCGCACCGTCTTCGTCGCTCGCGTCTCTTCCTTCGCCACAGTCGCACCTTATGGCGTACCGGCAGTAACTTTCCGGGTCCGCCCCCTACCCATGAGTACGGAGCTGCTCTACCCTCCCGATTGTGCCAGTGATTGCTGGCAGTGTTTCGATGGTGCGGTGCGATGCGGTGTTGCGGTGCGTGGCTGGGACTGCGGATGAGCGGAAGGCGGCGGGCATGGGTGGTACGAGCGGCATGGGCGGACGCGAGCACGTACGGGTGGCGGTGATCGGGTCCGGATTCGGTGGGCTCGGCGCGGCCGTACGGCTGCGGCGCGAAGGGATCACGGACTTCGTCGTACTGGAACGGGCCGACTCGGTCGGCGGCACCTGGCGCGACAACAGCTATCCCGGGTGTGCGTGCGACGTGCCCTCCCACCTCTATTCGTTCTCCTTCGCCCCCAATCCCGACTGGCCGCGGACCTTCTCCGGACAGCCGGCCATCCGCACCTACCTGGAACACGTCGCCGACACCTTCGGACTGCGCCCGCACATCCGGCTCGACTCCGAGGTGCGGATGATGCGCTGGGACGCGGAGGAGCTGCGCTGGGAGATCGAGACCTCGGCCGGTGAGCTGACCGCCGACGTCGTCGTCTCCGCGACCGGGCCGCTGTCCGACCCGAAGATGCCGGAGGTCCCCGGGCTCGCCGAGTTCCCCGGGAAGGTCTTCCACTCCGCCCGCTGGGACCACGACTACGACCTGCGCGGCAAGCGCGTCGCCATGATCGGTACCGGCGCCTCCGCCATCCAGATCGTGCCGGCCATCGCCCCCGAGGTGGAGCGCCTCACCCTCTTCCAGCGGACCCCGCCGTGGGTCATGCCGCGCACCGACCGGGCCATCACCGCCGGAGAGCGCTGGCTGCACCGCCAGCTGCCCTTCACCCGCGCGGCGCGGCGCGGGCTGCTGTGGGGGATCCGGGAGCTGCAGGTCAGCGCCTTCACCAAGCGGCCGAACCAGCTCGGCCTCATCGAGTCCCTGGCCAGGGCCAACATGGCGCGCTCCATCAAGGACCCGGCCCTGCGCGCGAAGCTGACGCCCTCCTACCGGATCGGCTGCAAGCGGATCCTGCTCTCCAGCGAGTACTACCCGGCCCTGGCGCGGCCCAATGTGGACCTGGTCGCCTCCGGGCTCAAGGAGATCCGCGGCTCGGTGCTGGTCGCCGCCGACGGGACCGAGACCGAGGTCGACGCGATCATCTTCGGCACCGGCTTCCACGTCACGGACATGCCGATCGCGGACCGGGTGGTGGGCGCGGAGGGCCGGACCCTCGCGGACACCTGGAAGGACGGGATGCAGGCGCTGCGCGGCGCCACCGCCGCGGGCTTCCCCAACTGGATGACGATCATCGGGCCGAACACCGGGCTCGGGAACAGCTCGATGATCCTCATGATCGAGTCGCAGCTCAACTACATGGCCGACTACCTGCGCCAGCTCGGCATGCTGGGCGGGCGGGTCGCGCTCGGCGCCCGCCCCTCCGCGGTGAACCGGTGGAACCGGCAGGTGCAGGCCCGGATGGAGCGGACGGTGTGGAACACCGGCGGCTGCACCAGCTGGTACCTGGACGCGCAGGGCCGGAACACGACGGTCTGGCCGGGCACGACGGGAGAGTTCCGACGGGAGACGCGGAGCGTCGATCTGGCGGAGTACGAGGTCCTGCGGGTGGCGGAGCGCGAGCGGGTCCCCGTGGCCGTCGCGGCCGGCGTCTCGGCTGCCGCCGGGCCGAAGCCGGGTCGCTCCCGCGAGGGCTCCGCGGGGTCCGGTGCGGCGCCGTTGCCGGGGGCGCTGCCCCCGGACCCCCGCGCCTCAAACGCCGGCGGGGCTGGATTTGCCCCCGGCGGGGCCTCGAATGCCGGTGAGGCTGGAGTCGACGCGGCGGAGGGGGGCGCGTGAGTCGGTTGACGCACGTCGCCTCCGGGCCCTACGCCCCGCCCGTCGCGCGGCGGGAGCTCGTCGCCGTCTCCGCCGACGGGGCCCGCCTGCACGTCGAGGTCCACGGGGACGAGGAAGCGCCCGCCGTGGTGCTGGCCCACGGCTGGACCTGTTCCACCGCCTTCTGGGCCGCTCAGACCAGGGCCCTGGCCGCCACCCACCGGGTCATCGCCTACGACCAGCGCGGGCACGGGCGCAGCCCCGCCGTCCGGGCGGCGGGTCACAGCACCACCGCCCTCGCCGACGACCTGGTGGCCGTCCTGGAGGCCACCCTGGCCCCCGGGCAGCGGGCGGTCGTCGCCGGGCATTCCATGGGCGGGATGACGATCATGGCGGCCGCGGGCCGGCCGGAGTTCGCCGAGCGAGCCGCGGCCGTACTGCTGTGCAGCACCGGCAGCTCCCGGCTGGCCGCCGAGGCGCTGGTCCTGCCGGTGCGCGCCGGGCGCCTCCGGACCCGTGTCACCGGCGCGGTCCTCGGCTCGCGCGCCCCTCTCGGGCCGGTCACGCCGGTGGCCCGGAAGGTCCTCAAGTACGCCACCATGGGCCCCGGTTCCGCGCCGGACAAGGTCGAGGCGTGCGCCCGTATCGTCCACGCCTGCCCCACCGGGGTGCGGCACGCGTGGTCCCGGGTGCTGGCCGAGCTGGACCTGGACGCCGAGGTGGCCCGCCTCACGGTGCCCACCGCCGTCATCGGCGGCACCGCCGACCGGCTCACCCCGATCGTGCACGCCCGGGGACTCGCCGCCGCGCTGCCGAACTGCGTGGGGCTGACCGAGCTCACCGGTATGGGGCACATGACCCCGGTCGAGGCCCCCGAGGCCGTCACCGGCGCCCTGCGCGAGCTCGCCGATCTGTATCTCGAAACCACCGCGAAGGAGAAGACGACGTGAGCGCTCGCAGGAGTCTGGAAGGCCGGGTCGCCGTCGTCACCGGCGCCGCCCGCGGTGTCGGCGAGCTGCTCGCGCGCAAGCTGTCGGCCCGCGGAGCGAAGATCGCCCTCGTCGGCCTGGAGCCGGAGGCCCTCAAGGAGGTCTCCGAGCGGCTGCACACCGACAGCGACCACTGGTACGCCGACGTCACCGACCACGAGGCCATGTCCCGGGTGGCCGAGGAGGTCAAGCAGCGCTTCGGCAAGGTGGACATCGTCGTCGCCAACGCGGGCGTGGCCGCCGGCGGGCCGTTCGCCGACTCGGACCCGGCCGCCTGGCGCAGGGTGATCGAGGTCAATCTGATCGGCGGGGCCGTCACGGCCCGCGCCTTCCTGCCCGTACTGACCGAGAGCCGCGGCTACTTCCTCCAGATCGCCTCGCTGGCCGCGATCACCCCGGCACCGATGATGACCGCCTACTGCGCCTCCAAGTCCGGGGTCGAGGCCTTCGCGCACTGCCTGCGGGCGGAGGTCGGGTACAAGGGGGTCGGGGTCGGCGTCGGCTACCTCTCCTGGACCGACACCGACATGGTGCGCGGCGCCGACCAGGACGAGGTCATGCGGGAGTTGCGCCAGCGGCTGCCGTGGCCGGCCAACCGCACGTACCCGCTGGGGCCGGCCGTCGACCGGATCGTCGCCGGCATCGAGCGGCGCTCGCCGCACGTGTACGCGCAGTGGTGGCTGCGCGGCATGCAGGGGGTGCGCGGCTACCTGCCGGGGATGATCGCGACGGTCGGACAGCGCGACATGAAGCGCTTCGGACCGCGCCTGAGCGGCGTCTCCAAGGGGCTCGTCGGGGCCGGCGGGGCGGCGGACGAGAAGGAGCGCACACAGAGTCACTGATCGAAATGCGACCTTTGTCCGCCCATGCAAGTCTGGTCGAGGCCCCACCACCGACACCCCTCATGGAGTGAACAGCATGGGCATCAAGGACCAGTTCCAGGACAAGGCGCAGGAGCTCAAGGAGAAGGCCCAGAAGGGCCAGAAGCAGCCCGGCAAGGGCCCGCAGGACGAGAAGGCCCGGCGGAGCCCGCAGCCGAAGGACTCGCCGCAGCGGTCCTTCGACGACATCCGGGACGAGCTCGACGACCGGACCTAGGCTTCTGGCCCGACCGTCATCCGACCGTCACCGGGCCCGCATTCGGCGCCGAGGGGCGCGATCCCCGCAGTCCGGGGATCGCGCCCCTCCCGCATGCCCCTGCTCACCCGGTGCCTGCTCACTCCCTCGGCGGCAGCTTCGGACGGCGCCGGTCCGGTACGTCCGTGTAGCCGGGCGGCATCGCGGCCGGGTCCTGTTCGAGCAGCTCCAGCGCCAGGTGCACGGCGTCGTCCATCTGGGCGTGCCGCCCCTCCGCCCAGTCGAGCGGGGTGCGCAGGATCTCGAAGTCCGGCTCCACGCCGTGGTTCTCCACCGACCAGCCGTACTCCGGGAACCAGGCGGCGTTCATCGGCACCGTGATCACCGTGCCGTCGCCGAGGGCGTGCCGGCCGGTCATGCCGACCACCCCGCCCCAGGTGCGCTGGCCCACCACCGGTCCCAGGCCCAGCAGTTTGAAGGCCGCCGTGATCATGTCCCCGTCCGAGGAGGTCGCCTCGTCGGCCAGCGCCACGATCGGGCCGCGGGGCGCGTTGGAGGCGTAGCTGACGGGCTGGGCGTCGCGCGTCAGGTCCCAGCCGAGGATGGAGCGGGTGAGCTTCTCCACCACCAGCTCGCTGATGTGGCCGCCGGCGTTGCCGCGTACGTCCACGATCAGCGCGGGCCGGGACATCTCCATGCGCAGGTCGCGGTTGAACTGCGCCCAGCCCGAGCCGCCCATGTCGGGGATGTGCAGGTAGCCGCAGCGGCCGCCGCTGAGCTCCCGGACCACCTGCCGCCGCTTGGACACCCAGTCCTGGTAGCGCAGCGGCCGTTCGTCGATCAGCGGGACGACGGCGACCCGGCGGGAGCGGCCGGAGCCCTCCGCGGGCTGGAAGGTCAGCTCGACCGTGGTGCCGCCCGCTCCCGCGAGCAGCGGGTAGGGGCCGGCGACCGGGTCCACCGGCCGGCCGTCCACGTGGGTGAGCACCGCGCCCTCCCGGATGCCGGTGCCGGCGAGCGGGGAGCGGGCCTTGGAGTCGGAGGACTCGCCGGGCAGGATCTTGGCCACCACCCATGTCCCGTCCCGGGCGACCAGGTTGGCGCCGAGCAGGCCGATGGCGCGCTGGTAGTGCGGGGGTCCCTCGTTGCGGCGGGCGGGGGAGACGTAGGCGTGCGAGGTGCCGAGTTCGCCGAGGACCTCGCGCAGCAGGTCGGCGAACTCGTCGGGGGAGGCGACCCGTTCGACCAGGGGGCGGTACTGGCGCAGTACGCCGTCCCAGTCGATGCCGCACATGTTCGGTTCCCAGAAGTAGGCGCGGATGATCCGCCCGGCCTCCTCGAAGGCCTGGCGCCACTCGGCCGCCGGGTCCACCTCGTGCAGGATGCGGCGCAGGTCCAGGTAGACCGTCGAGTCGCTGTCGCCCGACTCGGTGGCCGGGACGGCGCGCAGGTCGCCGTCGTCGTTGATCACGAGCCGGGTGCCGTCACCGCTGACCGCGAACCAGTCCAGTCCCGAGGCCAGTTCGCTCTTGCGGGCCTTGGTCAGGTCGAAGTGCTCCAGCGTGGGCTTGCCGCTGATGTCGTTGGGGTTGGCGAAGGTCTCGCCGAGCGCGCCCGAGATCGGCCAGCGCAGCCAGACCAGTCCGCCGCCGTTGACCGGGTACAGGGCCGAGTACTTGGACGCGCTCACCGGGAACGGGGTGACCCGGCTCTCCAGCCCCTCCACCTCCACGGTCACGGCGCCGCCGTCGCCGGAGTTGTCCGATTCGCCCTCGACGGGGTCCAGGCCGCCCGCCGCGGGCCGCCCCTCGGCGGAGAGCGCGAAGGGCGAGGGGGTCGCCGAGGACAGCGGCACCAGGTACGGGCGGCAGCCCAGCGGGAAGGACAGGTCGCCGGTGTGCACGTCGTAGACCGGGTCGAAGCCGCGCCAGGACAGGAAGGCCAGGTAGCGCCCGTCCCGGGTGAAGACGGGGTTCTCGTCGGCGAAGCGGCCGTTGGTGACGTCGACGACGGTGCGCGCGCCGGGCCCGGAGATGCGGGCCATCTTGATCTGCCGCAGCGAGCGCCCGATGCCGGGGTGCGACCAGGTCAGCCAGGTCCCGTCGGGGGAGAAGGCCAGGTCGGTGACGGGGCCGTTGATGGACCGGATCAGCTCGGTGACCTCGCCGTTCGACTCCTCCGACGCGTCGACGAGCAGCAGCCGCCCGTCGTTCGAGGCGATGGCGAGGCGCTCGCCGTCCGGGTCCGCGAGCAGCTCGGTCACCCGGCCCAGCTCGCCCGAGGCCAGCCGGCGCGGCTGCCGGTCCCCGGAGGCCCGGGGCAGGTAGGCGATCTCGATCGCGTCCTCGCCCTCGGCGTCGGTGACGTAGGCGACCTGTCCGCCGCTGCCGAGCATCTCCGGCAGCCGCACGCGTACGCCGGGGGTGTCGGCGATGGTCCGGGCCGGGCCGTCGCGGTGGGTCAGCCAGTACAGGCTGCCGCGCACCACGACGGCGCTGGCCCGCCCGGTGGCGTCGACGGAGAGCGAGTCGACGTGGCTGGCGGCCGGCACCTGGTAGGTGCGCCGGCCGGCGCGCGGGCCGCCGAGGCGGACCTGGAGCTTGCGCGGGGCGGCGCCCCGGTCCAGGGAGTCGACGAGCCAGAGGTCACCGGCGCACTGGTAGACGATGCGGGAGCCGTCGCTGGAGGCGTGCCGGGCGTAGAACTCCTCGTGATCGGTGTGGCGGCGCAGATCGGTGCCGTCGGGCAGGCAGGAGTACAGGTTGCCGATGCCCTCGTGGTCGGAGAGGAAGGCGATCCGGCCGCCCACGAACATCGCGGCGTCCAGGTGCCCTTCGAGGCCCTCCAGGAGCTGGCGCCCGTGCAGCCAGAGCCGGCCCATGGCGCCGCCCCGGTACCGCTTCCAGGCGGCGGGCTCGTGCGGCGGCTTGCCGGTGAGCAGCAGGCTCTTGTGCTCGCCGTCGATGTCGGCGACCTGGATGTCGGACACGGGCCCCCAGGGCAGACGTCCGCCGGGACTGCCGTCGACGGGCAGTTTGTAGGCCCAGGAGAAGTAGGAGAACGGCTGTTCGTGCGAGGAGACGGCGAGGATGTTGCCGTCGGGGTCCCAGCCGCAGACGCGGGTGTCGGTGGCGCCCCAGTGGCTCAGCTGGCGGGCGGGGCCGCCGTCGACGGGGGCGAGGTGGATCTCGGGGTCGAGGCTGCGCCAGGTGGTGAAGGCGATGTGCCTGCCGTCGGGGGAGAAGCGCGGGTGGCCGACGCGGGTCCGGTCGACGGTGATGCGCCAGGCCCGTCCGGGTGCGTGGCCGTCGGGGACCAGCGGGGCGACCCAGAGGTCGTCCTCGGTGGCGAAGCAGAGGAGGTCGTCGTGCAGGTGCGGGAAACGGAGGTACGCGACGTCGTGACTCACCCCCCAATGCTTTCCGCGCAGGGGGGCCCTGGCAACTCGTACAGGTGATCCATGCCACTCCCCCAAGCGAAACGGAACGGTTTCGTTTCGCTTGGGGTGGGGGTATCGTCGTAGGTGTACGGAACAGTTTCGCTTCGACGGGAGGCACGGACATGACCGAGGCGATGGCGGCCCGGCGTAGCCGGATCACCCCCGAGCGACAGGCCGAACTGCACGAGGCGGTCCTCGACCTCCTGCGTGACGTCGGCTACGAGGCGCTGACCATGGACGCGGTCGCCGCCCGTACGAAGTCCAGCAAGGCCACCCTCTACCGCCAGTGGGGGAGCAAGCCGGAGCTGGTCGCCAAGGCCCTGCGCTGCACGCAGCCGGTCTCGCTGCGCGAGATCGACACGGGCAGCCTGCGCGGGGACTTCGCACGCATGGTCGAGCACTCCGACGACGCGCAGATGGCCAAGGACACCGCACTGATGCGGGGGCTGGCCCATGCCGTCCACGAGAGCCCGGAGCTGCACAAGGCCCTGCGCGACCTGCTGGTCGACCCGGAGATCAACGGTCTCCAGGCGATGCTGCAACGCGGGGTGGACCGGGGCGAGATCCGCCCGGACTGTCCCGCGCTCGACTTCGTACCGCACATGCTCATCGGGGCGTTCATCGCGCTCCCGCTGATCGAGGACCGCCCGGTGGACCGGGCCTTCCTCGGTGACTTCATCGACGCCGTGGTCTTCCCCGCCCTCGGCGTCTGATCCTCACTCCTCCCCGTCCCCGGTACCGCCCTCTGCTGCTCCTGACACACCGCTCTCGTCGTCGGGCCGGCTCTTCACGCCCTGATCCGATCCGGATCCATCCCACGACCTGAACGGGAGAACCACCGACGTGGCTACCTTCCTCTACCGACTCGGCAGAGGCGCCTTCCGGCGCCGCGGCCTCGTCGCCCTCCTCTGGGTGGCGCTGCTGTTCGCCGCCGGATTCGGCGCCGCCTCGGCGGCCGCGCCCACCTCCGGCTCGTTCTCGATACCCGGTTCGGAGGCCCAGAAGGCCTTCGACCTGCTGGACGAGCGCTTCCCGGGCATGGCCGCCGACGGCGCCAACGCCCGCATCGTCATCAAGGCCCCCGAGGGTGCCAAGATCACCGACCCCGGCCCCAAGGCCGAGGTCCAGAAGATCGTCTCGGGTCTGAAGACCGGACCGGGCGCGGCCGAGATCTCCTCCGTCGCCGACCCGTATGAGGTCCAGGCCGTGAGCCAGGACGGCTCCACCGCCTACATCAGCGCCAAGTACACCGTCAGCGGCATGGAGCTGAAGGACGACACCCGCGAGGCGCTCAAGGACTCGGGCAAGGCGGCCAAGGCCGCCGGGCTGAACGTCCAGATCGGCGGCGACGCGCTGATGGCCGCCCCCGAGACGGGCTCCGGCGAGATCATCGGCATCGCGGTCGCCGCGATCGTCCTCGTCATCACCTTCGGCTCGCTCGTCGCCGCCGGTCTGCCGCTGCTGACCGCGATCATCGGCGTGGGCATCGGCGTCTCCTCCATCACCGCGCTCGCCAACGTGCTGGACCTCGGCAACACCACCGCCACCCTCGCGACGATGATCGGCCTCGCGGTCGGCATCGACTACGCCCTCTTCATCGTCTCCCGCTACCGCGTGGAGCTCGCCGAGGGCCGCGAGCGGGACGAGGCCGCCGGCCGCGCCGTCGGAACCGCCGGTTCCGCCGTCGTCTTCGCCGGTCTGACCGTGGTCATCGCCCTGGTGGGCCTGGCCGTCGTCAACCTCCCCATGCTGACCAAGATGGGCTTCGCGGCCGCGGGCACCGTGGTCATCGCCGTGCTCGTCGCGCTGACCCTGGTCCCGGCCATCCTCGGCTTCGCGGGCAAGAAGGTGCTGCCCGCGGGCAAGAAGAGCCGCCTGTTCGGCAAGGGCAAGCCGGCGGGCGCCGAGCAGAAGGCCAACGGCGGCACCCGCTGGGCCCGCTTCGTCATGCGCCGCCCCGTCATGGTGCTGCTGGCCGGTGTGATCGGTCTCGGCGTCATCGCCGTCCCGGCGAGCAAGCTGGAGATGGGCCTGCCGGACGACGGCGCCCAGCCTGTCTCCACCACCCAGCGCCAGGCGTACGACCTGCTGTCCGACGGCTTCGGCCCCGGCTTCAACGGCCCGCTGATGGTGGTCGTGGACGGCGACAAGGCGCTGGCCGACTCCACCGTCGACCGGATCAAGGGCCTGGACGGGGTCGTCGCGGTCACCCCGCCGACGCTCAACAAGGCCGGCGACGCCGCGGTGATCACCGTGATCCCGAAGGACCGCCCCTCCTCCACCCACACCGAGGAACTGGTCCACGAGATCCGCGACGGCAGCGGGGACGACGTCCTCGTCACCGGCGCCACCGCGATGAACATCGACTTCTCGCAGAAGATGAACGACGCGCTGCTGCCCTACCTGGCGCTCGTCGTGGGCCTCGCCTTCCTGCTGCTGATGCTCGTCTTCCGCTCGGTCCTGGTCCCGCTCAAGGCGGCCCTCGGCTTCCTGCTCTCGGTCGTCGCCGCCCTCGGCGCCGTCGTCGCGGTCTTCCAGTGGGGCTGGCTCGGCTCGCTCTTCGGGGTGGAGCAGACCGGTCCGATCATGTCGATGATGCCGATCTTCATGGTGGGTGTCGTCTTCGGTCTGGCCATGGACTACGAGGTCTTCCTCGTCACCCGGATGCGTGAGGCGTACGTCCACGGCGAGCGCCCGGGCCAGGCCGTGGTCACCGGCTTCCAGTACAGCGCGCGGGTCGTCGTGGCCGCCGCCGTCATCATGATCGCGGTGTTCGCGGGCTTCATCGGGGCCAGCGAGCAGATGGTCAAGATGATCGGCTTCGGTCTGGCCGTCGCCGTCTTCTTCGACGCCTTCGTGGTCCGCATGGCCATCGTCCCGGCGGTGCTCGCCCTGCTCGGGCACAAGGCCTGGTGGCTGCCGAAGTGGCTGGACCGGCTGCTGCCGAACGTGGACGTGGAGGGCGAGAGCCTGCGCAAGCACCTGGAGTCCGCGCAGTCCCCGGAGGGCCCGAAGGGTCCGGACAAGGACCGCGAGCTGGTCGGGGCCTGACCCCGTCCGGCCCCGTTCGACCCCGTCGGCCCCGCACCTGCCGACAGGACGGCCCGGCCCCGTACCGCCCGATCACCGGGCGGTACGGGGCCGGGCCCTTTCCGGCGGGACCCCCTTACGCCTGACGGGTGGCGGCGGCCGCGGGGGCGTACGTGCGCCGCAGGAACCGGCGCAGCGCGGCGATGTCGAACTGGACGACGGCGACGCCCTCGGGGGAGTGGAACTCGACGACCGCCTGGACGCGGCCGCAGGGCCAGACGCGTACGTCCCCGGTCCCGGTCGGGGCCTGGAGGCCCGCCTCCAGGAGGGCGCGGGGGAAGACCCACTCGTTGTCGGTGCCCTCGGGGGACAGGCCCGCCGGGAAGACGATCCGCACGGCCAGCGGCTCGGCGACGGCGAAGCGCAGCGCGACCGGAATGGCCCGGTAGAGGGGGTCGTCCGTGATGACGCGGGCACGGACCCGTTCCTCGACGATGGTGACCGTGGCGGTCGCTGGGGGATTCTCGGCGGTGGCTGACATCGACAAGACTCCTCGAAATCAGAACATTTGCGTCCTTTTGTCCCGTCCAGCCTCGCACATTCCCACGAAACCGCACGGCTCCATTTGTGATGCGCCCGCTCTTGCCAATGGTTTGCAACTGGGCACTATGGTTGAACAGCTAAAGACTGCATAAGACGCGGAAGCGGAGCTCCTCCATGCATGTGCCCGACGGATTCATCAACGCACCCGTCTCGGTGGCCGCCGGAGTGGTGGCGGCCGCGGCGGTGGCCGTCAGCCTCCGCGGCGCCCGCCGCGAGCTCGACGAGCGCACCGCGCCGCTCGCCGGGCTCGTCGCCGCCTTCATCTTCGCCGTGCAGATGCTGAACTTCCCGGTCGCGGCCGGCACCAGCGGCCATCTCCTGGGCGGGGCCCTCGCAGCGATACTCGTCGGCCCCTACACCGGCGTGCTGTGCGTGTCCGTCGTCCTCCTCATGCAGGGCATCCTCTTCGCCGACGGCGGCCTGACCGCCCTCGGCGTGAACGTCACCGTCATGGGCGTCGTCACCGTCGTCGTCGCCTACGCGATCTTCCGCGGGCTGCTCGGGCTCCTGCCGCCCACCCGCCGCTCCGTCACCGCGGCCGCCTTCACCGGCGCCCTGCTCTCGGTGCCCGCCGCGGCCGCCGCCTTCACCCTCGTCTACGCCATCGGCGGCACCACCGACGTGCCCATCGGCAAGGTGCTCACCGCCATGGTCGGCGTCCACGTCCTGATCGGCATCGGCGAGGCTGCCATCACCGCCGCGACCGTCGGCGCCGTGATCGCCGTACGTCCCGACCTGGTGCACGGGGCCCGCGGGCTGGCCTCGCCCCTGAAGCTGCGCGTCGACGGCGCACTCGTCGAGGTACCGGCCGCGGCCGCCGCGCCCGTCGCCGCCGGGGCCGGATCGACGAAGAAGGTGTGGGTGACCGGCCTGGTCACCGCCCTCGTGCTCGCCGGATTCGTTTCCTTCTACGCCTCCGCCAACCCCGACGGCCTGGAGAAGGTCGCCGCGGACAAGGGGATCGACCAGAAGGTCGAGGAGCACGCCGCGGCGAACTCCCCGCTCGCCGATTACAGCGTCAAGGACGTCGACGACGCGCGCCTGTCCGGCGGACTCGCCGGGGTCATCGGCGTCGGCGTGACCGTCGTCGCCGGCACCGGGATCTTCTGGGCCGTGCGCCGCCGCCGGGCGGAGGACCTCACCGCCACCTCCGCGTCCACCTCCGTCTCGGCGGGCTGACATGGGGGCCGGCCACGCCCACAAGCTCTACCGCCACGACCACTCGCCGGTCCACGACCTGCCCGCGCACTGCAAGCTCGCCGCGACCCTGGCCTTCGTCGTGGCCGTCGTGTCCACACCGCGCGAGGCGGTGTGGGCCTTCGGCCTGTACGCCGCCCTCCTCGCCACGGTGGCGGCCGTCGCCCGGATCCCGGCCGGCTTCCTGCTGCGGCGGCTGCTGATCGAGGTGCCCTTCGTCGCCTTCGCCGTGCTCATGCCCTTCGTGGCCGAGGGCGAGCGGGTGCAGGTGCTCGGCATGTCGCTCAGCGTCTCGGGCCTCTGGGGCGCCTGGAACGTCCTCGCCAAGGGAACCCTCGGCGTGGCCGCATCCGTCCTGCTCGCCTCGACCACCGAACTGCGGGCCCTGCTGCTGGGCCTCCAGCGGCTGAAGCTGCCGCCCCTGCTCGTCCAGATCGCCTCCTTCATGATCCGCTACGGCGACGTGATCAGCGACGAGCTGCGCCGGATGTCCATCGCCCGCCGCTCCCGCGGCTTCGAGGCCAGCGGGATCCGCCACTGGGGGGTGCTGGCCAAGACCGCCGGCGCGCTGTTCATCCGCTCCTACGAGCGTGGCGAGCGGGTCTACCTCGCGATGGTCAGCCGGGGCTACGCCGGCTCGATGCCGGTGATCGACGAGGTCGTCGCCACGCGCGCCCAGTGGGCGTACGCGGCGGTGCTCCCGGTGACGGCCCTCGCCGTCTGTCTGATGGGATGGACCCTGTGACCAGTACCCCCTCCCTCGAAGTCGCCGGCCTCGCCTACGCCTACCCCGACGGCCACCAGGCCCTCTTCGGGGTGGACCTCACCGTCGGGCAGGGCGAGCGGGTCGCCCTGCTCGGACCCAACGGCGCGGGCAAGACCACGCTGGTGCTGCACCTCAACGGCATCCTCACCGGCGGGGTCGGCACCGTGGCCGTCGCCGGGCTGCCGGTGGAGAAGCGGAACCTCGCCGAGATCCGCCGCCGGGTCGGGATCGTCTTCCAGGACCCCGACGACCAGCTGTTCATGCCGACCGTCCGCGAGGACGTGGCCTTCGGCCCGGCGGCGGCCGGGATGCGCGGCGCGGAGCTGGAGGAGCGGGTCCGGGAGGCCCTGGAGCAGGTCGGGATGGCGGACTTCGCCGACCGGCCGCCGCACCACCTGTCCTTCGGCCAGCGCCGCCGCGTCGCGGTGGCGACCGTACTGGCCATGCGGCCCGAGATCCTGGTCCTGGACGAGCCCTCGTCCAATCTGGACCCCGCCTCGCGCCGCGAGCTCGCGGACATCCTGCGCTCGCTGGACGTGACCGTGCTGATGGTGACGCACGACCTGCCGTACGCGCTGGAACTGTGCCCGCGCTCGGTGATCCTCAGCGAGGGCGTCATCGCGGCGGACGGGCGCACGCAGGAGCTGCTGTGCGACGACGAGCTGATGCGGGCCCACCGGCTGGAGCTGCCGTTCGGCTTCGACCCGCGCACGCCCCTTCTGACGCGCCCCTCGCACTGATCGGCGCCGGGCCCGGTGAGCGCTCCGTGGGGACCCGGGAAGCAGAGCCGTCCGGAAGGCGTTGCACTGTGGCGTAGGCGCCGTCGGAGCGCCACGGCAGGAGAGCAGACGTGGATGTCCACGGGTCGGTGACGGAGGGCTTCGAGCCCGTCAGGGACGCGTTCGTACGCAACTTCGAGGCGCTGGGGGACCGGGGCGCGGCCGTGGCCGTGTACCGCGACGGCCGCAAGGTCGTCGACCTGTGGGGCGGCACCCGGGACGCGGAGGGCACCGAGCCCTGGACGGAGGGCACCGCGCAGATCGTCCGCTCCGCCACCAAGGGCGTCGCGGCCGCCGTGCCGCTGCTGTTGCACCAGCGCGGACTGCTGGACCTGGACGCGCCCGTCGGCTCGTACTGGCCGGAGTTCAAGACGGGCGGCAAGGAGCGGATCCTGGTGCGCGACGTGCTCGCGCACCGCGCCGGCATACCCGCGCTGGACCGGGGGCTGAGCGCCGCCGAGGCCGCCGACGGGGTGTCCGGGGCGCACGCGGTCGCCGCCCAGCAGCCCTTCTGGGAGCCGGGCACCGAGCACGGCTACCACGCGCAGACCTACAGCTGGCTGCTGTCCGAGCTGGTGCTGCGGGCGACCGGCCGCACGGTGGGCTCCGTCCTCGCGGAGGAGATCGCCGAACCGCTGGGGCTGGAGTTCTGGATCGGCCTGCCGGAGACCGAGGCCCACCGCGTGGGCCGGGTGGCGCCGGTCGAGCCGCCCGAGAGCGCGGGCCTGCTGCGGACCCGGCCGCGGCGCAACGTCTCCGAGGCCTATGCCGACCCGGACTCCCTCACCCGCCGTGCCTTCGCCGCCATCGCGCCGCTGCCCGACGAGAACGACCCCGCGTACCGGGCCGCCGAGCTCCCCGCCTCCAACGGCATCGGGACGGCCCGCGCCCTGGCCCGGTTCTACGGAGCCACCATCGGCGTGGTCGAGGACGGCGCGCGGATCTTCACGCCGGCCACCACCGAGCTGGCCGGCCGGGAGCACTCCGCCGGACCGGACCGGGTGCTGGTCGTGAACACCCGCTTCGGCCCCGGCTACATGCTGCACGGCCCGGCCTCCCCGCTGCTCTCCCCGGCCTCCTTCGGCCACCCCGGGCGCGGCGGCTCCCTGGCCTTCGCGGACCCGGAGGCGGGCATCGGCTTCGGCTACGTCACCAACGCCCTGGCCAAGTCGGTCACCGCGGATCCCCGGGCGCAGGCCCTGGTCCGGGCCCTGAAGTCGGCCCTGTCAGCCCTCTGAGGACCGCTCGCGCACATCGGCCAGCTCGGCCCCCGCGTACCCGATGAGCTCGTCCGGGGCCATCGGGAACACCGTGGTCGGGGTACCGGCCGCCGCCCAGATCTCCTCGTGGGCCAGCAGCGACCGGTCGGCCAGTACCCGGGTGCGGGTGCGGTGCCCGAAGGGCGGGACCCCGCCGATCGCGTAGCCCGTGGTCTCCCGGACCAGGGCGGCGTCGGCCCGCGTCACCTTCCCGGCGCCGAGCTCGCGGCGCACGGCCTCCACGTCCACACGTGAGGCACCGTCCATGAGGACCAGCACCGGGACCCCGTCCGCCGCGAAGATCAGCGACTTGACGATCTGGCTCAGCTCGCAGCCGATCGCGGCCGCCGCGTCGGCGGCCGTACGGGTCCCTTCGGGAAAGCTCCGGACGGTGAGGTCGAGGCCCAGCTCGGCGAGGGCCTCGGCGAACAGGGGGTGCGTGGACGTCGTCATGCCGCGACGCTATCGCCGCCCGGCGGGGCGACACGACCGATTTCGGCCCGGGCCGGTCGCGTCGCCGCCGCCGTACGCTCGGCCGGGCGCTCAGCCCGCGTTCAGTACCTGGGCGACGATCGGACCCGCGGCATCGCCGCCGTGGCCGCCGCCCTCGACCATGGCCGCCGCGGCCACGTCGCCACTGAAGCCGGTGAACCAGCTGTCCGGGCTGTCCCCGGCGCCGCCGACCTCCGCCGAGCCGGTCTTCGCGCCCTTGTCCGAGCCGCGGACCGGGGCCATCGCCTCCCGCGCGGTGCCGCTGGAGGCGGTCAGCTTCATCATGGAAACCAGCTGCTGCTGCACCGAGGACTTCATCCGGCGCTCGGCCGTCGCGATCTTCCGGCCGTCGAGCTCCGGCGAGACCAGCACCGGCTGGCGGAAGACACCCGTGCGCGCGGTCGCGGTGATGGACGCGACGTTCAGCGGGTTCATGGTGATCTGGCCCTGTCCGATGTACTCGGCGGCCGCCGCCGCGCCCGTGGCAGGCGGGACCTTGCCGTCGGTGGACTTGATGCCGGTCTTCCAGTCCAGGTCGATGCCGAAGACCTCCGTGGCCTCCTTCGGCAGCGCGGAGTCGTCGTCGACGGGCTTGATCTGTTTGATGAAGGCGGTGTTGCAGGAGCGGGCGAACGAGGTCGCGAAGCTGGTGCCGGGCGGCAGCTCGAAGTGGTTCAGGTTGTGGAACTCACGGCCCCAGGTCACCGTCTTCCCGCACTCCGCCGGCTTGTCCGCGGCGACCATGCCGCGGTCCATCAGCATCGCGGCCGTCACGATCTTCATCGTGGAACCGGGTGCCCGGGCGCCCCGCATCGCCGCGTTGAAGCCGTCCTTGCGGTGGTTCGCGACGGCCAGGATGTGCCCGTTGCTCGGCTGGACGGCGACCACGGAGGCCTCCGGGAACCTGGTGACCGCCTGCTCGGCCGCCGCCTGCACCTGCGCGTCCAGGTACGTCTTGAGGACGCTCGGCTCGCCCTCGACGAGGGTCAGCAGGGTCCGCTTGGGCGCGTCCTTGGCGGCCGGCTCGATCCACACCTCGGCCCCGGGCTTGCCGCCCGCCTTGCTGCCGTAGTTCTGCCGCAGCTCGTCGAGGATCTGGCGCAGCGAGGGGTACTTCTCCGCGGTCAGCTCCTCGCCGTTGCGGTCCACGGCCTTCACGGGCGGGTTCGCGGGGGCGCCCGCGCGCAGCTTCTCGTCCTTCTGGAGCTGCGGGTGGATCACCGAGGGCTGCCAGTCGACCAGCGGCTTTCCGCTGGTCAGCCCGCGCACCACGGTCAGCCGCCCGTCGTAGGCCAGTGGCTTGGTGGTCCCCTCGTACGTGATCTCCGCCTCGACCTTGTACGGCACGGTGGTGCCGGTCGGCGTGCCGGGGGTGATCACGGTCTTGGACACGTACGACCTGGTCCTGAAATCCCCGACCGCGGCCTGCGCGGCCGCGGGGTTGTTCGTCAGGTCGGCGGCCACCCGCTCGTCCCCGGCCGCCCACGCGGCCAGGAAGGCCTTGGCGGTCTTCGCGGCGTCCTTCTCGCTGACCGGCCCGCTGCCCTTCTCGGCCTGGACGGTGGTCTCGTCGTCCTTGCCTTCCTTCGCGTTCTCGCCGGCGTCTCCGACCAGCGTGTACACCCCGTAGCCGGCGCCGCCGACCATGGCGAGGAACACCCCGCCGATGACGGCGCCCTTAGCTGCCCCGTTCACTTGAATCCTTCCCCCATGATGACGGTTCCTGAACATGTTCAAAGAACCCCTGGTGCGGACTTTACTCTGTGCAGCGGATCAGTACGTCGTTGTTACCGGACCGGAACATCCGGCGGGAGTCCCGGCCCGCCGACCGGGCACAATCGGGAGCTGTGTCCACACCTCCCGATCCCGCCGTCCTGTACCCCGACGTCGCGGCCCGCGGCAGCCTCGCCGCAGCGCTCCGAGCCGCGGCGGACGGCTGCCTCGACGCCGTCCCCGCGGTCTCGCCCGACTCCGGTCCACTGCTGCACGCGAGCGTCGCGAGCACGCTGCCGCACCGCGAGCCGCTGCGGATCGGCGCGTCGACACACGAGCGGCGCTGGTCGATCCGGGGCGGGGAGCCGTTCCAGGGTTCGTGCCTCGTCGACGGGGACACCGACGATCTCGCCCAGGTCGCCAGGGCGGCCCGGGCCTGGCACGACGGCGAGTCCCTCGACGACATCCGGCGGGTAGCCCCGTTCGTGCACCTGACGGGCCACTTCGAGGTGCCCGACCTCGATCCCGTCCGCCTGGTGGAATCGGAGTGGCAGGGCATGCTCCGGGAGGCGCGCGAGCTGGAGTACTCCTGGCAGCCGCAGTACCGGGCCCTGGTCGAGGCGGCGTACGCCGAGCCGGCCCTGCGCGCCCTCTACCCGTTCACGAGCCACTGGGCGCTGCGCTTCTCGTCCACCACCCGCCCGAGCCTGACGCTCGGCAGCCCCTGCCTGAGCGCGGGCGGCGACGGCACGTACGGGGTGGGCACCGGCTTCATCACCCCGGACCTCGGGGTGTTCACCACGGCGTCCGAGGCCGCGGCGCTGGCCGTGCGCCATCTGCCGGCCGACTTCGGACCGGTCGCGCTCGGCCGGCCGCTCAAGGCCTCCTAGGCCGTCTCGTCCGAACATGCGTGCTCCGGCGCCGTGTTCTAGCGTCGGAAGGGCGAGGGTCCGCGGACCGCGCGGCCCACCGAGAGAGCAGGTGCATCCGCATGCGTCCGTCGGCTCGTATCCCCAGCATCCTGGCAGGCCTCGCCCTCGCCCTCGGCGGCACCGTCATCGCCGCCCCGTCCGCCCACGCGGACGTGAAGGCCTGCGAGCAGTACGTCGCCCAGCACGCCCCGAAGGCCACGGACGGCGCCGCGGAGGCCTGCTACCAGGGGTCGATCGGCAACCAGACCAGCTGCGACGCCAGCCTCGTCGCGGCCGGCGCGAGCAAGGACGCCGCCTCCGCGGCCTGCGAAGCCTCCCGCTGACCCCGACGACGAGGGCCCCGACACCATCCGGCGTCGGGGCCCGTCGTGCGCGGTGCTAGACCCAGGTGTCCAGCCACATGCGGCCGCGCCAGGAATCCATCGGCAGGGTCTGGCCCGTGTAGATCGGCCAGAAGTAGATGAAGTTCCACGCGATCAGCAGGACCAGGACGCCCGCGCCGATCGCGCCCAGGGCTCTGCGGCGCTCCGATGAGCCGGCCGGGCCCAGCAGCGCGCCGATCATCATCGCCACCGCCAGGCACAGGTACGGGACGAAGACCACCGCGTAGAAGTAGAAGATCGTCCGCTCCTGGTAGTTGAACCAGGGCAGCAGACCCGCCCCCAGCGCGCACGCGATCGCGCCCGCCCGCCAGTCGCGGCGGAAGAACCAGCGCCACAGCACGTACAGCAGCGCGAAGCAGCCCGCCCACCACAGCAGCGGGGTGCCCAGGGCCAGGACCTCGCGGGCGCACTTGCCCGCCGCGGTCGCCGGGCAGCCGTCGGCGCCCGGCTCGGGGGACTCGTAGAAGTAGGAGACGGGCCGGCCCAGGACCAGCCAGCTCCACGGGTTGGACTCGTAGGTGTGCCCCGAGGTCAGACCGACGTGGAACTTGTAGACCTCGGTCTCGTAGTGCCACAGGCTGCGCAGCCACTCCGGCAGGAAGGCCAGCGAGCTGCCCTGGTCGTACTTGGCGGCCCAGTCGCGCAGATAGCCGCCCTTGCCGTCGTCCGGGCTGAGGATCCAGCCCGACCACGAGGCCAGGTACGTGACGACCGCGACCGGGACGGTCGAGACGAAGGCCGGCAGCGCGTCCCGGCGCAGCATCGAGGCGTACGGGGCGCCCGCGCCCGCGGTGCGGCGCGCTGCGGCGTCCCACAGCACGGTGAGGACACCGAAGAAGGCGAGGATGACGAAGCCGTTCCACTTCGTGCCCCCGGCCAGGCCCAGGCACACGCCCGCCAGGATCCGGTACGGCCGCCAGCCCAGCCGCAGCGTCTCGGCGATCTTCGTGTCCGGCCGGGTCCGGCCCTCCTCGTCCACCGGCAGCGCGTCCGCCAGCCGGGCTCTGGCCCGGTCCCGGTCGATGAGCAGGGCCCCGAAGGCGGCGAGCACGAAGAACATCAGGACCAGGTCGAGCAGCGCGGTGCGGCTCATCACCAGGTGCAGCCCGTCCACCGCGAGCAGCGCACCCGCCAGGCAGCCCAGGAAGGTCGAGCGGAAGAGGCGGCGCCCGATCCGGCACAGCATCAGCACCGACAGGGTGCCGAGCACGGCGGTCATGAACCGCCAGCCGAAGGGCGTGAAGCCGAACATCCACTCGCCGAGCCCGATCACCCATTTGCCGACGGGCGGGTGCACGACGTAGCCCGGATCGGTCGGCAGGGCGACCGCGTCCGGGTTGGCGAGGATGGAGGCGTCGATGTCCTTGGGCCAGCTCGCCTCGTAGCCCTGCCGGATCGTGGCCCAGGCGTCCTTGGCGTAGTACGTCTCGTCGAATATCACCGCCTTCGGGTTGCCCAGGTGCACGAACCGCAGCACCCCGGCGACCAGCGCCACCAGCAGCGGCCCCGCCCACGAGAAGATCAGCTGCCAGGTCCCCCACACCTGGGGCGGCAGCCCGAAGGTCATCCACAGCTGCTTGGAGGGCCTCGCGTACGGGGGCACCAGGCGGGTGCGGACGTCCGAGCGCGCGGAAGCGGCGGCGGGCGGCACGTAGCCGAAGCCGCGCAGCCGGCGCAGCCAGGTGGGCGGTTCGTCCTCGCGTCCCACCGGTGAGGCGGGCGGGGCCCCCGCGGGGCTGGGCGGTGGCGTCGCGGTACTGGTCACCGGCACATCGTAGGGAAGAGATCTGTGTGCGCCACCAGGGGCGGGGGGCGGCGGGGCACGGGACTGAGAGGATGGGCGGGTGACGACTGACCAGCCCCGCGATACCCGGCCCACCACGACCGAAGGCGTCCTCGTGCTCGCCGGCACCCCCATCGGCGATCTCGCGGACGCCCCGCCGCGCCTGGCGGCCGAGCTGGAGCGGGCCGACGTGATCGCCGCCGAGGACACCCGGCGGCTGCGCCGGCTGACCCAGGGGCTCGGCGTGCACACCACCGGGCGCGTCCTGTCGTACTTCGAGGGCAACGAGTCGGCGCGCACCCCGGAGCTCGTCGAGGCCCTGGCCGGCGGAGCGCGCGTGCTGCTCGTGACGGACGCCGGCATGCCGTCGGTCTCCGACCCCGGCTACCGGCTGGTCGCCGCCGCCGTCGAGAAGGACATCAAGGTCACCGCCGTCCCCGGGCCGTCCGCGGTACTCACCGCGCTCGCCATGTCCGGGCTGCCGGTGGACCGGTTCTGCTTCGAGGGGTTCCTGCCGCGCAAGGCGGGGGAGCGCCTGGGCCGGCTGCGCGAGGTCGAGGGCGAGCGGCGCACGCTCGTCTACTTCGAGGCCCCGCACCGGCTCGACGACACCCTGACCGCGATGGCCGAGGTCTTCGGCGCCGACCGGCGGGCAGCCGTCTGCCGCGAGCTGACGAAGACCTACGAGGAGGTCAAGCGCGGCGGGCTCGGCGAGCTCGCCGCCTGGGCCGCCGAAGGGGTCCGCGGAGAGATCACCGTCGTGGTCGAGGGCGCCCCGGCCGCCGCGCCCGGAGACGTGGACGACGAGGAGCTGGTGCGCCGGGTGCGGGTGCGCGAAGAGGCCGGTGAGCGGCGCAAGGAGGCCATCGCGGCGGTCGCGGCCGAGGCGGGCGTACCCAAGCGCGAGGTGTTCGACGCTGTGGTAGCGGCAAAGAACGCGGCACAAAAGATGCCGCAGGTCGGTAAAGAGCTAGCCTGAAAAGCAAAGCTCAGACCGCGCACCGGGCACTTTCGGAATGAGTCGCCCAAAGACCGTCCAACAGTAGACAGGGCCTGATGCGCTCCCGCCCGTAGAGGCGTCCACTGGCAATGGCACCAGTGGAACAAGAGGAGCTGGCATGAGTGAGATCGCAGACACCCCGGTACCCGTCCCCGCCGCAGTCCCTGTCGCTGTGACCGCCTCCGACGTGCACACCGTGTACGAGGCCTACTCCTTCGCGTGCATGAGGTGCGGGTACGGCTGGGAACAGGCGTACGCGATCGAGCACCACGTCGACGGCAAGGGCGAGCCGTTCATCATGTACAAGGTCGACGGCGAGCGGGTGCCCTCCCCCCTGTCCAACCCGACCTGCCTCAACTGCGGCGGACACGTCGTACGGATCATGCGGGCCGGGCAGGTCTCCTCGGTGCTCGGCATGATCGACCACATCTACCACCACCAGATCGCCCCCGGGATCGCCGGACCCGTGCCGGCCGGTGCGAACGTCCCCCGGACGCCGAAGCCGCGCAAGCCCGCCCGGTCCCACGCCGCCCCGGGGCCGGTGGCCGCAGGCCCCGCCGGGGAGCGCCGGGGCCTGCTCGCCCGTCTGAAGGGGCTCTTCCGCCGGTCATAAGATCGGCCGTATGAGCACACGCGTGGACAAGACGCAGCCCAAGGACGCACCGCCGCCGCTGCCCGAACCCCTCCGGGTGGCGGTCGCGGACTCGCACACCCACCTCGACATGCAGTCGGGGACCGTCGAGGAGGGCCTGGCGAAGGCCGCCTCGGTGGGTGTGACCACCGTCGTCCAGGTGGGCTGCGACGTGAAGGGCTCCCGGTGGGCCGCCGAGACCGCGGCCGCGTACGAGAACGTCCACGCGGCCGTCGCACTTCACCCGAACGAAGCGCCGCGCATCGTGCTCGGTGATCCCGACGGATGGTCGCGCCAGGGCGCCCGGCCCGGCGGCGGCGAGGCCGCCCTCGACGAGGCGCTCGCCGAGATCGAGGCGCTGGCCGCACTCGACCACGTCAAGGCGGTCGGCGAGACCGGCCTGGACCACTTCCGCACCGGGCCCGAGGGCATGGCGGCGCAGGAGCGTTCCTTCCGCGCCCACATCGAGATCGCCAAGCGGCAGGGCAAGGCGCTCGTCATCCACGACCGGGACGCCCACGCGGACGTGCTGCGCGTCCTGCGCGAGGAGGGCGCCCCCGAGCGCACCGTCTTCCACTGCTACTCCGGGGACGCCGACATGGCCCGCGAGTGCGCCGCCGCCGGGTACTACATGTCCTTCGCCGGGACCGTCACCTTCAAGAACGCCGCGCCGCTGCGCGAGGCCCTGGCGGTGGCCCCGCTGGAGCTGGTGCTCGTCGAGACGGACGCGCCCTACCTCACTCCTGCGCCGTACCGCGGACGGCCCAACGCGCCGTACCTCATTCCGCTGACGGTCCGGGCGATGGCCGCGGTCCGCGGTATCGACGAGGACGCGATGGCCACGGCCCTGGCGGCCAACACGGCGCGCGCCTTCGACTACTGACCGCCACTGACGCCCCACCCGCTTCGACACGCTGAGTAATCGTTTCGCTTTGGAGTGTGACGGCTCCTCCGCTAGGGTGCCGTGCCCGCACCGGAGGGTGCCGGATCACCAGTGGAGCGAGCGTCGTGAGCGATACGCAGGGCAGTCACCGCCGTGGCGGTCCCGTCCCCGAGGCGTACGAGGCGTACGGGGCCCAGCACTCGTCCGTACCGGCGGCCTGGCCGGCCGGTACGGGAGATCCCGGGCCCGCCGCGTGGTACCCGCAGCCCCCGGTTCCGGGCCCGCCCCCGGTCCCGGTCCCGGGCCCGGTCCCGGGCCCGCGCGGCGGGCGCCGCCGCGCCGGCCCGTCACCGGCGGAGCTGTCGGAGGCCGACACCCTGGCCGCGGCGCCCGTCGCGCCCGGCCCGGGCCGCCGCAGGGCCGCGGCACCCGCGGCCCCCGCCCCCACTCCCACCCTCATCACCCCCGCCGTGCCGGGCCGCCGCCGCGCCCGGGGCCGCGGCGCCCCCGCCGAGATCCTCGGCGGGAACTGGCGGCGGATCGTGCCGCAGGCCCTCGTCGTCGCCTTCCTCGCGGGCGGCACCACGGCGTTCGTCGCCGCCGACAAGTCCGTACGCCTCACCGTGGACGGCGTCCCGCGCAACCTCCACACCTTCGCCGACGACATCGGCGAACTGCTCGCCGCCGAAGGCCTCGGCATCGGCCCCCACGACCTCGTCGCCCCGGCCCCCGGCGAACCCCTCGGCGACGGCGAGGAGGTCGTCGTCCGCTACGGCCGCCCCCTGCACCTGACCCTCGACGGACAGCAGCGCCAGGTGTGGACCACCGCCCGCACCGTCGAGGGCGCCCTGCGCCAGTTCGGCATCCGCGCCGAGGGCGCCTACCTCTCCGCCCCCCGCACCGCCCCCGTCCCGCGCGCCGGGCTGACCCTCAGCGTCCGCACCGAACGCAGCGTCACCTTCATGGCCGACGGCCGCGAACGCACCATCCGCACCAACGCCGCCACCGTCCAGGAGGCCCTCGACCAGGCCGGCATCACCCTCCAGGACCAGGACACCACCTCCGTACCGCCCACCGACTTCCCGCGCGACGGCCAGACCGTCACCGTGCTCCGCATCACCGGCACCCGCGAGGTCCGCGAGGAGCGGATCCCGTACGAGACCGAGAGGGTCGACGACCCCGAGCTGTTCGCCGGCACCGAGGTCGTCGAACGCGTCGGCCGCCCCGGGGCGCGCCGGGTCACCTACAGCCTGCGCACCGTCAACGGGGTCCGGCAGACACCCCGGCCCATCGCCGACGAGGTCGTCCGCGAACCCGTCACCCAGCTCGTCAAGGTCGGCACCAGGACGCTGCCGAGCTCCGTCGCCGGCGCCGACGGCCTCAACTGGGCGGCCCTCGCCCAGTGCGAATCCGGCGGCCGCGCCTCCGCCACCGACGCCTCGGGCACCTACGGCGGGCTGTACCAGTTCGACGTCCGCACCTGGCAGGCCCTCGGCGGCAGCGGACGCCCGCAGGACGCCCCGGGCACGGAACAGACGTACCGGGCGAAGAAGCTCTACGTGCAGCGGGGGGCGAGTCCGTGGCCGCACTGCGGCCGTACGCTTTACCGGTGAGCACCGCAGAGCAGCAGCCCGAGAACACCGAGAACACCTCCCCCGCCGCGCCCGACGCCCTCCTCGGCCCGGCCGACATCAGGGAGCTGGCCGCCGCCCTCGGCGTACGCCCGACGAAGCAGAAGGGGCAGAACTTCGTCATCGACGCCAACACGGTCCGCCGGATCGTGCGCACCGCCGAGGTCCGCCCCGACGACGTGGTCGTCGAGGTCGGCCCGGGGCTCGGCTCGCTGACGCTCGCGCTGCTGGAGGCCGCGGACCGGGTCGTCGCCGTCGAGATCGACGACATCCTCGCCGCCGCCCTGCCCGCCACCATCGAGGCCCGGATGCCCGCGAAGAAGGACCGCTTCGCGCTGGTCCACTCCGACGCGATGCTGGTGACCGAACTGCCCGGCCCGGCGCCGACCGCGCTCGTCGCGAACCTGCCGTACAACGTGGCCGTGCCCGTCCTGCTCACCATGCTCGACCGCTTCCCGACCATCGAGCGCACGCTGGTGATGGTGCAGTCCGAGGTCGCCGACCGGCTGGCGGCGGAACCGGGCAACAAGGTCTACGGAGTGCCCTCCGTCAAGGCCAACTGGTACGCGCACGTCAAGCGCGCCGGTGCCATCGGCCGCAAGGTCTTCTGGCCCGCCCCGAACGTCGACTCCGGTCTCGTCTCGCTGGTGCGCCGCACCGAGCCGATCAAGACCACCGCCACCAAGGCCGAGGTCTTCGCGGTCGTCGACGCCGCCTTCGCCCAGCGCCGCAAGACGCTGCGCGCCGCGCTGGCCGGCTGGGCCGGTTCGGCGGCGGGCGCGGAGGCCGCGCTGGTCGCCGCCGGTGTCTCGCCGCAGGCCCGCGGGGAGTCCCTGACGGTCGAGGAGTTCGCGGCGATCGCCGAGCACAAGCCCGCGGCGGAGAGGCCGGCCCTGTGAGCGCGCTCCGGACGCCCGTGACCGTACGGGTCCCCGCGAAGGTCAACGTCCAGCTGGCGGTGGGCGCGGCCCGCCCCGACGGCTTCCACGACCTGGCCAACGTCTTCCTCGCCGTCTCCCTGTACGACGAGGTCACCGCCACCGCGGCCGACGTCCTGACCATCACGTGCGAGGGGCCGGACGCCGACCAGGTGCCGCTGGACCGCACCAACCTCGCGGCGCGCGCCGCCGAGGTCCTCGCGGCCCGGGCCGGCATCGAACCCGCCGTCCACCTGCACATCGCGAAGAACATCCCGGTCGCGGGCGGCATGGCGGGCGGCAGCGCGGACGGCGCGGCGGCCCTGCTGGCCTGCGACACCCTGTGGGGCCTGAACACCCCGCGCGCCGAGCTGCTCGACATCTGCGCGGAGCTCGGCAGCGACGTCCCCTTCAGCCTCGTCGGCGGGGCCGCGCTCGGCACCGGCCGCGGTGAGCTGCTCACGCCGGTCGGTGCGGGGGCCTTCCACTGGGTCTTCGCGGTGGCCGACGGCGGGCTGTCCACGCCGGCGGTCTTCCGCGAGTTCGACCGCCTCGCCGAGGCCGCGGGGACGCGGATCCCCGAGCCGGAGGCCTCCCCGGCGCTGCTGGCGGCCCTGGCCTCGGGCGACGCGGACGCGCTGGGCGCGGCGCTGGCCAATGACCTCCAGGCGGCCGCGCTCTCGCTCCGGCCGTCGCTGGCGGAGACGCTGGCGGCCGGCGTGGACGGCGGCGCGCTCGCCGCGCTGGTCTCGGGCTCGGGGCCGACGACGGCGTTCCTCGTCGCGGACGAGGAAGCCGCCGCCAAGGTCGCTGCCGCGCTCGAAGCCTCCGGCACCTGCCGGACCACCCGGATCGCCTCCAGCCCCGCCCCGGGAGCCACGGTCCTGCCGTCCTGACCCCGCGGGCCGGTGTGCCGGGGGCCAGCCCCCGGACCCCCGCGCCTCAAACGCCGGCGGGGCTGAGAAATAGCCCCGCCGGCGTTTGAGGCGCGGGGTCCGGGGCGGAGCCCTGGGAGACGGTGCCGCACCCGTACTCAGGCGGGAGTTGAGTATCCGCACCCTGTCGGGAGACACCCGGCAGGAGACACCGTGGCCCCATGACAGCAAGCGCACGCGCCCTGGCCGAGGCCACCCCCGCCGACCGTGACCGGTACGTCGACCTGCTGCGCGTCGCCTCGCTCGGCACCGTCATCGCCGGACACTGGCTGATGGCCGCCGTCAGCGGCGACGGCATAGGGAACCTGCTCGCCCTCGTGCCCGCCCTCCAGGTGCTCACCTGGGGGCTGCAGATCATGCCCGTCTTCTTCTTCGTCGGCGGCTTCTCGCACGCCCTGTCCTACCGCTCACTCGCCCGCCGCACCGACGGGCCGGTCTACGCCGCCTTCCTGCGGGCCCGGCTCCAGCGGCTGTTGCGCCCCACCCTCGTCTTCGTCCTGGTGTGGGCCGCGGCCGCGCTCGCCGTCCAGCTCGCCGGCCACGGCGGCGGAACCCTGACCGGAGCCGCCCTGCGCCTCGTCACCCAGCCGCTGTGGTTCATCGGGATCTACCTCGCCATGGTCGCCTTCACCCCGCCGCTGCTGAAGCTGCACGAGCGCCACGGCTGGGCCGCCTTCGCCGCCCTGGCCGGGGCGGCCGCCCTGGTCGACGTGCTGCGCTTCGCTCTCGGCGTCCCCTACGTGGAGTTCCTGAACTTCGCCCTCGTCTGGCTCGCCGTCCACCAGCTCGGCTTCCTGCGCGCCGACGGCCGCATCCGCAGGCCCGCCGTCCTCGCCGCCGCGGGACTCGCCTCGGCCGCCCTTCTGGTGGCGTACGGCCCGTACCCGCTGTCCATGGTCGGGATGCCCGGCGAGAAGGTTTCCAACATGGCCCCGCCCACCCTCGCCCTGCTCTGCCACGGCCTGTGGCTCGTGGGCGCCGTCCAGCTGGCGGCCCGGCCCGCCACCGCCTGGCTGCGCCGCCCGCGCGTCTGGCGCGGGGTGGTCGCGGCCAACGGCCTCGCCATGACCGCCTTCCTGTGGCACCTGACCGCCATGCTCGGCGTGTACGCCGCCCAGCTCGCCCTCGGCCTCGACCTGCCGACCCCCGCCACGGCCGCCTGGTGGGCGCAGGTGCCGGTACGGATCCTGGCCGCGGCCGCGGTCACGGGCGCACTCGTCACGCTGTTCCGCCGCTTCGAGGCGCCCCGGCCCAGTGCCCCGGCCGCCGCCCGGCGCGCGGGCGGCCCCGTCGCCGCCCTCGGGATCACCCTGTGCCTGCTCGGCGTCCTGGGTCTTTCCATGACCGGCCTCGGCGGCCTGCTCGACGGGCACAGCGCCATGCTGATCGCCCTGCCCGTCACCGCGCCGGCCGCGATCGCGATGGCGCTGGGCGGCTGGTATCTCGTAGAACGGTCTGCCCCGGCCGGGAGGGTTAGGCTGAGGGGCTGATCCACACCCTTTCCCTGGAGCGCGTCTGATGGCCGTCAATCTGGTCAATGTCGAGGCAGTCAGCAAGGTGTACGGCACACGTACCCTGCTGGACGGCATCTCCCTCGGCGTGTCCGAGGGAGACCGGATCGGCGTGGTCGGCCGCAACGGCGACGGCAAGACCACCCTCATCCGGATGCTCGCCAAGCTGGAGGAGCCCGACACGGGCCGGGTCACCCAGTCCGGCGGCCTGCGCATGGGCGTCCTCACCCAGCACGACTCCCTCGACCCCGCGGCGACCATCCGCCACGAGATCATCGGCGACATGGCCGACCACGAGTGGGCCGGCAACGCCAAGATCCGCGACGTCCTCACCGGACTCTTCGGCGGCCTCGACCTGCCCGGCTTCGGCCAGGGGCTCGACACCGTCATCGGCCCGCTCTCGGGCGGCGAGCGACGGCGCATCGCCCTCGCCAAGCTGCTCATCGCCGACCAGGACCTGCTGATCCTCGACGAGCCCACCAACCACCTCGACGTCGAGGGCATCTCCTGGCTGGCCAAACACCTCCAGGAGCGCCGCTCCGCGCTCGTCTGCGTCACCCACGACCGCTGGTTCCTCGACCAGGTCTGCACCCGCATGTGGGACGTCCAGCGCGGAGACGTCTTCGAGTACGAGGGCGGCTACAGCGACTACGTCTTCGCCCGCGCCGAACGCGAACGCATCGCCGCAACCGAGGAGACCAAGCGGCAGAACCTGATGCGCAAGGAGCTCGCCTGGCTGCGCCGCGGCGCCCCCGCCCGGACCTCCAAGCCGCGCTACCGCATCGAGGCCGCCAACGAGCTCATCGCCGACGTGCCGCCGCCGCGCGACAAGTCGGAGCTGATGCGGTTCGCCAACGCCCGCCTCGGCAAGACGGTCTTCGACCTGGAAGACGTCAGCGTCCACGCCGGCCCGAAGGAACTCCTCAAGCACCTCACCTGGCACCTGGGCCCCGGCGACCGCGTCGGCCTCGTCGGCGTCAACGGTGCCGGCAAGACCTCCCTGCTGCGCGCCCTCGCCGAGGCCGCCCGCACCCAGGGCGAGGTCCAGCCCGCCGCCGGAAAGATCATCGTCGGCAAGACCGTCAAGCTGGCCTACCTCTCCCAGGAAGTCGGCGAACTCGACCCGTCCCTGCGCGTCCTGGAGGCCGTCCAGCGCGTGCGCGACCGCGTCGACCTCGGCAAGGGCCGCGAGATGACGGCGGGCCAGCTCTGCGAGCAGTTCGGCTTCACCAAGGAGAAGCAGTGGACGCCGGTCGGCGACCTCTCCGGCGGTGAGCGCCGCCGCCTGCAGATCCTGCGCCTGCTGATGGACGAGCCCAACGTCCTCTTCCTCGACGAGCCCACCAACGACCTCGACATCGAGACCCTGACCCAGCTGGAGGACCTCCTCGACGGCTGGCCCGGCTCGATGATCGTGATCTCCCACGACCGCTTCTTCATCGAGCGCACCACCGACACGGTGATGGCGCTGCTCGGCGACGCGAGCCTGCGGATGCTGCCGCGCGGTCTGGACGAGTACCTGGAGCGCCGCCAGCGGATGATCGAGGCTGCCGCCCCGGCGCCCGCGCCGGCCGCCGCCGCGAAGTCCACCTCCTCGGGGGACTCGCGCGCCGCGAAGAAGGAGCTCCAGAAGATCGAGCGGCAGCTGAACAAGCTGTCCGACCGCGAGGGCAATCTGCACGCCCAGATCGCCGAGAACTCCACCGATTACGACAAGGTGGCCAAGCTCGACGCGGAGCTGCGCGAACTCCTCTCGGACCGCGACGATTTGGAGATGCGCTGGCTGGAGCTGGCCGAGGAGGCCTGAGCGGGGCCTGCCGGGGTCAGTGATAGAAAGGGCGTCCTCACCGATCCCCTGATGCCGAAAGCGTGCGCTGATGACCGAGCTGCCCCAGCCGCCGAACCAGCCGCCGAAGCCTTCCGGTTACGGTCACCTGCCCGGTCCGCCGCAGCAGGGGTACGGGCCTGTGCCGCAGGGCGCGAACCCGTACGCCCAGCAGCCCGCGTACCCGCCGCAGCCGCCCACCGTGCCGCAGCAGTGGCCGGCGGGCCCCGGCGGCCCCGGCGGCCCCGGCGGCCACGGCCCGGGCCCGGGCGGGGCGCCGAAGAAGAAGCTGATCCCGCTGGTCGCCGCTTCGGTGGCTGCCGTGCTCGTCCTCGGCGGCGTCGGCTACGTGGCCTTCTCCGGCGGCGACGAGGACCCGGGGCCGGTGGCGCAGGAGCCGGCCGACGCCAAGCCCTCCGGTTCCGCGTCGGTGGACAAGGGCGACGGCAACGGTGACGGCGGAGCACAGCAGACGGACCTGAACTCCGGCCGCAAGCAGGGCGAGGACAAGGCCCTCTGGCTCAAGACCACCAAGATCGACGGCCCCGGTATGGGCGTCGACGCCGCCGGCCAGTGGGTCATCGGCGACACCGTGGTCAAGAGCCTCTGGAGGAACCTCACCGGCTACTCCGTCACCGACGGCAAGGAGAAGTGGACACTCCCCTTCCCCGCGCAGATCTGCTCCGTCGCCCCGCAGACCACGGCCGAGGGCAGGACGGTCGTCATGTACCGCGACGGGGAGGGGGAGAACACCTCCTGCACCCAGATGCGCGTGGTCGACCTCAAGACGGGCAAGGAGGTCTGGTCGAAGGAGGTGCCCAAGGAGGGGCTCTTCGACATCTTCACCAGCCCCGCCCTGTCCATGACCGGGGACACCGTCACCGTCAGCCGCGGCGGCAACGCCAGCGCCTTCAGGATCAGCAACGGTGACAAGCTCTTCGCGAGCCCCGTGGGCGACGGCTGCAACCCGGACTCCTACGAAGCGGGCAACGGCAGGATGATCGGCCTCGTCACCTGCACGGACGAGGACTCCACCGCCGAGGTCCACGGCATCGACCCCGTCACCGGCGCGAAGGGCTGGACCTACCGGCTCCCCGCGAAGTTCAAGGTCACCAGCATCTACTCGGTGAACCCGACCGTCATCGACATCGGCAACGAACAGACGAAGCAGCGCTCCATCGTGGTCCTGGGGCCCGACGGGAAGCAGACCGCCACCCTGGCCGGCGAGGGCAGCTTCGCCGTCGGCTGCGGCGACACCGGGCTCTTCCGGTCCCTGTCGACCTGTCCCTCGGCGGTCGTCGACGGGAACACCCTCTACCTGCCCACCGCGGCGGGTACCGGCAAGGCCAACGAGATCGTCGCCTTCGACCTGGCCACCGGCAAGGACAAGTGGCGGGTCCCGGCCGGGGGCAAGCGCACGCTCACCCCGCTCAAGGCCGTGAACGGGCAGCTCATCGCCTACCGGAAGGCGGAGGAGGACCAGGGCGGCGAGGTCCTCGCCGTCCCGGCCGCCGGCGGCACCCCGACCGCGCTCCTGCGCCACCCCTCGGGCCCCGCGGCCCCGATCGAGCGGACCTTCACCCTCCCGAAGCTGGACTACGTGGACGGACGGTTCTTCATCTCCTCCACCCACCTGCGGGCCCAGGGCCAGGACGAGAAGCTCCTGATGGTCTTCGGCAAGTGACGTCGCGTCCGGGCCGGCGCGGGGCCGCGCGAACTCCGTCCGGAGAGGCCGGATTTGGCGACGCGCCGGGGCGAGGCGGCCGAGGAGGCCTGGATTCCGGCGGACTTCGGGGGCAACCGGCCGTATAACGACGGCGTCACGGGCCGGTCCTCCCTTGGGAACAGGGGGCGGACCGGCCCGATGTATGAACGATGTCAGTGATAGAAAGGTCATCCTCCCCTCCCTCCCCGATGCCGAAAGCGTGCGCTGATGACCGAGCTGCCCCAGCCGCCGAACCAGCCGCCGACGCCTTCCGGTTACGGTCACCTGCCCGGTCCGCCGCAGCAGGGGTACGGGCCTGTGCCGCAGGGCGCGAACCCGTACGCCCAGCAGTCCGCGTACCCTCCGCAGCCGCCCACCGTGTCGCAGCAGCCGGTGGGCCCGCACGGCCCCGGCTCCGGCCCGGGCGGCGCGGCGCCGAAGAAGAAGCTGAAGCTGCTGGTCGCCGCCTCGGTGGCTGCCGTGCTCGTCCTCGGCGGCGTCGGCTACGCGGCCCTCTCCGGCGACGACGAGGACCCGAAGCCGGTCGCGCAGGAGCCGGCCGACGCCAAGCCCTCCGGTTCCCCGTCCGTGGACAAGGGCGACGGCAACGGCAACGGCGCGGGCAGCGACATCCCGACCGACCTCAACGAGGGCCGCAAGCCGGGTGAGGACAAGGCCCTCTGGCTGAAGACCGCCAAGATGGAGGGCCCGGGCGCCGGTATCCCGGCCCAGGGCCTGTGGGTCGTCGGCGACACCGTCGTCAAGACCGTCGACAAGTCCGTCATCGGCTACGGCGTGAGCGACGGCAAAGAGAAGTGGAAGCTCGACCTCCGCGCGGAGATCTGCGGACACACCGGTCAGACCACCCCCGACGGCAAGACCGTCATGGTCGTCAAGAACGCCGACGGCTCCAACTGCAACCAGACGAAGCTCATCGACCTCAAGGCCGGCAAGGAGGGCTGGACGAAGGAGGTCGTCATGGAGGGGCCGTTCAAGGAAGCCTCATCCGCCACGGTCTCCCTCGACGGCGACACCTTCGCCCTCGCCTGGTTGGGGGGCCACGGCGCCTACCGCCTGAGCACCGGCGACAAGCTCTTCTCCGACGCGGGCCCCGAGGGCTGCAAGCCCATGACCTACGCCGCGGGCAACAACAGGATGATCGCCGTGGCCCTCTGCATGGACGACGACCGGACCATCGAGATCCAGGACGCCGACCCGAACACCGGCAAGAAGACCTGGAGCTACCGCCTGCCCAAGGGCTACAACGTCAACGCCGTCTACTCGGTCAGCCCCACCGTCATCGACGCCGGCAACCGCGACACCAAGCAGCGGGCCATCCTCGTCCTCGACGAGAAGGGGCAGAAGCGCAACACGCTCTCCGGCGAAGGCAACTTCGTGGTCAACTGCGGTGGCAGCAGCACCAGCGAGGGCCTCCAGCACTGCGGGAACTCCGCGGTCGACGCGGACACCGTCTACCTCGCCGCCGGGGACGCGTCCACCGGCAGCGAGATCGTCGCCTTCGACCTCGGCACGGGCAAGGTCAAGTGGCGCACCAAGGCCGGCGACAAGAAGGTCCTCGTCCCGCTCGAGGCCGCGAACGGCAGGCTGACCGCCTACCGCGCCGACGTCGGCGTCGCCCGCGCGCCCGGCGAGATCGTCTCGTTCCCGGCCGCCGGAGGCGAGCCCAAGTCGCTGCTGAAGCTCCCCTCGGGCGCCTCCGCACGGATCGAAGGCTCCTTCCTGACTTCCCAGAGCGCCCTCTACGCGGACGGGCGGTTCTTCCTCTCCGTCACCCGGCTGCGGGGCGAGAACAAGGACGAGAAGCTCCTGATGGCCTTCGGCAAGTGAACACGCGTCCCACGACCCGCCCACCGAGAGGCAACAGCAACCGATGAGTATCCCGCCGCCCCCCAGCCAGCCGCCGTCCGGCGGCTTCGGCGCGCCCCAGGACCCGCCGCCGGGCGGCTTCGGCGCGCCCGTGCCGCCGTCCGAACCGGCCGCGCCGCAGCCCGCGCAGCCCGCGTACGGGTACCCGCAGACCGGGCCCGGCTACGGCTACCCGCAGCAGCCCGGCACCCCGTCGCCGTACGGCGCCCCCGGCGGCGCCCCCGTGCCCGCCCCGCAGCCCCCGGCCGCGGCCCCGGCAACCGGCAACGCCAAGCGCACCCAGCTGACGATCGTCGGCGCCGCCGTCCTGGCCATCGCCCTCATCGTCGGCGGCGGTCTCTGGTACACCTCCGGCGACGGCGACGGCGACAGCGGGAACAAGGCCGACAGCAACCCGAGCGCCTCCCCGGGCAACGACAAGCCCGGGGACTACGTGGCCGGCACCGAGAAGGTGCCCGGCAACACGAAGTCGAAGCCGCTCCTGAACCTGCCGAGCCCGGTCCCGGCCGACCTCGCCGTCGTCGCCGGCTCCTGGCTGACCGACTCCACCTACATCAAGTCCGATGTGGCGAAGGTCGTCGGCTACAACCTCGTCGACGGCGGCAAGAAGTGGGAGCTGCCCTTCCCCGGCGAGCTCTGCGGCGCGACCAAGCACGTCAGCGAGAACAAGGCGGCCGTCCTCTTCAAGGCCGCCATGCCGACGCCCGAGAACAAGTACGTCCAGTGCACCGAGGTCGGCGTCATCGACCTGGAGAGCGGCAAGCTCGTCTGGTCCGGCAACGCCAAGAGCGCCACCGGCGGCGACAAGCCCGTCACCTTCTCCAACGTCACCCTCAGCGGCAAGACGGTCGCCGCGGCCGGCATCTCCACGGGCGGCGCCGCCTGGAACCTCGCCGACGGCAAGTCCCTGTGGCTGCCCAAGGTCGACGGCGAAGGCTGCCGCGACGTGGGCTACGCCGGCGGCGAGGCCCTCGCGGCCATCCGCAAGTGCGGCCAGAGCCCCAACTACACGCTGTTCGGTCAGCTCCTCGACCCGGCCACCGGCGCGCCCACGGCCTCGTACAAGCTCTCCCAGGGCATCGAGGACGCGTACATCGTCGCCACCAAGCCCCTGATCGTGGCGGCCGACGTCGGCAAGACCGCGAAGAACGCCACCGGCATCAGCGACCTCTTCGTCGTCGACCCCAAGGGCGAGCTGAAGGCCCGTATCCCGCTCGCCTCCGGAGACTTCGGCGGCAAGTGCGGATCCGAGGTCGAGAAGTGCACCAACATGGTGGTCGGCAACGGCAGGCTCTACCTGCCGTCGTACGAGCACCAGGGCCAGACGTCCAGCGGCCGCACCAACGAGCTGCTCTCCTTCGATCTGGAGACCGGCAAGCAGACCACCGACCGCGCGGACGCGGGCGAGCGGTACACGATGTTCCCGCTGCGCATGGACGGGTCGAACATCATCGCCTACAAGAACCCCCCGTACGACAAGGGCGGTCAGGTCGTCAGCATCGACAGCAGGACGATGAAGGAGACCGTCCTCATGGAGAACCCGGAGGAAAAGATGAGCCGGCGCGCCGAGACCGGCTACTCGCCCGAGTACTCCGAGTACCGCTACCGGGGCGGCAAGTTCTTCATCTCGCGCACGACGGTCTCCAAGCCGTACTCCGACAAGGCCGACCCGGAGTACCTCTTCGTCTCCTTCACCGCGAGCTGACGGAACCGCGCCGACGGCGCACAACACCGCCGAAAGCCCCCGAACGGTCCGCACCGATCGGGGGCTTCTGCGCGGTATCCCCCTCGCACCGTCGAACAAGCGTGTAGCTTGCCGGGGCAGAAGGGTGGGGGGTGTTTCCTCGATGGGCGTACGGGTCGTGGTGGTCGACGAGCACCGGCTGCTGGCCGAGGCACTCGCCTCTGCCCTGAAACTGCGCGGGCACCGGGTACTGGCCGCCGCCGCACCGGCGGCGGGCGCCGCCGAGCTGGTCATCAGCCGCGCCCCGGAGGTCTGCCTGCTCGGCACCGCCACCCCCGCCGAGCCCGGGATCTTCGAGCCCGTCGTCCGCATCAAGCGGGAGCGCCCGCAGATCGCCGTGGTCGTCCTCGGCCCGGTGCCCAGCCCGCGCGGGATCGCGGCCGCCTTCGCCGCCGGCGCCTCGGGATACGTACGCCAGGACGAGCGCATCGAGGGCGTGGAGCGGGCCCTGGCCAAGGCCAGGGCGGGGGAGGTGGCCATCGCCCCGCAGCTGCTGCAGGGGGCCTTCGCGGAGCTGCTGAACCCCGCCGCCCAGCCCGACGACGAGGGGAGCCGCCTGCTGCGGCTGCTCACCCCGCGCGAGGTGGAGGTGCTGGTGCGGGTCGCCGAGGGCGAGGACACCCGGCTGATCGCCGCGGGCATGGAGATCGCCCCGAGCACCGCGCGTACGCACGTGCAGCGCGTGCTGATGAAGCTGGGCGTGGGATCGAGGCTGGAGGCGGCCGCGCTGGCCGCCCGTACCGGTCTGCTGGACCGGGCGCTGCCCACGCTCCCGTCGGCCGCCGCGCGCGGCTGACCCACGGGCCGGGGCCGGGCCGGGCGGGGCCCCGATTTCCCCATGGGCGCGGAATCGGGTAAGCCAGTGTCCAAGCACGCGCACGTACCCGCGCGTGCTCCCGCGCGAGAGGCAGTAGGCGAGTGAGCAAGTACCTGGTAACCGGTGGCGCAGGATACGTCGGCAGCGTGGTCGCGGCCCACCTTCTGGAGGCCGGCCACGAGGTCACCGTCCTCGACGACCTGAGCACGGGCTTTCGCGCGGGGGTCCCGGAGGGCGCCACCTTCATCGAGGGCCGGATCCAGGACGCGGCCCGGTACGTGGACGGCTCCTACGAGGCGGTGCTGCACTTCGCGGCCTCCTCGCAGGTCGGCGAGTCCGTGGTGAACCCGGGCAAGTACTGGGAGAACAACGTCGGCGGGACGCTGGCCCTGCTGGCCGCGATGCGCGGCGCGGGCGTGCGCAAGCTGGTGTTCTCCTCCACCGCCGCCACCTACGGGGAGCCGACGGAGGGCCTGCTGACGGAGGCCTCGGTGACCGCGCCGACCAACCCCTACGGCGCCTCGAAGCTGGCCGTGGACCACATGATCGCGGGGGAGTGCGTGGCGCACGGCCTGGCCGCGGTGTCCCTGCGCTACTTCAACGTGGCCGGCGCCTACGGGCAGTTCGGTGAGCGCCACACCCCCGAGACGCACCTGATCCCGCTGGTCCTCCAGGTCGCGCTGGGCGAGCGGGAGTCGATCTCGGTGTTCGGCGAGGACTACCCGACCCCGGACGGCACCTGCGTACGCGACTACATCCACGTCGCCGACCTCGCGGAGGCCCACCTGGCCGCCCTTCAGGGCGCCACCGCCGGGGAGCACCTGATCTGCAACCTGGGCAACGGCAACGGGTTCTCGGTCCGCGAGGTCGTCGAGACCGTCCGCAAGGTCACCGGCCGGGAGATCCCCGAGGTGGTCGCCCCGCGCCGGGCCGGCGACCCGGCGATGCTCGTCGCCTCCGCGCGCACGGCCCACGAGCGCCTCGGCTGGACCCCGAGCCGCCCGGACCTCACCGGGATCATCACGGACGCGTGGAACTTCGCGCGTACGCACGCTTCCTGAAAACCGTCCCCGGTCCCGCACGCCCCCCGCACCCCGATCGGTGCGGGGGGCGTGTGCGTGTCGGGCGTGCGCTGCGGACGGGCGCTGTGCGCGGGCGCCCGGCGTGCACACGCCGGGTGAAATGCACCCCGTGCAACTGCCCGCGGCACACGCCGGTACCGAAGCCGCCATCCGGACCTTCTCCATGGGTGATTTCGAGCCACCATGGAGGAGGTTCGGAACGCCCGCGCCGGAAAATCCCCGGGAAAACTTCTGCTATTCGGCCAACCGCCGGACGCCCCCGGCCCTACGCTGATGCGTGACACCGGTGGGGGCCGGTGTTGATTCAGGGGTCGAGACAAGTCGGGTACGTCGTCCGGTCCGGGGTAATGCAGAGATGTCACGGCGGCGGCCGGGGCAGCTGCGGATCACCCGGTCCGGGCGCCGTACCCGCCGTCGTCCGTTCCCCTACCCTTGGGGGTTTTGTGGTTCGTATCCGGGTTCTCGTCGTCGACGATCACCGCATCTTCGCCGAATCGCTCGCAGCCGCGCTCGCGGCCGAGCCGGACGTGGACGTGTCCGCGGCCGGCAGCGGCCCCGCCGCGCTGCGCTGCCTCGAACGTGCGGCGGCCGAGGGCCGCCGCTTCGACGTCCTGCTGGTCGACGCCGATCTCGGCGCGGTCCCGGGGGCCGTGCCCGCCCAGCGGGAGTCCGGCTCCGGGCCACCGCCGCCGCCCGCCTCGGACGGGATCGCGCTGGTCGCGGGGGTGCGGGTGTCCCACCCCGGGGTCCGCACCGTCGTGCTCGCCGAGCGCGACGACCCCCGCCGGGCCGCCCTCGCGCTCCAGGCGGGAGCCTCGGGCTGGGTCGCGAAGGACTGCTCGCTCTCCCGGCTGCTGGCCGTGATCCGCGGGGTCCTGCGCGAGGAGACCCACCTGCCGCCCGCACTGCTCACCGGGGTGCTCCGGGAGCTGACCGCGGCGCGCAAGCACCGTACGGACAGCGAGCGGCTGGTGGAGTCGCTGACCCCGCGCGAACACGAGGTGCTGCGCTGCATGGTGGCGGGGCTGGGCCGCAAGGACGTGGCGGCGCGGCTGTTCCTGTCCCCGCACACGGTCCGCACCCACATGCAGAACGTGCTGGGCAAGCTCGGGGTGCACTCCACGCTGGCCGCGGTGGCACTGGCCCGGCGGGCCGGGGTACGACCGGCCGACCTAGCCGGGGATGTTGTCGAACGGAGCGGTCAACTGGCGTAGCAGCCCGGCGAGATCGCCGCGCTGGCTCTGCGAGAGCTGGGCCAGGATCGCCCGTTCCTGGGCCAGCAGCCCCGCGAGGGCCTGGTCGGCGCGGTCCCGGCCCTCGGGGGTGAGCCGCACCAGGACCCCCCGGCGGTCGCTGGGGTCGGGGAGCCGTTCGACGAGGCCCTTCTTGGCGAGCCGGTCGATGCGGTTGGTCATGGTGCCGGAGGTGACCAGGGTCTGGGTCAGCAGCTGGCCGGGGGAGAGCTGGTAAGGGGCGCCGGCGCGGCGCAGCGACGTCAGGACGTCGAACTCCCAGGGCTCCAGGCCGTGCTCGGAGAAGGCCAGCCTGCGGGCGCGGTCGAGGTGGCGCGCGAGCCTGCTGACGCGGCTCAGTACCTCGAGCGGTTCCACGTCGAGGTCAGGGCGCTCCCGCCGCCATGCCGCCACCAGTCGGTCGACCTCGTCCTCCATGCCGATCAGTGTAAGGGGTCTGTCGACGTGAAGTCTCTTCATATCGAGTCTCTCGATCACGAGTATCTTGACATCGAGATATAAATGGAGTGAGCATGGGGCATGGAGGGGGCCGGAACGGATTCCGCTTCCGATCGCCCCGCCAGCAGGGAGGCTCGAACATGTATTCCGATACCGCGCGCGCCGGGACCCCCACGTCCACCGCGCCCTCCGCCCCCACATGGGATCCCCAGCAGTACCTCCGGCACTCGGGCCACCGCACACGGCCCTTCCTCGACCTGCTCACCCGCATACCCGAGCTCCCCCAGCACCCCGCCCGTATCGCCGACCTCGGCTGCGGCCCCGGCAACGTCACCACCCTCCTCGCGGGGCGCTGGCCCGAGGCCCGGATCACCGGCTTCGACCTCTCCCGGGAGATGCTCCACCGCGCGGACCAGGAGTACGCCGGGCCCACCCCCGGCGGCGGCCGCCTCGACTTCCGCCACGGGGACCTGGCCACCTGGCTCCCCGAGGAGCCCTACGACCTGATCGTCTCCAATGCCGCCCTGCAGTGGGTCCCCGGCCACCCCGGCTCCTTCGGCGCCTGGATCAACGGCCTGCGCCCCGGCGGGACCTTCGCCTTCCAGATCCCCGGCAACTTCACGGCCCCCAGCCACGCCCTGCTCGCCGAGCAGTGCGACACCCCGCGCTGGCGGGCCCGGCTCGCCGGCCACGGCGCCCGCTACATCCATCTCCTCGAACCCGCCGAATACCTCGCCCGGTTCACCGAGCTCGGCTGCGCCGCCGACATCTGGGAAACCACCTACTACCAATTGCTCCAGGGTCCCGACCCCGTACTCGACTGGGTCAAGGGCACCGCACTGCGGCCCGTCCTCACCGCCCTCGGCGACGACCGCGACGCCGTGGACGCCTTCCTCACCGAATACCGCGACCGGCTGCGCGCGGCCTACCCGACCGGCCCGCGCGGCACCGTCTTCCCGTTCCGCCGCATCTTCGCCGTAGCCCGCAAGGAGGCATGACCGTGCTGACCGCAGTCGACCACGTGCAACTCGCCGCACCACCGGACTCCGAGGACCGGCTCCGCGCGTACTACACGGACGTCCTCGGCATGACCGAGATCCCCAAGCCGCCCGTCCTCGCCGCCCGCGGGGGCTGCTGGTTCGCCGCCGGACCCGTCCAGCTGCACCTCGGCGTCGAGGAGGACTTCCGGCCCGCCCGCAAGGCCCACCCGGGACTGCGGGTGACCGACATCGAGGCGTACGCGAGCAGACTGCGGGAGCGGGGGGCCAAGGTGGTCTGGGACGACGACCTGCCCGGCCACCGCCGCTTCTACTCCGAGGACCCCGTCGGCAACCGGCTCGAATTCCTGGAACGGCACCGCCCGGAACCGGCGGCGCTGGAACCCTGCGCATAAGAACGCACGACGCGACGGCGCCCCGTCACCGGAGATCCGGTGACGGGGCGCCGTCGCGTCGTGCGTACGGGGCTCAGTTCTTGCGCCGGCCCACCAGCTGCGGCTTCGACTCCAGCCCGTCCAGCCCGTGCCAGGCCAGATTCACCAGGTGCGCCGCCACCTCCGCCTTCCTGGGCCTGCGCACGTCCAGCCACCACTGCCCGGTCAGCGCCACCATGCCGACCAGCGCCTGCGCGTACAGCGGCGCCAGCTTGGGGTCAAAGCCCCGCGCCTTGAACTCCAGACCCAGGATGTCCTCGACCTGCGTGGCGATGTCGCTGATCAGCGAGGCGAAGGTGCCGGTCGACTGGGCGACCGGGGAATCGCGCACCAGGATCCGGAAACCGTCCGTGTAGGACTCGATGTAGTCCAGCAGCGCGAAGGCCGCCTGCTCCAGCAGCTCCCGCGGGTGCCCGGCCGTCAGCGCACCCGTCACCCCGTCCAGCAGCTGGCGCATCTCCCGGTCCACGACGACCGCGTACAGGCCCTCCTTGCCGCCGAAGTGCTCGTACACCACCGGCTTGGACACCCCGGCCTTCGCCGCGATCTCCTCCACCGAGGTGCCTTCGAAGCCCTTCTCCGCGAACAGCGTCCGGCCGATGTCCAGCAGTTGCTGGCGTCGCTCCGCGCCCGTCATCCGGACCCGGCGGCCACGCCTGGGCTTGTCGCTGCTGGAATTACTGCCGTCGATCGCCACGCCCCCCATCATGCCGCGTTCGACTCGTTTTCCCTGCGTCGGGCGTCGATGCGGGCCGCCGACGGCCAGCGGACGTCCGTCGCCCAGCCCAGCTGCTCGAACCAGCGGATCAGCCGCGCGCTGGAGTCGACCTGGCCGCGCAGCACCCCGTGCCGCGCCGAGGTCGGGTCGGCGTGGTGCAGGTTGTGCCAGGACTCCCCGCACGAGAGCACCGCCAGCCACCACACGTTGCCACTGCGGTCCCGGGACCTGAACGGCCGCTTGCCCACCGCGTGACAGATCGAGTTGATCGACCACGTCACGTGGTGCAGCAGCGCGACCCGCACCAGCGACCCCCAGAAGAACGCCGTGAACGCACCCCACCAGGACATCGTCACCAGACCGCCCACCAGCGGCGGGATCGCCAGCGAGAACATCGTCCAGAAGATGAAGTCCCGCGAGATCCGGCGGATCGCCGGGTCCTTGACCAGGTCGGGGGCGTACTTCTGCTGATCGGTCTGCTCCTCGTCGAAGAGCCAGCCGATGTGCGCCCACCACAGCCCCTTCACCAGGGCCGGCAGCGTCTCCCCGAACCGCCACGGCGAATGCGGGTCACCCTCGTGGTCCGAGAACTTGTGGTGCTTGCGGTGGTCCGCCACCCAGCGCACCAGCGGCCCCTCCACCGCCATCGACCCCATCACCGCGAGGACGATCCGCAGCGGCCGCTTCGCCTTGAAGGAACCGTGCGTGAAGTAGCGGTGGAAACCGATGGTGATCCCGTGGCAGGCCAGGAAGTACATGAAGACCATCAGACCGAGGTCCAGCCAGCTCACCCCCCAGCCCCAGGCCAGCGGGACCGCCGCCAGCAGGGCCACGAAGGGCACGGTGATGAACAGCAGCAGAGCGATCTGCTCGATGGACCGCTTGTTCTCGCCGCCCAGTGTCGCGGACGGCTCGGACGTGTCGGAGGGCGCGGAGGCACCCTCGATCAGATCGGGACTGGTGGTCATGGGTGTCCCCTGGGGGGTGAGAGAAGTCGGCGGGCTCCCTGGTTACGAAACCCTACGGACCCGTAACCTACGGCATCGTAAGTATGGCAAAGCGGGGAACGCGGGCAAGAGGGGCAGCGCCGCGAGAAGGAGCGCGCGCGAGGTGTTCACGCGCCGCCTGATGAGACGTTTGTCCAGGCACACGCATCGGACACCTATCCTGGGTCCCGTCGGACAGCGCGGTCCGCACGGGCAGCCCGAGCTGCGCATCAGGAGCGGAGATCCCGCCCCCGGACCCAGTCCGGGGAAGGCATCACCGCACGCCGCCGGGAGCCCACCGCCCAGTAGCGCTCGAACACTGCAAGGAGCCGCACCTGTGAGCAGTGCTGACCAGGCCCCCCAGGGCCAGGCCCCCGTCACCCCGGCCGACACCGCCAACGCGGAACTGCGCGCGGACATCCGCCGCCTCGGCGACCTCCTCGGGGAGACCCTCGTACGCCAGGAGGGCCAGGACCTCCTCGACCTCGTCGAGCGCGTCCGCGCCCTCACCCGCACCGACGGCGAGGCCGCCGCCGCCCTCCTCGGCGACACCGACCTGGAGACCGCCGCCAAGCTCGTGCGCGCCTTCTCCACCTACTTCCACCTCGCCAACGTCACCGAACAGGTGCACCGCGGCAAGGAACTGCGCGCCCACCGTGCCGCCGAGGGCGGGCTCCTCGCCCGCACCGCCGACATGCTGAAGGACGCCGACCCCGAACACCTGCGCGAGACGGTCAAGAACCTCAACGTCCGCCCCGTCTTCACCGCACACCCCACCGAAGCGGCCCGCCGCAGCGTCCTCAACAAGCTGCGCCGCATCGCCACGCTGCTCGAAGAGCCCGTCACCGGCGCCGGCGACCGCCGCCGCCACGACCTGCGCCTCGCCGAGAACATCGACCTCGTCTGGCAGACCGACGAACTGCGCGTCGTCCGCCCCGAACCCGCCGACGAGGCCCGCAACGCCATCTACTACCTCGACGAGCTCCACGCCGGTGCCGTCGGCGACGTCCTCGAAGACCTCGCCGCCGAGCTCCAGCGCGTCGGCGTCGAGATCCCCGCCGGCACCCGCCCCCTGACCTTCGGCACCTGGATCGGCGGCGACCGCGACGGCAACCCCAACGTCACCCCCGAGGTCACCCGCGACGTGCTGATCCTCCAGCACGAGCACGGCATCAGCGACGCCCTGGAACTCATCGACTTCCTGCGCGGACTCCTCTCCAACTCCATCCGCTACACCGGAGCCACCGAGGAACTCCTCGCCTCCCTCCAGGCCGACCTGGAACGCCTCCCCGAGATCAGCCCGCGCTACAAGCGGCTGAACGCCGAGGAGCCGTACCGCCTCAAGGCCACCTGCATCCGCCAGAAGCTCCTCAACACCCGCGAACGCCTCGCCAAGGGCATCCCGCACGAGGAAGGCCGCGACTACCTCGGCACCGCCGAGCTGCTCACCGACCTCACCCTCATCCAGACCTCCCTGCGCGAACACCGCGGCGCGCTCTTCGCCGACGGCCGCATGGACCGCACCATCCGCACCCTGGCCGCCTTCGGGCTCCAGCTCGCCACCATGGACGTCCGCGAACACGCCGACGCCCACCACCACACCCTCGGCCAGCTCTTCGACCGCCTCGGCGAGGAGTCCTGGCGCTACGCCGACATGCCGCGCGAATACCGCCAGAAGCTCCTCGCCAAGGAACTGCGCTCCCGCCGCCCGCTGGCCCCCACCCCGGCCCCGCTCGACGCCGCCGGAGCCAAGACCCTCGGCGTCTTCGGCGCCATCAAGGACGCCTTCGAGAAGTTCGGCCCCGAAGTCATCGAGTCCTACATCATCTCGATGTGCCAGGGCGCCGACGACGTCTTCGCCGCCGCCGTCCTCGCCCGCGAGGCCGGACTCATCGACCTCCACACCGGCTGGGCCAAGATCGGCATCGTCCCGCTCCTGGAGACCACCGACGAGCTGCGCGCCGCCGACGTCATCCTCGACGAGATGCTCGCCGACCCCTCCTACCGGCGCCTGGTCTCCCTGCGCGGCGACGTCCAGGAAGTGATGCTCGGCTACTCCGACTCCTCCAAGTTCGGCGGCATCACCACCTCCCAGTGGGAGATCCACCGCGCCCAGCGCCGACTGCGCGACGTCGCCCACCGCTACGGCGTGCGCCTGCGCCTCTTCCACGGCCGCGGCGGCACCGTCGGCCGCGGCGGCGGCCCCTCCCACGACGCGATCCTCGCCCAGCCCTGGGGCACCCTCGAAGGCGAGATCAAGGTCACCGAGCAGGGCGAGGTCATCTCCGACAAGTACCTGGTCCCCTCACTGGCCCGGGAGAACCTCGAACTGACCGTCGCCGCCACCCTGCAGGCCTCCGCCCTGCACACCGCCCCCCGCCAGTCCGACGAAGCCCTCACCCGCTGGGACGCGGCCATGGACGTCGTCTCCGACGCCGCCCACGCCGCCTACCGCGAGCTCGTCGAGGACCCCGACCTGCCCGCCTACTTCTTCGCCGCGACCCCCGTCGACCAGCTCGCCGACCTCCACCTCGGCTCCCGGCCCTCCCGCCGCCCCGACTCCGGCGCCGGCCTCGACGGCCTGCGCGCCATCCCCTGGGTCTTCGGCTGGACCCAGTCCCGCCAGATCGTCCCCGGCTGGTACGGGGTCGGCTCCGGCCTCAAGGCCCTGCGCGAGGCCGGCCAGGAGGACGTCCTCGCCGAGATGGGCGGACGCTGGCACTTCTTCCGCAACTTCCTGTCCAACGTCGAGATGACGCTGGCCAAGACCGACCTGCGGATCGCCCGCCACTACGTCGACACCCTCGTGCCCGACCACCTCAAGCACGTCTTCGCCCGCATCGAGGCCGAGCACGAACTCACCGTCCGCGAGGTCCTGCGCATCACCGGCGCCGAAGAACTCCTCGGCTCGAACCCGGTCCTCCAGCAGACCTTCGCCGTACGCGACGCCTACCTGGACCCCATCTCCTACCTCCAGGTCTCCCTGCTCGCCCGCCAGCGCGCGGCCGCCGCCCGCGGCGAGGAAGCCGACCCGCTGCTCGCCCGCGCCCTGCTGCTCACGGTCAACGGCGTCGCCGCAGGCCTGCGCAACACCGGCTGAACCCCCGCGGGCCCGGACGCCCCGGACACGACGAAGCCCCCGCACCGGCCGGTGCGGGGGCTTCGTCGTGTCCGTCAGGAGTTGTACGCCGACTGGGCGCGCTCCAGGCCCTCCTGGACCAGGCACTCCACGGAGTCCGCCGCCCGGTCCACGAACCACTCCAGCTCCTTGCGCTCGGTGGACGAGAAGTCCTTCAGCACGAAGTCCGCCACCTGCATCCGGCCCGGCGGCCGCCCGATGCCGCACCGCACCCGGTGGTAGTCGGGACCCATGGACCTGGTCATCGACTTCAGACCGTTGTGCCCGTTGTCCCCGCCGCCCAGCTTCAGCCGCAGCGTCGGGTAGTCGATGTCCAGCTCGTCGTGGACCGCGACGATCCGCTCCAGCGGCACCTTGTAGAAGTCGCGCAGCGCCGTCACCGGGCCGCCGGACAGGTTCATGTACGTCATCGGCTTGGCCAGCACCACCCGGCGGTTGGCCGGCCCCGGCGGACCCATACGGCCCTCGACCACCTGGGCCCGGGCCTTGTGCGCCTTGAACTTCCCGCCGATCCGCTCCGCCAGCAGGTCGGCCACCATGAACCCGATGTTGTGGCGGTTGCCCGCGTATTCCTGTCCAGGGTTCCCCAGGCCCACGATCAGCCAGGGCGCCGCGTCGTCCGACATCAAAAGCTCCTCGGTTCCTCTACGAAGACGACCGCCGTCCCGCTCCAGTGGAGCCGGACGGCGGTCGGTCAGCAACTGCTGAGGCGATGGGGCGAGGCTCAGGCCTCTTCGCCCTCGGCGGCCTCGGCGGCCGGCTCCTCGGCCTGCGGGGCGACGACCTGCAGGACCGGGGTCTCACCGTCGACGGCCAGGGTGGTGCCGGCCGGCAGGACCAGGTCGGAGGCGGTCACGGTGGCACCGGCCTCCAGGCCCGCGATGGAGACGGTGACCTCGGTCGGGATGTGGGTGGCCTCGGCCTCGACGGAGATGGTCGTCAGCAGGGTCTCCAGCAGGTTGCCGCCGGCGGCCAGCTCGCCCTCGGTGACGACCGGAACCTCGACGGTGACCTTCTCGCCCTTCTGGACGATCAGGAAGTCGACGTGGGAGATCGTGCGCTTCAGCGGGTGACGCTGGATCGCCTTGGGGATGACCAGCTCGGTGCCGTCGCCCGCGATGTCCAGGGAGAGCAGGACGTTCGGGGTCTTCAGCGCCATCATCAGGCCGTGGGCCTCGACGTTGACGTGCTTGGGGGCGGTGCCGTGACCGTAGATGACACCGGGGGTCAGGGCGTCGCGACGGGCCTGGCGGGCAGAGCCCTTGCCGAAGGTGTCGCGCAGGGCGGCGGAAAGCTTGACCTCGGACATGCTCACTCCTCGTGGGGTGACGGAAATGGACGGACGTCACCCGGCCGAAACGGCCTGCTACGAAGAGCGCGTCGATAACGGAGCATCCGTACCGGAAAACAGGTACGGCCTCCCTCGCCGAGCAACTCATGGAGTGTACCCGGCACGGAAGGCCGCACCAAAAGGATCTACCGCGCAGCGGTTACTGCTGCTCCTCGAAGAGGCTGGTGACCGAGCCGTCCTCGAAGACCTCGCGCACGGCACGCGCGATCATCGGGGCGATCGACAGCACCGTGATCTTGTCGAGCTCCAGGTCGGACGGGTCCGGCAGGGTGTTCGTGAAGACGAACTCGCTGACCTTGGAGTTCTTCAGGCGGTCGGCCGCCGGGCCCGACAGGATGCCGTGCGTGGCTGTCACGATGACGTCCTCGGCGCCGTGCGCGAACAGCGCGTCGGCCGCGGCGCAGATGGTGCCACCGGTGTCGATCATGTCGTCGACCAGGACGCAGACGCGGCCCCGGACCTCACCGACGACCTCGTGGACGGTCACCTGGTTGGCGACGTCCTTGTCGCGGCGCTTGTGCACGATCGCCAGCGGCGCGTCCAGACGGTCGCACCAGCGGTCGGCCACGCGCACACGGCCGGCGTCCGGAGACACGATCGTGAGCTTCGTGCGGTCCACCTTGGCGCCGACGTAGTCCGCGAGGACGTTCAGGGCCGAGAGGTGGTCCACCGGGCCGTCGAAGAAGCCCTGGATCTGGTCCGTGTGCAGGTCGACCGTGAGGATGCGGTCCGCACCCGCGGTCTTCAGCAGATCGGCGACCAGGCGGGCCGAGATCGGCTCGCGGCCCTTGTGCTTCTTGTCCTGGCGGGCGTACCCGTAGGACGGGACGATCACGGTGATGGAGCGTGCCGACGCGCGCTTCAGCGCGTCGATCATGATCAGCTGCTCCATGATCCACTTGTTGATCGGAGCCGTGTGGCTCTGGATCAGGAAGCAGTCCGCGCCGCGCGCCGACTCCTGGAAGCGGACGTAGATCTCGCCGTTCGCGAAGTCGAAAGCCTTGGTCGGCACGAGGGCGACGCCCAGCTGGTGCGCAACCTCCTCGGCCAGCTCGGGGTGGGCGCGGCCGGAGAAGAGCATCAGCTTCTTCTCGCCGGTCGTCTTGATCCCGGTCACAGCACAGTCTCCTCAGACGTGTTGAAGCTGCTCGCCCCCATGTGCGTCCGTCCCGCACACGGTGAGCCAGCCGAATTGCGTGCACCTATCACGGTACGCCGTCGCGGGCGTACCTGTTTCCGGTCAGTTCACCTCAGGGGCGCTCGGCGTCCTCCGGGGCCGCCGACTGCGCCGCCGTGGCAGCCGCACTGCCCGGACGCTTGCGGGCCACCCAGCCCTCGATATTCCGCTGCTGGCCCCGGGCCACGGCCAGGGCGCCGGGCGGCACATCCTTGGTGATCACGGACCCGGCGGCCGTGTAGGCGCCGTCCCCGATGGTGACGGGAGCCACAAACATGTTGTCCGAGCCCGTCTTGCAGTGTGAGCCGACGGTGGTGTGGTGCTTGTGCTCACCGTCGTAGTTCACGAAGACGCTCGCGGCGCCGATGTTGGTGTACTCGCCGATCGTCGCGTCGCCCACGTAGGACAGGTGGGGGACCTTGGTGCCCTCGCCGATCGTCGCGTTCTTCATCTCGACGTACGTACCGGCCTTGGCCTTCGCGCCGAGGTTCGTGCCGGGACGCAGGTACGCGAAGGGACCCACGCTCGCCCGCGGGCCCACGACCGCGCTCTCGGCGACCGTGTTGTCCACCCGGGCGCCCTCGCCCACGTGCGTGTCCTTCAGCCGGGTGTTGGGACCGACCTCGGCGCCCTCGGCGATGTGCGTGGTGCCCAGCAGCTGGGTACCCGGGTGCACGATCGCGTCCTGCCCGAAGGTGACCGTCACGTCGATGAAGGTCCCGGCCGGGTCGACGACCGTGACGCCCGCGAGCATGGCCTGCTCCAGCAGGCGCGCGTTCAGCAGCGCGCGGGCCTCGGCGAGCTGGACGCGGTTGTTGATCCCGAGGATCTGCCGGTGGTCGCTGCCGACGGCCGCGCCGACGCGGTGCCCGGCCTCGCGCAGGATGCCGAGGACGTCGGTGAGGTACTCCTCGCCCTGGCTGTTGTCGGTACGGACCTTGCCGAGGGCGTCGGCGAGCAGCGCGCCGTCGAAGGCGAAGACACCCGAGTTGATCTCGCGGATCGCGCGCTGGGCGTCGGAGGCGTCCTTGTGCTCGACGATGGCCGTCACGGCGCCGCCCGCGTCGCGGACGATGCGGCCGTAGCCGGTGGAGTCAGGGACCTCGGCGGTCAGCACGGTGACGGCGTTGCCGTCGGCCTCGTGCGTCCGCGCGAGCCCGGCCAGGGTCTCCCCGGTCAGCAGCGGGGTGTCGCCGCAGACGACGATCACGGTGCCGGTGATGCCGCCGCCGAGCTCCTCGAGGGCCATGCGGACGGCGTGCCCGGTGCCGTTCTGCTCGTACTGGACGGCGGTGCGGACGTCGGCGTCGATGCCGGCCAGGTGCGCGATGACCTGCTCCCGGGCGTGCCCGACGACCACGACGAGGTGCTCGGGGTCCAGCTCACGGGAGGCGGCGACGACGTGACCGACGAGCGAGCGCCCGCAGATCTCGTGGAGAACCTTGGGAGTCGCCGACTTCATGCGGGTGCCTTCACCCGCTGCGAGTACGACGACGGCTGCCGGGCGGTTGGCGCTCACGGGGATGCCCTTCGGCTTCGGGGGTGGACCCGTGAAGGATACCGGGGGGTCAAGGTCCCGAAACGAGGCCGGGTCCCGACCTTGCGGTCAGGACCCGAACCTGCAGGCTCCCGGGGCAGGAGTCGAACCTGCGTCGTACCCAGATTCAAAGTCTGGTCGCCCCTGCCGACAGAGCAACCCGGGATTGCCAGGCGTCAGCCTACGCGGTCAAGCGCCGTGCCTCCACTGCCATCTGCGACCACCACCCTTCGATTCGGCGGTAGAAGTCGGCGCTCTGGTGCACGAGCACGACCAAGCAGCCGCGATAGTCGGGGCCGACGTTCTTGCGCACAGTGGTCGGGTTGTGCTTCTTGAGAGTGGTCCGCTGGAGCTGGGAACGATCAACTTCCACCAGGTCGGCCCAGTACTGCTCGGCTCCGTCGACGTCCCCGGACTCGTGGATCATCACCCGGTAACGGATGCGCTCGGGCTTCACCCCCAGAACGGCGAGCCATGCACGGAAGACGTGGATCATGTTCGGATCGCTGTTGACGAAGGTCACTCGCTCCCGCAGGGCGTACGACTTGCTCTTCGATCCCTCGGCCCAATAGAGCCCGACGCCAACGAGGAACAGTTCACGCTCGGTCATCGCGCCCAGCTCCGCGGCAGCGGCTCGCCTGGTTTGCTGCCGCTCTGCCTCACGCCTTTGCATGGTCTGCTCCCAGCCCCGGCGGGAGATCTCCGAAGCCTCTTCCGGAGTGCGCTTGCGGTCCGGCTTCGGGAGGTCGCGGACCCAGAGGGAGATCGAGCTCTTCGAACAGCCGAGTTCGAACTGGATCTGGTCGTACGTCATGCCCTGGAGGCGGAGTTCGCGAGCCTTGGCGCGAAGGCCGTCCTTCGCGTTCGGGCGCTTCGTCCATTCGGGTGGCGCTTCGCCCTCCAGGAGGCGGTTGAGGATGTCGTTGTTGTGGACGCCGAGCCGGTCGCGGATCTCACGACGGCTGAGGCCCTCGTGGCGGAGCGAGACGGCCTGCTCGCGGAGGCCTTCGAAGGTCGCAGTTCCGGTGCGGAGGCCTCCGGTGCCGTCGCCGGGGCGACGTCGGATTTCGTTCATGCCGTCAATGTCGTCCGGAATGCGGGATTCAGGTCCTGATGTACGGACGATTCAGTCGTACGTGCGATTACCGTTGGTTTGCTGGAATTTTGCTCGGGTCTGTGCCGAGAGGCGCCCGTACGCTGGACGGCATGACCAAAACGGGGGAAGCAGTGGAAGGCCGGGCCGGGCCGCCTTTGTGGTGGGTGCGGCGGCGGGATGCCGTGGGGGACCTGATGCTCGGCGGGGTGTCCGCCCTCGAGTGCGCGTGGGAGGGCGTGCCCTTCGCCGCCGAGGCGGGGCTGCCGACCGCGGTCGGAGTGCTGTTCGGGTTCGTGGTGGGGGCCACGCTCGTGCTGCGGCGGCGCTGGCCGATCGCCGTGGTGCTCGTCGGGACCGCAGTGGCGCCGGCCTCGATGGGGTTTCTGCTCTCGGTCGTCGGCATGTACACGCTGGCCTCCTCGGAGGTGCCCCGGCGGATCACGGCCACGCTGGCATCGATGTCACTGGCCGCCACCTTCGTCGTGATGTACCTGCGCACCCGCGGGGACGTGGAGGCCGACACGACGCTCGTGGTCGTGCTGTCCGGTTTCGTCGCGGTGGCGCTGACCGTGCCGCCGGTGCTGTTCGGGCTCTACATCGGGGCCCGGCGGCGGCTGATGGAGAGCCTGCAGGAACGGGCGGACTCGCTGGAGCGGGAGCTGTCGCTGCTGGCGGACCGGGCGGAGGAGCGGGCCGAGTGGGCCCGTACGGAGGAGCGCACCCGCATCGCGCGGGAGATGCACGACGTGGTCGCGCACCGGGTGTCGCTGATGGTGGTGCACGCGGCCGCCCTGGAGGCGGTCGTGGTCAAGGACCCGGCGCGGGCGGCGAGGAACGCGGCCCTGGTGGGGGACATGGGGCGGCAGGCGCTGACGGAGCTGCGCGAGATGCTCGGCGTGCTGCGGGCGCCGCCCAAGCCGGCGCCGGCTCCCGTGCCCGCGGTGTCCGTCGTCGCGGTGGCGCTCGCCGGGGGCGCGGGGGGCGCCGGGGGCGCCGATGCCGTGGAGGACGGGCCCTCGCTCGGCGAGCTGGAGGCGCTGGTCGGCCAGTCGCGGGCGGCGGGGATGGCCGTGGAGATGCTGGTGCACGGCGAGTGGGCGGCGTACGCGGCGGAGGTCGAGCAGACGGGGTTCCGGGTGGTGCAGGAGGCGCTCACCAACTGCCACAAGCACGCCCCGGGCGCGCGGGTCGTGGTGCGGCTCGCGCACCGGGCCGGTGAGGTGGCCATGCAGGTGGAGAACGGCCCCTGCGACGGCAAGGCCCCCGAGCCGGGACTGCCCAGCGGGGGGAACGGGCTCGTCGGGATGCGGGAGCGGGTGCTCGCGCTGGGCGGGGTGTTCGTGTCCGGGCCGACGGACACGGGCGGCTTCAAGGTCTCGGCGATCCTCCCGACTGCCTAGCCCTCCCCTCGGCGGGGCCTGGTCGCTCCCGCGGGGCGGAACGGGTCCGGGCGCGGTGGGGGCTGGTCCGCGGGGCCGGGGAGGGGTGTCTCCTCGGCTCGGCGCGTGCGGGCGTGTCTCGGCTGTGTGCGGTGGTTGCGCGCTCGTCCTGCGGGGACACCCCTCCCCGTCCCCGCTCCCCACGCGCCGGGGCGGCTTCGGGGCACTGCCGGGGCACGGGTCCGGGTCGCGTCGTCCTGCGGGGGCTGGTGCGCGGGGCCGGGGAGGGGTGTCTCCTCGGCTCGGCGCGTGCGGGCACGTCCCGGCAGTACCCGGTGGTTGCGCGCTCGTCCTGCGGGGACACCCCTCCCCGTCCCCGCTCCCCACGCGTCGGGGCGGCTTCGGGGTGCTGTCGGAGCACTGCCGTGGGGCGGGGACACGGCGGAGTGTCCCCGCAGGACGAGCGCGCACCACCGCTCACGGCCGCGACATGCCGAACCGCGCGAGCCGAGGAGACACTCCGGCGGGGCACCGCCCCACACCACCCAGCCCCGCCGGCGCTTGAGGCGCGGGGCCCGGGGCAGCACCCCGCCACCACCGACCCGCCGGAGCCGAACCGCAGGGCCCGGGCTACGTGGTCAGGCGGGTCGGCTGGAGGCCCGTCAGCAGGAGGGTGAGGGCCTCGTCGACGGTGGAGCCGAGGTACCAGTCGCCCGTGTGGTCGATGCCGTAGACCCGGCCCTCGCGGTCGATCGCGAGGTGGGAGCCGCCGTCGGCCTCGACGCCCAGCGGGCAGAGCTGGGTGGACAGGGCCCGGCCCAGGTCGGCGAAGGTGCGCGCGAGGTGGAGTCCCGTGAGGGGGTCGATCCGGACGGACGTGGGGGCGATCTGGCGGCCGGGGCCGTGCGCGGCGACCGCCAGGGCGCCGAACTCGGCCCAGGCTTCGACGGCGGCGGGGAAGACGGTGTGCCGGTGTCCCGCGGGCGTGGTGTGGTCCCGCAGGGCATCGGCCCAGTACTCGGCCTGCTTGATGTCCCAGCGGCCGGGTTCCCAGCCGGCGGTGCGCAGGGCGGAGTCCACGGCGACCGGGAAACGGGTGGCCGAGGAGCGGTCGTAGGAGGCGGAGGCGGCGGTCATGGCTACTCGGAGGGGGTGAGGTCGACGGGGCGTACGCCGAAGTGGGCGAGGAGTGCGTCGCAGGAGCGGCAGGGCGGTGCGTAGCTGCCGTGGAGGGGGTCGCCGTCCTCGCGGATGCGGCGGGCGGTGATCTTCGCCTGCTTGAGGGAGCGGCGGGCTTCGCTTGCGGAGAGGGGTTTGCGGGAGGCGCGCCGGGACCGGGCGCCCTCGACGGCGGTCAGGTGGCGGGAGAGCAGGATCGCCTCCGGACACCGGCCCGTGAAGCGTTCGCGCTGGCCGCTGGTGAGGGTGTCGAGGAAGTCCTGGACGAGCGGATGGAGCGCGGGCGGCTGGTCGGCCTTGCCGGCGGTGCCGGTGAGGGTCTCGCCGCGTACGGAGAGGGCGGCGGCGACGGTGGGGAGGATGCCGTCGCGGCGGAAGCGCAGGACGGGTACGGCGGGGCGGCCGTCGGTACTGCTCCAGCGCAGGCGGGGATCGCCCGTGGGCCCGGCGGCTTCGCCGGCCGGGCCGGTCGAGCCCGGTGCGCCCGGTGCGCCGGGTGCGTCCGGCGCGGTGTCGCCGGATTCTGTGCGTGTTGCCGTGTTGTGCATGCTCGCGCTTTCCCTCCCGTGGCGGCGGTGGTGACCGCTGTCGCTCACGCCCCCGTGCTGCGGGGACAGCCTGCCAAATGTCTCCTGTCATGCGGAAGCGGGGTCGAATATTCGTATCAATTCGGATGTTCCTGGCCCTTGGGCGGGTGCGCCGGTCGGGCGCGGGTAAGGCTCTTGCCCCAGCGCATAGGCTGTGGTGAACCAGCCAGATCCAGCAGGGGGCTACCGCCATGACGACAGGTCGGCTCGGGCAGCAGGCCGCGCCACCCAACGCCGCTTACTCGGGGCAGGTCGTGCATTTCCCGGACCCGGTCCGGGCCGCTCGGCATCCCCACGGTGTGCGGATGGACGGCAATGGGCATCCGGACTTCTCCGCCTACGCGCGCGCGGCCGTGGAGATCGCCGAACCGCCGGAGGGCTTCGGCGTGGACGAGTTGCGGCTCACGGACTACGTGTCCGCGAACGCCGCGATGAAGGCCGCCGGGCACGAGCTGTGGGACACGGTCGGGCCGGTGGCGACCCCGCACGGCTGGACCTGGCACCACGTGGCGGGTTCGCGGCGGATGGAGCTGGTCCCGGTCGAGGTGAAGGCGCTGCTGCGGCATCACGCGGGCCTGGCGACGGCTCCGGTGGACCACGACAAGCGCGGGACGCGTCCGTTGCAGGAGGTGCGCCCGGCGCACCTGGGGCTGCCGAAGTCGGTGGTGTCGGTCTCCGAGGAGCAGGTGCAGGGTGTCGAGGAGGACCTCGGCTACCGGCTGCCGGAGCCGTACCGTTCCTTCCTGAAGGCCGCGGGCGGCTGCGCGCCGGTGGGCGCGGGCCTGGACGTGGACCTCGGTCTGCTGGTGGACCAGCCCTTCTTCACGGTGCGTGAGGAGGCGGCGGTCAATGATCTGGTGTACGTCAACAAGTGTCTGCGGGACCACCTGACGAAGGACTACCTGTGCGTGGCCTTCGTCCAGGGCGGGCTGCTCGCGCTGAAGGTCAAGGGTGAGGGCATCGGCTCGGTGTGGTTCTCCCCGTACGACGATGCCCGCGACCGGGACGGCTGGTCGGTCCAGGAGCGCGTGGAGCGGTTGTTGCTGCCGTGCGGTGCTGATTTCGACGCCTTCCTCGAGCGGCTGGCCGGCAACCCGCCGGAGCTGGAGACGGTGGCCGGTCTGATGGTGGACGGCGGATTCGCACGTTCGGTTCCGGTGTCGGGTTCGGCACCGGTGGAGGGGTGAGCGCGCGATGGTGACGTTTGCGCAGGCGCAGGAGCGCGCCGAGGAGTGGATCAACGGGGACGTGCCCGCGTACCAGCACCGGGAGGTGCGCGTACGGGAGTTCGGGCTCGGGTTCGTGGTGTGGGCGGAGGACCGCGCGGCCGGTCCGGTGTCCGGTGGTGGGCGGCAGCGGCTGGTCATCGCGCGGGACAGCGGGGAGGTGACGCTGTGGCCGGGGCTGCCGGTGGGTGAGGTGATCCGCCGGTACGAGGAGGAGTACGGGGCCGTGGCCGCGGCCGTTTCGGAGGCTTCGGTCCCGACGCCGCGGATCGACTCGGAGCAGACGTCGTTCATGCTCAGTCCGCCGGAGTGGCTGCAGGAGGCCGCGGACCGGGCGGGGATCGCGCCGAGGTCGGCGCCCGCGCCGGCTGCGGCCGCGCCCGCCGAGGTCGTGCCCGAGCCGGCGCCCGCGCAGGCTCCTGCGGCTCCGGCGCCCGCCCCGGCCGTGCCGCTGCGGCGCGGGGGCGAGATCCCGTACGAGCCCACGGCCAACGACGGGGTGCCGGTGACGGCTGCGGGCCCGGATTCGGACCCGGCTCCGGCTCCGGCTCCGGCCGTGGTGCCGATCGGTGCCACGCCCTGGGCGGGCACCGATGTGAACTCCGGTGCGGACGACGCGTCCGTACCGCTGCCCGCGACCGTGTTCGCGCCGCCGCTGTCCGGGTCGGACCTGGAGGACGCGCCGTCGTCCGGGGTGGCCCCGGAGGCGAGGACCACGCTGATGCCGGGCGGCAGCCAGCTGCCGAGGACCGCGGTCGTGCCCGCGCTGGGGGCGCAGGGCGATGCGCAGGGCGGGTCGCAGGGCGGGTCGCAGGGCGGTCCGGCCGCGAATGACATCGCGGACGCCCCGACCAGCAAGGCCCAGATCTCCCGGCCGTCGACGCCGCCGGGTCCGCCCGGTGCGCCCAGCGCGCCCGGTGGCGGGCTCGACCATGCCGCCACCATGCTGGCCGGTCCCGGTGTTCCGCAGCCGCCCGGTCCGCCCGGTCCGCCGGGGGCTCTGGGTGCGGGTCAGCCGCCTGCGCCTCCCGGTCCGCCCGGTGCTCCGGGGTCGCTGGGGCGTGGGCTCGACCATGCCGCGACGATGCTGGCCGGTCCGGCCGTCACGGGTCAGCCGCCGGCGCCTCCCGGTCCGCCGGGGGCTCCGGGTGCGGGTCAGCCGCCTGCGCCTCCCGGTCCGCCCGGTGCTCCGGGGTCGCTGGGGCGTGGGCTCGACCATGCCGCGACGATGCTGGCCGGTCCGGCCGTCACGGGTCAGCCGCCGGCGCCCCCCGGTCCGCCCGGGGCTCCGGGTGCGCCCGGTGCTCCCGGTGGCGGGGCCCATCACGCCGCCACCATGCTCGCGGGTCCCGGCGTACCGCAGCCGCCCGGTCCGCCCGGGGCTCCCGCCGCCCCCGGTGGCGGGCTCGACCACGCCGCGACGATGCTGGCCGGACCCGCCATGGTGCAGCCGCCCGGGCCCCCCGGCCCGCCGCCCGGCGTACCCGCAGGCCCGGCTGGTCCGGCTGGTCCGGGTGGTCCCGGAGGGCAGCCCCCGGTCCCGACCGGTGCGCCCACCGTGGGCCCCGGCTACCAGGCCGTGCTCCGCTACCGCGCGCCCGACGGCTCCGAGCAGCAGCTCATCCGCCGCTCGGCGCCCGGTACCCCGCACCCGGAATGGCAGATCCTCTACGAGCTGCGCGCCATGAACGTGCCGCCGCAGCAGGTGCTGGAGCTGCACACCGAGCTGGAGTCCTGTGAGCTGCCCGGCGGTTACTGCGCCCGGATGATCCGGGAGACCTGGCCGCAGGTGCGGATCACGAGCGTGGCCCCGTACGGCAAGGACCACGCGGGCCGTCAGCAGGGCATGCGGCACCTGCTCACCCACCAGGGGGAGCTGCACCAGGTGGCGGACGGTCCGGCGCGCCCCGCGCCGGTACGGGCGCCGCTGCCGCAGGTCCCGCTGCAGCCGGCGATCCCGCTGGAGGCGATCGGGCAGGAGCTGGCGGCGGCGTTCGGGCCGCAGGGCGTGTTCCGTTTCGACCAGCGGGCGGTGTCCCGCCAGGGCGTGCCGGAGATCGTGGCGCAGACGCTGATGTGGGCGGGCCTGCCGGTCGATTTCGGGCCGTTCTTCTGGGCGCAGGCGGTGCCGGGGCAGCCGGTGCCGACGCTGGCCGAGCTGGCCCAGCAGCGGCAGGTGCAGCCGGCCTCGGACGCGGGCTCGTACCTGGTCATCGGCAGTGACTTCGGCAAGGCGCTGTGCGTCCAGTACGGCACCGCGCACATCGTGGCGGTGCCGGTGGAGGGTGGCCCGGGAGGTGCTCCCGTACCGCCGCAGTTCGTGAATTCGAGCCTGCCGCAGTTCGTCCGGTCCATCGCGATGCTGGGTCACATGTGGCGGCTGCGCCAGCATCTGACGCCGGAGCAGGCGGGCCGCTGGACCGTCGACTTCCAGGCGAACCTGGCGGGGCTCGACAGCGCGGCGCTGTCCTCGCCGGAGAGCTGGTGGTCGGTGCTGCTGGAGCAGATGTGGGACGGACTGCTGTGATCGGCTGATCGAGTGATCATGTGATCGGATGGATGGCCGGGTCGGGACCTTCGAACAGGGTCTCGGCCCGGCCATTCCGGCTTCTGGGATCAAATGGCGCATCCTTGACGGGAATCCCCGCGAGAGAGGCGCATCCCGGATGAGTGCACCCTTTGCGACCGTGCGCGGTCGTGGCTACCGCATGGAAGAGGTCGACCGGTACCTCGCCCGGCTCTCCGGGAGCCGGGACGAGGCCTGGGAACGGGTGGCACGGCTGACGGTCCTGGCCAAGCAGATGGAGGCGGACGCGGCGCGGCTGCGGGCGGCGGTCGCCGCGCTGGCTCCGCAGACGTACGACGAGCTGAGCGAGCGGGCCCGCCGGATCCTGCTGCTGGCCGAGGAGGAGGCGGACGCCCTGCGGGCGGACGCGCGGGTGGACGCCGCGGCGACGCTGGGCGCGGCCGAGGCGCGCGCCGACCGGGCGGCGGAGCTCGCGCGGGGCGACGCGGAGGCGGTGCGGGAGCAGACGGAGGTCAGGGCCCGGCAGGGGTTGCTGCGGGCGCAGCGCGAGGCGGACGACGTGCGGTCGGGGGCGCGGGAGGACGCGGCGGCGTGGCGGGCGCAGGCGACGGCCGCGCTGGCGGAGACGCGGCGGCGGGCGGAGTCGGAGCGGGCGGAGCGCGAGCAGGAGCGGACGGAGCGCCGGGAAGCGGCGGAGCGGGAGCTGACGGCGCGCGAGGCGGACCTGGAGGCGCGCCACGCGGAGCTGGAGCGGCAGGCCGAGGCCCGGCTGGCGGAGGCGCGGCGCGAGTTCGCCGAGGCGGAGGAGTCGGCGCGGCACGGGCAGGAGGACGCGGAGGCGCGGGCGGCCGAGCTGATCGCGCAGGCGCGGGTGACGGAGGAGCGGATCGGGCGCGAGACGCGGGGGATCCTGCGGGAGCACGGGGAGGCGGCGGAGGACGTGCGGGCGCACATGAACCACGTCCGCTCCAGCCTGGCGGCGCTGACGGGCCGCGCCCCGGCGGAGGGCTAGGCCGTCTCTTTCGGATCTTGTTGGGCGTCGCGGGCCCGGCAAGATCCGAAAGAGTCGGCTCAGGCCGTTCCTCGGTGGCCGGTGGTGGTGACCGCCGGACGGACGTGGGTCAGGAGGAGGTCCAGGAAGCGGTCCGGGTGCCGGAGCGCGGCGAAGTGGGAGGCGCCCTCGATCAGTTCGAAGGCCTTCACCGGTGCCTCGACGGCGTCGAAGTACGCCTTGGCGCGTGCCGCCGGGGTGATCACGTCGAGCGCGCCCTGGAAGATGAAGAACGGCATCTCGAAGCGGGTCCCGTCGGCCAGGTCGTCGAACTCCGACGCTCCTTCGGTGACGGACTCCGAGAAGCGCTGACCGTCGAAGTAGGCCTTGATCCGGCCGAGGGTGTAGAGCGGTGACAGCCACAGTGATCCGATGATCACCTTCTTGACCGTGTCCAGGGTCAGGGGGTCGCTGCCGGCGCACAGTTTGTCGTACGAGGACCGCTGTGCCGGGGTCCAGTGCCGGGGGTCGGGCCCCATCGCCTCGATCGCCGCCACGTCCTTGGTCCGGCCCGCGGCCCGCAGCCGCTCCAGGGTGCCCTCGTAGGCGGAGGTGTCCCGGCCCGCCTCCTGGATGTTCTGGTCGGTGCCGACGTACGCGGAGTAGAGCTCGGGGTGGTTGCGGGCCAGGCGGAGGCCGAAGGTGGTGCCGTAGGAGTTCGGCATCAGCACCACCCGGTCCGCGCGCATCCGGTCCAGGACGTACCGGGTGACCTCCAGGGCGTCCTGGTAGAGCCGGGCGAAGGTGACGGGTCCGCCCTGGTCGGCGGGGGCGTGGGCGAAGGTCAGGCCGGCGCCGCGCATGTCCCAGCGGACGAGGGTGAAGTGCTTCTCCCACGCGCGGGTGCGGGCTCCGTAGGGGGAGTTGGCGGCCCCGGGGCCGCCGTGGAGTTCCAGGAGGACGGGGTTGGTGCGGTCCTCGCCGCGGATCGAGATCCACTGGTCGATTCCGCCGATGCGGACGAAGCCCTGCTCGTCGATGCCGGTCGGCGCGTCGATGCGCATGAGCGCGGCGTTCGCCGAGCGCCGCACGGCGCGGTGGCCGAGCAGTCCGGCGACGGGTGTGACGAGTGCGGCGGTGGTGGCGGCGAGGATGACACCGAGCATTACTGTTTCCCCCAGACACTGTTTTGCTGACGAGGGGAAGACTATGCGATGCCGGCGCTCCGCGAACCCTGTTTCCGTCGAGGGAGTTCGGTGAGGAACTCCTCGATCAGCGGGGCGATCTGCGGGAGGTGGGTCTCCAGGGCGAAGTGGCCCGCCCCTTCGAAGACGTGGATCCGGGCCTCCGGGGCGTCGCGGAGGTAGGCCTTCGCGCCCGCCGGGGTGAAGAAGGGGTCGCCCGCGCCCCATACGACCAGCACCGGGATCCGGGCTTCGCGCAGCCAGGCCTGCCAGGCGGGGTAGTGGGCGAAGTTGGAGGCGTAGTCGAAGGCGAGGTCGGCCTGGGCGTCGGTGCGGCCCGGCAGGCCGAGGTGGTGCAGGTCGAGGGTCCAGCCGTCGGGGGAGAGGAGGTCGGTGTCGGCGACGCCGGTCTCGTACTGGAAGCGGGTGCCCTCCGGGGTGAAGAGCCCCCGGACGCGCTCCTCGTTGCCGGGGACCTCGCGCCGGAGTCCGGCGAACTCGCGCGCCGCGTCGGAGAGGCCCTCCTCGTAGGCGTTGCCGTTCTGGACGATCAGTCCGGTCACCCGCTCCGGCCGGCGCGTGGCGAGCCGCAGTCCGACCGGGGCGCCGAAGTCGAAGACGTACAGGGCGAAGCGGTCCAGCCCGAGGGCGTCGGTGAAGCCTTCCGTGATGTCGGCGAGCCGGTCGAAGGTGTACGTGAACCCGGCCGGGGCCTCGGTGCGGCCGAAGCCGGGGTAGTCGGGGGCGATCAGGCGGTACGGGGTGTCGCCGAGGGCGTCCATCAGGCGGGCGAACTGGTGCGAGGCGGTGGGGAAGCCGTGCAGGAGCAGCAGGACGGGGCCGTCGGTGGGGCCGCTCTCGCGGTAGGCGACGCGGACCCCGGCCACGTCGACGCTGCGGTGCCGGATGGTGGGAATGGTGCGACGAACGGTCATCACATGCCTCCTGCGTCCTTGTTTCCATTAGCCTTGCCCGTGATCTCTAATGGGTCAAGTGATTGCAGTAGCATTAGTCGCGTGACAGTGACCTTTCCGCTCACCGGTGAGCCCCTCGCGCTGGACCTCCTCAACACCGAGGCCGCGGTGGGTGATCTCGTCGCCGACCCGGCGGGGCTCACGGCCTGGCTGGCCGCGCAGGCCGGACGGCTGACCCCCGTCGACGTCGTGGGGGTCGCCGAGGTGGCCGCCGTACGGGCCGTACGGGAGGCCGCGCGTCCGGCGCTCGACGCCGTGCGGCGCGGCGCACGGCCCCCGGCGGCGGCGCTCGCCGCGCTGAACGGGGCCCTGGCCGCGGCGCCCGCGCACCGCGTGCTGGCCTGGACCGCGGCGGGCGCGGTCACCGCCGGTGCGCACCGGCCGGCCGACCCGGCCCGGCGGCTCGCGGCGGAGCTGGCCGATGCGGTCGCGGAGCTGCTGACGGACCCCAGGGTGGCGCAGGTGCGCGAGTGCGAGGCGCACGACTGCGTCCTGCTCTTCCTGCCGGCGCACCCCCGGCGCCGCTGGTGCGTGGCGTCGGTCTGCGGCAACCGGGCCCGGGTGGCCCGCTACTACGCCCGCCACAAGGGCGAGACCCCCGCCTAGGTCGTCTCTTTCGGATCTTGTCGGCCGAGCCCGCGGCGTCCGGTGCCGTGGATGGCAAGGCGGAGGGACGCACCGCGTACTGGACGTACTCGGGCGCCCCGACAACGCGGCCAGGCGCGGTGCCGGACGCCGCGGGCCCGGCAAGATCCGGAAGAGACGGCCTAGGACAGGACGGCTCCGAAGATCTCCTGGAGCGGGGACCTGAGCAGCTGTGCCGCGCCCGAGACGGCGATGAAGCACAGGAGGGCCAGCTCACCCCGGTCCATCCGTCCGGGCTCCCAGGAGCCGGCGCGGGTGCGTGCGAGCACCTCGGCCCCGCCGTCGCCGTTCTCCCGGACGAGACGCAGGTGGAAGGGGCGCGCCGTGATCGACAGGGTGTGCCCGTCGTCGAGGGCGAAGCGGATGCCCCGGCGGCCGGGCAGCAGTGATCTGCCCGCGGCCCGCGCCGTGAAGGGCACGCCGTCGAGGTGGCCGTGGACGCCGCTGCGCAGCCGCTTGCGCATGCCCTGCCACGGCATCGCGGCGTCCTCGATCTCCAGGACGGTTTCCCCGCCGAGGAGGAACTGCCGGCGTTCCCATGCCTCGGCCTCGGCGTCGGGGCTTCGCCGCGGGCCGCGGTCACGCCACAGCGCGTAGGTGCCGTGGGCCGTGGGGAACACGGCGTGCCGCTCGCGGGTGTGCACGGGCCGGAGCCACGCCTTCAGGGGTGAGCGCCAGGTCGGCTCGACGAGGGACCAGGTCACGGGTCAGCCCGCCGGCTGCTGCTGGGCGGGGACGGCCGGCTTCGCGGGGGACTCGTAGCGGTACGGGTCGCTGCGCAGGCCGCGCGCCGTGACGACCACCGTGAACGGGGGTGTTCCCGGGGCCGGGAGGGTGGCGGTCAGGGCGCCCGTCAGGGGGTCGACCCGGGCCGGGAGGGGGGTGTCGTCGACGGTGAGGAGGGGCGGCGGGCCCGCCGGGTCCGGGGTGAAGCCGCCGCCCTCGACCGTCAGGCGGCCGTCCTCCAGCGCGACGTGCGTGATCACCGGGTTGGCGCGGACGGCCATCTTGTTGACCAGGTACGCGCCCGCCGGGGCGCCCGTCAGGGCCCACATCTCGGCGGGCAGGCGCGGCAGTCCGCCGCCCACGTCCGCGAGGAAGAACAGCACCACGTACAGCATGGTGACCGCGCTGAGGGCGACGTACTGGAGGTCGACGAGGTCGGTGCGCCCGCTGTCGTTCGCGATCAGCTCCCGCAGCGGCCGCCGGCCCGACACCGTCGGCCGCGCGGCGGGCTTGGCCATGCTGCCGTGTTCCACGCGCAGGCCGACGACCGCCTTCGCGGCGATCAGCGCCACGTACGGGCCGCCGAGCAGCGGCAGGTACACCGTCGTCAGGGTGGACAGCGGGCCGTCGGCGCCCCGGAAGTACGCGATGCCGCCGCCCGCGGTGAGCCCGTAGCCGAGGATCGCCAGTAGTAGCCAGACCAGGATCACCGTCCAGGCGAGGGCGAGCGCCGTCGAGGTGGAGAGGCGGCCGTCGCGGCCGGTGACGAAGCCCGGACTGCGGCCGAGCCGCAGGCAGATCGGGCCGGCCAGCGCGGCCAGTAACGCGAGTGCGCAGAGTGCGGATGCCATGTCGTCGTCCCCCCGGAAACGGTCCTGGCACGAGGGTCACTCAATGGCCCGGCCATGACAAGGCGACGCTCCGCGCACGGGCTACTCCTCCTGCTCCTCGCGCAGTTCCGGCAGGACGGGGAACCGGCGCGGCGCCACCAGCAGCAGGACCAGCAGCGCCGCCACGGCGGCCGCCGTCGCGCCGAGGAAGATGTGCTCCACGGCGGCGGCCACGGCCTCGCGCAGGTAGCCGGCGGCAGCGGCGGGCAGCAGCTCCGGCCGCTCCAGCGCCTTCGCCACGTCGTCCAGGTGCTCCGGGAGGCCGGGTACGGGGGCATCCGCCAGGCGCGCGGCGATCGTGGCGTTCGCGACGGCTGCGAGCAGGGCGGCGCCCACGCTCTGGCCGACCTGCCGGCAGAACAGCACCGAGGCCGTCGTCGTCCCGCGTTCGGCCCAGCCCACGGTGGACTGGACCCCGACGATCAGCGGGAGCTGGAAGAGGCCGAGGGCGCCGCCCAGCAGCAGCATGACCAGTGCGGGCTGCCAGGGCCGGGCGGGGTGGGGCAGCAGCGTGAAGGAGAAGAGGATCACGGCGGCGAGCGCGATCCCGACGGCCGCGGTGTTGCGGAAGCCGATCCGCCGGTAGACGTGCTGGCTGCAGGCTGCGGTGACCGGCCAGCTCAGGGTCATCACCGACATGACCAGGCCGGCGCCGACGGGGCCGAGGCCCAGTACGGACTGCGCGTAGGTCGGCATGAACACCATGGGGGCGACCATCAGCAGGCCGAGTGCCCCCATGGCCAGGTTGACGGCGGCGATGGTGCGCCGGCGCCACACCCAGCCGGGCAGGATCGGCTCCGGAGCCCGGCGTTCCACCCGGACCACGACGGCGGCCAGCAGCGCGCTCGCGCCCAGCAGGCCGAGCGAGGGCGCGGACAGCCAGGGCCAGGCGACCCCGCCCTGGACCAGGGCGAAGAGCAGCAGTCCGCCGCAGGCGAAGACGGCGAGTGCCCCCGCCCAGTCGACCGGCCCCCGGCGCCCGGGCGACCGTACGGGCTCGGTCAGGTGACGGGCGATCATCCACAGGGCGAGCCCGGCCAGCGGAAGGTTGATCAGGAAGATCCACCGCCAGTGCGCGTACGAGGCGAGCAGCCCGCCGAGCGCCGGGCCGGCCACGGCCGAGGTGGCCCAGACGCCGGACATCCGGGCCTGGATCCGAGGCCGGTCCCGGAGCGGGTACAGATCGGCGGCCAGGGTCTGGATCGTGCCCTGGAGGGCGCCTCCGCCCAGGCCCTGGACGATGCGGAAGGCAATGAGGGCGGCCATGTTCCAGGCGGCCGCGCACAGCAGCGAACCGACGAGGAAGAGGCCGATGCCGAAGAGCAGGACGGGCTTGCGGCCGAAGGTGTCGGACAGCTTCCCGTAGACGGGCAGGGTGACGGTCACCGCGAGCAGATAGCCCGAGAAGAGCCAGGAGAAGACCGAGAATCCGCCGAGGTCGCCCACGATCTGCGGGACGGCGGTGGCCACGACGGTGCTGTCCAGGGCGACGAGGGCCATGCCGAGCATCAGCGAGGCGACGACCGGGGCCGACGGCCCCTCGGCCGGCCCGGCCGAGGGTGCGGCGCCGGGCCGGTTCCCGGCCGGAACCCCGGCCCCGGGGGTATCGGCCGCGGGCCCGGAGGGTATGCCGTCGGGGCCCGCGCCCGTGCTCTCCGCCGCTGCCACCGAGATTCCTTCCCCCTGCACGTAACCGCGGGGAACACCATCTCACCGCCGCGTGCGGGGCGGTATCCCCCAGAGTCCGTACGCCGAACGGTGCAGATCCCCTAGGGGGCCCTCCGCACAACGGGCCAGGGGCCGTTCCTCCCGGCGGAGGAGGTGGGCCGCCCGGAACTCTCCTTGACTGGAACCTACGCACCACGGGCCGGGGGGTGGGGTTAACCCCCGGGCGGATACGGCGATGGGCACCAGCGCGCCGCACCTCCGTCCGGCCGAGACTTCATGACGGCGACGAGCGCACAGTCGCACACCGACGCAGACGCACGCATTCGAAGAGGGAGAAAGACCGTGACAACGGCTATGACCGAAACCAGGCACGGGGGTACTGGAGGGCATGCAGCCGTCGCGGCCCGGGCACGAAAGGTCGTCAAGGCCTACGGCTCCGGGGAGACGCGAGTCGTCGCCCTCGACGACGTGGACGTGGACATCATGAGCGGCCAGTTCACCGCGATCATGGGTCCCTCCGGCTCCGGCAAGTCCACGCTGATGCACTGCCTCGCCGGTCTCGACACGGTGAGCAGCGGCCGGATCCACCTGGACGACACCGAGATCACCGGCCTGAAGGACAAGAAGCTCACGCAGCTGCGCCGCGACCGGATCGGCTTCATCTTCCAGGCCTTCAACCTGCTGCCCACGCTCAACGCCCTGGAGAACATCACGCTCCCCATGGACATCGCGGGCCGCAAGCCCGACGCGGAGTGGCTGAACCGGGTCGTGGAGACGGTGGGCCTCGCAGGCCGCCTCAAGCACCGCCCGACCGAGCTCTCCGGCGGCCAGCAGCAGCGCGTGGCGGTCGCCCGCGCCCTCGCCGCCCGCCCGCAGATCATCTTCGGCGACGAGCCGACCGGAAACCTGGACTCCCGGGCGGGCGCCGAGGTCCTCGGCTTCCTGCGCCGCTCGGTGGACGAGCTCGGCCAGACAATCGTCATGGTCACGCACGACCCGGTGGCCGCCTCCTACGCGGACCGCGTGATCTTCCTGGCCGACGGCAGGATCGTCGACGAGATGTACGGTCCCACCGCCGACCAGGTCCTGGACCGCATGAAGGACTTCGACGCGCGCGGGCGGACCTCATGAGCAACACCGTCCTGAAGACCTCGCGGCGCAACTTCGTCGCCCACAAGGGACGGATGGCGCTCTCCGCCGTCGCGGTCATGCTCTCCGTCGCCTTCGTCTGCGGCACCCTGGTGTTCACCGACACCATGAACACCACCTTCGACAAGCTGTTCGCCGTCACCAGCTCCGATGTGACCGTCAGCCCGAAGGAGGCCGAGGCGGGGGAGGAGACCCCGCAGCGCGGCCGCCCCGAGACCCTGGCCGGCTCGGTCGTCGAGCAGGTGCGCAAGGCCGAGGGCGTCAAGGGCGCCGAGGGCGGCGTCGTGTCCATGGCGGTCACGGTCGTCAACGCCAAGAACGAGAACATGGGCTCGACCACCGGCGCCCCCACCATCGCGGGCAACTGGAACGACAACGAGCTCAAGTCCATGAAGATCACCTCGGGCAACGCTCCGCGCGGCCCGACCGAGGTGATGGTCGACGCCGACACCGCCGAGAAGCACCACCTGAAGCTCGGTGACGAACTGCGCACCATCACCATCACCGGTGACATCCGCGCGAGGATCAGCGGTATCGCCACCTTCACCGTGACCAACCCGGGCGCGGCGATCGTCTACTTCGACACCGCCACCTCGCAGCAGTCGCTGCTCGGCTCCCCCGGCTCCTTCACGCACGTCAACGTCACCGCCGAGGACGGGGTGAGCGACGAGCAGCTCAAGAAGAACATCGCCGCCGCCGTCGGCGCGGACACCTACAAGCTGCAGACCGCCAAGGAAGCCGCGGACGCCAACCGCAAGGACGTCGGCTCCTTCCTCAACGTCATGAAGTACGTGATGCTCGGCTTCGCCGGTATCGCCTTCCTCGTCGGCATCTTCCTGATCTTCAACACCTTCTCGATGCTGGTGGCCCAGCGCACCCGCGAGATCGGCCTGATGCGCGCCATCGGCGCGGACAGCGGGCAGATCCTGAAGTCCGTGGTCCTGGAGGCGTTCCTCCTCGGGATCGTCGGCTCGGTCCTGGGGATCGGCGCCGGCGTGGGCCTGGCCGTCGGGCTGATGGAGCTCATGGGCTCCATGGGCATGCACCTGTCCACCGACGACCTGACGATCGCCTGGACCACCCCGGTCATCGGCCTCTACCTCGGCATCAAGGTCACCGTCGTCTCCGCCTTCATCCCGGCCCGCCGGGCCGGCAAGGTCTCCCCGATGGCCGCGCTGCGCGAGTCCGGCACCCCGGGCGACAAGAAGGCCGGCGTGGTCCGCGCCGTCCTCGGCCTGGTCCTCACCGGCATCGGCGGCGCGGGGCTCTACCTCGCCACCGCCGCCGAGAAGGCCGGACCCGGCTCGCTCTGGCTGGGCCTGGGCGTCGTCTTCAGCCTCATCGGCTTCATCGTGATCGGCCCGCTGCTCGCCGCGGGCGTGGTGCGGGTGCTGTCCGGCGTGGTGCTGCGGCCCTTCGGGTCCGTGGGCCGGCTCGCCGAGCGCAACGCCCTGCGCAACCCGCGCCGCACCGGTGCCACCGCCGCCGCGCTGATGATCGGCCTCGCGCTGGTCGCCTGCCTGTCGGTGGTCGGCTCCTCGATGGTGGCCTCCGCGACCGAGGAGCTCGACAAGTCGGTCGGCGCGGACTACATCGTCAACTCCGAGACCGGCCAGCCCGTACTGCCGCAGGCCGAGCAGGCCCTGCGCGCCACCGGGGGCCTCGACCACGTCACCGCCTACCGCGAGGTGCCGGCCAAGGTCACCGCCCCCGACGGCACCTTCGAGGAGGTGGGCCTCGGCGCCACCGACCCGACGTACGCCAAGGACATCCGGCGCAAGATGGTCGCCGGCGAGCACGCCGCGGCGTACGGGGCGAACGCGATGTCGGTCGGCTCCGAGTACGCCACGAAGCACGGGGTCAAGGTCGGCGACGCGCTGACGGTCGCCTTCACCGGCGGCAGCACGGTCAAGCTGAAGGTCGCCGCGATCACCAGCGACGAGGGCAACCTCGACAAGACCATGAAGTACATCAGCACCGAGACGGCCCGCGCGAACGTCCCGGCCGACAAGCTGCCGCTCCCCTTCATGCTGCTGGCCAGCGCGCAGGACGGGAAGTCGGACGCCACCGTGTACGAGTCGGTCAAGAAGGCGATGGCCGAGTACCCGCAGTACAAGGTGCGCAACCAGACCGACTACAAGCAGGCGCTGAAGGACCAGGTCGGCCAGCTGCTGAACATGGTCTACGGGCTCCTCGGCCTCGCGATCATCGTCGCGGTCCTGGGCGTCGTGAACACCCTGGCCCTCTCGGTGGTCGAGCGGACCCGCGAGATCGGCCTGATGCGCGCCATCGGCCTCTCCCGCCGCCAGCTGCGCCGCATGATCCGCCTGGAGTCGGTGGTCATCGCCCTCTTCGGCGCCGTGCTCGGCCTCGGGCTCGGCATGGGCTGGGGGATCGGCGCCCAGCAGCTGCTGGCGCTCCAGGGCCTGAAGGTGCTGGAGATCCCGTGGCCGACGATCCTCGGGGTGTTCGCCGCCTCGGCCTTCGTGGGCCTGTTCGCCGCACTGGTCCCGGCCTTCCGGGCAGGGCGGATGAACGTACTGAACGCGATCGCGAGCGAGTAACCGGCTCGCGTTCGTTCGGGGGAATGCCGGTCCGGGACCTCGGGGTCCCGGACCGGCGTCGTTCCCGGGGGCGGCCCCCGGTCACTGCCGCTGCATCAGGACGATGCCGCCGGCCTCGCCCACCAGGGCGTACCGCTCGCCGGGGTGGAGCTGGGAGGCGTAACCGGTCGGGTCCTCGCCGGCCCACTTCGAGGAGTTGTCGATGGTGATCCAGTCGGGGACCACGCCCTTGCTGCCGCCGATCCACAGCACGCGGCAGCGCGAGGTCAGCCGGGTCAGCGGGGTGGTGTCCGCCTCCACGGTCGCCCCGTCGGGAATCCGGTCCAGGAGCCGCTCGATCGCGGTGACGCGCTCGGGCTTCTCGTACGTACGGGCCTCCACGAGCTTGGCCGTCGGCATGGCGGTCGCGCTCAGGGCGAGGGCGGCGGCCAGCACCGCGGCCGGCAGCTGCTGGGCGTACGAGCGCAGCCGGGGCCGCTCGCTCCACCGGACGGCGTCGATGGCGTCGACCAGGGCGAGGGCCACGACGGGCATGAGGACGGCGCTGTAGTGCCAGTCGGTGGACCAGTAGTGGTCGTCCCCCGACAGGAACCGCCAGCCGAGGGTGGGCGCGGCCACCAGGAGCAGCGGCGAGCGCAGCGCGAGCAGCCCGGAGGTGGGGACCAGGACCCAGGCCAGGGTGGTGAGCTTGGTGCCGACGCCACCGAGCGGACCGGCCCCGTCGATCTTGTCCCAGTATCCGTATCCCGCGGTGGCGAAGGCCGGTATGACGACGGTGAACACCAGGACGGCGAAGACGCAGGCCGCGGCGGCGACGCCGAGCGCGGTCACGGCGATCCGCCGGTTGCTGTCGCGGGCCCGCCAGGCCACCACCACGGCCAGCGCGGCGAGGGTGAAGCCGAGGTCCTCCTTGACGAGGACCAGCGGCAGCCCCCACAGGAGGGCGGCCCGCCAGCGCCGGGCGAGCACCGCCTCCAGGGCGAAGGCGAGCAGGGGCACGGCGAAGGCGATCTCGTGGAAGTCGAACTCCACGGCCCGCTGGATGCCCCAGGACAGCCCGTACGCGATGCCGACGGCGACCCCGCGGGCCCGGCCGAGGAACCGTACGGCCGCCCGGGTGACGGGCACGGCGGACAGCGCGAACAGCGCCGACTGCACGACCAGCAGGGTGAGGGGACCGGGGAAGACCCGGTAGACGGGGGCGACGAGCGCGATGATCGGGCTGAAGTGGTCCCCGAGGATGTTGGCCCCCGGCCCCTTCAGGTCGGCGACGGGCTCCTGGAGGTGCGCGTACGCGCGGATCGCCTGCTCGAAGATCCCCAGGTCCCAGGAGGCCCAGTCCATCCGCCGGAACCGGCCGACGGACAGGATGAGGTAGACGGCGAACAGCCCGGCGGCCACCAGCCAGGGCGGTGCCCAGGCGTACCGGTCCGGCTTCGCGGATGCCGGTACCACCGGCGCCGGGCGGGCTATCGCATCGCTCGTCACGGACTCGTGCTCCTCCGGGGGCAGTGTCTCCCCGGCGGAAGACGACACGGCGAGCTCGGACAGTCAGAACAAGAACATCGTAAAGCGGCGCGAGGGGCGTCGTCGTAGGGTGGAACCCCCGGCCCGTGCGACGTGTCGGGCCCTTCGCGTTGCCCCCGCACCCCGCACCACCGCAACGCACCCCGCACCCCGCACCACCGCACCGCAGACCTTCGCCCTTCAGACCTTCACCGGACGGAAAGCCTCTTTCATGAGCCTGCACGGACTGCTCGACGCCGTCACCCGTGATGCCGCCCTCGCCGAGGCGGTCACCGCGGCCGGGGACGGCAAGCGCATGCACGTGGACCTGGTCGGCCCCGCGGCCGCGCGGCCCTTCGCCATCGCCGCGCTGGCCCGGCAGACCGGGCGGACCGTGCTGGCGGTCACCGCCACCGGGCGCGAGGCCGAGGACCTGGCCGCCGCGCTGCGCTCGCTGCTGCCCCCCGACGAGGTGGTGGACTACCCGTCCTGGGAGACGCTCCCGCACGAGCGGCTCAGCCCGCGCAGCGACACCATGGGCCGCCGCCTCGCCGTCCTGCGCCGCCTGGTGCACCCGAGCAAGGACGACCCGGCGGCGGGCCCGGTGAGCGTGCTCGTCGCGCCCATCCGGTCCGTGCTCCAGCCGCAGGTCAAGGGGCTCGGCGACCTGGTCCCGGTCAGCCTGCGCCAGGGCGGCGGCGCCGACCTCGGCGAGATCACCGAGGCGCTGGCCGCCGCCGCGTACGCGCGGGTCGAGCTCGTCGAGAAGCGCGGGGAGTTCGCCGTGCGCGGCGGCATCCTGGACGTGTTCCCGCCCACCGAGGAACACCCGCTGCGCATCGAGTTCTGGGGCGACGAGGTCGAGGAGATCCGCTACTTCAAGGTCGCCGACCAGCGCTCCCTGGAGATCGCCGAGCACGGGCTGTGGGCCCCGCCCTGCCGTGAACTGCTGCTGACCGACGCGGTACGGGAGCGGGCCGCGGCCCTCGCCGAGGCCCACCCCGAACTCGGCGAGCTGCTGCACAAGATCGCCGAGGGGATCGCCGTGGAGGGCATGGAGTCCCTCGCTCCGGTCCTCGTCGACGAGATGGAACTGCTGATCGACGTGCTGCCCGCCGGGTCGATGGCCGTGGTCTGCGACCCGGAGCGGGTCCGGACCCGGGCCGCCGATCTGGTGGCGACGAGCCAGGAGTTCCTGATGGCCTCCTGGGCGGCCACCGCGGGCGGCGGCGAGGCCCCCATCGACGTCGGCGCGGCCTCGCTCCGCGGGATCGCCGATGTCCGCGACCGGGCCCGCGAGCTGGACATGATGTGGTGGTCGGTGTCCCCCTTCGCCGCCGACGCGGGCGCGGGCGGCAGCGACACCCTCAAGCTCGGCATGCACGCCCCGGAGGCCTACCGCGGCGACACCGCCCGGGCGCTGGCCGACACCAAGGGCTGGATCGCCGACGGCTGGCACACCGTCTACCTCACCGAGGGCCACGGCCCGGCGGCCCGTACCGTCGAGGTGCTCGGCGGCGAGGGCATCGCGGCCCGGCTGGAGCCGGAACTGCGCGTCCTGGAGCCGAGCCTGGTCCACGTCGCCTGCGGCTCGCTCGACAACGGCTTCGTCGACCCGGTGCTGCGCCTGGCCGTCCTCACCGAGACCGACCTGACCGGCCAGCGCACCGCCACCAAGGACCTCGGCCGGATGCCGACCCGGCGCCGCAAGACCATCGACCCGCTGACCCTGGAGGCCGGCGACTACATCGTCCACGAGCAGCACGGCGTGGGCCGCTACGTCGAGATGGTCCAGCGCACGGTGCAGGGCGCCACCCGCGAGTACCTGTTGGTGGAGTACGCGCCGGCCAAGCGCGGGCAGCCCGGCGACCGCCTCTACATCCCCACCGACCAGCTGGAGCAGGTCACCAAGTACGTCGGCGGCGAGGCCCCGACCCTGCACCGGCTCGGCGGCGCCGACTGGACCAAGACGAAGGCGCGCGCCAAGAAGGCGGTCAAGGAGATCGCCGCCGACCTCATCAAGCTCTACAGCGCGCGCATGGCGGCCCCGGGCCACACCTTCGGGCCGGACACCCCCTGGCAGCGCGAGCTGGAGGACGCCTTCCCCTACGCGGAGACGCCCGACCAGCTCACCACCATCGCCGAGGTCAAGGAGGACATGGAGAAGTCGGTCCCGATGGACCGGCTGATCTGCGGCGACGTCGGCTACGGCAAGACCGAGATCGCCGTGAGAGCCGCGTTCAAGGCGGTCCAGGACGGCAAGCAGGTCGCCGTCCTCGTCCCGACGACCCTGCTCGTGCAGCAGCACTTCGGCACCTTCTCCGAGCGCTACAGCCAGTTCCCCGTCAAGGTGAAGGCGCTCTCGCGCTTCCAGAGCGAGAGCGAGTCCAAGGCCACCCTGGAAGGTCTCCACGAGGGCTCGGTGGACGTGGTCATCGGCACGCACCGGCTGTTCTCGCAGGAGACGAGGTTCAAGGACCTCGGTCTGGTCATCGTCGACGAGGAGCAGCGCTTCGGCGTGGAGCACAAGGAGCAGCTGAAGAAGCTCCGCGCCAACGTGGACGTGCTCACCATGTCCGCGACCCCGATCCCGCGCACCCTGGAGATGGCGGTGACCGGCATCCGCGAGATGTCGACGATCACCACCCCGCCGGAGGAGCGCCACCCGGTCCTGACCTTCGTCGGCCCGTACGAGGAGAAGCAGATCGGCGCGGCCATCCGCCGCGAACTGCTGCGCGAGGGCCAGTGCTTCTACATCCACAACCGGGTCGAGTCCATCGACCGGGCAGCCGCCAAGCTGCGCGAGATCGTGCCCGAGGCGCGGATCGCGACGGCCCACGGCCAGATGACGGAACAGGCCCTGGAGCAGGTCGTCGTCGACTTCTGGGAGAAGAAGTTCGATGTGCTCGTGTCGACCACGATCGTCGAGTCGGGCATCGACATCTCCAACGCCAACACCCTGATCGTGGAACGCGGCGACAACTTCGGCCTGAGCCAGCTGCACCAGCTGCGCGGCCGCGTCGGGCGCGGCCGCGAGCGCGGGTACGCGTACTTCCTCTACCCGCCGGAGAAGCCGCTGACCGAGACCGCGCACGAGCGGCTCGCGACGATCGCCCAGCACACCGAGATGGGTGCGGGCATGTACGTGGCGATGAAGGACCTGGAGATCCGCGGCGCGGGCAACCTGCTCGGCGGCGAGCAGTCCGGTCACATCGCGGGCGTCGGCTTCGACCTCTACATCCGCATGGTCGGCGAGGCCGTGGCCGACTACCGGGCCGCGGTCGAGGGCGAGGTGGAGGAGGAGCCGCCGCTGGAGGTCAAGATCGAGCTGCCGGTCGACGCGCACGTCCCGCACGACTACGCGCCGGGCGAGCGGCTGCGCCTGCAGGCGTACCGGTCCATCGCCTCGGCCACCTCCGAGGCGGACATCAAGGCCGTACGGGAGGAGCTGACCGACCGCTACGGCAAGCTGCCGGAGCCGGTGGAGAACCTGCTGCTGGTGGCCGGGCTGCGGATGCTGGCCCGGGCCTGCGGGGTCGGGGACATCACGCTCCAGGGCAACAACGTCCGGTTCGGTCCGGTGGAACTGCGCGAGTCGCAGGAGCTGCGGCTCAAGCGGCTCTATCCGGGAACGGTGCTCAAGCCCGCCACCTCGCAGGTGCTGGTCCCGCGCCCGAAGGCGGGCAGGATCGGCGGGAAGCCGGTGGTCGGGCGGGAACTGCTGGCCTGGACGGGGGAGTTCCTCACCACCATCCTCGGCTCGTAGGGGCCGTGGCGGCCGCGCCGGGCGCGGTGACGACGGGAACGGCCGTGGCCGGGGACCTCACAGGTTCCCGGCCACGGCCGTTCGCGCGTGCGCCGCTCAGCCCAGCTTGTCCGCGTCCACGACCTTCTCGCCGGCCGGGAGCTCGGTCTTCACCGGCTCGTCGAAGCCGGAGAAGGAGATCTCGGCCGGCTCCTTGCCGGTGATGCCCGCCTTGAGCAGGTACGGCGTGCCTTCGGTGGCGACCTGCAGCGTCTCGGTGCCCTCGTCGGTCTTCGTGGTCAGGGTGAGGGCCTTCTGGCCGGCGACCGAGGTGACCTTGCCCTTCTCCGCGCCCTTGCTGTCGTCGAACTCCTTGAGCAGCTCGTCCAGGTCGCACAGGGAGGCGAGGTCCTTGGCGTCGGCGTCCGAGGCCTTCGACTTCAGCCAGTGGCCCGCCAGCTGCTTGACCGCCTCGTCCGCCTCCGGCTTGGGCAGGTCCTTCATCTGCGAGCGGTAGAAGGGCTCGTCCGCCTTGATGAACACGGACTCGGCGTTGCGGATCAGCTCGAAGGATCCCTCCGGCCCGGCGATCGTGCCCCGGCAGTCGCCGCTCTTGCTGACGGCCATGTCCAGCTGTACCGGCTTGCCCTCGTCCCGGACCGTGCCGCTGACGGTGAGCGAGGCGGCGCCGCGCAGGGTGTCCACGGACTTGTCCGCCACCTCGGAGCCGGAGAGGTCCGCGAACGGGCCGGAGGCGAAGCATCCGGTGAGTCCGAGGGCGGCGGCGCAGGCGAGGGCGGCCGTGGCGGTGAAGCGGTGAGCGGTGCGCATGGGGACTCTCCGGGACAGCTGAAAGTGGGTAAAAAGAGACTAAAGGAGAAGCGGAAGATCATATTCCGCCCATTTCGGATCGCGGCGATCCGGCGGGTGTAGACGTGTCGATCACAGCAGATTCTTGTGAACCGGGTCAACATGATTCGCGAGTACTTCTGAGTTCACGCTGTGAATCGGTCTCTCGGGTGTGAGCGGGTATGCTCCCCGGCATGTCCGAGGAGAACGCCGCAGCAGAGGTCACCGCGGCCGAGGTCGCCCGCCTGGCCGGAGTCGGCCGCGCGGCCGTGAGCAACTGGCGGCGCCGCCACGCCGACTTCCCCAAGCCCGTCGGCGGCACCGAGACCAGCCCCTCCTTCTCCCTGGACGAGGTGGAGCGCTGGCTGCGTGCCCAGGGAAAGCTCGCCGAGGTCCCGCTGCGCGAACGCGTCTGGCAGCAGATCGCCGCCCACCCCGGCGGCGCCGTCGCCGCACTCGTCAATGCGGGCGGCGCCCTGCTCGTCGTACGGGACCGGCCCGCCGACTGGCTGGAGCTGACCGCCGTCTCCGACGCGCGCATGGCCACCCTGCTGCGGCCCGTCCTGGACCAGGTGCTCGCCGCGCGCCTCGGCCCCGGCCACGCGCTCGCCGAGATCCCGCCGGGCCCGGCCGCCATGCCGCTGCTGCGGGCCGCCGCCGAACTCGCCGCCGAACTCGGGGCCCGCCAGGCCTTCGAGTTCCTCCTCGGGCGCCACCTCGACGCCAACCCCCGCCAGTACACGCTCACCCCGGACGGCCTCGCCGGGCTCATGGCCGCCCTCGCCGGTCCCTCGGCCCGTACCGTCCTCGACCCCGCCTGCGGCACCGGCACCCTGCTGCGGGCCGTCCCCGGCGCCACCGCCCTGTACGCGCAGGACTCCGCGCCCGAACTCGCCGCCCTCGCCGCCCTGCGCCTCGCCCTGAACGGAACGCCCCGGGTCCGGGCGGCCGCCGCCGACAGCCTGCGGGCCGACGCCTTCGCCCAGGACACCGTCGACGCCGTGCTCTGCCACCCGCCGTTCAACGAACGCGGCTGGGGCCACGAGGAACTGGCCTACGACCCGCGCTGGGAGTACGGCTTCCCCGCCCGCACCGAATCCGAACTCGCCTGGGTCCAGCACTCCCTGGCCCACCTGCGCGAGGGCGGCACCGCCGTCCTGCTCATGCCGCCCGCCGTGGCCGCCCGCCGCTCCGGCCGCCGCATCCGGGCCGACCTGCTGCGCCGCGGCGCCCTGCGGGCCGTCGTCGCGCTCCCGGCCGGCGCCGCGCCCCCGTACGGGATCCCGCTGCACCTGTGGGTGCTGCGCCGGCCCGCCCCGCAGGCGGCGCCCCCGGCCGGGCTGCTGCTCGTCGACACCGCGGCGCTCGCCGCCGACACCCCGCTGCGCTCCGCCTGGTCCGCCGTGCACGGCGCGGTGGCGGACGCCTGGAGCACGTACGACCGCACCGGCTCCCTCGCCGACGAGCCGGGCGCCGTCCGCGTCGTCCCCGTCATCGAGCTGCTGGACGACGACGTGGACCTCACCCCCGCCCGCCACCTGCCCCCGCCGGCCGCCGGGGGCGGTCCGGCCGAACTGACCGCCGTGCGCGAGCGGCTCGGCGAGACCCTCGGACGGGCCGCCCGGCTCACCCCGCCGCCCGCCGCGGCGCCCGCCGGGGGACCGGCCCGGCCGCCGATGACCACCGTCGGCGAACTCGCCCGCGCCGGAGCCCTGGAGCTGCACACCGGCACCGGCGGCGGCACCGGCACGGCCCCCGTCCTCACCGAACAGGACATCTACACGGGGAACGGCCCCTCCGGCACCCTCGTGCCCACCGCCGACGAGCCCGTGCTCACCGCGCCCGGCGACGTCCTCGTCCCCCTCGTCGGCGGCGCCGCCATCGCCCGGGTCGTGGGCGAAGCCCTCGCGGGCGCGGTACCGGGCCGCGGCCTGGCCCTGCTGCGCCCCGACCCCGACGCCCTCGACCCGTGGTTCCTGGCCGGATTCCTGCGCGGCACCGCCAACACCCGCCGCGCCAGCAGCCACGCCTCCACCGCCACCCGGCTCGACGTACGCCGGCTCCAGCTGCCCCGGCTGCCCCTGGCGCAACAGCAGGCCTACGGGCACCGCTTCCGTGCGCTCGCCGAGTTCGAGGACGCGCTGCGCCTGGCGGGGCGGCTCGGCGAACAACTCGTACAGGGATTCCACGACGGCCTCTCCGACGGCACGGTCACGCCGGAGTGAACGGCCGTGCAGCGAGCGTGCAACGGTTGCGCGCATCCCCTCACCCCTGGCCGGGAACGCTGTATACCCTCAGACCCGAAACTTCTTCCGCACGGCCCGTCAGGAGCAGCGATGCACGGCCCCGGCCTTCCGCCGCAGCACGGCCCCCAGTCCGATCCGGGGGGTGTGATGGCATTGCGCGTGGTGTTCGTGCTGCTGCCCATCCTCAGCTGCGGCTTTCTCGCCTGGGGGTCGCTGCTGCGGCTCGCCCTGGTCACGCGCAAGTCCCGGGACTGGGCGCTGATGGTGACCAGTGGCGTGCTCGCCGTCGTGTGGATGGCGCTCATCCAGGCCGACCCCACGCCCGAGGTCAACGGCTGGCAGGGCAACCTGGGAGCCGGCGGCTCGATCTTCACCGGCTTCGCGATCTGCGTGTACTTCCTCGTCGCCGACATCAAGCACCACGAGGCCCGGCGGTCGGCCCCGACCGCGCAGTGGTACCCGGCGCAGTCCGCTCCGTACGTCCACCCGCAGCAGTCCGGGCCCGCCTACGGGTACCCGCCCGCCACGGCCACCACCCGGCCCTCCACCCCGACGCCCACCCCCGCGCCGGCGCCGGCCCCTCCGCAGGTGCCGCCGCAGCCGACGCCGCCCCCGCGCATCGGGCAGGTCCGCGCCGAACTCGACGAGCTCAGTGAGCTGCTGCGCAAGCAGACCCCGCCGACCGGGGGCCCCCGCCACGATCCCCACCAGACCCCGTACCAGGACCCGCAGCAGTGACCGACCGGCTCATCGGCGACCGCTACCAGCTCGCGACCGTCCTCGGCCAGGGCGGCATGGGCCAGGTCTGGACCGCGTACGACCGGCGCCTCGACCGCCGCGTCGCCGTCAAACTGCTGCGCCCCGACAAGGTCGCGGGCCCCGGCACGGTCGCCGAGGAGCTGCGCCGCCGGTTCGTGCGCGAGTGCCGGGTCACCGCACAGGTCGACCACCCCGGCCTGGTCACCGTGCACGACGCGGGCAGCGACGGCGACGAACTCTTCCTCGTCATGGGCTACGTGGAGGGCGCCGACCTCGCCGACCACCTCGCCGAGCACGACCCCTACCCCTGGCAGTGGGCGGTCGCCGTCGTCGCGCAGCTGTGCTCGGTCCTGTCCGCCGTGCACGCGGTGCCGATCGTGCACCGGGACCTGAAGCCGCGCAACGTGATGGTCCGCCCGGACGGCACCGTGCTCGTCCTGGACCTCGGCGTGGCCTCGGTGATGGACACCGACACCACCCGCCTCACCAGCACCGGCTCGCCCATCGGCAGCCCCGCGTACATGGCGCCCGAGCAGGCCATGGGCGGCGCCGTGGGCCCGTACACCGACCTGTACGCCCTCGGCGTGCTGCTGTACGAACTCCTCACCGGCAACGTCCCCTTCGCCGGGTCCACCGCCCTCGGCGTCCTGCACCGCCACCTGTACGAGCCCCCGCTCCCGGTCCGCCAGATACGCCCGGAGGTCCCGCCGGAGCTGGAGAAGCTCCTGCTCCACCTCCTCGCCAAGGACCCGCAGGACCGGCCGTCCTCCGCCCAGGAGGTCTACGAGGCCCTGGCCCCGCTGCTGCCCGCCCGCGGCAGCCGCACCCCGTCCGGCCCCCTCGACCCGACCCGGCCCTTCCTGCGCCCGCAGGCACCCTGGCCGGACCGGGCCACCGTCGTCCCCCCGCGGCCGAGCACCCCGCCCGCGCCGCCCAAGGCCGACGTCCCCGGCGCCGTGGACGAGGCCCGCAAGGCCCTGGACGAGGGGCGCCTCACCCAGGCCGTGGACATCCTCGGCGGCATCCTTCCGGCGGCGGCCGCCGAGCACGGTGAGCACTCCCCGGTGGTGCGCTCCCTGCGCAAGCAGTACGCCGCCACGCTGATGGACGACGGCCAGTACCGGCGAGCCCTGCCGGAACTGCGCCGCCTCGCCGACGAGTTCCCGGCCGGGGACCCCCAGTCGCTGCGCTTCCGCTACGACTCGGCCCAGTGCCTGGAGCAACTGGGCGAGCCGGCCGCCGCCCTGGCGGAGTACCGCTCGCTGCTCCCGTTCTTCGAGAACCACTACGCCAACCCGGACCCGGGTCTGCCGCTGGAGGTCCGCCGCCGGATAGCCCACCTGCTGCTCTCCCTCGGCGACCGCCAGGCGGCCCACGACACGCTGGCCCGGCTGCTGTTCGACGCGGAGCGGCTGCACGGCCCGGCCCATCCCTTCCCGGCCGAGATCCGCCGCACCCTGCACTGGCTCAGCCAGGTCCGCTGACCGGGCGGGCGCGGCGGCCCCGCAGGGCCGCGAACAGCAGGATTCCCAGCGCGCCCGACGCGGCCGCCAGCCCCGGCACCAGACCCGGCGGGCGGAACTCGCAGCTCACCCGGGTGGTGCCGGGGGAGAGCGGGGCCGCCACCAGGCCCAGGTGGTCGGCGGCCGGGCGGCCGTTGCAGGTCCAGCCGGCGATCGCGGGAACCGAGAGCACCGCCGTGCCGGTCGCGCCCGGCGGGAGCGTGGCGTCGACCCCGGAGGAGCCGACCCGCACCGAGGTCGCCGCGGTGGCCCGCAGGCCGGCCACAGCGGCGTCGAGCCGAGCCCGGTCCAGGCAGGACAGGGCCCACCGCGGGGGCGGGGCCGCGTCGAAGACCAGGGCCGAGGACTCCCCGCGGGAGGCGCCCATCGGCTGGAGGGCGGCCCGGTTGCGGGGGGCGTTGCCGTTCAGCCGGAAGGCGGGGCCGTCCGCGAGGCGGGCCGTGGCGTTGTACTCGGGGGCCCACAGGTAGGCCTCCGTGCCCGCGCGGCAGATGCCGGGTGCGAGCGGGTCCTCGTACACCCGGGCGCCCAGCAGTGCTTCCTGGTTGGTGAAGGGGGAGTCGTCGGCGTAGGAGAGGGGGGCGCCGGGCGGCCGGACCGTCACCAGCGGGGGCACCTGGGCGCGCCGGACCGTGCCGTCGCCCTGCAGGCGCGCGCCGACCGCGAAGACGGCGTCCGTCACCGGGTTGTCGATGCTCTGGACGTTGCGTCCGCGCGAGGTCCAGCCCGCCCCGAGCGCGACCATCGTGCGGGTGAACACATCCGGGGTGTGGCTGCTGTAGTACGCGCCGCCCTCGCCGCCGAGCAGCAGCGGGTCGTTGCCCGTCAGGGCGGGCCGGCTCGGGTCGGTGCGGTAGGCGGGCCAGCCCTCGGCCGCGGCCAGGGCCTGGGCGCGCGCGGTGTGCGCCGCCCCCCAGGACGGGTAGTCGTCCAGGCCGCCCAGCTTGCCCTTGTGCCCGTAGGCGGTGGTCGCGGCGGCCTGTGCCAGCAGGACCAGCGCGAGCAGTGCGGCCGCGGGCCGCGCGAGACGGCGGTGGCGCAGTGCCCACCAGGCCGCACCCGCGAGTACCAGCCCGCCGGCGAACAGCGCGTAGCCCACCGCCGTCACCAGCGGGCTGCTCCGCGCCCACAGCACGGCGGCCGCCAAGGCGCCCGCACCCGCGGCCAGCGCCGGCGGCCGCGGCAGGCCCGCGGCCAGCCCGGTCCAGGCGGCGATCACGGCGATCCCGGCCAGCACGAAGGTCTGCCGGTACGGGCTTCCGTTCGGGGTGGCGAACAGGTGCCAGGCCAGATGGGTCGGCGCCCACTGGAGGGAGAGCGCCACGGCCACGGTCAGCCCCGCCCACCACAGCCGGGTGCGCGCCGGGACCGCCCGGTGGAAGGGCAGGGCGGCCACCAGCAGCAGGGTCCCGGTGCCCACGAAGACCGCGGGGGAGGAGAAGGAGTACGTCCCCGGCAGCAGCCGGGCGAACAGGTCGGCCCAGCTCACCGGCCGGAACTCCTTGACCCACCCCGGGTAGGCCCGCCCGGAGCTGAGGAAGAGGGGGAGCAGCACGGGCGCCGCCAGCACGATCCCGAGCAGCGTCGTCCCGGCGCCGCGCGCGATCACCGGAAGCCGGGCCCGGGCGCCGTCCCGGGTGAGCACCACCCGTACCAGCAGCACCAGTGCCGCTCCCAGTGTCGCCATGTAGGCGGTGTAGAAGTTCGCCGTCCAGCAGACCGCGACGACCAGCGGCGCGAGCAGGAGCCGGCGTCCGCGCAGGGCCCATTCGCCGGTCAGGCACAAGAGGGGGAAGGCGATCAGCCCGTCCAGCCACATCGGGTTGTACGAGGCCTCTATCACCGACCAGCCGCACAGTGCGTACGAGGCCCCGAGCAGCCCGGCCGCCCACCAGGGCCCGCGGCGCTGCGTGCGCAGCAGCCAGGCCATCGCGGCCGCGGCGGCCGAGGTCTTGAGAACGGTGACGACGTACACGGCGAGGTCGATGTCCGCGCGCGGGAAGAGGCCGACGAGGACGGCGAACGGGCTGGTCAGATAGGTGCCCAGGTCCGGCAGGAAGCTCATGCCGTATCCGGAGCGCCAGTTGAACAGCAGGCCGCCCTCGGCGCGGCCGTGCAGGAGGTCCCACAGCTGCGCGTGGAAGGGGACGAACTGGTTGCCGAGGTCGTTGATGCTGCGGTGGCGCGGTCCGTAGGGGAACACCCGGGCGGCGGCGTCGCCGGCGCACACGGACACCGCCGTGAGCAGGGCGGCGAGCGCCGAGCCGAGCAGGCTCCGGCGGCGCGGCGAGCGGTGCGTTGTCGACATGGTGGGGCGACCTTGGCAGGGCCGGGTGACCGAAGGATGGCCTCAGGGTTGCCGGTGGCCGATCCGGGCGCCGTGAGCGGGGCGGGGTCCCCAGAACGGGTGACGGGTGGCGCGCCTGACCCGTCGGCGCCCGCCGACTCGCCTATGAACGGTGCGTGTTCGGTCCGCGCGTGAATCGTTGGTCGAACCGGTGGTCCGGATCACCGTGACCTCATACCATCGATCACCGCACGGCCCTTTGTGCACCGACGCACAATCTCCCGGCCCTGGAGGCTCCTTTGCACCGTCGCACAGCGCTCTCCGTCTCCGCCGCCCTGCTCCTCGCGGCGCCCCTGCTGTCCGCCTGCTCGGGCGAGCCGCGACCCGGCACCGCGGCCGTCGTGGGCGGCGAACGGATCACCACCTCCGCGCTCCAGGCCCAGGTCAACGACGTCCGCGCGGCGCAGAACCGTTCCGGGCAGGCCGCCGCCGAGCTCATCGCGAGCACCCCCCACCTGGAGCGGCAGAAGCTCGACTCGCTCCTCCAGAGCCGGATCATCGACAAGATGGCCGACACCGCCGGGCTCACGGCCACCCAGAAGGACATCGAGGACGAACGCAAGGCGTACGTCGACGAGAACGGCGGCAACGAGCAGTTCGAGGCACTGCTCCTGCAGAAGGGGGCCATGGCTCCCGGCCAGGTCGACCGCTTCCTGCGGGACCGGGTGCTCCTCACCGCGCTCACCGCCAAGTACGGGGCCGGGAAGCTGGAGGAGCCCGCCCGCGCCGCCGTCAAGGCACTGCACATCGAGGTGAACCCGCGCTACGGCGCCTGGGACGCCAAGGAGATCAAGCTCGGCACCGGGGAGACGCCCTGGATCACCCAGCGCACGCGGCCCGAGGCGGCGCCGGCCGGAGCCTGAGGCTCCGGGGTCCCCCCGGGCCACGGGCCGGGCCGCCGGAGGTAGGTTCGGAGGGTGACCGACCACTCCGAACCCACCGCCACCCCCGACGCCGACGAGCCCACGGGCCGCATCGTCCTGCTGACCACCAGCCACCGGGTCGCCCCCGGGGTGCTGTCCTGGCCGGCGTGGCAGACCCTGCACGCCGCGGACCGGGTGCTGTGCGCCGACCCCGGCCACCCGCAGCTCCCGTACCTGCGGGAGGCGGGCATCGAGGTCGCGTTCGAGAGCCCGGACGCGCACGCGCTGGTCGAGGCATGCGCGGGCGGCCGTACGGTCGTGGTGCTTCCGGGCGGCGAGGGCGACCAGCGGCTCACCGACGGGCTGGCCCGGCTGGCCGGCTCGGGCCGGGTCGCCATGCCCGACCTGGAACTGCTCCCGGGCTCCTACGACCTGCCGGGCGCGCGCCTGCTCGACCTGGTCCAGGTGATGGACCGGGTCCGGCGCGAGTGCCCGTGGACCTCCCGGCAGACCCACGAGGGCCTGGCCAAGTACGCCATCGAGGAGGCGTACGAGCTGGTCGAGGCCATCGAGGACGGTGATCGGGAGGAGCTGCGCGAGGAGCTCGGCGACGTGCTGCTCCAGGTGGTCTTCCACGCCCGGATCGCCGAGGAGGCGGGCGGCGACGGCGAGGAGGGCGAGGAGGGCGAGGACGGCGAGGACGGCGAGGACGCCGTCGGGGCCTTCTCCATCGACGACGTGGCGGGGGCACTCGTCACCAAGCTCATCCACCGGCACCCGCACGTCTTCGGCGACGCGGAGGCCGAGACCCCGGAGGACGTCAACGCGCACTGGCAGCGCACCAAGGCGGTGGAGAAGCGGCGGGAGTCGGTCACCGACGGGATCCCGGTGGGCCAGCCCGGCCTGGCGCTCGCCGCCAAGCTCGCGGGCCGGGTCCGGGCGGGCGGCGTGGCCGTGGAACTGCCGCGGGGCGAGGGCATCGGGTACGAGCTGCTGGAGCTCGCGGCCCGCGCCGAGGCGGAGGGCATCGACCCCGAGACCGCACTGCGCGCGGCGGCCCGGGCCTACCGGGACGCGATCCGGGCGGCCGAGGGCGTGGCGGAGCCGGGCGCGTAGGGGTCCCCGGGCGGGCAGCGCCCCGGACCCTCCTTCAGTACGTCCGCGGCGCGCGGGCCGCCGGGTCGTGCCAGTGGGGTGCCGGAGGGTCCAGGAACCACTCGCCGAATCCGAGCGGGCGCTCCCCGTACCCGTGGCCCCCGGCCGGCACGGCGTCGTGGAAGAGGCGGCCGGGGCGGGCGCCCAGCTCCTGGAGGAGGTGGGCGGTCTCGGCGATGAACTGCGGCGGACCGCTGAGGTAGACGTCCTGGTCCGGCCACAGGCCCCGGTTGCCCAGCGCGGTCGCCAGCCGGTCGGTGGCCTGGTTGCGGTGGCGCCCGGGGGCGGGCGTGATGTAGGTGACGGCGAGCCAGGCGCAGCTGGCGGCGTACGCGTCGATGAGCGGGCGGTCGTAGAGGTGCGCGCCGTCCCGGGCCACCACGAAGAGCCGTACGTCCTGATCGCAGGGGCGCGCCGCGAGATCCTCCAGCAGGGCCCGGATGGGCGCCCAGCCGGTGCCGGCGGCGATCAGGCTGACCGGGCGGTCCTCGCGGCGGAAGGTCAGCTGCCCGCCGGCGGCGCCGAGCCGCAGTACGTCGCCGGGCCGGGTCTCGCGGACCAGGGCGGTGCTCAGCCGTCCCCGGTCGACCCGGCTGACGTGCAGGTCGACGGTGCCGTCGGGGCGGGGGGCGTTGCCGATGGAGTAGGTGCGCCAGGTCGTGGGGACCCGGTCGCTGCTCACGCTCGTGTACTGGCCGGGGAGATAGGGGAAGGGGGCGTGCGGCCGCAGCGTGAGGACGCCTATGTCCGGTCCGTACTGCAGGTGACGTATGACCTCCGCGTTCCACCAGGGCGGGTCCTCGCTCGCGTCGGCGCCGGCCGTCATCGCGTCGGCCATCACCTGGTAGGCCTCGGCCCAGGCCTTCTCGACCGGCGCCGTCCAGGCCGGGCCGGAGGTCTCCGCGAGTGCGGCGAGCAGGCTGGCGCCGACGGCCGCGTAGTGCTCGGGGCGGACCAGGAACTTGCGGTGGTCACGTCCCAGGTCGCGCAGGTAGGGGCCGAGGGTCTCGTCGTCGAGGTGGGCGATCACATGGGTGAGCGCGGCGAAGAGCCGGTCCCGCTGGCGTTCCATGTCGTGGAGGGAGTCCGGGAAGAGGGCGCGGACTCCGGGGTTGTGCCAGAAGAGGTGGGTGTAGAAGAACCTGACGGCGTGCTCGGCGCGTCTCTCCACCACCGCGAAACTGCTTTTCAAGATCCTGACATCCACAAAACCGAAAGTAGGAATGCCGGAGAAGTGCACGTCAAGGGATGGCCGATCTACGGACAGCCGCGACCAATCACCCATATCGGATGGGGCTTCGGTGTCGGGATACGGTCATCAGGTGCACGAGCAGACCTCCGGAACCCCCGCCGAAACCCCCGCCGAGCCCCTTGCGGACACGCCCGCCGACGCCTCTTCCGCCGAGGGCCCCACCCTCTTCGACTGGGAGTTCGCGACCGATCCCTACCCGGCGTACGCCTGGCTGCGCGAACACTCCCCCGTGCACCGCACCAAGCTGCCCAGCGGGGTCGAGGCCTGGCTCGTCACCCGGTACGCCGACGCCCGCCAGGCCCTCGCCGACCAGCGGCTCAGCAAGAATCCGGCGCACCACGCGGAGCCCGCGCACGCCAAGGGCAAGACCGGGATCCCGGGGGAGCGCAAGGCCGAGCTGATGACGCACCTGCTCAACATCGACCCGCCGGACCACACCCGGCTGCGGCGGCTGGTGTCGAAGGCCTTCACCCCGCGCAGGGTCGCCGAGTTCGCCCCGCGGGTGCAGGCGCTCACCGACCATCTGATCGACGCCTTCGCGGGCAGGGGTGAGGCCGATCTCATTCATGAGTTCGCCTTCCCGCTCCCCATCTACGCCATCTGCGAGATGCTCGGGGTACCGCGCGAGGACCAGGACGACTTCCGCGACTGGGCCGGCATGATGATCCGCCACGGCGGCGGCCCGCGCGGCGGAGTGGCCAGGTCGGTCAAACAGATGCGGACCTACCTAGGTGAACTCATTCACCGCAAAAGGGATGATCTGGGCGACGATCTGATCTCCGATCTGATCCGGGCGAGCGATCACGGCGACCACCTGACGGAGGGCGAGGCCACCGCCATGGCCTTCATCCTGCTTTTTGCCGGTTTCGAAACCACCGTGAACCTCATCGGCAACGGAGTCCACTCCCTCTTCATGAATCCCGACCAGCGCGAGCGCCTTCAGCTCTCCCTCGCCGCGGGCGAGGAGGACCTGCTGGCCACCGGGGTCGAGGAGCTGCTGCGTTACGACGGTCCGGTGGAGCTGGCGACCTGGCGGTTCGCCACCGAGCCGCTGACCCTCGGAGGCAAGGACGTCGCGGCGGGCGATCCGGTTCTCGTCGTCCTCGCCGCGGCCGACCGGGATCCGGAGCGCTTCGCGGACCCGGACACCCTCGACCTCTCCCGGACCGACAACCAGCACCTCGGATACGGGCACGGCATCCACTACTGCCTGGGCGCTCCGCTGGCCCGGCTCGAAGGACAGACCGCGCTCGCGACTTTGCTGACGCGTCTGCCCGATATGGAACTTGCCGTTCCACCCCAAGACCTGCGCTGGCGAGGGGGGTTGATCATGCGCGGGCTGCGTACCCTTCCCGTCCGATTCGCGGCTCAAAACAGTTGCGCGAAAGTTGATTAAAAGTCAGGTTCAGCTTGAACTTGTGACAATCGTTCGAAGGCCGCTAGGTTCTGCCGTTACCCCGCTGTTATGCGAAAGGTGATCCCTCATGCTCTCCGGGAACGGCCGTCACAGACGCCCCCGCCAGGTCCCCGCGCTGGTCGTCACAGCCGGAGTCACTGGCTCTGCGCTGGCCATGCCGCTGTTGGCCGCCACAAGCGCCACCGCCGCCGACACGTCCACATGGGACAAGGTCGCCGAGTGCGAGAGCGGTGGCTCGTGGAGCGCGAACTTCGGCAGCGGCGCCTACGGCGGACTCCAGTTCACCCAGGAGGAGTGGCAGAGCGCCGGCGGTCTCGACTTCGCCGAGCGCCCCGACCTGGCGAGCCGTTCCCAGCAGATAGCCGTGGCCGAGCGGGTGCTGGGCTCGACGGGACCACAGGCCTGGCCGCTCTGCGCGGCCTCGGCCGGTCTGGTCAAGGAGAGCCCCGCCGCGCAGGTCGACCCCGGCCTGCCCGGCAGCCACGCCCCGGTCGCCCCCGCGCCGTCCCGCCCGGACGACGCCGTCCCGTCCACCGGGGGCGGCAAGCCGTCCACGGACTACGGGTCCCCGACCCCGGCCCCGGCGCCGAGCCCGTCCAGCACCCCGTTCCTGATTCCCGACGCGCCGTCCATCGGACTGCCCGTCATGCCCGCGCCGGACGTCCCGACGACGCCGCCGGTCCAGCCGGGTGGTCCGACCGGTACGCCGACCCCCGTCGCCCCGACGGCGCCGACGACGCCGGTGGACCCGACCGCGCCCACCACCTCGCCCAGTACGCCGGGACTGCCCCCGGTCGACCCCACGGCCCCCGTGACCCCCGAGACTCCGCAGACCACCTCGACCACTCCTGTCGAGGGCAGCGGCAAGCACCGCGGTGCGCCGGAGACCGAGCCGACGGCCCCGTCCGGTGCCGCGTCCGACCCCACCTACACGGTCCAGGCGGGCGACAGCCTGGCGACCATCGCGGTTGCCAAGGGCGTAAAGGGGGGCTGGAACGGGCTCTACCAGGCCAATGAGCAAGTGATCGGCGAGGACGCCGACCTCATCAAGCCCGGTCAGAACCTGGATCTAACCCCGCAATAAGGACAGTTGAGTTATCCGGAAAGACTCGAATGTCGGATTTCTGTAAGTGAGACATGTGTCTCTTCCGGTCAACTGGCGTGTCCCGCCCCGGGGCTTGCGCAAACCCCGTCCTCACCTGCGCAAATGTCCCCGAGGAGGGCGCAAGTAGGGCCGTTTCTCCCCGATGTTCCTCGTTGAACATCGGGGAGAGACCTGTCTACCTTCTGAATCGCTCGCCACCGCGAGCTCCTTCGACCGCATCGCCGAATCCTGCCGGCGGACGGAGGGAACAGTCGTCGCGTCAAGCGCCGAAGGCAGGAGCGGGGGAACCAAGGTAGGTGCCGGGAGCGGCCGTTGAGAGACGGTCACGCCACCGGCTAGGGGTTAAGACGTGCGCTAGGTCGCACGGCCGGGCAACTCACTCGCCCGAACCCGACAGCTCACCTCGTAGGCGTCGGTGAGGAGAAACTCCATGCTGCTTTCCGGCAAGGGCAAGCACCGTCGCGGTACTGCAATCGAGCGGTCTGTCCGGATCGTCACGCTCGCCGGTGTCGCCGGTGTGGCCGTGGCCGCCCCCCTGATGGCCGCAGGCACCGCCAGCGCCGCCACCACGTCCGAGTGGGACAAGGTCGCGCAGTGCGAGTCGGGTGGCAACTGGGCCATCAACACGGGCAACGGCTACTACGGCGGTCTGCAGTTCTCGCCCTCCACGTGGGCCGGGTTCGGTGGCAAGTCGTACGCCCCGCAGGCCAACCAGGCCTCCAAGTCGCAGCAGATAGCCATCGCCGAGAAGGTCCTCAAGAGCCAGGGCAAGGGCGCCTGGCCGTCCTGCGGCAAGGGCCTGTCGAACTCCGCCTACACCGGTGGCGGCTCCGAGACCCCGGCTTCGTCGAAGCCGCAGTCCAAGCCGCAGCCGAAGGCCGAGACGAAGAAGACCGAGACCAAGAAGGTCGAGACCAAGGCCGCGCCGAAGAAGGAGACCAAGCGCGCCGAGGCTCCGACCACCCGCTCCGAGCGCGCCGAGGCCCCGGTCGCGCCGAAGACCGGCAACGGCTCGTACGAGGTCAAGCCGGGCGACACCCTGGGCACCATCGCCGAGGCCAACGGCGTCAAGGGCGGCTGGCAGCAGCTCTTCGAGCTGAACAAGGACATCGTCTCGGACGCCGACCTGATCTTCCCGGGTCAGAAGCTGAAGCTCAGCTGAACACCGCGGCAAAGCCGCGGAAACATGTACACGGCGTCAGCTGACCCCGTGCAGGATTTCCACCGCCCGGCGCGTGTCCCACGCGCCGGGCGGTGCTGCGTGTGGCCTCCGAGTGGCGATGATCAAGCTGAATATGTCCCAGAAGAGGGGTATTCGGTCGGTTTTTCGTCCCAGGGTCCGGGCGGTCGGGCGGCCCAGTGCCCGGAGCCGGTTAGGCTCTAGGCGGCAAGGCCATCCCACGGCCTGACACGCCACCGCACACTCAGCGTCACATCCCAGAAGGAGATGCTCGTGCCGTCCATCGACGTCGTCGTAGCCCGGGAAATCCTGGACTCCCGAGGCAACCCCACGGTCGAGGTCGAGGTGGGCCTCGACGATGGCAGCACCGGCCGTGCTGCAGTTCCGTCCGGCGCCTCCACCGGTGCATTCGAGGCCATCGAGCTCCGTGACGGTGACCCCAACCGTTACTTCGGCAAGGGTGTCGAGAAGGCCGTCCTCGCCGTCATCGAGCAGATCGGCCCGGAGCTCGTCGGCTACGACGCCACCGAGCAGCGTCTGATCGACCAGGCCATGTTCGACCTGGACGCCACCGACAACAAGGGCTCGCTCGGCGCCAACGCCATCCTCGGCGTGTCCCTGGCCGTCGCGCACGCCGCGTCCGAGGCCTCGGACCTCCCGCTCTTCCGCTACCTCGGCGGTCCGAACGCGCACCTGCTGCCCGTTCCGATGATGAACATCCTCAACGGTGGGTCGCACGCCGACTCCAACGTGGACATCCAGGAGTTCATGATCGCCCCCATCGGCGCGGAGTCCTTCTCCGAGGCGCTGCGTTGGGGTGCCGAGGTCTACCACACCCTCAAGAAGGTCCTGCACACCAAGGGCCTCTCCACCGGCCTGGGCGACGAGGGCGGCTTCGCCCCGAACCTGGAGTCCAACCGCGCCGCGCTCGACCTCATCATCGAGGCCATCAAGCAGGCCGGCTACACCCCGGGCAAGGACATCGCGCTCGCGCTCGACGTCGCCGCGTCCGAGTTCTACAAGGACGGCCAGTACGAGTTCGAGGGCAAGTCCCGCTCGGCCGCCGAGATGACCGACTACTACGCCGAGCTCGTCGAGGCGTACCCGCTGGTCTCCATCGAGGACCCGCTGTTCGAGGACGACTGGGACGGCTGGAAGACCATCACCGACCGCCTCGGCGCCAAGGTCCAGATCGTCGGTGACGACCTGTTCGTCACGAACCCGGAGCGTCTGGCCCGCGGTATCGAGGAGGGCTCCGCGAACGCCCTGCTCGTGAAGGTGAACCAGATCGGTTCGCTGACCGAGACCCTGGACGCCGTCGAGATGGCCCAGCGCAACGGCTTCAAGTGCATGATGTCCCACCGCTCCGGTGAGACCGAGGACGTCACCATCGCCGACCTCGCCGTCGCCGTGAACTGCGGTCAGATCAAGACCGGCGCCCCGGCCCGCTCGGACCGCGTCGCCAAGTACAACCAGCTGCTGCGCATCGAGGAGATCCTCGACGACGCCGCGGTGTACGCGGGCCGCAGCGCCTTCCCGCGCTTCAAGGGCTAATCACCCCCCTGAGGGGCTGGCCTCCGTACGTCCCCGCACTCGGTCCCGTACCGTGTGCGGGGACGTATTGCGTAGTGCGTACCTAGGGGAGGCGGACATGGCCGGGAACCGGGATCGGTTCTCCACCTTCTCCACCGCGACGAGGCTCAAGCAGCTCGGCGAGCGGACCGCCGCCCACGTCTACCGGTCGCAGTCGCGGCGCCAGGTCCGCCGCAGCCGGCTCACCGGCCGCGCCGCGCTCCTGGTGCTCGTCCTCTGTACGCTGGTCGTCGCCCTCGCGTATCCGATGCGCCAGTACGTCTCCCAGCGCTCGGAGATCGCGAAGCAGCAGCGGGCCGCCGCGGCCGCGCGGGACCGCCTGGAGCGGCTCCGCGACGAGAAGGCCCGCTGGCAGGACGACGCCTACGCGGAGCAGCAGGCGCGCAAGCACCTGCACTTCCTGCGCCCGGGGGAGATCGGCTACATCATGAGCGACCCCGGGGCCCAGCCCTCGCAGCCGCACCGGACCGGCCACGCCGGCTCCGACCGCCCCTGGTACTCGAACGTCTGGGACGGGGTCGACAAGGCCGACCGTCCCGGCGAGTGATCCGTACCGCCGTACCGCAGCACCCATCCACGAGAACGAAGAGACTTCCTCCAGGCATGCAGACGCCCCCGCCCCAGACCGACCGGACCGAGCCGACCGACGCGGACATCGAGGCGTTCGAGCAGCAGCTCGGCCGCCCGCCGCGCGGGCTGCGCGCCATCGCGCACCGCTGCCCGTGCGGGCAGCCGGACGTGGTGGAGACCGCCCCGCGGCTCCCCGACGGCACCCCCTTCCCGACGCTGTACTACCTGACGTGCCCGCGCGCGGCCTCCGCGATCGGCACGCTGGAGGCCAACGGCGTGATGAAGGAGATGCAGGCCCGGCTCGCCGAGGACAAGGAACTGGCCGCCGCCTACCAGGCCGCCCACGAGGACTACATCCAGCGGCGCGACGCCATCGAGGTGCTCCAGGGCTTCCCGAGCGCCGGCGGCATGCCGGACCGGGTGAAGTGCCTGCACGTGCTGGTCGGCCACTCCCTGGCCGCCGGCCCGGGGGTGAACCCGTTCGGTGACGAGGCCCTGGCGATGCTGCCGGAGTGGTGGGCCAAGGGTGCCTGCGTCGTCCCGTGCGGGGAGAAGAAGGCGGACGACGAGGAGTCGCGGGCGTGACCCGGGTCGCCGCCGTCGACTGCGGTACGAACTCCATCCGGCTGCTGGTGGCCGACTGCGACCCGGCCACCGGCGAGCTGGTCGAGCTGGACCGCCGGATGACGATCGTCCGGCTCGGCCAGGGCGTGGACAAGACCGGGCGCCTGGCCCCGGAGGCGCTGGAGCGCACCTTCGCCGCCTGCCGCGAGTACGCGGGAGTGATCAAGGAGTTCGGCGCGGAGCGGGTGCGCTTCGTGGCGACCTCCGCCTCCCGGGACGCCGAGAACCGGGCGGACTTCGTCCGGGGCGTCCTGGACATCCTGGGGGTCGAGCCCGAGGTGATCTCCGGTGACCAGGAGGCGGAGTTCTCCTTCACCGGCGCCACCAAGGAGCTGACGGCCCACGACCACCTGGAGCGGCCGTTCCTGGTGGTGGACATCGGCGGCGGCTCGACCGAGTTCGTGGTCGGCGAGGAGCACGTACGGGCCGCGCGGTCCGTGGACATCGGCTGCGTCCGGATGACCGAGCGGCACCTGGTGGTGGACGGGGTCGTCACCGACCCGCCGACCGCGGAGCAGGTCGCCGCGATCCGCGCCGACATCGAGGCGGCGCTGGACCTGGCCGCCGAGACCGTCCCGCTGGCCGAGGCGCGCACGCTGGTGGGCCTGGCCGGCTCGGTGACCACGGTCGCCGGGATCGCGCTGGAGCTGCCGGAGTACACCTCGTCCGCGATCCACCACTCCCGGATCTCCTGCGAGCAGGTGCGGGAGATCAGCGAGCGGATGCTCACGACGACGCACGCCGAGCGCGCGGCGATCCCCGTGATGCATCCGGGCCGGGTGGACGTGATCGGCGCCGGCGCGCTCGTACTGCTGGCGATCATGGAGCGCATCGGCGCTTCCGAGGTTGTCGTGTCGGAGCACGACATCCTCGATGGAATCGCTTTCGCGACGGCGGAAGCGGTGGAGACGGCGAAGCACAGGCCCTGACCTGCGGGCAGAGCGGGCTGCGGCGTTCCGGCGAATCGGCCGGAGCGCCGTGGCCGGGTTCAGATGTTGCGGTAGACGTCGCGGCGGTCGCCGACCTTGACGACGAGGACGACGAGCTCGCCGTCCAGCACCTGGTAGGCGATCCGGTAGCTGCCGACGCGGAGCCGGTACAGCCCCGACGGCCCGGTCAGCTTCTTGACGTCTGCGTCCTCGCGGTAGGGGTCGTCCCCGAGCGCGGTCAGCGCGGCGAGAATGCGCATGGCCGCCGGCCGGTCGATCGCCCGCAGCTGCCGCTGCGCCGCCGCGGTGAAACGGAACGCGTACTTCACGCCGCGCCTTCACCTCGTTCGGCGAACAGGTCGGCGAGCAGCTCGGCCATCGTCACCGTCGGGCCGCCCTCGGCCAGAACGGCCTCGGCCTCGCGGGCGAGGAGTTCGTCGGCCGCTTCTTCCAGGGCGTTGAAGTCGGCGATGGGAACAAGGGCGGCGACCGGGGCACCGTTGCGCGTGATGACGGTCGGGGAGCCCTGTTCGGCACGGTTGATGTGGTCGGCGAGGTGGGCCCGGGCTTCACGCACGGTCACGGCGTTCTCACTCATGCCATCAGTGTACGCCAGGGCGTGTACACGCGTCGGGTGGCCACGCGAGTGCAGGTTCAGGGGGAATGCTGGATGGAATCGCTTGGTCCATCGCCTGAACGACCTTCGAAGCAGGTTGTGAGGGGCTCTTGGGCCCGTGATCCACACCAACTTCGTGAAGTTCTTCACAAGGAAAAAGGGTCTGTTGGCTCGACGGAAGGGCCCTTTGGGGGCTTCCGGAGGCCCTCAGGCCCTTTTTCGCGTGCGTTCGTGCGATCGGCGGAGGCGACGGGATCCGCGTCAGAGGTATGGACGAACCCCTGTGGTCCAGTCCGCTTTCGGCCTTGGAGGCCAGTTCAGGACGGGTGAACAACGACTCCGGACGCCCTTGGGTTCCCGTCGCGCACCATGACCTCCGTCACGTGGGCGGCGGAGTGTAGCAGAGGGTCTCTCAGTCCTTGTGAAGGGGCTCACGAGCGACACCCCATTGGGTGCTGGATACTCGTTCCATGAGCACCACGGAGCGTCCCAGGATCCTCGTTGTAGGAGGTGGGTACGTAGGCCTGTACGCAGCCAAGCGCATCATGAAGAAGATGCGCTACGGCGAGGCGACCGTCACGGTCGTCGACCCGCGCTCGTACATGACCTACCAGCCCTTCCTCCCTGAAGTGGCCGCAGGCAGCATCTCGCCTCGGCACGTCGTCGTCCCGCTGCGACGCGTGCTGCCCAAGGCAGAGGTTCTCACCGGCCGGGTCACCAGCATCGACCAGGACCGCAAGGTCGCCGTCGTCACGCCGCTCGTCGGCGAGGCGTACGAGCTGCCCTTCGACTACCTGGTGATCGCGCTCGGCGCCGTCTCCCGCACCTTCCCGATCCCCGGCCTCGCCGAACAGGGCATCGGCATGAAGGGCGTCGAAGAGGGCATCGGCCTGCGCAACCACGTCCTCGAGCAGCTCGACAAGGCCGAGTCCACGACGGACGAGAACGTCCGCCGCAAGGCCCTCACCTTCGTCTTCGTCGGCGGCGGCTTCGCCGGTGCGGAGACCATCGGTGAGGTCGAGGACATGGCCCGGGACGCCGCGAAGTACTACTCCACGATCAAGCGCGAGGACATGCGCTTCATCCTGGTCGACGCGGCCGACAAGATCCTTCCCGAGGTCGGGCCCAAGCTCGGCACCTGGGGCAAGGAGCACCTCGAGTCCCGCGGCATCGAGATCTACCTCAGCACCTCCATGGACTCCTGCGTGGACGGCCACGTGGTGCTGAAGAACGGCCTCGAGGTCGACTCCAACACCATCGTGTGGACCGCCGGCGTCAAGCCGAACCCGGCCCTGGCCCGCTACGGCCTGCCGCTGGGCCCCCGCGGCCACGTCGACACCGCCCCGACCCTCCAGGTCCAGGGCACCGACTACATCTGGGCCGCGGGCGACAACGCCCAGGTCCCGGACGTCGCCGCCCGCAAGGCCGGTGTCGAGAACGCCTGGTGCCCGCCGAACGCCCAGCACGCGCTGCGTCAGGCCAAGGTCCTCGGCGACAACGTCATCTCGGGCATGCGGGGCTTCCCGCAGGCCGAGTACTCGCACTCCAACAAGGGTGCGGTGGCGGGTCTCGGCCTCCACAAGGGCGTCGCGATGATCGTCATGGGCAAGACGAAGATCAAGCTCAAGGGCCGGCTGGCCTGGTACATGCACCGTGGCTACCACGGCATGGCCATGCCGACCTGGAACCGCAAGATCCGCGTCTTCGCCGACTGGACCCTCGCGATGTTCCTCAAGCGCGAGGTCGTCTCCCTCGGTGCGCTGGAGACCCCCCGCGAGGAGTTCTACGAGGCCGCCAAGCCGGCGCCGGCCCCGGCCGCCGCCGCTGCTCCGGCCGCGAAGGCCAAGGCCTGACCGGAGCGACCGGTGTGACCGGCAGGCGCTGAGCCGCACCTGCCCCACCCGCTCCACCCCGTACGACCTGTACGACCCCGAAGGGGCCGCCCGCCATCCGTGGTGCGGGCGGCCCCTTCGGCGTACCCGGGGCCCGGGATGGGTAGACGGAGGGGTCGGAGCTTTTGTGGAGGTGCGCCATGACCGACGCCGCGCCGCGGCTCGCCGTTGTTGCCGAGACCCTGCTGGGTGCCCCGCTGCCGGTACGCGTGCGGGCCTGGGACGGCAGCGAGGCCGGCCCGCCCGACGGGCCCGTGCTCGTCATCCACGACCGCCGCGCCGTGCGCCGGATGCTGTGGAGGCCCGGCGAGCTGGGGCTGGCCAGGGCCTGGGTGGCGGGCGAACTGACGGTCGAGGGCAACCTGTTCGATCTGCTGGACCGGGTGGCGGGCCTGCTGTGGGAACGCGAGCCGGACCTGTCGCCTGTCGGCCCCGCGCTCTCCGCGGCCCCGGCCGCTCCCGGACCGCTCGCGGCCCTCGGGAACATCGCGCGCCGTGCCGGGCTCCCCGCGCTGCGCGACCTGCCGGGGGCGAGGTGGCGCGACGCCGCCCACCGGGCCGCCGCGCGCGAGCTGATCGCCCTCGCCGGACCGCTGCCGCCGCCCGCGCCCCCTGCCGAGGAGGCGGCCTCCAGGCGGGGCGGAACCCGCCACAGCAAGGGCCGCGACCGCCGGGCCGTCAGTCACCACTACGACGTCGGCAACGACTTCTACGAACGGGTCCTGGGCCCGTCCATGGTGTACTCCTGCGCCTACTGGAGCCCCGGTTCCAACCTGGACCGGGCCCAGCACGACAAGCTCGACCTGGTCTGCCGCAAGCTCGCCCTGCGGCCCGGGGACCGGCTGCTCGACGTCGGCTGCGGCTGGGGCTCCATGGCGCTGCACGCCGCCCGGGAGTACGGCGTCCGGGTCACCGGCGTCACGCTCTCCCGCGAGCAGGCCGTGTACGCCCGTAAACGGGTCGCGGACGAGGGACTGACCGAGCAGGTGGACATCCGGATCCAGGACTACCGGGACGTCAAGGACGGACCGTACGAGGCCATTTCCTCCATCGGGATGGCCGAACACGTCGGGGCCGACCGCTACCGCGACTACGCCCGGACCCTGTACGCCCTGCTGCGTCCCGGCGGGCGGCTGCTGAACCACCAGATCGCCCGTCCGCCGGAGCCGGACGAGGAGGCGTACCGGATCGACGAGTTCATCGACGCCTACGTCTTCCCCGACGGCGAGCTCTCCCCGCTCGGCACCACCGTCGGGGAACTCGAGCGGGCCGGCTTCGAGGTCCGCGACGTGGAGGCACTGCGCGAGCACTACGGGCTGACCCTGCGGGCCTGGGTGGCCCGGCTGGAGGAGCACTGGGCGGAGGCGGTCCGGCTGACCTCGCCGGGGCGGGCCCGGGTCTGGCAGCTCTACATGGCGGCCTGCGCGCTCGGCTTCGAGCGGGGCCGACTGGGCGTCAACCAGGTGCTGGCGGTGCGTCCCACGGTCGCCGGGGACTCCCGGCTGCCGCTGCGGCTGCGCACATGGGACGCAGAAACGGTCTAGCAGGGCGCCGGGCAAGAGGCACGGAAACGGGAACGGGGAACGGGAACGGGGAACGGAAACGGGAAGGGCCCCGGGGCGACATGCCCCGGGGCCCTTCCGCTGTCCCTGCCGCTGCTACTCCGTCTTGATGGCGGTGAGCATGTTCAGGCGGGCGGCGCTGCGGGCCGGCCACATGGCGGCCAGGACACCGACCACGGCGGCCAGCAGGAGGAAGATGCCGATCCGGTCCCACGGGAGGATCAGTTCGTAGTTCGGCATGGACTTCGCGATCGTGCTGCCGACCGCCCAGGCGAGGAAGACACCGATGGCGACGCCCAGGACGGCCCCGAAGAGCGAGATCGCCACGGCCTCCAGGCGGATCATGTTCTTGACCCGGCCACGGTCGAGGCCGATCGCCCGCAGCATGCCGATCTCCTGGGTCCGCTCGAAGACGGACATCGCCAGGGTGTTGACCACACCGAGCACCGAGATGATCAGCGCCATGCCGAGCAGGCCGTACATGATGTTCAGCATCAGGTTGATCTGGCCGCCCATCTCGTTGCGCATGTCCTGCCGGGTGGCGACGTTGATGGCCGGGTTCTTGCCCAGGGCGTCGACGACCTTCTGCTGGCCGGCCTTGCCCGCCCCGCCCTCGACGTTGACGTACACCTCGGCGACGGCGCTCTCCTCGCTGTGCTGGGAGAGGATCTTGTCGTCGAGGACGTACGGGGAGAGCAGGCCCTCCATGTCCTTGTAGACCGCGCCGACCTTGAGGGTGCCGTCCTGGCCGTCCTCGTACTTCACCTTGATGGTGGAGCCGGGGCCGAGGTTCGCCTTCTTGGCGGTCTTCTCGGCGACCAGGACCTCGCCCTTGCCGAGGGAGTCCACCGAGCCGCTGACGGTCTCGATGTTCAGCAGCTGGCCGATGGCGGCCGGGTTGACGCCGGAGGCGGCCCGGAAGTCGTCGTTGACCATGAAGTAGCCGGCCGTCTGCGGGGAGACGGCCTTGATGCCGGGGGTCTTGGCCAGGGTCTCGGCCACCGACTTGTCGAGGTAGCCCCTGTTGTCGGCCATGGAGACCTTGTAGTCGGCCTTGAGCTTCTCGGTGCTCATCCGGTCGACGACCTTGCCGACGGTGATGCCGAGCACCGACAGGGTGGTGACCAGGGTCAGGCCGATCGCCAGGGAGGCGGCGGTGACGGCGGTGCGGCGCGGGTTGCGGACGGCGTTCTGGGCGGCCAGCTTGCCGGCGACGCCGAACACCTTCTGCAGCAGCGGGCGGATGGCCCCGATGACCGGCTTGGAGAGCAGCGGCAGCAGCACGATCATGCCGATGAGCATGAAGAACGCGCCCGCGCCGATGGTCATGCGGCCGGGGTTGCCGCCGTTGGACACGCCGAGCAGGACCAGGCCGATGCCGAGGGCGCTGATGATCGAACCGATGATGTTGCGGACGAGCAGGGACTTCGCGGTGGCCGGCAGGTGGGCGCTGCCCATGGCGGCGACCGGGGCGATCCGGCCGGTGCGCCAGGCCGGCAGCACCGCGGCGATCGTCGTGACCAGGACGCCGATGACGAGCGCCGCGACGATGGTGCCCGGGGCGATCACGAGGCCGCCGCCCGGGAGCTTGGCGCCGAAGGAAGCGATCACGGACCGGATGCCGATCGCCAGGCCGATACCGCTGATCAGACCGATGATGGCGGACAGCACGCCGACGACCAGGGCCTCGGCGAGCACCGAGCGCATGACCTGACCGCGGTTGGCGCCGACGGCGCGCAGCAGGGCCAGCTCCTTGGTGCGCTGGGTGACCAGCATGGTGAAGGTGTTGTAGATCAGGAAGATGCCGACGAAGAGCGAGATGCCGGCGAAGACGAGCAGCATGGTGCTGACCTGGCTGAGGCCCTTCTCGATGTCCTTGGACTGCTTCGCGGCGAGCGCGGCGCCCGTCTGCGCCTCGGTGTGCTTGCTGTCGACCAGCGGCTTGACGTCGGCGAGGAGCTTGTCGGCGGAGGTGCCGTCCTTGGCCGCGACCGACATCTCCTGGAAGTAGCCGGGCTTGAGGAAGAGCTCCTGGGCGACCTTGGTCTCGAAGAGCACCAGGCTGCCGCCGGCCTGGACGCCGCCGTCCTCGGTGGTGAAGACACCGGCGAGGGAGTACTCCTTGACCGGGCCGTTGGTGGCGACGCGGACCTTGTCCCCGACCTGGTACTTGCCCGTGTCCGCGGTCGCCTTGTCGAGCGCGACCTCGTCGGCCTTGGCCGGGCCCGCGCCCTGGACGAAGGTGTAGCGCGGGTCCTTGCCGTCCTTGACGGGCGTGTAGTTGGCACCCTGGTTGGACCAGCCGGCGCCGATCAGCTTGCCGTGCTCGTCGCCGACACCGGCGAAACCGGTGACGCGTCCGGAGACGGTCGCGACGCCCGGGAGCGCCTTGACCTTGTCGAGGGTGGCCTGGCTCAGGCCGGGCTCGCCCTCCTTCTCGCCCTGGTCGTTGCGGCCCTGGCCGTACGAGGTGACGGAGACGGCGACGCCCGCGTAGTCCTTGGCGGACTGGCCGGAGAGGGACTTCTTGAGGGTGTCGGTGAAGACGAGGGTGCCGGAGACGAAGGCGACGCCGAGGGTGACGGCGAGCACCGTCATCAGCAGCCGGGCCTTGTGCGCGAGGACGTTGCGCAGGGCTGTACGGAACATGGGATTCGAGTCCTGGGGCTGGAAGTCTGGAGGAGGGCTGCGGGGGTGGCCCGGATCAGCTCGTACGGCCCTTGGCGTCGAAGGCCTTCATCCGGTCGAGCACGCTGTCGGCGGTCGGGTTGAGCATCTCGTGGACGATCTCGCCGTCGGCGAGGAAGATGACGCGGTCCGCGTAGGAGGCGGCGACGGCGTCGTGGGTGACCATCACCACGGTCTGGCCGAGCTCGCGCACCGAGTTGCGCAGGAAGCCGAGGACCTCGGCGCCGGAGCGGGAGTCGAGGTTTCCGGTGGGCTCGTCACCGAAGATGATCTCGGGGCGGGAGGCCAGGGCGCGGGCCACGGCCACGCGCTGCTGCTGGCCGCCGGAGAGCTGGGTGGGGCGGTGGGAGAGGCGGCCCGAGAGGCCGACCATGCTGATCACCGAGTCCAGCCACTGCTTGTCGGGCTTGCGGCCGGCGATGTCCATGGGGAGCGTGATGTTCTCCAGGGCCGTCAGGGTCGGCAGCAGGTTGAAGGCCTGGAAGATGAAGCCGATCTTGTCCCGGCGGAGCTGGGTGAGCTGCTTGTCCTTGAGGCTGCTCAGCTCGGTGTCGCCGATGCGGACGGAACCCTCGGAGAAGGTGTCGAGGCCGGCGACGCAGTGCATCAGCGTGGACTTGCCGGAGCCCGAGGGGCCCATGATCGCGGTGAACTGGCCCTGCGCGAAGTCCACGGTGACCTTGTTGAGCGCGACCACCTGGGTCTCGCCCTGGCCGTACACCTTCGAGAGGCCGGTGGCGCGGGCGGCCACGGCCTGGGCGGTGTGCGGGGCGTAGTTCATGGTGGTCACGGGACGGCTCCTCGGTCTGCTGTGCGGGGACGTCTCCATCCTCACCGCGGGCACCCCCGCCCCGGATCAGCCGCCGTGCCTGTTCCTCGGCCCACTGGAGTCTGACGGCGGGCGGGCCCGTGTCCTCCTCTGGTATGACAGGACCCTGATCAGCGGGGGACGACCGGGGTGGCGGGGAGGGTGGCGCGGGGGGTGGCGAGGGCCATCGAAATCCCGTCATTCCCGTACAGGGGATGATCGACGTCCAGGGCGGGCCGACCGTGCGTTCTCGGGTCTGACGAACCCTCAAGCGCCAATAAAATCAGACAACATCGGAAAGTTCGCAGGTTGGCAGGGGGAGCGATCCGGATAGGCTCGGCTCAGCGTTCAAGGCTTTTTCACGGGGGCCGCCACGCCTTGCCCGGATGGTGGAATGCAGACACGGCGAGCTTAAACCTCGCTGGCCTTCGGGCCGTGCCGGTTCAAGTCCGGCTCCGGGCACCATCAATGGCACGGTGTCCGGCCCGCAGGACCGGCCGAGGTCCTTCCCGACGACGTCAACCGGGCGGACGCCCGTCGCCCGCCGGGCCGGGTGAAGCACGGGAACCGGGCCGCGGCCGGGCGCGTGCCCCCGGCGACCGGACCCGGGGTCTCCGGTCCGGGCCGGTCCGGCCGTCGGTCATACCGTCCCTTTATTCACTGCGCTCCGTCGCGGCCTCTCCTAAGATCCTCCTCCAGCAGTAGGGTGCTTTTTTTGCGAGCGCATTACTCTTGTTGCAAGGCCGCGCTCGGTGGCCATGGAGGAGTGAGATGAGGAGCAGTAACCCGGTCTTCTCGCGACGGGGGTTCAGCCGCGACAACGGTGGCTACGCGGGCTTTGACGCGCAGCCGCAGCAGGCCGGGACCAACCCGTACGCGACCAACCCGTACGCCGCCGACCCGGCCACCGGCATGCCGCAGGCCCCGGCCCGCGCCAACGTGATGACCATGGACGACGTCGTGAGCCGTACGGCCATGACGCTCGGCACGCTCATCGTGACGGCGACCCTCGCCTGGGTGGCGCTGCCGGTCGACCCCGACAACCTCGGCATGTCGTACGGCATCGCCATCGGCGCGGCCCTCGTCGCGTTCGTCCTGGCGATGGTGCAGTCCTTCAAGAGCAAGCCCGTCCCGGCCCTGATCATGGCGTACGCGGCGTTCGAGGGTGTCTTCCTCGGCGTCATCAGCGCGGCCGTCAGCACGTACCTCGGCCCCGGCGTGGTCATGCAGGCCGTGATGGGCACGATGTGCGTCTTCGCCGCCGTGCTCTTCGCGTACAAGATGCGCTGGATCCGCGTCACCCGCCGCTTCTACGGCTTCGTGATGGCGGCGACGCTGGGCTTCATCCTGCTCATGCTCGTGAACTCGCTGTTCGCGGTCTTCGGCGGCGGTGACGGCCTCGGCTTCCGCAGCGGCGGCCTCGGCCTGCTGTTCGGCGCCATCGGTGTCATCCTCGGCGCCTGCTTCCTCGCCCTCGACTTCAAGCAGGTCGAGGACGGCATCGCCTACGGTGCCCCGCGCGAGGAGGCCTGGCTGGCGGCCTTCGCCCTCACCATGACCCTGGTGTGGATCTACGTCGAGATGCTGCGCATCTTCTCGATCCTCTCGGGCGACGACTAGCAGGACCCGCGGGCCGGCCACCGGCCCGCGTGCACGGCATGGGGAAGGCCCCGCGAGCACACCGCTCGCGGGGCCTTCCCGCATCCAGGGTGCGGGAACGGTCGGACATCGGGGGAGGGGGGCTCAGCCGAACCGGCGTGCGGCTCTGCGCAGGTCGTACTCGTGGATGATCGCCTTGGCCTGGCCGTACGACAGCTCGTGCGCGCCGCGGAGCCAGCTGACCTTCTCCTCGAACCGGACGAGCGAGGGGCCGTCGTCCACGGTGCGGAGCCAGTCGGAGACTTCACGACCGGTGGTCTGGGGGATTCTGTCGATCATGTTGCGGTGTGTCTGCTCGGAGAACTCTACGGACATGGGCGCCTCCGGAGGTATCGCCGTGCTGTTCTCTTCACGCCACCGTGCCGGAGAGTTCGCCCGTTGGCAATGGTGCCCGGGCGGCGCGTAAGGTCGGCCGGGTGCTTGATACTTCGCCCCTGACCGCCGTCGTGGACCGTTTCGCCGACCGGCTGCGGGCCGCACCGCAGAGCCGCCTGCAGCAGGGCGCCGCCGCCGCGGCACTGGACCTGGCCCGCGAACTCTCCGTACGGGCCCAGCGGATCGAGACGCCCGGTCAGGAGCCGAAGGAGGTGCCGGACGTCGGCCTCTTCGTCGTCGGCGACCAGGTGGCGGTGACCGGGCTGGACCTCGCCGAAGCACTGCGCGGCGCGGCCCCGGCCTCGGCCCCGGACGGCGCGAAGGCCCCGTCCGAGGTGCTGGACGAGGCCGTGCGGCTGGTGGAGCAGGCGGAGATCAGAGCGATGCGATGACGCGGTCCGCGAGGATGTAGACGTTGCTGTCGGGGTCCTCGGCGTCACCGCAGGAGAAGGTCAGCGCGTAGGCGCCGGAGATGCCCGAGCCGCCCAGCAGGACCGGCGCGGTGCCCGAGCGCAGGGCCTCGGCGAGGCGCTCCGCGGTCTCCCGGTGCCCCGGGGTCATGCACAGCGTCGTGCCGTCGGTGAAGACGTACACGTCGAGCGTGCCGAGCGGGCCCGGACGGACGTCCGCGAGGGCCGTACGGGCCTCTGCGAGCTCCTCCAGGCGGTTCACGGTGCGCTCGTGGTCGGCGCCGGGGTGCGCGGCCTGGACCGGTACGAAGTCGGGGTGCGAGGGGTGGCGCCGGCGCGCGGCGGCCAGCTCGGCCGAATCCTCGGGATATCCGGGGAGCTCGTCGAGGATCTCCTCGCCGAGCACGGGCTCCAGCCCCACCAGGTCGGCCTGCCGGGGCAGGAAGACCGGGCTGTCCTCGCCGAGCCCGGGCAGGCCGCCCAGCAGCGAGGGGGCGTCGGCGGCGTCACGGGCCTCCTGCGCGGCCCAGAAGGCCCGCGCCTCGGCGAGCTCGCGCTCGCGCTCCTCGGCGAGGGCCTCGGCCACAGCGGCTCGTATCTCCGCGGCGGGGGACTCCACGGCGCTGCGGGCGTGCGGGACGGTCGCACCGCGGGGGTGGACCGGCACCGAAAGCTCAGTGCGCAGGGCGGCGACCTGCTTGCGCAGACCATGGACGGCGTGCAGCGCAGCAGCGCCCACGGCCGTGGCAGCGGCCGTGGTCAGCAGCAGGGCAAGAGACATGGCGCTCACTGACTAACTCCTGAGGTGATTCGATCCCCCGACTTCCTACATCAGAGTGTCCCGACCTGGGAATGGCGTGCAGTGCATTACGTCACGAAATGGACAGGGCTTTGGTCACACAGGTCGCATCTGTACCAGCCTTGACCTGCGTAAACATTGATCCCCCAGGAGATAGGTCACATCCTGGGGGAAATTTGGTCACAGGTCGGCTGCGACCGGGTTAGATCCGGTGTCAGTACGCCGCAAGGGATCCGGCCGGATCCCTTGCGGCGTCTGGGTCGAGCTCTTGATCGAATTAGCTCATACGCTCGATCTCGTGGTCGCGCTGAGCTTCGCCACCGCTGCGGGCAGGTGCCGTTCTTCGTGCCTCAGAACGACCCCTACCCTCCGCTACGGCTCAGCTCAGCCGCTCGATGACCATGGCCATGCCCTGGCCGCCGCCCACGCACATGGTCTCGAGACCGAACTGCTTGTCGTGGAACTGCAGGCTGTTGATCAGAGTGCCGGTGATGCGCGCGCCGGTCATCCCGAAGGGGTGACCGACGGCGATGGCTCCGCCGTTGACGTTCAGCTTGTCGAGGGGGATCTCCAGGTCCCGGTACGACGGGATGACCTGGGCCGCGAAGGCCTCGTTGATCTCGAAGAGGTCGATGTCGCCGACGGTCAGGCCGGCCCGCTTCAGGGCCTGCTTCGACGCCTCGACCGGGCCCAGGCCCATGATCTCGGGGGAGAGGCCGGTGACACCGGTGGAGACGATCCGGGCCAGCGGGGTCAGGCCCAGCTCCCGGGCCTTGGTGTCGCTCATGATGACCAGCGCGGCGGCGCCGTCGTTCAGCGGGCAGCAGTTGCCGGCCGTGACCAGGCCGTCGGGGCGGAAGACGGGCTTGAGGCCCTGCACGCCCTCCAGGGTCACGCCCGCGCGCGGGCCGTCGTCCGTGGAGACGACCGTGCCGTCCGGGGTGGTGATCGGGGTGATCTCGCGGGCCCAGAAGCCGTTCTTGATGGCTTCCTCGGCCAGGTTCTGGGAGCGGACGCCGAACTCGTCCATGTCCTGGCGGGTCACGCCCTTGAGGCGGGCCAGGTTCTCGGCGGTCTGGCCCATCGAGATGTACGCGTCGGGGACGAGGCCGTCCTCGCGCGGGTCGTGCCAGTCGGAGCCGGTCGACTCGGCGACGGCGGCCGTACGGGCCTCCGCGTCGCCGAAGAGCGGGTTGTGGGTGTCGGGCCAGGAGTCCGAGTTGCCCTTCGCGAACCGCGACACCGTCTCCACGCCCGCGGAGATGAACACGTCGCCCTCGCCCGCCTTGATGGCGTGCAGGGCCATCCGGGAGGTCTGCAGCGAGGAGGAGCAGTAGCGGGTGATGGTGGTGCCGGGCAGGAAGTCCATGCCCATCTGCACGGCCACGATGCGGGCCAGGTTGTTGCCCTGCTCACCGCCGGGCAGGCCGCAGCCGAGCATCAGGTCGTCGATCTCGCGCGGGTCCAGGCCGGGGACCTTGGCCAGGGCGGCCTGGATGATCGTCGCGGTCAGGTCGTCCGGCCGCACGTCCTTGAGGGACCCCTTGAAGGCGCGCCCGATGGGGGAGCGGGCGGTGGAAACGATGACTGCTTCGGGCATCGGGACTCCAAGGGTGTGTTGCGGCTCTGAGCGGGACCGCAAGCGAAGTTACCGCCCCGTACGGTCCAGGTCACCGGCCGGGGCGTGTGACACGGGCCGCACTCGCCCGCGGCATCGGGCCGTGGGCGCCGGACGCGACGACGGTCAGGGCGTCGCGGCGGGCCGTCCGAACCCGCACGGACCACCCGGCCGGGGCCTACGGCACCACCGGCTGGGCCGGGTCCGTGGCCGGCACCCGCCGCCTCCGGCGGTGCTTGAGCAGCACCCAGGGGCCGCGGGCGGCCGTGACCTCCGTGCCCGCCTGGCCCGCCGCGGCCGACGCGGCCTTCGCCACCGGCAGCATGTCCTCGTCCCGGGACACGTCCAGCCGGTCCGACTCCGGCCACAGGCCCAGTGTCGCGCACAGCGTCGGCAGCACGGCCATGGCGGCGGTCGCGTACCCCTCGGCCGAGGGGTGGTAGGAGTCCGGGCCGAACATCTCGCGCGGGTTCGCGGCGAACTCCGGGCCCAGCAGGTCCCCCATGGAGACCGTACGGGCACCCAGCGCGACCACTCCTATGGTCTGCGCGGCCGCCAGCTGGCGCGAGACCCGGCGCGCCAGCCAGCGCAGCGGCTGGTAGACCGGCTCGATCGTGCCCAGGTCGGGGCAGGTGCCCACGACGACCTCGGAACCGGCCATGCGCAGCCTGCGCACGGCCGCGGTGAGCAGCCGCACCGACTGCGTCGGCGGCATCCGGCGGGTCACGTCGTTCGCCCCGATCATGATCACGCAGACGTCCGGGGGCGGCCCGGGGCCGTCCAGCAGCAGGCCGACCTGCCGGTCCAGGTCGTCCGACATGGCCCCCGAAAGGGCTACGTTGCGCAGCTCCACGGGCCGCTCCGCCACCGCCGCCAGCCCGGAGGCCATCAGGGCCGCGGGAGTCTGCCGGGCCCGCCGTACGCCCAGTCCCGCGGCCGTGGAATCACCCAGCATGCCCAGGTGCAGCGGGCCCGGGCTCTGCTCCGGCCCGCCGAATTCGCTCCCGTACAGCCCGTCGGCCCGCGGTGGCTCCGGCAGCCCCGAGCCCACCGCCCGCCTGGCGAACTGCATCTCGGCCACCACCAGCCCGACCGCGGCGGCCCCGACCAGTCCGAGTCCGCCTCCGCCGTACGCTGCCCCCGCCGCGATCCGGCGGGCTGTTCTCGCCCTGGACATCCTTCAGGCCACCTCCTCGGTCCTCATTGATCCCTACCTGCCCCGTACGGACGGTCGGCCAATCCCTTTCCGCATACTCTGGCCAGACCTCCCGGAGAACCCGTGGAGTCCCCTCCTTGGAGAACATGGTGCAATTCCACGACTCGATGATCAGCCTCGTCGGCAACACCCCGCTGGTGAAGCTCAACCGTGTGACCGAAGGCCTGCAGGCCACCGTCCTTGCGAAGGTCGAGTACTTCAATCCCGGTGGATCCGTGAAGGACCGGATCGCCGTACGGATGATCGAGGCCGCCGAGCAGAGCGGAGCCCTCAAGCCCGGCGGCACCATCGTGGAGCCGACCAGCGGCAACACGGGGGTAGGACTCGCCATCGTGGCCCAGCAGAAGGGCTACAAGTGCATCTTCGTCTGCCCTGACAAGGTGTCCATGGACAAGATCAACGTGATGCGCGCGTACGGCGCCGAGGTCGTGGTCTGCCCGACCGCCGTCGACCCCGAGCACCCGGACTCGTACTACAACGTGTCCGACCGCCTCGCGCGTGAGCCCGGCGCCTGGAAGCCCGACCAGTACAGCAACCCGAACAACCCCCGTTCGCACTACGAGACCACCGGCCCCGAGCTGTGGGACCAGACGGACGGGAAGATCACCCACTTCGTCGCGGGCGTCGGCACGGGCGGCACGATCTCCGGCACCGGCAACTACCTCAAGGAGGTCAGCGGCGGGAAAGTCAAGGTCATCGGCGCCGACCCCGAGGGCTCGGTCTACTCCGGCGGCTCCGGCCGTCCGTACCTCGTCGAGGGCGTCGGCGAGGACTTCTGGCCGACCGCCTACGACCCCAACGTCACCGACGAGATCATCGCGGTGTCCGACAAGGACTCCTTCCAGATGACCCGCCGCCTCGCCAAGGAGGAGGGCCTGCTCGTCGGCGGCTCCTGCGGCATGGCGGTCGTCGCGGCGCTGAAGGCCGCCGAGGGCCTCGGCCCGGACGACGTGGTCGTCGTCCTGCTGCCGGACAGCGGCCGCGGCTACCTCAGCAAGATCTTCAGCGACGAGTGGATGGCGGGACACGGCTTCCTGGAGGAGGCCGGACCCGCCGCGCGCATCGGTGACGTGCTGAACGACAAGGAGGGCGGCATCCCCTCCCTCGTCCACATGCACCCCGAGGAGACCGTCGGCGAGGCCATCGAGGTCCTGCGCGAGTACGGCGTCTCCCAGATGCCGATCGTCAAGCCGGGCGCCGGTCACCCGGACGTGATGGCCGCCGAGGTCATCGGCTCCGTCGTCGAGAAGGAGCTCCTGGCGGCGCTGTTCGCCCAGCGGGCCTCCCTGACGGACCCGCTGGAGAAGCACATGAGCTCCCCGCTGCCGCAGGTCGGCTCCGGTGAGCCGGTGTCCGAGCTGATGTCGGTGCTCGGCGAGGCCGACGCGGCGATCGTGCTGGTCGAGGGCAAGCCCACCGGTGTGGTGAGCCGTCAGGACCTGCTGGCCTTCCTGGCCAAGTCCGCGAAGTAGCCCGCGGCGCGCCCGGGGGCGGGGCGCGGGCCCACGGCCCGCCTCCCGCCCCGGGCACCCGGCGGATGGCGCGGCCTTCGCGCAAACGGTACGGGCATGACACGTGACGGCAGCACCGGCTTAACACGGCTCCGGCACAGTGGTGGTTGTCGGCAGGGAGGTCCGGGAGACCGGAACCCGGCCGGCACCACGGAACGGCGTGTGCGTGCCTCCGGAGCGGCTCCCGGACAGCGCGTGCGCCACGGACGCGGACGGCCCTGACCCGGCCGTGTCCATCGCGGGGACCGCCGTCGTCCCGCCCCTCGGGCGACCGAGGGTGCGGCGGTCCCCGCGCAAGCTTTTCCGGGGCTCCGTTCGCCTCCGCGGTGGCGGCGGCGGCCCGGGGTCAGTCCCCGGGGTCCTGCGTACCGCGCCGGAGGCGATGGGCATGGATGAAGTTCACGCCCGCGATCCCCGCCCAGGCGACGATCAGCCCCGGCAGCCGCGCCTGCGTGGCGGCGATCGCCGACAGCGGGATCGCCAGGACCAGGGTGATGATCGCGAATCCGAAGCGTTCGCCGAAGTTCCCGTCCCCCGGTGCGGTGGCGGGCGCTCGGCCGCCACCGCGGGCCGCGGACAGGCGTTCCTCCGCGAGCCGGCGCCGGACCTGCGTGTCGACCTTCTCGACGAACGAGTCCACGAGCGCGGCCTCGTACTCCGGACCCAGCTCGCGCCGGGCGTCCATCGTCGCGTCGAATTCCTTCTTCAGCTCTTGGGCGTGGGCGTCCATGCCCCCACCGTAGGAACCCCGGCCCGCCCCGGCACGGGGGCTAGCCCCCGTATCCGGATCGCGGGCACGGCTTGCCCCGCTGCATAACCGCATGCAGAGTGCTCCGTGACTGAATATTTCACCGGGACGGAGGGGACGGGATGAGTGACAGCCCGGCCGCGCGGCTGCAGAAGCTGTTCGAGGGGCACCGGCTGACGCCGACCCAGCGGCGGATCGCGCACTGCATGGTGCGCGGGGCGGCGGAGGTGCCCTTCCTGTCGAGCGTCGAGCTCGCCGAACTGGCCGGGGTGAGCCAGCCCTCGGTGACCCGCTTCGCCGTGGCACTGGGCTTCGACGGATATCCGGCGCTGCGCCGCCACCTGCGCGAGGTGGCCCCCGCCGAGCGGCCCGAGGCCGCGCACGAGGATTCGTACAACGAGTACCAGCAGGCCGTCCTCGGCGAGATCGAGAACCTCCGGCAGCTGGCGGCGATGCTCGCCGATCCCGCGCCGGTCCAGGAGGCGGGGCGGCTGCTCGCCGCCTCGACCCCGCTGCTGGTGCTCGGGCTGCGGGCGGCCTCCTCGCAGGCGCGCGGGTTCGCGTACTTCGCGTCGAAGGTCCACCCGGACGTCCGGCTCCTCGACGAGGGCGGCTCGATGATGGAGGACCGCATCGACGCGGCGCGCTACGAGGGGGCCACGGCGCTGATCTGCTTCGCGCTGCCCCGCCACTCCCGGGAGGTCGTGGACACGCTGGAACGCTCGCGGCGGGCCGGCCTCACGGTGGTCACGGTCGCTGACTCGGCCTTCGCCCCCGTGGCGCGCCACTCGGACCTGCTGATCCCGGCGCAGGTCGGCACCGGGCTGGCCTTCGACACGGCCTGTGCGCCGATGCTCCTGGGCCGGGTGCTGCTGGAGTCGATGGCGGACGCCCTGCCGGACGCGCAGGCCCGTCTGGAGGCCTTCGACGCGCGGGCCGCGGCCCGTGGCCTCTTCGTGGAGTGAGCCGTGGAATGAGTCTCAGCGGTAGTTGAGCTCCGCCAGCTCGGCGGCGAGGCGGTCGCGCAGCGCCGGGATGCGGGCGAGCAGCGGCAGCAGGGTGCTCCGGAAGAGACGGCCTGGGCCCGCTACAGCAGGGCGTCGCGCAGTGCGCCGCCCGCCTCCGCGACGATCGACGGCAGGTCCTGTGCGGGTCGGACGAGGCTGAAGCGGACCTCGCCCGACGGGGTGAGCGTGAAGCCGTGGACCGCCGGGCGGGGCAGGCTGTTGTAGCCGTAGTGGGCCGTGAAGAAGTACGCGCCGGTGTCCGGGACGCCGATCAGGTCGCCGGGGGCGAGCGGCGGCAGCTCGCGGGCCGCGGCGAGCAGGTCGCCCGCGAAGCATGCGGGGCCCGCGATGTCATGGGCCACCGGGTCGCCGGTCTTCGGGGCGCCCTTCGCGTCGTAGGGCAGGATCCGCACGGGCCAGGCCGCCGGGGCGTACGCGGTGCGGGTCGCCAGCTGGACCCCGGCGTGGGTGAGCGCGATCGGCCGGGAGCCGCTGCTCTTGGTGTACTCCACCCGGGCCAGGACCAGGCCGTGCTTGGCCAGCAGGGACCGGCCGAACTCCGTGACCAGGCCGTACGAGCCGTCGAACAGGGCGGGGACCGCCGCGCGCAGGGCGGCCGCGTACTGCGCGTGGGTGGGGGTCTCCTCGTCCGAGGCGAAGTTCACCGGCAGGCCGCCGCCGATGTCGAGGGTGTCGATCTGCCGCCGCCCGGCCGCCGCGTTGATCTCCTCGGCGAGGGCGTGCAGGTCCCGTACGCCTTCCGCGATCAGGGGCAGGGGGACGCCCTGGGAGCCCGAGTGGACGTGCAGGCGGGTGAGCCAGGGCCGGTCCAGGCAGGCCCGGACGAGCCGGGCGCGCGCGCCCGGGTCGCGCAGGGCGATGCCGAACTTCGAGGTCGCGGTCGCCGTGGACAGGGCGTCGATGGCCCCGGCGCCGGTCTGCGGATTGATCCGGACGCCGATCGGGGACGTGGTCGGCGCCCGGCCGACGAGCGCGTCGAGGCGTTCCAGCTCCTGCCGGTTGTCGGCGTTGACGGCGACGCCGAGCGCCAGGGCCTCGCGCAGCTCGGCCACCGTCTTGGCGGGGGAGTCCAGGACGATCCGGTCGGCGGGGACTCCTGCGGCCCGGGCCAGTGCCAGCTCGCCGGGGCTGGCCACCTCGCAGCCCAGCCCGGCGGCGGCGAGCAGCCGCAGTACCGGGACGAGCGGGCAGGCCTTGACGGCGAAGGTGTGCAGGACGGGGGTGCCGGGCGCCGGGGCGGCGGCGAAGGCACCGGTCAGGGCGGCTGCGGAGGCCCGGATCCCGGTGACGTCCAGCAGGCAGACCAGGGGCGGTGCGGGGTCGGCCCCGCCGACGATCCCCTGCTCGACGGCGGCTCGTACGGCCAGGTCACGGCGCGCGGCAGTGCTCGCGGCGGCGCTCTCGGCGGCGTCCTCGGTGCCCATGTCGGCCATCCCATCATTCGACGGGGCCGCCCGCAGCTGTTGACTGAATCTATTCAGGGCGGGAGGATATGAATAGATTGACCAACATCGGAGGAGGCAACGCCATGTCAGGACCCCGCCCCGTACGTGCCGCGCGAGGCACCGAGCTCAGCACCCTGGGATGGCAGCAGGAAGCCGCCCTGCGGATGCTGCAGAACAACCTCGACCCCGAGGTCGCCGAGCACCCCGACAAGCTCGTCGTCTACGGCGGCACCGGCAAGGCCGCCCGCGACTGGCGCTCGTACGACGCGATGGTCCGCACCCTGCAGACCCTCAAGCAGGACGAGACGATGCTGGTCCAGTCCGGCCGCCCGGTCGGCGTGATGCAGACCCACGAGTGGGCGCCGCGCGTCCTGCTCGCCAACTCCAACCTCGTCGGCGACTGGGCCAACTGGGAGGAGTTCCGCCGCCTGGAGCACCTCGGCCTGACCATGTACGGCCAGATGACCGCCGGGTCCTGGATCTACATCGGCACCCAGGGCATCCTCCAGGGCACCTACGAGACGTTCGCCGCCGTCGCCGCGAAGAAGTTCAACGGCACCCTGGCCGGCACCATCACCCTCACCGCCGGCCTCGGCGGCATGGGCGGCGCCCAGCCGCTGGCCGTCACGATGAACGACGGCGTCGCGATCTGCATCGACGTCGACCCGCGTGCCATCGACCGCCGCATCGAGCACCGCTACCTGGACGTCAAGGCCGACAACCTGCGCCACGCCCTCCAGCTGGCCGTCGAGGCCCGCGACGCCCGCAAGCCGCTCTCCATCGGCCTCCTCGGCAACGCCGCCGAGCTGCTCCCGCAGATGCTGGCCGAGGGCGCCCCGATCGACATCGTGACGGACCAGACCTCCGCCCACGACCCGCTGTCGTACCTGCCCGTGGGCGTCGACTTCGACGACATGGCCTCCTACGCCGCCAAGGACCCGGCCGGCTTCACCACCCGCGCCCGCGAGTCCATGGCCAAGCACGTCGAGGCCATGGTCGGCTTCATGGACGCCGGCGCCGAGGTCTTCGACTACGGCAACTCCATCCGCGGCGAGGCCCAGCTGGCCGGCTACGACCGCGCCTTCGCCTTCCCCGGCTTCGTCCCGGCCTACATCCGCCCGCTGTTCTGCGAGGGCAAGGGCCCCTTCCGCTGGGCCGCCCTGTCCGGCCAGGCCTCGGACATCCACAAGACCGACAAGGCGATGCTGGAGCTCTTCCCGGAGAACGAGTCCCTGCACCGCTGGATCAAGATGGCCGGCGAGCGCGTCCACTTCCAGGGCCTGCCCGCGCGCATCTGCTGGCTCGGCTACGGCGAGCGCGACAAGGCCGGCGAGCGCTTCAACGAGATGGTGGCCGACGGCACCCTCGCCGCCCCGCTGGCGATCGGCCGCGACCACCTCGACTGCGGCTCGGTGGCCTCCCCGTACCGCGAGACCGAGGCCATGCTCGACGGCTCCGACGCGATCGCCGACTGGCCGCTGCTCAACGCCATGGTCAACGTCGCCTCCGGCGCCTCCTGGGTCTCCATCCACCACGGCGGCGGCGTCGGCATGGGCCGCTCGATCCACGCGGGCCAGGTCACGGTCGCCGACGGCACCGCGCTGGCCGGCGAGAAGATCCGCCGCGTCCTCACCAACGACCCCGGCATGGGCGTCATCCGCCACGTCGACGCCGGCTACGACATCGCCGAGACGGTCGCCGACGAGCGCGGCGTCCGCGTCCCCATGCGTGAGGGCGACGACGCGTGACCTTCCACGACATGTGGGCCGAGCTCGCGCCCATCGGCCGCGACGCCGGTACCGGCGGATACCGCCGGTACGCCTGGAGCGGGGCCGACGCCGACTGCCGGACCTGGTTCCAGGAGCAGGCCGAGGCGCGCGGGCTGACGTACGAGACGGACCGCAACGGCAACCAGTGGGCCTGGCTCGGCGACCCCCTCGCGGGGGACGCCGTGGTCACCGGCTCGCACCTGGACTCCGTCCCCGACGGCGGGGCCTTCGACGGCCCCCTCGGCGTGGTGTCCTCCTTCGCGGCCCTGGACGAGCTCCGCAGCAGGGGCGCGGAGTTCTCCCGGCCGCTCGCCATCACCAATTTCGGTGACGAGGAGGGCGCCCGCTTCGGGCTCGCCTGCGTCGGCTCCCGGCTCGCCGCCGGGCAGCTGACCAAGGACAAGGCGTACGAGCTGCGCGACGCCGAGGGCATCTCCCTGCCCCAGGCCATGGAGGCCGCCGGATACGACCCCGAGGCCATCGGGGCCGACCCCGAACGCCTCGGCCGGATCGGCGCCTTCGTCGAGCTGCACGTGGAACAGGGCCGGGCCCTGGACCTGTCCGGGGACCGGGTCGGCATCGCCTCCGCGATCTGGCCGCACGGCCGCTGGCGGTTCGACTTCCGCGGCGAGGCCAACCACGCCGGCACCACCCGCCTGGTGGACCGGCGCGACCCGATGCTGACGTACGCGGCGACCGTGCTGGCCGCCCGTACGGAGGCGGCCCTCGCCGGCGCCGTCGCCACCTTCGGGAAGATCTCGGTCGAGCCCAACGGGGTCAACGCCATCCCCTCGCTCGTGCGCGGCTGGCTCGACTCCCGCGCCGCCGACCAGGCCACCCTCGACACGGTCGTCACGGCCATCGAGAAGGCCGCCCGCGAGCGCGCCGACCAGGACGGCATCGACCTCGGCATCGTCCGGGAGTCCTTCACCCCGGTCGTCGAGTTCGAGCACGCCCTGCGCGACGAGATGAACCGGATCCTGGGAGGTTCGGTCCCCGTCCTCGGTACCGGAGCGGGACACGACGCCGGAATCCTCTCCGCCGCCGTGCCGACCGCGATGCTGTTCGTACGGAACCCGACCGGCGTCTCCCACTCCCCGCGGGAGTTCGCCGCCGAGGACGACTGCGTGGCCGGCGTCCTCGCCCTCGCCGACGTACTGGAAGGCCTGGCATGTCGTTGACGACGTACTGGCTGGAGCACGCCTGGCTCGGCACTCATGTCGAGCCGGGCGTGGCCCTCGATGTCACCGAAGACGGGCGGATCGGCGCCCTGCGCACCGGGGTGCAGACCCCGCCGCCGGGCGCCGAGGTGCTGCGCGGCCTGACGGTCCCCGGGCTGGCCAACGCGCACAGCCACGCCTTCCACCGGGCCCTGCGGGGCACGGTCCAGGTCGGCTCGGGCACCTTCTGGACCTGGCGCGACCTCATGTACAAGGTCGCCCAGAACCTCACCCCCGACAGCTACTTCGCGCTCGCCCGCGCGGTGTACGCGGAGATGGCGCTGGCCGGCATCACCAACGTCGGCGAGTTCCACTACGTCCACCACGCGCCCGGCGGCACCGCCTACGCCGACCCGAACGCGATGGGCGAGGCCCTGATCGAGGCCGCGGCCGCGGCCGGCATCCGGATCACGCTCCTGGACACCGCGTACCTGTCCTCGGGCTTCGGCGAAGCCCCCAACACCCACCAGCTGCGTTTCTCCGACGGCACCGCCGAGGCCTGGGCCGAGCGCGCGAGCGCGCTGAAGCCCCGCGAGCACGCCCTGATCGGCGCGGCCGTCCACTCGGTCCGCGCGGTACCCGCCGCCGAACTGGCCACCGTGGCCGGCTGGGCCGAGGAGCGCCGGGCGCCCCTGCACGTCCACCTCTCCGAGCAGACCGCGGAGAACGACGCCTGCCAGGCCGCCCACGGGCGCACCCCGACCCAGCTGCTGGCCGACCACGGCGTGCTCGGCCCGCGCACCACCGGCGTCCACAACACGCACCTCACCGATGCGGACATCGCCCTCCTGGGCGGGACCACGACCGGTACGTGCATGTGCCCCACCACCGAACGCGACCTCGCGGACGGCATCGGCCCGGCGACCCGGCTCCAGCACGCGGGCAGCCCGCTGTCCCTGGGCAGCGACAGCCACGCGGTGATCGACCTGCTCGAAGAGGCCCGCGCGATGGAGCTCGACGAGCGCCTGCGCAGCCGCACCCGGGGCCACTGGACGGCGAACGCCCTGCTGACCGCCGCCACCGGGGACGGCCACGCCGCCCTCGGACTCCCGGACGCGGGCCGTCTGGAGGCGGGCGCGCTCGCGGACTTCACCACGATCGCGCTGGACTCCGTACGCACGGCGGGTCCGCCGGCGCGCCTCGGCGCCGAGACGGCGGTGTTCGCCGCCACCGCCTCGGACGTCCGCCACACGGTGGTCGGCGGCCGCCACATCGTCCGCGACGGCCACCACACCCTGGTCGCCGACGTCCCGTCCGCCCTTGCCGAGTCCATCGCAGCCCTGCGCTCCTGACCGTGCCGCCTGCGGCGGGCTTTCCCCCACCCCGCCCCTTCCTGAAACCGGGCTCTGCCCGGACCCGGTCCTCAAACGCCGGACGGGCTGAAATACAGCCCCGCCGGCGTTTGAGGCGCGGGGTCCGGGGCGGAGCCCCAGGAAACGGCGAAAGGGCGGGGTGGGGGAACGAACCCTCTGAGAGGACCCCATGACCACCACCGTCATCACCAATGTCGGCAGCCTCGTCACCAACGACCCAGCCCTCGGCGACGGCAGCCCCCTCGGTCTGATCGAGAACGCCGCCGTCGTCATCGACGGCGACCGCATCGCCTGGGTCGGCCCGACGGCACAGGCCCCGGCCGCCGACGAGAGCTTCGACGCGCAGGGCCGGGCTCTGATCCCCGGCTTCGTCGACTCCCACTCCCACCTCGTCTTCGCCGGTGACCGCACCCAGGAGTTCAACGCCCGGATGTCGGGCCGCGCCTACTCCGCCGGCGGCATCCGCACCACCGTCGCCGCCACCCGCGCCGCCACCGACGCGGAGCTCGAGGCCAATCTGGTGCGCCACCTCGACGAGGCCCGCCGCCAGGGCACCACCACCTTCGAGACCAAGTCCGGCTACGGCCTCACCGTCGCCGACGAGGCCCGCGCCCTGCGCATCGCCGCGGCGCACACCGAGGAGGTCACCTACCTCGGCGCGCACATCGTCTCCCCCGACTTCGCCGAGGACCCGGCCGGCTACGTCGGCCTCGTCACCGGCGAGATGCTGGAGGCCTGCGCCCCGTACGCCCGCTGGGTGGACGTCTTCTGCGAGAAGGGCGCCTTCGACGGCGACCAGGCCCGCGCGATCCTCACCGCCGGGGCCGCCGCCGGGCTGATCCCCCGCGTGCACGCCAACCAGCTCTCCTACGGACCCGGCGTCCAGCTCGCCGTGGAGCTGGAGGCCGCCTCCGCCGACCACTGCACCCACCTCACCGACGCCGACGTGGACGCCCTCGCGCAGGCCGCCGGCACCACCGTCGCCACCCTGCTGCCCGGCGCCGAGTTCTCCACGCGCGCCCAGTGGCCCGACGCCCGGCGCCTGATCGACGCGGGCGCCACCGTCGCCCTGTCCACGGACTGCAACCCCGGGTCCTCCTACACGAGCTCGATGCCGTTCTGCATCGCGCTCGCCGTCCGCGACATGCGGATGACCCCCGACGAGGCCCTCTGGTCGGCCACCGCCGGCGGCGCCCGCGCCCTGCGCCGCGAGGACATCGGCCGCGTGGCCCCGGGGGCCCGCGCCGACCTGGCCCTGCTGGACGCCCCGAGCCATGTCCACCTCGCCTACCGGCCGGGCGTACCGCTCGTTTCCGGCGTCTGGCAGCGGGGCCGCCGCGTGCACTGACGAACGGTCAATCCCGGGTTGTCCTTTGTCTTCCCTCCGTAGGCCCCCGGGCTTACCTTGAGCCACCGATCTGATGTGTCGTCAGTTTTCCGTGGCCCGAGGGGAAGACGAAGGTGTCCGACCGCAAACGCTCCACCGCGCTCGCGCTGGCCTCCGCGCTGGCCGGATCGGCGGTGCTGTTCACCGCCCCCGCGGCCCATGCCGCCGTCGTCGACGTCGCCTACGACTGCAAGACCCCGATCGGCGACAAGTCGGCGGTGTCGCCCATCGACATCAAGGCCGTCGAGCAGGGCGGCGGATACAAGCTGACGATGACCTTCCAGAAGGGTGTCTCGTCCAGCCCGATCGAACTCGGCAAGGGGGCGATGAGCCCCAGCGCCGTCATCCTCGTCGACGGCGCCGAGAAGGCGTCCGTACCGGTCTCGGGTCCGTCCAACCCCGAGGCCGTGCCCCCGGACACCCCCATCAAGATCACCGACCTCTCGGGCACCTACACGCCCAAGAAGAGCGGCAAGGTCACCTTCACCGCCGGGGTGCTCACCATCATGGCGATGGGCACCACCACGACCTGCACCCCCGGCAACAGCCCGAAGCCCTCCCTGGAGCTCGACGTCAAGGCACCCGGCGGCGGGGCCGTGCAGTCCGGCGCCGAAACCACCGGCGACACCCTCCCGCAGACCGGGCCCGCCGACTCCGCCCCGGCCCTCGGCACCCTCGGCGGCACCGTGCTGCTCTCCGGGGCCGTCGGCGTGCTCTGGCTGACCCGGCGCGGCCGGCGGGCCGGGTCCTGAACGGAGCACCCCGGTCATGCCCGTGCTCCGCACCCCGAGGCGCGCCGCCGCCGTCCTCCTGCTCGCCGCCGTGACGCTGTACGCGGCTCCCGCGCGCCCCGCGGCGGCCGGCGAACCCGGCTGGACCGCCGAGCCCGCCTCCGGAGCGGCGGCCACCGTCCGCCCGTACTTCTACCTGGCCGGTGCCGCCGGCACCGTGCTGGAGGACCGCCTCACCCTGGCGAACACCTCCGACCAGGAGCGCACCATCACCCTGCGCGGGGCCGACGCGGCCGGTTCCTGGATCAGCTTCGGTGCGGCCGCCACCGTGAAGGTCCCGCCCCGCACCCGCGCCGTGGTCCCCTTCACCCTCACCGTGCCGCCCGCGTCGCCGCCCGGCGACCACCCCGCCGCCGTGATCGCCACCGAGGGCGGCCACGAGGTCGGAGTACGGGTCCACCTGCGGGTCGGCGGTCCCGCCCTGGCCGCCCTCACGGTCGAGGACGTCGCCGTACGGGGCCGGGGCCCGGCCGCCGTCATCGCCTACACCCTCGTCAACCGCGGCAACGTGGCCCTCGCCCCCGAGCTCCGGATCCGTGCCGAGGGCTTCCTCGGCGAGGTGTCCGACCCGCCCCGCGGCCGCGCCCTGCCCGTGGAACTGCTCCCCGGCCGTCGGGTGGAGCTCACCGAGCCCTGGCCCGGCGCCCCGGCCCTCGACCGGGTCCGCGTCACCCTCACCGTGACCGCCCCCGGCGGCGCCCGCGCGGTGGGCACCGGCTCGCGCTGGCTCGTCCCCGGGGGCCCGGCCGGCCGGGCCGGGGCCGGCCTGCTCGGCCTCGGCGCGGCCACCGCCGCCGCGCTGTACCTCGTACGGGGCCGACGGGCCGTGCCCGGCCCGGGCCCGGCGCCGGACGCGCCGCCCGCGGCCGGCCCGACGCCCCCAGCACCGCACCACGAACTGACGGGAGCCGCCAGGTGAGAAGAGTCGGAGCGCTGCTGGCCGCGGGGCTGGCGGTGTGCGCCCTCGCCCTGTTCCCCGCGGGCCCGGCCGCCGCCGCCGAGGGCAACCCGGCCGTGTCGCTCTCGCTCCAGGAGGCCGCCAAGGGCACCGGGATCACCGTCACCGGTACCGGCTGGCCGGCCAGGACGCTGGTGATGCTGCTGGTCTGCGGCCAGAACATGATCGGCGGTACCAACAGCTGCGCCAACGCCGACGGCGCCGCCGTCTCGGTCGGCGACGACGGCCGGTTCACCGCCCGGCTGCCCGTGGTGGCACCGCCCAAACCGTGCCCCTGCATCGTCAACGCCACCTCCGTCAACGGCGACCGGTCCACCGTCGCGACCCCCCTGAAGATCACCGACCACCCGGTGGCCGAGCTGCCCGCCGAATCCGGCACGGCCCGCCTCGCGATGCTCACCGGGGTCCGGCTGGAGGGCGAGGACGGGGTGCTGACCTGGTTCGGTGCCCCGCCCACCCGGAAGTTCAAGGTCACCGTCGGCAATCTCGGCCCGGTCCCGGTCAAGGACCCGGTCTTCCAGCTCGGCACCGCGCACGGGGTGTTCGCCCCGCTGTGGGAGGAGGCCCGCTGGAAGGGCACCATCGCGCCCGGCGGCAAGGCGGAGATCGCGCTCGACGTGGGCCTCGCCGCCGGCGCCCACGGCGACTACACGATCTCCCTCAAGTACGGCGAGACCGTGGTGGCCACGCAGCCCTGGGGCGTGGACCGGCCGTACGGGGTGCTGCTCTTCCGGGCCCTGCTCCTGCTGGTGGTCCCGGCCGCGGTCTTCCGTATCGGCATGGCGATCGTCGACCGGGTGCGCCCGCGCGCCGCGCCCGCCGCCGGCCGGCACCGCGGTACGGGTCCCCCGGCCTCCGCCTCCGCGGTGACGGCCCGGCTGCCGAGGCTCGGGGCCCCGCGGACCCCCGAGCCGCCCCCGGGCCCCGACCACCCGGAGCGGTCCCCCCAGACCACCACGGCGGTCCTGCCGTGGTTCACCCCGGACAACCCGCCGGGCACAGCACCACAGGCGTCCGCACCGTCTGAGAACCGTTCGACGACGAAGGGACATTCGTGAATACCCAACGGAGGGTGAGCGCGGCCGTGATCGCGCTGCTGCTCGGCGGCGCCGGTATCGCCATCGGAGCCACTCCCGCCCAGGCCGCGGAGACCAAGTTCAACGTCAAATGCGTTCCCCCGGCCGGGGGCGGCGGTCCGGTGGAGGGGGAGACCACCGCCAAGGTCACCGCTCCCGCCTCGGCGAAGGTCGGCGACGAGGTCGACGTGTCCTGGGAGACGGTGAAGCCGGCCTCGAACAACACGGACCTGATGGACATCCCGCAGGACGCCGTCCAGCCCACCGGCTGGATCACCGTGGGCGGCGGCGGTGAGCTGAAGGTCGTCGGGGAGAAGAAGAACCCGCCGATCCCGAAGAAGGCGCCCATGGTGATGTCCGTGATGAAGGGCAAGCTGAAGCTCACCAAGGCCGGGAAGATCACGCTGACCCCCGGCAAGTACGACGTGGCCGTCACCTTCTCCTTCGGCACCTTCGTCACCAAGTGCGCCCCGACCGGCAGCGTGGGGGTCGGGGCCACCATCGACGTGGCGGCCGGCTCCAGCGGTGGCACGACGACCGGTGGAACCACCACGGGCGGCACGACGACCGGCGGCACGACGGCCGGTGGGGCCACCACGGGCGGCACGACGACCGGCGGTACGACCACTGGTGGCACGACCACCGGCGGCGGGGGCGGCCAGACCGACTTCCCGGGCAAGGCGGTCGAGGTGGCCTTCGACTGCGGGCCGGTCGTCCCGGGCGGCATCAAGACCCCGGTCACGATCAACGCGAAGAAGAACGGCGGCAGCTACGACCTGACGGTCAAGACCGCCAAGGGCGCGATGGCGGCACCCATGGCCCTGCCCGCCGGAGCGCTCAAGCCCTCCATGGACGTGAAGCTCGGCGGGGCGGACAGCGGCACGGTCAAGGTCTCCGGCCCGGCCAACGCGGAGCCGATCCCGGACAAGGCCCCGGTCAGCCTCAGCGACATGACCGGCACCTACAAGCCCGGCAAGTCCGGCAAGGTGACGCTCAGCCCGGACCAGCTGACGATCGACGTCACGATGGCCCCCGGATCCACGCCGATCAACGTGCCCTGCAAGGCGACGAGCAGCGGCGTCTCGCTGGAACTGGACACCACCGCCCAGCCGGGCGGCTCCGGCTCCTCCACGAGCACCACCGGCAGCGCCACCTCGGGCGGCCTCGCCGAGACCGGCGCGCAGGACGAGGGCGGAATCAAGGCCCTGGCCCTGGTCGCCGGCACGGTGATCCTGCTCGGCGGCGCGGTGTTCACCTTCACCCCGTGGCGCCGCCTGCGCGGCACCCGCTGACACGGAAGCGGCCCGGCACACCTTCCGGTGTGCCGGGCCGCTTCCGTCGTACGGGGCGTGAACGCGTCAGCCCATACCGCCCATGAGGGCGTTGACCTTCTTGCGGTACATGAAGATCGCGAGGCCGGCGAGCGTCGCGGCGACCGCCTGGAAGAGGATGACTCCGACGCCGTTCAGCTGCACGTCGGCCAGACCCATCAGACCGGTGATGCAGTCACCGGCGGTGACGGCCAGGAACCAGACGCCCATCATCTGGGAGCCGTACTTCTGCGGCGCCATCTTCGTGGTGACCGACAGGCCGACCGGGGAGAGGCACAGCTCGGCGAGGGTGTGCATCAGGAAGATGAGCACCAGCCACCACATGGTGACCTTGGTGTCGTTGCCGGAGGTCTGGCTCAGCGGCAGGGCGAAGACGAAGAACGAGGCGCCGACGATGACCAGGGCCACCGAGAACTTCACGATGGTGCTGGGCTCGCGGTTGCGGCGGGCCAGGGCCACCCAGGCGGCGGCGAAGACCGGGGCCAGGGCCACCACGAAGAGCGGGTTCAGCGACTGGAAGATGGTGGTCGGGACTTCCCAGCCGAACAGGGAGCGCTCGGAGTTCTTGTCACCGAAGAGCGAGAGCGTCGAACCGCCCTGGTCGTAGATCATCCAGAACACGGCGGCGGCCACGAAGAACCAGATGTAGGCGCTCATCCGGGTCTGCTCGACGGCGGACAGGTCCTTGTCCCGCTTGATGCGCACGAGGACGGCGACCGGGATGAGCAGACCGGCGATGGTGATCGGGTACAGCGCCCACTTGATGGTGAACATGTCCGCGGCGACCACGGCGCCGTAGAAGACGGCGACGGCGGCCAGGACGGCCAGGGCCTTGACGATCACGGCCTTGCGCTCGACCGCGCTCAGCGGGTTCGGGACGATGCTGCTCTGCGGGCTCAGGGTGCGGCCGGCGAGCAGGTAGACCACGAGGCCGATGGCCATGCCGACGGCGGCCAGCGCGAAGCCGAGGTGCCAGTTCACGGTCTCGCCGACGATGCCGATGCCGACCGGGGCGAGGAGGGCACCCACGTTGATGCCGATGTAGAAGATCGTGAAGCCGCTGTCACGGCGCGGGTCGTCCACACCGCGGTACAGGTGGCCGACCATCGTGGAGATGTTGGCCTTCAGCAGACCGGAGCCGACCGCGACCAGCAGCAGACCGACGAAGAACGCGATCTGGCCGGGCAGCGCGAGCGACACGTGGCCCGCCATGATCACGACACCGGCGATGGCGACCGTCTTGCGGGCGCCCCAGACGCGGTCACCGAACCAGCCGCCGGGCATGGCCATCAGGTAGACCATGGCCACGTAGACGGAGTAGATCGCCGTGGCCGTCGCCGCAGTGAAGCCGAGGCCGCCGCCCTGGCTGCCGGTCGCGGCGTCGACACCGCCGGAGACCAAGTACAGGACGAGAAGCGCACGCATGCCGTAGTAGGAGAAGCGCTCCCACATCTCGGTCATGAACAGCGTGGCCAGGCCGATCGGGTGGCCGAGGAGGGTCTTCTCGTGAGCGGGGCTCGGAGAAGCCGTCGTCAGGCTGGAAGCCATGGTCGATCCTTGCTTGCTCGGGACGCATCGGCTTCGTGAGCTCATCCGCGCCCGGTGGGGGGTGGCCGGCACCGGCGGACGGATCTCCCACCCCACGCCTCGGGGCCCGCCCCACGGGATGGGGGCGGAAGGACATCCGTATCCGGGATCCACGCCCGCCCGCGCAGTCATCACGCGAGGGGCCCGGCCAACAGGTCATTCACTGTCGTCAAGACGGGCCGGGCCGGCCCCCCAGAGGACCGTCCGTCCGGTTCAGGACAGAAATAGAGACCTTTGCGCTGCTTTTCGGCACAAAGGTCCCTGAGGTATTGCATCAGGCGTCTCGCCACCATACGACACGACACTGCGGCATATGAAAGGACTTGAGAGATGGATCACAAGGCGCGCCGGGAACCGTTCGACCATATTCGAAGGCGCTTAGTAGTTCATAAGCCCAGATAGAGAGGGGCCTTCCCGGGGGCCTCTGCTTTCAGCCGCCGCGGACTAACATCACCCACATGACGCGTGTACTGCTCGCCGAGGACGACGCATCCATCTCGGAGCCCCTGGCCCGCGCCCTGCGCCGGGAGGGGTACGAGGTCGAGGTCCGGGAGGACGGCCCCACCGCCCTGGACGCGGGACTGCAGGGCGGCGTCGATCTCGTCGTCCTCGACCTGGGCCTGCCCGGCATGGACGGCCTGGAGGTCGCCCGCCGGCTGCGCGCCGAGGGCCACGGATTCCCGATCCTGGTCCTCACCGCCCGGGCGGACGAGGTCGACACGGTCGTGGGCCTGGACGCCGGCGCCGACGACTACGTGACCAAGCCCTTCCGGCTGGCCGAACTGCTCGCCCGGGTCCGGGCCCTGCTCCGGCGCGGCGCCACCGAGGCCCTCCAGCCCCCCGCCACCCACGGCGTGCGGATCGACGTCGAATCGCACCGGGCCTGGATGGGCGAGGAAGAGCTCCAGCTCACGGCCAAGGAGTTCGACCTGCTGCGGGTCCTGGTCCGCGACGCGGGCCGGGTCGTCACCCGCGACCAGCTCATGCGCGAGGTGTGGGACACCACCTGGTGGTCCTCCACCAAGACCCTCGACATGCACATCTCCTGGCTGCGCAAGAAGCTGGGCGACGACGCCGCCAACCCCCGGTACATCGCCACCGTGCGGGGCGTCGGATTCCGCTTCGAGAAGAGCTGACCGCCTCCTCCGGCCCCACCTGGGGCATGCTCTAGGGCATGCGCCGCCGCCTCATCAACTCCACGCTCGCCGTGGTGCTCGTCGTGATCGCCGTCTTCGGGGTCTCCCTCGTCATCGTGGAGACCCGGACCATCACCAGCAGCGCCCAGGACCGCATCGAGTCCGAGGCGCTGCGGCTCGTGGGCGTCGTCGAGGCGAACGTCCTGGAGAAGAAGCCGATCGACCCCGTGGCCCTCGGCGAGCAGCTGGACGCCGGCCACCACGCGCGGATCACCGTCCCCGGCCAGCCGGCCGTGGACGTGGGCACCCCGATCCCCGAAAGCGTGATCCGCGGCACGGCCCGCGGGGAGCAGGGCGAGGTCGTGGTCGTCGAGGAGTCCCGCGCCACCGTGACCCGCGAGGTCGGGCGGACCCTGGCCGTGGTCGGCGCGGTGGCCCTGCTGGCCGTCGTGGCGGCCGTCCTGCTCGCCGTACGGCAGGCCAACCGGCTGGCCTCCCCGCTCACCGACCTGGCCGAGACCGCGGAGCGGCTCGGATCGGGCGACCCGCGGCCCCGGCACAAGCGCTACGGAGTTCCCGAGCTGGACCGGGTCGCGGACGTGCTGGACTCCAGCGCCGAGCGGATCGGCCGGATGCTGACGGCCGAGCGGCGCCTGGCCGCCGACGCCTCCCACCAGCTGCGCACCCCGCTCACCGCGCTCTCCATGCGGCTGGAGGAGATCACGGTCACCGACGACCTGGCGACCGTCCGGGAGGAGGCGACGATCGCCCTGACCCAGGTGGAGCGGCTCACGGACGTGGTGCAGCGGCTGCTCACGAACTCGCGGGACCCGCGGACGGGCTCGGCGGTCCCCTTCGACCTGGACGAGGTCGTCAAGCAGCAGGTCGAGGAGTGGCGGCCGGCCTACCGCAGCGCGGGCCGGGCCATCGTGCGCTCCGGACGCCAGGGCGTACGGGCCGTCGGCACCCCGGGCGCGGTCTCGCAGGTGCTGGCCACGCTGGTGGAGAACGCCCTGATGCACGGCGGCGGCACGGTCGCGCTGCGCACCCGGGTGATCGGCAACCAGGCGGTGCTGGAGGTCACGGACGAGGGACCGGGCGTCCCGCCGGACCTCGGCAACCGGATCTTCGAGCGGGCCATCAGCGGCCGCAACTCCACCGGGATCGGCCTCGCCGTGGCCCGGGACCTCGCGGAGGCGGACGGCGGGCGCCTGGAGCTGCTCCAGACCCAGCCGCCGGTGTTCGCGCTGTTCCTCAGCCGCACGGCCCCGGAACGGGCCGAACCGCAGGCCACGGTCCGCTGAGCCGTCCCCAGGGGCATTGAGGCGTACTAGTTGCTCGCGGGTGCCGGCTCGGGGATCGGCTCCGGCCTGCGGTCCGGCTTCGGCAGGGGCGCCGGCTCCGGCATCGGCTCGGCCGGCTCCGCCGGCGCGGGCAGGGCCTTGAAGACCCAGGTCCGGTACGACCAGAAGCGGAACACGGTGGCGGTCCCGATGCCGATGAACTTGAACACGTTGCTGGCGAGCGGGCCGTCCCAGCCGAACCCGTAGGTGGCGGTGTAGAGCACGCCGCTCTCGATGACCAGGCCGATGCCGCTGAAGGCGGCGAACAGGACCAGCTCGCGGGTGCGGCCGCTCTTGGCGCGGTCCCGGTAGGCGAAGTAGCGGAAGCCGATGTAGTTCGTGGCGATGGCCACGACGGTGGCTATCACGCTCGCGCGCACCACCTGCAGATCGGTGGTGTTGCGGATCAGGTTGAAGACACCCAGGTTGACCAGGACACCCAGACCGCCGACCGCCCCGAACTTGGCCACCTCTCGTACGAGGCCGCGTACACGTTCGACGACAGATCCGCCAGGCGTGCTCATCAGTAGGTCAGTCCTGTCGGTCACCGCCCGCTTACGGGGCGTCCGGTGTTCTCCGTCAACCCACCCATGCTAAGTCTCCCCCCTGCGCCGCGTCTGTGCCTTCCGGCACCCTGCGACACACGGCACACGGGCGGACCGGGCCGGGGCCGTGTCCATGCGGGTCCCGATGGCCGAATACCGGCGGATACCCTGGAGGAGTGACGTTCCCGGTAGTCGGTATGGTCGGCGGCGGCCAGCTCGCCCGCATGACCCACGAGGCGGGCATCCCCCTCGGCATCAGATTCAAGCTCCTCAGTGACACCCCGCAGGATTCGGCGGCCCAGGTCGTGAGCGATGTCGTCATCGGCGACTATCGCGACCTGGAGACGTTGCGTGCCTTCGCGCGCGGCTGTGACGTGATCACCTTCGACCACGAGCATGTACCCACGGAGCACCTTCGGGCCCTGGAAGCGGACGGCATCCCCGTCCGCCCGGGGCCCGACGCTTTGGTGCATGCCCAGGACAAGGGGGTGATGCGCGCCAAGCTCGACGAGATCGGCGCGCCCAGCCCCCGCCACCGGATCGTGGGCGATCCGGACGACGTGGCCGCCTTCGCCGAAGAGGTGGGCGGGTTCCCCGTCATCCTCAAGACCGTGCGGGGCGGCTACGACGGCAAGGGCGTGTGGTTCGTCCGCACCCCCGAGGACGCGGCGGCCCCCTTCAAGGCGGGCGTCCCGGTCCTCGCGGAGGAGAAGGTCGATTTCGTCCGCGAGCTCGCGGCGAACATCGTCCGCTCCCCGCACGGCCAGGCGGTGGCCTACCCCGTCGTCGAGTCCCGCCAGGTGGACGGGGTCTGCGACACGGTGATCGCCCCGGCCCCGAACCTCTCGGAGGCCCTCGCGGGCGAGGCCCAGGCCCTCGCCCTGCGCATCGCCAAGGAACTCGGCGTGACCGGCCACCTGGCCGTGGAGCTGTTCGAGACCACCGACGGCCGGATCCTGGTCAACGAACTGGCGATGCGCCCGCACAACAGCGGTCACTGGACCCAGGACGGGGCCGTGACCTCCCAGTTCGCCAACCACGTGCGCGCGGTCCTGGACCTGCCGCTGGGCGACCCGCGTCCCCGTGCCACCTGGACGGTCATGGCGAACGTGCTGGGCGGGGACTACCCCGACATGTACGCGGCCTACCTGCACTGCATGGCCCACGACCCCCAGCTCAAGATCCACATGTACGGCAAGGACGTGAAACACGGTCGCAAGGTCGGCCACGTCAACACCTACGGCGACGACCTGGACGACGTGCTGGAGCGCGCACGCCACGCCGCCGACTACCTCAGAGGAACGGTCACCGCATGAGCACCACCGCCGCAGGCCCCGTCATCGGCATCGTGATGGGCTCCGACTCGGACTGGCCCGTCATGGAGGCGGCCGCCCAGGCCCTCGACGAGTTCGAGATCCCCTACGAGGTCGACGTCGTCTCCGCCCACCGGATGCCGCGCGAGATGGTCGAGTACGGGGAGCGGGCCGCCGACCGCGGGCTGAAGGCGATCATCGCGGGCGCGGGCGGAGCCGCCCACCTGCCCGGCATGCTCGCCTCGGTCACCCCGCTGCCCGTCATCGGCGTGCCGGTGCCGCTGAAGTACCTCGACGGCATGGACTCGCTGCTGTCGATCGTCCAGATGCCGGCCGGGGTCCCCGTCGCCACCGTCTCGGTCGCCGGAGCGCGCAACGCGGGCCTGCTGGCCGTACGGATGCTGGCCGCGCACGACACGGAGCTGCTGGCCCGGATGCGCGACTTCCAGCAGGAGCTCAACGACCAGGCCACCGAGAAGGGCAAGCGGCTGCGCACGAAGGTCGCGAACGCGGAGTCCTTCGGGTTCGGGAAGTGAGCGCGGCGCAGCGTCTGGACGAGGCGCGCGAGCTGCTGGCCGAACACCCCGTCGTGGACGGCCACAACGACCTGCCCTGGGCGCTGCGCGAGCAGGTGCGCTACGACCTGGCGCGACGGGACATCGCGGGCGACCAGTCCGCGCACCTGCACACCGACATCCCCCGGCTGCGCGCCGGCGGGGTGGGCGCGCAGTTCTGGTCCGTCTACGTGCGCTCCGACTACGCCGGTGACGAGGCCGTCAGCGCCACCCTGGAGCAGATCGACGTCGTCGCCCAGCTGATCGACCGCTACCCCGGCGACCTGGTGCGGGCGCTGACGGCGGACGACATGGAAGCGGCCCGCGCCGACGGCCGGATCGCCTCGCTGATGGGTGCCGAGGGCGGCCACTCCATCAACAACTCGCTGGCCACCCTGCGCGCCCTGCACCAGCTGGGCGTGCGGTACATGACGCTCACGCACAACGACAACATCGACTGGGCGGACTCGGCGACCGACGAGCCCCGGCACGGCGGCCTGACCGACTTCGGCCGCGAGGTCGTCCGCGAGATGAACCGCGTCGGCATGCTGGTGGACCTCTCGCACGTCGCGGCGACGACGATGCGGGACGCGATCGAGGTCTCGGCCGCTCCGGTGGTCTTCTCGCACTCCTCGGCGCGCGCGGTCTGCGACCACCCGCGCAACATCCCCGACGACGTACTGGCGACGCTGCCGGGCAACGGCGGCGTGGCGATGGCCACCTTCGTACCGAAGTTCATCCTCCCGGCGGCCGTCGAGTGGACCCTGGCCGCGGACGAGAACCTGCGGGCGCACGGTTTCCACCACCTGGACACCACCCCCGAGGCGATGGCCCTGCACCGGGCCTTCGAGGAGGGGCGCCCGCGCCCCGTGGCCACGGCCGCGACGGTGGCCGACCACCTGGACCACATGCGCGAGGTGGCCGGCATCGACCACATCGGCATCGGCGGGGACTACGACGGCACGGCCTTCACCCCGTCCGGCCTGGACGACGTGGCGGGCTACCCGAACCTCGTCGCCGAGCTGCTCACGCGCGGCTGGTCCAGGGCCGACCTGGCGAAGCTGACCTGGACCAACGCGGTACGGGTGCTGCGCGACGCGGAGTCGGTGGCCCGCGACCTGTCGGCCTCCCGGGGCCCGTCGAACGCGGTGATCCGATAGCGGACGCACCACCCGGCGGACGCGGTGACAGGGTGTGACCTGCGGGTCACCCGAACGCCGCGTCCGCCGGGCGGCCCGGCCGTCCCGCGTGTCACGGTGGCAGCGCCTCTTCCCCGCTGCCGCCGAGACCGGAGCGAACGCCATGGCCGACCTGCAGGACGAACCCCACTCCGGGGGCATCGGAGCCGAAGACCTCCCCGCACCCGCGGTGGCGGTGGCGGCGGGCGCCCTGGACCGGGCCGTGGCGCTGCTGGCCGTCCATCCCGTGGCCGACGGGTGCAACACCCTGGTCCGGACCCTGCACCAGAGCCCGTACCACGACATCGAGACCTCGGACACGGGTGTGGACACCGACATCCCGCGGCTGCGCGCCGGGGGAGTGGGGGCCCAGTTCTGGTCCCTGCTGGTGCCGTCGGCGCGGGCGGGCGAGGACGCCCCCTGCGACCAGGTGCTCTCCGACACGCTGGACCAGATCGACACGGCGCTGACCCTGCTGCGCAGCTACCCCGACAGCCTCTGCCTGGCCCTCGGCGCCGGCGATCTGGCGGACGCCCGCAACCGGGGCCGCATCGCCTCGTTCCTGGGCCCGGTGCCCGGCCGCACCCTGACCGGCTCCCTGGGCGCGCTGCGCGCCTTCCACGCACTGGGCGTACGGATCCTCGCGCCCGCGGGAGCGCCCTGGGCGCGGGACGAGCTGACGGCCTTCGGCCACGAGGTGGTCCGTGAGGCGAACCGGCTGGCCATCCTGCTGGACCTCACGGGCTGCGCGCCGGCGGTCGCCCGCCGGCTCGCCGGGGCCTCCAAGGCGCCGGTGATCATCTCGAACACGGGGGCGGCCTCGCTGAACCCGCATCCGGGGAACGTGACCGACGAGGTCCTGGCCGCGCTGCGGGAGGCCAACGGCCTGGCGATGGTCACCTTCGACACCGCGCGCACCGGGGACTCGCTGCACGCGGTGGCCGACCACCTGGACCACGTACGGGCCATCGCGGGCCCGCACGGCGTCGGACTCGGCGCCACCTTCGGCACCGGACCGGGCCACCCCCGCCCGACGGGCCTGACCGACCCCTCGGGCTATCCGCGGCTGATCGCGGAGCTCCTGGAGCGCGGCTGGCCGGAGTCCGAGGTGGCCCTGCTGACCTGGGGCAACGCCGCGCGCGTCCTGCGCGACGCGGAATTCACCTCCCGCGCCGCCGGCCACCGCCGCTAGCTCGGCCCCGCCAGAAACAGCCCCGCCGGCGATCGAGGCGCGGGGGTTCGGGGGCAGCGCCCCCGCAACGGCGCCGCACCGGCGGACGGCTCAGGCCCGCGGACGGCCCATCGCACGGTACGTCCAGCCCGCGGCACGCCACCGCACCGGGTCCAGCGCGTTGCGGCCGTCCAGGACGAGCCGGTCGGTCACCACGCCGGCCAGCTCCGCCGGGTCGAGGTCACGGAACTCGCGCCACTCGGTGAGGTGCAGGACGACCTCCGCGCCGCGGGCCGCCTCCAGTGCGGAGTCCGCGTAGCCGAGGGTCGGGAAGACGAGGCGGGCGTTGTCCATGCCCTTGGGGTCGTAGACGGTGACCTGGCCGCCCTGGAGGTGGATCTGCCCGGCCACGTTCAGCGCGGGGGAGTCCCGTACGTCGTCGGAGTCGGGCTTGAAGGTGGCTCCGAGCACGGCGACCCGCTTGCCGAGGAACGAACCGCCCACGGCCTCCCGGGCCAGCTCGACCATGTGCCCGCGGCGCCGCATGTTGATGGAGTCGACCTCGCGCAGGAAGGTCAGCGCCTGGTCGGCGCCCAGCTCACCGGCGCGCGCCATGAAGGCCCGGATGTCCTTGGGCAGGCAGCCGCCGCCGAAGCCGATCCCGGCGCGCAGGAACTTCGCGCCGATCCGCTCGTCGTAGCCGATGGCCTCCGCCAGCTTGACCACGTCGCCGCCGCCCGCCTCGCACACCTCGGCCATCGCGTTGATGAAGGAGATCTTCGTGGCGAGGAAGGAGTTCGCGGCGGTCTTCACCAGCTCCGAGGTCGGGAAGTCGGTGACCACCAGCGGGGTCCCCTCCGACATCGGCGTCTCGTACACCTCCCGCAGCACCTTCTCGCCGCGGTCGCCCTGGACCCCGATCACGATCCGGTCGGGGTGCAGGGTGTCGTCCACCGCGAAGCCCTCCCGCAGGAACTCCGGGTTCCAGGCCAGCTCCACGTCAGTGCCCGCCGGGGCCAGTTCCGCGAGCTTCACCGCGAGCCGCTCCGCCGAGCCCACCGGCACCGTGGACTTGCCGACCACCAGGACCGGCCGCGTCAGGTGCGGCGCCAGCGAGGCGATGGCGGAGTCCACGTAGGACATGTCGCAGGCGTACTCGCCGTGCTTCTGCGGGGTGTTCACGCAGACGAAGTGGACGTCGCCGAAGGCGCCGACCTCCTCGTAGGAGGTCGTGAAGCGCAGGCGTCCGGTCGAGCCGGGCAGTCCGGCCACGTGCTTGGCCAGCAGTTCCTCGAGTCCGGGCTCGTACATCGGGACCCGGCCCGAGGACAGCATCTCGATCTTCTCGGGCACCACGTCCAGCCCCAGCACCTCGAATCCCAGCTCCGCCATCGCGGCGGCGTGGGTCGCACCGAGGTATCCGGTGCCGATCACTGTGATCCTGAGGGGGGCCATGGGTGCTCCAGAGGTGCGGGGCCGTTTGCGGCCACTGAGCATAGTCGGGCCCACCAGCGGGGACGTTCCCCAGGAGACCCCCGCTGTCACCCATCTCACGTGGTCCGTCCATATCGCCATCCGTGACCGGACCACTAGGCTTGGGTTACTTAACGGTAGTTAGCATCACGCATCACCCTGGGGAGTGAGAGATCTTGGCGGGTTCTGCCGACTTCGACCTGTACCGCCCGGCCGAGGAGCACGACATGCTCCGCGAGTCGGTCCGCTCGCTCGCCGAGGCGAAGATCCTGCCGTTCGCCGCCGCGGTCGACGAGGAATCCCGCTTCCCGCAGGAGGCCCTGGACGCCCTGGTCGCCAGCGACCTGCACGCCGTCCACGTGCCCGAGACCTACGGCGGCGCGGGTGCCGACGCCCTCGCCACCGTGATCGTGATCGAGGAGGTGGCCCGTGTCTGCGCCTCCTCCTCCCTCATCCCGGCCGTGAACAAGCTCGGCTCGCTCCCGGTGATCCTCTCCGGCTCCGAGGAGCTCAAGGCCAAGTACCTCGGCCCGCTGGCCAAGGGCGACGCGATGTTCTCGTACGCGCTCTCCGAGCCGGACGCGGGCTCCGACGCCGCCGGCATGAAGACCCGCGCCGTGCGCGACGGGGACTTCTGGGTCCTCAACGGCGTCAAGCGCTGGATCACCAACGCGGGCGTCTCCGAGTACTACACGGTCATGGCCGTCACCGACCCGGAGAAGCGCTCCAAGGGCATCAGCGCCTTCGTCGTCGAGAAGTCCGACGAGGGCGTCTCCTTCGGCGCCCCGGAGAAGAAGCTCGGCATCAAGGGCTCCCCGACGCGCGAGGTCTACCTCGACAACGTCCGGATCCCGGCCGACCGCATGATCGGCGCCGAGGGCACCGGCTTCGCCACCGCGATGAAGACCCTGGACCACACCCGCATCACCATCGCGGCCCAGGCGCTCGGCATCGCCCAGGGCGCGCTGGACTACGCCAAGGGCTACGTCCAGGAGCGCAAGCAGTTCGGCAAGCCGATCGGCGACTTCCAGGGCGTGCAGTTCATGCTCGCGGACATGGCCATGAAGATCGAGGCCGCCCGTCAGCTCACGTACTCGGCCGCGGCCAAGTCCGAGCGCGTCGACGGCGATCTGACCTTCTTCGGCGCCGCGGCCAAGTGCTTCGCCTCCGACGTGGCCATGGAGGTCACCACGGACGCCGTTCAGCTCCTCGGTGGCTACGGCTACACCCGTGACTACCCGGTGGAGCGCATGATGCGCGACGCCAAGATCACGCAGATCTACGAGGGCACCAACCAGGTCCAGCGGATCGTCATGGCCCGCAACCTGCCGTAGGGGCCCGGCCCCGCCCGAACACGTGGCTCCCGGCGTGCGGCCGGGGGCCACGTGCGACGGGCCGGCGGCGCACCCTAGGCTGTCCGCCGGTCGGCCCCCGGGCGCGGGGCCCAGGGGGGAGCGGGATGTCCGCGGAACGTCAGATATCGGCGATGCTCCGGCAGATCGCCCGGCAGCAGGACGTCATCGAGATAGGCCCCCAGGGCTCCCGCCCGAAGGCGGCCGCCCTCGCGTACGTGGCGGAGCAGTACGGCTACGTGTACGGCTCGGCCCACGCGACCGGGTACAAGGACGCGCAGATCCTCCTGCGGATGTACCGGGACCCGAGTCCCGGGGCGCGCTCCCGCGAGGCGGCCACCCTCACCGCCCATCCGCGGGCGGGGATCGGCGGGACGGTGCCGGGGCTGGAGCCCGGGTCGCTGAAGCCCGTCCCCGAGGCGGCCGGCGCCGTGGCCGTGCTGAAGGACCTCATCGCCTTCGACCTCGCGGCCCGCTTCGTCACCAGCCGGGGCCAGATGGTGCTGTGCTACCTCGGCTGCGTGCTCGTGACCGCGCTCCAGCTCGCCACCGGCCCGCGGGTCGAGGCGCTTGCCTCCGGCGGCAGCCTCGTGGTGATCCTCACAGTGGCGCTGAAGGGCGGGCAGCTCCGCCGGAAGCAACTGGCCCGGCGCCTGACGGAAGCCGGGTGCTTCGCGGTGCGCGACGAGCAGGGCGGGCAGCGATTCCTGCGCCCGGGGCAGCAGTTGCCCGGCCACGCGAACCCGTTCGCCGCCTGAGGCCCTGGCCTGCGGCGCAGGCGACGCACACCTCGCCCGTGGGGGCACCCGCATGGGCTAAATTTGGACCTTCGTACGCCGGAATCGGTTGGGGAGAACGCAATGACGGAAGCGATCCTGCTGGTCGGCGGACAAGGGACGCGCTTGCGCCCCGTGACGGTGAACACGCCCAAGCCGATGGTCCCCACGGCCGGCGTCCCGTTCCTCGCCCACCAGATAGCCAGGGCCGCCGCCGCCGGTGTCACGCACATCGTGATGGCCACCTGCTACCTGGCCGAGGTCTTCGAGCCCTACTTCGGCGACGGCTCCGACTTCGGCCTCAGCCTCGAATACGTGGTCGAGGACGAGCCCCTCGGCACCGGCGGCGCCATCCGCAACGCCGGAGCACGCCTGACCGGCGGCCCGGACTCCTCCGTCCTCGTCTTCAACGGCGACATCCTCACCGGCCTGGACATCGCCGGGCTGGTCGAGTCGCACGAGGCGGCCGACGCCGACGTCTCCCTGCACCTGGTCCGCGTCGAGGACCCGCGCGCCTTCGGCCTGGTCCCCACCGACTCCGAGGGGCGGGTGCTGGCCTTCACCGAGAAGCCGCAGACCCCCGAGGAGATCATCACCGACCAGATCAACGCCGGCTGCTACGTCTTCCGCCGCAGCGTGATCGACTCCATCCCGGCCGGCCGGCCGGTCTCCGTCGAGCGCGAGACCTTCCCCGGTCTGCTCGCCGCCGGGGCCAAGCTGCACGGCGTCACCGAGAACACGTACTGGATGGACCTCGGCAAGCCCGAGTCGATCATCCAGGCCTCCGCCGACCTCGTACGCGGCGTGGTCTCCTCCCCGGCCGTCCCCGGACGCCGCGGCGAGTACCTGGTCCTGCCCGGCGCCGAGGTGGCGGCCGGGGCCAAGCTGTCCGGGGGCACCGTCGTGGGTGCGGGCGCCCGGATCGGGGCCGGAGCGGTCGTCCAGGGCTCCATCGTCCTCGACGACGCCGTCATCGGCCCGGACGCCCAGGTGAACGCCAGCCTGATCGGCGCCCGCGCCGAGGTCGGCGCGCGGACCGTCCTCGACGGCACGGTCGTCGGCGACGGGGCCGAGGTGGGAGCCGACAACGAACTGCGCGCCGGCGCCCGCGTGTGGTGCGAGGCACGGCTGCCCGCCGCCGCCATCCGCTTCTCCCCGGACGCCTGAATCCGGGCCCGGGGAGGCGGGGAGGCCGCCGCCGCGGTCAGTTGCCGCGGACGGTGACCTTCTCGTCGTTCTGGATCTGCTTCACCAGCTGCTGCACCTTCGCCTTGTCCCAGACGAGGTTGCCGCCGCGCTGGCCGGAGATCGGCATGTTCATCGACACGCCGTCACCGCCGTTGACGCCCTTCATCGCGAAGAACATCTGGCCCATGTCGTACAGGCCCATGTCCTTGTCCACGATCAGGGTGTCCAGGCCCGCGCCCAGCATCGGATAGAGCGAGAACGGGTTGAGGATCGTCGACGGCGTCGCGGCCTGACTGGCCAGCGCCGACAGGAACTTCTGCTGGTTCTTCGTGCGCTGCAGGTCGGACTCGGCGAAGGCGTACCGGGTCCGGACGAAGGCCAGGGACTGCTCGCCGTTGAGGGTCTGCTTGCCGGCCTTGAAGTCGGCGCCCGACTTCTCGTCCTTGAAGCCCTCCTCGATGTTCAGCTCCACACCGCCCAGCGCGTCCACGATGTTCGCGAAGCCGGCGAAGCCGATCTCCGCGTAGTGGTCGATGCGCAGGCCCGTGTTGTGCTCCACCGTCCGCACCAGCAGCTCGGGGCCGTCCTCCGCGTACGCGGCGTTGAGCTTGACCCGTCGGCCCTGGGCGGGGAACGTCTTGCCGGACTGCGAGCCCACGAAGGACGGGATCTCCACGTCCGAGTCACGGGGCAGCGAGATCATGGTGTTCCCGCTGGAGCACTTCGCCAGGATCATCATCGAGTCGGTCCGCTTGCCCTCGGCCGAGCCGGTGTGCAGCTTCTTCTTCTCCTCGTCGGACATCCCCTCGCGGCTGTCGGAGCCCACGATCAGGTACGTCGTGCAGTCGCCCTCCTTCGGGCGCTCGATGACCTTGGAGAGGTCCACCTCGCGGCGCACCTTGGAGTCGGCCCAGAAGTAGGTGGCGACGGACGTCACGAGCAGCGCGGAGACCAGCACGATCGAGCCGACCTTGATCCGCTTGCGCCAGTCCGGCGCGGGACCGGGCGCCCGGCCGGGGCGGCCGGGCCCGGACGGCCCGCCGGGGCCTCCCGGCCCGCCCGGAGCACCGCCCTGCGGAGATCCGTAGACCTGGCCGGTGTTGTAGCCGCTGTCGTAACCGCCGTACGCGTCGTGGCCGCCCGCCTGCTGCGGGGGTACGCCGTACGCGGGCGGCGGGCCCGCCGGGCGCTGCGGGCGCGGGGGCTGCGCGGGCCGAGGAGGCTGCTGCGGCTGCGGCTGCCGCTGGATGTGCCGCATCCGCTGCACACCCTCGGGCTGCGGCTGCGCGCTGCCGCGCCCGTACGCGTCGTCACGACCTTCTGGCCAGTCATTCATGCGCCCAAGAATGCACGCCCGGGTGCGTGCTCCGACAGCCCGGTCCGCATTCCGTACCGCTGCTGTTGCAGAGCTGATGCCTCCACGAGCCATCTAAGGTATCGGTATGACACAGATACCGGGCGAGCTGCCCGGGAAGCCCACCGCAGCCTCCCGGACGACCCTCAGCCACATCATGACCGCCAACGACACCAACCTCCTCGGCACGGTGCACGGTGGCGTGATCATGAAGCTGGTGGACGACGCGGCGGGCGCCGTGGCCGGCCGCCACTCCGGCGGCCCGGCGGTCACCGCCTCCATGGACGAGATGGCCTTCCTCGCGCCCGTGCGCGTGGGCGACCTCGTCCACGTGAAGGCCCAGTGCAACTGGACCGGCCGCTCCTCCATGGAGATCGGCGTACGCGTCCTCGCGGAGCGGTGGAACGAGTCCACCCCCGCCACCCAGGTCGGCACCGCCTACCTCGTCTTCGCCGCGGTCGACGCCGACGGCAAGCCGCGCGAGGTCCCGCCCGTCCTCCCGGAGACGGAGCAGGACGAGCGGCGCTACCAGGAGGCCCAGATCCGCCGCACCCACCGGCTCGCCCGCCGCCAGGCGATCATGGCGCTGCGCGAGGAGCGGGCGGCCCAGGGCTTCGACGACTGACGCCCCGCCCGTCCGGGCTCAGTCCCCGCAGACCACCTGGTCACCGGTGACCACCCCGAAGGAGCCCTGGTAGGGGTCCTCGGCGCGCACCGGCACCACCTTGCGGTAGTCCGCGCCCGCGATCACCACCACCGTCCGGCCCTGGCCCGCCACGGCCCGCAGCTCGCTGCCGGGCAGCGCGGTCGCCACCGAGCGGGCGGAGCGGTCCCAGCGGGGGTCGTACGTGATCACCGTGCGCTTGACCTCGCGGCCGGCCCCGTTGCCCGGGGCCCGGGTGGTGTCGAAGCCGGTGGCGCGCAGCGCGGCGTCCACCCGGCCGCCCATTCCGTCGATCCGGGTGCCGTTCTCCACCTGGACCCGGACCTCGCGCGGGGGCACGTCCACCGGCACGGCCGCCGGCGGGCCGCCGCCGGTCCGTGCGGGCCGGGCCGGGGCCAGCGGCCGGTCCTGGCGCAGCGCCTCGAACAGCTTGGCCGCCTTCGGTTCGTCCCACTTCACGGTGGACCCGATGCCCTTGACGGGGAAGGAGGGGCTGCCGATGGGCACCGAGGCAAACTCCGAGGAGGTCGGGGTGAAGTCCCGCATCGCCTGCCCGAGGGCGAGCATCTGCTCCGAGCCGAAGCCCCTGTCGGCCCGGACGGAACCGAGGAGGGTGGAGCTGACCTCCTTGAACTTCACCGGGTTCAGCAGCACCCCGCCCCCGGTCGCCTGCTTGATCAGTGCGGCGACGAAGCGCTGCTGACGCTGCATCCGGCCGAGGTCGGAGGCCCCGTCGACATGGCGCGAGCGCACGTACTGCAGGGCCTGCCCGCCGCTGAGGCGGTGGCTGCCCGGCAGCAGGTCGAGGCCGGTGTTGCGGTCCCGCATGGTCTTGGCCGTGCAGATCTCCACGCCGCCCATCGCGTCGACCGTCTTCATGAAGCTGGTGAAGTCGACCTCCAGGTAGTGGTCGATCTTCACCCGGGTCATGTTCTCCACGGTCCGCACGGTCAGGTTGGGCCCGCCCTCCGCGTACGCCGCGTTCAGCCGAACGGGGTGGGCCTTGTGCGCCTTGCCGGTGACGAGGTCCCGGTGCGCGGGCACCTCGGCGTAGCTGTCGCGGGGCAGGCTGATGACACTGGCCCGTTCCTTGTCGGCCGACAGGTGCACCAGCATGATCGTGTCCGTGCAGTGGCAGGGCGCGCCGCCCAGGCGGTACTCGCGCTTCTCCTCCGGGGAGATCTTCTCCCGCCCGTCGGTGCCCACCAGCAGGAAATTGAGGCCGTGTCCGGCCTGCGGCCGGTTCTTCATGTCCTTGAACGGGTCCACCCGCTCGATCCCGGTGTCCAGACCGGTCATCACGGCGTGCCCGACGGCCCCGGAGCCGAGCACCGCCACCGACAGCCCGGCCGCGATCCGTACGCCCCACCGGGGCCGCTCCCCCCGGTGCCGGGCAGGGCCGCCTGCGCCGCGCCGGGCACGCTGCTGCCGGGGCGGCCCGTCAGGACGGGCGGGACGGTGCGGCTGGGGCACGGTGGACACCTCCGCGGGGGCAGCAGGGAGACCGGCCGGGGACACTGACCGGATCGGCGACCGGATCGGCCTATTCCGCAGAACAGTAGGCCCATACGATCAGCAGCTGTCCCTACCGATCGCTCGGCGCGCACCCGGTTCCCCCGTACGCGGTAACGTGACACCGATACCCGACCTTGAAGGACCACATGCCCACCCAGCAGCCCGCAGTCTCGGTGATCATGCCGGTGCTCGACGAGGAGCACTACCTGCGCGATTCCGTCCGCCACATCCTGGAACAGGAGTACGCGGGCGAGATGGAGGTGGTGATCGCACTCGGGCCGTCCACGGACCGCACCGACGAGATCGCCGCCGAACTCGTCGCGGAGGATCCCCGAGTCCACACCGTGCCGAACCCCACCGGCCGGACCCCGGCGGCGCTCAACGCCGCCATCAAGGCCTCGCGCCACCCGATCGTGGTGCGCGTGGACGGCCACGGCATGCTTTCGCCGAACTACATCGCCACCGCCGTCCGCCTCCTGGAGGAGACCGGCGCCCAGAACGTCGGCGGCATCATGCACGCCGAGGGCGAGAACGCCTGGGAGGAGGCCGTCGCCGCAGCGATGACCTCGAAGATCGGTGTCGGCAACGCGCCGTTCCACACCGGCGGCCAGGCGGGACCGGCCGAGACCGTCTACCTAGGGGTCTTCCGCCGCGAGGCGCTGGAGCAGCAGGGCGGCTACAACGAGGAGTTCATCCGCGCCCAGGACTGGGAGCTGAACTTCCGCATCCGCGAAGCCGGCGGCCTCATCTGGTTCTCGCCGGAGCTGATGGTCCAGTACCGTCCGCGGCGCTCCGTACGGGCCCTGGCCAAGCAGTACAAGGACTACGGGCGCTGGCGGCACGTGGTGGCCCGCTACCACTCGGGCTCCATCAACCTGCGGTACCTGGCCCCGCCGACCCTCGTGTGCGCGATCGCCGCGAGCGTGGTCGTGGGCGCGACCGTCACCCCCCTGGCCTTCGTCGTCCCGGCCGGCTATCTCGCGGCGATCACCGCGGGTTCCGTACCGGCGGGCAAGGGGCTCGGGATCAAGGCCCGGGCGCAGATCCCCGTCGCCCTGGCGACCATGCACCTGTCCTGGGGCTTCGGCTTCCTGACCAGCCCGCGGGCCCTGGCGAACAAGGTCATCGCGAGCCGCCGGCCGGCCGTGCGGCGGGACTCCTCGCAGGTCTGAGACGTACGGAGGGGCCCGGCCCGGAGGCTGCTGCGAACCGCCGCAGTCCCCGGGCCGGGCCCCTTTCGCGTGCGCGCTACCAGGTGAAGCCCGGCTGGACCGCCATGCAGGCGCCCTCGTTGTCGCCGTTGAGCGCGTGGGCCGAGGTCGGGGCCACGGACGGGGCGGGCGGCGGCGGGGTCGGCGCGCTGCCGGTCCGCCAGTCCTTGCCGACGAACAGGGTGATCCCGGAGACCTCCTCGGACTTCTCCACCGAGGAGGCGGGCAGGCCCAGGGCGGTGGCCACGGCGCCCGCGTCGGCCGCCTGGGCGTCCGTGGCGTAGCGGACGACCGTGGTGTCCTCGGCGCCGGTCTGGGTGTCGGCGGTGGCCTTGGTGAAGCCCTTGCCGGTCAGCACCGCGGCCACCTCGTTCGCCCGGTTCTTGACCCGGGCCTCGGCGCCGGCCTTGCCGCCCGTGGCGTTGCGGACGCCGACCGCGATCTTCGCGGGAGCCGCGGCCGGGGCCGTGGTCGGCGCCGCGCTCGGGGCGGCCGTCGTCGGCGTGCCCCCGGACGCGGAGGCACCCGGGGACGGCGAGGCACCCTCCGCCGGGGTCCCGGAGCCCTTGCCGTCGAGCGCGATGTCCTCGCGGACCATCCGGAACACGGCCTCGGCCTCGCCCGCCATGGGCTCGACCCGGCCGTCCAGACCGGGCTTGGTGCTGTAGACCCACGGCATGGTGGTCATGGTGATCCGGCCCGGCGGCACCTTCTTGAGCTCCATGCTCAGGTCGTACAGCTTGTCGATCTTGTTGAGGCCGGTGTCCACGACCATCGCCTGGATCGCCGCCTGCGCCAGGCTGTTGAGCTTCACCGGGTTGGTGAGCTTGGCGTTCTTGCGGAACTCGCGGGACATCGACGTCATGTACTGGTGCTGGGCGTGGGTGCGGCCGATGTCGGTGCCGTCCTCGAAGCCGTAGCGGGTGCGCAGCCACTGCAGGGCCTGCTCGCCCTGGATGACGCTCGTACCCTTCGGCAGCTTCAGGCCGGAGCCCTTGCCGTCCCGGGTACGGGAGTGGACGTTCTCCTCCACGCAAACCGGGACGCCGCCGATGGCGTCCGCCATCGAGACCACACCCTTGAAGTCGATCATCATGAAGTGATCGATGGGGATCTTGGTCAGCTCCTGCCAGGCGGCGACCGTGCAGCCCGGACCGCCGCGCTGCAGCGACTCGTTGGTCTGCACGAGGCCCTTGCTGGCGGGGTGCACCTTGCCGCCCGGCTCGGTGCACTTGGGCATCATCAGCATCGTGTCGCGCGGCATCGAGACGACCGACATGTTGCTGCGGTCCGCGGACAGGTGCAGCAGCATCTGCACGTCCGCCAGCGGCGGGCCGTCGAAGGTGTCCGTGGCCCCGCCGAGGGCCTGGTTCGCCGCGTCGTCGCGCGCGTCGGAGCCGATCAGCAGGATGTTCAGCGGGGTCTGCCCGAAGGCGTTGGGCTTGGAACCGCCCAGTTTGGTCTCACCGAGGTTCAGCGCGTCCGTCTGGATGCTGCCGTTCAGGTGGCGGTAGTACAGGTATCCGGCGCCCGCCGTGCCGAGTATCAGCAGGGACAGTACGGAGGCCGTCCAGCGCAGCACGCGCCGCCGGCCCTGCCTGCGGGCGGGGACGGCACCGGCCTCCGGGCGCCCCGTCCTGGAGCCGCCCCGCTGTGGGGGCACCGTGCCGGACGCGTTCGCCCCGCCGCCGGATATCTCCTCGGTGGCGGGGGCGTTCGCCCCCTCTCCTCGCACGCTGCTGCGCCTCACACGTCCCCCTCAAGATCCTTCTTGGTCAACAGAGTGCCGGTGTCTCCGGCCGAGTCCTGTTACTTGGCGCAGGTCGCCTTGTCGGCCTGCGACCGCTGCACGTCCTCGGGCAGCTGCTGGGGCACCGGGGCCGCCAGCGGGGCGCCCGGCTGCTGGAAGTCGGGACCCAGCGTCAGCTTCATCGGGGTCTTCGCCGAGGCGTCCGCGGTCCCCATCTTCAGCGCGGTCGAGGGCAGACCCATGATGTCCGCCAACGCCCGGGCCTGGTCGGCCTGGTTGGGGGCGTACTCCAGCTGCGTGGCGCCGACCTTCTCCGGCGCGTTGCCGACGTTGCTGGACCTCTGCACGCCCTTGCTGTTCTGCAGCCAGTTCAGCGTGGTGGAGGCGGAGCCCTTCGGGCCGCCTCCGTTGTAGATGCTCACCCGTACGTCCGCCGCGGCCGCGCGGGCGCCCTGGAGCAGCGCGTCCTGCTTGGCCTTGGTGTCCGCGTCGGCCGCTTCCTTGGCGGCCTGCTCCTTCTTCTCGACCTCCGTGAGCGAGACGTCCCCCCGGATCATCTGCAACAGCGGATCGGCCAGGGCGTGGTCGACGACGACGGTCGCCTTCTTGCCCACCGGTTCGGCCGGGTTGTCGAGCACCGGCAGGGTGGTGAAGGTGATGTTCTTCGTGTCGATGCCCTTCAACTCGCCCGCCAGATCGGTGAGTTTGCCGATGGACCCGATTCCCGAGTCCACGCCCAGCGACTTGGTGGCGGCTTCCGCGAGGGAGAGGAACTTCTTGGGGCTGGTCAGCGTCTCCTTCGACTTCATCTCGCGCATCATCGAACCCAGGAACTGCTGCTGGATCCTGATCCGGTCGAGGTCGCTGTTGTTGCCGAAGCCGTGCCGGGTGCGGACGAAGGCGAGGGCCTGTTCGCCCTGCAGCCGGTGTTCGCCGGCGTCCAGCTTGAGGTGGGAACCCTCCTCGTCGTTGACGGCCTTCTCCAGGCACACCGGTACTCCGCCGACCGCCGTGCTCAGCGTCTTGACGGCGTTGAAGTCGGCCATCATGAAGTGGTCGACCTCGATGCCGGTGAGTTCCTTGACCGTGCGCATGGTGCAGCCCGCGTCGCGGCCCTCCTGGCCCAGGCTGGTGTTGAAGCGGGTGCCCTTGGAGGGGGCGATCGTCTTCGTCGATCCGTCCGGCTGTTTCGTCGGGCAGGCCGGGATGTTGGCGATCAGGTCGCGGGGGATGGACAGCGCGGTCGCGTTGGTCCGGTCCTTCGAGACGTGGAACAGGATCGTGGTGTCGGCGTGGCCGACGCTGTCCTTGTCCCCGTAGTCCTCGTTGCCCGCGCCGGTGCGCTTGTCGGTTCCGATGACCAGGATGTTGATGGCCTGGTCCTTCTTGAAACCGCCCGTGCCCGCGCCCGCCACGTCGGTGACGCTGAGGTTGCCGTTCAGGTGGTCGTAGTAGAGGTACCCCGCCACCGCGCCGCCGACCAGCAGGAACGCCGTCACGCCGCCGGTGACGGCCAGCGCCTTCTTGCGGCGTCCACCGCCGCCCGCGCCCGCACCCTTGCGGGAGCGGCCGCCGCGACGGCCGCCGGGGGGCGGGTCGCCACGGCGCGGCCTCGGCACCCCGGGGGAGGGGGTGGTGGGAGTCGAGGGAGCAGACGGTGATCTGCGGGGTGCGGTGACCTTCGGCCGCGCTTGCGCGGCGGAGTCGGCCAGTCGCAGTTCGTAGTTGCCGGTGCGGGGATTGATCACCCACTGGTCGGCGGGGTCGATCTCGTCCGCCCGTCCACGGCTTTGCGCATCCACGGTTGCTCGAATCCTCCGTCGGTGCCTCGCGACGCGCCTCCCCCAAGGCGCACGGTCAACGATCCGGCTGCTGGTGCCCGTTTCTGATCCGGCCGGGCACCGGATCGCTCACCTTATCCGCCCTGTTCGGCGGCAAACCATGCTGGTGACAAATTCCACTCCCCTTATAACGGGGCGAACCGCCCATCCCGCTCGGTTCGGTCACCGCCTTTTGGGATTGCTTTACCGGCAGTCGGCGTTGCCCGCAGTGGTTCCCGTAAAAGTAGGGACGGGTACCTGAGGTGTGATGGTTCCCTCGCCGGAGGGGTCCGTGTTCGAATCGGCCTCCGTGCCCGACCCCGCAGCCTCGGCCGGACGTGCGGTCGGGGTGGGTTTGGGCGGAGCGACGGTGACCGGCTTGTCCATGCGCAGCTGCTGGAACAGCCGCGCCGCGTCGGGCTCGACCAGCTCGTCCCGGTTCGGGTCGGGTGCGTAGGGCCTGCGGGGCACCGTCAGGAACTTGACCTGATCGGTCGGTATGTCCCGCATGCCCCGCACGAGTTCGTACAGGCCCCGCAGCGAGGCCAGCCCCGGGTCCGTGGTCACCGAGGAGGTCGCCGCGTCCAGCAGCGGGTACAGCCGCGCCGGATTCAGCAGCACCCCGTTGCTCTGCACCTTCTTGACGAGCGAACCGAGGAACTGCTGCTGACGGTCCATCCGTTCGGTGTCACTGCCGTTGCCCAGGCTGTGGCGGGCGCGGACGTACCCCAGCGCCTGCTCGCCCCGCAGGGTCTGGCGCCCGGCGGCCAGCCGCAGCTTGGCCTCGGAGTCGTTCACCGGTTCCTTGAGGCAGACCTCCACCCCACCGATGGCGTCGACCATCTTCTTGAACCCGTCAAAATCGATCACCATGTGATGGTCGACGCGGATCCCGGTCAGCTTCTCCACCGTACGGATCGTGCAGGCGGCCCCGCCCCACTGGAACGCCCAGTTGAACTGCGCGAACCGCTCGGCGGTGCGGCTGCCGTCCACCTGCAGGCAGGACGGGATGTCCGTCATCAGGTCCCGGGGTATCGACACCGCGGTCGCGCTCCTGCGGTCCTGCGGCAGGTGCAGCAGGATCGTGGTGTCCGAGCGCTCCGTGCCCTTGTCCCGCCCGTACCCGGCGTTGTTCCTGCCGGAGCGCGAGTCCGAGCCGATCAGCAGGATGTTCTGGGACCCGGTGGCACGGTGTGCCGGGCGCTCGCGCTCGTAGCGCCTCAGCTCGGCCGCGGCCGAGGTGTCCTCGGTGATGTTCCCGTCGAGCTTGTTGTAGAGCCACCAGCCGGTGGCCGTGCCCGCCAGGACCAGGAAGACCGCACCGAGGCCGACCCAGCGCAGCAGCCGGCGCCGACGCCCGCGGCCGCGCGGGGGCCGCCCCGCGCCTCCGGCCGCGTCGGTGCCGCCCGGTATGCCTGCGCTGTCCGTCACTGGCGTCCGTCCCCTCGCCGCTACGACTACGGGCCGTCGGCCGTACGGGTGAGCACGGCCACTGCCGATGCTGCCCCCGGGGCGCCGGAGCAGCCCGGGGGCGGGGGCCTGTCTAGGGCCGTCCGGGTGACAAATCGCCCGAACTCGCCTTTCACCAGTGTGAGTGACAGGCCTCCGGGCGGCGATCAGACGGTGTGGGTGACGCGCTCGCTCTCGCCGCGCTGCGCCAGCCCGTCGGCCGACAGCCGGTCCAGGTTCCGGCAGAGCACCACGGACCCGCCCGCGGCCAGGGCGGCGTAGAGCCCGGCCGAGAGCCCGTCCCAGGTGTCGTAGCCGAGCCCGGTCAGCACCCGCGATCCCTCGCCGAGGCCGAGCTTCGCCGCGTCCTCGCGGGCGCGGGCCACCAGCTCCGACTGCGTGAGCTCCTCGCCGCCGACGACCAGCGCCGGGCCCTCGGGATCCACCGGCACGAAGGGCGCGAAGCGGTCGCCCTGCCCCGGCACCTCCACGGCGTAGTCGGCGAACCCGGCCGGCGGCTGCGGGAACCGTCCGCCCAGCGGCCGCAGCGCGAGCGCCACCCGCTCACCGCCGCACGCCAGGGCCCGCTCCAGGGTGTCCGGCCCGCTGACGACGAGATCCGCACCCGCCGGATCCCCGCCCACCTCGGCGACGACCCCGACGGAGGCGCAGGCGAGCAGCCACACCGCGCTCTGCCAGTGCGCCGGGAGCAGCAGCGCGAGCCGGTCCCCGGGCTCGGCCCCCAGGTCGCCCTGGAGCAGATTGGCGGTCTTGGCCACCCAATTGGCGAAGGTCGCGACGGACAATTCGACGCGTTCGCCGGTGGCGTCGTCGTAGAAGGTGACGAGCGGGCGGCCCGGATCGGCGGCGAGCGCGGATCGCAGCAGGTCGGCAGGGGTGCGGTCAGTGGCGTTCACCCGGCACAGCGTACGCGGGCCCGTCCCCCGTACGAGGGCCGTCGGCTCCTCCGTACGGAGGAGGGGTATGCGCGGCGGGTCGGACGGAGCGTCAGTTCTCGGATGGCGCGCGGCGATCCACGTGCTCACCATCCTTTTCATGCGTGGATTCCTTGCTTCCTCGATCGGCGTCGCGACGGCCGCCGTACTGGCCCTGCCCCTCGCGCTCCCCACCCCCGCCCTGGCCGAGACCGCCCCCGTAACTCCCGCCGGGTCCACCCAATCGCTGCCGCTCGTCCCGCTGGGACCCTCGGCGACGCGGGCGCCCGGAGTCCCCGGAATGAGCGCCTCCCCGGGCCGTCCCGAGACGCAGGGCCTGACCGCACGCGAGGTCAAGACGTTCTCGCTGGTCGGCGTGGTCTGGGACGACGCGGCCACCGAACTGCACGGCCGGGTCCAGGTGCGGACCCGCTCCACCCGGACCGCCACGTGGTCGGACTGGCAGGACGTCGAGACCCACAACGGCGAGCACGCCGCCGACCCCGACGCGGCGGAACGCGGCTCCCGCAAGATCCGCGGCGCCACCGCCCCGCTGTGGGTGGGCGAGTCCGACGCCGTGGAGGTCCGCGTCCAGGCGGAATCCGGCGCCCCGGCCACCCGGGCACCCTCCCGGCTGCCCACGGGCATGCGGATCGAGCTCGTCGACCCGGGGGAGGAAGTCCCCGCCACGGGCTCCGACGGCAAGAACACCGGCCCCGACGGCGACGGCAAGGGCGAGGTGGCGGTGCCCGCCATGTCGATGCAGACCGCCGAGTCCTCCGCCGCGAACGTCCCGCACGCCTCGCTCGGCGCGAACGAGATCACCGCACTCGACAAGGCCGACACCACCGCCGACGCGATCTTCGCGAGCGACGGCGAACTGACCGCGGCGGCCGCCCCGTACATCGGCCCGCGCCCGCGGATCGTCACCCGCAAGGGCTGGGGCGCGAACGAGGGCCTGCGCGAAACGGGCTTCGTCTACACGAGCACGGTCAAGGCGGCCTTCGTCCACCACAGCGCCTCCGGCAACAACTACGCCTGCAAGGACGCCCCGGCGGTCCTGCGCAGCCTGTACCGCTACCACGTGATCAGCAACGGCTGGCGGGACCTGGGCTACAACTTCGCCGTCGACAAGTGCGGCACGGTCTACGAGGGCCGCGCGGGCGGTGTCGCCAAGGCGGTCCTCGGCGCGCACACCATGGGCTTCAACACCAACAGCATGGGCGTCGCGGTGCTGGGCACCTTCACCTCCACGGCCCCGCCGGCGGCGGTGGTCGACTCGGTCGCCCGCCTCACCGCCTGGAAGCTCGGCCTCTTCGGCCGGGACCCGCGCGCGAAGACGACCCTCACGTCGGGCGGAGGCAACCGCTACCCCAAGGGCAGGAACGTGTCGATGAACGTCATCGCCGGCCACCGGGACGGCTTCGCCACCCAATGCCCGGGCACGAAGCTCTACAACAAGCTGGGCGCCACCCGCACGGCCTCGGCGAAGCTCCAGGGCCGCCCGTAGCCTCCGGCGGCCGACGGGGTCCGGGGCGTGCGGCGCCGTTGCCGGGGGCGCCGCCCCGCACCCCCCTACGGCGCTCCCGCGCCCGCGCCCCGAGCGCCGGACCCGGCCCCGCCGCGGGCACCCGGCGTGGGCACCCGGCGGGGCCGCCCGGCGCGTCGCCGACCGGCTGGACGGCAGAGCCACGCCCGGGACGCCCGGCGGCCCGCCGCCGGGACCACCCGTGCTGTCGTCCTGGCAGGCCGCTCCCCGCGGTGGCCGGGCGAGGTCGAGGCGCGGGGTCCGGGGCGGAGCCCCGGGGGACGCGGCCGGGCAGCGCTACGCTCGGTGGCATGGCCGGCCGCTTCGACCCACTCACCCGTACCGCCGTGCGCGGCGGCCGCACGGACGTACCCGCCGGCCGGGGCGCCGCCGCCGGCTCGGGGGCCCGGGAACGCCGCTGGACCCCCGAGGGTCCCGTCGACCTCGGCCTCACCCTCGGCCCGCTCCGCCGCGGCCCCGCCGACCCCACCTTCCGCACCACCCCCGACGGCTCGGTCTGGCGCACCGGCCGTACCCCGCAGGGCCCGGCCACCCTCCGCGTGTCCCGCGCCGGTGAGGAGGTGCACGCCGAGGCCTGGGGCCCCGGCGCCGACTGGTTCCTCGAAGAGCTGCCCGCGCTCCTCGGCGCGGGAGACGATCCCGCCGCCTTCGTGCCCCGCCACCGCCTCGTGCACGCCAGCCACCGCCGCCGTCCCGGCCTGCGCCTCACCCGTACCGGCCTGGTCCTCGAATCCCTGATCCCCACGGTCCTGGAGCAGAAGGTCACCGCCGACGAGGCCTACCGCGCCTGGCGCCGCCTGGTCCGGCAGTACGGCGAGCCCGCCCCGGGCCCGGCCGGCCCGGACCTGTACGTCGTGCCCGCGCCGCGCACCTGGGCCATGATCCCGTCCTGGGACTGGCACAGGGCCGGCGTCGATGCCAAGCGTTCCGCCACGATCGTGCGGGCGGCCCGCGTGGCGGACCGCCTGGAGGAGGCGGCCGCGATGGACCTGCCCGAAGCCGTACGAAGGCTGGAGGCCGTTCCCGGCATCGGCCCGTGGACCTCCGCCGAGACCCTCCAGCGCAGCAACGGCCACCCCGACGCGATCACCACCGGCGACCTCCACCTGCCCGGCATCATCGGCTTCGCCCTCGCGGGCGACCGCGACACCGACGACTCCGCGATGCTGGAGCTCCTCGCCCCGTACGCGGGCCAGCGCCACCGCGCGGCCCGCCTCGTCCTCCTCGCGGGCCGCACCCCGCCCCGCCGCGCACCCCGCATGCCACGCGGCGACATCGGCCGCCTCTAGGCGCCCGCCCCTTCCGGATCCTGCCGGGCCCGCGGCGCCCGGCACCGCACCCGGCCGCGTTGTCGGGGCGCCTGAGTACGTCCAGGACGCCGCGGGCTCTGCCGAAGATCCGAAAGAGACGACCCAGACCCTCGGGCCCGGCCGACGGGATCGGAAAGTGACGGCCCGGGCCTGCCGTCAGGCACCCCCGCCCCGCCGGACCGGGGACCGCCCGGCAGGGCGGGGGACCCGCCGGTCCGCCGGGCTCGCCGCAGGCGTCACCGCACCTGGATGAAGTCCGCCGCGGACCGCCCCGGCCGCTCCGCCGGGGGCGCCGCCGGGTGCCCCACCGCCACCGTTCCCATCGGGTCCCAGTCCTGCGGCAGCTCCAGCACCTCCCGCACCACGTCCCGGCAGAACATCGTCGAGGACACCCACGCCGACCCCAGCCGCTCCCCGGCCAGCGCGACCAGCAGGTTCTGTACGCCCGCGCCCATGGCGACCACGAACATCTCCCGCTCCGCCGTGTCCCGCCGGGCGTGCCCGTAGTGGTGCGCGCCGTCCGTCACCAGACACGGCACCACCAGGTACGGGGCGGCCCGCAGCACGTCCCCGCGCCGCACCCGCTTCGCCACGGACTCCTCGGACTTGCCGTCCGCCCGCAGGTCCGCGATCCACGCGTCCCGCATCGCGTCCAGCAGCCGTACCCGGGAGGCCTCGGACTCCAGCAGCACGAACCGCCACGGCGTCGTGTGGTGCGGGGCCGGGGCCGTGACGGCCGCCGCCACCGCCCGCCGCACCGCGCCCGGGTCCACCGGCTCCGCCGTGAAGGCCCGTACCGTGCGGCGCTGCGTCACGGCTTCCCGTACCGCTTCCGAGGTGCCCAGCCGGAACATGTCCTCCGCCGGTGAGCGCACCAGGTCCCGGGCCGTGGAGCCCTCGCCCAGCACGTGGCCCAGCCCGCGCACGACGGCCACCGGCAGGCCGGCCGCCTTGCCCTTGACCAGGTCGCCGGCGGCGGCGAGCTCGTCCGCGGTCGCCACCACCGTCGCGCTCAGCGGATTGCCGTGCGCGTCCGTGCCGCCGCGCAGGTCGTCCAGGACCCGCACCCCGGCCGAGCCGATCGCCACGTCCGTCAGCCCGGTGCGCCACGGCCGCCCGAAGGTGTCCGTCACGACCACGCCCACGTCCACGGACAGGGCGTCGCGGACACCGGAGCGGATCGCGGCGGCAGAGCCGTCCGGGTCCTCGGGCAGCAGCAGCACCGTGCCGGGGGCGGTGTTCGAGGCGTCCACGCCGGCCGCGGCCATCACCAGGCCCTGCCGGTTCTCGACGATCCGCAGCGGACCCCGGCGTGCGACCACCCGCACGGTCTCGGCGTCGATCGCGGCCTCGCGCGAGTCGGCCTCGACGATCCGGCCCTCGGCCTTGGAGACGATCTTCGAGGTGACCAGCAGGACGTCCCCGTCCCGCAGGTCCGGGGCGGCCGTCGTGATCAGCTTCGCCAGGTCGTCGCCCGGCCTGACCTCCGGGATCCCCTCGACGGCCCGCACCTCGTACGCGGGCGTCCGCGTCACCGGGAGGCCTCCGCCAGCGCCAGCGCGGCGCGGGCCATCTCCGCGGTGGCCTCCACATCGGTCATCATGAGCGGCACCGCGCGGCAGGTGATCCCGGCGGCCTCGACCTCGGCGACGGCGTCCGCGTCCGAGGTGTCCACGAGCCAGCCGTCCAGCAGCCCGGTCCCGTAGTGCAGGGCGACGGCGGCGGCGGTGGACTCGACGCCCACCGCGGCGAGCACCTTGTCCGCCATCCCGCGCACGGGTGCGCCCCCGACGATGGGGGAGAGGCCCACGACGGGCGCCGCGGCGGAGGCGACGGCCTCCCGGATGCCGGGCACGGCGAGGATCGTGCCGACCGAGACCACGGGGTTCGACGGCGGGAAGATGATCACGTCGGCTGCGGCGATGGCCTCCAGCACCCCGGGCGCGGGCTTGGCCTGTTCGGCCCCCACGGGTACGACGGCCTCCGCGTCCACCGAGGCGCGCAGCCGGACCCAGTACTCCTGGAAGTGGATGACGCGGCGCTCCCCGGTGCCGGCCTCGGTGATGGCCACGTGGGTCTCGACCCGGTCGTCGGACATGGGCAGCAGCCGCACGCCGGGCTGCCAGCGGTCGCAGAGGGCCTCGGTGACGGCGCTCAGCGGGTAGCCCGCGCCGAGCATCTGGGTACGGACGATGTGCGTGGCGAAGTCGCGGTCGCCGAGGCCGAACCAGGTGGGTCCGACCCCGTACGCCGCGAGCTCTTCCTTGACGGTGAAGGACTCGTCGGTGCGGCCCCAGCCCTGGTCCTCGTTGATGCCACCGCCGAGGGTGTACATCACCGTGTCCAGGTCGGGACAGACCTTGAGCCCGAAGAGGTGAATGTCGTCACCGGTGTTGCCGATGACCGTGATGTCCGCGTCGGGCACGGCCGACTTGAGTCCGGACAGGAACCGGGCGCCGCCTATACCGCCGGCCAGAACAACAATGCGCATGCAGACAGTCTGTCAGCCGAAGGCTGTCGAGGAGGGGTGGTGGCCGGGCGACGGGTGGGACTGTCAGCCGAAGGCTGTCGTTGAGGGGTGGTGGCCGGGCGACGGGTGGGACTGTCAGCCGTGCTGCTGCCGGGGTGGAGGTCAGGCCGGTACGGACGCGGAGTCGGCCGGGGAGCAGCTGTGCATCGGCATCTCGGTCAGGCCGGGGAAGTAGACGTGCAGGCTGACCGCGCCGTCGAGGGTGTCGTTGACGACCTCGTGGGCGTAGCCGGGGGCGAGGACGCGCTGGGTGCCCGGGCGGTGGGTGGTGCGGCCGCGGGGGGTGTGCTCGGTGAGCTCGCCCTCCAGGACGGTCATGACGCCGGAGGAGGCGCCGTGGTCGTGGAGGCCGCTGCCCTGGCCGGGGACCCAGCTGAGCAGCCAGACCTCGTAACCGGGGCCGGTGCGCAGCCGGTGGTACCAGCGGGTGGTGGCGTCGTACTCGACGAGGTGCTCCCAGGAGGCGCGGTCCTCGGCGATGGAGCGGGCGAGCCCGGCGAACTCGGCGACGGTGGCCGGGTGTTCGCGGGCGGGCTGGAGGAGGTGCTGGACGGCGAGGATGTCGCCGGCGATCTGGAGGTCGCTCTCGACCGTGGCGGGAGCGGCGGGAGCGGCGGGGGTGGCGCTGTTCGTGCTGTTCATCGTGGGGGGTACCTCGACGGATGTCAGTCGTGCTGGCGGTTGCTGCGGGGGCGGGCCGGAGCTCTCGGGAGCCGGGGCTCCACGGGCATCAACAGCTGCAACAGCAACAGCGAACCTGGGCAGCGCACAGGAACCCACGAATGGGGGTCCGGGTGGTGGCTGCGGGCGCTGACATGAAAACAAGGAGAACGGCTGGGAGGCCTGACTGTCAACTCAATGTCCGCTTTGGTGTAAAAGTTTCACCTCATCCGGTTACTGCGCCCGGAGAAAGGTTTGTGCAGTGTGCGACAGGGGATGTGGCGCTGTGTCGGCGCTCAAACCAGATCCCGACTTCCGTGACCTGAATGTGATCTGCGCCGCTTCTCCGGCCGGACCGCAACCCCGCCCGGAGGTGGCACGTGGAATACGGGTAAAGACGGCATCCTGTGACGCCGGTGGCATGTGTCACGATTTTTGGCGATATGAACACTTACTGCATAGGCTTGGTTCCGCAGAGTGAATAAGGGGCCCAATAGCAGATCTCGGCTTGACTGCCCCGGAGCCACGCACTTGTAATTTCACTCGTGTCGTTACGTAGCAATCAGTGACGACATCGTCACGGGGACGCACAGACAGAGCGAGGGGCGCACATGACCGAGCTGTTTCAGGAACTGCTGGTCGAGGAGGCGGACGAAGAGCTCGGGTGGCAGGAGCGCGCACTGTGCGCCCAGACCGACCCCGAGTCCTTCTTTCCCGAGAAGGGCGGCTCCACCCGCGAGGCCAAGAAGGTCTGCCTCGCCTGCGAAGTCCGCTCCGAATGCCTTGAGTACGCCCTCGCCAACGACGAGCGATTCGGCATCTGGGGCGGTCTGTCCGAGCGGGAACGCCGCCGCCTGAAAAAGGCAGCGGTCTGAAACGGCCGACGCACCACGGCACGGCACACGGCACGGCACACAGCACGGCACACGGTCCGCCTCCTGCACCTTCCCCGCAGGAGGCGGACCGCTGTCGTGACAGCCGTTAGGGTGGGGCGCTGTCCAGCAGCCTCCGAGGGCACACCACCCCCGGACCCCCGGCCGGAGGGCCCGTACCGCGATGTCCCTGCACAGCCAGTCGACGGCCTCCTACCAGGCCCCAGCCACACCCGAGTTCCCCCGGCACGTCGTCACCGCGGTCCTCGTCGCCCATGACGGCGCCCGCTGGCTGCCCCGGACACTCGCCGGCCTCCTCGGCCAGGAACGCCCCGCGCAGAACCACATCGCCGCCGACACCGGCAGCTCCGACGACTCCGCGCGCCTGCTCACCGAAGCCCTCGGCGACGACCGCGTCCTGCACCTCGCCCGCCGCACCGGCTTCGGCACCGCGGTCGACGAAACCGCACGCGCCGCGGGCACCCTGAGCCCCGAGGACCTCCCGTACCTCAAGCGCCCCAGCGGCTGGGACCCCGTCAGCCGCACCTGGCGCGACGACACCTACGACCTGCCCGACCTCCCCCACGGCGAACCCGTCCAGTGGCTCTGGCTCCTGCACGACGACAGCGCACCCGAACCCGACGCCCTCACCGAACTGCTCCGCGTCGCCGAGGACAACCCCGACGCCGCCGTCATCGGCCCCAAGCTGCGCGGCTGGTACGACAAGAAGCAGCTCCTCGAAGCCGGCGTCACCATCGCCCGCAGCGGCCGCCGCTGGACCGGCCTCGACCGCCGCGAACAGGACCAGGGCCAGCACGACCAGGTCCGCCCCGTCCTCTCCGTCTCCACCGCCGGCATGCTGGTCCGCCGCGACGTCTACGACGAGCTCGGCGGCTTCGACCGGCGCCTGCCCCTGATGCGCGACGACGTCGACCTGTGCTGGCGCGCCCAGAGCGCGGGCCACACCGTCCTCGTCGCCCCCGACGCCGTCCTGCGGCACGCCGAGGCCGCCGCCCGCGAACGCCGCACCGTCGACTGCGCCGGACGCACCACGGCCGGCCCGCACCGCGTCGACAAGGCCGGCGCCGTCTACACCATCCTCGCCAACAGCTCCGGCCGCGCCCTCCCGTACGTCCTGCTGCGCGTCCTGCTCGGCACCGTGCTGCGCACCCTCGCCTACCTCATCGGCAAGGCCCCCGGCCAGGCCGTCGACGAACTCACCGGCCTGCTCGCCACCCTGCTGCGCCCCGGCCGGCTCCTCGCCGCCCGCAAGGCCCGCCGCCGCCCCGCCGTCCCCGCCGCCGAACTGCGCCCGCTCTTCCCCCCGCCCGGAGCCTCCCTGCGGGCCAACGCGGAACAGCTCGCCGGCTACTTCGGCAGCGACCGCGACACCGCCGCCGCCCCCGCGGGCCGGCACGGCGGGGGCAGCGTCCTCGACGCCCCCCGCGAGGACGGCGAGTACCTGCTGGAGACCGAGCGCTTCGCCCGCCTCAAGCGGCTCGCCCGCAACCCCGCGCCCCTCCTCCTCGCCCTCCTGGCCGTCGTCTCCCTCGTCGCCTGCCGCGGCCTGATCGGCGGCGGCTCCCTCATGGGCGGCGCCCTGCTGCCCGCCCCCGGCAGCGGCTCCGACCTCTGGAGCGCCTACACCGACGGCTGGCACGCCGTCGGCACCGGCTCCACCGCCTCCGCGCCGCCCTACCTGGCCCTCCTCGGCACCCTCGCCACCCTGCTCCTCGGCTCCCCCCAAGCCGCCCTGACCCTGCTGCTCGCCGGATCCGTCCCGCTCGCCGGCCTCACCGCCTACTTCGCCTCCCGGCCCCTCGTCGAATCCCGGCTGCTGCGCGCCTGGGCGGCCGTCGCCTACGCCTTCCTCCCGGCCGTGACCGGAGCCCTCGCCGGCGGCCGCCTCGGCACCGCCGTCCTCGCCGTGACGCTCCCCCTCCTCGCCCGCGCCGCCGTCGCCGCCTTCGACCTCGCCGACGGCGCCGAGGCCACCGACCGGCGGGGCGGCCGGCGCGCGCTGTGGACGTACACGCTGCTGCTCACCCTCACCACCGCCTTCACCCCCGTCGTATGGCCGCTGGCCGCCGTCCTCGGGACCGCCGCGCTGGTGCTGCGCCGCGCGCACTGGAAGGCGTACGGCCTGCGGTTCCTCGCCACCCTCGCCGTCCCCCTCGTCGTCCTCGCCCCCTGGTCACTGGGCCTGTTCACGCACCCCGGCCGCCTCCTCCAGGAGGCCGGACTGCCCTACGGAGCCGGCTCCGCCGACGCCCTGGGCCTGCTCACCCTCAGCCCCGGCGGCCCCGGCACCGGCGCCGGACCGGTGCTCGTCGGCATCGTCCTCGCCGCCCTGGCCGCCCTGCTGCGCGCCGACCGGGCCTTCGCCGTCCGCACCGCCTGGGCCGCCGCCCTGGCCGGACTGCTCCTCGCCGTCGTCCTCAACCGCAGCGCCTGGGCCGGACCCGCCACCCTCGTCCACGGGCTCGCCCTGCTCGCGGCCGCCGCCCTCGGCGCCGACGGCGCCAGGGAACGCGTCGCCGCGCGCAGCTTCGGCTGGCGCCAGCCGCTGGCGGCCCTCATCGCCCTGGCCGCAGCCGTGGGACCGCTGGTCGCCGCCGCCACCTGGATGGTCGCCGGCGCCGACGGCCCGCTGCAGCGCCGCGACCCCGTCCAGGTCCCGGCCTTCGTCGCCGACGCCTCCGGCGACGACAACCAGACCCGCACCCTGATCCTCGACCTGAACCCGCCCGCCACCGTCTCCTACAGCCTCGTCCGGGGCCCGGGCGGCCGCATCGGCGACGCGGAGGTCACCGCCCGCACCGGCGCCGACGCCCGCCTCGACAAGGTCGTCTCCAACCTCGTCGCCGGCTCCGGTGCCGACCAGTCCAGCCAGCTCAGCGCCTACGCCATCCGCTTCGTGATGTTCCGCCCCGGCGGTCCCGAGGAGATCCGCCGCGTCCTCGACGCCACCCCCGGCCTCAGCCGGCGCCACCAGCAGGACGGCACCGCCCTGTGGGGCGTCGAACCCTGGCAGCCGCGCGCGGTGATCGTCTCCGGCAAGCAGGGCGAAGCCCCGATCCCGGTCGCGGCCGGACCCGTCGAGGTCCACAGCAAGATCCCCGCCGGTGACGCGGGCCGCGTCCTGCGCATCGCCGACCGGGCCGATGAAGGCTGGCGGGCCACCCTCGACGGCAAGTCCCTCAAGCCCAAGACCCTCGACGGCTGGGCACAGGGCTTCGAACTGCCCGCCGGCGGCGGCCGCCTCGACCTCGTCCACGAGGACTCCCTGCTGCGGACCGCCTGGTACTGGACCCAGGGCCTCCTCGCCCTGCTCCTGCTGGTGATGGCCCTGCCCGGCCGCCGCGCGGAGCTCGACGACGACCTGCCGGAGGAGGAGGCCGCGCTCCCGGACCGGACCGGCCCGGGCGAGGCCGGCGAGGGCCGCCGCGCCCGCCGGCTGCGAGCCGAGGCCGAGCCCGCCCCCGTACCGGTGGAGACCGCGGCGGTCGCCGACCCGTACGCGCAGATCCCGGCGCAGCCGGCGTACGGCGACGACGGCTACGCGTACCAGGCGTACGGCGACCAGGGCGGCTACGCGTACGAGCCGCAGCAGCAGGCCCCGTACGACCAGTACCCGCAGTACGACCAGCAGGCCGGCCTGGGCGGGCAGGGCGGTCAGGGCGGGCAGGCCTACGCGGACCCCTACCCCCCGCAGCAGCCCCCGCACCAGCCGGTCCAGGACCCGGACCAGCAGCAGTACCCCTACCCGTACGAGCCGTACCAGCCGTACGACCCCCACCACCCCCACGCACCGCACGACCCGCGTCCGGACGGGAGCCCCCAGCAGTGAAGCAGCGCGCACCCCTGACGCTGGCGGCGGTGACCGCGGCCCTGGCCGCCCTCACCGGCGTCGCCGCCCTCACCGCACCCGCCGCCGACGGGAAGGCCACAGACGGCAGGGCGGCCGCCGCCCGGATGCCGGTGGAACGGTCCCTGCTGGTGTGCCCGGGGCCCAGCTCCTCGGACATCGCCGAGACCACGTACACGTCCTTCACCCCCGGGGCGCCCGCCGGCGAGGGCAAGGGCTCGGCCCGGCTGCTCGGCGCGACCAAGGACGCCAAGCCGGTGCTGGAACCCAAGGAGCCGGGCAAGCCCCTCGGGGCCACCGCCAGCGGGGCCGACGCACCCGCCCTCACCGGCAGCGCCGACGGGGTCCTCGCCCCCGGCTGGACCGCGCAGCTGACGACCAAGGTCTCGGTCGGCCGGGCCCGTGGCGTGCTCGGCGTCGGCTGCACCGCACCCGGCACCGACTTCTGGTTCCCCGCGGTGAGCACGGCCAAGGGGCGCGAGGACTACGTCCACCTCACCAACCCCGACGACGCCGCGGCCATCGTCGACATCAAGCTCTTCGGCCCGGACGGTCCGGCCAAGCCCGACGCGGGGACCAGCGAGAGCATCCGCGTCGACCCCAAGTCCACCAAGACCGTCCTGCTGTCCACCCTGGTCCCGGGAGCCCAGCTCGCGGACGCCACCGCCCACGTGACCACGCGCGCCGGCCGGGTGGGCGCATCGGTGCAGGTCGGCGAGGAGGGCGTGGGCGCCGACTGGCTGCCGGCCTCCGTCGACCCGGCCGGCTCGCTCGTCCTGCCGGGCATCCCGGGGGACGCCACCTCCGTGAAGCTGGTCGTCTTCGTACCGGGTGAGGAGGACGCGGACCTGAAGGTGCGCCTGGCCGCACGCGAAGGCTCGATCAGCCCGGCGGGCAGCGAGCAGGTGCACGTCAAGGCCGGTATGACGGCGGCCGTGGACCTCAAGGACCTCACGCGCGGCGAACCCGGTTCGCTGCTGCTGACGCCGTCCGACCCCAAGAAGTCGGCCCCGGTCGTCGCGGCGCTCCGGGTGGTCCGCGGCAGCGGCGCCAAGCAGGACATCGGCTTCATCCCCGCCACCGGACCGGTCGGAGCACGGGCGACCGTGGCCGACAACCGGCCCGAGGAGAACACCACCCTGCTGGCCCTGACCGCCCCGGGAGCCGACGCGAAGGTCAAGGTCACCGCCTCGCCGGGCACCGGCGGCGGCGAGCCGGCCTCCCAGGAGGTCACCGTCAAGGCGGGCACCACGCAGACGCTCACCCTGGCCCCCGCCGGCGGCAAGGGCTCCTACGCCCTCACCGTCGAGACCGTCTCGGGCGGCCCGGTCCACGCGTCCCGCACCCTGACCCTCCCGCACGAGGGCATCACGATGTTCACCGTCCAGGGGCTCTCGGACGACCACTCCACGGTCTCGGTCCCCAAGGCCGTCCAGGACCTCTCCGTCCTGACCGGATGACCACCGGATGACCACCGGACGGCGGGCCCCCGGCACGCGGCGGCAGGACGGCTCTCAGTCCTGGCCGTACCGGGGGTCCACCGTCTCCGGCGAGAGCCCCAGCAGCTCCGCCACCTGCTCCACCACGATCTCGTGGACCAGCATCGCCTTCTCGTCCCGCGTCTTGGTGCGGATCTCCACCGGCCGCCGGAAGACCACGATCCGGGCGGGCCGCCCCTCGCGCGACTCCGCCACCGCGCCCAGCGGCACCGCCTCGTCGTTCCAGCCGCCGTCCGGACCGCCCGGCGGTCCGGGCACGTCCCCGATCAGGAACTCCACCTCTTCCAGCTGCGGCCAGCGCCGCTCCAGCCGCTCCACGGAGTCCCGTACGAGGTCCCCGAACAGCTCCGAACGGCTTGCCGCCAGCGGCACCTGAGGAGGGGCCAACGGACCGCGCATCCCGCGCCCGTGCCGGTCCCGCCGACGCGGGCGCGGCTCGGTTCGGGCCCCCGCGGGAGGCTCGGCGGGGCAGGGCGGAAGAGGGGTGTCGGTCACCCCCGCAGGGTAGCTCCGAGCACGACACGGGGGAGTGAGCGGCGGTGGAGTCGTCGCGGCCCGGTCAAGAGTGCGGTACCGTCCAACGTCGTGAGCCTTGTACGTCGCTGTTCGCGCACCGCGTGCGGCCGCCCTGCCGTCGCGACACTGACGTACGTCTACGCCGATTCGACCGCAGTTCTCGGCCCGCTCGCCACCTATGCCGAACCCCACTGCTACGACCTGTGCGCCGAGCACTCGGAGCGCCTGACCGCCCCACGGGGCTGGGACGTCGTGCGCCTTGCCGACAGCTCCGGGCCGTCCCGCCCCAGCGGCGACGACCTCGAAGCCCTCGCCAACGCCGTCCGCGAAGCCGCCCGCCCGCCGGGACGCACCGCCGAGGCCGGCGGCCCCGGCCAGGGCGGCCCGTCCACCGGCGAGACCCGTCGTGGACACCTGCGCGTCCTGAGATCGCCCGATTCCTGACGCTCCGGCGGTCTGAAGAGCTGCTCCTGGTTCAGGGTAGGTTTTGCTGAACCGCACAGGACCTTCAGGAGGGCAGGCAGTGGCCGCAGATCTTTCGAACATCGTCAAGGCGTATGACGTGCGTGGCGTCGTGCCGGACGAGTGGGACGAGTCCCTGGCCGAGCTGTTCGGTGCCGCGTTCGTGGAGGTCGTGGGCGCTGCGGCGATCGTGATCGGTCATGACATGCGTCCGTCGTCGCCGGGTCTGTCGGGGGCGTTCGCGCGGGGTGCGGCGGCGCGTGGGGTGGATGTGACGCTGATCGGTCTGTGTTCGACGGACCAGCTGTACTACGCGTCGGGTTCGCTGGGTCTGCCGGGTGCGATGTTCACGGCCTCGCACAATCCGGCGCAGTACAACGGGATCAAGCTGTGCCGTGCGGGTGCGGCTCCGGTGGGTCAGGACACGGGTCTGTCGCAGATCCGGGCGCTGGTGGAGAAGTGGTCGGACGAGGGCGCCCCCGCGGTCCCCGAGGGCACCGTCCCCGGGACGGTGACGGAGCTGGACTCGCTTCCCGGTTATGCCGCGCACTTGAAGGGTCTGGTGGACCTGGGGTCGATCCGGCCGCTGAAGGTCGTGGTCGACGCGGGCAACGGGATGGGCGGTCACACCGTTCCGACCGTCTTCGAGGGTCTGCCGCTGGATGTGGTGCCGATGTACTTCGAGCTGGACGGCACGTTCCCGAACCACGAGGCGAACCCGCTGGACCCGAAGAACATCGTGGACCTCCAGGCCCGTGTCCTGGCGGAGGGTGCGGATCTGGGCATCGCGTTCGACGGTGACGCGGACCGCTGCTTCATCGTGGACGAGCGGGGTGTCGGGGTGTCGCCGTCGGCGATCACCGCCCTGGTCGCGGCGCGTGAGCTGGCCCGCAACGGCGGGTCGGGCACCGTGATCCACAACCTGATCACCTCGTGGTCGGTGCCGGAGGTCGTGCGGGAGAACGGCGGCACGCCGGTCCGCACGCGGGTGGGTCATTCCTTCATCAAGGAGGAGATGGCGAGGACGGGTGCGATCTTCGGTGGTGAGCACTCGGCGCACTACTACTTCAAGGATTTCTGGAACGCGGACACGGGCATGCTGGCGGCGTTGCACGTGCTGGCGGCGCTGGGTGGTCAGGAGGGTCCGCTGTCGGGGCTGGTGGCTTCCTACGACCGTTACGCGGGTTCGGGGGAGATCAATTCCACGGTGGGTGATCAGGCGGCGCGGCTGGCGGCGGTGAAGGAGGCCTTCGGTGACGTCGAGGGTGTCACGTTGGACGAGCTGGACGGTCTGACGGTGACGGCGGCCGACTGGTGGTTCAACGTGCGTGCGTCGAACACCGAGCCGTTGCTGAGGCTGAACGTGGAGGCCCGTGACGAGGCCACCCTGGCCAAGGTCCGCGACGAGGCCCTGGCCCTCATCCGCGCCTGACCATTTCAGCCCCGCCGGCGTTTGAGGCGCACACGGGGCTGCACCTGGGAGCCGGGCTCCGCCCACTCCAGCCCCGCCGGCGTTTGAGGCGCGGGCCGGGGCGGAGCCCGGGGCCCGGCTCCGGGCCAGGTCCGACCCGCCCGCACGACACCGCACCGCCGCGAACTCGGCGGTACGCTGACCTCGCCCCACCCACATGCCCGAAGGGAACCGCCCCATGCCGCTCGAAGCCGGCCTCCTGCAGATCCTCGCCTGCCCCGCCTGCCACTCGCCCCTCGAGGACAAGTCGGCGGACGAGACGACCCCCGAGCTGATCTGCACCGGCCAGGACTGCGGCCTCGCGTACCCGGTCCGCGACGGCATCCCCGTGCTCCTCGTGGACGAGGCCCGCCGCCCCGCCTGACCCTGCCCGCCCCGCCCCGCGCCGCGCAGGCAGACGCAGGCGCACACGCAGACGCTGAGACCGATTCCGCCACCCTGGATCCGTCAACACCGCCGGAGGCCGCCATGCTCGACGAGTCGCTCCTCGACGCACCGGACGATCTCGCCCGCGTCGACCGCCGGGGCCTGCTCCGCGGTGCGGCCGAGACCGGAGCCAGAGTCCGTACCGCCGCCCGGCACGCGACCGAGGCCGGCCTCGCCGACCTGCGCCCCGACGGCCGCCCGCGCTCCGTCCTGATCGCCGGGCCCGGCACCGCCGCCACCGGCGTCGCCGACCTGCTCGGCGCCCTCGCCGGAGCCTCCGCGCCCGTCATCCGGCTGGATCCCACCGGCGTCGCCCACGCCGCCGGCGCGCTGCGCTGGGCCCTGCCCGGCTGGGCCGGATCCGTCGACCTGCTGCTCCTCGCCACCACCGACGGCACCGAGCCCGGGCTCGCCGTCCTCGCCGAACAGGCGTACCGGCGCGGCTGCACCGTCGTCGCCGTCGCCCCCGAGCGCTCACCGCTGAGCGAGGCGGTGGACGGCGCGCACGGGCTCCTCGTACCGATGGCCAAGGCCCCGTACCAGGAGTACGACGAGTCCGCCGCGGCCGGACCCGGCGCCCTGTGGGCCCTGCTGACGCCGCTGCTGCTGCTCCTCGACAAGGTCGGCCTGATCACCGCCGCCCCCGACACCCTGCAGCTCGTCGCCGACCGGCTCGACCGTACGGCCGAACGCTGCGGGCCCGCCATCGCCACCTACTCCAACCCGGCCAAGACCCTCGCCGCCGAGCTGGCCGACTCCCTCCCGCTCATCTGGAGCGAGGGCACCGGCGCCGCCCCCGCGGGCCGCCGGTTCGCCGCCACCCTCGCCGAGCTCGCCGGCCGCCCGGCCCTGGCCGCCGTGCTTCCCGAGGCACTGCCCGCCCACGGCATCCTGCTCGCCGGCTCCTTCGCCGCCGGTGCCGACCCCGACGACTTCTTCCGTGACCGGGTCGAAGAGCCCCAGGCCCTTCGCGCCCGCGTCGTCCTGCTGCGCGACCGGCCGGCCGGTGGCCTCACCGCCGCCCCCGCCGCACGCGAGCTCGCCCACAGCCACGACACGGCGATCAGCGAGCTCGAACCGGAGGAGGGCGTCGAACTGGAGCAGCTCGCCGAACTCCTCGCCGTCACGGATTTCGCCACCGCCTACCTGGCGTTGGCTTCCGGCGGACACAGCTGAGGCACTGAAGTACCCAGCTCTATCCAGGAAGACGACGATGGACCGCCTGACGAACACGATCCGCCCCTACGCCTGGGGATCCACCACGGCCCTCCCCGCGCTCCTCGGTGTCGAACCCACCGGTGAGCCCCAGGCCGAGATGTGGATGGGAGCCCACCCGGGCGCCCCCTCCCGCATCGACCGGGGAGCGGGCGAGCGGGCACTCTCGGACGTCATCGCCGCCGATCCCGAAGGCGAGCTGGGCGCCGCCACCGTCGCCAAGTTCGGCCCCCGGCTGCCCTTCCTGTTCAAGATCCTCGCCGCCGGTGCCCCGCTCTCCCTCCAGGTCCACCCCGACCCGGTCCAGGCCCGTACCGGCTTCGAGGACGAGGAGCGCCGCGGGATCCCGATCGACGCGGACCACCGCAACTACAAGGACCCCAACCACAAGCCCGAGATGATCTGCGCGCTCACGGCGTTCGACGGACTGTGCGGCTTCCGCCCGCCGTCGGAGGCCGCGGACCTCCTCGCGGGCCTGGAGGTGGACAGTCTCAAGCCGTACGTCGACCTGCTGCGCGCACACCCCGAAGAGGCGGCCCTGCGCGAGATGCTGACGGCCGTACTGACCGCGGACCGCGCCGAGATGGCCCACACCGTGCACGAGGTGGCCGCCGCCGTCACACGCATCGGCGGCCGCTACACCCCGTACGCCACGCTGGTCCACCACTTCCCGGGCGACCCGGGAGTCATCGCGGCGATGCTGCTCAACCACGTCCGACTCCAGCCCGGCGAGGCGATGTTCCTCGGCGCCGGCGTCCCGCACGCCTACATCGACGGCCTCGGCGTGGAGTTGCTGGCCAACTCGGACAACGTGCTGCGCGCCGGGCTCACCCCCAAACACGTGGACGTGCCCGAGCTGCTGAAGATCGCGAGGTTCGAGCCGGGCGACCCGAACCTGCTGCGTCCCGAGGGCGACGCCGAGGAGGTCTACGAGACCCCCATCGACGAGTTCCGGCTCTCCCGCTTCCTCCTCGCACCCGGCGGCGCCCCGCACGTACTCCCGGACGGCGCCCCGCAGATCCTGCTCTGCACGGCAGGCTCCCCGCAGGCGGGCGAACTGGCCCTGACCCCGGGCGAGTCGGTCTTCGTACCGGCGGGCGAAAAGGTCGAACTGTCCGGAACCGGGACGATCTTCCGTGCCACCGTGGTGGTCTGACGCCGCGCCCCTCCCACCGGCTGCAACAATGTGCGGCCGGTAGTCAGTGGCTAGGAAGGACACCCTGCACCCATGAGCGCGTCGGGCGGTACCAAGGCGATCGTGGCGGCACTCGCCGCCAACCTCGCCATCGCTGTAGCCAAATTCGTGGCGTTCCTCTTCAGCGGCTCCTCGTCGATGCTCGCGGAAAGCGTCCACTCGCTGGCCGACTCCGGGAACCAGGGGCTGTTGCTCCTCGGCGGCAAGAAGGCGCAGCGCGAGGCGACGCCGCAGCACCCCTTCGGGTACGGGCGCGAGCGCTACATCTACGCCTTCCTGGTCTCCATCGTGCTCTTCACCGTCGGTGGCATGTTCGCCATCTACGAGGGCTACGAGAAGATCCACGACCCGCACCCGATCGAGGCCTGGTACTGGCCGGTCGGCGTCCTGCTCTTCGCGATCATCGCCGAGTCCTTCTCCTTCCGCACGGCGATCAAGGAGTCGAACGAGATCCGGGGCAAGCAGACCTGGACCCAGTTCGTCCGGCGGGCCAAGGCCCCCGAGCTGCCCGTCGTACTGCTGGAGGACCTGGGCGCGCTCGTCGGCCTGGTGCTCGCGCTCGGCGGCGTCGGCCTCGCCCTGCTGACCGGCGACGGCGTCTGGGACGGCATCGGCACCCTGTGCATCGGCGTCCTGCTCATCGCCATCGCGATCGTCCTGGCCGCGGAGACCAAGTCCCTGCTGCTCGGTGAGGCCGCCGGTGTCGAGGAAGTCGAGAAGATCAAGGCCGCGGTGGTCGACGGGGACGTCGTCACCCGCGTGATCCACATGCGCACCCTGCACCTGGGCCCGGAGGAGCTGCTGGTCGCCGCCAAGATCGCGGTCGAGGGCAACGACACCGCGACCCAGGTGGCCGACGCGATCAACGCCGCCGAGGCCCGCATCCGCGAGGCCGTCCCGATCGCCCGCGTGATCTACCTGGAGCCGGACATCTACCGCCCCGAGGCGGCCAAGTAGTCACCGAGCGGCCCCGAACACCCGAAGGCCCCCGCGAGCAGCAGCCCGCGGGGGCCTTCGGTACGACCGGGGCCCTCAGGCCCCCGGCGGCGGCACCAGCCCCGCGTACGCCGGGTGCACCGCGGTCGCTGCCGCCCGGCGGCGGAGCCGCAGCGAGACGGCGCCGAGCAGTGCACCGGCGCACAGCACCGCGGCGCCGACGAGCGCTGCGGACCGCAGACCGACGAGCAGCGGATCGCCCTGGTCGATCATCGTGCCCTTCACGTCCGACAAGGGCACGGTTCCGCCCTCCGAGTCCTCGAACCGGTAGCGGGAGTCGTCGGAGTTGCCGCGCTTGTCGCCCAGCACGAACAGCCGGCCCTCGGGCACCTTCACACTGAACGCGCCGGGCGACCCGGCCACCGGATCGCCGTTCAGGACGTACGGCTCGTCCAGCGGCTTCCCGTTCAAGGTCAGGGTCCGGTCCCCGGGCGTGTAGGCGATGCGGTCGCCGCCCACCGCGACCACCCGTTCCACGGACTGGTGCTGCTCGCCCCAGGCCGCAGAGTCGAAGAGCACCACGTCGCCGCGATTCACCTTGACGGTCAACAGGTTGAAGACCACCGACGAGCCCGTCGGGAGGGTCGGCTCCATGTGGCCCGACGGCATGACCTTCGTCGGCATGAAGAAGTACCCGCCCAGACCCCCGACGCAGCCCAGAAGCGCGCCCAGCACCAGCAGTGCCACCGATGTCACCCCCAGCCGACGTCCCGCCACCCGGCCCTGCATTCCCATGTTCCCGCCCCTGCCCTGTTCGATCCGACGTGCGGCCGAACTGTACGGGCCGGTCCCGCCGGTCTGCCGACGGGGTGTCACACCACATGAGGGGCACCGTCGGGGCGCCCGGAGGAAAGAGGGGCCAGTTCTCCGGCTGACTGGGGCAGACTCCGCCGATCGGTGTAGATTCGTGCCCAGTGTCAGACGTCGCTGCTGATGGCGGGTCGGGCGGTCCCTGCGACCGGCCGAGGGGAGAGAGGACCCCCGACGGACTGTGCTCGGTGTCCCGTCCCCAGGACGGCGCACGGCCCAGCCGTACCCACCCTCTCGAACCATGAGGAGCAGCACCCATGGACTTCAAGGTCGCAGACCTCTCCCTTGCCGCGTTCGGCCGCAAGGAGATCACCCTGGCCGAGCACGAGATGCCGGGTCTGATGTCGATCCGCGCCGAGTACGCGGAGGCCCAGCCCCTGGCCGGCGCCCGCATCACCGGCTCGCTGCACATGACCGTGCAGACCGCCGTACTCATCGAGACCCTCGTCGCCCTCGGCGCCGACGTCCGCTGGGCCTCCTGCAACATCTTCTCCACCCAGGACCACGCGGCCGCCGCCATCGCGGTGGGCCCGAACGGCACCCCGGAGAACCCGCAGGGCGTCCCCGTCTTCGCCTGGAAGGGCGAGACGCTGGAGGAGTACTGGTGGTGCACGGAGCAGGCGCTGACCTGGCCGAACACCCCCACCGGCGGCCCGAACATGATCCTCGACGACGGTGGTGACGCCACGCTCCTCGTCCACAAGGGCGTCGAGTTCGAGAAGGCCGGCTCGGCCCCGGACCCGTCGACGGCGGACTCCGAGGAGTACGCCCACATCCTCACCCTGCTCAACCGCACCCTCGGCGAGTCCCCCCAGAAGTGGACCCAGCTCGCGTCCGAGATCCGCGGCGTGACGGAGGAGACCACCACCGGTGTCCACCGCCTCTACGAGATGATGTCCGAGGGCACCCTGCTGTTCCCGGCGATCAACGTGAACGACGCCGTCACCAAGTCGAAGTTCGACAACAAGTACGGCTGCCGCCACTCCCTGATCGACGGCATCAACCGCGCCACCGACGTCCTCATCGGCGGCAAGGTCGCGGTCGTCTTCGGCTACGGCGACGTCGGCAAGGGCTGCGCCGAGTCCCTCCGCGGCCAGGGCGCCCGCGTCATCATCACCGAGATCGACCCGATCTGCGCGCTGCAGGCCGCGATGGACGGATACCAGGTCGCCACCCTCGACGACGTCGTCGAGACGGCCGACATCTTCATCACGACCACGGGCAACAAGGACATCATCATGGCCTCCGACATGGCCAAGATGAAGCACCAGGCCATCGTGGGCAACATCGGCCACTTCGACAACGAGATCGACATGGCCGGCCTCGCGAAGGTCGACGGCATCGTCAAGGACGAGGTCAAGCCCCAGGTCCACACCTGGACGTTCCCCGACGGCAAGGTCCTGATCGTCCTCTCCGAGGGCCGCCTGCTGAACCTCGGCAACGCGACCGGCCACCCGTCCTTCGTGATGTCGAACTCCTTCGCGGACCAGACCCTGGCCCAGATCGAGCTCTTCACCAAGCCGGAGGAGTACCCGACCGAGGTCTACGTGCTCCCGAAGCACCTCGACGAGAAGGTCGCGCGCCTCCACCTCGACGCCCTCGGCGTCAAGCTCACCACCCTGCGCCCGGAGCAGGCCGCCTACATCGGCGTCAAGGTCGAGGGCCCGTACAAGCCGGACCACTACCGCTACTGATCACCGGCTGATCAACCGCGGACGTACCTGAAGCAGGCCCCCGGCACATGTGCCGGGGGCCTGCCCCGTATCCCCTCCGATCCGAAGAAGTGTGCGCACATGCCCCGCGGCCGCTACTCGCTCCACGACCCGCACGACCACACCCCGCTCGGCGAGGAGCACTTCCACTGCGCCCCCGGACCCTCCGGCTGGCGCTACGTCTCCCAGCTCACCGGCCCCGACGGGGACCACCGCGGTTCCGTCGACCTCGCGATCGACGAGCTGGGCCGCCCCATCCGCATGGAGGTCAACGCCGGCAGCTGGCAGGTGCGGGGCGCCGCCATCGACGGCGTCACCTGGGTCCGTACCGACCCCACCGGCACCGAGGCCACCGAAGGCAACATCGCCGCCCCCGGCTTCACCGGCACCTCCCCGGCCTTCCTCGTCGCCACGGCCCGCCTGCTGCGCCCGACCCCCGGCGCCCCCGCCACCCGCGTCCGGCTGCTGGCCCTCACCGATCCGGTCCTGGCACCCCGTACGGTCGACCAGGCCTGGGCCCTCGTGGCCCGCCAGGAGCACCCCACGGACAGCGGACCGCTGCTGGTGGACGAGTACCGGGTCAGCGCCCTGGACACGGGCGAGGTCCACACGGTCCACATCGCCGGGGACGTGGTGCTCTCGGCCCCCGGCATCGAACTCGAACACCTGGAGACGCCGCCCTCGGCCTTCGAGGAGCAGTGACCCCTCAGGCGGGCGGCGCGAACCCGCCGGCCCGCGGAGCCTCCGCGGGCGCTGCGGGTGCCACGGGTGCGGGAGCCACGTAGGGCACCGGAGCCACGGCGGGAACCGGCCCCGCCACCGGCGCGGGCGCGGCCCCGAAGCCGGCAACGGCGGCGGACGGCCGGAACGCCCGGGCGGCGTCCCGCGACTGCCGCTCGTGCACCACGGCCATCAGGAACGCGGCGGCCGGCACCCCGGCCGGCGGCGGCGCCCCCGTACGCGCCACCAGATCGTCCGCGAGCCGCGCCGCCATGGCGGCGCCCACCTGCGGATCCAGCTGGTTCATCCGCGTCAGGTACTGGCGTATCGCCAGCCACAGCCCGTCCGGCACCGCCGACAGATCCAGCCCCGTGAACCGCCCCGCCAGCCACGGAGGCGGCGCGGGCACCGGCATCACCCGGGTCCCCGGCACCCGCTCCCGCACCACCAGGGTCCCCGCGAACACGTCCCCGAGCCGCCGCCCCCGCGCCGACGCCAGCGAGGCGATGCACGCGATCGACCCGAAGGTCAGGATCAGCTCCACCACCCCCATGGCCCCGCGCACCAGAGCGTGCCGGAACCGGATCGGCCCGCCGTCGTCCCGCACGACCCGCAGCCCGCAGGCGAGCTTGCCGAGCGAACGTCCGTGGGACAGCGTCTCCACCGCGATCGGCACGCCCACCAGGAACAGCAGGAAGTCCGCCACCGCGACGGCCGCCTGGGCGGCGTCGTCCAGCGAGGCGGTGGCCATGGCCAGCCCGACCGAGATGAGCACGTATCCGGTGACGTACACGGCCAGGTCCAGGAGGATCGCCAGCGCACGGCTCGGCAGCCGCGCCGGCCTCAGCCCCAGGACGACCGCGTCCCCCGTCACCAGATCGCTCACCGCAGCACCTCTCATGTGACCTGCCCCCGCCCCTACGGCCTCCAGTCTGCCAAGCTGACCACACTAGGAATAGGCAGTGGCCAGGGGACCTGGGACAGGGGAGCGGCAAACCGGATGGATCTCGACGTCTTCGTGACCGCACACCGTGCGGAGTGGGAACGCCTGGAGCAGCTCCTGGGCCGCGGCCGCAAGCTCACCGGCGACGAGGCCGACGAACTCGTCGCGCTCTACCAGCGCACCTCCACCCACCTCTCCCAGATCCAGTCCAGCGCCCCGGACCCGATGCTCACCGGACGGCTGACCCAGCTGGTCGCCCGCGCCCGCGCCACGGTGACGGGCACCCGCCGGGCGGGCTGGCGCGACGCCGCCCTCTTCTTCACGGCGGGCTTCCCGGCCGCGGTCTACCGCAGCCGTCGCTGGTGGATACCGACGGCCCTGCTCTCCACGGCGCTCGGCGTACTCATCGGCTGGTGGATAGCCACGCACCCGGAGGTCCAGAGCGCCATCGCAGCGCCCGACGAACTGAAGGCGCTCACGCAGCCGGGCGGCCAGTACGAGACGTACTACTCCAGCCACCCCGCGGGCTCCTTCGCCGCCCAGGTCTGGACGAACAACGCCCAGGCGGCCGCGATCTGCCTGGTCCTGGGCGCGTTCCTCGGGCTGCCGGTGCTCTGGATCCTCTTCCTGAACATGGCGAACCTCGGCGTCGGCCTCGGCCTGATGGCCTCCGCCGGCCGCCTCGACGTCTTCCTGGGCCTGATCCTTCCGCACGGCCTGCTCGAACTGACGGCGGTCTTCGTGGCCGCGGGCATGGGTCTGCGCCTGGGCTGGACGGTCATCGACCCGGGCCCCCGCACCCGCCGCGCGGCCCTCGCGGAACAGGGCCGGACCGCCCTCGGCATGGCCATCGGCCTCGCGGTGGTCCTGTTCATCTCGGGCCTGATCGAAGGCTTCGTGACCCCGTCGGGCCTCCCGACCTGGGCACGCATCACGATCGGCGTCGCAGCCGAGCTCGCCTTCCTGCTCTACGTCTTCATCCTGGGCGGCAGGGCCGCGCGCGCCGGCGACGTGGGCGACGTGGAGGAGGCCGACCAGACGGCAACGCTCCCGACCGCGGCCTGATGTGCGTACAAGCCTGTTGAGCTGCTAGTCTCCTCGTCGTCCCGCGAAGACCGTTGACACGGAGCGCGCGGGGAGGTAGATTCGAACGGTTGCCTCGAACTGGACAAGTTCGGCAGCGATGGTTTAAACTCTCTCTCACCCCTCAAACGGAATTGAATTCCAGTGGGGTACAACCGACTCCTCATTCAGGAATCAGAAGCCGGGGAAATCCGGTGGAGAACTTCTGATAGAGTCGGAACCGCCGGAAAGGGAAAGCGCGAAAGCGAAAACCTGGAAAGCGCCGAGGAAGTCGGACACGAAAGAGTCTGATAGAGTCGGAAACGCAAGAACAGAACGAAAGCCCGGAGGAAAGCCCCAGCGGATGTCGCGGGGGTGAGTACAAAGGAAGCGTCCGTTCCTTGAGAACTCAACAGCGTGCCAAAAATCAACGCCAGAAGTTGATACCCCGTCCACTCCGGTGGATGAGGTTCCTTTGAAAAAGACCTGTGAGGCTTCCTCGTGAAGTGCTTGCAGGCAACAACACAGCGAGGACGTTGTGGCGCGTCGGTCATATTCCGACATGACGTGCCCGCTCTAAGTGATGTGTGCACCCGATTACGGGTAAACATTCATGGAGAGTTTGATCCTGGCTCAGGACGAACGCTGGCGGCGTGCTTAACACATGCAAGTCGAACGATGAAGCCCTTCGGGGTGGATTAGTGGCGAACGGGTGAGTAACACGTGGGCAATCTGCCCTTCACTCTGGGACAAGCCCTGGAAACGGGGTCTAATACCGGATACCACTCCTGCCTGCATGGGCGGGGGTTGAAAGCTCCGGCGGTGAAGGATGAGCCCGCGGCCTATCAGCTTGTTGGTGGGGTAATGGCCCACCAAGGCGACGACGGGTAGCCGGCCTGAGAGGGCGACCGGCCACACTGGGACTGAGACACGGCCCAGACTCCTACGGGAGGCAGCAGTGGGGAATATTGCACAATGGGCGAAAGCCTGATGCAGCGACGCCGCGTGAGGGATGACGGCCTTCGGGTTGTAAACCTCTTTCAGCAGGGAAGAAGCGAAAGTGACGGTACCTGCAGAAGAAGCGCCGGCTAACTACGTGCCAGCAGCCGCGGTAATACGTAGGGCGCAAGCGTTGTCCGGAATTATTGGGCGTAAAGAGCTCGTAGGCGGCTTGTCACGTCGGATGTGAAAGCCCGAGGCTTAACCTCGGGTCTGCATTCGATACGGGCTAGCTAGAGTGTGGTAGGGGAGATCGGAATTCCTGGTGTAGCGGTGAAATGCGCAGATATCAGGAGGAACACCGGTGGCGAAGGCGGATCTCTGGGCCATTACTGACGCTGAGGAGCGAAAGCGTGGGGAGCGAACAGGATTAGATACCCTGGTAGTCCACGCCGTAAACGTTGGGAACTAGGTGTTGGCGACATTCCACGTCGTCGGTGCCGCAGCTAACGCATTAAGTTCCCCGCCTGGGGAGTACGGCCGCAAGGCTAAAACTCAAAGGAATTGACGGGGGCCCGCACAAGCGGCGGAGCATGTGGCTTAATTCGACGCAACGCGAAGAACCTTACCAAGGCTTGACATATACCGGAAAGCATTAGAGATAGTGCCCCCCTTGTGGTCGGTATACAGGTGGTGCATGGCTGTCGTCAGCTCGTGTCGTGAGATGTTGGGTTAAGTCCCGCAACGAGCGCAACCCTTGTCCTGTGTTGCCAGCATGCCCTTCGGGGTGATGGGGACTCACAGGAGACCGCCGGGGTCAACTCGGAGGAAGGTGGGGACGACGTCAAGTCATCATGCCCCTTATGTCTTGGGCTGCACACGTGCTACAATGGCCGGTACAATGAGCTGCGATACCGTGAGGTGGAGCGAATCTCAAAAAGCCGGTCTCAGTTCGGATTGGGGTCTGCAACTCGACCCCATGAAGTCGGAGTCGCTAGTAATCGCAGATCAGCATTGCTGCGGTGAATACGTTCCCGGGCCTTGTACACACCGCCCGTCACGTCACGAAAGTCGGTAACACCCGAAGCCGGTGGCCCAACCCTTGTGGAGGGAGCTGTCGAAGGTGGGACTGGCGATTGGGACGAAGTCGTAACAAGGTAGCCGTACCGGAAGGTGCGGCTGGATCACCTCCTTTCTAAGGAGCACAGTACCGATTGCAGACAAACGTTCTGCACGGTCAGCTCATGGGTGGAACGTTGATTAGTTGGCACGGTTTCCGAAACTCTCTGTAAGTACTGCCTCGGCGTGGAACACAGTGAAGTGGACGGGATCGTGCCTGGCACGTTGTTGGGTCCTGAAGGTACGGCCGTAAGGTTGAGATCTTCAGTGCCGGCCCCGGTAAAGCATTCCTCAGGGAGTGTGTGATGGGTGGCTGGTCGTTGTTTGAGAACTACACAGTGGACGCGAGCATCTGTGGCCAAGTTTTTAAGGGCGCACGGTGGATGCCTTGGCACCAGGAACCGATGAAGGACGTGAGAGGCCGCGATAGGCCCCGGGGAGCTGCCAACTGAGCTTTGATCCGGGGGTGTCCGAATGGGGAAACCCGGCAGTCGTCATGGGCTGTCACCCACTGCTGAACACATAGGCAGTGTGGAGGGAACGAGGGGAAGTGAAACATCTCAGTACCCTCAGGAAGAGAAAACAACCGTGATTCCGGGAGTAGTGGCGAGCGAAACCGGATGAGGCCAAACCGTATGCGTGTGATACCCGGCAGGGGTTGCGTATGCGGGGTTGTGGGAATGAGCTTCAGTCGTCTGCCGGCGGCTGGGCGAGTCAGAAACCGTTGATGTAGTCGAAGGACATGCGAAAGGTCCGGCGTAGAGGGTAAGACCCCCGTAGACGAAACATCAGCGGCTTGCTTGCTCATCTCCCAAGTAGCACGGGGCCCGAGAAATCCCGTGTGAATCTGGCGGGACCACCCGCTAAGCCTAAATATTCCCTGGTGACCGATAGCGGATAGTACCGTGAGGGAATGGTGAAAAGTACCGCGGGAGCGGAGTGAAATAGTACCTGAAACCGTGTGCCTACAAGCCGTGGGAGCGTCGGATGCAGCTTGCTGTATCTCGTGACTGCGTGCCTTTTGAAGAATGAGCCTGCGAGTTAGCGGTGTGTAGCGAGGTTAACCCGTGTGGGGAAGCCGTAGCGAAAGCGAGTCCGAACAGGGCGATTGAGTTGCACGCTCTAGACCCGAAGCGGAGTGATCTAGCCATGGGCAGGTTGAAGCGGAGGTAAGACTTCGTGGAGGACCGAACCCACCAGGGTTGAAAACCTGGGGGATGACCTGTGGTTAGGGGTGAAAGGCCAATCAAACTCCGTGATAGCTGGTTCTCCCCGAAATGCATTTAGGTGCAGCGTCGTGTGTTTCTTGCCGGAGGTAGAGCACTGGATAGGCGATGGGCCCTACCGGGTTACTGACCTTAGCCAAACTCCGAATGCCGGTAAGTGAGAGCACGGCAGTGAGACTGTGGGGGATAAGCTCCATGGTCGAGAGGGAAACAGCCCAGAGCATCGACTAAGGCCCCTAAGCGTACGCTAAGTGGGAAAGGATGTGGAGTCGCAGAGACAACCAGGAGGTTGGCTTAGAAGCAGCCACCCTTGAAAGAGTGCGTAATAGCTCACTGGTCAAGTGATTCCGCGCCGACAATGTAGCGGGGCTCAAGCGTACCGCCGAAGTCGTGTCATTGCAGCAATAGGGCCAACGCCCGCTGTGATGGGTAGGGGAGCGTCGTGTGCCGGGTGAAGCAGCAGCGGAAGCTAGTTGTGGACGGTTCACGAGTGAGAATGCAGGCATGAGTAGCGATACACACGTGAGAAACGTGTGCGCCGATTGACTAAGGGTTCCTGGGTCAAGCTGATCTGCCCAGGGTAAGTCGGGACCTAAGGCGAGGCCGACAGGCGTAGTCGATGGACAACCGGTTGATATTCCGGTACCCGCTTTGAAACGCCCAATATCGAATCAGGCGATGCTAAGTCCGTGAAGCCGTTCCGGACCCTTCGGGGAAAGGAAAGTGGTGGAGCCGACGAACCAGACTTGTAGTAGGTAAGCGATGGGGTGACGCAGGAAGGTAGTCCAGCCCGGGCGGTGGTTGTCCCGGGGTAAGGGTGTAGGCCGAGGGGTAGGCAAATCCGTCCCTCATATAAGGCTGAGACCTGATGCCGAGCCGATTGTGGTGAAGTGGATGATCCTATGCTGTCGAGAAAAGCCTCTAGCGAGTTTCATGGCGGCCCGTACCCTAAACCGACTCAGGTGGTCAGGTAGAGAATACCGAGGCGTTCGGGTGAACTATGGTTAAGGAACTCGGCAAAATGCCCCCGTAACTTCGGGAGAAGGGGGGCCATCACTGGTGATCGGACTTGCTCCGTGAGCTGGGGGTGGCCGCAGAGACCAGCGAGAAGCGACTGTTTACTAAAAACACAGGTCCGTGCGAAGCCGTAAGGCGATGTATACGGACTGACGCCTGCCCGGTGCTGGAACGTTAAGGGGACCGGTTAGTGACCTTTCGGGGTTGCGAAGCTGAGAACTTAAGCGCCAGTAAACGGCGGTGGTAACTATAACCATCCTAAGGTAGCGAAATTCCTTGTCGGGTAAGTTCCGACCTGCACGAATGGCGTAACGACTTCTCGACTGTCTCAACCATAGGCCCGGTGAAATTGCACTACGAGTAAAGATGCTCGTTTCGCGCAGCAGGACGGAAAGACCCCGGGACCTTTACTACAGTTTGATATTGGTGTTCGGTTCGGCTTGTGTAGGATAGGTGGGAGACTTTGAAGCAGCCACGCCAGTGGTTGTGGAGTCGCCGTTGAAATACCACTCTGGTCGTGCTGGATGTCTAACCTCGGTCCGTGATCCGGATCAGGGACAGTGTCTGATGGGTAGTTTAACTGGGGCGGTTGCCTCCCAAAGGGTAACGGAGGCGCCCAAAGGTTCCCTCAGCCTGGTTGGCAATCAGGTGTTGAGTGTAAGTGCACAAGGGAGCTTGACTGTGAGACCGACGGGTCGAGCAGGGACGAAAGTCGGGACTAGTGATCCGGCGGTGGCTTGTGGAAGCGCCGTCGCTCAACGGATAAAAGGTACCCCGGGGATAACAGGCTGATCTTCCCCAAGAGTCCATATCGACGGGATGGTTTGGCACCTCGATGTCGGCTCGTCGCATCCTGGGGCTGGAGTCGGTCCCAAGGGTTGGGCTGTTCGCCCATTAAAGCGGTACGCGAGCTGGGTTTAGAACGTCGTGAGACAGTTCGGTCCCTATCCGCTGTGCGCGTAGGAATATTGAGAAGGGCTGTCCCTAGTACGAGAGGACCGGGACGGACGAACCTCTGGTGTGCCAGTTGTCCTGCCAAGGGCATGGCTGGTTGGCTACGTTCGGGAGGGATAACCGCTGAAAGCATCTAAGCGGGAAGCCTGCTTCAAGATGAGTATTCCCACCTCCTTGAGAGGGTAAGGCTCCCAGTAGACGACTGGGTTGATAGGCCAGATGTGGAAGCCCGGTAACGGGTGAAGCTGACTGGTACTAATAGGCCGAGGGCTTGTCCTCAGTTGCTCGCGTCCACTGTGTTAGTTCTGAAATAACGAACAGCTGTGAAAACACCAGCGTTCTAAATTTCATAGTGTTTCGGTGGTCATAGCGTTAGGGAAACGCCCGGTTACATTCCGAACCCGGAAGCTAAGCCTTTCAGCGCCGATGGTACTGCAGGGGGGACCCTGTGGGAGAGTAGGACGCCGCCGAACTTTTATTGTGGGAAAGCCCCGCACCTTATGGTGCGGGGCTTTTCTGCGTTCACGACCCAAGCGGAGCTCGGTATCCTAAGGTTCTCCGTGGAGGACACGATGACAGCACAGCACGCAGAAGCCGATGGCCCGCTCATCGCTCAGCCGGCCATGACTCGTGAGGCGCTTCGCGACGCCGTGAGGCGGCTGGACATGCCGAGCCTCGCGGCCTTCGACAAGGAGTGTCACGAGGCGTTCGACCGGGCAGCCGAGACGGGGGCCATCAACCCGCTCCGGTTCTTTCTGATCAAGTGGGCGACCCACGTTGCCATCCACAGGTGGCCGGCGAGGTCCGCGGCCTTGGCCGAAGCGGAGCGCGTCGCGGGCGACCCGACGGCGGGCGAGAAGGCCTTCCAGGCATCCATGGAGACCAGCAGTCGTATTCTGGCGGAGGCCCAGCGGGAGATCGGTCTGTGACCGACCGCGGTGAGGCCGTCGAGAACGAGCAGGGCTGGGCGTGGGAGTGCGATCCGAGCCGTGCGTGGGTACTGGGAGACATGGCCGACGACTGCCAAGCGCTCGTCAGCCGGATCATGGACGGCCTGGTGGACCTGGCCGCGATGGGAATCGACCCGAAGAGCGGCAGCCTGTACGAAGACCCGGCACCCATGCGGCTGCGTACCTACGAGGACGAGCACCTGATGGTCTGGTACCAGACCATCGGGCACCGCTGCCGGGTCTACCTCAAGCGGGTCAATCTCTGATCGATCAGAGGCGGCCGGCGGCCTTCAGGGCCAGGTAGGCGTCCGCCAGGGACGGGGCCAGGGTGTCCGGGGTGGCGTCGACGACATGGACTCCGTGGCGGGTGAGCTGGTCGGCCGTGCGGCGGCGCTGGGACTGGGTCTGGGTGCCGGCGGCGGCCTCGTAGACCGCCTCCACCGTGCCCCGTGAATTTGTCATGGCCGCGACGTGAGGGTCGGCGACCGAAGCCAGCAGGACCGTGTGGCGCTGCGTGAGACGCGGGAGCACCGGGAGCAGGCCCTCTTCGATCGGGGCCGCGTCCAGGCTCGTCAGGAGGACCACCAGGGACCTGCGCGGGGCATTGCGGAGGATGGTGGACACCAGGGTGCGGGAGTCCGTCTCGACCAGTTCCGGTTCGAGGGTGGCCATCGCGTTCACGAAGGACGGGAGGACGTCGGCCGAGGCGCGCCCCTGGACCTGGGCCCGGGGGCGGCGGTCGTGGGCCAGGAGGTCCACGCGGTCGCCGGCGCGGGTGGCCAGTGCGGCGAGGAGCAGGGCCGCGTCCATCGCGGAGTCCAGGCGGGGGGCGTCGCCGACGCGGCCCGCCGAGGTGCGGCCGGTGTCCAGGCAGATGAGGATGTGCCGGTCGCGTTCGGGGCGCCAGGTGCGGACGGCCACCTTGTTCTGGCGGGCCGTGGCGCGCCAGTCGATGGAGCGGGTGTCGTCGCCGGGGACGTAGTCGCGGAGGCTGTCGAACTCGGTGCCCTCGCCGCGGGTCAGGACGCTCGTACGGCCGTCCAGTTCGCGCAGGCGGGCCAGCCGGGACGGGAGGTGCTTGCGGCTGGTGAAGGGCGGCAGGACGCGGACGGTCCAGGGGGGCACCTGGGAGCCCTGGCGGGCCCACAGGCCCAGGGGGCCGTATGAGCGGATGGTGACGCGGTCGGCCCGGCGGTCGCCGCGGCGGGTCGGCAGCAGCCGGGTGGTCAGTCGGCGGCGTTCGCCCGCGGGGACGACCACTTCGTGGCGGGACGCGGCGGTCTCCGTCCCCGGGAGCCAGCTGCTCGGGGGCCAGGCGTCGCGGACGCGGGCCCGGAGCTTGCGGCTGCTGGGGTTGGTGACGGTGAGGTGGACGTCCGCCGGTTCGCCGAGGCGGACCGAGGTGTCTCCGGAGCGGGCCAGCACGAGGCCGCGTACGGGCGCCGCCAGGGCGCAGTCGAGCGCGCAGGCCAGGGCGATCGGGCCGTTGACGGCGAGCATGCCGGTCCAGCTCGGTTCGAGGAGGCCGACCGGGATGCTGCCGAGGGCCGCCAGCAGGGCGGCGCGTCCGGTGAGCGCCATCAGCGGGGGACGGGGACGTGGGAGAGGATCGCCGTGATGACGGCGTCGGCCGTGACTCCCTCCATCTCCGCTTCCGGGCGCAGCTGGACGCGGTGGCGCAGGGTCGGCAGGGCGAGGGCCTTGACGTCGTCGGGGGTGACGTAGTCGCGGCCGGTGAGCCAGGCCCAGGCGCGGGCGGTGGCCAGCAGGGCGGTCGCGCCGCGGGGGGAGACGCCGAGGGTGAGGGACGGCGATTCGCGCGTGGCGCGGCAGACGTCGACGACGTAGCCGGCGATCTCGGGGGAGACGGACACCTGGGCGACGGCCCGGCGGGCGGCTTCGAGCTGGGCCGGTCCGGCGACCGGGCGGATGCCGGCGGCGTGCAGGTCGCGGGGGTTGAAGCCGGCGGCGTGGCGGGTCAGGACCCCGATCTCGTCCTCGCGGGAGGGGAGGGGGACGGTGAGCTTGAGGAGGAAGCGGTCGAGCTGGGCTTCCGGGAGGGGGTACGTGCCCTCGTACTCGACCGGGTTCATGGTGGCGGCGACGAGGAACGGGTCGGGCAGCTTCCGCGGGGTGCCGTCGACGGTGACCTGGCGTTCCTCCATCGCTTCGAGGAGGGAGGACTGGGTCTTGGGCGGGGTGCGGTTGATCTCGTCCGCGAGGAGGAGGTTGGTGAAGACCGGGCCGTCCTGGAAGGAGAACTCGGCGGTGCGGGCGTCGTAGACGAGCGAGCCGGTGACGTCGCTCGGCATCAGGTCGGGGGTGAACTGGACGCGCTTGGTGTCGAGTTCGAGGGCGGCGGCCAGGGCCCGTACGAGGAGGGTCTTGGCGACGCCGGGGACGCCTTCGAGGAGGACGTGGCCGCGGCACAGGAGCGCGACGACGAGTCCGGTGACGGCGGAGTCCTGACCGACCACGGCCTTGCCGATCTCGGTGCGGAGCGCTTCGAGGGAAGCGCGGGCGCTGTCCGCGGTCACTGCCGTGGACTCGGTGGCCGGGTACGTCATGACGTACGGACCTCTCTTTCGAGGGCGTCGAGGTGGTCGGCGAGCGCGACGAGTGCCGCGTCGTCGGAGGGGGTGGTGCCGAAGAGGAGGGCGGTCGCGTCACGGGGCTCGCCGGTCAGGCGGGCGGAGACGGCCGGGACCAGTGCCGCGGGGTCGTGGGCCTGGGTGTGCGGTACGCCGAGCAGTGCGGCGAGGCGTTCGCGGGCGGCGGCGCGCAGCACGGTGGCGGCGCGGTCGCGGGCGTCGGCCTTGCGGTAGAGGCGGGCGCGGCCCTCGGTGGCCTCGGAGGCGCGGATGGCGACGGGGAGCTTCTCGGTGACGAGGGGGCCCAGGCGTCGGGCGCGCCAGAGGGCGGCGAGGGCGGCGGCGACGAAGAGCTGGAGCAGGGCCCAGGACCAGCCGGCCGGGATGAGGTCGAGGAGGCCCTTGTCCTCGTCGGAGGGCGCGGTGTCGGGGTCGGAGTCCGCGAGGGACGGCAGGTACCAGACGAGGTCCGGGCGGGAGCCGAGGAGCTGGAGGGCGAGGGAGGCGTTGCCCTCGTCGGCGAGGGACTCGTTGAGGAGGATCGTCTCGGAGCCGAGGAGGACGGTGTCGCCGCCGGTGGGGCCGGTGGGGAGGACGAGGAGGGTGGGGTGGCCGCCGCTGGGGTAGCAGGCGGTGGCCCGGGGGAGGGCGGTGGTGTAGCTGAGGCCGCCGCCGGTGTCGGCGCGGCCGGCCGAGGTGGCGGCGGGCAGGGTGCAGCCGGGGTCGGGGCGGTTCGTGGGGGCGTCGCCGGCGGTGTGCACGCCGGGGGAGAGGTCGCCGAGGCTGTGGCTGCCGGGGGCGAGGAGGACGGTGCGGCCGCCGGAGAGGTCGATGGCCGAGCGGATGACGCCGCGCTGGGTGGCGCCGAGCCGGTCGGGGGCGGTGACCAGGAGGGTGGTGCGGGGGCCGGCGGCGTCGGCGGCTTCGCGGGCGGTGGTGACGACGCGGGTGGTGACGCCGCGTTCCTTGAGGAGCTCGGCGACGGCGTGGCTGCCGAAGGGGTCGGTGCTGCGGGGGTCGAGCTGGCCGTGGCGGCTGCCGGAGCTGAGGGCGGCCATGGCGATGGCGCCGGCGGCGAGGACGGCCACGGCGGTGAGGGCGCGGCGGATCCGGCGCAGGTTGCGGGTGCGCGGGGCGGCGGCGGTGGCGGTGGCGTTGCCCCCGGGCTCCGGCCCCTCGGAAGCGGCGGCGGCCGTGGTGGCCGTGGTGGCCGCGGGGGACGTCGGGGCCGAAGCGGCCGCCTTCGGGGCCGGGTCGGTCGGGCCGGTCATGCGGTGGGTCCCGTCAGCAGCGGCTTCGCGCGGTCCAGGGTGAGGTCGAGGGCGCGCAGGCGGGCGTACGTGTCGGCGTCGGCGGTGCGGCCGCCGTAGGTGACGTCGTCGAAGGTACGGGCGGCGGCGCGGAGGTCCGCGGCGTGGTCGGGCAGGGAGACCGCGGCTTCGGCGGCGGCCTCGTCGGCGGTGCGTCCGGGGCGCGGGTCGAGCAGGGTGCGCTCCTCCAGGGAGCGGACGACGGCGCGCATCCGTTCCTGCACGGCTTCGGTCCAGCGGCCGGCGGCGGCGTGGGCGTCGGCCGCGGTGCGGTGGTCGGCGGCGCTGCGGGTGCCGTCGGCGAAGAGGACGCCGGGGCCGGTGGCGGTCCGGCCGGGGGTGCCCAGGCGCCACCAGAGGGCGCCGACGGCGAGGACCACGAGGAGGAGGATGACGAGGAGGCCGAAGCCGCCTCCGGGGGTCGCCCCGGAGGCGGCGCCGAACAGGTCGTCGAGCCAGTCGAAGAACTTGCGCACGGCGCGGTCGAACAGGCTCGGGTCGTTCTCGTGGTACATCGGCTTGGACAGTTCGCGCTCCGCCGCCTCCCTGGCGGGTTCGCGCGGTGTCGTCACCGGTGGTGTCTCGGCGCTCGGCAGGAGCGCCGTGGCGCGGGTGATGAGGCCCCCCGTACTCATCATCTGTGCGTCAGCCTCCGGTCGTGCCGTAGTTCTCGATGCCGGCGGCGCGGGCGAGCTCCAGGTCGAGTCCCTCGCGGCGGATGCGCTGGTCGACGTAGAGGAGCACGGTGACGCCGGACTGGAACGGCATGACGATGGTCTGCGCGATGATCAGGCCGATCGCGGGGCCGATCAGCGCGCCCCAGCTGTTCATGCCGGTGCCGTCCTCGAGGGCGTCGATGCCGCCGCCGAAGGCGAGGAGGCTGATGATCTGGAACGGGGCGACGATCATCCCCGAGATGAAGAAGGCGATGACGGTGGTGAGCACCGTGATGCCGCAGATGCGCCACCAGGTGTTCTTGACGAGCTTCGAGGAGCGCGCGAAGGCCTTGAAGACGCTGCTCTTCTCCAGCATCAGGGCGGGTGAGGCCAGGGTGAACTTGATGCCCAGCCAGACCAGGAGCGGCACCCAGAGGACGACGCCGAGGATGACGAGGCCGATGCTTTCGGTGAGGGCGCCGGGCAGGATCAGGACGGCGCCCAGCAGGACGGCGCCCAGGGCCATCAGCAGGGTGAGCCCGATCAGGCGCAGCAGCTGGGGGCGGGCCTCGCGCCAGGCGTCGGAGACCGAGGAGTGCTGGCCGAGCACGGCGCGGCTGAAGACCATCGTGAGCATCGCGGTGACCAGGATGGTTCCGAGGAACTGGATGAACTGGATCACCACGGACGCGCCGAGGGTCCTGCCGAGCGAGTCGAAGATCTCCTCGGGGCCGGCGTCCGGGTTCGTGGCGAAGGCGAGGTCGTCCAGCATGAACTTCTGGACGATCACACTGATCACCTGGACGACGGTGGCCACGACCAGGGTGATCGGCAGTACCGCGCGCCAGTGGGTGCGCATGGTGGCGACCGCGCCGTCGAGGATCTCGCCGAGTCCCAGGGGCCGCAGGGGGATCACACCGGGCTTGGCGGCGGGGGGCTGGCCCCACTGGCCGGGGCCGCCCGGGTAGCCCTGCTGGGGGCCGTACTGGCCCGCCTGCGGGGTGCCCGGCTGCTGCCCCCAGCCCGTGGTGGGCTGCGGCTGCGCCTGCGGGGCCGCCGGAGTGGTGCCCGGGCTCGACCACTGACCGGGCGGCGGCTGCTCGGCGGACCACTTCGGGTCGCCGGCGGGCTGCGCGGGAGGTGCGGGCTGGGCGGACGGTGCGGGCTGCTGCGTACCGCCCTCGGTGCCCGGCCGCTCGCCGTCGGACGGAGAGGATCCGGGCGAAGCCCAGCCCGGAGAGTCGTTCATCGTCACTCCTTCTTGTGCGCCTGCCGCGGCGGGGCGCTGGTCGCTGCCATCGTGCCACGTGGGGGGCCCGAACGGAGTAGGGGGTGGGCGGCGGATCCGGTGCGGTGGCGGGGTGGGGAGGGTCGCTGCGGCGTGATCACGACCGGTCGGACGGTTCCGGGCGGTACCGAGGGTTCTTCGCAGCCCGTACCTTCAATAGTCGACCCGATCGGGGGCAGACTGGTGGAGCTGATCTCCACGCAGGTCCGAGGGTCGATTTCCAGCCCTTTTGGCTGTGGGACAGCTCACCGCCGGGTCACGATTAGCTAATGGGATGATGTCAACCATGAAGGGACGCGTCCTTGTCGTCGACGACGACACCGCGCTGGCCGAGATGCTCGGCATTGTGCTGCGTGGAGAAGGTTTTGAGCCGTCGTTCGTAGCGGACGGTGACAAGGCACTTGCTGCCTTCCGGGAGGCGAAGCCGGACCTGGTGCTGCTGGACCTCATGCTGCCCGGGAGGGACGGCATAGAGGTGTGCCGCCTGATCCGGGCGGAGTCCGGAGTGCCGATCGTCATGCTCACCGCCAAGAGCGACACGGTCGATGTCGTCGTGGGCCTGGAGTCCGGGGCCGACGACTACATCGTGAAGCCGTTCAAGCCGAAGGAGCTGGTGGCCCGCATCCGGGCCCGTCTGCGCCGGTCGGAGGAGCCCGCGCCCGAGCAGCTGGCCATCGGTGACCTGGTCATCGACGTGGCCGGGCACTCGGTCAAGCGGGACGGTGCCTCGATCGCGCTGACCCCGCTCGAGTTCGACCTGCTGGTCGCCCTCGCGCGCAAGCCCTGGCAGGTCTTCACCCGTGAGGTGCTGCTGGAGCAGGTCTGGGGCTACCGGCACGCGGCGGACACCCGCCTGGTCAACGTGCACGTGCAGCGTCTGCGCTCCAAGGTCGAGAAGGACCCGGAGCGCCCTGAGATCGTCGTGACGGTGCGTGGTGTCGGCTACAAGGCCGGACCCAGCTGACGTGCAGTCCGGTACGTCCGGCGTGTCCGGCAGGGTTCCGGGCGGCCTGCGCCCGTGGCGGCTGCGCTTCGGCCGGCTCTTCCGGGACCGGGCGTCCAGCAGCCGTGTCCTGAGGCTGTTCCTGCGCCTGGCGCGCCGGCCGGTGCTTCCGGCCGTCCGGCTGTGGCGGCGCAACATCCAGCTCCGGGTGGTCGCCGCCACCCTGCTGATCTCGCTCGCCGTGGTCCTCGCGCTGGGGTTCGTCGTCATCGCGCAGGTCAGCAGGGGTCTCCTGGAGGCCAAGGAGGAGGCGGCGCAGAGCCAGGCCGCGGGCGGGTTCGCGGTGGCGCAGGAGAAGGCCAACGCCCCGGCCACGGTCGACGGGCCCGACGCCACCGACAACAAGGTCGGCCGGGACGCCAGTACCTGGATGAACTCGCTGGTCAAACAGTTGGCCAGTGGTGGCCAGACCGCTTTCGAGGTCGTCGCGCTGGGCGCGGGCACGGGTGACGAGGCGCTGCCCGGAACGCAGGGCGTCAAGGGCGCCCGGGCCTCCGGCAACGTGGATCCGACCGCCAGTGTCCCGCTTCCGCTGCGCCGGGCCGTCAACCATGCCACCGGTGCCTTCAAGACCTTCTCCGAGATCCGCTACACCAGCGGGGACGGGGCCAAGGAGCCCGAGCCGGCGCTGGTCATCGGCAAGCGGCTCTCGGACATCAACGGCGACCCGTACGACCTGTACTACCTTTTCCCGCTCACGCAGGAGGAGGAGTCCCTCAATCTGATCAAGGTCACCATCGTGACCGCGGGGCTGTTCGTCGTCGTCCTGCTCTGCGGCATCGCCTGGCTCGTGGTGCGCTCGGTGGTGACCCCGGTCCGGATGGCCGCCGGGATCGCCGAGCGGCTCTCTGCCGGGCGCCTCCAGGAGCGGATGAAGGTCACGGGCGAGGACGACATCGCGCGCCTCGGCGAGGCCTTCAACAAGATGGCGCAGAACCTCCAGAACAAGATCCAGCAGCTGGAGGAGCTGTCCCGGATGCAGCGCCGGTTCGTCTCGGACGTCTCGCACGAGCTGCGCACGCCGCTGACGACGGTACGGATGGCCGCCGACGTCATCCATGACGCCCGGGTCGACTTCGACCCGATCACCGCGCGCTCCGCCGAGCTGCTCGCAGGGCAGCTCGACCGGTTCGAGTCGCTCCTCGCCGACCTGCTGGAGATCAGCCGCTTCGACGCCGGGGCCGCGGCCCTGGAGGCCGAGCCCATCGACCTGCGTGACGTCGTGCGCCGGGTCATCGACGGTGCCGAGCCGCTCGCCGAGCACAAGGGCACCCGGATCCGGGTCCTGGGCGACACCCAGCCGGTCATCGCCGAGGCCGATGCCCGGCGTGTGGAGCGGGTGCTGCGCAATCTGGTCGTCAACGCCGTGGAGCACGGCGAGGGCCGCGACGTGGTGGTCCGGCTGGCGTCCGCGGGCGGGGCCGTCGCCGTCGCCGTACGGGACTACGGGGTCGGGCTGAAGCCCGGCGAGGCCACGCGCGTCTTCAACCGCTTCTGGCGGGCCGACCCGGCGCGGGCGCGCACGACCGGCGGGACCGGCCTCGGCCTGTCCATCGCCGTCGAGGACGCCCGGCTGCACGGGGGCTGGCTGCAGGCCTGGGGCGAGCCGGGCGGCGGTTCGCAGTTCCGGCTGACCCTGCCGCGCACCGCCGACGAGCCGCTGCGGGGCTCGCCCATCCCGCTGGAGCCCGAGGACTCCCGGGCCAACCGCGCCAACCGGGCCAGGGCCGCGGCCGAGGCCGAGGCCGCGGGCGGTGCGGCGGACCGCAAGCCCGCCGACGCGGGCGACCGCTCGCCGATACCGCCGCGCTCGCCCGTCGCCGGGGCGATGCCGGTGCCCGCCGACCCGACGGCCCTGCCGGGGAACGGGGCCCGGGTCGTGGCCCGCCCGGCCGAGCAGGCACAACAGGAGGACCGAGCCGATGGACGCTGAGCCCTTGGACGCACGGGCGGGGCGTGCGCGGGTGCGGCGCCGTCGGCTGCGCACCGTACGGGCGTACGCCCTCGGCGCGGCCGGGCTGCTGCTCGCGGGGTGCGCCTCCATGCCGAACCGGGGCGACATCCGCCCGGTGCAGGCCTCGCAGGGCGTGGATTCGCAGGTCCGGGTGTTCGGCGTACCGCCCGCGGACAAGGCCAGCCCGGCGGAGATCGTCGACGGCTTCCTGGAGGCGATGACCAGCGACGACCCGCAGCTGGAGACGGCCCGCAAGTACCTGACCAAGGCGGCCGCGGAGAGCTGGAAGCCCGGCTCGGCCGTCACCGTGCTCTCCTCCGGGCTCAACCGGGTTCCGAACCGGGGCGAGAAGGACCCCGAGGGTCCCCGCTGGAAGGTGACCGGCAAGAAGCTCGCGACCGTCGACGAGCACAGCGCGTACCAGCCGCAGACCGGGGCAAGGGAGTACGAGGAGTTCCTCCAGCTCGTCCAGAACGAGGACAAGCAGTGGCGGATCTCGACCCCGCCGAGCGGGCTCGTGCTCAGCGAGTCGGACTTCCAGCGCATCTACATGCCGGTCAACAAGTACTACTTCGCGGGCGGCACGCTCGTCGCCGACCCCGTCTACGTGCGTCAGCGCACCGACCCGGACTCGCGGATGGACCCGACCACGCAGACCGTGCAGTCGCTGCTGGCGGGGCCGTCGCGGTGGCTCGCCCCGGTCGTGGAGTCCAGCTTCCCCACCGGTACGGAACTGAGCCCGGGCACCAAGTCCCTTTCGTACGACGGGCAGAACACGCTGCGCGTGCCGCTCAACGAGAAGGCCGAGAACGTCGCGCAGCCGCAGTGCAAGAAGATGGCCACCCAACTCCTCTACACGGTCAAGGATCTGACGGGTTCCCGGCTCGACCAGGTCGAACTGGTGCGGGCGGGCGGCAAGTCGACCTCGCTGTGCTCGGTGAGCGAGGTGAGCGCGGCCTCGATCGCGGGCCGGCCCAAGATCCCCGAGTTCCAGTACTTCGTCGACAGCGAGAAGCGGCTGGTCCGGATGAAGCTGGACACGAGCAGCGAGGACCTGCAGGTCCGGCCCGAACCGGTGCCGGGGCCGCTGGCCACCCCTCCCGGGTTCAAGGTCAGATCGGCGGCGGTCTCGCACGACGAGCGGCGCGCGGCCGTGGTCTCCGAGGACGAGCACGCGCTGTACGTCGTGCCGCTGGTCGGGGGCGGGGCGATGCCGCAGCCGATGCCGATCGGCAAGGGCGGCAAGACGGCGTTGCTGACCGCGCCGAGCTGGGACGCCTCCGGTGATCTGTGGGTCGCGGACCGGGATCCGCAGTCCCCGGGGCTGTGGCGGGTCCCCGGTGGTGCCGGAACGCCCGAGAAGGTACAGGTGGCGGGGCTCGACGGACGGAAGATCGCCTCGCTGAAGGCGTCCGCCGACGGGGCCCGGATCGCCCTGCTGGTGGAGCAGCCCGGCGGCGGCAGCAAGGTCCTCTACGTCGGGCGGATCGAGCGGCCCGACGGCAAGGGCGACTCCTCGGCGGTGTCGGTGCGCGAGCTGCGTCAGGCGGCCCCGCAGATGGTCGACGTGACGGCGATGAGCTGGGCGCCGCGCGGGCGGCTGCTCGTGGTGGGCCGGGAGAACGGCGGCGTGCAGCAGGCCCGCTACATGCTGGCCGACGGTTCGATGGTCGCGGCGAGCCTGCCCGGGGCCACCGGGCTGTCGGAGGTGGCGGTCGCGGCCACGGAGGACGAGGCGAAGCCGAAGCCGGTGGTCGCGTTCTCGGAGGACGGGATCGTGTGGCTGCCGCCGGGTGCCCAGTGGCGCACGGTGGCGGCGGGTGCGGGCGGCCGGGGGCCGGTGTACCCGGGCTGACCTGCCCCCGGGCCGGTTTCCACAGGGGTCGCGCCCGGTGGCCCGGCCCGTCAGTGTGGAGCCATGCGGGGTTGGTGGCAGGAGCTCGCCGGGCTGGTCCTGCCCGTCGACTGCGCCGGCTGCGGGGCGGTCCGGGTGCTGGTGTGCGCCGCGTGCCGGGACGCGCTGAGCGGGGCCGGGGAAGGGCCGGTGCGGCCGTCCCCGCGGCCCGCGGGCCTGCCGGTGGTACGGGCCGCCGCCGTCTACGAGGGGGCCGTACGGAGCCTCCTGCTGGCGCACAAGGAGCGCGGGGCGCTGCCGCTGGCCGGGGTGCTCGGGGCGGGCCTCGCGGCGGCCGTCCTGGCGGGCGGTCGCGGCGGTGCGGGCGGTGCGGGCGGTGCGGGGGACGTGGCGCTGGTCCCGGTCCCGTCGGCGCGGCGGCAGGTCCGGGCGCGCGGGCACGATCCGGCGCGCAGGATCGCGCTGGCGGCCGCGGGGCGGCTGCGGCGGGCCGGTGTTCCCGCGCGCGTGGCGCCCGTACTGGGGCTGCGGCGGGCGGTGGCGGACCAGGCGGGGCTGGGGGCGCGGGAGCGCCGGGAGAACCTCACGGGGGCGCTGGGGGTGCGTCGGGGCGGGCGGCGGCTGATGGCCGGGGCGGCCCGGATCGTGCTCGTGGACGACCTGATCACCACGGGGGCGACGCTGGCGGAGGCGGCCCGGGCGGTGCGCGCCGAGGGGCTGGTGGCGGGGGTGGCGACGGCCCCGGGGGCAGGGCCGGGGGCGGTGCTGGGGGCGGCGGTGGTGGCCGCGCCGGCGGACTCGTTCGGACGGATCGGACGGACGCCACGTCTTTGAGCAACTCGGACAGAACAAAAATCTTGTGAATAGATTTGGAACTGGCGGGGAAGGCCCATCGTTGCAGGTAGTAAGAGGGAACAGTCACCTGACTGGAAGTACATTCCGGTAGCGGGTGCCGACAACCGCCATAGAGGGATATGTTCGGTTGTAAGGAACTCAGGAGACTGTCTCTCGACTCCGAAGTCGGTGGGGTGTTGATCTTGCCGATGGGGGAGGAGGAGGTGAAAGTCGCCAAGTCCGAGGCTCCGGCCTTCACCGGAGTCTGGTGCGAAAGGGAGACGCTTCGCCCCGTCGGGCGGAGCTATCCGGGAACGGAGTTCTGCGTGGACATCGTCGTCAAGGGCCGCAAGACCGAGGTGCCCGAGCGGTTCCGCAAGCACGTGGCCGAGAAGCTGAATCCGGAGCGGATCCAGAAGCTCGACGCCAAGGTGATCAGCTTGGACGTCGAGGTGTCCAAGGAGCACAACCCGCGCCAGGCCGACCGTTCCGACCGCGTGGAGATCACCCTGCGTTCGCGGGGCCCGGTGATCCGTGCCGAGGCCGCCGCCGCCGACGCGTACGCGGCGCTGGACCTGGCTCAGGACAAGCTGGAGGCCCGGCTGCGCAAGCAGCACGACAAGCGTTACACCCGCCGTGGCAACGGCCGGCTCTCGGCGGCGGAGGTCGCCGACGTGGTGCCGGGCGTCGCATCGCTGAACGGCAGTGGACAGCCGGTTTCGGAGGAGAAGACGGACGGGGTGCCGATCACCCGGATCGGATCCCTCGAGGTGCAGGGCGAAGGCCCGCTGATCGTTCGCGAGAAGACCCACTCGGCCGCGCCCATGTCGCTCGACCAGGCCCTGTACGAGATGGAACTGGTCGGTCACGACTTCTATCTGTTCGTCGACTCCGAGACGAAGTTGCCCAGTGTCGTCTACCGCCGTCATGCCTATGACTACGGCGTCATCCACGTGAACCCCGACGGTGCCTCCAGCTCGGAGGAACCGCGGGGCGGCGCCGGTGGCGCGCTCGGCGGCTGACGCCGGGCACATCCGTACAACCGCCCCCGTGAGGGCGCTCCGGCGCCTTCGCGGGGGCGCCTGCATGACCGGTATCCGACGGGTTTGCGCCAGGTGGCTCACTTTTGGCCCCCGGGCCGTGGTGCGGGCATGGAATCATGGCGTGCAGTCAACCGGCAGCGGTGTGTGTCCGGTTGGCCCAGCAGCTGAGCACATGCAGGGGGAGGAACGATGGCGGACAGCTTCGGGCCGGTGCGCGCGGACGGTGGCGTCGCGGGCTGCCACGGGAGCGACCCGGCGCAGGAGCCCGCCCGGGAGCCCATCAGGGTGCTCGTGGTCGACGACCACGCGCTCTTCCGGCGGGGACTGGAGATCGTCCTCGCGCAGGAGGAGGACATCCAGGTCGTCGGCGAGGCCGGGGACGGGGCGGAGGCCGTGGACAAGGCGGCCGACCTGCTTCCGGACATCGTGCTGATGGACGTGCGGATGCCCCGGCGCGGCGGGATCGAGGCGTGCACCTCGATCAAGGAGGTGGCCCCCTCCGCGAAGATCATCATGCTGACGATCAGCGACGAGGAGGCCGATCTCTACGACGCGATCAAGGCGGGCGCGACCGGTTACCTCCTGAAGGAGATCTCCACGGACGAGGTGGCCACGGCGATCCGCGCGGTCGCGGACGGCCAGTCGCAGATCAGCCCGTCGATGGCGTCGAAGCTCCTCACCGAGTTCAAGTCGATGATCCAGCGGACCGACGAGCGGCGGCTGGTGCCGGCGCCGCGGCTGACGGACCGGGAGCTGGAGGTCCTGAAACTGGTGGCCACCGGTATGAACAACCGTGATATCGCCAAGGAGTTGTTCATTTCCGAGAACACCGTGAAGAACCACGTCCGCAACATCCTGGAGAAGCTGCAACTGCACTCCAGGATGGAGGCCGTGGTCTACGCGATGCGGGAAAAGATCCTCGAAATCCGCTGAGGGCCGGGCGGTCTAGAGCGCGGCCAGTTCCGCGGTGACGGCCGCCGCTTCCGCGGGCGAACTCGCGCGCTCGACGCGTACGTCCTCGCAGCCGACCCATTCCGCCGCTTCCCGCAGGGCCCGTGCCATCGCGCCCGCGGCCTTCGGGGAGGTCAGCGAGAGCTGCCGGGCGACCAGCGTGCGGCCCTCGCGGGCCGGGTCGACACGGCCCTGGAGCCGGCCGCCCGCCAGCAGCGGCATCGCGAAGTACCCGTGTATCCGCTTCGGCTTGGGCACGTACGCCTCCAGGCGGTGCGTGAAACCGAAGATCCGCTCCGTGCGGGGGCGGTCCCAGACCAGGGAGTCGAAGGGCGAGAGCAGCGTCGTGCGGTGGCGGCCCCCGGGGGCCTGCGCGAGAGCCGCCGGGTCCGCCCAGGCCGGCTTGTCCCAGCCCGCCACCTCGACCGGCACCAGCCCCGAGTCCGCGACGACCGCGTCGAACTGCTCGCCCTTGAGGCGGTGGTAGTCCGCGATGTCGGCACGGGTGCCGACGCCCAGGGACCGGCCCGCCAGGGCGACCAGCCGGCGTACGCACTCGCGGTCGTCCAGGTCGTCGTGGAGCAGCGCGTCGGGAACGGCCCGCTCGGGGAGGTCGTAGACCCGCTTCCAGCCGCGGCGCTCGCTGCACACCACCTCTCCGGTGTCCAGCAGCCACTCCACCGCGATCTTGGTCTCGGACCACTCGAACCACTCGCCGCCGTTCTTGGCGCCGCCCAGCTCGGTGGCGGTCAGCGGGCCGTCGGCGCGGAGCCGGTCCAGGACCGCCCGCGTCGAGTGCTGCTTGTCCTGGAGGATGTGCCAGCGGTGGCCGCGGGTCCGGTTGGCCCGGCGGCGGAACGCGAAATGCGGCCATTCCTCGATGGGCAGGATGCACGCGGCGTGCGACCAGTACTCGAAGGCGTGCCGGTCCGACCAGTAGGCCTTCTCCACGGTGTCCCGGCCCACCGCGCCCAGGCGCGCGTACGGGATCAGCTCGTGCGAGCGGGCCAGGACCGAGATGGTGTCCAGCTGTACGGCCCCCAGGTGGCGCAGGACCCCGCGGACCCCGCCGCGCCGGTCGGGGGCGCCGATGAAGCCCTGCGCGCGCAGGGCGATGCGCCGCGCCTCGTCGGCGGACAGGGACACGTGCGGCGGCGGGTTGCTCATGCGCCGAAGCCTAGGCGGCACCACTGACAGCGGGCAGGTACGGAAGCCGCGAGGTGAGGCCGAGGTCGGAGGGGAGGAGGGCGCCGACCCAGCAGTCGCGGTAGGTGCCGCGCTGGATGATGCCGGCCCGCAGGAGGCCCTCGACCCGGAAGCCGGCCTTCTCGGCCACGGCGCGGGAGCCCGCGTTGCCCACCTCGGCGCGCCATTCCAGCCGCCCGACGCCCAGTTCGGTGAAGGCCCAGCGGGCAGCGGCCAGGACCGCCTCGGTCACGTAGCCCCGGCCGCGGTGCTCCTTGACCGCCCAGTAGCCGATCTCCGTGCTCTCCGCGGTGTGGACGTGCACGCCGACCGACGCGACCAGGGGGCCCTCGGCCCCGAGGCGCACGGCGAAGGCGAAGGCCCTGCCGTCGCGCCAGTCGTTCGGCGCGGTCTCGTTCACGAAGGTGTGCGCGTGCTCGCGCTCGTAGGGGGAGGGCGCCAGCGTCCAGCGCTGGACGTCCGGATCCTGGGCCGCCGCATACAGTTCGTCCTCGTCCGACGGGACGAAAGGCCGCAATACCAATCGGTCCGTGCTGAGTGTTCTGGGTTCCATGAACGAATTCTGCTGCCGCGCGGGTATCCGCGGCGAACATTTTTAGGTGATCCCTCCGGGCGATGCGGCACCTTCGGTGTCCCCCGTACGTTCTCAATACGGGCACCCGTGCCCTCACGGGAACGGCGGACCTCCCGACGCGGCCACGTCCTCGCTTACGATGGCCGTTGCGGTGGGGCCCACCTGCCGTGCCCAGGTACGCACAGTGCCCAGGCCCGACCGGCAAGGAGACAAACCTCGGTGTCCGTCTTCAACAAGCTCATGCGTGCAGGCGAGGGCAAGATCCTGCGCAAACTGCACCGCATCGCGGCCCAGGTCAACTCCATCGAAGAGGACTTCGTCAACCTCTCCGACGCCGAGTTGCGGGCGCTCACGGACGAGTACAAGCAGCGCTTCCAGGACGGCGAGAGCCTGGACGACCTGCTGCCCGAGGCCTTCGCGACCGTACGCGAGGCGGCCAAGCGCGTCCTCGGCCAGCGGCACTACGACGTCCAGATCATGGGTGGCGCGGCGCTGCACCTCGGCTACGTGGCCGAGATGAAGACCGGTGAGGGCAAGACCCTCGTCGGCACGCTGCCCGCGTACCTGAACGCGCTGTCCGGCAAGGGCGTCCACCTGATCACGGTGAACGACTACCTCGCCGAGCGCGACTCCGAGCTGATGGGCCGGGTGCACAAGTTCCTCGGCCTCGAGGTCGGCTGCATCCTGGCGAACATGTCGCCGGCGCAGCGCCGCGAACAGTACAGCTGCGACATCACCTACGGCACGAACAACGAGTTCGGCTTCGACTACCTGCGCGACAACATGGCGTGGTCCCAGGACGAGCTCGTCCAGCGCGGCCACAACTTCGCCGTGGTCGACGAGGTCGACTCGATCCTCGTCGACGAGGCCCGTACCCCGCTGATCATCTCCGGCCCCGCCGACCAGGCCACGAAGTGGTACGGCGACTTCGCGAAGCTGGTGACCCGCCTGACCAAGGGCGAGGCCGGCCAGCCGCTGAAGGGCATCGAGGAGACCGGCGACTACGAGGTCGACGAGAAGAAGCGCACCGTCGCCATCCACGAGTCCGGTGTCGCCAAGGTCGAGGACTGGCTCGGCATCGAGAACCTCTACGAGTCGGTGAACACCCCGCTCGTCGGTTACCTCAACAACGCGATCAAGGCCAAGGAACTCTTCAAGAACGACAAGGACTACGTCGTCATCGACGGCGAAGTCATGATCGTCGACGAGCACACCGGCCGTATCCTCGCCGGTCGCCGCTACAACGAGGGCATGCACCAGGCGATCGAGGCGAAGGAAGGGGTGGACATCAAGGACGAGAACCAGACCCTCGCCACGATCACCCTGCAGAACTTCTTCCGCCTCTACTCGAAGCTGTCGGGCATGACCGGTACGGCCATGACCGAGGCCGCCGAGTTCCACCAGATCTACAAGCTCGGTGTCGTCCCGATCCCGACCAACCGGGGCATGGTCCGCAAGGACCAGCCGGACCTGATCTACCGGACCGAGGTCGCGAAGTTCGCCGCCGTCGTCGACGACATCGCGGAGAAGCACGAGAAGGGCCAGCCGATCCTCGTCGGTACGACGTCGGTCGAGAAGTCCGAGTACCTCTCCCAGCAGCTCTCCAAGCGCGGCATCCCGCACGAGGTGCTCAACGCCAAGCAGCACGACCGTGAGGCGACGATCGTCGCCCAGGCCGGCCGCCGGGGCGCGGTCACGGTCGCCACGAACATGGCCGGCCGCGGTACCGACATCAAGCTCGGCGGCAACCCGGACGACCTCGCCGAGGCCGAGCTGCGCCAGCGGGGCCTGGACCCGGAGGAGCACATCGAGGAGTGGGCGCACGCCCTTCCCGCGGCGCTCACCCGGGCCGAGGCCGCGGTGAAGGCGGAGTTCGAGGAGGTCAAGGAGCTCGGCGGGCTGTACGTGCTGGGCACCGAGCGGCACGAGTCGCGCCGTATCGACAACCAGCTGCGCGGCCGCTCCGGCCGACAGGGCGACCCGGGCGAGTCCCGTTTCTACCTGTCGCTGGGCGACGACCTGATGCGCCTGTTCAAGGCGCAGATGGTCGAGCGCGTCATGGCGATGGCGAACGTCCCCGACGACGTGCCGATCGAGAACAAGATGGTGACGCGCGCGATCGCGTCGGCCCAGTCGCAGGTCGAGACCCAGAACTTCGAGACGCGCAAGAACGTCCTGAAGTACGACGAGGTCCTCAACAACCAGCGCGAGGTCATCTACGGCGAGCGCCGCCGCGTCCTGGAGGGCGAGGACCTCCAGGAGCAGGTGCGCCACATGATGGACGACACCATCGACGCGTACATCGCGGCCGAGACGGTCGAGGGCTTCGCCGAGGAGTGGGACCTGGAGCGCCTGTGGGGCGCCTTCCGCCAGCTCTACCCGGTGAAGGTCACCATCGAGGAGCTGGAGGAGGCCGCGGGCGACCGCGCGGGCATCACCGCCGAGTTCATCGCGGAGTCCGTCAAGGACGACATCCACGAGCAGTACGAGACCCGCGAGAAGACGCTCGGCTCCGAGATCATGCGTGAGCTGGAGCGGCGCGTGGTCCTGTCGGTGCTCGACCGCAAGTGGCGTGAGCACCTGTACGAGATGGACTACCTGCAGGAGGGCATCGGCCTGCGGGCCATGGCCCAGAAGGACCCGCTGGTCGAGTACCAGCGCGAGGGCTTCGACATGTTCAACGCCATGCAGGAAGGCATCAAGGAGGAGTCCGTCGGCTACCTGTTCAACCTGGAGGTCCAGGTCGAGCAGCAGGTCGAGGAGGTTCCGGTGCAGGACACGGCGCCGTCGCTGACGAAGGAGCCGGCGGGTGCGCGTCCGGAGATCCGGGCGAAGGGGCTGGACGCTCCGCAGCGGCCGGACCGGCTGCACTTCTCCGCCCCGACGGTGGACGGGGAGGGCGGTGTCATCGAGGGCGACTTCGAGAGCGACTCCCTCGGCGCCGAGGGTGACGGGATGACGCGGGCGGAGCGGCGCAAGGCGGCGAAGGCCGCCGGTGGGCGCCGCCGGAAGAAGTAACCCTTCGCAGGGTTTCGCGTGAGCTGTCGGCCGGGGCCGGACACCGTGGGGTGTCCGGCCCCGGCCGCGTTGTGCGGTGCCGTGCGGCGCCGTTGCCGGGGGCGCTGCCCCCGGACCCCCGCGCCTCAATCGCCGGCGGGGCTGGACTCGGCGACGGCAGGTCATGGGCGGGGGCCCTGGATTTCTACCGCGGCGCAGCGCCAGCGGAGGTCGGGGCCCTGTTCGAGGCGGAAGGCCATGGCGCTGAGGCGGTCGCCCGTGGCGATGCGGGCGAAGGCCTCGATGACCCCCGGGCCCGGCGTGAAGCGGCCGCACTGGCGGACGACCGGGCGGAGGCGGTCGCGGAGGGGGTCCGCGGGGGCCAGGGCGATCAGCTGCTGGTAGGCGGGGCCGATGGTGTGGCCGAGGAGCGAGTGGACCGGGCGCAGGCCGCTGACCACCGCGAGGAGGTGTTCGGCGAACCAGTGGTGCGGGCCGAGCCGCAGGGCGCGCGGGGGGCCGGCCGGGCGCCGCGGGTCCCGGCGGCCCGCGGGCCGGGTCCGGGTGCGGCCTGCGGGCCGCCGGCGGCTGCCGTCGTTGCCGGTCATGGTGCCGCGCGTCGTGGTGTCCATCGCCAGTTGCCCCCGAACGGTCCGGGCCCGGAGCGATACCGGGCGGTAACTTGATGGGGATCTTCTACGGCCGCCGAACACGCTCCGCAACCACGCCCGCGGCCCGCCCGGCCACCGGTCCGCTTCACCTATCCGGGTGCGCGGCGGCCGGTCATCCGCCCGGCCCGGCGCCCGCGCGCGTACCCGGGTGGACGGGCCGGGCCCCCGGTCCGGCGCCCCGAAGGGGGACGGGGTCCATCACCCGCCCGGCCGCGCCCGAGTCGTATCCTGAGGGCGTTTCCGACTACCGAAAGCGGCCGGCCATGCGCGTGTACGTCCCCCTGACCCTCCCCGGCCTCGCCGAGGTGCACCGGGCGGGTGAGCTGGGCCCCGCCCCGCTGCCGGCTTACGCCGTGACCCCCGGTCTGCGCGAGTGGTACGCGTCGGACGACATCGAGGAGCTGGAGTACGCGGCCCTGAACCGGGCCGCGCTCGCCTCCCTGCGGCTGCTCGCCGCGGACGCGGACGCCCCGCGCCGGCGCGTCGTGGTCGCCCTCGACGTCGACGACAAGGCCGCCACCGCCACCCCCGGCACCGACGAGGCCGCGCTCGGCCGGGTGGCCCTGGCCGCCGCCGTACGGCTCTCCGTGGCCGCCGCCGTGCACGTGGACGCCGATGACGCCGAAGAGGACGTGACCGCCGCCGTACGGGCCCTGGAGGCCGCCGACGGCGGGGACGCGGACGCGCAGCTGACCGTCGAGGGGGCCGAGGACCACGACCTGCTGTGGTTCGGCCTGCAGGAGATCCCGGGGCTGCTGAAGTGAGCGACACGACCGCCGCGACCGTCGCCACCCGCCCGGACCACATCGTCTGGGACTGGAACGGGACGCTCCTCCACGACATCGACGCCGTCATAGCCGCGACCAACGCCTCCTTCGCCGAGCTCGGCTTCGCGCCGATCACCCTGGAGACCTACCGCGACCTGTACGTCGTCCCGGTGCCGAAGTTCTACGAGCGCCTCATGGGACGGATGCCCACCGAGGCGGAGTGGCTCGTCATGGACGACACCTTCCACCGCCACTACTGGGCCGCCGCCGAGGACGCAGGGCTGGCCGAGGGGGCCCGGGAGCTGCTCCGGGACTGGCAGCTGGACGGGCTCACCCAGTCCCTGCTGTCCCTCGCGCCCCACGACAAGCTCGTCCCGCTGGTCCGGGCCCATGGCATCGACCGGCACTTCCTGCGCGTCGACGGCCGGATCGGCCCCTCCCACACCTCCAAGGCGGGACACCTCGTACGCCACCTGGCCGCCCTGGACGGGACGGGCGTGACGGCGGACCGTACGGTCCTCATCGGAGACGCCGTGGACGACGCCCTCGCCGCCGCCCACGTGGGTGCCCGGGCGGTTCTCTACACGGGCGGTTCGCACAGCCGCAGCAGTCTGGAATCAGCCGGAGTGCCGGTCGTGGACAGCCTGGCCGAGGCCGTACGCACAGCTCGCGAGCTGGCCGGATAACGACTGGACGGGCCGCTGCACGGACGGCTCGTCACGTCGCTGGCCAGAGTGTCAAAGTTCTACCCCAAGATTTGTACAGATGCAGCGAATGACGTCCTGGGGGTAGGTCGGGATAGCCTTGTACCCGTGATCAGCGCGATATTCATCGGGGGCACTGTTGCCTCCGGCCTGCGCCCGGCGCACGACCGTGCCCGGGCCTTCGCTGATCCCCGCCCCCGGGACCGTCGGCCGATCATGGCTCATTCCCTCCCGGTCGGCTCTCTCGACGGCATAGCGTCGATCCCGGACGGACACCCCGCCTCGCGGCGCTATGTCATTCCTTCCTTCACCTACGTCACGCAATGGCGCGCGACAGGAGCCAGAGGACATGCAGACCAAGCTGGACGAAGCAAAGGCCGAGCTGCTCGCACGGGCGGCCCGGGTAGCTGAGCACAGCCCGGCCGGGGGGCTACTTCCGACTGGGTCCGAGCGGGGAGAGCGTCCGGACCAGGACACCGTTCTCTCCTACCTCCAGCGCTACTACCTGCACACGGCGCCCGAGGACCTCGCGGACCGCGACCCGGTCGATGTGTTCGGAGCCGCGCTCTCGCACTACCGGCTCGCCGAGAACCGGCCGCAGGGCACCGCGAACGTGCGCGTGCACACGCCCACGGTGGAGGAGAACGGCTGGACCTCCAGCCACTCCGTCGTCGAGGTCGTCACCGACGACATGCCCTTCCTCGTGGACTCCGTGACGAACGAGCTGTCCCGCCAGGGCCGCGGCATCCACGTCGTGATCCACCCGCAGGTCGTCGTCCGCCGTGACGTCACCGGCAAGCTGATCGAGATCCTCGGTCCCGACTGCGACGCCCACGGCCCCGCCACCGCGCGTCCCCACGACTCCCTCGTCGAGTCCTGGATCCACGTCGAGATCGACCGCGAGACCGACCGCGCCGACCTCAAGCAGATCAACGCCGACCTGCTGCGCGTCCTGTCCGACGTACGGGAGTCCGTCGAGGACTGGGAGAAGATGCGCGAGGCCGCGCTGCGCATCGCCGAGGGCCTGCCCGAGGAGCCCACCGCCCCGGACCTGCGCGAGTACGAGCTCGAAGAGGCCCGCGAGCTGCTGCGCTGGCTCGCCGACGACCACTTCACCTTCCTCGGCTACCGCGAGTACAACCTCGTCGACGGCGACTCCCTGTCCGCCGTGCCCGGCACCGGCCTCGGCATCCTGCGCTCCGACCCGCACCACAGCGGCAAGGAGGACGGCCACCCGGTCTCGCCGTCCTTCAACCGGCTGCCCGCCGACGCCCGCGCCAAGGCCCGCGAGCACCGCCTGCTGGTGCTGACCAAGGCCAACAGCCGCTCCACCGTGCACCGCCCCTCGTACCTCGACTACGTGGGCGTCAAGAAGTTCGACGCCGACGGCAACGTCGTCGGCGAGCGCCGCTTCCTCGGCCTGTTCTCCTCCGCCGCGTACACCGAGTCCGTGCGCCGCGTCCCGGTCATCCGCCGCAAGGTCGCCGAGGTCCTCGCCGGCGCCGGCTTCTCGCCGAGCAGCCACGACGGCCGCGACCTGACGCAGATCCTGGAGACGTACCCGCGCGACGAGCTGTTCCAGACCCCGGTCGACCAGCTCCAGGCCATCGTCACCTCCGTCCTGTACCTCCAGGAACGCCGCCGGCTGCGGCTGTACCTGCGCCAGGACGAGTACGGCCGCTACTACTCGGCGCTCGTCTACCTGCCCCGCGACCGGTTCACCACCGGTGTGCGGCTGCGCCTGATGGACATCCTGCGCGAGGAGCTCGGCGGCATCAGCGTCGACTTCACCGCGTGGAACACCGAGTCGATCCTCTCCCGCATCCACTTCGTCGTCCGCGTCCCGCAGGGCACCGAGCTGCCCGCGCTGACCGACTCCGACGTCGAGCGCATCGAGGGCCGCCTCGTCGAGGCCGCCCGCTCCTGGGCCGACGGCTTCCAGGAAGCGCTGATCGCCGAGTGCGGCGAGGAGCGCGCCGCCGAGCTGCTGCGCCGCTACGGCACCTCCTTCGCCGAGGGCTACAAGGCCGACCACTCGCCGCGCGCGGCCGTCGCCGACCTGATCCACCTGGAGCGGCTCGCCGCCAGCGACCGCCAGTTCGCGCTCTCGCTCTACGAGCCCGTCGGCGCGGGCCCCGGCGAGCGCCGGTTCAAGATCTTCCGTACCGGCGACCAGGTCTCGCTCTCCGCGGTCCTGCCGGTGCTGCAGCGCCTGGGCGTCGAGGTCACCGACGAGCGCCCGTACGAGCTGCGCCGCTCCGACCGGGTCAGCGCCTGGATCTACGACTTCGGTCTGCGGATGCCCGTCTCCGGCAACGGGGACAACTACCTCGGCGACGACGCCCGCGAGCGCTTCCAGGACGCCTTCGCCGCGGTCTGGCAGGGCGACGCGGAGAACGACAACTTCAACGCCCTGGTGCTGGGCGCCGGCCTCACCTGGCGGCAGGCCGTCGTCCTGCGCGCGTACGCCAAGTACCTGCGCCAGGCCGGCTCCACCTTCAGCCAGGACTACATGGAGGACACCCTCCGCAACAACGTCCACACCACCCGACTGCTGGTCTCGCTCTTCGAGGCCCGGATGGCGCCCGTGCGCCAGACCGCCGGCAGCGAGCTCGTGGACGCCATGCTGGAGGAGCTCGACGGGGCCCTGGACCAGGTCGCCTCGCTCGACGAGGACCGCATCCTGCGGGCCTTCCTCACCCTCATCAAGGCCACCCTGCGCACGAACTTCTTCCAGCTCAACGGCGTGGGCGAGCAGCACTCGTACGTGTCGATGAAGTTCGACCCGCAGGCCATCCCGGACCTGCCGGCCCCGCGCCCGGCCTTCGAGATCTGGGTGTACTCCCCGCGCGTCGAGGGCGTCCACCTGCGCTTCGGCAAGGTCGCCCGAGGCGGCCTGCGCTGGTCCGACCGCCGCGAGGACTTCCGTACGGAGATCCTCGGCCTGGTCAAGGCGCAGATGGTCAAGAACACCGTGATCGTGCCGGTCGGCGCCAAGGGCGGCTTCGTCGCGAAGAACCTCCCCGACCCGTCGGTGGACCGCGACGCCTGGCTCGCCGAGGGCATCGCCTCGTACAAGATCTTCATCTCGGCGCTGCTCGACATCACCGACAACATGGTCGCCGGTGAGGTCGTGCCCCCGAAGGGCGTGGTCCGCCACGACGAGGACGACACCTACCTCGTCGTCGCCGCCGACAAGGGCACCGCGACCTTCTCCGACATCGCCAACGGCGTGGCGGAGTCCTACGGCTTCTGGCTCGGTGACGCCTTCGCGTCGGGCGGCTCGGCCGGCTACGACCACAAGGGCATGGGCATCACCGCCCGCGGCGCGTGGGAGTCCGTCAAGCGGCACTTCCGCGAGCTGGGCCACGACACCCAGACCGAGGACTTCACCGTCGTCGGCGTCGGCGACATGTCCGGCGACGTGTTCGGCAACGGCATGCTGCTCTCCGAGCACATCCGCCTGGTCGCCGCCTTCGACCACCGGCACATCTTCATCGACCCGAACCCGGACGCGGCCACCTCCTACGCCGAGCGCCGGCGCCTGTTCGAGCTGCCGCGCTCCTCGTGGGCCGACTACGACACCTCGCTGATCTCGGCGGGCGGTGGCATCCACCCGCGTACGGCGAAGGCCGTCCCGATCACCGCGCAGGTCCGTGAGGCCCTCGGCATCGAGGCGGGCGTCACCAAGATGACCCCGGCCGACCTGATGAAGGCGATCCTGCAGTCCCCCGTGGACCTGCTGTGGAACGGCGGCATCGGTACGTACGTCAAGGCCACCGCCGAGACGCACGCGGACGTCGGCGACAAGGCCAACGACGCCATCCGCGTCAACGGCTCCGACGTGCGGGCCAAGGTCATCGGCGAGGGCGGCAACCTGGGTCTGACCCAGCTCGGCCGGATCGAGTTCGCCCGTACCGGCACGGGCGGCGAGGGCGGCAAGGTCAACACCGACGCCATCGACAACAGCGCGGGCGTGGACACCTCCGACCACGAGGTGAACATCAAGATCCTGCTCAACGCGGTCGTCACGGACGGCGACATGACGGTCAAGCAGCGCAACAAGCTGCTCGCCCAGATGACCGACGAGGTCGGCCGTCTGGTGCTGCGCAACAACTACGCGCAGAACGTCGCGCTCGCCAACGGCGCGGCCCAGGCCCCGAGCCTGCTCCACGCCCAGCAGCGCTACATGCGCCGGCTGGAGCGCGACGGGCTGCTGGACCGGGCGCTGGAGTTCCTGCCCACCGACCGGCAGATCCGCGAGCTGCTCGGCGGCGGCAAGGGCCTGACCCAGCCGGAGCTGGCGGTGCTGTTCGCCTACACCAAGATCACGGTGGCGGACGAGCTCATCACCACCGAGCTGCCGGACGACCCGTACCTGCGCCGTCTGCTCTTCGCGTACTTCCCGGCCGCCCTGGCCGAGCGGCTCACCGAGCAGATCGACGCGCACGCGCTGCGCCGGGAGATCATCACCACCCTCCTGGTCAACGACACCGTCAACACGGGTGGTTCGACCTTCCTGCACCGCCTGCGCGAGGAGAGCGGGGCCTCCACGGAGGAGATCGTGCGCGCGCAGCTCGCGGCCCGCGAGATCTTCGGCCTGGCCGACGTGTGGGACGCGGTGGAGGCGCTCGACAACAAGGTCGCCGCCGATGTCCAGACCCGGGTGCGGCTGCACTCGCGGCGCCTGGTCGAGCGCGGTACCCGCTGGCTGCTGAACAACCGGCCGCAGCCGCTCCAGATCACCGAGACCATCGCCTTCTTCCAGGAGCGCGTGGGCCAGGTCTGGGCCGAGCTGCCGAAGCTGGTGCGCGGCGCCGATCTGGAGTGGTACCAGTCGATCCTGGACGAGCTGACGGGCGAGGGCGTCCCGGAGGAACTGGCCGCCAAGGTGGCCGGGTTCTCCTCCGCCTTCCCGGCGCTGGACATCGTCGCGATCGCGGACCGCACGGGTGTGGACCCGCTGGAGGTCGCCGAGGTGTACTACGACCTCGCCGACCGCCTGGCCATCACCCAGCTGATGGACCGGATCATCGAGCTGCCGCGGTCCGACCGCTGGCAGTCGATGGCCCGCGCCTCCATCCGCGAGGACCTGTTCGCGGCGCACGCGGCACTGACCGCGGACGTGCTGTCGGTGGGCAACGGCACTTCGACTCCCGAGGAGCGCTTCCAGGCGTGGGAGGAGAAGAACACGGCCATCATCGGGCGGGCGCGGACGACTCTGGACGAGATCCAGGGGTCGGACGACTTCGACCTGGCGAACCTGTCGGTGGCGATGCGGACGATGCGGTCGCTGCTGCGCGTGCACAGCTGATCGCGGGCTGAACGCAACGGGCCGGGCCCGGGACCTCATGGTCCCGGGCCCGGCCCGTTCGCGTGCGGCGCCGTTGCGGTCAGCGGCCCGCTGTGAAGGCGTCGTAGGCGTCGCAGACTTCCTTCGAGGGGCCGTCCATGCGGAGGACTCCGGCCTCCAGCCAGATCGCGCGGTCGCAGGTCTCGCGGACCGTGTTGATGCTGTGGCTGACGAGGAAGACGGTGCCGGCGTGCTCGCGGAGTTCCTCGATGCGGGCCTGGCTGCGGCGCTGGAAGGCCGCGTCGCCGGTGGCCAGGGCCTCGTCGATCATCAGGACGTCGTGGTCCTTGGCGGCGGCGATGGAGAACCGCAGCCGGGCGCCCATGCCGGAGGAGTACGTCCGCATGGGCAGGGAGATGAAGTCGCCCTTCTCGTTGATGCCGGAGAAGTCGACGATGCCCTGGTAGCGCTCGCGGATCTGCTGCTTGGACATGCCCATCGCGAGGCCGCCGAGGACGACGTTGCGCTCGCCGGTCAGGTCGTTCATCAGCGCGGCGTTCACACCGAGCAGGGACGGCTGGCCGTGCGAGTAGATCCGGCCGCGGGCCACCGGCTGGAGGCCGGCGATGGCGGCCAGCAGGGTGGACTTGCCGGAGCCGTTGGAGCCGATGAGGCCGATGGCCTCGCCCTTGTACGCGGTGAAGGTGACGCCCTTGACGGCGTGCACCTCCTTGACGCCGGGGGGCGCCTTGCGGGAGAAGACCCGGCTGAGCGCCGCGGTGGCCCCGCCCTTGCGGGCGCCGGCGCCGTGGACCTTGTAGATCACGTGGACCCCGTCGGCGATGACGGTCGGTACCCGGGTGTCGGTCTGCGCCGCGGTGTCAGCCACGTCCGTACTCCTCTTCTGCCTTCCAGAACCAGATGAACCCGCCGACGCCGGCGAGCAGGGCCCAGCCGATGGCGAGCAGCCACGCGTGGGGCGGGAGCGAGTGCGCCTGGAAGCTGTCGATCAGCGCGAAGCGCATCAGGTCGATGTAGACCGCCGCGGGGTTGACCTTGAGCAGTGTCAGCACCCAGTGGTGCGGCAGGTGGTCCGAGGCGAGCATCTGGTCGATGGACCACATGACGCCCGAGGAGTACATCCAGGTGCGCAGGATGAAGGGCATCAGCTGGCTGACGTCCGGGCTCTTGCTGCCGATGCGCGCCATGACCATCGCGCAGCCGGCGGCGAAGACGGCCATCAGCAACAGGGCCGGGACGGCCAGGAACCAGGACCAGGCGGGCCGCTGGCCGAACGCCAGCAGCAGGATGACCAGGGCGCCCATGGTGACGAGCAGCTGCTGGAAGAGCTGGACGACGGTGGAGATGGGCAGGCTGGCGCGCGGGAAGTGCAGGGCGCGGACCAGGCCCCGGTTGCTGTGGACGGCACGGGTGCCGGTGTTGATGGAGGTGCCGATGAAGTCCCAGACGAAGATGCCGGTGATCAGGAAGGGGACGTAGTCCGGCACGCCGTGGCTGGCCTTCATCACGATGCCGAAGATGAAGTAGTAGACGGCCGCGTTGAGGAGCGGGGTCACCAGGTGCCAGAGCTGCCCGAGCTTGGCGGTGCTGTACGTGGCCTGCATACGGGCGGTCGCGTACGCGGTCACGAAGTGGCGGCGGTCCCAGAGTTCCGCGATGTAGCGGGGGAGCGTGGGGCGGGCGCCGCTGAGGGTGAGGCCGTGGGCGGCGGCGAGTCGCGCGAGTTCCGCGGAGGGCGCGGGCTCGGTCTTGGGTGCGGTCGCGGTGGTCACAGGGTTCGCTTTCGACGGGGTCAGTACGTCACTGCCGAGGTCGGGACGGGTCCGTATCGTCGCTACGGCGAGGTTAGGGCGTGCTGCGTCGGAACGCAACCGTATCGTCGTGACGGGGGCGCGGCTATGCTCTCTGCATGACCCCGGACCCCGCCGCCGCTTCCGCCCCCGCCCCCGCCCGCAGAGCCCCCGCCGGGGCCGCCGTCCTGCGCGCGGACGTGACCGAGGCGATCCGTGACGCGGTGGTGGAGGAACTGGCCGCGGTCGGCTTCTCGAAGATGTCCATCGAGGGCATCGCCCGGCGGGCGGGGGTCGGCAAGACCGCGGTCTACCGGCGCTGGAAGTCGAAGCTGCACCTGGTGCTGGACCTGGTCGGGGCGTTCGCGGTGGACGGCCTGCCGGTGCCCGCGACCGGCTCGCTGTACGGGGACGTACGGGCCCTGCTGGAGGTCATGTCACACGTGCTGCGGCACCCGGTGGCCTCCGCCGTCATCCCGGACCTGCTGGTCGAGGCGGCGCGGAACCCCGAGATCGCCGACGCGGTGCGCGGCGCCCTGCTCGACGGCCAGCGCCGCATGGCGGAGGGCATCGTCTCGGACGCGGTCGCCCGCGGCGAGCTCCCGGCGGGCATCGACCCGGCCCACGCCCTCGACCTGCTGATCGGCCCGCTCTACTGGCGCCAGGTGGTCGTCCGGGACGCGGTGACGGGCGGCCACCTCGACGTCCTGGCCCACCAGGTGGTGGCGGGCCTGAAAGTGAGCTCCTCGGCCTAGCCCGGCGGCCGGACGGGGGCGAGGGTGTCGACGCCGTCGAGGAAGATCGACCCGGGTCGGGGCGGCAGCGGGCATGCACAGCGTCACCTGATCGCCGTCACTTGATCGCCCCGGCCATCACCCCCGAGACGAACTGCCGCTGGAAGGCGAAGAAGACGACGAGCGGGATCGCCATCGACAGGAACGCGCCGGGCGCGAGTACGTCGATGTTGTTCCCGAACTGCCGTACCTGCTGCTGGAGGGCGACCGTGACCGGCGGGTGGGCCGAGTCCGCGAACACCAGCGCCACCAGCATGTCGTTCCACACCCACAGGAACTGGAAGATGCCGAGCGAGGCGATCGCGGGCGCGCCGAGCGGTAGCACCACCCGGGCGAACAGCCGCAGTTCGCCCGCCCCGTCGAGCCGGGCCGCCTCCAGCAGCTCGCGCGGGATCTCCGCGAAGAAGTTGCGCAGCAGGAACACGGCGAAGGGCAGTCCGAAGGCGGTGTGGAAGAGGACCACGCCCGCCGTGGTCTCGAACAGCCCGATGGAGCCGAAGAGTTCGGAGACGGGGATCAGCGCCACCTGGACCGGGACCACGAGCAGTCCGACGACGAGGAGGAACAGCCAGTCCCGGCCGGGGAACTCCAGCCAGGCGAAGGCGTACCCGGCGAACGCGCCCAGGCTAACGACCAGCAGGGTGGCCGGCACGGCGATGGCGAAGGTGTTCAGGAGTGAGCCGGTGATGGTGTCGTTCTCCAGCAGCCGCGCGTAGTTGTCCACCGTCAGCCGCGAGGGCGCCGTGAGCACCTGCCACCAGCCGCCGCTGTTGAGGTCGGTGGGGGAGAGGAACGAGGAGAGCAGCAGTCCGAGCGTCGGCAGCAGCCAGAAGAGCGCCGCCGCGACCAGGAAGACGCGCAGCGCGCCCGCGGCGAGTCCGGCGGAGGCGCGCGCGGCGTACGAGGGCCGGGCGGGCCCGGCGGCCGCCGGACCCGCAGCCGGCTCCGACGGCGGCTCCGCCGTCGGGCCCGCCTTCGGGCCCGGCGTCGTGTCGGAACGGCTCATCGGGACCTCTCCTTGCGCAGCCGACGGATGTTCACGAGCATCACCGGGATCACCAGCACCAGCAGCAGCACCGCGATCGCGCTGCCCAGCCCCGGATCGGCGTCCGTGCCGAAGGAGGTCCGGTACAGCTGGAGCGCGAGCACGTTCGCGTCGTCCTGGACCGCACCCGGGGCGATCACGAAGACCAGGTCGAAGATCTTCATGACGTTGATGACGAGGGTGACGAGCACGACCACGAGGACGGGCGCGAGCAGCGGGACGGTGATCCGCCGGAACACCTGCCACTCGCTCGCCCCGTCCACGCGCGCCGCCTCCAGCAGCTCACGCGGTACGGCGGCCAGCCCGGCCCCGATCAGCACCATCGCGAAACCGGCCCACATCCATACGTACGCTCCGATGACCGCCGGGGTCACGAGCGCCGGGCCGAGCCACTGCACCCCCGCGTACGCCTCCCGGAAATTGGCCGCGGGCAGCCGCAGCAGCGCCCCGTCGGCCTTCGCGGACAGGGTGAAGGTGCCGTCGGCGGCGGCCGTCGCCGTATCGACCACCCGGCCGTCCTTGACCGCCTCGATCCGCATCCCGGCGTAGCCCTGCTCGGTCGGGTCGACCACGTTCGTCGCGCCGCCCCCGCCCCGGGTGAAGTCCTGCCAGACGGTGCCGGTGACCTTCCCCGGCACGGCGTCGGACCTGCCCGCGGTACGGGTTCCGTCCGGCAGCGCCTCCGGGGCCACGCCGACCAGCGGGAGCAGCACCGGGGTACCGGCGCGTACCGGGTCGCGGGTGATGAAGGCACCCCCGCCCGCGTCCGCGAGCGGCGAGTCCCGGCCCGGGCGGGCCTTGGGGAAGGCCGAGGACTGCGCGAAGGTGTCGTGGACCCCGACCCAGACCGCGTTGGCGACCCCGCGGTCGGGATCGTGGTCGTAGACGAGGCGGAAGATGATGCCCGCGGCCAGCATCGAGATCGCCATCGGCATGAACACCAGCAGCTTGAACGCCGTTCCCCAGCGCACCCGTTCGGTGAGGACCGCGAAGATCAGGCCGAGGGCGGTGGCCGTGGCCGGGGCGAACACCACCCACAGCGCCGTGTTCTTCAGGGCGGTGCGGATGGTGTCGTCGCTCAGGATCTCCCGGTAGTTGGCTCCGCCGACGAAGGTGTCGCCGGAACGGTCGAAGAAGCTGCGGTAGAGGGAGTAGCCGATCGGGTGCACGACGAGCGCACCGAGCAGCACGAGCGCCGGGAGGAGGAACGCGCCCGCGATCAGCCGGCGGCGCCGGGCCTCCGCGGAGAGGACTCCCTTGGCTGCGGAGCCCTCGGCTGCGGCGCCTTTGGCGGCAGGGGCCGGCACGGGATCAGTTCCCGTAGGCCTTGGCCGCGTCCGCCTCCAGTTTCGCCTGGGTGCCCGCCACGTCCGACGGGTTCGCCAGGAAGTCCTGGAGCGCCTTCCACTCACCCGCGCCCGGGGTCCCGCCGAAGGCCGCCGGGGCCTGGTCCGACATGTCGAAGCGGAAGTCGTCGCCCGCCGCGATCAGCGACTTGGCGATGTCCCGCTGGATGGCGTTCGGATAGGCGGCCGGGTCCACCGCCTTGTTCGGGGAGAGGAAGCCGCCCTGCCGGGCGTGGATCTCCGCCGCGTCCGGCGAGGCCAGGAAGGTCAGCAGCGCCTGAGCCCCCTTCGACGGCTTCAGGGCGACCGCCACGTCGCCGCCGGAGACCACCGGAGCCTTCTCGCCGACCGCCGGGAAGGGGAAGACGAGGGCGTCCTCGCCCACCTTCGCCTCGGTCTGCGCGATGTTCACCGCCACGAAGTCGCCCTCGAAGACCATCGCGGCCGCCGGCCGGTCGCCGCCGGTGAAGGTCTGCGTCACCGACTTCGGGAACTCGGTGGACAGCGCCCCGCTCGGCCCGCCCGCCAGGAAGTCCTTGCGGCCGAACAGTTCCCCGAGGGTGGTCAGCGCCTGCTTGACGCTGTCGTCCGTCCACTTGATCCGGTGCTTGGCCAGCTGGTCGTACTTCTCCGGCCCGGCCTGGGAGAGGTAGATGTTCTCGAACCAGTCGGTGAGGGTCCAGCCGTCCGCGCCCGCCACCGAGACGGCCGGGGTGCCGGAGGCGGACAGCGTGTCGGCCGCGGTGATCAGTTCCTTCCACGTCTTCGGGGGTTTGATCCCCGCCGCCTCGAAGGCCTTCGCGTTGTACCAGATCAGCGACTTGTTGGCGGCCTTGTAGTACACGCCGTACTGGGTGTCTCCGACGGCGCCGAGCGCCCGCCAGCCCTTGGAGTAGTTCGCGTCCAGCTGGGCCGCGGCCTCCGGGCCGAGCGGCTGCGCCCACTTGTTCTCCACCGCTGCCTTCAGCGCACCGACCTGCGGGAGCAGCGCCACGTCCGGCGGCGCACCGCCCGCGATCTTCGTGCCGAGGAAGGTGACGATCGGGTCCTGGGCCGGGACGAAGGTGACGGTGGCCCCCGTCCGCTTCTCGAACTCCTTCAGGACCTTGGTGAAGTTCTCCTGTTCCGGGCCCGTCCAGACCGCGGCGACCTCCAGCTTCTCGCCGGGCAGCTTCGGTAACTGCACCCGGGGTGCGGCCGTGCTGCCCTCGGGGCCCCGCGGTTCGTCCGTCCCGCCGTCCCCGCACGCGCAGAGCGTGAGGGCGGCCGCCGCCGCGAGCGCCGTCCAGGTGAGTGTCGTACGGCTCGTTCCGTGCCTGCGCATGGTTCTGCCCCCGATGCCCGTGATGTGTCCTGGACCACAAGGTCTACGCCGAGCGGTGCGCCCCCGCAATAGCGCCTCGCGGGGGTGGGACACCCTCCGGGCCGGGCCTCAGGGCGCGGGCGGGAACAGCACGGGTATCGCCGAGACCAGGTGCGAGGCCCGGTCCAGGGCGCTGGCCAGCAGCGCGAGGTCGGTGGGTCCGTTGCCCAGCTCACGGACCGGACGGCGGGCCGGCGGATCACCCATTCGCTCCCACTCCACCGGGACCACGGTCGGCCGCTGGGTCGCCGTCCGGGGGATCCGGCCGGTGACCCGGCCCGCCTGGAACGGCACCGTCCGGCCGTCGTCGAAGCGCAGCAGGCCGCGCCCCGGGCCCGGCTGGTCGGGGGCGTCGAGCTCCACGCGCAGGGTGGCCAGCCGGCCCGGCCCGGCGTCCGCCGTACGGTCCGGGCGGGCGGTCGTGGCCACCAGGTGCACGCCGAGCCGGGCGCCCTCGCGGGCCACCGCCTCCAGCGCCCGGACCACCGAGCCCGCGGCGGGGCGGCCCGTACTGCCCAGCCCCGGCGCGACCAGCGCGTCGAGGTCGTCCACGAGCACCACCAGGCGGGGCAGCGGACTGGGTCCGGCCGGGTCGGTACGGGTGGCCGCGGCCCGCAGCCGCAGCGTGCCGGTGCGCTGCGGGTCGAGGTCGCCCCGCTGCTCGCCCGGTGCGGGCCGGCGCGGCGAGACCATGCGGTCGGACACCTCGCGCTGCGCGTGCCACTCGGCGAAGGACAGGTCCTCCAGCAGCTCGGAGCGGCGCTTGAGCTCCGCGCCCAGCGCCTGCGCGAACTCCCGCATGCGCAGCGGATCGGAGGCGACCAGGTGGGCGCAGACGTGCGGGAGCTCGGTACAGGGCTGCAGCCCGTCGCCGCGCTCGCCGCCGGCCCCGTCGAGGAGGAGCAGTCCGAGCCGGTCGGGCCGGGCGGCCGCGGACAGCGACGCGGCGACCGAGCGCAGCAGTTCGGTCCGCCCGCTCCCGGCGGGCCCCTCGATGAGCAGGTGCGGGCCGTCGTGGACGAGCTCGGTGCCGACGGGCCCGCGGCGGCCGCTGCCGAGCACGATCTCGGCGAGGCCGCCCATGCCCTGGCCCTGGTCGGTGGCGGCGGCCCAGCGGGCCATCAGGGAGGCCGGGGTGGCCCGGGCCAGCCCCAGCTCGTCCAGCAGCCGCGCGGTGGCCGGCAGGGTGGCCGCGGCCGGCCGGCGGGTCTCGGCGGAGCCGCCCTCGGCGGTGCGCAGCGGAGCCAGGGCCCGGGCGAAGCGCTCGGCCCAGGCGGCGGAGACGGCATCGGCGGTGGCGGTGCCCCCCGACGGGACCGGCCTGCCGCCGCTGATCGTGAAGGTGCGTACGGCCGTGGCCACATCGCCGCTGAGCAGGGCGACCGCGCCGCAGTCCCGGAAGGCGGGGGAGCTCGCGCAGGCGGCCTCGTACGTTTCCTCGACCGGCGAGGCGGGGGTGGCGGCCGGGGCCTCGGCGAGCACCAGCACGTGGATCCCGGCGGCCGCGCCGTGCGAGGCGAGCCGGCCGGTGACGTCGCGCAGCGGGCCGGCCCCGGGATCGCCGTCGAGGACGACGAGCGTGTTCGGGCCCTCGTGGAGGGCGGCGGCCCGCCGGATCTGCCCGGCGTCGGCGGCGGCCCAGTGCGCGCCGAGCGGACCCTCGTCGAGGCGCCGGGTCAGCTCACCCGTGCGGGCGGCGGCCTGGTCGCGGTCGTACGCGAGCAGGAGCCGGCAGTCCTGGCCGTGGGCGGGCCTGACGTGGGGCAGCCAGCCGAGCCAGCCCCAGTCGCGCCGCCGGTCGGCGAGGCCGCGCGCCCGGTCGGCGGAGATCAGCACGATCTCCAGCTGCCCCGGTGCGTGCAGCGCCGCCAGCTGCGCGATCACCCAGCGGGCGGCCCCGGCCAGCCGCGGCCGCGGACCGGCCAGCCCGAGGGCGCCGACGTCGGACAGGGACACCCGGCTCCCGGCGCCGAGCCCCACCTCCAGTACGGCGGGATGCCCGGGCGTACGCGACCACAGGCGCTCGGTGGGGCCCAGCGCGGCCAGCAGCACCGCGGCGGGATCGTCGGGGTGGGGTGCGGCGGCCGCCGGTTCCTGCGGGGCCTCGGCGGGCTCCTCGCCGCGCACCCACTTGCGGGCCCAGGCCCCGAGGCCCTTGCGCTGTTTGGGGGCCGGGCCGGGGCCGGGACTCGGCGGTGCGCCCTGCTGCCCGGCTTCGCGGGAAGCACCGGGGGCGGCCGCAGCGCCCGGGGCGTCGGGGACCTCGGGCGCGGCCGGTACACCGGGGACCTCGGGCGCGACCGGATCCGTGCCGGGCAGCGGGTCGGGGGCGACGGGCCGGGCGGAGACCGAGAGGTGGCCCTGGAGGTCCGGGGTCACCGGCAGCGCGGGCGCGCCCGCGGGGGCCAGCCGCAGGGTGGACTCGCCGACCCGCAGCAGCGCTCCCGGGGGCAGGGCGACGGGCTGCGCCCCCACCGGGGCACTGTCCAGCGTGGTGCCGTTCGTCGAGTTCAGGTCGGCCACCGCGACCCGCCCGTCGGGGATGACCGTGACGGCGCAGTGCAGCCGGGAGACGTCGGGGTCGTCGAGGGGGACGTCGGCGTCGGCCGAGCGGCCCACCCGGATCTGCCCGCTGTGCAGCAGGTGGACGCCGCCCGCGTCGGGTCCGGCGACGACGTGCAGCTGGGCCGCGCCGAGGCCGTCCTCCGGCAGGACGTCCGGCACGGGCCCGTGCAGCGCCAGCACCGCGCCGTCCACGAGCGGGGGCTCGCCGAGCACCCGCCGCTGGAGGTCGAGGCGCTCGGAGCCGGCGTACAGCACGACCGTGCCCCCGGTGTCGGGCCCGCCGACGGTCGCCGCGAGCCCGGAGGCGACCGCGGCCAGCGCGGTGCCGACGGGTGCGGTGACGAGTACGTCACAGCTCGCGGGGGCGGTCGCGGTCTGGTGGCCGCTGCGCGACCCAAGGACGGTCAGCCGGATCTGCATCGCCGTCAGCGGTCCCTTCTGCGCGGTGCGCGGTGTGTGCGCCCGGCAGGGGAATCCCGTGACATGACCGTCCGGCCGCCCCCACCCGGCACGGACGCGTCGTCCGGTCAGGTCTGCCCGGAAGGCGGGGCTCCCGTCCCGTGCCGTCCGTACATGTGCATCCTCGCACCTGTCACGGACAACACGCCCGGCACCCGGCAATAAATGATCTTGATGTTCCGGGGCCCGGGCCGGACCCCGATCGGATCCGGCCACCAAGGCGGCGGAAGACGGGGAAAATCGCCTCCGGCATACCCCGCAAACATCACCCACCGCACATATGTGCGGCAACCAACCTCCGGGGACCGGCGTCTTCCCGGGGGACACCCCCTAGAGTGGGCCGGAAAACCAATCAGCGGATCGACCACATCCGACGACAGCAGGGGAGCGCGAGACGTGCGGCCAGTCGGCAGCAAATACCTGCTCGAGGAGCCGCTCGGGCGCGGCGCCACGGGCACTGTCTGGCGTGCCCGCCAGAGGGAGGCCGCCGGCGCCGAGGCGGCCGTCGCGGGACAGCCCGGCGAGACCGTGGCCATCAAGGTCCTCAAGGAGGAGCTGGCCCAGGATCCCGACATCGTCATGCGCTTCCTGCGGGAGCGCTCGGTCCTGCTGCGCCTGACCCACCCCAACATCGTGCGCACGCGCGACCTCGTCGTCGAGGGCGATCTGCTGGCCCTGGTCATGGACCTGATCGACGGCCCGGACCTGCACCGGTACCTGCGGGAGAACGGCCCCTTCACGCCCGTCGCCGCGAGCCTGCTGACCGCCCAGATCGCCGACGCCCTCGCCGCCAGCCACGCCGACGGAGTGGTCCACCGCGACCTGAAACCGGCCAACGTGCTGCTCGACGAGCGCGGCGGACAGATGAAGCCGATGCTCACCGACTTCGGCATCGCCCGCCTCGCCGACTCCCCGGGCCTGACCCGCACCCACGAGTTCGTCGGCACCCCGGCCTACGTCGCCCCCGAGTCCGCCGAGGGCCGTCCGCAGACCTCCGCCGTCGACATCTACGGCGCCGGCATCCTGCTCTACGAGCTGCTCACCGGCCGCCCGCCGTTCGCCGGCGGCACCGCGCTCGAAGTGCTCCACCGCCACCTCAGCGAGGACCCGCAGCGGCCCTCCACCGTGCCCGAGCCGCTGTGGACGGTCATCGAGCGCTGCCTGCGCAAGGAACCGAACGAGCGCCCCAGCGCCGAGAGCCTGGCCCGCGGGCTGCGCGTGGTGGCCTCCGGCATCGGCGTGCACTCCTCGGCCGCCGAAGTGGAGGCCGCGCTCGGCGTGGGCGCCCTGCTCGCGCCCGACCCCTCGCCGGCTCCGGTCCCCGAGACCCCCGACGCGGGCGCGGGCGCGTACGACCCGAACGCCATGACGAGCGTCATGCCGCCGGTCGGCGCGGCCGACGCCACCTCGGTGCTCCCCATGGGGTCTCCCCGGCCCGGAGGGCCAGGGGAAGCTGCGGGCCCCGGGGCCGACCCGACCTCGGTGATGCCCCCGGTGCAGCGGCCCGACTCGCCGCACCCGTGGCAGTCGCAGATGCAGGCCGCCCGCGACCGCAACGAGCAGACCCAGATCCAGTACCTCGACCCGAACGAGGACCCGCTGCGCCGCCGCCCGCAGCGGCAGGCGCCCCCGCCGCCGCAGCACCGGCCCCAGCAGCCGCAGCAGCCGCCGCAGTACCGGCAGGGTCCGCCGCCCCCGCAGCAGCAGTACCAGCAGCCTCCCCAGCAGCAGTACCAGCAGCCCCAGCAGCCGCAGTACCGCCCGCCGCAGCAGCCGCCCCAGCAGCAGTACGCGCCGCCCCCGCCGCCGCAGCACTACCAGCCGCAGCAGCACCAGCCCCAGCCGTACCAGCAGCAGCCTCAGCCGCAGCAGCCGCAGTACCGCCAGCCGCAGCAGCAGCCCCCGCAGCCGCCGCCGCAGCAGCGGCCGGCCCCCCGGGAGCCGCGCGAGCCGCGCCGCCGCAGCGCCAACCCGGTGCGGATCCCCGGCCTCGGCTGCCTCAAGGGCTGCCTGGTGCTGATCCTGGTGTTCTTCGTCGCGGGCTGGCTGGTCTGGGAACTGACCCCGCTCCAGGAGTGGATCGGCACCGGCAAGGGCTGGTGGGACCAGGTCTGGACCTGGGGCGGCGACGCCGTCGACTGGGTCACCTCGATCGGGGACTCCGCGGGCTCGACGGGCTCCACCAAGCCCTGATGGAGCCCTCGTAGCCCCGACTTCGTGGATTTGTCGACTTCTGGGACATGATTTCGCTCGCAGAAGTGAAGGTCGCCGCGAATCCGGCCCCCTGCTGGCCTCCAATGCCCACCCGGCCGCGTAGCTTTGGTGCGTACGCCAGCCACTGAGGGAGCAGTCGTGGCACGGAAGATCGGCAGCCGGTACACCGCGCACCAGATCCTGGGGCGCGGCAGCGCGGGCACGGTGTGGCTGGGCGAGGGGCCTGACGGGCCCGTCGCCGTCAAACTCCTGCGCGAGGACCTCGCGTCCGACCAGGAACTCGTCGGACGGTTCGTCCAGGAGCGCAGCGCCCTGCTCGGCCTGGAGCATCCGCACGTCGTGTCCGTCCGCGACCTCGTCGTGGACGGCAACGACCTCGCCCTCGTCATGGACCTCGTGCGCGGTACGGACCTGCGCACGCGCCTCGACCGCGAACGGCGGCTCGCCCCCGAGGCGGCCGTCGCGATCGTCGCGGACGTCGCCGACGCACTGGCCGCGGCGCACGCGGCGGGGGTCGTCCACCGGGACGTGAAGCCGGAGAACGTCCTGCTGGACATGCAGGGCCGGCTCGGCCCCGGCGGCTCGCACCCGGCGCTGCTCACCGACTTCGGCGTGGCCAAGCTGATCGACTCCCCGCGGCGGGCCGCCACGGGCCGGGCCTCCGCCCCGACGACGCGGATCATCGGCACCCCGGACTACCTGGCGCCGGAGATCGTCGAGGGACTGCCCCCGCGGGCCGCGGTGGACATATACGCCCTGGCCACGGTCCTGTACGAGCTGCTGGCGGGATTCACCCCCTTCGGCGGGGGCCACCCGGGCGCGGTCCTGCGGCGCCACGTGACGGAGACGGTGGTCCCGCTGCCGGGGATCCCCGACGAGCTGTGGCAGCTCATGGTGCAGTGCCTGGCCAAGGCCCCGGCCTCGCGGCTGCGGGCCTCGGAGCTGTCGGTCCGGCTGCGGGACCTGCTGCCGATGCTGGCCGGGATGCCGCCGCTGGACGTGGACGAGCCGGACGACGCGGATCCGGACCCCGAGCCCTCGGAGGAACCGGTGGCCGACCCGGTCCGACGGCGGGGCGTGGTCCCGCTGGTGCCGGGCTCGGCGACCGACTCCAACCGGGACACCCACACCTCGATGCGGGTGCCCGGGCCGGACGAGCTGGCGGGCGGGGCGCTGGGCACCGCCCGGGTCCCCCGTCCGGCGGGCGGCCACCGTCCCGGCTCCGCCCGCCACCGGGCGGAGGCGGCCCGCAAGCGGCGGCTGGTCCTCTCGGCGTCGGCCCTGGCCCTGGCCGCGGCGATCGGCCTGGGCACGTGGCTGGCCGTCTCGGGCGACGAGGCTCCGCCGCAGGACAGCAAGCAGTCGGTCCCCGCGAAGCGGTAGCCGCCGGGTGCGGCGCCCCGGATCGGGGGCTCCGCTCCCGAACCCCCGCGCCTCAATCGCCGGCGGGGCCGGATTCTCCAGCCCGTCCGGCGATTGAGGACCGGGTCCGGGCGGAGCCCAGGGGCTACGCCGCGGCCAGTTCCGGGTGCCAGCGCCGCGCCACGGCGGGGTGCGCGCGGACCCAGCCCTTCAGTTCGTTGCGGCCGTACTGGGCGTGCAGCGGGTTCGACTCGTCGTGCGCGACACCGGGCGCGGAACGCAGGTAGTCGCCCGGGACGGTCTCGATCACCGCGTCCAGCCGCGGGTTGTAGAAGAACGGCACCGAGTACCGCTCCACCGCGCCGGGCGGGCTGACCACCCGGTGGTCCGTCGCCGTCAGGTAGCCCTCGGTCGCGATCTCCAGCAGTTCGCCCAGGTTCACCACGAAGGCGCCCGGCATCGGCGGCACGTCCACGTAGCCGCCGTCCCGGACCACCTGGAGGCCGCCCACCGAGTCCTGCAGCAGGAGCGTCAGGAAGCCGTAGTCCTTGTGCGCGCCGACCCCCTGGTCGGCGCCGGAGGGGGCCGATCCCGGGTAGCGGATCAGCTTGGTGTGCAGGTGCGGGCGGTCCGCGAAGGCCTCGTCGAAGAAGTCCGCCGGGGCGCCGATCGCCACGAGGAGCTCCTGCAGCAGGCGGTGGGCGACCGCCGCGAGCCGGGTCTGCCAGTCCAGGACCACCGTACGGAGCTCCGGGAGGGCGGCGGGCCACTGGTTCGGGCCCTCCAGCCACAGGAAGGCCGGGTCGTCCGGCCCCACCACCGGCGCCGGGCGCTCCGCGCCGACGTCCAGCTGGTCCCGCCAGTCGGAGGCGCCGCCGGTCAGCTCGTGGCCGATCCGGGTGTAGCCGCGGAAGTGGGGGGAGTTCAGATTGCTGACGGCGAGCCGGTCGGCTTCCGGGAGGGCGAAGAAGGCCTTGGTCAGGTCGAGGATGCGGGCGCTCTCGGCGGCGGTGACGCCGTGCCCGGTCAGGTGCAGGAAACCGGTGTCCCTGGCTGCTGCGTGCAGCTTCTTCAGGAAATCGGCCCGCTGGGCCGGGTCGTCGGCCTGGGAGAGGTCCAGGACGGGGAGAGTGTGCGCGGACGGCATGACGGCTCCGTTTCGGATGTCACGGGGTCCTGTTCCCCAGAGGTGGTGGGGGCCGCGGGAGGGGGGCGGGTCTCCGACAGGGATGGTGCCGGGACCGCGGGAGCCGCGTACAGGACCAAGTCGGATCGTGGTGGATCAGGCTTTTGCTCGGTCCGGCGGCGGACAGCTCGTCGTCGTGACACGCATGTGGTCGACATGGCGGCGCTTGACGAGGAGAACGGTCATACCGAGAGGGTACGCCCGTGCGAACCATCATCAGAACGGGCGATTCGGCCTGCCCGGACGGCGTTGTCCGGGGACCGGCTACGCTGGACCCGTGGCAGTCGTCGATGTTTCCGAAGAGCTGAAGTCCCTCTCCTCGACCATGGGGTCGATCGAGGCCGTCCTGGACCTCGACAAGCTGAGGGCAGAAATCGCCGTGCTCGAGGAGCAGGCCGCTGCGCCGTCCCTGTGGGACGACCCGGAGGCCGCCCAGAAGATCACGAGCAAGCTTTCGCACCTCCAGGCGGAGGTCCGCAAGACCGAGACGCTGCGGGGGCGCATCGACGACCTCGGGGTGCTCTTCGACCTCGCCCAGGAGATGGACGACGCGGACACCCTGGCCGAGGCCGAGGCCGAGCTGGCCTCCGTCCGCAAGGCGCTGGACGAGATGGAGGTCCGGACCCTCCTCTCCGGCGAGTACGCCGAGCGCGAGGCCCTGGTCAACATCCGTGCCGAGGCCGGCGGCGTCGACGCCTCCGACTTCGCCGAGCGCCTCCAGCGCATGTACCTGCGCTGGGCCGAGCGGCACGGCTATTCCACCGAGATCTACGAGACCTCGTACGCGGAAGAGGCCGGCATCAAGTCGACCACCTTCGTCGTCAAGGCCCCGTACGCCTACGGAACGCTCTCCGTCGAGCAGGGCACCCACCGCCTCGTGCGCATCTCGCCCTTCGACAACCAGGGCCGCCGCCAGACCTCCTTCGCCGGCGTCGAGGTGCTCCCGGTCGTGGAGACCAGCGACCACGTCGAGATCGACGAGTCCGAGCTGCGCGTCGACGTGTACCGCGCCTCCGGCCCCGGTGGCCAGGGCGTCAACACCACCGACTCCGCGGTCCGCATCACGCACATCCCGACCGGCATCGTGGTCTCCTGCCAGAACGAGCGCTCGCAGATCCAGAACAAGGCGAGCGCCATGAACGTCCTCCAGGCCAAGCTGCTGGAGCGGCGCCGCCAGGAGGAGAAGGACAAGATGGACGCCCTCAAGGACGGCGGCAGCTCCTGGGGCAACCAGATGCGGTCCTACGTCCTGCACCCGTACCAGATGGTCAAGGACCTGCGGACGGAGTTCGAGGTCGGCAACCCGCAGGCGGTCCTCGACGGCGAGATCGACGGCTTCCTGGAGGCCGGGATCCGCTGGCGCAAGCAGCAGGAGCAGACCGCGTAACCCTCGGTGACGCGCGTACGTGCGGAAGGGCCCGGACACCTGGTGTCCGGGCCCTTCTCGCATGGGTGATCGGTACGTGGCACGGGCCTGCTGCGGGCACCACGGCCGGGCGGTCTAGGCGGTGTGCTGGGCCACCAGGACCAGAGCTGTCACGAGGACCACCATGAGCACGATGAGCGTCACGGGGTTCAGGCCGGAGAAGGGGCCCTCCTGCTGGAGGCGCTCCCGGTTCGCCCGGCACACCGGGCAGCGGCCCTGGCTGACGGGTGCGGCGCAGTTCGCGCACACGAGCCGGTCATATGTCATGCGCTCCTCCTCTCGTCCCCTCGGTCTTCTGTCGCCTATAACGGCGCGGGGAACCGGAGCGTTCCCCCTACCACTGTGCCAGCTTCGCCGACATTCGGCGCGGCCCGTCCGGGCAATCACGGTCCGGAGCGCCCGCACGCCGGGATAAATCGGGCAAGTCCGGAGGCCGGGTCCACACCTCGCGCCCGTTCGCGTATGGTCACGCACACCTACTCCCGGCGACCGTGGTGCACCCGTGATCCGATTCGACAGTGTCTCCAAGTCCTACCCGAAGCAGAGCCGTCCCGCACTCAGGGAAGTCTCCCTCGACATCGCGAAGGGCGAGTTCGTCTTCCTGGTCGGCTCCTCCGGCTCCGGCAAGTCCACCTTCCTGCGGCTCATCCTGCGCGAGGAGCGGGCGAGCCACGGCCAGGTGCACGTCCTGGGCAAGGACCTCGCCAAGCTCTCCAACTGGAAGGTTCCGCAGATGCGGCGCCAGCTGGGGACCGTCTTCCAGGACTTCCGCCTGCTCCCCAACAAGACGGTGGCCGAGAACGTGGCCTTCGCCCAGGAGGTCATCGGCAAGCCGCGGGGCGAGATCCGCAAGGCCGTCCCGCAGGTCCTCGAACTCGTGGGCCTGGGCGGCAAGGAGGACCGCATGCCCGGCGAGCTCTCCGGCGGTGAGCAGCAGCGCGTGGCCATCGCCCGCGCCTTCGTCAACCGCCCCGCCCTGCTGATCGCGGACGAGCCCACCGGCAACCTCGACCCGCAGACCTCGGTCGGGATCATGAAGCTGCTGGACCGGATCAACCGGACCGGCACCACCGTGATCATGGCCACCCACGACCAGCAGATCGTCGACCAGATGCGCAAGCGCGTCATCGAACTCGAACAGGGCCGACTCGTGCGCGACCAGTCGCGCGGCGTCTACGGCTACCAGCACTGAAAGGTCCCTGAGACGCAATGCGCGCCCAGTTCGTCATGTCGGAGATCGGCGTCGGTCTCCGCCGCAATCTCACCATGACCTTCGCGGTCATCATCTCGGTGGGCCTCTCCCTGGCCCTGTTCGGCGGCTCCATGCTCATGAGCGAGCAGGTGAGCAAGATGAAGGGCTACTGGTACGACAAGGCCAACGTCTCGATCTACCTCTGCAACAAGCAGGACGCCGTGGAGGCGAGCGAGGCCGCCGCCAAGAAGGCCGACGGTTCGCCGGCGGCCTCCACGGGCGTCACCACCTGCGCCAAGGGCGCGGTGACCGATGAGCAGAAGAAGCAGATCGAGTCCGAGCTCAAGAAGATGTCCCTGGTGAAGTCCGTCGCCTACGAGTCGGCGGACGAGGCGTACAAGCACTACCAGGAGCGGTTCGGGAACACGGCGCTCGCCTCCTCCATCACCCCGGACCAGATGCAGGAGTCCTTCCGGGTCAAGCTGAAGGACCCGGAGAAGTACAAGGTGGTCACCTCCGCCTTCGTCGGCCGAGACGGCATCCACACCGTCGACGACCAGCGCCAGGCGATCGACGACCTCTTCCGGATCCTCAACTACCTGAACATCGCGGCGCTCGCCATCATGCTGATCATGCTGATCGTGGCACTGCTGCTGATCGTCAACACCGTGCGCGTCTCGGCCTTCAGCCGACGGCGTGAGACGGGGATCATGCGGCTGGTCGGTGCCTCCAGCTTCTACATCCAGGTCCCCTTCATCATGGAGGCGGCCGTCGCCGGCCTCATCGGCGCGCTCTTCGCCTGCGGCATGCTCGTCTCCGGCCAGTACTTCGTGATCGACCACGGTGTCGGGCTGCGCGACAAGATCCAGCTCATCGACTTCATGGGCTGGGGATCGGTGCTGGCCAAGCTTCCGTACGTACTCTTCATCGGCCTCCTGATGCCCTCCATGGCCGCCTTCATCGCCCTGCGCAAGTACCTGAAGGTGTGACAAGCGCCCCGTGAGCGGTACGGCCAACCATCCGTACCGGCGCGGGCCTTGTCCTAGACTCGGCGCCATGCCGGGTCGGCCCGCTCTCTGTCTCCGGCCCCGCGACCTCAGTCGCGGGGCCGTTCTGACGTTCGCCTTCCTCGCCGCCGTCGCCACCGGTGCCTTAACCGGATGCTGGGAGCACGAGGAAGGCTCCGGGGCCGCCGCGGCGCTGACCGGCGCCCCCGCGGCCGAGCCCTCGCGCGAGGCGGCCACCGTCGACCGGGAGGCCGTCGCCCGCGCCGTCGCCGAGGCCGTCGCCGAGGGGAAGTCCGGGAAGAAGGCGGCCCAGGAGGTCGTCAGCCGCAGCGGCGACCGCTGGGGCACCGTCTACGACCAGGGCGAGTACGCCGCCTTCGCCGAGGGCCTCGACGGCCGCTGGACCGGCGTCGGGGTGTGGGCCGGGCGGGCCGCCGACGGCGTGATCAAGGTCGACCGGATCCAGCCCGGCAGCCCCGCCGCCCGGGCCGGACTGCGCGCCGGGGACCGGCTGCTGAGCGTCGACGGGCACGCCGTGACGGGCCTCGCCGTGACCGACGTGGTCGCCCTGCTGCGCGGCGACGCCGGCACCCCCGTCGTGCTGAACCTGAGCCGGGACGGCGCCGACCTCACCGAGACCGTGCGCCGCGAGCAGTTGCGCACCGAGCCGGTGACCGTGCGGCAGCGTCCGGACGGGGTCACGGTCATCAAGGTCGCCTCCTTCACCCGCGGTTCCGGCGACCGCGTCAAGGCCGCCGTCCGCGCGGCCCCGCCCGGCGAGGGGGTCGTGCTCGACCTGCGCGGCAACCCGGGCGGGCTGGTCACCGAGGCGGTCACCGCCGCCTCCGCCTTCCTCGACGGCGGGCTCGTGGCCACGTACGACGTACGGGGCGAGCAGCGGGTCCTCTACGCGGCCAAGGGCGGGGACACCACCCGGCCGCTCGTGGCCCTGGTGGACGGCGGCACGATGAGCGCGGCCGAACTGGTGACGGGCGCCCTGCAGGACCGGGGCCGGGCGGTGGCGGTGGGCAGCCGGACCTTCGGCAAGGGCTCGGTGCAGATGCCGACCGAGCTCCCGGACGGTTCGGTGGCCGAGCTGACGGTGGGCACGTACCGCACCCCGGCGGGCCGCAGCCTGGACGGCGCCGGCATCACCCCGGACGTGCCGGCGGGCGAGGCGGTCGAGGAGCGGGCCGTCACGGTATTGGGTGGCCTCGGGGTGGGTCCGTAGTGCGAAAATGACCGCACTATGGCTAAGGAAAAAGGGCGCAAGCTGATCGCCCAGAACAAGAAGGCGCGTCACGACTACGCGATCATCGACACCTACGAGTGCGGTCTCGTGCTCACGGGCACCGAGGTCAAGTCCATGCGCCAGGGCCGGGCCTCGCTGGTGGACGGGTTCGTGTCGGTGGAGGGCGGCGAAGCCTGGCTCTACAACGTGCACGTGCCGGAGTACAGCCAGGGCACCTGGACCAACCACAGCGCCCGGCGCAAGCGCAAGCTCCTCATGCACCGCGAGGAGATCGACAAGCTGGAGCGCAAGGCGGACGAGTCGGGTCACACGATCGTGCCCCTCTCGCTGTACTTCAAGGACGGCCGGGCGAAGATCGAGATCGCGCTGGCGAAGGGCAAGAAGGAGTACGACAAGCGGCAGACGCTCCGGGAGAAGCAGGACACCCGCGAGACGAACCGGGCGATCTCGGCCATCCGTCGCAAGCAGCGCGGCACGGTTTAATCACCTGGCACGCGGTGGTCCACTTCGCGTACCATGGCGTCAGCACCGCCCCCCGGGGTGGAGCAGCTTGTTAAAAAAACATGGGGATGATCGGTTTCGACAGCGGATGTCGATGCAGGGGAAGCGAGCCGAGGAAGCGGCAATGATCTCGCTAACCATATGTCGCAAAAAATAATCGCCAACTCCAAGAGCGATAACTCCCGCTTCACCCTCGCTGCCTAATAACAGTGAGCTGAAGCCTCTGTGAGGAGCGTCAGCCCGGAAGTGGTCCCGGTCCGGATCCTGGCGTCAATTAGGGATCTAAACCTCTAGCCCCGGTCACGGGGGTTGGAGGGAAATCAAACAGTGACTGAGCCCGTCGGAGACTTGTCCGTGTGATCTCCGGGGCCGAGAAAATCGCAGCGGACTGCGCTCGGAGAAGCCCTGCTTCTGCACCGTTGGACGCGGGTTCGATTCCCGCCATCTCCACTCATCCCATGTGGGCGAAGGCCCCGCAACCTCTCGGTTGCGGGGCCTTCGTCATGCGGGAAGCGTCCGCGCTGCGCTGCTGGTGGCGGTACGGTGAGAAGCCCACTCCGGAGCGGAGTTCCAGCGAGGAGGACATGTGAGTACGCCGATCCCCGACGAGGGCGGGCCGCTGATCCCCATGCCGGAACTCACGCCTGCTGCCCTTCGCGAGGCCGTTGCGAAGATCGCCCCCAGCCGTGTCCCCGGGTTGACGCAGCACCTCTTCGAGGCGACGACGAGCGCCCAGCAGGCGCAGTCGCTCGCCCCGCTGCGGGCTTTTATTCACTCCTGGGCCGTATTCGTCGAGATCGAACGCCACCCCCGGAGGGCCGCGCGTCTCCACGCCCTGGAACGGCTGGTTCAGGAAGGGGTCGAGGATCCCGGGCCGGCCTTGGCCGAGATCCAGCAGATCCTCGACAAAGCAGAGGCCGAGACCGGCCTGTGAGTCACTGGACATGGGACTACAACACCGACGATTCCGCGCACATCACGGGTGGCTTGCCACCCGGGGTGGTCGCGGAGGTCGAACGGATCGCCACCGAACTGTCGGCGCTCGGCCGGGATGCCGAGGCCGTCGGCCGTCCCACCGGCAGGACCGGCGGTCTCCGGGAATTCGACATCCTCGGTGGGCGCGGGTTCATCAACTTCCTGGCCGTCCCGCGGCACGAGTGCGTCTACGTCTGCAGCATCACGTGGTACGAGTGACGGCCCGGACGGAGGCGAGGGCGAGAACGGCCGCCGCCGCCGGGAGGGCGTAGGCGGTCGCCGGGCCCAGGCGGTCGACCAGGGTGCCCGCCGTGGCCGCGCCCAGGGAGATGCCCGCGAAGATGGCGGTGACCGCGACGGTCATGCCCTCGTTGAGGCGGCCCTCCGGGATGAGCGCGTGGACGCGGGACATCGACGTCACCATCGTCGGAGCCGTGGCCATGCCCGCCAGCAGCAGCGCGCAGGCCAGCGGGAGGAGCGAGCCCGTGCTCGCGGCGAGCCAGGGCAGGGTCATCGCGGCGGCCATGGCGACCAGGCAGGTGCGCAGGCCGCGCGGGCGCATCGTGCCGTACAGCAGGCCGGCCGCGCAGGAGCCCGCCGCCTGGAGGGCCAGCACCGGGCCGGAGGCGGCGCCCAGCCCCAGGGCGTCGAGGTGGGCGATCGAGGCGATCTCCATCGAGCCGAAGACCACGCCGGTGGCGAGGAAGAGGGGCAGCAGCGGGCCGAGGGTGCGCAACGGAGAGCCGTGGCGCGGACCCGCCTTCACCGGGGGCTGGGTGGCGCGGCAGGAGGTGAAGACCAGCATGCCGGTCAGCAGCAGGGCGGCTGCGGTGAGGGTGCCCGCCTCGGGGAGGACGACCGAGCAGAGGAAGGCCGCGAGGACCGGGCCGAGCATGAAGCAGAGCTCGTCGGCGGCCTGTTCGAAGGACATCGCGGTGTGGTGCGCGCCCGCGTCGCCGCGCAGCAGGTGCGTCCAGCGGGCGCGGGACATGCCGCCGATGTTGGGGGTGGTGGCGGTCGCGGCGTACGAGGCGAAGAGGGTCCAGGCGGGTGCCCCGGTACGGACGCACACGACCAGGGACAGCGAGCCGAGGAACGCGATCAGGGTGGCCGGGACGGCGATCCGGGCCTGCCCGTGCCGGTCGATCAGCCGGGCGGTCCACGGCCCGACCAGCGCGGTGGCGGCCAGGCCGGTCGCCGTGACCGCGCCGGCGAGGGCGTACGAGCCGCGCTGGCCGGCGATCATCATGACCGCGCTGACCCCGAACATGCCCATGGGGAGGCGGGCGAGGAGGTTCCCGGCGGTGAAGCCGCGGGTGCCGGGCAGCGCGAACAGGCGCCGGTAGGGGCTCAGCGGGCCCGGCGCGCGCGGCGGGCGGGCGGACGTGCGGGCGGCGGCGGGCGGGACGGGCGTTACGGGCGTTACGGGCGGGACGGGTGAAGCGGGCGGGGCGGCGAGGACGAGCGTGCTGCCGGTGACGGCCATGAGGGGCATGACCACTACCCTCGGCCCGGACCGGGCCGGGCGTCCAACACCTGTTCGATGACCATTCACGCCGATCTGTTGTTAGTCTCCGGGGATGATGCCCCGTGATGTGGATCCCCGGCTGCTGCGCGGGTTCGTCGCGGCCGCCGAGGAACTGCACTTCACCCGCGCCGCCGCCCGCCTCTACGTCGCCCAGCAGGCGCTCAGCCGTGATGTCCGGCGGCTCGAACAGACCCTGGGCGCGGCGCTGTTCCTGCGGACCACCCGGCAGGTGGAGCTGACGGCCGAAGGGGAACGGCTGCTGCCGCTGGCCCGGCGCGTGCTGGCCGCGCACGAGGAGCTCGCCGGTGCCTTCACCGCGCCCCGCCCCCTCCTCGTCGACCTGAACACCGACGGGCCCTGCACCCAGCGGACCGTACTGATGAGGGCCCGCGAACTCGCCCCGGACTGCGAGCTGATGGCCCGCTTCGAGAGCGGGCTCACCCACGCCGCCGCCGAGATCGCCGCAGGCCGGCTCGACGTGGCCTTCGGATACGCGGACGGTCTGGACCCGGCGCTGCGGGCCGGACTCGAGGCGATGCCCGTACGGTACGAGCCGATCGCAGTGCTGCTGCCCGAGGGGCACGCGCTGGCCGCGCGGGAGACCGTACGGCTGGACGCGCTCGCCGGGGAGACCGTGTACGTGGGCGCCGGGAACCCGCGGACCGTCGAGTGGACGAGGCTGGCCGGCGAGCTGTTCGCCGGGCGGGGCATCGAGCCGGCGCCGCCCGCGCCGGTGGCGGTCGGCAAGGAGGAGTTCAGCCGGGTCATGGCCAAGACCCGCAACCCGGTGCTGGCGACCGTGGGCTTCCTCGACATGCCGGGGTCCGTGAAGCGGCCGCTGACCGACCCGGTGCCGCTGTCGCCGCTGTCCATGGTGTGGAGGAGGGGCCTCACCCATCCCGGGCTGGACGCCCTGCGCGCCGCGGCCGCCGGCCTCGCGGCCGACCGGGGGTGGCTGGATCCTCCTCCCGGCAGCTGGCTGCCGAAGGGGCTCACACCCCGCCCCGACGGCGGGTGAGAGCAAGGTTTCCCGGCGGTCATCCGGCGGGGACCGGGGCCGAAACGCGCCGTTCCTACGGTCGTGCCACGGACGCGAGAGCTGTGGAGGCGTGTGATGACCGGTACGACCGCACCGCGCAAGGGGGGCCGCTGGATCGAGCGGTGGGACCCCGAGGACGAGACCTTCTGGAAGGAGACCGGGGAGCGGACCGCCCGCCGCAACCTCGTCTACTCCGTGTTCTCCGAGCACATCGGCTTCTCCATCTGGTCGCTCTGGTCCGTGATGGTCCTCTTCATGGGACCGGCGTACGGGATCGACCCGGCCGGGAAGTTCTTCCTGATCGCGACCGCGACCTGCGTGGGCGCGCTCGTACGGGTGCCGTACACCTTCGCCGTGGCCCGCTTCGGCGGCCGCAACTGGACCGTCGTCAGCGCACTGCTGCTGCTCGCGCCGACGGTCGCCGCGATCGTGGTGATGGAGCCCGGGACCTCCTACGGGACCTTCCTGGTCGTCGCGGCCCTCACCGGCGTCGGCGGCGGCAACTTCGCCTCCTCCATGACCAACATCAACGCCTTCTTCCCGCTGCGCAAGAAGGGCTGGGCGCTCGGCCTGAACGCCGGCGGCGGCAACATCGGCGTGCCCGTGGTGCAGCTGGCCGGGCTGCTGGTCATCGCGACCGCCGGGGCGGCGCACCCGCGGTACCTGCTGGCCGCCTACATCCCGCTGATCGTGGCCGCGGCCGTCCTGGCGGCCGTACGGATGGACAACCTGGCGCCCGTGCGCAACGACACCGGCGCGGTCCGCGAGGCACTGAAGGACGCGCACACCTGGATCATGGCGTTCCTCTACATCGGCACGTTCGGGTCCTTCATCGGCTACAGCTTCGCCTTCGGCCTGGTGCTGCAGACCCAGTTCGGCCGCACCCCGCTCCAGGCCGCCTCGCTGACCTTCATGGGACCGCTGCTCGGCTCGCTGATCCGGCCGGTGGGCGGGGCGCTCGCGGACCGGTTCGGCGGGGCCCGGATCACACTGGGGACGTTCGTGGCGATGGCGGCGGCCACCACAGTGGTGGTGTTCGCCTCGGAGCGGGCCTCGCTGCCGGTCTTCCTCGTCGGGTTCGTGGCCCTGTTCGTCCTGAGCGGGCTCGGCAACGGGTCGACGTACAAGATGATCCCGGGCATCTTCCAGGCGAAGGCACTGGCGCGCGGCATGAGCGGCGAGAGCGCGGCCGCCTACGGGCGACGGCTCTCCGGCGCCTCGATGGGACTCATCGGCGCGGTCGGCGCGCTCGGCGGACTCGGCATCAACCTGGTCTTCCGCGAGGCGTTCCGGACCTCCGGCTCGGGAACGGCGGCCTTCGTCACCTTCCTCGGCTTCTACGCCCTGTGCTGCGCGGTCACCTGGGCGGTATACCTTCGCCGCCCGGTGGCCCCCGTGATCCACACGGTCGGGGTCGAGACGAAACCCCAGCTCACGTCGGTGTAACCGCGGTGAAATACGGGTGAACCGAGTCCGACACGACGAGTTGGCAGGCTCGGTCCACCCGTACCGCCCCCACATGCGTCACTAGGCAGGTCACGATGGACGACACGAACACCGGCCCGCTCGCGGGCTTCACCGTCGGGGTCACGGCCGCCCGGCGCGCGGACGAGCTCATCGCACTGCTGCGCCGCCGCGGGGCGGCGGTGCTGCACGCGCCCGCGCTGCGGATCGTGCCGCTCGCCGACGACAGCGAGCTGCTGGCCGCGACGAAGGGACTGATCGCCTGCGCACCGGACGTGGTCGTGGCCACCACCGCCATCGGCTTCCGGGGGTGGATCGAGGCGGCCGACGGGTGGGGCGTCGGCGAGGAACTGCTGGAGCGGCTGCGGGCCGCCGAACTGCTGGCGCGCGGGCCGAAGGTGAAGGGCGCCATCCGGGCCGCCGGGCTCGTGGAGACCTGGTCCCCGGACTCGGAATCGCTCGCCGAGGTACTGCAGCGGCTGCTGACGGACGGGGTGGACGGCCGGCGGATCGCGCTCCAGCTGCACGGGGAGCCGCTGCCCGGCTTCGTCGAGGCGCTGCGGGCCGGCGGGGCCGAGGTGGTGGTGGTCCCCGTGTACCGGTGGATGGCACCGGAGGACCTCGCACCGCTGGACCGGCTGCTGGACGCGATGATCAGCGGCGCGGTGGACGCCGTCAGCTTCACGTCGGCGCCGGCGGCGGCCTCGCTGCTGTCCCGGGCCGAGGAACGGGGACTGCGGGAAGCGGTGCTGGACGCGCTGCGCGGCAGGCTGCTGTCCGCGTGCGTCGGGCCGGTGACCGCGCTGCCGCTGCAGGCGCACGGGGTGGACACGGTGCAGCCGGAGCGGTTCCGGCTGGGCCCGCTGGTGCAGCTGCTCTGCCAGGAACTGCCCGGCCGGGCCCGGGTGCTGCCGGTGGCCGGGCACCGGGTGGAGATCCGGGGGCACGCGGCCCTGGTGGACGCACAGCTGCGGCCCGTACCGCCCGCCGGGATGGCCCTGCTGCGGGCGCTGGCCCGGCGGCCGGGCTGGGTGGTGTCCCGCGCGGAACTGCTGCGGGCGCTGCCGGGCGCGGGGCGCGACGAGCACGCCGTGGAGACGGCGATGGCCCGCCTCCGGGTGGCCCTCGGGGCCCCGAACCTGATCCAGACGGTGGTCAAGCGGGGGTACCGGCTGTCGCTGGACGCGGGCGGGGAGGCCAAGTACGGGGAGCTTCCGGCGGACGCGGTGACGGCCAGGGGGGTCCTCGGCTAGCGTGCCGGGATGATCATCGACGGGGTTGGGATGAGGGGCGTCGCGCTCGGCGACGCGGCGGGGCTGGCCGAGGCGTTCGCGCGGAACCGGGCGTTCATGGCGCCCTTCGAGCCGGTCCGGCCGGACTCCTTCTACACGGAGGACGGCCAGCGGGAGCGGATCGAGGGCGTGCTCGCCGAGCGGGACGCGGGCCGGATCGTCCCGTACGTGTTCGTCGAGACGGCCACCGGCGCGCCCGTCGGCGCGATCAACCTCGGCTCCATCGCGTACGGGCCGCTGTGCAGCGGCGGCATCGGGTACTGGGTCGACCGGGCCTGGCACGGCAAGGGGCTGGCCACCGCGGCCGTGGAGGAGGTCTGCCGGGTCGCCCGCGACGAACTGGGCCTGCACCGGGTGGAAGCGGGCACGCTGGTCGACAACCTGGCCTCGCAGCGGGTGCTGGCGAAGGCGGGCTTCGAGCCGTTCGGCCTCGCGCCGCGTTACCTGCACATCGCCGGCGCCTGGCGAGACCACCGCCTCTTCCAACGCCTCCTCCACGACAACCCTCCGGCCGGCTAGCCGCCGATCCAGCCTCGCCGGCGTTTGAGGCGCGGGTCCGGGCGGAGCCCGGTGCCCGGCGGAGCCGGGTTCCCTGGGGCTCCGCCCCAGACCCCGCGCCTCGAACTCCCCCAGCTACCGCTGGGAGGTGCCCCCTGGCGAGGCTGGGTTCGGCCCGCCGGGCTGGAGATGGGCGGCGGGTGCGCAGGGCAGGTGGGGCTTCGCGCGAGCGGGAGGGTGGAGGCACCGGTTCGGGGGCTTCCGCTGGGACCCGCAGGGCGGCAATCTGGTACGGCACCCCACGACGGGAGGCTGACGGCATGCGGTTCGATTCCGGGCGGGTCTGTCTGGATCTGGTGGCCACCTTCACCCCCCAGGAGGGGATCCCGGACGGCGACGAGCTGCGGCTGTGGCTCGCCGGCGCCGGCCTGGTCCCCGACCGGACGCCGCTCGCCCGGGTGGGGCCCGACTGGGCCGCCGCCTTCCGGTCCCTGCGCGCCGACGTGGAAACCCTCGTACGGGCGGAGCTGCTCGGCACCGACCCGGACGAGCACGCCCTCGCCCGGGTCAACGCGCTGGCCGCCGGACCACCCCCCGGCCTGTGCGCCGTACGGGACCAGGAAGGACACCTCGTACGGGAGCTGTGCGGCGGCGTGGAGTGCGGCGCGCTGCTCGCGGCCGTCGCCCGGGACACCGTCGAGCTGCTGACCGACCCGGGCGACCGGGCGCTGCTGCGGGCCTGCGCCGGCGACGGCTGCACCCGCGTCTACCTGGACACCTCCCGGGGCCACCGGCGCCGCTGGTGCTCCAGCGAGCGCTGCGGGAACCGGGAGCGCGTGGCCCGCCACCGCCGCCGGGCACTGGCGGCCGGGGCGGGGCAAGCGTCCCGGTGAGGGGCGTACCACCCTGCGAGACCGGTTCCGGAACGGGCGTGCGGACAGGGGGCCGATTCGCGTACCTTTGACGGTCGCCCATGCACGTCAGAAGGGGGCCTTGGTGGCCGCGCAGAATGCCGCTGTCGACAGCACGGCGGATTCCGTCCGCGATCGGGAGATCGCGGTCGAGCAGACGCATCTCGATCAGGTGTACCGGCGCCTCGAGGAGAAGATCCACGAGGCCGAGTTCCTGATGAACGACGCCGCCAAGCGCGGCCAGGTGGGTACGCCCGGCGCGCTCGCCGAGCGCGACGCGCAGGTCTTCCGGGCGGGCATCCACCTGAACCGGCTGAACAACGAGTTCGAGGACTTCCTCTTCGGCCGCATCGACCTGGTGCTCGGCAAGGACGGGGAGCGCGGCGCCGACGGCGCCTACACCTCCGTCGAGCCCGCCGACGACGCGATCCGCGAGGACCTGACCGCCGACATCGCCGAGACGCTGCACATCGGCCGCATCGGGGTCCTGGACTCCGACTACACGCCGCTGGTCATCGACTGGCGCGCGCCGGCCGCCGCGCCGTTCTACCGCTCCACGCCCAAGGAGCCCGGCCGGGTCGTGCGCCGCCGCGTCATCCGCTCCAAGGGCCGCAGGGTGCTGGGCGTCGAGGACGACCTGATGCGCCCCGAGGTCACCGCCTTCCTGGAGGGCCAGGAGCTCCCCGCCATCGGCGACGGCGCCCTGATGGCTGCCCTGGGGCGGGCGCGCACGCACTCGATGCGCGACATCGTCTCCTCCATCCAGGCCGAGCAGGACCTGGTCATCCGGGCCCCCGCCGCCTCCGTCGCCGAGGTCGCGGGCGGTCCCGGCACCGGCAAGACCGCCGTCGCCCTGCACCGCGCCGCCTACCTCCTCTACCAGGACCGGCGCCGCTACTCCGGCGGCATCCTGATCGTCTCGCCGACCCCGCTGCTCGTCGCGTACACCGAGGGCGTGCTGCCCTCGCTCGGCGAGGAGGGCCAGGTGGCCATCCGGGCGCTGGGCTCGCTCGTCGACGGCGCGGAGGCCACCACCTACGACTCCCCGGCCGTCGCCCGCATCAAGGGCTCCTCCCGGATGCTCAAGGTGCTCCGCAAGGCCGTGCGCGGCGCACTGGAGCTCGGCGGCGCCCCCGACCGGCTGCGCGTGGTGGCCTTCGGCCGCCGCCAGGAGCTGGAGGCCGACGAGCTGAACCGGATCCGGCAGAACGTGCTCGGCGGCACCGCCCCGGTCAACCTGCTGCGCCCGCGCGCCCGCAAGCTGCTGCTCGACGCGCTCTACGCGAAGTCCGGCGGCGCCGGCCGCCACAGCGACCCGGAGCTGGCCGCCGAACTGCGCTCCGCCTTCGACGAGGACATCTCCACCGAGGACGCCTTCATCGACTTCCTCAACGCTTGGTGGCCGGAACTGACCCCGCGGACGGTGCTCGCCGCGCTCGCCGACGAGCGCCGGCTCGGCCGCTGGTCGCGCCGCGACCTCAACCCGCGCGAGGCCCGCCAGCTGGCCCGTTCGCTGCGCCGGGTGGGCCCGGACGGGAAGGGCCCCCTGTCGGTCCACGACGTGGCGCTGCTGGACGAGCTCCAGCTGCTGCTGGGCGCGCCCGCGCGGCCCAAGCGCAGACGGGAGATGGATCCGCTCGACCAGCTCAGCGGGCTGGAGGAGCTGATGCCGACCCGCGAGGAGACCCAGTGGGAGCGGGCCGAGCGGCTCGCGGCGGAGCGCACCGAGTACGCGCACGTCATCGTGGACGAGGCCCAGGACCTGACGCCGATGCAGTGGCGGATGGTGGGCCGCCGCGGCCGACACGGCACCTGGACGGTGGTCGGCGACCCGGCGCAGTCCTCCTGGACGGACCCGGAGGAGGCCGCCGCGGCCCGCGACGAGGCCCTGGGGTCCCGGCCGCGCCGGCGCTTCACGCTCACGGTCAACTACCGCAACCCGGCCGAGGTCGCGGAGGTCGCCTCCCGGGTGCTGCGGCTGGCGATGCCCGGCATGGAGCCGCCGTCGGCGGTGCGCTCCACCGGCCTGGAGCCCCGCTTCACGGCCGTCGCCGAGGATCTCGGCAGCACGGTCCGCGAGGAGACCCGGCGGCTGCTGGAGCAGGTGGACGGCACGGTCGGCGTGGTCGTGGCGATGGACCGGCGCGCGGAGGCCGCGGGCTGGCTCGCGGACCTCGGTGAGCGGGCGGTGGCGCTGGGCAGCCTGGAGGCCAAGGGCCTGGAGTACGACGCCACGGTGGTGGTCTCCCCGGCGGAGATCGCGGACGAGTCCCCGGCGGGCCTGCGGGTGCTGTACGTGGCGCTGACGCGCGCGACGCAGCAGCTGACGGTGGTCTCGGCCGACCGGGACGAGCCGGACGCGGACGGTGTTCCGGAGCTGCTGCTGCCGTAGGACCCGCCTACGGCCGGATGGTCCGCGGCCAGGAGCGTGGTGCTCGGATACGAGCGAGAGCAGGGGGATCACTTTCGGCGATCCTTTGTTAGCCTGGGTACGGCACCGACTCGATCCAAGCCCCCGGGCCCAACCTTCGTCGCTCAGAGCGACCACTTGCCGCGAGGCGAGCATGGCGGGTCGGTGTCATCAAACGTACGAATCACCAGGTCCGCGTCCCCCACAGGTGGGGGCGCGGACCTGTTTCGTATGACCCCACCATTCCGAACGCCCCTGGTATCTCGTATGGTGGAAGAGTCTTTCCGAATTTTGTAGCTGGTTACCTTGTACTGGCTGGTAGGTGGGACGATCGGACAACAGGTCCTGCCGCACCGCTGTGCAGCGGGGCTCTGTGTGTTAAAGCGAACCAGGGACAGAAGAGGAACACGGCCATGGCAACGGCGCCCAGCGTCTCGTATTCGATGACGGTCCGTCTGGAAGTGCCCGCGAGCGGAACCGCGGTCTCCCAGCTCACCACCGCCGTGGAGTCCTCCGGCGGGTCGGTCACCGGCCTCGACGTGACCGCATCCGGCCACGAGAAGCTCCGGATCGACGTCACCATCGCCGCGACCTCCACCGCGCACGCGGACGAGATCGTCGAGAAGCTGCGCGGCATCGAGGGCGTCAGCCTCGGCAAGGTCTCCGACCGCACCTTCCTGATGCACCTCGGCGGCAAGATCGAGATGGCGTCCAAGCACCCCATCCGCAACCGTGACGACCTCTCGATGATCTACACCCCGGGCGTGGCCCGCGTGTGCATGGCGATCGCCGAGAACCCCGAGGACGCGCGCCGCCTCACCATCAAGCGCAACACCGTCGCAGTCGTGACCGACGGCTCCGCCGTGCTGGGCCTCGGCAACATCGGCCCGATGGCCGCCATGCCGGTCATGGAGGGCAAGGCGGCCCTGTTCAAGCGCTTCGCCGACATCGACGCCTGGCCGATCTGCCTCGACACCCAGGACCCCGACGAGATCGTGGCCGCCGTCAAGGCCATCGCCCCCGGCTTCGCGGGCATCAACCTGGAGGACATCTCCGCGCCGCGCTGCTTCGAGATCGAGGCCCGGCTGCGCGAGGCCCTCGACATCCCCGTCTTCCACGACGACCAGCACGGCACCGCGATCGTCGTGCTCGCGGCCCTCACCAACGCACTGCGCGTGGTGGGCAAGGCAGTTGGCGATGTCAAGGTCGTCATGTCGGGCGCCGGCGCGGCCGGTACCGCCATCCTCAAGCTGCTCCTCGCGGCGGGCGTCAAGAACGCGGTGAGCGCCGACATCCACGGCGTCGTGCACGCGGACCGCCCCGACCTCGTCGACGCGGCCGCGGACTCCCCGCTGCGCTGGATCGCCGACAACACCAACCCCGAGGGCTACACGGGCACGCTCAAGGAGGCCGTGGTCGGCGCCGACGTGTTCATCGGCGTCTCGGCTCCGAACGTGCTGTCCGGCGAGGACGTCGCCGCCATGGCGGAAGGCGCGATCGTGTTCGCGCTCGCGAACCCGGACCCCGAGGTGGACCCGGCCGTCGCCCGTCAGACCGCCGCCGTCGTGGCCACCGGCCGCTCCGACTTCCCGAACCAGATCAACAACGTGCTGGTCTTCCCGGGCGTCTTCCGCGGTCTGCTGGACGCCCAGTCCCGCACCGTGAACACGGAGATGATGCTGGCCGCCGCGAGCGCGCTGGCGGACGTCGTGGGCGAGGACGAGCTGAACGCGAACTACATCATCCCGTCGGTGTTCAACGACAAGGTCGCGGGCGCGGTCGCGGGCGCCGTCCGCAAGGCGGCCTCGGGAGCCTGAGCCCCGCTGTGACGGCCCTCACGGCGCTCCGATACCGGCGCGTCGCGAGACGCGGGTCCGACGGGCCGCCTCTAGGGTTTGCGGGGATGCCCGCGAGGTCCGCGGTCCGCGGCGGCGCGTGAGCGAAGGCGTGGACGGAGCGTCACCGCGGCGTGACTGTGGCGCTTTTCGTGTGACCCCGACGGGTGCCGGATTGGCTTTCCCGCCGCTGGTGGGGGCAGGATGCGTAACCGGGCGAGAGGGTCTGACGTTCAGACCCGGGTCCGGGGACTGTCCTAGGGCCCTGGCAGCATCGGCTTCGATCTCACGCCTCTAAGGCAAGTTGAACACGGGAGTACAACATGAACCGCAGTGAGCTGGTGGCCGCTCTGTCCGAGCGCGCCGAGGTGACCCGCAAGGACGCCGACGCCGTTCTGGCCGCGCTCGCCGAGACCGTCGGCGAGATTGTCGCCAAGGGCGACGAGAAGGTCACCATCCCCGGCTTCCTGACCTTCGAGCGCACCCACCGTGCCGCTCGCACCGCGCGCAACCCGCAGACCGGCGACCCCATCCAGATCCCGGCCGGCTACAGCGTGAAGGTCTCCGCGGGCTCCAAGCTCAAGGAAGCCGCCAAGGGCAAGTAAGTCCTGCCCCGGCGCCGAGGGCCGCACAGGCCTTTGGAACGGCAGTAGTACGCAGAACGACGATGGGCGGTCACCCCCGGGCGGGGTGGCCGCCCTTCGGTCTGTCCGGGGGCCGCGGAGCCGTACCGGACGCGGGCCGGACGCGGGCCGGTGGGCCCGGACGGGCTCCGGGGCCGCGGGGACGCCCGGGGACGCCCGGCGGGCCTGCCAGGCCCTGTGAGGGCCCGTCAGAGGCCTGGTGGGGCCAGGTGTGCCGACGGCGCGCCCCACGCAGCCGCGGTGCGACTCCGTACGGGCCCTCGCGGGCCGTGACCGGGCGGTGTCCGGCCGCAGACGGCCCGGGCCCCGGCCCCGGGCACGGGAAAGCCCCCCGGGCCCTGTGCGGGGCCCGGGGGGCTTTCCGTGTACGTCTGCGTGCGTCTGCGGACGTCCCGGTGTCCGGGTACGGCTCAGACGAGCTCGCCGCCCGGGAGTTCGACCTTCGCGCCGAGCTCCACGAGCTTCTCCATGAAGTTCTCGTAGCCGCGGTTGATCAGGTCGATGCCGTGGACCCGCGAGGTGCCCTCGGCGGCCAGGGCCGCGATCAGGTACGAGAATCCGCCGCGCAGGTCGGGGATGACCAGGTCGGCGCCCTGCAGCTTGGTGGGGCCGGAGACGACCGCCGAGTGCAGGAAGTTGCGCTGGCCGAAGCGGCAGGCGCTGCCGCCCAGGCACTCGCGGTACAGCTGGATGTGAGCACCCATCTGGTTGAGCGCCGAGGTGAAGCCGAGCCGGGACTCGTAGACCGTCTCGTGGACGATCGACAGGCCGGAGGCCTGCGTCAGGGCCACGACGAGCGGCTGCTGCCAGTCGGTCTGGAAGCCGGGGTGGACGTCCGTCTCCAGCGCGATGGCGTTGAGCGGGCCGCCCGGGTGCCAGAAGCGGATGCCGTCGTCGTCGATCTCGAACGCCCCGCCGACGCGGCGGAAGGTGTTCAGGAAGGTCATCATCGAGCGCTGCTGGGCACCGCGCACGTAGATGTTGCCGCCGGTGGCGAGCGCCGCGGACGCCCAGGAGGCGGCTTCCAGGCGGTCCGGGAGGGCCTTGTGGTTGTAGCCGCCGAGGCGGTCGACGCCCGTGATCCGGATGGTCCGGTCGGTGTCGACGGAGATGATCGCGCCCATCTTCTGCAGGACGCAGATGAGGTCCTCGATCTCCGGCTCCACCGCGGCGTTGCTGAGCTCGGTGACGCCCTCGGCCAGGACGGCCGTCAGCAGCACCTGCTCGGTCGAGCCGACCGACGGGTAGGGGAGGCGGATCTTGCAGCCGCGCAGGCGCTGCGGGGCTTCCAGGTACTGGCCGCCCTCGCGCTTCTCGATGGTCGCGCCGAACTGGCGGAGCACGTCGAAGTGGAAGTCGATCGGCCGGCCGCCGATGTCGCAGCCGCCCAGGCCCGGGATGAAGGCGTGGCCGAGCCGGTGCAGCAGCGGGCCGCAGAACAGGATCGGGATGCGCGAGGAGCCCGCGTGGGCGTCGATGTCGGCGACGTTCGCGCTCTCGACGTGGGTGGGGTCGAGGACGAGTTCGCCCGGCTCCTCGCCGGGACGGACCGTCACCCCGTGCAGCTGGAGCAGCCCGCGGACGACGCGCACGTCACGGATGTCGGGAACGTTGCGCAGCCGGCTGGGTTCGCTGCCGAGCAGAGCGGCGACCATGGCCTTGGGCACGAGGTTCTTCGCACCACGGACACGGATCTCGCCCTCGAGCGGGGTACCGCCGTGGACAAGCAGTACATCGTCACTGATGCCGGTCATGAATCTCGCGTTCCGGAGAGGGGTGGGCAGGGGGCCAGGGAAAAGGGTAAGGGCCACCACCCCCTTGTTCGTAAGGCCGACGTGGCCGTAGGACTGTCATGAATTCGGCACAACACCCTCCGTATCCACCACATGGCGGAGTGTTGCGTTCCGCCTACTCCGTCCGTGCGCGCTCCTCGCTGCTGCCGTGCGCCCTGAGCTGCGATCGATCCGATCTTCCCGCCCGCTCCCCGGAATCGGCAGATGTGCGGGATCATGGCGGCATGACCGAGGTGTCCTCCCTCACAGGGCGGCTGCTCGTGGCCACCCCCGCCCTCGCGGATCCGAATTTCGACCGCGCGGTCGTGCTGCTGCTCGACCACGACGAGCAGGGCTCCCTCGGCGTGGTCCTGAACAGGCCGACCCCCGTGGGCGTCGGCGACGTCCTGCTGCCCTGGGCGCCCCTGGCCGGTGATCCCGGAGTGGTCTTCCAGGGCGGGCCGGTGGCCATGGACTCGGCCCTGGGCGTGGCGGTGATCCCGGGCGAGGAGGGTCCGCTCGGCTGGCGCCGCGTGTACGGGGCGATCGGACTGGTCGACCTGGAGACGCCGCCGGAGCTGCTGGCCGCGGCCCTGGGCGGCCTGCGGATCTTCGCGGGTTACTCCGGCTGGGGGCCGGGCCAGCTGGAGGCGGAGCTCGGCGAGGGTGCCTGGTACGTGGTCGAATCGGAGCCCGGGGACGTGTCCTTCCCGGATCCGGAGCGGCTGTGGCGGGCGGTGCTGCGCCGCCAGCGCAGCGAGCTCGCGATGGTCGCCACCTATCCGGACGACCCGTCGCTGAACTGACGGGCGCGGGGTTAAGTACCCTGGGTTCCATGAGCACTCTTGAGCCCGAGCGCGGGACTGGCACGGGGACCCTCGTAGAGCCGACGCCGCAGGTGTCGCACGGTGACGGCGACCACGAGCGCTTCGCCCACTACGTCCAGAAGGACAAGATCATGGCGAGCGCGCTCGACGGGACCCCCGTCGTCGCGCTCTGCGGCAAGGTCTGGGTACCGGGCCGGGACCCGAAGAAGTACCCGGTCTGCCCCATGTGCAAGGAGATCTACGAGTCCATGGGCCCCGGCGGGGACAAGGACAAGGGCAAGGACAAGTAGTCCTCCCTCCCGGCTCCGCCGCCGCGGGGCTTCACGGGACATCACGGGATTCCGCAGGACCGGGACCCCCGGTACGCGCCAGCGCGTCCGGGGGTCTTTGCCGTGCCCGCACGGGGCGTTAGGGTCGGCGCGACGAGCGCCCTGCGGAACGAGCGTTGCGCAGGACGCAACACGCGCACGCAGTCGTGAAGGGCTGACGCATGGACCTGATCCCCGCACCCCAGGTCGTACTCCTCGACGAGGACGGGCGCCGTTTCACGTTCGGCCCCGCTCCCGCTCTGGACGCCGGTCCGGGTGCCGAGGGGGTCGCGCGCTGGCTGCGGCGCGAACTGGGCGCGGCCACCGGCTGGGAGCTGCCCGCGGCCGGGACCGGCGGGTCCGCCGGGCTGCGGCTGCGCGTCGACCCGGACGGCGCCGCGGGCCCGGAGCCGGAGGCGTACCGCATCGAGATCGGCCCGGACGGGGCGGAGCTGACGGGGGCGACGGCGGCCGGCCTCTTCTGGGGCGCCCAGACACTGCGTCAGCTGCTGGGCCCCGACGCGTACCGGAAGGCTCCGCTGCCCGGCCGCACGTGGAGCCTGCCGTACGCCTCGGTCGCGGACCGTCCGCGGTTCGGCTGGCGCGGGATGATGCTGGACGTGGCCCGGCACTTCATGCCCAAGGACGGCGTGCTGCGCTACATCGACCTGCTCGCCGCGCACAAGCTCAACGTCCTGCACCTGCACCTGACCGACGACCAGGGCTGGCGGATCGAGATCAAGCGCTACCCGCGGCTGACCGAGGTCGGCGCGTGGCGCCCGCGCAGCCGGTGGGGCCACCGGGCCTCGCCGCTGTGGAACGAGACCCCGCACGGCGGCTTCTACACCCGGGACGACATCCGCGAGATCGTCGCGTACGCCGCCGAGCGGCACGTCCGGGTGGTCCCGGAGATCGACGTACCGGGGCATTCGCAGGCCGCGATCGCCGCGTACCCGGAGCTGGGCAACACCGACGTGGTCGACACCGCCGCGCTCGGGGTGTGGGACGACTGGGGGATCACCGAGAACGTGCTCGCGCCGACCGAGGCCGTGCTGCGGTTCTACGAGGGGGTCTTCGAGGAGCTGCTGGAGCTGTTCCCGGTCGAGGTCTCACCCTTCGTGCACGTGGGCGGGGACGAGTGCCCCAAGGCGCAGTGGAAGGCCTCCGCGGTCGCCCAGGAGCGGATCCGGGAGCTGGGCGTCGACGGGGAGGACGGGCTGCAGGCCTGGTTCGTCCGGCACTTCGACGGCTGGCTCGCCGCGCGCGGGCGGCGGCTGATCGGCTGGGACGAGATCCTGGAGGGCGGGCTCGCGGACGGCGCCGCGGTGTCCTCGTGGCGCGGCTACGCGGGCGGGATCGCCGCCGCCGAGGCCGGGCACGACGTGGTCATGTGCCCCGAGCAGCAGGTCTACCTGGACCACCGGCAGGCGGGCGGCACGGACGAGCCGATGCCGATCGGGTACGTGCGCACGCTGGAGGACGTCTACCGCTTCGAGCCGGTGCCGCCGAAGCTGTCGCCGGAGGCCGCCGCCCGGGTGCTGGGCGCGCAGGCGAACGTCTGGACCGAGGTGATGGAAAACCAGGACCGGGTCGACTACCAGGTGTTCCCCAGGCTGGTGGCCTTCGCCGAGGTGGTGTGGTCGTGGCAGCCGGAGCCCGCGGAGCGTGATTTCGCCCGGTTCGAGCAGCGGATGGCCGCGCACTACGCGCGATTGGCCGCGCAGGGGGTCGATTACCGGCCGCCGGGCGGGCCGTTGCCGCGGCAGCGACGGCCCGGGGTGCTGGGGCGTCCGATCGAGGGGGCGCCCCCGAACGTGTGACAAGTGGATGACGGCGCCGACGGGAACCAAAAGGGAACGGGAGTGGAACTCTGCCTCAATTTCCCTGCATACGGGGAAAATCGGGCAATCGGGGAGGAGCGCCGCCGAAGGCGGTGCGACAGGGCCGTACGGCCCGTACGGGGCACCGCGCCCGGGGGGTGGCCGCAGGGGGCGGACCCTCGCGCCGGGCGGCCCGGAAGATGTGCCAGAGTTGCCACGTCCCGGCGGTGAGCACGTACCGTACGGCGGAACAGGCGTGAGCGCCGGAACCGGGACATCGGGAAGGGGCAGCTGGGTTGACCACGCACGCACCGCACGCACTGGATTCACCTCAGGGGCCGCAGGGCCCGCAGGCGGCGCAGTCCGTGACGCTGCCGGCCTCGCTCGACGAGGCCGTGGCGGCGCTCACCGCCATGCCCGCCGCCGTTCCGGTCGCGGGCGGCACCGACCTGATGGCCGCCGTCAACGCCGGGCTGCTGCGGCCCGCCGCACTGGTGGGCCTGGGCCGGATCAACGAGATCCGCGGCTGGCAGTACCAGGACGGCCACGCGCTGCTCGGCGCGGGCCTCACGCACGCCCGGATGGGACGGCCGGATTTCGCCGCTCTGATCCCCGCGCTCGCGGCCGCGGCCCGGGCCGCCGGCCCCCCGCAGATCCGCAACGCGGGCACCCTCGGCGGCAACATCGCCACCGCCGCGCCCACGGGTGACGCACTGCCCGTGCTGGCCGCGCTGGAGGCCGTACTCGTGATCGTCGGCCCGGTCGGGCAGCGGGAGATCCCGGTGTCGTACCTGCTGGCCGGGCGGGAGATGCTGCGGCCCGGTGAGCTGATCGGCTTCGTGCGGGTGCCCCTGCTGCACGCGCCGCAGGTCTTCCTGAAGGCCACGGGCCGTACCGGGCCGGGGCGTGCCGTGGCCTCCGTGGGGCTCGTCCTGGACCCCGCGCGCCGGGGCGTGCGCTGCGCCATCGGTGCGGTCGCCCCGATGCCGCTGCGGCCGCTGGAGGCCGAGCAGTGGGTGGCCTCGCTGATCGACTGGGACGGCGGGCGGACCTTGGCCCCCGAGGCGCTTGAGGCCTTCGGCGAGTACGTCGCGGCCGCGTGCGTGCCCGACCAGGGTGAGCCGGTGGCTCCCGGAGTACTGCATCTGCGGCGGACGGTGGCCGTGCTGGCGCGCAGGGCCCTGGGGAGGGCACTGACCTCATGAGCGAGAACGAGAACGAGAACGTGACCCAGGGGAACGGCACGGCGGGCTGGGGCTGGGAACCGGTCCCGCAGGGCGGCGAGTACGACTCGGACGCCACGGCCTTCGTGAAACTGCCGCAGGACATGCTGGACGCGCTCGGCACCGGCGAGCCGCTCGCGGCGCCCGGGCACGGCTACGTGCCGCCGCCGATGATCGTGCCGCTGGGCTCGGCGAGTACGGACCCGGCGGCCACGGGGTCGTGGGCGATTCCGGCGCAGTGGCCGGAGGCGGGCGGCCCGGCGCAGGCCGATCCGGCGGGTGGTGCCGGTGCGGGTCAGGGTCCCGGCCAGGGCCCGGGCTCCGGGTCGGTGGGCGGGCCGATCCCGGCGTCGATCCCGATCCCGGCGTCGGTCGCGGCGGCGTTCGCCGAGCCGGAACCGGAGCCGGAGCAGCCGGTCGACGATCCGAGCGCGACCGCCGAGTGGCGGTTCCCGGAAGCGGTGCACGAGCCCGAGCAGGCCGGTCCGGCGACCGGGCAGTGGGCCGTGTCCGAGTTCTCCGATTTCCCCGAGCGGTCGAACGAGTACCGGCCGGCAGCTCCGAGTGCCCTGGACGCCGACTGGAGCCAGGCCCCGGCGACGCTGCCGGGCGGCGCCCCGGCACCGTGGGCGTACCTGACGCAGCAGCCGTCCGGGGCCCCGGACACGGACACGGACGCCGGTGCCGCCGGTGCGGCCGGTGCCGCTTCCGGTGTGCTGCCCGGAACGGACGAGGCCGCCGCCGCTTCGGCCGCCGCCGCGTCCGCGAACGCCGCCGGGCGGCTGCTCGGCGGGCCCGGAGTGGGCGCCGCGGGCCGCGGGCCGCGGGTGCTGGGCGGGCCCGGGGTGGGCACCGCCCTGCCCGAGGGCGAGCCGGTGCACCAGGCCCCGCACGACATCGAGGCCGCGCACGGCCCGGCGGCGGAGCAGGCCGAGGGCGCCAGGGCCGCCGACCACGCGGTCCAGGGCGAGTACGCGGGGCACACGGGGCACCTCGGGCACGCGGGACACACGGTCCAGGGCGAGTACGCCGCACAGGGCGAGTACGCCGGGTACGCGGAGCAGACCGGGTACACCGAGCCGGCCGCCGCTCCCGGCTCCGCCGCTGACTCCGTCTCCGCCGAGCAGCCGCCGGTGGCCGACGCCGGCCTGGACCTCTTCGGCGGGGTGCGCGCCCAGGCGCCGGCCGCCGAACCGGCGCAGCCCGGCGGCGCCGACGGCACCGACGGCCACGGCTTCACCGCGTTCGGCCACGCGCCGGAGCCCGGCCCCGAGGCCGCGCACCAGCCCGCGCACGAGGCGGCGCACCAGCCCGCGCACGAGGCGGCGCACGAGGCGGCACGCGGGGACGAGCCGGCCGCGCAGGAGCCCCCGGCCGACCTCACGCCGACCGCGGACACCGCCGACGGTGCGGACGCGCTCCCGGACGAGGGCACCGCCGCAGGTTTCCCGGCCGAGGTGGCGACGTACGAGGAAGACGCGACCGCCGGGGCCGTCGCCCATCACGAGCACCCGTCGGCCTCCTACGTCCTGCGCGTCAACGGCGCCGACCGGCCCGTCACCGGGGCCTGGATCGGCGAGTCCCTGCTGTACGTGCTGCGCGAGCGGCTCGGTCTCGCGGGCGCCAAGGACGGCTGCTCGCAGGGCGAGTGCGGCGCCTGCGCCGTGCAGGTCGACGGCCGGCTCGTCGCCTCCTGCCTGGTACCGGCCGCCACGGCCGCCGGCAGCGAGGTCCGTACCGTCGAGGGTCTCGCCACGGACGGGGAACTCTCCGACGTCCAACAGGCGTTGTGCAGGTCGGGTGCGGTGCAGTGCGGGTTCTGCGTACCCGGCATGGCCATGACCATCCACGACCTGCTGGAGGGCAATCACGCCCCCAGCGAGCTGGAGACCCGGCAGGCCCTGTGCGGCAACCTCTGCCGCTGCTCCGGCTACGCGGGGGTCGTCGACGCCGTGCGCGAGGTCGTGGCCGAGCGCGAGGCGGCGGCCGCCGAGCCCGCGGCCCCCGGCGCAGGCGCAGCGGAGCCGCGCATCCCGCACCAGGCAGCGCCCGGCGAGGGCGGCATCCACCACGGAGGCACGGCGTGAGCGGGCAGGACGCGGCGACGGCGACCACAACGGTCAACACCACGGTGACGGCACTGTCCGCCACCGGCAGCGAGGCCTCCGAGCCGCAGGTCCCGCGCGGGATCGGCGCCTCCGTCCCCGCCGCGGACACCCGCGCCAAGACCGAGGGCACCTTCCCGTACGCCGCCGACCTGTGGGCCGAGGGCCTCCTGTGGGCCGCCGTGCTGCGCTCCCCGCACGCCCACGCCCGGATCCTCTCCATCGACACCACGGCCGCCGCCGAGATGTCCGGCGTCCGCGCCGTCGTCACCCACGCCGACGTGCCCGGCGCCACCACGCACGGCCGCCGCATCGCCGACCGGCCGGTGTTCGCGCACGACGTCGTACGCCACCACGGCGAGGCCATCGCCGCCGTCGCCGCCGACCACCCGGACACCGCACGGCTCGCCGCCGCCGCCATCGCGGTCGAGTACGAGCTCCTCGACCCGGTCACCGACCCCGAGCAGTCCTTCGGCGCCCCCGCCCTGCACCCCGACGGCAACCTGATCCGGCACATCCCGCTGCGCTACGGCGACCCGGAGGCCACCGGCGACATCGTCGTCGAGGGCCTCTACCGGATCGGCCGCCAGGACCCCGCCCCCATCGGCGCCGAGGCCGGACTGGCCGTGCCGCGCCCCGACGGCGGCGTGGAGCTCTACACCGCCTCCACCGACCCGCACACCGACCGCGACCTGGCCGCCGCCTGCTTCGGACTGGATCCCGAGCGCGTGCGCGTGGTCGTCACCGGCGTGCCGGGCGCGACGGCCGACCGCGAGGACGCCGCCTTCCAGCTCCCGCTCGGCCTGCTCGCCCTGCGCACGGGCTGCCCGGTCAAACTGGTCGCCACCCGCGAGGAGTCCTTCCTCGGCCACACCCACCGGCACCCGACCCTGCTGCGCTACCGCCACCACGCGGACACGGAGGGCCGCATCGTCAAGGTCGAGGCGCAGATCCTGATGGACGGCGGCGCGTACGCCGACTCCTCCTCCGAGTCCCTGGCGGCGGCGGTCGCCTTCGCCTGCGGCCCGTACGTCGTCCCGCACGCCTTCGTCGAGGGCTGGGTCGTACGCACCAACAACCCGCCGTCGGGCCACGTCCGCGGCGAGGGCGCCATGCAGGTGTGCGCCGCGTACGAGGGCCAGATGGACAAGCTCGCGACCGCCCTCGGCATCGACGGCGCGGAACTGCGCATGCGCAACGTCCTGGCGACGGGAGACCTCCTCCCGACCGGCCAGACGGTCACCTGCCCGGCCCCGGTGGCCGAACTCCTCCGGTCGGTCCGCGACTTCGAACTGCCCGCCCTGCCCAAGGACACCCCCGAGGACGAGTGGCTGCTGCCCGGCGGCCCGGAGGGCGCGGGCGAACCGGGCGCGGTACGGCGCGGCGTCGGCTACGGCGTCGGCATGGTCCACATGCTCGGCGCCGAGGGGACCGACGAGGTCTCCACGGCCACGGTGAAGGTGGTGGGCGGCGCCGCCACGGTCATCTGCGCGGCCGTCGACACCGGCCAGGGATTCGCCACGCTGGCCCGTCAGATCGTCCAGGAGGTCCTGGGCGTCGACGAGGTCGTCATGGCCCCGGTGGACACCGACCAGCCGTCGGCCGGCCCGGCGGCGCACGGCCGCCACACGTGGGTGTCGGGCGGGGCGGTGGAGCGGGCGGCCAAGATGGTCCGCACCCAGCTCCTGCAGCCGATGGCCCACAAGCTGGGCATGTCGACGGAGCTCCTGCAGATCCAGGACGGCCGCATCACCTCGTACGACGGCGCGTTCTCGATGTCGGTGGCGGAGGCCATGGCCGGCAAGGAACTCTGGGCGACGGCCCAGTGCCGCCCCCACCCCACGGAACCCCTGGACGCGGACGGCCAGGGCGACGCCTTCGTGGGCCTCGCCTTCTGCGCGATCCGCGCGGTGGTGGACGTGGACGTCGAACTGGGCTCGGTCCGGGTCGTGGAACTCGCGGTGGCCCAGGACGTGGGCCGCATCCTGAACCCCCGTCAGCTGGAGGCCCGTATCGAGGCGGGCGTCACGCAGGGCGTGGGCGCGGCCCTGACGGAGAACCTCCGCACGGTCTCCGGCCTGATCCGCCACCCCGACCTGACGGGCTACGCCCTGCCGACGGCACTGGACGCCCCGGCGGTCCGCATCGTCAAGCTGGTCGAAGAGCGCGATGTGGTGGCCCCGTTCGGCGCGAAGGCGGCGAGCGCGGTCCCCGTGGTGACGACCCCGGCAGCGGTGGCCGCAGCGGTCCGCGCAGCCACGGGCCGCCCGGTCAACCGCCTGCCGATCAGGCCTTCCGCGGCGGTGGCCACGCCCAACTCGTGACCGTGTGACCCGCATTGCACGTGCAACCCCGGACTTGGGGCTGTCGTTGCCGATCGCTAGAGTGATCGGTACCGGTGTGCGCGTACGCGCGGACACGGGTGCGAACGGGGACGGGGAGCGGCGGAAACGCCGCGCCCACGGGGATGACGGGGAGTCGGGGAGGCCAACGTGGCAGACGACAACGGGGCGAGCCAAGTAGCAACGGCCCTCACGCTGGGGATCGCGGGCCCGCTGGGCGCGATCGCGGGGGCGGCCTACAGCGCTGCCAGCGCGGCGCTGCGGGTCGAGTTCGACTCGCTGGCCGAGTACAAGAAGATGGTGGACGGCCTCCTGGACGACCTCACCGGCTCGGACGCGGACCACAAGAAGCTGGCGGACAGCAAGCTGCCGGCGGGCAAGCTCGGCAAGGGCTTCGCGGAGGTCGACGCGCTGTTCAAGTCGTACGGCACGGTCGTCACTGAGCTGGAAAAGCTCTCGAAGGGGCTGGCGGGGCAGATCGAGGCCCTGGGCATCGCGGTCCTGTCGGCGGGCAAGGGCTACGGCGACGTGGACGAGGAGACGAAGCGGCGCATGGCGACGATTGCCAGAGAAGCGAAGAGGGAGTACGTGGCGGACCGCGACCCGTGGCCGGAGGAACAGCGCCGCCTGAAGGAAGCCAACCAGTCGTCGGCGTCAACGTCTCCGACTCCGTCGCCCAGCACTTCGGGAGTTACCTACTGATGGCAACGGAATTCGAAGGCTTCACGCACCAGCAGATGCGGGACATGGTCGCCTCGCTGGATCCTGCCTCGGTCCAGGAGCGGGCCGACCAACTGGCTGCGGCCGCCAAGAAGATCGAGACGATCGGCGAGGCACTCAAGAAGCACGTCGTGACCGGCTGGGAGGGCGAGGGAGCGCGCGCCTTCCAGGAGTGGGTGGGCCGCGCGGGCAATGCGACGCTGCGCCTGGGCGAGTACAGCGCCAAGGGCGGGGAGTGGATGGGCAAGGTCGTCCAGACGATGACCGAGGCCACGAAGATGACCGCCGTTGACGCGACCGCGACCAAGAACCTCGCAGCGGCCATCGAGCACCACAACGACCCGGACGCGGCGCAGGTCCGCTCGGAGGCGCAGGCGACGCTGGACGCGGACCACCGCGAGGCGGTGCGTCTGATGACGAACCTGGCGCAGTCGTACCAGCAGTCGACCGACGAGATGAACAAGGCGACGATTCCGACGTTCCCGCCGCCGCCGGCGGTGTTTGTACCGGACAAGTCCGACGGCCTGGAAGACATGGAGAGGCCGGGAGGAGGGTACAGCGGAGGCGGCAGCTCTGCCGGTCCCTCATCCACGACGTCGGGCCCGTCGATTGGTGCGCCCTCGTCGAGCGAACCTGGATGGGTGCCCGGGCGTCAGCCGCAGCCGGACAACACCCTGCCGACGACGACACTGCCCGCGCCGGTCACCCCCGACCGTGACGTAGAGGTGGACCTCGACACCGTCGGCACGCTGCCTCCGAGCCAGACGCTGCCTCCGGTGACGCCGACGCCCGGTGGCCCGCTGCCCACGGGCCCGGGCGGGCCCACCCCTGGCCCCTTCGTACCGCCTCTCGCAGTACCGCCGATCAGCGGGGTGAAGGGGCCGGGTCTCCCCGGCACCTTCGGCCCCGGTATCCCTGTTCCGGGTACGAGCGGTCCCCTCAACAAGGGCGGTGGCCTGCCCGGCTTGCTCCCGCGTGACAGCGGCATCATGGGCGGCCGTCCCGTGACGTCCACCGGCCCCAGCTCGGGTATTCCGCGAGGTACGGTCATCGGCGAAGGCGCCCAGGCGGGCCGTCCCATGGGTGGCGGCGGTATGGGCCACGGCGTCGGTGGTGGTGCCCACGGCGGCAGCCAGGGAGGCTTCGCTGCCGGACGCCGACTTGCTTCGGAGCCGGGAGGCGTCGTCGGAGGGCGTCAGACCGGTGCCGTCGGTCGCCCGGTTGCCGGCGGTCAGCCGTTCACCCAGGGCGGTTCGGGTCTCGTGCGTAATGGCGCCGGTGGCGGCGCGGGCATGGGGCCCATGGGCCACGCGGGCGCCGGCACGCAGACTCCGGGTAAGCGACGGAACGACCAGGGGGGCGAACGCCCCGACTACCTGGCCGAAGACGAAGAGACCTGGCAGGGCAGCCGTCGTGTTGTCCCGCCGGTGATCGACTGAGCAGAACGGACATTGCACGGGATGCGCATGCGCAAGGCGACCTCGGCCCTGGTGGGTCTCCTTCTGGCCGGGGTCGCCGCGACCCCGGCCCATGCGGAGACCATCCGATCCCAGCAATGGCATCTCGACGCCATGAAGGCCGACGAAATTTGGAAGACCAGCACTGGCAAGGGAATCACCGTCGCGGTGATCGATTCGGGAGTCAACCGCATCCCGGAACTCCAAGGGCAAGTCCTCCCCGGCACGGTCTTTCCCGCTGGCGATGCTCCGGGCGACAAGGACAACGATTACGACGGTCACGGCACCAGCATCTCCGCGATGATCGCCGGGACCGGAAAGCATCCGAGTGGTGACGGTGCCTACGGGCTTGCACCCGGCTCCAAGATCCTCCCGATCCGTGTGCCCGACGTGCTGGAGGCAGCAAAGGCCCCGTCGGTGGTAGCGGCCATTCGGTACGCGGCAGACTCGGACGCCAAGATCATCAACATCTCCAAGGCTATCGCCGCGAAGCCGGAGGACGATCGGGATCGGGCTGAAGCGGTGAAGTACGCGCTCTCCAAGGGGAAGCTGATCTTCGCTGCCGTCGGCAACGATGGGGATTCGACCAACGAGGTTCTCTACCCGGCCGCCACTCCCGGGGTGGTTGGCCTGGGAGCCGTCGACGTGAACGGCCAACCGACCAAGGAGTCGCAGCACGGGCCCCAGGTGGACATGGTTGCACCCGGCATGGACATCGTCTCGGCTTGCATCCGTAAGTCGGGGCTCTGCAAGACCCACGGCACAAGTGACGCCTCTGCCTTCGCCTCTGCCTCCGCTGCCCTCATCTGGTCCGCCCATCCCGACTGGACCAACAATCAGGTCCTGCGGGTCCTTCTGAACACCGCCGGGAAGCCCACCGACGGCGTCGAGCGCAACGACTACGTCGGCTATGGAGTGGTCCGCCCCCGGATCGCGCTCCAGACGCCCGGTGACCCCGGTCCCGCGGACGTGTACCCCTTGCCGGACCTGGCCGCGGCGGACGGGGCCAAGTTGCCCTCGCCCGCCGGGGACGCCAAGGCTCCCGACGCCGCCGCGTCCAAGCCCGCCGCGCAGGCCGAGGAGAAGAGCGGCAGCGCGCTGCCCTGGATCGCCCTCGGGCTGGGAGCCTGCGTGCTGATCGGTGGAGCCGTGACCGTGGTCGTCGTACGACGCAGCCGCTGACCTGCCTCTCGTACCTGAACGGGCAGTACTGACTCTGGCCCGGAGGGCCACGCCATGCCGTTCGACGAGGAGTGATCGGCGACTCGCGCCATCCCCGCCGCCCGTGTGGCGGTGGTCGAGATCTCGATCAGGTCCACATCGGTGCGATCGGCGCCGAGGTATACAAGCAGAACGGACATTGCACGGGATGCGCATGCGCAAGGCGACCTCGGCCCTGGTGGGTCTCCTTCTGGCCGGGGTCGCCGCGACCCCGGCCCATGCGGAGACCATTCGATCCCAGCAATGGCATCTCGACGCCATGAAGGCCGACGAGATCTGGAAGATCACCACCGGTAAGGGAATCACCGTCGCGGTGATCGATACCGGTCTCAAGCGCATCCCGGAACTTCAAGGGCAAGTCGTTCCCGGTGCGGTCTTTCCTGCCGGCGATGCCCCGGGCGACCAAGACAACGACTACGACGGTCACGGCACAGGAATTTCCGCCATGATTGCTGCCAGCGGCAAGCACCCGAGTGGCGAAGGCGCCTACGGGCTTGCGCCCGGGGTCAAGATCCTCCCGATCCGTGTGCCTGACGTGCTGGAAGGGGCGAATACCCCGTCGATTGTCGCGGCCATTCGATACGCCGCGGACTCGGAAGCCAAGGTCATCAATATTTCTCTGGCCACAGGCGGGAAGCCAGAGGACGACCGAGACCGAGCCGAAGCGGTGAAGTACGCCCTCTCCAAGGGGAAACTGATCTTCGCGGGTGTCGGCAACAACGGGAATTCAACCAACAGGCTTCTCTACCCGGCCGGGACTCCTGGAGCGGTCGGCGTTGGAGCGGTGGACGCCACGGGCGAGCCGACGAAGGAATCTCAGCACGGTCCCCAGGTGGACTTGGCTGCACTCGGCATGGACATCGTTACGGCTTGCACCGCGAAGTCGGGGCTGTGCAAGACCCACGGCACCAGTGACGCCTCAGCCCTCGCCTCCGCCTCTGCCGCACTCCTCTGGTCCGCCCACCCCGACTGGACCAACAACCAGGTCCTGCGGGTCCTGTTGAACACCGCAGGCAAGCCCTTCGACGGCTCCCAGCGCAACGACTACGTCGGCTACGGCGTGGTCCGGCCCAGTGTCGCGCTGAAGAATCCCGGTGACCCCGGTCCGGCCGACGTCTATCCGCTGCCCGACCTCGCGGCCGCGGACGCCGCCAAGAAGCCCTCCGCGGCTCCCGACGCCAAGGCTCCCGACGCCGCCGCGTCCAAGCCCGCCGCGCAGGCCGAGGGGAAGAAGGGCGGCAGCGCGCTTCCCTGGATCGGGCTCGGTCTGGCAGCCTGCGTGCTGATCGGTGGAGCCGTGGCCGTGGTCGTCGTACGACGCAACCGCTGACCCGGGGCCGGTCTGACCTGCACCCTGCCTTCGGGAGTCCACGCGATGTCGTTCGACGAGGAGTGGTCGGCGGCTCGCGCCACGGCCACCGCCGGTGTCACCATGCGCCTCAATCAGGCGCCCGCCGATCCCGGCGGCGGTGGTGGCGGCGGTGACCTTGAGCTCAATCAGGACCACATCGGTGCGATCGGCTCCGAGGCGTACAAGCTGCACACGCGCCTGCAGACCGACGGCAAGCACGCCGCCACCGCCACCGCCGAGGCGGCCGCCGCCCTCACCAAGGAGGCCTTCGCCTCCGGGGCGGCGCTGCTCAAGGTCAACAGTGCCTGGGAGAGCCAGGTGAAGACCCTGGTGGCCGCCTGCGCCAACATCTCCAACGGGCTGAACTACTCGCTCGCCTCCCACGCCAAGGACGAGCAGCAGCTCCGGGCGGACTTCTCCGCGTCCGCGATAGACAAGTACCTGAAGTAGGCGCCCGGATGCTGACGTACGAGAACGTGATGAACGCGCCCCTGGACAAGCTCCAGACGGCCGTCACCGACTGGACGGCGATGGCCGGCAAGCTGGACGAGCTGGCCGAGGCCGCTCGCAACGGCATGAAGGTGAAGTCCGACAAGGCCGAGTGGAGCGGGGTCACCGCAGGAGTGGCGCGCGGGTTCGTCGACAAGACGGCCAAGGAGTTCGAGGACGCGGCCAAGGCCGCCAAGGGCATGTACCAGGTCCTCGCCGACGCGCACGCGACGTTCAAGGCCGCCCGGGACGAGCTGAAGAAGCTCGCCGCGGAGGCCCCGGCGGCCGGCTTCCAGGTCGACGCCGACGGGCGGGTCACCGCCATCCCGCTGCCCACCGAAGGGGAGCGCAACGCGGCCCGGCACGACCCCGACTACCAGCAGACCCTGAACGCGAACCGCAGCGCGTGGCAGGCCCGGATCAACCGGGCCGTCGAGGACGCCCAGGACGCCGACGACTCCCTGGTCCGGGTCCTCCGGGCGAACGTCGCCGACGAACACGACTTCAGCGGAGCCAAGTTCACCACCCTCGACGCCGAACAGGCGGCCCGCGCCGCCGACCTGATGAAGAAGGTCACCGGCGACGGCGGCACGGCGCGCAACGTCGAGGCGCTGCGCGAGCTGGAGGAACTCCTCGACGACAACCGTACGGACCCCGAGTTCGCCACGGGCTTCTACCGGACGATCGGCGCCGAGGGCACGCTGGAGATGTACTCCAGGATGTCCCTCGACGCGACGGGCCTGGGACAGCCGGGCAAGGACCGCGCGCTGATGGTGGCGAACATCCAGAGCGACATGGGCGCGATGCTCGGCCTCGCGACGCACAAGGACGTCCCCAACCACCTCGACGCGGCGTGGACGACCCAGCTGATGAAGGCGGGCCGCAAGGAGATGGCCGTCTACGGCGGCGTGCAGCAGATCTACGGGTACCAGGCGCTGGGCGCGCTGCTGCGCGAGGGGAAGTACGACACCGAGTTCCTCACCTCGGTCGGCCGCGACATGGTCGCCATGGACCGCAAGGACCCGAGGGCCTGGGAGTTCCACACCCCGTACGGGCTGGAGTCGGTCCTCAGCCAGGGCCAGGACGGCCGCGGCTTCTACCCGCTGACCGGCCTGATGGAGGCGCTGGGCAACAACCCGGACGCGGCGACCGCCTTCTTCAACGAGCCCGTCCGCGAGGACAGCAACAAGGACGGCATCGTCACGAAGGACGACAAGCCGGTCGGCGGCCAGCACGGCAAGGACCAGGGCATGGTCGACTACATGCTCGACAAGAAGCCGTACATGGACAGCTTCGACATCTCGCGGACCGGCGACCTGCACCCGGCCCAGCAGGCACTCGGCGACGCCCTGATGGCGGCCGTCTCGCACCGCGGCCCCGGCGACGAGGACTCCCCGCCGGTCCCGCACACCAAGGAGATGGCGGCCGTCATGGAACGGATCGTCGAGAAGATCGGTGACAAGCCGGAGCTGGTCGACGCGGACCCGAAGGACCCGGACGGGCCGCTGAACGGGCTGTCCGGGCACTTCGGCCAGATGGCGGCCGAGTACATGCCGGACCTCCAGGCCGCCGCGGAGAACGGCAGCGGGACGATCAAGGCCAACGGCGAGATGGCCGAGTTCGACAAGGCCGGCATGGCCCGGTTCATCGGGGCGGTCGGCCAGGATCCGGACGCCTACGGTGCGATGACCACGGCCCAGCGGACCTTCACCACGGCATTGGTCAACGACGTCTTCACCCATCGGGCCGAGTACGACGACGTCGATGCGGCCGTCAAGGTCGCGGTGCACCCCGGCGGGCAGATCGCCGGCATGCTGTCCGAGGCCCGGGCGGAGGGCACGTTCGGCGAGAACGCCCACAAGCAGGAGGAGTACGTCAAGGGCGTCGAGGACAACGCCAAGTGGGTCAACCGCGGTATCACCGCGGCGGGCGGCAAGTACCTCGAACTGGTGCCGCTGGCCGGCGACGTCGTCGAATGGCTCCAGGAGGACATCACGGAGAGCGTGGTCGAGGGGGCCGAGAAGGACGCCGCGAAGAAGGTCGAGGACAGCAACCAGAAGGCGGGCGAGGAGTACGTGCGCGCACAGACCGGAGCGTCCGACTCGGCCGCGGCGTCGGTCCGCATCGCGGCCCGCGGATCCGGACTGTCCGAGCGGACCGTCGACTCCTACGCGGGTGTCGCGTCCACGGAGACGGCCAACGCCTACTCGGTCGGCCGGGACCTGGTGGCCACCATGAACGGAGGCTCCTGATGCCCCGTCCCCGCACCCCTCGTGCGGTCGTCGCCGTCGCCGTCGCCGTGGGCGCGGCCCTGCTCGCCGGCTGCTCCGGCGGCAAGGCGCCGGCTCCGCCCGCGCTGCCCGGGTCCACCTGCTTCGGGGCCTTCACCCCGACGGAGCTCGCCCCCCTCATGGGTACGGGAGAGGAGGTGCGGGTGGACGGGCCGGCGGATGTCCGTCTGAGCGCCGGCCGCAAGAGCGCGCTCTGCAACATCTACGTGGACGGGAAGACCCGGTTCTTCGCGTCGGCCGAGCGTCTGCCGCAAGGACAGCACTTCTTCTGGGCCCCTGCGGTCGACGAGCAGAAACCGGAGCCGCTTCCCTTCGTGGAGAACGGCAAGCTGTGGGACGGCGGCGCCGCGGTCTTCCTCTCCTGCAACGGTCCCACCGAGGCCTTCGAGCTCAAGCTGTGGCTCGACGGCTCGACGGAGCACATCGAGCAGGAGGAACGCCGCCCCCTGTTCGCGGGGCTCATGAAGAAGTACCTGGGCTTCGCCAAGGAGCAGACCGGCTGCGGAGCCTGAGCCGGAAAGCTGCGGAGCCTGAGCCGGAAAGGGCGAAGGCCGCCCAGGGGTGCGCCTGCCCCTGGACGGCCCGCCGCGAAGCCGTGACCGGATTCGAACCGGCGTAACCCGCTTTGCAGGATTGTCTTGGCTGGGCAGGGCTCGATCCGTAGTCGTTCACTGTCGTTCATCCCCGTGCGGACACGGGGCGGTCAAGGGCTCCTCGAACATCCCCGGACGCGCGCGTACGTCGATGAACGAGACGGAAACTGAGACGGAGCGAGGGGTCGTGGTACAGGCGGGCACGAGGCCGAGGCGTAGCTAGCCAGAACCGGACGCGACAGAGCCCCGTGTCGTGAGCGACTGTCGGACGAGCCCTGAGCTGCTCCTTCTCTACTAAGCGGCCATGTCCGGGCAGGGGTCTATCGCATATCGTGCACGGAGTCCTGCGGAGCTGGGCCGCGGCAGCCAGAGGTGCTGGGCCGGCGAGTCTGCGCGACGAGCCAACTTGTGCGGCCATGCATCTGTGTTGGGATGACCGGCTGGCCGCGCGAGCGTGCATGGCTAGCATGGCGTGATGACATCCCCAGCCGCAGAGTTCTTCGGACTACCGGTAGCCACCTGGGCGTTTTTCGTGGCAAGCCTGAGCTTCTTCACAGCAGCGTTTTCACTTGGATGGCAAGTTATTAAGCACGTGCTCGACGGTGGTCGAGTCCGCGTGTACCTGAATGCTGGGATCATGAACGGTGGATACAGTATCGCCACGAATGACACTGGTAAGTGGGAAATGCCGTACCCATTCGGAGCCGGGCCAAATCGAGGGAATATTGAGGTGGCCCAGCTGGTAGTCGAGAACCCCGGGCGATCGAGCGTGACGATTCACGGTCCGGCGCTCGCGATCTACGGAACCGACAAGCGGCGCTATTCGATCTGCCCGAGGATGTTTGCTTTCAACGGGAATGGGTCGCATGTGGCGGTAACGGATACGTTGGTGCGGCTAGAGCCTCACAGTAGAGTCACATTTCTACTGGACTACTGGAGCGTTACATCCCACGTCAGAGGTGATGTCAGGGGGCGGGCGATAAAACTCCGCGGTTTCATTCGGGTTGCAGGTCGTAGGCGCCCTAGTAGGTCCAAAAGGCGTCTGGCTTGGAGGATACCTGTGGATGCTTGGACAGTCCGACGAGGTGTCTCAGAAATAGATCCATACACGGTGATGTGGAGGGAGCTTTATCGCTCGCATGGGAATCGCGATGAAGTCGTGGATGGGCCCGACGCTGTCTCATTTGAACAGTGGGAACATGCCCTGTTTCAGACAGTGCGCAGGCTGTGTGAAATGCCAACTCTTGATGAGTTGACCGACGCCTTGCGTGACGGCCTGAAGGATGCGACAGAGGTTCGTTTTCCTGTCTCTCTGCTCGCGCTGAATATGCATGAGGCGCTGAAGGTCCACGAGGCTCACCTCGCCGCCTGGCCCTCCGCACCTCGGCAAAGCCAGTAATTTCGAACTCGTGAGGGGTTGCCCCCCAACATGCTTTCCAACTGTCCGTATGGCCGTTCACGGGCGTTCACAGGCGTTCGTGCGGCTGATCAGCGGGGGTGCGTGTACGCGGGTGAACGACGGCGTCCGTCAGCGCACTGGACAAGAACCAGGACAACATTGGCCTCAGTGTGGTTGGACCAGAATCCGGGCAACCGATTGTGTGGCGCACGATCGCACAGGGGCGTCACCATACGTGCGTGGAAGTTGCTGAGATGGTCCTCAAGTACGTACAGGCCCTCGTATGGCCTGCGGTTACGCTGGCGTTGGTTTGGGCATGGCGTGACCGCGTTGGTGAAGCTATCGGGCGGTTGAGCCGTGTAGAAACGCCAGCCGGAGCCTTGGAGTTCCAAAACGAGGCACGTCGCGTTCGTGATCGCGCCGAAGCGGTAGCGGAAGAGGAAGGGCTGATATCGACCGGCCGCCCGAGGCCCGAGCCGGAGCCTGAACCGCGGCCGGAGCCTGAACCGCGGCCCGAGCCTGAGCCGGAGCCTGATCCGCGGCCCGAGCCCGAGCCTGAGCCCGAGCCTGATCCGCGGCCCGAGCCCGAGCCTGAGCCCGAGCCTGAACCGCGGCCCGAGCCTGAGCCCGAGCCTGAACCAGCGCCGTCTGAGGAGCCTCCGGGTGAGACGGTACGCCGACACTTGCCCACCCTCTGGTCGGCAATTGATCAGCCAGATGACGTCATCGAGCGTTCCCCAACAGGAGCGATCGTCTCTGCTTGGAACGCTTTGCAGACCTACGCTGAGGAGATCCTCACGTTGTACCCAAGCGTGAAGCCACGGCGTCCGGTCGCACCGGGGCGAGTGGCGCCAGGCGAGCTGGTTCGGATGTTGCAGCAAGCAGGGCTGGAGCAGGACGCAGTCGCCCTGATGCACGACCTCCGCACTCTGCGCAACACCACCGTGCATGGAACCACCGTCGTCACTCCCCAAGCAGCGCGCGACTTCGTTCGGGGCTGCAAAACCGTGGGCATTCTGCTGGAACACCTGACCTGGCCGCAGCCCAATCCTTCTGGGGGTGCCTCCCACTGAGGGCGGAGTCTTCCAACTGTCCGGATGGCCGTACAAGGCGGTCACGGCCGTCCAGGGCAGCTTCTCCCCACATCGACGGGCCAAGCTCGGACGCGACCGCCGTGGTGAGGTAGCGAACCTCGCACGGGAACCGCATCACGGGAATCATTGCCGTCCCACCGAAGGATCTGGAAACCCATGACTGTTGCGCCGGCACCATCCCTCTGCACCAGGTGCGGCACGAAGTTAAGCCGAAGCAACACCGATACCGTGTGCAGCCCCTGCCGCAGAGCTGTCGGCCCTAAGGCCTCTGGCGGCCATCCGCAGGCGCTATCGCCTGAGCCGTCCGCGCCGCACTGGCTTGCCGGGGACACGGAGCGGAGCGCCCCTCCCGACGGCTCGAACCTCGCCGATGTGCTCAAGGCGTATCGGGCGCTCCACAAGCTCAAGCAACAGGATCTTGCCGACCTGCTCGGCTACGACCAGTCGTACGTGTCCTTGCTCGAACGTGGCAAGCGGACTATCCGGGACATGGTTGAGCTTCGCAGGCTCGCTGCCGCACTGGCCCTACCCGAGGAAGAGCTTGGCTTGCTCCCGCCTGCCGAAGCCGTGGTCACGGTCGCCTCCGGTCATGACACTGGCGAGCGGAGCCCGCTTGCCGCTGTCGATGACCAGCGTCGATGGCGCATGACGCGTCGCGAGCTCAACCGGCACCGGGCCGACCTCACTCAGGCCGCCGCGCGCCTATATCCGGACGTCCCCCGCGCCGGAAAGAGCCCGGTGCTCACCCGTGAGTCTTGGATGTGGCCCGAGCCAGTCGATTTCGCTGACATCGAGTTGTCCTGGCTCACCCAGACGCGTCCCCCTGAGGTGAGCGGGCGGGAGAAGGAGTCCGAGGGCGTCCGGCCGCTCGCGGCGAACGGCGCCAAGTTCGATCGTTACACCCAAGCCATCAGGATGATCGACCGACCGTCCCTTTTCGTGAACCGTCCGAGCTTCCGCCTGCTCGATGTCGCCCAAGCGGACGGCCGGCCGAAGTTGTCGTTCGGGTACACGACCTACTTCGACATGGCCGACGTCTGCGAGGGAGTGGCGCACGAGCTGGCGAGCGCTTGGCTGAAGACGGGCAGCGACCCAGCGTGGATCGGCGATCCAAGTTGGGCGGAACTTCCCTTCCGGGCTCTGGTTGGAGACCCCTTTGACCTGGCTCACCGGCCGTTGCTGCCGTCGATCGACACCCTGACTATCCGGCTGGGCCCCGAAGGCGCATCGTTCCCACTCCACCACCGGTCCGCGAGCAACGTTGCGTTGGCCGGCGGGAACTACCACGTCATGCCAGCGGGGGTGTTCCAGCCGTCCTCGGTGATGCCCTGGGACCAGTCGAACGACTTCAACCTCTGGCGCAACGTGCTGCGCGAGTACGCGGAAGAGTTCCTCGGCGATCCCGAAGCAGACGGCAGTAGCGGCGAGCCGATCGACTATGACGGTACGGAGCCGTTCCGGACGCTCAACCAGGCGCGCCGGGAGGGCAAGGTGCGCCCGTTTTGCTTCGGGATCGGCCTGGACCCGCTCACGCTGGCGGGGGAGATTCTGAGCGTGGTCGTCATCGACGCCGACGTTTACGACTCCGTCTTCTCCGGCATGGTGTCGCGGAACTCCGAAGGCTCGGTCGTGGCTGGCCGAGTCGGTGGCAGCGGTACCGGGATCGAATTCACCGAGCCCAACATCCGGCGTCTGCTGGACAATGAACCTCTGGCATCCGCCGCCGCCGCGTGCCTCGACCTGGCGTGGCAGCATCGCGGGCTCATCCTGGGCTGAGAGGCAGATCAGTGCGCGTACTTGTGACCGGCGCCTACGGGTTCGTAGGCAACGCGGTTGTACGACGGCTCGCCGAAGTGGGACATGAGGTCGTGGCACTCACGCATCGGCCAGCAGATGCTCCCCTCCCGGAGCTGCCGGTTTCGCAGCTCGTCCGCGGCGATATCCGGGACAAGACGGCTCTTGCGGCAGCGCTCGAAGGCGTCGAGGGCGTGTGCCACCTCGCGGCTCTCACCCGGGTTCGTGAATCCTTCGACCGTCCGGAGGAGTACCAGGACGTGAACGCCAGCGGCACCGTGGCACTGCTTGATGCACTGGCCGCCGCATCCCCGAATCTGACCCCGAGGGTCATCCTGGGTTCCACCGCGGCGGTCTACGGTGCACCCGAGCGGCAGCCCATCAGCGAGGACACGGCGCCCGCGCCGAGCAACCCCTACGGCGTTTCGAAGCTGGCCGCAGACGATGCGCTTCGGGTCCGAGCCGAGGCGGGCGAGATCGAGGCCGTGAGCCTGCGCTGTTTCAACATCTCGGGGGCTGTGTCGGGGGTGGGGGACGCGGATGAAAGCCGGATCATCCCGAAGGCCGTGGCGGTGGCGGCCGGCCGCTACCCGCACCTTGAAATGAACGGAGACGGCGACGCGGTCCGGGATTTCGTCCACGTCGACGACTTGGCTCGCGCTTACGTGCTGGCCCTTGAGGCCACGTCGGCCCCGTATCGGCTCTACAACGTCGGTGCCACTGCGGCGAGCATGCGCGAGATCGTGGCCACCGTTGAACGGGTAACCGGAAAGCCGGTGCCGGTAGTGCACCGCCCGCCTCAGCCTGAGCCTCCGCGGCTGGTCGCCGACATTTCCCGGATCACGACTGACCTGGGATGGAAGCCCGAGCGGTCCAGCCTTGAGGCGTTGGTCGCCGACGCCTGGTCGGCCGTCTCAGGCAGCGATCGCTAAGGCTTGGCCAAGCGGTCCTTGACGCTTGCGGGCAGGCTATCGAAGGCTTCCCGCCAGTGCTCAAGGGCCGCTTCGCCGTCTGCGGAACCGGTGCCGTTCTTGCCCAGTGACTGGCGTAGTGCTGCCTCGACCTCCAGGCCTGCCAGCAGAAGCGGCAGGGCCCAATCCGCCGCACCGCGCGAGTGATCCGCGAGTCGAGGCGGAAACTGCGCGAAGACCCCCTTGCCCTGGTGTCCCACGACGTATCCCTCCGCTCGAAGCAGAGACACCGCGTTCTTCACCACGGTGCTTGAAGCGCCGGAACTTGCGATCAACTCCTGTGCCGATGGCAGCGCGGCGCCTGTGGCGAGTTTGCCACTGCGGATCCGTTCACGCAGGTCATCGGCCAGCTGAAGGTACGCCGGCTGTCCTCGGAACTCGGTCATCGGGATAGTCCTCCAGTCAGGGTTGTTGTACCTAGTACACCAGTCTCCTCGCATCCATTCCCTTCAGGTAGGCCGAGCCACTTGCCAACCTAGTGCACTAGGTGCACCATGTTTGTCGTGAGGCCAACACGTCTGTGAAAGGCCCGATATGACAAGCCGTCATTCGATTCCGGAGCTCAACGCGGAGAGGCTTGTCAACAAGCAGGGCGCCCCGGAAACGGTGGCCCAACTGCTGATCAACGACTCAAGAGGGGCCTTCTTTGGGCTGCTCTGAGCTGCACGAATGCACCGCTGACAACTCCACAGTGTGATCCACCGCAGCAGGACGGCCGTGACCGAACCAGCCGAGGCGAGTGGAGACCAGCCGACCGAGAGCGGGCCCGCGTCACAACCGGGCCCTACACCCCAGCAGGGGGACACGCCATCGGCTCTAAAGAACCACCCGGCCGACATTGGGCCGCCACGACATCCGGAGACAGGGACCGCCTCCGGATCGAGCGGAACCGGGTGAAGCCCGCTCCCACAGACATTGACCGCCTACAGAGGAGTCGTCGTGAGCCGCTTAAGACCCTCGGCGGTCGCCGCACTGGACCGGTGCGGCGGCCTTGCCCTTCGCGTCACCGCTCAACCGCCGTGCGAGGTAATTGCGGGCTTCACCGCCCGGCATTGCTCGCACGGCTTGCTCTCCCTTCCGCAGTGCTCGCAGCCTGCGGCCGGTTGCCTCCCCCGCCCATCACGTACGGGCGGGGTGGAGGGGAGCCGCGAAGTTCCGGCTTCACCACCGGGGCGCTGCCTCTCACCACGGACCGAGGCGCCCCGGTTCCCTTCGCTCTTCAGGAGAGATCGACATGCGTTCGTACATCGGTAATCACGAGATCGTGAACCCGGCCGAGTTCGAGGAGCTGGCGCTCGGCTTCGATGAACTGCCCCTGGGGCTGGACCGGGACCTGTTCCGCGGCCCGCTCGGGCCGGAGACGCTCCAGGAGCGTTCGGCCCGTGAGGCGGTGGCCCGTGAGGTCATCGCGGAGCTGGCCGCGCTGGGTGAGGGTGGCGACGAGATCGCCGCGTGGGACGCGCTCTACGCCGACGCGCTCACCCGCACGGTTCCCTTCCTGCGGGCCGCAGCCCGCGACGCCGGCCGTTCCGCCCGGACGGGGGAAGCGGCATGAGCCACACCATGACGGCTCTGTCCGCCGCCCTTCCCCTCGCGTCCGGCTGGTCGGTTCACAGCCTGTGGATGCGGCGCCGGATCGAGGCGGCCCACCGCGACCCGCTGACCGGCCTGTGGACGCGGGACCCCTTCGAGGAGCGGGCCCGCAAGAGCCTTTCTGGTGGATCCCAGCGCGCCGTTCTCGTCTTGGACCTCAACCGGTTCAAGGAGATCAACGACACCCTCGGCCACGCGGCCGGGGACGCGGTCATCCGCGAGACCGGGCAGCGCCTGGGCCGGTGGGCCGAGGAGCACGCCGGGATTGCCGGACGGCTGGGCGGGGATGAGTTCGCCGCCGTCATCCCCGGCTACGGCATCGACAAGCTGCGCGTGGACCTGTTCATGTTGACCGGCCGACTCGGCCAGCCGGTGCCGTTCGACGGCCGGCCGATCGGGGTCCACGCGTCCATCGGCGCTGCCTACCACCGCACCGGTACTGGGGAGCTGTCCACCCTGCTGCGGCGCGCGGATGAGCAGATGTACAGGGCCAAGCAGGTCGGGGGCGGCTGGCGAATCGCGCACCGGCTGACTGTCCCCTCCATGAGCACGGTCAACGGCCGCCGCGACGGCCGCCGGGGCACCAGCGGGAAGGCGGCGTGATGACAACCCGCAGGTCACTGACCACAGTGCAGAAGGTCGTTCTGACCGCCGCGTTCGTGCCCATGCTTGCCACCGGTGTCGCCGGGGGCGTGGGTACCTACAGCAACATCAGCCGGGCCTACGGCTCTGGCACGGCGCTGGGGGCGGTGGCGGCCGGTGAGGGTGCGACCGCGGTTCTGGCGCTGGTGCTGCTCGGGCTGACGATGCTCGGCCAGTCCTCGCCCCGGATCATCCGGGTGGGTCTGTGGGCTCTGCCCGCTGCCGCGTCGGTCATGGCGGCCATGGCCGCGGACGACCCGGGCCGCACCGTGATCTACGCCGTGACCCCGATGGGCATGTGCGTGGCGGCCGAGGGCATGGCGTTCCTGGCCCGCCGGATCGTGGTCCACCAGGACGGCCACGATGCCGAGGCCGAAGCTGAGGCGGCCACGGTGGTGCGGGCTTTGGCCTACCACCGGGCCCGTGCTGCGAACCACCCGTCGGGGTTGGTGCGCAAGTGGTCCGACCGAACGTCGTGGCGGCTGGCCCGGAAGGTCGGGGTGGGGGACGCCTCGTTGGGTGCCCGGCTCCTGGACGTTCAGCGTGACCGGCTCACCAGCGGTGCGGATGCCGCTCTGTCCGCCATGTTCACCGCCTCCGCAAACCAGGATGAAAGGGTTGAGATCACCGTAAATCGGTTGGGGTCTGACCTGCACGAGTCGACTCCGGACGCACCGACCGTGGCAGCCGACCTTCCCGCTCTTGGGTCGGCCGACCCGCTGCCCGTCATCGAGTCAGTGGCGGTGCCTGAGGCGGCTCCGGTAGTCGAGCCGGTCGAGGTTGCTCAGTCGGCTCCGGTGAAGTCGGTCGCGGCTGTCGAGTCGTCTCCGCGTCGGGCGACCGGTCGGGTGCCGAAGTCGGCCCGTACAGCCCGGCCTGTGCGCGACTCGGATGAGCTGCTGGATGAGGCCCGGTCGGTCACGGCCGACTGGTCTGACGCCGAGCTGACAGCCGAGGCGATCCGCAAGGCGGTCCGCACGTCGTCCGCCCGGGGCCGCCTGCTGCGCGACGCCCTGAAGACCGAGCGGGCCGCCGCAGCGACCGCCACTGAGACGGCCGCCTGATGGCCGCGCAACCGCGGTTCTGGGACCCGTGCGGGGAACGCTTCGGGATCCCGACCTACCCGTGGAACCTGGCCCCGCTCGGCCTGGCCACCCGCCGACAGCTCCGCGAACAGGGGCTGCGGCCGGGAGGTCAGGACGTGGTCGCTCAGGTGCTGTGGCGCTCCAACCGCTACCGCAGGCCGGGCACTCCCGGGATCCGGGCTGCCTACCTCTACGACGTCGACCGGGCCAAGCCCGTACGCCCCATGACCCCCGGCCGTGCGTCCGCGCTCGCCAAGGCGAACGCCGCACGCCGGACCTGTCCCGAGTGCCGCACCGACGTCGGATACCGCATCCCGACCTCGCTCGGCATGTGCGTGAGCTGCGCCGACGCGCCCCAGCTCGCCGCCTGACCCGCCCGACTTCCGCCACGCAGAGGGAGCAGACCCACCGTGTCTGATGTCCACGTCACTGACCCGAGCGAGGACCTGGAGCGCCCCGGCGCCGAGGTCTTCGACATCACCACCAAGCGCCCCGCCAACCCGACCCCCGCCCCGGCAGCTCTGCCGGCCGACCCGGGCGACGACGAGGACGAGTCGCCCCGGCCGCGGCCGGTCGACTCGCCGGACCTGCCGTCCCCGGGCGTCACCACGTACAAGCGCCTGCCGATCATCCCGACCTGGCTGAAGTCGAAGGCGGGGTTCGTCTCCACCACCCAGCGCGCCGCGAGCAACGCGTTCTACGCCACCGCCTTCCACGGCATCCGCACCCCCTGGTACGCGCTCCAGCTCGGCCTGCTCGCCCCGCGCGGCATGGCCCGGCTGGTCCGCGACACCAACCGGTGGGTGTGGGACGCCGAGGCGGCCCCCCTGAGGGCCTACGAGGTCTACAAGGAGAACACCGCCGAGTACCTCAAGCTCTCCCGGCAGCGCGACAGCCGGGTACGCCTGCGGACCCTGGTCACCGTAGTGGCGCTGATCTTCGGCACGGCGTTCGCGCTGACGATGTACGTGATGGCCCCCGGCTGGCTCGCCGTGCTCGCCTCGGCCGCGGTTCTCACTGCCGGTTTCTGGGGCGCCCCGCAGGATCAGCCGGTGATCGGGCCCGCCGTGCTGAAGACCGAACTCCAGAAGCTCACGGGCACGCTTGTGCTCCGGGCGCTGGACAACATCGGTAACGCGAAGCTGTCGGCCGCCATCAAGAAGGGCGGCGACATGAACGGCCTGAGGTTCACCTCGGAGATCACCCGGGACGGGCCCGGCTACCGCGCCGACCTGGACCTTCCCTGGGGCGTCACCCCCGAGGACATCATGGAGGCCCGCAAGCCGCTCGCCTCCGGCCTGCGCCGCAAGGTCGGCTCCGTCTGGCCCTCGGCCGACCCCACGGAGCACGAGGGCCGGCTGATCCTGTGGGTGGGCGACAAGCCCATGAACGAGACCAAGAAGCCCGCCTGGCCGCTGCTGAAGTCGGGCAGCGTGGACCTGTTCAAGCCGGTCGTCTTCGGCAATGACCAGCGCATGGGCGACGTCGCCGTGACCCTGATGTTCGCCTCCGTGGTCGTCGGCTCCATCCCCCGCATGGGCAAGACGTTCCTGATGCGCCTGTTCCTGCTCATCGCCGCACTGGACCCCCGCGCCCAGCTCTACGCGTTCGACTTCAAGGGCACCGGCGACTTCGGCGCGCTTGAACCGGTCTGCCACCGCTACCGGGCCGGCGATGAGGACGAGGACATCCTCTACGTCCTCGAATCGCTGCGAGAGCTGCGCCAGGAACTGCGCCGCAGGGCCAAGGCCATCAAGTCCCTGCCGCGCTCGCGCTGCCCGGAGTCGAAGGTGACCCCGGACCTGGCCAACGACAAGGCCCTGGGCCTGCACCCGATCGTCGCCGCGTTCGATGAGTGCCAGGTCCCCTTCGAGCACGACAAGTACGGCGCCGAGATCGAAGAGATCTGCACCGACCTCGGCAAGCGCGGCCCCGCCCTCGGCATGGTGACCCTGTTCGGCACCCAGCGCCCCGACGCGAAGTCGCTGCCCACCGGCATCTCCGCCAACGCGGTGCTGCGGTTCTGCCTGAAGGTCATGGGCCAGCCCGCCAACGACATGGTGCTGGGCACCTCGATGTACAAGGCCGGGTACCGGGCCACGATGTTCTCCCGCACCGACCGCGGCATCTGCTGGATGGCCGGTGAGGGCGACGACCCGCGCATTGTGGCCTCCGCGTTCGTGGACGCGCTCGGCGCCGAACAGGTCGTCGTGCGAGCCCGCCGGATGCGCGAGGAGTACGGCAACGTCACCGGCCACGCCATCGGCCAGCAACCCGAAAGCGGCGAAGCCTCCTTCGATCTGCTGGCCGACATCCTCAGGGTCGTGCCGGCCGATGAGGAGAAGGTCTGGAACGAGAAAGTCGCCGCCCGCCTTGCCGCCCTTCGCCCCGAGGTCTACAGCGGCTGGAAGGCCGAGACGGTCACCACCAACCTCAAGCCGCACGGCATCACCGCCCAGGACGTCTGGGGCTCCACCACCGCCGGCAAGGGCACCACCCGACGCGGAATCGCCCGCGCCGATATCACCACCGTCATCACTCAACGTGATGGGAAGCGGTCCGGAAGCTGACGCGCACCGCTGCTAGACCTAGCGGCCCACGCTGCTAGGTCTAGCACCCCCGCTAGCACCCCGAACTGGCCCCCATCAGCGATCTCGCACCTAGCAGCCGACCTGCGAAAACGCCGGAAACCCTGTCTGGAAGGCACCCCATGGCCCTCACTCTCCTTGCTAGCGCCTGCCTGCTCTTCATCACTCTCGGTTACATCGGTCTGTGTGTGGGATCGCCGTTCGGCACCTGCCGCAAGTGCCGTGGCTTCGGCTTTGCGATGAAGACCGACCGCAAGGGCCGCCTCAAGCGCGGCAAGCACTGCCGCCGCTGCGACGGCCACGGCAAGCGCATCCGCACCGGCCGACACCTCTACAACCTCTGGCTGCGCCTGTACCGCGACGCCAACCCCGCCCCGCGCAAGACGTTTGCCCCGAAGGGATAACCCCATGGCCATCACCCTCTCGCTCGTCGCCCTGTTCGGACTGGTCCTGTTCTTCCTCCTCCGCTCCAAGACCCTCGGCTACGGCTCCGCGTTCGTCGCCATGATGTTCGGCTTCTTCCTCGCCTCCACCGGCGCCTCCGGCCCCATCAACGAACTCACCACCGCGATCATCAAGGCCGTCTCGGACCTGGGGAGCCAGGGATGAACGAGCCCATCACCTACCGGCACTGGGCCATCGACCTCGCCCCCAAGGCGGCCCCCGCTGTGGCGACCACGACCGTGCTGATCCTGGGCCGGATCTGGAACGCCAACGGCGCCGAACACTCCATCGGCAACGCGGCCCTGATGGTCGTCCTCGCCACCGGAGCGGCAGCGGCCGGCGCTTTCTCCTCCGGCAATCGCTCCGGGGGAAGCGTGATCGCCGGAACCGCGTTCGCCGCATCCGGTGGCCTGGCCCTGGCTGGGGTCGCCGGATATGCCGATGGCCTCTCGTTGCCGGTGCTGCTGTGGGCGCTGGCCACCGCCGTCGCGTACGGACTCGCCGCCCGCTACTGGCGCACCGACCGCCGCGAGAGCGTCGCGCACGAGCGGCAGACCCTAGGCCGCCGCGAGGACCACGCGCACGTCGAACGCGTCGAAGCGCTCCGCGCCGGAGCACAGATCGAGGTGGCTCGCTCCGGCGCGGCCTACGCCGAGCAGCTCGCCAACGCCCTCATCACCCGCGCCACCCTCCCCGGCTTCAACCCGCACGCCATCACGGACTCGGGCCTGCCCCAGCTCCCCGCCAAGCACGACCACTGACCCAAGGAGCATCCGCATGGACATCGACCCCTTCGAGGTTGTGACGCTCGACATGAACTGGGACGGCTTGGACCAGCCCTACACCCAGCGGCTCACCCGCCTCCAGCTGGGCGAACTGCTGCTTCAGGTGGATGACATGGCCGTACAGACCGAAGCCGAACAGGAGAACTGACGCCATGTTCGAGATCCGCGTCATCTGCGCCCCGACCGAAGCCCCCGAGATCACCAGGACTCTGTCCGACACGTTCACGACCAGCGCGGTCCGCCAGCGGCCCACCCGCAACGGGGGACGCGTCCGTCTGTACGTCACCGCTCACCAGCGGCCCAGCCACTGGCCGGCGCCTGAAATGGCGTACGCCACCGCACCGAGCATCGTCAGCGAAATCGGCTGGACTGCCGGAGGCGCCCGAGACTGCCTGCACGGCATCCACGTCCGCGAGTTCTGGCTCCGCAAAGCCGCACTCCTGGACCGCATCGCCCTCACCGACGACGACCCCGAGGGCGGCGACGCCGCCACCCTCGCCGTCGAAGCCGCCCGCCGGCTGATGGACATCGACCACGCCGCCGGCCTCGGCCCGTCCGGCTACGCGAATGGCCCCTACACCCCCGACCACCCGGACAGCGTCCGCGAGCCCCGCGGCTACGTCCGCCAGGAATACGCCCTCTGGATCCGACACCTCTGAGGAGACCAACCGATATGAGCACCAGCCCCACCCTCAGCGCCACGCAGCACCCCACGATGCACACGCAGGTCGACGGTCTCAGCTACCGGCCCGAGCGCATCAGCGTGATCGCGGCCCTGTCCCACATCCGCAGCGCACGCAAGAGCCCCAAGAACGTGGACGCGGTCAACGTGTACGCCTTCACCGGCCGCGATGGCATCCCGCTGCACGTGGTCTACATCCACCACGTCCCCGGTCGCTGGCACGGCGTGAACGACGTCATCGACGTCTACGAGATCCCCACCGCCGCGCTCACCGACCTCTAGCTGTGCCCGGGGCGGTCGCCTCTCACCACAAGACCGCGACCGCCCCGGCTTCTCCGTCCCTTCGCAGAAACAGGAGAACCCCCAGCATGACGCAACCCACCCCGATCCGGCGATCCCGCCTGCGGGTGCTTGACGCCTACTCGTGCATCGGTGGCGCGGCCCGTGGATACCAGTACCTCGGTTGGCACGTCACCGGCGTGGACGTCAGCCCGCAGCCCGACTACTGCGGCGACGCTTTCCACCAGGGCGACGCCGTCGAGTTCATCCGCGAGCACGGCCGCGAGTTCGACTTCATCCACGCCTCTCCGCCCTGCCAGGGGGAAGGGGCACCGACCAAGGGCACGAACGCCGCACGCAACGCCCGCACCGGCCGCCAGCACCCCCGCCTCATCGCCCCCACCCGTGCCGCCCTGGACACCGTGGGACGGCCCTACGTGATCGAGAACGTGGCCCGCTCCGAGGTCCGCAAAGACCTGCGGCTGTGCGGTGAACAGTTCGGCCTGGCCGTGCTCATGCACCGCTACTTCGAACTCGGCAATTGGACCGCCACGCAGCCGGCGCACCCCGCGCACCGGGGCAGGGTGCGGGGCTGGAGGCACGGCGCCTACTTCGACGGTCCCTACGTCGCTGCTTACGGCAAGGGCGGTGGCAAGGCCACCGTCGCCGAGATCCGCGAAGCCAAGGGCATCGACTGGTCCACCGACCACCTTGCCCTGCGCGAGGCCCTGCCACCCGCCTACACCCGCTGGATCGCCACCGCGTTCATCACCCGCAGCCAGGAGGGGGCAGCATGAATACCCACCTGTTGATCGCCGCCCTCGCGGCCGCTGAACGCGGCTGGCCCGTCTTTCCGCTCCGTCCCGGGGACAAGCGGCCCGCAGGGCACCCCGAACGCAACTGCCCCGGCACGGGACGCTGCACGGACGGCCACCGCACCCCGGAACAGCGCGCCACCCTCGACCCCGAGCAGATCACGGCATGCTGGCAGGCGGCCCCTTACAACGTCGGCATCGCCACCGGCCCCGCCGGACTCCTCGTCGTGGACCTCGACCTCCCCAAGGACGACGACGGACCCGCGCCCGAAGAATGGGCCGGGGCCACAGATGGTCTGGACGTGTTCGCCATGATCTGCGAGCGGGCCGGTGAGCGGCTGCCGACCGAGACGTTCACGGTGCGCACCCGCCGTGGCGGCCAGCACCTGTACTTCACCGCCCCTGCCGAAAAGCGGCTGCGTGGGAGCGCAGGGCGCTTGGGGTGGAAGGTCGATACGCGAGCCTGGGGCGGGTACGTGGTCGCGGCCAGCAGCACGGTCGGCACCGGCTCGTACGAGATCATTCACGACGCGCCCCCCACTGCTCTCCCCACGTGGCTCTGTGACCTCCTCACGACACCGCCCGCACCCGCCCCCGTCCCTGTGGCCGTGCTGCGTGCCCGGATCGGGAAGGCAGACCGTTACGCGGCGGCCGCGCTCAACGGCGAAGTCGCCAAGGTCGCGACCGCTACCACCGGCACCCAGAACAACACGCTCTACAACGCCGCCTACGCCCTCGGCCGCCTCATCGCCGCCGGAACCCTCACCGAGACGGAAGTTACCGACGCGCTCACCGCCGCCGCGCCCGAGGGCCTCGCGCCATCCCGGATCGCGGCCAGCATCCGTGACGGCATTCAGCGCAGCGCCCGCAACACCCTGGGAGGGGCGGCATGACCACACAGCCCGTGGACAGCTCGGAACTGTGGGCCGGATTCGAAGCACTGGACGCCGAGCGGGCAGCCGCCGCCCCGTGGGACGAGCTGATCCCGCTCACCGCCCGCCGGGAACTCCCCGCCTTCCCCACCGAGGTCTTCCCGGCTTGGCTCGGAGACTTCGTGCGCGGCGTGGCAGAGGAGACGCAGACGTCCGTGGACGCTGCCGCCTCGCTCGCCCTGGCGGTCCTGTCCACGGCCGCCGGGGGCCGCGCTGTCGTTCACGTTCGAGGCCGGTGGCGCGAGCCCGTCAACCTGTTCGTCGTGATGGCCCTGCCGCCGGGCAGCCGGAAATCGGCGGTATTCAGCTTGATGACCAACCCGCTCTACAGGTGCGAGGCACTGCTGGCAGCAGCATCGGCTGGCGCCATCATCGAAGCCGAACTCACGGCGAAGCTCGCCAAGGAAGTCGCGGACAACGCGGCTGCGAAGGCAGCCCGCGCGGAGGCGGACAAGCGCGACCAGCTCGTGGCCGAGGCCATCGGTCTTGCGCAGGTCGCAGAGTCCATCGTCGTGCCCACCAAGCCCCGTCTCCTGGCCGATGACGCCACCCCCGAGGTCATCGCCTCGCTGCTGGCCGAACAGAGCGGCAGGCTCTCGGTCATGTCCGCCGAGGGCGGCATCTTCGACATCATCGCCGGACGCTACTCCGGCACCCCCAACATGGAAGTCTTCCTCAAGGGGCAGGCAGGCGACCGGCTGCGCGTCGACCGCAGGGGGCGCGAAGAGTTCATCGAAACCCCTGCCCTCACCATGGGACAGACGGTCCAGCCCTCGGTTCTGGAAGACATCAGCCGCATCAAAGGCGCAGGAGACCGGGGACTGCTGGGCCGGTTTCTGTACTCCCTACCCGAAGACCTTGTGGGCTACCGGGAAGTGCTCCCCGAGCCTCTCTCCGAGGACGTAGCCGACGCCTACGAGGAGCGCGTCACCGCGTTGACGATGGCTCTCGCAGGCTGGACCGACCCGGCCGTACTCCAGCTCACCCCCGAGGCGAACGAAGCGCTGGCCGCCTACGAGCGGCGACAGGAACCGCGGCTGCGCAAGCGCGGCGGCGACCTCGGCCACATCAGGAACTGGGCCGCGAAACTCGGTGGCGCGACCTGCCGCCTCGCAGGACTGCTGCACCTGGCCGCCCACACCGAGAACGGGCACACCCAGCCCATCACCGCCGACACCATGCGCGACGCGGTCAAGCTCTCGGACTACTTCACGGGCCACGCCCTCGCCGTCTTCGACCTCATGGGTGCCGACCACACCGCCTCCCGCGCTCACACCGTGCTGGAACTGCTGCGCACCCAGAAGTGGACCGAGGTCAGCAAGCGCGACCTCATGGTGAAGCTCTCCCGCTCCGAGTTCCCCACGGTCGCCGATCTGGACCCCGCGCTGGACCTGTTGGAAGACCACGGGTACGTCCGCTGCCAGCCCGCCCAGCGCACCGGAGGCAGGGGCCGGCCGCCGTCCCCGCGCTACCTCATCCACCCCCAGCTGAGCGAACCCACTCTCTGACCCCCGCCACAGAAACCACAGAATCACAGAAATAGCCCCACCAGGCCCCTGACCTGCGCGTATGCCGCTCACAGCGGGCTCCCGGGCGGCTGCCACAGAAACCCGCAGAAGGACCACACAAATACGAGCCCACCCCGGCCCGCTTATTTCTGTGGGACTTCCCGCCCTTTCTGTGGCAGCCCACCCACCGGCTCTAAGCGACCTGTTCCCGCAGGTCAGCAGTCCTGCCCCGGGTTTCTGTGTATTTCGTGGTTTCTGTGGCGGCCCGCCAAGGAGCGAGCCCATGCACGACGCCCATGTCGCCGCCTCCCACGTGGTCGATCCAACGCTGTTGCTGCTGACGGTCGAAGAGGCCGCCCGTCGACTTTCCATCGGTCGGACCACGTGCTTTCACCTCATCGGCTCCGGACAGCTGGAGTCCGTCCCCATCGGCCGTCTTCGTCGAGTGCCAGCGGAAGCCGTTAACGACTTCCTCGCACGGCTCCGCGAGGCGCACCGCCCTACCTCCACCGCCGCCTGAAGGGCTGCCTATGACAGAGAACAAGCGGACCCGGCAGCCCAACGGCCGTAGCTCCATCTACCTCGGGAAGGATGGAAAGTGGCACGGCCGCGTCACGGTCGGTGTGCGCGACGACGGCTCACCTGACCGGCGTCACGTCGAGCGCAAGACCCGCGCCGAAGTCACTTCTGCTGTAAGGAAGCTGGAGAAGGAGCGCGAGGCCAAGACCGTGCGGAAGCCCGGCAAGGCCATGACCGTTAAGGCCTGGCTGACGCACTGGATCGAGAACGTCGCACCCCTCACCGTCAACGACAACACGATGGTCGGGTACGGCGTCGCAGTGCGGAAGCACCTCATCCCCGGCTTGGGCGCGCACCGTCTCGACAGGCTCAAGCCCGAGCACATCGAGACCTTCTATACGAAGATGCAGGCCAACGGCAGCAAGGCAGCGACGGCTCACCAGGTGCACAGAACCTTTCGCACCGCCCTTAACGAGGCTGTGCGGCGCGGTCATCTCGGCAAGAACCCAGTGCAGTTGGCCAAGGCCCCGAAAACGGGCGACTACGAGGCGGAGCCGTACACCGTGAAAGAGGTGCGGCAGTTGCTGAAGGCCGCAGGCCAGCATCGGAATTCCGCGCGCTGGGCTGTCGCCCTCGCCCTCGGACTACGCCAGGGGGAGGTGCTGGCGTTGAAGTGGGAGGACGTGGACCTCGACGGGGGGTTCCTCGTGGTGCGCCGCAGCCGCCACCGGCCGCAGTACGCACACGGGTGCGCCACCTCCTGCGGGCGCAAGGCCGGGTACTGCCCGGACAGGCGACGCAGCAACCCCGAGACTGCCACCACCAAGTCGCGCGCCGGCCGCCGTGCAGTCGGTCTCCCGGAGCGGCTCGTTGACCTTCTGCGAGTCCACTTCGAGATGCAAGAGGTGGAACGGCAGGCGGCAGGAGGGCGTTGGGCGGAGGCAAACTTGGTGTTCCCGGATGAGCTCGGTCGAAGCCCATCTCATCGTCGTGACTGGGCCGAGTGGAAGGGCCTTCTGGCTGAAGCTGGCATCCGTGATGGCCGGCTTCACGATGCGCGCCATACAGCCGCGACGGTTCTGCTGATTCTGGGTGTGCCGGAGCGGGCTGTCATGGGCCTCATGGGGTGGTCAACCACCGCTATGGCCGCTCGGTACCAACACATGGTCGATGGCGTCCGCAGCAGCGTTGCTGTGCAGGTCGATTCGCTGATCTGGTCAGCAGGGGGCGCGCCAGATGCCGCTGCCATAGGGCGCGTAGATCGCTAGGAGCTTGTTTCAGAGCTGGGTGGCAACAGCTCGATCACCTCGGCATGCGAGGGGGTGTCCCTCCAGGCGCCCCCTCAGCGGTTGATCGGAAACGCTTCCCTAGTTCTCGTACCAAGGCCTCCCCTCCGAGGCAGGTTTCTGGCTAGGCTTACGGCAGGTCAGGTCCAGGGGGGCGTATGGGCTTTCGTCGCAGGGTCGCTAGGTGGATCCCACGGAGCGGGACGCGAGCCTCGGCGTCGCCCTCCGTGGTGGGAGTTCGCCATGGTGCGGCAGCCTATGCTGCGCGTGAAAAGCGCCGCAGAGAGTTGATCGAGAGTGTTTATTCCCCTCCTCCGAAGCAGGGCCTAAGGACGAGCTGGGATGATCCGGCGTATCAGTCCTACGTACTCGAATTGACGCGAGCTGCTGGCGCAATCCGAGACCGCTTGCGTGACGCGCCTGAATGTTGCACTCCTGAAGGTCTCTGGCTGCTTCTGACTGAATTCCGCATCCTTCGAGATGGCGCAATCATGGCGGATGAGCGGGATGCGCTAGAGGTTCTCAGGGAGTTCATGGGACGCTTGCGCGGGCTGGCTACAGGTATCGACCAGCGTGCTTCGTCGGAGAATTTGATTCGGTCGATTCAGCACTCTCTCGCTGGCCTGCCGTGGGTGCGTTCGGCCGACTCTGACTTCGCCCGGGAGTTTGAGCGGGGGGGCGTGAAGGAGACGGCCTTGGTGGCCGAGCAGACGATGGAGCACACGCTTGCGCGTCTCTTCCTGCGTCTTGGGCCGCCTCCCGAGCCTTCGGGAATTAACTATGAACCAGCAGGTCGCGGTGGCGGAGGCGTGCAGCAGTGAGCGTTGAGAACAGTAGTACGGCTCCAGCGCCGAGGGAAGATGATCCACTGCTGTCCGCGGGCCTGGAAATCGCTATGAAGTGGGGGCAGGCGCTCGGAGGTCCGGAACAGCTTCAGATTGCCCTGGCGGCCCTTGAACCACAGCTGAAGCGCGAGCATCAGATCCGAACCAAGCAATTGGATATTCAAGTAAAGAAAGCTGAGCGGCAGGCGCGTGAGATGCGCGAGGCGAGAAACCATCATTTCCGCATGGCTAGCCTTATTGTTGGCGCAGTCTTGAGCATTTCCATGCTGGCGGGTGGAGTCTATGTAGCCAAGGATGCTTGGTGGCTTGCTTCTTTGCTCTGTGGTCCAAGTCTCATCTCCATGGCCGTCATCATTATCTTGCGGCGTCATGACAACGATGCGATGAAGGTTGTCGCTGACACTGCTAGGCGGGCGACGAACGCAGCTGCGCAGAACCAGCTTCCCTAAGGGGAGCCGGCACTCCCTCGGGAGTGTGCGGGGATCACCTTGAGGCGGCACGTTCGATCGGCGGGCCGCCGCGACCCCGCTCTACTGAGTCCGTCCAGTGGCTCGACTCCTGCACCCTCCGACGCGGTGAACTGAGACGAGAAGTGAGACGGGCCGAGGCGGGGCCGCACCCCAATGGGGGCGCGGCCGGTTGTTCTGCCTGGTCAAACGATAGAAGCCGTGACCGGAATCGAACCGGCGTAACTCGCTTTGCAGGCGAGTCCCTCAACCACTCGGGCACACGGCTGGGTGGTGGTGACGTCGACGACGCTACGGGGGCCCGCGGGGCCGCGGAAGGGAAGCGGGGACCGTGCAACGCGACTGCCATGCCGCGTTCACAGTGCGGCGGACCTAGGTCTGCGGGACGAGCACGAGATCCGTCGAATTGACAGGGACGATCCCGGGCTACGCCCCTTACTCTGGGGCGATGAGCGCCCTTGAACCCCGTGTGCCCCAGAGAACCGCACCGATCCCGCCCCCGCCCCGGGGCGGGGTTCTCGGGCCCGCGTACCGGACGCTCAGCATCGGGATCATCTCCGTCGTCTTCCTCATCGCCTTCGAGGCCACCGCCGTCGGCACGGCCATGCCCGTCGCCGCCCGCGAGCTGGAGGGGATCGGGCTCTACGCCTTCGCCTTCTCCGCCTACTTCACCACCAGCCTCTTCGGCATGGTCCTGTCCGGCCAGTGGGCCGACCGGCAGGGGCCGCTGCGGCCGCTGACCGTCGGGATCGCCGCCTTCGCCTCCGGGCTGGTGATCTCCGGGACCGCCGGGGTCATGTGGCTGTTCGTGCTCGGCCGGGCCGTGCAGGGCTTCGGCGGCGGGCTGGTCATCGTCGCCCTGTACGTCGTCGTCAGCCGGGCCTACGAGGAGCGGCTGCGGCCCGCGATCATGGCCGCCTTCGCCGCGAGCTGGGTGGTCCCCTCGATCGTCGGGCCGCTGGCCTCCGGGACGGTCACCGAGCACCTCGGGTGGCGCTGGGTCTTCCTCGGGATACCGGCGCTGGTGGTGGTGCCCCTGGTGGTGGCGCTCCCCGCGATACGGCGGACCGCGTCCGGGCCCGTCGATCCCGACGCCCCGCCCGCGGCCTTCGACCGGCGGCGGATCCGGCTGGCCCTCGGCATCTCACTGGGGGCGGGGCTGCTCCAGTACGCCGCCCAGGACCTGCGCTGGCTGTCGCTGGTGCCGGGCATCGCCGGCGCCGCCCTGCTCGTGCCGGCCGTGCTGGGACTGCTGCCGCGCGGGACCTACCTGGCACGGCGCGGGCTGCCGTCCGTGGTGCTGCTGCGCGGGGTCGCCGCCGGGTCGTTCATCGCGGCGGAGAGCTTCGTCCCGCTGATGCTGGTCACCCAGCGGGGGCTGAGCCCGACCATGGCCGGGTTCTCGCTCGCGCTGGGCGGGGTGACCTGGGCCGGCGGCTCGTGGGTGCAGTCGCAGGGGCGCACGGCGCCGTACCGGGAACGGCTGATGGTGATCGGGATGGTGCTGGTGGCGCTGGCCATCGCCGCGGCGCCCGCCGTGCTGATCCAGTCCGTGCCGGTGTGGACGCTGGCACTGGCCTGGGCGGTCGGCTGCCTCGGCATGGGCCTGGTGATCGGCTCCACGAGCGTGCTGCTGCTCCAGCTGTCGGCACCGGACGAGGCGGGGGCCAATTCCGCCGCGCTGCAGATCTCGGACGCGCTCGCCAACGTGGTGCTGCTGGCCGGCGGGGGCGCCGCCTTTGCCGCGCTGGGCGGTGGTGCGGTGGGCGCCGCGCACACTGTGACCGCCGGCGCGTCGGCCTCGCATCCGGCCGCCTTCGCCGTCGTGTTCCTGCCGATGGCCTGCGTGGCGCTGGTGGGGGCGTGGGTGGCGACCCGGCTGGATCCCGCCAAGGTTCCCGCCAAAGTTCCCGTCGAAGTCCCCGCCGGGGAGTGACCGCCGGGGAGTGACCGCCCGGGCCTGCCCGGCGACGGGTAATCCGGCTGCGTCCCGACCGGCGGCCCCACTACCGTTCCGCCCATGAACGAGCTGATCACCGGACTCTCCGACGCCGAGCGCGCGGAGTTCGCCGACCTCGCCGACGCGACGGGCCGGTCGCCCGGGGAACTCGCGCTGGACGCCGTACGGGCGCTGCTGCGGGCCGAGCGCGACCGGGTCGGGGCCGAGGCGCTGCGACTCGCGCGGCGGCACGCGCCCCTGCTGAAGCGGCTCGGCGAATGAGCGCGCCCACGGCCCCGGTGCGCCACCTCACGCTCGCCGAGGTCCTCGACCTGGCCCGGCACGCCTGCCTGGCCCAGGACCAGCCCGTCGAACTGCGCGCCCCCGGGCTCCTGGAATCGGCCGTGCACCGGCCCAGGGCGCGCATGTTCGGGACCCCCGCCTACGAGGACCCGTACGAGCAGGCCGCCGCGCTGCTCCACGGCATCGCGGCCAACCACCCCCTGGTGGACGGGAACAAGCGCACCGCCTGGCTCGCCGCGGCCACCTTCCTCGCCGTGAACGGGGCCGATCCGGGCGACGTGGACCAGGAAGCCGCGTACGCGCTGGTCATCGACGTGGCCGCCGGGCACGAGGGCGACACCGGGCGGATCGCCGCGCGGCTGCGGGCGCTGCTCGCCCCGCCGATGTGACGCTCGCCGCACCCGCCGAGGTCACGGGCCTGTCCCTCCGCGAGGGGCGGGCCCGGGCCGGTAGGGTGGCCCGGTTGTCCTACGTACGACTGCCTGCCACCCGTACCAGATACGCCGAGAGCACGAACCGGAGACCGTGACTACTACCGCCTCCCACCATCTCTCACCCGCCTTCCCCGGCCGTGCCCCCTGGGGTACCGCCAACAAGCTGCGTGCCTGGCAGCAGGGGGCGCTCGACCGCTACATCCAGAACCAGCCGCGGGACTTCCTCGCGGTCGCCACGCCCGGCGCCGGCAAGACCACCTTCGCGCTGACCCTCGCCTCCTGGCTGCTGCACCACCACGTCGTCCAGCAGGTGACCGTCGTCGCGCCGACCGAGCACCTGAAGAAGCAGTGGGCGGAGGCGGCGGCCCGGATAGGCATCCGGCTCGACCCCGAGTACTCCGCCGGACCGCTCAGCAAGGACTACCACGGCGTCGCCGTCACCTACGCCGGTGTCGGCGTGCGGCCGATGCTGCACCGCAACCGCTGCGAGCAGCGCAAGACCCTCGTCATCCTCGACGAGATCCACCACGCCGGTGACTCGAAGTCCTGGGGCGAGGCCTGCCTGGAGGCCTTCGACCCGGCGACCCGGCGCCTGGCCCTGACCGGAACGCCCTTCCGGTCCGACACGAACCCGATCCCCTTCGTCACGTACGAGGAGGGCAACGACGGGATCCGGCGGTCCTCCGCCGACTACACCTACGGCTACGGCAACGCGCTCGGCGACGGCGTCGTCCGGCCGGTCATCTTCCTCTCCTACAGCGGCAACATGCGCTGGCGGACCAAGGCCGGCGACGAGATCGCCGCCCGGCTCGGCGAGCCGATGACCAAGGACGCCATCTCCCAGGCCTGGCGCACGGCGCTGGACCCGCGCGGCGACTGGATGCCGAACGTGCTGCGCGCCGCCGACCAGCGGCTGACCGAGGTCAGGAAGGGCATCCCGGACGCCGGCGGCCTCGTCATCGCCTCCGACCAGGACTCGGCGCGCGCCTACGCCAAGCTGCTGCGGGAGATCACCGGCAGCAAGGCGACCGTGGTGCTCTCCGACGACACCGGCGCGTCGAAGCGGATCGACGAGTTCAGTGAGGACGGCAGCCGCTGGATGGTCGCCGTCCGCATGGTGTCCGAGGGCGTCGACGTACCGCGCCTCGCGGTGGGCGTCTACGCCACCACCATCTCGACGCCGCTGTTCTTCGCGCAGGCCGTCGGCCGCTTCGTGCGTTCGCGCAGGCGCGGCGAGACCGCGTCCGTGTTCCTGCCGACCATCCCCTACCTCCTCGGCTTCGCCAACGAGATGGAGGTCGAGCGCGACCACGTCCTCGACAAGCCGAAGAAGCAGGGCGAGGAGGATCCGTACGCCGAGTCCGAGAAGGAGATGGACGAGGCGAACAAGCAGGAGGACGAGGACACCGGCGAGGACGAGCAGATGTCCTTCGAGGCGCTGGAGTCCGACGCGGTCTTCGACCGGGTCCTCTACGACGGCGCCGAGTTCGGCATGCAGGCGCACCCGGGCAGCGAGGAGGAGCAGGACTACCTCGGCATCCCCGGGCTGCTGGAGCCGGACCAGGTGCAGATGCTGCTGCAGAAGCGGCAGTCGCGGCAGATCGCGCACAGCCGCCGCAAGCCGGACGCGGACGCGGACCTGCTGGAGCTGCCGGCGGACCGGCGGCCCGTGGTCTCGCACAAGGAGCTGCTGGAGCTGCGCAAGTCGCTCAACACGATGGTGGGCGCCTACGTCCACCAGAGCGGGAAGCCGCACGGGGTGATCCACACGGAGCTGCGCCGGGTGTGCGGCGGGCCGCCGAGCGCGGAGGCGACCGCGGGGCAGCTGCGCGAGCGCATCAAGAAGGTGCAGGAGTGGGCCACCCGCATGCGGTGAGTTCGTACGTAGTTCGGGACGGGGTCCGTGCGGAGGTTCGCACGGACCCCGTCCGGCGTCTACGCGGTCGGGCGGCGACGGCGGCCGGTGCCGGCGGCCAGGGCCGCGCCCATGGCGAGCGCCACGCCGGCGCCGCCGAGGGCCCAGCTGGTGGCCGCGTCGGAGCCGGTCTCGGCCAGTCGGCCACCGGTGGTGTTGGTGGTGGTGCGGTCGACGACCGGCGTGGTGGTGGTGCCGCCGTCGGGCTTCGGCTGGTTGCCGGTGCCGCCCCCGGTACCACTGCCGGTCCCGGTCCCGGTGCCGGTGCCCGTCCCGGTTCCGCCGCCGTTGTCGGCGGTGAGGATCGTGGTGGTGTGGGCGCCCGTGGAGGACCAGATGAACGGGCCCGACTCCTGCTCCTTGTAGCCGGAGGCCCCGATGTTGAAGCCGCCGGCCGGGGTGCTCTTGTCGAAGCGCAGACGGAGCTTCACGACGGCCTTGTCGCCCGCGGCGATGGACTGGAGGCCGACATCGCCGCCCATGGTGTCCTCGCTGCCGCCGATCTCGATGTCGAACCAGCCCTCCTTGCCGTGCTCGTCCTCGCCGAATGCCTGGAGGCGGATCTGGGACGGGTCCACCCACGGGCCCTGGCCGAAGCCGCGGCCCATGTGGAACGACACGAGGTAGTCCTCGATGTCGGGCAGGCCGGCGTTGTCGAGCGTGAGCTGGAGCTCCTGCCAGTCCGCACCCGCCTTGAAGCCCCCGGCCGGGATGCCGGCCAGGGTCATCTTCGGACCGTCGATGTCCACCGGCGCGGTCGCGGCCACGACGGTGGAGCGGTAGCTCACCGTCTTGGAGACCAGGCCGCCGTGGCGCGGGTTGCCCTGGCCGGAGACGTCCAGCTTGAGGTCCCCGGCGGGGACGTCCGCCGTGAACTTGACCCGGATGACCAGGTCGCGCTTCTCGCCCGCCTCGTACTCGCCGCCGAAGTCGAAGATCCGCAGCTTGCCGTTCTCCCCGGTGACCTCGACCGGGTGCCAGAAGGCCTCGCCGTCCACGGTCGTGGCGTAGTACTCGACGACGACCTGATCGGCGCGGAGCGAGGTGTTCTCGGAGACGAGGTCGACCCCGACGTAGTACTCGCCCGTGCCGGGGCGCGCCGAGTTGTCCACCTTCAGCGTGAGCTCGTTGCCGACGTCGTCCCCGGCCCTGAAGCCCTCGCGGGGCAGGCCGTGCAGGCTGAGGACCGGGGCCTTGGACACGACCTGCTCGCCCGCCCGGGTGATCTTCGACTGGCGGGAGAAGGGCTTGGAGTCGACCGAGGTGTGGTTGGTGCCGGTGGCCGTGATCGTCAGGGCCGTGGCGGGAGCGTCGGCCGAGGCGCGTGCGCGCACCGGGAGGGTCTTGGTCCCGTTCTCGCCGACGGTGACGCCGGACAGCAGGTCGAAGACCGGAGCGTCCAGGCCCGGCATCCGCCGGGCCTGGGCCCAGCCGTTCCCGGTGTGGTACTCGAGCTCGATGTGCTCGCCGGACAGTTTGACGTCGGTGCCCGCGAAGGACAGGCCGAGGTCGAAGCCCTCCACGGCCTTGTTGCCGCGGTTGTTCAGGGACACGTTGAACTGGGACCAGTCGCCGCCCGCGGCGAAGGCCGTCGGCTGACTGAAGATCGACAGTTCCGGCCCGGCCTGGGCCTGGGCGGCGGTCTTCGCGGCGGTCTTCGCGGAGGCCTCGGTCCCGGCCGGGACCCGGTCGTCGGCCCCGTCGCCCTTGGGCTCCGCGTCCGGGGTGGTGACCGCGGGATTGCGGACCTCATCGGCCATCGCGGGAGTGGCCATCAGGACCGTCGGTCCGACCACCGCGGCGGCGGCCGCGACGGCGATGCGCTTGAGCTTCATGGGTGGTGCTTCCCCCTCCGGACCCCAGGTGCGCGTGGGCGCATCCCCCCTGGAGCCGATCACAGTCGTTTTGAACATGCTCAGAGTAATGGGTTGGTAAAGGCGTCCTGTGGCAAACGAGGTCACGAATTGACACCGAGGTCGATCAGGAAACGGCATAAACAGGTAGCGCGCGCCCGGATTCTGGACGAGCCCTTCCGCTGAGCGGACCCGCTCGCTAATGTCCCCGCATCAAACGCACCGTGGCAGCGCCGCCGCGGGAGCGCAGCCGGTGCAATGGCCGCTACCGGCGGCCTCTCCGTGCGTCGCCGCGGGACCGGCGACGTGCCACCCCGAGAGTCACCGCCGCTCACCGAAAGAGGGAGAGGCGTCGTGACCGCGGAAACCTCCCAGACTCTCGACAGAGGGCTCAGAGTCCTCAAACTGCTCGCCGACACCGACCACGGTCTGACCGTCACCGAGCTCTCCAACCGGCTCGGTGTGAACCGCACCGTGGTCTACCGGCTCCTCGCCACCCTCGAACAGCACGCCCTGGTCCGCCGTGACCTCGGCGGCCGGGCCCGGGTCGGTCTCGGAGTGCTGCGGCTGGGCCGACAGGTCCACCCGCTCGTGCGCGAGGCCGCCCTGCCCGCGCTGCGCTCCCTCGCCGAGGACATAGGTGCCACCGCGCACCTGACCCTCGTCGACGGCACGGAGGCGCTCGCCGTCGCCGTCGTCGAGCCGACCTGGACCGACTACCACGTGGCCTACCGGGCCGGCTTCCGCCACCCGCTGGACCGCGGGGCCGCCGGGCGGGCCATCCTGGCGGCCCGTCAGGGCTCCCTGATCGAGCCGGGGTACACACTGACCCACGGAGAGCTGGAAGCGGGCGCCAGCGGCGCCGCCGCGCCGCTCGTGGGCATCACCGGGCTGGAAGGCAGCGTCGGCGTCGTCATGCTGGCGGACGCCGTGCCGGAGCGGGTCGGGCCGCGGGTGGTCGACGCGGCGCGCGAGGTGGCCGACGCCCTTCGCTAGGCCGCGGGCTCGGCGGTTGCCCGTCGGTGCCGCTGCGTTGCCGGGTGCGGCGCCGTTGCGGGGGCGCTGCCCCCGGGCCCCCGCGCCTCAATCGCCGGCGGGGCTGAATATGCCCGGCGGGCTGGAACGGTGCGGCGGGGTCGGGGTGGGAAGGGCCGGATAGATTGGGCGGGTGCTCTCACGCCTCACACGTCTGCCGCGTCCCGCCGCCCTGGCCGTCTGCGCCGTGCCCGTGCTCGGGCTGTTCGCCGCCGCGGCCTTCGCGCCGCTGCCCTTCGTGGTCGCCATTCCCGGGCTCACGGCCGACGTCCTGGGCTCCGACCAGGGCAAGCCGGTCATCACCGTGACCGGTGCCCCGGTCCGGGACACCAAGGGCGAACTGCGGATGACCACCATCCGGGCCACCGGCCCGTCCTCGACGATGAAGCTGCACGAACTCATCGGCCACTGGTTCAAGACCGACCAGGCGGTCATGCCCAGGGAAGCCGTCTACTCCTCGGGCGGGAGCGACGAGGAGATCGAGAAGCACAACCTGGAGGAGATGACCAAGTCGCAGTCGGCCGCCACCGACGCGGCCCTCGGCTTCCTCCACAAGGACCCCAAGGACGTGAAGGTCGACCTCAACCTCGCCGACGTCGGCGGCCCGAGCGCCGGGCTCCTCTTCTCCCTCGGCATCGTCGACAAGCTCGACGGCGACGGCAGCGGAGGCGACCTCACCGGCGGCCGCAGCGTCGCCGGTACGGGCACCATCACCGCCGACGGCGAGGTCGGCGCGGTCGGCGGGGTGGCCCTGAAGACCCAGGCCGCGCGGCGCGACGGGGCGAGCGTGTTCCTCGTACCGAAGGCCGAGTGCGCGGACGCCCTGTCGGAACTCCCCGAAGGGCTGCGACTGGTCCCCGTCACCTCGCTGACGGATGCGGTGAACTCTCTTCGCGCGCTGAACCGGGGAGAGCCGGCTCCGTCCTGCTGACGGCCGGGGCCCGGTCCAGTCCGCGCCACGCCGGGAAGACCATCGGGGAGAGCGTCGTCAGCAGGTACGTGCCGCCGAACAGCAGCAGCGCGGTGGTGACCCCGAACCCGTCGACCAGCAGACCCGCCGCGAGCCCGCCCAGCGGCATGGTCAGCTCGCAGCCCGCCGTGGCCACGCCCGAGACGCGGCTGCGCAGCTCCTCCGGCACCTGCTCGTACATGACCGTGGTCAGGATCGGGTTGAGCATGCCCGCGCCCAGGCCGGCCAGGGCCATCGTCACCGTGAGCGGCAGCGTCGTGTCGGTGAGGGCGGCCACCACGTACCGGGTCGCCCCGGAGAGCAGGAAGGCCGCCGTGAACACCGCGCGGCGCGGGAAGCGCTCGCCCCACATCCCGTAGAGCAGGGCGCCCAGCAGGGCGAAGCCGCCGAAGAGGGAGATCGCCAGGCCGATCGAGGCGGCGCCGCCGAGGGCCTCCCGGCCGTGCACCGGCAGCAGGACCGAGGACCAGCCCTGGTCCAGCCCGTTGGTCATCATGACCATCACCGTGACGCCCAGCAGCAGCCGGGTACGGGTCATGAAGGCCCAGCCCTCGGCGAGCTCGGCGCGGTAGGCCTTGAGGGACACCTTCCCGGCGGCGCGCTGCGGCTCGGCGGCCGGCACCCCGCGCAGGAACGCGGCGACCAGCAGCGCCGACACCCCGAAGGTCGCCGCGTCCAGCAGCAGCACGGTCTCGGCGCCGAACGCCGCGATGAGCAGTCCGGCCACCGCGGCCCCGATCATCCGGGCGCCGCGCGAGACCGCGTCGTAGAGGCCGGCGGCCCGGGTGATGGTGGTGCCGGCGTGCTCGGCGAGATTGGGCAGCAGCACGGCGCGGGCGGTCAGGCCCGGGGTGTGCACCAGGCCGCCGACGGCCATCAGCGTGCACAGCATCCAGAACTCCAGCACGCCCGTGTAGTGCAGCAGCGGGATCGCGCCGACCGACAGGCCGCTGATCAGGTCGGAGGCGACGGAGACCCGGCGGCGGCCGATCCGGTCGATGACCGGTCCGCCGATCAGGGCGGCCACGATGACGGGCAGGGTGGCGCAGAAGGCGACGACCCCGGCCCGTCCGGCGCTGCCGGTGGTCTGCAGCACGAAGAGCGGGACGCCGATGAGGGTGAGTGAACTCCCGGCGATGGAGATGGTGTTGGCGGCCAGTACGCCGATCAGGGGGCGCCTGTCGGGGGATAAGGCGTGCACGGTGTACTCCTCGGATGGCTGGTTCGTGTTGCGGCCGTCTGTTCTGTGGGCTGTGCTTCTGGTGCGGGCCGTGTGCCGGGGCGCTGCCCCGGACCCCGCGCCTCAATCGCCGGCGGGGCTGGATGGTGCGGGCTTGTCGGCGGGGGTCGGGGCGGGGGGCCGGGGCGGGGTGTCTCCTCGGCTCGCGCGGTTCGGTTTGTCTCGGTTGTGCTCGGTGGTGCGCGCTCGTCCTGCGGGGACACCCCGCCCCGTCCCCCCCGCCCCTCAGCCGCACACGCCCACGGGGAAGACGGCCGGGTTCCCCCGCCCGGCGGCGCAGGCTCTCCGGGAAGGGGGCGGGCCGTCGCTGTCGAAGCTCTGCCGTGGGGCGGGGACACGCGGGAGGGTCCCCGCAGGACGAGGCGCGACCATGGCCGTCTGGCCGAGACAGGGCCGCGCGCGCCGAGCCGAGGAGACCCTCGTGCGGGGCCCCGCCCCACCCCTCCAAGCCCCGCCGGCGTTTGAGGCGCAGCCCCGGCGGGGGCCGCCCGCACCACCAACCGCCGAGCCGCCCGCAGGGCACCCCGCAGGGGTCACGGTTCGCGGGGGAACGCGTGCGTGTGGAGGCGGACCGGCTTCGTGTCCTGCGTGGCCGGCAGGTCGCGGTAGCTGTTGATCAGGTCGTGCATCTTGTGGATCAGCTCGTGGCTCTGCGCCGGGGTCAGATGCAGGGTGAAGTCGCTCAGGTCCGCGCCGCGCCGCCACTCCGTCGGCCAGTTGTGGGCGTTGCCGAGCCAGGTGCTCAGCTCCTGCGTGTGGATCGTCGCGATCTCGTGCAGGAAGAGGTCCGCCGCGCCGCGCACGGCCGGGTCCTCGTCGAGCGTCAGGGTCTCGTCGAACGCCGTGCCGTCGTACACGGCCCGCCACCAGCGTTCGCGGCCCTTGCCGTGCTCGGGCGCGTCCTCGACGAACCCGTGGGCCGCGAGCTGGCGCAGGTGGTAGCTGGTGGCGCCGCTCGACTCCCCGAACCGGTCCGCCAGCCGGGAGGCGGTCGCGGGGCCGTCGTGGCGCAGCGCGCCCAGCAGTCGGATGCGCAGGGGGTGGGCGAGGCCGCGCAGTGAACGGGCGTCGAGTGTGCGGACGTTGGGCTCCGCAGGTGCTACCGGCTTCTCGGGCATGGCTCGACGATAGGGTTGCAAAGAACTCTATGCAAGGGTTTCTTTGCAACTCCTTCCCGGGGCCTCAGGCCCGGGTGTCGTCCTCCGCCGCCTGCTCCACCAGCGGGATGATCCGCAGCGGTACGGGGTTCTCCATCACGATCGCCGTCGAGGCCCGCACGATGCCCTCGAAGCCGACGACGCGGTCGATCACCCGCTGGAGGTCGGCGTTGGACCGGGCCACCAGCCGGCACAGCATGTCCCCGTGCCCGGTGGTGGTGTGCAGCTCCAGCACCTCCGGGACGCCGTCGAGGTGCGCCCGTACGTCGGCTCCCTGCCCCTGCTTGATCTCCAGCGTCGCGAACGCGGTCACCGGATACCCCAGGGCGGTCGGGTCGACCTGCGGGCCGAACCCGCGGATGACCCCGTTCGACTGGAGCCGGTCCAGCCGCGCCTGCACGGTCCCGCGGGCCACGCCGAGGCGCCGCGAGGCCTCCAGGACCCCGATCCGCGGCTCACGGGCGAGCAGGACGATGAGCCGGCCGTCGAGTTCGTCGATGCCCATGGACGTCTCCCAGTGCCCACGTGTGTGCGTGGGTAGTCATAGTGCACAGATGTTTCAGCCATCCTGCCGCGAGACTGGTCAGGTTGTACAGGCAAATAGGAAACTATTGCGCAGCTTGTGGATCGGCGGGACTCTGCGCTCATGACTGAGTCCCTGGCGAACCTCGAAACCACCCCGCACACCGCGCGTGAGGCCGACCCCTTCCCGGTGAAGGGCATGGACGCGGTCGTCTTCGCCGTCGGCAACGCCAAGCAGGCCGCGCACTACTACTCGACCGCCTTCGGCATGAAGCTCGTGGCCTACTCCGGACCGGAGACCGGCTCCCGCGAGACGGCCAGCTACGTCCTGACCAACGGCTCCGCGCGCTTCGTGCTGACCTCGGTCATCAAGGCGACGACCGACCACGGCCGCTTCCTCGCCGAGCACGTCACCGAGCACGGCGACGGCGTGATCGACCTCGCGATCGAGGTCCCGGACGTCCGCGCGGCGTACGCGTACGCCGTCGAGCAGGGCGCCCGCGGGCTGGACGAGCCGTACGAGGTCAAGGACGAGAACGGCACGGTCGTGCTGGCCGCGATCGCCACCTACGGCCAGACCCGTCACACGCTGGTCGAGCGCGGCGGCTACACCGGCCCCTACCTGCCGGGCTACGTGGCCGTCGACCCGATGGTCGAGCCCCCGGCCAAGCGCACCTTCCAGGCCATCGACCACTGCGTCGGCAACGTCGAGCTCGGCCGGATGAACGAGTGGGTCGCGTTCTACAACAAGGTCATGGGCTTCACGAACATGAAGGAGTTCGTGGGCGACGACATCGCGACCGAGTACTCGGCGCTGATGTCCAAGGTGGTCGCGGACGGCACCAAGAAGGTCAAGTTCCCGATCAACGAGCCGGCGATCGCGAAGAAGAAGTCGCAGATCGACGAGTACCTGGAGTTCTACAACGGCCCCGGTGTCCAGCACATCGCGCTGGCCTCGAACGACATCGTCTCGACGGTCCGCTCGATGCGCGCGGCGGGCGTCCAGTTCCTGTCCGTCCCGGACACGTACTACGACACCCTCGGCGAGTGGGTCGGCGACACCCGCGTGCCGATCGACGAGCTGCGCGAGCTGAAGATCCTGGCCGACCGCGACGAGGACGGCTACCTGCTGCAGATCTTCACCAAGCCGGTGCAGGACCGCCCGACGGTCTTCTTCGAGATCATCGAGCGGCACGGCTCGATGGGCTTCGGCAAGGGCAACTTCAAGGCCCTGTTCGAGGCGATCGAGCGCGAGCAGGACAAGCGCGGCAACCTCTAGCCTCCGGCTCGGCCCGCAGGTTCGCAGCACGGCCCGAGGGGGGCCCGGCGCCGCACCCGTTCCCGGGTGCGGCGCCCTCGTGTTCGCGCAGGCCGCGCCCCCTCCGTTCAGCGCCGTCAGCGCCCCGTCGGCTTCGGGGCCGGCGTCGGCGAGGGCTTCGCCGCCTTCGGGAGTTCCGGTTCCACCCACGGAGCCGTGGGCCGGATGTTCTCCGGGCCCCCCGGCGGCGGCTGCGCGATCGACGCCAGGGCCTCCTTCGCCACCGGCCCGCGCAGCGGCGAGAAGTGCGGGTTCGTCCGCATCGCCTCCTGGAAGTGGCGGCGGGCCGCCTCCTCGTCACCGAGGCCGCGTTCGATCATCGCCCGGTGGAAGGCGAAGTCGGCGCTGCGCAGCCCCGGTTCCGTGGCCTTCTTCGCGTACTCCAGCGCCGCCGCGTCCTCGCCGGTCTGGTGCAGCGCCCACCCCAGCGCGTCCGCGACCTGCACGCTCTTGTGCCGCGACCACTCCTGCGACAGGCGTCGCACCGCCGCCGTCGCATCGCCGTGGTCCGCCTCGTACAGGCCGAGGAGCACGACGTCGTCGACCCCGTTCCTGCTGTCCCGGGCCACCATCGTGGTCAGCGCCTCGTACTGGACGCGCGCCTCCGGTCCCCGCCCCAGCGCGTCCAGCAGCTCGCCGAGCTCCCGCGCCAGCTGCGGCACCGCCGACCGGCCCAGCGCCAGCCGGTAGTCCCGTACCGCCTCCCCGCTGCGCCCCAGGGCGGCCAGCGCGCGGGCCCGGCCGCCGAGGGCCTCCGCCAGCGCCGGATCCGTCCGCAGCGCGCCCTCGTAATGCCGCAGCGCCTCGGCCGCGTCCCCCCGCTCCCAGGACAGCTCCCCGAGGCGGAACAGCGCGTACGCCTTCTCCGCCGGGGCCTTGGCCGCGCCCGCCGCGTGTTCCATCGCCACCACCGCGTCCTCGCGCCAGCCGCGGTCCCGGTAGACCTGCGAGGCCCTGACGTACGCGACCAGGCCCGGCCGCATGTCCAGCAGCAGCTCCATCGCCTTCTGCGCGGCCTTGTAGTCGCCGAGCCCGGCGTACGCGTCCACCAGCACCGGGTACGCCGTCCACCGCTTGGGCGCCTGCGCCCGTACGAGCTCGCCCCACTTGCGGGCCGTCCCGAAGTCCCGCCGGGCATTGGCCAGCGCGCCCATGCCCGTCATCGCGTCGAAGTTGCCCTTCTCGGCCGGGCGGACCTCCAGCGAGCGCTTCAGGGCCTTCTCCGCCTTCGGGAACCAGCCGGAATCGGCCGTCCGCCGCGCCTGTTCGAGGTACGCGGAGCCGAGCACGGTCCACGAGGCGTCATCGTCCGGATGCGCCGCGAGCCACTTCTCCCGGTCCGCCACCAGCGCCGTCAGGTCCACCATCGCCGCGGGCGCGCCCATGCCCACCGCCGACGCGGCCCGCTCGCCCGGTTCCGGCGGACGGGCGTCGTCAGCGGTCCGGGCGGGCCGGATCAGCAGGGCCCCGGCGATCAGAACCACGGCGACCGCGGCCGCCACGAGCGTCTTGCGGCCGGTGAAGGTCACGGGCGGCGCCGGCGTCTGCGATTCCTCGTCGATACGGTCCATGGGGTCACTGTGCGTCAATATGAAGAGCTCGCCGAGGTGTCCGAAGGGGAGCGCGGCCGTGTTCACACCGATGGCCCCGGCTGCCACGCTGGTCCCATGGATGACGATCTCTTCGCACGTCTGCGGGCCCGCCTGCTCGAAGGGCTCCCCGCCGAGGCCCTGCTCACCGATCCCCAGGTGACCACCTCCTACGCCACCGACATGGCCAGCTTCTGCGCCGCCGGCACCCCGGCCGCCGTCGTCCTGCCCCGGACCGTGGAACAGGTCCAGCACGTCCTGCGCACCGCCACGGCCCTACGGATCCCCGTGGTCCCCCAGGGGGCCCGGACGGGCCTGTCGGGCGGCGCCAACGCCTCCGACGGCTGCATCGTGCTCTCGCTCGTCAAGATGGACCGGATCCTGGAGATCAGCGCCGTCGACCGGATCGCCGTGGTCGAGCCGGGCGTGGTCAACGCCGTGCTCTCACGGGCCGTCGCCGAACAGGGCCTGTACTACCCGCCCGATCCCTCCAGCTGGGAGCAGTGCACCATCGGCGGGAACATCGGTACCGCCTCGGGCGGCCTGTGCTGCGTCAAGTACGGGGTCACCGCCGAGTACGTGCTCGGCCTCGACGTGGTCCTGGCCGACGGGCGGCTGCTGCGCACGGGCCGGCGTACCGCCAAGGGCGTGGCGGGCTACGACCTCACCCGGCTCTTCGTGGGCTCCGAGGGCAGCCTGGGCGTGGTCGTCCAGGCCGTGCTCGCCCTGCGGCCGGCGCCGCCGCGGCAGCTGGCGCTGGCCGCCGAGTTCCCCTCCGTCGCCGCCGCCTGCGAGGCCGTCTGCGCCGTCATGGAGGCGGGCCTGACGCCCTCGCTGCTGGAGCTGATGGACCGGACGACCGTCCGGGCCGTCAACGCCCTCGGGAAGATGGGGCTGCCCGAGGCCACGGAGGCCCTGCTGCTGGCCGCCTTCGACACCCCGCACGCCCCCGAGGACCTCGCGGCCGTGGGGGAGCTGTGCACGGCCGCGGGGGCCACCGCCGTCGTCCCCGCCGAGGATCAGGCGGAGTCCGAACTGCTGCTCCAGGCCCGCCGGATGTCCTTCCCCGCACTGGAGGCGCTGCGGCCGGCGACGATGATCGACGACGTGTGCGTACCGCGCTCGCGGCTCGGCGAGATGCTGGACGGTACGGCCGCCATCGCCCGCGCCCAGGACCTGCTCATCGGGGTCTGCGCGCACGCCGGGGACGGCAACACCCACCCGATCGTCTGCTTCGACCCCGCGGACGAGGACGAGACGCGGCGGGCCCGCGAATCCTTCGGCGAGATCATGGCGCTCGGGCTCTCCCTGGGCGGGACCATCACCGGTGAACACGGGGTCGGTGTGCTCAAGAAGGAGTGGCTGGCCCGCGAACTCGGCCCGGTGGGGCTGGAGATGCAGCGGGCCGTCAAGCAGGCCTTCGACCCGCTCGGGCTGCTCAATCCCGGCAAGCTCTTCTGACGCCGCCCGCCGGGTGCGGCCTCGGCCGACGGGTCCGGCGGGCGTGCGGTCGCCCGCCATCACAGGTCCCCGTCCGCCGACTCGTCCGACGGCCACGGGTCGCGCAGCCACGGGTCGTCGGCCGGGGTCGGGGTGAGCAGCTCGGCCAGCGCGTCGTCGAGGCCGAGGCGCTCGGTCTCGGTGCCGGGTGGAACGACGCGCAGCGTGCGCTCCAGCCAGGCCGACACGGAGCCCGCCGGGGCCTCCAGGACGGCGTCGCCGTCGGGGGAGGTGAGCGCCATGCAGAGCACGGCCTTGTTGTCGACCTTCGTGGGCCAGATCCGGACGTCGCCGTGGCCACAGGGGCGGAACACCCCTTCGACGAGCAGCTCGCGGGCGAACGTCCAGTTGACAGGGGTGTTCGAGCCGATGTGGAAGGTGATGTGGACGGCGTACGGGTCGTGCGTGAGGTAGAGGAGCCGGGCGGGGACGGGGATGCTGCGCTCGGGGGACAGGACCAGCTTCAGTTCCAGCTCACGCTCGATGACGGGGTGGTGCATGACGGCCTCACTTCGGTTCGGTGCGCGGGGCCGGACGGTGCCCCACGCCCGGAGAGAGCGGCAGTGTGCCCGGGTATGACGCGACTTCGGGCGGCGAACCGGAGATTGGCCGATTTCTTTCGGCTGACCGAAAACCGTCGTGCAGGGTGACGTTCGCTCGTTTGCTTGGATTCTCCCGTTACCGGACCTGTCGGGGGGAGGTTCTTGGCTATGGTCCTCCCTTGCACAAGCCTCAAGCCACGATCGGAGTTGGGGACATGACGGCCTCCCCTGGTGACGGCGAGCACGCGGCCCGCGAGGGCTACTACCCGGATCCGTCCATCCCGGGGTACATCCGCTACTGGAACGGAGCGGCCTGGGTTCCCGGTACGAGCCGCCCTGCCCCGCAGCCGGCACCCGCCGCGCAGGCCGCCCCCGTCGGCGCGCCCGCCCCCGTCACCGCCGCTCCCGTCGCCCCCGTGCCACCCGCCGCCCGCGGCGGGCACCGTCCGCGCGCGGACGAGACGGGGCCGGTGTTCCTCGACGAGACCTCCATGACCGAGGCGCTGCCGGAGCCGGCCCCCGCCCCCGCGCCGGCCCCCGTGCACGCCCTCGCTCCCGAGCCCGTGGTGTGGCAGGCCGATCCCGTGCACCAGGCCGGCTTCGGCGGGCCCCGCGACCACCGGGTGTCGTGGGGCAGCACGCCGGATCCGGACCCCGCCGCACAGCCCAAACCAGAACCCGAACCGGAACCCGAGCCGGAACCGGAACCGTCCCCGCGGCCGGCGGGCATCTCCCTGGCCCGTACGGCGCCCGCGAGACCGCCCGAGCAGGCCTCCGAAGGGATCCTCTCGGCACGCTCCCAGGCGGCCCCGGCCGCCCCGGCTCCCGCTCCGGCCGCGGCCGTTCCGGCCCCGGCGTGGCCCGACGCCCCCGGGGCGGGCGGCGCCGGCGGGTCCGGGCTCACCTCCTCCTGGCCCGAGGCGGTCGTCGATCCGCCCGCGCCGACCCCGGCGCCCGCGCCGACCCCCGCCCCCGCACCCGTACCCGCGCCTTCCCGGCCGCGCCCCGCGGCCACGGACGCCGACCGGCCCGAGGTGTGGGCGCCGCGCCCCGCCGGAGTGCGCCCGAAGATCACGGCCCGGCCCGACGCACCGGCCCCGGCGGAGCCCCGGGCCGAGGTCCAGCCGCAGCCCCAGCCCCAGCCGCAGGGCCGGGAGCCGCGCGGGCCCGAGGCGGACCGCCCGGTCGGCTCCGCCCCCCGCCCCGCGGCGGCCCGTACGCCCCGCGAGGTGTTCGAACGGATGGCCGAGCGGGCCGTGCGCCCCGCCGGGCTGCCGCGCCGGGCCGTGGCCCGCGCGCTGGACACCCTCGTGTACGCCGCCGTCGCGGTGGCCGTGGCGCGGCCCCTCCTCCCCGAGGCCACCGCCCACGTCGAGGCCAAGGTGGACGCCGCCCGGGCGAGCGGGCGCACCACCACCGTCTGGCTCCTCGACGGGACCATCACCGGCCTCCTGGGCCTGGTCCTCGGCGCGGTCCTCCTCTTCGGGATCCTCTACGAGGTGCTGCCCACCGCCCGTTGGGGCCGCACCCCGGGCAAGAAGCTGCTGGGCGTGCGGGTCCTGGCCACCGCCACCCTGCGCCCGCCCGCCTTCGGCGCGGCCCTGGGCCGCTGGCTGATGTACGTCTTCCTCGGCCTCCCGGGCAGCCTTTGGTGCCTCGTGGACCGCCCGCGCCGACAGGCCTGGCACGACAAGGCGGTCAGGACGTACGTGGCCCGCTGAGCACGCCGGGACGGTCCGGGAGCGCGCCGGGGACCGGGCCCGGCCCCGCCCCTGCCCCCGAATGGACGCGGTCCCGTTGCGGGGGTGTCGGAGCCGGGTTCGACTCGGGCCATGAGTACCGACCAGCCGCCGGGCCAGCCGCCCGAGGACGACCCGTTCCTCAAGAAGCCCCAGGAACCGACGCCTCCGTCGGGCGGTTCGCCGTACGACTCGCCGCCCCCCGGCAGCGGTGGTCCGCCGCCCCCGCCCGGGCCTCCGCCCGGAGGCCCGCCCGGCGGCCCGGGCGGCGGCGGGGGATACCCGCCCCCGCCGCCCCCGTACGGAGGCGGCGGCGGGGACCCGTACGGCGGGAGCGGCGGCTACGGCATGCCCGACCCCCTCGCCGGGATGCCCCCGCTCGCCGACTTCGGCAAGCGGCTCCTCGCGCGCATCATCGACGTCGTGATCATCGCGATCCCGCTGGCCCTCATCCAGCTGGCCTTCGGTACGAGCCGCTACCGGTTCGACGCGGACCAGGGCGAGGACATCAGCGAGGTCGTCGGCAAGTCCTACAGCGGCAGCGGCCTGATCATGACCCTGATCTCGATCGTCGCGTACGTCGGCTACGACTGGTGGTTCACCAAGAAGAACGGCCAGACGGTCGGCAAGAAGGCGATGCGCCTGCGCGTCGCGATGCTCAACGACGGGAGCGTGCCGAACTCCAACGCCTCCCTGACGCGCGCCGCCGTGCTCTGGCTGCCGACCCTGATCTGCTGCGCCTGCCTGTGGCCGATCGCGCTGGTCGTCTCGATCCTGGCCGACAAGCCGTACAAGCAGGGCCTGCACGACAAGGTCGCCAAGACCGTGGTGGTCCAGGCCACCGGCTAGGCCCAGTTCTGAGACACGACGCATCGCGACGCGGGCGGCCGTCCCTCCGGGGACGGCCGCCCGCGCCGTGTCGGGCGTCAACCGTCAGTGGTGTACGGGGTGTTCGGCCGCAGCCGGCCGGGACTCGGGCGCCGGGGAGGCCCCTGTTGCCCCCTCCCGGGCCGCGGTGGCCCCGGCGGTCTCGGCGGATCCCGTACGCGCCGCGTGGCGGCCACGGCGCCGGGGGATGGGCACGGTGAGCGCGACGAGGAGACCCAGGGCGAGCGCGGCGGCGGAGATGACCGCGACTCCGAGCCCGGTGCTCGTCTGCGAGAGCAGCAGCATGGCGATCGTCGACACGACGACCGTGGCGGACCCGTACGCGAGCTGTGCGGCAGTCGGACGCGGCATGGCGATATCCGTCCTCGGTGAGGGGAGGGGGAGTCGGCTCAACCAGTTCGCGCGTCAAGTGACTCTATGACGGGAGATGCCCGAGTCGGACCGCCGGTAAGCGTGACCTAACACACGGTGCCGGAGCACGGGGGGCGCACGGGATCATTTTCCGGGCGACGGCAGGGGGAGAAAGGGGGACGGGACGGACCACTCGCGGGGTCGGGAAGGGCCCTTCGCCCCGTATGGCTGTGGAACGTCCGGATAGCGGAACTCCCTGCCCGCATAGTGCAGTTGTAAGGGTCAAGTCAAGGTCTGTCTTTTCTTGCTTCCCTCCGGTCAAATGTCGTCACTTGAGACGCGCGCCGCGCGGAACCCCCCGCTCCTATGGAGAAGTTCCGACCAACGTTGCGGCCGCGGGAGGGGAACACATCAAGTGACCAGCAATTCCGCCAGACGGCGTGCGATACGCGCTGCCGCCGTCACCGTGACCATGGCCGCTTGTGCGACAAGCGCCACCTTCTTCACCGTCACCGCGGCTCAGGCCGAGGGCAAGGCTCCGGCCGCCCCGGCGGCCGACCGGCAGGACCCGACCGCGCCGTCCAAGGTCGTCGAGCACGACCTCAAGGGCCCCTTCAGCGACCAGCAGGCCAAGCAGCGCGCGGCCGCCCTGGACCAGGTCCTGACCGGCAAGAAGGGCGTCGAGCAGCGCGGCGCCTCCAAGGTCGTCAAGCTGGACGACAAGAAGTACGTCGAGCTCGGCCGCGAGAAGACCGACAAGATCTTCACGATCCTCGTCGAGTTCGGCGACCAGGTCGACAACACCACCATGTTCGACCCGGACGGCCCGGGCCCCAAGCCCGAGGTCCCCAAGTACGGCGGTACCCCCGGTCCGCTGCACAACCAGATCGCCCAGCCGGACCGTGCCAAGGACAACAGCACCGCCTGGCGCAAGGACTTCAGCCGTCAGTACTTCCAGGACCTGTACTTCGCCACGGGTCAGGGCAAGGACTCGCTGAAGACCTACTACGAGAAGACCTCCTCGGGCCGCTACTCGGTCGAGGGTGAGGTCGCCGACTGGGTCAAGGTCCCGTACAACGAGGGCCGTTACGGCTCCAACTACTGCGGCCAGACCAACTGCTCCAACGTGTGGGACACCGTCAAGGACGGCGTCACCGCATGGTCGGAGGCCCAGAAGAAGGCCGGCAAGACCGACGCCCAGATCAAGGCGCAGCTGTCCCAGTACGACCAGTGGGACCGCTACGACTTCGACAACGACGGCAACTTCAACGAGCCCGACGGCTACATCGACCACTTCCAGATCGTCCACGCGGGCGAGGACGAGTCGGCCGGTGGCGGCGTGCAGGGCACGACCGCGCTGTGGGCGCACCGCTGGTACGCCTACGGCACCGCGGCGGGCAAGACCGGCCCGGACAACAACAAGGCCGGCGGCACCCAGATCGGCAACACCGGCATCTGGGTCGGCGACTACACGATGCAGCCCGAGAACGGCGGCCTCGGTGTCTTCGCGCACGAGTACGGTCACGACCTCGGTCTGCCGGACCTCTACGACACCACCGGTGGCGGCGACAACAGCGTCGGCTTCTGGTCCCTGATGTCGGCCGGTTCCTGGCTCGGCAAGGGCAAGGACTCCATCGGCGACACCCCGGGCGACATGACCGCCTGGGACAAGCTCCAGCTGGGCTGGCTGAACTACGACACGGCCAAGGCCGCGACGAAGTCCACCCACAAGCTGGGCGTGTCGGCGTTCAACACCAAGGACAAGCAGGCGCTGGTCGTCGAGCTGCCGAAGAAGCAGGTCAAGACCGAGGTCGTCAAGCCGGCCGAGGGCTCCACCCAGTGGTGGAGCAACATGGGTGACGACCTCAAGAACACCCTGACCCGCTCGGTCGACCTGACCGGCAAGAAGTCCGCCGCCCTGTCCCTCAAGGGCTGGTGGGACATCGAGGCCGACTACGACTACCTCTACACCGAGGTGTCCACGGACGGCGGCGCCACCTGGACCGCTCTGGCCGGCACCGCCGACGGCACGGCCCTCCCGGCCGACGCCTCCGGCAGCCCGTCGCTCACCGGTGTCTCGGGTGCCTGGAAGAACCTGAACTTCCCGCTCGACGCCTACGCGGGCAAGAAGGTCGACCTGCGCTTCCGCTACCAGACGGACGGCGGCGCGGGCGGCAAGGGCTTCACGGCCGACGCCATCACCCTGACCGCGGACGGCTCCGCGCTGTTCACCGACGGCGCCGAGAACGGCGACAACGGCTGGACCGGCAAGGGCTTCTCGCGCATCGGCGCCGACTTCTCCAAGGAGTACGCGCAGCGCTACATCGCCGAGAACCGCCGCTACGTCTCGTACGACTCCACCCTCAAGGTGGGCCCGTACAACTTCGGCTTCGGCAACACCAAGCCGGACTGGGTCGAGCACTACCCGTACCAGGACGGTCTGCTCATCTGGCAGTGGGACACCAGCCAGAAGGACAACAACACCAGCGTCCACCCGGGCCAGGGCCTGATCCTGCCGATCGACGCCAACGCCAAGCCCATGAAGTGGGCGGACGGCACCCTGCTCCGCAACAAGATCCAGCCGTACGACGCCACCTTCAGCGCGTACTCGACGGATGCGATCACCCTGCACAAGAACGGCGAGGAGCTCTTCCTCAAGCCGAAGCCCGCGAACCTGGTCTTCGACGACCACAAGGGCAAGTACTACTACGACGAGAACCCGACCGGATCGGTGAAGGTCACTGACACCAACACCAAGATCAAGATCCTGAAGGAGACCTACGACGGTGAGGTCATGACCATCGAGGTCGGCCCCTCCTCGAAGTAACTCGGTAAAACCGCAGGTCAAAGCATGATCGGCCGTCGCCCTCTAGCGGGCGGCGGCCGATCGCGTTTAGATGCCCGGTACGAGTTTCTTATTGACGGGGGAGATGACAGCCATGCCAGGCGGAGGTTTCGTGAGATTGCCGGGCGGCAGTGTGGTGGTGGCGCTCATGCTGCCGAGGCCGTCCGGAGAAGGTGGAAATGTCCGCGTGCTGGTGCACGCCGCGAACCGGGCCCGCGCCCTGACCAGGCTGCGGAACCTCGGGATGCGGGCGGTGTACCTGCGGGGCAACGCGCACCCGCCGACCCCGGACGAGGTCACGGCCGTCCTGCACCATCCGGACGGCCTGCTGTGGCGCGCCGCCCCGGACCGGGAACAGGAGCTCTGGCACCCCATCCGGGCCCTGCTGGGCACCTAGGCCGTTCCTAGCTCGCCCGGCCGCCCACGAGGGTCACGCCGGCCGCACGGAGCTCGTCCAGGGCCCGTGCGGTCGTGTGCGGTGCCACGGCGGCGGTCAGGTCCAGCAGGACGCGGGCCGCGAAGCCGGCGCGCGCGGCGTCGAGGGCCGTGGCCTTCACGCAGTGGTCGGTGGCGATCCCCACCACGTCCACCTCGGTGACGTCGCGGTCCCGCAGCCACTGGCCGAGCGCCGTGCCGTTCTCGTCGGCGCCCTCGAAGCCGCTGTACGCGGCCTCGTACGCGCCCTTGTCGAAGACGGCGGAGACGGCTCCCGAGGCCACGGCGGGGGCGAAGTTCGGGTGGAAGCCCACGCCCTCGGTCCCGGCGACGCAGTGGACGGGCCAGGAGGTCTCGTAGTCCGGCTCGGCCGGCGGGTGCGCGAAGTGCGACCCCGGGTCGACGTGGTGGTCGCGGGTGGCGACGACGTGCCGGTACGCGGGCGTGGCCTGGCCGATGTACTCGGTGACGGCGGCGGCGACGTCGGCTCCGCCGGTGACCGCGAGGCTGCCCCCCTCGCAGAAGTCGTTCTGTACGTCGACGACGATCAGTGCGCGGTGCATTTCGCGTGCCCTTCGGCTCGATGGTGTGCTGCGGCGGCTCCTGCGGGGGGCTCTTCCCCCACCCCGCCCCTTCCCACTGTGCTGCATGGCGGCTGCGCCGCGTGGGGGCTCTGCCCCCGGACCCCCGCGCCTCAAACGCCGGCGGGGCCGAGATTGCCCTGCGGGCAGTTCCAGCCGCGCCGGGCTGACGGCTCCGGCCGATCCCGCACGGTCTGGGCGCGCCTCCCAGCGGTAGCCGGGGGGGCGAGGGGCGCGGGCGCGGAGCGCTGTGGGGGTCGGGGGCGGAGCCCCCGTCCCTCCCGCCGGGCGTGCCCGCAGGGCTAGACGTACTCCGTGGGGATCACGGCGTCGCCGCGCGAGAGCTGCGTCGCCGAGAGCGGCAGCCCCGCGCGGGCGGCGCGGTGCCGGTCCCGCGCGGCCTCCAGCGGCTCGCGGGCGACCACCTCGCCGGCCTTGACCAGCTGGGTCAGGAGCTGGTGCTCGGCCAGAGCCGCCGGCACCGGGCCCACGCCGATCACCTCAGCCTCCGCCACGCCCTCGGCGTCCCGCCGCCGCGCCGCCCACTTGCGGCCGCCGATGGAGGTCTTGCCCCCGGTGGACTTCTTGGCCACCGGGGCCAGCGCCGCCTTCGGGTCCGCCGAGGTGGCCCGGGCCACCAGCTTGTAGACCATCGAGCACGTCGGGTGCCCGCTGCCGGTCACCAGCTGGGTGCCCACGCCGTACGCGTCCACCGGGGCCGCCGCCAGCGAGGCGATGGCGTACTCGTCGAGGTCCGAGGTGACCACGATCTTCGTCGAGGTCGCGCCCAGCTCGTCGAGCTGCTGCCGCACCCGGTGCGCCACCAGCAGCAGGTCCCCGGAGTCGATCCGGACCGCGCCCAGGTCGGTGCCCGCCACCTCGACGGCGGTACGGACGGCCTCGGCCACGTCGTACGTGTCCACCAGCAGGGTGGTGCCCCGCCCCAGCGAGTCCACCTGCGCCGTGAAGGCGTCCCGCTCGCTGTCGTGGACCAGGGTGAAGGCGTGCGCGCTCGTGCCGACCGTCGGGATGCCGTACCGGAATCCGGCGGCCAGGTCCGAGGTCGAGGTGAAGCCGCCGACGTACGCGGCCCGCGACGCGGCGACGGCCGCCAGCTCGTGCGTGCGCCGGGCGCCCATCTCGATCAGCGGGCGTCCGCCCGCCGCCGAGGACATCCGCGAGGCGGCCGCGGCGATCGCCGAGTCGTGGTTCAGGATCGACAGGATCACGGTCTCCAGCAGCACGCACTCGGCGAAGCTGCCCTCCACCCGCAGGACGGGGGAGCCGGGGAAGTACACCTCCCCCTCCTGGTAGCCCCAGATGTCGCCGGAGAAGCGGTAGGAGGCCAGCCAGTCCAGCGTCCGCATGTCGACGACGGCCCGCTCGCGCAGGAACTCCAGCACCGCGCCGTCGAAGCGGAAGTTCTCCACCGCGTCCAGCACCCGCCCGGTTCCGGCGATCACCCCGTAGCGGCGCCCCTCGGGCAGCCGCCGGGTGAACACCTCGAAGACCGAGCGTCGGTCGGCGGTGCCGTTGGCCAGGGCGGCCTGCAGCATCGTGAGCTCGTAATGGTCCGTGAAGAGCGCTGTCGACGGCACGTCCACCGGCAGGCCCAGGTCCGCAGGGTTCATGGCTGGGATGCTAGCGCACATTTCGTCAAAGTGACGAGATGTAGGCGGCGAATGCCGGCCCGGGCCGTTCGGCCCCTGTTTGGGCGGCGGTGCGGTCGAGATGGCAGCATGGGACGAGTGAGTGTTGCTCCTGTTGAGATCGAACGCACCGAATCCGCCGAAGAGACCTTCGCGGTCCCCGAACCCGACGTCCCCTGGGTGACCCTGGTGCACAACGACCCGGTCAACCTCATGAGCTACGTGGCGTACGTGTTCCAGGCGTACTTCGGCTACTCGAAGGACGTGGCGCACAAGCTGATGCTCGACGTCCATCACAAGGGGCGGGCGGTCGTGTCGAGCGGCACCCGCGAGGAAATGGAGCGCGACGTGCAGGCCATGCACGGCTACGGCCTGTGGGCGACCCTCTCGCAGGACCGCAACTGATGGGCGGCACCTTCGAGTCCCTGAAGGGCGGCGGCGCCGCCATCGCGCTCGACGAGATCGAGATCTCGATCCTGCGCTCCCTGGCCGTCCAGCTGCTGGAGCTGATCGGCCCCGGCGCGCCGGAGCCGGACGAGGACGCCGATCCGCTCGCCGCGCTGTTCGCCGAGGGCCCCTCCGAGCCCCCGTCCGACCCGGCGCTGGCCCGGCTCTTCCCCGACGCGTACGGGGCCCCCGACGGGGCCGGTGACAAGGGCGTGGCGCCCGAGGAGCTCGCGGCCCGCTCGGCGGAGTTCCGCCGCTTCACCGAGAACGACCTGCGCGCCCGCAAGCGGGAGGACGCGCTGGCGGTCGTCCGCAGCCTGGACGGGCTCACCCCCGCCGGTGACGGCGCGGCGGTGCTGGAGCTGACCGGCGAGCTGCCGCTGCGCTGGCTCGGCGCGCTCAACGACCTGCGTCTGACCATCGCGGCCCGCCTCGACATCACCGAGGACGACGAGAGCGCGGCGCTGTTCCGGCTGCCGGACGAGGACCCGCGCAAGCCGATGGTGATGGCCTACCTCTGGCTCGGCGGTCTCCAGGAAACCTTGATCGAAACCCTCTGAGAAACCTCAAGAGGGAACGTCGTTCGCTCAGCGGACGCTCAAATCCGGATAACGATCAGATCACCGCCATGCGGTGATCTGATCCATTTCCGGGACTTTGGGGTGATTTTTTGATGCCCTCCGCCACATTTCTCCCCCTCGGGCAGCCGTAAGCACGTGATAAATCTTCACGATCGCCGACGGGACGCCACCCATGTCCCCCGGCTCGCTTTGACCGGCTGACCGCCGGCGTGCAACTCCATCCGTATCCGGGGGGATCGAGGACCCGATCCGCAGCCAATGAAGGCGCGGGTCGGCGTGGAGAAAGGCGCACCAGACATGACCTCAGTGCAGGTCGAGCAGCACGACAAGACGCCCGGCGAGGGCGGCGCGGGCGAGGGCGGCGAGGGTTACCACCGCACGCTCGGCGCCCGTCAGATCCAGATGATCGCGATCGGCGGAGCCATCGGCACCGGCCTGTTCCTGGGCGCGGGCAAGGCGATCTCCAAGGCGGGCCCGAGCCTGATCCTGGCGTACGCCATCGCCGGCCTGGTCATCTTCTTCATCATGCGGGCCCTGGGCGAGCTGCTCATGTACCGGCCCGTCTCCGGTTCCTTCTCGGACTACGCCCGCGAGTTCCTGGGCCCGTTCTGGGGATACGTCACCGGCTGGACGTACTGGCTGTTCTGGGTGGTCACCGGCATCACCGAGGTCACCGCGGCCGCGCAGTACATGTCGTACTGGACCCACGACAGCTTCCCGCAGTGGGCCTACGCGCTGATCTTCACGGTCATCCTCTACGCCGCCAACCTGATCTCCGTGAAGCTCTTCGGCGAGCTGGAGTTCTGGTTCTCCATGGTCAAGGTCACCGCCATCGTCGGCATGATCCTGATCTGCGCCGGCATCCTCACCATCGGCTTCTCCGACGCGGCCGACACCGCCACCGTCTCCAACCTGTGGAACGACGGCGGCTTCTTCCCCAAGGGCATCGGCGGCACGCTGATGACCCTGCAGATCGTGATGTTCGCCTTCCTCGCGGTCGAGCTCGTCGGTGTCACCGCCGGCGAGTCCAAGGACCCCGAGAAGACCCTGCCCAAGGCCATCAACACCGTGCCGTGGCGCATCGCCGTCTTCTACGTCGGCGCGCTCATCATGATCCTGTCCGTCGTCCCGTGGACGCACTTCCAGCCGGGCGTCTCGCCCTTCGTCGCCGCCTTCGAGCGCATGGGCCTGGGCATCGGCGCCGCGATCGTCAACTTCGTCGTGCTGACCGCCGCCCTGTCCTCCTGCAACTCGGGCATGTACTCCACCGGCCGCATGCTGCGCGACCTCGCGATCAACGGCCAGGGCCCGAAGGTCTTCACCAAGCTCACCAAGAGCGGCACCCCGCTCATCGGCACCACCTTCTCCGCCGCACTGATGCTGGTGGGCGTCTGGATCAACTACGTCGCCCCGGGCAAGGCCTTCGACTACGTCGTCTCCTTCGCCACCATCTCCGGCATGTGGGCCTGGATCATGATCCTGGTCTGCCAGATCCGCTACCGGGCCAAGGCCGACCGCGGCGAGCTGCCGCAGTCCGCGTTCCGCGCCCCCGGCGCCCCGTACACGAGCTGGTTCGCGCTGCTCTTCATCGGCATGGTCATCGTCATGATGGGCGCCGACAAGGACGCGCGCGTCTCGCTGTACTGCGCCCCGCTGTGGGGCGTCATCCTGGGCGTGTCCTACCTGGTCATGAAGAACCGCGACCCGCGCGGCGCGGCCTTCAGCAAGGCCTCGTAGCGGCGGTTCCCGGCCGCCTGCTACGGCCGGGAGCCCTGCTCCCGTGGACATCCTGTCCACCATTCGGGCCCTCTCGTACCACTCCTCGGTACGGGAGGGCCCGTCTGCTTATCCTGTCGCTCATGCTGACCCTCACCCAGGACCTGTACGACCGGATCGTCGAGCACGCCCGCCAGGACCACCCCGACGAGGCGTGCGGCGTCGTGGCCGGCCCGGCGGGCACCGACCGCCCCGAGCGGTTCGTCCCGATGCTCAACGCGGCCCGCTCGCCCACGTTCTACGAGTTCGACTCGAAGGATCTGCTGAAGCTCTACCGCGATCTCGACGACCGCGACGAGGAGCCGGTGATCGTCTACCACTCGCACACCGCGACCGAGGCCTACCCCTCGCGCACCGACGTCACGTACGCGAACGAGCCCGGCGCGCACTACGTGCTGGTCTCCACCGCCGACAAGGACGGCCTCGGGGAGTTCCAGTTCCGCTCGTACCGGATCGTCGACGGAGTGATCACCGAGGAAGAAGTGCAGGTCGTCGACGCCTACTGACCAGTATGTGAGTGGTGGGCGTCCATGATGCGGGATCACACTCCAAACGGGGGACCGGGAATCGTTAACATGACCGCATGGTTTCCCACGACGTGAGCATCGAGACGCCCGGCAGGCTGCTGCTCGTGGCGCGGCTGCACGTCGACCTGTGCCGCCTCGCCAGCGCCATCTGTCCTGCTGCCTGAGCACCAGAGCCCTCGCGCGGGGGCTGCACGACCGCGCGCCCCTTTCTCACGCACATCTGCCACGCCCTGACGACTGGAGCCCAGCATGGCCATCGAGGTCCGCATCCCCACCATCCTCCGCACCTACACCGACGGCGAGAAGGCCGTGTCCGGGGAGGGCGCCACCCTCGCCGACCTCTTCGCGGACCTGGAGACCCGTCACAAGGGCATCGAGGAGCGCATTGTCGACGGCGGCCAGCTGCGCCGCTTCGTCAACGTCTACCTCAACGACGAGGACGTCCGCTTCCTCGACGGCATCTCCACCGCCCTCAAGGACGGCGACAACGTCACCATCCTCCCGGCCGTGGCCGGCGGATCGAAGTAATGCGCTACGACTCCCCGCTGGCCGCGGTCGGCAACACGCCGCTCGTCCGGCTGCCCCGGCTGTCGCCCTCGGAGGACGTCCGCATCTGGGCGAAGCTGGAGGACCGCAACCCGACCGGCTCGATCAAGGACCGCCCCGCGCTCCACATGGTCGAGCAGGCCGAGAAGGACGGCAGGCTCCGTCCCGGCTGCACCATCCTGGAGCCCACCTCCGGCAACACCGGCATCTCCCTGGCGATGGCGGCCAAGCTCAAGGGCTACCGCATCGTCTGCGTGATGCCGGAGAACACCAGCCAGGAGCGGCGCGACCTGCTGGCCATGTGGGGAGCCGAGATCATCTCGTCGCCGGCGGCGGGCGGATCGAACACCGCGGTCCGGGTGGCCAAGGAACTGGCCGCCGAGCACCCCGACTGGGTGATGCTCTACCAGTACGGCAACCCGGACAACGCGGGCGCCCACTACGCCACCACGGGCCCGGAGATCCTCGCCGACCTCCCCTCCATCACCCACTTCGTGGCCGGCCTGGGCACCACCGGCACCCTCATGGGCGTCGGCCGCTACCTGCGCGAGAACGTGCCCGGCGTGAAGATCGTCGCGGCCGAGCCGCGCTACGACGACCTCGTCTACGGCCTGCGCAACCTCGACGAGGGCTTCGTCCCCGAGCTGTACGACGCCTCCGTGCTCACCACCCGCTTCTCGGTCGGCTCGGCCGACGCGGTCACCCGCACCCGGGAGCTCCTCCAGCAGGAGGGGATCTTCGCCGGCGTCTCCACGGGAGCCGCCCTGCACGCGGCGATCGGCGTCGGCCGCAAGGCGGTGGCCGCGGGCGAACCGGCGGACATCGTCTTCGTCGTGGCCGACGGCGGCTGGAAGTACCTGTCGACGGGCGTCTACACGGCCGCGACCACCGAGGAAGCCATCGAGGTCCTCCAGGGCCAACTCTGGGCGTAGCCCCTGCGGGGTCGCCGCCCCGGACCCCGCGCCTCAAACGCCGGCGGGGCTGAAAAACCAGCCTCGCCGGCGTTTGAGGCGCGGGGTCCGGGGCGGAGCCCCGTGCAGCGGCGCCGCAGGGGCTAGCCGGACAGCAGCTCCGCGAGCACCGCCGCATGGCTGGCCGCCGGGTCCTTGACCGAGGTCAGCAGCGTGACCGGACCCGCCGCCACCAGGCCCCGCAGACGGTCCAGCTCCGCCACCGCCCCCGGCTCCGCCAGCTCCGCCTCGTACCGCCGCCGGAACTCCTGCGCCGAACCGCCGTCGTGGAACCACTTCCGCAGCTCCGCCGACGGCGTCACCGCCTTCGGCCACTCGTCCACCCCGGCCACCGCCTTCGCCAGGCCCCGCGGCCAGAGCCGGTCCACCAGGACCCGCACCCCGTCCGCCCCCGGCTCCGGCGGGTCGTACACCCGCCGCAGGCGGATCACCGCTTTCCGCGTCACCGCGCGCCTCCCAGACCCTTGATCTCGTCCCACACCGCGGGGTCCAGCATCCCCATCCGGGTCCGGAACTCCCACAGCGACACCTCCTCCGGCCGGTCCGCCTCCAGGAAGCCCGCCCGGCCCTGCGCCCCCACCGTCCCCGGGGGCAACGGGATCACCCCGGCCCGCCGGTCGTCGTACTTCCCGGTGATCCACGCGACCCGCGCGCGGTGGCCCCGTACCGACCCCACCGCGAGGACCAGGCACGTACGGCCGTCCGCCAGGGACCACAGCTCGCCCGCCTTCGGGTGCGGCGGCGGACCGGTCCCGTGCGCCGGCGGGGCCCGGCGGGGCAGCCCGGTACGGCCCCCGGCGACCAGGACCAGCAGCGCCACGGCCACCACCGCGGCCACCGCGGGCCACCAGGACGTGTCCATGCTTCGACCGTAGCCGCGCGGGCACGCCCCGGCATGGCAACGCCCGTGCCCACCGTCGCTCCCCCGGGTGACAGCGCAGGTGATTCCCCCCACAACGGCCTGCCGCGGAGGAGCGACCGGACGTTTCGCGCCTTACGCTCGACGCACGCACGGCCCGCATTCCGTCCACGGACCGTCCTCGGAGGTTCACGCTCCATGAAGCTCACCGTCGTCGGCTGTTCGGGGTCGTTCCCGTCCGCGGATTCGGCCTGTTCGAGCTACCTCGTCGAGGCCGACGGCTTCCGGCTGCTCCTCGACATGGGCAACGGCGCCCTCGGCGAGCTGCAGCGTCACATCGGCCTCTACGACCTCGACGCGATCTTCCTGAGCCACCTGCACGCCGACCACTGCATCGACATGTGCGCGTACTTCGTCGCCCGCTACTACCGGCACGAGGGCGGCCGCTGCGGCACCATCCCCGTCTACGGGCCCGAGGGCACCGAACGCCGCCTGACCACCGCCTACGACGACGTCCCCTCCGAGCGCTCGATGAGCGAGGTCTTCGACTTCCGCACCCTGAAGTCCGGGACCTTCGAGATCGGCCCGTTCCAGATCCGCACCGAGCGGGTCTCCCACCCGGTCGAGGCGTACGGCATCCGCATCGAGCACGGCGGCCGCTCGCTCACGTACTCCGGGGACACCGGCACCTGCCCCGAGCTGGGTCTGCTCGCCGAAGGCACCGACCTCTTCCTGTGCGAGTGCTCCTTCACGCACGGCAAGGAGGACATCCCGGGCCTCCACCTGAACGGACGGGAGGCGGGCGAGTACGCGGCGGGCGGCGGCGTCGGCCGGCTCGTCCTCACCCACATCCCGCCGTGGACCGACCCCGACCAGAACCTCGCCGACGCCCGCGCGGTCTACGACGGCCCGGTCGACCTGGCGTACTCGGGCGCGGTCTACGAGGTCTGACCCCGAGCGGCCGGTACGCGGAAGCCCCCGCCCTCCCTTCCGGGAGAGCGGGGGCTTCTTCGTTCCTGCGGTGCCTACTTGGCGTCCGCCTTGGCCATCTCGGCCAGCTCCTCGTCGGACTCGCGGCCCGGCGTCGGGAGGTTGAACTTGGTGATCGCGAAGCGGAATCCGAAGTAGTAGATCGCTCCGAAGACCAGACCCACCGGGATGATCATCCATGGGTTGGTCGCCTTGCTCCAGCCGAGGCCGAGGTCGATCAGACCCGCGGAGAAGGTGAATCCGGCGTGGACCCCGAGCGCCCAGGTGATCGCCATGGACAGGGCGGTCAGGACGGCGTGGATCACGTAGAGCACCGGCGCGATGAACATGAACGAGAACTCGATGGGCTCGGTGACACCCGTGACGAACGAGGTGAGGGCGAGCGAGACCATCATGCCGGTGACGGCCTTGCGGCGCTCCGGGCGGGCGCTGTGGGCGATGGCCAGGGCGGCGGCCGGGAGGCCGAACATCATGATCGGGAAGAAGCCCGTCATGAACAGACCGGCCTCGGGGTCACCGGCGAAGAAGCGGTTCAGGTCACCGTGGACGACCTCGCCGGCGGCGTTGGTGAAGTCACCGATCTGGAACCAGGCGACGGTGTTGACGAACTGGTGCATGCCGATCGGGATCAGCGCGCGGTTGATGGCACCGAAGATGCCGGCGCCCGCGGCGCCCAGCCCGGTCATCCACTCACCGAAGTTGGAGATGACCTCGCCGATCGGCTCCCACACCAGGCCGAAGAACACGCCGGCGATGACGCCGACGAAGGCCATGATGATCGGGACGAGCCGGCGGCCGTTGAAGAAGCCGAGCCAGTCCACCAGCTTGGTGCGGTGGAAGCGCTGCCACAGGACCGCGGCGAGCAGACCCATGATGATGCCGCCGAGGACACCGGGGTTGTTGTACGTCGCGGCGACGTCGACACCCTTGTTCTCGGTGGTGTTGATGACGGCCTCGGTCACCGGGAACGCGGTGAGCACGTTCTTGTAGACGAGGAAGCCGACGAGTGCGGCGAGCGCCGTGGAGCCGTCCGCCTTCTTGGCGAAGCCGATGGCGACACCGATGCAGAACAGCAGCGGAAGGTTGCTGAAGACGGCGTCACCGGCGGTGGCGAACACCGTGGCGACCTTGCCCCAGCCGAGACCGTCCGCGCCGAAGACGTCGGGCTGACCCAGCCGCAGCAGGATGCCCGCGGCGGGCAGGACGGCGATGGGCAGCTGGAGGCTGCGGCCGACCTTCTGCAGACCCTGGATCAGGCCGGATCCCCGCTTCTTGGCGGGCGGCGCAGCGGCGTCAGTAGCCGTACTCATAACTTCCTCCGGGGGGAGCAAGGCGCCGCCAAGGGGTGGAACCAAGAGGGACGGCGACGTCTCAGAAAGGGGGACACGCCGCCGGGGGGAAGCGGTCGTGGTCTACACCAATTCATGGTGTAGACCAGTTGTAACACGGTGAGGGTTAGATAAGGAACCTTCGATTTCCTGTGGCCTGGATCACATCCGGCGAGGCATGCCGAAGGGCCTCCGGATCGTGATCCGGAGGCCCTTGACGGACCGTGCGGTAACCCTGCAGGGGCCCCGTTCAGGCCTTGGTCGTGTCCGACTGCATCGCCGCGATCTCCTCGTCCGACTCCCGCCCGGGCGTCGCCAGGTCGAACTTCGTGATCGCGAAACGGAACACCACGTAATAGACGACCGCGAAGCACAGGCCGATCGGAATGATCAGCCAGGGCTTCGTCGCCAGACTCCAGTTGATGACGTAGTCGATCAGCCCCGCCGAGAAGCTGAAGCCGTCCTTCACGCCAAGCCCCCACGACACCGCCATGGACACACCCGTCAGCAGCGCGTGCACCGCGTACAGCGCGGGCGCGACGAACAGGAAGGAGTACTCCAGCGGCTCGGTGATCCCCGTGACGAACGAGGTCAGGGCCACCGACAGCATCAGGCCGCCGACCTCCTTGCGCCGCTGCGGCTTCGCGCAGTGCGTGATCGCCAGCGCCGCCGCCGGCAGCGCGAACATCATGATCGGGAAGAAGCCGGTCAGGAACAGGCCCGCGGTCGGATCGCCGTGCAGGAACATGTTGATGTCACCGTGGTACGTCTTCCCGTCCGCCGCCGTGTACGACCCGAACTGGAACCAGATCGGCACGTTCAGGAACTGGTGCAGACCGATCACCAGCAGCGCGCGGTTCGCGACACCGAAGATGCCGCCACCCCAGGCCCCCAGCCCGCGCAGCCAGTCGGAGAAGCTCTCCAGCGCGTCCCCGACCGGCGGCCAGACCCACAGGCAGAGCGCCGCGAAGGCGATCGCGACGAAGGACATGACGATCGGGACGAGGCGGCGGCCGTTGAAGAAGCCCAGCCAGTCCACCAGCTTCACCCGGTGGTACCGCTGCCAGAAATAGGCCGCCAGCAGGCCCATGATGATGCCGCCGAAGACCCCGGGATTCTGGTACGTGTACGCCACGAACGTGTCGTTCGGCCCCAGGCAGCCACCCCCGATGTCCTTGGTCCCCGCAGGGCAGGCCTTCTGGAACGCGTGCAGCACCCCCCGGTACACGAGGAAGCCCGCCGTCGCCGCGAGGGCGGTCGAACCGTCCGCCTTCTTCGCCATGCCGATGGCGACACCGATGCAGAAGAGGAGCGGCAGGCCGAGGTCGGGGTCGAGCAGCGCCCCGCCCGCGCCCGCCATCACCTTCGCGACGTCCGTCCACTGCAGACCGTCCGCGCCGAAGACGTCCGGCTGCCCCAGGCGCAACAGGATGCCCGCCGCGGGCAGTACGGCGATGGGGAGCTGCAGGCTGCGCCCCATCTTCTGCAGCCCTTGGAACGCGGTGTTCCGCCAACTCGGCTGTGGCGCTGCTGCGGAGCTGCTCGCGCTCATCGGCGTCCTCCCTGACCGGCCCGTTTTGGCTGCCGCAACACTTGCGGCACACTGGTGTAGACCAGTTGTGGGCAGGTTGCTGCTGATCGTCATCATTCGGCAGAGACCGGTCATGTGCCTGCATAGATGGGCCAACCGTGCGTTACCGTGACGAAGCGGACCATGCGGGCGGGTCCCCACATACTGGCCGCCGAGACTCGTTCTTCGAAACACTCAGGGAGAAACACATGGCCACCAAGGCTGAGAAGATCGTCGCCGGGCTCGGCGGCATCGAGAACATCGAAGAGGTCGAGGGCTGCATCACCCGCCTGCGCACCGAGGTCATCAACCCGGACCTCGTCGACGAGGCCGCACTCAAGGCCGCCGGCGCCCACGGCGTCGTCAAGATGGGCACCGCGATCCAGGTCGTCATCGGCACCGACGCCGACCCGATCGCCGCCGACATCGAAGACATGATGTGATCCGGACCCGCTAGCCGGGTACCGCCGGACCCCGTCACGGAAGCCCGTGACGGGGTCTTCGCGTCCCCCGGCAGGGACTAGGCTCGGAACCATGTCTCGCATCGACGGCCGTACGCCCGAACAGCTCCGCCCGGTCACCATCGAACGCGGATGGAGCAAGCACGCCGAGGGCTCCGTCCTCGTCTCCTTCGGAGACACCAAGGTCTTCTGCACCGCCTCCTTCACCGAAGGCGTCCCGCGCTGGCGCAAGGGCAGCGGCGAAGGCTGGGTCACCTCCGAGTACTCGATGCTGCCCCGCTCCACCAACACCCGCGGCGACCGCGAATCCGTCCGCGGCAAGATCGGCGGCCGCACCCACGAGATCTCCCGCCTGATCGGCCGCTCCCTGCGCGCCGTCATCGACTACAAGGCCCTCGGCGAGAACACCATCGTCCTGGACTGCGACGTCCTCCAGGCCGACGGCGGCACCCGCACCGCCGCCATCACCGGCGCCTACGTCGCCCTCGCCGACGCCGTCGCCTGGGGCCAGAAGAAGAAGTTCATCAAGGCCGGCCGCAAGCCGCTCACCGGCACCGTCGCCGCCGTCAGCGTCGGCATCGTCGACGGCGTCCCCCTCCTCGACCTCTGCTACGAGGAGGACGTGCGAGCCGAGACCGACATGAACGTGGTCTGCACCGGCGACGGCCGCTTCGTCGAGGTCCAGGGCACCGCCGAGGGCGAGCCCTTCGACCGCAAGGAACTGAACGCCCTCCTCGACCTCGCCGCCGGCGGCTGCGCGGACCTGGAAGCCATCCAGCGGGGCGCGCTCGAACTGTAGACGGCAACCGCCGGGCCCGGCCCGGCGTCAAGGAAGATACGGGCGCACGGTGTCGAAGCCGTGCGCCCGTCCTCGTAGCGTCCAAGCCCTCAGGGGGAGAACCGCATGAAGCTCCGCATAGCGGCCGTAGCCGTGGCCGCCGTACTCACCGTCCCGGCCCTGACCGCCTGTGACGCGATCTCCACGGCCATGGACTGCGCGAACACCGCCGTGGCCATCACGGACGGCGCGAACGACCTCCAGCAGGCCGTCTCCCAGGCGGGCAACAGCCCCCAGGACGCCCAGAACGCGCTCAACCAGATCGAGACGAACCTGAAGAAGATCGGCGACCAGACGGACAACGCCGACCTGGGCAAGGCCATCGACTCGATGAACACGGCCGTCAAGAACGTCCGCGCCTCGATCGAGAGCGGCAACACCGCCCCGGACATCAAGCCGGTCGCGGACGCGGCGAGCGAACTCTCCAAGGTCTGCACCCCGGGCTGACCCGGATAATGGCGGCATGACCTCGACGCCCAGCCGCCTCATCCTGGCCACCCGCAACGCGGGCAAAGTCTCCGAACTCCGCGCGATCCTGTCCGACGCCGGCCTGCCGCACGAGCTGGTCGGCGCGGACGCGTACCCCGAGATCCCGGACGTCAAGGAAACCGGCGTCACCTTCGCCGAGAACGCCCTCCTCAAGGCCCACGCCCTGGCTCGCGCCACCGGCCTGCCGGCCGTCGCCGACGACTCGGGCCTCTGCGTGGACGTCCTGCACGGCGCCCCCGGCATCTTCTCGGCCCGCTGGGCCGGCACCCACGGCGACGACAAGGCCAACCTCGACCTGCTGCTCGCCCAGCTCGGCGACATCGCGGACGAGAACCGCGGGGCCCACTTCGCGTGCGCGGCGGCCCTGGCCCTCCCGGACGGCACCGAACGCGTCGTCGAGGGCCGCCTCCTCGGCACCCTGCGCCACGCCCCGTCCGGCACGGGCGGCTTCGGCTACGACCCGATCCTCCAGCCGCAGGGCGACACCCGCACGTGCGCGGAACTGACCCCGGCGGAGAAGAACGCCATCTCCCACCGCGGCCAGGCCTTCCGCGCCCTGGTCCCCTTCGTCCGCGCCCTCCTGGGCTGACGCGGGTCGATCCGGCGGGCCGCCGCCGGGATGCGGACACGTCGAAGGCCCCGTACGCGAGAACTGCGTACGGGGCCTTCGACGTGGACGTGCGGTTGGGGGGACTCGAACCCCCACGGGTTTTACCCCACTTGGACCTAAACCAAGCGTGACTGCCAATTCCACCACAACCGCGACATGTCGCCCAATTTGGACATTGCGCCCTGTTGGGTCGCTCTCAGTCTACGGGCGACTGGAGCTGGAGTCAGCCCTGGGAGGGCGCTTCCGGCACCACGTGTCCGTCAAGGCGTGGCAGTTGGGGCAGAGGTACCGGAGGTTCTCGCGTCGGCTGTCGAGCCAGTCGCCGTTGATGTGGTCGATCTGGAGGGTGAGCGGTCGCCCCTGCCACTCGCCGGGGTTCCCGCACCCGGCGCAGGAGTAGGGGACCCCGACCTCCTGGAGGGCCTGATGCAGCCGGGAGCGTTTGGGTCGCGAGGACCCCTCCGGGTGCAGGGTGAGTGCGGCCGGCGCGATGGGCTCGGCTGTCGCCGCCGTACGCCTGCTCCATGGGCGACGCGTGAAATGGCGGACGTCCAGTTCGAGTTGTGCCACCTTGCGTCGTAGTCGGCGGTGGTTCACGTCGTTGACCTCGATGCCGAGTGCCCGCATGAGGTCCGCATAGCTCGTAGCGCCCGGAACGGCCGCACGCAGTTCGGCTTCGGGGATGAGCAGGCGCGAGTTCCGGAAGTGAGCCGTGCTGATGTCCTGCTCCTTCAGCGCCCTCGCGAGTGCGGCACGCGACCGGCCGTCGTCGGTCATGCCCAGCGTGCGCGCCGTACCCCTGATGCTGTCGGAGGCGGCAGCGGCTTCCCTGAGCTCCTCCGTGGTGAAGGGCAATTCGGTGCGCTCACGCTGCATGCCCTTGAAGTGGCTGACGTCGATGCCTGCTGCGCCCATGCGGCGAACGATGTGCGACAAGGTGCCGGGCGCCGGTCGGGCGCCGAGTTTCAGTGCGACCTCGCGGACGGTCGCGGAAGAGGCCGCGGCCGAGGCGATGGCCTCGTCGGTGTAGGTGTGTCGGAAGCTCCGGCTTGCGAAGTGGCTGACGTCGACTCCGTAGAGCTTCGCCTTGGCCTGGAGCGCCCGGCGCTGTCCGCCGCTGGCCCTCAGTCCGAGCCGCCTCATCAGATCGGCCCAGCTCTTCGATTCGGCAACCGCTGAAGCCAGTGCCTTCCGCTTGTGCGAGTCGTTCATTCGCTCCCCCCCCGCCGTGCGTTAGGCCGTACATGCGGCCCTCGTACGGAATAACGACACCGGAAGACGGACGGTTACGGGCCGTTTCGTCCGATAAGCGGAGCGGCCCGCACCGGATGGTGCGGGCCGGTTCGGTGGGGCGGCGGCGGGGGTCAGAGGCCCAGGTCCTTGATGATCTTGGCTACGTGGCCCGTGGCCTTGACGTTGTAGAAGGCGTGCTCGACCTTGCCCGCCTCGTCGACGACCACCGTGGAGCGGATGACCCCGGTCACCGTCTTGCCGTACAGCTTCTTCTCCCCGTACGCGCCGTACGCCGTCAGCGTCTCCTTCTCCGGGTCGCTGACCAGGGTGACCTTCAGGTCCTCCTTCTCGCGGAACTTCGCCAGCTTCTCCGGCTTGTCCGGCGACACGCCGATGACGTCGTAGCCGTGTCCCGCCAGGAAGGACAGGTTGTCCGTGAAGTCGCAGGCCTGCTTCGTGCAGCCCGGGGTCAGCGCGGAAGGGTAGAAGTAGACGATCACCTTGCGGCCCTCGTGGTCGGCGAGCGAGACCTCGTTGCCGTCCGCATCGGGCAGGGTGAAGGCGGGGGCGGTGTCGCCCGGCTGGAGTCGCTCGCTCATCGTGACACTCTCCTCGGGAGGGGATCGGTATGCCATGAGACTAAGCTGACAGACTGTTCATGGCGGACTACGCCCCACACGACCACGACGACGGAGGCAGCGCGGTGCCGGAAGCCAGGACCCCCGCACAGATCGAGGCGGACATCGTCCGCCGCCGTGAGCAGCTCGCCGAGACGCTCGACGAGATCGGCGTGCGCATGCACCCGAAGACGATCATCGGGGACGCGAAGGCACGGGTCGCCTCGTCCGTCGACCAGACCGCCGGGCGGGCCTTTGCCGCGGTGAACCGGTTCGTGACCGACGTGCGGGACGGGCTGCGCCACGACGACGGGGCTCCGCGCGTGGACCGGATCGTGCCCGTCGCGCTGGTCGCGGTCAGCCTGGTCGGGCTGCTCGTGGTGTCGGCGCGCCGCAAGAGCGCATGACCCTGAGCGGTACGGGACGGGCGCGGGCAGGTAGGTTCGGGGCGTGAGCGAGAACACCACCCACGACAAGCTGCCCATTCGCATGCTGCACGACCGCGTGCTCGTGAAGTCCGATCTGCCGGAGGGCGAGCGGCGCTCGGGCGGCGGCATCCTGATTCCCGCGACGGCCGCGGTGGGCAAGCGGCTGGCCTGGGCCGAGGTGGTCGCGGTCGGGCAGAACGTCCGTACGGTCGAGCCCGGTGACCGGGTGCTGTACGACCCCGAGGACCGTGCCGAGGTCGAGGTGCGCGGTGCGACGTACGTGCTGATGCGCGAGCGGGACCTGCACGCCGTGGCCGCGGAGCGGCTGGAGGGGTCGGAGGACTCCACCGGGCTGTACCTCTGAGTTGTCGGAAAAGGGCTGGTGGCACAGGTCACCGGCCCTTTTCGCGGCCTTTTGCTACGGTGGGGGAGAACCCCGACGAGACGCGCCGTACCGGGTACGACAAGACGACGCACCCCGTACCGCTCGTTGTCTCGGAGGTGCCGTCATGGCATGGGTTCTTCTTCTCGTCGCCGGTCTGCTCGAGGTCGGCTGGTCGATCGGCATGAAGTTCACCGAAGGTTTCACCCGGCTGTGGCCCAGTGTGTTCACGGGTGCCGGGATCGTCGCGAGCATGGTGCTGCTGTCGTACGCGGCGAAGACCCTGCCCATCGGTACGGCGTACGGGGTGTGGGTGGGCATCGGCGCCGCCGGTGCGGCCGTGCTCGGTATGGCGGTGCTGGGTGAGCCCGTCACCGCCGCCCGGATCTTCTTCATCTGCCTGCTGCTGGTCGCCGTGGTGGGGCTGAAGGCGACCTCCGGCCACTGACCGGCCCGCCCCGGCCCCCCACCCGCCCCGGCCGCCCCGCTGCTCCACTACTCCAGGAACGCTGACGGCGGGCGCAGGCCTTCGGCCGGGCCTCCGTCGCTGCCCTGCGTGCTGCCCTGGGTGCTGCCCTGCGCGGAGCCCTGGGTGCCTTGGGTGGTGCCGCCCTGGTCGCCGCCCTGGGTGGTGCCGCCGTTGTCCTGGCCGCCGTTGTCCTGGCCTCCGTTCGCCGGGCCGCCGTTGTCCTGGCCGCCCTGGTTCTGGCCGCCGTTGTTCTGTCCGCCCTGGTTGCGGCCGCCCGTCGGGTTCGACGGGGAGGGCCGGGCCGGGCGGGCGGGGGTGCTGGGCGAGGGTTCGCCGGGGGTCTCCTGCGGTGTGTCGGATTCCGGGCTGGGCGGCGGCGGGGGCGGTGCGGCGCCGGGCTGGAGTTCCAGGTCGAAGTCGACGGGGTCGGTGCCTTCCAGGGCGGTCTTGGTGTACGCGGCCCAGATCCGGGCGGGGTAGCCGCCGCCGCCGATGCGGGGCTCGCCGAGGGCGCCGTAGAGGGATTCCAGGGTTCCGGTGTCGGGGTCCTGGCCCATCATCGAGATCACGGTGACCAGGTCCGGGGTGTAGGCCGCGAACCAGGCAGAGCGGTCGAGTTCGCCGGTGCCGGTCTTGCCCGCGGCCGGGTGGCCGGCGGCGAGGGCGGCCGTGCCGGTGCCGTTGTCCACGACGCTGACCAGCATGGAGGTGGTGGTGTCGGCGGCTTCGCGGCTGATGGCCTGGGTGGGGGTGCGCGGGGGGAGAGGGATGGTTTCGCCGCCCTTGGTGATCTTCTCCACGAAGGTGTAGGGGGTGCGCCGGCCGTGGTCGGCGAGGGTGGCGTAGGCCTGGGTCATGTCCAGGACGCTGGCCTGCAGGGTGCCGAGGGCCATGGCCGGGCCGGGTACGAAGTTGGGGGTGTTCTCGGGGATGCCGAGGTCGATGGCGGTCTTCTTGACCTTGCCGGTGCCGACGTCGACGGCCATCTGCGCGTACACGGCGTTGACGGAGAGGTCGGTGGCGGTGTTGACGCTGATGTTCCCGTAGGAGACCTGGCCCTCGTTCTCGGGGGCGAAGCGGATGCGGCCGCCGACGACCGGGCGTTTGTTGTCGCCGTTGTAGATCGTGTTCGGGGTGATCCGGCGGCCGTCCTGGGTGCGGGAGTCGTTCTCGGCGGCGGCGGCGAAGACGAACGGCTTGAAGGTGGAGGCGACCTGGTAGTCGTGGCGGGTCGCGTTGTTCACGTACTGCTTGGTGTAGTCGATGCCGCCGTACATGGCGAGGACCTTGCCGGTGGCCGGGTCGACGGAGACCCCGCCGGCCCGGACCAGCCGGTCGGCCGCCCGCTTCTGGGGGTCGAGCTTGCTGACCATCTGGCTGTCGACGGCGTCGACGAGGGCGCTCTGGCGGCGTTTGTCGAGGGTGGTGGTGATGCGGTAGCCGCCTTCGGCGAGGGTCTTGTCGTCGAGGATCTTGTTGTCGACGATGTAGTCCTTGATCGCTTCGACGAGGTAGCCGCGCTGGCCGGAGAGGCCGGCGGCCGCGCGGACCTTGCCCGGTTCGGGGAACTGAGTCTTCGCGCGTTCGGCGGCGGAGAGCCAGCCCTTCTTGACCATGCCGTCGAGTACGTAGTTCCAGCGGGCGAGGGCGCGGGGGCGGCTCTGGGGGTGGGAGACCACGTCGAACGCGCTGGGGGAGTTGAGCAGGGTGGCGAGGTAGGCGCCCTCGGCGGTGGTGAGTTTTCCTACGTCCTTGCCGTAGTAGGCCTGGGCGGCGGCCTGGATGCCGTAGGCGTTGCGGCCGAAGTAGCTGGTGTTCAGGTAGCCCTCGAGGATGTAGTCCTTCGACTTCTCGCGACCGAGTTTGATCGCGATGAAGAACTCCTTGACCTTGCGTTTGATCGTCTGTTCCTGGCCCAAGTAGTAGTTCTTGACGTACTGCTGGGTGATGGTCGAACCGGACTGGGTGCCCTTGCCGGTCGCGGTGTTCCAGGCGGCGCGGAGCATCGCCTTGGGGTCGACCGCCCGTTCGGAGTAGAAGTCCCGGTCCTCGGCGGCCAGTACGGCTTCCTGCACGGTCCGGGGGATCTGCGACAGCGGCACGTTGACGCGGTTGACCTCGCCGTCGCGGGCGATCTGCGAGCCGTCGGAGTAGAGGTAGACGTTGGACTGCGCGGTGGCGGCGGAGTTGGCCGGCGGGATGTCGACCAGCAGGTAGCCGGCCACGAGGGCGCCGCCGATCAGCAGGGCGACGAGCAGGACGGCGCCGAGGACCATGCGCCAGGTGGGCAGGAAGCGGCGCGCGCCGGTCCGCCCGCGCCGGGCCTTCTTGCCGGGGTCGCCCTGCTGCGCCTGCTGTGCCTGCTGTGCCTGCTGCGCCTGCTGGGGCGTCGGCGGTTCCGACCGTGGCTGCGGTACGTCCGGCGGGGTGTCGGGGTCGCGAGGGGTCCAGCCCGGGGGTGGTGACTGGTCGCTCATCGCCAGGACTCCTCGACGCCGTTCAAAATATCCACTTCTGTACCTCATGGTGTCTACCCGATGGCCGCTGATTCCGCCCCGGACGGGCATAAATCGGTCGCGTGGCTCGCCCCTCCGCACTAAGCTCGCGCGCTTTGGCCGACGTAGGAACGACGTGGGAAACGGAGGGATACGGTGCGCCGGAGAGTGCGGAACGGAGCACGTCGGTCGGCGGGTCTCTACCTGGCGGTCATGGCGGGCGGATTCAGGCGCTACGCCACCTACGGGACGGCGACCGCGGCCGGGGTGTTCACCAACACCGTGTTCGGGTTCATCGTCGCGTACACGTACATCGCGCTGTGGGACGAGCGGCCCGGACTCGGCGGCTACGACCGGGCGCAGGCGCTGACCTTCGTCTGGGTGAGCCAATCGCTGCTGGCGGCCGCCGCGCTGATCGGCGGCGGCTTCCAGGAGGAGCTCCAGGAGCGGATCCGGACGGGCGACATCGCGGTGGACCTGTACCGGCCCGCGGACCTCCAGATGTGGTGGCTCGCGGCCGATCTGGGCCGGGCGGGCTTCCAGTTGGCGGGGCGTGGGGTGGTGCCGCTGGTGGCGGGGGCGCTGGCGTTCCCGCTGGCACTGCCCGTCGATCCGCTGCGCTGGCTGCTGTTCCTGGTGTCCGTCCTGCTGGCGCTGGTGGTGAGCTTCGCGCTGCGCTACATGGTGGGGCTGGTGGCCTTCTGGCTGATGGACGGGGCGGGGGTCAACGTCATGGCGACCGTCGCCTCGATCTTCTTCTCCGGGATGCTGCTGCCGCTGACCGTCTTCCCGGGCGGGTTCGGCGAGTTCGTGCGGACGCTGCCGTGGGCGGCGATGCTGCAGGTGCCGATGGACGTGCTGCTGGGCGAGCACGCGGGGGCCGGGAGTGCGGCCCGGGCGCTGGGGTTCCAGGCCGGATGGGCGCTCGTACTGCTGGGAACGGGGCGGCTGTTGCAGTCGGCCGCGACGCGGAAGGTGGTGGTCCAGGGTGGCTGAGGCGGAGGCCGGGCCGGAGGCGGTACCGGCGCGTCCGCCGCTCCGGACGTGGAACGGGGCGCGGGACCGGGGCGGGGCGCGGGACCGGGGGCAGGACCGGGGGCGTTCTCGGGGGTCGGAGGCGGCACCGGATGCCGTCGTGGCCGGGGCGCCGCGGCGCGGCCCGGTCCTGGAGGGGCTGCGCGGCTACCGGCTGATCGTGGGCATGTGGATCCGCTCCACGATGACCTACCGGATGTCCTTCGTCATGACGACCCTCGGGCAGGCGGCGATCACGCTCCTGGACTTCGTCGCGATCTACATCATGTTCTCCCACGTGGACGCCCTCGGCGGCTTCACACTGCCCGAGATCGCCCTGCTGTACGGGTCCTGCTCGGCCTCCCTGGGCCTGGCGGACCTGCTGCTCGGGAACACCGACAAGATCGGCGCCCGGATCCGCGACGGCTCGCTCGACACGATGCTGGTGCGGCCGGTCCCGGTGCTCGCGCAGGTCGCGGCGGACCGGTTCGCGCTGCGCAGGCTGGGCCGGATCGGGCAGGGGGCCGGGGTGATGGCCTGGGCGCTGTGGACCCTGGACGTGGACTGGACGGCCGGGAAGGTGCTGCTGGTGCCCGGGATGGTGCTCGCCGGGGCGGCGATCTTCGCGGCCGTGATGGTGACCGGGGCGGCCTTCCAGTTCGTGACCGGGGACGCGGCCGAGGTGCAGAACTCCTTCACCTACGGCGGCTGCCAGATGCTGCAGTACCCGCCGACGGTCTTCGCGAAGGACCTGCTGCGCGGGGTGACCTTCGTCGTCCCGCTGGCCTTCGTCAACTGGCTGCCGGCACTGCACGTGCTGGGGCGGCCCGATCCGCTGGGACTGCCCGGGTGGGTCGCGTACCTGAGCCCGCTGGTGGCCTTCGTGGTGTTCCTGCCCGCGTCGCTGGCGTGGCGCGCGGGTGTCCGTTCGTACCGAAGCACGGGGAGCTAGAGCTGTGGCCGATGCGCTGATCTCGTTGGACGGGGTCGAGAAGGTCTTTGACGTACGGCGCCGGGTGAGCCTGATGCGCCGGGAGAAACGCCAGGTCAGGGCGGTGGACGGGATCAGCTTCGAGGTCGCCCGGGGCGAGGTGGTCGGCTACATCGGGCCCAACGGCGCCGGGAAGTCGACCACGATCAAGATGCTGACCGGCATCCTGACCCCGAGCGGCGGCCGGCTGCGGGTCGCGGGCATCGACCCGGCGCGGGAGCGGATGCGGCTCGCGCACCGGATCGGGGTGGTGTTCGGGCAGCGCACGACGCTGTGGTGGGACCTGCCGCTGAAGGACTCGTACGGGCTGATGCGGCGGCTGTACCGGGTGCCGCGGGCGCGGTTCGAGGAGAACCTGGAGCGCTGCGTGGAGCGGCTCGACCTGGCCGAGCTGCTGGACGTACCGGTGCGGCAGCTGTCGCTCGGGCAGCGGATGCGCGGGGACATCGCGGCGGCGCTGCTGCACGATCCGGAGGTGCTGTACCTGGACGAGCCGACGATCGGGCTCGACGTGGTGAGCAAGGCGAAGGTACGGGGCTTCCTGCGGCAGCTGAACGAGGAACTCGGGACGACCGTGCTGCTCACCACGCACGACCTCCAGGACATCGAGCAGCTGTGCGAGCGGGTGATGGTGATCGACCACGGGCGGCTGATGTACGACGGGCCGCTGGGCGGGCTGCACGCGGCGGGGGCGGCGGGGGAGAGCGAGCGGACGCTGGTGGTGGACCTGGAGCGGGAGCTCGCGCCGATCAGTGTGGCGGGGGCGCGGGTGGTGAAGGTGGAGGGGCCGCGGCAGTGGCTGGCGTTCCCGGCGGGGGCGTCGGCGGCGCCGCTGGTGGCGGCGGTGGCGGCGGACTATCCGCTGGTGGACCTGTCGGTGCGGGAGCCGGACATCGAGGACGTGATCGCGCGGATGTACGCGGGCCGTGGTTGACGTCCTCGCGCATCAGGGGAAAGCCGGGGACGATCCGGGGGCGATCTCAGGGGCCGAGCCGTACAACTCCCGGACAACCATGCATAGTCTGGTCCACATGAGTGACGAGCGGCCGGAGAAGCCGTTGCCGGAGCTGAGGGCGTCGGACGCCGACCGGGACCGGGTGGTGGAGCGTCTGCGGGACGCCGTCGCCGAGGGCCGGCTCGACATGGACGAGTTCGAGGAGCGGCTCGAAGCGGCGTACAAGTCGCGGACGTACGCGGAACTGGAACCGCTGACGCGGGACCTGCCGGCGCCGGCGGCGGGCGGGCCGGTGGCTCGGCCGTCGTCGTCGGCGGCGGGCGAGCCGTGGACGGGGCGGATCGGCGGCGGGGGCAGTTCGGCGACGGCCGTGGCGGTCATGTCGGGCTTCCAGCGCAAGGGACGGTGGACGGTGCCGGCGCGGTTCGACGCGGTGGCGTTCTGGGGCGGCGGGCAGCTGGACCTGCGCGAGGCGGACTTCGCGCAGCGCGAGGTGGTGATCAACTGTGTCGCGGTCATGGGCGGCATCGAGATCACGGTGCCGCCGGGGGTGGAACTGGACGTCCGGGGCTTCGGCTTCATGGGTGCCTTCGACCAGCGCGACAACCCGGGCCCGGTCGAACCGGGTGCGCCGCGGGTGGTCGTGACGGGCTTCGCCTTCTGGGGCGGCGTGGAGATCAAGGTCAAGAAGCGCAAGCGTCCCGTGGACGGGCCGTCCCTGCGCAAGGAGCTGTAGCGCTCGGCCCTGCGGTTCGGCTCCGGCGGGCCGGTGGTTCCGGGGCTCTGCCCCGGGCCCCGCGCCTCAAGCGCCGGCGGGGCTGGGTGGTGTGGGGCGGTGCCCCGCCGGAGTGTCTCCTCGGCTCGCGCGGTTCGGCATGTCGCGGTGGTGCCCGGTGGTGCGCGCTCGTCCTGCGGGGACACTCCGCCGTGTCCCCGCCCCACGGCAGTGCTCCGACAGCACCCCGGAGCCGCCCCGACGCGTGGGGAGCGGGGACGGGGAGGGGTGTCCCCGCAGGACGAGCGCGCAACCACCGCACACAGCCGGGACACGCCCGCACGCGCCGAGCCGAGGAGACACCCCTCCCCGGCCCCGCGCACCGGCCCCCGCAGGACGACGCGACCCGGACCCGTGCTCCGGCAGTGCCCCGGAGCCGCCCCGGCGCGTGGGGAGCGGGGACGGGGAGGGGTGTCCCCGCAGGACGAGCGCGCAACCACCGGGTACTGCCGGGACGTGCCCGCACGCGCCGAGCCGAGGAGACACCCCTCCCCGGCCCCGCGGACCAGCCCGCACCGCGCCCGGACCCCGGTCCGCGGGCCGACTCGGACCCGCCCCGCGGGAGCGGCCGGCACCGCGCCCGGACCGCGGCCCCGTGGGCCTGCGGGTCCGGGCGCAGCCCGGTGGGTACTGCTCGGGAGCGACCCGGCCGGAGGCACGAGGGGGGCCGGGGGTACCCCGGGCCCCACCGCCACCCCCGCGGGAGCGGACTGGCGTGGCGGGAACTCCTCGTCCCGCCCAGGAGTCGGATGCTATGCAGACAAAACCGGCGCCACCGGGGGAAGGCAGGAGCACGTGGAGAACCGCAGCACCACCGGAGGTACCGGAACCGCACCGCCACCCACCCGCGGCGCGTTCGTGTTCAGCGCCGCCGACGAGGAGCGCCGCCGCGGGGTCCGCCGGATGAAGGCCACCGCGACCGGCCTGCTGATCCTGGTCGCGCTGGTCTACGTACTCGCCAAGTACGCCCAGCACGCCTGGGGCGCCGGCGGCTGGGCCGCGTACGTCGCCGCCGCGGCCGAGGCCGGCATGGTCGGCGCGCTCGCGGACTGGTTCGCCGTGACCGCCCTCTTCCGGCGTCCGCTCGGCCTGCCGATCCCGCACACCGCGATCATCCCGACCAAGAAGGACCAGCTGGGCGTCTCCCTGGGCGAGTTCGTCGGGGAGAACTTCCTCTCCTCCGACGTGGTCCGGGCCCGGCTCCACGCCCTCGGCATCGGCGGCCGGCTCGGCTCCTGGCTCGCCGAGCCCGAACACGCCGACCGGGTCACGGCCGAGCTCGCCGCCGCCCTGCGCGGCGCGCTCACCGTGCTGCGCGACTCCGACGTGCAGGCGGTCGTCGGCGAGGCCATCACCCGGCGTGCCGAGGCCGCCGAGATCGCGCCGGGCATCGGAAAGACCCTGGAGCGGGTCGTGGAGGACGGCGGCCACCGCCGTGCCGTCGACCTCATCTGCGCCAAGGCCCACGACTGGCTCGTCACGCACGGCACCTCGATCACGGACGCGGTGCAGGGCGGCGCGCCGGGCTGGACCCCGCGGTTCGTCGACCGCAAGGTGGGCGAGCGCGTCTACAAGGAGCTGCTGCGCTTCGTCACGGAGATGCGGGACATGCCCGAGCATCCGGCGCGCGGGGCGGTGGACCGCTTCCTTGCGGACTTCGCGGCCGATCTGCAGTCGGACACGGAGACCCGCGCGAAGGTCGAGCGGCTCAAGTCCGAGATCCTGGCTCGCGACGAGGTCCAGGACGTCATCGCCTCCGCCTGGTCGGCGATCCGGTCGATGATCATTTCGGCGGCGGAGGACGAGCAGAGCGAGCTGCGCCTGCGGGTGCGCGCCTCGCTGATCTCCTTCGGTACGCGCCTGGCCACCGACGGCCGTCTGCAGGCGAAGGTGGAGGGCTGGATCGAGGGCGCGGTCGTGTACGTCGTCACCACCTACCGGACCGAGATCACCTCGCTGATCACGGACACGGTGGCGGGCTGGGACGCCGAGCACACCTCACGCAAGATCGAGGCCCACATCGGCCGTGACCTGCAGTTCATCCGTATCAACGGCACGGTGGTCGGCGCCCTGGCGGGCCTGCTGATCTATACGGTGTCCCGCGCCTTCGGGGCGTAGGCCGGCGGAAGCGGGAGTTCCAGCTGGGCGTGCCCGCGGGTGGTGACCTGCGGGGGCGCGGGGCGGGCGGCGCCCAGTGCCAGGAGCGTGCGCAGGGCGGCGATCACGTCCGCCGGTCTGTCGCGCAGGATCCCGGGTGTCGCACTGGCCACCAGGACGCCCCGGGACTCCAGGCGCAGCCGCCGGTGCAGGGTGGCCTGCCAGGCGTCGCGCGTGTAGTGGTACTCCGCGGAGTCGATCTCCAGCGCCACGCCCTCGTCGGGCCAGTACGCGTCCGGGCTGGCGAGGAAGGCCCCGTCCGGGCCGTGGAGGCGGGCGTTCCAGAGCGGTGCGGGGAGGTCGGTCGTGGCCAGGGTGTCGCGCGCTCGGCCCTCGGCGATCGAGCGGACCCCGGCGACCAGTTCGGCGGCCGCGGCCCGTACGGCGGGGCGGCCGCGGACGCGGGCCGCGCGCAGTTCGGCGTGCAGGTCGTGCGGGTGGCACCAGCCGCCCTGGACGACGTTGGCCAGTACGGAGCGCACCAGATCGGCGTCGGCGTCGTCGGTACGGGTCGCGAAGTCGGCGGCGGCCCGGATCGGGCGGGCGCTGGGGATGCCGCGGATGTGGATGGTGGCGGGCCAGCGCGAGGTCGGGCAGGGCCGGACCCGGCCGGTGGCGGCCGGCGAGCGCGGGGCGCGGACGAGGACGTCCAGCGGCTCGGGCGGGGCGTCGCGGATGCTGAGGAGCGCGAGGGCGGCGCCGCCGGTGAGCGCGGCGGTGGACCCGGAGAGCGGATCGGCCGCGGGGTGGGCGGCGTACAGGACGGCGGACAGGGCCTGCTGCCGGGTGTCGGGCGGGCCGGTCTGCAGGAGGTACACCCGTGGCAGGATCCGCTGCCAGGGCCCTCCGCGGCGGCTGCGGCCGCTGATGGTGCCGGCCGGGATCCCGGCCTGCGTGAGCTGGTGGTAGGTGGCCATGTTCAGCTGCCGCTGGGTGATGCGGGCGAGGGGGGTGCTGTGGGTGATCATGCCCCGGGTATGCCCGGTGGGGCGTGCCCGATGCTCAGGCCGAGGGGTGGTTCGGGGCGAGGAAGACGACGACGCCGTTGTGCGTGCCGGGCAGGGGGGTGACCTCGTGCCAGCCGAGGCGCCGGTAGGTGGCGACGGTGTCGGTGGCCATCCGGGCGGTCAGCAGCCAGGCGCGGCCGTCGGGCGCGTCGGCGGTGATCTCGGCGAGGAGGGCGCGCCCGGTGCCGGTCCCGCGCGCGTGCGGGCGTACGGCGAGCTCGTCGATCTCCAGGGCGCCGATGAGGAGTTCCCGTACGCGCTGCCGGCCGAGCTGCGCGGAGACCTGCCCGTAGCCGCGGTCGCGGGGGAAGGCCTTGGGGGTCAGCCAGCCGGTGGCGAAGCCGTCGATGCCCGCGGGCGACTGCGCGAAGGCGGTACGGAAACCGGCGCGGCGGCTGTCGGTCTGGAGCCGGAGGGAGAACTGGCGAATGGTTTCTTCATCCTCGTTCCACGGCGGCGCGGAGAACACCTCGCCGTAGGCGTCGGCCAGTTCGTCCGACAGGTCCAGCACGGCCGGTCCGTAGCAGATCACGTTTGCAGCTCCTTGGGCCGGCTTGGGCGACTTCGGCGGTATCGCCCGTGTAGGAGAGTGAATCTACGCCCGGGAGGTTCCACGGAGGGCACCTGCGCGGATCCGGAGGGTGTGCGACAAATCCGACTTCCGTACCGTGTTCCGGCCCACCCGTATCGCCGTGCCCCGGCCCGGCGTTGAACGCGTGTGTCCAGCTCTCTCCTGCGCAAGGCCGTGGTCGGCCTCGCCGCGTGCGCGGTGGCGTTCTTCATCACCCTCGGCGTCATCGCCGTCCTGCCGCGAGCCGTCCAGGACACCGTCCCGCCCGGCGTCCTGGGCGGGGCCGTCGTGGTGCTGGGAGTGACGGCCGCGCGCCGCTTCACGCGGCGTGCGCGTTAGCCTCGTACCGACGTCACGTTCGAACGACCGGAGGCCCCACGATGGCGCAGATCCCCACCTCGGCAGTAGCGGCGGCCGGCCTGGTCGGCGGCTACGCCACGGCCCGCTGGACCGGCGTACGCCCGCTCGGCGGTGTGGTCCTCGCGGCCGCGGGCACCCTCGCGGCCCGCGAATGGCACCGCCGCACGACCCCGACGACCACGGCCCTCCTCGGCGCGGCCTACGTAGCCGCCTTCGCGGGATCGCACCCCCTGGCAAAGAAGATCGGCGCCTGGCCGGCAGTCTTCACGGCAGCCGCCGCGGTAGCCGCCACGACCTACGCGGCGGCGGACCGCTAGGCCGGAGTGGGTCGTTGAGCTTGTTGAAGCTCTGGGTCCAGCCCTCGGCGTAGTTCGAAGCCAGGAAGGGCGGCTCTGCGGCACCGGAATGAAATACGGTCAGCTGGCGCGGTGTGTTCAGTCGAACACACCGTGCCGGAACCGTCGATGGTAGCTACTGAATAGCCCTTAGCCGGTGGCGGTGGAGTATGACCATACATCCGCCGGGATCTCGTGATGCAGTCGCCATTCGATCCCCATCGGGTTGCTTCCCTTGTGGCGGACGTAATCGGCTGGGCCGAGCAGCATCCAGGGTTGCGGGCCGCCGATATCCGTCTTCTTGAAGCGGCGAACAAATAGGAGGACGTGTGAGCCGTGCTCCATGTGCTTCTGGTATCGGACTCCGGTGGGAGAGGTCTCCGAAGTTTGATTCTGAGACTCCCAATGGAATTGGAAGCTGCTCATCGCATAGTCTTTGTATCGGGTCTGGGGGGAGAAATCCTTCTCATCCTTCTCCAGGGTGATTAGGAGCGCGTCAGTCTGAATTCCTTCGCACCATTTCACGCCCTCGCGGAAGTGTGCGGGAAGGAATCCGCCAAGGCTGGACTCCCCCAAGGCGGGCAGTATTTCCTCCCGACTGTACGAGGCGTGCACTGTCAGGGGCAGGGCAGCATGGTCGCCGGCCAGCGGGATGGGGACGTGATCTGCCCGCTCCAGGTCATGGGCGAGGACCTGCCGAAGTTCATGGCGAAACGCCCGATGCGGGCGCAGAGAATCCAGGCCTTCCTGGTAACGGGTGAACCCACCCCCCTGAGGCCAAAGCGAGAAGAACAGCATGCGCGCGTACGCCTTACCGGCCGAGTCGAGCGACTCGTACGTCGGCGCCTCATCTTCTAGTAGGGCGGTGTATGCGTGAACCCGCGCCGGGTCATCCACGTGCAGGAAGGCAGAAGCGCGCTTCAGGAGCGCTTCCTCGCCTTCAGGAGCCGGGGAGGTGAGCAACTTTGCCCGGCGCAGCAGCCCCGTCCAGGAGTTCCCGTTGCCCCGGTACAGCTCCTTTATCTCGCGGCCACTCTCTTTGAGATATATCGAGAGCTTCGGCTCTGCGTAGGCCGCCACTTCCCGAGCGAGTTGCGTGACATTGACGTTGATCTGATTCCGGATGTTCTCGATGATCAATTCCTTGGCCTTGGTCTCAAGGATGATCTGGCAACCGGACGGCAGTTGAGGGAAGTCGTGCTCGATGCTGGTGAGCAGTCGCTTGCGGGTCAAATTGGTCAGAGCGCGGAACTGTTCCTCGAATCGGAATTCCTTGCGATGCTGCCCGATAAAATCAAGGACCGTCAGGACCGGTTTGTTCTCGCTCCTGCGTAGACCGCGCCCCAGCTGCTGGAGGAACACGGTGGCACTCGATGTGGGGCGCAAGAGGAGGAGCGTGTCGACGTCAGGTACGTCAAGACCCTCGTTGAACAGGTCGACAGAGAAGATGACGTTTATTTCGCCCGCCTTGAGCGCGTCAAGCGCTGCTTTGCGGTCGGGTCGAGGGGTTTCGCCGGAGAGGGCAACGGCGCGAAGGCCGGCGCGGTTAAAGAACTCGGCCATGAAGTGGGCGTGAGCCACGGACACGCAGAAGCCGAGCGCGCGCATCTCTCCTGGGCAGCTGTGCTTCTCCTGGAGCGCCCGAATGACGAGGCGAGCCCGTGCCTCATTTCCAGTGAGCACGTTGCTGAGTGCCGTGGAGTCGTAAGATCCGCGTTTCCATGCGACGGAGCTCATGTCCGTGTTGTCGGTGATGCCGAAATAGTGGAAGGGGCAGAGGAGATCGTTCTCCAACGCCTCCCATAGGCGTAGCTCGGCTGCGATACGCCCCTCGAAGAACTCGTCCTGAACGGTGAGGCCGTCCATGCGCTCGGGGGTGGCAGTGAGAGCCAGGAGCTCCGTGGGGGCGAAGTGATCGATGATTCGACGGTAGGTGGGTGAGGTACCGTGGTGAAACTCATCGATGACAATGACGTCAAAGTGGTCTGACGGCAGTTGGTCCAAGGTGCGGGGGTTCAACGACTGGACGCTGGCGAAGACCTGGTTCCAACTGGTTGGGATCTCACCGCTGTAGAGCAGCTCTCCGAAGTTTGCGTCGACGAGGACATCTTGATAGGTGCGCAGCGACTGCTCGAGGATCTCCTTGCGGTGGGCGACGAACAGCAGGCGGAGTTTGCGGCCCAGTTTCTGTTGGAGCTGCTTGAAATCGAGGGCGGCCATGACGGTCTTCCCGGTTCCCGTGGCAGCGACCAGCAGGTTCCGGTGCCGGTTGTGCACCGTACGTTCGACTTCAAGGCGCTCCAGCATGTCGCGTTGGTGCGGGTAGGGCCTGACCTCCAAGCCGGACAAGCTGATTACCCGGGCAGCTCGCTCAGCGCTGGAGCTACCGGCGATCTTCAGGGCTTCGTCCAACCGCTGGCTGTCTCTGTCGGGGTCGTAGGACTCGAAGCTCTGCTCACTCCAGTACGAGTCGAAGGTCGCCTCGAACTTGCGCAGCACATCGGGGGTCGCGACGCTGGACAGTCGAACATTCCACTCCAGCCCATCGAGGAGAGCTGCCTTGGAGAGGTTTGAGCTGCCTACATAGGCAGTGTCGAACCGTGATTCCCGGCGGAAGAGCCAAGCCTTGGCGTGTAGACGCGTGGAGCGGAGTTCATAGTTCACCTTGACGTCGGCGTTGAACTCGCGCACGAGGCGATCCAGGGCACGCCGTTCCGTTGCCCCGATGTATGTCGTGGTGATGACACGAATCGGGACGCCGCGCGCGGCGGCCGCCTTCAGGGGCTGTTCCAGTACGCGAAGGCCGTGCCACTTCACGAAGGCGCACAGCAGGTCGATGCGATCGGCCGTAGCCAACTCGGCCCGCAGCTCGGCTCCGAGGCTCGGGTCATCCGGGGAGTTGGTGATGAGCGCTGTCTCGGAGAGTGGGGTCGAGGGCCGAATGGCAAACGCATCCGCAGCCGTCGGGCCAGCTACTGCAAGCAGCTGACGGGGGCCCTCGGCGATGGGCCTCACCCACTCTTGAGTCCCTTCGAAGGCGTTCAGGGAATGCAGAATTTCATTCGCGGCTTGGACTTGGTCGCTAGGGGGGAGCTTCTTCAAGACCTGCCCCACGGCATGAGCCACGTGGCGGGTCAGCACATGCTGCGAGGACTCCTCGCTGACCGCGCCGGCTATGACGACCGTGCCCGCGGCGATGAGCTCCGCGAGCTGTTCTTCTAGAGCGCTCGTGATGAGGGTCTCGTGAATTCCGGCGACTGGCTTCGAGCTGTTCGGGCGGGGGCCAGGCGTCACGGAGTCTCCTCATCAGGTTGATCAGTGCTCCCCCGTTCTATCAAGCGTTGCTGACAGAACCTGTCTTCCTGTGGTCTGGATGTGCCCAAGGGGGAGCGCTTATCAGCCATGCAAGCGTCGATGCCGCTAGTTGCTGTCCCCGTGGCACTCCGAGTACGGCTTGCCCGATGTGCACCAGCAGGAGGACGTGGGGGTCGGGGGCCAGGGGGTGGCCTTGCCGCGGGCTGCCAGGGTCGTGGCGTATTCGGCCAGGAGGGACGGGGAGGCCGGGGAGGTCTTCTCCGATGCCGCGAAGGCCTCGTAGGAGGGGACGCTCGCCGTGACGATGCCGAGGTTCGTGGTGCCCGAGGCGGCCAGGGCGCGGAGGGAGGTCTCGATCTCCCTCAGGTGGGCCTCGTGCGAGGGGTATTCGGAGGCGAGGGTCGGGTAGCTGGTCAGGAGCTCCGACAGTTCGCGCTGCGGCCAGTGCAGGATCGCCACCGGGAAGGGGCGGGAGAGGGCCGCGCGGCGGTCGCCCAGCTCGGCGCGCAGGCGGGCGATCTCGGCGCGCAGTTCGGCGGGATCGTCGGAGCCCAGGGCCCAGATGCGCTTCGGGTCGTGGAGCTCGTCGAGGGGGATGGGGCCGATGTGGCGGGTGTCCGCGACCATGTCCCAGTCGTCGTGCGGGAGCCCGAGGAGGCGGCGTACGCGGTGGCGGCCCGTGAGGAGGGCCGTGGTGGCCGGGGTCAGCGGGTCGTCCTCCGCGATGAGGAGGGTGGCCGCCTCGGTGAAGCAGTCGTGCGAGGCCTCCAACTCGTCGTGGGCCTCCAGGGCTTCCGCGATGACCTCCCACGGCGCCGGGTCCTTGGGCGAGGCGGCGCGGATGCCCGTGATGAGGGCGCGGGCCTCGGCCTCGTGGCCGTACTCCCAGAGGTTCGCCGCCTGCAGGGCCTTGATCAGGTGGGGGTCGGCGGGTGAGGAGGAGAGGAGTTGGTCGTACAGGGCACTCGCCCGGTCGCGTGCGTCGGCCAGTTCGAGGTGGGCGGCGGCCTGGAGGAGCAAGGGCTCCTGGTCCTCGGGGTAGCGGGTCGCCGTGCGGATGAGGCGCTCGGCTTCGGCGATGTGCTCGGCAGGCGTGTCGGGGCGCATGGTTCACACCGTACTGCCGCTGGTCAGTTGGCGGGGGAGGACTTAGGGTGCCGCCCGTGCGAGATCGCGTACCCGTGGTGGTGCAGGGGAGCGGCCGGCGGGGGCGCCGGGCCGGTCTCGCCGGGGTGTTGTGGGTGGGCGCCGAGCTGATCGTCACCGTGGGCGTGGTGGTCCTGTTGCTGGTGGTGCACCAGGCGTGGTGGACCAATCGGCAGGCCGCGGCCGCCGCGCAGGAGCAGGTCCAGGCGCTGGAGCGGGCCTGGGGTGGTGGGGAGGGCGGGGAGGGTGGGAGTGATGGTTCCGGTAGTGCTTCCGGTGACGGGGCCGTCGCCGGTGGCGGCGGTTCGGAGGCGGAGTCGAGTGGGCCGACGCCCTCGGTGAGCCGGGCCGCTCGGGCCGCCTCGCCCGGCGCCGGGCCCTCAGCCGAGAGGGACCGGGCGTACGCCGTGCTGCGCATTCCGCGCCTCGGGCTCGTCGTGCCCGTCGCGCAGGGCGTGGACAAGCGCGCCGTCCTGGACAAGGGCTACGCCGGGCAGTACCCGGGGACCGCCGCGCCCGGGGAGCGGGGGAACTTCGCGCTGGCCGGGCACCGGAACACGCACGGCGAGCCGTTCCGGTACATCAACCGGCTGCGGGCGGGCGACGAGCTGATCGTCGACCTGCGCGGGCGCCGGTTCACGTACGTGGTCGGGAAGATCCTGACCGAGACCACCGAGCGGGACACCGGGGTGATCGCGCCCGTGCCGCGCAGCGTGGTGAAACCGGACCAGGGGTACAGCGAGCCCGGGGCGTACATCACGCTCACCACCTGTACGCCCGAGTACAGCTCGAAGTACCGGCTGGTGGTCTGGGGGACCCTACTCAGGTCTTCCTGAGCTCGATACTTCCGGCCGATGGATCTGACGGTGGGGCCCGTTAGTATCGGTTTCGTACGAGAGTTCGCGCGCGGGAGTGGAGAGGGGGAGGTCCGTATGGCTCGGCAACGACACGACGGCCGCCAACTGTCCTACGCCCTGTTCGCGCGGACCTCGCGGGTCCTCGCACTGCTGCTCCCGCTCGTGCTGCTCGGGGGACTCCTCGGGCTGTTCGCGGGGGAGGGCGGGCTGGGCGCCGTGGTGGTCGCCCTCGCGGCCACCGTCGCCGTGGGCACCGCGGCTCTCGCCGCCGCCGCGCGGCTCGTGCGGCCCGTGCCGCCGCACCGAATACGCACCGCGATCCGTGATCGCGAGCAGCGCACGGCCTTCCTGCCGCAGCGTGATCCCGATGCCTCGGGCAGGTCGAGGCCCAGGGCGCCCGGCCGTCTCGTCCCGACGGCCGCGTAGGGGCGCGCAGTACTTCTCGCCTTCCGCTGACTGAACACTGTTGTCGCCCCTCGCGGGTCGTCACGCCGAAATGCATCTCTTTCGACGTTCGACGAGACCCTTCGGAGGGCCCGCGTGTCCGTTTTCACCCACCTTGTTGCTGAGCTGGGCCGGCTTCTTGAGCCGGTGCTGGCGCAGTCCGCGACCGCTGCCGCGATCGTGCTGTTCACCGTGCTCGTACGGCTCGCGCTGCACCCGCTGAGCAGGGCCGCCTTCCGGGGGGCTACTCCTGTGGCGGGGTGCCTGCCGGTTCTGCTGCAGCTGCCGGTGTTCTTCGTGATGTACCAGGCGTTTTCCTCGGCCGAGGTGGGCGGGAAGGCGAACGAACTGCTCGGGCACCGGCTCTTCGCCGCGCCGCTGGGGGCCCGGTGGACCGAGGCGCTGGGCGAGGGCGGCCCGTTCGGGGCGCAGGGGCTGGTGTTCCTCGGGCTGTTCGGGGCGATCGCGGTGGTGGCCGCCTGGAGTGCGGTGCGCGGGCGCCGGACCGCCGCCTCGGTGGCGGCCGCCGCTGCCGCCGCCCCGAAGAAGCCGGCCGCTCGGGTCGCCCCGAAGGCCGGGGCGAAGGCGGGGGCCGGGGTCGGGGTCATGGCCGAGGTGAGTGCCGAGCAGCAGGAGGTCATGCGCAAGCTGGGCGGCGTACTGCCCCTGCTGTCGTTCGGGACGCTGATCACGGCCGCCGTGGTCCCGCTGGCCGCCGGGCTCTACCTGCTGACCACCACCGCGTGGTCGGTGGCGGAGCGGGCCTGGCTCCAGTACCGCAAGGAGCGGGCGGACCAGTCGGCGGGTGGAGGTGGGCGTTCCAGTCTGTGAACAGGGTCTTGCGGATTGGTTGGCCATCTTGGAGGATCGACCAAATCCTCCGATGGCCGCAACCCATCGGCCGGCCCTGGGCACGCCCACGGGCCGACCACCCACGACCACGGGAGAATGCCCATGAAGCTGCTGCGTGTCGGACCCGCAGGGTCGGAGCGCCCCGCGCTGCTCGACCGGGACGGGACCCTGCGCGACCTGTCCGGCCTGATCACGGATGTGGACGGTGGCCTGCTCGCCGACCATTCCGCGCTGAGCCGGGTACGGGACGCGGCCGAGTCCGGTGGGCTTCCGGTCCTGAGCGGCGAAGGCCTGCGCATCGGCGCCCCGGTGGGCCGCATCGGCAAGGTCGTGGGCATCGGCCTGAACTACTTCGGGCACGCCGCCGAGATCGGCGCGGAGCCCCCGGCCGAGCCGATCCTGTTCCTGAAGGCCCCGGACACCGTGGTCGGTCCCGACGACACCGTGCTGATCCCGCGCGGCAGCGTGAAGACCGACTGGGAGGCCGAGCTCGGCGTCGTCATCGGCAGCACCGCCCGCTACCTGGACTCCGCCGTGCAGGGGCTCGCACACGTCGGCGGGTACGTGCTGGTCAACGACGTCTCGGAGCGCGAGTTCCAGATCGAGCGCGGCGGCACGTGGGACAAGGGCAAGAACTGCGAGACCTTCACCCCGCTCGGCCCCTGGCTGCTCACCGCCGACGAGGTCCCGAACCCGCAGGTCCTGGACGTGAAGCTGTGGGTCAACGGTGAGCTGAAGCAGGACGGCAACACCTCGGACCAGATCTTCCCGGTCGGTGAGGTCGTCCGGTACCTGAGTCACTTCATGACCCTGTACCCGGGCGACGTCATCGTCACCGGTACGCCGGGCGGCGTGGCCATGGGGCAGCCGGAGCCGAAGCCCTACCTGCGGGCCGGTGACGTGGTGGAGGTGGAGATCACGGGTCTCGGCCGTCAGCGCCAGGAGTTCAAGGGCGCGTGACCGGGCACGGGTGAGGGGTGGGTCGGTCCGCCATCGGCCTTCCCACCCCTCCGGCCCTGCCCGTTCGGCTTTCGGCCTGAGGCATGAGGCCTCAGGCCTCAGGCCTCAGGACTTCGGGTTTCGGGTTTCAGGTTTCGGGCCTCAGGCTCGGCCGGTGCCTGCTCCTTCGGGCTCGGTCCCGGGGATCTCCACGGCCACGCCCTGCTCGGACGACCGGCGGGCCGCCTCCAGTACGTCGAGGCACTGCGCGGCCTCGGTCGCCGTCACGGGCGCGGGCCCGCCCGTGCGCAGCGCGGCCGCCACGGCCGCGTAGTACGCCGGGTAGTCGCCCTGCTCGGTCGGGACCGGGATCCCGCCGCCGGTCAGCGGGGACTCGCCGGAGCCCAGCCGCCCCCACAGGTGCGGGGGCTCCTCGCCCCAGGGCAGATCGCCGTTCGGCCGCAGCCCGTCCCGCAGGGCGCCCTCCTGCGGGTCGAGGCCGTACTTGACGTAGCCGGCCCGCGAACCAAGGACGCGGAAGCGCGGTCCGAGCTGGGCGGTGGTCGCGCTGACGTAGAGGTGGGAGCGGACCCCGTTCGCATGCGTGACCGCGATGAAGGTGTCGTCGTCGGTCTCGGCGCCCGGGCGGCGCAGGTCGGCCTCCGCGTAGACCCGTACGGCCGGGCCGAACAGCACCAGTGCCTGGTCCACGACGTGACTGCCGAGGTCGTACAGCAGCCCGCCGATCTCCTCCGGGGCGCCCGACTCGCGCCAGCCGCCCTTCAGCTGCGGGCGCCAGCGTTCGAAGCGCGACTCGAAGCGCTGGACCTCGCCGAGCTCGCCGTCGGCGATGAGGCGGCGCAGGGTGAGGAAGTCGTTGTCCCAGCGGCGGTTCTGGAAGACGGAAAGGAAGGTTCCGCTGCGGTCCGCGAGGGCGGCGAGCGCACGGGCCTCGGCGGCGGTGGCGGCGAGCGGCTTGTCCACGACCACCGGGACGCCGGCTTCGAGGGCGGTGGTGGCGAGCGGAACGTGCGTCCGGTTGGGGGAGGCGATCACGACCAGGTCCAGGTCCCGGTCCCACAACTCGGCGGCGGTGGCGGCGATGCGCACGTCGGGGAACTCCGCGCGGGCCTGGGCCTGCCGGGCCGGGTCGGAGGTGACGACGGTGTCCAGGGCGAGCCCGTCCGTGGCGGCCACGAGGGGAGCGTGGAAGACGGAGCCGGCGAGTCCGTAGCCGATGAGGCTGACACGGAGGGGGGCGGTGGGGGCGGAGGTGCTCATGGGGACCACTTTGGCGACAGTGTTGTCAAAGTGCAAGGAGGGTGGACAATGGGCGGGTGAACAGGGGTAGCGGGGAGAGTCGCGGCGGGGTGAACCTGCCGGCGCTGCGCGGGTACAACGAGGCGCTGCTGCTGGATCTGCTGCGCGGCGCCGGTCCGGCGGGCCTCGGCCGCGCCGAACTCGCGGCCCGTACGGGGCTCACCCCGCAGGCCGTCAGCAAGATCACGGCACGGCTCGGCGCGGACGGGCTGATCGCGGAGGCCGGCCGCGCGGCATCCACCGGCGGCAAGCCGCGCACCCTGCTCCGGCTGGTGCCGGACGCGCGCCACGCCGTCGGGGTGCACCTGGACCGCGACGAGCTCCGAGCGGTACGGGTGGACCTGGCGGGCCGCGTCGTCGCCGAGAGCGGCGGCCCGCTGGACTTCGGGGCCGGCCCGGAGGCGGCGGTGGAGGCGGTCGTACGGGCGGTCGCGAGGGTCGGAGCCCCAGCCGGGCTGCCGCTGCTGGGCGTCGGGGTGGCCGCACCGGGGCCGCTCGACCACCGGGCCGGGGCGATGGGACGGGTGACGGGGTTCCCGAGCTGGAAGGGCTTCCCGCTGCGGGCGGTGCTGGAGGGGCGGCTGGGCCTGCCGGTGCTGCTGGACAAGGACACCAACGCCGGCGCGGCCGCGGCCGCCGGGGCCTGGCTCCGGGCCGCCTGGCCGGACGAGGACGCGGACGAGGACGCGGACGCCGACACGGTCACTGGCACCGGGCGTGTCGCGGATGCCGGGCCGGACGTGGACGCGTACGTCGGCGGCGGGTCTCGTACCTGCGTGTACCTGCACGTCGGGACCGGGCTCGGCGCGGGGCTGTGGCTGGGCGGCGGTGTCTACCGGGGTGCCCGCTCGGCGGCGGGGGAGTTCGGCCACCAGGTGCTCCTGCTGGACGGCCCGCCGTGCCGGTGCGGGGCGCGCGGCTGCATGGAGGTGCTGTGCCTGGAGGCGGTCGCCCGAGGCGATCTCGCCAAGGCGGCGCGGATCCTGGGAGAGGGCGCGGCGAACCTGGTCGCGCTGCTGGACGTGGACCGCGTGCTGCTCGGCGGGCGCGTGGTCGCGGCGGCGCCGGAGGTCTTCGTGGCCGGGGTAGGGGCCGTATTCGCGGCCCGCGCGCTGGATCCGGCCCGGCCGGTGGTCGCCCTGGCGGGAGCCGGTGTGGCCGAGGGGGCGGCGGAGCTGGCGCTCGCGCCGTTGTTCGGACGCGCGGGGTGAGGGGCGAGGGCCTGGGCCGCGAGGCCCGCGTGGCCGGGCCTGCTTCGCGAGGCCTGTGCGGTCCGGGGTGACGGGCGAGGCGGGCCGGGGTGCGGGGTGCGTGCGCGCCACGGCGTGGCCGGGGGCCGGCCTCCGCGCCTCCAGCGTCTGCGGGGCTCCGCCCCGGGCCTGTGCACTCGAAGGAGTAAGGCGGATTTGACCCCATCCACCATTCGGGCATAAACGAGAACGACTCAGGCGTGGCTCCCGATCAAGGGACGCGCGGGGGTGGCAGGGTGCGGGCAGGGTCGGGGTGATTGTCACCTCGTCCGATCATCGTCCCGTCCGGCGAGCAGCGAAGGTCTTCCATGCGACTGCGCAAAGCCCTTGCCCTCACCGCAGCCCTCTCCGCCGCCCTGGTCGCCACCACCGCGTCCACCGCCGGAGCCGACGTCGGCGCGGGCGGCGGACGCCCCGCACCCGCGCTGCCCTCGCGGGCGCAGGCCACCTGCGGCGACGGGAAGAGCAGCGCCTTCCCCATCGGGGCACGGATCCGCGGCGGTCCGGCCGTGTACCGCACCGGTGCCGAACCGCAGACCTGGTACCTGGACCTGACCAACACCACCAACTCCGAGTGCACGGCCATCCACCCGATCGTCGTCTTCACGGACAAGGCCCACGTCCTGCGTCCCGCGCACCTGCGCATGGAGTTCGACGCCCCGGGCGGCACCTTCCCCGTCAGCCTGGAGAGCAGCGACCGCGACGAGATCATCGCCGTTTTCGACGGCGGCGACGCCTTTCCCGGCTTCGCTGTCGGCCCCGGCGGTTCCCGGACCGTCAAGGTGGGCCTCTCCTTCGCCCCCGACGCGCCCGTCGGAGAGGTCGTCGCCGATGCCGCCCTCGTCCAGCGCAAGGGTGACGACGGCGACTGGATCGGCGAGGCGGGCGGCTACCGGTTCTCGGTCGAGGGGCCGGAGGATCCCGTCGAGGCGGGCTCACTCGCCCACACCGGCCCGCGCGAGTGGGCGTACGGCGCCGGCGCCGTGGCCGCGCTCGCCACCGGTGGCGGCCTGCTGCTCGGCGCCCGCCGCCTGCGCCGCTCCGCACACTGAACCGTCCGTCGACTGGCCGTCCGTCGACCCGTCGTCCGCGTGGGTTCGCCAGCCATCCGCCGGCCTTCCGTGCGTCGACGTCCCGCCGACCGACGGAGGTCGGCCAGCCGTCCGACGCTTGGCCGCGCGCTGTCCGGCGGTGGTCCGCGCGCCGTACGCCGACCGCCCGCGTACCGACCGCCCGCGTACCGACCGCCCGCGTACCGACCGCCCGCGTACCGGCCGCACGCCGTCCGCCGACCGGCCGCGCGCCGCCCGCGTACCCGCCGCCCGCGTACCGGCCGCCCGCGTACCGGCAGGCCGCCCCGCATAGAGTCCCACCGTGGACGAACAGAACCAGTGGCACCGCCCCGGCTCCCCCGTGCGTTCCGGCATTCCCGAACACGGCCGCATCCCCAAGTACTACGCCGTCAAGGCCCGGATCGCCGAGCTCCTCGACGAGCTCGGTGAGGGCGGCACGCTGCCCACCGAGCGCGATCTCGCCGAGCGGTACGAGGTGTCCCGCGAGACCGTCCGCCAAGCCCTGCGCGAGCTGCTGCTGGAGGGCCGGCTGCGCCGTTCCGGCCGCGGGACCGTCGTCGCCGGCCCCAAGCTGGAGCAGCCGCTCGCCCTCGCCAGCTACACCGAGGGCGTGCGCCGCCAGGGCCGTCGTCCCGGCCGTCATCTCATCGGCCTGGAGCAGTTCCCCTGCCCGCCCGACCTCGCTGCGGGCATCGGGGCCGAGCCCGGGGAGCCCGTCTGGCACCTGGAGCGGGTCCTGCTCGCCGACGACGAGCGCGTGGGCCTGGAGAGCACGTACATCCGGGTGGCCCGGGCCCCCCGCCTGGACGGCGACTTCCGGCCGGACTCCTCCTTCTACGGGTACCTGCGCGACAGCCTGGGCATCTCCTTCGGCGAGGCCGACGAGAAGCTGGAGACGGTCCTGGCCACCCCGCGCGAAGCCCTGCTGATCGGCACCCCGCCCGCGCTCCCCATGCTGCTCATCCACCGCTTCTCGCGGGACCAGGACGGCCGGCCGCTGGAACGGGTGCGTTCGCTCTACCGTGGTGACCGGTTCAGCTTCACGACCCGCCTGCGCGCCGAATAGCCAGGAGCGACCAGCCCATACCGGGTGGAAAGGGGCGCATCAATGTCACAGGAAGATAACGGGTCTAGTCCAAACGTCGAGGCCTGTTCACCGGGTCGTCGCCGGACGGATCCTCCCGGGTCACGGCCCCGACCCACCGTTGGCGGCGTGAGAGTCATAGTCGTCGGAGGCGGCGTGGTCGGCACCATGCACGCCTGGCAAGCAGTCGAACGCGGCCATGAGGTCGTCCAGATCGAGCGAGAAGCGGAGGCCCGCGGCGCGTCCCTGCGCAATTTCGGCCAGATCTGGGTCAGCGGACGGGCCGGGGGAGAGGAGCTGGACACCGCCCTGCGGGCCCGCGAGCTCTGGGAGCGCATCGGCGCGGAGGTGCCCGGCCTGGGCTTCCGCGCCAACGGCTCCCTCACTCCCGTCCGCACCCCCCGTGAACTCGCCGTCGCCGAGGCGGCCCTGGCCCGCCCGGACGCCGCCGCCCGCGGCTACAAGCTGCTCACCGCGGCCGAGGCCCGGGAGATCAACCCGGCCCTGCGCGGCGCGTTCGAGGCGGCCCTGTGGTGCGAGCGGGACGCTGCCGTCGAACCGCGCACCGCGCAGCTCCACCTCCGGGAGGCCCTGCGCACCCGCGCCGCCGGCCGCTACACCTTCCTCGCCGGTCGCGAGGTCCGCGAGGTCGGAGAGGTCGGAGAGGTGGCCGGCGCCGGAGCCCGCGGAGCCGGAGCCCGCGGAGCCGGAGCCCGCGGAGCCGGCCGCGCAGCCGTCCGCGACGACCACGGCGACGTCCACCGCGCCGACGCGGTGGTCCTGGCGACCGGTGCCTGGCTGTCCGGCCTGGTCCGCGAACTGGTCCCCGATCTGCCCGTGCGCCGCGTCCGCCTCCAGATGATGCAGACCGACCCGCTCGGCGAGCCGCTGACCACCTCGGTCGCGGACGCCGACAGCTTCCGCTACTACCCCGCCTACAAGTCCCCCGCGCTCGACACCCTCAACGCCGAGCAGGAGCAGGCGCCCATCGCCGCCGAGCACAAGATGCAACTGCTGATGGTCCAGCGCCGCGACGGCGGACTGACCATCGGCGACACCCACGAGTACGAGCACCCCTTCGCCTTCGACACCCTCGAAGACCCGTACGAGCACGTCGCCGCCGTGGCCGAGTCCTTCCTCGGCCGCCCGCTGCCGAAGATCCGCCACCGCTGGGCGGGCGTGTACGCGCAGTGCACCGACACCACCCGCGTCGTCCACCGCCAGCAGGTGGCCGACGGCGTCTGGCTGGTGACCGGACCCGGCGGGCGCGGCATGACCTGCTCGCCCGCCATAGCCGAGACCACCGCGAACGAACTGGGCTGGTAAGTCAGATGAGCGACAACGACACCCGCATCACCCACGCCACCACGAACGCAACCGACGCCACCCGGCGCAAGCTGGTCGTCCTCGACATGGCCGGTACCACCGTCGCCGACGGCGGCCTCGTCGAGCGCGCCTTCGCGCAGGCCGCCGAGCGTCTCGGCGTCGAGCCGGGCACCCCCGACCACGCCGAGAAGCTCCGGTACGTCCTCGACACCATGGGCGAGTCCAAGATCTCGGTCTTCCGCCACCTCTTCGGTACCGAGGAGCTCGCCCACCGCGCCAACTCCGCCTTCGAGGAGGCCTACGGCGCCCTCGTCGACGGCGGTCTCGTCACCCCGCTCCCCGGCGCCCGCGCCGCGATCGAACAGCTCCGCGGCGAAGGCCGCACCGTCGTCCTGACCACCGGCTTCGCCCGCGTCACCCAGGACGCCATCCTCGACGCCCTCGGTTGGCAGGACCTCGCCGACCTCACCCTCTGCCCCGCCGACGCGGGCGGCCGGGGCCGCCCGTACCCGGACATGGTGCTGACCGCGTTCCTGCGCACCGGCGCCGTGGCCGACGTACGCGACGCCGTGGTCGTGGGGGACACCGCGTACGACATGCTCAGCGGCCGCCGCGCCGGAGCCGGAACCGTGGCGGGCGTCCTCACCGGCGCCCACGACCGCGCGGCGCTGACGGAACACGGCGCGACCCACGTCCTGGCCTCCGTCGCCGAACTCCCCCCGCTGCTCCTGGAGTCGCCGTGAGCGGCATCCGCTTCGACGGGGTCAGCGTCGCCTACGGCGGCAACACCGTCCTGGACTCGCTCGACCTGACCGTCGAACCGGGCGAGGTGATGGCCCTGCTCGGCCCCTCCGGTTCCGGCAAGACCACGGCCCTGCGCGCCGTCGCCGGTTTCGTACGACCCGCGGCGGGGCGGGTGCTGATCGGCGGCCGGGACGTCACCGCGCTCCCGCCGCACAAGCGCGGCATCGGCATGGTCGTCCAGCAGTACGCGCTCTTCCCGCACATGCGCGTCGAGGACAACGTCGCCTTCGGACTCAAGGCCCAGAAGGCCCCCCGGGCCGAGATCCCCGGCCGGGTCGCCGACGCCCTCGAACTCACCGGCATGGCCGCCTACGCGCGGCGCCACCCCCGCGAGCTCTCCGGCGGCCAGCAGCAGCGCGTGGCCATCGCCCGCGCCCTCGCCATCCGCCCCGGGGTGCTCCTGCTCGACGAGCCGCTGTCCGCCCTCGACGCGCAGCTGCGCTCCGGGATGCTCACCGAGCTGGCCCGCCTGCACCGCGAACTGCCCGACGTATCGATTCTGTACGTCACCCACGACCAGGTGGAGGCGCTCACCCTGGCCGACCGGATCGCCGTCATGGACCGGGCCCGGCTGCAGGACTGCGGGACCCCGCAGGAGCTGTACCGCGCCCCGCGCACCGAGTTCACCGCCTCGTTCGTCGGCAACGCGAACCTGCTGCCGGTGACGGTGGCCGAGGGTGGCGTGCTGTTCGCCGGGCAGCCCCTGGCCCTGGACCGGGGGCGCGCGGCGCCGGGCTCGACGGCCACCCTGTGCGTACGGCCGCACCTGCTCGGCCTCGGCCGCGACCGCGACCGCGGCACCGGCACCAACGCGCTGAGCGGCACCGTCGCCGAGGTGCAGTGGCGCGGCTCGACGCACCGGCTGTACGTGGACGTCGGCGGCCACCGCGTGAAGGCGGACCTTCCCGAGCTGCGGGAGACGCCTGCGCTGGGGGACCGGGTCACGCTGTACTTCGAGCCGCGGGACGCGGTGCTGTTGGGGGCGGGGGTGTCGGATGGCTGAGGCCACGCGGCGCGCGGCTCCTGTCCCGGCCGAACCCCCGCGGGGCTCCGCCCCCGGCCCCGCGCCCCGAACGCCGGCGCGGCAGGGGGGTGCCGGGGTGCCGCGCGGCGTGTGGGCCGTGCCGCCCGTGGTCGTGCTCGCGCTCGTGTTCCTGTACCCGCTCGCGCTGGTCGTCCAGCAGTCGCTCAGCCCGGAGAACGGTGGCGGCGCCTTCGACGCGTACGCCTCCGTCTTCGCCTCGCAGAGCTTCCGCGAGGCCCTCGGGACCACCGTCTGGCTGGCCGTCGGGGCGACCGCCGGCTGCCTCGTACTCGGCTTCGTGCTCGCGCTGATCATCGCCTTCGTGCCCTTCCCCGGGGCCCGCGCCGTCGCCAAGTTCATCGACGTCTTCCTCTCCTTCCCCTCCTTCCTCATCACCCTCGCCCTCCTCTTCGTCTACGGCACGGTCGGCATGGCCAACGGCCTCGTCACCGACCTCACCGGCGCCGCCGAGGGGCCCTTCCACTTCCTCACCACCCCCTGGGGCGTCCTGCTCGCGGAAATCACGTACTTCACGCCCTTCGTGATGCGCCCGCTGCTCGCCGCCTTCTCCCAGCTGGACACCGCCCAGCTCGAGGTCGCCGCCGGCCTCGGCGCCCGGCCCGCCCGGATCGTCCGGCAGGTGATCCTGCCCGAGGCCCTCCCGGCACTCGCCGCGGGCGGCAGTCTCGTCCTGGTCATGTGCCTGAACGAGTTCGGGATCGTCCTGTTCACCGGCGCCAAGGACGTCACGACCCTCCCGATGCTCATCTACGGCAAGGCCATCCTCGAATCCGACTACGCGGCCGCCTGCGTGGTCGCCGTCGTCAACATCGCGATATCCGTCGGCCTGTTCGGCCTCTACCGGGTGGTGGGCAAGCGTGCTGGTGCATAGCAAGAGCGGCCGCTGGGCCGCCTGGGGCCTCTTCGGCCTCCTCTTCCTGCCGCTGTTCGCCCTGCCCCTGCTCGTCGTGGTCGCGGCCTCCTTCGCCACCCACTGGTCCGGGGCCTTCCCCTCCGGTCCGACCACCGGGAACTACGCTGCCGCCGTGCGCGGCGAATCCCTCCAGGCCCTGACCACCAGCCTGGTCACCGCCCTCGCCGCCAGCCTCCTCGCGCTCGCCGTCGGCACCTGGGCGGCGCTGGCCGCGGCCACGCTGAAGAAGCGCGGAAAGCGGCTCCTGGACGCGCTGTTCATGCTGCCCGTCGCCGTGCCGTCCGTGGTCGTCGGCCTCGCCGTGCTCGTCGCCTTCAGCCGGCCCCCGCTCCTGCTCAACGGCACCAGCTCGATCGTCGTCCTGGCGCACACGATCCTCGTCACGGCGTTCGCCCACCAGTCGGTCTCGGCGGCGATCGTACGGCTCGACCCCGCGTACGAGCAGGCGGCCGCCTCCCTGGGCGCCCGTCCCGCCTACGTCCTGTGGCGGGTCAAACTCCCCCTCCTGCTGCCGTCCCTCACGGCCGCGGCCGGTCTCTGCTTTGCCCTGTCCATGGGCGAGCTGAGCGCCACGATGATGCTCTACCCGCCGGACTGGATGCCCCTCCCGGTCCGCATCTTCACCGCCACCGACCGCGGTTCGCTCTTCAGCGGCTCCGCCGTCGCCGTGGTCCTGATGGCCACCACCCTGCTGGTCCTCCTGGCCGTCTCCCGCGTCCGCACCAGGGCCTCCTACCGCTGAACCCCGTACCGCTGAACCCCGTACCGCCGACCCCGCCGACTCCCGCTCCCCGTAAGGAAGTTCCATGACCGGCAAGAGACTCCTCCGCACCGTCACCGTCGTCACCGGCAGCCTCGCCCTCGCCTCCTCCCTCACCGCCTGCGGCGGCGGCTCCCCGGCCGCGGACGGCGCGGGCGGCGAGAAGGTCGTCACCGTCTACAGCGCCGACGGCCTCAAGAGCGAGAAGGGCGACGGCTGGTACGACAAGGTCTTCGCCGACTTCACCAAGAAGACCGGCATCGAGGTGAAGTACGTCGAGGGCGGCTCCGGCGAGATGGTGCAGCGCGCCGTCCGCGAGAAGACCAACACCCAGGCCGACGTACTGATCACCCTGCCGCCGTTCATCCAGCAGGCGGACGGCAAGGGCCTGCTCCAGCCCTACAAGCCGCAGGGCTCGGAAAAGGTCAACGGCGCGGACAAGGCCGCCGACGGCAAGTGGACCTCGGTCGTCAACAACTACTTCGGCTTCGTCTACAACAAGAAGGAGCTCGCCGAGGCCCCCAGGACCTGGGAGGAGCTGCTGGACGCCAAGTACAAGGGCAAGCTGCAGTACTCCACCCCGGGTGTCGCGGGCGACGGCACCGCCGTGCTCATCAAGTCGATGCACGACTTCGGCGGCAAGGAGCCGGCGATGGAGTACCTGAAGAAGCTCCAGGCCAACAACGTCGGCCCGTCCTCCTCCACCAGCAAGCTGGCGCCCAAGACCGACAAGGGCGAGCTGCTCGTGGCCAACGGCGACGTCCAGATGAACTTCGCGCAGTCCAAGTCCATGCCGAACCTGGGCATCTGGTTCCCGGCGAAGGAGGGTGGCAAGCCCACCAGCTTCGCCCTGCCGTACGCGGCCGGCCTCGTCGAGGGGGCCCCGCACACGGAGAACGGCAGGAAGCTCCTCGACTTCCTGCTCAGCGAGGAAGCCCAGCAGCTGGTCAGCGGGGTCGGCGGCGGCTTCCCGGCGCGCACCGACGTCAAGCCGACCGACGCCAACGCCGTCGAGCTCACCAAGCTCATGACGGGCGTGGAGATCTTCGAGCCGAACTGGGCCGACATCGACAAGAACCTCACCGGCTACGTCGACGCGTGGAAGTCGGCAACCGGAAGCTGACCGGTTGCTTCCCGGCCACCCGCGACCGGCAGAGTGACCATCGCAACCGTCGCATAACGGGTCTGGACCGGAGACCGCACCTTCGGTCCGGACCCGCGCACACCGGCCCACCGGCCCACCGGCCCACCGGTACGTCGAAACTCCCCCGCTCCTTTCGCCGCTCTCACTTGCTCCCAGGAGGAGTACGTGTCCCCTGTCCTGCCCGGACGTCGCGCATTCGCCGCGACCGCCGCGATCGCCGTCACCTCCGCCCTGATCGCCGTCACCGTCGCGGTCACCCCCGCCGCGGCGGCGGCCAACACCGACAAGGTCCTCGTCATCGGCATCGACGGCGCGGTCCTGGACCGCGTCAAGGCCGCCAACGCACCCCACCTGAACGGCCTGATGGCCCAGGGCCTGACCGCCCGCAGCACCCTCTACGCGAGCCCGATGGCCGCGACCTCCTCGGGCCCGGGCTGGTCCACCATCGCCACCGGCGTCTGGCCCGACAAGCACGGCGTGAAGGACAACTCCTTCACCGGCAAGAACTACGCCGCCCACCCGGACTTCCTGACCCGCATCGAGAACGCCAGGCCGGCGCTCAACACCTACGCGGCCGCCGACTGGGAGCCCATCACCTCCACCGACCAGAACGGACCGATCTTCTCCGCGAAGGTCGACAAGCGCCTCTCCCTCAAGGGCGACCGCGACGGCTACCGCAGCGAGGACCCGAAGGTCGCCGCGGCCGCCGCCGCCGAACTGCAGGGCCAGAACCCGGACGCCGCCTTCGTCTACCTCGGCGAGATCGACGCGGCCGGCCACTCCTACGGCGCGGCCAGCCAGCAGTACCTCGACACCATCGCCCGCGTCGACACCCTGGTCGGCCAGCTCCTCACCGCCGTCAAGAACCGTCCGACGTACGCCCAGGAGAACTGGAAGATCCTGGTCACCACCGACCACGGCCACACCGACTCCGGCGGCCACGGCGGCTCGACCATCCAGGAGCGCGGCACCTTCGTCATCGCCAAGGGCGCGGGCATCCCGGCCGGCTCCGTCCGCTCCGACGTGCGCCTGGCCGACGTGGCCGCCACCGCGCTCGCCCAGGTCGGCGTCAGCGGTACCGGCCTCGACGGCGTCCCGCTGAACGCCCCGGACGACGACCCCTTCGACACCCTGCGCCCGAACCTCCAGGCCCGGGCGGACGAGACGGGCATCCCGGCCGGGGTGAAGGGCTTCACGCACACCCCGCCCGCCGGCTGGTCCGTCGACAACTCGAAGATGGGTACGGGCGGTGTCACCGAGTGGGCCGGCTGGGCCTTCGCGACCGACGAGTTCTGGAGCCAGTCGCAGCGCGACCAGTGGCGAGAGCTGAACGTCCGCTCCCGCGACGTCTTCGCCGTCGCCGACTCCGACGAGTGGGACGACAAGAGCCACACCGGCACCTTCGACTCCACCCTCGTCACCCCCAAGTGGGCGGTCAGCGGCGGCAGCACGCGGAATCTGACCTTCCAGACGCACTACCGCCACGAGGCCGGCCAGACCGCCCAGGTCCTGGTCTCCTACGACGGCGCGGCCCCGACCGTGGTGAAGACCTATACCGCCGACGCCGTCGCCCGGTCCGAGTCCCTCGCCCTCCAGGTCCCGGCCGGCGCCACCGACGTGCAGGTCCGCTTCCGCTACAGCGGCAACAACAACTGGTTCTGGACCGTCGACAACGTCCGCCTGGGCTGACCGCTCCCCGGGCCCGGTCCGGACCCGGTCCCGGGCCCCCCGGTCCGGGCTGTGGACGGCAGGGACGTCCACGGCCCGGCCCGGATAGGGTGGTAGAGACCAGAGGTCGCAGGTCACCGAGAGCGGAGAACAGTCCAGTGGCAGAGCGCAAGCCGATCGAATCCTGGCTCACCGACATGGACGGGGTCCTCATCCACGAGGGCACCCCGATCCCCGGCGCCGATGCCTTCATCAAGCGGCTGCGCGAGTCCGGCAAGCCCTTCCTGGTACTGACCAACAATTCGATCTACACCCCCCGCGACCTCCAGGCCCGACTGAGCCGCATGGGGCTGCAGGTCCCCGTCGAGAACATCTGGACCTCGGCGCTGGCCACGGCGAAGTTCCTCGACGACCAGCGTCCGGGCGGCACGGCGTACGTCATCGGCGAAGCCGGACTGACCACGGCCCTCCACGACATCGGCTACATCCTGACCGACCACGAGCCCGACTACGTGGTCCTGGGCGAGACCCGGACGTACAGCTTCGAGGCGATGACCAAGGCGGTCCGCCTGATCAACGCGGGCGCGCGCTTCATCTGCACCAACCCCGACGAGACCGGCCCCTCCACCGAGGGCCCGCTCCCGGCCACCGGTGCCGTCGCCGCGCTGATCACCAAGGCGACCGGCAAGAAGCCGTACTTCGCCGGCAAGCCGAACCCGCTGATGATGCGCACCGGCCTGAACGCCATCGGCGCCCACTCGGAGACCAGCGCCATGATCGGCGACCGGATGGACACCGACGTGCTGGCCGGTCTGGAGGCGGGCATGCAGACCTTCCTCGTCCTCACCGGTCTGACCACGGAGCAGGACACCGAGAAGTTCCCGTTCCGGCCGACCAAGACGGTCGCCTCGATCGCGGACCTCGTCGACCTGGTCTGACGCGTACCGGGTGCCCGCGTCGCGGGCACCCGCGCACCGCGGTACCCGCCTACGGCGTACGGCCGAACGGGCGTACCGCGTTTGGGGCGTGCGGCCGACACGTACGGCGCCGCTCCGGATGCGCGGCGGCGCGCCGCGCGTGAATCTCCTTGTCGAGGAGGTTCACCATGCGCAGTGTTCCGATCGCTGTCCGCGCCACCGCGATGGCCGTCGTCCTGGCGGCGTTCTCGGTGGTGACCGCGCCGGTCGCCCTCGCGGGCGAGGAGGACCGCGGTGACCGCGGTGACCGCGGCAGCGTCACGGTCGACCCGAATCCGGCTCACCCCGGAGCGCAGGTCAAGCTGCGCGTCCACGGGTGTGACGGCACTCGGGGAGCGGCCAAGTCCGCCGCCTTCGTGTCGGACGTCGACCTCTACGGCCGGGACGGCGGCCGCAGCCCGCTGTACGGCGACGCGATGATCCGCTCGCACATCTCGCCCGGCTGGCACTCCGTCCGGGTGATGTGCGACGGCCACGAGAAGTTCAGCGGCTCCGTCCAGGTCTCCGAGTACCGCCCGTCCCACCACGCCAGCCCCGTCTGGCCGGTGCACGCGGGCGGTGGCGGCATGTCCGCCGAGCTCGCGGCGGCGGAGTCGGCCAAGAAGGCCCACGGCGCCGACGGACCGGGGCTCCCGCACACGGTGATCGGCGCGGTCCTCGCCGCGGTCGCCACCCTGGCCGTCGCGGGCCGGGCGCTGGCCCTGCGCCGCCGCCGCAGCGGCGAGTGAGGCCGGTGTCGGTGAACGCCGGCACCGGTGGGTGCCGGTGGAGGTGGGTGCCGGCGGGCGCCGGTGAGCGCCCGTGAACGAGGACAGGGCTTCCGCCGGCGGCCGGCTGCTGACCTTCGCCGCCTGGGCGGTACTGGTGCTCGGCCTGTGGCTGTGGGGACGCCAGCTCACCGTGGCTCCGGCCCCGCCCGTCGGCCAGGCCGGCGGGACGGTCGGTCCGGGGCTGCCGGCCGCGCACGCCCCGCTCGCCGCGGCCCCGCCCCAGCGCGTCGACGTGCCCTCCATAGGCATCCAGGCCCCGGTGATCCCCCGGGACCTGGACAAGGACGGGGCGATCGAGCCGCCCCCGTACGACCAGCCGGGCACGGTGGGCTGGTGGGGCCGGGGCACCCAGCCGGGCACGGCGGGGACGGCGCTGATGGTGGGGCACGTGGATACCCGGTCCAAGCCTGCGGTGTTCTACGGGCTGAGCTCCGCGCAGCCGGGCGACAAGGTGCGGGTGGTGCGGACGGACGGTTCGGTCGCCGAGTTCACCATCGAGGACGTACGGGTCTACGAGCGCTCGGCCTTCGACGCGCACAAGGCCTACGGCCCGCGGGTCCGGGGCCGTGCCGAGCTGAGGCTGGTGACCTGCGGGGGCTCGTACGACAAGGTGGCCAAGGAGTACACGGCGAACGTGGTGGTCTCCGCCTATCTGACGGGCGTGGGAGCCCGACCGGGCGCACCGGGAACCGCGGCCTAGCGGCCGTGCTTCCGCCGGTGCTTCCGCCGGGGAACCGGGAAACGAAGAAACCCCCGCAGCTTTCGCTGCGGGGGTTTCTCCCGTCTGTGCGCCGCCAGGGACTCGAACCCCGGACCCGCTGATTAAGAGTCAGCTGCTCTAACCAACTGAGCTAGCGGCGCTTGCTGACAGGGAAAACTCTACCCCACCTCCAGGGGTGCCCGTGACCAGCCACGCCCGCCTTGTCCGATTAACCCATGTTTGAGGGGTTTATCGTGCACCATATGTCTGCGCGTGCCACACCTGATGCTTCATCAGGTGTGGCTCCGGCCGACCGGTGGACGAGTGGACGAGTGGGCGAGTGGATGAGCAGGGGAGTGGACGGATCCGCATGACGATGCAGCCTCCGACGCATGTGCAGATGCCGATGCCCGGTTTCGAGGAGTACGAGCCCGCGGGCGACTGTGCGTGCCGGGGCTGCGCCCAGCGCCGCCGCGCCCTCGCCCGCGCGCGGGCCATACCGCTCCGGGACGGGGGGCACCCGGCCGCACGCGGCGCCCGCCGGGCGCTGGTGCTGGCCACCGCCGCGGGAGTGGTCCTGGGCGGCGGCGGTACGGCCGCCGTGGCCGTGGCCACCCCGGACCCGGAGGCCGTGGCGGCCCCCCTGGACGACCCGAGCTCCCCGCAGGGCGCCCGGACCCCGCTGCACGGCCCCAAGGGCGGGCCGGTGGGCAAGCCCGGCGCCCCGGCCAGGCCCGGCGCGGTCCGGCGGATCGACCGGGCGACGATCATCAACCGGGCGAAGCTGTGGCTGGACGCGGAGGTCCCGTACAGCATGTCCGAGTACTGGACGGACGGGTACCGGCAGGACTGCTCGGGCTACGTCTCCATGGTCTGGAACCTCGGGTCGAACGAATGGACCGGCAGCCTCGACAAATTCGCCACCAAGATCACCAAGGATGAGCTGCTGCCGGGGGACATGCTCCTCTTCCACAACCCGGCGGACCCCAACAACGGCTCGCACGTGGTCATCTTCGGCGGCTGGGTCGACTCGACGCGCACGCACTACGTCGCCTACGAGCAGACGCGCCCCAACACGCGGAAGCTGGCCACGCCCTACGGGTACTGGAGCAACCCGACGAAGTACGTCCCGTACCGCTTCAACGGGGTGCCCGCCGGCATCCTGCCGGAGGTCCCGGCGGTTCCGGAGGCCCCGGCGGCCCCGGGCGCCCAGCCGCCGCCGGCGGGCTCCAAGCCGGGGGACGCGACGGTCTTCCCGGGCGCGGACAAGTTCGGCCCCGGCACCACGAACGACTACGTGGCCCAGCTCGGCCGGATGCTGATCGAGCGCGGCGCGTACCGGTTCTACCCCAAGGGGGTGGCCGACCGGACGTGGAGCGACCACGACAAGCTCGCCACCGCCGCCTTCCAGCGCGCGCAGGGCTGGACGGGCGCGGACGCCGACGGCATTCCGGGCACGCACACCTGGAAGCTGCTGGTCGAGAAGCAGGGCAAGAACATCCCGCCGATCGTGGGGGCCGCGCCGGGACCGGGCGGCGTACGGGCATACCCGGGCGCCCTGGTCTTCCGCCCGGGCCAGTCGAACGAGGCCATCAGGGCCCTCGGCCGTCAGCTGGTGAAGAAGGGCTTCGGCAAGTACTACACATCCGCTCCGGACATGCGCTGGAGCGAGGCCGACCGCCGCAACGTCGAGGCCTTCCAGCGTGCGCAGGGCTGGACCGGTGCCTCGGCCGACGGCTACCCGGGCCCGGAAACCTGGCGCCGGCTGTTCGCATGACGGAGGTAACGATGTTCCCCACGCGCACCACCTCGACGACGGGCACCCTCCGCGTGCCGCCGGCCACCCCGGTGACGGTCCGGGCCGCGGATCCGGTTCCCGCACCCGCCCCTGCCCCCGCGCCCGCAGTCCTGGCGGCGGCCCACCCGCAGTGGGCGGCGGAGCCGACGCCCGTGCCGGAGCCGGTGCACGCGGCCGTCGCCGTCGCGGCGCCGCGCGAGGCCACCGGGCCGGAGCACGACGTCGCCGCCGAGACCTCCTTCGGCTGGGCCGCGGCGCGGGCCTCCCGCCCGGCGCCCGAGCCGGTGCACGGGTGGGAGGTGCCGGCGGCCCGGTCCCACCCGTACGACGAGGGGGACCGGGGCGCCTTGGCCCTGGACATCCCGCACCCGCAGGACGCGGAGGCCCCCGCCGGGCCGGCCACCCTGAGCCTGCGGCCGGCCGAGCCGGAAGCCGGGGCCGCGCCCGTGCCTCTGCCTGTGCCGGGGACCGAGCCCGAAGCGGTAGCCGAGTGGGCACCCGCGCCCGTGCCTCTGCCCGGGCCCGGGGCCGAGCCCACGGCCGAGGCCGCGCCCGTGCCCGCGCCTCTGCCCGTGCCCGGGGCCGAGCTCGAAGCGGTAGCCGAGTGGGTACCCGGGCCCCTGCCCGCGCCCGTGCCTGAGGCCGGGCCCACGGCCGAGGCCGCGCCCGAACCGGTAGCCGCGCCTCTGCCCGTGCCGGGGACCGAGCTCGAAGCGGTAGCCGAGTGGGTATCCGGCCCCGGGTCCCTGGCCGTGCCCGGAGCCGAAGCCGTGCCCGGAGCCGCGCCCGAGCCAGTGGCCGAGTTCGAGCCGGAGCCGGAGCCGGAGATCGGTCCGGAAGCCGGGCCGGAGTTCGCGTTCGTGCCGGAGCCCGGGCCGAAGGCCGGGCCGGAGTTCGGCTTCGAGCCCGAATCCGGGGACGCGGCGCCGCCGCACTCCGGTATCCCCGGGCCCGGACCGGTCGAGATCGTCGCCCAGGCGGTGGCCCGCGGCCTGGACGAGGCCGGGGCGGCCCCGGAGCTCCCGCGCTCCGGATCCCACCGGGGTACCTCGGTCACCGAGGTTCCGGTGCACCTCCCGTTCCAGAGCACGCAGCAGCTGCCCGCAGTACACGTACCCGCGCCGCAGGCCACCGCACCCGTTGCCCGCGCCCCGCGCCCCGCCCCCGGCCGCAGGGTCCCCCGCGGCGACGACCGGCTCCGGGAGCACCGCGGCCCGGTGCTGCCCGGCTGGGTCGGCGTGGGCGTCGGCGGGCTCGCCCTGGCCGGGTGCGCGGCCGTGCTCTGGCGGGCCGGGGTCGTCCCCGCCGCCTTCGTGGCCGCCTTCGGCGCGACTCCCCGCGCCTACCACGGTCTGCGGGCCACCCACTGGCCGCCGCTCGCCTTCCTCGGGATCGTCGCCCTCGTGTCGCTCGGCGGACTCGGCCGGGCCCGCGCCGGCCACGCCTGGGTGCTCACCCTCTTCGGCCGCTACCGCGGCACGGTCCGGCGTACCGGCCTGACCTGGGTGAGCCCCCTGCTCCTGCGCCGCCGGGTCGACGTACGGCTTCGCCACTGGCGCAGCGACCCGATGCCCGCCGTGGACGCGGGCGGCCTCGCCCTTCAGGTCGTCGTCCAGGTCGTGTGGCAGGTCAAGGACACCGCGCGCGCCACGCTCGCCGTCGAGGACCACACGGAGTACCTGGCCGAGCAGGTCGAATCGGCGATGGCCCGGGTCCTGTCGCAGCTGCCCGCCGACGCCTTTCACGAGGACGCCCCGACCCTGCGCGACGCCGAGGCCGTCGGTGACGCGCTGACCCGGATGCTGGCGGCCGAGACCGAGGCGGTCGGGATCGAGGTGTTCTCGGCCCAGCCGACCCGGATCGAGTACGCGGCCGAGGTGGCCGAGGCCATGCGCCGCCGCCGGGTCGCGGCGATCGACGCCAAGCACCGGGACACGGTGCTGACCTCGGTCGTGGACGCCGTCGACGACACCGTCCACCGGCTGACCTCGCGCGGGCTGGTCGAGCTCGACGACTACGAGCGCAAGGCGCTGGTGAAGGACCTCACGGTCGCCTTCTACACGGGCCGCTCCGAGTAGGGGGCGGGCGTACGGCGGTACGGGAACGGGTGGCCGGAAGTGACCGGACCACCCGTTTTCCCATTGGTCTGGACATGGCCAACTCTCGTCAATAATCTGGGACTTGGTCTAGACCTAATCCCCACACGCGCGCGCTCTCACAGAACTCCCCCCACGTTCAAGGAGCATCATGCGTCCCATCCGCATGCCCAGAATGCCCAGGCGGGCCGGCGTCGCCGCGCTCGGCCTCGGCCTCGTCGCCGGCATCACCCTCGTCAGCGCCCCCGCCGCCAGCAGTCACGGCTACACCGACACCCCGATCAGCCGCCAGAAGCTCTGCGCCAACCGCACCGTCTCCGACTGCGGTGCGATCCAGTGGGAGCCGCAGAGCGTCGAGGGCTTCAAGGGCTTCCCGGCCGCCGGCCCCGCCGACGGCAAGATATGTTCCGGCGGACTCTCCCAGTTCTCCGAGCTCGACAACCCGCGCGGCGGCGCCTGGCCCACCACCAAGGTGACCAGCGGGCAGAGCTACGCCTTCCGGTGGCAGTTCACCGCCAACCACTCCACCACCGACTTCAAGTACTACGTCACCAAGAACGGCTGGACCGGCACCAAGGCCCTCACCCGTGCCGATCTCGAACCCCAGCCCTTCCTCACGGTCGCCTACAACGGCGCCCGCCCCGCCATGACCACCGTCCACCAGGGCGCCATGCCGAGCGGCAAGACGGGCCGGCACCTGATCCTGGCCGTCTGGACCGTCAACGACACCCCGATGGCCTTCTACGCCTGCTCCGACGTTCAATTCTGACGTCACGTCAGCTACCCTCCGGCGGCATGCGGACGACGACTGCACCCGAAACCGTCGCGGAGCTCATAGCGCGCCAATGGGGCGACCACCGGCCCGGGCTGAAACACGAGAACGGTGTCCTCACCCACCACCGGACCGCCCAGGAGGCCGCCGCGCGCGCCGCGCTCCTCGTCGACCTCATGCCTGCGGGGGCCGAGCCGCACCTCGGGGTCCTGCTCGACAACACCCCCGAGTTCCCGTTCTGGCTCGGCGCGGCGGCCCTCGCCGGGGCCGCCGTCGCCGGGATCAACCCCACCCGGCGCGGCCCCGAGCTGGCCCGCGACATCCTGCACACCGACTGCCGGATCCTGATCACCGAGCGCGCCCACCTGCCGCTGCTGCGCGGCCTCGACCTGCCCGGCGTACGCGTCCTGGTCACCGGCACCGAGGAGTACGAGGCCCTCCTCGCGCCCTATGCCGCCGCCGAGCCAGGCGAAGCGACCCTGCGCGCCCCCGGCCCCGACTCCCGCCTGCTCCTCTACTTCACCTCCGGCTCCACCGGCGCCCCCAAGGCCGCCATCTGCAGCCAGGGCCGGCTCGCGGCCGCCGGAGCGGCCCTGGCCCGCCAGTTCTCCGTCACCCCGGACGACGTCCACTACATCTGCATGCCGCTCTTCCACGGCAACGCCGTCATCGCCGACTGGCTGCCGGCCCTCGTCGGCGGAGCCCCGGTGGCGCTCCGCCGCCGCTTCTCGGCCTCCGCGTTCCTGGACGACGTACGGGCCCACGGGGCCACGTACTTCACCTACGTCGGCCGGGCGATCCAGTACCTCCTGGCCACCGAACCGCGCCCCGACGACCGCACCCACACCCTGCGCCTCGGCTTCGGCACCGAGGCCGGGGCGGTGGACGCGGCCCGCTTCGCCGAGCGGTTCGGGGTCCGGCTGGTGGAGGGCTACGGAGCCACCGAGGGCGGCGCGTCCGTCCAGCGCACCCCGAACACCCCGCCGGGAGCCCTGGGCCGGGCGGGCGCGGGCGACGACCTGGCGGTCATCGACCCGGTCGGCGGCACCGAATGCCCGCCCGCGGTCCTCTCCCCGGACGGCCGCCTCCTCAACGGCTCGGCGGCGATCGGCGAACTGGTCAACCGCGGCCGCAGCCTGTTCGAGGGCTACTGGCGCAACCCGGACGCGGAGGCCGACCGCACCCGCGACGGCTGGTACTGGACGGGCGACCTCTTCTTCCGCGACGCGGCGGGTTTCCTCTACTTCGCGGGCCGCACCGACGACCGGCTCCGCGTCGACAGCGAGAACCTCGCCGCGGCGATGATCGAGAACATCCTGGCCCGCTGGCCGGACGCGGCGGCGGTCGCCGTCTACGCCGTCCCGGACGAGGTGGCGGGGGACCAGGTCATGGCGGCCCTCGCCCTCCGGGAGGGCGCGGCCTTCGACCCGTCCGCCTTCGAGGCCTTCCTCTCCGGCCAGCCCGACCTGGGCACGAAGATGGCCCCGCGCTACGTCCGCGTCGTCGAGACCATGCCGACCACGGCGACGAACAAGATCCACCGCGTATCCCTCCGCCGCGAGGGCTTCCGCTGCGAGGACCCCGTCTGGCACCGGTCCCCGGCGGGCGCCTACCACCGCCTGGACGCCCCGGCCCTGACCACCCTCCTGGCGGCGTACGAGTCCCAGGGCCGGTCCGACCTCCTGGCGCCCACGGACGGCTGATCAACCCGCAGGAACCGCCCGCAGGAACCGCCCACAGGAGCCTCCTCCAGGGGGAGGAGAAAACGGCTCGCCGCGCCGGCGGACCAGGTGGCAGGGTGCGGCGCATGACGCCCCAGCACCAGATCCGTGCCGACTACGACGCCCACACGATCGTGGTCTACCAGGCGTACTCGCCTGCCATCGCCGACGCGGCACTGCGGGCGGGCCGCTTCGTCGCGCCGTTCTCCTTCCACCGGATGACGTGGATCAAGCCGTCGTTCATGTGGCTGATGCACCGCAGCAACTGGGCCCGCAAACCGGGTCAGGAACGTGTGCTAGCCGTGCGGATCACCCGGGAGGGCTGGGAGGAGGCCCTGTCCCGGTCGGTGCTGACGACCGCCGACCCGGCGGCCGTCGCCCGGGCAGCCGTACACGTCCAGTGGGACCCGGAGCGCTCGCCGCGCGGAGCGGCACTGAACCACTACAGCATCCAGGTCGGCATCGGCCGTCACTTGATCCGCACGTTCACCGACGACTGGATCGTCGGTCTCACCGACCTCACCCCCCAGGTCCGCAAGGCCTCGGCACTGATGCAGACCGGCCACACCGCCAAAGCACAACGGCTCTTTCCCACGGAGCGCGCCTACCCGATACCCCAGACGCTGCAAGCCGTCCTTTCCCCGGGCAGGTGACAGGGAACTCGTGAGGGGCTCAGGAGGTGGGGCTGGGCATACCCCGGGGAGGCCCGCTGGGGCCATGGTCCGGGCCGGCGGCCCGCGGCTAGCGTGCCCGCATGGACGATCGCCCCCGCACCCCCTGGCACGCCCTGGCCCACGGCCGGTACCTGCGTTCCGCCTGGCCCTGGCGCACCGCCGGCTATCTCGCCGGGAGCGCCCTCACCGGGATCCCCGTCCTCCTCGCCCTCGTCCTCCTCGCCGCGGCCGGCGCCACGCTCAGCCTCGTCCTCGTCGGCCTCCCCCTGTTGGCGCTCCTCGGCCTGGTCGGCGTACCGGTCGCCGCCGTCGAGCGCCGCCGCCTGCGCCTCGTCGACCGCGCCCCCACCGGCACCCCCCACCGCACCCCCGCCGAACCCGGCCTCCTCGCCTGGGCCCGGCTGCGCTACCGCGAGCAGGCCACCTGGCGCGAGCTCGCCTACGCCGTCCTGCACGGCCTCCTGCTGTGGTGGGTCGACCTCGCCGCCGTCGCGACCCTGCTCGGCCTGCCGCTGCTCCTGCTCACCACCCCGCTCCAGCTCGCCCTCGCCGCCGACGGGGAGGTCAAGGTGGTCAAGCTCTGGCTGGTCACCTCCTACCCGACCGCCTTCGCCATCGCCGCCGCCGGGGCCGTGCTGCTCCCCGCCCTCCTCCATCCGCTCGGCGCCCTCGCCGGGGCCCGCGCCGCCCTCACCCGCGCCCTGCTCGCTCCCCGCGAGCGCGAGCTCCAGGGGCTGCTCGCCGAGGTCACCCGCTCCCGGGCCCGGCTCGTCGACGCCTTCGAGGCCGAGCGCCGCCGGATCGAGCGCGACCTCCACGACGGCGCCCAGCAGCGGCTCGTCGCCCTCACCGTGACCCTCGGCCTCGCCCGCCTCGACGCACCCCCGGGCCCGCTCGCCGACCGGCTCCGGGCCGCCCACGACGAGGCCGGCAAGGTCCTCGCGGAACTGCGCGAGCTGATCCACGGCATCCACCCGCAGGTGCTCACCGACTACGGCCTCACCGGTGCCCTCGCCGACGTCGCCGAGCGCTCCGCCGTCCCCGTGGACGCCGATCTGGGCACCGCCCTGCCGCGCCTCCCGGAGTCCGTCGAGGCCGCCGCCTACTTCGGGGTCTGCGAGGCCCTCGCCAACATCGGCAAGCACAGCGGTGCGGCCCGGGCCGCCCTCACCGCCCGGCACACCGGCGCCGCGCTGCTCATAGCCGTCACCGACGACGGCCGCGGCGGCGCGGACCCGGCCGCCGGGTCCGGGCTGACCGGACTGGCCGACCGGATCGCGGTCCTCGATGGCACACTGACGATCACCAGCCCGCCCGGCGGCCCGACCGTCCTGAGCCTGGAGATCCCTTGTCCGGTGAGCCCTTGAAGATCGTCCTCGCCGAGGACGGGGTCCTGCTGCGCGAAGGGCTCGTCGGCCTGCTGACGCGTTTCGGCCACCGGGTGGCGGCCGCCGTCGGGGACGCGGACGAGCTCCGCCGTGCCGTGGCCGTCCACGCCCCGGACATCGTCGTGACCGACGTACGGATGCCCCCGGGCCACGGCGACGACGGACTGCGGGCCGCCGTGGAGCTCCGGGCCGCGCGCCCGGACCTGCCGGTGCTGGTGCTCAGCCAGTACGTGCAGCGCTCGTACGCCGCCGACCTGCTGGACTCCGGGGACGGCGGCGGCGTCGGCTACCTGCTGAAGGACCGGGTCGGGCAGGTGGAGCAGTTCCTCGACGCGGTGGTCACGGTGGCCGGCGGCGGCACCGTGGTGGACCCGGAGGTCGTGCGCCAGCTCCTGCGCCGCCGCCGCGACCCGCTGGCCGCGCTCACCCCGCGGGAGCGGGAGGTACTGGGCCTGGTGGCGGAGGGGAAGTCGAACGGGGCCGTGGCCCGGGAGCTGGTGGTGTCCGAGGCGGCCGTCGGCAAGCACATCGGGAACATCCTGGGAAAGCTCGACCTGCCACCCGCCGAGGACACCCACCGCCGGGTCCTGGCGGTCCTCGCGTACCTCCGCGGCTAATGGTTTGGAGCACCCCTGAGGACCGGGTAGTATTTTCTCTGTCAGCAGGCGCCGCTAGCTCAGTTGGTTAGAGCAGCTGACTCTTAATCAGCGGGTCCGGGGTTCGAGTCCCTGGCGGCGCACCTGTCCTTCGGGCGGTTTCCGGTTCACCGGGAACCGCCCGAAGTGTTTTCCGGGCCTGTGGACCGGGCTTCAGGACTGGGCTTCCAGGCCCTGCCGCGCCCCCGCTAGAGCGTGAGCGACAGCAGCAGTGGTGCGGCCTTGCGGTTCAGGGTGTCCGCCGCGGCCCGCAGCCGGTGCGCGTGCTCGACCGGCATCGACAGGGCCAGGCAGCCCACCGAGGCCCCGGCCGTGATCGGGACCGCCGCGCAGACCGTGCCCACGGCGTATTCCTGTAGGTCCAGCATGGGTACGGTGGCGGGCTGGGCGTCCAGCTTGGAGAACAGGATCCGCTCGTTCACGATCGTCTTCGACGTGAGCCGGGCGATCTTGTGGCGGGACAGGTGGTCGCGCCGGCCGTTCAGGTCGAGCTGCGTCAGCAGGCACTTGCCGACCGCGCTGGCGTGCGCGGCGGAGCGGAAGTCGACCCACTCGTGCACCTTCGGGGTGCGGGGACTGTCCGCGAACTGCGTGATCCTGACCTCGCCGTCCACGTACCGGCTGATGTAGACGGCCGCGCCGACCGAGTCGCGCAGCCGGTCCAGGGTCTCCTGGAGCTTGTCGGTGAGTGCCTGCTGCCGGTCGATGCCGGAGCCGAGCAGGACGAGGGAATCCCCTATGGCGTAAGCGCCGTCGGACACCTGCAGGACGTATCCCTCCCGGCGCAGCATGAGCAGCATCGGAGAGAGATGGGCTGCGGGCAGGCCGGTCTCACGCGCGATCTGCACGTCGGTCACACCGCCGGTGTGACGTGCGATCGTTTCGAGTACGCGCAGTGCGTACTGCACCGAGTGGAACGGCGCGGTCGGCTCGGGCTTCAGCGCCACGGTTTCCCCCTAGCAGGTTGTTACCGCTTGCCCTACCACGATAGCCACCAAGGGGCCCATGTGGAGCGCCCGTTGGGGAGATTGCTGGCTCAAATTATGTCTGTCTGCCTGGACCTACTCCATTGGCATATGCCACCGGCATGACCATCATTCCGCCTCTTCCGGGAATGCCCGGCGGCCGCCCACGGTTCGAGTTCTTCGTACGGTGTCGCACCGATGCCGCACGCACGGGAGAGCGAAACAGGAGCGACGATGAGTGACGCACGGGACGACGCACGGGGCGACGGACGGGCCCACGCGAGTGCGAGCGCGGCCGGCAACCGGAACGCGGACGGGATCCGCGCCACCGCGCAGGGCCGGGCGACCGTACCGCTGTCCGTCCTGGACCTCGTCACCGTCGGCGCCGGCAGCACCGCCCACGCCTCCCTCCGCACGAGCGTCGAGATCGCCCGCCTCGCCGAGTCCCGCGGCTACCACCGCCACTGGGTCGCCGAGCACCACTCCATGCCCGGCGTCGCCAGCTCCTCGCCCGCGGTGATCCTGGCCCACCTCGCCGCGCACACCTCCCGCATCCGGCTCGGCTCCGGCGGAGTCATGCTGCCCAACCACGCCCCGCTCGCCGTCGCCGAGCAGTTCGGCACCCTGGAGGCGCTCGCCCCGGGCCGGATCGACCTCGGACTCGGCCGCGCCCCCGGCACCGACGGCCGCACCGCCGCCGCGCTGCGCGGACCCGGGCGCCTCGACGAGGCCGCCGACGAGTTCCCCCGGCAGCTCGTGGAACTCACCCGCTTCCTCGACGACGACTTCCCCGACGGGCACCCGTACGCCCGGGTGCACGCCGTACCGGGTCCGGTCCAGGGCCCCGCCGGTCGGCCGCCGCTGTGGCTGCTCGGCTCCTCCGGCTTCAGCGCCCGCCTCGCCGGCGAGCTCGGCCTGCCCTTCGCCTACGCCCACCACTTCTCCGCCGCCGGCACCCTGCCCGCGCTCGACCTCTACCGCCAGAGCTTCCGCCCCTCGGCCGTCCTCGACGCCCCCTACGCCGTCATCGGGGTCTCCGCGCTCGCCGCCGACACCGACGGGGCGGCCCGCGCCCAGGTGCTCACGGGCGCGCTGTCCATGCTGCGCCTGCGCACCGGGCGGCCCGGTCTGATCCCGACGCCCGAGGAGGCGGCGGCGTACCCGTTCTCCCCGCTGGAGCGGGAGTTCGTCGACAGCTGGCTCGCGAACGTCGTCCACGGCACCCCCGACGAGGTCCGCACCGGCCTGGACGACCTGGCGAAGCGGACGGGCGCGGACGAGCTGATGCTCACCACCAACGCCCACAGCGGGGCAGCCCGGTTGCGCTCGTACGAGCTCATCGCGGACGTGTACGGGATGCCGGTGGAGGCGCCCGCCGCCGATTGACCGCGTACGAACGGCGTTTGGCTGGTTTGTTGCCGAAACCTTGCGCGGAGCTGCCTGAAGGCAGCCTTAAACCGCTCGTCACCCGGGGTGGCGAGCGGTTCTTGGTGTGCGCTCAGGTCTCTGACTTGGGGAAATAGCACGTGAGTGGTCTAGTCCTTCTTTGGTCCGAACCATTGACGTGGGGGTGGAGTGATCGCTATCACTTCTCTCACCCGAACCGCTTGAACTCCCCTCCCACCCCCACGGAGACAGCTCATGCACATCCGTAAACCCCTCATCGCGGCCGCCGCCACGGCCGCGCTGGCCGCCGGGGCGCTGGCCTCCTTCGCGGGACTCGGCACCGCCCAGGCCGCCGACGCCTCGGCCGGAGCCGCGGCGGGCGGCGTCCGTATCGCCTACTACGACCAGTGGAGCGTGTACGGCAACGCCTTCTATCCCAAGCACCTCGACACCCGTGGCATAGCGGGCAAGCTGGACGTCATCAACTACTCGTTCGGCAACATCCACCCCACCAACCTCACCTGTTTCGAGGCGAACAAGGCGGCGGGTGACGACAACAACCCCAACGCCGGTGACGGCGCGGGCGACTCGTACGCCGACTACCAGAAGTCCTTCAGCGCGGCCGACAGCGTCAGCGGGGTCGCCGACAAGTGGGACCAGCCGATCGTCGGCGTCTTCAACCAGTTCAAGCAGCTGAAGGCCAAGTACCCCCACCTGAAGATCAACATCTCGCTGGGCGGCTGGACCTACTCCAAGTACTTCAGCGACGCGGCCAAGACCGACGCCTCCCGCAAGAAGCTGGTCTCCTCCTGCATCGACCAGTACATCAAGGGCAACCTCCCGGTCGAGGGCGGCTACGGAGGCCAGGGCGTCGCGGCCGGCATCTTCGACGGCATCGACATCGACTGGGAGTACCCGGGCTCGTCCGGCGGCCACCTCGGCAACCACTACGCCCCCGAGGACAAGCAGAACTTCACGCTCCTGCTCAAGGAGTTCCGCGAGCAGCTCGACGCCTACGGCCAGGCCAACGGCGGCAAGAAGTTCCTGCTGACCGCCGCCCTCCCGGCCGGCCAGGACAAGATCAAGTACATCGAGACGGACAAGATCGGTTCGTACCTCGACTACGCGAACATCATGACCTACGACATGCACGGCGCCTGGGACGGCGACGGCCCGACCTACCACCAGTCCCCGCTGTACTCCGGGGCCAACGACCCGACCGACCCGATCGCGCCGGGCACCCAGAAGTACAGCATCGACAACGCGATCGACTCCTGGATCGACGGCAACCCGGCCTACGGCATCACCGGCGGCTTCCCCGCCAACAAGCTGACGCTGGGCTACGAGTTCTACTACCGCGGCTGGAAGGGCGTCCCCGCCGGGACGAACAACGGCCTCGCCCAGTCCGCGACCGGCGCCTCGGGCGCCCGCCCCACCAGCCAGCAGGCCGGCATCGCCAACTACAAGGAGCTCGGCGGCCTCGTCGACAACCCGGCGACCACCTTCTGGGACGACCAGGCCAAGGCCTCGTACTTCTACAAGGACGGCGAGTTCTTCACCGGCCTCAACCAGAAGTCCATCCAGGCCCGGGTCGACTACGGCAAGCAGCGCGGTCTGGCCGGCGCGATGATGTACTCCCTGCTCGGCCTGGACAACAACACCACCCTGCTGAACCAGATCTCGGACGCCCTCGGCGGCACCACCGTCCCGCCGACCACCCCGCCGACGACGCCTCCGACCACTCCGCCCACGACCCCGCCGACCACGCCCCCGACCACCCCGCCGACGGGCTGCGGCTCGACCCCGGCGTACGTCGCGGGCACGGTCTACACGGCCGGCAACGAGGTCGCGCACAACGGCCGCAAGTACAAGGCCCAGTGGTGGACGCAGAACGAGACCCCGGGCACCACGGGTGAATGGGGTGTCTGGAAGGACCTCGGCGCCTGCTGATCTCCCCCCACCCCGCGCCGAGCGACGCCTCCGCCCTGCCCCTCACCGGGGTGGGGCGGAGGTGTGTCACATGGTTGCGGGATTCCGGACATCGGCGCGTGTCCGTGTCACTACGCTCGGCCACAAGCCCGTTCTCCGCTCGGAGGTGCCGCTTCATGGCCGTCGTCCGCGACATCGATCCCAGCGCCTCGCCGCTGGACTACTACAGCTACGAGCTGCGCCGACTGAGAGAAGAGGCCGGCCTCAAGCAGGCGCAGCTGGGCGCGATCATCTTCTGTACGGGCTCCCTGATCGGCATGATCGAGAACGGCAAGCGGGTCCCGACCCGCGACTTCTCGGAACGGGTGGACGCGGCCCTCGGCACGGACGGGCACTTCTCCCGCCTGGTGGGGCTGGTGCTACGGAGCGTCTTGCCGACGTGGTTCCAGGCCTTCGCTGAGATGGAGGCCCGCGCGACGTTCATCTCCACGTTCCAGGCGCAGGTGGTCTACGGACTCCTGCAGACGGAGGAGTATGCCAAGGCCCTGGTGAGTGTGGAGTTTCCCGATCGGGCTGAGGAGATCGCGGCCGCGCGAATGGAGCGTCAGCGCATCCTGATGCGCGAGGAGCCGCCAGCGCTTCTGGTGGTGCTGGATGAGGCGCTGCTCCATCGGAGCGTCGGAGGCCGCGAGGTCATGCGCAACCAGTTGGCCCACCTGCTGAGCTTTGTCGGCAGGCCATGGGTGCAGATTCAGGTGATGCCCTTCGCGGCTGGTGAACACAGCGGTATGACAGGCTCGTTCACCCTCCTCCGCTTTGAGGGCGATCCCGATCTCTTCTACACGGAGAGCTATGACTCAGGGCATATGACGGCCAATCCGAAAGTGATCAAGGAGCGCTCCGTCGGATACGCTCGCCTGCAAGCCGATGCCCTTTCGCCAGCGGCCTCGGCCCTTCTGATCGCGCGCGTAATGGAGGAACGGTATGGGCACCAATCTGAACCTGGCGGGCGTGCCGTGGCGTAAGTCGTCCTACAGCAGCACCAACGGCGGCGAGTGCGTCGAGTGCGCCCCGCTCGGCTCCGCCGCCTGGCGCAAGGCTTCGCACAGCGGGAACACCGGCGGCGACTGTGTCGAGGTGGGCACTCAGCCCTGCCAGGTCGCCGTCCGGGACTCCAAGAACCCCGACGGCCCCGCCTTCACCGTCGCCCCGGAGGCGTTCACCGCGTTCGTCCGGAGCCTCTGACCGTACGACGAAGTGGGCGGTCCGCCCCCGGCCGGGCAGTGGCCGGGGGCGGACCGCGGTCTCAGGGGGCCAGGGTCAGACCTGGAACTGGCCGACCGTGATGAAGTGGCGGAGCTCCTCCGGGGTGCCGTCGATCGCCTTCTCGGCCGCCGCGCGCAGCGCGTCGCTGATGCCCGGGCGGGCCAGGATGCGGCCCACGGCGACGCGGTCGTCCTCGGCCTGGGCCAGCCGCAGGCCGGTCTTGAGGAAGGCGGCGCGGTCGGCCGGGGTGCCGTCGAGAGCCTTGTTGGCTTCGCGGGTGACGCCCTTGCCCGGCTTGCCGGCCAGGATCTTGGCGATGGCGAACCGGTTGTCCGAGTCCTGGGCGATCGCGTAACCGGTCTTCAGGAAGGTGCGCAGGTCCTCTACGGTGCCGTCGAGCGCATTGTTGGCCGCGGCCGTGACGGACTTGCCCGGGTTGGTGACCAGGACGCGGGCGACGGCGACGCGCAGGTCGTGCTCCGACATGGTGTCGTACGGCGACTCCCCGGCGGTGGCCGCGGTCGCCTTGGCGGGCGCGGCGGCGGTCTGGCCGGCGGCGAGGGCCGGGGTGGCGAGCAGCAGGGCCGGGGCGAGGGCGCCGACGGTCAGGGCGAGTGCGGTACGGGTGAGCTTCATGCTGATGTCCCCCACGGATCACGGATCACGGATCACGGAACTTGGTCAAGAACCGCTTGCCCGAAGATCGTTACAAGGGGGGACGGGGCCTGTCCAACGCCGAAAGGGGCCCTAGAAGGCCCGAAAACGGCGAAGTGGAACGGCTAGCGGGGGTGGTCCGCGCCCGGTCTGGTGCCGATCATCTCGGCGATCCGCTCCGGTCCCACGGCCCGCGAGTAGAGCCAGCCCTGGCCCGTGTCGCAGCCGACGCGCCGCAGCCGTGCCGCCTGCCCGGCGGTCTCCACGCACTCCGCGGTCACCGTCAGGCCGAGCCGGTGGGCGAGCTGGACCAGGGCCTCGACGATGGTCTCGTCGGCCGGGTTCGGGTGCGCGCCCTCGTCGTAGCGGAATCCGCGCACGAACGAACCGTCGAGTTTCAGAACCGATACGGGAAGTCTGCTGAGGTAGGCGAGGTTCGAGTAGCCGGTGCCGAAGTCGTCGATCGCGATCCGTACGCCCATGTCGCTGAGGGCCTGGAGGGCCTGGAGGGGGCGTCCGGCCGAGCCCATCACCGCGGACTCGGTCAGTTCCAGTTGCAGCAGCTGCGGGGCGAGGCCCGTCTCGGCCAGGATCTCCGCGACGTCGCCGACGATGTCCGAGTCCCAGACCTGCCGGACGGCGACGTTGACGGACACGAAGACCGGGGCGTCACTGGGCTGTTCGATCTGCCAGCGGCGGGCCTGGCGGCAGGCGGTCCGCAGGACCCACTGTCCCAACTGGACGATGGACCCGTCCTCTTCGGCGATCCCGATGAACCGATTCGGCGTGAGGGCGCCGAACTGCGGGTGGTTCCAGCGCACCAGGGCCTCGACCCCGCGCACCGCGCCGCTCTCCAGGTCCACCAGCGGCTGGTACTCCAGCTCGAACTCCCCCCGTTCCACGGCCGGTCGGAGCGTCGAGGAGAGCGCCTGGCGGGTCATGCGGTGCGCGTTGCGCTCCGGGTCGAACAGGGTCCAGCGGGCCTTGCCGTCCGCCTTGGCCCAGTACAGGGTCGTGTCGGCGGCCTGCATCAGGCCGGTCGCCGAGGTGCCGGCCGCCGCCCGCTCCACGACCCCGATCGAGGCGGAGACGGACAGCCGCTGCCCGGCCAGGTCGAAGGGTTCCTGTACGGCGGCCAGCGCGCTCCGTGCCAGGTCCGCGAGCTGTTCGGTGCCGGTGGAGTCCTCGACCAGCAGGGCGAACTCGTCGCCGCCGAGGCGTGCGACCAGGTGCCCGCCGGTGCGCCCGTAGCCGGACTGGTCGGCGCACTGGGTCAGCCGGGCGGCGACGGCGGTGAGCAGCCGGTCGCCGACGCGGTGGCCGAGGGTGTCGTTGACGGCCTTGAACCCGTCGAGGTCCAGGTAGCACAGCCCGATCCGGCCGGTGCCGCCGCCGTGTTCGTACGAGGCGGCCTCCAGGGCGGCGGAGAGCCGTTCGAAGAACAGGGCGCGGTTGGGCAGGCGGGTGACCGGGTCGTGCATCTGGAGGTGGCGCAGGCGGGCCTGGAGGTCGCGGCGGTCGCTGATGTCGGCCACCGACAGCAGGACGTCCCCGGTGCCGGGGACGGGTCCGAGCGTGACTTCGGTCCAGAGCGAGTGCCCGTCGGGGTGTTTGAGGCGGCGGGTGCAGCGCAGCCGGGCCTGCCGGCCGCGGAGCACCTCCTGGTAGGCGGCCCAGGTCCGGGCCTCCGCGGCCAGGTCGACCAGGTCGGCGGCGGAGCGGTGGACGAGGGTGTGCGGTTCGCTGCCGAGCAGCCCGGCGAAGGCCTGGTTGGCGGCGACCACGTAGCCCTCGCGGTCGACGACGGCCATGGCGAGGTGGGCCGCGTTGAAGGCGGCCCGGTAGTCGCGCAGGTCGGATTCGGCTGCGCGGTACGACGACGCCGGCGTGGCCTGGGCGGCCGCCGCCGACGGCACTGCCGGCACTGCCGGGTGACGCTCCGTAATGGCCGATCGGATGCTGTCGGCCGCCGAACCGGTTCCTTCTGAGGTTCCGCTCACCGTTGGCTCCCGCAGTGTTCGTGAGTGTCCGCGCAGGAAAGTGTGCCGATCATAGAGGCTGCGGGGAGGCTCTATCCAGCGGCGCCACCGGTTGAGACGGTTCGGTTCAGCGTGATGACGGATCGGCGGCGGAAGACCGGGCGATCGTTTCTGCGCGGCTCTGAGCGTGCGGGACCTCCTGCTGATCTCAGGTGATCGGTCGTGACGTTCTGTAGGCAGGGGCGTGAAGTTCGAGGGTCACCGACTTGCCGTACTGCTCACTCATGTGGGGCAGTGGAACAGGGCATTAGTAAGACAATCGCCTCAAGGTGGGTGAACAGGTACGAATCCACCACCGGAGGTCGATGTGGCGCGACAGCAGACACCCGGGGGAGTGGAACGCTCCCGCATCCGAAGTACCGCCGCGGCGCTCACCTCCCTGACGGCGCTCGCCGCCATGTCGCTCGTCGCCGGTCCCGCGGTGGCCGCCCCGGGAGCCGGACCCTGCGCGCTGAACCGCACCTCGGCGCACCACTCCCTCGGCCTGGACACCTGGAACGGCGCCTACCCCAAACCCGTACGCACCCTCAATGCCGTCATGGTCTTCCTCTCCTTCCCCGACCACCGCAGCGCCCTGAAGACCGAGGAGATCGTCGGCGACTACTTCCCCGCCACCAGCGACTTCTTCCAGCAGGCGTCGTACGGGCGGTTCCGGCTGGTCCCGCACCCGCAGAAGCAGTGGATCCAGATGCCCAAGCCGTCCACCGCCTACGGGATAAAGCGGGACTGGGCCCCCGGGGACCGCGCCTCCTACCTGCGGGACGCGGTCGCCACCGCCGACGCCCAGGTGGACTTCCGCAAGTACGACGTCGTCTACTTCATCGCCGACCCGGACGCGCCCGGCGTGGACTCCGACGCCACGAAGGTCGTCAACTTCGAGCATCCGATCGTCGCCGACGGCACGGAACTGCGGCGGATCGTCACCGTCTTCGAACGCCACCCGCCGGACCGCAACGTGCTGGCCCACGAGACCGGGCACGTCTTCGACCTGCCCGACCTCTACCACCGGCCCACGGACGGCAAGGGCGACTGGGACACGTACGTCGGGGACTGGGACGTCATGGGCAGCCAGTTCGGCATGGCCCCCGACCTCTTCGCCTGGCACAAGTGGAAGCTGGGCTGGCTGGACTCCTCCCAGGTGGACTGCGTGCAGACGGCCACCTCGCTGCACACCCTGCAGCCGCTGGCCCAGGCCCCGCCCAGCGGCGGAACGGGCGGCACCCGGCTCGCCGTGATCCGTACGGGCCCCGGCAGTGCGATCGCCGTCGAGGCGCGGGGCTCCGCCGGCAACGACGGGGACACCTGCACGGAGGGCGTCCTGGTCTACCGGGTGCGCAACGAGGCGTCGTCCGGCGGCGGCCCGATCGAGGTGCTGGACGGGCACCCGACGACCGAGGCGTGCTGGGACCGCTCGGTGTACCCGCCGCTGGCGGACGCGCCGCTGGAAGTGGGCGAGACGTACACCGTGCCGGGCGAGCGGATCACCATCGAGGTGGCGGACCGCACCCGGTCCGGCGCGTACACGGTGAAGATCACGACCTGACCGCGGGGCACCCCGCCGGACAACGAAGAAGGCCCCCACTCGCATGGAGGCCTTCTTCCGTCTGTGCGCCGCCAGGGACTCGAACCCCGGACCCGCTGATTAAGAGTCAGCTGCTCTAACCAACTGAGCTAGCGGCGCTTGCTGACGAGGAAGACATTAGCAGGAGGATCCGCGGAACGAAAAATCGATATCCCCAGGTCCGGTCGGTGCGGGGCTGCGGGCCGCCCGTACGAAGGCCCAGAGCAGGGCCTCGGGCCCCGGGAGCCAGGGCTCGCGCGCGTCGGGGGCCACGAGCCACCGCGACGGTCCGGGCGTGGCGGCCAGCGGCGGCACGGTGACGGCGTCGCCGCGGCCGTGGCACAGCGGCGCCGGGGCCGTGCGGGAGGCTCCCCACTCCTCCCAGGCCAGCAGGGCGGGCAGCCGGTGCGCGGTGCCGGGGGCGGCGAAGAGCAGCATCCGGCCGCGGTGCACGGCGACCGGCCCGGAGCCGGGGCCCTCGGCCCAGAGCAGGTCGAGGATGCGGCGCCCGACCACGAGCGGGACGTTGACGACGTCGAAGGGATCGCCGCAGGGCAGCGTGGCGGGCAGCCCGGGCCGCGCCTCCCACACCGCGAGGGTGCGGCGGGGGTGGGCGGCGCCGGAGGTGAGCCAGGCGGCGCCCTGCGGAGTGACGTGGGTGGCGGGAGCGGTGCGGGAGCGCTCGCCGCGCGCGTGGAGGGCGGTGCAACCGGGAGCCGTCGTCAGCGTCGTCATATGCCACTGTCTACCCGCCGTAGTGGACCGGTATCCACGAGTTACCGGAAACGGGTACATCGGGCCCGGTATCGGAGTATGGTGCGCTCCCTCGAACGCCGGGGGCCCGGACGGCGGGTCCCCGGCGTTGGTGCGGCCGGACGGCTCAGGGCGTACCCGTGCCGCGCTGGAGGGTCTCGCCGAACTCGATCATCTTGCGGGCGTAGTCCTCGGTCCACTCCGCCTGCTCGGCGATCAGGGCCGGTGAGAGCCGGTCGAACCGGCGGGGGTCCGCCAGCTGGGCCGCCGCCAGGGCCTGGAACTCCACCGCCCGGTCCTGCGCGGCCCGGAAGGCCAGCGTCAGCTCGGTCGCACGGACCAGCAGCTCCCGCGGGTCTTCGATCGACTCCAGGTCGAAGAAGTGCTCGGGGTCCGCCACGGCCTCAGAGGGCTCGAAGAGCAGAGGCGCCGGCCGCAGCCGCCGCTCGGTCCGCTCGGGCTCTGCCATGCGTGTCCTCCTGCTGCGCGTACGACGTGATTCCGGGCCACCGTCCATTGTCCAACGCCGCGCAAGACCCCTGCGCGACGGGCTGGAACACCCGTACGGCCGATGGGGCGCACGAGCAGATCGACGGGCCCGGTGGCGAGGGAGTCGCACAGGTGAGCGGCTGGCGCCGGCGGCCGCGCCGCGACCCCGGGCCGGCCGGCCGAGGCGGCGCCGGGGCGGGCCGGTCCGCACCGCGCTGACCGGCCGTCAGCCCCACCGCCTCGGCTACGACGACGCGCCGGAGCCGGCCTCCCGCTTCGGCCGCGCCGACGGCGACGCGCTGCTCACCGGCGCACGGCCGCGTGCGACCGCCGTCTGCGACCACCCGGTGGGGACCCGGTCACACCGTGACGGCCTCTGCGGCGCGGCCCGCCGCCAGCTCGGCCACGTCCTCCAGGACCCCGGCGAGCTCGCCCGCGAGCGTCTCCGGGGCCTGGAAGCCCTCGGGGCCGAGCAGCTTGGGGATGCCGGGGATCGCGACGGAGCGCTCGGCGGGCAGCATGCCGAGCCGGGTCAGGATCGGCAGCAGCATCTCGGCGGCCGGGGCGCCGCCCGTGGGGCCGGCGCTGTAGCTGACGATGCCGACGGGCTTGCCCTTCCACTCGTTGTAGAGGAAGTCGATGGCGTTCTTGAAGGGGGCGGTGAAGCCGCCGTTGTACATCGGCAGGACGAACAGGAAGGCGTCGGCCGAGTCGACCAGGGCGCTCCAGTCGCGGGTGTGCTGATGCGCGTAGTTGCCGGTGGAGGCGTACTCCGGTTCGTCGAGGAAGGGCAGGGCGATCTCGGCGAGGTCGACGGGGGTGACGTCGAAGCCGCCGTGCTCGCGGGCCTGCTCGGTCACCCAGCGGGCGAGCGGGCGGCCGGCGGAGGTGGGGCGGGTGGCGGCGGAGATGACGTGCAGGCGAGTCATGGTGAGGACTTCCGGTCGGCGTGGTCGTTGATCTGTCACCCGATGAAACCCAGCATCTGGATGACGTGTCAACCAGATAAGTGATGTGTCACCGACCTGGTTAGAGTGGCGACATGACCCCCGCACCGGAGCCGGGCCCCCGCTGGCTCACCGAGTCCGAACAGGACGCCTGGTACGCGTGGCGGCGAATGTTCCCGCTGGTCAACGCGGAGATCGCGCGCGACCTCAGCCAGGACAGCGGCCTCTCCGAGGCCGACTACGACGTCCTCTCGGTACTCGGCTCCACGGACGGCCACCGCATGCGCATCAGCGCGCTGGCCGAGCTGATGCGCTGGTCCCGCAGCCGGCTGTCCCACCAGCTCACCCGCATGGAACAGCGCGGCGCCGTCCGCCGCGAGGAGGTGGCCAGCGACGGCCGGGGCGCGGAGGTGGTCCTCACCGCCGCCGGCATCACCATGATCAAGGACGCGGCCCCGCTCCACGTGGAGTCCGTACGCCGCCACCTGATCGACCCCCTGACCCCGGAACAGCTCCGCACCCTGGCCGAGGTCGGCGAGGCGCTCCACGCCCGCCTGGGCACCCGCCGCAAGCGCTGAGCGGGCAGGCGCGAGCCGCCGTACGCGCCCCTACGGCCGCCAGGCGACCCGGTGCTCGGCCAGGTGGGCGAGCACCGAATGGTTCGCCTCCCAACCATCTGGGAATTTGACCGTTACACCCAGTTGGACCGGTTCCGTCGAGGGGTGGTCGTCCAGCAGTTCCGCTATGCCCGCCCGGGCCACCACCACGCACGCGTGCCGGTGCCGGGAGGCCAGCACGCACAGGCGGCCCGTCTCCAGGTGGAAGGCCGTCGCGTCCGGGCGGCCCGACAGCGGGTGCAGGACCACCGTGAGGTCGTACTCGCGGCCCTGGAGCCGGTTCGCCGTGTCCACCGTGACCCCCGAGACCCCGAGCGAGGCCAGCGCCGCGCGGACCGCGGCCGCCTGATCGCGGTGGGCCGTGCCGACCGCGATCCGGTCCGCCGTCAGCGGAGCCGGGGCCGGGGACTGCTCGTCGGAGGTCACCGCCCCGCGGTCCAGGGCCCGGCGGACCACCAGGGCCACCGCCCGCACCGCCTCCGGGTCCGTGCGCGGGGTGTGCCGCGCGGGCAGCTCCAGCAGGCCCCAGCCCGCCTCGGCCGCCTCGTCCAGCACCCGGTCCGGGCCCGACCCGTCCGAGGGCACCCCGTACGAAAGCCGCCGCTCGCCCGGGCCCGTCCCGCTGCGGAACTGCGTGTACGGGTAGAACGCGCGGGAGACCAGCGGCGCCGCCGACGCCGGGAGCCGCCAGGACACCGGCAGCCGGTGCTGCGGCAGTTGCGGGTTGTGCGCGAGCAGCGTGCTCACCGCCGAGGCGGAAGGGTCGTAGGAAAGGCCCGCCCACTGCTCGGCGCCGACCACGCTGAACGGGTCCAACTGCCCCGGGTCGCCCACGAACAGCGCCCGCTCGAACAGCCCGGCCACGGCCAGCAGCGCGTCCGAACGCATCTGGTACGCCTCGTCGACGATGGCGTGCTGCCACGGCTCGACGTCCTTCACGAAGGCCCACTTGGCCGCCGTCGAGATGGTGATCGGCAGCTCGGCGAGGTCCTTCGGCTTGGCCGACAGGGTGACCGAGGGCAGCTCCCGCAGCGCCGGGTCGTAGGCGTCCCCGTCACTGCTGTGCAGCCGGCCCACCTTCAGCTCCGGGTCCTTGTCGGCGAGGCGCAGCACCAGGTCGTCGACCTGCGCGTTCGTCTGCGCCACCACCATCAGGCGGCGCCCGGCCGCGGCCAGCTCCCGGGCCGCGCGGACCACGAGCGTGGACTTGCCGGCTCCGGGCGGGGAGTCGACGACCACGCCCCGCTCGGCCCCGTGCAGGGTGTCGGCCAGGATCGCGGCGGTCGCCCGGGCGGCCGCCGCGCCCGGGTCGAAGGGGGCGGTCGTGGTCACAGCAGGTCCTCGTCGGTCACGGAGTCGGGCAGGGGAAGGGCGCCCGCCGACCCCGGCGGGCCGCCGTGCGTCCACGGGGTCTGCTCGGGCTCCGGGAGTTTCGGCCCGCCGCGCGCGTCGTGCTCGAAGAGCGTCCAGCAGAGCCGGTCGCCCTTCTCCGGGACCGTCCCCGGCTCGGGGTCCCGACCGCGGCCCATCTTGTCGAGGAGCCGCAGCACCAGCCGCCCGTCCTCCTCGAAGCGGACGAACTGCGCGCTCTGCGGGCGCCCGTCCAGCGAGCGGAACACCTTCCCGCCGCCCTCGTCGGCCAGCTGCGGCCGGTCGTCCGTCACCACGGTCACCAGCGGACGCGGGCTCGGCCGCTTCGACTCCGTCCACTCCATCACCACCTCGGTGACCTCACCGGCGAAGGCCTCGCCCGCGAGCCGTCGGCCCGCCATCACCAGCGGGTCGTCCAGGGCCTCCTGGGCGTCGAGCCGCACCTGTTCGGTCTCCCGCGTCGCCAGCTTCTGCGCCGCCGTCACCGCGTCGTCGCGGCGCGGCTGCGGCGGCTCGCCCGCCCGTACGCGGTCCCGGTGGCCGGTGTAGGACCAGCGGTCGCGCGTCCAGCGCTCCTCCGCGCGCTCGCCCGGCGGCAGGGTGCGCAGCAGGTCGATCGCCTCCCAGGTCTTCCACCAGGTGCCCGACAGCTGGGACTCGACCAGCCGGTGCACCTCCCGCTCGGCCGCCCGGACGTGCCGGCCGTCCTCGTCGGAGCCGTCCGCCAGCGCCGTCCGCGCGGCGTCGTAACGGGCCACGGCGGGGGCCAGCAGCTTGTTGTCGAAGGCCGGATCGGTGGCCGGACCCGCGGGCGCGCACAGCAGCTGCCCGTCCTTGTCACGGCCCAGCTCCGCCCGGTGCGCCTCCTCGGCACCCGACCGGCCCGCGGGCGGGTCGATCCAGCCCAGCAGGGCGCCCAGGTGCTGGTCCTCCAGATTGCTCTGGCCGGTGGCCCAGTGCCGGGACAGCAGGTCGGTGGCCGACAGCAGCATCGAGGAGCCGGGCACCCGCGAGCGCTCGGCGAGGTGGGTGAACCAGCGGCCGAGCATCGGCACCTGCGAGGGCGCCGGATACGGATTGTCCGGGTCCTCCTCGGCGGTGCGCCGGAACCGCATCGAACGCCCCAGCAGCCGTACGTACTCGATGCCCGCCCGGCTCGGCACGATCAGCTGCGGGGCGTCCACGCACAGCTCGGTCTCGACCTTGACCCGTTTGCCCGTCTCCGGGTCGGTCTCGCTGCGCTCGGCCGGCTCCACGACGTCTGCGTACGCGTCGATGTGGGCCAGCACCTGCACGGCCAGGTCCGCGAGGAAGGCCCAGCGCCGGTCGCGGTCGCGCGGCTGGGGTATCACGAACACCCGCGGCTCGTGCCGGTCGGTGCCGACCATGGCGCCGAGCGGGGCGCCCGCCTCACCGGCCGTGGTCAGCGGCACGAAGACCATCGGGCGCTCGCTCAGGTGGCGGTGGCGCACAGTCGCGAGCGGCTGGGCGCTGCCCGCGCGTACGGCCTCCAGCCGGGCCAGCGTGTTCAGCAGGGACATGCGGGAGTCTCCGGGGCGGGGTGCGGCGGACGGGCGGCGGCGGCCAGTTCCAGGGCCTCGGCGCGCAGCCGGGCGGCGCGGTGCAGCGCGGCGGCGGTCGGATCCTCGGCGCAGCCGGCCCCGGAGGCCGCCGTGAGGGCGGCCTCGACGGTGGTCAGCGCGCCCAGCTCACCCCGTACCGACCGGCCCAGCGCCGTGACCTGGTCGGCGGCGCGGGCCCGGTCGCGGCAGTGGAAGGCGAGCTCGCAGGCGGCCAGGCACTCGGGGGCGTAGGCGGCGTCGACCGCGGACACCGCTTCGACGAGCTCCTCGGGGGTGCGGGTCGCCGGGTCGAAGCTGAGGCCCTCGGGCAGGGCGGCGGCCAGCTCCTCGACGCGGGTCAGCCGGTCCAGCTGGCGGCGGGTCACGGAGCGCTCGCGGCGGATGTCGACGGGGGCCGCGGTGGGCAGGTTGGAGAAGTCCTTGGGGCACACCAGCAGCACGGTGTGCCCGACCTCGGCGCCGGGCAGTTTCGCCGCGGTCTTCTCCAGGGCCAGGACGTAGACGGCGGCCTGCCGGGCGGCGGCGCCCACCTTCGCGGCGTCGGCGGCGCCGTCGATCATCGGGAACGACTTGATCTCCACGACGGTCCAGCGGCCGTCGGGGTGGACGACGACGGCGTCGGGCTCCAGGTAGGCGGGGGAGCCGGCCACCTCCAGGGCGAGCATCGGGTGGTCCAGCAGCGTCCAGGCCCCGGTGTCCCGCCCGGCGGCGGTCGCCTCGCGCAGGGCGAGCGCGGTCCGGGCGGCACGGCCCTCGGGGCCGGCGGCGGTCAGATCGGGGACGAGGGCGGCGGCCCCGGGGGAGCCGGGCGGCTCGGCGGCGGGTGCGAGGTGCGCGTGGACGAGCCGCAGCAGCTCGGCGCCGCCGTCGCCCTTGACCTTGGCCTCGAAGGAGTTCCCGCGGACTATGGCGAACTGCGACTGCCCGAAGGAGGCGGGCGAGCCGAGCGCCGTGGCCAGGGCGGTCTTGTCCACGCCGGCGCCGTCGAGCAGGGCGCGTCTGCCGCAGCCGGGATTGACGGCGAGCGCCGCCAGCGCCCGGGCGTCGAGCGGACGGGGCGGCACGGCGGGGCCGCGCAGACCGGCGAGCCGCTGCCGCAGCGTCGTCGGCTGCGCGGGGCTGCTGGGCGGGTAGGAGCTCACCCGCGGAAGTGTCCCATCCGCCACTGACAATCGTGGACGGAGCGCGGAAACCGGTGGTGGGGGCGGGTGATGGATGATGTACGGACCTCGAACGAACCGGGAGAATTCACATGGCCCCCCGCATCCTGCTGGCCCGCCACGGTCAGACGGCGTGGTCCCAGCTCGGCAAGCACACCGGACGCACGGACGTGCCGATGCTGGAGGAGGGCAGGCTGGGCGCGAAGCTGCTCGGCGAGCGGCTGGCCCGTGACCCGTGGCGGGGGCTGCCGGGCGTGGAGGTCCGCACCAGCCCGCTCGTGCGGGCGAGCGAGAGCTGCGACCTGGCGGGCTTCGGGGCCCGGGCCGAGCCGTGGGACGCGCTGATGGAGTGGGACTACGGCGACTACGAGGGCATGACCCCGGCCGAGATCCAGGCCGTCCGGCCGGGCTGGCTGATCTGGCGCGACGGGGTCCCGGGCGGCGAGTCCGTCGCCGATGTCGCTGCGCGGGCGGACGAGGTGGTCGCCTGGGCCCGCGCGGCGGAGCGCGACGTCCTGGTCTTCGCGCACGGGCACATCCTGCGCACGCTGGCCGCCCGCTGGCTGGGCTTCGAGGCCTCCTTCGGCGCCCGCATCCGGCTGGAGCCGACGTCCCTGTCGGTCCTGGGCTGGGCCTATGGCGCGCCGGCGCTGGAACGCTGGAACGATACGGGTCACCTGGACGCGTAAGCCCTGCCGACGGCCCTGCGGGCGGCTCGGCGGTGTGTGCTGCTGGTGCGGGCCGTGTGCCGGGGCGCTGCCCCGGACCCCGCGCCTCAATCGCCGGCGGGGCTGGTTGTGGCGGGCTTGTCGGCGGGGGTCGGGGCGGGGGGCCGGGGCGGGGTGTCTCCTCGGCTCGCGCGGTTCGGTTTGTCTCGGTTGTGCTCGGTGGTGCGCGCTCGTCCTGCGGGGACACCCCGCCCCGTCCCCCCACCCCTCAGCCGCATGCCCACGGGGAAGAGGGCCGGGTTCCCCTTCCCGGCGGCGCAGGCTCTCCGGGGGGTGGGCCGTCGCTGTCGTAGCTCTGCCGTGGGGCGGGGACACGCAGGAGGGTCCCCGCAGGACGAGGCGCGACCATGGCCGTCTGGCCGGGACGTGCCCGCGCGCGCCGAGCCGAGGAGATCCTCGTGCGGGGCCCCGCCCCACCCCTTCAAGCCCCGCCGGCGTTTGAGGCGCAGCCCCTGCGGGGGCAGCCCGCACTCCGAACCGCCGAGCCGCCCGCAGGGCTATCGGCCTGAGAGGAACGCCGCGACCCGTGGCGAGCGCTGGTGGGGGATCAGGGTCGCGGCCGTTTCCGACAGCATCGACCGGACCCGCGTCGACTGGACCTCCGTCAGGAGGTCCAGCACCCGGCAGCCCGCCCACGCCGCCTCGTCCGGGGCCCCCGCACGGGCCAGGTCGCCCGCCAGCTCGGCGGTGTAGAGGGCCACGTTCCGGGCGAAGTGCGGGTCCTGGAGGTCGGCGGCGCGGCGGGCGTGCCGGGCCGCGCGGGCGTGCTCGCCCAGGGCCGACCAGCAGCGCGCCTCCAGGGATTCCAGCTCCGCCTGTCCGAAGAAGGACATCCACTCGGGGTCGGCGTCCGACTCGCCCCGGGAGAATTCCGTGTGCGCCCGGCTCAGTGCTTCCTCGCAGGCCTTGCGGTCGGCCAGCCCCGCCCAGCCGCCCGCCTCCCGCAGCGCGAGCAGTGACAGCAGCCGCGGGGAGCCGAGGGAGCGGGCGGCGCGCCCGCCCGCCTGGGCGGCCCGGACCGCCTCGCGGGAGCGGCCGCAGTCCCGGGCCAGGAAGGCCATGTTGCTGAAGGCGTGGGCCTCCAGGCCCGCGTCCCGTGCGACCCGGGCCGTCGCCAGGGCCTCCGCGTAGTGCGAGCGGGCGTCGTCGAAGCGGCCCGAGTCGTGGGCCAGCCAGCCGACGGAGACGGCCAGTTCGCCGGCGCCCGAGTGCAGCCGGTCCTCGGTGGACTGCCGGGTGGCTCCCGCGTCGAGCAGTGCGTAGGCGGTGCGCAGGGGTTCGGCGGCCCGCCGGTACAGGGCGTCGGCGCCGTGCCGGTCGTCCAGCAGGCGGATCTGGCGTACCGCGTCCTCGACGGCGGCGGCCTCGGTTTCGCCGGCGCGGGTGGGGAGCCGGCGGGTGTCGCCGAGCAGGGTGAGGCCGAGCGTCGCGGCCGCCACGGTCGCGGAGCCGCCCGCCATGAACGCGCGACGCAGCACGTCGCTCTCCTTGGCACTGGAAGGGGAACAGGGGACGGGGACGGAGAGGGGATCGCGCTGGGCCGAGCGGCCGCGGACGCTCTCGCGGGGGGAGAAGCCCAGGTCGGCCAGGGCGCGGCCGGGGAACATGTGGAGGAAGACCCGCTCGTAGGCGTAGTTGGGGCAGCGGATCTCGCCGGACTCGACCCGGCCGATGTAGCGCGCGTCGCAGGAAACCGTTTCTCCGATCTCCTTCGCCGCCCGGCGTACCAGGGCCGCGAACTCGGCCGGGGAGTGCTGCCCGCGCAGCCGCCGGAAGGTGGAGTTGGGTGAGTGGGGGGACGCCGCCATGGACGTGACCTCTCTCGCAAGGAGCGCAGTGCCGGTGCTGTGACTGGGGGGTCCGGCGCGCATGAACGTACCGCCAGCGAGGGGGTGTTCACGCGATGTTTGGCAACAAAACGGATATCTCACCCGCGATCCGCCATGAACTGCCATCCTTTGCAGCGTCTTGCCGCCGCACCTGTTGACGTTCCCGTGCGTTGAACCCATGCGGATACGGATCGAGGAGGGGTTCCCTTGGTGGAGGCCGGCATGGAGAGCACTGGAACGAGTACCGCGTCCGAGCCCGGTGCGGCCCAGGACCTGGGCCTGGACCTGGTGACCGTTCCCGCGCGGCAGGGGCTGGAGGCGGTGGACATCATCCGCCGCGCCGCCAGCCAGGCCGGCGGGGTCGGGCCCGTCCTGCACGACGGATCCGGCGACACCCTCGGATTCCTCGTGCCGTCCGGTACCGCCGACGCCTGGGACCTGCCGGGCAGCGCGTGTACGCAGACCAACGGGCGGGGCATGCGCTTCGGCGACGCCGCCGCCGAGCCGGCCGCGGGTGCCACCGGCTGGCTGCTCCCCCCGGAGGCCGTCGGGCCGGTCACGGATCCGGAAGTGCTGCGGGCGGCGCTCGGCGAGGCGGCCCGGCTGATCGAGGCCGCGGACAACTGCCGCTGAAGCCTGCTCCGCGGCCCGTCACAATGGGGTGGTGGCAGGCAAGGACAGGAACAAGGGCAAGCAGCGCGGACGCGGCGGCGCCGAGGCGGTCGTCGGGCAGGTGGACGGCGGCCGGGCGGAGCTGGAGCCGGACCGGGAGCGGGCCGGGGCCTGGACCCTGCTGATCGACGGGGCCCCGCAGTCGCACGTGGACCTGGCCGATCCCGGGTATCTGGACTTCGCGTACCAGCGGCGGATCGGTCACCTGATCGACCTGGTCGCGCCCGCCCGGCAGCCCCTGAACGTGGTGCACCTGGGCGGCGGCGCCTTCACCCTCGCCCGTTACACCGCCGCCTCCCGCCCCCGATCGACCCAGCAGGTCGTGGAGATCGACGCCGCCCTGGTGGCCTTCGTACGGGAACACCTGCCGCTGGATCCGCAGGCGCGGGTCAGGGTCCGGGCCGTGGACGCGCGGGCGGGGCTGGCCAAGGTCCCGGACGGCTGGGCGGACCTGGTGATCGCGGACGTGTTCAGCGGGGCGCGCACCCCGGCGCACCTGACGAGCACCGAGTTCCTGGACGACGTACGCCGTGCCCTCTCGCCCACCGGGTGGTACGTGGCCAATCTGGCGGACGGGCCGCCGCTGACCCATCTGCGGAGCCAGATCGCGACGGCCGCGTCCCGGTTCACGGAGCTGGCGCTGGCCGCCGATCCGGTGGTGTGGCGGGGGAAACGGTTCGGCAACGCCGTCCTGGTGGCGGCCGACCGTGAGCTGCCCGTCGCGGAATTCACCCGCCGGGTCGCGAGCGACCCGCACCCGGGCCGGGTCGAGCACGGCCGGGCCCTGGCCGACTTCGCGGGTGGCGCGACGCCGGTCGTGGACGCCTCCGCGGTGGCCTCGCCGCAGCCGCCGCCCTCCGTCTTCCGCTAGGCCGTCGTACGCCGCCTCAGGGGTCGACGATCTCTACCAGCGGCGGGTGGTCGTGCCAGGTGCAGAACACCGACACCTCACGGCCGTCCTTGGTGAAGGTGACCCGGATCCAGAAGTCCGTCTTCCACACCTGCATCCGCCAGTCGGTCGCCGGTGTCGCCGAGACCAGTTCGGCCGAGGAGGCGCCCAGGGAGAAGACGACCCGGCCGCCGGAGACCGGGTAGGCCTGCACCTTCCCGGCGTCCTGGCCCCCGGCCCGCTGGCTCGGGCCGGGGGTGGCCGACGGCTTGGGGGACTTCTCCGGGGAGGCTCCGGTGCTCGGCGACGCGTTCGCAGAGGGCGACCCGGAGGGCGAGGGGGACGCGGATCCCGAGGGGGAGGGGGACGCCTGCGCGCCGTGCGTCGACGAGGACAGCGGATGGCCGGTCAGGGGTACCGCGAGCGGTGGATCGTAGGCCGTTCCCGACATGACGGTGTGCACGCCCCACCACGACAGCGTCACCGCCGCGCCGGTCGCGAGCATCCAGGCCATCGCGTGAAGAAGTCCTCGTCGCATCAGGGCACATACTGCACCACCCGCCACAAGAGTGGCCCGACACCCCGCTGGGTCGCCCGGATGGACTACGGTGCGGGCCATGGCAAGTGTGCTCGTGGTCGAGGACGACCAGTTCGTACGTTCCGCCCTCATCCGGCACCTGACCGAGGCCTCGCACACCGTGCGGAGCGTCGGCACGGCCCTGGAGGCGCTGCGCGAGGTCGCGCACCACCGCTTCGACGTGGTCATCCTCGACCTCGGACTGCCCGACCTGGACGGGTCCGAGGCGCTCAAGATGCTGCGCGGCATCACCGACGTACCTGTGATCATCGCCACCGCGCGCGACGACGAGGCGGAGATCGTCCGGCTGCTCAACGACGGCGCCGACGACTACCTGACCAAACCTTTCTCCGTGGAGCACCTCTCCGCCCGGATGTCCGCCGTCCTGCGCCGCGCCCGGGCCGCCGCCGGGGCCGAACCGCCCTCGCGCGTCCTGCGCGTCGGCGGGCTCTCCATCGACCCGCTGCGCCGCCAGGCCGAGCTGGACGGGGCCGTACTGGACCTCACCCGGCGGGAGTTCGACCTGCTGGCCTTCCTCGCCGGCCGGCCCGGGGTGGTCGTGGCCCGGCGCGAGCTGCTCGCCGAGGTCTGGCAGCAGTCGTACGGCGACGACCAGACCATCGACGTCCACCTGTCCTGGCTGCGCCGCAAACTCGGCGAGACCGCCGCCCGGCCGCGCTACCTGCACACGCTGCGGGGGGTCGGGGTCAAGCTGGAGCCGCCGCGGTGAGCGCGCGATGAGATGGGCGCTCGTCAAGGTGTGCCTCGCGGTCACGGCCATGGTGGTCGTGGCCTTCGCCGTCCCCCTCGGCCTCGTCGTCCAGGAGATGGCCAGCGACCGGGCCTTCTCCAACGCCGAGCGGCAGGCCGCCAGCATCGGGCCGACGCTGTCCATCACCACCGACCCCGTGCAGCTGCAGAAGGCCGTGGAGTCCACCCAGATGGGCGCCGCCCGGCGGATGGCCGTCCACGTGCCCGCGATCGGCGACAGCCCGCCGGTGGACGTCGGCCGCGGCCGGGCCGGGGAACGCGCCGTCGCGGAGACCCGCCGGATGGGGCGGGCCACGACGGCCAAGGTCTCGGGCGGCGGCTCGGCGCTGCTCCAGCCGACCGCGCTCGGCTCCGGGGACATCGCCGTCGTGGAGATCTTCGTACCGGAGAGCGAGGTCAGCAACGGGGTCGCGACGGCCTGGCTGGTGCTCGCGGGTGTCGGGCTGGCCCTGATCGTCGGCTCCGTCGGGGTCGCCGACCGGCTCGGCGCCCGGCTGGTCCGGCCCGCCGAACGGCTCGCGGACGCGGCCCACCAGCTCGGCGAGGGCAAGCTCGGAGCCCGGGTGCCCGAGGACGGGCCGAAGGAACTCCGCTCGGCGGCCGCCGCGTTCAACGCGATGGCGGACCAGGTCGTCGAACTCCTCGCCAACGAACGGGAACTGGCCGCCGACCTCTCGCACCGGCTGCGGACCCCGCTCACGGTGCTGCGGCTCAACACGGCCTCGCTCGGTGACGGTCCCGCCGCCGACCAGACCCGGGCCGCCGTGGAGCAGCTGGAGCGCGAGGTCGACACGATCATCCGTACCGCCCGGGAGCAGCGCCCGGCCACCGGCCCGGGGGCCGGGGCGGGTGCGGGCTGCGACGCCTCCGAGGTGATCCGCGACCGGATGGCCTTCTGGTCGGCGCTCGCGGAGGACGAGGGCCGCGAGGTGCGGCTCGCGGGCGTGGACCGTACGGTACGGATTCCCGTGGCCCGGCCCGAACTCGCCGCAGCCCTCGACGCCATGCTCGGCAACGTCTTCCGGCACACGCCCGAGGGCACCCCCTTCGCGGTGGACGTCCACGACGCGGGCGACGCCGTCATCGTCCTCGTCTCGGACGCCGGTCCCGGCATCGAGGACCCCGACGCGGCCCTGCGCCGCGGCAACGACGGCGGCCGCGACGGGTCGACGGGCCTCGGCCTGGACATCGTGCGGCGGATCGCGGAGTCGACCGGCGGTGACGTACGGCTGGGCCGCTCGGTGCTCGGCGGGACCGAGGTCAGGGTCTGGATCGGCCTGGACGGCCGGAGCCTCGGAGGCCCCGGCGGGGGGCGGGCAGGGCGCGGCCGACGCGGCAACCGACGTAACCGGGGGCGCGCCTCGCAGGCGTGATGTCGCGCTCTCGGTACGGTCCGCGGCATGGACACCCTGATCTTCGGCGGGCTCCTCGCCACGCTGATCGCCCTGTACCGGGGCGCGTCCCGGACGGTCGTGCTCGGCGCGTGGTGGGCGGTGCTGATCGCCGTCACCCTGCTGACGGCGCACCACATGACCAGCGGCCTCGCCCTGAAACTGAGCTACTGACCGTGGCCGCGACGATGCACAGCCTCGTGCCGGACGCCCCGCCGGAGAGCGGTCTGCTGGGCCGGGTCCAGTACTGGTTCGCCTGCTTCTTCGTCCTCGGCTGGTCGTCCGTCGTCTGCGCCGGCCTCTACCACCAGTTCGGGCGGGGGGAGATCCCGTGCCCGCTGTGCGTCGTGCAGCGGATGTTCATGCTGCTGGCCGCCCTGGGCGCGGCGTACGTCATCCGCGCGGCGCTGCTCAGCGGCACCGTGCCGGCCCGCTTCTACATGACGGGCTGGGGGCTGTCCCTGGTCGCGGCGATCGGGGGCTCCTTCACGTCCTGGCGGCAGACCATGCTGTACGTCCTGCCGGGGAACAAGGAGGGCGGCGAGGTGCTCGGCCTGCACCTGTACCACTGGGCGTGGCTCCTCTTCCAGCTCTCGGTGGTCGCCATCGGCGTCGTCCTGGCCTTCGCCCACGCGACGGCCGACCGCGCCGTCCTGGCGGTCCGACCGGGGCCGCTGCGCACGGCGGGCATGTGCGCGCTGTGGTTCCTGGGCATGGTCATCGCCGTGAGCCTGCTGGCGGTCTTCCTCCAGGAGGGCGTGCACTGGTTCCTTCCGGACGGCCCCAACCGGTACCGGTTCTTCTACGATGTCGGGATCTTGGGCTGACCGGGCCCGGGGTGGGCCGGGACGGCCCGGCCTCCGTTCGACGAATGGATCTCCGCAATGCGCTACGCAGTCCTCGGCACCGGGATCGTCGGCCGTACGGTGGCCGCCCGGCTCGACGGCCTGGGCCACCAGGTGCTCATCGGCACCAGGGAGCCGGAAGCCACCCTCGGCCGTGCCGAGTACGCCGAGTGGCAGGAGGCGCACCCCGGGATCGGGCTGGCCGCGTTCGCGCGGGCGGCCAGGGACGCCGAGACCCTGGTCAACGCCACCGGCGGGCAGGCCAGCATCGCCGCGCTGACGGAGGCGGACGCCGCCCACCTCGACGGCAAGGTCCTCATCGACATCGCGAACCCGCTGGACTTCTCGGGGGGCTTCCCGCCGGTCCTGGACCCGGTCAACGACGACAGCCTGGCCGAGCTGATCCAGCGCACCTTCCCGCGGCTGCGGGTGGTCAAGACGCTGAACACGATGAACTGCCAGATCATGGTGGATCCGGCGCGGGTCGCCGGCGAGCACCACGTCTTCCTCTCGGGCGAGGACGCGGACGCCAAGAAGTCCGTGCGCGAACTCCTGTACGCCTTCGGATGGTCGGAGGCGAGCGTCCTCGACCTCGGGGGCATCGAAACGGCCCGGGGCACCGAGATGCTGCTCCCCATCTGGCTCCGCCTGATGGGCGCGCTCGGCCACGCGGACTTCAACTTCCACGTCCAGGGCGCCTGAGGTCCGAGGCCTGAGCCCCGAGGCCCTACCCGGACGGGGGCGCAAATATTGTCGCGCCCCCGTCCCGCGCCGAGGGTGGGCGTGACGGAAGGAGCCCCACATGAGAGTCATGCTCAGGGCGCACATGGACACGGCCGCCACCAACGAGGGCATCAAGACCGGCGCGCTGCCCCAGGCGATCAGGACCCTGATGGAGAAGGTGAAGCCGGAGGCGGCCTACTTCGGCCTGCACGAGGGCGTGCGCTCCTGTTGGATGGTCTTCGACCTTCAGGACAGCGCGCAGATGCCGCCGCTGATGGAGGACCTGTTCGTGCAGTTCAACGCCGAGGTCGACGTCGCTCCCGTGATGAACGCCGAGGAGCTGGCGAAGGGCCTGGCGGCGATGAAGTCCTCCTGAGCCGCCGGGCCGCCGGGCCGCAGCGGAAGCCCCTACTGGATGCTGAAGCGGTGCGGGTGGGCCGGGTCCCGGGGGCAGGCGAAGACGTTGAGCTTGCCGTGGTTGCCGACGACGACCCCGGTCGGGCTCATCGGCCCGTCCTCCAGCGGGATCCAGCTCGTCCTGTCCGCCTGCCATTCGGTCGTCGCGACGGTCAGCAGCAGTTCCATCGGGCACCCGCAGGCCTCGCAGTCCATGGGCGCGGGCCCGGTGAGGTTCCAGGCGGCGTGCCCGCCGGCCTTCCAGCCCGGGGCGACGGACAGGTCGCACTGGTAGGTCGGCAGCCAGGGCTCGTCACCGTCCCCGTCCCCCTCCGCTTCCTCCCCCGCCTCCTCCGAGGCCTCCTCCAAGGCCTCGTCCAGGGCCTCCTCCTGGGCGTCCTCCCACTCTTCGACCGCCGCCCCCAGCTCCCCGGTGAGCAGCTCGATGTACGGGTACTCGGTGACCCGCTCCGGGTGCAGCACGCACGGCTCGGGCACGTACCCGCGGAAGCCGACGGCTCCGGGTGCCGGCTGCTCGGCCGCCGGCTCGCGGACCTCGGCCGCCCGGCGCCACCGCAGGTGCACGTACATGCCGTAGCCGGTGGGACCGTGGGCGTCGAAGGGGCACCAGAACACCTGGAGCAGATCGCAGCCGTCCGGGCCGGCCGGCAGGTCCGGGACGTCCCGGGCGTACAGCTGGGCCACGGCGAGCAGCGGCAACGGCCCCGGCCCGGGGGCGCGCCGGTGCGGGGTCGCGCACACCGGCCAGGGTTCGTGGGAGGGCCACAGCAGCGGCCCTCCCACATGGCTGTCGTGCGGCCCGGGCGCACCCGGGCGCGGGTGCAGCCTCGTCGCGGTACGGCGGTGGGCGGCGAGGCCCGGGAAGAGGGATTCCACCTCCAGGGGGCGCGGGGGTGTGGTGCGGGTCGTGCCGTCACCCGTGGGCATCGTCATCTCCGAGGTCGCGGTAGGTGTCGGTGAGCAGTGGGACACCACCGTGCCTCATCCCCCGGACGGCGACGTTCCGCGCCCCCTCCCCCCCCGTCCGCCTAGAGCAGCGTCTCGTCCCCGTAGGTGTGGAAGCTCCCCTTCCGGGCCAGGTTGGCGTACCAGTGGGCGCTGGAGCGCGGAGTGCGGGCCTGGGTCTCGTAGTCGACCCGCACGATGCCGAAGCGCTTGCTGTACCCGTAGGACCACTCGAAGTTGTCCATCAGCGACCAGAGGAAGTAGCCCTCCACCGGGGCGCCGTCCGTCAGGGCGCGGTGGACGGCGGCGAGGTGGGCCTCCAGGTAGCCGATGCGCTGCGGGTCGTGCAGGTCCGGGGCGTACGCCGCGCCGTTCTCGGTGACCAGCAGCGGCAGCCCGGGCGCCTCGCGGGTGAAGCGCATCAGCAGGTCGTACAGGCCGGTGGGGTCGATCGACCAGCCCATGTCGGTGCGCTCGCCCGGAGGCTGGTGGAAGGCGACCGACTCCGCCGCGGGCCAGGGGGAGTGCGCCGCCGCCCCGTGCCCGTCGGCGCGCGGGCCGTTCCCGTCGGGGGCGGCCGAGACCACCGCCGGGGTGTAGTAGTTCACCCCGAGGTAGTCCAGCGGCTGGTGGATCAGCGCCTCGTCGCCGTGGCGGACGAAGGACCAGTCGGTCACCGAGGCCGTGTCCGCGAGCAGGTCCTGCGGATAGGCCCCGTGCAGCAGCGGGCCGGTGAAGACCCGGTTGGCCAGGGCGTCGATCCGGCGGGCCGCGTCCAGGTCGGCCGCCGAGCCGGTCAGCGGCCGTACCGCGCTGGGATTGAGCGCGATACCGGCCCTGGTCCGGGCCGGCAGGGCCGCGGCGGCCAGCCCGTGGGCCAGGTTGAGGTGGTGGGCGGCGCGCAGCGCGTCGGCGGGGGAGGTGCGGCCGGGGGCGTGGACCCCCGAGGCGTAGCCGAGGAAGGCGCTGCACCAGGGCTCGTTGAGGGTGGTCCACAGCTCCACCCGGTCGGCGAGCGCCGCTGTGACCTGCTCGGCGTACCGGGCGAAGGCGTAGGCCGTCTCCCGCTCGGGCCAGCCGCCCGCGCTCTCCAGCTCCTGCGGCAGGTCCCAGTGGTACAGGGTCACGCAGGGCCGGATCCCGTACGAGAGCAGCTCGTCGACCAGCGCGTCGTAGAAGCCGATCCCGCCGGCGAGGACCCGTGGCCAGGACACCGAGAACCGGTAGGCGCCGAGCCCGAGCGAGGCCATCAGCCGGACGTCCTCCCGCCACAGCCGGTGGTGGTCGACGGCCACGTCGCCCGTGTCACCGCCGTGCACCTTGCCGGGCGTACGGCAGAAGGTGTCCCAGATGGACGGTCCGCGCAGGGCCCGGGCGCCCTCGATCTGGAAGGCCGCCGTGGCCGTTCCCCACAGGAACCCGTCGGGGAAGCGCAGTTCCCGCGCGCCGGTGTCCGGGTCCGCTTCCGTCTGCGTGTGAGAGTGCGTGGTCGTGGTCGTCGTCGTGTTCGTCGGGAGTTGGGTCATCCCTTCACCGCTCCTTGCATGATGCCGCCGACGATCTGCCGGCCGAAGACGAGGAACACCAGCAGCAGCGGGAGCGTGCCCAGCAACGCGCCCGCCATGATCACCGACTGGTCCGGGATGTAGCCCCGGCCCAGCCCGGTCAGGGCCACCTGCACCGTCGGGCTGCCGTTCTGGGTCAGCGCGACGATCGGCCAGAAGAAGTCGTTCCAGGCCATGACGAAGGTCAGCATCCCCAGCACCGCCATGGCGGGCCGGGCCGCCGGGAACACCACGTGCCACAGCACCCGCAGCGAACTCGCCCCGTCCGTGCGGGCCGCCTCCACCAGCTCCATCGGCAGCGCGTGCACCAAGTACTGGCGCATGAAGAACACCCCGAAGGCGCCCACCAGGGTCGGCAGGATCACCGCCTGCAGCCGGTCGGTCCACGACAGCTCCGCGATCAGCATGTAGAGCGGTACCACGCTCAGCTGCGGCGGGATCAGCATCGTCCCGATCACCAGCGCCAGCAGCGGCCGGCTCCCGCGGAAGCGGAGTTTGGCGAAGGCGAAGCCGGCGAGCGTGGAGAAGAACACGGTGCCGGCGGCGACCGTGCCCGCCACGATCACCGTGTTCAGCAGGGCGGTGCCCATGTTGGCGTCGGTCCAGGCCACTTGGAGGTTGCGCCCCAGGTTCCCGCCGAACCAGAACGGCGGCGGGGTCTGGGCCAGGCGCGTATTGCTCCGGGACGCCGCGATCGCCGTCCACACGAGGGGGAAGAGCGAGCCGGCCGTGAACAGGGACAGCACCACGTACGTGAACCGGCCCGCGCGCAGTGACCTCATCGGGAGTCCTTCCGTCCGCGCAGCAGCCGCGCCGCCCCGGCGATCAGCAGCAGGATCAGGAACATCGCCCACGCGATCGCCGAGGCCCGCCCGAGGTGCAGGTTCACCCAGCCCTGCTCGTACAGGTACAGGCCGAGCGTCTGGAACTGGTGGTCCGAGCCGCCCGTCGCGGCCGCCCCGCCGTTGAACAGCAGCGGCTCGCCGAACAGCTGGGTCGCCCCGATCGTCGACACCACACAGGTGAAGAAGATCGTCGGGCGCAGCGAGGGCACCGTGACGTGCAGGAACTGCTGGAAGCGCGAGGCCCCGTCCAGCGCGGCGGACTCGTACAGCTCGCCCGGCACGGCCTGCATGGCCGCCAGGTAGATCAGGGCGTTGTAGCCGGTCCACCGCCAGATCACGATGGTGGAGACGGCGAGCTGGGAGGCGAAGGTGCCGTTCTGCCAGTCGACCGCCTCGAAACCCACTGCCGACAGGGCCCAGTTGACCATGCCGTGGTCCCGGCCGAAGAGCAGGACGAAGACGAGCGTGGCCGCCGCCACCGAGGTCGCGTACGGGGTGAGCACCGCGACCCGGAAGAAGGCCGAGCCCCGCAGCCGGTAGTTGAGCAGGTGGGCCAGCCCCAGGGCGACCGCCAGCTGCGGCACCGTGGACAGCAGCCCGATGGTCACCGTGTTGCGCAGCGCGTTCCAGAAGAACTCGTCGTCCCACAGCCGGGTGAAGTTGCGCAGCCCCACCCACGTCATGCTGCCGGGATCGGTCAGCTCCACCTGGTGCAGCGCCGCCCAGCCCGTGTAGAGCAGCGGGAACAGCCCGAAGGCGGCGAAGAAGAGGAAGAAGGGCGCCACGAAGGCGTACGGGCTCCAGCGCAGGTCCCAGCGGTAGCGGCGCGAGCGCCACGCCTGGCCCGGCCGGCTCCGGCCGCCCCCCTCCGCCGACGGCCGCTCCGGGCCGACGGCGGAGGGGGACAGCACAGCCGTCTCGTCCGTCACCGGTGCCTCACTGGTCCAGGGCGTTGTCGATCGCCTTCACCGCGGCCTCCCAGCCCTCCTCGGGGCTGCGGCCCTTCTGGTCGACCTGGAGCATCCCGATGTCCGCCAGGTTCTGCGCGATCACCAGGTCCTTCGGGCCGACCACCGTCACCGGCACGCCCTCGGCGGCCTTCGCGAAGATCTCACCGATCGGGGCGCCGCCGAAGTACGCGTGCTGTGCGCCCGACACGGTCGGCAGCTTGTACGCGGCGCTCGCGCTCGGGAAGCTGCCGCGCTTCTCGAAGAGCGTCGCCTGCTGCGCCGGAGCCGTCAGCCAGGCCGCCAGCTTCGCCGCCTCCTCGGCGTGCTTGCCCGCCTTCGGCACCACCAGGAAGGATCCGCCCCAGTTGCTGGGCTTCGGGGCCTGCGCCACGTCCCACTTGTCCTTGCCGGCCGGGCCCGCCTTGTCCTGGATGTAGCCGAGCATCCAGGCCGGGCAGGAGACCGTGGCGAAGGAGCCGTTGGAGAAGCCCTGGTCCCAGGACGGGGTGAACTGCTGCAGCTTGGCGCTCAGCCCCTCGGTGGCGAAGGAGGCCGCCAGGTCGAAGGCGCCGCGCACCGCCGGGTTGGTCTTGTAGACGACCTTGCCCTGCTCGTCGTAGAAGCGCTGGGCGCTGCTGCCGGTCACCGCCGCCATGACGCCCGACGCCGAGTCCACGAAGGCCTTCCCCTCGCCGGCCTTCGCCCTGTACGTCCGGCCCGCCTCCAGGTACTTGTTCCAGTCGCCCGCCCACAGCGCCCCGACCGCCGTCCGGTCGGTGGGCAGTCCGGCCGCCTCGAAGAGGTCCTTGCGGTAGCAGATGCCCTGCGGGCCGATGTCCGTGCCGAGGCCGACCGTGGCCCCGCCCTTCGCCGCGGGCGCCGTGCCCTGGGCCCACTTCCAGGGCAGGTACGCGGCCTTGTCCACGCCGGGGGCCTTGGCCAGGTCCACCAGCTTGTCTGCCTGGGTGGCGGTGATCTCGGCGATGTTGTTGACCTCGACGGCCTGGATGTCGGCGAGCCCGCTGCCCGTGCCCAGGTGGGTGAGGAGCTGGGGGTAGTAGTTCTCGTTCCGCTCGATGGAGGTCTGCTCGATGCGGATCCCGGGATTCTGCGCCATGTACGTGTCGTAGAGCCCGGCCTCCTGGAGTCCGAAGGCCCCGAAGACCCCGACGGTGAGGGTGGTCCGTGCGGCTCCGCCGGACGCGCCGGTGGCGCCCTGGCCGGGGCTCTCGTCGGGGTCCTGCGCGCACCCCGCGAGCAGCAGGGCCGCGGCTCCGGCCGCGGTGACGGTCGTGACGAGGTTTCTTCGGGCTCGGGCTCGGACGCGCATGTGCTTCCTCCCAGAAGGACGAAACGTGCCGGGTGTCGTGTGACACAGTGTGGGAGCGCTCCCACAACCGTCAAGAGGTAGATTCACAACCGGGAGGAAGTCATGAACGGGCACGGGCGCAGTGGGGGACGACCGACCCTGGAGGAGGTCGCCGCGCACGCCGGAGTCGGGCGCGGCACGGTCTCCCGGGTGATCAACGGATCCTCCAAGGTCAGCGAGCACACCAGGGTCGCCGTCGAGGCGGCCGTGGCCGAGCTGGGGTACGTGCCGAACCGGGCCGCGCGCGCCCTCGCGGCCAACCGCACCGACGCCATAGCCCTCGTGATCCCCGAGCCGGAGGCCCGCTTCTTCGCCGAGCCCTACTTCTCCGAGGTGGTCCGCGGGGTCGGCGCCGAGCTCGCCGACACCGAGATCCAGCTCGTGCTCACCCTGGCGGGCAGCGACCGCGAGCGCCGCCGGCTCGCCCAGTACCTGTCCGGGCACCGCGTGGACGGAGTGCTGCTCGTCTCCGTCCACGCCGGGGACCCGCTGCCGGAGCTGCTGGCCGAGCTGGGCATCCCGACGGTGATCAGCGGCCGCCGCTCCGCCGCCGAGACCCTGCCCTGCGTGGACTCCGACAACCTGGCGGGCGCCGCCGAGGCCGTGGGCCACCTCCTGGACCGGGGCCGCCGCGCCATCGCCACGATCACGGGCCCGCTGGACGTGTACGGGGCGCAGTGCCGCCTCGACGGCTACCGGCAGGCCCTGGCGGCCGCAGGGCAGCCCGTCGACGAGCCGATGATCGCGGTCGGCGACTTCACCGAGGAGGGCGGCCGGAGGGCCATGCGCGCACTGCTGGAGCGCCGGCCCGGGCTCGACGCGGTCTTCGCCGCCTCCGACGTCATGGCGGCGGGCGCCCGGCGGGAGCTGCGCGCGGCCGGCCGCCGGATACCGCGGGACGTGGCGCTGGTCGGCTTCGACGACTCGGTGGTGGCCCGGCACATGGATCCGCCGCTGACCAGCGTCCGGCAGCCGATCGAGGAGATGGGCCGGACCATGACGCGGATGCTGCTGGGGAGGATCGCGGGGGAGGCGGGCGAGGCGGCCGCCGTGCTGCCGAACCGGCTGGTGGTCCGGGAATCGTCCTGACGGCCCCGGCCCCGGTCCGGCCCGGGACCCGGCCCGGACCCGGTCATGCAGAAGGCCCCGGTCCGCTTCCGCGAACCGGGGCCTTCCCGCAGGGTGAGTGACGGGACTTGAACCCGCGGCCACCTGGACCACAACCAGGTGCTCTACCAACTGAGCTACACCCACCATGTCCGGTCGGAAAACCGACCGGCCGAAGAAAAGGGTACAGGGTCCGGGAGGGTGCTCGCTCCCCCTTTCCCGGCGCCCTCCTCCGGAGGGGCCCGGCCCGGGCTACGCGCCCGGCGCGACGTGCTTGGCGGCGATGCTGCGGGCCGTGTCCGAGTCGGGCCCCGGCTGCGGTACGAAGACCGCCTCCCGGTAGTAGCGCAGCTCGGTGATGGAGTCCTTGATGTCCGCCAGTGCCCGGTGGTTGCCGTTCTTCGGCGGGCTGTTGAAGTAGGCCCGCGGGTACCAGCGGCGCGCCAGCTCCTTGACCGAGGACACGTCCACGATCCGGTAGTGCAGGTAGCTCTCCAGCGCGGCCATGTCGCGCAGCAGGAAGCCGCGGTCGGTGCCGACCGAGTTCCCGCAGAGCGGCGCCTTGCGGGGCTCCTTCACGTGCTCGCGCACGTAGGCCAGGACCTGCGCCTCGGCATCCGCGAGGGTGGTCCCGCCGGCCAGCTCGTCGAGCAGGCCGGAGGCGGTGTGCATCTCGCGCACCACGTCGGGCATGGTCTCCAGCGCGGCGTCCGGCGGGCGGATCACGATGTCCACGCCTTCGCCGAGCACGTTGAGCTCCGAGTCGGTGACCAGTGCGGCCACCTCGATAAGTGCGTCGTCCGTCAGCGAGAGCCCGGTCATCTCGCAGTCGATCCACACCATGCGATCGTTCATGTGTCCCACCTTATGCGGTCCCCCACGGCGCGGACCGCATATGCGGAAGGTCCCCCATCGGCGGTGACCGATGGAGGACCTTCGCAGCCGTACCCGTCGTGGGGGTTACGCGTGCTCCCGCAGGACCCGGCCCGGGGCGTACAGCTCCGTCACCGTGGGACCCGACGCGGCCAGGGCCGCCGCCGCCCGGTGGGGCTGCGGAGTGCGCTGGTGCGGAACCGGACCCGAGTTGATCTCGGCCACCTGTGCCACGTCGGCCTGCGGCCGGCGTGCCCGGTAGGCGGAGCGGTAGGCGGCCGGGGAGGACCCCAGCTGCCGCCGGAAGTGACCCCGCAGCGCGACCGGCGAGCGGAACCCGCAGCGTCCGGCGACCTCGTCGACCGAGTAGTCGGAGGTCTCCAGCAGCCGCTGTGCCTGGAGCACCCGCTGGGTGATCAGCCACTGGAGCGGAGCGCTGCCGGTGAGCGAGCGGAACCGCCGGTCGAAGGTGCGCCTGCTCATGTAGGCGCGGGCGGCCAGCGTCTCCACGTCGAACTGCTCGTGGAGGTGTTCCAGTGCCCAGGCGACGACCTCGGCCAGCGGGTCGGCGCCGATCTCCTCCGGCAGCGACCGGTCGAGATAGCGCTCCTGGCCACCCGTGCGGCGCGGCGGCACGACCAGCCTGCGGGCCAGGGCCCCGGCCGCCTCGCTGCCGTGGTCCGTGCGCACGATGTGCAGGCACAGGTCGATTCCGGCCGCCGTGCCGGCGGACGTGAGCACGTCGCCGTCGTCGACGAAGAGTTCGCGCGGATCGACATGGACGGACGGGTACCGCTTGGCCAGCGTCGGCGCGTACATCCAGTGCGTCGTCGCGGGCCGGCCGTCCAGCAGACCGGCGGCGGCGAGCACGAAGGCTCCCGTGCACAGTCCGACGATCCGGGCCCCCTCCTCGTGCGCCAGACGCAGTGCGTCGAGCGCCTCCGGCGGCGGCGGTGAAGTGATGGAGCGCCAGGCGGGAACGACGACCGTCCCTGCCCGGGCGATCGCCTCCAACCCGTACGGCGCGGTCAGTTCGAGCCCGCCGGTGGTCCTGAGCGGACCGTCCTCACCGGCGCACACGAGCAATCGGTAGCGTGGAACTCCCGCGTCCTGCCGGTCAATGCCGAACACGGAAAGTGGAATAGAGCTCTCGAAGATCGGTCCGCCGCTGAAGAGCAGCACCGCGACGATCTCCCTGCGGCGACGCCCCGCGAGCTTCCGGCCGGCGTCTGCTGTGACGACGGCGGTGGAATCCTGGCTCATGGCGCTAAGCCCCCCTTGGGTGTCGCGACTCCTTGGTCTGGTCGCACCTGCACGTTTCCCCTCGGCCTTGCACGTGGATCCCCCGCCGTAAATACATGATCGAATCTACTGCGTCCCGTGGTGTCGGCGTGACAAGTTCAGCACGCAGCGCTATGTCGACTTCTCAACTTGGCGAAAAGCATTCGATCAGTAAGCGTTCCACTCCGCTACCCGAACGGGAAGCGCGCGGCCCGGCCATGGCCAGTACCTGTAGGGCCAGAACGCCCCCCGGGGTCTGTCGTCGCTGGTGGTGAGGGGGACGGGGGGACATTCCGGCAAGGAGGGCACCCTGCCGGGAAGTTGGCTGAAAACATGCGTGTGTGGGTGTGCGAATGAGTCAGTCGTGCGGGGAGAGCGGGCCGGAGCCCCGGCAGCCGCGCCGCATCCCGCCGCCGACGCGCGAGTGCCGGCCCCGGTGGGCGGGCGGAAGGGACTCCTCCGAGGGGACGCGGACCGCGCCCCGCCGGTTCTTCTCCGAGTGGCGCAGCAGGACCCGGCACGCGGCCGTCACGGCGAGCAGGCCGAGGGTGGCGACGGCGGCCCCGCCGAAGGAGCTTCCGTAGACGACGAGGACCACGGGGACGAGCAGGCAGCTGAAGGCGGCCCAGCGCACGACGTCACCCGCTGGGTCGTCGTGGGGGCGTGCGGCGGAACGCACGGACGGGTGAAGGTTCGAGCGGGGGGAGGGGGCGAAGTGCGGGGCGGGGTCGGCATTGTGGCGGGACCGGGCGGACTGCGTCGGCCGAGCTGGCTGGACGGGGTGGACCGGATGACCGGGCACGGCGTGCTCCCTGCGGGCTCTTACCTGTTGGTCGGACGCATGTCCCAACGCCCGTCGGTGGGGCTCGGTCACTGCGCCAACGGGTGGCGGTGGCCCGTCTCGTCACTGCCTGTAGGGGGCAGCGGACATTGCCAAGGCGCGCTCGCTCCGGCATGCTCCCTGGGACGCTCTCCAAGGGCGGCATGCCCTGTGCAGGACAGGAGTGTCGCCGTACCCTGGTGGGTATGGGCTTGGGAAGATGCTTCCCGGACATAGCTCCGTCACACTGCGTCGCCGATTTCGCCCCTGTTGCTTCCTCCAAGGACCTCTTCGCCGAGACACCCATGGCCGGTCACGAATTCTCCGAACCCGCGGACCGCAAGCGCAAACGCGTCGTCGACCCCGAGTCGGCCGCCGATCTGCGAGCGGTGGAACAGACACGCGTGCACTGCGATCCGGCCTTCCGGCACGGGGTCGTTGTGGGTTTCGACGGATCCACGTCCAGTGAGCGCGCGCTCGCCTATGCGATCGGCATGGCCCGTCGCTCCGGCTCCGGGCTGATCATCGTCCATGTCGCCAACCGGCTGCCCACCACGGTGTGGGCCGGCTGCGAGCCGCCCGTCTTCGTCGACGTGCCGGACCACCGCACCGAGGTCCTCGGGCTGGAGCTCGCCTGCGCGGACTATCTGGCCGAAGTGCCGTGGATCCTGGTCGAGCGCGGTGGTGACATCTGCCACGAACTGGAGGAGGTCGGCCGGGAGTATTCGGCCGACGCCATCGTGGTCGGCTCGACGCACGGCATCGTGGGCCGGATCTTCGGCTCGGTCGCCGGCCGGCTGGCCAAGCGCGCACAGCGACCGGTCGTTGTCATTCCCTGACTGCTTCCCCCGCGGGTGGGCGACCGATCGGGTCGCTCACCGTTGTCGTTCTGTGACCGCTTGTTAAGTCGCTTGTGCGGTTGTGCCCTCGTGTAAAGGGTAGATAAATGCTGCTGGGACGCAGCAAACAACTGCAGATCGAAGGGAGCCCGCCGTGGACAATGGTGTCTCTGCGGGAAGCACGGCCTCGACTTCGACCCTCGGGAACATAGCCCTGGGTCTCACCCTTCTCGCATTCGGTATCGGCCACACCGGTGTCATCGACGGCGTGTCCGCTGCCAGCTCCGTGTCGCTCGCGATGTACGTCGGCGGCGCGGCCCTGTTCCTCCTCGGTCTTCTGGAGTACCGCGGCGGCAACGGGTTCAACGGCACCGCGTTCGCGGGCCTCGGCATCTTCTGGTTCACGTGGGCCAAGGGCGCCGGCGGTTCGGTTTCCGACGAAGCCGCCGGAACGTTTCTTGTCCTGTTCGCGATGCTCGCGCTGACACTCACGGTCGCCGCCGCGAGCGGTCTGTTCGGCCAGGGCGTCTACGCCCTGCTGACCCTGTCGCTGCTCCTGCTGGCCGTGGGCGCGTTCGTCGACAGCGGCACGCTCGCGAAGGCGGGCGGCTGGGTCGCCGCCGTCTCCGGCCTGCTGGCCTGGTACGGCGCCACCGCGGCCCTGGCCCACTGGCCGATGGCCTTCGGCAGGGCCCGCAGCGGCGGCGCGGTCGCAGCGGGCTGACCGGCGCCCCACCCGCGGCCCCCCGGACGGGATCCGGGGGGCCGTTCGCGCGTTCAGGCGTCGAAGCGGCGTCGGGAGGCCTCGATGTCGTGGGCCCGGTCGCACAGCCCGCCGATCGTCACGCGCGGCACCCGGCCCGGCTCGGTGCGCCGGCCGAACGGGGACGCCCCCGGGACCGTGGGGTCCCGGGGGCGTTCGCGTGGTGAGGGGGGCGACTACTCGACCGTGACCGACTTCGCCAGGTTGCGCGGCTTGTCGATGTCCCGGCCCATGGCCAGGGCCGTGTGGTACGCGAGCAGCTGGAGCGGGATGCCCATCAGGATCGGGTCCAGCTCGTCCTCGTTCTTCGGCACCACGATGGTGTGGTCCGCCTTCTCCTGCTCGCGGTGGGCGACCGCGAGGATCCGGCCGCTGCGGGCCTTGATCTCCTCGAGCGCCGCGCGGTTCTTCTCCAGCAGGTCGTCGTCCGGGACGATCGCGACCGTCGGCAGCGACGGCTCGATCAGGGCCAGCGGACCGTGCTTGAGCTCGGAGGCGGGGTAGGCCTCGGCGTGGATGTAGGAGATCTCCTTCAGCTTGAGGGAGGCCTCCAGCGCCACCGGGTAGCCGCGCACCCGGCCGATGAACATCATCGACTTGGCCTCGGCGAACTCGGCCGCCAGCTTCTTGATGTCCTCTTCGCCCTCGAGGATCTCCTGGATCTGCGCGGGCAGCTTGCGCAGGCCCTCGATGATCCGCTTGCCGTCGGTGACCGAGAGGTCCCGGATGCGGCCCAGGTGCACGGCGAGCAGCGCGAAGGCCACGACCGTGTTGGTGAAGCACTTGGTGGAGACGACGCAGACCTCGGGGCCGGCGTGCACGTACACGCCGCCGTCGGCCTCGCGGGCGATGGCGGAGCCGACCACGTTGACCACGCCGAGGACGCGGGCGCCCTTGCGCTTGAGCTCCTGCACCGCCGCGAGGACGTCGTAGGTCTCACCGGACTGGGAGACCGCGATGTAGAGGGTGTCGGGGTCCACGACCGGGTTGCGGTAGCGGAACTCGGAGGCCGGCTCGGCGTCCGCGGGGATGCGGGCCATGCCCTCGATGAGGCCGGCGCCGATGAGGCCCGCGTGGTACGAGGTGCCGCAGCCCAGGATCTTGACCCGGCGGATGCCGCGCGCCTCGCGCGGGTCCAGGTTCAGGCCGCCCAGGTGCACGGTGTTGAAGCGGTCGTCGATCCGGCCGCGCAGCACGCGGTCGACCGCGTCGGGCTGCTCGGAGATCTCCTTGTGCATGTAGGTGTCGTGACCGCCCATGTCGTACGAGGCGGCCTCCCACTCCACGGTCTCCGGGGTGGCGTTGGTCGTCGTGCCGGAGGTCGTGTAGGTGCGGAAGTCGTCGGCCTTGATGGTGGCCATCTCGCCGTCGCCGAGGGTGACGACCTGGCGGGTGTGGGCGACCAGCGCGGCGACGTCCGAGGCGACGAACATCTCCTTCTCGCCGATGCCGAGGACCACGGGGGAGCCGTTGCGGGCGACGACGATGCGGTCGGCGAAGTCGGAGTGCATGACGGCGATGCCGTAGGTGCCCTCGATGACCTTGAGCGCCTCGCGGACCTTCTCCTCCAGGGAGTCGGCCTCGGAGCGGGCGATCAGGTGGACGATGACCTCGGTGTCGGTCTCCGAGACGAAGACGACGCCCTCGGCCTCGAGCTTGGCGCGCAGCTCGGAGCAGTTGTCGACGATGCCGTTGTGGACGACGGCGACCTTGTTCTCCGGGTCCAGGTGCGGGTGGGAGTTGATGTCGCTCGGGGCGCCGTGCGTGGCCCAGCGGGTGTGGGCGATGCCGGTGGTGCCGGCGAAGCGCTTGGGAACGCGGGACTCCAGCTCGCGGACGCGGCCCTTGGCCTTGACGACCTTCAGGCCCGGGGCCTTCGGGGTGTTGACCACGATGCCCGCGGAGTCGTATCCGCGGTACTCCAGCCGTGCCAGGCCCTCCAGCAGCAGCGGTGCCACGTCACGCTTGCCGATGTAACCGACGATTCCACACATACGGTTTAGCCCCTCCTGAAGTTCGGTTCTGTACTCGTCCGGTGCCGCGTGCGGCGGCGGCCGGCTCAGCCGTAGACGATGCGGCGCAACTGCCGGAGCGAGAGCTCCGGCGGCGCCACGGCGCGGTGCGGCAGCTCGGCCGCGATCCGCTCGAAGATCTCCGCGTTCACCGCTCCGCCGGACTGCAGTTCCCGGTGGCGGCGGCGGACGAACTCCTCGGTCGTCTCGTCGAAGTAGGCGAGCACGTCCAGTACCACCCGGGCCGCCTCGCCGCGCTGCAGCGCGGTGCTGCGCACCAGGTGGTCGACGAGGTCGTCATGCGACGGGCGGCGATCGAGCACTCGTAGATATTGGCGGCTAACAGCGATGAACGCAAAGATCCTGCCCGATTCCGGGCAGGATCCCTCTGGTCTGGACCAGTGAGACGCTCGGTGTGCCCTCCTTCGGATGATTTCCGCCCGTCCCGGATTCGCCCACCGGACGGGACGGCCCGCTTGGCCTATACCTGTGCGCATGAGAGTCCTGCGACGCACGCTCGGCGCCCTCCTCGCCTTCGCCGCGGCCCCGGCCCTGGTCACGGCCTGCACCTCCGCCCACGGTGACGACGCCCGGCCCGGGGACGACCCGCCGGTGGCCCTCGCCCCCTTCGAACGGCTGCTGCCCGCACCCGTCTTTGCGCACGCCGAAGGCCCCGGGTACTCCTTCGGCGCGGGCACGGTCATCCGTACCGGCCGGGGCCCGGGCGAGGAGGTCCGCCGGGTGGGCGAGCTCCTCGCCGAGCAGCTGCGCGGCCCGAGCGGGCTGCCGCTGCCGGTGGTCGACGGGGCGCAGGGGGACGGGATCCGGCTCAGGATCGACGAGGGGGCGCAGGGGGTGGGCGAGGAGGGGTACCGGCTGGAGTCCGGCCCGACCGGGGTCACCCTCACCGCGCGGACCCCGGCCGGGCTCTTCCACGCGGGGCAGACGCTGCGCCAGCTGGTGCCGGTGGCGGGCCCCGGCACGGTGCCGGGCGGGACGGTCACCGACCGGCCCCGCTTCGCGTACCGGGGGGCCATGGTCGACATCGCGCGCCACCACTTCTCGGTGGACCAGGTGAAGAGGTACGTGGACCAGCTCGCCCAGTACAAGGTCAACACCCTGCACGTGCACCTGACCGACGACCAGGGGTGGCGCCTGGCGATCGACTCCTGGCCGCGGCTGGCGGAGTACGGGGGCGGCAGCGAGGTCGGCGGAGGGCCGGGCGGCCACTGGACGAAGGACGAGTACCGGGAGCTGGTGGCTTACGCGGGGCAGCGGTACGTCGACGTGGTCCCCGAGATCGACATGCCGGGGCACGTGAACGCGGCCCTCGCCTCCTACGCCGAGCTGAACTGCGACGGCAAGGCCCCGGAGCGGTACACCGGCGTCAAGGTGGGCTTCAGCTCGCTGTGCGTGGCCAAGGAGCGGACGTACGAGTTCATCGACGACGTCCTCGGCGAGCTGGCGGAGCTGACCCCGGGCCGCTACCTGCACATCGGTGGCGACGAGGCGCACGCGACGCCGGCGGCCGACTACGCGGCCTTCATGGACCGGGCGCAGCAGGTGGTGGGGCGGCACGGGAAGACGGTGGTGGCCTGGCACCAGCTGGCGGCGGCGCGCCCGGCCCGGGGCGCGGTGCTCCAGTACTGGGGCCACGACAAGACCGCGGCCGCGGACCGGGCGGCAGTGGTGGCGGCGGCGAAGGCGGGGCACCCGCTGATCCTGTCGCCGGCGGACCGGCTGTACCTGGACATGAAGTACGACCCGGCGACGAAGCCGGGGCTGGCCTGGGCGGGGTACGTCCCGGTGCGGCGCGCCTACTCCTGGGACCCGGGGGCGTACCTGGCCGGGGTCCCGGAGTCGGCGGTGCTGGGGGTGGAGGCCCCGCTGTGGACGGAGACCGTCGCGACGCGCGGAGACTGGGAGCTGATGGCCTTCCCGCGGGTGCTGGGCCTGGCCGAACTGGGCTGGTCGCCGGCGGCCGCGCTCGACTGGACCTCCTACGGCCGCCGCCTGGCGGCGCAGGCGCCCCGGCTGGAGGCGCAGGGCATCGCCTTCTTCCGGGCCCCGGACGTCCCCTGGCAGTGACCGGCGGTGGACGGGGTCACGACCAGCAGGAGGTCTTGGCCCCGTCCGCCTCCGAGCCAGCCGTTATCTCGAAACCGGACCCCGTGGCGAACTCCGCGGCTGCCTCGGGACCGTAGATCTCCCTGAGGTAGCGCGCGGGCGGGAAGGACAGGGTGAACATCTTGGCCCGCCCGTCCTCGCCCTTGGTGAAGCACACGTCCCCCAGGTCCCGACCGGGCACCGGGTCGGGAACGAACCGCCAGCCGTCGGCCTCCGCCGCCTCGCGGTAGTGGTCGAGGACCTCCTGGCGGGTGCCGGGGTAGACGTAGGTGCGCCCGGCGGACAGCCAGGCGTTGCCGCTGTCGTCCGCGCACTCGGAGAAGGAGCCGTCGAAGCTGCGGGGGGCGCTCGCGCCGGGCGGCGGCGAGGAGAGCAGGGGCAGCGACTCCAGCTCCTTCATCCGGGCTCCGGTCCCCTCGCAGGTGGTGAAGGGCGACAGGAGAGAACATCCGGACAGCGTCCCGGCCACGAGCGCGGCCGACAGGAGCAGGGCGGCCGCACGGCCCGGGCGGATCTGGAACGGCATGGGGGCTCCCGGACGGACTCGGGCCGTCAACTGCGGCCGCGGGGGCGGACGCACGAAGGCGTGACCGCGAGGAGGGCCATTGTTGCCCCGCGGTCACGCCGTCGGTCCAGGGGGTGGGGAGAGGGAGGCATCGAGGGACCGTATCGATGCCTCCCCCGCCCCGGGTGTCACCGCCGGGCGAAGGCCGCGACGGGGTTCTTGAGGTTGCCGATCAGCTGGAGGGCCGCCGCCGGGTCGGCGAGGTCGACCATCTGCTTGTTGTTGCGCAGCTGGAGCCGGTTCAGGCAGGACAGCTGGAACTCCTCGGCGAAGAGGTCGTAGCGCCGGAAGCGCTCCGCGAGCTGCGGCATGGACTCCTGGTACTCGTGGCCGCAGTCCGCGACCGCCCGCCAGAAGGTGTCCTCGTCGCAGATGCCCTCGTCCGCCAGGATCGCGCCGAGGAAGCGGAAGAAGCAGTCGAAGACATCGGTGAAGATCGACAGGAGCTTCATGTCCTCGGGGATGTCCGCCCGGACCCGCTCGACCGCGGGCGGCAGCACCGCGTCCGCGTCCATGATGACGATCTCCTCGGCGATGTCCTTGAAGATCGCCCGCTTCACCAGGCCGCCCTCGATGACGAGGATGGTGTTCTCGCCGTGCGGCATGTACGCGAGGTCGTACTGGTAGAAGCAGTGCAGCAGCGGCACCAGGTAGGCGCGCAGGTAGTGGCGCAGCCACTCGGCCGGGGTCAGGCCCGACTCCGCGATCAGCGCGCCGACGAAGGACTTGCCCTCGGCGTCCACGTGCAGGAGCGAGGCCATCGTGGCGAGGCGCTCGTCGCCCTCGATCCGGTTGACGGGCGACTCGCGCCACAGCGCGGCCAGCATCTTGCGGTACGGGGAGTACCGGTCGGTGGCGCGCTCGTACTGGCGGTGGTGGTAGCCGATCGCCGCGCGCTCGCGGATGATCGAGAAGTCCACCGACTTCAGGACCTCGTCGCCCTCGATCAGCTGGTGCAGCCAGTCGTTGATGGCCGGAGTGGCCTCCATGTACGCGGCCGACAGGCCCCGCATGAAGCCCATGTTCAGGACCGAGATGGCGGTCTTGACGTAGTGCTTGCGCGGCGCGCTCCGGTTGAAGAACGTGCGGATCGACTGCTGCGCGAGGTACTCGTCCGGGCCCTCGCCCAGCAGCACCAGGCGCTGGTTCGCGATCTCGGCCGCGAAGGTGACCGTGGTCTTGTTCCACCACTGCCAGGGGTGCACGGGGAAGAGGTGGAAGTCGGCCAGGTCCAGGCCCAGCGCGGTCATCCGCTCGGCGAAGACGCCGATGGTCCCGTCGCCGAGCTCCTCGCGCATGAAGGAGTCGTGGTCCAGGCCGGCGCCCGCCGTGAAGGTGGAGACGTCCTTGCGGGCGGCGACCCACACGAGGTGGACGGGGCTGGCGGTCTCCGGGGCGTACGAGAGGTACTCGTGCACGCCGAAGCCGAGCCGGCCGTTGTTCGCGACGAAGCAGGGGTGGCCCTCGGTCATGCCCGTCTCGATGTCCTGGAAGGAGGACTTCGCGAGGACGTCGGAGGAGACCTGCGGCTTCGTGTACTTGTAGCCGGTGCCGGCCAGGGTGGAGGAGATCTCCTCCAGGTAGACGGGCAGCACCTCGGGGCTCAGGCCCAGGGACTCGCGCAGCTCGATGTGGAAGTCGAGGGCGTCGGGCTCCAGCTCCACGCCGTCCCGGTGGCGGGTGATGGAGGCCTCGTCGACCGACCAGTGGTCGAGGGCGTGCCGGACGGCCTTGAAGCGGTACTCCACGGTGGAGTCGTCGCTGAGGACCGAGTAGAGGTCGTCGCCCAGCGGCTTCGGCGTCAGCAGGCGTTCGTGGGAGAACTCCGCGAGGCCCTTGCGGACCAGGGCGCGGTTGGCGCGGGCCCACAGCTCGGGGTTCAGGTGGGCGACGGCGTCGGCGAGGCTCATATGGAGACCCCCTGGGCGGCCGTGGCGGCCTCGAACCGGGCGCGGGTGCAGAAGCTCAGCAGGGCTTCCTTCTCCGGCTTGGTGACCTGGCGCTCCGGCACGAAGCCGACGACCTCGTTCAGGGCGTGGACGGCGGTGTTGGCGACGTCCGGCTCGACGACGACGCGCTCGGTGGCCGGGTCGGCGAAGATCGCGGCCATCACCGTGGTGATGACGGCGCGGGTGAAGCCGTGCAGCGGGGTGTCGCTGGGGGCGACGAGGAAGTGCATGCCGACGTCGCCCGGCTGTGCGTCGTAGAGGCCGACCAGCTCCAGCTCGGACGGGTCGTAGGTCTCCATGAGGAAGGCGGGGCGGCCCTCGTGCAGGCCGATGAAGGCCTGGTGGTGCTCGTGGGCGGTGATCCTCATGTACTCGCGCTCGACGTCCGGCAGGGACGCGTCCTGCATCATCCAGAACGAGGCCTTCGGGTGGGTCACCCAGCCGTGGAGCAGCTCCGCGTCGGCGAAGGGGTCCAGGGGGCGCACGGCGAAGGAACCGAGTTCCTTGTCGGTGCGGGAGAAGAGGAGTTCTGTGGTGCTCATCAGAGGGTGCCTTCCGGGGCGGCGAACTGCTGGAACGCGATGGACTTCTCGACCTTGTAGTGCTCGCGGCCGAGGAGCTCACCGACGATGTACGCGTTCCGGTACGCCGCCATGCCCAGGTCGGGCGAGGTGAGGGAGTGGTTGTGGGTGGTGCCGTTCTGCAGGTAGACCCCGCGGCCCGTGGTGTCGATGCTGTAGTTGCGGGCGGCGTCGAGGCGGCCGTGCCCGTCGAAGTTCAGGCGGTCGCGCACCGGGTTCAGGAACTCCGGGAACGTGTACTTGTAGCCGGTGGCCAGCACCAGGCCCTCGGAGGTGAGGGAGAAGTCGCGCTCCTGCTCCTCCTGGCGCAGCCCCAGCGTGTACGTGCCCGTGGTGGTGTCGTACGCGGTGCTGTTCAGCGAGGTGTTGGTCAGCAGGGTGGTCGGGACCTGGCCCGGCATGCTGATCTTCTTCTGGTAGAGCAGGTCGAAGATGGCGTTGATCAGGTCGCCGTCGATGCCCTTGAAGAGGTTCTTCTGCTGGGTCTCCAGCCGGTACCGGGTGTCCTCGGGGAGCGCGTGGAAGTAGTCCACGTACTCGGGGGAGGTCATCTCCAGGGTCAGCTTCGTGTACTCCAGCGGGAAGAACCGCGGCGAGCGGGTGACCCAGTTGAGCTGGTAGCCGTGGACGTCGATCTCGGCGAGGAGGTCGTAGTAGATCTCGGCCGCGCTCTGACCGGAGCCGATGAGGGTGATCGACTTCTTCTTCTGCAGCTCCGCCTTGTTCTGCATGTAGGCGGAGTTGTGCAGGAAGTCGCCGCCGAGGCCCTCGCAGGTCGGCGGGACGTGCGGCGGGGTGCCGGTGCCCAGGACCAGGCGGGGGGCCCGGTGGGTCTCGCCCTTGTCGGTGTGGACCTCGTACAGGCCGGCCTGCTCGTCGTAGGTGACCTCGGTGACCGAGGTGGACCACTGGACGTTGTCGAGGCGGTCGGCGGCCCAGCGGCAGTAGTCGTTGTACTCGGCCCGCAGCGGGTAGAAGTTCTCCCGGATGTAGAAGGAGTACAGCCGGTCCTTGTCCTTCAGGTAGTTCAGGAAGGAGAAGGGCGAGGTCGGGTCGGCGAGCGTGACCAGGTCCGACATGAAGGGCGTCTGCAGGTGGGCGCCGTCCAGGAACATTCCGGCGTGCCACTCGAAGTGCGGCTTCGACTCGATGAAGAGACCGTCGATCTCGTCGAGCGGGGCGGTCAGGCAGGCGAGTCCGAGGTTGAACGGACCGACGCCGATGCCGATGAAGTCGTGGGTCTCAGCGGTGGAGGGCAAGGGATTCTCCCAGGAACTGCTCGGCATGTGCGGCGAGAAGGTCGAGGACGGCCGCGATGTCGGCCGTCGTGGTCTGCGGGTTGAGGAGGGTGAACTTCAGGTACTGCTTCCCGTCCACCTTGGTGCCGGCGACGACGGCCTCACCGGAGGCGAACAGGGCCTTGCGGGCGTGCAGGTTGGCCTCGTCGACCAGGTCGGCGCGGACGTCCTCGCCCTCGGGGACGTAGCGGAAGACGAGGGTGGAGATCTGCGGCTTGACGACGACCTCGAAGCGCGGGTCGGCGTCGATGACGTCCCAGCCGGCCGCGGCCAGGTCGATGACCTCGTCGAAGAGCGAGCCGATCCCGTCGGCGCCCATGACGCGCAGGGTCACCCAGAGCTTGAGCGCGTCGAACCGGCGCGTGGTCTGGATGGACTTGTCGACCTGGTTGGGGATGCGCTCCTCGGCCATGCGGCGCGGGTTGAGGTAGTCCGCGTGGTACGTGGCGTGCTTGAGGGTGTCGCGGTCGCGCACCAGCATGGCGCTGGAGCTGACGGGCTGGAAGAACGACTTGTGGTAGTCGACCGTGACCGAGTCGGCGCGCTCGATGCCGTCGAGGAGGTGGCGGCGGGTCGGCGAGGCCAGCAGCCCGCAGCCGTAGGCGGCGTCCACGTGCATCCACGCGGAGTGCTCGTCGGCCAGGCGGGCGATCTCGGGGAGCGGGTCGATGGACCCGAAGTCGGTGGTGCCGGCGGTGGCGACGACGGCCATCGGGAAGAGGCCCTCGGAGGCGCACTCCTCCAGTTCCAGGGCGAGCACCGCGGTGTCCATCCGGCGGTTGCGGTCGACCGGGACGGAGATGACGGCCTCGTAGCCGAGTCCGAGCATGGCGGCCGACTTCTGGACGCTGAAGTGGCTGGCCTCGGAGGTGAAGATGCGCAGCTTCGGCAGGAGCTCGGCCTTGGTGAGCTCGCGGCCCTCGTCGAGCGCCTTCTTCATGACGAGGCGGCAGGCCTCGTCACGGGCCAGGAGCAGGGCGTGGAAGTTGGACTGGCTGCCGCCGGAGGTGAAGATGCCGTCCGCGGCGGGGCCGAGGCCGATGCGCTCGGCGGTCCAGTCGATGAGGCGGCGCTCGATGAGCGTGCCGCCGATGGACTGGTCCCAGGTGTCGAGCGAGGAGTTGACGGCCGAGAGGATGGCCTCGCCGAGCACGGCGGGGATGACGACGGGGCAGTTGAGGTGGCCCAGGTAGCGCGGGTGGTGGAAGTACACCGCGTCGCGCAGGTAGACGTCCTCCAGCTCGTCCAGGACGGCTGCCGCGTCTCCGAGCGGCTTGTCCAGGTCGATCCCGCTGATGACCGGGGCGAGTTCGTCGACGGATATACCGGTGTGGGGCCGCTGCGTGGTGGCGAGTTTGGCGGCGACGCGGTCGACGCCCTCGGTGACGGAGCGCCGGTAGAGGTCCGCGGTCGTCTCGTTCAGCAGATGCGAGCGCATCAACTTTCCTCCGGGCAAGGGGTGGAGAGGGGGTGTGGGGTGTGGCGTGCGAGGATTAGGTTAGCCTAACCTTAGTATTTCGCCAAACGCAGATGGGCCCTGGCTGAAAAGCCAGGGCCCATCGCAACTGCTTTATGGAATACGGAAGCTGACTACAGCTCGGACGCCGGGTCCTCGCTCGGAGCCTTGCCCGCGTACGCCTCGGCGAGGAGCTGCTCCTCGCTCGCGCCGAGCCGCCAGTAGCCGGTGAAGCGCACGGCGCGGCGGTCGATGGAACGTTCCTGCACGATGTGGCGGCGCACCGCGCGGATCGTGCCCGCCTCGCCCGCCAGCCAGGCGTACGGTGTTTCGCCGGTGACGGGTCCGGCAGCGCGCAGCGCGCTCAGCACCTGCTCCGTCCGCTCCCGGCCGTCGCTCTCGCGCACGATCCAGGTGACGTCCGCGTCCGCGGCGGTGGCGAGGTCGAGCCGGTCGTCCTCGTGCGGGACCTCGAACCAGGCCCTGACCCGGGCCCCGGCGGGCAGCCGGTCCAGGATCGCGGCCGCGGCCGGCAGGGCGGTCTCGTCCGCGTACATCCAGATCTCGTCGGTGTCGGCCGGCGGCTGGAAGCGTACGGACTTGTTCTCCGCGACGGCCGGCCCGATCGCCAGGATCCGGCGGCCGGCCACCGCCCGCCCCGCCCAGCGGGACGCGGGGCTCGCGTCTCCGTGGAGGACGAAGTCGATGTCGACCTCGTCGGCCCCCTCGGGCGTGCGGCGCTGCTCGCGCACCGTGTAGGAGCGCATCACCGGCCGCTCCTCGTCCGGCATTCCGCGCCAGGCAGCGAACCAGGTGTCCTCGTCCGTGGACGGGAGGACCGTGTGCTCCTGGCCGGACGCGGGCAGGAAGAGCGACAGGCTCTGGTCGGAGCCGCCCGAACGGAAGCCCGCGAGGGACTCCCCGCCGAACGTGACCCGCAGGAACGAGTGGCCCAGGCGGCGCGTGCGGAGCACTTCGAGCTCGAAGAACCGGAAGTGTGCGACGGCCGGGGCGTCGGATGCGGTGGCGGTCATGCGGAGAGGTCCCCCTCGGAGTCGGTACGGCCTGTCCGGCGCCCGGGGTCACCGGGCGCCGAGGGTCAGCTGACCTTCTTGGCGTTCTGGATGGACTTCGCGAGGTCCTCGAGGATCTGCGCGCACTTGTCGTACGAGTAGATCGGCTCGGTCACGCGGGGGATGACCTGACCGGCCTTGACGGCGGGCAGCTCGTTCCAGGTCGGCTTGGCCTTCAGCTGCTCGGGCTGCAGGGTGCCGGTGCGGTTGTCGAGCAGGATGACGTCGGCCTTGTACTTGCCGGCGTTCTCCCAGCTGAGGCTCTCGAAGAAGCCGCCCTCGTCCAGCTTCTCGGGGGTGACGAACTCGACGCCGAGCTGCTTGAAGTACTTCAGGTCGGCCGAGGTGTCCGGGGTGGACGCGTAGAACAGGGCGTCCGCGCCCGAGCCCACGAGCACCTTGACGCCCGGGTTGGCCTTGGTGGCCTCGCGCACCTTCGCGGCGGCGGCCTCGAAGCGGGCCTTGGAGTCCACGGTCTTCTTGGAGTTCAGGTCCGCGCCGAGGGACTTGGCGAGGTCCGCGGTGCGCTCCAGCGCCTTGTCGAGGGTGACGTCGCCGCCGACCTTGATCGCGGCGGCCGGGGCGAGCGCGAGGATCTTGTCCTTCGAGGCCTCGGGCACGTACCAGTAGGTGCCGTCCCAGCTGTTGGTGACCATCAGGTCGGGCTGGAGGGCCGCGTACTTCTCGACGTTGAACTCGTCGTAGACGTTGCCGAGGATCTCGACCTTGGAGATGTCCAGCGAACCGGCCTGGACGTCGGCCTTGCCGTCGGCGGTCTTGGTCGGGCCGAACACGCCCTTGACCGAGACGCCGTAGTCGTAGAGCGCGGCGGCGGTGCCGGTGAAGGCGACGATGTTCTTCGGCTTGGCCTTGGTGGTGACGTCCTTGCCGAGGTCGTCCTTGAAGGTCCAAGCGGCGGACGTCGTGGCGCCGTTGTCCTTGCCGCCGTCGCCCTTCGCCTTGTCGGTGCCGCCGCACGCGGCGAGGACCGCGACGAGGCCGAGGGCGCCACCGGCCGCGACGAAGCCGCGACGGGTGAAGGAGGAGGTTCGGGACTTGGGCATGTCGATGTCCGCTTTCGTGCGTGCAGGGGTGGCCGCTGGGCCGTTCGGTGAGAAGGTTAGCCTAACCTAAGGGTATGTCCAGTGATCGGCCGGGATTCGGTCGTGAGGTGGATCACTCTCGGGGGATCCCGGAATCCGGGACGGCCGGGGCGGCCGGCCGAAGTCGCGTATCGCCCCTGGTGTCGGCCGAGTTGGGGGATCGCGGGCGTGAATACTGAGCGCATGCGAAGGAACTGGTGGATAACCGCGGGAACGAACCTGGTGATGGGAGTTCCCGGCGTCGTGCCCGTCTGGCTCGTCTGGTACGTCGCCGTCAACGGGCCGCTCGCCGACCTCGGCTGGACCCAGCGGGAACCCACGGAGAACGACGGCATGCTGCTCTGGTGGGTGATCGCGGCACCGGTCGTGACCGCGTTCGCGCTGCTGTGGTGGCTCGCCAACGACTTCGTACGGCGGTGGAACACGGCGGCCGCCCGCGTCTACTGGCCGGTGTGCGCCCTGGCGACCCTGGCCCCCACTGCCGCGCTCATCGTCCTTCTCTGACCGCCCGCGGGCATGCCGAAGTCCGGCGCGGGCCCGTGGCCCGCGCCGGACGGCGTCATCGGGTGCCTCAGCCGGCGAAGCCCAGCTCGCGCGCGATCAGCATGCGCTGCACCTCGCTCGTGCCCTCGCCGATCTCCAGGATCTTGGAGTCCCGCCACATGCGGGCCACCGGGTACTCGTTCATGAAGCCGTAGCCGCCGTGGATCTGCGTCGCCTCGCGCGCGTTGTCGACGGCGACCGTCGAGGAGTACAGCTTCGCGATCGCCGCCTCCTTCTTGAACTGCTCCCCGGCCACCAGCCGCGACGCCGCGTCACGCCAGCCGATGCGGGCCATGTGGGCGCGCATCTCCATGTCGGCCAGCTTGAACTGGATCGCCTGGTTGTCGCCGATCGCCTTGCCGAAGGCGTGCCGCTCCTTGGCGTACTTCACCGACTCGTCCACACAGCCCTGCGCGAGACCGGTCGCGAGCGCGGAGATGGCGATCCGGCCCTCGTCGAGGATCCGCAGGAACTGCGCGTAGCCGCGGCCCTCCTGGCCCACCAGGTTGGCCAGGGGGACCCGTACGCCGTCGAAGGACAGTTCACGGGTGTCCGAGGAGTTCCATCCCACCTTGGAGTACGGCGCGGCCACCGTGAAGCCCGGGGTGCCGGACGGGACGATGATCGAGGAGATCTCCGGGCGGCCGTCCGCCTTGCGGCCCGTCACGGCGGTGACGGTGACCAGACCGGTGATGTCCGTACCGGAGTTGGTGATGAAGCACTTCGAACCGTTGATGACCCACTCGTCGCCGTCCTTGACGGCGGTGGTGCGGGTGCCGCCCGCGTCGGAGCCGGCACCGGGCTCCGTCAGGCCGAAGGCGCCGAGGATCTCGCCGGAGCACATCTTCGGCAGCCACTGCTGCTTCTGCTCCTCGGAGCCGAAGAGGTAGATCGGCATGGCGCCGAGGGAGACCCCGGCCTCCAGGGTGATGGCGACCGAGGAGTCGACGCGGGCCAGCTCCTCCAGGGCGATGCCGAGGGCGAGGTAGTCCCCGCCCATGCCGCCGTACTCCTCAGGGAAGGGCAGGCCGAACAGGCCCATGCGGCCCATCTCGGCGACGATCTCGTACGGGAACTCGTGCCGCTCGTACAGGTCGCCGATCTTCGGGGCGACGACGTCGTGCGCGAACGCCTCCACGGTGCGGCGGAGTTCCTCGTGCTCAGGGGTGAGCCGGTGGTCGAGGGACATGGTGTGACTACTCCTTGTGGGAGAGGGCGCGGACGGTACGGGAGGGGCTGGGGCGTCCCAGCCGTTCGGCCATCCACACGCTCGTGGCGGTGAGGGCGGCCAGGTCGACCCCGGTTTCGATGCCGAGGCCGTCGAGCATCCACACCAGGTCCTCGGTCGCGAGGTTGCCGGTGGCGCTCTTCGCGTACGGGCAGCCGCCGAGGCCGCCCGCGGAGGCGTCGACGGTGGTCACGCCGTGCTGGAGCGCGGCGAGGGTGTTGGACAGGGCCTGGCCGTAGGTGTCGTGGAAGTGCACGCCGATCCGGTCGGTCGTGACGCCGGCCTCGTTCAGTGCGGCGAGCAGGGCCTGGACGTGGCCCGGCGTGGCCACGCCGATCGTGTCGCCGAGGCTCAGCTCGTCGCAGCCGAGGTCCATCAGGGCCTTGGCGACGGAGACGACCTGGTGGACCGGGACCGGGCCCTCCCAGGGGTCGCCGAAGCACATCGAGAGGTAACCGCGGACGTGCGCGTCGCTCTGCTTCGCCCGGGCCACGACGGGCTCGAACATGGCGAGGGACTCGGCGACGGTGCGGTTGAGGTTGCGGGAGGCGAAGGTCTCGGTGGCCGAACCGAAGACCGCGATGCGCGTGGCCCCGAGGGCGAGCGCGCGGTCGAGGCCGCGCTCGTTGGGAACGAGGACGGGCAGATGTGCGTCGATGTCGGAGAGCTGCGGGAACAGCTCCTCCGCGTCGGCCAGTTGGGGCACCCACTTGGGGTGCACGAAGCTGGTGGCCTCGATGGTCGTCAGCCCGGCGGCGGCCAGGCGGTGGACGAACTCCGCCTTGACCTCCACGGGTACGGCCGTCTTCTCGTTCTGCAGCCCGTCGCGGGCGCCGACCTCGTGGATCCGGACCCGGGCCGGGAGGCCGGGGGCCGGGACGTTCATGGGCAGCCTGTTCACGCGGCGTCCTCCTTGCCCTCGGCCGCGTCCTCGTCAGGGGTGACGACGGCCAGGATCTGGTCCATGGCGACCGTGCTGCCGGGGATCACGTCCAGCTCGGTGACGGTGCCGGCGTGCGGGGCGGAGATGACGTGCTCCATCTTCATGGCCTCGACGACGAGCAGGCTCTGCCCGGCCGTGACCTTGTCACCGACGGCCACCTTGACCACGGTGACGGTGCCGGGCATGGGGGCGGCGAGGGTGTCGGCCCCTGCCCGGCCGGCGCCGCTGAGGTTGGCCACGACGGGGTCGTACGTCTGGACGTGCCAGCTGTCCGCGTCGCGCCCGAGCCAGGTCCCCTCCGGGGAGGCCGCGTGGCTGAACCGGTGCGTGACGCCGTCGAGTTCGATGGTGACGGTGTCCGGGGTGCGGCTGACGATCCGGCCGAGGGCCGGTGCCGCCGCGAGGGCGAGCTCGGTGCCGGAGCCGGTGGTCCTGGTGCGGACCTCCACCGGGTCCGTCCCGGGAAGGCGGAAATGGTGCACGGTCCAGGCGGGCGTGCCGCCGAGGCGCCAGCCGTCGGCGGCGTCGAAGGGGTCGACCCACCCCTGCTGGTCCGGCCGGGCAACATCCCAGCCCGTCCGGCGATTGAGGACCGGGGTCCGGGGCAGAGCCCCGGTTCCCTGCGCCAGCAGCGCAGCAGCCGCGTACACCTCGTCCGGGACCCCCTCCGGCAGGAGGGACGGCAGATCGCGTTCGACCAGACCCGTGTCCAGGTCCCCGGACACCACGTCCGGGTGCGCCAGCAGCCTCCGCAGGAATCCGGCGTTGGTCTGCACGCCCAGGATCACCGTGTCCGCCAGCGCCGCCCGCAGCATGCGCAGCGCCGTCGGACGGTCCGGGCCGTGGACGATGACCTTCGACAGCATCGGGTCGTACGTCGAGCCCACCGGCACGCCCGCCGTCAGCCCGGAGTCGGTGCGCACCGCACCGCCGTCCGGCTCGGACAGGGCCAGCACCGTGCCGCCCGACGGCAGGAACCCGCGCGCCGGGTCCTCCGCGCAGACGCGGGCCTCGATGGCGTGGCCGGTGAGCGTCACCTCGGACTGGTCGAAGCCCAGCCGGGCCCCGGCCGCGACCCGGATCTGCTGCTCCACCAGGTCCAGCCCGGTGATCAGCTCCGTCACCGGGTGCTCGACCTGGAGACGGGTGTTCATCTCCATGAAGTAGTAGGAGGACGGGTCGCCGCCCGGCACGATGAACTCCACCGTGCCCGCGCCGACGTACCCGCAGGAGCGGGCCGCGTCCACGGCCGCCGCGCCCATCGCGGCCCGGGTCTTCTCGTCGAGCAGGACCGACGGGGCCTCCTCGATCACCTTCTGGTGCCGGCGCTGCAGCGAGCACTCGCGCTCGCCCAGGTGCACCACGTTCCCGTGGGCGTCCGCCAGTACCTGGATCTCGATGTGCCGCGGCCGGTCCACCCACCGCTCGACCAGCAGGGTGTCGTCGCCGAAGGAGGACCGCGCCTCGCGGCGGGCCGCCGCGATCTCCTCGGCCAGCACCGCCTCGTCGCGCACCAGGCGCATGCCCTTGCCGCCGCCGCCCGCCGAGGGCTTGAGCAGCACCGGCATACCGATCTCCGAGGCGGCCGCGACCAGTTCGGCGTCGGTCAGGCCGCTGCCCGAGGAACCCGGTACGACGGGCACGCCCGCCGCCTTCACGGTCTCCTTGGCGCGGATCTTGTCGCCCATCAGGTTGATGGCGCCGGCCGGCGGGCCGATGAAGACGAGGCCGGCGTCGGCGCAGGCCTGCGCGAAGGCCGCGTTCTCGGCGAGGAAGCCGTAGCCGGGGTGGACGGCCTCGGCGCCCGTCCGCTTCGCGGCATCCAGCAGCCGCTCCACCGACAGGTAGCTCTCGGCGGCCGCGGCCGGGCCGATGCGGACGGCCGTGTCGGCCTCCCGGACATGGCGGGCGTCCGCGTCGGCGTCGCTGAAGACGGCCACGGAGCGGATGCCGAGCTCCCGCAGGGTGCGGATGACCCGGACCGCGATCTCGCCGCGGTTCGCGACCAGAACAGTGCTGAACATCGAAGAGGTCCTCACGTCACATGCGGAAGATGCCGAAAGCGGAGTCGCTCAGGGGAGCGTTCGCGCAAGCAGTCAGGGCCAGACCCAGCACCTGCCGGGTTTCCATCGGGTCGATGACCCCGTCGTCCCACAGCCGCGCGGTGGCGTAGTAGGCGTTGCCCTGCTCCTCGTACTGCGCGCGGACCGGGGCCTTGAAGGCCTCCTCGTCCTCGGCGGGCCACTCCTGGCCCGCGCCCTCGATCTGGTCGCGCTTGACCGTCGCGAGCACCGAGGCCGCCTGCTCCCCGCCCATCACGGAGATCTTGGCGTTGGGCCACATCCACAGGAAGCGGGGCGAGTACGCCCGGCCGCACATCGAGTAGTTGCCGGCGCCGTACGAGCCGCCGACGACCACGGTCAGCTTGGGGACCCGGGTGCAGGCCACCGCCGTCACCATCTTGGCGCCGTGCTTGGCGATGCCGCCGGCCTCGTAGTCCTTGCCGACCATGAAGCCGGAGATGTTCTGGAGGAAGAGGAGCGGGATGCCGCGCTGGTCGCACAGCTCGATGAAGTGCGCGCCCTTCTGTGCGGACTCGGCGAACAGGATGCCGTTGTTCGCGATGATCCCGACCGGGTGGCCGTGGATCCGGGCGAAGCCGGTGACCAGCGTCTGGCCGAACTCGGACTTGAACTCCTGGAAGCGGGAGCCGTCCACGATCCGGGCGATGATCTCGCGGGCGTCGTAGGGCGTGCGCGAGTCGACGGGGACCGCGCCGTACAGCCCGTACGGGTCCACCTTGGGCTCTTCAGGCGCCTCGACCGACCAGGGCAGGGCCCCGCGCTCGGGCAGGGTCGCCACGATGTTCCGTACGATCCGCAGCGCGTGCGCGTCGTCCTCCGCGAGGTGGTCGGTCACGCCGGAGATCCGGGAGTGGACCTCGCCGCCGCCGAGCTCCTCGGCCGTGACCACCTCACCGGTGGCGGCCTTCACCAGCGGCGGGCCGCCGAGGAAGATCGTGCCCTGGTTGCGGACGATGACGGCCTCGTCGCTCATGGCCGGTACGTACGCGCCGCCGGCCGTGCAGGAGCCGAGGACGGCGGCGATCTGCGGGATGCCGGCCCCCGACATGCGGGCCTGGTTGTAGAAGATGCGGCCGAAGTGCTCCCGGTCGGGGAAGACCTCGTCCTGCATGGGCAGGAAGGCACCGCCGGAGTCGACCAGGTAGAGGCAGGGGAGACGATTCTCCAGAGCCACCTCCTGGGCGCGCAGGTGCTTCTTGACGGTCATCGGGTAGTACGTGCCGCCCTTGACGGTGGCGTCGTTCGCGACGATCACGCACTCGCGGCCGCTGACCCGGCCGATGCCCGCGATGACCCCGGCGGCGGGGGCGGCGCCCCCGTACATGCCCTCGGCGGCCAGCGGGGCCAGCTCCAGGAAGGGCGATCCGGGGTCGAGGAGGGTGTCCACGCGCTCGCGCGGGAGGAGCTTCCCGCGGGCGGTGTGGCGGGCGCGGGCCTTCTCGCCGCCGCCGAGCCGGGCCGCGTCGAGCCGGGCGCGCAGGCCCTCGGTCAGCTCGCGGTGGGCGGCCTCGTTGGTCCGCCAGGCCTCGGACGCCGGGTCCGCGGCGCTCGTCAGCACTGGTGCCTGCTGCATCGGTCGAGCTCCCTTGCTCGTTCCACGCGGTTAATGAGCGTTAACGCTTGTGGAACTCAGGTTAACGACCGCTAACGGCCCTGTCTAGAATGGTTTCCCATGAGCACCAGTGCGGCCGCCCCGACCCGTCGCGAGCAGATCCTCAGTGAGGCCGCTCGCCTCTTCGCCGCGCGTGGATTCCACGGCGTGGGCGTCGACGAGATAGGAGCCGCGGTCGGCATCAGCGGCCCCGGCCTCTACCGGCACTTCGCGGGCAAGGACGCGATGCTCGCCGAGCTGCTCGTCGGCATCAGCGAGCGGCTCCTCACCGGCGGCCGGCACCGGGTGGCGGAGGCGGCGGGGGACCCGGCCCGGGTGCTGTCCTCCCTCATCGACGGCCACATCGACTTCGCGCTCGACGACCGGGCGCTGATCACCCTGCACGACCGGGAGCTCGACCGGCTCCGGGAGGCCGACCGCAAGCTCGTACGGCAGCTGCAGCGCCAGTACGTGGAGCTGTGGGTGGAGGTCGTACGCGAACTGCACCCGGAGGTCGGCGAGGCGGAGGTCCGGGTCGCCGTGCACGCCGTCTTCGGCCTGCTCAACTCCACCCCGCACCTGGGGGCCCTCGGCCGGGAGGCCACGGAATCGCTGCTGCGCCGCCTGGCGCACGGGGCGTTCGGGGCGCTGTCGGCGTGAGCAGGGGCGTCCGCCGACCGGAATGGACGCGCCGCCTCCGGCCCGGCGGCGGCAGAATGGCCCGTATGCCGAAGCCGATAGAGACGTCCGTACCCACCCGCGCCGAACTCATCGACCACCTGGTCCGGACGCGGATCGCGGGGCAGGTCGCCACGCCGCGCGACAACAACCTGAGCCACTACCGCAAGCTCGCCAACGGTGACCGGCACTACTGGCTCGGCCTGGAACTGGGCGACCGCTGGACGGACGAGCAGGACGTGCTCGCGGTGATGGCGGAGCGCTGCGGCGTCGTGGACGACCCCGGGTTCCGCTTCGGCCAGGACACCATCGACCCGGAACTGACCGTGGCCGGCCTGGACCGCCTGGCGGCCCGGCTGCGCAAGGCGGCGGCGGACCGGCAGAGCGTGCTCTTCGCCACCGGCCACCCGGGCGGCCTCCTGGACGTCCACCGCGCGACGGCGGCGGCCCTGCGGGCGGCGGGCTGCGAGATCGTCGTCATCCCGCGGGGGCTGGTGGCGGACGAGGGCTCGGTGTGGCAGTTCGCCGACGTCGCGGTCCTGGAGCGCGGCGCGACGCTGTGGCACACCCACTCGCCGGAGCCGATGGCCGCGATCCTCGACGGCCTGGCCGCCGAGAACCGCCCGCTGCCGGACCTGGTCGTGGCCGACCACGGCTGGGCGGGCTGCGCGGCCCAGCGCGGCCTGGACGCGGTGGGCTACGCGGACTGCAACGACCCGGCCCTGTTCATCGGCGAGGCGGAAGGCACCGTCCAGGTGACGATCCCCCTGGACGACCACGTCCGCGACCCCCGCTTCTACGACCCGATGGTGGCGTACACCCTGGCCGCGGCGGGCCTGACGGAGGAGTAGCCGCAACAGGCACGAAGAAGCCCCGACCGGGATCCCGGCCGGGGCTCCTTGCGTGTCGCCCCTCGGTGCGTACGAGTGGTGTCGACGGACGCAGGCTTCGGACCGGCTTGGTGGGCCGGGCGCTGGCTGCGCGGTTCAGCGCTGCTGTGCGGCCGAGCGTACGTAGTCCACGCCGGACGGGTCATGGCGACCTTCGTGAAGGCGCCCCCCGCCCGGGCCCTGTTCAGCCTCTCGCTCCGGTTGTCAGTGGCCGTCGTTACGGTCGCCGTATGTGGAAGTCTCCGAAGGCGCGCAACCCGCTGTCCGTCCTGGCCGACGATCCCCAAGGGCGTTCCCTGGGGCTCGAGTTGCCCGCCGGGGGGCTCATCGATACGCCCGGGCGGCGGGGGTGGTGGCGGGAGGCCGCGCCGTTGCTGTGGGTGTCCGACGAGGCCGTGGGCGTCGGGGCGCTCGCCGCGCACCGGACTCCCGCGCTCGCGGCCGCCGGGCTGCAGGCCGTGCTGCTGCAGGGGCGGCGCGGGCTCGAACGGTGGTGGCAGGAGCGGGAGTTCGCGCCGGAGCGGATGTCCGACCCCGACGACCACCACGTCGAGCCGGTGCTGCGGGAGTTCTGGAGCGCGGTGGTGCCCGACCCCGAGGAGGGGGCGGAGGGGGAGGAGCTCATCGCTCCCTTCGGCCGGGACTGGCCCGGGCTCGCCCGGTCGGAGGAGGGGCCGGATCCGGATGCCGTCGCCTGCGGGCTCGCGGACGGGCTGATCGCGAGCGGCCATCTGCCGAGCCCGCGGCTCGCGCTGGTCCCCGCGGGCCGCGGGGCCGACGTACCGACCGCGATGGGCTGGTGCGGTCCGACCAACCACGAGAACGACACCGCCCTCATCAGCGCGGTCCTGCGTTCCTGGGAGGACCGTTTCGGCGCCCGCGTCGTCGCCCTCGGCTTCGACGAGCTCCACGTGTCCGTGGCGGCTCCGCCGCGTACGACCGCCCACGCGCTCCCCGTCGCCGCGGAGCACTTCGCCTTCTCGCCCGACAATGTCTGGCAGGGATCCGGCAGCATCCGTGCCTACGCCGACGAGGCGGTCACCGGCAGCAACCACTGGGGGTTCTGGTGGGACTGAGCCGCGTGGGTCGCGTGCGCCGGGTGCGCCGCGTGCGCCGGGCGGACGTCACGCACGCGGGACGCGTACGACACCCTCCTGGATGACCGTCACGGCCAGCCGGCCGTCCTGCGTCCAGATGCGGGCCTGGCCGAGGCCCCGGCCCGCGGCCGCCGAGGGCGACTCCTGGTCGTACAGCAGCCACTCGTCAGCCCGGAACGGCCGGTGGAACCACATCGCGTGGTCCAGCGAGGCGCCGACCACGTCGCCCACCGCCCAGCCGCCCCGCCCGTGCGCGAGCAGCACCGAGTCCAGCAGCGTCATGTCGGAGACGTAGGTGGCCAGGCACGTGTGCAGCAACGGATCGGCGCTGTCCAGCTTGCCGGCCGTACGGAACCACACCTGCGAGCGCGGCTCCACCGGTTCGCCGACGCTGCCCCAGGGCGGGGTCGTGGCGTAGCGCAGGTCCACCGCCTCCCGCGTCTCGATCAGCCGCTCCACCGTGCCGGGGTCGCGGAAGATCTCGCGGTACGCGGGCAGCGACTCGGCCGCGGTGGGCAGGGACTCCGGGTCCGGGGCGGACGGCATGGCGACCTGGTGGTCGAGGCCGTCCTCGTACTTCTGGAACGACGCGGAGAGGTGGAAGATCGGCTGGCCGTGCTGGACGGCGACGACCCGGCGCGTGGTGAAGGAGCGCCCGTCGCGGATCCGGTCCACCGAGTACACGATGGGCGCGCCGGTGTCCCCGGTGCGCAGGAAGTACGAGTGCAGCGAGTGCGCGGTGCGGTCCGCGGGGACGGTCCGCCCGGCCGCGACCAGGGCCTGGGCCGCGACCTGGCCGCCGAAGACGCGCGGTACCAGCGAAGGCCGGCTGGTACCGCGGAAGATGTTCTCCTCGATCTGCTCGAGGTCGAGCAGATCGAGGAGTGACGTCAGTGCCTCGTTCATGGGGGAAGGGTAGGTGCCCGGATCCCTTACAGGCCCATGGACTTGGCGATGATCGACTTCATGATCTCGCTGGTGCCGCCGTAGATGCGGTTCACGCGGTTGTCGGCGTACAGGCGGGCGATCGGGTACTCGTTCATGTAGCCGTAGCCGCCGTGCAGCTGGAGGCAGCGGTCGATCACGCGGTGCGCGACCTCGGTGCAGAACAGCTTCGCGGAGGCGGCCTCGGCGGGCGTCAGCTCGCCGGCGTCCAGGGCCTCCAGGGCGCGGTCGGCGACGGCCTGGGCGGCGTCCACCTCGGCCTGGCAGGCGGCCAGTTCGAACTTGGTGTTCTGGAAGTGCGCGACCGGCTTGCCGAAGACCGTGCGGTCGGTGACGTACTGCTGGGCGAACCGCACGGCCGCGGCGGCCTGGGCGTAGGCGCCGAAGGCGATGCCCCAGCGCTCGGAGGCCAGGTTGTGGCCGAGGTAGTAGAAGCCCTTGCCCTCCTCGCCGAGCAGGTCCTCGACCGGGACCTTGACGTCGACGAACGCCAGCTCGGCGGTGTCGGAGGTGCGCAGGCCCAGCTTGTCCAGCTTGCGGCCGATGGAGTAGCCCTCGGACTTGGTGTCCACGGCGAAGAGGGAGATGCCGAAGCGGCGGTCGTCCTCGCGCGGGGCGGAGGTGCGGGCGCAGACGATCACGCGGTCGGCGTGGACGCCACCGGTGATGAAGGTCTTGGAGCCGTTGAGGACGTAGTGCGTGCCGTCCTCGGAGAGCTTGGCGGTGGTCTTCATGCCCGCGACGTCGGAGCCGGTGCCCGGCTCGGTCATCGCCAGCGCCCACATCTCCTCGCCGGAGACGAACTTCGGCAGGTAGCGCTTCTTCTGCTCGATGTCGGCCAGCATCTTGATGTAGGGGAGGGCGAGCAGGACGTGCACGCCGGAGCCGCCGAAGTTGACGCCCGCGCGGGAGGTCTCTTCGTAGAGGACGGCCTCGAACTTGTGGGTGTCCAGGCCCGCGCCGCCGAACTCCTCGGGCACGTTGATCCCAAAGACGCCCAGCTCGCCGAGCTTGTAGTAGAAGTCGCGCGGCGCCTGACCGGCTGCGAACCACTCGTCGTAGACCGGGACGACCTCGGCCTCGACGAAGGCGCGGATGGTCTCGCGGAATGCCTCGTGGTCCTCGTTGAAAACGGTACGGCGCACAGCCGGCTCCCTTCGGTCGCGGCGGTCCGCCGCCATGCCTAAGCGCTTGCTCAGGATAAGTTACCGGCCAGTCAAACTGGCTGTCCAGAGTGGAGGCGCCGAAGAAAGGGTGGGGTGGCTCACCCCCCGGGGGTCCCGGCGGAGGCGGCTCGTCCGTGCCACCGCGGCCGGAGGGTGGCCGGAATGCGCTCAAGAATGCCTTGTTCGTGCTCTCACGTACCGATTCGCCCTCCCCTAATCTGCCCGGCATGCCACTTTTCCGGAGAGCGAAAAAGGCCGGCGCAGGTGTAGCGGGCGTACCGGACTGGTGCGCGTGGTTCAGCCCCGCCGACTGGCACACCTTTGAGGCGCTCCTCAACGACGTCTTCCTGGACGGGAACACGAGCGGGCCGCCCATGCGCTTCTCGGAGCACCGCCACCTCTCGCTCGCCGCCGAGGGCCAGACCGGCGCACCGCTGGACCTCGCGGAGATAGCCGAGCTGGTCCGCGCGCTGCCGCACGCGAACTGGCGGTCGGCCACCGTCTCCTTCCTGAACCAGAAGCAGCGGCTCGCCGAGCGCCGGCGCGAACTGGAACGCGCGGGCTTCGCCGAGGTCCGCAACCTGCTCATGCCGAGGCTGGTGACCGTCGACGCGGTGACCGAGCGCCACGCCCTGGCGGTCGCCCTCACCGAGGAGCTCGCGGCCGTCGTCGTGATCAATGTGGGCGGGACCCTCTCCGCACCCGTCCCGCCCGAGCAGTTCGACTCCTGGCAGGTGGACGGCGCCGAGGTCTGGGCCGCCGCCATGGCCAACCTCGACGCCGCGCCGGTCTCGCTCCAGTACAACGACGACGAGAACCCGCTGGTGAACGTCGAGGCCGACGGCGGATGGACCTCCACCCACCTGCTGCGGGCCGCCGATCTGATCGACCGCCCGGCGCCGCTCGGCATCCTCGCGATGGTCCCCTACCACGGTCACCTGATGCTGTGGGCCGTGTCCGGGCCGGAACTGCACACCTGCGTGATCGCCTACGGCCCGCTCGTCCGGCAGATGTGGGAGGAGGCCCCGGAGGGGTACCGGCTGAGCTCGCGCCTGCTGTGGATCGGGGAGGACGGGATCGAGTCGATCGGGGTCGATCCCGCACCGCCCGGCAGCAAGCAGCCCGGGGTGATCACCGGCTCCGCCCGCTTCCTGGAGATGCTCGCCTCCTTCCGCCCGCCGGACGACTACCCCGGCTGAGCGGGGCCGGGGCCGCGGCCGGGGCCGCGGTCGGAGCCGGTGCCGCGGTCGGCGGTCCGCAGCGCGAACCACAGCTCCATCCGCACGTCCGGGTCGTCCAGGTCCCGGTCCAGCAGTTCGGCGGCGCGCCCGACGCGCTGGCGGACGGTGTTGCGGTGCACGCCCAGGGCCGCGGCCGTGCGGTCCCAGCTGCCGTGGTGGGCCAGCCAGCCGCGCAGGGTCTGCCGCAGGGCGGGGGAGAGCGGCCCCAGCAGGGCCTCGGCATGGGCGCGCGCCTCGGCCTCGCCGACCAGGCCCGCGAAGCCGGGGTCGGTGTGGCGGGCCAGCGGGGTACGGGCCGCCTCCGCGCGCTGCAGGGCCCGCGCGGCCTGGGCGTCGGCCGTCGCCAGGGCGCCGGGCGCGGACGGCACGGCCGGTGCGCTCACCCCGAGCCGCCAGCCGCTCTGCGCGGCGGGCTCCCGGTCCGCGAGCAGCCGTACGCCGTCCTCGTGCGGGTCCAGCAGTACGGTGCCCAGCGCGGCCGCGAGGGCCTGCGGGTCCCCGGACCCGCGGGCGTGGACGGCGTACCAGGGCCCGGCCGCCAGGGCCGCGGCCGGATCCCCGTCGAGGAGCAGCCGGGTCAGGGCCGCAGCCTCGGCCCCGGCGGGCCGCTCGGCGGTGAGCAGGGTCAGCAGGACGGCGGCCACCGATGCCACGGTGTGGTCGCCGGGCGCGCGGGCCGGGGTCGCGGTGCCCAGCGCGGCCCGCCCGGCCAGGGCGTAGGCGGCCAGGTGGTGTCCGCCCGCCCGGTCGGTGGCGGTGGCGGGCCCGCCCTCGCGGCCGACCCGGGCCAGCAGCGCGGACAGGGCCTCCCACGCCGGAGCGGGCAGCTCCGGGCCCGCCGACCGGCCGCCCGGCCACAGGGCGACCGACCCGCCCAGGCTCGCCGCGAGCCGGGCCAGTACGGCCGGGACCGGGTCGGGGCGGGCCGCGGCCGCCGCCAGGGCCTGCTGGGCCTCGGTGACCCGGCGCAGCTCCCGGGTCCGGGCCTCGGCCATCAGCCGGCCCACCGCGCGGGCGACCGCCGAGAAGGGGGTCCGGGGCGGGACCTCCAGCAGCGGCAGCCCGTGCCGGGCGCAGGCCTCGGCCAGCGCGGCCGGGACCTCCTCGTGCACCGGGGCCACACCGAAGCCGAGCGCGGCCGCCCCCGACCCGGCCAGCCGGGCCACGTACGCGTCGGGGTCGTCGGCGGGGCCCGCCCCGGCGGTCAGCAGCAGTTCGCCGCCGAGCAGGTACGGGGAGGGGTCGGGCATCTCGGAGGCGTGCACCCCGTGCACCCCGGCGGTGGCCGGCCCGGCGAGGTGGCGCAGGCCGAGCTCGCGGTCGCCGAGCAGCGCGGCGAGGGCCACCGGCGGGGTGAGCGGCTCCCCGGCCGGGCCCTTGCCGTACTCCGGATCGCGAGCGTCGCGGGGAGAGCCAGGCATGGATACTCCGTATATTTCAGCTCTGCCAGATGGATGAAACGTACACTCCCCACCCCCTGGTGGCCCGCTTACGCTCGAAGTACCGCACACGTCAGGCCAGAGAAAAAAGAGGCACAGCCATGAGCACGCAGCCGCGCGGCCCCGTCGACTCCTCCCGCATCCCGCGCTACGCGGGCCCGGCGACCTTCGCCCGTCTGCCCCGCCTCGACGAGGTCGGCTCCGCCGACGTCGCCGTCGTCGGCGTGCCCTTCGACTCCGGCGTGTCCTACCGCCCCGGCGCCCGCTTCGGCGGCAACGCCATCCGCGAGGCCTCGCGCCTGCTGCGCCCGTACAACCCGGCCCAGGACGCCTCCCCGTTCGCGCTCGCCCAGGTCGCCGACGCCGGTGACATCGCCGTGAACCCCTTCAACATCAACGAGGCCGTCGAGACGGTCGAGGCCGCCGCCGACGAGCTGCTCGGCGCCGGCTCCCGCCTGATGACCCTGGGCGGCGACCACACCATCGCCCTGCCGCTGCTGCGCTCCGTCGCGAAGAAGCACGGCCCGGTCGCGCTGCTCCACTTCGACGCGCACCTGGACACCTGGGACACCTACTTCGGCGCCGAGTACACCCACGGCACCCCGTTCCGCCGCGCCGTCGAGGAGGGCATCCTCGACACCGAGGCGCTCTCCCACGTCGGTACGCGCGGCCCGCTGTACGGCAAGCAGGACCTGGACGACGACGCCAAGATGGGCTTCGGCATCGTCACCTCGGCCGACGTCTACCGCCGCGGCGCCGACGAGGTCGCCGACCAGCTGCGCCAGCGCATCGGTGACCGCCCGCTGTACATCTCCATCGACATCGACGTGCTCGACCCGGCGCACGCGCCCGGCACCGGCACCCCCGAGGCGGGCGGCATGACCTCCCGCGAGCTGCTGGAGATCATCCGCGGGCTGTCCTCCTGCAACCTCGTTTCCGCCGACGTCGTCGAGGTCGCCCCGGCGTACGATCACGCCGAGATCACCTCGGTCGCGGCCTCGCACACCGCGTACGAGCTGACCACGATCATGTCGCGACAGATCGCGCAGGCGAAGGGCAAGTAAGCGAAGTGACGCACGACCACGACCTGGTACTCCGTCCCACCGAAGCCCAGAAGGCGGCCGCGCTCGCGCCGCCGCCGGGCCGGACGGGCGGGGACCTGGTCGTGGAAACGCTGCGCTCGCTCGGCGCGAACACCGTCTTCGGCCTGCCCGGCCAGCACGCGCTCGCCCTCTTCGACGCGGTCGGCCGCTCCGACCTGCGCCTGGTGGGGCTGCGTACGGAGAACAACGCGGGCTTCGCGGCCGACGCGTACGGCCGGATCACGGGCGAGGCCGTGCCGCTGCTGCTCTCCACCGGCCCTGGCGCGCTGATGGCGCTGCCCGCCCTGGCGGAGGCGGCGGCCGCCTCGGCCCCGGTCCTCGCGATCTCCTCCCAGGTCCCGGTGGCGGGCCTGGGCGGCGGGCGGCGAGGGCACCTGCACGAGCTGCGGGACCAGTCGGCCTCCTTCCGGGACGTGGTGAAGTCCGTCCACACGGTCCGCACCCCCTCCCAGATCCCCTCCGTGATCGCGGAGGCCTGGGAGTCGGCCCTGACCGCCCCGCACGGCCCGGTCTTCGTCGAGATCCCCGAGGACGTGCTGCGGGACGCGACCGTCATCCCGCAGGTCACGGGCGTGGACGCGACCCCTCACGAACTGGCGCCGCGGCCCGAGCTCACGGCTCTCGCCGCCCACTGGCTGGAGAACGCCACTCGCCCGGTGATCATCGCGGGCGGCGGGGTCGTCCGCTCCGACGCGGCGGGCAAGCTCAGGCAGCTCGCCGAGCGCCTGAACGCACCCGTCGTCACCACCTTCGGCGGCAAGGGCGCCTTCCCGTGGACCCATCCGCTCTCCCTCCAGTCCTGGCTGGAGGACCGCCACATGACGGACTTCCTGGAGGACGCGGACGTCCTGCTGGTGGTCGGCTCGGGCCTCGGTGAGCTCTCGTCCAACTACCACACCTTCTTCCCGACGGGCCGGGTCGTCCAGATCGAGGCGGACCTCGGCAAGCTGGAGTCCAACCACGCAGGCCTCGGCATCCACGCGGACGCCCGCCTCGCGCTCCAGGCCCTGCTGGAGACGGTGTCCGAGCGCCCGGACCCCTCCGCTCCGGAGCGCGTGCGCCTGGTCCTCGCGGACATCGCGGCCCGTCTCGCCACCCAGGACGTGGCCCTCGAACAGGAGCTCCTCGGCTCGATCCGGGCCGCGCTCCCGGCCCGCTCCCCGTCCTTCTGGGACATGACGATCCTGTCCTACTGGGCCTGGTCCGCCTTCGACCCGAAGCACCCCAACACCATGCACTCGGCCCAGGGCGCGGGCGGCCTCGGCTACGCCTTCCCGGCGGCCCTCGGCGCGTGCGTCGCGGAACCGGACACCCCGGTGCTGGCGGTGTCCGGCGACGGCGGCGCGATGTACTCCGTCGCGGACCTGGCCACGGCGCAACAGCACGGCCTCGACGTCACCTGGCTGATCGTGGACGACGGCGGCTACGGGATCCTGCGCGAGTACGGCTGCGAGGCCGGCACCCGGCTGGCCGGCCCCGACTTCGTGGCGCTGGCGCAGTCCTTCGGCGTCCCGGCCGCCACCACCTCCCCGGAGTCCTTGACGGACGATCTGAAGGAATCCCTCAACACTCCCGGGCCTTCGGTACTGCTGCTTTCAGCCAAGCTCAAGATGTTCGCCCCCACTCACCTTTAGGGCCCCGCCCGGGTGACTCGTAGGGTGTGCGTGATCAGATCCGGGCGGGTAACGAGGGGGAACGGTGTCGTTCGAGCAGGAGTGGGCCCAGCAGAAGCAGGCCACGGCCGGCGTCTCGTCGCCGCAGATGCGGCTGAACCAGGTCCCCACCGACCCGGGAGGCTCCCCGGCGCCCGGCGCCGGTGCCGGGTACGGGGTACTGGCCATCACCCCGCCCGAGAAGAAGAAGGCGGCCAACACCATCGAGAACGTCCTGCAGCCCGGCACCACGAGGGCGGCGGACGCGGCCGACGAGCCCACCAAGAGCGCCGTCAAGGCCTTCAGCGGCTGGGACACGGCGGCAGGCCTGTCGAAGGCGCACACGCACTGGGACGACCAGGTGAAGCGCCTGATGGCGCGGCTGAACTCGGAGAAGACAGGCCTGCGCGGGGCTTCGACGCTCCTGTCGGGAACCGATCAGCTGACGGGCAGCAGCTTCCAGCCGGTGCAGTCCAAGGTCACCGGACTCCGCTAGAAGGCCACAGGGCTTTACCAAGGGAAGACATGCCGAACTACGCCGAGGTCATGCAGACGGACCTCTCCGCGCTCACCACCGCCGCCGACGGCTGGAAGGCCATGGCGACGCAGCTCAAGACCATGGAGGACGTCTACAAGGACGAGGTCCAGATCGTCTCCTCGGGCAACGGCTGGCTGGGCTCCAGCCAGCAGGCCGCCGCCACCCAGTCCGCCATGACGCGCCAGGAGTACGGAGCCGCGCAGAAGGAGGCCCTGGCCATGGAGTCGCTGCTCCGCGACGCCCACGCCCGGTTCACGGACCTCAAGGCCCGCGTGGTGTCGGCCGTGGCGGACGCCAAGACCGCCGGCATGAAGGTGTCGGACGCCGGCATCGCGAGCTACGACTTCAGCAAGGCCGACCCGGCCTCCGTGAACGCGATCCGCCACGACCCCGACCTCCCCGGGATCGAGCAGTCCTGGACAAGCAAGATCTCGGACACGGTCAAGGCAGTGACGGAGTTCGACGAGGACGTCAAGGTCGCTCTGCTGAACGCGTCGGGCGCAGACGGCACGGCGATGTTCGGCTTCAACTCGAAGCCCGTCAACGACGTCGAGGCCGTGGAGGCGCTGGCCCTCACCCAGAAGATCCGTGACGGCAAGGCCTCCCCGGAGGAACTGCGGCACTACAACGACGTCCTCAAACAGAACTCCGGGGACGCGCACTTCGGCGAGGCGTACCTGCACGCGCTGGGGCCGAAGGACACCCTGCTGCTGGCGGACCAGATGAACCTGGCGTCCAACGACCGCGGCGCGTCGGCGGCCGAGAAGAAGCTCTACGAGTCGATCAATTCCGGCCTCGCGGGGACGATCGCCTCGGGCACCAAGGACCCGACCAGCTACGCCTACAAGCCGTTCGTCGACGGGCTCAAGGGGCATGGCCCCGAGCTGGTCGCCAAGGGCCTGCGGCCGACGTACGGCTACCAGGCACTCGTCACGGTGATGGCGAACGGCAGCGGCTACGGCAAGCAGTTCCTCAACGACCTCGGCGACGGCATGATCGAGGCCGAGAAGTCGAAGCCGCACATGTACGACCACGCCTACGACTCCCAGCGCCCGAACCTGGTCTCGGACCCGCTGGACGGCCTGCTGGGCATCATGGCCAAGGACCCCGACTCGGCAACGTATTTCCTCGACCCCGAAGCGCCGGGCAACAAGAACGAGCACCTGAAGTACATGCTCACCGACCGGGACATGCCCGACCCCTGGATCTCGACCGGCGTCGGACAGCCGATCGAGATGGACGGCGACAAGACGGCAGGCCTGGGCGCCGCCATCCAGGCGGCGGCCACGGGCCACACGGACGGCGAGAAGCTGGGAGAGCCGGGCCCGCACACCGAGGGCCAGGCCCGCGTGATGCACAACGCCATCCGCCTCCTTGACGACGAGATGGGCGGGGACGAGTTCCCGGAGGACCTGGAGGGCCTGCAACAGCCGATGGCGAAGGCGCTGGTCGACTACGTGGCCGACACCCACGAGATCCTCGGCGGCCAGAACTCCGACCTGGGTGGCGTCGGTGGCAGCGACGCGATCCACGGATCGGGCGACAAGGCCCAGATCGCGGTGGGCCAGGGCAGCCTGATCCGCGTGATGCGCGGCATCGCGGACGACGGCCCGTCCTACGCCCTGCTGGTCGAGGCGGAGCGGGCCTACTCGGCGGAGCAGCTCGCGACCGCCGCGCCGTACAAGGGCGACCTGCACGGTGTGAGCGCCGACTGGGACAACCGCGCCCATGGCATCGGAGCGGCCGGCGGCGCGCTCAACGGCATCGGCGCCGACGTCTACAAGGACAAGGAAGACGACCAGGTCAAGTGGGCGGAAGGCACGTCCGAACACACGGCTGCCGCTGCGAACGGGCTCATCGGCGAGATCCCGGTCGTGGGCACGGTCGGTGGCTCACTGATCGACTCGCTCAAGTACGAGTGGGTCGAAGGCGTCATGGACGAGGCCGAGGCGCAGAGCAAGCAGGATTCCAGCAAGAACTACGCGGCGGGCGTGGAAGGCACCAACGAAATGTTCGATGCGTGGGGACGCCAGCGGAACGTCGGCGGCGACCCCGCGTTCACTCACGCCAAGAACGAAGCCGGCGAGGGGTTCACCTCGGGACGGGACGCAGCTCGTGCACACCTCATGCCGTGACGTGATCGAGACCCTCGGACGTTCGGCGGCCGCTCTCGTCTGTGTGGCGGCGCTGGCGTCGTGCGCCTCGGGCGAGCCCGAGGCGAAGGCCGACCTGTGCGGGATCGGCGCCGCTTCGGAGGAAGAGGCGCTCGTGCGGGAGATCCTCGGCACCGCGGACTTCGAGACGAAGACCCACAAGTCCGAGAGCGTGCTGGCGGACAAGGTGAAACAGGCATTGCCGGGCATGCGGCCGGGCAAGAACTCGTACTTCAACACCGCATGCAGCTACCGGGTGGAAGACGAGCACCGCGCCGTCAGCGCGACCTTCTCCTTCGGCTGGTCCCCTCGGGTACCTCCCGGGCCCCCTTCCGACGGAGTGTCCTACGAACTGAACGGCGCGAACGGTGTCACCAACAGGTCCAGCTCCACGCTGCTCGTCCAGTGCGATCTGCCCGGTGAACTCGGAGCGCAGTCGCGGAACGTGTGGTTCTCGGCGGACGCCTATTTCTCGTTCACGCCGGCCACCGGGACGGATGCGGTGGACCAGGCCGGTAAGGACCGGCGGATGACCCTCACCTACCTCATGACCCGCCGTGTCACCGACGCGCTCGGCTGTGAGAACAAGCCGCTGGAGAAGCCTCCTGTGGTGAAACCCGCACCTACCCCCTGATCGGGACCTCGGCCCGGCAGGGCTGCCACGCTCACGAATCCTGAAGGTGACCGGCCGTGAGCCGTCAGTCACCGTCCTCCTTCTCTTCGTAGGGGTGGAGGAGGAGGCTGACCACGGCCACGCCCAGCGCCGTACCCAGCCGGGCCCACGGGTTCTCCGTCAGCAGGCCGACGATCTTCGCCGCGAGCAGGGCGACGAGGAACGCGGTGACGTACGGGACGACGGTGCGGACCGTGCGTTGCACGAAGGTGCCGCCGGCCCGGTGTTCGTGGTGAGTGGACATGGTCCTCGATCCCTTCGCTGCGCCACCGCGGTCGGCGGGCGGCCGACTTCCAGCATCGGCAGCGCGCCCCCTCCGCCACAGATCCGGAAAGTCGTGACTTGACAGGGCCCGGCCCCGGCTCCCCACCCCGGTCGGACGCGGTCCGCGCGCCCCCGCCGCACGGCAGTGCGATTGTTGCGGCGGGATGAAATCCGCCGGTCGGAGCGTTGGCGCTTCCGGCAGGACAGGACGAACGGGGAGGCCTCACGTGGCGGCGGCAGAGACAGCGGCTGGGGAGAAACAGGGCTGGGGCAAGCGGCTGGCGGCCTACACCTGGCGGTACAGGACCAATGTGCTGCTGGCGCTCGGCTCCTCGCTGGCCGGCATGGCCGTGATGGCGGTCGTGCCGCTGGTCACCAAGGTGATCATCGACGACGTCATCGGGGACGGGACCAAGCCCATGGCGCCCTGGGCCGCGATGCTCATAGCCGCGGCCCTGCTCGTGTACGTACTGACCTACATACGCAGGTACTACGGCGGGCGGCTCGCCCTCGACGTGCAGCACGACCTGCGCACCGACATGTACGCCACGATCGCCCGCCTCGACGGGCGGCGGCAGGACGAGCTGAACACCGGTCAGGTCGTCGGCCGCGCCACCAGCGACCTGCAGCTGATCCAGGGCCTGCTCTTCATGCTGCCCATGACGATCGGCAACTTCCTGCTCTTCGGGATATCCCTCGGGATCATGCTGTGGCTCTCGCCGCTGCTGACCCTCGTCGCCCTGCTCATGGCCCCCGCCCTGTGGTTCATAGCCAAGCGCAGCCGCAAGAAGCTCTTCCCCGCCACCTGGTGGGCCCAGGGCCAGGCCGCCGCCGTGGCGACCGTCGTCGACGGGGCCGTGACCGGCGTCCGCGTCGTCAAGGGCTTCGGCCAGGAGGAGCAGGAGACCGGCAAGCTGCGCGAAGCCGGCCGCCGGCTGTTCGCCGGGCGGATGCGGACCATCCGGCTCAACTCGCGCTACACCCCCGCCCTCCAGGCCGTCCCCGCGCTCGCCCAGGTCGCGATGCTGGCCCTCGGCGGCTGGATGGCCACCAACGGCCAGGTCACCCTCGGTACCTTCGTCGCCTTCTCCACCTACCTCGCCCAGCTCGTCGGACCCGTCCGCATGCTCGCCATGGTCCTCACCGTCGCCCAGCAGGCCCGGGCCGGCGTGGAGCGCGTGTTCGAGCTCATCGACACCGAGCCCGAGATCCGGGAAGGCACCCACGAGCTGCCCGCCGACGCGCCCGCCACCGTCGAGTTCGACGACGTCCGCTTCGGCTACGACCCCGAGCGGCCCGTCCTCGACGGGTTCTCGCTCTCCGTCGAGCAGGGCGAGACCGTCGCCGTCGTCGGGTCCTCGGGCAGCGGCAAGTCCACCGTCGCGCTCCTGCTGCCCCGGTTCTACGACGCCGACGGCGGCACCGTCCGCGTCGGCGGCCACGACGTCCGCGAGCTGACCTACGACTCCCTGCGCGGCGCGATCGGCCTGGTCCCCGAGGACTCCTTCCTCTTCTCCGACACCATCCGCGCCAACATCGCCTACGGGCACCCCGGCGCCACCGAGGAGCAGATCGAGGCCGCAGCCCGCGCCGCCCAGGCCGAAGGTTTCATCCGGGCCCTGCCCGCCGGGTACGACACCAAGGTCGGCGAGCAGGGGCTCACCCTCTCCGGCGGCCAGCGCCAGCGCATCGCCCTCGCCCGCGCCATCCTCACCGACCCCCGGCTGCTGCTCCTCGACGACGCCACCTCCGCCGTCGACGCCCGCGTCGAGCACGAGATCCACGAGGCCCTGCGCTCCGTCATGGCCGGCCGGACCACCCTGCTGATCGCGCACCGCCGCTCCACGCTCGCACTGGCCGACCGGATCGCCGTACTCGACCGCGGACGGCTGGCCGACATCGGCACGCACGAGCAACTGGAGAGCCGCTCCGCGCTCTACCGCAGGCTGCTCACCGACCCGGACGCGCTCGGCGCCGCCTCGCCGCGGACCCCGGACGCCCGGGTGATGACCGAGTTCGAGCGCGAGCTCGACCGGGACCTCGAACGCGGCATCGAGCTGGAAGCCGAGATCGACTCGGAGCCCGTCAACGCCAAGCGCCGGGTCGCCGGCGGGGTCACTCCCGAGCTCTGGCGCCGCCAGGACGAGCCCGACGGCGCCCCCGGTGCCGGCCTCGCTCCCGCCCCCGCCGCCGGCGGCGCGCCCGGAGCCGGGCACTCCATGGCCGGCTCCGTCTCCGGCATGCCCGCCACCCCCGAACTGCTCGCGCAGGTGGCCGCGCTGCCGCCCGCCGACGACCTGCCCGACGTGGACGAGACCCGCGCCGCGGCCGCCGAGGAGAGCTACGGTCTGCGCCGCCTGCTGCACGGGTTCTGGGCGCCGCTGGCCATCAGCCTCGGCCTCGTCGCCGCGGACGCGGGGGCCGGACTGCTGCTGCCGATCCTGATCCGGCACGGCATCGACCAGGGCGTCGAGCAGGCGGTGCTCGGCGCCGTCTGGGTGGCCGCCGGGCTCGCCCTCGCCGTCGTCGTCGCGCAGTGGGCCGCGCAGTTCGCCGAGACCCGCATGACGGGCCGCACCGGCGAGCGCGTGCTGTACGCCCTGCGCGTCAAGATCTTCGCCCAGCTCCAGCGACTCGGCCTCGACTACTACGAGCGCGAGCTGACCGGCAAGATCATGACGCGGATGACCACCGACGTCGACTCGCTGAGCTCCTTCCTGCAGACCGGGCTCGTCACCGCCGTGGTCTCCGTCTTCACCTTCTTCGGCATCCTCGTCGCGCTGCTCGTCCTGGACGTCGAGCTCGCGCTGATCGTGTTCGCGACCCTGCCCGTCCTGGTCGTCGGCACGATCGTGTTCCGCCGCAGGTCCGTCGCCGCCTACGAGCTCGCCCGCGACCGGGTCAGCCTGGTCAACGCCGACCTCCAGGAGTCCGTCTCGGGCCTGCGCATCGTCCAGGCCTTCCGCCGCGAGGGCTCGGGCGCCAAGCGCTTCGCCGAGCGCAGCCACTCCTACCGCGAGGCCCGGGTCCGCGGCCAGTGGCTGATATCCGTCTACTTCCCCTTCGTCCAGCTGCTGTCCTCGGGTGCCGCGGCCGCCGTGCTGATCGTCGGGGCGGGCCGGGTGGAGGCCGGGACGCTCACCACCGGCGCGCTGGTCGCGTACCTGCTCTACATCGACCTGTTCTTCGCGCCCGTCCAGCAGCTCTCCCAGGTCTTCGACGGCTACCAGCAGGCCACGGTCGCCCTCGGCCGCATCCAGGGGCTGCTGCGCGAACCCACCACCACCCCGCTGGCCGAGCGGCCGCGCGCACTGGAATCGCTGCGCGGGGAGATCGCCTTCGAGGACGTCCGCTTCCAGTACGGGACGGCCGAGGAGCGGGGCGAGAAGGGCGAGGCCCTGGCCGGCATCAGCCTGCGGATACCGGCCGGGCAGACCGTCGCCTTCGTGGGCGAGACGGGAGCCGGGAAGTCCACGCTGGTCAAGATGGTGGCCCGGTTCTACGATCCGACCTCCGGCCGGGTCACCGCCGACGGCGCGGACATAAGGGAGCTGGACCTGACGGCCTACCGCCACCGGCTCGGTGTCGTCCCCCAGGAGGCCTACCTCTTCCCGGGGACGATCCGTGACGCCATCGCCTACGGAATCCCCGGTGCGAGCGACGCCGAGGTGGAGGCCGCCGCCCGCGCGGTCGGCGCCCACGACATGATCGCCACCCTCGACGGCGGCTACCTGCACACCGTCGCCGAGCGCGGCCGCAACCTCTCCGCGGGCCAGCGCCAGTTGATCGCGCTGGCCCGGGCCGAGCTCGTCGACCCGGACGTGCTGCTGCTCGACGAGGCCACCGCCGCCCTCGACCTGGCCACGGAGGCACAGGTCAACCAGGCGACGGACCGGCTCGCGGGCAAGCGCACCACCCTGGTGGTCGCGCACCGGCTGACCACCGCGGCGCGCGCCGACCGGGTCGTGGTCATGGACCGCGGCCGGGTGGTGGAGGACGGCACCCACACCGAACTCCTGGCGCGCGGCGGCCGGTACGCCGCGCTGTGGCGCACCTTCGTCGGCGAGGACGAGCGCGCCGCGGCCTGAGCGGACCGCCCGCCGGAGACCGCCTTTCGGGGACGCCCCGGGATCAGAACTCGCCGAAGAGCAGGTTCCCCGGGGCGTCTTCGTCGTTGCCGGTGTAGTACTCGCGTACCGCGCCCAGGAGTTCGTCGACCGTCAGCCGGCCGTCCCCGTTCGCGTCGATGCGGTGGAAGAGGGCCTCGGTGTCGGCGGGGCTCAGCCGCGTGTCGAAGGCCTCCTGCGCCCGGTGGAACTCCTGCGGGCTGATGAGCCCGTCGCCGTCGGTGTCGACGATCGTCAGGATCGCGCTCATCATCGGGCGGAACGAGCGGTCGTAGGCGGGCCCGCCCTGCGCGTACAGGCGGGTCATGCCCTGCTTGTACTCCTCGGGGGTGAGCTTGCCGTCCCGGTCGATGTCCAGCTCGGTGAACAGGTCCTGCCAGAAGTTGGCCAGCCCGCCCATCACCCGCTCCGCCTTGGGCGAGTCGGCCGGCTCCGCGAGGGCCGTCAGCAGCCGGGAGCCGAGCGCGATGATGTCGTCGGCGTCGATCACTCCGCTCCGGTCGGCGTCCAGGTGCGTGAAGGCGCGCGCCAGCTTGCGGTCGAGCAGGTCGTTCGTCATCTCAGGGCCTTTCACGGCTGCCGCCACCGCCGCGGTCACGGCGAGCGGGGTGTGGATCACCTAGCGTATTCGCCCCTTCGGGCGTGAACTCCCGCTGTCCTGCCGGGGGGTGGCGGATGCACCCGTACGAGGGAGGGCGGCTGGCGCCGGCGGGCCGGGCCCTTGCGCGCGGCAACCATCCGAGAGGTTCGGGCGTCGTACGTGCGTGCGCGTGCTGTACGTACGACCGATCGGGGGCAGGGTGTTGCAGGGGTGGAGGAACAGGGGCCGCCGGGTCGCGTCCCTGGGGGTGTTCGCGGTGGCGCTGTGGCTCTGCGCGGGCGGGCTGTGCACGTCATCGGCGGCGCAGGCCGCGACGGAGGGCTGCGGGGGCCGGCTGGCCCGGACGGTGGCGTTCGAGACGGGCGAGGTGCGGGTCTACAAGAGCCGCAAGCAGGCGTGTGCGATGACGGTGGCGCGGGTCTCCGGCGAGCGGCGCCGGATGGCGGTGAGCATCCAGCCGCGCGGTGGCGCCCCCGTGCGCGAGGCCGGGCGATTCACCCGGTATGCCGGGCCTGTCACTGTGGGCGCGATCAACCGCTGCGTGTATGTAAAGGGGAGCGTGGGGGCCGGATCTGCGGATTCCGGCTGGATCCTGTGCTGATGGACAGGCCCAACTAGGTCTGGTCAGTGGTGCGTTGACCCGGCTAGGTTCACGGCGACCGAAGTGAACTCAAGGGGAGGGTGAATGCGCAAGACGCTCGGATGGCTGCTGTCGCTCGTGGTGCTCATCGGCACCGTGGGTGCGGCCGGCTCCACGGCGCAAGCGGCCACAGCCGTGCAGCCCGCGGCCGCCACGGACATCAAGGACCAGATCCTCGGCATTCCCGGGATGAGCCTGATCGAGGAGAAGCCGTACCCCGGCTACCGCTTCTTCGTACTGAACTACGAGCAGCCGGTGGACCACCGGCAGCCGTGGAAGGGCACCTTCAAGCAGCGCCTGACCCTGTTGCACAAGGACGTCTCGCGGCCGTCGGTGTTCTACACCTCCGGCTACAACGTCGGCACCAACCCGCGCCGCAGTGAGCCGACGACCATCGTCGACGGCAACCAGGTGTCCATGGAGTATCGATTCTTCACTCCCTCCCGGCCCGACCCGGCCAACTGGTCGAACCTGGACATCTGGCAGGCCGCCAGTGACCAGCACCGCATCTTCACCGCCCTGAAGAAGATCTACAAGAAGAACTGGCTGGCCACGGGCGCCAGCAAGGGCGGCATGACGGCGACGTACTACGAGCGCTTCTACCCGCGCGACATGGACGGCGTCGTCGCGTACGTCGCGCCCAACGACGTCGTCAACCACGAGGACTCGGCCTACGACCGGTTCTTCGCCAAGGTCGGCACCAAGGAGTGCCGCGACAGGCTGAACGCCGTCCAGCGCGAGGCGCTGGTGCGCCGCGGGCCGCTGGAGGCCAAGTACGCCGTCGCCGCCGCCGAGAACGGCTGGACCTTCACCACCATCGGCGACCTCGACAAGGCCTACGAGGCCGTCGTCCTCGACTACGTGTGGGCCTTCTGGCAGTACAGCCTGCTCGCCGACTGCGCCTCCGTCCCGGCCGCGGCCACCGCGAGCGACCAGGAGATCTGGGACACGATCGACGCGATCTCCGGCTTCTCCGCCTACACCGACCAGGGCCTGGAGACGTACACGCCGTACTACTACCAGGCGGGTACGCAGCTCGGCTCCCCGGACATCAAGCAGCCGCACCTCAAGGGCCTGAGCCGCTACGGCTACCAGCCGCCGCGCAACTTCGTGCCCCGCGACATCCCCATGACCTTCCAGCCGGGGGCGATGGCGGACGTGGACAAGTGGGTGCGCGACAACGCCCACCAGATGCTCTTCGTGTACGGGCAGAACGACCCGTGGGGCGCCGAGCCGTTCCGCCTCGGCTACGGGGTGCGCGACAGCTACGTGATGATCGCGCCGGGCGCCAACCACGGTGCGAACGTCGCCAAGCTGATGGACGGTGAGAAGGCCCTCGCCACCTCCAGGATCCTGCAGTGGGCCGGGGTCGCCCCGGCCGCCGCGCTCGCCGACGCGGGGAAGGCGGCGCCGCTGGCGGCGCCGGACGCGCAGCTCGACCAGCGCGACCTGGAGCGCGAGCCGCAGCTGCGGCCGTAACCGGGAAGCACGGCACGCGGGACACGCGGGCCGCGCAGGACACGCGGGCCGCGGGCCGGCGCCTGAGGGATCAGCGCGTCAGCCCGTGGCCCAGCGGGTAGCGGCCCGGGACCGGGACGGGCAGGCGGCCGGCGGGCCGCAGCGCCCCGGTGAGCACCCGGGCCGCCGCCCGCATCTCCACGTCCGTCCACGAGTACGTCGCCAGCTCCGCCGCGCACTTCGGCAGCCGGGCGCTGTCGTAGGGGTTGCGGACCGCCAGCGAGACGACCGGCACCCCCGTCGCGATCAGGTCCGCCACCAGCGTGCGCTGCGGACTCTCGCCCTCCGGGACGTTGTACGTGCACACCAGCACCGCCGCGTGACCGGCCGCCGCGGCCGCGGCGCGGGCCGGCGGCACCGCCGTGGCCCGGCAGCCCAGGGCGGTCAGCTCCCGGGCCAGTACGGCCGTAGGGGGTCCGGTCGTACCCGTGGGGGAGACCGGGTCCGCCCCGGTGACCAGCAGCCGTGGTCCGGCCGTCGCATCGAACGGCACCAGCCCACCGGGATCGGCCAGCAGGGTCGTCGTGGCGGCCGCGATCGCGTCGGCGGCGTCGAGATGCTCCCGGACGCCCACGACGGCGTCCACCTCCCGGCCCGTCGTGTACGCCTCGTCGAGCAGTCCCCGGCGGGCCTTCAGTTCCAGGATCCGCAGCACCGACTCCTCGACGCGCGCCTCGGTCAGCTCGCCCGATTCGACGGCCGCCCGCACGCTGCGGTGCGCGAGGCCCAGGTCCGGCGGGTTCAGCAGCTGGTCGCAGCCCGCCAGGAGTGCCAGGACCGGGACGCGGTCGTCCCCGTACTTCTGGCGGACCCCGGCCATGTCCAGGGCGTCGGTGACCACCACCCCCTCGAAGCCGAGGCGTTCGCGCAGCAGACCGGTGACGATCGGCCGGGAGAGGGTCGCCGGGTCCCCCGAGGGATCGAGCGCGGGGAAGACGATGTGCGCCGTCATGACGGCGTCCACGCCCGCCTCCACCGCGGCCCGGAAGGGCGGCTCGTCCAGCTCCTCCCAGGCGGCCCGGGTGTGCCGCATCACCGGCAGCCCGACATGGCTGTCGGTCTCGGTGTCCCCGTGGCCCGGGAAGTGCTTGGCGGTGGCCGCGACCCCGGCCCGCTGGTAGCCGCGGACCTGGGCGGCGACGAGCTCCGCCACCGCGTGCGGGTCGGAGCCGAAGGACCGGACGCCGATCACCGGATTGACCGGGTTGACGTTCACGTCGGCCACCGGGGCGTAGTCCTGCCGGACTCCCATGGCGGCCAGCTCGGAGCCCGCGATGCGCGCGGCCCGCAGGGCGTGGGCGGTGGAGCCGGCCGCACCGAGCGCCATCGCACCCGGGAGCAGGGTCGCGGGCTTGCCGATCCGGGCGACGGCGCCGTGCTCCTGGTCGGTGGAGAGCAGAAGCGGGATCCGCGCACCGGTGGTGAGGGCGGCCTGCTGGAGGCCGACCGAGAGCGCGGCGATCTGCTGCGGGGCGCGGGTGTTGTGGGCCCAGGCGAAGTAGATGATCCCGCCGAGGTGGTAGCGGGACACCAGCTCGGCGGCGGTGCGCACCCCGAACGCCGCCAGGTTCTTCTCGGCGTCCACCGGGTCGGGATCGGTCGCCGAATGCCCGTAGGCCCGCGAGACGAAGAGCTGCCCGACCTTCTCGTCGAGGCTCATCCGGTCGACGAGCGCACGCAGCCGAGCCCGGCCGTGACGGCCGCCGGGGGGCCGTGCGTCGTCGGGTGTGTCGGGGGTGTCGGGGCCGCGGTGGGAGCCCACCGCGGCGGAGGACGCCCCGGCGGCCGTGACGGCGACCATGGCGGCCGCGGCGAGCAGGTTCCGGCGGGAGGCGTGGTACGGCACGCGCCGGACCCTACCGCTGCGGTTCGGGCGGAGCCGGGCGTGTCGCTGCGTGTCGCCCCTCCGGGGCGGCGCGGCGGGCGGCCTGCGGGGCGGTCGCGTTCGGCGCCCTGCGGGAACACCCCGGCACTGCACCCGGCCGCGTTGTCGGGGCGCCCGAGTAGGTCCAGTACAAGGCGCGCACCTCCGCCTCGCCGGGTACGGCACCGGGCGCCGGGGGTGAGGGCGGCGCCTCGGCCGACAAGATTCGAAAGGAGACGGCCTAGGAGGCGTCCGCTCCGGCCAGGTCTTCCGCCCGGGCCTGCCCGCGGAAGGCCGCGGGCGGCAGGCCGTAGGCCTCGCGGAACGCCCGGCTGAACGCGGACGCGTGCCGGAAGCCCCGCCGGGCGCCGATGACGTGCACGGGCACCTCCTGGTGCAGCGGGTCCGCCAGGTCCTGGCGTGCCCGCGCGAGCCGCTGGCCCTGAAGGAAGGCCGCGACCGTCGCCCCGTCCCCCTCCTGCTGGAACACCCGGTGGAGATAGCTGACGGAGATGTGGTGGGCGGCGGCGATCGCGGGGACGTCCAGCAGCGGATCGTCGGCGTTGTCCCGGATGAAGGCCATCACGCGGAGCGCCAGGGCGCGCCGGTGCGTCTCCGGGGTCAAGGACCGGTCCGCTTCGAGGACGCCGGCGAAGAGCGAGGCGACGAGATCGGCCAGTACGCCGCTCAGGCGCGGGCCCTCGGCCGGCCGGTAGGACCGGCTGTCCTTGGTCACCTGGCCGAGGAAGGTGGCCAGCAGGGCCCCCATTCCCTCCCGGGCCGAGATGCGCCTGCCGATGACCCGGCCGGCGGTGTGCGGGGGCAGCGGCAGCAGTGCCTTGGGTACCTCGACCCCGATGATCTCGACGGAATGCGGGCCGGAACTGATCTCGAACGGCCGTGAGGTGTCACTGGTGTGGATGTCGAACACGCCGTGCACCACGGTGTCCTTGCCCAGAGTTACCGCTCCCGCCCCGCGTTTGATCAGCGAGAGGTGGAACGCCTCGGGGTCCGACCTCGCTATCAGCTTCGGTGTGCGCCGGAAGGTCAGGGGACGGCATTCCATCGGATAGACCGTGATCCCGCCGAGCGAGATGACGCGCTGGTTCACCCAGAAGTCGGCGGCGTACTCACTGCTCATCTCCATGGGCGCATGCGTCTCCGACATGAGGGCCCGCCAGCTCTCGAAACGGTCGGCGGGCGCCAGTTCCGCGCTGCGGAACGTTCTCTCGGGCAGCATGATCACGGGTTTACACCGGCCGCGGCGGCCCGCGCAACAGGAGCGGGCCCCGGGCCGCGGGCGGCGGGGCGACTCTCCGTCAAGACACTGTGCACGCCACGCCAATGCGCGGTGCTCCGGGGCTTGGCAGAGTGGGCGCCGGAGGGTCGGCGAGGGGACGGGGAACCGGAGCCCCCGCCGCCCGGCCGGGGGCCTCTCGCGGTCCCGGCACCGAGCTGACGCCGCCCGGGGACGGGGGTTTCGGGCGGCGTCAGCCCGGTGCCGGGACCGGGCCGTTCAGGCCCAGTGCTCCTGGAGGCTCCGTACGGCCTCGGTGATCGCGGGGCGCCGGGCGGCCCCGGTCCGCCACAGGGCGTACAACCGGCGTACGGGGCCCGGCTCCAGCGGTACGGCCACGGCCCCCGGCGGCAGCGCGCCGGTGCCCAGCCGGGGTACGACGGCCACCCCGAGCCCGGCCGCGACCAGGGCGACGATGGTGTGGTTCTCCTCCGCGACGTGCGCGATGTCGGGCTCGAACCCGGCGGTGCGCAGGGTCCGTACCAGCCAGTCGTGGCAGACCCGGCCGGGCGGCTGGCAGACCCAGCGCTCGCCACCGAGGTCGGAGCGCCGGATGACCCGGCGCGTGGTGAAGGGATGCCCGGCCGGTACGACCAGGTCGCAGAGGTCGTCCCCGATCACCGCCTGCTCGATCCCCTCCGGCGCGGGCAGCGGGGCGATGTCCCAGTCGTGGGCGACCGCCAGATCGGTGACCCCGCGGGCCACCAGGTCCACGGACAGGTGCGGGTCCACCTCGGTGAGCCGGACGTCCAGCGCCGGATGCCGGCGAGCCAGATCGGCCAGCACCTGCGGCAGCAGCCCGCGCGCCGCCGAGGCGAACGCGGCCACCCTCAGCAGCCCGCCCGGCTGCCCGCGCCGCTCCTCCAGGGTGGTCTCGGTGCGCTCCACGATGGCCAGCAACTCCTGGGCGGCGTCGGCCAGATGGCGGGCCTCATCGGTGAGCGCGACGCCGCGCCCGCGCCGCTCCAGCAAGGTGGTGCGGGTCTCCCGTTCCAGCTTGGAGATCTGCTGGGAGACCGCCGAGGGGGTGTAGCCGAGGGCGGCCGCCGCGCCGGCGACCGAGCCGTGGACGGAGACGGCGTGCAGGGCGCGCAGCCGGGCGAGATCGAGCATGGATCCATCGTGGCACCGCGGATACCCATAAGCAACGCTTCATCCATCCCGGAAGACATCCGCGCTGGTGCTACATGGTCCGGCGGTCGATGCTCGAAGCATGCGTCCCGTACACACCGCCCTCGCCGTGCTCGTCGCCGCCGTCTGGGGCTTCAACTTCGTCGTCATCCAGATCGGCCTCGACCACTTCCCGCCCCTGCTCCTGTCCGCCCTGCGCTTCCTCGTCGCCGCCCTGCCCGCCGTGTTCTTCGTCGGGCGGCCCAAGGCGGCCTGGAAGTGGATCATCGGCGTCGGGATGGCCCTCGGCGTCGCCAAGTTCGGGCTGCTCTTCACCGGCATGGACGCCGGCATGCCGGCCGGGCTGTCCTCGCTCGTCCTGCAGATCCAGGCCGTCTTCACCGCCGTCCTCGCCGCCGTCGTGCTGCGCGAGCGGCCGGGCCGGGTGCGGGTGCTCGGGATGGCCGTGGCGCTCGCCGGCATCGCGGTCGCCGCGGTGGACGGCGGTACCTCCGGACCGGTGCTCGGCTTCACGCTGGTCGTGGCGGCCGCCGCCTGCTGGGGCGTGTCCAACGTCCTGACCCGCAAGGCCGCCCCGCCCGACGCCCTGAACTTCATGGTGTGGGTGTGCACGGTCCCGGTCCTGCCGCTGCTCGCGCTCTCGCTGCTGCTGGAGGGCCCCGAGCGGGACCTGGCCGCGCTGCGGGCCCTGGACTGGTCCGGGGCGGCCGTCATCGGCTACGTCGCCTGGGTGTCCACCGTCTTCGGGTTCGCCGCCTGGAGCTACCTGCTGCGCCGCTACCCGGCCTCCGCGGTGGCCCCGTTCTCGCTGCTGGTCCCGGTCTTCGGGATGTCCTCGGCGGCCCTGGTCCTCGGGGAGTCCGTCTCGGGGCTGCGCTGGCTGGCGGCCGTACTGCTCGTGGGCGGGGTGGCCCTGACCTCGCTGGCCCCGGCGCGCGCCGCGAACCGTACGGGGGTCGGTTCGGGCGTCAGCGCGGGGAACGCTCCCGCAACGGCAGCCGCCAGTCCTGTCCCGTCAGGCTCACTCCGTACGAGCGGTGCGGCCGCTCGGCGATCAGGGTGAACCCGGCCTTCAGGTAGAGCTCGCGGGCGTCGGTGAGCACGTCGTTGGTCCACAGCACCAGCTCGCGGTAGCCGACCGAGCGGGCGAAGGCCACGACGGTGTCGACCAGCAGGGTGCCGACGCCGCGACCGCGGCCCCCGGGGTCGACCAGGAGCAGCCGCAGCCGGGCGGTGCCGGGCGCGCCCTCCTCCCGTACGCACATCACCGAGCCGACGGGCCGGCCGTCCAGCTCCGCGATCCACACGCGTTCCAGGTGGGGGTCGTGGTCCTGGGCGAAGTCCGCGACGATCCGGGCGACCAGGCCCTCGAAGTCGCTGTTCCAGCCGTACTCGGCGGCGTACAGCGCGCCGTGGCGCTGCACGATCCACCCCAGGTCCCCCGGTTCCGGGTCGCGGAGCCGCACGCTCTCAGCCATGGGGCAACTCTAGGGGGAGGGTGCGCAGGCGGGACCGCGAAGGGGCTATTTCCTGCCGGCTACTTCTTGCCACCGCCGAGGATCTCGCCGAGCAGGTCGCCGAGGCCGCCGCTCGCGCCTCCGCCCGTTGCGACTCCCGCTCCGGGGCCCGCTCCGGGGGTGCCGCCGGGGGCCGCGCCGCCCGCTCCGGCGCCCGCCGTCCTGCCGGAGGCGCGCTTGGCGAGGACCGCCAGGACGACAGGGATCAGCATCTCGATGACCCGGCTGATGGTGGCCGCGGGGATGCCGGTCCGCTTCGAGAGGGCGGCTGCCACGGGCCTGCTCACCTTGGCGAGCACCCCGGCCATCATCCCGCCGCTGAGCAGCCCGCCGAGGCCGCCGAGCGTGGCCACGCCCTCCAGCGGCGGCTCGGTCTCGGCCACCTCGGCGATGGCCCGGCGCACCTCCACGCCGTCGGCGTCGTCCGCGTCGGCCTTCTGCTGGAGGCCACCGGTCATGGCGCCGACGGTCTGCGCGACGGCCTCCCGGGCGCCGGTGTCGTCCGTGCCGAGCAGACCGGCGATCTCGGTCAGCTTCTCGTCGCCGAGTTCGCCCAGCACGTCGTCCTGGAATGAGGATTCGCTCATGCCTGAAACGCTACTTCTGTGCCGATTCACCGGCACCTTGAGTAGGCGTTGGGTAACGGAAACGTAAAGCTGTGGCTCCGGATGCAACCCTGCCGTCGCATCGCGGGTCGTATGTTGCGTCGGCGCTTCCGGGGAGGGATCTGGGGGGATCGGGAAGTCCGACACGGGAGGGGTAACCGTGAGGGGGTCCGGCCGAGAGGCGGGACCCCCTTTGCGTCGCCGTCCGCGCGGTCGCCCGCGCAGCCCCTCGCGTTGTCCACAGGCCTGACGCGCTGTCGGCGCGGCCCGGTAGCTTCGGGGCATGGCAGCAGCAGACAGGGCGCCGGGGGCGGTGCAACTGGCAGTGGTCGACGGCGTGCTCGAACGCATCACCTACGCCAACGAGGAGAGCGGGTACACGGTCGCCCGCGTGGACACCGGCCGCGGCAGCGGCGATCTGCTGACGGTGGTCGGTTCGCTGCTGGGCGCCCAGCCCGGCGAGTCCCTGCGGATGGAGGGCCGCTGGGGTTCCCACCCGCAGTACGGCAAGCAGTTCACCGTGGAGAACTACCGCACGGTGCTCCCGGCGACCATCCAGGGCATCCGCCGCTACCTCGGCTCCGGCCTGATCAAGGGCATCGGCCCGAAGATCGCCGATCGGATCGTTGAGCACTTCGGCACCGACACCCTCGACGTCATCGAGGGCGAGCCGAAGCGGCTGATCGAGGTACCCGGGCTCGGGCCCAAGCGGACGAAGATGATCGGCGCGGCCTGGGAGGAACAGAAGGCCATCAAGGAGGTCATGGTCTTCCTCCAGGGCGTCGGCGTCTCCACCTCCATCGCCGTGCGCATCTACAAGAAGTACGCCGACGCCTCCATCTCCGTGGTGAAGAACCAGCCCTACCGGCTCGCCGCCGACGTGTGGGGCATCGGCTTCCTCACCGCCGACCGCATCGCCCAGGCCGTCGGCATCCCGCACGACAGCCCCGAAAGGGTGAAGGCCGGCCTCCAGTACGCCCTGTCCCAGTCCACCGACCAGGGGCACTGCTTCCTGCCCGAGGAACGGCTCATCGCCGACGGGGTCAAGCTGCTCCAGGTGGACACGGGGCTGGTGATCGACTGCCTGGCCCAGCTCGCCGCCGACCCGGAAGGGGTCGTACGGGAATCCGTACCGGATCCGCAGGGCGGGCCGGACCCGCTGACCGCCGTGTACCTGGTGCCCTTCCACCGGGCCGAGCTGTCCCTGGTGGGGCAGGTGCGCCGGCTGCTGCACGCCGAGGCGGACCGGATGCCGGGCTTCCAGGACGTGGACTGGGAGAAGGCCCTGGGCTGGCTCGCCGGGCGGACGGGGGCCACCCTCGCCCCCGAGCAGCGGGACGCCGTGAAGCTGGCGCTGACCCGCCGGGTCGCGGTCCTGACGGGCGGGCCCGGCTGCGGGAAGTCCTTCACCGTGCGCTCGATCGTCGAGCTGGCCCGGGCGAAGAAGGCCAAGGTGGTGCTGGCCGCGCCCACCGGCCGGGCGGCGAAGCGGCTGGCCGAGCTCACCGGGGCCGAGGCCTCCACGGTGCACCGGCTGCTCGAGCTCAAGCCGGGCGGGGACGCGGCGTACGACCGGGAGCGGCCGCTGGACGCGGACCTGGTCGTCGTCGACGAGGCCTCGATGCTGGACCTGCTGCTGGCCAACAAGCTGGTCAAGGCGGTGGCGCCGGGGGCGCACCTGCTGCTGGTCGGCGATGTGGACCAGCTGCCGTCGGTCGGCGCCGGGGAGGTGCTGCGGGACCTGCTGGCCGAGGAAGGCCCGGTGCCCGCGGTGCGACTGACCCGGATCTTCCGGCAGGCCCAGCAGTCCGGCGTGGTCACCAACGCCCACCGGATCAACACCGGGCTGCCGCCGATCACGGACGGGCTGCCGGACTTCTTCCTGTTCGCGGAGGAGGACACCGAGGCGGCCGGGGTGCTGGCCGTGGACGTGGCCGCCCGGAGGATTCCGGCCAGATTCGGGCTCGACCCGCGGCGGGACGTCCAGGTGCTCGCGCCGATGCACCGCGGCCCGGCCGGCGCCGGGAACCTCAACGGACTGCTCCAGCAGGCGATGACACCGGCCCGGCCGAACCTGCCGGAGAAGAGGTTCGGCGGCCGGGTCTTCCGGGTGGGCGACAAGGTCACCCAGATCCGGAACAACTACGAGAAGGGCGCCAACGGCGTCTTCAACGGCACCGTCGGCGTGGTCACCGGGCTGGACGTGGACGAACAGCGCCTGACGGTACGGACGGAGGAGGACGAGGAGATCGTGTACGAATTCGGTGAGCTCGACGAGCTGGCCCACGCGTACGCCGTCACCATTCACCGTTCACAGGGGAGTGAATATCCGGCGGTGGTGATCCCCGTCACCACCGGGGCCTGGATGATGCTCCAGCGCAACTTGCTCTACACGGCGGTGACCAGGGCGAAGAAACTGGTCGTCCTCGTCGGGTCACGCAAGGCCCTCGGCCAGGCGGTGCGTACCGTTTCCGCAGGCAGGAGGTACACGGCGGTCGCCGCCAGGCTGTCCGGCCGGATACCGGTGGGAAACATCACCTAGATGATCGATCATTTGGGGTTCCCGCACCGGTGCGGAGGGGGCAGGATGAGCAGGTTGGCGGCACTCAGTGCCGCCAGAAGCACCAAAGGCCGACCCCGAGTGCACTCTCCTGCGCCAAATGGGGGAAGGTAGAGGAAGTCAGGGCACCTCGAAGAAGAGGCACTACGTCGGTGAGGGATGACGTGAGCGACAACTCTGTAGTACTCCGGTACGCGGACGGTGAATACACCTACCCGGTGGTCGAAAGCACCGTCGGTGACCAGGGCTTCGACATCTCGAAGCTGCGGGCCCAGACCGGGCTCGTCACCTTGGACAGCGGCTACGGCAACACCGCGGCCTACAAGTCCGCGATCACCTACCTCGACGGTGAGCAGGGCATCCTGCGCTACCGCGGCTACCCGATCGAGCAGCTGGCCGAGCGCTCGTCGTTCATCGAGGTCGCGTACCTGCTGATCAACGGTGAGCTGCCGACCGTCGACCAGCTCGCGTCGTTCCGCAACGAGATCACCCAGCACACGCTGCTCCACGAGGACGTGAAGCGCTTCTACGACGGCTTCCCCCGGGACGCGCACCCGATGGCGATGCTGTCCTCCGTGGTCAGCGCCCTGTCGACGTTCTACCAGGACAGCCACAACCCGTTCGACGAGAAGCAGCGCCACCTCTCGACGATCCGCCTCCTGGCCAAGCTCCCGACGATCGCGGCCTACGCGTACAAGAAGTCGGTCGGCCACCCGGTGGTCTACCCGCGCAACGACCTCGGCTACGTCGAGAACTTCCTGCGCATGACCTTCTCCGTGCCGGCCCAGGAGTACGACCTGGACCCGGTCGTGGTCTCCGCGCTCGACAAGCTGCTGATCCTGCACGCGGACCACGAGCAGAACTGCTCCACCTCCACCGTGCGCCTGGTCGGCTCCTCGCAGGCGAACATGTTCGCCTCGATCTCCGCCGGCATCTCGGCCCTGTGGGGTCCGCTGCACGGTGGCGCCAACCAGTCCGTCCTCGAGATGCTGGAAGGCATCAAGAACGACGGCGGCGACGTCGACGCCTTCATCCGCAAGGTGAAGAACAAGGAGGACGGCGTCCGCCTCATGGGCTTCGGACACCGCGTCTACAAGAGCTTCGACCCCCGGGCGAAGATCATCAAGGCGGCGGCGCACGACGTCCTCTCGGCGCTCGGCAAGAGCGACGAGCTGCTGGACATCGCGCTCAAGCTGGAGGAGCACGCGCTGGCCGACTCGTACTTCGTCGAGCGCAACCTCTACCCGAACGTGGACTTCTACACCGGTCTGATCTACCGGGCGATGGGCTTCCCCACCGAGATGTTCACCGTGCTCTTCGCGCTCGGCCGCCTCCCCGGCTGGATCGCCCAGTGGCAGGAAATGATCAAGGAGCCGGGTTCCCGCATCGGTCGCCCGCGCCAGATCTACACCGGCGAGGTCCTGCGCGACTTCGTCCCCGTGGAAGCCCGCTGACCCGAGGCTCTCCTCCGCGCGGCGTGCGGCCGCGCGGAGCGCTCCGCACGCGATGCGGAGCGCACCGCAGAAAACCCTGAGCATGCGAGAAGCGCCCCGCCGTCGATCCCCCCACGGGTCGACGGTCGGGGCGCTTCCCTTTTCCCCGAAACGGATTCCCCCCACGGGACCCGAGCCGGGGCGTCGGTGTGCCGGGACCCGTTCGTCCGGGAGGGCCGCTCAAAGCCTCCCGCGGGTACGTGTCCCGGCCGGCTGATACCCACGGGAACCTCCCCAGGTCTCCGTGAAACGTCCCCCAAGACGTTCTTGGTATCGCCCCATTAGACCCACGACGACCCCGGATGGTTACGTTGCGATCACTGTGATCTGCGTCTCCCGTGAAGGAAGTGTGGGGGCCGTGAGGAGGACGGCCACTAGCGGAAGGACCGCAACCGGAGGCTGTTGGTCACCACGAAGACCGAGGAGAAGGCCATCGCGGCCCCCGCGATCATCGGATTGAGCAGCCCGGCGGCCGCGAGCGGCAGGGCCGCCACGTTGTAGCCGAAGGCCCAGAACAGGTTGCCCTTGATCGTGGCCAGGGTCCGGCGCGAGAGCCGGATCGCGTCCGCCGCGACCCGCAGGTCACCGCGTACGAGGGTCAGGTCGCCCGCCTCGATGGCCGCGTCCGTTCCGGTGCCCATGGCCAGCCCCAGGTCCGCCTGGGCGAGCGCGGCCGCGTCGTTGACGCCGTCGCCGACCATCGCGACCGTACGGCCCTCGGCCTGCAGGCGCCGTACGACGTCCACCTTGTCCTGCGGGAGGACCTCGGCGATCACCTCGTCGATGCCCACCTCGCGGGCCACCGTCGCGGCGACGGCCTTGTTGTCGCCGGTGAGCAGGACCGGGGTGAGGCCCAGCGCCCGCAGCCGGGAGACCGCCTCGGCGCTGGTCTCCTTGACCGCGTCGGCCACGGTCAGGACCCCGCGCGCCGCTCCGTCCCAGGCCACCAGCACGGCGGTGCTGCCCGCGGCCTCGGCGGTCGCCTTGGCCCCGGCCAGTGCGGCCGGCAGCTCGATCGACCAGTCGGCCAGCAGCTGCTCGCGGCCCACCAGGACGGCGTGTCCGTCGACCACGCCCTGGACGCCCAGCCCCGCGACGTTCTCGAAGGATTCCGGAACCGGCAGGGAGCCGGCCCGCTCCGCCGCCCCGGCGGCGACGGCCCGGGCGATCGGGTGCTCCGAGGCGTGCTCCAGGGACCCGGCGAGGCGCAGGAGTTCGCGCTCGTCGACGCCCTCTGCGGTGAAGACCCCGTCGAGGGTCATCCGGCCGGTGGTCACGGTGCCGGTCTTGTCCAGGACGACCGTGTCCACCCGGCGGGTGGATTCCAGGACCTCGGGTCCCTTGATCAGGATGCCGAGCTGTGCGCCCCGCCCGGTGCCGACCATCAGGGCGGTCGGGGTGGCCAGGCCCAGGGCGCACGGGCAGGCGATGATCAGGACGGCCACGGCGGCCGTGAAGGCGGCGGTGGGGTCGTCGGTGATCAGCAGCCAGGTGATCCAGGTGCCGATGGCGAGGACCAGGACGACGGGTACGAAGATCCCGGAGATCTGGTCGGCGAGGCGCTGCACCTCGGCCTTGCCGTTCTGCGCGTCCTCGACCATCTTCGCCATCCGGGCGAGCTGGGTGTCGGCGCCGATCCGGGTGGCCTCGACGACCAGGCGTCCCGAGGTGTTGACGGTGGCTCCGGTGACGGAGTCGCCCACGGTGACGTCGACCGGGACGGACTCGCCGGTCAGCATGGAGGCGTCCACGGCGGAGCTGCCCTCGACGACGGTGCCGTCGGTGGCGATCTTCTCGCCGGGGCGGACGACGAACCGGTCGCCGACGGCGAGCGCGCCCACCGGGATCCGGACCTCGCGGCCCGCGCGCAGGACGACGACGTCCTTGGCGCCCAGTTCCAGCAGGGCCTTGAGGGCCGCGCCCGCCTTCCGCTTGGATCGGGCCTCCAGGTAGCGGCCCAGCAGGATGAAGGAGACGACGCCGGCCGCGACCTCCAGGTAGATGGCGGAGGAGCCGTCGGTGCGGGAGATGCCGAGGTCGAATCCGTGCCGCATGCCGGGCATGCCTGCGTGGCCGAAGAACAGGGCCCACAGCGACCAGGTGAAGGCGGCCAGCGTGCCGACCGAGACGAGGGTGTCCATGGTGGCGGCGCCGTGCCGGGCGTTGGTCCAGGCGGCCTTGTGGAAGGGGTACCCGCCCCAGACGACGACGGGGGCCGCGAGGGTCAGGGAGAGCCACTGCCAGTTGTCGAACTGGAGGGCGGGGATCATCGCGAGCAGGACGACGGGCAGGGCGAGTGCGACGGAGACCAGCAGGCGCTGCCGCAGCGCGGCGAGTGCCGGGTCGGGGGTCTCGGCCGACCCGTCCGCCCCGATCGCCCCGCTCGGCTCGTCCCGCGCTTCCCCGGCGGTTTCCGGGGCGGGCGGTTGCGGGGGCTCCTCGGCGGTGTAGCCGGTCTTGACGACGGTCGCGATCAGATCGGCGACCTGCACGTCACCGGTGTAGGAGACGCGGGCCTTCTCGGTGGCGTAGTTCACCGTGGCCTCGACGCCGTCCATCCGGTTGAGCTTCTTCTCGATGCGGGCGGCGCAGGAGGCGCAGGTCATCCCGCCGATCGAGAGTTCGACCGCCGTTATCGGTCCGTCGTGCACTGTGCTGCTGCTCATGTTCCGGCTCCAGGGGGATGGCCGGGCCGTACGGGACCAGTATGAGCTGGCCGGCACGGCCCGGCAGGGTGCCGCGGGGCTGCCGCGGGTGCCGTGCGGTTGGGGCGGGCCGCTCAGACCTGTCCGGCGAACTCGTAGCCGGCCTCGTCCACGGCGGCGCGTACGTCCTCGTCCGCGAGCGGGGCGGCGGAGACCACGGTGACCTCTCCGGTCGCGGCGACGGCCTTGACCGTGCTGACGCCCGGCAGGGCGGAGATCTCGCTGGTCACCGCGCCCTCGCAGTGTCCGCAGGTCATGCCGGTCACCCGGTAGACGGTGGTGGTCTGGGTGTCCGTCTCGGCGGTCATGTCGTTCTCCTCTTCTGGGGCGTGTGCCGGTCGCCGGAAGGGCGGCCGATGGTTCCACCGTGCTCCCGACACTTCGAGACTATACCCCTGGGGGGTATCAAGGCGAGTATCGGCTCCCGGTTTTTCGATCCTGGTGGGAAAACTGGCCGGTATGGGCGAACTACGAGTAAATGGCCGATATGGATCACTCGGGAAGCCTCGTCCTGATCATGGCTGCCGCGGTACTCGCGCCCCTGCTCGCCTTCGGGGTGGCCCGGTGGATCCCGGTCCCTCTGGTGATCTTCGAGATCCTGCTCGGCATCCTGCTCGGACCGGACGTGCTCGGCTGGGCCGCGACGGACGAGGTGATCGACGTACTGAGTCATCTCGGGCTGGCCATGCTGATCTTCCTGGCCGGGTACGAGATCCGGTTCGACCGGGTGAAGGGGGACACCCTCAAGCGCTCGGTGTGGGCCTGGCTGATCGCGCTCGCCCTGGGCCTGGGCATCGGGACCCTGCTCGCCGGGGGCGGCGGCTTCGGCCGGGGCGTGTACGTGGGCACCGCGCTCACCAGTACGGCGCTGGGCGCCATCCTGCCCATCCTCAGGGACACCGGGGACCTCCGGGGCCGGTTCGGTGCCGTGATGACGGCGATGGGCGCGGTGGGCGAGTTCGGGCCGATCATCGCCATGTCGCTGCTGCTGAGCGGGCGGGCGCCGGCCGGCTCGGCGGTGCTCCTGGTGGCCTTCGCGCTGCTGACGGCGGCGGCCCTGTTCTGGGCGCTGCGGCCCAAGCCGCCGTGGCTCTCCCGGGTCATCGCCAAGACCCTGCACAGCAGCGCGCAGTTCGCCGTGCGGCTGGTCCTCCTGCTGCTGGTGGCGATGCTGGCGCTGTCCGAAGTGCTCGGTCTCGACATGCTGCTCGGTGCCTTCGCGGCCGGCCTGATCACCCGGCTGGTCCTGCAGGGGGCCGCGCCGGAGAGCAGCGGGACCGTGCTGTCGAAGGTGGAGGCCATGGGCTTCGGCTTCCTGGTGCCGCTGTTCTACGTGGTCACGGGGATCGAGTTCGACCTGGCGGCGCTGCTGTCGGGCGGGCGGGAGCTGGTGCTGCTCCCGGTGTTCCTGGTGCTGTTCCTCGTGGTGCGCGGGCTGCCGATCCGGCTGCTCGCGCCGCGCGACCTGGGGCGGTACGAGCGGTCGGCCCTGGTGCTCTTCGGGTCCACCGCGCTGCCGCTGGTGGTGGCCATCACGGCGCTGGGCGTGGAGGACGGGATGATGACGCCGGGCGAGGCGGCGGCGATGGTGGGGGCCGCGATGGTGTCCGTCCTGGTGTTCCCGCTGGTGGGGCTGCGGCTGCTGGCCCGCACGCGGGGCCAGGAGGGCGCCGAGGCGGTGCGGGCCGGCCGGGCCGGGCGGGTCAGTGAGGGGGAGTCCTGGTGAGCATCGGCTCCAGGTAGCGCAGCAGGACGGTCTTGAGCTCGGCGGTGTAGGCGGCGCGCTCGTCGCCCTCGTGGGCCAGGATCAGGTCGAGGGACGACTTGAAGATGCCCAGGATCATGTTCGAGGTGTGGGCGAGCTCCTGCGGCGTGGTCGCGGGGCAGCGGTCGCGCAGCACCGCCTCGATGCGGGCGAGCAGCCCTTCGTGCAGTTCCTCGTGCTCCTGGGCGATGCCGGGGACGCCGGTGCCGTGCATGAGGGCCCAGAAGGCCGGGTTCTCGCAGTTGAAGGCGATGACCGGGTCGAGGACGGCGTCGAGCAGCTCGGGCAGGGGGCGCTGGAGGTTCTCGGGGCGGAAGGCCTGCCCGTGGGTCTCGTGCGCGCGCTGGAGCAGCTGGCCGCCGAGCTCGACCGCGATGGCCTCCTTGTTGGGGAAGTACTGGTAGAGGGTGCCCGGCGACACGCCTGCCTCGCGGGCGATGGCGTTGGTGCTGGCCGAGGCGTAGCCGGTACGGCAGAACACCCCGGCGGCGGCGGCCAGCAGCTGGGAGATCCGGCGCTCGCCGCGGGCCTGGCGGCGACGCGGGGTGGCGGCGGTGTCGACGGCGGCGGTCGCGGCGGTCACGTCGGCGGTGTCGCCGGCAGAGCTCTTGATCCCCTTTTCGGTGTTTTTGCCCGTGGATGTCCCCGGCATGTCCAATCCCCTGCTTCCCGTGGGTGATTGACAAACGCGAGTGATCGCTCGCATTCTTGAAAAACGCGAGCGACTGCTCGTGTTTGCCAGTCTATGTGTCCTGGCAATCACGGTGAAGGGGACACCGAGTCATGTCCGAAGTCAAGAATCCGCCGTCCTCCGGGGCGGACGCGGGGTGGACCCGGTTCGCCACGGCCCGGCCGCGGCTCACGCTGCTGCTCGCCCTGCTGGTCACGGCCCTGGCCGTGGTCGCGGGCGGGGGCGTCGCCGACCGGCTGGGAAGTGGCGGCTGGGAGGACCCGGGCGCCCAGTCCACCTACGCCGCGCGGGCCCTCGAGCGGGAGTTCCCGCACTCCGAGCCCAATCTGCTCCTGCTCGTCGACGCCTCGGCGGGCACCACCGGGGTCGACGACCCCGCGGTGGCCGCCGAGGCCGAACGGCTCGCGACCGCACTTGCCGCCGAACGGGGGGTCGTCGGCGTCGGCTCGTACTGGCGCACACCGCTGCCCACGCTGCGCTCCGAGAACGGCCGGCAGGCACTGATAGCCGCCCGCGTCCAGGGCGACGAGAAGGCGGCCACCGCGGCGCTGGAACGCATGGCCCCGCGCTTCGAGGGCGAGCACGGCCCCGTGCGGGTGTCGATCGGCGGCCCCGTGGCGGTCCAGCGCGAGGTCACCCGGACCATTCAGGAAGACCTGCTGCGCGCCGAGCTCATCGCCCTGCCGGTCACCCTCGTCCTGCTCGTCCTCGTCTTCGGCAGCGCGGTCGCCGCCGTGCTCCCCCTCGGCGTCGGCATCGTGGCCATCCTCGGCACCAACGCGGTACTGCGCGGACTCACCGAGTTCACGGACGTCTCCGTCTTCGCCCAGAACCTGACCACCGCGCTCGGCCTCGGACTCGCCATCGACTACGCCCTGTTCATCGTCCGCCGGTTCCGCGAGGAACTCGCCGCCGGACGCGATCCGGTCGCCGCGGTCGGGGCCACCCTGCGCACGGCGGGGCGCACCGTCCTCTTCTCGGCGCTCACCGTCGCCGTCTCGCTCTCGGCGATGCTCTTCTTCCCCATGTACTTCCTGCGCTCCTTCGCCTACGCCGGGGTCGCGGTCGTGCTGCTCGCGGCGGCGGCCGCGCTGATCCTGCTGCCGGCCGCCCTGGTGCTCCTCGGTGATCGGGTCAACGCCCTCGACCTGCGCCGGCTGTGGCGGCGGCGCCCGGCGGAGACGGCCACGACCGGGGCCGCGGAGACGGGCCGGGGCTGGGCGCGGACGGCAGCTCTCGTGATGCGGCGCGCCCCGGTCTTCGCCGTGGCCACCACCGTGGGGCTGCTGCTCCTCGGACTGCCCTTCGCGGGCGTCGAGTTCGGCACGGTCGACGACCGGCAGCTCCCGAAGGACGCCCCCTCCCACGTGGTGCAGGAGCAGATCCGCGACGGCTTCCCGGGCAGCCCCGGCGGCGGTATCACCGTGCTCGCCGAGGGAGCCCCCGGCGCCGAGCGCCTCGCGGCCTACCGGGACCGGCTGGCCGCCCTGCCCGGGGTGACCCGGGTCGACGGGCCGATCGCCTCCGCGACGGGAAGCGAATACACCACCTTCTCGGTGTCCGTCGAGGGCGAGGCGGTGGGGCAGACGGCCCGGGACCTGGTCGACGACGTCCGCGCCGTGGACGCCGGCTTCAAGACCTCGGTGACCGGACAGGCGGCCGTCCTCGTCGACGCGCAGAAGGCCATCGCCGGTGCGCTGCCCGCGGCGGCGACCCTGGTGGTCCTCGCCACGCTGCTGCTGGTGTTCCTGCTCACCGGAAGCCTGCTGATACCGCTGCAGGCGGTGCTGCTCAACGCCCTCAGCCTGACCGCGATGTTCGGGGCGGTGGTGTGGGTGTTCCAGGAGGGCAACCTCTCCGGGCTCCTCTCCTTCACCGCCACCGGCGACATAGAGACCACTCTGCCGGTGCTGATGTTCTGCATCGCCTTCGGGCTCTCCATGGACTACGGGGTGTTCCTCATATCCCGCATCAAGGAGGAGTACGACCGGACCGGGGACCACGAGAGCGCCGTCCGGACGGGGCTGGCCCGCACCGGCGGGCTGATCACCGCGGCGGCCGTGATCCTGGCGGTGGTGATGGTGGCCATCGGCACCTCCCGGGTGACCAACACCAAGATGCTGGGGCTCGGGATCGCGCTGGCGGTCCTCATGGACGCCATGGTCGTCCGCAGCCTCCTGGTCCCGGCCGTGATGAAGCTGACCGGACGGGCCACCTGGTGGGCCCCGGCCCCACTGCGGCGCCTGCACGAGAAGTTCGGCCTGAGCGAGGGCGAGTCCGCGCCCCCGGCGGCGGAGCCGGACCGGATACCCGTGGGAGCCGGCGCCTAGACGGCACCCCTCGGGACCGGACGAGGGGCGCGGGGTCGGTGCGGGTCGGGTGCGGGGCCGGCGCGGGGGTGCGCCGCCGGGTGAGGAGCCCGGTGGGGCCCCTCACCCGGCGCCGCGGGAGTCAGTCCTCGCGGCGCCCCCGGTTCCCGGGCCGGCGGGCCACCCAGGCGCGCACGGTCTCGGCGTACCAGTAGGGCTTGCCCCCCTCCACATGGTCGGGTGGGGGCAGCAGCCCGTGTTTGCGATAGGAGCGCACGGTGTCCGGCTGGACCCGGATGTGAGCAGCGATCTCCTTGTAGGACCACAGCTGTCGGTCGCTCATGCTGGACACCTCCTTGTCCACGCCGCGGGGCCGGCCGGGAGGCCGTCGGGGGCCGACGCGTGGACGCTGACGATCACTCGGTTCTGTGCCCGGGGAACGACGCTGAGTGATCGCAGGGGAGGGGCTGTTGACTTCCTGTGACGGAAGGCCCGCGTAATGCGGACATGTGTGACAGAAGGGAGACCCCTGTGACAAAGGCGCCACAGGGGTCGGGTCATGATTTGGCGGGGTTTCAGCGGTACAGGGCCGGGCGCTCCGTCAGCTCCACGACGGCCCGTGCACCGCTGCGCGCCGCCGCGAGGCCCGCCTCGGAGACGGCGGCCGCCGCGTAGCCGTCCCACGCGTCGGGCCCCGCCACCCGGCCGCGCGCGGCCGCCGCCACCCAGCTGCGCAGCTGGCGGTCGTATGCATCGGCGAAGCGCACCGTGAAGTCCTGGTCGATGGCGCCGCCCCAGCGGCCCGCCGACTGCACCACCATCGCGTGTCCGTCGCCGATCCGGGCACTGCCCGCCTCACCGACCGCCTCGCACTGCACCTGGTAGCCGAAACCGCAGTTGACGAAGATCTCCACGTCGACGACGGCCCCGCCGGAGGTCTCCAGCAGCACCAGCCGGGGATCGCTCAGCCCCTCGGGAGCGGCCGCCGTGGGACGGGGCGAGAGCACGCTGACGGCGGTGATCTCCTGCCCCAGCAACCAGCGGGCCGCGTCCACCTCGTGCACCACCGAGTCGCTGATCAGCATGTCGCTGGTGAAGAACGACGGCGAGGAGGCATTGCGGTGCCGGCAGTGCAGGAAGAGCGGGCGCCCGATGCCGCCCGCGTCCAGCAGCTCCTTCAGCCGGACGTACTCGGCGTCGTACCGCCGCATGAACCCCACCTGCACCAGGCGCCGCCCCAGCCGCCGTTCGGCCTCCATGACGCGCAGCGCCCCCGCCGGGTCCGGGGTCAGCGGCTTCTCGCAGAGCACCGGCAGCTCCCGCTCCAGTGCGTGCAGGATCGCCTCCTCGTGGGCGGGTCCGGGCGAGGCGATCAGCACGGCCTGGACCCCGGGTGCGGCTATCGCGGCCGCCGGGTCGGTGTGCGCCGTCGCCCCGTCCAGGGTGGCCGCGACCTCCTTGACCCGGTCCCCGTCCGGGTCGGCCACGGCCACCACGCGGGCCCCGCCCACCGTCCGCCCGATCCGGCGGACGTGGTCGGCGCCCATCTTCCCGGTGCCGATGACGGCGATGCCGAGCGTGCTCATGTCGTACTCCTCTTCCTTCCGAAGGGTCAGCGGGCGCCGCAGGAGCGGAGGTAGGCGCGGGTGCGCCGGGCGATCGGCAGCGGCCGGTCGGGCGGGCAGGGGTACATGTCCTGCTCCACGATGGCGAACAGGTCCACGTCCAGCCGCTGGGCCGCCGCGAGCACCGGTCCCAGCGCGGGCACCCCCGAGGGCGGTTCGCACATCACCCCACGGCCCACCGCCGGCCCGAAGGGCAGCCCCTCGGCGACGACTTCGGCGAGGATCCGCGGATCCACCTGCTTGAGGTGCAGGTAGCCGATCCGCTCGCCGAAGGTCTCCACGGCCTGCACGCTGTCCCCGCCGCAGTACGCGTAGTGCCCCGTGTCCAGGCAGAGGGAGACGAGCCCGGGGTCGGTGGCGTCCAGGAAGCGGGCCACGTTGGCAGGGGTGTCGATGTGGGTGTCGGCGTGCGGGTGGACGACGATCCGCAGCCCGTACCGGTCCTGGACCTCCCGGCCGAGGCGTTCGGTCTGCGTGGTCAGTTCACGCCATTGCGCGGCGGTCAGGGTGCGGTCCTCCAGCACCTCCCCGGTCTTGTCGTCCCGCCAGAAGGAGGGGATGACGACGAGATGGGCCGCGCCCATGGCCCGGGTGAGCGCCGCGATCCGCGACACGTGCTCCCAGGTGTCCTCCCACACGGCGGGCCCGTGATGGAGTCCGGTGAAGACGGTTCCGGCCGAGACGCGCAGCCCGCGCTTGGCCGTTTCCTCGGCGAGGCGGGCGGGATCGGTGGGCAGATAGCCGTACGGGCCCAGTTCGATCCACTCGTACCCGGCGTCGGCGACCTCGTCGAGGAAGCGTTCCCACGGGGTCTGCCGGGGGTCGTCGGGAAACCAGACACCCCAGGAGTCCGGAGCCGAGCCGATGCGGATACGGGTCAACGCGGGCGGGGAGGACGTCATAACGGCCACCTTAGGGTGGAGGACCAATGGGAGGACTGACTGTGACCGGCACCGGCGATCCGCTCGCGTTCGACCTGATCACGATGGGCCGGATCGGGGTGGATCTCTACCCGTTGACGACGGGCGTACCACTGGCCGAGGCGGAGACCTTCGGCAAGTTCCTCGGCGGCTCCCCGGCCAACGTGGCCGTCGCGGCGGCCCGGCTGGGCCGCCGGGTCGCGGTGATCACCCGTACCGGCGCGGACCCCTTCGGCGGGTATCTGCGTTCCGAACTGCGGGGGTTCGGGGTGGACGACCGGTGGGTCGCCGAGGTCGCCGGGCTGCCGACCCCGGTCACCTTCTGCGAGATCTTCCCGCCGGACCACTTCCCGCTGTACTTCTACCGGCTGCCGAAGGCCCCGGACCTGGAGATCGCGGAGGAAGAGGTGGACCTGGCGGCGGTACGGGCGGCCCGCGTGTTCTGGATGACGGGTACGGGCCTGAGCGAGGAGCCCTCACGGGCGGCGACCCTGGCGGCTCTGGAGGCCCGCGCGCGGACCGGGACGACGGTCTTCGACCTGGACTGGCGGCCCATGCTGTGGCGGGAGAAACCCGGGCCGTACTACGAGCGGGCGCTGCGGTCGGCGACGGTGGCCGTGGGGAACGCGGAGGAGTGCGAGATCGCCACGGGCGCGTCGGATCCGTACGCGGCGGCGCGGGCGCTGCTCGCGGCGGGCGTGGAACTGGCGGTGGTCAAACGCGGTCCGGAGGGCGTGCTGGCGGTCCACCGCGACGGCGCGGTTGCGGAGGTCGCACCGGTGCCGGTGGAGGTGGTCAACGGGCTGGGCGCGGGGGACGCGTTCGGCGGGGCGCTGTGCCACGGGCTGCTGGCGGGATGGGAACTGGAGCGGGTGATGCGGTACGCGAACGCGGCCGGGGCGATCGTCGCCTCGCGGCTGGCGTGTTCGAGCGCGATGCCGTTCCCGCCCGAGGTGGAGGAGGTGCTGGGGCGTGCCGGTGGTGTCTGAGTGGGGGATGGAGTGGACGAGGCTGCTGGTCCTCGACCTGGCCCCGGGGGAGGTGTACGCGCACGCGTGCGGGGAGTGCGAGTGGATCGTGCTGCCGCTCTCGGGCGCCTGCGAGGTCCGCTGCCGGGCCCTGCCGGATCCGGCCTCGCCGGCGTTTGAGGCGCGGGGTCCGGGGCAGAGCCCCGGGGACGAACCGGAGGTGTTCCAACTGCGCGGACGGAACGGAGTGTTCAGCGGCGTCACCGACTTCGTCTACCTGCCGCGGGACGCGGACGCGGAGATCCGGTCGGCCGCCGGCGGGCACTTCGCCCTCGCCGGGGCCCGCTGCGGGACCCGGCTCCCCGCCCGGTACGGCCCCGCCGCCGAGGTCCCCGTGGAACTCCGCGGCGCCGGCCAGTGCTCCCGCCAGGTCAACAACTTCGCCGCCGCGGACACCTTCCCCGCCGACCGCCTCATCGCCGTCGAGGTGCTCACCCCCGGCGGGAACTGGTCCTCGTACCCGCCCCACAAGCACGACGAGCACCACCCCGGCGAGGAGTCCCGCCTGGAGGAGATCTACTACTTCGAGATCGCTCCGCACGGCGACACCCCCGGGCTCGGCTACCAGCGCGTCACCCCCTCCCCGGCCGGGAAGACCGACATCCTCACCGAGGTGCGGACCGGGGACGCGGTACTGATCCCCGACGGCTGGCACGGGCCGTCCATGGCCGCCCCCGGGCACGACATGTACTACCTGAACGTGATGGCCGGACCCGGCCGGACCCGCGAGTGGCTGATCCGGGACCACCCCGACCACGGCTGGATCCGCGGCAGCTGGGACGGCCTGGCCGTCGACCCCCGGCTGCCCTTCTCCCGGACGGAGGACCACCGGTGAGGCTCACCGTCGCGCAGGCGCTCGTCCGCTTCCTGTCCCGCCAGCACACCGAGCGCGACGGACACCGCCGCCGGCTGATCGCCGCCACCTGGGGGATCTTCGGGCACGGGAACGTGGCGGGCATCGGCCAGGCCCTCCTGGAGACCGGGCCCGAGGCCATGCCCTTCCTCCAGGGCCGCAACGAGCAGGCCATGGTGCACGCCGCCGTCGGATACGCCCGCCAGAGCGGACGCCTCTCCGCGCACGCCGTCACCACCTCCATCGGGCCCGGCGCCACCAACCTCGTCACCGGCGCCGCCCTCGCCACCATCAACCGGATCCCGGTGCTCCTGCTGCCCGGAGACACCTTCGCCACCCGGCCCGCCGACCCCGTGCTCCAGCAGCTGGAGGTCCCCTACGCCGGGGATGTCTCCGTCAACGACACCCTGCGCCCCGTCTCCCGCCACTTCGACCGGATCACCCGCCCCGAGGCCCTGATCCCGGCAGCCCTCCAGGCCGTGCGGGTGCTCACCGACCCGGTGCAGACCGGCGCCGTGACCCTCGCGCTGCCGCAGGACGTACAGGCGCAGGCGTACGACTGGCCCGAGGAGTTCTTCGCCGAGCGGGTGTGGGGCGTGCGCCGCCCCCGTCCCGACCGGCACGAGCTGGCCCGCGCCGCCGAGGCGGTACGGGGCTCCGCGCGCCCGCTGATCGTCGCCGGCGGCGGCATCCGGCACAGCGAGGCCGGTGCGGCACTGGCCGCCTTCGCCGAGGCCACGGGGATCCCGGTCGCCGTCACCCAGGCGGGCAAGGGCGTCCTGCCGTACGGGCACCCCGCCGACGTGGGCGGGATCGGCCACACCGGCACCTCCACCGCCGCCGCGCTCGCCCGGGAGGCCGACCTCGTCATCGCCGCCGGGACCCGGCTGACCGACTTCACCACCGCCTCCGCGACCCTCTTCCAGCACCCCGCCGTCCGGTTCCTCGGCCTCAACCTGGACCCGTACGACGCCCACAAACTCGCCGCCCTGCCCCTGGTCGCCGACGCCCGCGAGGGCCTCGACGAGCTCAGGGTCGCGGTCGCCGGCCACCGCACGGACCCGGCGTACGGCGCGGTGTACGCGGCGGAGCGGGCGCGCTGGGAGAGCCGCGTCGAGCGGGCCTACGCCGTCCCGGACGCGGACGAGGACACCCCGCCCACGCAGGCCCAGGTGCTCGGGCTGCTCGACGCCCTCGTCGACGGCACCGACATCCTGATCAACGCGGCCGGCTCCCTCCCCGGCGACCTGCACAAGCTGTGGCGGGCCCGGTCGCAGGACCAGTACCACGTGGAGTACGGGTACTCCTGCATGGGCTACGAGATCCCCGCGGCGATCGGCGTGGCCCTGGCCGCGCCCGGCCGGCCCGTGTGGGCCCTGGTCGGCGACGGGACGTACCTGATGAATCCGACCGAGATCGTCACGGCCGTCCAGGAGGGCCTCCCGATCAAGGTGGTGATCCTCGACAACCACGGCTACGCCTCCATCGGCGGCCTGTCGGGGGCGGTGGGCGGCGAGGGCTTCGCCACCGACTACCGCTTCCGGGCGCCCGGCTCCGGGTACACGGGGGACCCCCTTCCGGTGGACCTCGCGGCCAACGCGGGCTCCCTCGGGATGGCCGTGATCCGAGCCCGCACCACGCGTGACCTGCGCGAAGCCCTCGCCGCGGCGCGCAGCGCGACCCGCCCCACATGTGTCTACGTACAGACCCGAACGCCCGACACTGTGTCGGGCCCACCCCCGGCACAGGCGTGGTGGGATGTTCCTGTGGCCGAGACCGCGACCCGCAAGGCCGCTGCCACGGCCCGTGAAGAGTACGACCGGCAAGCCGCGCAGCGACGTCGCCATCTGTGAAGGAGCAAGGCAATGAAGACCGTCAACCACTGGATCGGTGGCAAGACCGTCGAGGGCGCGTCGGGCAACTACGGCCCGGTCACCGACCCGGCCACCGGCGAGGTCACCACGCAGGTCGCGCTCGCCTCGGCCGACGAGGTCGACGCGGCCGTACAGGTCGCCCGGGAGGCCTTCCTCAGCTGGGGCCAGTCCTCGCTGGCCGCCCGCACCAAGGTGCTGTTCGCCTACCGCGCCCTGCTCGACGCCAACCGCGACGAGATCGCCGCGCTGATCACCGCCGAGCACGGCAAGGTCCACTCGGACGCGCTGGGCGAGGTGGCCCGCGGCCTGGAGATCGTCGAGCTGGCCTGCGGCATCACCACGCAGCTCAAGGGCGAGCTGTCCACGTCCGTCTCCAGCCGGGTGGACGTCTCCTCGATCCGCCAGCCGCTGGGCGTCGTCGCCGGCATCACCCCGTTCAACTTCCCGGCGATGGTCCCGATGTGGATGTTCCCGCTGGCCGTGGCCTGCGGAAACACCTTCATCCTCAAGCCGAGCGAGAAGGACCCGTCGGCCGCCAACAAGCTCGCCGAGCTGGCGACCGAGGCCGGGCTCCCGGCGGGTGTGCTGAACGTGGTCCACGGCGACAAGGTGGCCGTCGACGCGCTGCTCGCCCACCCCGGTATCGCGGCCGTCTCGTTCGTCGGCTCGACCCCGATCGCCCGCCACATCCACACCACCGCCTCGGCCAACGGCAAGCGCGTCCAGGCCCTGGGCGGCGCCAAGAACCACATGCTGGTGCTGCCGGACGCCGACCTGGACGCCGCCGCCGACGCGGCCGTGTCCGCGGCCTACGGCTCGGCCGGTGAGCGCTGCATGGCGATCTCCGCCGTCGTCGCCGTCGGCGCGATCGGCGACGAGCTCGTCGAGAAGATCCGCGAGCGCGCCGAGAAGATCAAGATCGGCCCCGGCAACGACCCGACCTCCGAGATGGGCCCGCTGATCACCGCGGCCCACCGCGACAAGGTCGCCTCCTACGTCAAGGGCGCGGCCGACCAGGGCGCGGAGGTCGTCCTCGACGGCACGGGCTTCACGGTTGAGGGCAACGAGAACGGCCACTGGATCGGCCTGTCCCTGCTGGACCGCGTGAAGACCGACTCCGACGCCTACCGCGACGAGATCTTCGGGCCCGTCCTGTGCGTGCTGCGCGCCGAGACCTACGAGGAGGGCGTGGCCCTCATCAACGCCTCGCCGTTCGGCAACGGCACCGCGATCTTCACCCGCGACGGCGGCGCCGCCCGCCGCTTCCAGCTGGAGATCGAGGCCGGCATGGTCGGCGTCAACGTCCCGATCCCGGTGCCGGTGGGCTACCACTCCTTCGGTGGCTGGAAGGACTCGCTCTTCGGCGACCACCACATCTACGGCAACGACGGCATCCACTTCTACACCCGCGGCAAGGTCGTCACGACCCGCTGGCCGGACCCCTCCGAGGGCCACGTCGGCGTGGACCTGGGCTTCCCCCGCAACCACTGACCCGCCCCGCCTCCAGCAGTCCCAGCAGCCCCCGGCCACCTTCCCCCGGCCGGGGGCCGCTGCGGTAACCGCCCCCTTGCGCTGACGGTGTGGCGGAACTCCCCGACTTCGACGTGCTGTTGACCCGGCTCGCGCGGCACCGCGAGCTGAGCGCCGACGACCCGTCCCGCCTGGCCGCCGTCCCGGAGGACGAGATACGGGCCGTGCTCGACGGCGCGGCGCCGAAGCCGTCCCTGCTGCACCGGCTCGCCCCCGTTCTCCGGCTGCACCCCGAGGACCTGTTCGTCATCGCGTCCCTGCCCCTGCCGCCGGAGATGACGCCCGTGGACTGGGGCAAGGTGGAGCCGAGCCCCGAACTCCAGGCCGACTGCGCGACCGTGCTCGGCATCCGCCCCGACGACCTCGCCGCCCTGATCGAGGGGCTGTGCGCCACCACGGAAGGCGGCCGGCGCCAAGGGGTGCCGACGCCGCCGGGGCCGTGCCGTCAGTGGGTTCGGGCCAGGTCCGGTACGGACTGCGGCTGCTCGCCCACCGCGCGGCGACGACGGCGCAGCACCCACACCGTGACGCCGGCGCCCGCCGCCACCAGGAGCAGTCCCACGGCCGGCCAGGGCACGGCGACGAAGTCGGTCCCGGACACCGACACCAGGTCGGGGTGGGCGGTCGCGCCCGCCGTGACCTTCACGGTCACCCAGTCGGACTGGGGGGCGTCCGGCCACGGTTCGGTCAGCTCGATCCGCTGCCCGGGCAGCAGGGACAGCTTCAGCTCGCGGGCGGGCCGGGCCAGCAGCTCGCGCCCGAACAGCCCCTCGGCGGACACCGCCACCGTGGGCTCGACGACCACGTTGCCCCGGTTGACCAGCGCGTACGAGACCGTGGCGCGGGCATCGCGCACCCAGGGCAGCAGCGGCGCCGAGCGGCTGACCCGGACGTCCTCCACGCTCAGCCCCGCCGTGACCGGCCCCGGCACCCGGAAGTACAGCCGGGCGCCCACCGAACGCTTCACCCCGACCTGGACCTTGCCCTCCTGCTGCACGCCCTCCACGGCGGTGCCCAGGGCGACGATCCCGCCGACGTGGTCACCGGGCGTCGCGTCCGCCGGGACCCGCACGGTGAACGGGATGTCCTTGCGGCCCTTGGCGGGCACGGTGACGGTGCTCGCGGCCTCCGGCGCCAGCGCGACCCACGCGCCGAGGTCCTTCGGCTTCGTCTCCACCGGCAGCAGCGCGAAGGCGCCGCCCGCCGGGGTGTTCACGGCGTCGGTGGCGAACACCTGGAACTTCAGCTCCTTGTCGGAGGAGTTCACGATCGTCACGCTGTCGTTCAGCGTGCTCCCGGCCGCGCCCTGGTGGAAGAAGTACGCGCGGTCGGTCATCGCCGCACCGGCCGCGGGCGTCGGGAACACCCCCCACGTGCCGTTGTCCGCGGCGCTCGCCGCGGTGGCCGGCCACAGGCCCGCGCCGCCGAGCAGCAGGCCGAGGAGCAGACCGTACAGGAGGGTGCGGGTGCGGGTGCGCATGGGCGGTCTCCAGGGGGCACGGAAAGGGGAAAGGGGTGGTGCGGCGCCGGAGCGCCGCACCACCCTGGGCAGAGCGGCCGTACGGGTCAGCTGATCGAGAAGGTCACGACCGTCTGGTAGGTGTCCGCGAACATGAAGGGCGGGAGCTGGATCATCCCGGCGCCGCCGACGGCGAACTCACCACCGGTCAGCTCGTCCCCGCCGGCGGCCTGGGAGGCCACCTTCATCGGGACGTCGGAGATCGCGCCGGGCGTGCCCGCGGTGCAGGTGCTCGGGCTGTCCGGGTTGGTCACGGTGCAGGACGGCTGGATGCCGATCTGCGCCTTGGCCATCGAGTGGCCGGTGGCCTGGTTCAGGAACGGCGTACGCGTCGCCGTCACGTCCCAGCCCAGCGAACCGCCGCGGAAGTCCTGGACGGTCGCGGCGTTGAAGACGCCGACCACCGACTGGGCCTTGCCGTTGATGGTGACCGCGCCGAAGCTGACGGCCGGCTGGCCGGCCTTCGGGCCGAGGGCCAGCGGGCCGGGCAGGACCTCGACGTCGACCGGGTTCTTCACCCCGGCCTGCTCCTCCAGGAACACGAACGCCTTGTACGGGGTGACCGAACCGTCGATCCTGATCGCGTCGGCCTTCTTGGTCACCGTGATGTTGCAGGTGGCCGCGCCGGAGGCGTCGGCCGTGCCCGCACCGGTGTCACCGGTTGCCGCGCCCGCGAGCAGGGCGGAGCAGGTGACGGCGCCGGCCGGGAAGTTGGCGCCGGTCACGGCGACGGCGGTGCCCGCCGGGCCGCTGTTGGGCGTCAGCTTCGTGGTGACCGGGTCCTTGGGCAGGGCCTCGACCGCGACCGAGCCGAGCGAGGCGCTGGGCCGCGGCGCCGGGGTACAGGTGGTGGTGAACACCGAACCGGAGAGGTCCGCGTCGGTCACCGCCAGGTCCAGGGCGACCTGGACCGTGGTGCCCTCGCTGCCGTCCGGAATCTTGATCGTTCCGGAGAACGGCTTGGGGTCGAGCGGCTGCCCGGCGATGACCGAGACGGTCTCCGGCGGGCTGGTGACCACCTGGGTGGTGGCGCCGACCTTGAGGGTGATCTTGGAGGTGTTCACCGTGGTGACGGAGAACCCGGGGATCAGCGGGCTCGCGCCCGGGTCGATCGTGATCGGCACGACGTCACCGGCCTTGGCGCCGTCGGGCAGGGTGACCGTCCAGTTCTGGTTGCCCGAGCCGTCGGGCTGCGGCGCCGGGGCGTCGCAGTTCTCGAAGACGGCCGTGGTCTTCGTCGCGGCCTGCGCGGAGCCCGCCAGACCCACCACCGTGCCCGTCAGGGCCAGGGACAGGGCGGCCGCCCCGGCCAGCACTCTTCGTCGATGCGTTCTCGTACTCACAGGGTCGCGACTCCTTCGTCATGACGAACCCCTCCCCCCACCCGCTGTGTGGGGGAGGCCGAGCCGGTGCGGTGGCCGATATTGACGCGTCGCCGTGATGAGAAGTCAATGACTTGCTTTGCCCCGAAGCACACACAAATTGATGGGCCATCAGGGAAGGTCTGATGGCCCATCGGATACCGACCGGTCGGGGTGAGAGGGAGGCGGGTCGGGCTAGCGCCGGGTGGGGGTGTGGAGCAGCCGGTTCGCGGTGCCGGCCGGGAGTCCGGCGATCCGGTCGGACACGGCGCTGTGCAGCAGCTCCTCGGACACCTGAGCCGGGGTGCGCGCCGTACCGCGCGCCAGGATCAGCGCGGCGACCCCGGCCGCGTGCGGGGCGGCCATCGAGGTACCGGAGGCGCGGGCCGTGGCGGTGGCGGAGTCCTTCCAGGCCGAGGTGATGTCCACGCCCGGAGCCCAGAGGTCCACGCAGGGGCCGTGGTTGGAGAACCGCGCCCGCCGGTCGGTGGCGTTGGTCGCGCCGACCGTGACGGCCTGCGGGACGGAGGCCGGGGATCCGCCGCAGGCGTCCTCGCCTTCGTTCCCGGCGGCCGCGGTCACGGTGATCCCGGTGGCCACGGCCCGGACCACGGCCGTTTCGAGGGCGCGGCTGCGGCTGCCGCCGATGCTCATGTTGGCCACGGCCGGGGTGGCGGGGGCTTTGGCGGCGTCCTTCACCACCCAGTCGAGACCCTTGAGGATCGCCGACAGCCTGGCGTCACCACGGCAGTCGGCCACCTTCACCCCCACGAGCGAGACCCCCTTGGCCACCCCGTACGTCTCCCCGCCCACGGTCGCCGCGACGTGCGTGCCGTGGCCGTTGCAGTCGCGGGAGCTGCCGAGGAAGACCGCGTTGTAGCCGTTGCGCGCGCGGCCGCCGAATTCCACGTGGCCCGTGTTGATGCCGGTGTCGACGACGTAGACGGTGACGCCCTCGGCCCTGCTGGGGTACGTGTACGAGCCGTCGAGCGGGAGTTCGCGCTGGTCGATGCGGTCCAGGGACCAGGGCGCCGGATTCTGCGGCCCCTTGCGCGGTTCGGGGGTGTCGGCGGCGTCCGGGGTGCCGGTGGTGTGGAACTCCGCGTCCGGCTCCACCGAGGCCACCCGCGGGTCGGCGGCCAGGGCGGCGGCCCGGGCGGCCGTGGTGCGGACGGCGAAGCCGTTCAGGGCGGCCTCGTAGACGGCTCCGACCTCACCGCCGGCGTTCACGGCCTCGGCGGCCAGCGCGCGGGTCGAGGCGCGGGAGGTGGTGTCCTCGAGGACGACGACGTAGGGGGAAGTGCCCTCAGGGCCGGGATCCGGAGGGGCGCCGGTGACGGTGGCGGCGAGCAGGGCGGCGGTGGGGAGGAGCGCGCCGAATGCGGTTGCGGTCATGCGGCCGATGCTCTGCGAGCGGCGGCGCGGGCGCGCGGAGGGTGCTCCGGGTGGACGCACGACACGCCGCCGCGCGGGTGGATCCGGGCCGGTGGCCGGGCCCCGCCCCGGCCCCGGCCCGGTGGCCGATCGCTCCTGGAGTCGGGGGAGCCCGGCGGGGCGGCGTACGGGCGGGGCGTCCCGGCAAGATCCGAAAGGGACGGCCTACGGGGTGAGGGGCCAGCCGCGCATCGAGAAGACACCCTCGTCGCGGGCGCCGGCCGCGTCGTAGGTGGCCAGAGCGGCCTCGTTGTCGGTGTCGACCCCCACCCACATGCCGTAGCAGCCGCGCGCCTTCGCCTCCTCGGCGAGAGCCAGGGTCAGGTCACGGCCGATGCCGCGACGGCGGTACCCCTCGTCGACGGACAGCTCGTACAGGCACATCTCGGTGCCCTTGTCGGGGTGGCTCATCTCGATGCCGGAGACCATCCCGGCGGGCACGCCGTCGACGTAGGCGATGAGCATCAGGTGCCCCGGGGCGGCGAGGAAACGCTCGGACCACTCGGTGCGGGCAGGCCCGTCGAAGAGGGACTCGGCGGCGGCGAGCTCGGCTGGGGTGGAGGCCCGGCGGATGTCCATGGCGGCCACGATAGTGCGCACATGACGGATGGTCAGCCCATGCGCGGCACGGCGTGGCGGCCGCGGCGCCCCCGCGTCCGGGACAGCCCTTAGCCTGTTGCGGCTGTAGACGACTTGAGGGGGAGCAACGTGAAGAACGCCGTGGTCACGCCCGAGGGCGACCGGATCCGCTGGGTCGAACTGGCGGGAGAGGAACCGGCCCGGGTGTACGTGCACGGGCTCGGGGCCACCTCGCCCGCCTACTTCGCGGCGAGCGCCACCCATCCGCTGCTGGCCGGGCGGCGTTCGCTGCTGGTCGATCTGCTGGGCCACGGTCACAGCGACCGGCCCGAGGGGTTCGCCTACACCCTCGAAGCGCATGCCGACGCGCTGGCGGCCGCCCTCACCGAGGCCGGCGTGGAGGGCGCCGAGCTGATCGCCCACAGCATGGGCGGGGCGGTGGCCATCGTGCTCGCGGACCGGCATCCCCACCTCGTGTCCCGGCTGGTGCTCGTCGACGCCAACCTGGATCCGCAGCAGCCCGTCCCCGCCGCGCCGGGCAGCAGCGGCATCGCCTCCTACACCGAGGAGGAGTTCCTGGCCGGGGGCTGGGCCGAGGTGCGGGACCGGGTCGGTGCGCATTGGTGGTCCACGATGCGGCTGGCCGGCCGAACCGCCCTGTACCGCTCGGCCGTCCACCTGGCCGCCGGGACCACGCCCACCATGCGCGAGCTGCTGCTGGAGTCGAACATCCCGGCCACCTACCTGCTGCCCGAGGCCGACGGCCCGCTCCAGGGCGCCGAAGCCCTCCGGGCCGCGGGCGTGTCCGTGGTGTCCGTCCCCGACTGCGGGCACAACATCATGCTCGACAACCCGGACGGCTTCGCCCGGGCCACCGCCGCGGCGCTGGCCCGCGACTGAGCGGACCGGCCCGCCCGCCCCCGCGCACGGAGGCGGTCAGCCGTGGGTCCGGGGCGCGGATGCGGTGCCGTTTCGGGGCCCCGCGGGGCCCGGGTAGCCCGGGGACGGGGTGCCGTCCGTCCAGGCGTAGACCCGCTTGCCGCGCACCGCGACCTGGTACTGGTGGGGACCCCGGCACTCGGACCGCACACCGTCCCGCATGCTGCCCGGCCACCACCTGGCGTGCAGGTCCGGGGTGTCCACCGGCTTCGGCGTGCCCGCGCCGCACTGGGGGCCGTCCAGCGGGGTCGCGCCGAGGGTGAACCGGATCAGCCGGGCCTCGCCGCTCGTGCGCACCCGTATGCGAACGTCGGTGGCGTCCTTGGGTATCCAGGACGGCAGGGCGAACGGCGCCTTCTCGCGCTTGGGGGCATCGGCGGCGCTCGCGAAGCGCTTGCCCTTCTCCTTGTACACCTTGCTGTCGATCGTGTCGGTCACGGGATTGGGCGGCAGATTGGGCAGCGCGAAGGCGGCGGTGGCGAGGACTCCCACGGTGGCTGCGGCGACGACGAGCGGGCGGCGGTTCATGCTTCCAGTCTCGGCGGGCGGCCCCCGCCGCGCGTCCCTCCTCAGGACGAACCGGGACTGCGCCGCAAGTCCCATACGGGCTCATACCTGGGAGGGTGTCGGGTCCGGTTGCGCCGACGCGCAGTAACCGCGAGGTGTCCGGGGGAGTTGGCCGGAGGTGACCCGTCCGCCCCGGCACCGAGGAACCCCATGCGCCGTCGCCGCCTCGTCCCCGCTTTCGCCCCGTCCTTCGTCCTCGCTCTCGCCACCGCCGCCGCCACCGCCGTGCTCGCCCTCGCCCCGGCGGCCTGGGCGGCGCCGCAGGTCCCGGCCGACAAGCCGCAGGTGCTGAGCCGCTGGACGCAGACCAGCGCCGCCAGCTACCAGGCATGGGCCGAGGCCCGCGCGCACCGGGCGGACTGGGCCGCGTACGCCTTCGACTGGTCGACGGACCACTGCACCTCGTCCCCCGACAACCCCTTCGGCTTCCCCTTCTCGGACGCCTGCGCCCGCCACGACTTCGGTTACCGCAACCACCGTGCGGCAGGGCTGTTTCCGGCCGCCAAGGCACGGCTGGACCTGGCGTTCCACGCGGACATGAAGCGGGTCTGCGCACACTATTCGGGCCCCCGCAGGAAGTCGTGCGACGGCACTGCCCGGACCTACTACGAAGCGGTGCGGCTGTTCGGAATTTCCTAGGGACCACAGGGCGCACGTTCTCCGTCCCGGCCCCGCGGGCGGCGGCCCGTCACCGCCACCCCGTGCGCCGACCGCCCCTCAGCAGCACAGGACCGGGACGTGCTGGACCAGGTTGTTGCCGAAGCCGCCCCGGTTCCACGGCTGTTCGAGGGGCTGTGTACCGCCCTCGGCGTCCGTGGCGCGGACGGTGAGCGTGTGGCGGCCCGGCGCGGCCGCCCAGACGCACGACCAGGCTTGCCACGCCCACCGGTGCGGCCCCGGCGGCGCGACCTCGGCCCCGATCCAGGAGCGGCCCCCGTCGGCGCTCACCTCCACCCGGTCGACGGCCCCGTGGCCGGACCAGGCCCGGCCCTGCAGCGGGACGGGCCCGGGGTGCACGACACGGGTGCGGGACATGAAGTCGGGGAATCCCGGCGGGACCATCAGGGCGCGCGGCGCGATCCGGGTGACCGGCTCGCCGGGGGCGTCCGGACCGTCGGAGGCCCGCCGGTAGCGGTAGGCCACGGCCTGCTGGAATCCGGTGAACGGCGTGTCGACGAGGGTGATCTCGCGCAGCCACTTGACGTGCGCCATGCCGTACCAGCCGGGCACGACCAGCCGCAGCGGGCACCCGTGCTGCGGGGGCAGGGGCCCGCCGTTCATGGCGTAGGCGATCAGTACCTCGGGGTCGTCCCCGGTGGCGGCGGCCACCGGCAGGCTGCGCCGGTAGTCCTGCTCGACCCCGCGTTCGACCCCGTGGTCGGCGCCGGTGAACACGGCCTCGACGGCGTCCTCCCGTACCCCGGCCCGGGCGAGCACCAGACGCAGCGGTACGCCCGTCCAGTCGGCGGTGCCCACCGCCTCGACCAGCCACGGCTGGCTGACCGGCCGGGGCGTCAGACGGGCCCGGCCGTTGCCCGCGCACTCCATGGTGACGCGGTGGGTGACCGCGGGGAACGCGCGCAGGGCGGCGAGATCCAGGGCCAGCGGGGTACGGACCCGGCCGCCGACGGTGAGGGACCAGCCGGCCGGGTCGGCGGCGGGTATGTCGTAGTGGACCAGGACGTAGTGCAGTCCGGGCGGTGTGACCTCGTAGCGCAGGGCCTCCAGCGGCAGCCCGTGGTTGCGGGCCGCGAGCGCCAGCTCATCCGGGCCGATGCCCTCACCGGGCGCCGCGATGCGGCCCGGAGCACTGACATCCCGTATCGATGCCCGCTCCCGCTCCATCTCCTCATGGTCGCGCGGGCCGCCGCTGCCGCGCCACCGCACGCCGGTCGGCCGGGCCCTTCTACTGCGGCACCAGGTGGCGGGTGAACCAGTCGCGGGCCAGGCCGGCCACCTCGTCCAGGGCCCCCGGCTCCTCGAAGAGGTGGGTGGCCCCGGGTACGACCTCCAGGCGGTTCTCGCAGCGCAGCTCGCGCTGGGCGCGCCGGTTCAGGTCGAGCACCGTCGAGTCCCGGCCCCCCACGATCAGCAGCGTGGGGGCCCGCACGGCGGCGAGCCGCGGCGCACCGGCCAGGTCCGGCCGGCCACCGCGGGAGACCACGGCGCCGATCCCGGCGCCCGGCTCCGCGGCCGCCCACAGCGCCGCCGCGGCCCCGGTGCTCGCCCCGAACCAGCCCGTCGGGAGGGGCTCGCGGCGGCGCAGCCAGGCGGTGGCGTCCGCGAGCCGCCCGGCCAGGGTCTCTATGTCGAAGACATTGGCCCGGTCGGCCTCCTCGCCGGGCGTGAGCAGGTCGAGGAGCAGGGTGGCGAGGCCCGCCCGGTTGAGGTCCGCGGCCACCGACCGGTTGCGCGGGCTGTGGCGGCTGCTGCCGGAGCCGTGCGCGAACACCACGGCCGCCCCGGCGCCCTCCGGCAGGGCGAGGTCACCGGCCAGGACGAGGCCGCCGGCGTCCACCTCGACCTCGGCGGCCCGCACGGGCGGGCGGGTGACGGGGTCGGCCGCCGCCCGCGCCAGCAGGAAGACGACCTCCTCGTCGGGGGTCTGGGAGAAGTCCTGGTACCACTCGCCGACAGCACGGAAGGCGTGCGGCGTGGCCAGGCACACCACCTCGTCGGCCGCGGGGCCCAGCCGGGCGACCGCGTCCGGCGGGGCCACCGGGACGGCCAGCACCACGCGCGCCGCGCCCTGCGCCCGTACGACCTCGCACGCGGCGGCGGCGGTGGCCCCGGTCGCGATCCCGTCGTCCACGACGATCACGGTCCGCCCGTCCAGGGGCACCCGCGGCCGGTCCCCGCGGAACCTCCTGGCCTGCCGGACCAGCTCCGCCTGCTCGGCGCGCTCGACCGCCTCGATGTCCTGCGGCTCCAGGCGGCTGCCGCGGACGATGTCCTCGCTGAGGACGCGTACGCCGCCCTCGCCGATGGCGCCGAAGCCCAGCTCGCGGTGGTAGGGGACGCCGAGCTTGCGCACCACGATCACATCGAGCGGCGCGCCGAGCGCGCGGGCCACCCGGTAGGCGACCGGAACCCCGCCGCGGGGCAGGCCCAGTACGACGGGATCCTCCCCCCTCAGGTGCCGGAGCGCTTCGGCGAGCCGCTCGCCGGCCTCCGCACGATGGGTGAACAGCACGATGGCTCACCCCCAACCCAGGGGAGACGGAAACCACGTACCCATCTCCTTCGACGCAACCGCATCCCCGGCCTTCCCGCAAGTCGGTCGGGGTGCGGAGACCAGGACGCGACGGGAGCCCGCCCCCTCCGTGACGATGTACTCGTCGCACTCGTCGCACTCGTCGCACTCGTCGCACTCGTCGCACTCGTCGTACTCGTCGCCGACGTGAGGCGGGCGCCGTCGTCGGCGACGTCGAGGTTCATGGCGTCGATCGCGTACCGCGTCGTACGCGACCGGCTCGGGGTCCCGCTCGGCGGCGCCGAGGTGGTGCTCCGGCACCCGGCGCAATGGCCGTGCGGGCCGGCGTGGGTCGGCGAGACCACCGCGAAGTCCCGCGCGGGCACGATCAGCAGTTCGGCGGACCGGCCGTGGCCGAGGCCGTCGCCGAGCGCGCCGGCGCGCAGCCCGACCGTCCGCTCCGTCATGCGCCGTAGGGCCTCGACGGGCAGTACGGGGTCGCCCGGGCCGAGCCGGAAGCGGGCCCACCGCAGCAGGTCGCCCACGGAGGAGGCGATGGCGCCGCCGGGCCGCCAACACCTCGGCGTGACCGCGGAGTCGGAGCCCTGGCCGTCGGCCACGGGCGCGGTCTGTTCCGATGCCGGGGGCGGGCCCTACGCTCTCGGCCCATGGAATGGACAGCCCTCGTGGCCACGGTGGTGGGCGCGGCCATCGGTGTGGGCAGCACGCTCGCCACGGACCGCCTGCGGTGGCGCAGGGACACGGGCGAGCGCGACCGGGAAACGCTGCGCACCGTCTCGGCGCAGTTCCTGGAGGCCCTCACGGGAGCCCGCGACGTCATAAGCGATGCCAGCAGCTCGGGCCATCTGCCCGGGGACGAACGCTCCAGGCTCGCCCGCGCCGGCATCCTGGAGCACGGCGTCCACGCGAAGCAGTACCAGCTGGAGCTGCTGGCCACCGCGGAGGTGGCCCGGCTGGCGAGGGAGGCCGCCCACGGCCTGCTCCTCTACCGGGACGCGGTCGTCGCCGGCCACACCCGGGAGGATCCCGAGTGCGCCCTGGCGCGGCGCGCCTTCCGGGAACGCCGCGAGGCACTCATGGCGGCGATGCGCTCCTCCCTGGCGCGACCGTAGGGCGAGGATGGGGCCGGCGTCCCAAGTGGTCCCCGACGGCGTGGCGTTGCGGGCACCCGCCCGCCCCTCCCGGGCCGCCCCGACCTGCACGGAAGCCCTCCGCGGAGGGAGGGCTTCGGGTGGTGCGGAAATGGTGCCCCCGGCAGGACTCGAACCTGCGGCCAAGTGCTTAGAAGGCACCTGCTCTATCCACTGAGCTACGGGGGCCGGAAGGCGGCCTTGGTGGGCCTGGAGCCCCCGGTTGGGGTGGGCTGAGGTCCGTGCCGGGTCAAGGATAGGGCTCCGGTCGCCTTGTCCCGGTTGCTTCACTCGCGAGCCACGATGTGGAGGTTCGGTGAAGCGGTCCCGATAATCGCAGGCAGGTGCGATTCTCGCATCGCTTTTGCGCCGCGGCGCCCCTGGTGTTGTGCACTCGTTATGCCTGCGCCCCACTCGTCCGTCGTGCCCAGAATGTCCCACTGGAGTCGCGGTCGGCGCGCAGAGGACGTATAAGCTTCAAAAATGGTCCCAAATTGGGCATTCTTCGCATGTGGTGACCTTGGATGTTCGGCCTCAGCTGCTCGATGCCCTGTCCGCCCTGCGCGACCGGGTCGCGTCCGTGCGTCTGCCGCTGCCCCTGCCCGGCGCCCCGCGCGCCCGCCAGACCAGAGCCGAGCTGCTCGCGCAGCTCGACGACTACCTCGTACCCCGGCTGAAAGCGCCCGAGGCGCCGATGCTCGCCGTCGTCGGCGGGTCCACCGGGGCCGGTAAGTCCACCCTCGTCAACTCCCTCGTCGGCCGCCAGGTCAGCGAAGCCGGGGTGCTGCGCCCGACCACGCGCACACCGGTGCTCGTCTGCCATCCGGACGACCACCACTGGTTCGCCGGCATGCGCGTGCTGCCCGACCTGATGCGGGTCTGGGTCCCGCACGGGGAAGAGGAGGTGCCCCCCGCCGCCAGACCCCGGGCCCGCGACCGCGGACCGGCCGACACCCACGCGACCCGCGAGATGCGGATCGAGACCGTTTCCAGCCTGCCGCGCGGGCTCGCCATCCTCGACGCCCCCGACATCGACTCCCTCGTCGTCGAGAACCGGACCCTCGCCGCCCAGCTCATCTGCGCCGCCGACGTCTGGGTGATGGTCACCACCGCTTCGCGGTACGCCGACGCGGTCCCCTGGCACCTGCTGCGCACCGCCAAGCAGTACCGGGCCACCCTCATCACCGTCCTCGACCGGGTCCCGCACCAGGTGCTCGCCGAGGTCTCGCGGCAGTACGGGGCGCTGCTCACCAAGGCCGGACTGGGCGACGTACCGCGGTTCACCGTCCCCGAGCTCCCCGAGTCCACCGGCGGGGGCGGGCTGTTGCCGGCCAGCGCGGTCGCCCCGCTGTACGCCTGGCTCGCCCACCACGCGCAGGACCCGGCCGCCCGCCAGTACGCCGTGGGGCGCACCGCGCTCGGCGCGCTGGACTCCCTCCGGCGCCGGATGCCGGAGCTCGCCTCCGCAGTCGCCGCGCAGCACGCCGCCGCGGTGCGGCTGACCTCCGCCGTCGAGGACGCGTACAAACGGGAGGGCAAGCGGGTCCGGGGCCGCCTCGACCACGGCGCCGTGCTGGCCGGGGACGCCCTGACCCGGTGGCGCGGCTACCCGCTCGACACGAGCGCCGGCGAACTGCTGGACTCGCTCTGCGAATCCCTCGCCGCGCTCCTCCAGTGCGCCGTCGCCGCCGCCGACGAGCGCATCGCCGCGGCCTGGCGGCGCGAGCCTGCCGCCGGCGCGGTCACGCTGCCCGCGCCCGACCGGGAGGCGGGCGAGCGCATCGGCATGGCCGTACGCCGCTGGCGGCGGGTCCTGGAGGAACTCGCCGAGGAGGAGTTGGCCAAGAGCGACAGGCAGCCCGCACCCGAACCCGACGGCGTGGCCGCCCTCCTCGCCGCCGCCCTCCTCGGCGGCAAACGGGCCCGGCCCGCGGGGGAGAAGCTCGCCGAACGGATCGGCGCGCAAGCCGCCCTGCGGCTGCGCGACCGGGGAGGGGAACTGGTCGGCGACCACCTCGACCAGGTGCTGCGCGCCGAACGCGACCGCCGGCTCGCACCGCTCGAGGCGCTCGAAGTGACCCCGGAACCACAGGCCGAGCTGATTGCCGCGCTGTCCGTACTGCAGAAGGAGAGGTGACGCGGTGACCGCTCTGACCGACCGCACCGACGACCGCTGGGACGACGGATTCATCGCGCGCTCGCGCCCCCGGGCCGTCGCAGGGGACCCGGACGAGGACGGGTGCGAGGGCGACGAGGGCGACGAGGCCCTCGTACGGGCCGTCTCCGGCGCGGGCAGCGACGGCGGCAAGTCGGCCGCGCCCCCGCTCAGCCCCGAGGGACAGGCCCTGCGGCTGCGTCTCGACGCGCTGCGCCAGCTGGTCGGGCTGTCCCGGACCAGGCTCGACGGAAAGACCCTCGCCGAGGCCGGGCGGGTGCTGGACGAGGCGGCCGCGCGCCGCGGGCTGTCGCCCCAGCACACGGTCGTCGCGATCGCCGGCGCCACCGGAAGCGGCAAGTCCACTCTCTTCAATTCACTCGCCGGTGTGCAGATCTCCGAGATGGGCCTGCGCCGCCCTACCACCGCCGCGCCCATCGCGTGCAGCTGGTCGGACGGAGCCGCCGGACTGCTGGACCGGCTGGAGATCCCGGGACGGCTGCGGCGCCGGCCCCGCGAGACCCCGGAGGCGGAGGCGCTGCGCGGGATGGTCCTCGTCGACCTGCCCGACCTGGACTCGGCGGTCGGCGCCCACCGGGACCACGTGGACCGGGTGCTGGCGCTGGTCGACGCCGTGGTGTGGGTGGTGGATCCGGAGAAGTACGCGGACGCCGTGCTGCACGAGCGGTACCTGAGGCCGCTCGCCGGGCACGCGGAGGTGACCTTCGTCGTCCTGAACCAGGTGGACCGGCTGCCGGGAGAGGCCGCCGACCTCGTCCTGGACGACCTGCGCCGGCTCCTCGACGACGACGGCATCGCCCTCGGCGAGCACGGCGAGCCCGGCGCCACCGTCCTCGGGCTGTCCGCGCTCACCGGGGAGGGCGTCGGGGAACTGCGCGAGCTCCTCGGACAGTTCACCCAGGAGAAGGGCGCGGCCACCCGGCGGATCTCCGCCGACGTCGACCGCGCGGCCGCGCGCCTGCGACCGCTGTACGTGGCCGACGGGCACGCCGGGCCGGAGATCGGGGAGGCGGCGCGCGCCGAGTTCGAGGACCGGCTCGCCGAGGCGGTCGGCGCGTACGCGGCCGGGCTCGCCGCCGAGCGCGCCTGGCGGCGCAATGCCGGGAAGGCGTGCGGGACGCCGTGGCTGCGGCTGTGGCGCTGGTACGAGGGCCGTCGCGCACCGCGCACCCTGGTGGGCCTGGCCGCCCTCGCGGCGATCGGCGGGCGCGGCCAGGTCGTCGCCGAGGCCCCGGTCGAAGAGGAGGTGACCGCGCGTCAGCGGGTGGAGCAGGCGGTGCGGGCGGTCGCCGACGAGGCGGTGTCCGGGCTGCCCGAGCCGTGGGCGCAGGCGGTCCGGGAGACCGCGGTGCGCGGCGCCGACCGGCTGCCGGAGGCGCTGGACGAGATCGCGGTGACCCTCGGGGCGGCGGTCGCGGTGCCGAGCGTCAAACCGCCGCGGCCCACGTGGTGGCCGGCGGCGGTGCTGGGCCAGGCGGCCATGACCCTGCTGCAGATCTTCGGCGGGCTGTGGCTGGTCGGGCAGATCGTCGGGGTCCTGGAACCGAGGCTGCTGCCGCCCGTGCTGCTGATGGTGGCGGGCATCATCGGCGGGCCGCTCGTGGAATGGTCCTGTTCGATCGCGGCCCGGGGCCCGGCGCGCAGGTACGGGCAGGACGCGGAGCGCCGGCTGCGGCAGGCCGCGGCCGGGTGCGGCCGTGCCCGGGTGCTGGAACCGGTGGCGGCGGAGCTGCTGCGCTACCGGGAAGTCCGCGAGCAGTACGCCACGGTGGCCGCAGGGGGGAGCAGGTTGTCCACAACCCGGCAGTAATCCACAGGCCGGAGCGGGGAACGGCGGCCTGCCCCAGCATGGTTCGTACCGCGTACGGACGGTCCGTACGGCTGGTCCGTGCGGATCCGTGCGGACCGCGACCACGGGGGAGGACGACCGGCATGTACGACACCCAGGTGACGCTGGTGGGCCATGTGGCGACGCAGATCGACTACAAGGAGACGGTGAACGGTCCGGCGGCACGGTTCCGCTTCGCGGTGACGCCGAGGTACTTCGACCGGCGCAAGGACACCTGGACGGACGGGGCCACCAGCTTCTACACGGTGTGGGCGAGGCGGGCGCTCGCCGTGAACCTCGCCGGCTCCGTATCCGTCGGCGAGCCGCTGGTGGTGCACGGGCGGCTGCGGGTGCGGGAGGACCCGCCCGACGGCGAGGGCAACCGGTGGTTCTCCGCGGAGATCGACGCGACGGCCGTCGGCCACGACCTGAACCGGGGGACCGCCGCCTTCCGGCGGGTGGTACGGACGGACACGCCACTGATGGCCAATCAGAAGGCGGCGGTGGTCTGAGTGTTCGAGGCGGATAGGATTCCCCGGTACTCACGGGCACCTGGGTCATTGGCCCGAAGGGGAAGACTGTGTCGATTGCCGTTCCCGCATCCTCCGCTCCTGAACCTGCTCCTGCTCCTGCTCCTGCCCCGGTTCCTCTCGAACCTCCGGCCTCGGTACGGGGCTCCGCGCGCCGGCCGCTGGCGGTGGCCCTGCTGGCCGCGGCCCTCGCCGCCGCTCCCGCGGCGGGGGCGGCCGCCGACTCGGGCCCGGTGGCGCCCAGGTCACCCGAGGGTGCGAGCGCCGTGCTGGACGGGCTGAAGACGTTCGGGCAGGCGGTCCTGCGGTCCAAGGACGGCTCGGTCCGGCAGATTCCGGCCGGACTCTTCGAGATGCGCGTCGACGGCGGCGGAATGCTCCAGACGTACGGAGTCGGCGTGACGGGCAACGCCCAGCCCCAGGCCCGGTACACCGAGAGCGCCTGGAGCCGCAGCCCGCTCGCCGGGAGCCGGGAGGCGGGGCGGATCCGCTGGGTCCTGGAGCACTCCTACCCCCAGCGCAACGACCTGGCAGGGCTCGCCGAGGCGGCCGGGGCCGGGGCCCTCACGGCACAGAGCGCGGCCGCCGGGACCCAGGTGGCGATCTGGCGGCTGGCGGACGGGGTGCAGGTCGAGGCCGCCGACCCGGCGGCCGAGAAGCTGGCCGACTATCTGCAGCGGGCCGCCGGGCAGCTGCCGGAGCCGCCCGCCTCGCTCGGACTGGACCCGGGCGAGGTGTCGGGGGCGGTGGGTACCCGGCTCGGCCCGGTGACCGTGCGGACCGGGGCGCCGAGCGTGTCGGTCATCCCGGACGCGGCGGCCGTCGCGATGGGGGTGCGGGTGGTGGATGCCGAGGGGCAGCCGCTGACCACCGCCGTCAACGGGAGCCGGCTCTACTTCGAGGTGCCCGAGGGCACCCCCGACGGGACGGCCTCGGTCACCGTCCAGGGCACGACCAAGGTGCCGGTCGGGCGGGTCTTCACCGGCGAGCTGCCGGCCCACGCCCAGATCGTGGCCGGCTCCAGCGAGTCCGCGGCCGCCGCCACGGCCACGGCGGTCTGGCCGCAGCCGCCGGCGACGGCGGAGGGAGCCACCCCGGGCGAGGCATCGGAGGCCGGTTCCGGCTCGGCGGCCGAGGTGCTGGGCTCGCGGTCCACGGCGCTCGCGACGACCTCCCCCGACGAGGAGCGGCTGGCGACCAGCGGCAGCTCGGCGGCCACCCCGGTCATCGCCTCCCTGGCGGTGGGCCTGGTGGTCCTGGGCGGTCTGGTGGTGCTGCTGCTCCGCAAGCGCCCGCTGGACGAGGAGGACACGCCCTGAGACCCCGGGTGCACATGCCCTGAGACCCCGGTCGGACAGGCCCGACGAGCCGGGTGAACGGGCCCGATGGGCCGGGTGAACGGCCCGATGGGCCGGGTGGCCGCGCGGACCGGTTCGGATCCGCCGCTCGGGGTAGGGGCAGAAGATGGCTGATCAAGAACTGACCTGGTCCGGCACCTTCGCCCGGTGGGACCGCCGGCTCTTCGACGCGGTGGCCCGGCGGCACTGGCCCGGAGCCGACCGGGTGCTGCCCCGGCTCGGCCGGGCCGCGAACCACGGAGTGCTGTGGGGCGGGGCCGCCGCGGCCATCGCGGTCTTCGGGTCGGCCGGCGCCCGAAAGGCCGCCGTGCGCGGGGTCGCCTCGCTGGCGCTGGCCTCCGCGACCATCAATACCGTCGGCAAATGGTCCGTGCGCCGGCCCCGGCCGCTGCTGGAGGGCGTGCCCCTGTCCCGGCAGCTGGCGACACAGCCGCAGACCACCTCCTTCCCGTCCGGGCACTCCGCCTCGGCCTTCGCCTTCGCCACCGGGGTGGCGCTGGCCTCCCCGGGCTGGGGGGCCGTCCTGGCCCCGGTCGCCGCGTCCGTGGCGTTCTCCAGGGTCTACACCGGGGTGCACTACCCCTCCGACGTGCTCGTGGGCGCGTCACTCGGGGTGGCCGCCGGGTTCGTCGTACGCCGCCTCGCGCGCGACGCGAAGGAGGCCCGGGTCGTACCGGGCGACGAGCGGCCGGCCGCCGGGGCCCCCGCGCTGCCCGACGGGGCCGGCCTCACCGTGGTGGTCAACAACGGGTCGGGCACGGCCGCCGAGGGACTCGACGTCCTGCGCACCCGCCTGCCCGCGGCCGAGGTGATCGAGTGCGAGGGCCCGGAGCTGCCCGCCACGCTCGCGAAGGCAGCCGCACGGGCCACCGTGCTCGGGGTCTGCGGCGGCGACGGCACGATCAACGCGGCCGCCACCGCCGCGCTGGGGGCAGGTGTGCCGCTCGCCGTGTTCCCCGGCGGCACCCTCAACCACTTCGCGATGGACCTCGGCCTCGCCGGGGCCGAGGCGACCTGCGAGGCCGTGGCGCGGGGGCAGGCCGTCCGCATCGGCGTGGGCCGCTTCTCCCCCGGGCCCGACGGCGAGAGCGGCTACTTCCTGAACAACTTCAGCATCGGCGCCTACCCGGAGCTGCTCGGCCACCGGCTGCGCTGGGCCCCCCGCATCGGCGGCGGCCCGGCCGCGCTGCTGGCGGCCTGGCGGGTCCTGCGCTCGCAGCGGCCCGTGCGGCTGAGGCTGGCCGGGCGGCCCCGCAGCGTATGGCTGCTCTTCGCGGGCAACGGCACCTACCACGGCACCGGCCCCACCCCCCGCCGCCGCGACAGCCTCGGCGAGGGCCTGCTGGACCTGCGGCTGGTCCACGGCGGCGGCCGCCCCGGCCCGCGGCTGCTGGCCGCCGCCTTCACGGGCCCGCTGAGCCGCTCGCCCGTCCACGTGGCCACCCGCCTGCGCAGCCTGCGCATCGGGGACATCCCCGCGGGCACCCCGCTCGCCTACGACGGCGAGTACGCCGAGGCCCCGACCGCCCTCGTCCTCGACCAGCTCCCCGGCGCCCTGACCGTCTACCGCCCCCGCTGACCGGCTCAGGCCGACGCGCGGGTCAGGAGCCGGCCGGTCCGGGATCCACGCCCAGGTCGGCCCGCATGACGCCGCGCATGTTCCTCCAGCGGTCCCCCAGCCGCAGCAGCTCGGCCTGTATCTCCTCGAACGACCAGCCGGGGTGCGGTTCGCCGTCCTGCAGGTGCAGGGTGCGGCTGTACGCGCCGGCCAGGGTTTTCGTCATCGCGTCCAGCTCCCGCAGCACCGCGTCCGAGGCGACCATCTGGGCCTCCGCGAAGGCCGTGTGCATGGAGTGCCGCGCCTCCTCCAGATCGGCCCGCGCCTGCGCGGTGGCCTCCCCCTTGTGGACGAGCCACAGGTACTTCATGAGCTCGATGCGGTAGCGGCGGTAGCCGGAGTTCGCCGTGACGTAGCAGGCCCGCCGCTTCTCCACCTCCGCCAAGCGCTGCTCGCGCAGCCACTGGGCGTCGGCCGCCCGCTGCTGCCGTTCGAACTGTTCCGTCTGTACGCGTGCGAGCACGCGCTGCGAAAGGATCGGCGCGAGCAGGGTGCCGGTCACGGCGACGATCGCGCCGGCGAGCGCCAGCAGCGCGTTGTTCACATCTACCTCCGTACGCCCGACGGAGGCCGCGCCCCCGCACTCCCCACCATCCTGCCCGGCCCGGGCGGCCCTGGCGGCCCGGGGCCGCCCCCCCAGGTCAGGGGCGGCTGACCTACCCATTCGCCCGAGGGTATGGACGTACGGCAAGATGGGGTGTATCTGCCCACCATCGATCTGCCGGACGGTTTCTCTTGGCTGAGTTCATCTACACCATGCGCAAGACGCGCAAGGCGCACGGCGACAAGGTGATTCTTGACGACGTCTTCCTGAACTTCCTGCCCGGCGCGAAGATCGGTGTGGTCGGCCCGAACGGCGCCGGCAAGTCCACCGTTCTCAAGATCATGGCGGGTCTGGAGCAGCCGTCGAACGGTGACGCCTTCCTCTCTCCCGGATACTCCGTCGGCATCCTCATGCAGGAGCCCAAGCTCGACGAGTCCAAGACCGTGCTCGAGAACGTCGAGGACGGCGTCGGCGAGATCAAGACCAAGCTCAACCGGTTCAACGCGATCGCCGAGGAAATGGCGACGAACTACACCGACGAGCTGATGGAGGAGATGGGCAAGCTCCAGGACGACCTGGACCACGCCAACGCGTGGGACCTGGACGCCCAGCTGGAGCAGGCCATGGACGCCCTGGGCTGCCCGCCCGGCGACTGGCCGGTCACCACCCTCTCCGGTGGTGAGAAGCGCCGCGTGGCCCTCTGCAAGCTGCTGCTGGAGGCCCCCGACCTGCTGCTCCTCGACGAGCCCACCAACCACCTCGACGCCGAGTCCGTGAACTGGCTGGAGCAGCACCTGGCCCAGTACAAGGGCGCCGTCGTGGCCGTCACCCACGACCGCTACTTCCTCGACAACGTCGCCGAGTGGATCCTCGAGCTCGACCGCGGCCGCGCCCACCCGTACGAGGGCAACTACTCCACCTACCTGGAGAAGAAGGCCGAGCGCCTCAAGGTCGAGGGCAAGAAGGACGAGAAGCGCGCCAAGCGCCTCAAGGAAGAGCTGGAGTGGGTCCGCTCCAACGCCAAGGGCCGCCAGGCGAAGTCCAAGGCCCGTCTCGCTCGCTACGAGGAGATGGCGGCCGAGGCCGACAAGATGCGCAAGCTCGACTTCGAGGAGATCCAGATCCCGCCGGGCCCGCGCCTGGGCTCGATCGTGGTCGAGGTCAACAACCTCTCGAAGGCGTTCGGCGACAAGGTCCTCATCGACGACCTGTCGTTCACGCTGCCGCGCAACGGCATCGTCGGCATCATCGGCCCGAACGGCGCCGGCAAGACCACGCTCTTCAAGATGATCCAGGGCCTCGAGACCCCGGACTCCGGCGAGATCAAGGTCGGCGAGACCGTCAAGATCTCGTACGTGGACCAGGGCCGCGCCAACATCGACCCCAAGAAGACCCTCTGGGCGGTCGTGTCGGACGAGCTGGACTACATCAACGTCGGCAACGTCGAGATGCCGTCCCGCGCGTACGTCAGCGCCTTCGGCTTCAAGGGCCCGGACCAGCAGAAGCCGGCCGGCGTCCTGTCCGGTGGTGAGCGCAACCGCCTGAACCTGGCGCTGACGCTCAAGCAGGGCGGCAACCTGCTGCTCCTCGACGAACCCACCAACGACCTCGACGTCGAGACCCTGTCCTCGCTCGAGAACGCGCTGCTGGAGTTCCCGGGTGCGGCCGTGGTCGTCTCCCACGACCGCTGGTTCCTGGACCGGGTCGCCACGCACATCCTGGCGTACGAGGGCGACTCGAAGTGGTTCTGGTTCGAGGGCAACTTCGAGTCCTACGAGAAGAACAAGATCGAGCGGCTCGGCCCGGACGCCACCCGTCCGCACCGTGCCACCTACAAGAAGCTCACCCGAGGCTGAGGTCGCCGTCATGGCCAGACACCACTACCGGTGCCCCCTGCGCTGGGCGGACATGGATGCCTTCGGGCACGTCAACAACGTCGTCTTCCTCCGCTATCTGGAGGAGGCGCGGATCGACTTCATGTTCCGCCTCGCGCCGGGGGAGGGCAGTGAGTCCTTCACGGGCGGGTCCGTCGTGGCCCGTCACGAGATCGACTACAAGCTGCCCCTCGTGCACCGCCACGAGCCCGTCCTGATCGAGTCCTGGGTGACCCGGATAGGGGCCGCGTCCCTGACCATCCGCTACGAGGTCAAGGACGAGGCGACCGAGGACAGGCCCGAGACGGTCTACGTGCGCGCCGAGACGGTGGTCGTGCCCTACAACCTCGCCGCGGGGCGGCCCCGCCGCATCACGGCCGAGGAGCGGCACTTCCTCGAGGAGTACCTCGACGAACCCGCGACCGCGACCGCGTCCTCGAACGGACCCCTCGCGGCATGAACGACCAGCTGCGCTTCGCCGATTCCGGGGAGGCGGCGGACCTCGCCGCCTTCCTGGGCCGGCTGGTGCACTACGACCGCGCCGCCGCCGTACGCCTCCAGGCAGGCGGCGGCGCGCTCGCCGTCTTCGGACGGCCGCCGTCCTTCGACATCCTGGCCATCCGTACGGTGCGGCTCGCCGCACCCGTCGCGATGCCGCTGGACCTGACGGTGTCCGCCGGTGAGCTGCTGGAGTCCGTGGACGAGGCCTCGGCCGAGGCCGTCGTGCCCGGGCCGGTCACCGGACCGCCCTGGGCCGGCGTGCTCCCGCCCCGCGGCGGCTGGCGGCAGGTTCCGGGGCTGCCCGGCCCCGAGGCGATGGGAGCGGCCGTGGCCGCCGCCGTCGCCGAGTTCCGGGCCCGGGACGAGGCCCTGCCCGTGCAGCACCGGACCCGGTCCGAGCGCGACCGCATCGGCCGCGAGATCTGGTCCCGCACCCTGGGCGACACCGAGCTCCCGCTGCGCGCGGTGCACGCCGCGCAGTCCCTGGGCTTCCTGCGGCCGGTACGGGCCGCCGTGCCCGCCCCCGCCCGCCCGCCGGGCGAACCGGCCCCCGTGGCGCTGCTCGCCGCCGGGACGTGGCTGCGGCTGCGCACCCCGTACGGATCCGTCGCCATGCGCCGCCCCGGTGCCACCGGCGGCCTGGGCGCCCTCCAGGTCCGGCCGGTCTGACAGATCCGGAAGAGACGGGCTAGCCCGCCGTGTTGATCATCGAGGCGGCGGCGTACGTCAGGTACTTCCACAGCTGCGCCTCGTGCTCCGGCGCCAGGCCCAGCTCGTCCAGCGCGACCCGCATGTGCCGCAGCCACGCGTCGTGGGCGGCCGCGTCCACCTGGAACGGCGCGTGCCGCATGCGCAGGCGCGGGTGGCCGCGGTGCTGGCTGTAGGTGGTCGGACCGCCCCAGTACTGCATCAGGAACAGCGCGAACCGCTCCTCGGCGGGGCCCAGGTCCTCCTCCGGGTACATCGGGCGCAGCAGCGGGTCCTGCGCGACCCCCTCGTAGAAACGCCGCACGAGGCGGCGGAAGGTGTCCTCGCCGCCCACCTGCTCGTAGAAGGTCTGCTCCTGAAGCGTGCCCCGCGGAATCTCATTCACCCGACCATCGTCTCAGACGCCCGGATCCAGGACCGAGGTCCTAGGACCATCCCCCGGCCCCCGCCGCGCTCGCACGCGGCGGCGCGGCGCAGGACAGTGGAGGCATGGCCGCACACACCGCGCACACCGAGACCCGGGACCTGCGGGAGACCGCGCACGCCGCCCAGGTGCGGGAGCTGACCGCCGCAGGGGTGCTGGAGGACCCGCGCTGGCGGGCGGCCTTCGCCGCCGTGCCCCGGCACGTGTTCGTCCCGTACTTCTGGACCGGCCGCGGCGCCGGTCACGAGCGGCTGTGGGCCGAGGACCCGGACCCCGAACGCCGGGCCCGCTGGCTTCGCGGGGTCTACGTCGACACCCCACTGGCGACGCGGATGCGCGACGGCCTGCAGGTCTCCTCCAGCAGCCAGCCCTCGCTGATGGCGAAGATGCTCGCCGCCCTGGACGTGCGCGACGGCGACGACGTCCTGGAGATCGGCGCCGGCACCGGCTACAACGCGGCCCTGCTCTGCCACCGGCTCGGCGAGGAACACGTCACCACCGTGGACCTCGACGAGGAGATCACCGAGTCCGCCCGGGCGCACCTGGCCGAGCTCGGCTACCGCCCGGTGGTGGTCACCGGCGACGGCGCGCGCGGCTGCCCGGCCCGGGCCCCGTTCGACCGGATCATGGTGACCTGCACGCTGCCGCGGATCCCGCACGCCTGGCTCGGCCAGTGCCGGCCGGGGGCGCGGATCCTGGCGCCGCTGTCGACCGGTCTGATCGCGCTGACCGTCCGGGACGCCGCCTTCGCCGAGGGCAACTTCCTGCACACGTCGGCGTACTTCGTCCCGTTGCGCGGGGCCACGGCCGCCCCGCCGCCCGAACCGGCCGTCACCGAGTACGGGCTTCCGTACGAGCTGGTGGAGAACGAGCGCTTCCAGTTCATGCTCGTGCTCACCGCGGGCGCACTGCACCCCCGTGAGGCCCTGGACCTGTGGCGCCGTGAGGGCCGCCCGGCCCGGGAACGCTTCGGGGTCTCGGTCAGCACCGAGGGCCAGTGGTCGTGGCTGGACGATCCCCAGGGGCCGTACGTGTGGCCCCTGGGGGAGGGGTGAATCAGCCGCGGCGGATCGTGATCGTCGTCCAGGCGCCCACGTGGACCCGGTCGCCGTCGGCGAGGGTGACCGGGACGTAGGGCTGGATCGGCTCCTCGCCGCCGTTGATGGTGGTGCCGTTGGTGGAGTTCTGGTCCACCACCGCCCAGCTGAGGTCGGGCTGCTGGACAAGCACCGCGTGCTGGTGCGAGACACCCGGGTCCTCCGGGGGCACCGACAGGTCGATGTCGGGGGACTCGCCCGTGGAGGCGCGGCGGCGGCCGATGGTGATCTGGCCGCCCGACAGCGGAAGGTGCTGCTCCGGGGAGTAGGCGGGCATGTTGAGCCCGGCGGCCTCGGGGCCGCTGCGCTGCATCATCGCCATGAAGTACGAGCGGTCGGGGCCGACCGTCGCGCTCCAGGCACCCCCGCCCTGGGGCGGGAAGGGCTGGTGCTGCGGCGGGGCCTGCTGCTGGTACTGCTGCTGGGGCGGCGGTCCCTGCTGCTGGTACTCCTGCTGGTACTCCCGCTGTTGCTGCGGCGGGGGCTGCTGCTGGTACTGGGGCTGCGGGGCCCGCTGGTACTCCAGCGGCGACTCGTGCGCGGGCGGCGGCAGCAGCCAGTCGTCCTCGCGCTGGAGCGGCTCGGCCGGCCGGTTGACCCGGGACGGCCGCGAGCCCTGGTACTCGAAGTGGTCCTGGGAGTAGGTCCCGGGAGCGGGCACGGGCGGCGGAGGCGTACCGCGGCCTCCGGGACCGCCGACACCGACACCACCACCGACACCGACACCACCACCGACGCCGGTACCCGTCGCCTGGGGTCCGGCGTCCGGGGCGGGCGGCGCGTACGAGGTCGCGGTACGGGTCAGGAAGTTGTAGCGGCACTCCTCGCAGAACGGGGCCATGGCCTCGCGCGGGGTCCGGCACTGCGGGCAGAGCTCGGCCTGGGCGGTCGGTTCACCGGCGGTCGGGGGGAAGCCGTAGCCGTAGGAGGGGACCGGCGGCGGTCCCTCCGAGGCAGCCATGCGATGGCCGCAGACCTCGCACCAGTCGTCGGACGCGGACTGGTGCCCGTTCGGGCAGGTCGGCATGGCGGCGCTTCCCCCTTCTTCTCCCTGCGTCATCACGGCAGGTCTTCTCAGGTCTTCTTCACTCGGACGGTCTGCGTCGAACGCGTGTCAAGAGTCATCTCGTCGGCATCGGCGACCTTCGCTTTCAGCCGCACAGTACCCGCCACCGCGTCCACCACATCCACCACCTTCGCCAGGAGTCGTGCTGTGTCGGCGTTTCCGGAGGAACTCGCCAGTTGTACCGCACGCCCCAGCTTGGCCGTGGCACCACCCACATCGCCCATTTTGCGGGCTTCCAGGCCCTGCTGGATAGCCTCCGCCAGCTCCGCCTGTCCGGTGTAGTGGGCGACCTGCGCGTTGATGGCGGTGGACGCCGCCAGATCGTCCGTCCACACCGCGCGCACCAGGCCCTGGGCCAGTACGGTCGGCTTCTCGTCGGGCCCGCCCGCCGTGGCCGGCAGTACGAGCGTGGCGCGGGCGGCGAGCATCTCCTGGCCCACGGTGGCCGTCGGGACGCGGACGCACACGTGGTACTCGCGGGACTCGTCGCCCCACGAACCGGTCGGGTAGTCGCCGGCCCGCGGGCCCGCCTCGGTGCGGCGGTCGGTCAGGTCCTGGAGGACGGGAGCAACCTGCTTGACGTACTGGATCTCCACGCCGACCGGGGTCCACAGGCGCAGGGCGACGTCCGCGACCTCCTTGCCCATGACGTTCTCCATCATGCGCGTGAAGTCCTCGGCGAGGTGGGCCGGGTCGGCCACGATGTCGGCGGAGCCGAGCAGTGCGTGCGCGATCCCGGTGACCTCCTTGACGTCCCAGTCGGTGCCCACCCCGCGGGCGTCGCAGGTGAAGTGGCCCGCGCACGCGTCGAGGGTGGCGCGGAGCACGGCCGGCTCCTCGTGCTCGTTGCGCCCGTCGGTCAGCAGGACTCCGTGCCGTATGGCGGCGGTGGAGCCGCGCAGCAGGCCGTCCGCGAGGCGCAGCCAGGTACCGATCGCGGTGCCGCCGCCGGAGCTCAGCCCGCGCAGGGCCTCCTTGGCCCGGGCCCGGGTCGTCGCGTCCGCGACCGCCAGGCGGCCCTGGCCGGGGTAGACCTCCTTGGCCACGTGCGTACCGGCGATCACGGCGAAGGCGGTGCCGTCGCGCAGGGTGTCGATGGCGGCCGCCGTGGCCTCACGGGCCCCGCGCATCTTCTCCGGCGGGTACTCCATGGATCCCGAGCAGTCGACCATGAGCACCACGGCCGCCGTGCCGTCGGCGACCGGCGTGCGCGTGGCGGTGGCACCGCCGGTGGCGGTGACCGTGACGATGGCGTGGACGTCCCGTCCGCCCTCGGGGAGAAACTCGTTCTGGTACACCTCCACGCTGAACCGTGGGGCACTCGGCTTGGCGAAATTCGCCATCGGTTGGACTCCTAGGGGGCTCGGGCAGGCGGGTCAGACCTGCGGGCGCGCTTCCACTTCCTATTCCGGTCCTGCCGCCGGGCCCGGCTCCGCATCCGGTCCCGGTTCCTGCTCGGGGTGCATGGCGAACGGCACGACCGCCACGGTGACGTTGTCGTGGCCGCCGCCGTCGAGTGCGTACCCCACCAGTACCTGGGCGCTGTGCAGCGGGCGGGTCGCGGCGTCGGCGGGTACCACCTGGGCCATCTCCCGCGCGGATTCCGCGTAGTTCCACAGTCCGTCGGTGCAGACCACCACCACACCGGGGTGGTCGGGCTTGAAGGTCGCGGTGTGCGGTTCGAGGTCGTACGCGTCGGCCCCCAGCCAGCCGGTGATGGCGTGCGCGCGGACGTCCGCGTAGGCCTCGGCCTCGCCCATCAGGCCGGCGGCGACCATCTGGGCGGCCCAGGAGTCGTCCTCGGTGAGGCGGCGGGGCAGGGCGGCGCGGTCGTCGGGGACCCAGTAGGCACGGCTGTCGCCCACCCAGCCGATGGTCAGCAGCCCGCCGCCGACGACGGCGCCGACCAGGGTGCAGGCGGGGGCGTTCTGCGCGCCGGGGGTCTCCGGGGCCAGGGCATTGACGGCTTCGGCGGCGGCCAGGATCGCCTCGTGCATGGCCTCCTGGGGGTGGGCGCCGCGCGGGAGCGCCTCGAGCAGCGCCTCGTTGGCGGCGACGGCCGCGGCCGCCGACGCCTCGTCGGGGCGGCTGGCCGAGGAGACGCCGTCGCAGACGATGGCCACGGTGGCGGCCGAGCCGCCGGGCAGGGCGGTGGCCGACACGGCGAACGAGTCCTCGTTGCGGTGGTGGCGCAGACCCCGGTCGGTGACGGCGGCGACGCTCCCGAGCTCCTCCTCGATGTGGTCGCGCTCGCGGGGCTGCGCGTGCCCGCAGTGCTCGCAGTACCCGTCGGTGTCGACGCGCCCGGCACGGCAGGCGACGCAGGTCTTCCCGCCGGCCGCGCCGCCGGGCGGGGGCGCGCTCTCGTACGGGGCTTCGCCCGGGCCCCAGGGCGCGGGGTCGCCCCCGGGCCGGTCGTGGCAGGTCTCGGGGCCGTCCGCGGCGCCGTACGGGTGCTCCGCCGCGCCCCACGGGGTGCCTTCCGGCGGGGTGCCGGTGCCGTACGGGTTCCCGTGGCCGGACGCCGCGTAAGTGACCCCGGCCGGGCCCTGCCGAGGCTCCGGTTCCGGCTCCGGTTCCGCCGGGGCGGCGGTCCAGGCGGCCGGCTCGTCGACCAGCGTCGGCGCGGCCGCGGCCACGCTGCCCCAGCCGGGGGCGGGCTCGGCGGCGGCGTGCGGGACGGCGGGGGCCGGGCTCGCGTAACCGCCCGCCGTGGCGCCCGCGGCGGCCGGCCGGGCCGATGGCGCCGGGGGCGCCGGCGGTGCTGGTGGGATGGGGACGGTCGGGTGGTCCGCGGCGGCCGGGGGCGGCGCGCTCACGGCGTGGCCGCAGACGCCGCAGAAACGGTCACCCTCCTCCAGGGGTTCCGCGCAGCTGGGGCAGCCCGACAGCCGATGCATCGACATCACTCACACCCACGTCCGGGGACGGAAACGGTTTGCCCGCTCCACCAGTTCGATCCTCTCCTCGCCACGCCGCGCCAGCCGTGCGAGGACGCGGTACGAGCGCTCCAGTCCGAAGCGCAGGCCCCGCTCGTCCAGTTGACTGCCGAGCAGCGAGGTCCGACCGGGGTCGGAACCCCGGCTACCCGACAGTACCCAGTCCAGGGCCGAGCCCAGAACCTCCGCCCGGAGCCTTTCCTGCCGCTCCGGGTCCAGTCCGAACCGCTGCAAGGCCTCCACCTGGTCCGCGGCGGCCGCCAAGTCGTCCAGCAGCGGCTCCTGAGGGGACCGGTCGCGCAGACGTGCCCGTACGGCCGCCACCCGCGCGGCGGTGTAGTGGATGGACGCCTCCGGCACGGACTCCAGCGTCCGCACGGCCGCGTCCCGGTCCCCGGCGGCCAGTTGGACGCGGGCCAGCCCGAAGGCCGCGCTCACGAATCCCGGGTCGGTGATCCACACGAGGCGGTAGTACTCGGCGGCGTTGTCCAGCTGGCCCAGCACCTCGGCGCACAGCCCCAGCGCCAGCTTCGGCGCGGGCTCGCCCGGGAAGGCGTCGTAGATCGCGTCGAAGGACAGGGCCGCTATCTCGTCGTCTCCGGTGGCCAGCGAGGCGATGCCACGGGCCCACACCACCCGCCAGTCGTCCGGATGCCTGGCCTCCAGATCCGCCAGGGTGTGTCCGGCCTCGGGCAGTTCGCCCAGCTCCAGACGGGCCCGCAGCTCCCGCAGCCGCAATTCGGCCGAGTCGGCCGGCGCCGCGCCGAGGGCGCCCAGGAGATCGCCCGGCGCGGAGGCCAGCAGACCCGTCAGGAAACCGGCGTTGGGGTCGGCCGCGTCCACCAGCGGTACGGGCAGGGCCAGCGCGGTGTCGCGGGCGTCGAGGGTCGTCGCTCTCATGGGGGCCGGCTCCGGGGACAGGAGCACGGGGACCGGTACGGCCCCCGCGGGCCGGGCCGCGGCGGGCGGCGCGGTTCGCTGACCCGGCACCGGAGCACCCGTCACATGCGTGGCGGTGGTCCCGAGCCCGGCCGTGCCCGTCTCCGATGCGCCCGTGCCGGGCCCCCAGGGACCCGCGCCGCCGGCCGCCCCGGGACCGGCCGCCCCGGGACCGTGCGCTCCACCGGACGGCGTCCCGCCGACGGGCGAAAGGCCCTGCGGGCCGAGCGCCCCGCCGGCCGTCGCCCCGGCCGCCGCGGCGGCGCCGGGCGCGTGCGCACCGGCCGAGCCCCGGCCGCGGCCGACGAGTCCGAGCAGTCCGCCGCCCCGCCGCGGGGCGATCGGCCGGTAGCCCAGCCGGGAGACGGCGCTGTCGGCCGCGTCGGCGAACAGCTGGGTGTCGGGGACCCGCAGCTCCGGGCCGAAGAGGGTGGACAGCTGCGGCCGCGGCCGGCCGGTCTGCAGGGCGACCACCTCCCGCAGCACACCCGTCAGCTGGTCGGCCATCTCCTGCGCGGACGAGAACCGCCGCCCCGGGTCCGGGTCGGTGGCCCGGACCAGCAGCCGGTAGAAGGACTCGTACCGCCGGAACACCTCGATGTGCTCCGGATCCGGCAGCGAATCCACGAACACGTTGGTGTAGCCCTGGAAGTCGAAGGTCAGCACGGCCAGCGTCCGCGCCACCGTGTAGAGGTCGGAGGCGACCGAGGGTCCCAGCTCCGCGACCTCGGGGGCCTGGTAGCCCACCGTGCCGTAGATGGCCGACTCGGTGTCGTCCATCCGTCGCACCGCGCCCATGTCGATCAGCTTCAGCTGGTCCTGCTGCTGGATCGCGTTGTCGACCTTGAAGTCGCAGTACAGGAGGTTCCTGCTGTGCAGGTGGCCGAGCGCCTCCAGCGCCTCGATGCCGTAGGCGCAGGCCTGCTCCACCGGCAGCGGGTCGCGCCGGCCGTCCGGCCGGCGCCGCTCGTTCGCGATCTCCTTCAGCGATTTGCCGCCGACGTACTCCATGACGATGTACCCGTCCAGCGAACCGGTCCGCTGGTCCAGGTGCTCCACGAAGTTGTAGATCCGCACGATGTTGGAGTGCTCGATCTCCGCGAGGAAGCGCCGCTCCGAGATCGCGGCCTCCATCGCGTCCTGGTCCCCGGTGTCCAGCAGGCCCTTGAGCACCACCCACCGGTCCGCGACCGCCCGGTCCACCGCGAGGTACACCCAGCCGAGGCCGCCGTGCGCGAGGCAGCCCAGCACCTCGTACTGTCCGCGCACCACGTCACCGGAGCGCAGCTTGGGCACGAAGGAGTACGGGTGCCCGCACTTGGTGCAGAACCCTTCCGTCCGGCCCGGCCGGTCGCCCCGGGAGCGGCCCACCGGGGCCCCGCAGTCCGAGCGCGAGCAGAACCGCTTGCGCTCCGGCACCTCCGGGTTCTCCAGGACCGCCGTCGAGGGATTCGGACGCGGCACCTCCGGCACGTTGACCAGTCCGGCGCCCAGCCGGCTGCGGCCCGAGGCCGCCGAGCCCGAACTGCGCACCGACACCGAACGGGTGGAGACCGTCCCCGACACCGAGCGCGACAGCCGTCCGGACACCGAGCGGCGCGAGGAGGAGGAGCGGGAGGAGCGCGCCGAGGCCGAGGACCGCGCCGAGCCGTGGGAGCCCTGCGAGCCCATCGATCCACGGGACCCGCCGGAGCCCAGGGAGCCCCGGGCCGCGCTCGTCATCCCCGTCGGGGGCGACACCAGCTCGTCCGCGCCCGCCGCGATCGAGCCGATCGGTGCCAGCCCGCACGTGTCGCAGTAGACCTCGCCGCCGCCCATGTCCTCGTACGCCCCGGGGCAGCCGGGACGGACGCACGCGGTTCCGATCAGGCTCATGCGTTTTCCTCCCCCGGCCCGTCGGGCCGCTGTTCCTGGTGTCGTGGTTGCTCGGGCCGGTCCTGGGGCGCCAGCAGTGACTCCGCCGTCGCCACCTGGTAGCGCAGGACGGCCTGCTCGGCGGCCCGCAGGTCGCAGGGTGCGCTCCACAGCATCCGCCGGGCGGCGTCGTACCGCTCGATCAGCAGGGGGTCCTCCGCCATTCCGTGCCGGGCCACCTTCGCCTTGTACGCGTCGAGCCGGCCGCGCAGCTCGGCCCGTACGGCCAGGGGCGCCGTCACGGCGGTCAACGATTCACGGGCCCGCCGGAGTTCCTCCTCGGCGCGCTGCTCCAGCGATTCCAGCAGAGGTGAGAGCCGGTGCCAGCGGGCCTGACGCCGGTGTTCGGCGGCCGCCGCGAGCTGTTCCTGGAGCACCGTGGGCGGGCCGCTCACCGCGGGCACCTCGGACGCGGCGATCTTCGCCAGCACCTCGCCGCGCGCGGTCCGGGCCTCCGCCAGGGTCCGGTCGGCCCGCGAGAGCACGTCCCGCAGGGCGATCAGCCGCTGTTCGGCGTCCTGCCGTACGTCCAGCACCGCCTCGATCTCGCGGCGTACGTCCTCCAGCGCGAGCGCGGCCCGGTCGTAGCGAGCGGTGTCCGGACGGCCGCCGCCGGGCGCGGAGCTGCCCGTCGCCGGGAGCCAGAAGGCCAGCGGGTCCGCGATCACCTGCGTGCGCAGCTCCGTCAGCTCGGCGGTGATGTCCTGCAGGTCGTCGCCGGAGGGGTGCTCGCCCGGCCGCACGCCCACCGAGTGGGCCAGCGAGCGGGTGCGGTGCAGCTCGGCGGCGAGCAGGTCGATCCGGGCGGGCAGCGCCGACCACACGGCGTCGGCGGCGACCACCACGTCCAGCGAGCGGGCGTACAGGCCGTTCATCCGGGCCACCAGCTCGGCGAGCGAGAGCCGCTCGGCCAGCGCGGCGCCCTCGGTGGCGGCCCCGGCGATCAGTACGCCGGGCCCGCGCAGCCGCTCGGTGAGCTCGATCAGGTCCTCGCGGTTCGGCCAGCGGCGCCGCTCCCGTACCTCCCGGGCGGCGGCCAGGGCCCCGCTGTAGGCGTCGAAGTACGTCCAGAGCCGGGTGATGTCCGCGTCGGCGGCCGTCCACCGCTGCTCGGTGGTCCCGCTGAGCGAGGCGCCCTCCAGCAGCCGGCGCCCGGCGTGGTCCTGGAGGGCGAGCAACGAGGTCTCGACGGCCTCGTGCTCCGCGCCCAGCCGGGCCAGGGCGCGGTCGACGTCGTCCCGGTCCATCACTGCAGACCCCGCCTCCACCGACTGTGCCTCCGCTTCCGCCGCCTCCGTGTACGTCCTCGTATCCTGCCCCGCGCCCGGTCCCGTGTCCGAAACCGTCACGGGCCTCAGCCGTCCCGGTACTTGGGTACGGGGGGCGCGGTCACGCCGGGCAGCACGGGCTGCAGGTGCTTGAGGTACGCCTTCATCCACGGGCTGTCACTGCCGCCCGCACGGTAGTTCTCCAGCACCTTGTTGACCCGGCGGACCAGGTCCGGGGCGTCCTTGTTCATCGCCACCCCGTAGAACTCGCGGGTGAAGGGCGAGCCCACCAGCTGCACCGACGGGTCCTGCGCGGCCTGCCCGGCGGCGAGGGCGTTGTCCGTGATGATGCCGTCGACCTCGCCCAGCTGCAGCCGGACCAGGCAGTCCAGCTGGTTGGCGACGGTGACCGGCACCGAGCCGTACGACTGGGCCTTCAGGGCGGCCTCCGCCGTGGAACCGGCCGCGAAACAGATCCGCCGGTCCTTCAGCGAGGGGTCGTACCCGGTGATCGGCGAGCCCTTGGGCGCCAGCACCTGCTGTCCGGCCTCGAAGTAGGCCGTCGAGAAGGCGACGTCCTCCAGCCGCTTGCAGTTGATGGTCATGGTCCTTACGACGATGTCGACGCGCCCCTCCTGGAGGGCGGGGATGCGCTGACTGGTGGGGATGGCCCGGTAGATGACCGCGTTCTCGTCGCCCAGGATGTCCTTGGCGATGGCCTTGACCAGGTCGATGTCGAAGCCGTCGAGGCGGCTGCCCTCCGCGGTCTGGTTGCGGTAGCCCCAGCGGAAGCTGTTCTGGTCCACGCCGGCGACGAGCTTGCCGGCCGCCTTGATCCGCGCGATGGCCGCCCCGTCCACATCGGAGGGGCGCAGGCTGGCCTCGGGGTCCTGGCAGGTGTCGGCGAGGGCCCAGGGCGCGGCCGGGGCAGCCGCCATGGACGCGGGCCGGTGGACGGCCGGCCGGCCGGTGTCGGGCGCCGCGTGGGCCAGCGGCAGCAGGACGACGGCGGCGGTCGTCACGCAGGCGACGGCCATCGCGCTCACCCCGCCCCAGCCGCGCAGCCGGCCCGCGGCGCGGCGGATGCCGGACGCCGCGCCGGTGCTCGCCGCGCGCCCGGCCCGGCCCGCCCGGCGCTCCGGGACCTCGTGGTTCCCGTGGTTCCCGTTGTTCCCGTGGTTCTCGTGACCTTCGGCGGCCCGCCCGGCTCGTATCCGCATCGCGCTCACCTGTACTCCGAAAGCCTGCGCCCGATGCCGAGCAGAGCCGCTGCCGCACCGATGACCGCCAGGGCCGCCGAGCCCGTCACCAGCCCGCCCAGCGCGCCGATCCCGTCCTGGGCGGAGCGGGTGAACTCCTGCTGCTCGTGGGCGACGGCCTGTTCCAGGGAGGCGTCCACCGTGTCGAAGGCGGCGCCGCTGCTCTCCTTGTGCTTCTCGTCCCCGACGACCTGGGGCAGCGCGGCCTCGTAGTCCCCCTTCAAGTCCGCCTCCCGGGCCGCCGTGTGCCGCTGCTTCCACTGCTTCACGCCGTCCGCCGCCCGGCTGACGGGGTCCCGGCCGGCCGCGTCGTCGGCGATCCGCAGCGCGGTCGCCAGCCCGGCGTCCAGCTGCTTCATGTTGTTCGTGAAGTCCACGTCGTACTTGTCGGACTTCTTGTCCTCGGCCAGTACGGCGCCCCGCGCGATCAGGGTCAGGTTCTCCCCGGCCCGAGCCTGCAGGGAGGCGATCCGCGCGTCGTTGAGCACCTTCATCGACTCCTGCCCGTCCGCCCGGGCCTCGCTCAGCGAGGACCGCGCCACCGTGTGCCCCACGGCCAGCCACAGCAGGACCACCACCGACGCGGCCGTCGCCGCCACCAGCCCGTGGTTGAGGACCCGGTTCGTGTGCCGGTAGTTGCGCCGCTGCGCCCAGACCAGGGCGGCGAGGGTGAGCAGGCCCAGACCGATCGAGGCCAGCGGCCAGGACCGGGCGTCGTCGTGGTCCCGGTAGAGCCGCTTGGTCTCCGACTCGTACAGCCGCTGGGCGGCGGGCAGCAGCTGGGTGGTCATCTGCTCGTTGGCGTAGCGGAGGTAGGCACCGCCCAGCGGCAGGCCCTGCCGGTTGGTGGCCCGGGCCTGCTCGATCAGGCCGGTGTAGCGCGGGAGCTGCTCGCTCAGCACGGTGATCTGCCGGCGGGAGTCCTCGTTGCCGCCGGTGTTGGCGGCCGCGCTCACCAGCAGTTTGGAGGCGTTGGCGATGTCCTTCTCGTACCGCTGGCGGACCTCGCGCGGCTCCTGGGCCCCCAGCAGGAACCCGCTGGAGGAGGTCGTGTCGGCGTCCGCCAGGGAGCGGTAGATGCTCGCCGCCTCCGCGCTCAGCGGCTGGCTGCGGCCCACCACGTCGTCGGCGGCCGCGGCCCGGTCGGAGATCTCCCAGACGCTCACCGTGCCGAACAGCACGATCAGGGCGGCCAGTACCGCGCCGATGATCCGCAGCCGGCCCGGCTCGGTGGTCGCCGCCTCGCGCAGCCGCTCCACGCCCTCGGCCCAGGCGGTCCGCCCGGGCGGCCCGTCGGGCGGCGCGGCCGTCGGCCCGGCGGACGGCACGGACGTACCTCCCCCGGGCGCGGGCGCGCGTGATGTGATCGCCACCGTGACCTCCCCCTCGGTCCTGTCGTCCTCCAGCCGACGCTGGGAGGTACCCCCTGCGCAGCAGTATGGCCGTAGTGCCGGTCGACCACAGCACCCGGTGCTGGATCCGGGGCGATCCGTCCCCGAGGGCCCCCTTCGTCGCCCCTTCACCGTCAATACGTCCGTATGGGCGCCACGGTTCCAGACCGGACGGCTTCCGGGGCGGGTTCAACCGAAATGGGTACGGAGTTTTTCGTACGCCTCGGGCGGGGAGCCGAGCGCGTCCAGGCCCAGCAGTCCGGCGCCGAGCACCGGCGGGGCCGTGATCACGCGGATCCGGGCGCGCGGGGCCCGTTCGGCGAGGCCCGCCGCGATCCGGTCGTTGAGCTGCGGGTGTCCGGCCGCCAGCACACTGCCGCCCAGCACCACCGGGACCTCCTGCTCCAGCAGGCCCAGGCGTCCCAGCGCCACCGATGCCATGGCCACCACCTCGTCCGCCTGCCGGTGCACCAGCGACAGCGCCACCGGGTCCCCGGCGGCCGCCACCGCGAACAGCACCGGGGTCAGCTCGTGCCGCCGCGCGTGCGGCACCCGGCCCAGGTGCATCGCCTCGATCAGCGAGGCCATCGACGGCTGCCCGAGGTGTGCGGGCAGCGCCCGGGCCAGCTCCGTCGGCCCGCCCCGCCCGTCCTCGGCCCGGGCCGCGAACCACAGGGCCTCCTCGGCCAGTCCGCCCCCGCCGCCCCAGTCGCCGGAGATCCGTCCGACCGCGGGGAAGCGCGCGGTCCGCCCGTCCGGGGTCATCCCGACGCAGTTGATGCCCGCCCCGCACACCACCGCGACCCCGCACGGGCCGGCGCCCGTCGGCAGTCCGGAGCGCAGCAGCGCGAAGGTGTCGTTGTACACCGCCGTCGTACGGCCCCAGCCGCGGCGCTCGATCTCCCGCGCCAGCTCCCGCTCCTCCACCGCGAAGTCGGCGTTGGCCAGGCACGCCGACACGTGCTCGGCCCACGGCCCGGCCCCGGGGTCCGTGCGCAGCCCGGCGTCGGCGATCGCCCCGGCGAGCACGTCGACGGCCGCGGCCACCCCCGTGCGCGGCGGCTGGAAGCCCCCGGCCTGGCCGGAGCACAGCACCGAGCCGTCCGGGGCGAGGAGCGCCACGTCCGTCTTGCTGTTGCCCGCGTCGATCGCCAGCACCGAGGGAAGGGTCACGCCCATGGCAGGTGCTCCTTGTTGTGCGCGAGGAGCCGGTCGGTCAGCCCTTCGGCCAGGTCGTACTGCCCGATGAGCGGGTGCGCCAGCATTGCCTTGAAGACCCGCTCGCGCCCGCCGCGCACGGCCGCGTCCAGCGCGAGGTCCTCGTACGCGCTCACGTGCGAGATCAGCCCGGAGAACAGCGGGTCCAGCCGGGGAACCGCGAGGGGAACGGCGCCGGATCCGTCGACGCGGGCCTGTACCTCGATCACCGCGTCGTCCGGCAGGAAGGGCAGCGTGCCGTTGTTGTACGTGTTGACCACCTGCACGGCCGGTCCGCCGTCGCCCAGCAGGGAGGCGGCCAGGTCCACGGCGGCTTCGGAGTAGAAGGCGCCGCCCCGTTTCGCCAGCAGCGCCGGCTTCTCGTCGAGCGCGGGATCCCCGTACAGGGCGAGCAGTTCGCGTTCCATCGCGGCGACCTCGGCGGCCCGCGAGGGCTTGGTCCCGAGTTCCCGGACGACCTCGTCGTGGGCGTAGAAGTAGCGCAGGTAGTACGAGGGCACGACGCCGAGCCGGTCCAGCACCGCCCGCGGCAGCCGCAGGTCCCCGGCGACGGCCTCGCCGTGCACGGCGAGCAGCGTCCCCAGCAGGTCCTCGCCGCCCGGGCCGCCCCGGCGCACGCCGAGCTCCCAGGTGAGGTGGTTGAGGCCCACGTGGTCCAGGTGGATGTCGGCCGGCGCCAGGTCCAGCAGGGCCGCGAACTTCCGCTGGAGGCCGATGGCGACGTTGCACAGCCCGACGGCCTTGTGCCCGGCCCGCAGGAGGGCCCGGGTGACGATCCCGACCGGGTTGGTGAAGTCGATGATCCACGCGTCCGGGTTGGTCCGCCGGACCCGCTCGGCGATGTCGAGGACCACCGGGACCGTGCGCAGTGCCTTGGCGAGCCCGCCCGCGCCGGTGGTCTCCTGCCCGACGCAGCCGCACTCCAGCGGCCAGGTCTCGTCCCGCAGCCGGGCGGCCTGCCCGCCGACGCGCAGCTGCAGCAGGACCGCGTCGGCCCCGGTGATGCCCGCGTCGAGGTCGGAGGTGGTGGTGACGCGGCCCGGGTGGCCCTGCCGGGCGAAGATCCGCCGGGCCAGGCCGCCGATCAGCTCCAGCCGCTCGGCGGCCGGGTCGATCAGTACGAGCTCGCTGACGGGCAGGGTGTCGCGCAGCCGTGCGAACCCGTCGACCAGTTCGGGGGTGTAGGTGGAACCGCCGCCCACCACTGCGAGTTTCATCGTCAGCCTTTCACGCCGGTCAGGGTGACTCCCTCGACGAACGCCTTCTGGGCGAAGAAGAAGAGGACGATCACCGGGGCCATGACCAGTACGGTCGCGGCCATGGTCAGGTTCCAGTTGGTGTGGTGCGCCCCCTTGAAGGACTCCAGCCCGTAACTGAGGGTCCAGGCGGCCGGGTTGTCGGAGGCGTAGATCTGCGGGCCGAAGTAGTCGTTCCAGGCACAGAAGAACTGGAAGAGCGCGACGGCGGCGATCCCGGGGCGGGCCATCGGCAGGACCACGCGCAGCAGGGTGCGCACCTCGCCGCAGCCGTCGACGCGGGCCGCGTCCAGGTACTCGTCGGGGATGGTCAGCAGGAACTGGCGGAGCAGGAAGATGGAGAAGGCGTCGCCGAAGGCCATCGGGACGATCAGCGGCCACAGGGTGCCCGACAGGTCGAGTTGCTTCGCCCAGAAGAGGTACATGGGGATGACCACCACCTGCGGCGGCAGCATCATCATGGCGATCACGAGGAGCAGCGCGAGCCGCCGCCCGCGGAAGCGGAACTTGGCGAGCGCGTACGCGACGGGCACGGAGGAGACCACGGTCAACAGGGTGCCGAGTCCGGCGTACAGGAGCGTGTTGCGCCACCAGGTCAGGAAGCCCGGGGTGTGCCACACCTTGGCGTAGTTGCCCCATTCCCAGGTGTCGGGCCACAGGTCGCGGGTGAGCGCCTGCCGGTCGCCCATCAGGGAGGTGAGGAGGAGGAAGACGAAGGGGAGGACGAAGAACAGGGCGGCGGCCACGCCGAGCGAGTGCACCCCGACCCAGTGCAGTACCGCCTTAGAGGATCTCCGTCCGGTGCGCGCGCCGCTCATTCACCTGCTCCGATCAGACCGCCACGGCGCCGCATCAGGAGCGCGGTGAAGGCCATGGAGAGGGCGAACAGGACGAGCGCGACGACGCAGGCGGTGCCGTAGTCGAAGCGCTGGAACCCGAGGTTGTAGACGAGCTGGGGCAGCGTCAGGGTGGACTTGTCGGGGTAGCCCGGCTCGAACTGCTGTCCCGAGCCGCCGATCACCCCGGCCGCGACCTTCCCCGCGACCAGCGGCTGGGCGTAGTACTGCATGGCCTGGATGACCCCGGTGACCACGGCGAACATGATGATCGGCGAGATGTTGGGCAGGGTGATGTGGCGGAATCGCGCCCAGGCACCGGCCCCGTCCAGCTCCGCGGCCTCGTACTGCTCCTTGGGTACGTCGAGCAGCGCGGCCATGAAGATGACCATCAGGTCGCCGACCCCCCACAGGGCGAGGGCGGTCAGGGCCGGCTTGGACCAGTCGGCGTCGGTGAACCAGCCGGGGGTGGGCAGTCCCACCGTGTCCAGCAGGGTGTTGACGGGGCCGGTGCCGGGGTTGAGCAGGAAGACGAAGGCCAGGGTCGCGGCGACCGGCGGGGCCAGGTAGGGCAGGTAGAACAGGGTCCGGAAGATCCCGGTCCCCGTCTTGATCTTCGTGATGAGCAGGCCGATGCCGAGGCCGAAGGCGACCCGGCAGGTCACCATCACGAGGACCAGCCACAGCGTGTTGCGCATCGCCGGCCAGAAGAGCGGATAGTCCGTGAAGACGTAGCTCCAGTTGTCCGCGCCGTTGAAGGCGGGCGGGCGGAAGCCGTCGTACCGGGTGAAGGAGAAGTACAGGGTGGACAGCAGCGGGTAGAGGAAGAAGACGGCGAAGCCGATCAGCCAGGGGGACAGGAAGGCCGTGGTCCGCAGGGCGGAGCGCCGCCGCTTCGATCGCAGGGGGTGGGCGCCGGTCATCGGGCTACTTCGCCTTCGCGATGTCCGTGTCGATCTGCCGGTCGGTCCTGGCGAGACCGGCCGGGATGTCGGTGACGTCGCCCTTCTCGACGGCGTACGCGAAGTCCGTGAAGGTCAGCTGGTAGGTGCCGCCGTCGGCCTTGGCCGGGGTGGTGCCGGACTTCGGGTGCCGGGCGATGTCGAGGAAGGTCTTGAACTCCGGGGTCACCTGGAGGTCCGGGGACTCCAGGGCGGCGAACGTGGACGGGACGTTGTGGATGGCGTTGGCGAAGGCCACCACCGCCTCGGTGTCGGTGGTCATGTATTTGACCAGCTCCCAGGCGGCGTTCTGCTTCTTGCTGCCGGAGGCGATGCCCATGATCGTGCCGGAGAGGTAGCCCTTGCCGTAGTCGGCGGCCTGCTCGTCGGGGACGGGCAGCGGCGCGGTGCCGATCTCGAAGGCGACGCCGGCCTCCTTCGCCATCGGGGCCCGCCACTCGCCGTCGATCTGCATGGCCACCCGGCCGGTGTGGAAGGGGTGTTCGGCGCTCCACTCGTCCCCGAAGGTGTTGCGGAACCGCTCCAGCTTCTCGTAGCCGCCGAGCTTGGCCACCAGGTCCTTCTGGGCGGTCAGCATCTTCGTGAAGGCCGGGTCCTTGGCCAGGTTGGAGCTGCCGTCGGCGGCGAAGTAGGCCGGGCTCCACTGCGCGGCGAGCCGCATGGGGGTGGTCTCGTAGCCGTGGAAGGTGGGCATCAGGCCGACCTGCTCGTACGAGTCGCCCGACGGGTCGGCTTTCGTCAGTTTCTGCGCGACCTCGGTGAACTGGCTCCAGGTCTTCGGGGGTTCGGTGATGCCGGCGGCCGCGAAGGCGGTCTTGTTGTATACGAGGCCGTACGCGTCGTGCAGCAGCGGCAGCGTGCACTGGTTGCCCTCGAACTCCGTGTACTCCAGCAGGGTCTTGGGGAAGACCTTCGTCTTGTCCACCCCGGACTTCGCGAGGAAGGGGTTCAGGTCGGCGAAGGCACGGGAGTTGCAGAACTTGCCCACGCTGTCGGTGGTGAAGGAGGACACCACGTCGGGGGCCTTGTCCCCGCCCGCCCGCAGCGCCTGGTTGATCTTGTCGTCGGTCATGTTCCCGGTGACCTCGACCTTGATGTTCGGGTGCGCCTTCTCGAACCGGGCGATGTTCTCCTCGATCGCCTTGGCCTCGCTCGGCGCGGACCAGCCGTGCCAGAAGTTGAGGGTGACGTCCGCCTTCGGATCGTCGGAGGCGGTGTCCGCGCCCTGGCCCGTACAGGCCGTGGCGAGGGCGGATATCGCCGCGAGGACGGCGGTGGCGGTGGTCAGGCGTCCGGTTCTGGGCATGGCGGGGCTCGCTCTCTGCGGGAGGAACTTCCGTGGGGGGTGCCGGTGGGGGTGGGCGGTGGGCCGTGCGGGTGCTGAGGCGCCGAGGTGCGCGGTACGGGATGCAGGGGTCCGGGGCGGGCGGGCGGTGCGGGGGAGGGCGCGGGCGGCGGGCGCCGGGGGCGGTTCAGCCCGAGGTGTCGAAGACCTCGTCCCGGGTGGCGGCCAGCGCGCTCTCCAGCGCGCCGTACAGGACGGGCCGCTCCCGCACCTCGCCGGGGACCAGCCGGGGCCGGGAGGGGGCCAGTTCGGCGAGTTCGGCCTCCAGCAGCGCGCGCAGCGGTTCGCCGCCCGCGCTGATCGCCGCCCCGGACAGGACCACGATCTCCGGGTCCAGCACGGCGACGACCGAGGCGAGACCGGTGGCCAGTGCGGTGGCGTACGACCGGAGGAACTCCAGGTGCGCCCCCTCGGGGGCGGCGGCGGCCCGTGCGAGCAGGGCGACCGCGGCGGCGACCTCCGGCCCGTGCGGTGCCCCGGGCGCCGCGGGGTCGCCGGGGGCGGTCGCGGGTGCCACGCCCAGTTCCGCGGCGAGCCGGGGCAGGCCCTCGACGCCTGCCAGCTCCTGGTACCCGCCGGAGTTGGCCCGGGTGACCTGCCGGACCAGGGGTCTGCCCGGCACGGGCAGGAAGCCCACCTCGCCGGCGCCGCCGGTCCAGCCGCGGTGCAGCCGGCCGCCCAGGACCAGTGCGGCGCCGAGGCCCTCCTCGTTCCACAGCAGGACGAAGTCCTCGTGGCCGCGGGCGGCGCCGAGCCGCTGTTCGGCAATGGCGGCGAGGTTGACGTCGTTCTCGTACTCGACGGGCATCGGCAGGGCCGCCGCCAGCTCCTCCATGAGGGTGGGGGAGTGCCAGCCGGGGAGGTGGCTGGCGTAGCGCAGGCGGCCGGTCTGGGGGTCGAAGGCGCCCGGCGTGCCGATGACCGCCCGGCGCAGGTCGGTGCGGTGCAGTCCGGCGGCCCGGGCGGCCCCGTCGAGGGCCTCGGTCACCTGGGCGACGGCCTCCGCGCCCTCGGTGTAGGGGACCTCGTGGGTGGCGACCACCGTGCCGGTGAGGTCGGCCACGGCCGCCAGTACCCGCTCCGGGGTGACGTCGAGACCGGCGACGTGGGCGGCCCGCGGGTTGATCGCGTAGAGCTGGGCGCTGGGGCCGGGGCGTCCGCCGTCCGTGCCGGTGGCCACGACGAGCCCGACCGCTTCGAGGCGGGCGAGCAGTTGCGAGGCGGTGGGCTTGGACAGCCCGGTCAGGTGCCCGATGCGGGTCCGGGACAGCGGGCCGTGCGTCAGCAGGAGTTCGAGTGCGGCCCGGTCGTTCATGGCGCGCAACAGGCTGGGCGTTCCGGGCGTGGCGGCGGGCATCGAGCGGCTCTCCCTCACCGAGGTGATCTGTTAGGTAAGTTTCCTATCACCTGTTGAAGTGTGTCAATGCCGCTGCCCCGCAGACTGTGTCATCTCGCGGATGACCTGCGGGGCAGCGGGGCGAGCGGGGTTCGTGCGACTACTTGGTGATACGCGGGCCGGCCGGCGGCGGGATCGGGGCGGTGGCCAGGGACTGCGGGGAGGCCGGGTTCGAGAGGGCGGACGGCGCGGCGACCGAGGCCGACGGGTCCGCCGGCGCCTCCTCTTCCTCCTCGGGGGCCGGGGCGCCGCCGATGATCCGGATGCCCGCGGCGTCGAAGGCCTCCTTGATCCGCCAGCGGAGCTCCCGCTCCACCGCGAACTGCTGGCCGGGCATGGTCTTGGCGGACACCTTCACGGTCATCGAGGCGAGCAGCACCTCGTCCAGGCCCAGGACCTCAACCGGACCCCACAGGCGCTCGTCCCACGGGGACTCCTTGGCCATGGCGTCGGCGACCTCCTTGACCACCTCGCGGATCCGGGACAGGTTCTCCGAGGGCCTGACCTGGACGTCCACGCCCGCGGTCGCCCAGCCCTGGCTGAGGTTGCCGATCCGCTTGATCTCGCCGTTGCGCACGTACCAGATCTCGCCGTTGTCCCCGCGGAGCTTGGTCACGCGCAGTCCGACCTCGATGACCTCGCCCGAGGCCACACCCGCGTCGATCTTGTCGCCGACGCCGTACTGGTCCTCCATGATCATGAAGACGCCGGACAGGAAGTCCGTCACCAGGTTCCGGGCGCCGAAACCGATCGCCACACCGGCCACACCGGCACTCGCCAGCAGCGGGGCCAGATCGATCTTCAGGGCGGCCAGGACCATCAGCGCGGCCGTACCGAGGATCAGGAACGAGGCCACCGACCGGAGCACCGAGCCGATCGCCTCCGAACGCTGGCGCCGCCGCTCCGCATTGACCAGCAGTCCGCCCAGAGCGGTGCCCTCCACCGCCTCGGCGCTGGTGTTCATCCGGGTTATGAGCTTGGTCAGTGCCTTGCGGACCGCCGAGCGGATCACCGCCGCTATCACGACGATCAGCAGGATCCGCAGGCCGATGCTCAGCCAGGTGGCCCAGTTCTGCTCGATGAAGCTGGCGGCCTCGGTGACGCTCTCCTGCGCCTCCTTGACCGATGCGGGCGCGTCCGGAACGTCGGCTGCCAGCGGCAGCAGAGCGGCGGGCCAGGGCACGACGGGAACCTCCAGGTGTAGCGGTCTGCCCGCGGAACCGGGGGGACCCCCGGACGGATCCGGGGACATGCGGGACAGACCATCCACACTAACGGGGCAATCCCTTCACCTTGGTGCCGTGTTCGAGGGAGAGACCAGACTCACCTGGGGATGACTGACTGTGGTTGAAAACACCTCGGACCCGTTACGGGCGAGTGGTGGCGTTTCGACCAGCCGTAAGGAGAGACTGGAGAGCAGATCGTCCCGGCGCGAGCCACGCGCCGCCGGCGTACAAGGAGGCAGTCCGTGCCGCACGTCCTGGTCCTCAACGCGTCGTACGAGCCCCTCGGCGTCGTACCGCTCCGCCGCGCGCTCGTCCTCGTCCTGGAGAACAAAGCGGTCTCCCTCGAGGAATCCGGCGCCTATCTGCACAGCGCGACAAGGGTCGTCCCCGCGCCCAGCGTGGTACGGCTCAAGCGCTTCGTGCGGGTCCCCTACCGGGGGCCCGTTCCACTCACCCGGCGCGCACTGTTCGCGCGGGACGGCGGCCGCTGCATGTACTGCGGCGCCGTCGCCACCAGCGTCGACCACGTCATTCCGCGCAGCCGGGGCGGACAGCACGCCTGGGACAACGTCGTCGCCGCGTGCCGCCGGTGCAACCACGTCAAGGCCGACCGGCACCTGCTGGAACTCGGCTGGCGGCTGCGCCACCAGCCGGCGCCGCCGTCCGGGCTGGCGTGGCGGATCATCGGCACGGGGCACCGGGATCCGCGGTGGATGCCGTATCTCCAGCCGTACGGGGCGGAGGACGCGCTGGAGCGGATCGGGGTCGCCGCCGGGTAGCTCCCGCTGGGGCCGCCGGTTCCGAGTGGGGTTGCGCCCGTCGTGGACCTGCGGCCCGGCTGCACGGGGCTCCGCCCCGGACCCCGCGCCTCGCACGCCGACGAGGCGGGGCCGGGGCTACGGGGTGACCGCGTAGGCCTCCGCCGACCAGAGCGAGCAGCCGTAGCGCGTCGCGCGGGTCTCGCAGGTGATCCGAATGAAACGGGTGTCCGGGGCGTCCATCCGGAGCGACGCGCGGCCGCCCCGGAAGGCCTTCACGGCCGCCGCCGGGCGCCAGGTCACCCCGTCCGCGGAGGTCTCCACCCGGTAGGCCGACGGGTACGCGTCCTGCCAGTGCAGCTCCAGCCGACCCACCCGCGCCGGGGCGGGCAGTTCCGCCCGCCACCACGCGCCGTCCACCGCCGGCGACGACCAGCGGGTGGCCGTGGAGCCGTCGATGGCCGCCGAGGCCGGGAAGTCGGAGGTCTCGTTCGCCGAGGAGGCCGCCCGCGCGGTCCGCAGCAGATCGGGGCCACCGGTACGGGCCACCGCACGCACCGTCAGGGTGCGTGACTCCCCGTCGAAAGTCACCGGTACTTGGTAGGTGCCCGCCGGGGTGCCCGCGGCGACGCTGACCTCCAGCGGGATCGACACCTGGCCGCCCCGCGGGGCCACCGCGACCTGCGGGAGACGGACCTCGATGCCCGCCGGCGGCCGCGCCGACAGCGGTCCGCGGACCTCGCCCGGACCCAGCGCGGACAGCGTCGCCGAGACCCGCTGCGCGGCGCCGCCGATCTCGGCGTCGGCCGCGGCCCCGTCCGCCAGCTCGAAGCGGGCCCGCGGGCCGTCCCCGAACCACGGCACCACCTGGTGCACCACGGGCGCGGACCCGGTCCCGGCCCAGGACAGGCGCACCGCGTCCGCGCTCAGCCCCGCCGTGTCCACCTGGGTCCAGCCCGAGGCCGCGGCGTCGGCGATCTTGCGCCAGCCCTCACCGGGTACGTGCGCCTCCACCACGGCGCCCCGCGCCCCGGCGGGGAGCGGGTCGGTCATCACGGTCACCGCCGACAGCGGGCGCGGGGCGTCCAGCCGTACGGTCCAGGCCTCGGCCTCCTTCGTCACCGTGCCGGTCTTGCGGGCGACACCGGTCCAGGCGTCGGCCTCGGCCACCGCCTTCGTCAGGAAGGGGTCCAGGACGGCCTTGTCCACCCGGGCCGATCCCGGCTGCGCCAGCGTCGCCCGGACCTCGGCCAGGGCCCGGGAGGCCTTCCACGCGGCCGTCCCGTCCCCGCGGGCCTGCGCCTGGAGGACGTCCACCGCCAGTTCGCCCGCCGTCCCGTAGCGCGCCAGGCGCTCCAGCCAGGGACCCGCCTCGCCCGACAGGACCGGCACCCGGTCCTTGGCCTCGCGCAGGACCGTGAACGCCTTGCGCAGCTCGGCCCCGGCCGCCGGATCGCCCGCGGCGCGGGCCTTCCAGAACTGCTCGACCAGCGGCTTCAGATACGCCGACTCCTCCTGCTTGAGCCCGGACGACGCGGTGTTCCCGGCGAGCGCCGCCACCGCCTGGCGGGTGCGCGGGTCGGCGCCCGTCAGGTCCCGCACCGCCGCCGCCCACGACTCGCCGGGCCGGTAGCCGCGCGGATTCCACGCGAAGTCCGCCGCCGTGAAGAGCGGGATCCGCGACAGGGTGCCCTGCGGCATCGCGTTGGCCAGCAGCGCCGCCGAACCGCCCGCGACCGCCGGCTCGCGGCCCGCGTACGGGCCGAGGAAGATCCGGCCCGGATCCCAGTCGTTCACCGGGTAGTTGTCCATGGTGATCAGCGGGTGCCCCAGGGCGGCGCGCGCGCCGGCCAGTTCCTTGCCCGTGATCGTGCGCGGCACCACGCCCACGCCCGTCCAGGCCACCTCCACCCGCGGGTCCAGCGCACCCGACAGGGCCGTCCGGTAGGTGGTGGCGCCTTCCTGGTAGTACTCCGTCGGCAGCAGCGACAGCGCGGGCGCTCCCGGGTAGCGGGCGGCCAGGTGTGCCGCCAGTCCGCCCGCGACCTCCGCGTGCGCCTTCGCGGCCGCCGCCGGGCCCTTCCCGTACCGTTCCCGGTCGGCCTTGCAGCCCCACTCGGTGTAGCTGACGTCCTGGAACTGCACCTGGAAGGCGCGGAAGCCGAGGTCCCACATCGCGTCCAGCTTGCGCGCGAGCGCCGCCCGGTCGGCCTCCGAGGACAGGCACATCGACTGCCCCGGGGTCACCGCCCAGGCCAGGACGACCTGGTTGGCGCGGGCCCGTTCGGCCAGCGCGCGGAATTCCGCCTGCTGCTCCTGCGGGTAGTCCTGGCGCCAGCCCGTCGTGCGGTACGGGTCGTCGCCGGGGGCTATGAGCAGCCGGTTCTGCTTGGTGCGGCCCATGAAGTCCAGCTGGGCGAGGCGCTGCGCCTGGGTCCAGGGCTGTCCGTAGAAGCCCTCGGTTATCCCGCGCACCGGCGCGGCCGGCCAGTCCCGCACCAGTACGCCGGGCATCTTCCCGCCGCCCGCCGCGAGGAGCTGGCGCAGGGTCTGAGCCGCGTGGAAGAGCCCTTCCGGGCCCATGCCGGCCAGTGCGATCGTGTCCCGCCCGGCGTGGCGGCCCGCGGCCAGCCGGTAGCCGCCGGCGGGCAGGTCCGACGGCGCGGCCGCGCCCAGCGCCCGCAGTGCCTGCTCCGCGTCCGCGTCCTGGAGCCGTACGACGGTGCCCCGTGCGGGCAGCGGAGCGCCGGGGGCGAGTTCGTGGACGGTCCGTACGCCCGCCGCGCGCAGGGCGTCCCGCACCACCTTGACGGCGTACGGGTCGGCGTCGGCCGCCACGGCCAGCACGGCCTCGGTGCCCAGCGGCAGCTCGCGCGCCGGATCGGCGGTCATCGACTGCGGACGGGGCCACACGGCGGGCCCCTCGGAGGCCGCCCGGGGGGTGTCGGCTCCCGGGTCGAGGACCGGCCCGGCCGCGGCGGTCACGGGGGTCGCTCCGGGGCCCGCTCCGGGCGCCGGTCTGTCCGGTGTGGTGGGCGCCGCGAAGGTCCCGGGTGGCGCGGAGGACACGGCGCCGCCCAGCAGCGTGCCGATCACCGCCACGGCGGCGGCGGTGTTCCGCCCCTTGCCCCTGAGCCGCACAGAGCCTCCTTGTCCCGAGACGTCCCCCACTCGTACGAATGAGCCTGAGCCCACCATCCGTGCGGCGGGAGTGTCAATGCGAGTGGGTGATCTGCCCCGGATGCGGCAGGAATGCGGTGCCTCCGAGTGGGTATGGACGCGGTGTTCCCCGGCGGCGTCCCACCCTCGCGAACCACCCTTGTGCCCCCATCATCTGACTCATCCTCATGCCCTGATGCCCGCACGCACGAAGGAGCGCCCGCAGATGGACGACCTGGCCCGGCTCGCAGCCCAGTACGGAGTCGCCACCGACTACCGGCCCGCCGCGGACGTCACCGTCCCGGTACCGGAGGCCACCGTCAAGGCGGTCCTCGGACTGCTGGGGGCGGTCACCGACGACGCGGCGAGCATCCGGGTGTTCGCGGAGTCCGCCGCACAGGAGGCGGCCGGGCGGCTGCTGCCGCCCACGGTGGTGCTCTGGCAGGGAGAACGGGTGGCTCCGGAGCCCGCCGGGCTGCCCCCGGGCACCCGCGTCCGGGTGGTGGCGGAGGAGACGGGGGAGGTGCTCGCGTGGGGCCCCGGTCTGCCGCTGGGCGTCCACCGGCTCGCCGCCGAAGCGCCTGACGGGCGCAGCGCCGAGGCCACCCTCGTCGTGGCCCCGGAGCGGGCCCCGGCCGCGCCCGAGCGGGCCCACGGGCTGCTCGTCCAGCTCTACTCCCTGCTCTCCGAGCGCTCCTGGGGCATGGGCGACCTCGGCGACCTCGCGGAGCTCGCCCGCTGGGCGGGCCGTACCCACGGCGCCGGGTTCATCCAGGTCAACCCGCTGCACGCGGCCGTGCCCGGGGCCCCGACCGACCCCTCCCCGTACCGGCCGTCCTCGCGGCGCTTCCCGGACCCCGTCCACCTGCGGATCGAGGACGTCCCCGAATACGCCGACTGCCCCGACCGCCGGGCCCTCGACGAGCTCGCCGCCCGCGGCGGGGAACTGCGCCGCCAGGTCCTGGAGAAGGGCGCGCTGATCGACCGGGACGCCGTGTGGGAGCTCAAGCGGTCCGCCCTGGAGCTGCTGTACGCCGTCCCGCGCACCCCCGAGCGCGAAGCCGCCTACCGGGCGTTCTGCGCGGAACAGGGGGCTCCACTGGACGTGCACGCCACCTGGTGCGCTGGGCACGCGGGGGAGGCCGACCCGAAGGAGCGGGCCGACTTCCACCGCTGGCTGGTCTGGCTGACGGACGGCCAGCTCGCCGCCGCCCAGCGGGCCGCCCGGGAGGCCGGTATGACGGTCGGCATCGTCCACGACCTCGCGGTCGGGGTGCACCCGCAGGGTTCCGACGTCTTCGGCTCGTCCTGCTACGCCCGGCACATCTCGGTCGGGGCCCCGCCGGACGCCTTCAACGCCCGCGGCCAGGACTGGGGGCTGCCGCCGTGGCGCCCGGACGTACTGGCCGCCACCGGCTACGCCCCCTTCCGGTCCCTGCTGCGGGGGGTGTTCCGCTACGCGGGCGCCCTGCGGATCGACCACGTGATGGGCCTGTTCCGGCTCTGGTGGATCCCGGAGGGGACCCCGCCCGCGGAGGGTGCGTACGTCAGCTACGACGGCGAGGCCATGCTGGCGATCCTGGTCCTGGAGGCCCACCGGGCGGGCGCCCCGGTCATCGGCGAGGACCTCGGGACGGTGGAGCCGCGGGTCCGTCAGGAGCTGGCCCGGCGCGGGGTGCTCGGCACCTCGGTGCTCTGGTTCGAGCGGGACTGGGACGGCGGCGGGGAGCCGCTTGCCGCGCAGGCCTGGCGGGCCGACTGCCTGGCCACCGTCACCACGCACGACCTGCCGCCCACGGCCGCCAAGCTCGCCGGGGGCCACGTGGAACTGCGCGACCGGCTCGGCCTGCTGACCCGTCCGGCCGAGCTGGAGCGCGCCGAGGACGCCGCCGACACCGCCGAGTGGCTGGAGCTGCTGGAAGGGCTGGGGCTGGACACCAAGGGCGAGGAGGCCGCCGTGCGGGCCCTGTACGCCTTCCTGCTGCGCACCCCCGCGCGGCTGGTCGGCGTATGGCTGCCGGACGCGGTGGGGGACCGGCGGCCGCAGAACCTGCCGGGTACCTGGGACCAGTACCCCAATTGGCGGCTGCCGGTCGCCGATGCCGCCGGGCGGCCGCTGACCCTGGAGGAGCTGGTGTCCTCGCCCCGGGCGAACGCCCTGCTGAGCGCGGTGGGGGAGGGCGTGCGGCCTCGTACGGCACCCCCGGGCGCGCGCCCCGTTTAGGTGTTCGCTACGTTTGCACCGTGGACAAGAAGAACGCTCTGCGCGCCGGCGCCGTCACGGCCGGAACCGCGCTGATGATGCTGCTGATGACGTCTCCCGCCCTCGCGCTCACCCGCGACGACGGTGACGACCCGGGTCCGGGCCTGAGCGTCGGTGAGACGGTCGGCCTGTACGTGGCCCTGCCCCTCGCCATCTTCCTGGGCATCATCGGTCTCGTGATGGTCCTCGACAAGTCGGACAAGCAGAAGAAGGCCTGAGCCGGTCCGGCCCCACGGGGCCGGGACCAGCAGACCTTTCCGGGCGCCGGGGGTCCGCACCGCCGATTCGATTCGGCCGTGCGACGACCCCCGGCGTCTTGTCGTACCCTCAGACGCCGGCCAGGAGCCGGCGGAGCAGGCCGGTGAGCACGGCGACCTCGTCGTCGGTCAGCCCGGTGAGCGCGGCGCGCTGCACCTCCAGGCCGGCGGTGACGGCCTCGTCGATCAGTGCCAGGCCGCGCTCGGTGATCGTCACCTGAAGTCCCCGCCGGTCGTGCGGATCGGGCTTGCGGCAGAGCAGCCCGGCCTTCTCCAGCTTGTCCAGACGCCCGGTCATACCACCCGTGGTGAGCATGAGGGTGGCCGAGAGCTGCCGGGGCGAGAGCGTGTACGGGTCGCCCGACCGGCGCAGTGTGGCCACGACGTCGAACTCGCCGCGCGAGATGCCGAAGCGCGAGTAGCACTGCTCCATCGCGTCACCCATGGCCTTGGCGATCCGGTAGATGCGTCCGAAGACGGCCATGGGAGCCGTTTCCAGGTCGGGGCGCACGGCGAACCACTGGGCCGTGATCGCGTCCACTGCGTCCTTGTCGTCACTCATGCGTGCAGTATCCGGCTTCCCCGAGATCGTTCGCAAGAAAGTTGCTTGACGATAAGTAGCTTAGCGGTAAGCTACTTACCAGCAACCGAGTCCGGGGGAGGGGCCATGGCAGTGTTCATGAGGAAGACAGCCGCGTCAGGGGAAGCGAAGGTCGCGGGGGAGCGGTCGCTGCTCCTCGGAATCGGCATCAGCTCGGTCGGGATCGGTATGTACGTTCCCTTCTCGCTGGTCTTCTTCCACCACGTCACCGGCCTCTCCCTCACCGTCGTCGGCCTGGTCATGACGGTCACCGGGCTCGCCGGGCTGGCGTTCATGCCGCTGGCGGGCACGGCCGTCGACCGGTTCGGCGCCAAGCGGGTCAACCTGGTGCTCTACGGGATACGGGCGGTCGGCTTCGCCCTCTACCCCCTGGCGGGCTCCCTGGCCGCCTTCGCGGCCGTCTCCCTCGTCACCGCGCTCGCCGACCGCTCGTTCTCCGTCGTCCAGCAGTCCCTGATCGGCGAGGTGGCTCGGGGCGCCGCCCGCGACCGGCTGCAGGCCTCGACCCGGGCCCTGCAGAACGCCGGGATGGGCGCGGGAGCCCTGCTGGTCTCCGGGGTGCTCGCCCTGTGGGGCACCGGCGCATTCACCTGGACCGCCTGGGGCAACGCCCTGGCCTTCGCCCTGGCCGGACTGCTCGTCGGCCGGGTCCGTGCGGTCCGCGTGGTCCCGGCCGCCCCGTCGGCAGGCCCGGCCGGCGCCGCGTCGGCCCGGCCCGCCGGGTACCGGACGGTCCTGCGCGACCGCCCCTTCCTCGGGCTCACCGCCGCCAACTTCCTCACCGCGCTGGGCTACTCCGCCCTCTCCGTCCTCTTCCCCCTCTACCTCTCGACCTGGCTGACGGCCCCCGACTCCCTCACCGGAGCCGCCTTCACCGTCAACACCGTGCTGTGCGCCGGGATCGGCGTCCTGATCGCGGGCCGGGTCCGCCGCTCCGGCGCCCGCCGCACCCGCTCGGCCGCCCTCGGCGCCCTGCTCTTCGCCGCCGCCTTCGTCGGACAGATCGTGCTCGGCACCCTGCGGCCCGGCCAGGGCGTCACCCTGGTCGCCCTGCTGGCCATCGTCGTCGTCTACACCCTCGGCGAGCTCGTCCACAGCCCCTCCGGCGGTGCCCTGTCGGTCTCCGCCGCCCCCGAGGCCGTCCGCGGCCGCTACCTGGCCACCTACCAGCTGTCCTACTCGCTGGCCGGCGCGCTCGCCCCCTCCCTGTTCACCGCCCTGCTCGCCGTCGACGGCCGCCTGCCCTGGGCCGTCCTGGCCGTCGCCGCCCTCGGCGCCGCGCTGGCACTGCTCCGGCTGGAGCGGCACCTGCCCGCCGAGGCCGTGCACGCCGAGCCCCCGGTGGTCGCCCCGGCCGCCGCCGTCGCGCCGGCCCCCGTGACCGCCGCCGCCTGAGCCGGCCCCGCAGGTCCTCCCTCCGCCACTCCCGTCCGATCCAGGAGCCACCGTCATGAAGCGTTTGGCCACCGTCGCCCTGACCGCACTCGCCCCCATCTCCTGGGGCTCCACCTACGCCGTGGCCACCGAGCTGCTGCCGCCCGACCGGCCGCTGTTCACCGGGGTCATGCGGGCCCTGCCCGCCGGACTGCTGCTGACCGCCCTGGCCCGCACCCTGCCCAAGGGGCAGTGGTGGTGGAAGTCCGCCGTCCTCGGCATCCTCAACATCGGCGCCTTCTTCCCGCTGCTGTTCCTCTCCGCCTACCGGCTCCCCGGCGGAGTCGCGGCCGTACTGGGCGCCGCCGGCCCGCTGTTCGTCGTAGGGCTGGCCGCCCTCGTGCTCGGGGAGCGGGCGAGCCTGCGCACCGTGCTCGCCGCCGTCGTCGGGGCGTTCGGCGTGAGCATGGTCGTCCTGACCGCCGAGGCCCGGCTCGACGCGGTCGGCATCGTCGCCGGCGTCATCTCCTCCGCCTCCATGGGCGCCGGCACCGTGATGACCAAGCGCTGGGGCCGCCCCGAGGGAGTGGGCCCGCTGGCGATGACCGGCTGGCAGCTCACCGCGGGCGGGCTGTTCATCATTCCCGTCGCCGCCCTCGTCGAGGGTGCCCCGCCCGCGCTCGACGGCAAGGCCTTCCTCGGCTACGGCTACATGATGCTGATCAACACCGGGATCGCGTACTGGCTCTGGTTCCGCGGCATCGGAGCCCTCAGCGCCACCTCGGTCACCCTGCTCGGCCCGCTCTCCCCGCTGACCGCCGCCGTCATCGGCTGGGCCGCACTCGGTCAGGCGCTGACGCCCGTCCAGCTCGTCGGGATGGCGATCGCCTTCGGCGCCACCGTCGCCGGTCAGCTGGCAGCCGCCCGCAAGCCCCAATCGTTCAGTTCTACTGAAAAGAACGATCAGAACATTTCGATGGACCTGACGGATGAGGCGGTGCGACGGTAGTCCACACATCCCACCAGCCCACTTCGAGGAGCAGACCCACAGTGGCCGTCATGGACCGCGTCCGTACCGTCTCGCAGGCCGAGCCCGGCAGCACCGGAAAGAAGGGTGCCGCCGGGCTCGGCGTACTCCTCGCACTGCTCGCGACGGTCGTCTGGTCCGGCAGTTTCGTCGCGACCCGGGGCATGGCCGAGACCGTCCCGCCCGTCCAGGCGGTGTTCTGGCGCTGGATCATCGCCCTGCTCGCCGTCGCCCCCTTCGCCGCCCGCCAGGCCTGGCGGCAGCGGGCCCTGATCCGGCGCCACCTCGGCTTCGTCGCCCTCGCCTCGCTCTTCGGCGTCACCCTCTACAACACGCTCGTGCACCAGGCCGGACTGACCACCTCCGCCTCCAACATGGGCATGATCATGGCCGCCTCGCCCGTCATCATGGCGCTCTACGCCCGCCTCGGCGGCGAACGGCTCGGCAAACGCCGGACCTTCGGCATGCTGCTCGCCGCCCTCGGGGTGCTGCTGCTCGTCGGGGACGGCTCGATCGGCTTCGACTTCGGCGCCGGGGACCTGTGGATGTTCGCCGCCGCCCTCTCCTTCGCCACGTACAGCGCCCTGCTCAAGCGCAAGCCCGCCGAACTCGGCGGACCCGCCTTCCTGATCACCACCTTCGTGCTCGGCGCGCTGATGCTGGCACCCGCCTACGCCGTCTCCGTCTCCGTCCAGGGCGGCTTCGAGGCCACCACCGCGACGGTCGGACCGCTGCTGTACGTCGGGGTGTTCTCCTCGGCCGTCGCCTTCTTCGCCTGGAACAAGGCCGTCTCGATGATCGGCGCGGCCCGCGCGGGAGTCGTCTACTACCTCCAGCCGGTGTGCGTGGCCGGGCTCGGCCTCCTGCTGCTGGGCGAGCGGACCGGACCGGCGCAGCTGCTCTGCATGGCGCTCATCCTCGGAGGGGTCGGGCTGGGGAGCGCCCGGCGGTAGTTTCGGGCCCATGACCGAGTGGGACATCAAGAAGCTGCGGATCCTGCGGACCCTCGCCGAACAGGGGACCGTGACCAGGGCGGCCGAGGCGCTCCACATGACGCCCTCGGCCGTCTCGCAGCAACTGACGAACCTCGCCCGGCAACTGGGCGTGGTGCTGCTGGAGGCCGAGGGCCGCCGGGTGCGGCTCACGGACGCGGCGCACCTCGTCCTGCGGCACACGGAGGCGGTGTTCGCGCAGCTGGAGCGGGCCGACGCGGAACTGGCCGGATACCTCGCCGGGGACGTGGGGGAGGTACGGGTCGGCGCGTTCTCCACCGCCGTGCCCGCGCTGGTGGTCCCGGCCGTGGGGGAGCTGCGCAAGGCCCACCCGGGGGTGGAGGTCCGGGTCCGGGAGACCGAGGCCGCGGAATCGTACGAGCTGCTCTCGGCCGGTGGCGTGGACCTGGCGCTGTCCCTCGCCGCCCACGCGCCGACCGCCAGGGACCGGCGGTTCACCCGCGTCACGCTGATGGAGGACCCGCTGGACGTGGCGCTCCCGCCGGGCCACCCGCTGGCGGCCGCGCCCGACCTGCGGCTGGCGGACCTGTCCGGCGACCCGTGGATCTACGGGGGCAGCGGCCCGTGGTCGGAGATCGCCCGGGGCGCGTGCGAGGCGGCGGGCTTCGTCCCCGAACAGGCCCACTCGGCATCGGGCTGGACGGCCATCCTGGCCATGGTCGAGGCGGGCATGGGCGTGGCCCTGGTCCCGCGGATGGTGTCGAGCCGTGCCTCGGGCGTGGCCGTGCGGGTGCTCGCGCGGGACCGGCCGACGCGGCACGTGATCGCGGCGGTCCGCCGAGGCGCCGAGTCCGCGCCCGCGCTGTCCCATGTCCTGGCGGCGTTGCGCGAAGTGGCTTCGGCCCGGCGGTAGGGGTTGCCGGGCTCCGCCCGGACCCGGTCCTCAAACGCCGGACGGGCTGAAATTCAGCCCCGCCGGCGATTGAGGCGCGGGGTCCGGGGCGGAGCCCCGGCTACGGTGCGAGCCGTCAGGCCCGAGCGGCAGCGGCGTCCGCCGCCTGGGCCTTCAGGGCGCGCTCGACGCCCGCGCGGGACTCCGAGATCAGACGGCGCAGCGCCGCGTTCGGCTCGGCCGAGGCCAGCCACGCGTCCGTCGCGTCCAGCGTCCCCTGCGAGACCTGCAGCGCCGGGTAGAGGCCCACCGCGATCTGCTGGGCGATCTCGTGGCTGCGGGTCTCCCAGACCTCCTTGACCGCCGAGAAGAACTTCTCGGTGTACGGGGCCAGCAGCTCGCGCTGGTCGGACTGGACGAAGCCGCCGATCACCGCCTCCTGCACCGCGTTCGGCAGGTCGCCGGACTCCACCACCGAGGCCCACGCCTCGGCCTTGGCCTCCGCCGTCGGGCGCGCCGCCCGGGCGGTCGCCGCGTGGCGCTCGCCGGCCGCCGTGGCGTCCCGCTCCAGCTCCGCCGCGATGGCCGCCTCCCCGGCGACGCCCGTCGCGGCGAGCCGCTCCAGGAACGTCCAGCGCAGCTCGGTGTCGACGGCCAGGCCCTCGATCTCCGCCGCGCCGTCCAGCAGCGCCGACAGGTAGGTCAGCTGCCCCTCGGTGCGGGCGCTGGCCGCGAAGGCCCGCGCCCACGCCAGCTGGTGGTCGCCCGCCGGCTCGGCGCCGCGCAGGTGCTCCAGGGTGGCCTCGGTCCAGGCCGCCAGGCCCTCCTCGCGCCACGCCGGGTCGGCGTACAGGTCGATGGCCAGCTTCACCTGGCGGTGCAGCGACTGGACCACGCCGATGTCGGACTCCTTGGCGATGCCCGAGAGGACCAGCGCGAGGTAGTCGCGGGTGGCGAGCTCGCCGTCACGCGTCATGTCCCAGGCCGAGGCCCAGCACAGGGCGCGCGGCAGGGACTCGGTGAAGTCGCCGATGTGCGCCGTGACGGTGGCCAGGGACTCCTCGTCCAGGCGGACCTTGGCGTAGGAGAGGTCGTCGTCGTTCAGCAGGAAGACCGCCGGACGGGTGCGGCCGACCAGCTCCGGCACCGTGGTGAGCGCGCCGTCGATGTCCAGCTCGATCCGGTCGGTGCGCACGAGGGCGCCGTCCTGGAGCTCGTACAGGCCGACCGCGATGCGGTGCGGGCGCAGGGTCGACTCGCCCTTGGCGCCGGCGGGCAGCGCGGGCGCCTCCTGGCGGATGCCGAAGGCGGTGATCACACCGTTCTCGTCGGTGGTGACCTCCGGGCGCAGGATGTTGATGCCCGCCGTCTCCAGCCACGCCTTCGACCAGGCGGTCAGGTCGCGGCCCGAGGTCTCCTCCAGGGCGCCCAGCAGGTCGGACAGGCGCGTGTTCCCGAAGGCGTGCGCCTTGAAGTACGCCTGCACGCCCTTGAAGAAGGCGTCCGTGCCGACGTATGCCACGAGCTGCTTGAGCACCGAGGCGCCCTTGGCGTACGTGATGCCGTCGAAGTTGACCATGACGTCGTCGAGGTCACGGATGTCGGCCATGATCGGGTGCGTGGACGGCAGCTGGTCCTGCCGGTACGCCCAGGTCTTCATGGAGTTGGCGAAGGTGGTCCACGCGTGCGGCCACTTCGAGCCCTCGGCGTACGCCTGGCAGGCGATCGAGGTGTACGTCGCGAAGGACTCGTTCAGCCACAGGTCGTTCCACCACTCCATGGTGACCAGGTCGCCGAACCACATGTGCGCGAGCTCGTGGAGGATGGTCTCCGCGCGCACCTCGTACGCCGCGTCCGTCACCTTGGAGCGGAAGACGTACTGGTCGCGGATGGTCACCGCGCCCGCGTTCTCCATGGCGCCCGCGTTGAACTCCGGGACGAAGAGCTGGTCGTACTTGGCGAAGGGGTAGTCGTAGGCGAACTTCTCCTGGAACCAGTCGAAGCCCTGCCGGGTGACGTCGAAGATCGCGTCCGCGTCGAGGAACTCGGCGAGCGAGGGGCGGCAGTAGATGCCGAGCGGGACGGACTGGCCGTCCGGGCCCTCGTAGGAGCTGTGCACCGCGTGGTACGGGCCGACGATCAGCGCGGTGATGTACGAGGAGATGCGCGGGGTCGGCTCGAAGCGCCAGACGTTGTCCTTGACGTCCGCGGCCTCCGGGGTCGGAGAGTTCGAGATGACCGTCCAGCCCTCGGGAGCCGTCACGGTGAACTGGAACGTGGCCTTCAGGTCGGGCTGCTCGAAGCTGGCGAAGACCCGCCGCGCGTCCGGCACCTCGAACTGGGTGTAGAGGTAGGCCTGCTGGTCGACCGGGTCGACGAAGCGGTGGAGGCCCTCACCGGTGTTCGTGTACGCGCAGTCCGCGACGACGCGGAGCTCGTTGGCCCCGGCCGCCAGGTGGCGCAGGGCGATCCGGGAGTCGTGGAAGACCTCCGCGACGTCCAGGGACTTTCCGTTGAGGACGACCTCGTGCACCGCCGGAGCGACCAGGTCGATGAAGGTCTCGCTCCCGGCCTCGGCCGACTGGAAGCGCACGGTGGTCACGGACGGGTAGGTGCCGCCTTCCTGTGCGCCGCTGAGATCGAGTTCGATCTCGTAGGAGTCGACGGTCAGCAGCTTGGCCCGCTGCTGGGCCTCTTCACGGGTGAGATTCGTGCCGGGCACGCGTTCATCTCCTTCGATGGTGACGTTGCCCGGCCATCCTGCCATCCGGACAGCGCCACCGCCCCGGAGTAATCCACGGGCGAAAAAACGCGCGCGGGGGCGGCACCCTCACGGTGCCGCCCCCGCGTCGGACGAGCGGGGATCAGCCGCGCAGCTCCTCGGCCACGAGCTCGGCGATCTGCACCGCGTTCAGGGCCGCGCCCTTGCGCAGGTTGTCGTTGGAGAGGAACAGTGCGAGGCCGTTGTCCACCGTCTCGTCGGAGCGGATGCGGCCCACGTACGAGGCGTCCTTGCCCGCGGCCTGCAGGGGGGTCGGGATCTCCGAGAGCTCGACGCCCGGGGCGTCCTTGAGCAGCTCGTAGGCGCGCTCGACGCTGATGGGGTTCGCGAAGCGGGCGTTGACCTGCAGGGAGTGGCCGGCGAAGACCGGCACGCGCACGCAGGTGCCGGAGACCTTGAGCTCCGGGATCTCCAGGATCTTGCGGGACTCGTTGCGGAGCTTCTGCTCCTCGTCGGTCTCGAAGGAGCCGTCGTCGACCAGGTTGCCCGCGAGCGGGACCACGTTGTAGGCGATCGGGCGCTTGTAGACGGCGGGCTCGGGGAAGTCCACCGCGCCGCCGTCGAAGGTCAGCTGGTCGGCGGTCTCGGAGACCGCGCAGGCCTGGCCCTTGAGCTCGGCCACACCGGCCAGGCCCGAGCCGGAGACGGCCTGGTAGGTGGTGGCGACCAGAGCGGTCAGACCGGCCTCCGCGTGCAGCGGGCGCAGCACCGGCATCGCGGCCATGGTGGTGCAGTTCGGGTTCGCGATGATGCCCTTGGGGCGGCTCTTGATCGCGTGCGGGTTGACCTCGGAGACCACGAGGGGGACCTCAGGGTGGCCGCGCCAGGCGGAGGAGTTGTCGATCACGACGGCGCCCTGCGAGGCGACCTTCTCGGCCAGGGCCTTGGAGGTGGCGCCGCCCGCGGAGAAGAGCACGATGTCCAGGCCCGCGTAGTCGGCCGTGGAGGCGTCCTCGATGGTGATCTCCCGGCCCTCCCACTCGATCGTCGAGCCCGCGGACCGGGCCGAGGCGAACAGGCGCAGCTCGTCCACCGGGAACTTCCGCTCGGCGAGGATGCTGCGCATGACTCCGCCGACCTGACCGGTGGCTCCGACGATTCCGACCCTCACGGTGACTCCTTTTGGTACGTACGACGCGGGCGCGCGTGGGGCCATCATGCGTTCGACCCCACGAGCCTTGTCCAATCCATTGTCCGAGGTACGGACGGTGTCCTGGATGTGAACCCTCGTGGCGAGTTCGTGGCGGGCGTGTTGCGAGGCCCCCGAACACCCGTTTTGCCTGGTCGGAGCCGGTTAGCGTCCGGTCTGTCATGACCGTTATCCGGACATGGCCGACCGCAGAACGAACCACCGACTCGGGGAGATCCACCGTGCGCGCCATCCGCCACCGCCGCCGGTCCATACCGGCCCTCGCCGCCCTCGCGGCCGCCGCCGTCGCCGCACCCGTCCTGCTGACCGCCGCGCCGGCGGCCGCCCACCCGCGCGAGGGCCGGCTGGCCGGGGAGCTGGTGCGGGAGGTCACCGCCAAGGGCGCCCACCGCCACCTGAAGAAGTTCCAGCAGATCGCCGACGCCAACGGCGGCAACCGCGCCGCCGGTACGCCGGGCCACGCGGCCTCCGCCGCCTACGTGTACGACACGCTGAAGAAGGCCGGGTACCAGGTCTCGTACCAGGACTTCGACATCTTCGAGGCGCGCACAAAGACGGAGCGGACCACCGTCCTCGGCCAGGCCCCCCGCGAGCTGGCCACCGCCGCCTTCACCTTCACCAAGTCCACCCCGGCCGGCGGCCTGGCCGCGCCGCTCGCCCTGGCCCGGGTCGACGAGACCCCCGGCTGCACGGCCGACGACTACCCGGCCGGTGCCTTCGCCGGGAAGATCGCCCTGGTCAAGCGGGGTGCGTGCACCTTCGTGGAGAAGCAGCGGGCCGCCGCCGAGGCCGGCGCGCTCGGCGTCATCGTCTACAACCACAGCGGAACCACCCCGGTGCGCGGCGGGTTCTCCTCGCCCGCCGAGGGGATCATCCCGAGCGCCGGAATCACGCTGGCCGACGGCGAGGCGCTGACCGCGGCCGCCGCTAAGGGCGAGGTGAGCGTGCGCCTGGAGCTGGACCAGGAGCACGTGAAGAAGACCACCCGCAACGTGATCGCCGAGACCCGCGGCGGCCGCTCGGACCGTGTGGTGACCGTGGGCGCCCACCTGGACTCGGTACCCGAGGGGCCGGGCATCAACGACAACGGCTCCGGTTCGGCCGGACTGCTGGAGGTGGCCCTGAAGCTCGCGGACGAGGGCGCCAACAAGAAGGGCAAGGGGCCCGCCAACAAGGTGCGCTTCGGCTGGTGGTCGGCCGAGGAGCTCGGCCTGCTCGGCTCGGAGCACTACGTCGCGCAGCTGTCCGAGAAGCAGAAGAAGGACATAGCGCTGTACCTGAACTTCGACATGATCGCCTCGCCGAACCCGGTGCAGTTCGTCTACGACGGCGACGACTCGGACAAGACGGGCGCGGGCGCCGGTCCGGCCGGCTCGGCGCAGATCGAGGCGCTGATCAACGGCTTCCTCGACGGGAAGGGCAAGCCGCACGAGGGCAGCGACTTCGACGGCCGCTCCGACTACGGCCCGTTCATCGCGAACGGCATCCCGGCGGGCGGCACCTTCACCGGCGCCGAGGGCATCAAGACCGCCGAGCAGGCGAAGCGCTACGGCGGCACGGCCGGGGCCCCGTACGACCCGAACTACCACGGGGCCGGGGACGACCTGAAGAACCTGGACCTGGGGGTCTTCGACACCAACCTGGACGTGATCGCCCACGCGGTCGGCACCTACGCCGAGTCGCTGCGGTCGCTCGGCAAGTAGAGCGGTACGAGGAACGGCCGGGGAACGGCCCGAGGGGGCGGTGCTCGTCAGAGCGCCGCCCCCTCGGGTTTTCCGTACCGCAGGGTCCTACGGGAGGACCTTCTCGATCTGCACGCTGCCGGTGCCGGCGGCGGTGCCGCGGGCGTTGAGCAGCTGGACCTGGCCGAAGAACTGCCGGCCCTCGGGGGCCGCGCTGGTGACCAGGACGTTCGCCGAGACCTGCGCGGTGGCGCCGGTGGCGAGGTTCACCGCGGCGGCCTCGTCGACCTGGACGGAGCCCAGGGCGGCCGAGAAGAACACGTCGCGGTAGTCGTACGTGGTGGAGCCGGACGGGATCGCGTAGCCGATCACCTTCACCGTGTAGGTGCCCGCGGCCGGGTTCACCAGGCTCACGGCCTCCTCGGAGTCGCCGTCGGCGGCGGAACCGACCTTGACGCCGCCCCGGTAGACCTCCAGGTCGAGGTCGGCGGCGGTGTCGGACACCTTGCCGATCGCGACGTCGAGGCGCGAGGTGCCCGCGGGCACCACGATCTCGGTGGAGTGGGTCTCACCGGGCGCGATGGTCGGCTTGGCGACCTTCGCGGAACCGAGCGGACCGCCGGCGAGCTTGCCGCCGGAGATGGCCGCGCCGGCGTTCTTGACGCTCCACTGGACCGGGGCGGGGGTGCCCTGCTTCACCTCGGGCAGGACCTTGACCGCAGGGTCGAAGGCCGCGCCGAGCACGGAGACGTCCAGCTTGAACGGGTTGTCGAGCACCGGCGACGTACGACGGGCCTCGACCTCGATCTCCCAGACGCCCGGGGTCGGCTCGGGGTACGAGCGGACGTCGGGGCGGCAGGTGTTGGCCGGGTTGTCGTAGTTCGGGTAGCAGTTGGTCGTGGCCGTCGGGTCGACCGGCACGCCGTGCGGGTGGATCGCGATGAAGCGCGTCTGGGCACCCGCCGCGAGACCGCCGAGGGCGACCTCCAGGCTCTTGGCGCCCGGCGGGACCGTCACGAAGTACGACTTGTGGCTGTTGCGCTGCACCGAGGAGGTGTCCGACAGGGCGAACGACGGCGCGGCCAGGGGGGCGGCGGCCACGACGGTCGTCAGGATCTGCTTGTCGATGCCCTCGGTGGTCTCGTCGTCCAGCTGCAGGATGCCGCTGTGGACGCCGGCCGTCTTGGCGTTGGCCTCGACCTTGATGGTGACGGGCTTGTTCAGCGGCAGCGTGACGTAGTCGTAGCCGCCGATGACCTTGAAGGTGCCGTCGTTGTTGCGCCAGCTCAGGTCGTGCCGGGTGCCGTACTTGACGCCCGTGGTGCGGGTGACGACGACGTTGTAGACCTTCTTCTGGCCGACCTTGAGGCCGCCCTCACGGTCGTACAGGCCGGTGCCGAAGCCCGGGGTCTTCAGGAACTGGTCGATCGCGGTGTCGACCGGCGCCTTGACGGTGAACTCGTTGGCCTTCGCGTCGCGCTGGATGGACTCCCACGCGCCGGGGATGTTGATCAGACCCGAACCCTGCGCGTGCGCGGGGACGTTGTCGATCTTCTTGGCGGCCGTGGTGAGCGCGACCCGCAGGGAGGCCGGCGTCAGCTTGATGCCGTTCTGCTTGGCGGCCGAGATCAGCAGGGCGCTCGCGCCCGCCGCCTGCGGCGAGGCCATCGAGGTGCCCTGGAGCATGCCGTAACCGGCCGGGAGGGTGTAGCCGGCCTCCTTCACCGGGGCGCCGGGCAGCCAGGTCTGGATGGTGTTGATGGCCGCGCCGGGGGCGCTGATGGTCGGCGTGAAGCCGCCGTCCTCACGCGGACCGCGCGAGGAGAAGGGGAACATGTTGTACTTCGTGGTCACACCGGAGCCGTAGTTGGCGGCCCAGGTCTCCTTGGAGACCGACGCGCCCACGGAGATGACCTTGTCCGCGAGGGCGGGGTCGCCGATGGTGTTGACGCCCGGGCCCGAGTTGCCGGCCGAGATGACCAGCTGGACGCCGTACGTGTCGATGAGGTTCTTGTAGAGCTCGGAGCGCGCGTTGTTGCCGTCGTTCAGCGCCGGCAGGCCGCCGATGGACATGTTGACGATGTCCACGCCGCGGTTGACGACGAGGTCGATCATGCCCTCGGTCAGCGCGACGTTGGTGCAGCCGCCGGACCAGGAGCAGGCGCGCGAGGAGACGAGCTTGGCGCCGGGCGCCTCGCCGCTCATCTGGCCGCCGAAGAGGCCGTTGGCGGCGGTGATGCCGGCGACGTGCGTGCCGTGCTCGGACTCGATGATGCCGACGTTGACGAAGTCGGCCTTCTTGCCGACCCAGTCGCCGCCGAGCGGGTCCATCGGGACGTCCTTGCGGATCTCGATCACGAACGGGATGCGCTCGGCGACGTCGGTCGCCGGGTTGTCCGTGCCGAAGTAGCCGATCTGGTAGCCGTCCTTGTACGGCTTCATCGGCTCGTTGTTCGTGAAGTCGCCGTCCTGGTCGGTGTCGACGCGGACGGTGCCGGCGGCGGCGTCGTAGAGCAGGCCGAACCGGTCGGTGGTGTCACCGTCGCGGTTGACGTCGCCGGCCATGTCACCGGTGGCGGTGATCGACTCGGTGAAGCGGCTCCACTGGAAGCTGCCCTCCGGGGCCTTCCAGCTCTGGCCGCCCGCGGTGAAGCTGCCGCCGCTGGAGGTGACCGGGGTGATCTGCGGGCGCCAGGTGGCGTCGTTGTCCGTGATCGGGTCGGTCGCCGTGACCCAGTCGACGATCTTGCGCTCGCCGGTGGTGGTCTTCTGCAGGGCCGGGTGACCGAGGTCGATGCCCGAGTCCATGATGCCGATGGTCACCCCGCGGCCGTCGGCCTGCGGGTTGTCCTTCACGAAGTCGACCGCACCCGTCTCGAAGGACGGGTTGTACGGGTTCTTCGCGGGGGTGTTCTTGTCCGGCGCCGCGTAGGTCTCGGCGGCGGTCTTCTTCACCGTGCCGGTCTCGCGGTCCGCGTCGGGACGCGGGTCCGGCAGCTGGATCTCGTGCCGCAGGTCGATGCCGTGCACCGAGTCCAGCTTGGCGGCCGCCTTCAGCGCGGCCTCGGCCTTGCCGGTGGGCAGGGTGGCGCGCACGTAACCGAGGTTGTCGTACGTCTGGCCCACCGAGGCGCCCTGGACCGAACCGAGCTGGTCCGCCACCTGCTTGGTCTTGCCGGGGGCGGTCGCGACCATGACGGTGACGTTCGCGTCACCCTTGGCCTTGGCCTCCTGAAGGAGTTCGGCGTCGGCCGAACCGAGCTTCTGGTCGGCGGACTTGACCGTGGGCGAGGTGCCCGGGGTGTCCGCGCCGGTCGCCGCGAAGACGGGCCCGGCGCCGGTGGCCGCGAGGGCGGCGACCAGTCCGGCCGCGGCCGCGACGCGCGCGACGCGTCTGGCCCCGGATATGGAGCTGGGGGATTCGAGGGTCATCAGCATCCCTGGTAAGTGAAAGATACGGTCCGGATTTCGGTGCCGGATGACCGGTCAGCTTGGCCTAAGCGACAGCTCTTTGGGGAGAGTTGTCATTGACCGAGACCTGCCATGGCGGAACCTCGCCAGTGCGAGGAATGCGCCAGCGCGGACTTACCGGGGTGCAATGGTGCGAAACGCAGGGTTCGATCGGTCGATTTATCGACTTGGCGGCCATGCGTCAGCACCGGGACGCGGTCGCGTCCCGGTGCGGGTGTGACAGATTTCGTGCGCTCAGCGCTCGCGCGTGCGCGCGTAATGACGCGAGGCTTTCGCCCGGTTTCCGCAGACGGCCATCGAGCACCAGCGCCGCGTCCCGTTGCGCGAGGTGTCGTGGAAGTGCAGGACGCACGTCTCGGACGCGCACTTGCGGATCCGGTCGGGCGCGGAGCCCAGCAGGTCGAGGTAGTCGCGCGCCGCCGTCCAGGCGGGCCCCCAGGTCGGGTCGGCGAACTCGGCACGCTCGCCCGGGCCTTCGGCGGTCAGGGTGGCGCGGATGCGGCCGTGCTCCAGGACGGCGTCGATCAGGGCGCGGGCGCTCTCGTCGGCCGGGTCCGCGACCGCGCGGGCCAGGGCCTCGCGGGCGGTCAGCAGGTGGACGAGGGTGGCCGCGTCCGCACGGAAGCGGCCGGCCAGGCCGGTGGACTCCAGCCAGATCCGCAGTCCCTCGACCCGGCTGAGCCCGAAGGCCCCGGCGAACAGGTCGGTGAGCTCGCCCTCCCGCATCCACCGCGTGTTCAGCAGGTCGAGTGCGACCGGCTCACCGGTCAGGGGTCGTGGGTCCGCCGCCGTCATTTCGTCTCCTCGGGCCTGGCTAACCCTTGAAGGGTACGGGACCGGTTGACAAGAGTGCGCCTAACCTTTAATTTCACTTTAGAAGGTTAGATCCGCATGGGAACGCCGTGAAGTCCTCCGGGGAAGGAACCCGTCATGACGACTGCCATCAGCAAGCTCCGCACCGGGCACGTGGGCCTGAACGTCACCGATCTGGAGCGCTCGCTCGCCTTCTACCGGGGTGCGCTCGACTTCGAGGTGCTGGGCGAGGGCAAGGAGGAGGGCCGCCGCTTCGCCTTCCTCGGCCAGGACGGTGAGCTCGTCCTGACCCTCTGGCAGCAGGCCGAGGGCGCGTACGCCCCCACTGCGGCGGGTCTGCACCACCTGGCGTTCTCCGCCGGCGCCGTCGAAGAGGTGCGGGAGTACGAGGCGCGGCTGCGCGACCTGGGCGTCGACTTCGCCTACGAGGGCGTCGTCGCCCACAGGGAGGGCGCGGCCTCGGGCGGCATCTTCTTCCACGACCCCGACGGGACCCGCCTGGAGATCTCGGTACCGACCGGCGCCGAGGAATCCCCCGCCCCCACCACGGGGGCGCCGACCTGCGGATTCTTCTAATGAGCGGCGCCTACCACTGGGGCTCGCTGGCCGTGCAGGAACGGGTCGGCGTGCGGGACCTCGCCGAGCACGTCGGCCGCTCGATCGGCACGGGCATCCGGGACGTCGCCGCCGCCTTCCTCGGGCTCCAGCCGCACCTGGTCGTCGGCGCCGCCGACGACGCGGGGCGGGTGTGGGCCTCCCTGCTCACCGGTGCCCCCGGTTTCGTACGGGCCACCGGGCCGGACCGGATCGCGGTCGCCGGCGGTCCGCCGGCGGGTGACCCGCTCGCCGGGGCCCTGGCCACGGCCGGGACCCGGGTCGGGACCATCGCGCTCGACCCGCGCACCCGGCGCCGGATGAGGCTGAACGGGACCCTGGAGGTGACGCGGGGAGGCTTCGCCGTCGAGGCCGAGCAGGTCTTCGCCAACTGCCCGAAGTACCTGCAGAAGCGGCAGCCGCTGGAGCTCGCCCGGCAGGGCGCGGGGGTGGTGCGGCGCGGAGAGGCGCTGACCCCCGGCCAGCAGCGGGCCGTACGCGGCGCCGACACCTTCTTCATCGCCACCACGGCGGAGGCGGACGGGGTCGACGCCAGTCACCGGGGCGGGCTGCCGGGCTTCGTCGAGGTGCTCTCGCCGGTCGAGCTGGCCTGGCCGGACTACGCGGGCAACGCCATGTTCCTCACGCTGGGGAACCTGACGGCCGATCCGCGGGCGGGACTGCTCTTCCCGGACTGGGAGAGCGGGGCGGTCCTCCAGCTCAGCGGCCGGGCCCGGATCGAGTTCGGGGCCGACGGGAGCCGCCGCACCCGCTTCCGGGTGGAGTCGGTGGTGGAGGGCGTCCATCCGGGGCGGCTGCTCTGGAGCACCCCGGAGTACTCGCCTCACCTGGGCAGTACCACCAGGTAGGCGGCGGGTTCCCGGTCGTCGGCGGCCGTCAGGGCGGTCCGGATGACCGCGGCCTGCTGCTCGGGCCAGTCGCGGAGCTTGCGCGGGGTGATGTGGACGACGGTCACCCCGAGCCGCTCCAGCGTCTCGCGCTTGCGCACGGACTCCGACCACTGTTCGTCCTCGCCCTGGCGCGGGGCGCGGGTGTCGATCTCCACGGCGACGGACTGCTCGGGCCAGTACGCGTCGACCCCGCCGAGGTGCGGGCCGCCGGGCAGCCGCAGGTCGACGTTCCAGACCGGGGCGGGGAGCTCGTGGCCGCGCACGAGGTGGTACAGCCGGTCCTCGGCGATGGCCCGGCCCTCCGCGAGCAGCGACTCGACCGCGTCGACCACGTGCGGCCGGTTCAGCAGCCGGGCCACCGTCAGTTCCCGTACCACGGCGGCCGGTTCGCAGTGCCCGCCGCGGACGGCCTCGCTCAGCAGGCGGCGTACGGTGCCGGCGTCGGAGAGCTGGGTGACGGCGTCGGCGACGGCCCGCGCGACGGGCGCCACCGGCAGCCCGGTCACCTCCTGGGACCTCGGCGGGGTGTGCGTCCGTACGATCCGCACGTCCCCGGCGGAGCGCAGCCGCCGGGTGCCGGGCACCAGGACGTCGATGTGGGAGAGCGCGGGCAGCGGGAGCGCGGAGCCGAACCGGTACAGGGCGAGCGCCGCCAGCCCCGTGATCATGACCTCACCGCCGCGCCGCCCCGCGTACAGCAGCGCCGCGTGCAGCCGCTCCTCGCTGGTCGCGGGCCCGGCGTGGAGCAGGAACACCCCGGGCAGGATCTGCTGCCAGGGCCGCTCGGCCGCGTCGGAGGCGGTGACGCCGTGCTCGCGCAGTTGCGCGAGGGTCAGCACGCGGGGGCGGCTGCCGGTGAGGTGGGCGAGGGGGAGGGGTGCGTTGTGGTTCATGACGCGGTGATTCCCTCGGGCCGCGGCCCTGCTAACCCCTGTTACACGCCCGTCGACAAATCCGGACAAGCCGGGGCTAAAGTACGGACGTTCGACTGCCGATGAGGTGCGCCCGTATGGGCTACCGCTGCGCCGTTGCTGGGGCTCCGCCCCGGACCCCGCGCCTCAAACGCCGGCGGGGCTGGATTTTCCAGCCCGTCCGGCGTTTGAGGACCGGGGGTTCGGGGGCGGAGCCCCCGCAGCGGCGCCGCAGCTAGTTGGTAGCCGTCGCGTCGCAAGCCTGGGCGCGCAGGGCCCGGGCCAGGTCGTCGCGGGACTCCAGCACCAGCCTGCGGAGCGCGGGGGCCACGTCCGGGTGGGACGAGAGCCAGGCGTCCGTCGCCGAGACGGTGGACTCCGAGTCCTGCAGCGACGGGTACAGCCCCTTCACCACGTCCATCCCGATCTGGATCGACCGGTCCGCCCACACCCGTTCGATCACCTCGAAGTAGCGCCCCGCACAGCCCGCGAGCAGACCCCGCTGCGAGGGCTGCTGCATGCCCGCGATCGTCGCCTCGACCAGCGCGTTGGACAGCGCGTCCGATTCGACCACCGCCGCCCACGCCTGGTCCTTCACCGCCTGCGAGGGCCGCGCCGCCAGGCACCGCACCTGGTGCCGCTTGCCCGAGGCCGTGTCGTCGCGCGCCAGTTCGGAGGCGAGGACGGCCTCGTCCACCGCCCCGTGCGCGGCCAGCGGCAGCAGGAAGTCCCAGCGCAGCTCCTGGTCCACCTCCAGCCCGTCGATCCGCGCCGAGCCCTCCAGCAGACCCAGCAGCAGCTGGAAGTCGCCCTCCGTCGCCGCGCTCGCCGCGAAGAAGCGGGCCCACGTCAGCTGGTGCTCCGACCCGGGCGCCGCGAGCCGCAGCTCGTGCAGCGCGCCCGCGGCGAGCTCCCGGCCGCCCTGCTCGCGCCGGCCCGGCGCCGAGTAGTGGGTTACGGAGGTCAGGGCCTGCGCGTGCAGCATCTGCAGGACGCCGACGTCGCTCTCGCGGCCCGCGTGCGCGAGGACCAGCGAGACGAAGTCGCGAGCCGGCATCAGGCCGTCGCGCGTCATGTTCCACAGCGCCGACCAGCTCAGCGCCCGCGCGAGCGGGTCCGTCAGGTCACCGAGGTGCGCCCGCAGCGTGGCCAGCGAGCCCTCGTCGAAGCGGACCTTGCAGTAGGTGAGGTCCTCGTCGTTGACCAGGACCAGGTCGGGCCGCTCCGCGCCCGTCAGTTCCGTGACGGCCGTCCGCGCGCCCGACACGTCCGCGTCGGCCCGCGCGTAGCGGACCAGCGTCCCGTCGGACTCCAGCCGGTACAGGCCCACCGCGACCCGGTGCGGGCGCAGTTCGTCGCCCTCCTGCACGACCGCCAGTTCCGTCACCCGGCCGCCCGCGTCGTAGGTGATCACCGGGGTCAGCGCGTTCACGCCGGCGGTCTGCAGCCAGGCCCGCGACCACTCGGCCATGTCCCGCCCGGAGACCTCCGCGAGCACCGACAGCAGGTCGTCGAGCGTGGTGTTCCCGTACGCGTTGGCCTTGAAGTAGCGCCGGGCGCCCTCCAGGAAGGCCTCCCGCCCCACGTAGGCGACCAGCTGCTTGAGCACCGCGGCGCCCTTGGCGTAGGTGATGCCGTCGAAGTTGAGCTTGGCGTCCTCCAGGTCACGGATGTCGGCCGTGATGGGGTGGGTGGACGGCAGCTGGTCGGCCCGGTAGGCCCACGCCTTGCGGTTGTTGGCGAAGGTGACCCACGCCTGGTCGAAGCGGGTGGCCTCCACCAGCGCGAAGGAGCCCATGAAGTCGGCGAAGGACTCCTTCAGCCACAGGTCGTCCCACCACTTCATGGTGACCAGGTCGCCGAACCACATGTGCGCCATCTCGTGCAGGATCGTGTTCGAGCGCCGCTCGTAGGAGGCCTTGGTGACCTTGCCGCGGAAGATGTACTCCTCGCGGAAGGTCACCATCCCCGGGTTCTCCATCGCGCCAAGGTTGTACTCCGGCACGAAGGCCTGGTCGTACTTGCCGAAGGGGTACGGGTAGTCGAAGATCTCGTGGAAGAGGTCGAAGCCCTGCTTGGTGACGAGGAAGACGTCATCGGCGTCGAAGTGCTTCGCCAGTCCCTTGCGGCACATCGCGCCCAGCGGGATGGTCAGGTCCCCGCGCGTGTAGGAGTCCGTCACGTAGTGGTAGGGCCCCGCGACCACGCACGTGATGTACGTGGAGATCGGCGCGGTCTCGGCGAAGCGCCAGACGCCCGCCTCGCGGGACTCCTCCGCGCCGTTGCTCCACACCTGCCAGCCCTCGGGAGCCGTCACCTCGAAGCGGTACGGGGCCTTCAGGTCGGGCTGTTCGAAGTTCGCGTACACCCGCCGCGCGTCGGCCGGCTCGTACTGGGTGTACAGGTAGACCTCGCCGTCCTCCGGGTCCACGAAGCGGTGCAGTCCCTCGCCCGTCCGGCTGTACGCGCAGTTCGCGTCCACCACCAGGACGTTCTCGGCGGCCAGGCCGTCGAGGGAGATCCGGGCGCCGTCGAAGACGGCGGCCACGTCCAGCGCGCGCCCGTTCAGGGTCACGGCGTTCACCGACGGCGCGATCAGGTCCGCGAAGGTGGAAGCGCCGGTGCCCGCCGCCCGGAAGCGGATCGTCGTCACCGAGCGGAAGGTCCGCGGACCCTCGGCCGGTTCTGCCTCGTCCACCGCGGACCGGATGTCGAGGACCACCTCGTACCCGTCGACGGACAGCAGCTCGGCCCGCTCGCGGGCCTCGTCGCGGGACAGATTCTCTCCGGGCACGTGCACTCCTTCGTGCGTGGTCGCGTTCTTGTGTCGAATCCTCGCACGAGGGAATGCGCGCCACCCGGTACTGGTTGGTGACGGGGAACGTGAGCCCAGTGATGCCCTTTTTGCGACCCATGCCGAGACTGAGGAGAGACATGACCGACACCCAGGTGCGCGAGAAGACCCCGGTCGACTTCTGGTTCGACCCGCTCTGCCCTTGGGCCTGGATGACGTCCCGCTGGATGCTCGAGGTCGAGAAGGTCCGCGACGTCGAGGTCCGCTGGCACGTGATGAGCCTCGCGGTGCTCAACGAGAACAGGCTCGAAGAGCTGCCCGAGACCTACCGCGAGCTGCTCGGCCCCAAGGGCTGGGCCCCGGTGCGCGTGGTGACAGCCGCTCAGCAGAAGCACGGTGAGGAAGTCACCGGCAAGCTCTACACCGCGCTCGGCACCCGCATACACAACGACGAGAAGGGCCCGACCCGCGAGGTGATCGCCGAGGCGCTGGCCGAGGTCGGCCTGCCGGCCGAGCTGCTCGCGTACGCCGACTCGGACGAGTACGACGAGGTGCTGCGGGCCTCGCACAACGACGGGATCGACCGGGTGGGCCAGGAGGTCGGCACTCCGGTGATCTCCGTTCCGGGAGCCGAGGGCGATGTCGCCTTCTTCGGCCCGGTCGTCACCCCGACCCCGCGCGGCGACGCGGCCGCCCGGCTCTGGGACGGCACCCTGCTCGTCGCCTCGACCCCGGGCTTCTACGAGATCAAGCGCACCCGTACCAAGGGCCCGTCCTTCGAGTAGGCCCGGTCGGCGCACCACACAGAAGACCCCCGTGAGTCACGTCCTCACGGGGGTCTTCCGTTCGACACGCCCGCTGGTGAAGGTTGAGAAGACGATCACGAGGCGGACGGGCTTGTGGTGTGGCGATCAGCCCTTGGCGGGGATCAGCAGCGGGGTGTTCGCCTTGGCGTCGGCGTAGCGCTTGGACACGTCCTGCCAGTTGACGACGTTCCACATCGCCTCGATGAAGTCCACCTTCTGGTTCTTGTACTGAAGGTAGAAGGCGTGCTCCCAGGCGTCGAAGACCAGGATCGGCGTGCTGGCGACGCCCACGTTGCCCTGGTGGTCGTAGACCTGCTCGACGACCAGGCGGCCGCTGACCGGCTCGTACGCGAGCACGCCCCAGCCGGAGCCCTGGGTGGCGGAGGAGGCGAAGGTCAGCTGCTTCTTGAACTTCGCGAAGGAGCCGAAGGACTCGGTGATCGCGTCGGCCAGGTCGCCCAGACCGTCGGCCGCGGTGGGCTCGCCGCCGCCCTCGCCGGTCTTCGGGCTGGCCATGTTGTGCCAGTAGATGCTGTGCAGGATGTGGCCGGAGAGGTGGAACGCGAGGTTCTTCTCCAGGCCGTTGAGCGCGCCCCAGTTCTCCTTGTCGCGCGCCTCCGCCAGCTGCTCCAGCGTGTTGTTGGCGCCCGTGACGTAGGCCGCGTGGTGCTTGTCGTGGTGCAGCTCGATGATCTGCGGGTTGATCACCGGCTCCAGCGCCGCGTAGTCGTACGGAAGCTCAGGAAGCGTGTAGATGGCCATGCGTGTTATCCGGTCCCCTCGGCGTGCCAATCGCTAATTGCAATTAATGCGCAACTGCACGCTAGCAGCATCTATTCCGCCTGACATGTAAGGGTTACCTCTGTAAAACGCAGGTGGGCCCCGTGCGAACGCACGGGGCCCACCTGCGGTTGAGGGGCTGTCAGCGGGCGGCGGCCGCCCGGCGCTGCACGAGGTATCCGGCCACCGCGAGGGCGACGGTCAGTCCGCCGGTGAAGACGACCTGGACGCGCGTGTCCTCGCCCAGGGCCATCAGCACCAGGACCCCGGCCACCCCGGCCAGCGCCACCCAGGTCAGATAGGGGAAGCCCCACATCTTCACGACGAGCTGCTCGGGGGCCTCGCGCTCCAGCCGGCGGCGCAGCACGAACTGCGAGACGGCGATGAAGCCCCAGACGATCAGGATGACCCCGCCCACCATGTTCAGCAGCCAGGCGAACAGGGTGTCCGGGTACCAGTAGGACAGCAGCACGGTGACGAAGCCGAAGCCGCAGGAGGCGAGGACGGCCCGGCGCGGCACCCCGCCGTCGGCCTTGCCCAGCGCCTTCGGGCCCTGGCCGCGGGAGACGAGGGAGTGGGCCATGCGCGAGGAGCCGTAGATGTTGGCGTTCATCGCGGACATCAGGGCGATCAGGATGACCACGTTCATGATCTCGCCGGCGGCCGGGATGCCCAGGCGGTCCAGGGTCGCGGCGTAGGGGCCGTCCGCCGTGACCGCCGGGTCGTTCCAGGGCAGGAGGGTGACGATGACCAGCATGGAGCCCACGTAGAGGATCGCGATCCGCCACATGGTGGTCCGCACGGCCCGGGCCACGCCCTGGACCGGGTTCTCGGACTCGGCGGCCGCGATGGTCACCGTCTCCAGTCCGCCGTAGGCGACGACGGAGGCCAGCAGTCCGACGAGCAGGCCGTCCACGCCGTGGGGCAGCAGACCGCCGTCGTGCAGCAGGTTGGCGGAGCCGGGGGAGTCGGTGCCGGGCAGCAGGCCGAGCACGGCCAGCACGCCCAGGCCCAGGAAGAGCGCGATCGCGCCGATCTTGAGGGCGGCGAACCAGAACTCGAACTCGCCGAAGTTCGAGACGGCGGCGAGGTTGGAGCCGCAGAACACCGCCATGAAGACCAGCACCCACATCCAGGAGGGGGTGCCCGGGAACCAGCCGGTCATGATGTGCGCCGCGCCGATGGCCTCGATGGCCACGCCCACGCAGAGCAGGATCCAGAACATCCAGCCGGCGGTGAATCCGGCCCAGGGCCCGATCGCGCGCTCCGCGTGCACGGAGAAGGAGCCCGAGGCGGGATTGGCGGCGGACATCTCGCCGAGCATCCGCATCACGAACATCACGAGCAGCCCGGACGCGGCGTACGCGAGCACGATCGAGGGGCCCGCGGCGGCGATGCCGGCGCCGGAGCCGACGAAGAGTCCGGCGCCGATGACACCGCCGAGGGCGATCATCGAGAGGTGGCGCTGCTTGAGTCCGTTGCCGAGGGGTGATCCGGCGCCGGTCTGCGGTGCTTCGGGGGGTGTCAGGGTGCTCTGGCTCATTTGCGCCAGTCTGCCGAGTGTCCGATCGCCGGACGTTTGTTGTCCGATATTCGGACGACGGCTTCACGGTTCGTGATCACGCCCGTACGCTCACGGGCGACGCCGCAGCCGCCGGGCACGGCGGATGCACCGGGGCAGCGGATCGAGGGGGCAGTCGATGGGCCGGACCGTGACAGGACTTCGCAGTACGGGCCGGGGCGTGCTCGTCACCGGCGCCTCCCGGGGGATCGGCCGGGCGATCGCGGCCGCCTTCGCCCGGCAGGGCGACCGGGTCGCCGTCCACTTCTCGGCCCGGCGCGCGGACGCGGAGGAGACCCTCGGCTCGCTGGAGGGGGAGGGGCACGCGCTGGTCGCCGCCGACCTCGGTGACCCGGCCGGCGTCGCGGCCCTGGCGGCCGAGGCCGAGGAGGCGCTCGGCGGTGTGGACGTCCTGGTCAACAACGCCGCCGTCATGGTCGCCCACCCGCTGCCCGACACCTCGTACGAGGGCTGGCAGGAGGCCTGGCGGCGGACCGCCGACGTGAACCTCTTCGGCGCCGCCAACCTGAGCTACTGCGTCGCGCGCCGCATGATCGAAGCGGGCCGCGAGGGACGCATCGTCAACATCGGTTCGCGCGGCGCCTTCCGGGGCGAGCCCGACCACCCCGCCTACGGCGCGACCAAGGCCGCGGTCCACGCGCTGGGCCAGTCCCTCGCCGTGTCCCTCGCCCCGCACGGCATCGCCGTCGCCTCCGTCGCCCCCGGCTTCGTCGCCACCGAGCGGGTCGCCGGCCGGCTGGAGGGGCCCGAGGGCGCCGGCATCCGGGCGCAGAGCCCCTTCGGCCGCGTCGCGGACCCGGAGGAGATCGCCTCCGCCGTGCTCTACCTGGCCTCCCCCGAGGCGGTCTGGAGCTCGGGCACGGTCCTCGACGTCAACGGCGCCTCCTACCTGCGCACCTGAGAGGAAGAGGCCCCCCGTGCCGCAGCACGGAGGGCCTCTTCCCCACGTCCCCCTCAGGCCTTGCGGGCCCTCAGCTCGCGGATCCCCGCCACGGCGAGGACCAGCGCGGCCGCGCCCGTGGACCACAGCAGCTGGGGCCGCGCGGAGTCGTCGAACAGCATCAGGACCAGCACCGCCGCCATCCCGATCAGCGCCGCCCAGGTCGCGTACGGGAACAGCCACATCGGCAGGGTCAGCCGCTCGGGCATGTCCCGCTCGATCCGGCGGCGCAGCTTCAGCTGCGAGACGGCGATCAGCGCCCACACGAACAGCAGCACCGCGCCGACGGCGTTGAGCATGTAGAGGAAGATCGTGTCCGGCCACAGCAGGTTGAGCACCACCGACACGAAGCCGAAGGCCACCGAGGCGAACACCGCGCGGCGCGGCACCCCGCCGCCCGAGACCTTCAGCAGCGCCTGCGGTGCCTCGCGGCGCTCGGCCAGCGAGAACACCATGCGCGAGGACCCGTACAGGTTCGCGTTCAGCGCCGACAGCAGGGCCACGAACACCACGATGTTCATGATCTGGCCGGCCGCCGGGATGCCGATCGAGTCGAGCACCGCGACGTAGGGGCTCTCGCCCGGCTTCAGCGAGTTCCACGGCAGCAGGGTCACGATGACCACCATCGAGCCGACGTAGAAGAAGAGGATGCGCCACACCGCGCTGCGCACCGCCCGGGACACCGACCGCGCCGGGTCGTCCGACTCGGCGGCGGCGATGGTGACGACCTCCAGGCCGCCGAAGGCGAAGATGACGGCGAGCATGCCCGCGACCACTCCGCCGAAGCCCTCGGGGAAGAAGCCGCCCTGGCCGGTGAGGTTGGCCGTGCCGATCGGCTCGGTGTCCGGGAGCAGGCCGAAGATCGCGAGGGTGCCGAGGATCAGGAAGAGCACGATCGCGCCGACCTTGAGCGCGGCGAACCAGAACTCGAACTCGCCGAAGTTCTTCACGGCGGCCAGGTTGCTCACGGTGAAGACCACCATGAACAGCAGCACCCAGACCCACTGGTCGACCGAGGGCACCCAGCCGTTCGCGATCTTCGCCGCGCCGGTGGCCTCCACGGCCAGCACCACGACCAGCAGGAACCAGTACAGCCAGCCCGCCGAGAAACCGGCCCAGCGGCCGAGCGCCCGCTCCGCGTACACGGAGAACGAGCCCGAGGCGGGCATCGCGGCCGACATCTCGCCCAGCGCCCGCATCACCAGCATCGCGAGGACGCCCGCGAGCAGATAGGAGCAGATGATCGCGGGACCGGCGATGCCGATACCGGCGCCGGAGCCGACGAAGAGCCCGGCGCCGATGACGCCGCCGAGGCCCAGCATGGTCAGGTGGCGCTGCTTGAGACTGTGGCTGAGGGGTTCCGCGGGCAGATCGCCCGTGGAGGAAGGTGCTTCTTCCAGGCGCTCACGCATGAAGGGTGCTCGTACTCTCGGTCGGGCCCAGTGGCGGTGGGAGCCCCGCATCGGAATTGGCGGGATCCTACAGTCTCGCTGAGCGGCGGTCTTTCGTGCAAAACGGACGTGCTGTCCGATGTTCCTCGTGACCAGGATCACGCTGGCTCAGGTGTGGGGCATCAGCTTTGTGCAATCTCCACCAAAGCGGGGAGCGCGGCTTTGTCCCGGGCAGCGGTGGGGCGGCGGCGCAGCGCGCACTACCGTCGGTGATCGTCCCGCCACCCCCAACCCGTGGAGCCTCCCGATGAGCACTGCCTCCGTCTCCCTCCGGCCCGGCGCCGTCCTCGCCGACCTGCTGCCCGCGAGCCGCGTCCGCGACATCGCGCTCGTCGTCGGCGGCGCCGCGCTCACCGGGCTGGCCGCCCAGATCGCGGTTCCCGTTCCCGGCTCCCCGGTCCCCGTCACCGGCCAGACCTTCGCCGCACTGCTCGTCGGCACCGCCTTCGGGGCCCGCCGCGGCTTCCTCTCGCTGGCGCTGTACGCCCTCGTCGGCATGGCCGGCGTGCCGTGGTTCGCGGGCGGCACCTCCGGCGCGGGCGGCGCTTCCTTCGGCTACGTGCTCGGCATGCTGCTCGCCGCCACCGTCGTCGGCGCCCTCGCGCGGCGCGGCGGCGACCGCTCTGTGCTGCGCACGGCCGGTCTGATGGTGCTGGGTTCGGCCGTGATCTACGCGGTGGGCGTGCCGTACCTGATGGCCGCCACCGGGATGTCCCTCGGCGTGGCCGTCGCGAAGGGCATGGTCCCCTTCCTGATCGGCGACGCCCTCAAGGCCGCGCTGGCCATGGGCGCCCTGCCGGCCGCGTGGAAGCTGGCCGGCCGCCGCGGCTGACCGGCCCCCTACGCACCGGAGCCCGGCCCGCCTCCACGAGGCGGGCCGGGCTCCGGCGTACGTGCACGTGCGATCAGCCCTGCAGGGCCTTCTTGCGGCGGAAGTCCAGCACCACGCCGACGAGCACGACGATGCCGGCGACCAGGGTGGACAGGGTGACGACCTCGCGGTTGGCGTCGTCCACGAACATGTAGCCGATCACGAACATGATCAGGGCGGCGGTGGCCCAGGTCAGCCACGGGAAGAGCCACATCTTCACGGTCAGCTTCTCCGGGGCCTCGCGGACCAGGATCCCGCGCATCTTCAGCTGGGTGAAGCAGATCACCAGCCACACGAAGAGCGCGATGGCACCCGAGGAGTTGAGGAGGAAGTTGAAGACCGTGTCCTTGAACGCGTAGTTGAAGTAGACGGCGACGAAACCGAAGACCGTGGAGCCCAGGATCGCGGCGACCGGCACACCGTTCTTGTTGACCTTGGCGAACGCCTTGGGGGCGTCGCCGCGCTCACCGAGCGAGAAGGCCATGCGGGAGGCGGTGTAGAGGCCCGAGTTCAGGCAGGACAGCACGGCGGTCAGGACGATGACCTCCATGATCGTGCCGGCGTGCGCGATGCCGATCGAGTCCAGGGCGGCGACGTACGAGCCCTTCTCGGTGATCGACTTGTCGTTCCACGGGAGCAGGGTCAGCACGATGAAGATCGAGCCGAGGTAGAAGACGCCGATCCGCCAGATGACGGAGTTGGTGGCCTGGGTGACCGCCTTGCGGGGGTTCTCCGACTCGCCGGCCGCCAGGGTGACGATCTCGGAGCCCATGAAGGAGAAGACGACCATCAGCACACCGGTGAGGACGGCGCCGTAGCCGTTGGGGAAGAACCCGCCGGCGTCGGTGAGGTGCGCGAAGCCCGCGCCCGGGTTGTCCGAGCCCGGCAGCAGGCCGAAGACGGCCAGCATGCCGACGATCACGAACGCGCCGATGGCGACGACCTTGATGCCCGCGAACCAGAACTCGAACTCACCGTAGGAGGCGACCGAGCCGAGGTTGGTGGCGGTCAGCACCGCCATCACGATCAGGGCCCAGGCCCACTGCGGGACGGCCGGGATCCAGCTCTCCAGGATGGAGGCACCGGCGGTGGCCTCCACGGCGAGCACGACGACCCAGAAGAACCAGTAGAGCCAGCCGATGGAGAAGCCGGCCCAGCGGCCGAGCGCGCGGTCGGCGTAGGCGGAGAAGGAGCCCGAGTTCGGGCTGGCGGCGGCCATCTCGCCGAGCATGCGCATCACGAAGACGACCATCGCGCCGACGAGCGCGTAGGAGATCAGGATGGCGGGACCGGCCTTGGCGATGCCGCCACCGGAACCGACGAAGAGGCCGGCGCCGATGACGCCGCCAATGGCGATCATGGACAGGTGGCGGTTCTTGAGACCGGCCTTCAGACCGTCGGAGGGCTGGCCGTCACCGGGGTTCCCGGTGGGGCCGCCTTCCTTCTGAAGGGTCGTCGTGGAGCTCATGGACGGATCCTTAGGTTCTCGGGTTGCGAGCCCCGGCATTCAAACCTGAGATGAACGCGAGACGGAAGACCCCAATCCGGATCGTTGCCTTGGTGTGAACGTCCAGGACGTGCCGCCGCCCTGTCCCATCTGCGTTCTTTGGGTTTACTTGAGCTTTAGAAGTGACTTACGCGACACCCGCTGCGGGCTGTCGGGCCTCCTCGTGCCACACTCGTCCCATGCGCGTGTACCTCGGATCCGACCATGCCGGCTTTGAGCTCAAGAACCACCTGGTGGACTGGCTCAAGAACAACGGCCACGAGCCCGTCGACTGTGGGCCCCACATCTACGACGCGGTGGACGACTACCCGCCGTTCTGCCTCCGCGCCGCGGAGAAGACCGCCGCCGACGCCGGCAGCCTCGGCATCGTGATCGGTGGCTCCGGCAACGGGGAGCAGATCGCCGCCAACAAGGTCAAGGGCGTCCGCGCCATCCTGGCCTGGAGCGTCCAGACCGCCCAGCTCGGCCGTGAGCACAACAACGCCAACGTCATCTCCGTCGGCGGCCGGATGCACACGCAGGACGAGGCCGTCAGCTTCATCGAGGCCTTCCTGGCGACCCCGTACTCCGGCGAGGAGCGCCACACCCGCCGCATCGACATGCTCTCCGCCTACGAGACCACCGGCGAGCTCCCCCCGATCCCGGCCCACCACCCGCAGGGCTGATCCCGCCGCAGGCCGTGCCGCCCGAGGACGGGTGGCACGGCTCTTTCATTCCCCGAAGCCTTCTCCGAGGAGCACCGCCGTGCCCGAAGGGCATACGATCCACCGCCTCGCCGACGACCACCTGACCCGCTTCGCCGGGTGGGAGGTCGCCGTCAGCAGCCCCCAGGGACGGTTCGCCGAGAGCGCGGCCCTCCTCGACGGCCGGATCCTCGACGGCGTCGACGCCCACGGCAAGCACCTCTTCCTCGGCTTCGAGGAGAACGGGTGGATCCACATCCACCTCGGGCTCTTCGGCAAGTACGCGATCGGCCCCGCGCCCGCCCCGCCGCCCACCGACACCGTCCGGCTGCGCCTGGCCAACGACGACCACTTCTCCGACCTGCGCGGCCCCACCACCTGCGCGTGGATCACCGACGAGGAGAAGCGGGCGATAAGCGACCGGCTCGGCCCGGACCCCTTGCGCAACGGCGACGACCCCGACCGCGCCTGGGCCCGGATCTCCCGCTCCCGCACCACCGTCGCCGCCCTGCTCATGGACCAGAAGGTCGTCGCGGGCATCGGCAACGTCTACCGCGCCGAGGTCCTCTTCCGGCACGGCATCGACCCGTACCGCCCGGGCAAGGACCTCACCCGCGCCGAGTGGGACGCCATGTGGGCCGACCTCGCCGCCCTGATGCGCGAGGGCGTGCGCAACAACCGCATCGACACCGTCCGCGACGAGCACCTGCCCGAGGCCATGGGCCGGCCGCCGCGCGTCGACGACCACGGCGGCGAGGTGTACGTCTACCGACGGGCGAACATGCCCTGCCACATCTGCGGCGGCGAGATCCGCACCGCCGACCTCGCCGCCCGCAACCTCTTCTGGTGCCCCGGCTGCCAGTCCCGCTGACGCGGACGGGTCAGAAGGCGTGCGGCAGCCAGGGCGCCACGTCCCCGGCGAAGGCCCGCGAGGTCTCCGTCAGCGCGCCCGCCCGCAGCTCCCGCACCAGGCCGGCCGCGGCCAGTGAGGTGAGGGTGGTCCCGCCCAGGTAAGCCGACCCCAGCTCCCGCACCGACAGCTCCAGGTCCGCGGGCTCCTCGGTCCGGGTGCACCGGGCCGCGCCCTTGGCGTCCACGACCAGCCGCCACCGCCCCTCGTTCCAGGGGCAGAAAGCGTCCGCCACCGCCACGACGACGTCCAGCGGCGCCCCGTACGTCCGCGCCTCCAGCGCCGCCGCCAGGTCCACGAGCCGTACGTGCAGCGCGTCCCGCGTACGCGGCCGCGACCGCCGGATGTCGCTCACCATGTGCAGCAGCGGATCGTCCACCGGCCGCTTCGGCGCCCGTACCGTCCAGGTCAGGTCGATCGAGAACAGGTAGCGCCACAGGGCCGCGCACGCCGCCGGGTCCAGCGCGTCGAGATCGCTCACCTCGACCTTGCCGTCCGAACCCGTCTGGTCCCAGTCCGGCTTGACCCGGTAGCGGGCGTACCCGACCACCTCGCCGTCCTCCCGCTCGGCGACCACGCACTTCAGTGCCGACGCGCCGCCGCGCGCCGAGGGCGCGTCCAGCACCGGCAGCGCCTCCCAGCCCGGCTGCCGGGCCAGCATGCCCGGCCGGGTGGGGGCCAGCGCCGCGTACACCCGCTCGCAGTCGGCCAGCGCCTGCTGCGGGTCCACGAGCCGCAGGCGTACCGCATCCGTCCCCGGCGGCACGGACAGCCGTACGCGGGTCGTGTCGATCTCCAGCGCCAGGGCGTAGGTGGCCGGGCCGTAGCCGAAGCGCCCGTAGATCGCCGGATCCGAGGCCGTCAGCACGGCGAGCGGTTCGCCGCCCGCCCGGACGTCGTCGAGCTGGCGCCGCATCAAAGAGGTGAGTATTCCGCGGCGGCGGTGGGTGGGGGAGACGCCCACCGCCGTGACACCGGCCGCCGGGACGATCGCGCCACCCGGCACGGACAGCCGCAGGGAGAAGGCGCCGGCCGAGCCGACGCAGGCGTCACCGTCCCAGACGCCGAGCGAGCGGCCGGTGTCCGTCAGCGACTTGTACAGCTCCCGGTCTTCGGGGGATTCGGGTACGCCGCCGAACGCCAGCTCCAGCTGGCCATACCAGACATCCCACTCATCCGCCTGTATTACGCGCATCTCAAGATCCATGCGGCCATCCCTATCAGGGCATTCCGGCCCAGTCGATCGGTTTTCGGGCCGGTGAGGACCCCCGGTCCGGGGGTACCCCTGCGCATTCACAGCCAGGATGGATAGGGTCCCGAAGCAATGGCCGGAGCACGCGTGGAATCCCTCATGGCCCGGATGCGCATGCTGTCGCACCGGGGCCGCACAGCCCTGCGAAAATCAGCCGTCGACTACTTCCGCGGCGACGCCTCCGACTGGCTCGCCTTCGCCGGCCTCCTGCTCACCATTCCCGCGATCGCCTGCGGCACACTGATGCTGCCCGTCTGGTTCTCGCCGTCGGCACTCGTCCTGCCGATCGTGGCCGGCGGACTGCTGCTGCGCCCCGCCAGCCTCCTCGCCCTGTACGCCGCCTCCGCGGCCGCACTGATCGTCGAGGCCCTCGTACTCGGCCCCTACACCCAGGGCCCGGCCCGCGTCACCCCCGGCACCGTGCTGGTGGTCGCGGCCTGCGGGTTCTTCGGCCTGGTCATCGCCCAGTTCCGCAGCCGCGTCGGCGTGCCCTGGCGGCGCGGCGGCACCATGCTCTTCGACCTGCGCGAACGCATCCGCGTCCAGAGCAAACTGCCCGCCCTGCCGCGCGGCTGGCACCGCGAGATGGCCCTGCGCCCGGCCGGCGGCCAGTCCTTCTCCGGCGACTTCGTGGTCGCGGCCCGCACCAACGGCGGGCGGACCCTGGAGATCGTCCTGACCGACGTCTCGGGCAAGGGCATGGAGGCCGGCTCCCGGGCCCTGCTGCTCTCCGGCGCCTTCGGCGGACTGCTCGGCGCGCTGCCCGCCCACGGCTTCCTGCCCGCCGCCAACGGCTACCTGCTCCGCCAGGACTGGGACGAGGGCTTCGCCACCTCCATCCACCTCGTCCTGGACCTGGAGACCGGCGACTACGAACTCCTCTCGGCCGGCCACCTTCCCGCCCTCCAGCTCTCGGCGGGCACCGGCCGCTGGCAGGAGAAGTCGGGCGAAGGCCCGCTCCTCGGTGTCTACGACGGCGCCGAGTTCATCCCCGCCCGCGGCAACCTGCGCCCCGGCGACGTCCTGATGCTCTTCACCGACGGCCTCGTCGAGACCTCCGACCGGGAGATCAGCGAGGGCATCGACCGCCTCACCGGCGAGGCCGACCGCTACGTCGCCGCCGGCTGGGACGGCGCGGCCTGGCACCTCATCGAGAAGGTCGCCAAGGACGTCAACGACGACCGCGCGCTGCTGCTCATCCGCCGCTCCGCCTGACCGCGGGGTGGGGTTTGCCCCACCACCGGTCCGCCGGGCGGCGTCATGGCTGCCGCCCCACCATGATCCGTAGCGTCGGAGCCACGATCAGGACGGCGACGAGAGGCGGCACACCATGGGGCTCCGACGACGGAACAGGCGGCAGCACGACGGGCACGACCTGCACGGGCAGGCCAGGCACGAGCCGTACGGCACCACGGCCGCCGTCGAGCTGCGCGGCGTACGGCGGTCCTACGGACGCGGGGACCGCGCCGTGCACGCGCTGCGCGGGATCGACCTCACCCTGCCGCGCGGGAGCTTCACCGCCGTCATGGGACCCTCCGGCTCCGGCAAATCGACCTTCCTGCAGTGTGCCGCCGGCCTCGACCTGCCCACCGAGGGATCCGTCCGGCTCGGCGGGACCGAGATCACCGCGATGAACGAGAACGAGCTCACCGAACTCCGCCGCAGCCGCCTCGGCTTCGTCTTCCAGGCCTTCAACCTGCTGCCGTCCCTCACCGTCGAGCAGAACGTGCTGCTCCCGATGCGGCTCGCCGGCGGCCGCTCCGCGCACGAGGGCCGGGCCCGCGCCGCCGAGCTGCTCGCCCGCGTCGGCCTGGAGGGCAAGGGCGGCCGCCGCCCGGCCGAGCTGTCCGGCGGCCAGCAGCAGCGCGTGGCCATCGCCCGGGCCCTCGTCACCCGGCCCGACGTGGTCTTCGCCGACGAACCGACCGGCGCGCTCGACACCACCACCGCGGCGGAGGTCCTCGGGCTGCTCCGGGACGCCGTCGACACCCTGCACGCCACCGTCGTCATGGTCACCCACGACCCGGCCGCCGCCGCCCACGCCGACCAGGTGCTCTTCCTCGCCGACGGGCTGATCGCGGACCGGCTGCCGCGCAGCTCCGCGGCGGCCGTCGCGACCCGGATGACCGCGCTCACCACCCGGCGCGTTCCCGCAGCTGCTGCCGCCTGATCCGCCGATCCGCCGATCCGCCACGGTCGCCGGGTCGCAGCGTCACCGCTTCCAGGGACCGACCCCCAGGTGCACGGTGTTCCCGAGGTCAACGGGCCGGGTCAGGCGCAGGCCCAGCCGCGGCGCGCCCGGCTTCGGCGTCACCTCCAGCACCCAGCCCTCCACCGGCGGCACGGTCACGTCGTTGATCCGGTCGCGCCACAGCAGTGCCATCGACGCGGTCTGCCCCGGCGCCAGCGTCACGCGCTCCGGCGGGGCGTCCACGGCCGGCACCTCGGAGGTGATGGGCGCCGAGCCGAGCCCGATCGTCACCGCCAGCAGCTGGTCCTGCTCGTCGAGCAGCCGCACCTGCGGATAGCCCTCCAGCACGTATTCGTCCGTACCGCAGTTGATCAGCCGGTAGCTCTCCAGCCGCAGCCCCATCACGGCGTCCCCGGACCCCTCGACGAGCCGGACTCCGCCCTCGGGGCACGGCTCCGGAGCCGGTTCGGGCGCGGCCGCACTTGCGGGCGCGGTTGCAATCGGGGTCGGGGTCCGGCTCGGGGCCGGGCTCTCCCTCGGCGCCCCGGTCGGCCCGGTCGGCCCGGTCGGCCCGGGAGCGGCCTTCGGCGCCGGCGGCGTCTCACACCCCGCAGCCCCGGCCAGCACCCCCGCCGCCACCGCGCCCCCGACGACGCCCCGCACCCACCACCTCGTGATCATCCGTCGAGCCTACGACGGCACGCGGGCCACTCCCCGTGGATTGGCCCGCCCCCTCGGCCCCGGCCGCGTCTAACGTGCCCCCATGGACCGCACGCTCGCCGCCGATCTCGCCCGGCTCCCCGAACTCCTCGACGCCACCCGCGGCGCCGCCGCCGACGTCCTCGCCACCCTGGACGCGCGTCCCGTCGTACCGCCCGCCGGAAAGCCGTACGAGCCCGAACCCCTCCCGGAGCGGGCCGGCGGCACGGACGCCGCGCTCGCCGCATTCCGCGACCGCTGGGAGCCGCGGCTGTCGGCCTCGGCGGGACCGCGCTACCTCGGCTTCGTCACCGGCGGCGCCACCCCCGCCGCCCTCGCCGGGGACTGGCTCACCGCCGTCCACGACCAGAACTCCAACTCCACCCTCGACGGCGGCGGCCAGGACCTCGAACGCGAGACCGTCGGCTGGCTCCGCGACCTCTTCGGCCTGAGCGCCGCCCACTCCGGCACCTTCGTCTCCGGCGCCACCATGTCCAACACCACCGGCCTCGCCATCGCCCGCGAATGGCTCGGCGAACGCCTCGGCGTGTCCCCGTCCGAGGACGGCGCGGCGGCCCTCGGCCCGGTCCGCGTCCTCTCCGGCGCCCCGCACTCCTCGATCGCCAAGGCCCTCTCGGTCCTCGGTCTCGGCCGCAAGTCCCTGATCCGGGTGCCCACCCTGCCCGGCCGCGAGGCCGTCGACCCCGCCGCCCTGGAACGGGCGCTGGCCGACACCCCCGGACCGGCCGTGGTCGTCGCCAACGCGGGCACCGTCAATACCGTCGACTTCGACGACCTCCGGGCGATCGAAGCCCTGCGCGAGCGCCACGACTTCTGGCTGCACACCGACGCCGCCTTCGGGGCCTTCGCCGCCCTCTCCCCGCAGCACGCGCACCTCGTCGACGGCCTCGACGCCTCCGACTCCGTCTGTGTGGACCTGCACAAGTGGCTCAACGTCCCCTATGACAGCGCCGTCCAGTTCACCCGCCGGCGCGACCTGCAGGCCCGCGTCTTCCAGAACTCCGCCGCCTACCTCGGCCCCCTCGGCGACCACCCCGACCTCGTCCACCTCACCCCCGAGAACTCCCACCGGCTGCGCGCCCTCGCGGCCTGGTTCACCCTCCGCGCGTACGGCCGCCAGGGCCACCGGGAGATCGTCGAACGCGACATCACCTGCGCCCGCGCACTGGGCGCGGCCCTGGAGGCGGACCCCGCCCTCACGCTCCTCGCCCCGGTCCGCCTGAACGTCGTCTGCTTCACCCTCGCCGAGGCCCCCACCCCGGAGCGCCTCACCGCCCTGCGGGAGGCGGTGGCGGCCGACGTCTTCGTCACTCCCACCGTCTACGGGGGAACCGCCGGCCTGCGTGCCGCGTTCTCCAACTGGCGTACCACGCAAGCGGACGTACGCCGGGCAGCGGAGGCACTCGGCGCAGCAGCAAGGGAGATCGCATGACGAACAGCCCCCTGACCCTGATCGAGGTCGAGTCCCTGGCGCGCACCGCGCACGAGGGCCAGACGGACAAGGCCGGCCGGCCCTACGCCGAACACCTCGCGGCCGTGGCCGAGGGCGTACGGCTGCGCGGGGGAAGCGCCGATCAGCAGGCGGCGGCCTGGCTCCACGACGCCATCGAGGACGAGGCCCTCAGCCTCACCTGGCTGGACGCGGCGGCGCTCCCGCAGACGGTGAAGGACATGGTCCTCGCGGTCACCAAGCGCCCGGGCGAACCGGTCGAGCAGTACGCGGCCCGCATCCTGGCCACCCCCGGCGCCCTGCTGGTCAAAGAGGCCGACCTCGCGCACAACGCGGACCCCGTACGCCTCTCCGTGCTGGACGGCCCCACGCGCGAGAGGCTGTCCGCAAAGTATGCGAATATCCGTTCTCTCCTGGGCCTCCCCACCCCGTGACCCGCGCTTCGCGCCCGAAATATTCCCGTCGAACCTGCGGTTGGCGGAAACGGAACCACGGCTGTTCGTCACGGGGCGTATAGCCGGGGCCCGTTGGTGGGAGGATGGTCCATGTGGGGGTGTGCCTGGCCGTGCGCCCCGGGCCGACCAGGGGACGACCGAAGGTGTGATCAGTAGTGGCCATTTCGCTGTCAGTGGTGGTTCTGTTGGCGGTCATCCTGGTGGTGCTGATCCGCGGCAACCACATCAAGACGGGCCCCGCCATCGTCGCGGCGCTCTTCGGCTTCTTCCTCGCGTCCAGCTCGATCGCGGACGACGTGAACCGTTTCCTCAACTCCCTCGCGACGATGATCGCGAACATCAAGCTCTGACCCCGGCGGGGCGTCACCTGGCGCCGTCCCGGGCCTGCTCGCGTCACCCGAGCCGGGCCTCGGCGAGCCCGCACCCCGAGGCCGGTGTCGTCCGTCCGCGCCGGTCGGACCAGGTCAGCCAGGGCTCTCAGTGGCCCACCGCCAATACCGCGCCGCGAAGAGCGGTAGCAGCAGGAAGAACAGCGCGACCGCGCCCGACAGTACGGCCAGCATGGCCGGTGAGCCGCCCCCGAGGTCTCCCTCGGTGGCGACGATCCGCGGATCCTCCGCCCGGTACCGGACCGTCAGCTGGGTGCCGGCCGGGTTCTTGCCACCGCTGCTGCCCGTCGGCAGATTCGTCACCACGGTCCGCCCGCCGGCCTCGAACTCGATCCGGCACCTGCCCAGCACGCACGAGCCGCCCGATCGCAACGTCGCCCGAGCCGGCTCGCCGTCGCGGAGCGAACGCAGATGCTGGGCGGCCGGAAGCAGAACCAGCGCCGACAGCGCGGCCAGCAGTAGCGCGATCGCCAGCGACGCCACCAGAGTCCCGCGAGGCCCCACGGGGCGCGCTGCGCTGTCCAATTCCCCCACCCCCGTTCCCTGCCGAACAGCCTTTCTGAAAGGCCGACTCGCCGACACCGGCCGATGTCGGCACACCCCCGCCCACCCCGGCTGCCCGATGTCGGCAACGAAGGCGCAGACCCGCAGCCCAGCAGGCCTTCCGGTGAGAGCGGGCCCGAGGTCAGCGTGGGGATTCGACCAGGCCGGTCTCGATGAGTTCCTTGGTCCGGGCGACGGCTTCCGCGATCTCGGGGTGCCGGCCCGCGGGAGGGTAGAAGTCGACCGCACCGACCGCGCCGTGGTTGGCCCACAGGCACGTGGTCATGGGAAAGGTCTCCAGGACGTTCTTCTGGCAGGTGATCGCGGCCGTCCTGGTGGTGACCGTCTCCGGCTCGCCGACCAGGGTGCGTTCGTCGTCCTCCGCCAAGGACTTGGTGTACACCGTCTTGACGGTCTTGAGCGGGTCCGGGACGGCCGCGTAGAGGTCGTACTCGGCCGCGATGTGCGGCGCCGCCACCGTCCGCCCTCCGACGGCAAGACTGATCCGGTCCGGGCCGTGGCAGACGTAGTCCTCGGAGTCCTTCTCGCCCTGGTGCGCGGGCAGGGACTCGTCCTCGCGGGCGCTGAGCCCGTACCGGACCGAGCCGCGCTTGCGGTCACACGTCATGTCCCGGACCGTCGGCACCCGGGACTTGTCGTACCGGATCCCGGTGTCCTTGCCGAGCGGCTCCGACTCCGGCTCCGAGGCGTCACCGGCGCACCCCACCAGCAGCAGCGCCAGCCCCACGGCCCCCACTGCGCCCTTCCAACCGCGCACGTTCGCGCCCCCTCGCTGCTCACACCTTCTGATGATCGACTTCGAAACCATAGGCGAGCAAAGCCGGTTGTCCGTCATCCGGTGAGGGGGGGTCGGGTCAGCGTCCGGAAGGGCCGGACCGAGGGCGGGAGTTAATCGTCAAAGCCCCCGGACAAGATCGCCGATCGGCCATTTCGCCGGTCGCACCCGGACGGTTTTCAACCGCCGGCATCCGCTCTGCGGGCTCGCCCGGCGCAGCCGCCCGCCACCCGTTCGGCCCGTGCCGCACCGCGTCTCCTCGACCGTCCGGTGCTGGTGGCGTCCGGTTCCGGTGATGCCGGGCGCGGATGTCCGGTGGGCTGCCACACCCCCGGATCGGGGCCGTCGGCGGGATCGTACATATAGGGGAGCGCGCGCCCTCTCGCCTGTTTTTCCGCCCGAGACCGAATCGTTTGCGATGCGCCGGAATTCCGGACCGCCCCCTCGGTCCGCGGCTTCGCCGGAATCGCCATCGAGGGACCCCCGTATTCCGGCCCGGCCCGTAAAAGCGCGAATGCGGAGCCCGCGCGGCCACGTCACCGCTCGTTCGGCGCCCGCGCCCCGGCGAGTCCGCCGCCGGCACCGGCCGACCGCTGCGGTCCGCCGGGCTCCGCGATCCCCCGGAGGCGTACGCCGGAGCCGCTCCCACCCGCGCTTCCATGATCTACCGCACACGGGGGACAGGCGGGAACGAGTCCCCTGCCCCCGGGAACGACGAAGGGCCAGGTCGAGGAAACGTCCTCCGACCTGGCCCTTCGTACTTCTGAGCGGGTGACGGGAATCGAACCCGCGTAGCTAGTTTGGAAGACTAGTGCTCTACCATTGAGCTACACCCGCAACGCGCGCGCCGCAGGTCCGGGGACCTCGGCACGGACAGCATCCTAGCGGGTCGCTCCCGGTGGGTGCACACCACATTCGGCGTCGTGGCGGAGGTCCGCCCGAAATGCCTCCGAAAACCCGGCGCATCAGAGTGTCTCCGGGCATGTACCCTACGTGTCGCACCGACGGGGTGTGGCGCAGCTTGGTAGCGCGTCCGCTTTGGGAGCGGAAGGTCGTCGGTTCGAATCCGGCCACCCCGACCAGCAGCAGTGTCTCCGCAAGATCGCGTTGTGGGCTGATTGCCGCTTGCGGTTACTATGCAAGCTGCGTGCCCGTGTGTCTGATGTACCGGGCCGAAGTCCGCCGAACCGCTGAATCACAGCGCGACGGCAGAATCCCCAGCAGTCAGCCACAAGGAGACCGAACCGTGAAGAGCGCCGTGGAGACCCTGAACCCGACTCGGGTTCGGCTCACTGTTGAGGTGCCCTTCGAGGAGCTCAAGGACAGCCTCGACGCGGCGTACAAGAAGATCAACCAGCAGGTCACGGTGAAGGGCTTCCGCAAGGGCAAGATCCCGGCCCGCGTCATCGACCAGCGCTTCGGCCGCGGTGCGGTGCTGGAGGAGGCCGTCAACGACGCGCTCCCGAAGTTCTACACCGAGGCCGTCAACGAGGCCGACCTGAACCCGCTGGGCCAGCCGGACGTGGACATCACCGAGCTGAAGGACGGCGAGGTCCTCGCCTTCACCGCCGAGGTCGACGTCCGTCCCGAGATCGAGATCCCGGACTTCTCCGGCATCGAGGTCGAGGTCGACGCCATCGAGGTCTCCGACGAGGACGTCGAGAAGTCCGTCGAGCAGCTGCGCGGCCGCTTCGCGTCCACCACGGACGTCGAGCGCGCCGCCGCCGAGGGTGACGTCGTCACCATCGACCTCGAGGCCAAGGTCGACGGCGAGGTGCTGCCCGACGGCGTCGCCTCCGACGTCTCCTACACCATCGGCTCGGGCGAGCTCCTCGAGGGCATCGACGAGGCCGTCACCGGCCTGGAGGCCGGCGGCGAGGCCACCTTCACCTCGCAGCTGAAGGGCGGCTCCGCCGAGGGCAAGGACGCCGAGGTCACCGTCAAGGTCACCAAGGTCTCCGCCAAGGAGCTCCCGGCGCTGGACGACGAGTTCGCGCAGCTCGCGAGCGAGTTCGACACCATCGAGGACCTCAAGGCGGACAGCCGCAAGCGCCTCGAGAACATGAAGCAGTACGACCAGGCCACGCAGGCCCAGGAGCGCGTCCTGGAGAAGCTGCTGGAGCTCGTCGAGGTCCCGATCCCCGAGAAGCTCCTCGCGGACGAGGTCCAGACCCGCAAGCACAACCTGGAGCACCACCAGCTCGGCCAGATGGGTCTGACCATCGAGAAGTACCTGGAGTTCCAGGGCAAGACGGTCGAGGAGTTCGACGCCGAGACCTCCGAGCAGGCGATCAAGGGCATCAAGACCCAGTTCGTCCTCGACGCGCTCGTCAACAAGGAGAAGCTGGGCGTCAACCAGGAGGAGCTCACCGAGCACCTCATGCGCCGCGCCGCTTCCTCCGGCATGTCCCCCGACCAGTTCGCCCAGGCCGTGGTCGAGGGTGGCCAGGTTCCGATGCTGGTCGGCGAGGTCGCCCGCGGCAAGGCCCTCGCGGTCGTCGTCGAGGCCGCCAAGGTCGTCGACACCAACGGTGAGGTCGTGGACCTGTCCGACGAGGACGAGGAGCAGGCCGCCGAGACCGTCGAGGCCGCCGTCGACGGTGACGACGAGGTCAAGGCCGAAGAGGCCAAGTAACACCCCGGGCGAAGCCCGCTGAGCAGTGCCCCGAAGGGCCCGGACACGTCGTGTCCGGGCCCTTCCGTATGGGCCCCGTAAGGCCCCTGGAGCTTGCGCTCCGAGCGAACAGTTCGGGAAGCGGGATGGCGTTGTCCTACCTGCGCGTTAGGGTCCATGAATACGAGGGCACGTGAGTACCCGGGCGCAGGCGGACCCGTCCGCTCCGGCCGGACCGGACCCCAGAACGAGACGCTGAGACGGCACATGGCCGTCGGAGACGAGCAGGTGGATACGTGACGAATCTGAAGCCTTACGCCGCGGGTGAGCCGTCCATCGGTGGCGGCCTCGGCGACCATGTCTACAACCGGCTCCTCGGCGAGCGCATCATCTTCCTCGGCCAGCAGGTCGACGACGACATCGCCAACAAGATCACCGCGCAGCTCCTGCTCCTGGCCGCCGAGCCGGAGAAGGACATCTTCCTCTACATCAACAGCCCCGGTGGCTCCGTGACGGCCGGCATGGCCGTCTACGACACCATGCAGTTCATCCCGAACGACGTCGTCACCATCGGCATGGGCATGGCCGCCTCGATGGGGCAGTTCCTGCTCACCGGTGGCGCCAAGGGCAAGCGCTTCGCCCTGCCGAACACCGACATCCTGATGCACCAGGGTTCCGCCGGCATCGGTGGCACCGCGTCGGACATCAAGATCCAGGCCCAGTACCTGCTGCGCACCAAGCAGCGGATGGCCGAGATCACCGCGTTCCACTCGGGCCAGTCCGTCGAGGCGATCATCCGCGACGGTGACCGCGACCGCTGGTTCACCGCCGAGGAGGCCAAGGAGTACGGCCTCATCGACGACATCATCTCGGCCGCGTCCAACGCGCCGGGCGGCGGCGGCACCGGGGCCTGATCCAGGCTCCACCGTCAGTACCCGTCAGCCGACAGCCCGCAGAACGCCACCAGGATGGTGAACACCCAGATGCAGAACAACTTCTCCGCGAGCGGCCTCTACACCGGCCCGCAGGTGGACAACCGCTACGTCATCCCGCGCTTCGTCGAGCGCACCTCGCAGGGCGTGCGCGAGTACGACCCGTACGCGAAGCTCTTCGAGGAGCGCGTGATCTTCCTCGGCGTGCAGATCGACGACGCGTCCGCCAACGACGTCATGGCGCAGCTGCTGTGCCTGGAGTCGATGGACCCGGACCGCGACATCTCCATCTACATCAACAGCCCCGGTGGCTCCTTCACCGCGCTGACGGCGATCTACGACACCATGCAGTTCGTGAAGCCGGACATCCAGACGGTCTGCATGGGCCAGGCGGCCTCCGCCGCCGCGGTCCTGCTGGCCGCCGGTACCCCCGGCAAGCGCATGGCCCTGCCGAACGCCCGCGTGCTGATCCACCAGCCCTCCGGTGGCACCGGCCGCGAGCAGCTCTCCGACCTGGAGATCGCGGCCAACGAGATCCTGCGCATGCGTGACCAGCTGGAGACCATGCTGGCCAAGCACTCGACGACGCCGATCGAGAAGATCCGCGACGACATCGAGCGCGACAAGATCCTGACGGCCGAGGACGCCCTCGCGTACGGCCTGATCGACCAGATCGTCTCGACCCGCAAGAACTCCCACTGATCCTTGCCGCCAGTTGACGCGGGCACATCGCCGGATTCGGCGATGTGAACCACGTCAAGGGGGCCCCGCACGGGGCCCCCGGCAAGGTACCGTCGGATATGAGGCACCAGGAGCGCTGAACCAGGCGTCTCCCAGGCGAAGGGGAAGCACCTCGTGGCACGCATCGGTGACGGCGGCGATCTGCTCAAGTGCTCGTTCTGCGGAAAGAGCCAGAAGCAGGTGAAGAAGCTCATCGCAGGACCCGGTGTTTACATCTGCGACGAGTGCATCGACCTCTGCAACGAGATCATCGAAGAGGAACTCGCGGAGACCTCCGAGGTCCGGTGGGAGGAACTCCCCAAGCCTCGTGAGATCTACGAGTTCCTGGAGGGCTACGTCGTCGGCCAGGAGCCGGCGAAGAAGGCGCTCTCGGTAGCGGTCTACAACCACTACAAGCGCGTGCAGGCCGGCGAGAACGGCGGCGCGCAGGGCCGGGACGACGCGATCGAGCTCGCCAAGTCCAACATCCTGCTGCTCGGCCCCACGGGCTCGGGCAAGACGCTGCTCGCGCAGACCCTCGCCCGCATGCTGAACGTCCCCTTCGCCATCGCCGACGCGACGGCGCTGACGGAGGCCGGGTACGTCGGCGAGGACGTCGAGAACATCCTGCTGAAGCTGATCCAGGCCGCCGACTACGACGTCAAGAAGGCCGAGACCGGGATCATCTACATCGACGAGATCGACAAGGTGGCCCGCAAGAGCGAGAACCCGTCGATCACGCGCGACGTGAGCGGCGAGGGCGTTCAGCAGGCCCTCCTGAAGATCCTGGAGGGCACGACCGCCTCCGTACCGCCGCAGGGCGGCCGCAAGCACCCGCACCAGGAGTTCATCCAGATCGACACGACGAACGTGCTCTTCATCGTGGGCGGCGCCTTCGCCGGCCTGGAGAAGATCATCGAGTCGCGTGCGGGTGCCAAGGGCATCGGCTTCGGGGCGACGATCCGCTCGAAGCGCGAGATCGAGGCCAGCGACCAGTTCCAGGAGGTCATGCCGGAGGACCTGGTGAAGTTCGGGATGATCCCCGAGTTCATCGGCCGCCTCCCCGTGCTGACCTCCGTGCACAACCTGGACCGTGAGGCCCTGCTCCAGATCCTGATCGAGCCGCGTAACGCGCTGGTGAAGCAGTACCAGCGGTTGTTCGAACTCGACGGTGTGGAGCTGGACTTCGAGCGCGAGGCGCTGGAGGCCATCGCGGACCAGGCGATCCTGCGCCAGACGGGCGCGCGCGGCCTGCGCGCCATCATGGAAGAGGTCCTGATGTCGGTGATGTACGAGGTCCCGTCCCGCAAGGACGTGGCCCGCGTGGTCATCACCTCGGAGGTGGTCCGCTCCAACGTCAACCCGACGCTGGTCCCCCGGATCGTCCCGAAGGACCAGGGCCCGCACGAGAAGTCGGCCTAGCAGCCGAGGGATTGAGGAGGGGCGTCAGGCCGATGGCCTGACGCCCCTCCTCGCATTCCGGACCATCTTGGTCGATAATCGGCCCCTGCATTCGATCTGTGATGCATTGGGTCGATTTCCTTGATCAACTCCGTATGTCGAACTTTCCACGGAGGGATGAGGAATGAAGAAGAAGCGCGCGGTCGGTGTCCTGGTGTCGACATTCGCGGCAGCCGCCCTGCCTCTGGTGGCCGCCTCGCCCGCGTCGGCCTCGTCTGCGGACTGCCAGGTCTACCTGCGCAACGTGGGCTACACGGTGGGCCCGCGGGTGCAGGATGCATGTGATCATGCCGCCGCCTGGGATTTGTCGGGCATGAATCGGCATGCCTGCTTCATGGCTTTGGTGAACCTCGGCGTGAAGCAGAACGACGCCTCTACTGCCTGTTACCAACTCGCCTGAAGTCCGGGAAGGATGGCGTGGGGCATGCATGATGCCCCACGCCTACCCGGATTGATCAGCTCTTGACGCGGGCGGTGTTGTAGAGCTTCGCGGCCAGCTCCGCGGTCTGTTCCAGCGTGTAGCCGGGCTTGTTCGCGAACACGGAGGCCACATCCGTGGCGGTGACCATGGTCAGGGTGCTGTAGTCGCCCCAGATGCACATCGGGAGGGTGAACTCCTTGGGACCCTTGGTCGACGTGTCCTTGACGGTGAGCTTCGCTTCCTGGCACTTCATCACGGCGCCCTTGAAGCCGGTCGGCGTCATCGCCTTGGGGCTGCCGATCAGTTGGACGTCGGACTTGCCGTCCTTCGCCGCGTTCACCTTGGCCAGGGCGAAGTAGCCGTCCACCGCCTTCTCCGGGTCGGCGATCTCGCCGTAGAGGCCCTTGAAGTTGAGGCCCTTGCCCGTCAGCGGGTTCTTCGGGTCGCCGGCTGTGTAGGTCATGCCGACCCGGGACGGGTTCTTGACGCCGCCGGCCTCGGCCTCCTTCTTGTCCTGGTCGCTGAAGGGCGGCTCTTTGTATGCCGGGTCCTTCTTGAAGTCGTCCACCGACTCCGGGGCGACCAGCTTGTAGCCCTTGGTGTCCGCGGAGATGCTGCCGCCCGCGCCGCCGCCCAGGAAGTACCAGCCGCCGCCCGCGATCACCGCGACCGCGACGACCGCGCCGATGATCACGCCGGCCTTGGACTTCTTCGGGGGCTGGCCGCCGTACGGGGCCTGCTGCTGCGGGTAGCCGTAGGCCGGTGCCGGGGGCTGCTGGGGGTAGCCCTGCGGGGGGACGCCCGGCTGCTGCGGGTAGCCGTAGCCCGGCTGCGGGGCCGCGGGCTGGCCGTAGGGGTTGGGCTGCGGGGCGGGCTGGCCGTACGGGCCGGGCGGCGGCGGGGGCTGCTGCCCGTACGGTCCCGGCTGCTGGGGCTGCTGCCCGTAGGGCCCTGGCTGGTTGTAGCTCATCCCGCGTCCCCCAATGAGGTTGCTTATCCGTTTCACACATCCTGACGGAAGCCAAGGGCGGTCAGGGCGCCCGGCCACGGGATTACCGGTTTCATGACTGGACTGTTACCGCTCTAAACTGTGCCCCGTGACCGAGAACACGCAGACACCCAGCAGCCCCGACTCCGAACTGCCGACCACGTACACGCCGGCCGAGGTAGAAGGGAAGCTCTACGAGCGCTGGGTAGAGCGCGGTTACTTCGAGGCCGACGCCAAGAGCGAGAAGCCCCCGTACGCGATCGTCATCCCGCCGCCCAACGTCACCGGCAGCCTGCACCTGGGCCACGCCTTCGAGCACACGCTGATCGACGCCCTCACCCGCCGCAAGCGCATGCAGGGCTACGAGACGCTGTGGCAGCCGGGCATGGACCACGCAGGCATCGCCACCCAGAACGTCGTCGAGCGCGAGCTCGCCAAGGAGGGCAAGTCCCGCCACGACCTCGGCCGGGAGGCCTTCGTCGAGCGCGTCTGGCAGTGGAAGGACGAGTCCGGCGGCCAGATCTCCGGCCAGATGCGCCGCCTCGGCGACGGCGTCGACTGGTCCCGTGAGCGCTTCACCATGGACGAGGGCCTCTCCGAGGCCGTCCAGACCATCTTCAAGAAGCTCTACGACGACGAGCTGATCTACCGCGCCGAGCGCATCATCAACTGGTGCCCCCGCTGCCTGACCGCGATCTCCGACATCGAGGTCGAGTACCAGGACGACGAGGGCGAGCTCGTCTCGATCCGCTACGGCGAGGGCGAGGCGTCCATCGTCGTCGCGACCACCCGCGCCGAGACGATGCTGGGTGACACGGCCGTCGCCGTCCACCCCGACGACGAGCGCTACAAGCACCTCGTCGGCACCGAGATCGAGTTGCCGCTCACCGGCCGCCGCATCCCGGTCGTCGCGGACGAGCACGTCGACCCCGAGTTCGGCACCGGCGCCGTCAAGGTGACCCCGGCGCACGACCCGAACGACTTCGAGATCGGCCAGCGCCACAACCTGCCGAACCTCGCCGTCATGGACGAGCACGCGATCATCACCACCCACGGCCCCTTCCAGGGCCTGGACCGGCTTGAGGCCCGCTCCGCCATCGTCGGCGCGCTGCGCGCCGAGGGCCGGATCGTCGCCGAGAAGCGCCCGTACACGCACTCCGTCGGCCACTGCTCGCGCTGCAAGACCACCATCGAGCCGCGTCTGTCGATGCAGTGGTGGGTCAAGGTCGGCCCGCTCGCCGAGGCCGCCGGTGACGCGGTCCGCAACGGCGAGGTCAAGATCCACCCGCAGGAGATGGAGAAGCGGTACTTCGACTGGGTCGACAACCTCCACGACTGGTGCATCTCGCGCCAGCTGTGGTGGGGTCACCGCATCCCGGTCTGGTACGGCCCGAACGGCGAGGTCGTCTGCGTCGGACCGGACGAGCAGCCGCCCGCCGGCGAGGGCTGGACCCAGGACACCGACGTCCTGGACACCTGGTTCTCCTCGGGCCTGTGGCCGTTCTCCACGCTCGGCTGGCCGCAGCGGACCGAAAGCCTGGAGAAGTTCTACCCGAACGCCGTCCTGGTCACCGGCTACGACATCCTCTTCTTCTGGGTCGCCCGGATGATGATGTTCGGCCTCTACGCCATGGACGGGACCCCGCCGTTCCGCACCATCGCCCTGCACGGCATGGTCCGTGACGAGCGCGGCAAGAAGATGTCGAAGTCCTTCGGCAACGTGGTCAACCCGCTGGACTGGATGGACAAGTACGGTTCCGACGCCGTCCGCTTCACCCTGGCCCGCGGTGCCAACCCGGGTGTCGACGTCCCGATCGGCGAGGACTGGGTCCAGGCCTCCAGCAAGTTCGCCAACAAGATCTGGAACGCCACGCGGTTCGCGATGATGAACGGCGCCACGATCGAGGGCGAGCTGCCGCCCGTCGAGCAGTTGTCGGCCACCGACCGGTGGATCCTGTCCCGGCTGAACGAGACGGTCGCGCAGGTCGACGCGTACTACGAGGACTACCAGTTCTCGAAGCTCAGCGAGGCGCTCTACCACTTCGCGTGGGACGAGGTCTTCGACTGGTACGTCGAGCTGTCGAAGACGACCTTCTTCGCGGGCGGCGAGCAGGCCAAGGTCTCCGGCCGCGTCCTCGGCGAGGTCGTCGACGTCATGCTGCGCCTGCTGCACCCGGTCGTCCCCTTCGTCACCGAGACGCTGTGGACCACGCTGACCGGCGGCGAGTCCCTCGTCATTGCCGACTGGCCCAAGGACAGCGGCTTCCGCGACGCGGCCGCCGAGGCGGAGATCGCTTCCGTCCAGTGGGTGATCACCGAGGTCCGCCGCTTCCGCAAGGAGCAGGGTCTGCAGGACGGCCAGAAGGTTCCGGCCCGTCTGGAGCTGGGCGCCACCGGGCTGGGCGCGCACGAGGCGGCCATCCGACAGCTGCTGCGCCTCCAGCCGGAGGGTGACTCCTTCAGCGCCACCGCGACCCTCCCGGTCGCCGGCGGCACCGTCGCGCTCGACCTGTCGGGCACCATCGACGTGGCGGCCGAGCGCAAGCGCCTGACGAAGGACCTGGGCGCCGCGGAGAAGGAGAAGCAGCAGGCCGAGGCGAAGCTCGGGAACGAGGCGTTCATCGCCAAGGCCCCGGACAACGTCGTGGACAAGATCAAGGGCCGGCTCGCCAAGGCCGAGGCGGACATCGCCCGCCTCCAGGCGCAGCTGGACGGCCTGCCGGCCGCCTAGCGGTCAGTACGCACGTGCACCGGAGAAGGCCCCCGCACCGTCGGTCGACGCGGGGGCCTTCGCCGTATCCCTTCCCCGTGGGAGGGCGGGTCTCACCGCGGACGACTGTCCGAAGTGCCCTAAATCACTACTTTTTCGTTTCCGGGCGATCCGAACCGGAGCGCTGACCACGGATGATGGAGGGCATGCGCGTCAAGCCCGTGGTCCCGGCCTTCGACCGGCTGGTGGCTCGTGGCCGCCGGCACACCGAGAGCTGGGCCCGGTCGCCGCGGGCCGTGGACGTGCTCACCGCGCTCGGCTGCCTCGGCCTGATGGCCCTCGACCTCCCGGGTCTGGCCGCCGCCGACAACTCGCTGAGCGGGCCGACCGCCGCCGTGGTCCTGGCCCTGGGCTGCACCACCCTGCTGGTGCGCCGACGGCAGCCCTGGGTCTCGTACCTGGCCGCGCTGCTGTTCATCGGGTGGCTGCACGAGCTCACCCTGATCCAGTTCGCCCTCTACTCGGTCGGCCGCTACCGGGGACGCCGGGCCGGGATCCTCGCCACCCTCGGGTACATCGCGTTCGCGCTGGTGCTGTTCTGCGTGCCGGACTGGCCCGCGCCCCGGGGGGAGACGCTCAGCGGCTTCCTCAGCGTCGTCGTGCCCATCGGGGTGCTCGCCTCCGCGGTGGGCATCGCCGCCTACCGGCACGACCTGGTGGGGGAGCTGACCGCCCGGCGGGCCGAGTCGGCCGTGCTCCATGCCGTCCAGCAGGAGCGCACCTCCGTGGCCCGCGACGTCCACGACTTCGTCGGGCGCGAGCTGACCCTGCTCACGGTCCGCTCCGAGGTGCTGTCGATGCGGGCGCGGGAGACGGCGTACGGGCCGGACTTCGAGGAGCTGGCCGACACCGCCCGGCGGGCCCATCTCGTGCTCAACGAGATCATCGTGCAGCGCGGGGAGCGGGCCTCGACCCCGGGCGTGGACGGGCTGCCGGCGCTCGCCGAGGAGAGCGGGCGGGCCGGTTCGCCCGTCCGGCTCGCCATGGACGAGGACGTGCACGGGCTCTCCCCGCTGCGGCAGGCGGCGGTCTACCGGGTGGTGCAGGAGTGCCTGACCAACGCCGCCAAGCACGCCCACGGGGAGACCATCGAGGTGTCGATCACGACGGACGGCCCGAGGCTGCGGATAGCGGTCAGCAACGCGCTGCCGGCCCGGACCCCGGGCCGGGCCCCCGTCTCGGCGGGTTCGGGCACGGCGAGCATGTCCGAGCGCGTACGCAGCCTGGGCGGGACCCTGACGGCGACGCGCACGCGGGACTCCTACGAGGTCGTCGCCACCCTTCCGCGCGGCTGAGGAGCTCAGGCCCTCGCCGGGGCGAGCAGGCCGCCCAGGGCGTCCAGGTCCTCCACGCAGCGGCCGGTGCCCAGGGCCACGCAGTCCAGCGGGTCGTCCGCGACGAAGACCGGGATGCCCGTCGCGGAAGCCATCCGCAGGTCCAGGCCGGGCAGCAGCGCGCCGCCGCCGGTCAGCACGATGCCGTGCTCCATCACGTCGCCGGACAGCTCCGGCGGGCACTCCTCCAGGGTGGTGCGCACGGCGGCGATGATCGCCTCGATCGGCTCGTCGAGCGCGGCCCGGACGTCCTGGACGGTCAGCCGGAGGGTCTTGGGCATGCCGCCGACCTTCTCGCGGCCGCGCACGGTGAAGGTGCGCGTCTCCAGCTCCGGCCGGTCCGGGACCGGCCAGGCCGATCCGATGCCGAGCTTGACGTCCTCGGCGGTGCGCTCCCCGATGAGCAGCGCGTGTTCCTTGCGTACGTGGTCCATGACCGCCGCGTCGAGCCGGTCCCCGCCGACCCGCAGCGACCTGGACGTGACGATGCCGCCCAGGGAGATGACGGCGACCTCGGAGGTGCCGCCGCCGATGTCCACGACCATGGAGCCGCGGGGTTCGGCCACGGGCAGCCCGGCGCCGATCGCCGCGGCCATCGGCTCCTCGATCAGGTGCACGACCTTGGCTCCGGCCCGGGTGGACGCCTGGACGATGGCCCGCCGCTCGACCGGGGTGACGCCGGAGGGCACGCAGATCACCATCCGGGTGCGGGGCCGCCGGCCCGGGACGGCCTTGCGGACGAAGTGCCGGATCATCTCCTCCGCGGCCTCGTAGTCGCAGATCACACCGCCCCTGAGCGGGCGGATCGCGGTGATGGAGCCGGGGGTGCGGCCGATGGTCTCCTTCGCGTCCGTGCCGACGGCCAGGGCGGTGGTGGTGCCCGCCTTCACGGCGACCACGGACGGCTCATCGAGGACGATCCCGTGCCCCCGTGCGTAGACGAGGGTGTTGGCGGTGCCCAGGTCGATCCCTATGTCGCGGCTGGATGCTGTCTTGTTGCTGCTGGCCTGCGGCATTCGTTCCCCTATCTGCTGCCGCAAGGCTTGCATAACGATCAGGTCGCTCCGGGCGCCGGAGGTCCCGAAACGGCCGGGCCGAAAGTCCCCCGGGTCCCCGTCCGTAGACTGGCCCTGTGAGTGACCAGCAGCCCGAGAGCCACGACCGCGACGACAACGACGACCTCGCCGCACCCTTCGACGAGTTCGACCAGATCGTGGCGGAAGAGTCCGACCGCGACCCCGACCTGGCGGTGATCGAGGCCGGCAGCCGCACCCTGCGCGCCCAGGCCGGACCGCCCCAGGGCGACCCGGTACCCGCCCGGCCCACCGACCCGGAGGTCGCCAAGGCGCTGCTGGAGGTGGAGCAGGAGCTCGCCACCCGCTGGGGCGAGACCAAGCTGGAGCCCTCGGTGTCGCGGATCGCGGCGCTGATGGACGTACTGGGCGAGCCGCAGCGCGCGTACCCGTCCATCCACGTCACCGGCACCAACGGCAAGACGAGCACGGCCCGCATGATCGAGGCCCTGCTGAACGCCTTCGAGCTGCGCACCGGGCGCTACACCAGCCCGCACGTGCAGTCGATCACCGAGCGGATCAGCCTCGACGGGGCACCGATCACCGCCGAGCGGTTCGTCGAGACGTACCACGACATCAAGCCGTACGTGGAGATGGTCGACGCCGCCGAGGAGTACCGGCTGTCCTTCTTCGAGGTGCTCACGGGGATGGCCTACGCGGCCTTCGCGGACACCCCGGTGGACGTGGCCGTGGTCGAGGTCGGCATGGGCGGCAGCTGGGACGCGACCAACGTCATCGACGCGTCCGTCGCGGTGGTCACGCCGATCAGCCTGGACCACACCGACCGGCTCGGCTCCACGCCCGGTGAGATCGCCGTGGAGAAGGGCGGCATCGTCAAGCAGGACGCGACCGTGATCCTGGCCCAGCAGCCGGTGGACGCGGCGCAGGTGCTGCTGAAGAAGGCCGTCGAGGTGGACGCCACGGTGGCCCGTGAGGGCATGGAGTTCGGGGTCGTCTCCCGCGAGGTCGCGGTCGGCGGCCAGCAGCTGACGCTGCGCGGTGTGGGCGGCGAGTACGACGGCATCTTCCTGCCGCTGTACGGCGCGCACATGGCGCACAACGCGGCGGTGGCGCTGGCCGCCGTCGAGGCCTTCTTCGGGATCGGCCAGGAGCACGCCCGGGTCCTGGACGTGGACACCGTGCGCAAGGCCTTCGCCTCGGTGTCCTCGCCGGGCCGCATGGAGGTCGTGCGGCGCAGCCCGACGGTGGTCCTGGACGCGGCGCACAACCCGGCGGGCGCGGCGGTCACCGCGGAGGCGGTCACCGAGTCCTTCGGCTTCAGCCGGCTCATCGGTGTGGTCGCCGCGAGTGCGGACAAGGACGTCCGCGGGGTGCTGGAGGCCTTCGAGCCGATCCTCGCGGAGGTGGTGGTGACGGAGAACTCCAGCCACCGGTCGATGGGCGCGGACGAGCTCGCGGCCGTCGCGGTCGAGGTCTTCGGCGCGGACCGGGTGCAGGTGGAGCCGCGGCTGGACGACGCCCTGGAGGCGGCGATCACCCTGGCGGAGGAAGAGGCCGAGTACGGAGGGGCCGGGGTCCTGGTGACCGGTTCCGTGATCACGGTGGGCGAGGCCCGCCTGCTGCTGAAGAGGGGCTGAGGGATGCGCACGCTGTGTGCGAGCACGCTGATCGGCGAGTTCTTCGTGATCGGCTTCGCGGGACTGGTCGCGATGAAGGACCCGGACCTGACCCAGGCCACGGTCTGGACCGTGTGCGGGGTCTCGATGCTGCTGTCGGTGCTGCTGTGCGGGATGCTCTCGCGTCCCGGGGCGGTGCAACTGGGCTGGGCCCTGCAGATCGGCCTGATCGCGAGCGGGTTCGTCGTGCCGACGATGTTCTTCCTCGGCGCGGTGTTCGCCGGGCTGTGGTGGTGCTCCGTGCACTACGGCCGCAAGATCGACACGATCAAGGCGCGCTGGGCGGCCGCCCAGGAGGCGCAGGGCGCCCCCGGGACGCCTGACGCTGCCTGACGGGTCCCCTGATCGGCCCTGTAGATTCGCCCTACCGCACCCGTTTGTCGCAAGGAGCCGCAACATGACCCAGCGCACCCTCGTCCTGCTCAAGCCCGACGCCGTCCGTCGCGGTCTGGTCGGCGAGATCATCGGCCGCATCGAGCGGAAGGCCGGCTGGACCATCCCCGCACTGGAGCTGCGTACGCTGGACCAGGAGACCCTGGAGGCGCACTACGGCGAGCACAAGGGCAAGCCGTTCTACGAGCCCCTCATGGGCTTCATGGCGAGCGGCCCGATCGTCGCCCTGGTGGTCGAAGGCGAGCGGGTGATCGAGGGTGTCCGCCAATTGGCCGGACCCACTGACCCGATCGCGGCGGCTCCGGGCTCCATCCGGGGTGATTTCGGCACGATCACGCGTGAGAACCTGATCCACGCCTCGGACTCGGAGGAGTCCGCCGAGCGTGAGCTGAAGCTGTTCTTCCCGGCGCTCTGAGCACTCTTTCCTGACGGAACATCAGCCGAATAGCGCTCACGACCTGGGGCGACCGAAGTAATTTCGGTCGCCCCACGGTATTTCCGGGCCGCAGCGGGAACGCCTGGGCAGGACACGTCGTCACCACTGAGGGGGCGGGTATCCATTCCGGCGGGATTGCCGGAGTCCCGTCGCGCGGTCTTCGTACTTGCGGCACTACGATGGGGCCTCCACCCACACACCCACCTCGCCGACCTGACAGCAGCCGCTATCAACTGGAAGGCCAGACGCTCCTCATGGGGAACAAGGGGAACAAAATGTCGTTCATCGGCCGTGACATGGCGATCGACCTCGGGACCGCCAACACGCTGGTGTACGTGAGGGGCCGGGGGATCGTCCTGAACGAGCCGTCCGTGGTCGCCATCAACACGAACACCGGTGGCATCCTGGCGGTCGGCTCGGAGGCGAAGAAGATGATCGGGCGCACGCCCGGCAACATCGTCGCCGTAAGGCCCCTCAAGGACGGCGTCATCGCCGACTTCGAAATCACCGAGCGCATGCTCCGGTACTTCATCCTCAAGATCCACAAGCGCCGCTACCTGGCCCGCCCGCGCGTGGTGGTCTGCGTTCCCTCCGGCATCACGGGAGTGGAGCGACGCGCGGTCATCGAGGCGTCCACGCAGGCCGGCGCCCGCCAGGTGCACATCATCGAAGAGCCCATGGCCGCCGCCATCGGCTCGGGCCTGCCCGTCCACGAGGCCACCGGCAACATGGTCGTGGACATCGGCGGCGGCACCACCGAGGTCGCCGTCATCTCCCTCGGCGGAATCGTCACGGCACAGTCCATCCGGGTGGCCGGCGACGAGCTCGACAACGCGATCATCCAGCACATCAAGAAGGAGTACTCGCTCCTCCTCGGTGAGCGCACGGCCGAGCAGATCAAGATCACCATCGGGTCGGCCTACGACCTCGACAAGGACGAGCACACCGAGATCCGTGGTCGCGACCTCGTCTCCGGCCTGCCCAAGACGGTCGTCATCTCGGCCGCCGAGGTCCGCAAGGCCATCGAGGAGCCCGTCAACTCCATCGTCGACGCGGTCAAGACCACGCTCGACAAGTGCCCGCCGGAGCTCTCCGGCGACATCATGGACCGCGGGATCGTCCTGACCGGCGGCGGCGCCCTGCTGCGCGGTCTCGACGAGCGGCTGCGCCGGGAGACCGGCATGCCGATCCACATCGCCGAGGACCCCCTCGACTCCGTCGCGCTCGGCTCCGGCAAGTGCGTCGAGGAGTTCGAGGCCCTCCAGCAGGTCCTGGACGCCCAGCCCCGTCGCTGACAGATGCCCCTCCTTGCCGGAGGGGCCATGCGGAACACACAAGGATCCGCCGTACGGGTGCTACCGGGCCCGTGCGGCGGATCGTTGATATACAGGCAAAAGAGAAATCCGACGAGGAAGGCACGGCCGCCGCACGTGAGGGACACACGAGAAAGCCGGCTGCTCCTGGTGCTTCTGATCGCCATCGCGTTCGCACTGATCACGGTGGACATCAGGGCAGGCGAGGAGTCGCCGGTCGACGGTGCCCGGCAGGCCGCCGCAGCGGTCTTCGGCCCGGTCGAGGAAGGTGTGGCGACCGCGGTCGATCCGGTCGCCAACGCCATAGGGGCGGTACGGGACTCCGGCGAGCGCCACAACCGCGTCGCCACGCTGGAGCGCGAGAACGCCGCGCTGAAGGCCAAGCTGGGCAGCGAGGACCAGACCCGCAGCCGCATCCACGAGCTCGACGAGATGCTCAAGCGGGCCGGCGCCGGCCAGTACGGCATCAAGGGCGCCGAGGTCATCGCCATAGGAGCGGCCCAGGGCTTCTCGTGGACCGTCACCATCGACGCCGGCAGCAAGGACGGCATCGAACGCGACATGACCGTCCTCAACGGCGACGGCCTCGTCGGCCGGGTCAGCACCGTCGGCCCCGACACCGCCACCGTCGTCCTCGCCAACGACCCCGACTTCACCGTCGGCACCCGGCTGGAGAAGACCGGCGAACTGGGCTTCGCCACCGGCCAGGGCGACCGCGCCCTGTCCGTCCAGATGCTCAACGGCAAGGCCAAGGTCAACCCCGGCGACCGGCTCGTCACCTTCGGTTCGCGCGGCAACAAGCCCTTCGTGCCCGGCGTGCCGATCGGCGAGGTGGTCAAGGTCGACCCCTCGCGCGGCGACCTGACCCGCACCGTCTGGGTGCGTCCGTTCGTCGGCTTCTCGCGCCTGGACATCGTCGGCGTCGTCGTGATGCCGCCGCGCGAGGACCCCCGCGACGCGGTCCTGCCGCCCAAGCCCGAGGCACCCAAGCCCACCCCGACGGTCACCGTCACGGTCACCCCGTCCGGATCCGCCGGCGCGCCCGCCAAGCCGGCCGACGACTAGGAGCAGACCACGCATGCGCTTCAACCGGATCCTGCTCTCGGCCACCCTCATCGTGGTCGCCCTCGTCATCCAGGTCACCGTCCTGGGCCGGCTCCAACTGCCCGGCGCCGTGCCCGACCTCCTGCTCCTCACCGTCGTCTCGCTCGCACTCGTGTACGGGCACGTCAGCGGCGCGCTCATCGGGTTCGCCGCCGGCCTCCTCGCCGACCTGGCCCCGCCCGCCGACCACGCCGCCGGGCGGTACGCGCTCGTGCTGTGCGTCATCGGCTACGTCGCCGGACTGACCCGCCCCGACGGCGGCCGGTTCCGTTCCGCCTGGGGCCCGATGCTCACCGTCGTCGCCGCCGCGATCGGCTCCACCCTGCTCTACGCGGGAGTGGGCGCCCTCGTCGGCGACACCGCCGCCCGCCACGTGGGTCTGACCGGGCTGGTGTTCACCGCCACCCTCTACGACCTGCTGCTCGCGCCGTTCACCGTGCCGTGGATCATGGCGCTGGCGCGGAAGGCCGAGAACGACCCGATGGCCGTCGAGGCCGGCGGCGGCCCCGCCAACAAGGCCGCCGACGTCTCCGCCGGCTGGCTGGCCGGCGGTACGGGCCTGCGCATCGGCAGCCAGCGCGGCGGCCTGCGCCTGAAGACCGCCCGCTCGCGGGCCAACAAGGCTGTCCGTATAAAGGGGGTCAAGGCGGTCAAGGGTGTGAAGAGCGTCAAAAAGCTGTGAGGGAGGAGCAGTCGTGACCAACGTTCCGGAGACCGGCCGTACCTCCCGGGTGCAGATCAGGCTCGTCATGATCCAGGTGCTCGTCCTCTCGATGTTCCTCACCCTCGGCGGCCGGCTCTGGTACCTCCAGATCCGCAACGGCGACGAGTACTACCACGAGGCGAAGAGCAACCACGTCCAGCGGGTCGTCCAGCCCGCCGTGCGCGGCTCGATCCTCGACGCCCGCGGGGTCCCGCTCGCCGACAACGAGACCCGCCTCGTCGTCTCCGCCAGCCGCACCGCGCTGATGAAGATGAAGGACAAGGGCAAGGGCGTCATGACCCGCCTCGCCGACGTCCTGGACATGACCCCCAAGGAGGTCATGGAAAAGGTCCGGCTCTGCGACTCCCAGACCCCCGCACCCTGCTGGAACGGCTCCCCGTACCAGCCCATCCCGGTCACCCTCGAAGCCACCACCCAGCAGGCGCTGCAACTGCGCGAACGCCCCGAGGACTTCCCCGGCATCACCGCCGAGCCCACCGCGGTCCGCCGCTACCCGGCCCCCGGCGGGGCCCGTACCGCGCAGGTGCTCGGCTACCTCTCCCCGGTCACCGACGACGAGATCCAGAAGGCCAAGGACTCCGACTCGCCGCACCTGCGGTCCGACCAGGTCGGACGCTCCGGCATCGAACGCACCTACGACAGGCAGCTGCGAGGCAAGGCGGAGGTCACCTCGTACGAGGTGGACAACCTCGGCCGGGTCATGGGCCAGACCAAGTCCGACCCGGGCGTGGCCGGATCCACCCTCGTCACCAGCATCGACGCCCGGGTCCAGGCCGTCGCCGAGTACGAGCTCCAGGACGCCATGAAGGTCGTCCGCAACGAGACCGACAACATCACCGGCCGCAAGTACGAGGCCGACTCGGGAGCCGTCGTCGTCATGGAGGCCAAGACCGGCCGCATCGTCGCGATGGCCTCCCAGCCCGACTACGACCCCAACACCTGGGTCGGCGGCATCTCCGGCAAGGACTACGCGAAGCTCACCAGCAAGAGCTCCAACTACCCGCTGCTCAACCGGGGCATCCAGGGCATGGCCCCCGCGGGCTCCATCTTCAAGGTGGTCTCCGCGAGCGCGGCCGTCCGGGCCGGCTACAAGTTCGACGACAAGTACAACTGCAGCAGCTCCTACAGCCTCGGCGGCCGGAGCTTCGCGAACTTCGAGTCCAAGGGGCACGGCCCGATCACCCTCGGGGACGCCCTCAAGTTCTCCTGCAACACCGTCTTCTACGCCCTGGGCCACAAGGAGTGGCAGCGCGACGGAGGCCTCAGCCCCAAGAAGGACGCCCACGACTGGTTCTACCGGACCGCCCGGGAGTTCGGACTCGGCTCCGAGACCGGCATCGACCTGCCGAACGAGGTCACCGGCCGGATCCCCGACCGGAAGTGGAAGCAGAACTTCTGGAAGGCCAACAAGAACGCCTGGTGCAAGCAGGGCAAGCGGGGCGGCACCTACGTCGAGCAGATCGCCTACGAGAGCTGCCTCGAAGGCAACCAGCTGAAGGCCTACGACAGCATCAACTTCGCCATCGGCCAGGGCGACGTCCTCGTCACCCCCATCCAGATGGCCACCGCGTACTCCGCCATCAGCAACGGGGGCACCCTCTACAACCCCACCGTCGGCAAGGCAGTGATCAGCCCCGACGGCAAGCACATCGAGATGATCAAGCCCCAGTCGCACGGCAGGCTGCCGATCGACGCCAAGACCATCAGCGACCTCGACAAGGGCCTGCGCTCGGTCGTCGAGCCCGGCGGAACCGCCGCCTGGCGGTTCGGCGGCTGGCCGATGGACAAGATCCCGATGCACGCCAAGACCGGCACCGCACAGGTCTACGGCAAGCAGACCACGTCATGGCTGGCGACCTACACCAAGGACTTCACGATCGTCATGACGATCTCCCAGGGCGGCACCGGCTCGGGCGCCTCCGGCCCCGCCGTCCGCAACCTCTACAACGCCATCTACGGTCTGACCATGGACGGGAAGCAGGACCTCAAGAAGGCCCTGCTGCTGGGCCCCGAGGCGAAACTGCCCCGGATCGAGCCCGACGGCTCCATCATCTCCCCGGAGATCCGGCCGTACGTGCCGGCCTCCCCGGAGGATCTGGAACCGGCCGTGCTCGCAGGGCCGCCCGCTCCGCCCGCGGCTCGCCAGGATTAGGGGGTGTCTCGCCGATCAGGGCGGGCTCGCGGCGGTCGGCACCGCGCCTCGCCGCGTTGTCCTCGGTCGGCGACGCTCCGCGTCGCCCCCCTCGTCCGCCTTGCGATCCACGGCACCGCCCACCGCTCCCTGATCCGCCCCGATCGACGAGACACCCCCTAAGGGAAGACATGCCGACCGCCAACAAGTTCTCCGTCTCCCGGTACGCGCCCGAGCGCGGGACGATGGCCAAGCTCACCGCCCGCGACTCGGTGGTGCGCCGGCTCGACTGGCCGATACTCCTCTCCGCGACCGCCCTCTCCTGCATCGGCGCCCTGCTGGTGTGGTCGGCGACCCGCAACAGGACCACGCTGAACCAGGGCGACCCGTACTACTTCCTGGCCCGGCACGCCCTGAACACCGGCATCGGCCTCGTCCTTATGATCGGCACGGTCTGGCTCGGCCACCGCACCCTGCGCGGCGCCGTACCGGTCCTCTACGGGCTCTCCCTCGTGCTGATCCTCGCCGTGCTGACCCCGCTCGGCGCCACCATCAACGGCGCCCACGCGTGGATCGTCATCGGCGGCGGATTCTCCCTCCAGCCGTCCGAGTTCGTGAAGATCACGATCATCCTGGTGATGGCGATGCTGCTGGCCACCCGGGTGGACGCGGGCGACCTCGCCCACCCCGACCACCGCACCGTGGTCAAGGCGCTCTGCCTGGCCGCGGCCCCGATGGGCATCGTCATGCTGATGCCCGACCTCGGCTCCGTGATGGTCATGATCGTGATCGTGCTCGGCGTGCTGCTGGCCTCCGGCGCCTCCAACCGCTGGGTGATCGGCCTGCTCGGCGCCGGCGCGGGCGGTGCCGTCCTGATATGGCAGCTCGGCGTACTCGACGAGTACCAGATCAACCGCTTCGCCGCCTTCGCCAACCCCGAGCTCGACCCGGCCGGCGTCGGCTACAACACCAACCAGGCCCGCATCGCGATCGGCTCCGGCGGCCTGACCGGCTCCGGGCTGTTCAAGGGCTCGCAGACCACCGGCCAGTTCGTGCCCGAGCAGCAGACCGACTTCGTCTTCACCGTGGCGGGGGAGGAGCTCGGCTTCGTCGGGGCCGGACTGATCCTGCTGCTGCTCGCGATCATCCTCTGGCGGGCCTGCATGATCGCCCGGGAGACCACCGAGCTGTACGGGACGATCGTGTGCGCCGGGATCATCGCCTGGTTCGCCTTCCAGTCCTTCGAGAACATCGGGATGACCCTCGGGATCATGCCGGTGGCCGGGCTCCCACTGCCCTTCGTCTCGTACGGAGGATCATCGATGTTCGCGGTGTGGGTGGCGATCGGCCTCCTGCAGTCGATCAAGGTGCAACGGCCATTGTCAGCCTGATGTTCCGTTCACCGTGCCGACGTGATCCGTTCAGGACTAAGTTCGGTCTATGGCGGACACCAAGCGTGAAATCGAGCGGAAATTCGAGTTCTCCAAGGCCAAAACTGCCCGGCGCGGGGTCCCGGACCTGACGGGCACGGCCGCCATCGCGGCCGTCTCCGACCAGGGCACCGTCGACCTCGACGCCGTCTACTACGACACCCCCGACCAGCGGCTCGCCGCCGACGGTCTCACCCTGAGGCGCAGAACGGGCGGCGCGGACGAGGGCTGGCACCTCAAACTGCCCGTCTCGCCGGGAGTGCGCGACGAGATCGGGGCCGCACTCAGTGACACGGTCCCGCCCGCACTCGCCGCCCTCGTCCGCTCCCGTGTCCGCGGCGCCGGGCTCCAGCCGCAGGTCAGACTCCTCTCCTCGCGCAAGATCAGCCACCTGCTCGACGCGGGCGGCGCCCTGCTCGCGGAACTGAGCACCGACGCGGTCGTCGCCGAACGCGGCGAGACCACCGCCACCTGGACCGAGGTCGAGGTGGAACTCGCCGACGGCGTCGACCCCGAACTGCTCGACGCCGTCGAGAAGACCTTCCGCAAGGCCGGACTCCGGGTCTCCGACGCCCCCTCGAAGCTCGCCCGCGCCCTCGCCGAGACCGCCGCCGAGCCCCCGGCCCGGCCCGGGAGCGGCGGGCCCGAGGGCACCGCGGGCGCGCACGTGCTCGCGTACCTGCGCGAACAGCGCGACGCGCTCGTCGCCCAGGACCCGGCCGTGCGGCGCGGGCTGCCGGACTCCGTCCACCAGATGCGGGTCGCGAGCCGCCGGATCCGCAGCGCCTTCAAGACCTACCGCAAGGTGATCGACCGGACCGCCACCGACCCCATCGGCGAGGAGCTGCGCTGGCTCGCCGCCGAGCTCGGCGTCGACCGCGACCAGGAGGTCCTGCTGGAGCGGATCCAGACCCACCTCGGCGAGCTGCCCCGCACCCTGCTGATCGGGCCGGTCCGCAGCAGGCTGCGCACGTGGAACACGGCGCGGCGCTCCGCATCGCGCCGCAGGGCGCTCGCCGTACTCGACAATGCCCGCTACGTGGCCCTGCTGGACTCCCTCGACGCCCTCCTGGACGAGCCTCCGCTGAAGAAGGCCGCCGCCCGGCCCCCGGAGGCGGTCCTGCCGAAGGCGGTGCTCCGCGACTACGCGCGCCTCGCGGACCGGGTCGTCGGCGCGCTCTCGCTCGACCAGGGCCACGAGCGGGACCTGGCCCTGCACGACGCCCGCAAGGCCGCCAAGCGCCTGCGCTACGCGGCCGAATCGGCCGAACCCGTCCTCGGCAAGCAGGCGAAGCGCCTGGCCAAGGCCGGCAAGTCGGTGCAGAGCCTGCTCGGCGACCACCAGGACAGCGTCGTGGCCCGCGACGCCCTGCGCGGCCTCGCGGTCCAGGCGACGGCCGCCGGCGAGTCCGCCTTCACCTGGGGCGTGCTCTACGCGCGCGAGGAGGCCCTGGCCGAGCGGCGCGAGCGGGAGCTTCCGGACATCTGGGCCGAGGCCTCGGACCCCGCGCTGCGGATCCCATTGGAATGATCATGTGGATGGGGGCGGCCGAGCCGCGAGGTACGCTTGAGAGCTGCCCCCTGCCCGCTTCACGAAAGTCGCGTGATGACCGAGTCGGTCTTCCCTCAGCTTGAGGCCCTGCTTCCGCATGTGCAGAAGCCCATCCAGTACGTCGGCGGTGAACTCAACTCCACGGTCAAGGAGTGGGAGAGCTGCGACGTCCGCTGGGCTCTCATGTACCCGGACGCGTACGAAGTCGGGCTGCCCAACCAGGGCGTCATGATCCTGTACGAGGTGCTCAACGAGCGCGAGGGCGTCCTCGCCGAGCGCACCTACAGCGTGTGGCCCGACCTCGAAGAACTGATGCGCGAGCACAAGGTGCCGCAGTTCACCGTGGACAGCCACCGCCCGGTCTCCGCCTTCGACGTGTTCGGCCTGTCCTTCTCCACGGAGCTGGGCTACACCAACATGCTCACGGCCCTGGACCTGGCCGGCATCCCGCTGGAGGCCCGCAACCGCACCGTCGACCACCCGATCGTCCTCGCGGGCGGCCACGCGGCCTTCAACCCCGAGCCGATCGCGGAGTTCATCGACTGCGCGGTCATCGGCGACGGCGAGCAGGCCGTCCTCGACATGACCGAGATCATCCGCACCTGGAAGGCCGAGGGGCGGCCGGGCGGGCGCGAAGAGGTCCTCCTGCGTCTCGCCAAGACCGGCAACGTCTACGTCCCCGGCTTCTACGACGTCGAGTACCTGCCGGACGGCCGCATCGGCCGTGTCGTGCCCAACCGCTCCGGCGTGCCGTGGCGCGTGTCCAAGCACACGGTCATGGACCTCGACGAGTGGCCCTACCCCAAGCAGCCCCTGGTCCCGCTCGCCGAGACCGTCCACGAGCGCATGTCCGTGGAGATCTTCCGCGGCTGCACCCGCGGCTGCCGTTTCTGCCAGGCCGGCATGATCACGCGCCCCGTGCGGGAGCGAAGCATCACCGGCATCGGCGAAATGGTGGAGAAGGGACTGAAGGCCACCGGCTTCGAGGAGGTCGGTCTCCTCTCCCTGTCCTCCGCGGACCACACGGAGATCGCCGACATCGCCAAGGGCCTCGCCGACCGCTACTCGGACGACAAGGTGGGCCTGTCCCTGCCGTCGACCCGCGTGGACGCGTTCAACGTGGACCTGGCCAACGAGCTGACCCGCAACGGTCGCCGCTCCGGCCTGACCTTCGCCCCCGAGGGCGGCTCCGAGCGCATGCGCAAGGTCATCAACAAGATGGTCTCGGAAGAGGACCTGATCCGGACGGTCGCCACCGCCTACGGCAACGGCTGGCGCCAGGTGAAGCTGTACTTCATGTGCGGCCTGCCCACCGAGACCGACGAGGACGTGCTCCAGATCGGCGACATGGCGGTCAACGTCATCGCCAAGGGGCGCGAGGTCTCCGGCCAGAACGACATCCGCTGCACGGTGTCCATCGGCGGGTTCGTGCCCAAGCCGCACACCCCGTTCCAGTGGGCGCCGCAGCTGTCCGCCGAGGAGACGGACGCCCGCCTGGGCAAGCTCCGCGACAAGATCCGCGGCGACAAGAAGTACGGCCGCTCCATCGGCTTCCGCTACCACGACGGCAAGCCGGGCATCGTCGAGGGCCTCCTCTCCCGCGGCGACCGCCGCATCGGCGACGTCATCCGCGCCGTGTACGAGTCGGGCGGCCGCTTCGACGGCTGGCGCGAGCACTTCAGCTACGACCGCTGGATGGAGGCGGCCGAGAAGACGCTGCCCGCCTACGGCGTGGACGTGGCCTGGTACACGACCCGCGAGCGGACCTACGAGGAGGTCCTGCCCTGGGACCACCTGGACTCCGGTCTCGACAAGGACTGGCTCTGGGAGGACTGGCAGGACGCCCTCGACGAGACCGAGGTCGACGACTGCCGCTGGACCCCGTGCTTCGACTGCGGCGTGTGTCCTCAGATGCAGACCGAGATCCAGATCGGCCCCACCGGCAAGAAGCTGCTGCCGCTGTCGGTCGTGAAGTAACCCTTGGGTCACGAGAGGCCCCCGCCCGCAACGGGTGGGGGCCTTCGTCGTGTCCCCCACTGCATGGAAACGGACAAGCGACTCCCGGCCGACGGCGGCGACGGGTGCCTGGTGGGCCTCATCAGGATCCCCGTCAAGATCGTCGCCGTACTTGTCGTACTGCCCGTACGGGTGGTCTGGGAACTGCTGGTCGCCGCGGGCCGGGTCGTGCACCGGCACGTCCTCGGGCCGCTGTACGTCCACGTCCTCGCACCGCTGCTGCGTGCGCTGGGGTGGCTGCTGACCACGCTGTTCAAGCTGGTCTTCGTGTGGCCGTGGGTCGGGCTGTGGCGGTACGTGCTCACCCCGGTCGGCCGGGGGCTGGCGTGGCTGTGCCACGGTGCGTACGACCACCTGCTCGCGCCGGCCGGGCGGATCCTGGGCGCCTACGTGCTGCGTCCGCTCGGCGCGGCGCTCGCCTGGCTGGGCCGGGGCGGCATGCGCTACCTGCTCGCGCCCCTCGCCAAGGGCATCGGCCGGATCGGGTGGGCGCTGGGCATGACGCTGTTCGTGTGGCCCTGGGTCGGGCTGTGGCGCTACGTGCTAGCGCCCCTCGGCCACGGGCTCGTACGGCTGGCCGCGCTGGTCCACCGGTACGTGCTGCGGCCCGTCGGGCTGGGGCTCGTGTGGCTGGTGGTCGCGGTGTACCGGTATGTGCTGCGGCCCGTCGGGCTGGGCTTCGTGTGGCTGGTGGTCGCCGGGTACCGGTACCTGCTGCGGCCCGTCGGGCTCGGGCTCGGGTGGCTGGCCGCGGTCGTGTACCGCTACGTGCTCGCTCCGGCCGGACGGGTCCTCGTATGGGCCTGGCACGTGGCCGGGCTGATCACCGCCGCGCTGTGGCGCGGGCTCAAGTGGGTCGGCCGGGTGCTGATCGGGTGGCCCGCGGCCTGGCTGTACCGGCACGTCCTGACGCCCGCCGGGCACGCCGTCCGCGAGGTCTGGCGGACCGGCCGCGCCGCGGTCCGCGAGGCCCGCGCCTCCGTGCGCCGCGCCCTCTTCGGTACTCCTCCCGTGGAACCGGCGAGGTCACGGGCGCGTACTCTGGGTAGTACGACAGCCGCCGACGCGGCACCCGCTGACGAGATCTCCCTGCCCCGACGGCAGGGGTGAGCCGGAGCGGGTCGACAGACCTCAGGGCGACGCGCGAGCCGCGGAGCCCCGCACAAGGAGAAGAACCACTGGGCAAGCGACAGCCCGAAGGCCCGCCTCCCGCACCGGTGGTGCAGCGCATCCGACTGCGCTACACCAAGCGCGGCCGCCTCCGGTTCACCAGCCACCGTGACTTCCAGCGCGCCTTCGAGCGGGCCCTGCGCCGCGCCGAGGTGCCGATGGCGTACTCGGCCGGCTTCACCCCGCACCCGCGCGTCTCGTACGCGAACGCCGCACCGACCGGCACCGGGAGCGAGGCCGAGTACCTGGAGATCGCCCTCGCCGCGCCCCGCGACCCCGAGAAGCTCCGTGAGCTGCTCGACGAGTCGATGCCCACCGGACTCGACATCATCGACGCCGTCGAGGCCCGCACCTCCGGCCTCGCGGACCGGCTGACCGCCTCCGTGTGGGAGCTGCGCCTGGACGGCGTGGAGCTCGCCGAGGCCGAGCGGGCCGTGTCGGTCTTCCTCGCCGCCGAGAACGTGGAGGTGCAGCGCCGGACCAAGAACGGAATGCGGACCTTCGACACGCGTGGCGCGGTCGTCAGCCTCGAAGCGCTTCCCGCCCCGGCTGATAGGCCGCTGGACAATGCCTGTGCGATACTGCGGCTGGTTGTTCGGCATCTGACACCTGCCGTGCGACCCGACGACGTCCTGTCCGGTCTCCGAGCTGTGGCCGACCTGGCGCCGCCGGTCCCCTCAGCGGTGACCAGGCTGGCGCAGGGGCTCTTCGACGAGGAGTCCGGCACGGTGACCGACCCGCTCGCGCCCGACCGCGAGGCTGACACGGCCGCTCCACCCACGGCCGCCGTAGCAGCCGACGCGAAGGCGCCGGAAGGTCCCGCCGCGTAAGGAACGCCGTCGTCGCGCAGCCCTGGTACTCGGGAGCCACCTGGGTCGGGCCGCGCACACACCTGAAGACTTCCGCCAGGCCGTACGGACAAGACGTACGGAACCGGCGGCCATGGACTAAGCAGCTCCCGTGTGGCGAACGCGCCCCGGAGGCCGGTTCCGCGCTCATTGCGCGGAGCCGTGCCGGACCGGAAGTCAGCCGCGGCGCCCGGGAGCGTGACGGGAGAACCGCCCGCAATGCTCAACAACGAAAACGACACCACCCCTGCTGGTAACGCCGACAGCGGCAGCCCCAGCGACAACCTGCCGCCGCGCCGTCGCCGCCGTGCCGCTTCCCGGCCCGCGGGCCCGCCCGGTGGCGCCGTCGCCGAGACGGCCCCGGTGACCGAGGCCGCCCCGGCCGCCCCCGCCGAAGAGGCCGCTCCGGCCGCCCCCGCTCGTCCCCGCCGCCGCGCCACCCGCGCCGTGGCCGCTCCGGCGACCCCGGCCGCCGAGGCCGTCGTCGAGACCCCGGCCGCCGAGCCCGTGGCCGCCGCTCCCGTCGCCGAGGAGCCCGCCGCTCCCGCGCCGCGGACCCGCCGCCGCGCGACCCGCGCAGTCGCCGCCCCGGAGGCTCCGGCCGCCGTGGCCGAGGCTCCCGCGCCCGTGGTGGAGGAGGAGGCTCCGGCCGCCCCCGCGCCGCGTGCCCGTCGTCGTGCCACCCGCGCCGTCGCCGCTCCGGCGACCGAGGCCCCGGCCGTGGTCGAGGCCCCGGCCGCCGAGGCTCCCGTCGCCGAGCCGGCGCCCGTGGTCGAGGAGGCTCCGGCCGCTCCGGCGCCGCGTGCCCGTCGTCGTGCCACCCGTGCCGTGGCCGCTCCGGCCGCCGAGGCTCCGGCCGTGGTCGAGGCCCCGGCCGCCGAGCCGGCGCCCGTGGCCGAGGCTCCCGCACCCGTGGTGGAGGAGGAGGCTCCGGCCGCCCCCGCGCCGCGTGCCCGTCGTCGTGCCACCCGCGCCGTCGCCGCTCCGGCCACCGAGGCCGCCCCCGTCGCCGAGGCCCCCGCCGTCGAGCCGGCGCCCGTCGTGGAGGAGGCCCCCAAGGCCGCCCGCGCCGTGACCGTCGCCGACGCCGTGGACTCGCCCAAGCGCGGCGGCCGCCGCCGCGCCACCCGCTCCGCCGCTCCGGCCGCCGCCGCGCAGCCCGTCGCCGAGAGCGCCGAGCCCGCCGCCCCGGCCCGCGCCCGCCGCGCCGCGCGTCCCGCCGTGGCCGTCTTCCAGGCCCCGGTCTTCGCCGAGCCGATGTTCCAGACCCCCGAGACCGCTGCCATGGCCGCCGCGGCCGCTCGCGCCGCCGCCCCGGCCGAAGAGGTCGAGGAGGAAGAGGAGAACGAGTTCGAGGCCGAGGTCACCGCGGCTCCCGCCGCGCAGCCCGCCGGCCGCCGCCGTCGCCGTGGCCGCGGCGCCGCCGAGTCCGCTCCGGCCGCCGAGACCGCCCCGGTCTCCCTTCCGGAGGTGCTCGCGGAGGCGGAGCCGGAGGCCGAGGCCGCCGAGCTGGACGAGGAGTCCGCCGACTTCGAAGAGGGCGACGAGTCGGGCGAGCGCCCGTCGCGCCGCCGTCGTCGCGGTGGCCGTCGCCGCCGTCGCGGTGAGGCCGCCGACCTCGACGAGTCCGCCGAGGACGAGGCCGAGGCCGAGGCCGCCGAGCAGGACACCGCCGAGCGGGACGCCGAGGAGGAAGAGGACGAGGAGGCCGACGAGGCCCTCGGTTCCAGCTCCAGCCGTCGTCGCCGTCGTCGCCGTCGTCGCAGTGGCGAGGGCCCGGCCGAGACCGCCGAAGCGGGCGACGAGGACGGCGTCCGTACCGTCGTCAAGGTCCGCGAGCCGCGCCCCGCGCGGGAGAAGGCCGAGTCCTCCGACGAGGTCCAGTCCATCAAGGGCTCGACGCGCCTGGAGGCGAAGAAGCAGCGCCGCCGCGAGGGTCGCGAGCAGGGCCGCCGCCGCGTGCCGATCATCACCGAGGCCGAGTTCCTGGCCCGCCGTGAGGCCGTCGAGCGCGTCATGGTCGTCCGCCAGGCCGGCGAGCGCACCCAGATCGGCGTCCTCGAGGACAACGTGCTCGTCGAGCACTACGTCAACAAGGAAGAGGCCACCTCGTACGTCGGCAACGTCTACCTGGGCAAGGTCCAGAACGTGCTGCCGTCGATGGAGGCCGCCTTCATCGACATCGGCAAGGGCCGCAACGCGGTCCTGTACGCCGGCGAGGTCAACTTCGAGGCGCTCGGCATGGCCAACGGGCCGCGCCGCATCGAGTCCGCGCTCAAGTCCGGCCAGTCGGTCCTGGTGCAGGTCACCAAGGACCCGATCGGCCACAAGGGTGCCCGCCTGACCAGCCAGGTCTCGCTGCCCGGCCGCTACCTGGTCTACGTGCCCGAGGGCTCAATGACCGGTATCAGCCGCAAGCTGCCCGACACCGAGCGCGCGCGTCTGAAGACCATCCTCAAGAAGATCGTCCCCGAGGACGCGGGCGTCATCGTGCGCACCGCCGCCGAGGGCGCGAGCGAGGACGAGCTGCGCCGCGACGTCGAGCGTCTGCAGGCCCAGTGGGAGGACATCCAGAAGAAGTCGAAGCAGATCTCGACGTCTTCGCCGAGCCTGCTGTACGGCGAGCCGGACATGACCGTCCGCGTCGTGCGCGACATCTTCAACGAGGACTTCTCGAAGGTCATCGTCAGCGGTGACGGCGCGTGGGAGACCATCCACGGCTACGTGAACCACGTGGCTCCGGACCTGGCCGACCGGCTGTCCCGCTGGACCTCCGAGGTCGACGTCTTCGCGACGTACCGGATCGACGAGCAGCTCGCCAAGGCGCTCGACCGCAAGGTGTGGCTGCCCTCGGGCGGCTCGCTTGTGATCGACAAGACCGAGGCGATGATCGTCATCGACGTCAACACCGGCAAGTTCACCGGTCAGGGCGGCAACCTCGAGGAGACCGTCACCAGGAACAACCTGGAGGCGGCCGAGGAGATCGTGCGCCAGCTGCGGCTGCGCGACCTGGGCGGCATCGTCGTCATCGACTTCATCGACATGGTCCTGGAGTCCAACCGCGACCTGGTCCTGCGGCGCATGCTGGAGTGCCTGGGCCGCGACCGTACGAAGCACCAGGTGGCCGAGGTGACCTCGCTGGGCCTGGTCCAGATGACCCGCAAGCGGGTGGGCCAGGGTCTGCTGGAGTCCTTCTCCGAGACCTGCGTCCACTGCAACGGCCGCGGTGTCATCGTGCACATGGAGCAGCCGACCGCGATCGGCGGCGGTGGCAACGGCAAGCGCTCCAAGCGCCGTGGTGGCCGCGCCGAGTTCGACCAGCACGACCACGAGGTCGAGACGGTCGAGACGGTCGAGTCCGTCGACACCGAGGCCTTCGAGTCCGAGGCGGAGGTGGCCGCCGAGGTCGCCGCGCCGCGCGCCCTGCCCGAGCCGGAGTTCGTCGCGGGCGAGGAGCTCTACAGCAGCCCGGCCGAGGCCGAGGCCGCCGCGGGCATCAGCGGTCGCCGCAACCGGCGCCGTGCCACCCGTAAGGCGACCGCTCCGGCGGGCGCCCCGCGCGGTGGGGCCGCTCCGGTCCAGGCCCCGGCCCCCGCGGTCGTGGACGAGCCGGTGACCGAGCCGGCCGAGACGGTGCTGGAGCCGGCTCCCGAGTTCGTCGCCGAGCCTGCCCCGGTCGCCGAGGTGGCCGAGGCCGCCCCGGTCGCCGAGGTCGTCGAGGAGGCCGCGCCGAAGGGCCGTACGCGTCGCCGCGCGACCCGTAAGGCCACCGCCCCGGCGGGCGCCCCGGCCCCCGTGGCCGAGGTGGCCCCGGAGCCGGAGCCGGTCGTCGTGCCGGAGCCCGAGCCCGTCGTCGAGCCCGAGCCCGAGGTCGTCGCCGTCGCCGAGGTCGAGGAGGCCCCCGTCGCGGAGGCCGCTCCGGCCCGTCCGCGTCGCCGTGCCACCCGCAAGGCCACCGCACCCGCCGGTTCCCCGGCAGGCGCGGCAGAGGCCGCCGTGGTGGTCGTCGAGGCCGCGTCGCCCGCCGAGGAGCCCGCCGAGGAGGCCGCTGTACCGGTGGCCGAGGAGGCCGCACCGGCGAAGAAGGCCGCCAAGAAGGCTCCGGCCAAGAAGGCGACCGCGGCGAAGAAGGCCCCGGCCAAGAAGGCGGCGGCCGCCAAGAAGACCGTGGCCAAGAAGGCGGCCACGACCAAGAAGACCGCGGCGAAGCGGGCGACGAAGAAGACCGCGGCGGCGGAGCAGCAGACCCCGCCGTCCGTGTCGGCTCCGACCGAAGCCTGATCCACCGCTGAGTGACACAGCGGCCGTGGGCGCCGCCGAATGGCGGGGCCCACGGCCGTACGGGCCCGGTTTGACCCTCCGGAACCGGCCCCGTAACCTAGACCGTCGGCGTGTCTTGCAGAGCGCCGCGCTCCTGAGCACCTTCCTCACGTTCCGTACGCGCAAGCGTCGGGCGGGAGAGGCCGCTCGTCCAATCCGGATCGGTGCGGTTCCGTCTTCTCGGCGGGGCTTGCCTGAGCGGCTGGCTTCAGGAGCATCCGTCCCGAGTGAGAGAGAGATCCGCGTGTACGCCATCGTGCGCAGCGGTGGTCGCCAGCACAAGGTTGCTGTCGGCGACATCGTTGAGGTTGACAAGATTTCCACTGCCAAGGTTGGCGACACGGTCGAGCTCTCGACCCTGCTCGTTGTCGACGGCGAAGCCGTGACCAGCGACCCGTGGGTCCTGGCCGGCATCAAGGTCACGGCCGAGGTTGTGGACCACCACAAGGGCGCCAAGATCGACATCCTGCGCTACAAGAACAAGACCGGCTACCGCCGTCGCCAGGGTCACCGCCAGCAGTACACGGCGATCAAGGTCACCGGTATCCCCGCGGCTGCGAAGTAAGAGGGACTGAGACATGGCACACAAGAAGGGCGCATCGTCCACCCGGAACGGGCGCGACTCCAATGCCCAGCGGCTCGGCGTGAAGCGCTTCGGCGGTCAGGTCGTTTCCGCTGGTGAGATCCTCGTCCGCCAGCGCGGCACCCACTTCCACCCGGGTTCGGGTGTCGGTCGTGGTGGCGACGACACGCTGTTCGCGCTGCAGGCCGGTTCGGTCCAGTTCGGCACGCACCGTGGCCGCAAGGTCGTCAACATCGTTCCGGCCGCCTGATCCAGCTCCTGCTGATCTAGCGCGTTCGTAACTTCCCGAGGGCGGATCTCAGCTCTTCCCGGCGCAAGCCGGGAAGAGAGGTCCGCCCTCGGCGCGTTGTCATACAGACCACGTTTTAATGGGCAGGGGTAGTCATACGACCTGCCTGGGACATTCCCGTATGTATCTGGAGGAACACCCATGACCACCTTCGTGGACCGCGTCGAGCTGCACGTCGCCGCGGGTAACGGGGGCCACGGCTGCGCCTCCGTTCACCGGGAGAAGTTCAAGCCGCTGGGCGGCCCCGACGGCGGCAACGGCGGCCGTGGCGGCGACGTCATCCTGGTGGTGGAGCAGGCGATCACCACCCTGCTGGACTACCACCACAGCCCCCACCGCAAGGCCACCAACGGCAAGCCCGGCGAGGGCGGCAACCGCTCCGGCAAGGACGGCCAGGACCTGGTCCTGCCCGTGCCGGACGGCACCGTGGTCCTCGACAAGGAGGGCAACGTCCTCGCCGACCTCGTCGGCCAGGGCACCACCTACGTGGCCGCCGAGGGCGGTCGCGGCGGTCTCGGCAACGCCGCGCTCTCCTCCGCACGCCGCAAGGCCCCCGGCTTCGCGCTCCTCGGCGTGCCCGGCACCACCGGCGACATCGTCCTGGAGCTCAAGACCGTCGCCGACGTGGCGCTGGTCGGCTTCCCGAGCGCCGGCAAGTCCTCGCTGATCTCGGTGCTGTCCTCCGCCAAGCCGAAGATCGCGGACTACCCCTTCACCACCCTCGTCCCGAACCTGGGCGTCGTCACGGCCGGCTCCACGGTCTACACGATCGCCGACGTCCCGGGTCTGATCCCCGGTGCCAGCCAGGGCCGTGGCCTGGGCCTCGAGTTCCTGCGCCACGTCGAGCGCTGCTCGGTACTGGTGCACGTCCTGGACACCGCCACGCTGGAGTCCGACCGCGACCCGATCGCCGACCTCGACGTCATCGAGGAGGAGCTCAAGCTCTACGGCGGCGGCCTGGAGAAGCGTCCGCGTCTCGTCGTCCTCAACAAGGTCGACATCCCGGACGGCCAGGAGCTCGCCGACATGGTCCGCCCGGACCTGGAGGCCCGCGGCTACAAGGTCTTCGAGGTCTCCGCGGTCGCCCGTACGGGTCTGAAGGAGCTCTCCTACTTCCTCGCCGAGGTCATCGCCAAGGCCCGCGCCCGCAAGCCGAAGGAGGAGGCGACCCGTATCGTCATCCGCCCGAAGGCCGTGGACGACGCCGGCTTCACCGTCACCTACGACGAGGCCGAGGACGTCTACAACGTGCGCGGCGAGAAGCCGGAGCGCTGGGTCCGCCAGACCGACTTCAACAACGACGAGGCCGTCGGCTACCTGGCCGACCGCCTCAACCGCCTCGGCGTCGAGGACGCGCTCAAGAAGGCCGGCGCCCGTGCCGGTGACGGCGTGGCCATCGGCTCCGACGAGAACGCGGTCGTCTTCGACTGGGAGCCGACCATGATGGCCGGCGCCGAGATGCTGGGCCGCCGCGGCGAGGACCACCGGATGGACGCTCCGCGTCCGGCGACGCAGCGCCGCAAGGAGAAGGAAGCCAAGCGCGGGGACTCGGCACAGCAGGAGTACGACGAATTCCGGCCGTTCTGAGCCCCTCCCGAGGGACTTGTGCCCGGAAGGTTTGAAGGCGCCTTTACGTGGGTCGCCTAGGATCTTCCGGGTGAACAGCAGCAACCTACCCACCGTGTCCGTGGTGGTCATCGCGTACAACGACGCCGGGCTCGTGGGCGAGGCCGTTTCCTCGGCCCTCGCCCAGGGCCCGGTGGTCGCCGAGGTGATCGCGGTGAACGACGCCTCGTCCGACGGCACCGCGCGGGTGCTGGACGAGCTGGCCGCCGCCCATCCCCGCCTCAAGGTCGTGCACCGGACGGAGAACAGCGGGGGGTGCGGCACCCCGCGCAACGACGGGATCGCGGCTGCTTCCGGCCGGTACGTGCTCTTCCTCGACAGCGACGACGTCCTGCCGCCGGGAGCCGCCGACGCCCTGGTGCGCACCGCCGAGGAGCACCGGGCCCCGGTCACCGTCGGCGCGGCGGTACGGCGCGAGCTGCCCCAGCACCACGACGTCCCGTGGATGCCCGGACTGCACGTACCGGGCGAGGTGATCGAGCGGCCGGTGGACCGGCCCGAGCTCGTCCGCGACACCCTGTGCGTCAACAAGCTGTACGAGCGCGCCTTCCTCCAGGAGCACGGCCTGCGCTTCCCCGACGGCCGGTTCATCTACGAGGACTTCGTCTTCACCGCCCGCGTGCTCGCCGCGGCCCCCCGCATCGCCGTGACCGGCGATCTCGTCTACGTCTGGCACGTGCGCCGGAGCGCCGCCCAGGTGTCGATCTCCCTGGACCGCAAGGACGTCGGGAACTGGCGCTCCCGCATCGAGGCCCACCGCACGGCCGCCGGGATCCTCGCCGAGGCCTCCCCGGTGCTGGGCAGCGCCTGCCGGGTGAAGTTCCTGGAGTACGACCTGCGCATGTACCTGCGCGAGCTCGGCCAGGACCCCGAGTACCAGGCCGCCTGGTGGACCCTGACCCGCGAGTACGTCGACACCTTCCCCGAGGCCGACATCGAGTCCGCCGCGGCCCACGCCCGCTGGATCGTTTCGGTGCTGCGCGCCACCGCGACCCCGCCCGCCGATGTGGAGCGGCTCACTCGGCTGGCGGCCGAACCGCCGCGGCTGCTGCCCCCGTACGCGACCGGTCCCGCCGGAGTTCCGGTCTGGAGCGAGGAGCTCCCGGTCGAGCTCGCGGACCTGTCCGTGCTGCCGGTCGGCGAGCTGCCCGTCACCGTCGACGCCGAACCGGCCGGGCGGGCCGCCGTGCGGATCCGCCTGCACGACCTGTACGGGCGCGTCGCCGAGGCCGGGCCCGTCACCGCGCAGCTGCGCTTCACGCCCCGGGCGGGCGGTGAGGCGGTCTTCGCGCAGCCGGTCGAGCTCTACCCCGACCGCAGCGGCGGCTGGGTCGCCGTACTGCCGTTCCGCCTCGCCGACCTGGCCGTCACGGGCCGTCGGCAGGGGCTGCGCAGGATGCAGGCGTGGAACGTCGGGGTGGGCGTGCGGTGTGCCGACGGGAGCTCGGTGTTCACCTCCCTGCGCCCCCGGGGCCGGCTGCTTCGCCGTCGGGCGCTGCCCAGCAGCCGGTACGGTGTGCTGCTGGCGCAGCCCTACCGGACGGGGGCCGGCGCCCTCGCGCTGCGCCTCGCGCCCGGTGCCGAGGGCGCGCTGTACCTCGTACGCAACCGCCTCCACCGGGCCCGGGCGGGCCGTGGGGCGGGCTGAGGCCCCGTAGGCGGCACCTGCCGCGGACCTGCGCACCGCCTCGCGCTTCATCCCGAAGCATCTCGAAGCATTCCGAAGTATTTCCGAAGCATTCCGAAGTCGGACAGGACCAAGGAGACACACATGACGTTTCTGATCACCGGTGGCGCCGGGTACATCGGCGCGCACGTCGTCCGCGCGATGCGGCTCGCGGGGGAGGAGGTCGTCGTCTTCGACGACCTCTCCACGGGCGACGAGAACCGGGTGCCGGAAGGTGTTCCTCTGGTGGTCGGCTCCGTCCTCGACCGGCTGGCCGTGGAGGAGGTCATCCGCAAGCACAAGATCACCGGCGTGGTGCACCTGGCGGGCAAGAAGCAGGTCGGCGAGTCCGTCGAGAAGCCGATGTACTACTACCACGAGAACGTGCAGGGCCTTTCCGTCCTGCTCCAGGCCGTGGCCGACGCGGGCATCCGCAACTTCCTCTTCTCCTCCTCCGCCTCCGTCTACGGCATGCCCGACGTGGACCTGGTCACCGAGGACACCCCGTGCAGGCCGCTGAGCCCCTACGGCGAGACCAAGCTGGCCGGCGAGTGGCTGGTGCGCGCCGCGGGCCGGGCGCACGGCATCTCCACCGCCTGCCTGCGCTACTTCAACGTGGCGGGCGCCGCGGCCCCCGAGCTCGCCGACACCGGCGTCTTCAACCTGGTCCCGATGGTCTTCGAGCGGTACGACGCCGGCCAGGGTGCCAAGATCTTCGGTGACGACTACCCGACCCCGGACGGCACCTGCATCCGCGACTACATCCACGTCGAGGACCTCGCGGAGGCCCACGTGGCGGCCGCCCGCAAGCTCGCCGAGTGGGCCGCGGCCGGCGACTACAAGGACCTCACCGTCAACATCGGGCGCGGCGAGGGCGTCTCCGTCGCCGAGATGGTCGAGCTCCTGAACAAGAACACCGGGCACGACATCGCCCCCGTGATCAGCCCGCGCCGCCCCGGCGACCCGGCGAAGGTCGTGGCGTCGGCCGACAGGATCACCACCGAGCTGGGCTGGAAGGCCCGGCACGACGTCCGTGAGATGGTCACCTCCGCATGGGCGGGCTGGGAGGCCAACAAGGTGGCCCGCAAGGACGCCCACCGGGACGTCCACAAGCCCTGACCGGCGGAAGCCGAACCGGCGTGTGCCGGATGTGGAGCGGCCCGCCCCGGAGGTGTCCGGGGCGGGCCGCTCCGCGTGTGCCGTGGCGGGTGCGGTCAGCGCTCCAGGAAGGAGAACAGCTCTTCCCACCGGTCGGTGATCTCGGTGCTGGAGTAGCGCTGCACCGAACGGAAGGCGTTGTCGCCGAGCCGGTCGCGCAGCTCACGGTCGGCCATCAGTTCGCGCAGGTGCCCGGCCAGCTCCATCGTGTTGCCCAGCCGGGCCAGCAGTCCGTCCTCGCCGTGGTCGACGATCTCCCGTACGCCCGGCGCGCAGTCGAAGGCGGCCGCCGGTACGCCCGCCGCCATCGCTTCCAGCAGCGTGATCGGGAAGCCCTCGGCCCGTGAGGCCTGGGCGAAGACCGAGGCGCCGCGCAGGGCGCCGAGCACGTCGTCGGTGCTTCCCATCCACTCCACGGAGTCGTCCAGGCCCAGCGAGGTGCAGTACGCCTTCAGCGTCGCCTCCTCCGCGCCCGCCCCGTAGATCCGCAGGGTCCAGTCGGGGTGGTGCGGCGCGACGTCCGCCCAGGTGTCGAGCAGCAGGTCGACGCCCTTCTCGAAGGCGAGGCGGCCGACGCACGCCACGACCTTCTCCGTGCGGGGCGCGGGGGAGTCGGGCATGAAGGGCAGCGGGTTCGGCATGCTCCCCACGTTCTCCATGCCCGCCCGGATCCACAGGTCCGCGTCCTCGGCGGTCAGCACCAGCAGCCGGTCGACCTGCGGGTAGAAGCGGCGGACCCGCTCCCCGCGGGTGGACTTCTGGCTGGCCTCGAACGACTCGTGACTCATCCCGACGACGGTGAGCCCCTTGGTGTCGGCGAGCGCCACCCACTCCATCGCCCAGACCTGGGTGACGATGACGACACCGCCCGGGCGGGCCGCCCGCAGCAGCTCGCTCAGCCGCTCGGCCTTGACCCGCATCTGCGCCCGCCGGGCCGCCTGGCGGCGCCGCTCGGGTGCGTTCAGCCGGCCCTTGATCCCGCGCAGCCGGCGGGCCGACGGCGGGTGGGTGTCGTAGAGCGTGGTCATCTCGTACGGCAGGCCCGCCGGGAGCTTCTGCCGGATGTCGTCGGCGACCGGGGCGATGCCCACGATGTGCACCCGGTGGCCGCGGTCGGTGAACTGCCGGGCCATCTGGTGCGACCAGGTCGTCACACCGCCGATCTCGTCGACGTTGTTGGAGACGATGAAGATGTCACGGCCGCCCGGGGTGGCGGTCTGCTGGCTCACTTGCCGCTCCTGGTGAAGAACTTCTCTACGATCTGGCGGGCTGCGTCCCCGCGGTCGTACTCACCGAACTCGGCGAGGAAACGCTGCCGTGCCTGGGCGTACTTGACGTCGGCCTCCTCGAAGGCTGCGAGCGCCTGCAGGAGTTCGTCCGCCGTGGCCACCACCGGGCCCGGGGCCTTCTCCTTCAGGTCGAAGTACGTGCCGCGGATGTCGGTGGCGTACTTCTCGTAGTCGTACGCGAAGAACAGCATCGGCCGGTCCAGGACCGCGTAGTCGAACATCACGGACGAGTAGTCGGTGATCAGACCGTCGGCGAGGGCCAGCAGCGGGGTGATGTCGTGGTGCCGCGACACGTCGATGACGCGGCCCGCGACGGACGGCGGCAGCGAGACGCTGTTGAGGTAGTGGGTCCGCACCAGCAGCGTGAAGCGGTCGCCGAGGCGGTCCGCGAACTCCTCCACGTCGAAGGGGAAGGTGAACCCCTCCACCGCGCCGTCCGCGCCCGCCCGGAAGGTCGGCGCGTACAGCAGCACCTTCTTGTCCGGGTCGATGCCGAGTTCGGCGGCGAGGGGGCCGCGGACGCGCTCGCCGCTGTCCGTCTCGGTCCGGTGCGCCTCGACGAGGGCGTCGTTGCGCGGGTAGCCCGTGCGCAGCAGCACCTCGTCGCGCAGGCGGAAGCCCTTGGCGAGGGTGCGGGTGTCGTGCTCGGAGCGGATCAGGAAGTGGTCGAAGCGGTCGACGGCCGCCTGGAAACGGGCCTGGCCGGCCCGGCCCTGGGCCTTGGTCCGCGGTTCGTGGAAGCCCATCCGCTTGAGCGCCGAGCCGTGCCAGGTCTGGATGTACGTGGTCCCGGGGCGCTTGGCCAGCGCCAGCGGGAAGCCCTGGTTGTCGACCCAGTACTCGGCCTGGGCGAGGGCGCGCAGGTACTGCCAGCCCCAGCGCCTGACCAGGGTGGCCTCCTTGGGGAAGCCGGTGGGCTTGGCGCCCGCGTACGACCAGATCGCCTCGAACGGCGCGCCCTGGCGGACCAGCTCCTCGTAGATCGCCTTGGGGCTGTCGCTGTACTGCTTGCCCATGTGGCTCTCGAAGACGACCGTGCCCTTCTTGATCGGCAGCTTCGAGAAGACCTCGTGGTAGATCTTCACCTTCTGCTCGCCGGAGCCGATGTTGCGGCGGGTCCGCAGGGCCTTGCGCAGGCCCCGCTTGACCACGCCGGCCGCCTTGCCCTGTATGGCGTTGTTGATCAGGGACTGGGTGCGGACGGCGGCGGCGCCCTCGGCGCTCAGCACGTAGCTGAGGTTGCCCTTCTTGGTCATCTGGGGCCCGAAGCGGTCCGAGACCAGGCGGGTCAGCCGCGGGCGGACGCGCAGCCGGGCCGCCGACTCCAGGTCGACCCCGCCGATCGCGACCCGGGTGGTGATCCGTTCGCCGCCCGCGGTCAGCTTGAGGCGGACGTCCCAGACGGCGTCGATGATGCCGAGCGGGCGGACCGTGCTCGCGACGTCGGCGGTGCCGGTCCACTCGATCGTGTCACCGGCGTGGCGGACGGTTTCCACCGGGAAGCCGAAGGAGCGCACGCCGATCTGCCGACGGGCCCGGAACTCGAGCGTGGCCTTCAGTTCCGCGTCGGCGGGGATCCGGCCCAGCGGGTTCACGACGGAGCCGGACATGGTGACCGTGCCGCGGCCGTCGTCCTCGTAGGAGGTGAGCCGGTTGCCCAGGGTGAGGGAGGTGAGCGGCGTGGTGTGGAAGGCCTGCTCGGTGACGTCCAGTATCCGGCGGGCCTCGGCGGCGTCGGGGCCGTCGATGTGCTGCGCGCACCAGTAGACGCGGCCGTCGCGTTCGGCGAGCGGGGAGGTGAGCCGGCCCTTGTTGGTCATGGCGTCGGCGGCCGGGAGCAGGTTGTCCCAGTCCTCCTTGCCCAGCAGGTAGGCGCAGATCGCCTGGAGGTGGGTGACGTTCTCGTAGGCGGCCGGGTCGATCCCCGCGAGGTAGCCGTTGGCGAGGCGGGCGAACTCCTGGCGGTACTCGTCGCTCAGCAGCGGCAGGTCGCGCAGGTGCAGCACGAGGTCGTGCTTGAGGAACTTGGCGTCCTTCGCGGACTTGATGTCCGTGTGGCCCTTCTCGGCCAGCAGGGCGTCGACGCGGCGGTGGATCTCCATCCGGTGGACGAAGTTCGCGATCTCGTGGCGCCGGTTGCTGATCGACAGGGCCGCGGCCTTCTCGACCACGTTCCAGAAGTAGACGTGGTTCGGGATCAGGGTGATGCGGCGGGCGGCCACGTAGGCCTGCGCGGAGAACAGCAGGTCCTCGTAGTGGATGCCGACCGGGAACTCCAGGCCCTGCTCCAGCAGGAACGCGCGCCGGTAGCACTTGTTCGTGGAGAGGGTGTCGTAGACCAGCAGGTCGGGATACTCGGTGATCGATTCCAGGGTGCGGGTGCGCGAGTAGATCCAGGGGTACCACTCGGTGGTCTTGCCCCACCGGTTGTCGAGGTGCACGCGTACGCACATGCCCGCGACCAGGTCGGATCCGGTCCGCTCGGCGGCGTCCAGCATGTTCCGGCAGGCGTTGCGCTCCAGCACGTCGTCGCTGTCGAGGAACATCACGTACGTTCCGGTGGCCTGCTGGATGCCGTGGTTGCGCGGCGCACCGCAGCCGCCGCTGTTCTCCGGCAGCTGGAAGGCGCGCACTCTCCCCGGATGTGCAGATTCCAGTTCCTGGGCGACCGCGTACGAGCGGTCCTTGCTGCAGTCGTCGACGATCACGACTTCGACGCTGTGCAGGGTCTGGTCCAGAACCGACCGGACTGCTGTCGGCAGACGCTCTGCGTCGTTGTAGACGATGACGACCACGGAGACGTCGGGCACGTGCACCTCGATCCCTTCGTTTCGTTACGTTCAGCTGATTCCGCTTATCTCGTCCACGCTACCGTGTGCCGCCCCCGACTCCCGCAGCCCGACTCCCGCCCGACCCTCACCGTGCATACTTCTAAGGAAGAGGTGAGAGGCGGGTCAGGCCGCCGACAATCACCCGTTCGGATCCAGCAGGAAGTGTTCATGACGAAGCTGTCCGTAGTTGTCCCCTGCTTCAACGAAGAAGCCGTCATCGACAGCTTCGATGTGGAGATCCGGAGGGTCCTGGACGCCCTCCCCGTCGAGTACGAGGTCTGCTACGTCGACGACGGGAGCCGCGACGGCACCCTCGACAAGCTCCGGAAGATCGCCGCCGAACACGGCGAGGAGACCCGCTACGTCTCCTTCAGCCGGAACTTCGGCAAGGAGGCCGGCATGCTCGCGGGCCTGCGCGAGGCCACGGGCGACGCCGTAGTGATCATGGATGCGGACCTCCAGCACCCGCCGGAGCTGATCGCGACCATGCTGGAGCACTACCGGCAGGGACACGACCAGATCATCGCCCGCCGCACGCGCGAGGGCGACAAGAAGCTCCGCTCCGCCCTCAGCAGCCTCTACTACCGGGGCGTCAACCGGTGGGTCGACGTGGAGCTCACCGACGGCGTCGGCGACTTCCGCATGCTCTCGCGCCCGGCCGTGGACGCCCTGCTGTCGCTGCCGGAGTACAACCGCTTCTCCAAGGGGCTGTTCTCCTGGATCGGCTTCGACACCGTCCACTTCGACTACCGCAACGCGCAGCGCGAGGCGGGCGAGACGAAGTGGAAGTTCGGCGCCCTGCTGAACTACGGCATGGACGGCCTGATCTCCTTCAACAACAAGCCGCTGCGGATCGGGATCTGGTTCGGCGTGTCGCTGGTCGCCCTGACCGGTCTGTACGCCCTGTGGATCACGATCATGGCGATCACCAACGGCGTCGAGTCCCCGGGGTACGTCACCCTCGTGGCCATCATCACCGGCCTGGGCGGCGTACAGTTGATCATGCTGGGCCTGATCGGCGAGTACATCGGCCGCATCTACTACGAAGCCAAGCGCAGGCCGCACTTCCTGGTGAAGGAATCGCACGGAGCACAGCCGCTCCCGCGGACCGATGACCGGCCGGCGGCCCCGGTCGCAGAGCCTACGATCGTGGAGCGCAGCGCCCGATGAGCCGCAAGGAACAGCTCGGCCAGGTGTTCAGGTTCGCCCTCGTCGGCGGAGTCAACACCGGCACCTTCTTCGTCATCTACCTGCTCCTTCACCCGTGGATGCCGTACTTCGCCGCCTACTCCCTGGCCTTCGTCCTGGCGATGGTCGGCTCGTTCTTCATGAACACCTACTTCACCTACCGGACCCGGCCGACCTGGAAGAAGTTCTTCCTCTTCCCGCTGACGAACATCAGCAACTTCGTCATCCAGTCCGTCGGCCTCTACGCGCTGGTGACCTGGGTCGGAATGGACACCCGGATCGCCCCGCTGGTCGCGGCCGTCCTGGCCATCCCGTTCACCTTCCTGCTCTCCCGCAAGATCCTCGTCCCGGGTGCCGCCCGGGCCGAGGAGGCCACGCCCGTGGAGGCGGGGTCCTCGTCCAGGGTCTGAAACCCCCGAGCAGTCCCGTGCGCCCACCCCGTAGATTGAGACGGCAGGCATCTCGGCGACATGCATTTCGCCGACAGGCATTTCGGCAAGGGGCAAGGGGACAGACGTGTCAGCGGCTAGGCAAGGTGTCGTGGACGCCCGCAGGATCGTGGTCAAGGTCGGCTCCTCCTCCCTGACCACCGCGGCCGGCGGCCTCGACGCCGACCGGGTGGACGCGCTCGTCGACGTCCTCTCCAAGGCGCGCAGCGGAGGCGAGAAGGAGATCGTCCTCGTCTCCAGCGGAGCCATCGCCGCCGGTCTCTCCCCGCTCGGCCTGCGCCGGCGGCCCAAGGACCTGGCCCGGCAGCAGGCCGCCGCGAGCGTGGGCCAGGGCCTGCTCGTCGCCCGCTACACGGCCTCCTTCGCCCGGTACGGCGTCCGCGTCGGCCAGGTGCTCCTCACCACCGACGACACCAGCCGCCGCGCCCACTACCGCAACGCCTACCGCACCCTCGACCAGCTGCTCGCCATGGGCGCGCTCCCCGTCGTCAACGAGAACGACACCGTCGCCACCGACGAGATCCGCTTCGGCGACAACGACCGGCTGGCGGCCCTCGTCGCCCACCTCGTCCGCGCCGACCTCCTCGTACTCCTCTCGGACGTGGACGGCCTCTACGACGGCGACCCGTCCCAGCCCGGCACCACGCGCATCGCAGAGGTCCGCGGGCCCGAGGACATCGCGCACGTCTCCATCGGCAGCGCCGGCAAGGCGGGCGTGGGCACCGGCGGCATGGTCACCAAGGTCGAGGCGGCCCGGATCGCGGCCGCCGCCGGGATCCCGGTGGTGCTGACCTCCGCGAGCCAGGCCGCCGACGCCCTCGCCGGACGGGGGACCGGCACGCTGTTCCACGCCACCGGGCGCCGCTCCGCGGACCGGCTGCTCTGGCTCCAGCACGCGTCGACCCCGCAGGGGCACCTGGTCCTGGACGACGGTGCCGTCCGCGCGGTCACCGAGCGCGGCAGCTCGCTGCTGCCCGCCGGGATCGCGGCGGTCGAAGGCGACTTCGTCGCCGGGGACCCGGTGGAACTGCGCTCCGCGGACGGCCGCGCCGTGGCCCGGGGCCTGGTCAACTTCGACGCCAAGGAGCTCCCGCAGCTCCTCGGCCGCTCCACTCGCGAGCTCGCGCGGGAACTCGGACCCGCGTACGAGCGGGAGGTCGTCCACCGGGACGATCTGGTCCTGCTGGAGGGCTGAGGTTCGGCAAAAGCGGAGCGCGGCGGCCCGTGGACTGGTCAACTGTGAGGGGCGGGCGGACCCGCGTGGCGGAGACAGGAGGCGGCTGGTGAGACGAGCGCTGACCAGCGTCGGCACAGGGGACGGTGACGGCGGCGGTGGCGGGGAGGAGCAAGAACACGCATCGCGTCTGTGGCACGTGACCCTGAGCGTCTCCGGCAAGCCGGCCCCGCTGTCCGAGGTCCGGCGCGGGCTGGAGCAACTGGCCCACGACCATCCCTTCCTGCTGACCAGCCGGTACGCCGACGACCACGCGGAGATCCGCTACTGGGAAGAGGCCCGGGACCTCCACGACGCGGCGGCCGTCGCCCTGCGCCTGTGGGGCGAACACCGCTCCTCGGCGCAGCTCCCGCCCTGGGAGATCGTCGGCCTGGAGGTCATCGACCGCGCCACCTACCACCAGCGGGTCGCGGAGGGCTACGGCCCGCCCCCGGCCCACCCGGTAGGAGTGCACCCCTACTGAACGCACCCAGCCGGCCGCCCCGGCCTCGGGCCGACGCCCCGTCCGGCGTTCGAGGCCGGGATCCGGGCCGAGCTGCGGCTTCAGCCGGGGCGGTGCTCGGAGCGCAGCCCCGGCTTTCAGCCCGTCCGGTGCTCGGGGCCGAGCCCCGGCCCTTCGGCCCGTCCGGCGTTTGAGGACCGGGTCCGGGCCGCACCTCGGCTCTTCCCCCGGTCGGGTGCTTGGGGCGGAGCCCGGCCCTTTCAGCCCGTCCGGCGCTTGAGGACCGGGGCCGGGCAGAGCCTCGGCTTTTCAGCCTGTCCGGCGTTTGAGGACCGGGTCCGGGCAGAGCCCGGGGAAAGGGCGAAAGGGCGGGGCGGGGAGAGTGCCCCGCGCAGCGGCCCCGTACCCGCCCCCGGCCTCACCCCGCCGACCCGGCCGGCGGCCGTCTCGCGGGGTGGAACCCCAGCAGCGGCACACCGGCAGGGGATTACCCTGGGCGGCATGACCTCGCTCGATGCCGCCACCGCCACCTCGCCCGTCCTCGCCACCGCGCAGCGGTCCCGTACCGCCGCCGCGGTGATCGCCCCACTCCCGCGGTCCGCCAAGGACACCGCCCTGCTGGCGATCGCGGACGCGCTGGAGGCCCGTACGGCCGAGATCGTCGCCGCCAACGCCGTGGACACGGACAAGGCCCGCGCCGCCGGCACCAGCGAGACCGTCATCGACCGCCTCACCCTGACCCCGGAGCGGATCGCCGCCATCGCCTCCGACGTCCGCGACGTCGCGGCCCTCCCCGACCCCGTCGGCGAGGTCGTCCGCGGCAACACCCTGCCCAACGGCATCGACCTCCGGCAGATCCGCGTCCCGCTCGGCGTCGTCGGCATCATCTACGAGGCCCGCCCCAACGTCACCGTCGACGCCGCCGCCCTCTGCCTCAAGTCCGGCAACGCGGTCCTGCTGCGCGGCAGTTCCTCCGCCTACTCCTCCAACACCGCGCTCGTCGCCATCCTGCGGGACGCCGTCGAGAGCGCCGGCCTGCCCGCCGACGCGATCCAGCTCGTCCCCGGCGAATCCCGCGACTCCGTCCGCGAGCTGATGCGCGCCCGCGGCCTCGTCGACGTGCTCATCCCGCGCGGCGGCGCCTCCCTCATCAAGACCGTGGTCGAGGAATCCACCGTCCCGGTCATCGAGACCGGTACCGGCAACTGCCACGTCTACGTCGACGCCCAGGCCGACCTGGACATGGCGGTGGACATCCTCATCAACTCCAAGGCCCAGCGGCCCTCCGTCTGCAACTCCGCCGAGACCCTCCTGGTCCACCGCGACATCGCCGACGCCTTCCTGCCGCGCGCCCTCGACGCGCTCGCCGACGCCGGCGTCACCGTGCACGGCGACGCCCGGGTCCTCGCCGCCGCCGAGGGCAGCAAGGTCACCGCCCTGCCCGCCACGGACGAGGACTGGGCCGCCGAGTACCTGTCCTACGACATCGCCGCCGGAGTCGTGGACTCCCTCGACGACGCCGTCACCCACATCCGCCGCTGGACCTCCGGTCACACCGAGGCGATCGTCACCACCTCGCAGGCCGCCGCGCGCCGCTTCACCCAGCTGGTCGACTCGACCACGGTCGCCGTGAATGCATCCACTCGGTTCACGGACGGTGGCCAGTTCGGCTTCGGTGCGGAGATCGGTATCTCCACCCAGAAGCTGCACGCCAGGGGTCCGATGGGCCTTCCCGAGCTGACCTCCACCAAGTACATCGTCACCGGCGACGGTCACGTTCGGTAGTGGGGCTTCGAGCGCGGTGTGGCCGGAATTCGGCGCACACCCTGCCGAAGGAGGCTCCCCAGGTCTAGGCTGGTCCCGTGCCGGACGACGTGGGGGGCAAGCCGTTCCCGGACGACGGGGAGCCCGACGACGACCGCGGAGGCGCGGATTACGACTTCGCCTCCGTGGTGTTCGACGAGGCCTTCGTCCGGAACGCCGAGATCCATGAACCGAGCGCCGCCGAGCGCCAGCGGGCGGCCGACCGAGCGCGTGCGGAGGCGGAAGCCGCCCGCGCCGTGGCCGGTGGCTGGACGGGCGACGACGACCACGACAGCTACGGGTACGGCCATCCCGACGGGTACGACGACGACCACGGCTGGGACCACGACCGCGGCTACGGATACCCGGACGGCCCGTACGGGGTCTACGGCGGCAGTCTGCGCCCCTACCGCGGCCGCGCGCCGTGGCTGCGTCCCGTCGCCTGGGTGCTCGCCTTCGTGATGGGCCTCGGAATGGTCGCGCTGGCCTTCAGCGCCGTCTACCGCAGTGCCTCGGGCGAGGCGGACCCCGCTCCGGCCCCCGCCAGCACCCCCAGGGGTGAAGTCACCGGCGTCGGCGCGTTTATGTACCCCTCCGTCCGCCAACCCTGAAGGTACGACCCCACTCGCGTACGCCGGAGCCGGGGGCTTCTCTGAAGCGGGGACAGCGGGGAGAAGCGATGGCCGTGCCAGGAGATCCACCCAACAGCACCCCCGAGGGCATGGGCGGGGGCGACGACGACTTCCGGTCCGACGACTTCCGGTCGGACGAGTACCGGTCCGTGGTGTTCGACGAGGACTTCGTCCGGGCCGCCCGGCTCCAGGAGTACTCCGCCCAGGAACGCATGGGCGAACACGCCCGTGCGGTGCGCAGCAGGTCCATCTGGTCCGGCGGCGGCTCCGCGTCCGGGACCGGCACCCCCGGCCGGGGCGCACGGCAGGGCATGCTGCTCGTGCTGCTCATCGCCACGGCCTTCGCCTTCGCCGTCTACATGGGGCTGCGCAACCCTTACGTGCCCCCCTCCGGGGGACCCGCCCAGGCGCTCGGCAGCACCGTGGTCCCACTCGCACCGACCACCGACGTGCCCGGCGGGCGCCCCGCCGAGCTGTACGCGAAGAGCCCCGCCGCCGACTACCGGGTCGGAGCGGCCGGCATCACCCTGCCCGCCGTGCGCCGCACACACCACTTCACCGACGCCCAGGTCGTCGCCGCGCTGTCCATCGCCAAGGACTACCTGGTGCAGTCCTCGCTCGACCCCGACATCCTCGCCGGATCGGCCTCCCGCCCGGTGCGCGTCCTGCTCGACCCCGACCAGCTGGCGCAGTTCGACCGCAGCATGACCTCGCCCTCCGGCGACGGCCGCCACGCGGCCACCGGCTGGCTGGTCCGCTTCGACCCGTCCACCGCCGTCGTGGCCGACACCAGGGTCCGGGTGAGCGGAACGCTCGCCTTCGAGGAGGTGGCTCCGGACATGCTGGAGGTCACCACCGACCACACCTTCGTGTACGCCGTGCGGCCCGCCACGGGATCCCCGGCCGCCGCCGACGGCGCCTCGCTCTTCACCGTCCGGCGCGAGCTTCGGCTGCGCTTCGACCGTGAGGACCTGACGGCCCGGCGGCTGGAACTGGCCTCGGCCTATGTCATGGCCGGGCCGCAGGACTGCTCCGCGGACCCGGCCGGGGCCTTCCGCCCGCTCCTGGCCGGAGCGGGCCCGACCACGGTGGGTCCGGCCGCGAGCGACCCGTACGCCAGCGGCCAACCGCGGCGCACGGCCGGCCTGTGCGGCGTCCTGGCCGCGCCCGCGACCCAGGGCGTGACCCCGTCCGCGGCGCCGCCCTCGCCCCCGCGGGCCGCTCCCGTCAGCCCTGCTCCGTAGGCCCTGCCTTGTCCTGCGGGGCGGTGCCGGCCCCGGCGCCCGTGAACTTGTCGCGGAGCTTGCCACCCACGTCGGCCGCCCCGCCCGCGAGGTCACCGACGAACCTGAACAGCGGGTCCTTGCTGGTGCGCACCGCATCGGCGTAGTGCGCGGCGGACTGGCGGAAGGAGTCGGTCACCGAGGTGTCCTTGTCCTCGTCCCGCCGCGGGTAGTGGCCGTCCATGATCCGCTGGTGGTCGCGGCTCTCCGACCACTTCTTCAGCTCGGCCGCCCGCACCGTCGTGAAGGGGTGCGTGCGGGGCAGCAGATTCAGGATCTTCAGTACGGAGTCGCGCAGATCGCCGCTCGACTCGTACTCCTCGGCCTGGGCCAGGAAGGCGTCCACGTTCATCTCGTGGAGGTGGTTGCCGCCGGCGATCTTCATCAGACCCCGCATCGAGGCCTGCACGTCCTGCCCCACCAGCAGCCCGGCCCGGTCGGCCGAGAGCTCCGACTTGCGGAACCACTCCCGCAGCGCGGTCACGATCGTCATGATCGCCACATTGCCCAGCGGGATCCACGCGACCTTCAGCGCCAGGCCGGTCAGGAACAGCAGGATCGTGCGGTAGACGGCGTGCCCCGACAGGGCGTGGCCCACCTCGTGGCCCACCACCGCACGCATCTCCTCCTCGTCGAGCAGCTCGACGAGGCCCGTGGTCACCACGATGATCGGCTCGTCCAGCCCGATGCACATGGCGTTGGGCTTCGGGTCCTGCTGCACGTACATCTGCGGGACCTTCTCCAGGTCCAGGATGTAGCAGGCGTCGCGCAGCATCGCGTACAGGTGCGGGAACTGCGTCTCGCCGACCCGCACCGACTCCGACAGGAACATCAGCCGCAGGCTCCGCTCCGGCAGCAGCCCGCTCAGCGCCTTGAACACCGTGTCGAAGCCGCTCAGCTTGCGCAGCGCCACCAGCGCGGAGCGGTCCGCGGGATGCTCGTAGGCCCGCGACGAGATGCCCGGGAACCGCCTGCGGTCCCGCGCCGGTACCTTCTCGAACCCTGTTTCCGTCATAGCGCCCTCCCCTGGATGGACCTGCACGTCCCTGCGTCTATCCTCTCCAACGCCTGAGTCGGCGTGAGCGTGCCCCAGGCCCCCGCATACGATGTGAGCGAAGTCTCCGCCCGCTCCCCGACTCGATAGGTATCTGCCTGATGAGCCTCTCCACCACCGCCCACAACCTGGTCGTCCTCGCTTCGGAGGGGGCCGAGCAGCACGGCGGCAACCACGACAGCCTGAACCCGTACCTGACCGGCGGCGGTGCCTTCGTCATCCTGATGCTGATGCTCTGGGTCACCACGCGCCTGAACCGCGACCGCTGAACCGGCCGCACCCGCCTCACCCGACGAGAACGACGCGTCCCCCGGGCCAGTAGGCTCTGCGCTCATGGGAGAGCAGGAGATGCCTACCGGTCCGGTCAAGCGCCGGCTCGGCGTGATGGGCGGGACATTCGACCCGATCCATCACGGACACCTGGTGGCCGCCAGCGAGGTGGCCGCCCTTTTCCACCTCGATGAGGTGATGTTCGTGCCGACCGGCGAGCCGTGGCAGAAGTCGCAGCGCGCCGTCTCGCCGGCCGAGGACCGCTATCTGATGACGGTCATCGCCACGGCCTCGAACCCGCAGTTCTCGGTGAGCCGCATCGACATCGACCGCGGCGGGCCGACGTACACCATCGACACCCTGCGGGACCTGAAGGCGCAGAACGACGACGCCGACCTGTTCTTCATCACCGGAGCCGACGCGCTCGCACAGATCCTGACCTGGCGCAACGCCGAAGAGCTCTTCTCGCTCTCCCACTTCATCGGAGTCACCCGGCCGGGCCACGTGCTCACCGACGACGGGCTCCCGGAGGGCGGTGTCTCCCTGGTGGAGGTGCCCGCGCTCGCGATCTCGTCCACCGACTGCCGTGCGAGGGTGGCCCAGGGGGATCCTGTCTGGTATTTGGTGCCGGACGGCGTCGTGCGCTACATCGACAAGCGTGAGCTGTACCGGGGAGCCTGAGCTTCCGGAGAGAGGGGCCCCGCGGTGAACGACCGACAGGATCCGTACGACCCGTATGCCGCCCAGGACCAGCAGCTCGTCGGCTACGACGCGTACGGGCGGCCGGTGTACGGCCAGGTGCCCGCGCAGCCCGCCCACCAGTACGAGCAGCAGAGCTACGGCTACGACTACCAGGGCTACGACCAGCAGCAGCCGCAGCAGTACTACCAGCAGCAGCCGGCGGCCCAGGAGTACGGGCAGCAGGAGTACACCCAGGCGCCCGCCTACGGGTACGACGGGCAGCAGAGCGGCCAGGCCCAGCAGCAGACCCCGCACCAGGCCCAGCAGCAGACCCAGCAGCAGGCCCAGCAGTGGATCCCGCAGCAGCAGGCGCCCGAGCCCCCGGCCGCCGAGCGGCGCCCCGACCCGGAGGAGCGGGCGTCCGCCCAGGTCCCCGAGCCGCGCCGGCCCGAGGGCGGCCCGGAGGCGGACCGGGACTACCGCACCGAGATGTTCGCCTTCATCGACCAGCCGGACGAGGACTCCGAGGACGTCATCGACTGGCTCAAATTCACCGAGAGCCGCACGGAACGCCGCGAGGAGGCCCGCCGCCGCGGCCGCAACCGGGTGGTGGCGCTGATCGTCGTCCTCGCCCTGTTCGTCGTCGGCGGACTCGGCTACCTCTGGTACGCGGGCAAGCTGCCCTTCCTCGACGGCCCCGGCGAGAAGAAGACCGGGGCGACCGCCGACGCGGCCGCGCAGAAGCGCGACATCATCGTCGTCCACCTGCACAACACCAAGAAGGGCGGCACCTCCTCGGCGCTGCTCGTCGACAACGTCACCACCAAGAAGGGCGCCACCGTCCTGCTCCCGAACAACCTGGCCGTCACCGGCCAGGAGGGGACTCCCACGGGGCTCGGCAAGTCGGTGGAGGACGGCGCACTCGGTACCCGCGAGGCCCTCGACTCCGTGCTCGGCACCCACATCGGCGGCACCTGGCGCCTGGACACCCCCTTCCTGGAGAACCTGGTCGAGCTGGTCGGCGGCATCGAGGTCGACACCGACACCGCGGTCCCGGCCGACGACGCGGCCAAGACCCCGGCCGTCGCCCAGGGCCAGAAGCAGAGCCTGAGCGGCTCGATGGCCGTCGCCTACGCCACGTACCGCGGGCAGGGCGAACCGGAGGCCAAGCAGCTGGAACGCGTGGGCAAGGTGCTCCAGGCGGTGCTGCGCAAGGTTCCGAGCGACCCGAAGGCGGCGGCCGTGACCGTCGAGAGCATCGGCCAGATCCTCGATCCGGCCCTGAACGCGCAGACCCTCGGGGCCCTGCTGTCCCGGCTCGGCGCGCACGCCAAGGTGGGCGAGTACCGCACGGACGTCCTCACGGTGAAGGCGGACGGCACGCTCACGGACGACACGAACAAGACGGTGGTCAAGGAGGTGCTGGGCGGCTCCGGCGCCGCCGCGCAGCCCGGTGCCGCCCCGCGCGTCGGCCTCAAGGACGCCACCGGCGACGAGAAGATGCAGGTCGCGGCGAAGGCGACGCTGATGAACGGCGGCTACACCTTCGTCGACGGCGGCAAGGCCGACAAGACGGCGGCCACCTCGCAGATCACCTACCAGGACGACGCGCAGCGGGACCGCGCGATCGAGGTGTCCAAGACGCTGGGTCTGCCCGAGACGGTCGTGAAGAAGGCCGAGAACACGGTGAACGCGGAGATCGTGGTGATCCTGGGCAAGGACTACAAGGCGTCCTGACCGGGCTCCGGAGCGGCCCGGAGGGAGGCATTCGCCCGCGCGCGACGCTGCGCGCGGGCGGTGTCGGCGGTACATGAGACCCTTGTAAGGATCTGCCCGCCAACCCGAAAGCATGGCCAGTGACCGCCACGGACCGCTCCATCGAGCTCATCACCGCCGCCGCCCAGGCCGCGGCCGACCGGCTCGCGCACGACATCATCGCGTACGACGTCAGCGACGTGCTGTCGATCACCGACGCCTTCCTGCTCGCCTCGGCGCCCAACGACCGCCAGGTCAAGTCGATCGTCGACGAGATCGAGGAGCGCCTCCTCAAGGAGCTCGGCGCCAAGCCGGTGCGCCGCGAGGGCGACCGCGACGCCCGCTGGATCCTGCTCGACTACGTCGACATCGTCGTCCACGTCCAGCACAGCGAGGAGCGTGTCTTCTACGCGCTGGAGCGCCTGTGGAAGGACTGCCCCGAGATCGAGCTCCCCGAGGACGCCAAGCTCACCATCGGCAAGGCCGAGGAGCACGCCAAGCTGCGCGAGGCGGCGGGCGACGACGAACTGGACGGTGATCTGTTCTGAGCGCGACCACCTCGGGCAAGTCCGGCAGGAAGATCGTTCTCTGGCGGCACGGCCAGACCTCGTGGAACCTGGAGCGCCGCTTCCAGGGCTCCACGGACATCGAGCTGACCGAGGCGGGTGTGGCGCAGGCGCGCCGCTCCGCGCGGTTGCTCGCCTCGCTGAAGCCGGATGCCATCGTGGCCTCCGACCTGCGGCGCGCCTCCGCCACGGCTGCCGAGCTGGCGGCCCTCACGGGGCTGGCGGTGGCGCACGACGCGGCGCTGCGCGAGACGTACGCCGGCGAGTGGCAGGGCCTCACGCACGACGAGATCCTCGAGAAGTACGGCGAGCAGTACGCGGCGTGGAAGCGCGGCGAACCGGTCCGCCGCGGCGGCGGTGAGCTGGAGACCGAGGTCGCCGACCGCGCCGCGCCGGTGGTGCTGGAGCACGTCGAACGGCTGCCGCGGTCCGGCACCCTCGTCGTGGTCAGCCACGGCGGCACCATCCGTACGACCATCGGGCGCCTGCTCGGCCTGAACGCGTACGACTGGGAGGGCCTCGGCGGGCTCTCCAACTGCTGCTGGTCCGTCCTCGGCGAGGGCGCGCGCGGCTGGCGCCTGCTGGAGCACAACGCCGGCACGCTGCCGGAACCGGTGCTCGGCGACGACGACTGAGCGGCTTTCTGCCGCTCCCCGGCGGGGCCGCCACCCGGATTTCACTTTCCGGCTGGTCACAGGCTAGAGTTCTTCTTGTTCGCAGCGCAGAACACCGGAGACGGGGGGAGCGCGGCGGAGAGCGGGGCTATAGCTCAGTTGGTAGAGCGCCTGCATGGCATGCAGGAGGTCAGGAGTTCAATTCTCCTTAGCTCCACAATCAGGATCCCGTCCCCAACAGGGGGCGGGATCCTTGCTTTTGTACCCTTTGCGTTTGCTGACCTCTCCCGCACCGGCATGGCAGAATCGTGACCGCCGGAGGGGGAGACGACGGCCCGACGCGGGAGGGAGTCGCTGACGGATGGGTGCACACCGGCGCCGGTGCGACTGGTGCAACAACGGCACGCCGATCGTGCGGGACATGGACCCGGTCAACCCCGACTACCAGTACTGGTGCGAGGAATGCGCTCGGGCGCTGATCATAAAAGGCGACCCGATCGAGACGTACCGCGAGCTGGAAGGGGAGCCGATCTACGGGCGGCTGCTCGACGAGCACTGCACGCTCAAGCGGTTCTACCAGTTCGCGCGGGCGTGACAAGTTGGCTCAAATCGGACATGGCCTCTGGTTGGTGGAAACCGATTTTTGGACCAGGGCCATGACCGTGTAATGTTTGGGATGTCGCCAGGGGGAACCGGCAAGGGAAACCGAAGCGGCAAGCACAACAAGGGGCTATAGCTCAGTTGGTAGAGCGCCTGCATGGCATGCAGGAGGTCAGGAGTTCAATTCTCCTTAGCTCCACAGTGAAGAAGCGGGCCACCCGGATCGGGTGGCCCGCTTCTCGTTGTGTCGCCGTGTCACCGTGTCGACGGGCGGAACGGCCGAGCGTCGGCAGGGGCCGCTGCGGTACCCTGACGCCATGCGTGCCGTACGCCTTCTGCTTACCGAGCCGCGCTGATCAGCGCCGACCCACGAGAGGTCGGCATCGGCGCGGCGTCCCCTCCTGTGCGAGGGGTTTTTTCGTTTGGGCAGGCAGAGACGGCGAAGACGATCGATGGAGCTTCAGAAATCATGAGCGAGACGAACACCCCGGCCCCCGAGGCGGCCGAGGCGCACCGCTACACGGCTGCCATGGCCGCCGACATCGAGGCACGCTGGCAGGACGTCTGGGACGCGCAGGGCACGTACGAGGCCCCGAACCCGACCGGTGACCTGGCCGGGGACCCCGCGGTGGTCGCACGGCCCAAGAAGTTCATCATGGACATGTTCCCGTACCCCTCCGGTGCGGGCCTGCACGTCGGACACCCGCTCGGGTACATCGCCACCGACGTCTTCGCCCGCCACCAGCGGATGACCGGCCACAACGTCCTGCACACCCTGGGCTTCGACGCCTTCGGCCTGCCGGCGGAGCAGTACGCCGTGCAGACCGGCACGCACCCGCGCGTCTCGACCGAGGCCAACATCGAGAACATGAAGGTCCAGCTGCGCCGGCTGGGCCTGGGCCACGACAAGCGCCGGTCGTTCGCCACGATCGACCCGGACTACTACAAGTGGACCCAGTGGATCTTCCTGCAGATCTACAACTCCTGGTACGACGCCGACGCGAAGAAGGCCCGGCCGATCACCGAGCTGGTCGCCGCCTTCGAGGACGGCTCCCGTGAGGTCCCCGGCGGCCGCGCCTGGGCCGCTCTGACCGCGGCCGAGCGGGCCGACGTACTGAACGAGCACCGGCTGGCGTACTCCTCGGACGCGCCGGTGAACTGGTGCCCCGGGCTGGGCACCGTACTGGCCAACGAGGAGGTCACCGCCGACGGCCGGTCCGAGCGCGGCAACTTCCCCGTCTTCAAGTCCCGGCTGAGCCAGTGGAACATGCGGATCACCGCCTACGCCGACCGGCTGATCGACGACCTGGACGCGCTGGACTGGCCCGAGGCCATCAAGCTGCAGCAGCGGAACTGGATCGGCCGCAGCGAGGGCGCGCGCGTCGACTTCGCGCTGGGCGACGAGGCCATCACCGTCTTCACCACCCGTCCGGACACCCTCTTCGGCGCCACCTACATGGTGCTGGCGCCCGAGCACCCGCTGGTGGAGAAGTTCATCCCGGCCGCCTGGCCCGAGGGCACCCACGAGGTGTGGACCGGCGGGCACGCCACGCCGGCCGAGGCCGTCAGCGCCTACCGCAAGCAGGCCGCCTCGAAGTCGGACGTCGAGCGGCAGGCCGAGGCCAAGGACAAGACCGGTGTCTTCACCGGCGAGTACGCGATCAACCCGGTCAGCGGCGACAAGGTCCCGGTCTTCATCGCCGACTACGTGCTGATGGGCTACGGCACCGGCGCGATCATGGCCGTCCCGGCGCACGACAGCCGCGACTTCGAGTTCGCGCGTGCCTTCGAGCTGCCGATGCGCTGCGTCGTGGAGCCGTCGGACGGGCGCGGCACCGACCCGGCCGAGTGGGACGACGCCTTCGTCTCCTACGACGCGAAGCTGGTCAACTCCACGGGCGAGGGCATCGCCCTGGACGGCCTGGGCGTCGTGGAGGCCAAGGCCGCCATCACCGACTGGCTGGCAGGGCGCGGCATCGGCGAGGGCACGGTCAACTTCCGGCTGCGCGACTGGCTGTTCAGCCGTCAGCGCTACTGGGGCGAGCCCTTCCCGATCGTCTACGACGAGGACGGCGTCGCGCACCCGCTGCCCGAGTCGATGCTGCCCCTGGAACTGCCGGAGGTCGAGGACTACTCCCCGCGCACCTTCGAGCCGGACGACGCCACGTCCAAGCCGGAGACCCCGCTGTCGCGCAACGGCGAGTGGGTGAACGTGGAGCTGGACCTGGGCGACGGCCGCGGCGTCCGCTCCTTCCGCCGCGAGACCAACACCATGCCCAACTGGGCCGGTTCCTGCTGGTACGAGCTGCGCTACCTGGACCCGAACAACGCCTCGGCCCTGGTGGACCCTGAGATCGAGCAGTACTGGATGGGCCCCCGCGAGGGCGCGCCGCACGGCGGTGTCGACCTGTACGTGGGCGGCGCCGAGCACGCGGTGCTGCACCTGCTGTACGCCCGCTTCTGGTCGAAGGTGCTGTTCGACCTGGGCCACGTCTCCTCGGCGGAGCCGTTCCACAAGCTCTTCAACCAGGGCATGATCCAGGCGTACGCGTACACCGACGCGCGCGGTGTCTACGTCCCCGCGGCCGAGGTCGAGGAGCGCGACGGCGGCTACTTCTACCAGGACCAGCCGGTCAAGCGTGAGCACGGCAAGATGGGCAAGTCCCTGAAGAACGCCGTCACGCCGGACGAGATCTGCGAGGAGTACGGCGCGGACACGCTGCGCCTGTACGAGATGGCGATGGGCCCGCTGGACGTCTCCCGTCCGTGGGACACCCGGGCCGTGGTGGGCCAGTACCGGCTGCTGCAGCGCCTGTGGCGCAACATCGTGGACGAGGAGACCGGCGCCGTGACCGTCGTGGACGGTGAGCCGGACGAGGCGACCCTGCGCGCGCTGCACAAGGCGATCGACGGCGCCGGCTCGGACCTGACCGGGCTGCGCTTCAACACCGCCATCGCGAAGATCACCGAGCTGAACAACGCCCTGACGAAGGCCGGCCGCCCGCTGGAGCGCTCGGTCGCCGAGGCCCTGGTGCTGCTGGTCGCCCCGCTGGCCCCGCACATCGCGGAGGAGCTGTGGCACCGCCTGGGTCACAGCGAGTCGGTCGTCCACCAGGACTTCCCGGTGGCGGACCCGGCGTACGTCGTGGACGAGAGCGTGACGTGCGTGGTGCAGGTCAAGGGCAAGGTCAAGGCGCGGCTGGAGGTGCCGCCGACGATCTCCGAGGCGGAGCTGGAGCAGCTGGCCGTGACCGATGAGGGTGTCGTGGCGGCGCTGGGCGGCGCGGAGATCCGCAAGGTGATCGTCCGCGCGCCGAAGCTGGTGAACATCGTCATCTGAGGGCGCACCCCCGCATAGGGGGGATCCCGTACGGGCAGGTTGGGGGTTCGATTGGAACCCCTGGCCTGCCCGTGGCGTTTACCGTGGAGGGGACGGAAAAGAGCCGTCGGGGTACTGGGGAAGGGATGCTCATGGAGGCCGCGTTGATCATCTTCGCGCTGATGGTGCTTTTCGCCTTCCTCGGGTTGGGCGTGTACGCGACCGTCAAGGTGGTGCAGGCGACCAAGCGCGGTGTGGACCGGACCATCACCCAGGCGCGGCGGACCGTGGAGGACACCACCCTGCGCGCCAAGAGCTTCGGCCAGGTCGGCGTCACGGGGGCGCTGGCGCAGCTGCGGCTCGACCTGCGGACCTCGATGCGCGCCACGGAGCAGGCGCTGCAGGACGGGGTCAGGGTGGACGCCTCGCTGCACGAGTCGATCGCGCTGTTCGAGCGGCTGAGCACGCACGGGCGCGAGCTCGACGACGAGCTGAAGCGGCTGGAGCAGGACCCGGACCGCGGGCGGATCGCTGAGCGGCTGCCGGACCTGCGGGAACGCACGGGCAAGATCAAGCAGGCCGCGGACTCGCTGCGGTGGGCCGCGCGGGACCGGGCCCAGCGCTTCGCGCAGGACGACCTGTCCACGCTGTCGGCACAGATCGAGGTCGAGTCCGACGCGCTGCGGGACTGGCAGCGGGAGCCGGTGGACGACCTCGCCGCGGCGGCCGCGGCGTGGGACGCGGCGCAGGCGAACGGGGCCGCGTCGGGGCCGGCTCAGGCTTCGGGGAACGCTCCGGGGCAGCCTGCGGCGGCGGCGAGCCCGGCGCGGGGCGCGGACCAGCCGCAGGCCCTGAACCCGGCCGCTCCGGCGCCGCAGTACCCCTGGCAGAAGACGCGCCGCCCGGAGAGCACCACCTAGTGCTGTGACCGGCAAACCTTGCCGGTCACAGCACTGGGCCCCGCTTTCGGATCCTGTCGGCCGGGCCCGCGTTCTCCGGTGCCGTACCCGGCCGCGTTGCCGGGGCGCCCGAGCACGTCCGGTACACGGGTGCGCCCGCGCCCTGCCATGCTTCCCCTCGGCCCTGGTGGGCCTGGGAGGCCCCACGGCACCGGACGCCGCGGGCTCGGCCGGCAAGGTCCGCGGGAGGCGGCCCGGGCGAGGCGCTCCGGGGGCTCGCACCGCGGGCCCGCCGCCGTTCCGGTTGTGCCCGGCGACGTCGCGTCGTGGGCCGGGCTGCCGTCATGCCCCCACGGGCGGTAACCTCCGGCTCATGTCCCGCCATGTCGCCATCGTCACCGATTCCACGGCCTACCTGCCCCGACCGGCCATGGCACGGCACGGAATCACCGCCGTTCCGCTCACCGTGGTGCTCGGCGGCGAGGCACTCGAAGAAGGCACCGAGATCTCGGCGCGCAGCCTGGCCCAGGCCCTGCAGAAGCGCCGCTCGGTCACCACCTCGCGCCCCGGCACGGAGGAGTTCGTCCGGGCCTACCGGGCGGCGGCGGACGCCGGGGCGACCGGCATCGTCAGCCTGCACCTGTCCGCCGAGTTCTCCGGCACCTACGACGCGGCCGTGGTCGCCGCCAGGACCGCGCCCGTGCCGGTCCGCGTCCTGGACACGGGCATGGTCGCGATGGCCCTCGGTTTCTGCGCGCTCGCCGCCGCCGAGGTGGCCGAGGCGGGCGGATCCGTGGACGAGGCCGTGGCGGCCGCCGAGAAGCGCGCCGCGGACATGGCCGCGTACTTCTACGTCGACACCCTCGACTACCTCCGCCGCGGCGGCCGGATCGGGGCCGCGCAGGCCCTGCTCGGCTCGGCCCTGGCGGTGAAGCCCCTGCTGACGCTGGACGGCGGGCGGATCGAGATGCTGGAGAAGGTCCGTACGTCGTCCAAGGCCATCGCCCGCCTGGAAGAGCTGGCCGTCGAGCGCGCCGGGTCCGCCGAGGTGGACGTGGCGGTGCACCACCTGGCGGCTCCCGAGCGGGCCGAGAAGCTCGCCGAGCGGCTGCGTGAGCGCATCCCCGGGCTGGTCGAGCTGCACGTCAGCGAGGTCGGTGCGGTGATCGGGGCGCACACGGGCCCCGGGCTGCTGGCGGCGGTCGTCTCGCCCCGCTGACCACCCGGACGGGTGGCGCGGTTTTCCACAACGGAGCTTTTTTCCACCGGAATTGAGTGATCCGAACCGGGGGCGGGATCGGCCTCTACGGTCGTGGCATGAATCTTCGAACGCGTGCTTCGTATCCGTCGGGCGCCACCGCCGCCCCGGGCCGCCCCGGTCGCTCCGACGGCCGACTTTCCGACGGCCGGCTCCGGCACCGTCGTACGGCGCGGCGCGGCGGGCGGGTTCCGCATCCGGAGCCGGGCGCGGTGCGCCGACGGGCCGAGGCGTTGCTGGGCGGGAGCAGTCCGCCGTACGCCCCGGCCCCGCCGCCCCGGGCCCTCCAGGCGCCGTCCGGGGCTCCGGACGGGGTGGATGCCCAGGCAGCGCCCGACGCGGCGTCCGGGCCGCCCTCAGGGGCTGTGCCGAGGCCGGCCGTGCGGGAGCGGCTGCCGCTGTGGCTGCGCGAATGCTGCGAGGTGCGGCCGCGTGCGGTGGCCGCCATCGGGGTGGTGCTCCTCGCCGCCGTCGGCTTCGCCGGACAGCAGTACTGGTCGGCCCGGCCGCGGGCGGTGACCGTGCCCGCGGTGGTCGCCCCGGGAGCCGTTCCGGCGGCCGCCGCACCGGCGGGGGCTCCGGCCGCGGGAGCGGGGGCCGGTGGGGCCGCCGGGTCCGCGCGGATCGTCGTCGACGTCAGCGGCAAGGTCCGGGATCCCGGGGTGCGGCGGCTGCCCGCCGGTTCACGGGTGGAGGACGCGCTGGCCGCCGCCGGGGGAGTGCGTCCCGGCACCGACACGACCGGGCTGAACCGGGCCCGGGTGCTGGTGGACGGCGAGCAGGTGGTCGTCGGCGTCCCGGCGCAGCCGCCACCGGCCTCCGGGGCGGGCGGCGTCCCCGGCCCGGTCCCCGGCTCCGGCCCTGGTCCCGGCCCCGGCCCCGGCCCGCTGAGTCTGGGTTCGGCCACGGTCGCCCAGCTCGACGGCCTGCCGGGGGTCGGGCCGGTACTGGCGCAGCACATCGTCGACTTCCGTACCGCCCGCGGCGGCTTCCGCTCCGTGGAGGAGCTCCGCCAGGTCGACGGCATCGGTGAGCGGCGATTCGCCGACCTGCGCGCGCTGGTGCGGCCGTGAACCGCCCGGCGGGACAGGCCTCGCCGGACCTGCGCCTCGCGGTCCCCGCCGTGGCCGCCTGGGCGGCGGCCGCCGTCGCCCTGGACATGCCCGTCCACCGGACCGCCCTCGGGGTGGGCCTGGCGATGGCCTGCGCGGGCCTGTTGATGCTGGGTGCGTGCCGGCGTCCGGGGCGGCTGTGGCGGCTCGCGCCGGTCGCGGCGGCGGCCCTGCTGTGCGGGGCCGCCGGCGCGGGCGTGGCGGGACTCCAGCGGGCCGAGGCGCGGGCCGGGCCGGTGGCCGGGCTGGCACAGGAGCACACCCGCGTCCACGCGGAGTTCACGGTCGGTTCCGACCCGAAGGCCGCCCGGAGCGCGAGCGGGCCGCCGGTGGTGATGCTGGACGCGGTCGTGAACCGGGTGACCGGGCCCGACGGGTCGAGCACCCGGGTCGAGACCCCGGTGCGGGTGCTGGCCGGGCACCCGGGATGGGCCCGGCTGCAGCCTTCCACCCGGGTGGCGGCGGTCGCCCGGCTGTCCCCGGCGCGCGGCGGGGAGCGGGCCGTGGCGCTGCTCCGCCCGGCCGGTGACACCCCGCCCGGGGTGACCGGCGGCCCGGACGCCGTCCAGCGGATCGCGGGGCGGCTGCGAGCCGGGCTGCGCGAGGCCACCGAGGGGCTCGCACCGGATGCCCGGGCCCTGCTGCCGGGGCTGGTCGTCGGGGACACCTCCAGGGTGCCGCCCGATCTGCACGAGGCCTTCCGGGCCACCGACCTGCTGCACCTGCTGGCCGTCTCCGGGTCCAATCTGACCGTGGTGCTGTTCCTGCTCATCGGGCCGCCGGCCCGGGCGCAGCGGGCCGAACGGCGCGGGCTGGCGCCCCGGCTCGGCCTCTCGCTGCGGGTGACCGCCCTGTGCGGGGCGGCCCTGACCCTGGCCTTCGTGGTGGTGTGCCGGCCGGAGCCGAGCGTGCTGCGGGCCGCCGCCTGCGGGGCGGTCACCCTGCTGGCCATCGCCACCGGACGGCGCAGGTCATTGATCCCGGCCCTGGCTGCGGCCGTGCTGCTGCTGGTGCTGTACGACCCGTGGCTGGCCCGCAGCCACGGCTTCCTGCTCTCCGTGCTGGCCACCGGGGCGCTGCTCACCCTCGCCCCCCGGTGGAGCGACGCCCTGCGGCGGCGTGGGGCCGGGCCGCGGCTCGCCGAGGCGCTGGGGGCGGCGGCTGCCGCGCAGGCGGTGTGTGCGCCCGTCGTGGCCGTGCTCGCCGCCCGGGTCAGTCTGGTGGCGGTGCCGTGCAACCTGCTGGCCGAGCTGGCGGCCGGTCCCGCGACCGTGCTCGGCTTCGCCGCGCTCGCGGCGGCTCCGGTGTGGATGCCCGCCGCGGAGCTGCTCGCCCGCTGCGCGGGGGTGCCGACGGGGTGGATCGCGGGCGTGGCCCGGGCCGGGGCCCGGTTCCCGGGCGCGGAGCTGCCGTGGCCGGGCGGGCTCACCGGCGGCGTTCTGCTGGCCGCCGCCACCGTGGCCGTCGCCGTGGTCGCCGGTGCCCGGTTCCGCGGGCGCGGGTGGCTCTGTTCCGCCCTGGCGGTGCTGCTGCTCCTGGCGGTACTGCGGCCGCCGCAGCTCACCCGTACGCTCTCCGGCTGGCCACCGCCCGACTGGAGCTACGTCCAGTGCGCCGTGGGGCAGGGGGACGCCGCCGTGCTCTCCGTAGGCCCGGGAGAGGCCCTGGTGGTGGACGTCGGCCCGGAGCCAGGACCGGTGGACGAGTGTCTGCGCGCCCTGGGCGTGCACCGGGTGCCGCTGCTCCTGCTGACGCACTTTCACGCCGACCACGTGGGAGGCCTGTCGGGCGTGCTGCGGGGACGGTCGGTGGGAGTGATCCAGGCCACCGCGTTCGAAGAACCCCCGGGGCAGGCCGCGTTCGTCCGGCGGACCGCGGCGGCCGCCGGTGTGCCGATCGTGCGGGCGGTGCAGGGGGAGCGGCGCCGGGCCGGGGCGTTCGAGTGGCAGGTGCTCTGGCCGCCGCCGGCCGGACCGCCGCCCGAGGGGCCCAACGACGCGAGCGTCGCCCTGCTGGTGCGCGGTGCGGGGCTGACCCTGCTCCTGCTCGGCGACCTCGAACCTCCGGCGCAGCAGGCCCTCTTGAGGGCCCATCCGGAACTCGGCCCGGTGGACGTGCTCAAGGTCGCCCATCACGGTTCCGCGCACCAGGATCCGGAGCTGTACGACCGGATCCGGCCACGGCTCGCGCTTGTTCCCGTCGGTACGGGCAACCGCTACGGACACCCGGCGCCGCGCACGCTCGCCCGGCTGCGGGAGTTGGGTGCGACGGTGCTGCGCACCGACACGGACGGCTCGATCGCCGTCGCCGGAAGCGGAGTTCGACTACGTTCATTTCCGGCCAACCGGAGGCGGAATCGGCGCGGCCATACCGGGCGCGACCACTCTGTTTGCCCACAACCCGACAGCATGATCGAATGCGTCTTCGCCAGAACGGTCCAAGTCCACACAGCACGGGGGTGCATCAGCCATGTTCGGTCGCCGGCGGGGGATGGAGACGGCCGGAAGCTCCAGCCCATCCACATCCGCGACACTGACGCTGCCACCGACGGCGCGTCTGCTCAGCTGCCGGGTCCTCGACACGGTCCACCGACCGGTCCGGCAGGCCACGTTCGAGGTGACCGACCCGATCGGCCGCCGCATCGTCAGCGGCGAGACGGACCCGTACGGTGGCTTCGCCGTGGCTGTTCCGGAGGGCGAGTACCGGCTCTCCGTGACCGCGGAGGGGTACGCGCCCTTCCACGGGGTGACGATCGTCGGGGACCCGGGGCAGCCCGGCACCGCGGAGATCATCCTCGACACGGTGGAGCCGCCGCTGCTGCCGCAGCCCGGGCACTGGGAGCTCGACCCGACGCACTCGTCGATCGGCTTCACGGCCCGCCACATCGGCCTGGCCCGGATCCGCGGCCGGTTCACCACGTTCGCCGGGGCGGTACGGATAGCCGAGCGCATGGAGGACTCCTCCATGCACGTGATCATCGACGCGGCGAGCATCGACACCGGGGTGCGGCTGCGGGACGACCACCTGAGGTCGGGGGACTTCCTGGACGCGGTCCGCCATCCCACGGTGGAGTTCTACAGCGAGCGCTTCATCCACCGCAGCGGCAGCGGCTGGACCGTCGCGGGGGCACTGACCCTCCACGGAGTGAGCCGGTCCGTGACCCTGGACACCCAGTACCTGGGCCTGGGCACGGGCCTGGAGGGCGAGCTCCGGGCGGCCTGCCGGGCCACCACCGAGCTGCACCGCGAGGACTTCACCCTGAACTGGCAGTCGATGCTGGCGCACGGGATCGCGGCCATCGGGTCGAGCGTGGAAGTGACGCTGGACATCCAGGCCGTGCGCAAGGCCTGAGGCGCACGCCCCCTACGGGGCTTCCAGCCAGCCCTCGTACTCGGCGGCGAGGTCGTCCAGCGAGGTGGTGTCGAGCCGTTCGCGCGGGTCCTCGACGATCACCAGCCACTGGGCGTCCTCGGCGTCGTCCTCGCCGGCCAGGGCGTCGCGGACCAACTGCGGTTCCTCCGGGAGGCCGAAGCGGTCGACGGCCTCCTGGGCCACCTCCTCGGCGGCGTCGCGGTCGGGCAGGACGAGTACATGTCGCACATTCACGCGACCATTCTCGGGCACGCGGGGCGGGGGGCTGTCAGTGCGGCGTGGGATGCTGGAGCCGATGGCCACCAGGAAGAACTCCACCGACGATCCGCTTGCCCCGCTCACCCTCGCGGTGGGGCAGGAGGAGCTGCTGCTCGACCGCGCCGTGCGCGAGGTGGTGGCGGCCGCCCGCGCCGCCGACGCCGACACGGACGTCCGCGACCTCGCCTCCGAGCAGCTCCAGCCCGGCACGCTCGCCGAGCTGACGAGCCCCTCGCTCTTCTCCGAGCGCAAGGTGCTGGTCGTGCGCAACGCGCAGGACCTCTCCGCCGACTCGGTCAAGGAGGTCAAGGCCTACCTCGCCGCGCCCTACGAGGAGATCGTCCTCGTCCTCCTCCACGCGGGCGGGGCCAAGGGCAAGGGCCTGCTGGACGCGGCCCGCAAGGCGGGCGCGCGGGAGATCGCCTGCCCGAAGATGACGAAGGCCGCGGACCGGCTGTCGTTCGTACGGGGCGAATTCCGCACGCTCGGCCGGTCGGCGACGCCGGAGGCCTGCCAGAACCTGGTGGACGCGATCGGCAGCGACCTGCGGGAGCTGGCGAGTGCCGCCGCGCAGCTGTGCGCCGACGTCGAGGGCACCATCGACGAGGCCGTCGTCGCCCGCTACTACACCGGCCGGGCCGAGGCCTCCAGCTTCACGGTCGCCGACCGGGCGGTCGAGGGGCGGGCGGCCGAGGCCCTGGAGGCCCTGCGCTGGTCCCTGTCCACCGGGGTGGCGCCGGTCCTGATCACCAGTGCCCTCGCCCAGGCGGTCCGCGCGATCGGCAAGCTCGCCTCCGCCCCGCGCGGAGCCCGCCCCGGCGACCTCGCCCGGGACCTGGGCATGCCCCCGTGGAAGATCGACCGGGTCCGCCAGCAGATGCGCGGCTGGTCCGCGGACGGGGTCTCGGACGCCCTGCGTGCCGTGGCCGCCGCCGACGCCGGGGTCAAGGGCGGCGGCGACGATCCCGAGTACGCCCTGGAGAAGGCCGTCGTCGCGGTGGCCCGCGCGGCCCGCCCCCAGCGCCGTTAGCGCACGTCCCGCGTGAGCACTGCCGAGCAAGGGAGCGGCGGGTCGAGTAATTGCCGGGCGTCCTCGCCGCCGATGCCCCGGATCAGCCGGCCCGGGCCGGCGGGCACGGGGTGAGGAGCTTCGCCGTCGCCGAGGACGTCGGGTCCGTCCTGCACCTGACCGAGGCGATGGCCGAGCGGGGGACGCTCGCACCGGAGGCCGTGCCGGTCCGTCGGCCGGGTCGCTGATCCCGGAGCCCGCCTGGAACGGGGTGCGCACCCCGGCCCGCCGGGTCCTGGCCCGCGAAGGCGACCGGCGCCCGCTGCTGCCGCTGCCGCCGCCGCGGCGCGTACCGCCGCAGGACTTCCACGGCCGAGCCCGGTGGGCCTCGCCGGACAGCACGAAGGCCCCGGCCACCGCCCTGGGGAAGGGCGGAGGCCGGGGCCTTCGGTTACTTCTGGTTGCACCGCACCCGCGTGGCGAACGCTTCGTGTGCGGAGCGGGGTGCCGGTCAGGAGCGGGAGAGAGGGCCCACTGGGTCCTTCCCGGCGATCACATCGAGTGCGGAACTCAGATGGCGGCAACCTTGGAGGCCAGCGCCGACTTCTTGTTGGCGGCGGCGTTCTTGTGGATGACACCCTTCGAGACGGCCTTGTCCAGCTTCTTGGAAGCCAGGCGGGCCGCAGCGGTGGCCTTCTCCGCGTCGCCGGCGAGGATGGCCTCGTTGGCCTTGCGGATGAAGGTGCGCAGCTCGGACTTGACCGACTTGTTGCGAAGGCGAGCCTTCTCGTTGGTCTTGTTCCGCTTGATCTGGGACTTGATGTTCGCCACGAAAGAGCCTTTTCAGGTTCAGAGTTTGATCTTCGGATTGTGCCTCGACTGCTGAGAGGGCATACGAGACACAGCTGCCCAGGCTACCAGGCGCGCAGCGGGCGGCCCAAACCGAGCGCACTGCCCCGTCCATGGGACCATGGGAGTCTGCGTATAGATCCGACATCGCGCCGCCGACAGCGACGGGAGCCGGACTTTCGCTCCGACCGACGCTCCGCAAACGCTTCCGACTGCGACCGAGAATCAGGACACTGCGTGCCCGCGATCCCCAGCCACGTGCCCGAGCCGAGCCGTACCGACCCGGCGCTGATCCGCAACTTCTGCATCATCGCGCACATCGACCACGGCAAGTCGACCCTCGCCGACCGGATGCTCCAGCTCACCGGTGTGGTCGACCAGCGGCAGATGCGCGCCCAGTACCTCGACCGCATGGACATCGAGCGTGAGCGCGGCATCACGATCAAGTCCCAGGCGGTCCGGCTGCCCTGGGCGCCCACCACGGGCGAGGGACAGGGCAGCACCCACATCCTCAACATGATCGACACCCCCGGGCACGTCGACTTCACCTACGAGGTCTCGCGCTCCCTCGCCGCGTGCGAGGGCACCGTCCTCCTGGTGGACGCCGCCCAGGGCATCGAGGCGCAGACCCTCGCCAACCTGTACCTGGCGATGGAGAACGACCTCGCGATCGTCCCCGTCCTGAACAAGATCGACCTGCCGGCCGCGCAGCCGGAGAAGTTCGCCGAGGAGCTCGCGAACCTGGTCGGCTGCCAGCCCGAGGACGTGCTGCGCGTCTCGGCGAAGACCGGTCTGGGCGTCGACGCGCTGCTGGACAAGGTCGTCGCCACCGTTCCGGCCCCGGTCGGCGTCAAGGACGCCCCGGCCCGCGCGATGATCTTCGACTCCGTCTACGACTCGTACCGCGGCGTCGTCACCTACGTCCGTGTGGTCGACGGCCAGCTCAACAAGCGCGAGCGGATCCGGATGATGTCCACCGGCGCCACGCACGAGCTGCTGGAGATCGGTGTCTCCTCCCCGGAGATGACCCCGGCCGACGGCATCGGCGTCGGCGAGGTGGGCTACATCATCACCGGCGTGAAGGACGTCCGTCAGTCCAAGGTCGGTGACACCATCACCAGCCTGAACAACGGCGCGACCGAGGCCCTGGGCGGCTACAAGGACCCGAAGCCGATGGTCTTCTCGGGCCTGTACCCGCTCGACGGCTCGGACTACCCGGAGCTGCGCGAGGCCCTGGACAAGCTCCAGCTCAACGACGCCGCGCTCGTCTACGAGCCCGAGACCTCGGCGGCGCTCGGCTTCGGCTTCCGCGTCGGCTTCCTCGGCCTGCTCCACCTGGACGTGGTCCGCGAGCGCCTGGAGCGCGAGTTCGGCCTCGACCTGATCGCCACCGCGCCCAACGTGGTCTACCGGGTGGTGCTGGAGGACGGCAAGGAAGTCACCGTCACCAACCCGAGCGAGTTCCCCGAGGGCAAGATCAAGGACGTCTTCGAGCCGGTCGTGCGGGCCACCGTGCTCGCGCCCACCGAGTTCATCGGCGCGATCATGGAGCTCTGCCAGACCCGCCGCGGCACCCTGCTCGGCATGGACTACCTCTCCGAGGACCGCGTCGAGATCCGCTACACGCTCCCCCTCGCGGAGATCGTGTTCGACTTCTTCGACCAGCTGAAGTCCAAGACGCGCGGTTACGCCTCCCTCGACTACGAGCCCACCGGCGAGCAGGCCTCCAGCCTGGTCAAGGTCGACATCCTGCTGCACGGCGACAAGGTCGACGCCTTCTCCGCCGTCTGCCACAAGGACGCCGCCTACGCCTACGGTGTGCGCCTGGTCGCCAAGCTGCGCGAGCTCATCCCGCGGCAGGCCTTCGAGGTGCCGATCCAGGCCGCGATCGGCTCCCGCGTCATCGCCCGCGAGACCATCCGCGCCATCCGCAAGGACGTCCTCGCCAAGTGCTACGGCGGTGACATCTCCCGTAAGCGGAAGCTGCTGGAGAAGCAGAAGGAAGGCAAGAAGCGGATGAAGATGGTCGGCTCCGTGGAGGTCCCGCAGGAGGCCTTCATCGCCGTCCTCTCCAGCGACGAGTCCGGCGGCAAGAAGAAGTAGCAGCCCCGCCGTCACCCGACACGAACAGGCCCCCGCACTCAGGTGCGGGGGCCTGTTTCGTTATGAAGCGGCCGCTCGCGGGCCCTTACGAACGCGCCGGTCGCGCTCTAGTCTGATCACTGCTCGACGGTTACTCGCCAGTTTAAAAAGCCACCGGCTGCAAACCCGCCAGTCCCAAGCGCCCCCAGCGCCCCACGCCCACGCACTGCCGCGTGGAACGGTCCGGAGGATGTCGTGAGCGACACACAGACCTATCTCGAGAACCGCCCGCCCACCGTGGCGGTGCTCTTCCTTGAGCGCGTCGCAGCGACGCCCAACGACGAGGCCTACCGGTATCCGGTACCGGCGGCCGGCGGCCCGGGCGGCGCCGACGACTGGAAATCACTCAGCTGGGGCCAGGCGGCCGAGCGGGTGTTCGCCATCGCCGCCGGGCTGATCTCCCTCGGCCTGGAAACGGAACAACGCGTCGCGCTCGCCTCCAACACCCGGGTCGAATGGATCCTCTCCGACCTCGGCGTGATGTGCGCGGGCGGCGCGGTCACCACGATCTACCCCAGCACCAACGCGGACGAGTCGGCGTTCATCCTCGCGGACTCCGAGAGCCGGGTGCTCATCGCCGAGGACGCGGCACAGCTGGCGAAGGCGCGCGAGCGCCGCGCCGACCTGCCGGACCTCGCCCACGTCGTGGTGCTGGACGCCGCCGACGCGGTTGCCGCCGAGGGCGACCCCGAGGGCTGGGTGCTCTCCCTCGCCGACCTGGAGGCGCGCGGCAAGGAGTACCTCGCCAAGCACCCCGATGCGGTCGGCGAGCGGATCGCGGCGATCACCTCCGACCAGCTCGCCACCCTCATCTACACCTCCGGCACCACCGGCCGCCCCAAGGGCGTGCGGCTGCTGCACGACAACTGGTCGTACCTGGCCAAGGCCATGGTCGCCACCGGGCTGATCGGCAAGGAGGACGTCCAGTACCTGTGGCTGCCGCTGGCCCACGTCTTCGGCAAGGTGCTGACCTCCGGGCAGATCGAGGCCGGGCACGTGACCGCCGTAGACGGCCGGATCGACAAGATCATCGAGAACCTGCCGGTCGTGCAGCCGACCTACATGGCCGCCGTACCGCGCATCTTCGAGAAGGTCTACAACGGCGTGGCCGCCAAGGCCCGGGCCGGCGGCGGAGCCAAGTACAAGATCTTCCAGTGGTCGGTCGGCGTCGCCCGCGAGTACGCGAAGGTCACTCAGGACAACTTCCGCCGCACCGGCCGGGCGACCGCCCCCTTCGGCCTCACCACCAAGCACAAGATCGCCGACGCGCTCGTCTACTCCAAGCTCCGCGAGGCCTTCGGCGGGAAGCTGCGCGCCGCCGTCTCCGGCGCCTCCGCCCTGGCCCCCGAGATCGGCTTCTTCTTCTCCGGCGCGGGCGTCCACATCCTGGAGGGCTACGGCCTCACCGAGTCCAGCGCGGCCTCCTTCGTGAACCCGGGCGAGGCCTACCGCACCGGCACCGTCGGCAAGCCGCTCCCCGGCACCGAGGTCCGCATCGCCGACGACGGCGAGGTCCTGCTGCGCGGCCCCGGCATCATGCAGGGCTACCACCGCCAGCCGGACAAGACCGCCGAGGTCCTGGAGTCCGACGGCTGGCTGCACACGGGCGACATCGGCGAGCTGTCGGCCGACGGCTACCTGCGCATCACCGACCGCAAGAAGGACCTGATCAAGACCTCGGGCGGCAAGTACGTCGCCCCGGCGGAGATCGAGGGCCAGTTCAAGGCGATCTGCCCGTACGTGTCGACGATCGTCGTGCACGGCGCCGACCGGAACTTCTGCTCGGCGCTGATCGCCCTCGACGAACCGTCGATCCTGACCTGGGCGGCCGAGAACGGGCTGGAGGGCAAGACGTACGGACAGGTCCTGGCGGCGCCCGAGACCAACCGTCTGATGGAGACGTACGTGCAGACCCTGAACGAGGGCCTGCAGCGCTGGCAGACGATCAAGAAGTTCCGGATCCTGCCGCGCGACCTCGACGTCGAGCACGGCGACCTCACGCCCAGCCTGAAGCTGAAGCGACCGGTCGTCGAGCGTGAGTTCAAGCACCTGATCGAGGAGATGTACGAGGGGTCGCGCGAGGCCTGACGCCTGCCGCGGGCCGAGCGGGGCGGGGCGGTGGACCGCCCCGCGGACCCCACCTTTCCCGGGCGGCCCCGGGTATCGGCCGCCGGCCGTGTCCCGGGGCTCCGCCCCGGACCCCGCGCTCCGAACGCCGACGGGGCCGGTCGTGCCGCCGCCGGGACCGGACGCGAGCGGCGCCGGGCGGGGCTGACCATGGGCGGGGTGCGGGATGATGGGGGCATGCCTTCCGCACTGCCCGACGGTGACCCCATGCCCGAAGACGGCGCGCTGCCGTCGCACGCCCTGGTGGGCGCGGGGGAGCGGCCGCTCGGGTTCTACCTGCACGTCCCGTACTGCGCCACGCGCTGCGGCTACTGCGACTTCAACACCTACACGGCCACCGAGCTGCGGGGCACCGGCGGTGTGCTCGCGTCCCGGGAGAACTACGCCGACACCCTGATCGACGAGGTCAGGCTGGCGCGCGAGGTGCTCGGGGACGACCCGCGGCAGGTCCGTACCGTCTTCGTCGGCGGCGGCACCCCCACGCTGCTGCCCGCCGGGGACCTCGTACGGATGCTCGCGGCGATCCGGGACGAGTTCGGCCTGGCCGAGGACGCCGAGATCACCACCGAGGCCAACCCGGAGTCCGTGAACCCGGAGTACCTGGCCGAGCTGCGCGCGGGGGGCTTCAACCGGGTCTCCTTCGGCATGCAGAGCGCCAAGCAGCACGTCCTGAAGGTGCTCGACCGCACCCACACCCCGGGGCGCCCCGAGGCGTGCGTCGCGGAGGCGCGGGCCGCGGGCTTCGAGCACGTCAACCTCGACCTGATCTACGGCACGCCCGGTGAGTCGGACGAGGACTGGCGGGCGACCCTCGCGGCGGCGCTGGGCGCCGGGCCGGACCACATCAGCGCCTACGCGCTGATCGTCGAGGAGGGTACGCAGCTGGCGCGCCGGATCCGCCGCGGCGAGGTCCCGATGACGGACGACGACGTCCACGCCGACCGGTACCTGATCGCGGACTCGGTCATGGCCGAGGCCGGGTACTCCTGGTACGAGGTCTCGAACTGGGCCACCTCGGAGGCCGGGCGCTGCCTGCACAACGAGCTGTACTGGCGCGGCGCCGACTGGTGGGGCGCGGGACCGGGCGCGCACTCGCACGTGGGCGGGGTGCGGTGGTGGAACGTCAAGCACCCGGGCGCCTACGCCGCGGCGCTGGCGGAGGGCCGCTCCCCGGGCGCGGGACGCGAGCTCCTCTCCGACGAGGACCGGCGGGTGGAGCGGATCCTGCTGGAGCTGCGCCTCGTGGACGGGGTCCCGCTGTCGCTGCTCGCCCCGGCCGGGCTGGCCGCCTCCCGCAAGGCGCTGGCGGACGGACTGCTGGACGCCGCGCCCTACGAGGCGGGGAGGGCCGTGCTGACCCTGCGGGGGCGGCTGCTCGCCGACGCGGTGGTCCGGGACCTGGTGGACTGAGCCACCCGGTGGAGTGAATCCGGGCGAGACCAGGACGTGCCTGTCTATCCTGTTCGTACGCTGCCGCCGTAAGCGACGGGCGGCAGGACGCGGAGGACCACGGAGATGACCGCTGTGGATGACCGGCTGATCACGGATGCCGTCCGAGCTTTCGAGGACCTGGAGGTCCCCGAAGGCTTCAAGGCGGAGCTCCTCAGGGGGGACATCGTGATGATGGCCGGGCCCGATTGGGTCCACAACCTGATCGTCCTGCATGTGCAGAAGCAGATTCCGCTCGCCGGGTGGTATCCGGTGCAGACGCAGGGCATCGCGATCCCCGGGGAGTCCTCCGAGCCGCAGCCGGATCTCGTGGTCGTCGAGCACGGTGCTTTCGACGGTCCGGGCAGGCTGGTGCCCGCCCCGGCCGTCACCTTGCTGGTCGAGGTCGTCTCCAAGAACAGCGCGAACGCCGACTACGGGATCAAGCGCTCGATGTACGCGGCCGGACGGGTCCCCGCGTATCTGATCATCGATCCGTTCGAGGCGGAGTGCCTGCTCCTGACCGAACCGGCCAGGGCAGGCGAGGACGCCGACTACACGGTCGAACGAAGGGTGAAGTTCGGCGAGCCCGTCCCTCTGGACGTCCTGGGCATCAAACTGGACACCGGCGAATTCGGCACCCTCCCGAAGTTCAAGCGGTACCACCGACCGTGACGAAGTCGATCAGCTCCTCCACCCGGCCCAGGAGGGTCGGCTCCAGGTCCTTGTAGGACGTCACGCGGGACAGGATGTGCTGCCAGGCGGCGCCCGTGTTCTGCGGCCAGCCCAGGGCCCGGCAGATGCCCGTCTTCCAGTCCTGGCCGGGCGGGACCACCGGCCACGCGGGGATGCCCAGGGCGGACGGCTTCACCGCCTGCCAGACGTCCACGTACGGATGGCCCACGACCAGGACGTCCGGCGAGGTCACCGCCGCCGCGATGCGGGACTCCTTCGAGCCCGGGACGAGGTGGTCCACCAGGACGCCCAGGCGGGCGTCCGGGGCCGGTGCGAAGTCGGCGACGACGGCCGGGAGGTCGTCGATGCCCTCCAGGTACTCCACCACCACGCCCTCGATCCGCAGGTCGTCACCCCAGACCCGCTCCACCAGCTCCGCGTCGTGCCGGCCCTCGACGTAGATCCGGCCCGCCCGCGCCACCCGCGCCCGCGCCCCGGGCACCGCCAGCGAGCCCGAGGCCGTCCGGAGCGGCCCGGCGGGCCTGCGCGCGGGGCGGACCAGGGTGACCGCCTCGCCGTCCAGCAGGAAGGCGCGCGGCTCCATCGGGAACACCCGCCGCTTGCCGAAGCGGTCCTCCAGGGTCACCGTGCCCGCCTCGCAGGCCACCACCGCACCGCAGAAGTCCGTACCGGCCACCTCGACCACCAGATCGGGATCCGCCGCCACCTCCGGCACGGCCTTGGGTCGCTTCCACTGCGGGGTCAGGTCGGGGGAGTACTCGCGCATCCGGCCGACAGTAGGAGAGCCGCCCGCGTCACGCCTCCGACACGCCGAAACGGGCCGCCAGTGTGGCGCGTTGCGCACGGACGAAGTCCGCCCCGACCACCGCTCCGTGACCCGGTACGTACAGTGCGTCGTCCCCGCCCAGCGACAGCAGCCGGTCCAGGGCGGCGGGCCACTGCCCGGGAATGGCGTCCGGGCCCGCCATGGGCTCGCCCGACTCCTCGACCAGGTCCCCGCAGAAGACCACCTCGCGCTCGCCCGGCACGAAGACGGCCAGGTCGTGCCCGGTGTGCCCGGGCCCCACATTGGCCAGCAGCACCTGTACGCCGCCCAGTTCCAGCGTCCACTCGCCCGACACCGAATGCCGGGGCAGCACCATCCGGTCCACCGCCTCGGCCGCCTCCGCCTCCGCGAGCCCCTGCCGGACCGCGTCCTCGCGCAGCTCCTCGCGCTCCGCCACCAGCAGCGAGTCCAGCCCGACCGCCCCGAACACCTCGGCCCCCGGGAAGGCGGCTCCGCCCAGGACATGATCGAAATGGCCGTGCGTGAATGCGATATGGGTCACGTGCCGGCCCGTCAGCCGCTCCGCCTCGGCCCGCACCTGCGCGCCCTCGCGCAGGGACGACCCGGGGTCGATCAGGAGGACCGAATCCTCGCCCACCACCAGCCCCACGGTGCAGTCCCACACCGGCAGCCGCCGCCGGCCGACCCGTCCGGTCAGCCGTTCCCAGCCCGTCTCTTCCCAACGCACGTCCATGCGGCGACGCTACCCTGGCGGGCCTCCCTTGCCAGGGGCTTACCGCCCGGCCGTACACTGAGCGGGGGCTCTCTGGCACTCGAACGATCAGAGTGCCAACGAACACGGCAGAACACGGCAACGGACCACAGCTGGAGGTGTGCGCGATGCTCAGCGAACGCAGACTCGAAGTGCTGCGCGCCATCGTCCAGGACTACGTCGGGACGGAGGAGCCGGTCGGCTCCAAGGCGCTCACGGAGCGGCACCGGCTCGGCGTCTCGCCCGCCACCGTGCGCAACGACATGGCCGTGCTGGAGGAGGAGGGCTACATCGCCCAGCCCCACACCAGCGCCGGCCGGATCCCCACCGACAAGGGCTACCGGCTCTTCGTCGACAAGCTGGCGGGGGTCAAGCCGCTGTCGTCGCCCGAGCGCCGGGCCATCCAGAACTTCCTCGACGGCGCCGTCGACCTCGACGACGTGGTCGGCCGCACGGTGCGGCTGCTCGCGCAGCTCACCCGGCAGGTCGCCGTCGTCCAGTACCCGAGCCTGACCCGGTCGACCGTCCGGCACGTGGAGCTGCTCTCGCTCGCTCCCGCGCGCCTGATGCTCGTACTGATCACGGACACCGGGCGGGTCGAGCAGCGGCTCATCGACTGCCCGAGCCCCTTCGGGGAGACCTCGCTGGCGGACCTGCGGGCCCGGCTCAACAGCCGGGTCGTCGGGCGCCGCTTCACCGATGTGCCCCCGCTCGTCCAGGACCTCCCCGAATCCTTCGAGGCCGAGGACCGCGGCACGGTCTCCACCGTGCTCGCGACACTCCTCGAAACCCTGGTCGAGGAAGCCGAAGAGCGGCTGATGATCGGCGGTACCGCCAATCTCACCCGCTTCGGACACGATTTTCCCCTGACGATCAGGCCGGTGCTCGAAGCACTCGAGGAGCAGGTCGTGCTCCTCAAGCTGCTGGGCGAGGCCAACGAGTCGGGAATGGCCGTACGGATCGGGCACGAGAACGCCTACGAGGGACTGAACTCCACGTCGGTCGTCTCGGTCGGTTACGGTTCGGGCGGCGAAACAGTCGCCAAACTCGGCGTGGTCGGACCGACCCGCATGGACTACCCCGGAACGATGGGAGCGGTACGCGCAGTGGCACGTTACGTCGGACAGATCCTGGCGGAGTCGTAAGTGGCCACGGACTACTACGCCGTTCTCGGCGTGCGCCGCGACGCATCGCAGGACGAGATCAAGAAGGCCTTCCGGCGCCTCGCGCGTGAACTCCACCCGGACGTGAATCCGGATCCGAAGACGCAGGAGCGCTTCAAGGAGATCAACGCGGCCTACGAGGTGCTGTCGGACCCGCAGAAGAAGCAGGTCTACGACCTCGGTGGCGACCCGCTGTCCTCCTCGGGCGGTGGCGGCGGAGCGGGCGGCTTCGGAGCGGGTGGCTTCGGCAACTTCTCCGACATCATGGACGCCTTCTTCGGCCAGGCCTCGCAGCGCGGCCCGCGCTCGCGCACCCGGCGCGGCCAGGACGCGATGATCCGCCTGGACCTGGAGCTGGACGAGGCGGCCTTCGGGACGACCAAGGACATCCAGGTCGACACGGCCGTCGTCTGCAACACCTGCTCCGGCGAGGGCGCCGCTCCCGGCACCTCGGCGCAGACCTGCGACATGTGCCGCGGCCGCGGTGAGGTCTCGCAGGTCACCCGGTCCTTCCTGGGCCAGGTCATGACCTCGCGCCCCTGCCCGCAGTGCCAGGGCTTCGGCACCGTGGTCCCGACCCCGTGCCACGAGTGCGCGGGCGACGGCCGGGTCCGCTCCCGCCGCAGCCTCACGGTCAAGATCCCGGCGGGTGTCGAGAACGGCACCCGGATCCAGCTCGCGGGCGAGGGCGAGGTCGGCCCCGGCGGCGGCCCCGCCGGCGACCTGTACGTGGAGATCCACGAGCTGGCGCACCCGACCTTCCAGCGGCGCGGGGACGACCTGCACTGCACGGTCACCATCCCGATGACGGCGGCCGCGCTGGGCACCAAGTGCCCGCTGGAGACGCTGGACGGGCTGGAGGAGATCGACATCCGGCCCGGCACCGGGTCCGGACAGGCGATCCCGCTGCACGGGCGCGGCGTCACCCACCTGCGCGGTGGCGGACGCGGCGACCTGATCGTGCACGTCGAGGTCACCACCCCGGGCAAGCTCGACGCCCAGCAGGAGGACCTGCTCCGCCAGCTGGCGAAGCTGCGCGGCGAGGAGCGGCCCATGGGTCAGTTCGCGCCGGGTCAGCAGGGTCTCTTCAGCCGCCTGAAGGACGCTTTCAACGGTCGCTGACCGACCGCGATCCACCGTCACGAGCCCGGCCTGGGGATTCCCGGGCCGGGCTCGTCGCGTGGGCCCGGCGACGGCCGGACGCCGACCGGGAAGCGGACTATGCCAGGCGAATGCCACGGTTCGGCCCCATGCGCCGGACGTGGCACGATGCAGTCCATGTCCTCGGCACCGAACGGTCTCTCCCCGTACCCGATCGTGCAGGCTCCCATGGCGGGCGGCGCCTCCTGTCCCGTGCTCGCCGCCGCCGTGTGCGAGGCGGGCGGGCTGGGCTTCCTGGCCGGCGGCTACAAGACCGCCGAAGGGATGTACGAGGAGATCAAGCAGGTGCGCGCGCTGACCCGGCGCCGGTTCGGCGTCAACCTCTTCATGCCGCAGACCGGTTACGTCGATCCGGCCGCCGTGGAGGCCTACCGGGGCCAGCTGGCCGGCGAGGCGAGCTGGTACGAGATCTCGCTCGCCGAGGAGGACATCATCGGCACCAGCGACGACGGCTACGACGCCAAGCTCGCCATCCTCCTCGAAGACCCGGTCCCGGTGGTCTCGTTCACCTTCGGCTGTCCCGCCTTCGCGGCCCTCGCGGCCCTGCGCAAGGCCGGTACGTACACCGTCGTCACGGTGACCTCCGCCGAGGAGGCCCGCAGCGCCCAGCACGCCGGGGCGGACGCCGTCTGCGTCCAGGGCACCGAGGCCGGCGGCCACCAGGGCACCCACCGGGACGACCCGCAGATCGACGGCACGGCGGCCGTGGGCCTCCTCGCGCTGGTGGCGCAGGTACGGGAGGCGGTGGCGCTCCCGATCATCGCGGCGGGCGGGGTCATGCGGGGCGCGCAGATCGCGGCCCTGCTGGCGGCGGGCGCGGAGTCGGCGCAGCTCGGGACGGCCTTCCTGGCCTGCCCGGAATCGGGGGCGGACCCGGTCCACAAGAAGGCCCTGACGGACCCGCTGTTCGTCCGCACCGAGCTGACCCGGGCCTTCTCCGGGCGGCCGGCGCGGGGGCTGGTGAACCGCTTCGTGCGCGAGCACGGGCCGTACGCCCCGGCCGCCTACCCGCAGGTCCACCACCTGACCTCGGGGCTGCGCAAGGCCGCCGCCGCGGCCGGGGACCCGCAGGGTATGGCCCTGTGGGCGGGCCAGGGGCACCGGCTGGCGCGACCGCTGCCGGCGGGGGAGCTGGTGGAGGTGCTGGCGGCCGAACTGGCCCAGGCACAGAGCACGTTGAATGCAATGCAGATGAGGAGTGCGTCATGACCGCCCCGGTGTTCGTGGTGGAAGAGGTCCCCGCGGGGCCGGAGTTCGTCCTGGACGGCCCGGAGGGCCGCCACGCGGTCTCCGTGAAACGGCTGAACCCGGGCGAGGACGTGGTCCTCACGGACGGGCGCGGCCACTGGGCGGAGGGCGTGGTCAAGGCCGCCGAGGGCAAGGACCGGCTGGTCGTCACGGACCTGCACACCGTCGCGGAGGAGCCGGAGCCGGAGGTCCGGATCACGGTGGTCCAGGCCCTGCCCAAGGGGGACCGCGGCGAGCTGGCCGTCGAGACGATGACCGAGACCGGCGTGGACGCGATCGTGCCCTGGCAGGCCTCGCGCTGCATCACGCAGTGGCGCGGCGACCGCGGGGCCAAGTCCCTGGCCAAGTGGCGGGCCACGGCCCGGGAGGCGGGCAAGCAGTCCCGCCGGGTGCGCTTCCCGGAGGTGGCCGAGGCCATGTCCACCAAGCAGGTGGCGGCGCTGCTGGCCGGCGCCGACCTGGCGATGGTGCTCCACGAGGACCGCGACACCCCCTCCGGGGCGCTCGCCACGGCCGAGCTCCCGAAGGCCGGCTCCGTCGTGCTGGTGGTCGGCCCGGAGGGCGGTGTCTCCCCGGAGGAACTGGCCGTCTTCGCCGCAGCGGGTGCCCACCCCTACCGCCTGGGCCGCTCCGTCCTGCGGACCTCCACGGCAGGGACGGCGGCCACGGCGGTGCTGCTGGCCCGCACGGGCCGCTGGTCCTGACGGGTCCGCCGGTCCTGACGGGGCGCTCCTGACGTCCGGCCGGTCCTGACGGGGCGCTCCGGCTCCCGGGCCGGCCGTGCCGGGACCGATCGGCCCGTCCGGCCCGGGGGCTCCGGCCCGTCCGGCCGAAATGCCCGCCCGCGGCGGGCGTCCGGCTGGATACGATGCCCGGACCGATCAACGTCACGGGAGGCGAAGCAATGGCCGGGGAACCGCAGGCCGACTGCCTGTTCTGCAAGATCGTCGCGGGGCAGATCCCCGCGACCGTGGTACGGGAGACCGAGACCACGGTCGCCTTCCGGGACATCAACCCGCAGGCGCCCACGCACGTGCTCGTCATTCCGAAGGTGCACTACGCCGACGCGGCCTCCCTCGTGGCGGCCGAGCCGGGTGTAGCCGCCGACATACTGCGCGAGGCCGGCCAGGTCGCCCTCGACGAGAAGATCGTCGAACACGGCTACCGGGTCGTGTTCAACACCGGCTCCGGCGCCGGGCAGACCGTCTTCCACGCCCACGCGCACGTCCTCGGCGGCCGCGGCCTCCAGTGGCCCCCCGGATAGCACGTGTCCGTACGAGAGTTCGTGGTGCTGGGCACGGCCAGCCAGGTGCCCACCCGCCACCGCAACCACAACGGCTACCTGCTGCGCTGGGACGGCGAGGGCATCCTGTTCGACCCGGGCGAGGGCACCCAGCGCCAGATGCTGCGCGCCGGGGTGGCCGCGCACGACATCAACCGGATCTGCATCACCCACTTCCACGGTGACCACAGCCTCGGCCTGGCCGGGGTGATCCAGCGGATCAACCTCGACCAGGTCCCGCACCCCGTCACCGCGCACTACCCGGCCTCGGGGCAGAAGTTCTTCGACCGGCTGCGCTACGCCACGGCCTACCGCGAGACCGTCCCGCTCCGCGAGGAGCCGGTGGCGGCGGACGGCGTGCTCGCGCAGGGGTCCTCGTACGTCCTGGAGGCCCGGCTGCTCTCGCACCCGGTCGAGTCCTTCGGCTACCGGATCACCGAACCCGACGGCCGCCGCATGGTGCCCGAGCTGCTCGCGCGGCACGGGATCAAGGGGCCGGACGTGGGCCGGATCCAGCGCGAGGGGCGGCTCGGGGAGGTCACCCTGGACGAGGTCAGCGAGCCCCGGCCCGGGCAGCGGTTCGCGTTCGTCATGGACACCCGGCTCTGCCCGGGCGTGGAGGCGCTGGCCGAGGGCTGCGACATGCTGGTCATCGAGTCGACCTTCCTCGACGAGGACGAACGGCTGGCCACCGACCACGGGCACCTGACCGCCGGCCAGGCGGCGCGGGTGGCGCGGGACGCGGGCGTACGGCACCTCGTGCTGACGCACTTCTCGCAGCGCTACACCGACCCGGCCGAGTTCGAGCGCCAGGCCCGCGCGGCCGGTTTCGAAGGCGAGCTCACCGTGGCCGCGGACCTGGTGCGGGTGCCCCTGCCCAAGCGGGGCTGACGGCGGGCCGGTCCCGGCCTCGGCCGGGACCGGGTCCGCCGAGCGGTCCGAGTGGTCCGAGTGACGAAGAGCCGTCCCAGGGTGATCTGAGCCACACTGGGTTTTGGCCCCGCCCGGTGTGGGCAGGGTTGGCAGCTTTCCACTGGAAAACGTCATGCAGAAACGGGCCGTCGAGGGACAACGGGGAGATCGCCGTGACCGGTCGGGACTACGAAATCCGCGCAGCAGCAGTGGACCCGCTCGGTCCGCTGCGCGACCCCCAGGAACCCGGCTGTGACGTCTTCCTGACCGGAACGGTCTTCCTCGACATCATCTTCACCGGCCTCGACTCGGCCCCGGTGCGCGGTACGGAGTCCTGGGCGCGCGGCATGGGCTCCAGCCCCGGCGGTGTCGCCAACATGGCCACCGCCCTCGCCCGGCTCGGCCTGCGCACCTCGCTGGCCGCCGCCTTCGGGGACGACCACTACGGCGAGTACTGCTGGGACGCCCTGGAACAGGGCGAGGGCATCGACCTGTCCATGTCGCACACCATCCCCGGCTGGCACAGCCCCGTCACCGTCTCGATGGCCTACGAGGGCGAGCGCACGATGGTCTCGCACGGCCACGAGGCCCCGCCGCCGGCCGGCCCCGGGCCCTTCCCGCAGTGCCCGCCACGGGCCCGCGCGGCCGTGGCCGCGCTGGGACCCGGCCGCGGCGAGGAGTGGATCGGCGAGGCCGCCCGGCGCGGCTCGCGCATCTTCGCGGACGTGGGATGGGACGAGAGCGGCCGGTGGGACCTGGGGGCCCTGGCCGATCTGGACCACTGCGAGGCCTTCCTGCCCAACGCGGGCGAGGCCATGCGCTACACCCGCACCGACTGTCCGAGAGCCGCGGCCCGGGCCCTGGCGGAGAGGGTGCCGATCGCGGTGGTGACGATGGGCGCGGAGGGCTCGTACGCGGTGGACGGCCGCACCGGGGAGACCGCGCACGTCCCCGGGATCACGGTGGACGAGCTGGACCCGACGGGCGCCGGCGACGTCTACGTGGCGGGCTTCGTGACCGGCACCCTGGCGGGCTGGCCGCTCGCGGACCGGCTGGCCTTCGCCGGCCTGACGGCGGCCCTGTCGGTGCAGGAGTTCGGCGGCTCCCTGTCCGCGCCCGGCTGGCCGGAAGTGGCCCACTGGTGGCGGGACGCCCCGCAGGAGCTGCGCGGCCGGTACGGCTTCCTGGACGACCTGATCCCGCGGGGCGGCACTCCGGCGGCCCGGCGCAGGGCCGTCCCGACGATCGGCTTCCGGCACTCGGTGTAGTGGCGCGATCGGGCGATAAAACCTCTCGGGGAAGCCGCGGCGGAGACGTACGCTTGGTATTCCGGAGGTCGTCGATCGGCGCGGCCCCTCAGCGGGAGGTATGCGCAGGCCACAGTGCCGGCCCATGACTCAGACACCGACAGCCCACATCCCCGCGCCGGGGCAGGCGCGAGCCCACTTCACCGTTCCGGCCACGCACCCGATGGTGACCGTGCTCGGCTCGGGTGACGCCCTGTTGCGCGTGATCGAGAAGGCCTTCCCCAAGGCCGACATCCATGTTCGGGGCAATCAGGTCAGCGCGATCGGTGCAGCGGCGGAAGTCGCCCTGATCCAGAGGCTTTTCGACGAGATGATGCTGGTGCTCCGCACCGGGCAGCCGATGACGGAGGACGCAGTGGAACGCTCGATCGCCATGCTCAAGGCGAGCGGCAACGGCAATGGCGACGGGCCTGCCGAGACGCCCGCGGAGGTGCTCACCCAGAACATCCTCTCCAGCCGCGGCCGCACCATCCGACCCAAGACCCTCAACCAGAAGCGGTACGTCGACGCGATCGACAAGAACACGATCGTCTTCGGCATCGGCCCCGCCGGTACCGGCAAGACCTACCTGGCCATGGCCAAGGCCGTCCAGGCCCTGCAGTCCAAGCAGGTCAGCCGGATCATCCTGACCCGGCCCGCCGTCGAGGCGGGGGAGCGGCTCGGTTTCCTGCCGGGCACCCTCTTCGACAAGATCGACCCGTACCTGCGCCCGCTCTACGACGCACTGCACGACATGATCGACCCCGACTCGATCCCGCGGCTGATGGCGGCGGGCACGATCGAGGTGGCGCCCCTGGCGTACATGCGCGGTCGCACCTTGAACGAGGCGTTCGTCGTCCTCGACGAGGCGCAGAACACCACCGCCGAGCAGATGAAGATGTTCCTGACCAGGCTCGGCTTCGACTCGAAGATCGTCGTCACCGGTGACATCACCCAGATCGACCTGCCGGGTGGCGCCAAGAGCGGTCTGCGGGAGGTCCAGAAGATCCTGGAAGGGGTGCCCGACATCCACTTCTCGCGGCTCACGTCCGAGGATGTCGTCCGGCACAAGCTGGTCGGCCGTATCGTCGACGCGTACGAGAAGTACGACGACGGCCAGCAGGCCGCGAACGGCCACCAGCGGAAGTAGAACCCAGCGCACCATGTCGATCGACGTCAACAACGAGTCCGGCACCGAGGTCGACGAGCAGGCGATCCTCGACATCGCCCGCTACGCGCTCACCCGGATGCGGATCCACCCGCTCTCCGAGCTCTCCGTCATCGTCATCGACGAGGACGCCATGGAGCAGCTCCACATCCAGTGGATGGACCTGCCCGGTCCGACCGACGTCATGTCCTTCCCGATGGACGAGCTCCGTCCGCCGGCCAAGGACGACGAGGAGCCCCCGCAGGGGCTCCTCGGCGACATCGTGCTCTGCCCCGAGGTCGCGAAGAAGCAGGGCGAGGAAGCACCGACGCAGCACTCCATGGACGAGGAGCTCCAGCTCCTGACCGTCCACGGAGTGCTGCACCTGCTCGGCTACGACCACGAGGAGCCGGACGAGAAGGCGGAGATGTTCGGCCTTCAGGCGGCCATCGTCGACGGCTGGCGCGGCGAGCGCGGCATCACCGGTCCGTCCCCGGCTCCGACCGTCTCGTGAACGCCCCTCAGCTGATCACCGGCGCGGTGCTGCTGGTCGTGGTGGCCTGGTTCGCGGCCTGCGCCGAGTCCGGCATCGCCCGCATCTCCAGCTTCCGGGCCGAGCAGGCCGTACGGGAGGGCCGGCGCGGGAGCGAGAAGCTCGCCCAGGTCGCCGGCGACCCCACCCGCTACCTCAACGTCGCCCTGCTCGTCCGCGTCACCTGCGAGATGGCGGCCGGGGTGCTCGTCACCTACGTCTGCCTCGACGAGTTCGGCGAGAACTGGACCGCGCTGCTCGTGGCCATCGCCGTCATGGTCCTCGTCTCCTTCGTCGCGGTGGGCGTCTCCCCGCGCACGATCGGCCGCCAGCACCCGCTGAACACGGCCACCGCGGCCGCGTACGTCCTCGTACCGCTGGCCCGGATCATGGGGCCGATCCCGCAGCTGCTGATCCTCATCGGCAACGCGCTCACGCCCGGGAAGGGCTTCCGCAAGGGGCCCTTCGCCTCCGAGGCAGAGCTGCGCGCGATGGTGGACCTCGCGGAGAAGGAATCGCTGATCGAGGACGACGAGCGCCGCATGGTGCACCAGGTCTTCGAGCTCGGTGACACGCTGGTGCGCGAGGTGATGGTGCCGCGCACCGACCTCGTCTGCATCGAGCGGTACAAGACGGTCCGTCAGGCGACCACGCTCGCGCTGCGGTCCGGCTTCTCCCGCATCCCGGTGACCGGGGAGAACGAGGACGACATAGTCGGGATCGTCTATCTGAAGGACCTGGTCCGCAAGACGCACATCAGCCGGGAGGCCGAGGCCGACCTGGTCTCGACCGCGATGCGGCCGGCCGTCTTCGTACCGGACACCAAGAACGCCGGCGACCTGCTGCGCGAGATGCAGCAGGTGCGCAACCACGTCGCCGTCGTCATCGACGAGTACGGCGGCACGGCCGGCATCGTCACCATCGAGGACATCCTCGAAGAGATCGTCGGCGAGATCACCGACGAGTACGACCGGGAACTCCCGCCGGTCGAGGACCTCGGCGAGGACCGCTACCGGGTCACCGCGCGCCTCGACATCACCGACCTCGGTGAGCTGTTCAAGGTCGAGGCCTTCGACGACGAGGACGTGGAGACGGTCGGCGGACTGCTGGCGAAGGCGCTGGGACGGGTGCCGATCGCGGGCGCCTCCGCGGTGGTGGAGCTGCCGGACGGGCGTCCGCTGCGGCTGACCGCCGAATCCCCGGCGGGGCGGCGGAACAAGATCGTGACGGTTCTGGTGGAGCCGGTGGCCGCGACGGAGGTCGCGGAGGAGGAGGGGGAATGACCCCGGAGCAACTGCGCGCGTTCTGCCTGGGTTTCAACGCGGCGGTGGAGGAGTTCCCCTTCACCCCGGAGACCTCGGTGTTCAAGGTGCTCGGCAAGGTGTTCGCGCTGTCGGCGCTGGACGCGGAGCCGCTCAAGATCAACCTCAAGTGCGAACCGGAGCTGGCGGTGCGGCTGCGCGAGGAGCACGAGGCGATCGTGCCGGGCTACCACATGAACAAGCGGCACTGGAACACGGTGACGGTGGGCGGGGTCCCCGACGCGATGCTGCGCGAGCTGGTCGAGGACTCGTACGACCTGGTGGTGGCGGGGCTGCCGAGGGCGGAGCGGCTGAGGCTCGACCGGCCCTGATCGGGGCCGGGGGCGGGGTCGTTGCGCGGCCGGGCGGGGCGGCTCCCTATGCTTTCGCCCATGACCGACAGCACCGGGATCGACCCCGAGGACAGCAAGATCATCACGCTGGCGCGCAGCGCCCGGGCCCGTAACGGGGTGCCCGAGGGGGCGGCGGTGCGGGACGAGACGGGCCGCACGTACGTCGCCGGGACGGTGGAGCTCGACTCCCTGAAGCTGAGCGCGCTGCAGACCGCGGTCGCGATGGCGGTGGCGAGCGGGGCCCGGTCGCTGGAGGCCGCCGCCGTCGTGAGCGCGGCCGAGGCTCCGGCCGAGGCCGACCGCGCGGCCGTCCGCGACCTCGGTGGCCCGGACACCCCGGTCCTGCTGGCGGCCCCGGACGGCACCCTGCGGTCGACGACCCCGGCCGGCCCCTAGCCTCCCGGCGGGGCGCCATCCAACCCTGGCCCGCCGGCCCGTCGCAGCTTCGCCGGGCCAATCCAGCCTCGCCGGCGTTTGAGGCGCGGGGTCTGGGGCAGCGCCCCAGGAAACCCGGCTCCGCCGGGCACCGGGCTCCGCCCGGACCCGCGCCTCAAACGCCGGCGGGGCTGAAGTGGCCCGGACCCGCGCCTCAAACGCCGGCGGGGCTGAAGTGGCCCGGACCCGCGCCTCAGACGCCGGCGGGGCTGAAGTGGCCCGGACCCGCGCCTCAGACGCCGGCGGGGCTGAAGTGGCCCGGACCCGCGCCTCAGACGCCGGCGGGGCTGAAGTGGCCCGGACCCGTGCTCAAACGCCGGCGGGGCTGGATTTGGCCGGGGATGGTGCCGGCCGGGTGGAGTCGGGTCAGGCGGGGGTGGTGCGGAGTGCCTGGCGGCGGCGGATGGTCATGGCCATCAGCGCGGCCATCGCGCACAGCGCGCCCGAGGCGTACCAGACCGTGTCGTACGAGCCGGTGAGGTCACGGGTCAGGCCGCCCAGGAAGGCCACCACAGCCGCACCGATCTGGTGCGAGGCCAGCACCCAGCCGAAGACGATCGCCCCGTCGTCCCCGTAGTGCTCGCGGCACAGCGCGATCGTCGGCGGGACGGTCGCGACCCAGTCCAGGCCGTAGAAGACGATGAAGAAGAGCAGCGGCGGCCGCACCGACGGCGCCAGCAGCATCGGCAGGAAGACCAGCGAGATGCCGCGCAGGGCGTAGTAGACGGCCAGCAGCCGCCGTGAGTCGAAGCGGTCCGTGAACCAGCCCGAGGCCACCGTGCCGATCACGTCGAAGACGCCGACCACCGCCAGCAGCCCCGCGGCCGCCGTCACCGGCATGCCGTGATCGTGGGCGGCGGGTACGAAGTGGGTCTTGACCAGGCCGTTGGTCGAGGCCCCGCAGATCGCGAAGGTGCCCGCCAGCAGCCAGAAGGGGCCGGTCCGGGCGGCGTCGAGGAGCACCCGCAGCGCGCGCCGGGCCGCGCCCGGGACCGGGGCCGGCTTCGGCGCGTACGTGCCGCCGTACGGCGCGAGCCCCACGTCCGCCGGGTGGTCGCGCATCAGCAGCCATACGAAGGGGGTGACGGCCAGGGCCGCGAGGGAGACCGTCACCGTCGCCGGGCGCCAGCCGTGGTGCTCGACCAGCCAGGCCAGCAGCGGCAGGAACACCAGCTGGCCGGAGGCGCCGGCCGCGGTCAGGATGCCGGTCACCAGGCCGCGCCGGGCGGTGAACCAGCGGCCGGTCACCGTCGCCGCGAAGGCCAGGGCCATGGAGCCGCTGCCCAGGCCCACGAGGACGCCCCAGAACAGCACGAGCTGCCAGGGCGCGGTCATCCACACCGTGGCCAGCGAGCCGGAGGCGATGACGAGCAGGGCCAGGGCCACGACCCGGCGGATGCCGAAGCGGTCCATCAGCGCCGCTGCGAAGGGGGCGGTGAGCCCGTACAGCGCGAGGTTGACGGAGACGGCGAGGCCGATGGTCCCGCGCGACCAGTCGAACTCCGCGTGCAGCGGCTCGATGAGCAGTCCGGGGAGGGAGGCGAAGCCGGCCGCGCCGATGATCGTCACGAAGGTGACGGCGGCGACGGACCAGGCGCGGTGGACGCGGGCGGGCCGCCGGGGGGAGCGGCGGTCCACGGGGGCGGAGGCGGGGGCTGTCTGGGGCACGCCGACAGCTTCCGGCCACCGGGGGACCGCGTGAAAGTGGCTTGACTGTCATGCTTCGCTATGATCGGGCCATGGAGTCGGAGAAGAGGGTGCACCGGGTCGTCGTCCTCGCCCTCACCGGACTGCTGCCCTTCGAGCTAGGTATCCCGCACCGGATCTTCGGGCGGGCCAAGGGCCCGGACGGACGGCCGCTGTACGAGATCCTCACGTGCGGGCTCGCCCCGGGGCCGGTGCGCACGGACGCCGATTTCGCGATCCACGTCGAGCACGGTCCGGAACTGCTGGCCACCGCCGACACGGTGGTGGTGCCGGCCTCGTACGAGCTGGGCCCGGTGTACGAGGAGGGCCGGCTGACCGACGAGCTCGCGGCGGCCCTGGCCCACATCCGGCCAGGCACCCGGCTCGTCTCCATCTGCACGGGCGGCTACGTGCTCGCCGCCGCCGGGTATCTGGACGGGCGGCCCGCCACCACCCACTGGGCCTGCGCCGAGCACTTCCAGCAGCTCTTCCCGGCCGTCCGGGTCGACCCGGACGTGCTCTACACCGACGACGGGGACGTGCTGACCTCGGCCGGAGTCGCCGCCGGGGTCGACCTGTGCCTGCATATCGTGCGCCGCGACCACGGCGCGGCCGTCGCCAACGAGGTGGCCCGGCGGACCGTCGTACCGCCCCATAGGGAGGGCGGGCAGGCGCAGTTCGTCGCGCGCCCGATGCCCGAGCCGCAGCTCGCCACCACCACGGCGGCCCGTGCCTGGGTGCTGGACCGGTTGCACGAACCGCTCCGGCTGACCGACCTGGCCCGGCAGGAAGCCATGTCGGTACGGACCTTCACGCGCAGGTTCCGCGAGGAGTCGGGCGTCAGTCCCGGCCAGTGGATCGTCGGCCGGCGGGTGGAGCGGGCCCGGCAGCTGCTGGAGCAGACGGAGCTGCCGATGGAGCAGGTGGCGCGGGACAGCGGCTTCGGTACGGCCCAGTCGCTGCGCAAGCACGTACAGGCGGCGCTGGGGGTGAGCCCGACGGCCTACCGCCGTACCTTCCGTGAGGCCGGCGGACGGGCGGGCAGCCTGACATCTCCTGATGGGCCATCAGTTACTGCCGGACCCGCGCATTGACTTCTCCCGCCCCCCGCTCGTGAATGGCCCCCTGCGCCGGGCTCGGGCGCGCGGGACCTTAAGGGGCGGGCAGTGCGAATCGGGGCGCGGAAGCGGAGATGGCCGGCGGCCGTGGGCCTGGCCGTACTGGCGGCCACGACCGGGGGCGCGCTCGGCGCACCCGCCGCGGCCGAGGGGGAGACGCCCCCGGGCCAGGTGGACTTCCCGGCCCACTGCCCGGCGCCCCAGGAGGCCGGACTCCCGCCCGCGGACGGGCCGACCACCGCGCGGATCACCGTCGACAACCCGGCCCCGCAGGTCGGCGACACCGTCACCGTGACCTACCAGGTGGTCCGGACCCCCGCCGTCAACCCGGTCGGCGGCGAGCTCCCCGCCGACGCACTGACCCCGACCGGCCGGGTCCTGCTGGCGGGCGCCCAGAGCGGCGAGGTCACCGTGGTCGGGGCCAAGCGCAACGATCCCGTCCCGGCGGGCGCGGTCCTCCCCGCCGTCACGATGACGGGCACCTTCACCGTCACCGCGCCCGGCGAGACCACGCTCGCCCCGGGCGACTACACCCTGCACACCAGCCACCTGCTGGACCTCGACACCACCTGCACCGCTGATGCCGCGTCCACCGCCCCCGTCTCCGCCCGTCTGACCGCGACCGCGCTGCCGACGGCCAACCTGCGCACCGTCTTCCTCGGCTCGGCCCAGGGCAGGCCGGGCGCCGGGGTCGAGGTCACCGCCGCCGGCTTCCCGCCGGGCGCGGCCGTCACGGTGGCCGGCCGGGCGGGCGCCGCGCAGACCGCCGACCGGGTGAGCGCCACGGCCGACGAGCTGGGCACGGCCCGGGTCGAGCTGCCGGTCACGGACCGGGCCACCACCGCGGTGATCGCCTACGAGGGCGGCGCCTGGTCGGCGCGCCGGGGCTCGGGCCCGGCCGCGTACACGGTCGTCGACGCCGCTCCGCCGCCAGCCGCCACCGCCACCGCGCAGAAGGTCACGGCCACCGTCGAGCCGGGCGTCCTGGGCATGACCCAGACCGGCGAGGACATCACCCTGGGCGCGGTTCCGTACGGCGACGGCGGCGCCGCTCCCGGCCGGATCGGGACGGTGACCGTCACCGATGCCCGCGGCGGCCCGGCCGGCTGGTCCCTGATCGGCAAGGTCACCGACTTCACCGGCCCGGGCGGGATCCGCATCCCGGGCGCCTCCCTGTCCTGGACCCCGAGATGCGTGGCGGCCGAGGGGAGCCGGAGCGTCTGTACGCCGGGCAGTGCGGGCGTGGTCGGGCCCGAGGGGGCCCTCCTGGCCTCGACCCCCGACGCGGCGCCGGCCGGCGGCACCTTCACCATCGACGCCGCGGTCACCCTGAAGGTGCCGCCGTACACGCCGCCGGGGGCGTACACGGCGGTCCTGACGCTGACCCTGTCGTGACGCCGCGCCCCAAGCGTCGGCGAGGCCGGATTCCTCCCCTCGGCAAGCGGGCACCCACCGGCGGTGGCCGGGGGAGTGCACGGACCGGGCTCGGGCCGGCGGCAGCCCTGCTCGGCGCCGCCGGGCTCGTCCTCCTGCTCGCCGCGCCGGCCGAGTCCGCGGACGACGGGCAGTGGTCCGTGCTGCCCGTCGCGAACACCGTCGGGCAGCGGCCCTGCTTCTACCTCGCCGCCGCGCCCGGCCAGTCCGTCGCCGACGCGGTCACCCTCACCAACCGCACCGACCGGCCCCGCACCTTCCGGCTGTACGCCGCCGACGCCTACAACACCGCCCGCGACGGCGGCTTCGCCCTGCGCGGCCCCGACGAGCCGCGGCTGGCCGCCGCCGCGTGGGCGAGGCTCGACCGGGAACGGGTCACCGTGGCGGCCCGCTCGTCGGTGTCCGTCCGCTTCACCCTCACCGTCCCCGACCGGGCGGAACCGGGGGACCACCCCGGCGCCGTCGTGGCCCTGGAGGAGCGGCAGGCCGCCGCGGCCGACACCGCCCGGGGGATCGGCGTACGGCAGGCCGTCGCCGCACGGCTGTACCTGCGGGTGACCGGCCCGACGGCCCCCGCCCTCACCGTCCGGGGGGTCACCGTGCACCGTCGCGGCGCCGGCGCGGACGTCTCGTACACGCTCCACAACACCGGCAATGTCACCCTCCGCCCCCGGGCCACCCTCACCGCCACCGGCGCCTTCGGCCGCTCGCTCCTCGCCCGCGAGCTCGGCGGGCTGCCCGCCGAACTGCTGCCGGGTCAGGAAGTACGGCTCGGCGCCCGTTGGGAGGGCGCGCCCAGAGCGGAATGGGCCGAGGTCACGGTGCGCGCCCGGGCCGACGGAACCACAGCTCAGGGCCGTGCCGGACATGCCGAGTACCCCTCGCCGACGGCCGTGCCGGCCCTTGTGGCGGTGATCTGGTCGGCGCTGGGAGCCGCATCGGGGAGAATGGCCCGTATGAGCGATCGTTCCCCCGAGTCCACCGCCCCGCACCGTGCGGGGTTCGCCTGTTTCGTCGGCCGCCCCAACGCGGGGAAGTCGACCCTCACCAACGCACTCGTGGGCACCAAGGTCGCGATCACCTCCAACCGGCCGCAGACCACCCGCCACACCGTTCGCGGCATCGTGCACCGCCCCGACGCGCAGCTCGTCCTCGTGGACACGCCCGGCCTGCACAAGCCGCGCACGCTGCTCGGCGAGCGCCTCAACGACGTCGTCCGGACCACCTGGGCCGAGGTCGACGTCATCGGCTTCTGCCTGCCGGCCGACCAGAAGCTCGGCCCCGGCGACAAGTTCATCGCCAAGGAGCTGGCGGGGATCAAGAAGACCCCGAAGATCGCCATCATCACCAAGACCGACCTGGTCGAGTCCAAGCAGCTGGCCGAGCAGCTCCTCGCCGTGCAGCAGCTCGGCGCGGAGCTCGGCTTCGAGTGGGCCGAGATCGTTCCCGTCTCGGCCGTCGGCGACACCCAGGTCCAGCTGCTGGCCGACCTGATCGCGCCGCTGCTGCCGGAGAGCCCGCCGCTGTACCCGGAGGGCGACCTCACCGACGAGCCCGAGATGGTCATGGTCGCGGAGCTGATCCGCGAGGCCGCGCTGGAGGGCGTACGGGACGAGCTCCCGCACTCCATCGCCGTGGTCGTCGAGGAGATGATCCCGCGCGAGAACCGTCCGGCCGACCGTCCGCTGCTCGACATCCACGCCAACGTCTACATCGAGCGGCCGAGCCAGAAGGGCATCATCATCGGCCCGAAGGGCTCCCGGCTGAAGGAGGTCGGGATGAAGTCGCGCAAGCACATCGAGGCGCTGCTCGGCACCCCGGTCTTCCTCGACCTGCACGTGAAGGTCGCCAAGGACTGGCAGCGGGACCCCAAGCAGCTGCGCAAGCTCGGTTTCTGAGGCAGGGACCGCACACCCGACGACGACGAACGGACGCCGCCCCGCACGGGGGCCGCGTCCGTTCGCCGTTCCGTCACGCTATGCGGGCCGGCGCACCCGGACCACGTTGTCCGTACGGGTCCCGGGCGTTCCGTCGGGCTGGTTCTGGACCCGCTCGGTCTCCTCGGCGCGCAGCACCTCCCACCCCGCAGTGACCGGCTCCAGCTGGGCGAGGACCTCCTCGGGCGTGGGGAAGTGCGCTTCCTCCCGGTCCTCCTGCCACGGCGCCCAGCCCGCGTGGCCGACCACCAGCAGGGTGCCGCCGGGGGCCACGGCCGCGGCGGCCGTGCGCAGGACCGCGTCGCGGGGGAAGTCCCCGTAGTTGTGCAGGAAGCACGCGGAGACGAGGTCGAACTCCCCCTGCGGGAAGGATTCCGTCAGGTCGTGCCGGGCGAAGGCGACGCGGTCGCCGACTCCGGCCTCCGCCGCGTGCTCGGCCGCCCGGCCGAGGGCGACCCCGGAGATGTCGGTCCCGGTGACCGTCCACCCGCGGCGGGCCAGCCAGACCGCGTCGGCGCCCTCCCCGCATCCCAGGTCCAGGGCCCGGCCCGGGGCGAGGGCGGACACCTCGTGCACCAGCATGGCGTTCGCCTCGCCGCTCCAGATGCGGTGGCTCTCCCCGTACCGGCCGTCCCAGAACTCCTCGCCCGCCGCGGCCCCGGGCTCGGGGTGGTGGTGGGTGTGCGTGTGGGTGTGCGCGTGCTCGGTCATGGTTTCCTCTTCCAGTACGGGTGCCGGTACGGGCGATGCTCCGCCCGCCCGGCGACGTACGGCAAACTTTGTTGCCGACCCGGCAAAGAGGGATCCGAAGGGGTCAGGAATCCGCGGGCCCGCCCAGGCCGTCCCGCCCGAGCGGGGGCGTCACACCTCGGGCTCGGCGATCAGGGCCGTGGCCACCCGGCGGAAGCCGATGCGGGCGTAGACGCGGGCCACGTCCTCGTCGCCCGCCGACAGGAAGACCGTACGGGCCCCGCTCTCCCGGGCCCGTGCGACCAGGGCGGCCGTGACCCCGAGGGCCAGGCCCTGGCGGCGCGCCGACGGGAGGGTGCCGACGCCGACCACCTCCACGACGTCCCCGACCGGGTTGTACTGGCCCGCGCAGAGCACCACGCCGTCCCGTACCGCCGCGGCCAGGACGGTGCTGCCCGCCGCCAGCTTCCCGGCCACCCGGGCCCTGCCCGCCTCGGCCGCCGGTTCCGCCGTCGCCGCCGCCAGTTCCGCGGGGCCCGCTTCGCCGACCGCCGTTCCCGGGTCCGCGAAGGCCAGGGCCGGGACCGTCACGGCGGCGGTGAGCAGCGGGTCGCCGGCCTCGAGCAGCCGGACTTCCGGGTGCGGGGGAAGGGCCTCGGCCGAGGGGTCCAGGACCATCAGCGGGTGCGCGTGGACATGGAGTCCCGCTGCCTCCACGGCGGCCCGGAGCGAGGGGCTGGTTTCGGCCACCCACTCGAAGGACTCGGGAACCTTCAGCTCCCGCTGGCGCTGCCAGACCCGTTCCACGTCGGCCCGGGTCGCCTCGGGGCCGCCGAGCGCGGGCCGCGCGTAGTACGGCCAGCCCGCGCCCTCCTGGACGAACAGGGTCAGCGGGCCGAAGTCCTCCGCGCGGGCCCCGCCCACCCGGGGCACCGTGTCGTAGTAGCGCTCCAGCTCGGACAGCGTCGAATCGATCATGTGGTCGGTCATCCGGCCATCCAAACAAAGCGGCGCCGCGCGGGCACCTCCTTTCCGCACCCGCTCAGGCGCCCTCCTTCAGCACGCGCGAGATCAGCGCCCGCTGGGCGTCCGAAAGGTTCGGCTCCGCGCAGGCCACCGTCCGCCCGTCCACCGTGATGCGGTAGGAGAACCCGTCGCGCACCCGGTCCGCCGGGTCGCCCGGGGGCCCGGGCCGCAGCGCGAGCTGGGCCAGGGCCTGCCACTCGTTCTCGTCCGGCCGGCCCGAGGTGTCCACCTCGGCCCGGCGCTCGATGCCCGCGAAGCCGCCCGTCCGTACCACCTGAATGCGCATGGGTGCCCTCTACCCCGCGAGCGGGACACCCACCGCCGACCACGCCTTCTGGAGCGCCTGGTGCTCGGCGCCGCCGGCCCCGTACCGGGTCACGGCCGCCGCGGTCGAGAGCCGGGCGAAGTCCGCGAAGTTCGCCCGGGGGGTGAGGTCGCCGCCGGTCAGGGTGTCGTACCAGATCTGTCCGGCCCGTTCCCAGGCCTTGCCGCCCAGCTCGGTCGCCACGATGTAGAAGGCGTGGTTGGGGATGCCCGAGTTGATGTGGACGCCGCCGTTGTCGCTGTGGGTGTTCACGTAGTCGTCCATGGTGGCGGGCTGCGGGTCCTTGCCGAGCTCGTCGTCGTCGTACGCGGTGCCCGGGGCCTTCATCGAGCGCAGCGCGACCCCGGTGACGTCGGGGCCGAGCAGCCCGGCCCCGATCAGCCAGTCGGCCTCCTCGGCCGTCTGCTCCAGCGAGTACTGCTTGATCAGCGAGCCGAAGACGTCCGACATCGACTCGTTCAGGGCGCCCGACTGCCCGCGGTAGGTCAGGTTCGCCGTGTACTGGGTGACCCCGTGGGTCAGCTCGTGGCCGATGACGTCCACCGACACGGTGAAGTCGAGGAAGAGGTCGCCGTCGCCGTCGCCGAAGACCATCTGCTGGCCGTCCCAGAAGGCGTTGTTGTAGTCCTCGCCGTAGTGGACGGTCGCGTCCAGGGGGAGACCGGAGTCGTCGATGGAGCGCCGGCCGAAGCCCTTCAGGAACAGGTCGTACGTCGCCCCGAGCCCGGCGTAGGCGCGGTTGACGGTGGCGTCCTTGCTCAGCGGGTCGCCCTCCCCGCGGACCTTCGTCCCGGGCAGCCGGGTGCGGTGCTGGGCGTCGTAGACGGTCCGGTCCGGATCGTCGGAGGTCGGCGCGGTGAGGGTGGGGACGATTCCGCGGACGGCGGTGACCCGGCGCCGGGTGCGCAGCAGGGAGTCGCGCTCCAGGGTGCGCTGGGCGAGGTCGGCGCGGCGGGAGTCCTCGGACAGGGCGGCCTTGTCGAGGAGGTGCGGCGGTACGACCGTGCAGAAGACGGGGTGATGGCGGTGGGTGTGGGAGGCATCCATGCCCGGCAATGTGGCAGTGGGTCATGACTGTGTCACTACCTGCGACCATGATTCATTCGCTTGTCTGAAAGCGGTAACGCTGGATTGACGGAACAACCGGACCCGGACGGAGCGAACGAGGCTTGGCTCACATTTGGTGCAAATCGGACGCCCGGGTCTTGCATACTGAAACAGGTCCTCGCGTCACGGCGCGGCTCGGCTAGGCTCGGCCCATCATGCGTTTCGGGCTGCTTCTCCTTAGCTGCCGCGGCGAGGGTCTGTAGTCGTAGGCCGACCCCCTCCCCGCGGAGTTTGGTGTTGCGGTTTTCACTACCGCCGTCGGCCGTCCCAGCGAACTACACGCGGACACGCGAGGAGCCCAACGCCATGAGCCAGCAGCCTTTTGTCGGTCGCCCCACGCCCATCACCAACGCGACCCACACCCAGAAGTCCTCCGGGATGCCGATCCACAAGTACGGCTCGTACGAGCAGGTGGACATCCCCGACCGCACCTGGCCGGACGCCCGCGTCACCAAGGCTCCCCGCTGGCTCTCCACTGACCTGCGCGACGGCAACCAGTCGCTGATCGACCCGATGACCCCCGCCCGCAAGCGCGAGATGTTCGACCTGCTGGTGCGCATGGGCTACAAGGAGATCGAGGTCGGCTTCCCCTCCTCCGGCGAGACCGACTTCGCCTTCGTGCGCTCCATCATCGAAGAGGGCGCGATCCCGGACGACGTCACCATCTCCGTACTGACCCAGGCCCGCGAGGATCTGATCGAGCGGACCGTGGAGTCCCTGGTCGGCGCCAAGCGCGCCACCGTGCACCTGTACAACGCGACCGCCCCGACCTTCCGCCGGGTCGTCTTCCGCGGCTCCAAGGAGCAGATCAAGCAGATCGCCGTCGACGGCACCCGCCTGGTCATGGAGTACGCCGAGAAGCTGCTGGGCCCCGAGACCACCTTCGGCTACCAGTACAGCCCGGAGATCTTCACCGACACCGAGCTGGACTTCGCCCTGGAGGTCTGCGAGGCCGTCTGCGACGTCTGGCAGCCGTCCGAGGGCCGCGAGATCATCCTGAACCTGCCCGCCACCGTGGAGCGTTCGACGCCGTCCACGCACGCGGACCGCTTCGAGTGGATGGCCCGCAACCTGACCCGCCGCGAGCACATCTGCATCTCCGTGCACCCGCACAACGACCGCGGCACCGCCGTCGCCGCCGCCGAGCTGGCCCTGATGGCCGGCGCCGACCGCATCGAGGGCTGCCTGTTCGGGCAGGGCGAGCGCACCGGCAACGTCGACCTGATCACCCTGGGCATGAACCTGTTCTCCCAGGGCATCGACCCGCAGATCGACTTCTCGCAGATCGACGAGATCCGTCGCACGAGCGAGTACTGCAACCAGATGGAGGTCCACCCGCGCCACCCCTACGCGGGCGACCTGGTCTACACCGCCTTCTCCGGCTCCCACCAGGACGCCATCAAGAAGGGCTTCGACGCGATGGAGGCCGACGCGGCCGCCGCCGGCAAGACCGTCGACGACATCGAGTGGGCGGTTCCGTACCTGCCGATCGACCCGAAGGACGTCGGCCGCTCCTACGAGGCGGTCATCCGGGTCAACTCGCAGTCCGGCAAGGGCGGCATCGCGTACGTCCTGAAGAACGACCACAAGCTGGACCTGCCGCGCCGCATGCAGATCGAGTTCTCGCGGATCATCCAGGCCAAGACCGACGCCGAGGGCGGCGAGGTCACGCCGAAGGCGATCTGGGACGTCTTCTCCGACGAGTACCTGCCCAACCCCGAGAACCCGTGGGGGCGCATCCAGCTGCGCTCCGGTTCGACGGCCACCGACAAGGACGGCACGGACACGCTGACCGTCGAGGCGGTAGTGGACGGCGTGGAGACGATCCTGGACGGCACCGGCAACGGTCCCATCTCGGCCTTCTTCGACGCGCTGGCCGGCATCGGCGTCGACGCCCGCCTGCTGGACTACACCGAGCACACCATGAGCGAGGGCGCTTCCGCCGTGGCCGCCTCGTACATCGAGTGCGCGATCGACGGCCGGGTCCTGTGGGGCATCGGCATCGACGCCAACACCACCCGCGCCTCCCTGAAGGCGGTCATCTCCGCCGTCAACCGCGCGGGCCGCTGACCCCTCGTACGTGAACCCCGTCCGAACCCCGCCCCTCCCGTCCGGAGGGGCGGGGTTCGGGCTCAGCGGGCCAGGTAGCCGCCGTCCACCGGCAGGACCACGCCCGTCACGAAGGAGGCCGCGTCCGAGGCCAGGAAGGCGATGACGCGGGCCACCTCCTCGGGCTCCCCGAGCCGGCCCATCGGGTGCGCCCCCGTGATCTGCGACAGGTACTCCGGCCCGCCCGGCTCGTCCTTCAGCGCGATCACCCGCTCCGTACGGATGGTTCCCGGTGCCACCGCGTTGACCCGGATCCCGTGCGCGGCCCACTCCACCGCGAGGTGCTTCGTCAGCCCCGACGCCACGAACTTCGCGGGTCCGTAGGCGGCCTGGCGGGCCTGCCCGGCCACGCCCGAGATCGAGGACACGCAGACCAGGGCTCCGCCGGGGCGCGGCTGCGCGGTCATCGCCTCGATGGCGTACTTGCAGGTCAGGAACATTCCACGGCCGTCGACCGCCATGACGTGGTCCCAGTCCTCGGGACTGGTCTCCCGTACGTCGGAGAGGGGGAGCACCCCGGCGTTCGCCACGGCGACGTCCAGGCGCCCGTACGCCGCGACGGCGGCCGCGACCATCGCGCGGTTGGCCTCCGGATCGGCGACGTCACCGGCGACCGCGGTGATCGTGCACCCCTCGTCGGCCAGTTCCGTACGCAGGGCCTCGACCCCGGGGCCGTTGATGTCGGCCGCGGTCACCCGGGCCCCGGAGCGGGCCAGCAGCAGGGCGGTGGCCCGGCCGATCCCGCTCGCGGCGCCCGTGACCAGACAGGACTTCTCGTTCATGCGGCGAACCCTAGAGGCGGCGGGGAGGGGGTGGTGGGACCCCGGCGACGCAGACCGGCCAAGTCCTGGGCCCGGCACATGTTGTCTTGTCACACGACTGACGCATCCTCATCGATGTGGCTAACATCACGCCCACCCGGCGATGTTGCCGGAAGGTTACGGAGGTGCGACGTGCTGCCAGTTCGGGGTGGGGACGGCCGGAAGCTGACGGTCTGGGGCACCCGTACCACCTGGAGCACCGTGGGGGACGGGGAGTTCTTCTGCCCCGCCTGCGGTGGCGACCGCAATTACCGCAGGCGGACCGGGCGGCGCCGGTTCACCGTCCTCGGGGTGCCGCTGCTGCCCCGCGGGCAGGCCGGGCCCGTCATCGAGTGCCAGGGCTGCCGCGCGCGCTTCGCCACCGACGTCCTGGACCACCTCACCACGACCCGTTTCACGGCCCTCCTGCGCGATGCCGTGCACACCGTGGCGCTGGCCGTGCTCACCGCGGGCGGGACGGCCTCGCGCGGCGCGCTGGAGGCCGCGGCGGGCGCCGTACGGGCCGCGGGCTTCCAGGACTGCACCGAGGAGCAGCTGGAGTCCCTCGTGGCGGCGCTGTCGACGGACGAGGGCCGGCTCGGGCTGTACGACGTCCCGGAGTGCTGCGGGGCCGCGCTGTCGATAGAGCTCCACGAGGCCCTGGAGCCACTGGCCCCGCACCTGGCCGGCCCGGGCCGCGAATCGATCCTGCTGCAGGGGGCCCGGATCGCGCTCGCGGACGGCCCGTACACCCCGGCCGAGCGCGAGGTGCTCGCGACGGTCGGGGCGGCGCTGCGGATCGACACGGACGAGGTGGCCCGACTGCTGTCGGCGGTACGCGCCCCCTGAGGGGGTGTTCCACGGATCCCACCCGGGCGGCCCTGCGCGAATTCATCGCGCAGGGCCGCTGGTGTCCGGTCCGTGGACTCCGGAGGGGGCCGTTCCGTCCTAAACGCGCCTTCCGCGACGTAACGATCCGGCCTCGCAGGGCCCGTTCCGGGACACGTGAACGCCGCGTGAAGGGCGCGGGCGCGTACTCCGTCCCCGATCTGTCCACCAGTCGGACGGCCGGAACAATGCCTTCGAGTTTGCCTGCCCGAAGGGCTGCAAACCTCATATCCGCACGTCGCGGGGCGGGTGCTTCACGGGTGCGCGGCGGGAAGGGCGGGCTTCGCACCGCTGTGCGCATACGCCTGCCGAAGGCTCCGCACCACTGGAGAAACCTACAGATCGGGCAGGCCTGAGCGTCAACAGTTTGTCGAAGTCGACGATATGTGTGAGGCCCCCCACAGGCGTTCAATTCCGGTCACACGACAAGACGGCGCCGTTAACACAGCGCGGCTTCGATTCACTTCACCGTGAACGCACCGACAACCCTGGCGTACCAACGGGTTAGCGACCCACTACGCCCAGGGGCAACCAGATCTCCTCTCACTTACCTACCTTGAAGGGCAAGGCTGAGATGGCACGTGTCGCCGCCCGGCTTTCCACCGACGGAGAGCAGAGCACGCACCCGGTCGACGAGGTGCTCCCCCTCCCCAAGCTCGCGCTGTACGGCTTCCAGCACGTACTCGCCTTCTACGCCGGCGCGGTGATCGTCCCGATCATCGTCGGCAACGCGCTGAAGCTGAGCCCTGAACAGCTGGTCTACCTGATCAACGCGGACCTCTTCACCTGCGGTATCGCCTCGATCATCCAGGCCTGGGGCATCGGCCGGATCGGTGCGCGCCTGCCGCTGATCCAGGGCGTGACCTTCACCGCCGTCTCCCCGATGATCGCCATCGGTCTCGGCGCCGGCGGCGGAACCGCCGCCCTGCTGGTCATCTACGGCGCGGTGATCACCGCCGGTATCGCCACCTTCGCCTTCGCCTGGCTCCCGGCCAAGGCGTTCCGGACGGTGATGCGGCTGTTCCCGCCGGTCGTCACCGGCACCGTGATCACCGTGCTGGGCATCGTCCTGATCCCGGTCGGTCTCAACGACGCGGCCGGCGGCCTCGGCAGCCCCGACTTCGGAGACCCGAAGAACTTCGCCTACGCCGGCGGCACGATGCTCTTCATCCTGATCCTGATGAAGATCGGCAAGCCGTTCCTCTCCAGCATCTCGATCCTCCTCGGCCTGGTCGTCGGCACCACCGTCGCCTTCCTGCTCGGCGACGCGAAGTTCGGCGACGTGAGCAAGTCCGAGTGGATCGGCGTCACCACCCCCTTCCACTTCGGAGCCCCGAAGTTCGAGTGGTTCCCGATCGTCCTGATGCTCATCGTCATGCTGATCACCATGGTCGAGACGACCGGCGACACCTACGCCGTCGGTGACATCGTCGGCAAGGAGGTCGACAGCGAGACCGTGGCCCGCGCCCTGCGCGCCGACGGCGCCGCGACCGCACTCGGCGGTGTCCTCAACTCCTTCCCGTACGTGGCCTTCGCCGAGAACGTGGGCCTGGTGCGGATGACGAAGGTGAAGAGCCGGTTCGTGGTGGTCGCCGCCGGTGTCTTCATGATCGTCCTGGGCCTGCTGCCCAAGGCCGCCGCGATCGTCGCCGCCGTCCCGCACGGAGTCCTCGGCGGCGCCGCGACCGTCATGTTCGCCATGGTCGCCCTGGCCGGCATCCAGACCCTGGCCAAGGTCGACCTGAAGGAGGAGAAGAACGCGCTGATCGTCGGCGTCTCCCTCGCCTTCGCCCTGCTCCCCGCGACCGTCCCGGTCTTCTTCACCAAGCACATGGACCCGGACCTGTCCTCGCTCCTCAACAGCGGTGTGACGCTCGGTGCCACGGCCGCCATCGTCCTCAACCTGGTCTTCAACGGCCTGGGCAAGGACGGCGCCCACGACGCCCCCGAGGTCGAACTGCCCGCCCGGCCGACGGCGGGCGAGGAGCCCGCGGCCGCCGTACCGGCCCAGCCGGGCGAGGGCGGAGCAGCCCGGACGCCGGCCTCCTGACCCTCCCAAGGGGTGACCCCGGCCGGGCCCCGCGCCCGGCCGGGGCCGCTGCCGTGCACCGCGGGGACACGCTGCCCGTGCTCGTGCCGCCGTACGGGACAATGGGCGCATGAGTCTGTTCCGCGACGACGGCATCGTGCTGCGCACCCAGAAACTGGGTGAGGCGGACCGCATCATCACGCTGCTGACCCGCGGCCACGGCCGGGTGCGGGCCGTCGCCCGCGGGGTCCGGCGCACGAAGTCCAAATTCGGCGCCGGGCTGGAACCTTTCTCCCACGCCGACGTGCAGTTCTTCGCCCGGGGCAGCGAACTGATCGGCCGCAGCCTGCCGCTCTGCACCCAGACCGAGATCATCGCCCCGTACGGCAACGGCATCGTCACCGACTACGCCCGCTACACCGCGGGCACCGCGATGCTGGAGACCGCCGAGCGGTTCACCGAGAACGAGGGCGAGCCCGCCGTGCAGCAGTACCTGCTGCTCGTCGGAGCCCTGCGCACCCTCTCGCGCGGCGAGCACGAGCCCCACCTGATCCTCGACGCCTTCCTGCTGCGCTCCCTCGCCGTCAACGGCTACGCACCCAGCTTTGACGACTGCGCGAAGTGCGGCATCCACGGACCCAACCGGCACTTCTCCGTCGCCGCGGGCGGGGTCATATGCGGGGACTGCCGGGTGCCCGGCAGCGTCGTACCCTCGTCGGAGGCCATCGCCCTGCTCAGCGCCCTGCTGACGGGCGACTGGGGGCATGCCGACGCGTGCGAGGCGCGTCACGTGCGGGAGGGCAGCGGGCTGGTCTCCGCCTATTTGCACTGGCATCTGGAGCGCGGGCTACGCTCCTTGCGTTACGTCGAGAAATAGGAGCTGGGCAGATGGTACGACGCGGGATTCTGGGACGCTCTCGCCGGGAGTACAAGGTTCCCGAGCCGCACCCGTCCGGTGCGGTCCCGCCGAAGATCCCCGGCGAGCTGGTTCCGAACCATGTCGCCGTCGTCATGGACGGCAACGGCCGCTGGGCGAAGGAGCGCGGTCTGCCGCGCACCGAGGGGCACAAGGTCGGCGAGGGCGTCGTGCTCGACGTGCTCAAGGGCTGCCTGGAGATGGGCGTCAAGAACCTCTCCCTGTACGCCTTCTCGACGGAGAACTGGAAGCGTTCGCCCGACGAGGTCCGCTTCCTGATGAACTTCAACCGCGATGTCATCCGGCGCCGCCGCGACGAGATGAACGAGCTGGGCATCCGCATCCGCTGGGTCGGCCGCATGCCGAAGATGTGGAAGTCGGTCGTCCAGGAGCTCCAGGTCGCCCAGGAGCAGACCGTCGACAACGACGCCATGACCCTGTACTTCTGCGTCAACTACGGCGGCCGCGCGGAGATCGCGGACGCGGCGCAGGCCATCGCCCGCGACGTGGCCGCCGGCCGGCTGGACCCGTCGAAGGTGAACGAGAAGACCTTCGCGAAGTACATGTACTACCCGGACATGCCGGACGTGGACCTCTTCCTGCGTCCCAGCGGCGAGCAGCGCACCTCCAACTACCTGCTCTGGCAGAGCGCGTACGCCGAGATGGTCTTCCAGGACGTGCTGTGGCCGGACTTCGACCGCCGCAACCTCTGGGCGGCCTGCCTGGAGTACGCCCAGCGCGACCGCCGCTTCGGCGGTGCCGTCCCGAACCAGCCGGAGGGTTCGGCGGGCTGAGCCTCCGGCCGAGCTGCCGTTATCCTCGCCGCATGAACACGGGCGGGGAGCACATGCAGCAGGCCGGGCAGGCCGCGGCGACGGGTGAGCAGGAGCAGGTCGTCTTCACCTACCGGCTGACGCTCGACGACATCAGGGGGGCGGTTCGGGCCCGGGCCCGCCGGACGCCGGCGGGCCGGGCGGAAACGCTGCTCCTGCCGCTGCTGACGGCCGTCGCCACCGCGGGGCTGGGCCTGCTCGGCGGCTCCCGGCCGCCCGTGATCCTGTTCTCGACGGTCGCGGCCCTGTCCGTCGCGATCGTCGGTGTCTTCCGGATCCGGCGCGGCATGGCCCGCCGGGTGTACTCCGTGACGGAGCCCTACGGGGAGTGCCGCACCGTGGTCGACGAGCAGGGCACCGCGACCACGGGCGAGACCATGTCGTACACGATGGACTGGACGCTCTTCCCGCAGTACACGGAGACGCCGGAGCTGTTCGTCCTGTTCGGGGGCACGCGTGCGGCTGCCGTGGCGACGCTGCCGAAGCGGGGCGCCCAGCACCCCGACGACCTCGACCGCATGCGCGCGATCCTGGACCGGAACCTGAAGCGGGTCTAGGCCGTCTAGCCGGCGGCGGCGCAGTCGGCGCAGGTGCCGAAGATCTCCACCGTGTGGGCGACGTTCACGTAGCCGTGCTCGGCCGCGATGGACTCCGCCCACTTCTCCACGGCCGGGCCCTCCACCTCGACCGCCTTGCCGCACTTGCGGCACACCAGGTGGTGGTGGTGATCGCCGGTGGAGCAGCGGCGGTAGACGGACTCGCCGTCGCTGGTGCGCAGGACGTCGACCTCACCTGCGTCCGCCAGGGACTGGAGGGTGCGGTAGACGGTGGTCAGGCCCACGGAGTCGCCACGGTGCTTGAGCATGTCGTGGAGCTCCTGGGCGCTGCGGAACTCGTCCACCTCGTCCAGCGCCGCCGCGACCGCGGCCCGCTGCCGGGTGGATCGTCCTCGTACTGGCGCGGTATTCATCTCGCCAGGCGCAGTCGCCACCGGTTCCTCCTCGTATAGGCCTGCGGCCATTGTGCCAGCCCGCTAGACCTTCACATCGTCGCGCGTGCAGACCTCTTCGGCCGCGAGCGCGGCGCGGGCCCGGCGCCTGGCCAGAGGGGCGGAGAGGGCGGTCATCACCATGAAGACACCGATCGCGAGCAGCACGATCGTCGCACCCGAGGGCACGTTGATGTAGTAGGTGGCCGCCGTGCCGGTCAGCGAGACGGTCACGCTGATGGCCATGGCCAGGCCCAGCGTGGCGGCGAAACTGCGGGTGAGGCGCTGGGCGGCCGCGACCGGGATCACCAGCATCGCGCTGACCAGCAGCAGGCCGACGATGCGCATCGCGACGGTGACGGTGACGGCGGCGGTGACGGCGATCAGCAGGTTCAGGGCACGCACGGGCAGGCCGGTGACCCGGGCGAACTCCTCGTCCTGGCAGACGGCGAAGAGCTGCCTGCGCAGGCCGATGGCCACGGCGAGGACGAAGGCGGCGAGGATCGCCATCGCGGTCACGTCCTCGGCGGCGACCGTGGTGATCGAGCCGAACATGGAGCCCAGGAGGCTGGCCGTCTGCCCGCCCCCGAGGTTGATGATCATGACGCCGCCGGCCAGGCCGCCGTAGAAGAGCATGGCGAGGGCGACGTCCCCGCTGGTCCTGCCGCGGGCCCGGATCAGTTCCATGCCGACGGCGCCGACGACGGCGACGAGCGTCGCCATCCAGACCGGGCTGCTCTGGAGCACGAAGCCGAGCGCGACACCGGTCATGGCGACGTGGCCGAGGCCGTCGCCCATGAGCGCCTGGCGGCGCTGGACGAGGTACGTGCCGATGGCGGGGGCCGTGATGCCGACCAGGGCCGCCGCGATCAGAGCTCGCTGCATGAAGGCGTAGTCGAGGATGTCCATCAGCTCAGCAGTCCTGTCCGCAGGGAGCCGGCGTCGTGCGCCGCGTGGGGGTGTACGTGGTCGTGGCCGGGCAGGGCGTGCTGGCCCACGGCCTCCGGGGGCGGGCCGTCGTGGACCACGCAGCCGTCGCGCAGGACGACGGCGCGGTCGATCAGGGGCTCCAGGGGGCCCAGCTCGTGCAGCACGAGCAGAACGGTGGCGCCGGCGGCGACCTGCGCGCGCAGGGCGTTCGCCAGGACCTCCTGATTGGCGAGGTCCACGCCCGCCATCGGCTCGTCCATGATCAGTAGCTCGGGTTCGACGGCGAGCGCCCGGGCGATGAGGACGCGCTGGTGCTGGCCGCCGGAGAGGGCGTCCACCGAGGCGTCGGCGTACGAGTCCATGTCGACCAGGGCCAGGGCGTGCTCGATGGCGGCCCGGTCGGCCTTGCGCAGGAGGCCGAAGCGGGTGCGGGCGAGCCGGCCGGAGGAGACGACCTCGCGGACGGTGGCCGGGACGCCGCCGGCGGCGGTGGTGCGCTGGGGGACGTACCCGATGCGCGACCAGTCGCGGAAGCGCCTGAAGTCCGTACCGAAGAGGCTGAGGGTTCCGTCGGACAGCGGGACCTGGCCTACCACGGCGCGGACGGCCGTGGACTTGCCGGAGCCGTTGGCGCCGAGCAGCGCGACGACCTCACCGCGGTGGACGGTGAGGTCGATCCCGCGCAGCACGGGGCGCGAGCCGAGCGAGGCCGCGGCCCCGCGCAGGGATATGACGGGCGGCTGTTCCGCTGCCTGTCCGGGCGTGGACTGCATGGCTCGCGCCTCCGTTGCTGCTGTCATCTACTTGGCTCCGAGCGCCTTCTGGAGGTTCTTCAGGTTGGACCGCATGACCTCGAAGTAGTCGGCGCCCTGGGACGCGTCGGTGATTCCTTCGAGCGGGTCCAGGACATCGGTCTTCAGTCCGGTGTCCGTCGCGAGGGTCTTGGCCGTCTTGTCGCTGGCCAGGGTCTCGAAGAACACGGTGGTGACATTGTCCTTCTTCGCGACGGCCTGAAGATCCTTCATCCTGGCCGGGCTCGGCTCGGACTCGGGGTCGACGCCGGAGATGCCCTCCTGGTCGAGGCCGTATCGCTCGGCGAGGTAGCCGAAGGCGGAGTGGGTGGTGATGAAGGTCCTGGAGGCGGTGTTCTGCAGGCCGTTCTTGAACTCCGTGTCCAGCGCGGTCAGTTTGCCGACGAGCTCGTCGGTGTTCTTCTTGTAGTCCGCGGCGTGGTCGGGGTCGGCCTTCTCCAGGGCGGCGCCGACGCCCTTGGCGATCTCCGCGTACTTGACGGGGTCGAGCCAGACGTGCGGGTCCTTGCCGCCCTCCCCGTGGCCGTGGTCATGGTCGTGGCCCTCGCCCTCGGCGTGGTCCTCGGCGCCGTGGTCGTGGCCGGCGGAGCCGTGGACCTCCAGCTCGGTGAGGGTCGCGGCGTCGACGATGTTCTTCACGCCGGACTGGGCGACGGCCTTGTCGACGGCGGGCTGCAGGTTCTTGAGGTAGACGACGACGTCGGACTCGCCGAGCTGACCGGTCTGCCTGGGGGTGATCTCCAGGTCGTGCGGTTCGACACCCGGCTTGGTCAGGCTGTCGACCTTCACGTGGTCCTTGCCGATCTGCTCGGCGAGGAACGCCATGGGATAGAACGACGCCGTCACGCCGACCTTGCCGTCCTTGCCGCCACCGGTGCCGGCGGCGGCTCCGGAGCAGGCGGTCAGGGCCGTGGCGCCGAGGGCGACGGCTCCGGCGAGGGCGGCGGTGGGTATGAGGCGTCGTACGTTCATGACATCCATTTTCATCAAAGATGGAAACGATTGTCAAAAACCCAGGTGGGAGGCCCGGACCGGCAGCTGTGGAACGGGAACCGATTTGAAAGGGGGGGTGCGGGCGCCGGTAATCTAAAGACTTCGCCGTTCGTCCTCGTAATGAAGAGAGCACCGTGGCCGCCGACAAGATCGAAACCATCGTCAGCCTGAGCAAGCGCCGTGGCTTCGTTTTCCCGTGCAGTGACATCTACGGCGGCTCCAGGGCCGCCTGGGACTACGGCCCGCTCGGTGTCGAGCTCAAGGAGAACATCAAGCGCCAGTGGTGGAAGGCGATGGTCACCGGGCGTGAGGACGTCGTGGGCCTCGACTCGTCCGTGATCCTGGCCCCGGAGGTCTGGGTGGCCTCCGGCCACGTCGCCACCTTCTCGGACCCGCTGACCGAGTGCACCTCCTGCCACAAGCGCCACCGTGCGGACCACCTCGAGGAGGCGTACGAGGCCAAGCACGGCCGTATGCCCGCCAACGGTCTTGCCGACATCAACTGCCCCAACTGTGGTGTGAAGGGTCAGTTCACCGAGCCCAAGCAGTTCTCCGGCATGCTGGAGACGCACCTCGGCCCGACCCAGGACACCGGCTCGAAGGCGTACCTGCGCCCCGAGACCGCCCAGGGCATCTTCACCAACTTCGCCCACGTGCAGACCACTTCGCGCAAGAAGCCGCCCTTCGGCATCGCGCAGATGGGCAAGTCCTTCCGGAACGAGATCACTCCGGGCAACTTCATCTTCCGCACCCGCGAGTTCGAGCAGATGGAGATGGAGTTCTTCGTCAAGCCGGGCGAGGACGAGCAGTGGCAGGAGTACTGGATGCAGGAGCGGTGGAACTGGTACCGCGACCTCGGCATCCGCGAGGAGAACATCCGCTGGTACGAGCACCCGAAGGAGAAGCTGTCCCACTACTCGAAGCGCACCGCCGACATCGAGTACCGCTTCAACTTCGGCGGCAGTGAGTTCTCCGAGCTCGAGGGCGTGGCCAACCGCACCGACTTCGACCTGAAGGCCCACTCCGCGGCCTCCGGCCAGAACCTCACCTACCTCGACCAGGAGTCGGGCGAGCGCTACACCCCGTTCGTCATCGAGCCGGCGGCCGGCGTCAACCGCGCCATGCTCGCCTTCATGCTCGACGCGTACGTCGAGGACGAGGCCCCGAACGCCAAGGGCGTCATGGAGAAGCGCACCGTGATGCGCTTCGACCCGCGCCTGGCCCCGATCAAGGTCGCCGTCCTGCCGCTGTCCCGCAACGCGCAGCTGTCGCCGAAGGCCAAGGGCCTCGCCGCCGACCTGCGCAAGAACTGGAACATCGAGTTCGACGACGCGGGCGCCATCGGCCGCCGCTACCGCCGCCAGGACGAGATCGGTACGCCGTTCTGCGTCACCGTCGACTTCGACACCCTGGACGACAACGCGGTGACCGTGCGCGAGCGCGACACCATGAAGCAGGAGCGCGTCTCCCTGGACCAGATCCAGGCCTACCTCGGCAGCCGTCTGCTCGGCTGCTAGGTCCTGCCGTACGAAGACCGGTGGCCCGGTGCGCTGCGAGCGCACCGGGCCACCGGTCTTTATCGCGGGGCGGGCCCGGATCAGGAGGCCGCCGCCTCCCGGGCCGCCGCCTCGGCCGCGCGGCGCTCCCCCTCGGCCTTGGACCGCTTCCCGTACATGGCGGTCCATACGCCGAGGGCGCCCAGCACGCCGTAGATCATGATCGGGCTGACCGCCACCATGGTCTTGGTGTCCAGCGTATAGGCGAGGAAGACGCGGACGAGGGCCTCGGTGACGTAGGCGAGGCCCCACACCAGCGTCATCCGGTTCATGGTGGTGCGGAAGCCCTCGTACTGCCACAGGCCGTTCCACCAGGCGGTGCTCTGCGGAGTGCCGTCGGTGGCGAACTTGCGGCCGAAGTAGAACATCAGCGGGCGCGGCGCGAGCAGCGTCCCCAGACAGAGCAGCCCGAAGAGCCCGGTGACCCCCGAGTCCTTGATGAGCAGGGCGCGGGCCGAGTGCGCGCCGACGAGCGAGACGACGGCGGTGATCACCAGGAACACCAGGGTGACGACGGCGAATTCGTCGAGCTTGCGCCGCCAGGCCAGGCTGACGACGCTGTCGAGCACCGGCCAGGCGCTGCTGACCAGCAGCGCGGAGAACTCGCTCCAGCCGTGGTCCTCGGTGAGCATGTTGTACGTGATGATCGGCGCGACGACGTTGAGCCCGATGGTCAGGATCCAGCCGATGGCGGCGGCGCCGCCCGAGCGCTCGGGCGGCGCCGGCTGTGCGACCTGCGTTGCTGGAGTGGACAAGATTCCCCCTGGGATGTGCCTGAAGTGCGGTAGGGGGACCGTAAAGAGATCGACGGGACGCGAACAACCCGAACGCGCCCAAAATGATCATCAAATCGTCCGGAGTGGCTGATTCCGGTCGGTGCGAGCCAGGGCCCGCCTCAGGCGCGCAGACCCCGGATCACGAGGGAGGTGACCGCCTCGAACTCGGTGATGATCGTCGGCGAGAGCCAGTCGGCCGCGTACTGCGGGTCGTGGAAGCGGCCGGTGGCGTCGAACACCGCGCGGGCCGCCGCCGGCACGTCGTCGGCGGCGAGCGAGCCCGCCGCGACGCCCTCGGCGATGATCCGGCCCAGCTGGTCGATCAGCTCGCTCAGGTGCGCGTCCACCACGCCGCTGTTCTCGGCGAGCAGCACCGTGTAGGTGGCGAACAGCTCCGGGTCGTCGCCCGCCTTGTGGCGCTTGGCCTCGAAGAGGGCCTCCAGCCACGCCTCCAGCTTGGAGGGGGCGCTCCCGGTGGGAGCCGAGGTGATCTCCTCCAGCATGACCACGCTCCTGGCGAGCCAGCGGTCCGTGACGGCCTCGCGCAGCGCCGCCTTCGACGGGAAGTGCCGGTACACGCTGCCGTGGCTGACGCCCAGGGCGCGGGCCACGTCCACCACGGTCGCCTTGGTGGGGCCGAAGCGGCGCAGCACCTCCTCGGTGGTCGCGAGGATGCGCTCGGGAGTCAGGGGCTCGGCAGCAGCGGGAGGCATGGGTACGACCGTACCGTCAGCTCAGTGCTCACTGTCGAGGTGGGCCATCTGAGCCGCCGGGTACCTCTCGCCGGCCGCCGCGCCCGCCGGGACGGCCTCCTCGACGGCGGCCAGGTCGGCGGCGTCGAGCGAGATGTCCATGGCACCCAGTGCCTCGGCGAGCCGGTCCCGGCGCCGGGCGCCCACCAGCGGCACGATGTCGACCCCGTGCCGCGGCCCCTGTGCGAGCACCCAGGCGATCGCGGTCTGGGCGACGCTCACGCCCCGGCCCTCGGCCACCTTGCGCAGCGCCTCCACCAGGTCGAGGTTCCGGCCGAGGTTGTCGCCCTGGAAGCGGGGGCTCATGCCGCGGAAGTCGCCCGGGGCCAGTGCGCGGTCGCGGGTGAAGTGGCCGCTGATGAGGCCGCGGGACAGCACTCCGTACGCAGTGATCCCTATGCCGAGCTCGCGGGCGGTCGGCAGGATCTCGGCCTCGATGCCGCGGGAGACCAGCGAGTACTCGATCTGCAGGTCGGAGATCGGGGCCACGGCGGCAGCCCGGCGCAGGGTGTCCGCGCCGACCTCGGAGAGGCCGATGTGGCGCACGTGCCCGGCCTCGACGGCCTCGGCGATGGCCCCGACGGTCTCCTCGATCGGCACGTCCGGGTCCACCCGCGCGATCCGGTAGATGTCGATGTGGTCCCGGCCGAGCCGCTGGAGCGAGTAGGCCAGGAAGTTCTTGACGGCCTCGGGCCGGCCGTCGTAACCGGTGAAGCCGCCCTCGACCGTGCGCAGCGCGCCGAACTTGACGCTGGTCAGCGCCCGCTCGCGGGCTTCGGCGGGCGCCGTGCGCAGCGCTTCGGCGATCAGCAGTTCGTTGTGCCCCATGCCGTAGAAGTCGCCGGTGTCCAGCAGCGTGTGCGTGCCGTCGGGGACGGCGTCCAGATAGGCGTGGATGGTCGCGATGGACTCGGCGCGGTCCGCCTCTCCGTAGAGGGCGGACATTCCCATGCAGCCCAGCCCCAGCGGGAAGACGGTGGGGCCGGTGCTGCCGAGGGTGCGGCGGTCCGCGGTCGCGTAGGTGCTCTCGTTCTTCGTCATGGAATGAGAATGGCATGACGAGTGACAGATTTCAATATCTGTCACTCGTCAGTGTCGGGCGCCGGTCGGTCACCCGGACTCGATGGAGCGGCCCCCCACACGACGAACGCCGCCCTCGACGAGGTCGAGAGCGGCGTCTTCGCGAGCCCGGCAGGATCCGGAAGGACGGCCTAGGTCCGCGGGGAACCCGTCACGGCGGCGGCGCCGACCGACTCCTCCAGCGTGCGGGCGGTCCGCTCCGCCGTCGCGCGGGCCCATGCGCCGCTCGTCGCCGCCCCCACGACCAGGACGAGCAGCCCGCAGATCGTGATGATCCACCAGGCCGGCTGGGCCGCGCCCGAGAAGTCCGCGCCGTTCGCCAACCCGGCCGCCAGCACCGAGCCGATGACCGCGACGCCCAGGGTGCCGCCGGTCTGCCGGCTGGTGGAGGCGATGGCGGCCGCCACCCCGGCCTGGGAGCGCGGCATCCCGGACACCGCCGTATTGGTGATCGGCGCGTTCACCATGCCGAAGCCGAGCCCGAACAGCATGTACCCGGTGAACAGGAGCGGGTTGGACGTCTCGGCCTCGAACAGGGCGAACAACAGCCCGCTGGACGCCATCGCCACCCCCGCGATCAGCAGGCAGATCCGCGGCCCGCGACTGCCCACCAGCCGCCCGGCCAGCGGCGCGAACAGGACGGTCAGGCCGGCCATGGGCAGCATGTAGAGCCCGGCGTGCAGGGCGCTGAGCCCCCGTACGTCCTGGAGGTACAGCGTGTTCAGGAAGAGGAAACCGGCCAGGCCGGCGAAGGCGCTGATCGCGATCACGGTCGATCCGCTGAAGGGCGCGCTCCGGAAGAACCGGAGATCGATCAGCGGCTCCTCGCGGCGGGGTTCGTGGATCAGCAGCCCCACGAACGAGGCGACGGCCACCACCGCGCAGCCCATGATCAGCGGCGAGCGCCAGCCGGCGGCCGGGGCCTCGATGATCCCGTACGTCAGACTGCCCAGCAGGGCGATGACCAGCACCTGCCCCAGCGGGTCCGGGCGGCGCGGCCGGGCCGCCCGGGACTCGGGGATGTGCCGAAGGGTCAGCGCGAACGCCGCCAGACCGATCGGCAGGTTGATCAGGAAGATCGAGCGCCAGCCCACGGAATCCACCAGCACCCCGCCGATCAGGGGTCCCGCCGCCATGGAGACGCCCCCGACCGCACCCCACACGCCGATGGCCCGGGCCCGCTCGGCGGGATCGGTGAAGGTGTTGGTGATGATCGACATCGCCACCGGGTTGAGCATCGCGCCGCCCACCGCCTGCACCATCCGGAAGACGATGAGCCAGTCGAGTCCGGGGGCGAGCGAGCAGAGCAGCGAGCCGCCGGTGAAGGCCACCAGCCCCGCCACGAACACCTTCCGGCGCCCGATCCGGTCGGCCGTGGACCCCGCGAGCATCAGCAGCGAGGCCAGCACGAGGGTGTAGGCGTCGATGCTCCACTGCAGCCCCGAGACCGAGGCGCCCAGGTCGCGGCGCATCGAGGGCAGAGCGACGTTGAGCACGGTGTTGTCGAGGCTGACGATCAGCAGGCTCATGCAGCAGATCGCGAGGACGAGCGTGCGCTGCCGGGGACTCGGCTCGATCATGCGCCGATGCTACGTCCCCCCCACCCCCTCGGCATGCGGGACAATGGGCGGATGACCACGCTCCCTCCGCCCCTCGCGATCGGCCCGCACACCGTGCAGCCCCCGGTGGTGCTCGCACCCATGGCCGGCATCACCAACGCCCCGTTCCGTACCCTCTGCCGGGAGTTCTCGGGCGGCAAGGGGCTGTTCGTGAGCGAGATGATCACGACCCGCGCCCTGGTCGAGCGCAACGAGAAGACCATGCAGCTGATCCATTTCGACGAGACCGAGAAGCCCCGCTCGATTCAGCTGTACGGGGTGGACCCGGTCACGGTCGGCAAGGCGGTCCGCATGATCGTCGAAGAGGACCGCGCCGACCACATCGACCTCAATTTCGGCTGCCCGGTCCCCAAGGTGACCCGCAAGGGCGGCGGCTCGGCCCTCCCGTACAAGCGCAACCTGCTGCGCGCGATCCTGCGCGAGGCCGTCGCCGGCGCCGGTGACCTGCCGGTCACCATGAAGATGCGCAAGGGCATCAACGACGAGCACCTCACCTACCTCGACGCGGGCCGGATCGCCGTCGAGGAGGGCGTCACCGCCATAGCCCTGCACGGCCGGACCACCGCCCAGCACTACGGCGGCACCGCCGACTGGGACGCCATCGCGCGGCTGAAGGAGCACGTGCCGGAGATCCCGGTGCTCGGCAACGGCGACATCTGGTGCGCCGAGGACGCGCTGCGCATGGTCCGCGAGACCGGCTGCGACGGCGTGGTCGTGGGACGCGGCTGCCTGGGGCGCCCGTGGCTGTTCAACGACCTGGTGGCGGCCTTCGAGGGGCGCCCCGAGGACTTCCACAAGCCCACCCTGCGCGAGGTGGCGACCACCATGCACCGCCATGCGCAGCTGCTGGGGGAGTGGATCGGCGACGAGGCGCGCGGGGTGATCGACTTCCGTAAGCACGTGGCCTGGTACCTCAAGGGCTTCTCGGTGGGCTCCGAGATGCGCAAGAAGCTCGCGGTCACCTCGTCCCTGGCCGAGCTGGACGCTCATCTGAGCGAGCTCGATCTGGATCAAGCGTGGCCGGAGAGCGCTGACGGACCCCGCGGTCGGACGTCCGGAAACAACCGAGTTGTCCTGCCGGACGGCTGGCTGAAGGACCCGTACGACTGCGCCGGTGTGAGCGAGGACGCTGAACTGGACACCTCCGGAGGCTGACAAATCGCCCTCCGTGGTGCGTGATATACGCCACGCATGGGAAGGGTTTCGCTCAGATGAGCGCAGAAGTCACGGGTAAGACTTTCAAAGGGTGGCACTGGGTGCCACCCTTTGTGCGTTCAATACTTGAATGCAAATGTATCGATGATCGCTCATCCGAGCGTGATCAGGCCTCAGGAGCCCCCTCACCCTTCGGGATGTGAACGCTGTTCGTACGTTCTGATTACCCATGAGTTACTTTCGATCTGCTGGCGCACGGGTGGTTACAGCCGTATGACGACCAAGTGGACGTACCCAGAAGCCTTCGATCTGGGTATGTTCCTGGCCGTCAGGGCAGCCACCGAGCCTCGAGGAGTCGAGACCCGTGTCGGAAAACAAAGATCAGAAGTTCGTCTACGACTTCACCGAGGGCAACCGCGACCTCAAGGACCTTCTCGGCGGCAAGGGTGCCAACCTCGCCGAGATGACCAACCTGGGTCTGCCGGTCCCTCCCGGCTTCACCATCACCACCGAGGCCTGCAAGGTCTACCTCGAGAGCGGCTCGGCCCCGGCCGCGCTGCGCGAAGAGGTCAGCGCGCACCTCGCCGCCCTCGAGGCGAAGATGGGCAAGAAGCTCGGGCAGTCGGACGACCCGCTGCTGGTCTCCGTGCGTTCCGGCGCGAAGTTCTCGATGCCCGGCATGATGGACACCGTCCTGAACATCGGCCTCTCCGACGACTCCGTGAAGGGCCTCGCCTCCCAGGCCGGCAACGAGCGCTTCGCCTGGGACTCCTACCGCCGCCTCATCCAGATGTTCGGCAAGACCGTGCTGGGCGTCGACGGCGAGCTCTTCGAGGAAGCCCTCGACGAGGCCAAGGCCGCCAAGAAGGTCACCGTCGACACCGACCTCGACGCCGCCGACCTGAAGAAGCTGGTCACCCGCTTCAAGAAGATCGTCGCCAAGCAGGCCGGCCGCGACTTCCCGCAGGACGCCCGCGAGCAGCTCGACCTCGCCGTCGAGGCCGTCTTCAACTCGTGGAACACCGACCGCGCCAAGCTCTACCGCCGCCAGGAGCGCATCCCGAGCGACCTGGGCACCGCGGTCAACGTCTGCTCCATGGTCTTCGGCAACCTCGGCCCCGACTCCGGCACCGGCGTCGCCTTCACCCGTGACCCCGCCAGCGGCCACGCGGGCGTCTACGGCGACTACCTGCAGAACGCCCAGGGCGAGGACGTCGTCGCGGGCATCCGCAACACCGTGCCGCTCGCGGACCTGGAGGCCATCGACAAGGCCTCGTACGACCAGCTCATGACGATCATGACGACGCTGGAGACCCACTACAAGGATCTCTGCGACATCGAGTTCACCATCGAACGCGGCCAGCTGTGGATGCTGCAGACCCGCGTCGGCAAGCGCACCGCGGGCGCGGCCTTCCGCATCGCCACCCAGCTCGTCGACCAGGGCCTGATCGACGAGGCCGAGGCCCTCCAGCGCGTCAGCGGCCACCAGCTGGCCCAGCTGATGTTCCCGCGCTTCGACGAGGGTGCCAGGACGACCCTGCTCGGCCGCGGCATCGCCGCCTCCCCGGGCGCGGCGGTCGGCAAGGCCGTCTTCGACTCCTACACGGCCGTCAAGTGGTCCCGCTCCGGCGAGAAGGTCATCCTGATCCGCCGCGAGACCAACCCGGACGACCTGGACGGCATGATCGCCTCCGAGGGCATCCTGACCTCGCGCGGCGGTAAGACCTCCCACGCGGCCGTCGTCGCCCGCGGCATGGGCAAGACCTGCGTCTGCGGCGCCGAGGAGCTCGACGTCGACACCAAGCGCCGCCGCATGACGGTCGGCGACACGGTCATCGAAGAGGGCGACGTCGTCTCCATCGACGGCTCCACCGGCAAGGTCTACCTCGGTGAGGTACCCGTCGTACCGTCCCCGGTCGTCGAGTACTTCGAGGGCCGCATGCACGCCGGCGCCGACGACGCCGACGAGCTCGTCGCCGCCGTGCACCGGATCATGGCCTACGCGGACCGCGTCCGCCGCCTGCGCGTGCGCGCCAACGCCGACAACGCCGAGGACGCGCTGCGCGCCCGCCGCTTCGGCGCCCAGGGCATCGGCCTGTGCCGCACCGAGCACATGTTCCTCGGCGAGCGCCGTGAACTCGTGGAGCGACTGATCCTCGCGGACACCGACGAAGAGCGCGAGGAGGCACTCAGTGCCCTCCTGCCGCTGCAGAAGAAGGACTTCGTCGAGCTGTTCGAGGCGATGGACGGCCTGCCCGTCACCGTCCGCCTCCTGGACCCGCCGCTGCACGAGTTCCTGCCCGACATCACCGAGCTGTCGGTCCGCGTCGCCCTCGCCGAGTCCCGCAAGGACCACAACGAGAACGACCTGCGCCTGCTCCAGGCCGTGCACAAGCTGCACGAGCAGAACCCGATGCTGGGTCTGCGCGGCGTCCGCCTCGGCCTGGTCATCCCCGGCTTGTTCAAGATGCAGGTCCGGGCGATCGCCGAGGCCGCCGCCGAGCGCAAGAACGCCAAGGGCGACCCGCGCGCCGAGATCATGGTCCCGCTCGTCGGCACCGTCCAGGAGCTGGAGATCGTCCGCGACGAGGCCGACGCGGTCATCGCCGATGTCGAGGCCGCCACCGGCACCGACCTCAAGCTGACCATCGGCACGATGATCGAGCTGCCGCGCGCCGCGCTGACCGCCGACCAGATCGCCGAGGCCGCGCAGTTCTTCTCCTTCGGCACGAACGACCTGACCCAGACGGTGTGGGGCTTCTCCCGCGACGACGTCGAGGCCAGCTTCTTCACCGCCTACCTGGAGAAGGGAATCTTCGGGGTCTCGCCCTTCGAGACCATCGACAAGGACGGCGTCGGCTCGCTGGTCCGGCACGCGGCCAAGCTGGGCCGGGCCACCCGTCCCGACCTCAAGCTCGGCGTCTGCGGTGAGCACGGCGGCGACCCCGAGTCCGTCCACTTCTTCCACGAGGTCGGCCTCGACTACGTCTCCTGCTCGCCCTTCCGGATTCCGGTGGCGCGCCTGGAGGCCGGCCGTGCGGCCGCCGAGGCGAAGGGCAGCGACAGCCGCTGACCCACGGCCCGCCTTGGGCCCCATAGACCGCGCCTGTCCCCGGGTTCCCTGACTGCCCGGGGGCGGGCGCGCCTATTTTTGTTGTTCAACAAATCTTTACGCCAGCAGGCGGTGGACGGATCCCCACCCGTCCACCGCCGCTGTCATTCTGCCGGGCACGTCGGCGCTTCCCGGTGCGACCGACCGCCAGGCCCCGCAAAGCCCCCCACGGCCTTCGCGGAGCGTTTCGGTCGCACCGGAGTGTGCCCGGCGGAGTACAGGATTTCGGTTGTCACGCCCCCGCCGAAAGGGGTTTCAACTGTGGCCGAAAGGGCGTGGTGACAACGCGTGACGGCGTGCATACTCATGGAGCGGGGGGATTGCGGTTGCACAGGTGGGGGTTCGGTGCTGCGTATCCATTTCACTGGAGTGGACCTGGCACGCGTACGGATGGCAGGGCGTCCCGATGCGTTGTGGGAAACGATTCTGAGCTTTCACCGCTTAAGGGACCGGCGCGATGCCCGGTTGTTCGGTGAATGGCGTACGGAAACCCGGAGCAGGTTGAATAGTGAAACACGCACGCTCGGCATACTCATACCGAGTCGTGGCTATTTCCCCGATTTCTTGACCCCTGTGGAGGGGCAGTACGGGTGGGACGTGGGTCTCGACGCGCTGCGCGGGATCCGTCCCGAGCGCATGCGGCGCGAGCTGCAGCTGCTGGGCGCCGGTGCGCCGATGACCCCGCGGTTGCGGGAGTTCATGGACGCCGGCGACAAGCAGCTGCCACGGCTCATGGGCGAGCTCCGCGCGTACCACCGGGCCGCCGTGGAGCCGTACTGGACGCATATCCAGGCCCAGATCGAGGCCGAGCGCGCCGCGCGCGGCCGCGCCCTGCTGGACGGCGGCGCGGACGAACTGCTGGACTCGCTGCCGCCGATGCTGCGCTGGCGTGCCCCGGTGCTGGAGTGCGACTACCCCGTGGACCGTGACGTACGGCTGCGGGGGCGCGGGCTGCTGCTCCAGCCGTCCTTCTTCTGCCGGCGCACCGCGGTGACCCTGCACGACCCGGAGCTGCCGCCGGTGCTGGTCTACCCGGCCGCGGCGCAGTTGGCCTCGGCACCGGCCGGGGGCGAGGCGGCGCGGCCCGTGGAGGAACAGCGCCAGCGCACCCTGGGGAAGCTGGTCGGGCACACCCGCTCGGTGGTCCTGAGGGCCATAGGGGACGGCGCGACCACCAGCGAGCTGGCCCGCCGGGCCGGGGTCTCGCTGGCCTCCGCGAGCCAGCACGCCTGCGTGATGCGGGAGGCGGGGCTGGTGACCACGCTGCGGCGGGGGAACGCGGTGCTGCACACCGTGACGCCGCTGGGGGCCGCACTGCTGAAGGGCGGGGCCGTGGCGTCGTGACGCGGCCGCCGCACCCCTGCGGGGTCGCCCGTGGGGGTGCGGCCGGTTGTGCGGGTGCGGCGCCGTTGCCGGGGCTCCGCACCGGACCCCGCGCCTCGAACTCCCCCAGCTACCGCTGGGAGGTGCCCCCTGGCGGGGCTCAGGTGCGGAAGGGGCCCGTCACCTCGTAGGTGATGCCGCCGGACGAGCTGCCGCTCGTACCGCGCTGGCTGGAGAAGTAGAGCCGGTTGCCGCCGGGCGAGAAGGCCGGGCCGGTGATCTCGGAGGAGGACTGGCCGGTGATCCGCAGGAAGGGCGCCACCACGTCGTCCGGGGTGATCACGCAGATCTCCATGTTGCCGCCGTCCTCGGCGACGTACAGGTCGCCGTACGAGGACCCGGTGACGTTGTCGACGCCGGTCAGCGGGGCCGCGCCGCCGGGCACGAGCGAGTCGTCGTAGGCCAGCTCGTACGTGTCGTTCGCCAGGTTCAGCTGCCAGACCCGGTTGTCGCCCTTGGTGGTGAACCAGACGGTGTCGTTGGCGTAGTGGCAGCCCTCGCCGCCGTTGAACTTCTTCGAGCCCGAGACCTGGCTGCGGGTCGCGGTCGGGGAGCCGTCCGGGTCGGGGACGTTCTGCCAGGTGAAGGAGCCGGAGGTGGCCGTGCCGGCCTTCAGGACCTGGAGGGTGCCGGAGGAGAGGTTGCCCCAGGTGGTCGGGATGAAGCGGTAGAAGCAGCCGTTGGTCTCGTCCTCGGTCAGGTAGATCACCTGGCGCACCGGGTCGGCGGCGGCCGCCTCGTGCTTGAAGCGGCCCATCGCGGGACGCTGCACGGCCGCGTTCACCCCGTACGGGTCGGTCTCGTAGACGTAGCCGAGGCTGACCTCCTCGCAGGACAGCCAGGTGTTCCAGGGGGTCTTGCCGCCCGCGCAGTTCTGCCTGGTGTTGGACAGGATGCGGTAGGCGCCGGTGACGGTTCCGGAGGAGTTGAACCTCACCGCGCTCGCGCCGCCCGAAGGGTTGATCTCCGAGTTGGACACGTAGATCCAGCCCGAGCCGTCGGCGAAACACGCACCGCCGTCGGGGGCGCTGTGCCAGGCGTACGACGTGCCGCTGACGGTCTGGCCCGACCGGGCGATGACCCGGCTGGTGAATCCGCTGGGCAGCATGATGCCGTTGGCGTCGGCCGCGCCGAGCGCCCCGTAGGGGCCCGCACCCGGCTGGGCGGGGGCGGCGTAGGCGGCCCCGTGCATCAACGTGCCGCCGAAGGCGGCGGCGGACGAACCGATCACTGCGCCGCGCAGGAAGGTACGACGTTCCACGGTCACTCCTGTGGGAGGAAGGCCCCGCGGCCGGTCGGACACGGGGTCGCACGCGTGGAGGAACCTAGGAGGTGCCAGTTGCCGTGGCGCCAACTCCCCGTGACGCACGGGCGTCCGCCCGACGTGCAATCCGCCGGCCGCGGCGCGGCGCCGCGCACCGCGGGACTTTCCGCCCCGGGCGGGCCTCCGGTGCGGGAGGATGGTGGAGCAATGGACCACTTCGCCGCCGCCGACATCTCGGGCCGTGCCGACCTCGACGTCGTGCTGCTCCGCTTCTACACGGCCGCCTTCGCCGACCGGCGGATCGGGCCCTTCTTCACCGAACTCGCGGGCACGGACCTGGAGGTCCACCTGCCCCGGATCGCCGATTTCTGGGAGCGGGCCCTCTTCCGCACCGCCGACTACCGGCGCGACGCCTTCGCCCCGCACGCCTCCCTGCACGCGGTGCGCGAGCTGACCGCCGCCGACTTCGGCCGCTGGGTGCAGCTGTGGCGGGCCGCGATCGACGGACTGCACCGGGGGCCGAACGCCGAACGGGCCAAGGGGCAGGGGGAGCGGATCGCGCTGAACCTCCACCAGCGCCTCGCCGGGCCCGGGGCCTCGTTGCAGGGCACGGACGCCGTCGGCTTCATTCCGCTGGCGGCGCTGGAGCTGAGCCTCGCGCCAGTGGCCTGACCTGCGACTTCGCGGGCCGACAAGAAAATTCGAAGAAACTTCGCGGGGGAGCGATGAGTTTCCCGGGGACCCGTGGTCTACCTCTCGAAAGCACCGGACAGCACGCTCCGGGCACCGCACACGGGAGAAGAGGGACCTCGATGTCCGCCACCATGATCTTCGTCAACCTGCCGGTCAAGGACCTGGACGCCAGCAAGGCCTTCTGGAGCAGGCTGGGCTACTCCTTCAACGCCCAGTTCACCGACGAGAACTGCGCCTCGATGGTCATCAGCGACACCATCGTCGCGATGCTCCTGACCGAGGCCCGCTACAAGGACTTCACCCACAAGGAGATCGCGGACGCCACGAAGACGTCCGAGGTGCTGCTCTGTCTGAGCGCCGAGAGCCGCACCGCGGTCGACGAGCTGGTGGACGGGGCCCTGGCGGCCGGTGCCACCGAACCCCGGCCCGCCCAGGACCACGGCGTCATGTACGGCCGTGCCTTCGACGACCTCGACGGTCACACCTGGGAAATCATGTGGATGGACCCGTCGATGGTCCAGGGCTGATCACGTTCCACCCCGCGGCCGGGCGGTCACGAGGGCACGGCTTCACGAGGTCACGAGGTCACGAGGTCACGGCGGTCCGCACCGGGTAGGTCCGGACCGCGGTCTCCTCGTCGTCCAGGCAGCGCCCCGACTCCAGGTCGAAGCGCTGCTTCAGCAGCGGGGACGCCACGAAGGGCCGGCCCCCCGCCGTCCCGACCAGCCCCCGCGAGAGCACCTGCGCCCCGGTGAAGGGGTCCTGGTTGCCGATGGCGTACGGGCGCCCCGCGCGGTCGACGAACACCGCGGCCTGGCTCCCGTCGGGCAGTAGCGCCGCCACCCCGCGCCCGGGGATGAGCGAGGACAGCTCGCACACCGTCAGCCAGCCTTGCGCAACCTGCAGTTCCACGGTCATCGGACGGGTCCTCCTATGGTCAGGACGGCCAGGTCGGGCTTGACCTGGTCGCGCTCGGGGACGAACTTGACGGTCGGGTCGGGGGCGCCGGGCGCGTTGACGAAGGACACGAACCGGCGCAGCCGCTCCGGGTCCTGGAGCGTCTCGGCCCATTCGTCCCGGTAGTGCGCCACGTGGTCGGCCATCAGGGCCTCCAGCTCCGCGCACAGTCCGAGCGAGTCGTGCACGACCACGTCCCGCAGGTGCGCGAGGCCCCCCTCCAGCCGCTCCAGCCAGGTGGAGGTCCGCTCCAGCCGGTCGGCGGTGCGGATGTAGAACATCAGGAACCGGTCGATCAGCCGGACCAGTTCCGCGTCCGACAGGTCCTGGGCCAGCAGGTCGGCGTGGCGCGGGGTGGCCCCGCCGTTGCCGCCCACGTACAGGTTCCAGCCACTCGCCGTCGCGATGACGCCGAAGTCCTTGCTCTGCGCCTCCGCGCACTCGCGGGCGCAGCCGGAGACCGCCGACTTGAGTTTGTGCGGGGCGCGCAGTCCCCGGTAGCGGAGCTCCAGGTCGATGGCCATCCGGACGCTGTCCTGGACCCCGTAGCGGCACCAGGTCTGCCCCACGCAGGACTTCACCGTGCGCAGGGCCTTCCCGTAGGCGTGTCCGGACTCGAAACCGGCGTCGACGAGGCGGGCCCAGATCCGCGGGAGCTGGTCCACGCTCGCCCCGAAGAGGTCGATCCGCTGGCCGCCGGTGATCTTCGTGTAGAGGCCGAAGTCACGGGCCACCTCGCCGATCACGATCAGCTTGTCGGGGGTGATCTCACCGCCGGGGATGCGCGGGACGACCGAGTAGGAGCCGTTGCGCTGCATGTTCGCGAGGAAGTGGTCGTTGGTGTCCTGGAGGGCGGCCTGCTCCCCGTCCAGGACGTAGCCGCTGGCCCCGAGGGTCGGGGCGAGCGAGGCGATGATCGAGCCGATGGCGGGCTTGCAGACCTCGCAGCCGTCGCCGCCGCGGGCCTCCGGGCGGCCGTGGCCGTCGAGGATCTCCTCGTACGAGGTCAGCCGGCGGGTGCGGACGATCTCGTAGAGCTCGGCCCGGGTGAAGGGGAAGCAGCCGCACAGCCCCTTGTCGGCGGCGGCCGGCAGCAGCTGGCCGATCACCTTGACGCAGGAGCCGCAGCCGGTGCCCGCCTTGGTGCACTTCTTGACCTCGGCGAGGGTGTCACAGGCGGCGATGGCCTTCTTGGTGACGTTGTGGCAGGAGCAGATCACCGCGTGGTCGGGGAGCGCGGACGGACCGAGCGCGACCGGGGCACCGGCCCCGGCGGGCAGCACCAGCTGCTCGGGGGACACGGGCGGGACGCTTCCGGTGAGCGGGCGCAGCAGCCCGTAGGCGTCCGCGTCGCCGACCAGCACCCCGCCGAGGAGGACGCCGTCGGGGGAGACGACCAGCTTCTTGTAGACCCCGGAGCGGGAGTCGGACCAGACGACGTCGAGGCTGTCCGGGGTGGTGCCGTGGGCGTCGCCGAAGGAGGCCACGTCCACGCCGAGGAGCTTCAGCTTGGTGGAGAGGTCGGCCCCGGTGAACTCCTTCGCGCGGCCCAGCAGGTCGTCGGCGGCCGTCTCGGCCATCTCGTAGCCGGGGGCGACCAGCCCGTAGACCCGGCCGTCGACGGCGAGGGCGCACTCCCCGATGGCGTAGACGTACGGGTCGGAGGTGCGGCAGCGGGCGTCGACCGCGATGCCGCCGCGCTCGCCGACGTCCAGTCCGGCGTCGCGGGCCAGCTGGTCGCGGGGGCGGACGCCGGCGGAGAAGACGACGAGGTCGGTGTCGACGGTGGAACCGTCGGAGAGCCGCATTCCGCTGACGTGTCCGTCCTCGCCGGTCACCACCTCCTGGGTGCCGACGCCGGTGTGGACGGTCAGCCCCATGGACTCGATGGTGCGCAGCAGGGCCGCGCCGCCGCCCTCGTCGACCTGTACGGGCATCAGGCGCGGGGCGAACTCGACGATACGGGTGGCCAGGCCCAGCCCCTGGAGGGCGCCGGCGGCCTCCAGTCCGAGGAGACCGCCGCCGACGACCGCGCCGCAGGCGCGGCCCTTCGCGTACTCCTCGATCGCGAGCAGGTCCTCGATCGTGCGGTAGACGAAGCAGCCGGGGGCGTCCTTGCCCGGGACCGGCGGCACGAAGGGATAGCTGCCGGTGGCCAGCACGAGGACGTCGTACGGGAACACCTGCCCGGACCGGGAGGTGACGCTGCGGGCGGCCCGGTCGATGTGCTCGGCCGGGTCGCCGAGGTGGAGGGCGATGCCGTGCTCCTCCATGAACCCGGCGGGCGTCATGGACAGGTCCTCGGCGGTGCTGCCGGAGAAGTACGAGGTCAGGTGCACGCGGTCGTAGGCGGGCCGGGGCTCCTCGCAGAGCACGGTGATCCGGTGCGTGGCGGTGACCCCGCGCTCGGCGAGCGCTTCGAGGTAGCGCTGGCCGACCATGCCGTGCCCGATGAGCACGATCGTGGGCAGGGGCTCGGTCATGTCAGTGGCCTCCGTCGTCGGTGAGCAGGTGGAACAGGTCGTGCGGTGGTTCCCCGCCCTCCCACGTGCGGGCGAGGGCCCCCACGGTGGAGAGCTCGCCGAGCAGGACGCCGCCGACGAGGCGGTCGCCCCGCAGGACGACCTTGCGGTAGGTGCGGCGGGTGGCGTCGGCGAGGCGGACCACGTCGTCGCCGGGCAGGGGGGTGGTCTCGCCGAAGGCGGCCAGGTCGAGGGAGCCTTTCGCGCCCGGCAGGGTGAGGCGGGTGAGGGCGCGGGTGCCGGTGTAGGGGGTGGGCCGGCCGGTGAGTGTGGCGGCCAGGGCGTCGGCCTGCTCCAGGGCGGGGCCGGCCAGGCCGTACACCTGGCCGGCGTGCTCGGCGCAGTCGCCGATGGCGTGGACGCGGGGGTCGCCGGTGCGGAGGTGGTCGTCGACCACGATGCCGGTGCGGACCTCCAGCCCGGCGGCCCGGGCGAGGCCGGTGCGGGGGCGGACGCCGCAGGCGAGCACGACGACGTCGGCTGCCATCCTGTAGCCGTCGGCGAGCTCGACCCCGGTCACTTTGCGATGTCCCTGCGCGGCGCCGATGCTGGGGCTCCGCCCCGGACCCCGCTCCTCAAACGCCGGAGGGGCTGGATCTTGCCCGGCCTCGCCAGGGGGCACCTCCCAGCGGTAGCTGGGGGAGTTTGAGGCGCGGGGGGCCGGGGGCAGAGCCCCCGGCAGCGGCACGGCAGACGTGAGCAGGCCGCGGACCCGGCATTCCGTGTGGATCTCGACGCCGAGCGAGGTCAGGTGCGCGTGCAGCAGGGCGGAGGCGTCCGCGTCCAGCTGGCGCTCCATCAACCGCTCGCCCTGCTGGGCCAGGACCACCTGCGCGCCGCGCACGGCCAGTGCACGGGCCGCCGAGACGCCCAGCAGGCCCCCGCCGATCACCACCGCGCGGACCCCGGGACGCACGGCCGCCGAGAGCGCCAGGCAGTCGTCCATCGTGCGGAAGGCGTGCACCCCGTCCGGGAGGTCCCGCCCCTCGGGCTCGAACAGCCCGCGCAGCGGCGGGAGCACCGCGTTCGAACCCGTGGCCAGTACCAGCGCGTCGTACCGGGACACCGAGCCGTCGTCGCAGTGCACGGCCCGCTCCGCGCGGTCCACGCGCACCGCCCGCACCCCGCGCCGCAGCACCGGGCCGGGCGCCGGGAGAGCCGTCACCTCCGGGGCGTACCGGCCCGCGAGGACCTCGGCGAGCAGGACCCGGTTGTACGGCACGTGGGTCTCCTCGCCGAGGACGGTCACGGCCGCGGCCGGGCCGAGCCGCTGCGCGAGCCGCAGGCCCGCGAGGCCGCCGCCGATCACCACCACACGCTGGTCCGAGGTCATGCCACGAGCGTGCGGGGCCGCTGTTTCCCCGCGGCATCGCCCCTGTTACCCGGACGGAACGCCGACCTCAGCGCCCGGGTTAAGGGTCGGTGAGGCCTTGCTCAAGGCCTCCTTAAGGGTCGTCAGGGCCGCCACCTGCGCCCTTAGCGTGATCCGTATGCGGAATGCGGTGGTGCGGGTGAGGGGCGGGATGCTGGGCGGTGCGGGGGTGGTGACCCTGCTCTGGGCGGCGCAGGTGCGGCCCTCGGCCCGGCCCGACGCGCTGTTCGCCACCGCCGCGCACCTGTCCGGTCTGCTCGCCGGGTACGGGGTGCTGGTGCTGCTGTTCCTGATGGCCCGGGTGCCCGCCGTGGAGCACGGGGTCGGCGCCGACCGGCTCGCCCGCTGGCACGCCCTCGGCGGCCGGTACGTCCTGCTGCTCGTCTTCGGGCACGCGCTCTTCGCCCTGTTCGGATATGCCGTGCACGAGGGGATCGACGTGGTCTCGGCCGCCTCGGAGCTGCTCGGTTACCCCGCGCTCGCCGCGGCGGCGGCCGGGACCGTCCTGCTGGCCGCAGTCGGCGTGACCTCCGTCCGGGCGGTACGCCGCCGGGTGCCGCACGAAACCTGGCGCGGGGTGCACCTGCTGGTCCACCTCGCCGTCGCCCTCGCCTTCGGGCACCAGCTCGCCGGGCCCGATCTGTCCGCGGTCGCCTGGTTCTGGGCGCTCGCCCACAGCGTGGTCGCCGTCCTGCTGCTCTGGTACCGCGCCGTGGTGCCCGTACGGCAGGCCCTGCGGCACGCGCTGCGGGTCGCGGACGTCCGGGTCGAGGGGCCCGGGGTCGTCTCCGTCGTCGTCTACGGACAGCACCTCGCGGAACTGCGCGCGGAGCCGGGCCAGTTCCTGCGCTGGCGGTTCCTCCAGCGGCGGCTGTGGCACACCGCCCTGCCGTTCTCGCTGTCCGCGCCCGTCCGGGGGAACGCGCTGCGGATCACCGTGAAGGGGATCGGCGGCCACTCCCGCCGGATCCGCCGGCTGCGTCCCGGCACGCGGGTGCTGGCCACCGGGCCGTTCGGCGCGCTCACCGCCGCCCGGCGGACCCGGCCCAAGGTGCTGCTGATCGCGGGCGGGGTCGGGATCACCCCGATGCGGGCCCTGTTCGAGACGCTGCCCGGGGGCCCCGGGGACATCACCCTGCTCTACCGGGCCGGGGCCGAGGAGCACCTCGTGCTGCGGGCCGAGCTGGAGGCCATCGCCGCCGAGCGGCAGGCCGCTCTGCACTACCTGCTCGGACCGTCCGGTGCGGCCTACGACCCGCTGGCCCCGCAGGCGCTGGCCGCGCTGGTGCCCGACCTGGCCGAGCACGACGTGTACCTGTGCGGGCCGCCGGGGATGGCCGGGGCGACCCGGGCCGCGCTGCTGCGGGCCGGGGTGCCGGCCGGCCGTGTCCATTCCGAGTGCTTCACCTTCTGAGCCGCGTTTCCCGAGGAGTCACCGCCCCATGCGTCACCCGTTGCACGTCGCCCTCTCCGTTCCCGTCGGCGCCGAGGCTCCCGCGGCGGTGGCCGTGGCCCGGCACCTGGCCCGGCACCGCAGGCCGCGGCGTCCCTCGCCGGTGCGGGCCGCCCTGGCCGCGCTGGCCTCCGTACCGCCCGCGCGGCGGCTGGCGGCGGGGCTGGGGGCGGCCAGTGTGCTGGCCGCGACCGTGCTGACGGCGACCGTTGAACCGGCGGCTCCGGTGGCCCCGGACCGCGTGCCGGCCCGGCAAAGCTCAACCTTTGCGCAAGTTTCGGGGAATTGAATGGTCACTGCACCGACAGCTCCATAGGGTCGGTTCGTGCCTGACATATCAACGACCATGATCATCGTCCTGTGCGTGGCCGCGGCCGCGGCCGGCTGGATCGACGCGGTGGTGGGCGGCGGCGGCCTGCTGCTCCTGCCCGCGCTCCTCCTCGGCCTGCCGAACGCCCACCCCGCCACCGTCCTCGGCACCAACAAGGCCGTGGCCATCGTCGGCACCGCCGGGGCGGCCGTGACGTACGTCCGCAAGGCCCCGGTGAACGTGAAGCTGGCCGTCCGCATCGGCCTGGCCGCCCTCGCCGGCTCGATGGGCGGTGCCGCGCTCGCGGGCGGCATCAGCAAGGACGCGCTCCGCCCGCTGATCATGGTGGTGCTCGTGATCGTCGCGGGCGTCGTGATCTTCAAGCCGGGCTTCGGCACCGCCCCCTCGACCGCGCCCGTCAGCCGCCGGCGGGTGCTGCTCGCCATCGGCCTCGCGGGCCTGGGCATCGGCTTCTACGACGGCCTCATCGGGCCCGGCACCGGCACCTTCCTGGTGCTCGCGCTCACGGCGCTGCTCCACCTCGACCTGGTCACCGCCTCCGCCACCGCCAAGATCGTGAACTGCTGCACCAACGCCGGAGCGCTCGCGATGTTCGCCTACCAGGGCATGGTGCTGTGGCAGCTGGCCGCGCTGATGGCGGTGTTCAACCTGGCCGGCGGCATGATCGGGGCCGGCATGGCGCTCAAGAAGGGCAGCGGCTTCGTCCGCGGCGTGCTGCTGACGGTGGTGGGTGCGCTGGTGCTCAAGCTCGGCTTCGAGCAGTGGGGTTAGACAGCCCTAGTAGGTCCCGGTGAGGTGCGCGAAGACCACCACGTTGCCGCGGTAGCCCGTGCGCGGCGAGAAGCCGCCGCCGCAGGTGATCACCCGCAGCTCGGCGCGCGCCGAAGGCCCGTACACGCGGGTGTCGGGGAAGGCCTTGGCGTCGTACACCTCGACCGCGTGCACCGTGAACACCGCCGTACGGCCGTCCGCGCGCGGGATCTCGATGGCGGCCCCGCGGCGCAGCGCGCCCAGGTGGTAGAAGACCCCCGGCCCGGCGGCGTCGTCCACGTGCCCGGCGATGACGGCCGTGCCGGTGGCGCCCGGGGTGGTGCCGTCGCGGTACCAGCCGGCCAGGTCGCGCCGGTCCGGCGGCGGCACTTCGAGGCTGCCGCGCGGATCCAGCCCGAGCCCGGTCAGCGGGGCGTCGACCCGGATGGAGGGGATCCGGATCCGGGCCGGCGGGGAGCCGGGGAGCGGGGCGATCCCGGGGCCCACCACACCGGCGGCGGTCAGCGACTCCGCGGGGGAGGGCAGTGGCGGTCCGACGGGCTCGCGCGAACCGCTGGTCACCAGCCAGATGCCGACGCAGGCGGCGAGCGCGACGAGTCCGCCGTGGCGGGCGGTGGGGGTGCGGACGGCCCGGCGGGCCGCTCGCCCGGGGTGCGCTGCGGATCCGGGGCGGTCGCGGCCCCGCGCGCCACCGAAGTCGCCACCCATGCGTACCCCCTCGGCTTCCGTTTCGGGGTGACTGGCCGTCGCCCGGCCCCGCGAACGGGGGGACCTCGCGGGGCGGGCGACGGGGGACGGTACCGGTCGGACCGCGGCCGGAGCCGCGGTGGGCGTCCGTCAGCTCCGCGTGCCGCTCGCCCGGCGACGCAGGAGCCAGGTACCGCCGACGGCGGCGGCGGCCAGCACGGCCACCCCCGCCGCGATCTTGGCGGGGTCGGTGGTGGTGGTCGTGCCACCGCCCACCCCGGTGTTGACGTGGCCCTGCGGGCCACGCTCGGTGACGGTCAGGTTGCCGGTGGCGAACTTGCCGTTCGCGCAGGTCGCCCCGATGCCGTAGGTGCCGCCGCGGGTGCCGTGGGCGATCTGGAACTGCCCCACGACCACCTCCTTGTGGGTGCCCGGGACCAGCTTGAAGCGGCCGCCGCCCACCGTGGTGGCATCGCCGTCCGCGTGGCTGCCGCTGCCGCAGGCGCTGGTGTTCACGGTGACGGTGGCGCCGGGGGCGGCGGACTTGGGCCACACCTCCAGCGGCGCGAAGTCCCCGGGCGCGAAGCCCACCACACCGAGGTCCGCGGCGGCGACCGCGCCGGCGACCGGCCCGGTGAACGCGGCGGCGGTCAGCGCGGTCGCGGTCAGCAGGTGTGCGGTACGTCGGCGCATGGGGACTCTCCTGGAGACACGGGGTCGTGCTTCCGAGGAAACCCGGCCCGCCCGCCGGCCGCCTGCTGATGTTCCGTCAGGTACGCCTTTCCGTCGCCCGCCCGGGGGTCTTCCTCGCAGGTCAACATCGGTGCCGCGGTCATCGGAGCGACCCGCGCCGTCCGGGTGACTCCGGCGGTGCGTACCGTGGTGGGGCGCGCGGGAGGGCCGGGACGCACACCCGGCCCGCGCGCCGCCGCGCCATATCCGAGGGAGGGCCCCGTGACATCGGTCGAACGGCTTCCGGACCCGAGCGATCCGCTCCCGTTCTTCGTCTACGGGACCCTGCGCCCGGGCGAGGTCAACCACGACCTCTTCCTGCGGGGCCGCACGGCCTCGGAGGAGCCGGCCGTCCTCCCGGACGCGGCGCTCTACGACGGCCCCGGATACCCGTACGCGGTCCACCGCCCCGGCACGTCGGTCGTCGGCGAGCTGATCACGGCGGCGCCGGGCGCGTACGGGAAACTGCTCGCCGCGCTGGACCAGCTGGAGGAGTACCAGGGCCCGGGCCGTCCGGGGAACATGTACGACCGGATCGCCCGGCCCGCCCTGCGCCCCGACGGCACCACGGTCCGCGCCTGGGTCTACCTGGCGGCTCCGCTGATCGCCCGCGACCTGCGGGAATCGGGCAGCGAGATCCCCGGCGGCGACTGGTTCGCGCGCCGCTGAACCGTCGCTACAAGCCCTCGGCGCCGCGGTTGCGCAGCCGCTGCCCGTACTGCTGGAGCACCCAAAGCTCCTCCTGGACGGCCGCCAGTTGCTCCGGCGGGGCCTGTGGGCCGAGCCGCGACAGCGTGCCCTGGATCTCGTGGACCCGGCGGTCCACGGCGCGCAGCCGCACCTGGACCAGCTGGACCCCCGCGTACATCTCGTCCACCGTCTTCGCGTGGATGGCCTCGACCGCCAGCTCCGTGACGAGCGCGCGCACCGTGTCGTTCGGGGCGGCCTCGCGGACTCGGGCCAGATAGTCCTCCGCGCCGAGCGCGGCGCCGCCCGCGTCCAGGATCGCCTGGCGCACGGCCGCGTACGGCGGGGCGGTGAACTCGTCCATCCCGTACGCGTCGAAGGCCGGGGAGACCAGGGCGGGCCGCTGGAGCGCGAGCTTGAGCAGTTCGCGTTCGGTGCGGTGGGCCGGGCTGCGCAGGTTCAGCGCGGGACCCCCGGCCGGCTGGGCGGGGGGCGCGGGAACGTCCTCGTAGGACGGGCGGCCCCGCTGCGGCTTCCCGCCGGGCCGGCCGGCCTGCGGTCCGTCGCCCTGGCCGCGCTCGCGGGCCCAGCGCGCCAGCTGCGCGACCCGCTTGACCACGAACTGCTCGTCGCGGATGCCCAGCATGCCCGCCAGCTGGACCGCCGACTCGTGCTGGATCGCGATGTTCTTGATGTTGGCGACGACGGGCGCGGCCTCGTCCAGGGCGGCCGCCCGGCCCGCCGGGTTCTCCAGGTTGTGCCGGGCGACGATGTGCCGCAGCGCGAACTCGAACAGCGGCGTGCGGGCGTCCACCAGGCCGACGACGGCCGCGTCGCCCTGTGCGAGGCGCAGGTCGCAGGGGTCCATGCCGCCGGGGGCGATGGTGATCGAGGTCTCCGCGGCGAACTTCTGGTCGTCCTCGAAGGCCCGCAGGGCGGCCTTCTGGCCCGCCGCGTCGCCGTCGAAGGTGAAGATCACTTCGGCGGTGGCGTTGTCCATCAGCAGTCGGCGCAGAATCTTGATGTGGTCCCCGCCGAAGGCGGTGCCGCAGGTCGCGATCGCGGTGGTGACCCCGGCCATGTGGCAGGCCATCACGTCCGTGTAGCCCTCGACGACCACGGCCCGGGAGGTCTTCGCGATCTCCTTCTTCGCCAGGTCGATGCCGTACAGCACCTGGGACTTCTTGTAGATCGCGGTCTCGGGGGTGTTCAGGTACTTCGGGCCGTTGTCGTCGTCGCGCAGCTTGCGCGCGCCGAAACCGACCACCTCGCCGCTGATGTCGCGGATCGGCCACATCAGCCGGCCGCGGAAGCGGTCGATCGGCTTGCCGCTGCGGCTGTCCTGGGCGAGCCCGGAGGTGATCAGCTCCTTGTCGCTGAAGCCCTTGCCGCGCAGGAATCGGGTCAGGTGGTCCCACCCGGCCGGGCTGTAGCCCACGCTGAAGTGCGCGGCCGCGGCCTGGTCGAAGCCGCGCTCCGCCAGGAACTTGCGGCCGATCTCCGCCTCGGGGCTGCCCAGCTGGTCGACGTAGAACTGGGCGGCGGCCTTGTGCGCCTCGACCAGCCGGATGCGGTCACCGCGGCCGCTGGTGCCGGCGGTGTAGCCGCCCTCCTCGTACCGCAGGGTGATGCCGGCCAGGCCGGCCAGGCGCTCGACCGCCTCCGAGAAGGAGAGGTGGTCGATCTTCATGACGAAGTCGAGGGTGTCCCCGCCCGCCTGGCAGCCGAAGCAGTGGTAGAGGCCCTTGCTGGGGCTGACCTGGAAGGACGGGGACTTCTCGTCGTGGAAGGGGCACAGGCCCTTGAGGTTGCCGCCGCCCGCGTTGCGCAGCTGGAGGTACTCGGAGACCACGGCGTCGATCGGGACCGCGTCCCGTACCGCCTTCACGTCGTCATCATTGATCCGTCCTGCCACCCGTGAAGTCTACGGCCGGGCGCGGGCAATCCGGTCAGGCCCCCTCGGCCGGTACCAGGGAGTCGAGCGGAACGGACGGGTCCGCCAGCGCTTCTCGGTTGACCGCGGTCTTCGACCTGATCAGGGCCTGGATGTGCTCGGTGACGTCCCACACGTTCACGTTCATTCCGGCCAGGACCCGCCCCTGCGACAGCCAGAAGGCGATGAACTCCCGCTTGCCCACGTCCCCGCGGATCAGCACCTGGTCGTAGCCGCCGGCCGGCGCGTACCCCGAGTACTCCAGGCCCACGTCGTACTGGTCCGAGAAGAAGTACGGCACCCGGTCGTAGCCGACCTCCTGGCCCAGCATGGCCCGCGCGGCGGCCGGGCCGCCGTTGAGCGCGTTGGCCCAGTGCTCCACCCGCAGCCGGGTCCCGAGCACCGGGTGGTGGGCGGCGGCCACGTCCCCGACCGCGTAGACGTCCGGGTCGTTGGTGCGCAGGGAGGAGTCCACCGCGATCCCGCCGCCGTGCTCCCGGTCGACCAGCGCCAGCCCGGCGGTCTCGGCGAGCGCCGTGCGCGGGGCGGCCCCGATCGCGGAGAGCACCGCGTGCGCCGGGTGCTCCTCCCCGTCGTCGGTACGGGCGGCCAGCACCATGCCGTCGTGGCCCACGATCTCCGTCAGCCGCGCCCCGAAGTGGAACCGCACCCCGTGATCGGCGTGCAGGTCCGCGAAGAGCCGGCCGATCTCCGGGCCGAGCACCGCGTGCAGCGGCGTGGCCTCCGGTTCGACGACGGTGACCTCGGCGCCGTAGCCGCGGGCCGCCGCGGCCACCTCCAGCCCGATCCACCCGGCGCCGGCGATGAGCAGGTGCCCGTTGTCCCGGCCGAGCCCGGCCAGTACGCCCTTCAGCCGCTCGGCGTGCGCGAGGCGCCGCAGGTGGTGCACCCCGGCCAGGCCGGTGCCGGGGATGTCCAGGCGGCGCGGCTCGGCACCGGTGGCCAGCAGCAGCTTGTCGTAGTACAGGACGGTGCCGTCGCCGAGGACCACCTTCTTGGCGTCCCGGTCGAGCTGGACGGCGGGCTGGCCGAGGTGCAGCTCGATGTCGGCGGCCGCGTACCAGGACGGCTCGTGGACGAAGACGCTCTCCCGGTCGTCCTTGCCCGTCAGGTAGCCCTTGGACAGCGGGGGGCGTTCGTAGGGGTGGTCGCGCTCGTCGCCGATCAGGATCACCCGCCCCGTGAACCCCTCGGACCTCAGCGTTTCGGCCGCCTTCGCCCCGGCGAGCCCCGCTCCGACGATGACGAATGTCCGGTGTGCGTCGACCACCTGATGCCTCCTCATAACCTCGCCGCCACATGCGAGCACATGCGAGCGTCCCGCACCGAGCCTGCCGCGTGAAGGGGGAGTGGCTCGATCAGCTCACCTTTCGGCGCGTCGGCCGCGCCGGGTGAGGCGTGCGTGAAGGGAACGGGCGGATGCGTCGGTGAGGCACGCGATCTGGTCGATGACCGCCCTTTTCCTGGCCTTGTCGTCCGGGGCCGCGTCGAAGATGGCCCGGAACTGCGGGTCCAGCCCCTCGGGGGCGCGTGCGCTCAGCGCCTCCGCGAGTTCGGCCAGGACGATGCGCTGGTCGGCGCGGATCCGCTCCTGCTCGTCGCGCTGCATCACGTACAGGTCGGCGACCGCCTTGAGGACCGCGCACTCGTTGCGCGCCTCGCGCGGGATCACCAGTTCGGCACCGTACCGGGTGAGGCGGCCGGAGCCGTACGCCTCACGGGTGGCTCCCTCGGCGGCCAGGCAGAACCGGCCGATCAGCTGGCTCGTGGCGTCCTTCAGCCGGGACTGGGCGACGGCCGAGCCGTCGTACCCGTGCGGCCACCACTCCTGCTCCATCAGACGGTCGAGGGCGGCCCGCAGCTCCTCGGGAGCGGTGTCGGCGGGGACGTACCGGCCGATGGCCACCTGCCAGATGGCCGTGCGCTCGGGCTCCGCGTGGAGCATGTTGGGGTCGAGGTGGCCGGCGTGCAGGCCGTCCTCGAAGTCGTGGACGGAGTACGCGACGTCGTCCGCCCAGTCCATGACCTGGGCCTCGAAGCACTTGCGGTCCGAGGGCGCGCCGCGGCGCAGCCAGGCGAAGACCGGCAGGTCGTCCTCGTACGCGCCGAACTTCACCGAGTCGGGATCGGTGGGGTGGTCCCCGCGGGCCCACGGGTACTTGGTGGCGGCGTCCAGGCAGGCGCGGGTGAGGTTGAGGCCGACGCTGACCAGCTCCCCGCTCGCCGGATCGGGCACGAACCGCTTGGGCTCCAGGCGGGTCAGCAGGCGCAGCGACTGGGCGTTGCCCTCGAAGCCGCCGCAGTCCTTGGCGAACTCGTTGAGCGCCTCCTCGCCGTTGTGGCCGAAGGGCGGGTGGCCCATGTCGTGGGAGAGGCAGGCGGCTTCGACGAGGTCGGGGTCGCAGCCGAGCGCGGCACCGAGCTCCCGCCCGACCTGGGCGCACTCCAGCGAGTGGGTCAGGCGGGTGCGCGGGCTCGCGTCCCAGTCGTAGGAACGGCTGCCGGGCGTGACGACCTGGGTCTTCCCGGCGAGGCGGCGCAGCGCGGCCGAGTGCAGCACACGGGCGCGGTCGCGCTGGAAGGCGGTCCGGCCGGGCCGTTTGTCGGGCTCGGCGGCCCAGCGTTCGGTGTCGGCCTCGTCGTAGGGCCCGTGGTGGTCGTCGGTCGGGGCGTGCGTGGTGCCTTCCATGACCAGACGATAACCGGAAGCTCTGACATATCGGGATCAGGCGGAGAGCAGTTCCGGCCGCGCCAGGTCGAGGGGGAGGGTACGGGCTTCGTCGTAGCGGTGCAGCAACAGGCGGGCCAGCGCCGGGTGGTCGCCCAGCGGAGCGGCGGCGGGGCCCGGCGCGGCCGCGGCGCTCTGGGCGGCGAACCGGCCGGGAGCGGCGAAGTACGAGGCCACGGCGATCCGGTGGTGACCGCGGGCCGCGAGGGCCCGGACCGCCTCCGGCGCGCTCGGCGCGGCGGCGGAGGCGTAGGCGGGGGTCACCGGGACACCGCCGAGGCGCTCGCTCAGCAGGGCGGCGGTGCGGCGGGTGTCGGCCGCCGCGTCCGGGTCGCGGGAACCGGCGGCGGCCAGCACGACGGCCGAACCGGGGACCGGGGCCCAGCCGGTCTCCAGGAGCCGCTCGTACAGGGCCTCGACGAGCAGCGGGTGCGGGCCCAGCGGGGCGGCGACACGGGTGAGCAGGTGGCCGGCCCGGGCGGCGGCCGCGGGCAGATCGCGCTTGACGTGGTACCCGCGGCCGAGCAGCAGCGGGACGAGCACGGCCGAGCCGGACAGGCCGTCCAGGGTGTCGTCGAGCAGCGGCTCGTTCAGCTCGATGTGGCCGAGCCGGACGTCGAGCCGGGGGCGGAGTTCACGGACCCGTTCGAGGAGGGCGAGGGCGGTGTGCAGGGCGCGCGGGTCACGGCTGCCGTGGGCCACGGCGACGAGGGTGGGCTGCATGGGCGGACTCCGGGTCGGCGCAGGCCGCTGAGCTGGGTGCCCAGCTGGAGGGTGATGCGGCCGAGCAGCTCGGCCGTGCTGTCGAAGGGGAGGGCGGGAAACTCGGGAGGGTGCACCGGCTCCGTCATGAACCGATCCTCCGCTCCGCAGGTTGCCGGTGCGTTGCGCGGGGATGACGGGTCTTTGCCGTGTGCTCACAGGGCGGCCGGCGCGGCTGTTCGGAGCCTGCGCGGCCGGCGGCGGCCTCGCCGCGGATCGGCCTCCGGGCGAACCGCGCGGCGCCGGTACGCGTCCTGACCAGCGGACGAGCAGCCGAGACACCAGGGGATGGATGATGCGCCGACCGCGCCTGCCGAGAGTCGAGTGGAGCCGGGCGGTGGCGGCGCTGCGCAGCGTACGGACCCGGCGGCGGGCGGTGCAGGCCGTCATGGCGGGCTGCGTGCTGGCGCTGCTGCCCTCGGCGTGGATGCACGCCGTGGCCGCCGACCGGCTGCGGACCACGGCGGACGCGCCCGCCACCGAGGTGGCCGTGGTGTTCGGCGCGGGCCTGCTGGGGACCCGGCCCACGCCCTACCTGGCCGACCGGCTCGACGCCGCGGCCGAGCTGTACCGCACCGGCAAGGTCAAGGTCGTCCTCGTCACCGGGGACAACGGCCGGCACGACTACGACGAGCCCGACGCGATGCGCACGTACCTCACCGCGCACGGGGTGCCGGACGGGCGGATCGTCAGCGACTACGCGGGCTTCGACACCTGGGACTCCTGTGTGCGGGCCAAGGAGATATTCGGCGTGGAGCGGGCCGTGCTGGTCACCCAGGGCTTCCACATCCGCCGGGCCGTCGCCCTGTGCCAGGCGGCGGGCCTGGAGTCGTACGGCGTCGGGGTGGCCGACGTGCACGACGCCACCTGGTACTACGGCGAGACCCGCGAGGTCTTCGCGGCGGGCAAGGCGGCGCTGGACGCGGCCTTCAAGCCCGCCCCGCGCTTCATGGGGCCGAAGGAGGAGGGGGTGTCGCGGGCCCTGGACGCTCTGGCAGACTGACGGCGTCGGTTATTTCGATTAGTCATATGCCGGTCAGTCCGTGTGAGAGCGTCTGGGGTGTGGAACCGTGGCTGTTGTGGATCTGAGCGGCAAGGTCGTCGTCATCACCGGTGGAGCCCGGGGCCTGGGCGCCGCGGCCGCGCAGGCCGTCGTGGACGGCGGCGGCCGGGTGCTGATCACCGACGTGCTGGAGGCGGAGGGCGCGGAGACGGCCGCGAAGCTCGGCGGCGCGGCGCGTTTCGTCCGGCACGACGTGACCAGCGAGGCCGACTGGCAGGCGGCCCTGGACCACGCGGTCGCCGAGTTCGGCCGCATCGACGGCCTCGTGAACAACGCGGGCATCTCCACCGGCCAGTTCCTGGAGCACGAGAGCGTCGAGCACTTCCGCCGGGTCGTCGAGATCAACCTGGTCGGCGTCTTCATCGGCATCAAGGCCGCGATCCCGCTGCTGCGCGCGAACGGCGGCGGGTCCATCGTCAACATCTCCTCCGCCGCCGGCCTGACCGGCCTCGCGCTGACCGCCGGGTACGGGGCCTCCAAGTGGGGCGTGCGCGGCCTGTCGAAGATCGGCGCGGTGGAACTCGCCGAGGCGGGGATCCGCGTCAACTCCGTCCACCCCGGCATGACCCTCACCCCGATGACCGCCCCGATCGGCATCCGGGCGGGCGAGGGCAACTACCCCGGCGCCCCGCTCGGCCGAGTCGGCGTCCCCGAGGAGATCGCCGCGGCGATCGCCTTCCTCCTCTCCGACGCCGCCGGCTACATGACGGGCGCCGAACTCGCCGTCGACGGCGGCTGGACCGCCGGCCTGACGGTGAAGTACCTGACGGGCCAGTGACCCGCCGGGCGCTCCTGCCGGACGGCCGTATATTCGCGTGCCGGCGCAGGGGCGCCGGGCTACCGTCCGCCCATGGAACCGGACGCCCCGGCATCGGACGGACCCCTCGTACGCGACGTCTTCCCCGACCTGACGGCGCAACTCGTGCGGCTGCTGGAGGCGGAGGGGGAGCCCTGGCTCGCCGTCTGCGCGTACGACCTCCGCCTGCTGGCGGAGTGCGACTGCCGGAACGACTTCTGCCAGAGCTTCCGCACCCACCGGCATCCACCCGGCACCCCCTACGGCCCCGGTCACCGCACGGTGGCCCTCGACCCGGGCAACGGGTTCCTGAACCTGGACGTCGTCCGCGGCCGGATCGTGTACGTCGAGCTCGTCGACCGGCCCCCGCTGCGCCGGGCCTCACCGCAGCCGTCCGGCGGCGCTGAGGCGGAGCACTCCGACTTGTAACCCGCAGCGGCGGCCGGCGTAACACCGCCGACCCACGCTGGACCGCATGCACACCTCCGCCTCCGCCACCGACACGCACTGCCCGTACTGCGCCCTGCAGTGCGGGATGAGGCTGCGCCCCGAACCGGGCGGCGCCACCGTGGCGGTGGAGGAGCGGGCCGATTTCCCCGTCAACCGGGGCGCGCTGTGCGGCAAGGGCCGTACCGCGCCCGCCGTGCTCTCCTCCCGGGTACGCCTGACCGAGCCGCTCGTCCGCACCCACGCAGGGCGGCTGGAGCCGGCCACCTGGGAGGAGGCCCTCGACGCCGTCGCCGAGGGGCTCGCCCGTACCGGCCGCGCGTACGGTCCCGACGCGGTCGGCGTCTTCGGCGGCGGCGGGCTCACCAACGAGAAGGCCTACGCGCTCGGGAAGTTCGCCCGCGTCGCCCTGCGCACCTCCCAGATCGACTACAACGGCCGCTTCTGCATGTCCTCGGCCGCCGCCGCCCACCAGCGGGCCTTCGGGCTCGACCGCGGCCTGCCCTTCCCGCTGGCGGACGTCCCGCGCACCGGCTGCGTGATCCTCGTCGGCTCGAACCCGGCCGAGACCATGCCGCCCGCCCTGCGCTACTTCACCGAGCTCAAGGCGAACGGCGGCACCCTGATCGTCGTCGACCCGCGCCGCACCCGCACCGCCGAACAGGCCGACCTGCACCTCGCCCCGCGCCCCGGTACCGACCTGGCCCTCGCACTCGGCCTGCTGCACCTGATCGTCGCCGAAGGCCGGACCGACGAGGAGTTCATCGCCGCCCGCACCACCGGCTGGCAGGAGGCCCGGGCCGCCGCGATGGCCCACTGGCCGGAACTGGTCGAGCGCATCACCGGGATACCGGTCCCCAGGCTCCGCGAGGCCGTCGCCCTGTTCTGCGCCCCGGAATCCGCCATGGTCCTCACCGCCCGGGGCCCCGAGCAGCAGTCCAAGGGCACCGACACCGTCAGCGCCTGGATCAACCTGTGCCTGGCCACCGGCCGGGCCGGCCGCCCGCTGTCCGGCTACGGCTGCCTCACCGGGCAGGGCAACGGCCAGGGCGGCCGCGAGCACGGCCAGAAGGCCGACCAGCTCCCCGGCTACCGCAAGCTCACCGACCCGGCGGCCCGCGCCCACGTCGCCGGGGTCTGGGGCGTCGACCCCGACAGCCTCCCCGGCCCTGGCCGCAGCGCCTACGAACTCCTTGACGCCCTCGGGACGGACGTGAAGGCCCTGCTCCTGATGGGCTCGAACCCGGTGGTGTCCGCCCCCCGCGCCGCCCACGTCGAGGACCGCATCCGCTCCCTGGACTTCCTCGCGGTGGCCGACGTCGTCCTCTCCGAGACCGCGGCCCTCGCGGACGTGGTCCTCCCGGTCACCCAGTGGGCGGAGGAGACCGGCACCACCACCAACCTGGAGGGCCGCGTCCTGCTGCGCCGCCGGGCCCTGACCCCGCCGCCGGGGGTCCGCGGCGACCTGGACGTGCTGCACGGACTCGCCGCCCGCCTGGGCGTCGAGAAGGGCTTCCCCACCGAGCCGGAGGAGGTCTTCGAGGAACTGCGCCGCGCCTCGGCCGGCGGCCCCGCCGACTACTCGGGCATCACCTACGACCGGATCGAGACCGGACAGGGCGTCTTCTGGCCCTGCCCCGAAGGCTCCGCCGGGACCGAGCGGCTCTTCCTCGACCGCTTCGCCACCGACGACGGCCGGGCCCGCTTCGTCCCCGTCTCCCACCGGGACGCCGCCGAGGTCCCCGACGCGGACTACCCGCTGCTGCTCACCACCGGCCGGGTCGTCGCCCAGTACCAGTCCGGAGCCCAGACCCGCCGGGTGGACGAGCTCAACGCGGCCGCCCCCGGCCCCTTCGTGGAACTCCACCCGCGGCTGGCCGCCCGGATCGGCGCGGTCGACGGCAGCCCCCTCGCCGTGACCTCCCGCCGCGGCCGGGCCGTCGCCCCGGCCCGCATCACCGACACCATCCGGGCGGACACGGTCTTCATGCCCTTCCACTGGCCGGGCGAGGGCCGCGCCAACACCCTCACCAACCCGGCCCTGGACCCCACGTCCCGCATGCCGGAGTTCAAGGTCTGCGCGGTCCGCGTCGAGCCGGCCTAGGCGTCTCGGGGGCCTCCGCGAAGGTCGGGGCCAGGGCTGCCACCAGGCGCCGGGCGTAGTCCTCCTCGGAGTCGGAGAGCTGCGGGTACTCGGCGGCGAAGTGGCGCCACTCGTCGCCGACGTTCCCGTACGCGGCGATGTCCGCCGCGGTCACCCCAGGGTTCGGCAGCGGCTGCTCGGGCGCCAGCCGGAAAACCTGGTCCAGCAGCGGGTACGGCAGCGGATACCGCTCGGCGAGCAGGACGGCGTCGTAGAGGTCCTTGCCCTGCGGATGGGAGTCGCCCACGAGCCACAGCAGCTTCCAGGCCAGGGACAGCGCGGGCGAGGCGGCCAGGAGCACGGCCCCGCAGGAGAGTTCGACGGGCTCGGGCTCCTCGGGGAGCCGCTCGTTGAACACGAAGTCGAGCTGGACGTGTCCTGCCGGCAGCCCCGCTACCTGCCAAGGCAGCACCATCCGCATCCCCGGCACCCGGTCGTACGTCCAGATGTCCTCGCAGACCATCCCCGAGTCCTTGACCCCGGCCCGGCCGGCCGCGCCGGCCGCGATCTCCTCCAGCATCCGGGCCGTCCGCCCGTCGTCGATGTTCCAGCTCCGCGGTACGACCACGAAGTCCAGGTCGCCGGGTTCCCGCGCGGCGTCCCCGAACCAGTCGGCGAGAAGCACGCTCCCGCGCAGCACCAACGAATCCCCCCACCGCGATTCCGACACCGCGTGGAGCACGGCGTCCAGTGCCGACCGTCGCGCCGCCCGCCACGCGGCCGTCCGCGCGGCGTCGTCGAAGACCGGGTCACCGGCCCGGTAGGCCCGCCGGAACTGCTTCAACGAAGGGTCGAAGAGGGCCGACTGGCGCAGGTCGTCCCCCGCCACCGGCCGCAAGGTGCGCGGCAGCGCCCGCTCGGCCCGCACCGCCTCCGTCAACGGCTCCCGGGGCAGTTCGCAGTCCTGCCAGTCGAACCGGCTCCACGTGTTCATCGCGCCCCCGCCTCGATCCACCCGTCGTCGACCGACAGGTCGCTGTCGTACAGCACGAACTCCCGTTCCTCCGAACGGACTTCGTACCCGGCCGCGCCGAGCGCCGCGACCAGCGCGTCGCAGGCCGCCCCCGCCTCCGCAGCCGTGCCGCGCCACCGCTGGGTCACGAACCGCTCCTGCGCGCCCCCGGCCGAGGCCCGGCGGGCGTTCCAGGACAGGTGGGCGCCGTGCGGGACGACCAGGGACTCCAGGGCCGCGCGGTCGAAGTCCGCGGGCAGCAGCAGCTTCAGGTGGTGCTCGAAGTAGCCGCCGCCCGGGCCGGGGGAGTCCGTGGTCCACGGGACCGTCTCCACCTTGACCCGGACCGGGTCGAAGCCGGCCGCCCGCAGCCGCGGCACCAGCCGTTCGTGACCCGTGCGGTCCGGCAGGGTCAGCATCGGCTGGGACACCATCCGGCCGCGGGCCAGCAGGATGTGCGTGACCTTCAACTCCCGTGCCCCGGCCCACGCGTCGAGGCGCGCCAGCTCCGCCGCGTCCGCGCAGCGCACCGTCACATGGGTCTCGTACTCCGCCATGGAGTCGATCATCTCGGACATGTGTCCGAGCCGCATCGGGATTCCCGCCGGGGGGTAACCATCCGGTCACGCACCGGACTCAGAAAGTGCTCGCACGCCCCTCGTGGCCACGATGTGTCGTACCCCACACTGAGGTGCGGTGCCCCCGCCCTCGGAGCCCTGGAGGTCGCCCCCGTGCAGACCCGGACCCTGACCGTGAACGTGAGCGAGTCCTCGGAGGCCAAGGCCGTGGACGAAGAGCCCGAGGTACTGGAGCTGATCGAGCCGGTGCCCGTGCCGCCCAGGCGAAGCGGCGGCGACAGCGGGGGCGGGGCGGGCCCGTCCGCCGACCTGTTCCGGCAGTACCTCCGCGAGATAGGCAGGATCCCGCTGCTCACCGCCGCCGAGGAGGTGGACCTCGCGCGACGCGTCGAAGCCGGCCTGTTCGCCGAGGAGAAGCTCGGCAACACCCCCGACCTCGACTCCCAGCTCGCCCTCGACCTCGACAAGCTCGTCGTCATGGGCCGGATGGCCAAACGCCGGCTCATCGAGTCGAACCTGCGGCTCGTCGTCTCCGTCGCCAAGCGGTACGTGGGCCGCGGACTCACCATGCTCGACCTCGTGCAGGAGGGGAACCTCGGGCTGATCCGGGCCGTCGAGAAGTTCGACTACGCCCGCGGGTACAAGTTCTCGACCTACGCCACCTGGTGGATCCGGCAGGCGATGTCACGGGCCCTCGCCGACCAGGCCCGGACCATCCGGGTACCCGTCCACGTGGTCGAACTGATCAACCGGGTCGTCCGCGTACAGCGCCGGATGCTCCAGGAACGCGGCTACGAGCCCACGGCCGAAGAGGTGGCCGTCCACCTGGAGCTGACCCCCGAGCGGGTGCTGGAAGTGCTGCGCCTCGCCCAGGAGCCGGTCTCCCTGCACGCCCCGGTGGGTGAGGAGGACGACGTCGCGCTCGGGGACCTCATCGAGGACGGCGACGCCGCCTCGCCCGTGGAGTCGGCCGCGTTCTTCCTGCTGCGCGAGCACCTGGAAGCCGTCCTGTCGACCCTCGGCGAGCGCGAGCGCAAGGTGGTACAGCTGCGGTACGGCCTCGCCGACGGGCGGCCCCGCACCCTGGAGGAGATCGGGCGGATCTTCGGAGTGACGCGCGAGCGGATCCGCCAGATCGAGTCCAAGACCCTCAACAAGCTGCGCGACCACGCCTTCGCCGACCAGCTCCGCGGCTACCTGGACTGACGGACCAACGGAAAGAGGGGGCGCCCCGCCAGGCGCCCCCACCCCGTCGCCACGGCCACGGCCACGGTTACGGCAACGGCTGCGCGGGCTCGTGCGGGTCGGACAGGCTCCGGCTCATCCAGACGTCGTCGACGTACGCCCCGTCCAGCAGGAACTCCTCGGGCAGTACGCCGACCACCGCGAAGCCGCATCGTCCGTAGAGCTGCCGCGCCGGACCGTTGTGGCCGAGGACGCGCAGATTCATCCGGCGGGCACCGCCGGCCCGCGCGGCCGCGCAGGCCGCCTCGACCAGGGCCTGGCCGACTCCGCCGCCGCGGGCGGATTCGAGGACCGCCAGTCCCTGGATGTGGCGGACGTGCCGATTGGTTTCGAGGGGACTCGCCGGGGCCTGGGCGACGTACCCGACGATCCTGCGCCCGCGTTCCGCGACGAGGAAGCTCTCCACGGGGTGCCGCTCGTCGAAGACGGCCGCGTCGGCCGGGCGCTCCGGGCCGGGCTCGCTCACGCGCGACCACGCCGAGCGGGCCAGTTCGAGTATCTCGCCTTCGTCCTCCGCCCGGGCAGGGCGGATCACCACGTCCGATGCCATGCCGTCATGCTAACGACGGAGCGGGGGCATCCGAGTACGTCCCGTACCCGGATGCCCCCGCTCCGCCGTGCGCCGGGCGGGCCGGCTAGTCGACCTCGGCCACCGCCTGCGCGAACTGCGCCGCGTACAGCCGCGCGTACGCGCCGCCCGAGGCCAGCAGCTCCTCGTGCGTGCCCTGTTCCACGATCGATCCGCTCTCCATCACCAGGATCACGTCGGCGTCCCGGATCGTGGAGAGCCGGTGGGCGATCACGAAGGACGTACGGCCCCGCGCGAGGCGTGCCATCGCCTTCTGGATCAGCACCTCGGTACGGGTGTCCACCGAGCTCGTCGCCTCGTCGAGCACCAGGATCACCGGCTCCGACAGGAACGCCCGGGCGATGGTGATCAGCTGCTTCTCGCCCGCGCTGACACCCGCGCCCTCGTCGTCCAGCACGGTGTCGTAGCCGTCCGGCAGGGTGCGGATGAACCGGTCCGCGTGGGCGGCCCGCGCCGCCGCCTCGATCTCGGCGCGCGTGACCTCGCGCGAAGCACCGTAGGCGATGTTCTCAGCGATGGTGCCGCCGAACAGCCAGGTGTCCTGCAGCACCATGCCGATGCCGTCGCGCAGTTCCTCGCGGGTCATCTTCGCGATGTCCACCCCGTCCAGGGCGATCTCCCCGCCCGTGACCTCGTAGAACCGCATCAGCAGATTGACCAGCGTGGTCTTGCCGGCGCCGGTCGGGCCGACGATCGCGACCGTGTGTCCCGGCTCGACCGTGAGCGAGAGGTTCTCGATCAGCGGCTTGTCCGGCTCGTAGCGGAAGGCCACCTTGTCGAAGGTGACCTGACCGCGCAGCTCCTGCGGACGCTCCGGAACCTCGGCGTCCGGCTCCTGCTCGGGCGCGTCCAGCAGCTCGTACACCCGCTCCGCCGAGGCGACACCGGACTGCACGAGGTTCGCCATCGAGGCGACCTGCGTCAGCGGCATCGAGAACTGCCGCGAGTACTGGATGAAGGCCTGCACGTCACCGATCGACAGCGTGCCGGAGGCGACCCGGAGCCCGCCGACGACGGCTATCAGCACGTAGTTGATGTTCGAGATGAAGAACATCACCGGCTGCATGATGCCGCTGACCAGCTGCGCCTTGAACGAGGCCCGGTACAGCGCCTCGTTCTGCTCGGCGAAGACGGCCGCGGACTCCCTCTGCCGGCCGAAGACCTTGACCAGGCTGTGGCCCGAGTACATCTCCTCGATGTGGGCGTTGAGCGCGCCGGTCGCCTTCCACTGCGCCACGAACTGCGGCTGCGACTTCTTGCCGATCTTCGCGGCGACGAAGACCGACAGCGGTACGGTCACCAGCGCGACCAGCGCCAGCAGCGGAGAGATCCAGAACATCATCACGAGCACGCCGACGATGGTCAGCAGCGAGTTCAGCAGCTGTCCCATCGTCTGCTGCAGCGTCTGGCCGATGTTGTCGATGTCGTTCGTGGCCCGGCTCAGCACCTCGCCGCGCTTCTGCTGGTCGAAGTACGACAGCGGCAGCCGCGACAGCTTCGCCTGGAGCTCCTCGCGCAGCCGGTAGACGGTGCCGTTCATGACGTGGTTCGACAGCCGCGTCGCGACCAGCATCAGCAGGCCGGCCAGGGTGAAGACCACCAGCGCCCAGATCGCGACGACGCCGACGGCGCCGAAGTCGATGCCCTGCCCCGGGGTGAAGTCGGTCCCGGCGAGCATGTCCGCCATACCGTCCTGGCCCTTGGCCCGCAGACCGTCCAGTGCCTGCTGCTTGGTGATCCCGGCCGGCATCTCGCGGCCGACGATCCCCGCGAACACCAGGTCGGTGGCCTCGCCCAGGATCTTCGGGCCCACCACCGCGCAGCCGACGCTGCCGACGACGGCCGCGACCATGCCCCAGATCTTGGCCCGGTCGTACGCGAGCTGGCGCAGCAGCCGCTTGCCCGAACCCTTGAAGTCCAGGGACCGCTGAGCCGGCCCCATCATCATCCGTCCTCCGGGCCCGCTCATGCGGCCTCCGCCTCCGTCAGCTGGGAGAGCACGATCTCCCGGTAGGTCTCGTTGCCGGCCATCAGCTCGTGGTGGCGTCCCTCGCCCACGACCTGACCCTCGTCCAGGACGATGATCCGATCGGCGTCGCGGATCGTGGAGACCCGCTGCGCGACGATGACGACGGTCGCGTCCTCGGTCTCGCGGGCGAGCGCCGCGCGCAGCGCCGCGTCCGTCGCGTAGTCCAGGGCCGAGAAGGAGTCGTCGAAGAGGTAGATCTCCGGGCGCTGCACGAGCGTGCGGGCGATGGCCAGACGCTGGCGCTGGCCGCCGGAGACATTGGTCCCGCCCTGGTTGACCGGCGCCTGAAGGCCACCCTCCAGTGCGGAGACGAACTCCTTGGCCTGGGCCACCTCCAGCGCCTGCCAGAGCTCTTCGTCGCTCGCGTCCGGGCGCCCGTAGCGCAGGTTGGAGGCGATGGTCCCGGAGAACAGGTACGGCTTCTGCGGCACCATGCCGACCGTCCTGGCCAGCAGGTCCGGGTCGAGCACGCGGACGTCCTCCCCGTCGACGAGGACCTCGCCGCCGGTCGCGTCGAACAGCCGCGGCACCAGGCCCAGCAGTGTGGACTTGCCGCTTCCGGTGGAGCCGATGACGGCCGTGGTCTCGCCGGGGCGGGCCACCAGGTCCACCCCGCGCAGCACCGGCGCCTCGGCGCCCGGGTAGCGGAAGTCGGCGCCGCGCAGCTCCAGGCGGCCGCGGCGGGCGAGCTCGCGCACCGGGTCCTTCGGCGGGACGACGCTGGACTCGGTGTCCAGGACCTCCTGGATGCGCTCCCCGCAGACCTCGGCGCGCGGCACCATCATGAACATGAAGGTGGCCATCATCACGGCCATGACGATCTGCATCAGATAGGCGAGGAAGGCCGTCAGCTGGCCGATCTCCATGCCGCCGCTGTCGACGCGCATCGCGCCGAACCAGATCACGGCGACGCTGGAGATGTTCACGACCACGATGACCGTGGGGAACATGAAGGCCAGGAGCTTGCCGGCGGCCAGCGAGACGCCGGTCAGGTCGGCGTTGGCCTCGCGGAAGCGGTCCTTCTCGTAGTCGTCGCGGACGAAGGCGCGGATCACCCGGTTGCCGGTGATCTGCTCCCGCAGCACCCGGTTCACGGTGTCCAGCCGCTCCTGCATCCGGCGGAACAGCGGCCGTGTCCTGAAGACGATCGCGCCGACCGAGATGCCGAGCACCGGGACGACGGCCAGCAGCACGCCCGACAGCTTCACGTCGAGCGAGAGCGCCATGGCGATACCGCCGACGCACATGATCGGTGCCGAGACCATCAGGGTGAAGGTCATCAGCACCAGCATCTGGACCTGCTGGACGTCGTTCGTCGTACGGGTGATCAGCGACGGGGCGCCGAACTGGCCCAGCTCCCGTGCCGAGAAGCTCTGCACCCGGTCGAAGATCGCGGCGCGGACGTCCCGGCCGAAGGCCGCGGCCGTGCGGGCGCCGTAATAGACGGCTCCGATGTTGCAGACGAGCTGGACGAGGGAGACACCGAGCATCAGCGCGCCGAAGCGCAGGATGTAGCCGGTGTCGCCGTTGACGACACCGTTGTCGATGATGTCGGCGTTGAGTGTGGGCAGGTAGAGGCTGGCGCTGGTCTGCAGCAGCTGCAGCAGGACCAGCACCGCGATGGGTTTACGGTACGCACCCAGATGGGTCCGCAGAAGTCGTATGAGCACGCGTAGGCTCCGGTCGGCATGATCGAGGGGTTCAACCCATCTTGGGCCAACCGGCCCTGTGATCCCCACCCGATTTCGCAAAGCCCGGTCAAAAGGACCGGCGCACCGCCGGGCCGTGGCTAGAACGCCCCGGGGTGGATCTGCTCCCGCGTCGCGATGTACTGCTGGCGCACCCCCTGCCACGCCGCGAACTCCTCGCCCGGCTCGAAGATCTGGGCCGCGGGAGCCGGCCAGACCGGCGGGGTGTGCGGGGCCAGGGTGCCCTGCGCCACACCGAGCGCCCAGGCCGCCTGGCGCGCCGCGCCCAGCGCCGCGTAGTCGGCCGGCGCCGGTACGACGACCTGCGTACCGAACAGCCCGGGGGCCGCGGCCTGCACGGCGGGCAGCTCGGCCGCCGCGCCCAGCAGGAACACCCGGCGGATCTCGACCCCGCGCGAGCGCAGCACGTCCAGCGCGTCCACCAGCCCGCACAGCATGCCCTCGAAGGCGGCCCGGGCCAGGTGCTCCGGCTTCATCGAGTCCCGGCGCAGCCCGGACAGGGTGCCGGCCGCGTGCGGCAGGTTCGGGGTCCGCTCACCCTCCAGGTACGGCAGGAGTACGAGGCCGTGCGCGCCCGGCGTCGACTTCAGCGCGAGCTCGGACAGCCCCTCCAGATCGGTGCCGAGCAGTTCGGCGGTGCCGCGCAGCGCCCGTACGGCATTGGAGGTGTTCACCACGGGCAGGTGCATGCCGCTGGCGTCGGCCAGCGAGGTGACCAGCCCGCCCGGCTCCGACACCGCCTCGTGGTGCACCGCCATCACCGAACCGGAGGCGCCGAGGGAGACCACCGCGTCGCCCGGGCCCAGCCCCAGCCCGAGCGCTGCGGCCATCGTCTCGCCGGTGCCCGCGGAGATCAGCAGCCCCTCGGGCGTGGTCCCGGCGGCATCGGCGGGGCCGAGCACCTCGGGCAGCAGCGCCCGGTGCCCGAGCGCCAGCTCGACCAGGTCGGGGCGCCAGGTCCCGCTGGCCGCCGACCAGTACCCGGTACCGGAGGCGCCGCCGCGGTCGGTGGTCCGCCGGACCGGGCGGCCGAGCAGCTGCCAGACGAGCCAGTCGTGCGGGGACATCAGCACGGCGATCCGGCGGGCGGCCTCGGGCTCGTTGCGGGCCAGCCAGGCCAGCTTCGCGACCGGCTGCGCCGAGTGCGGGACCGAGCCCACCGCCTCGACCCAGTTGTGCCGGCCGCCGAAGGCGTCGATGAGGTCGGCGGCGGCGACCTGGCCGCGCTTGTCGTTGCCGACGAGGGCGGGACGCACCAGGGCGCCCTGCGGGTCCAGCGGCAGGAGGCCGTGCTGCTGCGCGGAGACCCCTATGGCCTGGACCCCCTCGAGGAGCCCGCCGCCGGCGGCCTCGCCGAGCGAGAGGAGCCAGGCCTGCGGGTCGGTCTCGTGGGGATTCGCACCGTCCGGTTCACCCGTGGGCTGTGGATGGGGCGCGTACCCCTGGCGCAGCACGGCGCCGGTCTCGGTGTCACAGACGACGATGCGTGTGAACGTGGAAGAGCTGTCCAGCCCGGCGACTATCCCCATGCGGTGAATTCTGCCGCACGTGGGGCCGGAGTCGACCGGTCCGGAGCCCCCGGAACCACATGGATCCCGTGGGCCCCAGTACGCGGACCCGAGGTGCTCAGGTGTTGCTGGTGCCCCAGTCGTCCTCGGCGCCGCCGCCGGGCCGGCCGCGCAGCCCCCGTCCCCGCCCGCCGAGCGAGTCGGGGACGGCGTCGCCGACCTTCTGGCTCACCGCGGAGAAGGCCTTCCCGGCGAACTCGCGCCCGGTGTGGCCCGCGGTCTCGGCGGCGTTGCGCACCGCGGGGTTCTGGGCGAGCTGCCGGGCGGACTTCCGCATCTGCTCGTAGCGCTCGCGTCCGGCCCGGGTTCCGAGCACGTACCCGAGGGCCAGTCCGACCACGAACGTGACCTTGTACCGCATGCCTGTCACCCTTCGTCGTGTGGTGCCCGGCCCGCTGTCGATACCGATTGGCGGAGCACCCCCCTGCTTGCGCTAATCTATGACTCGCAACGGGCACTCGCCCCCCGGCAACGCCGGAGGTGGGCTGTTCGATGCACCGCAGCAATCCCCTGTAGCTCAATTGGCAGAGCAGCCGGCTGTTAACCGGCAGGTTACTGGTTCGAGTCCAGTCGGGGGAGCGCGGTCCCCTGTAGCTCAATTGGCAGAGCATTCGGCTGTTAACCGGAGGGTTGCTGGTTCGAGTCCAGCCGGGGGAGCAAGGAAGAGGAAGAGGACCCCGAGGGGTCCTCTTCTTTTCTTTGTCGCCCCGTTCGGGAACCGGACAGCCCTCAGCGCGGTCTCACTGGGCAGGCGAAGCCGATCATGCGAGGCATCCGAGGCAGGAGATCGTATGAGCGGCTATGCTGCGGCAGACGGCGCGCACACGTGTACGCGCCACGCCGTGAAGGGGCGGTAGCTCAGCCGGTTAGAGCAGCGGACTCATAATCCGTCGGCCGTGGGTTCGAGTCCCACCCGCCCCACTGCGAGCCGCAGGTGCAGAAACGATCGCACCTGCGGCTTCGGTGTTTCCGGCGCCGTCGTGCCCGTCGGGCGAGCCGAGCTCAAGCCCTTGACCGGGCACGACCCGGGAACGCGCGGCCGCCGTCCCGGGTCGGCGGAGGGTACCAGTGGCGCCTGCCCGTGCCGCCGGCCGCGCACCCGCACCCTCCCAGCCGCCGGCGCTCCCCTTCGGGCAGGTACCGCCTCTACGGCTCGGCCGGCGGCAGCGGCGGCCTGCGCGACGACACCCCTGTGGGGAACCAGGAGACCCGTCCCGCCCGTGCTCGCCAGTTGCGGGAAACCGAGAGGAACCACATCGGATTTCGGTAGCGTGACGACCAGGCCTGGACCGGGCGCCCGTGGAGGGGTGGCGTTCCGAGGGGTGCCACTGGTGCCCGCGGGCCGGCCGGGTACGTACGTGCGCACCCGGGGTGCGAGGGGGGCGGTACGTCGGTGGGCAATATCAAGGAACGACTCGACGCGGTGCTGGGCAGGCGGCGGGAACACCTTCCCGTGGTCGACGAACAGATCGATCGGTGGCGCCGAGTCCGTGAGCTGGTCGTGGAACTGGGTGATGCGACTGCCGGTGCGCGCCTGGCCGACCCGCAGGACCCCGTCCATGCCGTCCTGGACTCACTGGACACGGTGGCGATGGAACGAGCGGCACAGGAGTGCCTGGACGTTCTCGCCACGGTCCGCAGCAGGGTGAGCCGGAGCACCGTCAACATCGGGGTGAGCGGTCGTGCCCGCAACGGCAAGAGCACGTTGCTGCAGTCGTTGTCCGGGCTCGACGATCGGCAGATACCGAGCGGGCGCGGCCAGCCGGTAACGGCCGTCCGCAGCCGGATCTACCACTCCGCCATCGACCGTGGCGCACGGTTGACGATGCACACCGAAACCTCGTTCATCCGCGATGTGATCGCTCCGTACCACGCCGAGCTCGAACTTCAGCCGACGCCGGGCAACCTCCCGGAGTTCGCGAGCTACGTCTATCCGCGCGTGGCCGACGGCGCGAGCGGGCCCGACCAGCCCCGGCTGGCGCCGATCCTGGCACGGGTGCGGGAGGCGCAGGAGGCCCTCGGCTCGTACCGACGGTGCCTCACCGGCGAGGTGCGCACCGTGGACCTCTCGGACATCAGGGAGTGGGTGGCCTATCCCGACTCGGGCCCGGCGCCGGTGAAGCGGCCGTACCTGGCGGTCAGGGACGCAGCGATCACTTGTCCCTTCCCCCTCGAGGACGTGACCGCGCTGGGGCTCGTGGACATGCCCGGCCTGGGCGAACTGGTGCCGGGCGCGGAGGCCCACCACCTGGACGGCCTGCGCAACGACGTGGACTTCGTCATCGTCGTCAAGAGGCCCACGGACACCAACTCCATGTGGGCGGAGGAGGACGCCCGCGCCCTGCAGCTGATCGGCAGCGTCTGCACCGTGGCCGACGTGCGGGACTTCACCCTGGTCCTGGTCAACACGGGCGACTGCCTCCCCGAGAACATCAGGGCCCTCGAGGGTGACCTGCGTGAACGGCTCAACGGCCCCGACGCCGAGCGGGGCTACTGGGTGATCCTCGCCGACGGCGCCGACCGTGACACCGTGCGCGACCATGTGCTCCAGCCGGTCCTCGAACACCTGGCGACCGCCCTACCGCGCATGGACGACGCGGTCATCGAGGACGCGGTCGGGGTCTGCCGCGACCGCAGGGACCACATCGAGGCGCAACTGTCCGCCTGGTCCACCGCGCTCCGCACCGTGGAGGTGCCCACGTCCACGGAGCAAACGATCGCCCGCGCCGAGGAACTGCGCGAGGAAGTGGCCGCCTCCGTCCAAGCATGGGTCGACACCCTGCGCGTGCGGGCCGAGGAGGACTACGAGGACACCGAGTTCCTGGAGCGCGTCGCAGAGGTCCACCAGAACGTCCGGGCCTGGGTGCTCAGCGGGTTCGGCGAGGGCCCGGAGGCATGGCGGCAGCGGGCACTGAACCGCTTCCGCGTGGACCGGGCGTCACTGCCCTTCGCCTCCGCGGAGCTCAACCGGGTGCGAGTGGAGATGGCGCGCCGCTTCTCCGCCGTGGACGACCTCCTCATGCGGCGCCGGGACGAGTACTGGGCGGGCCTGGTCGCCGCGCTCGGCCCCAGGCTGGCCTCGGTGGTCGACGACGCGGCCGGCCCCGCGGCCCTCGGCCGGCCCCAGGACGTCCTGTCGGCCCTGGCCAGTGCCCTGCGGGAGGCTCCCGATCCGTGCCCGGTCCTGTCCGAGACGCTCGACTTCGCGCTGGACGTACGACTCGACTACCGCACCCGTGTACTGCCCCGGCTGCGCCGTGCCCTCGGCGTGCTGCTCCCGGAGCCGGACGATCCATCCCGCGAGAACGGCCCCACGACCCTGCTCGCCGTGCCGCGAACGGCCGAAGGCGCCGAGCTCCTGCTGGAACGCGTCACCCAGTTGGCCCGGCAGGCCGCGTACGACGCCCAGGCGGTCCTGGCGAAGGAGCCGGAGACGGCAGCCCTGGCCCTGTTCGCCTACGGCGAGCAGTTCGAGGACGCCTTCGTGCGGTCGAAGTCCTCCCAGGCGGAGTTCAGGCGCCTGGTGGGCGGGTTGCAGGACCGCATGTGGCCTGGGGACGACAAGGGACAACAGGCGGCGACAGCGCGGGTGCGCCGCATCCGGGGCACGGTCGCGGCGCTGAGCAATCTGATCAACGACGCGGATCCGCGTCGCACAGCGCCAGAGAGGAACGGGCATTGACGCTGTCGTTCAAGGCGTCGATGGTGGGTCCGTCCAGGGTCGGCAAGACGACCCTGCTCACCGCCATCCTGGCCGAAACCGAGACCATGTTGGCAGGCAGCGGCATCAGCCTCGTCATGGACGAGGCGACCGAAATGCGGGTCCGCAAGAACCGCAAGGACCTGCGACGAGCCGTCGAGGCACGCGAGTTCGACGCCGCCTCGCTCGGCGGCAGCCAGTCGATGGCCTTCTACGACGTGGGCCTGCAGGCTGTCGGGGACAGCGCGGCGGGCATCCCGTTCAGCGTCCTCGACTACCCGGGCGGATGGCTCGACCCGGCCACGCGCGCCCGCTCGCCACAGGCCAAGGAGAACTGGGCCGTGTGTGAGGCGCACATCGCCGAAAGCCTCATGCTGTTGGTCCCGGTGGAGGCGGCCGTCCTGATGGAGGCGGTGACCCCGGCGCAGCGCCGGGCGGTGGCCGACCTGCTCGGCTTCGAGGACGTACAGGCGATGGCGCGCAAATGGGCCGGCGCGCGCAACCTGCCCGAACACCGCGACGAGCCGGCCGTACTGGTGCTCGCTCCGTTGAAGTGCGAGAAGTACTTCGACGACAACGGAGGCAAGGGCCGGGAGGGAGCACGGCTGCGGCAGCTGGTGCGGGAGAAGTACAGGACGATCCTCGCGGCGGTGCACGAGGAGGCGAAGGACCGCAGCGTGCGGGTGATCTACGCCCCCATCGACACCTACGGATGCGTGGACCTGATGGAAGGGGAATGGATCGAGACGGTCGACGCCGACGGCGATCCCACCCTGGACTTCCGGGGTCACTACCGGTTCCGGGAGATTCCCCCCGAAGTACGGCCCAAGGCTGCCGGCACCGTGATGCAGGAGCTGTGCCGGTGCGTCGTGTCCGGACAGAACGCCGCGGAACGGCGGCGGGCCGCCGCCGCGCTGGCCACGTACCAGACGGCTCTTGAGCGCAAGTCGGAACGCAAGGGGTTCTGGGGGGCACTGGACTACTACGTCTTCGGCGAGGCGCTGGACAACAGGAACGCGCGGCTGGGCAGCCGGCAGGTCATGGCGTCGGCCGCGCGGCGCCAGGAGCAGCTGAAGGCCGTGATGGAACGGATCGCCAGGGAACCCGCCGACGAGCGAGTGGAGGAATGGTGACCGGCCGGATGCGCGCCTATCTGATGACCCGGGGCACCCTGCGGAGCCAGGACTACGCCTTCCTCGGTGAAGCCCCGTCCGACCAGTGGTGGGACGCGGTCACCCCCTGGGTGTTCCTGGAGAGCGAGGAACTCATCGTCCGGAGGCGCGCGGGAGGCGGCACGGGCCTCGTGATCAGTGGCATCCCCTCCCGGCGCACCGATGTGCTCGGCACCCGGGTCCGGCACACGGTGGTGGTGGACGGCGTGCACCACGACCAGCGGCTCGCTCTGTGGCTGGTGCGGTGCGGACTGGACGACGGAGAGCGAAGGCGGCTGGGGGAGGCCTTGGACGGGGCCTTCGACGGCGATTTCGTCGACGCCCTCATGTCCGGCGGGGATGACGACATCGGGATCCGGCTGCTCGACACGCTCCGGCGAGCGGCCGAGGGCGCCGGCGAGGAGGGAACGGCCAAGGACGTCACGGGATCGTGGGCCGGCGCCGTCCACGACGAGACGGCGACCAGGGCCTTCCTGGCGCGCGTCAGGCGCCTGCTGGAAGGTGACGCAACCGGGTACGCCCTCACGACGCACGCCCTGAGCAGCCGCGACGGCGTGGAGCGACTGGCCGCCACCGTGCTGGACGAGGTCGCCGTCCTGCTCCACGACAGCAACCTGCGGGGAGTCGAATGGCTGGGAAAAGCATCCGTCCCGGCACCGCGCCGGGACAGGGCCATCGGGGACAGGAGGGCTCGCGCGGTGGTGCTGGCCCTGACAGGGGTGGCGATGGCCCTAGGGGTCTGGTGGCTGATCCGGCAACTCTGAGGGAGTCGCTGGCGGCCGCGCTCAGAGGGGAGCAGGGCAGCTACACATTGGCGTTCTCCCTTTCGGGGCGGCAGGCGACGAAACGGCGGTACGACCTCGACGTCGGCATTCACCTGCCCTTGGTCACGGGCTTCGTCCACCGGGACCGCGGGGTGAGGGCCCCTATCGATGGGCTCGTCATCCTGCTCGATCGGCACAAGAACTCACAGCAGGGCGCAGGGTGGCACAAAGGGGAATTCCTATTCACCCTGTCGAACAAGCCTGAGGAATTCTGCGTCGAGTTCGACCTGTCCTTCTCCAGCGGGTTGGGTGACTTCCTCACATCAATCCGGGAAGGTTTCAGTTCGCACGAATCCGACGACCTGTGCCGACGCCTCGCCCGCCTCCTCCTGCGCGCCCCGGAGCAACTCGAACAGGCGAGCCGTCTGTGTGACCTGTTGGCCGAGGCGCAAGCCCCTGCCGACCGATTGGCGTACGCCGAGGCTCTGTGGGCCCACGCCCGGCTGCTCCTCCTCACCGGCCAGGACGGGGCGGGAGCCGAACGCGCGGTTGAGGGGGCGGAGCAGGCCGTGCGATCGGGTCGGGCGCTCGGCCACCGTATCTCCCGGTCCGGTGAGGTCCTCACGTCCGCCCTGAATCGGTTCCACCAGACGGAAGCCGCGAGGCGGGTCGAAAACAGCCTGCGGGAAGCCTGATCGAGGAGGAGTCCATTCGGGCCTTCGATTCCTCCCGCCCCGAGCTACGCGGCCACGACCTCCTCGCACCGAGGCCGCAGGTGCGGAAACGATCGCACCTGCGGCCACGGCGCATTCAGACGCCGGGCATGGGTCAGAAGTCCTCCGTCTCGTCCGTGAGGTGGCGCAGGACGTCCGAGAGGTCCTGGCGGCGGGCGAACGCCACCCGTTGGCGGTGGGCGCCCGAACCGTCGCGCAGGAGCGTCGCCAGGGTCTTGGCGGCGTGGTCGAGGTCGCCCGCGGCGGCCAGCTCCGGGGCGACCAGGTCCAGCAGGGCCTCCGCGAGGTCCGCCGCGGGGAGTTCCGTCCCCGAGTACGGGTCGAGGCCGAAGCCCTCCAGGCCGTCGTGGGCAGCACGCCAGCGCGCGAGGCGCAGTACGTCGTCCCGTACGGCCGGCTCCGGGCGGCGCTCCGCGATCTCGCGCAGCGCCGTGGAGACCAGGGCGCGGGCCAGTTCGGCCTGCAGCACGGCCGAGTCGATGTCCGGGGACATGTCGGGCGCCCGGATCTCGAGCGTCGGCCAGTGTCCGGAGGGGCGGAGGTCCCAGTAGACCATCTTGGTGTCCAGGGCCGCCCCGGAGCCGAGCAGGGTCTGCACCGAGCGCCGGAAGTGCGCCGTGGACGTGAAGTGCGGGGGCAGGCCCGCCGAGGGCCAGCCGGACCAGGCCATCGCCCGCCAGCTGGCATGGCCGGTGTCACGGCCGCCCCAGAACGGCGAGTTGGCGGCCAGCGCGATCAGCGTGGGCAGCCAGGGTCTGATCCGGTTGGACACCGCCACCGCCGTGTCCACGTCGAGGGTGCCGATGTGGACGTGGCGGCCGCAGCTGACCAGCGTGTCGGTGAGCGCGCCGAAGCGGCGGTGCTGCTCGCGCTGGCGCGGCAGGTCGTCGGTCAGGTGCAGCGGGCCCTCCACGGCCACGACCGGCGAGGGCGCGGCCAGCAGCCGGCAGCCGTGGGCCCGGGCCGCCCGGCCGAGGGTGCGCCGCAGCTCGGCGAGCTCGGCGCGCAGCGAGGCCGCGGAGTCGGCGATCGGGGTGGATATCTCCACCTGGTAGCGGGTGCCCTCGGGGTGCATCTCGCCGGGCAGCCCGCCGGCCGTCGCCAGGACCTGCGGGGCGGCGGGAACCACCCGCAGGCTGCGGGCGTCGACGAGCAGGAACTCCTCCTCGACGCCGACGGTGAGGGGCACGGTGGGGTGCACCGTGTTCTGCGTCGTGCCGGTGCTCGTGGTGCTGTTGCCAGGTTCGATCACTACGCCTCCCTGGACATACGAGTCTTTTCATCATGAGCTGAACGAGAGGTGAGGAGCGCACGTCGATTCAGTCAAATGTGCGGTGATAGTGGCGAGTTAGCGGCAAGGGCCCGCCCGCTCCGGGAGCCCGGAGCAGGGTGGGACGACTGTTGCCGGTGTGCGGAGCGGCCGAAATTCCAGGAGGGCGCCGGACGGCCGGTGGTTATCATCCGCTGTGACCCCGACGACCGCCCCACCCCGGCTCTGGCAGCGCATATTCGCCGACCTCACCCCGCTGAGCGCATCCGCGGACTACCGGCGGCTGTGGTTCGGCGGAACCATCTCGTGGGTCGGCCAGGCGATGACCACCCTCGCGATCTCGCTCCAGGTCTACGACATCACCCGGTCCAGCTTCTCCGTCGGGCTCGTCGGCCTCTTCTCCCTCGTCCCGCTCGTCGTCTTCGGCCTCTACGGCGGCGCGATCGCCGACACCGTGGACCGGCGCAAACTCGGCCTCTACAGCTCGATGGGCGCCGCCGCGCTGTCGGTCGTGCTCGCCGGAGCCGCACTGCTCGACTTCCACCGCGTCTGGTTCCTGTACGCCGTCGTCGCACTCCAGGCGGTCTGCGGGGCGCTCACCGGACCGGCGCGGTCCGCCATGATCCCGAGGCTGCTGCCGCCCGAACAGCTGCCTGCCGCCAATGCCCTGAACTCGATGACCATGACCTTCGGGTCGATGGTCGGCCCGGCCCTGGGCGGGATCATCGTCACCGTCGCGGGCTACGGCACGGCCTACCTGATCGACGTCGTCACCTTCGGCGCCGCGCTCTACGCGATGTGGAAGCTGCCGCCGATGAAGCCCGACCGGGCCGAGGGCGCCCGGGGCAGGGCCTCCGTGCTCGACGGGCTGCGCTTCCTCGGCACCCGGCCGAACATCCGGATGACCTTCTTCTCCGACCTGGCCGCCATGGTGCTCGCCCAGCCCAAGGCGCTGTTCCCGGCCATTGCCGTGCTCTGGTACGGCGGCGGCCCCGGGACGGTCGGCCTGCTGGTCGCCGCGCTGGCCGCCGGCGCACTGCTCGGCGGGCTGTTCTCCGGCTGGCAGGGGCGCATCCGCCGGCACGGGCTGGCGATCCTGCTGGCCGTCGCCGGCTGGGGGTTGGCCGTCGCGGCGTTCGGGCTCACCCGGAACCTGTGGCTCGGCATGTTCTTCCTGGCCCTGGCCGGGTACGCGGACACCGCCTCGATGGTGTTCCGCACGACCATGCTCCAGGCCGCCACCCCCGACGACATGCGGGGCCGCCTGCAGGGCGTCTTCATCATCGTCGTGGCGGGCGGGCCCCGGCTCGGTGACTTCCTCGCCGGGACCACGGCCGACCTGATCTCCCCGACCGCGGCCGTCACGGGCGGCGGGCTGGCCTGCGTACTGGTGCTGGGTCTGCTCGCGCTGCGGTGGCGCAACTTCGCCCGGTACGACGCCCGGTCCCCGCAGGCCTGACGGCCTACGCGTCCACCGGCTCGCGGGTGCGGTCGCCGCCCTCGGCACCGGTGTTGCGGGTGCCGGCCGGCTCGAAGAGCAGGATCTGCGCCTCCTCCTCCGCCGCCGGGCAGTGTTCGACCCCGCGCGGGACCACGTACATCTCGCCGGGGCCCAGGACCACGTCCCCGTCGCGCAGGCGGATCGTCAGGGTGCCCCCGACCACCAGGAAGAGCTCGTCGGTGTCCTCGTGGGTGTGCCAGATGAACTCCCCCTGGAGCCTGGCGGCCTTGACCTCGTAGTCGTTGACGCGGGCGATGCGCCGCGGCGCCCACTGCTCGGTGAAACCGGCCAGTTTCTCGGCGATGTTGACCTTGTGTGTCGTCATGCGGGCAGCCTGCCGGAGTGCACCCCGACGGTCTTGTACGTTCCTGACATGCCCGCGATACGCCCGCGCAGCACCGTCTCCGCCTGGCGGCCGCCGGTCGCGGGGATCGCCGAGGTCTTCCACGCCCGGTTCACCGACCACGCCTATCCGGCGCACGTGCACGACACCTGGGCGCTGATGATCCTGGACGGCGGACGGGTCGACTTCGCGCTGGACCGCGAGCGCCACGGCGTCGGGCTCCGGCATTCGGTGGTCCTGCTGCCGCCCGGGGTGGCCCACGACGGGCGGACCGTCACCGAGGCCGGGTTCCGCAAGCGCGTCCTCTACCTCGACACCTCCGTTCTGCCCGAAGGCCTGACCGGGGCCGCCGTCGACGCCCCGCTGCTGCTCGACCCGGCGCTGCGGGAGCGCGTGCACGGCCTGCACCGGGCGCTGGGCGCGCGGGAGATCCCGGCCGGGGCGGTCGAGCTGCTGGAGGCCGAGTCGCGGCTGGCCTTCGTACGGGAACGGCTGCACCGGTGGCTCGCGGGACGCGCGCCGACGGCGTACGGGCCGCCGGGCGCGGGGCTCGCCGTACGGCTGCGCGAGCTGCTCGACGCGCGGGTGACCGAGGGGCTCGGCCTGGCGGAGGCCTCGGCGGAGCTGGGCCACGTCCACCCCACCCACCTGATCCGGAGCTTCAAGGCGGCGTACGGGCTGCCGCCGCACGCGTACCTCACCGGGCGGCGGGTGGAGCTGGCGCGGCGCCTGCTGCTGGCGGGGATGCGGCCGGCCGAGGCGGCGACGGCCGCGGGCTTCTACGACCAGGCGCACCTGTCCCGGCACTTCGGACGGCACGTGGGGACCAGCCCGGCGCGGTTCGCCCGGTCCGACCGGACATGAAGGCCAGGGGGAAGCCCCGCGGGCGAACGACGGCCTAGCGGAGCCAGCCGCGCTGGGCCGCCTTCAGACCGGCCTCGAACCGGCTCGACGCGTCCAGGCGTTCCATGAGCGCCGCCATCTGCCGCCGCACGCTGCGGGCCGAGATGCCGAGCCGCCGCCCCGCGACCTCGTCGGTGAGGCCGGACGCGAGCAGGGTGAGCAGTTCCTGCTCGGACGTACTGAGTCCGGTGCGGGCGTCCTTGGAGCGGTCGGCACCGAGCGGGACCGCGGAGTGCCATGTCTGCTCGAACAGGGCGACCAGGGAGGCGACGACCCCGGCTTCGCTGATGCAGATCGCGCCGCGCTTCGTGTCGGCCGGGTCGATCGGTACGACGGCGACCCGGCGGTCGAAGACGAGCATGCGGGGCGGGAGCGTCGGGCAGGTGCGCACCATGCCCCCGCGCTCGGTCATCCACCGGGCGTACGCGAGGGTGGCGGGGTCGCGCCGCACGCTGTCCTGGTAGAGCGTCAGTACGGAGATGCCACGGCCCAGGGCCGCGTCGTCCAGGGGCCGGGAAGCGTCGAGGCTGGCCTGCGACTGGGCTCCGCCGGGCATCACCGAGAGGCACTCGTCGGACATCTCCCGGGCGAGGCCCTCCAGCCGTGCCTGGATGGCGTCGAGGCCGACCAGGCGCTCGCTGGTCGCGGTCCGGGTGGCCGGCCGGAAGTCGGCGTATTCGGCGATGGCCCGCGCGGCGGCGGCCTTGCCGAGTTCGAGTTCCTGCCGCCGGCGCAGGAGTTCCTCCTCCTGGCGCCGCAGGAGCAGCTCCAGTCCGAGCTCGGGGCTGACCGGCCGCATCTCGCCCAGGACGTCCCGGGAGGCGCGCAGCAGCCTCAGGTCGGCGAGCTTGTCCAGGGCGTCGCGCACGGTGCTCTCCGGTACGCCCAGTTGGTCGCACAGATCCTGCACGCTGCCCTCCGGGTGGGCCAGCATCGCCCGGTACACCGCTTCCACCCCGCGGTCGAGCCCCAGTACGTCAAGCATCCGCTCAGCCCCCCAGCCATGCGACGATTAGAATCGCCACGACCTTACGGGTCGCCTCGCAGAGCATCAAACGGCCTGACGGCTTCCGGCCAGTGAACGCCCCAACCGGTTCGCGCGGAGCCGGAGATGGTGCAGCTAGTAAAATCGCCACCGGGGTTGGGGGTATCGTGTTTTCCCGACGGATCGGAGCTGGCTGGGATGGACGCAGGAGCAGGCGGAGGCCGCGAGCACCCGCTGCCGCTGCCCGACCGCGCTCACAAGATCTCCGAGCGGCTCGACGGGCTGATCCTCCAGGAGGCCGCGCGGGCGGGCGGGAAGGCACCCGCCTACCGGGAGCTGGCCGACCGGGTCAACCGGATCGCCGGACGCAGCGTCATCTCCCGCGACACCATCCGCAATCTGCACCAGGCCACCACGCAGAAGGGCCAGTCCCCCAACCCCACGGTGGAGACCCTGGACTGGCTGGGCCTCGCGTTCGGGATCCGCTGCGGGGCGACCTACTTCCTGGACGACGCCAAGGCCGCCGTCGTGGACGAGCAACTGCTGGCCCTGGACGCGCTGGCGAACATCCGAGCAGCCGCCGGGAACGCCGGCGTCATCGGTCTCGCGCAGCGCGCCTCGGGCCTGTCCGACAACAGCCTCCACATGCTCGCAGCGCTGGCGGACCGGCTGAGCGCGCTCGAGGCAGAGGCGTCCGGAGAGAACGGAGCCGGCGCCCCGACCTCCCAAAGCGGCTGCTGAGAAAGATCGTTAGGCTGAGGACACACCTCACCGACCGGTGAGCGATCGCAGACCGAAGGATGCGCTGCCGCCATGCCTGTACCCCGGGGCCTGCGAAGACGGTGCGAGGGCATCCTGGCCGAAATCGAGCTGCCCGACCCGTTCACGGTCGACGCCTTCCGGGACGCGCTGGCCCGCCACCGCGGACGCCCGATCGTGATGGAGCCGCTGCCCGATCTCGGATTCTCCTTACCGTGCGGTGCGTGGATCGCCCTGCCCAGCCTGGACGTCATCTTCTACGAGCAGAAGACCAGTCCGGCACACCAGGACCTGATCAAGCTGCACGAACTCGGCCACGTCCTGTGCGGCCACACCCACAACGTCGAACTGGCCCAGCTCGCACAGGCCCTCACCGAGCTCACCCCGGACCTCGTCGTACGGACGCTCGGCGCCGCGCGCACCAACTTCGCCTCCGTCGAGGAACAGGAGGCCGAGATGATCGCCGTGCTCCTGGCCGACCTCGCCGGCGCCGACCGGGTCGGCACCCCCTCCTCGCGCCGGCTGGCCACCAGCCTCGCCCACCCCGTGCGGCGCCTGCGCCACTGGCGGGGCAACTGATGTACCCGATATACCACTTCACCCTGCCCGCCCTCATGTGGGCGACGGTGCTCTGGCGCGCGCCCTCCGCCCTGGGCGGCACGCGCGCCTCCCGGTTCCTGTGGGGCTTCCTCGCCGCCATCGCCGTCGCACTGACGACCAGGCCGCCCGAGGTCGACCAGGTCATCCGGACCCTCACCGGCTCCCCGGACCTGTCCGTACTGGTCAAGCACCTCGCCGGGCTGGCGTCGAACTACTGCGTCCTGGAATACGTGATCGCGGTCCACGGCCGCGGACCGCAACGGGCCCGGGCCGCGTGGCTGCGCCTCGTCGCGGTGGTGGCCGCCGCACTGGCCCTCACCGTGCTGTTCGTCTTCTTCTTCGAGCACGACCCCGGCGCTCCGCCGACCCGGGTGACCGACGCCCACCTCGGCGACCCGGCGGTGCGCCTGTACGAGACCATCGTCTACATCTACCTCGGCATCGCCACGGCCCTGTCGGCGAAGCTCTTCTGGTCGAACCGCCGCAGCGTGCCCGCGGGACTCCTGCGCGCCGGAGTCGTGTGCCTGGCCGGCGGCGGCGCGACGGGCTTCGTCTACACCCTGTACCGGGTGGTGTTCCTCGCCCACCAGGAGAGCCGGCCGGAGATCCCGGGGCGCGGGACCCCCGACGACCTCTCCGAGATCCTTCCGGTGATCTCCCTCCTCCTCATCGTCGTGGGCGTGGGCCTGCCGCCGCTGCGGACCCTCGTCCGCTACGCCGGCGACCAGTACGCGCTGTGGCGGCTGCATCCGCTCTGGTCGGACCTGCTGCACGCCGTCCCGTCGGTGGCGTTCGGACCGCGCATGGGCCGGACGCGCGACCTGTTCGTCGCCGGCGACCGGACCCTCGACGTGGCCCACCGGGCCTTCGAGATCCGCGATGCCTGCCTCGTCCTGCGGGACCGGTCCGCGGCGACCGGGGCGGAGCACCCCGCGCGGTCGGCCGGCGAAGCGCCCGCCGCAGGCGCGGTGCCGACCGCCCGGGCCGAGGCGGAGTGGCTGTTCTCGGCGCTCCACGAGGAGCCGGACACCTGCCGGGCCGCCGCGCCGCCCCCGGCACACAGCAGGACGCCCGCGGAGGAGGTCGCATGGCTGCTCAAGGTCGCCGCGGCCTACGGGCAGCTGCCCCGCGGGGGTGCTGCCGAGGCGGCGCGGCGCCCGGTCGGCAAGGAGGTCCGGTAGGGGCATCGCCGCAGGTCGGCGCGGGTCGCGTCCTGATGCGGCCAGACCTAATGCTGACGTCCGGATCGACTTCCGGGGGGTCGCCGGGGTCGGCAGGATGGTGCTCACCGGAACGGCGGGGGAGACAACTCCCGGCCGGACCCGGGGCCACGGCGCCGACGCCGGGTCACGAACTTCCCGCTCCACGCCACCCCTGGGGGAAACAGCCATGTCCACGACCGCCCGCCTGCTCACCGCCGTGTTCTTCGCCTCGGTCCTCTCCGGTGTGGCGGCCCCCCTCGCGTCGGCCTCCACCACGGCGACGGACCCGAAGGGCATCGGCTGGGACGTGGTCCCGGCCCACGCGACGGTGTCCGTATCCGCGGCGGGCACGTCGGACAACGGCATCGGCTGGGACTGACCCCGAGGTGCTGCCCGTCCATCTCACCCTGATGCCGACGGGAGGAGCCCCGCCGACCGACAGCCAGGCACACGCCCTGGTCGACGCACTGTGGGCGCACGCCACACCGGACTGCGGCATGGAACACGTCCGGGCGCGCACCAGCCAGGCCGGCATCGGGATCGTCTTCTTCGTCCGTGCCGCCCGCACCGACATCGCACGGGCCAAGGTCCGCAGCCTCGTCGTCGACGCGCTCGCCTCGGGCGGCACCGGAGTCCACGGCTACTCCATCCTGTTCCACCACTGATCGAGGCCCCGCGCACGGCGGCCCGCCCGCCCCGTCGAGAGCCGGCCGGCCTCCCTCCCCCGGTCTTCCTTCGCTGCTCCTCGCTCCTCCCCGCTCTTCCAACGGCGCCCGGGCCCATCGGCCGGCCCGTCCATCAGCCCTGCCTTCCAGGAGACTTCATGCCCAGCAGGTCCAACGTGGCCCGCGCCGCGAGCACCATCGTGGCCCTCTCCATCGCCTCGGCCGTCCTGGCCTCCGCACCCCTCCAGGCCAACGCCGCCCAGCCGGAAGCGCCGTCCGCCGCGGCCGTCGCGGCGGCCGCGGCCACCGCGGACGTCGAGCGTCCGCAGGGCAAGCCGGAGCCCCTCAAGACCGAGGGGCCCGGCAAGAGCACCTTCTCCGGCGCGGCGGCCGCGCAGAGCGCCCCCGCTCCGGTCACTCGCAGCGAGGTCATCGCCCGGGCCAAGACCTGGGTCGACGCCCAAGTCCCGTACAGCATGAACAACTACCGCGACGGCTACCGCACCGACTGCTCCGGCCTGGTCTCCATGGCCTGGAAGCTCGGCACCAGCGCCTGGACCGGCAACCTCGACACCTTCGCGGACCGCATATCGAAGAACGACCTGCGCAAGGGCGACATGCTGCTCTTCCACAACCCCTCCAACCCGGAGCGCGGTTCGCACGTCACCATCTTCGAGCAGTGGACCGACTCGTCCCACACGTCCTACATCGGCATCGAGCAGACGCCTCCGCACGCCGTGCGCCGCGTCATCCCCTATGCCTACTTCAACAACTCCAGCTCCTACATCCCCTACCGCTACAAGAACATCATCGAGGACGCCAAGCCGACGAATGCGGGTGTGTACCGGCCAGCTGAATCGAAGTTCTATGTGGCGGACCGGAGCGGTGGTCTGTATGGGTGGGCCGGTTTCGGGTCGCCGGGTGACAAGCCGTTGACGGGTGACTGGAACGGTGATGGTCAGGACACGTTCGGTGTGTACCGTCCGGAGGACCAGACGTTCCACCTGAGCAATGACAATGCCACGGCCGCGGTGTCGGTGAAGTACGGGAATCCCGGCGATGTTCCGCTGGTGGGTGACTGGGACGGGAATGGTACGGACACGATCGGTGTGTATCGCCCTGCGGACCAGACGTTCTATCTGAGCAATGACAACAGTGTTGCTGCTTATGCGGTGAGGATGGGTGTCGAGGGTGACACTCCGATGACCGGTGACTGGAACGGGGACGGCAAGGACACGGTCGGTGTGTACCGGGGTTCGGACCAGACTTTCTATCTGACCGATTCTCAGACGAGTGCGCCGGTCAATCACCAGGTCAAGTTCGGTAACCCGGGGGACATTCCGATCAAGGGTGACTGGAACGGGGACGGCACGGACAAGATCGGTGTCTACCAGGCTGCGAACTCGGACTTCATCGGTGCTGCCAAGGATTCCGACAGGGTCATCTACAGCGTCCGGTTCGGCGTTCCCGGTGACGTCCCGATCACCGGCCAGTGGTGACCCGACACCGAACCCGGTACTGACCCTTTTCGCCCTGCAGTTTCGCCTGCCCGGGCCCCGCTGATTCCAGCGGGACCCCGGGCCCCGCGCTGCCCACACAGGAGACCTCAATGTCACGTGCACGTCCTTCTCTGTCGCCCCTCGGGCGGGGCATCGCCTTACTGGTAGCGACAGCAGCCGTCTTCGGCCCGGCCACCGTGTCGGCCCAGGCCGCGGCGCCCTCCGACTCCAAGGCGGTGACCTTCCAGGGGCACCGGTTCGATGTTCCCGCCGGCTGGGACGTCATCGACCTCGCGGCCGATCCGACCGCCTGCGTCCGGTTCGACCGCCATGCCGTCTACCTCGGCACGCCCGGCACGCAGCAGAACTGCCCGTCCGGGCTGGTGGGCCGGACCGAAGCACTGCTCGTCGAGCCCGACACGTCCGGCGAAGCGGCGCGGGGCGGCACGACGGTGTCCGAGTCCGATCACGAGATCGCCGGCGGGGCCAAGGGGATCCGCGTCACGGCGACCTACGCCGAAGACCAGTCCCTGGTCCGCAAGATCCTCACCGGCGCCGGCATATCGGCCTCGGCCCCGAAGAGCCGGGCGCGCGCCTCCGCGGCGCCGGCCGCGCAGCCGGAGGCGTCGGCGTCCGCAACCGCCGCCACCTCGTCGGCCGCACTGACGAACCACACCGGCAAGGGGTTCGACGCGTGTGCTGCCCCGGACTCCGCGACGATGAACGCGTGGAAGACGCACTCGCCTTACAGCGCGGTCGGCATCTACATCGGTGGCCGCAACCGGGCATGCGCGCAGAAGAACCTCAACGCCTCGTGGGTCCAGCAGCAGGCAGTGGCCGGCTGGCGCTTCATGCCGATCTACGTCGGTGCCCAGGCGAGCCAGATCACCTCGCCCGCGGCGGAGGGGCGCAGCGCCGCGGACGACGCGGTGAACCAGGCCGCGGCACTGGGGCTCGGGCCCGGAGCACTGCTGTACTACGACATGGAGGCGTACAACAAGAACTACTCGGGCAATGTGCTCGGCTTCCTGTCCGCCTGGACCGAACAGCTCCACGCCCGTGGCTACAACTCGGCCGTCTACAGCAGCTCCTCGTCCGGAATCGCCGACCTGGCCGCCCACCGGAGCAGCCACACGATGCCCGACGTCGTCTTCAGCGCCAACTGGAACGGTGTCGCCGACACCAACGACCCGGCGCTGCCCGGCGGGGCGTGGGCCAACCGCCAGCGCGTCCACCAATACAGCGGGAACGTGACGGAGACCTGGGGCGGCAAGCAGATCCAGATCGACCAGGACTACATGGACGTCGCGCTGGCAGGGACCCGCAAGCCGACGAATGCGGGTGTGTACCGGCCGGCTGAGTCGAAGTTCTATGTGGCGGACCGGATCGGTGGTCTGTATGGGTGGGCCGGTTTCGGGTCGCCGGGTGACAAGCCGTTGACGGGTGACTGGAACGGTGATGGTCAGGACACGTTCGGTGTGTACCGTCCGGGGGATCAGACGTTCCATCTGAGCAATGACAATGCGACGGCTGCGGTGTCGGTGACGTACGGGAGCCCCGGGGACATTCCGCTGGTGGGTGACTGGGACGGTGACGGCAAGAAGTCGATCGGTGTGTATCACCCGGCGGACCAGACGTTCTATCTGAGCAATGACAACCGGGTTGCCGCGTATGCGATTCAGATGGGTGTCGGGGGTGACACTCCGATGACGGGTGACTGGAACGGTGATGGCAAGGACACGATCGGTGTGTATCGGGGTTCGGACCAGACGTTCTATCTGACGGATTCTCAGACGAGTGCGCCGGTGAATCACCAGATCAGGTTCGGTAACCCGGGGGACATTCCGATCAAGGGTGACTGGAACGGGGACGGCACGGACAAGGTCGGTGTCTACCAGATCGCGGGTTCGGACTTCGTCGGGGCCGGCAAGGACTCCGACCAGGCCATCTACAACGTCCGGTTCGGCGTTCCCGGTGACGTCCCGATCACCGGCCAGTGGTGACCGGACACCGCACCCGGTACTGACCCTTTTCGCCCTGCAGTTTCGCCTGCCCGGGCCCCGCGCTGCCCGCGCCGATCATCGATCCGACCATGTCCCAGGGGGGATACATCATGTCTGCCATACGCCGGAGGCCGGCCCTCGCCGCCGCCACCGTCCTGCTCGCCCTTGCCGCCCCACTTGCCCTCGGCCCCGGACAGGCCTCGGCGGCCTCGGTGGACACCTGGGACAAGGTCGCCGAGTGCGAGAGCGGCGGCAACTGGAGCATCAACACCCACAACGGCTACTACGGCGGCCTCCAGTTCGCCCAGTCCACCTGGCTCGCCTTCGGCGGCAGCCAGTACGCGCCCTACGCCAACCAGGCCAGCAAGCAGCAGCAGATCCTGATCGCCGAGAAGGTCCTCGCTTCGCAGGGCCAGGGCGCCTGGCCGAGCTGCGGCCCCAAGGCCGGTCTCGGAGCCGACCACGCGGATCCCTACCCGGGGCCCGTGACACCTCCGCAGCCGCCGGTCAAGCAGCTGAGTTGGTACCTGTCGGACAATGCGGGTTCGGGTGTGTCGACCCGTCCGGCGTTCGGGTTCGGGAACACGCCGATGGTTCCGCTGGCGGGTGACTTCGACGGGGACGGCAAGGACACCCAGGCGTCCTACGACCCGACGACCTCGACGTTCTACCTGGCCAACTCGGGCAGTACGGCCCAGGCCACGCTGGGGTTCGGCAATCCCGGCAACCGTCCGGTGCTGGGCCGCTGGGACGGGACCACGTCCCAGATCGGCGTCTACATGCCCGACACGGGCAAGTTCTACCTCCGTCACGACAACGGCGAGGTGACCTCCTTCGCCTTCGGTAACGGTGGCGACTGGCGGCCGATCGCCGGTGACTGGGACGGCAACGGAACCGTGACGGTGGGCCTCTACGACCCGGCCACCAGCACGTTCTACCTGCGCAACAGCAACACCGAAGGCCCCGCCGACCAGACCATCACCTTCGGCAACTCCGACAGCATTCCCCTGGCGGGCGACTGGGACCACACCGGCCGCACCAACATCGGCGTCTACATGCCGGCCAACCGCACCTTCTACTTCCGCCACGACAACGGCACCGTCACCTCCGTCACCTCCGTCACCTACGGCGACGCGGGCGACACGCCCGTTACCGGCGACTGGGACGGCGACGGCCGCGACACCCAGGGCGTCGTTCACGCGCGCTGAGGTCACGCCAGTCACACATCTTCGAACCCCTCGACCTGCCACGGCCAGAAGCCGTCCACCCAAGGAGCACTCGTGTCCCGCAAGATCAGCAAGCTCACCCGTCTCGCCCTCGCGACCGCCCTCACCGCAAGCACCGTTCTCGGCTCCGCGGCCGTCGCGTCGAGCGCCCACGCGGTGGGCACGTCCTCGGTCGGCGGTGACATAACGCGTTCCGAGATCATCGCCCGGGCCCAGTCCTGGGTCGACGCGGAGGTCCCGTACAGCCAGACGGCGTACAGGACGGACAGCAACGGCACCTACCGGACGGACTGTTCGGGACTGGTGTCGATGGCCTGGCACATCAACACGGCCGGGACCAACAGCGGCTTCACCACGTGGACCCTGCCCGACTACGCGACCAGGCTGGGCAGTCTGGACGACCTGCGCCCCGGTGACGCGCTCGACAACATCAGCGAGCACGTCGTGCTGTTCACCGGCTGGGCCGACGCCGCGCACACCAGGGCGAACATCATCGAGGAGGCGAGGCGCGGGACCAACGCACGCGTCAGCAGCTATTCGCGCTCCTACATCGTCTCGGGCGGCTTCCAGCCGTACCGCTACGACCATACGGTCGAGGGCGGCTCCACCACCCCGCCGGCTCCCACCCAGAAGGTCATGAGCTGGTACCTGTCGGACAATGCGGGTTCGGGTGTGTCGACCCGTCCGGCGTTCGGGTTCGGGAACACGCCGATGGTTCCGCTGGCGGGTGACTTCGACGGGGACGGCAAGGACACCCAGGCGTCCTACGACCCGACGACCTCGACGTTCTACCTGGCGAACTCGGGCAGTACGGCGCAGGCCACGCTGGGGTTCGGCAACCCCGGCAACCGTCCGGTGCTGGGCCGCTGGGACGGGACCACGTCCCAGATCGGCGTCTACATGCCCGACACGGGCAAGTTCTACCTCCGTCACGACAACGGCGAGGTGACCTCCTTCGCCTTCGGCAACGGTGGCGACTGGCGGCCGATCGCCGGTGACTGGGACGGCAACGGAACCGTGACGGTCGGCCTCTACGACCCGGCCACCAGCACGTTCTACCTGCGCAACAGCAACACCGAAGGCCCCGCCGACCAGACCATCACCTTCGGGAACTCCGACAGCATTCCCCTGGCGGGCGACTGGGACCACACCGGCCGCACCAACATCGGCGTCTACATGCCGGCCAACCGCACCTTCTACTTCCGCCACGACAACGGCACCGTCACCTCCGTCACCTACGGCGACGCGGGCGACACGCCCGTCACCGGCGACTGGGACGGCGACGGCCGCGACACCCAGGGCATCATCCACTCCTGACGAACCAGGTGATCCGGCGGCCTCCGCACCGATACCCCCTTCGGTGCGGGGTGCCGCCCCGCACCTTCCACGGCATGCCCGCAGAGGGAGATCTGCGGGCATCGCCCGTCAGCGATCCCGCCCCCGACCGGGTGGCACTGGCCTAGGCCGGGCCGACGATGCCGCGGGCGACGCCCAGGGCCACCAGGTCCTGGGGGCGGACGCGGAGTTGGTCCGCGGTGTCGGGCGCGGCGGACGGGGGACGCTTGAGGATGGCCGCCGCCAGTTCCGGGGCGATCACCGAGAAGTAGCTGTCCGGGGTGACCCAGGTGTTCCCCGGCGCGGCCAGCGCGAGGGCGCCGCCCGAACCGCCCTCGCCGATCAGCAGGGTGGTGACGGGGACGGTGGCCGAGGCCACCGCCGCGAAGGTGTCGGCGATGGCCGCGCCGGCGCCCGCGTGCTCGGCGGCGGCGTCGTTGGCCGCGCCCGGGGTGTCCACCAGGGTGAGCACCGGGACACCGAGCCGGTCCGCGAGGCGGATGACGCGGGCGGCGGTGCGGTATCCCGCCGGGCGGGTGGCCGTCCCGCACTGGGCGGCGTAGGCCACGGCCCGGCCCTCCCGCAGCCCGAACCCGCACAGCATCCCCGGGTCCGTGCCGCCCGCCCGGTCCCCGGAGAGGTGCAGGCGGAGTTCGAAGTACGCGTCCAGGTACGCCTCGGCGCGCGGCCGGCCGGGGTCGCGGGCCTGCCGTACCGCGTCCCAGCCGGTGGCGGGCGGGCTCGCGTCGGCCAGCGCCGCCGGGGGCTCGACCGGCTCTCCGGAGCGGGGCGCGGCCAGGACGCGGAGCCAGTTCGCGAGGGTGCCCGGCAGGTGGGCGGCGGGGACCACGGCGTCCACGTGACCGGCGGCGTACTGCCCCTCGGCACTGTAGGCCGCCGGATCCGCGTCCGCCGGGCGCACCCGGGACCCGGCGAAGCCGACCTGGGCCCCGGGGAGCGCGAGGACGACATCGGCGCCGGCCCCCAGGGTGGCCCAGCCGCCGCCCGTGGTCGGATCGCGCAGGACGGCGAGCTGCGGGAGCCCCGCGGCCCGGGTCAGGACGCACTGGCGGGCCACGCGCTGGAGCTGGGTGAGGGCGAGCATGCCCTCCTGCATCCGGGAGCCGCCCGTGGCGATGAGCGAGACGAGGGGGAGCCGGTGCTCGCGGGCGTGGGCGTACGCGGCTTCGAGCCGGTCCCCGGTGCGCTGCCCGAGCGAGCCGCCGAGGAAGCCGAACTCGAAGGAGATCAGGACGGCTTCGCGGCCGCCGAGGCGGGCGGTGCCGGTGACGACGGACTCCTGCTCGCCGGTGCGCTCGGCGGCGCGGGCGCGGGAGTCGTCGTAGCCGGTCCACTCCAGCGGGCCGTCGGCGGGGGACTCCCGCCGTGGCACGGGGAGTTCGGTGAAGCTGCCGGGGTCGGTCACGGAGGCGATGGCCGCGCGGGCCGAGAGGCGGGTCGTCACGGGGTCACCCTAGGCGCTGCGTCCGCGGGGCGGTCAGGGGGAGGGACAGGGGGAGGAGGGCCGCGGTGAAGCAGAGGGCGCCGAGCGGCAGCAGGTCGAGGTCGGTGGCGCTGGTGGCGGTGCCCAGTACCACCATGACGGGGCGCCAGGGGCTGACGCGGCGCTGGACGGCGAGGTGGACCAGGAGCCAGAGGAGGCCGACGTAGAAGAGCATCGGGCCGACGGTGTAGACGGCGGGGAGCACCCCGGGGTGGCTCTGGATCTCCTCGAAGAGCCGAGCCATCCCCGGGCGGTCGGCGGCCCGGAAGCCGACGACGAGATCGATGGTGGCCTGGGCGGTGACCGCCAGGGTGCCGGCCAGGCCGAGCAGGGTGGCGGTGCCGGCGGCGAGGCGGCCCGCCCCGCGGGCGGGCCCGGTCAGCCGGTGCAGGGCCGGGAGGATCAGGGCGAACTGCAGCACCCCGGCCAGCAGGAGGACGTGGCCCGTGGTCCAGGCGGGGCCCGGGCCGTGGTCGGGGTCGCTGAGCCGGACGACGCCGTAGGCCAGCATGCACAGGGGAGCGGAGACGAAGGCGGCCCGGGTGAGGGTCGCACGGCGGCGGCCCAGCGGCTGATTGGTCATGTACTGATCATTTCGGCCGGGGTGCCGACCCGTATCCGGCATCACCCCCAGGTCACCCCGAGTCGCCCCCGACCCCGCCCCGACCCCTCACCGGCGCCTCACCCGAGGGTCGGCAGGGTCGGCAGGGGGAGGGCGATCTTGAGGGCATAGGCGGCGACCAGGCCGTAGCCGAGGCGGAAGGTCCAGACGCGGGCGCCGTCCGGGACCCGGGTTCCGGCGAGGGAGCCGAGCGTCACGAGTGCCTGCTGCCAGAGGAGGGAGGCGGCGCCGACGCCGAGGAGGAAGGCGGCGCCGGCCGCCCTGGTGCCCAGGGCGGCGCCCTGGGCGGTGGTGAGGGCGGCGAAGTAGAGGGCGGTGGTGGGGTTCAGCGCGGTCAGGCCGACGTACCGGGCGAAGGCCTTGGCCGGCCGGGCCGGGGGCGGGGCGGACGCGGGGGCGGACGACGGGGCCGCCGCCGGGGCGGACGCCGCCCCCGAGGTCCGGGCGGAGGAGGCCCCGACGAGGCCGCGCGCCGCGATGACCAGCAGGATCGCCGCCGAGGCCAGCCGGACCCAGGCCTCGACCGGGGAGATGTGGGAGGCCACCCAGGGCCCCAGGGCGGTGGCGAGGGCCGCGTAGCCGAGGTCGACCGCCGCGATTCCCGCGGCCGCGGCCACGGCGGTGCGGCGGTCGCGCATCGCCTCCTGCAGCAGCAGCACGCTCATCGCCCCCATGGGCATCGCCACGCCCAGGCCCGCGGCCGCGCCCGCCAGCGTCGGTGTCATCAGTTCGCTCATGGGGTGAGCCTCGGGCCCGCCCTGCGGGGGACGAGCGCGCATAACGGGCCCGGCTGCGAGAATCGCGGTATGGACCGCCTCGACAGGGAAATCCTCGGCATCCTGCAGCAGGATGCGCGGATCTCGTACCGGGACCTGGGAGTCCGCGTCGGCCTCAGCGCCAATGCCACCGCCGACCGGGTACGACGGATGCGCCGGGAAGGGGTGATCCGCGGGTTCACCACGATCGTGGACCCGGCGGCCGACACCGCCGGCGGGCTCGTCGTCTTCATCGACGTCACCCTGCGCCAGGACACCACGAACGAGGAGTTCGAGCGCCGGATCGCCAAGCTCTCCGGGATCACCGAGGTCGTGCACGTGACCGGCGAACACGACTACCTCGTCCGCGCCCGGGCCGCCGACCCCGCCGCCCTCGACGGGCTGCTCCGCCGGATGAAACGGGAGGCGGGGGTGGCCCAGTCCAACACCCGGATCGCCCTGCGCGCGGCCACCCGGCCGGGGCCGTTCTAGGCCGTCCCTTCCGGATCCTGCCGGGCCCGCGACGCCCGGCACCGTACCCGGCCGTGTTGTCGGGGCGCCCGAGGGGACCCCATGGCGCCGGACGCCGCGGGCGCGGCCGACGAGATCCGAAAGAGACGGCCCGGTGCTGTCAGCCGGCGGGGCGTCCCGTCAGCCGGCTGCCGCGTAGCAGTGCACCGTGACCGTCCGCTCCGGGCTCCAGCGCTGCTCGACCGTGGCCAGCAGCTCCCAGCCCAGCCGTTCGTAGAGGGCCACCGCCGAGGCGTCGGAGGCCACGACGTCGAGCACGGGATGCAGATCGCGCTCCCGTGCCTCCCGCGTCGCCCGGGCCATCAGGAGCTCGCCGATCCCGTGCCCGCGGGCCGCCGGGGCGACGAACAGGCGGCCGACCACGGCCGCCGCCGTACGGCTCACGCCCTCACGGCTGCTCCACAGCGCGGGCGCGGCATCGTCCGCCGCGACGCGGGACAGGCCGATGTGACCGACGATCCGCCCGTCCAGCTCCGCCACCCAGGCCGCGAGCAGCGCCGGCCCGGACAGCCAGCCGCCGGGGTGGTCCGGCCAGTTCACGGGGTAGCCGTCGCGCTCGTGGACCTCGGCGAGCACCCGGACGCAGGCGTCGAGGTCGGCGTCCGTCCGGGGCCGCACATGCCGGACCGCCGGTTCGCCGGCCGCGGGAGCACTCTTGTCATTCACCGGATCATGGAAGCACAGCCCGCGGGGCGGATTCCGTGACCAGCCGTCACAGCGCCGACTCCCACGTCACCGTCGTGCCCCGCGCGCCCGATTCCGTACGGCCGTCGTCCGCCACCGTCAGGCGGACCCGGGACGGGCTCGCCTCCACCTGCACGTCGATGAAGGTGATCTCGCCGCGCCGGTGCGCCGCGGCCAGGGCGCCGCGCAGGGCCCCGATCAGGTCGACCGCCACCGGATCCGGCAGCAGGGCGTCCACCGCGCCCGCGAAGTGCACCGACGGCTGGAAGCCGAGCACGGCCGCCGCCCCGCCCGTCTCGCGCAGCACCCGCCCCCGGAAGGTCGTCGGGGCGTCGGTCGGTGGCTGCTGGAGGGCGAAGATGGCCGTCCGGACCTCCTGGATGGTGGAGTCGAGCTCGTCCACGGCCCGGCCGAGCTCGTCGCCGACCGTGTCCCCGGACGGGGCGTTCGCGGCCCGCCGCCGGGCGCTCTCCAACATCATCTCGGTGGCGAACAGCCGCTGGACCACCAGGTCGTGCAGGTCCCGCGCGATCCGGTCGCGGTCCTCGTACACCGCCAGCTGCTCCCGGTCGTGCTGGGCGTCCGCGAGTACGAGGGCCAGCGCGGCCTGGGAGGCGAACTGCGAGGCGAGCAGCCGGTCCACCGCGTCGTACGCGGGTCCGCCCCGGGCGCGGGGCAGCGCCAGGGTGCCGATCAGCTGGCCCCCGCTCTGCAGCGGAAGCATCATGCTCGGCCCGAACCGCTCCCGCACGTGCGTGGTCATCCGGGGATCGGTCGCCGAGTCGTCGATGAAGACGGGCTCGCCGCCGAGGAGTTGCACCAGCACCGGCGAGCCGGGGGCGATCGCCGTGCCCACCAGGTCCCCGGGATCGCCTTGCGTGGACGCGGCCACGATCTCCATGCCGCCCTCGGGGGTCGGCTGGAGCACCACCCCGGCCGCGGCGTCCGCCAGCAGCCGGGCCCGTTCGGCCACGCACCTCAGGGCGTCCGCCGCCGGGCGTCCGGCGAGCAGGGCCGTGGTCACGGCGGCGGCGCCGTCGATCCAGCGCTCCCGGCGGCGCGCGGTCTCGTAGAGCCGGGCATTGCCGATCGCTATGCCCGCCTGCGAGGCCAGGACGCGCAGCAGGGCGAGGTCCTCGTCGGTGAAGGGCCCGCCGCCCCGCTTCTCGGTGAGGTAGAGACTCCCGAAGACCTCCGTGTGCACCCGGATCGGGACGCCCAGGAGGCTGTGCATCGGCGGGTGGCCCGGCGGGAATCCGGCGGCCCGCGGATCCCGCGTGACGTCGTCCACGAGCAGCGGGCGCGGGTCGCTGACGAGCGCTCCGAGCACGCCGGAGCGCGCGTCGGGCAGGTGCGGGATCGCGGCCCGCTCCTCCTCGGTGAGCCCTGCGGTGAACAGCTGCGTCAGCAGGACGCGCTCGGGGTCGACGACCCCGAGCGCTCCGTACCGGGCCGCGCACAGCTCGGTCGCGGAGTCCACGATGTGCTGGAGGGTGGTGTGCAGCTCCAGCTCGGACCCGACGTTGAGGACGGCCTCCAGCAGCACCGGAAGGTGCGCCGCCTCCTCGTCCGGCTCCCCGGGCTCGTAGGACCCCTGGATCCCCGCGATCCCCTCGATCTCCTCGTTCTCCTCGGATTCTTCCGGCTCCTGGGGCCTCATTCGGCCAGCGGGTTGAGGACCATGGGGGCGATCTTCCCTTCGAGCATCGCGCCGAGACCGAGTACGGCGCACACGTCGGGCCGTTCCGCGATCGCGACGGGCATTCCGGTGGCGTCCCGCAGCATCTGGTCCAGGCCCGGCAGCAGGGCGCTGCCGCCCACCATCATGATCCCCCGGTCCGTCAGGTCGGCCACCAGGTCCGGCGGGCAGTCCCGCAGCACCTTGCCGATGCCGTCGAGGACGGCGGTCAGCGGGGTGTAGATGGCGTCGCGTACGGCCGCGGTGTCCACCTGCACGGAGCGGGCGAGGCCGGTGGCCACGTCGCGGCCGTGGATCAGGGTGGAGGCCGGGCCGCCGACGGTGAGGCCGTTGCCGTGGAGGGCCAGTTGCAGCGGGCGGACGGCCTGGCTGGGCAGCATCAGCTCGTGCGCGTGGCGCAGGTGCTGGACGACCGCGTGGTCGATGGCCTCGCCGCCGACCGGGATCCGCTGGGCGGTGACGATGGATCCGAGGGAGAGGACGGCCACCTGGGTGGCGGCGGCCCCGCACACCATGATCATCGTCGCGGTCGGCTGCTCCACGGGGAGTCCGCAGCCGACGGCCGCCGCGATCAGGGTGTCGACCAGTTCGACGCGCCGGGCGCCGAGCCCGACGAGCGTCTCCACGGTGGCCCGCTGGGCGAGCGGGTCCGCGTCGTGCGGGGTGCAGGCGGCGGCCCGCAGCCGCGGCTTGCGGCGCAGGGCGCGCCGCAGCTTCTCGCCGAGGAGGTGACGCAGCATCCGCTGGGCCATCTCGATGTCGACGACGGTGCCGCCGGAGACGGGGCGTACGACCCGGATGTAGTCGGGCGTGCGGCCGGTCATCCGTTCGGCGAAGGAGCCGACGGCGATGAGCGCGCCGGTGCGCGTGTTGACCGCGGCGACGCTGGGTTCGTCGACCACGAGGCCGGCGCCCTTGACGTACACGCGGGTTCTCGCCGCCCCCAGGTCGACGGCGACGTGGCAGCGGCGCAACTGCTCAAGACTGACGGTCATGGCAGATCCTCCCGAGAGCACTGACGCAAGGACCGACGGAGTGTCGATCGCTTTTCATATCATCGCGGGCAATTCGGGCTAACGGCCCGTTGGGCTGCTCCGGCCGGGGGTGTGTCGCGGCTGCATGGGGGTGGATTTCTGTACCGACAGGCAGCACCATGCGCCCACCGCACGCGCTACTCGCGCGTAACAAGGTAAAGGGGAGCCGATGCTGACGGCCCGACAGAGACCGCAGGCCCTCGCGCTGCTCCTGGCACTCCTGACGCTGTGCCTCGCGCTGCCGGCGGCCTCCCCGGCCCGGGCCGCCGCCGCCCGCCGTCCGGTGGTCCTCGTACACGGCTACAACGCTGATCCGGGCGTCTGGGGCGCCCTGCGCGCGGACCTGCGGGCCGCCGGGTACACCGACGCGGAGCTCTTCTCCTTCGGCTACGACACCCACCGGTCGGTCAACGAGGTCCTCGCCGGGCGGCTCGGCGCCTACGTCGACCAGGTCCGGCGGGAGACCGGCGCCGCCCGGGTCGATGTCGTCTCGCACTCCTTCGGCTCGCTGGTCAGCCGCTGGTACGTGAAGTTCGGCGGCGGCGCGGACGCCGTGGACCACTGGGTCTCGCTGGCCGGACCCAACCGCGGCACGTCCACCGCCTGGGCCTGCGCGCTGTGGGACCAGGCGTGCCGGGACATGACCCCGGGGTCGTACGTGGTGAAGAACCTGAACGGCGGGGACGAGACCCCGGGCGCGGTGAAGTACGCGACCTTCTGGTCGAACTGCGACGAGGTCGTCAACCCGGACGACAGCGTCCCGCTGACCGGAGCCGCCAACACGCCGGTCGGCTGCCTGAAGCACAACGACCTGCTCGGCGACGACGCCACCTCGGCCGGGGTCCGCGCCTTCCTCTCCTCCTAGAGGGCGTCCTGCCCCTCGGTCGGGGAGAGCCGCTGCAGCAGTCCGTAGGTGAACTCCGCCACGCAGGGCCGCCCCCGCGCGGCGAAAGCCAGGCGCCAGCGGGTCGGCGCGGTGCCCTCCATCGGCCGGACCGGGGCGAAGGCCCGCGCGACCTCGTCCACCGTCGCCGACCAGGGCCGCAGATCGTCGGGCGATTCCAGTACCGGGCCCGGCGCGCCAGGGGCCCGCACCAGCCATTCGTTCCACACGGCCCCGTCCGGCGCGGCCAGCACCTCGAAGCGCAGGTCCGGCCAGAGCGGCAGCGACCATAGCAGGGCCTCGCACTCCAGATCGCCGATCGTGCGGTGCTCGGCGGACTCCGGCGGGCCGAGCACCGAGCGGTACCGGGCCAGGGCCCCGCGGGAGCGGGGCGACCGGACCATCGCCTGCCAGCGCTTGTTCGCCTCCCGCTGGTCCGCGAGCGAGGCCCCGAGTCGGCGGCGGGCCTCGTCGGCGAGGTCCGGCTGGAAGTCGGCCATGCGCCGCAAGAGCACCAACTGGAATCCGGTCGGCCCGAAAGATGTCATGGAAGGAACGATTCCACACAGGATCCTTACGTTCTCGGGATCCGGATGTTGCCGCAGACCACGTAGCCTGCGGGCGCCATGAACTATTGCCACGCCTGCCGGAGGCACCTCAACGGCGCACTGGCGTGCGCCGGATGCGGAACCCCCGCCGAGTACCTGATACCCGCCGTCGCCGGGCCCGCCGCCGCACCGGCCGCCGGGCCGGGCGAGGCGCCCGTCCCCGGACCGCCGCCCGCTCCGGCCGGGGACTTCGCCGACTCGGTCGTCGTGCTGTCCGCGCCGAACGAGCGGCGCGCCGGTGCCCGCCGCCGGGTCACGCACCGGCGCCGCCGCCGGACCGTGCTCTCGCTCTCGCTCGGCGCGCTGGTCGCGGTCGGCGGCTCCATGGCCGTGGCCCGTATGGCCACCGACGGGGAGCGCACCGACCGGGCCGCGACCGTGGTGCTGACCGACGACGGACCGCAGCAGCCCGCCCCGCTGCCCGACGCCCCCACGGCCGGTGCGCCCACGGGGCCCGGGAAGGCCACGGCGAAGGCCACCGCCACGGGTACGAAGAAGGCCGGTACCGCGGCGCCTTCCGGGAGCGTCGCGCAGCCGGGTCCGGCTTCGTCCGCCCCCGCGCCGGCACCATCGGGCCCGGCGTCCCGTACCCCCGGCCCGGGATCGTCCGCAGGAGCGACCGCGTCGGGGAAGCCCTCGCCCAGCGGTTCCACGGGCACGCGGGTCCCGTCGTCCCCGCCGTCCCCGACACCCACGCCCTCACCCTCGCCGACCAAGGACTGCTGGATCTTCTGCGGCTGGTTCTAGATGGCCCTAGATCCCGGCCGGTGCCGGGGTCCCGTCGTGCGCGGGCCGGGCGGCTGCGTACGGGCCCTGGGCGGCCATGGTGTTCTGCAGGGCCGTCAGCCCGCGGACGAAGAGGACGGCGAGCACGGCGGCGGCGACCATGAGCAGGTCGGAGCCGATGCCCACGGCGGCGGCGGCCGCCTGCTCGCCGAAGGTCTCGGCGTCCGTGTAGAGCCTGCCGCTGAAGCGCCCGACGATCGACGCGACGACCCAGACCGTCCACCAGGCCGTGAGGGGAGCGGTGGAGACCCGGACGGGGGAGCCGTCGGGCCCCAGCTGGGTGCTGGCCCGCCAGATCTGCCGTGCGATCACGAACGGCTTGAACAGGTGGGCGATCGGGACGAACCACCAGCCGATGGCCCAGCTGCGCCCCTGGGTGAATTCGGTGGCCCGGAAGACCTCGCCGTTGACGCGCACGCGGTGGAACCACACGAGGAAGACGACGGCGGTGGCGAGGTACATCGCCAGCTGGAGGACTCCCGCGAGGCCGGCCAGGATGTCCGAGAGGTCGGTCATGGAGGCGGAGACCCGGCCGGGGTCCGCGTCGAGATCGCTCATCAGCGACATGGTGAAGACGTTGATGCCGGCCGACAGCAGGTTGACCCCGCCCGTCACGCACAGGAGTACGGTGACCGCGGTCGCGAGGCCCTGCGGGGACCTCAGGACGCCGCCGGGCGGCGGCGGGCCGGGTGTGTTGAAGGACATGACGGTGTACCCCCCACGGGAACGCGTGACACGGCGAAGCGCCGGGCGGCTGGTCCGACGCGCCCGACGCGCAAAGAGCCGAACTTAGTGCCGCCCCGGACGCGCGTCCAGGGGATTCTTTCCGCTGGTCAGCGGTACAGGGTGGGGCGGGGGAGATGGCGGGGCGAGGGCCGGCCCGGGCGGACCGGCGCCGTCAGGCCAGCATGCGCCTCAGGAGGTCCCGCAGGACCGTCCGTTCCTCCGCGGACAGCCCGGCCAGCGGCTCGCGGGCGAAGTCCAGCGACTCGCGCAGCCGCTCCGCGGTCAGGGTGCCCTCCTCGGTGGGGGCGGCCAGCTTCACCCGGCGGTCCGCCGGGTCCGGCCGGCGTTCGACCAGGCCGCGGGTCTCCAGGCGGTCGACGATGCCGGTCACGTTCGAAGGCTCGCACCGCAGCTTCAGCGCGATGCGCCGCATCGGCATGGGCTCCAGGGAGAGCATGTTCAGCACCTTGGCCTGGGCACCGGTGAGCTGGTGGCTGGCGGCCGCGTGCTCGTACTCCGTGTGATAGCGGGCCACGACGTCGGCGATGAGCTCGACGACTTCGATGGTCACTGGGTCTACGCGACGACTGGGCATGGAACCAGCGTACCCATTTACTTGACAACATGAAATATCTAGGCGCATGGTTGTTTCACCTAGTGAAGCAATTTCGTTCTGACCAGGAGCGCCGCATGTCCCAGATCCCCGCCGTCAGCCGCGAGTGGCACCTCGTCCGTCGCCCGCAGGGCTGGCCCGTCGCCGAGGACTTCGCCCTGCGCGAGGTGCCCGTGTCCGCCGAGCCCGCCGCCGGCCGGATCCTCGTGCGCAACCTGTACATGTCCGTGGACCCCTACATGCGCGGCCGCATGAACGACGTGAAGTCGTACATCCCGCCCTTCCAGCTGGACGAGCCGATGCAGGGCGGCGCGGTCGGCGAGATCGTCGCCTCCTCCGCCGAGGGCTTCGCCGTGGGCGAGCACGTCCTGCACCCCTTCGGCTGGCGCGAGTACGCGGACCTCGACGCCGCGCACGCCGTCAAGGTGGACGCCTCGCTCGCTCCGCTCTCCGCCTACCTCGGTGTCCTCGGCATGCCGGGCCTGACCGCCTACGCCGGACTCTTCGAGGTCGCCTCCTTCAAGGAGGGCGACTCCGTCTTCGTCTCCGGCGCCGCTGGCGCCGTCGGCAGCCTCGTCGGCCAGTTCGCGAAGATCAAGGGCGCGTCCCGGGTGATCGGCTCCGCCGGCTCGGACGAGAAGGTGACGCTGCTCACGGAGAAGTACGGCTTCGACGCCGCCTTCAACTACAAGAACGGCCCTGTCGCCGAGCAGCTGCCGGCCGCCGCCCCCGAGGGCATCGACGTCTACTTCGACAACGTCGGCGGCGACCACCTCGAGGCCGCCATCTCCTCGATGAAGGTGAACGGCCGGGCCACCCTGTGCGGCGCGATCGCCGGCTACAACGACACCGAGGCCGCCCCCGGTCCCCGCAACCTGATGCAGGTCATCGGCAAGCGCCTGCGCCTGCAGGGCATCCTCGTCAACGACCACAACCACCTGCAGCAGCAGTTCGTCCAGGACGTCGCCGGATGGCTGCGTTCCGGCGAGCTGCGCTACGACGAGACGGTCGTCGAAGGGGTCGAGAACGCCACCTCCGCCTTCCTCGGCATGCTCCGCGGCGAGAACACCGGAAAGATGATCGTTTCCTTCACCGGTTAGGCTCACTGCACACCGTCGTGATCGTGGGCGCGACTCGCGGCGATTACCAGGAGGATTTTCCTTTATGTCCATCCAGCAGTCCGACGTCGCCTACACCGCTGTCGCCACCGCCGAGAACGGCCGTGACGGGCGCGTCGCCACCAACGACGGCCGGCTCGAGGTCGTCGTGAACCCGCCGAAGGAGCTCGGCGGCAGCGGCGCCGGTACCAACCCGGAGCAGCTGTTCGCCGCCGGCTACAGCGCCTGCTTCCAGGGCGCCCTGGGCGTCGTCGCGAAGAACGTGAACGCCGACATCTCCGGCTCCACGGTCACCGCCGAGGTCGGCATCGGCAAGAACGACGACGGCTTCGGCCTGATCGTCAAGATCTCCGCCGTGATCCCGAACGTGGACGCCGCCACCGCCAAGGACCTCATCGAGAAGGCCCACGAGGTCTGCCCGTACTCGAAGGCCACCCGCGGCAACATCACCGTCGAGCTCGCCGTCTGATCCGGCGCTCGCAGCGCGAAGGCCGCACCCCCGACCGGGGTGCGGCCTTCGCCGTAAACTGGCCCCATGCGTGATCTTGCGGGGGGCTTCCGGTATCTGCTGGCCGGACAGCGATGGGTGTTCCGTCACGGCCGGTGGCTGGGTTTCGGGCTGCTGCCCGGGCTCGTCGCGCTCGTCCTCTACGCCGGCGCCCTGATCGGGCTCGGCTACGGAGCCGACGACCTGACCGCCTGGGCCACCCCCTTCGCCGACGACTGGTCCTCGCCCTGGCTCTCGCTCTTCCGCGGCTTCCTGACCGCCCTGTTCTTCGGCCTCGGGCTCTTCCTCGCGGTGATCACCTTCACCGCCGTGACCCTGCTGATCGGCCAGCCGTTCTACGAGTCCCTCTCGGAGCAGGTCGACCGCAGCGAGGGCGGCGAGGTGCCGCAGTCGGGGCTCCCGCTCTGGCTGGAGCTGTGGGTCTCGGCCCGGGACAGCGTGAAGGTGCTCCTGCGGGTCCTGCTGTACGGGATCCTGCTCTTCGCCCTCGGTTTCGTCCCGGTGATCGGGCAGACGGTGATCCCGGTGCTCGGCTTCTGCGTCTCCGGGTACTTCCTGACCCAGGAGCTCACCGCCGTGGCCCTGCAGCGGCGCAAGGTGGAGCTGCCGGACCGGCTGGAGCTGATGCGCTCGCGGCGGATGCTGGTGCTGGGCTTCGGGGTGCCGCTGGTGCTGGCGTTCCTGGTACCCCTGGTCGCGGTGTTCCTGATGCCGGGCGCGGTGGCCGGTGCCACCCTCATGGCGCGCGACCTCGTGCGGACCGACGAGGCTCCGGCCGCCGAAACCACCCCCGCGGGCTTCGGCCCGCCGCCGCCCGCGTACTCGTAGCCGCAGGCCTCCGGGCGGCTACCGCTTCAGCAGCAGGACGGCCCCCGTCGTGTCCTCACCGCCGTGCGCGGCCGGGTCCGCGGTCAGCCGCCGGCGCAGCAGGTCCACGTACGGGGTGATCAGCTCGGTGCTGACGCCCTGCTCCTCGGCGGTGCGCAGCATGGTGCCGCTGCCGGCGACCTGCATGGCCAGGTTGGAGACCACCCCCGAGGTGAAGTCCCGCGAGGTCAGCCGCTCGGCCGCGTTGCCGACGAAGAAGCCCATCGCGCCGAGCCACTCGGACAGCAGCGGAGCCAGGTCCTTCGCGGCGATGTCCTCGCCCTCGATCAGCGCGTAGGCCTGCGAGACACCGGCGAACATCCCCCACATCGCGCTGAGCAGCGCCACGTCGTGCAGGGCCGCGTGCCCGGGGTCCTCGCCGACGAAGCGGGACCCGGCCGGGACCTCCAGGACCGCCCGGCGGCGCTCGAAGAGCGCGCGCGAGCCGCTGTAGAAGACGTACCCGCCGGTTCCGGGGGCGCCGATCATCGTCGGCGTTGCCATGATCCCGCCGTCCAGGTACCGGGCGCCGCGCTCCTCGGCCCAGGCGGCGCGGGCGCGCGCCTCGGCCGGAGTGCCGGTGGTGAGGTTGACGAGGTCCTTGCCGGTCAGGTCGATGCCGTCCAGGGCGGCGCCGACGCTCGCGTCGTCCAGCAGACAGACCACGACCAGTGCGCTCGCCGCGACCGCGTCGGCCGCGGTCGAGGCGACGGACGCCCCTTCGGCGGCCAGCGGTCCGGCCTTGGCGGGGGTGCGGTTCCAGATGGTCAGGGAGTGCCCGGCGGCGAGCCAGGTGCGGGCGAGGGCGGTGCCCATGTCGCCGAGGCCGAGGAGGGTGAGGGAATCGTGAGCTGTGGTGTCGGTCATGACGGCTAGCCTGTTGGAGGGCGGCAGGGCGCTCAAGTACGCACTTCGGAGTGGGTGGTTACCCCGAGGTGAGCCAGCAGGTGGGGAGGGTGTGCGATGGCGGTGGCACGGAGGCCCGGTGCGGACGAATGCGGGATCGCCGCGGCGATGTCCGTGATCGACGGGAAGTGGAAGGTGTCGCTCCTGTGGCTCCTGGACCAGCGGTTCCACCGGTTCGGTGAACTGCGCAGGCTCCTCCCCGGCATCTCGGAGAAGGTGCTCGCCGCCCAGCTGCGCGAGCTGGAGACCGACGGCATCGTGCACCGCGAGGTGTACGAGGAGGTCCCGCCGCGCGTCGAGTACTCCCTGACCCCCCTGGGCCGGGACCTGAACGCGGCCCTGGAACCCCTGGGGGCGTGGGGCGGCAAGCACCTGCTGGCCGACACCGCGTGAGCCGAGCGCTCACGCGCGCGGCTGGACCCACAGTGCCTCGGCCACGGCGCACAGATCGCCGTCCGCCGTCGCCAGGGCCGTGCCCACCGTGTACTTGCGGCCCGAGGACGACACTATCCAGGCGTAGGAGATCAGCCCCTCGCCCACCGGCACCGGCCGCAGCAGCCGGGCGCCGAGCGCGGCGGTGACCGCACCGGCCGGGCGGCCGTCGAGCAGCCGCCCCGCCGCGTTCCCCGGGCAGTCCAGTGCGCCCCACACCAGCTCGGGCGGCAGCAGCCCGTCCGCGCCGCCGAGTTCGGGCGCGGGCGTCCAGGCCGCGGCGACCAGCTCGCGGCCCGGCACCGTACCGCAGTGCAGGCGCAGGCCGGTGGCGGGCGTCCGGTCCAGGCCGCAGCCGAAGCAGTCGGCCTGACCGTCCGGCGGGTCCGCCCGGAACGCCTCGGCCGCGGCCACGGCCCGGTCCCAGGACGGGGCTTCGGGGCAGGGCGCGCCGGGCGCCCCGGCCGGGGTCGCCGCGGCCAGCACCAGCTCGCCGTCCGTCAGCTCGCAGCCGCCGTCCGCGGTCGCGGCGAGCCGCACCGGCGCCCCGGTCGGCACGGGGCGCCGGAAGTCCACCCGTACGTCCTTCGCGGCGGCCCGGGCGGCCAGTACGCCCGCCACGTAGCCGCCGAAGGCCACCCCCGGGTAGCCGTGGAGGCGTTCCGGCACCGTGATCGTCTCGAAGTCGTTCATGGCGCCCACCTCATCACACCGAGGCCGTCACCACCGAGGGCGTGCGGTCGTCCGCCTCGGCCAGCAGGGCGCCGCCCGGGGCCCACACGGCCGAACGGCCGCAGCCGGTCCACGGGCCCGCCGGGCCGACGTGGTTGGCGAGGACCACGTACAGGCCGTGCTCGCGCGCGATCCCGGGGTGCACGGTGGCGCGCTCGTGGATCCCGTCGCCCGTCCCGTACAGGGAGCTCGCCAGATGGACCCGGCAGCCGTCGGCGGCGCCCCGGCCGGGCAGTTCGGGGAAGTGGTTGTCGAAGCAGATGCCCAGGCAGAAGCGGATCCCGCCGAGTTCGAAGCGCCCGTCGCCCCGGCCGGGCTCGAAGACCTCCTGCTCGTGCCGGTAGAGGTGCTGCTTCGCGTACGTCGTCACGTGCGCGCCGTCCGCGTCGTGGACCAGCGTGGCGATGGCGGGGCGCGGGCCGCCGGTGGGCAGGGCGACGTTCACCGCGGTGGCGATCCCGGCGGAGCGCAGCGGATCCAGCCGGGGGTCGTCGGCGGCCGTCCACAGCCCGGGGTCGGCGGTCAGCGCGTCGAGCTCGTAGCCGGTGAGCGCGAGCTCGGGGAACACCACCAGTTCGGCGCCCTGTTCGCGCGCCGTCGCGGCGAGGTCCGCGGCCCGCGCGACGTTGGTCCGGACATCGGCGGGGGAGCAGGTCAGCTGCGCTGCGGCGATCTTCACCGGGTCAGGATGCCAGCCCGGCCGCGGCCTCCTTCAGCAGGGCCAGGAAGGCGAGGGCGGCGGGGGAGGGGGCGGTTGCGTGCGGGGTGGCGGCGTAGATCCGGCGGCGCGGGGTGTCGTCCGGGTGCAGGGGGACCAGCGCGAGGTCGGCCCGGACCGAGGAGGCGGCGAGCGCCGGGATCAGGGTGACGCCGAGCCCGGCCGCGACGAAGCCCTGCTTGGCGATCCAGTCGGCGGCCACGAAACCGGTGCGGGGGCGGAAGCCGCCGGCCACCGCGGAGTGCATGAGGGTCTCCTCGGGCCGGGTGTCGGCCGCGATCCACTCCTCGTCGGCCAGCTCGGCCAGCCGTACGCCGGCCCGCCCGGCGAGCCGGTGGCCGGCCGGCAGGGCCACGTACATCCGCTCGTCGAGCAGGTGGTGCGGGGTGCAGCCGCGGGGTGGCTCCTCGGAGGTGTCCGCGACGACGGCGAGGTCGAGGTCCCCGGCGGCGAGCAGGGCCAGGTGCTTGGCGGAGGGTCCCTCGGTGCGGGCGACGGCCACGGCGGGGTGGCGGGCCCGGAAGGCGGCCAGGGCGCGGGGCAGCAGGGCGGCGTCGGCGGTGGAGAAGGCGCCGATCCGCAGCCGTCCGGCGCCGAGGGCGCGCAGCGCGTCGAGTTCGGCGCGGGCGGTGCGCAGCCGCTCGCCGACGGCCTCGGCGTGCGGGAGCAGGAGGCGGCCGGCTTCGGTCAGGCGGACCCCGCGGGGGAGGCGGTCGAAGAGCGGGGTGCCCCATTCGCCCTCCAGGGTCTGGATCTGCCGGGAGACCGCGGACTGGGTGTAGCCGAGGGAGCGGGCGGCGGCCGTGAAGGAGGCAAGTCGGGCCACGCTCAGGAAGACCTCGTACAAGCTGTGCGAAGTGGGCATGGCAGCCATGCTAGACATTCGCTTGTCGCATGAATGGGCCCCGCCTAGCGTCATGGGCATGGACAGAGCACTGAAGATCGCGTTTCTCGGCCTCGGCCGGATGGGGGCCCCGATGGCCCGTCACCTGCTGTCCCGGGGATACGGGCTGACGGTCTGGAACCGGACGCGGGAGCGTGCGCTGCCGCTGGAGGCGGCCGGTGCGGTCGTCGCCGCCACGCCCGGCGCGGCCGTGCGCGGGGCGGACCTCGTCGTCACGATGCTGGCCGATCCGGCGGCCCTGCGGGCCGTCGCGGAGGACGTGCTGCCGGCCCTGCGGCCCGGGGTCCACTGGATCGACACCTCGACGGTGGGGCCGGACGCGGTGCGGGAGCTCGCGGGGCGGCTGCCGACGGGGGTGACGCTGACCGACGCGCCGGTGATGGGCAGTGTGGACCGGGCGGCCACGGGGGAGTTGTGGGTGCTGGCGGGCGGTGCCCCGCTGCCGGGCCCGGTGCGGGAGGTCCTCGACGCCCTGGGCGAGGTCACGGAGTGCGGTGCGCCGGGCTCGGGCGCCGCCCTGAAGCTCGTTCTGATCAACGCGGCGGTCGGCGGGGTGGCCCTGGTGGCCGAGGCGCTGAGGCTGGGCGGGGCCATGGGCCTGCCGGCGGAACTGGTCCGCGGCCAACTGGCCCGCGGGCCGCTGGCGGGCGCGGTGGCCCGCGCGTACGCCGACTCCTCGGACTTCCCGGTGGCCCTGGCCGCGAAGGACGTGGCCCTGGCCACCGCCCGGGCGCCGCTGCCGATCCTGGAGTCGGTCCACGCCGTACTGACGTCCCGCCCGGACCTCGCGGCCCGGGACCTCTCCGCCCTGCGCCCCTGACCCGGCGGCGCCCGGGGAGGTGCGCCCGCGGTGTGGATCAACCTGCATAAAATGCCGGTGTGATCTTCATTGTGGTGAAATTCCCCGTCAAGCCCGAATACGTCGACGCGTGGCCCGACAAGGTCGCGCCGTTCACCCGCGCCACCCGCGCCGAACCCGGCAACCTGTGGTTCGAATGGTCGCGCAGCCTGGAGGAGCCCAACACCTACGTGCTGGTCGAGGCCTTCCAGGACGACGCGGCCGAAGCGCACGTCACCTCCGAGCACTTCAGCGCCGCGCTGGAGACCATGCGGCCCATGGTGACCCGTACGCCCGAGATCGTCAGCACCACCATCGAGGGTGCGACCGGCTGGAGCCGGATGGGTGAGCTCCAGGTCGACTAGGCACTACCCCCCCGAGCCCTCAGGCCTGCGGCCCCCGCAGCAGGGTCAGGAACGAGCGGAAGGCGGCGGGCATGTCCACGGACTCCGGGGCCAGCAGCCACTGGTACTGGAGTCCGTCCATGACCGCCGTCAGCAGCGGCGCCACCTGCTCGGGGGTCAGGCCGGAGGGCAGGCGGTCGCCGAACTCGGCGCGCAGCACCGCCGCCATCTCCGAGCGGACCTGGGCGTAGCGCTCGGTGAAGAACTCCCGGGCCGGGTGCCCGTCGGTGACGCTCTCGCCCAGCAGCGCCGAGAAGGTCTGCACGATGCCCGGGCGCATGGCGTTGTACTCGACCAGCGAGTCCAGCAGGTCCAGGCGCCAGCTGTCGGCGGCGGCGCGCGAGCCGCCGCCCGTGTCCCAGCGGTCGCGTTCCTCCAGCACCGCGACCAGCAGCGCCTCCTTGGTCGGGAAGTAGTGCAGCAGTCCCTGCTGGGTCAGGCCCACGCGTTCGGCGACGGCGGCCAGCGACGCGCCCCGGTAGCCGCGCTCCGCGATCACCTCGACGGCCGCGCGGACGATCTCCCCCCGGCGTTCCTCGCTCCTCGCCCTGACCATCGCCCCGGCACCCCTTCCCGTTCGCGCGCTGTGCCCTGCCCACAGGACCGTACGGCATCCCGAATATCACGAACAGATTACGAACCCTACCGTTCAACAGGCAACAGGTCCACGATGGGGGCACCGCACCGAGCAACCGCACTCAACGAGGAGGCACGGCCGTGACCGATGCCGATCAGGTCCGCGAACAGGCACGCGATCAGATGCGAGACGACGCCGTCGAGGCGGCACTGGGCAAACTGGACCTCGACACCAAGGCCCGGCTCCTGGCCGGCCAGGACATGTGGTCCCTGCCCGCCGTCCCCGCGATCGGGCTGGAGTCCCTGGTCTTCTCCGACGGGCCCATCGGGGTCCGCGGCGTGCGCTGGACCGCCGACGACCCGTCCGTCGCCCTGCCGTCCCCGACCGCGCTCGCCGCGGCCTGGGACCCCGGGCTCGCCCGCCGCGCCGGCCGGCTCCTCGCCCAGGAGGCCCGCCGCAAGGGCGTGCACGTCCTCCTCGCGCCCACCGTCAACCTGCACCGCTCCCCGCTCGGCGGCCGGCACTTCGAGTGCTACTCCGAGGACCCCTGCCTCACCGGCGCCGTCGGCTCCGGCTACGTGAACGGCGTCCAGGACGGCGGCGTCGGCACCACCGTCAAGCACTTCGTCGGCAACGACGCCGAGACCGACCGGTTCACCGTCGACAGCGTCATCGCGCCGCGCCCGCTGCGCGAGCTGTACCTGGCACCCTTCGAGGCCATCGTGGCCAATGCCCACCCCTGGGGCATCATGACCGCCTACAACCGGGTCAACGGCACGACCATGACCGAGCACCAGTACCTCGTGAACGAGGTCCTGCGAGCCGAATGGGGCTTCGACGGCTGCAACGTCTCCGACTGGATGGCCGCCCGCTCCACCACCGGCGACATCCTGGGCGGCATGGACGTGGCCATGCCGGGCCCCGCCACCGTCTACGGCCCCGCCCTCGCCGAGGCCGTCCGCGCCGGCGAGGTCCCCGAGTCCGCCGTGGACGGGGCGGTGCGCAACGTCCTGCGCCTCGCCGCCCGCGCCGGTGCCCTGGAGGGCGCTCCCGCCGCCGTGGAGAGCGTCCCGGCCCCGATCGACGGCCAGGCGCTGGCCCGCGAGCTCGCGGTCCGCGGCTTCGTGCTGGTCCGCAACGAGGGAGCGCTGCCGCTCGACGGGGCCGCCGGCCGGACCGTCGCCCTCACCGGCGCCGCCGCCCGCGACGCCCGCGTCCTCGGCGGGGGCAGCGCCACCGTCTTCCCCGAGCGGGTCGTCTCCCCGCTCGACGGCCTCACCGCCGCCCTCCCCGAGGGCGCGCTCACCTACACCGTCGGCGCCGACCCCTCCGACGAGCTGACCCCCGCCGGCCAGGGCTTCGAGCTCCACGCCGTCTGCCGCGACGCCTCCGGGACCGTCCTCGGCGAGGGCGCCCTGCCCTCCGGCCAGGTCCAGTGGATCGGCGACGACCTGCCCGCGGGGGCCGCGTACGAGACCATGGCGAGCATCGAGGTCCGCGGTACGTTCGTGCCGCGCGAGAGCGGCGAGCACGCCTTCGGCACCCGCGGACTCGGCGCCTTCGCCCTGGCCGTCGGCGGGGAGCGGCTGTGGAGCGGCGTCCAGGAGATGGGCGACGAGGCCGACCCCTTCGAGGCCTTCTTCGGCGCCCCCAGCGAGCGCGCCCGCGTCACCCTGGCCGAGGGAGAGCCCGTCGAGGTGTCCCTGTCCTTCCAGGTCCCCGACATGTCCGCGCTGCCGCTCCGGGCGATCATGTTCTCGCTGCTCCACCTCGGCCCGCGGCGCGACGCGGACGAGCTGATCGCCGAGGCCGTGGCCGCCGCGCGCGGGGCCGACACCGCCGTCGTGGTCGTCGCCACCACCGAGCGCGTGGAGTCCGAGGGCTTCGACCGGCAGGGCCTCACCCTCCCCGGCCGCCAGGACGACCTCGTGCGCGCCGTCGCCGCCGTCAACCCGAACACGGTGGTCGTCGTCAACGCGGGCTCCCCGGTGGAGCTCCCGTGGCGCGAGGACGTGGCCGCCGTCCTGCTGACCTGGTTCCCCGGGCAGGAGGGCGGGGCCGCGCTGGCCGACGTGCTCCTCGGCGACGCGGAGCCGGGCGGGCGGCTGCCGACCACCTGGCCCGCGCGGTTCGCGGACGCGCCCGTCACCGAGGTGGTCCCGACCGGGGGGCGCCTGGAATACCGCGAGGGGCTCTTCATCGGCTACCGGGCGTACGAGCGGCACGGCGTGACCCCCGCCTACCCCTTCGGGCACGGACTCGGCTACACCGACTGGACGTACGACTCCCTGGAGGTCACCGCCGACACGGTCCGGGTCCGCCTCACCAATACCGGCGCCCGCCCCGGCCGCGAGGTCGTCCAGGTCTACCTGGCGCCCGTGGACGATGCGGTGGAACGTCCGGCGAGCTGGCTGGCCGCCTTCGCGGGCGTCGCGGCGGGCCCCGGCGAGAGCGTCGAGACCGAGATCCCGCTGCCCGCCCGGGCCTTCGAGATCTGGGACGAGCCGGCCCGCGGCTGGCGCCGGATCGGCGGGACCTACGAGGTCCGCGCGAGCCATTCGCACGCCGACACCCGGCTGACCGCGACGCTCGACCTCGCGTGACACGCCGTATGGCCGGAAATCACCCCTGAGAACCGGTCCGGGGACGGGCCCTGACTCCCGTCCCCGGACCCTCCGCAGCAGGCCGGGCCGTCAACGCGGCGGTTCGGCCGCCGTCACCTGGCGGTGCGCCAGTTCCGCGAGCCGCGCCTGCCCGTCCTTGCCCGGATGGAACCAGTCCCACCGGCTCAACTGATCCGCCGCGAAGGGGTACTGGAACACCGCGCCGCCGTCGTAGCGGCACAGCGGATCCTTTCCGCAGACCTCGCGCAGCACCTCGTTGTACTCCACCACCCGCGCCCGCACCTGCTCGCGCCGGGCCGTCGCCCCCGAGGCCGCCGACAGCGGATCGGCCAGCATCGACTGGCAGATCCCCAGCTTCCAGATCTGCCGCACCATCGGGAGGTCCTTGCCCTGCTCCCACAGCCGCTGCAGGTCCGGCACGCTGGAGACGTACACCTGGGAAGCGGGGGACGCGGTCCGCAGGTCCGTGAGGGCCTTCTCGAATGCGGAGCGGAAATCCGCCACCGGCGTCATCGACGAAGCGGTCGGCCGGCAGGCGTCGTTCGAGCCCACCATGACCGTGACCAGGTCGGGCTTGTGCGCGGCGGCCCCGGCCAGCTGGGCCGGCAGGTCCGCCATGCGCGAGCCGGTCACCGCGTAGTTCCAGCTGCGCTCCGCCGCCGCGTCCCCGAGCAGCCGGGCGGCCAGCGAGCGGACCGCGGGGTCGTTCCCGGTGGCCCATGAGACCTCCGGGCAGTCGGCCAGGACCGAACAGGCGTCGAAACCACGCGTGATGGAGTCGCCCACGGCCGCGATCGACGCGGGTGCCGTGTTCCAGCGCGGCGCGGCCTGCGATCCGCGCTCGCCGCCCTGCTCCCCCGACCCGCCCGAGCTGCACCCGGTGGCCGCCCCGGACAGCAGGACGACCGCCGCCCCCGCGCCCGCGAGGATCCGGCGCGCGCGGGGGCGCGGAGCGGTGCTGCGCATGGGAAGGGGCCTCCTTGTCGTCCCCACGTCGTTCGGGGGGTCCTGCTGAGTGAAAGCTCTGCGTTTACGGGTCTTGTAGCGACCGTACGTCACACCATGACCCCTGGCGCACGGTAGCTTTTTCCCGTGGCGTTTCGGCCGCAGGTCCCGTAGCGCAATGTCAAATAATTTCCGTTACATTACATCACGTCACATACTGTCCGTTTTCTGGAGTTTATTCCCGACCTCGTCCCATACTGGAGGTCCCGGTGACGACACGTGGAGTTCTGTACGTGCACTCCGCACCGCGCGCGCTCTGCCCGCACGTGGAATGGGCTGTTGCGGGCGTGCTCGGGGTGCGGGTGAACCTCGACTGGATCAGACAGCCCGCTTCCCCGGGCACCTGGAGAGCCGAGTTCTCCTGGCAGGCCGAAGCGGGCACCGCCTCGAAACTCGCCTCCGCGCTGCGCGGCTGGCACCTGCTGCGCTTCGAGGTGACCTCGGAACCGTGCCCGAACGCCGAGGGCGAGCGCTACAGCTCCACCCCGGAGCTCGGCATCTTCCACGCCGTCACCGGTATGCACGGCGACATCCTGATCCCGGAGGACCGGCTGCGCGCCGCCCTCGCCCGCTCCGCGCGCGGCGAGACCGACCTGGAGGCGGAGATCGCCAAGCTGCTCGGCAAGCCGTGGGACGACGAACTGGAGCCCTTCCGCTACGCGGGCGAGGGCGCCCCGGTCCGCTGGCTCCACCAGGTGGTCTGAGCCCGCGACGGGCGCACGGAGGCATGCGAAAGGCCCACCCGGATGCACCGGGTGGGCCTTTCGTGCAGCTCGGACCTACTAGACCGTACGGAAGGCCAGGGTCACGTTGTGGCCGCCGAAGCCGAAGGAGTTGTTGATCGCGGAGATCGGGCCGTCGGCCGGCAGCTTGCGCGGCTCGCCGACGACGATGTCCGCGTCGATGTCCTCGTCGAGCTCGTCGACGTTGATCGTCGGCGGGGCCAGCCGGTGGTGCAGCGCCAGCACGGTCGCGACGGTCTCGATACCGCCCGCGCCGCCCAGCAGATGACCCGTCATCGACTTGGTCGCGGAGATCGCGATGTGGTCGAGGTCGTCGCCCAGCACCTTGCGCAGGGCCTTCAGCTCGGCCGTGTCACCCTGCGGGGTCGACGTGGCGTGCGCGTTCAGGTGGACCAGCTCGGCCGGGTCCAGACCCGTGTTGTCGAGCAGGTTCTGCACCGCGGCCGCGACACCGCGGCCGGTCGGCTCCGGCTGCGCGATGTGGTGGCTGTCCGCGGACAGACCCTGGCCCAGCACCTCGCAGTAGACCCGGGCACCGCGCGCGGCGGCGTGCTCGGCGGACTCCAGGACGACGACGCCGGCGCCCTCGCCCAGGACGAAGCCGTCACGGGCCTTGTCGTACGGACGGGAGGCCTGCTCGGGGTTCTCGTTGTTCTTGGACATCGCCATCATGTTGGCGAACGCGGCGATCGGCAGCGGGTGGATCGCCGCCTCGGTGCCGCCGGCGACGACCACGTCGGCGCGGCCGGAACGGATCATCTCGACGGCGTAGCCGATGGCCTCGGCACCGGACGCGCAGGCGCTGACCGGAGTGTGCACGCCCGCCTGGGCGTTGACCTCGAGGCCGACGTTGGCCGACGGGCCGTTCGGCATGAGCATGGGGACGGTGTGCGGGGAGACCCGGCGCACACCCTTGTCCTTCAGGACGTCGTACTGGTCGAGCAGGGTCGTGACACCGCCGATGCCGGAGGCGATCACGGTGCCCAGACGCTGGGGCGCGACGAAGGCGCCCTCTTCCGTCTCTTCGCCGGCCGGGGTGGTGTAACCGGCGTCGGCCCACGCCTCGCGGGCCGCGATGATGGCGAACTGCGCCGAGCGGTCCAGCTTGCGGGCCAGCGGCCGGGGCAGGACGTCGTTCGGGTCGACGGCGGCCCGAGCGGCGATGCGTACCGGGAGTTCGGCGAAGCGCTCGCCCTCCAGGGGCTTGACGCCGGAACGGCCGGCAAGCAGACCTTCCCAGGTCGAAGCGCTGTCGCCACCCAGCGGAGTGGTTGCGCCGATACCGGTGACGACCACGGTGCGATTGGTCGGGCTCACAGGAATTCTTTCTCCACGTCTCAGGGGGTGCTGAATTGTCACGGCGCCACCGCCAGGTGGCGACAAACGCTCGTCAGGCTCAGGCCTGGTGCTTCAGGATGTAGTCCGCGGCGTCGCCGACCGTCTTGAGGTTCTTGACGTCCTCGTCCGGGATCTTGACGTCGAAGCGCTCTTCGGCGGCGACGACGACCTCGACCATGGAGAGCGAGTCGACGTCCAGGTCGTCGGTGAAGGACTTCTCGATCGCGACGTCCTCGGTCGGGATACCGGCGATCTCGTTGACGATCTCCGCGAGACCCTCGACGATTTCTTCCTGCGTGGCGGCCATGTGGCGCTCCTTCTCTAGCTAACTGGGGTGAAACGGGGCGGGATGTGGATCCCGGCCCTAGGGGAGGGTAACGACCGTCGCGGCGTAGACGAGTCCCGCCCCGAAGCCGATGACGAGCGCGGTGTCGCCGCTCTTCGCCGCTCCGGTCGCCAGGAGCCGCTCCATAGCGAGCGGAATCGAGGCGGCCGAGGTGTTGCCGGTGGTCTCCACGTCACGGGCGACCGTGACGTGCTCCGGCAGCTTCAGAGTCTTCACCATCGAATCGATGATCCGCATGTTCGCCTGGTGCGGAATGAAGACGTCCAGGTCGTCCGCGGTGATCCCGGCCGCGTCGAGCGCCTGCTGGGCCACCTTGGCCATCTCGAAGACGGCCCAGCGGAAGACCGCCTGGCCCTCCTGGGTGATGGCCGGAAACTTCTCGCCGCCGTCCTTGCCGAGGTACTCGTCCCACGGCACGGTCTGCTTGATCGTCTCGGACTTGTCGCCCTCCGAACCCCACACCGTGGGGCCGATGGCCGGCTCGTCCGAGGGACCGACGACGACGGCGCCGGCGCCGTCACCGAACAGGAAGGCCGTCGCGCGGTCCTCCAGGTCGGTCAGGTCCGAGAGCCGCTCCACGCCGATGACGAGGACGTACTCCGCGGAGCCTTCCACCACCAGGCCCTTGGCCAGGGTCAGGCCGTAACCGAACCCGGCACAGCCGGCGGAGATGTCGAAGGCGGCGGGCTTGCCCGCGCCGATCCGGTGCGCGATCTCGGTCGCGACGGCCGGGGTCTGCTTGAAGTGCGAGACCGTCGAGACGATCACGGCACCGATCTGCTCCGGGGCGACACCGGCATCGGCCAGCGCCTTCCCCGAGGCTTCCACCGACATCGCGGAGACCGTCTCCTGGGGCGAGGCCCAGTGCCGGGTCGCGATGCCGGAGCGGGAGCGGATCCACTCGTCGGACGAGTCGATGGTCTCGAGGATGACCTCGTTGGGCACCACACGGGTCGGGCGGTAGCCGCCGACACCGAGGATGCGGGCGTAGGGGGAGCCCTTGGCCGGCTTGATCTTGGACATGCTGTGTGGGCTCCTTCTCTCAGACCGTCAGTTCGGCGATGAGCGCCGCGGCCTTGTCGAGATCGTCCGGGGTCTTCAGCGCCACGCTCGGTACGCCCTTCAGCGCGCGCTTGGCCAGACCCGTCAGGGTGCCACCGGGGCTGAGCTCGATGATTCCCGTGACGCCCAGCTCGGCGAACGTCTCCATGCACAGGTCCCAGCGGACCGGGTTGGCGACCTGGCCGACCAGGCGGGCGACGACGTCGGCGCCCGTGGTGACGACGAGGCCGTCCTTGTTCGAGACGTACTTCAGCGCCGGGTCCGCCGGGGTGAGGGCCTCGGCGGCCTTCTCCAGCGTGGCGACCGCGGGGGCCATGTGGTGCGTGTGGAACGCGCCCGCGACCTTGAGGGCGACGACCTTCATGGAGCCTTCGGGCTTGTCGGCCTCCAGAGCGGCGATCTGCTCCATCGTGCCGGCGGCCACGATCTGACCCGCGCCGTTGATGTTGGCGGGCGTCAGGCCCAGCTTCTCCAGGTGTGCGACGACCACGTCGCGGTCACCGCCGAGGACGGCGGCCATGCCGGTCGCGGTGACGGCGGCGGCCTCGGCCATCCCCAGACCGCGGGTCCGGACGAACGACAGCGCGTCGGCGTCGGACAGCACGCCCGCGTAGGCGGCGGCGGTGATCTCACCGACGCTGTGGCCTGCGACGGCGCCGAAGGCGGCCGGGGAACCGAGCGCGGAGGCGGACAGCAGGCCCGCGGCGACCAGCAGGGGCTGGGCCACGGCCGTGTCGCGGATCGCGTCGGCGTCTGCGTCCGTGCCGTAGTGGGCAAGATCCAGCTCGATGGCGTCCGACCACGCGGCGACGCGGTCGGCGGCACCGGGAAGTTCGAGCCAGGGAGTCAAGAAGCCGGGCGTCTGAGCGCCTTGGCCGGGAGCGACGAGTACGAGCACCCTCACACTCTCTCTTGTGGATGGTCCCTGCCGCCCGTGGGGACAGGGACCAAGAACGGTCGGGGTAATTGTCGATGTCCGACAAAAGTCTAGGACTGGGGGTCCCCGTCGGCCAGACGCCCGAGAATCAGGGCGATTCGCAGCGTGAACGCCGAGCGGACATCAGAAGGAGACCATCCGGTGACGTCGGTCACACGTCGCAGCCGGTAGCGCACCGTGTTGGGGTGCACGAACAGCATCCGCGCCGCCCCTTCCAGGCTGCTCGCCTGCTCCAGGTAGACGCTCAGGGTCTCCAGCAGTGCGGACCCCGCCTCCTCCAGTGGTCTGTAGATCTCCTCCACCAGCTGATCCCTGGCGGCGGGATCGGAGGCGATGGCGCGCTCCGGCAGGAGATCGTCCGCCAGGACCGGCCGAGGGGCATCCTGCCAGGCCGTGCACGCTTTCAGCCCCGCCGCCGCGGCCTGCGCCGACTTCGTCGCGTTCAGCAGGTCCGACACCACCGGCCCGGCGACCACCGGACCCGCCGCGAACGGGCCGATCAGCGACTTGGCCACCTGGATCGGGTTGTCGCTGCCGCCCGCGATGACGACCAGCCGGTCCCCGAGCACACCGGTGAGGACCTGCAGCTTGTGGTGACGGGCCGCGCGCCGGATCGCCTCGACCGTCAGCTCGCTGTCGCCCTCCGGCGCGGTGCCCAGCACCACGCACACGTGCTCCGGCGAGTTCCAGCCCAGCGCCGCCGCCCGGGACAGCGCACCCTCGTCCGCCTCGCCGGACAGCACCGCGTTGACGACCAGGGACTCCAGCCGGGCGTCCCAGGCCCCGCGCGCCTCCGCGGCCTGCGCGTACACCTGGGCGGTCGCGAAGGCGATCTCCCGGGCGTACACCAGCAGCGCCTCGCGCAGGATCGACTCGTCTCCCGGTGCCGCCACCTCCTCGATCGCGGCCTCCATGACCTCGATCGTGGTGCGGACCATCTCGACGGTCTGGCGCAGGGTGATCGCCCGGGTCAGCTCGCGCGGAGCCGTACCGAAGACATCGGTGGAGATGGCCTGCGGGGTCTCCGGGTGCCGGAACCACTCCGTGAACGCGGCGATACCGGCCTGGGCGACCAGGCCGATCCAGGACCGGTTCTCGGGCGGCATGGCCCGGTACCACGGCAGGGTCTCGTCCATGCGCGCGATCGCGTTGGCGGCCAGCCGGCCCGCGGACTTCTCCAGTCGGCGGAGCGTCGCGGTGTGCGGATGGGCCGGAGCGGGATGCGCGGCATGTGTGGCGGGCGAATGCTCACGTTCGGGTTGGGACACGTGACAAGACTGCCTTATCGGGACGGGTACGCGGAGTCCGGTCCCGCCCGCGGCCCGCGCCCCGGCCCGCGTCGGGGTCTACCGTGGCGTTCATGATTGATGTTCGCCCAGGCGCCGAGCGGTACGAGGGCGGGGACCCGGCCGCCGGGATCACCACCCGGCACGCCTTCTCCTTCGGCACCTTCTACGACCCGGACAACCTGCGCTTCGGCCCGGTGCTCGCCTGCAACGAGGAGACCCTCGCGCCGGGCGCCGGCTTCGACGAGCACCCGCACAGCCATACCGAGATCGTGACCTGGGTGATCGAGGGCGAGCTCACCCACCAGGACAGCACCGGCGAGAAGAGCGTGGTGCGGCCCGGGGACGTACAGCGGCTCAGCGCCGGATCCGGGGCGCGGCACGTGGAGCGCAACGACGGCGCCGGGCGGCTGCGCTTCGTGCAGATGTGGCTCGCGCCCCTCGCCGCGGGCGGCGAGCCCTCGTACGGGGTGGTCCGGGACCTCGCCGACGCCGCGCCCTACGAGGTCCCCGCGGCCGGCGCCGTCCTGCACGTGCGGCGGCCCGGCGCGGGCGAACGCGTCGCCGTACCCGCCGCGGAGCGGGTGTACCTGCACGTGGTGCGCGGGGACCTGCGCCTGGACGGGGCGGAGCTGGGCCCCGGGGACTCGGTGCGGATCACCGCCGAGCGGGACCTAGAGGTCGTCGCCGGGTCCCCGGGGGAGCTGCTGATCTGGGAGTTCCCCGACCCGGCGGCGACGCCCTAGCGGGAGCGGAGCTCGGCCAGCACCGCGTCGGTGAACGGGGTCCAGGCCTCGGCCGCCCACGGGCCGAAGGGGCGGTCCGTCAGGGCCACGCACGCGGCGCGCGCGTCCGGGTCCACCCACAGGAAGGTGCCGGCCTGCCCGAAGTGGCCGAAGGTGCGCGGTGAGGAGGAAGCGCCCGTCCAGTGCGGGGACTTGTGGTCGCGGATCTCCAGGCCGAGGCCCCAGTCGTTGGGGGACTGGTGCCCGTAGCCCGGCAGGACGCCCTTGAGCCCGGGGTGGACGACGGAGGTGGCCTCGGCGACCGTACGGACGTCCAGCAGCCGCGGCGCCTGCAGCTCGGCGGCGAACCGCAGCAGGTCGGCGACGGTCGAGACGCCGTCCTTGGCGGGCGAGCCCTCCAGAGTGGTCCGCTCCATGCCCAGCGGCTCGAAGACCGCCTGGTGCAGGTACTCCGCGAAGGGGATGCCGGTGGCCTTGGCGATGTGGTCGCCGAGCTCCTCGAAACCGGCGTTCGAGTACAGCCGGCGCTGCCCGGGCGGGGCCGACACGCGGTGCTCGTCGAAGGCCAGGCCGCTGGTGTGCGCGAGCAGATGACGGACCGTCGACCCCTCGGGGCCGGCCGGCTCGTCCAGCTCGATCGCCCCCTCCTCGTACGCGACGAGGGCGGCGTACGCGGCGAGCGGCTTGGTGACCGACGCCAGGGCGAACCGGTGGTCGACGGGCCCGTGGGAGCCCGCCAGGCTCCCGTCGGCCCGTACGACGGCCGCCGCGGCGGTCGGCACCGGCCAGGTCTCGATGATCCGCAGGCTTTCCATGCCGTTCCCGTCCTCCGCGCTGTCCATGGCGCCGAGCCTACTTGCTTGGAGTGCACTCCAGGGTTTTAGCGTGGAGCCATGAGCCAGAGCCTGACGCAGACGCGGTACACGATCAGCGAGGTCGAGGCCCGGACCGGTCTGACCCAGCACACCCTGCGCTGGTACGAGCGGATCGGCCTGATGCCGCACGTGGACCGTTCCCACTCGGGACAGCGGCGCTTCACCGACAAGGACCTCGACTGGCTGGCCTTCGTGGGCAAGCTGCGCGCCACGGGGATGTCGGTGGCGGACATGGTGCGGTACGCCGAACTGGTCCGCGAGGGCGAGCACACGGTGGGGGAACGCCGGGAGCTGCTGGAACGCACGCGCCGCGAGGTGCGCTCGCGGATCACGGAGCTGACCGACGCGCTCGCCGTACTGGACTACAAGATCGATCTGTACGCCATGAAATCGGTATCGGGGAAGGCACAGCAATGACGGAGCACGGCACCACCCTCGAACAGGCAGAGCTCGGCAAGGGCGGCCCGCTGGTCGGCGTCCAGGGGCTCGGCTGCATGGGCATGAGCGAGTTCTACGGCGACACCGACGAGGCGGCGGCCCGGGAGACCCTGGACGCCGCGCTGGCCGCCGGCGTCACCCTCTTCGACACCGCGGACATCTACGGGCGGGGGCGCAACGAGGAGTTCCTGGCGCCCTTCGTGGCCGCGCACCGGGACGAGATCACGCTGGCGACGAAGTTCGCCATAGAACGGACCGACGACCCGCACTACCGGGGCATCCGCAACGACCGCGGCTACATCCGCGAGGCCGTGGAGGCCAGCCTGCGCCGGCTCGGCGTGGACGTCATCGACCTGTACTACATGCACCGGCGCGACCCGGCCGTGCCGCTGAGCGAGTCCGTCGGAGCCATGGCGGAGCTGGTGCAGGAGGGCAAGGTGCGCCACCTCGGTCTGAGCGAGGTCACCGGGGCGGAACTGCGCGAGGCGTACGCCGTGCACCCGATCGCGGCGCTCCAGTCGGAGTGGTCGCTGTTCAGCCGGGACGTGGAGCACAGCGCGGTCGGCGCGGCGGCGGAGCTGGGCGTGGCCTTCGTGCCGTACTCCCCGCTCGGCCGGGGCTTCCTGACCGGGTCCTTCGCGGACGCGTCCGCGGAGCTGTCGCAGAACGACTTCCGCCGCTTCCAGCCGCGCTTCAACGGCGACAACGCGACGGCCAACGCGGAGCTGCTGGTCCCGGTCCGGGAGATCGCCGCGCAGCGCGGTGCGACCCCGGCGCAGATCGCCCTGGCCTGGGTGCAGCAGCGGGCGCAGGTGCACGGGCTGACCGTGGTCCCGATCCCGGGCACCCGCAAGCCGGGACGGCTGCGCGAGAACACCGGGGCGACCCGGATCGTTCTCACGCAGGCCGAGCTGGACCTGCTGGAGCCGATCGCCGCGCGGGTCGCCGGGGACCGCTACCCGGACATGAGCTTCACCTCGGCGGCGCGGGAGGGCTGAGCCGCCCGGCCCCGCTCAGAGCGACTCGGCGGCGAACCGGTCCCGCAGCGCCGCGTACTCCGCGTCCGTGAGCAGCCCCGCCGTGTGCAGCTCGCTCAGGTGCCGCAGCCGGTCGTCGCCGGAGCGGGCCCGGGGCACGGAGGCGACCGGGGTACGGGCGCGCAGGGCGGCCAGGACGGCCGCGGCGAACGGCAGCGACTCGTGCACCGCCCCGTAGCCCGTGCCGAAGACGGCCGCCGCCAGGTCGTGGTCGGGGCGGGGGTCACCGGTGGTGTCCCGCGGCAGCAGCCGCAGGTGCCCGCCGGGGCCCTCCGGGGAGCACCACTCGACGCCGGTGAGCGCGGCCAGCGGGAAGCGCTGGTCGCCCGCCTTCCACTTGGTGCTGGAGGCGCCGGTACGGGACCAGTGGAAGGTGACCGCCGAGCCGTCGAAGACCACCCGGGCGTCGTACGCCTTCAGCTGCAGCGGCGGCTTCGGCACCTCGACGAGGAACTGCGAGGACGGCTCGGCGGCGTCCGGTCCGAGCCGGGACCGCAGCGCGTCGGCGAATTCGGCGGCGGCCGGGGCCCGGTCGGCCGGCAGCACCAGCCGGTACGGGTCGCAGGCCTCCTTGAGCTGCCCGGCGGCGGCCTCCATCAGCGGATCCGCGCCCGGCCGCGGGACGGCACGCAGGACCACCGTGTCCCGCTTGCCGCCGGTCACGGTCACTGTCACGGCGGACACCGCTTCGAGGGGGATCCGGCGCGAGCCGAGGGCATGCCAGAGTCGTGGCAGCCTCGGCGTTCTGATCCCCCGTGCGAAGCGGATGAGCACCGAGTCCGATTCGAACTCCCAGACGGCATGATTTCCGGCCAGTACGTCACCCATGTGGCACATCGTAAACGGCGGCGCCCTCGCGCGTCCCCCCGGTTGCGGGGACCGAATTCCGCGCCTCTACGCGCGTCAGTCCTGCTCTGTCCCGGAAATCCCGCGTCGGCACGCATCGTTCCCGGTCGCGCAGACAACGGAACCGAACGCGCCGGTTCCGATCTTGGCGAAGTTGTCCATCGAGTCCGTACCTGGCGCGAAATAGCCGGTGTGGCTCTTGGCCCGGGCCGAGGACAGCAGCCGCGCGCCGAACGCCGGGGAGACCGGATCGGCGCCGTGGCCCAGGCCGCCGACCTCCAGGTGCGGTACGTCGGCGATCCAGTCACCCTCGTCGCGCGTCGCCCAGACCCGTGCCGAGGTGCGCAGCCCGGCGACGTTCTCCGTGCGCATTCCGGGGCTGCCCGCCACCACCACGTCGGTCACCCGGCGCGGCAGCTCGTGCGCCGCGACCCCGCAGACCACCGATCCGTAGCTGTGGCAGAACAGCGCCACGCTCGCGTCCCCCGGCAGGGCCGCGGTCAGCGACTTCAGCAGGACGGCGCCGTCCTCGGCCATGCGGCCCGTGGCGGCGTCGACCCCGATGCCCGTGGGGGCGGTGTAGCCGGCCCAGGCGATGACCGCCGTGCGGCTGTCCGGGTCGGCCGCCCGCTGTGCCCGGTACAGGGACTCGGCCATGCCGACCGGGGAGGTCAGGCGGCGCTGGGTGCGCTCGAAGGTGAGCACGTCGGTGTCGACGCCGGGGACGATCACCGAGACCCGCTCGGCCCCGGAGAGGTCACCGAAGACCTCGGCCACGCGGCCGCCGCCGGTCGGGTCGAACGCGAAGATCTGCCGGCCCGGCTGGGCGAGCGAGGCGAAGCGGTGGGAGCGCCGCGTGGCAGTGGACCGGTCGGCCGGGGTCAGCGCGACGTCGCGGCTGCGGGCCTCCTCGACCTGGCGGGCCTGTTCAAGACCCTGAAGGTTCGCCCGGTAGCGGACTGCCGCGGGGGTCCCGTCGAGGTTGCCCACGACGAGCGGGTAGCCGTCGGCGAGGCGGGCGCGCTGGGCACCGTCGAGACCGGCGAAGAACCGGGCCACCGTTCGTGCGGGGGCGTCCGCGGCAGGTACCGGGCGGCCGTCGATGCGGGCCTTGGCCCAGGCGCCGAGAGCGGACACCCGCAGCGGGGAGACCGCCTCCGGCCGGTGCACGGCCGTCCAGCCGGTCGTCGCCAGCATGATGAAGACCACCGCCAGCGCGAGCAGGGCACGCAGGGCGGCAGGGCGCGGATCGGCGCCGAGGGCGGTGGGGTGGGCAAGGCCGGGCAGGTTCACTGTGACCAGCCTATGAGACGTCTTACGCCGCAGACGTGCCGGGTGACAGGACTCACGGCCGACCGTGGGACCCCGTGAGGCCCGGGCGGGGGACCCGCCGACGCGCCGCCGCAGCCGACGGCGCGGGCCGCCGGGCTACGCGGACCCGCGCCAACTGGAGGTCAGCGCCGGACCGATCCGATCGAGGTAACTCTCCGTCAGCCCTCGGATCGACTCCACACTGATGTCCTCGCCCTGTCCCCAGAGCCGCCCCGTGACGCGCATCACGCCGCAGAACGCGGCGACGGCGACCCGCGGCCTCGGATCGGCGTCCACGTCCAGCCCCTCGCGGGCGCCGATCAGCCGGGAGATCCGTTCCTCCAGCTCCGTGGAACGCCTCAGGTGCACGGCGAGCAGGGCGGGAGTGGACTCGATCAGCCGGTAGCTGCGCATGTAGAGATCGACCGGCACCACCTCGGACAGGGCCACCTCCACGGTGTCCCAGGCGGCGAGCGCCGCGCCCCGCAGGGCCTCGAAGGGGCCCTCGGCCGCCGGCCGGGCGCGCAGCTCGGCCACGAACCGTGACTCCACCAGCTCCTGGAGGGCGAAGACGACCTCCTCCTTGTTGGCGAAGTAGCGGAAGAAGGTGCGCTGGGACACGTTCACCGCGCCGGTGATCTCGTCGACGGTGGTGCGCTCGTACCCCTGGGACAGGAACAGCAGGAGGGCTGCGCGCAGCAGCGCGTTCCGGGTGCGCCGTTTCTTGCGTTCGCGCAGTCCGGTCACCGGCGCGCCCGTCGCCGACCGCTCGTCGGTCATCACCGCGGGGCTCCCTTCTGATGCCGAGTGGGCGGTCAGCGTACCGGTGACCGACAGTGTTGCGGCCGTCGCGCTGAGCCGTTCGCGGCGTGCCGTCCGAGCTCCTCGGCCGGTCCGTGGGAGCGCCCGCGGATGACACGTTCGGGTGCGGGCCCGGGCCGGGCCCGCACCCCGGACCGGGCGGCCGCGGCCCGCCCCACGGTTCCCGGAAGCGTCAACTCCGTACGTACGAAGGCCACGCCGACGGGTTCCGGCGGGGCTGTCGCCTATCCGGGTGGACCCGCCGGGGGCCTCTTCCGCCCGCCCTTCGTCGCAGGTCAGCGTGGTGTCGGCGGAGCTTTCGGAAGCGGTCCGGGCGCCCGCCGTCCACAAGGAGTTGACCCGTCATGCGTACGTGTCGAAGCAGCCGCGCCACCACGACCACCCTCGCCGCGACCGTCCTGGCCCTCACGGCCCTCATCCCGAGTACGGCCACCACGGCGCACGCCGCGGGCCCGCCGACCCTCGGGGCCTGCGCGACCGGGCAGCTGTGCCTGTGGGCGAAACCCGAGTTCAAGGGGGCGCGGCAGACGCACGAGCTCAGCAACCTGGACATCAACAGCTGCACCGCGCTGCCGGCCGGGACCAGCGCACAGTCGCTCACCAACCGCACCGGGCGCCCCGTGACCACCTACCAGTCGGCCGAGTGCGCCGAGACGGGCGAGTTCCAGACCTATCCGGGCGATGGCGTCTGGCTGCCCCAGTCGCCCTACCAGGTGCGGGCGTTCAAGGTGTGGGAGAGGTAGCTTCCCGCTGCGCCGGTGCGTTCGCCGGTGCGCTCGCGGGGGCGTTCCGCGGATCGGCCGCGGCCACCTCGGCCGCGGCCCCTTCGGCCCCGGCGCCGCCCAGCCGGGCGACCTCGCCGCGCAGCGCCCGTACCTCGTCCTGCAGTTCCCGGATGGCCGCCAGCTGGAGCATGTCCGCCCGGTCGTCGCGCTCGAAGCGGGAGATGAACCACGCGGCGATGTTGGCGGTCACCACACCGAGCAGGGCGATCCCGGACAGCATCAGACCGACGGCCAGGACCCGGCCGAGGCCGGTGGTCGGCGAATGGTCCCCGTACCCGACCGTCGTCATCGTGGTGAAGGACCACCACACGGCGTCGCCCAGGTTCTTGATGTTCCCGTCGGGGGCGTCCCGCTCCACGCTGAGCACCGCCAGCGACCCGAACATCAGCAGGCCCACCACCGCCCCGGCCACGTACGTCGTCAGCTGGATCTGCGGAGCCATCCGGGCCCGCCGGCCCACCAGCATCAAGGTGGCGACCAGCCGCAGCAGGCGCAGCGGCTGCACGAGCGGCAGCACCACGGCGGCCAGGTCCAGCCAGTGGGTCCGGACGAAGCGCCTGCGGTCCGCCGCGAGGGCGAGGCGGACCAGGTAGTCGACGGCGAAGGCGCCCCACACCACCCACTCGACGTGGGTGCAGGCCCGGTGCACCTCCGCCCGCGCATCGGGGGCGACGATGGGCACGGCGTACGCCACGGCGAAGGCCACGGCGAGCAGGAGCAGCGGGGTCTGGCTCCGCCGCTCCCACAGCAGCTGGCGGGATGGTTCCTTCATGCCGAGCATCGTAAGGAACCGGTAAAGGTGGGCGGGCCCCGGCCGAAGCCGGGACCCGCTCACCACGCCCGCCGCGCGGCGACTACGCGTCGCCGCCCGCCGCGCCCGGGTCCGCCGCCGCCACGTCCAGCAGCTGGTACCTGTCCACGGCCTGCTTCAGCACCGAGCGGTCGACCTTCCCCGCCCGGGCCAGCTCGGTGAGCGTCGCCAGGACCACCGACTGGGCGTCGATGTGGAAGAAGCGCCGCGCGGCGCCGCGGGTGTCCGCGAAGCCGAAGCCGTCCGCGCCCAGCGAGGTGTACGCGCCCGGCACCCACCGCGAGATCTGGTCCGGAACCGACCGCATCCAGTCCGAGACCGCCACGAACGGCCCCTCCGCACCCGACAGCTTCCGCGTCACGTACGGGACGCGCTGCTCCTCCTCCGGGTGGAGCAGGTTGTGCTCCTCGACCTCGACCGCCTCGCGGCGCAGCTCGTTCCAGGAGGTCGCCGACCAGACGTCCGCCCGCACACCCCAGTCGGCCGCCAGGATCCGCTGCGCCTCCAGCGCCCACGGCACCGCCACGCCCGAGGCCATCAGCTGCGCCCCGATCGTGCCCTCGGTGCCCCGCGACACCCGGTGGATGCCCCTCAGGATGCCGTCCACGTCGACGTCCGCCGGCTCGGCCGGGTGCTGGATCGGCTCGTTGTAGACGGTCAGGTAGTAGAAGACGTCCTCCGCCTCCGGGCCGTACATCCGCCGCAGACCGTCCTTGACGATGTGCGCGATCTCGTAGCCGTAGGCCGGGTCGTACGCCACGCAGCCCGGGTTCGTCGAGGCCAGCAGCTGGGAGTGACCGTCGGCGTGCTGGAGGCCCTCACCCGTGAGGGTGGTCCGTCCGGCGGTCGCGCCGAGGACGAAACCGCGCGCGAGCTGGTCGGCCATCTGCCAGAACTGGTCACCCGTGCGCTGGAAACCGAACATCGAGTAGAAGACGTAGACCGGGATCAGCGGCTCGCCGTGCGTCGCGTACGCCGAACCCGCGGCGATCAGCGAGGCCGTGCAGCCCGCCTCCGAGATGCCGTCGTGCAGCATCTGGCCGGTCGGGGACTCCTTGTACGCGAGCAGCAGGTCGCGGTCGACCGCCTCGTACTGCTGGCCCAGCGGGTTGTAGATCTTGGCGCTCGGGAAGAAGGCGTCCATACCGAAGGTGCGGTACTCGTCGGGCGCGATCAGCACGAAGCGCTTGCCGATCTCCTTGTCCCGCATCAGGTCCTTCAGGATGCGGACGAAGGCCATGGTCGTGGCGATCGACTGCTGCCCGGAGCCCTTCCTGGCGGCCGCGTACGTCTTGTCGTCCGGCAGCTGCAGCGGCTTCGCGCGCACCACGCGGGTCGGCACGTACCCGCCCAGCGCACTGCGCTGGTCGTGCATGTACTGGATCTCGGGGGACTTCGGGCCGGGGTGGTAGTACGGCGGGGCCCCGCCCTCCAGCTGCGCGTCCGTGATCGGGATGTGCAGACGGTCGCGGAAGCGCTTGAGGTCGTCGACCGTCAGCTTCTTCATCTGGTGCGTCGCGTTGCGGCCCTCGAAGTTCGGGCCGAGCGTCCAGCCCTTGACCGTCTGGGCCAGGATCACCGTCGGCTGGCCCTTGTGGGCCTTGGCCGCCGCGTAGGCCGCGTAGACCTTCTTGTGGTCGTGACCGCCGCGGCCCAGGTGCTGGATCTGCTGGTCGGACATGTTCTCGACCATCGAGCGCAGCCGCTGGTCACCGCCGAAGAAGTGCTCGCGGATGTAGGCGCCCGACTCGGTCGCGTACGTCTGGAACTGCCCGTCGGGCGTGGAGTTCATCTTGTTGACGAGGATGCCGTCGCGGTCCTGGGCCAGCAGCGGGTCCCAGGAGCGGTCCCAGATCAGCTTGATGACGTTCCAGCCGGCGCCCCGGAAGATCGACTCCAGCTCCTGGATGATCTTGCCGTTGCCGCGCACCGGGCCGTCGAGGCGCTGCAGGTTGCAGTTGACGACGAAGGTCAGGTTGTCCAGACCCTCACGGGCCGCGATCGACAGCTGGCCCAGCGACTCCGGCTCGTCCATCTCGCCGTCGCCGAGATACGCCCAAACGTGGGACCTGGAGGTGTCGGCGATACCGCGCGCCTCCATGTACCGGTTCATCCGCGCCTGGTAGATCGCACCGAGCGGACCCAGGCCCATCGAGACGGTCGGGAACTCCCAGAAGTCCGGCATCAGCCGCGGGTGCGGGTAGCTCGAAAGGCCGTACGGGGCCTTCGACTTCTCCTGGCGGAAGGAATCGAGCTGCTGCTCGGTCAGCCGGTCCAGGAGGTAGGCACGGGCGTAGATGCCGGGGGAGGCGTGGCCCTGGAAGAAGATCTGGTCGCCGCCGTCGCCCTCGTCCTTGCCCCGGAAGAAGTGGTTGAAGCCCACGTCGTAGAGGGAGGCGGAGGAGGCGAACGTCGCGATGTGGCCGCCGACGCCGATACCGGGACGCTGGGCGCGCGAGACCATGACGGCCGCGTTCCACCGGGTGGCGTTGAGGACCTTGCGCTCGATCTCCTCGTTGCCGGGGAAGAACGGCTCGTCCCGGGTGGCGATCGTGTTGACGTAGTCCGTGCTGCGCATCTCCGGCACGGCCACGCGCTTCTCGCGGGCCCGCTCGATCAGCCGCAGCATCAGGTAGCGGGCGCGTTCGCGGCCCCGCTCGTCGACTGCGGCGTCGAGGGAGTCGAGCCACTCCTGCGTCTCCTCCGGATCGAAGTCCGGGACCTGACTCGGCAGGCCGCCAATGATGATCGGATTGCGATCGGATGCGGAAGCCACGCTGTTCCTTCGCTGTCGGGGGAGTCGTACGGGAGGCATGCCTGGGGGCGCCGCCTCCCATGCTCTTACGCTGGGCCGAAATCTTCATCTTTACCACCGGGTAATCCCTGGAAACCGCAGGGAATCCGGCGGAACCCGGGAGGGAGGGATCGGCGGGGATCCGCTACGAGTCCGGCCAAACCGTCACTTTACGCCCAAGGCGGGCACCGGCTTCGTAAGACCGTTCGTCCCTCAAACAGGTAGGAAAGTCCTCAAGCGTCGACGATGATGCCGAATGAGCTGGAATGGTGTGGGATGAATCACGAGAGGTGCACACGGGAAGGCTGAAAGTTGCGGCGAGACGGCCGCAATCGTCACCGTTTCGACGGTCTCGACGGCCGGGTACTTGCGCGATCCGCCGCGCCCGTGTGGACTACGCCCAATGCTGCGCGTACGCGCGCCGCCGAAGACATTCACCGAACATGAGCAGGAGGCACCCCGTGAGCGCGACCGCGGACCACGCGGAGAGCCTGGCCGCCCGGCTGGGTTTCCAGTCCGAACAGGTGGTCCAGGAGATCGGCTACGACGACGACGTCGATCAGGAATTCCGTGATGCTGTCGAGAAGCTCGTCAGCGAGCTCGCCGACGAGGACTACGACGACGTCGCCGACGCGGTGCTGTTGTGGTTCCGCGACGAGGACGGCGACCTGACGGACGCCCTGGTCGACGCGACCGAGCTGGTCGAGGACGGCGCACTGATCCTGCTGCTGACCCCCAAGACGGGCCGTGACGGCTACGTCGAGGCCAGTGACATCAGCGAGGCCGCCGAGACGGCCGGCCTCTCCCTGGCCAAGGGTCTGCCCGTCGGCAAGGAGTGGACGTCCACCAAGCTGGTGACGCCGAAGGCGGCCAAGGCCAAGCGCTGAGCCGCAGCCGCAGCCGAGCGGACACGCAACCGCACCCCGCCGACCAGGTGATCCCGGTCGGCGGGGTGTGTGCGTTCCGTGCCCGTGCCGCGATCAGGATCTAGTCTGTGACTCACCCGAACAGCCCAACGCGGGGATGCGGGAACGAAGGGATGCGAGAGATGGCGATCGAGGTCGGCGACAAGGCCCCGGACTTCGAGCTCAAGGACAACCACGGCGCCACCGTGCGGCTCTCCGACTTCCGGGGCGAGAAGGCAGTGGTGCTGCTCTTCTACCCGTTCGCCTTCACCGGCGTGTGCACCGGCGAGCTGTGCGAGCTGCGCGATCAGCTGCCGCGCTTCCAGAACGACGACGTGCAGCTCCTGGCCGTCTCCAACGACTCGGTGCCGACCCTGCGGGTCTTCGGCGAGCAGGAGGGCCTGGAATACCCGCTGCTGTCGGACTTCTGGCCGCACGGGGAGACCTCGCGCGCCTACGGCGTCTTCGACGAGGACAAGGGCTGCGCGGTCCGCGGCACCTTCATCATCGACAAGGACGGCGTCGTGCGCTGGACTGTCGTCAACGGACTGCCCGACGCGCGTGACCTGAACGAGTACATCAAGGCACTCGACAGCCTCTGAGCGCACCCGAGCGGGCCGAACACGCATTTTCCCTGCGAAAACCGCTTACGGGCGGGAACCCGTCACTAGGATCGAAACGTTGATCCGGTAGCTCCCCCGGTCACGGCCGGGAGGGCCCCCTGAACGACGGGGCACCGCCCCACACACAGAACCCAATGGAGGACCCGTGGGAGTCAGCCTCAGCAAGGGCGGCAACGTCTCGCTGACCAAGGCCGCGCCTAACCTGACGGCGGTCATCGTCGGTCTGGGCTGGGACGCTCGCACCACCACCGGTGTCGACTTCGACCTCGACGCCAGCGCGATCCTGACCAACGACCAGGGCAAGGTCGCCAGCGACGCGAACTTCGTCTTCTTCAACAACCTGAAGAGCCCCGACGGCTCGGTGGAGCACACCGGTGACAACACCACCGGTGAGGGCGAGGGCGACGACGAGGCGATCAAGGTCAACCTGGCCGGCGTTCCGGGCGATGTCGCCAAGATCGTCTTCCCGGTCTCGATCTACGAGGCCGAGAGCCGCCAGCAGAGCTTCGGCCAGGTCCGCAACGCGTACATCCGCGTGGTGAACCAGGCCGACAACACCGAGCTCGCGCGTTACGACCTCTCCGAGGACGCCTCGACCGAGACCGCCATGGTCTTCGGCGAGCTGTACCGCAACGGTGCGGAGTGGAAGTTCCGCGCCATCGGCCAGGGCTACGCATCGGGCCTGCGCGGCATCGCGCAGGACTTCGGCGTCAACGTCTGAGTCCGAGAGCAGTCCGTCCGTCCGGCGCCGTGCACTGTGTGTACGGCGCCGGACCGGCTTTACCCGCGGACACCACCGCAGGCGGCCTCCGCACCACCTGCACACCGTCACACCGCACCACTGGCACACCGCGGCACCGCCGCACCGCACCACCGGCACACCGCCGTACCGTCACACCGTCGTCCGGGGAGGACCACAACATGGGCGTCACACTCGCCAAGGGGGGCAATGTCTCCCTCTCCAAGGCCGCACCGAACCTCACCAGGGTTCTGATCGGTCTCGGATGGGACGCGCGCTCGACCACGGGAGCCGACTTCGACCTCGACGCCAGCGCGCTGCTGTGCAGCGGCGGACGGGTGCTGGGGGACGAGTACTTCGTCTTCTACAACAACCTGAAGAGCCCCGACGGCTCCGTCGAACACACGGGGGACAACCTCACCGGCGAGGGTGAAGGCGACGACGAGTCGATCATCATCGACCTCACCAAGGTGCCGGCGGCGGTGGACAAGATCGTCTTCCCGGTCTCGATCCACGACGCGGACTCCCGCCGACAGAGCTTCGGCCAGGTCAGCAATGCCTTCATCCGTGTGGTGAACCAGGCCGACGGCCAGGAACTGGCCCGCTACGACCTGTCCGAGGACGCGTCCAGCGAAACCGCGATGATCTTCGGCGAGGTCTACCGGTACGGGGGCGAATGGAAGTTCCGTGCGGTGGGGCAGGGGTACGCGTCGGGGCTCCGAGGCATCGCTCTAGACTTCGGGGTCAACGTTTCGTAAAGCCGTACAAGACGATGGGGTGCCAGTGGTTCTCAAAACCTTCGGCTGGTCGTTCGCAATCACTGCGCTCGGTCTGGTCGCAGCGGTGTTCTACGGGGGGTGGCAGGCCTTCGGCATCGTTGCGATCCTGTCGGTCCTCGAGATCTCGCTGTCTTTCGACAACGCGGTGGTCAACGCCGGAATCCTGAAGAAGATGAATGCCTTCTGGCAGAAGATCTTCCTCACCATCGGTGTCCTCATTGCGGTCTTCGGTATGCGACTGGTCTTCCCCGTTGTGATCGTCGCGATCAGCGCCAAGATCGGCCCCATCGAGGCCGTCGACCTCGCCCTCTCCGACAAGGAGATGTACGAGCAGCTGGTCACGGACGCCCACCCGTCCATCGCCGCCTTCGGTGGCATGTTCCTGCTGATGATCTTCCTCGACTTCATCTTCGAGGACCGTGACATCAAGTGGCTCGCCTGGCTGGAGCGCCCGCTCGCCAAGCTCGGCAAGATCGACATGCTGTCCGCCTGCATCGCGCTGATCGTCCTGGTCATCGCCTCGATGACGGTGGGGGCCAACGCCCACCAGCACGGCGGCATCCACGTGGACAAGGCGCAGACCGTCCTGATCTCCGGTGTCCTCGGCCTGATCACCTACATGATCGTCGGCGGCCTTTCCGGCTACTTCGAGAACAAGCTGGAGGAAGAGGAGGAAGCCGAGCACGAGGCCGAGGAAGAGGCCAAGCGGACCGGCAAGCCGGTCACTGCCGTCGCCATGGCCGGCAAGGCCGCCTTCTTCATGTTCCTCTACCTCGAAGTCCTCGACGCCTCCTTCTCCTTCGACGGGGTCATCGGCGCCTTCGCGATCACCAACGACATCGTGCTGATGGCCCTCGGTCTCGGTATCGGTGCCATGTACGTCCGTTCGCTGACGGTCTACCTGGTCCGCCAGGGCACCCTCGACGACTACGTCTACCTGGAGCACGGCGCGCACTACGCCATCGGCGCGCTCGCCGTGATCCTGCTCGTCACCATTCAGTACGAGATCAACGAGATCATCACCGGTCTCGTCGGCGTGGTGCTCATCGGATGGTCCTTCTGGTCCTCGGTGCGCCGCAACAAGCGCCTGGAACTGGAGGGTTCCACCGCCGAGGCATGACCGCGGCGGTAATGCGGAACGCTCCATTGCGGGGCGGTCCACCGGGTCCACGGACCCGGCGGGCCGCCCCGCTTCCGTCGGCTCGGGCCGATCGGGGGAACAGGGGATCAAGGGGACCAGGGGGTAGGGGATGGGATTCTTCGACGGCATCATGGGCAGCCGGGCCGTGCAGTTCCAGTCGGGCAGCGCCTCGTCGAACGCGATCGAGCTGACCAAGCGACATTCGACGGTGTCGCTCACCAAACAGGGGGCGGTCCACGGCAATCTGCGCGTGAACCTGTCCTGGCGCATGCGGACCTCGGACATCGGCGGCCGCTCCGGCCAGAGCGGTCAGCTCTTCCGGCATCCGTTCAAGCTGTTCAAGCCGGACATCGTGCAGGCGCACACCCAGGGCATGGTCAATGTCGACCTCGACATGGGCTGCCTGTACGAGCTGACGGACGGCACCCGCGGCGCCGTGCAGCCGCTGGGGAACCTGCTGGGCGACCTGAACGACCCGCCGTACGTCAAGCTCAGCGGGGACGACCGGTTCGGCTCGGCCTCGGGGGAGACCCTCTACGTCAACCTCGACCACGCCGACGAGATCAAGCGGCTGCTGGTCTTCGTCTACATCTACGACCAGACGCCGGCCTTTGACCGGACGCACGCCATGGTGACCCTCTACCCGGTCACGGGGCCGCGCATCGAGATCCCGCTGGACGAGCGGCACCCGCAGGCCCGCTCCTGCGCGGTCGTCTCCCTGGAGAAGGTCAAGGGCGAGCTCGTGGTGCGGCGCGAGGTGAAGTTCGTCTACGGGTTCCAGGCCGAGCTGGACCGGCTGTACGGCTGGGGGCTCCAGTGGGGGCGGGGCTACAAGAGCGCCAAGAACTGACCGGGCCCCGGGACGGGTGACCGTCCACGGGGCCCTGGGCCGTCGGCGCCGGGTGGTGTCAGTGGCGGATGAACTGGGGACCCTGCACCGGCAGCCGGAAGGACGGATCGCCGCCCGGACCCGGCACCGGGGCCGGGGACACCGGCTGCGGGTATCCGTAGGCGGGCTGGACGGGCGGCGGGGCCTGCGTGGGCGGGGCCATCATCGCCGTCTGCTCGGACGCCGGCCCGGAGGCGGAGCCGGTCGCAGGGCCGGCCGCGGGGGCCCCTTCGGACTCGGCGGCGTTCTCGTCGACCGAGATCCCGTGGTCGGTCGCCAGCCCCACCAGTCCGTCGGAGTAGCCCTCGCCGAGCGCGCGGAACTTCCACCCCTCGCCCCGCCGGTACAGCTCCCCGCAGATCAGCGCCGTCTCGGCGCCGGTCTCGGGCCGTACGTCGAAGTAGGCCAGCGGTTCGGAGCCGCCGGTCGCCGTGGCGTCGTAGAGGAGGATCCGCAGGTCGTGGACTCGCTGGAACGGTACGTCCTCGGCGGAGGCGACCACCAGGATCCGGTCCACCGTGGGCGTCACCGTGCGCAGGTCCGCCTGGACGGCGTCGGTGATCGCGTCACCGATCTGCTTCTTGCCGAGCCGCCAGACGGCTCCCGAGGGGTGCCGGGGCTGGTTGTAGAAGACGAAGTCCTCGTCCGAACGCACCCGGCCGTCCGGGCCGACGAGCAGTGCCGAGGCGTCCACGTCCGGCACCTCGGGGCCGGCGGTCCAGCGCAGCACCGCCCGGACCGCCACGGCGGTCACCGGGATGTTCGAGCCCTTCTGCATCGCGTGCGTCATGCACGTCATCCTGCCCTCCCGGGGTGGACAGGGACAATGCGGCCCCCCGTAGGGCCTTGTCTCGAACGCGAGACCTGGGCATGGTGCAAGAGGGTTACCTGAACTTCATGTGCTTGAGGAACTCTTGACTCACGTTCGTACGTACTATTACCGGCCATGCCAGTTGGGCCGCCGAGGCAGTACGGGGGATAGCACATGCGTCACTTTGGGCACATATCGCCCACCGTCCGTAAGGACCTCTTCCACCAGGAACCGGCGGAATTCACCGGAGCCTCGCCCGCCCGCGTCCTCGCGGCGGCGCTGGGAGCCACGCTCTACAGCCCGGCCACCCGGCCCACGCTCGCGGCCGACATCCGCAAGCAGGCCGGCCGCGGGGTCGTCTCGATGGTCCTCTGCCTGGAGGATTCCATCAGCGACGGCGATGTCGCCGGAGCCGAGGAGAACCTCGTCCGGCATTTCCGCGAGCTCGAGGCCGACGGCGCGGAGCTCCCGCTGCTCTTCATCCGCGTCCGCACCCCCGAGCAGATTCCCGACCTGGTGCGCCGGCTCGGCAGCTCCGTGAGCCGACTGGCCGGATTCGTACTCCCGAAGTTCGACGAGAACCGTGGTGTCGCCTTCCTCGAAGCCGTCGTCGAGGCGGAGGCGGCCTTCGGACTGCCCCGCCTGTATGCCATGCCGGTCCTGGAGACCCCGGACCTCCTCCACCTCGAAACCCGCGCCCTGGCCCTCGCCGGCATCTTCCGCACGGTCAACAGCCACCGCGAGCGCGTCCTGGCGCTGCGGCTCGGCGTGACCGACTTCTGCTCGGCCTACGGCCTGCGGCGCACCCCCGACATGACCGCCTACGACGTCCAGATCGTGGCGGGCGTCATCGCGGACGTCGTCAACGTCCTCAGCCGGGCCGACGGCACCGGCTTCACCGTGACCGGACCGGTCTGGGAGTACTTCCGCAGCCAGCAGCGCCTCTTCAAGCCCCAGCTGCGCCGCAGCCCCTTCCTGGAGGAGGGCGTGGAGGAACTGCGCACCACCCTGATCGAGCACGACCTCGACGGACTGCTGCGCGAGATCGAACTGGACCGGGCCAACGGGCTGCTCGGCAAGACCTGCATCCACCCCGCCCACGTCACGCCCGTGCACGCGCTGTCGGTGGTCTCGCACGAGGAGTTCTGCGATGCCCAGGACATCCTGCGGCCCGAGCGCGGCGGCGGCGGAGTGATGCGCAGCGCCTACACGAACAAGATGAACGAGGTGAAGCCCCACCGGGCCTGGGCCGAGCGCACCATGCTGCGCGCCGAGGTCTTCGGCGTGGCGAAGGAGCAGGTCGGCTTCGTCGACCTGCTCACGGCCGGGCTCCAGGTGTGAGCACGCCCGCGCGGAAGCCTGTGCCGGAGCCGGCACAGGTACGGACGATGACGACGGCGACGGCGACGGCGACGGCGACGACGACGAGGAAAGGCAAGACGATCGACGAGGTGTGGTCGGGTACCTGGGTCGCGGACCGGCTGGGCGTGAGCCTGGAGGACTCCGGAGACGGTCCGCGGCTGACGGAGCTGCTCGGACTGGCCCTGCGGCGCAACCCCAAGCGCGCCCACCTGCTGGTCTCGCAGGTCCTGGGCAAGCACGTCCCGCAGTCCCCGGCGGTCGTCCACGCCGCCGGGTTCGGCCTCGGCGTACGCGTACGGGAGCTGCTCGGCGAGGACGGCGCCGCGGCCGCCGTGGTCCTCGGCTACGCCGAGACCGCCACCGGGCTCGGCCACTGCGTGGCCGACGGCCTCGGCCCGGCCCCCTACCTGCACTCCACCCGCCGGCCCGTGCCGGGCGTGCGCGCGGCCGGCGGCTTCGAGGAGGCGCACTCGCACGCCACCTCGCACCTGCTGCTGCCCGAGGACCCGCGGCTGCTCGCCGGCAGCGGGCCCCTGGTCCTCGTCGACGACGAGTTCTCCACCGGCAACACGGTCCTGAACACCATCCGCGACCTGCACGCCCGCCACCCCCGCTCGCACTACGTCGTCGTCGCCCTCGTCGACATGCGCTCGGCCGCCGACCGCGACCGGCTCACCGCCTTCGCCGCCGAGCTGGGCGCACGCGTGGACCTCATCGCGCTCGCCTCGGGCACCGTCTCCCTCCCGGACGGCGTCCTGGCCAAGGGCCGGGCCCTGGTCGAGGAGCACGAGGCGCGGACCGCCCCGGCCGAGCGGGACCGGCGCGGTCCCGCCGGCCCGGCCGGCCCGGCGAACGCCCCGCGCCCGGTCACCCGCGTGGACCTGGACTGGCCGGCGGGCGTCCCCGACGGCGGCCGCCACGGCTTCACCGCGGCGCACCGCGCCCGCCTGGAGGCGGCTCTGCCCGGGCTCGCCGGCGCCCTCGCCGCCGCGCTGGGCGAGAGCCCGGGGCGGGTCCTCGTACTCGGCAACGAGGAGCTGATGTACGCCCCGCTGCGCCTCGCCAAGGCCCTGGAGGACGCGGGGGCGGCCCGCGAGGTCCGCTTCTCGACCACCACCCGCTCGCCCGTGCTCGCCGTCGACGACCCCGGATACGCCATCCGCACCCGGCTGGTCTTCCCCGCCCACGACGCCCCGGCCGACGGCCCCGGCGACCGCTACGCCTACAACGTCCACAGCACGGACGGCGCCGGTTTCGACGCCGTCGTCGCCGTCGTGGACTCGGCCGGGGACACCCCCGAGCTGCACACGGGACTGCTGGCGGCCCTCGCCCCGCACACCGGCCACGTCGTGCTGGCCGTCGTCCCGTCCTACACCCCCGACCGGCGGGAGCCGAAGCCGATCATGACCGAGCCGACCGACCCGACCGAGCTCATCGAGCCGACCGACCCGACCGAGCTGACCGAGCCCGCCGACCCGGCCCCGCGCGAGCCCTTGCGCGGCCCCGCCTTCTCCTCGTACGCCCCCGAGGACGTCGGCTGGCTGCTGCAGGACTTCTCCGACATCGAGCTGGAGGCGCCGACGGAGGAACGCGAGGAGGCGATACAGGCGGGCGGCGCGCACTACGCCGAGTCCCTGCCCGTCGAGTACCAGCCGTCCCCCCAGTACCAGGAGCTGTACGGCAGCGCGCTGGCCGCCTCCGCCGCCCGCGTGGCCCGCGCCGTCGGCACGGTCACCGAGACCGTCCTCGCCGAGCGCTCCCCGTCCCCCGTCCTGGTCTCCCTGGCCCGTGCGGGCACCCCCGTCGGCGTACTGATGCGCCGCTGGGCCCGCGCCCGGCACGGCCTGGACCTGCCGCACTACGCCGTCTCCATCGTGCGCGGCCGCGGCATCGACGCCAACGCCCTGCGCTGGCTGGCCGCCCACCACGACCCGGCCGACATCGTCTTCGTCGACGGCTGGACCGGCAAGGGCGCCATCACCCGCGAGCTGCGCGAAGCCCTCGCCGGGTTCGAGGGCTTCAACCCGGAGATCGTCGTCCTCGCCGACCCCGGCTCCTGCGTGGACACGTACGGCACCCGGGAGGACTTCCTGATCCCCTCCGCCTGCCTCAATTCCACCGTCTCCGGTCTCATCTCGCGTACGGTTCTGAGGTCCGACCTCGTCGGTCCCGCCGACTTCCACGGCGCGAAGTTCTACCGCGAGCTCGCCGGAGCCGACGTCTCCGTCGAATTCGTCGACACCGTCGCCGCCCACTTCGACGCGGTGGCCGACGCCGTCGACGAGGAGGTCAAGGAGCTCCTCGCGGCCGACCGCACCCCCACCTGGGAGGGCTGGGCGGCGGTCGAGCGGATCAGCGAGGAGTACGGCATCCACGACGTGAACCTCGTCAAGCCGGGCGTCGGCGAGACCACCCGGGTCCTGCTGCGCCGGGTGCCGTGGAAGATCCTGGCGCAGCGCGGCGCCGGGGCCGACCTGGACCACGTACGGCTGCTCGCCGAGCAGCGCGGCGTCCCGGTGGAAGAGGTCGACGGACTGCCCTACACGTGCGTAGGACTCATCCACCCCCGATTCACGCGCGGCGCCACCGGCGCCGACGGAAAGGCTGTGGCCTCGAAGTGACTGTCCTCGTAGCCAGTGATCTCGACCGTACGCTCATCTACTCGACGGCCGCCCTCGGCCTGACCATGCCCGACCCGGTGGCTCCGCGGCTGCTGTGCGTCGAGGTCCACGAGAGCAAGCCGCTGTCCTACATGACGGAGACGGCGGCGGGACTGCTGGCGGAGCTGACGGCCGATCCTTCGGTGGTCTTCGTCCCCACCACCACCCGGACCCGCAAGCAGTACCAGCGCATCCGCTTCCCCGGCCGCCCGGCCCCGTACGCCATCTGCGCCAACGGCGGGCAGCTGCTGGTCGACGGCGTCCCGGACCGGGACTGGCGGCGGCAGGTCGCGGCGCGCCTCGCCGAGGAGTGCGCCCCCCTGGAGGAGGTGCACCAGCACCTGCTGGCCACGGCCGACCCGGCGTGGCTGCGCAAGGCGCGCCTGGCGGAGGACCTCTTCGCCTACCTCGTCGTCGAGCGGGCCCTGGTCCCGGACGAATGGCTCAAGTCCCTGACCCGGTGGGCCGAGGACCGCGGCTGGACGGTCTCCCTCCAGGGCCGGAAGATCTACGCCGTCCCGCGCCCGCTCACCAAGAGCGCGGCGATGCGCGAGGTCGCCCGCCGCACGGGAGCCTCCACCACCCTCGCGGCCGGCGACTCGCTGCTGGACGCGGACCTGCTGCTGGCGGCGGACGCGGCCTGGCGCCCGGGCCACGGCGAACTGGCCGACGCGGCCTGGACGGCGCCGACGGTGACCGCGCTGACCACGGCGGGCGTCCTGGCGGGCGAGGAAATCGTGCGCGCATTCGCCCAGGAGGCGGCCCGACTGGGCAGACTGGACGCATGACCAAGGGCAACAGCACCAAGATCACGGACGAGCTCTACCGGTACATGCTCGACCACAACCCCCCGCTGGACCGGGTCCAGCGGGGGCTCGTGGCGACGACGTACACCAAGTTCCCGGACGTGGCCGGGATGCAGTCGGCGGAGGAACAGGGGCCGCTGCTGGCCTTCCTGGTCCGGCTGACGGGCGCCCGCCACATCGTGGAGGTCGGCACCTTCACCGGCTTCTCGGCCCTGTCGATGGCCCAGGCACTGCCCGCCGACGGCCGCCTCATCGCCTGCGACGTCTCCGAGGAGTGGACGCAGTACGGCCGGCAGGCCTGGGAGGAGGCGGGCGTCGCGGACCGCATCGAGCTGCGCATCGCACCGGCGCTGGAGACCCTGCGCGCGATGCCGGCGGAACCGCACATCGACATGGCCTACGTGGACGCGGACAAGCAGAGCCAGATCTCCTACTGGGAGGAGCTCGTGCCGCGGCTGCGTCCGGGCGGCCTGATCGTCACCGACAACACGCTGTTCCACGGCACGGTCCTCGACGAGTCGGCCACGGGCGCGGCGGCCGGCGTCCGCGCCTTCAACGACCACGTGTCGGCGGACCCGCGCATGGAATCCGTCCTGCTCGCGATCTCGGACGGCCTGACCCTGTCGCGCAAGCGCTGACGTTCCCGCTCGGGGTCCGGGATCCGGGATCGATCCCGGGTCCGGGATCAGCCGCAGCCGCCGCCACCGCAGCAGCCGCCGCCCCCGCCGCCCATCGCGGGCGCGGGGGCGCTGCTCGTTCCGCCCACGGCGACGGCGGACAGCAGCTTGACGGTGTCGGAGTGCCCTGCCGGGCAGTCGGCGGGCGCGGAGGACTCGGCCATGGGCCGGCTGACCTCAAAGGTGTCGTCGCAGGTCCGGCAGCGGTAATCGTATCGAGGCATGCGCACAGGCTAAGCGCGGCCGGGCGCCGCGCGCTACGCGACTCTCGTCTGCCGCGACCCGGCCCGGCGCGCCCGGTCCTCCCGGGCCGCCTGCTCGGGGTGACGGGCCCGCCAGTACGGATTGTCGTGCGGCAGGGCGCTGCCCACCCGCCCGTACATCCCGAACCACATCAGCATCACGCCGACGACGAAGCTGAACAGCACGTTCTGGATCTTGAAGGCCAGGAAGTTCAGCTCCGTGTCCAGCAGCGCGAGGTTCACGAACCCGCTCGCGATGAACAGCACACCCAGCACGATGTTCAGGGTCGAGGCGAAGGTCCCGCCGATCACCATCCCGACGAAGAGCAGCACGCCGATGCAGATCGACAGGACGCTCAGCGCACCGTTGGTGTTCAGGGCGAGCACCGTGTCCCCGCCGGTGTCGAAGAACCCGATCTGATTGACCAGCCCCAGGATCCCGAACACCACCAGCAGCAGCCCCGTCAGTCCCGCCCCGACCCGGTACACCTGGCCGAGCTTGTGGTCGGTGGGCAGATGATCGTCGAGCTGCGCGTTGACGGGATGCAGCATGCGTTCCATCCGCCGCGAGACCGTGTCGGTGAAGCGGGGTGGGACGGGCGCGTCGGGATCCGGCTCGTGGGCCACGTACGGCGCGTAGTGCTCGTGCGGCTCGGTGCACCCGTACGCCGCGTGAGCCACATAGGGCTCGTGGGCCGCGGGAGGCTCGTGGGTGGTGTGGGCAGCCATGGTGCCCTCCTCTGTTCCGTTCCCGGCACCATCCAGCATCCGCCGCCGACCGCCCGGAAACAAACGGGGCCCGCCCGGACGCCCCGGGCCGCCCGCCCCGGACCGCACCACGCGGCGGCGCCGGGCCCGCGACGCCCGGCGGGGCGCCCGAGTACGTCCAGTACGCAGGGCGCGCCTCCGCCTTGCCCTGTACGGCACCGGACACCGCCGGCTCGGCCGACAAGATCCGAAAGAGACGGCCCGGCTAGGCGTGCCCGCGCTCGGCCCGGATCCCGCTCACCACCCGGTTCACGGAAGCCCGTACGTCCGCCATCTCCAGCAGGAACGCCCAGTAGTCCGGATGCCGCCCCTCCAGCCCCTCCAGCGCCCGGGCCACCCGCGCCACCGCATCGTCCAGCGGCCGCGCGTGCCGCGGATCCGGCACACTGCGCCCCGCCATCGCCAGCCGCTGCGCGTCCCGGATCGCGAAACGGGTCCGGTCCACCTCCGCCTGCGGATCCCGCGCCACCGCCTCCAGCCGCGTCAGCCGGTCCTGCGCCGCCGACACCGCCTCGTCCGTCGCGTCCAGCGAACCGCGGACCGCCTCGATCAGCGCCCCCACATCGGCCCAGCGCTGCTCGTCCCGGGCCCGGCCGGCCTCCAGCAGCTGCTCCTCGGCCCGCGCCACGTCCCGTACCGCCTGGTCCGGCACGTGCTGCAGGTCCTGCCAGCAGGCCGCACTGAACCGCCGCCGCAGCTCACTGAGCACCGGATCCACCCGGTCCGCCCGGTTGCGCAGCGCCTGCGCCCGCGTCCGCAGACTCACCAGCCGCCGGTCGATCTCCGCCGCCCGCTCGGGCAGCCGCGCCGCCTCGGCCCGGACGGTCTCCGCGTCGCGCAGGATCCGGTCGGCGCGCTGCACCGTCTCCTGCACACCGTGCTGCGCCGCGCCCTGGTTCAGCTTGGTCAGCTCCGGGCCGAGCGCCGCCAGCCGCGCCGCCAGGTCATCGGCCCGCATCCCCTTGGCCCGTACCGCGTCCAGCGCGTCACTCGCCGCGATCAGCGCGGCCCTGGCCCGCTCCCGGGCCGGTGCCACCCGCGCCAGCTGCGTCTCGGCCTTGTCCAGCAGCGGCTGCAGCCCCTGCGCGAACCGCTCCAGCTCCCCCTGGACCCGCACCAGCTCGTCCCGCGCCCGGGTCAGCTGCTCCCGCGCGCGCGTCGCGACCGACGCCTCCAACTCCGCCCGGTCCAGGTCGTGCGCGTCGACCGCCTCGATGTAGACGTGACTGACCTCGTCGATCCGCCGCCCCAGCGCGGCGAACCCCTCGGTCGCCTGCCGCGCCGCCGGAGACCCGTCCGCCGCGGCGATGGTCTCGATGGAGATCCGCAGATCCCGCTGCGCCGTGTCCAGCTCGTAGAACGCGGCCGCGGCGGCATCCTTCGCCGCCTGCGCATCCGCCCGCCGACTCTCGTCCCGCCCGCCGAACCACCGCCGGGATGCCGTCGTCACAATGCCTCTCCCGTACCGCGTCCGCCATGCCCCGGTCCATTCTCTCCCACGGCATCGGGTTTGCGTGGGGGGTGTGCCTGCCATGTAGGCTGTCCACTCATCCACGGGTGCGTAGCTCAGGGGTAGAGCGCTGCTCTTACAAAGCAGATGTCGGCGGTTCGAAACCGTCCGCGCCCACCAGACAGAAGGCCCCCAACCGATCACGGTTGGGGGCCTTTTGACGGCTGGAGCCGACGGCGGCGCTCAGGACCGGGCTTCGATGTCCAGCTCGGTGAGCAGGACGCGGATGCGTTGCTCGATCGCGTCGCGGATGGGCCGGACCGCGGCTACGCCCTGGCCGGCGGGGTCGTCCAGCTTCCAGTCGAGGTAGCGCTTGCCGGGGAAGTAGGGGCAGGCGTCGCCGCATCCCATGGTGATCACGACGTCGGACGTCTGAACCGCCTGGGCCGTGAGCATCTTGGGAGTTTCGGCGGAGATGTCGATGCCGACCTCGCGCATGGCTTCGACCACTGCCGGGTTCACGGTGTCGGCCGGTGCGGAACCGGCCGATCGGACGGCGACCCGGTCGCCGCCCAGGTGGGTGAGGAAGGCAGCGGCCATCTGGGACCGGCCCGCGTTGTGGACGCAGACGAACAGCACGGTGGGTGCGGTGGTGGTCATGGTCGGGGCTTTCTGTGTCGGGGCGGATCAGTGGCCGGTGGTGGTGAGTTCGTGCTCGGCGCGGGAGAAGCCTGCCCGGTCCTTCGGTACCGGGAGGCGGCCGAAGAGGGCGGCGACCAGGAGGGCGCCGAGGGCGGCGCCGAGGAACTGGGCGGCGACGAACGGCGGGACCGAGGACGGAGCGATGCCCGCGAAGGAGTCGGAGAGGGCGCGGGCGGCGGTCACGGCAGGGTTGGCGAAGCTGGTGGAGGAGGTGAACCAGTACGCCGCGCCGATGTAGGACGCCACCGCGAGCGGGCCGAGCCGCTGCTGGCCGGTGCGCGCCAGCCCGAGAACGAGCAGGACCAGGCCGGCGGTCGCGACGACCTCGCCGAGCCAGAGGTGGCCGGCGGACCGGTCGTGGGTGGAGAGCCGGGCGAGGGGTTCGGCGAACATCGCGTTCGCCAGGATCGTGCCGCAGACGCCACCGGCCATCTGCGCGGGTACGTACGCTGCCACGTCGCGCAGGCCGGGTCCGTCCGTGCCGCGGCGTCCGGTCCACCACGCGGCCAGGGTCACGGCCGGGTTGAAGTGGGCGCCGGAGAGCGGGCCGAGCAGGGTGATCAGCACGCCGAGGCCGAAGACCGTCGCCAGGGAGTTGGCCAGCAGCTGCAGGGCCACGTCGTCGGTCAGCTCGGTGGCCTGGATGCCGGAGCCGATCACGACCGCGACCAGTGCGGCCGTCCCGACCAGCTCGCCCAGTGCGCGACGCCGCAGGGGTGCGGTCACCCGGCCGCTCCGGCCACTGCGGCTCCCCCGGGGGCCTGGAGGAGGGAGGAGAGCTGGGCGAGAGCTGCGGGCAGCACCCAGTAGTAGACCCAGGTGCCCCGCCTCTCCGAACCCACCAGGCCCGCTTCTCTCAGCACCTTCAGGTGGTGGGAGATCGTCGGCTGCGAGACGTCGAACGGGCCGGTGAGGTCGCAGACGCACGCCTCGCCGCCCTCGTGCGAGGCGATCAACGAGAGCAGGCGCAGCCGTACCGGGTCCGACAGGGCCTTGAACATCTTCGCCAGGGTGGTGGCGGCCTCCTCGTCCAGTGGCTCGCGGACCATCGGCGAGCAGCACGCGGCCTCATCGGCCCGGCCGATCACGAGGAGCTCTGATTTCGACATCTGTCTATGTTGACAGTCATCTATTCCGGTGGCAACCTCGGGTTCATCAGGCTGTATCGATGAATATCGAAACAGCGTTGGTCGCGAAGATCGAGGAGACCCTCATGTCCCGTGTTCAGCTCGCCCTGCGCGTCGCCGACCTCGAAGGCTCCGTCGCCTTCTACAGGAAGCTCTTCGGCGTCGAACCCGCGAAGATCCGGCCCGGATACGCGAACTTCGCCATCGCCGAGCCGCCGCTCAAGCTCGTCCTGATCGAAGGAGAAGCCGGCGAGGACACCCGGCTCGACCACCTCGGTGTGGAGGTGGAAGCCACCGAACAGGTCGCCGCCGCCACCGCCCGGCTGGCGGACGCGGGGCTGGCCACCTTCGAGGAGAACGACACCTCGTGCTGCTACGCCGTCCAGGACAAGGTCTGGGTCACCGGCCCCGGCAAGGAGCCCTGGGAGGTCTACGTGGTGAAGGCGGATGCCGACTCCCTCGGCAAGGGCGTCGGCGAGGCTGCGCCGGACACCTGCTGCGCCTCGACGGCCGCAGGCTGCTCCTGCGGCGCCTGACGACTCCGGCCGGCGCCGACGGCACGTGCCGCGGGGGCAGAAGAAGGGGTGAACCGCGAAGACCCCCGACCGGGCGTGGTCGGGGATCTTTCGGGTAGTTCGCTCAGGCGTTGGGGCGCTTGCCGTGGTTCGCCTTCTTCTTCTTGCGGGCCCGACGCTTGTTGCCTCGCTTGGCCATGGTCATGGTCTCCCTCGTAGGCGACTGGTTCATGCCTCGGTCAGTCTAGGTTCGGTGTGATTCATCCGCATTTGGGGAGGTGGACGCTCTCTTGGCCGCCGGTCCGGGCCGTGGGATCGTCGGAGGATGGGCGAGCTCGCGTGGGGTGGGTTGGTCGTGGCCGCGGTCGCCGTGGCGCTGGCGCTGATGGAGCGGTCCCGGGGGGCGGGCTTCGAACGGAAGCGGGACGAGGAACGGGCGCGACTGCAGGCGAGTCTCGCCGAGCCGGAGGAACGGCCCGCCGTCCTGCCGGGCGGAGGGAAATTCCAGGACGTCGGAGGGATCCAGCACCCCGCGGCACAGCTCGGCGACCGGCGGGACGACTTCACGCCGATCCTCGTGGAGTACTACGCCTACGGACTGACCCAGGCGCGCAGCAGCTTCGCCACCAGCCAGCGGTTCGCCGGGGTCGGGGCGGCGATCCTGCTCCTCGGGGTCGGGCTGGCCGTCTGGAAGGCCGAGGGCGGCGGGGAGCTCTACCTGGGGATCGTCACGAGCTCGGCAGGACTGGTCACCACCCTGATCGGGCAGCTCTTCCACCGGCGGGCCGACATCGCGCTCAAGCACATGGCCGACCAGACCGCCTCGCTGCGTGACGACCGGCGGGCCGCCGAGACGACCCAGCAGGCCATCGAACTGCTGGACACGGTCGAGGACCCGGGGCTCAGGGCCCGCCTGCAAGCCGGTCTGATCATGAAGCTTTCCGGGGCCGAGCTGCCCCGGTAGCGGGATAGTAGGGGTATGTGCCGTTCCATTAAGACCCTGCGCCCGCCCGCCATCCCCGAGAAGGCGACCGAGGACGAGATCCGCGCCGCCGCCCTGCAGTACGTACGGAAGGTCTCCGGGTTCCGGGTGCCCGCCGCGCACAACCGCGAGGTGTTCGAGGCGGCCGTCGACGCCGTCGCCGAGGCCACCGCGGCGCTGCTCGACGGGGTGCACGTACGAGGGCAGGCGGCCGCCCCGGCGTGATCCGGGCGGCGCGCCTACGAGGCCGCCGCGCGGCGGCGCATCACCCACACCCCGGCACCCAGCGCGCCCGCGGTCAGGGCACTGCCGACGGCGATCTGCCCGGGGCTCATCGAACCGATGCTGCCGCCCGTGCCACCACGAGCCGCACCCGAGCTGACCTGCAATGACAGGGTGAGGCGTTCGCCGCCGGGGCCGCCGCACTCGAAGACCACGCGATGCGTGCCCGTGCTGGCGTTGTCGTAGACGGTGGCGCTCCCGATGAGGCTCGCGGCCGTCTGGCTGCCCGGGGTCAGCCGGGCCTCGCCGAAGGCGGTCGACGTGACCCGGGCGACCTGAGTTCCGCAGCCCGAGATGTTCAGCGCGACCCGGCCGCCCGGGGCGACGGCGGTGGGGGAGACGGTGGCGGAGGGCACGGCGTACGCGAGCGTGGCGGGCGCGGCGGCAGCGGCGACGAGCGTCGCGGCCGCGACGGTCATCAGCCGGCGGCGCGCCGCGGTGCGCGCTGCAGCGGGCGGTTTGGCGGGCATGGAGAGGACTCCTCGGCTCGTCGAAACGGCGCGGCCAGGCCACTGATGTGACGCGGATTCGAATGCGCACCGTGCTGTGGACGCTAGGAGCCCGGCCCTGGTGCGGCGATCGGGGCCGGGTGAACGGGTGAGCCGCTGCTCCGCCCGGGGGAGCCGAGCCGTGCCGGACGGCCTACGCCGTCGCCGCACCCGCCTCCGGGCGGCGCACCAGGAACGCCGCCAGGGCGCCCGCGGCGAAGAGCGCGACGACGGACAGCGCCGTGCCGAGCCACTGGGTGCCGAGCCACTGCGTACCGAAGTAGCCGAGGGCCACGCTGTAACCGGCCCAGGCCATGCCCGCCAGGACCGACCAGGGCAGGAACTCCGCCACCTTGCGCTGGGTCTTGCCCGCACCCAGGGACACCACCGAGCGTCCCGCCGGGGCGAAGCGCGCGATAACCACCAGGGCTCCGCCACCACGTGCCAGAGCCGTGCCCAGGCGTTCGTGGGCCCGGGTCAGCCGACGGGAGCGGGCGATGGCCCGGTCCAGCCGGGCACCGCCGCGCCGGCCCAGCCGGTACGCGGCCATGTCGCCCAGCACCGAGGCCGTCGTGGCGATCACGAGCAGGAGCAGGATGTCCGGCACCTGTTCGGGTCCCGGCACCGGGCCCGCGGCCCCGGCGGCCGCCGCGGCCGCCGCCGCGGTGATCACCAGAACCCCGCTCGGGAGCACCGGGAGGAAGACGTCGAGCACGATGGAGACCGCCACGAGGGCGTAGATCCATGGGCTCGCGGTCAGCGATCCCAGCGTCTCAAACAAAACGGGACTCCCCAGTCCGGTTGACGTGCTGCGACACGAAGCGCCGCGACGTCGCGGGGAGCGGCAGGAGCGGCCTGACAGCCAGACAGCGTACGCCCGGCGTTCGCACCCCGGATGCCCGGGGCGCCCGCCCGGTGCACCCGCCGGGGACGGGATACCCGGAACACACACCCCGGGGACGGTTGCCCGCCGAGGACGCCACCGCCCCGCACCGGCCGGGGCCCGCCGAACCCCCGGCTCCGCTACTCCGCCGCCGTGAGGTCCCGGTCCAGCACCGTCACCAGCACGGCCCCCTCGCGTTTCTTGCGCGCCTGGTCCAGTCGCAGCCGAGCCGTCCGCCCCGACAGGGCCAGCGTCATCAGCTGGTTCCCGAACCAGGGCCCACCCGTACGCCGCCAGTTCAACGGCGGCCGCCCCGTCCGCCCGTGCAGCGAGAAGCCGCGCCCCAGCCACCGTCCCGTCCGGGACCAGCCCAGCCGGAAACCCCACTTCACCGCGGTATGGATGGAATTGTGGACCGGCGAGCACGTCAGCTGGAACACCCGTGCCGTGCTCGGTATTCGAGGCTCGGCCACATACGCGTGGTGCACGTCCCCCGACAGCACGCACACCGTCGCAGGCGCCCGCGGCCCCGTCCCCACCTCCTCGATCAGATCCGTCAGGGCCGCGAACGAGGCCGGGAACGCCGCCCAGTGCTCCAGATCGCTGCGCCGCCGCAGATCCTCCCCGATCCGCGCCCACCGCGGCCCCCGCTCCCCGCGGCACAGCGCGGCGTTCCACGTCTCGGCATCGTGGATCAGCGGCGGCATCAGCCAGGGCAGCGAGGACCCGATCAGCAGATGGTCGTAACCACCGTGCCCGGCCAGGGCGTTCTCCCGCAGCCACTGCTGCTCCGCCGGATCGAGCATCGCCCGGCCGTCCTCGGCCAGCACCCGCGCGGCCCGGGTGTCCACCATCAGCAGCCGCGTCCGGCCGAAGTCGCGCCGATAGCTCCAGCGCACCGTGCCCGGATCGGCGTCCGCCGAGGACGCGAAGGCCTGGAGCACGTCCGTACCGTCGGGGGTCCCCCGTACCGCCGCGTACACCGCGTCGGCATCCAGCTCGGCAGGGGAGAGATTACCCAGGTGCTGGTACACCCAGTACGACATCAGCCCGCTGAGGACACGCTCGCGCCACCACGGCGTCGCCCGCATCTCCGCGAGCCACGCCGCGCTCGTGTTCCAGTCGTCGATGACGTCGTGGTCGTCGAATATGTGCAGGCTGGGGACAGTCGACAGCAGCCAGCGGATCTCCGGGTCGAGCCAGGACTCGTAATAGAGCCGGGTGTACTCCTCGTAGTCCGCGACCTGGGCACCCGGCGGTTCCCGCAGATCCCGCCGGGCCGCGAGCCACTGCCGGGTCTCCCGCGACAGCGCGTCCGCGTACACCTGGTCGCCGAGCAGCAGCAGGACGTCCGGGCGCACCGCCTCCGGGTCGGCGGCCAGCCGCGCCGCGAGCGTGTCCAGCGCGTCCGCGCCGTGCGGCCCGTGCCGGCCGGCGGGCGGCGCGGCCTGCCGGCAGGAGCCGAAGGTCACGCGCAGCCCGGGCGAGGGCCGGCCGGGACCCGTCACGGCCGGGGCGGTGATCGTGCTCGGCGGGAACCCGCTCTCCGGCAGCGGCCACACCGGCCGGTCGTCGAGCAGTACCTCATACGCCGTGGTCGCGCCCGGGGTCAGACCGGTCACCGGCACCAGCGCGTAGTGGTGACCGGCTATCTGGAAGGTGCGCGCACTGCCGCCCGCCCCGTCCGCGCACCGCACCTCGGCCGTGCACGGGCGGTCCGCCTCGACCCATATCGTGGCCGACCGGCCCGTGTCCCAGTCGACGTGGCGCAGCAGCGGCCCCAGACGCAGTCCGGCCATGCAACTCCCCCTCCTCCGTATCCCCTTCGATCACGGTACGACGGGTGGGGGGAGCCACGCCTCCCCCTGGCGGGGGAAAGATCGGCCGGCTCGGTCAGCAGCCGTTCAGGATGTTGACCAGGGCCGTCTTCTCGCCGGAGTCCATGCTCAGACCGTAGTACTGCTTCACGTTGACCCACATCCGTGCGTACGTACAACGGTAGGCCGTACGCGAGGGCAGCCACTTGCCGGGGTCGAGGTCGCCCTTGGCCTGGTTGACGTTGTCGGTGACCGCGATGAGCTGCGGGCGGGTGAGGTCGTTGGCGAACTGCTGCCGCTTGCTCGTGGTCCAGGAATTGGCGCCGGAACGCCAGGCCTCGGCGAGCGGGACGACGTGGTCGATGTCGAGGTCGGCGGCCGCGGTCCAGGTGGCTCCGTCGTACTCGGAGTACCAGCTTCCGCTCACCGCGGCACACGCGGAGTCCTGGACGACGTTGACGCCGTCCCGCTTGAGGACGGTCTCGCGGGTGTTGCAGCTGCCGGAGACGGTGCTCCAGTGCGGGAAGAGGTCGCGGCTGTAGCCGCTGGTGGACCCCTCGGCCTTCGGGGTGACCGTTGCCAGGTAGGCGCGGGCGGCCGAGGCGCTGATGGGGGCCGGCGGGGCGGCCTGGGCGGCGGGGGCGTTCAGGAGGGAGGTCAGTGCGGCCAGTGCGGCTGCTGACGCGAGCACGCCAATTCGACGCGCGTAGACGCTGGGTATGAGTGCCATGAGGGGCTCCCTGGGTGCGGGGGGTGTGGCCGTTCGGCCCCGGCGGGGCGTGGCCATCGTTGCGGCGCCGGGTATCGCAGGGATGGGCGCCAGGTGACAGCCTGACGACATGGGCACGTCACATCAAGCCGTCAACGCACCCTGTTTTAAGCGGAGTTCGATATTCCGCAGGGGGTGGATGCGGCGAGGGCGGGCATCCGAGCCCAGGTCACAGCGGGGGCGGGACGGGCCGGGAGCAGGACCCGGGCGGTCGCGGCACCGGGCGGAGGCGGGACCAAAGGCCTATTCCGGCCCACCGCGGGCGTCGCGTACTCTGTTCGGAGCAGAAGGGGAGTAGCTCTTCGCCGGACCGTCGACATACTGCTGGGTCACCCCAGCCGGCGCCCGGAGGCAGGCCGCGGACAGCGGCAGGCCAGCGAGACCTTCGGCCGCAGTGTCCTGTTCAGCGCAGGCGCGTTTCGTACGCGCACGCGCAAGCCAGGGTGCCGCCGAGCCGAAGCGACCCCTGATACAGCCCAGGTCTCTCGGTCCCGATGGCGCCCTGCCCGACCGATCGAGGTTTCACCCCCGTGTTCAGCTTCAGCATCACGGCGATCGCCTTCGGCGTCGTCTTCCTTGCCGAACTCCCCGACAAGACGGCCCTCGCCGGCCTGATGCTCGGCACGCGCTACCGCGCCTCCTACGTCTTCGCGGGCGTCGCCGCCGCCTTCGCCGTACACGTCGCACTCGCCATCGCCGCAGGCAGCGTCCTCACCCTCCTCCCGCACCGGCTCGTCCAGGCCGTCGTCGGCATCCTCTTCCTGGTGGGCGCGGCCATGCTGCTCCTGAAGAAGGACGACGGGGACGAGGAGGTCAAGCCCCCCGCCGACCAGTCCTTCTGGAAGGTCTCCGGAGCGGGCTTCATGCTGATCCTGGTGGCGGAGTTCGGTGACCTGACCCAGATCATGACCGCCAACCTCGCCGCCCGCTACGACGACCCGGTCTCGGTCGGCATCGGCGCCGTGCTCGCCCTGTGGGCGGTCGCCGGAATCGGCATCCTGGGCGGACGCACCCTGATGAAGTACGTGCCCCTGCGACTGATCACCAAGATCGCGGCCGCCGTGATGGCCGCGCTGGCCGCGTTCTCGCTCTACGAGGCGATCGCGGGCTGACACGTCGCAGGTGCGGGCCGCGACGGCAGCGGATATCTCCTTGCGGGCAGGAGACGTACGGGTCACGCTCGTGCGCGTGACAGACACCACTGCCTCCACCGGCCCCGCCGCCGAGCCCGCACCCCGATCCGAGCCCGCACCGGTGCCCGCCGAGGACCGGCGGTTCGGCTGGTCCAACATGTTCGTCCACCCCGACGAGGACATCCGGACCGACGGCGGGTTCCAGGGCGAGCGCGCCGTACTCGCCGGCTACCTGCGCGACCAGCGCCTGACGCTGGAGCTCAAGTGCGCGGGCCTCGACGCGGAGGCCCTGGCGCGGCGCTCGGTGGAACCGTCCAACCTGTCCCTCCTCGGCCTCGTACGCCACCTCGCGGGCGTCGAACAGTACTGGTTCCGGCAGGTCATGGCGGGCCAGGAGATACGCCGGCACTACCGCTCGGAGGAGGACCGCGCGGGGGAGTTCACCGGCGCGGTGGCCGCCCCGGAGGTGGTCGCGGACGCATGGGCCACCTGGCGCGCCGAAGTCGCCTTCGCGGAACAACTGGTCGCGGAGGCCGCCAGCCTGGACGTCACGGGCGACCCCGGACACGGCGACCAGCCGATGGAGCTCCGCGAGGTCCTGGTCCACATGATCGAGGAATACGCCCGCCACAACGGCCACGCGGACTTCCTGCGGGAACGCATCGACGGGCGAGTGGGGCAGTAGGGGGTACGGGAGCTGGCGGGGCGGGGCGGGGTCGGTCGGCGGGGCGGGGGCTTCGGTGCGGGTGGGGCGGGATCCTCTGGGGCGGTGTCGGGGATGTGCTGGGGGTTTCCCGTCAGTCCCATCGTCCCTCCGGGTCGGGCCGGTCCCTCAAGGGCGCTCCTTCGTCGCGTCACTGCGTGATGGCCTGCGGCCACCCTTGACCGACCGTCCCGCCCCGGAGAAACGAAAGACTGCCGGGAAGCCCCCAGAGGAACGGGCCGGGCGTTCAAGGGTCAGGACGGGGACGGTCGGAGATGCCCAGCCCTGTCGGGCGTAGGGGACGGCCGGCAGGCGGGGCCGATAGGAGCCACCTTCCGGGTCGGTGGGGCGCGCCAAATCGCTACGCGCTCCTCACGTCTCAGCGTCGGACGACCGTCTTGGGCTGGGCATAGGCCGCCCACGGCCTCGGTCCGGCGCTCGACCTGCGTCCGACGACCGGCCCGGGCCGGGCACAGGCCGCCCCAGATCGCTACGCGCTTCTCCAGGACCGCGACCGACTCCCGTCAGCACCTGATGAGAGGGGCGGACAGCCGCTAGTCCGGGTATTCCGTAGTGGAGCCGGGTCAGCGCAAGCATCACACCACAAACCAGCCTCCAAAGAGGGGTAATTGGGGCAATCTGTCGGCCTTTTTGGGCGCCCACGTGCGCTGACCCGCATCCACTGCGGAATAGCCGCTGTCCCACGTCTTTTCGCCCCGCGACGGCCCTCGGACGCCTCCCGGGAGAAGCGCCTGCGGGTCGTGGGCGGCTTGTGGCCGGCCACAGACGGTCGCCGGACGCGGGTCGAGCGTCGCACCGGGGCCGTGGGCGGCTTGTGAACGGCCACAGACGGCCGTCGGCCGCTGTCGGTGAGAAAGGCCCCAGGCTGTGGGCGGCCTATGTCCAGCCACAGACGGTCGTCGGACGCTGAGGGGTGAGGAGCGCGTAGCGATTTGGCGCGCCCCTCGACCCGGGCCCCCGGTCTGGATCGGCCCCGCCTGCCGACCATGGCTCACGCGGGACAGGGCTGGGCGGATCCGACGCCCCGTCCCTGAACGAGAAGTGCCGGCCCGTTCCTTTGGGGGCTTCCCGGCAGTCTTTCGTTTCTCCGGGGCGGGACGGTCGGTCAAGGGTGGAGCGCAGCGACATCGCGAAGCGACGCGACCGGAGGGAGCGCCCTTGAGGGAGCGGCCCGACCCGGAGGGACGATGGGACTGACGGGAAACCCCCAGCACATCCCCGACACCGCCCCAGAGGATCCGGCCTACCCCGCAACCCCGCTCCAGGCCGTGACCCCGGCCGGTCTGCTTCCGCGTACCCGGCCCCCGCCCCCCCAACCCCCAGCCCCCCGGACCCCGACTCCGCCTCCCCGTTCGGGTGTCAGGCCCTCGGGGCGAGGGTGATGGTGATCGAGCCGTCCGGGGTGGTCGTGACGTGGAGTGACGTCAGGTCCGGTACATGGGCCGTCGGGGCGTGGGCGGCCGCGCGGGGGCCCACGCCGATCACGCGCATGCCCGCCGCCCGGCCCGCGGTGATGCCCGCGGCGGAGTCCTCGAAGACGATGCAGTCGGCCGGGTCCACGCCGAGTGCGGCGGCGCCCATGAGGAAGCCCTCGGGGTCGGGCTTGCTGGCCCGGACGGACTCGGCCGTGACGCGTACCTCAGGCATCGGCAGCGCCGCGGCGGTCATCCGGGCCGTGGCCAGGGCGGTGTCGGCGGAGGTGACCAGGGCGTGCGGCAGGCCGTCGAGCGCGGCCATGAACTCCGGGGCGCCCGCTACCGGGACCACGCCGTCGGTGTCGGCCGTTTCGCGGGCCAGCATCACCGCGTTCTCGGCGTGGTTGACCTCCATGGGGCGGTCCGGCAGGAGTACGGCCATGGTGGCGTAGCCCTGGCGGCCGTGGACCACCTTCATGGCCTCCTGCGGGTCCAGCCCGTGGGAGAGCGCCCAGTCGTGCCAGCAGCGTTCGACCACCGCGTCGGAGTTGACGATCGTGCCGTCCATGTCCAGGAGCAGGGCCTTGGCGGTGAGGGCGACGGGTGCGGTGGTGGTGCTGGCCGGCATCGGGGGGCTCCAGACGGGGCGGGAAAGAGAACAAGTGGTTCCGTCCACCGGTCAGGGAGTGAGGACGGAACCACTTTGTTCCCTCACGATACAAAACAAAGGGCAGTGCTCGCCACCAGCGGACATGTGACGCTTATCCCTCCAGAGCCTTGCGGGTCACCGGCCCGTAGAAGCCCCACTCCTGATCGTCGATGCCCCTGTCGTACTGGAACTCCGACAGGGCGTCCTCCACCCGCCAGTCGAACCGGCCGCTGATCCTGCCCCGGTACAGGCCCTGCGCCGCCAGCAGCCGCTGGAGCTTCTCCACCTCCGGGCCCGAATCCCCGTGCCGCAGGGTCGGGGCCTGCGTGGGCGGCGGACCGGGGGAGCGGCTCGCGCTCGGGGAGGGGCTGGGCGACGGGGGCGCAGACGTGCGGGACGCGCTCGGCGACGGGGACGGCGACGCCGACTTCGAGGCGCTCGGCGACGGGGAGGCCGAGGGCGACGGGCTGCCCTTGCTCGGGGACGGGCTCGCGGAGGGCGCGGCCGGGGCGGCGCTGGTCACGGGCGCCGACGCCTTCGCGTCCAACAGCACGGCCTCCTTCTCGGGGGAGCCCGGGAGCGCCCACACCGCCACGGCAGTCCCGCTCAGGGCGACCGCCGCCGCGGCGCCGATCAGCAGCGCGAGCGGCTTGCGGGCGGCCTGGCCGGTTCGCTTCTCCGGGCCCCCGCCCCCGCCCCCACCCCCTCCCGCTTCGCCGCCGTACGCGTGGCCCGCTGCCGGGACGGCCCGCAGCTGGACCGTCTCGGCCGGGTCCGACGCGTGCGCAGGCCCGGCGGCCGCCGCAGGCCATGGGCCGTCCCGCGGCGGCACGGGTATGCCGTACGCCGGGGTGTCGTCGGACGCCTCCGCGGGTACGGGCTCCGACGACACCACCCCGGACACCGGCTGCGGGGACACCGGGGTGTCCGACTCGCCGGGATCGGGCAACGTCACATACGGGCGGATGCGCAAGGGGTTGAAACCCACACCCGGCACACATCTGCAGCCGGCGCCGACGGCACCGCATTCTGGACAGTGCTGACGGCTCACTGGACTCCCTCCCTGGTTATTGCCTGCGATTATGCAGACCCGCAGGAGCCCGCCCAACCGCCCGAGAGGCCATAACCGGACACACCGCTCAGGATGGAGATGTTGATCCGGCCTGAGGAGGTATCGATGGCTCAGGATGTGACCGCGCAGGGCCCGGGCCCCGTTCTCGACCCGCAGAAGACCGGCCCCGCCGCCGAGCACGCCTCCCGTGACGTACTCGTCTCCATCGGAGCCCTGCTGCTGGGCCTGCTGATCGCCGCCCTCGACCAGACCATCGTCTCCACCGCCCTGCCGACCATCGTGAGCGACCTCGGCGGCATGGCGCACCTGTCCTGGGTCGTCACCGCCTACATACTCGCCTCCACCGCCGCCACCCCCCTGTGGGGCAAGCTCGGCGACCAGTACGGACGCAAGAGGCTCTTCCAGTACGCCATCGTCCTCTTCCTCATCGGGTCGGCGCTGTGCGGGATCGCCCAGGACATGCCCCAGCTCATCGGCTTCCGCGCCCTCCAGGGCCTGGGCGGCGGCGGACTGATCGTGCTGTCGATGGCGATCGTCGGCGACATCGTCCCGCCGCGCGAACGCGGTAAGTACCAGGGCCTCTTCGGCGCTGTCTTCGGCGCGACCAGCGTGCTGGGCCCGCTGCTGGGCGGCCTGTTCGTCGACAACCTGTCGTGGCGCTGGGTCTTCTACATCAACCTCCCGATCGGCCTCGTCGCGCTCGTCGTCATCGCCGCCGTCCTGCACATCCCGGCGCGCTCCTCCCACCACACCATCGACTACCTCGGCACCTTCCTCATCGCCTGCGTCGCCACCTGTCTCGTACTCGTCGCCTCCCTCGGCGGCACCTGGGGCTGGGGCTCGGCCCGGATCATCGGCGTCGCCGTCCTCGCCGTCGTACTGCTCGCCTGCTTCCTCCTCGTGGAGCGCAGGGCCGCCGAACCCGTCCTGCCGCTCGGTCTGTTCCGCATCCGCACCTTCACGCTCTGCTCGGCGATCAGCTTCGTCGTCGGCTTCGCGATGTTCGGCGCGATGGTCTACCTGCCGACATTCCTCCAGATCGTCCAGGGCGTGTCACCGACCATGTCCGGCGTCCACATGCTGCCGATGGTGATCGGCATGCTCGTCACCTCCACCGTCTCCGGCCAGATCGTCAGCCGTACCGGGCGCTGGAAGGTCTTCCCGATCGCGGGCACGGCGGTGACCGCGATCGGTCTGCTCCTTCTGCACCAGTTGCAGCGCACCAGCTCCACCTGGGAGATGAGCGTCTACTTCTTCGTCTTCGGTGCCGGACTGGGCCTGGTCATGCAAGTGCTCGTCCTCGTGGTGCAGAACGCGGTCAGTTACGCCGACCTCGGTGTCGCCACCTCCGGTGCCACCTTCTTCCGTTCCATCGGCGCCTCCTTCGGCGTCGCCATCTTCGGCACGGTCTTCACCAACCAGCTCGACGACAAGCTGGCCGCCTCCCTCGCGGGCGTCACGCTGCCGGCCGGTGCGAGCGTCGCGCAGCTGGAGGCGGACCCGCGAGCCATCGGCGCGCTTCCCGCCGACCTCCAACCGCAGGTGCTCGACGCCTACGCGACCGCCATCACGGACGTGTTCCTCTACGCGGTGCCGATCGTCCTGGTCGCCTTCGTGATCGCCTGGTTCCTGAAGGAGGACAAGCTCCGCGGCTCGGTCACCGCCCCCGATGTGACGGAGACCCTGGCCTCCAACCCGGTCCAGCGGTCCTCCCGCGACGAGGTCGCCCGCGCCCTGTCGGTGCTCGGCACCCGTGAGGGCCGCCGCCACGTCTACGAGAAGATCACCGAGAAGGCGGGCTACGACCTGCTGCCCGCCTCCAGCTGGCTGTTGCTGCGGATCAAGAGGTACGGCTCCGCGGAGCCGGCGCTGCTCGCCGAGCGCGTCAACGTGCCGCTGAAGGTCGTGACGGACGCCGCCCGGCAGATCGAGGAGCGCGGGCTCGCCGTCCGGGACGGGCTGCCTCTCGTCCTGACGGACGAGGGGCGCGCCTGCGCCGCGAAGCTCGCCGAGGCCCGGCAGGAGTCCCTCGCCGAGCTCCTCGGGGACTGGTGGGGCCCGGACCGTCCGACGGACCTGGTGAGGCTGGTGCGGCAGATCAACATGGAGCTGTGCGGTTCCGACGCCGAGGAGCCCTACGACGCCCTGCCGCGCCGGGACCACGCCGCCCCCTAGCGGCGGCCGCCGTGCCGGTGTGCGGCGCGGCCGCCGGGGCACGGGCTCAGGCCAGGCGCTTCTCGAACCAGTGGTCCGCGTACGGGCCGGAGTTGTAGGCCGGTATTTCCGCATACCCGTGCCGCGCGTACAGTGCCCGGGCCTCGACGAGGTCCGACCGGGTGTCCAGCCGGACCCGCTCGGCGCCGAGCGCACGGCCCTGTGCCTCCAGGACCTGCAGCAGAGCCGACCCGCCGCCGGTGCCGCGGGCGCGCGGGTCGACGTACACCCTGGTCAGCTCGGCGGTCCGGGGGTCGAGCAGCCGGATCCCGCCGCACGCCAGCGGCTCGCCGTCCAGTCTGCCGACGACGAACTGTCCCGTCGGCGGGGTCAGCCCGTCGTCCGGGAAGTCCAGCAGCCCTTGGTCGATCTCGGCCTCGGTGACATGCCGTTTCCAGTAACGGCCGGCGACCTCGGCGTAATACGCGCGGCGCAGGGCGGTGGCGTCCCGGGTGGTGAACGGCTCGGGAGCCACGGTCCACGACGGGGTGGGTGTGCGGTGGGGTGTGCGGGGTTCGCTGTGAGTGGTCATGGCGTCATTGTGGAGTTCGCGGTGGATCTCCCGCGTGGAATATCCACAAGGCCGGGCCGATGATAGGAAAAAGGACATTCCCTGCGTACCCGGAGGGTGGGAACGCCATGTCAGAGCATCCCGACTGTGCCCTGGTCCGCCGCGGCTACGAGGCCTTCGGCAAAGGCGACATGGAGACGATGAGCACGTTGCTGACGGCCGATGTCATCCACCACGTGCCGGGCAGCAACCCGCTGTCCGGGCACCACAAGGGGCGGGAGAACGTCCTCGACCTCTTCCGCCGCCTCGGCGAGGAGACGGACGGGACCTTCCAGGTGGATCTGGAATCGGTGCTCGCGGACGGGCGCGGGCACGTGATGAGTTTCCACACGGTGCGCGCCGACCGCGGTGACCGTGGCATCGAGATCCGCCAGGGACTCTTCTTCACGATCATCGGCAACAAGATCACCGATATCGACCAGTGCACCGCGGACATCGACGAGGAGGACGTCTTCTGGAGCTGATGCCCCTCCAGGCGTCGCCAGTTCCCCGACCCCCGACCCCCGACCGAGACCGCCGTCCGTCCGCCCCCTGTCCGTCCGCGGTCCGCCGTCCGCCGTCCGCCGTCCGCGGTCCGCCGTCCGTCGTTCGTCCGCGGTCCGTCCGCCGCGCCGCGGGCCCGATCCGGGCCCGCAGCGCGTGCGCATCGCGTCAGGCCTGCTTCGGCGCCGCCTGCTGCACGACCTCGAACGACCACACCGTCGAGGCGGAAGCCGCCGGCTTCGGCCGCTCGCCACCGCCCTCGCCACCCTGGCCACCGCCCTGGCCGCCGCCCTGGTGAGCGGCCTTCATCGGACCCTCCATCCAGGCCTGGAAATCCTGCTCCGAACGCCAGCGCGTGTAGACCAGGTACTGGTCCGTGCCCTCCACCGGGCGCAGCAGCTCGAACCACTCGAACCCGTCCGAGCTCTCCACCATCCCGGCCCGGGAGGCGAAGCGCTGCTCCAGGGTCTCCCGCTGCTCGGCGGGCACCGTCAGCACGTTGATCTTTACGACGCTAGGCACAGGACACCTCTCATGGAACACGGACCGGGCCGTACGCCCGGCCTTGACGACATGCGTGCAGTCTCCTACAACCACCCCTCCGGAAAGCCGCAGGGACCGCACCGTGGTGCGGTCCCTGCGCCGTGCCGGTCCGAAAGCCCCGCTCAGGTCTGAGGCGGCCGACCCTCCCCGGACGCGGGCGGCGGCTCCTTGCCGCCGATCTGTTCGTTGAGCTTCTGCTGCGCCGTGTCGACCTGGCTCTGGTACTTGTTCCCGGTTCTCGCGTCGAAGGCGTCTCCGGCCTTCTCGACGCCCTGGCGGGCCTGGTCAGGGTGTCCCTTGATGAGGTCCTTGAGCTTGTCAAGCATGGACATGAGCCATCCTCTCCACGGAATGCCTGTCCACCTCAGCTTCGCCACGAAGTCCGGTGTCCGCACCTGGAGAGTCCAGGACAGGCCTCGCAGGTCGGCCCGCGTGTCGGTCCTCGCGATGCCCGCGAGGGCCCTCCAACGCACCCCGTGGGGGATATCGTCGTGCGGGTAATGGAGCGCGGCAGCCAGGCGAAGTCAGGGTTGCGGTCAACAGGGCGGGAGGCCGGCGAGGCGTGGCTAACGCGGCGGAGCACAGCGGTGCGAACGGACATGCCGGAGTCATAGGCGATCACGGCAGACTCGGGGCGGCTCGCCTGCTCCTGTGGGCACTGGCCGGCGCTCTCGCCGTCAGACAGGCCGCCGCCGTACGGCGGGTGCCACCCGCCGAGTGGCTGAACGGCTTCCACCTCCCCGGCAGCCTGCCCGGATCGGTCTACGACACCGGCCAGTTCTCCGACACCCCCTTCGCCGGGCTGGTCCTCAAGCCGCTGGTCGGCCTCGCCGCCCCGTCGCTGGAGGTCGCCTGGACCTGCGTGACGCTGCTGTGCGTCGCCGCCATCGGGCTCGTCGCCGCCCGCGGCCTGCCCGACCCGGTGCCGCGGCGCACCGCACTGCTCGCCGCGCCCGTGCTCACGGCCCTGATGATGGTCTCGCTCCCCGTCCGCGAGGCGGCCTCACCCGGCCGGACCGCCGTCCTGCCCGTGCTGCTGGTGCTCCTCGCCGTGTTCCGCGTGCCCGGCGACCGGCCCGCCGGGTTCCTCGTCGGCCTCGCCGCCGCACTCCAGCCCGCACTGCTGCTGTTCGCCCCGCTGCTGTGGCTGACCGGACGCCGCCCCACCGCGCGCACCGCCGCCGTGACCTTCGCCGGAGCCACCGCCCTGTCGTGGGCGGCCATGCCGCGCGACTCCTGGACGTACTGGGTCCAGCACCTGGCCGGTACCGGCCTCGGCGGAGCCCCCGACGGCCTCGCCAACCAGTCCGTGCACGGCGCGCTGCTGCGCCTCGGCCTGACCGGACCCGCCGAGATCCTGCTCTACGCCGCCCTCGCGGGCGCCGTCATCGTGATCGGCCTGCGCCGCGCGGTCCGCTACGCCCGCGACGGCCAGCTGCTGCTCGCCGTCGCCGTCACCGGCTGCGTGGCCGTCGCCGTGTCCCCGGCCGGCTGGCGCCACCAACTGCTGTGGGTGCTCCTCGCCGTCGCCGGCAAGGTGGGCAAGCGAGCCGCCGACCGGCCCGTCTGGCCGGTGGCCGTGGTCCTCGCCATGACCCTGCCGAGCACGATGCTGCTGCCGAACCTGGCCGCGCTGGCCCCCGTACGCGACAACGTACTGCTGCTCACCGCGGTGGCCGCGGCCTGCGCCGTACCGTTCCTGCCGCGCTCGTCGGCGTACTGGCGCGAGCCCGTCCCCACCCACTACGGGCGGCCCGCGGCGGCCCGCTGGGCGCGGGTGCCGCTGATGCCGTTCTGGCGGCGTGTGCTGTCCCGCCCGAACCTGCTGCTGGAACTCCTGCTGATACGGGTGGGCTACTCGATCTACTCGCACATCCGGGCCGCCGCGCCCACCAGCCGCAGCCTCGCCGAGGGCAACGGCAGCCAGATCCACGGGATCGAGCGCGCGCTGGGCATCGACATCGAACACGCCGTGAACCACGCCGTGGTGAGCACGCCCTGGCTGGAGGCGTTCTTCAACTTCTACTACACCTCCTTCCACTTCGTGGTCCCGCTGACGATCCTGGGGGTCCTGTACTGGCGGCGCCCCGGCGACTACCGGTGGGCGCGGGCCTCGCTGGGCCTGGCCACGGTGCTGGCCCTCGCAGGCTTCTGGCTCTACCCGCTCGCGCCGCCCCGCCTGATGCCCGGCCTCGGCTTCATCGACACCGTGCACGGGCCGCAGGACCTGGCGAACCCCTCGTACGGGGCGATGACCGCGATCTCCAACCAGTACGCGGCGATGCCCTCGCTGCACTTCGGCTGGTCGCTGTGGTGCGGGATCGTGATCGTGGTGCTGGCGCCGAAGGGCTGGCAGAAGCTGCTCGGGGCGCTGCACCCGCTGATCACGGTGTGCGCGATCGTGGCCACCGCCAACCACTGGGTGCTGGACGCCGTGGGCGGGGCCGCGGTCGTCTCCGCCGGCTTCGGGCTCGTGTACGTGCTGTCGGGGCCGCGGGGTCTGCGCGTCGGCCTCCCGGCGCAGCAGGGCAGGGACGACGCGGAACGGGCGGGGCACGACACGCACGGGACGGCCACCGCCGAACCCGTCGCCGGGGCGCGCTCCTAGGCCTCCGTCCGTCCGTTTCCGCTCCCGGGGGTCGTGCCGCGCCGTCGGCGCAGCAGTGCGCGCAGCGGTCCCGGGCTCTCGTACCCGACCCGCCGGGCGACCGCCGCCAGCGGCAGGTCCGTGGTGCGGAGCAGGTGTTCGGCCTGCTCCACCCGCAGGTCCTGCACCAGCCCGACGGGAGTGCGGCCGAGCGTACGGGCGACCGCGCGCTGGAGGGTGCGCTCGCTCACGCCGAGCTCCCGGGCCGCGTCCGCGATCGGCGCGGGCTCCGCGAGCCGGGTCCGCGCCCACTGTTCGAAGGCGGCCACGAGCGGGTCGTGGCGGGCCAGGGCACTGGGGATGGCGTACGCCGCCTGGGAGGCGCGGTCGTCGACGACGAGGTAGTGCCGGACCAGATCCGCGAGGGCGGGGCTGCGCGCACCGACGATCGACAGGGCCAGGTCGAGATGGCCGAAAGCGGCGCCCGCCGTGGTGACCCCGCCGGAGCTGACGACCATACGGGTCTCGTCGAGCGTGACCCGGCGGTAGCGGTCCCGGAAGAAGGGGGCCAGCCACCAGCTGGTCGTCGCCCGCTGTCCGTCCAGCACCCCGGCCTCGGCCAGCAGGAACGTTCCGGTGCAGGAGGTGGCGAGCGGCGTGCCGCGCTCGCGAGCCTCGGCCAGGACCCGGCGGGCCGGACGGTGCGCGGCCGACGCGACGGCCTCGACGAGGGCGTCCGGGCGGCGCTCCATCAGCGCGGGCACCACCAGCAGGTCCGCGTCCTCGGCCGCGGCGGCCGGTTCGGCGTCGATGCGGTGGCCGAGCCCGGTGCGGACCCGGCGCCGCACGCCGACCGTACGGATGTCGAAGGCCGGCGGCGGGGCTCCGGCCACCCGGCCGCGCAGCACGTCGGCCGTGTGCAGCACGTCCAGGACGGCGGAGATACCCGAGTCGAAGACCCCGTCGAGGGCCAGTACGGCGACTTTCACCGCTCCACGGTAGCGCCGACCGGCCTCCGCCCGGTTGTCGGAATCCGTGCGGAAGCTGCCGGATCCGACACTCCCGATCGGTCCGGCCCGTACCTAGGGTCGGTGCCATGACCGTGACCACGTATGAGACCAGCGCCCCGCTCCGCAGCCGTACGCACACCTGGCAGCCGCGGCCGGAGATGACCCCCGAGATCCTCGGCATGAGCGGACTGGAGATCCTCCGGGCAAGCCTGGCGGGCGAGCTGCCCGGCGCGTCGATGATGAGCACCCTGGGCTTCCGGCTCACCGAGGCGGCCGAGGGTGTCGCCGTCTTCGAGGGGGACCCCGGAGACCACCTGCTCAACCCCATGGGGACGGTGCACGGCGGCTTCCTGGCCACCCTGCTCGACTCGGCGCTCGGCTCGTCGGTGATGACCCTGCTTCCGGCCGGTACCGCCTACACCACGGTGCAGCTCGGGGTGCACATGATCCGGCCGGTCATGGCGGACACCCCGACGCTGCGATGCGAGGGCACCGCCCTGCACGTGGGGCGGAGCACGGCCACCGCCGAGGCGCGGGTCGTGGGTACGCACGACGGCAAGCTCTACGCGCATGCGACCACGACGTGCGCGATCTTGCGCGTGGGGTGACCCTGGATCGGTGCGGCCCGGTGCGGCCCGGTGCGGCCCGGTGCGGCGCGGCGCGGCACAGGCCGAAGGCCGAAGGGGCGCCGGGGCGCATGTCGCCCCGGCGCCCCTTCGGCTGGATCGCCGCTGCTTGCCAGGATCACTCCGTTCGGGCCGGGACGCCACTCGAACGGGTGCGGCGCCGCTGCGGGGCTCCGCCCCGGACCCCGCGCCTCAAACGCCGACGGGGCCGGATGGCAGGCTGGCGGGGCTGGAAACGCGGAGTTCCTTGATGCCGTTGAGCCAGGCCGCGCGGAGGCGGCGTGGGGGTTCGGATGTCAGGTGGAGGTTCGGGAGGGTGTCGGCCAGGGCGTTGAAGATCAGGTCGATCTCCATCACGGCGAGGGACTTGCCGAGGCAGAAGTGCGGGCCGCCGCCGCCGAAGCCCAGGTGGGGGTTGGGGTCTCGGGTGATGTCGAAGACGTCCGGGTTCGTGAAGACCTCGGGGTCGTGGTTGGCGGAGGAGTAGAACATCCCCACCCGGTCGCCCGCCTTGATCTTCTGGCCGCCCAGTTCGGTGTCCTGGGTGGCGGTCCGCTGGAAGGACACCACCGGGGTGGCCCAGCGGACGATCTCCTCGGCGGCCGTTGACGGCCGGGTCGCCTTGTACAGCTCCCACTGTTCGGGGTGGGTGAGGAAGGCGTGCATGCCGTGGCTGATGGCGTTGCGCGTGGTCTCGTTGCCCGCGACGGCCAGCAGCAGCACGAAGAAGCCGAACTCGTCCGAGCCGAGGTTGCCCTGGCCCTCGGCCGCCACCAGCTGGGTGACGATGTCCTTGGCGGGACATTCCTTGCGCTGGGCGGAGAGGTTCATCGCGTAACCGATGAGCTCCATCGCCGCGTTGGAGCCGACCTCCTCGGTGATCGCGTACTCCGGGTCGTCGTAGGCGATCATCTTGTTCGACCAGTCGAAGATCTTGGCGCGGTCCTTCTGCGGTACGCCGATCAGTTCGGCGATGGCCTGCAGCGGGAGCTCGCACGCCACCTGCGTGACGAAGTCGAAACTGCCGTCGGCCGCCGTGGCCGCGGCCTCCTCGACGATCTTCCGGGCGCGGTCCCGCAAGGCCTCCTCCAGGCCGCGGATGGCCCGGGGGGTGAAGCCGCGCTGCACGATCTGGCGTACGCGGGTGTGTTCCGGCGGGTCCATGTTCAGCATGATCAGACGCTGGGCATCTATCGCATCACGCTGGATGTGCTCGTTGAAGCGGATGATCGCGGTGTTGGTGGTCGAGGAGAACAGTTCCGGGTGCGTGGAGACGTACTTGACGTCCGCGTGCCGGGTCACGGCCCAGTAGCCCTCGTCGTCGAAGCCGGTGATGCCCCGCGGCTGCGGGCACCACCACACGGGCGCGGTCTGCCGCAGCTGCGCGAACTCCGGGAAGGGGACGCGGCTCTGCAGCAGGTCCGGGTCGGTGGCGTCGAAGCCTTCGGGCAGTGCGGGGCAGGACATCGGGCAACTCCAAAGTCTGACGGACCATCAGAAGTTGGCTTGAAGGTAGTAACGAGTTCTAGAAGTGACAAGGGTCGCGGCGCCAACTGTTGCGTGTGGAATCCGTGCAGGCCGCGTGCAAGACCCTTGCGTGCCGGGGCCTCAGGTCATAAGACTGCGGGGAGAACTAGAACGCGTACTAGTTCGGGGCGGGGCGCCGGGACGGCCCGCCGTGCTGACGCAGTGCAGGAGAGGACGAGCTCATGGCCGCGGAACCCGTCATTGTCGAAGCCGTACGCACCCCCATCGGTAAGCGCGGGGGCGCTCTCGCCAACCTCCACCCCGCCTACCTGCTCGGTGAGACCTATCGCGAGCTGCTGGCCCGTACCGGAATCCAGCCCGACTGCGTCGAGCAGATCGTCGGCGGCACTGTCACGCACGCCGGCGAGCAGTCGATGAACCCCGCCCGCAACGCCTGGCTCGCCATGGGGCTCCCGTACGAGACCGCCGCGACGACGGTGGACTGTCAGTGCGGCAGCTCGCAGCAGGCCAACCACATGGTCGCCAACATGATCTCCGGCGGGGTCATGGACATCGGCATCGCCTGCGGCGTCGAGGCCATGAGCCGCGTGCCGCTCGGCTCCGGATCCAAGCACGGCCCGGGGAAGCCCTTCCCGGACGAGTGGAACGTCGACCTCCCCAACCAGTTCGAGGCCGCCGAGCGGATCGCCCGCCACCGGGGCCTGTCCCGCGAGGACGTCGACCGGCTCGGACTCCGCTCCCAGGAGCGGGCCGCGGCCGCATGGGCCGAGGAGCGGTTCAAGCGAGAGACCTTCGCCGTGCAGGTGCCGACGACCGAGGACGAACAGGCCGCCGGACAGGGCATGTGGCGCCTGGTCGACCGGGACGAGGGGCTGCGGGACACGAGCATGGAGGCGCTCGCCCGGCTCAAGCCGGTCATGCCCACCGCCGTGCACACCGCCGGGAACTCCTCGCAGATATCGGACGGCGCGGCCGCCGTCATGTGGGCGTCGCGCAAGATGGCCCGGGCCCTCAAGCTCAAGCCGCGCGCCCGGATCGTCGCCCAGACGCTCGTCGGCGCCGACCCCCACTACCACCTGGACGGGCCGATCGACGCGACGCGGGCCGTGCTCGGCAAGGCCGGGATGTCGCTGCGGGACATCGATCTCGTCGAGATCAACGAGGCCTTCGCCTCCGTGGTCCTGTCCTGGGCGCAGGTCTTCGACCAGGACCTGGAGAAGGTCAACGTCAACGGCGGGGGCATCGCGCTCGGCCACCCCGTCGGCGCCACCGGCGCCCGGCTGATCACCACCGCGCTGCACGAGCTGGAGCGCCGCGACAAGGAGTTCGCGCTGATCACCATGTGCGCGGGAGGCGCGCTGGCGACCGGCACGATCATCCAGCGCCTGTGAGGCGCCACTGAGACCCGTGGGATGGGATGCAGAAGGCCCCGGAGGCCGGACCTGGGGAGGCCGGCCACCGGGGCCTTCGTATGTCTGCTGCGCAGTGCCGGGCTGCTGCCCGCCCGCGGCTTGGCGCCAGGCTTAGTACCAGTGGTTGGCGGACCAGAAGTTCCAGGCGCCGACCGGGCTGCCGTAGCGGTCGTTCATGTAGTCCAGGCCCCACTTGATCTGGGTGGCCGGGTTGGTCTTCCAGTCGGCACCGGCGGAGGCCATCTTCGAGGCCGGCAGGGCCTGGGCCAGGCCGTAGGCGCCGGACGAGGGGTTGGTCGCGGTGTGGTCCCAGCCGCTCTCGTGCGAGATGATCTTGTCGAAGGCGGCGAACTGGGCCGGGTCCTTGATCATCTGCTGAGCGATCGCCTTGGCGCTCACCGGGGCCGCCTGGGCGGGGACCGTGGCGAGCATGGAGCCGGCGACGCCCAGGGCGACGACGGTGCCCGCGAGGGCCTTCTTCGAGGTGGCGATGCGGCGGATGATGGCGTTGGACACGGATGGAACCTTCCGACGGGGACAAGGGCGGTCGCGGGCACGTCGAAGACGTGCGTGAGCCACTCACGCGGTGGAGAGAGGTTCGTCGGCGGCGGGTGAAGTACCCCTGCCGCCTTGCGACTCATCCAGTTCTACAGACGCCCCGACGCCCTGGCAAAGGTCCCGCTTACTAGTGGTCCTCGCAGCGGGAGCCCCACCGACCCCCCGAAGCGGTGGGTCCAGCGGCTCCGAGGCCTACTAGCCGGACTCGTATGTGACCCACGCCCTATGGGGCGGGTCACCGGGGGAGGCCCCGAATGTCACCCTCCGCTGCCGTTCGTACCCTTCCCGAAGGCGGGTTCGCGTTCGATTCCGGCCCCCGGACCGAAGGAGACGGGGGCGTCGAAGGCGGCTCTGCGGGTCGCCCGGCGCAGCGCCTTCAGCAGGGTCGCTCCGAGAGTGAGGGTCAGTACGACCGTCAGCACGGCCCGGCCCAGGTCCCAGCCCACCGAGGTCGCCAGGCAGTACGCGGCGAACCGCGCCAGGTTCGCGGCCACCGGCTCCCCCGGATGGAAGGAGATGCCCTGGCCCATGCCCTGCAGCAGCACCCAGCCCTGCAGGTTCATGACCGTGCCGTACGCGAACGAGCCCGCGAAGCCGTACGCCGCCAGCATCAGCAGCTCCGCCCGGCCCCGGATCCTCTCCGGGCCGGGCAGCAGCCCGGCCCCCAGCGCGAACCAGCCCATCGCCAGCATCTGGAACGGCATCCACGGCCCGACCCCGCCCGTCAGCAGGGCCGAGGCGAACATCGTCACCGAGCCCAGGACGAAGCCGAAGCCCGGACCGAGGACCCGGGCGCTGAGCACCATCAGGAAGAACATGGGCTCCAGCCCGGCCGTACCCGCGCCCAGCGGTCTCAGCGCCGCCCCGACGGCGGCGAGCACACCGAGCATCGCCACCGCCTTCGCGTCCATGCCGTTGTCGGCGATGGTCGCGACGACCACCGCCACCAGGAGCGGCAGGAGCGCGGCGAAGAGCCAGGGGGCGTCCTGCGCGTGGGCGAGGCCCGACCGGCCGTCGGCGAGCAGCGGCCAGCCGAAGGCCGCGATGCCGATGAGGGTGACGAGGACCAGGGTGGCGGCGGCGCGGGGGCCGATCCGGACGGGACGGGCGGGGCGCGGGGGACGCGCGGGGCGGGCGGGGCGGGCGGGGCGGTTCACGGGGCCTCCGCCGCGGCCAGGGCCTCGGCGACCTGGTGCACGGTGAGCCAGGGGTCCGGGGCGAGGACCTTCGCCACCTGCGGCGCGAAGGCGGGCGAGGAGACGACGACCTCGGCGGTCGGACCGTCCGCGACGATCTCCCCGCCGGCCAGGATCACCACGCGGTGGGCGAGCTCGGCGGCGAGCTCCACGTCATGGGTGGCCAGGACGATGGCGTGGCCGTCGGCGGCCAGGCCGCGCAGGATCTCGACCAGGCGGACCTTGGCGGCGTAGTCCAGGCCGCGGGTGGGCTCGTCCAGGAGCAGCAGGGCGGGGCGGCCGGTGAGGACGAGGGCCAGGGCGAGGGCCAGGCGCTGGCCCTCGGAGAGATCGCGCGGATGGATGCCGTCGGGGACGTCCGGAAGCAGCGCGGAGACGAGGTCCCGGCAGGTGCCGGCGGGCGCGGCGGCATCGGAGTCGGCGGCGGCGCACTCGGCGGCGACCGTGTCGGCGTAGAGGAGGTCGCGGGGTTCCTGCGGGACGAGGCCGACGCGGCGCACCATCTCGGGCGGTGCCGTGCGGTGGGGGGTACGGCCGCCGACGGTCACCTCGCCGGTGGTGGGGGCGACCGTACCGACGAGAGTGGCGAGGAGGGTGGACTTGCCGGCGCCGTTGCGGCCCATGAGAGCGACGGTTTCGCCGGGGGCCACGGTGAGGGTGACGTCGTGCAGGGCCTGTACGCGGCCGCGGCGGACGGTGACCCGGTGGACCTCGGCCGGAGCCGGGGCCGGGGCCGCCTGGGGGGCGGGGGCGGGGGCGGGGCTCGGCCGGCCGCGGCGGAGCAGGCGCGCGAGCAGGCCGGGGGCTCCGGAGACGGGGGCTCCGCCCCCGGACCCCCGCGCCTCAAACGCCGGCGAGGCTGCATCTTCGAGCCTCGCCGGCGCTTGAGGCGCGGGGTCCGGGGCGGAGCCCTGGGAAGCGGTGGGGCGGGTGACGGATGACAGGCGGGACCGGAGCGGCGCGGCCCGGCGGCGGGCGTCGCGGACCGAGAGGGGGAGCGGGGACCAGCCCGCGAGGCGGCCCAGGGAGACCACCGGCGGGTGGACCGGGGAGACGGCCATGATCTCGGCCGGGGGGCCGATGACCGGAGCCGCGCCCGGCGACGGCAGGAGCAGGACCTGGTCGGCGTACTGGACGACCCGCTCCAGCCGGTGCTCCGCCATCAGCACCGTCGTGCCCAGGTCGTGCACCAGTCGCTGGAGGACCGCGAGGACCTCCTCCGCAGCCGCCGGGTCGAGCGCGGACGTCGGCTCGTCCAGCACCAGCACCCGGGGGTGCGGGGTGAGGACCGAGCCGATCGCGACCCGCTGCTGCTGGCCGCCGGACAACGTCGCGATCGGCCGGTCGCGCAGCTCGTTCAGGCCCAGCAGGTCCAGGGTCTCCTCCACCCGGCGGCGCATCACCGCAGGTGGCAGGCCCAGCGACTCCATGCCGTAGGCGAGCTCGTCCTCGACCACGTCCGTCACGAAGTGCGCGAGGGGGTCCTGGCCGACCGTGCCGACCACGTCCGCGAGCTCGCGCGGCCTGTGGGTGCGCGTGTCCCGGCCGGCGACCGTGACCCGGCCCCGCAGGGTGCCGCCCGTGAAGTGCGGGACCAGTCCGGAGACGGTCCCCAGCAGGGTGGACTTGCCGACGCCCGACGGGCCGACCAGCAGCGTCAGCTCCCCTTCGGGGATCTCCAGGTCGACGCCCCGCAGGGAGGGGGCGGGCGCGCCGTCGTAGGTGACCGACACCTGCTCGAAGCGGATCACTGCGACGCCTCCTTGGGCGGTACGGGTGCCACGAAGGCGGGCAGCAGGCCGATCAGGATCGCGGCCGCCGGCCACAGCGGGAGCGTGGGGGCCGCCAGCGGGACCACGCCCGGGTGCAGGGCGGCCGGGTCGACGGAACCGGCGCGGATCAGCACGGCGGCCACGGCCGCGCCCGATCCGGCGACCAGCCAGGCGCGCGGCCCCCAGCGGTCCGGCCGGTAACGCGTGCGCACCGACCGGCGGCCGCCCAGGCGCAGGCCGGCGACGGCCAGGGCCGCGCCCACGCCGAGCACCGGCAGACCGTACGCGGCGCCCTGCGCGGCGAGCAGGCCGTACGTGCCCGCGCACATGCCGATGAGGCCGCCGAGGGTGAGGGCGTTGGTGGTGTGCCGGACGGCGGGCGGGACCTCGGCGGTCCGGCCGTAGCCGCGCGCGTCCATCGACGCGGCGATGGCGACGGAGCGTTCCAGAGCGCCCTCCAGGACCGGCAGGCCGATCTGCAGGATGGCCTTCACCCCGCCGGTGGGCCGGCCGCGCAGTCGGCGGGCCGTCCGCAGCCGGACGACGTCGGCGACCATGTTCGGCGCGAAGGTCATCGCGACGACCACGGCGACCCCGGCCTCGTACAGGGCGGCCGGGAGGGACTTCAGCAGCCGCGCCGGATTGGCGAGGGCGTTCGCGGCGCCGACGCACACCAGGAGCGTGGCCAGCTTCAGGCCGTCGTAGAAGGCGAAGACGAGCTGCTCGGCGGTGACGCGGCCACCGAAGCGGATGCCCTGGGCCCAGGCCGGGAGCGGGATCTCCGGGAGGGTGAAGAGGAGGTGCGAGCCGGGGAGGGGGGAGCCGAGGAGGGCGGAGAAGAGCAGGCGCAGGCCGATGACGAAGAGGCCGAGCTTGAGGAAGGCGCCGTAGGAACGGGCCCAGGGCGCGTCGGTGCGGCGGGCCGCGACCACGTACCCGGCGACGCCGGCGAGCAGTCCGAGCAGCAGCGGGTTGGTGGTGCGGGAGGCGGCGGTGGCGAGGCCGAGGGCCCACAGCCACCAGGCCCCCGCGTGCAGGGCGGTGGCCCGGCCGGACTGCGGGGGCTTCCATTTTTCGTACGTCGACCGGTGCGCGGGGACCCGCACCGCGGCGGGGCTCCGCCGGGCCGGGGGCAGGTCGTCGGGTGCGGCTCCGGTGGGTGCGGTCGTGCCCGCGGTGCGGGTCGCCCGGGCGGCCGGCGTGCCCTCGTCGCCGGTGCCGGTGCCGGTGCCGGCACCGGCGACGGGCGTGGTCCGGGGTGCGCCGGTGGCCGTGGTGGTCGGCTCGGCGCCGTCGCCGGTGCCGGTCATCGCGTGCGGCGGCGGGACTGCCAGACGCCTGCCGCGGCCAGGGCGGCCACCGCGGCGATGCCCGCGACCAGGCCCGCGGACGGGCCCGCACCGGATTCCCCACCGGACTCCGCGGCGGAATCCGCAGCGGCGGAGGGGTCGGGCGCTGCCGAGGATTCCGCGACCTGGTCGCCGCAGCCCTGCTTCGGGTAGCCGGAGATCGCGCACAGCAGCGCCGCGCTGTTGTAGCGCAGCGGCTTGGCGACCGAGGCCAGTGCCTCGGCCGTCGTGGCCCCGGGGGCCACCTGGGCGCAGGCCGTGCGCGGGGCGGCCTCGGGCGGGACTTCGCCCGTCGGGGCGTCCTCGGGGACGCCGAAGTCGATGACGAGCGCCACCCGCTTGGTGCCCTCCGTCGGGGCGGTCGTCCCGCAGACCGTCTCGAAGTCGGCCGCCGCGCGCGGCTGCGCCGCCTGTGCCGCCGCGTCCTTGCTCACCGAGAAGCGGAAGCCCTGGACGGCGCCGTCCGCGGGGCGGGCCAGCGAGGGCCCCTGGGTGGCGTACGACCACTGGCCGCCCGCCGAGCCGTCCCAGAACGACCAGTAGCGGTAGCCGGCCGCCAGCGCGGGGGCGGCGGCCAGCAGGGCCAGGACGATCCCGAGAGCGAGGGCCACGGCGGGCGGGCGGCGGCGCATCAGGACTGGTTCTTCTTCCGGCGGCCGCTCAGCAGGATGCCGATGCCGATACCGGCCGCGGCGCCGGAGCCGATGATCCACCAGAGGTTCTGGCCGCCGGAGGGCTTCTCCTTCTTGCTGTCCACCTCGGTCGCCTCGGTGTCCGCGCCCTGCGGGGCCGGGCCGGTCGCGTTCAGCGCGGCGACGAGGTCGGTGCCGCCGAAGGACTTCGGGTCGGTGCCGGTCGCGTGGGCGGCGAGGACCAGGGTGCCCAGGGCGGCCGGCTTGCCCTTGGACCACTCGGCGGAGTTGGCCTGCAGCCACTTCAGGGCGCCCGCCGCGGACTCCTTGTGGCCGGCGGCCGCCAGCGCCAGGACCGCGTCGATGGTGTTGCCCGTGTCGGGGGTGGGCTGGTCCGCGCCCGGGGTGACGGCCATGAGGTGGCCGTCCTTCTTGAGGGCCTCGGCCAGGTAGCCGGCCGCGCCCTGGGCGGCGGCCACCGGGTCGGCGGCGTTCGCGGCCGGGCAGGCCAGCGGGGCGGCGGGGGTGTTCTCGGCGGACGGGACGACGGCCGTGCCCTTGCCGAGGCCGGCCAGGGCGGCGGCGGCCGTGGCGTCGGCGTTGGCGACGAGCTTGCCGTCGGCCGGCTGGAACGCGAAGGCGCCCCGGTCGGCGGCCGGCTCGGCGGCGCAGCCCAGCTGGAAGGCGAGCAGGCCCTCGTAGGCCGACTTGCCCGCCTTGGACCTGACCTCGGCCGGCTTCTCGCCCGCCACGGACAGGGCGCTGATCACCACGGCGGTGGAGTTGGCGTCGCTGGGGGTGCCGGGCACGTAGCTCCAGCCGCCGTCCTCGTTCTGGACGGACTTCAGCCAGTCGATGCTCTTCCTGACGACCGCGTCGTGGCCGCCGAGGGCCTGCAGCGCCTGCACGGCAGCCGCGGTGGCGTTGGTGTCGTACATCGTGTTCGCGTCGCACTCCGCGGCGGCGTTCGGGCGGAAGGAGGCGAAGCCGCCGGTCGCGCACTGCTGGCCGACGAGCCAGTCCACGGCCTGCCGGGCGGGCTCGACGTCGACGGTGTGCTGGGCGAGCAGCGCGAAGGACTGCCGCCACACGCCGTCGTAGGTGGGGTCGGCCTTGCCGTACAGGCCGGAGGGGATGACCGGGGGAGCGGAGGGAGAGGCGGGCGGCGCGGTGTCGGCGAGGGCTGCGGGGGCGACGCCCACGCAGAGCACGGCGGAGGCGGCGAGCGCGGCTGCGCTGCGGCGGACGTTCATAGGGGGGTGGTGCCTCTCGTACGGGGGAACCGGCAGCAGGCACGCACAGGCACCGGGCTCCGGCTCCGTTTACCTCGACGGTGCCGGCCACCGGGGGCTCCGGCGGCACGAGCCGCGCACTCCGGCACGGGGCATTCCGGCTTCCCGCCCGGGCGGTGCCGGGGTGGGTCACGGTTGCGGGTCAGCGCCGGAACTGCACCGGCTTCCCCCCGTACAGAGGTGTGGACGACACGTTCACTCTACCGGCCCGTAACCGGCGGGCCCCGGGGCGCCGGGGCCCGGGGCCCCTTACACGGCCCGGTACGTCACCGGGTCCGTGCCCGGCACCGCCTCGGCGCGACCCTGTTTCACCAGCCGCCGCACATGGGCTTCCGCTTCGGAGACGGCGATGTTGCGGGAGCCGTACGGGATCTGCGCCCAGGGCCGGTTCCACTCCATCCGCTCGGCCAGCCCCCACGGGGTCAAGGGCTCCGCCAGCAGGGTCAGCAGGCCGCGCAGCCGTTCCTCGTGGTGGTCGAGGAGCTCCCGTACGCGGGCGGGCGCGTCGGTGAAGGCGTGCTGGTGGGCGGGGAGCACCTCGGCGGGGCCGAGGCGGCCGATGCGTTCGAGGGAGTCGAGGTAGTCGCCGAGGGGGTCGGTGACCCGGGTGTCCTCCGGGGCCTCGTACAGGCCGATGTGGGGGGAGATCCCGGGCAGCAGGTGGTCCCCGGAGAAGAGGCGGCCGTTGCCGGGGAGGTGTGCCGGGTGCGCTTCCTCCAGGTGCAGGCAGACGTGGCCGGGGGTGTGGCCGGGGGTCCAGATCGCGCGCAGCCGGCGCCCGGCGAGGGGGAGCAGCTCGGCGGGGACGATCTCCCGGTCGGGGACGGCGGCGCGCAGGCCGGGCAGGGTCCGCGTGCGGCCGCTCGCGCGGGCGGCGCGCAGCGGGGCGATGTGCTCCTCGGGGGCTCCGGCGGCGGCGAGTTTGGCGCTCATGTAGTCGAACCAGACGCCGGGTTCGGAGGCGCGGGTCCGCAGGACGACCTCGGTGTCGGCGGCGTGCATGGCGATCCAGGCGCCGGAGGCCTCGCGGACCTGGCCGGAGAGGCCGTGGTGGTCGGGGTGGTGGTGGGTGATGACCACGCCGTGGACGTCGGTGACGGCGGTGCCGAGCGCGGCGAGGCCGGCGGCGAGGGTGTCCCAGGAGGCGGGGTCGTCCCAGCCGGTGTCGACGAGGACCGGGCCGCGGTCGGTGTCGAGGACGTGGACGAGGGTGTGTCCGAGGGGGTTGTCGGGGATGGGGACCTTGATGGCCCACACGCCGCCGCCGTGATCGGTGATCTGTGGCGTGTCCCCTGTGACCTGTGACGTGTCCTCCGGCATGCGCCCGCCCTCCCTGTCGCCGCCCTCGGACGAGAACGTGTTCCAGTAGTAGCCCAAGTCGACCACTTTCCGGGCTCTCTGACCAGTCGTTCGATCACCTCCGCCGCACTGACGGAGGTTCAGTCCTGGCCGTGGACTCCTCTAACTAGAACTGGTATCAGTTCTGGAACGCCAAGCCGCAGGAGGCCTCAGCCATGACCGAGCTCGTGGAACACGGAAAGCTGTTCATCGGCGGGGAGTGGACGGATCCGCTGGGCACCGACACGATCCGGATCGTCTCCCCCCACACCGAGCAGGTCATCGGCTCCGTCCCGCACGCCTCGAAGGCGGACGTCGACCGCGCCGTCGCCGTCGCACGCACGGCGTTCGACGAGGGGCCCTGGCCGCGGATGACCCTGGACGAGCGGATCGCCGTCGTCTCCCGGATCAAGGACGCCATCGCCGTCCGGCACGAGGAGATCGCCCGCTCGATCAGCTCCCAGAACGGCTCCCCGTACTCCTGGAGCGTCCTCGCCCAGGCGCTCGGCCCGATGATGGTCTACGACGCCGCGATCACGGTCGCCCGGGCCTACCCGTACGAGGAGCACCGCCAGGGCGTCCTCGGCCCGATCCTGGTGCGCCGGGAGCCGGTGGGCGTGGTCGCCGCCGTCATCCCCTGGAACGTCCCGCAGTTCGTGGCGGCGGCCAAGCTGGCGCCGGCCCTCCTGACCGGCTCGACCGTGATCCTCAAGCCGTCGCCCGAGGCACCGCTCGACTCCTACATCCTGGCCGACATCGCGCGCGAGGCCGGACTTCCCGAGGGCGTCCTGTCGATCCTGCCCGCCGACCGCGAGGTCAGCGAGTACCTCGTCGGGCACCCCGGCATCGACAAGGTCGCCTTCACCGGCTCGGTCGCGGCCGGCAAGCGCGTGATGGAGGTCGCCGCGCGCAACCTCACCCGCGTCACCCTCGAACTCGGCGGCAAGTCCGCGGCCGTGGTCCTCCCGGACGCCGACGTGGCGACCGCGGTGGCCGGGATCGTGCCCGCGGCCTGGATGAACAACGGCCAGGCGTGCGTCGCCCAGACCCGCATCCTCGCCCCCCGCAGCCGGTACGAGGAAGTGGCCGAGGCCCTCGCGGCGGCGGCCGGCGCACTGGTCGTCGGCGACCCGCTCGACCCGGCGACCCAGCTCGGCCCGCTGGTGGCGAAGCGGCAGCAGCAGCGCTCGCTGGACTACATACGGATCGGGCAGGAGGAAGGCGCGAAGGTCCTGGCGGGCGGCGGCCGCCCGGCGGGCCTGGAGCAGGGCTGGTACGTGGAGCCCACCCTCTTCGGTGACGTCGACAACTCCATGCGGATCGCGCGCGAGGAGATCTTCGGCCCGGTCGTCTGCCTGATCCCCTACGGGGACGAGGCCGAGGCGGTACGGGTGGCCAACGACTCGGACTTCGGCCTCAGCGGCAGCGTCTGGACCGCCGACGTCGAGCGAGGCATCGACTTCGCCCGCCGGATCCGCACCGGCACCTTCAACGTGAACACCTTCAGCCTGGACATGCTGGGGCCCTTCGGCGGCTACAAGAACAGCGGCCTGGGGCGGGAGTTCGGCCCGGAGGGCCTGAGCGAGTACCTGGAACACAAGATGATCCACCTCCCGGCCACGTACGCATCCGGCGCCGGCGAGGCGGGCGCCTGATGGGCGACCGCTGGCAGGTCGAGGTGGACAGAGGGGTCTGCATCGGCTCGGGCATGTGCGTGAACCACGCCCCGGACGGCTTCGTCCTGGACACGGCGCGCCAGTCCCACCCGCGCACCGCCGAGTCGGACGCGAACGAGCCGATCCTCACGGCGGCGGAAGGCTGCCCGGTGGAGGCCATCCTGATCACCCTGGCGGCGACGGGAGAGCCGGTCTTCCCGCCGGAGGAGTAGGGACGGGGGCGGGGCGGCCTGCAACGCCCCGCCCGGTCGCGGGGGCACCCGTGAAGGGCGCCGCGATCGGCCGTTGTTCGTTCCGTCGTTGATGCTGCATACTCCGCTGCGCTCGCGTATCGAACTGTCGAGCGGACGAGTTCAATGACAGGAACCTCAGTGGCCCTCCCGCAAGTGGTCGATCCATCCGTGTCCGTCCCCATCCTCTACATCACTGCCGCGGTCGTGCCCCTGTGCTTCCTCCTGGCTGCTCTCATACCCGCACGACCCCTGAACGGGCGTCTGGCCGGGCCCGATCCGCAACTCCAGCGCGCGCTCAAGGCCGTGCGCTCCGGAGCGTGGCAGCCCGCCGCCGACCTCATGGAGGCGGCCGGAACCGACTGGGAGCGCCGTACGCACTACGCCAGGCACCTGGCCTACTCGGCCGCATACGACGGTGACGCCTGGCTGAGGGCGTGGCACGCGGCCGCGCCGGACACCCCCGACGCGGTCCTGGTCGCTGCGTGTGCGCGCGTGAGGCGGGCGTGGCGGCTGCGCGGAGGGCGCTTTGCGAGCGAGACGTCCCAGCAGCAGTTCGCCGGCTTCCACCAGGAACTCGCCATGGCGCGCCAGGAGCTGTCGCAGGCCGCTCGTCTGTGCCCGCAGGATCCGACGCCGCTGGCGGAGATGGTTTCGGTCGCGCTCGGCCTGGGCTTCCCCAAGGACGACATGAGCGTTCTGTGGACCGAGGTTCGGGCGAGGTCGCCGCACCACTTCGGTGCCCACGCCGCCGCACTGCAGTACTTCTGCAGCAAGTGGCGCGGTTCCCGGGCCGAGGTGGAGGAGTTCGCGGAGCGGGCGGCCCGGCAGGCGCCGCGTGGAAGCCTGCTGGCACTTCTGCCCTTGCTCGCGTGGTACGAGGAAGTGGGATGCAAGGGCGACGCTCGGGGCTTGTTCGGCACGCCGCACGTCGTCGCGCTCGTGGACGCGGCGCTGGAGGACGCCGCCGCGGCCGATGGGCACCCGAACCTGCCCCAGGCGCGGCACCTGCTCGCCTACTTCCTCGTCCGGCAGCGCCGCTACCGCGCGGCCCTGGAGCAGTTCCGTCAGGTCGACGGCTACGTGGACGCGATCCCCTGGAGGTACTGGTCCGGGGGGAAGATCTCCTACCGGTTGCACCGTGCGCGGGCCGTCTGGGGGGCACTGCTCAAGCGCCGCTGAGGAGCCTGGGCGGGGGCGGGTCGGGTCGGGTCGGGCGGGGCGGGGTCGGTCGGGCGGGGCGTGGGCGGCCTATGTCCAGCCCAAGACGGTCGTCGGACGCTGAGACGTGAGGAGCGCGTAGCGATTTGGTGCGCCCCCCGACCCGGGCCCCTGGTCTGGATCGGCCCCGTCTGTCGATCGTCCCCCACGCGGGACGGGGCCGGGCATGGCCGACCGTCCCCGTCCGTGTCTTGAAGTGCCGGCCCGTTCCTTTGGGGGCTTCCCGGCAGTCTTTCGTTTCTCCGGGGCGGGACGGTCGGTCAAGGGTGGCCGCAGGCCATCGCGAAGCGACGCGACCGGAGGGAGCGCCCTTGAGGGACCGGCCCGACCCGGAGGGACGATGGGACTGACGGGAAACCCCCAGCACATCCCTGATACCGCTCTAGGGGATCCCGCCCCCCGAAGCCGCCGCCCGTCCGCCCATCCCGCCCCGCCCAAGCCGCCCCCACCACCGCCCCGCCCCGCAGCGGCAGCTTCAGGCCTTTTCCGGAGACGTCAGGTCGATCAGGCGGCACACCGTTTCGATGTCGATCTTGACCTGGGCGATCGAGGCGCGGCCGGAAAGCCACGTGATCAGCGCCGAGTGCCAGGTGTGCTCGATGACCCGGACCGCCGAGAGCTGCTCCGCCGTCGGCGGGTGTTCCAGCCCCATCGCGTCCAGGATGATCGCGGTGGTCAGCCGGGACACCGTGTCCACCTCGGGGCTCACGCTCCGGTCCGCGAACGTCAGCGCCCGCACCATCGCGTCGGCCAGCTGCGGCTCCCGCTGCAGGGCGCGGAAGGCCCGCATCAGGGTCTCCGCGACCCGCGCCGCGGGGTCGTCCGCGGCCGGCGGGCGCTTGCGCAGCGTGGTGTGCATGTGCTGGAGCTGGTCCTGCATGGTGGCGACAAGCAGGTGCACCTTGGAGGGGAAGTAGCGGTAGAGCGTGCCCAGGGCCACCCCCGCCGCCTCCGCGACCTCGCGCATCTGGACGGCATCGAACCCGCCCCGGCTGGCCAGCTGGGCGCTGGCGTGCAGGATCCGGCGGCGGCGGGCCTCCTGGCGTTCCGTCAGGGGAGGCGACGCCGGTGTGGTGACGGCCTTCACTTCCGCTGTCATGGCTCCCGTTCCGTGTCGTTCCGTGTCGTTCCGTGTCGTCGAGCGGGCTGAATCCGGGCTGGTCCGCGGCCAGCATGTCAGGCGCCGGAGCCGTGGCGCGAATCACCTGCTCCGCCTCTTACGGTGTAGTTTCCGGCCGGTAGATTCAATGGTCTTCGACGGATCAAGTCTGAAACTTGTTCTACATTATCCGAGCGGTTACGCTCCGGCGAAAGTTGCAGGGAGAAGGGGGCCGAGAGTGACCGCTGAGGCCATGGTGACGAGCCCTTTCGCGGGTTCCGCCGCCGACGGCGACCGCCCGCTGCGCATCGCACTCCTCACCTATAAGGGGAACCCGTTCTGCGGCGGCCAGGGCGTCTACGTCCGCCACCTCGCGCGCGAACTCGTACAACTGGGCCACTCCGTCGAAGTCATCGGCGCGCAGCCCTACCCCGTGCTCGACACGGGCGCCACGCTCACCGAGCTCCCGAGCCTGGACCTGTACCGCAGCCCGGACCCCTTCCGCACGCCGAAGCGCGACGAGTACCGGGACTGGATCGACGCCCTCGAGGTCGCCACCATGTGGACCGGCGGCTTCCCCGAGCCGCTGACCTTCTCGCTGCGCGCCCGCCGCCACCTGGCCGCGCGCGCCGGTGACTTCGACGTCATCCACGACAACCAGACGCTCGGGTACGGCCTCCTCTCCGACCTCGGCGCCCCGCTGGTCACGACCATCCACCACCCCATCACCGTCGACCGCAAGCTCGACCTCGACGCCGCGCAGGGCCGGGTGAAGCGGGCCTCCGTGCGCCGCTGGTACGCCTTCACCCGCATGCAGGGCCGCGTGGCCCGCCGGCTCCCGTCCGTGCTCACCGTCTCCGGCTCCTCCAAGCAGGAGATCGCCCAGCACCTGGGCGTCCGCGACGAGCGCATCCACGTCGTGCACATCGGCGCCGACACCGACCTCTGGTCGCCGGACCCGTCCGTGGCCGAGGTGCCGGGCCGCATCGTCACCACCTCCAGCGCCGACGTGCCCCTCAAGGGCCTCGTGCACCTCGTCGAGGCGCTCGCCAAGCTGCGCACCGAGCAGCCGCAGGCGCACCTCGTCGTCGTCGGCAAGCGCGCCGAGCAGGGTCCGGTCGCCCGCACCATCGAGACGTACGGCCTCCAGGACGCGGTCCGTTTCGTCAAGGGCATCACCGACGCCGAGCTCGTCGACCTCTACCGCAGCGCCCAGATCGCCTGCGTGCCCTCCCTCTACGAAGGCTTCTCGCTCCCGGCCGCCGAAGCCATGGCCACCGGCACCGCGCTCGTCGCCACCACCGGCGGCGCGATCCCCGAGGTCGCCGGACCCGACGGCGAGACCTGCCTCGCGGTGCCCCCGGGCGACGCGGGCGCGCTGGCCGGCGCGCTGGGCCGGGTGCTGGGCGATCCGGAGCTGCGGGCCCGCCTCGGCGCCGCCGGGCGCGAGCGGGTGCTGACCCGCTTCACCTGGGCCGCGGCCGCCCGCGGCACCGTCGCGCACTACCGCGCCGCCATCGAGCAGGCCGCCGCCGCCCGTACCGGCCGGGCGCGCTGACCTCCCGCTCCCTCCGCTTCCCCCGCTTCCTCCCCATCCCCGAACACCCCCGCGACCGCGAAGGCAGGACCCCGTGCTGACCGTCGATTTCTCCCGGTTCCCGCTCGCCGCAGGCGACCGCGTACTCGACCTGGGCTGCGGCGCAGGCCGGCACGCCTTCGAGTGCTACCGGAGAGGCGCCCAGGTGGTCGCCGTCGACCGCAACGGCGAGGAGATCCGCGAGGTCGCCAAGTGGTTCGCGGCGATGAAGGAGGCCGGTGAGGCCCCCGCCGGGGCCACCGCCACCGCCATGGAGGGCGACGCGCTCGCCCTGCCCTTCCCGGACGACTCCTTCGACGTCGTCATCATCTCCGAGGTGATGGAGCACATCCACGACGACAAGGGCGTGCTCGCCGAAATGGTGCGCGTGCTCAAGCCCGGCGGGCGCATCGCCATCACCGTGCCGCGCTACGGCCCCGAGAAGATCTGCTGGGCGCTGTCCGACGCCTACCACGAGGTCGAGGGCGGCCACATCCGCATCTACAAGGCGGACGAGCTGCTCGGCAAGATGAAGGCCGCGGGCCTCAAGCCGTACGGCACGCACCACGCGCACGGGCTGCACTCCCCGTACTGGTGGCTCAAGTGCGCCTTCGGCGTCGACAACGACAAGGCGCTGCCCGTCAAGGCGTACCACAAGCTCCTGGTCTGGGACATCATGAAGAAGCCGCTGGCCACGCGGCTCGCCGAGCAGGCCCTGAACCCGCTCATCGGCAAGAGCTTCGTGGCGTACGCGACCAAGCCCCACCTCCCCGTGGGCGCGACCCAGTGAGCACGCCCGGGCGCACCGAACACCTTGTCCTGGACGGCGTACTGACGGCCGAGGAGGCCGCCCTGACCGTGGCGGGCATCCTCGCCGCGCAGCGCGCCGACGGCGCCATACCGTGGTTCCGCGGGCACCACCTCGACCCGTGGGACCACACCGAGGCCGCGATGGCCCTCGACGCGGCCGGCGAGCACGAGGCCGCGGAGCGGGCGTACGCGTGGCTGGCCCGGCACCAGAACCAGGACGGCTCCTGGTACGCGGCCTACGCCGACCGGCCCGACGGCGTGGACACCGCCGAGCCGCAGGACGCGAGCCGCGAGAGCAACTTCACCGCGTACATAGCCGTCGGCGTGTGGCACCACTACCTCTCCACCGGCGACGACACCTTCCTCGACCGCATGTGGCCGGCCGTCTACGCGGCCGTGGAGTGCGTCCTGACGCTCCAGCAGCCCGGCGGCGAGATCGGCTGGAAGCGGGAGGCGGACGGCACGGCCGTCACCGACGCCCTCCTCACCGGCTCCTCCTCCATCCACCAGGCACTGCGCTGCGCCCTGGCCATCGCCGAGCACCGCGAGGAGCCGCAGCCCGACTGGGAGCTCGCGGCGGGCGCGCTGCGGCACGCCATCCGGCGCCACCCGGAGCGGTTCCTCGACAAGAACCACTACTCGATGGACTGGTACTACCCGGTCCTCGGCGGAGCCCTGACCGGCTCCGAGGCCAAGGCGCGCATCGACGCGCGCTGGGACGAGTTCGTGGTCCCGGACCTGGGCGTGCGCTGCGTGCTGCCCAACCCGTGGGTGACGGGCGGCGAGTCCTGCGAGCTGGCGCTCGCGCTGTGGGCGACGGGAGAGTCCGACCGGGCGCTGGAGATCCTGCGCTCGATCACCCACCTGCGCGCGGACAACGGCATGTACTGGACGGGGTACGTGTTCCAGGACGAGGCCGTCTGGCCGGTGGAGCAGACCACCTGGACGGCCGGGTCGCTGCTGTTGGCCGTCGCTGCGCTCGGCGGGGACGAGGCCACCACCGAGGTGTTCGGCGGGACCTCGCTCCCGGCGGGGCTGGAGCCGGACTGCTGCGGCTGACCGGGCGGCGGCGTCCTGTTCAGCGTCGGTAGAGCCAGCCGGCTATGGCGTGGCCGACGAGGAGGTAGGCGACGGCGGCGATGCCGTAGCCGATGACGACCTGGACCCATTCGCGGCTGAAGGTGAACAGGTCGTAGGACCAGGCCGCGAGCCAGGAGGCGACGTCGTGGACGAGGTCGACCAGGGCGTTGCCCTGGTTGGCCTCCAGCAGGAAGAGCAGGATCCAGAGTCCGATGACGAAGGCGAGCACGTCCGCCACCAGTGCGACGGCGCGGCCTGCCTGACTGCTTCCCCGGGTGCGTACTCGTGTGTGAGTGCTCATACGGCGCGTGTTGCCGCGCTCGGGTGCCGTAAACCCGAACGGGTCCCTCCGGGTGGTGGAGCCGGGGGACCGGGGTGAGGCTGCGGAAGACGCCTCATTCCCGGAGGAAACCGTGCCCGTGCCCGTAACCGTGCCCACGACCGTCCGATTCCGCCGCGCCGTCACCGCCGTGGTGCTGTCCACCGCGCTGATGGTCGGCGCCACCGCATGCGGCAGTGGCGGCAACGGCCCGCGCGAGGAGCTCTCCGCCGCGTCGATGGGGGAGCTGGCCGCACTCGCGGCGGCGGAGCCCGCCGCCGTCGAGGCCGACGAACAGGCCGCCCCGACGCCGTCGCCCAGCACGTCCGCGGAGAAGCAGAAGTTCGCCAAGACGCGCTTCGTCGCCAACGCGGGCCTCGCGGCCGGTGCGACGTACCAGTGGATCGTCAAGCCGTACCGTGCGGGCAAGTTCAAGAAGGGCGCCAAGGGCCGCACCTTCGCGCTGATCAAGGCGGGCCTGGCGGGCGCGTTCGCGTACAACCGGCTCAAGGCGGCGGCCGAGAACGCCAAGGGCGACCCGCTGCTGGCGAAGGCGGTGGCCCCGCTCACGGCGGGCATCGAGTCCCTCAAGGGCCTCGGCAGCAAGCTGCGCAAGGGGCAGGCGGGTGATGGTGACATCGATGCCTTCGACAGTGTCATCAACAGTGTGAAGGAAGCGGGCCAGAGTGCGGGTGCGACGGTGACGGACAAGGTCCCGAGCGTGTCCCAGCTGGGCGGCTAGTCCGTATCCGGGTGCGGGTCCCGTTCCGGGTGCGGCCCGGTGGCCGCGCCTCAAGCGCCGGCGGGGCTGGGTTTGGCCGCTTGGGCGGGGTCGGTGCGGGGGGTGGGGGTGCGGGGCCGCCGGGGGGTGTCTCCTCGGCTCGGCGCGTGCGGGCGTGTCTCGGTTGTGCGCGGTGGTTGCGCGCTCGTCCTGCGGGGACACCCCCCACCGTCCCCGCACCCCCACCCCGGGGCCGTCCCGCGCGGGGCCGTGGGGCGGGGACACTCCGGGGGCTCCCCGCAGGACGAGGCGCGACCACCGGGCACCACCGCGACAGGCCCGCGCGCGCCGAGCCGAGGAGAGCCCCCGGAGGGGCCCCGCCCCACCCGAAGCCAAACCCAGCCCCGCCGGCGTTTGAGGCGCGGCCACCGGGCCGCACCCGGAACGGGACCCGCACCCGGGACTGGTTCAATGGGCCCGTGATCGAGATCGTGGGGGTTGTCGCCGGCTGCGCGGTGGCCGGGTGGCTGTTGCGGCGCAAGCATCGTGCGCGGGTGGCCGCCGGGCCCGCGGCCGGGATTCCCGGCATGGGCCGGGTCCCGGCCGGGGAAGGCCGCTGGCGGATGGGCCGGCTGTACGGGGACCAGGGCACCGCCCGGTGGGTTCCGGCGCGCGGGGAGCCCGTGGCGCTGCCCGGCGGGCGGGCCACCGGGATCCGGGTCCCCTCCATGAAGGAGGGGATCTCCATCAACCCCGGCTCGCGGATCGTCACCTGCTCCTACGACGGCGGCGGGAGCATCGAGATCGCCGTCATGCCGTTCGACGTGCGGGAGCTGCTGGAGGCCGTACCGCAGGCCTGAAAGCCGACGTACGACCGAGGGGCGGTCTCCATGAGACCGCCCCTCGGCTGCTTTCCCGTCCCCGCCGCGTACTAGTCGGGCAGGACCACGGACACCAGGTACACGCTCACCCGGTCACCCCGCTCGTCGACCAACAGGTCGAAGGTGGGCTTCTCGGGCGTGGTGAAGGTGGTGTACTTGCGGTAGGTGCGTCCGGGCTCGACCTTCAGCCCGAGGTCGTCCATGACGTCCTCGGGGAACGGGGTCTTCTCGTGCTCCACGCGCTTGCCGTCCATGATGGTCTCGCCGTACGGCCAGTCCGCGGCGTACGCGAGCTCGACGCCGTGGTCCGTGAGGTACTTGTCCGCACAGGACTTCGACGCGGTGAAGCTCAGCGTCATCTCCGGCTCGAACAGCTTGGAGCCGGTGAAGCGCAGGTCCTCGGTCTCGCAGGACGGCAGCTGCAACCCGAACGTGTCCAGCACTTCCTGACGGGAAGCACCGCACCCGGAGAGGAGGACGGCCGCCGCGGCGACGGCCACCACGGAACGGATCACCGTGTTTACGCGCATCGAGCCACCTTCTTTGTTCGTCGGCAAGATCATATGACGGGTTCCGGTTACTTGGTGATGTCGACCGACGTCACCTTGCTGCCCTGGATGGCGAAGTCCTTGCCGTACCCGACCGCAGGCAGCGCGGCCCAGGGGCCCAGCGGCGTGCCGCCGTCCTTCGCATCGAAGTTGTAGTCCTTGTAAATGTCGATGCGTACGTCGCCCTTGATCCGGTACTTGCCGCCTTCCAGCTTGGTGAACTCGAGCTCACCGCTCTGCCGGTAGCTGAACCCGCGCATCGCCGCCCACAGATCGGTGCTCTCCGTGAAGGCGAAGCTGTCGTTGTGCCACCAGGAGTCCACTGCCATCCGGCAGGTGGTACCGACGCCGCCGGGGCACCGGTCCGAGGCCATCCCCGCGTACGCCTTCAACTGGTCCGCCCGACGGTCCCGCCAGCCCGGAGCCGCGAACATCTTGGCGAAGTCGTCGTTCGTCAGGTCGTAGGGCTTGTCGTTGCGCACGAACAGCCACCGCTCGTAGAGGCGGCAGGCGAAGTCGCCGAGCGCGCAGACGCCCGAACCCGCGGCGACCACCTGCGGCGCCCACTGCGTCGCCAGCAGCTTGTCCCAGAAGGAGGCGCTGTTGTACTTGGGGTGTTCGGCCTGGTCGGAGCCCGGGTGCAGCTCGCCCTTACCCGTGACGGGGATGCTCGGCTTGGGCTTGAACTCCTCGATGATCTTGTTCATCAGGGCGCTCAGGGCGCGGGTGCCCTCGGTCCGGGCCTCGGTAGCGCTCTTGCCGGCCGCAACGGCGTCGCGGTACGCGCGGTCGGCGGACGCGTAGGCGTCCGAGGCGGACGCGCTGGCCCGAGCCGCGGAGTAGTTCGCCGACTGGGCGGAGTTCTCCGCCCACTGGGCCGACTTCTGCGCCTGCGCGGCCGCGTTCCTGGCCAGCTGGGCCGAGTTCGTGGCCTGCTGGGCGGACTCGTCGGCCGCCTTGGCCGAGTTGCTGGCGTCGCGGGCGAAACCGTCGGCCTTTTCCGCGGAGTTGCGGGCGTCCTGCGCGTAGCGCAGCGCGTCCTCCTTGGCGGCGTTGGCGGTGGCGGCGTATTCGGCGGCCAGCGCGGCGTTCTGGTTCGCCTGCTCCGCGGCCTTCGCGGCGTTGGCGATCAGAGCGCGGACGCTCGCGATGTGCGTGGTGGACTCGTAGTCCTCCTTGGCGGCTTGGAAACGGCCCACGGTCGCGAACTCGTGCAGCAGGTTCGGCGGCCCGGACAGCACGACCTGCGCCCTGGCCTGTCCCTGCGGGCCGCCGTTGCGGGCGACGTCGAGGGCGATGATCCGGTCGTCCTCGATGCGGGCGTCGTACCAGCCCTGCTCCAGGAACTTGCGCAGCGCCTCGGGGGTCTTCGCGTTGATCGCCGCGTCGGCCTCCTTCTGCACGACGGGGCCACCGGTCTGGGAGATCTTCAGGACCTCCACGCGGAAGTCCTCGATCTGCGCCTGGTACTGGCCCGTCTTCAGGAAGGCGGAGACGGACGAGTACGAGCTGCTCAGCGCGGCACTGGCCGCGGGGCGCAGCGCCTGGGAACCGGTGACGGTCATGCTGCCGACCCGCTCGCGGTCGTCCTGCTCCTCCGCGACGGGGCGGTTGGTGCGCACCCACGAAACGACATCGGCGTCCGTGCCGGACAGCGCCGCCTCGGCGGCCATCCGGGTCCACGCGCCGCCGGTCTTGATGATCTGCACGGCGGCCTTGCGGCCCTTGGCGGCGGCGGCGGCCTCGGTGACGCCCGGCGCCACGGCCTCGCCGAGGAGCTGGTTGGTCGCCGCGTCGCGGCGGGTGGCCTCTGCCTCGTTGGCGCGGGCCGTCTTGCGCTTGGCCTGGTCCTGGGCCTTCAGCTCCTGGGCGATGACGGTGGCCTGCTCCTGCTGGGCCTGGAGCTGCGCGGCCTCGGTCTCGCGGGCGGTCTTCTCGATCTCGTTCGCCTGCTTGACCGCGTCCGTGGCCGTCTTGGCGGCCTCGGCCGCCCGTTCCGCGTGCACCTTCGACTGGTTGGCGAAGTTGACGGCCTGCCCCGCGTGGGCGGCGGCCTCTTCAGCGGCTTCGGCCGACTTGCGGGCGTGGCCCGCGGCTTCGTTGGCGGCCCTGTGCGAGTCCCGCGCGGCGGCGATGGCCCGGTTGGCCAGCCGCTCGGCGTTGCCCGCGGCGTTGCCCGCGGTGTTGGCGGCGGCCCGGGCCTTGGCGGCGGCGGCGTTCGCCCGCTGGGCCTCGGCGCTGGAGACGCCGGACTGGCGTCCGGCCTCGGCAGCGGCCTCTGCCGAGGCGGCGGCGTTCTTGCTCGCGCTCACGGCCGCCTTGGCGGAGCCGATCGAGGAGACGAGCGAGTCGATCGCGCTGGACAGCGCATTCGCGATGGACTGGGCGCCTTCGGCGGCCTCGCGGGCCTGCCGTGCGGCGTCCCGGGCCGCGCCGGCCTGGGCGTTGTCCTTCGAGGCGGCGGACGCCGCGTTGTACGCGCGGGACGCGGCGTTGCCGGCGGCCGTGGCGGCGCTGGCGGCGGCCGCGGCCGCGTGGGCGGCCTGCCGTGCGGCGGACATGGCGGTGTTGGCGGCCTGGATCGCGGTCCGGGCCGCGGCCGCGGCGCCGGTCGCCGCGTCGGCGGCGCGCACTGCGGCCGCGCGGGCCTCCTTGGAGGAGGCCTGTGCCTGGGAGGCTTCGCGGGCGGCCTTCTCGGCGGCGGCCTTGGCGTCGGCGGCAGCGCGGACGGCGCGTTCGGAGGCCTCCTTGGCCGCCTGCGTCTCCGCCGCCGCGGTCCGGCTCGCCTTGTCGGCGACCTCGCCGAGCTGCGCGATGCTCAACGTCTCCTGGTCACGGGCCCGGGCGACATGCTGCCCGTTGAGCAGGAACTCGTGGACGGCGGCCGCGGAGGTGTTGAGGGCCTCCTGAGCTGCCTTGCTGAGGAGCGGGCCGGCGGACTGGAGCATCATCATGACCTCGATGCGCTCGTCCTCGGCCCGTGCGGCGTACTGGCCGTCGGACCGGAACGCCAGCAGCGCCGCGATGGTCTTCTTGTTGATGGCCTTCGTACCGTCCTCGCGGACGGCGTCCCCGCCGGCGTTCATGATGTCGAGTACGGCCATGCGCTCGTCCTCGAGGGCGGCGCCGCTCTTGTTGAGGTCCTGCTTCAGGTAGTCGTGCAGCTTCTGCGGCCCCCCGTTGATGGCCGCGTTCAGCTCGGCGGCGACGTTGGGGCCGGCGCTGTTGAGCATCATGAACGCCTTCATGCGTTCGTCCTGCTGCTGGTACGAGGCCGCGTCGTTCTTCAGGAACGCGCTGACCTCGGCGTCGGTGCCGGCGAGGACCGCGGCTGCGGCCTCCTTGGTCGTGTCGCCACCGGTGCGCCACAGTTCGACGAGCCGGGCGCGTTCGCTCAGCGGCGGGACGGCCGGGTCGGCGGCGGCCGCGCCGGCCGCTCCCCCCAGCAGTCCGACGCTCAGCGTGAGCGTGATCGCTCCCGCCACGGTCGAGCGGAAGATTCCCCCGCTCAGCCCGAAGAGCGGACCCTGATTCCAGGGTCTGGTTTTCCTATTCAACTTTCAATCCCCCACGGATGAAGCGTGTGCTAAGTGGAATGTCAGGTTCGATTTGTGTCGGAACCCGAGTGTCTCGGGTGACAGTACAGGGGGCGTCCGGCCGTGATCGTGGCTGCCGTTCGCGTCCGGACTGGTTGTCTGGTTCCTGCAGTTGTGATTTTTTTGAACCAAGATGGTGTGGTACAAAAGATCTTGCCGTACGGGACGGTTGATGCGCGGGGGGGAATTTCGCGACCGGAAAGCCCCTTGCGATTACTCGCGGGTAGGGTCTCATTGCCGTACGGAAAATCTGTGCGCGCGCGTGTCCGGAAATCGGCTGCTCGCATTCCCCCTCTTTTTCACATCAGGAAGAGGAAGAATGAATAAGCTGTCGCGCAATGCACTGACGGTCGGCGCTGTGGTCGCCGCGGTGGGCGCGGTGGGTGTGGCCGGTTCGCTGGGCGCGGTCGCGAAGCCGGCGCCCGTGGCACAGGCCGCGAGCTCCGCGGAGATGCCGTACGCGGTGGAGAACTTCGAGTACCCCAAGGTGCAGGCCGACGAGGCCTTCGCGGCGCGCGGCATCAAGCTCAAGAGCGGTGACGGGAACATCATGTACGTCGACTGCGCCGTCGGCGGCAACCTGCTGGAGGTCTACAGCAGCACCGACCGCACCGACACCTTCTGCTTCAGTGTCTCCGGCAACGGCGGCTACCTGAACCTCGAACTGCCCGCCGTCTACTCGGTCAAGGGCAACGACTACAAGGTCCGCGTCGACATGACCGTCGACAAGACCGAGGTCTCCTTCGACGTCAAGCAGAACTCCTGGACCAGCGTCGGCAAGCTCGTCGACCCGGCCAAGCGCGACCACGCGCTGGTGTCGATCCGCGCGACCAAGTAGTCCCGCGGCGGCCGCGGCCCGGGGGCACCCGGGCCGCGGCCGCAGACGGCCTAGCTGTTGAGCTCCGCCAGGACGCGCAGGGTGTGGGGGTCCGGGGCCGTCAGGAGGAGGTCGGTCACCGGGCCCTTGCGCCAGAGGTCCAGGCGTTCGGCGATCCGCTCCCGGGGGCCGATGAGCGAGATCTCGTCGGCGAACCCGTCCGGTACGGCCAGGACCGCCTCCTCCTTGCGGCCCGCGAGGAACAGCTCCTGGATGCGGCGGGCCTCCTCCTCGTAGCCCATGCGGGCCATCAGGTCGGCGTGGAAGTTGCGGGCCGCGTGGCCCATGCCGCCGATGTAGAAGCCGAGCATCGCCTTGACCGGGAGCAGTCCCTCGGCGACGTCGTCGCAGACCTTGGCGCGGGCCATCGGCGCGATCATGAAGCCCTCGGGGAGGTCGGTGAGGGAGGCCCGGTAGGCGTCGGTGCGGGTCGGGGACCAGTACAGGGGGAGCCAGCCGTCCGCGATGCGGGTGGTCTGGGCGATGTTCTTGGGGCCCTCCGCGCCGAGGAGGATCGGCAGGTCCGCCCGCAGCGGGTGGGTGATCGGCTTTAGGGGTTTGCCGATGCCGGTGCCGTCCTCCCCGCGGTAGGGGTGGCTGTGGAAGCGGCCGTCCAGGGCGACCGGGCCCTCGCGGCGCAGTACCTGCCGGACGACGTCCACGTACTCGCGGGTGGCGGTGAGCGGCGAGGAGGGGAAGGGGCGCCCGTACCAGCCCTCCACGACCTGCGGTCCGGACAGGCCGAGGCCGAGCATCGTCCGGCCGCCGGAGAGGTGGTCCAGGGTCAGGGCGTGCATGGCCGTGGCGGTCGGGGTGCGGGCGGCCATCTGCGCGATGGCGGTGCCGAGGCGGATCCGTGAGGTGTGCGCGGCGATCCAGGTCAGCGGGGTGAAGGCGTCCGAGCCCCAGGCTTCGGCGGTCCACACCGAGTGGTAGCCGAGGTTCTCGGCCTCGGTGGCGAGGTCGAGGTGGGCGGGGGAGGGGCCGCGGCCCCAGTAGCCGAGTGCGAGTCCGAGGCGCATGTGCGGTCCCTCCAGAATCTGACGAGGCGTCAGGTGACTGTAGGGCAACGGCCCCCCGCCCGGAAGGGCGGGGGGCCGTCGGCTCGGGTCCGGGCGGCGGTCAGCCGCGCTGGATGCCCGAGGTGTCGTTCAGCACGCCGCGGCGGCCGTCCTGGGTCTGGGCGATCAGGGTGGCCGCGCCACGCTGCTCGACGGCCAGGTACCAGGTGCCCGGGGCGAGTTCCGCGATCGGGGTCGGGGAGCCGTCCTCCGCGTAGAGGGGACGGGCCACCGGCACCGCGAACCAGAACGGCGTGAAGTCCGCCGCCGGGGCCGGGGCCGGGGCCGGGGTGTGCTGGGAGTCCTGCGGACCGGGACCCGGGGCCGGGTTCGGCGTGCCGCCGTACGGCGGGACCGGCTGCGGCGTGGAACCGTACGGGGTCTGCTGCGCGCCCGGGTAGCCGTACCCGGCACCCGGCTGGGGCTGGCCCGGCTGGCCGCCGTACGGCGGGACCGCGGCGGGACGCGGCTCCGGGACGAGCTGGCCTGCGAGCGCAGGGATCTTCGCACCGGCGATGGCCACACCAGCCAGGGCCAGCGTGGCCAGCAGGGCGAGGATGGAGCCCGCGCCCAGGTCGAGCAGGGTCGGGCACGCGATGAGCGCCCACAGCGAGGACCAGGCGGCGGAGACGGCGAGCACGGTGCCCCACGCCGTCAGCGGCAGGCCGGCCAGCTTGCGCTCCGGCTGGAAGCGCGACGCGATCAGCAGGCCGGCGGAGATGAAGCCGAGCAGGAAGATGCTGGGGAGCGTCAGGTGGTTGGCGTCGAGGTCCCACACGCTCGGCCGGTCGATACCGGTCGCGGAGTAGAAATCGAGGAACGAGGCGATGAACAGCAGCGCCGCTGCTCCGATCACCACGCCGTCGCCTCGAGTGAGGGAGCGGATGTTCACGTCTTAGGTGTCCTTCTCGGTCTCGGTCGTCGTCTCGTGGTGCCGCGGTCGCAGAACGTGCCTGCAGCGGGGCGGGCGGCACCATGGTACGGAGGTTTCCGACGGCCGAGATGATCGGGGCGGCGGGTGGTCCCGCCGGACTCCCGAGGGGGACTACCCGCCGAGGAAGCCGACGATGCCGTCCGCGATGCCCTGGGCCGCCTTCTGCCGCCACTCCGGACTCGTCAGCTGCGCCGCGTCCTTGGCGTCACGCATGTTGCCGCATTCGATGAACACCTTGGGCTGGGTCGAGAGGTTCAGTCCGCCGAGGTCGTCGCGCACGACCAAACCGGTTCCGCTGCCGAGGTAGTTGGCGGGGGCGGAGCCGGTGGTGCGGGCGAAGTTGCCGGCGATCCGCTCGCCCAGTTCCCGGGACGGTCCGACGATCTTCGCGGTGTCCGCGGCGCCGCCCTTGACCTTGGCCGGGAGGATGATGTGGAAGCCGCGGTTGCCGGACGAGACCCCGTCGGCGTGGACGGACACGACGGCGTCGGCCTTCGCCTCGTTGCCGATGCGGGCGCGCTCGGTGATGCAGGGCCCCCACGGGCGGTCGGCCTGGTGGGTGAGGACGACCTTGGCCCCCTGGGCCTCCAGGGCGGTCCGCAGGCGCCGGGAGACGTCGAGGGTGAAGTCCGCCTCCTTGTATCCGGCATTGGTGGTGGTGCCGGTGGTGTCGCACTCCTTGTGGCCCGTGCCGATGTCGACCTGCTGGTCGATCTCGTCGGTGTGGTCGAAGTTCCCGGCGTTGTGGCCGGGGTCGACGACCACGGTCTTTCCGGTGAGCGGGCCCTTGGCGGGTGCGGGTGCGGCCGCGGTGGTGCTCTGACTGGCGCTCGGGGTCCCGCTCGGGGTCCCGCTCGGGGTCCCGCTCGGGGTCGAGCCCGGCTTCGCGTCCCGCTGGCCCGGCGACAGGGCCGAGTGCGAGGCGGACAGCGGCACCGGGCGGGAGTGCCCGTCCGACCCCGTCCCGGCGAACGCCTGGGTCAGGACCCAGCCCGCCAGCGTGGCCGGGGCGAGCGCGGCAACCCCGACGACGAGCGTGGCGCGTCGGGTGAACCAGGGCCGGTCCGGGGCGATGGAGGAGCCGGACTCGGGGGGCGGGGGGCTGTTGTCGTTGCGCACGCCGCGATGCTAGACCCGCCTCCCGCCGCTCGTCCGGACCGTAGGCCATCCGAAGGCGTGGTGCGATTGTCGGCCCGGCGTTCATCAGGTCGGATGACCGGCCTGGTGAGCGCGCCCCCCTGACCCTCAGATACCGGCGCCCGTGCGCCGCAGCACGCGCAGCGAGTCGGTGACGGAGATCTCCTCGAATGCGCCCGAGGCCAGGGCCCGCAGGTAGATCCGGTACGGGGCCTGGCCGCCGTCGGCCGGGTCCGGGAAGACGTCGTGGATGACGAGCGTGCCGCCCTCCGCGACGTGCGGGGCCCAGCCCTCGTAGTCGCCGCTCGCGTGCTCGTCCGTGTGGCCGCCGTCGATGAAGACGAAGCCGAGCTTGCCGCCCCACGTTGCCGCGACCTGCGGGGACCGGCCGACGATCGCGATCACGTGGTCCTCCAGCCCGGCCTTGTGCAGGGTCCGGCGGAAGGTCGGCAGGGTGTCCATCAGCCCGACCTCCGGGTCCACGACCGTCGGGTCGTGGTACTCCCAGCCCGGCTGCTGCTCCTCGCTGCCCCGGTGGTGGTCGACGGTGATCGCCGCCACGCCGGCCTCGCGCGCGGCGTCGGCCAGCAGGATGGTGGAGCGGCCGCAGTACGTGCCGACCTCCAGCAGCGGCAGCCCGAGAGCCCCGGCGGCGGTGGCCGCCTCGTACAGGGCGAGGCCCTCGCGTACGGGCATGAACCCCTTGGCGGCCTCGAAGGCGGCGAGGGTCTCCGGCTTGGGGGTGGCCATGGTTCCTCCGGCGGTGATCGTGTGTGGCGGCCCATGGTGCCCTACCCGCTGGTAGGACGCTACGGCCGGGGTGGGGCTCGTACGCCGCCGCCCGGCCCTCCGCCCCGGTCTCCCGTCAGCGGCCGAACAGCCGGGACAGGCCGCTCGTCCCGCCGCCCGTCCCTTCGGCCCGCCGCTGCTCCCGTACGGCCCGCCGGAAGTCCGCCCGGGTGTCGGAGACCTCGTCGGCCAGGTCCTGCATGCCGGGGAGGAAGGGCAGCCGGCGCAGCAACGGGTTCAGGTGCGCCAGGGCGGCCGCCGGATCGCCCGCCTCGCCGATGGCGCGGAGCACCCGGTGGGCCACCTCCGGATTCCCGCGCTCGGCGAGCTCGGCGAGGTCGGGGAAGAGCCGCCAGTACAGGAGCGCGGCTCCGGCGACGTCACCGACCAGCCAGGCGTCGTGGGCCAGCCTGCGCCGCACGTCCAGCAGGACGGGACTGTCGGCGGTCAGGGCCCATTCCAGGTCGGGCAGCAGCGGCCCCAGCCAGGCGCGCTCGCTCAGCGCGCGCTCCCGGCCGCGCGCGTCCCACTGGGCGTCGCGGGGGTGGGCGCCCCGGTGCATGGCCGACGCCAGGTGGTAGCGGGCGGTCAGCGTGACCAGGTCGTGCGAGCCGAGCACCCGCGTCGCCTGCTCGATGATCTCGCGCAGCTCCTGCTCGCTGCGGCGGCCGTCCCCCGAACCGAAGGCCGCCGCCTCGCCGACCCAGGCGGCCCGCCCGGTGATCGTGTCCGGGTGCTCCAGGCCCAGGACCCGCACCATGCGCGGCAGCAGGCGTTCCAGATCGGTCGTCCTGGACCGCCCCGGGAGCCGCATCACGCGGTGGTAGGCGGCCCGTACGGTCAGGGCGTCCTGCGCGCCGAGCTCCTCGGTCAGGTCGTCGGTCAGCATGCGCAGCCGTTCCACGACGTCGGCAGGTTCGTCCTCCAGCAGCTGCGTCAGCCTGCGCTCCAGCAGCGCGCGGACCGGGTCGCCGACCGCGGTGTGCACGGTGGGGGCGTACGACGGCGGGGGCGGGAAAGAGGCCGCCGCCGGCACAGGTGCGGGTGCCTGGCTCCGGGCGATCTCCGCCAGCCGACGGGACACCTCGGCCGCGTCCGCGGGCCGGTCCGCCGGGTCCTTCGCGAGCAGCTCCAGTACGAGGGAGTCCAGCGCGTCCGGCAGCTCCGCGCGCAGCGAGCTCGGCGCGGGCGGCGCGGTCGTGAGGTGCTGGGCGAGCAGCTCGTGCATCTCGCGCGCGGCGAAGGGGCGGGTGCCGGTCAGCAGTTCCATCAGCACGCAGCCCAGGGCGTAGAGGTCGGCCCGCCCGTCGACGGGCACGCCGTTCGCCCCGCCGGTCCACCGCTCGGGGGCCATGTACGGGAACGAGCCGATGACCATGCCGGTGGCCGTCAGCCCGGTCGTGGTGACGGCGCCGCTCCCGGCCTTGGCGATGCCGAAGTCGAGCACCTTCGTCACCCCGCCGTCGGTGACCATCACATTGGCCGGCTTGACGTCCCGGTGGACGATCCCGGCGGCGTGGGCCGCCCCCAGCGCGTCCGCGATGCGCCCGGCCCACTCCAGGGCGTCCGCGAGCGGCGGCACCCCGGCTTCCAGCACGTCGGCCAGGCTGCGGCCCCGGAGCAGCTCCATGACGAGGTAGACGGCGTCGCGGCCCTCGCGCTCGGTGCGGCCGAAGTCGTGGATGGTGGCGATGTTGGGGTGCCCGAGGTTCCCGGCGAGGCTGGCCTCCCGCTCGAAGCGGCGGGTGTCCTCCGGCGTCTGCGGATAGCCGATCTTGACGGCGACCTGGCGGCCCACCCGGCTGTCCTCGGCCCGCCACACCTCGCCGAAGCCGCCCTGACCGAGCAACTCGGCCAGCGCGTACCGGCCTTCGATCACTTCCCGCACCTGCCAGGCCCCCGTCACCACAAGATCAGTTCGGTAGAGCATTATCGCCGTTCGCGCGCGGAGCGACCGTCGACCGCTTCTGACCGACCGTGACCGAGTGCGTGATTCACCCCACCAGAGCGCATGCGGCTGATTACGCTCGGCTACAGGGCGAAACGAACGCCGAACAGCGTGAACTTGGGGGTGACCACCTCATGGTCAAGATCCGCGAGCTCGATCCCAGCGCCTCGCCGCTGGACTTCTACGGCTACGAACTACGGCGCCTGAGGGAACAGGCGGGCCTGAAGCAGGCGCAGTTGGGCGAGATCATCTTCTGCACCGGGTCCCTGATCGGCCAGATCGAGACGACGAAACGCGTCCCGACCCGGGACTTCTCCGAGCGGGTGGACGCGGCCCTCAATACCGGCGGGGTGTTCTCGCGGTTGATCGGGCTCGTGCTGCGCAGCCAACTGCCCACGTGGTTCCAGCCGTACGCGGAGATGGAGGCCCGGGCCTCGTACATCTCCACCTTCCAGGCGCAGTTGGTCTACGGGCTGCTGCAGACGCCCGCCTACGCGCGGGCCGTGCTCGGCGCGCGGACCGAGGGGGACCTGGACGGGAAGGTGGCCGCGCGGATCGACCGGCAGCGGATCCTCGACCGCGAAGACCCGCCACTGATGTGGGTGGTGATGAGCGAGGCCGTACTGCACCAGGAGATCGGTGGCCGCGAGGTGATGCGGAACCAACTCGCTCACTTGCTGGCGCTGCAGAGGAGGGAGTGGGTGAAGGTGCAGATCCTGCCCTTCGAGGCGGGCGCCCACGCGGGGCTGCCGGGCACCTTCACCCTCCTGCGCTTCGACGACGACCCCGACATCGCCTACACCGAGGACTTCGTGCAGGGCCATATGACGGCCAATCCGCAAGCTCTCAGGGAGGGTTCGCTCCGATACGATCATTTGCAGGCAGCCGCCCTGTCCCTGGAGGGCTCGGCGGCACGGATCGCCCGCGTAATGGAGGAGCGTTATGGACACCATCCGGAACCTGACGGGCGCGCAGTGGCGTAAGTCCTCGTACAGCTCCGACACCGGCGGTGAGTGCGTCGAGTGCGCGCCGCTCGGTGACACAGGCTGGCTCAAGGCCTCGTACAGCGGGGACACCGGCGGTGATTGCGTCGAGATCGCCGCTCAGTCCTGCCGCGTCGCCGTGCGGGACTCCAAGAACCCCGAGGGTCCCGTATTCACCGTCCACCCGGCCGCGTTCGAGGTCTTCGTGAAGTCCCTCTCGGTATGATCCGCTCCCTGACGACGGGGAGGGAGTCGGGGGGACATGGAGCGCGTAGGACCGGCCGGTCCGACGCACGTGGGGCCGTTCAAGGTGGCCGGCGTGCTCGGGCAAGGGGGCATGGGACGGGTACTGCTGTGCGCCGGGCCTGACGGGCGGCTCGTCGCCGTCAAGCAGGTGCTCGCGCACTTCGCCGACGACGAGGGCTTCCGGGCCCGCTTCCGGCGCGAGGTCGCGGCCTCGCGCAAGGTCTCCGGGGCCTACACGGCGGCCGTTATGGACGCCGACGCGGACGCGCCGACGCCTTGGCTCGCCTCGGTGTTCGTGTCCGGGCCCTCGCTCGGGGACGTGGTCAAGGCGGACGGCGCGCTGGAGGAAGCCGTCGTCCACCGGATCGCGGCGGGGCTCGCGTCGGCGCTCGCGGAGATCCACCGGGCGGGGCTGATCCACCGGGACCTCAAGCCCGACAACGTGCTCCTGACCGAGGACGGGGTCCGTGTCATCGACCTCGGCATCGCGCGGGCCACCGAGGGCGAGGTCGAGGGCGACACCGGGCTGACGCGCACCGGCTGGGTGATCGGTTCACCCTCCTTCATGTCGCCCGAGCAGGCCGAGAGCAAGCCGCTGACACCGGCGAGCGACGTGTTCTCGCTCGGTTCGATGCTGGTCATGGCGTTCACCGGCAGCAGCCCCTTCACCGGGGCTTCGACCCTCCGGACGCTCTACGACGTGGTGCACTCCACCCCCGACCTGAGTGCGGTGCCCGACGGGCTGCGCGGGATCGTGGAGCGCTGCCTGGCCAAGGACCCGGCGGCCAGGCCCACCCCGGCGCAGCTGCTGGAACTCCTCGGGCCGGTCGCTCCGGCCGGCCTGCAGTGGCCGCCCGCCGTGTACCGGATGCTGGCCGCGCAACGGGCGGACATCGACCGGCTGCTGTCCGCCGACACGGCGACCGCGGTGGCGCCGCAGGAACCGCAGGCGGAGCCGGATTCCGCTCCCGAGCCCGAGCCCGATGCGTCGGTGGAGCGTGCGGCCGAGGTCGTGGACTCCGCCCCGCCGCCCGTTCCTCCCCGGCCGGCGAGCCCGCCGACCGAGCCGTCGCCCACGCCACCGCGCGGGCGGTCGCGGACCGTGGCGCTGGTGGCCGCCGGAGTGCTGGTGGCGACGGGCGTCGGCGTGGGGGCGTACACGGCCCTGGACCGGAAGACGGAAAGTACCGGTACCGGTATCGGTCCCGCCGCCTACACCGACGCACCGGCCTGTCCGGAGGCGACCCGGGACATCCCGCTGACCCGGCGGAACCCCCAGGAGGACTTCCACGTCGCCAGGGACTTCGAGGCGAAGACGATGTGCTCCTGGTACGAACCCGTCTCCGACAAGTGGATCGCGATGGTCCGGTGGGAGGTCAAGCTGGGCGGTGGCGACGCCGCCAACGCGAAGCTCCAGCAGGCCGAGTTCGCCACGGACGCGGCGGCCGGGAAGAGGGTGAACAACCTCGGATTCGGCGACGGGGCGTACTGGAGGACCACCGACACCGAGTGGACCTGTGAGCTCGCCGTCCGCCACGGCAATCTGATCATCCGGGTCGGCCTCGCCCAGTCCGGGGGCTGTGAGCAGAAGGCCAAGGAGGTCGCCAAGGCCGCACTGAAGCCCGTACCGGTCAAGTCGGGCTGACGGGTCGGCCGAAGCCGACCTCGGTGAAGGCGCAACCCCCGCGCTCGGTGTGCGGCAGCGCCTGTCGGGACATGAGCCTCGGAGCCTGCCGGGCGCGGGTGCTCGGAGCCGAACACCCTTGGGCGGCGTGGTCGCTGGAGCGGCTCGCGGAGCGGCGGCGGGGGAGCCGGACCGAGCCTTGACCGCCGGGAGGGGCTACTGGCCGGTCGCGGCCTTCGCGGCGGACATGGTCTTCTGTTTGGCGAGCAGCGGCCCTGCCAGGGCGGCCGAATTGGACTCGATCAGGAAGCGCTGGTATTCGCTTTCGGCGGCGGACCACACGCCGATCAGGTTCACCTTCTGTTTGCACAGTACGTCGGCGAGTGCCACCTGCTTCTCGTGGTCTCCGGGGGTCTTGCCGCTGAATTCCTTGTCGTTGATCGCGGCGAGGGGGTCGGGGTAGGTGTGCCCGGACTCCTTCATGCAGTCCGACCATTCCTGGGTCGCTTTGACCACCGCAGGGGCCTTCTGCGATCTCGTGTAGCTTTCCATGTTCAGCTTGTGGGGGAGGCTCAGGGCGTCCTGCAGCTCGGCCTCGTGGAGTTCTCGCTGCGCCTCCCCGCTGCATCCGCCCTGCGGTACGGCTGCGCCGTTGTAGGTGGCCGCCTCGCCCGTGACGAGCGGCAGGATCGACGAGGGATAGTCCTCGGCCCGTTTGTCCATCGCGGGCACGTGGTATCCGTGCTGCTTCGCGAGCTCCGCGTCGGCCAGGCCGTAGCGCCTCTCGTTCGTTTCGATATCGGCGCTTCCCGGGTCTTTGGGGGTGTACGGGACGCCCAGTCCGCCCAGGCAGCGCTGCATGATGGAATCTCGCCCACGGGCGAGCGCTGCGGCGTCGACCGTGGTCAGCAGGTAGTCGTCCAGAGGCAGCTGGAGGGCCTTGCTGTCGGCGAGCCGGTGCACTGCCGTCGGGCCCGGGGCTGCGGTGGGGCCGGCGGTGGCGGCCGAGCACGCGGACAGGAGCGGGATCAGCAGCACTGCCATGCCGGCACACGCCCTGGAGGAAGGGGCGGTCACGTTCACTGGTTTTCCTCTACAGGTGGCAAGGAAGGGTGCTCCACAGTCGCGACGGCGGTCGTGGAGCACCCTTTACCGGTTCAGGTGCCGATGCTCAGCAGATCATGTCCCTGAGGGAAGCGTTGTTGTTGTACGTGTTCACGAGGTTCCGGGACGTGTGGGCCGGAACGGTGTCGTACGGGCCGGCGTAGTTCGAGTTGTAGTAGACCCGGTAGCAGTAGTTCGAGGCGTTCTGTGTCGACGCGGCATTGTTCTTCACCGGCTCGCCCTCACCAGTGGCCCACGTGGTGAATATTTCCCCGGCGAGATTGGGTACGTCGCCGTCCGTGAACCATCGGGCGCCGCCCTGGTTGGAGTTGTAGTAGAGACAGAAGAAACCGGTCTGGCATGCGTATGCACTGGCCGGTGTGGCCATTCCGATGGTGACACCGGCTGCCGCGACCAGGAGTGCCAGGGTCCGCTTCATGCGCATGGTTCATCCCCCTACGTAGTGGTGTTCTCGCCGACGCCAAATCAGGCGCCACGAAGGGGAATCGGTTCCCGAATGCGGCACGCTCGGACCCAGGCCGGCCGTGTCGGTGCCGACTATAGTGAACGGTCCATCCACGCTCAACAGCCTGCATATAAGCCCGAGTTGGGGTGAAGTGAGTCGGTGGACCCGCTATCTGCGAGATGCACTCGGACGGCGTTCGGTTCGAACACCACCTCCGGGCAACGGGGTTCGGACGGCCGTGTGCGGCCACGATCCTGGCACACGGGTGCAGTCGTTCGGCTGCGGCCGGGCAGGGGGTGTCCGGGTCGGTGCACAAGAATCAAGCCATCGACTGGCTGCGACTGCGGAGAACCGGCGGCGTCAGGGGGCGCTGGATTTCGGTGGAAAGTCGAACAGTGTGCGCAAACCGGGTCCATGAACCGGCCAGAATGCTTTGCGGTCACCCCTCATTTGATTGACTGCCGTCAGGTCTTCGTTGAGGATTCCTCTGGAAAGTCCATGGGGGGAGAGGGATCGTGAACTTTTCGCGCACTCGTGCCGCGTCGCTGTCAGCGCCGCTCGGGATTGGTGTGGTGCTCGGCTTGCTGGGTGCTGCCTCCCAGAAATGGGACAGCCCCGTCGGCGTCGTCGCGAACGCCGTCTTCTCCGGCGGGTGGGCGTGGGCCTGCTATGCGTTCCTGGTGGGGTATTTCCGCCGGTCCAAAATTGAATCAGCCCTTCTTTCGTCTTTCGGGCTGGCTGTCGGGGTGGTGACCTACTACCTGTACAAGGATCTCGGCGCTGCCGCCCCGAGCGGACTGGAGCCCGGCCTGTCGGGCGGCGGCGGATCGCTCTCCGGGATCATGGCGTGGGGAACGCTGGCGTTCGTGTTCGGCGCACCTGTCGGATTCCTGGGCAACCTGGCGCGGCTGCAGGGCATCGGTGGCCTCTTCTTCCGGCTGCTCATTCCGCTCGTGGCCTTCTACGAGACCTCCATGCGCTTGACCAACGAGTCGCTCGGACAGGATCCGGTCGTCATGGCCACCTGGAACGCCGTCCGGATCGTCGCGGTCGCCGTTGCGTTCGCCCTGGTGGGACACGTCATCTGGAATTGGTGGAACGCTCGGCGTACTCGCGCGGTGGAGGCCTGAAGGGGCCTCTGTGCCCAGTTCGGGGATAATTGGGCGATGTGGGCCTTACGTTCTTCGACGACAGGCGTCTGGCGTGTGACCTCTATGCCGCGGCGAGCCAGGACGCCGCGGCCGAGCAGGTCGGAGCGGGGATCTCGCGCGTGCTCGCCCCCATCGTGGCCCACGACGCGCTGAGCCTGGTGGGAACCGACCCGGCGACCGGTCCCGGGCTGGGCAGTTTCAGTTTCTGGCACCAGTACGACCCCGCGCTGGTTATGGAGCTCGTCATGCACCGGCATCTGGGGGACGACCCGCGGCGGTCGGCGATGCCGACGCTGCTGCGGACCCCGGCCGTCGTCGTGGGCGCGGGCACGGACGGGTCGCCCGGGCCCGACCCGCGCATACGGGAGATCCTCACCGCCCACGGGGCGAGCTCCGAGCTGCGTCTGCTCCTCCAGGACCGGCACGGCGTGTGGGGGGCTCTCGGTCTGCTCCGCTGCGAAGGTGCCGCGCCGTTCCGCGAGGACGACGCCCGGCGGGCGGCCCGGCTCGTACCGGCGCTGCTGGCCGCCCTGCGCCGGTACGCGACGGCCGGTCCGCTCTGCCCCGAGGTTCCCCCGTTGTCGGCCGGGGTGATCACCATCGGTTCCGACCACCGGATCAAGGCCGTCAGCCCCCAGGCGCAGCTGTGGCTGGACCAGTGGTCGGCGCACGGCATCCCCTCGTGGGTGCCGGGGCCCTTCTTCGTCTCGATCTCCCTCGTCGCCCGGACGGAGGCCCGCCGTCGGGGCGGGGCGATTCCCCTGGTGTGCGCGCCCCCGGCCGCCTCCGGCCGCTGGACCACGTGCCAGGGCCAGGTGCTCGACGCGGACGCCACCGGAGACGTGGCCCTCGTCGTCCAGGGGGCCACGTGGGACCTGGTCCTGCCGTCGCTGTGCGCGTGGTACCGCATCACGCCCCGGGAACGGGACGTCGTCACGCAGCTGCGCACCGGGGCATCCGTCAAGCAGATCGCCCGCCGCCTCGACCTGTCCGCGTACACGGTCAACGACCATCTCAAGGCGGTCTTCCGCAAGACCGGGGCGGACGGGCGCGACGAACTCGGTGCCGCGCTGACCCGCTGATCCGCGGTTCGTACATCCCTGAAGTCAGGGGGTCGCGGCGGCGCGGATCCGGCCCACCATGAGGAACGAGACCGGTACAGCGCACACGGGTCCGGTCTTCCGGAGATCCCCCCCCACAGGCACGGCGTGCGGACACCGACACGTCCCCGCCGTGCCGGGATCCCCTCCTCACCGAAGGGAACGGACATGACTGAGAACACGGCAAGCGGCAGCGCAGTGAAGGCCGGGCCCGCGCAAGGCATCCCGGCCACGGGCGGAAGCGGGGGCGAGGCCCAGTTCAATCCGGAGATGGCCGCCAACACCTTCGACTTCGTGGGTCACGGCGTCTTCGAAGGGGAGGCGACGCTGCCCGGCTCCAGGGGCGCCTACAACATGGTGCTCGCCAACGTCACGGAGTTCAGCCCCGTCACCGACAAGCCCATCATGGGATCCGCCATCGTCACCCTGCACAACGTGGTGCCCCTGGACGGAGGAAAGGCGAAGGTGCGCATGGAAGCGCGCTGGCCGGAAGACCTCTACATCAGGGTCCAGTTCATGTGGTTCCTCTGAACACCCGAACGCCGAACCGGCACCACCCGGGGGGGCGCGGGAGACCGCGCCCCCTCGGAGGGTCCTTCCGGGCTCCTTCAGACGTGCAACTCGGGCGGGAAGCCCGTCCAGCGCAGTTCGGCCGGCAGGTGCCGCATGTCGTTGGAGAGGAGCACGGCGGCGGGCCGGCCGGGTGCGTAGCGGATGACGGTCAGGGCGGCGTTGGCGTGGTTGAGGCCGAGCCAGCGCCACTTCGGCGCGTGCATGGCCTCCCGGACGAGCCAGGCGACGAGGAAGTTGTGCGTGACGACCAGTTCGTGCCGGTCCTCCGTGCCGGCCACCGGCCCGGTGAACAGCTCCGTCGCCCGGCGGGCCAGTGCGGGGCCGTGCTCGCGCTCCTCGGCGCTCGCACCGGCGAGGAAGTCGAGGTAGTAGTCGGCGGAATCCGGCGGGAGTTCCTCCCTTTCCGGCAGGTGGGGGACGTAGTCGCCGGCGGCCTCCGAAAGGTGCAGGGGGACGCCCGCCAGCTGGTCGCCGATCAGGGCGGCCGTCTGCTGCGCCCGGGGCAGCGGGCCGTGGTGGACCGCAGCGAGGGGGACGTCCCGCAGGCGCCGGCCGAGCAGTACGGCCTGTCGGCGGCCGTCCTCGGTGAGCCCGCTCTCGTCCGGCGATGCCTCGGCGTGCCGGGCGAGATAGAGGTATCGGGTGGCCGTGCCGGTCATTCCAGACTCCTTCGAACCCGTAATCGATCTTGTCCATCGGGGGGACGTCACCCCTTCCGCCGCCGGTTCCCGCCCCCTGTCCCGGAATCGACCGTCATCTGACCTTCCGTCAGATTGGAACGTGTTCTAGTCTGCCGCGCATGGGCATCGGAATCACGCAGGAACAGCGCGAGTTGGCCGAGGCGGTGCGCGGCTGGATCGCGCGCGCCGTGCCTCCCGAGGAGGTCCGCAAGCTGCTCGACACCCCGCCGCAGACCGGGGCGCGGCCCGCCTACTGGGACGCGCTGACCGCGCAGGGCCTGCTCGACCCGCACCTGGACGGCGGCACCCTCCTCGACCTGGCCGTCGTCGTCGAGGAGGCGGCCCGGGCCGCGCTGCCGGGGGCGTACCTGCCGAGCGCGCTGGCCTCCGTACTGCTGGACCGGGCCGGCGCCGAGCCGCTCGAAGGCCGGGTCGGGGCGGTCGCGCTCGGGCCGGGAACCCTGACCGCCGTCGCCGTCGAGGGCGGCGGCCACCTGCTCGACGGAGTCGCCCCGCCGGTGCTCGGCGCCGGTGAGGCCGACCTGCTGCTGCTCGCCGCCGAGGCCGCGGACGGCACCCGCTGGTTCGCCGTGGACGCCGCCGCGCTGGACATCCGTACGCACGACAGCGCCGACCCCACCCGGCCCACCGCCGAGGTGCGGGCGCGCGGGGTCGTCGCCGGCCCGGACCGGCGCCTGGCGCTGGACACGGCCCTGGTCCGCGACCTGGCCTGCACGCTCTTCGCCGCCGACGCCTGCGGCACCGCCGCCCGGGCGCTGCACACGGCCGCCGAGTACGCGAAGGTGCGCGAGCAGTTCGGCCGGCCCATCGGGCAGTTCCAGGGCGTCAAGCACCTGTGCGCCGACATGCTGGTCCGGCTGGAACAGGCCCGGGCGCTGGCCTGGGACGCCGCGCGGGCGATGGACGAGCCCGCCGACGTGCGCACGCTGGTGGCCGCCCTCGCCGCCGGGACCGCCCTGGACGCCGCCTGCTCCTGCGCCAAGGACTGCATCCAGGTCCTCGGCGGGATCGGCTTCACCTGGGAGCACGACGCCCACATCTTCCTGCGGCGGGCGCTGGTCGCCCGCCAGCTGCTGGGGTCCGGCGACGGGCACCGCGTACGGGCCGTGCGGTGCGCGGCGGGCGGTGCGCGGCGCGAGCTGCGCCTGGAACTGCCCGCGGAGGCCGAGACGTACCGCGCGAAGGCACGGACCGCCATCGCGGACGCGCGGGGACTCGATCCGGCCGCCGCCCGCCGGATCCTGGCCCCCACCGGCTACGCGGCCCCCTACCTGCCACCGCCCTACGGGATCGGCGCGGGTCCCGTCGAGCAGCTCGTCGTCCAGCAGGAGCTGAGCGCGGCCGGCGTGAAGGTCGCCGACCTCGGGATCGCCACCTGGGTGGTGCCCTCGCTGCTCGCCTACGGGACGCCCGCCCAGCGGGAGGCCCACCTCCTGCCGACCCTGCGCGGCGACGTCACCTGGTGCCAGCTCTTCTCGGAGCCGGGCGCCGGCTCCGACCTGGCCTCGCTGCGGACCCGGGCCGAGCGCCGGGAGGACGGCTCCTGGAAGGTCAACGGGCAGAAGGTGTGGACGAGTTCCGCGCACAGCGCCGACTTCGGGATCCTGCTGGCCCGCACCGACCCGGACGCGCCCAAGCACAAGGGCCTCGGCTACTTCGTCGTCGACATGAAGAACACCCCCGGCATCGACGTCCGGCCGCTGAAGGAGATCACCGGCGAGGCCCTCTTCAACGAGGTGTACTTCGACGACGCGGTGCTCCCGGCGGACGCGCTGGTCGGCGCGGCGGACGGCGGCTGGAAGGTGGCCCGCAACACCCTCGGCAACGAACGCGTCCACATGGCCGACCAGATGACCTTCGACACCGGCCTGGAGGCGCTCCTCGCGCGCGCCGCCGACCTCGACGGCACGTACCGGGCCCGGATCGGCGCGCTCGCCGCCGAGGCGCACGCCCTGGCCTGCATCGGGCTGCGCACCACGCTCCAGCAGGTGTCGGGGCTGGAGCCGGGCGCGGGCGCGTCCGTGCGCAAGCTCGTCCAGACCCCGCACCAGCAGCGGACCGCCGAGCTCGCGCTCGAACTGCTGGGGCCGGCGGGCGCGGTGCGGGAGGGCGCGGGGGAGCGGGCGGTGCACGGGATGCTCATGTCCCGCTGCCTGACCATCGCCGGAGGCACCACGCAGGTCCAGCTCAACGTCGTCGCCGAGCGGATCCTCGGCCTACCCAGGGACTAGGAGTTGTCGGGCATGAAGTCGTACATCGTGGGCGTCGGCATGACGAAGTTCGAGAAGCCGGAGTCACGGGACTGGCAGTACTGGGACATGGCGAAGGAGGCCGGATCGGCGGCGCTCGCGGACGCGGGCATCGGCTACGACCTGGTCGAGCAGGTCCCGGTGGGGTACTGCTTCCAGGCCTCCACGGCCGGCCAGCGGGCCGCGTACGAGCTGGGGCTGTCCGGGGTGCCGGTCTACAACGTGAACAACAACTGCGCGACCGGCTCCACGGCCCTGATGATGGCGCGGCAGTTCGTGCAGGGCGGGATCAGCGACTGCGTGCTGGCGCTGGGCTTCGAGAAGATGAAGCGCGGCGCGCTGGGCGGGGGAGCGGACGGGGGGGCCCGCGGCGGAGCCGCTGATGAATCCTTCAAGACCTCGCCGGTGGCCCGGCACTACGGGATCATGGCCGCGGGCCACGGCTTCGAGATGTCCCCGCCGACCGCGCAGATCTTCGGGAACGCGGCCCGGGAGCACATGGAGCGGTACGGGACCACGGCCGCCCAGCTCGCGGCGGTCGGCGCGAAGAACCACCGGCACTCGGCGAACAACCCGAACGCGCAGTTCCAGGACGTGTACTCGGTCGAGGAGATCCTGGCGGCGAAGGAGATCCACGCGCCGCTGACGAAGCTCCAGTGCTCGCCGACCTCGGACGGCGCGGCGGCGGCGCTGGTGGTCTCCGAGCGGTTCCTGGTGCGGCACGGGCTGCACGGCAAGGCGGTGGAGATCGTCGGCCAGTCGATGACCACGGACACCGAGGCCTCCTTCGCCTCGGGCTCCTGCATCGACGTGGTCGGCAAGCCGATGACGGCGGCGGCGGCCCGGCAGGCGTACGAGGCTTCCGGGCTCGGCATCGAGGACGTGGACGTGGTGGAGCTGCACGACTGCTTCTCGGTCAACGAGCTGCTGACGTACGAGGCGCTGGGCATGTGCGAGGACGGCGCCGCCGGGAAGCTGGTGGAGTCGGGCGCGACGACGTACGGCGGGCGGTGGGTGGTCAACCCGTCCGGGGGGCTGATCTCCAAGGGCCATCCGCTGGGGGCGACGGGGCTGGCGCAGGCCGCGGAGCTGGTGTGGCAGCTGCGCGGTGAGGCCGGTCCGCGGCAGGTGTCGGGGGCGCGGGTGGGTCTGGCGCACAACATCGGGCTGGGCGGCGCGGCGGTGGTGACGCTGCTGCGGCGGTGATTCCGTCAGGACCGCCTGCGCGGTCTCCCCATCCAGCAGGGTGGGGAGACCGCAGTCCTGTTCGGAGAGTGGTGGCTACGGACTGGGGACGGGCAGAGACGTCCCGGTCAGAGCAGGGATGCTCCAGCGTTGGGCGTCTGAGAGGTTGCAGTCGAACAGCCAGAGCTGGGTGCCCGGAGTGGTGTTGAAGTTGCCGAGGTCGATGCAGCGGCCGGAGGCCGGGTTGTACAAGGAACCGTCGGCCCGGGGTACGAACAGCTGATTCGGGCCACGATGGCAGGTGTACAGCTGGAGCAGGGTCGTGTTGGCCGTCCCCGCCCACGCGGCATCGACGCACTTGCCCTGGATGCCGAGTGTTCCGTCGCCCCGGACCTCGAAGTTCTGGGCCGGGCTGCCGTTGCAGTTCGTGATCTGGATCCTGTTGCCGTCGTCGGGCCTGGCGTAGTCGTTGTCCATGCAGTTGGCGGGGGCAGCCGTCAGTGCGATCGGGCCGGCCGCTCCGGGCGCGGTGGGAGTGGCTGCGTAGGGATAGACGGCGAAGTTGCTGACGCCACCCGTGAGGCTGTCGTGCGGAGTCCCGTCGGCCTTGAACCGGCCGAGGACGAGTGGTCCGGTCGAGGCGGGGCTGCTGGAGGCCTGGTGCTGCCCGCTGCCGGCCAGGACGCCGTTGACGTAGAGGCTCATCAGGCCGCTTTCGGCGTTGTAGACGGCCGTCAGGCGGGTCCAGACGTTGGGGGTGTACCGCGCGACGTCATTGGTGGCGTAGGTGAAGTCGAAGGGCCATCCGTCGGTGTCCGCATTGGCCAGCGCGAAGTGCCACTTGGAGCTGGATCCATCGGCGTACAGGATGAACGAACTGCTTCGGTTCGTGTCCTGGCTGGCGATGATGCTGGTCTTGGTACCGGGCTTCGCCCAGGTGCTGATGGTGAAGCTCTTCTTGGTGTCGATGACCGGGGCGTTGGCCGTGATGGTCGACTGAGCGCCCTTGAATTCGGCGTACGTGGTCTGGCGGCCGCCGACGGAATCGGTGGACCACGTGATTCCGGTGGGGGTCGCGGGGTACTTGCCGTCGGTGCTCGGCGTGGTGCTGCCGCTCTGGCCGGTCAGCTTCCACTGCGCCGCGGGTATGTTGAGGTTGCCCAGCGACAGGGGGGTCGGCGAGAAGCCGGTGGCCGTCCCGCTGAAGGCCACGAGCTGCTGGGTGGCGTTGATCGCCCACAGGTCGGCGCGCCCGTCGCTGTTGAGATCTCCGTAGGAGCCGACCTGCGGGTACACCGAGGCGTCGAGCGTCGAGATGGCGGCCGCGGGCGCCTGCGCCGAGGGCGGTGCCAGCAGCGCGGTGGGAATGCCGTTGGCATCGAACTTCAGCGCGTAGCTGTGGATGCGCCCGGTGGTGTCGTCGCGCGCCCAGAGCGTGGGAGTCCCACCGATCCTGCCCGGAGCGATGAGGGTGGTACGCGACCAGTCACCGGAGCTGAGCAGCATGCCCTGGTCGAGGTGCAGGCCGCCGAAGGAGGTGCCGGGGTAGTACCAGAGGCGGTTGTCCTCGATGGTGATCAGGTCCGCGAGCCCGCGAGGGTTGTCGAAGCTGCCCGGGGCGAGGATCTGGGTGACCTTCGACCAGTCCGCCACGTACCCGGTGCACTGTGCCGCCGGATTGCACGCAGGCTTGCTCGAGATGTGCATGACGTTCTGGGTGAGGCTGAAGTGCCCCGGCGTCCCGTTGCTGGACGCGTCGTTCCCGTAGGCGTACAGCTGACGGGTGTTCTTGTTGTAGGCGAAGATGTCGTCCACGCCCGACTGGCTGAGGCTGCCGCGGTGGCTGACGAGGTAGTTGTCCCAGCCGGTGCGGTCCGGGCTCTGGGCCGCCGTCGACGCGGTGACGGCAGTGGCGGAGGCGTCGGTGTTGCCCGGGACGAGGAGGAGGCTGCCGCTGCCGCTCCGGTCCGGCCTCAGCGTGTCCGGTATCCCGTCGCCCGTGACGTCTCCGGCGGTGACCGGCGTCGCCGGGTTCCAGGGTGCGTAGAAGCTGTACCCGGCGGGCCGGGCGTTGTTCGCCCCGTCGACGGCCTGGACGTAGAGGGTGTGCGTGCCCCACTGCTGGGCGGTGAGGTTGATCGGGATGTTCGCGGTGGCGACGCCGTTCGCGTCGGGAGTGACGGTGACCGACTGTGCGCCGGTCGTGGGAATGGGTGCGTCGAGTGCGTACTCGAATCGGCGGATGTCGCTCTTGATGCAGGCCGCGAGCTCACATCCGGTGGGGAGGACGTCCTTGCTGGACACGGCGATGGTGATGCCGGAGTCGCCGGCGTGGGCGGTGGGCGTGCGGCCGCTGGCGAGCGGAGGGAACGCCTTCGAATCGGCGAAGGCGACAGCCGTGGGCGGCGTCAGGTCGACCTTGAAGCCGCAGTACGAGGTCCAGGGGCCTTCCAGGGTGCCGTCGAAGGCCTTGACGCTCCAGCCGTAGGCATGGCCGTCGGCAAGTGCGATCCCGACGTTGGTGCGTGCCGTGGTGCCCGGCGCGACGTAGGTGCTCCTCGGCTCGGAGACGGTGGCGGGGGCACCGCTGCCGTTGTTCTTCATGTCGTCCCAGACCTGGTAGACGGCCTGGAGGTTCACGCCCTCCATGGGCGTCGTCAGACGGGCGTTGAGCGTGAGGTTGGTCGCTCCGTTGGTCGTGGAGGTTCTGCCGATCCAGCCCCGGGAGCCGTTGTCGCAGGCCGCGCCGGCCGGGTTCGCGGAGTCGGGGGTGGTGCTCGGGGAGTCCGGGGCGTAGGGCGGGATGTCGAAGACCGTCACCAGGTACGGGTTGGTGCTGAACCGCATGAAGCCGAGGTTCGAGATGGTCTTGCGGCTGTCGCCGTAGAGCCCGAAGGTCCAGGTGTCGGCGTCCTGTGACGCCCCCTGCCGGATGCGGTCGGTGACATCGAAGTTGACGTTCCGGTAGCCGCAGTCGTTGGCGGGGCTGGCGCTCGCGACCTGCTGGGTGCCGATCGTGGCGATCGCGGAGGGCCGCCTGTTCCAGTTCGTGCCGCTGTTGATGCCGTTCGTGTGCTTCAGGGTGAGTGGCCAGGTGTTCGAGCAGCCGTGGTCCGCGCTGTACGTCTCGGTCAGGTACAGGGTTGACTTCTGGATCACCATCTGAGGCGTGAGAGCGCTCGTGTTGATCTCGAAGAACGATTCCTGCATTCCGAAGCAGTTGGACGTGTACTGCTGGTAGCCGACACCCTCGCCCCAGTCCTGCGCGGTGTCGTAGGTGTTGGCTCCGGGACAGCCCTCCTGGGCCACCACGTAGTGGCCGGTCCCCGAAGTCACAGGGTTGACGACGGGGTCGATGAAGACGGGGTAGACGGTCTTCTGCCCCGTCAGCAGCTCCAGGTCGGGGGCCAGGGTCACGGCATCAGGCTGTGCCGACACACCGATCGGCCTGACCTGGGCACCGTCCCCGGGGCGGGCGGCCGACGACCTGGCCGGGGCTTGGACGAGAGGACCGGGGAGAGGCCCCGGGCCCTCGGCAGACGCCGAGCTGCGGCCGGCGAGGAAGCTCTTGCCCGTGAGGCCCTTCTGCCCGGCCTCGGTGCTGGAGTCCCACATGAGGGGGGTGGCGCTGGTGAACGCGGCGGCACCGTCGGGTGTGGCGGCCTGGAGGTTTCCGGCCGCGTCACTGCCCACGGTCAGGCCTTCGGCCTCGGTGGCCAGCCGCAGGCTGCGCAGTGCGGGATTCGCCGCCGCCTCGGCGTTGTGGACGATCAGCACCTCGCTGAACGATCCCTGGTCGCTGACGGATGCCTGCAGGTCCACGCCGGGCAGGACGTTCGGGTACAGGGCGCTGCTGCCGCTGACCCGGGGGGCGGGCAGTGCGACGGGGAAGGACAGGGACAGCCGACGGCCCTTGTCGTTCGTCAGTGTGGCCAGCGGCCCGGAGCCGCCGCCCGAGAGCGAGACGCCGGAAGGCGTGGCCCTGGGGCTGTACGTACCGTCCTCATTGCGCTGCAGGGTGGCATCGAGGGCGGTCCACTTCCCCGACTTGAGCACGCGAACGGGCTTGATGTGGGACGTGGTGCTGAGCGTCCCGTCCGGATGCGCGACGGTCTCCGTGGTCGTGGTGGTCAGTGCGGGGACCGGGACCGGCTTCTGCTCGAGCTTGGCCTGTCGCAGAGCCGTCGGGAGCGGGCCGTCGGCTGTGGGCTGAACTGCCTTGACAGGAGCCGTGGTTGGCGTGGTGTTGGCTGTGGCGGCGATCGCCAGGGGCGCTGTGGCGAGCACGATGCCCACGGATGTGACCAAACTGACAGCGCGTCTGGTGCGTCGACGTGGATGGTGGCGCATACGGGTTCATTCCCCCCAAGAAAGGCTTGTGCTGAGGACTCCGGCCCCGCCGTTCCGTGTCCAACTCACGTGTTCCGAAGCGGGCTTTCGGCTCATGCTGGAGGAGGCGGGGGTGGATCCGCGGGAAGGCTATTGCGTTTGCATGTACACAACAATACTGTTCCGCTGATCTTGTGAGGCCGACTGCGGCCTCTTCTCTTTTACGGCCCCCCGGGGCCGCGCACTTGGGGTGGGGACTGTCGAGGTGCGTTCATCGATGCGTTGGCCTGCCGCTATGCCTGTAAGAGGCTGGCGGCGACGGGCCTTTGTTGCCGTGGCCATGACGGCTGCGATGTCCGTTGTCGTGCCGCTGGCCAATGCGGAAACGGTCGGCGGCTACCGTTACACGGGTAAATCCTGGCGTGACGGTGAACTGCCGGACCTGCCCGTGGTCAAGGGACACCCGGCCGGCCAGGCGGCGAAGCAGGTGCTTCCTCGCGTACCTCAGGGTGCGCGTGAGATGCGCGTGCACCAGGCCAAGACGCCCAAGTGGCCCGCCGCGCGGACCGAAACCGTCAAGGTGGCCGACTCGTCGCGACAAGTGCGCGGCATGGGCCGGTCGGCGGACAGCGGCATGGACCCGGCAGGCGGGCCGGTCCAGGCCGGCACGTCACCCGTATGGATCGCGCCGGCCGCCTCGGCGCCCGCCGCCCGGTCGACGGCGGGGGCGGCGAACGCACCCGCTGCCGACAGCCGCCTGACCACGGTCCGGGTGGAGACGGCCGGCCGGAAGCAGGCCGCCGCGGCGAACGTGAACGGCATTCTGGTCGGCCTCACACCGGCCGATGATGCCGCCACCGGCGGCAAGGTCTCCGTCGGACTCGACTACAGCGCACTGGCCAATGCCTACGGCGGCGGTTGGGCTTCGCGACTGCACCTCGTGGCGATGCCCGGGTGTGCGCTCACCACTCCGGACGTCCCCGTTTGCCGCGTCCAGCAGCCGCTGCGGACGGTCAACGACCCGAAGGCGCAGCGACTCACCGCCGATGTGAACGTGGGCACCAGTGCCGCACCGTTCAAGGACGCGGCTCTGTCAGGCCAGCGGCGGACGATGGCCGCGGCCGCAGGCAGCCGATCCGTCGCCGTCGCAGCGGTGTCGGGCACGGCCGGCTCGCAGGGCGACTACGGCGCGACGTCTCTCTCGGCTTCGGGATCGTGGGCACAGTCGGCCTCCGGCGCCTTCACGTACAGCTACCCGGTAGCGGTCCCGCCCTCCCTGGGCGGAGCCGCACCGTCCGTGGCGCTCACCTACAACTCGCAGTCCGTCGACGGCAAGACGTCGGCCCGCAACTCGCAGGCTTCCTGGATCGGCGACGGCTGGGGCTACAGCCCCGGCTTCATCGAGCGCTCCTACAAGCCCTGCAAGTACTCGGGCATCGAGGATTCGGGCGACCAGTGCTGGGCGGGCTACAACGCGACGCTGTCACTCGGAGCTCACACCGGCCAGCTCGTCCGCGGCGGCGACGGCGTCTACCGGCTGGAGTCCGACGACGGCACCAAGATCGAGCGACTGACCGGCGCGACGAACGACCTCTGGGAAGGCGAGTACTTCAAGGTCACCACGACCGACGGCACCGCCTACTACCTCGGTCTGAACCACGCGCCCGGCACGTCCGGCGACACCGCGACCAACAGTGCCTGGGGTGTGCCGCTCTACCACCCCAAGTCGGACGACCCGTGCCACACCTCGGCCAAGGGCAACGAATCGCAGTGCGACAAGCAGGCCGGCTACCGCTTCAACCTGGACTTCGTCGTCGACCCGCACGGCAACGTCCAGCGGTACGACTACGCGACCGAGTCGAACTACTACAACATGGGCTACGGCCAGGTCGTCAAGGACGGCAAGGGCGGCACCCTGACGCAGTACACCCGTTCGGGCTACCTGAAGCGCATCTCCTACGGCTACAAGCTCGCCGACGCGGTCGCCGGCAAGGACCCCGCGGCCCGGATCGCCTTCGACACCAAGCAGCGGTGCACCACGTCGGACACGGTGTGCGCGGACGGCAACCTGTCGAAGGACACGGCGAAGAACTGGCCGGACGTCCCGTACGACATCAACTGCCCCTCCGACTACAAGACGGAGGGCGAGGGCGACGACGTCTGCCGTTTCGGTTCGCCCACGTTCTGGTCCACTTACCGCCTCAAGGACATCACCACCCAGGTCAAGATCGGTACCGCCTGGCAGGACGTCGACTCCTACAGCCTGACCCACGTCTTCTCGGACGCGGGCGGTGTGATGGACCCCGTCACCGGCAAGACCGGAAAGACGGAGAGCGCCGGCATGCTCCAGTCGGTGATGTGGCTGTCCTCCATTCAGCACACCGGCCGTGACACCACCGCGGGCGGCGACAAGCCCATCACGCTGGACCCGGTCACCTTCACCGGCATCGAGATGGACAACCGCGTCGACGGTCTGGAACCGGCGGCCCCGCCCCTGTACCGTCCCCGCATCTCCAGCGTCCGGACGGAATCCGGCGAGTCCTCGGCGGTCACCTACCGCGAGCCCGAGTGCTCCCGCACCAAGAACACGATGCCGGTGTCGGCGGACAGCAACACGATGGCCTGCTACCCGGTCAACTGGTACCCGTCGGGCGCAGCCGAGCCCGTGGCCGACTGGTTCGTGAAGACCCTCGTCACCCAGGTGGTCAACAGCGACCTCACGAAGGCCGGCTCGCCGGCCAAGGTCACCAGCTATGCCTACGACGGCGGCGCGGCATGGCACCGTGACGACTCCGAACTCACCGACGACCAGTACCGGACGTGGAACGACTTCCGGGGATACCGCAGCGTCACCACGACCTCCGGTGTGGCTCCGGACCCGGTCATCCAGACCGTCTCCACCTACCTGCAGGGGATGGACGGCGACTACAAGCAGGACGGCACCAAGCGGTCCGTGTCGGTGACGAACTCGCTCGGTGAGTCCTTCCCCGACAGCGACTGGCTGGCCGGTGCCACTCTGGAGTCCCAGACCTTCACGGCCGCCGGCGGCACGGTCACTGCGAAGTCCCTCAACGGGCCGCTCACCACGGTCGACACCAGCTCCAGTACCCGGAAGGCCTGGACCTCGAAGGACCCCGAGCCGGCCTCCCTCTCGACGCTGCCCGACCTGGTGTCCCGTCGTTCGACGGAGGTGACCAACCGGTCGATGGGCCTCCTTTCCACCGGCAGTTGGCGTACGTCCAAGAAGGTCACGACCTACGACAGTCTCGGCCGGGTGCACCAGGTCGACGACAAGGGTGACGTCACCGCGCCCGAGCAGGAGAACTGCACCACCACCGAGTACGCATCGGCGCCGTCGGACAACCCGATGATGCTGACGTACCCGAGCGAGATCCTCTCGGTCTCCGGCCCGTGCGGCACCAAGCCCGGCAAGGACACGACCCTCAGCCACAAGCGGATCTTCTACGACGGCGACGGCTCCGTGACGAGCCCCGGCACCTACGGGAAGCTCGGCCAGAGCTGGGCCTCCGACGGCAAGACGCACTCGGTCGGCCAGATGACGGCCGTGCAGGTCGCGACCAAGTACGACGGTGCGGGCAATCCCGTCTTCCAGGTGAACGGCGGCTTGGTGTACGACGACTACGGTCGTGTCACCAAGCAGAACGACGTGGCGTCCCAGACCACCACCATCACCTTCTCCCCCGACTCGGGCACGCTCCCGACACAGGTCACCACGACCTACCCCCAGCCGTACAACTGGACGGCCACGACGGACGTATCCCCGACACGCGGTCTCGACAAGCGGTCGGTCGATGTCAACGGCCGTGTCACCAGTAGCACCTACGACACCCTGGGGCGGCGTACCGCGGTCTGGACGCCGGGCCGCGACCGGGCGAAGCAGACCCCGGACCGCAAGTTCACCTACTCCGTCAACGGCGCGGGCGACAGCCCGAACCCCTCGGCCGTCACCACCGAGACGCTTCGCGAGGACGGGAGCTACGGCAAGTCCGTCACGATCTACGACGGACTGCTGCGGGCCCGTCAGCAGCAGTCGACCACGGCGGACAATTCCGCGGGCCGTCTGATCTCCTCCACCTCGTACGACAGCCACGGCTGGACGGTATCCAGCATCGCGACGTACGCGGATCCGACCACGGATCCGGGCACCACGCTGTGGGTGGAGACCGAGAACACGGTCCCGAGCCAGACGCGACAGGTCTACGACGGTCAGGGCCGGGTCATCGCCAACCAGCAGTGGTCGAAGGGCGCCAAGCTCTGGGAGGCCACCACGTCCTATCCGGGCGTCGACAAGACGGTCAACACACCGCCGAAGGGCGGTCAGGCGGAGGCCCGTTACACCAACGCCATCGGTCAGACGACGGCCACCCAGACCCTCGACACCACGGCGGACCGCAAGCTGACGGCCGGCACCGTCATCCAGTCGGGCACGACGTTCTCCTCCAAGAGCGTCCGGCTCGACATGCAGGCGGACGGCAACCTCGTCCTGACGGGCATCGCAGGCGGCAAGGTCCTGTGGTCCTCGGGCACCGCGGGCAACCCGGGTGCGAGCGCCACGGTCCGCGCCGACGGCAACCTGGTCGTCACCAGCACCACAGGGACGGCCCTGTGGACATCCGGCACGGGCACCACCGGAGCCACCGGCGGATACGCCATCGTCAAGGCCGACGGCAACTTCCGCATGTACAACGCCGCCGGTACCGCCATCTGGTCGTCGGGAACCGCCGGGAAGGCGGCTGCCGCCGACACCAAGACCTCTTACACCTACACGCCCGCAGGCGCCGTCAAGTCCATCAGCGACACCGTCGGCAACAAGTGGACCTACACCTACGACCTGCTCGGCCAGAAGATCTCCCAGACCGACCCGGACACGGGCCTCTCGACCTTCGGCTACGACGTCTTCGGCCGGCAGACCCTGAGCACCGACGCCCTGGGCAAGAGCATCGCGACCACCTACGACTCGCTGGGCCGCAAGACCGGTGAGTACGAAGGCGCCAGCACCACCGACCAGTCCAAGAAGCTGGCCGAGTGGACGTACGACACCCTCCTCAAGGGGCGGATGACGTCCTCGACCCGATTCGTGGGGGGTGCGGGCGGAACGGCTTATACGAAGAAGATCAACGGCTACAACACGGCCTACCAGCCCACCGGCTCCACCGTGGTCATCCCCGCGGCGGAGGGCAAGCTCGCCGGTACCTACACGGCGACCTCCGAGTACACCCCCACCGTGGGCCTGCTGCAGTCCACCTCCTTCGGGGAGGACGGCGGGCTGCCGGCCGAGACGGTCGGCTACGGGTACAACCTCCAGGGCCTCACGACGGAGTTCGGCTCCCGCACGACCCCGTATCTGAACAAGAGCATTTACACGCCGCTCGGGCAGGTCGTCCAGTCCACCTACGGCGTCTTCGGGAAGCAGTTCCGCACCGCCCAGACCTATGACCAGGCGACCAGCAGGCTCGCCACCAACACGGTGAGCCTGCAGACCAGCAGCAACAGCCCGCTCGACGCCACCACCTACGCCTACGACGAGGCCGGTAACCTCACCGGCACGTCCACGGTGCAGTCCAGCGGTGGCGCGGTCACCGGCACCGACACCCAGTGCTTCCTCTACGACGGGCAGAACCGCCTGTCCGAGGCTTGGACGGACACCAAGGGCCTGGCAGCCGCGAAGCCCGGACAGATATCCAAGTGCAACACCGCGCTTCCGAAGGCCGCCACCATCGGCGGGCCCAACCCGTACTGGCAGAGCTACACGTACAACCTGCTCGGTGACCGGACCCAGCAGGTCAAGCACGACACGGCGGGCAACCCGCTCAAGAACGTCACCCAGAACATCACCTACCCCGGCAACGGCACCACGCCGGCCGCCCAGCCCAACACGGCGACGACGATCACCACGACGGGGCCGGACGGCACGACCACCCTCACCCCGCACTACGACGCCGTCGGCAATACCACCAGCCGGGACACGAAGGTCGGCGCCGCCGCGGCCACGACCCAGACGTTCACCTACAACGTCAAGGGCCGTACCGACAGCGTCGTCACCCCCAAGCCCGCCGGCGGAACGCTCACCTCCAACTACCTGTACGACGCCGACGGCGGCATGCTGATCCAGCGAGGGGCGGACGGCGACACCCTCTACCTCTTCGGAGGCGCCGAACAGCTCACTCTGAACAAGTCGTCGCGCACGGTCTCAGGCCTGCGCAATTACAAGGGTCCGGACGGCACGAAGATCACCCGCTCCTCCACCGGCGCGGTCGTCTACCAGGCAACGAACCCGCAGAACACGTCACAGCTCCAGGTCGACGCGGCAACGCTCAACGTGACGCGCAGGGCCTTCGACCCGTACGGAGCCCAGCGGGGCCCGGCACCGCCGGCCTGGGCCGACAACCGCGGATACCTGGGCCAGCCCACGGACACGGCCACCGGCCTCAGTCTTCTCGGCGCCCGCAACTACGACCCCGTCATAGGCCGCTTCCTGACCTGTGACCCGGTCTTCGAAGCCGGTGACCCGAACCAGATGGGCGGCTACGCCTACGCGGGCAACGACCCCGTCAACGCGAGCGACCCCTCAGGCCTGTGGACCTGGGGTGGCCTCGGTGACTTCTTCACCGGCGCCATCGACGGTGCCTTCGGCGGCGCGAACGAGCTCTGGATCAACCCGGGGGCCTGGCTCCTCGACAACTGCGTCGAAATCTGGAACGGCGACAACGAGACCTTCAACGACTGGACGGGCTGGGAAGGCAGCGACTACGAGGTCCCCAACCTGTGGGGCGACGAGCCTGCCGCCGAGCTCTTCGGAACCGACCCGACCTCGGAGCGGTACGAGCAGGGCTACTGGACGGGCTTCATCGGCTCACTGGCCATAGACGGTGTCGCAGCCTTCAAGCTCGTCAAGGGATACCGTGCCGCTGTCAGAGCCGCAGAGGCGGCCGATAGCGGCGCCGCGCCCCTGAACAAGCTCCTCGACGACGAAGTCCCCACCCCGTCAACGAAGGAAACCCCGCACGAAAACGCCCCGGACACCACAGCTCCGAGCGAACCGGGCGCAGGTACCCCGAAGGAACCGAGCCCGGCCGAGCCCGCAAGCGACGGCACCTGCAGCTTCTCGCCCGAGACCCCGGTCCTGCTGGGCAACGGCGAGACCAAGGCGATCGCCGAGATCACTCCGGGCGACGAGGTGGAAGCCGCCGACCCGGAGACGGGAGAGGTCTCGGGCGGCCGCTCCGTCGTGGCCACCTGGGCTCACGACGACAGCGACCTCATCGACCTCGTCGTGGAGGTCGCCCCCGGCGACGAGCAGACGCTGCACACCACGGCGGAGCACCCCTTCTGGGACGAGACCACTCGAACCTGGGTGCCGGCTGCGGAGTTGACCCCCGGCCACGCCCTGATTACCCCGGACGCCCGCGAGATCCGGGTGCTCGACGTCCGGCCGACCCCCGGCACGGCCACCCGGTACAACCTGACCGTCGACGAGCTCCACACGTACTATGTTGTGGCGGGCGCCACTCCGATCCTCGTCCACAACGCGTGCGGTCCTGAAATTCAGGACCTCGGTGAGATGACGAGTGGCAGTGAAACGAATATTTGGACCATGAGCTCTCGGGACAAGGGCCTTGCGTTCGAGGAGCAGATGGGGTTCTCGAACCTTCCGACAAATCATCAGGCTTTTGATCAGTTTGAGCCTGACACGGGTATCGCGATCAGCCTCAAGGCTATGGATACGGGCCTCCCCAGTTTTCAGCTCAAGGGAACGCTTTATCAGCGACTCAAGGGGGCGGTTGACGATGCGGCCAATTATGACGGCGTAGGTCCTTATGCGTTCACCAACCCGGCGAACATTGGGAGTCGCTCGGTCTATGTCATTGTAAGGTCCGGGACTTTGAGCGATATGCACCTGGGTCAGATGTCCAGGGCTGTGGAATACGCGCAGGGGAGAGGGGTTAATCTCCTCTTCGGGCAGACGAGCGGATAGTTCGATGAGAGGGGCCGGGCGTGGGGTACGACTTCCATATCACGCGAGCTGATCTGTGGACCGAGAGTGAAAATCAACCAATCGCTCGCGAGGAGTGGGAGGCTCTTGCCGGAGGGAATTCGAAGCTGGAGCGCCAGGGTTTTGTCCGATGGGTGGACATCGGAATGCAGCCTGTTTATGGAATTTCTGCTTCTTCGGCATCCTTCTCGTGGAGGCATGGGCGTGTAGTGGTATCCGGACGCGTCGATGATGATGACTGGGACTTGGCGGAGTCAATTGCGTCCGCCTTGGGGGCCCGACTGGTTGGTGATGACGAGTAGCCCGCCCTTGTTCCGCATTACTGGTGGCCCCGCCGGATCTATTTCCGGTGGGGCCCGCTGTGGTGTCCGGTGGCAGTGGTTGAGGGCCGTGTCAGCGGACGGTGCTGTTGACAAGGGGCGGGCTCTCGCCGGCCCGGCCCGGCCAGAGCTGCTCGATGTCCCTGTGCCTCATGTCGGGGCGGAGCGTTAGGCTCCGCTCCCGTGAGTGAGATACGCGAGGTGTCCTTCAGTGCTACCGGCAGCCTGACCAGGGACGAGTACGACGAAGCCGCCAGGGCGGCGGGGATGTTCCGGCGGGGCCGGATGGTGGGCGCCCTCGGTACGGTCCTGCTCGCTTCGATGGGCGTGACGCTGTCCGCGACCGGCGTCACCGTGCATCCCGTGCCCCTCGGGATCGCGCTGGCGTACGGCCTCGCCGTGCTGCTGGTGCTGCCACGCTGGATGGTGGGCCGGGGCTTCCGCAGCGGCAGGGCCGCCGAGGAGAAGAGGGTCGTGGTGGATGGCACGGGCATCGAGGTGTTCCGCGGCGGGGAGTCGCAGCGGATCGTGTGGGACGAGATGCGCTTCTACTACGAGACGCCCCGGCTCCACGTGTTCGTCGGCCGCTCGCGCCGCCGGACGTGCCTCGTGGCGGTGCCCAAGCGGCTGTTCACGGCCCCGGGCGAGAGCGAGCTCCTCGCCGCCTTCGGGCACGAGCAGGCCGGCGACGGCTCGTAGCGCCCCGGCCCGGCCTGGACCAGGCCGGGCCCGCCCCGGTCAGAGCTTCTGGATGTCCTTGTGCACCACGTCGGAGCCGGGGTGGTCGGCGGCCAGGCGCACCTTGAGCGGGTGGCCGACCGGTGCCTTGATGATGATGTCGGGGTTCTCCCCCAGGCCGGTGCCGTTGCAGGAGGGCTCGGTGGTCAGGTTGGTCCAGCCGTTCACGTTGTGCGGGTCGTTCCACGACACCCAGGCGCAGTCGCGCTCGCCGCTGGTGATCGACACCGAGATGATCCTGACCGCGTTCGCCGCGCCGTCGACGCGCTCGTAGATCACCGTCCCGATGTTGTGGTGGAGGCCCTTGCCGGCGTCCAGGTCGACCTGGAGGACCGGGCCGGCCGGGGTGTCGGCGGCGGCCGGGGCCGCGCCTCCCGCGAGGGTCGCGAGAACGAGCGCGGCGGTGGCGGACAGGGCGGACATACGCATGGTTGCTGCCTCCACGAAGCTGGGTCGAGAGGGTCTCATCCTGCTCCGGCGGGTGGGCGAGCGCTGCTGCGGAATCCGTCAATCGGTGGCCGGGACCGCGTGGTTGACCCTGAGTTCGCAGCGGCCGTCCGTGCACTCCCGGCGCAGCCGGCCCCGGGAGAGCGTCTGGGCCAGCCCGATCACCCAGCACATCGGGCAGCCGCGCAGGGCCACCAGGCCGAGCGGTGCGAGGAGCAGGGTGGCCGGTCCGTAGAACGGGAGGAGGGCGAAGGCGCCGATCAGGGCGCCGAGGCCGACCGCGCCGCGGAGCAGGTGCCGGGGCAGGGAGGAGCTCGCGAAGTCGGGGCCGTCAGTGATCTTCATCGTTGCCTCCGGGAGCCGGGTACAGGGTGTGCCGCAGGGCCGCGCGGGCCCGGTGGAGCCGAGATTTCATCGCGGCGGGGGTGAGCCCGAGCGCGTCCGCCGCCATCCGCCCGCTGTAGCCCTGGACGTCCCGCATGATCAGCACCCGCCGCTGGTCGGCGGGGAGGGCGGCGATCGCCCGCGCCACGCGGGCGGTCTCCAGGTGCTCCAGCACCTCCTCCTCGGCCGACGCCACGGCGGAGTCGGGCAGCGGGGCGCGCTCGCGCGGCGTCAGCCGGGCCCGGCGCAGGCACTCGTTGCGGACGATGCGGAACATCCACGAGGCCAGGGCGCCGGAAGCGCGCAGCATGCCGATCTTCCGGTAGAGGATGATCAGCGCTTCCTGGGCCGCGTCCTCGGCGTCCTCGGGGGAGGCGCACAGCGAGTACGCGAACCTCCGTACGTTCGGGTGCGATCCGGAGACCAGCGCGGTGACCGCATCGAGGTCCCCGCCCTGCGCGGCGAGGATCAGCGGCTCGGCGGGCCAGGTCGACTCAGCCACGGGAGCGGCTCCGACGGCGCGCCACGAGGACGGTGCAGGTGCAGAGCAGGAGCAGTACGACGGCGCCGACGGCGACAGCAGTGATCACGACAACCTCCAGGTCAGTGCCGATCTCGTCGTCGGCACACGCATAAGAGGCGCGGGCGCCGCGAAAGGATTCACCGGGACTCACCGGGATCTTCGCGGATCCACCGGGTTCACCCCAGGGCGGGGTCCACCACCGTCTCGCCCGTCGAGGCGCGCCGGACGCAGTCCGCCAGGTCACCGACCGGGCCGTCCCGCAGCACCAGCCCCACCGCGCCCGCGGCGAGGGCGGCCTCCGCGAGGCCGGGGTGCGCGGAGCCCGTCAGGACGAGTACCCGGCACTCCGGGTCGTCGGCCAGCAGGGCGGTCACGGCCGCGAGCTCCTCCACCAGGGCGACGGCGGGCCGGGCCATGGGATCCCGGACGACCTCGATGTCCGGCTGGAGGCCGAGCTGGAGCGCCAGGGCCGGATTCGGCGGTTCCAGCAGGACGCGCAGGGCGCGCACCTCACGGTGGTCAACAGGCATTTCTTCCACGCGGGCAGGGTATTGCCCCGCCTCCCGCCGGGCGCGCAACACGCCCCGTGCGCAGCGGATCTGACGTGAAGTCAAGAGTCTTCCCAAGTGTGGGGGCGTGCGTTATACATTCCCTCACCGGCCGGGCCTAGAACGCGTTCTAGAACTGGCCGTCGCATGCGACCTCGGCGCGGCCGACGGTGCGGACGGCCGCGCCGAGGTCTTCCACGGCCCCGGTTCTCCAACGACAGGGAGCAGCATCCCCATGCCGATCGATGCCGCCAAGGCCCTCGCCGCCGAACCCCGCCTCGGGGACATCGGCTGGGACCACAAGGACATCCAGCTCTACCACCTCGGCCTCGGCGCGGGCCTGCCGGCCACCGACCCGGACGAGCTGCGCTACACCCTCGAATCCAAGCTCCACGTCCTGCCCAGCTTCGCCACCGTCGCCGGCGCGGGCATGGCCATGATGGGCGGCCTCGCCGCACCCGGCATCGACATCAACCTCGCCAACGTGCTGCACGGCGGCCAGTCCATCGAGCTGCACCGGCCCATCCCCGTCAAGGGCCGGGCCACCTCGACCGCCAGGGTCGCGGCCCTCTACGACAAGGGCAAGGCCGCCGTCGTCGTCCTGCGCACGGAGGTCGCGGATGCCGACGGGCCGCTGTGGACGAGCGACGCGCAGATCTTCGTACGGGGCGAGGGCGGCTTCGGCGGCGAGCGCGGTCCCTCCGTCCGGGAGGAACTGCCCGGGCGTGCCCCCGACCGTACCGAGGAGCGGCACATCCGCGAGGAGCAGGCGCTCCTCTACCGGCTCTCCGGCGACTGGAACCCGCTGCACGCCGACCCCGAGTTCGCCAAGCTGGCCGGCTTCGACCGGCCGATCCTGCACGGCCTGTGCTCGTACGGGATGACCCTCAAGGCCGTCGTCGACACGGCCCTGGGCGGGGACGTCTCCCGGGTCCGCGCCTACCGCACGCGCTTCGCCGGGATCGTCTTCCCGGGCGAGACCCTGCGGATCCGGATGTGGCAGGAGCCCGGCCGGGTCCAGGTCTCGGTGACCGCCGCAGAACGGGACGACGCGCCGGTCCTCGCCGACACCGTCGTCGAACACGCGTAACGCCCGACCACACAAGGAGCCGCACCGTGCGCGCAGCACTGCAGAGCGAGATCGGCCAGGACAAGCTGGAAGTCGTCGACGACATGGAGGCCGTCGGCCTCGGCCCCGGCAAGGTGAAGATCCGGATCAGGGCCACCGGCCTGTGCCACTCGGACCTCTCCGCGATGAGCGGCGTCCTGCCGCAGCCCGCCCCCTTCGTCCCGGGCCACGAGGGCTCCGGGGTGATCTCCGACGTCGGTGACGGGGTCACCGCCCTCAAGCAGGGCGACCGGGTCCTCGTCTGCTGGCTGCCGCCGTGCGGCCACTGTCCGTCCTGCAAGCGCGGCCAGGGCCACCTGTGCCTGGCGAGCCTGGTCAACGCGGGCACCCCCAACTTCCGCCGCGCGGGCGGCGACATCTTCGGCTTCGCCGCGACCGGCACCTTCGCCGAGGAACTCGTGGTCGACGCCGCCTGCGCCGTCCCGATCCCCGACGACGTGCCCTTCGACATCGCCGCGCTCATCGGCTGCGGTGTCACCACCGGGCTCGGCGCCGCCATCAACACCGCCAAGGTGGAGGCCGGATCCTCGGTGGCCGTCATCGGCTGCGGCGGCGTCGGCATCTCCGTCATCCAGGGCGCCAAGGTCCAGGGCGCGGCCCAGATCATCGCCGTCGACCCGGTGGAGTCGCGGCGAGAGGCGGCCCTGCGGTTCGGGGCCACCGAGGCGGTCGGGCCGGAGGCCTTCGACGACGCCAAGAACCGGATCACCGGCGGCGAGGGCTTCGACTACGTCTTCGAGGTCGTCGGCAAGTCCGCCACCGCGCAGACCGCGTACAAGATGACCCGCCGCGGCGGCAGCGTGGTGATCGTCGGCGCGGGCGCGCTGGACGACAACTTCCAGATCGACATGTTCTCGCTCTTCTTCGACGAGAAGAAGATCCTGCCGTCGATGTACGGCGGCGGGGACGTGCTCCGCTCCTACGAGCGCACCATCGCGCTGTGGCGGGCCGGCCGGGTGGACCTGGCGGGCCTGATCACGCACCGGGTGCAGCTCGCCGAGATCAACGACGCGCTCGACCAGATGCGCACGGGTGTCGCCCTGCGCACCTGCATCGAACTCTGACCCGCTCTGAGAGGAACGCTACGGATGTCACTCCCACTTGAGGGCCTCTCCGCCATCGTCACGGGTGCGGGCCGCGGGCTCGGCCGGGCCGAGGCGATCGAGCTCGCGCGGCTCGGCGCGAGCGTGGTCGTCAACGACTTCGGCCAGAGCGGCCGGGACGGCTCCGGGGAGGCCTCGGCCGCCCCGGCGGAGGAGGTCGCCGCGGAGATCCGCGCGGCGGGCGGCCGGGCGGTGGCGCACCTGGGCGACGTGGCCGACTTCGAGCAGGCGCGGGAACTGGTCGGGCTGGCGGTGTCCCGCTTCGGGAAGCTGGACGTCCTGGTCAACAACGCGGGCATCCTGCGCGACCGGATGGTCTTCTCGATGTCGGAGGAGGAGTGGGACTCGGTGATCCGGGTCCACCTCAAGGGCCACTTCAACACGACGCACTTCGCCGCCGCGCACTGGCGGGAGCGGTCCAAGGCGGCGGGCGGCCCGGTCTACGGCCGGATCGTCAACACCTCCTCCGAGGCCTTCCTCGGCGGCTCGGCCGGCCAGCCGAACTACGCGGCGGCCAAGGGCGGCATCGTGGGCCTGACCACCTCGACCGCCCTCGCGCTCGCGAAGTACGGGGTGACGGCGAACGCCATCTGCCCGCGCGCCCGCACCCGGATGACCGAGGACGTCTTCGCCGGCTTCCAGGTCCCGGAGGAGGGCAAGCTGGACGCCCTCGCCCCCGAGCACGTCGCACCGCTCGTCGGGTACCTGGCCTCGCCCGCCGCGGCCAGGGCCAACGGCCAGCTGTTCGTCGTGCACGGCGGGATCGTGGCCGTCATGGAGCGCCCGAAGGTGGCCGCCAAGTTCGACACGGCCAAGGAGTCCTTCTCCTTCGAGGAGCTCGACGAACTCCTGACCCCGCACTACGCGTCCCGCCCGGCGAACGAGACCTTCGCCGCGGCGGAGGTGCTGGGCCTCAAGCACGCCTAGACCGCAGGAAGGCGAGCGCCCTCCGTCCCTATCGCCCGGCCAGCGGTGCCTGCTGGAGGGGGACCGGGCGGGGGGCGGTCGGCGTGGGCGGATCCAGGACCACCGGCGGGGGCTGGGAGGCCGGCAGGCTCAGGCCGACGATCCCGCAGGGCACCTCGGCCGTCGCGTACGGGAGGTGCAGGCGGCCCTGCGGGCTCCACAGACCGGTCCCGCCGAGCCAGCCCGCCGGGGCGCCGAGCCGGAAGACGCGCCGGTCGGCGGGGCGCCACAGGCCGATGTCGCCCTCGGGCAGCCGCAGCGCCACCCCGGAGGTCTCCGGCATCAGGGACTGGCCGGGCTGGGCCGCGAACGGGTACGCGTCCCCCAGCCGGGCCAGGCACTCCGGGAAGCGGACGGGCAGGGAGCTGCCCGACACGCCCCAGCCCAGGCGGGAGGTGCCCGGGGCGTCGGAGCGGATCAGCAGCAGCCCGCTGTCCGGGTCGGCCAGCAGCAGCCGGTCGTCGCTGTCCTCGGTGATCTGGAGCAGCGGGGACACCTCCGTGCGCCCCAGGTCCACGGCGACGGTCTTCGTGATGCCGTCCAGCTCGCGGTCCAGGGCGAGCAGCCGCCCCGACCGGTCCAGCCAGACGCCGCCCGAGCACCGCCCGGGGATCCGGGCGACGGGCTGCGGCCCCGACAGGCCCCCGGCCACCCGCCAGACCGTGCTCACGGTGTCCTCCGCGGCCAGGGCGAAGGCACCGGATCCGTCCGGGCACGGCGGGAGCAGGCGCACCCGTACGCCCTCCCGCGCGTCGACCCCGCCCAGCTGGAGCTCCCCGGTGCTCGGCCCGGTCCCGGCACCCGTCGGGTACAGCAGCGCGAAGGCGTGCCGGTCCGCCACCCGCCGGTGGATCAGCACCCGCCCGTCGGCCAGCGGCAGCACCTCGCTGTCCGCCTCCTCGGGCTGCGCGAGCGGCAGCGGTACCGCGTACGGCTCGGGCCCGGCGAGGGTCCAGCGCTCCGCGTAGAGGGCGTCGCCCTCGCCGGCCAGCCGGGCGGCGTACGACCCGTCCGCGGCGATGCTGAACGCGGCCGTGGTCGTCATTTCGATGGCACAGACGGTCATCCGTGGTCACCTCCGGGGGGGAAGCTAGTTTTCGGGCTTCCCGGCGAACAACACCACCAACAGCGCTTCACACATACGGGTGTCCGGTCGGCGATTCGCGCGTGCCGGACGAGCCGGTTGTGCTGCGCGGGCCCCGGGACCCGGCCGCTCCGCCGCGGAAGGGCCGACGGCGCAGTGAAGGGCCGGGCCGGCGCCGGGCCCGGAGCCGGCGCCGGGGCCCCTCCGCAGCCGGGCCCGGGTCCCGCCGCCGTCACGGCCTGGGCGTCCTCCCGGGGCCCGGGACGGGGAGGCGCTGGACCGGACCGGCGCCCGGGCCGGGCGCGGCGGTCCCGGGCCCGGGCGGGAATCTGATCATTTGTCCGCCCCGGAGGGGTGGGGCCCCGTCCGGCGGGGCTGGCCTGACCGGGACGGTCGCCCCGGACGGTAGCCTTGGCCCGTGCCCCGTCTCTCTGAAGTCATCGCCGCGCTGGACGCTCTCTGGCCCCCCTCGCGGGCCGAGCAGTGGGACGCCGTCGGAACCGTCTGCGGCGACCCGGACGCCGAGGTCACCCGGGTCCTGTTCGCCGTGGACCCCGTCCAGGAGATCGCCGACGAGGCGGTGAAGCTGGGCGCCGACCTGATCATCACCCACCACCCCCTCTACCTGCGGGGCACCACCACCGTCGAGGCCGGCACCTTCAAGGGCCGCGTCGTGCACACGCTGATCAAGAACGACATCGCGCTGCACGTCGCCCACACCAACGCCGACACCGCCGACCCGGGAGTCTCCGACGCCCTCGCCGGCGCCCTCGGCCTGCGGATCACCGGCCCGCTCGTGCCCGACCCGAGCGACCCGGAAGGCCGCCGGGGCCTCGGCCGGATCTGCGAACTGGACCACCCCGAGACCCTGCGCGAGTTCGCCGCCCGCGCCGCGGCCTGGCTGCCGCCGACCGCCCAGGGCATCCGTGTGGCCGGCGACCCGGACGCGCTGGTCCGCCGCGTCGCCGTCAGCGGCGGCTCCGGCGACAGCCTCTTCGCGCAGGTCCGCGCCGCCGGTGTGGACGTGTTCCTGACCGCCGACCTGCGCCACCACCCGGTCTCCGAGGCCCGCGAGACGAGCCGCCCGCTCGCCCTCGTCGACGCCGCCCACTGGGCCACCGAGTGGCCCTGGTGCGAGCAGGCCGCGGCCCAGCTCGACGCGATCTCCGAGCGCCACGGCTGGGGTCTGCGTACCCACGTCTCGCGCACGGTCACCGACCCGTGGACGGCCCACGCGCCGTCCGTCACACCCCCTTCTATCTCTGGAGCCCCCAACTGAACGCCGAGCCCGCCGACCAGATCCGACTTCTCGACGTCCAGGCGCTGGACGTCCGGCTGTCTCAGCTCGCCCACAAGCGCAAGTCGCTGCCCGAGCACGCCGAGCTCGACTCGCTCACCAAGGACCTGGCGCAGCAGCGCGACCTGCTCGTCGCCGCCCAGACCCAGGCGAGCGACACCGCGCGCGAGCAGACCAAGGCGGAGCAGGACGTGGACCAGGTGCGCCAGCGCGCCGTCCGCGACCAGCAGCGGCTCGACTCGGGCGTGGGCATCTCGGCCCGGGACCTGGCGAACCTGCAGAGCGAGGTCGTCTCCCTCGCCAAGCGCCAGGGCGACCTGGAGGACGTGGTCCTGGAGGTCATGGAGCGCCTGGAGGGTGCGCAGGAGCGCGTCTCCGAGCTCACCGAGCGCGTCTCGGCCCTGGACGCCAAGACCGCGGACGCCACCGCGCGCCGCGACGCGGCGACCGCCGAGATCGACACCGAGGTCGCGAAGGTCACCAAGGACCGCGAGGTCATCGTCGGGTCCATGCCGGCCGACCTGATGGCGCTGTACGAGAAGATCCGCGTCAAGCAGGGCGGGGTCGGCGCCGCGCGCCTCTACCAGCGCCGCTGCGAGGGCTGCCGGCTGGAGCTCGACATGGCCGAGGTCAACGAGATCAAGGCCGCGGCCCGCGACCAGGTCGTCCGTCACGAGAACTGCGGCCGCATCCTGGTCCGTACGGCCGACTCGGGCATCTGATGCCGCGGTTTGTCGTGGAGGCGGACGGCGGGTCCCGGGGCAACCCGGGGCCGGCCGGCTACGGCGCGGTGGTGCTCGACCCGGCGACGGGCGAGACGCTGGCCGAGCGTGCCGAGTACATCGGCGTCGCGACGAACAACGTGGCCGAGTACAAGGGCCTGATCGCCGGGCTCGCGGCGGCCCGTGACCTGGCGTCCGACGCGCAGGTCCTGGTCCGGATGGACTCCAAGCTGGTCGTCGAGCAGATGTCGGGCCGCTGGAAGATCAAGCACCCGGACATGAAGCCGCTCGCGGCCGAGGCCGCGCGGATCCTGCCGCGCACCCAGGTGACGTACGAGTGGATCCCGCGCGAGCGGAACAAGCACGCGGACCGGCTCGCGAACGAGGCGATGGACGCGGGCAAGCGCGGCGAGCAGTGGGAGCCGTCGGCGTCCACGGCCGTCCTCGACCACGGCGCGGCGCGCGCCCTGGCCACCCCGCCGCCGGCCGGGCCGCCGGGGGACGCGACGAAGGGCGCCGCGGCCGTCCGCGCGGCCCTGGTCGCCTCTTCGGGAGCCGCGGCCACGGCCGCCCAGGAGGTCGCCGACTCGCTGTTCGCCGACGCCGAGGCCCTGGCGGAAGCGATCGAGCCCTGCCTCGACGCCGATGCCCCGGCGGTCGCCGCGGGCAGTCACGGCTGGGGCCCGGACATGGGGGCGCCGGCCACCTTCGTGCTGCTGCGGCACGGCGAGACCGCCCTCACCCCGCAGAAGCGCTTCTCCGGCAGCGGCGGCAGCGACCCCGAACTGTCCCCGGCCGGCCTGCGGCAGGCCGCCGCCGTGGCCGAGGCGCTCGCCGCCCGCGGCACCATCCAGAGCGTCATCAGCTCCCCGCTGCGCCGCTGCCGGGAGACCGCCCGGGCGGTCGCGGACCGCCTCGGCCTCGGCGTCACGGTCGAGGAGGGCCTGCGCGAGGTGGACTTCGGGGCGTGGGAGGGCCTGACCTTCGCCGAGGTGCAGCAGCGCTTCCCGGACGACCTCCAGGCCTGGCTGGACTCCCCGAAGGCGGCCCCCACGGGCGGCGGCGAGAGCTTCGCGTCCGCCACCCGCCGGATCTCGGCCACCCGCGACCGCCTGCTGTCCGCCCACGCGGGCCGTACGGTCCTGCTGGTCACCCACGTGACCCCGGTCAAGATCATGGTCCGCCTCGCCCTGGGCGCCCCGCCGGAATCCCTGTTCCGCATGGAGCTCTCGGCCGCCTCCCTCTCGGCGGTGGCGTACTACGCGGACGGCAACGCATCGGTGCGTCTCCTGAACGACACGTCCCACCTGCGGTAGCCCTGGCGGGGGGCCGGGCGGGGTCCGGGCTCGGTGCGGTACCCCTGGCGGGGGGCCGGGCGGGTGCGGGTTGGTGCGCGGGGCCGGGGAGGGGTGTCTCCTCGGCTCGGCGCGTGCGGGCGTGTCTCGGCAGTACCCGGTGGTTGCGCGCTCGTCCTGCGGGGACACCCCTCCCCGTCCCCGCTCCCCACGCGCCGGGGCGGCTCTGAGGCACTGCCGGAGCACCGGCCGGAGGTGCACGCCGTGGGCCGGCTTCGGGGCACTGCTGGGCACGGGCCGGGGGTACTGGTGGGGCACGCGTCGGGGCGGCTTCGGGGTGCTGTCGGAGCACTGCCGTGGGGCGGGGACACGGCGGAGTGTCCCCGCAGGACGAGCGCGCACCACCGGGCACCGCCGCGACATGCCGAACCGCGCGAGCCGAGGAGACACTCCGGCGGGGCACCGCCCCACACCACCCAGCCCCGCCGGCGCTTGAGGCGCGGGGCCCGGGGGCAGAGCCCCCGCAACGGCGCCGCACCCGAACGGGAGTGGAAGCGGCAGACGAGCCGGCCTGTACGCCGGGTTCTGTCGCCCGGTGACCTCGCGGTCGCCGGGGAGACGGCCATCCATCTAGGACCGGTGTTGCCACCGGCCTCGTGCGGTCTACCCGCGAACTCGGGCGGGCAGCCCTCGAGCGTTCGCGCAGACCCGTCCGGGGACGGATCCTCTTGACCTTGCTCCGGGTGGGGTTTACCTAGCCGCCTGAGTCACCTCAGGCGCTGGTGGTCTCTTACACCACCGTTTCACCCTTACCGGGGGCCGAAGCCCCTGGCGGTCTGTTTTCTGTGGCACTGTCCCGCGGGTCACCCCGGGTGGCCGTTAGCCACCACCCTGCCCTGTGGAGCCCGGACGTTCCTCGGCGGGATCCGAGGATCCCGACGCGGCCGCCCGGCCGACTCGTCTGCCGTGGCGACCATGTTACCCGGGGCGACGGTCGCGCTTGACCTCGCTTGACCTTGACGCAGCGGCAGGGTTTCTACTGGGGTCATGCGGATCGGAGAGATCGCCGCGGTCGTCGGGGTCACCACCCGCGCGATCCGGCACTACCACCATGTCGGGCTGCTCCCGGAACCGGAGCGGCGCCCCAACGGCTACCGGGCCTACAGCCTCCGTGACGCCGTCCTGCTGGCCCGCGTACGCCGGCTCACCGAGCTCGGGCTCAGCCTCGACGAGGTGCGGGACGTCCTCGCGGACGACGCAGGGCGCGAACTGGCCGAGGTCCTCACGGAACTCGACGCCGACCTCGCCCGGCAGGAGGCCGAGATCCAGGAGCGGCGCCGCCGGCTCGCCGTGCTGCTCGCCGCCGGGCCCGGGGAGGCCGAACCGCTCTCTCCCGGGCTGGCCGAGCTGCTGGCGAAGGCGCCGCCGACCGACTCGCCCGCCGCCGCCAAGGACCGCGAACACCTGACCCTGCTCGACGCGACGGGCGTGGCCGGGCAGGAGGTCTACGCCGCGCTCGGGCCGCTGGCCGCCGATCCCGCCGTGCTCGCCCTGTACGTGCGCCTCGACGAGCTCGCCGACGCGCCCGTGGACGATCCGCGGATCCCGCCCCTGGCGGCGGAGCTGGTGGCCGCCGTCCCGGACGAGGTGTTCGCCGCGATCCCCTCCGACGGGGTGGTCGTGACCGGGTTCACGGAGGCGCTGCTCGCCGAGTACGCGCCCGCGCAGGCCGAAGTCGTCCGCCTCGTCATGGAGGCGTTCATCGAGAGGGGGCGGGGATGACCCGCATACGGGCGGCACGGATCGCCGTCACCGCCGTCGTCCCGGCGGAGCTGGCGCTCGTGGTGTGCCTGGCGGCCGGGGTGCGCCCGCCCGGGTGGGCGCTCGCCGCCACCGAGGCGCTCCTCCTCGGCGTGCTGCTGCTGGAGGCCTGGGTGCTGCACGGCCTCTACGCGGCCGAACGCGCCCGCGGCGCGGACCGCCGGGCCGCCGGACGCGCGGCGGTCCGTGCCGTGGTCCCGGTGCAGGTGCGACGGCTGGTGCGGCACGAGCTGCGCGCCGTCGCCTCCCTCGGCCGGTGGGCCGTGCGCACCAAGCACGGGGTGCGCGCCGGGGACCTCGCCGCCGCGTACACCGGACCGCAGACGGCCATGATGTACGGGATGCTCTTCGTGTCGGTGATCGAGACGGTCGGCCTGGCGCTGCTGATCCCCTGGCCGACGGTGCACCGGATCGTGCTCGTGCTGGACGTGTACACGGTCCTGCTCGTCCTCGCCCTGCATGCCTCCTGCGTCACCCGGCCGCACGTGGTCCGCCCCGACGGGTCCCTGCGGATCCGCTACGGGGCGCTGTTCGACCTGGCCGTACCGGCGGACGCGGTGGCCTCGGTACGGGTGGACCGGCGCTATCCCGAGGGCCGGCTGGTCACGCTGTCCGAGGACGGGGTGCTCGACCTCGTCGTCGGCAGCCAGACCTCCGTCACCCTGGAACTGAACCGGCCGCTCCCCTTCACCCGGCCGCTCGGCGCCACGGGCGAGGCCCGGACCGTCCGCTTCCACGCCGACGACCCGCGCGCCCTGGTCACCGCCCTGCGCCGGCAGCCCGCGGCCCCCTAGGCCGGCGCGAAGAGGATCTTCGACGTGCCCGGGTCGGCCTCCGCCAGCCGGACCCGGATCCGTTCGCCCAGGGGCAGGTCGAGCGCGGTGGACCGGACGCGGCCGACTACCGCCGGGTCCTCCAGGTGGACCGTGCCCACCAGCGGCTCCCGGTCCTTGACGTCGATGACCGTGGCCTCGAAGGTCTCCCCGACCCGGTCCTTCAGCACGGCGGCCTCGACCAGGTCCACGGACTCGCGTTCCACCGTGTTCGCCAGCCGGCCGCCCTCCGCCATCTCGTCCGGGAGGGCGGGGAGCGCCGCCGTCACCCACTCCGGCGGTTCGGTCCCGGCCACCGCCGCCACGCACAGCTCCCCGGCGTACCGGTCGACGAGGCGGCGCAGCGGCGCGGTGCAGTGCGTGTACGGGGCCGCCACCGCGGAATGGATCGCCGGGTCGGGGCTCTCGCCACCGCTGAAGGACGTGTAGCCCGCGCCGCGCAGCAGGGCCGTGCACTCCTGGAGGAAGGCGGCGTGGGCGGGGCGGTGCGGGTCGAGGGAACGCACGAGTTCGGCGTACGGCACGTGGTGCGGCCAGTCGATCCGCAGGGCCTTCGCCGTCCGCCGGAGCCTGCCGACCGCGCCGTCGGGGGCGCTGGGCAGCGTACGCAGGATTCCGGTGCCGGTGGCCAGCATCAGGTCGGCCGCGGCCATGCCGGTCATAAGGGAGAGCTGCGCGTTCCAGCCGTCGGCGGCAAGCGGGGCGCGGTAGGCCAGGGAGTACGTGCCGTCGCGCGCGACGATCTCCTGCTCGGGCACGTTGAGGGAGATGCCGCCGCGTGCCCGTTCCAGGGCCTCGCGGAGCCGGCCGACGTCCTTCAGGAGCGCGAGCGGCTCCTCCGCCGTGCCGGTGTCGATGGCCTTCTGCACGCCGTCGTAGTCGAGCCGGGCCCGGCTGCGGATCAGTGCGCGGCGGACGTCGACGGTCTCGACCCGGCCGTCGGGGTCCAGGTCGAAGCGCCACACCAGGGCCGGGCGGACCTGGTCGGGCAGCAGGCTGGCGGCGCCCTCCGAGAGGACGGCCGGGTGCAGCGGGACCCTCTCGTCGGGGAAGTAGAGGGTGGTCACGCGGCGGTGGGCCTCGGCGTCGAGCGCGCCGCCGGGGGTGACGAACGCGGCGACGTCGGCGATGGCGTAGTGCACCCGGTATCCGCCGCCGGAGCGCTTCGCCAGGTGCATGGCCTGGTCGAGGTCGACGGAGCCCGGCGGGTCGATCGTGAAGAAGGGGATCTCCGTATTGTCCGGGCCGGGGAGGCGGGGGTGCGCCGCCGCGTGCTCGGCCTCGGCGAGGACCGCGGCCGGGAACGCCTCTGGCACCTCCAGCTCCGTCCGCAGTTCACGCAGCGCGGCCCGCAGAGCAGCCCCGTCTGCGCCGGTCATGTGCATCTGACGGCGTGGCATGGACCGAGCCTATGGTCGGGCGGCGCGGACGGCACGGCGAGCGGGCGGTGATGTCCTCCGCGCACCACCCCCCGCCCGCATGCCGCCCCCCCCAGGGGGGGAGTCCCCTAGAACTGCCCCCGGTTCAGGGCGGTCTGGAGCGCCCGTACGGTGGCCGGGCCCCAGGCGCCGTCCACGGCCAGACCGGCTCCGATCATCTTGTTGAGGTGGGTCTGCAGCGCCTTGTACGTCGCGGGACCCGCGGCCCCGTCCACCACCAGCCCGGCGTTGCTCCAGGTGTTCAGGTGGCGCTGGAGGCCCCGTACGGAGTTCGGACCCCACTGGCCGTCGACGGCGACGCCGATGACCTTCTGCGTGGCGCGGATGGTGGCCGGACCCCACTGGCCGTCGACGGTCAGCATCGCGCCGTTGTCGAGATAGCCGTTGTAGGCGGCTTCGGTGGCCGGACCCCACAGGCCGTCGGCGCCCGCCCCGACCTTCTGCTGGAGCCAGCGCACGCCGGCGTCGGTCTTGGGGCCCCAGATGCCGTCGGCATCCAGCGCCGGGCTGTAGCCGAGCGCGTTGACGGCCTGCTGCTGCGCCTTGACCGAGCGTACCGAGGTCATGCCCCCGCCGCCCGAGCCCGAGCCGGTGCCGCCCGTGTGGGCCGAGTACGCGGCTTCGGTGGCCGGTCCCCACAGGCCGTCGGCGCCCGCCCCGACCTTCTGCTGGAGCCAGCGCACGCCGGCGTCGGTCTTCGGGCCCCAGATGCCGTCGACCTCCAGCGCCGGGCTGTAGCCGAGCTGGTTGACGGCCTCCTGCTGCGCCGCGATGGTCCGGACCTGCGTCATGCCGCCGCCTGCGCTGCCGCCGGAGTCGCCGCCGAGGTCGCCCGTACCGGTGTGGACCGGCAGGGTGGACGCGTTCATTCCGCCCTGGACCCAGGCCCGCAGGCCGGGCCCCGGGCACTGCGTGGACTGGCCGGAGAGCCCGCCGTGCCACGTCATCGCCAGGGTTCGGCCGGTCCGGGAGTTCGCCTGGTTGTAGAGGGCGCGGATGGCCGACAGCGCGCGGGGGGTCGCGTCGCCGTCCTCCCCGATGAAGCAGACCCCGATGTGGGTGGTGTTGTGCCCGGTCGCGTGGGCGCCGGCCACGTCCCAGCCGCGGCCCTCGTAGATCCGCCCCTCGACGTCGACGAGGAAGTTGTAGCCGATGTCCGACCAGCCGTTGGAGTCCATGTGGTAGTTCTGGATCTGGCGTACCGTCTGGCTCGCCGGCCCCGCGGAGTAGTGCACGGTGAATCCGGTGCGGCTGCCGGGATCGACCCGGGTCACCTCACGCGGCGGCCTGGCGCCCCATTGGCTGCGGGAGTAGAGGAAGAGCGGCCGGGAGGGCTTGGGGGGAGTGGGGTCCGGCTCGCCGGGCCCCAGGACCGGGTAGAACCCCTGTATGTGCGGATAGAGGTTCCCGGGGCACTCGGTGTTGAAGACGTCCCGGTGTCCGCGGATGATGGGGCCCGCCGAGTGGTTCTCCCGCAGGTGGGCGATCAGCTCGCGGATGGAGTCGAGCATGGCCCGCGAGGGCTGGTCCTCGCTCTCGATCAGACCCATGACGGCGTAGTAGTCCTGGTTGGCGCCCACGGTCTGCGTGCCGTTCGCCTCCGAGCGCACCTGGGTGCCCGTGCCCTCGAAGATGCCGCCGTGCTGGCAGACGACGAAGCTGTAGGGGATGTCGTTGAACTGCTCCTGGAGGAACGGCCAGGGATACATCGCCGTCAGCTGCACGCTCCGCATCTGGCCGTAGCACCTGTCGTGCTCGTACACGGGCCAGCTGCCGGCGCCGTGGTGGTGGATGACCACCCCGCCCTGCCAGGGCTTCCAGGACAGCCTCTGCGGCTTGAAGGGGGCCCTGGCTCCCCATTCGCTTCGACTGATGATCGTGACCACAACGTCCTCCGTGAACGTAATGCCGTGGGTGGGGGTGGGGGTGAGGGGGCGGCGGTGCTCAGCGCGCGCCGATGACGCCGCCGTCCGCGCGGCGGACGACGATCGTGGCCGAGCGGGGACGGCCCGCCGGGTCGCGGTCGGGCCAGTTGCTGACGGCCCGCGGGTTCTCCGGCGTGGGCTCCCCCCAGGCCGCCGTGCGCTCTCCGGGGTGCTGGATGCTGACGAACATCGTCCGCAGGTCCGGGGTGAGCACGGCCGCGGTGACCTCCGCGCCCCGCGGCGCGGTCAGGAAGCGCCGGACCCCGCCGCGCGGTGCGGCGACCAGCACCGCGTTGTTGCCGAGGCCCTCGTGGTCCGCCCGGCCCACCGCGTGGTTGGAGATCCCGGTCTGGATCCACAGCCGTCCGGCGGCGTCGAACGCGAGGCCCTTCGGCGAGCCGAACGTACCGGCGTCCGGCAGCGCGCCCTCGCCCTGCGCCTGATCGCCGCCGAGTACGACGACGTCCCAGCCGAAGCGGTCGGACGCACCGGTACCGGCTTCCTCCCGCCAGCGGACGACGTGCCCGTACGGGTTGGTGTCACGGGGGCCGCCGGAGCCCTGGCCGGGGTGGTGGCCACCGGTGCCGTTGGCCAGCGCGCAGTAGACGTCCTGGCTGTTCGGGCTGACGGTGATCTGCTGGGGCCGGTCGAGGGGCGTGGCACCGAGGGCGTCGGCGGCTTCCCGGGCGCGCAGCAGGACGTCGGCCTGGTCCTGCCAGCCCAGCGCCGAGGTCAGCGGCCCGTGCCCGTGCGACAGCGGCAGCCAGCGGCCGGTGCCGTCCTCCTCGAAGCGCGCCACGTGGAGGGTGCCGTGGTCCAGCGGACTGCGGCCCTTCGACCGGTGCGCCTTCCAGGGGCCGTCCCCGACGAACTTGTAGAGGTAGCCGCCGTCCTGGTCGTCGCCGCTGTAGACGACGGCCCGCCCGCCCGATTCGGTCACCGCCGCCGAGGAGTGGTTGAAGCGGCCCAGAGCGGTCCGCTTGACCGGGGTGCGCTGTGCGGCGAAGGGGTCGATCTCCAGGATCCAGCCGAAGCGGTGCGGCTCGTTGCCGTTGGCGGCGAGGTCGAAGCGCGGGTCCGCCTCGTGCCAGCGCCTCCCGTGGCCGTTCGCGCCGAGGCCGTAGCGTCGCTGGGTGCGGGTCGGCCGCCAGGCCGGGTCGGCCGTACCGAACCATGCGTTCGTGTTCTCCTCGCAGGCCAGGTACGTGCCCCAGGGCGTCACCCCGTACCCGCTGTTGCTCAGCGTGCCCACCGGCGGGCGTCCGGTCCGCAGCGCCGGGTGGTCCGCCCCGACCGGCCCGGAGAAGGTGACGGGGCTGGTGCCGGTGATCCGGGCGTTGCGCCGCGAGTCGAGGATGCGCCAGTCGCCGCGCCCGGTCTGCTCGACCTCCACGACGCTGACGCCCTGGGCGGCGAGCTCCTTGGCGATCCGGTCCCCGGCCGGCCCGGCTGCGCCCGCGTCGTGGTGGAGCAGGGCGGGGTCCGCGGACTCGTGGTTGATCACGAGCATTCCGCGGCGGCTGCCGGCCGGACCGCGGTACAGCGGGAAGAAGTGCGTTCCGCTGTGGTGGGACCCGATCTGCAGGGCCTGGTCGGCGGCGGAGCCGGAGCCGTCCTTGCGCCAGGCCGGACCGCCCGGACGTATCGGCTGCCCCCACGGAGCGAGCGTCTGTGCCGTGTAGCCCGCGGGCAGGGTGATCGCGTCGGCGTCGCTGACGGGTACGGCGGTGAAGCCGAGTTCCGCGGTGTCCGGGCCCGCCCCGTCCGGACCGGTGCCGGTCCGGCCCGCGGCGGACGCCGGGGACGCGGAGAGGCCGGCGGCCGCCACCGCGAGGGCGCCGGTGAGCAGCACGCCCCGCCGGGACATCCGGGCGGCGACCACGTCCGTGAAGGACGGGCTCGGGTGAGGGGACATAGGGCACGGCTCCTGACTGGGCGAGCGGCAGAAGGGGACGCCGCAACGAGTGGGGAGAAGGGTGCGGCCGGCTGTGGAGGCGGTCCCGGCCACGGGATCTCGTCGGCGAACTGCGAAGACCCTAGGGCAGATTCGGGCCACGACAGGGTGTCCCAGGGCGTCCCACCGGCCCGGATGCGGGTTCGGGACGGCGGGTGGGCCCGTGCGGGCGGCAGGCCGTGACCGGTGCGCACGTGATTCCGGGTGATCGGAACCCCAGTGGGCGCGGTGCCCGTCCCGGGATGTTCCGGGGGTCTGTGGGACGGCGAACGGGCCCGCGCGGCGGCTGTGTTGCCCGATGAGGCCGCCGGATCCGGCCGTGACCGCCGCTCCGGCCCGGGCAGGCGTACCCGACTGCGGCATCGGCGGCGGGGCCACCGTACAGGCCCGTCACGTCAGGGGCCACGACTGGCGTGATCATGCCGGATGCCGGGCCTGCGGCCGGCGAGCGAGGTGGGGTGGGTGCCGGGCCGTCTACCCTGGCTCGGGGGCCGCACCCCCTGCGACGTCGTACCGAAGGAGAACCACCGTGCTCGTGCTGCTGCCGCCGTCCGAAGGAAAGGCCGCCGGCGGCTCCGGCGCACCCCTGAAGCCGGAGGCGCTCTCCCTGCCCGGTCTGGCCCCGGCCCGTGCGGCGGTGCTGGAGGAGCTGGTCGAGCTGTGCGCGGCGGACGAGCTGAAGGCGCGCGAGGTGCTGGGCCTGAGCGAGGGCCTGCGCGGCGAGGTCGCCAAGAACGCCGAGCTGCGCACGGCGGGGGCCCGTCCGGCGGGCGAGATCTACACGGGCGTGCTGTACGACGCGCTGGGCCTGGCCGACCTGCCCGCGGCGGCGCGGGCGACGGCCGAGGACGCGCTGCTCGTCTTCTCGGGGCTGTGGGGCGCGGTGCGGATCGGCGACGCGATCCCCTCGTACCGCTGCTCGATGGGGGTGAAGCTGCCCGGGCTGGGCGCGCTGGGCGCGTACTGGCGGGGTCCGATGGCCGAGGTCATGCCGGAGGCGGCCGGGGACGGGCTGGTGCTGGACCTGCGGTCGGCGGCGTACGGGGCCGCGTGGAAGCCGAAGGGCGAGGTGGCGGGGCGGACCGCGACCGTCCGGGTGCTGCACTCGCAGCTGGCGGACGGGGTGGAGAAGCGGTCGGTGGTGAGCCACTTCAACAAGGCGACGAAGGGGCGGCTGGTCCGGGACCTGCTGCTGGCCGGAGCCGCTCCGGCTTCGCCCGCGGAGCTGGTCACGGCCCTGCGGGACCTGGGGTACGTGGTCGAGGCCGAGGCCCCCGCGAAGGCGGGCAGGGCCTGGTCCCTCGACGTGGTGGTCACGCAGATCCACCACTGAGCCGGGCCCGGCGCCGTTGCCGGGGACGCTACCCGGCCCCCCGCGTCTCGAACGCCGGCGTTTGAGGCGCGGGGTGCGGGGCGGAGCCCCGAAAGACCGAGTGGCGGCGGCCTCCGGGGCTACTGGCCCAGGGGCCAGGCCACCGTGGCCGGGGTGCCGTCGGTCGAGCCCGCGTACGCGGCGCAGGCGTCCGTGAGGGTTTCGAGGAGGGTGAGCGGGTCCGGGAGGGGGTGCTCCATGCCGCGGATCCAGGTCACCGCGTGGTCACCGGGGAGGGCCGCCGGCGGGACCAGGACGTAGCTGCCGCGGCAGTGCCAGCGCAGGCCCGGGTGTTCGTCCATCGTCTCGGGGTGGCAGTCCAGCGCGCACGGCCACCACTCGTCCTCGTCCTCGGGGGTGCCGCGGGTGGCGGTGAAGAAGAGCATCCGGGCCTGGTCACCGGTGCCGCCCGACTCGGCGACGGGGCCCACCTTGATCCCGGCGAGCAGGAGCCGGTCGAGGGCGTCGGTGCCGGCTTCCAGCGGGACGTCGAGCACGTCGTGGACCATGCCGGTCGCGGTGATGAAGTTGGCCTGGGGCTGGTTGCGCGCCCAGCGCTCGACCTGTGCGCGGTCGGTGGTCGACTGGGTCTGCCAGGCGAAGGAGACGGGGTGCCGTGCGGGCGTCGGACAGCCGATCCGGTCGCACGAACACCGGTAACCGGCGGGATGGGCGGCGGGGGCGAGCGGCAGGCCCGCGGCGGCGACGGCCAGGAGGAGCGCCTCGCGCTCCGCTCCCGGATCCTCGGCGGTGGGTTTCTGCCGCCGGCGCAGCCACTGGGAAATCCTGCTCTGCTCGCCGCGTTTGACGCGGCCGGACTCAGACCCCATCTATCCCCTCACCTCACCGTATCCCCGGCGGACCAACCCATGGTCCCACCATCCTGAGCCCCGGGTGACCGCTCTTGACGACCGGGGGGTTGGGGATGCGCATCCGAAAACCCACACATAACCATAGAAACAGGCCAAATGTTCTCGGCCGTTCTTCGAATCCTTGCCCGCTATCGGGCGGTGACGTTGGCCACCCCGCCCAGCACCCGGTCCACGAGCGCGTCGGCGTACGCGTGCGTCAGGGGCGCGGTGCGCATCAGCCAGCGGTAGGTGAGCGGTCCGACGAGCATCTCGACGGTGAGGCGCAGGTCCGTGTCCGGCGCGATCCGGCCGGCCTCCCGGGCCGCGCGCAACCGGTCCTCGTACAGGGCGAGCTGCGGCTCCAGCAGCTGCTCGGTGAAGCGGGCGCCGAGCTCGGGGTCGGTGGCCCCGGCCGCCGTCAGGGCGCGCGTGGGGGCGTCGTACTTCTCGTCGTTGAACTGGTCGACGGTCAGCCGCAGGACGTGCTTCAGGTCGGCGGCGAGGTCCCCGGTGTCGGGGAAGCCGGTCCACTCGGCCTCCGTCTCGGCGTCGCCGAAGAGGGCCAGCGAGGCGTCGAGGAGGACGGCGGCCTTCGACGGCCACCAGCGGTAGATGGTCTGCTTGCCGACGCCCGCGCGGGCGGCGATGGCCTCGATGGTCAGCTTGTTGTAGCCGACCTCCCCGACGAGGGCGAGCGCGGCGTCGAGGATGGCGCGCCGGGAGCGGTCGCTGCGGCGGGTGGCGTCAGGGGTCTTGGGCATGGCCCGAAAGTATCAAAGCGAGACGTCTCGTCTTTCCATAGGTTTGCGTAAACCACCCAATCAGTTCACTGTGCTGTCCACGTGTTGGAGAGACGATTCTCTTCAGCACTCGCCCAGAGTCGTGTAAGTCGTGAGGAGCCTTCTTTGCGCAGAGACGCCACACCCCGGCGCTACCTGATGTGCCCACCCGCACACTTCAAGGTCACGTACTCCATCAATCCGTGGATGGATCCCACGAAACCGGTGGACCTGCCCCTCGCACTGGCCCAATGGGAAGACCTGAGGGACCGCTACCGCTCCCTCGGCCACATCGTCGAGACCCTCGAACCCGACCCCGCGCTGCCCGACATGGTCTTCGCGGCGAACGGGGCCCTCGTCGTCGACGGCCGCGTCCTCGGGGCCCGGTTCGCCTATCCGGAACGGGCCGCCGAGGCCGAGAAGCACCTGGACTGGTTCCGTACCCACGGCTACCCCGACATCCACGAGCCGTCCCACGTCAACGAGGGCGAGGGGGACTTCGCGGTCACCGAGAACTACATCCTGGCCGGCCGGGGCTTCCGCTCCAGTCCGCTCTCGCACGACGAGGCCCAGGAGTTCTTCGGCCGCCCGGTCATCGGCCTCGACCTGGTGGACCCGCGCTACTACCACCTGGACACGGCGCTCAGCGTCCTCGACGGCGACGAGATCATGTACTACCCGGACGCCTTCTCGCCCGGCAGCCAGGGAGTGCTCAGACGGCTCTTCCCGGACGCCCTGATCGCCGACGGCCGGGACGCGGCCGCCCTCGGCCTGAACGCGGTCTCCGACGGCCTGCACGTCCTGCTCCCGCAGGCGGCGACCGGCCTGCTGGAGCCGCTGCGGGACCGGGGGTTCGAGCCGGTCCCGATGGACCTGGGCGAGCTGCTCAAGGGCGGCGGCAGCGTGAAGTGCTGCACCCAGGAGCTGCGGCCCTAGGCACCGGCTACGGCGCCGGGGGCCAGGCCTGGCCCCAGTCGGCGTCGCGGGCGGCCTTGTAGAGGTCGCCGTGGCGCTTGGTCACGTTGACCCGGGTCAGGCCCTCTCCCTCGGGACCGCACAGCTCCAGCAGGACGAGCCCCTTCCGGATCTGCGGCTTCCGCGTGATCCGGGAGGCGGCCGGCCCGGCCGGGAAGCGGGTCGCGGCGACGTAGCTGAACTTCTCGTCCTCGTACGGGAGCGAGCCGCCCTTTACCTTCCGGTGCAGGGAGGACCGGCTGACCCGCGCCGAGAAGTGGCACCAGTCCTTGCCGACCTCGATCGGACAGGTCCCGTCGTGCGGGCAGGGGGCGGCGATCCGCAGCCCCGCCCCGATCAGCTGGTCACGGGCCTCGCGGATGCGCAGGTACCCCTCCGGCGTGCCCGGCTCGATCAGCACCACGGCCTGGCCGGCCCGCGCGGCCTCGGCGACGACGGCCGTGCGCGCCTGCGGGGTCAGCTCGCCGAGTACGTAGGACACCGTCACCAGGTCGGCCTCGGGCAGGCTCAGCCCCGAGCCGATGACGGCCCGCCGCCACGCGGCCCCGCGCAGCACCTCGGAGGTGGAGGCGGCCGCCAGTTCCCGGCCGAGGTCCAGGGCCGGTTCCGCCCAGTCCAGCACCGTGGTCTCCCGCGGGCCGTCCCAGGTGGCGTCCACCGCCCAAGTCGCGGCGCCAGTGCCGCCGCCCACGTCCACGTGCGAGCCCGGCGCCCAGTCGGGGGCCGCTTCGGCCAGCCCGTCGAGGGCGCTGCGGACGGCCTCGAAGGTGGCGGGCATCCGGTACGCCGCGTACGCCGCCACGTCGGAGCGGTCGCGCAGTACGGGCGCGTCGGTCGGGGTCTGCCCCCGGTAGCTGGCGATGAGCCGCTCGACGGCGGCCGCGGCCTGCTTGGGCGGGAGTCCGTCGAGCAGCCCGCCGAGGGTGCTGCGCAGGGTTTCGGCGGAGGTGGGGGCGGAGGCGTTCACCAGCGAAGTTTATGCCGCTGGGTCCGGTGCGGGCCGCCGGGTCCGGTGCGGCTCGAAGATCGGGGCTCCGCCCCGGACCCCGCGCCTCAGCCCCGGACCCCGCGCCTCAGACGCCGGCCGGGCCGGATGCGGCGGGCGCGGTCTGCCAGGGGCGGCACAGGCCGAGGAAGGTGCTCACGGCGAGGAGGGCGCACACCAGCTGGACCAGCGCCATCGGCACCGCCGTGTCCTCGCCCGCGATCCCCACCAGCGGCGAGGCGATCGCGCCGATCAGGAACGAGGAGGTGCCGAGCAGGGCGGAGGCCGATCCGGCCGCGTGCGGGGTCCGCATCAGGGCCTGCGCGTTGGTGTTCGGCAGCACCACGCCCATGGCCGACATCAGGACGAACAGGGCGGCGGCGATCGGGGTCAGCCCGACCTCCCCGAACACTCCGGTCGACATCAGCAGCAGCGACACCGCGGCGGTCAGGACCACCGCGAGCCCGACGCCCAGCACCTTGTCCAGGCGGACCCGGCCCACCAGCAGCTTGCCGTTGACCTGGCCGACGAGGATCAGGCCGACGGAGTTGAGCCCGAAGAGCAGGGAGAAGGCCTGGGGCGAGGCCCCGTAGATCTCCTGGATCACGAACGGCGAGGCGGATATGTAGGAGAAGAGCACGGCGAAGGAGAAGCCGCCGGTCAGGGTGTAGCCGGCGAAGACGCGGTCGCCGAGCAGCCCGCGCATGGTCCGCAGGGCGGAGCCGACACCGCCGGTGTGCCGCCGCTCGGGCGGCAGGGTCTCGCCGAGGCCGCGCCAGACCATCAGGGTGAGCACCGTGCCGACGGCGGTGAGGACGAGGAAGACCCCGCGCCAGTCGGCGAAGCGCAGCACCTGGCCGCCGATCAGCGGGGCGATGATCGGTGCGGCCCCGGATATGAGCATCAGCGTGGAGAAGAAGCGGGCCATCTCGTCCCCGTCGTACAGGTCGCGTACGACGGCCCGGGCGATGACGATCGCGGCGGCGCCGGCCAGGCCCTGGAGCAGCCGGAAGGCGATCAGCAGCTCGGTGGTCGGGGCGAGCGCGCAGATCGCGGTGGCCAGGACGTAGACGACCATGCCGATGAGCAGGGGCCGGCGGCGGCCCCACTTGTCGCTCATCGGGCCGATGACGAGCTGGCCCAGGGCCATGCCGGCGAGACAGGCCGTGAGGGTGAGCTGGACGGTCGCGGCAGGGCTGTTCAGGGCGTCGGTGACCTGCGGCAGCGCCGGCAGGTACATGTCCATGGACAGCGGGGGGAGGGCGGTGAGCCCGCCGAGTACGAAGGTGACCAGCAGGCTCGTACGGCGGGCGGCCGTCAGGGGCGCTGCGGCGGTGGGGACAGAGGGCGAATCGGGCGACGAGTCGTGCGAGGCGGCGGTCGCGGGGCCTCTCTCCGACATGCGGGACTCCAGTCTTCTCATCTGATCTACGCACCCCTGACCGCCCCATGCTCTCAGCAATCGGAACGTCCGGGGAACGGAGCGCCGTGTGACGTACCCTGCGGCCCCATGGACGAAAGTACGAAGAAGATCGCCGTGGTGACCGGCGCCGGCTCCGGCATCGGCCGCACCGTGGCCCTGACCCTGGCCGCCGCGGGCTGGGCCGTGGCCCTGGCCGGCCGCCGCACCGAGCCGCTGCAGCAGACCGCCGAGGCGGCCGGGAAGGACGCCGACGTGCTGTGCGTCCGGGCGGACGTGGGCGAACCGGACGACGTCACTGCGCTGTTCGAGTCGGTCCGGGCCCGGTACGGGCGCCTCGACCTGCTCTTCAACAACGCGGGCACCTTCGGGCCGGGCGGGGTCCCGCTGGAGGACCTCACCTACGAGGCCTGGCGCTCGGTCGTCGACGTCAACCTCACCGGCGCCTTCCTCTGCGCGCAGGCCGCCTTCCGGCAGATGAAGCGGCAGGACCCGCAGGGCGGCCGCATCATCAACAACGGCTCCATCTCGGCCCACGTGCCGCGCCCGAACTCCATCGCCTACACCGCGACCAAGCACGCGATGACCGGCCTGACCAAGTCCCTCTCCCTGGACGGGCGGCCGTACCGGATCGCCTGCGGCCAGATCGACATCGGCAACGCGGCGACCGAGATGACCGAGCGGATGCAGACCGGGATCCTCCAGGCCAACGGTCAGCTGGCCGTCGAGCCGGTGATGGACGCGGCCGACGTGGCCCGCACCGTCCTGCACATGGCGGAGCTCCCGCTGGAGGCGAACGTGCAGTTCGCGACCGTGATGGCGACCTCGATGCCGTACATCGGCCGCGGCTGAGCCGCACGATCCGCCGCCCCAAACGCATTGCCAGGCGGCGGGGACGCGGACGATCATGACCGCATGACCGACACCGAGGTACTGCGCTACACCGCTTTCTCCCACGACCCGGACGGCGGCAACCCCGCCGGGGTGGTGCTCGACGCCGCGGGACTGGACGACCGCGCCATGCTGGAGATCGCCGCCGGGCTGGGCTACAGCGAGTCGGCCTTCCTGACGCCCCCGCCCGAGGGGTTCGGCGGTGAGGAGGGCCGGTCATTCACCGTGCGCTACTTCAGCCCGAAGGCGGAGGTCCCCTTCTGCGGGCACGCGACCGTGGCCACGGCCATCGCGCTGGGGGAGCGGATCGGGCCGGGCGAACTCCTCCTCGCCACCCGCGCCGGGACCGTACCGGTCTCCGTCACCTCCGAGGGCGGTCAGCTGCGGGCCACGCTCACCAGCGTCGAGCCGCACACCGAGGAGATCGGCGCGGCGGACCTCGCCGAAGCCCTGGCCGCGCTGGACTGGCCCGAGGCCGACCTGGACCCGGAGATCCCGCCCGCCATCGCCTACGCCGGAGCCCGGCACCTGGTGATCGGCGCCCGCACCCGGGCCCGGCTCGCGGACCTGGCCTACGACTTCGCCCGCCTGGAGGCCCTCATGCGCAGCCTGGACCTCACCACGGTCCAGCTGGTGCACCGGGCCGGCCCGGCGGAGTTCCACGTACGCGACCCCTTCCCGGTCGGCGGCGTGGTCGAGGACCCCGCCACGGGAGCGGCCGCGGCCGCCTTCGGGGCGTACGCCCGCGAGCGCGGCCTGGTCCCGGCGGACGCCGTGCTCACCCTCCACCAGGGAACGGACATGGGCCGCCCCGGGGTGCTCACCGTGGAACTGTGCGAGGGCGACCCGCGCGTCCGGGTCAGCGGCGAGGGCGTCCGCATCCCGTGAGCACCGTCCGGCCCGGCCGGGGTTCCGGGGTGATCGGATGCGCCGAGGCGGACCTGCCCGCAGGGCTGGCGCGGCAGGTCGCGGAGCTGGAGGACGCGGCCTGGCCGGGGGCCGAGCCCGGGCACGACCCCGCCCTGGCCCCGCGGGCCCTGCTCCTGCTGGCCGCGGACGGCACCGTGGCCGCCTCGCTGGCACTGCTGTTCAAGGAGATCCCGCTCGCGGGGCGGGCCTACCGGGCGGCCGGGCTGAGCGCGGTCGTGACCCGGCCCGCGCTGCGCGGCCGCGGGCTCGGCGGCCGGCTGGTCGCGGCGGCCCGCGCCGAGCTGGCGGCCGACCCGGCCGTGGACCTGGCGCTGTTCAGCTGCGACCGGCCCCTGGCCGCCTTCTACGAGGCGGCCGGCTTCGACGTGCTGCCCGGCACGGTCCTGGTGGGCGGAACCCCCGAGGATCCCCTGGCCACCGACGAACCCGGCTTCGACAAGGTGGTGCTCGCGGCCTTCTTCACCGGCGACCCGGACCGGGACCGCGCCGCCTTCACGGGCGTCCGCGTCCCGCTCCACCCCGGAAACACCGACAGGCTGTGGTGACGGGCCCGAAGCCCTTCACCACAGCCTGTCGGCGGCGGCGGCCGCCCGGCCGCCCGCACTCAGCCCGCGGGCGTGGAGTCCGAGTCCGCCGGCCGCACCTTCGGCGCGGGCGCCGGACGGCCGCGGTCCAGGAGGAACAGCGTCAGCACGGGGACCAGGTACAGCACCCACACCGTGAGCTGGAGGACGGTCGGGTCGGGCTGGAAGTTGAAGACGCCCTTGAGCAGGGTCCCGTACCAGCTATCCGGCGGGACCGTCGCGCTGATGTCGAAGGCCTTGTCGCCCAGGCCGCCCAGGAAACGGGCCTCCTGGAGGTCGTGCACCCCGTACGCGAGCACACCCGCGGCCACGATCACCAGCATGGCGCCGGTCCACCGGAAGAACTTCGCCAGATTGATCTTCAGCGTGCCCCGGTAGAAGAGGTACCCCAGCGCGATCGCCGTGGCGATGCCCAGCAGCACACCGATCAGCGGCGCCGAGGAACCCTCGCCACTGGCCCGTACCGACGCCCACACGAACAGCGCCGTCTCCAGGCCCTCCCGGCCGACGGCCAGGAAGGCGGTGGCCACCAGCGCCCCGGTGCCCATGGCCAGCGCCGTGTCGAGCCTGCCGTGCAGATCGGCCTTCAGATGCCGCGCGGTGCGCTTCATCCAGAAGACCATCCACGTCACCAGACCCACGGAGATGATCGACAGGGTGCCGCCGAGCAGCTCCTGCGCCTCGAAGGTCAGCTCCTGGGTGCCGAACTCGAGCATCGCGCCGAAGGCGAGGGACAGCCCGCAGGCGATCGCGATGCCCAGCCACACGGGACGCAGGGCGTCCCGGCGCTCGGTCTTCACCAGGTACGCGACGAGGATGCAGACGACCAGGCTGGCCTCCAGCCCCTCGCGCAGGCCGATCAGATAGTTGCCGAACACGGCGGTTGTTCCTCTCCGGCGGATACTTACGCGAACAGCGTCCGGCCCCACCAGTCGTCCTTGTCACGGACGCCCGGCGGGACGGCGAAGACGGCCGAACCCACGTGCTGGATGTATTCGTTGAGGACGTCGGACCTGGCCAGATTGCGCTGGATCGGAATGAAGCCCTTGCGTATGTCGCGCTGGTAGGCGAGGAAGAACAGGCCCGCGTCCAGGCGGCCCAGTCCGTCCGTGCCGTCGGTGAAGGAGTAACCGCGGCGCAGGATCGTCGCACCGTTGTTGGTGTCCGGGTGCGCGAGGCGCACGTGCGCCTCCGGCTTCATCGCCTTCAGGAACGGCTCGTCGCGCTCCTTGGACTTGCCGACCGGGGCACCCTCGCCCTTGTCACGGCCGAAGATGTCCTCCTGCTCCTGGAGCGGGGTGCGGTCCCAGGTCTCGATGTTCATCCGGATCCGGCGCGCCACCAGGTACGAGCCGCCGGTCAGCCAGTCGCTGCCGTCGCCCGCGCCGACCCACACGTGCTTGTCCAGGGCGGCCTTGTCGGTGCCGGAGATGTTCCGGGTGCCGTCCTTGAAGCCCATCATGTTGCGCGGGGTCTGCTCGTCGGGGGTGGTCGACGAGGTCTTGCCGAAGCCGAGCTGCGACCAGCGCATCGCGGTGCGGCCGAAGCCGATGCGGGCCAGCTGGCGGATCGCGTGCACGGCGACCTGCGGGTCGTCGGCGCAGGCCTGGACGCAGAGGTCGCCGCCGGAGCGGGCCGGGTCCAGGTTGTCGCCGGGGAACAGCTCCAGGTCCACCAACGCCTCGGGGCGCTTGCCCTCCAGCCCGAACCGGCCCTTGGCGAACAGGCCCGGCCCGAAGCCGATGGTCAGGGTGAGCCGGGAGGCCTTCAGGCCCAGCGCCTCGCCCGTGTCGTCCGGCGGTGCCTCCGGGAGGCCGCCGAAGCCGCCCTCGCCGACCGGCAGACCGGCCGTCATCAGCCGGGCCGCCACCGTCCACTCCTTGAGGAGCTTGACCAGTTCCTCGCGGTCCTTCGTCTTCACGTCGAAGGCCGCGAAGTGCAGACGGTCCTGCACCGCGCTCGCGATGCCGGCCTGGTGCTCGCCGTGGAACGGCACGGACGCCCCGGCGGAGGCCGCCGACACCATGTCCGGGCCACTGCCGAAGGCCGCGACCGCACCGCCGGCCGCGGCGGCGCCGAGCGCGAACCCGGCCCCGCCCCAGCCCAGTACCGCACGTCGCGAGGGCGTCGCGGCAGAGGCCGGCGCCGCACCGTCGCCGTCCTGCCGGGACTGCTGCTGCGGCTGCTGCGCAGCCGAGTCCGACTCGGTCATCCTGCTCTCCCGCCTGCTTTCGTCTCTGCCGGTTACTTGGTGACCGCGGCGGCGAGCTTGGAGAGCGGCTCGGCGAGCGCGTTCACGCCGTCCGAGAGCTCCTTGCGCTCCGGCTCGCCGACCTTCTCGTACGAGGTGAACTCGTAGGTGGTCTGGTCGGCGCGGTACTTGTCCAGAAGGGTGTTCAGGGCCGCGAACTGGGTGTCGAGCTGCTTGACCAGCTCCGGGTCGTTCTTCGTGGCTATCGGCTTGAGCAGCTCGTACGCCTTCTGCGCGCCCTCGACGTTGGCCTTGAAGTCGACCAGGTCGGTGTGGGAGTAGCGCTCCTCCTCACCGGTGACCTTGCCGGTGGCGACCTCGTCGAGGAGCTCCTTGGCGCCGTTGGCCATCGAGGTCGGGGTGATCTCCGCCTGGCCGACCTTCTGCTGCCAGTCGGTGAGGTCCGAGAGCAGGGTGTCGGCGAGCTGCTTCTCCCGGTCGCCGATCTTGTTGTCGGCCCACAGGGCCTTCTCCAGGCGGTGCCAGCCGGTCCAGTCCTTCTCCACGTCCTGGCCGGCCTCCAGGCCGTCCTCGCGGACGTCCACCTTCGGGTCGATGTCACCGAAGGACTCGGCGACCGGCTCGGTGCGCTCCCAGCCGATGCGCGAGGCGGCGTAGAGCTTCTTCGCGCCCTCGACGTCACCGGCCCTCACCGCGTCCGCGAAGGCCAGCGCCTTGGGGAGGGTCTCCTGGGCCTGCGCGACCACGTACGCGCGGTAGGCGGCGACCGCGGCGTCCGCCTCGGGGCTGCGCTTCTCCTCGGCGCCGCCCTTGCCGGTGGCCTTGACCTTCTTGGAGATGCCGTCGCCCTTCATGCCGGGCTTGCAGACGATCTCGTAGTCGCCCGCCTTGATCTCGGCGGTGATGGAGGCCTTGGTGCCGGGGCCGATGTTCTCGCGCTCGGTCACGATGCGGGCGTCCGGGAAGAGGACGTAGACCTCGGTGACCTTGGAGCCCTTGTTCTCGACGTCGATCTGCACCTTGCCGGCCGGGAACTCCGTCTTCGACACGTCGCAGGCACTGTCGGACGCCGCCACCTTGATCGCGTCGTCGCCGCCCGCGTCGCTCTTCTGGGAGCAGCCGGTGACGGCGGTCAGTGCGGCCGCCACGGAGGCCGCGGCGATGACAGTGAGGCGGGCGGGGCGCATATGGGGGCTCCTGGCGTCGGACGTTAGGGGCCGCCCCGAGGAGGGAGAGGCCGTTGAGGCGGACCTAACTTAACCGAGGCTTACCTCACCCATACCCCCTCGTACCGTGATTCAGCTCATACGTCTGGGTCCCGGACACGGCCCTGTCACGGCCCCTCCACGACAACCCCATGGCACGGTCAAGCGGAGGTCAAGTCCGTACGGGAACCACCAGCGGGGCCCCGGTGCGCGGGTGCGGGAGGACCTCCACCGGCTGCCGGTAGACCCGGCTCAGCAGCTCGCCCTCGAACACCTCGGCCGGCGGGCCGTCCGCGGCGATCCGCCCGTCGTGCAGGACCGCGGCCCGGTCCGCGTAGGCGGCGGCCAGCCCCAGATCGTGCAGGACGACGACGACCGCGTCCCCGGCGGCCGCCCGCTCCCGGCAGATGCGCAGCACGAGCTCCTGGTGGCGCAGGTCGAGGGCGGCGGTCGGTTCGTCGAGCAGCAGCAGGGGCGCCCGCTGGGCCAGTACGCGGGCCAGGGCGACCCGCGCCCGCTCACCGCCGGAGAGGGCGGAGAAGGGGCGCGCGGCGAAGTCCGTGACCTCGGTGGCGGCCATGGCGACGGCCACCGCCTCCTCGTCGGCCTCGGCGAGGGGGGTGCCGGCCCAGGGCGCGCGGCCCATCCGTACGACGTCCTCCACCGGGAAGGGGAACGACAGCGCGGCCGACTGGGGAAGTACGGAGCGGCGCAGCGCGAGATCCGGGGCGCTCCAGTCGCCCACCGGGCGGCCGTCGATCCGGATCACCCCGGAGGCGGCGGGCAGGTCGGCGGCGAGCGCGCCCAGCAGCGTGGACTTGCCCGCGCCGTTCGGGCCGACCAGCGCCAGCACCTCGCCGGCCCGGGCGGTCAGGCCGATCCCGGCGAGGACCTCGCGCTGCCCGAGCCGCAGGTGCAGGTCCACGGCCTCGGCGACGGCGTCGCCCGGGGCGGGGCGGGCCGGGACGGTCCTGCGGGTGCGGGTGAGCAGCCCGGTCAGCCTGCGGGGTGTCCTGCCGGACGGGTTGTTCTTAGGGCTGCTCGTCGGCTTGCCGGTCACGCCCAGCCTCCTTGCTTGCGGCGGGTGCGGCGCAGCAGCCAGAAGAAGAACGGGCTGCCGAGCAGTGCGGTCAGCACGCCGAGAGGCAGCTCGGCGGGCTGGGCGAGGGTACGGGCGGCCAGGTCGCCCGCGACCAGGACGACGGCGCCGGCGAGGGCACTGCCGGGGACCAGGAAGCGGTGGCCGGGGCCGTTGGCCATGCGCAGCAGGTGCGGGACGAGCAGGCCGATGAAGGTGATGACGCCGGCCACGGCGACGGCGGCGGCGGTGAGCAGCGCGACGACCAGGATGAGGGAGAGGCGCAGTCGTTCGACGTCGATGCCGAGGTGGCGGGCCGGGCGTTCGCCGAGGGAGAGCAGGTCGAGGCGGCGGGAGTAGAGGGGCGCGATCAGCAGGCCGGCGACGGCGCAGGGCAGGACGGCGAGGACCTTGGGCCAGGTGGCCTGGGCGAGGGAGCCGAGCTGCCAGAAGGTGATCTGGTTGACCTGGCCGCTGTCCGCGAAGAAGACGAACAGGCCGATGAGGGCGCCGGCGAAGGCGTTGACGGCGATGCCGGTGAGGATGAGGGTGACGACCTCCGTCTTCCCGCCGTTGCGGGAGAGGAGGTAGACGGAGCTGACGGTGATCAGGCCCGCGATGAACGCGCAGACGGTGATCGTCCAGTTGCCGAAGAAGCTGAGGCCGAGGCCGATGGCGGCGACCGCGCCGACGGCGGCGCCGGCGGAGATGCCGATGACGCCGGGCTCGGCGAGGGGGTTGCCGAAGACGCCCTGCATGAGTGCGCCCGCGCAGCCGAGGCTGGCGCCGACGAGCAGGGCGAGCACCACGCGGGGGAGCCGGACGTTCCACAGCACGCTCTCGCCGACCCGGTCGAGGGGGGCTCCCCCGAGGCCGAGGTGGTGCTGGACGGAGGCGAGGACGTCGGTGAGGGGGATGTCGTAGGCGCCGACTCCTGCGGAGATCAGGGCGAGCAGGGCGAGGGTGGCGACCAGGGCGGTGGTGAGCAGGGCGGGCCTGCGGTTGCCGCCGCGGCTGCCGCTGCGGGGCTTTGGGGGGTTGGTGGCAGGGGTTTCGCCGGGGCCGGGGGCGGTGGCGGCGGTTCCGCCGGGGCCGGGCGCGCGCCGGGGCGTCTCCTCGGGCGCCGAATGTGACGAGGGGTCGGAAAGCGCGGCGGCAGTGCATTCGGCGCCCTGCGGGGATCGCCCCGACACGCTCCCGGCCCCGTCGGAACCGTGCGGGGCCGCCATGGTTGTCGGCTCGTCGGAGTCTGTGTCGTGGAGGGTCACGTCAGGCGCCCTTGTTGTAGAGCTGGGTGACCAGGGAGGAGAGGACCTGGTCGGTGCGGGGGCCGTAGTTGAGGAGGACGCCGTCGTCGACCGTGACCACCCGGCGGTCCATGCCGGCCGGGGTCTGGGCGACGCCCGGGATCTTCACCAGGCCGTCGATGCCGCCGACCGATTCGAGGCCCTTGGACATGACGAGGATCGCGTCGGGCGCGGCGGCCGCGAGGGCCTCGCTGGTGATCGGGGTGAAGTCCTTGCCGAGTCCGGAGTCCTTGCCGGTGTCGACCGCGCCGGCCGCCTCCAGCAGTGAGGCGGCGCCGGAGTCCGAACCGCCGAGGAGGTAGACCGAGGCGGTGCCGCGCAGGTAGAGGAAGGCCACCCGGGGCTTCTTGCCGGAGGCGGCCGGGATGTCCTTGCGGACGGTGGCGATCCGGTCGGCGGTGCGCTGGTTCAGCTGTGTGCCCGCGTCCTTGACGCCGAGCGCGGCGGCCACGGCGTCGATGCGCTTCGGGACGTCGTCGAGGCTCTTGGCGGGGGAGACGACCAGGAGCGGGATACCGGCGTCGCGGATCTGCTGAATCGCTTCTGCCGGGCCGCTGGTGGTCTCCGCGACGACGAGGGTCGGGTGCAGGGACAGGACGCTCTCGGCGGAGACGTCGTGGCCACGTGTCACCACCGGGAGCTGGGCGGCCTGTTCGAAGGTGGCCGTGATGTCCCGGGCGACGACCTGCTTGCCGAGGCCCAGTGTGTGGACGATCTCGTTGAGGCTGCCGCTGAGCGGGACGATCCGGTCCGCGGAGGCGACCGTGACCTGGGTGCCGTCGGCCGAAGGGACGGTGACCGGCAGGGCGGGCTGTGGCGCGGGGAGCGGTTCCAGCCGGTCCGGGGCCGCGGCCGCGGTGGGGGCGGATGAGCCCGGGGTGGTGGCCGTACCTCCGCAGGCCGTCAGTGCGAGCGCCAGTGCTGCCACGGCAACTGCGAGACGGGGAAAGCGGTGTGACGCGGCGGGCGTAGGCACGAAGGCACCGTCCTGATCGTCCGACTGAGGTTCTGGAGACCGGGGGGTGTTCATCCGGCCGTGGTTAGCTTAGGTTAGCCTAACCTTGCTCGCTAGACCTCAGGAGGGGGCAGTCATGCCCGCAAGACCCGTCCGTGCGTTCGCCGTCGCCCTGTTGGCGGCCCTGCTGGGGGCCCTGCTCCCGGCGACGGCAGCCCGGGCGGGCACCGTGCAGGGGGGTCGGCTCGACTGGGGCATCAAATCGTCCTTCCAGAGTTATGTCACGGGTCCGGTGGCAAAAGGCGGTTTCAAGCTGAAGAGTGGCGCGGCCACCGCGGGTGGCAGCCTCTTCCGCTTCCACTCCGCTGCCGGCTCCTACGACCCCGACTCCGGAGCCTTCGAGGCCTCCTACTCGGGCGGCGTGACCTTCCAGGGCCATCAGAAGCCCGACGGCGTGTACGAACTGGACATGACCATCAGCCGCCCGACCGTCAAGATCTCCGGCGGCAAGGGCACGCTGTACGTGGACGTCTCCAGCAAGGCCAAGGACAGCGGCGCGGTCAGCAACCAGTCGCAGGTCGCCTTCGCCTCGCTCGGCGTCGGCGGCATCAACATGAAGGGCGGCGCCAGCCGGCTGTCCCTCACGAACATCCCGGCCACCCTGACCGCGGAAGGCGCCAAGGCGTTCGCCGGCTACTACGGCGCCGGCACCCAGCTCGACCCGATCTCGCTCTCCGCCGACGTCAAGAGCGCCCCGGCCGCCGCGCCCGCGCAGTCGGCCACGGCGCAGCCGAGCGCCACCGAGCAGCCCCCGCAGACGGCGGGCACCTTCGCCGACGCCGCCGTGGACTGGGGTGTGCGCCGCACCTTCCGCGAGTACGTCACCGGCTCGATCGGCCAGGGCAGGTGGGTCCTCGCCGAGGGCGCCCAGGACGGCGGCGCGCTGTTCCGCTTCCCGCAGGGCAAGGGCTCGTTCGACGGCGCGAAAGGCACCCTTGATGCGGCCTTCGCCGGTACGGTCCAGTTCACCGGCGCCCATCTGGACCTCACGCTCGGCAAGATGAGCGTGAAGGTGGAGAACGGCAAGGGCGTCCTGTCCGCGGACGTCACCACCGGCGGTGCGACGAAGAACGCCGTCCCGCTCGTGGAGTTCGACGCCAAGGGTCTGAAGACCGAGGGCAAGCTGGCCACCCTGACCGAAGCACCGGCCACCCTCACCGAGGGCGGCTCCCAGGCCTTCAACTCCATGTACAAGGCCGGCACCGAGATGGACCCCGTCTCGCTCGCCGTCGCCCTGGACTCCGACGCACAGCTGCCCGCCCTGCCCGACCTGGGCTCGACGGCCTCGCCCGCCCCCGCGTCCGCGTCGCCGTCCGCCGAGCCCGCCCCCGCCGCGAAGGCGGCGGAGTCCTCGAACACCGGGCTCTTCATCGCCCTTGCCGTGGCCGTCCTGGCCCTGGCCGGCGGTGGCACCTTCCTGGTCGTGCGCAAGCGCCGTACGGCAGCCGCCTCGCCGGCGCCGACCGACGCGCCCCAGTAGGCACCCCTTCCCCTTCCTCTGTTCCTTCAGGAGTACCCAGCCATGTCGTCCATCCGACGCCCGATCTCCCTCGCGGCCGCGGTCCTGACCGCGGCGGCGCTCGGCGCCACCGCCTTCGCCCTGCCCGCCACCGCCGCGGGCGGCCCGCCCACCGACCCGGTGAAGATCACCGGTGGCACCCTCGACTGGGGCGTGCTCGCCGGCTACCGCGCCTACGTGACCAACATGGCCAAGGGCACCATCACCGTCGCGGACGGCGCCAAGCAGAACGAGGACGGCACCCTGCGCTTCGTCGAGGCGAGCGGTGCGTACGAACCGGCCAACGGGCACGTGGTGAAGGCGGCCTTCAAGGGCAGCGTCACCTTCTCCTCTCCCGCCCCGCCGGCCGGCCACGGCTTCGAGGTCAAGCTCTCGGACATCCGTATCGACACGGGCACCAAGAAGCTCACCGCGGACGTCACCAAGGGCGGCACGACCACCCAGGACGTGCCCATGGCCACCGTGGCCTTCGCCGGCCGGACGATGGACAAGCTGGCGACCACGCTCACGCAGGAAGCCGCGGACGTGCTCGGTTCGCCGGGCTACAAGGACAAGCCGGGCGACCCGCTCACCGTGAAGCCGGAGTTCGAGAAGAAGCCCGACCCGGAGCCCACCCCGGACAACACCACCAAGAACCCGACGCCTCCGGCCGACGGCGCGCAGAAGGTGCTCAGCGGCAAGCTGACGTGGGGCGTGAAGGAGTCCTTCCGCAAGTACGTGCTGAGCGCGGGGTCGATCATCCCTGCGGGTGGCGCCGCCAAGAACGGCGACACCTTCGACTTCGCCTTCGGCAAGGGCGACCTCGACGTCAAGAAGCAGCAGCTGAACGCCTCCTTCCAGGGCAGCCTGCGCTTCCAGTACGCGGCCCACGGCATCGACATGACCTTCGGCAGCCCCCGCGTCGAGGCCACCGGCAAGACCGGCACCCTGTACGTGGACGTCAAGAACGCCTCCGGCACCAGGACGGGCCTGCGCTTCGCCACGCTCGACCTGTCGAAGACCGACTACAAGACCAAGAACGGCGTCCTGGCGCTGAACGGGGTCCCGGCGGTCTTCACCGCCGAGGGCGCGGCGGCCTTCGCCAACGACACCACCGGCTCCATGTACAAGGCGGGCGACGCGATCGACCCGCTCACCTTCGCCGTGGCGGTGGACAAGGACGCCACCCTGCCGAGCACCGGCGGTTCGACGGGCGGTACGACCGGCGGTTCGACGGGCGGCTCCACGGGCGGCTCGAACGGCGGGACCACGGGCGGTACGACCGGTGGCACCACGGGTGGCACCACCGGCGGTACCACCGGCGGTACGGGCGGCACCGTGGGCGGCGGCTCCTCCGCCGTCGGCGGCAACCTCGCCAACACCGGCGCCGGGATCCCGGCCGGTGCCCTGCTCACCACCTCCGGCGTGGTGATCGCGGCCGGCGCGGGCGCGGTGTACCTCGCGCGCAGGCGCCGTACGGCCCAGGTCTGAGCCGTGTTTCAATTCCCGCGTGAACGATCTGGACGTGTTGAAGGTCTTCTGCGCGGGTGACGGCCGCTTCGGCAACCTGCTCGGTGTCGTACGAGACGGCCGGACCTGCCCCGACGATGCGTCGCGGCAGGCCCTGGCCGCCGAACTCGGCTACAGCGAAACGGTGTTCGTCGACGACCCCGAGCGCGGGGTCGTCGACATCCGCACCCCCGGCACGCGCATGTCCTTCGCGGGGCATCCGCTGGTCGGGGCCGCGTGGCTGCTGGACATCGAGGAGCTCCAGCCGCCCGCCGGATCCGTATGGGCCCGTGACGACGGGGAGTTCACCTGGATCACGGCCCGCCCCGAGTGGGTCGAGGGCAAGCGCACCGAGCAGTACGCATCCGTCGCCGAGGTCGAGGCGCTGCCCGCCCCGCCGCCCGGCGAGGGCTGGTTGTACGCCTGGGCCTGGGAGGACGAGACCGCGGGCCGCGTGCGGGCCCGGGGCTTCCCGCGCCGCCCCGACGGGATCATCACGGAGGACGAGGCCACCGGTTCGGCGGCGATCCTGCTGACGGCCCAGCTCAACCGCGCCCTGAACATCACCCAGGGCGCCGGATCGCAGATCCTCACCGCTCCCGGCCCGGACGGCACGGTGGAGATCGGCGGCCGCGTCCGCTTCGCCCCGGCCCCCGACGGGAGTTTTTACCGACAAGACGTCGGGAACTCATTGACTTAGGTAAACCTAAGTAGGAGGATCGGGCGTGACGGTGATGCCGTCACGCCTGTTTCCTCTTCCTGGAGGTCCGTCTTGGACGCCTTCTCTACGGTCATCCGCGTCGCCTCGCACGAGCAGCACACCGAGGCGGAGACGTCGACCTTCATGAGCGATCTGCTGGGTGGACGGCTCGGCGTGGACGCGTACACGCGCTACACGGAGCAACTGTGGTTCGTGTACCGGGCCCTGGAGGACGCGGCCGAATCCCTCAAGGAGGACCCGGTGGCCGGGCCGTTCATCCGGCCCGAGCTCATGCGCGTCGCCGAGATCGAACGCGACCTCGCCCACCTGGTCGGCCCGGACTGGCGCGAGAACGTGGTGGCCCTGCCCGCGACGCGCGCGTACGCCGAGCGGGTGGCCCAGTGCGCCGCCGAGTGGCCGGGCGGGTACGTCGCCCACCACTACACCCGCTACCTGGGCGACCTCTCCGGCGGCCAGATCATCCGCGACAAGGCGGAGCGCACCTGGGGCTTCGAGCGCAAGGGCGACGGCGTCCGGTTCTACGTCTTCGCGGACATCTCCAACCCGGCGGCCTTCAAGCGGACCTACCGCGAGCTGCTGGACGCCATAGCGGCGGACGACCTGGAGAAGCAGCGCATCATCGACGAGTGCAAGCGCGCCTTCGACTTCAACGGCGCGGTGTTCCGGGAGCTGGGCGCGGAGTTCCCGCTCAGCGCGTGACCCCCGGGGAGCCCCCCCCGCGAACAGGGCCGGGCCCGGTGCATCCGTGCACCGGGCCCGGCCCCGTTCGCGGAGGGACCGCCGGAAGCTAGGGGAGGGTCAGGATCTCCGCACCGGAGTCCGTGACCACCAGCGTGTGCTCGAACTGCGCGGTCCGCTTGCGGTCCTTCGTGACGACCGTCCAGCCGTCCTCCCACATGTCGTACTCGTGGGTGCCCAGCGTCAGCATCGGCTCGATGGTGAAGGTCATGCCGGGTTCGATGACGGTGGTGGCGTGCGGGCTGTCGTAGTGCGGGACGATCAGGCCGGAGTGGAAGGACGAGTTGATGCCGTGGCCGGTGAAGTCCCGGACCACGCCGTAGCCGAAGCGCTTCGCGTACGACTCGATGACCCGGCCGATGATGTTGATCTGGCGGCCCGGCTTGACGGCCTTGATGGCCCGGTTCAGCGCCTCCCGGGTGCGCTCCACCAGCAGCCGCGACTCCTCGTCCACCTCCCCGCACAGGTAGGTCGCATTGTTGTCGCCGTGCACCCCGCCGATGTACGCGGTCACGTCGAGGTTCACGATGTCGCCGTCGCGCAGGACGGTGGAATCGGGGATGCCGTGGCAGATGACCTCGTTCACGGAGGAACACAGCGACTTCGGGAAGCCCCGGTATCCGAGCGTCGAGGGGTAGGCCCCGTGGTCGCACATGTACGCGTGGGCGACCCGGTCGAGCTCGTCGGTGGTCACCCCCGGCGCGATCAGCTTCGCGGCCTCCTCCATCGCCTGGGCGGCGATCCGGCCGGCGATGCGCATGGCCTCGATGGTCTCGGCGGTCTGCACCTCCGGTCCGGTGTACGGAGCGGGCGCGGGCTTGCCCACGTACTCGGGCCGGCGGATGTTTCCGGGAACGGAACGGACGGGAGAGAGCTCGCCTGGTACGAGCAGCGACTGGCCAGACATGCGAGCGAGTGTATCCAGCGGGGATGGGGCAGCATGGCGGGATAGAGCGGTACGAGAGGAGCCCGACGGCGATGGCCCTGTTCAAGAAGCGTCAGGTGGGCAAACCTGGCGAGTGGTACTACTGCCTGGTCCACAAGAAGGTCGAGGAAGGCCCCGACTGCCCGGCCAAGGACCGGTTCGGCCCGTACGGCACCCCGGAGGAGGCGAACCACGCCATGGAGACGGCGCAGGAACGCAACCTCGAATGGCAGAACGACCCCAAGTGGAACGACAGGACCCGCGAGGACGAAGAGGGCACCACCGGCACGGGCGGGGCGTAGCCCCTACCAGCGGCTGGGCGGCGGCGCGGTCAGGTGGTCGGCCAGCCGCGCCAGCCGGTCCCTGAACCGGCGCGCTCCGCGCCGCACCGGCAGGGTGTTCTCCCCGGCCGCCGCGCTGACCAGGTGCTGCACGGTGTCCAGATCCATCCCGTCGTCCGGTGCCGATGCCGATGCCGGTACCGACAGCTCGTCGTGGGCGAGCGCGCCCAGATCCGGGTCCCCGCCGTCCAGGGACAGTACGGTCGCCCCCGCGCGCCGCGCTTCGTGGACGCGCTCCAGCAGCCCCTCACCCGGTGACCCGGGCGCCACCACCAGCAGCGTGTGCCCGCGCCTGGCCGCCGCGAGCCTTCCCAGACCCACCGACAGGTGCGGCGGCTCCCCGGGCCGCACGTGGTGGCGTACGAGCGTGGGCGCCAGCTCCGGCAGCCCCGACCAGGCGGCCTCGTCCACCAGGTGCGCCGCCAGATGCCAGGGCTCGTAGCCCTCGGTCCCCACCAGAAGCAGGCGACCGCCGGCCGGTACGACGGACCGGCGCAGCGATCCGGCGAAGCGGCGCGCGTCTCCCGGCCACTGCGTACCGGCGAGCACCTCGCGCAGCAGCGCGACCCTCACGGCGTCCATATCGGCATCCTGCACCATGCGGGCGACACGGGGAGCGGTTCCTTCCCCTTCGTCACCCTTCGACTGTGGGCTACCCGGCAGTACCCTCGCCCCCATGACTTCCTCAGACAACACGCAGAAGCCGCCGGTCAAGGACCCGTGGGAGCTGCCGGACGTGTCCGGCCTCGTCGTCGGCGTCCTCGGCGGCACCGGCGACCAGGGCCGGGGCCTGGCCTACCGGCTCGCCAGGGCCGGCCAGAAGGTGATCATCGGCTCCCGCGCCGCCGACCGCGCACAGACCGCGGCAGGCGAACTGGGCCTCGGCGTGGAGGGCGCGGACAACGCCGAGTGCGCGCGCCGCAGCGACATCGTCATCATCGCGGTGCCGTGGGAGGGCCACGCCAAGACCCTCGAAGCCCTGCGCGAGGACCTCGCGGGCAAGCTCGTGGTGGACTGCGTCAACCCGCTCGGCTTTGACAAGCAGGGCGCCTACGCCCTCCAGGTCGAGGAGGGCAGCGCCGCCCAGCAGGCCGCCGCCCTGCTCCCGGACTCCCGGGTGACCGCAGCCTTCCACCACCTCTCGGCCGTCCTGCTCCAGGACGAGTCGATCGACGAGATCGACACCGACGTGATGGTCCTCGGCGAGGTCCGCGCCGACACCGACATCGTCCAGGCCCTGGCCGCCCGCATCCCCGGCATGCGCGGCGTCTTCGCCGGCCGCCTGCGCAACGCCCACCAGGTCGAGTCACTGGTGGCCAACCTGATCTCCACCAACCGCCGCTACAAGGCCCACGCGGGCCTGCGCGTCACGGACCTCTGACACGGCCCCGAAACCGCACCCGGCGGCCCGGTCCGCAGAACCGGACCGCCGGGAAGCAGCTCAGCGGCGGCCGCCGCGCGTCTCGAAGGTGCCCAGATGGGCCACCACACCGTGGTAGAAGCGGTCGACCGCGGCGTCGACGCCTCGGATAAAACCGGACTCCGTGTTGCCCCGGGTGTTTCCCATCCCCTTGATCAGCGACAGCCGGAACCCGGTCGGCGCGGCCCCGTCCCTGGGCAGCAGATCGCCGGGCTCGGGGCGCAGCCGCTCCAGGGTGCCGCGGGGCCCGTTCTCGCCCTCCACCAGAGTCTGGACGTGCAGGTCCGCGGGTGCTTCGGCAAGCGCCCGCAGCAGCCGCTTCGTCGTGGCCAGCGGGTACGAGCCCTCCGGGGCCGGGATGTCCACGGAGGCCCGGACCTTGCCCGTCCGCAGATCCGCGGTGACGGCGATGACGGAACTCGTTCCGTCGATGCGCAGTTCGGCGGAGAGCTTCCCGTCGGCGCACAGCCCTGCGGCCGCCGCGGTCCGGCGGGCCCGCGGATCGCTGTCGCGCCGGGTGCGCTGCACGGGTAGGGCCTTCTGCCCCAACTCGCCGCCGAGGCGCAGGCAGACCTGGCGGATCAACCGCTCCCAGCTCTCGACGACGTCGACGGCGCGCTCGTCGTCGGGGCTGATGGTCTCGTCCTCGATGCCCTTGCGCACGGGCACCCAGGCGGGGCCCATGTTCTGGAATCCGTGGCAGCCCGAGTTCTCGTGCTGGAGGTATTCCAGGAGCTCCTGGAGGAGCCAGGCGTGGGCGGCGTTGCCGACGCCCTCGTGGCGGATCAGCATCTGGGCCTGGTGGGCCACCTCCGCCCAGGACAGGTGCCAGAGGCTGACCTTGTGCTTTCGCCGCCCGTCGATCTTGACGTCCACCACCGGCGAACCGTCCAGGGCCACGTCGTTGGAGAGCGTGATCACCGCCTCGTAGCCGCGGCGCGCGGCGATGTCCATGTACTGCTGGACCTGCTCGTCCTTGAGCGGATTGCCGTGCGTCTTCGTCTCCACGAGGGCCGTCCACAGCTTGCCCGCGCGTTCCACCCGGATCACCCCGTCCGGCCGCTTCGGGGTGTCGCCGTGGGGGAGGGGAACCTCGGTGAAGGTCTGCATCCGGCCGGCGGGTGCCCCGAACCCGGCGGTGAGGCGGCGGCCGAGCTCGGGCACCTGCGCCATGACGGAGAGCAGTACGGAGGTCGCCCGGATCTCGCGCTCCTTGTCGCTCTTGAGGGACGGCACGGGGAAGAGCCGCGCGGTGCGCCAGGTGTCGTTCTCGGCGAGCGACTTCTTGGCCACCTTGGGCAGGGTGACCTTCTTCCGCGTGGTGCGCGGTGCGCGGCCGCGGGTCTGGGCGGGCACGGTGGCGCTCGTCATCGCTGCCTCGCTCGCCGCAGTGGCGTCGGGCGCCGTCGGGTCGGCCGTCGCCGTCGCCGTCGCCGTCGCCGTCGCCTCGGCCGGGACGGCGCTCGCCCCGCCCTCCTCCGGCTGCGCGGTCACGGCGGTGGTCACGGCCTCCGACGCTGTCGCCGCCGGCTCGCTGTCCTCCAGTACGTCGATGCCGAAGTCCGTGGCCAGCCCGGCGAGGCCGGTCTCGTACCCCTGTCCCACGGCGCGGAACTTCCACTCCTCGCCGCGCCGGTACAGCTCACCGAAGATGAAGGCCGTCTCCACGCCCGCGTCCTCGATGGAGTACCCGACGAGCGGCTCCCCCGTCCGGTCCGAGACCGTCATCCGCAGATCGTCGAGGTCTCCGAAGCGCGCGCCGCCGTACTGGCTGGCCGCCACCACGATCCGCGCCACGTCCTCGGGAACGGCGGTGAGGTCCACGCTGATGCGGTCCTCGTCGCCGTTCGAGGTCGGCGTCTTGCCGAGGAGCTGGACGCTTCCGTCCGCGGCGGCGGGATGGTTGTAGAAGTAGAAGTCGTTCTCGCTGCGGATCTTGCCGTTCTCGTTCAGGAGCAGCACGGAGACATCGGCGTCGCCGGCTCCGGTGACGCTGGTCCAGCCCAGGCTCACGACGACCGCCCCGGCGTCCTCGCTGAGGGAGGTCAGGCTGACGTTCGCACCCTTGGAGATCTCCTGCATACGTGCTCCCCCCACTCGCCCGGTGTCGTCCGTCGCGGGCCGAGCAGGCCGGGCTGTTCGTTCTGTCACGCGTGGAATACGGCGTGTACTCGCCGAACCTAACGCCACGGGGTGCGGGAGATCAGGTGAAGCCGGAAACGAGCCGGATGCGATCGCGGGCGCCCTTACGGCAGCACTGCGGGGCATGGGGGACACTGGAGGGGCTCGACGCCGTTCAGTGTTTCCGAGGAGCTCTTCCCATGCCCCGCCTTGCCGTCTTCGCCATCGTCGTCTGCGTCTGTGCGGTGGCGGCGGCCGTCGTCGCCTTCGTCGAGGGCAGCTTCCTCGGGATCGTCTGGGTGCTGCTGGCCGGCCTCACGTCCAACATGGCCTGGTACTACCTGCGCAAGGCGAAGGCCGAGAAGGCCTCCGCCGCGCGCCAGGCCGGCTAGGAACTGCCCGGGCGCCCTCGGGGGCGTCCGGCGGGTCAGACGGCCGGGCCGAAGCCGGTGACCGTGGGGTGCGGGGCGGTGGTGCCCGTACCCGGGAAGACGGTGACCTTGCCGGTCGCGTCCGCGGACCACAGGTCCGGCAGACCGTCACCCGTGAGGTCGCCGTCAGAGCCGACGCGCGGGTGCGCGGTCGGGGTCAGGGTGGACAGGACCGGCCCGGCGGCCGGGTTCACGAAGGCCGAGAAGTCCGGTGCGTCCGCGGTGCCCTTGACGGAGAAGGCGCGGATCGCGCCGTCCGCCCGGGAGCGGGCCCACAGGGTCGGGAAGTCCGTCCCCTGCGCCCGGCCCGGGGTGAGCAGGTCGTAGCCGGCCCAGGAGGTGGCGTCGCCGGAGAGGAGCGTGGCCGTCGGCAGCCACACAGCGCTCGGCTTCGCGAGCCACAGCCGCCCGTTCTCGACGAACAACAGGGAGCTGCTCGGCAGGGAGCCGCCGACCGCGCTGTCGCCGGTGGGTGATCCGTACGCGGCGATCTGCGTCACCTTCGACCAGTCCGCACCGAACCCGTGCCGAGCGCAGTCGATCTCCGAACCCGCCGCGTCGAGGCAGGTCTCGGGCTTGTCGACGAGTATCGACCCCTGCCCCGTGAACTGTCCCGCCCCGTCGTTCCTGAACTGGTAGACGTACTTCCCGCCGGGGGCGTGGGCCAGCAGGTCGTCGACCCTCTGCCCCCGGAAGGACCCCCGGTGGGTGTACTGGACGCCGGCCCAGCTCTCGCCGTCACCCGGCGCGGCCATGCGGTGGGCGTTCACGGGGTCCAACGGGTTCGCACCCCGCTTGCGGAGGTTGCCCGCCGCATCCGGGACGAGGACGTCCGGCTTCCCGTCGGCGTCGATGTCGCCGAAGGCGGCGGGCGTGGTGGAGGCCTGCGCGTAGTAGTACGCCTGCGCCTGGCCCAGGTTGCCCGCGTTGTCCATCGTCTGGACGTACACCGCCTGGCTGCCCCAGGTGGCCGGCCTGACCTTGATGTCGGCCGAGCCGTCCGTCAGCCCGACGACGCGGGAGTCGGTCGCCGCGTCCGCGCAGCTCCAGCCGACGCTGAAGACCGGGGTCGTCTGCCAGCGGGCGCAGGCGATTCCCGAGCCGCCGTCGGTCCCCTTCAGGGTGAAGGTGGCCTCCTCGCCGACCCTCTTGGGGCTGTCGTCCGTGGTGACCTCGGCGGTGGGCTGGGTGTGGTCCACGCGGAAGTAGCACCAGGCCGTGTACGGGCTGGTCAGCTTCCCGTCGGTGGCCCGGGCCCGCCACGCGTACTGGCCGCCGTCCTTCAGCAGATCGCGGGAGAGGTTCGTGGCGGCCTCGGGGTAGGTGGTCCACGAGGTCGGGAAGTCGGTGCGCTTGCCGCCGTAGGAGGTGTCCCACAGCTGGAACGTCGTCTGCAGCTGGGCACCGGACGGTGAGGTGGCGGTGACCTTGGTGGTGACGTCGTTCAGGCCGATCCAGCCGGCTCCGGATCCCGCGTACGGGTCGGTGTAGCAGTCGGAGTACTGCTCCTCGCCGGCGAACCCGGGGGTCGGGCCGGTGCGGGGCGCGGTGACCTTCGGCGTCGCCGGGTCGACGGCGGCCGAGGCCGGCGCGGCGGCGGCCAGGCCGAGTGCCAGCGACAGGGCCGCCGCGGGCAGGGCGCGCATGGGCGTTCTGAGTGTCATGTGTGAGAAATCCCCCCTGGGACTACTGCTGTTGATCGATCGGATCAGTCGCAGTGTTCCCGAAAGGAATAGCGGATCGCACTGACATTCCAGCCGGTGGGCTTCTGCCCCGTCAGTCCTGCGGGACGGCGCAGAAGCCGTCGGTGTCCCGCCAGAAGCTGTAGAGGTCGCGGCCGCAGTACGTCTCCAGGTCCGACACGCCGAGCGCGGACATCAGGCCGTCCACCGCGCCGAAGAAGAACGCGTTGACCCCCGGGATCCACAGCAGCGCGAACACGGCCAGCAGGCCGAACTGCGCCAGCGGTTCCATCTCGCGGCGCACCCGGTGAGACAGCCAGGGCTCGATGACCCCGTAGCCGTCCAGGCCCGGTACCGGCAGGAAGTTCAGGATCGCCGCCGAGACCTGCAGCATGGCGAGGAAGGCGAGCGCGTAGCGGAACGCCAGCGGTACCCCGTCGAGGGCGTTCAGCCAGAACGGGGCCGTGCACACGACGGCGAAGGCCACGTTGGTCAGCGGGCCCGCCGCCGAGATGAGGCTGTGCTTCCAGCGGCCCCGGATCCGGCCCCGCTCGATGAACACCGCGCCGCCGGGCAGGCCGATGCCGCCCAGGATCACGAAGATCACCGGCAGTACGATGCTGAGCAGCGCGTGCGTGTACTTGAGCGGGTTCAGCGTCAGGTAGCCCTTGGCACCCACCGTGAGGTCACCGCCGTGCAGGGCGGTCCGGGCGTGCGCGTACTCGTGCAGGCACAGGGAGACGATCCACGCCGACGTCACGAAGAGGAACACGGCCAGTCCGGGGCTCGTCGCGTACCCCGTCCACACGGCCCAGCCCGTGACGGCCATGATCGCGAAGATGCCGAGGAATACCGAACTGATCTGCCGCTCGCCGCGGCTGCCCTGATGAACCATGCGGGCAACCTATCCGGCAGGCCCAACGGAAAACGGTGCGGGTCCCGGGCCGGCTGCGGGGACAATGGGCCGGTGCGTTACGCGATCCTCGGAACCGCCCAGGCCATCCACGACGACGGGACCCCCGCCGCCGTCGGCGGAGCACGCCTGCGGGCGCTCCTGACAGCGCTCGCGCTGCGGCCGGGGCGGGTGGTGCCCGCCCGGCTGCTCGTCGCCGAGGTGTGGGACGGCGATCCGCCGGCCGACGCGGTGGCGGCCCTGCAGGCGCTGGTCGCCCGGTTGCGGCGGGCGCTCGGGCATACGGCCGTACGGTCGGCGGAGGGCGGCTACCAGCTGGCCGCCGAGCGGGAGGACGTCGACCTGTACCGCTTCGAGCGGCTGGTCCGGGCCGCGGGCCGGGCGCCGGACCCGGCCGAGGCGGCGGCCCTGTACGAGGAGGCCCTCGCCCTGTGGCGCGGTCCGGCCCTCGCCGACCTGCCGGACCCGGCCGCGGAGGCCGCGCGCTGGGAGGCCGTACGGATGGACGCGCGCCGGGGGCGGCTCGCGGCGGCCCTGGCCATGGGCGAGGCGGAGCGGTGCCTGCCGGAGCTGACCGCGCTGTGCGCCCAGCAGCCGCTGGACGAGCCGTTGCACATCCTGCGCATCCGGGCCCTGCGCGACGCGGGCCGCCCGGCGGAGGCGCTGGCCGCGTACGACAGCCTCCGCCGGGAGCTGTCCGACCGGCTGGGCACCGACCCGGGCCCGGAGCTGCGGGCCCTGCACGCCGAACTGCTGACCTCGGACGCGCCGCCGCCGACAGCCGCCGCTGCTGCCGCCACGGCCACGGCCACGGCTGCCGCGGTCGTCGGCGGCGGGTCCCGAACAGCCACCCCCGTGTCCGCGTCCTCCTCGGCGGGAAATCTGCGGGCGCGCCTGACCACCTTCGTCGGCCGCGAGGACGACATCCGCGTCATCGGGGACGACCTCGCGCGGGCCCGCCTCGTCACGCTGCTGGGACCCGGCGGAGCCGGCAAGACGCGGCTGTCCCAGGAGGCCGCCGAGGCCCAGGACGAGAGCGCCTGGCCCGACGGGGTCTGGCTCGTCGAACTCGCTCCCCTCGACGGGTCCGGCGACCCGGAGGACGTCGCCGAAGCCGCCCTCGCCGCGCTCGGAGCCCGGGAGACCAAGCTGCGCGGCGCCGCCGCCGAGGAACTGCGCGTCCTCACCGAGCGCCCCGGGGACGCACCCCTCGACCGGCTCGCCGAGCACTGCGCCCGACGCCGGCTCCTGCTGCTGCTCGACAACTGCGAGCACGTCATCGGCCCGGCCGCCGAGCTCGCCGAGCGGCTCCTCACGCACTGCCCCGACGTGCGGATCCTGGCCACCAGCCGCGAACCCCTCGGCGTCCCGGGGGAGTCCCTGCGCCCGGTGGAACCGCTGCCCGACCCCATCGCGCTGCGGCTGCTCGCCGACCGCGGGGCCGCCGCCCGCGCCGGGTTCAGCATCGAGGAGGACCCGGCCGCGGCCGCCGAGATCTGCCGCCGCCTCGACGGTCTGCCGCTCGCGATCGAGCTGGCCGCCGCCCGGCTGCGGCTGCTCACCCCGCGCCAGATCGCCGACCGGCTCGACGACCGCTTCCGCCTCCTGACCAGCGGCTCCCGTACCGTCCTGCCCCGCCAGCAGACCCTGCGCGCCGTGGTCGACTGGTCCTGGGAGCTCCTCGACGAGGCCGAACGCACCGTCCTGCGCCGGCTGTCCGTCTTCGCCGGCGGCTGCGACCTCGCCGCCGCCGAAGCCGTCTGCGCCGACCCCGCCGATGACCACGACCCCGCCGACGTCCTCGGCTCCCTCGTCGACAAGTCCCTCGTCGTGGCCACCCCCGGATCCGACGGCCGCGGCATGCGCTACCGCCTGCTGGAGACGGTCGGCGAATACGCCGCCGAACGCCTCGCCGAAACCGCCGGCGACCGCGAGGCCACCGAGCACCGCCACCTCGTCCACTACCGGGAGCTCGCCCGCACCACCGAGCCGCTGCTGCGCGGCCACGGCCAGCGGGCGGCCACCGAGCGGCTCGCCACCGAGTACGAGAACGTGCGTACCGCCCTGCGCCGGGCCGTCGCCGTCCGCGACGCCGACGAGGTCCTGTGCCTGGTCCACTCGCTCGGCTGGTACTGGCACATGCACGACCTCCGCTCCGAGTCCCGGCACTGGGCCGAGGCCGCAGCCGCCCTCGGCCCCAACCCCTTCGAGCCGCCCTTCGTCCCCGCCGAGCCCGTCTACGAACGGCTCGTCGACACGCCGCCGCCCTACTCCGGCGAAACGCGCACCGAGGGCTGGCGCGCCCTCAACCTGGTCCTGCTGGCTTCCCGCGACCAGACCAACGAGACCTGGAACACCCCCTCGGTCCGCGCCCTGATCGACGGTGTCCTCGCCACCTACCGGCCCGGACTGCCGCAGACCTGCCGGACCCCCGCCTCCCTGTGGATCTACGCCGTCATGATCGCCGGCGACCCCGGGCTGCTCCAGCGGGTCGTCGACGCGACCGTCGCGACCGCCCGCGAGCTCGGCTACCGCTGGGAACTGGCCTCCGCGCTCCAGCTGCGCGCCAACATCCTCGCGAACCGGGCCGACTGGGCCGGGGACGCCTCGCGCGACGCCGACGAGAGCCTGGCACTGTTCCGCGAACTCGGCGATGCCTGGGGCTGCGCCGAGGCGCTGTCCGCCCGCGCCGAGGCCGGGGAGAAGCGCGGCGAGTACGCCCAGGCCGCCCGCGACTACGAGGAGGCCATCGCCTATGCCGAACGCCTCGGCGCCATGGCCCAGGTGACCGTGCTGCGCGTACGGATGGCCGGCACGCTGACCGAGGCCGGCCGGATCGAGGAGGCCGAGCAGATCCTCACCGAGATCACCGCGACGGTGCGGCGGTACGGCAACGAGGCCATGCCCGCCGCCCGGATGTTCCTCGCGGGCATCCTCGGCCGTACGGGACGGATCGCCGAGGCGCGCGGCCAGCTGCAGCTGCTGCGGGACGAGTTCGCCTTCGGCGCGTTCGCCATCTTCGACGGTTTCCTGCTCGGCACGATGGCCTGGCTGGACAATCAGCAGGGGCTGTACGAGGAGGCCCTCGACCGGCTGCGGCAGGCCATGCCCACCGCCATGGACCCGATGGCGCGGATGGTGGCTCCGCAGATGCCCGCGGTCTACCTGCTGATAGCGGCCCTCTCGCTGGTCTCGCTCGGCGGCCCGCGCCGGGAGTACGACGCCGCCAGGCTGCTGGGCGCCTACCGGGCGCACCTGCCGCCCGCGCACTTCCCGGTCACGACGGAGCGCGAGGACCACGCCCGTGCGCTGGAGCTGACCCGGGCGGCGCTGGGCGACGCCGGCTACGAGAAGGCGTACGCCGAAGGCGGCGGCCTCTCCCTGGAGGAGGCCACCGCCCTCATCTGACCCGGCCCCCGGCCGGTGCCCGTCCGGGACGCGATCCGAACGGATCGGTCCGCGGGTCAGGTCTTCTGGCGGAACTTCCGGACCGCGAGCGGCATGGTGACCGCGGTGATGGCCAGCGACCAGACCAGGGTCATCCACACCGAGTCGCCGACCGGAGCGCCGTTGATCAGGGCGCGGGCCGCGTCCGCCAGGTTCGACAGCGGGTTGTAGTCCGTGAAGGACTGCAGCCAGCCCGGCATCGTGGTCGGCGGGGCGAAGATCGAGCTGCCGAACTGCAGCGGCATCAGGACCATCATGGCCATGCCCTGGACGGCCTGGGCGGTCTGCATGGTGAGGCCGAGCAGGACGAAGATCCACATCAGCGAGGCGCCGAAGACCGCCGACAGCCCGATGGCGAGGAACAGGCCCAGGACCGAACCCTTGATCGACAGGCCGAGCAGGAAGCCGACCGCCAGCAGGATCGCGATGGCGACCATCATCCGGCCGAGCTCGACGACGATCTTGGCGATCAGCACCGAGGAGCGGGCGATGGGCATGGACCGGAACCGGTCCATCACGCCCTTCTTGAAGTCGTCGTTGACGCCGGTGCCGACGCCCATGGCGATGTTCATGCCCATCATGGCCATGAGGCCCGGGACCACGTAGTTGACGTACTCCGCCTGGTTGCCCTTGCCGGAGATCGCGCCGCCGAAGACGAACACGAACAGCAGCGTGAAGATGATCGGCATGAACACGACGTCGAACATCGACTCCGGGTCCTGCTTGATCTGAAGGGCGTTGCGGCGCACCAGGGCGCCGATGTGCCGCAGGTTGCCCCGCAGGCCGATCCTTCCCTCACCGTGCGCGGCGGCCACCGGGGCCGGGCCGGGCGCGGCGGGAGCGGGCTTCGTCGTGGTTACGGTGCTCATGCCGCGACCTCCTCGGTCTTCTCGGTGGGGACGGAGTCCTCGACGGAGAGGGGCTTCTGGCCGGTGATGGCCAGGAACACCTCGTCGAGGCTGGGCAGGTAGGTGCCGAGGTCGGCGATCGCGTACCCGCGGGCGGCCAGCAGGCCGACCACGGCGGTCAGCTGCTCGTCGCTCAGGATCGGGACGAGGAGCACGCCCTCGTCCGGCACGGCCTGGGAGCCGGCGACACCGTCCAGTCCGGCCTCGGCCAGCGCGCGGGCCATGCCCGGCAGGTCCGCGGAGGCCACGGGGCGGATCTTCAGGGTGCGGCCGCCGACACGGGCCTTCAGCTCGTCGACCTTGCCCTTGGCGATGACCTTGCCGCTGTCGATGACCGTCAGCTCGCTGGCGAGCTGCTCGGCCTCCTCCATGTACTGGGTGGTGAGCAGCACGGTGGCGCCTTCCGCGACCAGGCGCTGGACCTCGTCCCACACCTCGTTGCGGGTGCGCGGGTCGAGGCCGGTGGTCGGCTCGTCCAGGTAGATCACGGCCGGGTTGCCGATGAGCGAGGCGGCCAGGTCGAGCCGGCGGCGCATACCGCCGGAGTACTGCATGGCGGCCTTCTTGGCCGCCTCGGTCAGGGAGAACCGCTCCAGCATCTCGTCCGCGCGGCGGCGGGCGTCCTTGCGGGAGAGGTCGAGCAGCCGCCCGATCATGTAGAGGTTCTCCCAGCCGGAGAGCTTCTCGTCGACCGAGGCGTACTGGCCGGTGAGTCCGATGGTGCGGCGCAGCTGCCGCGGCTGGCGGACCACGTCGAAGCCGGCGACGGTCGCGGTGCCGGCGTCCGGGACGATCAGGGTGGAGAGGCAGCGGACCAGCGTGGTCTTGCCGGCGCCGTTGGGGCCCAGGACCCCGAGGACCGTGCCCTCCCGGACATCCAGGTCGACACCGTCGAGGGCCTTGGTCTCGCCGTAGTGCTTGACCAGCCCCCGTACCTCCACGGCGTTGGGCTTGTTGTCGTTTCGCGTCATGTCCCCATGGGACCAGCCGCCACTGACAAAGCACCGACAGCCGACCGACAAACGTACGACAGGCATACGACAGCCCGCCGACACGCGGTCGGCGGGCTGTCGGTCCGGCGCTCATTTCATCAGTGGAAGGCGTGCTCCGCCTGCGGGAACGATCCGCCGACCACGTCCTCGGCGAAGGCCTTCGCCGCGTCGGTCATGGTCTCGCGCAGCTTCGCGTACTGCTTGACGAACTTCGGCATCTTCCCGCCGGTCAGGCCCATCATGTCGGTCCACACCAGCACCTGCGCGTCGCACTCCGCGCCCGCGCCGATGCCGACCGTCGGGATGTGCAGGGACCGGGTGACCTCGGCGGCCAGTTCGGCCGGGACGAGCTCCAGAACCACCGCGAACGCGCCCGCGTCCTGCGCCGCCTTCGCGTCGCGCAGCAGCTGGTGCGCGGCCTCGTCGCCGCGGCCCTGGACCCGGTAGCCCATGGCGTTGACGGACTGCGGGGTCAGACCCAGGTGGGACATGACGGGGATGCCGGACTGCACGATCAGCTCGGTCTGGGCCAGCGAGCGCTCGCCGCCCTCCAGCTTCACCGCGCCGACCCCGGCCTCCTTGACGAGACGGGTGGCGCTGCGCAGGGCCTGCACCGCGCCTTCCTGGTACGAACCGAACGGCATGTCGCCGATGACCAGCGCACGGCTCGTGCCGCGTACGACGGCCGCCGAGAGCATGGTCATCTGGTCCATCGTCACCGGGACGGTGGAGTCGTAGCCGAGGTGGCAATTGCCCATGGAGTCGCCGACGAGGATGACCGGGATGCCGGCCTCGTCGAAGACGGACGCGGTCATCGCGTCGTAGGCGGTCAGCATGGGCCACTTCTCGCCGCGTTCCTTGGCCAGTGTCAGGTCGCGGACGGTGATGCGCCGGGTGCCCGTGCCTCCGTAGAGGGTGGCGGAGGCCGCGGATGCGGGTTCGCGGGCAGGCGAAACGGCAGGCGTCATTGCAACTGCTCCTTGTGTCATCTCGAGGCGCCCTTACGACGTCCCCGGACTCACCCCCCATGGTGGCATCCGCGCGGGCAAAGGCGGAAGTGGCCCGCGGTGCGAGCCTGGCCACGGGATCCAATGTGCGCGTTTCGTGACAAGCGGAACCCTCTGCGCACGGCCGTTCGTCCTCCCGGACGTACGACCGTGACCGACGGTCGTGACGTACGGCACGGAAGGCTCCGGTTCATCGCCTAGGGTCAAGGGGCGGGGACGGAGCGCGAGCACGGCAGTGAGGGCAGTGGTATGGCACAGGCGTACATGACGGAGTCGGGGAACGGCGGCTCGGAGTCCGAGCCCTCCGGGACCCGCCTCCGGCGCCGGCTGACCGTACTGCGCAAGGACCCGGGGATCTGGCGGCGGGGCCTGGTCCTCGCCGGGATCGCCGTACTGATCTCGCTCGTCATGATCTTCCACGCGGAGCTGCCCAACGACGTGGGCAACCTCGGCAGCCTCACCGAGACCTTCCTGCCCTGGCTGGGCCTGGCCGTCCCGCTCCTGCTGGCCGGAGCCGTCTACCGCAGGTCCGCCACCGCGCTCCTCGCGATACTGCTCACGGCCGCGGTCTGGGCGAACCTCTTCGGCGGCCTCGTCAGCGACAAGTCCGGCGCCGGCGGCAACCTGGTGGTGGCCACCCACAACGTCGACGCCGACAACCCCGACCCGCGCGGCACCGCCGAATCGGTGGCCCGCTCCGGGGCCGACGTCCTGGCCCTGACCGAGCTCAAGGGCAGCGCCGTCCCCGTCTACGAGAAGGCCCTCGGGGCCGTGTACAAGTACCACTCCGTCGAGGGCACCGTCGGCCTGTGGAGCAAGTACCCGCTCGCCGCGAGCGCGCCCGTCGATATCCGGATGGGCTGGACCCGGGCCATGCGCGCCACCGTCGCCACCCCCCAGGGGGAGGTCGCCGCCTTCGTCGCCCACCTGCCCTCCGTCCGGGTCAAGCTGAACGCCGGTTTCACCGCCAACCAGCGCGACGACAGCGCCGGCGCGCTGGGCGCCGCGCTCGCCGCCGAACCCCTGAAGCGGGTCATCCTGCTCGGCGACCTCAACGGAACCATGAACGACCGCGCCCTGTCCGAGGTCACCTCGCAGATGCGCTCCACCCAGGGCGCGGCGGGCGACGGCTTCGGCTTCAGCTGGCCGGCGGAGTTCCCGATGGCCCGGATCGACCAGATCATGGTCCGCGGGATCAAGCCGGAGGCCTCCTGGACCCTGCCCCGCACCGGCAGCGACCACCTTCCCGTCGCGGCCCGGGTCACCGTGAAGCCCTGACGGCCGCGGTCCCGCGCGAAGGCCCCGGCCGCTCCCCTCGGGGAGCGGCCGGGGCCTTCGCACGACCGCCGCTACGCCCGCTCGCGCCAGCCGTTCGTGATGGGCAGCCGGCGGTCCTTGCCGAAGCCCTTCGCGGAGATCTTCGTGCCCGGCGGGTACTGGCGGCGCTTGTACTCCGCCGTGTCCACCATCCGCAGGGTCCGCGCCACCAGCTCCGGGTCGAAGCCGGCCGCCACGATCGCGTCCAGGCCCTGGTCGCGGTCCACGTACATGGCCAGCACCGCGTCGAGCACCGGGTAGTCCGGCAGCGAGTCCGTGTCCACCTGGCCGGGCCGCAGCTCGGCGCTCGGCGGCTTCGTGATCGAGTTCTCCGGGATCGGCGGGACCTCACCGCGCTCGGCCGCGGCCCGGTTGCGGTACTCCGCGAGCCGGAACACGTCCGACTTGTAGACGTCCTTGATCGGGCCGTACGCGCCCACCGAATCGCCGTACAGGGTGGAGTAGCCGACGGCCAGCTCCGACTTGTTGCCCGGGGCCAGCACGATGTGGCCCTCCTGGTTGGACAGCGCCATCAGCATGGTGCCGCGCAGCCGGGACTGCAGGTTCTCCTCGGCCAGGCCGGTCAGGCCCAGCGAGCTCATGTAGGCGTCGAACATCGGCTCGATGGGGACGGTCCGGAAGTTCAGCCCGGTGCGCTCGGCCAGGTCGGCCGCGTCGCTGCGGGAGTGGTCCGAGGAGTACTTCGAGGGCATCGAGACGCCGTACACGTTCTGCGCGCCGATCGCGTCGCAGGCGATGGCGGCGACGAGCGCGGAGTCGATGCCGCCGGAGAGCCCGATCAGGACGGAGCGGAACCCGTTCTTCCTGACGTAGGCGCGCAGCCCCACGACCAGCGCGTCGTAGACCTCCTCGTCGTCGTCGAGCCGGTCGGCGTACCCGCCGGTGACGACCGGCTCGTACGGCTCCACGGGCTCCTCGGAGAGGATCACGCGCTCGATGCGCAGCCCGTCGTCCACCACGCCCTCGGGCGCGTCGGCGCGGGCGGCCGGCAGGTCCAGGTCGACCAGGACGCAGCCCTCGGAGAACTGCGGGGCGCGGGCGATGACCTGCCCGTCGGCGTCGACGACGATCGAGTCCCCGTCGAAGACCAGCTCGTCCTGGCCGCCGATCATGGCCAGGTAGGCGAGGGTGCAGCCGGCCTCCTGGGCCCGCTTCTGGACCAGTTCGAGGCGCAGGTCGTCCTTGTTGCGCTCGTACGGGGACGCGTTCACGGAGATCAGCAGCCCGGCCCCGGCGGAGCGGGTGGCCGGGACCCGGCCGCCCTCCTGCCAGAGGTCCTCGCAGATGGCCAGGGCCACGTCGACCCCGCCCACCCGGATCACCGGCTGCGTGTCACCCGGCACGAAGTACCGGAACTCGTCGAACACGCCGTAGTTGGGGAGGTGGTGCTTGGCGAAGCGCAGGACGACCTGCCCGCGGTGCAGCACGGCGGCCGCGTTCTCGGGGGAGCCGGCCGGGCGGCCCAGGCGGGGCACGGCCCGCTCGGTGCGGTCGAGGTAGCCGACGACGACCGGCAGCTCGCCGAGGCCCTCGGCAGCCAGTCGCTGCGCCAGTTCGCGCAGCGCGGTGCGGGAGGCCTCCACGAAGGAACCGCGCAGGGCGAGGTCCTCGACGGGGTACCCGGTCAGCATCATCTCCGGGAACGCCACCAGGTGGGCGCCCTGCTCGGCGGAGTGCCGGGTCCAGTGGACGACCGAGTCGGCGTTGGCGGCGATGTCGCCGACGTGCGAGTCGATCTGATTCAGAGCGAGTCGAAGTTGAGGCACGGGGCCCAGTGTAATCGTCTTTCTGACGCGATGTCCTGGGCCCCGCCTGCCTTGCGCCTGCTTTCCGCCTGTTTCCCGTGTGGTGACGTACCGTCAGCCGATCGGGCCGGCGTACTTCACGTCGTCGAGCCTGGTCCCGGCGGAGATGTCCGCGGTGATGCTCTTGGTGCCCTCGGGGACCTCGAAGGCCACGATCCCGCTGGCGGTCTCGCCCGGCAGGATCGAGCCCCGGATCATCTTCGGCACGCTGCCGGAGTCGTAGGCCATCTCGGCGGCCATGCCCTGTTCGTCACGGACGTTGGGCACGGCGTAGATCACCTCGTGCGGCGCGGTCGAGCCGTTGGTGATGGTGATGGTGAGCTGGATCGCGTTCTTGATCCGCTCGCGGGAGTACTTGTTCTTCGCCTCGTACTTCGTCGGCACCGAGAGGCTCACCTTGACGCCGTTCGGGTAGGTGAAGGTCTCGCCGAACGGCAGCGCGCTGGTCAGGCCGGGGACCTGGGCGGGCGAAGGGGACTTGGAGGGCCGGGGCTCGCCGCCGGGGTAGTCCTCGTCCGGCCCCCAGTCCTCGTCGATCTGCCGGTCGATGCGGCTGTCGGCCCGGTCGACGACCAGGACGGTCAGGAAGAACCCGCCGACCGAGGTGAGCAGGCCGAGTATGCCGAGCACGGTGCCGACGACGGCCATCGACTTCTTCGGAGCGCCCTTGTTGGCGCGGACGGTGCCGCCGATGCCGAGGCCCACGCCGACGGCGGCGAGCAGGGTGCCGGCCCAGAAGAAGAACGGGATGACGCCGAAGAAGATGCCGAAGCCACCGGTGATGACGGCGGCGACCGCCAGGCCGTTGCTGTTCGGGGTGGCCTGCGGGTACCCGGGGTATCCGGGGTAGCCCGGGTACGCGGCTCCGGCTCCGGGGGAGCCGGGGGGCGGTGCGCCCCACGCGTGGCCGGGGGCACCGGGCGCACCGGGCGCACCGGGGGCGCCGAAGCCCGCGGCCGCAGGGGTGGACGCGGGCGCCGTCGGCGGGGCGAACGGCGACGGCGCGGGTGCCGGCTCCGGGGCGGGTGCCGGCTCCGGGGTGGCCGCGACGGGAGCCCGGGGAGTCCGGGCCGCCTCCGGGGCCTCGGGGGTCGCCGGGGTCGCCTCGGGAGCCTCGGGAGCCTCGGGAGCCTCGGGAGCCTCGGAGGCCTCAGCGGCCTCAGCGGCCTCGGGCGTCGCCGGGGCGGCCGGGGTCTTCTCCAGCGAGAGCGGCTGCGCGGGCGCGGGTATGGAGTCCGTCTCGGGGGTGGGAGTGCCCGCCGGCTCGGTCGGCGGACCGACGGGAGTGCTGGGCGGGTTCGGCGGGGTGCTCATACCGGTGGAGGCGTCCTTTTGTCGCGACAGTCGTGATCACCGCAAGGGTGCCATGCCCGCGCCCGGGGCCCATCCGAATTCCCGCCCGGCCCGGGGGCCGGGCGGGAAGGCCGTGACCTACAGCTGGTAGCCGAGCACCGTCATCATCCCGGACTCCGAGTGGTAGACGTTGTGGCAGTGCGTCATCCACAGTCCGGGGTTGTCCGCGTCGAAGTCCACCGTCAGCCTGCGCCCCGGCAGGAGGATCGCGGTGTCCTTGCGCGCCCCGCCCTCCTGTCCGCCCAGCGCGAAGGTGTGCCCGTGCAGGTGGACCGGGTGCCACATGGGCGTCGCGTTGGCGAACTCCAGCCGGACCCGCTCGCCCGCCTTCACCGGGTGCCGCTGGTCGGGCGTGTACGGCTTGCCGTCGAAGGCCCAGTTGTAGTTGGTCATGTTGCCGGTGAGCCGCAGCTGCACCGTACGGTCCGGGTCGCGCGGGGCCAGCGCGACCGATTCGGCGGCCCTGAGCACGTCCGCCATCAGCGGCGGCGCGTCCAGTTCCGCCGGCCGGGTCGCGGCCGTGGGCGCCGTCCCCGACCCGGTGCGCAGCACCGCGAGCGCCGAGCCCTCCTTGCCCTCGGCCAGTGCGGTGAGGGGGAACACCCCGTCCTTGGCGGTGACCAGGACGTCGTACCGCTCGCCCATGCCCAGCAGCAGCGAGCCCGTCCTCGTCTGCTCCACCGGGTAGCCGTCGGTGTGGGTGACCGTCAGTTCGTGGTCGCCGAGGGCGATCCGGAAGGCGGTGTCGCCGCCGGCGTTGATGATCCGCAGCCGGATCCGGTCGCCCGGTTCGGCGGTGAGGACCGAAGGGTCGTCCGCCACCCGCCCGTTGATCAGGTAGTAGGCGTAGACGACGTCGCCCGCGTCCCCGCCGAGGTAGTCGCTGTGGCCGCCCATGGCGACGTAGGAGCGCTTGCCGGTGCCCTTGGGGGACCGGGAGGCGGAGGGCGAGTGGGAGGCGCTGCGGCCGGGGGCCGCGTGGGCTCCGCCGTTGCCGTTCATGCCCTTGCGGAGCTCGGCGAGGACGGCGTCCGGAGTGGCTCCGTCCACCCCGTCGATCCAGTCGTCCAGGACCACCACCCACTCCTTGTCGTAGGAGAGGGGTTCCTTGGGGTCCTCGATGATCAGCGCGCCGTACAGGCCGCGGTCCTGCTGGACCCCGGTGTGCGGGTGGAACCAGTACGTGCCCGGGTTCGGGACGGCGAACCGGTACGGGAAGGAGCCGCCCGGGGCGATGTCGCGCTGGGTCAGCCCCGGGACCCCGTCCATGTCGTTGCGCAGGGTGAGGCCGTGCCAGTGCAGGGAAGTGGCCTCGGGGAGGTTGTTGGCCAGCGTGAGGGCGAGCGTGCCGCCCGCGGTGGCCCGGACCTCCTGGCCCGGCGCCTTGTCCCCGTACGCCCAGGAGCGGACGGTGATGCCGGCGCCGAGGTCGAGCGGGGTGGCGGTGGCGGTCACCTTGACCTCTGTGAGGGGGCCGGTGGCCTTGCGGGCGGCTTCGGCGGCCTGCACCTCGGGCCCGGCCGGGTCTACGTACCCCTCGGGCACGTCCGCGGCGGAGCCGCCGTGGTTCATCGAGCCGTGGCCGGTGCCGGCGGTGCCGGCGGACCCGGAGGAACCGGAAGAGTCGGCGGAACCGGTGCAGGCGGCGAGCAGTCCGGAGCCGAGGACGGCCGCGGACGCGCCGAGCACGGTGCGACGGGTGGGAAGAGAGCGCATGGGAGCACCTCATGGGTGTGGTGTTGCGGATGCATGGGCACGGTGCGGCGCCGCCCCGGGCACGCGCGGGCATGCGGGGGCGGCGGCGTCGGCCTATACCCGCAGGACCGCCAGCCGGGTGAGGAGCTCGCGGGGCGAGGGCGGGTCCGGACCACCGCCGGACCGGACCGGTATGCGGGCCGCGCCCCCGAGCGGCGCGGTGCGTCGGGATCCGGTCCGGCCGGTGCCGATGAGCAGCACGAAGAGCCCCGCGAGCACGGCGAGGCAGACCGACGTGGGGTCCATCTCGGTCGCGGGCGCCGCGAACCCCCACCAGGGGACCGTGGGGGAGGGCGCGTCGGCGGCCGCCGGGGCCGAGGTGTGGCGCGCACCACCGTGTCCGGCCGGGGCGGGCGGCCCCGCCGAGGCAACGGAGTGGGCCGCGGACACGTCTTGCACGGTGTGGGACTCAGTCGGATGGCCCAGGGTGTGCATGGTGACGATGCCCAGCAGCAGTAGCGCGGCGAGCAGCAGCAACCGGGCCCCCGGGGCGGCTCGCTGAGCACTGCGCGTCATGACGGGAACCCTACCGGGGGAGGGTATCCGATCGTAGGACCGACCCCGAGTCTGCTTAGGATTAGTCACACTATGTCCACACATGGACTCTCGCCGCGGACCGCCTGGCCGGTCGCCACCCTGATCGGTCTCGCCGCGGCCGCCTATACGGCGTGGGTGCTCGAAGTCGTCCTCTCCACGGGCCTCAACCCCATCGAGACGTACGTCAGCGAACTCGCCGCCCAGGACCAGCCGCTCGGCGGCCTCTTCCGGGCCACCGACTTCACCGCCGGGCTGCTGGCCTTCTCCGGAGGGCTCCTGGCGCTCGTCCGGCTGCTGAAGTACGCGGAGTCCCGCCGCGCCTGGGCGGTCATCGGCTGGGCCGGGGTCACCCTCTTCGGCGCGGCCACCGCCGCCGACGCCTGGCTGCCGCTGAGCTGCCAGCCCACCGTGGACCCCGAATGCGCCGCCCGGGAGACCGCCGGACTGGTCCCCGCGACCCACCAGGCCCACGCCGTCAGCAGCAGCCTCGCCATGACCGGGGCCCTCGTCGGCCTCGTGGCCCTCACGGTCGCCGCCCGCCGCTACGGCTGGTTCGCCCCGCTCGCCCGCTACGGCCCCGCGCTCGTCGCCCTCGAACTGCTCGCCACCGTCTGGACCCTGTCCGCGATCGCCCTGTTCACGGCCGGGCGCGGGACCTGGGCCCTGGGCGCCGGCCAGCGGCTCCAGGTGCTCCTCGTCGCGCTCTGGCTGGGCCTGCTCGCCCATTCCGTCCACAAGGAGGGCCGTACGTGAGCGTCGGCGTCAGCGTCACCGGCCGGTTCGTCCGCGTCGAAGGGGTCGAGGGGGGCGTGGGGACCAGCGGGGTCGGCCGGGTCGACGGGGTGCCGTTGCACGTCGTCGTCGAAGGCCGGGGACCCGTGTGCGTCCTCAGCGCCGGGCTCGCCATGGCCTGGTTCGACTGGGACCCGGTCGTCGCACCGCTCGTCGCCGCTGGCCGCACCGTCGTCCGCTTCGACCGCCCCGGACACGGCCTCAGCGGCCCCGCCACCCGGCCGCCCACCACCGCCGGGGAGGCCCACCGCATCGCAGGGCTGCTGGACGCACTGGGGCTCGGTACCCGTACCGCCGGCCCCGTCACCGTCGTCGGACACTCCATCGCCGGCTTCCACGCCGAGGCCTTCGCCCGCCTGTACCCCGAGCGCACCGCCGGGCTCGTCCTGGTCGACGGCAGCGTCGAGGAGACCCCGCACACCGTCCTGCCCGCCGCACTGCGCACCGGGGCGGCCCGGCTCCTCGGCCGGGCCGTGACCGCCGCCGGACTGCCGGCCGCGCTGGGACCGCTGGCCCGGCGGGCCACCGTACGGGCCTCCCGCACCGGCGGCTCCGACCCGGCCGCCCGGGACCTCGTACGCCGCTGCTACCGCACCGGCCGGGTCTGGCGCGGCGCCCTGCTGGAGAACTCCCGCTACCTGGACATGGCCGCCGAGCTGCAGGCCCTGCGCCAGGCGCACCCGCTGGCCGCCCCCACCACCGTCCTGGCCGGCCACGACGGCTCGGCCGGGTGCGCCGCGCTGCGCTGGCTGTCCCGGCAGGCGGACCTCGCCGACCTGCTCGGCGCCCGCTTCGAGGTCGCCGAACCCGCCGGCCACCTGGTCATGCTGGACCGCCCGGGCGAGGTGGCCCGGGCGGTCCTGGCAACGGCGGGGCAGGGTCAGACCCGCGCGTAGACCTTCTCCACGAAGGTGGCCATCTGGTCGTCGGAGAGGTGCTGGGCGAGGTCGGCCTCGCTGATCATGCCCACCAGCTTCTTGTTCCGGATCACGGGGAGTCGGCGGATCTGGTGGCTCTGCATCTCCTCCAGCACGTCGCCGACGTCCGCGCCCGCGTCGATCCAGCGCGGGGTGCCCTGGGCCAGGTCACCGCAGGTGACCTTCGCCGGGTCGTGGCCCCTGGCCACACAGTTCACGACGATGTCGCGGTCGGTGATGATGCCGCACAGCCGCTCCTCGGCGTCGCTGATCGGCAGGGCGCCCACATTGAGCCGGGCCATCAGCTGGGCGGCCCGGTCGAGGGTCTCGGTGGCGGGAATCCACTGGGCCCCGGGGTGCATGATGTCTGCGGCAGTGGTCATCGCTGAACCTCCTGAGCACGCCGTTCGACACCGGGCGCGGACGCGTCCGGTGCGGCGGCCCCCACGGGCCGGTACGGGTACGGGCCGGTACGGGTACGTACGGGTTCTCTGCCGGTTCTCTGCCGGCCCCCTGCGGCGAAGCACACGCCCGTACGGGTGAGAGGGCGCCTCTCACCACCGTACGGGCGTGTCCCCTCACCCGCGCGGCGCGGCTCCGCGCTTGCGCAGCATGTCCTCCATCAGGGTGAGCTCCGAGCGCTGCGCGTCGACCATGCCCTGCGCCAGGGCCCGCTCGACCGGGGTCCCGCACTGCTGCGCGCAGCCCTCGGCCATCGCCACGCCGCCCTTGTGGTGGTCGGTCATCAGCTGGAGGAAGAGCACCTCCGCGTCCCGGCCCGAGGCGGCCCCCAGCCGGTCCAGCTCCTCCTTGGTGGCCATGCCCGGCATCAGCGCGCCGGGCTTCGCGGCGTCGTGCCCCGCGTGGCCGCCGTGACCGCCCGAGGCCCCCATCCAGGACATCGGCGGCCGGCCGGCCACCACCTTAGGCAGCCCCCACAGGTCCAGCCAGCCGAGCAGCATGCCCCGCTGGTTGGCCTGGGTGTTGGCGATGTCGTAGGCGAGGGTGCGCACCGGCTCGTCCTGGGTGCGGTCACGGACGATGAAGGACATCTCGACCGCCTGCTGGTGGTGCACCGCCATGTCCCGGGCGAAGCCCGCGTCCGGCGAGTCGTCCCCCGGAGTGCGGGGCGCCGCCGGACCGGCCGGCACACCGGAACCGGCGGAACCTCCGCCGTTCGCGGCGGCCACCGTGGCGGCCGCCGCGAACAGCAGGGCCAGCAGGACGGCCGTGCCCGCGACCCAGTACGTACGGGGGACGGGGCGATCGGCGCCGGCCGGGCGGCTCACTTGCCGGCCAGCCCGCTCGTGCAGGCCGCGCCCGGCTCCGGGGTCTGCTCGCCCTGCACGTACTTCGTGAAGAACTTCGACACCCGCGGGTCGTCCGCGCTCTCCACGGTCAGCTGCTTGCCCCACGCGCTGAGCATGATCGCGCCGGTCTGCTCCTTGACCGGGCTCATCAGCGTGTACGGGGTGCTGCCGACGGTCGCGGCGAGCTTGTCCACGTCGGCCTTGGGGGCCTTCTCGTTGTACGTCACCCAGACCGCGCCGTGCTCCAGCGAGTGCACGGCGTTCACCTCCGGCACCGCGTTCTTGTAGACGTCACCGTTGCAGTTCATCCAGCGGGGGTGGTGGTCACCGCCGACCGGCGGGTTCATCTCGTACTTCACCGGGGTCTCGACGTGGTTGCGGCCCAGCTTCTTCGCGTCCCAGAGCTGCTCGCCCTCGACCGGCTGCTTGCGGATCTCCTCGGCCTCCTTGCGGATCTTCTCCGCGGCCGCCTCCTTGCGCTGCTCGGCCTGCTTCTGGTCGATCAGCACCCAGGCGCCGAAGCCGACGAGGCCGACGACGACGGCCGACGCGGCCGTGATCGCGATGGCCTTGTTGCGCCGCTCCCGGATCTGGTCGGCGCGGCGCATCTCGGCTATGCGCGCCTGACGGGAGTTCGGGTCGGTGTTCTGGTTGGTCCTGCCGGACTTGCTGGCCATGTGCCCTGGTTTCCTTCTGCTGAGGGGGGTGGATGAACGCGAAACCGAACCGGACCACTCAGGTCCGCAGCACCTGGAGGGCATACAGGTCGGGGGCGCGCGGCGGAGCCCCGTACAGCCGGATCCGCGCCGCCCCGGCGGCGATCGCGGCGGGCGCCGGAGCACCCATGGGACCGGTCACGGCGGGCGGCGGCACGGGCAGCACACCCGGCGTGACGCGCGTGAGCGGCGAGCAGCCGGGCAGGTCGTACGGGGACACGCAGACGACGTGCGCCGCTTCCCCCGCATGTGCCTGATGCACCCGCGCACCCGGCGACGGGGCGTGCGACTCGCCCGAGCGCGCGCACAGCAGCACCGCGCCGGCCAGCACCCCGAAGACGATCAGCAGGACGGCACGCCGAAGCCCGGGACGTCCGCGACGCCCCGGCTGCGTGTGCTGCCGGCCCCCCATGGGCGCAGATGGTAATGCTCATGACGGCTCCCAGGTCAGTGCGGGGGTGCCGCGAGCTTTCCCGGGTGCGTAATGTGGCGGAAACCACGACTGGCCATACTGGGCGCGCCCGACTGTGCCCCGACGGTCGAGGCGGTGGTGCACAGGCCGTCTGAACTGCGAGGATGAAGGCATGGACAAGCAGCAGGAATTCGTCCTCCGGACGCTTGAGGAGCGCGACATCCGCTTCGTGCGCCTGTGGTTCACCGACGTACTGGGCTTCCTCAAGTCCGTCGCGGTCGCGCCGGCGGAGCTGGAGCAGGCCTTCGACGAGGGCATCGGTTTCGACGGCTCCGCGATCGAGGGCTTCGCGCGGGTCTACGAGTCCGACATGATCGCCAAGCCGGACCCGAGCACGTTCCAGATACTGCCGTGGCGCGCGGAGGCCCCGGGGACCGCCCGGATGTTCTGCGACATCCTGATGCCGGACGGCTCGCCGTCCTTCGCGGACCCGCGCTACGTCCTCAAGCGCATCCTGGCCAAGACCTCCGACCTGGGCTTCACCTTCTACACCCACCCGGAGATCGAGTTCTTCCTGCTGAAGGACAAGCCGCTGGACGGCACCCGCCCGGTCCCGGCCGACAACTCCGGGTACTTCGACCACACCCCGCAGAACGTGGGCATGGACTTCCGCCGCCAGGCGATCACCATGCTCGAATCCATGGGCATCTCGGTGGAGTTCAGCCACCACGAGGGCGCCCCCGGCCAGCAGGAGATCGACCTCCGCTACGCCGACGCGCTCTCCACGGCCGACAACATCATGACCTTCCGCCTGGTCATGAAGCAGGTCGCCCTCGAACAGGGCGTCCAGGCCACCTTCATGCCGAAGCCGTTCTCGGAGTACCCCGGCTCGGGCATGCACACCCACCTCTCCCTCTTCGAGGGCGACCGCAACGCCTTCTACGAGTCGGGCGCCGAGTACCAGCTGTCCAAGGTCGGCCGCTCCTTCATCGCGGGCCTGCTGCGGCACGCCGCCGAGACGGCAGCGGTCACCAACCAGTGGGTCAACTCCTACAAGCGCATCTGGGGCGGCTCCTCCCGCAGCGCCGGCGCGGGCGGCGAGGCCCCCTCGTACATCTGCTGGGGCCACAACAACCGCTCGGCCCTGATCCGCGTCCCGATGTACAAGCCGGGCAAGACGGGCTCCTCGCGCGTCGAGGTCCGCTCGATCGACTCGGGCGCCAACCCGTACCTCACCTACGCGGTTCTCCTCGCGGCCGGCCTCAAGGGCATCGAGGAGGGCTACGAACTCCCGGCGGGCGCCGACGACGACGTCTGGGCCCTCTCCGACGCCGAACGCCGCGCGATGGGCATCGAACCCCTCCCGCAGAACCTCGGCGAGGCCATCTCCCTGATGGAACGCAGCGAACTGGTCGCCGAAACCCTCGGCGAGCACGTCTTCGACTTCTTCCTGCGCAACAAGAAGCAGGAGTGGGAGGAATACCGCTCGGAGGTCACGGCCTTCGAACTCCGCAAGAACCTCCCGGTCCTGTAAGGGCAGGTCAGGCCCCTGCGGGCCACGCACAACACTCCGGGCCGGTGGTCATCGACCACCGGCCCGGAGCCGTCTTGCGAACCTTGGGCGTCTGTGGGCCGTTGGACGCGGAACCCGAGGCCTTGAGGCCCCGTCCACGATGAGCAGCAAGGCGCCGAGGGCGTAGGCGTCAGCTTCTTTCGTCAACTCAGTCCGTCTCGTGGCGAGAACGCTGTCCGCGATCTCCGGCGCGCCCCGTAGTGGACGAGGCAACCGCGGGACGAATCCGATCGAATGGATGAGTCTTCATTCGGGCCCTGAAGTAGCGGTCAGTGACGTTAAGATGACATATGGCTACTGGGCTGGTTGTGGACGCCACCGGGTTTGAGCTGGTCGTTGATGGTCGGCGGGTCGGTCCCCGTCGGGTGTTGCAGACCTCTGATGTTGAGCTGCTCACTGCCGTTGCCGGCCAGTATGTGGATGCCGTGCGTAACGGCTCCCAGGACCAGGCGTTGCTCGCGGTGGGACGCGAGTTGTATCGGTGGCTCGATGGTGACCTCGGTCAGTTGACGCGTCTACTCGATGAGGCGTCGGCGCCGCTGGTGTTTGAGGTGCGAGCACCGGCGAGACCGTCCGCGGCGGTTTGGGCGTTGCTGCGGGCTCCGTATGAGCTGCTGGCCGCTCCTGGGGGCGGATTCCTTGCCGAGGGACCGAGGTTGTTCGCTGTGGCGCGTCGGCTCGGTCAGCCGAGTCCGGCGCAGGCTCTGGACGGGTACCGGCTCGGGGTGGCGTTCATGGCTTCGGCACCGCGGGGTCAGAACGAGCTGGACTTCGAGGCCGAGGAGATGGCCATCCTCAACGCCGTCGGGGAGACGAGTCTTGATCTGGTTGTTGAGGACTCCGGCAATCCCGAGCATCTTGGCCTGCGTCTGTCCGAGCTCGGCGGGATGCCGGTGGTTCATCTGTCATGTCACGGGCTGCACAACTGGCGCCCGGAGCCCGACGAACCCGCCACTCCCGTCCTACTGATGGAAGATGATCTCGGGGACGGGCGTCCGACGAGCGCGGACGCGCTGGTGGGCCTGTTGACTCCTCGGCCGCGGCTAGCGTTCGTGTCGGCTTGCCTGACCGCCACCGGTGCCGACGTGACCGGGCACGTTCCCGCAGGCGCCGGCCACCGTAGCGGTCAGATGGCCGAGCCCGGCGTGCCGGTGGCGCACTCGATGGCCACCGGTCTGGTGGCCGCCGGGATTCCCGCGGTCATCGGCTGGGACGGCTCGGTCAGCGACCAGGCAGCCACTCGTTTCGCCGAACGCCTGTACCGGCAGCTCAGCCGTCGTGTCGAGGTGGCCGAGGCCGTCGCCGAGGCCCGCCGCCACCTGCTGGCCTGTTCCGATGAGCGCCAGCGTGCCGAATGGCACCTGGCGCGGTTGTGGCTGGGGCCGGCCGGTGGCGGTCCGCTGGTCGGGGGAATCCTTAAACGCCAGATGGTGCTCCCGCACCATGTGACCAAGACGTTCCTGGACCGCAAACACCAGCTGCCGGTCGCGGCTACGGAAATGTTCGTCGGCCGTCGCCCGGAGATGCAGCGCACGCTGCGGGCCCTGCGCGGTGGGCAGAAGGCCGGGGTCCTGCTCCACGGGCAGGGCCGGTTGGGCAAGTCGAGCCTGGCCGCCCGGATCGCCGACCGTCACCCCAACCGGGCTGTCGCGGTCGTGTTCGGCGACTACACCCCGACGGCGATCCTCGACGCCATCGCCGACGCCGTCACCACCAACCCCGAGGCCCGCAGCCTCATCGAAGCAAGGCGCGCCGAGGTCCGCGAGCAGCCAGATCTCCTCAAACCGCTCCTGATCGATCTGCTGGCCGGACCGTGCTCCCAGGAACTCGACAACGTCCGCAAACCCCTGCTGCTGATCATCGACGATCTCGAACAGATCCTGACCGCCAACCTCGAAGGTCCGCACCGGCTCGACCCCGACCACGCCACCGTGCTCGCCGACGTGCTCTCCGCGTTCGACCCGGCCACCACCGACAGCCGGATTCTGGTCACCAGCCGCTACACATTCACTCTCGACGGGCTGGACGTACGACTGGAACCGGTCCAGTTGCAGCCCCTGTCACCGGCGGCCCAGCGCAAGCTCCAACGCCGTCAGCAAGACCTTGCCCCGACCGGGTACCGGACCCAACGCGCCGACCTGGCCCAGCGAGCCCTGGAGGTCAGTTGCGGCAACCCCGGGCTGCAGGACCTCATCGGGCTGCGCCTGGTCTACAGCAGCGAGGTCGACCAGGTCCGCGCCGAGGCTGCCGTCGCCGGCATGGAGGCCTATCTTCAGCAGGGTGACCTGCCGGCCGACAATGCCGACATCGGCGCGTTCCTGGAAAACCTGGCTCTCGACGCCCTCCTCGACCAGGCCGGGCCCGCCCACCGCGACCTGTTGCGGGCCTGCACCCTGTTCACCGTACCGGTCCCGCACCCCGTCATCGACACCCTCGCCGCCGCCGTCGGCGGATCGGCGTCCCGCCTGTGCGGCCTCGGGCTCCTCGACGCCTTTCCCGACCAGCACCGCCCCGAATATCCGGCCCTGGCCGTCAACGCCCTTGTGTCCGGACGCCTGACCCCCCTCACCCCCGAAGAGCGGACCACCCTCGCTACCCTGGCCGCTGAACCGCTGTACACCCAGTGGGGCGGTGCCACACCCCGCCCCAGCCGCGGCAGGGACCTGGACCTGCAGCTGACCCAACTGGCCCTGGCCGCCGACAACCCGACCATCACCGCCGACTGCGCGACCGCGGCCGTGTACGCCCTGCGGCAAGGCCCGGCTTCCACCGCCGCCGAACTCGGCCACCAAGCGATCACCCTCCTAGACCGCCAACACCACGAAGTTCCCATCACCCTGCTCCGGGCGGTCGCCGCTGCGGTGGTCACCGGCGGCGACGGCGACCACGCCGACACCCTGCTCCACCGTGCCGTCCAGCAGACCCGGACCAGCGACCGGCAGACCGACCCGGTCGACCACGCCGCAGTCCTCTACGACCACGCCGACCGCCTGATCACCCGTGGCGAGATCGACCAGGCCGAAGACCTGCTCCACCAGGCCCGCCAACTGCTCACCGACACCGGTAACACCCGCGAGGCCGCAGTCACCTGGGGAAAGATCGCCGACATCTTCGAGCGTCGGGGCGAGGTCGACGAGGCGTTGCGGATCCACCGCGAGATCACCTTGCCGGTGTTCGAGCGGACCGGAGACATCCGCGCGGTCGCGGTCGCCTGGGGAAGGATCGCCGACATCATCGAGCGTCGGGGCGAGGTCGACGAGGCATTGCGGATTCACCGCGAGATCGAACTACCGGTGTACGAGCGGATCGGCGCCACCCGCGAGGCCGCAGTTACCTGGGGAAAGATCGCCGACATCATCGAGCGTCGGGGCGAGGTCGACGAGGCATTGCGGATCCACCGCGAGATCGAACTACCGGTGTACGAGAGGCTCGGTGACACCAGCTCGGTCGCGGTCGCCTGGGGAAAGATCGCCGACACCATCGAGCGTCGGGGCGAGGTCGACGAGGCGTTGCGGATCCACCTCAAGGTCGCCTTGCCGGCGTTTGAGGGGATCGGTGCCACCCGCGAGGTCGCGGTCACCTGGGGAAAGATCGCCGACATCATCGAGCAGCGGGGCGAGGTCGACGAGGCGTTGCGGATTCTTCGTGAGGTCGCCCTGCCGGCGTTCGAGCGGATCGGTGACACCAGCTCGATCGCGGTCACCTGGGGAAAGATCGCCGACATCATCGAGCGTCGGGGCGAGGTCGACGAGGCGTTGCGGATCCACCGCGAGATCGAACTACCGGCGTTCGAGCGGCTCGGTGACACCAGCTCGGTCGCGGTCACCTGGGGAAAGATCGCCGACATCTTCGAGCGTCGGGGCGAGGTCGACGAGGCGTTGCGGATCCACCGCGAGATCGAACTACCGGTGTACGAGCGGTTCGGTGACACCCGATCGGCCGCAGACACTTGGGGAAGGATCGCTGGCATCTTCGAGCGTCGGGGCGAGGTCGACGAGGCGTTGCGGATCCGCCGCGAGATCACCCTGCCAGCGTACGAGGGGATCGGTGACACCCGCTCGGCCGCAGCCACTTGGGGAAGGATTGCCGAAATCGTCCAGCAGCGGGGCGAGGTCGACGAGGCGTTGCGGATCCACCGCGAGATCATCCTGCCGGCGTTCGAGCGGATCGACGACACCGGCTTGGCCGCGGTCGCCTGGGGAAAGATCGCCGATATCTCCGAGCGTCGGGGCGAGGTCGACGAGGCGTTGCGGATCCGCCGCGAGATCGAACTACCGGTGTACGAGCGGATCGGCGCCACCCGCTTCGTCGCAATCACCTGGACAAAGATCGCTGGCATCTTCGAGCGTCGGGGCGAGGTCGACGAGGCGTTGCGGATCCGCCGCGAGATCGAACTACCGGCCTACGAGGGGATCGGGGACACTCGCTCGGCCGCAGTCACTTGGGGAAGGATCGCCGACATCCTCCAGCGGCGAGGCGAGGTCGACGAGGCCCGCGAACTGCAGCTCAAGCGTTTGGAAGTCAACGAGCAGCTCGGCGACATGGACGGCATCGCGGAAGCCAACTGGGACCTTGCACAAATCGATCTGCGTCGCCAGGATCTCGAGGCGGCGGTGCCGAGGCTGGTCACCTCGTTTCAGCTCTTTGTGAAGCTTCAACAGCCGGATGGCATCGCGATCGGCGGGGCTATGTTGGGGCAACTCCTGCTGGCCTCAGGTGAACGCGGGCAGGCTCGACAGGTGTTCCAGGCAAGCCGAGCCGCTGCCGTCAAGATCGGTTTGGTGGACATTGTTGACGAGCTTGATGAGCTATTGAAGGTCACCGGCGACGGAAACGAGGAACTGTGATCATCGAGTTTGTTGGAGCGGACGTCGAAGCCGCCGGGAAGAGCATCGCCGCGTTGACGTCGAGCTGGGGCTACCAACCCAAACCATCTCCGACAGCGGAACCGGCGAACGATCCGGACACCAAGAGCGTCGATCCTGTCGCAGTGGCGTCCCTGGTCGTGTCCATTCCATCGGCCATGCTCGCGGTCGCGGACCTTGTCGACCGTATCCACAAACGGCGCCGCGCCGGCGAGCTCATCGAACGCGCCCAACAGCTCAGGGCGCAACAGGCGGCGGCGCGACTCGTGTGCGAAGACCGCTCCGTCGACCTTGCCACTCTCACTCCCGACCAGCTTCTGGACCTCATCGCCCGCGAATCTTCAGCAACCTAAAACCAGGGATCACGGCCCGGACCCGGTCCGCCCGGCCCGACGAACCCGGGGCCGCGAGTGTCCATGGGACCCCTGAAAGCTGGGCCGTCTGAGGGCGGCCCACAGTGACCAACAACCACCGAGGATGGCCACTCGGTCGCCGCAAGAACCTCCCGGTTCTGTAACCCAGCTCAGCGCCCCTGTGGGCCACGACACTCCGGGCCGGTGGTCGACGACCACCGGCCCCAAGTCGTCTTAGCCGCCTAGGTCGGCTTTGGGTTAGTGGGAAGTGCCCGTGGAGGTGGGCAGCGGGTTCGGCTCACGTAGCGTCCGCGACTATCACGACGAAACCGCGTCGGCCTAGTTCATGGCGGATCAGAACAGAGCGAGGCCGCCATGGACTCTCATGACTGGCTGACTCGCGGGTTCCGAACATGCGTGACCACCACACGGATGCGAGGCTGGTAAGTGGAGTCATTCTGGTTTGGGCACCCTGGGCTAACGACGAGACGGCTCGCATGGGCTCTCTCCTTCAAGCTGCATTAGAGCCGGAATCTGCACTGCTTCTTCTGGAGTGTTAGGAGGCGGCCGTGACTGACGACGCCCAAACCGGTGTAGATAGCACTACCGATGCGGTAGGCAGCTCCAACCAGCCGCTGATTTTTGTCAGCCATGATTCCAGGGATGCCAAGCTCGCTGAAGCTTTCAGTAAGCTTCTCTCCAACGTCTCTGCAGGTATGCTTAAATCTTTCCGGTCATCCGATAATAAGGGCCCGCAGGGGCTCGAATATGGCAGCGACTGGTATCCGGAGATCGTGAAGAGGATCACGGCTGCTTCCGATGTTGTATGTCTCCTCACGAATCGGAGTATAAATCGACCATGGATTCTCTATGAGGCAGGCCTGGCAAAGGGGAAGCTGAACGCGCCGGTTCACTGCCTAGCCCTAGGGGTGCCACTCAATAAGGCAAGCGCAGGGCCGTTTGCTCAGTTTCAAAACTGCGGAGATGATGTGGACTCGCTCACCAAATTGACGATTCAGCTGGTGAAGCGACTGCCAAGTGCGGCTCCCGAACGCGACATGGTGAGTGCGCAGGTGGAGGTCTTTGGGCGGCGTGTTAGGGAGATTCTTTCCTCCGTTGACGATGGCGCGGTACAGGAGGGTGAACTCGAAGATTCATCGAATGCGAGGATCTTCGAGGAGATTAAATTGATGTTCCAGGAGCTGCCGCTGCGGATGGAACAAAGTGTCATGCAGGTTGGATTGCATCCTCTGCATACCGAATTTCTTGACATATCTGTCCTGGGTGAGATCGTGGAACTAGTGGCCGGCGACCGTCACCGTCCCGGTGTGGCGTACCTGATTTTGGCCAGTCCATTTAGGGAAGTGATGCCATGGCTCTACGAGATTGCTGTAGAGATATATCGAGCCGAGGTGAGAGGTGATTTTGAGGCTGCCGCTAAGGGGCGGGCCGATTTCATGAGCGCCCTTAGGGTATCCAGTCGATTGCCGGTCGTCGGATTCAGTGACTTCCGAGAGTTTTCCTCTAGGCTTGCGCAAATTATCAGTCGATTTGATGAAATTGACCCGCGTAGCGAAGGAGAGTGAGTCCTCCCTCGTGGCGGACACTGGGACAGCTGGAGGGTCGAATGGGCGAATCGGAGTTCGATGATGTCGTCCCTTCGTACGCCATGTCGCTCGCGGACGAGAGCTACAACTGGTACCGCGGTGCCGCGATCGGGAACCGAAGGGCGTACAAGGCCACCGAGACGTTGGCCCTGCTGGTGGCCGCCGCGATCCCGGTGAGTGCGGCGATCTGGCCCCGCAGCGCCGTCGTGCCCGCAGTCCTGGGTGCGATCGTCGTGGTGATGACGGGGGCTCGGAGCATCTTCCACTCGCAGGAGAACTACCTGCGCTTCAGCCGGGCGCGAGAGGCGGTCGAGGCCGAGCGTCGGCTGTATCGGATCGGATCCGCGCCGTACGGCAACCGGGCCACCCGAGACGCGGTGCTCGTCGCCAACGTCACGGCCATCGAGCGTGAGGAGATGGCGGGCTGGATCGGCATCGCGTCTCAGCAGCCCAACATCATCAGGAAGGACCGCTACTAAGAGGACGTTTCAGTTCCGCCTAGCATGTGGATGCCGTTGGGTGGGACAGGTCGGGTGCGGGCGGGGGAAGAGCGTGAGCAAGGGCTGAGGTGTGGGGGCCGGCGTTGTGGGGGTTTTCGTGCTTGTGGGGGTGCTCGGCGTTGGTGGGGCCGTGCTTGCTTCGGGGGAGGGGGACGAGCTCGACGGCAGTTGGGTCCGGGAGCCCGGCGGGGCGGAGGTTGTGGCCCGGGTCGGGGGAGATCCGTCGCGGGGGACGGTCGAGGCGGAGCTCGCCGCCGCGGCTGCCGCCGCCGGGCTCACCCAGGGGGTCGCGCACGCCCCGGAGGAGGGGGAGCTCGCCGACTGCATTGCGGACTGGACGGGCGACGGTCCCGCCGACGGCGGTCGGCTGGCGGCTCTCGAAACCGCTCTGGAGGAACGCGGCTGGCAGGTCACGGCCCGCCAGCGCGGGCCGGCCGCGACGGTGGCGCTCAAGAGCGGATCCTGGCGCCTGCAGTTCACCAACGGCGGTCTCCTCGACACCCTTTCGCTGACGGCCACCCGCTCCGGCCGCACCTGCGAAGAGGCCTTCCGCCGCGCCGAGGCGACCCGTGGTCCGCTGGGGTAGCCGAAGCCACCGCGTCAGTGCACCGCGCGGTGCCAGGTGGGGCGGTTGGGGGTGGTGGGGGTCGTCGTCGTGTGGAGTTCGGCGTCGAGGCCCAGGACCGCCGTCGTGGTGGTGCCCGAGGGTTCGAGGACGGCCGACGGGGCGCCCGCGAAGAGCATGCCGGACTCGACCCAGGCCGGGGGGCCGCCGAGGCCCGTGGTGCTGATGGTGCCGCTGTCCGCGCGGCCCACCACCAGGCGGCCCGCCGCGCCGACCGCGCCGTAGCCCGCGCGGCCGCCCGCCTCCGTGACGCTGGAGACGTGGGGCCGGACGGAGGGGCCCGCCGTGACCAGGGCGGTGCGGACGACCCCCGAGTCCGGGCGGCGGAAGAAGAGGCGGACGCCCGCGCCGTCCGGGGCGGCCGAGAGGGGGACCGTGGTGGCGGGCAGGCCCGTCGGTGCGGGGCCGAGCAGCGGGGTGTCCGGGGTGCGCTGGGTCCAGGCCAGCACGGACGTCGTGGTGGTCGCGTACACGTGGCGCCGCCCGGCCGCGTCGATCGCCGTCACCGGGTCGCCCTGCAGGTCCTCGCCGCCCAGCCGCTCCCACGGGGAGAAGCCGCCGTCCGGCTGCTGGGTGCTCGCGCGCAGGGTGCGGCGCGAGTCGCGGAGGTAGACGGTGAGGAGGCCCCGCGCGTCGACGGACACCGCCGGTGCGCTGATCGCCGAGGTGCCCTCGTCGTCGGTGCGCTCCGGGGTGCCGAGCGACTGCCATGGCCCGAACGGGCCGTCGGGCACGGACTGGACGGCGTACACGACCTCGCGCCGGTACTCCGCAGGCGCGGATCCGAGGGTGGTGCGGGTGGCGAGGACGGCGACGCGGCCGCCGGGGAGGCGGGCGGCGGTGGCGCCCGGGTCGATGCCCGTCCCGGGGAGGAAGACCGGGCCGGCCCAGTCGCCCGCGGCGTTGCGGTTCCAGTACGCGGTCCGGCCGTCCAGCGTGGCGAAGGCCCACAGGCGGCCGGGCGTTCCCTCCGTCAGCCACGAGGTGTTGTCGGCGCGGGTGTAGCGCAGCGACTGGGCCCAGTTGCGCCCGGTCGGGTTGCCCGCGACCTTGCGGTCGCCGCAGCCCGACGGGCTGCCGCAGTAGTCCTGGCGGTCGTGCCAGGCGTAGGTCTTCAGGAAGCCGGTCTTGGTCTCGGCGGTCTGCGGGTCCAGCGCGTGCGGGAGGGTGCTGTTGTGGTAGCCGAGGTAGCTCTGGACCGTGAAGTGCGGGCGCCTGCTGACCTCGGCGGCGTAGGCGGCGGTGGCGGCCTGCACGAAGCGGGCCCCGTACATGTGGTCCTGGTGGTCGGTGTACCGGCCGTTCCCGTCCTCGCCGTACCGGTTCGGCGTCGGGTCCTGCATCCGTATCGTCGTCGGCCGGTAGCGGTCCAGGACTCCGGCTATCGCCTGGACCAGCTGGTCCTTCGTGTACGTGAACGGCTGCTTGACCGGGGTGCCGGAGGTGAGCTGGGTGTCCAGCGCGGGTATCCGGCCGTTCCACAGGCCGCGCAGGCTCTCGGGGGTGTCCCCGCCGGTGCTGCGGGCCTCCCGCAGCATCAGCCATACCAGGTTGACCTGCGGCTTCGCTATGAGGACGTCGACCTCGGCCTGCCCGCCCCCGGCGGTGGGTATGACCGTGCGCTTCCACGCGCTGGTGCGGTCCCCGGTGGCCATCTGCGCGTACGCGGAGCGGATGCCGTTCTGCCGGGCCTCCGCGTAGTGGGCGCGGTCGGCGGGCTGTTCGGGGTCGGAGGCGGCGCCGCCGTGGGCCTCGTTGCGGCCGTCGGACTCGCCGGAGGTGAGGTAGGCGGTGGTGACCTGGGTGCCGGCCAGCAGGGACCGGCTGAGGTCCGGGTTCATGAAGAACAGGTCGTCGTCGGGGTGGGCGACGACCTGGACGACCGAACCGGCGGTGACGCTCGCGGGCAGGGCCGCGGCCGGGTTCCTGTCCTGGGTGGCTTCGGCGGTGGTCTGCTGGCCGCCGGCCACGGAGAGCACGCCGGTGGCGCCGGCTGTCAGCACGGTGAGCAGGGCCGCGAAGCGGCGACGGGTCACGGGCATCGGGTCACGCCTCGGGCTCGTTCTGGTCGGGAGAAAGCGTCGAACAGTCAGAGAGAGGGCGAATCGACGGACTTGGTTCACCGAATCGGCGGATGTATACGTGCTGTTCCGGAACAATATGCGGACGCTATTCGTCCGCCTATGTACGCCCCGGCCTAGGTCGTCTCTTTCGGATCTTGTCGGCCGAGCCCGCGGCGTCCGGTGCCGTGGCCGGCAAGGCGGAGGTGCGCGCCGTGTACTGGACGTACTCGGGCGCCCCGACAACGCGGCCGGGTGCGGTGCCGGGCGTCGCGGGCCCGGCAAGATCCGAAAGAGACGGCCTAGGGGAACGGAGGGGCGTTGCGCGGGCCCACCGGCTGCCACGGTGCCAGGTGCGCGTTCGGCGCGTCGGCCGAGGAGGTCACGTACAGCCGCGCGTCGAGCCCCACCACCGCCAGGCTGACCAGGCTCTTGCCGGTCATCGTCGAGGAGGGCGCGCCGACGAACATCAGCGGGGACCGTTCCCACGGCTGCCCCGGACCGGCCTCCGAGCCCAGCTGGCCGCCCGCCGTGCGGCCCGCCAGCACGTGTCCGCTCGCCGTCACCGAGCCGAAGCCCTGGAGGCCGCCGAGGTCGGTCATCTGGCTCACCTTCAGCCCGCCCTCACCCGTGATCAGGGCGGTACGGACATTGCCGGAGCCGGGCTTGCGGAACCACAGCCGGACCCCGCCCTCGCGGCCGTCCGCGGTCAGCGGGAGCGTGGTGTCGGGCAGCCCGGTGGCCGTGACCTGGCCCAGCGGGGCGCCCGGCTTCGGCTGCACCCAGCCCACCACCGACTTGGAGGTGGCGGAGAACACCATGCGCCGCCCGGCGCCGTCGGTCGCGGTGGCCGGCGAGCCGTGCAGGTCGGTGCCGCCGTACTTCTCCCAGGGCCCCCAGCTGCCGTCCGCCCGCTGCACCCGGCCGCGCAGGCCGTACGCGCCGTCGCGGACGTACGCCGCCAACTGGCCGGTGCCGTCGACCGATACGGCCGGCGCGCTGATGTCGGAGGTCCAGGTCTCGTCCGCGGTCTCGGGGGTACCGAGCGACTGCCACTCCGTGAACTCCTCCGCCCCCGGCCGCTTCTGGACGACGTACACGACCTCGCGCCTGTAGTCGGTGGGCTTCGCGCCGAAGGAGGTACGGGTGCCGAAGGCGGCTATCCGGCCGTCCGCCAGGGTCACGGTGCTCACGCCCGGGTCCATGCCGGTGCCGGGGAGCAGGTCCGGGCCCTTCCAGCGGCCGACGGGACCGGGCCGGTGCCAGAGCGCCACCTGGCCGTCGAGCACCTTGAAGGCCCACAGTCCGTGTTCCGCGTCGGAGGTCAGCCAGCTGGTGCTGGTGCCGCGGGTGTAGTTGATGGTGTCGGACCACCGCTTGCCGCCGGGCTGGTCGGCGACCTTGAGATCGCCGCAGCCGGCCGGGCTGTTGCAGTGGTTCTGCTGGTCGAGCCAGGCGTAGGTGCCCAGGATGTCCAGCTTCTCCTTGGCCTCTTCCGGGTCCAGGGTGCTGGGGAGCGACCCGTTTATGTAGCCGGAGTAGTTCTGCACCGCGAAGTGCGGGCGGTCGGTGACGTTCTGGGCGTAGGCGGCGGTGGCCATCTGTACGAACCGGGCGCCGTAGAAGTGGTCCTGGTGGTCGGCGTACCGCTTGGTGTCGGGATGCCGGCCGGGGGTCGGGTCCTGGGAGCGGACGGTGGTCGGCCGGTACTGCTCCAGGATGCCGATGAGGGTCTGGACGAACTGGTCCTTGGTGTACGAGAACTTCTGCTGGACCGGGCTGCCGGACGCGAGCATCGAGTCCAGGCGCGGAACCTTGCCGTCCCACAGGCCGTGCAGGCTGTCCGGGACGTTGTCGTTGACGCTGCCGGCCTCGCGGAGCTGCAGCCAGACGAGGTTGACCTGGGGCTTGGCGACGAGGACGTCGACCTCGGCCTGGCCGCCGCCCTTGGTCGGGACGACGGTGCGCGTCCAGGGGCTGCCGCGGTCGCCGGTGGCCATCTTGGCGTAGGCGGCGCGTATGCCGTTCTGGCGGGCTTCGGCGTAGGCGGGCTTGTCGGGCTTGGTGACGGCGGCCTTGGCGGAGCCGGCGTTGATGCCGTCGGCCTCGCCGGAGGTCAGGTAGACGGAGGTGACGGGACGGCCGGCGGATATGGAGTACCGCAGGTCCGGGTTCATGAAGTACAGGTCGTCGTCGGGGTGCGCGATGACCTGGAGCACCCGGCCGGGGTCGGGCGGCTCGGGGGCGGGGGTGCGGGTGCCGGCGGCCTTGTCGGGGGCGGTGGAGGAACCGAGGCGGTCGAGGAGTTCGTCGCCCCGGAACACGAGGAGACCGCCGACGGCGGTGACCACGCAGACGGCGACGACCTTGACGAGGCGGCCCCGGCGGCGCCGACGGGGGCGGGCCCCGCCCTTGCCGCGGGCGAGGCGGGGCGCCCGTCGCCGGCTGTCGGCGGCTCCGGCGGGCTCTGCGGCTTCGGCGGGCTCGGCGGGCTCGGCCGGGGCGGGCCCGCCGACGGGTCCGGCCGCATCGACCGCATCGACCGCATCGGCCTCATCGACCGCGTGGCCCGCATGGCCCGCATTCGCCGAGTCGGCCCGCGGCGGGGCCTGGTGACCCTGCCGGGTCGGGTGCGCGTGCGGGTACGCGTGCTGCTGCGGGTGTCCCTGGTGCGGCTGTTGCCCCGGATACGGCCGGCGCTCCGGGTGCCCCTCGTATCCCTGCTGCGCTTCGTGCCCCTGCCGCCCCTGCCACCCCTGGTGCGTGTGCTCGGACGGCCAGGGCTGCTGCCCCCACGCGGATCCCGTCGGCGCATCCTGCGGGTCCCGGGCCCCGGGGCCCTGCCAGGAGTCGGACATGAGGCTCCTTCTGGCAGGACGGCGGCGTGTACCCCGATGATGCGACGAGTAATCCGGTGATCGGAGAATTCTTGGCATCGTATGCGCGTTGAGTCGAACATTTGATCCGGACACGCCCAAATCTGCGCTGCGGCCCGGGCGGGACTCCGCCGACAGGCCCCAGGGCCTAGGCTCAGGAACAGGCAGTGGCAGCGACAACCGCGGGAGGCGGCGGGATGACGGTCCCGGGACGCAGGAGCAGCACCTTCATCCGGCTGCTTCGCAGCGGCTTCACCGACCCCTCCGCCGCCGCCCGGCTGCTCGACGCCGACGCGCTCGCGGCCGTACGCACCGATCCCGTGCTGCTCGACGCCCTCGGCGCGACGGCCGACCCCGACCTCGCCCTCCTCGGGCTCGTCCGGCTCGCCGAGGCCCAGCCCGACGGCGAGCTGCCCGGACTCCTCGACACCCTCGTCAGCGCCAAGCCGCTGCGCGACCGGCTGCTCGGCGTGCTGGGCGCCTCCGAGGCCCTCGGCGACCACCTCGCCCGCCACCCCCGCGACTGGCTCGGCCTCGTCACGTACGAGGCCGCCGACCTGCACCCCGGACTGGCCGAGTTCGAGCGCGGCCTCGCCGACGCCCACGACCCCGTCGGCCTGCGCGTCGCATACCGCCGCTGCCTGCTCTCCATCGCCGCCCGCGACGTCTGCGGCACCATCGACGTCGCCCAGACCGCCGCCGAGCTCGCCGACCTGGCCACCGCCACCCTCCGCGCCGCCCTGCGGATCGCCACCGCCGCCGCCCCCGAGGACGCGGCCCTCTGCCGCCTCGCCGTCATCGCGATGGGCAAGTGCGGCGGCAACGAGCTGAACTACGTCTCCGACGTCGACGTCATCTTCGTCGGGGACGCGGCCAACGGCGCGGACGAGGGCAAGGCCCTCCAGGCCGCCACCCGCCTCGCCTCGCACCTGATGCGGATCTGCTCGGAGACCACCGTCGAGGGCACCATCTGGCCCGTCGACGCCAATCTCCGCCCCGAGGGCCGCAACGGCCCCCTCGTCCGCACCCTCGCCTCCCACCTGGCCTACTACCAGCGCTGGGCCAAGACCTGGGAGTTCCAGGCCCTCCTCAAGGCCCGCGCCGTCGCCGGCGACGAGGCCCTGGGCGCCGAGTACATCGCCGCCATAAGCCCGCTGGTCTGGCAGGCCGCCGAACGCGAGAACTTCGTCGCCGACGTCCAGAAGATGCGCCGCCGCGTCGTCGACAACATCCCCGCCGCCCACGTCGACCGCGAACTGAAGCTCGGTCCCGGCGGCCTGCGCGACGTCGAGTTCGCCGTGCAGCTGCTCCAGCTCGTGCACGGCCGCAGCGACGCCACCCTGCACTCCGGCACCACCCTCGACGCCCTGCACGCCCTCGCCGCCGGCGGCTACGTCGGCCGCGCCGACGCCGCCCAACTGCACGACGCGTACCGCTTCCTGCGCGCGATGGAGCACCGCATCCAGCTCTACCGGCTGCGCCGCACCCACCTCGTCCCCGAGGACGAGAACGACCTGCGGCGCCTCGGCCGCTCCATGGGCCTGCGCACCGAGCCCGTCGCCGAACTCAACAAGGCCTGGCGCCGGCACGCCTCCGTGGTCCGGCGCCTGCACGAGAAGCTCTTCTACCGGCCGCTGCTCGACGCGGTCGCCCAGCTCACCCCCGGCGAGACCCGGCTCTCCCCGCGCGCCGCCGGCCAGCGCCTCGAAGCCCTCGGCTACGCCGACCCGACCGCGGCCCTGCGCCACCTCGAAGCCCTCGCCTCCGGCGTGACCCGCAAGGCCGCCATCCAGCGCACCCTGCTGCCGGTGATGCTCGGCTGGTTCGCCGACTCCGCCGACCCGGACGCCGGCCTGCTGAACTTCCGCAAGGTCTCCGACGCCCTCGGCAAGACCCCCTGGTACCTGCGCCTGCTGCGCGACGAGGGCGCCGCCGCCGAGAACCTCGCCCGCGTCCTGTCCGCCGGGCGCCTCGCCCCCGACCTGCTGATGCGCGCCCCCGAGGCCGTGGCCCTGCTCGGCGACCCCGAAGGCCTGGAGCCCCGTACGCACGAGGCCCTGGAGCAGGAGGTCCTCGCCGCCGTCGGCCGCGCGGAGAACCCCGAGGCCGCCGTCGCCGCCGCCCGCGGCGTGCGCCGCCGCGAGCTCTTCCGCACCACCGCGGCCGACATTATCGGCTCGTACGGTACGGAGGACAACCCTGCCGAGGAGGACCACGGAGCCCTCGTCGACCGGGTCGGCGGAGCCGTCTCCGACCTCACCGCCGCCACCGTCGCCGGGGCCCTGCGCGCAGCCGTCCACAGCCACTACGGCGACACGCTGCCCACCCGCTTCGCCGTCATCGGCGTCGGCCGCTTCGGCGGCCACGAACTCGGCTACGGCTCCGACGCAGACGTCCTGTTCGTCCACGAACCCCGCGAGGGCGTCGACGAACAGGAGGCCGCCAAGGCCGCCCAGACCGTCATCGCCGAGATGCGCAGGCTGCTCCAGCTGCCCACCACCGACCCGCCGCTGCTCATCGACGCCGACCTGCGCCCCGAAGGCCGCTCCGGCCCGCTGGTGCGCACGCTCGCCTCCTACGCCGCCTACTACCGGCGCTGGTCCCTGACCTGGGAGAGCCAGGCCCTGCTGCGCGCCGAACCGGTGGCGGGCGACCCCGACATCGGCGCCCGCTTCATCGAGCTGATCGATCCGCTGCGCTACCCGATGGAGGGGCTCGGCGAGGACGCCGTGCGCGAGATCCGCCGGCTCAAGGCCCGCATGGAGTCGGAGCGCCTGCCCCGCGGGGCCGACCCGACCCTGCACACCAAGCTCGGCCGCGGCGGCCTCAGCGACGTCGAGTGGACCGTCCAGCTGATGCAGATGCGGCACGCCTGGGCCGAACCGGGCCTGCGTACCACCCGTACCCGCGAGGCCCTGGCGGCCGCGCACGCGGCCGGCCTGATCCCGACCGAGGAGGCGCAGATCCTGGACGAGGCCTGGATCCTGGCGACCCGGGTCCGCAACGCCGTGATGCTGGTGCGCGGGCGCGCCGGGGACACCTTCCCGACCGAGGCCCGCGAGCTGGCGGCCGTGGGCCGCTACCTCGGCTACGCCGAAGGGACGGCCGGGGAGATGCTGGACGACTACCGCCGCATCACGCGCCGGGCCCGGGCGGTGGTGGACGAGTTCTTCTACGGCGCGTAGGCCGCCCCTTCCGGATCCCGCCGGGCCGCGTCGTCGAACAGGCCAACTCTGGCCCGTGGTTTCGCGATTTGCATATGATCACCCTCAACTACGGGGAGGCGTGACCATGTCAGATGATCCCGGCCAGGTGGACATGCGGTTGAACAGCGGGCCGCCGCCGGCGGTTCCTTACGTTCCGGGGGTCACTCCCAAGTCGCCCGGCCCGTACGCTCCGGGCGTCACCGCGCCGACGGTGGTTCCGTACGCTCCGGGCGTCACCCCGCCGTCGTCGGGGCTGTTCCTTCCGGGCGGCAAGGACTTCGCCTCGACGCCCGCGGAGAAGCGGGCGGCCGCGGACACGATCGAGAACGAGCTGGAGCACGCCACCAAGACGGCCACTGAGCACGCGGACGGCGTCACCGGCGACGCCCGGAAGGGCTTCGAGGGCTGGGAGACGGCCGTCGGCCTGAAGAAGGTGGCGGACACGTGGGAACAGCAGGTCAAGACCTTGATGGGCCGCCTCGCCGGGGAGAAGGCGGCGCTGCGGACCGCCTCGGGCTACATCGCCGGCAATGACATCAGCCTGGGTGGCCAGTTCGCGTCGCAGTCGCAACTGCACGGGATGTAGGGGGCTGCGGTGCTGACCTACTACGAAATCATGACCACGGACCTGGGCCTGCTGACGACGGCCGCCGCCAAGTGGGATTCGATGGCGGGCGAGCTGAAGAAGGTGGAGACCCGCTACGGGGACACCGTCCAGAAGATCACCATGGGGGACGACTGGGTCGGTGTCAGCGCCCAGGCGGCACGGACGAAGTTCACGGCGACCCGCTACGAGTACTCCGCCGCGCAGAACCAGGCCAAGGCGGTGGCGAGCCTGTTACGGGGCGCCCACGAACAGCTCGTCGACCTCAAGAAGAAGCTGGAGAGCGCCCGCGACGACGCGGTCGCCGCCGGTATGACCGTCTCGGAACAGGGGCGCGTCGCCTTCGACTACTCCAAACTGACGCCCTCCGAGCGCAGCGCCTACCACCATGACCCGGACGGCCAGGAGGCCGTCCGCACCGCGGTCGGCAAGTGGCAGAAGCACATCGACGACCGGGTCAAGGCGGCCTCCGATGCCGACCAGCACATCAAGGACGCCCTCGTGGCGGCCGTGCACGACAGCAACAGGGACGCCCTGGGGCACGGCAGCGGCGCCGACGAGACCCTCACCGGCTTCAACAACTACGCCGAGGGCGACCTGGCGAAGGCCAAGAAGCTCGACGAGGCCGACATCAGGACGAAGACCGACACCTGGGACGTCGGCTGGAGCACCACCGGCCCGGGCCAGTACGGCAAGGAGGCCTCGATCAAGGCCTACGCCGACCTCTTCCACGGCACCGCGAAGGGAGAGGGGAGCCTCGGGCCGATGCAGCTCTCCGGGATCGCCGACATCTACGGCGGCGCCCGAGGCACCGCGAACTTCGGCTTGACCGACAAGGGTTTCGTGGCCAAGGCCGAGGGATCCGCCGGAATCCGGGCACTGGCCGAGGGCCGGGCAGGAGGCGAGTACCAGAGCGCCTACGGGCGGGCCGAGGGATTCGTCGGCGGCGAGCTCAGCGGCAGCGTCAAGATCACCAAGGAAGAGGTGACGGTCGGCGGCAAGGCGTTCGCCGGGGCCAAGGGTGGTGTCGCCGGGGGCGTGGAGTCCGGTGGCATCGGCGTCGGCGTGACCGCCGAAGGATGGGCGGGTCCCGGTGCCGAGGCATGGTGGGGCTACAAGAAGGACGAGGAGACCGGGGTGTGGAAGCTCGGCGGCAAGGCCGGTGCCTCGCCCCTCCTCGGCGGCTCCATAGGCCTGGAGATCACCGTCGATCCCGAGAAGGTGGCCAAGACCGCCGGTGAGGTGGCCGACGCGGTGGGCGATACGGCACACGCGGTCGGCGACGCCGCCGGTGACCTCAAGGACTGGTTGCTCGACTGATGTCCGATTCCATGGAAGGAGGGCACGGGATGCCCACGACACTGCCGGTGCCGATCGAGTTCCGGCTGCCCGAGGGCTGGCTCCCGGCCCGTCCGGAGGGGTTCGACCCGGGGGTGGCCTTCGCCGCGGTGCATCCGCGGCCGGACGCCGGGTTCACCGCCAACATCACCATCGACGGCGGGTTCCCGAAGGACGGGGTGACCCTGGCCGAGATCGCCGACGCATCGGTGGAGCAGCTGCGCGGGTTCGCCGAGTCGGTGGAGGTGGTCCACCGCCGCGAGGTCGGTTCCGAGGACGCGCCCGCCCTGACCCAGCGGCTGAGCTTCTCGGCCGTGGCCGACGGCGTCCGCCGCGAGCTCGTCCAGTCCCAGGTGTACCTGTCCCTCGTGGACACCGGGGACCCGCACAAGCGGGCGATGATCCGCCTGGCCCTGACCGCCACCACGGCCCAGCACGACGAAGTCCTGGAACAGTTCCAGGAGTTCGTACGCTCGGTGCGTCCGGACAAGGGGCCGGTGAGCTGACCGTGGGTTTCTGGGACAAGCGCACGGGCACTCGGTACCCGGCCCGTGACATGACACCGGGGGCCGCCGAGGAGCTTCGGGAGGCGTTGCTCGCGCTGGGCGGGCCGGACGGGCTGTTCGCCGTCCGCGAGGGCACCCCGCGCGAACGTGCCGACCTGGTGGTGGAGTGCCGCGTCAGAGAGATGCGGCTGACGCTCAAGACCAGCATGCGACTGGTCCCCGCGAAGCACGAGGTGCGCGTGCTCGAAGAGCGGTGGGAGCCCGCACTGGAGCACTCCGGCGAGCAGTACGGCCGGGGGCCGGGGAAGGCCGTCTACCGGCAGTGGGAGTCCCAGCGGGGCGCCGACGGCCGCCGCCGCAAGGTGGAGACGTTCCGCTTCGACACGGGGCTGGTGAGGAACCCCCTGCAGAACACGGTCCTCAGGGCGGGCTGGACCTGGCGCGGAGTGCTGTTCAGGCTCTGACCGCAACGGGCGGAGCGGACCTCGGGCCCGTACGGGGTCCGAGGTCCGCTCCACCGGGGTGGCACGGGGTCAGCGCGCCGTGCCGAAGTCCTGCGTCCAGTAGTAGCCGGGCTGAGCCAGGCCGATACCGATCTCCTTGAAGGAGCAGTTCAGGATGTTCTCCCGGTGGCCCTGGCTGTTCATCCAGCCCTCCATGACCTTCTCGGGGGTGCTGTAGCCGTAGGCGACGTTCTCGCCGTACGTGCTCCAGGTGTACCCGGCGCGGGTGATCCGCGCGCCCGGGTCCGAGCCGTCCGAGCCGGTGTGGGACATGTTGCTGTGGGCGGCCATGTCGGCGCTGTGGTCCTGCGCGGCCTTCGTGAGCTTCGCGTTCAGGGAGACGGCCTGGCAGCCGGCGGCGGCGCGCTCCTGGTTGACGAGCGCCAGGACCTGGGCGACGTCGCCGGAGGCCGGCGGGGCGGCCGGCTTCGACGGCTGGGGCGCCTGCGGCTTCTTCGTGGCGACCGGCGGCTTCGCGGGCTTGGGCTGCGCGGGCGGCGTGGTCTGCGTGACGGGCGGCGTGGTCGCGGCGGGGCTGCTGGGGGAGGCCTCGGAAGGGCTGCTGCTCGGCGTCTCGCTCGGGAGCGGCGCGTCCACGGGTGCCAGGGCGGTCGGAGTGGCCGACGGCGTCTGCTGCCACTGCCACGGGCGCTGCTGCTGGTGGCTCGCGGTCCGCGCCCAGTTGCCGCGGCCGTTGGCGTCGCCGTTGTCCTGGCCGTCGAAGCAGGCCATGGCGGCGGTGGGAACACCCACGATGGCGAGCGCGCCGACGCCGATGACTATTTTCTTGTAGGACGTCTTCTTCCGATGCTTCTGCATGCCTGACCTCATTCAGTGATCGCGAAGCTTCCGGCGCCGGAATCACGGGGCGCCGAAGAGGCCGCCATTCTTAAAAGCCTCTGAATGGCCTGGCAAGTTTCCGCTGATCACGAGCCTGCGGCGGTCGGCGCGCGGCTTGAAACGGGACCGTGATCGTGCATCATCACGATTTGGTCACTCCCGCAACCGTCTGAGGAGCGGTCAGAAACGGCTGTGACCTGGCAGGTCGGGGAGAGGTCCACCGGTATCGCGCATTCCGTTTCCGGCGGAGAGGGGAATGTCGATTCCAAAAGGGACAAATATCGAAATGTCGGCGGGTTAACGCTCCGTCAAGAAAGCCCGCCCCCGAGCGGCGCACCGTGACGCATGTCACTGTTTCGCGGCCGGCCGGCCGGCCGGGCGGCCGGGCGCGCGGGCGGCCGACCGCCGGGACAGAGTGAAGCGCCCGTCTCCCCGCAGAGGGGAAACGGGCGCTCCGATCGGTCTAGCGCGGTTCCAGGGCCGCCTGCCGACAGGCCCCGCTCGCGGCACCACCGGGCACACCGGCCGCGGTCAGGCCGCTCGCGCAGCCCTGGAGGTCGCCGCTCACGCCCTGCCGGCAGGCCGCCGTGACGGCGTCGGTGACCTCGGCACCCGCCTGCGCGGCCATGTTCGTGCAGGCGGGGATGTCCGCGTGGGCGGCCGGGGCGACGAGGGCCGCGCCGCCGAGGGCGAGGGTCAGGCCGGTGAGCACACCGGCGATACGGGTCGACGTGGACGTGCGCATGGGGCACACACCTGCTCTCGGAAACGAGTGGCGGAACTCCTACTCGGGGGCCACCCGGCAGGCGCTCACGGAGGTCCCGTTGGTGACACCTGCGGCGGTCAGGTCGGACACGCACTTCTCGTTGTCGCCGGTCAGGCCGACGTAGCAGGCCATTCGGACGGAGTCCGGGGCCTCGCCGCCCTGCAGCTCGCGCTCGACCTGGTTGATGCAGGCCGTGACGTCCGCGTGGGCGGCGGGGGCCGCGAAGGCGGCGCCGCCGAGGGCGAGGGTCAGGCCGGTGAGCACACCGGCGATACGGGTCGACATGCGCATGGGGACGTACCTGCTCTCCGAATCGGTTCGGTGCTGGACCGGCTGTACGGCTACCTCGACTGGACGGCGAAGAGCTCGACGGCGTACTCGCCGCTCGTGCCGATCCCGGTCTGCTTGTACGTGCAGTTCAAAATGGCGGCCCGGTGCCCCCTGGTGCTGGCCATCCAGCCGTCGACGTGGGACTTGGAGGAGTGGTGGCCCGGTCCGGAGACGTTCTCCGAGGACGGTCCTGCGGGCGAGTAACCGGCCTTCTCCATGCGGGACAGGTCACTGGACCCGTCCGAGCCGGTGTGCGCGGTCAGCCCGTTCGCCGCCATGTCGTCGGCGTGCGCCTGGGCGGCCGCCGCGAGCCGCGGATCCACCGTCAGGGGATCACAACCGGCCTTCTCCCGCTCGGCGTTGACCAGTGCGAGGATCTCGTCCGGCGAGGACTGCTGCACGCTGCGGGTGACGGAGGCCGATCCCGATGTGGCCGCCGGAACGGCGAGCGCGGTGGCCGCGCCGCCGAGCACGAGCAGCGGGACGGTACAGGCGGCGGCGCACGCGCGACGGATCCGGCTGTTCTTGGTACGCATCAGAGTTTTCCCCTCGTCGGGGGTCGTGGGGAGCCGCCCGTGGTACCCGGCGCTCGGGGGCGGGGCGCCGCGCGGCCTGCACAGGGACGTGCACGGCCCACAGGCTCCTGCGGGGGCACGCGCCTCCCTCCACCGTACGACCGGTGGCTCTTCCCCACGACCGGGGAACCGGCGAGCCCCCTCAGCCTCAGCCCGCCCGCACCGCCGCGGTGCGGGCCACGCCCGCCAGGTCGAGCAGCCGGTGCACGGTCCCGGACGGCAGGGCCGGATTCGCCGCCGCGGACCGGGCGGAGCCGGGCACGGTGAGTCTCCGCAGGAGCTCCTCGGCCGGCAGCCTCGGGTCCCGTAGCGCCCAGCAGCCGACGTCCGGGTCGTCGACCAGCCTCATCACGAGGTCCGGGCCGCCGTCCGGATCGTGGAGGGCCGCGCGGCGCAGCCGCGGGCCGGGGTGGTCGACGTAGCGGGCGAGGCCGGGCCTCGCGAAGTTCGGATGGAAGCGCAGGGAGTCCCACTTCAGGCCGTGCCAGTAGGTGTACATCTCCACGACCAGCTCGTGCGGAGCCTTGTCGCCGTACTCGCACAGGGTGAGCTTGACGAAGAAGTCCTCGTCCCGGGCCAGCAGGTCCACCACATCGGCGGGGAGCTGCGGTTGCATGGCGATGCTCCGCCGCAGCAGGACGTGCCCGGAGGCGGCGGCCCGACGCGCGACGGCCGGCTCGTGGCCGCGCTCCACGACCCAGCGGGGCGGCACGTGATAGCCGTGCGGCACCACGTACGCGAGGGCCGACCGCTGCTCCTCGGTGAGGTCCTCGCGCATCGACAGCGCGAGGACGACCGCGTCGTCGGGGTCCTCGGCGAGCCGCAGCGCCAGCGCGAGCGGGACGTCCGGATCCTGGGCCGCGGCCCGGCGCACGGCCGGGTCGTCGCTGCCCACCCGCTCCTCGGGCGTGGGCGCGGCCGGCTCCGGGAGGGCTTGCGCCCCGTCGGACAGGATCGCGGCGACGGCTTCCCGGACCTCGGGCTCGGGGTCGGCGAGCAGGGCCTCCCGCACGGTGCCCGAGAGGTGCGGCCACAGCTCCGGGGAGAGGGCCGCTTTGCGCACCCGGGCGTCCTCGTCCTCGGCGAGGCGTGCGCGCACGTTCAGGGGGAGGCCCCACTGCGTGGCCATCGCCCGCACCCGGGCCTCGCTGTCACCGGCCAGGACCTCGGGCACCCCCTCGGGCATGCCCCGGCCGAAGTCACCGCCGATGGCGGCGTACACGAACCGGACCCGGGGCGACGGATCCCGGGCCAGCGCCGCGAGCGCGTCCACGTCGGCCGAGCCGTTCTCGATCACCGCGAGCCGGTGCTCGATCAGGGGGGAGGCGACGGCGGCGGCCGTCATCTCGTGGTCCAGGGTGAGTGACTGGAGCCAGCGGGCGTGACTGCCTTCGTCGTCGGCCGACAGCAACCGCTCGAACGCCGACCCGGTCAGCGCGGGATTCCACCGCAGCCCCCCGAGCCAGGCCTCGACGATCTCGCCGGTCACGCGGTCGTCCGGAAACAGGTCCCCACCCAGGTCGGTCATCCGGCCATTGTCCCCCGGGGGCGTGGGGGCCCGGACGGCGTCAGGCTGCCGGGGCCGCTGCCGCACAGCGGGTGCACCGCCCCGGGGCGGGGGAGCGGAAGGCGCGGTCGCAGTCCTCGCACGCGTGGAACGGGTGGACCTCGCCGTCGGGGAGCACGGGGTGCGTCGCCCCCCAGGGGTCCGGGAGCCGGGGCGGCAGCTGTTCGCGCAGGCGGTGGGCGAGCAGGGCGGCCGGGGAGTGGATCGCCGTCTGCGGCAGCGCACGCGTCAGCGCGGCGGTGACCGCGCCCGGAACGAGCCCGCGCTCCAGCCACAGCGCCGCGGCGGGCGCCAGCCGGACCGTGTCGCGCTCGGAGAGGAACAGCCGTGGATCGCGCAGCCGCAGCCGGGCCAGCAGCTCCCGGGCCTGGAGCTCCAGCTCCGGGACCTCCTCCTCCGGGACCTCTTCCGCAGCAGGTCCGGCTTCGGGCTCCGGGTCCGGGTCCGGGCCGGGCTCCGGGGACGGCTGCGGCTCGCGGCGCCCACGGTGCGCCTCCGCCGACAGCCTGGCGGGCGGGTTGTTGTACGAGACCGTGAAGGTCACGACACGCCCGGACGGAAGCCGTTCCTTGAGACGCGCCAGGTAGCCGTACGTCTCCAACTCGCGCAGGGCGGCGGCGATACGGACCTCGCCCTCCGGGAAGCGCTCGGCCAGGGCCTTGATGGTGACCTTGCTGCCTGTCGGGAGGGACTGGATGTGCGTGGCCAGCCCGATCGCCGTCATGCTCAGCTCACGGTGCTGGGCGAGGTGGTTGCCGATCTTGACGTAGCCGCGGCGGTGGTCGTGGTTGATGTGCCGGATGCCCGACGAGGCGCGCGCAGGCGCGCTAAGCTGCTGGTCAGCCATGGGGGAAGGGTTCTCTTCCGCTGTGGTCAGGCCCTCGCTCGGGATGCCAGTCCCGTACGAGGGCCGTACGCGTTTTATGGGGTTGTCGGGAGCCAGAGTGCCCGGCGAATTGTCATATGCGCCAGCCCGGTTGGGGTGATTCACCCGACCGAGTGAGAGGGGAGGGGGAGGTATGGAGAGGTTATTTCCCCCGGTTATTTGATCCTTAGGCGTCGTGTGCGACCGGTGATCGACCCACCGGGTCGTGGAAACCTCGATCCGGTGAAATCGGACTCCCCAAATCCATTTCCGCCCATACGGTTTTCAGGGGCGCGGGCCCGTGATCGACCCCCCAACGCGTGGCGAACGCGGCGACCAGGACCAGCCCCCGCCCCGATTCCGCCCCCGGCGCCGCCGGTGCTGCGGGCGGCGTGAACTCCCGCTTGGTGTCCGACACTTCGATACGCAGCGTAGGCCCGTCCGTGATCCGCAACGCGAGCCGGAAGTTCCGCCCCGGCACCCGCCCGTGGGTCACGGCATTCGCAGCCAGCTCGGCGACGACCTGCGCGGCGTCCTCGAACGGAAGGTGTTGTTCCGCGAGTTGGGTGACGGTGAGGGCGCGGGCGGCGCGTGCTCCGCGCGGGGTGGACGGGAGCGTGGCGACGAGGCAGGTTTCCTGATTCACGTGACTCAGCGTGGCCATCCGTGCGTAACCTGAACAGAGTTGAGGGCGCTGTGTACGACGGCTGTCCAAGCTCGTCCCGTGGTGTCCTCCCGGTCCAGCGGAGGTGGCAGTGAGTACGGACGGCACGGACGAGTCGAGCTGGGAACTCGACCCCGAGGACGAATCCGGGGCGGTGATCGCCGCGGTGGGGCGTCAGCTCAAAATGTGGCGTGAGGCGAGCGGGCTCGATCGTTCCAAGTTCGGTGAACGGATGGGATACGGCGCCAATCTGATCTACAAGATCGAGCGTGGTGCGCGTATTCCGCGTCCGGAGTTCATGGACAAGGCGGACGAGGTTCTGGGGGCGGGTGGGAAAATCGCCGCGATGAAGGAGGACATTCAGCGGGCGCGGTATCCGAAGAAGGTTCGGGATTTGGCCAAGCAGGAAGCCCAGGCCGTGGAGATCGGCTCATACGAGAACGTCGTGGTGACGGGTCTGCTCCAGACGGAGGAGTACGCCCGCGCCCTGTTCGGGCTGAGGCGCCCGGGCTTCTCGGAGGACGAGATCGAACGCCTGATTGCGGCGAGGCTGGCACGCCAGAAGCTCCTTCGACGGCATCCGGCCCCGCTGCTGACGGTCGTGCAGGAAGAGGCTGTCCTCCGACGGCCCATCGGGGGCAAGATGGTGTTGCGCCACCAACTGGAGCATTTGTTGGAGGTGGGGAGTCTCCGCACCGTGGAGATCCAGGTGATGCCCACGGTGGTCGAGGACCACTCGGGTCTTGGCGCATCCTTCACGGTCATGCGCCTGAAGGACGGAACGACAGTCGGACACAACGAAGTTCAGCTGGCCAGCCGCTTGATCACCGAGCCGAAAGAGGTCCAGGTCCTGGACATGCGCTATGGCATGATCCGAGCACAGGCTCTGACGCCGCGAGCATCGCTGACGTTCATTGAGAAGCTACTGGGGGAGACATGAGCATCAAGCCGTCAGGCATGGGCGTCTCAGAGCTGGCGTGGGTCAAGAGCAGTTACAGCACCGCCGACGGCCCCAATTGTGTCGAGGTCGCCTGGACCAAGAGCAGCTACAGCGCCAGCGACAGCAACGAGTGCGTCGAGGTCGCCCACACCCCCGCCGTCGTCCTCGTCCGGGACTCCAAGCGTCCCGAGTACGCCCGGCTCGCGCTCACCCCGGCCGCCTGGAGCGGTTTCGTCGCCCACGCCGTCACCTCGTGAAACGGGTGGATGCTGCCGTCGAGGCCGTGCAGCGGTACCGGCGGCCGGATCCGGCGTGCTGGGACGTCGTGGTCGAGGCGGTCTGTTCCGAGGCGTCGAGCTACGACGCCGACTACACGCTGATCCAAGCAGGCACGGCCGTCACCCGGCATGCCGACCGGATCGCCGAGGACCTCCGCCGTCATCAGGGGTCCTTCGGGACCGCCGTCGGCCACGGCGTGCACGTGCGCGCCTTCGCCCTCGCCGGGATGGGCGACCTGCGGGCCCTGCCGGCCCTCCGGCACCTCGCGGAGCACGGCGGGCTCTCCTCCAGCCGGACGGAGGCCCAGATCATGGCCGCGCTGCCCGCCGCCGAGCTGGCTCCGCTCATGCTGACCAAGCTGCGGCGCGACCGCGACGACTACCACGGCAACACCACCACCCTCGAACTCCTCGCGCTCTGCGGTGCGGCCGCCGCGTCCGCCGTGCCCGAGGTGGCCCGGCGCCTGGACATGCCGTACGCCTACGACGCGATGCGCGTCCTCGGCCGGATCGGGCCCGCCGCGGCCGCCGCCGCGGACCGGCTGGCCGCTTACGCGACCGGGCGCGACCCCCGTACGCGCCGCCAGCACCCCCGCCGCGCCGCCTGGGCGCACTGGCGGGTCACCGGCGATCCCGCCCTCGCCCTCGACGTGTGCGGAGCTGCCGTGCGATCCGGGTCGGGAAGCCACGGCCTGCCCTTCCTCGCCGATCTAGGCCCGCTTGCCGTCGCCCACGCGGACGCCGTGCGCGGCCTGCTGGACTCGCCCGGTGCCTGGACCCGGGTGGCCGCCGCGCACGCGTACTGGCGGATCACCGGGGACCCGGAGCCCGCCGTACCCGTACTGCTGGCCGAGGTGGACCCGGCCTGGGCGGGGCATCCGGCCGTGCCGGTGCAGGAGGCCGTCCGCCGCCTCGGGGAGATCGGGGCCCCGGCCGCCGCCGCGGCGCCGCTGCTGGGCCGGATCCTGGCGCAGGAGGAACGGCTCCGGTACCCCCTCGCGCGGGCACGGATCCTGGCGGACGCGGACTACGTCCGCACCCTCACCGAGGCCCTGGCACGGATCGCCCCAAGCGCGGTCGACAGCCCCGTACCGACCCCCGAGCGGGTCTGACATTCCCGAGTGCCCCGGGACGTAGCGGGGTTACGGTGAGCGCATGTTCACAGTGCGCCGCGCCGGCCCGTACGACGGGGACGACCTCGGTGAGATCCACGCCGCGGCCTGGGAGGCGGCCTACGCCCCCTTCTTCGAGCCCGGGTTCGCCGCGGACGGTGTCCGCAGCAGGCGAACGCGGTGGCACGACAGGGTCGGGCGGGCGGACACCCCGATCCTGCTGGCCGAACACGACGGACGTCCCCTCGCGCTGGCCGCCTTCAGGGCGTCCTCGACCCGACCCGGCGCGGCCGAGATCCTCTCCTTCTACAGCCATCCCGACGGCTGGGGCAGCGGCATCGCGGCCGCGCTGATGACCGGGACGCTGGCGCACCTGCGCGAGGACGGGTTCGTCCGGACCCACCTGTGGACCCTGCGCGACACCGCGCAGTCCCGCCGCTTCTACACCAAGTGCGGCTTCGCCGAGAGCGGTGCCGTCCGCCCCTTCGACTTCGGCGACGGCAAACCCCTCACCCAGGTCGAGTACGAGCGCGCGTGTTGACCCCTCCTGGCCCGCCGTTCGCCTGACGTACCCGCAGCCGTCACATCGGGCTTGCCCTGCGGTACGCCGGGCACGCTGTTCTGAAGAGCGCTCAAGCATCCTCGAACAGAGCAGAGGTCCTTCTCGCCATGGCAGAACTCAACCGCCGCCGTTTCCTCCAGCTCACCGGCGGTGCCGCCGCCCTGAGCCTGCTCAACGAGAGCATCGCGCGCGCCGCCGCCATCCCCGCGCAGGGGACGACCGGCACCATCGCCGATGTCGAGCACATCGTGGTCCTGATGCAGGAGAATCGTTCCTTCGACCACTACTACGGCGCACTGCGCGGTGTCCGCGGCTTCGGCGACCCGCGCCCGGTGACCCTGCCCAGCGGCAAGTCCGTCTGGCACCAGACCGACAACGCGGGCAAGGAGACGCTGCCCTTCCGCCCGCCGTCCGACGACCTCGGCATGGAGTTCCTCCAGGGCCTCAACCACGACTGGGCCGGCGGCCAGAGCGCCTTCAACAAGGGCAAGTACGACAACTGGGTGCCCGCCAAGACGCCCGCCACCATGGCGTACCTGACGCGCGACGACATCCCGTTCCACTACGCCCTCGCCGACACGTTCACCATCTGCGACGCCTACCACTGCTCCTTCATCGGCTCGACCGACCCCAACCGCTACTACCTCTGGTCGGGCCACACCGGCAACGACGGCACCGGCGGCGGTCCGGTCCTCAACAACGCCGAGGCCGGCTACGGCTGGACCACCTACCCCGAGCGCCTGGAGCAGGCCGGCATCTCCTGGAAGGTCTACCAGGACATCGGCAACGGCCTCGACGCCGCCGGATCCTGGGGCTGGATCGACGACGCCTACCGCGGCAACTACGGCGACAACTCGCTCCTCTACTTCAACAACTACCGCAACGCCCAGCCCGGCAACCCGCTCTTCGACAAGGCCCGCACCGGCACCGACGCCCGCACCGGCGAGGGCTACTTCGACCGGCTGCGCGCCGACGTCGCCGCCGGCACCCTGCCCCAGGTCTCCTGGATCGCCGCCCCCGAGGCCTTCAGCGAGCACTCCAACTGGCCCTCCAACTACGGCGCGTGGTACATCGCGCAGGTGCTGGACGCGCTGACCTCCAACCCCGACGTGTGGGCCCGTACCGCGCTGTTCATCACCTACGACGAGAACGACGGCTTCTTCGACCACGTCGTCCCGCCGTACGCCCCGGCCAATGCCAACCAGGGCCTGTCGACCACGCCGACCGCCCTCGACGTCTTCCCCGGCAGGACCGGCTACGTCGCCGGACCGTACGGGCTCGGCCCGCGCGTCCCGATGCTCGTCGTCTCGCCGTGGAGCACCGGCGGCTACTCCTGCTCCGAGACCTTCGACCACACCTCCGTGATCCGCTTCATGGAGAAGCGCTTCGGGGTGCACGAGCCCAACATCTCGCCGTGGCGCCGCGCCGTCTGCGGTGACCTGACCTCGGCCTTCGACTTCGCCCGCCAGGACACGGCCACGGTGTCGCTGCCCGACACCGGCGCGTGGCAGCCGCAGGACCGCGAGCGCCACCCCGACTTCCGGGCCACCCCGCCGGCCGTGGGCAGCATGCCGCGCCAGGAGAAGGGCCAGTGCCGCACCCGCCCGCTGAAGTACGCCCCGTACGTCGACGGCGCCGCGCTCACCGGCGAGGGCAAGTTCAAGCTGACCTTCAGCGGCGGCCCGGACCTGGGCGCGCAGTTCTACATCACCGCGGCCAACCGGACCGACGCCCCCTGGACGTACACCACCGAGGCCGGCAAGTCGATCTCGGACACCTGGAACACCCGCTACTCGGCCGGCGCCACCGACCTGACCGTCCACGGCCCCAACGGCTTCCTACGCGGCTTCCGCAACCCGGGCACCACCCCCGGCCCCGAGGTCACCGCCCGCCACAACGCCACCACGGGCAACCTGGACCTCACCCTCACCAACGCCGGGGCGTCGACGGCGACCCTCACGATCACCAACGCCTACGGCGGCGGCCCCAAGCGCCTCACCGTCGCCAAGGGCGCCACCGTCACCTACAGCGTCTCCCTGAAGAACACCCGACGCTGGTACGACGTGACGGTCACCGCGTCCGAGTTCGCGGACTTCGGCCGCCGCTTCGCCGGCAAGGTCGAGACCGGCGCGGCCGGCCTGTCGGACCCGGCGATCCTCACGAACCAGGGCTCCTGACCCCCCGGCCCGCCCGCGGGGATATGCGCTGGCACGGGACGAGCGGTCGCTGGTTGGATGCCGGGATGAACGCTCACCTTCCCGACGGATACGAGATCTCCACCGACGCCGCCCGACTGGACGTCGGACTCGTCCACCGGTGGCTGTCCGAGGACGCGTACTGGGCACTCGGCCGCAGTCGGCAGAAGCAGGAGGACGCCATCGCGGGCTCCTTGAACTTCGGCCTCTACGACCGGGCCTCCGGCGCCCAGCTCGCGTACGCCCGCGTCGTCACCGACCGGGCCACCTTCGCCTGGCTCTGCGACGTCTACGTCGATCCGGGAGCCCGCGGCAAGGGGCTCGGCGGTGCCCTCGTCGACGCGGTCTGCGCGCACCTGGAGCCGTACGGGCTGCGCCGGGTGCTGCTCGCCACCGCCGACGCGCACGCCGTCTACGCCCGGGCGGGCTTCGAGACCCTCACCACGCCCGGGAAGTGGATGGCGCTGGGGCAGCAGTAGCCTCAGGCGCGGGTACGGACCCGGACCCGGTTCAGCAGTTCCGCGGCCGGGTGCGGGCCCGTGTGCTCGGGGTGGCGGGGCATGCGGTGGGCGAAGGAGCCGTACCAGGACCGCGAGACCGTGTAACCGAAGGCCAGGCAGATCATGCCGCCCACGGCGTCGAGCCAGAAGTGGTTGGCGGTGGCCACGATGACGACGAGGGTCGCCGTCGGGTAGAGCAGGCCCAGGATCCGGGCCCAGGGGGCCGAGGCGACCGCGAAGATCGTCAGGCCGCACCAGAGCGACCACCCTATGTGCATGGACGGCATCGCCGCGTACTGGTTCGACATCTGCTTGAGGTTGCCGGAGGCCATGGAGCCCCAGGTGTGGTGGACCAGCACGGTGTCGATGAAGTTCTGCCCGTTCATCAGCCGGGGCGGCGCGAGCGGGTAGCAGTAGTAGCCGACCAGGGCGACGCCCGTGGTGGCGAAGAGGACCAGACGCGTGGCGGCGTACCGCCCCGGATGGAAACGGTAGATCCAGACCAGCACGCCGATCGTCACGACGAAGTGCAGCGTGGCGTAGTAGTAGTTCATGCCCACGATCAGCCACGTCACGGAGTTGATCGCGTGGTTGACCGACTGCTCGACGGCGATGCCGAGGGTTTGCTCGGCGCTCCAGATCCAGTCGGCGTTGGCGAGGGCCGCCGCCTTCTGCTCGGGCACCGCGTTGCGGATCAGCGAGTACGTCCAGTAGCTGACCGCGATCAGCAGCACCTCGAACCAGATCCGGGGCCGGCGCGGGGCCCGCAACCGGGTGAGCAGGGTGCGCTCGGACCCCGGGCGGGTCCCGGTCTCCTCGACCACGGTGGGTGATGAGACGTCCGTCCGGGTTTCCAGTGTCTTCACGCTCGATTCACCCATGGGCAGAGAGTCTGCCAGATGCCCTCCCGCCTCCGATCATCCCTCGGTACGGTCTTCTGCGCAGCCGCTCAGACCTGGGTACTACGTCGCCGCCCCGGCCCCCACCTTCCCGGCGACGATCTGCTGTCCGCGGGTCGCGTCGACCACGATCGGGAGGCCGTCGGGGACCTGCCCTTCGAGGTCGTCGAGGAGGTCCGCGATCGGGGGGAGGGCCCCGGGGCTGCGCACGTGGACGTAGAAGGTCCTCGACTGGGCGTCGACCCCGGTCACGGCCGCGCCGGGGCTGGCGGCGAGCCAGCGCTCCGCGGCGGTCCAGGTCCGCGAGGTCCACGCGTTCAGCAGGACCGTGGTCACCGTGTTGGCGCCCAGCGGCAGCAGGACGGCGGTGAACAGCAGCCCGAGCATCACGTAGGCGCGGCGCGGGGCCCGTCCCCGGGCGGGGTGCCCGGCGGCCCGGGTGTAGCCGAGCGCGGCGAATACCACCATGCCGGCGAAGACCATGGCGAGGAGGTTGGACACGAACAGCACGAGTGCGCCCAGCGCGAGCCACCACGAGGCCTGGCCGGCGCACACGCCCGTCACCACGAGCGGCGGTACCAGCGAGATCGCGATCGCCACTCCCGGCAGGACCGCGGCGACGTCCTTGCGGGACAGCGCCACGGCCCCGGCGAAGCCCGTGGCCAGGGCGGCGATCAGGTCGAGGAGCCCGGGGGAGGTCCGGCCGGCGATCTGGCTGTCCGACAGCAGGTCGTAGGCGGGTGGCACCACCAGGGAGGCCGCCGCGCCGATCAGGAGCACCAGCAGGCCGCCGAGCGCCACGAAGGCGAGGGCGGTGGAGCGGCGGCGCTGCACGGCGCCGAGGGCGATGCCCATGATCGGCGTGGAGAGCGGCGCGATGATCATCGCGCCGATGACGGTGGCGGTGGAGTCCGTCAGGATCCCGCACGCGGCGATCACGGCGGACAGCGTGAGCATGGTCCAGAAGGCCGACTGCTTCGCCCGGCTGTCCCCGGACGACAGATCGAGATCCTCCTGGAGGTCCTCCAGGGAACGTCGCTTGTGTTCGGGCAGGACCCTGTCACGCAGCCGGCCGGTCATGGACATCTGCCCAGTATCGGGACCGGGGCGGCCACGCCGCCGCAGGGACACGTCCTGCGGGACGGCCGGGACGGCCTAGTCGCGGCGGCGCTGGCCCGGGCCGGAGGCCGTGGAGCCGCGGACCACCAGTTCGGGGAGGAAGACGAACTCGCTGTGCGGGGCCGGCGTGCCGCCGATCTCCTCCAGCAGGGTGCGGACCGCCGCCTGGCCCATCGCCTGCACGGGCTGGCGGATGGTGGTGAGCGGCGGGTCGGTGAACGCTATGAGCGGGGAGTCGTCGAAGCCGACCACCGACACGTCCTGCGGGACCTTCAGGCCCTGCTGCCGGGCCGCCCGGATCGCGCCGAGCGCCATCATGTCGCTCGCGCACACCACCGCCGTGCAGCCGCGCGAGATCAGCGCGGCCGCGGCGGCCTGGCCGCCCTCCAGCGAGTAGAGGGAGTGCTGGATCAGACCCTCGATCTCGGCCTCGCCGAGTCCGAGCCGCTCCTTCATCCCGAGCCGGAAGCCCTCGATCTTGCGCAGGACCGGCACGAAGCGCTTCGGCCCGACCGCGAGCCCGATGCGGGTGTGCCCGAGCGCGGTCAGGTGGGTGACGGCGAGGACCATCGCGGCCCGGTCGTCGGGGGAGACGAAGGGGGCCTGCACCTTCTCCGAGAACCCGTTGATGAGGACGTACGGGACGCCCTGCCCGCGGAGTTGGTCGTAGCGGCCCATGTCGGCCGTGGTGTCGGCGTGCAGGCCGGAGACGAAGATGATCCCCGAGACCCCGCGGTCGACCAGCATCTCGGTCAGCTCGTCCTCGGTGGACCCGCCGGGCGTCTGCGTGGCCAGTACCGGGGTGTACCCCTGCCGCGTCAGGGCCTGGCCGATGACCTGGGCGAGCGCCGGGAAGATCGGGTTGTCCAGTTCGGGAGTTATCAGACCGACGAGCCCCGCACTGCGCTGGCGCAGCTTCACGGGCCGCTCGTAGCCGAGCACGTCGAGGGCGGCCAGCACGGATTCGCGGGTGCCTGCGGCCACACCGGGCTTGCCGTTGAGCACGCGGCTGACTGTGGCTTCGCTGACCCCCGCCTGGGCTGCGATGTCGGCTAGCCGTGCGGTCACGGGATTGGACTGTACCGGTCGGACGTTCACAATGACCACCACGTGCACGAATCCGGGGGAAGCCGGACGGTGCGGCCGTCCGTCTCCACCGGGGCGCTGGAGAGTACGGGGCGTCCGGGCGCGGGAAGTTCGACCGGGTCGGGGCGGCTGTTGAGGGTGCAGGCGAACCCGGGCCGGGTGAAGAGGAGCACGCCCTCGGGGGCGGGCTGCCAGCGCATTCCGCATGGCTCCGGGGCTTCCCCCGGGGCCTCCGCGCCCGTCCCCGCCTCCGGCGCGCCCAGCCCCGGCATCGCCCGGCGCAGTTCGAGGGCGGCGCGGTAGAGCTCCAGCGTCGAGTGCGGGTCGCCGGTCTGCGCGGCGACGCTGAGGCCGCCCCAGCCGGCGGGCTGCGGGAGCCAGCCGGCGGCCGGCCCGAAGCCGTACGGGGGCTCCGTGCCGGACCAGGGGAGCGGCACCCGGCAGCCGTCGCGCAGCCCGTCCTGGCCTTCCGCCTCCGGCGGGGTCGCGGCATCGGGGTGTCTTGCCGCGGGCCCGGCCTCCGCCGCGGGCCCGGGCTCCGGGGCGGCCGGAGCGGCCGGGGTGGTGGCCGCGGCCCGGGGAACGGGCCCCGCCGGGCCGTCCGTGTCCCCCGGCCGGCGGCGCCCGCGGCGGAAGGCCGGGTCCTGGCGGACCCGGTCCGGGAGGTCCACCACCTCCGGGAGGCCGAGCTCCTCGCCCTGGTAGAGGTACGCCGACCCGGGCAGGGACAGCATCAGCAGGGCGGCCGCCCGCGCCCGGGCCAGGCCGCGGGCCCCGCCGCCGTAGCGCGTCACATGGCGTACGACGTCGTGGTTGGACAGCACCCAGGTGGTCGGGGCGCCGACGGCGGTGGTGGCGGCCAGGGACTCGTCGATGACGGTGCGCATCGCGGCGGGGTCCCACGGGCAGTTCAGGAAGCGGAAATTGAAGGCCTGGTGCAGTTCGTCGGGGCGCACGTACAGGGCGAGCCGCTCCGAGGTGGGCGCCCACGCCTCGGCGACCCCGATGCGCCCGCCCCCGTAGGAGTCGAGGAGGCGGCGCCAGGAGCGGTGGATCTCGTGGACCCCGTCCTGGTCGAAGAAGGGGAGCGGCTCGGTGCCGATGAGGGTGGCCTGGGCGCCGCGGCCGATGTCCGGCAGCCCGGGGGCCTTGACCATGCCGTGGGCGACGTCGATCCGGAACCCGTCAATGCCGAGGTCGAGCCAGAAGCGCAGGACGGAGGCGAATTCGGCGGCGACCTCGGGGTGGTCCCAGTCGAGGTCGGGCTGCTCGGGGGCGAAGAGGTGCAGGTACCACTCGCCGTCCGGGACCCGGGTCCAGGCGGGTCCACCGAAGATCGACTCCCAGTCGTTCGGCGGCTCGGCGCCGTCCGGCCCCCGCCCGGGCCGGAAGTGGTAGCGCTCGCGGGCGCCCGGTTCCCCGGCGAGGGCGGCGCGGAACCACGGGTGCTGCTCGGAGGTGTGGTTCGGCACCACGTCCACGATGACCCGCAGCCCCAGCGCGTGCGCGGCCCGGACCAGCTCGTCGGCGTCGGAGAGGTCCCCGAAGAGGGGGTCGACGGCCCGGTAGTCGGCGACGTCGTAGCCGCCGTCCGCCTGCGGGGAGACGTAGAAGGGGGTGAGCCACACGGCGTCGACCCCGAGGCGGGCGAGGTGGGGGAGGCGGGAGCGGACCCCGCGCAGGTCCCCGATGCCGTCCCCGTCGCTGTCGGCGAAGGAGCGCACGTACACCTGGTAGATGACGGCATCGCGCCACCAGCCACCGATCGCGGTCGCGTTGCTGGAAGAGCTTGCAAGCTGGACGGCCGTCGAGTCGTGGGTCATATCGGGGTCAACGCGGGTACATGCCCCCTGGTTGCGGGCCCCGGCAGTCGAAGGTGGCTCGAACTAACAGCAAGCTGCGGCAACCGTACGGACACACGGATGTAACGATCGCCTCCGCTTGCAGAAAGTTTGCGCAAGGTCTTTCGGTCCTCTTTCAGTCTTGTTACGTTCCTGGCAACTCGGGACCGCGAGGGCGCGGCCGGGATCATCGAAGGAGTTCATATGCGGCGTGGCATAGCGGCCACCGCGCTGGTCGCGACCCTGGCGCTCGCGGCGACGGCTTGCGGTGGGGACGACAAGGACGCGGCCGACGGCACCAAGGCGGGCGGCGAGCTTTCCGGCACGGTCACGTGGTGGGACACCTCGAACGACACCGAGAAGGTCAGCTTCCAGAAGATCGCCGAGGCGTTCACGGCGAAGCACCCGAAGGTGACCGTCAAGTACGTCAACGTCCCGTACGGCGACGCGCAGAACAAGGTCAAGAACGCCTTCAGCAGCGGCGCCGACGCGCCTGACGTCATCCGTGCCGACGTCGGCTGGGTCGCGGACTTCGCCTCCCTCGGCTACCTCGACGAGGTGCCGGCCGAGACGGCCAAGAAGGTCGACGCCGAGTTCCTCCCGCAGGCCGCGGCCAGCGGTAAGTTCGAGGGCAAGACCTACGCCGTCCCGCAGGTCATCGACAGCCTCGGCCTCTTCTACAACAAGAAGATGCTCGCGGACGCCGGCGTCCAGCCCCCCAAGACGCTGGCGGAGCTGAAGACCGCCGCCGAGGCCATCAAGGCGAAGACCGGCAAGGCCGCCCTCTACCTGCGCGGCGACGACTCCTACTGGTTCCTCCCGCTGATCTACGGCGAGGGCGGCGACCTCGTCGACGCCAAGAACAAGACGGTCACCGTCGACAACGAGGCGGGCGTCAAGGCCTTCAAGACGGCCCGCGACCTGGTCACCTCGGGGGCGGCGCTCACCAACGCCACCGACGGCTACGCCAACATGCAGACGGCCTTCAAGACCGGCGAGGCCGCCATGATGATCAACGGCCCGTGGGCCGTCGCCGACACCTACGCCGGCGACCAGTTCAAGGACAAGGCCAACCTCGGCGTCGCCCCGGTCCCGGCCGGTTCCGCCAAGGCCGGTGCCCCGCAGGGCGGCCACGACCTCGCCGTCTACGCCGGCTCCAAGAACACCGCCGCCGCGCACGCCTTCGTCGAGTACATGACCTCGCAGGAGGTTCAGGTGCAGTCGACCAAGGACCTCAGCCTGCTCCCGACCCGGACCGCGGCCTACGAGCTGCCGGACGTCAAGGGCAACGAGATGGTCCAGTTCTTCAAGCCGGCCGTGGACAAGGCCGTCCAGCGCGCCTGGATCCCGGAGAACGGCTCCCTCTTCGAGCCGCTGAAGGTCGAATACACCAAGGCGATCACCGGGGCGTCGAGCCCGGAGGACGCGGCCAAGGCGGCCGGCGTCGAGTTCCGCAAGATCCTCAAGGGCTGGAAGTAACGAAACCATGGCTGCTCACACCAGCCAGTCGGTGGCGAAGGCCGCGGGCGGCGACGTCGAGAACGACGTCGCCGCCCGCGGCCGGAGCCGCAGGACTGACAGCGACAGCGGTAACCGCGGCGGTGCCCGCGGTGGTGCCCGCGATGGAAAAGGCGCGTCCGGCCTCCGGCGCGCCATCGGCACGCACTGGTACGCCTGGGCCATGGTCGCCCCGGTGGTACTCGTCCTCGGCGTGATCATCGGCTGGCCGCTGGTCCGGGGCGTCTACCTGTCGCTGACCGACGCCACCGAGCGCAACGTCTCGCGCACCATCGGCGCGCGGCACATCGACGCCACGTACAAGTTCGTCGGACTCGACAACTACGTGGACGTGCTCAGCGACCCGGTGTTCCTGCAGCGGCTGGTGTGGACGGTGATGTGGACCGTCGCGTGCGTGTCCATCACCTTCACGCTCGGTCTGGTCCTGGCCAACATGCTCAACCGGGACTTCCGGGGCCGCGCCGCCTACCGCATGGCGCTCATCCTGCCCTGGGCCGTCCCCGGCTTCGTCTCCGTCTTCGCCTGGCGGTTCCTCTTCAACCGCGACAACGGCATCCTGAACAAGATCCTCGACGGTGGCGGCATCGCCGCGATCCCGTGGCTCGACGACCCGACCTGGGCCAAGTTCTCGGTCGTCGCCGTCAACGTCTGGCTCGGCGTCCCCTTCATGATGGTCGCCCTGCTCGGCGGCCTGCAGTCGATCCCCGGCGAGCTCTACGAGGCCGCCGAGATGGACGGCGCCAGCGCCTGGCAGCGCTTCCGGCACATCACCCTGCCCGGACTGCGCGCGGTGAGCATGACGGTGATCCTGCTCTCCACCATCTGGACCTTCAACATGTTCCCGGTGATCTTCCTGCTCACCCGGGGCGGACCCGGTGACTCCACCGAGATCCTGGTGACCCAGGCCTTCCGCGAGGCGTTCGTGTCGAGCCCGCGCGACTTCGCCGGCTCGGCCACGTGGGGCGTCCTGATCCTCGCCCTGCTCATGATCTTCGCGCTGGTCTACCGGCGCTCGCTGCGCAAGCAGGGAGAGGTGTGGTGACCATGTCCACTGCGAACACCGCCCGTACGGCCACCCCCGGCAAGGCGACCGCCCGGGCCCGGGGCAGCCGCTCCCCGCTCGCCTCCATCGGCCTGCACGGCACCCTCGTCGTGGCCTCCGTGATCGCCGTCTTCCCGGTCCTGTGGATCCTGCTGACCTCGCTCAAGCCGGCCAAGTACGCGGTCACCACCGACTTCGTCAAGGAACCGAGCCTCGACAACTACACGAACCTGCTGGAGCAGAGCCACTTCCTCAGCTGGTTCGGCAACTCCGTCCTGGTCGCCGGCATCACCACCGTCCTCGGTGTCTTCATCGCCGCCACCACCGGATACGCGGTCAGCCGCTTCAAGTTCCCCGGCATGAAGCCGCTCATGTGGACCCTGCTCATCACGCAGATGTTCCCGATGGCGATCCTCATCGTCCCGCTCTACAACCTCATGGGCGACCTCGGCCTGCTCAACCAGCCGATCGGCCTGATCATCACCTACCTCACCATCGCGGTGCCGTTCTGCGCCTGGATGATGAAGGGCTTCTTCGACACCATCCCGGTCGAGATCGACGAATCGGGCCGGGTCGACGGACTCAACCCCTTCGGCACCTTCTGGCGCCTCATCCTGCCGCTCGCAAAGCCCGGCCTCGCCGTCACCGGCTTCTACGCCTTCATCACCGCCTGGGGCGAGGTCGCGTACGCCTCCGCCTTCATGGTCGGCGAGGAGAACCTCACCCTGGCCGGCGGACTGCAGACCTTCGTCACGCAGTACACCTCCAACTGGGGAGCCATGAGCGCCGCCTCGGTCCTCATCGCCATCCCCGCGGCGATCTTCTTCGTCTTCGCCCAGCGTCACCTCGTCGCCGGGATGACGGCAGGCGCAACCAAGGGCTGACCACCCGAGCCTGCCCCCTCCCACCCCCGGCCCGATCTCTCCAAGGACACCATGACCCAGCACCTCGCCGACGCGCTCCCCACCTCCACCGGCACGCAGCCCGGCTGGTGGAGAGAAGCGGTGATCTACCAGGTCTATCCGCGCAGCTTCGCCGACTCCAACGGGGACGGCATGGGGGACCTCGAAGGCATCCGCAGCCGCCTGCCCTACCTCAAGGAGCTGGGCGTCGACGCCGTCTGGCTCAGCCCCTTCTACGCCTCCCCGCAGGCCGACGCCGGCTACGACGTCGCCGACTACCGGGCCATCGACCCCATGTTCGGCACCCTGCACGACGCCGACGCCGTGATCCGCGAAGCCCACGAACTGGGCCTGCGCATCATCGTGGACCTCGTCCCCAACCACTGCTCCGACCAGCACGAATGGTTCAAGCAGGCGCTGCGCGAAGGCCCCGGCACCCCCCTGCGCGAGCGCTTCCACTTCCGCCCGGGCCGCGGCGCGGACGGCGCGGAGCCCCCGAACGACTGGGAGTCGATCTTCGGCGGCCCGGCCTGGACCCGGGTCGCGGACGGCGAGTGGTACCTGCACCTCTTCGCCCCCGAGCAGCCCGACTTCAACTGGGAGCACCCCGCCGTCCAGGACGAGTTCCGCTCCATCCTGCGCTTCTGGCTCGACCTCGGCGTCGACGGCTTCCGCGTCGACGTCGCCCACGGCCTGGTCAAGGCGCCCGGCCTGCCCGACCTCGGTGCCAAGGACCAGCTCAAGCTCCTCGGCAACGACGTCATGCCCTTCTTCGACCAGGACGGCGTCCACGAGATCTACCGCTCCTGGCGCCGGATCCTCGACGAGTACGAGGGCGCCCGCGTCCTGGTCGCCGAGGCATGGACCCCGACCGTCGAGCGCACGGCCCTCTACGTCCGCCCCGACGAGATGCAGCAGGCGTTCAACTTCCAGTACTTGACCACCGACTGGGAGGCGAGCGCGCTCCGCGAGGTAATCGACGGCTCGCTGGCCGCCATGCGCACCGTCGGCGCCCCCACCACCTGGGTGCTGTCCAACCACGACGTCACCCGGCACGCCACCCGCTTCGCCAACCCCGCCGGCCTCGGCACGCAGCTGCGCGAGCCCGGCGACCGCGAGCTCGGTCTGCGCCGGGCCCGCGCGGCGAGCCTGCTGATGCTGGCACTGCCCGGTTCGGCGTACGTCTACCAGGGCGAGGAGCTCGGCCTGCCCGACGTCACCGACCTGCCGGACGAGGTCCGCCAGGACCCGTCGTTCACCCGCGCGGCCGGCCAGGACGGCTTCCGCGACGGCTGCCGGGTCCCCATCCCGTGGTCGGGGACCGAGGCCCCGTACGGCTTCGGCGCCGGCGGCAGCTGGCTCCCGCAGCCCGACTCCTGGGCGGATCTGAGCGTGGCGGCGCAGACCGGCGACCCGTCCTCCACCCTGGAGCTGTACCGGACCGCCCTGCGGCTGCGCCGTGAGCGCCCCGACCTGGGCGCGGGCGAGTCGGTGGACTGGCAGGCGGCCCCCGAGGGCGTCCTGGTCTTCCGTCGCGGGGAGTTCCTCTGCACCGCCAACACCACCGGCACGGCGGTACGGTTCCCCGTCGCCGGCGAGGTACTGCTCTCCAGCGGCGCGACGGTCGAGGACGGCGTGCTGCCGGCCGACACCACGGTGTGGTGGCAGGTGACGGCGGGGTGACCTCCCCCCTCCGGCTGACGGACATCGCCGCGCAGGCCCAGGTCAGCGAGGCGACCGTCAGCCGCGTCCTCAACGGCAAACCGGGCGTGGCGGCCGGCACCCGGCACAAGGTGCTGGCCGCGCTCGACCTGCTGGGCTACGAGCGGCCCGTCCGGCTCAAGCGGCGCAGCAACGGGCTGGTCGGGCTGCTGATCCCGGAGCTCACCAACCCGATCTTCCCGGCGTTCGCGCAGGTGATAGAGCAGGCGCTGGCCGGGCACGGGTACACGCCGGTGCTGTGCACGCAGACCCCCGGCGGGGCCACCGAGGACGAACTGGTCGAACAGCTGGAGGAGCGCGGGGTCACCGGGATCGTCTTCCTGTCGGGCCTGCACGCGGACGCCCACGCGGACCCCGCGCGCTACCAGCGGCTGGCGGCGCGCGGGGTGCCGTTTGTCCTGATCAACGGCTTCAACGAGCAGGTGCACGCCCCGTTCATCTCCCCGGACGACCGGGCGGCGGCGGACATCGCCGTACGGCACCTGCAGGACCTGGGGCACCGCACGATCGGGCTCGCGATCGGGCCGACCCGGTACGTGCCGTCGGCGCGCAAGGAGCAGGGGTTCCTGGCGGCGCTGCCGGAGGCGGAGGCGGACGGGCTGATCCAGCGCACGCTCTTCACGGTGGAGGGCGGACACGCGGCGGGCATGGCCCTGCTGGACCGCGGCTGCACGGGCATCGTGTGCGGCAGCGACCCGATGGCGCTCGGCGTGATCCGCGCGGCGCGCGAGCGCGGGCTGCGGGTGCCGCAGGACGTGTCGGTCGTCGGCTTCGACGACTCCCCGCTGATCGCGTTCACGGACCCGCCGCTGACGACGGTCCGCCAGCCGGTACGCGCGATGGCGACGGCGGCGGTCGGCGCCCTCCTGGAGGCGGTGTCGGGCACCCCGGTCCAGCGCACGGAGTACATCTTCCAGCCGGAACTGGTGGTCCGGGGCTCGACGACCCAGGCCCCGTAATCCTCCCGGGCGGGGCGGCGCGGGCCTGTTCCGCCCCGCCCGGGGTCCAACCGCCGGGCTGTCCGTCAGCGGCTGTGGCCTTCGCCGTGCCCGCCGTGCCCGCCGTGCCCGCCGACGGTCCTGGTCGGAGTTCCCTCGGGCGTGAAGGAGTGGTGGAAGGTGAAGGCGTGCGGCGCGGAGCCGTGGTCGTTGAGGTGCTCCAGCCTGGAAACCCCGTCCTGCCAGGTGGGTATCTCTCCGTCGGAGACCCACCAGCACACGTAGTTCGCGTGTCCTGTCCTCTCGAACCAGTCGTAACGCCTGTTCAGCGCCTCACGGTGCAGACCGGTGTAGATGGCGTCGAAGACGGGGCGCAGGTCGGTCCAGAGCGAGAGCGTCGCGGCCAGGGCGGTGGTCTCCGCCGTACGGCCCTTGTCGTACCAGGTCGGTACGGCGAACTCGCCCCATGCACCCCAGTCCGCCCCGAAGAGCACGCCCCGGTCATCGCCCGCCGGTTCGGCACGCGCGAGGTATCCGGGGTGCCGGCTGATCTTCCGGTAGACGGCCTCACCCCTTTCGTAGAACTCGCGCGTGAGAGGTGTGGGATCGGCGAGAGGTGATTTCAGGACGCCGAACGTGTACAGAGCAAGACGGGGCATGCGTCTCTTCCTGGTCGGGGAATGAACTCCGGTGCGCCCGTGGGCGATTGCCGGAGACCAGGTGAAGGTAGCTGCCCCCGCGGCCCATGTCGAAGTTGCGTTTTCCCTGTACAAGTGGCCTCTTGCACCGGTCATTGCGGGGCTGGGCCGGGCTACTCCCGCGTGAGGGTCCACCTCATGCCGTCCGGGCCCCTGAGGTCGAGGATCGGGGCGGCCACCGTGCCGCCCGCTACGTAGAGGATGACGCTGTTGGTGCCGGGGAGGCATGCGGTGGTCGCCGTGTCCTGGTGCAGCCGGGCCTTGAAGTCGGTCGCCATCGGTGGGTTGTCCAGAGTCCAGGAGCCGTTCTCCGTACACCCTTCCCGTTGCAGGGTGTACTGCCCGTCTCCGAGCCGGCTGTCGGTGAGGGTGAGGGTGAGGCCGTTCCGGTCGGCGGTCCAGGTCCCGGAGAGGCGCACGTCATCCATCCCTCCGCCCATGGACATCGAGGCGACCAGTGCGACGGCGGCCAGGGCTGTCGCGGCCTTCCCGATGCCACTGCCGGGTGCGGTACCTGTCTCGGCGTCACCTTCCGGCGCGTGCCGGGACGCGTCCCGCAGGCTCACGACGGCGCCTGCGGGAGCCGCGAGCAGCGCTATGGCGCACCCGGTGAACCAGTCCCCCATCCCCGACTCCATCAGCATCACCAGGACCGCCAGCGTCGCCGTCATCGAAGCGGCCGCCCACCAGGCCGGGCCGGATCGCTGGTGCACCAGTGCGAGCAGGAGGGCCATGAACGCCCCGAACCCGGCGATGAGCAGTACGCACATGGCGAGCAGGCCGTCGGATTCCCCGGGCCGCAGAGCGGTGGGGTCGGCGAGGGCGAATCCCACCAGCAGTCCCACCGCCTCGATGCCGAGCGCCCACCACAGCACGATGCCCGGCCGGCGTTGTGATGACCCACCCATGTTCCTACCCCCTGGTTTGAACGAGTTCAATTGTCGAGGGTGCAGGTTACCCGAGTCTCCGCGGGCGGGGCGACGCGGTCAGTGGCTCCCGCCGTGCCCCCCGCCGTGCCCGCCGTCCTGTTCGACGGGGAGGGGGGCGTCGGGGTCGACGATCGTGAACCGGCGCATCAGGTCGTCGTCCTCGTGTTCGAGGAGGTGGCAGTGGTGGACGTACTCCGCCGGGAGCTCGGTTCCGCTGTTCGCGATCCCCGCGATCGGTTCCGTCGGCGGGCTCCAGGGGTCGGTGATGATCCTCGTCACAGTCTCCGGATAGGACTTGAAGGTGTCCTTGTAGGACAGCGCTTCGTCCGGGTCCGGCGGGATCGGGGGGCCGGTGAAGTAGTTCGCCAGCACCGGCTTGTCCGACGCCTTGCGGCCGCCGTCGATCCACTTCTCGTAGTCCGCCTGGTAGGCGGCCGCGTCGATGGGCTGCCTGTTCAGCACCTGGAAATTGACGAGGTGGACGTGCATCGGGTGGGCGTCGTGGTTGGGATTGACGTACTCCCAGATCTCCTTTGCGCCCGCCTTGATGAAGTCCTGGGACGGCTCCATGAAGGGCACGGCGTTGAAGGTCATGGTGCTGAAGAGCTTGTGCTGGTAGACGACCCATTCCCGCCGGTGGATCTGCGGTTCCGGTACGAGGGGTGCGACCGCGGGCAGCTTCAGCTGCTTGGGCGGCGTGGTCCTGTCCGCGCCGGACAGCGGTTTGGTGACCTGGAACTGCATGACGTCCGAGATCTCCGGCCCCTGGCCGGGCACGCCGGGGTAGTGCACCGGTGCGTGGTAGTTCGTCAACGTGAACTTCGAGCCCATGGGCATCCCGCTGAAGTCGACGATCAGGTCGTAGCGTTCGGCGGGCCCGATCAGGAAGTTCAGCATCTGTAGCGGGGCACGGAAACCGCCGTCGGTGCCGATCAGCCAGAACGGGAGATTGGGCTGGAGCACCACGTCTCTGGGAGGGTCGATCCTCAGCCGCCAGAAGCGCTCGTTCGAGGCGTTGAGGATCCGCAGCCGGTAGCGGCGCGGTTCGACGGCCAGGAAGGGGTACGCCTTGCCGTTGACGACCGGGGTGTCCTCGCCCTCCTGCTGGGTCATGGTGTAGGCGAGTCTTCCGTCCGGGTGGAAGGTCCGGTCCTGGAGGATGAGGGGGACCTCGAACTCGCCCTGCGGCAGCCCGAGCCGCTCGTCGGCGGGGTCGCGGATGAGGTACAGGCCGGCCAGGCCCGCGTAGACGTTGACGCTGGTCATCCCCATGCCGTGGTCGTGGTACCAGAGCAGGGACGAGCGCTCGTGGTTGGTGTACGCGCAGATCGCTTCGTTGCGTTTGGCGCGGTCGGGTTCCAGGGTCGTGTACGCCTCGGCATGGATGCCGTCCGGGCTGAACGAATGCAGCGGCATTCCGTCGGACTGCGGTGGTGTGAAACCGCCGTGCTGGTGCACGACGTTCCACACGTTGACGTTCTCGGGAAAGGGCGGCTCGCTGGTGTAGGGAGGCGGGGCGATCGGGGCGAGCTGGGGGTCCCCGCTGCGAATCGCGTCGATCACGAACTGGAAGAGGTGCGTGGTCGGCAGCTTGTTCCGGTACTTGATGACCGTCGGCTGGTCCTTGATCACGCTGATGGTCGGCCCGAGGTAACCCATGCCGATCGGCTGGTGGCGATCGTGCGGGTTGCTCGCCCAGTAGCCCCACACGTCGGCCGGCCCGAGGTCCCGGTGGAAGCGCCAAGTGCCCGGTCGCATCGTGAAATCGTAGTAGTCCGCGCCCGGATAGGCGGAGGTGTCGGGGACGGCCGTTCGCGGTGTGGGGAGCGGGTCGACGAACTTCTCCAGCGGAGGCGTCTTCGGGATCGGGGCGTCCGAGGGTGCCGGTGCGTGACCGTGGTGATGGCCGGGACCGGGATCCGCGTGCGCCGGTGCTGCCGGACCGCCCGCCGCGAGTACGGCCGCACCCCCTGCGGCGCCGGCCATGAGGAAATTCCTTCGCGCAACCATCGTTTCAGCCTTCCGCCGACGCCGTGTGTTCCTCGAAGGCATACAGCGGTGTTCCCGGGGCATTGCCGCAGCGCGCCGGTCCGGCGCGGGAAGCGCTCGATGGGCCCATTTAAGCGGTAATGGGGCCGGAATTGAGATCGAGTTATTGTCGCCGGTTTAAGAATATCCGCCCGGTGTGACCGGATGCCTTTCATTCCGTACGCGGGCCGGCCCGGGACGACCCCGGTCGGCCCCGGGCCGGCCGGCCCTCCGGTAGGCGCACGCACCCGGTGCGGGGAGGGTGTCGCGGTCGTGCCCCCGGGAGGTGAACTCGCCCCGTGGGGGCCGGAGTCCGGGGGGTCCACCCAGGAGGACACGCCTCGGAAACAATTCTGCAATCTCTTGCGCAAGGTCTTGCAGGGCGTCTACCTGGCCCCTACGGTCGCTCCAATCCCCACCTCTTCCGCCAGGAGGCCCCCCGCATGCCTGCCAGAGCCGTCAGAGCTGCAACCTTTTGCATCGCCACCGCACTTGCCGCCGCCACCCTCACGGGCCTCGGGCCCCCGGCCGCCGCCGCGCCGCCGGGGGAGAAGGACGTCACCGCCGTCCTGTTCGAGTGGCGCTTCGACTCCGTCGCCAAGGCCTGCACCGATTCCCTCGGGCCCGCCGGGTACGGGTACGTGCAGGTGTCGCCGCCGCAGGAGCACGTGCAGGGCGGGCAGTGGTGGACCTCATACCAGCCCGTCAGCTACAAGATCGCCGGGCGGCTCGGGGACCGGGCCGCCTTCAAGGCCATGGTCGACACCTGCCACGCCGCCGGGGTGAAGGTCGTCGCCGACTCCGTCATCAACCACATGGCCGGACCGGCGGACGCAGGCGCCACCCTCACCGGGACCGGTGGGTCTTCGTACACGAAGTACGGCTATCCGGGGCTCTATTCGGGCGCCGACATGGACGACTGCCGGGCCTCGATATCCAACTACCAGGACCGGGGCAACGTCCAGAACTGCGAGCTCGTGCAGCTCGCCGACCTGGACACCGGTGAGGACTACGTACGCGGGCGCATCGCCGGGTACCTGAACGACCTGCTGTCCCTGGGCGTGGACGGCCTGCGGATCGACGCCGCCAAGCACATGCCCGCCGCCGACCTCGCCAACATCAAGTCCCGGCTCACCAAGCCCGGCGTGTACTGGAAGCAGGAGGCGATATACGGGGCCGGAGAGGCCGTCTCGCCGAGCGAGTACCTGGGGAACGGGGACGTGCAGGAGTTCCGGTACGCCCGGGACCTCAAGCGGGTCTTCCAGAACGAGAACCTGGCGTACCTGAAGAACTTCGGCGAGGCCTGGGGATACATGCCCAGCGGGCAGGCCGGGGTCTTCGTGGACAACCACGACACCGAGCGGGGCGGCGACACCCTCAGCTACAAGGACGGGTCCGCCTACACGCTGGCCGGCGTCTTCGCGCTGGCCTGGCCGTACGGCTCGCCCGACGTGCACTCCGGCTACGAGTGGACCGACAAGGACGCCGGCCCGCCCAACGGCGGTACGGTCAACGCCTGTTACACCGACGGCTGGAAGTGCCAGCACGCCTGGCGCGAGATCTCCTCCATGGTCGCCTTCCGGAACGTGGCCCACGGTCAGGGCGTCACGAACTGGTGGGACAACGGCGGGGACCGGATCGCCTTCGGGCGCGGCACCAAGGCGTACGTCGCGATCAACCACGAGGGCTCCGCCCTGACCCGGACGTTCCAGACCTCGCTGCCGGGCGGCGACTACTGCGACGTGCAGAGCGGGCGGACGGTCACCGTCGGCGCGGGCGGGCAGTTCACCGCCACGGTCGCCGCCGGGACGGCCCTCGCCCTGCACGCCGGGGCCCGCACCTGCTCCGGTACCCCGGCGAGTTCGGCCGGGGCCTCCTTCGGCGTCACCGCCACCACCGTTCCCGGGCAGAACGTCTACGTCACCGGTGACCGCGCCGAGCTCGGCAACTGGAACACCGGCGGCGCGCTGAAGCTCGACCCGGCCGCCTACCCGGTCTGGAAGCTCGACGTGACGCTCCCGGCCGGGACCGCGTTCTCGTACAAGTACCTCCGCAAGGACGCTGCCGGGAACGTCACCTGGGAGAGCGGAGCCAACCGCACCGCCACCGTCCCCGCGAGCGGCAAGGTCGCGCTGACCGACACCTGGCGCAACTGAGCCGCCGCTCCACAGACCGGGGCCGTCCGGCACCATCCTCCCCGCCATCCCGCCGGGCGGCCCTCATCCATGCGACACGTACACAAGGAGACCTGCCTTGATACGCCCTGCCGCAGGAGTGCTCGCCGCCGCCCTGGCCGTGACGCTCCTGCCCGCCCTCCCCGCCGCGGCCGCCACCGGTCGCCCGCCCGCCCCGCCCGCGGACGCGAAACTGGCCGCCGAGCCGGCCCGCCACGACCTGACCCGGGAGCAGTTCTACTTCGTGCTCCCGGACCGCTTCGCGAACGGCGACCCGGGCAACGACCGGGGCGGCCTGACCGGCTCGCGCCTGGAGACCGGCCTGGACCCCACGGACAAGGGCTTCTACCAGGGCGGTGACCTCAAGGGGCTCACCGACCGGCTCGACTACATCAAGGGGCTCGGCACCACGGCCATCTGGCTGGCGCCGATCTTCAAGAACCAGCCGGTGCAGGGCAAGGGGGCCGATGTCTCCGCCGGCTACCACGGCTACTGGATCACCGACTTCACGCAGGTCGACCCGCACTTCGGGACCAACGCCGATCTGGAGCGGCTGATCGACAAGGCGCACGGGAAGGGGATGAAGGTCTTCTTCGACGTCATCACCAACCACACCGCCGACGTCGTGGACTACCGGGAGGCGTCGTACTCGTACCTGTCGAAGGGGGCGTTCCCCTACCTGACCAAGGACGGGGTGCCGTTCGACGACAAGGACTACGCCGACGGGAAGGGGAACTTCCCGAAGGTGGGCGGCGGGTCCTTCCCGAGGACGCCCTTCGTGCCGGACGCGAAGAAGAACCTCAAGGTGCCGGGCTGGCTCAACGATCCGACGATGTACCACAACCGCGGGGACTCCACCTTCGCGGGCGAGTCCTCCGACCAGGGCGACTTCTTCGGTCTCGACGACCTGTGGACCGAGCGTCCCGAGGTCGTCAGCGGGATGGAGAAGATCTACGAGAAGTGGGTGCGGGACTTCCGTATCGATGGCTTCCGGATCGATACGGTCAAGCACGTCAACACCGAGTTCTGGACGCAGTGGGCGACCGCCCTCGACACCTACGCGGCCAAGCGCGGCCGTGACGACTTCTTCATGTTCGGCGAGGTCTACTCCGCCGACACGGCCGTCACCTCCCCGTACGTGACCCGCGGGAAGCTCGACGCCACCCTCGACTTCCCGCTCCAGGACGCGATCCGCGGGTACGCCTCCCAGGGCGCGGCGGCCGGCCGGCTGGCCTCCGTCCTGGCGGACGACTACCGGTACACCTCCGGCAAGGCCAACGCCTACGAGCAGGTGACCTTCCTCGGCAACCACGACATGGGCCGGTTCGGCACCTTCCTGAAGCAGGACCGGCCGGCGGCCGGGGAGCAGGAACTGCTGGACCGCTACCGGCTCGCCAACGAGCTGATGTTCTTCGCCCGGGGCAACCCGGTGATCTACTCCGGTGACGAGCAGGGCTTCACGGGTGCGGGCGGCGACAAGGACGCCCGGCAGCCGCTGTTCGCCACGCGGGTCGCCGACTACCTGGACGACGACCAGCTCGGAACGGTGCGCACGCACGAGAGCGATGCCTACGATCCGGGACACCCGCTCTACCAGCAGATCAGTGCTCTCTCGAAGCTGACGAAGGCGCACCCCGCCCTGCGCGACGGCGTTCAGAGTGAACGTTTCGCCGACGGCTCGGTCTACGCCTTCGCCCGCACCGACACCAAGACCCGCACCGAGTACCTGGTCGCCGCCAACAACGCCGCCGCATCCCGCACCGTCGAGCTCGACGCCCCGGCCGGAGCCCAGTACCGCACCCTCTACGGCGGTACCGCGCTGATCCGCGCCTCGGCGGCCGGCAAGCTCACCGTCCCCGTCCCCGCCCTCGGCTCCGTGGTCCTCCAGGCCGTCGCGCCCGCCGCCAAGGCCGCCGCGAAGCCCACCCTGGCCCTGAAGGCCCCGGCACCCGGCGCCACCGGCACCGTCGAGCTCTCCGCCGACGTCAGCGGCGGCGGCCTGAACCGCGTCGTCTTCGCCGCCCAGACCGGCAACGAGAAGTGGCAGGTCCTCGGCTCCGCCGACCACGCCCCCTACAAGGTCACCCAGCACATCGACGCCAAGACCCCGGCCGGCACCGCCCTGCGCTACAAGGCCGTCGTCGTCGACTCCGCCGGCCGCACCGCGAGCGCCCTCGCCACCTCCGCCACCGGCCAGGCCCCGCCCCCCGAGATCCCCACCGCCACCCGGCGCGACTACGCCGTCGTCCACTACAACCGCCCCGACGGCGACTACACCAACTGGCGGCTGTACGCCTGGGGCGACCTCGCCGATGGCGAAGCCACGCCCTGGCCCGCCGGCCACGACTTCACCGGCCGCGACGCCTACGGCGCCTTCGCCCACGTCAAGCTCAAGCCCGGCGCCTCCTCCGTCGGCTACCTCGTCATCGACAAGGACGGCAACAAGGACGTCGCCGCCGACCGCACCATCGACGTGACGAAGACCGGCGAGATCTGGCTGGAGCAGGGCAAGGAGCCCGCCCGCACCGACCGCCCCGCCTACCCGCCCCAGGACCAGAACAAGGCCGTCCTGCACTACCAGCGCGCCGACCGCGCCTACGACGGCTGGGGCCTGCACGTCTGGACCGGAGCCGCGAACCCCACCGACTGGTCCAAGCCGCTCCCTCCCACCCGCACCGACTCCTACGGCGCGGTCTACGAGGTCCCGCTCGCGCCCGGCGCCACCAGCCTCAGCTACATCCTCCACAAGGGCGACGAGAAGGACCTGCCCACCGACCGGTCCCTGGACCTGAAGGCCACCGGCCACGAGGTGTGGATGCTGGGCGGCCAGGAGCAGTACCTCCTCCCGCAGCCCGCCGGCTCCGCCGCCGCCCTGGACCTCACCAAGTCCCAGGCCGTCTGGCTCGACCGCGACACCCTCGCCTGGAACGCCCCCGCCGAGGCCGCCTCCGTGCAGCTCCTCGCCTCCCGCGAAGGCGCCGTCAAGGCCGAGAACGGCACCCTGACCGGCCGCGCCCAGTGGCTGCGGCTGAGCAGGACCGAGCTCACCGCCGCCCAGAAGCAGAAGTTCCCGCACCTCGCCGCGTACGGCGCCTACACCGTCGACCCCCGCGACCGCGACCGGGTCCGCGAGGCCCTGCGCGGCCAGCTCGTCGCGAGCGCCCGCGCCGCGAACGGCGCCGTCCTCGCCGCCACCGGCGTCCAGCTCGCCGGCGTCCTCGACGACCTGTACGCGACCACCGCCTCCCTCGGCCCCGTCTTCAAGGACGGCCGCCCCACCCTCTCCGTCTGGGCCCCCACCGCCCAGCAGGTCTCCCTCGAACTCGACGGCCGCACGGTCGCCATGCGCCGCGACGACGCCACCGGCGTCTGGTCGGTGCGCGGCGAACGCTCCTGGACCGGCAAGCCCTACCGCTACGACGTGACCGTCTGGGCCCCGAGCACCCGCCAGGTGGTCCGCAACCTCGTCACCGACCCCTACTCCACCGCACTCACCGCGGACTCCGTCCACAGCCTGGTCGTCGACCTGGCCGACCCGAAGCTCGCCCCGCCCGGCTGGAAGACACTGCGCAAGCCCGCGCCCGTCCCCTTCACCTCCGCGCAGATCCAGGAGCTGCACATCCGTGACTTCTCCGTCGCGGACCGCACCACCACCCACCCCGGCCAGTACCTGGCCTTCACCGACACCGCCTCGGCGGGCATGCGGCACCTGCGCGACCTGGCCGCCGCCGGGACCTCGTACGTCCACCTCCTGCCGGCCTTCGACATCGGCACCGTCCCGGAGAAGGCCGCCGACCGCACCGAGCCCGCCTGCGAGCTCACGGTGTACGCCCCCGACTCGCCGGAGCAGCAGGCCTGCGTGGCCGCCGCCGCCGCGAAGGACGCGTACAACTGGGGCTACGACCCGCTGCACTACACCGTCCCCGAGGGCAGCTACGCCAGCGACCCGAACGGGACCGCCCGCACCGTCGAGTTCCGCAGGATGGTCCAGTCCCTCAACGGATCCGGGCTGCGCACGGTGATGGACGTCGTCTACAACCACACCGTCGCCGCCGGCCAGTCGGACAAGTCGGTCCTCGACCGCATCGTCCCCGGCTACTACCAGCGCCTGCTGGCCGACGGCAGCGTCGCCACCTCCAGCTGCTGCGCCAACACCGCCCCCGAGAACGCCATGATGGGGCGCCTGGTCGTCGACTCGATCGTCACCTGGGCGAAGGAGTACAAGGTCGACGGGTTCCGCTTCGACCTGATGGGCCACCACCCGAAGGCCAACATCCTGGCCGTCCGCTCGGCCCTCGACGCCCTGACGGTCGCCAAGGACGGCGTCGACGGCAAGAAGATCGTCCTCTACGGGGAGGGCTGGAACTTCGGCGAGATCGCCGACGACGCCCGCTTCGTGCAGGCGACGCAGAAGAACATGGCGGGAACCGGCATCGCCACCTTCTCCGACCGGGCCCGTGACGCCGTCCGCGGCGGCGGCCCCTTCGACGAGGACCCGCGCGTCCAGGGCTTCGCGTCCGGCCTGTTCACCGCCCCGAACGCCTCGCCCGCCAACGGCACCCCCGAGCAGCAGAAGGCCCGCCTCCTGCACGCCCAGGACCTGATCAAGGTCGGGCTCTCCGGCAACCTCGCCTCGTACGCCTTCACCGACACCACCGGCCGCCGGATCAAGGGCTCCGAGCTGGACTACAACGGCTCCCCGGCCGGCTACGCGGCCGCCCCCGGCGACGCCCTCGCCTACGCCGACGCCCACGACAACGAATCCCTCGCCGACGCCCTGACCTACAAGCTCCCGCCGGCCACGAGCAACGCGGACAAGGCCCGCATGCAGGTCCTGGCCATGGCCACGGCCACCCTCTCGCAGGGCCCGGCCCTCTCCCAGGCGGGCACCGACCTGCTCCGCTCCAAGTCCCTGGACCGCAACTCCTACGACAGCGGCGACTGGTTCAACGCCGTCCACTGGGACTGCCGGGACGGCAACGGCTTCGGCCGCGGCCTGCCGCCGGCCGCCGACAACGCCTCGAAGTGGCTCTACGCGAAGCCGCTCCTGACGGGACCGGCGCCCACCTGCACCGACATCGGCGCCACCTCGGCCGCCTACCGCGACCTGCTGCGGATCCGCACCACCGAGCCGGACTTCGCCCTCACCACGACCGAGGCGGTCCAGTCCCGGCTGGCCTTCCCCCTCTCGGGCAAGGACGAGACCCCGGGCGTGATCACCATGACCCTCGGCGACCTGGTGGTCGTCCTCAACGCGGCCCCCACCGCCCAGGCACAGCGCGTCCCCGCCCTCGCCGGCACCGGCTACCGGCTGCACCCGGTCCAGGCCGCGGGCTCCGACGCCACCGTCAAGCGGTCCGCGTACGACGCGAAGACAGGAGAGTTCACCGTCCCCGCCCGCACCGTCTCGGTCTTCACACGGCGCTGAGCCGGTCCAGCCGCTTCTCCAGCAGGATCACCCCGTAGGTCCTGCCGTCCTTCCCCTCCTTGTTGGGGAGCTCCCCGACCACCCGGTAGCCCGCGCCCCGGTAGTACGCGAGCAGCCGGGGGTTGGTGGAGACGCAGTCCAGTCGCGCCCGTTCCCGGCCGGTCCGGGCGGTCCGGCGCTCGGCGTGTTCGAGCAGCCGCCGCCCGGCCCCCGCGGGGGCCACCTCGCGCGCCACCATCAGCCGGTGCACGTAGCCGGCCACGGGCGGCTGGACCCCCCAGGCGTCCTCGTCGGACCACCACAACTCGTAGGCCCCGCACACGCGCCCGTCGGCGTCGGAGGCGAGCCACACCTCTCCCTCGCGCATCTTCGACCGGAAGTGCGCGGCGTCCTTGTCGCCGGGCTTCCACTGATCGATCCCGTGCTTGCGCATCCACCGCGCGGCCTGGTCGTACAGCTGCACCAGCGTGCCGGCGTCCTTCTCCTCGGCGGGCCGGAACAGGATCTCGTCGTCAATGATCACGCGGGCATTATCGATGATCATGGGCGGCCGCCACACCCCGGATTCGGCGCGGATTCAGCGCGGATGCGGCAGCCCGTCCGGGACCCCGCCCGACCCGTCGCCCGGCGCCCCGTCCGACCCCTCGCCCGGGACGGTCTCCGGCGCCCCGCCCGGAACCAGCGCACCGAGCCGCCCGACCAGCTCCCCGAAGGGCCCGTCGGCGGGCTCACCGGCCAGGATCCCCACGAGGATCCCCGCCATCTCCGCGTCGTACGCGGCGCTCACGGCGGCCAGCGCGGCGAAGTCGTGCACCAGCTGCAGTTCCAGTTCGCCCCGCGGGATCCGGCGCCCGTCCAGCCAGATCAGCGCGGTGGACTCGGCGAGCGACACCCAGGACCGCACCACGAGCTCCAGGCGCGCGGGCGTCCGCTCCAGTCCGACCCCCAGGTGCGTGAGGATCTGCTCGTACGCCGCCTGCCGGACCTCGTCGATCATCGCGTTCGTCCGGCTGCTGCCGACGGCCGGACCGCCGCGCATCAGCGCCGAGAATCCAGGCCCGTGGTCGTCGACGAAATCGAAGAACCGGCCCATCACCCGCAGCAGCCGCGCCCCGAGCGGCCCCTCCCGGGGCTCCACGAACCGCAGCGCCAGCTCGTCGGCCGCCCGCCGCAGCGCGGCCTCGTACAGGCTCAGCTTGCCCGGGAAGTAGTGGTAGACGAGCGGCCGGGATATCCCGGCGGCCGCCGCGATCTCGTCGATCGACACATCGTCGGGCGAGCGGTTGCTGAACAGCTCCAGGGCAACCCCGATCAGCTGCTGCCGCCGCTCCTCGACACCCATCCTGCGTCGCACCCCGGTTGTCATGCGGAACACCCTACTGGGGCGCGTTCACAGGTCCAGGACCAGTCGGTCCCCCTTCGCGCGGGAGACGCACAGCAGCATCGAGTCCTCCCGCTCCTGGTCGGTGAGGAGCTCGTCGCGGTGGTCCACCCCGCCCGCCAGGACCCGGTGTTGGCAGGTCCCGCAGAAACCCTGCTCGCAGGAGTACGGGGTGTCCGGCAGCTCCCGGCGCACCGCGGCCAGCGCGCTCTCGTCCGCCGCCACCTCGACGACCCGCCCCGAACGGCGCAGTTCCACCGTGAAGGCCCGGCCCGGACCGGGCTCGCCCGCCGGGGCGAACCGCTCCAGGTGCACCGCCGCCGGATCCGCGGCGGCCTCCGTGACGGCCCGCATCAGCGGCTCCGGACCGCAGCAGTAGACCAGGGTGCCCGGCCCCGCCGCGGCCACCGGGGCCAGGTCGGGCAGGCCGGCCTCGTCCTCGGGGAGGACCGACACCCGGTCGTCGTAGGGTGCGAGGTCGTCCAGGAAGGGCATCGAGTCGAGGGTGCGGCCCCCGTAGAGGAGGGTCCAGTCGGCGCCCGCCGCCGTGGCGGCCCGCAGCATCGGCAGGATCGGGGTGATGCCGATGCCGCCCGCGACGAACACGTACGAGGCCGCCGGGACCAGCTCGAAGCGGTTGCGCGGCGGGCGCAGTTCCAGCTCGGCGCCCTCGACCAGCCGGGCGTGCGCCTCGCGGGAGCCGCCCCGGCCGTCCTCGATCAGCCGGATCGCGATCGTGTAGCGGCCCTCGTCCGCCGGGTCGCCGCACAGCGAGTACTGGCGGACCAGGCCCGAAGGCAGGGTGACGTCCACGTGCGCGCCCGGGGTCCACGGCGGGAGGTCCGGTGACGCCAGGACCAGCTGCAGCACGCCGTGGGCGGGCTCCGTGCGGGAGACGATCAGCGCACGCAGCGTGCGGCGCGGGGAGTGGCCCGAGACCGGAGCTTCCAGGGCCGGCAGCGGCCAGAGCGGGGAATCGGCGATGCGGCGCTTCAGGGCGCGCCTGGTCATCCAGGCCGCGCCCAGGGCGGCGGTGACCGCGAGGGCGCGCCTCATGCCCGCACCCCGCCGCCGTTGCCGCCGTGGCCGCCGTTCGCACCGGGGGAGGCGGCGAGATAGGCCACCGCCTGGGCCGTCGAGCCCTCCTGCGAGGGGTGGTAGGTGCGGGAGAGGTACTTCGGGATGGACTTCAGCATCGCTCCCGTCGACGGGAGCACACCCTGCTGCCCGGCCACGAAGAACTTCCCGAAGGAGGCCTTGCCGTCCACCAGGTGCGGGTCGTTCTCCATGAAGAAGCGCACCCCGCGCTGCCACAGGAACACCAGGGCCGAGAAGGCGGTCGCCCAGGTCCGCGCCCGGCGCCGGTAGTTGCCGTCGACGTGCATGAACAGGTCGAAGGCCACCGAGCGGTGCTCGACCTCCTCCGCCCCGTGCCAGCGCAGCAGGTCCAGCATGGTGGGGTCGGCACCCCGCCGGTCGAGCGCGTCGGCGTTCAGCACCCAGTCGCCGAGGAACGCCGTGTAGTGCTCGATCGCCGCGATCATCGCGACCCGTTCCATCAGCCACCAGTGGCGGGCCCGGCCGGGCGGCAGGGTCCGGTCGCCGAGGAGCTTCTCGAACAGCCAGTCCACCTGTGCGGTGTAGGGGGTCGGGTCCAGCCCGAGCCGCTTCAGGTGGGGGAGCACGTCGTCGTGCGCGGTGGCGTGCATGGCCTCCTGGCCGATGAAGCCGACCACGTCCGCCCGCAGTTGCTCGTCCTCGATGTACGGGAGCACCTGCTTGTAGACGTGGACGAACCAGCGCTCTCCGGCGGGAAGCAGCAGGTGCAGCACATTGATCATGTGCCCGGCGAACGGGTCCCCGGGCAGCCAGTGGAGCGGGGTGTCCTCCCAGCCGAAGGACACGTTCCGGGGCCTCAGGTCCACGTGTTCCGACGCCACGGGGGCGGGCGCGAGCGGCGTATTAGACATAGCGTCAATGTACTGACGGGTAGGTGGGAGGTGAAGCCCCCTGCGCGGACTTCTCCGGACATGCCACTGCCCGGGCGCGGGTGCGCCCGGGCAGTGGCACGCCGGTGTGCGTCAGGAGCCCGCGGGCTAGCGCCCGACGTGGCCGGTCGTGAGCGCCCACTCGCGGTTCAGGGTGCCCAGCGGGATCTTGCGCTCGAAGAGGGGCGTGCCGAACAGCGACAGCTGGAGCTGGAGGTTTCCGCTCAGGTCGAAGCCGCCGTACAGCGCCCAGGCGCCTTCGAGGGAGGTCTTGCCGTCGCTGGAAGCGGCCGCCTTGATCTCCCCCTCGCCCCGCAGGTACGGGGCGAAGTCCGCGGTGACGCCGACGGCGCCGTACAGGCCGACGGAGGCCTCGGCACCGAGCGCGCCCTTGACCTTGCCGGTGGCGGTGACGCTCGCCCGGACCGGCGTGCTCTTGACGTTCGAGGCGCTCACCGGGGTCCAGCCCTTGCCGGCGGCGTAGCTGCCGCCGACCTTGAAGTCGCCCTTGACGTCCTGCTGGACGTCGAGGGTGACGCGGCCGTCGGCCTCCACCTGGATGTAGCAGGTCAGGTCGAGGTTGACGACGACCGGCACCGGGCCGACCTGGATGACGGGCGAGCTGTGCAGCTTGGCGAACGGGATCCGCTTGGGCGCTCCGGTGCTCGCGGCGGCGCGGCCCTGGAGCTTCCACTGCGAGGACCAGTCGCCGCTCATGCCGAGGAAGGCGCCGCGCGGACCGGGGGCGCCGCCGGTGCTGCCGTCGTACGCGAACTCGACCTGCGGGGCGAGCTGGACGAACCCGGACACCGAGGCGCCGGCCGAGGCCGGGGCGTCCTTCGCGGTGTCGATGGAGGCGTTGACGTCGAGCCGCAGGTTGCCGAGCGGCAGCTTCGCGCCCTCGGGGCCGAAGGTCAGGCCCGGGCCCTTGGCCCACGAGAAGGTGACGCCCTTGGTCAGGGGTTCGACGGTGACCGCCGCCGGGTCGACGGGGACCTTGCCGTCGGCCTTGTCGTCACCCAGGACGGCGGCCAGCGTGGTGGAGGCGGTCTTGACCTCGGTGCCCTTGTCGGTCTTGCCGACGACCTCGGTGACCTTGGCGAGCAGTCCGGCCGGGGCGCCGGGGGCGGGTGCGCTGGCGATCACGTCGCCCACCGCCACGGGCTTGTCGGCGTCGGGGGACTTGCCGGTCTCCGGGGACTTGCCGGCTTCGGGGGACTTGCCGGTCTCGGGCGCCTTGCCCGTCCCGGACGACTTGCCGGGCGAAGGCGGACGAACCGGCTCCGGCGCGGACTTGGCGATGACGGCCCGACCGCTGGCCTTGTCGTAGGAGGCGACCTTGAGCGTGGACTGCTCGGTCCTGCCCTTCCCGTCGGCCCGGGCCACGGCCGCCGGTGTGGGCGTTCCCTGCGGCGCCGCGGCCACGTCGAGCTGCTGGGACGTGCCGTCGGACGAGGGGGTGACGGCGGCGGGGGCGGCCGGTTCGGCGGCGCCGGTGTGGGGGGTCGAGCCGCAGCCGGTGGTGGTGAGGGCTAGGGCGGTCAAGCCGGGTATGAGGAGGCGTCGGGCGAGCGTGCGCACGTGGGGTGACCTTCGGGTGGGGGAGGGGTGTTGGGGTTACCGCTTGGTAACCGGAACCCGATCATGCCATGTATCCACCGCGACCGTCATGTCCGGATCCCGCCAACTACCCCACGGTTCCTGACGGTTGAAGCTTCACCCACCCCCAGGGGCTAACGCAGCACGCCCGCCTTCGTACCGTCCGTCAACCTGCCCGACAGATCCACCTGCGCACCCGCCGACGCCTTCACCGCCAGCCGGTTGCCGTTCGCCGAGCCGCTCACCCCGCCGCCCGACACCGACAGCGAGGCGAACTGCGCACTGCCCGCCGCCAGCACGTACCACTGGCCGGCCCGCGACTTCCACAGCACGCCCGCCAGCACCCGAGGCTCGCGCGGCCCGCAGGCGGCCGACCCCTCCGAGCGGGCCGCCTGCGCCGCCATCGCGGTGCCCGGGGCCAGGAACTGCGCCTGCACCCGGTCCGCCGCGCCCTGCCAGGTCTCGGCCCGCGTGCAGAGCCAGGCCGCCGTCCCGTCGCCCTCCGGCAGCGGCTGCTTCGCGTACGTCCACGCGTTGACCGTACGGACCCCGTGCGAGCGGACCGCCGGCAGCAGGCATGCGATCCGCGACCAGTCCCCGAGCTCCGCCGCCTCCGTCACGTCCCGTTCGGCACCCGGCGCACCCGACGTCAGCCGCGCCGGGGTCAGTTCACCGAGGTCGGTGATCAGCCGGGTGGCGCCGTCGCCCGTCACGGCCAGCGCGTTCCAGCTCGTACAGCTGCCCGCCGGCGCCGGACCCGCCACCGGCGGGGTCACCCCGTCCGGGGTCGGCTTCAGCGCCACCAAGGGCGCGGCGGGCTTGAGCAGGTCCCGCAGGGCCGTACCGGTGACCCAGGGCGCGGTGAGATAGCGGACGTTGCCGTCGACCCGGCTGAGCACCAGCGCGGTCGCGGTCTCCGCCGAGGCGCCGTCGGTCCGGGCGAAGTCGAGGGCGGCGCCCGCGGTTCCGGTCCGCGGTTCGGCGTAGCGGACCACGCGCAGGCCGTCGTACATCAGGACCACGACCGCCTGGTCCACGGCGCCCGCGAACAGCAGCTGCGCCGGGCCCATCGGCGGCCCGGCCGGCGTGCCCGCGGTGGCCGAGGTGACGACCGTGGGGCCCGGCCGGGCCCACACGGCCAGCGCCCGGCGCAGCAGCTCCGTGTCGCCGGCCCGGTCGCCGCGGGCGGGCCAGGTGGAGAAGTCCGTACGCGACGACGTACGCCAGAGGGCGGGCGCGGCCCGGACCAGCTTCGCGGGATCAAGCGCCTGCTCGGCCGCCGCGTTGCGCGCGTACAGCGGGGCGGCGGCCCCGTCCGAGCCCCAGCCACCGCCGGGCAGCGCGAGCAGCGCCCCGCACACGGCGAGGGCGGCCCCGGCGGCCAGCGCGGCCCGCCCGAGACGGCGCCGCCGCAGCAGGTCGGTGGGCCGGGCCTGGAGCACGCACGGGTCGAACTCGGGGGAGGCGAAGAGGGCGTCGTTCGCCGGATCCCCCGACTCCCGGGCCGCGCCGGCCGGATCCGGGACCCCGGCCTCGTCGAGCACCCGGAGCACCTCCGGCTCGGACAGCCGTTCCAGGGCCCGCAGCACGCAGGCGGCCCGCCCCGGCCCGTCGAGGGTGGCCAGCCACTGGTCGAGGGCGAGCTCCTCGGCCCCGCCCGAGCGGGGGAACAGCCGCAGCCCCCACACCTGGGGCAGCACCGGCGGAAGCTGCGCGCGGCGCGGCAGCGTCCGGAACGTCAGCGGGATCCCCGCCTCCAGGGCGGCGCGCAGCACGCGCAGCCGGACGTACGCGTACCCGGAGTCCTCCGCACCGTCCCGCTGCCCCGGAACCCCGCCCCGCACGGCCGCCGCGGCCGCCGCCGAATCCCGGCGCCCGCGCGGCAGCGCCCGCTGGACCAGCGAGTGGGCGGTGAGCACCCGCCGGTTGCGGCCGAGGGCGGGCGGCAGCACCAGATAGGCGAGCCGCACCAGCCGGGGGTAGTGCTCGACGATGGCGGCCTCGGCCTGCTCGACGTCCGGCGGCACGGGAGAAAGGGGGCGGGTGGCGGTATCCGGAGCAGTCACGTTCAGCAGAACGAGCGAATCGTCGGATGGTCACCGGTCCCGGCCCCCTGCCCGGGGTGCCGGCGTGCGGGTTCAGACCACCAGGCGGGCGCGCAACGTTTCGACCGTCCCGTCCGCGACACCGAGCCCCTCACGCACGTACTTCTCCATGGAGCCGTACCGCGTCTCGACCTCGTCCAGCGCCGCCCGCAGGTAGGAGGGGAAGACGCCGATCAGCGCGAGCGCGATGTCCGGGTCGCCGCCGGCCGCCGTGAAGCCCTCGATCAGCGGGGCGAAGGCCTGCTTCACCGCCGGATTGACGGACAGGTATTCGGCCATCAGCGTCTCGTCGTCCGCGCCGAGCAGCGCCAGGAGCACCGTCGCGCCCCAGCCGGTCCGGTCCTTGCCGGCCGTGCAGTGGAACAGCAGCGGGCCCGCGTCGGCGTCGGCCGCCTCCGTGAGCAGCATCCGGTACGCGGCCTGCGCCGATCCGGTGCTCACGAAGGACCGGTAGGTGTCGGCGAACAGCGCCTGCGCCCGCCCGCCGCCCAGGTGCTCCTCGGCCACGGCCGGGTCGGACAGCAGGTCCTTCAGCTGCGCGGCGGGCACCTTGGCGGAGTTCAGCTTGTCGGCGAGGACGTCGCCGACCAGGATCCGGGCGCCCGCGGGTATCCGGTCGGGGTGGTCGGCGCGCTCGGCGTCGGTGCGCAGGTCGATGACGGTACGCAGGCCCAGCCCGGCCACCACCGGGTCGGCGTCGAGGTCGAGCCGGTCGAGCTGACCGGAGCGCAGGACCAGGCCGGTGCGGACGGTGCGGCCGCCGGGGAGCGGGGTGCCGCCGAGGTCGCGGAGGTTGGCGACGGTGGTGGACGGGGTGGCGGTCATCGTGGCGGCTCCTGCGAGGTGTGGTTCATCTAATTTTCTGATGTTTCGGCCCGGAAAGGTAATCGAGGGCCAGCGAGACCCCGATGCCCACCCCGAGCGCCGCCAGGTGGCCGGCGTCCGTGAAGTTCCGCCCCCGGCGGACCACCGGCGCGGCGGCGAGCGCCAGCAGCCCCACCCGTGCGGCCGTACGGACCGCCCCGCGCGGCAGGGCCGAGGTCAGCGAGCCGAGCACGGCGTTGAACCCGTAGCTCGTCCCCACGTCCACCGCGCGCCGCGTCCGCGGATCGGCGGTCCTGCGCAGGACGCCGTAGACGAGGAGGGTCGCCGCGGCGTGCCCGAACAGGAACACCGCGGCCGCCCACCAGGCGCCGTACGCGTATTCGGCGTATCCGAGGACCGCGACGAGCAGCAGCGCGTAGGGCAGGGGCATGGGCTCCTCGACGACGAAAGCACTGCTCAGCAGTGTCTCCCAGCGTCCGGCGGCGAGATTTTCGACGTTCGTCGAGCAGTCCCGGAGCAGCCGCTCCCGCTCGGCCGCCTCCGTGCGCCCCAGGGCGTAGGCCCCGAACTGCACCCCTCCGGCGTACACCGCTCCCCACGGAATTGGATTCATCTACTCATGATCGGATAAGCCTCTGGCGGGAACCAAGGGCCCCCGTGCGAACATATCCCGGCCATGTTCGAATCATTCGCGCCGTTGCGCGCCACGCGAGCCGCAGTCTTCGCGGCGATGTGCGTCGCCCTGGGCGCGACGGGGCATTCGTACATGTCCGGAATGGACATCCCCTTCTTCGGCCTTCTGGGTGCTTTCGCGGTGACCTGCGGATTCGCATGGCTCGCCGCCGGACGGCGGCGGGGCCCCGTGGGCATCACCGCCGCGGTGCTCTCCGTGCAGGGCGTGCTGCACCTGGTCTTCTCGGGCAGCGTGGCCGCGAAGCCGTTCGCCGCCACCGCCCCGATGCACGGCCACCACCCCGGGTCGGCCGCGGACACCGGCGCCATGGCCGCCGAAGCCGCCGGTATGGCGGACATGGCCGGCTCGGCACACATGGCGGGCAGCACGGGCATGGCCGGCATGGGCGACATGGCGGGCATGGCCGGGCACGGCGGCATCGCCATGATCGCCGCCCACGTGCTCGCCGGGCTGCTCTGCGCCGCCTGGCTCGCGCGGGGCGAGGCCGCCGTCTTCCGGCTGGCCCGCGTCCTGGCCACCGCCGCGCTGCACGCGGCACGGCCGCTCGCCCGTGCGCTCGCCCTGGTCCGGGCCCGGGTGGCCGCCCCAGCGGCGCCGCCCGTCCTCCCCGCCCGGAACGAACGGCCGCGCCGCCTGCGCGGAGCCGTGCACGCCCATGCCGTGGTGCGCCGCGGGCCGCCCGGACGCGCTCCGCTCCCGCGTTCCACGGCCCCCGGACGGCCTGCCCACGCCTGACCTGGCGAAGCGGTGAGACCTGGGGCCCGAGTCCCCATGCCTTCACCAACCCCTAGGATCCCCATGTCTCTTGACGAGGCTCAAGACGTCCGCACCCCGGACGCCGAACCGGCCGCGACGGCCAAGAACCGCGGCGGCTGGGCCGCCGTACGGCCGCTGCTCCTGCGCATGCACTTCTACGCGGGGCTGCTCATCGCCCCCGTGATCTTCCTCGCCGCCGCCACCGGGCTGCTCTACGCCGCTTCCTGGCAGGCCGAGAAGATCATCTACTCCGACGAGCTGACCGTCGCCCGCGTCGGCGACAGCGCACTGCCGCTCAGCGCCCAGGTCGAAGCGGCCAAGGGTGCCGCCCCCGAGGGCGAGGTCGTGTCCGTGTGGCCCGCCCCCGACACCGAGGCCACCACCCGGGTGATCATGGAGAGCCCGGGCCTCCCCGAGGGCGAGACCCTCACCGTCTTCGTCGACCCGTATACGGCCGAGGTGCGCGGGCAGCTCGCCACCGTCGGCGACGCGCTGCCGCTGCGGGCCTGGCTGAGCGAGTTCCACTCCAGCCTCCAGCTCGGCGAGTTCGGCCGGAACTACAGCGAGCTCGCCGCGAGCTGGATGTGGGTGGTCGCGCTCGGCGGACTCGCCCTGTGGCTCGGCCGTCGCCACAAGCGCAAGTCGCAGCTGGTCCTCCCGGACCGGGCGGCCACCGGCCGGCGCCGCACCCTGTCCTGGCACGGAACCGTCGGCCTGTGGTCCGTCGCCGGCCTCCTCGTGCTCTCCGCGACCGGCCTGACCTGGTCGAAGTACGCCGGCGAGAACATCGGGCAGCTCCAGGACAGCCTCGGCGGCGCCACCCCCAGCGTCTCCGCCCAGCTCAACGCCGGGGCGACCGCCGGCTCCGACGAGCACGCCGGGCACACCATGCCCGACGGCACGCCGATGGCCCCGCCGCCCGCACCCACCACGGACGTCGGCATCGACAGGGCCGTGGACGCAGCCCGGGCCGCGGGCGTCACCGAGGCGCTCCGCGTGACCCTGCCCGCCAAGGGCAAGGGCTACGTCATCAAGGAGCAGGACAAGCTGGTGCCGGTGCACTTCGACTCGGTCGCCGTCGACCCCGCGGACGCCCGCGTCATGGACGAACTGCGCTTCGCGGACTACCCGCTGCTCGCCAAGATGACCCGCTTCGGCATCGACCTGCACATGGGTACGACCTTCGGGCTCGCCAACCAGATCGCGCTGGCGGCGCTCGCCGTCGCCGTGATGTTCCTCGTCTTCTGGGGCTACCGCATGTGGTGGCTGCGCCGCCCGACGAAGGACCGCAAGCTGTCCGTGGGCCGCGCGCAGCCGCGCGGTGCCTGGCGCAAGCTCCCGGTGACCGTGCTGCTGCCGCTGGCCGCGGTGACCGCCGTGACCGGCTGGTTCATCCCGCTGCTCGGGATCAGCCTGGTCGCCTTCCTCGCGGTCGACGTCCTGCTGGGCTTCGTCGCGGGCCGCAAGGCGAAGGCGGCGTAGCCGCACGGCCGCCGCGAACGGCCGCCGCGAACGAGGTGGGCCCGTACTCCCCCGGGGGAGTACGGGCCCACCGTCGTCCGGCCGACCTGCTCGTCAGGGCGCGTACTTGTAGCCGACCCGGCGCACGGTCTGGATCGCGGCACGGTGGGAGGCGCCCAGCTTGCGGCGCAGCCGGGCGATGTGGACGTCCACGGTCCGGCCGTCGCCGACGTGACCGTATCCCCAGACGGTGGTGACCAGCTGGTCCCGGCTGTGCACCCGGTGCGGGTGCTGCACCAGGTGGGCGAGCAGTTCGAACTCCAGGTACGTCAGGTCGAGCACCCGTCCGTCGACCTCGGCGGTGCGCTGCGCCGAGTCGATCCGGACCCGGCCGTCAGCCGGTCCGGCGGCCGGAGCGGGTGCGGCGGCCGCGGGAGCCGACGCAACGGCGGCGGCCACCGCCTGCGGGGCGAAGGCGATCGGAGGCTGCTGGTCGGCCGGTACGAGCACCAGGTAACCGATCATCGGCGGCTGGCCCGGCAGCGCCGGGAGGGTGTGCTGGGGCGCGGGCAGCCAAGTGGCCCCCGGCGGCAGGAGGTCCACGACCCGGGACACTTCGTCCCGGTCGACGGAACGCAGCCGGTGGCGCGGACTGGGCGGATAGGTCGGGGGAGAGGTCGCAGCGGTGGCGGCGGAGGAGAGGGAGCGGGTGTTCGCCATGAGTGGTCAGCTCTTTCACGCGGAAGGGTCGGCAGGAGACGTGCGTACGTCGTCGATGTCGATACCGCGCAGACCGAAGGCCTCGGGGAAGGTCAGGTGGGTGATCCCGGAGGCTTTAGAGGGCCGGCGCGTTCTTCGCGCGGCAACACTCCCGGTCGTAATCGTGATCCTGACGGGACGGCCAGAAAGGCTCGAGGTCGCTGCGACCTGACGAGGTGTACGAATGGCTGGCCATGGCCCCATTCAAGCAGAAGTCATGCCCCCGGGGCAGGTCTCGTCTCAGCCTGCGGATGGATATCTCACATGCCGAGCGACCGCCCCTGTCAATCCCGGACAAAGCCGACCCTCAGTCGAGGTGCAACGGCTGCCACCCCGGCCCGAGGTCCCAGCCCTTCTCCTGGCGGGCCCAGCGCGCCATCACCTCCACCACCTCGGCCGCCGCGGGCAGATGCGCCTGGAAATGCCGCTCCGCGGACCCGTCCCGGTACTCCAACTGATAGGCGCCGCCCTCGTCGTGCCAGACCTGTATGTAGACGTCCGGGTCCTCGACGATCCGCTCGACGACGACGAAGTGGTCCCCGTCCGCGCCGATGCGCTCCACGAGTTCGGACAACACGCCGAGCGTGGGGCGTTCGTAGAACTCGCCGCGCTCCGTCTGGATCCTGATCGCCAACATGGCCGTACCGTCCCACGCGGCACTGACAGCGCCCGCCGGCCCCATCGGGGCGCGGCGGGCGCTGTCAGTGGTGTCGGCGGTGTCGGCGGTCCTTGTGGTGCCGACGGGGCCGGTCGTCGTCAGACCAGGCCGTCCTTCTCCAGGCCCGCGCAGCAGGTGTCCGTGATGAGACGGGTCACCACGTACGGGTCCACGTTCGCGTTCGGGCGGCGGTCCTCGATGTAGCCCTTGCCGTCCTTCTCCACCTGCCACGGGATGCGGACCGAGGCGCCGCGGTCCGAGACGCCGTAGCTGAACTCGTTCCAGGGGGCGGTCTCGTGCAGACCCGTCAGGCGCTCGTCGATGCCGGCGCCGTAGTTCTTCACGTGGTCGAGCGGCTTGCTGCCCTCGCCCAGCGCCTCGCACGCGGAGATGATCGCGCGGTAGTCCTCGCGCATCGCCTTCGTGGAGAAGTTGGTGTGCGCGCCCGCGCCGTTCCAGTCGCCCTTGACCGGCTTCGGGTTCAGCGTCGCGGAGACGTTGAAGTCCTCGGCGGTGCGGTAGAGCAGCCAGCGCGCGATCCACAGCTGGTCCGAGACCTCCAGCGGACCGACCGGACCGACCTGGAACTCCCACTGGCCCGGCATGACCTCGGCGTTGATGCCGGAGATGCTCAGGCCGGCCGCGAGGCAGTGGTCCAGGTGCTTCTCGACGATCTCGCGGCCGAAGATCTCGTCCGAGCCGACACCGCAGTAGTAGCCGCCCTGCGCGGCCGGGAAGCCGCCCACCGGGAAGCCGAGCGGACGGATGCCGTCGAAGAAGGTGTACTCCTGCTCGATGCCGAAGATCGGCTCCTGGGCCGCGAACTTCTCGGCGACCGGACGCAGCAGCGCGCGGGTGTTCGACTCGTGCGGGGTCATGTCGATGTTCAGGACCTCGCACAGGACGAGGACGTTGTCGCCGCCGCGGATCGGGTCCGGGCAGGAGAAGACCGGGTTGAGCACGCGGTCGGACGCGTGGCCCTCGGCCTGGTTCGTGCTCGAACCGTCGAAGCCCCAGATGGGCAGCGCGCCGCCGTCCGCGATGATCTTCGTCTTGGAGCGAAGCTTCGCCGTCGGCTCGGTGCCGTCGATCCAGATGTACTCAGCCTTGTAGCTCACGGGCCCCATCCTCAGACTCTGCGGGTGCTGCTGGTCGCTGCTTCATCGCTGCGGTGATGACCGCAGCGTGCCCGCCCGCGATTTCCCATCCGTTGCCCGTGTGTGAACCCCGTGTTACCGAGGTTTGCACCGCAGGTCGGGCGGGTTGTGCGGGTTGGGGTCGGCCCGCCCGTCCGGGTGGGGCAGACTGGCCGCGTGAGCATTTCGTCTGACTGGAACTCCGCCGAGGGCCCCGTCGAGAGCGCCGCCGCACGCGTCGCCGAAGGTGCCGCCGCCACCACCGCCGACACCGCAGGCGCCGCCGATCAGGCCCCGGGCGGCCGCCGCCCCCGCGTCGGCCTGCTGGGCACCGGCCCCTGGGCGCACCGCACCCACGCCCCCGCCCTCGCCGCGCACGCCGGCTCCGACTTCGCCGGCGTGTGGGGCCGCCGGCCCGAAGCCGCGGCCGAGCTGGCCCACGAGTACGGCGTGAAGGTGTACGAAGACGCCGACGAGCTGTTCGCCGAGTGTGACGTCGTGGCCTTCGCCCTGCCGCCCGACGTACAAGCCGCCATGGCCGTCCGCGCCGCCGCCGCGGGATGCCACCTGCTCCTCGACAAGCCCGTCGCCACCACCGTGGAGGACGCCCGCGCCGTCGCCGAAGCGGCCGCGCGCCACCAGGTCGCCACCGTGGTCTTCCTCACCCTGCGCTTCGCCGAGCCCACCGCGGGCTGGGTCGAGGAACAGGCCGCACGCACCGGCTGGTTCACGGCCGCGGCCCACTGGTTCGGCGCCGTCTTCCCCTCCGACGGAACGCCCAGCGCCTACGCCGACTCGCCCTGGCGCAAGGCCAAGGGCGGGCTGTGGGACGTCGGCCCGCACGCCCTGTCCGTCCTGATCCCGGTCCTCGGCGAGGTCACCGCGATCAGCGCCACCCCGGGCCCCTCCGACGTGGTCCAGCTGGCACTCCGGCACACCTCGGGCGCGGCCAGCACCGCCGTGCTCAGCCTGAGCGCGCCGCGCGCGGCCGCCGGGGTCGGGCTCGAACTGCGCGGCACCGAGGGCGTGCACGAACTGCCCGACTGGAGCGACGTACCGGGCGCCTACGGGCGCGCCCTGGACGCACTGCTCACCGCGGCCCGGACGGGCGTTCCGGATCCGCGCGGCGCGGAGTTCGGAGCCCGGCTGACGGAGATCCTGGCCGAGGCGGAGGCGCAGCTCCCTACTTGATCACCGCGTTCGCCACGATGATGGCCAGGCCGATCGTGGCGTCCGCCATGCCGATCGCCAGGGCGGAGCCGAGCCGGTAGCCCACGCGGAGCGCGACGAGCGCACCCCAGGCGAACAGCAGGGCGGTGTTCAGCCCCAGCCCGACGGCGGTCACCGCGTACGCGTCCCAGCCGAAGAGCCCGGCTGCGACCAGCAACAGGACGGTGGGCAGGGCGGCCACGATCAGCGGCCACTCGTTCCACAGCGCCAGACCCAGCATCCGCCACCGATGTCCGGCGGAGTCTCCCTGCTGGGAGGCCATGTGGTGCGAGTACCCGTGCGCGAGCCCGGCGGTCGCGGCCGTCACCAGCACCCAGCTGGCGTCGTAGTACGGGGTGAACTCCTCCCCCTTCTGGTGCAGCGCGGCCAACAGCGCACTGGCCAGTACGGTCCCGTACACCCCGCCGAACATCCAGTCGGCCCCACGCCGCCCGGGCCACGAGTCCGCCCCGGCGGGAGGGGCCGACGGGGCCGCCTGGCCGTGTGGCTGCTGCTCCTCGTTCACTACGGGTCCTTTGGTCCGATACGTCCCTCTTTACTGCTCTGGCCACCCTAGGGGGCGGAAGGTGGGAGCGGGGTGAAGAGAGGCGGGGGCGGGGCGGGGGCTTCGGGGAACGGGAGCGGCCGGGGCGGCATCGGGCGGTGCGACGGGGGCTCCGGAGGGCGGGATCCTCTGGGGCGGCATCAGGGATGCGGATGGGACTGACGGGAAACCCCCATCCGCTCCTCTGATACCGCCCGAGAGGATCCCGCCCCCGAAGCCCCCGCCTCGCCCACCTCACCCCGCCTCGCCCGCCCCGCCCACCACCCCCGCCAACGCTCCGAGTGCCCGGGTGAACGCCGAGTCCGGGGGTGCCGCGTAGCCGATCACCAGGCCCTCGCGGGGTGGGGCCGGGTCGGCCGGGTGTTGGTAGGACGACAGGCCGTCCAGGGCCAGGCCCGCCGCGTGGGCCGCCGCCAGGGCGGGGGATTCCCGGCCCGGGGGGAGTTCCAGTACGGCGTGGAGGCCGGCCGAGATGCCCGTGATCCGGACCTCCGGGGCGCGTGTCGCCAGTGCGGCGACCAGCTGGTCGCGGCGGTCCCGGTAGCGCAGGCGCATCCGGCGCACGTGGCGGTCGTACGCCCCGCACTCGATGAAGTCGGCCAGTGCCAGCTGGTCCAGGGCGCTCGCCCAGGACTCCCGCAGTCCCTTCGCGGCCAGCACCTGGTCGCGCAGCCGGTCGGGGAGGACCAGCCAGCCCAGGCGCAGCGCGGGGGACAGGCTCTTGCTCAGGGAGCCCGCGTACACCACGTGTTCGGGGGCGAGTCCCTGCAGTGCGCCGACCGGTTTGCGGTCGTAGCGGAACTCCCCGTCGTAGTCGTCCTCGACGATGACGCCATCGGTACCGCGGGCCCATTCCACGGCGGCGGCCCGGCGCGCCGGCAGCAGGCGGCCGCCCGTCGGGAACTGGTGCGCCGGTGTGAGCAGCAACGTTCGGGCCCGGGAGGGGAGTTCCGTCGTCCGGGCGCCGTCCTCGTCGACCGTGACGGGGTGCGGGCGGACCCCGGCAGCCTGGAGGATGCCGTGATGGAAGGGGAGTCCGTACGCCTCGACGGCCCAGTCCGGGGGCCGGACGGACGACAGGAGCCGCAGCCCGTTGGCGAAGCCGGAGCAGATCACGATGTTCTCGGGGCCGCAGCGCACGCCCCGCGCGCGGGACAGGTAACCGGCCAGGGCCCGCCGCAGTTCGGGGCGGCCCTGCGGATCGCCGGGCCCGAAGGCCTCGGTGGGTGCCTCGGTCAGGGCTCGGCGGGCGCTGGTGGCCCAGGCGGCGCGCGGGAAGGACGCGGGGTCGGGCTTGCCCTGGAGCAGGTCGTGGCGGAGCCGGCCGGGCGCGGGCCCGGCCGGGGCGGCCGGTGCGTCGGTGGTGGCGACGCCTTCGGCGACCCGGGTGCCGGAGCCCTGCCGGGCCGTGAACCAGCCCTCGGCGACCAGCTCGGCGTAGGCGTCGGCGACGGCGTTGCGGGCCAGGCCGAGGTCGGCGGCCAGCGTCCGGTACGGCGGGAGCAGGGTTCCGCCGGCGAGTCGGCCGCTGCGCACGGCGCCGCGCAGGGCCTGCGCGAGGGCGGTCCGCCGGGCGCCCTCGGCGGGGAGTTCCAGGTGCAGGTCGGTGCCGCCGGGTCCCTGGTCGGGGGTGGTCACGGGCGCGGCTCCGGCGCGAAGACGGCGTGGGTGGCTGTCAGGAAGCGGCGTACGGTCTCCCGTTCGGCGGGGTCGAAGGAGTCGAGCACCTGGAGCACCCCGTCGATCAGGGGCCCGAAGAACTCCCGTCCCAGACGGATCGCCGCCGGTTCCACGCGCAGCAGGATCCGGCGCCGGTCGTGGTCGTCGCGGATCCGCGCCACGTGGCCGAGCCGTTCGAGGCGGTCGATCACTGAGGTGGTGCCGGCGGAGTTGAGGCCGAGCCGGGCGCCGAGCAGGCCCGCGGTGGCCGCCTCGTTCGCGCGTGCCGCGTCGAGCAGGCAGATCAGGGCCCGTACGTCGGTGGGGTGCATGCCGTTGCGGGCGGCGAAGTCGGCTTGGCGCAGGCCGAACTCGACGGTCACCGCGCGGAGGAGGTGCACCAGTCGGAGGTTGTCGGGGTCCGCGCTTCCCGGTTCCCGGTTGTCCTGGTTCCTGCCGTCGTCCATGTCGTCCATGTCACCGATGTGGTTCACACCGTCCATGTCGCCCATGTGGTTCACACCGTCCATGTCGTCCACGTCGCCCCCTGGTGGAATCTCTCGTTGAGCGAGATTATCGCCCAGCGAGGTGTTGGTTGAGGTATTGGCCGAGGCATGGCCGACGCATTGGAGCGCACATGTACCGGACGTCTTCCTTCCGCGCCGCCTACGACGCGGCGCTCGGCCGGTGGCCCGGCCCCGTCGAGGCCGTCGACCTGGCCACCTCGTACGGGGTCACCCGCGTCAACCGCTGCGGTCCGGCCGGCGCGCCGCCGCTCGTGCTGCTGCCCGGCGGCGGGTCCACTTCCACCGTGTGGGGCGCCTGCGCCGCCGCCGGGGCCGCCCGCGCCCACCGGGTGCACGCCGTGGACCTGGTGGGGGAGCCGGGGCTCAGCGTCGCGGCTCCCGGCCGGGCGATCCGGGCCGTCGGGGACCTGGTCGGCTGGCTCGACGCCGTCCTCGACGGGCTGGGCCCGCAACGCGGGCCGGTGACCCTCGCCGGGCACTCGTACGGGGCCTGGATCGCCGCCCACTACGCCGCCCGGCGCCCGGACCGGCTCGGTCGCCTGCTGCTGCTCGACCCGACCCGGGTCTTCGCGGGACTGCGCCCGGGCTACGTGCTGCGCGCGCTGCCCGTGCTGGTGCGGCCCACCCCGGAGCGGATCCGCTCCTTCCTCGCCTGGGAGTCCCGCGGAGCCGCGCTCGATCCGGCCTGGCTGCGGCTGCAGGAGGAGAGCGCCGGCTTCCCCGCGGTCCGGCCGGTCACCGGGCCGCGCCCGGACCTGGCCTGGCTCGCACGGCCCTCGGGTGCGGGCCCCCGGGTCGACGTCCTCTTCGCGGGACTCGCCCGCTGCCACGACTCGGGCCGTGCGGCCCGGGCGGCGCGGGCCGTCCTGCCGGGCGCGCGGGTCGGCGTACTGCCGGGGGTTCCGCACCACGCGCTGCCGCTGACGGCCGCCGCCGAGATCGCGCGGCGCGTCTTCTAGCCCTTGCGGGACAGGGCCTCGCGGACGGCCTCCTCGGAGCGGGCGACCACGGCCGTGCCGTCCTCGGCGGTGATGATCGGGCGCTGGATGAGCTTCGGGTGAGCGGCCAGGTGGGCGATCCAGAGGCCGCGCGCCGCGTTGGTCTCCTCGCGCGGCAGGTCCCGCACGCCGGTCTCCTTGGCCAGCGGGTCCGAGGTGCGCGTGATGTCCCACGGCTCAAGTCCGAGCCGGCCGAGCACCTCGCGGATCTCGCCCTCCGAGGGCACGTCCTCCAGGTAGCGGCGCACCGTGTAGTCGGCGCCCTCCGCGTCCAGCAGGGTCAGGGCGCTGCGGCACTTGGAACAGGCGGGATTGATCCAGATCTCCATGGCGCCGACCCTACCGGGGTCGGTCTGGCCAGGGGCTTTTGTCAGTGGTCCCCGGTAAAATCGAGGAAGAACGACAGGACGCCAACTACCGTTTGGGAGGCTGTAGATGGCCACTGCCACCACCGTCCAGCACATCAAGAAGAAGCCGCTGCCGGCGGGGCTGCCCCGCGAGTGGTACGAGAGCCACAACCGCCGTCTGAAGGCGATGCGGCTGGCGATATCCCTGCTCGACTCGGGGACGTACGACGCCCGCCGTGCCACCAACCGGAAGATCCGGACGATGGCCGTCCGGACGGGGATCCACCGGCCGTCGAACGTCACCTGCAAGATGGTGCGCGCGTTCATCACGGAGTCGTAGGCGTCGGGCGTCACGCGTCGGGCGTCACGCGTTCCGACCGGCCGACCGCGGCCGGTCGGGACCGCCCGGCACGGCCTACGCCACCGGTTCCCGTCCGTCCAGGGACAGCAGCAGCAGGGCCACGTCGTCGTTCGGGCCGCCCTTCGTGAAGGCCGCGAGGTCCTGCCACACCGCCCCGACCAGGCCCGCCGGGTCCCGTGCCAGTACGGGTACCCGGTCGGCCAGCGGGTAGAAACGGCCCGTCGCGTCGCGGGCCTCCGTCACGCCGTCGGTGTGCAGCAGCAGCTGGTCCCCCGGGCGCACCTCCAGCTCCGTCGCCACCGGCGGAGCCGTACCCGCGAACCCCAGGCCCAGTGGCGGCCCCGGCTCGACGATCACCTCCTCCACGGCCGATCCGCGGACCCGCAGGGCCGACGGATGGCCGCACGACACGATCCGCACGACGTCCAGCCCGGGCGGGAACTCCAGCAGCACGGCCGTGGCGAACAGCTCCGGATGCTCGACCGACGCGGCCGCCGCGTCCGCCACCAGCCGCCGGTCCAGCCGGGCCGCGACCGCACCGAGTCCGGCGTCGTCGATCACGGCCTCGCGGAAGGCCCCGAGCAGCGCCGCCACCGTGCCGACCGCCGCCAGCCCGTGCCCCTGCACGTCCCCGACCAGCGCCCGTACCCCGTGCGGGCCGGCCCGTACGTCGTACAGGTCGCCGCCGACCAGCGTGCCGTGCTGCGCCGCCCGGTAGAGGCCGGAGCAGCGCACCGGACCGACCCGCTCCGGCACCGGCGGGAGGACCGCGAGCTGGGCCGCCTCCGCCACCGTCCGTACGCTGACCAGCTGGGCGTCCCGGCGCTGGCGGACCCAGGCGATCACCACGCTGAGCACGCCGACGACGGCCACCGTGGCCAGGTCCGTGCTCCTGGCGTTGGCGACGCCGAGCGAGTGGACGCCCAGCAGCAGGAGGACGATGCCGGCGAAGACCGCCGTCCCGGCCGCCCCGTACGCGAAGGCGGCCACCGGGGGCAGACCGGCCAGGAAGAACCCGAGCTCCGCGCCGGGGGTGACCGCCTGGGCCAGGACCAGCACGACCAGGGCCGCCGCGGGCGCGATCCGGGCCCAGCGCGGCGGCGGCTCGCCGCGCAGCCAGCCCGTCTCCTGACGTCGGCGTCTCACCCCTCCACCCTGGTACGGGGGCCGGGCCCGCGCACCCCGGACCGGCCCGCCGGGTGGCCTCGTACGCCCCGGGCCGCGACAGTGGGGGCGTGACGGCAAGCGAAGGCGCGGGGAAACGGCCCAGCAGGGCACACATCGAGGCGCACGGCGAGGGCGGCGGAGGCTCGCAGAGCGGGGAGATCAGCACGCGGCTCAACTGGCTGCGCGCGGGTGTGCTGGGCGCCAACGACGGGATCATCTCCACCGCGGGCCTGGTGGTCGGTATGGCGGGGGCCACCACCTCGCGCTCGGCGATCCTGGCGGCGGGCGTCGCCGGGCTGCTGGCGGGCTCGCTGTCGATGGCGGCGGGGGAGTACGTCTCGGTCAGCTCCCAGCGGGACTCCGAGCGGGCGGCGCTCGACCTGGAACGCCGGGAACTGGCCGAGGAGCCGGAGGCGGAGCTCGACGAACTCACCGACCTGCTCGCGGAGCGGGGGCTCAGCCGGGAGGTGGCGCGCGAAGCCGCCGAGCAGCTGACGGAGCGGGACGCGCTGCGGGCCCACGCCCGGGTGGAGCTCGGGATCAACCCCGACGAGCTCGCCAACCCGTGGCACGCGGCCTTCGCCAGTCTCGTCGCCTTCACGGTGGGGGCGCTGCTGCCACTGCTGGCGATCATCCTGCCGGGGCCGTCGCAGCGGGTGCCGGTGACGGTGGTGGCGGTACTGGCGGCGCTGACGCTGTGCGGCGTGATCAGTGCGCGGCTGGGCGGGGCGCCGGTGCCGAGGGCGGTGCTGCGGAACGTCACCGGGGGTGCGCTGGCCATGGGTGTCACCTACGCGGTGGGCACCTGGCTCGGCACGACCGCCTGAACCGGGCTCCGCCCGGCCCCGGGGCTCCGCCCCGCACCCCGCGCCTCAAACGCCGGCGGGGCTGGATTTTCAGCCCCGCTAGGGGGCACCGCCCAGCGGTAGCTGGGGGAGTTTGAGGCGCGGGCGCGGAGCGCCGTGCGGGGACGTCCGCCCGGGTACGCGCGTCCGACGAAGGACAACGACGCGCCCCGAACCGGCCGAGCACAGCGCAGCGACCCGGCAGGATGGGGGCATGCGGATTGCTGTCACCGGGGCGACCGGGCTCATCGGAAGTGCACTCGTGCGGTCCCTGCGGTCGGACGGGCACGAGGTGGTGCGGTTCGTGCGGCGGGAGCCCGCCGGGGCGGACGAGGCGCGGTGGGATCCGGCGGGCGGGTACGTGGATCCCGCGGGGCTGGCCGGCTGCGGGGCGGTCGTGCACCTGGCCGGGGCCGGGGTCGGGGACCACCGGTGGACGGCCGCGTACAAGAGGGAGATCCGCGACAGCCGGGTGCTCGGCACCGCCGCGCTCGCGCACGCCCTCGCCGCCCTCGACGAGCCGCCCGCCGTCCTGGTCAGCGGTTCGGCCGTCGGTTACTACGGGGACACCGGTGACCGGGCCGTCGACGAGGCCGCCCCGGCCGGGCAGGGGTTCCTGCCCTCGGTCTGCGTGGAGTGGGAGGCGGCCGCGGCCCCCGCCCGGGAGGCCGGGATCCGGACCGCGTTCGCCCGTACCGGACTGGTCGTGGCCCGCGAGGGCGGGGCCTGGGGGCGGATGTTCCCGATCTTCCGTGCGGGCATCGGCGGCCGGCTCGGCAACGGCCGCCAGTACTGGTCGTACATCTCCCTCCGGGACGAGATCGCGGCCCTGCGGCACATCATCGACACCCCGGGCCTGTCCGGCCCGGTGAACCTGACCGCTCCGGAGCCGCTGACCAACCGCCAGATCACCGAGGCCATGGGCCGGGTGCTGCGCCGGCCCGTGCTGCTGCCGGTACCGGCCGTGGCCCTGCGCGTCGCGCTGGGGGAGTTCTCCGAGGACGTGCTGGGCAGTCAGCGGGCCCGGCCCGCGCGGCTGCTGGAGTCCGGCTTCGTCTTCCGCGACCCCGGCATCGAGCAGGCGATCCGCGCCGCGCTCTGAGTTCCGTGTGCGACCACCGTGCGACCGTTCGTGACCCACATGCGACCGTTGTGCGACCGGAGTTGACCGCAATGTCACGCCGAACTGGGGTTCCCCTTTAACCGGTTGGGGGAAGGAGGATCCCCACACAGCCGCGCCGACCTCGGGGAGGGGCACGTGCTCAGCAGCGCACACCATGCCGCACACCATGCGGACGTCGTCATCGTAGGAGCCGGGGTCTCAGGACTCGCGGCAGCGCAGCACCTGATCGCAGCCGGACTCACCGTCACCGTCCTGGAAGCCGCGGACGGTCCCGGCGGGCGGATGGCCACCGAGTCCGCCGACGGGTTCCGGCTGGACCGGATCGGGCAACTGCTCAACACCTCGTACCCGGAGCTCGAACGCACCCCCGGCCTGCGGGCCCTGAACCTGCGCCCCTTCGCACCGGGCGTCCTCGTCCACACCGACGGCAAACAGCTGCGGGTCGGGGTCCTCACCCCGGCCCGGGCCCTGGCCAGCGGCTCCCTCGACCAGGCCCGGATCAGCGCGGCCCTCGGCCGGCTCGCCACCCTGCCCGAGGAGAAGCTGCTCGCCCGTCCCGAACGCACCGCGCACGCCGCCCTGCGCTCCCGCGGCCTGCCGACGCGCACCCTGAACGGGGCGCTCCGCCCCCTGATCGCCACCCTGCTGCGCGACCCGGAACTCACCACCTCCAGCCGGGTCGCCGACCTCGCCCTGCGCACCTTCGCCCGCGGCCGCCTCGCCGTGCCCGAGGGCGGCGCCGCGGCCCTGCCCGAGCTGCTCGCCGCCGCCCTGCCGCCCGGCACCGTACGGACCGGGGTCCGGGTCCGCTCGGTGGCGACCAACCTGGTCACCACCGAGGAGCACGGCGACTTCCGCTGCCGATCCGTCCTCCTGGCCACCGGGGCCCGCGCCGCCGCCGAGCTCCTGCCCGGCCTGCGCGTGCCCGCCTTCCACGAGGTCACCGTCCTGCACCACGCCACCGCCGCACCCCTGCCCCGGGACGGCTCGCTGCTCCTGGACGGCGACCCCAAGTGGCCCGTCTCCCACACGGCCGTGATGAGCGCGGTCGACCCGACCCGGGCCCCGGCCGGCCGGAGCCTGGTCACCACCACCGTGCTCGGCCCGCCGCCGCCCGTGCGCACGGTCGCCGCACGGCTGGCCCGGCTCTACGACACCCCCACCCGCGAGTGGGAACTGCTGGCCGTCCACCACACCCCGGAGGCGGTCCCCGCGATGCCCCCGCCGCACGACATGCGGCGCCCCGTACGGGTGCTGGCCGGGCTGTACGTGTGCGGCGACCACCGCGACACCAACACCGTCCAGGGCGCCCTGCACTCGGCCCGCCGCGCCGCCAGCGCGGTCCTGCGCGACTTCGGCATCCGGCTCCCGGTCACACCGGAGCCCGCACTTCCGGTGGCGGCCTGAGAACCACGGCCGACACGGGGCCCGGTCCCGTCGCGGGACCGGGCCCCTGCCGCGCGTCCGGGGGCGCCCCGGGCCACGGCACGGCGCTCCGGGGCGCCGTCAGGACAGGGCGGCCACCCGGTCCCGGTAGTTCCGCACGGCCGAGGCGTCCCGGTACGGCTCCAGCCGCCGCTCGAAGTCCCGTACGTACTCCACCGCCCGCACCGACCGCATCTCCATCGCCTGCTGCGCCGCCTCCGCCCCCAGCGTGCACGCCTGGTCCAGCTCGCCCAGCCCCAGCCGGGCCGTGGCCAGCACCACCCGGCAGAACAGCCGGGACCGCGCGTACGCCGGTCCGCGCAGCTGCAGGGACCGCTCCGCGTGCTGCGCCGAGGCACGGTACTGCTGGAGGTCCCGGTGGCAGTGCCCGAACTCGTCCGCCAGCTGCGCCTCGTCGAAGGGCCGGGCCCAGTGCGGCACGTCGTCGCCCGGCCGGGCCGCGCCCAGCGCGCGCTCGGCCCGCACCAGGGAGGAGGTCGCGGCCCGGACCTCGCCGAGCACCGCGTGTCCGCGTGCCTCCGCCGAGTGCAGCAGCGCCTGCACCACGGGCGGCGGGCCGGAACCGACGCCCTGCTGGGCGACCCGGGCCAGCTGCACGGCCTCCCGGCCGTGGCCGAGGTAGACCGCCTGCCGGCTCATGGTGACCAGCACGTACGAGCCGTACGCGCGGTCCCCGGCCGCCTGCGCGAGCCGCAGCGCCTGCACGAAGTACCGCTGGGCGAGCCCGTGCGCGGCGATGTCGTAGGAGGTCCAGCCCGCGAGCCGGGTCAGGTCGGCGGCCGCCGAGAACAGCCGCCGCCCGGTGGTCTCCCCGTAGGTCCCGCGGAGCATCGGTTCGGCCTCGTGCTCCAGGTAGCGCACCAGGGCCTGCCGGGCGTGTCCGCCGCCGTAGGCCTGGTCCAGGGTCCGGAACAGCTCGCTCACCGATCTGAGCGCGGCGATGTCCCCGCTGGTCACGCGCTGCCCGGGGCCGCGGTCGATCTGCCGCTGCCGGGGCACCGAGGCCCGGCCCTGCAGCGGGACGCGGGCCGCGGCGGGTTCCGCGCCGCGGCCGACCCGTTCGTCGGCCCGGCCGATCAGCCAGTCCCGGCTGGGCACGACCAGCCCGGCCGGGGTGAAGGCGATCTTCCGGAGCTCGGCGTGCGAACCGGAGTCCTTGCGCCACAGCCCGCTCGCGATGTCCACGGCCTCCTCCGGGGTGGCCGCGAACTCCAGCCCCGCGTACACGGGCGCGCAGGCGTCCAGGCCCAGGTCCTGGGCGGAGAGCCGGCGTCCGAGGCGGCGGGTGAAGACCTCGGCGATCAGCGCCGGGGTGGTCCCGCGGGGCTGCTGCCCGCGCAGCCATCGGGTCACGGAGGTCTTGTCGTACCGCAGGTCGAGACCGTGCTCCAGGCCGAGCTGGTCGACGCGGCGGGCGAGACCGGCATTGGAGAACCCGGCTTCCGCGATCAGCGCCGCGAGCTGCCGGTTGGGGACGCGCTGGGCAGGTCGTTCCGTCATCGGCTCCACGGTTTCCGTACGTGACGGACCGGGGTCCCGGCCCTGTGAACGGCGTGAATGTAGCGGCGAACTTCGTCGATGCCGCCCTCTCTGCCCCACATTCATCCGATCGTGTGCAGAATGCGTAGGGCCCTTTACGGACCGGCCCTCTCCGTCCGATCACTCGGACCGGGGCCCCGAGGGCGCTCGCAGGGGTCGCCGTACCCTTGCTCAGTGACGTACGTGCACACAGCAGGTTCAATGAGGAGGCGCTGCGGTGGCTGAGCTTGGGTTTGTCCATCTGGGCTTCGGGCCGGAATTCGTCGAGTACACCCAGGCCTGGGAGGAACAGCGCCGGGTGCACGCGGCCCGCTTCGCGGACGAGATCGAGGACACCTGCCTGCTGGTGGAGCACCCGCCGGTCTACACGGCGGGGCGGCGCACCGACCCCAGTGAGCGCCCGCTCGACGGCACCCCCGTCGTCGACGTGGACCGCGGCGGCAAGATCACCTGGCACGGCCCGGGCCAGCTGGTCGGCTACCCGATCATGAAGCTGCCCCGCCCGGTGGACGTCGTCGCGCACGTCCGCCGCCTCGAAGAGGCCCTGATCCGCACCGCCGCCGAGTTCGGCGTGGAGACCACCCGGGTCGAGGGCCGCTCCGGCGTCTGGGTCCTGGGCGACCCCGTCGAGGAGCGCCCGGCGATCGGCGGCCTCTCCCTCGACTTCGACCCCCGGCTGCACGACGAGGAGTTCGACGCGCGTCTGAACGGCCCCGAGTACGCCCCGTCCAACGCCGGCCAGCGCCGTGAGGACCGCAAGCTCGCCGCCATCGGCATCCGCGTCGCCAAGGGCGTCACGATGCACGGCTTCGCCCTCAACGTGAACCCGGACAGCACCTGGTTCGACCGGATCATCCCCTGCGGGATCCGGGACGCCGGTGTGACCTCGCTCTCGTACGAACTGGGCCGGGAGATCACCGTCGCCGAGGTCGTTCCGGTGGCCGAACGGCACCTGAAGGACGTACTGGAGCACGCGGAGCCGAAGCCCCGCGAGACAGTGCCCGCCGCGGGCTCCTAGCCCCCGGGAATGCGGCCGACCGCTCGCAGGTTGGCCGACGTAAGAGCGTACGAAATTACGGGCGTACCCTGGTGGGCGCCCGAACAATCGAAGTCACAGGGAGCCGGTCGTGTCCGCAGTCGCACCCGACGGACGCAAGATGCTGCGCCTGGAGGTCCGTAACGCCCAGACCCCCATCGAGCGCAAGCCCGAGTGGATCAAGACCCGGGCGAAGATGGGCCCCGAGTACACCAAGATGCAGGCCCTGGTGAAGGGCGAAGGACTGCACACGGTGTGCCAGGAAGCCGGCTGTCCGAACATCTACGAATGCTGGGAGGACCGCGAGGCCACCTTCCTCATCGGTGGCGACCAGTGCACCCGGCGCTGTGACTTCTGCCAGATCGACACGGGCAAGCCCGAGGCGCTGGACCGTGACGAGCCGCGGCGCGTCGGCGAGTCCGTGGTCACGATGGACCTGAACTACGCCACCATCACGGGCGTCGCGCGCGACGACCTGGCCGACGGCGGTGCCTGGCTGTACGCGGAGACCGTGCGCCAGATCCACCAGCAGACGGCGGGCCGTGAGTCCGGCCACACCAAGGTCGAGCTGCTGGCCCCGGACTTCAACGCGGTCCCGGAGCTGCTGGAGGAGGTTTTCGCCTCCCGCCCCGAGGTCTTCGCGCACAATGTCGAGACGGTGCCGCGGATCTTCAAGCGGATCCGCCCCGGCTTCCGTTACGAGCGCTCGCTCGACGTGATCACCAAGGCCCGCGCCTACGGCCTGGTGACCAAGTCGAACCTGATCCTCGGCATGGGCGAGGAGCGCGAGGAGGTCTCGCAGGCCCTGAAGGACCTGCACGAGGCCGGCTGCGAGCTCATCACCATCACCCAGTACCTGCGGCCCTCGCCGCGGCACCACCCCGTCGAGCGCTGGGTGAAGCCGGCCGAGTTCGTCGAGCTGGCGAAGGAGGCCGAGGAGATCGGCTACTCCGGCGTGATGTCCGGCCCGCTGGTCCGTTCGTCCTACCGGGCGGGTCGCCTGTACCAGCAGGCGATGGAGAAGCGCAGCCGAGTCTGAGCGCAGGTTGAGGGTCCGTCCGAGGCACGAGGGCGGGCACTCGGCCGGAGCGGTGACGAGGCGAAGCTCGACCGGGCGTGCGGAGAAGCGCAGCCGAGTCTGAGCGCAGGTTGAGGGTCCGTCCGAGGCACGAGGGCGGGCACTCGGCCGGAGCGGTGACGAGGCGAAGCTCGACCGGGCGTGCGGAGAAGCGCAGCCGAGTCTGAGCGCGCGGGGCGCGACTGTACGTGTGAAGTCGCGCACAAAGTGCTACCAGTGAGTAATACCGCATCAACGCGGCCCCTAGGCTCTTTCCCGAGGAAGAGCTCTGGCGGGCCGCGTCGGCGTTTGCAACGCGTCAATCACATTTGACCGACCGGTCACGCCCTGGTAACACCAGTCAGTGACGCTTGGTCCACGCACCGTGGATACGCGCCCACCTCGCGCAGACGTGAGCATCGAGAAAGGGATCGACATCATGCAGGCCGCGCCCGTACGCGCCATCGCCATCCCGACCCTCTCCGACGCCTTCCGGGGCATTGAGTCCCTGCTGATGAGCGGGGCCCGCCGCAACGCCTGGGCGGCGGTCCTGGAGGACCGCAAGAGGGCCAAGGACCGGGTCGAAACCGAACATGTACTTGAGGCCGCGGCTACCCGAACCCCGCAGGCCACGTAAACTTCGCTGTATGGCGAGGAAGTCAAACGCAGAGACTGCTGCGAACCCCGGGCGACTGAAGCAGATCGCCCTGACGTACAAGATGACGCGCAAGGCGGACCCGAAGGTCGGTCTGATCGTTGCGGGCGTGGGCATCGTCACCTTCGGTGTCTTCCTCGCGATCGGCTTCCTGGTCGAGCACGAGCTCTACCTGGGCATCCTCGGATTCCTGGTGGCGTTCCTCGCGATGGCGATCGTCTTCGGGCGGCGAGCCGAGCGGGCTGCCTTCGGGCAGATGGAGGGACAGCCGGGAGCGGCCGCGGCCGTGCTGGACAACGTGGGACGGGGCTGGACGACCACCCCCGCCATCGCGATGACCCGGCAGCAGGACATCGTCCACCGGGCCGTGGGCAAGGCCGGCGTCGTGCTGATCGCCGAGGGCAACCCGAACCGGGTCAAGCCGCTGCTCGCGAACGAGAAGAAGAAGATGGCCCGGATCATGCCGGACGTGCCGGTCCACGACTTCATCGTGGGCACGGGCGAGGGCGAGGTGCCGCTCAAGAAGGTGCGCACCACCCTGCTCAAGCTGCCGCGCGTGCTGGCCGGCCCGCAGATCACCGAGGTCAACGACAAGCTGCGCGCCATGGGCGATCTCATGAGCAACATGCCGCTGCCGAAGGGCCCCATGCCGAAGGGCATGAAGATGCCGCGCGGCGGAAAGATGCGCTGACCCGGTCACCCGATATTCGTATACGACACAGGGGTGCCCCCCGAGCCCACGGGCTCGGGGGGCACCCCTGTGTCGTCGTACGTGTTCTCCGGGGCCCGTTCCTAGATGCGGACCTGGACGGCGCGGGCCAGCCGGTCGTGCAGGCCGCGGCCGTCGCGGTCCCAGATCAGCGCCGGGACGACCAGGGCCAGCAGCAGCGTGCGCAGGACCACACGGACGATGCCCAGGCGGCCGCCGGACTCCGAAATCACCCGGAGGCCCAGGATCCGCTTGCCGGGGGTGAAGCCCACGGTGCCGACCGTCAGGATGGTGAGGATGACGAAGAGGGCGAGGGTCCAGTTGCCCGCCGCGGCCAGGTTGCCGCCCGTGATCAGCCCGTAGGCAATCAGCTGGCAGCCGATCCAGTCGATCGCGACGGCGCCGAACCGGCGCCCGAAGCGGGCCACCGAGCCGGGCCCCTGCTGGGGCAGGCCGAGCTGCTGACCCGGATAGCCGAAGTCGACGCCCATCTCCTCGGCGGCCGCGCGGGGGCCGGAGAGCCAGGATCCGATTGCCTGTCTGTTGTCCACCCGAACACGGTACCCGTGGCGCCGCACGGCCCTCCGTCCGGACCCTGGTTAACTTGTGCGAAACAAATGGGTCATGCTTGGGAAATCCCGTCTGCTTATGGTCGGGTCAGCGTGCGGCACCGCACTGACGCGCCACGAGCTATAAAGCCCGTCCCTGCCCCGGGGTCGGGAGTAGGAGGAGTTGGATGTTCAAGAACGCCGACGAAGTGAAGCAGTACATCGAGGAGAACGACGTCAAGTTCGTCGACGTCCGCTTCTGCGACCTGCCTGGTGTGATGCAGCACTTCACCATCCCGGCGCGAGCGTTCGACCCGGCGGAGGAGCTCGCCTTCGACGGATCCTCGATCCGCGGCTTCCAGGCGATCCACGAGTCCGACATGGCGCTGCGTGCCGACATCACCACCGCGCGTCTGGACCCGTTCCGCAAGGACAAGACGCTCAACATCAACTTCTTCATCCACGACCCGATCACGGGTGAGGCCTACAGCCGCGACCCGCGCAACATCGCGAAGAAGGCCGAGGCGTACCTCGCCTCCACCGGCATCGCCGACACCGCGTTCTTCGGCCCCGAGGCCGAGTTCTACGTGTTCGACAGCGTGCGCTTCGCGACCTCCGCGAACGAGGGCTTCTACCACATCGACTCCGAGGCCGGCGCCTGGAACACGGGCTCCGAGGAGAACAACCGTGGGTACAAGGTCCGCTACAAGGGTGGTTACTTCCCCGTAGCCCCGGTCGACCACTTCGCCGACCTGCGCGCCGAGATCTCCCTCGAGCTGGACGCCCAGGGCCTCCAGGTCGAGCGTCAGCACCACGAGGTCGGCACCGGTGGCCAGGCCGAGATCAACTACAAGTTCAACACGCTGCTCGCCGCGGCCGACGACCTGATGCTCTTCAAGTACATCGTGAAGAACGTCGCCTGGCGCAACGGCAAGACCGCGACCTTCATGCCGAAGCCGATCTTCGGTGACAACGGCTCGGGCATGCACGTGCACCAGTCGCTGTGGGCGAACGGCGACCCGCTGTTCTACGACGAGGCCGGCTACGCGGGCCTGTCGGACACCGCGCGCTACTACATCGGCGGCATCCTCAAGCACGCCCCGTCGCTGCTGGCGTTCACCAACCCGACGGTGAACTCCTACCACCGCCTGGTGCCGGGCTTCGAGGCGCCGGTCAACATGGTGTACTCGCAGCGCAACCGCTCCGCCGCCATGCGCATCCCGATCACGGGCTCGAACCCGAAGGCCAAGCGCGTCGAGTTCCGCGCGCCGGACCCGTCCTCGAACCCGTACCTCGCCTTCTCGGCGCTGCTCCTCGCGGGCCTCGACGGCATCAAGAACAAGATCGAGCCGATGGAGCCGATCGACAAGGACCTCTACGAGCTCTCGCCCGACGAGCACGCGAGCGTCCCGCAGGTCCCGACCAGCCTCGAGGACGTCCTCAAGGCCCTGGAGGAGGACCACGAGTACCTCCTGGCCGGCGGTGTCTTCACCCCCGACCTCATCGAGACCTGGATCGACTACAAGCGCACGCACGAGATCGCCCCGATCGCGCTGCGTCCGCACCCGCACGAGTTCGAGCTCTACTTCGACATCTAAAAACGCCTGATGGGAGGCCCCTCGCCACGCTCCACGGAGCGAGGCGGGGGGCCTTTCCGCTTTGACAGGGCCGCACGGGCGAGTGAGGGTGGAAATGACCTAAAAGCCTCATAAGCGAGACATGTGCGGAGGTGCATGAAAATGCGCCGTAAGATCGTTGCGGCAGCCATGGCGGGCGCCGCGGGAGTCGCGATAGGTCTGCTGCCCGTCGCCAGCGCCTCGGCCTCGGTCGTCGCCGGCAGCGGCGGCGGTGGCGGGAACGGCGGCTACAACTGCTACCGGTACCCCTCGAACCGCTCCGACGCCCGGTGGGACGCCTGCTGCAACCACGACTGGCGCAACCGTCCCAGCTGGTGCTGGGACCAGGGCGGCGTCGGCGGATACAACGACAACTGGCGCGACAACCACAACTGGCGCGACTCGAACTGGTCGAACTGGAACGACTCCGGCCGCGGTGGCAACGGTGACTGGGGCCACCACGACGACTGGGGCAACGGTCGCGGCGGCAACGGTGACTGGGGCAACGGTGACTGGGGCAACGGCCGCGGCGGCGACGGCGGACGTGGCGGCGACGGCGGCGGCAACTGGGGCGGCGGGGGCGGTGACGGCGGCGGTCGCGGTGGCGACGGCGGCGGCAACTGGGGCGGCGGGGGCGGTGACGGCGGTCGCGGCGGCGACGGCGGAGGCGGCAGCTGGGGTGGCGGCGGCGGAGGGGGCGGAGGCGGCGGCGGTGGCGGCTGGGGTGGCTGAACCCAGCCGGTGAACCCAGGGCCCCCGGCCCGGACCGACCCGGCCCGACCCGGTGCGATGCCCCTGTTCCCCTAGCGGAGGAGCAGGGGCATCGCCCCTGTCAGGTCGCGCAGGCAGCGGACCGCGAGTTCCGCCGGGGATCCGGGGCCCGAGACCGGGTCCTGCGTCGTCGACCACAGCTCCAGCGAGACGCGGATCGCGTCCGTGGCCGCGGCCGCGAGCAGGCGTACCTCCAGCGGGTCCGCGTCCGGGCCCGCCAGCCGGGAGATCACCGGGACCAGGTGCTCCTCGGAGTCCTGGTTCACGCGGTACCAGACCGCGCGCAGGGCCTGGTCGTCCGCCGCCGCGCGCAGCAGGCCGCGGGTCACCTCCAGGCCCTCCTCGACCGCCTGCTGCCCGCTCAGGGACCGGGTGACCGCGCGCTCCAGCGCCTCGCCCAGCGGTGTGCCGGGGTCCTCCTCGGCGAGCAGGGCGCGCCAGGCGTCACCGCCGCCCGCCAGCAGCGGGGCCACCGCCTCCTGCTTGTTGCGGAAGTAGCGGTAGAAGGTGCGCAGGGCCACGCCCGCACGGTGGGCGATGTCCTCGGCGGTGGTGCCGTCGGGGCCGTGTTCGGCGAACAGTTCGCAGGCCGCGCGGGCGATGTCGAGCTGGGTGGCGGCCTTGCGCCGCTCGGTCAGCGACTGGGCTCCGGGGCCGGTCCGGGGAGAGTACGGACGAGGGGATCTCACGGGTGAAGCGTACCCCTCGCCATCCTCGGCGATTGCTTTGTTTGTCGCCATGGCAAAGCGTGCCATTGCTTCGGTACGCTCGCGCCATGAACCGTTACGAAGGACGTCGTGTCCTCATCACCGGCGGTGGCTCCGGCATCGGCCGGGCCACCGTCCACCGCATCCTCGCCGAGGGCGGCCGGGTCCACACCGTGGACGTCGACGAGGCCGGCCTGAAGGCCACCGCCGACCGGGCCGCCGACGACGGCCACACGGCCCGGCTCACCACCGCGCTCCTCGACATATCCGACGAGAGCGCCGTCAAGGAAGGCGTGGCCGCCGCGGCCGGCGTCCTCGGCGGGATCGACGTACTCGTCAACGCGGCGGGCATCCTGCGCTCAGCGCACACCCACAAGACCACCCTCGACCTCTGGAACCAGGTCATCGGGGTCAACCTGACCGGCACCTTCCTGATGATCCGCGAATCCCTCCCGGCACTGCTCGCGGGCGACCGGCCGGTCGTCGTGAACTTCAGCTCCACCTCGGCGTCCTTCGCCCACCCCTACATGTCCGCCTACGCGGCCAGCAAGGGCGGCATCCAGTCCATGACCCACGCCCTGGCCGCCGAGTACAGCAAGCAGGGCCTGCGCTTCGTCAGCGTCGCACCCGGCTCCATCGAAAGCGGCATGACCACCGGCACCGGCCCCGGACTGCCGGAGGACACCGACTGGTCCCTCTTCACCAAGCTGGCCCCGGCCCTCGGCCAGGGCTTCGCCGGCCCGCAGACCGTCGCCGGAGTCGTCGCCATGCTCGGCTCCGAGGACGGTGCGTTCATCACCGGTACGGAGATCCGCATCGACGGCGGCACGCACTACTGACCCCGCCGCCGATCAGGCGCGGAACCGGTCCCACAGCCGGGGGAAGCGCTCCGCGAGCACCGCTTCGTTCTCGAAGTCCAGCGGGGCGCCCTCCGGCTCGGCCGCCTGCAGCGGGATGCCCAGATCCGGCGCCACCGCCCCGGTCAGCTGCTCGTACGCCTCGTCGGCCGCGTACCCCAGCTCCTCGCCGTCCCCGTCGATCTCCTCGTCGAAGTCGCCCAGGAGCTCCGCCAGCTGGTCGGGATCGTGCACCCCGCCCTCGAACACCTCCCGCCCCTGGCCGATCAGCCAGCAGCGGAAGTAGTCGAAGGCGTCGTCGCTCGCCCCGTCGAGCAGCACCCAGGCCGCTCCCCACAGGTCCCAGGTGTACGCCCGGTTGTACCGGGACTCGAAGTGCCGGGCGAAGTCCAGGACGGAGTCCGGGTCGAGCAGTGCGAGCCGCTCCACGAGCAGCTCGGCGTGTTCCTCGGGGTCGCCGTCGGCGGCCTCGCGGGTACGGTCGACGATCTCCCAGAACTCCGTCTCGTCCATCACCGCTCCAGCATCACGGGTCCACCCCCCGACCGCCACCGCTCATACGGCCAAAGGCCGGTGCCCCTCGCGCCCCGCGACCTTCCGTCCGCCGGGAAACGCCGTGAGGCGGCCCGTCCCCGAAGGGACGGGCCGCCTCACGGGACGGGCGCGGTCGGGGCCGGCGGCTCAGAGGCCGTAGCGCTCCCGGGCCTCCTTGACGGCGGACGCCGGTACCTCGCCGCGGCGGGCGAGCTGGGCCAGCGCGGCCACCACGATCGACTGCGGGTCGACACCGAAGTGGCGGCGGGCACCCTCGCGGGTGTCGGACAGGCCGAAGCCGTCCGTACCGAGCGAGGTGTAGTCCTGCTCCACCCACTGGCTGATCTGGTCCGGGACCTGACGCATCCAGTCGGAGACCGCGAGCACGGGACCGGCGGCACCCTCCAGCGCGCGGGTGACGTACGGGGTGCGCACCTCGCCGCGCAGCAGTGCCTCGTCGCACTCCAGCGCGTCGCGCCGCAGCTCGCCCCAGGAGGTGGCGGACCAGACGTCGGCAGCCACGTTCCACTCGGCGGCCAGCAGCTTCTGCGCCTCCAGGATCCAGTGGATCGCCGTACCCGAGGCCATCAGCTGGACCTTGGGGGCGTCGGCGGCCGGGGCCGCCTCCGCCAGGTCCGCCGCCGTGTTGAAGCGGTAGAGGCCGCGCAGGATGCCCTCCTCCACGCCCTCCGGCATGGCGGGCTGCACCTTCGGCTCGTTGTAGACCGTCAGGTAGTAGAAGACGTCCTCGGGGGTCTCGCCGTACATCCGGCGCAGACCGTCCTTGACGATCACCGCGATCTCGTAGGCGAAGGCCGGGTCGTAGTTGAGCGACGCCGGGTTCGTGGACGCGATCAGGTGCGAGTGGCCGTCCGCGTGCTGGAGGCCCTCACCGGTCAGCGTGGTGCGGCCGGCGGTGGCGCCGACGATGAAGCCCTTGCCGAGCTGATCGGCGAGCTGCCACATCTGGTCGGCGGTGCGCTGCCAGCCGAACATCGAGTAGAAGATGTAGAAGGGGATCATCGGCTCGCCGTGCGTCGCGTACGACGTGCAGGCGGCGATGAAGTCGGCCATGGCGCCGGCCTCGGTGATCCCCTCGTTGAGGATCTGGCCGTCCTTGGCTTCCTTGTAGTACATCAGCTGGTCGCGGTCGACCGGCTCGTAGGTCTGGCCCAGCGGCGAGTAGATGCCGGCCGACGGGAAGAGGGACTCCATACCGAAGGTGCGGGCCTCGTCGGGGACGATCGGCACCCAGCGCTTGCCGGTCTCCTTGTCCCGCATCAGGTCCTTGACGAGCCGGACGAAGGCCATGGTGGTGGCCATCTCCTGCTTGCCGGAGCCCTTGAGCAGCGGGGCGAAGGAACGGTCCGCGGGGGCGGGCAGGGCCACGTGGTGGACCTTGCGGGCCGGGGCGGGGCCGCCGAGCGCCGCGCGGCGCTCGTGCAGGTACTGCACCTCGGGGCTGTTCGCGCCCGGGTGGCCGTACGGGACCTTGCCGTCGGCGAAGGCGCTGTCCGGGATCGGGAGGCCAAGGAGGTCACGCATGTCCTTGAACTCGTCGATCGTCAGCTTCTTCATCTGGTGGTTCGCGTTCTTCGACTCGAACCCGGCACCCAGCGTGTGGCCCTTGACGGTCTGCGCGAGGATGACCGTCGGCGCGCCCTTGTGCGCCAGGGCTGCCTTGTACGCGGCGTAGACCTTGCGGGGCTCGTGGCCGCCGCGCGAGGTGTGGAAGCACTCGGCGATCTTCGCGTCGGAGAGCACGCCGGCCAGCTGCACGAGCTCGGCGCTGGCGCCGAAGAAGTGCTGGCGGATGTAGGCCACGTCGCGGGTCGCGTACGTCTGGAACTGCGCGTCCGGCACCTCGCGGATGCGGCGGACCAGGGCGCCCGTGGTGTCGAGCTGGAACAGCTCGTCCCAGGCGGAGCCCCACAGGGTCTTGATGACGTTCCAGCCGGCGCCGCGGAACTGGGCCTCCAGCTCCTGGACCACGCGGAAGTTGGCACGGACCGGACCGTCGAGGCGCTGCAGGTTGCAGTTGATGACGAAGGTCAGGTTGTCGAGCTGCTCGCGGGAGGCCAGGGCCAGGGCGGCGGTCGACTCGGGCTCGTCCATCTCGCCGTCGCCGAGGAAGGCCCATACGTGCGAGTTCGAGGTGTCCTTGATGTTGCGGTTCTGCAGGTAGCGGTTGAAGCGCGCCTGGTAGATCGCGGACAGCGGGCCGAGGCCCATGGACACCGTCGGGAACTCCCACAGCCACGGCAGGCGCCGCGGGTGCGGGTAGGACGGCAGGCCGTTGCCGCCGGCCTCCTGGCGGAAGTTGTCGAGCTGCTGCTCGGAGACGCGCCCGTCGAGGAAGGCGCGGGCGTAGATGCCGGGGGAGGCGTGGCCCTGGATGTAGAGCTGGTCGCCCGATCCGTCGGTCTCCTTCCCGCGGAAGAAGTGCTGGAAGCCGGTCTCGTAGAGCCAGGCGGCGGAGGCGAAGGTGGCGATGTGGCCGCCGACGCCGTACTTGGAGCCGCGGGTCACCATGGCGGCCGCGTTCCAGCGGTTCCACGCGGTGATCCTGGCTTCCATCGCCTCGTCACCGGGGAACTCGGGCTCCGCGGCGGTCGGGATGGTGTTGACGTAGTCCGTCTCCAGCAGCTTCGGCAGGGCGAGGCCGGCGGCCTCGGCGTGCTGGAGCGTGCGGCGGAGCAGGTATTCGGCGCGGCGCGTACCGGCGGCCTGTGCGACGGCGTCGAGGGAGGCCGCCCATTCGGCGGTCTCCTCGGTGTCGCGGTCCGGGAGCTGGTCGAGCTCGCTCGGAAGCTTTCCTACGGGGTCGGACATCGCTGTGCGCCGCCTTCCGGACAAAGGAGAGGTGGTGAAAAAATCCCTGACGGGCAGGACAGGGTCGGTGGACCTGGTTGAGGCCCGCGACGACTGTAAATCCCTGATCGATGATCGATCAAATGAAAGTGACGAAGAAACGTCCGTTCGACGAAAAGTCGGCACCGCGTGCCAGGAAACAGGGCACGCGGTGCCGGTTAAACCGGTGCAATCCGGGCACTCAGGCGCGCGGGGCGCACCCCAGGACATGCCGCTTCACGAGCACTCCGATGTCCGGATCCCGTGTGCGGAAGGCCTCCACGAGAGCCTCGTGCTCCTCCGCGTAGGACTTCTGGACCGTACCCAGCCAGCGGATGGACAGGGCCGTGAACACCTCGATGCCCAGGCTCTCCCAGGTGTGCAGCAGCACGCTGTTCCCGGCCGCCCGCACCATCTCCCGGTGGAACCCGACGGTGTGCCGCACCTGCGCGGTCCCGTCCTCGGTCCGGTCGGCCTCCCACAGGGCCGCCACGTGCGGCTCCAGCGCCGAGCAGTCGCTCGCCAGCCGCGGCGCGGCCAGCTCGGCCGCGATCTGCTCCAGACCGGCCCGGACCGGGTAGATCTCCTCCAGGTCGGCCGCGGAGAGGTTCCGTACGCGCACGCCCTTGTTCGGCGCCGACTCGATCAGCCGCAGCGTCTCCAGCTCGCGCAGGGCCTCCCGTACGGGGGTCTGGCTGACTTCCAGCTCCACCGCGATCCGCCGCTCGACGATCCGCTCGCCGGGCTTCCAGCGGCCGCTGACGATCCCCTCCACGATGTGCTCGCGGATCTGCTCGCGCAGCGAGTGCACGACGGGTGGGGTGATCATCGGCGGTTCATCTCCTGGTGTGTGCAGGGTCGTACGGGGCCTGATGCGTAGACAATACGGCGGCGCCCCCGCCCGGGAGTATCCCGGACGGGGGCGCCGACAGTGAGGCTGGTTACAAGCCGTTCGGCTCAGAGACCGAGCTCGACCTCGAACTCGCCGGCCTCGAGGATCGCCTTGACGGCCGAGAGGTACCGGGCCGCGTCCGCGCCGTCCACCAGGCGGTGGTCGTAGGACAGGGTCAGGTACGTCATGTCGCGGATGCCGATGTTGGTGCCCTCGGCGGTCTCGATGACCACCGGGCGCTTCACCGTGGCACCGATGCCCAGGATGGCGACCTGGTTCGGGGGCACGATGACCGTGTCGAACAGCGCACCGCGCGAGCCGGTGTTGCTGATGGTGAAGGTCGCGCCCGACAGCTCGTCCGGCGTGATCTTGTTGCCGCGGACCTTGGCGGCCAGGTCGGCGGTCGCCTTGGAGATGCCCGCCAGGTTGAGGTCACCGGCACCCTTGATGACCGGGGTCATCAGGCCCTTCTCGGAGTCGACGGCGATGCCGATGTTCTCCGAGTCGAAGTAGGTGATGGTGCCCTCGTCGTCGTTGATCCGGGCGTTGACGACCGCGTGGGCCTTCAGCGCCTGGGCGGCGGCCTTGACGAAGAACGGCATCGGGGACAGCTTGACGCCCTCACGGGCGAGGAAGCCGGCCTTGGCCTGCTCGCGCAGCTTCATGATCTTGGTGATGTCCACCTCGACCACGGAGCTGAGCTGAGCCTGCGAGTGCAGGGCCTTCATCATGTTGTCGCCGATGACCTTGCGCATGCGGGTCATCTTGACCGTCTGACCGCGCAGCTCGGACACCGCGGCGGCCGGGGCCTTCGCGGCGGGAGCGGCAGCAGCGGCCGGCGCCGGGGCGGCGGCAGCGGCCTTGGCGGCCTCGGCGGCGGCCAGGACGTCCTGCTTGCGGATACGGCCACCGACACCGGTGCCCGAGACCGTGGACAGGTTGACGCCGGACTCCGAGGCGAGCTTGCGCACCAGCGGGGTCACGTACGCGCCCTCGTCACCGGCGGACGCCGGAGCGGCGGCCGGAGCGGCCGGAGCCGGGACGACCGGGGCCGGAGCGGCCACCGGGGCGGCGGCCTGGACCGGGGCCGGAGCGGCGACCGGAGCGGCCGGGGCGACCGGAGCCGGAGCGGCGACCGGGGCAGCCGGGGCGACCGGAGCCGGGGCGGCCACGGGGGCCGGGGCGGCGGCCGGGGCCGGAGCGGCCGGAGCGGCACCGGCGGCGCCGATGACGGCCAGGACGGCGCCGACCTCGGCGGTCTCGTCCTCGTTGATCCGGATCTCCAGCAGCGTGCCGGAGACCGGCGCGGGGATCTCGGTGTCGACCTTGTCCGTGGAGACCTCGAGCAGCGGCTCGTCGGCCTCGACCGACTCGCCGACGGCCTTCAGCCAGCGGGTGACGGTGCCCTCGGTGACGGACTCGCCCAGGGCGGGGAGCACGACATCGGTGCCCGAGGCGGCGGGCGCCTCGGCGGCGGGGGCCTCGGCAACCGGGGCCGGGGCCGCGGGGGCCTCGGCGACCGGAGCCGGAGCGGCCGCGGGGGCCTCGGCGACCGGGGCCGGGGCAGCGGCGGCCGGCTCGGCGGCCGGGGCCGCAGCGGGAGCGCCGGAGCCGTCGTCGATGACGGCCAGCTCGGCGCCGACCTCGACGGTCTCGTCCTCGGCGACCTTGATGGAGGCCAGGATGCCCGACACGGGGGAGGGGATCTCGGTGTCGACCTTGTCGGTCGAGACCTCGAGCAGCGGCTCGTCGGCCTCGACGCGCTCGCCCTCGGCCTTCAGCCAGCGGGTGACAGTGCCCTCGGTGACGCTCTCACCGAGCGCCGGAAGGGTTACGGAAACCGACATGGTTTCAGTTGCTCCTAACGAAAGTGCGGAAGTGGTCGTCGCGCCCGTGACGAATTAGTCGTGGGAGTGAAGCGGCTTGCCGGCGAGGGCCAGGTGGGCCTCGCCCATCGCTTCGTTCTGGGTCGGGTGCGCGTGGATGAGCTGCGCGACCTCGGCCGGCAGAGCTTCCCAGTTGTAGATCAGCTGGGCCTCGCCGACCTGCTCGCCCATCCGGTCACCGACCATGTGGACGCCGACCACGGCACCGTCCTTGACCTGGACGAGCTTGATCTCGCCCGCGGTCTTGAGGATCTTGCTCTTGCCGTTGCCCGCCAGGTTGTACTTCAGGGCCACGACCTTGTCCGCGCCGTAGATCTCCTTGGCCTTGGCCTCGGTGATGCCGACGGAAGCGACCTCGGGGTGGCAGTAGGTGACGCGCGGGACACCGTCGTAGTCGATCGGGACGGCCTTGAGGCCGGCCAGACGCTCCGCGACCAGGATGCCCTCTGCGAAGCCGACGTGCGCGAGCTGGAGGGTCGGGACGAGGTCACCGACGGCCGAGATGGTCGGCACGTTGGTCTGCATGTACTCGTCGACCAGGACGTAGCCGCGGTCCATCGCGACGCCCTGCTCCTCGTAGCCCAGACCCTGCGAGACGGGACCGCGACCCACCGCGACCAGCAGCACCTCGGCCTCGAAGGTCTTGCCGTCGACCAGCGTCACGCGGACGCCGTTCTCCGTGTACTCGGCCTTGTCGAAGAAGGTGCCCAGGTTGAACTTGATGCCGCGCTTGCGGAACGCGCGCTCCAGCAGCTTCGAGCTGTTCTCGTCCTCGACCGGCACGAGGTGCTTGAGGCCCTCGATGACGGTGATGTCGGAACCGAAGGACTTCCACGCCGAGGCGAACTCGACGCCGATGACGCCGCCGCCCAGGACGATCGCCGACTCGGGGACGCGGTCCAGGACCAGCGCGTGGTCCGAGGAGATGATGCGGTTGCCGTCGATGTTCAGGCCCGGCAGGGACTTCGGCACGGAGCCGGTCGCCAGCAGGATGTGGCGGCCCTGGATGCGCTGGCCGTTCACGTCGACGGAAGTCGGGGAGGAGAGGCGGCCCTCTCCCTCGATGTAGGTCACCTTGCGGGAGGCGACCAGGCCCTGCAGACCCTTGTACAGGCCCGAGATGACCTCGTCCTTGTACTTGTGGACACCCGCGATGTCGATTCCCTCGAAGGAGGTCTTGACACCGAACTGGGCGGCTTCGCGAGCCTGGTCCGCGATCTCGCCCGCGTGCAGCAGAGCCTTCGTGGGGATGCAGCCGTTGTGCAGGCAGGTGCCGCCGAGCTTGTTCTTCTCGATCAGGGCAACGTCCAGACCCAGCTGGGATGCGCGCAGCGCCGCGGCGTAACCGCCACTGCCACCGCCGAGGATCACTAGGTCGAAAACGGTGCTGGCGTCGTTCGCCACGTCACGTCCTCCATGCATGTGCGCCGGGCACCGGTCCTCAGTGACCGGGCGGCGGCTGGTATACGGCCGCTTGTTTCTTCGGCCCTGTGGTGGGGGCCCTGTCCTGCCGAGAACCCATCTTCGCATTTGTCGGGGGCACGCGGGACGCCGGGCCCACGATGTGATCGGGCGATCTGCCCGGACCGGGGGTTACCGCTGCGTAGATACCTACCGAGATACCTACCGATTCCTTCAGGTTTCGTCGTGAGACGGACGCACCCCGGGCCCTGCCCGGGCCCGGGGTGCGTCACGTCACATCGAACGGGGTGTTCAGCCCAGGTCGCCCGTGGCGGTGCGCTCGGCGAGCCGCACCAGGGTGCGGACGGCGGAGCCGGTGCCGCCCTTGGGGGTGTAGCCGTGCGGCGCGCCCTCGTGGAAGGCCGGGCCGGCGATGTCGAGGTGGGCCCAGGTGATGCCCTCGCCGACGAACTCCTGAAGGAAGAGGCCGGCCACCAGGCCGCCGCCCATGCGGACACCCATGTTCGCGATGTCGGCGGTGGGGGAGTCCATGGTCTTGCGCAGCTCGGCGGGGAGCGGCATCGGCCAGGAGGACTCGCCGACCTCCTCGGCGATCTCGTGGATCGACGTGCGGAAGGCGTCGTCGTTGGCCATGATCCCGAAGGTGCGGTCGCCGAGGGCGAGCACCATGGCACCGGTCAGGGTGGCGACGTCGACGATCGCGTCCGGGTTGTCCTCGGAGGCCTTGGTCAGCGCGTCACCCAGGACCAGGCGGCCCTCGGCGTCCGTGTTGAGGACCTCGACGGTCTTGCCGCTGTACATGCGCAGCACGTCACCGGGCTTGGTGGCGGAGCCGGACGGCATGTTCTCGGCGAGCGCGAGCCAGCCGGTGACGTTGACCTTCAGGCCCAGCTTCGCGGCCGCGACCACGGAGGCGAACACGGCGGCGGCGCCGGCCATGTCGCACTTCATCGTCTCGTTGTGGCCGGCCGGCTTCAGGGAGATGCCGCCCGAGTCGTAGGTGATGCCCTTGCCGACGAAGGCCAGGGTCTTCTCCGCCTTGGGGTGCGTGTAGGTGAGCTTCACCAGGCGCGGCAGGTTCTCGGAGCCCTTGCCGACGCCCATGATGCCGCCGTAGCCGCCCTTGATCAGGGCCTTCTCGTCGAGCACCTGGACCTTGATGCCGTTCTCCTTCGCGGCCGCGGAGGCGACCGCGGCGAAGGCCTCGGGGGTCAGGTCGTTCGGCGGGGTGTTCACCAGGTCACGGGCGACGTTGACCTCGGCCGCGACGACAGCGGCGCGCTCGGCGGCGGCCTTGTGCTCCTTGTCGCGGGGCTTGGCACCCAGCAGGGCCACCTCGGCCAGCGGCTGCTTCGGGCCCGAGCCCTTGGTCTCCTTGCGGGCCTTGTTCTCGCCGCCCTGGTAGGCGGTGAACGCGTACGCGCCCAGCAGGGCGCCCTCGGCGACGGCGGTGACGGCCGAGGCGTCCTCCAGCGGGAGGGCGAAGGCGGCCTTCTTGTTGCCGTGCAGCGCGCGGGCGGCGGCGCCGGCGGCGCGGCGCAGCACCTCCTCGTCGAACGACTCGTCCTTCTCGGGGACGGAGCCGAGCCCCACCGCCAGCACGACCGGGACCTTGAGGCCCGCCGGGGCCGGCAGCTTGGTGATCTCGCCTTCGGCGCCCGAGGCGCCCAGCGCGTCGAGGACGCCGGCGAGCTTACCGTCGAACGCCTTGTCCACGGCCTCGGCGCCCGCGGCGACGATCGGTCCCTTGGGGCCCTTCGCCACACCGACCACGAGGGCGTCGGCGCGGAGCGTCGCCGCGCCGGCAGTGCTGAGAGTCAGAGCAGTCACGGTGGTGAAGTCTCGCTTCCGTTTGTGTGTGTGGGCCGAGTGGGTGGACGGCCATCCGTAGCGATCGTATTCGGGCCCGACAGCCGCCAGAAACGAGCCTACGCGTAGGCGCTCGTCCGTACGTCACTCGAAGGTTTGGCAAGTTGTTCGATCACGAGGCCATCAGGTTCACCCATCTGTGGACTCTGCTCCAGGTTTGCCTCGTAGACCTGACGAGGTCCGAAAGACTCGGTCCACTCTCGCAAGGGGACGCGGGGTTCCTTTGCATGATTTCCACAGAGCCTCCCAGGCCCGGCTGTCCGCCAAGGGCCGGTCGAGGGACGCCTGCGGGGGGAAAGGCCGAATATGGTCAACAAGAACCGGATGAACAGGGTCGCCGCGATGATGGCGGCAGCCGCCCTGGTGTCCGTGGCAGTACCCGCTTCGACCGCCCAGGCGGCCGTCGCACCGCGCATCGACCTGAAGGTACTGGTCGTCGACGACGGCGGCAGCTCGGTCGAGGCGATCACCGCGGAACTCCGCGACACGGGGGTGCCCTACACCCGCGTCCAGCTGGGCAGCAGCGGCCGCCCGGTCATCAACGCGGGCTTCCTGAGCGACACGGTGGACGGCCGTCCGCGCGCCAAGTACCAGGGTGTCGTCCTGCCGAACGAGAACCCGTTCGGCGAGGGCTCGGCCGAGATGGCCGCCCTCACCGCCTACGAGACGACGTACGGCATCCGCCAGGTCGACGCGTACACCTGGGCCCACCCGGGCGTCGGGCTGGAATACACCGACAACGGCGGCTACAGCGGCCAGCTCGACGGCACCCAGGCCGCCGTCACCACCGCCGGAAAGGCCGGCCCCTTCGCCTACCTCGGCGGCCAGGTCACCTTCGAGGACAACTCGGCCCTGGTCCCCGAGAGCTTCGGCTTCATGGGCAAGCCGCGCCCCGGCTACACCAGCTACGTCGACGCGCCCGTCGGCTCCGGCCGGGCCTCGCTCGTCGGCGAGTACACGCACGACGGCCGCAGCGAACTGGTCGTCACCTTCGGCTACAACCAGTACCAGCAGCAGTTCCGGCTGCTCGCCCGCGGCATCGTCGACTGGCTCACCCAGGGGGTGCACCTCGGCCAGAGCCGCAACTACTTCGCAGTCCACGTCGACGACGTCTTCGCCCCCGACGCCCGCTGGAACAAGGACCTGAACTGCACGCCGGGCGACTACGCCTGCGCGGGCGGCGAGGGCAAGGAGAGCACCATCCGGATGAGCGCCGCCGACGCCGTGTACGCGGCGCAGTGGCAGACGTCCAAGAACTTCAAGCTGGACATGCTCTTCAACGGCGGCGCCGGCGAGGAGTGGAAGGCCGAGAACGGCGGCGTCGACGCGATGACCGCCCAGCTCGTCGCCGACCGGGCCAAGTACCGGTGGATGAACCACACCTACACCCACCCGTTCCTCGGCTGCGTCCAGAACACCGCCGTCACCCCGTGGACCTGTACGAAGAACGCCGCCGGCGCGATCCAGTACATGAGCCGCGCCGACATCTCCGCCCAGATCCGCGACAACAACAACTGGGCCGCGTCCAAGGGCATCACCACCGACAGGACCGAACTGGTCACCGGTGAGCACTCCGGCCTCAAGACCGCACCCCAGCAGCCCGTGGACAACCCCAATCTGGCCGGCGCCCTCGCCGACAACGGGGTCAAGTGGGCGGGCAGCGACAACTCCCGCGAACCGGCCCAGCGGGCGGTCGGCGCGGCCCTCACCGTCCCCCGGCACCCGATGAACGTGTACTACAACACGGGCACCAACGCCGAGATGGCCGACGAGTACAACTGGATCTACACCAGCCGCGCCCACGGCGGCAGCGGCATCTGCGAGGACAACCCGGCGACCTCCACCTGCCTGCCGGCCCCGCTGAACGTCAACACCGGATACCTCGACACCATCGTCCCGGCCGAGGCCCGCACCGCCCTGCGGCACGTCCTGGCCAACGACCCGCGGCCGCACTACGTCCACCAGTCCAACCTGGCCGAGGACCGCACCCTCTACCCCGTGCTCAACCAGGTCCTCGACACCTACCGCGCCCTCTACGCCCCCAGCGCGCCGATCGTCAACCAGAGCATGAAGGACACCGGCGTCGAGTTCCAGCGCCGCGCCGCCTGGGACAAGGCCCTCGCCGACGGCAAGGTCACCGCCTACCGCATCGGCAACGACGTCACCATCAAGGCGCCCTCCGGGGTCGTCGCCCCGGTGACCGCCCCCACCGGCACCAAGAAGCAGCTGCTGCTCGGCACCGCCGACTTCGGCACCGCCTACGCCGGTACCCGCTCCGCCTGGACCGGTCCGGAGACGCTGCAGAGCGCCGTCACGCTCAAGCTGCCCAGCTGACCGTCCCGCACGTCACCACGCGTACCACCTAGCGCCGGCGCTCCGCGAACACACGGGCGCCGGCCCCTTTTCCGTCCTGGGGGGACACACCGCATGAGTCATGGGCGTCACGTCACCATGCTCACCGAAGGCACCTATCCGCACGTCCACGGCGGCGTCAGCACCTGGTGCGACCAACTGGTACGAGGCATGCCGGAGGTCGACTTCAACGTCATAGCCCTGACCGGCTCCGGACGAGAGCCGGTCACCTGGGAACTGCCCCGCAACGTCTACCGGCACACCGCCTTCCCCCTCTGGGGACCGCTGCCGTCCCGCATCCGCCGGTCGGCCCTGCGCGGCCGGGCCCACCGCCGCTTCACCCAGATCTACGAGAGCTTCCTGCTCTCCCTGCTCGACCCCGAGCCCGATCCCGCCCGGCACAGCTTCTCCGAGGCCCTGCGCGAACTGGCCGTCCTCGCCCGCGCCGGAAAACTCGCACCGGCCCTGCGCTCCGAGTCGGTCCTGCGCCTGCTGATGGACGTGTGGACCCGGCCCGGGCTCGTCACCGCCGAGGCCGAGCCCACCATCCACGACGCGCTCACCGCCACCGACCTGCTGGAACACGCGCTGCGCCCGCTCGGTGTCCGGATCCCGCCCGACAGCGTCGCGCACGCCGTCAGCAGCGGCCTCGCCACCCTCCCGGCGCTCGCCGCCAAATACCTCGACGGAGTGCCCTTCCTGCTCACCGAGCACGGCATCTACCTGCGCGAGCGCTACCTCGGCTACCGCAGCGCCGCCCAGCGCTGGCCCGTCAAGGCGCTCATGCTCGGCTTCTACCGCGAACTCAACACCGAGGGCTACCGGCAGGCCGACCTGATCACCCCGTGCAACCAGTACAACCGCCGCTGGGAGGAACGCGGAGGCGCCGAGTCCGACCGCATCCGCACCGTCTACAACGGCGTCGACCCGCACGCCTTCCCCGAGGCCGGCCCCGAACCGGACGTACCCACCCTCAGCTGGTGCGGCCGCATCGACCCGATCAAGGACCTCGAAACCCTCATCCGGGCCTACGCCTTCATGCGCGCGGAGCTCCCCGCCCTGCGGCTGCGCCTCTTCGGACCCGTCCCGGCCGGCTGCGAGGAGTACAAGCTCCGCCTGGAGAAGCTCGCCGCCGAACTCGGCGTGACCGACGGGATCACCTACGAGGGCCGCATCGAGCAGGTGGCCCAGGCCTACGCGGCCGGCAGCATCGTCATGCTCTCCTCCATCAGCGAAGGCTTCCCCTTCAGCATCATCGAGGCCATGTCCTGCGGACGCACCACCGTCTCCACCGACGTCGGCGGAGTCCGCGAGGCCGTCGGCGACACCGGCCTCGTCGTACCGCCGCGCGAGCCCGAGACCATGGCCCGGGCCACCCTCGCCCTGCTCCGCGACGACGAACGCCGGGCCGAGCTCGGCCGGATGTCCCGCAAGCGGGTCGTGGAGAAGTTCACCCTCCACCGCTCCGTGGACGGCTTCCGGCACATCTACCGCGAACTCGCCGGCCAGCCCGTCCTGCCCGTCCACGCCGACGACGCATGGACCCAGCGGCTCGCCGATCCCTGGTACCGGGAACTCGCGGCGATGGGGCACCCCCAGACGGAGTCCGGCGAAGGGAGCCTGCGGTGAGCGGATCCCTCTGGCTCAAGCCGCCCGGCTCCGGACCCGGTTCCGGATCCGACACGCTCCCGGCCGTCCCGCGGCCGCGCCGCGACGGCCCCGGCGCCGCCGTCACCGCCGCCGACGCCGCCGCCGACCCCATGGACGAACTCGCCGAACGCCTCGACGTGTTCATCGCCTCCGCCGTCCACCCCGACGAGATCGCCGCCATCCTCGAATCCGACGGCATGACGGACGAGTACATCCGGCTCACCTACGGCCGCCGCGACTCCTTCGCACTCGCCGAGGAGCTCTACGCCCGGGTGCCCCGCTCCTTCCCGGAGCCGGGCGCCGCCCCCGACCCCTGGAAGGTCTCCCTCACCGCCTGCCTGCTGCGCGGGGTGATCTTCGCCCTGCCCGGCCTCGCCTACCTGCTCGGCGCACCCCTGCTCGAAGGACCCCAGGACCGCCTCGGCCTGCCCGCCGGAACCCTGACCCTGCTCGCCGGCGCGCTCATCGGCTGGGTCTGGGACCAGACCCTGTCCCACCGGGCCTACTCCTGGCTCGGCCTCGGCGACCGGCGCGCCGCCGGGCGGACCCTGCTCGTCGGCGCCCCCGTCGGCGCCCTGCTGGGCACCGCCGCCGCACTCGCGGTCCCCGGCGGCCCCCCGTTCTCCTACGCCTTCGCCGCCGGACAGGCCTTCTACGTCGGGGCCGCCACCGTCCTGCTGGTCCTCGGCCGGGAACGGGTCCTGCTCACCGCACTCGCCCCGATGACCGTCGGAGCAGTGCTCTCGCTCTTCGTCGACCTGCCCGTGCCGGTCCGGGTGACCCTGCTCGTGGTGTCCCTGCTGGCCGCCTGCACCCTGGCCCTGCGGGAACTCCCGCTGCGCGCCGGACTGCGGTCCGCCGTACGCCGGATCCGCGCCTCCGCGTCCCGCAGGCCGGGCCACGGCCCCGTGCGCTGGCAGATGCTGCGCGGCGCCGAGGAGGACTTCGCACCCCGCGGACCCCGGATCGGGGACTCGGTCCCCTACGGGGTCTTCGGCCTCGGCACCGGCCTGCTCGTGCTGTACGCCGCCCTCGGGGAAGTCCTCGCCGGAGGCCCCGCCGAGGCGGTCGCCGCCCCCTCCGCAGTGGCCCTCACCCTCAGCATGGGCCCGGCCGAATGGCTGCTCCACCGGTTCCGCAGCGGCACCCTCTCCGGACTCCGGGGAGCCCGCTCGCCCCGGGCCTTCCGCAGGAGGATGCTCTCCACGCTGACCCGGTGCCTCGCCGTCTACCTGACCGTCCTGCTGGCCCTCGGGCTGACCGGCACCCTGCTCTGGCCCGGCGCCCCGGTCCTCACCGGAGTCCGGATCGCGACCCTGCTGCTGCTCGGGGCCGTCATGTGGACCGGGCTGCTCCTGCAGTCCTTCGGGGCGGTCCGGCCCGCGGCCGTGGTCTGCTCCTCGGCAGCCGTCGCCCAGAGCCTGGCCCTGCTGACCGGGCTCGGCCAGCCCCGGGCCGTACAGCTGGTCGTCGCGGGCGCCGCCGCCACCGTACTGGCCACCCTGGTCTGCCTGCTGCTCGGCCGTGCGACCGCCCACCGATGACCGAAAAGAAGGACCCCATGCTGCTGGTGCCCCTCTACGAGCATCCCGCCGACCGGCCGGAAGCCTGGGAGCGGCTCATCCGCTCCGCCGGCCGGCTGCACTCGGTGGTCCTCAACCCCGACAGCGGACCGGGTGCCGCCCGCGACGAACGGTTCGCCGTCGTCGCAGAACGGCTGCGCGAGGCCGGCGTACCCGTCCTCGGGTACGCCGACACCGACTACGGGCGGCGCCCGCACGCCGACGTGGTGCAGGACCTGCTGCGCCACCGCGACTGGTACGCCACCGACGGGGCCTTCCTCGACCAGGCCTCCGCCGACCCGGAACTGCTCCCGCACTACGGGCGGCTCGCGGTCGCCGCCCGGGCCGCGGGGGCCCGTACCCTCGTCCTCAACCACGGGGTCCACCCGCACCCCGGCTACGCCGAACTCGCCGACCTGCTCGTCACCTTCGAGGGCCCCTGGGACGCCTACCGGGACGCGGAACCCACACCGCAGTGGACCGCCGACCACCCGGCCGCGCGGTTCTGCCACCTCGTCTACGCCGTCCCGCCGGGCCCGTTCGCCGCCCGGCGCGCCGAGGAACTGGCCGCCGAACGCGGGGCCGGGGTGCACTGCGCCGTCCCGGGCAGCGGCGCGCACCCCTGGGGGACCCTGCCGTACGAGCTGGAGGCGACGGGATGAGGAAGCTCGCAGCCCTGCTGGTGGTGCCCCTGCTGCTGCTCGCGGCGTGCACGTCGGAACCGGAACCGGAACCGGACGCACTGTCCCCGGACCCACCGCCGGGGCAGCTCTGGCGGCCCGAGCCGGGGGTCGGCTGGCAGTGGCAGCTCACGGGCAGGCTGGACACCTCGGTGAAGGCGGCCGTGTACGACGTCGACGGGTTCAACACCACCAAGGAACAGCTGGCCACGCTGAAGAGGGCCGGTCGCAAGACCATCTGCTACATCTCCACCGGCGCCTGGGAGGACTTCCGCCCGGACGCCGGAGCCTTCCCGAAGGCGCTGCTGGGCCAGGGCAACGGCTGGGACGGCGAACGCTGGCTGGACATCCGGCGCCTGGCGGAACTGGAACCGCTGATGGGCAAGCGGTTCGACATGTGCAAGGCGAAGGGCTTCGACGCGGTGGAGCCCGACAACATGGACGGCTACGCCAACCGGTCCGGCTTCCCGCTGACCGCGGACGACCAGCTGAAGTACAACCGGCTGATCGCCAGGATGGCGCACGAGCGGGGCATGTCGGTGGGGCTGAAGAACGACCTGGACCAGATCCCGGAGCTGGTGGGCGACTTCGACTTCGCGGTGAACGAGCAGTGCATGGAGTACGAGGAGTGCGACCGGTACGTGCCGTTCATCGAGGCGGGCAAGGCGGTGTTCCACGTGGAGTACGAGGGCAAGCCGAACCGCTGGTGCCCGCGGGCCCGTGCGGCGAAGCTGAGCTCGATGCAGAAACGGTACGACTTGGACGCGTGGCGCCAAACCTGCCCGTAGCCTCGCCGGCAGTTCCAGCCCGGGACCGGCCCCACCCTGCCGCCATCTTCAGGCGGAGCCGATTTCAGCCTCGCCGGCGAGGCTGGACTTGGCCGGCCGAGGCTGAAGTTGCGCTACCCCAGGGGGAGGATGGCGTGGACTCGGTAGCCGCCGCCGTAGCGGGGGCCCGCGAAGCAGGTGCCGCCCAGCGCGCCGGTGCGCTCCCGCATTCCGAGGAGGCCGTGGCCGCCGCCCGGGTCGGCCGCTTCCGGGGCGGGCTCGGGGCCCTCGCCGCCGTCGTCGAGGACGGTCACCTCCACCGACGGCCCGACCCGGACCACGCTGACCTCCGCCCTCGCCCCCGGACCCGCGTGCTTGCGGACGTTCGTCAGCGCTTCCTGGATCACCCGGTACGCCGCCAGGTCCACCGCCGCCGGCAGCACCCCCGGCTCGCCGTCCACCTGGACGATGACCTCCACCGGCAGCCCGGCGTGCCGGAAGGTGTCCACCAGCTCGTCCAGGACGCCGAGCCCCGGCGCGGGCTCCGTCGGAGCCTCCGGGTCGCCGGACTGCCGCAGCAGTCCGACCGTGGCCCGCAGCTCGTTCAGCGCCGACCGGCTGGCGTCCCGTACGTGCGCCAGCGCCTCCTTCGCCTGGTCCGGCCGCTTGTCCATGACGTGCGCGGCCACGCCCGCCTGCACGTTCACCAGGGCGATGTGATGGGCCACCACGTCGTGCAGGTCCCGGGCGATCCGCAGCCGCTCCTCGGCGACCCGCCGCCGGGCCTCCTCGTCCCGGGTCCGCTCCGCGCGCTCGGCCCGTTCCCGGATGGCGTCGACGAAGGCACGCCGGCTGCGCACGGCGTCCCCGGCGGCCGCGGCCATCCCGGTCCAGGCGAAGATCCCGATGTTCTCCTGGGCGTACCAGGGCAGCGGCCCGGCGAGCATGGCCACGCCCGTCAGCCCCGCCATGGTGAGCAGCCCGATCCGCCAGGTCGTCGGCCGGTCGGTGTGGGCGGCCACCGTGTACAGGGCGATCACCGTGCACATGGCGACGGGCGCCCGCGGCTCCCCGGTGGTCAGCTCCAGCAGGGACAGCCCGCAGGTCACGGCGAGCACGGCGCGCGGCTGCCGGCGCCGGAACACCAGGGCGGCCGCGCCGAGCAGCATCAGCAGCAGCGAGAACGGCTCCGGGGTTCGCGTCCCGAAGGTGGGTCCGTGCGCCCCGTGCGGATCGGCGAAGGAGCCGACGACCATGGCGACGAACGCCCCGAACGCCAGCACGGCATCGGTGGCGAGCGGATGGGCCCGCATCCACTGCCGGGTGGGGGCGAACCGCCCGAGGTCTGTCGTCACCCGGATACGGTACGGCCTCGTCCGCCGGCGCCCCCTACGGCGGAGGGTGGGGCCCGACCGCGACGCGGGACCGCACCGGCCCCCAGTGCGCCCGCAGCACGCACACCGCCATGACGGCGGTGATGGCCGCCAGGTGTTCCTTGCCCGCCAGGTTGTCCTTGACCAGCACTTCGCCGATCATCGCCAGGATCACCAGGGCGCCGGTCAGGTACGCCCGGTAGCGCCAGCACACGTAGATGGCCAGCCCCACCACCGCCGCCGAGGGCCCGGTGTCGTTGACGATCCGGTCGGACACGGGCAGACCGAGGGGATGTTCCGGCCCGAGCGCGAGCCCGATCCGCGCGTACGTGGTCCCGGCGAGGGTGGCGACGTAGCCGATCAGCAGGGTGCGCCACCAGCCGATGCAGATCTCTGCGATGCCGAAGACGAGCAGGATCTGGGCGAGCGCCCCCCACACCGGCAGGTCCAGGGCGGGGACGAACAGGGACAGCGGGGTGCGCACGAGGGCCAGGGCGAGCGGGTCGGCGGCTTTGACCGATCCGAGGTCCTGGACCGGCTGGAACCCCCAGGAGGTGTTCTGCACGATCTGGAAGACCGAGGTCAGACAGACCGCGCCGATGGTCATCGGGATCGCCCGCCACCTGTCGCGCACGAGCGCGTCCCGGACGGTCCAGAACAGGGGTCCCCACTCACGGCGGGCGAACCGCCGGAGTGAGGAGGTGTTCCACGCTGTCAACGGCGGGTCTCCAGGTGTCTGCGGTGCAGCCACTTCGGAAGGCCGGGAGCCTCCAGGAAGCCCTCGGCCCGGCCGGCCGCGACACCGATCCGCAGCAGGTCCGAACTCTTCTCGAAGAGCATGAACCGCGGTTCCCAGATCGGCCGGTATTTGGCGTTGGCCCGGTAGAGGGACTCGATCTGCCACCAGCGGGAGAAGAAGCTGAGCAGCGAGCGCCACATCCGCAGCACCGGACCCGCGCCGAGCCGGGACCCGCGCTCGAAGACGGACCGGAACATCGCGAAGTTGAGGGAGACCTGGGTGACCCCGATCTCCTTGGAGCGTTCGAGGAGTTCGATGACCATGAACTCCATCAGGCCGTTCTCGGAATCCCGGTCGCGGCGCATCAGGTCCAGCGACAGACCCTTGGGCCCCCACGGTACGAAGGACAGCACGGCCCGCAGTTCGCCGTTGCCGTCGGTGCACTCCAGCATCACGCACTGCCCGTCGGCGGGGTCGCCCAGCCGGCCCAGCGCCATGGAGAAGCCGCGCTCGGTGGCGCCGTCGCGCCAGTCGTCGGCGCGGCGCACCAGCTCGGCCATCTCGTCGGCCGGGATGTCGTCGTGGCGGCGGATGCGGACGGTGTACCCGGCCCGCTTGACGCGGTTGAAGGCCTGCCGGACGGTCCGCATCGCGCGGCCCTCCAGGGTGAACTCGGCGGTCTCGACGATCGCTTCGTCACCGAGTTCCAGGGCGTCCAGGCCGTGCCGGGCGTAGATCTGCCCGGCTTCCTCGCTCGCCCCCATCACGGCCGGCACCCAGCCGTGCTCGCGGGCCTCGGCCAGCCACGGATCGATGGCGCCCGGCCAGGCCTCGGGGTCGCCGATCGGGTCGCCGGAGGCCAGGGAGACCCCGCCGACGACGCGGTAGGTGACGGCGGCCTTGCCGGTGGGGGACCAGATGACGGACTTCTCGCGGCGCAGCGCGAAGTAGCCGAGCGAGTCGCGGTCGCCCTGGCGGGCCAGCAGGGCTCGCAGCCGCTCCTCGTCCTCCTCGCTGATCGGGTCGACGGCGCGGCGCGAGCGGAAGGCGGCGAACAGCACGGCGAGCAGCAGCAGCATCGACATGACGTTGATGAAGACGTCCACCCAGCCGGGCGTGGTGATCGCCTCGGAGGCGCGTTCACCGGGCGTCAGGGTGATCAGCCGCATCACGCCGTACCACCAGCGCTCCGGGAAGGAGGCCTCGGCGCTGATCGGGGAGGTGTTGGTGGCGCCGACGAGCAGGGCCGCGACCAGCGAGGTGAGCAGCAGGCCGACGGCGGCGACGGCGCTGGCGAGCGTCGGGTTGGAGCGGTCGCCCTTGGCGTAGAACTCGTGGCGGCCCAGCAGCAGGGCCCCCGTGAAGGCGGCGGTCAGGACCAGGGAGACCCAGTTCTGCGCGTGCTCGCGGATCTCCTCGTGCGTGGAGAGCGCGTAGGCGAGCAGCAGCGCCAGCATGCCGCTGAGGACGAGGTTGAGGATCCAGGAGGCCCGCTTGCGGCGGCCGAGGGTGACGGCGAGCAGCAGCGTGAACAGCCCGGAGGCGAACCCCGCGGTGAGCATGTAGGGGGTGTAGAAGTCCTCGATGTTGTGGCGCCTGAGGTCCTGCCCGAGCGAAACCCACACCGCGCTGAGGAAGTTGATGAAGGTGACGGCGCGCAGGTACCACACCGCGAACGCGGCGGCGCGCCGCGAACGGGCGCTCCCCCGGCCGGTCTCCCGGCCGCTCCCCGCCGCCCGGCCGACGGGGTCGCCGCCGGTCTCTTTCCTGCCGGCTGACGGACCGGTCGCCGGTGCGGCGGTGCGGTCGGTCTCTGCGCTGGTCAAACGGACCTCTCCCATAAAAAGCGATCATATGGGGCGCAACTGTCCGTCATCGCGCAGTCGGGGGCCTCGGCCGGGTCAGGACCGGGGGCCCCGGCGGCTCATTCCGTCGGCTCCTCCACCGCCCGCTCCGGGAGTTCCGCCGCGAGTGCGGCGGCCGCCTGGACGAGGGGGAGGGCCAGCAGTGCCCCGGTACCTTCACCTACTGTGACGCCGTGATCGAGCACGGGGTTGAGCGCCATTCGGTCAAGTGCCTTCGCCTGGCCCGGCTCGCCGCTGGCCTGTCCGGCCAGCCACCAGTCCGGAGCCCGGAACGCGGCCCGCTGGGCCACCAGCCCACAGGCCGCCGAAACGACACCGTCAAGGATGACCGGCGTACGGCGCACCGCACACTGGAGGAGGAATCCGGTGATGGCGGCCACGTCCGCACCGCCGACCGCGGCCAGCAGCGCCACCTGGTCGCCCAGGACCGGACGGGCCCGGCGCAGCGCGTCGCGGATCGCCGCGCACTTGCGCATCCAGGCCAGGTCGTCGATGGGCAGGCCGCCGCGGCCGGTGACCACCGAGGCGTCCGTTCCGCACAGGGCGGCGACGAGGGTCGCGGCGACCGTGGTCCCGCCCACGCTCAGGTCACCGAGGACGACCAGGTCCGTTCCGGAATCGGCCTCCTCGTCGGCGATCCGCATCCCGAGCCGCAGGGCCGCCTCGGCCTCCTCGGCCGTCAGCGCGTCCTCCACGTCGATCCGGCCGCTGCCGCGCCGGACCCGGTGCCCGACCACGTCCGCGGGGAGCAGTTCGGGATCGCAGTCGAGCCCGGCGTCGACGATCCGTATGGTGGCGCCGAACCGGCCGGCCAGGACGGCGACGGGGCTCGCCCCGTCGAGGACCGCCCGCACCAGTTCGTGGCCGGTGGACGCGGCCCGGGCGGAGACGCCCTCGGCGGCGATCCCGTGGTCGGCGGCGAACAGCACCACGCGCGGGCGCTCGATCGGTTTGACCGGAACCCGACCCTGCGCGGCGGCGAGCCACTCGGCGAGTTCGTCGAGCCGGCCCAGCGCGCCGGGCGGGACGGCGAGGCGCTCACGGCGTTCCTCGGCGTCACGCCGGACGCCCCCGTCGGGGCGCTCGATCAGATCGGAGAAGTCGTCGAGATTCAGCGTGCTCATCTGCCAGAGAGTACAGCCGGTAAGGCCCTCCCTCAGGCCTTCGGTGACCGGTCGTCGGACTCCTGGCCGGCCTGCCGCTCCGATGCCCTCCCCGGCTATTCCTTCAGTACGGTCACCAGGCCCGCGACGACGAGGAGCACGTGCTCGCACTCGCCCGCGACGGCCGCGTTCAGGCGGCCCAGCTCGTCGCGGAAGCGCCGTCCCGCGGCGGTCGCCGGCACGACGCCCGAGCCCACCTCGTTGCTGACCAGCACCACCGGGCGGCGGGTCGCGCGCACGGCCGCCACCAGCTCGGCGGTCCGCCCCGCCAGCTGCTGCCGGCCACTCTCCGCCCACACCGCGTCGTCCCACGCCCCGGCCCGGTCCATCGCGTCCGTCAGCCACAGCGCCAGGCAGTCGATCAACAGCGGCGGCCCGTCGGCGGCCAGCAGCGCGGCCAGCTCGCACGTCTCCACCGTCCGCCAGTTCCCCGGCCTCCGCTCCCGGTGCAGGCCGACGCGCTGGGCCCATTCCGCGTCGCCGTCCCGGGTGCCGGAGGTGGCCACGTAGACCACTTCCGGGAAGGACTCCAGCCGCCGCTCCGCCTCCACGGACTTGCCGGAACGGGCCCCGCCCAGCACCAGGGTCCGGCGCGGCAGGTCCGGCACCGCGCGGTACTCCCCGACGATCACGGTCGTGCCGTCCGGCACCGCCCGGGCCCCGGCCGCCGCGCACCGGCGCTCCAGCTCCCGGCCCGGCGGGGTGTCGTGGTCCAGGTGGACGGCGATCACGTCCGTCGCCGGGCCGACGGCGCCGCTCGCCCGCAGCCGGGCCAGCGCCTCGGGCCGGCCCAGTACGTCCATCAGGACCATGTCGTACGGGCGCCGCCCGGCCCGGTCGGCGAGCCCGGCCGGGGCCCCGCCCGGCGGCAGGTACAGCAGCCGGGCCCCGTCCGGGCCGGTCACCTCGTACCCGGTGCCCGGCGCGTCCATCGGCACCGCCCGCACCCGGTGCCCGGAGATCACCGCGAGCTCCCGCCCGTCCGGCACCCGCCCGGCGGCCGGCAGCCCGGGCGGCAGCTCGACGGCGGGCCCGTCGTGCGGATGGGTCAGCAGCACCTGCCGCACACCGGCCAGCGAATGCCCGGCCCGGGCGCCCGCCAGCACTGCCCCGGGCGTCAGGTCCAGCAGCAGCGCCCCGTCGACGAGGACGGCCGTGGCGGCGCGCGAACGCGAGCCGACGGAGACGGCGCAGGCCGCGCAGGGGCAGCCGGGACGGGGCAGGCCTTCGGGTGTTCCGGTGCCGAGCAGAGTGAGTTCCACAGGATGATCCTCCCGCGTCGCCGAGACTGCTGCGCGCCCGGTTACTCTGCGGGCACACTCAGGCTAGGAAGTGTGCGAGCAACGGAGGCGGACATGGCGTGGACGTGGCGGTTCGAGACGGCCGACGGCACCGAGACGAGCCCGTCGGTGGTACCCGAGGAGTTCACCACGCAGGGGGACGCGGAGTCCTGGATCGGCGAGTACTGGAAGGACCTGCTGGAAGGCGGCGTCGAGCAGGTGAAGCTGTCCGACGACGCCGGGACCGAGCTCTACACGATGAGCCTGCGCGCCGCGCTCGACGCGTAGGCCCTGCCGCAGTCGAGCGAGGGGCGGGCCGGAGGTTTTCCCTCCGGCCCGCCCCTCGCCCGCGCACGTCTCGTACGGGCCCTAGCCCCGTACCCCGCACAGGTGCAGCAGCGCCGCCACACCCCGGTAGGGGTCGGTCCGGCCGGCGCGGTCCTCGGCGGCCAGCAGCCGCTCCAGCTCCTCGTCGGGCGGCAGGACTTCGCCCGCCTCGGTGCCGTCGGTGAAGACGCGGACGCCGTACCAGGACTGCAGCGGCGCACCGATCCCCGACAGGGTCGCGGTCAGTCCGGCCAGCCGGTCCGCGCGGACGTCCAGGCCCAGCCGGTTCGTGTACTCGGTGGAGTCGAACGCGTCCAGCGCGCCCTTCCAGTCACCGCCCAGCCCCGGCCGCATGGCGAGCGCGTCGCCGTTGCGCACCAGCAGGGACAGCAGTCCGCCCGGGGCCAGCATCCGGGCCAGCCCGGCCAGCATGGCGTCCGGTTCGGGCACGTACATCAGCACCCCGTGGCACAGCACCACGTCGAAACTGCCCGGCAGGAAGTGGGCGCCGGTCTCGCGCCCGTCCCCCTCCAGCAGGGTCACCCGGTCACGGATTCCCTCGGGCTCGGCGGCCAGCGCCTCACGGGCGATGTCGAGCATGCCGGAATCCTGTTCCAGGCCCGTCACCTTGTGCCCAGCGCGGGCCAGCCGCAGTGCCTGCGTGCCCTGGCCCATGCCGACGTCGAGCACCCGCAGCCGCTGCCCGACCGGGAAGCGCTGCGCGATCTGTTCGTCGACCTGTCGGCCCACGAGCTCCTGCCGGACCGCGTTGCGCAGTCCGCCCAGGCCCTCGAGCCACAGGCGTGCCCCCTCGGCGAAGCCTTCCCCCGACGCGCCGGGCGTCCCTCCGCTCAGGGCCGTTCCCCGCGCTTGACCTGCGGCTTCGGGAGACGGAGCCGGCGCATCTGGAGGGTGCGCATGAGGCCGTAGGCGATGGCGCCGCGGCGGGGCTCGTCCGGGAAGCGCGTGGTCAGCGCCTTGCGCAGGCGGAACCACAGGCCGATGGAGTCGAGCAGGATCAGGACGATCACGACGAGCCACAGCGTCAGCGCGATGGTCTGGATCGAGGGCTGGCGCACCATGCTCAGCACCAGGATGATCACCGCCAGGGGCAGGAACATCTCGGCGACCGAGTAGCGGGAGTCCACGTAGTCGCGGACGAACCGGCGGACGGGACCCTTGTCACGGGTCGGCAGGTAACGCTCGTCGCCGTTGGCCAGCGCTTCGCGCTGCTTGGCCATCTCGGTACGGCGACGCTCGCGGGCTCGCTTGGCGTCCTCCTTGCGGTTGCCGGTCGAGGCCACCACGGCCTTGCGCTGCGACTGGGCCACAGCACGCTTCGGCGTAGGGCGGCCCTTCGGGGCCTGCGGGTCACGGGGCTGCGAGAGGTCGGCGCTCACCTTGTCGGTGGCGGCGGCCTTCTCTTCCTTGGAGGAGCGGCTACCAAACACAAAACCCAAGCCTACGTGGTTGCGGCCACGGGCCCCACCCCGCTGGGGAACGATCCGGCAACGGCGGGCGTCCTTCCCCATGCACGGTGCGTGCGGTGGGCCCGTCCTCCTGGGATCACCTACTCCTTACGCCTGATGGGGCGCGGGCGTAGTCGTCCTGGAGGAGGAGCGCATCCGTACTCGAACAGTGCGGTAATGGAGACAGGGCCCGTACTGTGGGTTCTGTCGGTGACCTGGAGCACAGTCCGTCTAGAAGGGGGCGCGCGAAGCCCATGAGCGGTGTCATGAAGCGTATGGGGATGATCTTCCGCGCGAAGGCGAACAAGGCCCTTGACCGGGCCGAGGACCCGCGCGAAACCCTCGACTACTCGTACCAGAAGCAGCTGGAGCTGCTGCAGAAGGTGCGTCGTGGGGTCGCCGACGTGGCGACCTCCCGCAAGCGCCTGGAGCTGCAGCTGAACCAGCTCCAGGGGCAGTCCGCCAAGCTGGAGGACCAGGGCCGCAAGGCCCTCGCCCTGGGCCGCGAGGACCTGGCCCGTGAGGCCCTCTCGCGGCGCGCCTCGCTCCAGCAGCAGGTCAGCGACCTGGAGGTGCAGCACCAGACCCTGCAGGGCGAGGAGGAGAAGCTGACGCTGGCCGCCCAGCGGCTCCAGGCCAAGGTGGACGCCTTCCGCACGAAGAAGGAGACCATCAAGGCCACGTACACGGCGGCCCAGGCGCAGACGCGGATCGCGGAGTCCTTCTCCGGCATCTCCGAGGAGATGAGCGACGTCGGCCTGGCCATCCAGCGGGCCGAGGACAAGACCGCCCAGCTGCAGGCCCGCGCCGGCGCCATCGACGAGCTGCTGGCCTCCGGTGCGCTCGACGACCAGAGCGGCCTCGGCTCCAAGGACGACATCCAGGCCGAGCTGGACCGCCTCTCGGGCGGTACGGACGTGGAGCTGGAGCTCCAGCGCATGAAGGCCGAGCTGGCGGGCGGCCCGGCCGCCCAGCAGCAGGCCATCGAGGGCGGTGCGCAGGGCAACGGGCAGCAGTCGCAGACCCCGCACCGGTTCGACAAGCAGTAGGACGGGGCCCGTCATGATTGTCCGCATCATGGGGGAAGGCCAGGTGGAGGTGGCCGACAGCCACTTCCCCGAGCTCAACAAGCTGGACGACGAACTGCTCGCCGAGCTGGAGGGCGGTGACGAGGAGGGTTTCCGGCGGACGCTGGGCGCACTGCTCGACGCCGTGCGACGGCTCGGCACGCCGCTCCCGGACGACGCTCTGGAGCCGTCCGAGCTGATCCTCCCCGGTGCTGACGCCGCCCTGGAAGAGGTCAGGGAGATGCTCAGCGACGACGGGCTGATCCCGGGCTGATCCCCGGGCCGGCTCCCGGGCCGGTCCCGTGCCGGTGCGGGGCCGGGCACACCGACGGCACGGCGGCGGGCCCCCCGGGCAGGGGAGGGCCCGCCGCCGTCGTCAGTGCTGCGGCGGCTTCTCCAGGGGGACGGGGTTCGGGTCCGGGGTCCCGCCGATGAAGTTCTCGAACCTGCGGCGCGGACTCGCCCAGCGCCGGTCGTGGTGGAAGGCGCGCAGCCCGGCCTTGGCCCGGGCGCGCGGCCGGTTCGCGTAGAACCTCTTCGCGTACGGGGATCCGGGCCGGGCCAGCCGGATCGCGCCGACCAGCGCCACGAAGGGCACGACCACGCCGAAGAGCGCGGTGCGGGCCTTGCCCTTCCACAGGGCGACCAGGGCGAGGCAGAAGTTGGTGGCCCCGTTCATGACGACCAGGCCGCGGCTCTGGCGCTCCTCGGTCGACAGGTCGTTCACCCCGAAGGGCACGAAACCGCCGATGACCAGGGCCACGACGGCGGCCGTGATCACCACGAGCTCCACGCTCTTGCGGCCCTGCTCGCTCCAGTAGACGTCGTCGAGGTGCAGGATGAGCGCGAACTCGTCCAGGACCAGGCCCGCGCCCAGGCCGAAGATCACGGCGGAGGCGTACGCGCCGAAGCCGTACCGGCCGCTGCCGACCGCGCCGAAGCCGCCGATGATCACGAGGATCACGCCCGGCACCACGTGGTGGATGTGCAGACCGCCCGGGGTGACGTTCTTGAAGGGGCCCCGGCCGGCCCGGATCATCCGGGTGATCACACGGGTGACCAGGAACGACATCACGAAGGAGAGCAGGGCGAGCAGGAGCGGCAGCTTCCCCGGTTCGACAATGTTCCGATACCACCAGTGACCCATCCCACTGACTCCCTGTTTGGCATGTAATGGGTAATTTACCGCCCGCGTGGAGCGGGTACCGTTCCCGCCGATGAGAGATTCGTACGACGGCCCGCCCCAGACGCCGCCCCCGGAACGCGCCTCGTTCCCCGACGGCCTCCGTTTCGCGTTCGGCACCCTCACCGTGCTGCCCGCCCGCATCACCCGCTGGGACCGCCCCGCCGCCCGCACCGGAATGGCCTGCGCTCCGCTCGCCGGGCTGGTCGTCGGCGTGCTCGCGGCCCTGCCCGGAGCGCTCGCGCTGCTGCTCGGCGGGGGCCCGCTGCTCGCCGCGACCCTCACCGTCGCCGTGCCGGCCGCGCTCACCCGCGCACTGCACCTCGACGGCCTCGCCGACACCGCCGACGGCCTCGGCAGCGCCAAACCCGCCGACGAGGCCCTGCGGATCATGAAGCAGTCCGACATCGGCCCCTTCGGCGTCGTGGCCCTGGTGCTCGTGCTGCTCCTGCAGGTGGCCGCCCTGTCCGACATCTACGCCGACAGCTGGATCCGCGGCGCCCTCGCCGCCGTGGTCGCGGCCGTCGCGGCCCGCCTCGCCATGACCCTGGCCTGCCGGGAAGGCGTCCCGGCCGCCCGCCCCGGGGGGCTCGGTGCCGCCGTCGCCGGGGTGGTCCCGCGCCGCGCCGCCGCCCTGCTCGCCGTGCTCACCGTCGCCCTGGCCGCGGCCGCCGCACTCCCGCTGGGCCTGCCCGCCGCCGGCCGGAGCGCGGCGGCGGTCCTGGCCGCCCTGCTCGCCGCGGAGCTGCTGCTCCGCCGCTGCGTACGCCGCTTCGACGGGGTCACCGGCGATGTCTTCGGCGCCCTCGCCGAGGTCGCGGCGACCACCGCCCTGATCGTCCTCGCCCTGGGCTGAGCGCGGACCGCGGGCCCGCGTACGCTCACACCGTGGACCAACATGCGACGGACCTGCCCTCCGCCGCGCCCGTCAGGGTGCTGCTCGCCGACGACCAGGCGCTGCTGCGCAGCGCCTTCAAGGTGCTCGTCGACTCCGAGCCCGACATGGAGGTCGTCGGGGAGGCCTCCGACGGGGCGCAGGCCTTCGAACTCGCCCGCCGCACGCGCCCCGACGTCGTCCTCATGGACATCCGGATGCCCGGCACCGACGGGCTCGCCGCCACCCGCATGATCAGCGCGGACCCGGAACTCGCCGGCGTGCGCGTGGTGATGCTGACGACCTTCGAGGTCGACGAGTACGTGGTCTCGGCCCTGCGGGCCGGCGCCTCCGGCTTCCTCGGCAAGGGGGCCGAGCCCGAGGAACTGCTCAACGCGATCCGCGTCGCCGCGGCCGGCGAGGCGCTGCTCTCCCCGGCCGCCACCAAAGGGCTCATCGCCACCTTCCTCGCCCAGGGCGGCGGCGCCGACCCGGCCGCCACCGGGGCCTCGGCCGGGGCGCACGCGCAGCGGCTCGCCGCGCTGACCGTCCGGGAGCGCGAGGTCCTCGTACACGTCGCGGCCGGCCTCTCGAACGACGGGATCGCCGGGCGGCTGGAGGTCAGCCCGCTGACCGTCAAGACCCACGTGAACCGGGCCATGGCCAAGCTCGGCGCCCGCGACCGGGCCCAATTGGTGGTTATTGCCTACGAATCGGGACTGGTCCGCCCACGCGCGGAGTAGCGCCGCACCGAACGACGTACTCCAGACGCGGTATGCCGCACATAAGGACGGCACCTGCGAGCGACGAAACGCACCACCCCGGTGCGACAGGGTAGGAGTGCCCTCGCGTTCGTCACTGCAGAGAGATCTCATACCCATGTCCTGGCTGTCCCGCTTCAGCCTGGCCCAAAGGGCCCTGGTCGGCCTCGTGTCGATCGTCGCGCTCCTCTTCGGCGCCATAGCCATCCCGCAGCTCAAGCAGCAGCTGCTGCCCTCCATCGAACTGCCGATGGTGTCCGTGCTCGCGCCGTACCAGGGCGCCTCGCCCGACGTGGTCGAGAAGCAGGTCGTCGAACCGATCGAGGCCATGCTCAAGGGTGTCGACGGCATCACCGGCATCACCTCGACCGCCAGCGAGGGCAACGCCCTCATCATGGCCACCTTCGACTACGGGGACAGCGGCACCAAGCAGCTCGTCGCCGACGTCCAGCAGGCCGTCAACCGGGCCCGCGTCCGGCTGCCCGCCGACGTGGACCCGCAGGTCGTGGCCGGTTCCACCGACGACATCCCGACGGTCATCCTGGCCGTCACCGCCGACAAGGACCAGCAGGCGCTCGCCGACCAGCTGGAACGTTCCGTCGTCCCCGTCCTCTCGGACATCGAGGGCGTCGGCCAGGTCACCGTCGACGGCGTCCAGGACCTCCAGGTCACCGTCACCCCCGACAACGCCAAGCTCGCGGCCGCCGGCCTCGACGGCGCCTCCCTCGCCCAGGGCCTCCAGGCGGGCGGCGCGTCCGTCCCCGCGGGCTCCTTCGACGAGGCCGGCAAGAACCGCACCGTCCGCGTGGGCAACGGCTTCACCTCCCTCGCCCAGGTGGAAGAGCTGCGCCTGACCCCCGGCCCGGGCAAGCCGGCCGTCCGCCTCGGCGACGTCGCCACCGTCAAGCAGGAGCCGGCCAAGGCCGTCTCCATCACCCGCACCAACGGCAAGCCCAGCCTCGCCCTCGTCCTCACCATGGACAAGGACGGCAGCGCCGTCGCCATCTCCGACGCGGTCAAGGACAAGCTGCCCGAGCTGCGCACCGCGCTCGGCGCCGGCGCCGACCTGACCGTCGTCAGCGACCAGGGCCCGGCCGTCGCCAAGTCCATCTCCAGCCTCACCACCGAAGGCATGCTCGGCCTGCTCTTCGCGGTGATCGTGATCCTGGTCTTCCTGGCCTCGCTGCGCTCGACGCTGGTCACGGCGGTCTCCATCCCGCTGTCCGTCGTCCTCGCGCTCATCGTGCTGTGGACCCGCGACCTGTCGCTCAACATGCTGACCCTGGGCGCCCTCACCATCGCCATCGGCCGCGTGGTCGACGACTCGATCGTGGTCCTGGAGAACATCAAGCGCCACCTCGGCTACGGCGAGGAGCGCGAGGCCGCGATCATCACCGCGGTCAAGGAGGTCGCCGGCGCGGTCACCTCCTCCACCCTCACCACCGTCGCCGTCTTCCTGCCGATCGGCCTCACCAGCGGCATGATCGGCGAGCTCTTCGGCTCCTTCTCCCTCACCGTCACCGCGGCCCTGCTGGCCTCGCTGCTCGTCTCGCTGACGGTCGTACCGGTGCTCTCGTACTGGTTCCTGAGCGCGCCCAAGGGCGTCGAGCCCGGGAACGCCGAGAGCGCGGCCAAGGCCCGCCGCGAGGCCGAGGAGAAGGAGGCGCGCAGCCGCCTCCAGCTCTTCTACGTCCGCGTCCTCGGCTTCGCCACGCGGCGCCGGGTGACCAGTGTCGCCATCGCGGTGGTCGTCCTGATCGCCACCCTCGGGATGACCCCGCTGCTGAAGACCAACTTCTTCGACCAGGGCGAGCAGGAGGTCCTGACGGTCAAGCAGGAACTCGCCCCCGGCACCTCGCTGGCCGCCTCCGACGAGGCGAGCCGCAAGATCGAGAAGGCGCTGGCCTCGGTCGACGGGGTCAAGAGCTACCAGGTCACCGTCGGCTCCTCCGGCTTCCTCGCGGCCTTCGGCGGCGGTACGGGCTCCAACCAGGCCTCGTACCAGGTCAGCCTGAAGGACTCCGGCAAGGCCGACGCCGTCAAGAAGGGCATCGAGGGCAAGCTGGCCGCCCTCGACGGCATCGGCGAGACCCGCATCGTGGCGGGCGACGGCTTCGGCAACCAGAACCTCAGCGTGGTCGTCAAGGCCGGCGACGGCAAGGTCCTCGCCGAGGCCGCCGAGCAGGTCCGCGCCGAGGTCGCCAAGCTCAAGGACGTCGCCGACGTGCAGAGCGACCTGTCCCAGTCCGTGCCCCGCATCTCCGTGACCGCGACCCCCAAGGCGGCCGCGGCCGGCCTGGACCAGGCCGCGCTCGGCGCGATCGTCGCGCAGGCCGTCCGGGGCAACCCGGCGGGCAAGGCCGTACTCGACGACACCGAGCGGGACATCGTCATCAGGTCCGCGCAGCCGGCCACCACCCTGGCCGAACTGCAGGCGCTCCCGGTCGGCCCGGCCAGGCTCGGCGACATCGCCGAGGTCAAGGAGGTCCCCGGCCCGGTCGCGATGACCCGGATCGACGGCGCCCGCGCCGCCACCATCACCGCACGGCCGCTCGGCGACAACACCGGCGCGGTCAGCGCCGAGCTGCAGACCAAGCTCAAGGCCCTGGACCTGCCGGAGGGCGCCACCGCGTCCATCGGCGGCGTCTCCGAGGACCAGGACGAGGCCTTCGGCTCGCTCGGCCTGGCCATGCTCGCGGCCATCGCGATCGTGTTCATGCTGCTGGTCGCGACCTTCCGGTCGCTGGTCCAGCCGCTGATCCTGCTGGTCTCCATCCCCTTCGCGGCCACCGGCGCGCTCGGCCTGCTCATCGCCACCGGCACCCCGATGGGCGTCCCGGCGATGATCGGCATGCTGATGCTCATCGGCATCGTGGTGACCAACGCGATCGTCCTGATCGACCTGGTCAACCAGTACCGCGCCCAGGGCCTCGGCGTCGTGGAAGCGGTCGTCGAGGGCGGCCGGCACCGGCTGCGCCCGATCCTGATGACGGCCCTGGCGACGATCTTCGCGCTGCTCCCGATGGCGCTGGGCGTCACCGGCGAGGGCGGCTTCATCTCGCAGCCGCTCGCGGTCGTGGTGATCGGCGGCCTGGTCAGCTCCACCCTGCTGACGCTGCTGCTCGTGCCGACCCTCTACACGATGGTCGAGCTCCGCAAGGAGCGCCGCCGCGCCAAGCGTGCGGCGAAGCGGGAGGCACGCCTGACGGTGGTCCCGGCCCCCTCCGGCGCGCAGGACGAGGTCCCGGCCAAGGCCTGACACCCGTCGCACCAAGGCCGAAGGGCCGCTCCTCGGATCGAGGGGCGGCCCTTCGGGCGTGTGCGGGGGAGGAGCGGCTACGGGAGCGCCAGCATCCGCTCCAGCGCGAGCTTCGCGAAGCTCTCGGTCTCCTTGTCGACCTGGATCCGGTTGACGAGGTTGCCCTCGGCCAGGGACTCCAGGGTCCACACCAGGTGCGGGAGGTCGATGCGGTTCATCGTCGAGCAGAAGCAGACCGTCTTGTCGAGGAAGACGACCTCCTTGTCCTCCGCGGCGAATCGGTTCGCCAGACGGCGGACCAGGTTCAGCTCGGTGCCGATGGCCCACTTGGAACCGGCCGGGGCCGCCTCCAGCGCCTTGATGATGTACTCCGTCGAGCCGACGTAGTCCGCGGCCGCCACGACCTCGTGCTTGCACTCGGGGTGGACCAGGACGTTCACGCCGGGGATCCGGGCGCGGACGTCGTTGACCGAGTCGACCGAGAACCGGCCGTGCACCGAGCAGTGCCCGCGCCACAGGATCATCTTGGCGTTCCGCAGCTGCTCGACGGTGAGGCCGCCGTTCGGCTTGTGCGGGTTGTAGAGCACGCAGTCGTCCAGGGACATGCCCATGTCGCGGACGGCGGTGTTGCGGCCCAGGTGCTGGTCCGGGAGGAAGAGGATCTTCTCGCCCTGCTCGAACGCCCACTCCAGGGCCTTCTTCGCGTTGGACGAGGTGCAGATCGTGCCGCCGTGCTTGCCGGTGAAGGCCTTGATGTCGGCGGAGGAGTTCATGTACGAGACGGGGACCGTCGCCCCGGCCACGCCGGCCTCGGTCAGCACGTCCCAGCACTCCGCGACCTGCTCGGCGGTGGCCATGTCGGCCATCGAGCAGCCGGCGGCCAGGTCCGGCAGGACCACCTTCTGGTCGTCCGAGGTCAGGATGTCCGCGGACTCGGCCATGAAGTGCACGCCGCAGAAGACGATGTACTCGGCCTCCGGCTTGGCGGCCGCGTCCTTGGCCAGCTTGAAGGAGTCGCCGGTGACGTCCGCGAACTCGATGACCTCGTCACGCTGGTAGTGGTGGCCCAGGATGAAGACCTTGTCCCCGAGCTTCTCCTTGGCCGCGCGGGCACGCGCCACGAGGTCCGGGTCCGACGGCGAGGGCAGGTCGCCGGGGCACTCCACCCCGCGCTCGCTCTTGGGGTCGGCCTCACGGCCGAGCAGCAGCAGGGCAAGGGGCGTCGGCTGGACGTCCAACGGCTGGGCGGTGGTCACGACACGCACCCTTTCTGTTCTGCGACAAGGGACTTCTGGATCATCACTTGGATCATCACTTCGACTTTTCGTCTATTTGACGTTATCTATCATAACCGCTTCACGTCAGTTTGACGATGCCGATAGTGTCAATGTGACGCATCAGCCCACGATTCGCCGGGTCCACCCCCTCGCGCGGTGTGCGAGCATGGAATATCTGAAACAAGCGTCGGGTCCCGGAATGAATCCGCGGTCCCGCTCGTTGCCACCGACGGCAAGAGTCCGACGTTTCCCCGCCCCCGGCGGGGAGCCGCCCACTTCGGGAGTGAATGCAGATGTCCGTACAGGACGACAAGACCACTGTGAGCGACGGCATCCTCCTGTCCGACGCCGCCGCCGAGAAGGTCAGGACCCTGCTGGAGCAGGAAGGCCGCGATGACCTGGCGCTCCGCGTCGCCGTCCAGCCCGGTGGCTGCTCCGGCCTGCGCTACCAGCTCTTCTTCGACGAGCGCTCCCTCGACGGCGACGTCGTGAAGGACTTCGACGGTGTGAAGGTCGTCACGGACCGGATGAGCTCCCCGTACCTCCACGGTGCCTCCATCGACTTCGTCGACACCATCGAGAAGCAGGGCTTCACGATCGACAACCCCAACGCCACGGGCTCCTGCGCCTGCGGCGACTCGTTCAGCTAAGCCTGAACACCCACGAGGGCCCGCCCCCGGTCGCATCCGACCGGGGGCGGGCCCTCGTGCATACCCGGGACCGCGGCTACTGCCGGGGGAGCGGCTTGCCCGTGGCCGCGTCGATCACCTTCCGGTCACCCAGCGGCTGCTGCAGCTGCACGGTCAAGGACATGTCCTGCGCCAGCATGATGCAGGCCCCGCCCGGCTTGTTCGGGGTGTCCGTGATCTTCACCAGGACCGATTCCGCCTGCTCCCGCGCCTCCACGGCGTAGGTGCTGCACACGCTGCCCCAGAAGTTCACCGTCAGCTTCCGGTCGGCTTCCGCGTACGAGAATCCGGTCACCGTGCGCATGTCCTTCGGGCCGGGAGTGCTCTCCTGGGCGGCCGCCGCCGGCTGGGCCACCGTGTGCCCGGGCGCGCCGTCCCGGCCCGCCACCTCGAAGAGCCAGGCCGGAACCAGACCCTGTGCCCCGTTCACCGTGCCGGGGACCAGCCCGAGCACGGCGCCCTTCACCGTCTCCGTCCGCGGCGGCTTCATCGGCCGCGGCTCCGGGTTGCACGGCACCGCGTCCGTGGACGACACCGCGGTGTCCGCCGCCAGCGGGACCGCGCTCGCGCATCCGCTGGGCTCGGGGTCGCCCTCCCGGCCGCCCGACTTCGCGTTCAGCCGGGCCAGCGCCTCCACGGCCCCGACCACCTGCTGATCGGCCGCCCGTGCCGGTGCCTTCAGCTCTCCGTTGCCCCCCACCACCGAGCCGTCGGAGCCCACGCTGATCTTCGTGGCCCAGCCCTGCGTGGGCAGCCCGCCGACCACCGGGTCGGCGGCCACCACCCGTACCGAACCCTGGTGGGACCGGGCGTCCTGCTTGGCCTCCGCCAGCCCCGCGGCGGCCAGCACGGGGGCTGCGGCGGCCTTGGCGGCCTCCTCCGAGACAGGCGCGCCCGTCTCGGCCCCGCCGCCCGCGCTCGCCCCCGGGTCCTGCGGGACGGTGGCCGGGCCACAGGTGTCCTTGCCGCGCACGCAGTCGTCCCCGGCGCCGTTGCCGTTGCCCGGCGCCTGGAAGCGGGCGAAGTTCCACGTCCCCGGCGCCGTACGGGCCACCGTGAGCCGGGGCCCGGAGCCGTCGGCGGCCTCCCCGGCCAGCCAGACGTCCCCGCTCAGGCGCGGCTCGCCGGGCAGACCCAGAGCCGCCGCGAGGCGGGCCACCTCCGCCGGCGCGACCTCGCCGGACAGCGCGTAGGTGGGAGCACCGGCCGGAGCCTCCGGAAGCTTCACGTCGGCCCGGTAGACCACCCCGCCGCCGGACGGGTCGGGCTCCCCGGGCGCGATGCCCGGGCCCGAGGGGTCTCCCGCGTCGCGGGGCGCGGAGGCCGCGCTGTCACCCGTACGGTGGCCCTGCCCACCGTCGCCGTAGGCGGTCGACGCCCAGTACGCGGTGCCGCCGCCCGCCAGCAGGACGGCGGCCGCGATCGAGCCGACGGCCCAGGCGGGCCGCCGCCGTGTGCCGCGTGTTGTGTCGTCGGGTCCTTCGCTGGTCACCGCATCGCTCCTTCACCGGTCCCGTCGTACCTGATGCGGGTGTGACGGAGCGGGAGCGAAACCGGTTCCCTCCTACTGGTCCCCGTACACGGACGTGGCGGCGATCAGCCGCGCCGAGGCCGGCGGGACACTGATCCCGTGGATCTGCGAAGGGGCCACGCGGACCGGCCGGGGGCCCGCCGGGACCGCCCAGTGCGGGGCCATCCGGGCGCAGTCGCCCAGCAGGCGGGCGAATCCGGGCTGTCGTGAGGCTTCCGCGCCGCGCTTGTCCGCGGTGTACTCGGAGTAGCCGAAACCGTCGGTGTAGGTCATGCAGGCACCGTAGGCATCGGAACTCTGGCGAAGAAAGACCTACTAAGGGGTAGTTTCTGGGGTACAGCCGAGGGCCGCTTACCGGGTAGTTTTGACTGTCCCTCGCCGTCCTCAGCAGGAGCGTCCACGCCGTGCGCATCGCAGTCACCGGCTCCATCGCCACCGACCACCTCATGACCTTCCCCGGCCGTTTCGCCGACCAGCTGGTCGCCGACCAGCTGCACACGGTCTCCCTCTCCTTCCTCGTCGACAACCTCGACGTGCGGCGGGGCGGGGTCGGCCCGAACATCTGCTTCGGTATGGGGCAGCTCGGCATCCGCCCGATCCTCGTCGGAGCCGCCGGCTCCGACTTCGACGAGTACCGCGCCTGGCTGGACCGGCACGGCGTCGACACCGAGTCCGTCCGGATCTCCGAGGTGCTGCACACCGCGCGCTTCGTGTGCACCACGGACTCCGACCACAACCAGATCGGCTCCTTCTACACGGGCGCGATGAGCGAGGCCCGGCTGATCGAGCTGAAGGCCGTCGCCGACCGGGTGGGCGGGCTCGACCTGGTCCTGATCGGCGCGGACGACCCCGAGGCGATGCTGCGCCACACGGAGGAGTGCCGCACGCGCGGGATCCCCTTCGCCGCCGACTTCTCGCAGCAGATCGCCCGGATGGACGGCGACAACATCCGCACCCTGATGGAGGGCGCGACCTTCCTGTTCTCGAACGAGTACGAGAAGGGCCTCATCGAGTCGAAGTCCGGCTGGACCGACGAGGAGATCCTCTCGAAGGTCGGCACCCGCGTGACCACGCTGGGCTCCAACGGCGTCCGGATCGAGCGCGTCGGCGAGGCCCCGATCGTGGTCGGCTGCCCGGAGGAGACCGCGAAGGTCGACCCGACGGGTGTCGGCGACGCGTTCCGCGCCGGGTTCCTGACCGGTCTGGGCTGGGGCGTCGGCCTGGAGCGGGCGGCGCAGCTGGGCTGCATGCTCGCGACGCTGGTCATCGAGACCCTGGGCACCCAGGAGTACACGCTGGCCCGTGCCCACTTCATGGAGCGCTTCACCAAGGCCTACGGCGACGAAGCCGCGGCGGAAGTCCGCGCCCACCTCGCCTGATCCCGCCGCCGTCTGGGCCCGGGCCCATCCTCGCCCACCGGGGCCGAGCCCGGGCGGAGCCCGGTGCCCGGCGGAGCCGGGTTCCCCGGGGCTCCGCCCCAGACCCCGCTCCTCAAACGCCGGAGGGGCTGGGTTCGGCTCCGGCCGGGCTGGATTGGTCGGCGGAGCCGGGTTGGCCGACGAGGCTGGGATTGCCCGGCCGAGGCGGAGGCGTGCCCGGCGCAGCCGGAGGGGCTGAAACTCGCCCGGCGAAGCCGGATGGGTGCGGGCCCGGTCACAGGGCTCGGCGGACCGTGTAGGCCGTGCCGGTTTCGCGCGGGGTCTCGCCCACATAGGTGTGCCCCCGCATCGCGCACCACGCCGGGATGTCCAGCCGGGCCACCTCGTCGTCGGAGACGACCGTGACGGTCCCGCCCACCGGGACCGTCACGATGGCGCGGGCCAGCTCGATCACCGGCTGCGGACACCGCAGCCCCAGCGCGTCCAGCTCCAGCGAGTCCGCCACCGGCGCCACCGCCGGGGGCTCCGACACGCCGAGCCGGTCCCGTACGTCCGCCACCGCGCGCGGCAGCGCCTCCAGGAACGCGTTGACCTCCTCCGCCGGGGTCCCCGGCGGCAGGGACACCCGTACGTTCCCCTCCGACAGCACGCCCATCGCCCGCAGCACGTGACTGGGGGTCAGCGTGGAGCTCGTGCACGAGGAGCCGGAGGAGACCGAGAAACCGGCCCGGTCCAGCTCGTGCAGCAGCGTCTCCCCGTCGACGTACAGGCAGGAGAAGGTGACCAGGTGCGGCAGCCGCCGCTCCGGATCGCCCACCACCTCCACGTCCGGGACCAGCCGCACCACCCGCCGCCGGATGCGGTCCACCAGGACCCGCAGCCGGGCCGCCTCCGCGTCCGCCTCGGCCCGTACGGCCCGCAGGGAGGCCGCCGCGGCGACGATCGCGGGCAGGTTCGTGAAACCGGGGGAGCGCCCCGACTCCCGCTCGTCCGCGGGTCCTTGGGGCGAGAAGCGCACGCCCTTGCGGACCGCCAGCAGGCCGACCCCGGGCGGGCCGCCCCATTTGTGCGCGCTCGCCGTCAGCACGGACCAGGCGCCCTCCACCGGACCCCAGCCCAGCGACTGGGCCGCGTCCACCAGCAGCGGCACCCCGGCCGCCCCGCAGATCTCGGCCACCTCCGCCACCGGCTGGACCGTGCCCACCTCGTGGTTGGCCGACTGGAGGCAGGCGAGGGCGCTCTCCGGGACGAGCGCCTGCGCGTAGCCGGCGGGCGTCACCGCACCCCACCGGTCCACCGGGACCTCGGTCACCGTCCCGCCGCGCGCCCCGTGCACCTCGGCCGCGTGCAATACCGAACTGTGTTCGACCGCCGATACGACCAGATGAGCTCCGACGCGTCGGCGCCCGGCGAGGACCCCCGCCACCCCCGTGTGAACCGCGTGCGTCCCCGAAGGAGTGAACACGAGCTCGTCGGCCCGGCATCCCACCGCCTCCGCGGCGGCCTCCCGCGCCGCGTCCAGCAACAGCCGGGCGCGCCTGCCCTCCCGGTAGAGCCGGGCCGGATCGGCCCAGCCCTCGTCCAGGGAGGCCTGCAGCGCCTGGCGGGCCACGGGGTGCAGGGGAGCGGCGGACGCGCTGTCGAAGTACGGCATCCGGCCACGCTAGCTCCAGCCCGGAGCGTTCGAGGTCAGGGGGCGTCAGATGTGCTCCGGAGCCCGCCATTCAGGGCCATTCGCGCCGTCCCCCGGACGGCGGATCCATCCCTTCGGGGGCAGTAGCGGCGCGTTGGGCACCCTCCCCGCGCGACCCCAAATAGCGTCCAGTAGGGTTTGGTCCGCATAAACATCCAAACCCCTGCCTGCGTCAGGGCCGGCGACCGACCCGAACACGGCCGCGGCCGGCCGCGCGGGCCGAGACTCTCGGGAAGGCGCTACGTGAGTCCCTACGGCTCCGACCGCTCGCCGCGGCGCCCGATGCGGCGGAAGCTGCTGCAGGCGCTGACTGCGGGCGTGGTCCTGGCGACCGCCACTGGTTGCTCGTATACATGGAAAGACTTCCCCCGCCTCGGAATGCCGACTCCGGTAACCGAGGAGGCGCCGCGCATCCTCTCCCTGTGGCAGGGATCCTGGGCGGCCGCGCTGGTCACGGGCATCCTCGTGTGGGGCCTGATCATCTGGAGCGTCATCTTCCACCGGCGCAGCCGGACGAAGATCGAGGTCCCCGCGCAGACCCGGTACAACATGCCCATCGAGGCGCTGTACACCGTGGTCCCGCTCATCATCGTCTCGGTGCTCTTCTACTTCACCGCTCGTGACGAGTCGAAGCTCCTGGCCCTCACCCCGAAGCCGCCGCACACGATCAACGTGATCGGCTTCCAGTGGAGCTGGGGCTTCAACTACATCGAGAACGTCGACGGCGACGCTGCGACCCCGAAGGCGGGCGCGGTCCCCAAGGAGCTTGCCTCCATCCCGGACCGCTTCACCAAGGACTTCCCGGCGGGCGCCGAGGGCGTCTACCAGAAGGGTGTCCCGAACGACCGGAACCCCCAGACGGGCAACCCGGGTCCGACCCTGGTCCTCCCCAAGGGCGAGAAGGTCCGTTTCATCCTGTCGTCGAACGACGTGATCCACTCCTTCTGGGTGGTCCCGTTCCTGTTCAAGCAGGACGTCATTCCGGGCCACACCAACGTCTTCGAGGTCACCCCGTCCGAATACGGCACCTTCATGGGCAAGTGCGCCGAGCTCTGCGGCGTTGACCACTCCCGGATGCTCTTCAACGTCAAGGTCGTCTCCCCCGAGGAGTACCGGGCGTACCTGAAGGATCTGGCGGAGAAGGGTCAGACCGGCTACCTCCCGGCCGGTATCCAGCAGACCGACCCGGCCCGGAATGCGGAAGTGAACAAACTGTGAGCATCCTCAACGAATCCCAGGGTGCCGCCGCCGACTCGTATGAGAACGAGCTGCCGGTGCGGCGCAAGCAGCCGGGCAACGTGGTCGTGAAGTGGCTGACCACGACCGACCACAAGACCATCGGTACGATGTACCTGGTCACGTCGTTCGTGTTCTTCATCATCGGCGGTCTGCTGGCGCTCTTCATGCGCGCCGAGCTGGCCCGTCCGGGCACGCAGATCATGTCGAACGAGCAGTTCAACCAGGCGTTCACCATGCATGGCACGATCATGCTGCTGATGTTCGCCACCCCGCTCTTCGCGGGCTTCGCCAACTGGATCATGCCGCTGCAGATCGGCGCGCCCGACGTGGCGTTCCCGCGGCTGAACATGTTCGCGTACTGGCTGTACCTCTTCGGCTCGACCATCGCGGTGGCCGGCTTCGTCACGCCGAACGGCGCCGCCGACTTCGGCTGGTTCGCCTACTCCCCACTGTCGGACGCGGTCCGTTCGCCGGGCATCGGCGCCGACATGTGGATCATGGGTCTGGCCTTCTCCGGCTTCGGAACCATCCTCGGCTCAGTCAACTTCATCACCACGATCATCTGCATGCGCGCACCCGGCATGACGATGTTCCGCATGCCGATCTTCACCTGGAACGTGCTGCTGACCGGTGTTCTGGTCCTGCTCGCCTTCCCGGTGCTGGCCGCCGCGCTCTTCGCGCTGGAGGCCGACCGCAAGTTCGGTTCGCACGTGTTCGATGCCTCGAACGGTGGAGCCTTGCTATGGCAACACCTCTTCTGGTTCTTCGGGCACCCAGAGGTGTACATCATCGCGCTGCCGTTCTTCGGAATCGTTTCCGAGATCATCCCGGTCTTCAGCCGTAAGCCGATGTTCGGCTACATCGGCCTGATCGCCGCGACGATCGCGATCGCCGGCCTCTCCGTGACCGTGTGGGCCCACCACATGTACGTCACCGGTGGTGTGCTGCTGCCGTTCTTCTCCTTCATGACCTTCCTGATCGCGGTACCGACCGGTGTGAAGTTCTTCAACTGGATCGGCACCATGTGGAAGGGCTCGCTGTCCTTCGAGACCCCGATGCTCTGGACGATCGGCTTCCTGGTCACCTTCACCTTCGGTGGTCTGACCGGCGTCATCCTGGCGTCGCCCCCGATGGACTTCCACGTCTCCGACTCGTACTTCGTCGTCGCGCACTTCCACTACGTCGTCTTCGGCACCGTGGTGTTCGCGATGTTCGCCGGCTTCCACTTCTGGTGGCCGAAGTTCACGGGCAAGATGCTGGACGAGCGCCTCGGCAAGATGACGTTCTGGACGCTGTTCATCGGCTTCCACGGCACCTTCCTGGTGCAGCACTGGCTGGGTGCCGAGGGCATGCCGCGTCGTTACGCGGACTACCTCGCCGCCGACGGTTTCACCGCGCTGAACACGATCTCGACGATCAGCTCGTTCGTGCTCGGCCTGTCGATGCTGCCGTTCATGTACAACGTCTGGAAGACGGCCAAGTACGGCAAGAAGGTCGAGGTCGACGACCCGTGGGGTTACGGCCGTTCGCTCGAGTGGGCGACGTCCTGCCCGCCGCCGCGGCACAACTTCCTCACCCTGCCGCGGATCCGTTCCGAATCCCCGGCGTTCGACCTGCACCACCCTGAGATCGCGGCCCTCGACCACCTCGAGGACCACAGCGTCGCCGCCAAGGCCGTCACCGGCGGCAAGGAGGCCGACAAGTGAAGATCCAGGGCAAGATGTTCCTCTGGCTCTCCTTCTTCATCCTGATCATGGCCGTCGTGTACGGCGTGTGGTCGAAGGAGCCCGTCGGTACCACCGCGCTCTTCCTGGCCTTCGGCCTGAGCGTCATGATCGGCTACTACCTGGCCTTCACGGCCAAGCGTGTCGACGAGATGGCCCAGGACAACCTGGAGGCCGACGTCGCCGACGAGGCGGGCGAGCTGGGGTTCTTCTCCCCGCACAGCTGGCAGCCGCTCTCGCTGGGCATCGGCGGTGCGCTCGCCTTCCTGGGCGTCGTCTTCGGCTGGTGGCTCATGTACTTCTCGGCCCCGATCATCATGATCGGCCTGTGGGGCTGGGTGTACGAGTACTACCGCGGTGAGAACCAGAACCAGTAGCAGCACCTTCGCGGCCCCGCCGCGGAGCACCAGGGGCCCGGGCCCCTCCTTCGGGAGGAGCCCGGGCCCCTCGTTTGCAGTCACCCCGCGCGCCGGATTTGTCATATCTTCATAGCGTTGGCTCCATGAAGCACTCACCGCGTCTTTGGACGGTACTCAGCTGCTCCCTGCTGGTCGCGTCCCTCGGGGCCGGCGCCACCGCATGCGGGTCCGGCGACAAGAACCCGCTGTCAGCCCGCCCGTACGACGCGGGCGATCAGGTCGCCTTCAACCAGAGCGCCGGCAAGCGCCCCGTGAACCCCGACCGGCCCCTCGAAATCACCGCCAAGAGCAGCGGCGGCCGGATCACCGATGTGCTGGCCGTGGACACCCACGGCCGCCGCCTGGCGGGCGAACTGAGCGCCAAGGGGGACCGCTGGCACAGCACGACCCCGATGGCCTCAGGCGTCCGCTACACGGTCATCGTGAGCACCGAGGACGAGCGGGGCGCCCCCGGCCAGCGCACGCTCACCTTCGACACCACCCCGTCCAAGGGGATCCTGAAGGTCGAATTCGGTCCGGACGAGGGCAAGTACGGCGTCGGGCAGCCCATCACCGCCGAACTCAGCGAGCCGGTCAAGGACAAGGCCGCCCGCGCCATCGTGGAACGGGGCCTCGTCGTCGACGCCCCGCCCGGCGTCGAGGGCGCCTGGCACTGGGTGGACGACAAGAACCTCCACTACCGGCCCAAGGACTACTGGCCCGCCAACTCCGCCGTCTCCGTACGGAGCAACCTGGAAGGCGTCAGGATCACCGACGAGCTCCACGGCGCCGTCGCCAAGCCGCTGAAGCTGGAGATCGGGGACCGGGTCGAGGTCACCACCGACGCCTCCTCGCACTACCTCACGTTCAAGCGCAACGGAGAAGTGATCAACACCATCCCGGTGACCACCGGCAAGCCCGGCTTCTCCACCCGCAACGGCATCAAGGTGGTGCTGGGCAAGCAGTACTTCGTACAGATGCGCGGTGACACCGTCGGCATCGGCGGCAGCGAGTACTACAACCTGCCCGTCTACTACGCCACCCGCGTCACCTGGAGTGGTGAATACGTCCACGCCGCGCCGTGGTCCGTCGGCTCCCAGGGCTACGAGAACGTCAGCCACGGCTGCACGGGCATGAGCACCGGCAACGCCGCCTGGTTCTACGAGAACATCACCGAGGGCGACATCGTCCAGGTGATCAACAGCATCGGCGACGACATGGACGTCTTCGGCAACGGCTTCGGCGACTGGAACATGGACTGGAAGGACTGGCGCCAGGGCAGCGCCCTGCTCAAGGGCACCCAGGAAGGCCGCAGCCCGGTCGACCAGGCCCGCCTGCGCCCCACCGTCTAGCCGGTGCCGGTCCCTCCCTCCGGACGGCGTCCGGGGGGAGGGGAAGTTACCGGCCCGTTCACCCGTACGGCTCCCTCAGAGGCCCACAGGGGCCCCTGAGGGGGTGTATCAGGCGTCCAGGGACAGACGGGTCCTCAGGAGGCCCGCCAGGGTGTCCGCGAACTCCACCGGGTCCACCGGAAGGGTCACGGCGGCGTCCGCGCGGCTCCACGTGGCCAGCCAGGCGTCCTGGGGGCGCCCCATCAGCAGCAGCACCGGCGGACACCGGAAGATCTCGTCCTTGATCTGCCGGCACACCCCCATGCCCCCGGCCGGAACCGCCTCGCCGTCCAGCACGCACACGTCGACACCGCCCGCGTCCAGCTCCGTCAGGACCGCCGGCAGCGTCGCGCACTCCAGGAACTCCACCGGCGGCAGGTCCGCGGCGGGCCTGCGTCCTGCCGCCAGCCGCACCTGCTCCCGGGTGCCCGCGTCATCGCTGTAGACCAGAACCCGCGCAGTCGCCCGCATTTCGTTCCTCCACGTGGCCGTGAATCACGTTGATGTTGCGCGGGATGCTACTCCTCCCGCTGCGCCGTCAACATCGCTTCGAACATGTCGCAGGTGACCGCGCGCAGGGCTCATCTGATGGGCCGTTCGGGCCTTGCACACGCCCCTGACACTCCGAACGGCACCCCCCGGGGTGAGGGCGGGATAAGCGACCGACATAATGTCGGTCGTGGCGACAGCAACGACAGTAGATACCGGGCACGCGCACCCGACGGTCAACCGGCCGAACCTCGTCAGCGTCGGAACCATCATCTGGTTGAGTTCCGAGCTGATGTTCTTCGCGGCCCTCTTCGCGATGTACTTCACCCTGCGATCCGTGATGGGTCCCGAGTTCTGGACAGAACAGGCCGACGCCCTGAATCTGCCCTTCTCGGCGACGAACACGACGATCCTGGTGCTTTCCTCGCTCACCTGCCAGCTCGGCGTATTCGCCGCCGAGCGCGGTGACGTGAAGAAGCTCCGGACGTGGTTCATCATCACGTTCGTCATGGGTGCGATCTTCATTGGCGGCCAGGTGTTCGAGTACACCGAGCTGGTCAAGCATGAGGGCCTGTCCCTCTCGTCTGACCCCTACGGCTCGGTGTTCTACCTGACCACCGGCTTCCACGGTCTGCACGTGACGGGCGGTCTCATCGCCTTCCTGCTGGTCCTCGGCCGGACGTACGCGGCCAAGAGGTTCACCCACGAACAGGCCACGTCGGCCATCGTCGTGTCCTACTACTGGCACTTCGTCGACGTCGTCTGGATCGGCCTCTTCGCGACGATCTACCTGATCAAGTAGCGAACACGTCACCGGGCAAGACCCGGCACTCCATCCAGACACACCGACGCAGAAGATCCTGACACCGGGGTAATCCGTGAAAAAGCTCTCCGCACGACGACGCCATCCGCTGGCGGCGGTCGTCGTTCTACTCCTCGCGCTGGCGGCCACTGGGGGGCTGTACGCCGCCTTCGCCCCCGCGGGCAAGGCGCAGGCCGATGAAACCGCCCAGTCCCTCGCCATCGAGGAGGGCAAGAAGCTCTACGCCGTGGGTTGCGCAAGCTGCCACGGAACCGGCGGTCAGGGTTCCTCTGACGGCCCGAGCCTGGTCGGCGTCGGCTCCGCGGCCGTCGACTTCCAGGTGAGCACGGGCCGCATGCCCGCCCAGCAGCCCGGCGCCCAGGTGCCGAAGAAGCCCGTCATTTACGACCAGGCGCAGATCGACCAGCTGGCCGCGTACATCGCGTCCCTCGGTGCCGGTCCGATCACGCCGACCGCGAAGCAGTACGACCCGGCGGGCGCCGACATCGCCAACGGTGGTGAGCTCTTCCGCAACAACTGCGCGCAGTGCCACAACTTCACCGGCGAAGGCGGCGCGCTGACGAACGGCAAGTACGCCCCCAACCTTGAGGACGTCTCGCCGAAGCACATCTACGAGGCCATGCAGACCGGCCCGCAGAACATGCCCTCCTTCCCCGACAGCACCATGCCGGAGAAGCAGAAGAAGGACATCATCGCGTACCTGGAGAACGTCAACGGCGAGAAGTCGACCAGCCCCGGCGGCCTGAAGCTCGGTGGCCTCGGCCCCGTCTCCGAGGGTCTGTTCGGCTGGATCTTCGCCCTGGGTGCGTTGATCGCTGTCGCCGTCTGGGTCGCGGCCCACACCGCTAAGGCCAAGAAGTCATGAGTAGCCAAGAGATTCCCGAAGACAAGCACCTGCCGAGCGAGCAGGGCGACGCCCACCACGGCGTAGCGGTCGCGGACGACCCGTTCGCCGACCCGGGCCTGCCGGTCCACAAGCCGCGCATCCAGGACATCGACGAGCGGGCGGCGAAGCGCTCCGAGCGCACCGTCGCGATGCTCTTCACGCTGTCGATGCTGGCGACGGTCGCCTTCATCGCGTCCTACGTGATCTTCCCGGTCGACAAGATCGTCTACATCTTCCCCATCGGGAAGGTCAGCGCGCTCAACTTCTCGCTGGGCATCACCCTGGGCGTGGCCCTCTTCTGCATCGGCGCGGGCGCGGTCCACTGGGCCCGCACCCTGATGTCCGACGTCGAGGTCGCCGCCGAGCGCCACGAGATCGCCGCTCCGCCGGAGGTCAAGGCGCAGGTCCTGCAGGACTTCGCCGACGGCGCGAACGAGTCCGGCATCGCCCGGCGTCCCCTGATCCGCAACACGATGCTGGGCGCGCTGGCCATGCTGCCGCTGTCCGCCGTCATGATCATGCGCGACCTGGGCCCGCTGCCCGAGGACAAGCTGCGCAAGACCCTGTGGGCCAAGGGCAAGCTGCTCATCAACCAGAACACGATGGAGCCGCTGCGTCCCGAGGACGTCCTCGTCGGTTCGCTCACCTTCGCCATGCCGGAAGGCCTGGAGGAGGAGCAGCACGACTTCCAGGTCCAGATCGCCAAGGCCGCCCTGATGATCGTCCGCATTCAGCCGGAGGACATCAAGGACAAGAAGGAACTGGAGTGGTCCCACGACGGGATCGTGGCCTACTCCAAGATCTGCACCCACGTCGGCTGCCCGATCAGCCTGTACGAGCAGCAGACGCACCACGTGCTCTGCCCGTGCCACCAGTCCACCTTCGACCTCTCCGACGGCGCCCGTGTCATCTTCGGCCCGGCCGGTCACGCGCTTCCGCAGCTGCGGATCGGCGTGAATGACGAAGGCTTCCTCGAAGCGCTCGGCGACTTCGAAGAGCCCGTCGGTCCTGCATTCTGGGAGCGCGGATGAGCACCAGCGTCAACAACGAGCGCAAAGCGCCGGCCGGCGAGCGCGTAGCTGACTGGGCGGACGGCCGCCTGGGCATCTACAGCCTCGCCAAGGCCAACATGCGCAAGATCTTCCCGGACCACTGGTCCTTCATGCTGGGTGAGATCTGCCTCTACAGCTTCATCATCATCATCCTCACGGGTGTGTACCTGACGCTGTTCTTCCACCCGAGCATGAACGAGGTCGTGTACCACGGCTCGTACGTGCCGATGCAGGGCGTCATGATGTCCGAGGCCTTCGCCTCGACGCTCGACATCAGCTTCGACGTCCGTGGTGGCCTGCTGATCCGTCAGATCCACCACTGGGCGGCGCTGATCTTCGTCGCGGCCATGGTCGTGCACATGATGCGCGTCTTCTTCACCGGCGCGTTCCGCAAGCCGCGTGAGGTCAACTGGATCTTCGGCTTCCTGCTGCTGGTCCTCGGCATGTTCACCGGCTTCACCGGTTACTCGCTGCCGGACGACCTGCTCTCGGGTACCGGTGTCCGCTTCATGCAGGGCGCCATCCTGTCCGTCCCGGTCGTCGGCACGTACCTGTCGATGTTCCTGTTCGGCGGGGAGTTCCCGGGCGGCGACTTCGTCGCACGGTTCTACTCGGTGCACATCCTGCTGCTGCCCGGCATCATGATGGGCCTGCTCGTGGCCCACCTGATCCTGGTCTTCTACCACAAGCACACCCAGTTCGCGGGTCCCGGCAAGACGAACAACAACGTCGTCGGCATGCCGCTGCTGCCGGTCTACATGGCCAAGGCCGGAGGCTTCTTCTTCCTGGTCTTCGGTGTCATCGCGGCCGTCGCGGCGATCGCCTCGATCAACCCGATCTGGGCGCTCGGCCCGTACCGCCCGGACAACGTGTCCACCGGCGCGCAGCCCGACTGGTACATGGGTATGCCGGAAGGCCTGATCCGAGCCATGCCCGGCTGGGAGATCAACATGTGGGGCCACACGCTCGTCCTGGGCGTGTTCATCCCGCTGCTGCTCTTCCCGCTGGTGCTCGGTGCGATCGCCGTCTGGCCGTTCATCGAGTCCTGGGTCACCGGGGACAAGCGCGAGCACCACATCCTGGACCGCCCGCGCAACGTCCCGACCCGTACGGCCTTCGGTGTCGCCTGGATCGCGGAGTACATCGTGCTCCTCATCGGCGGCGGCAACGACATGTTCGCCCAGTACTTCCACCTGTCGATCAACTCGATCACCTGGTTCGTCCGGATCGGCTTCTTCGTCGTCCCGGTCCTCGCCTTCATCGTCACCAAGCGGATCTGCCTCGGCCTCCAGCGCCGGGACCACGACAAGGTGCTGCACGGTCGCGAGACCGGCATCATCAAGCGTCTGCCGCACGGTGAGTTCGTCGAGGTCCACGAGCCGCTCCCGCAGGGCAAGCTGCACACCCTCACCGCGCACGAGCAGTACAAGCCCGTCGAGATCGGCCCGACGGTCGACGAGAACGGTGTCGAGCGCAAGGTGAAGGCCACCGAGAAGCTGCGCGCGAAGCTCAGCAAGGGCTTCTACGCCGAGGGCAACCAGATCCCGAAGCCCACGGTGGAGGAGTACAAGGAGATCCAGTCCGGCCACGGCCACCACTGATCCCCGCATGAACGCATGAGGGACTGATTCCGGTCAGTCCTGGTGTCGCCACGGCGAGAGCCCCGTCCAGTGTCTGGACGGGGCTCTTTGCCGTAACCGGGGCTGGATAGGCTGAACCCTGACCGATCAGACGTGGAATCCTCCACCGACAGCAGGAGCGGACCATGAACGTTGCGACCCCGGCAGGCGGCGACAGCGTGGCGGCCCGTGGCTGGCCGGGCGTTCTCGACGCCCTGCTGACCGGCCAGGACCTGCGCGCGGAGGACACCGCCTGGGCCATGGACCGGATCATGCGGGGGGAGGCCACCGACGCCCAGATCGCCGGCTTCACGGTCGCGCTGCGGGCCAAGGGGGAAACGGTCGAGGAGATCAACGGCCTCGTACGGGCGATGTACGCGCACGCCAACCTCATCGAGGTGCCGGGCCGCACGGTGGACATCGTCGGCACCGGCGGCGACGGGGCCAAAACGGTGAACATCTCCACGATGTCGGCCGTCGTGGTGGCCGGGACCGGCGCCAAGGTCGTCAAGCACGGCAACCGGGCCGCGTCCTCCGCGAGCGGCTCCTCGGACGTCCTGGAGAAGCTCGGGGTGAACCTCCACCTGAGCCGGGAACGGGTCGTGGAGGTCGCCGAGCAGGCCGGCATCACCTTCTGCTTCGCCGTGAAGTTCCACCCGGCACTGCGCCATGTGGCCGCGGCCCGCAAGGAACTGGGCATCCGGACCTTCTTCAACGCGCTGGGCCCCCTGACCAACCCGGCCCGGGTACGCGCCCAGGCGACCGGCGTGGCCGATCCCCGGATGGCCCCGATCATCGCGGGCGTGCTCGCCGAGCGCGGCTCGTCCGCGCTGGTCTTCCGCGGTGACGACGGCCTGGACGAACTGACCACGACGTCGACCTCGCGCGTCTGGTGGGTCCGCGACGGCAAGGTCTCCGAGCAGGCCTTCGACCCCCGTGACGTGGGCATCTCCCTGGTCGACGTCTCCGCCCTGGCCGGCGGGGACCCCTCGTACAACGCGGACGTGGCCCGCCGCCTGCTGGCCGGCGAGACCGGCCCGGTCCGCGACGCCGTCCTGCTGAACTCGGCGGCGGCCCTGGTCGCCCTCGACCCGGGCCCGGGCACCCTGGAAGAGCAGATCACGGCCGGTATCGCCCGGGCGGCGCAGTCCATCGACTCGGGTGCGGCCCGAGCCGCCCTGGAGCGCTGGGTGACGGCCAGCAACGCCTAGACGGTCTGGGCCGAAACGGCGCGAGGACGACGACCCCGGTCCACCATGCGGACCGGGGTCTTGCGTACGCGCGATCATGTGGCAGGATGCTGACCAGGTCACGAGTGACAGCGTTTAGGCCCCGGCTTGCTGTCCGGCAACCCTCCTTCCGTGGCGGGGTGCCCCGGGTGATGACCAGGTCGTAGGCAGCAAGGCCTACGGCAAGCGCGGATCCCTCGACACCAGGGGTCCTGGTCTTCTCGAGGAGCTTTTTCCGTGAGCAAGCGAATGCGATAGGGCGACTCCGCCCCCACTTCAACCCTCGGACCAGGGTCGCTTCCGTGTACCCCCGCCCAGCGCGTCCGAGGACTCTCCCGTACCCCGGACGGCCGCAGAGCCGTACCCGCGTACGGGCACACCGAAGCCATTCAGCCCTGCCTGCCGGGAGATACCGCCATGTCCGCATCCCTGAACGCCGCCGTCGCCACCGCCGCCGCAGCCACCGCCGACCCCGCCTGTGCCGAGCCGCTCGCGGTCCTCGGCCGGGACGTCACCGTCCCGCTCGTCACCGGCGGCGAGGTCACCTACGCGGCCCTCGACTACGCGGCCAGCGCCCCCGCCCTGCAGCGCGTCTGGGACGACGTGGCCGCGTACGCCCCGTACTACGGCAGCGTGCACCGCGGCGCGGGATACCTCTCGCAGCTCTCCACCGACCTCTTCGAGCAGAGCCGGGTCACCGTCGCCGAGTTCCTCGACTGCCGCCCCACCGACCAGGTCGTCTTCACCCGGTCCACCACCGACTCGCTGAACCTGCTCGCCGCCGTACTCCCCGCCGACTGCCAGGTGTTCGTCTTCGAGACCGAGCACCACGCCTCGCTGCTGCCGTGGACGAACGCCCACGTCACCTACCTCAACGCCCCGCGCACCCCGGCCGAGGCCGTCGCCACCCTGGAGCGGGCCCTCGCCGACCGCGACCCCTACGGACCGGCCCTGGTCTGCGTCACCGGCGCCTCCAACGTCACCGGCGAGCTGTGGCCGGTCAGGGAACTCGCCGCCGCCGCGCACGCCCACGGCGCGCGCATCGTGCTGGACGCCGCCCAACTGGCCCCGCACCACCCCGTCTCCGTGCAGGAGCTGGACGTCGACTGGGTCGCCTTCTCCGGGCACAAGCTCTACGCGCCCTTCGGCTCGGGCGTGCTCGCCGGCCGCGCCGACTGGCTCCAGCAGGCCGACCCCTACCTCGCGGGCGGCGGCGCCTCCCGGAAGGTGGCCCGGCGCGAGGACGGCGGCGTGGACGTCGAGTGGCACACCACCGCCGCCCGCCACGAGGCCGGCTCCCCGAACGTCATCGGTGTCTACTCCATCGCCTCGGCCTGCAAGGCCCTGACCGAGGCCGGCTTCGAGAACCTCGTCGCCCGCGAGCAGCAGCTCATCGCGAAGGTCCGGGAAGGCCTGGCGGAGGTCCCGGCGGTCCGGATCCTCTCCCTCTTCGGGGACGACGCCCCGCGGGTCGGCGTCATCTCCTTCGTGGTGGACGGCTGGAACAGCTCCCACTTCGCCGCCGCGCTGTCCGCCGAGTACGGGATCGGCGTACGCGACGGCCTGTTCTGCGCCCACCCGCTGGTGCGCACCCTGCTGGGCAGCGAGCCGCAGGCCCAGGGCGAATGCGGAGCCCCGGAGGCCGCCCCGGGCGAGCGCTCCCTCAACGCCATCCGCGTCAGCTTCGGCGCCGGGACCCCCGACGAGCACGTGGAGCGCTTCCTCGGCGCCGTGCGGGAACTGGTGACCTCCGGAGCCAAGTGGCAGTACCGCACGGAGGAAGGCCGCTGCGTCCCTGCCGTCTGACGGGGCGCGCCGCCGCTTCCCCTGCGGGGTGCTCGGCGGTTGGTGGTGCGGGCTGTCCCCGCGGGGGCTGCGCCTCAATCGCCGGCGGGGCTTGGAGGGGTGGGGCGGGGCCCCGCACGAGGGTCTCCTCGGCTCGGCGCGCGCGGCCCTGTCTCGGCCAGACGGCCATGGTCGCGCCTCGTCCTGCGGGGACCCTCCTGCGTGTCCCCGCCCCACGGCAGAGCTTCGACAGCGACGGCCCGCCCTCTTCCCGGAGAGCCTGCGCCGCCGGGCGGGGGGAACCCGGCCGTCTTCCCGGTGGGCATGCGGCTGAGGGGTGGGGGGACGGGGCGGGGTGTCCCCGCAGGACGAGCGCGCACCACCGAGCACAGCCGAGACATGCCGTACCGCGCGAGCCGAGGAGACACCCCGCCCCGGCCCCCCGCCCCGACCCCGGCCGACAGGCCCGCACCATCCAGCCCCGCCGGCGATTGAGGCGCGGGGTCCGGGGCAGCGCCCCGGCAGACGGCCCGAGCCGCCCAAGCCGGCGCTAGGCGTCCAGGCCGATCGCGAACGCCGCTTCCAGGTCGTGCTGGGAGTACGTGCGGAAGGCCACGTGGGTGTCCGTCGCCTCGACGCCCGGGATCTTGCTGATGCGGCCCGGGATGATGTCCGCCAGGTTCTCGTGGCGGGCCACGCGGACCAGCGCGATCAGGTCGTACGTCCCCGTGACGGAGTAGACCTCGCTGACGTTCTCGAGGGCGGCGATGGACTCGGCGATCTCGGGGATCCGGTCCACGCTGGTCTTGATGAGCACGATCGCGGTGATCACGGCTGGCTGTCTCCCTCGGTGGCCGTCGCTGGTCGCCTCACTCTAGTCGTACCCCGATAGCGGGCCCACGCGTAGAGGAAGCCGACCGAGAAGCCCACCAGATGGGCCAGATAGGCGACTCCCGGCCCGCTGTCGGCCCGCTGCGCCGCCACCCACTGGAGGGCGAACCAGAACAGCAGCACCATCCACGCCGGGAACCGCAGCGGCAGGAAGAAGAGGAACGGGAAGAGGCTCGTCACCCTCGCCCGCGGGAGCAGGAAGAGGAAGGCGCCCAGGACGGCCGAGATCGCGCCGGAGGCCCCGACCAGCGTCTGCGGAGAGCCCGCGTTGGCCGCCGCGTACGCCGCCATCGCCAGATACCCCGTACAGAGGTAGAAGGCGAGGAACGCCGGGCGGCCCATCCGTTCCTCCGCCATCGCGCCGAAAACATACAGAAAGAGCATGTTTCCGAGCAGATGCAGCCAGCTGCCGTGGACGAACAGCGCCGTCAGCGGGGTCAGCCAGGCGCGGGGCCCGCCCGTGAACAGCTCGTCCGGGACCACGCCCCAGCGCCGGAAGTAGGCCGTTCCGGCGGAGAGCAGCTCTTCCCCCGTGCCGTAGGCCTGGTTGAACCCCGAGGCCGGGCCGAGCAGGAACACCACCGCGCAGCCCGCGATCAGCGCATGGGTGACCACCGGTCCCCGGGCGGCCTCGCGAACGGCCCGCCACCTTACGATCATGTGACAGAGCATGACGCAAGCGGACCCACCTGAAGCGGTGGCAGGCCGTAGGGTTACGAGCTGCGGTCCGCAGGACGACGCATACGGCGGCGCGGGCGGCTTTAATTGAATCAGCTACGAAGGAGAGAGCGGCCCGATGACGGTTCCCCTGCCGACCGACACCACCCGGTGGCGCTGCACCCTGTGCGGCAATCTCACGCGCTTCGACGTGACCCGTTCGTCGAAGGTCGTGGAGTACGTCCACCTGGACCTCGCCGGGGAGCCCAAGGTCGAGGAGCGCGAGGTGGTCAATGAGACCATCGAGTCGGTCCGCTGCCGCTGGTGCAACGCGGTGGACCAGATCGAGCTCGTGGACAGGCCGGGCGCGGACTCCTGACGGAGGCGCACCCACAGGAAGATCACGGTAGGGGTGACGGATTGTGGAGCCAGCAAGCGGCGCTGAGCCGGCCGACGCGGCCGGCGACGCCGCCGAGGCGCTCGACCACCCGCTGCCGGAAGGCGTGCGGCGCCGGGTCGTCGCGCTCGTCTCGGATGCCTTCGGCGCGCTGACGGTCGCGGACCTCCCGGCGCAGCTGCGCCAGTACGCCCGGTTCACCCCGACCCGGCGCGCCAAGTTCGCGGGCAACGCCATGGCCGCGGCGGTCGAGACCGACCCCGTGTTCCGCAGCCGGGTCGCCGAGAAGCTGCGCGAGGCGCAGGCCGACCTGGCCACCGCGCTGGAGGCCGGCGCGCCCCCGGCCGCGGCGGATCCGCTGGACGTGGCGGCCGCCGCCTTCGTCCTGCGCCCGGCCGGCTGGGTCAAGCTGGTGGCCGCCGCGGGCGAGGAGGCGCAGCGCGCCGACGCCGAGCGGGTCGGCGAGGAGACCCGGCGCGAGCTGGAGCGGCTGCGCGAGGAGCTGGCCCACGCGCGGGAGCTGCAGCGTGCGGGCGGGGAGCAGGTCCGGGGCGAACTGGACGCCGCCCGCAAGGAAGCGGAATCGCTTCAGCGCAAGCTGCGCAGTGCCCTCAGCGACGTCAAGCGGGGTGACGCGGCCCTGCGCAAGGTGAATGCGGAGATCGACGGGATCCGCGGCGACGCGGCCGCCAGGGTGGCGGCCGCCGAGAGCGAGACCCGGCGGCTCAAGGCCCGTCTCGCGGAGGTGGAGGCGGCGTTGGAGACCTCGCGCCGGGCCACCCGCGAAGGGCGCAGCATCGAGGACATGCGGCTGCGGCTGCTGCTGGACACCGTGCTGGACGCGGCCCAGGGGCTGCGCCGGGAGCTGGCCCTGCCGCCGGTGAACACCCGCCCTGCCGACACGGTCGACGCGGTGGAGCCGGGCCGGATGACGCCGAAGGACATCGCGGCGCGGGCCCTCTCGGAGACCGATCCGGCGTTGCTGGACCAGTTGTTGGCGCTGCCCCAGGCCCATCTGGTCGTCGACGGCTACAACGTGACCAAGACGGGCTATCCGACGATGCCGCTGGAGAAGCAGCGGCTGCGGCTGCTGGGCGGGCTGTCGATGCTGGCCGCGCAGACCGGCGCGGAGATGACCTGTGTCTTCGACGGGGCGGAACTGGCGGCCCCGGTGCTGCTCGCGCCGCCGCGCGGGGTGCGGGTGCTGTTCTCCAAGGCCGGGGTGACGGCGGACGAGCTGATCCGCCAGCTGGTGCGCGCGGAGCCGCCCGGCCGGCCGGTGGTCGTGGTCTCCACGGACCGGGAGGTCGCCGACGGGGTGGCCAAGGCGGGCGCGCGCCCGGTGACGTCCGCATTGTTGCTGAAGCGGCTTTCGCGCGTTTCGTAACTCCTTGCCGCAATGCCCGAATTGGTGGGACTCGCGGGGGACGCACCGTCAAGTGACCTGCACAGAGCGTGCGCTGTAGGTAAAGAACCTGGTCGGGCGGCGAGTTTTTTCCCGGCAGGATTTGAACTGATCACAGATGGGTCACTAGGGTCTGCTCAAACCTTCGTGCGGTAGATCACTCATTCGGGGTGGCAGCGAAGGTGCTGCCGAGTTGCGTTCTTCGGCGGCTCCCAGGAAGAAGGAGCTCGCCTTCGTGGCGTCCCACCGTCGACCCAAGCAGCCGAACCGCGCTCGTGTGACCGTGCTCACCTCGGTCGCGGCCGCGGCCGTCGCCCTCACCGCGCAGAGCGCCTCCGCCGCGCCGGCGAAGCCGAGCAAGGACGAGGTCAAGAGCCAGGTCGACGCGCTCTACGAAGAGGCGGAGCAGGCCACCGAGAAGTTCAACGGGGCCAAGGAGCGCCAGGACAAGCTGGAGAAGGAGATAGGCCAGCTGCAGGACCAGGTCGCGCGCGGCCAGGGCGAACTCAACGAGCTCCGCAGCGCGCTCGGTTCGATGGCCAGCGCCCAGTACCGCAGCGGCGGCATCGACCCCTCCCTCGCGCTCCTCCTCTCCGAGGACCCCGACAGCTACCTCGACAAGGCCTCCTCCCTGGAGCACCTGAGCGCCAAGCAGGTCGAGGGGGTCCAGCGGATCCAGGACAAGCAGCGCACCCTCGCGCAGCAGCGCCAGGAGGCCGCCGGCAAGCTCGCCGACCTCGACGCCACCCGCAAGGAGCTCGGCGAGAAGAAGAAGGTCTCCACCGAGAAGCTCGCCGCGGCCCAGGCCCTCCTCAACACCCTGACCACGCAGGAGCGCGCGGCGCTCAAGGACGAGGAGTCGCGCGCCAGTCGCGCCGACGGCCAGCGCGTCGACCTCGGCAACGTCAAGGCCTCCGGCCGCGCCGGCGCCGCCCTCGAAGCCGCCAAGACGAAGCTCGGCTTCACCTACCAGTCCGGCGGCACCGGCCCCACGGTCTACGACTGCTCCGGGCTGACGCAGTGGGCCTACAAGCAGGCCGGCGTCAACATCAGCCGCACCACCTTCACCCAGGTGAACGACGGCACCCGCATCGGCCGCAGCCAGCTGCAGCCCGGCGACCTGGTCTTCTTCTACGGCGACCTGCACCACGTCGGCCTCTACGCCGGCAACAACATGACGCTGCACGCCTCGAACCCGCGCAGCGGCATCAAGTACGAGTCCATGGACAACATGCCGTTCCAGTTCGGCGTCCGCGTCGGCTGATCCGCTCCGCCCCGCGGTCCGGGACGCGCCGCACGCCGCCCATCCGGGCGAATTCCACGGCCTCCCTCTGACCACACGCCCCGCCGGTGACCTGCGTCTCCTGCGGGGCGTCGGCATGTGCGCCCACCGGCGGTCGTTGGTCGGTGCGTGGTCGCGCCGCTACTGTCTGCCAGCGCGGAACCCGGCACACGGCCGTCCACGGAGGGCGGACCCGGGCCCCGCACAGCGGAAGGGAGCGGTTTCACGTGGCGTCCCATCGCCGGGCCGGGCTCGGCAGCCTCGACCGGAGCACGAAGGTCACCGTCCTCACCGCCGCCGCCGCGGCCACCGCCGCGGTCGCCATGACGGGCGTACCCGCGAACGCGGCACCCGGCTTCCCGTACGAACCCGGCGGCGGGACGAGAACCGGCATCAGCGCCCAGGTCGACCGTCTCTTCGAGGAGGCCGAGCAGGCCACCGAACGCTTCAACGAGGCGGGCGAGAAGGCCGACCGGCTCCGCGTCGAGGTCAACCGGGCCCAGGACGCCGTGGCCCGCGGCCAGGAACGCATCAACACCCTGCGGGGCATCCTCGGCACCTTCGCCGGAGCCCAGTACCGCAGCGGCGGCATCGACCCCGCCGTCGGGCTGATGCTGTCCGAGGACCCAGACGCGTACCTGGAGCGGGCCGCCGCCCTCGACCGGCTGACCGGCCGCCAGGCCCGCCAGCTCGACGAACTCCGCGAGGAGCAGCGCGAACTCGGCCAGGAGCGCCGGGAGGCAGCCCGCAAACTCGCCGAACTCGACGCCCTGCGCTCCGACGTGGCCCGGCACAAGAGCTCCGTCACCGCGAAGCTCGCCGCCGCCCGGCGGCTGCTCAACGCCATGCCCTCGGGGGAGCGGGCCGACTACGAACGCTCCTCGCGCTCCGCGGGCCGCCCCGAGGGACTGCCCGAGCTGTCCTCCTTCGGCCCCTCCTCCGGACGCGCCGCGACCGCCGTGATGGCCGCCCGGGCCGCGGTCGGCCGGCCGTACGTATGGGGCTCCACCGGCCCCAGCAGCTTCGACTGCTCCGGGCTGATGGTCTGGTCGTACCGGCAGGCCGGGGTCTCACTGCCGCGCACCTCGCAGGCCCAGCGGCACGCCGGCCGGCAGGTGCCGCTGTCGCAGGCCCGCCCCGGCGACCTGGTGACGTACCGCTCGGACGCCAGCCACGTCGGCATGTACGTCGGCAACGGCCAGGTGGTGCACGCCCCGTACCCCGGGGCCCGGGTCCGCTACGACCCCGTCGGGATGATGCCCGTCTCCTCGGTGACCCGGCCCTGACCGCACCCGTGCGTACGATCGTCGGATGCTCCCCGTCCGCCGGTCCCTGGTACGCGTGCTGCCGCTCCTGCTGAGCGCGCTGCTCGCGGGGTGCGGCGCGCCCGCTCCGCGGGACGGCGCCGAGCGGGACATCCGGGAGGCCGTCGCCGACTGGTCGCGGACGCCGCCCGAGCGGCTCGCCGGGATTCCGCTGGAGGGCTGGGCGTACGAGGTCTCCGCGGTCCGGCGGGACGGCGCCGGGGCCACCGTCCGGGCGGAGCTGCGCTACCGGCTGACCGGCTACGACGCGGCCGCGGCCGGGTCGGCGCGCGAGGTGCGCCTGATCCGGGACGGCGGGCGCTGGCACGTCACCGGGGACCGGGCCGCACCGGGCGCGCTGCCGCAGCTGTGGGACCAGGGCCCGGTGGCGGTGGTCCGCGGGGCGCACTCGCTGGTGCTGGGCGTCGGGCAGGACGCGGGGACGCTGTCCGCGATCGCGGCGGAGGCCGACCGGGCGGCGCCCGCTGCGGGCGCCGCCTGGCCGGAGCCCTGGGCGGGCCGGGCCGTGGTGCTGGTCCCCGGATCCCTGGAGCGGATGGCGGAGCTGCTGGGCCGCCCGGCCGCCGAGTACCGGGGCATGGGGGCCGTCACGACGGGCCGGGTGGGCGCGGCCCCCGCGCCGGCCGACCGGGTCGTGGTGAACCCGCAGGGGTGGGCGGAGCTCAGCCCGGCTGGCCGCGGGGTCGTCCTGACCCACGAGGTCACCCATGTGGCCACCCGGGCGGCGACCACCGCCACCACCCCGCTGTGGCTCTCCGAGGGCTTCGCCGACTGGGCGGCCTACCGCGGTACCCCGGCCACCCCGGAGCGGGCCGCCCCGGCGCTGGCCCGGGCCGTACGGCGGGGCGAGGTGCCCGGCGGGATGCCCCGGACGGAGGACTTCGCCTTCGGCGGCGATCCGGAGGCGCTGGCCCGGGCGTACGAGGGCGCCTGGCTGGCCTGCCGGCTGATCGCGGACCGATGGGGCGAGGCGGCGCTCGTGGACCTGTACGGGCGGGCGGGGCGCGAGCCCTGGCCGGTGGCGGTGCGGGGCGCCCTCGGAACGGACCCGGACGCACTGACGAAGGACTGGCGGGAGGCCCTGCGGGCGGAGTTCCGCTGAGGGCGTCCGGTACGTTGTCAGCGATGCACAAGACGCTGATCGTGACCAACGACTTCCCGCCGCGCCCGGGCGGTATCCAGGCCTTCCTGCACAACATGGCGCTACGGCTGGATCCCGACCGGATCGTCGTCTACGCCTCCACCTGGAAGCACAGCGCGGAAGGGCGCGAGGCCACCGCGGCCTTCGACGCGGAGCAGCCGTTCCAGGTGGTCCGGGACCGGACGACGATGCTGCTGCCGACCCCGCGCGTGACGCGGCGGGCGGTGGGCCTGCTGCGCGAACACGGCTGCGAGTCCGTGTGGTTCGGGGCGGCGGCCCCGCTCGGGCTGATGGGCCCCGCGCTGCGGCGGGCGGGGGCGCGGCGGATCGTGGCGACCACCCACGGGCACGAGGCGGGCTGGGCCCAGCTGCCGGCCGCGCGGCAGTTGCTGCGCAGGATCGGCGAGGGCACCGACACGCTGACCTACCTGGGGGAGTACACGCGCTCGCGGATCGCCTCGGCGGTGACGGACCGGGCGGCGGCCCGGATGGTGCAACTCCCGCCGGGGGTCGACGAGAAGACCTTCCACCCGGGATCGGGCGGGGCGGAGGTCCGGGCCCGGCTCGGTCTGACGGACCGGCCGGTGGTCGTCTGCGTCTCCCGGCTGGTGCCGCGCAAGGGGCAGGACACGCTGATCGAGGCGATGCCGCGGATCCTGGCGGCGGTGCCGGACGCGGTCCTGCTGATCGTGGGCGGCGGGCCCTACGAGGCGGACCTGCGGGAGCTCGCGGTCTCCACCGGGGTCTCGGACTCCGTCGTCTTCACCGGAGCCGTCCCGTGGTCGGAACTCGCGGCCCACTACGGAGCGGGTGACGTCTTCGCCATGCCGTGCCGGACCCGCCGGGGCGGGCTGGACGTGGAGGGCCTCGGCATCGTCTACCTGGAGGCCTCGGCCACGGGCCTGCCGGTGATCGCGGGCGACTCGGGAGGGGCGCCGGACGCGGTGCTGGACGGCGAGACGGGCTGGGTCGTGCGGGGCGGGTCCCCCGAGGACGCGGCGGACCGGATCGTCACCCTGCTGAAGGATCCGGAGTTGCGCCGCCGGATGGGCGAGCGGGGCCGCGAGTGGGTCGAGGAGAAGTGGCGCTGGGACCTCCTGGCGGAACGCCTGCGCGAGCTGCTGTAGCGGATCGGGTGCGGCGCCGCTGCCGGGGGCTCTGCCCGCGGACCCCGAGAAGCGGAGGTGCACCTGACCGGCCGCGCAGCCACGCCTGACTGTTCCTCAGATGTCTGTCAATACCGCGTCTGGGCGGACGGCCGGATTCCGCCCATGATGCGGCCATGACATCCAACCTGACGCGCCGTCAATTACTGGGGCTCGGCGCCCTCTCGACCGCCGCCGCGCTCGGCTTCACCCGGATCGGGGCGGCCTCCGCCGCGGCCGTGGAGCCCGCCGCCGCCCGGTACGCCCCCGCCATCGTCGTCGGCTCCGGCTACGGCTCCGCCGTCGCCGCCCTGCGGCTCGGGCAGGCGGGCGTGCGTACCGTCGTGCTGGAGATGGGCCGGCTCTGGGACACCCCCGGGGCCGACGGCAAGGTCTTCCCCTCCACCTCCGCGCCCGACCAGCGCTCCATGTGGTTCCGCAACCGCACCGAGGCCCCGCTCGCCCAGTTCCTCTGGCTCGACGTGGTCAACCGCGACATCAGCCCCTACCCCGGCGTCCTGGACCGCGTGAACTACGGCGACATGTCCGTGTACGTCGGCCGGGGCGTCGGCGGCGGATCGCTCGTCAACGGCGGCATGGCCCCGACACCCCGGCGCTCGTACTTCTCCGAGGTGCTGCCCCAGGTCGACGCCGACGAGATGTACGGCACGTACTACCCCCGCGCCCGCGCGATGCTCGGGGTCAACGACATCGACCCGGCCTGGTTCGAGTCCACCGAGTGGTACCGCTTCGCCCGGATCTCCCGCAAGCACGCCCAGAACACCGGCCTGAAGACCGTCTTCGTCCCCAACGTCTACGACTTCGAGCACATGAAGCGCGAGGCGGCCGGCACCGCCCCCCGCTCGGCCCTGGCCGGCGAGGTCATCTACGGCAACAACCACGGCAAGAAGAGCGTCGACAAGACCTATCTCGCCGCCGCCATCGGCACCGGCAACGTCACCATCGAGACCATGCAGCGAGTCGTCGGCGTACGGCCCGACCCGGCCGGGGGATACGTCCTGACGGTCCGGACCAGCGATGTCACCGGACGGGTCACCCAGGTCCGCGAACTCGGCTGCGCACAGCTCTTCCTCGGGGCCGGGAGCCTGGGGACCACCGAGATCCTGCTGCGGGCCCGCGAGAAGGGCACCCTGCCCGGGCTCAGCGAGAAGGTCGGGCTCGGCTGGGGGCCCAACGGCAACATCATGACCGCCCGGGCCAACCACCTGTGGGACACGGTCGGCTGCAATCAGGCCACCATGCCCGCGATGGGCATCGACGACTGGGACAACGCCGCGAACCCGGTCTTCGCCGAGATCGCGCCGCTCCCCATGGGCATCGAGCACTGGATCTCGATGTACCTGGCCATCACCAAGAACCGGGAGCGGGGGCACTTCACCTACGACGCCGCCACCGACTCGGCCCGGCTCAACTGGCGGCGGGACCAGAACACGCCCTCGGTCAACGCGGCGAAGAACCTCTTCGACCGCATCAACTGGCGGAACTTCACGATGTACCGCTACGACCTCTTCGGCGACAACAAGGCCTTCGCCGACAACTTCACCTATCACCCGCTCGGCGGCTGCGTCCTCGGGGACGCCACCGACGGGTACGGGCGGGCCAAGGGGTACCAGGGGCTGTACGTGGTCGACGGCTCCCTGATCCCAGGATCGCTCGGCGTGAACCCGTTCGTGACCATCACCGCCCTCGCGGAGCGGAACATGGCCCGGATCCTCGCCGAGGACCCCCGCTAGCGCCCCGCGGGCGCCGACGGCCTAGCCGCGGTACAGCGCCTCGATCTCGTCCGCGAAGTCCTTGGCCACCACGTTGCGCTTCAGCTTCAGCGACGGCGTGATGTGACCCGACTCCTCCGTGAACTGGGAGGGCAGAATGCGGAATTTCCGCACCGATTCCGCCTTGGAAACCGCCGCGTTGCCGTCGTCGATCGCCTTCTGGACGGCGGCGACGAGGTCCGCGTCCTCGCGCAGCTCCGCCGCCGTGACCCCGGCCGGCTTGCCGTTCTCCGCGGCCCACCGGCCGAGGAACTCCTCGTCGATGGTGACCAGCGCGGCCACGAACGGCCTCGCGTCGCCGACCACCATGCATTCGGCGACCAGCGCGTGCGCCCGGATCCGGTCCTCGATCACCGCGGGGGCCACGTTCTTGCCGCCCGCCGTGACGATGATCTCCTTCTTGCGGCCCGTGATCGTGAGGTAGCCGTCCTCGTCGAGGGTGCCGACGTCGCCGGTGTGGAACCAGCCGTCGGTCAGCGCCTCGGCGGTCGCCGCCTCGTTGTTCCAGTACCCCGTGAAGATCTGCTCGCCGTGCAGCAGCACCTCGCCGTCGTCCGCGATGCGCACCACGGAGCCCGGCATGGGCTGGCCGACCGTACCGATCTTCTGCTTGTCCCACGGGTTGAAGGTGGTCGCCGCACAGGACTCGGTCAGGCCGTAGCCCTCCAGGACCGTGAAGCCGATGCCGCGGAAGAAGTGGCCGAGCCGCTCGCCCAGCGGCGCGCCGCCCGAGATCGCGTACTCGCCGCGCCCGCCGAGGACCGCGTGCAGCTTGCTGTAGACCAGCTTCGAGAAGATCTTGTGCTTGAGCTTCAGCCCGAACGACGGGCCGCCCGGGGCGTCCAGCGCGCGGCTGTAGGCGATCGCCGTGTCCGCCGCGGCGTCGAAGATCCTGCCCTTGCCGTCGGCCTGGGCCTTGGCGCGCGCCGAGTTGTAGACCTTCTCGAAGACGCGCGGGACACCGAGGATCAGCGTGGGCCGGAAGGACTGGAGCTCGTCCGTCAGGTTCTTGATGTCCGGTACGCAGCCCAGGCGGATCGGCGCCAGTACGGCCGCCACCTCCACCAGGCGCCCGAAGACGTGCGCGGCCGGCAGGAACAGCAGCACCGAGCACTCGCCGGTCTTGAACAGCGGGCTCAGGCGCTCCACCGCGTTGCCGCACTCCGCGAAGAAGTTGCGGTGGCTCAGCACGCAGCCCTTCGGGCGGCCGGTGGTCCCCGAGGTGTAGACGATGGTGGCCGGGTCGTCGGCGTTGGCGAGGCTGCTGCGCTCCTCGACCTCGGCGTCGGAGATCTCCGCGCCGGCGGTCTTCAGCGCCTCCAGCGCGCCCTGCTCGATCTCCCAGACCTCGCGCAGCTCCGGCAGCCGGTCGCGCAGCGAGGCCACGGCCGTGCTGTGCGCCGGGCTCTCCACGACGACGGCGACGGCCCCGGAGTCACCGAGGATCCACTGGATCTGCTCGGGGGAGCTGGTCTCGTACACGGGGACGGTGACGCCGCCCGCGCTCCAGATCGCGAAGTCGAACAGCACCCACTCGTAGCGGGTGCGGGAGATGAGGGCGACCCGGTCGCCGGGCCGGATGCCGGCCGCGATCATGCCCTTGGCCGCGGCCCGGACCTCGGCGAGGAACTCGGTCGCGGTCACGTCCTGCCACCGGCCGTCGACCTTGCGGCTCATGACGGCGGTGTCTGGATGCTGAGCGGCGTTGCGGCGGATGAGATCCGTCAGGTTCCCGTCCGACGGGACCTCGTACAGGGCCGGAAGGCTGAACTCGCGCAAGACTGCTGCTCCTCTGGGCGCCATCGCCACCATGTGGACCGAGGGGACGTTACCCACCGGTAGTGGGTTCCCGATAGGGGGAACCGGCCAGATGTTCCGTGCGTCACATTCTGCACTTACCCTGCTTCGCCCCAACGCGCCGACAGTAGTCGACCCCACCTGGGACTCGGAAGTAACCGCAGGTCCGGCCGCCTCTCCCACCCCCTCTACCCGCCGCCACCAGGCAGCTCTAGGGTTGGCCGCATGGCTGGCAGCATGCGGGGACAGCAGTTCGGCACGAGCGGATCAGGCCGAGGGTCGGGCCGGGGGTCGGGCAGCGGTGCGGGCCGCACCCGGGTCCACGTGGTGAGCGACGTGCACGGCAACACCGAGGCCCTCGCCCGGGCGGGGGAGGGCGCCGACGCCCTCGTCTGCCTCGGTGACCTGGTGCTCTTCCTCGACTACGCCGACCACTCGCGCGGGATCTTCCCCGACCTGTTCGGCATCGAGAACGCCGACCGGATCGTCGAGCTGCGCACTGCGCGCCGCTTCGACGAGGCCCGCGCCTTCGGCCGGGAGCTGTGGGCCGGCCTGGACCGGGACACCCTCATCGAGGGCGCCGTACGCCGCCAGTACGCCCAGATGTTCGCCGCCTTCCCCACCCCCACGTACGCCACCTACGGCAACGTCGACATCCCGGGCCTGTGGCCCGAGTACGCCGACCGGCACGGCCTCACCGTGCTCGACGGCCAGCGGGTGGAGATCGGCGGCCGCGTCTTCGGCTTCGTCGGCGGCGGACTGCCCTCCCCGATGCGCACCCCCTACGAGGTGGACCCCGAGGAGTACGCCGCCAAGGTGGAGGCCCTCGGCGAGGTGGACGTGCTCTGCTCGCACATCCCGCCGGAAGTGCCCGAGCTCTGCTACGACACGGTCGCCCGCCGTTTCGAACGCGGCAGCGAGGCCCTGCTCGCCGCGATCCGCCGCACCCGCCCCCGCTACGCCCTCTTCGGACACGTCCACCAGCCGCTCGCCCGCCGCATGCGCATCGGCGGCACCGAGTGCGTGAACGTGGGCCACTTCGCGGCCACCGGCCGGCCCTGGGTCCTCGAATGGTAGAGATCGAGCCGCTTCGCGGCCTGCTCGCGCAGGGTGCGGGAGGCGCTGGAGTGGCGACGTCCACACGCGCGGTAGCCTTCACGCGGCGGCCCCAGGCCGCACACATCCTCGAACTTGCCCAGCTGCCGCTGGGAGGTACCACCCCCAGCCCGGAGGAGCGCCCGCGATGGCGGAACACACCAGCTCAAGCATCACGATCGAGGCTGCGCCCACCGACGTGATGGCCGTGATCGCCGACTTCGCCCGTTACCCCGAGTGGACCGGCGAGGTGAAGGAGGCCGAGGTGCTGGCCACCGACGCCGAGGGGCGCGCCGAGAAGGTCCGCCTGCTGCTCGACGCGGGCGCGATCAAGGACGACCACACCCTCGCCTACAGCTGGAAGGGCACCGACGAGGTCAGCTGGACCCTGGACAAGTCCCAGATGCTGCGCCAGCTGGACGGCTCCTACCGGCTGACCGCCGTCGACGGAGGCAAGCGCACCGAGGTCACCTACCAGCTGACCGTCGACGTCAAGATCCCCATGCTCGGCATGATCAAGCGCAAGGCCGAGAAGGTCATCATCGACCGTGCGCTGGCGGGCCTGAAGAAGCGCGTCGAAACGGTCTGATCGCGCTTCCCGCTTCCCGCTTCCCGTCTCCCGCCGACCGCTTTCAGCACACCGGAGCACCCGCACCATGCACACCTTGCTGATCACCGGCCCCGGCGGGGCCGGGCGGACCACCGTGGCGGCGGCCACCGCCCTCGCCGCGGCCCGCCACGGGCAGCGGGTGCTGCTGCTCTCCGGCGACGTCGGCGACCCGCTCACCGGCCTCGTCGGCGACCCGGCCGCCCCCGGGCTGCGGGTGGCCCGGGTGGACTCCGGCGAGGAGTTCCGCGAGGAACTCGTCGCCCTCCAGCAGCGCGGATCCGCCCTGCTCGGCATGGTCGGGGCCCGGCCGCTGGGCGCCGAGGAGATCACCGAACTGCCCGGCGCCGAGGAGTTCGCCCTGCTCCGGGCCCTGCGGCGGGCCGCCGCCGCCCCCGGCACCGACCTCGTCGTCGTCGACATGCCGCCCCTGCACCGGACCGTGGCCACCCTCGCGCTCCCCGCCCAGCTGCGGCGCTACCTCGCCCGGCTGCTGCCCGCCGAGCGGCAGGCCGCCCGCGCCCTGCGCCCCGTACTGGCCCAGCTCGCCGGCGTGCCCATGCCCGCGCAGTGGCTCTACGAGACCGCCGCCCGCTGGGACGAGGAGCTGGCCGCCGTCCAGGCCGTCGTCGAGGCCGACACCACCGAGCTGCGGCTGGTCGCCGAGCCCGGCCCGGCCGCGGCCGACGCGCTGCGCTCGGGACGGCTCGGACTCGCCCTGCAGCAACTGCCCGTCTCCGCCCTCGTCGCCAACCGCACCGTGCCGACGGAATCCGCCGATCCCTGGCTCGCGGGACTCGCCGCCCAGCAGCAGAAGTACGCCGCCGAGTGGGCCGCCGAGCTCCCGGTCGTGGCCCTCGCCCACCTCGGCCGCGATCCGCGCGGCCCGCAGGACCTGGAGCTGCTCGCCGCCGCCGACGGGCTCGTACCCGCGGCGCCCGCACCCCGCCGGGCCTGGGCCGTCGAGGACCGGCTCGCCGAGGACGGGGTGCTCGTCTGGGTGGTACCGCTGCCCGGCGCGCGCAAGAGCGACCTCGACCTCGTCCGCCGCGGCGACGAGCTGCTGCTCACCGCGGGCCCCCACCGCAGGATCGTTCCGCTCCCTGCGGCGCTGCGCCGCTGCACCGTCTCCGGCGCCGCCCTCGCCGACGGGGAGCTCCGCATCCGCTTCACCCCCGACCCGGGACTGTGGCCGCGTACGCGATGAACCGCGTACCCCCGTTCGGGTACCGTCGAAGGTAGCCCGTACCGCACGTCAAGCAGCCGCCGCAGGAGAGAGTCCGCCATGAGCGAGGCCACCGACCGTCCCACCGACGACGACGCGTGGGCCAAGGCCTGCGCCGAGGACCTCGCCGCCGAGAAGGAGCGCCTGCGCGGACAGGAGCGGGCCGCGGCAGACGGCACCGGCACCGCCGCCGAGGAGCTGTTCAAGCTCTTCGAAGCCGTCGCCGACAAGGTGTCCGGGCTGAACAACCCGCTGTTCGGCGTGGCCGCGCAGGGCGCGGTGCGCCAGTTCGTCGACCAGGCCAGGACCGCCGCCAAGCCCGTCATCGAGCGCAACCCGGAGGTCTTCGACCACCTCGCGGCCGCCGGATCCGAACTGCTCGCCGCCTACCGCTCGGCCGTAGAGGGCCACGAGCGCCGCTGGACGCGGGGCGAACCCCCGGCTCCCCGGCAGGCGTCCCACGACCGCGACCACCGCGACGACGGCCCCGACGAAGGCCCTTCCGAGCGGATCGATCTCGACTGATCCCCCGGAAGCCTCGGGTACCGTTGGCGGTGGCGGGGTTTGACCGGAAACCGAGGGACTAATGGGACTCACCATCGGCGTCGACATCGGCGGCACGAAGATCGCGGCCGGCGTGGTCGACGAAGAGGGCACGATCCTTGAGACGTACAAGGTGCCCACCCCGCCGACCGCGGACGGAGTGACGGAGGCCATCTGCGCCGCCGTCTCCGAGGTCAGCAGCAACCACACGATCGAGGCCGTCGGCATCGGCGCCGCCGGATACGTGGACGACAAGCGCGCGACCGTACTCTTCGCGCCCAACATCAACTGGCGGCACGAGCCGCTGAAGGACAAGGTCGAGCAGCGCATCGGCCTGCCCGTCGTCGTCGAGAACGACGCGAACTGCGCGGCCTGGGGCGAGTACCGCTTCGGCGCCGGCCAGGGCCACGACGACGTCATCTGCATCACGCTCGGCACCGGCCTGGGCGGCGGCATCATCATCGGCAACAAGCTGCGGCGCGGACGCTTCGGCGTCGCCGCCGAGTTCGGGCACATCCGGGTCGTCCCGGACGGCCTGCTGTGCGGCTGCGGCAGCCAGGGCTGCTGGGAGCAGTACGCCTCCGGACGCGCCCTCGTCCGGTACGCGAAGCAGCGCGCCAACGCCACCCCCGAGAACGCGGCGATCCTGCTCGCGCTCGGCGACGGCACCCCCGAGGGCATCGAGGGCAAGCACATCAGCGAGGCCGCCCGGCAGGGCGACCTGGTGGCCATCGACGCCTTCCGCGAGCTGGCCCGCTGGGCCGGCGCGGGACTGGCCGACCTGGCCTCGCTGTTCGACCCGTCCGCCTTCATCGTCGGCGGCGGGGTCTCGGACGAGGGCGACCTCGTCCTCGACCCGATCCGCAAGTCCTTCAAGCGCTGGCTGGTCGGCGGCGCCTGGCGCCCGCACGCGCAGGTCCTCGCCGCGCAGCTGGGCGGCAAGGCCGGGCTCGTCGGAGCGGCCGACCTGGCCCGCCAGGGCTGAGCCCGCTGCACGACGGGTTCGCCCTCATTTACGTGCGTACCGCCCGCCGCGCCCCCTGGGGGAGCGGCGGGCGGCTGCGTATCTTGCGGAGCATGGACCAGCTGCCGAAGTCCCGTACGGAGCCCGACGGTTCTGCCGTGATCCGGGTGCTCAGCTACAACATCCGCTCCCTGCGCGACGACGAGGAGGCGCTGGCCCGGGTCATCCGGGCCTGCGAACCCGACCTCGTCCTCGTGCAGGAGGCCCCCCGGTTCTTCCGATGGCGCAAACACGCGGCACGGCTGGCCGCCAAGTGCGACCTGGTGGTGCTGGGCGGGGGCGCGACGGCCGCCGGGCCGCTGCTGCTCTGCTCACTACGGGTCTTCGTGGAGCGCACGGAGGACGTCCTGCTGCCGCGCACCCCCGGCCTGCACCGCAGGGGCTTCGCCACGGCGGTGGTCCGGATCGGGGGCGTCCGGGTGGGCCTGGCCTCCCTGCACCTCTCGCTCCAGGCCGCGGAGCGCCGCGCCCACGCGGAGCTGCTGCTGGACCGGCTGGCCGCCATGGACGTGCCGTACGCGATCGCCGCGGGCGACCTGAACGAGGGCCCGGAGGGGCCGGCGTACGGGCGGCTGGCCGCCGAGCTGCAGGACTGCCGGGCGGTGGCCCCGTGGGGCGGGGGACCGACCTTCCCGGCGCAGGCACCGGACCGGCGGATCGACGCCGTGTTCGCCACGAAGGGGGTGGAGGTGCTGGCCTGCGGTGTCCCTGCGGGGCTGGCGGGCGTCTCGACCACGGACCTGCGCTCGGCGACGGACCACCTGCCGGTGCTGGCGGCCCTGCGTCTGGCCGCTGCGCCGTAGCCGGGCGATCCCGGGGGCGCGGCGCCGTTGCCGGGGGCTCCGCCCCCGGACCCCCGCGCCTCAATCTCCCCCAGCTACCGCTGGGAGGTGCCCCCTGGCGAGGCTGTATTCGGCTGATGCCGTCCCCTCTGGTGCCAGGAGGGCAATTTCGGCGCCGCCGGCGTTTGAGGCGCGGGGGCTGGGGCGGAGCCCCAGGCCAGGCCGGTCAGACGACCGCGCCGCGGCCCGGGTCGTCGTCGTCATCCTCGTCGCCGGTCGCCATGCGGGCGACCAGCGTGGCGAAGCCGCCCAGGAAGCCGCCGATGCCCAGCGTCGTCAGCCACCAGGTCATCTCCCACTGCAGGAGCACCGCGAGCAGCAGCAGTACCGGGCCGCCGACGACCGCCAGCCACGCGAACTTCGACGTCGTGTCCGCCGGCGGGAGCTCCGGCTCCGGGGGGACGAAGTGGCCCTCCTCCGCAGCGGTCAGGTCGTCGTCCTTCGGCTCCGCCGGCGAGTGGTCCCGGGGACCCGACATGCCCACGCCCGGGGCGAAGACCACGGAGCTGCCCAGCGCCGCCGGAGGCCCCGGGTCCGCTTCCGGCTTCGGGTCCGGCTTCGGATCGGCCTTCGGGTCCGCTCCGGACTCCCCGGGCAGCGCCTTGACGTCCTCCTCCGGCAGGAGGAGGTTCTCGATCGGTCTGAACGGCCGGGCCCCCGGCGGGTCCGGCGGCTCCTGCCCGTACCCGGCGACGATCGCCGCCCACGCCGCTTCCTCGTCCAGCGGCGGAACCCCGCCCGACTGCTCCTCGTGCTCAGCCACCGGCCTCCGCCCCCTCCCTGCCCACGCTCTCCGCCAGGCGGCCGATGAACGCATAGCTGTCCGCGAAGATCCGCTCCGCGTCATGGTCCAACGTCGCGACGTGGTAGCTCTGTTCCAGCAGGGTCTCGGTGACGTCCGTCGAGGAGACCCGGGCCAGCACCCGCGCGGAGTCGACCGGCGGAACGACATGGTCCTGCGGGCTGTGCAGCAGCAGCATCGGCTGCGTCACCTGCGGCAGCTCGGCGTCCACGAGCTGCAGGAACTTCTTCAGCGAGTGCGCGGCCCGGGTCGGGACCCGGTCGTAGCCGACCTCCTCCGAGCCCGGCTTCGCGATGTCGCTGGCGATGCCCGGCGTCGACCGGATGAGGTGCTTGGTCACCGGGAGGGTCACGGCGAGCGGGTCGTGCACCTTGTTGGCCGGGTTGACGAGCACGATGCCGCTGATGGCGTCCCCGTGCTTGGCCGCCAGCCGCAGGGTCAGCGCCCCGCCCATCGACAGCCCGAAGACGAACACCTGCTCGCACCGGTCCAGCAGCTCCCGCAGGGCGCGGTCGACCTCGGCGTACCAGTCCTGCCAGCCCGTGAGCTGCATGTCCTGCCAGCGCGTCCCGTGGCCGGGCAGCAGCGGGAGCGACACCGTGAGGCCCCGCCCGGCGAGGTACTCGGCCCAGGGGCGCAGGGACTGCGGGGAACCGGTGAAGCCGTGGCAGAGGAGGACGCCGACCTCTCCGCCCTCGTGGCGGAACGGCTCGGCTCCAGGGAGGACGGGCACCAGGGTCTCCTTGATCATGATGTACGTCGGGTGGGTGCGTTGCTCTGTGTGACTTCACCGTACGCGACCGGGGTGGCACCGGCCAGGGTCGTCGGGCCCCTGCCGGTGTAGGCACGGGATATGGTCTGTTCGACAGACACAGGAAGGCATTCGAGTTGATCTACGGCGCAATGAAGTTCTCCATCGGCGGTTCACTGAAGCTCGCATTCAGGCCGTGGGTGGAGGGCCTCGAGAACATTCCCGCGGAGGGGCCGGCGATCCTCGCGAGCAACCACCTGTCCTTCTCCGACTCCTTCTTCCTGCCGGCGGTGCTGGACCGGAAGGTCACCTTCATCGCGAAGGCGGAGTACTTCACCTCCCCCGGGGTCAAGGGCAAGCTCACGGCCGCCTTCTTCAAGGGCGTCGGCCAGCTCCCGGTGGACCGCTCCGGCGCCCGCGGGGCCGGCGAGGCCGCGATCCAGAGCGGCATCAAGGTCATCGAGGCCGGAGAGCTGTTCGGTATCTACCCCGAGGGAACGCGTTCACCCGACGGACGCCTCTACCGCGGCAAGCCCGGCGGCCTGGCCCGCGTGGCCCTGGCCACCGGAGCGCCCGTGATCCCCGTGGCGATGATCGACACCGAGAAGATCCAGCCGCCCGGCAAGGTGGTCCCCAAGCTGATGCGCCCGGGCATCCGGATCGGCAAGCCGCTGGACTTCAGCCGCTACCACGGCATGGACAACGACCGCTTCATCCTCCGCTCGGTGACCGACGAGGTCATGTACGAGATCATGAAGCTCTCCGGCCAGGAGTACGTCGACATCTACGCGACGGCGGCCAAGCGCCAGATCGCCGACGCCGAGAAGGCCGCCAAGGCCGCCAAGGCCGAAAAGGGCGAGAAGGCCGACGGCACGTCGGAGTAGCTGCGCGTGGGCGGTACCGCCCACGAGGGGTGGGGGAGATGGCGAAACGCGAACGCGTCGTACGCATGTCGGTCGAGCAGCCGCTCTGGCGCGCCCTGACCGCCTACCGGCTGCTGACCATGGTCTACGCCGTGGCGCTGTTCGCCGTCGCGCACAAGGAGTTCCCCCGCCCCGGGGTCGCGATCGGCTACCTCGCCGCCCTCGCCGTCTGGACCCTCGCCACCTCCCGCAAGGTGGCGAACGCCGCCAGCTGCACCAAGGGCTTCCTCGTCGCCGACCTCACCGTCGCGATCGTCGGGATCGCGCTCACGCCGGTCGCCGACACCCAGGCGCGGATCCACGCGGGCGGCAGCACCCTCCCCACCATCTGGACGGCGGGCGCGGTCCTCGCCTTCGCCATCAAGGGCGGCTGGCGCTGGGCGTGTTTCGCCTCCACCTTCGTGGCGGCCGCCAACCTCGCCATCCACACCGGCACGCCGACCCGGGACACCCTGCACAACGTCCTGCTCGTGTGGGTCGCCTCCGTGGCCATCGGCTACGTGGTCGAAGTCGCCCGGGCCAGTGAGAACACCCTCGCCCGCGCCCTGGAGATCGAGGCGGCCACCCGCGAGCGCGAGCGCCTCGCCCGCGACATCCACGACGGGGTCCTCCAGGTCCTCGCCATGGTCCAGCGGCGCGGCAGCGAGCTGGGCGGCGAGGCCGAGGAGCTCGGCCGGATGGCGGGGGAGCAGGAGGTGGCGCTGCGCACGCTGGTCTCCAGCGGGCTGGTGCAGCCCTCCCGGGTCTCCCACGACGAGTCGCGCGGCGCGCTGGTGGACGCGTACGAGGTGGACGAGCCGGGCGCCGAGGACGGCGAGCTCGACCTGCGCACGCTCCTCGCCCCGCACGCCGGGTCCCGCGTCAGCTTCGCCGAGCCGGGCACCCCGGTGCCGCTGCCGGTGCCGGCCGCGAAGGAGCTGGCCGCGGCGGTCGGCGCCGCCCTGGACAACGTGCGCAAGCACGCCGGGGAGGGGGCGCGGGCCTGGATCCTCGTCGAGGACTGGGGCGACGAGGTCATCGTGACCGTTCGCGACGACGGCCCCGGCATCCCGGCGGGCCGGCTCGACCAGGCGGCGGGCGAGGGCCGGATGGGGGTGGCCCTGTCCATCCGCGGCAGGCTGCGCGATCTCGGCGGCAGCGCCGACCTGGTGTCCGTTCCCGGGCAGGGCACCGAGGTGGAACTGAAGGTACCCAGGGGGAGGACGGACAAGAGATGAGCGAGCGCACCGACGTGAACGACCCGAACAGGCCGAACGAGCTGCACGACATAAGGGTGATGGTCGTCGACGACCATCCGATGTGGCGGGACGCGGTCGCCCGCGACCTGGCCGCGGCGGGCTTCGACGTCGTCGCCACGGCGGGCGACGGCCCCGAGGCGGTCCGCCGGGCCCACGCCGTCACGCCCGACGTGCTGGTCCTCGACCTCAACCTGCCCGGCATGCCGGGCGTGCAGGTCTGCAAGGAACTGGTCGGCGCCAATCCGGCGCTGCGGGTCCTGGTCCTGTCGGCCAGCGGTGAGCACGCGGACGTCCTGGAGGCTGTGAAGTCCGGCGCGACCGGCTACCTGATGAAGTCCGCCGGCGCCCAGGAGCTGATCGACGCCGTCCGCCGCACCGCGGCCGGCGACCCGGTCTTCACCCCGGGCCTGGCCGGGCTGGTGCTCGGCGAGTACCGGCGCCTGGCCACCGACCCGCTGTCGGCCGCCTCCGACGAGCCGAAGGCCCCGCAACTGACCGACCGCGAGACCGAGGTGCTGCGGCTCGTGGCCAAGGGGCTGTCGTACAAGCAGATCGCGGAGCGTCTGGTCATCTCCCACCGCACCGTGCAGAACCACGTCCAGAACACCCTGGGCAAGCTGCAGTTGCACAACCGGGTGGAGCTCGTCCGGTATGCCATAGAACGCGGCCTCGACGACGCGTAGCACCCGCCGGGGGACGTCCCGCACCGCCCGTCGATCGTACTTACGTCCTCGTACGAGTGAACGGGTGTACACAACGCCTCACGATTCCACCGGAATTGCGCTCTCCAAGCCCCTTGATGTGACCTGGGTCACCACTAGCGTGACGGTCATGGCGATTGGAGATTCCATGAAGGTCGGAGTGCTGACCGGCGGCGGCGACTGCCCCGGGCTCAACGCGGTGATCAGGGCCGTCGTCCGCAAGGGCGAGCAGGAGTACGGCTGCGGGTTCGTCGGGTTCAAGGACGGCTGGCGGGGCGCGATCGAGGGGCGCACCGTCCCCCTCGACATCCCCGCCGTCCGCGGCATCCTGCCCCGCGGCGGCACCATCCTCGGCTCCTCGCGCACCAATCCGTTCAAGACGGAGAACGGCGTGCGCGACATCAAGGAGAACCTCGCGAAGTACGAGGTGGACGCGCTCATCGCGATCGGCGGCGAAGACACCCTCGGGGTCGCGGCCCGGCTGTACGAGGAGTACGGCGTCCCCTGCGTCGGCGTGCCCAAGACCATCGACAACGACCTGTCGGCCACCGACTACACCTTCGGCTTCGACACCGCCGTCGGCATCGCGACCGAGGCCATCGACCGGCTGCACACCACGGCCGAGTCCCACATGCGGGTCCTGGTCGTCGAGGTCATGGGCCGCCACGCCGGCTGGATCGCCCTGCACTCGGGCCTCGCGGGCGGTGCCAACGTCATCCTCGTCCCGGAGCAGCGCTTCGACGTGGACGAGGTCTGCGCCTGGGTGACCTCCCGGTTCAAGGCCAGCTACGCGCCGATCGTGGTGGTCGCCGAAGGAGCCATGCCCAAGGACGGGGAGATGGTCCTGAAGGACGGCACCCTGGACTCCTTCGGCCACGTCCGGCTGTCGGGCGTGGGCGAGTGGCTGGCCAAGGAGATCGAGGCACGGACGGGCAAGGAGGCCCGTACGACGGTGCTCGGGCACGTCCAGCGGGGCGGCACGCCGAGCGCCTTCGACCGGTGGCTCGCGACCCGGTTCGGTCTGCACGCGATCGACGCGGTGCGCGACGGGGACTTCGGGAAGATGGTCGCGCTCAGGGGGACGGACATCGTCCGGGTGCCGATCTCCGAGGCGACGTCGAAGCTGAAGACGGTGGATCCCGCGCTGTACAAGGAGGCCGGAGTCTTCTTCGGCTGAGCGGCGGCCCGCCACCATGGGCCGTATCGTGACGAACGGCCCATGGTGTCGAGGTGCGGGGAGCGGGCGTGGAGATCCTGGCATTCGGAGTGACCGCCGACGAGAAGCCGCTCCTGGAGCAGGCCTTCGCGGACACCCACGACGTCCGCTGCCTGGAGGTCTTCCTGGAGGAGGACACCGCGCCGATCGCCGCCGGGTACGAGATCGTCTCCTCCAGCGTCAACGCCGACCTGAGCGGCCGGGTGCTGCGGATGCTGGCGGCGGGCGGGACGAAGATGATCACCCAGCGGTCCACCGGCTTCAACAACATCGACCTGGACGAGGCCCGGCGCCTCGGCATGACGATCGGCCGGGTCTCGTACTACTCGCCCTACGCGGTCGCCGAGTTCGCCTGGGCCCTCGCGATGGCCGTGAACCGGCGGCTCGTGCGGGCGACGACCCGGACCCGGGACTTCGACTTCCGGCTGAACGGGCTGATGGGCCGGGACTTCCACGGCCGCACTGTCGGCGTGCTCGGCACCGGCAAGATCGGGGAGGCGTTCACCCGGATCGCGCACGGCTTCGGCATGCGCCTGCTGGGCTGGGACGTGGTGCAGAACCCGGCCTGCCTGGAGCTCGGCATGACGTACGTGGACAAGGACGAGCTCCTGGAGTCCTCGGACCTGATCAGCCTGCACGTACCGCTGCTGGATTCCACCCGGCACCTCATCGACGCGGCCGCGCTGCGCCGGATGCGGGACGACGCGATCCTGGTGAACTCCAGCCGCGGCGGGCTGATCGACACCGAGGCCCTGGTCGACGAGCTCCGGGCGGGCCGCTTCGAAGGCGTCGGCCTGGACGTGTACGAGGCGGAGGCCGGCGTCTTCTTCATGGACAAGTCGCTGGAGGCCGTCGAGGACGACACCCTGGCCCGCCTCGTCACCTTCCCGCACGTCGTCGTGACCTCCCACCAGGCGTACTACACGACGGACGCGGTGGGCCAGATCATCGACGCCACCGTCGCCAACGTGGCCGACTACCTGGCGGGCCGCCGCTCCGAGAACACCCTGGTCCCGCCCGAATAGGACACGCCCCCGGACTTCCGCCCGCGTTCACCTCCCGTCCATGACGGAGGGCGGCGGAGCGCCTATGTTCGCACCGTGGACATACCCGACTGGATCCGCTGGATCCTCTTCGCCTTCGCCTTCGTGCAACTGCTGTACGTCTACCGCGCCGCGCACCTGGCGCGCCGGGCCGAGCCCGGCCGGCGGACCGGCGCATGGCTGGAGGTCGCCGACCACGCCGTCGGCATGGTGCTGTCCCTCGGGCTGGCACTCGGCGCGGTCTCCGTCCTGCTGTTCGGGGCCCCGGTGATGCTGGCGATCCTGTCGTGGCAGGGGCTCCGGTCCGTCCGCGCCCGCCGGGCCGCGGGGGCGGCCCCCGCGCCCGGAGGCGGAGCCTAGGAAGCGGTCCGGACCCCGGCCGTGACCGCCGCGAGGAGCTCGCGCAGCAGGTCCGCGCCGCGCAGGGTGAGGACCGACTCGGGGTGGAACTGCACGCCCGCGAAGCCCCCGGCCGGGGACCGCAGGGCGTGCACCTCGCCCGTCCCGGGGTCGCGGGCCACCTCGACCCCCTCGGCGGCGAGCCGCGCGGCCAGGGCTCCCTCGCAGTGCGCGGTGTACGTGTTGTAGAAGCCGACCACCTCCTCGGCCCCGAAGAAGTCGATCCGGGTCTGCGCCCCCTGGGCCGGTTCCGCCTTGCGGACCAGCGGGAGGCCCAGCTCGGCCGCCAGCAGCTCGTGCCCCAGGCAGACCCCGAGCAGACCGTGCCGGTGCCCGGCCAGCAGCTCGGCCGTCAGCGCGCGCAGCATCCGCATCCTGGGGTCCGCGGCCTCGGCAGGGTTGCCCGGGCCGGGGCCCAGGACGACCGGGCCCGCCCAGGCCAGGGCCGCCGCCCGCAGCCCCGGATCGTCGTAGCGGCGTACGGTCACCTCCAGCCCGGCCACCCTCAGGACGTGCGCCAGCATCGCCGTGAAGGTGTCCTCGCCGTCCACCACCAGCGCATGGCCCGCCGGCCCGGCCGGCCGCTCCTGCATCCGCAGCCAGAACGGCGCCAGGTCCTTGCGGCGCGCCGCGAGGGCCGCCCGCACCCGAGGGTCGTCCGCCAGCCGGACCCCCTCGAAGGCCGGGCGCGGCGCGGCCGGCCGCACCCCGAGCGCCGCCAGCACCCCCGCCGCCTTCGCGTGGGTCTCGGCCACCTCGCCCGCCGGATCCGAGTGCCGGACCAGCGTGGCGCCCACCGGCACCCGCAGCGTGCCGTCCGCCGCGATGTCGGCGGTGCGGATCAGGATGGGGGAGTCGAGGGTCTGCGCCCCCGCGGGGTCCACGCCCAGCAGGGCCAGTGCGCCCGCGTAGTAGCCGCGCCCGCCCGCCTCGTACCGCTCGATGACCCGGCAGGCGTTCTGCACCGGCGATCCGGTGACGGTCGCCGCGAACATGGTTTCGCGCAGCACCTCCCGCACGTCCAGCGAGGACCGGCCGCGCAGCTCGTACTCGGTGTGCGCGAGGTGGGACATCTCCTTCAGCCGCGGTCCGACGACGACCCCGCCCATGTCGCCGACCGTGCACATCATCTTCAGTTCCTCGTCGACCACCATCGAGAGTTCCTCGGTCTCCTTGCGGTCGGCGAGGAAGGCCAGGAGGGAGTCGGCCGTCGGCCCCCCGGCCGGATGGCGGTAGGTGCCGCTGATCGGATTCATCACGACCGTCCCGCCGGACATCCGCACGTGAACCTCCGGGCTGGCCCCGACGAGCGTCCGCTCCCCGGTGTGGACGACGTACGTCCAGTAGGCGCCCCGCTCGCCCTCCAGCAGCCGCCGGAACAGCGCGAGCGCGTCGGCCCGGCCGAAGCCGTCGATGCGGCCCCCGTAGGTGCGCCGGATGACGAAGTTCGCGCCCTCGCCGCGGCCGATCTCGTCCTCGATGACCCGCCGGACCGTGGCCGCGTACTCCTCGTCGGCCACGTCGAAGCCGCCGCCGTCGACCCGCACCGGACGGTCCGGCAGTGCGGCCAGCGCCTCGGCGAGCGGGATCTCGTACGCCTCCTCGGCGACCAGCACGCTCAGCGGGGTGCCGTCGTCGCGTACGTCGAAACCGCGCTCCCGGATCTGCCGGAAGGGGACGAGAGCGAGGGCGGGCAGCTCGCCGACGGGCAGGTCGGCGAGGTGCTCGACCTCGCCCACCTGCCCGATCAGCACCTCGACGGTGTCGTGGTCGCGGCCGGGGGTCCGCCGGCGCAGCAGGGCGAACGGCGGACCGGCGGGATCGAGCAGTCGGCTCAGTCGGTCGGGTCGGCTGGGATTCATGGGATGGAGCGTCCTTCCGGCGGGAGGAGCGGCCCCTGGGATCCGACAGCGTGGTCGAAAACGCGGAAGGCCGCCCCTCGGGGCGGCCTTCGCGTCGTGCGTGTCTTCAGGTACGCGCGAGAAGTGGGCCGCCGGGAGCGGGCCACCACCAGTTCTGGTTCGAGTGCGCGTACATGTGGGGCACCTTAGCCCAGACCGGCCCCGCGGGGCAGGATCTGTCTCACGACGCGAGCTGAACCATGGATTCCGTTCCGCCGGGCGTCCGCGACCTTTGAGCTGGTTCGTCTCACGTTGTGGGCGGGGGGCCGGACGCGGCCTGTGACGCCGTAATGTGTACGAGGTGACCGTGAACGCTGAAACCCAAGCCCCCGCCGCCAAGGCGACCTGGCGAGACCTTCCCGCGGCGCAGCAGCCTTCGTACCCCGATGCCGAGGCTCTGCGCGCTGTCGTCGCGGACCTCGAGTCGTATCCTCCCCTCGTCTTCGCGGGTGAATGCGACCAGCTGCGTGCCCGTCTGGGAGCCGTCGCCAAGGGCGAGGCGTTCCTGCTCCAGGGCGGCGACTGTGCCGAGGCCTTCGACGGCGTCTCCGCCGACCACATCCGCGCCAAGCTGAAGACGCTGCTCCAGATGAGCGCCGTCCTGACGTACGCGGCCTCCGTGCCCGTCGTCAAGGTCGGCCGCATCGCGGGCCAGTACTCCAAGCCGCGCTCCAAGGACACCGAGACCCGCGACGGCGTCACCCTGCCGACCTACCGCGGCGACTCCGTCAACGGCTTCGCCTTCACCGAGGAGGCCCGGGTCCCGGACCCGGAGCGCCTGAAGCGCATGTACAACGCGTCCGCCTCGACGCTCAACCTGGTGCGCGCCTTCACCACCGGTGGCTACGCCGACCTGCGCCAGGTGCACGCCTGGAACCAGGACTTCGTGAAGTCCTCCCCGTCCGGCCAGCGGTACGAGCAGCTGGCCCGGGAGATCGACAACGCGCTGAACTTCATGAAGGCCTGTGGCACCGACCCGGCCGAGTTCAAGGCCGTCGAGTTCTACGCCTCCCACGAGGCGCTGCTGCTCGACTACGAGGGCGCGCTGACCCGCACCGACTCGCGCACCGGCAAGCTGTACGACACCTCCGGCCACATGGTCTGGATCGGTGAGCGCACCCGCCAGCTGGACCACGCGCACATCGAGTTCTGCTCGCAGATCGCCAACCCGATCGGCATCAAGCTCGGCCCCACCACCACGGTGGACGAGGCGCTGACGTACATCGACCGCCTGGACCCCGAGCGCGAGCCGGGCCGGCTGACCTTCGTCGTCCGCATGGGCGCCGACAAGGTCCGCGACAAGCTCCCCGAGCTGGTCGAGAAGGTCACCGCCTCCGGCGCGATCGTCGCCTGGGTCACCGACCCGATGCACGGCAACACCTTCGAGGCGGCCTCCGGCCACAAGACGCGCCGTTTCGACGACGTGCTCGACGAGGTCAAGGGCTTCTTCGAGGTCCACAAGGCCCTCGGCACCCACCCGGGCGGCATCCACGTCGAGCTCACCGGTGACGACGTCACCGAGTGCGTGGGCGGCGGCGACGAGATCTTCGTCGACGACCTGCACCAGCGCTACGAGACGGCCTGCGACCCGCGGCTCAACCGCAGCCAGTCCCTGGACCTGGCGTTCCTCGTCGCCGAGATGTACCGCGACCAGTAGGGATCAGTCAGTAGCTTCGTACGACAGTGGGGCGCGGATCGATGTGATCCGCGCCCCACTGTCGTATCCAGGGCTTTTAGGCCACCCTAACTTTGGGTACGGTTAGGTAAGCCTCACCGAAACGGGGATGGCTCGCCGCAATCGCTGAACCGCTGAACCATTCCGCCCTGGGAGGTGAACCGCGTGTACGTCTGCTCTTGCTTCGGTGTCACCGACAAGCAGGTCAAGGAGCACGCGGCCGCCGGGGCCTGCACCCCGCGCCAGATCGCCTCGGCCACCAAGGCCGGCACCGACTGCGGATCCTGCGTGCGCACCATCCAGGGCATCCTCGGCCGTGGGGCCTGCCCCCGCCGGGAGTTGCTGGAGAAGGGCCAGGGCGCGGCCGTGCTCGCCGCGGAGCCGGGTTCGGCCCGCTCGGCGGAGCTGGCGGAAGCGGCCTAGCGCCCGATCGGCCCGATCGGCCGGGTCAGCTCGGCTGCTCGATCAGCTGCGCGATGTAGAGCGGCTCGCCCAGGGACTCGATGAGCTCCAGCTGGGTGTCGAGGTAGTCGATGTGGTGCTCCTCGTCCTCCAGGATCTCCTCGAAGAGCCGGGCCGAGGTGATGTCGCCCTTGCCTCGCATGACCTCGATGCCCCGCTTGAGCCGGTCGATGGCCTCGACCTCGACCTGGCGGTCCGCCTGGAACATCTCCGTGAGCGTCTGCCCGACACGCACGTGGAAGAGGCGCTGGTAGTTCGGCAGACCGTCGAGCATCAGGATGCGCTCGGTGATCTTGTCCGCGTGCTTCATCTCGTCGATGGACTCTTCACGCGTGTACTTGGCGAGCTTGGTCCAGCCCTTGTTGTCCTGGATGCGGTAGTGCAGCCAGTACTGGTTGATGGCCGTCAGCTCGCCGGTCAGCTGCTCGTTCAGAAACTCAAGGACCTCGGGGTCGCCCTGCATCGCAGAGGCTCCTTCCAGGCAATGTCAGCTATGTGACGGGGCAGTTGCGCGCATCCTTGCACCGCCGCCGGAGACCGTCCAGTAAGTGCCTCCTTAGTGGGAGTTACCGTGACTTGCCCGAATCGGTCAGGACCTGGTCATGACCACCCTGCCCAGTCTGTCACCATGGAGTCATGGGTCAGCCGGAAAGCCGGGAATCTCCGGGAGCAGAGCAGCTGGAGCTTCCACCGGGGCAGCGGCTGCAGAAGGGCTGGCCGGTCACCCACTACGGGCCCGTACCCAAGTTCAAGCCGGACCGCTGGGAGTTCCGCGTCTTCGGCGCGACGGCCGACGGGGACAAGCACTGCTGGAACCATGAGGAGTTCACGGCCCTGCCGTTCGACTCCGTCGTGGCCGATCTGCACTGCGTCACGAAGTTCAGCATGCAGGGCGCCGAATGGGGCGGCGTGCTCGCCCGTGAGGTCCTCGCCCTGGCTCCGCCCGCGCCGCAGGTCACGCATGTGATGGTGTGGGCCGAGTACGGCTTCAGCTCCAACCTGCGGCTGGCCGACTTCGCCTCCGACCGGACCGTCTTCGCCACCCACGAGGGCGGTGAACTGCTCACCGCCGAGCACGGTTTCCCGGTACGGCTGGTGGTCCCGCACCTGTACGCCTGGAAGGGCCCCAAGTGGGTCCGCGGCATCGAGTACATGACCGCCGACCGCCGCGGCTTCTGGGAGGAGCGCGGCTACCACAACATCGGCGACCCGTGGCGCGAGCAGCGCTACTCGTACCAGGAGGAGCCCGGGGAGGGCCCCGAACTGTAGCGGGCGCCCTGCCGGCCGGTCCCGCTCAGTGGTGGTACTGGTGCACGACCGCGTGACCCTTGCCGCGGCCGATCATCCACTTGTTGACCGGGGTCGTGATCACGAAGGCGGCCGCCAGCGAGATCGCCAGGACGATCCAGAACAGCGGCTCCGACAGGTGTGCGTCCATCGCTCCGGGCCACAGGGCGATCACCCCGTTGTCGATCAGCTCCATGACGGCGATCGAAAGGGTGTCCGCGGCCAGCGCCACCCGGACGGCCGTACGCAGGCCGACGCCGGCGGCGAGGATCCCGCGCAGGGTGAGCGCGTAGCCGAAGAAGAACGCGAGGACGATCGCCAGGATCATCGTCTGGACGTTCCCCCAGCCCAGCGCGGTACCGATGATCATGCCGAGCACCTCGCCGATGGCGCATCCGGTGAGGCAGTGCAGGGTGGCCCGGGCCGCCGTGCCCCAGCTGACCGGGCCGCCGGCGCCGTGCTCGTGGTGCTCGTGGTGCTCGTGCGCGGGGCCGTGGTGCCCCTCGTGGCCGACGTGACCCGTGCGCTCCTCGTGGCCTTCGTGCCCTTCGTGCATGTGCTCCATGACAACCCCCTCGTGGGAACGCCGGGTAGCGGTCCCGTCGATACTGACGGAACCGTATACCCCCCTGGGGTATTCCTCAAGGAATCAGCGGATCACCGCGGGCCGCGCAGCTCCTTCAGCAGCGCGACGTCCGCCGCGTGCCCTTCCTTGCCGCCGGGCGTCTCGATGACCAGCGGAACACCGTCCATCGCGGGGTGCGTGAACAGCTCCGCGAAGGCGTCCCGGCCGATGTGCCCCTGGCCGATGTTGGCGTGCCGGTCCTTGTGGGCGCCGACGCCCTCCTTGGAATCGTTCGCGTGGACCAGCTTCAGCCGGCCCTCGCCCACGGTGTGCACCAGCAGGTCCAGCGTCACCTTCGTCCCGCCCGGCTCCGCCAGGTCGTGACCCGCCGCGAAGATGTGGCAGGTGTCCAGGCAGATCCCCAGCTTCGGATGGTGGTCCAGCGCCTCGAAGTACGGCCCGAAATCCTCGGCGAGCGAGCACAGCGAGGAGCCCTGCCCGGCCGTGGACTCCAGCAGCAGGAACGGGTCGTCGTCATGCGTCAGCTCGTCCAGCAGCGGCAGCATGTGCTCCCTGACCTGCGCGTACGCAGCCGCCCGCGGGCGGCCCCCGGTCGCCGACCCGGTGTGCACGACCACGCCGAGCGCACCGATCTCCCGGCCGCGGCGCAAGGAATGGCGCAGCGACTCCACCGACTTCTCCACGGTCGCCGCGGTGTGCGAGCCGAAGTTGATCAGGTACGGGGCGTGCACGTACGCCGGGATGGACTCGGCCGCGCACTGGGCCCGGAACCGTTCGTCCTGCGCCGGATTGCCGACCGGAGTGGCCCAGCCGCGCGGATTGGCGACGAAGACCTGGACGGCCTCCGCCCCCATCTCCCGGGCGTACGCCAGGCCGACCGAGGCGAGCCCCCCGGCAACGGGGACGTGCCCGCCCACTGGATTGCGCATCACTACGGCCTACAGCCCCTTGGTCTTGATGGTGATCGTGCTGCCCTCGGGGGCGTTCTGCCCGGCTGGCACCGACTGGGTGTCGATCGTGTTGCTGAAGGAGATCAGCGGCCGGTCCACCTTCACCTTGAACCCGGCGGCCTCCAGCGCCTTGCGGGCCGCGTCCACGTCCTGGCCGGTCACATTCGGGACCGGGACCTGCCGGGGACCCTTGGACACGGTCAGCGTGACCGTGTCCCCGGCCGCGGCCTGGGTGCCGGCGCCGATCGACTGGTTGGCGACCGTACCGGCCGCGAAGGGTGCGTTGACCTGCTCGGGAGCCGTCACGGCCTTGAGGCCCAGGGCCTCGAGAGCCGCCGTCGCCTGGTCGGCGGGGAGCCCGGTCACGCTCGGGACCGGCACCGGGCGGCCCTTGCTGACGACCAGCGAGACCGCCGTGTCGAGCGCCCGCTTCTCGCCGCCCGCCGGATTGGTGCTGATCACCGAACCCTGGGCGACGTCCTGGCTGAAGGCCTGCGTCACCATGCCGGGCGCCAGCCCGGACTGCGTCAGCTCGGCCTTGGCCTCCTCCAGCGGTCGGCCCTTCAGGTTGGGCACGGCCACGACCTCGGGGCCGCGGGAGATCGTGAGGGTCACCGCGTCGTTGCCGCGGATCCGCCCGCCGCCCGGGGGATCGGTCTTCATCACCGTCCCGCGGTCGAAGGCGTCGCTGAACTTCCGGTTCACCGCCTTCACCCCGAGCCCGGCCTCGGACAGCTGGGAGCGGGCCTGCTCCTCCGTCTTGCCGAGCAGATTGGGGACCTTGGTGAACTGCCCGGAGTTGATGTACCAGACGCCGACCCCGAGCCCGAGCGCGAGCAGCACGCCCGCGACGACGAGCAGCACCCCGCGGCGGGGCCGCCGAGCGGGGGCCTGAGGCCGCTGCGCGGGCGGAGCGGGCGGCGAGGGGGGCATCTCCAGGCGGGAGGTGTGCTGCACGGGCTGCTGCGCGGCCACCGGGCGCGGGATCACGCCCGTACGGTCCTCGGCGGACGAGCGCGCCTCGGCACGCGCCTGCGGGGGTACGGCGTCCAGCTCGGCGTCGCTGAGCAGCGCGCGGGCCTCGCGGGTGAGGCCGAGCAGGGCGGCCGCGTCGTAGGGACGCAGCTCGGGATTGCGGGCGGCGGCCTGCGCGACCAGCTCGTCGAGCCCGACGGCGAGCCCGGGGACCACGGCGGACGGGGGCGGGACGTCCTCGTGCAGGTGCTGGTAGAGCACCTGCGCGGGAGAGCCGCCGGTGTGGGGCTTGGAGCCGGTGAGCATCTCGTAGAGGACGACACCGCAGGCGTAGACGTCCACGCGGGTGTCGGCGACCCCGTTCTCGATCTGCTCGGGGGCCAGGTAGGAGACGGTGCCGAGGACGGAACCGGTGGTGTTGGTCACCGAGTCCACCGACCGGACCAGCCCGAAGTCCGCGACCTTCACCCGGCCGTCGTCCCCGATCAGCACGTTCTCGGGCTTCATGTCGCGGTGGACGAAGCCGGCCCGGTGGGCGGCGCCGAGGGCCGCGAGGACCGGTTCGAGGATGTCGAGGGCCGCCCGGGGCTGGAGCGCGCCGCGCTCGCGGAGCACGTCGCGCAGGGTGCAGCCGGAGACGTACTCCATCGCCAGGTACACGTACGGCCCGTCCGTGCCCTGGTCGAAGACGGCGACAACGTTCGGGTGCGCGAGCCGGGCGACGGACTTCGCCTCGCGGATGAACCGGTCGACGAAGGCGGCGTCGGCGGCGAGCGCCGGGTGCATCACCTTCAGGGCGAGCACCCGGTCGAGGCGGGTGTCGACGGCCCGGTAGACCGTGGCCATGCCGCCGGCCGCGATGCGGGCGTCGATGCGGTAGCGGCCGTCGAGCACGCGCCCGACGAGGGGGTCATCCAGGGTCGTATCCACCCGCCGATTCTACGAGCCGCCGGACGGGTGCCGGGCGGGGGCGGCCGCCTTGCAGCGCAGCTGTGACGTGGGGTGGTGCGGCGGGGCCTCCACCCCCGCGGCGCGGAGCCCCGAACCGGCGGCTGCCCACCCGCCCCCTCGGCGACGGGGGAGCGGGGAGCGCAAGGCGGGGCGGTTGCTTCGGGGTGATCGGGATCCTCTCGGCCGGTATCAGAGAAGCGGATGGGGGTTTCCCGTCAGTCCCATCGTCCCTCCGGGTCGGGCCGGTCCCTCAAGGGCGCTCCTTCGTCGCGTCACTGCGTGATGGCCTGCGGCCACCCTTGACCGACCGTCCCGCCCCGGAGAAACGAAAGACTGCCGGGAAGCCCCCAAAGGAACGGGCCGGAGGATCCTTTCCAGGGACGGGGCGTCGGATCCGCCCAGCCCCGTCCCGCGTGAGCCAGGGCCGGCAGACGGGGCCGATCCAGACCGGGGGCCCGGGTCGGTGGGGCGCGCCAAATCGCTACGCGCTCCTCACCCCTCAGCGTCCGACGACCGTCTTGGGCTGGACATAGGCCGCCCACGCCCCGCAAGGGTTTCTCACTGACAGCGGCCGACGGTCGTCCGTAGCTGGACATAGACCGCCCACGGCCTCAGGCGCTTCTCGCCGACAGCGACCGACGGCTGTATGTGGCCGTTCACAAGCCGCCCGAGGCCCCGGTGCGGCGCTCGACCCGCGTCCGGCGACCGTCTGTGGCCGGCCACAAGCCGCCCACGGCCCGCAGGCGCTTCTCCCGGGAGGCGCCTGACGTCCGTCGCAGGGCGAAAAGACGTGGGACAGCGCCTATTTCGCAGTGGATGCGGGTCAGCGCGCATGGGCGACCAAAAGGGCCGACAGATTGCCCCAATTGCCCCTCTTTGGGGGTGGGTTTGTGGTGTGGTGTTCGCGCTGACCCGGCTCCACTACGGAATACCCGGACTATCGGCCGTCCGCCCCTCTCATCAGGTGCTGACGGCCGTGGGTCGCGGTCAGGGAGAAGCGCGTAGCGATCTGGGGCGGCCTGTGCCCGGCCCGGGCCGGTCGTCGGACGCAGGTCGAGTGCCGGACCGAGGCCGTGGGCGGCCTATGTCCAGCCCAAGACGGCCGCCGGACGCTGAGACGTCAGGAGCGCGTAGCGATTGGATGCGCTACCCCCGACCCGGCAGGTGGCTCCTATCGGCCCCGTCTGTCGGTCGTGCCCCACGCTGGACGGGGCTGGGTGTCTCCGACCGTCCCCGTCCTGATCCTTGATCGCCCGGCCCGTTCCTTTGGGGGCTTCCCGGCAGTCTTTCGTTTCTCCGGGGCGGGACGGTCGGTCAAGGGTGGAGCGCAGCGACATCGCGAAGCGACGCGACGACGAAGGAGGAGCGCCCTTGAGGGACCGGCCCGACCCGGAGGGACGATGGGACTGACGGGAAACCCCCATCCGCTTCTCTGATACCGGCCGGGTGGCTCCCGATCACCCCGGAGCCACCGCCCCGCATCGCGCTCCCCGTTCCGCCGTCGCCGAGGGGGCGGGTGGGCAGCCGCCGGTTCGGGGCTCCGCGCCGCGGGGGTGAAGGCCCCGCCCCGAGGCTTCGTACCCCTCAGAACGCCGGGCGTTCCGGGTCCAGGGTGGCGCGGCCTTCCGTGGGGGAGGAGGCTTCGGCGAAGCGGCGTTGGGGGATGCGGCCCGCGCGGAAGGCGAGGCGGCCCGCCGAGACCGCGTCGCGCATGGCCGACGCCATGAGGACCGGCTCCTGTGCCCGGGTCACCGCCGAGGCCAGCATCACCGCCGCGCAGCCCAGTTCCATCGCCAGGGCCGCGTCGGACGCCGTGCCCGCGCCCGCGTCCAGGATGACCGGGACCGACGCGCGTTCCGTGATCAGCTCGAAGTTGTGCGGGTTGCGGATGCCCATGCCGGATCCGATGGGGGACCCGAGCGGCATGATCGCCGCGCAGCCCACGTCCTCCAGCTTCCGTGCGAGCACCGGGTCGTCGTTGGTGTACGGGAGGACCGTGAAGCCCTCGTCCACCAGGATCTCGGCCGCGTCCAGCAGCTCGACGCCGTCGGGCAGGAGGGTCCGTTCGTCCGCGACCACCTCCAGCTTGATCCAGTCCGTGCCGAGTGCCTCCCGGGCCAGCCGGGCCGTGAGGACGGCCTCGCCCGCCGTGAAGCAGCCCGCCGTGTTGGGGAGGACCGAGATGCCGAGCCTGGTCAGCACGGACAGGACGGAGCCCTGGACCGTGGGGTCCAGTCGCCGCATCGCGACCGTGGTGAGTTCGGTGCCGGAGGCGACGAGGGCGCGTTCCAGGACGTCCAGGCTCGGAGCCCCGCCCGTGCCCATGATCAGGCGGGAGGTGAAGGTCCGGCCGCCGAGGGTGAAGAGGTCGTCCGCCATGTCGCTCAGCCCCCCTGTACCGCGGTCAGGATCTCGACCCGGTCGCCGTCGCCCACGACGGTGACCGGCCACTGGCCGCGCGGGACCACGGTCTCGTTGAGCGCGGCGGCGACGCCGGAGGGGGCGGTGGTCAGGGTGGCGACCACCGTGTCGAGGGTGGCGCCGGCCGCGATCTCGCGCGGCTCGCCGTTGACGGAGATGGTCATGCGTACGACTCCTGACGTGCGGCGGAGAACCGGCGGGGGGTGAAGGGGCGCGCGATCTCCGGCAGTTCGCCGGTGGCCAGCAGCTCGGCGAGGACGTCGCCGGTGAGCGGGGTCAGCAGCACCCCGTTGCGGTAGTGCCCGGTGGCCAGGTGCAGGCCCGGCAGCTCGGTCGGGCCGAGCAGCGGGGCGTTGTCGGGGGATCCGGGGCGCAGTCCCGCCCGGGTCTCGGTGAGCGGGAGTTCGGTGATGCCGGGGACCAGTTCGTGGGCGTCGCGCAGGAGTTCGTAGACCCCGCCCGCGGTGACGGTGGTGTCCCAGCCGAGTTCCTCGCTGGTGGCGCCGATGACGAGCTCGCCGTTCTCGCGCGGCACCAGGTAGACGTGGCTGCCGCGGACGACGGCCCGTACGGTCCGTGACAGGAACGGCGCGTAGGCCGTCGGCACCGTGAGCCGCAGGACCTGTCCCTTGACCGGCCGTACGGGGGCCACGACCTGTGGCGGTACGCCCGCGAGCCGGCCGGTGAGCGAGCCCGCGGCGAGGACCACCTGGTCGGCGAGCAGCTCCGTGCCGTCGTCGAGGAGGGCGCCGGTCGCCCGGTCGGCGGTGGTGAGGAGCCGCTCGGCGCCGGCCCGGTGGATGGTCACGCCGGCGTGTTCGCAGGCGGCCAGCAGGGCGGCCGCGAGCCGGCGGGGGTCGACCTGGTGGTCGCCGTCGACGCGCAGGCCGCCGCGTACGCCCGGGGCGAGCATGGGCTCCAGGCGGCGGCACTCGCGGCCGGTGAGCCACTCGGACTCCAGGCCGCAGCGGCGCTGCAGGGCGTGCAGTTCGCGCAGGTGGAGGCGGTCGTCGGCGTCGAGGGCGACGGCGAGGGTGCCGCAGGCGCGGTAGCCGATGTCCATGCCGCCGCTGGCTTCGGCGAGCTCGGCGGCGAACGCCGGGTAGCGGGCGGCGGAGGCGAGTCCGAGGCCCAGCAGGGCTTCCTCGCCGTAGTGCAGTTCGGTGACGGGGGCGAGCATGCCGGCCGCGACCTGGGCGGCGCCGCCGCCGGGTGCGGGGTCGGCGAGTACGGTGCGCAGTCCGCGCGCGGCGGCCCGCCAGGCGGTGACCAGGCCGATGATTCCGCCCCCGATGACGAGGACGTCGGATCCCTTCCGAGGTGTTCGGGACGAGTGCATGGGCGTCCAGCCCCTCCCTTCGCCGGCATGACCCGGATCAGGTTCGTACGGTCGGAGGCCGGCCAGCCTCCCTCTCAGCCCGGTGCGCCGGACTCCCGCGATAGGTACGGTGGCCAGACTAACCCGGCGGTGGAGGGCGGGTAAGGCGGCACCTATTCCTGACGGAGCGTCAGAAGAATAGGGTGGCAACGTGAGCGAGCAGACGGAACAGAATCAGCGCGGCGTCGTGATCGTCGGCGCCGGAATGGCCGGGGTCCAGACCGCGGTCGCCCTGCGCGAGCAGGGCTTCACCGGCCCGGTGACCCTGCTGGGAGCCGAACCCCACCAGCCCTACGACCGGCCCCCGCTGTCCAAGGCGGTCCTCCTCGGCAAGGCCGAGGACTCCGCCTTCGACGTGGACTTCGAAGGCCTCGACATCGACCTCAGGCTCGGCGTCGAGGTCACCGGACTGCGCGCCGCCGTCCACGAGCTGGACACCGAGGCGGGACCGGTCCCGTACGGGATCCTCGTGCTGGCCACCGGCGCGCAGCCGCTGACCCTCCCCGGGACCGAGGGCGTCCCGGGCGTCCACCTGCTGCGCACCCTGGACGACGCGGCCCGGCTGCGCCCGGTGCTGGCCGCGTCGCCGCGCGCCGTGGTCGTCGGGGCGGGCTGGATCGGCGCCGAGTTCGCGACCGCCGCCCGGGAGGCGGGCTGCGAGGTCACCGTGGTCGAGGCGGCGGACCGGGTGCTGGCGGGGGCCCTGCCCGCCGAGGTCACCGAGCCGATGGCACGCTGGTACCGGGAGGCGGGCGCCGAGCTGATCACCGGGGCGAAGGTCGCCGGGATCGAGGAGGGGCGGGTCCTGCTGGCGGACGGGCGGGCCCTGCCGGCCGGCGCGGTGGTGGTGGGCATCGGCGCCCGGCCCGCCACCGGATGGCTGGACGGGACCGGCGTGGAGCGCGGCCCCGACGGCTCGGTCACCGCGGACGCGTACCTGCGGACCTCGCTGCCCGGGGTGTACGCGGTCGGCGACTGCGCCTCCTTCCCGTCCGGGCGGTACGGGACGCGGCTGCTCGTGCACCACTGGGACAACGCGCTCCAGGGGCCGAGGACGGTCGCGGCGAACATCCTGGCCGGGGAGCCGGCCCAGGTCTACGACCCGGTGCCGTACTTCTGGTCGGAGCAGTTCGGGCGCTTCGTGCAGTACGCCGGGCACCACGGCGGGGCCGACGGCCTGATCCTGCGCGGGGACCCGGCCGGACCCGCCTGGTCGGTGTGCTGGCTGCGCGACGGCGCGCTGGTCGCCGTCCTGGCCGTGGGCCGTCCGCGCGACCTGGCGCAGGGCCGCCGCCTCATCGAGACGGGCGTTCCCGTGGACCCCGCCAAGGTCTCCGACCCCGGTACCCCGCTGAAATCGGCCACGGCCTGACGGCCGCCGGGCTCCGCCCGGACCCGCGCCTCAATCGCCGGCGGGGCTGGATTCCGGCTGCCGCCGTCCGCCCGGTGGGGTGGATTGCCCGCAGGGCGATTCGGCCTCGCCGGCTTTGCGGAGCGGTCCGGGGCGGAGTCCCGGCACGGGCCGCGACCCGGACGGGGCCGCCCAGGTACCGGCGGCGGAGCCGAGATGGCAGGCTTGTGTCCGTGACCGAGATTGACGCAAAGATCGATGCCCTTGTCCCCTCATGGCTGTACCTCCCCGACATCGCGGAGATGCTGAACATCGAGGTGACCCGGGTCCGCCAGATGGTCAAGGAGGGGCAGCTCATCGCCGTCCGCCGGGGCGAGAACCGCTCCCTGCAGGTTCCGGCCCCCTTCATCGACGGCGACAAGGTCGTCAAGGGCCTCGTCGGCCTGCTGACCGTGCTGCGCGACGACCGTTTCACCGAGGAGGAGATCCTGGAATGGCTCTTCACCGAGGATCCGACCCTGCCCGGCACCCCCGTGCAGGCGCTGAGCGAGAATCGCGGCACGGAGGTGAAGCGCCGCGCTCAGGCGCTCGCCCTCTGACCTGATCGCCTTCGCTCCACAGCGGTGTACGGGCCCACGGCCGAGGCCCGGTCCGTACACCGCCTCCATCACGGGGGGTACACCCATGCAGCTGTCCGACGCCCGGCTCTACCTCTGCACGGACGCCCGCAAGCGCCAGGGTGACCTCCCCGAGTTCCTCGACGCCGTCCTCTCCTCGGGCGTGGACATCGTCCAGCTCCGCGACAAGGGCATGGAGGCGGGGGAGGAACTCGAACACCTCCAGGTCTTCGCCGAGGCCGCCCGCCGCCACGGCAAGCTCCTCGCCGTGAACGACCGCGCCGACGTCGCCCACGCCATCGGCTCGGACGTCCTGCACCTGGGCCAGGGCGACATCCCCGTCCCCGCGGCCCGCGCCATCCTCGGCGGGCGGGTGCTGATCGGCCGGTCCTGCCACGCCGAGGGCGAGGTGGACGCGGCCGTCGCCGAAGACGGCGTGGACTACTTCTGCACCGGCCCCTGCTGGCCCACCCCCACCAAGCCCGGCCGCCACGCCCCGGGCCTGGACCTGGTCCGCTACGCCGCCGCCCTGGAGCAGGACCGCCCGTGGTTCGCCATCGGCGGCATCGACGGCTCCAACCTGGACGAGGTGCTGGACGCCGGCGCCACCCGCATCGTGGTCGTCCGCGCCCTGACCGAGGCCACCGACCCCGGCGCGGCCGCCGCGGAGCTCGCGAAGCGGGTCCGGGCCCGCCTCGGCTGAATCCGGTCCGCCCGGACCCGACCGGGGCGGTCGCGATACCCCGTACGGACGTCTTCCGGCCAGACCGCGCCCCTCAAGTGTCCAAAAACGTGTCCAAAAGGCGGACAAGGCTTCGGTGTCCGCCGGGCCGCGTCTAACCTGCCCACATGGCCTCTGGTACCGCTTCCACCTGGTCGGACCGTGCACACACCGTCCGCGACCTTCTCGCGTCCGGGCGCTCGTACTCCTTCGAGTTCTGGGCCCCGAAGACCGAGAAGGGTGAACGAAACCTCTGGAACGCCCTGCGCCGGGTCGAGGCGGTATCCCCGAGCTTCGTCTCCGTGACCTACGGAGCCGGCGGCTCCACCCGCGGCGGCACCGTCAAGGCCACCCAGGAGATCGCCGCGGACACCACGCTGACCCCGGTCGCGCACCTGACCGCCGTGGACCACTCGGTCGCCGAGCTGCGCCACGTCATCGGCCAGTTCGCCGACGCCGGGATCCGCAACATGCTCGCCCTGCGCGGCGACCCGCCGGGCGACCCGATGGCCGAGTGGGTGGCCCACCCGGAGGGCGTGCACTACGCGGCCGACCTGGTGCGGCTGCTCAAGGAGTCCGGGGACTTCTGCGTCGGCGTCGCGGCCTTCCCCGAGATGCACCCCCGCTCCTCGGACTGGGACACGGACATCCGGCACTTCGTGGACAAGTGCCGCGCGGGCGCCGACTACGCGATCACCCAGATGTTCTTCGATCCCGAGAATTATCTGCGGCTGCGCGACAGCGTCGAGAAGGAGGGCTGCGACACCCCGATCATCCCCGAGGTCATGCCTGTTGTGGGCATCAAGCAGCTCGACCGGTTGCCCCAGCTGAGCACCGCGGTCTTCCCCGCGGACGTGAAAGAGCGCATGCTCGCCGTCAAGGACGACCCGGCCGCTGTACGCTCCATTGGCATCGAGTTCGCCACGGAGTTCTGCGCGCGGCTGCTGTCCGAGGGTGTCCCGGGGCTGCACTTCATCACGCTCAACAATTCCACGGCGACTCTCGAAATCTACGAGAACCTGGGCCTGCACCAGCGGGCCTGAACGGCCGTCCCCGTTCCCGAGCCGGCGGCCGTACCGAGAGGGGCCACGCATGGGAATGACGGTCCTCTACATCGCGTTCGGATTCGTCGCGCTGTGGCTGCTTGCCGAGGTCCTGATGCAGTACAAGGCCCGGCTGCGCTGGCGCCTGCTCGCCTTCGCCGGATTCCTCGGCGTCGTCGCCGGGGTGATACTGCCGTCGGTGCCGGTCATCGGCGCCGGCGCGTTGGCGTTCGCCGTGGGCCAGACCCTGGTGACGCTGTCCTTCCGCAAGGGCTTCGTCGCGGGCTGGGCGCTGCGCCGCGGCGGGGAGTCCGCACCGCAGCCCCGGCGCCGCCGGGCCGCGGGCACCAAGCAGGAGCCGGCCCTCAAGGTCACCGCGCTGCAGTACGACGCCGACGACGCCTCCGACGCCGACAGTGGCGTCGGTGCCGAGGACGGGGCGGCGCAGGAGCGGTCGTTCCGGGACGCGCCTCCGGCCGTCTACAGCCCGGAGCCGGTGCCCGAGGACACCGGGTCCTACGGGATACAGAGTCTCGCGCCCGAGCCCGACCGGACGGCCGCCTTCGCCTCGCCGTTCACCACGGCCGAGCAGGACGCCCACCAGTACGCGGCGTACTACGACCAGCAGAACCAGGGCGGCTACGACTACTCGGGCGGCTACCCGACGGGTGACCAGCAGCAGGTGTACGCCGCCTACTCGGACCCGTACATCGGCACCGGCGGCGGCATGGTCCCGCCCCAGCCGTACGACTACACCCCGTACGCCGACTACGGGCAGCAGCAGTACTCCACGGACACCCCGCCCGGCGGGGTCTGGGTCCCGCAGCAGCGGTCCACCGACGGTGCCGGCCAGCCCTACCCGATGGAGGACCAGGGCGAGCCGCCGCAGCAGTACCCGTACCCCCAGCAGGGCGGGTACGAGCAGTACCGCTACTGACGGCTCACTGGGAGCCGCGGAACTCCGCGCCCTCCACGATCAGTCCGGCCACCAGGGCCCCCGTCATCCCGGCGTGCGCCAGCCCGCCGCCGGGGTGGGCCCAGCCGCCCGCCAGGTACAGCCCGGGCACGGCCGTGGTGTTGGCCGGCTGGAGCAGCCGGCCCCCGGCGCCCGCGAGGGCGGGCGGGGGCACCGCGCCGCCCAGCGCCCCGGTCGCCGCCTCGATATCGGCCGGGGTGCGCACCTCGTGCCACAACAGCCGCTCCCGCAACCCCTGTACGGCCTTCTCCGCGAGGTTCAGCAGCTCGGCGGGGTCCGAGGTCCCGGGCCCGGGTACGGCGCTCACGGTGACCGCCTCGTGCTCCCCGTCGGGCCGGGTCGCCGGGTCGTCCGGGCGCATGACGGTGACCTGCGCCCCGGGGGCGTGGACCAGGGTGCGGTGCACGGCGGTCGCGGGCCGGGAGCCGCGCAGCGCGAGCAGGAGCGTGATCCGGCCCGGTACGCCGTCCCCGCGGGCGGGGACCGCCTCCGGCGGCCACGGCAGTGAGCCGGCCGGCAGCTGCCGGGGGTCGATCCCGCACACGACGGTGTCGGCGGCCGCCTCGCTGCCGTCGGCCAGCCGCAGACCGGCCGCCCGGCCGTCCGTGACCAGGACCTCCCGGACCTCCGCCCCGAAGACGAAGGCGACCTTGCGCTCCAGGCAGCGCTCGTACACGGCGGTGGCCAGGGCCCGCATCCCACCGCGCACGTACCAGCTGCCGAAGGTCTGCTCCATGTACGGGAGCACCGCCGCCGAGGCGGGCGCGGTGGCGGGGTCGATCCCGTACCCGCGCACCACTCCGGTCAGCAGCTCCGCGAGGGCGCCGCCGAGCTCCCGGTCGGCCACCTCGGCGAGGGTCGGCGTACGGCGGCGCAGCAGGCCGCTGCGGCGCAGGGCCGGATACGGGTCGCCGCCCAGGCTCTGCCGGGCGCCGGACCGCAGGGGTTCCTCCAGCAGCGGGCGCCGGGTGGCGTCCCAGGCGTCGCGGGCGCGGCCCAGGACGGCGTTCCAGCGCTCGCCCGCACCCGGTCCGAAGGCCGATTCCAGGGCTGCGGCGACACCGCCGTGGGAGGCGCCGGGCAGGGTGACGTCGATGCCGTGGTGGGGGAGGACGTGCCGGACGGCCGGGTCCACCTGGACCATGTCGACGCAGGTCTCCAGCGGCCGCTTGCCGGTCTTGACGAAGAGGTCGCGGTAGACGGCCGGCAGGTGCAGCAGCCCGGGCCCCGTGTCGAAGGCGAAGCCCTCGCGCTCGTACCGGCCCACGGCTCCGCCGTAGGTCGTCCCGCGTTCGTACACCGTCACCTGGTGCCCCGCCACGGCCAGCCGGGCCGCCGTAGCCATCGCGCCCATGCCGGCGCCGATCACCGCAATTCGTGCCATGCGGCCGAGCCTATCGACCGCCCCCGGTGCCCCGGCGACCCGGTGACCGGGTGGCCCGGTGGTCAGCGGGGTGGGGCCCCGGTGGTCTTTCGGGCCCCGGCGGCCAGCCGCTTCTCCTCGCGGCGCTGGGCACGACGACGCAGGAACCGGCGGATCCGGCTCCACAGGAAGACCAGTATGGCCAGCCCGATGGCCAGCAGCACGGCGGCGATGATCGCGGCGGCCTCGGGATTGAACATCGCGAAGGTGACGAGCCCGGCCACGCCGAGGTCCTCGGCGATGCTCATCCCCACGTTGGTGAAGGGCTCGGGCGAGGTGTTGATCGCCATCCGGGTGCCGGCCTTGACGAAATGGCTGGCCAGAGCCGTGGAGCCGCCGACCGCGGCGGCGGTGATCTCGGGGAGCGAACCGGTCTGCCCGGCCAGCAGCGCGCCGATCACCGCGCCGGAGACCGGGCGGATCACGGTATGGACGGTGTCCCATATCGAGTCCATGTACGGGACCTTGTCGGCGATCGCCTCGCACAGGAACAGCACCGCCGCGACGGCCAGCACGTCCGTGCGCTGCAGGGCGGCGGGGACGTCGTCGGTCAGGCCGGTGCGGCCGAAGATGCCGAGCAGGAGGACCACGGCGTAAGCATTGATCCCACTGGCCCAGCCGCTGGTGAAGACCAGGGGGAGCACACTCATCGGATCATCATGCCGTACGGGAACGCAGAAAAGTGAGGGGACGGCCGCACGGCGGCCATCCCCTCACCCACGTTGTCCGGGGCTAGTGCCCCTGTTCGTCACGGCGGCGCTGCCACCGTTCCTCGATGCGGGTCATCATCGACCGACGCTGCCGGTTGCGGCCATGGGCCGAACCACCGGTACTTCCGGAGACGGGCTGCTCGCCAGGCTTGGGTGCCTTGCGCCAACCGGTGACCACCAGGACCGTACATCCCAGCATGACGAGGAAACCCACCACGCTGATCCAGAGCACGTTCGGAATGATCACACCGGTCATGAGGAGCGCGATACCCACCACAATGCCTGCGACTGCCTGGTAGACCCGTCGCCGGGTGTACGTACGCAGTCCGCTTCCCTCAAGCGCTGTCGCGAACTTGGGATCTTCGGCGTACAGCGCTCGCTCCATCTGCTCGAGCATTCGCTGCTCGTGCTCCGAGAGCGGCACGGGAGTCCTCCTCATCCGTCGGTCGCGGGGGTGGCGACCAGGGGTCCCCTTCAGGATAGGCGGGGAATCGCCCCCGTGACACCCGCCCTCTACGCCGCGTTCCAATTGGACACGGCCCAGAAATGATGCAGCCGGTGAAAGCGCTGCGTGAAAACCGTACCGCCGCGGGGGCGGTCACTGAGGCCCTTATTCCCCAATGGTCCGTCCACCATGCCGGTCTTGCACCTGATCATACGGGGCCGGCCGGCGGATCGGAGGGTGTGCGGCCGACTCCGCGCGGACGGTCGCCGTTCAGGCCTGCTTCTCGCCCAGGACGTGCAGCTGGGTGGCGACGGCGTGGAAGGCGGGCAGCTCGGCCGCGGCCTCCTCCAGACGCAGCAGTGCCTCCACGGCGCCGGGCTCGGTGTCCACCAGGACCCCGGGCACGAGGTCGGCGAAGATCCGGACGCCGTGCACGGCACCGACCGCGAGGCCGGCACCACCGACCAGCTCGGAGAGCTGATCGGCGGTGAAGCGGCGCGGTACCGGGTCGCCGGAGCCCCAGCGGCCGGCCGGGTCGGTGAGGGCGGTACGGGCCTCCGTGAAGTGCCCGGCCAGGGCGCGGGCCAGCACGGCCCCGCCGAGGCCGGCGGCCAGCAGGCTCAGCGTGCCACCGGCCCGCAGCGCGGCCACCGTGTTCGCCACGCCCTCGGCCGGGTCGTCCACGTACTCCAGCACGCCGTGGCACAGCACCACGTCGTAGGCGTCCTGCTCGACGACGTCCAAGAGGCCCTGGGCATCGCCCTGGACCCCGCGCACGAGATCGGCGACACCGGCCTCGGCCACCCGGCGCTCCAGTCCGAACAGTGCGTTCGGGCTGGGGTCGACCACCGTGACCCGGTGGCCCAGACGGGCCACCGGCACGGCGAACTTGCCGGTGCCGCCACCGGTGTCGAGCACGTCCAGGACATCCCGCCCGGTCGCCTTCACCCGGCGGTCGAGCGCCTCCTTGAGGACCTCCCACACCACGGCGGTGCGAAGGGAGGCACGGGGGCGGGAAGTGTCCGACACGGCTGATGGCTCCTCGGCGCGGTAAAGGATGAGCGGTCCTGGCCCACCCTATTGCCTTCCGCCGCCGGGCAGCTCATCCCGCGTCCGGATGCTCCGGACGCGGTTGCGGCAGGGGTTTGTCCAGGGGCTGGGGCGCCGCCCGGACGGCGAGCATCCGCTCCACCAGGCGAAGGAACATCGAGGCCGCCCGCACCAGGTCGTCCGCGTCCCGGCAGCTCGCCGCGTCCGCTATCCCGGCCTCCGCCCTGGCCCGGCGTGCGGCGCCGGAGGCGAAGAGCGCGCTCCACTCGGCCAGCTCCGGCGCTATCTCCGGCAGCACCTCCCACGCGCTGCGGATCCGGGGCCGCCGCCGCGGGCCGACCGGTTCGGGCCGGGCGCGGGCGGCGAGCACGGCCGCGGCGGTGCGCAGCGCGGCGAGGTGGGCGGTGGCGTAGCGCTCGTTCGGGCGGGTCAGCCGCGCGGCCTCGGCCAGGCCGCTGTGGGCCTTGGCGAGCAGGTCGAGGGCGGCCGGTGGGGCCGTCGACTTGCGCAGGACGGGGTGGACAGGGGACGGGGACGGTGTGGCCATGACGAACCTCCTGTCGATGCGTTGCCCCCATCGTGACGGGCCCCACTGACAATTGCGCTGACCTGCGCTTTTACGGTCACGAACCGGGCAACTCCCCCCTCCTGTGCGCCTGCTGCGCAGAAGGATGCTAGTTTTTGAACTGACCGGTCAGTTCAAAAAGAAGGGGGACGGCGTGGACAGCCCGCACGGCGCGGCCGTCAAGGCCGAGGACTTCGGACTCAAGGGCCCGCGCGGCTGGGCCTTCCGGGGAGTCGGGATCGACGCGGCGCCAGGCTCGCTCATCGCGGTCGAAGGCCCCTCCGGCAGCGGTCGCACCTGCCTGCTCCTCGCCCTCACCGGGCGGATGAAGCCCACCCGGGGCCACGCCGAGGTCGGCGGCCACCGGCTGCCGAAGCGGATGACGGCGGTCCGCCGGATCGCCGCACTCGGCCCGGTCACCGGGGTCAACGAGCTCGACCAGGCGCTCACCGTCGCGGAGCAGCTGCGCGAGGGCGCCCTGCTCCAGCGCCACTACGGCGCCCCCGTCCGCGCCATGCTGCGGCCCCGGGCCGAGCGCCGTGCCGTCGCCGAGGCGCGGATCGCCGCGGCCCTGGAGGCCGCCGGGCTGGACCTCGCCGCGCTGCCCAAGGGCGGCCGGACCTCCGTACGGGACCTGGAGCGCCTGGAGTCCGTACGGCTGTCCGTCGCCATCGCGCTGCTGGGCTCCCCGGGGCTGCTGGCCCTCGACGACCTCGACCTCAAGCTGTCGGACACCGAACGCGCCCAGGCCTGGGACCTGCTCCGCTCGGTCGCCGCCCGCGGGACCACCGTCCTCGCGGTGTGCAGCGAGGCGCCCGCCGACGCGATCGTCCTGCGGACCTCGCCCAAGGAGCCCGCCGCACCCGCCGCACCTGCCGAGCCCGCCGCCGACGCCGGCAGCGACAGCAAGAACGGCAGCAAGAGCGACACCGAGAACGATTCGAAGCACGACACCGACAACGACGACACGAAGGGGGCGGACGATGCGCTCGCCGAAGCTGGCCGCGCTTGAGCTGAAGCGGTTCGGGCGGGGGAAGCTGCCCCGGGCCGCTCTCGTCGCGCTGCTCCTGCTGCCGCTGCTCTACGGAGCCCTGTACCTGTGGTCCTTCTGGGATCCGTACAAGCGGCTCGACCAGGTGCCCGTCGCCATCGTCAACTCCGACAAGGGCACGACCGTCGACGGCAAGCGCATCGACGTCGGCACCGAGATCGCCGAGAAGCTGCACGCCAGCAAGAAGTCCTTCGACTGGCGCTATGCGAGCGCCGACGAGGCGGCCAAGGGCCTTGAGGACGGTACGTACTACCTGACCCTGACCCTGCCCGAGGACTTCAGCGCGAAGATCGCCTCCAGCTCCGGCGACGACCCCACCACCGGGGCGCTCCAGGTCCGCACGAACGACGCCAACAACTACATCGTCGGCTCGATCTCGCGCTCCGTCTTCGCCGAGGTCCGCTCCGCGGCGTCCGCCAACGCCTCCCGCGGCTTCCTCGACAAGATCTTCGTCAACTTCTCCGACCTGCACGACAAGACCGCCGAGGCGGCCGACGGCGCGGACAAGCTCAAGGACGGCGCGGGCAAGGCCAAGGAGGGAGCCAAGGAGCTCGCCGACGGCCTCGACACCGCGCAGGAGAAGTCGGGCGAGCTGAACAGCGGTCTGCAGAAGCTGAACACGGCGGCCGGCAAGCTGGAGACCGGTTCCAAGGGCGTCGCGGACGGCACCCAGGCGTTGGCCAACAAGGTGAACGGGGCCGCGGACAAGGCCCGTCCCTTCGTGAAGGACCCCAAGAACCTGGCCGACACCGCCGAACTGGTCGCCGACAGCGCGAAGGTCGTCCGCAACCACCTCGACAAGTTCGTCGAGAAGGCCCCGGCCGCCGCCGCTGCTGCCAAGAAGGCGGCCACCATCACCAACACCTACTACACCAAGCAGTGCGTGACCCCCGGCGGCGAACCGCACCTGGCCTCCTGCGCCGACCTGAAGGCGGCCCGGGACAGCACGGCCGAGGCCGCCGAGCTCAGCGGGGACGTCAGCGTCCTGGCCAAGAACGCGAGCGGCGACGTCGCCAAGCTCCGCACCCAGCTCACCGATCTGGAGAACCAGGCGCGCGTGCTCGTCGACAAGGCCCCGCAGCTCGCGGGCGACCTCGACGCGGCCGTCGCCAAGGTCAACGCCCTCAACGACGGTGCCCACAAGGTGTCCGCCGGCATGGCCCAGCTGCACACCGGCATCGGCACCGCCACCAACGGCTCCGGCGCCCTCTCCGACGGCGTCGGCAAGCTCGGCGACGGCGCCCACCAGCTCGACGGCGGCATGTACAAGCTCGTCGACGGCACCGGCGAGCTCGCCGGCGGCCTGCACGAGGGGGCCGGGAAGATCCCCGACTACGACCAGCAGCAGCGCGACCAGCGCACCCAGGTCATGGCCGACCCGATCCAGCTCGCCAACCAGTCCCTGCACAAGGCGCCCAACTACGGCACCGGTTTCGCCCCCTACTTCATCCCGCTCTCCCTCTGGGTCGGCGCGATGGTCGCCTACATGCTGATCGCCCCGCTGAACCGGCGGGCCCTGGCCGCCGGTGCCTCGCCCTGGCGGGTCGCCCTCGCCGGCTGGCTGCCCGTGGCGGGCCTCGGCACGGCGCAGGTGGCCCTGCTGATGTCCGTCCTGCACTGGGCGCCCGGCCTCGGCCTGAAGATGGCCCACCCGGCCCTCACCATCGGCTTCCTGATCCTGGTCACCGGCTGCTTCGCGGCGATCGTCCAGTGGCTCAACGCCAAGTTCGGCGCCGCCGGCCGCATCCTGGTGCTGGCCGTCCTGATGCTCCAGCTGACCTCGGCGGGCGGTACGTACCCCGTTCAGACCAGCCCGGACTTCTTCAACTGGATCCACCCGTACCTGCCGATGTCGTACATCGTCGAGAGCCTGCGCCGCCTCATCACCGGCGGCGACCTCGCCCCGGTCTGGCAGGGCGGCGCGGTCCTGCTGGCCTTCACCGCGGGCGCCCTGGCCCTCACCGCGCTCGCCGCCCGCGGCAAGCAGGTGTGGACCATGGACCGGCTGCACCCGGAACTGAGCCTGTAGGGACGTGTTGACCTGTGACAATCAGCGCCATGGAAAGCAGCAGCACCGGTACGGGCACCGGCGGGGGCCGTCGTGCGATCACCCGGCAGAAGCTCTACGAAGCGGCCGTCACCCTGATCGCCGAGCAGGGCTTCTCCGCGACCACGGTCGATGAGATCGCCGAGCGGGCGGGAGTCGCGAAGGGCACCGTCTACTACAACTTCGCGAGCAAGAACGAGCTGTTCGAGGAGCTGCTCCGGCACGGCGTCGGCCTGCTGACGGCCTCCCTGCGGACCGCGGCGGAGGAGACGGAGGCCCGCGGCGGCAGCCGGGTCGAGGCGCTCGACGCGATGATCCGCGCGGGGCTCGTCTTCATCGACCGGTACCCGGCCTTCACCCAGCTCTACGTCGCCGAGCTGTGGCGCACCAACCGCGCCTGGCAGTCCACGCTGATGGTGGTCCGTCAGGAGGCGGTAGCCGTCGTGGAGAAGGTGCTGCGCGAGGGCGTCGAACGCGGTGAGCTGAGCGCCGAGATCGATGTGCCGCTCACGGCGGCCGCGATGGTCGGGATGGTGCTGGTGGCCGCGCTGGACTGGCAGTCCTTCCAGAGCGAGCGGTCCCTGGACGACGTGCACTCGGCGCTGTCGCTGCTGCTGAGGGGCCGGGTCAGCGGCAACCGCTGAGTCCCGGCGCACCACACCCCCCAGTCGGCGGTGCCGCGCGGGCGTGCCGCCCCGTAGAACTGGTGGGGCCGGCCGCGGCGGCTGAGTACCCGTACCTAGGCGCGGAGATGAGTACGTGCGCGGATGGGCTCCCACCTGCGCGGACGGCAGACTGGGAGCAACGGACAGGAGACCCGGTCCGCACCGCCGACACGGGGCTGCGGAGCGGACCGGGTGCCTCCTTCCGTGACCGGGACGGGGGACGCGAACCCGGTGACGCAGGACGGGAGAAGGCGGTGGGGCTCGGGGGGATCGAGCCTCGCCGCCTTCTCGCGTCCGCGGGTCCGGCGGATCGTGCGGCGGCCCGCGGTGCGCGGGCGGGCGTCACGCCGCCGAGCGGGCCTCACATCGCCGAGCGGGCGAGGCCGAGCAGGCCCGTACGCATCCGCTGTTCGCCGAGCTCCGGCAGGAGCGCGGCGACGTGCTCGGCCGCCAGGGCGGCGAGCAGGGCGTGGGCGGCGTGGTCGGGGTCGGGCGCGGTGGAGAGCAGGATCGCCACGTGGCGGTGCCAGAACCGGTAGGCCCCGATCCTGTACCGGGCTCCGGGCGTGGCGGTCTCGGACATCCGGACCAGCGCCAGATGCTCCAGCAGGAAGTCGAAGTAGGCGTCGAGGAACGCGGCCAGGCGCTCGTCGGCCGGGGCCCCGGGGCCCAGCGGGGGCGGCCCGGACAGGACCGCCTCCTGCAGTACGCGCTCGCGGGCGTCCAGCAGCGCGGTGGCCAGCCCCGACTTGTCACCGAACCGGCGGAACAGGGTGCCCTTGCCGACGCCGGCGGCCGCTGCCACCTGGTCCATGGACACCGTCTCGACGCCCTGCTCGGCGAACAGCCTGGCGGCCGCCTCCAGCACGGCGGCCCGGTTCCGGGCCGCGTCCGCACGTTCCTTGGGCGGCGGCGTCCGCAGGAGTTCCAGGGGCACTGGCGAACCGGACTGCAGTCCGTTACTGTCGTGAGCCATAAGTGGACTGTAGTCCGATTCCTTTGGAGGCAGTGGCATGACTGTACTCATCACACGTGACGAACTGGCGGCGGCGATCGAGGACGGCGCCGTGACCGTCGTCGACACGCTCGGCGGCGAATACTACGCCCGGCAGCACCTGCCCGGCGCCCTGGCGCTGGCCCCGGCGGACGTCGACGCCCAGGCGTCCACCGTGCTCCCCGACCGCGAGGCCGCGATCGTCACGTACTGCTCCAACCCGGCGTGCTCCAACAGCGGACAGGTCGCCGACCGGCTCACCGCCCTCGGCTACACCGACGTACGCAAGTACCGCGAGGGCATCCAGGACTGGGTCGAGGCCGGTCTCCCCACCGAAACCGCCTGACGTCACCCGGCGGGGGCGAAGACTCCGCACGGAGCCTCCGCCCCCCGCTCCAGGTCCTGCTCAGCCGCGGCCCCTCAGCGGGAGCCGCAGGCGCACGGCGGTCAGGCGGGCCGACACCGCCGAGGTGACCGCGGCCCAACGGGCCGAGACGGCCCAGGAGACGCGGGCCGCCGAGCGCGGCAGCAGCAGCGCGCGCAGCCGGGGGAGCCGGTCCGCCGACGCCAGCAGGCCCGTACGGGCCAGCAGCACGTCGTCCGCCAGCTCCGGGTACGAGACCTCCGCGCCCGGGGGCGCGTACAGGGCCCGCTCCACCGCACCGGCGACCCGGTGCACGGCCGCCGCCGGTTCCGGCTCCAGGCGCCCCAGGTCCACGATCCGGCTCGCCGCCCGGCGCGGGGATAGCGCCCCGTCCGGGGCCACCCCCGCGTCCCAGGCGGTGTCGCCCAGTTCCCGCCAGGCCGTCAGGACCTCCCCGGTCGCCAGGCGCCGGGCCCGCAGCCGGGTCCGCCACAGCAGCGGGAGCAGGGGCACGCCCAGCACGGCCACCGCGAGCGCCGTCCAGCCGAGGACCGCCGTCACCGACGGCCCGCCGCCGTCACCCGCGTGCTGCGCGGGCGCCGCGGCGTCGCACTCGCCGAGCTTCTTCAGGGCCGGCGGGCACTCGGGGGTCGCCGTCGGCGCCGTCGACGGCGCCGACGGGCTCTGCGAGGGCAGCGGCGCCGGCGCGGACGGCTGGGCGGCCGGCGTCTGTGCCCGGGAGTAGTCGGGAATGTTGATGCCGGAGCGGGGCGTCGGCTCGAAGCGGGTCCAGCCCACGCCCTCGAAGTACAGCTCGGGCCAGGCGTGCGCGTCGCGCATCGACACGTTCACGCTGCCGTCCGACTGCCTCTCGCCGGGGGTGAAGCCCACCGCGACGCGGGCCGGGATGCCCAGCGAGCGGGACATCGCCGCCATCGAGAAGGCGAAGTGGACGCAGAAGCCCTCCTTGTCGTCCAGGAACCGGGCGACCGCCTGCGGACCCGTGCCCGAGGCCGTCCTCGTGTTGTAGCGGAACCCGCCGTTCACGGCGAAGTAGTCCTGCAGCTTCACGGCCCGCGTGTAGTCGTCCTTCGCCCCCTGCGTCACCTGACGGGCCCGCTCGGCGACCACCGGCGGCAGGTTGTCCGGGAGCTTGGTGTACTCCTCCCGGACCGCCGGGTCGGGATCGGCGGCCTTCTGGAGCTGCTGGGCCGTCGGCTTCAGCAGCAGGCTGCGCACGGTGTACTCGGCGCCCTGGACGTTCTGGAACCGGTCCCGGCCCAGCTGATCGCCGACCAGGGTCCGGCCGGCCGGCTCGAACCGCCACTTGCCGCCTATGGCCACCGACGTCGCCGGATACGGCATCGGGAGGTAGCGCTGGGTGTAGTAGTCCGCCGCCGAGATGCTGGTGGTGACCTCGACCGCGGTGCCGCTGACCGGGGAGCGCAGTCCCGGCGGCGGCGGAAGCTGCTCCGGCACGTCGGTCAGGGCCCGCCCGGAGGCCTCCCACTTGACGCCGTTGAACTCGTCCAGGGCCAGGATCCGCAGGTACTGATCGGCCTGCTGCGGGCTGTTCGTCCGGTACTTCAGGATCACGCGGTTGTCCTGCGCGTTCAGGTTGCTCTGCAGGGAGACCAGCGGGTTGACCGCCGAGATCGTCCCGCCCGTGCCGCCGCCGCTCTCCTCGGCCTCCTGGTTGCCGCCCAGCAGTCCGCCGCCGAGCGAGGGCAGTACGGCCGGCACCGCCAGCGCCAGGCCCAGGGTCACCGCGCCGATCCGCCGCCCGAACTTCACGGGCGCCGTCGCCTGCCCGCCCGCCCCGTTGCCGAGGCCGGAGTCGGCGGCGCCCCGGCGCGGGGCCGCGCCGAAGACACGGCCCCACTGGGCGAGCCGGTCACGGCCCTCGGACAGCAGCAGCATCAGGTAGCCGCAGCCCGCGAGCAGGAAGGAGAACCAGGAGGCGTCCCCGCCGCCGGCCAGGCCCGAGGCCACCGAGTACAGCGCCAGCAGCGGCAGTCCGGCCGCGGCGGCCGTGCGCAGGGTCACCGCCAGCGCGTCCACCAGGAGCCCGATCAGCAGCACACCGGAGACCAGCAGCAGCTTGATGCCGTCCGTCAGCGGAGCCGGGATCGCGAACTCGCCCACGTCCCGCAGGCCCTGGTTGAACAGCGCGCCGAAGTCCGTCACCAGGTAGGCCAGCGGCCCGTCCCCGTGGGACTCGCCCTTGCCGGCGTACAGGAACGCGAGCACCAGCAGCGACACCAGCGCCTGCGCGGCCACGGTCAGCGTCCGGGCCAACGGCACCCGCCGGGCCCCGGCGCCCACCGCGCTCTGCACGGCGAGCAGCAGCACCGCCTGCAGCAGCCAGGCCTGCGAGTCCACCAGCGGATTCAGCGACCACGCGGTGAGCAGCGTCGCCAGTGCCGCGAACAGCGTCAGTTTCGCCCGCCCGCTCATTCCCGACCTCCGGAGGTTCCCGTGCCGACGCGTGCGGTCCCGGCCTGGCGCCACAGTTCGCCGAAGGCCACCCCGGGCGGGACGGCCAGCGCGGTCCAGCCCGCGTCGCGCAGCCTGCGCAGCCGCTCCTCCAGCGGGGGCACGTCGTGCCCCGGAGCGGGCTGTCCGCCCCAGCTCGCGCAGTCCAGTACGAAGGCCACCGCACCCGAGGTGCGCTGGCGCATCCGGGCGGCCAGTTCTGTCTGCACGTCGTCCAGGTCGCCGAAGAAGGCGATGAGGAGCCCGTCACCGCCGGCTCCGCCGAAGGCGCCGCCACCGGCGCGCACCGCGTCGTAGGCGCGGGAGAGCCCGGCGCCGTCGGAGTGCCCGACGACCGCGAGGGTGTCCATCATCAGCCCGGCGGCCTCCGCGGACTCCTGCCCGCCGGAGGAGAATCCGCCGCCGCCCTCACCGGGCGCCGCGTCGCCCGTGTCGGTGAGCAGCCGTACGGAGAAGCCCTGTTCCAGGACGTGCACCAGGCTGGAGGCGGCCGCCGAAACGGCCCACTCGAAGGCGGAGTCGGGGCCGGCGCCGTCGAAGGCCAGGCGCCGGGTGTCCAGCAGGACGGTGGCCCGGCTGCGCTGCGGCTGCTCCTCGCGGCGGACCATCAGCTCGCCGTAGCGGGCGGTCGAGCGCCAGTGCACCCGGCGCAGGTCGTCGCCGCGCCGGTAGCCGCGGGGGATCACGTCGTCGTCGCCGGCCAGTGCCAGGGAGCGGCGGCTGCCGTCGCCGTAGCCGTTGGACTCGCCGGCCAGGCGGATGGGCGGCAGGGGCTCGGTGCGCGGGATGACGGTGAGGGTGTCGTAGGTGCTGAAGGAACGGGTCAGCTCGACCAGCCCGAACGGGTCGGACAGGCGCAGCTGGAGGGGGCCGAGCGGGTAGCGGCCGCGCAGGTCGGAGCGGACCCGGTAGGACACCTCGCGGCGGCCGCCGGGCTCGACCCGGTCCAGCACGAACCGCGGGCGCGGGCCCAGTACGTAGGGCACCCGGTCCTGGAGCATCAGCAGGCCGGTGGGCAGCCGCGAGACGTTGTCCATGCGCAGCTGTACGCGGGCCTCGCTGCCCGCGGGGACCCGCCCCGGGCTGAGCCGGCGGCTGCCGGAGACCCGGAAGCGGGTGCGGTGGAGGGCGTAGACGCAGACCAGCGGCAGGAGGGCGAGCAGCATGCCGACCCGCAGCAGTTCGCCCTGGCCCAGGACGTACGCGCAGGCGGCGGCCGCTATCCCGGCGGCCAGGAACGAGCGGCCGCGGGTGGTCAGCCCGGACAGCGACGCGCGCAGTCCGCCGCCGTCCCCCGGGCCACCGGCGCCGCGCGGGGCACCGGCGCTCATCAGAAGCCCCGGGCGCCCGCGCCGGGCGGCATCTCGCCGCGGGCGTGCGCGGCCGGGACGGGGGTGCGCTGCAGGATCTCGCCGACGACCTGCTCGGCGGTGCGGCGGTTGAGCTGGGCCTGCGCGGTGGGCAGCAGCCGGTGCGCGAGGACCGGGGCGGCCAGGGCCTGGACGTCGTCGGGCAGGACGTAGTCCCGGCCGGCGAGCGCGGCGGAGGCCTTCACGGCGCGCAGCAGGTGCAGGGTGGCGCGGGGCGAGGCGCCGAGCCGCAGGTCGGGGTGGGTGCGGGTGGCGGAGACCAGGTCGACGACGTAGCGCCGGACGGGCTCGGCCACGTAGACCTCGCGGACCGCCTCGATCAGCTTGACGATCTCGTGGGAGTGCGCGACGGACGTCAGGTCGTCGAGCGGGGAGATGCCGCCGTGCACGTCGAGCATCTGGAGCTCGGCCTCGGGGCTGGGGTAGCCGACGGAGACGCGGGCCATGAAGCGGTCGCGCTGGGCCTCGGGCAGCGGGTACGTGCCCTCCATCTCCACCGGGTTCTGGGTGGCGACGACCATGAAGGGGCTGGGCAGCGTGTAGGTCGTGCCGTCGATGGTGACCTGGCGCTCCTCCATCGACTCCAGCAGCGCGGACTGGGTCTTGGGGGAGGCGCGGTTGATCTCGTCACCGATGACGATCTGCGCGAAGATCGCGCCCGGCTTGAACTCGAACTCGCGGCGCTGCTGGTCGTAGATGCTGACACCGGTGATGTCGGAGGGCAGCAGGTCGGGCGTGAACTGGATGCGCTGGACCGAGCAGTCGATGGACTTGGCGAGCGTCTTGGCGAGCATCGTCTTGCCGACGCCGGGGACGTCCTCGATCAGCAGGTGGCCCTCGGCGAGGAGCACGGTCAGCGCGAGGCGGACGACCTCGGGCTTGCCTTCGATCACGCTCTCGACCGACTGGCGCACCCGCTCCACCGTGCTGGTCAGATCCGCGAGGCTCGCTCGGTCGTCGTACGTCGTCACCTGGTTCTCCTCGGCCCATTTCCAGGGCCGACGCCCTTGGCGCATGAACCGGCCCACCCCGAAACACGGACACCGGTCCCGGGGGATCCCGGGTGGTGCCATCCCGCATTCTTGACGGCGTCAAGGCCCCGTGTCACTCAGGAGCTGGGATCGATCTCCCGCAGGAGCCCGGTGTGCACATCGAAGACGAAGCCTCGCACATCGTCCTTGTGGGGCAGGAAGGGGTTCGTGCGGACCCGCTGCATGGACTGGCGAACGTCCTGGTCGACGTCACGGAAGGCCTCGACGGCCCAGGCGGGACGCTGGCCGACCTCGTCCTCCAGCTCGTGCCGGAAGTCCTCGGTCAGGTTCTCGAGACCGCATCCCGTGTGGTGGATGAGTATCACCGTGCGGGTGCCCAGGGCCCGCTGGCTGATGGTGAGGGAGCGGATCGTGTCGTCGGTGACCACACCGCCCGCGTTGCGGATCGTGTGGCAGTCGCCGAGTTCCAGCCCGAGGGCCTTGTGCAGGTCGAGGCGGGCGTCCATGCAGGCCACGACGGCGACCTTGAGGACGGGGCGGGCGTCCATGCCGGGGTCGGAGAACTGCGCGGCGTAACGCTGATTCGCCTCGACCAGCCGGTCGGTGACGGATCCGCCGACGGATGCCTCGGACGTGGACTCGGCAGGCAGGGATGCGGAAGTCGTCATGGCTACGACGTTAGTGGTCACGGCGGGTCGTGGCCCCGCGTGAGAGCGGACAAAGAACGCCAACGAGGCTTGTTGTGAGCTAACCCACAGGGGTGGGCGTGAGGAGGCTTTTCAGGTGATTCGCGGCATTTGCCGGTTCGGGCCGCGAGCCGTGCACGCCGCGCGGGGCGGTTCGTTGACCGCGGCGACCGTTGCACTAAAGTGACGCGAACCGGCCGGAGCCCGGCCCTGACCGGCCGCCCGGCCCCCGATGAACACTCCGCGTGCGCGGCGCGTACGTACGGCCCGGCCCTCTCCCGCTCACCGGCCGACCGGCGCCACCTTCCCCGGCGCCGGTCGCGGATGCGGGGATCCGGTGGTGCGTACGCCTGCCGCGCCGTTATCTGAGAGGGCGCTTTGACTAGCGAGTCCCGACATGTCCCGGTGATGCTCCAGCGGTGCCTGGACCTGTTGGCCCCGGCACTGGAGAGGCCCGGGGCCGTCGTCGTCGACTGCACCCTCGGCCTCGGCGGCCACAGCGAGGCCCTGCTCACCCGGTTCCCCGAGGCCCACCTGATCGGCCTCGACCGCGACAAGGAGGCCCTGCGGCTCTCCGGCGAGCGGCTCGCGCCCTTCGGCGACCGGGCCACCCTCGTCCACGCGATCTACGCCGACCTCGCCGAGGTCCTGGACGGGCTGGGCATCCCCGCCGTCCAGGGCATCCTCTTCGACCTGGGCGTCTCCTCCATGCAGCTGGACGAGGCGGACCGCGGGTTCGCGTACGCCCAGGACGCGCCGCTGGACATGCGCATGGACCAGACGACCGGCATCAGCGCGGCCGAGGTGCTCAACACCTACGCGCCGGGCGAGCTGGTGCGGATCCTGCGCCAGTACGGCGAGGAGAAGCAGGCCAAGCGAATCGTCTCGGCGATCGTCCGGGAGCGGGAGAAGGAGCCCTTCGCCAACAGCGCCCGGCTGGTCGAACTGATCCGTGACTCCCTTCCGCAGGCAGCCAAGCGGACCGGCGGCAACCCGGCGAAGCGGACCTTCCAGGCACTGCGGATCGAGGTCAACGGAGAGCTCTCCGGGCTGGAGCGGGCCATTCCGGCGGCGGTGGACCGGATCGCGGTCGGCGGCCGGATCGCGGTGCTCTCCTACCACTCGCTGGAGGACCGCCTGGTCAAGCAGGTCTTCGCGGCCGGCGCGACCTCGACGGCCCCGCCCGGCCTGCCGGTGGTGCCCGAGAAGTACCAGCCGAAGCTGAAACTGCTCACGCGCGGCGCCGAGCTGCCCACCGAGGAGGAGATCGCCGAGAACCGGCGGGCCGCCCCGGCCAGGTTCCGCGGCGTCGAACGCATCCGGGAGGCGCGACTGTGACCAAGGCCGGGAAGGTCGCCACGCTGACCCGCGGGCAGGCGGCCCGCCTCGGCCGGGCGCTCGGCGGCCGCCCGGCCCGCCCGCGTCCCGGCGGGCAGGCGGCCCGGATGCCGTTCGTCCTGCTGGTCGTGGCCCTGCTCGGCGGCGGCCTGATCAGCCTGCTGCTGCTGAACTCGGCACTGAACGAAGGCTCCTTCCAGCTCAGCAAGCTGCGCAAGGAGACCACCGCCCTCACCGACGAGGAACAGGCGCTGCAGCGCGACGTCGACGCCTACTCCGCGCCCGACGCGCTGCAGCGGCGGGCGCACGAGCTGGGCCTCGTCCCCGGCGGCAGCCCGGTCTTCATCGGCCCCGACGGCAAGGTCGCCGGCAGCCCGGCGGTCGCCGAGGCCCCGCCGTCACCGACCCCGACCCCGGCTCCGCCGGCGGTCCCGGGCGCCTCCCCGGCCGCACCCGCGGCGTCGCCCCCGGCCCCGCAGGGCCCGGCAGCCGCGCCCCCGGCCCAGCCTTTGCCACAGCAGCCCACCCCCAACCCAGGTCGGTGACGTCGTGACGCGGATCCCCGCGGGGCCGTTCCCCACCCCGCCCTTCCTTCCCCAGCCACCGCCGGGAAGTGTCCCCGGTTCCCCGGACCCGGCAGATCCGGCCCCGCCGGCGAGCGGGGCACGGGGTCCGGGGCGGAGCCCCGCCGCCGCCCCGGTGGTGACCGCGTGAGCCCGCAGGAGCCGCCCCGGCGGCGGGTGCCCGGACCGGCCGGGCCGCCCCGGGCCGGCGACCGGGCCCGCGCCGGCGCCCGCCCGGCCTCGCGCCCCGCGACCCGGCGGCCGGCGGGCCCCCGCGCCCCGCACACGATCCGGCTCGGCAGCCCGCGCCCCCGGCTGCGCCTGGTCGGCGTCGGCCTGACCCTCGTCATGCTGGCCTTCGTGGTCCGCCTGCTCCAGGTCCAGGCCGTCGACGCCGCCGCGTTCTCCGCCGAGGCCTCCAAGAACCGCTACACCAGCGTCAAGCTGGCCGCCGAGCGCGGTGAGATCACCGACCGCCGGGGTGTCGCCCTCGCCACCAGCGTCGACGCGTACGACATCACCGCCGACCCGAAGATGTTCACCCCGCAGGACAGCAAGGCCCCGGACGCCCCGCAGCAGGCCGCCGCCCTCCTCGCGCCCATCCTCGGCAAGGACGCCAGGGAACTCACCGAGCGGCTGAGCACCAAGAACTCCCGCTACGTCGTCCTCGCCCAGCGCCAGACCCCCCAGGTCTGGAACCAGATCAAGGACCTCAAGCGGGTCTTCGCGGACAAGGCGGCGGCCGACAAGCGGGCCAACGGCCCCGGCGCCAACGTCCTCGCCGGCGTGTTCAAGGAGACGAGCAGCAAGCGGGTGTACCCGAACGGCGACCTCGCCGCCGGGATACTGGGTTACGTCAACGCCGAGGGCAAGGGCGCCGGCGGCCTGGAGTCCTCCCTCGACAAGAAGCTGTCCGGCAAGGACGGCGAGATCACCTACGCCCAGTCCGGCGGCCGCCAGGTCCCCACCGCCGACTCCAACGAGAAGCCCGCCGTCCCCGGCGAGGACATCCAGCTGACCATCGACCGGGACATCCAGTGGGCGGCGCAGAGCGCCATCGCCGAGCAGGTCCAGAAGTCCGAGGCCGACCGCGGCTACGTCATCGTCCAGGACACCCGCACCGGCGAGGTACTGGCCATGGCCAACGCCCCGGGCTTCGACCCCAACGACCTGACCCGGGCCCGCTCCGCCGCCATGGGCAACGCCGCGCTCCAGGACGTGTACGAGCCCGGCTCCACCGCCAAGGTCATGTCGATGGCCGCCGTGCTGGAGGAGAAGAAGGCCACCCCCGAGACCCGGGTCGAGGTGCCCAACCGCCTCCACCGGGGCGACCGGCTGTTCAAGGACGACATCGACCACCCGACCTGGTACCTGACCCTCAACGGGGTCCTCGCCAAGTCCTCCAACATCGGCACCATCCTGGCCACCGGCCAGCTCGGACCCACCCAGCCCGAGGCCAACGAGGTCCTGCACTCCTACCTGACCAAGTTCGGCATCGGCCGGCCCACCGGCCTGAACTACCCCGGCGAGTCCCGCGGCATCCTCGCCGCCCCCAAGGACTGGTCCACCTCCCAGCAGTACACGATCCCCTTCGGCCAGGGCCTCTCCCTCAACGCCATGCAGGCGGCCTCCGTGTACTCGACCATCGCCAACGGCGGGGTCCGCATCGAGCCGACGCTCATCCGCGGCACCAAGGGACCCGACGGCCGCTTCACCCCGGCCCCGGCCCCCGAGCAGAACCGTGTGATCAGCGCGGAGACCGCCAAGACCCTCGCCGAGATGCTCGAATCCGTGGTCGACGACCAGGAGGGCACCGGAACCAAGGCGAAGATCCCCGGCTACCGGGTCGGCGGCAAGACCGGCACCTCCAACCGGGTGGATCCGGCCACCGGCCGCTACAAGGGCTACACCGCCTCGTTCGCCGGATTCGCACCCGCGGACAATCCGCGCATCACCGTCTACTGCGCCATCCAGAACCCCACGAAGGGCAGCTACTTCGGCGGCCAGATCTGCGGCCCCATCTACAAGAAGGTCATGGAGTTCGCGCTCAAGACCCTCCAGGTGGCCCCCACGGGAACCGCCCCCGCCGGGCTCCCCGTCACCTATGACGCCGCTCCTCAGCCCGCCGCCCAGCCCGCCCCGCAGCCCAGTCCGCAGCCCGGCCAGTGACCCACAGCCAGGCCAGGCCCGCAAGAAAAGCGTGAGGCACCATCAGTGACAACGATCACCCCGAAACCCGGGAACCCGACGACCACCGAGGCCGAGGCCGGGGCCTCATTTCGCGGGCGGCCCGCCGCGCCCGGTACGCTCACCGCCGTGTCCCACGCTGATCAGCCCAGAAAGACCCAGACAGCCCCGGCAACGCCGCCGGGAGCGCCCCGGCCCGCGTCCGCCAGCCCGAGCCCGCTGGGCGAGCTGGCCACCCTGCTGGGCATCCCGGCGCCCGGCGCGGCGCAGATCACCGGCATCACGCACGACTCCCGTGCGGTCCGCCCCGGTGACCTGTACGCGGCCCTGCCCGGAGCCAGGACGCACGGCGCGGACTTCGCCGCCCAGGCGGCCGGCCTCGGCGCCGCCGCCGTGCTGACCGACCCCGCGGGGGCGGAGCGCGCCGCGGCGACCGGCCTGCCGGTCCTGACCGTCGACGACCCGCGCGGCCGGATGGGAGAGCTCGCCGCCGCGATCTACGGGCGCCCCGGTGAGGACCTGCTCCAGATCGGCATCACCGGCACCTCCGGCAAGACCACCACGGCGTACCTCGTCGAGGGCGGCCTGCGCGCGGCGGGCCGGAGCACCGGACTGGTCGGCACCGTCGAGATGCGCATCGGCGACGAGCGCATCAAGTCCGAGCGGACCACCCCCGAGGCCACCGACCTCCAGGCCCTCTTCGCGGTCATGCGCGAACGCGGGGTCGAGGCCGTGGCCATGGAGGTCTCCAGCCACGCCCTGGTGCTCGGCCGGGTCGACGGATGCGTCTTCGACGTCGCCGTCTTCAACAACCTGAGCCCGGAGCACATGGAGTTCCACTCCGACATGGAGGACTACTTCCAGGCCAAGGCGGGGCTCTTCACCGCCCGCCGGGCCCGCCTGGGCGTGGTCAACTTCGACGACGAGTACGGCCGCCGCCTGGCCAAGGAGGCCACCGTCCCGGTCGTCACGTTCTCCGCCGCCGGAGACCCGGCCGCCGACTGGCGCGCCGAGGACGTGGTCTTCGGCCCGGCGAGCTCCACCCTGACCCTGCTGGGCCCCGAAGGACAGCGCGTACGGGCCACCGCACCGCTGCCCGGCCCGTTCAACGTCGCCAACACCGTCGCCGCGATCGTCACGCTCGCCGCCGCCGGCCTCGACCCGCAGACCGCCGCCGACGGCGTCGCCGCGGTCCCCGGGGTCCCCGGCCGGCTGGAGCGGGTGGACGCGGGACAGCCGTACCTCGCCGTCGTCGACTACGCGCACAAGACGGACGCCGTGGAATCGGTGCTGCGCGCGCTGCGCGAGGTCACCGAGGGCAAGCTGCACATCGTGCTCGGCTGCGGCGGCGACCGCGACACCACCAAGCGCGGCCCGATGGGGGCCGCGGCCGCCCGGTTCGCCGACACCGCCGTGCTGACCTCCGACAACCCGCGCTCCGAGGACCCGCTCGCGATCCTCGCCGCGATGTTCGAGGGCGCCGTGTCCGTGCCGCCCGCCGAGCGGGGCACCGTCCTGGTCGACGCCGACCGGGCCGCGGCCATCGCGGCCGCGGTCGCCCGCGCCCGGCCCGGGGACACCGTGCTCGTGGCCGGCAAGGGGCACGAGCAGGGCCAGGACACCGCCGGTGTCGTCCGCCCCTTCGACGACCGCACGGTGCTCCGCGCCGCGATCGAGCACCAGGCCGTGCTCGGCCGGACGGCCGCGCCCGACGAAACGACTCAGGTCCGACAGGCCGAGGTGAACCAGTGATCGCCCTTTCCCTCGCCGAGATCGCCGACATCACCGGCGGGCGGCCCCACGACATACCGGATCCGTCCGTCCAGGTCACCGGCCCGGTCGTCTACGACTCCCGTGAGGTCCGGCCGGGCAGCCTGTTCGCCGCCTTCGTCGGCGAGCGGGTCGACGGCCACGACTACGCGCAGCGCGCGGTGTCCGCCGGAGCCGTGGGCGTCCTCGCGACCCGGCCCGTCGGCGTACCGGCCATCGTGGTCCCCGACGTGGTGGCCGCGCTCGGCGCACTCGCCCGGGCCGTGGTCACGCGCCTGGGCACCGACGTCGTGGCACTCACCGGATCCGCCGGCAAGACCTCCACCAAGGACCTGATCGCGCAGGTGCTGCAGCACCACGCGCCGACCGTGTGGACCCCCGGGAACCTCAACAACGAGATCGGCCTGCCGATCACGACGCTGCGCGTCACCGAGGACACCCAGCACCTGGTCCTGGAGATGGGCGCCCGTGGCATCGGCCACATCCGCTACCTCACCGGACTGACGCCCCCGCGGATCGCTCTGGTCCTCAACGTCGGCACCGCCCACATCGGCGAGTTCGGCGGCCGTGAGCAGATCGCGCAGGCCAAGGGCGAGCTGGTCGAGGCCCTGCCGTCCGAGGCGGAGGGCGGCGTCGCCGTCCTCAACGCCGATGACCTGCTGGTTCGTGAGATGGCCGGGCGCACGAAGGCCCGTACGGTGCTGTTCGGAGAGGCCGAGGACGCCGAAATCCGGGCCACCGAAGTCCGTATGACGGACCGGGGACAGGCTTCCTTCACACTGCACACACCGACCGGGTGCAGTGACGTGACCTTGCGGCTGTACGGTGAGCACCACGTGTCGAACGCGCTCGCCGCGGCCGCCGTCGCCCACGTACTGGGCATGTCCGCCCTGGAGATCGCCACCGCGCTCTCCGGAGCGGGCACGCTGTCCCGGTGGCGGATGGAGGTCACCGAGCGGGCGGACGGTGTGACGATCGTCAACGACGCCTACAACGCGAACCCCGAGTCCATGCGGGCCGCACTCCGCGCGCTCGCCGCGATGGGCGGTGCCGGCAGGGCGAACGGGGGACGCACGTGGGCGGTGCTCGGCCCGATGGCCGAGCTCGGAGACGACGCTCTCGCCGAGCACGACGCGGTCGGACGACTTGTCGTCCGGCTCAACGTGAGCAAGCTCGTCGCAGTCGGGGGCAGGGAAGCATCCTGGCTGCAACTGGGCGCATATAACGAGGGTTCGTGGGGTGAGGAGTCGGTGCTCGTGTCCGACGCGCAGGCGGCGGTCGACCTGTTGCGCAGTGAACTGCGCCCGGGTGACGTCGTGCTGGTGAAGGCTTCCAGGTCGGCCGGTCTGGAGCGGGTGGCCCAGGGCCTTCTCGACAGCACTGTCGAGGGCGAGGTCGCCGACCGATGAGGCAGATCCTGTTCGCCGGTGTCATCGGCATGTTCCTCACCGTCATCGGCACCCCGCTGCTGATCAAGCTGCTCGCCCGCAAGGGCTACGGCCAGTTCATCCGCGACGACGGCCCCCGCGGCCACGCCGGGAAGAAGGGCACGCCCACCATGGGCGGTATCTCCTTCATCCTGGCGACGCTCATCGCGTACGCCCTGACGAAGGTCCTCACCGGTGAGGAGCCGAGCTTCTCGGGCCTGCTCGTCCTGTTCCTGATGGCCGGCATGGGCCTCGTCGGGTACCTGGACGACTACATCAAGATCGTCAAGCGGCGTTCGCTGGGTCTGCGGGCCAAGGCGAAGATGTCCGGCCAGCTGATCGTCGGTATCGCCTTCGCGGTGCTGGCCCTCCAGTTCAAGGACTCGCGCGGGCTGACCCCGGCCTCCACCAAGCTGTCGTTCGTCACGGACTTCGGCTGGTCGATAGGCCCGGTGCTGTTCGTGGTCTGGGCGCTCTTCATGATCCTGGCGATGTCCAACGGCGTGAACCTCACCGACGGCCTGGACGGTCTCGCGACCGGCGCCGCCGTGATGGTCTTCGGCGCCTACACCTTCATCGGCATCTGGCAGTTCCAGGAGTCGTGCGCCAGGGCCGGTGACCTCACCAACCCGAACGCCTGCTTCGAGGTGCGAGACCCGCTCGACCTCGCGGTCGTCGCCTCTGCCCTCATGGGCGCCTGCTTCGGCTTCCTGTGGTGGAACACCTCGCCCGCCAAGATCTTCATGGGTGACACCGGCTCGCTCGCCCTCGGCGGCGCGCTCGCGGGCCTCGCCATCTGCTCCCGCACGGAGTTCCTGATGGCGCTCCTCGGCGGACTCTTCGTGCTCATCACGATGTCGGTCGTCATCCAGGTCGGTTCCTTCAAGATGACCGGCAAGCGGGTCTTCCGGATGGCGCCGCTGCAGCACCACTTCGAGCTCAAGGGCTGGTCCGAGGTACTGGTCGTGGTCCGCTTCTGGATCATCCAGGGCATGTGCGTGATCGTTGGTCTCGGTCTCTTCTACGCGGGATGGGCAGCCGACAAGTGACGTCCTGGCAGGACAAGAACATCACCGTCGCCGGTCTCGGCGTGAGCGGCATCAGTGCCGCCCGCGCCCTGGCCGGCCTCGGCGCAGTGGTGACCGTCGTCGACAACGGCGACGGTGACGCGCATCGCGCCCGCGCCGCCGAGCTCGAGGCGCAGGGCATCACCGTCCGCCTCGGCCGCCTCGCGGACGGCGGGCACGCGGGCGAGGTGCTGCCCGAGGGCACCGAACTGGTCGTCACCTCGCCCGGCTGGAAGCCCGACAGCCCGCTGTTCGAGGCCGCCGCCGAAGCCGGCGTGGACGTGGTCGGGGACGTGGAGATCGCCTGGCTGCTGCGCGAGGTGGGCCAGGAGCGGCGCGCCGCACGGTCCGGAGCGGACGCCGGGGCGCCCCCGCGGCCCCCGGCCCCCTGGCTCGCGATCACCGGCACCAACGGCAAGACCACCACCACCCAGATGCTGGCGTCGATCCTGAAGGCCGCGGGGCTGCGCACCGCCGCCGTCGGCAACATCGGCACCCCCATCATCGACGTGGTCCTCGGCGAGCAGGAGTACGACGTGCTCGCCGTCGAGCTCTCCAGCTACCAGCTGCACTGGGCGCCCTCGCTGCGCGTCCACTCGGCGGCCGTGCTCAACCTGGCCCCCGACCACCTCGACTGGCACGGCTCGATGCAGGCGTACGCCGCCGACAAGGGCCGGATCTACGAGGGCAACACGGTCGCCTGCGTCTACAACGTCGCCGACCCGGCCACCGAGAACCTGGTCGTGGAGGCCGACGTCGAAGAGGGCTGCCGCGCGATCGGCTTCACCCTCGGCGCCCCCGGCCCCTCCATGCTCGGCGTCGTCGACGGCATCCTCGTCGACCGGGCCTTCGTGGAGAACCGGCAGAAGAACGCCCAGGAGCTCGCCGAGGTCGCGGACGTCAATCCGCCGGCCCCGCACAACATCGCCAACGCGCTCGCCGCCGCGGCCCTGGCCCGTGCCTTCGGCGTGGAGCCGCGCGCCGTCCGTGACGGGCTGCGCGACTTCCGTCCGGACGCGCACCGCGTCGCGTACGTGGACGAGGTCGCCTCGGTCACCTACATCGACGACTCCAAGGCCACCAACACGCACGCGGCGGAGGCCTCGCTGGCGGCCTTCGAGCCGGTCGTGTGGATCGCGGGCGGCCTCGCGAAGGGCGCGACCTTCGACGACCTCGTGCAGAACGCCGCGAAGCGGCTGCGCGGCGCCGTGCTGATCGGCGCCGACCGGGCGCTCATCGCCGATGCGCTGGCGCGACACGCCCCCGAGGTCCCGGTCGTCGACCTCGACCGGACCGACACTGGGGCGATGCTCGCAGCGGTCCGGGAAGCCGCCGCGCTCGCCGAGCCCGGCGACACGGTCCTGCTGGCACCTGCCTGTGCCTCGATGGACATGTTCGCGAACTACAACAAGCGCGGGGACGCATTCGCCGACGCGGTGCGCGAACTGGCCGCCGAGAACGCTGCGGACACGGCCTAGGCCGGGGGCTCCGGGACAGGTTCCCTCCGGCCGGCAGCTCGCCTCGTACGAGTGGAGGGGAAGATCACAGATGCCGGCCAAGCAGATGCTGCCGGGGCGGCGGCCGTCCGCCGTGAAGGCGCAGGGCCGCAAGCGCCCTGCGGTGCGTACGAAGCGGCCCGCCGGGCGCGGGCCGCTGGCCCGGCTGCGGCGTACGCAGCGGCAGTTGCAGAAGGCCTGGGACCGCCCGCTCACCGCCTATTACCTGATTTTCGGCAGTTCCCTGCTCATCATCGTGCTCGGCCTGGTGATGGTGTACTCGGCCTCGATGATCAAGGCCCTCCAGCTCGGCCTCGGCGACGCGTACTTCTTCAAGAAGCAGTTCCTGGCCGCCCTCATCGGCGGCGTGCTCCTGTTCGCCGCCTCCCGGATGCCGGTCAAACTGCACCGTGCGCTCTCGTATCCGGTGCTCGCCGGCACCCTCTTCCTGATGGTCCTGGTCCAGGTCCCGGGGATAGGCGTCTCGATCAACGGCAACCAGAACTGGATCTCCCTCGGCGGTCCGTTCATGCTCCAGCCCAGCGAGTTCGGCAAACTGGCACTGATCCTGTGGGGCGCCGACCTGCTGGCGCGCAAGGGCGACAAGGGGCTGCTGAGCCAGTGGAAGCACCTGCTGGTGCCGCTGGTCCCGGTGGCCTTCCTGCTGCTCGGGCTGATCATGCTGGGCGGGGACATGGGCACCGCGATGATCCTCGGCGCCATCCTGTTCGGTCTGCTCTGGCTGGCCGGAGCCCCGACCCGGATGTTCGTCGGAGTGCTCGCCTTCGCGGGTGCGATCGTCGCACTGCTCATCAAGACGAGCCCGCACCGCATGGACCGGCTGGAATGCCTCGGGGCGACAGAACCGGGCAAGAACGACCTTTGCTGGCAGGCCGTTCACGGGATCTATGCCCTCGCCTCGGGTGGATGGTTCGGTTCCGGGCTGGGTGCAAGTGTGGAAAAATGGGGGCAACTACCCGAAGCCCACACCGACTTCATCTTCGCCATCACCGGGGAGGAACTGGGTCTCGCGGGGACGCTGTCGGTGCTCGCCCTGTTCGCGGCTCTAGGCTATGCGGGTATCCGCGTGGCCGGACGCACGGAGGACTCCTTCGTACGGTTTGCCGCGGGAGGCGTGACCACCTGGATCACGGCCCAGGCCGTGATCAACATCGGTGCGGTGCTCGGCCTGCTGCCGATCGCCGGAGTCCCGCTCCCGCTGTTCTCCTACGGAGGGTCAGCCCTGCTGCCGACCATGTTCGCGGTCGGACTGCTCATCGCCTTCGCGCGTGAGGAGCCGGCGGCGCGCGCGGCCCTCGCGATGCGACAGCCGAAGACCGGCTGGTGGCGGACCGGGGTGAGATGGAAGTCGATGAGACGGCGCGTCAAGAAGCGTCCGTCCGGAGAGCGGTGAAATTCGGTGCATGTCGTACTCGCCGGTGGGGGGACCGCCGGCCACATCGAGCCGGCGCTCGCCCTCGCGGACGCCCTGCGCAGGCAGGACCCTTCAGTGGGCATCACCGCCCTCGGCACGGAGCGCGGACTGGAAACCCGCCTGGTGCCGGAACGCGGCTACGAGCTGGGCCTGATCCCCGCCGTGCCGCTGCCCCGCAAGCCCACCCCGGAACTGATCACCGTCCCCGGACGGCTGCGCGGCACCATCAAGGCCGCCGAGGAGATCCTGATCCGTACCAAGGCCGACTGCGTCGTCGGTTTCGGCGGCTACGTGGCCCTGCCCGGCTATCTCGCGGCCAAGCGCCTCGGAGTGCCGATCATCGTCCACGAGGCCAACGCCAGGCCCGGACTGGCCAACAAGATCGGCTCCCGGTACGCGCACGCCGTCGCGGTCTCCACCCCCGACAGCAAGCTGCGCGGCGCCCGCTACGTGGGCATCCCGCTGCGCCGCTCCATCTCCACCCTCGACCGGGCCGCGGTCCGCCCGGAGGCGCGTGCCGCCTTCGGCCTGGACCCCAACCTGCCCACGCTGCTGGTCTCCGGCGGCTCGCAGGGCGCCCGCCGCCTCAACGAGACGATCCAGCAGGTCGCTCCGACCCTCCAGCGCTCCGGGATCCAGATCCTGCACGCCGTCGGGCCGAAGAACGAACTGCCGCGTGTCGACAACATGCCCGGGATGCCGCCGTATGTGCCGGTACCGTACGTGGACCGGATGGATCTCGCGTACGCCGCCGCCGACATGATGCTGTGCCGCGCGGGAGCGATGACCGTCGCCGAACTCTCCGCCGTCGGGCTCCCCGCCGCCTACGTCCCGTTGCCGATCGGCAACGGTGAACAGCGGCTCAACGCCCAGCCGGTGGTCAAGGCCGGCGGCGGCCTGCTCGTGGACGACGCGGAGCTGACGCCCGACTGGGTGCTGAGCCAGGTCCTCCCGGTGCTGTCCGACCCGCACCGCCTGTACGAGATGTCCCGGGCCGCCGGTGAGTTCGGCCGCCGGGACGCCGACGAGCTCCTGGTCGGCATGGTCTACGAGGCGATCGCGGCCCACAGGTCCCGCTGAGGCGGGTAGCGCAGACGCAGGAGGCAGGGAGTGGCCGGAGGGACGACCGCGCGGCGCGGAACACCGTTTTCTGATCGGTCCGGCCCGGCTGCCCGCAAGGGCACCGGCGCTCCCAAGCCGCCGAAGCCGCCCAAGGCCCCCAAAGCCCCCAAGGCCCCGAAGCCGGCCCAGAGGTCCGGCCCACGGGGCCCCGGCGCACGCCTGCGCCGGGGCCCCGTGCTGGCCTCCCTGGCCGCCGCGGTGCTCCTCGTGGCGGGCGGCACCTGGGTGCTCTACGGGTCCTCCTGGCTCCGCGTGGAGAAGGTCGCCGCCACCGGCATGGACGTGCTCACCTCCGAGCAGGTCCTGGGCGCCGCGGCCGTCCCGGTCGGCGCACCCCTGGTGAGCGTCGACACCGAGGAGATCGAGGGCCGGGTCCGCGGCCGGCTGCCCCGCATCGATTCGGTCGACGTGGTGCGGGCGTGGCCGCACGGCATCGGTCTGAAAGTGACGGAACGCAAACCCGTCCTGCTCATCAAAAAGGACGCCAACTTCGTGGAAGTGGACGCAACGGGTGTGCGATTCGACACGGTTCCGAAAGCTCCCGCGGGTGTTCCGGTCCTCGAATTGAACGCCGGTCGATCGCCGAGCGTCCGCCGCTTCGACGAGGAACGGCTGCTGCACGAGGCCGTACTCGTCGCGGGCGCCCTCCCGGAGCCGATCGCCAAGGAAACCGTGCAGGTCAAGGTGGGTTCCTACGATTCGGTGGTGCTGGAGCTCACCCGGGGCCGGTCCGTGACGTGGGGGAGCGGTGAACAGAGCGACGCGAAGGGGCGCGCATTGAACGCTTTGTTGAAAGCCGCGCCCAAGGCCGCCCACTTCGACGTGAGCGTCCCCACCGCCCCTGCTGCGTCCGGGAGTTGACGTCCGGTCCAACAGCGGCGCACCCTGGTTGGCCAGCGATACGGGTGATCACATAGGGTGAAAAGAAAAACGGGAGGTTCGGCGTGTTCGTTGAACACGCGCTACTTGTCGACTTAGTGTCCTGTTCGGAAGAGTCCGAGGAACAGGCACACCCCTAACCCTAAACTTCAGGGTGAGGGTTCGGGTCGGCGCGTTCGGACCGTCCCTATTTCGGCATCAGTCGTCGCAACGCAGGCCCGCGAGGCGGCGACACGTAACTCGAGGCGAGAGGCCTTCGACGTGGCAGCACCGCAGAACTACCTCGCAGTCATCAAGGTCATCGGTGTCGGCGGCGGTGGTGTCAATGCCATCAACCGAATGATCGAGGTCGGTCTCAAGGGCGTCGAGTTCATCGCCATCAACACGGACGCCCAGGCGCTGTTGATGAGCGACGCCGACGTCAAGCTCGACGTCGGCCGGGAACTCACCCGTGGCCTCGGCGCCGGCGCCAACCCGGCCGTCGGTCGCAAGGCGGCAGAGGACCACCGCGAGGAGATCGAGGAGGTCCTCAAGGGGGCCGACATGGTCTTCGTCACCGCCGGTGAGGGCGGCGGCACCGGCACCGGCGGCGCACCTGTCGTCGCCAACATCGCGCGCTCGCTGGGCGCCCTGACGATCGGTGTGGTCACCCGGCCGTTCACCTTCGAGGGCCGGCGCCGCGCGAACCAGGCGGAGGACGGCATCGCCGAGCTCCGCGAAGAGGTCGACACCCTCATCGTCATCCCCAACGACCGACTGCTGTCCATCTCGGACCGCCAGGTCAGCGTGCTCGACGCCTTCAAGTCGGCCGACCAGGTCCTGCTCTCGGGCGTCCAGGGCATCACCGACCTCATCACCACCCCGGGTCTGATCAACCTCGACTTCGCCGACGTCAAGTCCGTGATGTCCGAGGCCGGCTCGGCCCTGATGGGCATCGGCTCGGCCCGCGGCGACGACCGCGCCGTGGCCGCCGCCGAGATGGCGATCTCCTCGCCGCTCCTGGAGGCGTCCATCGACGGCGCCCGTGGCGTGCTGCTCTCCATCTCCGGTGGCTCGGACCTCGGTCTCTTCGAGATCAACGAGGCCGCGCAGCTGGTCAGCGAGGCCGCGCACCCCGAGGCGAACATCATCTTCGGTGCCGTCATCGACGACGCGCTCGGCGACGAGGTACGGGTCACCGTCATCGCGGCCGGGTTCGACGGCGGACAGCCCCCGGCCCGCCGGGACAACGTCATCGGCGCCGCGTCCACCAAGCGCGAGGAGCCGGCCCCGGCTCCGGTCCGTGCCGCCGAGCCGGCCCGCCCGGCCTTCGGCGGACTCGGCTCGGTCACCCCGCGCGAGGAGCCCCCGGCTCCGGTCGAGGCGGCCCCGGTCGAGGTCCAGGCCCCCGCGCCGCAGGTCCCCACGGCCCGCCCGTACCAGGACAGCCCGGCCGAAGAGCTGGATGTCCCGGACTTCTTGAAGTGACACCGGAGCAGCATCACGTGGGCGGCGCCCACTTCGCCTTCACCGACCGGTGGGGCGGAGTGAGCGCCGTTCCGTACGAGGAGCTCAATCTCGGCGGCGCGGTCGGAGACGACCCGGCCGCCGTTCTCGCGAACCGGGCACGGGCGGCGAAGTCCCTGGGCCTGGCACCGGACCGGGTGGTCTGGATGAACCAGGTGCACGGCCGGGACGTGGCCGTGGTGGACGGGCCCTGGGGCGCGGAAGCCGAGGTCCCGGCGGTGGACGCGGTGGTGACCGCCCGTCGGGGGCTCGCCCTCGCGGTGCTCACCGCCGACTGCACGCCGGTCCTGCTGGCGGACCCCGTCGCCGGGGTCGCGGCGGCCGCCCACGCCGGGCGGCCGGGACTGGTCGCCGGGGTGGTGCCCGCCGCCGTCGAGGCGATGGTCGCCCTCGGGGCCGAGCCCGGGCGGATCGTCGCCCGGACCGGGCCCGCCGTCTGCGGACACTGCTACGAGGTTCCGGCCGAGATGCGGGAGGCGGTGGCGGACGTCGTCCCCGCCGCCAGGGCCGAGACGAGCTGGGGGACACCGGCCGTCGACGTGGTCGCCGGGGTGCACGCCCAGCTCGCGGAGGCGGGGGTGGTGAACAGCGGCCGTTCCCCGGTCTGCACACTGGAGTCGCGGGACCACTTCTCGTACCGCCGCGACCGGGTGACCGGACGACTGGCCGGATATGTCTGGTTGACGGAGCTTTCCGGGGAGACGCCCCCCCGGACTGCCGGGGGAAAAGAAGAATGACGGATCGTAAGTCGGAGCTCGCCGAGAACCTGGCGCGGGTGGAGGAACGTATCTCGTCCGCGTGCGCGGCGGCGGGGCGGGGGCGGGACGAGGTGACGCTCATCGTGGTCACCAAGACCTACCCCGCGAGCGACGTACGACTGCTGGCGGACCTGGGCGTCCGTCATGTTGCGGAAAATCGTGACCAGGATGCCGCCCCCAAGGCCGCGGCCTGCGCGGATCTGCCGCTCAGCTGGCACTTCGTCGGCCAGTTGCAGACGAACAAAGTCCGTTCCGTGGCGGGATACGCGCATGTCGTGCAGTCGGTCGACCGGCCGAAGCTCGTGACCGCCCTCTCGGCGGCCGCGGTGAACGCCGGCCGGGAGCTCGGGTGCCTCGTGCAGATCGCCCTCGACGCGGAGTCGGGGGAGCGCGGGGCCCGCGGGGGCGCGGCGCCGGAACAGCTCGCGGAGTTGGCCGACCTCGTCGCCGGGGCTCCGGGACTGCGGATCGACGGCCTGATGACGGTCGCCCCGCTGTCCGGCCACTACGCGGGGCGGGAACGGGCCGCTTTCGAGCGGCTGATGGAATTGTCATCCCGCATGCGCGTGGACCATCCGGCTGCCACGATGGTGTCGGCCGGGATGAGCGCAGACCTGGAACAGGCCGTGGCGGCCGGTGCGACACATGTACGCGTCGGCACTGCGGTACTCGGCGCGAGACCCCGGCTCGGGTAACGTCGCGAAGAAAGTCGGACCACAGCAGAAAATATGGTCATTCCCGCTGATGAGCGGGCAGACCTAGTGGATCGCGGGCAGTTGGTGACATTCGTGACACGGCGGCACCTGCGACAGGGCGATCCACCACAGAGCGGAGGACTCGGAGAATGGCCGGCGCGATGCGCAAGATGGCGGTCTACCTCGGCCTCGTGGAGGACGACCGGTACGACAACCCGGGGTACGACCCCGACGACGAGTTCGAGCCCGAACCGGAGATGGAGCGGGCTCGGGAGCGGGATCGCCGACAGCAGCCCGTGCACCAATCGCCCGTACCGGATGAACCGGTACGAGTCGCACAGCCTCCGGCGCAGCGTGAACCTATCCCAATTCCGGTGGAAAGCGGACGTCCTGCGCGAATTGCCCCCGTGGCATCCATCACACCCGATCGTACGAACATGGAGAAGAACGCCCCCGTGATCATGCCCAAGGTCGTCTCCGAGCGGGAGCCGTACCGCATCACGACGCTGCACCCCCGGACCTACAACGAGGCCCGTACCATCGGGGAACACTTCCGTGAGGGCACTCCGGTGATCATGAATCTCACGGAGATGGACGACACGGATGCGAAGCGTCTCGTGGACTTCGCCGCCGGACTCGTCTTCGGTCTGCACGGCAGCATTGAACGCGTGACACAGAAGGTGTTCCTGCTGTCGCCTGCTAACGTCGATGTCACGGCGGAGGACAAGGCCCGCATCGCGGAGGGCGGGTTCTTCAACCAAAGCTAGACCGATCCGTCAGACACGGGGCCGGGAACACAGCGGGAGCAGGGGAGAGGGAAGCGCGGAATGGGTGTCGCACTGCAAGTGATCTACTTCGCCTTGGGGTGCTTCCTCGTCGTGCTGATCTTCCGCCTGGTCATGGACTACGTGTTCCAGTTCGCACGTTCCTGGACACCCGGCAAGGCGATGGTGGTCGTACTGGAGGCCACCTACAGCGTCACCGATCCACCGCTCAAGCTTCTTCGGCGGTTCATTCCGCCGTTGCGTCTCGGGGGCGTGGCACTCGACCTGTCCTTCTTCGTTCTGATGATCATCGTTTACATCCTCATCAGTTTCGTGCGCACCGCTGCGAGCGGCTTGTGAACGATGTGCTTCCCCGCGGGCGCGGGGACAGTCCCGATACGGTCTTGCCGACTGCCGACGACTACGTAGAGGTGAAGAAGACATGCCGCTGACTCCCGAGGACGTGCGGAACAAGCAGTTCACGACCGTCCGCCTCCGAGAAGGCTATGACGAGGACGAGGTCGATGCCTTCCTCGACGAGGTCGAGTCCGAACTGACGCGCCTGCTGCGCGAGAACGAGGACCTGCGCGCCAAGCTGGCCGCCGCCACGCGTGCCGCCGCGCAGAACCAGCAGCAGCAGGGCATGCGCAAGGCCGAACCCCAGGACCAGCGAGGCCCCGGCGCCCCCGTGCCCGCGGCCATATCCGGCCCGCCGCAGCAGCAGCAGCCGCAGATGGGCCCGCCGCAGCTCCAGGGTGGCCCGCCGCAGCTTCCGGGTGGCCAGCCGCAGCTTCCGCCGGGCCCCGGCGGCCAGGGCCAGCAGGGCCCCGGCCCGATGGGCGGCCCCATGGGCGGTCCCATGCAGCAGCACCCCATGGGCGGACCCCAGGGCATGCAGCAGCAGCCCATGGGCGGCCCCCAGGGCATGCAGCAGCAGTCGATGGGCGGCCAGAACCCGCTCGGCCAGCAGATGCAGCCCATGGGCCAGCAGATGCAGCCGATGGGGCAGCAGATGCAGCCCATGGGTCAGCCCATGCAGCAGATGCAGCAGCCGCAGCTCCCGCAGCAGGGCCCCGGCGGCGACAGCGCCGCGCGCGTCCTGTCGCTGGCGCAGCAGACCGCCGACCAGGCGATCGCGGAGGCCCGCTCCGAGGCCAACAAGATCGTCGGCGAGGCCCGGTCGCGCGCCGAGGGCCTGGAGCGGGACGCCCGCGCCAAGGCCGACGCGCTGGAGCGGGACGCGCAGGAGAAGCACCGCGTCGCGATGGGCTCCCTGGAGTCCGCCCGCGCCACGCTGGAGCGCAAGGTCGAGGACCTGCGGGGCTTCGAGCGCGAGTACCGTACGCGCCTGAAGTCCTACCTGGAGTCGCAGCTGCGCCAGCTGGAGACCCAGGCGGACGACTCGCTCGCCCCGCCGCGGAACCCGGCCGGTCCCGCGCTGCCGCCGTCGCCGTCGCCCTCGATGGCTCCGGCCGGTGCGATGGGCCACTCCATGGGCGGTCCCTCGATGGGTGGCCCGTCCCCCATGGGCGGTCCCTCCCCGATGGGTGCCCCGTCCTACGGCGGCAACCAGCAGCAGATGTCCCCGGCGATGACCCAGCCGATGGCTCCGGTGCGGCCGGCTGCGCCGCAGCCGATGCAGGCGCCGTCGCCGATGCGGGGCTTCCTGATCGACGAGGACGACAACTAGGCGCCGCCGCGCAGTCGGCAGTCACGGGCCGGGCCCGGTTCCCCTTCGGGGGCACCGGGCCCGGCCCGTTCCGCTACCCGTGTGCGGCCCGGTGGCCGCGCCTCAAGCGCCGGCGGGGCTGGGTTTGGCCGCCTGGGCGGGGTCGGTGCGGGGGGTGGGGGTGCGGGGCCGCCGGGGGGTGTCTCCTCGGCTCGGCGCGTGCGGGCACGTCTCGGTTGTGCGCGGTGGTTGCGCGCTCGTCCTGCGGGGACACCCCCCACCGTCCCCGCACCCCCACCCCGGGGCCGTCCCGCGCGGGGCCGTGGGGCGGGGACGCTCCGGGGGCTCCCCGCAGGACGAGGCGCGACCACCGGGCACCACCGCGACAAGCCCGCGCGCGCCGAGCCGAGGAGAGCCCCCGGAGGGGCCCCGCCCCACCCGAAGCCAAACCCAGCCCCGCCGGCGTTTGAGGCGCGGCCACCGGGCCGCACCCGGAACGGAACCCGCACCCGGGACGGGACCCGCACACGGGAAACGACAGCGGCCCGCCCCCCCCGGGAGGGGAGGGGCGGGCCGGTGAAGGGGCGGCTACGCCTTGCGGAGGCGGAAGGTCAGGCCGAGGGACTCGTCCGTGAACGGGTCACCGTACGTGGCGTCCGCCTCGCCCGACGCGAAGTCCGTCGCCAGGACCTCGTCCGCGATCAGGGCCGCGTGGTCCGTCAGGGCCGCACCGACCTCCGGGTCCGCGGAGGACCAGCGCAGCGCGATCCGGTCCGCCACGTCGAGGCCGGAGTTCTTCCGGGCCTCCTGGATCAGGCGGATCGCGTCACGGGCCAGGCCCGCCAGCCGCAGCTCCGGCGTGATCTCCAGGTCCAGGGCGACCGTCGCGCCCGAGTCGGACGCCACCGACCAGCCCTCGCGCGGGGTCTCCGTGATGATGACCTCCTCCGGCGAGAGGGAGATCTCCTCACCGTTCAGCGAGATCACCGCCGAGCCGGCCCGCAGGGCCAGGGACAGCGCCGCCGCGTCGGCCGCGGCCACCGCCTTCGCCACGTCCTGGACGCCCTTGCCGAAGCGCTTGCCCAGCGCCCGGAAGTTCGCCTTCGCGGTCGTGTCGACCAGGGACCCGCCGACCTCCGACAGGGAGGCCAGGGAGGAGACGTTCAGCTCTTCCGTGATCTGGGACTGCAGCTCGGGGGAGAGCGCGTCGAAGCCCACCGCGCCGACCAGGGCCCGGGACAGCGGCTGGCGGGTCTTGACGCCCGACTCGGCACGCGTCGCCCGGCCCAGCTCCACCAGGCGGCGGACCAGCTGCATCTGCTGGGACAGGGTCGGGTCGATCGCCGAGGTGTCCGCCGTCGGCCACGTCGACAGGTGGACCGACTCCGGGGCGTCCGGGGTGACCGGGACGACCATGTCCTGCCAGACCCGCTCGGTGATGAACGGGGTCAGCGGGGCGAGCAGGCGCGTCACCGTCTCCACCACGTCGTGGAGGGTCCGCAGCGCGGCCGCGTCGCCCTGCCAGAAGCGGCGGCGCGAGCGGCGGACGTACCAGTTGGACAGGTCGTCCACGAACGCGGAGAGGAGCTTGCCCGCGCGCTGGGTGTCGTACGACTCCATCGCCTCGGTGACCTCGGCCACGAGCGCGTGGAGCTCCGAGAGCAGCCAGCGGTCCAGGACCGTGCGGTCGGCCGGGGCCGGGTCGGAGGCGGAGGGCGCCCAGTTCGACGTACGGGCGTACAGGGCCTGGAAGGCCACCGTGTTCCAGTACGTGAGGAGGGTCTTGCGGACGACCTCCTGGATCGTGCCGTGGCCCACGCGCCGCGCCGCCCACGGGGAGCCGCCGGCCGCCATGAACCAGCGCACCGCGTCCGCGCCGTGCTGGTCCATGAGCGGGATCGGCTGGAGGATGTTGCCCAGGTGCTTGGACATCTTGCGGCCGTCCTCGGCGAGGATGTGGCCCAGGCAGACCACGTTCTCGTACGAGGACTTGTCGAAGACGAGCGTGCCGACCGCCATCAGCGTGTAGAACCACCCGCGCGTCTGGTCGATGGCCTCCGAGATGAACTGCGCCGGGTAGCGCTTCTCGAAGATCTCCTTGTTCTTGTACGGGTAGCCCCACTGCGCGAACGGCATCGAGCCCGAGTCGTACCAGGCGTCGATGACCTCCGGCACGCGGACGGCTTCGAGGGAGCAGCCCTCGTGCGTGCAGGTGAAGGTGACGTCGTCGATGTACGGGCGGTGCGGGTCCAGGTTCGAGTGGTCCTGGCCGGACAGCTCGGACAGCTCGGCGCGGGAGCCGACGCAGGTGAGGTGGTTCTCCTCACAGCGCCAGATCGGCAGCGGGGTGCCCCAGTAGCGGTTGCGGGACAGCGCCCAGTCGATGTTGTTGTTCAGCCAGTCGCCGAAGCGGCCCTGCTTGACCGAGTCGGGGAACCAGTTCGTCTTCTCGTTCTCCCGCAGCATCGCGTCCTTGACGGCGGTGGTGCGGATGTACCAGGACGGCTGCGCGTAGTAGAGCAGGGCCGTGTGGCAGCGCCAGCAGTGCGGGTAGCTGTGCTCGTAGGCGATGTGCTTGAAGAGCAGGCCGCGCGCGTCGAGGTCGGCGGTCAGCTTCTCGTCGGCCTTCTTGAAGAAGACGCCGCCGACCAGCGGGACGTCCTCCTCGAAGGTGCCGTCGGGGCGGACCGGGTTCACGACGGGCAGGCCGTACGCGCGGCAGACCGCGAGGTCGTCGGCGCCGAAGGCGGGGGACTGGTGGACCAGACCGGTGCCGTCCTCGGTCGTGACGTACTCGGCGTTCACGACGTAGTGGGCGGGCTCCGGGAACTCCACGAGGGAGAACGGGCGCTCGTACGTCCAGCGCTCCATCTCCTTGCCCGTGAAGGTCTCGCCGGTGGCCTCCCAGCCCTCGCCGAGGGACTTCTCCAGCAGCGGCTGGGCGACGACCAGCTTCTCCTCGCCGTTGGTCGCCACGACGTACGTGACCTCGGGGTGGGCCGCGACGGCCGTGTTGGACACCAGGGTCCACGGGGTGGTCGTCCAGACCAGCAGCGCGGCCTCGCCCGCGAGCGGGCCGGAGGTCAGCGGGAAGCGGACGTAGACCGAGGGGTCCACGACCGTCTCGTAGCCCTGGGCGAGCTCGTGGTCCGAGAGGCCGGTGCCGCAGCGGGGGCACCAGGGGGCGACGCGGTGGTCCTGGGTGAGCAGGCCCTTGTTGAAGATCTCCTTCAGCGACCACCACACGGACTCGACGTACTCGGGGTCCATGGTCCGGTAGGCGTCGTCCAGGTCGACCCAGTAGCCCATGCGGGTCGTGAGCTCGGTGAACGCGTCGGTGTGGCGGGTCACGGACTCGCGGCACTTGGCGTTGAACTCGGCGATGCCGTACGCCTCGATGTCCTGCTTGCCGTTGAAGCCCAGCTCCTTCTCGACGGCGAGCTCGACGGGCAGGCCGTGGCAGTCCCAGCCGGCCTTGCGGGCCACGTGGTAGCCGCGCATCGTGCGGAAGCGGGGGAAGACGTCCTTGAAGACGCGGGCCTCGATGTGGTGCGCGCCGGGCATGCCGTTCGCGGTGGGCGGGCCCTCGTAGAAGACCCACTCGGGGCGGCCCTCGGACTGCTCCAGGGTCTTGGCGAAGGTCTTGCTCTCGCGCCAGAAGTCGAGGACGGCGTGCTCGAGGGCGGGCAGGTCGACCTGGGCGGGTACCGGGCGGTACTGCGGCGGTGTGGTCATGAGGCTGAACTCTTCCTCCGGCGGGGTGTCAATTCCGTCCGGAGGGACGAGAGCACTGCTGCTCCCGCGGTACCACCCTCCTTGGCCGCCGGACGGATCCGGTGGCCCCCTCATTGGGGTGCGAAGCCGGTTCTACTCGCCGTACGGGGATCCCGTGCGGGCTTTCTTCCGGCGGCTCAGGGGTGATCCTTCGCATCGCGCTCGCCCCCGGGCTCTCACCGTCCCCGGGTCGCTCCTGGCTGCGTACGACGCTACTCGTCCCCGTCCATGCCTTTCGCTGGGCCCAGTGTACGGGCCCGGGCGGCGCACGGCAGACCGGTTTTCGGGGGCCCGTGCGGGGGCCGCCGGCCCGGCGTGGCGGGGCCGCGGGGAGGGTCCGCGCGCGACCCCGGCGCGCCCCCGCTGTGACCCGAATGGGCCCGCGCCGCCGCTTGCGTCTCGGGTGGGACGGGAGTGGCGGATTACCAGGGCTCCTGATGGGCACAACGGATGCAGGTTGACCTCGATGGATGCGTGCCCCGTTGCCGCGGGGCCGGTGTCGATTTATCGTTCCGGCACGATTCGCGAGCAAAGATCACAGTATGTGAAGGGGCCGCGGCCATGGTGGCGAAGAAGACCGCCGGGAGTACTGCCAAGAAGGCCGTCGGGAAGGCCGCCGGGAAGGCGGCGGTCTCCGAGGACGCGGCTCCCGCCAAGAAGGCGACCGCTGCCCGAAGGACCGCGGCCGGCGGGCTCGCCGCGGACGGGAAGACGACCGCCGTCAAGAAGACGACCGCTGTCAGGAAGACGACCGCCGTCGAGAAGCGGACGGCCACGGCCAAGAAGGCCGCGGCCGAGGGGGCGGCGCATGCCGCGAAGAAGACGGGAGTCCGGAAAGTGGTTGCCAAGAAGAGCGCGGGTACGGCGAGGAAGACGGCCGCGGCCGCCACCAGCGGGCTCCCCAAGGCACGGGCCACGGCGGCCCCGGCCCCCGGTGAGCTCGCCGTACGGCCCGGAGAGGACCCCTGGACCCCCAAGGAGGTCGAGGACGCCCGTGCGGAGCTCCTGGCGGAGGTGCTGCGGCTGCGGGCCGAGCTCGACGCCTCGGAGGCGGCGATCTCCGGCCTGATGCGGGACTCCGGGGACGGCGCCGGCGACGACCAGGCCGACACCGGCACCAAGAACATCACCCGCGAGTCCGAGCTGGCGCTCGCGGCGAACGCCACCTCGATGCTGGAACAGACCGAGCGGGCCCTGGAACGGCTGGAGGCGGGCACGTACGGGCTCTGCGAGAACTGCGGGCAGCCCATCGGCAAGGCCAGGATGCAGGCCTTCCCGCGGGCCACGCTGTGCGTGGACTGCAAGCAGAAGCAGGAACGGCGGCATTAGACGGGCGGGGGAGAGGTGGGGCGGGCGGCGCGCGGGGGCCCTGACGTACCCTCGTGTCCGTCAGGGTCCAGGAGGAGCCTGGTTCGAGCTAGTTCGAGGGACTCACGTGGCAGAGGCGGAGCGCATCATCGGTACGCCGGAGGTCGGGGACGACGCCCAGCCGGAGTCCGCCGGGCCCAAGGGGCGCCGTCGGATCACGGCTCTGCTCGTCGTGGCGGTGCTCGCCTACCTGCTCGACCTCGGCAGCAAGATGCTGGTCGTGGCGAAGCTGGAGCACCAGCCGCCGATCGAGATCATCGGTGACCTGCTGAAGTTCGAGGCGGTCCGCAACCCGGGCGCCGCCTTCGGCTTCGGCGAGGCCTTCACCATCATCTTCACCTGCATCGCGGCCTCGGTGATCGTGGTGATCGTGCGGCTGGCCCGCAAGCTCTACAGCCTGCCGTGGGCGATCGCCCTGGGCCTGCTGCTGGGCGGTGCGCTGGGCAACCTGACCGACCGGATCTTCCGTTCGCCGGGTGTGTTCCGGGGCGCGGTCGTCGACTTCATCGCGCCCGCCCATTTCGCCGTCTTCAACCTCGCGGACTCGGCGATCGTGTGCGGCGGCATCCTGATCGTCCTGCTGTCCTTCAAGGGCCTGGACCCGGACGGGACCGTCCACAAGGACTGATCGCGGGACGGCTCCCGCGCCCCGTCCGGCATACTCGACGGGTGAGTACGATTCCCGAGATCCGCACCCTGCCCGTTCCCGATGGCCTCGAAGGCGAGCGCGTCGACGCCGCCATCGCCCGTATGTTCGGTTTTTCCCGGACGAAGGCGGCCGAAATCGCGGCTGCGGGAAAGGTGACGGTCGACGGCAGCGTCGTCGGGAAGTCCGAGCGGGTGCACGGCGGTGCCTGGCTCGAGGTCGAGATGCCCGCGCCGCCGCGGCCCGTCGAGGTCGTGGCCGAGCCCGTCCCCGGCATGGAGATCATTCATGACGACGACGACATCGTCGTCATCATGAAGCCGGTCGGCGTCGCCGCCCACCCGAGCCCCGGCTGGACCGGCACCACCGTCATCGGCGGCCTCGCCGCGGCCGGCTACCGCATCTCCACCTCCGGCGCGTCCGAGCGCCAGGGCATCGTGCACCGGCTCGACGTCGGCACGTCCGGCCTGATGGCCGTCGCGAAGTCCGAGCGCGCCTACACCTCGCTGAAGAACCAGTTCCGCGAGCGGATCGTGGACAAGCGCTACCACGCGCTGGTGCAGGGCCACCCGGACCCGATGAGCGGCACGATCGACGCGCCGATCGGCCGCCACCCCAGCGCGGACTACAAGTGGGCGGTGATCCAGGACGGCAAGGCGTCCGTCACCCACTACGACCTGATCGAGGCCTTCCGCGCCGCCTCGCTGCTCGACATCAAGCTGGAGACGGGGCGTACGCACCAGATCCGCGTGCACATGTCCGCGCACCGGCACCCCTGCGTCGGCGACCTGACCTACGGCGCCGACCCGACCGTCGCCAAGCGGCTCGGCCTCACCCGGCAGTGGCTGCACGCGGTGCGCCTCGGCTTCGAGCACCCGGCGGACGGGCAGTGGGTCGAGTTCGAGAGCTCCTACCCGGCGGACCTGCAGCACGCGCTGGACGTGATCCGGGCGGAGAGCGAGTGACCTCGCCGGTCGAGGGCACGGTCGAGGTCCGGGTCGCCGTCTCGGAGGAGGACCTGAAGGCCTGCTTCGCGGTGCGGTCCGAGGTCTTCGTGGTCGAGCAGTCGGTACCGGAGTCGATCGAGTACGACGCGTACGACGCGAGCGCGGTGCACGTCCTGGCCGTGGACGCGGACGGCGTGCCGCTGGGCACGAGCCGGCTGCTCCACGGGCCGGAGGCCCTCGGCAAGACGGGCGACCCGGCGGTCGGCTCGCTGGGCCGGCTCGCCGTCAGCAAGTCCGCCCGCGGGCTGGGCGTGGGGGTGGCGCTGGTCCGCGCGATCGAGGCGGAAGCGGCCCGGCGGGGCCTGACGGCGGTCGACCTGGGCGCGCAGACGCATGCGCTGGGCTTCTACGAGCGGCTCGGCTACGTGGCCTACGGCCCGGAGTTCCAGGACGCGGGCATCCCCCACCGCGCGATGCGCCGCCCCTTGCCGTAGCCGGTACCGGGGCTCCGCCCCGGACCCCGCGCCTCAAACGCCGGCGGGGCTGGATTTTCCAGCCCCGCCGGCGTTTGAGGCGCGGGCGCGGAGCGCCGTCGGGGTTCGGGCGGAGCCCGACACGGAGCCGCGGCCCCGTCACCGCACGAGCCGAGCGCAGCGGACTGGCAGGGTGGGGGAGTGGATCAGCTTGCTCTGCTGTTCGTGCTCCTGCTCGGGGCCGTGGTCACGGTGCCGCTCGGGGACCGGCTCAAACTGCCCGCGCCCGTCCTGATGACCATCGGCGGGGTGATCCTCGCACTGGTGCCGGCCGTACCGAACGTCGAGATCCCGCCCGAGTTCATCCTGCCGCTGGTGCTGCCACCGCTGCTGTACGCCTCCGTGCAGCGCACGTCCTGGCGGCAGTTCGCCGCCAACGTCCGGCCCATCCTGCTGCTGGCGGTGGCCCTGGTGTTCGTCACCACCGCTGCCGTGGCCGCCGTCGCCAACGCCGTCGTGCCCGGGCTGCCGATCGCCGCGGCCCTCGCGCTCGGCGCGCTCGTCGCCCCGCCCGACCCGGTGGCGGCCACCGCCGTCGCCGGGTCGCTCGGGCTGCCCCGCCGCATGGTGTCGATCCTGGAGGGCGAGGGGCTCTTCAACGACGTGACGGCGATCGTGCTGTACCACGTGGCGGTCGCCGCGGTGGTGAGCGGCAGTTTCTCCTGGCCCGAGGCGCTCGGGGAGTTCGTGCTCTCCGCCGTGGTGGCCGTGGCCGTCGGGCTCGCGCTCGGCTGGCTCGCCCACCGGCTCATGGGGCGGCTCGGCGATGCCACCCTGCAGATCGGGCTGACGCTGCTGGTGCCGTTCGTCGCGTACGTGGTGGCCGAGGAACTCGAGGGGTCGGGGGTGCTGGCGGTGCTGACGACGGCCCTGTTCCTCGCCGAGTACGCGAGCGACGCCGACGACGTGCTGGGGCGTCTCGCCGGGCACACGTTCTGGGAGGTCGTCGACATGCTGGTCACCGGCGTGGCCTTCGGCCTGATCGGGCTGGAGCTGCACAACGTGTTCGGCACCGCCGAGGACCGGGTGTGGGAGATGGCGGGGTGGGCGGCGATCGTGGTCGCGGTGGTGGTCGGCGTACGGCTGGTGTGGCTGCTGCCGGCCGGCTGGCTCGCCCAGCGGCTGCACCAGCGGCGCGACTACGACGAGGAGATCCCGCTGAGCTGGCGGGAGAGCGTGGTGATGTGGTGGGCCGGGATGCGCGGGGTGGCCTCGGTGGCCCTGGCGCTGGCCATCCCGCTGCGGACGGACGCCGGTGAGCCCTTCCCCGGGCGGGACCAGATCATCTTCATCGCCTTCGCGGTGATCATGACGACCCTGGTGTGCCAGGGGCTGACCCTGCCCTGGCTGGTACGGCGGCTGGGGGTGGAGGCCGACACGGACGCCGAGCGGGACGCGCAGCGGCGGCTGGCGATCCGAGCGGCCAAGGCCGCGAAGCGGCGGCTGAAGGAGATCGAGGAGGTGGAGGACCTTCCGGAAGACCTGGTCGAGCAGCTGTACCGGCGCGCCTACGACGTGGGGGCCAGGATCAGCCCCGACATGGTGGACGAGGAACGGCGCGAGGCCTACGCGAAGCGCGTGCAGCGGCTGCACGACGTCCAGCGGATCCAGCGGGAGATGATGTCGGCCGCCCGCCACGAGGTCCTGGCCGCCCGCAGCGAACCCGGCTCCGACCCGGAGATCGTGGACCGGGTGCTGCGGCACCTGGACGTGCGCAGCCTGCGTGCCCCTTGAGCGGGGGGCTGCCCCGGACCCCTAGGGAGCTTCCGGGGCCGGGGCCGGGGCCGTGGCGATGCGGGGGAGGGCGTACGGGTGCTCGGCCACCAGCCAGGTGATCAGGCGCTCGCGGACCGCGCAGCGCAGCGTCCAGAGGTCGTCTGCGTCCTTCGCCGTGACGACCGCGCGGACCTGGACGGTGTGGGGTGTGGTGTCCGTCACGGCCAGGGAGCCGCCGCGGCCGTCCCACTCCGGGATCTCCGCCAGGACGTGCTGGAGCCGCTCCCGCATCAGATCGATCGGCGCGCCGTGGTCCAGGTGCCAGAAGACCGTGCCGGTCATCTGTGCGCCGCCGCGCGACCAGTTCTCGTAGGGCTTGCCCGTGAAATACGACACAGGCATCGTGATGCGCCGCTCGTCCCAGGTGCGGACCGTCAGGAAGGTCAGGGTGATCTCCTCGACCCGGCCCCACTCCTTGTCGACCACCACCGTGTCGCCGATGCGGACGGTGTCGCCGAAGGCGATCTGCAGGCCGGCGAAGAGGTTGCTCAGCGTGGACTGGGCGGCGATGCCCGCCACGATGCCGAGGATGCCCGCGGAGGCCAGCAGCGAGGCGCCGAGCGCCCGCACCGGGGGGAAGGTCAGCAGCATCACCGCCGCGGCGACCACGACCACCACCGCCGTGACCACCCGCTGGATCAGCGTGACCTGGGTGCGGACCCGGCGTACCCGGGCCTCGTCCTCGGTCACCGCCGCGTAGCGCGCGTACGTCGAGTCGACCACGGCCGTCGCGATGCGTACGGCGAGCCAGGCCGCGGACGCGATCAGGACCAGGGTGAGGAACCGGCCGACGCCGAAGGCGTGGTCGGGCAGGATTCCGGCCCACCGGTAGGAGGCTCTGAGCAGCGAGGTGCACAGGACGACCTGGAAGGGCAGCCGGCAGCGGCGCAGCAGGCCCCACAGGGGGGTCTCGGGGTGCCGGGCGTCGGCCCGGCGCAGCAGCAGGTCGAGCAGCCGGCCCGCGATCAGGGTGGCGACCAGTGCGCCGCCGATGACCGTGACGGGGCGCAGGACGTTCTCCATCTCCATGGGTACGAACGTAGCGGGAAGCGGTCCGCCGGCCCGTCGTCCCCGGCGGCTGGCACGATGGAGGCATGAACATCATGCTTTTCCATTCGACGTACGGGCTGCGGCCCGCGGTGCACGCGGCGGCCGACCGGCTGCGCGCGGCCGGGCACCAGGTCCAGGTGCCGGATCTCTTCGAGGGACGCACCTTCGGGACCGTCGAGGAGGGCATGGCCCACCAGGACGAGATCGGCCGTGACGAGCTGCTGAAGCGCGCGGTGCTGGCCTCCGCCCCCTACTCGGACCAGGGACTGGTCTACGCGGGCTTCTCCTTCGGCGGTTCGCTCGCCCAGCACCTGGCGATGGCCGACGAGAAGGCGCGCGGGCTGCTGCTCCTGCACGGGACCGCGGACCTGGAGGACGGTGCCTCGGTCGACGAGCTGCCCGTGCAGCTGCACATCGCGGACCCGGATCCCTTCGAGCCGCACGACTGGCTGACGGCCTGGTACCTGCGGATGCAGCGGGCGGGGGCCGACGTGGAGGTCCACAGCTACCCGGGCGCCGGGCACCTGTTCACCGACCCGGAGCTGGACGACTACGACGCCGAGGCAGCCGAGCAGCTCTGGAAGGTCGCCCTCGGCTTCCTCGACAGCCTGTAGGTGCGAGGACGGAAGGGCCCCGGCCCGGCGGATGCCGGACCGGGGCCCTTCTGCTGCCGGGAGGTCAGCCCGCGCGGTACGCGGTCCAGCTGCTCGACATGCGAGCGACCTGGCCTGCGGTGAACTGGTACATGCAGGAGTCGTACGTGTAGTCCATGAAGTTGTGGATCGGGTCCACGCCCGGCTTGCTCGCGCAGCTGTCGCGCCCGGTCGGGCACTCGTAGGCGGCGCTCTTCTCGGCCGGGGTGTCGGAGACGTAGTCGCCGTTGCCGTTACAGCCGCCCTGGAAGGTGTGGTACAGCCCCATCCAGTGGCCGACCTCGTGGGTGGCGGTGTCACCCTCGTTGTAGTTGGCGGAGGAGCCGCCCGGCAGCGAGCTGTCGAGCACGACCACGCCGTCCATCTTGGGGCTGGAGGCGTAGGACGTCGGGAAGGTCGCCCAGCCGAGCAGGCCGCCGGAGAGCTTGGCGGTGTAGAAGTTGAGCGCGCCCGGGCCGCCCTTGCGCAGGGTGTTCTTCATGTCCTTCTCGGCCTGGGAGCCGGAAGCCAGGTTGTACCAGGTGGCGTTGTCCGTGTAGTCGGTGGCCGCCAGGGTGAACTGGAAGTTCGTGTTGACGTTGCCGGTGCCCTGGCCGCCGTAGGCCGCGTTCAGGACCGCGAGCTGCTTGCTGATGTCCGTGGCTGTCAGCTTTCCGGTGGTGCCGGAGTGCACGACGTGGAAGTACACGGGGATGTTCACGACGGCCTCGGCGGCCGTCAGGCTGCGCTGGGGCTGGTTCTTCAGGGCCTTGTCCAGCTTCGACTTCAGGTCGGCGTCCATGGACTGCGCCTGCGCGTCGCTGATCGCGTTGGGCTCGTCCGCGTGCTCGTCGTGGGCGCGGGCGACGCGGGCGTTCGCGGCGCCGGAGGCGGCGGGCTGGTCGGCGCAGACCTCGGCGGGGGACTTGGAGGCCGCGAGCGTGGTGGGGGCCGCGAGCGGGGTGAAGGCCAGGGTTCCGGCCAGGACCGCCGTGCCCATCAGGCGGCGGCGGAGAAGGGGGGATATGCGGGCGACGGCGCGCACGTGTGCTCCTCGCGTGGGGGTGCGGTGGGAGGTGGGGGGTGGTGGCCTGAAGATCTTCTTCAGCTGGCGGGAAGCTTATGTGTTCATGACATATTCAGGTCAAGTGCCTTACGTAAAAGATTTGTTGCTTCTGATGCGCATGGGGCGCCTGGTATGTACCAGACGCCCCATGTGGCCGGAGAATCGACGGTCGATCAGCGCACCGGCTGGTACACCCGATCCACCTTCTGGGTCCCGTTCAGCGTCCGGTACGACCGGCTCCACGCGGAGGTGGCACCCGGCTGCCGCTTGTCGGACACCACGTAGTAGTCCATCTGCGAGCGCTCCGCCGTCACGTCGAGCACGCCGTAGCCGTGCGCGTCCATGTCGAGCCACTTCACGTGCCAGTTGGCGGCCTTGATGGCCGACTCGGCGACCAGTGAGAGGGTGTCCGGCAGGACGTGCAGCATGTCGTCGAGGTTGTCGGAGGTCACCGAGGTGACCACGAACTCGGTCGCCGCCGTGCCCGAGCCCGGGTACGTGGCCATGTTCATCGGGACCTCGTTCGCCCAGGCCATGTGGATGTCACCGGTCAGGAACACGGTGTTCTTGACGCCCCGGTCCTTCAGGTGCCCCAGCAGCTCCTTGCGGTCGTCCGTGTAGCCGTCCCACTGGTCCACGTTGATCGCGAGGCCGCCCTCGGGCAGGCCGAGCAGCTTGCCGAGCGGGCCCAACAGGTGCGCGGGGAGCGAACCGAAGGCCACCGGCGAGATCATCACCGAGGTGCCGACCAGCTTCCAGGTCGCCTCCGAGCCCGCGAGGCCCGACTTGAGCCAGTCCAGCTGGGCGCGCCCGGTGATGGTGCGCTCCGGGTCGTCCACCGAGCCGCTGCCGATCTTGGTCTGCTGCGAGCGGAAGGAGCGCAGGTCCAGCAGGTGCAGGTCGGCGAGGGTGCCGAAGCGCAGCCGGCGGTAGACGGTGCCCGCTATGGAGGCGCGCACGGGCATCCACTCGAAGTACGCCTGCTTGGCGGCGGCGGCGCGGGCCGCCCACTCGCCCTCGGTCCCCGGGGTGTGGTTCTCTGCGCCGCCGGCCCAGGCGTCGTTGGCGAACTCGTGGTCGTCCCAGATGGCGATGACCGGATGGGCGTGGTGCAGGGCCTGGAGGTCGGCGTCCGTCTTGTACTTGCCGTGGCGCGTGCGGTAGTCGGCGAGCGAGACGATCTCGTGCTTCGGCTCGTGCGGGCGTACGACGTACTTCGCCTCCGGATACGCCGCGGACTGGTACTCGTAGATGTAGTCGCCGAGGTGCAGGATCGCGTGCAGGTCCGTGCGGGCAGCCAGGTGGCGGTAGGCGGAGAAGTAGCCGGACTCCCAGTTGGCGCAGGAGACCACGCCGAAGCGGACCCCCGCGGTCTTCGTCTCGTGGGCCGGGGTGGTCAGGGTGCGCCCGACGGGGGAGGAGACGCCGCCGGCGGTGAACCGGTACCAGTACGGCGTCTGCGGCTGGAGCCCGCGTACGTCCACCTTGACCGTGTGGTCGGTTGCGGCGCTCGCGGTGACGGTGCCGGAGCCGACGATGCGGGAGAAGCCCTTGTCGGCCGCCACTTCCCAGTCCACCTGGGTGGCCGGGCCGATCCCGGAGCCCGGGACGGCCTCGGGGGTCGGGGTGACGCGGGTCCACAGCAGGACCCCGTCGGGCAGCGGGTCGCCCGAGGCGACGCCGTGGAGGAAGGCGGGCGCGGTGCCCGCCGCGTGGGCGGCCGAGGCGCCCAGTGAGGTGAGGGGGGCCAGTGCGGCGGTGGCCGCGGCGGCCAGAACGACCGTGCGGCGGCGGGGAGTTGCCGCGGACTGGGAGGCGGTGAGATGACTGGTCACGGATGATCATATTACCGACGGGTACACCCATTCGAACAGGTGCGTGCATGCAAAGGGCGGGCGAACTCTGGGAGTTCGCCCGCCCTTCGAAGCGGTCCGTCCGGACGGTGATTTCCGGATTGCCCCGGGATCAGCCCTGCAGGGCCTTGTCGATCGCCGCCGTGAACAGCTCCGCCGTCTGCGGAGTGTCGATCTTCTTGCCGTCCATCTTCAGGGTCGGCGTGCCCTTCACCCCGGACTTGTCGAAGGTCTTCGACATCTCCAGCGCCCACCGGTCGTACGTACCGTCCTCGACGGCCTTCTTGAACGCGGCATTGCCCTTGAGCGCCGGGACCGTGTCCGCGACCTTCAGCAGGTAGTCGTCCTTGGCGAAGCTGTCGACGCTCTCCTCGGGGTGCAGGTCCTTGGAGTACAGCGCGCCCTTGTACTGCAGGAAGGCCTCCGGGCTGACGTTCAGGGCCGCGCCCAGGGCGCTCAGCGCGTTCTTCGAGCCCTCGCCCTTGACGGCGTTGTCGATGAAGGTGGCGCCGATGTACTGGAGCTTGTACTTGCCCGCGTCCACGTCCTTCTTGATCTGCTCGCCGGCCGCCTGCTCGAAGGCGGCGCAGGCCGGGCAGCGCGAGTCCTCGTAGAGCTCCAGGGTCTTCTTGGCGTCGGGCTTGCCGATGACGACCGTGGTGCCGTCCTCGCCCGTGGTGTTCCCCGGCTTGACCAGCTCGGCCTTGGCGGCCTTCTCCCAGTGGGTGGGCTGGTTGGACTGCACGACCGCGTAGCCGATGGCGCCGACCAGACCGAGGGCCGCGACCACCGCGCCCGCCACGATCACCTGGCGGCGCACCTTGTCCTTCTTGGCCTGGGCCTCGCGCTCGGCGCGCAGACGCTCGCGGGCCGCCGCCTTGTTCGCCTGGCTGTTGCGTGAACTCATCATGATCTCCGTGGGGTGTGACGTGTGGAAGGGACTGCCGTACGTGCGTCAGGCGCGTGCGAGCGCGCCGGGCACGGGGGGTCCCCGTCGTCCCACGGAATGTGCCGGGAAGCGGGTACGGGCCGCGGCGGCCGAGCGGAGCGACCGCGGCAGTGCCCGAGCCGGCCGGCGGGCCACCGCGACCGAGGCCGCCGCCAGCAGCAGCGGCCGGAACGCGAAGGCGGCCACCGCCCGCAGCAGCCGGCCCAGTGCCCGCTCGCCGTGCCGCAGCCAGGCCGCGGCCAGCAGTCCGACCGAGACATGGGCGCCGAGCAGCAGCCAGGGCGTGTACGGCCCCGGCGAGGACAGCAGCGCGGCCGCGTCGGCCGGGCCGGTCACCTCGGTCAGCGGCCCGCCCACCGGCGTGCCGCCGCACAGGGCGTCCAGGCCCATGGCGCGCAGCGGGCCCGCAACGGGTCCGCCGGCCGGGCCGTAGCAGAGGTGCTGGCCGGTGGTGAAGACCGTGTCGGCGGCCAGCTCCAGCGGCACGAGCAGCCCGGCGATCGGGCCGAAGCCCCGTTCGCGGCCCGCGAGGGCGTAGGCGATCGCGAACACACCCGCGAAGGCCCCGGCCACCAGCGTGCGCGGCAGCGGGACCTGGGACATCAGGACGTGCGAGCCCGAGGAGAGCAGTACGACGAGCGCGCTGAACAGCGCGGCCCGCAGCCCCCTGAGTCCCGTCCCGGAAATGTCCATCCTCGCGAGTGTGCCATGCGTTCCTGTGGAACAGGCGTTCAGGGAGTGAGACGCCCGTTACGGAAGAGGTCCACGAAGATCTGGTGGTCGGCGCGCGCCCGGGCCCCGTACGCGTGGGCGAAGTCCACGAGCAGCTCCGCGAAGCCCTCCTCGTCGGCGGCGATCGCCGCGTCGATGGCCCGCTCGGTGGAGAAGGGCACCAGGGACTGCCCGCTCTCGGCCTCGTCGGCCGACGCGTGCATGGTCGCGGTCGCCCGGCCGAGGTCGGCGACGACGGCCGCGATCTCCTCCGGGTCGTCCAGGTCCGACCAGTCCAGGTCCACCGCGTACGGAGAGACCTCCGCCACCAGCTGCCCGGCCCCGTCCAGCTCCGTCCAGCCCAGCCACGGGTCGGCGTGCGCCTGCAGGGCGCGCTGAGAGATCACCGTGCGGTGCCCCTCGTGCTGGAAGTACTCCCGCACCGCCCGGTCCGTGATGTGCCGGGAGGCCGCCGGGGTCTGCGCCTGCTTGAGGTAGATCACGACGTCGTTCTCCAGGGCGTCGCTGTGCCCCTCCAGCAGGATGTTGTAGGAGGGCAGGCCCGCCGAGCCGATGCCGACGCCGCGACGCCCCACCACGTCCTTGACCCGGTAGGAGTCCGGGCGCACGAGGGACTCGTCGGGGAGGGTCTCCAGGTACCCGTCGAAAGCGGCCAGCACCTTGTAGCGGGTGGCGGCGTCAAGCTCGATCGAGCCCCCGCCGGCGGTGAAGCGGCGCTCGTAGTCGCGTATCTCCGTCATGGAGTCCAGCAGGGAGAAGCGGGTCCGGGAGCGGGCCGAGCGCAGCGCGTCCAGCAGGGGGCCCTCGGCGGTGTCCAGGGTGAAGGAGGGCAGCTCAGGCAAGGCATGGCTCTTCGCGCCCGCCGCCAGCCGGTGGATCCGCTCCCGGTAGGCACCCGCGTAGATGCGCACCAGCTCGCTTATCTGGTCGTCGCTGAGCGCCTTGGTGTAGCCGATCAGGGCGACGGAGGCGGCGAACCGCTTCAGGTCCCAGGTGAAGGGGCCGACGTAGGCCTCGTCGAAGTCGTTGACGTTGAAGATCAGCCGGCCGTTGGAGTCCATGTACGTGCCGAAGTTCTCGGCGTGCAGGTCGCCGTGGATCCACACCCGGCCCGTCCGCTCGTCCAGGTAGGGGCCGCCGTGCCGGTCCCGCTCCAGGTCGGAGTAGAAGAGGCAGGCCGTGCCCCGGTAGAAGGCGAAGGCCGAGGCCGCCATCTTGCGGAATTTGACCTGGAAGGCAGCGGGGTCGGCGGCGAGCAGCTCACCGAACGCGGTGTCGAACACGTCGAGGATCTGCTCGGCGCGCTGCTCGTCGGTCGTCTCGGGGACCGCCATGGCGGGTTCCTCCTGGTGCACGGGCTGTTTCGGGTTCCGACCGACTGGACGCCGGATCGACCCTCCTGGTTCTGCAACGCCCGACCGTACCGGTCAGTGCCCGTGATCTGTCACCCGGCCGACGTAGGATTCGAAGCTGCCCCCTCGCCCCCGCCCCCGGAGGACCCGCGCCGTGACAAAGCCGCCGTTCACGCACCTGCACGTCCACACCCAGTACTCGCTGCTGGACGGTGCCGCGCGGCTGAAGGACATGTTCAACGCGTGCAACGAGATGGGCATGACGCACATCGCCATGTCCGACCACGGCAATCTGCACGGCGCCTACGACTTCTTCCACACCGCGCAGAAGGCCGGCATCACGCCGATCATCGGCATCGAGGCGTACGTCGCCCCCGAGTCCCGGCGCAACAAGCGGCGCATCCAGTGGGGCCAGCCGCACCAGAAGCGCGACGACGTCTCCGGTTCCGGCGGTTACACCCACAAGACGATCTGGGCGTCGAACGCCACCGGTCTGCACAACATCTTCCGGCTGTCCTCCGACGCGTACGCCGAGGGCTGGCTCACGAAGTGGCCGCGGATGGACAAGGAGACCATCGCCAAGTGGTCCGAGGGCCTGATCGCCTCCACCGGCTGCCCGTCCGGCGAGGTGCAGACCAGGCTCAGGCTCGGCCAGTTCGACGAGGCCGTGCAGGCCGCCTCCGACTACAAGGACATCTTCGGCGAGGGGCGCTACTTCCTGGAGCTGATGGACCACGGCATCGAGATCGAGCGCCGGGTCCGCGACGGGCTCCTGGAGATCGGCAAGAAGCTCGGCATCCCGCCGCTGGTGACGAACGACTCCCACTACACGTACGCGCACGAGGCCGGCGCCCACGACGCCCTGCTCTGCATCCAGACCGGCAAGAACCTCTCGGACCCCGACCGCTTCCGCTTCGACGGCACCGGCTACTACCTGAAGTCGACCGACGAGATGTACGCGATCGACTCCTCGGACGCCTGGCAGGAGGGCTGCGCCAACACGCGGCTGGTCGCCGAGCAGATCGACACCGAGGGCATGTTCAAGTTCCGGAACCTGATGCCGAAGTTCGACATCCCGGACGGTCACACGGAGGTCAGCTGGTTCCGTGAGGAGACCATGCGCGGCATGCACCGCCGCTACCCCGGAGGCATCCCGGAGGACCGGCTGCAGCAGGCCGAGTACGAGATGGACACGATCATCTCGATGGGCTTCCCGGGCTACTTCCTCGTGGTCGCCGACTTCATCATGTGGGCCAAGAACCAGGGCATCGCGGTGGGCCCGGGCCGAGGCTCCGCGGCCGGTTCGATCGTCGCCTACGCCATGGGCATCACCGACCTCGACCCGCTCACGCACGGTCTGATCTTCGAGCGCTTCCTGAACCCCGAGCGCGTCTCCATGCCCGACGTCGACATCGACTTCGACGAGCGCCGGCGCGTCGAGGTGATCCGGTACGTGACCGAGAAGTACGGCGCCGACAAGGTCGCCATGATCGGCACCTACGGCACCATCAAGGCCAAGAACGCGATCAAGGACTCCGCGCGCGTCCTGGGCTACCCGTACGCCATGGGCGACCGGCTGACCAAGGCCATGCCCGCCGACGTCCTCGGCAAGGGCATCCCGCTCTCCGGCATCCTCGACCCGCAGCACCCCCGCTACGGCGAGGCCGGCGAGATCCGCGGGATGTACGAGAACGAGCCGGACGTGAAGAAGGTCATCGACACCGCCCGCGGTGTGGAGGGCCTGGTCCGCCAGATGGGCGTGCACGCCGCCGGCGTGATCATGTCCAGCGAGACGATCACCGACCACGTACCCGTCTGGGTGCGGCACACCGACGGCGTCACCATCACCCAGTGGGACTACCCGAGCTGCGAGTCGCTCGGCCTGCTGAAGATGGACTTCCTCGGCCTGCGCAACCTCACGATCATGGACGACGCCGTCAAGATGGTGAAGGCCAACAAGGGGATCGACATCGACCTCCTGGCCCTCCCGCTCGACGACCCCAAGACCTTCGAACTGCTCGGCCGCGGTGACACCCTCGGCGTCTTCCAGTTCGACGGCGGGCCCATGCGCTCCCTGCTGCGCCTGATGAAGCCCGACAACTTCGAGGACATCTCCGCCGTGTCGGCCCTGTACCGGCCGGGCCCGATGGGCATGAACTCGCACACGAACTACGCCCTGCGCAAGAACAAGCAGCAGGAGATCACCCCGATCCACCCGGACCTGGAGAAGCCCCTCGAAGAGGTGCTCGCGGTCACCTACGGCCTGATCGTCTACCAGGAGCAGGTGCAGAAGGCCGCCCAGATCATCGCGGGGTACTCGCTCGGCGAGGCCGACATCCTGCGCCGCGTGATGGGCAAGAAGAAGCCCGAGGAGCTGGCGAAGAACTTCACCATCTTCCAGGAGGGCGCCCGCAAGAACGGCTACAACGACAAGGCCATCCAGGCCCTGTGGGACGTCCTGGTCCCCTTCGCCGGCTACGCCTTCAACAAGGCCCACTCGGCCGCGTACGGGCTGGTCTCCTACTGGACCGCCTACCTCAAGGCGAACTTCCCGGCCGAGTACATGGCCGGTCTGCTCACCTCGGTCAAGGACGACAAGGACAAGTCCGCGATCTACCTGAACGAGTGCCGCCGGATGGGCATCAAGGTCCTGCCGCCGAACGTGAACGAGTCCGAGCCGAACTTCGCGGCCCAGGGCGACGACGTGATCCTCTTCGGCCTCACCGCGGTGCGCAACGTCGGCACCAACGTGGTCGAGTCGATCATCAGGACGAGGAAGGCCAAGGGGAAGTTCTCCTCCTTCCCCGACTTCCTGGACAAGGTCGAGGCCGTCGTCTGCAACAAGCGCACCGTCGAGTCGCTGATCAAGGCCGGCGCCTACGACGAGATGGGCCACACCCGCAAGGGCCTGGTCGCGCACCACGAGTCGATGATCGACAACGTGGTCGCGGTCAAGCGCAAGGAGGCCGAGGGACAGTTCGACCTGTTCGGCGGGATGGGTGACGAGAACGCGGGTGACGAGCCCGGCTTCGGCCTCGACGTGGAGTTCTCCGACGTCGAGTGGGAGAAGTCCTACCTGCTCGCCCAGGAGCGCGAGATGCTCGGCCTCTACGTCTCCGACCACCCGCTCTTCGGCCTGGAGCACGTGCTCTCCGACAAGACGGACGCAGGCATCTCCCAGCTGACCGGCGGAGAGCACTCCGACGGCGCCGTCGTCACCATCGGCGGCATCATCTCGGGCCTCCAGCGCAAGATGACCAAGCAGGGCAACGCCTGGGCCATCGCCACCGTCGAGGACCTGGCCGGCTCCATCGAATGCATGTTCTTCCCGGCGACCTACCAGCTCGTCTCCACCCAGCTGGTCGAGGACACCGTCGTCTTCGTCAAGGGCCGCCTCGACAAGCGCGAGGACGTCCCCCGCCTGGTCGCCATGGAGATGATGGTCCCCGACCTCTCCTCGGCCGGCACCAACGCCCCGGTGGTCCTCACCATCCCCACCGTCAAGGTCACGCCGCCGATGGTGACCCGTCTGGGCGAGATCCTGCGCCACCACAAGGGCAACACCGAAGTGCGGATCAAGCTCCAGGGGCCGCGCACCACCACCGTGCTCCGCCTCGACAGGCACCGCGTCCAGCCCGACCCGGCGCTCTTCGGCGACCTCAAGGTGCTGCTCGGACCGTCCTGCCTGGCCGGATAGCGCCCCCGCGGTACGCGCGGAAGGGCCCGCCCGGTGCCACCGGGCGGGCCCTTCCGCATGCGAGTACGGCCGTCAGTTGTGGCCGAACTTCTTCTCCTTGCGCTTGTGCGCCATGTCCATCGGGCTCGGTGCCGAGGAGGGCATCGACTCGGTCTCCGACGAGCCCTTGGTCGGATCCTGCCCCGACCGGGGCTGCTGCTTGGCGGGCTGCTTCTGGTTCTTGTTCTTGGCCATGGTGGAGCCTCCGTGAGGGTCTAGGGGCCAGGACCGCCTTCACACTCACACAACGCCAGAAACGGCGCATTTTGGATCATTACTGCGCGTAGCCGATGCCTTCCGCCCCGTCGGCCGTGAGATCCGCCACGCCGATGATCGAGTTCCGGCCTTCAACACCCTTGGGGTCGGGCAGACTCGGGGAACCGCCGCAAAGCACAGAGGACCCCCAGGGAAGAGGGTGGAACGCGTGGACCGCTGCGTCGTCCTGGTGGATGCCGGGTACCTGCTGGGTGCCGCCGCCAGCCTTCTCGCCGGGGAGCCCTCCCGCTCCCGGATCACCATCGACCATGCCGCCCTCATCCAGGGCCTGCGCGAGCGGGCCGAGGCCGACACCGAGCAGCCCCTGCTGCGCATCTACTGGTTCGACGGAGCACCCGACCGGGTGCCCCAGCCCGAACACCGGCGGCTGCGCGTCATGCCCCGCGTCACCGTCCGGCTCGGCGCCCTGACCCGCAGCGACGGGCGCTGGGCGCAGAAGGGCGTCGACGCCGCCATGCACGCCGAGCTCACCGAGCTCGCCCGCAACCGGGCCTGCTCCGACGTGGTCCTGGTCACCGGCGACGGGGACCTGCTGCCCGGCCTGATGTCCGCCAAGGAACACGGGGTCGCCGTCCACCTGTGGGCCGTCCAGGCCGCCGACGGCGACTACAACCAGTCCGAGGACCTCGTCGCCGAGGCCGACGAACGCCGCGTCCTGGACCGGGCCTGGATCACCCGGGCCGTCCGGGCCAAGGACCTCACCGGACTGTGCTCCCCGCCACCCGCACCGCGCCCCGACATCGCCGCCATCCTCTCGGCCCCGCTGCCCGAGGCGGCGCTCGCCGAGGCCGCCCGCAACGGCGCCGCCGCCACCGGACCGGAGGAGGGCGACGGACCCCCCGTACCGGCACCCGTCACCCCCGGGGGCAAGCCGGTACCCACCCCCAAGGACCTGGCCGGCGCCCTGCGCGCCACCGGCCAGCAGAACCACCCGCAGACCGCGCCGAGCGGCGCCCACGCCCCCGCCAGCGCCCTGCGCTGGTCCTCCGACAAGGGCTGGATCGACCGGGCCGGACCGCTGGGCGAGCCCGCCGAGACCGCCTCGCTGCCCACCCTCGCCCAGCTCACCAGCGCCGAACAGCGCTGGGCGGACCGCGAGGAGGACATCACCACCGTCGGCGGGGACCCGTTCGAGGTGGGACAGGTGTTCGCCAGGCGCTGGATGGAACGTCTCCCGGAGACCGTGCACCTGCAGAAGCTGGCCACCATGTACCCGCGGATCCCGCACCGGATCGACGGCGAACTGCTGCGCTACGCGGCCAGGTTCGGGCTGCTCGCCCACAAGGACGACCAGATCGACGAGCACGACCGGTACGCCATCCGCGCCGGGTTCTGGCGGGAGATCGACGTCCGCGCCGCCGCCGAACACGTGGCCGCCGTACCGGCCTCGGCACCCGGAGCCGGCCCCGGCGAACTCCCGGCCCCGCTGACCCCGACGGCCGAGTAGGGCCGGGAACCCCGTAGGCTGCTCCCTCGTGAGTACGGGCACAGCACAGGCGCAAGAAGGCACGGCGGCGGCCGCGGGAGCGGCGTCGGACGTCATCTGCGCGGTGCGTGACCTGGTCAAGACGTATCCCGCGGTACGCGGCCGGCGCGGGGCCCCCGCCCTGCCCGAGACCCGCGCCAACGACGGGATCTCCCTCGACGTCCGGCGCGGCGAGATCTTCGGCCTGCTCGGCCCCAACGGCGCCGGCAAGTCCACCCTGGTCCGCCAGCTCACCGGCCTGATGCGGCCGGACTCCGGCTCCGTGACCCTGCTCGGCCACGACCTCGTGGGCCACCCAGAACGGGCCTCCCGGCTGCTCGCCTACCTGGGGCAGGAGTCCACCGCCCTGGACGAGCTCACGGTGGCACTGGCCGCCGAGACCACCGGGCGGCTGCGCGGTCTCGACGCCCGCGCCGCCCGCGCCGCCCGCGACGCCGTACTGGAGGAGCTCGGGCTGACCCCGATCGCCGGACGGCCCCTGAAGAAGCTTTCCGGCGGCCAGCGCCGCCTCGCCTGCTTCGCCACCGCACTGGTGGGGGAGCGGCCCGTACTGGTCCTCGACGAGCCCACCACCGGCATGGACCCGGTCGCCCGGCGGGCCGTGTGGTCCGCCGTCGACCGGCGGCGCGCGCAGCACGGCGCGACGGTCCTGCTCGTCACCCACAACGTCATCGAGGCCGAGACCGTCCTCGACCGGGTCGCCGTCATCGACCAGGGCAAGGTCATCGCCTGCGACACCCCCGCCGGCCTGAAGGCCACCGTCTCGGGCGAGGTACGGCTGGAGCTGGTGTGGCGCGAGAGCGCTCCGCTGGACGTCCCGGAGGTCGCCCGGCTGCGCGACCGGGCCGCCCGGTCCGGGCGCCGCTGGGTGCTGCGGCTGGCACCGGACGAGGCGAGGGCGGCAGTGGCCTCCGTCACCGGGGGCCCGGCCTTCGCCGCGCTCGACGACTTCACCCTCGCCACCCCCAGCCTGGAAGACGTGTACCTGGCCCTCGGCGGCAAGACGAAAGGGCTGGTGAAGTCGTGAGCGACCGTTCGACGGGGGCCGTCCGGGCCCTGCTCGCGCCCGATGCCGTGCCGTCGCCCCCCGCGGGCGCCGCGCCCGCCGACGCCGCCGACGGCCGCGCACAGGCACCGCAGCCCGCACCGCTGGCGCCGGGCGCGCGGTTTTTCCCCTCCCTGGCCGCCGTCTACCGGGCCCAGCTGTCCCGGGCCCGGGTGGCCCGGATCCCGCTGCTGTTCGTCGCCACCTTCCAGTCCGTCGGGATCATGATCCTGATGAGGGGCGTGGTCGACGGGGGCTCGGAGGCCCGCGCCGTCGTCGCCGGCTCCTCGGTGCTCGTCGTCGCCTTCGTCGCCCTGAACCTGCTCGCCCAGTACTTCGGGCAGCTGCGGGCCGGCGGCGGGCTCGACCACTACGCCACCCTGCCCGTGCGGCCCGCGTCGGTGGTGCTGGGCGCCGCCGCCGCGTACGCCTCCTTCACGCTGCCGGGGACCCTGGTCACCGCCGTCTTCGGATGCCTGCTGTTCGGGCTGCCGATGAGCGGGCTGTGGATCCTGGCCGCGGTGGTACCGCTGGCCGGGGCCGCGCTGGCCGGGCTCGGCGCGGCGCTGGGACTGCTGGCACCGCGGCAGGAGCTGGCCACCCTCGCCGGCCAGCTCGGCATGTCGGCGGCGCTGCTGCTCGGGGTGCTGCCGCCGGAGCGGATGCCGGACGTGATCGTGTGGGCCCGGGACCTGCTGCCGTCCACCTACGGCGTCGAGGCGTTCGCCCGTACCTTCGCACCGGAACCGGACTGGGCCGCCGTCGTCTTCGACCTGGGCGTGTGCGGGGCCGTCGGGGTCCTCTCGCTCACCGTCGCGACCTGGGCGTACCGCCGGGCCGCCGTCCGCTGACACGGTCCGCCGACGCCGCCGGGCGACACACCTGGCACGATGTGGGGGTGACCGAAGCCGTGACCCCGCAGTCCCCCCTCGACCCGCCGTCGCTCCCGACCGAGAAGCCGGGGGCCTCCGCCGGGGCGATCACCCCGGAGGACGTCCGGGACGGGGCCGTCGTCGCCCTGCTCGTCGGGGCGGCCGGACTGCTCCTCGGCCTGCTGTGGCTGTGGCTGGCCCCGCGGGTGCAGTACGTCTCCAACGGGGAGGCCGTCTTCCTGCGCAACAGCGAGAGCGAGGCGCGGATCGCCTCCGACGGCACCTTCTTCCTGCTGTCGCTGGGGCTGGGCGCGCTCAGCGCCGTCGGCACCTTCCTGTGGCGCCGGGCCGGCGGCGTGCCGCTGGTGATCGGGCTGGCGGTCGGATCCTGCTTCGGCGCGCTGGTGGGGTGGCGGTTCGGGCTGTGGCTGGGACCGTCGTCGGACCTGGTCCTCGCCGCGAAGCAGGCGGGCAAGGGGGTTCCGTTCGACGCGCCGCTGGAGCTGCTCGCGCACGGGGCGCTGCTGGCGTGGCCGATGACCGCCGTGCTGCTGCACCTGGGGCTGACCGCGCTGTGGACGCCGCGGGACCCGGACCCCGAGCCCGCCTTCGGCTGGTCGGGCTACTACCAGGCGCCGCCGCCCGCCGATGCGGCCCCGTCGACTCCGGAGACCCCGCGCGCCTGACCCCTCCCGGGGGTGTCGGTACGCCGCTGCGCGGAGCTGGTCCCCGCCCCGCCCTTTCACCGTTTCCCGGGGCTCCGCCCCGGACCCCGCGCCTCAAACTCCCCCAGCTACCGCTGGGAGGTACCCCCTGGCGGGGCTAGTTCTGACGGGCGATCGGGGCCAGGGTGGCCGACGTGAGGGCGGTCAGGTCCGACGGGGAGAGCTCGATCTCCAGGCCGCGGCGGCCCGCCGAGCAGCAGATCGTGGCGTGCGCCGAGGCCGAGGTGTCGATCACCGTGCGCAGCCGCTTGCGCTGCCCCAGCGGGGAGATGCCGCCGAGGACGTAGCCCGTGGTGCGCTCCGCCAGGGCCGGGTCGGCCATCGCCGCACGCTTTCCGCCGACCGCCGACGCCAGGGCCTTCAGGTCCAGTGACCCCGAGACCGGGACCACCGCCACCGTCAGGACGCCGTCCACGTCCGCGACCAGCGTCTTGAAGACCTGCGCGGGCGAGACACCGAGCGCCTGCGCCGCCTCCTCCCCGTACGAGGGATGGGCCGGGTCGTGCTCGTACGCGTGCGTGGTGAACGGCACGCCCGCCGCCGTCAGGGCGACGATCGCCGGGGTACCTGCCGCCTGCTTGGACTTCTTCGCCATCGGGGTGCGCTCAGTTCGGGCTCGTCGGGGCACGGGTCAGGTCCACCGCCGGCAGCGACGGGAGGTGACGGATCACCGCCGTCTCCGCGCGCAGCAGCTTCAGCTCCTCCGCCAGCCGGGTCGCGATGTCCGGGGCCTGGAGCAGCCGCTGCTTCGCCGGGATGTCCAGCACCGCCGCCGCTGCCACCAGGTACGAGACCACCGACGGCTCGTCGGGCAGCTCCGCGCCCGTCAAGGACCGCTCACGAGCCCCGGCCAGCCGCTTCTGGTAGTTGCGGAAGGCCCGCAGCACCCCCTCGGCCAGAACGCCCGCGCCGTCGCCCGCGTCCTCCGGGAGCTCTTCCAGCTCCGCCGTCAGGAAGGGGCCCGAGGCGTCGACCGAGACCAGCCGGACCCGCGTCGTACCGGTCGCCAGGACCTCGAAACTGCCGTCCTCCCGCTCCCGGACGGTCGCCGCGTCGGCGATGCAGCCCACCCGGTGGAAGGCCTGGATCGGGTCGGGGCCGAAGCCCGCCGCCGGGCCCCGCTCGGGCAGCGACGTCTGGTCCGGCAGGCCGGGCGCGGTCGGCGCGACCTCCCGGCCGTCGCGGATCGCGACGACCGCGAAACGGCGCGGCTCGTCCTCGCCCGTCTTCAGCAGCTCGCGCATCATGGCGCGATAGCGCTCCTCGAAGATGTTCAGCGGGAGGACGAGTCCCGGGAACAGCACCGAATTCAGTGGGAAGAGGGGCAGGCGAACGGTGGTCACGACGCACAGGGTAATCGCCCGGGCCACCGAGGGTGTCCGGCGTTTGAGGGGCGGACGGCGTCACGTGTCCCCTCCGCCGCACGACCCCCGCCCCCGTCACCCCCGCCGCAGGAGCCGGGAAGCCCCCGCCGCCACCGTCGTGGCCAGGATCCAGCCCATGACGACCAGGCCCGCCGCCCCCCACTGCCAGCCGCCCTCCAGCTTCCACTGGCCCTGCTGGCCGAGGTCGATCACCGGGAGCAGCAGGTCCAGCGCGTACAGGGCGGCGCTCCACTGCGGATGCTCGTCCTCCTTGATCGCCGGCGGGTGGAGCTGCGAGAAGAGCAGCGCCCCCGCCGCCCACAGCACCGCCATCCACAGCGCGGCCCGGCCCGGCCGGTAGCCGTAGACCACCGTCCAGTCCTGGAGGTACCCCCACGCCTTCGGCCCGAGCGGCAGCGTGGCCCGGCGCCGCCGCTGCTTCGCCAGCAGCACCTCGCGGGCGTCCTGGTCCTCGCCGCTCGCCCGCAGTACGGCGGCCAGCCGCTCGTACGGCTCCGGCGAGTACTCCGGAGTGGCCGCCGCCACCCACTCCAGGCGGCGGGAGAGCGGGAAGTGACCCCGGGGCGCGAGGTTCTCGTAGACGAACCCCTCGATGGACAGCCCGCCCGGGCCCGGCCAGCTCGTGGAGGTGTCGACCAGCTTGACCACCTTGGCGCCGGACACCACCACCCGGCCCTGCTCCGGCCGCTCGCCGACGAACCGGAACTCGGGGGTCTGGATCCGGCGCAGGGAGATCTCCTGCTCGGCGGCGAGCGTGAACCGCGCCCCGTAGAAGTCGATGGCGTCGCCGAAGCGGCCGTCGTCCAGCCGCAGCCCGCCCCGGCACTCGAAGTGCTGGGCCCGCCGGCCGCGGGTGGGGGTCGGCCCCAGCCCGTACGGGGGAGTGGAGGAGCCCCCGTACGCCGCGTAGTCCAGTGCGATGGACGTCAGGTACAGGGTCCGCTCCACGGTCAGCTGCGGGGCGTTCAGCGCGAACCGCCCGTACGGGTTGCTCAGGCGGGCCCCGCGCAGGTTCATCGACACGCCGACCTTGGCGCCGCGCAGGCTCACCTCCCCGTACGTCTCCAGCACCTCCCCCTGTAAGTCCTGCGCCACGGACATCCCGTCCGCGGCGATCGCCCGCCCCTTGTTGTCCCGCTGCACCACGGCCTGGCTGACCAGCAGGTCGGTGCCGATCTGCGCGTCCGTGAGCCGGATCCCGCGCGCCACCCGGCAGCGCGGCAGGTGCAGATCGCCCTCGGTGTGCAGCCGGGCCGCCTCCAGCCGCGGTATCGCGCAGTTGATCAGGCGCAGCGTGCCGAAGCGGGCCTCCGACAGCTGGATCTCGCTGTCGAAGCGGCACGACTGGAGCTCCACGTACGGGGCCACCGCGCCACCGGACAGTTCCAGCCGCCCGCTGATCCGCGCCCCGCGCAGCTTCAGGGAGGCCACCCGGCCCGGCACCGGCGGCGGACCGTGCAGCAGCAGCCGGGCGACCACCCGGGCGCGGACACTGCGCTCGGGCCCCCAGACGTGCTCGGCGTGCGGATCGTCCCGGTCGGCGGCGCGGGCGCTGAGATCGCAGACGCTGCCCGTGCGGAACGCCTCCCACATGCGGCGTTCGGAAGCGGTGAGATCCGCCGGTTCCTCGTCCGTGCGCGCCTCGGTCACGGCGGCCCCCCTCCGCTGTCATCTCCGTGTAGGGGAACGCTATCGGGCGCCTGTGACATCCGGGACCCGTATCAGCCAGTGATACGGGCGGACGGTGGCGCGAAGCGGTCTGAGAGAATTGTGAGGTGATCTCTCGTATCGACCTGCGCGGTGACGCCCTCCCCGAGGGCGGCGCCCTGCGCTCTCTGCTGCCCCGTGCCGAGTTCGACGTAGAAGCTGCCCTGGAGAAGGTGCGGCCCATCTGCGAGGACGTCCATCATCGTGGCACGGCGGCGCTGATCGAGTACGCGCAGAAGTTCGACGGGGTCGAGCTCTCGCAGGTCCGGGTACCCGCGGAGGCCATCGAGGCCGCCCTGGAACAGCTGGACCCGGCCGTCCGCGCCGCCCTCGAGGAGTCGATCCGGCGCGCCCGGATCGTGCACCGCGGCCAGCGCCGCACCGAGCACACCACCCAGGTCGTCCCCGGCGGCACCGTGACCGAGAAGTGGGTTCCGGTGGAGCGCGTGGGGCTGTACGCCCCCGGCGGCCGCTCGGTGTACCCGTCCTCCGTCGTCATGAACGTCGTCCCGGCCCAGGAAGCGGGCGTCGAGTCGATCGCGCTCGCGTCCCCGCCGCAGAAGGAGTTCGGCGGCCTGCCGCACCCGACGATCCTCGCCGCGTGCGCGCTGCTCGGCGTGGACGAGGTGTACGCGGTGGGCGGTGCCCAGGCCGTGGCGATGTTCGCGTACGGGACCTCCGGACCCGACGGCTGCCTCCCCGCCAACATGGTGACCGGCCCCGGCAACATCTGGGTCGCCGCCGCCAAGCGCTACTTCACCGGGAAGATCGGCATCGACACCGAGGCCGGACCGACCGAGATCGCCGTCCTCGCCGACTCCACGGCCGACCCGGTGCACGTCGCCGCCGACCTGATCAGCCAGGCCGAGCACGACCCGCTGGCCGCCGCCGTGCTCGTCACCGACTCCGCGGAGCTCGCGGACGCAGTCGAGAAGGAGCTGGAGCCGCAGGTCGCCGCGACCAAGCACGTCGAGGACCGGATCAAGCCGGCGCTGGCCGGCAAGCAGTCCGCGATCGTGCTGGTCGACAGCCTGGAGGACGGCCTCAAGGTCGTCGACGCGTACGGCGCCGAGCACCTGGAGGTCCAGACCGCCGACGCCGCCGCCTGGGCCGCCCGCGTCCGCAACGCCGGCGCGATCTTCGTCGGCCCGTGGGCCCCGGTCTCCCTCGGCGACTACTGCGCCGGCTCGAACCACGTGCTGCCCACCGGCGGCTGCGCCTGCCACTCCTCCGGCCTGTCCGTGCAGTCCTTCCTGCGCGGCATCCACATCGTCGACTACACCCGCGACGCCCTCGCCGAGGTCACCCACCACGTGGTGACGCTGGCCGAGGCCGAGGACCTGCCCGCGCACGGCGCCGCCCTGAAGGCGCGCTTCGGATGGAAGGTGCCCACCCAGTGAGCTTCGGCATCGACGACCTGCCCATCCGGGACGAGCTGCGCGGCAAGTCCCCGTACGGCGCCCCGCAGCTCGACGTGCCCGTCCAGCTGAACACCAACGAGAACCCGTACGAGCTGCCCGAGGAGCTGGTGCGGCGCATCGCCGAACGCGTCTCCGAGGCGGCCCGCACCCTCAACCGCTACCCCGACCGGGACGCGGTCGAACTGCGCACCCAGCTGGCCGCCTACCTCACCCGTACCGGCAAGCACCCGGTCGCACGGGAGAACGTCTGGGCCGCCAACGGCTCCAACGAGGTCATCCAGCAACTGCTGCAGACCTTCGGCGGGCCCGGCCGCACCGCGCTCGGCTTCGAGCCCTCCTACTCGATGCACGCGCTGATCTCCCGCGGCACCGGCACCGGCTGGATCTCCGGGCCCCGCCGCGAGGACTTCACGATCGACGTGGAGGCGGCCGAGCAGGCGATCACCGAGAACGCCCCCGACGTCGTCTTCATCACCTCGCCCAACAACCCCACGGGCACCGCGGTCGAGGCCGAGACGGTCCTCGCCCTCTACGAGGCCGCCCAGGCGGCCAAGCCCTCCCTGGTGATCGTCGACGAGGCGTACGTGGAGTTCAGCCACCGGGACTCGCTGCTGCCCCTCATCGAGGGCCGCCCGAACCTGGTGGTCTCCCGGACCATGTCCAAGGCCTTCGGCGCGGCCGGTCTGCGCCTGGGCTACCTGGCGGCGCACCCCGCCGTCGTCGACGCCGTCCAGCTGGTGCGCCTGCCGTACCACCTGTCGGCCGTCACCCAGGCCACCGCACTGGCCGCCCTGGAACACACCGACACCCTGCTCGGCTACGTCGAGCAGCTCAAGGCCGAGCGCGACCGCCTGGTCGCCGAACTGCGGGCCATCGGCTTCGAGGTCACCGAGTCCGACGCGAACTTCATCCAGTTCGGGACGTTCGAGGACTCGCACACCGCCTGGCAGAAGATCCTCGACCAGGGCGTCCTGGTCCGCGACAACGGCGTACCGGGATGGCTGCGGGTCACCGCCGGCACCCCGGCGGAGAACGACGCGTTCCTGGAAGCGGTTCGCGCACTGAAGAAGGAGCAGCACGCATGAGCCGCATCGGACGGGTCGAACGGACCACCAAGGAGACCTCCGTCGTCGTCGAGATAAACCTCGACGGCACCGGCCAGGTCGACGTCTCGACGGGCGTGGGCTTCTACGACCACATGCTCGACCAGCTCGGCCGCCACGGCCTCTTCGACCTCACCGTCAAGACCGACGGCGACCTGCACATCGACACCCACCACACCATCGAGGACACCGCCCTCGCGCTGGGCGCCGCCTTCAAGCAGGCCCTCGGCGACAAGGTCGGCATCTACCGCTTCGGCAACTGCACCGTGCCGCTCGACGAGTCCCTCGCCCAGGTGACCGTCGACCTGTCCGGCCGCCCCTACCTCGTGCACACCGAGCCCGAGAACATGGCGCCGATGATCGGCACCTACGACACGACGATGACCCGGCACATCTTCGAGTCCTTCGTCGCACAGGCCCAGATCGCCCTGCACATCCACGTCCCGTACGGCCGCAACGCCCACCACATCGTCGAGTGCCAGTTCAAGGCCCTCGCCCGGGCGCTGCGCTACGCCGCCGAGTTCGACCCGCGCGCGGCCGGCATCCTGCCCTCCACGAAGGGCGCCCTCTAGCCGTGAACGGCCTGAACACCATCCTGATCGTCCTCGGCCTGTTCCTGGCCGGGGGCGTCTACTCCTTCCAGAAGCAGAAGATGCCCAAGTCGGTCATCATCCTGCTCGCTCTGGCCTCCGCCATGTGTCTGGCCGCCGGAGTCCTGCGAATCCAGGGAATTTGGGAATGAGCGCAGTCCGCCCCACCAAGAACGTCGTCGTGTTCGACTACGGCTTCGGAAACGTCCGCTCCGCCGAGCGGGCCCTCGCCCGCGTCGGCGCGAACGTCGAGATCACCCGCGACTACGACAAGGCCATGGACGCCGACGGACTCCTCGTCCCCGGCGTCGGCGCCTTCTCCGCCTGCATGCAGGGCCTCAAGGACGCCCGCGGCGACTGGATCATCGGCCGCCGGCTCTCCGGCGGCCGCCCGGTCATGGGCATCTGCGTCGGCATGCAGATCCTCTTCGAGCGCGGCATCGAGCACGGCGTCGAGACCGAGGGCCTGGACGAGTGGCCCGGCACGGTCGGCCCGCTCAAGGCCCCGATCGTCCCCCACATGGGCTGGAACACCGTCGAGGCCCCGGCCGACAGCCAGGCCTTCAAGGGCCTGGACGCCGACGCCCGCTTCTACTTCGTGCACTCCTACGCGGCGCGCGACTGGAGCCTCGAGATCACCAACCCGGCGATCCGCGCCCCCAAGGTCACCTGGGCCACCCACGGCGAGCGCTTCGTGGCGGCGGTGGAGAACCGGGCCCTGTGGGCCACGCAGTTCCACCCCGAGAAGTCCGGCGACGCCGGCGCCCAGCTCCTCACCAACTGGATCGAGACCCTGTGATGACCGCACCCACGCTCGAACTCCTGCCCGCGGTCGACGTCCGCGACGGACAGGCCGTCCGCCTCGTGCACGGGGTGTCCGGCAGCGAGACCTCCTACGGCTCCCCGCTGGAGGCGGCCCTCGCCTGGCAGCGCTCCGGCGCCGAATGGCTGCACCTGGTCGACCTGGACGCCGCCTTCGGCACCGGCGACAACCGCGCCCTCGTCGCCGAGATCACCCGCGCCATGGACATCAAGGTCGAGCTCTCCGGCGGCATCCGCGACGACGCCACGCTCGCCGCGGCCCTCGCCACCGGCTGCACCCGCGTCAACCTGGGCACCGCCGCCCTGGAGACCCCCGAGTGGGCCGCCAAGGCCATCGCCGAGCACGGCGACCGGATCGCCATCGGCCTCGACGTACGCGGCACCACCCTCAAGGGCCGCGGCTGGACCAGCGAGGGCGGCGACCTCTACGAGACCCTCGCCCGCCTGGACTCCGAGGGCTGCGCCCGGTACGTCGTCACCGACATCGGCAAGGACGGCACGCTGACCGGCCCCAACCTGGAGCTGCTGAAGAACGTCTGCGCCGCCACCGACCGGCCCGTCGTCGCCTCCGGCGGCATCTCCTCGCTCGACGACCTGCGGGCGCTGTCCGCACTGGTCCCGTCGGGCGTCGAGGGCGCGATCGTCGGCAAGGCCCTGTACGCCAAGGCCTTCACCCTGGAAGAAGCCCTGAAGGTGGTCTCCGCATGAGTTCCGACGCCGTACGCCGCATCTCCTCCGGCGGCCCCTACGAGGACGTCATCGCCTACTCCCGCGCCGTGGCCCTCCCCAACGGCCTGGTCCTGGTCTCCGGCTGCACCGCGGCCGACGCGGGCGGCCCGTACGACCAGACGGTCAAGGCCTTCGAGGTCGCCTTCAAGGCGCTCGCCGACGCCGGCCTGGGACCCGAGGACGTGGTCCGCACCCGGATGTACCTCACGCACGCCCGCGACGTCGACGAGGTGGGCCGCGCCCACAAGCAGCTCTTCGACGCGGTCCGGCCCGCCGCGACCATGCTCATCGTCTCCGGCTTCGTCGACCCCAGCATGGTCGTCGAGGTCGAGGTCGAGGCGTTCAAGGCGGTGGCGGAATGACCCTCGCCGTACGCGTGATCCCCTGCCTGGACGTGGACAACGGCCGGGTCGTCAAGGGCGTCAACTTCCAGAACCTGCGCGACGCGGGTGACCCGGTGGAGATGGCCAAGCTGTACGACGCCGAGGGCGCCGACGAGCTGACCTTCCTCGACATCACCGCGTCCTCCGGGAACCGCGAGACCACGTACGACGTGGTGCGCCGCACCGCCGAGCAGGTCTTCATCCCGCTCACGGTGGGCGGCGGCGTCCGCACGGCCGACGACGTCGACAAGCTGCTGCGGGCAGGCGCGGACAAGGTGGGCGTGAACACCGCCGCCATCGTCCGCCCCGAGCTGATCCAGGAGATCGCGGAGCGGTTCGGCCGGCAGGTCCTCGTCCTGTCCGTGGACGCGCGCCGCACGGCCGCCGGGACCTTCGAGGTCACCACGCACGGCGGTCGGCAGGGCACCGGCATCGACGCGGTCGAGTGGGCGCACCGGGCGGCCGAACTGGGCGCGGGCGAGATCCTGCTCAACTCGATGGACGCGGACGGTACCAAGGACGGCTACGACGTCGAGATGATCGCGGCGGTGCGGAAGCACGTCACGGTGCCGGTGATCGCCTCGGGCGGCGCGGGCCGCCTCGCCGATTTCGCCCCGGCGATCGAGGCGGGTGCGGATGCGGTGCTCGCGGCGTCGGTGTTCCACTTCGGCGACCTGCGCATCTCGGAGGTCAAGTCCGCCCTCCGCGAAGCGGGCCACCCCGTCCGCTGACGCCCTCGTGCCCCGGCTGCGGGCCGGTGGGGTGCGCCTCAATCGCCGGCGGGGCTGGGGTGGTGTCCGCGCGCGCGGGGCCGGGGCAGGGCGAAATGCGGCGCATGGTAACCGGATCCAGCACGCGATTCGGTCGTGTGGGCCTGCCCACACTTTCCTTACATCTCCCCTACAGCGGTGCGTCCATGGCGGCCGGGGGTCGGCGGTGCGCCGGTCGGGGTGTCCTTGATCCCTTGTGCCGCAAGGGGGGAATGGGGCGGAAGGGGCGCCGCGCGGCATCCCGGTCCGCGCCGCCATCCGCTCGGAATAATTGCTTCCGATAACGGGCTGGGAGCTCTGTTGATCGTGGCAAGTCGAATTAAGGCCAAAGACTGACGGAAATTAAGCATTTTTACTGATGGGCGTGGTCGATAAACGGTCAGGAATGGCCAGATCCGTTTTGACGCTCTCTTTGCAATCTTCAAGACTGCCCCTCCGACCACCCCGCACCACTGGGAACCGCGTGCGGGGATCTCACAGGGGGATCCGAAAGCAGAATGAAGAAGAGCCACTCGAACTCCGCCCGCATGCGCAGGGGCGTCACGCGCGGGCTGGTGACCGCCACCGCCCTGGCCTCCGTCACCGGCCTGGCCGTGCCGCTGATGGCCGTCGCCGCCCCGTCGGGCACAGCGGCCGCCGCCGCCGGGATCGGAACCAGCGAGAAGCAGCGCGTGGACGCCGCCTCCGTGGTGCGCCTCGACCCCAGCCCGGACGTCCTGCTGCTCAGCGACCACGACTTCATCCACGCCCTCTGGCAGAAGGCCCGGGACGGCGGGGAGGAATTCGAGTCCGTACGACTGGCCGCCGAGGCCGCCATGATGAGCGAAACGGCCGAGGACCACGTCCAGTTCATCACCACCGTCATCCACGACGCGTACGCCGTCGACAAGCAGCGCGAGAAGGACAAGGCCGACGCCGCCCGCGCGGCCCGCCTCGCCAAGTCCCAGGCACTGATCGCGGTCGGCATCCCGAACAGCCCCGACCTGCTCGACCTGAGCGACGACAACTTCATCCGCGCCGTGATGCGGCACGAGGCCGCCGGGCCCGAGGTCCGCGCCGCCGCCGCGCAGGCCCTGGCCGGTGACGCCGCCGCCTGGCAGGCGTTCATCACCAACGGGGCCCGCGAGGCCCACCGCCGCGACGTGGCCAACGAGCTGAAGGAACTGGAGGAGAAGAACCGCGCCGAGGCCGAGCGCCGCAAGGAGCTGGCCGCCCGCACCAACGCCGCCGCGCTGTTCCGCATCACGCCCTCCGAGGCCGTACTGGCCCTCAGCGACGACAACTTCATCCGCGAACTGCTGCGCACGGCCCCGGCCGACGCCAAGGGGAGCGAGCTCTTCGCGGCCGCCCAGCGCGCCGTCCTCAGCCCGGACCCGGCCGTGTGGAAGCAGTTCATCCACACCGGCGCCGAAGAGGCGTACAAGAAGGACGACGAGAAGCGCCGCAAGGAGGCCGCCGCCGCCAACCGCCGCCTCGCGCTCCAGATCCAGACGGCCGCCGAGAAGACCGGCGTGTACCCGAACCTGGTCGCGGCGGCGAAGAAGGCCCTGGCCGGCAGCGACGACGACGTCGCGCGGTTCCTGATGGACGGCCAGCACCGGGCCAAGCGCCAGTCGTTCCAGCAGGCGAACGGCCTGCCGGCCGGCTTCTTCCTGCGGCAGTCCACCCCCGACGCCGGCGAGGCGTTCCTCGCCCCCGTCTCCACGGGCTCCAAGCAGGCCGACCGCGAGGACGCCACCTGGGTCGTCGTCCCGGCGCTCGGCGGCCAGCCCGGCTGCTACTCCCTCGAATCGGTCCGCAAGCCCGGCTACTACCTGGCCCCGAAGGACCTCCGGGTCCGGATGCTCGCGAGCGACAACAGCGCGCAGTTCCGCAAGGACGCCACCTGGTGCGTCAAGAAGGTCGCGGGCGCCACCGGCACCTCCTTCGAGTCGGCGAGCCAGCCGGGCCGCTTCCTGCGGCAGTACCAGGGCGACCTGTACGCGGCCAACAAGGCGGGCGGCAAGAACCGCTTCGACATGGAGAAGGACTTCGCCCAGGACATCTCCTGGAAGTTCACCGCCCCGCTCGCCCCCTGACGGCCCCCGGCCGGTTCCCTTCACCCCAGACCTGAGAAGAACGGAAACACCCATGTCTCGGATCGTCCGATCCGTCCTGGCCGTCGGGGCCAGTGTCGCCGCACTCGTCGGCGGCGTGAGCGCCGCCGTCGCCGAGGAGACGCCCGCCGCGCCCGCGTCCGTCACCGCCCCCTCGGCCGCCGCCGCCACGTCCGCGGTGGCGGGCCCCTCCGCCATGCAGCTCAAGGCCGAGCACAGCGGCCAGTGCCTCACGATCCCCAAGGCCAGCATGCGCAACGGCGTCAACGCCGTGCAGTCCGCGTGCGCCGACGGCGCCGAGAACCAGTGGTTCGACCTGGCGGCCACCGGCGCCGGCACCTTCGAGGTGCGCGCCGGGCACTCCGGCAAGTGCCTCGACGTCGAGGGCGCCGCCATCACCTCCGGCACGCCCGTCCAGCAGTGGTGGTGCGTGGGGGCCCCGCAGCAGCGCTGGCGCCTGGTCATGGTCGACATCGCCAAGGAGCTGTACGAGCTGCGGCCCGCCCACACGGCGCCGAACACGAACCGCTGCCTGGGCATCGCCTCCGCGAGCAAGGACGACGGCGCGAGCGCCCAGCTGGGGATGTGCAGCGGCGCATCCGCCCAGAAGTGGCGTCTCCAGCCGGTCACGGCCGCCTGAGCATCCCGAACACGCGAGAGGAAACAGATCCCACCATGTCTCGGATCATCCGGGCCGCCCTGGCCCTGAGTGCCACCGTCGTCGTGCTGGCCGGCACCGCGACCGCCGTACAGGCCGACGGGGCCGAGGACGCGCGCAAGGCCGCCGAAGCGGCCCGCGAGGCCGCCCAGGCCGCAGTCGCCGCGCGCCAGGAGTTCATGTCCCGCGCCACCATGCCGCAGACGGCCGTCCAGTTCACCGCCTCCCACAGCGGCAAGTGCCTGGACGTCGAGGGCGCCAAGGCCACGGACGGCGTCCCCGTCCAGCAGGCCGCCTGCACCACCACCAACGCCCAGAAGTGGACCGCCGTCGCCACCCAGGGCGGCACCTTCGAACTGCGCTCCGCCGTCAGCGGCAAGTGCCTCGAAGTGGAGAACGCCGGCACCAAGAACGGTGCCGTCATCCAGCAGTGGGCGTGCGTCGGCAAGGAGCACCAGCGCTGGCAGCTGATGCTGGTCGACCCCGTCCGCAAGCTGTACGAACTCCAGCCCGCGCACGCCGACGGCATGTGCCTGGACGTCACCGGCGGCAAGAAGGACAACGGCATCAACACGCAGCTCTACACCTGCAACCGGACCGGCGCCCAGCTGTGGGCCGTCCAGCCGGCCAAGTGAGGCCGGCCGCCGGGACCGGGCGCGGCGCGTGAGCCCGTCCGCCCGGCGTCGCGCGGGGGCGGGGCCGCACGGCTCCGCCCCCGCGCGGCTGGGCACACCGTGCGCACCGCGCACGGATCGAACACGTTCTTGTTCAACCGAGGGGGAGTCCGAGTTGAGTCGTCAGTGGTGGGGCGGGCGGGCGCTGGTCGTCGGCGTACTGGCCGGCGGGATCGCGGTCACGGGCGTCGTACCGGCGGGGGCCGAGGCCCGCGCCGCGGCCGCGGTGGCCGCCGTACCGGCCGTGCCCGCCGTGCCCTTGTCCCTGTCCGCCGTCCCGGACGGGCAGCCCGCTCCGGCGCTCTCGCCCGAGCTGGCCGCCGTCGTCGAGGACGCGCGCCGCCAGGTGACGTCGATGGCGAAGACGCACCCGGCCGCCGAGGTGCGCACCTCGGCGTGGAACGCGCTGCGCAGCTCCCGCGGCGACGAAGCGCTCCTGGAGTGGTTCGCTCCCGGCGGCGGCTTCGAGTACGCGAAGCAGCGGGCGCGGGAGACCCGGGCCCGCAACAAGGCATTCTGCGAACGCGTGGTCGCCACCCACACGCCGGGGTTCTCCCCCGAGGTGCGGGCGGCAGCGGCGCGGGCGCTCAAGGGCAGCGTCGCCGACCAGGCGGCGTTCGTGAAGACGGGATACGCCGAAGCGCAGCGCCGCGACCGCGCCACGCGCGCGTCCGGAGAGCAGCACCGGATCGAAGTCACCGCCAAGGAGCGGGAGTTCGTACGCGACCGGGCCGACCGGGACCCGGGCGAGCAGGTACGGGTCGCCGCGCAGTGGGCGCTGCGGCCGGGCGCCGCCGACGAGGACGTGGCGGAGTTCTTCGGCTACGGCTGGGCCACCGGCGCGGTCCTCGACATGGAGGCGTACCGGACGCGGGCCGCAGACGCGGAAGCGGTACGGCACTACACGCTGACGCGCCTGGTCCGGGAGGCCACGGCGGCCGAGGCCGCCGTACAGGGCGCGGCGGACGCCGCCAAGGCCCGCGCCGAGGCCGAACGGGCCTGGAAGGCCGTGTCCGGGCACTCCGACGCGGCGCAGCGCGCGTGGCTGGCCGAGCAGGCCGCCGCGGCCGCCCAGGCGGAGAACTGGCGGGCCGTCGCCGTGCTGTCCCGGGAGTCGGCGCAGGACTTCTGGAAGGGGATCTCGGACACCGCCGGGACCAGCCAGGAGGCATGGGCCGGGGAGCAGACCCGGGCGCAGGAGGCGGCGGCGTTCTGGAAGGCCATGTACGACAGCGCCCGGGACGGCGAGACCCGCGCCAGGGGCTGATCCCGGTGTACGGCCGGCCCGCCGACCGGGGCCGGCCGTACGGCATTCGACCACCCCGCCCCTGACCCGGGCGGGGCTCTAATGATTCATTCGTCTAGGGGGTTTCCCGTGTGGGGAAGGTTCCGGCCCGGAGCCGGAGGGCCGCGCGTCCGCGTGGCCGAGAACGTACGGAAGGGCGTGGCCATATCGGTCGCCGTGGCGGTGCTGGGCACCGTCACCGGTGAGGCCGCCGCCGCGACCGCCGGACGCGACGACAAGGCGTCGGTGACGCGGACGGTCCAGTCGCTGGACCAGCTGGTGGCGGGGCTGAAGCCGAAGAACGCCGGTACGCCGGCGCCCGCCGCGAAGTCGGAACTCGACCGGATCAGCGCCGAGCGGGACCGGCAGCTCGTCGAGGACTTCGCGGAGTTCGACGCGGAGGAAGAGGTCCGCGAGGCCGCCAGGAAGGCGCTGGAGAGCACCGACCCGAACGCGATCCGGGATTTCCTCCAGCACGGTGAGGCCGAGGCCCGCCAGCGTGCCAAGGACAAGCGGGCCGGCGCCGACGTCGCCAACCAGGCGCAGATCGAGAAGCTGCGCGGCACCGGCGGCACGTTCTTCAACGCCGAGGTCGAGCGGGTCCTCAAGGGTACGCCGCAGGACCGCGCCGACTTCCTGGCCTTCGGCGCGGAGATCGCCAAGCAGCGCGACGAGGCGGAGAAGCAGAACGCCGCCAAGCGCGCCGAGGAGAACCGCAAGCGCGTCGAGATGCTGGCTGCGGTGGGCGGCCCCGCGGTCAAGCGGGCCGCGCAGGCAGCGCTCGACTCCAAGAACGACGCGGTGATCGCGGAGTTCCTGGAGAAGGGCTACCAGGCCGCGGCGCAGCAGGACGCCGATGACCGGGCCGCGCACGAGAAGGCCCAGAAGGAGGCCCAGGAGGCAGCGGACAAGCTGCGGGAACTCGCCCGCAGGACCACGATCGCCGCCGAGGCCCGCACCAAGCTGATCGCCGCGCACGGCGACGCCGTCAAGGCCCTCAAGAACGCCTCCAACGCCATGTCGTCGGCGGCCTCGACCGCCCGCGAGGCGGACCGGATGCTGGCGGCCGACCGGGCCGGCAAGCGCCTGTCGAACTACGACCCGGTCAAGACCGAGGTCAAGCGGCAGGTCGGCTACGCCCAGGACGCCGCCAAGGCGGCGCAGGTCGCGGCCGCGCAGGCCAAGGTGCAGGCCGATGTCCTGGTGGAGACCGGTCTGGAGCACGGCACCCAGTGGGCCGAGGTCGCCTCGGGCATCGCCTCCGCCGCGGACGCCGCGGCGAAGGCCGGCCAGACGGCGCAGCAGGCGGTGGAGGCCACCGCCGCCACCGCCGCCGGCCTGAACGCCAAGAACCAGGCCGAACTGCACGAGCAGCAGGCCAAGAAGTGGCGGGCGAACGCCGAGGAGCACGCCCGGGCCGCGGCCCGACTGGCCGAGGCCGCCGACAAGCAGGCGAAGATCGCCGCGACCGCCGCGGGGCGCGCCAAGGACGCGCGCGTGGCCGCCGAGCAGGCGGAACGCGAGGCGTGGGAACACGCCCGCAAGACCCGCGACGCCCGTCTCGAGGCGGAGCGGCAGGCCCAGGTCGCCGCCGAGCAGCGCAAGATCGCCGAGCGGGAACGCGACCTCGCCGCGGCGGCCCGCGTCCGGGCCGAACGCGAGCGGGACATCGCCGCGGCGGCGCGGGCACGCGCCGAGGCCGAGGCCCGTACGGCCTCCGCCGCCCGCGCGCAGGCGCAGGCCGCCGCCGCCACCGCGGCGTCCGCCCGCGCGAGCGCCGAGAAGCAGGACGGCATCGCCGCCGAGGCGGACCGCAAGGCGGGCGCCGAGGAGACCAACGCCCGCAACGCCCGCAACGCCGCCCGCGCGGCCGAGCAGCGGCACGAGGCGCAGGAGGCCCGTGCCCGCGCGACCGAGGCGATGGCCGCCTCCGGCCGCGGCACGGTCCACGCCGCCGAGGCCCGGGCCGCCGCCGACGCGGCGCGCGCCGACGCCAACACGGCGGGCACGGCGGCCGGCCAGGCCCGCACCGCCGCCGACACCGCCGGCGGTGCGGCCGTACGGTCGCGGGCCGCGGCCACGGAGGCCGCGGGCGCGGCCGCCCGGGCCCGTGCCGCGGCGGCCGAGGCCACCGCGCACGCCGCCCGCGCCAACGCGGCAGCGAACAAGGCCGAGGCGGCCGCTTCCGCCGCCGGCGCCGCGGCGAACCGGGCGGAGGCGCAGGCGGCCCTCACGCACGCGGCCGCCCTGCGCGCCAACCAGAAGGCCGCGGAGGCCACGGCCCAGGAGGCCCGGGCCGGCATCGCCGCGCACGAGGCCGCCCGGCTCGCCGGGCTCGCCGCCATGGCGGCGAACAACTCCCTCCAGGCCGCGAACCGCACCAAGGAGGAGGCGGAGGGCGCCGTCCGCGAGGCCGCCATGGCCCGGGTCCAGGCGGGCATCGCCGTCAAGGCGTCCGCCGCGGCCCGCGCCACCGCCGCCGGCATCGCCGAGCCGGCCAACACGGCCATCACGCTGACCGCGCCGTTCGTCGGCAAGGACGTCGACGCCGACTTCGCCGCCGAGGTCGCCGCCGCGGCGCTGGAGATGGGCGCCGAGCAGGTCGCCTCGGCCGAGGCGAAGGCCGCGGAGGCCGTCAAGGCCGCCGAGGCTGCCGAGGCCGCGGCCAAGCGGGCCAACGCCCAGGTCGCCCCGGCCTTCCAGGCCGCCGCCGACGCGGCGCGCTCGTCCGCGAACGCCGCGCGGTCCGCCGCCGCGGCCATGAAGTCGGCGGCCCAGGCCGCCGAGGAGGGCGCCAAGGCCCGCGCCGCCGCGGCCCGCGCCAACCAGGCCGACGCCCAGGCCCAGGCCGACGCCAAGCTCGCCCGCACCGCCGCCAACAAGGCGTACGCGGACGCGGCCGCGGCCCGCAACGCCGCCGTACAGGCGGAGGCCGAGGCGTCCCGCGCCCGCGGCGCCGCCGCCGAGGCCGACAATCACGCGGCCGCCGCCAACAGCGCCGCCAGCCTGGCCGAGCAGGAGGCCAGCGTCGCCCAGGGCGCCGCCGCCCAGGCGGAGAAGGACGCGGCGGACGCGAACAAGTTCGCGGAGTCGGCCGAGGGCCACGCCAAGTCGGCGGAAGCCGCGGCGAAGAACGCCAACACGTACGCCAAGGAGGCGGACGAGGCGGCGAAGAAGGCCGAGGAGTACGAACGCGAACAGCAACGCAAGGCCCGCCAGGCGGCGGCGAAGGAGGCCAAGACAGAGGGTGGCACCCCGGAGCTGACCAAGCAGGAACTCGATGCGCTGAAGGCGGCGGGCATCTCGCCGGAGGAGTACGAGAAGGCCCGCCAGCTGGCGAACAAGGACTTCCTCGACTTCCTCGTCGAGAACGGCGGTCAGATCATCGTCGACCTCCTCTTCGAGGACATCAAGAACTGCATCACCGAAGGTGACTTCGAAAGCTGCTTCTGGGCCGTGGTCGGAGCCCTTCCGTGGGGCAAGGCGCTCAAGCTCATCAAGGAGATGCCGGCGATCACCAAGGCGGTCAGCCGCATCGTCACTGGTCTCGACGATTTCCTTGACGCCTCCGCGACGGCCAAGAAGCTGATCGCGAAGGGCGAGGAGGTCCTCGAGAAGCTCCGCAAGACGCCGCCGTGCCTGCCGGGCAAGAAGGGGGACAACAGTTTCGTCCCCGGCACCCCGGTCCTCATGGCCGACGGTACGAGCAAGCCGATCCAGGACGTCCGGGTCGGGGACCGGGTCCTGGCGACCGACCCCCGGATCGGCACGTCCGGGGGCCGCACCGTCACCGACTTGATCGTCGGCGAGGGCGACAAGAAGCTGCGCGAGCTCACCGTCGACACCGACGGTGCGGCCGGTGATGCCACGGGCGTTCTCACCGCCACGCACAACCACCCGTTCTGGGTGGACAACCGGCAGGCATGGGTGGAGGCCGCGGACCTGAAAACCGGCGACCGGCTGCGCACTCCGGGGGGCGAACTCAAGGAACTCGTCTCCGTCCGTGCGTGGACTGAGCCGATGCGGGTCCACAACCTGACGGTCGACGACCTCCACACGTACTACGTCCTGGCGGCAGCCACGCCCGTCCTGGTGCACAACACGGGACCGTCCTGCGGTGAGATCACGACGGAGCTCCTCGATCAGGCGTGGTCGACCTGGAACACTCCGGCGAACCTGGAGCACGTGATCGACCCGGCCAAGCACGGCTTCGGAGATCTGGTGACCAAGGCCGGCGGCCGGGAGAAGGCCCTTCGCTCGATCATGGACAGTCTGCTGGGTGCCACTGATATGCCGGTCGCCGGAAAGTACGAGGTGACGCGCGTCATCGAAGGCGAGACGGTGACGATCAGGGGAGCGGTGGTGAACGGAATGCCTCGCCTGGGTACGGCGTTCATCGAAGCGAAGTTCCCCGGCAAGAAATGATCATGCCCGCCATTGGAGGGCTACTGAACGGAGGTTCCTGCTGTGGCCGTTGCGATCGTTCCCCGGCCCCTGAATCCGGGCGAGAGGACTGTGCTCGACCTGATTCTCGACCGGGAGTTCCCCGGCGCGGCCGAATTGCGAGCGCAGATCGATTTCGTGCGAGTCGTCGCGCAGTGGGGAGTCGGTTCGCCGAGCGTCGACCTGGAGGTGCTGGAGGGAACTCCGCGATCACCGGGAGTCACCGGTGTGCTGCCGGTGGACGCCACCGTGAAGGACGAGGACGGCTCACTCTTCGGGGAGATCATCGTATGGGCCACCGAGGGTCACCTTTCGGCCATCGAGTACGTCTGGTACGGGGATGAACCGCCCACCGGCCTGCCGGCTCCTGAGATGATCACCGTCGAGGTCCGGGCCTAGTCCCGTTTCATCACGCTCCGCCATGAAGCCCCACCGGAACGGATTTCCGGTGGGGCTTCCGGCGTTATGACGACAGCGGCCCCGCCCAGGCCGTCGGGCGGTGGCCGCGCCTCACAGCCCCAGTTCGGCCGTGGTCAGGCGGGCCACCGCTTCCTTCTCGCCGTCCAGCGTCACCGACGCAGCCGCCTGGCGGCCGAAGCAGAACAGCGTCAGCTCACCCGGCTCGCCGGTCACCGTCACCACCGGCGCACCCTTGTGCGCCACCACCGTCCGCCCGTCGGGACGCCTCAGCACCAGGCCCACCGGCGACCGGCGGCCCGTCAGGCGCGCCAGCTTCTCCAGCCGGGACCACAGCGCGTCGGAGAAGACCGGGTCCAGTTCCCGCGGGTACCAGTCCGGCTGGGCGCGCCGGACGTCCTCCGCGTGCACGTAGAACTCGACCGCGTTCGCCGCCTCGTCGATCTGCTTCAGCGCGTACACCGACATCCTCGGCGGGCCGGTCCTGATCAACTGGATCAGTTCCTCGTACGGCTTGGCCGTGTACTCCTCCATCGCCTTGTCCAGCCGGGCCTTCAGCACGTTCAGCAGCAGGCCGCCCGCCGCGTCCGGCCGCCGCTCCCGTACCACCACGTGCGCGGCCAGGTCCCGGCAGGTCCAGCCGGCGCACAGCGTGGGGGCCTCCGGACCGGCCGACTCCAACAGGTCCGCCAGGAGCAGGCGTTCACGCTTCGCATGGGTAGACATGCGGGCCAGCCTACGGCGGGAACCCGCCGAGCACCCGCTCATCAGGCGGACGCGGATCATCACCCCCGCCCCGGCCCGGCACAATGTCCCCATGAGTACGTCCCCCCGCCCCGGCAACCTCGACCCCGCCATCGCCGAGCGCCTCAAGCGTTCCGCGGACGGGCTGGTCCCGGCCATCGCCCAGCAGTACGACACCGGTGAGGTGCTCATGCTCGGCTGGATGGACGACGAGGCCCTGCACCGCACCCTGACCACCGGACGCTGCACCTACTGGTCCCGCAGCCGCCAGGAGTACTGGGTCAAGGGGGACACGTCCGGCCACTTCCAGCACGTGAAATCCGTCGCGCTCGACTGCGACGCCGACACCGTTCTCGTCCGGGTCGACCAGGTCGGAGCGGCCTGCCACACCGGGGCCCGCACCTGTTTCGACGAAGATGTCCTCCTCCGCGCAGCCGACTAGGTAGGGTCCCCGAAATGGATCTTGAGACGTTCCGCAAGCTCGCGGCCGACCGCCGCGTCATCCCCGTGAGCCGCAAGCTGCTGGCCGACGGGGACACCCCCGTCGGGCTCTACCGCAAGCTGGCAGCCGAACGCCCCGGCACCTTCCTCCTGGAGTCCGCCGAGAACGGCCGCTCCTGGTCCCGGTACTCCTTCATCGGGGTCCGCAGCGACGCGACCCTGACCGCCCGGGACGGCCGGGCGCACTGGATCGGCACCCCGCCCGTCGGCGTACCCACCGACGGCGACCCCCTCGACGCCCTGCGCGCCACCGTCGAGGCCCTGCACACCCCCCGCGACCTCGCGGGCGCCATGCCCCCCTTCACCGGCGGCATGGTGGGCTACCTCGGCTACGACATCGTGCGCCGCCTGGAGCGCATCGGCGAGCACACCGCCGACGACCTGGAGCTGCCCGAGCTGACCATGCTGCTCACCTCCGACCTTGCGGTCCTGGACCACTGGGACGGCACCGTCCAGCTCATCGCCAACGCCATCAACCACAACGACCTCGACTCCGGGGTCGACGAGGCGTACGCGGACGCCGTGGCCCGCCTCGACGCGATGGAGGCCGACCTGGCGCGGCCCGCCCCCTACGTGCCGGCCGCGCTGCCCGCCTCCGAGCTGCCGGAGTTCTCAGCCCTGTGGGGCGGCGAGAAGTACCAGGCGGCCGTCGAGGACATCAAGGAGCGCATCCGGGCCGGCGAGGCCTTCCAGGTGGTGCCCTCGCAGCGGTTCGAGACCCCCTGCAAGGCTTCCGCGCTGGACGTCTACCGGGTGCTGCGGGCCACCAACCCGTCCCCGTACATGTACCTCTTCCGTTTCGAGAACGGCTTCGACGTGGTCGGCTCCAGCCCCGAGGCGCTGGTCAAGGTCGAGGACGGGCGGGCCATGGTCCACCCCATCGCCGGCACCCGCCACCGCGGCGCGACCCCGCAGGAGGACAACGACCTCGCCGACGAGCTGATGGCCGACCCCAAGGAGCGGGCCGAGCACCTGATGCTCGTCGACCTGGGCCGCAACGACCTCGGCCGGGTCTGCGAGCCGGGATCGGTGGAGGTCGTCGACTTCATGTCGATCGAGCGCTACTCCCACGTCATGCACATCGTCTCCACCGTGACGGGGCGCGTCGCCGAGGGGAAGACCGCCTTCGACGTGCTCACCGCCTGCTTCCCGGCCGGCACCCTCTCCGGCGCGCCCAAGCCCCGCGCCATGCAGATCATCGAGGAGCTGGAGCCCTCCCGCCGCGGCCTCTACGGCGGCTGCGTGGGCTACCTGGACTTCGCCGGGGACTCCGACACGGCCATCGCCATCCGCACCGCGCTGCTGCGCGACGGGACGGCGTACGTGCAGGCCGGAGCGGGTGTCGTCGCGGACTCGGTGCCCGAGCTGGAGGACAACGAGTGCCGCAACAAGGCGGCCGCCGTGCTGCGCGCGGTAGGAGCGGCGAACCGCCTGACCGGCTCCTGAGGACGTAGGGGATAGTGGGGTACGTGAGTGCCGTACCCCCGCCCCGAAACGACGCCGACGCCGAGTCCGAGCCCGCGGCTCCCGACAGCCGCGGCGGCCGCCGCAGTGTCGCCGTCGCCCTGCTGCTCGGCGCCCTCGGCGCCACCGTCGTCCTGCTCGCCTCCGGCCGGACCTGGGCCCGGGGCACCGCCGCCATCGGCAGCGACTCGCTCCAGCTGGCCGCCGACGGGCGGGCCGTCACCGGCCTTCCCGCGGCGCTCGCCATCGTGGGCCTCGCCGCGCTGGTCGCCGTCTTCGCCGTGCGCGGCAGGAGCCGGCTGCTGGTGTCGGGGCTGCTGGCCCTCAGCGGCCTGGGCGCGGCCCTGTCGGCCGTCCTCGGTGCCGACGGCCGCAGCGCCCTGGACGCGCAGGCCGCCCGTACGACCGCCGACAGCGCCGCGCACGTGGCCGGGCTGACCCAGACGACCTGGCCGTACGTCACGGCCGCCGGCGCGGTCCTGATCCTGGCGGCCGGTCTGCTGGCGCTGCGCTTCGGCCGGGGCTGGCCCTCCATGGGGGGCCGCTACGAGCGTGACGGCAGCCCGCGTGCCCGGACTGTCGCGGCGGTTGATCCGGACCGGCCGGAAGATCTGTGGAAGGCTCTGGACCGCGGCGAGGACCCGACCACCGACCCGGGCGCCGACCGCGGCCACTGACCGGGCCCACTGACCCGACCCCCGTGGACGGCGAAGCCGCCCGGTACGGGACAATGGTCGCCGAGCGTTCGACACAGACCGCACGTTCGACACAGCAGCGCGAGAGAGCAACGAGGAGCAACTCATGGCGGGCTCTAGCCACGGACACACCCCGGCCGCCTGGACCGGTGTCATCATCGCCTTCATCGGTTTCTGCATCTCCGGCGCCTTCATGGTGCTCGCGAACCCGCTCGGTTTCTGGGCCGGTCTCGTCGTCGTCGCGCTCGGCGGTGTCGTCGGCCTGGGGATGAAGGCCGCGGGCATGGGCGCGCCGAAGGCCGCCCACAAGGACCTCGCCGAGGTCATCGCCGCGTCCAAGGTTCCCGCCAAGGCCTGAGCGCGCGAAAGACGCGGTACGCGGCGAAGCGGTTCGCAGCGACGCAGCCGAAAGGCGCGGCCCCGCCGGGCTGCGCCTTTTGTCATGAGCGGAGAGAATCAGCAGGTGGACGCCTCTCGTACCCCCGATGCCCCGCCGTCACCGGCGCCCGTGCCCGCGCAGCCGGGACGGCCCGCCGGGGGGCCGTCCCCGTCCCCGTCCCGGGTGCGGCGGCTCGCCGTCCCGGTGGCGTACCTGGCCGGGGTCACCGCGGCCTTCGCGTACGTGGGCGCCGTGGATCCCAACGAGCCCGGTCACTACCCGGTGTGCCCGCTGTTCCGGCTGACGGGCGTCCTGTGCCCGGGGTGCGGCGGCCTGCGCAGCGCGCACGCCTTCGCGAACGGTGATCTGATCACCGCCCTCGGGGCGAACGCGCTCGCGGTCGCGGGCTATTTCGTCTTCGCGGGATTCATGGCCCTGTGGCTGGTCCGCGCGTTCCGCGGCGGGCCGACCCCGAGGATCGTCCTGCGCCGGAAGTACTGGTGGGCGCTCGGTGCGCTGGCGCTGGTCTTCGCCATTGTCCGAAATCTCTCCTTCGGCTCCGCACTGGCGCCCTGAGCCCGCCGGGCAGGCCCTATGAAGCACGGATTCCGAATGTCCAGTTACTGGGACGACGTCAACCGCGTGCGGAGGGCGACGCCTCCTGCGGATACCATTTGAATGCCGACCTTGCTGTTGTACGTGTCTGCAAGGCGGCCGACCGTCATCGACCCGGAAGGGGGCCGCTCGCGTGAGTGTGCTCGACGAGATCATCGAAGGGGTCCGCGAAGACCTTGCCGAACGGCAGGCCCGCGTGAGCCTCGACGAGCTCAAGGAGCGTGCCGCCAAGGCGCCCCAGGCCAAGGACGGCGTCGCTGCCCTGCGCGGCGACAGCGTCAAGGTGATCTGCGAGGTCAAGCGCTCCAGCCCCTCCAAGGGCGCGCTGGCCGCCATCGCCGATCCGGCCGGGCTCGCCGCTGACTACGAGGCCGGCGGGGCGGCGGTCATCTCCGTCCTCACCGAGCAGCGCCGGTTCGGCGGCTCGCTGGCCGACCTGGAGGCCGTCCGCGCCCGCGTGGACATCCCGATCCTGCGCAAGGACTTCATCGTCACGGCGTACCAGCTCTGGGAGGCCCGCGCCTACGGCGCCGACCTCGCCCTGCTGATCGTCGCGGCCCTGGAACAGGAGGCCCTCGTCTCCCTCATCGAGCGGGCCGAGTCCATCGGTCTCACCCCGCTCGTCGAGGTCCACGACGAGGAGGAAGTGGAGCGTGCGGTCGCGGCCGGCGCCAAGATCATCGGCGTCAACGCCCGCAACCTCAAGGACCTCAAGGTCGACCGCTCCACCTTCGAGCGCGTCGTCGGCGAGATCCCGGACCACATCGTCAAGATCGCCGAGTCCGGCATCCGTGGCCCGCACGACCTGATCGCCTACGCCAACGAGGGCGCCGACGCCGTCCTCGTCGGGGAGTCCCTGGTGACCGGCCGCGACCCGAAGGCGGCCGTGGCCGACCTCGTCGCCGCCGGTGCCCACCCCGCCCTGCGCCACGGGCGGAGCTGACCCGCACCCATGGCCCACGACCGCTCCTGCGTCCGCACCCGGCCGGGCACCCGCCCGGCCGGCGTGCCGACGGTTCACGCGCCCCTGGCGCGCGGCTGCCGCCCCCGCGGCTGCCGCGCCCCGGCCCGGCGTGTGCACGGGCGGCGGGTCCGGTACGTGATCGGCTCCGAGCCCGGCCAGGTCAACGGCATGCGATGGCGCCGCGGAGGCGCGCTGTAACGAGGGCCGCCGCGGCCCGGTACGCCAGACGTACCGCGCCGCGCGCTGCTCCCGTACGGCCTGGCGTCCCGGGCCGCCGGCTCCGGACGCGGGCCGCCCCGCACCGTACGCACGACATCCCCCAGCGGGGTGTGCGCGGCACGGGCGGGCGGCGCAATACGGTGAATCCACCCCGCCGCATCTCGCACCCGTAGGAGCACTGGACATGTCCAGCGAGTTCTTCATTCCGGACCCGGAGGGTCACGTTCCCAACGCCGAGGGCTACTTCGGCGACTTCGGCGGCAAGTTCATCCCGGAGGCGCTCGTCGCCGCCGTGGACGAGGTCGCCGTCGAGTACGAGAAGGCCAAGGGCGACCCGTCCTTCGCGGCCGAGCTCAACGACCTCATGGTCAACTACACCGGCCGCCCGAGCGCCCTCACCGAGGTGCCGCGCTTCGCCGAGCACGCCGGCGGCGCCCGGGTCTTCCTCAAGCGCGAGGACCTGAACCACACCGGCTCGCACAAGATCAACAACGTGCTGGGCCAGGCGCTCCTCACCAAGCGCATGGGCAAGACCCGCGTCATCGCCGAGACCGGCGCCGGACAGCACGGCGTGGCCACCGCCACCGCCTGCGCGCTCTTCGGCCTCGAATGCACCATCTACATGGGCGAGATCGACACCCAGCGCCAGGCCCTCAACGTGGCCCGCATGCGCATGCTGGGCGCCGAGGTCATCGCCGTGAAGTCCGGCTCCCGGACGCTCAAGGACGCGATCAACGAGGCGTTCCGCGACTGGGTCGCCAACGTGGACCGGACCCACTACCTCTTCGGTACGGTCGCCGGCCCCCACCCCTTCCCGGCCATGGTCCGCGACTTCCACCGGGTCATCGGCGTCGAGGCCCGCCGCCAGATCCTGGAGCGCACCGGACGGCTGCCGGACGCCGTCGCGGCCTGCGTCGGCGGCGGCTCCAACGCCATCGGCCTCTTCCACGCCTTCATCCCGGACACCGACGTCCGCCTCGTCGGCTTCGAGCCCGCCGGGCACGGCGTCGAGACCGGCGAGCACGCGGCCACGCTGACCGCCGGCGAGCCCGGGATCCTGCACGGCTCCCGCTCCTACGTCCTCCAGGACGAGGAGGGCCAGATCACCGAGCCGTACTCCATCTCGGCCGGCTTGGACTACCCGGGCATCGGCCCGGAGCACTCCTACCTCAAGGACTCCGGCCGCGGCGAGTACCGCGCGGTCACCGACGACGCGGCGATGCAGGCCCTGCGCCTGCTCTCGCGCACCGAGGGGATCATCCCGGCGATCGAGTCGGCGCACGCCCTCGCGGGCGCCCTCGACCTGGGCAAGGAGCTGGGCAAGGACGGCCTGCTGGTCGTCAACCTGTCCGGTCGCGGCGACAAGGACATGGACACGGCGGCCCGCTACTTCGGGCTGTACGACGGCGAGGGGGAGAACAAGTGAGCACCGGAAACCTCCAGCTGCTGAGTGACACCCTCGCCAAGGCGAAGTCCGAGGACCGCGCGGCCCTCGTCGCCTACCTGCCGGCCGGCTTCCCGACCGTCGACGGCGCCATCGAGGCGGTCAAGGCCGTCATCGAGGGCGGGGCGGACGTGGTCGAGATCGGCCTCCCGCACAGCGACCCGGTGCTGGACGGCGCGGTCATCCAGACCGCCGACGACATCGCCCTGCGCGGCGGAGTCAAGATCGCCGACGTGATCCGCACGGTCCGCGAGGCACACGAGGCGACCGGCGCCCCGGTCCTGGTGATGACCTACTGGAACCCCATCGACCGCTATGGCGTCGAGCGGTTCACGGCCGAGCTGGCGGCGGCGGGCGGCGCCGGCTGCATCCTGCCCGACCTGCCGGTGCAGGAGTCCGCGCTGTGGCGCGAGCACGCGGACAAGAACGGTCTGGCGACCGTCTTCGTCGTGGCCCCCAGCAGCAAGGACGCGCGCCTGGCCACCATCACGGCGGCCGGCTCCGGCTTCGTCTACGCCGCCTCCCTCATGGGAGTCACCGGCACCCGGGAATCCGTCGGCAACCAGGCCGCCGATCTGGTGCGCCGCACCCGCGCCACCAGCGACCTGCCGGTCTGCGTCGGCCTCGGAGTCTCCAACGCCGTCCAGGCCAAGGAGGTCGCGGGCTTCGCCGACGGCGTCATCGTCGGCTCGGCCTTCGTGAAGCTGCTCCTGGACGCGCCGGACCTGCCGGCCGGTCTGGACGCCGTACGGGCGCTCGCCGGCGAGCTCGCGGAAGGCGTACGCCGGAGCTGACGCACGTTCGACGCGAGCCACGGATGTCTGATCGGGTTCCGTAGCCCGTTCGGGTGGAAGTGCGGCAGGGAGGCACGCGAGTGCCTCCCTGCTTCGTTTGGCGGAGCGTGAGCGAGAAGAACGACGGTGCGAACCGCGATGCGACGAAACGATCGGCCCGGGAACGACTCCTCGTGGAGCGCGAGCGGCAGAAGACCCGGGACAAGCGCCGGCGGACCCTCGTCGTGGCGGCGGCGGTGGTCGGCGTCCTCGGCCTGGCGACCGTCGTCGGCGTGATCGCGGCCAACACCGGCAAGGACGACTCCGCCAAGGCGGGCCCGGTGGTCGCCCCCTCCGGGGCCACCGGGAAGGACGCCCTCGCCATCCAGGCGGGCAAGCCCGAGGCGAAGTCCTCCCTCACCGTGTGGGAGGACTTCCGCTGCCCCTCCTGCAAGTTCTTCGAGGACAACTACCGCGATGTCATCCACGACCTGGAGGCCAAGGGGCTGCTCAAGGTCGACTACCACCTGGTCACGCTCATCGACCGGAGGATGGGCGGCAGCGGCTCGCTGAAGGCGGCCAACGCGGCCGCCTGCGCGCAGGACGCCGGCAAGTTCACCGAGTACCACGACCTCCTCTTCCAGAACCAGCCGCAGGAGATCGACGACGCCTTCGGCAAGAACGCCAAGCTGCTGGAACTGGCGGGCAAGGTCGACGGGCTGGACACCCCCGAGTTCCGCTCGTGCGTCGAGGACGGCACGCACAACAGCTGGGTGGCCAAGTCGGACGCCGCCTTCACGGCCGGACAGTTCCGGGGCACCCCGACCGTGCTGCTCAACGGCAAGGACATCCTCTCCGACCAGGCCAACCAGGTGACCCCGCAGAAGCTGAAGGAACAGGTGGAAGCCGCCGCCAAGGGCTCGGGAGGCGCGGCCGCCGGGGCCGGGACAGGAGCCGGGGCCGGGAAGGCCTCACCGTCGGGCAGCGCGACCCCCGGATCCGGTACGAAGGCGGGGGCGAAGGCATCGCCGTCGGCCTCGCGCACGGGCTCGGGCGGGTCGTCGGGCGGCTCCTCCAGCGGCTCCGCGCAGGACTGAAAGCGGCCCGTTCCAGGTCTGGATTTGGTTTCGTCTTGCCGGGCGGGTTGCGGTGCGCACCGCCCGGCAAGGTAGCGTCATGTCTGCCATGGACCTTGCTTACATCCCCAGTCCGTCGACCGGCGTGATCCATCTCGGACCGATCCCGCTCCGCGGCTACGCGTTCTGCATCATCATCGGCGTCTTCGTCGCCGTCTGGCTCGGCAACAAGCGATGGATCGCGCGCGGCGGAAAGCCGGGCACGGTCGCGGACATCGCCGTGTGGGCCGTGCCCTTCGGCCTGGTCGGTGGTCGCCTCTACCACGTGATCACCGACTACCAGCTCTACTTCGGCGCGGGCCGCAACTGGGTCGACGCCTTCAAGATCTGGGAAGGCGGACTCGGTATCTGGGGCGCCATCGCGCTCGGCGCGGTCGGTGCCTGGATCGGCTGCCGCCTGCGCGGTATCCCGCTGCCCGCCTGGGCGGACGCCCTGGCCCCCGGTATCGCGCTGGCGCAGGCCTGTGGACGCTGGGGCAACTGGTTCAACCAGGAGCTGTACGGCCGGGCCACCGACCTGCCGTGGGCCGTGGAGATCAGCGCGGGCCCGAACCGGGACGCCGGGACCTACCACCCGACCTTCCTGTACGAGTCGCTGTGGTGCGTCGGTGTCGCGTTCCTGGTGATCTGGGCCGACCGCCGCTTCAAGCTCGGCCACGGACGGGCCTTCGCCCTGTACGTCGCCGCGTACTGCGTCGGCCGCGGCTGGATCGAGTACATGCGCGTCGACGAGGCGCACCACATCCTCGGCGTCCGGCTGAACGTCTGGACCTCGATCGTCGTCTTCGTCCTGGCGGTCGTCTACCTGGTGCTGTCGGCGAAGCTGCGGCCGGGCCGCGAGACGGTCGTCGAGCCGGACACCTCCGGCGGCAAGGACGGCGACGAGGCGGCTCCGGCCGACGCGGAAGGGTCCACCGACGAGGCGAAGCCGGAGCCGGCCAAGGCCGGCGCACCCGTCTTGACGAAGGACGCCCCCGCCGAGGCCGAGGCCCCGGAGGCGGGCAAGCGCTGAGCTCAACGCTCCGAGAAGGGGGTGCCGCGTAGCCCGCGGCGCCCCCTTCGCGTTTCCCGCCGACCGAGGGTGGTGCCCCATGCCTGGTGGCGCCGCGCCACATCTAGCCCCGCCGGCGTTTGAGGCGCGGGGTCCGGGGCGGAGCCCTGGGAAGCGGCGCCGCGCGCGGTTCCGGTCGGTCGCCGGGCGGGTTCCGGGCGGAGCCCGGGCCGCGGGTCACGGCGCGGGGCCCCGGGCAGAGTCAGCCGGCGGTCGAGCGCGCGGCGAGCGCAAGGGTGCGGTGCGCCGCCGCCACGACCGCCGGATCCACGAACCGGCCGTCCGGCAGGGCCAGCGCACCCGGGGTCGCCCGCGCAGCGCTCAGCACCTCCACGGCGGCGTCGACCTCCTCGGGCGCCGGGAGGTAGGCCCGCTCGATCACCGGGAGCTGGCGCGGATGGATCGCCGCCCGGCCGAAAAAGCCGAGGGCGCGCCCCCGCGCGCACGAGACGGCCAGCGACTCCAGGTCCCGGATGTCCGGGAACACCGACTGGGCCGGGGGCGCGAGCCCCGCGGCCCGGGCCGCGACCACCACCCGGGAGCGGCACCAGTCCAGGCCCGTCTCCGCGCTGACGGCCAGATCGGCCCGCAGGTCCGCCTCGCCGAGGGAGAGCCCGCGCAGGGCGGGGTGCGCGCGGGCGATCTCGTACGCGCGCTCCACGCCCACCGCCGATTCGAGCAGGGCGTGCAGGCTCACGCCGCCGGTGCGGTCGGCGGCGGCCGTGATCTGCCCGGGTGCGCTGATCTTGGGCAGTCGCAGCCCCGCGAGGCCGTGCAGCCCGCCCAGCGCGGTCAGGTCCGCACCGCCCCACGGGGAGTCCAGGGCGTTGACGCGGACGTGGACGGGGAGCGAGGGCCGCTCGGCCAGCAGATCGGCGGTCGCGGCGCGGGCGTACTCCTTGCGCGAGGCCGGCACCGCGTCCTCCAGGTCGACGATGACGGCGTCCGCCCCGCAGCCGAGGGCCTTGGCGACCACCTCCGGACGGTCGCCCGGCGCGTACAGCCAGGTCAGGATCACAGGGCTCCCTCGGTCCGCAGTGCGGTGATCTCGGCCTCGGTCAGCCCGAGCTCGGTCAGGACCTCATCGGTGTCCGCGCCGTGCGGGCGGCCCGCCCAGCGGATGCCGCCGGGCGTCTCGGAGAGCCGGAAGAGGACGTTCTGCATGCGCAGCGGGCCCAGCTCCGGGTCTTCGACCTCGGTGACCGTGTCGAGAGCCGCGAACTGCGGGTCGGCCATCACGTCCCGGACGTCGTAGACCTGGGCTACGGCCGCCTCGGCGTCCTCGAACGCGGCCACCACTTCCTCCGCCTTGTGCCGGGCGATCCAGCCGCCGACGGCGTCGTCGAGCACGTCCGTGTGCCGGGCCCGTCCGGCGCCGGTCGCGAACCACGGCTCGGCGATCAGTTCGGGCCGGCCCACCAGTCGTACGACCCGCTCGGCGATGGACTGGGCCGAGGCTGAGACCGCCAGCCAGCGCCCGTCGGCGGTGCGGTAGGTGTTGCGGGGGGCGTTGTTCGCGGAGCGGTTGCCGGTGCGCGGCTGGACGTAGCCGAGCTGGTCGTACCAGAGCGGGTGCGGGCCGAGCACGGTGAGGATCGGTTCGACGATCGCCAGGTCCACGACCTGGCCGTGCCCGGTGCGGTCCCGCCCGGCGAGGGCGGTCATCACGGCGTACGCGCAGGTCAGCGCGGCGATCGAGTCGGCGAGCCCGAAGGGCGGCAGGGTCGGTGGCCCTTCCGGCTCCCCGGTGATCGCGGCGAAACCGCTCATCGCCTCGGCGAGCGTGCCGAAGCCCGGACGGTGGGCGTACGGGCCCTGCTGGCCGAAGGCCGTGACGCGGGCCAGGACCAGGCGCGGGTTGGCGGCGGACAGCTCGGGCCAGCCCAGCCCCCACTTCTCCAGGGTGCCGGGGCGGAAGTTCTCGACGACGACGTCGGCGGTGGCGGCGAGCCGCAGCAGGGTGTCCCGGCCGCCCGGGGTGGACAGGTCGAGGGTCATCGTCCGCTTGTTCCGGCCGAGGAGCTTCCACCACAGGCCGATGCCGTCCTTGGCGGGGCCGTGGCCGCGCGAGGGGTCGGGTCGGCCGGGGTGTTCGACCTTGACGACCTCGGCGCCGAAGTCGCCGAGCAGGGTGGCGGTCAGCGGCCCGGCGAAGAGGGTGGCCAGGTCGAGCACGCGGAGCCCCGCCAGCGGCCCCTGCCGCTGCCCTGGCCGGGCGTCGGCGGGTGGGGGCTCGGCCCCGGGGCGGGGGGTCGGGGCGACGGCCCGATGCGGGCCTGCGTTCCGCCGCCCCGTGGCTTCGCCGGGGGCGGCGGCTTCGGTGGGGCCGGGCGCGCGCCGGGTCGTCTCCTCGGGCGCCGAACGGGGCCCGGGGCCGGACGGTGCGGCGGCGGTGCGTTCGGCGCCCTGCGGGGATCGCCCCGACACGCTCCCGTTCCCGGCGGAGTACGTCGGCGCGGCGCCGGTGTCCGACGGGGGCCGGGGCCCTTCGGGGGTCACGAGGCGGCTCCGGTTGCGGCCTCGCCGGCGGCGGGACGGCCCGCCTGAACGTGCTCCGGATCCCGCCTGGCCAGGGCGAAGGCGTCGGTTTCGGCGCGGGTCGGCATCGAGTCCTGGGCTCCCGGGCGCTGGACGGAGAGCGCGGCCGCCGCCGAGGCCCAGCGCAGGGCCTCGGGCATCGGCCGGCCCTCGCCCAGGGCCACGGCGAGGGCGCCGACGAAGGTGTCCCCGGCGGCGGTCGTGTCCATGGCCCGCACCCGGGGCGCGGGCACCGTCAGCGGCTCCGCGCCGCGGGCGGCGTACAGCGCCCCGGCCGCCCCGAGGGTGATCACGACCTCGGGCACCTCGGCGAGCAGGGCCTCGGCGGCCTGGAGGGGGTCGGTGAGCCCGGTGAGGGCGGCCGCCTCGTGCTCGTTCGGGACGAGGAGGTCGGTGGCGGCGAGCAGATCGGCGGGCAGCGGCTGCGCCGGGGCCGGGGTGAGCACCGTACGGACGCCGTGCGCGCGGGCGGCGAGGGCCCCGGCGAGGACGGCGGACAGGGGCAGTTCGAGCTGGAGGAGGAGGGCACCGGCGGCGGCGATCCGGGCCTCGTCCCCCGTCTCCAGGCCGGTGACGGCGGCGTTCGCCCCGGGGACGACGATGATGCTGTTGCCGCCCTCGTCGTCCACGGTGATGTGGGCGGTGCCGCTGGCGCCCTCGACGGTGCGCAGGCCCGCCGTGTCGACCCCGGCCGCGGTGAGCGCGGAGCGCAGCCGTACGCCGAACTCGTCGGCCCCGACCGCGCCGATCATCACCACCTTCCCGCCGGCGCGGGCGGCGGCGACGGCCTGGTTGGCGCCCTTGCCGCCGGGGACCGTGCGGAAGGCCCGGCCGGTGACGGTCTCCCCGAGGCGGGGGGCCTTGGGGACGTAGGCGACGAGGTCCATGTTCGTACTGCCGAGCACGGCGATGGCCGTCATGAGCGTGCTGCCTCCTGTGCGGTGAGGTGGGCGAGGGTGTCGAAGCCGATGCCGTCGAACCCGGGGACGGTGGTGGCGAGGCGGTTCTTGAGCGGTGCGGTCCAACGGTGCGGGACGGCGTCCGGGGAGCCGGCGAGCAGTCCGGCGAGGGCGCCGGCGGTGGCCCCGTTGGAGTCGGTGTCCCAGCCGCCGGACACGGCGCGGCACACGGAGCGGGAGAAGTCGCCGTCGGCGTGGGTGAGGGCGGCGGCGATCAGCGCGGTGTTGGGGACGGAGTGGACCCAGTGGTAGTGCCCGTAGCGGGCGTGCAGCCGGTCGACGACGACGTCGAAGTCCGCCTCCTGCCCGGCCGCCCGGATCCCGAAGCGGACGGCCTCGGCCAGGCGCGAGCGGGGCGGTACGAAGGCCAGCCCGGTCCGGAGCGCGGTGTGGACGTCCGACCGGCCGGTGGCGGCGGTGGCGGTGGCGGCCGCGACGAAGAGGGCGGCGTAGACGCCGTTGCCGGTGTGGGTCAGGGCGGCGTCCCGGTAGGCCTGGGCCGCGGCGGCGGCCGGATCGCCGGGATTGGTCCAGCCGTGGACGTCGGCGCGGATGAGGGCGCCGATCCACTCGCGGAAGGGGTTGTGGTGCGTGGCGGTGGCGGGCGGCTCCAGGCCGAGGAGGAGGTTGCGGTAGGCGATGCGCTCGGCGGTGAAGGTCCGCCCGGCCGGCAGCTCGTCGAGCCAGAGGCGGGCCACGTCGGCGGTGGTGAAGCCCTTGCCGTGGCGCTGGAGCAGGAGCAGCCCGAGGAGGGGGTAGTTGAGGTCGTCGTCCTCGGGCATGCCGTCGATGTTCTCGGCGAGGGAGGTGGGGGCGGAGCGGCGGTTCCAGGGGTAGGCGGCCAGCACCTCCGGCGGGACCCCGCGTTCGCTGAACCAGTCGTCCAGCGGCCAGTTGCCGGCGGCGCGGGCGAGCGCCCGGACCCCTTCCAGGGGCAGTTTCTCGACGGGCTTCCCGAGCAGGCACCCGACGGCCCGCCCGAGCCAGGCGGCTTCCAGCCGGGCCTGCAGGGCGGCCTCCGGCCCGGTCCGTGGGGTGGCCTCCGGCCCGGTCCGTGGCAGGGTCTCCGGCCCCGTGCCCGGTGGCGCGGCCGCGGCGGGCCGCACGTGGTCCCGCGCTGCGGGCGGGGCCGCGTTCCTGCTGTCCGGCGGCGGCTCGTGGGATCGGCGGTCGGGCCCGGTGCGTGGCCGTGCCGCCGGGTGTTCGGGATAGCGGTCGGGCCGAGTGCTCGCCGTGCGGGCCGGGGCGGCTCCGGGGGTGGTGGGCAGCATGGGATCCCGCCCTGCTGCGGGTCCTACCCGGATGCCGCCCGGCGGCGGTGGTGCCCCCGCTGCGCGGGACGGCATGCGGCCGGGGACCGGACCCGTGCTCGTGGGCGCCCGCTCCGGGTGGGAGCGGACGTGGGCGCGGCCCGCGGGCCATGGACGCTCGGGGTCCGGGTCGGTGGCCCCCCGACCCGGGCTCGTCGCCGGACCCGGTGGGCCGGCATGGTGGCCGCCTTCCGGGCCCGGCCCGTGGGGCCGCTCATCGGAGTCGGGGTGCGGCCGTGCCTCCGCAGGCACGGCCCTCGTCGCGCGGTGCGGTCCGAGGTCCGGGGCGGTGCCCGGGGCGCATGGCGGGGCGGGCAGGCCGGTGGGCGGGGTGTCGGGGCCGGGGTGCGGCCGTGGCGACTCGGCCGGGGGCCAGGTGGCCTGGATGGCCGGCCAGGAGTGGGGTTCGTCGGATGCCGAGCGGGGTGGGAGCGCAGCCAGGTCGTCGAGGAGGCGGGCGGCCAGCGCGCGGAGTTCCGGTGGGGCCGGGGTGGGGGAGGCGCCCGCGCGGTCCGGGGCGGGGTGGCCGCCCGCCACGAGCCAGGCGCGCAGGGCGGCGGCCGGGTCCCGGCCGTCCTCCGCGGCCTGGCGCAGCTCGTGCCCGACGAGGTCCTCGGGCTGGGCCCAGGTCAGCCGCAGGAGTCGGCGAGCGGCCGGGGCACGCCCGGTGGTGTCCGTCATCGCTCCGCCGCGAGCGCGGTGAAGGCGGACTCGTGGGCGCGGCGGCGGGAGCGGTCGAGGGCGAAGATCTCCCGGGCCACCGAGGCCAGTGCCTCGGCCGGGGCGTGCAGGTCGAGGCGGCTGGCCTCGGCGACCTGCTTGGCCCAGGCGGCCGGGACCACGGCCTCGCCGCCCAGGGCTCCGGCGATCGCTCCCGCCATGGTGGCGATGGAGTCGCAGTCGCGGCCGTAGTTGACCGCGCCGAGCACCGCGGTCTCGTATCGTCCGTCCGCGACGAGCAGCATCCCCAGCGCGACCGGGAGTTCCTCGATGGCGTGCAGGCGGGAGGGCCGGCGGGCGCCGAGCGAGGGGTTGCGGTAGTCCGGTCCGACCGAGTCGTACGGGGTCACCGCCGCCCGCAGCGGGGCCAGCGCCGACTCGAAGTCACGGTGGCCGGCGGCCACTTCGCGGACGGCCGCGATGGCCTCGCGGGTCCCGTCCCTGGCCAGGGACAGGGCCGTGTCCACCACCGAGGCGGCCGTGGCCCCCGGCACGCACGCGGCCGCCACCGCCGCCGCGAAGACGCCCGCCGCCTCCCGTCCGTACGAGGACTGGTGCGCACCGGCGATGTCCAGCGCTTCCGCGTACGCGCCCGCCGGATTGCCCGCGTTGGCGATGCCCACCGGGGCCATGTACATCGCCGCGCCGCAGTTGACGATGTTGCCGTTGCCGGCCTCGCGGGGGTCGGCGTGCGCGTAGTGCAGCCGGGTCACGATCCACTTCTCGGCGAGGAAGATCCGCTGGAGCGGGAGGGCCTCGGCCTCGAGTTCGGGGATCCAGCGGGGGTTGGTCATCAGGTCCGGGACCAGGTGCTCGGCGACGGCGTAGGCGTCGAGGTGGTCCCGCACCGCCTCGTAGACCCGTACCAGCGCGTGCGTCATCAGGGTGTCGTCCGTGACGTGCCCGTCGCCCTTGTGGTACGGCGCGATGGGGCGGGCCGTGCGCCAGTCCTCGTACCAGGGGCCGACGATGCCGTGCACGCGGCCGCCGTGCCGTTCCACGATCTGGTCCGGGGTCCAGCCCTCCACCGGGCCGCCGAGCGCGTCGCCGACGGCGGCTCCGACGAGAGCGCCGCGGGCCCGGTCCTCCAACGTGAGCGTCATGTCCGAATCATCCCTTGGGTGAGGTGAGTTCCGTGGCCGTGAGGAGCGCGGCGAGTTCCACGAGGTCGGTGCCGGCGAGGCGGGGGAGGGCGCAGCCGGAGAGGGTGCGGCAGGCCTCGCGCCAGGCGGCGGGGATCGAGTCGCCGCCGCCGAGGACCCCGGTCAGCGCGCCGGCCAGGGCGGGGGCGGAGTCCGCGACGCGGGACAGGCAGGCGGCGGCCGGGACGGCCTCGGTCATCCTGCCGCGGGCGGCGGTGGCGAGGGCGAGGGCCACGGGGACGGTCTCGGCGGCGGCGATCCCGTAGCTGTAGACGTGGTCGACGATCTCGTGTTCGAGGGTGGGGACGATGGCGAAGGCGCCGCCGTCCTTGTGGGTGCGGGCGAGGTGGACGGCGTGCCGGGCGTTGCGGCCGATCTCGGTGGCCTCGGGGAGCTGGGCGAGGGCGGCGTCGACGGCGGCGTCGACGGCGTCGTCGGCGTGGGGGGCGGTGAGGGCGGTGGCGACGGCGGCTGCCATGGCGCGGGCGCCGTGCACGCCGTCGCCGTCCTGGGTGTAGCGGGCGTCGAACTCGGCGAGGTCGGCGGCGGCGCGGGCGTCGCCGGGATGCACGACGGCGAGGACGCAGGCGCGGACGCAGGCGGCGTCGTCGAAGTAGTGCGGATTGTCGTGGCCGGTGGCGGGCGGGCGCAGGCCGGTGGCGAGGTTGCCGAGGCCGGCGCGGACGGAGATCCGGGCGCGGAGGGGCAGGACGGCGGACTCGACCTCGGGCGCGCGTTCCGCTGCCGCGGCGACCTCGGAGGCCAGGGCGTTCCAGGCGAGGTCGATGGCGGCGCGCATCCTTCTCGACCTGCTGAGGTCGCTGAGGAGGACACCGGCGGCGGTGAGCACGGACTCGGCGACGAAGGCGGCCCATTCGGCGTCGTCGGAGGGGCCGAGGCGGAGGGGTTCGGGGGGCTGGTTGAGGGCGATGGGGACGGGGAGGGTGGTGGTGGCGTTCTGCTCGGCGAAGGTGTCGAGCTCGCGGGTGAGGCGGCGGGTCCACTCGGGCATCCGGCTGGCGCGGTGGCGCGCGGCGGGCCACCCGGCCGCGTCGCCCGCGGCGAGCCCGAGGAGGAGTCCCTCGATCGGCCGCCTCCCCCCTGCGGGGAGTTCGGCGGAACGCTCCGGGGTCCGGACGGCGGCCCCGGCCCGGACCAGGATCCGGGCCCCCGTCCCGGGGCGGGGCGCGAGCACGCTCCCCGCCTCGCCCGCTTCCGCCCCCGGGGGCAACGCCGACACCGTGCGCAGCGGCGCCCCGGCCGGGACCGGAGCCGTACCGGGGGCCAGGTCCCCGAGCCCCCGCTCGGCCGGGACCGGCTTCGCCGGGGCCGACCCCGGCAGTGCGCGTGGCGCCCCGGGCAGGGCCCGATCGTCCGGCGCCGGCCCTCCGGACTCCCGCTCGGCCGGGGCCGACTCCGTGGCCGGGGTCAGGTTCGCCGGGGCCGACCCCGGCAGCGTGCGCGGCGGAGCGGCCGTCAGGGCCCGACCGTCCGGAGGCGTACCCCCGGACCCCGGCTCCGCCGGGGCCGCACCCGTGGGAGGGGCCGGCTGCACCGCGGGCAGCGTGCGCGACGGAGCCCCTGCCGGGGACGGACTGGCCGGGAGCCGGTCTACGGGCCCCCACTCGGCCGGGACCGGACCCGGCCCCGTGGCAGGGGTCAGGTTCGCCGGGGCGGGGGGCGGAGCCACGGCCAGGTTCCGGTCGCCCGGGGGCCGGAGCCCGGGCTCCCGCTCGGTCGGGGCCGGACCCGGGGCCGGGCTCCCGGGCCTCGGCTCCGCCGGGGTCGGCGGCAGCACGGGCGGGGGAGCATCCGCCCGGGGACGACCGTCCGGGGCCGGCCCCCCGGGCTCCGGCGCGCGCGGGGCCGTCCCCGGGGGTGGGCTGCCGGGGCCCCGTGTGGCGGGACCCGGGGCCCCGGGGCCGGGCCAGGGGGCCTCCGGGGTTCGGTCCGTCGGGGGTGGGGGCGGAGGGGTCATCGGGCGGCCTCGCATTCCGGGGTGAGGAGGTCCGCGATGTCCAGGACGTGGTAGCCCCGCATGGAGGGGAGGCAGCTGCCGCGGACCGGGCCGATCGCCGAGGACCAGTCGGCCGGGATCGCGGCGGCGCCCGACAGCGCCCCGGCCAGGGCGCCCGCCACCGCCGCGGTGGTGTCGGCGTCGCGGCCCATGTTCACGGCGGTCAGGACGGAGGACGGGAAGTCGCCCCGGCAGGCGGCGAAGGCCCCGAAGGCCAGGCCCACCGCCTCCGGTGCCAGGTCGGTCCACGGGTAGCCGCCGATGACCACCGCCGAGCGCACCGCCCGTTCGCCGCGCGGGGCGGCGGTGACCGCCCGGCGCAGGGAGCGGGCCGTCCAGGAGTCGGACGGGATGACGGACAGGGCAGCCGAGATCGCCGACGCGGGGGAGCCGCCCGCCATGGCCGCGGCCACGCCCGCCGCGACCGCCTGGCCGCCGTAGATGCCCTCGCCGTCGTGGCTGACCGAGCCGTCGATGGCGACGAGCCGGGCCGCTTCCGCGGGCCGGCCCGCGGCGAAGACGCCGAACGGCGCGGCCCGCATGGCCAGCCCGTCCGACCACGCGTGCCGGTGCTGGGCGGAGATGGGCGCGGCCAGGCCCCGCCGGAGGTTCTCCAGGGTGCCGCGCTCCGAGAACCCGGCGCCCCGGAAGGGGCCTTCGTCGAGGTCGGCGATCCAGTGGTGCCAGGCCCGCTCCACGTGGGAGACGGTGAGCGCCGAGCCGTGGCGGGCCAGCAGCAGCCCCGAGAAGATCGCGTACTCGGTGTCGTCCGTGCCCGCCGGGTCCTCCGACACGAAACCCTCGATGCGGCCCCATTTCGCCCGGATCTGAGACGGCTTCATGTTCTCCGCGGGGGCGCCCAGCGCGTCGCCCACGGCGAGTCCGAGAAGAGCGCCCCTGGCCCGTTCGAGGAGGACCTGCGGATTGCATGCAATCAGCTTCACCGGCTCCATGGCGCGCCTCTCCCACATCGGATGGGGCTCATCATGAGCCCTTGGGGGATTTGTGCCATGGCATGTGGTTTGTCGCTCGTCGCGAAACGCCCCGCGAAGACCCCCGTCACCCGGTCGCCGACCCGCAAAAGCCCAGGTAAGTACGGCCTTCCTTGCTGGCGGGCGGCGGAAATCGTGCGTAGTTTCGAGGTGTTCCGGGGGAGCGGGGCGCGTCTTGGCGTCCGTACGCACATTTGGGGAGATTCCACGCATGTCCATCATCGACATCGAAGCACCGCTGCACACCGCGCACCGCGACAACCACACCCACCGCGACGTCAACGGCGGATGGCTGAGGCCGGCCGTCTTCGGTGCCATGGACGGGCTCGTCTCGAACCTCGCCCTGATGACCGGTGTGGCCGGCGGCGCCGTCGCCCCGCAGACCGTCGTCATCACCGGACTGGCGGGTCTCGCGGCCGGTGCCTTCTCGATGGCGGCCGGCGAATACACCTCCGTCGCCTCGCAGCGCGAACTGGTCCTCGCCGAACTGGACGTGGAACGCCAGCAGTTGCGCAAGCACCCGGTCGACGAGATGGAGGAGCTCGCCGAGCTCTACGTCTCCCGCGGCGTCGAGCCGTCGCTCGCCCGCGAGGTCGCCATGCAGCTGTCGCGCGATCCCGAGCAGGCGCTGGAGATCCACGCCCGCGAGGAGCTCGGGATCGACCCCGAGGACCTGCCCTCGCCGCTGGTCGCCGCGGTCTCGTCGTTCGGCTCCTTCGCGCTGGGCGCGCTGCTCCCCGTGCTGCCGTACCTGCTCGGCGCCACCGCCCTGTGGCCCGCGGTGCTGCTCGCGCTGGCCGGGCTCTTCGCCTGCGGTGCGGTCGTCTCCCGGGTCACCGCCCGGTCCTGGTGGTACAGCGGCCTGCGCCAGCTGGCGCTGGGTGGCGCGGCCGCCGGTGTGACGTACATCCTGGGAACCTGGATCGGTGGAGCCATAGGCTGACCGCGGCTGGAGTGAGACACTATGCAGTACGCAACATAAGTAGTCCGTTACCCGGCGGTTTCGATTCCGTGTCCGCCGGGAATCAGATCAGGACTCCGGGCAACGATGCCCGCCTGCATCCGGACCTCCGCCCCGCGAAGAACCCTTGGCGCGCCGCGGAAGTCCGCTCTTTCTGCCTCGTGCAGTGTCCGCATGCTGGAATGACGTATCCGCTTCTCGGGATTGTCGTCATCATGTAATCTGCACGAAATTTCGCAGAGGGCCAACGTCGTCCCTCGGCTATGCACATATGCCACGACGACGACGGGAGAGCCGATGCGTTCCGCATCCACGCACTCCGCGACCGGCTCCAGCACCACCGCCTGGTCGCCCATGGACGGTCGCCCCGCCCAGCAGGGCATGTACGACCCGCGCAACGAGAAGGACGCCTGCGGCGTCGGATTCGTGGCGAACCTCACCGGCGAGGCCACCCACACGCTCGTTGAGCAGGCCCTGACCGTATTGCGGAACCTCGAGCACCGTGGCGCGACCGGCTCCGAGCCGGACTCGGGCGACGGCGCCGGAATCCTCAGCCAGGTCCCCGACGCGTTCTTGCGCGAGGTGGCCGGCTTCGAGCTCCCCGAGGCCGGCGGCTACGCCGTCGGCATCGCCTTCCTCCCCGCCGACGGCACCGCACAGGCCGTCGCCGTGGAGCAGATCGAGGCCATCGCCGCCGAGGAGAACCTCACGGTCCTCGGCTGGCGCGAGGTCCCGGTCACCCCGGACCTCCTCGGCAACGGCGCCCGCGCCACCATGCCGGCCTTCCGCCAGCTCTTCGTGAGCAACGGGACGACCGGCATCGAGCTGGACCGCAAGGCGTTCGTGCTGCGCAAGCGCGCCGAGCGCGAGGCCGGCGTGTACTTCCCGTCGCTCTCCGCCCGCACCATCGTCTACAAGGGCATGCTGACCACCGGCCAGCTGGAGCCCTTCTTCCCGGACCTCTCCGACCGCCGGTTCGCCTCGGCCGTCGCCCTGGTCCACTCGCGCTTCTCCACGAACACCTTCCCGTCGTGGCCGCTCGCCCACCCGTACCGCTTCGTCGCGCACAACGGCGAGATCAACACGGTCAAGGGCAACCGGAACTGGATGAAGGCCCGCGAGTCCCAGCTGGCGTCGGACGCCTTCGGCGACGGCGTGCTGGACCGGATCTTCCCGATCTGCACCCCGGACGCCTCCGACTCGGCCTCCTTCGACGAGGTCCTGGAGCTGCTCCACCTCGGCGGCCGCTCCCTCCCGCACAGCGTGCTGATGATGATCCCGGAGGCGTGGGAGAACCACACCTCCATGGACCCGGCCCGCCGCGCGTTCTACCAGTACCACTCCACGATGATGGAGCCCTGGGACGGCCCGGCCTGCGTCACCTTCACCGACGGCACCCAGGTCGGCGCGGTCCTCGACCGCAACGGTCTGCGCCCCGGCCGCTACTGGGTCACCGACGACGGCCTCGTCGTCCTCGGCTCCGAGGTCGGCGTGCTCGACATCGACCCGGCCAAGGTCGTCCGCAAGGGCCGCCTGCAGCCCGGCAAGATGTTCCTCGTCGACACCGCCCAGAAGCGGATCATCGAGGACGACGAGATCAAGAACGAGCTGGCCGCCGCCGCCCCCTACGCGGAGTGGCTGGAGACCGGCGAGATCGAGCTGTCGGACCTGCCCGAGCGCGAGCACATCGTGCACACGCACGCCTCGGTCACCCGCCGCCAGCAGACCTTCGGCTACACCGAGGAAGAGCTGCGCGTCATCCTCGCGCCGATGGCCCGTACCGGCGGCGAGCCGCTCGGCTCCATGGGCACGGACTCCCCGATCGCGGCCCTGTCCGAGCGCCCGCGGCTGCTCTTCGACTACTTCACCCAGCTGTTCGCTCAGGTCACCAACCCGCCGCTGGACGCCATCCGCGAGGAGCTCGTCACCTCGCTGCTGTCCTCGATCGGCCCGCAGTCCAACCTGCTGGAGCCGACCGCCGCGTCCTGCCGCAGCGTCACCCTGACGTTCCCGGTGATCGACAACGACGAGCTGGCCAAGCTCATCCACATCAACGCCGACGGCGACATGCCCGGCATGAAGGCCGCCACGCTCTCCGGCCTCTACCGGGTCTCCGGCGGCGGCCAGGCCCTGGCCGCCCGCATCGAGGAGATCCGCGCCGAGGCCGACGCGGCCATCGCCAACGGCGCCCGCCTGATCGTCCTCTCGGACCGCCACTCGGACGCCGAGCACGCGCCGATCCCGTCGCTGCTGCTCACCTCCGCCGTGCACCACCACCTCATCGCCACCAAGCAGCGCACCCAGGTGGGTCTGCTGGTCGAGGCCGGTGACGTCCGCGAGGTCCACCACGTCGCCCTGCTCATCGGCTACGGCGCCGCCGCGGTCAACCCGTACCTGGCCATGGAGTCCGTCGAGGACCTGCTGCGCGCCGGTACCTTCCTGTCCGGCCTGGAGCCGGAGCTGGCCATCAAGAACCTGATCTACGCGCTCGGCAAGGGCGTCCTGAAGGTCATGTCCAAGATGGGCATCTCCACCGTCGCCTCCTACCGCGGCGCCCAGGTCTTCGAGGCCGTCGGCCTGAACGACGAGTTCGTCGAGACCTACTTCAACGGCACCGCCACCAAGATCGGCGGCGCCGGCCTGGACGTCGTCGCCAAGGAGGTGGCCGCGCGCCACGCCAAGGCGTACCCCGCCTCCGGGATCGCGGCCACGCACCGTGCGCTGGAGATCGGCGGCGAGTACCAGTGGCGCCGCGAGGGCGAGCCGCACCTGTTCGACCCGGAGACGGTCTTCCGCCTCCAGCACGCCACCCGCAACCGCCGGTACGACATCTTCAAGCAGTACACGGCCCGGGTGAACGAGCAGTCCGAGCGCCTGATGACGCTCCGCGGCCTGTTCGGCTTCAAGTCGGACCGCGAAGCCATCTCCATCGACGAGGTCGAGTCGGTCGCCGACATCGTCAAGCGCTTCTCCACCGGCGCCATGTCGTACGGCTCCATCTCCAAGGAGGCGCACGAGACCCTCGCCATCGCCATGAACCAGCTGGGCGCCAAGTCCAACACCGGTGAGGGCGGCGAGGACCCGGACCGCCTGTACGACCCGGCGCGGCGCTCGTCCATCAAGCAGGTCGCCTCCGGCCGCTTCGGCGTGACGAGCGAGTACCTCGTCAACGCGGACGACATCCAGATCAAGATGGCGCAGGGCGCCAAGCCCGGCGAGGGCGGCCAGCTGCCCGGCCACAAGGTGTACCCGTGGGTCGCCAAGACCCGCCACTCCACCCCGGGCGTCGGCCTGATCTCCCCGCCGCCGCACCACGACATCTACTCCATCGAGGACCTGGCTCAGCTGATCCACGACCTCAAGAACGCCAACCCGGTCGCCCGCATCCACGTGAAGCTGGTCTCCGAGGTCGGCGTCGGCACGGTCGCCGCCGGTGTCTCCAAGGCCCACGCGGACGTCGTCCTCATCTCCGGCCACGACGGCGGAACGGGCGCCTCCCCGCTCACCTCGCTCAAGCACGCGGGCGGCCCCTGGGAGCTCGGCCTCGCCGAGACCCAGCAGACCCTGCTGCTCAACGGGCTGCGCGACCGGATCGTGGTCCAGACCGACGGCCAGCTCAAGACCGGCCGCGACGTGGTCATCGCCGCGCTGCTCGGCGCCGAGGAGTTCGGTTTCGCGACCGCGCCGCTCGTCGTCTCCGGCTGCGTCATGATGCGCGTCTGCCACCTGGACACCTGCCCGGTCGGCATCGCCACCCAGAACCCGGTCCTGCGCGACCGCTTCTCCGGCAAGCCCGAGTTCGTCGTCAACTTCTTCGAGTACATCGCGGAGGAGGTGCGCGAGATCCTCGCCGAGCTGGGCTTCCGCACCATCGAGGAGGCCGTCGGCCACGCCGAGGTCCTCGACACCACCCAGGCCGTCACGCACTGGAAGGCGCAGGGTCTCGACCTGGAGCCGCTCTTCTACGTGCCGGAGCTGCCCGAGGGCGCGGTCCGCCACGCCCTGATCGAGCAGGACCACGGTCTGGAGAAGGCCCTCGACAACGAGCTGATCGAGCTCGCCGCCGACGCGCTGAACGCCGAGACCGCCGAGGCGGCCCAGCCGGTCCGCGCACAGGTCGCGATCCGCAACATCAACCGGACCGTCGGCACCATGCTGGGCCACCACGTCACCAAGAAGTTCGGCGGTGCGGGCCTGCCCGACAACACCATCGACCTGACGTTCACCGGCAGCGCCGGCCAGTCCTTCGGCGCGTTCGTGCCCAAGGGCGTCACCCTCCGCCTGGAGGGCGACGCCAACGACTACGTCGGTAAGGGCCTCTCCGGCGGCCGCATCGTGGTCCGCCCGGACCGCGGCGCCGAACACCTCGCCGAGTACTCCACGATCGCGGGCAACACGATCGGCTACGGAGCCACCGGCGGCGAGATGTTCCTGCGCGGCCGCACCGGCGAGCGCTTCTGCGTCCGCAACTCGGGCGCGCTGGTCGTCTCGGAGGGCGTGGGCGACCACGGCTGCGAGTACATGACCGGTGGCCGGGCGGTCGTCCTGGGCGAGACGGGCCGCAACTTCGCGGCCGGCATGTCGGGCGGCGTCGCGTACGTCATCGACCTCGACCCGCACAACGTCAACGTCGGCAACGCGGGCGCCGTCGAGGCCCTGTCCGACAGCGACAAGCAGTGGCTGCACGATGTGGTGCGCCGCCACGAGGAGGAGACCGGCTCGACCGTGGCCGCGAAGCTCCTGGCTGACTGGTCCGCCGCGGTGGACCGCTTCAGCAAGATCATCCCCACCACGTACAAGGCAGTGCTCGCCGCCAAGGACGCCGCTGAGCTCGCCGGACTCTCGGAATCCGAGACCACGGAGAAGATGATGGAGGCGGCGACCCATGGCTGACCCGAAGGGCTTCCTCACCACCCCGCGCGAGACCGCCTGTACCCGTCCCGTCGCCGACCGGCTGAAGGACTGGAACGAGGTCTACGTCCCGGGCTCGCTGCTGCCGATCATCAGCAAGCAGGCCGGCCGCTGCATGGACTGCGGCATCCCGTTCTGCCACAACGGGTGCCCGCTCGGGAACCTGATCCCGGAGTGGAACGACTTCTCGTACCGCGAGGACTGGACCGCCGCCTCCGAGCGGCTGCACGCGACGAACAACTTCCCGGAGTTCACCGGGCGGCTGTGCCCGGCCCCCTGCGAGTCGGCGTGCGTGCTCGGCATCAACCAGCCCGCCGTGACCATCAAGAACGTCGAAGTCTCGATCATCGACAAGGCGTGGGACAACGGCGACGTCACCCCGCAGGCGCCGGAGCGGCTGTCCGGCAAGACGGCCGCCGTCATCGGCTCGGGCCCGGCGGGTCTCGCCGCCGCCCAGCAGCTGACCCGGGCCGGCCACACCGTGGTCGTGTACGAGCGCGCGGACCGCATCGGCGGCCTGCTGCGCTACGGCATCCCCGAGTTCAAGATGGAGAAGGTGCACATCAACCGCCGCATCGAGCAGATGCGCGCGGAGGGCACCAAGTTCCGCACCGGCATCGAGGTCGGCCGCGACATCACCGCCACCGACCTGCGCAAGCGGTTCGACGCGGTGGTCATCGCGGCGGGCGCGACCGTCTCCCGCGACCTGCCGGTCCCGGGCCGCGAGCTGAACGGCATCCACTTCGCGATGGAGTACCTGCCGCTCGCCAACAAGGTCCAGGAGGGCGACTTCATGGCGCCCCCCATCACGGCCGAGGGCAAGCACGTGGTCGTCATCGGCGGCGGCGACACCGGCGCGGACTGCGTGGGCACCGCCCACCGCCAGGGCGCGGCCTCCGTCACGCAGCTGGAGATCATGCCCAAGCCGGGCGAGGACCGCAACGCCAACCAGCCGTGGCCGACCTTCCCGATGCTCTACAAGGTCACCTCGGCCCACGAGGAGGGCGGCGAGCGGGTCTACTCCGTCTCCACCACCCACTTCGAGGGCGATGAGGACGGCAACGTCCAGGCCCTCCACCTGGTCGAGGTCGCCTTCGAGGACGGCAAGCTCGTCCAGAAGCCCGGCACCGAGCGCGTCCTCCCCGCGCAGCTGGTCACCCTGGCGATGGGCTTCACGGGCACCGACCAGGCGAACGGCCTCACCCAGCAGTTCGGTCTGGAGATGGACGCGCGCGGCAACATCGACCGCGACGCCTCCTACGCCACCAACGTGGACGGCGTCTTCGTCGCCGGCGACGCGGGCCGCGGCCAGTCGCTCATCGTCTGGGCCATCGCGGAGGGCCGCTCGGCCGCCCGCGGCGTGGACCGCTTCCTGACCGGCAGCAGCGCCCTCCCGTACCCGGTCAAGCCGACGGACCGCTCGCTGACCGTGTAACCCTGCTCGACGCCGTGCTCGCACCGCTCGGCCGCAGGCGGCCTCCCGGGCTTCGCCCGGCTGCGCCGGCCTCCGACCGGCGGTGCGGGGCCCGGGCCACGCGCAGTACCCCCGCCCCGGGGAAGGGGAGGGACCCCTCATACGGTCCGCACAATGACGTGCGGAACTCCCGGCACAGCGCCCGCCACGTCCCCGACCAGGGGTGGCGGGCGCTGTGGCGTGTTCGGGGCTACTCGGGCTGGACGACCGTGGCGCCCCAGCGGATGGACGGGGACGAGGCCGTCACCGAAGCCCCGAAGCCGCCCTGGAGGCCGGTGCCGAGGGGGACGGTGACGCGCGCCGGGTCGCTCCCGGGGCAGTCGACCGTGAACGGAGCCGGGTCGCGGTCCGGGTGTTCGTCGAGGTGGAAGGCCACCTCTATGCTGCCGCCGCCCGCGCAGCCGAAGGTGATGAACGTGTCCAGCCGGGACGAGAGCCCGCCCGAGACGAAGCCGCTGGAGCCGGTCAGCTCGGGAACCCAGATCAGCCCGTCGGGCCCCGGGTACCCGACGATCTCGCCCTCCGACGAGGCCTGTGCCGTGCCGGCGGCGAGCGTGAGCACGAGCGCCGCGGTCAGGGTGCTGAACGCGGCGGCCTTGCCGCGCCCATGTGCCTGCTTCATGTGATCCCCCTGTGGTGTCTTCGGTTCCGACTGACACCGATCACGCTAACCAGCGGCACTGACAGCGGCCCTCCTCTTCCCGGCCGGCCGGCGCCGTGGCGTTGCGCAGTCGGCTCTGTCCACGAGAGACGGTTGGAGCTGCTCCCTGCCGTCCGACACGGCTCCGCAGCCGCTGGGAACGAGCCCCTACAGCTGGACCGTGGTGCCGGGCTCGAGGCGGTCGATCGGGGTGCCGGTCAGGCCCTTCTCACCGAGGAGATTGGCGGTGGAGTGCTGGCCGAGTTCGCTGAGCATGAGTTCGTGGATCTGGACGATGCGCTCGGGTTCGACGGTGCGGACGTAGTCGGCGGCTTCGCCGAGCTTCGTCCACGGGCCGCTGGTCGGCAGCAGGAGGGTGCGTACGGGAGCGTCGGGCGCGAAGTAGGCGTCGCCGGGGTGGTAGACGGCTCCGTCGTCGAGGAGGTAGCCGACGTTGTCGGGGCACGGGATGTCGGCGTGGATCAGCGCGTGGCGGTGGCCGTGGACGGTGGCGGTGATGGAACCGACGCTGAAGGTGTCGCCCGCGGCGACGGCGCGGACGCGGCCATCGTGGCTGCCGAGGCTGGCTGCGACCGTGGCTGTGCCGTAGACCTGCAGCCCGGGCTGGGCTTCGAGAGCGGCGGCGACGAGCTTTTCGTCGAAGTGGTCGAAGTGTTCGTGGGTGATCAGGACGGCGTGAGCCCGGGTGACGGCCTCTGCCGCGTCCGGGGTGAAGGTGCCGGGGTCGATGACCAGGCGGGTGCCGTCCTTCTCGAGCGTGACGCAGGCATGGGCGTGCTTGGTGAGCTTCACAGCGGGTCCTTTCCGAACCGAGCGAATATCTACAACCAGACTGTACAGTTTGGTTGATGGTCGTGGGTAAGCTGGCGTCATGGACGAGAATCAGCTGGCCGAAGAGCTTCGCCTGACCATCGGACGGCTCGTACGCACGGTGCGCACTGCCGACACGATGCCGCCCGGCGAGGCCGCCGTCCTGGGCTACCTGGACCGCGGCGGCCCGCTGACCACCGCCGACATCGCGCAACAGCGGGGAGTCAGTCACCAGTCGGCGGCCAAGACGGTCAAAGAACTCCTGGCTCAGGGCCTTGTGCATGCCGAGGCGCACCCCAGCGACGGGCGCAAGCTGTTGCTCCACCTCACGCCGACGGGCAGTGGCCGTCTGGCCGAGGAGCGCCGAAGGCGTGCGGACTGGCTCGGCACCGCGATCAGCGATGTCCTCACTTCCGATGAACGAAAGACGCTCGAGGCGGCGCTGCCTCTGCTCTCACGCCTGACCGCACACTTGAACGGCAAGTAGCCCACGGGCTGTCGTTCGGGTCATGTTCACGGGTTTCGAGGTGGATGCCCTGCGGGGCCACCACCAGCGCCAGGAAGGACGGCAACCCCATGACCGTCAACCGACCGGAGAACCTCTTCGAGGGCGTGACGCCCTCCCAGTACGAGGAGAACATGAGTGACGTCCCCGAACTGGCCGAAGAGCTCGGACGACGCGCCGTCACGATGAATCAGGGCCGATGCCGACGCCGCGCACCGTGAGCGCACCGCGCAGATGATCCGGCTGGCTGAACTCATGGTCTCGGGCCACCCGGCCGACGCCGACCCGGTCCAGGCCGAAATCGACGCCCAGTACCGGGCACTGGCCGACCTGCGAGCTGTCTCCGCCGAGGCCTACCGGGCCATCGGACGCGCCATCGTCGACAACGAGACGTGGCGCGCCGCATACGAGGCCGTCGTTCCCGGCCTGGCCGCGTACCAGCGCGACGCCATCGAGGGAGGATCGCGATGGCGGTTGTGCCGCCACGTAGTCGTATCAATCCGTTCCGATGTTTCGCCGACCTGGTCAGGACTACGCTTTTCGCGGAGCAAGGGCACTGCAGAAGCGGGGAGTTGGCTCGTGGCCAAGCAGAAGGATCTGAGCGGGGCGCAGACACCGGAGGAGTTCGCCCGCGAGGAACTGCGGCGCCACCGGGAGGCGGCCGGGCTGACCCAGGAGGGCCTGGGCGAGCGGATCTTCACGAGCGGGGCGTACGTCGGCCAGATGGAGTGCGGCACGCGGAGGCTGCGGCCGGAGATCGCGGAACTGATCGACAAGGTCTTCGGCACCAAGGACTACTTCACCCGCCTGGCCAAGGCCTTCAAGTCGAAGCATGTCGAGTACTTCGCCGAGGCGGCCGAGCTGGAACGTTTGGCGACGGCCATCTTCGACTACGGCCCCACGCTGGTTCCCGGGCTGCTCCAGACGGCGGACTATGCGCGGGCCCTGATTCGGGCCGCTACTCCCACTGCCCGGGCGGAACACGTCGACACCGTGATCTCGGCACGTGTTGAACGCGCACGGCTGCTCATTGATCCAGAAACCCCAGAGGTATGGGTTGTCCTGCACGAGGCAGTGTTGCGGACGACAGTCGGAGGGCCTGCTGTGATGGCCGCCCAGCTGCGTCATATCGCGTCGTGGATTCGGGCCCATCGGATCACCGTGCAGGTGGTTCCGTTCTCTGCGGGAGCCCATGGCGTCTTGGATGCGTCTGTGAGGATCATGCAGTTCAGCGATGCACCCGATGTGGCGTACACCGAGGGGCCTCACGCAGGGCAGTTGCTCGACTGCCCGACGCTGGTTCGGCGTCACTGGAGGTCTTACGATCTTGCCAGGGCTGCCGCGCTATCGCCGGAGGTGTCCCTGACCTTGATCGAGTCGGTGGCGGAGGAGCACGCGAAATGCGCGCAGACGTGAACGGTCTGTCCTGGCGGACGTCCTCGTACACCAACAGTGAGGGTGGCAACTGCGTAGAGGTTTCCGACGACCTCCCCGGCGTTGTCCCCGTCCGCGACACCAAGCTCGCAGGTGCCGGCCCGGTCCTGATGTTCCCGGTCGCCGCGTGGGCGCCGTTCATCCGGGCCGTGAAGGGCCGAGCCTGATCTCGTGGCGCGGCCTCCGCGGCCCCCGCGGCGCCCGTCAGGTCCCCGGCCGGGGCTGACGGGCGCCCGTCCTCACCGGGCCGCGTCGGCGAGGGCGGCGGCCTCGCGTACGGCCGTGGCCACGGCCGGGGCGTCCTTCCGCAGGATCGCGCCGTGGTTGCTGGGGACCTTCGCGCTGAGCCGGATGTTCGGCTTGCGCCGGAACACCGGGTCGAGGCCCGCGCGGATACGTTCCTGCTCGTCGCCCTTGCTGCCGAAGGACCTTCCCGAAGCCAGTACGTACCGCACCGGGACGGTGATGGCGTCCAGTACGGGGCCCAGTTCGCGCTCGCGGGCGAGCCGGCCGACCTCGATGTTGCTGTTCGCCATCTGTTCGGCGGTCATCCGCGGGGTGAGGCCCGTCGGGCGCAGCAGCGGCATGAGCCAGCCCATCCGCCCGAAGAACCGGCGGATCCCCCGCTCCATCTCCTCGGTGAGCCAGTCGTACGGCTGCGCGCCGTCCACCAGGACCGCGCCCAGGGCGCGGTCCGGATTGCGGCTCGCCCAGTGGGCCCCGACGAAGGCCCCGTAGGACCAGCCCACCACCAGCGCCCGGTCCACGTCCCGGGCCGCGAGCACGGCGTCGACGTCCCGGACGGCCGCCTCGAAGGAGTAGTCGGCCGAGCGCCCCGACTTCCTGCCCCGGGCGCGTTCGTCGTAGGTGATGTGCCGCCAGCCCGGCCCGAGTTCGGCGATGACCCGCCGCCAGTACCCCTGGGTGGCGAAGTGGCCGTTGAGGTAGACCACGGGGGTGCCGTGGCCGCCGGTGTCGGTGACGGCCAGGGCCGTGTCGTCGACCGGCACCATGCCGGTCCATAACCCCGTCATGCCGTGCCCCCGGCCGGGGCTTCGGCTTCCTCGACCCGGGCGATGGCTTCGGTCAGCTGCTGCTTCGCGCGGGCGGGGACGTAGCCGCCCTCCGAGTAGTTCCCGGCGAACGCGTCGGCGAACTCCACCGGGTCCTCCCCGACGATCTCGCGCACCGGCGTCCCGTCCGCCTCGGCCTGCTCGAAGAGGTCGGCGAGGTCTTCGAACATCGACGCGTTGCTGTCGCCGTCGGTCGGCACGAAGTGCATCAGGTACCGCTCGATCGCCTCGACCGCCGCGCGCCGGCCCTCGGGGAGCTCCTTGACGCGCGCCTTGTACGCCCTCCAGCGCTTCTTCGGTCCGATCACCTTTGCGATGAAACCGTTCTTCTCGCCATCGGTCATGGTTGCTTACCCCCTTCGCGGAGCTGGTCCAGTCGTTCCGTGAGGAAGCTCCAGGTCCTCCAGAACTCTTCGAGGTACTCCCGCCCCGCGGCGTTGAGGGAGTACACCTTGCGCGGCGGCCCCTTCTCGGAGGGGACCTTCTCCACGTCGACGAGACCGCGCTTCTCGACCCTGATGAGCAGCGCGTAGACGGTCCCTTCGGCGATGTCGGAGAACCCCTGCTCCCGCAGCCATGCCGTGATCTCGTAGCCGTACGCGGGCCGGCCGGACAGGGTCGCGAGGACGATGCCCTCCAGCGTGCCCTTGAGCATTTCCGTCAGCAGCTTGGGCATGGAACACCTCCTCCCTGAGCTATTCGGTGTTGCTGAGTACCGGTACAACGTAACGCTGACTACTGGTACCTAGCAAGACGGAATAGCTAGAAGGTCCGGCAACTCCGCTCACCCGAAGGGCGGTTGACAGTCGTCGCATCTTCATAGTCCTATAGTGCTAGGAAGCTAGATGAATAGAGGAGGACAGTGATCGAGTTTCACCTCGATGCCCGGTCCGGAGTCGCTCCGTACATGCAGCTCGTCCAGCAGGTCCGTCAGGCCCTGCGCCTCGGGCTGCTGTCCGAGGGGGACCGGCTGCCGACCGTCAAGGACGTCGCGGCCGGTGTGGCGATCAATCCGAACACCGTGCTCAAGGCCTACCGGGAGCTGGAGTACGAGGGCCTGGTCGCGAAGAAGCCCGGGGTCGGCACGTTCATCTCCGGCACCCTCAGCGACGACTCGCTCTCCGAACACGAGCCGCTGCGCCGCGAGTTGCAGCTGTGGCTCGACAGGGCGCGGGCCGCCGGGCTGGCCGAGGAGAGCATCGAGGCCCTGTTCCTGAGCACCTTCCGCGCCCGCACCGGCACGGACCCGCACATCGAAGAGGAGAAATGACCGCGATATTGGAAGCCCGCGCGCTGGGCAAGCGGTACGGCCGCAAAGACGCGCTGAGCGACTGCACCCTGAGCGTGCCGTCCGGGCGGGTCGTCGGCCTGGTCGGGCCCAACGGGGCCGGGAAGTCGACCCTGTTGCAGCTGGCCTGCGGGCTGATCGGCCCGACCTCCGGAACCATCGAGGTGCTCGGCGGCCGGCCCGCCTCCGGGCCCGAGCAGCTCGCCAAGGTCGGGTTCGTCGCCCAGGACACCCCCACCTACGCCGGGCTGTCCATCGCCGACCACCTGAAGCTGGGCGCCCGGCTCAACCCGGGCTGGGACGCACAGCTGGCGCAGGACCGGATCCGGCAGCTCGGCCTCGACCCCGCCCAGAAGGCGGGCAGGCTCTCCGGCGGCCAGCGCGCCCAGGTGGCCCTGACCCTCGCCGTCGCCAAACGGCCCGAGCTGCTGATCCTCGACGAGCCCGTCGCCGCCCTGGACCCGCTGGCCCGCCGGGAGTTCCTGCAGAGCCTGATGGAGGTCGTCGCCGAATACGGAACCACCGTCGTGCTCTCCTCCCACCTGGTGTCCGACCTGGAACGGGTCTGCGACCACCTGATCTCGCTGGTCGCCTCCCGCGTCCAGGTCGAGGGCGACGTCGACGACCTGCTCGCCACCCACTTCCGGCTCACCACCGCCCGCCGCGACGCGGCCACCCTGCCCCAGGGCATGCACGTCATCCAGGAGACCCGCACCGAGCGGCAGAGCACCTTCATCGTGCGCTCCGACAAGGCGGTCCAGGACCCCTCCTGGGTCCTGGAGCCGCTCAACCTGGAAGACCTCGTCCTCACCTACATGAGTCAGGCCACGGCCGGGCCCGGCCCCCGACCCACCCGGGAGAACCAGCGATGATCTGGCTGACCTGGCGCCAGTACCGCGTCCAGACCCTCGCCGCGCTCGCCGCCCTGGCCGCGATCGCGATATTCCTCGTGGTCACCGGCCTCCGGATGCGCGAGGTCTACGACAGCACCGTCGCCGGCTGCGGCAGCGACTGCGAATCGGCGAAGAACGCCCTGGTCGTCGAGTACCAGACCCTCACCTACTACGTCACGAGCCTGCTGCTCGCCGCTCCCGGCATCATCGGGATCTTCTGGGGCGCCCCGCTGATCGCCCGTGAACTGGAGACCGGCACCCACCGGCTCATCTGGAACCAGAGCATCACCCGGGGCCGCTGGCTCCTGGTCAAGCTCGGGGCCGTGGGCCTGGTCGCCGTCGCCGTCACCGGGGTGCTCAGCCTCCTGGTGACCTGGTGGGCGAATCCCATCGACCGGGTCAACCTGGACCGGTTCACCGCCCTGATGTTCAGCGGCCGCGGGATCGTCCCCCTCGGCTACGCGGCGTTCGCCTTCACCCTAGGCGCCTCGGCCGGCCTCCTGATCCGGCGGACCGTGCCCGCGATGGCCGCGACCCTCGCCGCCTTCGTCGCGGTGCAGGTCTTCGTGCCCTACGCGATCCGCCCGCACTTCGTGGCGCCGGAGCACACCGACGTCGCGCTCAACTCCCTCGTCATGGCGCCGGTCGGCGGCGGCGAGGAGTCCGGTGCGATGAAGGACGGCTGGAACGCCAACCACATCCAGCTGAAGGGTTCCGGAAACGACGCCCACCTGCGGATCGGGGTGCTCAGGCCCGGCGTCTGGGTCGTGTCCGACCTCGGTGCGGTGCTCGACGCCTCCGGCAAGGAGGTCCGCGGCGCCGAGGGATGCGCGGAGCCCAAGACGGACCCCTTCGCATGCTTCGCCGCCTCGAAGCACCACATCGAGGTCGACTACCAGCCCGCCGACCGCTACTGGACCTTCCAGTGGATCGAGACCGGAGTCTTCCTCGCGCTCTCCGGACTGCTGGCCGGGTTCTGCTCCTGGTTGCTGCGCCGCCGCGCGGCCTGACCGGAACGAGCAAGGGGAAGGCGGCCGAAGCCAACGCAACTGGCTTCGGCCGCCCCCTCGACCCTACTCGCCCACGCGCGGCGGGCCCGGGCCCGCGTCACTCGTGCAGGTGACCCGCACCGGCGCGCCGGGCTGGGACCGACTGGGCCGCACGGACCAACTGTGCTCCGAACGCGCACAGTTCACGGGCACCGCCGTCTGGTACCCATCTGGATCATGGCCCCCATCCGAAGCCTGCTGAGCGGCCTGCTCGGCGCCGCGCTGCTCCTGCCCGCCCAGTCCTACGCCGCCGACGACGACGGCCGCGCCCGGACCGTCGACTACCGCGGTCTGCGCGTCACCCTCCCGGCCGACTGGCGGGTCGTCGACCTCGACCGGAACCCCGACGCGTGCCTGCGCCTCGACCTGCCCACCCTGTACCTCGGCCACGCCGGCACCCAGGCCCAGTGCAGTGGCCGGGCCGTCGCCGACCGCGCCGACACCCTGCACCTCGAACCCCTCGACGGGGCCCCGGAACGCGCCGACGTCCCGACCGTCACCGTCGACTCCTGGAACGTGCTGCGCGAGGTCCCGCCCCGCTCCGACAGCAACGAGCTGCGGTACGCCCTGCGCCGCGCCCGGGTCATGGCCACCGTCTCCTACGGGGCCGCGCCCGACGCCGTACGCACGGTCCTGGCGCAGACCCGCGCCGTGGCGCCGCCGCCCGCACCGGCCCCCGCCCCGATCGCGCCGGCCGACGGAGGCCCGAAGCCCCGTACCGCCCAGGAGCCCTTCAAGGGCGAGGGCTTCGACGCCTGCACCGCCCCCACCCAGAAGACCATGGACACCTGGCGGGCCGATTCCCCCTTCGGAGCGGTCGGCGTCTACATCGGCGGCCGGGCCCGGGCCTGCGCCCAGCCACGGCTCACGGCCCGCTGGGTGGAGCGGCAGGCCGCCGCGGGCTGGCACCTGATGCCGATCTGGGTGGGCCCGCAACCCTGGCACAACGCCGCCACCGGCCTGTCCACCGACCCCTCCGAGGCCAACGCGCAGGGCCGGGAGGCCGCCGAGGGCGCGGCCGGGGCGGCCCGCTCGCTGGGACTGGGCCAGGGCACGGTGCTCTACAACGACGTGGAGAACTACACGGACCGGACCACCTGGGACGCCCCGGTCGTGGCCTACCTGACCGCCTGGACGGACCGGCTGCACGAGCTCGGCTTCCGCTCCGCCGCCTACGTCGCGGTGAGCTCCGGGGTCAAGGCGCTGAGCGCCCACTACCACCAGGCCCCCCAGGCCATGCCGGACGTGCTCTGGGCCGCCCGCTGGAACCTGGCGGCCTCCGTCTCCGACGCCGAAATGGGCCTGAGGAAGGGCACCGCGAAATGGGCCGGCCCGCGCCGCGCCCACCAGTTCCGCGGCGACCACGACGCCACCTACGGCGCAATCACCCTCACCATCGACCGCAGCTGGCTGGACGTGAACCCGGCCGCCCTCGGCCCGGTCGGCGGCCGACTCCCGCGCGGGCCCGGCAGGATCCGGGACCGTGTGGTCATCCTCAGGAACGGCTGACAGCACTTGGTGCGCGGCTCGCGAGCCAGACGGCTGTCCGTTCCTGCAACTCGCGGTCCGGGTTGTCCTTCCACGACGCGAACCATTCCAACTGCTACAGGACGTTCTCCGAGCGGTCCGGGTGGCCCACCGCGACGACGTCGACGCCCCGCTCACCCGTCGAGCAACAGACGTACACGCTGCTGTCGAGCGCCATCATGCCGAAGCCCGGATGGCCCGCGTGAATGCCGAGGAACGCCGATGCGGCACCCCGGCCCATGATGTCCCAACGCTCCAGGAGCCGGACCCTGGTCCAGACCGCCGGTGCGGCGCGGCGGCCCCGGTGCAAGCCCTGCAAGGAGGCGCCGTGTGTACGGGTGACGCCCGGAAGCAGGACGAGGAACTCGCGCCGCTCGTCGAAAAGGCCCGAGGAAACGGCCAGGTCGTACCAGTCCTCGTTGAGACGCTCGACGAGCCGTGGGGTCTCGTACCGGTGGGAGAAGCCGCCGACGACGTCCTCGGGACGAGATCCGAGGACGAACGGCATCGTGCCATCCGGTACGGCGTCCGGAATCACCTCGAGGCCGGCCCGCCGCAGCGGCCGGTACATCTTGCGTTCGCGCTCCTGGATACCCACGAGCCAGTGTTCTACCAGGCCCGGCACGCCGCCCATTTCCCCGGCTCGGCCGGACAGCTCCTAGTCGGTGTCCTCGCGCGGCGGTTCGTCGTCGTCGCCGCGGCGCAGGGTGCGCAGGCCGTGGTCCGGGGTCCACGATTGCACCACCAGTTCGTCGCCCTGCACGCGGACGCGGACCACCTCCGTCAGGTCGGCGTGGAAGAGGTGGAAGGGGTGCGGGGTCTCGGTCTCCTCCGCGTACCGGTGCAGTTCGGGCGGGTCCACCAGCTCCACCGCCCGCCCGGAGATCCGTACGTCCCCCTCCGGCATGTCCTCGCCCGTGCCCGGGTTGGTGTGCAGGGCGAAGCGCGGGTCGTGCTGGAGGTCCCTGGCCTTCATCGAGCCGAACATCATGCCGAGCCACAGCTCCCCGCCCCGGATGTCGACGTTCAGCCCGGTCGCCCGGGGCGAGCCGTCCTTGCGGAGGGTGGCCAGGACGTGGTGGGGGTACTGCGCGAAGCGGGCCCGGACGGCCGCGGCGAACTCCGGCTCCGCCTGCTCGAAGACTGCCCAGCTGGTATGCGTCATACGTCCATCAAAGCGCGGGCACCGGCGGGCGCAGGTCAGGCGCGCACGATGCCCGCACCGCGCGCCGCCGCCAGCCACGCCGGGAAGTCCCCGACCAGGCGGTCGTACAGTTCGCCGTCCGGCACCGCGCGCGGGTCCGCTCCCGCGTGGAAGTACCCCGCGTTGTCCACGACCCGCTGCGCCGGGACGGGCAGCTCGTCCAGCCGCCGCAGGAAGTCGAACTGCGTGCTGCGCGTGTTGCCGAAGCCGACGAACTGCCAGAAGAGCGGCAGCCGGGCCGCCTTGCACAGGTACCGCTCCGCCGCGAGCTTGTTGATCGGCCCGCCGTCGGTCTGGAAGACGACCAGGGCGGGGGCCGTGGACCCCGAGTCCAGGTAGTGGTCGATGACCGCGTCCATCGCCGCGTGGTAGGCCGTCTTGCCCATGTGGCCCAGCCGGGAGGCGATCTCGGTGACCTTGCCCTCGTGCCCGGCCAGGGAGATCTCCTCCACCGCGTCGACCTCGGTGGAGAAGAACACCACCGGCACGCGCGCGTCGTCGTCCAGGTGTGCGGACAGCCCCAGCACCCGGTCCGCGAGGGCCTGCACGCTGCCGTCCGCGTAGTACGGCTTCATCGACCCGGAGTAGTCCAGCACCAGGTAGACCGCGGCCCGGCCGCCTTCCATGCCGTACTTGCGCAGGGAGACCCCGGCGCTCTTGTAGAGGCTCACGAGCGCCGGAGCCGTCTCCTCGACCTTGCGGAGGTTGATCGCACTGCCCGTCATGGGGCGAGCGTACGGCAGTGCGCGCACCCGTCGGTCCGCCACGGTGAAACCCAGGTCGGCCGCCTGGCCGTGCGCCGCGAGGGGCCGCCGCTGCTGTACTTCCGCCGTTCCTACGGCAGCTTGCCGGGCCCGCCGAGCTCGGCGATGTCCTCGAGCATGGCGGCCGCGAGGTCGCGCTCGGAGGCGTAGTACCGCTCGGCCCACTTGAGGGTGAGCGTCGGGTACGCCCAGGCGCTCTCGTCCTTCGCGCCCTCCACGTCGGCTGCCGCGCGACGGCGCATCTTCTCCGCGAACTCCTGGTGCTGGAGCAAAACTTCGCGCATCTGCTCCGGCTCCAGCAGGTGGCCCAGCCACAGGCGCAGCATCGGCCCGTGCTTGAGGACGGGCGGGTCGACGGGGGCCTCGCGGGCCCATTCCCGTACGGCCGCCATGCCCTCGTCCGTGATCCGGTAGACCCGCTTGTCGCGCGTCCCGGTGTCCTGGGCGACCATCCGCGAGGACGCGTAGCCGGCCTTCTCCAGGCGCTTGAGCTCGCTGTAGATCTGGCTGAACGAGGGGCTCCAGTAGAAGAACCGCAGCGACCAGTCCGACCACTTCTTCAGGTCGTAACCGGAGAGCTCCTCTCCGAAGGAGAGCAGCCCGAGTACCGCCCAGCTGGTCGCGGGGAGCACGCGCCTGTTCGTCTCGTCTGCCACGCAGCGCAGTCTACGACCGGTCCGCACGGCACCCTTCCCCCTGTGGAATATGACTGCTAGAAGTATTCCTATTCGAAGTAATGGTGCTGGACGGAGGGACCTCACCGTGAAGTTCTCGATGATCTTCGAGGCGCAGCTCGTCGACCCCACCCCCGAACGCGAACGCCAGGTCATCCACGACTGCGTCGAACAGGCCGTCCACGCCGAGGAGATGGGCTTCGACAGGATCTGGGCCGTCGAGCACCACTCCCTGACGCAGTACGCGCACATGAGCGCCTCCGAAATCTTCCTGACCTGGGTGGCCGCCCGCACGCGCCGGATCCGGATCGGTCACGGTGTCGTCACCATGCCCTTCGGCTACCAGCACCCGGTGCGCGTCGCCGAACGCGCCGCCATGCTCGACGTGCTCTCCGGCGGCCGCGTAGACATCGGCGCCGGGCGCGGCGCCACCCGCCAGGAGATGTCCATGTACGGGGTCAGGCCCGAGGACACCTACCCGCAGATGGAGGAGGCCCTGCGGATCTTCTCCTCGGCCTGGAAGGAGGAGACCTTCGAATGGCACGGCTCCCTCGACATCGGCCCCGGCGCGATCCTGCCCCGCCCGGTCCAGGGCCCGCACCCGCCGCTGTTCATGGCCTGCTCCAAGCACGACACCCTCAAGCTGGCCGCCGAACTCGGCATCGGCGCGCTGGTGATGGGCTTCGCCGGCGCCGACGACGTACGCGCCATGCGCAAGGTCTACGACGAGGCCATCGCCGCGCGCAGCGGCGAGCGCCTGGTCTCCACCGAGGTCAACGACCACCTGTCCGCGCTCTGTCCGACCATCGTCCTCGACGACGCCGAGCGGGCCATGCGGCTGGGTACGCGCGGGCAGCGCTTCTTCGCCGAATCCATCGCGCACTGGTACGGGAACGGCCCCGAGCCGACCGGGTACGCGGAGGAGGAGGACCACGTGGCGGCCCTGGACCGGGGCCGGGAGGAGCTCGTCGCCAGGCTGCACGAGGCGGACATCCCCGCCCGCCCCGTCGACACCGGCACCTACAACGCCGAGCACGCGTACGGCAGCGCCGAGACCGCCATCGCCTACGTCGAGCAGCTCCGCGAGATCGGCGTCGACGAGGTGATGTGCCTGATCCAGATGGGCACCGTCCCCCAGGAGGCGTGCATGGAGACCATCCGCCAGTGGGGCGAGAAGGTCATCCCGCACTTCCGTGCGCTGGAGGGCTGAGCGGTGGGCGAGCGGCTCGACGGGAAGGTCGTCGTGATCACCGGCGCCGGGCGCGGCCAGGGCGCCGCCGAGGCCCGGCTGTGCGCCGGGGCGGGGGCCCGGGTGGTCGTCACCGACGTACGGGAGGACGAGGGCCGGGCGGTCGCCGCCGAACTCGGCGACCAGGGGCTGTACGTGCGCCACGACGTGGCCGACGCGGCGAGCTGGGCGCAGGTGATGCAGCGGTCGGTCCGCGCCTTCGGGACGGTCTCGGCTCTGGTCAACAACGCGGCCCTGTGGCGCACCGCCCACGTGGAACAGCAGCGCCTCGAGGACTTCGAGGCGCTCCTGCGGGTCAACCTGCTCGGCCCGTTCCTCGGCATCCAGGCGGTCGCGCCGGTGCTGCGGGCGGGCGGGGGCGGCTCGGTCGTCAACATCTCCTCCACCGCCGGACTGGTCGGGATACCGGGACACGCCGCCTACGGATCGACCAAGTTCGGGCTGCGCGGACTGACCCGGTCGGCGGCGCTCGACCTCGCCGGGGACCGGATCCGGGTCAACTCGGTGCATCCGGGGGCCATCGACACCCCGATGGTGGCGGAGGCGGTGGCGGGCCGGGACTGGTCGCACGTGCCGCTCGGGCGCATGGGCCGCCCCGAGGAGGTCGGGCAGCTGGTCCTCTTCCTCTGCTCGGACGCGTCCTCGTACGTGACGGGCAGCGAGTTCACCGTGGACGGGGGGATGACGACGGCATGAGCGGCCTCCGTGCACCCGACCCCCTCTCGCCGCGGGCCCGCCTGCTGTGCGACGCGATGACCGCCGGCTTCCCCGGGCCGGGCGACCTGCACGCCCTGCGGGCGGCCGCGGCCTCCGGGTCCGGGCGCGAGGGTCCGGCCGTGGCCTCGGTGTCCGACACCGCCGCGGGCGGGGTCCCGGTCCGCGTCTACGATCCCGGACCCGGCCGGTCCGGCCGCCCCCTGGTCGTCTTCCTGCACGGCGGCGGCTGGGTGATGTGCGGCCTGGACACCCACGACGCGATCTGCCGCTCCCTGGCCGTGGCCGCGGGCGCGGTGGTCGTCTCGGCGGACTACCGGCTGGCCCCGGAACACCCCTGGCCGGCGGCGCCGGACGACGCGCTCACCGTCCTGCTCTGGGCGCGGGAGCGGGCCCGCGCGCTCGGCTGCCACCCCGGCCGGGTGGTGCTGGCGGGGGACTCCAGCGGCGGCAACCTCGCGGCCGTGACGGCGCTGCGCGCGCCGGAACTCGTAGCCGGACAGGTGCTGTTCTACCCGCCGCTGGACGCCCGGATGGACTCCGCCTCCGTGGAGACCTACGCGGAGGGCTACTTCCACACCGCCGCCCACATGGCCTGGTACTGGGACCGCTACGGCGGCGATCCGGAGCACCCGCACGTCTCGCCGCTGCGCGCCGTCGACCTGTCGGGCCTGCCGCCCGCCCTGATCGTCCTCGCGGACTGCGACGTGCTGCGCGACGAGGGCCTCGCCTACGCCCGCCGGCTGGCGGCGGCCGGCGTCGACTGCACGCTCCAGCTCCACCCGGGGGTCTTCCACGGCTTCCTGGGCCTGCCGCTGCCGGCGGGCGCCGCCGCGCTGCGGGCGGCCGGGGCCTGGGTGACGGGAGCGGGAGGGGCGGGGCGGCCGGATTCGAACCGGCGTCCTCCTGCAGTGGAGCAGGCGCACTGCCGCTGTGCTACGACCCCGCCCGGGTAGCGGATCCTACTGCCCTCCCGGGCATGATGTGTCCATGGCTGAACTGATACGGGGACTGCCGGGCGCCGCCTTGCGCAACTGCCTCCTCCTGGCAGTGGAGTTCGGTGCGATCTGGCTGCTCCGGGGACCCGGGGGAGCCTGGATCCCGGTCCTGCTGGCCGTCTTCGTCGTCGGCGCGGCCGTACCCCACGGCACCGGTGCGGAGTTCGTCGCCCGCACCTCCGTCGCACTCCTCGCGGTCGCCGTCGTCGTGGCCGGCGGGATCGCCTGGGACCAGCACACCCTCCACGACCGCGGCCGGGAGGAACGGGCGGTCGTCGCCGAACGGACCGCGGCGCAAGGCGGCTCGGCCTCGCCCCCGTCGCTGCGGCTGCGCACGGAGGCCGGCCGGGACCTGCCCGGCCGGCTGGAGCAGGACCTCCCGGTCGGCGCCCGGCTCACCGTGACCGTGGACCCCGACGGCCCGGCCTGGGCCGTCGGCGCCCGCCCGGACCGCCCCCTCTGGCCGACGGCCGGCACCGCCGCCCTGCTCCTGCTCCAGACCGCCTTCGCCGCCCGTCTCTCCCTGCGCCCCCGCGGCTAGGCCGTCCCTTTCGGGTCTTGCCGGGCCCGCGCCTACTTGATCGTGTAGGAGCAGCCCTTCGTGGTCGTGACTCCGTCGCTCTCCGCGACCTTCTTCCCGTCGACCTTGATGACGCACGGGGCCTGCTGCAGCGTGCCGTCGGCGCCGTTGATCGTGCCCGGGATCACGCTCACGAGGTAGCCCACCTTCTGTTCCGCGGCGGTGAGCTCCGCGGTGCCGCTCTTCGACCACGGCAGGGTCTGCTGCTCGAAGCCGCTGCCGATGCCGTTGTACATGACCGCCGTCCTTCCGGTGCCGCCGACCTCCAGGGTCACCTCGTGGGTCGCGCCGCCGGCCTTGGCGGGGGCGGCCGGCGCGCTCGCCGCGGGCCGGGGACCCTCGCTCTCCGCGGCCGGCTCCGGCTTCGCGCCCCCGCAGCCGGTGAGCAGTGCGGCCGCCGCCGCGCACACGGTCAGCGCGGTCACGCCGGTCATCGTCCTTCGCATGGTGCAAGTACCTCGATCTTGTTACCGATTGTGTGATCGAAAACAATGGACGCATGACCACACGTGCCCGTTCCTTCGACGCGGCAGCCGCTTCGTACGCGGCCCACCGCCCCAGCTACCCCCCGGCCCTCTTCGACGCCGTCGAGTCCCTCACCGGGCGGCCGCTCGCCGGTGCCCGGGTGGCCGACGTAGGAGCCGGGACGGGGATCGCCACCGCGCTGCTGCGCGAGCGCGGGGCCGAGGTCCTCGCCGTGGAGCCCGGGGACGGGATGGCCGCCGAGTTCCGCCGCGCGCACCCCGGGATCCCGATCGTGCGCGGCGACGGCGACCGGCTGCCGCTGGCCACCGGCTCCGTCGACCTCATCACCTACGCCCAGGCCTGGCACTGGACCGATCCGGCCCGCTCCGTGCCCGAGGCCCGCCGCGTGCTGCGGCCCGGCGGCGCGCTCGCGCTCTGGTGGAACGACGCGGACACCACCGTCCCGTGGATCGCCGAACAGGAAGAGCGGCTGCGGGTCTTCTTCGAGGTCGAGGGGGAGACCCACCGCACCCTGCCCGAAGGGCTCGGCGGGTTCGCCGGCCGGTCGGTGACCTGGACCCGGCGCATCACGCTGGACGACCACCTCGCCAACCTCGCCAGCCACTCCGCCTTCCTGGTCCTGGGCGAGGCCCGCACCAGCGCGTACTTCGCGCGGGAGCGCGAGCTGCTGGACCCGCTCTTCCCGGACGGCACCGTCGAGGAGCAGTACGTCGTGAGCCTCAAGGTCGCGGTGGTGTGAGGGACCGCAGCACCTCGGCCCGGCAGGCCGACGGCGTCCCCCAGGCGTCCCGCAGGGGCCGGGCCCTGCGCAGCCACAGGGACAGGTCCAGCTCCTCGGTGTAGCCCACCGCACCGTGGAGCTGGAGCGCCGTCATCGCCGCCCGGTAGCACGCCTCGCCCGCCGCCAGCTTCGCCGCCGCCACCTCGCCCGGGCCCGGTGACAGCGCCGCCGCCCACACCAGCGGGCGGGCGAACTCCAGGTCGAGCAGGGTGTCCGCCAGCCGGTGCTTCACGGCCTGGAAGGCCCCGATCGGCGTCCCGAACTGCGTGCGCTGCTTCGCGTACTCCACCGTCCTGGCCAGCAGCGCCTCGCCCACGCCCAGGCACTGGGCCGCCGTCAGCAGCCGCGCCCAGCGGCCGGCCGCCTCGGCCGCCCGGGCCACCGCCGGGCCCGCCGCCAGCAGTTCACCCCCGCCGGCCGGCGGGACGGACAGCCGGCGCGCGGGGTCCGTCGACCGCACCGGTTCCCCCGCCCCGCCCGCCAGCCGCAGCTCGCCCGCCCCGGACACCGTGAAGCAGTACGTCGCCGCGTCCGCGTCCAGCGCGTACGGACTCCCGCCCGGCAGGGTCAGCGTGGCCGAGGTCCCGCCCTGCGCCAGTCTCGGCAGGAACCGCTCGGCGAGCGCCTCGTCCGCCAGCTCCGCCAGCAGCACCGACACCGCGGCGCTCTCCACCACCGGCCCCGGCACCCCGGCCCGGCCCAGCTCCACGAAACCGAGGGACAGCTCCGGCGCGAGCGGGCCCGCCCCTTCGTACGCCTCCGGGACGGCCAGCGCGAACAGGCCCGTCCCCGCGAGCCGGGACCACAGGGCCCGCCCGGGCCCGGCATCGCCCGCGGCCCAGGCCCGTACCGCCCCCGGGACCTGCGCCGAGCCCAGCAGGCGGCGCAGCGTACGGGCGAAGTCCGACTGCTCGTCGGTCAGCAGGAAGCGCATCAGCGGCGGCCCTTCGGAAGGCCGAGCAGCCGCTCGGCGATGATGTCGCGCTGGATCTCGTTCGTCCCCGCGTAGATCGGCCCGGCCAGCGAGAAGACCCACGGCTCGGCCCACTCGCCCTCCGCGAGCTCGGCGTCCGCCCCCAGCAGGTCCAGCGCCGTCTCGTGCAGCGCGATGTCGTACTGCGACCAGAACACCTTGTTCAGGCTGGACTCCGCGCCGATCGTCCCGCCCGCCGCGAAGCGGGAGGCGTTCGCCCAGGTGAACAGCTCGTACGCGCGCGCCCCGACCACCGCGTCCGCCACCCGGTCCCGCAGCGCGCCGTCGGACGGGTCGCCGTGCGCGTGCCACAGCCCGACCAGCCGGTCCGCCGCGGCCAGGAAACGGCCGGGGGAGCGCAGGGTCAGCCCGCGTTCGTTGCCGGTCGTCGACATCGCGATCCGCCAGCCCTGCCCCGGCTCCCCGATCACGTCCTCGTCCGGGACGAACACCTCGTCCAGGAAGAGCTCGGCGAAGGCCGGTTTGCCGTCGAGGCGGCCGATGGGCCGCACCGTCACCCCCGGCGCCCGCAGGTCGAACATCAGGTACGTCAGCCCCTGGTGGGGTTTCGGGGTGTCGGGGTCGGTGCGGAAGATCCCGAAGGCGCGGTCCGCGAAGGCAGCCCGTGAGGACCACGTCTTCTGCCCGGTCAGCAGCCAGCCGCCGTCCGTGCGGACCGCCCGCGAGGTCAGCGAGGCCAGATCGGACCCCGACTCGGGTTCCGACCAGGCCTGCGCCCAGATCACCTCGCCGCTCGCCATCGACGGCAGCACCCGCGCGCGCTGCCGCGCGCTCGCGTGGTCGAAGAGGGTGGGGGCGAGGAGGTTGATGCCGTTCTGCGAGACCCGGCCGGGCGCGCCCGCGGCCCAGTACTCCTCCTCGAAGACCAGCCACTTGACGATGTCCGCGCCCCGGCCCCCGTACTCCTCGGGCCACGAGACCACCGACCAGCGGTCCGCGTGCAGCAGCGCCTCCCACTCCCGGTGCGCCGCGAACCCCTCGGCCGTCTCCAGGGAGGGCAGGGGGTGGGCCGGGACGTGGGTGCGCAGCCAGGCGCGGGCCTCGGCCCGGAAGGCCGTCACGTCCGCCGTGTGGGTGAGGTCCATCAGGTGTTCGCCTCCTTCAGGGCGGTGATGTTCACACCGCCGAGCGAGTCCGCGGCCGTCTGCGCGCCGTGCGCGCGGGCGAAGCGGGACTCGGCGCCCGGCCGCCCGGTGTGGTCCCACCACAGGCCGGCCCGCCGCTCGTGGAGCACGGGTGCGTCGTCGGGATCGCCGGGCGAGCGGTCGTCGGGCCTGCGGTCGTGGGGCATGCGGCGTCCATCCTTCACGAGCGAGCTTCCCTAACAAGTGTTTGGTAGGTTAACGTACGGTCATGAGCAGCGTCGAGGAGTTCCGCACCGAGGTCCGACCTCGGCGAGCTCGACATGGACGCGTAAGGCCTCGACGACCGGCAGCGGCTCTTCCTCTTCTCCCGCGCCGACACCATCCGCGCGGGCCCGGACGAGATCCAGCGCAATCCCGTCGCCGAGCGGATCCTCGGCCTTCCCAAGGAGGTACGGGCGTGACCACTCCCGGCTATGTCCCCGGGCACGGACTGCTGAAGGACCGCACCGCCGTCGTCACCGCCGCCGCCGGGGCCGGGATCGGCGGCGCCACCGCCCGCCGCCTCCTGGAGGAGGGCGCCCGCATCGTCATCGGCGACGCCCACGCCCGCCGCCTGAAGGAGACCGAGGAGGCGCTCGCCGCCGAGTTCGGCGCGGACCGCGTCACCTCCCTGCCCTGCGACGTCACCGACGAGGACCAGGTCCAAGCCCTCTTCGCGCTCGCCGAGCACACCCACGGCCGCCTCGACATCGTCGTCAACAACGCCGGCCTCGGCGGCACCGCCGCCCTCGTCGACATGACCGACACCCAGTGGTCCCGCGTGCTCGACGTCACCCTGAACGGAACCTTCCGCTGCACCCGCGCCGCCCTGCGCGCCCTGAAGGCCTCCGGCGGCGGCGGAGTGATCGTCAACAACGCCTCCGTCATCGGCTGGAGGGCCCAGACCGGCCAGGCCCACTACGCCGCCGCCAAGGCCGGGGTGATGGCACTCACCCGCTGCGCGGCCCTGGAGGCCGCGGAGTTCGGCGTACGCGTCAACGCGGTCGCCCCGAGCCTGGCCATGCACCCGCACCTGGTGAAGGTCACCAGCGAGGAGCTCCTGGCCGAACTCACCGCCCGCGAGGCCTTCGGCCGGTACGCCGAACCCTGGGAGGTCGCCAACGTCATCGTCTTCCTGGCCAGCGCCTACTCGTCGTACATGACCGGCGAGACGGTGTCGGTCAGCAGCCAGCACGCCTAGGAGGTGTCCTGGCCGAGAATGGGCGCGTGCCAACGAACAAGCCGACAGCCCAGAAGAAGAAGCCGCAGGTGACGGCCTCCCCCGAGCGGCGTCGTGAACTCCTCGACACCGCCGCCGAGGTCTTCGCCGCGCAGGGCTACAACGCCACCACCGTCCGCAAGATCGCCGACGCCGCCGGCATGCTCGCCGGCAGCCTCTACTACCACTTCGATTCCAAGGAATCGATGCTCGACGAGATCCTCTCGGCCTTCCTGACCGAACTGTGGGACGGGTACGACGCCGTCCTCGCCGCGGGTCTCGGCCCCAGGGAGACCATCGAGGCCCTCGTCACCGAGTCCTTCCGGGAGATCGACCGGCACCGCGCCGCCGTCGCGATCTACCAGAAGGAGTCGCGCACCCTCTCCGCCCAGCCCCGCTTCCACTACCTGTCCGACTCGCAGCAGAAGTTCGAGAAGGCCTGGCTGGGAACCCTGGAACGCGGGGTCGAGGCCAAGGTCTTCCGCGCCGACCTCGACATCCGCCTCACCTACCGCTTCGTGCGCGACACGGTGTGGGTGGCGGCCTCCTGGTACCGGCCGGGCGGCCAGCACAGCCCGGAGGAGATCGCCCGCCAGTACCTCTCGATGGTGCTCGACGGGATCGCACTGCGCCCCACCTGACCGACCCGACCGACCCGACCGACCGAGGAGACCCGATGCCCGAGGCCTACATAGTCGACGCGGTACGCACCCCCGTGGGGAGGCGCAACGGCGGCCTGTCCGCCGTCCACCCGGCCGACCTGGGCGCACACGTCCTGAAGGCACTGATCGAGCGGACCGGCGTGGACCCGGCCGCCGTGGAGGACGTGGTGTTCGGCTGCCTCGACACGGTGGGGCCGCAGGCCGGTGACATCGCCCGGACGGCCTGGCTGGCGGCCGGCCTGCCCGAGGAGGTGCCCGGGGTCACCGTCGACCGCCAGTGCGGGTCCTCGCAGCAGGCCGTGCACTTCGCGGCGCAGGCCGTGCTCTCCGGCACCCAGGACCTGGTCGTCGCGGGCGGCACCCAGAACATGTCGATGATCCCGATCGCCTTCGCCTCGCGGCAGGCGGCGGAACCGCTGGGCCTCACCGAGGGGCCGTACGCGGGCTCGGCGGGCTGGCGGGCCCGGTACGGGGACGCCCCGGTGAACCAGTTCCACGGCGCCCAGCTGATCGCGCAGAAGTGGGGGATCACCCGGCGGGACATGGAGGAATTCGCCCTCCGCTCCCACCGGCGGGCCGTCCGGGCCATCGACGAGGGCCGCTTCGCCCGCGAGACGGTGGCGTACGGGGACGTGGGCGTCGACGAGGGCCCGCGCCGGGACACCACCCTGGAGAAGATGGCCACCCTCAAGCCGGTGGTCGAGGGCGGCACCATCACCGCCGCGGTCTCCTCCCAGGTCTCGGACGGCGCCGCGGCGATGCTGATCGCCTCCGAGCGGGCGGTACGGGAACACGGCCTGCGGCCGCGCGCCCGTATCCACCACCTCTCGGTACGCGGCGAGGACCCGATCCGCATGCTGTCCGCGCCGATCCCGGCGACGGCGTACGCGCTGAAGAAGACAGGCATGTCCCTGGCCGACATCGACCTGGTGGAGATCAACGAGGCGTTCGCCCCGGTGGTGCTGGCCTGGCTGAAGGAGACCGGGGCCGACCCGGAGCGGGTCAACGTCAACGGCGGCGCCATCGCGCTCGGCCACCCGCTGGGAGCGACCGGGGTGAAGCTGATGACCACCCTCCTGCACGAACTGGAACGCACCGGCGGCCGCTACGGCCTCCAGACGATGTGCGAGGGCGGCGGCCAGGCCAACGTGACGATCATCGAGCGGCTGTAGGCGCCGTGCGGGTCACTCCGGGAGCAGGCCGAAGCCGAGGAGGACGGCCGCCTCGACGCGTACCGAGCCCGGGGTGAGGGCGCCGTCGTCCTCCGGTTCCCCGCCCCTGCGGCGGCCGTGGCTGTAGCCGCCCATCGACTCCGGGTCCACGTCCTCGATGTGGATGACCGGCCCCAGCCGCACCCCGCACGCCTGCGCGTACACCTCGGCCTTGCGCCGGGCGGCCGCCACCGCCCGGCGCCGGGCCTCGTCCCGCATGGCGGGCTTGTCCTCCACCTCGAACCGCACGGCGTCGACGCGGTTCGCACCGGCCGCCACCGCGTCCTCGATCAGGAGCTCCAGCTGGGCCAGCTCCTCCGTCCGCACGGTGTACGTGGCCACGCAGCCGTAGCCCAGGAAGGTCTTGTCCGCGCCGTAGCCGTTGTACTGCGAGGTGAGCTGCAGCCGCGACCCGGACACGTCCGAGTCCGGTATGCCGTGCTCGCGCAGGACCTCCCGCAGCCGGGTCACCGCCGCGCCCGCCTCGGCGAAGGCCGCCTTCGGCGTCGGGGCGAGGAGATCGACCGCCAGGTCCAGGTGGGCGAGCCGGGGTTCGGCGGACACGCTGCCCGCGCCGAGCACACTGAGCCCCCAGGGCTCCTTGATCGCTGCCATCCGATGATCAAAGCAGTTGGGGCGGGCGGCCGCCAGGGACTTCCACCACCCGTACCGGCCCGCCCGGTCCGACACGGAGGGGTGAATTTTCGCCGAGGGCGGAGCCCGCCGTCCCGCCCCGCAGGCCGGTGCGCCGCAGGTCGGCGGGGTGGAGGGGCGCAGGTCACACCCCTCGCCCCGGGACTCCCCGCGGGGAGGTGTGCTAGCTTAGAGCCCGTTGCAGTTGTGGTACCCATGAACTTTATGTGCGCCTGACGGGAATGTTCCTCAGGCGCTTTTATTGTTTTGCCGGAATCTCCGGATGGGGCCCTTCGTCGCCTATTCAGGAGATTTAAAATGGCACTTGGCACCGTGAAGTGGTTCAACTCGGAAAAGGGCTTCGGCTTCATCGAGCAGGACGGTGGCGGTCCGGACGTCTTCGCCCACTACTCGAACATCGCCACCCAGGGCTTCCGTGAGCTCACCGAGGGCCAGCGCGTGTCCTTCGACGTCACCCAGGGCCAGAAGGGCCCCCAGGCGGAGAACATCATCCCCGCCTAAGTTCTTCAGCATGCCGGGGTCCGCACCGCGAGGTGCGGGCCCCGGCTTGTCTGCATGTCTCGACCTTTGTTTTACCTGCCGGTTTCAGGAGGGCTTTCTCGCATGACCAGCTCCAGCTCCGCACGCCCCAGCCGCCGCCCCACCCGGGGTCGAGGTGCGGCCCAGGGACGTCCGAAGTCTGGCGCGGGACGGCAGAAGTCCGCGCCCGTCGCCCGGCCCCAGGAATTCACCATGCCCGAGCCGATCGCCCCGGCGCTGCCGCCGGTCGAGTCGTTCGGGGGCATGGACATGCCCGAGGCGCTGCTGAAGACCCTCGCCGCCCAGGGCGTCACCGAGCCGTTCCCGATCCAGGCCGCGACGCTGCCGAACTCCCTCGCAGGCCGTGACCTGCTCGGCCGCGGCCGTACCGGCTCCGGCAAGACGCTGGCCTTCGGCCTGGCGCTGCTGGCCCGTACCGCCGGCCGCCGCGCGCAGCCGAAGGCGCCGCTCGCACTGGTCCTCGTACCGACCCGTGAGCTCGCGCAGCAGGTCACCGACGCCCTGGCCCCGTACGCCACGGCCGTCAACCTGCGCATCGCCACCGTCGTCGGCGGCATGTCGATCAACCGGCAGTCGGGCGCCCTGCGCCGCGGCGCCGAAGTGCTCGTCGCCACCCCCGGCCGTCTGAAGGACCTCATCGACCGCGGTGACGCCGACCTCTCGCAGGTCTCCATCACCGTCCTCGACGAGGCCGACCAGATGACCGACATGGGCTTCATGCCGCAGGTCACGGCGCTGCTCAAGCAGGTCGAGCCCGACGGCCAGCGGATGCTGTTCTCGGCGACGCTGGACAAGAACATCGACAAGCTCGTCAAGATGTTCCTGACCGACCCGGTCGGCCACTCCGTCGACCCGTCGGCCGGTGCGGTCACCACCATGGAGCACCACGTCCTGTACGTCATGGACGAGACCGACAAGAAGGCCGTGGCGACGCGCATAGCCGCTCGCGACGGCCGGGTGATCATGTTCGTCGACACCAAGCGCGGGGTCGACCGCATGGTCAAGAAGCTCCTCGCCGACGGCGTGCGCGCCTCCGGCCTGCACGGCGGCCGCTCCCAGCCGCAGCGCAACCGCACCCTCGACTGGTTCAAGACGGGCGAGGTCACCGCGCTGATCGCCACCAACGTCGCGGCGCGCGGCATCCACATCGACGACCTCGACCTCGTCGTCAACGTGGACCCGCCCACCGATCACAAGGACTACCTGCACCGCGGCGGCCGTACCGCCCGGGCCGGCGAGTCCGGCAGCGTGGTCACCCTGGTCCTGCCCGACCAGAAGCGGGACATGACCCGTCTGATGTCGGACGCCGGGATCTCCCCGCGGACCGCGCAGATCAAGTCCTCCGACGAGGAACTGGCCCGGCTGACCGGCGCCAAGGAGCCCTCGGGCATCCCGGTCGTGCTGGAGGTCCCGCAGCCGACCGCCCCCAAGCCGCGCTCCGGCTCCGGTTCGGGCTCCGGCTCGCGCCGCCGCTCGGGCGGCGGGCCGCGCACCGGTGCCGCCACGGGCGGCGCTCCGGCGGCCGGCGGTCGTGGCCGGCGTTCCGGCGGGGGTGCCTCCGGGCAGGCCCCGGCGGCCTCCGGTTCGGGCCAGGCCCGGCGCGGCGGCCAGGGCGGTGGCGCTGCCGCCGGCTCCGGCGAGCGCGGCCGGCGCACCGGTGGCGGCGCCCCCTCGGGCGGTGCGGCCGCGGCCTCGGCGCGCAGCCGCGTGGGAACGGGCGGCCAGGGCCGCCGCCGGGCGGTCTGACCCCGCACGGCAAGACACCCCACTACGCCGGGCAGTGCTTCGCGCACTGCCCGGCGTCGTGCTTTCCTGCCCGCCGTCCGTCAGCGGACCATCTTGTCCTGGAGCTTGGCCAGCGTCCGCAGGTCCAGGCCGAGGCCCTGGGTCAGGTAGCCGTAGAAGCTCCCGTAGTCGGCCTCCAGCTGCGCCGTCGCCGAGTCCAGGTAGTCCTGGCGGACCTCCTGGAGCGGGATCAGCAGGTCCGGGTTCTGCATCCGGCCCGACTGCTTGAGGCCCGCCCGCACGCGGGCGTCGTAGGCGGCGCGGAAGGTGTTCGACGCCAGGTAGTCGCGCTCCGCGGTGTCCTCGGGGACGGCCAGGGCGCGCAGCAGGACGTAACTCATCCAGCCGGTCCGGTCCTTGCCGGACGTGCAGTGGTACAGGACCGGACCCTGCCGCCCGTCGGCGATCTCCCGCAGGGTCGCCGCGAACTGCGCCCGGTTCTCGGGGCTGCTCACGAAGGTGCGGTAGATGTCGCGCATGTAGGCCTCGGCGCGGCCCCCGCCGAGCATCTGCTCCTGGACGACGGGATCGCCGCTGCCGATCGCGCCGACGAGGGTTGCGTAGAGGCCGAGGTCACTGACGGGGCGCGCGGTGGGGGAGAGCCCGGTCGGCAGCCGGTCGGCGCCGTCGTACTGGAGCTCCATCGGAATGCGGAAATCGACGACCTTCGTGAGGCCGAGACCGGAGACGGTGGTGACGTCGGCGTCGGTCAGCTTGCTCAGTGCGTCGGAGCGGTAGACGAGCCCCTGGCGGACCTGGCCGCCGGTCCAGGTGCGGTAGCCGCCGATGTCCCGGAGGTTGACGGCGCCCTGGAGGGGGATCTGGCGAATCGTTTCGGCCTGCTGCTGCTGGTGCCGGGCGCTGACCCCGGCTCCGGGCGCCGCCGCCGCGTACGCGGAGGCGGGCAGGGTCCCGACGGCGAGAGCGGCGGCGGCCGCCGCGGTTGCCAGGCGGATACGGGCACAGCTCATAGGGGCGACTCCTGTGACGGAGAAGGGGGATCACCCTGGTGGTGGCAGGGTGCGGAGCGAGTGCAGTGCTTCGAGCGATTCCAGTACCTGTCGTGCTTCGGCCATGACGCGGGAGACGAGCTCCGCACAGGACGGAAGATCGTCGATCACCCCCGCGACCTGGCCCGATGCCATGACGCCGAGGTCCGTACGGCCCTCGACCATGGACGCCTTGAGGAGCATCGGGGTGTTCGCGGCGAGCAGGACCTGGCTCCAGGACAGGTCCTTGCCGTGTTTCATCGCGAGGCCGTCGCGGACCATCTGCGGCCAGCTCAGCCCGGACAGTTTCCGGAAGCCGGCCGCGTGCCGGACCGCCCGGACGAGCGCCCGGGTGCGGCCCGCCCGCTCCAGGGAGTCGACCAGCTCCGTACGGAGCATGCGGTGCGGCAGCCCGTCGACGGCCGTGGTGACGGTGACGTCCTTGACCGTGGCCTTCAGGTACTCGGCCTTCACCGCGTCCGGAACGGTCGAGTCCGAGGTCAGCAGGAACCGGGTGCCCATGGCGATGCCCGCGGCCCCGTACGACAGCGCCGCGACCAGGCCGCGCCCGTCGCTGAAACCGCCCGCCGCGATCACCGGGATGTCCACGGCGTCCACGACCTGCGGCAGCAGCACCGTCGTGGCCACGTCCCCGGTGTGACCGCCGCCCTCACCGCCCTGCACGATCACCGCGTCGGCGCCCCACGCGGCCACCTTCTCGGCGTGCCGCCGGGCCCCGATCGAGGGGATGACGACCACGCCCGCGTCCTTGAGCCGCCCGATCAGCTCCGCGGAGGGCGCCAGCGCGAACGAGGCGACCCGCACCCCCTCGTCGATGATCAGCTGGGCGCGCTCGGCCGCGTCCCCGGCGTCCGCCCGCAGATTGACCCCGAAGGGGGTCCCGTCGGGCGTGCGGGACTTGACCTCGCGGACCGCCGAACGCAGCTGGTCCAGCGTCATCGTGGCCGAGGCCAGGATGCCCAGGGCTCCCGCGTTCGCCGCGCCCGACACCAGGCGGGGGCCGGCGACCCAGCCCATGCCCGTCTGTACGAGGGGGTGCTCGACCCCGACCAGTTTCGTGAACGCCGTCTCCATCGCCATCGCCCTCGCCATCGCGTCAGGCCCGCACTTCCCGGTCGCGCAGCCCCTTGGGGTCGATCACCTCGCGGATCAGCCGCAGCTCCCCGTCGGTGGGCTCGCGGGTGTACGGGACCTCCTCGGCGGCGGCCAGCTCGAACCCGGTGGCCGCCCGGACCTCCGCGACGGTGACCCCGGGGTGCACGGAGACCAGCCGCATCGCATGTCCGGGGCCGCCGAAGTCGAGGACGCCGAGATCGCTCACCACCCGGGGAAGGCGGTGGAAGCGGGTCACCCCGGCCGCCTCCGCGCGGTCGTAGCCGACGCCGCTGACCATGTCGACGCGCTCGACGAAGACCCGGGTGGAGTGCTTGGGCACCCAGTAGCTCACCGGGTTGTTCAGGGTGTTCACGGGCGCGCCGCGCACCCCGAGGAGCTGGCGGGCCGGCCGCTCCCAGTCGCCGATGCACGAGATGTTCTGGTTGCCGAACCGGTCGATCTGGCTGGCGCCCATCATCACGTGCCGGCGGCCGCCGGTGACCATCGTCAGATGGCGCCGGTACGGGAGCCAGCCCTCGGCCGTGCCGTCGAGCCCGACGAGCATCGCCTCGCCGTCGGTCAGCAGCAGGTCGGGGGAGAAGGTGCGCTTGGCGAGCCGGGCCCCGAAGGAGGGGATCAGGCCCATCGGGCTGGCGAGCACCTCGCCGTTGCCGCGCCAGGCCTCGGCGCAGGCGATCACGCAGTACTCGGCGCGGGAGACGGTGCGCGGGGCGGTGGTGGCGTCGGTGCCGGTGGTCGTCACTGCTGCTCCTCGTGCCAGGCCCGGACGGCCAGCTGGTAGTCGTGCTCGCCCGCCCCGGACAGGAAGCGGTCGGCGAACTCGTTCCAGGGGGTGGTCGCGTACAGCTTCTGGAAGGCCTCGTCGCGGTCGTAGTCGGGGACGCAGGACGTGAAGTGCGCGCCGTTCGGCGTCTCCACGACCCCGGTCACGGAGTGCCGGCTGACGAGGAGGGACTGCGGGGGGCCGGCCTTGCTGAGCTCGGCGGTCTCCACGAGCTGCTCGCAGGAGACGTAGGCGGCGTCGGCGGCCTCGCAGAAGAGGTCGTCGAAGTAGGGGTCCGGGCCCAGGTACTGGGCGTTGCCGAGGCGGTCGGCGCGGTTGAGGTGGACCAGGGCGGCGTCCATGCGCAGGGCGGGGACGGCGACGAACTCCTCGCCGTCCTCGTAGGGGGAGGTGACCGTGCGCAGCTCCGGATTGACCCGCATCACGTCGGAGCCGAGGCCCGCACGGACGGGGAGGAAGGGGAGCCGGTTGGCCGCGGCGTGCAGGCCCCACATGAACATGGCCTCGTCGTACTCGGTGAGGGCGAGGGCGCCGCGCTCGCGGGCGGCCCGGTAGTGCGGCTCCAGCGGGATGGAGTCGAGGGTGGCGAAGGGGGCGACCAGTCTGCGGATCCGGCCGGCGGCCGCCAGCAGCCCGACGTCCGGGCCGCCGTAGGAGATCACGGTGAGATCGGTGATCGCGGAACGGAGCAGTGCTCGCACCAGGGCCATGGGCTTGCGCCGCGACCCCCAGCCGCCGATGCCGATGGTCATGCCGCTGCGCAGCCGCCCGACCACCTCTTCGGGGGTCATCACCTTGTCCGCCCTGCCTGCCCCGTCCGCCCTGCCGCTCATGCGGGTTCTCCCTTCCCGAAGGTGTCGCGGACCCGGTCGGCCACCCCGCTGAGGTTGGCCTCGAAGGTGAAGCCCTGCTCGAAGCGGTAGCTGCGGCGCACGTCCACGGGGTCGATGCCGTTGATGGCCGCCTTCGCGAGCCGGATCAGGTAGCCGTCCTTCTCCGCGATCTCGGCGGCCAGCTCCAGGGCGGCGGCGCGCAGCTCCGCGCGCGGGACCACCTTCCAGACCGAGCCGTGGGCGTGCAGTTCGGCGGCGGTCGCGGTGCGCGAGGTGTAGTACAGCGCGCGCATCAGGTGCTGCGGGACCAGCCGCGCCAGGTGGGTGGCGGCGCCGAGCGCGCCCCGGTCCAGCTCGGGCAGCCCGAAGGCGGCGTCCTCGGAGGCGACGATCGCGTCGGCGTTGCCGACGAGCCCGATGCCGCCGCCCAGGCAGAACCCGTGCACCGCGGCGACGACCGGCACCTCGCACTCGTAGACGGCGGCGAAGGCCTCGTAACAGCCCCGGTTGGCGCCGACGAGGGCGGCGTGCCCGGTGTCGCGCTGCATCTCCTTGATGTCGACGCCGGCGTTGAAGCCGCGGCCCTCGGCGGCGAGCACGACGCACCGGATCCCCGGGTCGCGGCCGGCCGCCCGCAGGGCGTCGGCGAGGTCGTACCAGCCCTGTACCGGGAGCGCGTTGACGGGTGGGAAGTCGACTGTGACGAGTGCGATGCCCTTGTCGGGGCTGGAGGTGGAGACACCCATGAGCGGATCAGCTACCTTTCCACCAAACATTTGTTAGGTGAGGAAGGTAGCAGCCTATGGAGCTCGACGGGAGGGTCGTCGTCGTCACCGGAGGAACCCGGGGCGTCGGCGCCGGGATCGCCCGGTCGTTCCTCGCGGCCGGCGCGGACGTGGTCGTCTGCGCCCGGCAGCCTCCGCCGCAGGCGGTGGCGGCGGACGGCCGGACGGCCGCCTTCACCCCGGTCGACCTGCGCGACCCCGCCGCCGTGCACGCGTTCTTCGGCGCGGTCGCGGGCCGGTACGGGCGGCTCGACTGCCTGGTCAACAACGCGGGCGGCACCCCGTACCGGCTGCTGGGCGAGGGCGAGGCACAGCGCCACGCGCGCGTCGTCGAGCTCAACCTGCTCGCGCCGATGACCGCCTCGCTCGCGGCGTACCCCTGGCTGCGGGAGGCACGGGGCTCGGTGGTCATGATCGGCAGCGTCAGCGGGACCCGCCCCTCGCCGGGAACGGCCGCGTACGGCGCCGCCAAGGCAGGGCTGGAGAACCTGGCCCGGTCCATGGCCGTCGAATGGGCCCCCGACGTACGGGTCAACTCACTGGTCCTCGGCATGGTGCGGACCGAACTGGCCCACCTGCACTACGGCGACGAGGCCGGCATCGCGGCGGTCGGCGCCACCGTCCCGCTGGGGCGGCTGGCGGAACCCTCGGACGTCGGGGCGGCAGCGGTGTTCCTGGCCTCGGACCGGGCGGCGTACGTGAGCGGGGCGAGCCTGCTGGTGCACGGGGGCGGCGAGCGCCCGGCGTTCCTGGACGCGGCAACTGTCAACAAGGAGAACTGAGATGGCGGGACTGTGTGAAGGCCGGGTCGTGGTCGTGACGGGCGCGGGGCGGGGGCTGGGGCGCGCCCACGCGCTGGCCTTCGCGGCGGAGGGGGCGAAGGTCGTCGTCAACGACCTCGGGGTCGGGCTCGACGGGCTGCCGGGACCGGACGGCCCGGCGGCCCGGGTGGTCGCCGAGATCGAGGCGCTCGGCGGTGCGGCGGTCGCGCACGGCGGGGACATCGCCACCTCGAAGGGGGCGGCCTCGCTGGTCGCGACGGCCGTGGACACCTTCGGGCGCCTGGACACCCTCGTCAACAACGCGGGCTTCCTGCGGGACCGGATGCTGGTCAACCTCGACGAGGACGACTGGGACGCGGTCATGCGGGTCCACCTCAAGGGCCATTTCCTGCCGCTGCGGTCGGCTGCCGCGTGGTGGCGGGCGGAGGCGAAGGCGGGCCGGCCCGTGGCCGCCCGGGTGGTCAACACCTCCTCCGGGGCAGGCCTGCTGGGCTCGGTCGGCCAGGGCAACTACAGTGCGGCCAAGGCGGGGATCCTCGCCCTCACGGCGGTCGCGGCGCAGGAGATGGGCCCCTACGGGGTCCAGGTCAACGCGATCGCCCCGGCGGCGCGGACCCGGATGACGGAGCGGACCTTCGCCGAGACCATGGCCGCCCCCGCGGCGGGCGGCTTCGACGCCATGGCCCCGGAGAACGTCTCCCCGCTGGTGGTGTGGCTGGGGGCGGACGCCTCGGCGGGGGTCACGGGCCGGGTCTTCGAGACCGAGGGCGGCCGGATCACGGTGATGGAGGGCTGGCGGCCGGGCCCCACGGCGGACCGGGGAGCGCGCCGGACCCCGGCCGAGGCGGGGGAGGCCGCCCTGGAACTCCTCGCGGCGGCGCAGGCGCCGCTGCCCGTGTACGGCGCGCGGTAGGCCTACGGTTCTCTGGTCCGGGAGGACCGGAGAACGAAGGGACAGGAACCGGCGATGGCCATCACACCGAGCCCGCAGAAGATCACCACGTTTCTTATGTTCGAGGGGCGGGCGGAGGAGGCGATGACCTTCTACCTCTCGCTGTTCGACGACGCCGAGGTACTGGGCATCAGCCGCTACGGCGCCGACGACGCCGGGGGCGGCGAGGAGGGCAAGGTGCGCCACGCCTCCTTCTCTCTGGCCGGGCAGACGCTGATGTGCATCGACAGCTCGGTCAAGCACGAGTTCGGCTTCACGCCCGCCGTGTCGCTCTACGTCCAGTGCGACGACGAGGCCGAGATCGAACGCCTCTACGGAGCCCTCGCCGAGCAGGGCACCGCGCTGATGCCGCTGGGCTCCTACGGGTTCAGCGACCGCTTCGGCTGGGTGAACGACCGCTTCGGCGTCTCCTGGCAGCTGAACCTGCTGCACGGGCCGGGCGCCGCGCAGTGAGCACCGGGGGTCCGGGCCGGGACCACCGGCCCGGACCCCCGGCAGCCTTTCCCGCTCGGCGGGAACCCGGCCGCCCGCCCGCCCGCGCCCGCGGCGAACACCGCGTACGGATCACCTACGAGCGGTGAAACGGCCCGGAACTGAAGCGGGCCCGGCCCCCTGGCGAGGGGTCGGGTCCGAGTCTTCATCCGTGCGATGTCCTATGACTACCCGCTACATCCATTCGTTGAACCGCAACCAGCCCATCATGTTGTCCATTTCCTGTTCCGACACCGCCGGCCGCGGGTCGCGGTGCCGTGCGGCGGCCGTTCGGCCGGCCCGCGCGCAGGCCAGTACGGCCGGTCACGGCCGGGCCGGTTCGCGCTCTCCGGACGCGGCGGGCCGGTGACGGGCGTACGGGTCACCCGGGCCGGCCGGGACAGGCCTGTGACGCGCTGCGGTGCGGCGAGGAACTGGGCGCCGCCACCGACCTGCTGGACCGGGTGTGGGATGCGCCGTCGGTGTGCCCGCCGGGGGAGAAGCCGTTCTTCCTCGTCGCCGACCGGGGCATCCCGGGGATGGTCATCGTGAACGGGGCGGGGGAGCGGTACGCCAACGAGGCGCTGCCGTACCACGCGTTCGTGGACCGGATGTACGCCGCCGACCGGCCCGGGGCGCGGACCGTGCCGTCCTGGCTGGTCCTGGACGCCCGCTCCAAGGCCCGGTACCTCTTCGCCGGGCTCTTCCCCGGACAGCCCCTTCCGCCGCTTCAACGGGCACGCCGAGCGGGGCGTGGACGAGGACTTCGGACGGGGACGGCCGGGTGCTCCGCGAGGACGGCGGGCCGATCGCCGGGCTCTACGCCCGCGGCAACTGCTCGGCGGCGGTGATGGGGGAGACCTACCCCGGACCGGGCGCGACGATCGGCCCGGCCATGGCCTTCGGCTGGGCCGCCGTCAACGCCATCGCCGCCGGGCTCGGCTGAAGGCGCCGGGGCACCGGGGCGCGGGACATCGGGGCGGCGGGCCCGCACTGCCCGCCGCCCCGGATCGGGCAGGGTCGGTTCAGGAGAGCTTGCCGTTGTAGTCCGGCAGCTTGACGGTCCGCTCCGCGTGACCGCCGACGAGGTCGGTCGGGCTGTTGCCGATGTTGGCGATGATCGTGTAGCCGCGCGCCTCGATCTCCGCCCGCTTGCCCGTCTTGTAGGCGCTGACCTCGTCGAACAGGTCGGGCAGGTCACGGACGTAGAGCCCCGAGACCGGGTAGCCGACGGCCTTGAGGTTGCGCTCGGTGAGGGAGTGGATGATGCCGGGGCGGGCGGTGACGAAGAAGATCGCGACGCCGCGTTCGTGCGCGTACTGGGTCAGCGCGCGGACCTTGGTGATCGCGGGGGTCGGGAACGTCCAGAACCAGTGGAAGTCCGTCTCCAGCGAGGTGTTGTCGATGTCGAGGACGAGGGCGGGCTTCTCACCGGCGGGCGATGCGGCGATGCGCGCCTCGATGGCGGGCCGGGCCGCGTCGATCACGGCGGCGACGTCCCGCTGCCAGGTGGCGTAGTCGATGCCGAGGATCGCGGCGTTGCCACCGGGCGCGGAGGCGGCCGCGGGCGCGGCCGCGGGAGCCGACACGGGAGCCGGCGCCGCAGCGGGCGCGGCCTGGGCCGCGGCGGCCGGAACCAGCGTCAGGACGGCGGCGGCCGCGGCCACGCCGGCGGCGGCGGTACGGGGCATACGGGTGCGGCGGGTGCTGCGCATGGGGGGCGCTCCTCGGTCACGAGTTGGCATGTACGTGACCAGAGTTGGCGAGAACCGACCTCATGTCTACTGGCCGGTAGGAAACTTTTTGTGGCCGCGCGGTGAATGATCTAGGCCGTCTCTTTCGGATCTTGCCGGCCGAGCCCGCGGCGTCCGGTGCCGTACCCGGCAAGGCGGAGGTGCGCCCTGCGTACTGGACGTACTCGGGCGCCCCGACAACGCGGCCGGGTGCGGTGCCGGGCGTCGCGGGCCCGGCAAGATCCGAAAGGGACGGCCTAGGTGGTGCAGTCGAGGACGGTGCGGCACAGCCCGCACCGGGCCCGCAGCCGCCCACCCACCGGCACCCGCAGCCGCTGCGCGCACACCGGGCACGGGAAGCTCACCCGCAACCCGGCGCCGTTCCCCTCCGGTTCGAAGCGGTACGCGGAGCCGTCGCCAAGGCCGGCCCCGGTGCGCCGCGCCTTCGCGTACCGCCGCCGCGCCAGAGGCCCGGCGGCCGTCAGCGGAGCCCGGCGGTGGTCGCGCTCGGCCAGCGCGCGCCCGCGCACGTAGGCCTCGTAGGCCTGCGGGCTCGTGAACCAGGGGGCGGGGTCCTCGCCGAACAGGGCGGCGCGCTTGGCGAGCACGTAGCCGAACTCCTCCGGCGTGAGGTAGCCGAACCTCTGGTGGGTCAGCGCGTCCTCGCGGTAGGCGTCCAGGAGCAGCCAGCCCGCCCCCAGGTACGCGGCGGCGGTATCGGTGAGGATCTCGTTCTCCGTGGTGCCGGGGAAACGCAGGTCCAGGCGGTGCAGCAGGACGTGGGCCACCTCGTGCGCGAGGGCGGCCGCCAGGTCGCGGCGATGGGTGCGGAAGCGGTCGTTGACCTCCACGAAGTACTCCGGCCCCGCGGCCAGTTCCACGGTGGCGGCCTGCTCCATCGCCCGGAAGGAGACCACCAGGCGCGCGTCGGGCAGCCGGAGCGCCCGCACCGTCGCGGCGGCCACCCGCTGCGCGCCCAGGTGGAGGTCGTCGGTGGCGTCGAAGGCGGCGTCGGCGGGGGCGAAGCTCGTGTCGTAGGCCCGGATCCCGTCGGCCGACAGCCGGCGGAAGAGCGCGGTGATCGAGGCGCGCACGGTCGCCAGATGCGGAAATCCGTGCTCGACGGGGCTGTCCGGCCCCCTGTTCTCCGTCACCGAGCCCTCCTTACCGCAATCCCTGCCGTCGGGACGGGAGTTGGCCGAAATTGCCTTCTTGATGTCCACCACACGCCTGTTGTGTCATGGACCCGTCATTCACCCGATGACGCACACGCACAGCCCAACCCCCCACGAAAGGCAGTGTGTTGACTGTGACCACCCTTGTGCAGTTGATGAAGCGCACCCTCGCCGTCGGCGCGGTCGCCCTCGCCGCCGTCAGCCTCCAGCCCGGCACCGCCAGCGCCGGCCCGGCACCCGTCGTCGGCGGCACCCGCGCCGCCCAGGGCGAGTTCCCCTTCATGGTGCGCCTCTCCATGGGCTGCGGCGGCGCCCTCTACACCCAGCAGATCGTCCTCACCGCCGCCCACTGTGTGAGCGGCTCCGGCAACAACACCTCCATCACCGCCACCGCCGGAGTCGTCGACCTCAACAGCTCCAGCGCCATCAAGGTCAAGTCCACCAAGGTCCTCCAGGCCCCCGGCTACAACGGCAAGGGCAAGGACTGGGCCCTCATCAAGCTCGCCAAGCCCATCAACCTGCCCACCCTCAAGATCGCGGACACCAAGGCCTACGACAACGGCACCTTCACCGTCGCCGGCTGGGGAGCCGCCCGCGAAGGCGGCGGCCAGCAGCGCTACCTCCTGAAGGCCAACGTCCCCTTCGTCTCCGACGCCAGCTGCCAGAGCTCGTACGGCAGCGACCTCGTCCCCGGCGAGGAGATCTGCGCCGGCCTGCCCCAGGGCGGCGTCGACACCTGCCAGGGCGACTCCGGTGGCCCGATGTTCCGCCGCGACAACAACAACGCCTGGATCCAGGTGGGCATCGTCAGCTGGGGCGAAGGCTGCGCCCGGCCGAACTACCCCGGCGTCTACACCGAGGTCTCCACCTTCGCCGCCGCGATCAAGAGCGCCGCGGCAGGCATGTAGCCCCGCCCGTTCCGCCCGCCCGCCCTCCCGGCCGGTCACCCACCGGCCGGGAGGGCGGGCGCCGGTCCCCCGGCGGGTTAAGGGTGCGGACGAGCGGGGCACGTCCCGAACCGGCTTCCGGATGACCATCACCACCTCCGACCCCGACGGCGAAGCGCGCGGCTCCCCTCGGAAGGACGCCGCCCCGGCCGTGCCGGTTGAGCGGCCCGGGCCGCACACCAGCCCCGCCGACGTGTGAGGCGCGGGGTCCGGGGCGGACGCGGTGCGCCGGACGGCCCGCGCCCGTGCACCCGCGCCCGCACTCGCTCCCGTACCGCCGCGGCGGAGCCCCGCGCCGGACGGCCCGGGCCCGGACTCGACCGGCAGTATCCGGATGGGAGGCGGGCCCGGCAGGATCCGAAGGGGACGGCCTAACCCAGCGCGATGGCCCGCAGTGCCGCCAGATGCCGCTGGTAGACCGCCCGGCCCTCGGCGGTCAGCGAGAGCCAGGTGCGCGTCCGACGCCCGACCCGGCCCTTGTGGACCTCCACCCACCCCGCCTCCTCCAGCGCCGCCACCTGCTTGGACAGCACCGAGTCCGAGACCTCGACCAGGTCCCGTACGAAACCGAAATCGGCCTTGTCCAGCGGAGCCAGCGCCGCCACCACCGACAGCCGTACGGGCGCGTTCAGCAGCGGTGCGAGGTCGTGCCGCGGATGCCCGCTCCGCTTCGGCTCCGCCCCGCCGTCCGCCGTCGGCCCGTCCGTCATGCCGTGCCCCGCATCTCGGTCCAGGCGCCGATGGCCAGGGGCAGCGCACACACCGCCGCGGCCACCGCCGCGAAGGGCACACCGTGGCCGAACAGCGCGGTGCCGAGCGTGACCGTCAGGGCGAACAGCGTCGCCCAGGACGCCACCAGCAGCACGTGCTTCTTCCCGGCCCCCCGCCGCATCACGCGCTGCCGCGCCGCGTACACGCTCAGCCCGGCCACCAGCAGCCCGTTGGTCACCGAGAACACCACCGCCGAGACCGGCCCGTGCCACAGCACGGCCATCGGTACGAGCGCCAGCTGTCCGGCCGCGAACACCCACAGGTAACGCGCGTACCAGCCGCTGCGCTGCCGCGCCGCCCGCTCCAGACCGGCCGCCCGGCCCAGCGCCCCGACCGCCTTCTCCGTCTCCTGCATGGTTCCCCCTCGCTCGCACACGGTGACCAATCCCGGTCGATTTCCACTATGGCGAGTACTTTCCAAACTGGCAAGTCTTCGGTCGCCGTCTCACAGGACGACTGCCCGAGGAACCGGAGGCCCCCGCCACGTATTCTCGGGAACCATGAACATCAGCGACCTCGACAACGGCACCGGCGCGGGCGCGGCAGACGACGCCGCAGGCATCGACGAGAGCGTCACCGCCGAACTCGCCCGCCTGCGCGACAGCATCGACAACATCGACGCAGCCGTCGTCCACATGCTCGCCGAACGCTTCAAGTGCACCCAGCAGGTCGGCCACCTCAAGGCCAGGCACCAGCTGCCCCCCGCCGACCCGGGCCGCGAAGCCAGCCAGATCGCCCGCCTGCGCCAGCTCGCCGAGAACGCCAAACTCGACCCCGCCTTCGCCGAGAAGCTCCTCAACTTCATCATCGCCGAGGTCATCCGCCACCACGAGACGATCGCTGCGGGCGAAGAGTAGAAGCAGGGGGTCCGGCCGCCCACTGGGGCAGCATGGGCCCCATGTCCGCACTGACGCGCAACGAAGCGCAGATCCGAGCCCAGCTCCTCGACGTCCAGCACTACGCCGTCACCCTCGACCTCACCGGCGACGACGAAACCTTCGACTCCACCACCGTCGTCCGGTTCACCGCACGCACCGCCGCAGACACCTTCATCGAGCTCAAGCCCGTCGAACTGCGCTCGGCCACCCTCGACGGCCGCCCCCTCGACCCGGCCACCCTCGCCGACGACCGCCTCCCGCTCACCGGCCTCACCGAAGGCCCCCACGAGCTGCGCCTCGACACCCGCATGCGCTACTCCCGCACCGGCGAGGGCCTGCACCGTTTCACCGACCCCGCCGACGACCAGACGTACGTCTACAGCCAGATGTTCCTGGACGACGTCCAGCGGGTCTTCCCGGCCTTCGACCAGCCCGACCTCAAGGCCGTCTTCGAATTCACCGTCACCGCCCCCGCCCACTGGACCGTCCTCGCCAACGGCATCACCACCCGCACCGGCGCCGCCCCCGACAACAGCGGCGCGGTCATCTGGCAGTCCGCCCCCACCCCCCTCATCTCCACCTACCTCGCCGCCGTCGCCGCCGGCCCCTGGCACAGCATCCGCACCGAACACGCCGGACTGCCCTTCGGCATCCACTGCCGCCAGTCCCTCGCACCCCACATGGACGTCGACGCCGAGGAGATCCTCTCCATCACCAAGGCCTGCTTCGACCGGTACCAGGAGAAGTTCACCGAGCCCTACCCCTTCGACTCCTACGACCAGGCCTTCGTACCCGAGTTCAACGCCGGCGCCATGGAGAACCCCGGACTCGTCACCTTCCGCGACGAGTTCATCTTCCGCTCCGCCGTCACCGACACCGAACGCCAGTCCCGCGCCATGGTCATCGCCCACGAGATGGCCCACATGTGGTTCGGCGACCTCGTCACCCTCGCCTGGTTCGACGACATCTGGCTCAACGAGTCCTTCGCCGAATACATGGGCTACCAGACCCTCACCGAAGCCACCCGCTTCACCGACACCTGGACCGACTTCGGCGTCACCCGCAAGCCCTGGGGCTACGACGCCGACCAGCGCCCCTCCACCCACCCCGTCGCCCCCGCCCCCGAAGACGTCCCCGACACCGCCTCCGCCCTCCTCAACTTCGACGGCATCTCCTACGCCAAGGGCGCCTCCGCCCTGCGCCAACTCGTCGCCTGGCTCGGCGAGAAGGACTTCCTGGCCGGCATCAACACCCACTTCGCCCGCCACAAGTTCGCCAACGCCTCCCTCGCCGACTTCATCGACTCCCTCGCCGCCCACACCGAACGCGACGTCCGCGCCTGGGCCGACGTCTGGCTGCGCACCACCGGCATCGACACCCTCACCCCCCGCATCGAGGAGTCCGAAGGCCGCCCCGACACCCCCGCCGGCTGGACCCTCGCCGTCGACCGCCGCGGCAGCCGCCCCCACCGCATCGCCGTCGGCGTCTACGACCGCGACCCCGCCGACAACCGCTTCCTCGAACTGCGCGAACTCCTCGACCTCGACATCCCCTCCGACGAGATCATCTCCGTGACCGGAGCCCGCCCCGCGCTCCTCGTCCTCAACGACGTCGACCTCACCTACGCCAAGGTCCGGCTCGACGAAACCTCCGTCGAAACCGTCCTGCGCGGCCTGGCCGGCATCCCCGACGCCCTCACCCGCGCCGTCGTCTGGAACGCCCTGCGCGACATGGTCCGCGACGGCGAACTCGACCCGCACGACTTCCTGGCCACCGCCGCCGCACACCTGCCCGAGGAGGACGACCTCGCCATCGTCCAGGGCGTCCTCGCCTTCGCCCGCACCCAGGTCGCCGTACGCTACGTCGCCCCCGAAGAGCAGACCGCGGCGCTCGCCACCCTCACCACCATCGCCCGCGACCTGCTCCGGCGCACCGAGGACGGCTCCGAGCCCGGCATGCGGCTGACCGCCGTACGCACCCTCGTCGACAGCGCCACCCAGCCCGACACCATCGCCGCCTGGCTCACCGACGACACCGTCCCCGGCGGCCCCGCACTCGACCCCGAACTGCGCTGGCGCATCCTCGGCCGACTCGCCGTCCTCGGCGCCGTCGGCGAGAGCGAGATCGACGCCGCCCTCGCCGCCGACACCAGTGCCACCGGCCAGGAAGGCGCCGCCCGCTGCCGCGCCGCCCTCCCCACCGCCGAGGCCAAGGCCGCCGCCTGGGACCGCCTCTTCCACGACGACAGCCTGTCCAACTACCTCTTCAGCGCCACCGCCCAGGGCTTCTGGCAGCCCGAACAGGCCGAACTGCTCGCCCCGTACGTCACCCGCTACTACCCGGAGGCCGTCGCCCTCGGCGCCCGCCGCGGCCCGGCCATCGGCGAAGCCGCCGGCCGCTGGGCGTTCCCCGCGTACGCCATCGACGAAGCCAACCTCCAGGCCGGCCACACCTGCCTCACGAACCCGGACATCATCCCCCTCCTGCGCCGCAAGCTGGTCGACCAACTCGACGACCTCGCCCGCGCCCTGGAGGTCCGTAGCCCGTCCACCGCGAGCTAGCCGGGAGCCGGGCCAGGGCCGGTGACGGGGACGGGGTGGGGTGTCGTCCGGGACGTAAAACGTGATGTATCGGCGCACCCGCTGCCCGTACGCCTCACTCGCCCAGGGCGCCATGAATCATGCAGTCCCGGACGCCCCCCGCCCCGGCCCCACCCGGCCCCGGCCAGGCACCAGCCCCGGCCAGGCGATCCGGTCTTGGCCGCCTGTCCTGGCACCCGGTACCGGGGCCGGGGGCCGGACCGGATCCCGCCCGGCCCGGCCCTGGCCCAGCCACCGCCGAGCCCCCGGCAGGGACCCGGCAGGGACCCGGCCCCCGACCCCGGACAAACCCTGGCGGTTACCCCATTCGGGTCGGATCGTTGTACAGGCCGGGTGCCTCCCACCGCACCCGGCCAGCCCCGGAGGACCCCGATGACCGCGCAGCCCGGCACACGCACACCGCCCCCGCTCGCCGGCGGCCCCGGCGGCGCCGCGGCCCTGCGCCCCCTCCTCGACACCGTCCTCGACGCGCTGCGCACCGGCGCCGAGGACCGCGGCGGCCCCCTTCCCGCCGGCGGCCCCGACACCGTCACCGCCCGCGTCCACGCCGCGCTGGGCGACGTGTTCCCCGCCCACGGCACCGGCGCCCACGAAGCCCTCCGCACCCTCGTACACACCCTCGCCGCCGGGGCCGCCGACCCCGCCGACCCCCTGTGCGCAGCCCACCTGCACTGCCCCCCGCTCGCCGTCGCGGCCGCCGCCGACCTCGCCGTCAGCGCCCTGAACCCCTCCCTCGACTCCTGGGACCAGGCCCCCGCCGCCTCCGCCGTCGAAGCCCTCCTGACCCGCACCCTCGCCGCCGAGTTCTACGACACCCCCCGCGCCGACGCCCTCGTCACCACCGGCGGCACCGAAGCCAACCAACTCGGCGTACTCCTCGCCCGTGAACGCCACGGCCCGGCCCTCACCGTCCTCCACGGAGCCAACGCCCACCACTCCGTCCCCCGCGCCGCCTGGCTCCTCGGCCTGCCCCCGGCCACCGAACTCCCCACCCCCACCGGCACCCTCGACCCCGCCCGCCTCGCCGAAGCCCTCGCCACCACCCCCGGCCCCACCCTCGTCACCGCCACCGCCGGCACCACCGACGCAGGCCTCATCGACCCGATCCACCCCATCGCCGACCTCTGCGACCGCTACGGCGCCGACCTCCACATCGACGCCGCCTACGGCGGCCTCCTCGCCCTCAGCCCCCGCCACCGCGACCGACTCGCCGGACTCGGCCGCGCCCACTCCCTCACCATCGACCTGCACAAACTCGGCTGGCAGCCCGTCGCCGCAGGCCTCCTCGCCGTCCCCGACACCGCCCTCCTCGCCCCCCTCGCCCACCAGGCCGACTACCTCAACGCCACCGACGACACCGAAGCCGGCCTCCCCGACCTCCTCGGCCGCTCCCTGCGCACCACCCGCCGCCCCGACGCCCTCAAGATCGCCACCACCCTGCGCGCCCTCGGCCGCGACGGCCTCGCCGCACTCGTCGACCGCACCATCGACACCGCACACCACCTCGCCCGGCTCCTCGACGCCCACCCCGGATTCGAACTCCACGCACCCCCCACCATCACCACCGTCCTCTTCCGGCCCACCCACGCCGACGACGACCACCTCGCCACCCTGCGCCGCACCCTCCTGCACCAAGGCCGCGCCGTCCTCGGCCGCACCCACGCCGACGGCCGCCTCTGGCTCAAAGCCACCCTGCTCAACCCGCACACCACAGCGGGGGACCTGGACCACCTCATCTCCCTCCTGGAAGGCAGCAGCCACCGATGACCGCCCAGCTCGACGCCCCCCACGACCTCGTCGGAATCGGGATCGGCCCCTTCAACCTGTCCCTCGCGGCCCTCGCCGACGGCCTGCCCCGACAAGGAGCCGGCGAACTCGCCACCGCCTTCTACGACCAGCGCCGCGACTTCCGCTGGCACCCCGGACTCCTCATCGAAGGAGCCACCCTCCAGGTCCCCTTCCTCGCCGACCTCGTCACCCTCGCCGACCCGGCCAGCCCCTGGAGCTTCCTCAACTACCTGAGGCACAAGGAACGGCTCTTCCCCTTCTACTTCGCCGAGCAGTTCCACATCCACCGCGCCGAATACGACGCCTACTGCCGCTGGGTCGCCGACCGCCTCCCCGGACTCCACTTCGGCCACCAGGTCGACGCCGTCCGCTGGAACCCCGAACGCGACCTCTTCGAAGTCGACTTCACCCAACTCGACGCCACTGGCGAAGCCGAAGCCCTCGGCCGCACCTACACCCGCAACCTCGCCCTCGGCATCGGCACCGCCCCCTACGTCCCCGAACCCCTGCGCCCCCTCGCCGACGCCCCCACCGTCCCCGTCATCCACTCCGCCGACTACCTCGACAACCGCGGGCGCATCCTCGGCGCCGAACACGTCACCGTCATCGGATCCGGCCAGTCGGGAGCCGAAGTCTTCCTCGACCTCCTCCGCGCCCGCCCCGCCGGCCGCGAACGCCTCACCTGGCTCGCCCGCACCCCCTCCTTCGCCCCCATGGAGTACTCCAAGCTCGGCCTCGAACACTTCACCCCCGACTACACCCGCTACTTCCACTCCCTCCCCGAACCCGTACGCGACCAGCTCGTCCCCACCCAATGGCAACTCCACAAGGGCATCGACGCCGACACCATCGCCGCCATCCACGCCGAGCTCTACCGCCGCACCCTCCACGGAGGCTGGCCCGACACCGTCCTCACCCCCGGAGTCAGCGTCCGCACCGCCGGCCGCGTCGCCACCACCAAGGTCGAACTCCACCTCGAACACATCGAGCAGGGCACCCGCTCCCGCCTCACCACCGACGCCGTCGTCCTCGCCACCGGATACCAGGAGCGGCCGCTCAGCGGCCTCCTCGCCGGCCTCGACCCGTACCTGCGCAAGGACTCCTCGGGCCGCCCCCGCATCGACGACCGCTACCGGATGATCCTCGACCCCACCGTCACCGGCAGCATCTTCGTCCAGAACGGCGAACGCCACTCCCACGGCGTCGGCGCCCCCGACCTCGGCCTCGCGGCCTGGCGCAGCGCCGCCATCCTCAACACCCTCACCGGCAAGGAGCCCTACCCCCAGCCCGCCCGCACCGCCTTCACCACCTTCGGCCTCGACCAGCGCGAACACACCCGCCCCCGCCCCGCCGGCGAACTCCGCTCCCTCGTCGAACACCCGTAGGAGACTCCCGAACCCCTCGTCGCCGCCGTCCCCGCCCGCCTCCACCGCACCACCCCTGAACGCACGAAGGGCCGGGATCCGCCGCCGCGGACCCCGGCCCCGAGGGCCACCGGCGACCAGCGCCTAGAACACCGGCACGCCCGCCCGCGTCAGACGCCAGTCCACCGACGCGAACTGCGCCGGATCGACGGTCCCCTTCGTCTTCACCCACTGGATGATCGTGTTACGGATCTCGTCCGAGTTCGCCCACACCTGCTTCGCCTGCGGCACGTGCGGGAAGTTGCCACCACCCGAAGCCCGGTAGTTGTTCACCGCCAGCACGAACTGCCCCGCCGGATCCACCGGCTTCCCCTGGAACGACAACCCCGAGATCCGCGAACCCACCGGCTGCGCGATGTCGATGTCGTACACCAGCCCGTACACCGCGTCGTAGTTGTAGTCCGGAACACCCTCGGAGTTCGTCAGCTTCGCCGGATCCACCGCGTCACCCGGCGCCGTCCGCACGAAGTACCGCGCCGAGTACTCCAGGTAGTCCTTCAGCTGCGCACCCGTCAGCAGCCGCGCCTCCATCGTGTTCTCGAACGGGTACAGACCCGCCGCATCCCTGATCGTCACCTGCCCGGCCGGGATCGCCGCCGTCCGCGAGAAGCACGAGGCCTGCGACAGCACCGGCAGCGCCGCCCACTCCGTGCCCGCCAGAGCCGCCTTCACCGTCTCCGCCTGCACGTGGTTGATCAGGTCGATGATCGCGACGTCCTTGACCGGACCCTCCGCCGAGGACATCGCCTGCGTCGAGGTGCCGATCACCTGGTTCACGTACGCCACGACCTTGCGGTGCTCGTCCGACAGCAGCCGCGTGATCTTCGCGTCCTCCGCCACCGTGTTCGAGTTCACGACCTTCGCCGCGACCTTCGCCACCGACCAGCGGCCCTTCTCCCACACCAGCTCGAAGTCGAACAGCGTCAGCCGCTGCCCCCACTTCAGCGGCTCCGACAGCACCACGTCCTTGCCGGTCGCCCGGTTCTTCACCCGGTACTCCGGGATCTCCGTGTGCGCGTGCCCCACCAGGATCGCGTCGATCCCCGGCACCTGCTCCGCCACCAGCGCCGCCGCGTTCTCGATGTACGGCAGCTGGTCACCGTACGAGGACGTACCGCTCGACCCCGAGTGCGCCGACACGATCACCACGTCCGCACCCATCGACCGCAGCTTCGGCACGTACTTCGCCGCCTGCTCCTCCAGCCCCGGGAACGTCATCTTCCCCTGCACGTTCGCCTTGTCCCACAACGCGATGCCCGGGTTCGTCAGCCCCAGCACCGCCACCTTCACATCCCGCCCGCACGGCGTGCGCAGCTTGTGCATGCTGTACGGCGCGAACGCCGGCCGCAGCGTCTTCGCATCCAGCGCGTTCGCCCCCAGCAGCGGGAAGTCGCACTGCTCCTCGAACTTCCGCAGCACCGGTATGCCGTAGTTGAACTCGTGGTTCCCCAGCGCCGCGGCGTCATAGCCGATCGCGTTCATCGCCTGCGCCATCGGGTGCACCGGACCCCGCCGCGCGGTGATCGGATCCACCTTCGCGTAGTAGTACGAAAGCTGCGTGCCCTGGATCGTGTCACCCGCGTCGATCAGCAGCGTGTTGCGCCGCCCCTTCTCCGCCCGCACCTGGTTCACCAGGGTCGAGATCTTCGCCAGACCGACGTCGTTGTGCGCCTTGTCGTCGAACTCCTTGTCCGTGAAGTAGTCCCAGTTGAAGACATTCCCGTGCAAGTCGGTCGTACCCATCACCGTGAACGCGTACGTCCGCGCCCCGGACCCCGACCCCCGCACCTCCTGCGCGGCCGCCGCGGCCGGAGAGCTCGTGGCCCCCGCCAACGCCACGGCCGCACCCGTCGCCGCCGTACTACCCAGGAAAGTCCTGCGGTCGAACGCCATACCATCTCCCTTTTGAGGCTTGAACAACGCGCGTAGATTCTGACCCACCAGTAACAAGCCGCAACACCCCCACCAGGTTTCGATCCGGTGACCGCACCCGAACGAGCGACAGTGCGACAGTGAAACCATGACCCAGGACGCAGCGCACGCATCCCACCAGCCCTACGGAACCCCCGAAGTGCCCCGCGTAGCAGTCCGCGGCGAAGCCCTCCTCGAAGTCGACCCCGAGATCGCCCGCATCGGAATCACCGTCAGCGCCCGCGGCACCGACCGCCGCACCGCACTCGAGGACCTCACCCGCCGCAACAACGCCGCCCTCGACCTCATCAAGAGCTACGGCGACCCCGTCGAAAAGCTCGAAACCGGCGCCTTCTCCATCACCCCCGAACTCACCCGCCACGGCCGCGCCGAACGCGTCCGCGCCTACCACGGCCGCGTCCACATCACCGCCGAACTCAGCGACTTCACCACCCTCGGCGAACTCACCACCCGCCTCGCCGACCTCGAACTCACCCAGATCGACGGCCCCTGGTGGGCCCTGCGCCCCACCTCACCCGCCCACGGCCGGGCCCGCCGCCAAGCCGTCCTCGAAGCCGTCCAGCGCGCCCGCGAATACGCCGAAGCCCTCGGCGCGAACCTCGCCGCCCTCGTCGAACTCGCCGACCTCGGCGCCGAGAACGCCGCCCCCTTCGCCCCCGCCCCCGGCGCCGGCATGCGCACCATGGCCTTCAGCGCCACCGAGGACGCCGGCCCCCCGCCCCTCGACCTCGAACCCCAGCGCCAGACCGTCTACGCACAGGTGAACGCCCGCTTCACCATGACCCCGCCACAACTCTGAAGAACCTACAAAAACCACGCCCGGGGGTGCTCATCAGAGCACCCCCACGCACATTCAACAGTTGTCAACAAGCTTTTGCTCAAAGGTTGTTGAGTGGACACCTGGAAGCGATTACCTACCCGCAGGTAGGGGAATACGCTCGCCTCATGCGCCGAGCGAAAATCGTATGTACCCTGGGCCCCGCAACCGACTCATACGACCAGATCAAAGCCCTGGTCGAAGCCGGAATGGACATCGCCCGCCTCAACCTCAGCCACGGCACCGCCGCCGAACACGAGGAGCGCTACCAGCGCGTACGCAAGGCCTCCGACGAGACCGGCCGCAGCGTCGGCATCCTCGCCGACCTTCAAGGCCCGAAGATCCGCCTCGGCCGCTTCCACGAAGGACCCGTACTCCTTGAACGCGGCGACGAATTCACCATCACCGTCGAAGACCACCACGGCGACCGCCACACCTGCGGCACCACCTACAAAGGCCTCGCCGCCGACGTCACCACCGGCGAACTCATCCTCGTCGACGACGGCCGCGTCACCCTCGAAGTCACCGCGGTCGACGGCCCCCGCGTCCACACCCGCGTCATCGAAGGCGGCATGGTCTCCGACCACAAGGGCCTCAACCTCCCCGGCGTAGCCGTCTCCGTCCCCGCCCTCTCCGAAAAAGACATCGAAGACCTCCGCTGGGCCCTGCGCACCGGCGCCGACGTCATCGCCCTCTCCTTCGTCCGCAGCGGCCGCGACATCGAAGACGTCCACCGGATCATGGACGAAGAAGGCCGCCGCCTCCCCGTCATCGCCAAGATCGAAAAGCCCCAAGCCGTCGAAAACATCGACGACATCGTCGCCGCCTTCGACGGCATCATGGTCGCCCGCGGCGACCTCGGCGTCGAAATGCCCCTCGAACAAGTCCCCATCGTCCAAAAGCGCGCCATCAAACTCGCCAAGCGCAACGCCAAACCCGTCATCGTCGCCACCCAGATGCTCGACTCGATGATCGACAACTCCCGCCCCACCCGCGCCGAAGCCAGCGACGTCGCCAACGCCATCATCGACGGCACCGACGCCGTCATGCTCTCCGGCGAAACCAGCGTCGGCAAATACCCCATCGAAACCGTCCGCACCATGTCCCGCATCGTCGAAGCCGCCGAAGAAGACATCCTCGCCAAGGGCCTCCCCCCACTCACCGACCGCAACAAACCCCGCACCCAAGGCGGAGCCGTCGCCCGCGCAGCCGCCGAAATGGGCGACTTCCTCGACGCCAAATTCCTCGTCGCCTTCACCCAGAGCGGCGACACCGTCCGCCGACTCTCCCGCTACCGCTCACCCATCCCCCTCCTCGCCTTCACCCCCGACCCCGCCACCCGCTCCCAGCTCAACCTCACCTGGGGCGTCGAAACCTTCCTCGGCCCCCACGTCGACTCCACCGACGCCATGGTCGCCCAGGTCGAAGAAGAACTCCTGCGCATCGGCCGCTGCGTACCCGGCGACACCGTCGTCATCACCGCCGGCTCACCCCCCGGCGTCACCGGCTCCACCAACCTCGTCCGCATCCACCACATCGGCGACCCGGTCCACTGACCCACCCCACACACCGCGTCGGGCACCACCACCCGCCCGACGCGGCCCCCGCCCCCGACGGACAGCCATACTGACCCCTCGCGACGAACACCCACGGGGACGGACCAGATGACCAGGCAACCGCCACACACACCGGACACCGGAACCGGGCACGAATGCGAACCCCGCCCGGGCACCTGCCGACTGCCCGAACCATGGATGTGCGACGCGTTCCACGTCGACGGAAGCCTCCGCGACATCACCGTCACCGACACCGACGACACCGACTGGAACCAGGTCCTGCCCCACCTCCGCGCCACCGCCGACCAACTCACCTGGCACCACGGCACCGAGGCGCACGACATCGGCCCGGACGACACCGAGAACCCGATCGCCACACTGGAGGACGACCACGTGGCAACCCTCGGCGTCCGATACGGCCGCACCTGGTTCTCGGCCCATCTGCCGGTCGACGGCATCGAATTCTCCCTCTGGCCCGACGACATCGAGGACGGAGCCCACGTCACCGACGTGCTGCGCTTCCTGACCGCACTGGGCACGGCATGCGACCGCCCCGCCGTCCTCACCGCCGAGACCGTCACCGGCCACCACGAGCTGCCGCCCCTGATCACCTACACCCCGTCCACCAGGACCACCACCCACCGCTGACCCCAGACAGTTCCCTCCTCGCCTACAACCCGGTCGCAACGACGGTCCCCGGCGGGCTCCTCGCCTTGTCGTTCCTCGAGGCCGGCCGCCGATACGGCCGAGACGGGACGCACCCGAGCGGCACCGCCAGTCAGACCGCAGCAGCCCGCGGATAACCCTTTGCCCAGGAGCCCACGGACCGGCTACGTTCTCCCAGCCGTCCACGTTGACCCGGACCGGCACGTCGACAAGGAGGTGTGGAGCACATGCGCAGGACTGCCCAGCAGCTGAGCCCGCGTACGAACCCCTGCCACCTCCTCACGACGGAGACACCTTGTCGCTCCACATCACCCCACTGACCGACCCCGCTCACGGGGCGCACGACCGACGCCTCGCATGGCTGGCGTCCGACGCCGACGCCAACCCGGTCGGGACGGCCTTCCTGCGCCTGTTCGACGGCGGACAAGCACACCTGGCCGAACTGACCCTCCACGTACATCCCGTGGAGCGCCGCAAGGGCGTCGGCTCCCGGCTGCTCGACACTGCCGTGGCCGCCGCCCGGGACAACACCCGACGCCGCGTCGTGGCGCAGGCCCGGGCCGGATCGCCCGGCGACCACTTCCTGCCGGCCCGCGGCTTCCGCAAGGTCCTCACCCTGAGGTACTCCCGCCTGCCCCTGGCCGACGTGCACATCCCCTCCCTGGCAGAGATCATCGAGCGTCCGCATCCCGGCTACCGGCTGGCGACCTGGCAGGGAACCGTCCCCGACGATCTCGCCCGGACCTTCGCCGACTCACGCCGCGCCATGGACGACATGCCCATGGAGGACACCGACCACGGCACCACGACCTGGGACGTGGACCGGGTCCGGGCAGCGGCGAAGGCCGTCGAACAGCGCGGCGACCACCTGCACACCGTCGTCGCCATCGACACCTCCAACGGATCGATCGCCGGGTTCACCGAACTCGTCGTCCCCGGCGACGGCACGGGCGACGCCCAGCACTACGGCACCGGCGTGCTGCCCGAGCACCGCGGACACGGCCTCGGCCGCTGGATGAAAGCCGAGTCGATCCGCCGAGCCCACGGACACTACCCGGACCTCGGCGGCCTCCTGACCGACACCGCCGACAGCAACACGCACATGAGGCACATCAGCGACAGCCTCGGCTACCTGCCCACACACACGACACTGCAATATCAGCTCGACCTGTAGGGACGAGCGGACGGGCCGGATTCGGGCATCACCCCATCCGGCCCGTCCGGCGCTCCCACAACAGGCCCCAGTCGATCAGCTCTGCGCCTCCTCGCGACGTCCAATAGCGGCCGCATCCGGTACGAGAAGCAGCTTGCCAGTAGTACGCCGAGCCTCCAGATCGCTGTGGGCCCGGGCGGCCTCGGACAATGCGTAGCGGCCCGTTACGGTGACCTCGAGCGCCTTGGAGCGCACCCACTCGAACACATCGGCGGCCCGTCGGAGCAGTTCGGACCGATCGGCGATGAAGTCCCCGAGGCTGGGCCGGATCAGGGTCAGCGAACCGCCGTGGGCGAGCCGAATCGGATCGAACGGCGGCACGGCACCACTCGCCGCGCCGAAGAGCACGAGATGGCCGCGGGTACGCAGGCTGGCGAGGCTCGCATCGAAGGTGTGCGCACCGACGCCGTCGAAGACGACCGGCAGCCCCTGACCGCCGTTGAGCCGCCTCACCTCGGCTGCGAGATCGTCGACCGCGGAGGAAAGGATCACCTCGGCGGCCCCGGCACGCTTCGCCAGCTCGGCCTTCGCCGTGGTCGACGTCGTGCCGATCACCCTGCCGCCGAGATGGGTGATGAGCTGGGTCAAAAGCAGCCCCATGCCACCGGCAGCCGCATGCACGAGCACCGTGTCGCCCCCCTGAACCGGGTAGGCGTCCTTGACGAGATAGTGCGCGGTCATGCCTTGGAGGAGCACGGCGGCGGCCGTCTCGAAGTCGATGTCGTCGGGCAGCGGCACCAGCCGCGAGGAGTCCACGACGGCCCGCTCGGCATACGTGCCGGGAGTCTCCACCCAACCGACCCGGTCCCCGACTGCGACGTCAGCGACGCCGGGTCCGACTTCGACGACCGTGCCGGCGCCCTCAGCACCCGGGGTGAAGGGCAGCGGAAGGCTGTACCTCCCCTCGCGGTGGTAGACGTCGAGGAAGTTGACCCCGGATGCGGCGACCTCCACGACCGCCTCGCCCGGACCCGGCCGCGGCTGGTCCACCTCGGCCTCCCGCAGCACCTCGGGACCGCCCACTTCGTACACCTGAATCGCTCGCATGACCCTCCAATTAACGGCTCATCCCCCCAACCCCGTTGATGGCGGTCCGATTCCCGGCGCCTTCCTCACCGGCGCTGGGATCACCGCCGAACGGGTTCTGACCGACAACGGCTCCCGCTACCGCTCACGCGACCGGCGCGACAGCCCGGCGGCGGCCGGGATCACCCACGAACGAACCCGGCCCTACCGGCCCCGGACCAACGGCAAGGCCGAACGCTTCAACCGCACCCTGCTCGACGAATGGGCCTACGCCCGCCCCTACCGGTCGGACATCGACCGCCGCGAAGCGTTCCCCGGCCGGCTCCACCACCGCGGACACACCGCACGTGCAGGCAAACCACCCGCAGGCCGCCGCGTCCCCAACCCAACGAGGCGATACACCTAGTACTTCGGCCCGATGTGGGCGTCCATCAGCGCCACGGAGTCCTTCCGGGCGATGGACACGTTGAACGGATCACTGCCCCGGGCCAGCACCGTCCACCGGACCCCGACCTTGGTCAACGTGTCCGTGCAGAGGCTGCGGATGTCGTCGGACTTGTTGGTGAAGAAGTACCGCGGGTACTCGTAGCGCTTGCCGTTGCGGACGGTCCAGTTGGTGATCCGACACCCGTCGGAGTGGATCAGCCCCCGCAGGAAGTCCCACGGATGGGCGTCGACGATCTCCTGCTGCCAGTCCTCAAGAGTGATCCGCCGCTCGTGCTTCTTGCCGGGCCCGTGCTGCGGGAACAGGCATGTCCAGTGGGTCGAGTGGGACTGAACCTCGACGCATCCCTGTCGCTGTCGGCGGCTTATACGAGGGATCCGCATCACGAGGTGCATGGCTTCTTCGGCAGCGTCGACGAGGCCCGCCCAGGCGGCGTCGCAGAAGATGGAGAGGTGGTGCTGCTTGTACTTCGAGATGATGTGGCCGTCGCCGAGATAGAGGCCGAGGAGATAGGCGTAGGCAGGCCGGTCGAGGCCAAGCTCGGTGCACCTCGGGCAGTCGGCGGGGGGAACGTAGGCTTCGCCACGGTTCTTCCGGTCCTGATGGCGCCACCAGCCGACGGTGCCACGGGGCACGCCGAGACTTTCGGCCACCACTCGGTTGGTCACGCCTCGGCGTAACAGCAGGACTGCTTCTTCGCGTATCGCGGGATTGTGCTCCACAACGCAGGAGCCTCGCCAGTAATCGTCCGGTTGGTCGTAATTCGAAGCTTCGTTCACCGTGACGAGTGAAGATCGCAAAATTCGCTTGGCGACCTTGAATTTGAAGGAGAAGTACCCCGGGTCGGATTCGAACCGACGCTGAATGGGTTTTGAATCCATCGCCTCTACCGCTGGGCTACCGGGGCCCCTTCGAAACGAAGGATACCTAAGACCCTCCGTGTCACAAACATACAGGAGCTAGGTAGGCTCGTGGCAGCTTAACCGCCTTGCACCGAGGAGCATCCGTGACCGCCGAGCACGAGTCGACGCCCACGCCCGACGCCGACCAGTCGCACGTTCCGCCGCTGACGACCCGGGTCGTCATCGCCGAGGACGAGGCGCTCATCCGTCTCGATCTCAAAGAGATGCTCGAAGAAGAGGGCTATTCCGTCGTCGGCGAGGCCGGCGACGGGCAGACGGCCGTCGAGCTCGCGCGCGAGCACCGGCCCGACCTGGTGATCCTCGACGTGAAGATGCCCGTCCTGGACGGGATCTCCGCGGCCGAGAAGATCGCCGAGGAGTCCATCGCGCCCGTGCTCATGCTCACCGCGTTCTCGCAGCGCGACCTCGTCGAGCGGGCCCGGGACGCCGGTGCGATGGCGTACCTCGTGAAGCCGTTCAGCAAGAGCGACGTGGTGCCGGCCATCGAGATGGCCGTCTCCCGCTTCGCGGAGCTGCGCGCGCTGGAGCAGGAGGTCGCGGACCTCTCGCAGCGGCTGGAGACCCGCAAGCTGGTGGACCGGGCGAAGAGCATCCTGCAGACGCAGTACGGGCTGACCGAGCCCGCCGCCTTCCGGTGGATCCAGAAGTCGTCCATGGACCGCCGGATGTCCATGCAGCAGGTCGCCGAGGTGGTCATCGAGGACGCCGAGGCGAAGAAGAAGGAGAGCGGGAAGTAGGTCCCGTCCCGGAACATGCGTGAGGCCCGCCTCCCCCCGAGGGGAGGCGGGCCTCACACGTTGTGTCAGTCCTCGCCGAGGTAGGCCTTGCGGACGTCCTCGTTGTGGAGGAGGTCGCGGCCGGTGCCGGAGAGAACGATCTTGCCGATCTCCATCACGTGCGCGGTGTCGGAGAGCGAGAGCGCCGCCTGGGCGTTCTGCTCGACGAGCAGGATGGTCATGCCCGCGGCCTTGAGGTCCTTGATGGTCGCCATGATCTTCTGCATCATCAGCGGGGACAGGCCCATGGAGGGCTCGTCCAGCATCAGGAGCTTGGGGCGGGACATGAGCGCGCGGCCCATGGCGAGCATCTGCTGCTCGCCGCCCGAGAGGGTGCCGGCGGCCTGCTTACGGCGTTCGCCCAGGATGGGGAACATCTCGTAGGCGCGCTGGACGTCCTGCTCGATGCCCTCCTTGTCGGTGCGCAGGAAGGCGCCGAGCTGGAGGTTTTCGGCGATCGTCAGCCGGGGGAAGATGTGGCGTCCCTCGGGGGAGTGGGCGAGGCCCAGGGAGACGATCTTGTGGGCGGGGACGGCTGCGAGGGGCTGGCCGTCGAAGGTGATGCTGCCGCCCTTGGGCTTGATGAGCCCGGAGAGGGTGCGCAGGGTGGTCGTCTTGCCGGCGCCGTTGGTGCCGACGAGGCAGACGATTTCGCCTTCGTTGACTTCGAAGGAGATTCCCTTGACGGCTTCGATCTTGCCGTAGGCGACCTTGAGGTCTTCGACCTTGAGCAGTGCGGTCACTTGGCTTCTCCTTCCGTGCTGGTGGTGCTGGTGGTGCTGTCCGAGTCGGTGTCGGCCGGGGCGTCGGCGTCGGCCGGGGTGTCGGCGTCCGTCTCCGCTTCGGTCTCGGTACCGGTCTCGGTGGCCTCGGCCTCGGCGTCGGTCTCGGCCGGAGTGTCGGCGTCGGCCTCGGCGTCGGTCTCGGCCGGAGCCTCGGCCTCCGTCTCGGCTTCGGCCGGTGCTGCGGCTTCGGCTGCCTCGACCTCGGCGGCCTCGGCGGCGCCCGGGTCGCCCTCGAAGGGCTCGCCGAGGTAGGCGGCGATGACGCGCTCGTCGCCCTGGACCTCGGACGCGGTGCCTTCGATGAGCTTTTCGCCCTGGACGAGGCAGGCGACGCGGTCGCAGAGGTTGAAGATGAAGCGCATGTCGTGCTCGATGACGAGGACGGCGATGCCCATGTCGCGGATGGCGAAGATGAGTTCTTCGGCAGCGCGGGTTTCCTGCGGGTTCATGCCGGCGGTGGGCTCGTCCAGGAGGATGAGGCCGGGGTCGCTGGCGAGGGCGCGGGCGATTTCCAGCTTGCGCTGTTCGCCGTAGGGGAGGTTCTTGGCCAGGTGCTGGGCCTTGTTCTCCAGGCCGATGAACTCGAGGAGTTCCATGGCGCGCGCTTCGCTGGCGGCTTCGGCCTTCTTGAAGCCGGGGCCGCGCAGCAGGGCGGACCAGAGGCCTTCCTTGGTGCGGGTGTGGCGTCCGACGAGGACGTTCTCCAGCACGGTCATGTTGTGGAAGAGCCGGATGTTCTGGAAGGTGCGGGCGATGCCGGCCTCGGTGACCTTGTGGGGCTTGGGAGGCAGGACGGTGCCCTTGTAGCTGACGGATCCCTCGGTGGGGACGTACAGCCCGGTGAGGCAGTTGAAGAAGGTGGTCTTGCCGGCGCCGTTGGGGCCGATGAGACCGACGATCTCGCCGGAGTTGACCTGGAGGTCGACGCCCTTGACGGCGGTGAGGCCGCCGAAGCGCATGGTGACGCCCTTGGCTTCGAGAACCGTGGTCTTGGTGGTGGTGGTTTCCGTGGTGGTCGTCATGTCGTTCACGCCCCCGCCTTGGCGGTGGCCAGGTCCGCGGGGGCCTGGTCAGCGGTGTCGTCGTGGAACTCGAGCTGCGCGCGCTTGTTGGCGATGAGGCCTTCGGGGCGGAAGCGCATGAGCAGGATGAGGGCGATGCCGAACGCGAGGAGCTGGAAGTCCTGGAGGAAGGCCAGCTTCGCGGGGATCAGGAAGAGCAGTGCGGCGCCGAGGATGGGGCCGCGGATGGTGCCCATGCCGCCGAGGATGACTGCGGCGAGGAGGAACGCGGAGTTCGGCGGGACGGGCCCGGCGAAGACGTAGTTCTCGGGGACGACCGTGCTGTTGACGTGTGCCTGGACGGTGCCGGCGAGGCCGGCGAGGGTGGCGCCGAGGGCGAAGGCGATGAGCTTGACCTTGAAGCCGTTGATGCCCATGGCTTCGGCGGCGGTCTCGTCCTCGCGGATGGCGACCCAGGCGCGGCCGATGCGGCTGCTTCCGGCGCGGGCGAAGACCACGACGACCAGGGCCATGACGAGCAGCATCAGGAAGTAGTAGTTGGCGTAGGCGCCGAGGGTGATGCCGCCGACGACGTGGGACTCCCCGAAGTTCCACCCGAAGAGTTCGAGGTGGGGGATGTTGGGGATGCCGTTGGGGCCGTTGGTGATGTCCGGGCCGGAGGTGCCGTCGAGGTTGCCCATGGCGATGCGGAAGATTTCTCCGAAGCCGAGGGTGACGATGGCGAGGTAGTCGCCGCGCAGGCGCAGGGTCGGGGCTCCGATGACCACGCCGAAGATGAGCGAGGCGAGGGCGCCGACGATGACCGCTGCCCAGAAGGGCAGGTGGATGCCGAAGGCGGATGCGGTGCTTCCGGAGACCAGGGCTGCGGCGTAGGCGCCGACGCCGAGGAAGGCGACGTAGCCGAGGTCGAGGAGGCCGGCGAGGCCGACGACGACGTTGAGGCCGAGGGCGACGGTCGCGAAGATCAGGATGTTGACCGCGATGAGCGTGTAGGTGTCGCCGCTCTGCTGGATGAAGGGGAAGGCGATGGCGGCGGCCGCGGTGCCGATCAGGGTGACCTGGCGGTGCTTTGCGGTGAGGCCGCCGAGGCGGGCGAAGAGGCCGGACTTGTTCAGCGCGAAGGCGGCGAGGCCGACGGTGATCAGGTAGGCGACGAAGAGCTGCGGTTCCTTGTCATCGGTGTCGATGCCGTAGGTGATGACGAAGAGGCCGATGGCGAAGACGCCGGTGATGATGAGGATTTCGGCCCAGGAGGGCAGCTGCTTGGCGGGGGCCGCCTTGCGGGTGTCGTCGGGGAGCTTGCTCACGGCGAGGACCGGGATGAGCGAGCCGACGAGGGCGACGAGGGCGCCGGGTTCCAGGTTGACGGCTCCGCCGAGGACGACGGTGATGGCGATGACCGTGAACCAGGTGGCGGCGAGGTTGCCGAGGGTGAGGAAGAAGAGGGCCTTGCGGGAACCGTTGGGGGTGAGCCAGCCGAGGCCCTTGACGCCGAGCGCGGAGAGCGCGTGGACGAGGGTGAGGGCGGCTCCGGCGACGGTGACGTACTGGATGTTCGCCGGGCTGCCGTAGTAGGTCAGGTCGCCGGGGAATTCGGCGGTCCAGGTCCACGCGAGGAAGGCGCTGACGATGGTGAGGAGGCTGCCGGCGATGACCGCGTAGAGGAGGGTGGTGGGCGCGGGGCCCTTCTTCACCGTGTCGGCGGTCTGCGGGGTGGTGTTGGTGGTCATGGTTCTCACGCCCGATCCGCGACGCGCTCGCCGAGCAGGCCTTGTGGCCGCACGAGGAGGACGACGATGAGGAGTACGAAGGCCCAGACGTTGGACCAGGCGCCACCGCCGAGCTGCGACATGCCGGGGATGTCTTCGATGTAGGCGATCGAGAGGGCTTCGGCGAGTCCGAGGACGACGCCGCCGACCATGGCTCCGTAGATGTTGCCGATGCCGCCGAGGACGGCTGCGGTGAAGGCCTTGAGGCCGAGGATGAAGCCCATCTCGAAGTTGATCTGGCCCTTGTCGAGGCCGTAGGCGACGGCGGCGACGGCGGCGAACGCGGCACCGATGGCGAAGGCCATGACGATGATGCGGTCGGTGTTGATGCCCATCAGCTTCGCGGTGTCGGGGTCCTGCGCGGTGGCCTGCATGGCGCGGCCGCTGCGGCTCTTCTGGACGAAGATGCCGAGGGCGAGCATGCAGAGCGGGGCGAGGATGAGGACGAAGAGGTCCGCGCGCTGGATGGAGAGGCTGTCGGTGAGCTTGAAGGCGGCGCCCTTGAACTCAGGGAAGCTGACGGCCTTCTTGGCGTCCGGGTAGAACTGCCAGACGAGCTGCTGGAGCGCGATCGAGAGGCCGATTGCGGTGATGAGGGGTGCGAGCCGGGGGGCGCTGCGCAGTGGGCGGTAGGCGAAGCGTTCGGCTGCGCAGGCCACGGCGACGGAGGTGGCGGCACCTCCGACGATCATGACGGGTATCGCGATCAGCAGGGAGGTGCCGGTCGGGAGGATGGCGTAGGCGCTGAGGGCGCCGAAGCCGCCGATCATGAAGATCTCGCCGTGGGCGAAGTTGATGAGCTGGACGATGCCGTAGACCATGGTGTACCCGATGGCGATGAGGCCATAGAGAGCACCGAGGGCCAGGCCGTTGGCCAGCTGTTGCGGCAGTTCGTGCACCGCAGGGCCTCCGATGAGCGTGTCGGATAAGACTCCGCGCGAGGGCGCTGTTTGCGCCCTCGCGCGGCGTTGGTTCAGGTGGTACGGGTGTTGCTGGGGACTACGGGCTTACTGGTTGAAGGTGTCGCTCTTGACGTCGACCCACTTGCCGCCCTCGACCTTGTAGACGGTGAGCTGCTTGTTGGTGGTGTCGCCGTACTCGTCGAAGGCGACCTTGCCGGTCACGCCCTCGAAGGAGACCTTGCCGAGCGCCTCGACGACCTTGGCGCGGGCGTCGGTGGGCAGCTTGCCGCTGTTGGCGGCGACGGCGGCCTTGACGGCCTGGATGACGGCCCAGCCGGCGTCGTAGGAGTAGCCACCGTAGGCGGCGTACGGGTCCTTGTAACCCTCGGCCTTGTAGTCCTCGATGAACTTCTTGGCGGTGTCGAGCTTCTCGACCGGGTAGCCGATGGAGGTGGCGAGGTCGCCCTCGTTGGCCTCACCGGAGGCGCTGATGAAGGCCGGGTCCTGGATGCCGTCGCCGCCCATGAGCGGGACGTTGGCGCCGGTCTTCTTGATCTGGTCGGCGAGCAGGCCGCCCTCGGGGTACTGGCCGCCGAAGTAGACGGAGTCGGCGCCGGAGGACTTGACCTTGTCGGCGGTGGAGGAGAAGTCGGTCTCCTTCACGGTGACGTGGTCGGTGCCGACGACCTCGCCGCCGAGCTTCTTGAACTCGTCGGCGAAGATGGCCGCGAGGCCGGCGCCGTAGGTCTGCTTGTCGTCGACGATGAAGACCTTCTTCTTGCCGGCGTCCTTGAAGAGGTACTGGGCGGCGAACTTGCCCTGGACCACGTCGGTGGCGGCGGTGCGGAAGTAGGTCTTGAAGCCGCGCTTGAACTCGCCCTTGCCCCAGTTGTCGCCCTGGCTGAGCGCGGGGTTGGTGTTGGCGGGGGAGACCTGCGCCAGGTTGGCGGAGGCGAAGACGCCCTGCATCTGCTGGGCGACGCCGGAGTTCAGCGGGCCGACGACGCCGAGGACGTCCTTGTTGCCGACGAGCTTGGTGGCGTTGGCCTGACCGGAGGCGGGGACCGCCTGGTCGTCGAGGGCCTCGACCTTGAACTCGATGCCCGGGACCTCGTTGTTCTTGTTGGCCGTCTTGGCCGCGAGGTCGACGGAGTTCTTGATGCCCTGGCCGAGCGCGGAGAGCGAGCCCGTGAGCGGGGCGTCCACACCGATGATGACGGTGGTCTTCTTGCCGCCGCCGTTGTCCTTGGAGTCTCCGCCGTCGCGCGATCCGCAAGCGGTGAGGGTCAGTGCTCCCGTGGTGATCACGGTGGTGAGGACGAGCAAAGAACGGTGTCGCACGATTCTTCCTTTCCCTGGCGCGGCTCTCTCGTGGAGAGGTGCCGTTAGGTCGCCGGGCCGCACTGGGAGGTCCACGGCCGTGCTGATTGCGCCCTGCGGCGCGGTGACTGGCCGTGACTCTAGGCCCGAGGTGGCGAGCACGGGGAGCAGGGAAAGGAGGATGTGACGCTCTTGTTATGCCAAGGCCAAGAATGTGTAGCGGGAGTGTGGACAAATCGGACGTTTTCTTACCTTGGGGGGTGTCCGCATCCTGAGAATTACCTGTTCTCCTAAGGGGCTTGAGGCCTTCATGCTCCTGTCTTAGATCATTTTCGGCCGAATGTGGCTGCGCGTGTCCAAGGGAATCCTCCGAGTGGTCTTTCTTAAGGGAAAAGGCGGATTCCAACCCTTGCGCGCATTACGCAGGGTGACGGTCAAGAGGGCACTTTCGAATCCGAATGGATCTTGTTCGGATGGCGGCACGGCTCTTCACCTGCGGTTCGACCCTGCGGGGGCATGTGCCCGGAAGCCGGACAGCGCGCTCGGGAATGCGGTGACCTCGGTCACGTCGGCGGGCGCCAGTTCTCCGAACTGCGCATCGCGCCGCCCTCGTCGGCGCAGCGCTGCGCCACGATCCGGTCGATCAGCTCAAGTGCCTTGTCCCGCCCGGCAGTTCGCTCCTCGGCACGCCCCGCGGCCACGGCGTCCTCGTGGATCGCGTACTGGTCGTTGGACAGGCCCTTCTGCTCCCAGTCGAGACCGGACCATTTCGTGCCCAGGAGGGTCTCCTTCGCCCAGTAGGACACGAGGCTCGTGCACACCTGTACGGGCGAGGGGGGAGGGGTGGTGGAAGGGCGCGCGGAGCCCGCCGCGGGGGGTGGCGCGGAGGATGAGCATCCGGTCAGGGCGAGCGCCGCGAGGAGGATGTGGGCGGCGTACCGGGCCGTGCGTGGCATGGTCCCCATGGGGGGACGGTAGGCGGTGACCATCGGTGACACAACAGATGTCACCGCCAAGCCTGCGGACTGGCGGATTCCGGGCGGTTGGCGGGGCGCGGGCCGTCCGGGAACGCGCGCAGGCCCGGCTCCGCGGGCCGGCCACCGTCGCCCAGGGTCGGGTCGTGACCGGACCCAAGAGCTCGATGGCATGGATCGAATCGGCCTGGCAGGAGCTGGACGCCCCCGATACGGGGCGTCGGGACAGCTGCCTCGAAGTCGTCGGCGACGTCCTGGAGACGGGCCTCCTGTCGCAGGACGACGCGGAACGGGTAGCCGCACGTCTCGTCGCCGTCGCGCTCTCTGACGAGAGCTACGAGCTGCGCGAGTCCGCGCTGCACGCCCTCTGCACGGCCACCGCGCCCTACGAGTTCCCCTATCGGGTGGTCGCGCCGCTCGCCGCCGCGGACGGCATGGAGCCCGTCCTGCTGGAGTACGTCCTGGGCGTCCTCGGCTCCACGGGTGACCGGGCGGCGCTCCCGGCCGTCGAGCGGTTCCTGCGCCACCCCCGCCCGGGGGTGCGCCGGGAGGCGGCGGACGCGGTGGGGGAACTGCGGCGGCGCCTGGATCCCGCCCGGGAAGGGACCGCCTGAGCTCCGGGGCCCGGGCGGTCGCCCGTCACGGCATCCGGGCCGCCCGGGGTCAGGACCCCGCGGCGACCTGGTCGGCGTCGCGCAGCAGGCAGGTCAGGCGGGCGGTGCAGATCCGCTTGTCCTGCTCGTCGGTGATGACGATCTCGAAGGTGGTGGTCGAGCGGCCGCGGTGCACCGGGGTGGCGACGCCGGTGACGATGCCGGAGCGGGCGCCCCGGTGGTGGGTGCAGTTCAGGTCCACGCCGACGGCGATCTTGGTGATGCCGCCGTGCATCATGGCACCGACCGAGCCGAGGGTCTCCGCCAGCACGGCCGAGGCCCCGCCGTGCAGCAGCCCGTAGGGCTGGGTGTTGCCCTCGACGGGCATGGTGCCGACGACGCGGTCGGCCGAGGCCTCCAGGATGCGGATGTCCATCCGCTCGCCCAGGTGTCCCGCCGAGAACAGCGAGGGCAGGTCGATGCCCAGGGCCGCGTACTCGTCGAGCACCTCCTGCGGGAACTTCACTGCGTGCTGCTCGCCCATGGCCAGGCTCCGTTCGTCAACGATCGTTAACCATCTTGTCCTGAGGTCGTTCTATCAGGCCGGTTCGAAGCGCACGACGACGGACTTGCTGGCCGGGGTGTTGCTGATGTCGGCGGTCGAGTCCAGCGGGACCAGCACGTTGGTCTCCGGGTAGTACGCGGCCGCACAGCCGCGGGCGGTCGGGTAGTGCACGACGCGGAAGCCGGGCGCGCGCCGCTCCAGGCCGTCCTTCCACTCGCTCACCAGGTCCGTGTACGACCCGTCGACCAGGCCCAGCTCGGCCGCGTCGGCCGGGTTGACCATGACCACGCGGCGGCCGCCGGTGATGCCGCGGTAGCGGTCGTCGAGGCCGTAGATCGTGGTGTTGTACTGGTCGTGGCTGCGCAGGGTCTGCAGGAGCAGCCGTCCCGCCGGGACGCGCGGGTACTCCACGGGCGCGGCGGTGAAATTGGCCTTGCCGGTCTTCGTCGGGAAGCGGCGCTCGTCGCGCGGGGCGTGCGGGAGCCGGAAGCCGGCCGGGTGGGCGATACGGGCGTTGAAGTCCTCGAAGCCGGAGATCACGCGGGAGATCCGGTCGCGGATCGAGGCGTAGTCGTGCTCGAACTCCTCCCACGGGGTGGCGGAGGCGGCGCCCAGGACCGCGCGGGCCATGCGGGCCACGATCGCGGGCTCGGAGAGCAGGTGCGGGGAGGCGGGGGCGAGGTTGCCGCGGGAGGCGTGGACCATGCCCATGGAGTCCTCGACGGTCACGAACTGCTTGCCGCTCGCCTGTACGTCCTTGTCGGTACGGCCGAGGGTGGGCAGGATCAGGGCCCGCCGGCCGGTGACCGCGTGGGAGCGGTTGAGCTTGGTGGAGACGTGCACGGTCAGGGACGCCTTGCGGATGGCGGCCTCGGTGACCTCGGTGTCGGGGGTGGCGCCGACGAAGTTGCCGCCCATCGCGAAGAGGACCTTGGCCTTGCCGTCGCGCAGGGCCTCGATGGAGCGGACGACGTCGTAGCCGTGCCCGCGCGGCGAGGTGATGCCGAATTCCTTGTCGAGTGCGTCGAGGAAGGCCGGCGCGGGCCGTTCGAAGATCCCCATGGTGCGGTCGCCCTGCACGTTGGAGTGGCCGCGGACGGGGCATACGCCGGCGCCGGGGCGCCCTATGTCGCCGCGCAGCAGGAGGAGGTTGACCACCTCGCGGATGGTGGCGACGGCGTGCTTGTGCTGGGTGAGGCCCATGGCCCAGCAGACGATGGTGCGCTTCGAGGCCAGGACCATGGACAGGGCCCGCTCGATCTCGGGGCGGGTCAGGCCGGTCGCGGTGAGCGTCTCGTCCCAGTCGGCTTCCTTCGCGGCGGCCGCGAGCTCCTCGTAGCCGTGGGTGTGCTCGCGGATGAAGGCCTCGTCGGTGGCGCCCTCCGTCTCGATGACGAGCTTGTTGAGGAGGCGGAAGAGGGCCTGGTCGCCGCCGATGCGGATCTGCAGGAAGAGATCGGTGAGGGCGGTGCCCCTGAACATGCCGATCGGCGTCTGCGGGTTCTTGAACCGTTCCGTGCCGGCCTCGGGCAGCGGGTTCACGGAGATGATCTTCGCGCCGGCGGTCTTGGCCTTCTCCAGGGCGGAGAGCATGCGGGGGTGGTTGGTGCCCGGGTTCTGCCCGGCGACGATGATCAGCTCGGCCTGGTGGAGGTCTTCGAGGGAGACGCTGCCCTTGCCGATGCCGATGGTCTCGGTCAGTGCGGAGCCCGAGGACTCGTGGCACATGTTGGAGCAGTCGGGCAGGTTGTTGGTGCCGAACTCGCGGGCGAAGAGCTGGAAGAGGAACGCGGCCTCGTTGCTGGTGCGGCCCGAGGTGTAGAAGAGGGCCTCGTCGGGGGAGCCGAGGGCGTTCAGCTCCTCGGCGATGACCGCGAAGGCCCGCTCCCAGCTGACCGCCTCGTAGCGGTCGCCGCCCTCGGGCAGGAGCATGGGCTGCGTGATGCGGCCCTGCTGGCCCAGCCAGTAGCCGGAACGCGTCGCGAGATCGGCCAGCGGGTGCGCGGCGAAGAACTCGGGGGTGACCCGGCGCAGCGTGGCCTCCTCCGCGACGGCCTTGGCGCCGTTCTCGCAGAACTCGGCCGTGTGCCGCTTGTCGCCCTCGGGCCAGGCGCAGCCCGGGCAGTCGAAGCCGTCCTTCTGGTTGACCTTGAGGAGCGTGCGGGCGGTGCGGGCCACGCCCATCTGCTGCTGGGCGATCCGCAGGGTGTGTCCGATCGCCGGCAGGCCGGCTGCCGCGTGCTTGGGCGGTGTGACCTGCGGTGCGTCCTGTACCGGATCGCCTGTGGGCGGCTTGGTCGCCATCGCGCTCCCCTTCGAGCGTACGTACGTATGCAGCACGTGTGGCCGCGTGCGTCGATCCTTGCACGGACCACGGAATCAGGGGAGGGCGGACCGGTGCTCACCGCGCCCCGGCCGGGTGCGCCGGGGGCGTCCGGTGGGGAGGATGCGCCGGGGGAGGCGACGGGCCGGAATTGTCGGTGGGGGCGCCTAGGATCGGGGCGTGGCAGATTCAGCATCGAAGAAGACGGACCAGACGACCGCAGGGGACCGCCCCCGCCTGATGCTCATGGACGGGCACTCCCTGGCCTACCGGGCGTTCTTCGCGCTGCCCGCGGAGAATTTCACGACCGCGACGGGGCAGCCGACCAACGCCATCTACGGATTCGCGTCGATGCTGGCGAACACGCTGCGCGACGAGGCCCCTACGCACTTCGCGGTGGCGTTCGACGTCTCCCGCAAGACGTGGCGTTCGACGGAGTTCCCCGAGTACAAGGCGAACCGCTCCAAGACCCCCGACGAGTTCAAGGGACAGGTCGAGCTGATCGGCGAGCTCCTCGACACGATGCACGTGCCGCGGTTCGCGGTCGACGGCTTCGAGGCCGACGACGTGATCGCGACGCTGGCGACGCAGGCGGAGGCGGCCGGCTTCGAGGTGCTGATCGTCACCGGCGACCGCGACTCCTTCCAGCTCGTCTCCGAGCACACCACCGTGCTCTACCCGACCAAGGGCGTCTCCGAGCTCACCCGGTTCACCCCGGAGAAGGTCGAGGAGAAGTACGGCCTCACCCCGCAGCAGTACCCGGACTTCGCGGCGCTGCGCGGCGACCCGTCCGACAACCTGCCGGGCATCCCGGGCGTCGGTGAGAAGACCGCGGCCAAGTGGATCACCCAGTTCGGGTCGTTCGCGGAGCTCGTGGAGCGCGCCGACGAGGTCAAGGGCAAGGCCGGGCAGAACTTCCGGGACCACCTGGAGGCCGTCAAGCTCAACCGGGTCCTGACCGAGATGGTCAAGGACGTCGAGCTGCCCAAGGGCCCCGCCGACCTGGTCCGCGCCCCCTACGACCGGACCGCCATGCTCGGCGTGCTGGACGTGCTGGAGATCCGCAACGCCTCGCTGCGCGAGCGGCTGCTCGCCGTGGACCCGGGCGCGGCCGTGGAAGAGGCACCGGCTCCGGCGGCCGGTGTGGAACTGGACGCGTCCGTGCTGGGTACGGGCGAGCTCGCGCCGTGGCTGGAGAGCCACGCGGGCGGCCCGCTGGGCATCGCGACCGTCGACAGCTGGGCGCTGGGCCAGGGCGACGTCACCGAGATCGCGCTCGCCGCGGCCGGCGGCGCCGCCGCCTGGTTCACGCCCGCCGAGCTGGACGAGGCCGACGAGAGGGCCTTCGCCGCCTGGGCCGCCGACCCGGCGCGCACCAAGGTCGTGCACAACGCCAAGGGCCTGATGCGGGTCTTCCCCGAGCACGGCTGGACCCTCGCCGGCGTCGCCATGGACACCGCGCTCGCCGCCTACCTGGTCAAGCCCGGCCGCCGGTCCTTCGCCCTGGACGCCCTGTCCATGGAATACCTGCACCGCGAGCTGGCGCCCGCCGCCGCCGACGGGCAGCTGGCCTTCGGCGCCGACGAGACCGCCGAGGCCGAGGCCCTGATGGCACAGGCCCGCGCGGTCCTGGACCTGGGCGACGCCTTCACCGACAAGCTCGCCGAGGTCGGCGCCGCGGAGCTGCTCCACGACATGGAGCTGCCCACCTCCGAACTCCTCGCCCGGATGGAGCGCGCCGGAATCGCCGCCGACCGCGACCACCTGGAGGCCATGGAGCAGCAGTTCGCCGGAGCCGTGCAGCAGGCCGTCAAGGAGGCGCACGCCACCGTCGGCCACGAGTTCAACCTCGGCTCGCCCAAGCAGCTCCAGGAGGTCTTCTTCGGCGAGCTGGACCTGCCGAAGACGAAGAAGACCAAGACCGGTTACACCACGGACGCGGACGCGCTGGCCTGGCTGGCCACGCAGACCGACCACGAACTCCCGGTGATCATGCTGCGGCACCGGGAGCAGGCCAAGCTGCGCGTGACCGTCGAGGGCCTGGTCAAGACCATCGCCGCCGACGGCCGGGTGCACACCAGCTTCAGCCAGACCGTCGCCGCGACGGGCCGGCTGTCCTCCACCGACCCCAACCTGCAGAACGTGCCGGTGCGCACCGACGAAGGCCGCGCCATCCGCCGCGGCTTCGTCGTCGGCGAGGGCTTCGAGTCCCTGATGACGGCCGACTACAGCCAGATCGAGCTGCGCGTCATGGCCCACCTGTCCGAGGACGAGGGCCTGATCGAGGCGTTCGCGACCGGCGAGGACCTGCACACCACCGTCGCCTCCCAGGTGTTCGGCGTGGAGCGGTCCGAGGTCGACGCCGAGATGCGCCGCAAGATCAAGGCCATGTCGTACGGGCTGGCCTACGGGCTCTCCGCCTTCGGTCTCGCCCAGCAGCTGAACATCGAGCCCGCCGAGGCGCGCGGTCTGATGGAGACCTTCTTCGAGCGGTTCGGCGGGGTCCGCGACTACCTCGGCCGGGTCGTCGACGAGGCCCGTGCCACCGGCTACACGGCGACGATCTTCGGCCGCCGCCGGTACCTGCCCGACCTCAACAGCGACAACCGCCAGCGCCGCGAGGCCGCCGAGCGGATGGCGCTCAACGCCCCCATCCAGGGCACCGCCGCCGACATCGTCAAGGTCGCGATGCTGCGCGTGGACAAGGCGATCGCCGAGGCCGGTCTGAGCTCCCGGATGCTGCTCCAGGTCCACGACGAAATCGTGCTGGAGATCGCCCCGGGCGAGCGCGAGCAGGTCGAGGAGCTGGTGCGGCGCGAGATGGGCGCCGCCGTCGAGCTCCGGGCCCCGCTGGACGTGTCGGTGGGCGACGGCCGCGACTGGGAGTCCGCCGCGCACTGACCGCCGTACGGCACACCCGGCGCCCGTCCCCGCCGCTCAGGCGGTGGGGACGGGCGTCCGCGTTTCCTCGTCCGTGGGGTGCCCGCTCCGGTCGCGGTGGTGCCGCAGCCGCACCAGGACCCCGTAGACCAGCAGTGCCACGGTGAGTCCGCCGCCCGCGCCGAAGCAGATGGTCGGGATGATGTCGAGCGGCGTACGGATCCGGTCGAAGAAGTCGAAGAAGCGCAGCACGCGCCGGGTGGCCCCGGCCGCCACGCACACCACGAGCAGGGCGACCGCACCCCAGAGCTCCGCGCGCGAGAGCACCGGCACGGACGCGGGGGCCGGGAGCGCGGGAAGCCGGCGCAGGGCGGTCACCGTGAACCAGAGCAGCGCGCACGCGGCGACGGCCGAAGTGCCGTACTGGAGGAAGGAGTAGCCCGGCAGGCCGTAGGCGAGCGGCTCGGCGAGATCGGGCAGCGCGTTCGTGCCCCAGCGGTCGTGGTGCGTGAAGCTGTCCCAGGCCACGTGGGTCAGGGACCCGAGGGCCGCCGACACGTAGAACCAGCCGACGAGCGCGGCCGGCCGGGAACGCTCGCGCCATGCCTCGCCCCGCACGAAGGCGTGCGCCCTGCCCCGCCAGGCGCGCGGCAGGAGCGCGATCAGCGGCTCGCGCAGCAGGAGCCAGAAGGCCACCAGGACCGCCGTCAGCACGGCGTCCAGGGTCAGGACGCCCGGCAGCGAGTGCGTGAAGGCCCCGTACGCCAGGACGCCCTCGACGACCGCGTCCGTGAAGTAGAAGGTGTCCGGCGCGAACGAACCGAGGACGAGCGCCGAAGCGACGAGGGGGCCCCGCGCACGCCCGGTCCGCCGGATGGCCGGAAGTACGGCGGCCGCGTGGCTGAGAGTGAACGGCATGGCACCTCTCCTGGGACTTCCTTCGAACGTTCCTTACTTCGGGCCAATGCTCCCGAAGGGTCCAGACAGTATGCGTGACCTGCCTCGGAACGTGGGGATGTGGTGAATTCCGGCCCTCCTTGCGTGCTGTGTGCAGGGAGTTGACGTAGGGTCACGCGGACGTCGAGGGGGAGGGGTGCGGCTCATGTCGGCTCGAATAATCGGACGCAGGCTGCGCAGGGGAACGACGGCCGCCCTGGCATGCGCTCTGGTGGTCGCCGCGGTGACCGCGTCCCAGGGCCCGGCGGGCGCGAGCGCCGACCGGCTCTCCGCCGCAGGGGAGTCCGCCGCACAGTCGCAACCGCGGCCGCCGTCGGCCGCGGACGCGGCAGGAGGCGACTCCGCCTACTTCACCGAACTCCCGCCGCTGGTGAGCCCGCGGCCACCGGAGGTGCTGCTGCCGGAGGAGGGGGCGCCGCAGCCCCAGCCGCAGGCACAGGCGCCGACGGGCTCCCGGGCCGCGCCGGCATCGGCCGTGACCGGGCCCGCGGAAGGGGCGCAGGGGATACCGGCGAGCGTGCTCGCGGCCTACCTGGGCGCCGAGAAGGAGACCGGGCGCAGCGACCCGGGCTGCGGACTGCGCTGGCAACTCCTCGCGGCGATCGGCAAGGTGGAGTCCGGGCAGGCGCGCGGCGGGCAGGTCGACACGGCCGGCACCACGCTGCGGCCGATCCTGGGGCCGGTGCTCGACGGCAACGGCTTCGCGAACATCCCCGACACGGACGGCGGGGCCTACGACGGGGACGCCCGCTACGACCGGGCCGTCGGGCCGATGCAGTTCATCCCCTCCACGTGGGCGGCGTGGGGCCAGGACGCGGACGGCGACGGCCGGCGCAACCCGAACAACGTGCACGACGCGGCCCTCGCGGCCGCCCGGTACCTGTGCGCGGGCAGCCGCGACCTGCGCGTGGACGCGGACCTGGACCGGGCGGTGCTCTCCTACAACCGCTCGACGGAGTACCTGCGCACGGTGCGGTCCTGGTTCACGTACTACCTGAAGGGCACGCACGAGGTCCCGGACCGGCCCGCTACGGGCCCGGTCACCCCCACGCCGACACCGGACCCGAAGCCCACCCCGAAGCCGACGCCGCCCCCCACCCCGAAGCCGGACCCGAAGCCCACCCCGACCCCGACGCCGACGCCGACGCCGACCCCGACCCCGACCCCGACGCCGACGCCGACGCCCACGCCCACGCCCACGCCGTCCCCCACGCCTACGCCGACCCCCACGCCTACGCCGTCCCCCACGCCTACGCCGACCCCCACGCCTACGCCGACCCCCACTCCCACACCGACGCCGAGTCGGACCGTGACCCCGTCGCCGAAGCCCAGCCCCACGGTGAGCTCCAAGCCGACCCCGCGTCCGACGGCCACGCCGGTCCGGACGCCCACGCCGGGCGTGAGCCCAAGCGGTGCCCGCTAGGACAAACGCAGTTGATGGCCCGCCGCCTTCCCCCCCGATGGTTCCCGCTGTCCGGCGCGGCGGGGGAGGGCGAACGGCCGATGCGTTCGTCTGCGCCCGGTGAGGTCTCCGTGGCCGGGCGGGTCGACCCGAACGGTTCTCATCTCGACGCCGCGTTGCTACGGTGCCCCATCTCTGACGCCTCATCAGATTTCGGAGCCCCGGCATGCGCGCATTCGTCGCCGCCGCCATCGGCCTCGCGGCCGCGCTGGCCCTCGTGTTCGCCATCACGGCGTTCGGGGTGCCCGAAGGCGAGACCTCACCCAAGCCCCTGCTCACCACCGCGCCCCCCGCGCCCGGAAAGTAGAGGAGGGCCCGGCCGTGCGACGCAGAGCGAGCCTTGTCCTGCTGGCCCTCGCCGTGTTCTGCGCAGCCCTCGCACCGCTGCTGCGCTGGTACGCGTACCCCCGCCTCGCCAAGATCCCGCCGAACCAGTACCAGGAGATGGTCCTGGAGGCGAAGGACGCGACCCTCCTCGACTACACCGGCGGCATGCAGCCGAAGAAGGTCGACAAGGTCACCATCGTCCAGACCCTCAAGGGCAACGTCGAGGCGTCGAAGGAGATAGAGGCGAGCGCCGGCAAGGACGTCGTCGTCTGGGACACGCTCTCCTACATCATCGGCCCGGACGGGAAGATGGTCTCCCAGATCCCCGAGCGCTACATCTTCGACGCGCACACCCAGGACCCGGTCCACGCCACCGGGGAGATGGTCGACGGGGACCCCGTCAAGCGCGAGGGCATCGAGTTCAAGTGGCCCTTCTTCACCGAGCCGCGCGACTACCTCTACTTCGACGCGCAGACCCGTACCTCCTCGCCGATCCACTACGTCGGGCCGCGCACGTTCAAGGGCATGGACGTCTACTACTTCGAGCAGACCGTCCCGTGGACCAAGGTCGCCATGCCCAAGAAGATGCCGATCGAGGGCATCGACCCGTCGACGATCGAGGCGGCCACCGGCACCACCCTCTGGTACACGGCCAAGGCGAGGTTCTGGGTCGACCCGGTGACCGGCGCTCCGGTCAACGCCGAGCAGGACATCCAGCAGGAGATGCGCGGCGGCATCGCGGCCGGCGGCCCCGACGGCAAGCTCACCGCCTTCGCCGGACACGTCACCATGCGCGAGGACTACTCCGACTACACGGTCGACCTCGTCAGGTCGAACCGTACGAAGGTCCTCGCGCTGCACACCTACGCGCCGATCGGGCTGGCCGCCGGCGGGCTCGTCCTGCTCGGCGCGGCGCTGTGGCTGGAGGCCCGCGGCCGCCGCGTCAGCGCCTGAGCCGGGCGTTGGTGTGCCGGGTGGGCTCGGCGGTGGCCGGATCCTCCGGCCAGGGGTGCTTGGGGTAGCGCCCGCGCAGCTCCGCGCGCACGGCCCGGTAGCCGCCCTGCCAGAACGAGGCGAGGTCGGAGGTGACGGCGGCGGGCCGGCCCGCGGGCGACAGCAGGTGCACCAGCACCGGTACGCCCGCCACCCGCGGGGTCTCGGCCAGCCCGAACAGCTCCTGCAGCTTCACCGCGAGGACCGGCGGGCCGTGCTCGGCGGAGTAGTCCACCCGGATCCGGGAGCCGCTGGGGACCTCCAGGCGTTCCGGAGCCAGCTCGTCCAGCCGGACGGCCTCCCCGGTGGCCCACGGCAGCAGCCGGTTCAGGGCCTGCCCGGCATCGATCCGCCCCAGGTCGGCGCGGCGCCGGGCCCGGGACAGCTCGGGCTCCAGCCAGTCGTCGGCCCGCTCCAGCAGGGCCCCGTCGTCGGCCACGTCGGGCCAGGCGCCGCCGAGCGTGCGGTGCAGGAAGCCGAGGCGGGCCCGGAGGGTCAGCGCGTCCGGGGACCAGCGCAGCAGGCCGAGCCCCTCGGCGCGCAGCCCGTCCAGGAGGGCGGCCCGGACCAGTGCGGGGTCGGGAGCGCGCAGCGGACGTACGGCCAGTTCGATCGCCCCGAGCCGCTCGGCGGCGCGGGCGACGAGGTCGCCGCCCTCCCAGCGGACCTCTTCCCCCGCGGTGCGCAGGTGCGCGGCGGCGGTGCGGGCGGTGTCCTCGTCGACGACGGCGCCGAGCCGGACCCGGGCGGACGCGGAATGCGGGGGCCGGTCGGCGACGGCGACGGCCAGCCAGGTCGCCTGCCGCAGGCCCGAGCCGTCGCCGAGCTCGGCCGCGGTGCCGTTGGCCATCAGGAAGGATCCCTCGCCCCTGGCCTTCGCCACCCGTTCGGGGAACGCCAGGGCCGCGACCAGGCCCGCGGCTGCATCGTCGGGTGCAGCGGTGCCGCACCCGAGCGGGGTGCGGGGTGCAGCCCCGGCCGCAGCCCCGGCCCCGGTTTCGGCGGTGCGCCCCGCAGGGGAGGCGGCACGGTCCAGGCGGCGGGCCTCCGCCCGCCAGCGGCCCGCGTACGCGTCGCCGCCCGCGCGGGCCCGCCGCCACGCGCCGGCCAGGTCGTCCCCGTACTCCCGCGGTGGCTCCTCGCTCAGCAGGGCCACCAGCTCCGCCGCCCGGCGGGCACCGAGCGAGGCGGAGCCGTCCAGCAGGGCCCGGGCCAGCCGCGGGTGCAGCCCGAGCCGGGCCATCCGCTGCCCGCGCGCGGTCACCGCACCGGCCGGGGACACCGCGCCGACGGCCACCAGCACCTCGCGCGCCGCGGCCATCGCCCCGGCCGGGGGCGGATCCAGCAGGGCGAGCCCGGCCGCGTCCGGGTCGCCCCAGCACGCGGCCTGCAGGGCGAACTGCGCCAGGTCGGCGATGCGGATCTCCGGCGACGGGAACGCCGCGAGGCGGCCGTCCTCCGCCTCGGCCCAGCAGCGGTACACCACGCCCGGCGCCTCGCGCCCGGCCCGGCCCGCCCGCTGGCGCCCGGCCGCGCGGGACGCCCGTACGGTCGCCAGCGCGCCCAGCCCCCGCGCGTGGTCGACCCGGGGTTCGCGGGCCAGTCCGGAGTCCACCACCACGCGTACCCCGGGAACGGTCAGGCTCGACTCCGCCACGGCGGTGGACAGGATCACCCTGCGGTGACCGGCGACGGAGAGCACCGCGTCCTGGACGGCCGCCGGGGCCCGGCCGTGCATCTGGAGCACCTCCGCGTCCACCCCGCCCAGCTGCCCGGCGACCCGGGCGATCTCACCGACGCCGGGCAGGAAGCACAGGACGTCGCCGCTCCGTTCCGCCAGCGCCCGCCGCACCACCGAGGCCACGTGCGTCAGCTGCGCCGGATCCACCCGCATCCCGTGCGGGGGCCGCACCGGCCGGACCGGCGGGGCCCAGACCGTCTCCACGGGGTACGAGACGCCCGGCGCCTCCACCACCGGCGCACCGCCCGGGCCTCCCCGGCCGAGAACCTGCGCCCAGCCGGCCGAGTCCGTGGTCGCCGAGGCCGCCACCAGCCGCAGCTCCGGGCGCAGGGTCTCCCGTACGTCGAGGAGGAAGGCGGCGACGGTGTCGGCGTCCAGGTGCCGCTCGTGGCACTCGTCCAGGACCACCACGTCGACCCCGGTCAGCTCCTGGTCGCGCTGGAGGCGCTGGAGCAGCACGCCGGTGGTCACCACCTCCACCACCGTGTCCGGACCCGCAACCCGTTCCCCGCGCACGGTGAAGCCGACCGCGCCGCCGACCGGCTCGCCCAGCAGCCAGGCCATCCGGCGCGCCGCGGCCCGGGCGGCGATCCGCCGGGGCTCGGCGACGACCACCCGGCGCCGCGGGCCGCCGCCCACCAGTCCGGCCAGCACCAGCGGGACCAGCGTGGTCTTGCCGGTGCCGGGCGGGGCGCAGAGCACCGCCGTGCCGTGGGCATCCAGCGCCGAGACGAGCGCGGGCACGGCCTCCCGTACGGGCAGGGCATCGAGGGCGGCGGTACGGATCACGTCAGTCGCGCTCGCAGACGAAGATCGCGGTGCCCGGGATCAGGTTCCCGCGCAGCGGGGACCAGCCGCCCCACTCCTGGCCGTTCCACTGCGGCCACTCGGGCTCGACCAGGTCGAGCAGGCGGAAGCCGCCCGCCACCACGTCGCGCACGCGGTCGCCGATCGTGCGGTGGTGCTCCACGTAGACGGCGCGGCCCCGCTCGTCCTGTTCCACGTACGCGGTGCGGTCGAAGTAGGAGGCGGAGACGGACAGCCCCTCGGGGCCGGGCTCGTCCGGGAAGGCCCAGCGGACGGGATGGGTCACGGAGAAGACCCAGCGGCCGCCGGGGCGCAGTACGCGGTGCACCTCGCGCATGACGTTGACCGGGTCGGCGACGAAGGGGACGGCGCCGTAGGCGGAGCAGGCCATGTCGAAGGAGCCGGCGCGGAAGGGCAGCTTTCCGGCGTCGGCCTCGACCAGGGGGAGGTCGTCTCCGATGCGCAGGGCGTGCTGGAGCTGGCGGTGGGAGAGGTCGAGGGCGACCGGGCGGGCGCCCTGGGCGGCCAGCCAGCGCGAGCACTGGGCGGCGCCGGCGCCGATCTCCAGGATGTCCTTGTCCCGGAGGGAGGCGGCGGGGCCCAGGAGGGCGGCCTCCGCCTCGTCCAGCCCCTCGGGTCCCCAGACGAAGCGGTCGTCGCCGAGGAAGGCACCGTGGTCGCTCTGGTACTCGTCGGCGTTGCGGTCCCACCAGCTGCGGCTCGCCCGGCTGCTCTCCGCTTCCCCCGCGTCACGCCGCGTGGCCTCGGGGTCTTCCGCGGATACCGGATCGGCTTCGTACGCTTCTTCGGAGGCGTAGTCCTCTTGGTTCATGGGGCCCGTCGTCGTAGTCTGCGAATGTCTGCGGAATGTGGCAGGGAGCGCCATCAAGGGCTTCCCGCCCATGAATTGTGCCGGTTGTGCGGTGATCCGCCCGGGGTGTGCGCCTTCGCGCATTGACCCTGTCCGGCTGCCCCCGTATGCTACAAGTTGCGCTGCGAGCCTGTGCTCCTCAGACCTAGCAGGCTGCGCTTGCATCTGTTGATGTCCCCTCGGTTTTCGAGGCCCCACCGCTCTTCGCGGAAGGGGGTCTCCTTGGCTGTCCGGCTTCTTCGGCAGATGCCGATAAGGGCTCCCGGCGTAGCAGTACCTACGACTTTCTGTCCGTAACCGGAGCCCTTTCCCACATGACGAGCAGCACCGAGACCACCTCTACCACTCCGCAGGTAGCGGTCAACGACATCGGTAACGAGGAAGCCTTCCTCGCCGCGATCGACGAGACGATCAAGTACTTCAACGACGGCGACATCGTCGACGGCGTCATCGTGAAGGTCGACCGGGACGAGGTCCTGCTCGACATCGGTTACAAGACCGAAGGCGTGATCCCGAGCCGTGAGCTCTCGATCAAGCACGACGTCGACCCGAACGAGGTCGTCAAGGTCGGCGACGAGATCGAGGCCCTGGTTCTCCAGAAGGAGGACAAGGAAGGCCGTCTGATCCTGTCCAAGAAGCGCGCTCAGTACGAGCGTGCCTGGGGCACGATCGAGAAGATCAAGGAAGAAGACGGCATCGTCACCGGTACCGTCATCGAGGTCGTCAAGGGTGGTCTCATCCTCGACATCGGCCTCCGCGGCTTCCTGCCGGCCTCTCTCGTCGAGATGCGTCGTGTCCGCGACCTCCAGCCCTACGTGGGCAAGGAGCTCGAGGCGAAGATCATCGAGCTGGACAAGAACCGCAACAACGTGGTCCTGTCCCGCCGCGCCTGGCTGGAGCAGACCCAGTCCGAGGTTCGCCAGACGTTCCTCACCACCCTGCAGAAGGGTCAGGTCCGCTCCGGCGTCGTGTCCTCGATCGTCAACTTCGGTGCCTTCGTGGACCTGGGTGGCGTCGACGGTCTCGTCCACGTCTCCGAGCTGTCCTGGAAGCACATCGACCACCCGTCCGAGGTTGTCGAGGTCGGCCAGGAGGTCACCGTCGAGGTTCTCGACGTGGACATGGACCGCGAGCGTGTCTCCCTGTCGCTGAAGGCGACGCAGGAGGACCCGTGGCAGCAGTTCGCCCGTACGCACCAGATCGGTCAGGTCGTCCCGGGTAAGGTCACCAAGCTGGTTCCGTTCGGTGCGTTCGTCCGCGTGGACGAGGGCATCGAGGGTCTGGTCCACATCTCCGAGCTGGCCGAGCGCCACGTGGAGATCCCGGAGCAGGTCGTCCAGGTCAACGACGAGATCTTCGTCAAGGTCATCGACATCGACCTCGAGCGTCGCCGGATCTCGCTGTCCCTGAAGCAGGCCAACGAGTCCTTCGGTGCCGACCCGGCGTCGGTCGAGTTCGACCCGACCCTGTACGGCATGGCCGCGTCCTACGACGACCAGGGCAACTACATCTACCCCGAGGGCTTCGACCCCGAGACCAACGACTGGCTCGAGGGCTTCGACAAGCAGCGCGAGGCCTGGGAGACCCAGTACGCCGAGGCGCAGCAGCGCTTCGAGCAGCACCAGGCTCAGGTCATCAAGAGCCGCGAGGCCGACGAGGCCGCTGCCGCCGAGGGCGCTGCCGCCCCGGCCGCCGGTGGCAACGCCGGTGCGGGCATCTCGGGTGGTTCGTACTCCTCGGAGTCGGACGAGACCTCCGGCGCCCTGGCGTCGGACGAGGCCCTGGCCGCGCTCCGCGAGAAGCTGGCCGGCGGCCAGAGCTGATCGCAGCGCGCATCGCACTCCGGTGTGAGCAGAGCTGAATCGCGTTGAACGGTGAGGCCCGTCCCCTTCGGGGGGCGGGCCTCACCGCGTTTCCCCGTCCGGTCCCCCTCGTGATCCGCCGCGTTCCTGTGAATGCGGCGTGAATGCGGCCAACTGGGGAATGGCCGGGCCGCCTTGGACGTTCTTGGCTGAGAACGAGGCGAGGAGGAGTGGTGACGGTGCTTGATCCACAGGGTTTGTACGAATGGGACGCCAAGGGCCTGGCGGTGGCCGACCTGGCGGTCGCCCAGGACTCGGCCGGGCTGGTCATGCTGTACCACTTCGAGGGGTACATCGACGCGGGTGAGGCCGGCGAGCAGATCGTCGAGCGGCTCCTGGACACCCTGCCCCACCAGGTGGTCGCCCGCTTCGACGCGGACCGGCTGGTGGACTACCGGGCCCGGCGCCCGCTGCTGACCTTCCAGCGCGACCACTGGACGGAGTTCGAGGAGCCCCGGCTGGAGGTCCGGCTCGTCCAGGACGCCACCGGAGCTCCCTTCCTGCTGCTGTCCGGCCCGGAGCCGGACGTGGAGTGGGAGCGCTTCGCCGTCGCCGTCCGGCAGATCGTCGAGCGCCTCGGCGTCCGGCTGTCCGTCAACTTCCACGGCATCCCGATGGGCGTCCCGCACACCCGTCCCGTGGGCATCACCCCGCACGGCAACCGCACCGACCTCATGCCGGGCCACCGCAGCCCCTTCGACGAGGCCCAGGTACCGGGCAGCGCCGAGTCCCTGGTGGAGTTCCGCCTCGCCCAGGCCGGGCACGACGTGCTGGGTGTCGCCGCGCACGTGCCGCACTACATCGCGCGCTCCGCGTACCCGGACGCCGCACTGACGGTGCTGGAGGCGATCACGGCGGCGACCGGGCTGGTGCTCCCGGCCGTGGCGCACGCGCTTCGCACCGAGGCGCACCGCACGCAGACGGAGATCGACCGGCAGATCCGGGAGGGCGACGAGGAGCTGGTCAGCCTGGTGCAGGGGCTGGAGCACCAGTACGACGCGGCCGCCGGCGCGGAGACCCGGGGCAACATGATCGCCGAGCCGGCGGAGCTGCCGTCGGCGGACGAGATCGGGCGCGAGTTCGAGCGGTTCCTGGCGGAGCGCGAGGGCGAGAACTGACGTACGGGCGGGGCCCCCTATGCTGCGGGGCATGCTGAAAGTAGGCCTGACGGGCGGAATCGGTGCCGGCAAGAGCGAGGTCTCGCGACTGCTGGCGGGGTACGGGGCGATCGTCGTCGACGCCGATCGGATCGCGCGCGAGGTCGTGGAGCCCGGTACGCCGGGACTCGCGGCCGTCGTGGCGGCCTTCGGAGAGTCGGTGCTGACCGCGGAGGGGACGCTGGACCGGCCGAAACTGGGGTCCATCGTGTTCGCGGACCCGGCGAAGCTACAGACCCTTAACGCGATCGTGCACCCCCTGGTGGGAGCCCGGTCGGCGGAGCTGGAAGCCGCCGCGGGGACCGACGCGATCGTGGTGCACGACGTACCGCTGCTCACCGAGAACGGCCTGGCGCCCCTCTACGACCTGGTCGTGGTCGTGGACGCGGCCCCGGCGACCCAGCTGGCACGGCTGACCGCGCTGCGCGCAATGGCCGAGGAGGAGGCGCGGGCCCGGATGGCCGCGCAGGCGACCCGGGAGCAGCGGCTCGCGGTGGCGACCCTGGTGATCGACAACGACGGTCCCCTGGAAGCGCTGGAGCCGCAGGTGCGCAAGGTGTGGGACGAGCTCAGGGCGCGGGCGGCGGGCGGGCGGCCTGATCCGCACGGCTGACGTGTGCATGGAATAGCGGGTGGGGCGGGGGCGTTGAACGCGCCCGGAGAGGGAAGGATTTCGAACGTGTCCGAGACCACGCGCCCCACCCCGTCCAGCCCGGAAACCCACGTCATCGACTTCCGGGCCGCCGAGCAGCTGCTCGCCGCCCGGGACCCGCGCGGCGCGGTCAAGCTGCTCGATTCGGTCATAGCCGCCCACCCGGAGAACACGGCGGCACGGTTGCTGCGCGCCCGGGCCTTCTTCGCGGCGGCCCAACTGCGACCGGCCGAGCTGGAGTTCGAGCTGGTGCTGGAGCGGGAACCGGACAACGCCTTCGCCCACTTCGCGCTGGCCCGTACGTTCGAGCGCTCGGGCCGGCCCGAGCAGGCGCGCAGGCACTTCCGCCTCGCCGCGGCCCTCGACCCGAGGCCCGAATACCTGGAGGCGGCCCGCTTCGAGGGCCCGGCCGCAGAGGGCCCGGCCGGAGCCGGCCCCGCCTGACTCACCGGCTGTGCGGCGGCTCGTACGGAGGGATGTCCCGGCCGGGCTGGTAGTGGGGCCCCTGGTGGATGTGGCGCACGATCATGAACAGGTCCACGGCCACGACCACCGCCAGCACCCCGCAGGCGGCCGCCCACCCGGGACGGCCCACCAGCGAGAACACGGCCGTGCCGAAGGCGGCCCAGACCAGACCCCACACACCCAGCCAGAACCGCAGCCGCAGCGGACTGCGCGCGGTCACCGGCTCATTCCCGGAACGCATGGTCATCGCCTCTCGTATCCATGGTCCCACCCCGCCCCGGTCAGGGGTTGAGCCTGTGCACGGCCTTGGTCGTCGTCTTCTTGAAACCGGCGACCGGGGCGTGGGACAGATCGCCCATCTCGCCCCACTGCACGACGGTCACGGTGGAGCCGTCGCGCCCGATCCCGTACAGGTGCACCCCGGGCTCGGACTCGGGGATCGAGGTGTGGACCCCGTAGACGTGCGCACCCTCCTCCACGGGGAGGGTGCCGTAGTCCTGCCAGGAGGCGGTGCCGCCCGGGGTCCCGCGCAGCCAGTCGGCGGCGCAGGCGGCGACCTTGCGCTCCAGGACGCCCGCGAGCCTGGCCGCCGCGGCGGGCGAGGCGGACCGTACGGAGACCTGCACGGCGCCGGTGTCGTACTCGGTGCCGAAGACGCGGTGCCAGCTGCCCGCGGCCGGAAGCACGCCCTCCAGGCAGAACGGGGCGGACTCGGGCAGCCCCGCGGTGACCGCTCCGGCGTACCAGGGCGAGGTGGGGTGCGGCGGAAGGTCGGTGCCGGCCAGGAAGCCGGGCGCGGTGGCGGCCGCGGCCGAGGTGGCGGCGGAGGCGGTCAGTACGAGCGCGGCCGCCGCCGCGACGAGGGCGGTGGCGAGGGTGGTGGCGGTGCCGGAACGTCGGAACATGTTCGGTTCTCCCCGTGAGAGCGGTGGTGGTGTGTGCCCGACGATCCTGTTCCCCGACCGGCGCGGCGGGCGACGGACATCGGCGGATCCGGGACGCCGGAACGGCCATACGTGCCGTCACCTGGGGGAACACCTCAGGCATGGAACGCGGGCGCGGGACGCGGAACGGGGGAGAGCGTGAGCGAGGCCGAGGATTTCGCACGGCTGATGCGGGAGCTGAAGGAGCGGGCCGGGCTCAGTTACGGGGCCCTGGCGCGCCGGTTGCACACGAGCACGTCGACGCTGCACCGGTACTGCAAGGGGGAGGCGCTGCCGGCGGAGTTCGCGGTGGTGGACCGCTTCGCCCGGGCCTGCGGTGCGACGCGGGAGGAGGCGCTGGACCTGCACCGGGCGTGGCTGCTGGCGGACGCCCGGCGGCGCGCGGGGACCGTGGAGGCACCGGAGTCGGATCCGGCGCCGGGTCCGGGTCCGGGTCCGGAGCCGGCGCCGACCGTGGTGGTGTTGCCGGACCCCGAGCCGGTGGCCCGGGGGGTCTGGTACCGGCGACGGGCGGCCGTGGTCGCCGCGGCCGGGGTGGCGGCCGGGGCGGTGGCGGTGGCGCTGCTGGCGGCGACCGGTCCCGGGCCGGGCGCGCCGCACGCCGGTACGCGCACAGGGGCGAGCGCGGGTCCGAGCGCGCCGGTGTCGCCTGGGCCGGGGTCCGCCCCGGCCCAGGCGTCGACGGACGGACCGGAACCGACGCCGTCGGCCGGGTCGCCGGGGCCGACCGGGACGACGGCCCCGGCGCCGGGCGGAACCACCGTGTCACCGTCGGCTCCGGGCCGGGCCCCGGCGGTTCCCCTGAAAGCGGCGGTGCGGTCGCACGTGTGGACCGCGGGCTGCGACCACGCCTACCTGTCCGAGCGCGGTCCGGGATCGGTGCCCCCACCGCCCGTGGAGGCGGACGCGCCCGCCTGGGCGGCGGCGCAGCGCGCCGTGCACGCCGGAACGCAGATCGTGGAGGTCACCCTGCACGGCACCGGCGGGGGCGCCGTGGTCCTGGAGGACCTGGAGGTACGGGTGATCGCCCGCCGCACGCCGCCGGCCTGGAACGTCTACCAGATGTCGCAGGGCTGCGGCGGCGGGCTCACCCCCGCCGCGTTCGCCGTCAATCTGGACGCGCCGCGCCCACTGGCCCGGCCCGCCGCCGGGAACGACGGCGGCAGCACCCTGCCCGCCCCCGCCTTCCCGCTGCGCGTCTCCGCGGCCGAACCGGCCGTCCTGCGGGTGGTGGCGGCCACCACGGGATGCGACTGCGACTGGGTCCTCGACCTGCGGTGGACCGGCCCGTCAGGGTCGGGCACCCTGCGCATCGACGAGGGCGGGCGGCCGCTGCGCACGAGCGCCGCCACCGGCCGGCCCGTGTACGGATACGCGCCGGAGCAGGGCCGCTGGGCCCGCTGAACCGCAGGTCAGGGGGCGTTGTCGGTGGTCGCGCCTAGACTCGTCGGCAGAGGGGACCGGTCGAGGCGCAGGGCCGTCGACGGATCGACGGGGAGACGGGAGGGGGACGCACCATGACACCGCAGCCGCAGCCGCAGCCGCAGCCGCAGCCGCAGCCGCAGCCGCAGCCGCAGCCGCAGCGCTCGGCGCTGCCGCAGGCCACCGCGCTGCTGCGCCACGCTGCGGTCTTCCTGCCCGCCGCGGTCCCCCGCGAGGGGCGGGTCGCCTTCTGGGCGCCCAACGGCGACGCCCTGCCCGAGGCGGGCACGGCGGCGCCGCTGACCGTCGTACGCCCGCACGGCGACGGGGCCCGCAGCCGGACCGTTCCCGCGGTGAGCTTCTCCGTCACCGCCGCCCTGCCCCTGCTCGCCCAGGCGCCCCACAGCCCCGCCGCGCATCCCGCCACCCGCGCCTGGGGCACCGCCGCCCGGCAGGCGCTCACCCTCGCCGCCCGTGGCCGGCTCCTCCCGGGACTGACCCCCGACGGCATCGACGCCTGGCGTGCCGGGCCGCTCGACGCCGCCGACGTCGACCACCTGCGCGCGGTCGCCGCCGCCCTGCCGCACGAGGGGTACGCGACGCCCCTGGCCGGGCGCCGCCCGCTCCAGCTGCCCGAACCGGAGGCACTGGTCCGCGCGTTCCTCGACGCCGTCGCCGACGGCCTGCCCCGGACCCCGGCCGCCGCCGTGGCCGCCGGGCGGCCGTTCGCCGCGCGGGACCCGCAGCGGGTGCCCGGGATACAGGACTGGGCCGCGCAGGTCGCGGCCGGCTCCGACACCGGCGTCGGGATCTCGCTCCGGCTCGACCTGTCCTCCTTCCGGCTCTTCGACGAGGCCGAGGACGCCGGCACCAGGCGCGCCGGAGCCGCCGTCGTCCAGGTGCACAGCCTCGCCGACCCGACCCTGGTCACCGACGCCGGGCAGCTGTGGGCGGGCACGGCGGCGGCCGGGTTCGGCCCGCGCGCCCGGATCGACGCCGTGCTCGCGCTGCGCCGGGCCGCCCGGGTCTGGCCGCCGCTGCTGCGCCTGCTGGACCAGCCCGTGCCCGATGCCCTGGCCCTGTCCGACCCTGAGCTGGAGGACCTGCTGGGGGTGGCCGCGAGCCGGCTGGCCGCCGCCGGGGTCCTGGTCCACTGGCCGCGCGAGCTGGCCCGTACGCTGTCGGCGACCGCCGTCGTACGGTCCACCGCACCCGGCTCGGCGATCGACGGGACCGCCTTCTTCGACGCCGAGCACCTCTTCGCCTTCTCCTGGGAGCTGGCGCTGGGCGGCGACCGCCTGACCCCGGGGGAGATGGACGCGCTGGCCCGGGCGCACCGGCCCGTCGTCCGGTTGCGCGACCGGTGGGTGCGCGTCGATCCGGAGCTGGTGCGCAAGGCGCGCAAGCGGGAGCTGGGTGTCCTGGACCCGGTCGACGCGCTGGCCACCGTACTGTCGGGGACCGCCGAGATCGACGGCGCGACGGTCGAGGCGGTGCCCGTGGGAGCGCTGGCCGCCCTGCGGGACCGGCTGACGGGGGAGCAGGCCCCGCTGCCGCAGCCCGCCGCCCTGAAGGCCACCCTGCGCGACTACCAGGCGCGCGGCCTCGCCTGGCTCGACCTGATGACCTCGCTCGGCCTCGGCGGCTGCCTCGCCGACGACATGGGCCTCGGCAAGACCGTCACGCTGATCGCGCTGCACCTGCACCGGGACCGGCCGGAGCCCACCCTCGTGGTCTGTCCCGCGTCCCTCCTCGGCAACTGGCAGCGGGAGATCGAGAGGTTCGCCCCCGGCACGCCCGTGCGCCGCTTCCACGGAAACGGCCGCAGCGCCGAGGACCTCACGTCCTGCGCGGGCGGGTTCGTCCTCACCACGTACGGCACGATGCGCGCCAGCGCCGCCCTGCTCGCCGAACAGAGCTGGGGCCTGGTCGTCGCCGATGAGGCGCAGCACGTCAAGAACCCGCATTCGGCGACCGCGAAGGCGCTGCGCACGGTGCCCGCGCCGGCCCGGGTGGCGCTGACCGGTACCCCGGTGGAGAACAACCTCTCCGAACTGTGGGCGCTGCTCGACTGGACCACGCCGGGGCTGCTGGGCCCGCTGACCACCTTCCGGGCCCGCCACGCCCGGCCGGTGGAGCACCAGCAGGAGGAGGACGGCGGCAACGAGGCGGCGGTCGCCCGGCTGTCCGCGCTGGTGCGGCCGTTCCTGCTGCGCCGCAAGAAGTCCGACCCCGGCATCGCGCCCGAGCTGCCGCCGAAGACGGAGACCGACCATCCGGTCTCCCTCACCAGGGAGCAGGCGTCGCTCTACCGGGCGGCCGTGGACGAGGCGATGGCCGTGATCGAGTCGAGCGAGGGCATGGAACGGCGCGGCATGATCATGAAGCTGCTGGCCTCGCTGAAGCAGATCTGCAACCACCCCGCGCAGTACCTGAAGGAGGAGCAGCCCCGGATCCCGCACCGCTCGGGCAAACTCGCCCTGCTCGACGAGCTGCTGGACACGATCCTCGCCGAGGGCGGTTCGGTGCTGGTCTTCACCCAGTACGTGACAATGGCCCGCCTGATCGAACGGCACCTGCGGGCCCGGGGGATCAGCTCGCAGCTCCTCCACGGCGGGACGCCGGTGCCGCACCGTGAGGAGCTGGTCGACCGCTTCCAGGCGGGCGAGGTGCCCGTCTTCCTGCTGTCCCTGAAGGCGGCGGGCACCGGGCTGAACCTCACCCGGGCCGGGCACGTCATCCACTTCGACCGCTGGTGGAACCCGGCCGTCGAGGAACAGGCCACCGACCGCGCCTACCGCATCGGCCAGACCCAGCCCGTCCAGGTCCACCGGATCATCGCGGAAGGCACCGTCGAGGACCGGATCGCCGAGATGCTGGAGGCGAAGCGGGCCCTGGCGGACGCCGTCCTGGGCTCCGGGGAGTCGGCGCTGACCGAGCTGACCGACCGCGAGCTGGCCGACCTCGTCTCCCTGCGGAGGCCCGGATGATCACCGCGCGGGACGACCGCCGCCGCACCTTCGAGACCGTGCCCGCCGGGGCAGAGGCGGTGAGCTGGTGGGGCCGGGCCTGGGTGTCGGCGCTGGAGGAGGTCTCCCACGACCCGGCCCGCCTGGCCCGGGGCCGTACGTACGCCGACGCGGGAAACGTCAGCGCGGTCACCGTCACCCCCGGCCGGATCGTGGCGTACGTCCGGGGCAGCCGGCCCCGCCCGTACCGCACCGAGCTGACCCTGCCCGCCTTCGCGGACCCGGAGTGGGACGAACTGCTGGAGTCGGTCGCGGCCGACCCCACGGCGCTCGCCGCCCTGCTGGAGAGGGAGGTCCCGCAGTCGCTCGCGGGGACCGTCCTGCCCGGCGCGGGCGAGCTGGTCCCGCACTGCTCCTGCCCGGACTTCGGGCGTCCGCCGTGCAAGCACGCGGCGGCCCTGTGCTACCGGGCAGCCCGGCTCCTGGACGAGGACCCCTTCGTCCTGCTGCTCCTGCGCGGCCGGGGCGAGCGGGAGCTGCTCGACGAGCTCACCCGCCGCAATGCCGCCCATGCCGCGCGCGAACAGCCTGACGCTGCGCCCGGCTTCCCCGGCGTCGCGGCCCGTGCGGCGCTCGCCCGCACGGTCCTGCCGCCGCTGCCGGCGCCGCTTCCCGCGCCCGCCGCGGTCGGCCTTCCGCCCTCCTACCCGGCCGACCCGGCGGCGCCCGACCCGCTGGCCCTCGACCAGCTCGCCTCCGACGCGGCCGCCCGTGCCCTGGCCCTGCTGACCACCGGGGAGGACCCGATCGCCGGGCTCACCGTGTGGCAGGACGCCGTCCGGCTGGCGTCCGCGCACCCCACGGCGGGGCTGACGGGCGCGGCCCGCGCCCTGTACCGGGACCTGGCCCGCGCCACCGGCCGCAGCACCACCGATCTGGCCCGGGCCGCGGCGGCCTGGCGCCAGGGCGGACGGCCGGCCCTCGATGCCCTCGAAGAGTCCTGGGACCCGCCGGCGGGCCCCTTCGACCGGGCCCGCCCGGCCCTCCTCGCCGCCGGCCAGGGCTCCTTCCGTCCCGACCGCAACCGCCTGACGATCGGTGCCCGCCAGCTCCGACTCGGCCGTGACGGCCTCTGGTACTCCTACGAGGACCGCCACGGCGACCAGGACTGGTGGCCGACGGGCCGCCCCTGCGCGGACCCGGTCAGCGCCCTGCTGGGCTGATGCCCTCGGCCCAGCGGGTCAGGGTGGTGAAGTCGCGGTCGCGCAGGCCGTGGCGCGGGTGGATGCGCAGCAGGAGGGCCGGGGCCGGGTGGTGTTCGGCGACCCAGGCGCGGTCGCGCGCGGTGATCATGTCGTCCACCCAGGCGAAGGGGCGGCCGGCCGCCCAGTCGCGCAGATGGCGGGTCTTCCAGGAGAGGCCGTCGGGGTCGTCGGCGAAGAGTTCGGGCCACTCGACGACGGCGAGGTCACCCGGCAGGCCTATGTGCGGGGAGATCATCGTGTTGGCCTGGTGCGTCCAGGCGGTGGCCCAGGTGAGCTCGAACGGCAGGGCCAGCAGCCGGGAGCCGTGGGAGGGGTGGAGTCGCACCCGGGCGCCGCGCCGGGCCTTGCGGGACTCCGGGTCGCGGTAGGAGAGCCAGACGTCGGGCCACATCCGGTGGCTCCGGTATCCGCGCAGACCGGCGAGGGGCGAGCGGAACGGGTTGAGGGGGCCGTCCACGTCGAGGAGGAGCAGCGGGCGATCGGTCATGAAGTACCCACTACCCAGTACACGATTGAGTGAAATGTCTACCCCCTCTATAACCCGAATGGGGTCAGAGCGTTGTTCCGGTGCGGGGACATTGCCCGCGAACTCGTCCGGAAGGCAGGGAAACTGATGCGTCACAGTCGTCGGAATGGCTTCATCGCGGCAGTGGTTGCGGGAGGCGGACTGGCGGTCGCGGGCGTGGGCGGATTCGCCCACGCCGACGCGGACGCGGGTGGCCGGGCCGAGCGCTCGCCGGGGCTGCTGTCCGGGAACCTCGTACAACTGCCGGTGAACCTCCCGGTGAACGCGTGCGGGAACACCGTGAACGTGGTCGGCCTGCTCAACCCGGCCGCCGGGAACCGCTGTAGCAACGACGGAGCGGCCGGGGGTGGCGGCGGGCATTCCGGCGCGAGCTCCACGCATGGTTCGAAGCAGACAGGTGCCAACGACGGCGGGGCGCACGCCCAGGGAAGCGGAAAGGATTCTCCCGGAGTGCTCTCCGGCAACGGGCTCCAGCTCCCCGTCGACCTCCCGCTGAACGTCAGCGGCAACTCGGTGAACGTGGTCGGCATCGGCAACCCCTCGGTCGGCAACACGTCCGTCAACGGCGAGGAGCCCACGGGCGGCAAGCCCGTTCAGCCGCCCGTCCAGCCGCCCGTCGTCGAGAAGCCGGTGACCCCGGTCGTCCCGGCCGTGCCCACCAAGCCGGTCACGCGGGTCACCCCGCCCGAGGCCCCGCGGCACGAGGCTCTCGCCCACACCGGGGCCGATGGTGCCGGATACCTGGTCCCCGGCGCGGGCGCGCTCCTCCTCGGCGGAGTGCTCCTCTACCGTCGCTTCCGCCTCAACTGATCTCCCCCGAGGGCGGCGTACGCCATCCGTCCAGGATGGCGTCGATCCGCGCGGCCAGCCGTGCGCGGGCCGCGAACCGGGGGACACCCGCCATCAGCAGGGCGTCGTACTCGGTGTCGGTGTGCCGCACCGCCGCCCTGACCGCGACGGAGACCGCCAGTTCGTCGAGGGCGCGGCCGGCGGCGGTACGGCCCACCCGGCCGCTGCCGCGCACCGAGGCATGGGCGGCGATCGCCACGGCCCGGTCGGCCGGACATCCGGGAAACAGCCGCACGATCTCGGCGGCGAAGGCGGCCGTGAACCGGATGTCCTCGGCCGAACGCCGCCGCCGGTCGCGCTCCCGGCGGCGCGCCCGCGCCTCGGAGTCCGCGAGGCAGGCGAGCTCCGCGTGCGCCAGCGCGGCCTCCTCGACGAGCAGCCCCAGGCGCTCGTAGCGGTGCCGGCGCCTGTTGAAGCGCACGACGACGGCGCAGAGCGAACTGGCCTCGCGGGAGCGGCGGGTGAGCGCCGTGTCCCCCCGCGGGAGGTACACGAGATGGCCGAGATCCGTACAGTCCAGGCAGCGGGGTACGCCGGACTCGCGGACGAGGTGCCGGAGCGGGCCCTGCCGGCAGTCGGCGCAGTGGATCTGCTTCAGCGACTCAAAAACCACCAGGCTCATAGAGGTGTGATACCGCTGTATGACCCTCATATCACCTGGTGAAGAAGGCATGTTGATGTTTCGTCGAGTGTTCCTGGATATCCCGAGGCCCTCTTACCGTGGGGCGGTGGACCGCAGGAGGTCCGTCGAGGAGGAGCACATGGGTGGGCATCTGACGATGACGGCACGGCCCGGTGGAGCATGCGCCGCCACGGTCGAGACTGGCCGGGAGGTGGTCATACCGCCGGGCGGTTGCACAGGCTGGCATTTCCACCGGGTCAGACTGGAGGCGGTGGTCCTGGCCGGGACCCTGACGCGGGTCCTGCACGACCGCACCGTCGAGGTGCACACGACCGGGACCACCTTCGTGGAACCCGCGGGCATAGGCCACATACACCTGGGCCACAACCTCGGCACCGAGCCGGTCATACTCCATGTGACCCCCGCGCTCCCACCGGGCACGCCCTTCGCGATACCCACCCCGGCACCGGCCGGGGCCACGCAGGCGGCATGCCGCTCACACAAGCCGTCGTATCTCTCCGCGGACCCGGTAGAAGCCCCCTGAGGCGGCGTGCAGTCCCTCGACCACGTACCGCGCGCCGGGCTCCCGTATCCCGCGCGGGAACTGGACGTTCCAGGAGGGCTCGAAGCCCTCCGACACCACCTGCACCCGGACCCGGCCGCCCTGCTGGGCGCACTCCACCACCACACCGCCGGCCGGCGCCGCGGCCACCGCGGCCATCGAAACCGTCGCCACCGCCGAGGCCGACGCGGCCGGGGTGAACACGGGGAGGGCCGCCGCAGACTTCACGTCCACGGGCGCGGGCACCGAGCCCTGCTGGGCCGCCGCGATCGCCTGCTCGGTCGCGTCCACGCACACCAGCGACCCGTCCGTGGTGACGAGGTACAGCCGCTCGTCCAGGTACTGCATGGACAGGGCCGACCCGCCGCCCGTCCCCAGCTTCCACAGGCGCCGCCCGTCGGCGTCGAAGCAGTAGACGGAGGAGGACGAGTCGCCTGCGAAGACGTGCCGCCCGTCGGGCGAGGTCGCGCACGAGTACACCGCGGCGTCGCAGGCGTAGGAGGCCTCCACCGCCCCCGTCGCCTTCGAGAGCCGCTGCACCGTGTTGCGGACCGTGCCCGCGTACACCGCGTGGTCCTCCTGCCAGCCGAACAGCACGCCGCCCGGGGTCCCGGTGTGCCACAACTGCCCGCTGCCGTCGGCCGCGTACGCCGTCACGCCGCCGCTGTGCCCGTGGAAGACCGCCCGCTCGTCCGCCCGGACCATCCAGGCGCCCGTCCCGCCGGACTTCCGCGACCACTGGTGCTCGTCCTCGTGGTCGATGACGGTCAGGCCGCCGTTCGCGTCGGAGACGTTCAGCACGCCCTCGTGGATGTCGAGCCAGTAGATGTCCACGTCCGCCGCGATCGCGTACGCCCCGAAGGGCACCTTCGACGACAGGTCGTACACCGTGCCGTCGTCACAGCCCGCGTATATCCAGAACTCGTCCGCCACCAGGCACTTCACCCCGTCCGGCAGCGAGTACCGGGCGAGCACCTCACCGCCGTGGCTCAGCGTGTACACATCGCCCGCCTGGTTGCCGACCCAGCAGCGGTCCTCGTCCACATGGATGCCGAAGGCCGACGAACCGGTCCGGAAGCGCCACAGCACCGGAGCAACCGCGCGCGCCGTCGAGGGCGCCGAGGTCACCTGGCGGCGCGTCACCGACCGGGCGGCGCGCTGCCCCCGTACCGCCGGGGCGTACCCCTTGCGCACCTTCTCGCCGATCTTCTTCGCGGCGGCCGCACGGGCCTTCTCGGCACTGGGGAAGGCGGAGGTCTGCAACTGGCCGTCCGCGCCGATGCGCCCGTACCGCACGGACACGGCCGTACCGTCGACGGTCACCTCGTAGAACTTGTGCGCCGCGCCGTTGTCCTGCGACAGCTCCAGATACGTCGTCTCCCGAGCCATGACAAACCTCTCCCCAAAGGCAGCGCCGCCGGCTCCCTTTCGGCCGGTGATCCCTCGTGAAAAACGCTAAGGCCCACCACTGACAATGGGCCCGTGCAGTGGGAAGCGATCACATGGCAGCGGATGGCCGAGCGGCTCGCCGGTCACCTCGACGATCCCGGCCGGGCCCCCGGGCCGGGCAGTTGGCAGCGGGTGGGCATCGACGGCGCCCCCGCCGCCGGGACCGGCGAGCTCGCCGGTGAGCTCGCCGAAGCGCTGCGGCTGCGCGGCCGCCCGTCCCTGGTGGTTCCGGCCGACGGCTTCCTGCGGCCGGCCTCCCTGCGCTTCGAGTTCGGCCGGCAGGACGTGGACTCCTACCTCGGCGGCTGGTACGACACGGCCGCGCTCTGGCGGGAGGTCTTCGGCCCGACCGACCCCGGCGGCAGCGGGCGGGTGCTGCCCGACCTCTGGGACCCGGTGACCGACCGGGCGACCCGCAGTCCGTACGTCGTGCTCCCGCCCGGCGGCGTGCTGCTCGTGCACGGCCCGCTGCTGCTGGGCCACTGGTTCCCCTTCGACCTGAGCGTCCACATCCGGCTCTCCGCCGGCGCGCTCGCCCGCCGCACCGAGGAGTCCGCGCGCTGGACGCTGCCCGCCTTCGCGCGCTACGAGGCCGACACCGACCCGGCGTCGGCCGCCGACGCGGTGGTCCGGGCCGACGACCCCCGCCACCCCGCCTGGACCGGCGTTCGGAGCCGCTGACGGGCCGGACGCCGCTTGCCCGGACCGGTCGGCCGGCCGGCCGCTCGGACGCGGCCTACGGCCGGCCGCCCGGCCGGGTCACCGCCAGGGCCGCGGCCCGGCACCCGGCGCGGGCGGCCCCGGCCGGGTCCGCGCCGTCCAGCCGGGCCGCGAGGAAGCCCCCGGTGAAGGCGTCCCCGGCGCCGGTGGAGTCCAGCGCCAGGGCCGGCTCCGCCTCGACCTCGGCGGTGATCCGGCCGCGCTCGGCGATCAGCGCCCCGGCCGCGCCGCGGGTCACCACCACCAGCGGCACCAGCCGGCTGAGCTCCGCCGCCGCCCGGACCACGTCCGCCGGATCCGGCAGTCCGGCCAGCAGCCGGGCCTCGTCCTCGTTCGGCAGCAGTACGTCCACCCCCGCCACGGCGTCCAGGAAGCGCTGGGGCCCCAGGGCCGCCAGGAATCCGGCCGAGGCCGGGTCCACGCTCACCTGCACCCCGCGGTCCCGGGCCGCCCGCAGCGCGATCGCGGCCAGCTCCCGGCTGCTGTCGGCGAAGAACAGATAACCGGACAGATGGAGGTGGGCCGCCCCGTCCAGCAGGGAAGGGGTCCAGTCGGCCGGGCACAGCCGCAGCGAGGCCCCGCTGTCAGTCAGGAACGTCCGCTCCGCGTCCTTGCCGACCAGCGCGACCACCGTGCCGGTCGGCTCCTGCGCGTCGACCACCAGCCGCGGGCGCACCCCCGCGTCCACCAGGGCCCGCTCGTGCCACCGCGCCGACTCGGCGCCCACCCGTGCCAGGAGCCGTACCTCCGCGGTCCCCGTACGAGCCGCCCAACAGGCCGCGTTGGCCCCGGCCCCGCCCGGCAGGGTCCGGATGCGGGCAGCCGTGTCGGTGGCCGGAGCCAGCGGCTCCGGATGTATCGCCACCACGTCCGTCACCACGTCCCCGACGACGAGCAGCGCCCCCGGCCCGGTCACGCCCGCGCCGCCCAGGCCCCCGCGATCCGGGCCCCGAGCCGCACGTTCCCGCGCACCGCCGCCAGGTTCGCCTCCAGCGAGGCCCCGCCCGTCGCCCGTGCCAGGAACCCCAGCAGGAACGGCGTCACCGCCTGCCCCGTGATTCCGCGCTCGTGGCACTCGGCGAGCGCCTGTGCCAGTACCCGGTCGTGCAGATCGGGATCCAGCTGCTCCTCCCGCGCCACCGGATTGGCGACCAGCAGCGCCGAGTCCGCACCGCCCAGAGCGTCCTGAGCGGCCATCACCGCGGCGACCTCCTCGGGCCCGTGCACGGTCCAGTCCACCGGCTCGCCCGAGTCGGCCAGGTAGAACCCGGGGAAACGGTCCGTCCCGTAGCCGAGCACGCCCACCCCCAGCGTCTCCAGCCGCTGCAACGTGCCCGGCACGTCCAGGATCGACTTCACCCCGGCGCACACCACGGTGATCCGCGTCCGGGCCAGCAGCGACAGGTCCGCCGACTCGTCCTGCGTCTGCGCCCACTCCCGGTGCACGCCACCCAGCCCGCCCGTGGCGAAGACCCGCAGGCCCGCCCGGGCGGCGAGGAAGGCCGTCGCGGACACCGTCGTCGCGCCGGTCGCCCCCGTCGCCAGCGCGGGCGCCAGATCCCGGTGGCCGAGCTTGCGCACGCCCTCGCCGCCCGCGATCCGTTCCAGCTGCGCCTTGTCCAGCCCCGCGTGAGCCACCCCGTCCAGGACCGCGATCGTCGCCGGAACCGCGTCCTCCGCGCGGACCAGGGCCTCCAGTTCGAGGCCCACCGTCAGGTTGCGGGGGCGGGGCAGACCGTGCGCGATGATCGTCGACTCCAGGGCCACCACGGGCTTCCCCCGGGCGAGTGCCTCGCGCACCTCTGCGGACAGGACCGGGATCTCAGATGCTCTGTGCTGTGACATGTCCCCATCCATGGCACGGGATCGACGCCCCCAAACGCTCTCCCGCCACACCCGTCCCAACCTGTCCGAGTAGCGTTCCCCCATGGACACGCTCGGCTTCTAGGACGGACCGGCCGACCGCCACGACCTCATCCACGCGGACCGGGACGCGTCGGTCACCCGGCAGGGCCGGGCCCAGAGACGCCCGTGAGGCCGCGCAGCGCTCGCTCACGCTCCCCGTCGCCGCCGCCGACATGCGGGCCCTGCCCTTCGCGGACGCCGCCTTCGACGCCGTGGTCTGCGCCGACAACGCACTGCCGCACCTGCTCACCGCCGAGGACGTGCGCGCCGCACTGGCCGAAACCCGGCGGGTGCTGCGCCCCGGCGGACCGCTGCTGCTCTCCACCCGCCCGTGCGGCGAACTGCTCCGGATCCGCCCGCGGAGCGGGGCCCCACGCGTGCGCACCGGCCCCGACGGGCGGATCATCACCTTCCAGCTGCTGCCGGCCGGCGACACCTGGGCCGCACGGACGTCGAGCGCGACGTACTGGGCGCTGCCCCAGGAGCGGACCGCCGCCTTCGCCCGGCAGGCCGGCCTGCACGGGACGGTCGGGCCCGCACCGGCCGACACCGGGTTCCCCCAGCCGGTCCTCACCGCCCGGCGCCCCGGTCCGACTGGACAGGGTGACTGACCGGCCGGGCCGTTCCTGGACGCAGTGGTCACCGCTTCGCGCGGCGGGCCGCACTAGGCTGGCGCGCCATGAGCACCAGTGATCACTCCGCCGCCCCCGCCTCCTTCTCCGTCTCCGTCGCGGACGTCGAGCTGGAGGCGGACGACCTCGACCCCGGCCAGATCGTCTCCGGCGACCCCGTCGTGACGGGCAAGGTCCTGTGGGAGTCGGCGGACGGCAAGCAGGTGCGCGGGATCTGGCAGATCACCCCCGGTGTCGTCACCGACGTCGAGGCGAACGAGCTCTTCGTGGTGGTCAGCGGCCGCGCCACCGTCGAGGTCGAGGGCGGCGAGACCCTGGAGGTCGGACCCGGCTCCGCCTGCGTGCTCCGGGAGGGCGACCGGACCACCTGGACCGTGCACGAGACGCTGCGCAAGGCCTACCACATCAGCTACTGACGCCCTTCGCGGAAGCGGACACCGGGTGGCGGCGCGCCGTGAACAGCGCGAGCGCCGCCATCGGCAGCAGCAGCGCGGCGCCGACCGCGTTCAGCCAGCCGTAGCCCGCCCCGGACATGATCAGTCCGGCGGCCGCTCCGCCCACACCGGCGGCCGCGTTCATCGTGAGGTCGCTCAGGCCCTGTACGGCGGCCCGCGCGGGCTGCGGCACCGAGTCCGTCAGCAGGGCCGAGCCGGCCACCATCCCGGCGGACCAGCCGAGGCCGAGCAGGAAGAGGCCGAGCGCGCTCCGGCCGTGGCTGGGCCCGGCCGTTCCGGCGAGCAGCGCGGCGACGGACAGGAGGCCCGCGGCCAGTCCGATCACGGAGAGCCGGCCGAGCCGGTCCGCGAGCCAGCCCATCACGGGGGAGAAGGCGAACATGCCCGCGATGTGACCGCTGATCACCAGCCCGATGAGTTCCAGGCCGGCCCCGTGGTGGCTCAGGTCCATCGGGGTCATCACCATGATCGAGACCATGGTGGTGTGCGACACGGCGACGGTGAGCAGAGCGAGCCGGGCCCGCGGCGAGGCCTTCACGGCGGCGAAGCCGGCCCGCAGCGAGCGCCCTTCGCGGGTCTGCTCCTCGGGCGCGGCGAGTGCCCGGGCCGTCAGCAGCGGGTCGGGGCGCAGGAGTACGCCGATCAGCGTGCCGGTGAGCAGGAAGACGACGGCGGCCCAGACGAAGGGGCCCGCCGTCTCGGGTATCGCGGTGCCGGCGAAGCTGTGGCTGGCCGGCGCCGACAGGTTGGGCCCGAGCACCGCGCCGACGGTCGACGCCCAGACCACGACCGAGATGGCCCGGGCGCGGTGGTCCGGGGCCGCGAGGTCCGCGGCGGCGAACCGGGCCTGCAGGTTGGCGGAGGAGGCGGCGCCGAAGGCCGCCATGCCGAGCAGCAGCAGCGGGAAGCTCCTGATCGTGGCCGCGAGGACGACCAGGCCCGCGCCGGCGGCGCCGATCCCGTAGGCCAGGACCAGCCCGGGGCGGCGGCCGCGCGCGTTCATCAGCGCGGCGAGCGGCAGCGAGACGAGGGCGGTGCCGATCACCGCGGCGGTGGAGGCGACGCCGGACAGTGCCTCGGTGCCGCTGACCTCGGTGGCGAGTACGGGGGCCAGGGCGATGCTGATCGGCACGCCGAGGCCCCCGAGGACCTGGCCGGCCATGAGGACCCGGGAGGTGCGGCGCTGCAGCCGGGCCAGCTCCGGCGGGCCGAGGGGTCGCACGGGCCGGTCGGTGCCGGGCGTGGCGGTCACGGCGTACACCGGCATCGCGGGTGCGTGACAGGGGGCGCGGGGGACGCGGGGAGGCCGGGTACGGCGGCAGGAGTAGTCACCGCCGCAGTGTGCCAGCCCTTACCGCCGGGCGGAACCGTGCCGGGGCCCGGCCGGTCCGCCGTCCCGTCGGCGCGACAGGTCCGCAGGTCAGGGCCCGGGTTCAGAACAGAGGCTGCGGAAGCACGCCCTCCAGTGCGAGCAGCTGCCGCTTGGTCTCCACCCCGCCGCCGAATCCGCCGATGCCCCCGTCGTTCTCCACGACCCGGTGGCAGGCCACCACCAGCGGCAGCGGGTTCGAGCCCATGGCGTTGCCCACGGCCTGGGCGGCGCCGGGCTGTCCGGCCCGGGCGGCCAGCTCCCCGTACCCGACGACCGATCCGTAGGGCACGGAGCGGTCCAGCTCCTGGAGCACCTGCCGGTTGAAGCCGGAGCTCAGACGCCAGTCCAGCGGCAGCTCGAAGCGGCGCAGGGCCCCGGTGAAGTACGCGGTGAGCTGGCGTATCGGCTCGGCCAGCAGCGCTTCCTCGCCCGGCGCGGGACGCCGGGCGTCGGCGCCGAGCCGGGAGACGAGCGGGCCGATCATCCGGTCGACCCGGTCCGGCCCGGCATGGAACTCGACCCGGACCAGACCTTCCGGGGTCGCGGCCAGGAGCAGGGGACCGATGTCGCTGGCGACGACGGTCCATTCGAGGTGCGGCCCGCGGGGCCGCTCGGTGCTGTCCACGTGTCCACGGTACGACCACCCGCCGACACGGCGGTCACGGTTGTGGATCCCGGCCGGCAAGATCCGAAAGAGACGGCCTGGCCGCCGGCCCCGCCTGCCGGGACGGGGCCGGGGATCAGTACCCGCCGACCGCGTCCCGGACCACGTCCGGGGCGTTGGTGATGATTCCGTCCACCCCCATGTCCTGCACCTTCCGGGCGGTCGCCGCGTCGTCCACGATCCAGGTGTCCACCTCCATGGCCTTGCCGTGGGCGCCGAGCAGCCCGTGCACGGCCGAGACCCAGTCGGCCGAGATCGTCGTGTGCCACGGGTTGATGCGGTCGGTGAACTCCGCGTAGCGCGGCAGGTCCGCCACGGTGGGGGTGCCCAGGAAGGCGGTCACCAGGTCCGGGCGCAGCCCGTGCACGATGCGCACGGAATCGGCGCTGAAGCTCTGCACCACCAGGCGCTGGGCGACATGGCGGGCGTCGAGCCAGCCGGCGTCGTCCAGCACCTTGAGGGTCTGCTCCTCGATCCCCGGGTACAGCTCCGGCTTCTTGATCTCCAGCAGCAGCCGCTGCCGGTTGCGCTGCACGCGGTCGAGGTACTGCCGCAGGCTCGGCACGGACGCGCCCGCGTACTCCCCGCCGAACCAGCTGCCCGCGTCCAGCTCGGAGATCTCGGCCCAGGTGAAGTCCTTGACCTTCCACGGCGCCCGGCCCGGGAACCGCTCCTCGACGTCGGTGGTCCGGGCCAGGGTGTCGTCGTGGATCACCACCAGCACGCCGTCCTTGGTGCGCTGCACGTCGTTCTCGACCCAGTCGAAGCCCATCTGCATCGCCAGGTCGATCGCGTCGAGGGTGTTCTCCGGGGCGTACGCGGAGGCCCCCCGGTGGGCGTACACGACAGGGCCCCCCAGTGCGGCCAGGCCGGGTCCGGTGCCCGTAGCGGTGCCGGCGGCGGTTCCGGGACCGGTGGCGGCGTACGAGGCCGTCCCGCCCAGGAGCGTGAGAGTGAAGCCCAGGAACGCGGCGGCGGCCGCGGCGGCGGGTCGGACGTACATGTGCGTTCTCCTCGGGTCGTGAGCCCTGTTCCTGCGTCAGACGGGTGCGGAGCGGCAGACGTTGTGGCGATGCACTTCACCGCGATCATGGGGTTGAAGATCACTGAGCCGCCACCGAACTACGACAAACGGACCAGAACGAATGACAGCGGTCCGGGCGGCCGGGTGCGGCCGGAGCGCGTCGCCGGCCCGCGGGGGCGCGTGAGTGTCAGTGGAGGGTCGTACGGTTGACCCATGCGGCCCGTATCGAAGATCGAACGCACGGTGGCGCCTTTCGAGGTCGTCAGCCCCTACCAGCCCAGCGGCGACCAGCCGGCGGCCATCGCCGAGCTGGAGAAGCGCATCCGTGCAGGTGAGAAGGACGTCGTCCTGCTGGGTGCGACCGGCACCGGCAAGTCCGCGACGACCGCCTGGATGATCGAGAAGCTCCAGCGCCCCACCTTGGTCATGGCGCCGAACAAGACGCTCGCCGCCCAGCTGGCGAACGAGTTCCGCGAGCTCCTGCCGAACAACGCCGTCGAGTACTTCGTCTCGTACTACGACTACTACCAGCCCGAGGCCTACGTACCGCAGTCGGACACGTACATCGAGAAGGACTCCTCGATCAACGAGGAGGTGGAGCGGCTGCGCCACTCCGCGACCAACTCGCTGCTGACCCGGCGCGACGTGATCGTCGTCGCCTCCGTGTCCTGCATCTACGGCCTCGGTACCCCGCAGGAGTACGTCGACCGGATGGTCTCCCTCAAGGTGGGCGAGGAGATCGACCGGGACCAGCTGCTGCGCCGTTTCGTGGACATCCAGTACACGCGCAACGACGTCGCGTTCACCCGCGGCACCTTCCGGGTGCGCGGGGACACGATCGAGATCTTCCCGGTCTACGAGGAACTGGCCGTCCGCATCGAAATGTTCGGCGACGAGATCGAGGCCCTCTCCACCCTGCACCCGCTGACCGGCGAGGTCATCAGCGAGGACCGCGAGCTGTACGTCTTCCCCGCCAGCCACTACGTCGCCGGCCCGGAGCGCATGGAGAAGGCGATCGCCGGCATCGAGGCGGAGCTGGCCGAGCGCCTCGCCGAGCTGGAGAAGCAGGGCAAGATGCTGGAGGCGCAGCGGCTGCGCATGCGCACCACCTACGACCTGGAGATGATGCGCCAGATCGGGTCCTGCTCCGGCATCGAGAACTACTCGCTGCACATGGACGACCGCGAGCGCGGCTCCGCGCCCAACACCCTCATCGACTACTTCCCGGAGGACTTCCTCCTGGTCATCGACGAGTCGCACGTCACCGTGCCGCAGATCGGCGCCATGTACGAGGGCGACGCCTCCCGCAAGCGCACCCTGGTCGACCACGGCTTCCGGCTGCCGTCCGCGCTGGACAACCGGCCGCTGAAGTGGGAGGAGTTCCAGGAGCGCATCGGCCAGACCGTCTACCTGTCGGCGACCCCCGGAAAGTACGAGCTCTCGCGCGGCGACGGCTTCGTCGAGCAGATCATCCGCCCCACCGGCCTCATCGACCCCGAGGTCGTGGTCAAGCCCACCGAGGGCCAGATCGACGACCTGGTGCACGAGATCCGCAAGCGGGTGGAGAAGGACGAGCGCGTCCTGGTCACCACCCTCACCAAGAAGATGGCCGAGGACCTCACGGACTACTTCCTGGAGCTCGGCATCCAGGTCCGCTACCTGCACAGCGACGTCGACACCCTGCGCCGCATCGAGCTGCTGCGCGAACTGCGCGCCGGCGAGTACGACGTCCTGGTCGGCATCAACCTGCTCCGCGAGGGCCTCGACCTCCCCGAGGTGTCGCTGGTGGCGATCCTCGACGCCGACAAGGAGGGCTTCCTGCGCTCCGGGACCTCCCTGATCCAGACCATCGGCCGCGCCGCGCGCAACGTGTCCGGCCAGGTCCACATGTACGCGGACAAGATCACGCCGGGCATGGAGAAGGCGATCGAGGAGACCAACCGGCGCCGCGAGAAGCAGATCGCCTACAACACGGCGAACGGGATCGACCCGCAGCCGCTCCGCAAGAAGATCAACGACATCGTCGCCACCATCGCCCGCGAGGAACTGGACACCGAGGAGCTCCTCGGCACCGGATACCGGCAGGCGAAGGACGGCAAGGGTGCCAAGGCCCCGGTGCCCGCGCTCGGCGGCCGGGCGACCGCGGCCAAGGCGGGCACAAAGGCCTCGAAGGGGGCGAAGGCCGCTAAGGGTGCCGCGGGTGCCGAGGTGCTCACCGACCGGCCCGCCGCCGAACTGGCCGCGCTCATCGAGCAGATGACCGAACGCATGCGCGGCGCGGCCGCCGAGCTCCAGTTCGAGGTCGCGGCCCGGATCCGGGACGAGGTCGGCGAGCTGAAGAAGGAGTTGCGGCAGATGAAGGAAGCGGGCCTCGCCTGACCGGGAGCCGGTCAGTAGGGTTGGGTCACAGCCGCAGGTACATGCTGCACGCCCGTCCTCGGGCGGGCCAGGGAGAGGGGACAGTACGTGACGGTCAACATGACCAAGGGTCAGGCCATCAGTCTGCAGAAGGCGGACGGAGGCACGCTGACCGCGGTCCGGATGGGCCTCGGCTGGCAGGCGGCGAAGCGCCGCGGACTGTTCGGCTCGCGGACGCGGGAGATCGACCTCGACGCCTCGGCGGTGCTCTTCGCCGACAAGCAGCCCGTCGACGTGGTCTTCTTCCGTCACCTGCAGAGCGACGACGGCTCGGTGCGCCACACCGGTGACAACCTCGTCGGCGGCGTCGGCCAGGGCGGGGACGACGAGGCGATCCTCGTCGACCTCCAGCGCGTGCCGGTGCACATCGACCAGATCGTCTTCACGGTGAACTCCTTCACCGGCCAGACGTTCCAGGAGGTGCAGAACGCGTTCTGCCGCATCGTCGACGAGACCAACGGCCAGGAGCTGGCCCGCTACACCCTCGACGGCGGCGGTCAGTACACCGCGCAGATCATGGCGAAGGTGTCCCGCGTGGGCTCCGGCTGGCAGATGACGGCCCTGGGCAACCCGGCCAACGGCCGCACCTTCCAGGACCTGATGCCGGCGATCCTGCCGCACCTGTAGCAGTACCGGACAAGAGAAGAAGGCACGGGGGAGGGGCTGCACGATGACGGCCGAACTGGTCCGGGGGCAGAACCACCCCGTGTCCCAGAGCCGGGTGGAGATCAGGGTTTCGGCGGGTACGCCCGTGCTCGCCCTGGCCTCGCTCGCCGACGAACAGGGCCGGTTCACCGGCAACGGGACGCTCGCCCACCCGGGCGCCAGGTCCTTCCCCGGCGGCGAGGCGCCGGGTGAGCTCGCCGAACGGCACACCTTCACCGTCGACCTCGACGCGGTCGCGGCCGACGTCCACCGGCTCGGCGTGCTGCTCGTCCTCCCGCCCGGCGGCCCGGTCCGCTTCGGCGCGGTACCGGCCTCCTACGTGGCCGTGGCCGACCCGGACGGCGCCGAGCTCGCCGGTTTCACCCTGACGGGGCTCGACGCCGAGACGGCCGTCGTCGCCCTGGAGCTGTACCGGCGCCAGGGCGCCTGGAAGGTCCGCGCCGTCGGCCAGGGCTACGCCGACGGCCTCCGCGCCCTGCTCGCCGACGGCGGGCTGCCCGCGCCGGCCGCCGCGGAGCTCGCCGCCGCCGTGCTCGGCACGACCCCGCGTACCGCGGGGGCCGACGCCACCCTCGCCGCCATGCCGACCCTCGTCGGCGACCTGCGCGCCCCGCAGAGCCCGGCGCAGCCCCCCGCGCCCGCCCCCGAACCGCCGGACCCGCTCCCCGTATCCGGGCACCCCTACGCGGGTACGCCCGGACCCGCGCCCGGCGGCGACGCCGCGGGGTCCCCGCCCACCATCAGCTACGCCCACCCGCGCCGCCGCCGCACCAGCGCCGAGCCGCCCGAGCCCGCGCCGCGGCCCGCCGCGCCGCAGGAACCCGGAGAGCACCCGCGGCCCGTCGCCGGGGACGCCAGCGGCTGGTCCATGGACGAGCGGCTCTACAACCAGGTCTGGGGGATGTTCGAGGACCTGGCCCGCACGGTCGCCGCCTACCGCGGCGCCGTCGAGTTCGCCGACTCCCGCATGGACCGCGAGCTGGACGAGGCCCTGTCCGACCCGCGCCATCGCCTCGGCGGCTCCGGCAACGCCGCCCGCGACACCGCGCGGGCCCGCCGCGAGGAGCTCGTCGCCCAGGCCCAGGCCGTTCTCGACCGGGACCTGGCCCAGCTGATCGCCGAGTCGGAGGTGGTCGAGCCCGCGCTGCCGGCCGCGTACGCCCGCTGGGACAACCCCGTCTGGCACGGTCACCGCACGCCCGAGGAGAGCCCGCTGGCCCTGCGCCTGGGGGACCTGCACCTGCCCGAGCGGCCCGATCTGCGCATCCCCATGCTGACCCGGGTCCCGCTGGAGCGCGGACTGTGGATCGACAACGGGCGCACCGGATCCGAGGCCGCGATGGCCATGGACACCGACCGGCTGCGCCGCGCCGCCATGGACATGGCCGTCGCCCTGGCGGTCCGGCTGCTCGCCGCCCACCCCGCCGACCGGTTCTCCGTGCACGTCATCGACGCGGCCGGGGCCGGATCCGCCTCCCTGGCGCCGCTCGTCCGCGCCGGGGTGCTGGCGGGCCCGCCCGCCGCCGGGGCCGCCGGGGTCACCCAGACCCTGGCAGGGCTGACCCGGCGGGTGGACCTCGTACAGATGGCGCTGCGGGCCGGTGCCCCCGAGGACCTGCCGCCGGACGTGGACACGGCCGACCAGCTGCTGATCGTGCACGACTTCCCGCACGGCTTCGACGACCGCGCCGTCACCCAGCTGCGCTACCTCGCCGACGAGGGCGCTGCGGTCGGCGTGCACCTGCTGATGGTCGCGGACCGCGACGAGGCCTCGGCGTACGGGCCGCTGCTCGATCCGCTGTGGCGTTCCCTGATGCGGCTCTCGCCGGTGCCCGACAACCACCTCGCCGACCCCTGGGTCCACCACGCCTGGTCCTTCGAACCGGACCTGCCCCCGCAGGGAAGCAGCGTCCTCGACCAGGCACTGGAGCGGGTGGCGGAGGCCCGGCGCACTACCCGTCCGTGACCATCCTTTGGTGTTCCCTTTACCTTTACCGCCTTCGGCGGGTAAGCTCGTACGTGCGGAGGGGAGTATTCCTGCTTTCCTGCTACGGCGTACCCGTCAATACGGACCACTGCGGCCACACGAGCGCAGCCGGTCCCGGGGCGTCGGCCCACGGCCTCCAGGCCGTCAGGGTGGAAGAGACCTCCGGCAGCGATGACGCTGACGAAGTCCTGAGCCATCCGCCGGAGGCGTGTTCACCATGGAAGTTTCCTGGGCCCTGTGGGTCGCGACCATTCTTGGTCTGTCCCTCCTCATCGGTGCCGATTTCTTCATCGGCCGCAAGCCGCACGACGTGTCCATCAAGGAAGCCGGCACCTGGACGGTCGTCTGGATCGTCCTCGCCGCGCTCTTCGGCCTCGGCCTGTGGTTCTTCGGCAACCCGCAGTCGTCCCAGGAGTTCTTCGCGGGCTTCATCACCGAGAAGTCGCTGAGCGTCGACAACCTCTTCGTCTTCGTCCTGATCATGGCGAAGTTCGCGGTGCCGTCCCACCTGCAGCAGCGCGTGCTGCTCATCGGCGTACTGATCGCCCTGGTCCTGCGCGCGGTCTTCATCGCCGCCGGCGCCGCGATCATCGCCAGCTTCTCCTGGGTCTTCTACATCTTCGGCGCGTTCCTGATCTACACCGCGTGGAAGCTGATCCAGGAGGCCCGCAAGGACGAGGACGACGAGGAGTTCGAGGAGAACCGTCTCCTCAAGTCCGTCGAGAAGAAGTTCGGCGTCGCCGACCGCTACCACGGCACCAAGCTCTTCATCGTCAGCAACGGCAAGCGCGTGCTGACCCCGCTGATGGTCGTCATGCTCGCCATCGGCACCACCGACGTGCTGTTCGCCCTGGACTCGATCCCCGCGATCTTCGGCCTCACGCAGGACCCGTACATCGTCTTCACGGCCAACGCCTTCGCGCTGATGGGTCTGCGCCAGCTGTACTTCCTCATCGGCGGCCTGCTGAAGAAGCTGGTCCACCTCAGCTACGGCCTCTCCATCATCCTGGGCTTCATCGGCGTCAAGCTGGTGCTGCACGCGCTGCACGAGAACGGCGTCCACGTCCCGGTGATCTCGATCCCGGTCTCCCTCGGCGTCATCTGCGGTGTCCTGGTCATCACCACGATCACCAGCCTGATGGCCTCCAGGAAGCAGGCGGCGGCCGAGGCCGCCGCCCGCCCGGAGAACATCGACGCGTAACCGGATCGAAGGATCCGAGGACCTACACGGGGGCGGCCGCTTCGGCCGCCCCCGTTTCCGTCGTCCGGCCCGCGGCCGTCCGCTTCGAGACGATCGCCGGACCGGTCTCCGGCAGCAGCGCGAAACAGATCAGGCTGACCAGGGCGATACCGGTCAGGTACAGCGCGACGCCCCACGGCGGACCGGAACCGTCCGCCAGCGCCGTCGCCACGATCGGGGTCAGCGCCCCGCCCAGCACCCCGCCCAGGTTGTAGCCGACGGCCGCGCCCGTGCAGCGGATCCGCGGCGCGTACAGCTCGGGCAGGTAGGCGGCCACCACCGAGAACATCGTCACCATGCCCAGCAGCGCCCCGACGAAGCCCACCGCCATCAGCAGCGGATCGGCCGTCCGCAACAGTGCCACCAGCGGGAACATCCACACCGCGCACATCGTGCACCCGATCAGGCACAGCGGCCGCCGGCCGTAGCGGTCGCCGAGCACCGCGACCAGCGGGGTCACCAGACCCATGACCGCGACCGCGATCATGATGCAGGCCAGTATCGCCGTGCGGCCCACCGGGAGGTGTTCGGTGGCGTAGGCGAGGGACCAGGTGGTGACCGCGTAGAAGACGGCGTACCCGACGGCGAGCGCCCCACCGGTCAGCAGGATCAGCCGCCAGTGGCCCCGGAAGACCTCGGCCAGCGGGGCATCGGCCCGCCGGTCCGTCGCGGCGAGCGCCCGGAACTGCGGGGTCTCCTCCACCGAGCGGCGCAGCCACAGTCCGGCCAGCGCCAGCACCCCGGCCGCCCAGAAGGGCACCCGCCACCCCCAGGCGGTGAACTGGGCGTCGGTCAGCGACGCGGACAGCCCCAGCACCAGACCGTTGGCGAGCAGGAAGCCCACCGGCGGGCCCATCTGCGGGAAGCTCGACCACAGTCCGCGCCGCCGCTCGGGGGCGTGCTCGGCGGTCAGCAGGACGGCGCCGCCCCACTCACCGCCCAGCCCGAAGCCCTGCAGGAAGCGCAGCAGGAGCAGGAGTACGGGCGCGGCCATGCCGATCGAGCCGTACGAGGGCACGCAGCCGACGGCCACCGTGGCGAGGCCGGTGAGCAGCAGGGAGGCGAGCAGCACCGGGCGCCTGCCGTACCGGTCGCCGATGTGGCCGAAGACCGCCGAACCGAGCGGGCGGGCCAGGAAACCGACGCCGAAGGTGCCGAAGGCGGCGAGGGTGCCGGCGAGCGGGGAGAAGGAGGGGAAGAAGAGCGGGCCGAGCACGAGGGCGGCGGCCGTCCCGTACACGAAGAAGTCGTAGAACTCGATCGCGGTCCCGGCGAGCGAGGCCGTGGCCAGCCGCAGCATCCCGGGCCCGGCGGGGCCGTCGGCCTCGGCGGGCGGGGTCTCGGGCGGCGGGGCCGGGAAAGGCGGACGGGGCGGGGCGGGGGAGGCCTCGGGGACGGCGGAGGCCAGGGGCGGGGACGGGTCGTGTGGCATGCCGCACCAGATACCCGTTCCCCGCCGCTCAGGGCGCGAGTTCGGTCGTAAGCGACCGGAAGGAGTGCGTCGCGTCCGGAAGTTGACGCGTTGCGGTGCCTACCAGCCGCGCTCGCGCCACTCGGCCAGGTGCGGACGCTCGGCGCCGAGGGTGGTGTCGTTGCCGTGGCCCGGGTAGACCCAGGTCTCGTCGGGCAGCTGCTCGAAGATCTTGTGCTGCACGTCGTCGATCAGGCTGGCGAAGGCCTTCGGGTCGTCGTGGGTGTTGCCGACGCCGCCCGGGAAGAGGCAGTCGCCGGTGAACACGTGCGGGTGGCCGTGCGGGTCGTCGTAGACGAGCGCGATCGAGCCGGGGGTGTGCCCGACCAGGTGGCGGGCGGTCAGCGTGACCCGTCCGACCGTGATCGTGTCCCCGTCGGCGACCGGCACGTCCGTCGCCACCGGGATGCCCTCGGCGTCGAGGGCGCCCGCGTAGGTGCGCGCGCCGGTCGCGTCGACGACGTCCGCGAGGGCGCCCCAGTGGTCGCCGTGCCGGTGCGTGGTGACCACGGACGTGATGCCGTCGTCGCCGATCAGGCTGAGCAGGGTGCCCGCCTCGGCGGCCGCGTCGATGAGCAGCTGCTCGTCGGTGGCGCGGCAGCGCAGCAGGTAGGCGTTGTTGTTCATCGGGCCCACCGCGACCTTGGAAATCATCAGGTCCGCAAGTTCGTGCACGTCGGCGGGACCGCCGACCTTGACCTCTCCGGTGTACGTCATGTCCTGATCCTAGGTCGCTCTTTCGGATCTTGTCGGCCGAGCCCGCGGCGTCCGGTGCCATGGGGTCTCCCCAGGCCCGCCAGGGCCGAGGGGAAGGCCGGCAAGGCGGAGGGGCGCCCGTGTACTTGGGCGTACTCGGGTGCCCCGACAGCGCGGCCGGGTGCGGTGCCGGGCGTCGCGGGCCCGGCAAGATCCGAAAGAGCGATCTAGAGCGGGGGGAGCGCGGGGAGGGGGCCGCCGGAGGTGGTCAGGGAGGCGCCCTTGTCGCCGCGGCCGGCCAGCCAGGCCAGCAGCCCGGCGGGGGTGCCGGAGACGGTCACGGCGGGATCCCCCGCGGAGCCGGTGCGCCGGATCCGGCCGTCGGTCGCGACGAGGGCCACCGGCGGTACCTCCGGGCGGCCGGACCAGCGGTCGGCGAGGAAGTCGATCTCGCGCTCGGTGAACTCGTCCGGGAGGTCGGAGAGCTCGTAGCCGATGTTCAGGTCGACGTGGTGCAGATCGACCTCGACCCAGCGCCGGAACGGCACGTTGGCGGCGAGGTCCGTGACGCCGTTGCGCAGCTCGACCGTCCGCGACCAGTCCTGGTCGGGCTCGGTGGTGGCGATGAAGCGGGCCGCGGAATCACGGAGGTCCGTCAGGTGTTCTTCGAGGGGCCGGCCGGCGTCGCGCTCGATGTCGGCGTCGCGGGCGGTGCCGCTCTCGTACATCGGGCGTCCCTCGAAGACGTTGACGAGGGCGTCCGCATTGCGTGCGAGGTGGGCCAGGATGTGGCCGCGGGTCCAGCCCGGGAGGTGTGACTCCTCGGCGAGGGCTGCGTTGTCCAGTTTCGCGACGGCGGTCAGCAGCCGGTCCGTGGCTTCACGTACAGATCGCAGGTCGTGCACATGATCAGTCATGACAGCGAGCCTAGTGGCTCACCCGGCGCGGCCACACGATTGGGTGAAGCGGTCTGCGGAGTGCCGTAAATCGAATGTGCGTGCTATACGCTCGGAAGTCCAAGGACCCAGTCCATTGCAGAGGCGCCCCCCATACCCTGGGACGGGGGCCCGTGCCCCCGCTCTCTCAAGAAAGGTGCGGACCGGCGTGACCGACCGTCTCATCGTTCGTGGCGCTCGCGAGCACAACCTGAAGAACGTCTCGCTCGACCTGCCCCGCGACTCACTCATCGTCTTCACCGGACTCTCCGGGTCGGGCAAGTCCTCCCTGGCCTTCGACACGATCTTCGCCGAGGGTCAGCGCCGCTACGTCGAGTCGCTCTCGTCGTACGCCCGCCAGTTCCTCGGGCAGATGGACAAGCCCGACGTCGACTTCATCGAGGGCCTCTCCCCGGCCGTCTCGATCGACCAGAAGTCGACCTCGCGCAACCCGCGCTCGACCGTGGGCACCATCACCGAGGTCTACGACTACCTCCGCCTCCTCTTCGCGCGCATCGGCAAGCCGCACTGCCCCGAGTGCCGCCGTCCCATCTCGCGCCAGTCGCCGCAGGCGATCGTCGACAAGGTGCTCGCGCTCCCCGAGGGCAGCCGCTTCCAGGTGCTCTCGCCGCTGGTGCGCGAGCGCAAGGGCGAGTTCGTCGACCTCTTCTCCGATCTCCAGACCAAGGGCTACAGCCGGGCCCGGGTGGACGGGGAGACCATCCAGCTCTCCGAGCCGCCCACGCTGAAGAAGCAGGAGAAGCACACCATCGAGGTGGTCATCGACCGCCTCACCGTCAAGGAGAGCGCCAAGCGCCGGCTCACCGACTCCGTGGAGACCGCCCTCGGCCTCTCCGGCGGCATGGTGATCCTGGACTTCGTCGACCTCGCCGAGGACGACCCCGAGCGTGAGCGGATGTACTCCGAGCACCTCTACTGCCCGTACGACGACCTGTCCTTCGAGGAGCTGGAGCCGCGCTCCTTCTCCTTCAACTCGCCCTTCGGCGCCTGTCCCGAGTGCACGGGCATCGGTACGCGCATGGAGGTGGACCCGGAGCTGATCGTTCCGGACGAGGACAAGTCCCTGGACGAGGGCGCGGTCTCGCCGTGGTCGCTCGGTCACACCAAGGACTACTTCCAGCGGCTGATCGGCGCGCTCGCCCAGGAGCTGGGCTTCCGCACCGACATCGCGTGGGCCGGACTGCCCGCCCGCGCGAAGAAGGCCCTGCTGTACGGGCACAAGACGCAGATCGAGGTCCGCTACCGCAACCGGTACGGGCGGGAGCGGGCCTACACCACGGCCTTCGAGGGCGCCGTGCCCTTCGTCAAGCGGCGGCACGCGGAGTCGGAGAGCGACGCCAGCCGGGAGCGCTTCGAGGGCTACATGCGCGAGGTGCCCTGCCCGACCTGCGAGGGCACCCGCCTCAAGCCGATCGTGCTCGCCGTGACGGTGATGGAGAAGTCCATCGCCGAGGTCGCCGCCATGTCGATCAGCGAGTGCGCGGACTTCCTGGGCCGGATGCGCCTCGACGCCCGCGACAAGAAGATCGCCGAGCGGGTCCTCAAGGAGGTCAACGAGCGGCTCCGCTTCCTCGTGGACGTCGGCCTCGACTACCTCTCGCTCAACCGGGCCGCCGGCACGCTGTCGGGCGGCGAGGCCCAGCGGATCCGGCTCGCCACCCAGATCGGCTCCGGTCTGGTCGGCGTGCTCTACGTCCTGGACGAGCCGTCCATCGGTCTGCACCAGCGGGACAACCACCGGCTGATCGAGACCCTGGTGCGCCTGCGGGACATGGGCAACACGCTCATCGTGGTCGAGCACGACGAGGACACCATCAAGGTGGCCGACTGGGTCGTCGACATCGGTCCCGGCGCGGGCGAGCACGGCGGCAAGGTGGTGCACAGTGGTTCGCTCAAGGAGCTGCTGAAGAACACCGAGTCGATGACCGGGCAGTACCTGTCGGGCAAGAAGTCCATCGAGATCCCGGACGTGCGCCGGCCCGTGAACGGGGAGCGCAGGCTGACCGTCCACGGCGCCAAGGAGAACAACCTGCGGGACATCGACGTGTCCTTCCCGCTGGGTGTGCTGACGGCCGTGACCGGTGTGTCGGGTTCGGGCAAGTCGACCCTGGTCAACGACATCCTCTACACGCACCTGGCGCGCGAGCTGAACGGCGCCCGCTCGGTGCCGGGCCGGCACACGCGGGTCGACGGCGACGACCTCGTCGACAAGGTCGTGCACGTCGACCAGTCGCCGATCGGCCGCACCCCGCGATCCAACCCGGCCACGTACACCGGTGTCTTCGACCATGTCCGCAAGCTGTTCGCGGAGACGATGGAGGCGAAGGTGCGCGGCTACCTGCCGGGCCGCTTCTCCTTCAACGTGAAGGGCGGCCGGTGCGAGAACTGCTCCGGCGACGGCACGATCAAGATCGAGATGAACTTCCTGCCGGACGTCTACGTCCCGTGCGAGGTCTGCCACGGCGACCGGTACAACCGGGAGACGCTGGAGGTCCACTACAAGGGCAAGTCCATCGCGGAAGTCCTGAACATGCCGATCGAGGAGGCGCTGGGCTTCTTCGAGGCGGTACCGACGATCGCGCGGCACCTCAAGACGCTCAACGAGGTCGGGCTGGGCTACGTCCGCCTCGGGCAGTCCGCGCCGACCCTGTCGGGCGGTGAGGCCCAGCGCGTGAAGCTGGCCTCCGAGCTCCAGAAGCGTTCCACGGGCCGGACGGTCTACGTGCTGGACGAGCCGACCACGGGTCTGCACTTCGAGGACATCTCGAAGCTGATCAAGGTGCTGTCGGGTCTGGTGGACAAGGGGAACTCGGTGATCGTCATCGAGCACAACCTGGACGTCATCAAGACCGCGGACTGGGTCATCGACATGGGCCCGGAAGGCGGCTACGGCGGCGGTCTGGTGGTGGCCGAAGGCACGCCGGAGGCGGTGGCCTCGGTGGGCGCCAGCCACACGGGCAAGTTCCTGCGGGACATCCTCGGCGCGGACCGGGTGTCGGACGGGGCGCCCGTGGCGCGTCCGGCAGCCAGGAAGGCCCCGGCGAAGAAGACGGCGGCCACCAAGGCCGTCGCCGCGAAGAAGGCGGCTCCGGCCAAGAAGGCGACGGCCCGGGCGCGCAAGGCGTAGACCGTCCAGCCGCCGAGCCGCGTTCGAGTCGGTCTCGCGGCCGGGTCCGGGTGCGCGTACGGCGGGAGGGCCCGGCCCATGGCCGGGCCCTCCCGCCGTACGCCCGGCTCAGGTGGCGACGCCCACCGCACGGCCGGCGCAGGCCGGATCCGTCAGGACGGCGAGGAGGGCGTCCGCGACGTCCGCCCGCGGAATGGAGCTGCCGCCGGACACGTTGGCGTCGATCGCGCGGCGGTAGGCGCCGGTGTGCGGCGTGTTCCGCAGCATGGGCGGCCGGACCACCGTCCACCGGGTGCCGCTCGCGGCCATCGCCGCCTCCATGTCCGCGAGGTCCGCGTAGATGTCCCGCAGCAGCCGGCGCAGCAGCGGGAAGACCACGGCGCGGGTGAACACCCCCGCATCCGACGGCAGCGGGCCGACGGGTGCGGCGCTCACCGCGGACAGCGGCCGCACCCCCGCACGGTCCATGGCCGCGGTGATCGCGCTCAGGGCCGGGCCCGCGACGGGCCGCTCCCTCGCCTGCTTGTTGTTCACCGCGCCCAGCGCCGAGACCACCGCGTCCTGCCCGCTCACCACGGGCAGCACCGCGTCGACGTCGGTCACATCGGTCACCGTGGCCACGCGGAGCCGCTCGTGGGCGGGAACGGGAAGCCGCGCCGGGTCCCGTACGACAGCGGTCACCTCATGCCCCGCGTCGAGCGCCTGCCGGACGACCTCCCGGCCGACACCGCCCGTGGCCCCGAACACCGTGATCTTCATCGTCGTACCCCCGCGACCGAGTGGGTGAGTGCTCACTCACCCCTACTTCCCGCTAGGGTGAGTGAATGCTCACCACGAAGTCAAGCCGCCCCACGCCCGAGCGGCTGCTGGACGCCGCCGAGAAGCTGATGCGCACCGTCGGGCTGGCGAGCGCCACCACCAAGGCCATCGCCCGGGAGGCCGGGTGCTCGGAGGCCGCGCTCTACAAGTACTTCGCGAACAAGGAAGAGCTTTTCGTGCGCGTGCTGATGGAGCGCACCCCCAACGCGGGCCCGCTCATGGCCGCCCTGCAGGCCGGTCCGGGGGACCGGGGCGTCGAGGAGGCGCTCGCCGAGATCGCCCGCCACGCCTCGCTCTTCTACGCCGACGCCATGCCGATGGCCGCCTCGCTCTTCGCCGACCCCGCCCTGCTCACCCGCCACCGCGAGGGCGTCCAGGAGGTGGGGGCCGGACCGCACGTGGTGCTGGACGCGCTCGCCGGCAGGCTGCGGCGCGAGCTCGACGCCGGCCGCCTGGGACCCGGCGCGGATCCGCGTACGGCCGCCGCGCTGCTGCTCGGCGCCTGCTTCCAGCGCGCCTTCTTCCTGCACTTCTCCGGGGCCCACGTGGTCCAGCCGGTCGAGGAGTTCGCCCCGGCCGTGGCCCGCACCGTGTGGGCCGCTATCCGCTGAGCTCCGCCGCGTACGGCGGCTCGGCGCCCGCCCGCGTACAGGTCAGGGCCGCCGCGTGGGCGGCGTGGGCCAGGACCTCCGGCCAGTCCACCGGGCCGCCCGGCCGGGCGGCGAGCCGGTGCAGCAGGGCGGCGTTGACCGTGTCGCCCGCGCCGATCGTGTCCACCACCGCCACCGGGCGGGCCGCCGCCGAGTACTGCCCGCCCTCCCGCGTCCAGGCCGACAGGCCCGCCGCGCCCCGGGTCAGCACCACCGCCGACGGTCCGGCCGCCAGCCAGTCCTCGACCCGGCCGCCCAGCCAGGCCGCGTCCTCCTCCGACAGCTTGAGGACGCCCGTGTGCGGCAGCAGCCGTTCCAGGAAGCGTGCGCGGTACGCCGCCGGATCAGCGATCAGCGCCGGCCGGATGTTGGGGTCCAGCAGGGTCAGCACCCCGCGCCGGGACTCCCGGCGCAGCAGGGCCTCGTACGCGCTCGCCCCCGGCTCCAGGACCAGCGAGCAGGTGCCGAGCGCGAGGGCCCGTACCCCCTCCGGAAGGGCGGGCGGCAGCGTGAACATCCGGTCCGCCGTGCCCTCGACGTAGAAGCCGTAGGAGGCCGAGCCGTCCGGGGCCAGCGAGGGCACGGCGAGCGTCGTCGGCTCCGGTCCGCGCTGGACCAGCGACAGGTCCACCCCGGCGGCCCGCAGCCCGGCCAGCAGGCTCTCCCCGAAGCCGTCCGAGGAGACCCGGGAACAGAAGGCCACCTCGGCGCCGAGCCGCCCGAGCGCGAGCGCGGTGTTGTACGGTCCGCCGCCCGGCCGGGGCAGCAGCGCCCCGGGCGGCCGCGCCGCGGGCACCAGGTCGATGAGGGCTTCTCCGCCGACGACGATCACGCGGGGGAAGCTACCTCATGGGGCGGAGGTATCGTCGGGTGGGCCGGTGCCCCGGCCGGGTTCCGGCCCGTGCCCCGCCCGCATCCCGTCCCCACGTGCCCGCACCTCAGGAGAACCGCATGCCCGCGCCGCAGTCGCCCGCCCGCCGTACCGTCCTCAAGGGCGCCGCCGCGCTCGCCGGGGCCGCGGGTGCCGGAGCGACCCTCGCGGCCTGCTCCACCGAGACCAACAGCGGCGGCCGCACCCCCGCCACCCCCACCGCGCCGGTGGACCTGGGCGCCGCGGCCGATGTCCCGGTGGGCGGTGCGAAGCTCTACCGGGAGGAGAAGCTGATCGTCAGCTGCCCGGCGGAGGGCCAGTACAAGGCCTTCAGCGCGCAGTGCACGCACGCCGGCTGCGTCCTGGACAAGATCGTCGAGGGTGAGGGGAACTGCCCCTGCCACGGCAGCCGTTTCGACGTGAAGACCGGCGCGGTCCTGCGCGGTCCGGCCGCCGCCCCGCTGCCCGCCGTTCCGGTCCGGGCCGAGAACGGCAAGCTCGTCGCGGGCTGACCCGCGACCGCGACCGCGATTGCGACCGCGTCCGCACCCGCCACCGCGTCCGCAGACGGACATCAGTCCCAGTCCCAGGCGATCCCGAGGATCCCGCGCCGCACCGACTGCTCCACCAGGTGGACCGCCCGGTGCCGGCCGCTGGGCGTCAGGTCCACCAGACCGGTCCGCGGGGCCCCGGGCCCGTCCCGGACGAAGCGCCGGCAGCGCACCGGCAGGGCCGCCTCGTCGAAGCCGACCTGGAGCATGTACTGGCCGCCGGCGTAGCTGAACCCGCGCACGTACTCGCCGCTGCGTGCCCCGGTGCCGTCCTCGACCGCGTAGCCGAAGACGTGGGTGTCCCCGCGCCTCAGCCGCGCGTCGAAGAGCAGCTCGGCGACCACCACCCCGGACTCCGGATGGCACCGCACCCGGCCCGTGCGGCAGTTCTCGTACGCCGTCACGCGCATCCGGGACACGTCGCAGCCGGGGTCGCCGTGGTGGACGGCCAGGTAGCGGTCGACGCCGTCGCGGTGCGCCCGGACGATCTGCTGCGATTCGCGGACGCGCAGCTCACCCGCCGGTCCGATACGGACCCGCTCGTGGTGGCCGACCGAGTGCAGCCCGCCGTCCGGCGGGAGGTCCATCCCGTCCAGCAGCCGCTCCACCGTCCCGCCCAGGCTGAACAGGGCCCGGTACGAGCGGGTGGGCGGGCGCGCGGACCCGGGCCCGGGATCCTGGGCGGCCAGCAGGCGCAGGAGGGCGCCGTCGGGCAGTTCCAGGATCCGCTCCAGGGCGCCGACCGCCCGCAGCGACTCCGGGTGGCGCGGCCGCCGCGCGCCCTGCTGCCAGTAACTGAGGCTGGTGACACCGACCTTGATCCCCTGTGCCGCGAGCCGGTGCTGTACCCGGTGCAGGGGCAGACCGCGGGCGGCGAGGGCGGCGCGCAGGGCGAGGTGGAAGGGGCCGCCGCGCAGCAGCCGGTTCAGTTCCGCCGTGTCCGCCGGATCCGTGGAAGGCCGCATGGCGACTCCTCTGTGAACGTTCACGCGCGCCGAGGTGGGGGATCACGGCGGCAGCTCCGGGGGACCAGGTGAAACGACAGCAACCGTTCACACCGCAGTCCCACCGTTCACACTGCAACGTCACCGCGTATTGAAGCGTGTTGACCTGATCGCGACAACTCCCTGATGCTCCTGCACAGCGTCCGGACGCGCTCCTCCACCCCCCCACTCCCCACCTCGGGAGGAACGCGATGCGCAACCGAAACCGGCGGCTTTCCCCGGCCGCCCTCCTCACCGCCGTGCTCACCGTCCTGCTCCTCGCCCTGCCCGTCGGCACCGCCACCGCCACCGCCGCCGATGCCGACGCGGCGGCCCCGCTCGCCCCGGCGCAGAAGCGCTTGAACATCACCATGCAGGCCCAGCAGAAGACCAACTGGTGCTGGGCCGCCGGCGGCAACACCATCGCCAACTGGTTCGGCCGCAATTACAGCCAGAACCAGTTCTGCAACGCCTCCTTCAACCGCCAGCAGGGCACCGAGTGCCCGAACAACCAGGCCACCCTCGGCAACGTCCAGACCGGACTGCGCTGGGCCGGCATCAACCCCGGCTCGTACGTGAGCGGCTGGCTCCAGTACTCCACCGTCCAGACCGAGATCAATGCCGACCGTCCGATCGAGACCCGTATCCAGTGGTCGAACGGCGGTGGCCACATGCACGTCGTGTACGGCTACGACACCGCGAACAACTGGGTCCACTGGGGTGACCCCTGGCCCTCCAGCGACCGCTACAACTGGGCCTCGCACGCCTGGTACGTCAACAACAGCACCTTCTCCTGGACCCACTCCCTCTACCGGATCGGGGCGTGAGCGCCATGACCCTGCGCGCTTCGGCCGCCGCGGCCGCCCTCGCCACCGCCCTCCTCGGGCTCGCCCCGCAGGCCGCCGCGGCGGTCCCCGAGCCGCAGCCCCGGGCGGCCACCGCCGAGAACAGGGCGGCCGCCGCGCAGGCCGCCCACGCGCCCGACACCCTGGCCACCCTCTCCCGGTTCTTCGCCCGGGAGGGCAAGGTCTCCCTCGCCGCCGCGCAGCCCCGCATCGAGGGCGAGGCGATACCGGTCAACCACCTCTCCCCGGAGTTCGTCGCCGGCAGAGCGGGTGCGTCCGTCGCCCGCCTGGAGTTCCTCGCCAGCAAGGCGGTCTCCTCCGACGGGCAGCAGGCCGCGCTGTGGACCGCGCGGACGGAGGCGGGCTGGCAGGTCGTGAACATCGCCACCGGCGACGACGAGTTCCGCTACGCGCGGCTGGGCGCGGCGAGACTGCCCGGAGGGACGGTCTTCCGGGAGCCGCAGATCGACGCCTGGTACGTGGCCGGGGGCAGCAGGGTGCTGCCACTGGACGAGGACGCGGTGCGGGCCGTGGGCGCGGGCGGCACCAGCCTGGCCGCGTATCGCGTGCGCGTCGCCAAGGCGTACGGGGACAAGCTCCCCGGCTCCCCGTACGCCGAGCGCGGCATGGCGGGCGGCTACGCGGATGCCGTGCCGGCTGCCGCCGAGGGCGCGGAAGTGCCGTGGGCGGCGGGGGCCGGTGTGCTGGCGCTCGGGGCGCTGGGCGTGGCCGCCGTGCGGCGATCGCGCCGGGCGGGCGCGCGAGCCTGATCGGCTGAGCCCCGCCCTTTCGCGGTATCCCGGGCTCTGCCCGGACCCGCGCCTCAAACGCCGGCGAGGCTGAAAGATCGGGGCTCCGCCCCCGGACCCGCGCCTCAAAGGCCGGCGAGGCTGGAACTTCAGCCCGTCCGGCGTTTGAGGACCGGGTCCGGGCGGAGCCCGGAAAAGCTCCCGGCGGCGGACCGCGCCGGAGGCGTACGGTTCGATGTCGGTGCGCGCAAGTAGGGTGGTTGGCATGGCCGACCCTTCCAGCTACCGCCCCGAGCCGGGGCAGATCCCGGACTCCCCGGGGGTCTACAAGTTCCGTGACGAGCACCGCCGGGTGATCTACGTCGGGAAGGCCAAGAGCCTGCGCCAGCGCCTGGCCAGCTACTTCCAGGACATCGCCGGCCTGCACCCGCGTACCGCCACCATGGTGACCACGGCCGCCTCCGTCGAGTGGACCGTGGTGTCCACCGAGGTGGAGGCGCTCCAGCTGGAGTACTCGTGGATCAAGGAGTTCGACCCCCGGTTCAACGTCAAGTACCGGGACGACAAGAGCTACCCCTCCCTCGCCGTCACCCTCAATGAGGAATACCCGCGGGTCCAGGTCATGCGCGGGCCCAAGCGGAAGGGCGTGCGCTACTTCGGTCCGTACGGGCACGCCTGGGCCATCCGCGAGACCGTCGACCTGATGCTCCGGGTGTTCCCGGTGCGGACCTGCTCGGCGGGGGTGTTCAAGCGCTCCGCCCAGATCGGCCGCCCCTGCCTGCTCGGCTACATCGGCAAGTGCTCCGCCCCCTGCGTCGGCAGGGTCACCCCCGAGGAGCACCGCGAACTGGCCGAGGACTTCTGCGACTTCATGGCCGGCCGCACCGGCACCTACCTCTCCCGGCTGGAGAAGGAGATGCACGCGGCGGCCGAGGAGATGGAGTACGAGAAGGCCGCCCGGCTGCGCGACGACATCGGGGCGCTGCGCCGCGCGATGGAGAAGAACGCCGTGGTGCTCGCCGACGCCACCGACGCCGACCTGATCGCCGTCGCCGAGGACGAGCTCGAAGCCGCGGTGCAGATCTTCCACGTCCGCGGCGGCCGGGTCCGCGGCCAGCGCGGCTGGGTCACCGACAAGGTCGAGGCCGTCGACACGGCCGGGCTCGTCGAGCACGCCCTCCAGCAGCTGTACGGCGAGGAGAAGGGCGAGGCCGTGCCCAAGGAGGTGCTGGTCCCGGCCCTCCCCGAGGACACGCCGACACTGAACCAGTGGCTCGCCGAGCGCCGGGGGTCCCAGGTCAGCCTGCGGATACCGCAGCGCGGCGACAAGAAGGCCCTGATGGAGACCGTCCACCGCAACGCGCTGCAGTCCCTCGCCCTGCACAAGACCAAGCGCGCCAGCGACCTGACCACCCGCTCCCGGGCCCTGGAGGAGATCGCCGAGGCCCTGGACCTCGACAGTGCCCCGCTGCGCATCGAGTGCTTCGACATCTCCCACCTGCAGGGGGACGACGTCGTCGCCTCGATGGTCGTCTTCGAGGACGGGCTGGCCCGCAAGAGCGAGTACCGGCGCTTCCAGATCAAAGGCCGTGTCGGAGACACGCAGGTCTGGCACGGCGAGGGACAGGACGACGTCCGCTCCATGCACGAGGTGGTCTCCCGGCGCTTCCGCCGCTACCTCCAGGAGAAGCTGAAAACGGGCGAGTGGGCCCCCGAGGACGGCGACGGGGAGGTGCCCGAGGACGACGGGCGGCCCAAGCGGTTCGCGTACCCGCCCCAGCTCGTCGTGGTCGACGGCGGGCAGCCGCAGGTCGCCGCCGCCAAGCGCGCCCTGGAGGAGCTCGGGATCGACGACGTCGCCGTGTGCGGCCTGGCCAAGCGGCTGGAGGAGGTCTGGCTGCCGGGCGAGGACGACCCGGTCGTGCTGCCGCGCACCAGCGAGGGCCTCTACCTGCTCCAGCGGGTGCGTGACGAAGCCCACCGGTTCGCCATCCAGTACCAGCGCAGCAAGCGCGGCAAGCGCCTGAAATCCGGGCCCCTGGACGAGGTGTCCGGCCTGGGCGAGAGCCGCAAGCAGGCCCTGATCAAGCACTTCGGTTCGGTGAAGAAGCTGAGACAGGCGACAATCGACCAGATCTGCGAGGTCCCGGGCATAGGCCGTAAGACGGCCGAGACCGTGGCCGCGGCCCTCGCCCAGGCGGTTCCCGCTGGTCCTGCCGTCAATACGGCCACAGGAGAGATCATTGAGGATGAGACCCCCGCGTCCGCGGGAGCATCATCCGAACGGGGGACCGAGCAATGACCGAGCACGAGACCGCGCACGACCGAGACGGAGCACAGGTGAGTACGGGCACGACAGTGGAGCCCGGCGAGACCGCCGAGGCGGCCATCCCCGAGCTGGTGATCATCTCCGGCATGTCCGGGGCCGGCCGCAGTACGGCGGCGAAGTGTCTGGAGGACCTCGGCTGGTTCGTCGTCGACAACCTCCCGCCGGCCCTGATCCCGACCATGGTCGAGCTCGGTGCCCGCTCCCAGGGCAACGTGGCGCGCATCGCCGTCGTCGTCGACGTCCGCGGCCGCCAGTTCTTCGACGCCCTGCGCGAGTCCCTCGCCGACCTCGACAGCAAGGGCGTCACCCGCCGCATCGTCTTCCTGGAGTCCTCCGACGACGCGCTGGTCCGCCGCTTCGAGTCGGTCCGCCGCCCGCACCCGCTCCAGGGCGACGGGCGCATCACCGACGGCATCGCCGCCGAGCGCGACCTGCTGCGCGAGCTGCGCGGCGACGCCGACCTGGTGATCGACACCTCCAGCCTGAACGTGCACGAGCTGCGCGCCAAGATGGACGCCCAGTTCGCCGGGGACGAGGAGCCCGAGCTGCGGGCCACCGTCATGTCCTTCGGCTACAAGTACGGCCTCCCCGTCGACGCCGACCTCGTCGTCGACTGCCGCTTCATCCCCAACCCGCACTGGGTCCCGGAGCTGCGCCCCTTCACCGGGCTCAACGAGGAGGTGTCGGGGTACGTCTTCAGCCAGCCCGGCGCCAAGGAGTTCCTCGACCGCTACACCGAGCTGCTCCAGCTCATCGCCACCGGATACCGCCGTGAGGGCAAGCGGTACGTGACCATCGCGGTCGGCTGCACCGGCGGCAAGCACCGCAGCGTGGCCATGTCCGAGAAGCTCGCCGCCCGCCTCGCCTCCGAGGGAGTCGAGACCGTCGTCGTCCACCGGGACATGGGGCGCGAGTGACCGCACGGACCCCGCGGCTGAGCCGCCTGCGCCGCCTCACCCCGGGCCGGGGCGAGGACGGCGCGGGCCGCTCCGGCCGCTCCGGCCGCCGGCGCGGTGCCACGCCCAAGGTGGTGGCACTCGGCGGCGGCCAGGGCCTGTCGGCCTCCCTCGCCGCCCTGCGCCGGATCACCGGTGACCTCACCGCCGTGGTCACCGTGGCCGACGACGGCGGTTCCAGCGGCCGGCTCCGGGAGGAGCTCGGCGTGCTCCCGCCCGGCGACCTGCGCAAGGCGCTGGCCGCGCTGTGCGGTGACGACGACTGGGGCCAGACCTGGGCCCGGGTCATCCAGCACCGCTTCCAGTCCGAGGGCGACCTGCACGGGCACGCGGTCGGCAACCTGCTGATCGTCGCCCTGTGGGAACAGCTCGGCGACCCCGTCCAGGCCCTCGACCTGGTCGGCAAGCTGCTCGGGGCCCAGGGCCGCGTCCTGCCGATGTCGGCGGTGCCGCTGGAGCTGCAGGCCCTGGTCCGGGGGCACGACCCGGCCCGCCCCGAGGACGTGGACACCGTCCGCGGGCAGGCCACGGTGGCGCTGACCCCGGGCGAGGTGCTCTCCGTACAGGTGGTGCCGAGCGATCCGCCCGCCGTGCCGGAGGCCGTGGCCGCGGTCCTGGACGCCGACTGGGTGGTGCTCGGTCCGGGGTCCTGGTTCTCCTCGGTCATCCCGCACCTGCTGGTGCCGGAACTGCTGGACGCGCTGATGGAGACGAAGGCCCGGCGGGTCCTCTCGCTGAACCTCGCGCCGCAGCCCGGCGAAACAGAGGGCTTCTCTCCGCAGCGTCATTTGGAGGTTTTGGCCCGACACGCCCCTAAACTCGCCCTGGACGTGGTGCTGGCCGACGAGGCCGCCGTGCCCGACCGCGAGTCCCTCGCCGATGCCGCGAAACGGTTCGGTGCCGCGGTCGAGCTGGCGCCCGTGGCCAGGCAGGACGGCTCTCCGAAGCACGACCCGGAGCTGCTGGCCGCCGCGTACGACCGTATTTTTCGGATGCATGGAAGGATCGGCCCATGGCGATGACGCCTGCGGTGAAGGATGAGATCTCCCGCCTGCCCGTCACCCGGACCTGCTGCAGGAAGGCGGAGGTCTCGGCGATCCTTCGGTTCGCGGGCGGGCTGCACCTGGTGAGCGGCCGCATCGTCATCGAGGCGGAGCTGGACACCGGGATCGCCGCCAGACGCCTGCGCAAGGACATCCTGGAGATCTTCGGCCATTCCTCGGACCTGGTGGTGATGGCCCCCGGCGGACTGCGCCGCGGCAGCCGTTACGTGGTCCGCGTCGTGGCCGGCGGTGACCAGCTGGCGCGCCAGACGGGCCTCGTGGACGGCCGCGGCCGCCCCATCCGGGGTCTTCCCCCGCAGGTGGTCTCCGGGGCCACCTGCGACGCCGAGGCAGCCTGGCGCGGCGCCTTCCTGGCCCACGGCTCGCTCACCGAGCCGGGCCGGTCCTCCTCCCTGGAGGTCACCTGCCCCGGCCCGGAGGCCGCCCTGGCCCTGGTGGGCGCCGCCCGCAGGCTGTCCATCGCCGCCAAGGCGCGCGAGGTGCGCGGGGTGGACCGGGTCGTGGTCCGCGACGGCGACGCCATCGGCGCGCTGCTCACCCGGCTCGGCGCGCACGAATCGGTCCTGGCCTGGGAGGAGCGGCGGATGCGGCGCGAGGTGCGCGCCACCGCCAACCGCCTGGCCAACTTCGACGACGCCAACCTGCGCCGCTCGGCGCGGGCCGCGGTGGCCGCCGGAGCCCGCGTGCAGCGCGCGCTGGAGATCCTCGGCGAGGAGGTCCCCGAGCACCTCGCGGCGGCAGGCCGGCTGCGCATGGAGCACAAGCAGGCCTCCCTGGAGGAGCTGGGCGCGCTCGCCGACCCGCCGCTGACCAAGGACGCGGTCGCCGGCCGGATCCGCCGCCTGCTGGCGATGGCCGACAAGCGGGCCCAGGACCTCGGCATCCCGGGCACCGAGTCGAACCTCGACCTCAGCGAGGAAATGGCCGACAACATGGCCGGTTAGCCGGTCCCGTACGGCCGAAGGGGCTCGCGCGACCACTCGTGCGGGCCCCTTTGCCGCACGCCCCATTGACATGAGCATGGGCCGGTCTTGAGTCTGGCGTCCGAACGCTTTCGTGGCAGACGACGCCCAGGGGGGCACATGAGTCACCGCGCGAGATCGATCCTCGCCGCAAGCGCACTCGTCTTCGGAACCACACTCGCCGTGCTACCCGCCGCGGCTCAGGCCCAGCCGGGACCCGGCTCCGCATCCGGCGCCGACGAGGTACGGGTCTACGACGCCGACATCACCCGGGAGCAGGTCCCGCTCGTCCTCGCCGCGGGACAGGACGCGCACGAGCTCACCGAGCGGGCCCCGGAGACCGGAACCGCCCGGGTCGAGCTCTTCCTGAGTGCCGGCCAGGCCGGGGAACTCGCGGCCCAGGGCGTCAAGCTGGCCGAGCGCAAGGTCCCCGCCCAGGGCCTCGCCCGCGCCAAGGCGGCCGGGGACGGGGTGTTCCGCCCGTACAGCGGCAAGGGCGGCCTCCAGGAGGAGATCCTGCGGACCGCGCAGGAGAACCCGGGGCTCACCAAGGTCGTCTCCATCGGCAAGACCGTCCAGGGCAAGGACATCCTCGCCCTGAAGGTCAGCAAGAACGCCAAGAAGACCAGGGACGGTGACAAGCCGTCGGTCCTCTACATGTCCAACCAGCACGCCCGTGAGTGGATCACCCCCGAGATGACCCGGCGGCTGATGCACCACACCCTCGACAACTACGGCAAGGACCCGAGGATCACCAAGCTGGTCGACTCCAGCGAGCTGTGGTTCCTGCTCTCCGCCAATCCGGACGGGTACGACTACACGCACGCGGCCGACGGCCAGCGGCTGTGGCGCAAGAACCTCCGCGACAACAACGGCGACGGGAAGACCGGCCCCGGCGACGGGGTCGACCTCAACCGGAATTTCGCCTTCAAGTGGGGCTACGACAACGAGGGCTCCTCGCCGAACCAGTCGAGCGAGACCTACCGCGGCCCGAGCGCCTCCTCCGAGCCCGAGACCGTCGCCCTCGACCGCTTCGAGAAGCGCATCGGTTTCGACTACGCGATCAACTACCACTCCGCCGCCGAGCTGATCCTCTACGGCGTGGGCTGGCAGGTCGCCACCCCCACCCCCGACGACGTCGCCTACAAGGCACTCGCCGGCACCCCGGAGAACCCCGCCGTCCCGGGCTACTACCCGCAGGTCTCCTCCGAGCTCTACACCACCAACGGCGAGGCCGACGGGCACGCCTCCAACGTCAACGGCATCATGATGTTCACGCCGGAGATGACCACCTGCCAGACCGCCTCGGCGAGCGACCCGAACGACCAGTGGAAGCCCGAGGACTGCGCCTCCGGCTTCAACTTCCCGGACGACGAGAAGCTCATCCAGGCGGAGTTCGCCAAGAACATCCCCTTCGCCCTCTCCGTCGGCGAGAGCGCCGCGCACCCGGACCGTCCCTCCTCCCCGGTCGGCCTGAGCGCCGCGGACTTCACCGTGGACGCCTTCGCCACCTCCTACGCCGCCCGCGGCGAGGACCAGGAGGTCTCCGTCACGGCCCGCAAGGCACTGAAGGACAAGGAACTCAACTTCCGGATCAACGGCGGCCGCACGCACGACGAGGACCTCAAGGCCTGGAAGGGCGGCGAGGTCTACGGCGGGGACGACAACAACTGGTTCGACGAGTACCGCGCCGAGGTCGACGGCGCGAAGCCCGGCGACAAGGTCGAGGTCTGGTTCACCGGCCGCGACCGCTCCGGCAAGCAGGTCTCCAGCGAGCACTTCACGTACACGGTGGCCGAGCGGCCGCGTGCGGACGTCCTGGTGATCGCGGAAGAGGGGGCCAAGGCCCAGCACGCCCAGACCTACGTCGACGCCCTGCGCGCGAACGGAAAGTCCGCGGCGGTCTGGGACGTCGCCGTCCAGGGCGCCCCGCACCACCTCGGAGTCCTCTCCCACTTCGGTACGGCCGTCCACTACACCGGAGCCAAGACCCCCGGCGGCGAGACCCAGTTGGCGGTCCGCGACTTCCTGAACGAGGGCGGCAGGCTGATCGAGGCCGGTGAGCTGGCGGGCGGCAACGCCCAGGTCGGCCGCGCCGTGACCAACGACTTCAGCCAGTACTGGCTCGGCGCGTACAGCCGTACGAGCACCGTCGGAGCCAAGGGCTTCGCCGGCGCCGGGGCCCTGAACGGCGCCCGGGGCGACGTCGGGGACGCCGCGGGCAACCCGCTGAACGCCCCCGGCGGTTACACCGTGACCTCCGAGACCCTGGCGCCCGCGCAGTTCCCGCAGTTCAAGAGCGCCCAGGCGGGAGCCTTCACCGGGGTCGTGAACCCGTACGCCCCCTACGCCGGCTCCGGCATGGCCGCGGCCCTGCACGCCGACGACGACTGGAAGCGCCTCGTCCGGACGATCGACCTCACCGGGGTCACCGCGGCCGACCGGCCGCAGCTGAAGCTGGCGCTCAACTGGAACGTGGAGGAGGGCTACGACCACGCCGCGCTGGAGGCCCGGACCGCAGGCGGCGACGACTGGACCACCCTGCCGGACGCGGGCGGCCTGAGCAGTACCGCCGTCCCGGAGGAGTGCGCGGCCGGGTTCTTCGTCAACGGACACCCGTTCCTGCGCCACTACCTCACGCTCGACGCCGGCGGCTGCACCCCGCAGGGCACCAGCGGCACGTGGAACAGCTTCACCGGTTCCTCCGGCGGCTGGAAGCAGGTCTCCTTCGACCTGAGCGCCTACGCCGGCCGGACCGTTGAGCTCTCGCTCTCCTACATCACCGACCCCGGCTCGGGCGGCCGCGGCGTCTTCGCGGACGAGGCGCGCCTCTCCGTCAAGGGCGCGGACCAGCCCGTGGAGGGATTCGAGACGTCCCTCGGAGCCTGGACCGCACAGGCCGCACCGGCCGGAAGCCCCGAGGTTCCCGGCGACTGGGCCCGGTCCGGGGAGCTGTTCAAGTCCTACGCAGCGGTCACCACGCGTGACACGGTGTTGCTGGGCTTCGGCCTGGAGCACATGCCGACCGCGGCGGACCGCGCCGTACTCGTCGGTAAGGCACTGCGCACACTGCACCGCTGATCGGAGCCCCCGTCGTCACTCACCCTGAGTGACGGGGGCCGAAGTCCGAAGGTCCCGTTCCGGAGTGTCCGGAACGGGACCCTCGCGGGAGTACCCCCGGGAAGTAGGGGGAGTGTCAGGCCCCGACCGATGTCACCCAAAAGCTCACGGAGAGGTAGGGTCGTAAGCGGTCGGGGACATCCCATACAGCTCGCCGGCGCTCTTACCGGCGCACCAACGAGGAGATCGGTTCGTGACGATCCGCGTAGGCATCAACGGTTTTGGCCGAATTGGCCGCAACTATTTCCGGGCGCTCCTGGAGCAGGGAGCGGACATCGAGATCGTCGGTGTCAACGACCTGACTGACAACGCGACCCTGGTGCATCTGCTCAAGTACGACACCATCCTGGGCCGCCTCAAGGCCGAGGTCTCCCACACCGACGACAGCATCACCGTCGGTGGCCAGACCTTCAAGACCTTCGCCGAGCGTGACCCCGCCAACCTCCCCTGGGGCGAGCTGGGCGCCGACATCGTCATCGAGTCGACCGGCATCTTCACGAAGAAGGCCGACGCCGCCAAGCACATCGCCGCGGGCGCCAAGAAGGTCCTCATCTCGGCTCCGGCCAAGGACGAGGACATCACCATCGTGATGGGCGTCAACCACGACAAGTACGACGCGGCCAACCACCACGTCATCTCCAACGCCTCCTGCACCACCAACTGCGTGGCGCCGATGGCCAAGGTCCTCGACGAGAACTTCGGCATCGTCAAGGGCATGATGACGACGGTCCACGCGTACACGAACGACCAGCGCATCCTGGACTTCCCGCACTCGGACCTGCGTCGCGCCCGCGCCGCGGCCGAGAACATCATCCCGACCTCCACCGGTGCCGCCAAGGCCACCGCTCTGGTCCTCCCGCAGCTCAAGGGCAAGCTGGACGGCATCGCCATGCGCGTTCCGGTCCCGACCGGCTCGGTGACCGACCTGGTGCTGGAGCTCTCCCGTGAGACCACGGTGGAAGAGATCAACGCGGCCTTCCAGAAGGCTTCGGAGGGGCAGCTCAAGGGCATCCTCGACTACACCGAGGACGCGATCGTCTCTTCCGACATCGTGAACTGGCCCGCGTCCTGCACCTTCGACTCCTCCCTGACCATGGTTCAGGACGGTACGCAGGTCAAGGTCGTCGGCTGGTACGACAACGAGTGGGGCTACTCCAACCGTCTCGTCGACCTCACCGTCTTCGTCGGCGGTCAGCTCTAAGAACGTAGGGCAAGGCACCACGATGTGAAGCACAGGGTCCGAGCAGCGCGACGATGCGCCGCACGGGCCCTGTTGCTTGCCTCGTTATCCTTCCTCGCCCTTCGAGTGAAGGCTCAAAGGAGTAGAAATACATGAAGACGATCGATGAACTGCTCGCCGAAGGCGTCAAGGGCAAGCGGGTCTTCGTCCGCGCGGACCTGAACGTCCCGCTGGCCGAGGGCACCATCACCGACGACGGCCGCATCCGCGCCGTCCTGCCCACGATCGCGAAGCTCGCCGAAGCCGGCGCCCGCGTCATCGTGGCATCGCACCTGGGCCGCCCCAAGGGCACCGGCGTCGAGCCGGCGTTCTCGCTGGCCCCGGCCGCCGCGCGCCTGGGCGAACTGCTCGGTGCGGACGTGGCGTTCGCCACCGACACCGTCGGCGCCTCCGCCAAGGAGACCGTCGCGGCCCTGACCGACGGCCGGGTCGCCGTCATCGAGAACCTGCGCTTCAACGCCGGTGAGACCTCGAAGGACGACGCCGAGCGCGGCGCCTTCGCGGACCAGCTCGCGGAGCTCGCCGACCTGTACGTGGGCGACGGCTTCGGTGCCGTGCACCGCAAGCACGCCTCGGTCTTCGACCTCCCGGCCCGCCTCCCGCACGGGGCCGGCTACCTCATCGCCACCGAGGTCGGCGTCCTGAAGAAGCTGACCGCCGAGGTCGAGCGCCCGTACGTGGTGGTCCTGGGCGGCGCCAAGGTCTCCGACAAGCTCGCCGTCATCGACGAGCTGCTCGGCAAGGCCGACCGCATCCTCATCGGCGGCGGCATGGCCTACACCTTCCTCTACGCCAAGGGCTACGAGGTCGGCATCTCCCTGCTCCAGAAGGACCAGGTGGAGAAGGTCAAGGAGTACATGGAGCGCGCCGAGAAGACCGGCGTCGAGCTGGTCCTCCCGGTCGACGTCCTGGTCTCCGCGGAGTTCCCGGACCTCAAGGGCAAGACCCCGGCCACCTTCGAGACCGTCGACGCGGACAAGATCCCCGCCGACAAGGAGGGCCTGGACATCGGCCCCAGGACGCGCGAGCTGTACGCGTCGAAGATCGCCGACGCCAGGACCGTCTTCTGGAACGGCCCGGTGGGCGTCTTCGAGCACCCGGACTACGCCGGGGGCACCACGGCCATCGCCCAGGGCCTGCTCGACAGCAGCGCCTTCACCGTCGTCGGCGGTGGCGACAGTGCCGCCGCGGTCCGCATCCTGGGCTTCGACGAGAATGCATTCGGCCACATCTCGACCGGTGGCGGCGCCTCCCTCGAATACCTCGAGGGCAAGACGCTCCCCGGCCTCGCCGCCCTGGAGGGCTGAACCCGTATGACCACGCGCACCCCGCTCATGGCGGGCAACTGGAAGATGAACCTCAACCACCTCGAGGCCATCGCCCACGTCCAGAAGCTCGCCTTCGCCCTCACCGACAAGGACTACGACGCCGTCGAGGTCGCGGTCCTGCCGCCCTTCGTCGACCTCCGCTCGGTCCAGACCCTGGTCGACGGCGACAAGCTGAAGATCAAGTACGGCGCCCAGGACATCTCCGCGCACGACTCCGGTGCCTACACCGGTGAGATCTCCGGCCCGATGCTCTCGAAGCTGAAGTGCACGTACGTGGCCGTCGGCCACAGCGAGCGCCGCCAGTACCACGGCGAGAGCGACGAGATCTGCAACGCCAAGGTCAAGGCCGCCTTCCGGCACGGGATCACCCCGATCCTGTGCGTCGGAGAGGGCCTGGACGTCCGCAAGGCCGGCGAGCAGGTCCCCTACACGCTGAGCCAGCTCGACGGCGGCCTGGAAGGCGTCCCGGCCGACCAGGTCGAGTCCATCGTGATCGCCTACGAGCCCGTCTGGGCCATCGGGACCGGCGAGGTCGCCACCCCCGACGACGCCCAGGAGGTCTGCGGGGCGATCCGCGGCCGCCTCGCCGAGCTGTACTCGCAGGAGCTGGCCGACAAGGTCCGCATCCAGTACGGCGGCTCCGTGAAGTCCGGGAACATCGCGGCGATCATGGCCCAGCCCGACGTCGACGGCGCCCTGATCGGCGGCGCGGCGCTGGACGCGGACGAGTTCGTCAAGATCGTCCGCTTCCGCGACCAGTGAGTATGCGGTAGGGCGGATCCGTCGTACCCTTGCGGGGGCCAGAGGCTGATGCGTCAGCCCCTGGCCCCCGTGCACATCTCGCAATGCCGGAAAGCCCGAAAAAGCCAGAAAGTAGGAATCAGCCGTGATTATGGGGTTCTCGATCGCCCTGATCGTCTTCAGCGCCCTGCTGATGCTGCTCGTGCTGATGCACAAGGGCAAGGGCGGCGGCCTCTCCGACATGTTCGGCGGCGGTATGCAGTCGTCGGTCGGCGGTTCCTCCGTCGCGGAGCGCAACCTGGACCGCATCACCGTGGTCGTCGGCCTGCTGTGGTTCGCGTGCATCGTCGCGCTCGGTCTGGTGACCAAGTCGAGCAGCTGACCGTTCTGGCCATTCCGGCAGTCCGGTCGGCACCGCCCGGCCTATCATGAGGGCCGGCGTCCATCGCGTGGAATCAGTAACTCCGCTCAGTGGACGTGCGTTGGGCCTTACGTAGACTTGGGCGCTCCGCGGCGGAATTCCACTCACCTTCCGCGGCACCATCACGCAGGGAGTTACGACCGTGGCAAGTGGCAACGCGATCCGTGGTAGCCGGGTCGGAGCGGGGCCGATGGGTGAGGCGGAGCGCGGCGAGTCCGCGCCCCGCCTGCGCATCTCCTTCTGGTGCTCGAACGGGCACGAGACGCAGCCGAGCTTCGCCAGCGACGCGCAGGTGCCGGACACCTGGGACTGCCCGCGCTGCGGGTTCCCGGCCGGCCAGGACCGGGACAACCCGCCCGCGCCGCCGCGCACCGAGCCGTACAAGACGCACCTGGCGTACGTACGGGAACGGCGTTCCGACGCCGACGGCGAGGCGATCCTCGCCGAGGCGCTCGCCAAGCTCCGCGGCGAGATCTGAGACGGCGCGAAGAGCATGACGTGAGGCCCGGCCCCACAGGAACTTCTCCTGCGGGGCCGGGCCTCTTTGTGTGCGTTCTGCCGCTTGTGATCCCTTAAGTTGGTGAACGGCGGGGCACGACAGGACGGAAGAAGTGGGTTGATGTCCGAGATGAACGCAGGCACGCGTACGAAGCTGAACCGGACGCCCGAGTGGCTGGCACTCGGCAAGCACCGGGAGGAGTTCGGGCAGACGCATCTGCGAGAGCTTTTCGAGGAGAATCCCGGCCGCGGCTCCGGCTACACCCTGCAGGTCGGAGACCTGCACATCGACTACTCGAAGCACCTCGTCACCGACGAGACGCTCGCGCTGCTCCACGAGCTGGCCGAGGCCACCGGCGTGGCCGGGCTGCGCGAGGCGATGTTCCGCGGCGAGAAGATCAACACGACCGAGGACCGGGCGGTGCTGCACACCGCCCTGCGCGCACCGGCGGGCGCGGCCGTCGAGGTCGACGGCGAGGACGTCGTCCCCGGCGTGCACGCCGTCCTCGACAAGATGGCGGACTTCTCCGACCGGATCAGGTCGGGAGCGTGGACCGGCTTCACCGGCAAGCGCATCAAGAACGTCGTCAACATCGGCATCGGAGGCTCCGACCTCGGCCCGGCCATGGCGTACGAGGCCCTGCGCGCCTTCACCGACCGCGATCTGACGGTGCGGTTCGTCTCCAACGTCGACGGCGCGGACCTGCACGAGGCCGTACGGGACCTGGACCCGGCCGAGACGCTGTTCATCATCGCCTCCAAGACCTTCACCACCATCGAGACCATCACCAACGCCACCTCGGCGCGCGGTTGGCTGCTCGCCGGGCTGGGCGGCGACCAGGCCGCTGTCGCACGCCACTTCGTGGCGCTGTCGACCAACGCCGAGAAGGTCACCGACTTCGGCATCGATCCGGCCAATATGTTCGAGTTCTGGGACTGGGTCGGTGGGCGCTACTCCTTCGACTCGGCCATCGGCCTCTCGCTGATGATCGCGATCGGCCCGGCCGCCTTCCGGGAGATGCTCGGCGGCTTCCACGCCATGGACGAGCACTTCCGCACGGCGCCCGCGCACGAGAACGCCCCGCTGCTCATGGGCCTGTTGGGGATCTGGTACGGCGCCTTCTTCGACGCCCAGTCGCACGCGGTCCTCCCGTACAGCCACTACCTCTCCCGCTTCACCGCGTACTTGCAGCAGCTGGACATGGAGTCCAACGGCAAGTCCGTGGACCGCGACGGCAATCCGGTGGAGTGGCAGACGGGCCCGGTGGTCTGGGGCACGCCCGGCACCAACGGGCAGCACGCCTACTACCAGCTGATCCACCAGGGGACGAAGGTGATCCCCGCGGACTTCATCGGCTTCGCCCGGCCGGTGGCGGAGCTGGAGGCGGCCCCGGCGGCCCAGCACGACCTGCTGATGGCGAACTTCTTCGCGCAGACCCAGGCGCTGGCCTTCGGCAAGACGGCGGACGAGGTGCGTGCCGAGGGCGCCCCGGAGTCGCTGGTCCCGCACAAGACCTTCCACGGGAACCACCCGACGACCACCATCCTGGCGGGGGAGCTCTCCCCGGCGGTCCTGGGCCAGCTGATCGCGCTCTACGAGCACAAGGTGTTCGTCCAGGGCGCGGTGTGGAACATCGACTCCTTCGACCAGTGGGGCGTCGAACTCGGCAAGGTCCTCGCCAAGCGGGTCGAGCCCGCGCTGAGCGAGGGCGCCGACGTGCCGGGACTGGACGCCTCGACGAAGGCGCTGGTGGCCACCTACCGGAAGCTGCGCGGCCGTAGCTGACCCGCATACGAGAAGGGCCCGCCTCCCGGTACCGGGAGGCGGGCCCTTCTCGCGTCGGCCGCCGTCAGGAAGAGACCGGGGGATACATGCCGACCGGAAGCCTGGCCGCCGCCGCCCGGTCCAGGAGCCACAGGGTGCGGGAGCGGCCGTACGCCGCCGCGGCCGGGGCCTGGACCTCACCCGCGCCGCCGAGGGCCAGGGAGACCGCCCCGGCCTTGTCCTCGCCCGCGGCCAGCAGCCACACCTCACGGGCCGCCCGGATCGCCGGGAGCGTGAGGGAGATCCGGGTGGGCGGCGGCTTCGGGGCGCCGTGCACGCCGACCACCGTGCGCTCGGTCTCGCGGGCCGCCGGGTGCTCCGGGAACAGCGAGGCCACGTGCGTGTCCGGGCCGACGCCCAGCATCAGCACGTCGAACCGGGGGACCGGACCGTGGTCCTCCGGACCGGCCGCCTTGGCCAGCTCGGCGGCGTAGGCGGCCGCCGCGGCGTCCACGTCACCGCCGTACGGGCCGTCCGAGGCCGGCATGACGTGCACGCGGGCGGGGTCCACCGGGACCGAGTCCAGGAGGGCCTCGCGGGCCTGGGTGTGGTTGCGCTCGGGGTCGTCGGCGGGGACGTACCGCTCGTCACCCCACCACAGGTCCAGCCGGGACCAGTCGATCGCGTCCCGCGCCGGGGCGGCGGCCAGTGCCGCGAGCAGGCCGTTGCCGTTGCGTCCGCCGGTGAGGACGACGGACGCGGTGCCGCGGGCCGTCTGCGCGTCCACGATCTTCGTGATGAGCCGGGCCGCGGTGGCCTGGGCCATCAGTTCCTTGTCCCGGTGGACGACGACCTGGGGAGTCGTCATACCCATGTGCTGCCGCCTTCTTGGTAGTGCGGGTGGTGCGGGTACCGCTGCGCGTAGCAGTCCCCGCCCCGCCCTTTCGCCGTTTCCCGGGCTCTGCCCGGACCCGGTCCTCAAACGCCGGACGGGCTGACAATCCAGCCTCGCCGGCGTTTGAGGCGCGGGGTCTGGGGCGGAGCCCCAGCGAGGTCCCGCAGGGGCCTCTACTTGGCTTTGGCCCTCTTGGGCTTCGGAACCGGCTCCGGGGCTTGCTCCGACGGAGCGGCCTCGGCCTCCGGCTCCGGGGACGACGCCTCCAGCCTCGCCACGCCGAACTTCAGCGAGGCCTCGTACGTGTTGTCCGGGTCCAGCCTGCGCAGCTCCTCCGCCAGGAGCTCGGCCGTGTCGCGGCGCTTGAGCGCCACCGCACGGTCGGGCTGCCCCGGCATGCACAGCGTGGCCAGCGCGCCGTCCGCCCGGTCCAGGACGATGTCGCCGTCCTTGGTGGACAGGCGTACGGCCGTCAGGCCCGGCCCCGACGACAGCGTGCGCTTGACGGGGACCTGGAGCCGGTCCGCCAGCCACATGGCCAGCAGTTCGCAGCTCGGGTTCTCGTCCTCGCCCTCGACGGTCGCCGAGACGACCGACAGGGCCTGCTGGTCCAGAGCGGCCGCCAGCATGGAGCGCCACGGGGTGATCCGGGTCCACGACAGGTCCGTGTCCCCGGGGGCGTACGCCCCCGCACGGCCGCTGAGCGCCCTGATCGGGTCCTCGCAGGAGTACGTGTCCGTGATCCGGCGCTGTCCCAGCGCACCCAGCGGATCGCCCGCCAGGTCCGTGGGGGCACCGTCCGGCCACCAGACGACCACCGGGGCGTCCGGCAGGAGCAGCGGGAGAACCACCGACTGGGCGTGGTCGACCAGGTCGCCGTGAAGGCGGAGCACGACCGTCTCACCGCTGCCGGAGTCCGCCCCGACGCGTACTTCCGCGTCGAGCCGGGCGTCGCGGCGGCTGCGCGGCGAGCGGCTGGCCCGCTTGATGACGACGACGATCCGCGAGGGGTGTTCGTGGGACGCGTCGTTCGCCGACTTGAGCGCGTCGTACGCGTTCTCCTCGTCGGTCACGATCACCAGCGTGAGGACCATGCCGATGGCCGGCGTGCCGATGTCCCGGCGTGCCTGCACCATCGCGGCATTGATCTTGCTGGAGTTGGTCTCCGTGAGGTCGATCTTCATGGCCGGCGCCAGCTCCGTCCGTCTCGTGCGAGCATCTCGTCCGCCTCGACCGGACCCCAGGTGCCCGACGGGTACTGCGCGGGCTTGCCGTGCTTGTCCCAGTACTCCTCGATCGGGTCGAGGATGTTCCAGGACAGTTCGACTTCCTGGTGACGCGGGAAGAGGTTCGCGTCGCCGAGGAGCACGTCGAGGATCAGCCGCTCGTACGCCTCGGGGCTCGACTCCGTGAAGGACTCGCCGTAGGCGAAGTCCATCGTGACGTCCCGGACCTCCATGGAGGTGCCCGGGACCTTGGAGCCGAAGCGGACCGTCACGCCCTCGTCCGGCTGGACCCGGATGACCAGGGCGTTCTGCCCCAGCTCCTCGGTCGCGCCCGACTCGAACGGCAGGTACGGGGCCCGCTTGAAGACGACCGCGATCTCGGTCACCCGGCGGCCCAGGCGCTTGCCCGTCCGCAGGTAGAACGGGACGCCCGCCCAGCGGCGGTTGTTGATCTCCAGGCGGATGGCCGCGTAGGTGTCGGTCTTCGACTTGGGGTCGATGCCGTCCTCTTCGAGGTACCCGACGACCTTCTCGCCGCCCTGCCAGGCGGCCGCGTACTGGCCGCGCACGGTGTGCTTGCCCAGGTCCTCCGGCAGCTGCACCGCGGTGAGAACCTTGAGCTTCTCCGCCACCAGCGCCTTGGGGTGGAAGGAGCCGGGCTCCTCCATCGCGGTCAGCGCGAGCAGCTGGAGCAGGTGGTTCTGGATGACGTCACGGGCGGCGCCGATACCGTCGTAGTACCCGGCCCGGCCGCCGATGCCGATGTCCTCGGCCATGGTGATCTGCACGTGGTCGACGTACGACCGGTTCCAGATCGGCTCGAACATCGTGTTGGCGAAGCGGAGCGCCAGGATGTTCTGGACGGTCTCCTTGCCGAGGTAGTGGTCGATCCGGAAGACCTCGTCGCGCGGGAAGACCTCGTGGACGACCTTGTTGAGCTCCTCGGCGCTCTTCAGGTCGTGTCCGAAGGGCTTCTCGATGACGGCACGCCGCCAGGAGCCCTCCTTCTGCGCCAGCCCGTGGTCCTTGAGCTGCTGGACCACCTTGGGGAAGAACTTGGGCGGGACGGACAGGTAGAAGGCGAAGTTGCCGCCCGTGCCCTGTGCCTTGTCCAGCTCCTCTATGGTCGCCTTCAGGGTCTCGAAGGCGGCGTCGTCGTCGAAATCGCCCGAGACGAAACGGCAGCCCTGGACGAGCTGCTGCCACACTTCCTCGCGGAAGGGCGTCCGGGAGTGCTCCTTGACGGCGTCGTGGACCTCCTGGGCGAAGTCCTCGTCCTGCCACTCGCGGCGGGCGAACCCGATCAGCGAGAAGCCCGGCGGAAGCAGGCCTCTGTTGGCCAGGTCGTAGACGGCAGGCATCAGCTTCTTGCGCGACAGGTCACCCGTAACGCCGAAAATGACCAGGCCGGACGGCCCCGCGATGCGCGGGAGCCGCCGGTCCTGTGCGTCACGAAGCGGGTTCGCTCCGTTTACAGACAAGGTGTTCAGGCCTCCGTGGGGGCGAGGCGCTCGAGTTCCGCCTCGGTCGACTTCAGCAGGTCGTTCCAGGACGCCTCGAACTTCTCGACGCCCTCGTCCTCGAGCAGCTGCACCACATCGTCGTACGAGATGCCCAGCTTCGCGACCGCTTCGAGCTCGGCGCGCGCCTGCTCGTAGGTGCCGCGCACGGTGTCACCCGTGATCTGCCCGTGGTCGGCGGTGGCCTCCAGGGTGGCCTCCGGCATGGTGTTCACCGTGTTCGGGGCGACCAGGTCGTCCACGTACAGGGTGTCCTTGTACGCCGGGTCCTTGACGCCCGTCGAGGCCCACAGCGCGCGCTGCTTGTTCGCGCCGTGCTTCTCGAGCGCGATCCACCGCTCCGAGGAGAACACCTCTTCGTAGGCCTCGTAGGCCAGACGGGCGTTGGCGAGGGCCGCCTTGCCCTTGAGGGCCTTGGCCTCGTCGGTGCCGACGGCGTCCAGGCGCTTGTCGATCTCCGAGTCCACGCGGGACACGAAGAAGGAGGCGACGGAGTGGATCAGGGAGAGGTCCAGGCCGGCGGTCTTGGCCTTCTCCAGACCCGACAGGTACGCGTCCATGACCTCGCGGTAGCGCTCCAGCGAGAAGATCAGCGTGACGTTGACGCTGATGCCCTTGCCGATGACCTCGGTGATCGCCGGCAGGCCGGCCTTGGTCGCCGGGATCTTGATGAGCGTGTTCGGGCGGTCCACCAGCCAGGCGAGCTGCTTGGCCTCGGCGATGGTCGCCGGGGTGTTGTGCGCCAGGCGCGGGTCGACCTCGATCGACACGCGGCCGTCCTGGCCGTCGGTGCGGTCGAAGACCGGGCGCAGGATGTCGGCGGCGTCCCTGACGTCCGCCGTCGTGATCATGCGCAGGGCCTCCTCCACGGTGACCTTGCGGGTCGCGAGGTCGGTGAGCTGCTGCTCGTAGCCCTCGCCGCCGCTGATGGCCTTCTGGAAGATCGCCGGGTTGGTGGTGACACCGACCACGTGCGACTGGTCGATGAGCTCGGCCAGGTTGCCGGACGTGATGCGCTTGCGGGACAGGTCGTCCAGCCAGATCGCGACGCCTTCGTCGGAGAGGCGCTTGAGTGCGTCTGTCATGGGATTACATCTCCTACTTGGGTTTGCGTACCGGCGTCAGCGCGCGGCGGCGGCGAGGGATTCGTTGGCGGCGGCCGCCACGTTCTCGGCGGTGAAGCCGAACTCGCGGAAGAGCACCTTCGCGTCGGCCGAGGCACCGAAGTGCTCCAGCGAGACGATCCGGCCGGCGTCACCGACGTAGCGGTGCCAGGTCAGGCCGATGCCCGCCTCGACCGCGACACGGGCCTTCACCGACGGCGGCAGGACGCTGTCCTTGTACTCCTGGTCCTGGTCCTCGAACCACTCGACCGACGGCATCGAGACGACCCGGGTGGGGACGCCCTGGGCCTGGAGCTGCTCACGGGCCTCGACGGCCAGGTGCACCTCGGAGCCGGTACCGATGAGGAGGACCTGCGCCGGGCCGCCCTCGGCCTCGAACAGGACGTAGCCGCCCTTGGCCGCGCCCTCGTTGCGCTCGTAGGTCGGCACACCCTGGCGGGTCAGCGCGAGGCCGTGCGGGGCGCCCTTGCCGAAGACCTTGGTGTGGCGGCGCAGGATCTCGCGCCAGGCGATGGCGGTCTCGTTGGCGTCGGCCGGGCGGACGATGTTCAGGCCCGGGATGGCGCGCAGCGAGGCGAGGTGCTCGACCGGCTGGTGGGTCGGGCCGTCCTCGCCCAGACCGATGGAGTCGTGCGTCCACACGTACGTCACCGGCAGGTGCATCAGCGCGGAGAGGCGGACGGCGTTGCGCATGTAGTCGGAGAACACCAGGAAGGTGCCGCCGTAGATGCGGGTGTGGCCGTGCAGCGCGATGCCGTTCATGGACGCGGCCATGGCGTGCTCGCGGATGCCGAAGTGGATGGTGCGGCCGTACGGGTCGGCCTCCGGCAGCGGGTTCCCCACCGGCAGGAACGAGGAGTCCTTGTCGATGGTGGTGTTGTTCGAGCCGGCCAGGTCGGCCGAGCCGCCCCACAGCTCCGGGATGACCGCGCCGAGCGCGCCGAGCACCTTGCCGGAGGCGGCGCGGGTGGCGACGCCCTTGCCGGGCTCGAAGACGGGGAGCTTGTCCTCCCAGCCCGCGGGCAGCTCGTTGGCGTTGATGCGGTCGAACTCGGCGGCGCGCTCCGGGTTGGCGGTGCGCCAGGCGGAGAACTCCTTCTCCCACGCGGCGCGGGCGTCGCGGCCGCGGTCGAGGGCCTTGCGGGTGTGGGCGATGACCTCGTCGGAGACCTCGAAGGTCTGCTCCGGGTCGAAGCCGAGGACGCGCTTGGTGGCCGCGACCTCGTCGTCGCCGAGCGCCGAGCCGTGGGCCGCCTCGGTGTTCTGGGCGTGCGGGGCGGGCCAGGCGATGATCGAGCGGGCCGCGATGAAGGACGGGCGGCCGGTCTCGGCCTTGGCGGCCTGGAGGGCGGCGAACAGCGCCTTCGGGTCGAGGTCGCCGTTCTCCTGCTGCTCGACGCGCTGGACGTGCCAGCCGTACGCCTCGTAGCGCTTGAGGGTGTCCTCGGAGACGGCCGTCTCCGTGTCGCCCTCGATGGAGATGTGGTTGTCGTCCCAGAGGAGGACGAGGTTGCCGAGCTTCTGGTGGCCGGCCAGCGCGGACGCCTCGTGCGAGATGCCCTCCTGGAGGCAGCCGTCGCCCGCGATCGCGTAGACCATGTGGTCGAAGGGGGAGGCGCCCTGGGCGGCCTCCGGGTCGAACAGGCCGCGCTCGTAGCGGGCGGCCATGGCCATGCCCACCGCGTTGGCGATGCCCTGGCCGAGGGGACCGGTGGTGGTCTCCACGCCGGCGGTGTGGCCGTACTCCGGGTGGCCGGGGGTCTTCGAGCCCCAGGTGCGGAACGCCTTCAGGTCGTCCAGCTCGAGCCCGAACCCGCCCAGGTACAGCTGGGTGTAGAGGGTCAGGGACGAGTGCCCCGCGGAGAGCACGAAACGGTCGCGGCCCACCCACTCGGGGTCCGCCGGGTCGTGCCGCATCACCTTCTGGAAGAGGGTGTACGCGGCGGGGGCCAGGCTCATCGCCGTACCGGGGTGGCCGTTCCCGACTTTCTGGACCGCGTCGGCGGCCAGGATGCGGGCGGTGTCGACGGCCCGCTGGTCCAGTTCGGTCCACTCGAGCTCTGTGGTGGTCGGCTTGGTGCTCACCGTGGGTCAGGGCTCCTCTCCACATGTTTGTATCCCGGTGACGAACGGTGCACCGGCGATTCCGAGCCTACCCCCGCAACGGCGTGCAGCTATTCGAGTGCAGGCGGTCCGTCACCGCGCCGCCCGCCCTCGTTCACCCGCGCACCGGCGTCCGGGGAGGCCCGTCCCCCGTATGTATGCACGGTCCGATCGGCTCAACACGAGGCGACCCCGGCGCGGGGCGACGTAAGCGCAACGTCTACAGTGGCGTGGTACGCGCAAGCCTTAACCGGGCCTTCATGTTGTGAACGGCCCGAGTCGGAGCTTGCTGGATTCTCTCTCAGGGGTGTGCGTGACGGCCGTCGAATCCCGTCCAGCGGGGGTGCTCGGGACGAGCCCCGGTCACCGGCCGCTCGGGACCCGCGTCATGGCTTTCGTGGCATTGACCAAGCCGCGGATCATCGAACTTCTGCTGATCACCACAGTGCCGGTGATGTTCCTGGCGGAGCAGGGTGTTCCGTCGCTGTGGCTGGTCCTCGTGACCTGCTTCGGCGGTTATTTGTCCGCGGGCGGCGCCAACGCGCTGAACATGTACATCGACCGCGACATCGACGCGCTGATGGACCGGACCTCGCAGCGCCCGCTGGTGACCGGCATGGTCAGCCCGCGGGAGTGCCTGGCCTTCGGCCTCACCCTCGCGGTCGTCTCCACCCTCTTCTTCGGCCTGCTCGTCAACTGGCTGTCGGCGGCGCTGTCGCTCGGTGCGCTCCTCTTCTACGTCGTGATCTACACGATGCTGCTGAAGCGGCGCACGGCCCAGAACATCGTCTGGGGCGGCATCGCGGGCTGCATGCCGGTGCTCATCGGCTGGTCGGCCGTCAAGAACGAGGTCTCCTGGGCCGCGGTCATCCTCTTCCTCGTCATCTTCTTCTGGACGCCGCCGCACTACTGGCCGCTGTCGATGAAGGTCAAGGACGACTATGCGCGGGCCGGCGTGCCGATGCTCCCGGTCGTCGCGGGCAACAAGGCCGTGGCGCGCCAGATCGTGCTCTACAGCTGGGTGATGGTGGCGGTCTCGCTGCTGCTGACCCCGCTGGGCTACACCGGCTGGTTCTACACGGCGGTCGCGCTGGTCTCGGGCGGCTGGTGGCTGTGGGAGGCGCACGCGCTCCACGCCCGGGCCAAGGCGGGCATCACGGGCGCGAAGCTCAAGGAGATGCGCCTGTTCCACTGGTCCATCACCTACGTGTCGCTGCTGTTCGTGGCGGTGGCCGTGGATCCCTTCCTCCGTTGATTACTCGCCGGTAGCATGGGTTCCATGGGAGACACCGCAGACACGGCGGCCGCCGCAGGCGCCGCGGACAAGAAGCAGGACCGCAGGGCCGCGAAGCTGGCCAAGCAGATCGGCGCGTTCGCCAAGCAGCACGGCGGCGCCGAGGGCCAGCTCGCCCACATCGGCCAGGCCGGCACCCGGATCGTGCTCGTGGGAACGGACGGCGGCTGGGGCGACCTGGTGGCCCCCACCTTCGAGGTGGCCCAGCTGGCCGCGGAGAAGGCGGAGCTGACCCTCCACGACGAGTTCGACGGGGAGTTCGCCGCGCGTGTGCGCACGGGCCCGTACGAGTGGACGCGGATGGCCGGCATCCAGATCGGCGGCCCCGGGAACCCGGCGGCCTGACCCGGGGGAACGGCCGGGGACCGGGGAGTGCCGTCTCGGTCAACAGCCCGAGCAACACCTCACACCCCGCTCACCCGTTAGGACGTGTGGAAGCGCCTTCCTCACGTCCGCAACGGGATGACCGGATGATCGAAACGCCGCCCCTGGTGGACCAGTACTGCCACGGAGTACTCCGTACGGAGCTGGGCCTGGGCACCTTCGAGGCCCAGCTGATGCGCTCGGCGGGCCCGCCCGCCGCGGGCACCACCTTCTTCGACACGCAGACCGGATTCGCGGTGCGCCGCTGGTGCCCGCCACTGCTGGGGCTGGAGCCGCACGCCGCCCCCGCCCGCTATCTGGCGCGGCGGCGCGAGCTGGGCGTGGCCGAGACCGCCCGGCTGCTGCTGCGGGGCTCCGGCGTCGCCGCGTACCTGGTCGACACCGGGGTGCCCGGAGACGTCACCGGGCCCAAGGAACTGGCGCTCGCCGGGGACGCCGAGGCCTTCGAGTCGGTCCGGCTGGAATTACTGGCCGAGCAGGTCGCCGACACCTCCGGGACGGTGGGCGCCTTCCTCGCCAATCTCGCCGAGGCCGTCCACCACGCCGCCACCGGGGCCGTGGCCTTCACCTGCGCCACGGCCTTCACCCGCGGGGACGTCCCGGCCGTCGAACCGGAGCCGCCCGGTCCAGGCGCGGTGCGCGGGGCGGCCGGGCGGTGGCTGGCCCGGCGGCCGCGGGGCGGGGCCGTCCGGGACCCCGTACTCCTGGCCCACCTGCTGTGGAGCGCGGTGGCGTCGGGGCGGCCGCTCCAACTGCACACGGACGAGGCCGACCCGGCCGCGCTGACCGGGTTCGTACGGGCCACCGCGGGCCTCGGGACGCGCCTGGTCCTGCTCGGCGGATATCCGCACCACCGCCGCACCGCGCAGCTCGCGGCGGCCTTCCCGCACGTCTACGCCGATACGGGCGCGGCCCTCGGCCGGACCGGGGCACGGGCCGCGGCGGTCCTGGCGGAGCTGCTGGAGACCGCGCCGTTCGGGAAGGTGCTGTTCTCCAGCGGCGGCCGGCAGCTGCCCGAACTGCACGCGGTGGGCGCCCTGGTGTTCCGCGAGGCGCTGGGCCGGGTGCTGGGCGCCTGGGCGGCCGAGGGCTCCTGGTCCTGGCGGGACGCGGAACGGGTGGCCGGCCTGGTCGCGGCGGGCAACGCCCGCCGCGTCTACCGGCTGGAGGATCCTCGGGCTTAGGCGGCGGAGAGCTGCGGGTCGCCCTGGACGGGGATCTCCGCCTGCTCGACGGGCCGCTCGCGCAGGCTCAGCGCGACCCGGACCACGGCGATCCACACCAGGCAGGAGCCGAGCATGTGGGCGCCGACCAGGACCTCGGGGACCTGGGTGGCGTATTGCACGTAGCCGATCGCGCCCTGGGCGAGCAGGACGACCAGCAGGTCGCGGGCGCGGGCCCGGGTGTCGGCGGGAGCGTCGACGACGCGCAGGACCAGCCACAGCGCGATGCCCAGCGCGCACACCAGCCAGGCGGCGGCGGCGTGCACGTGGACGGTGGTGTCCCAGTCGAAGGGCATGCGCTTGATCTCACTGCTGTCACCGGCGTGCGGTCCGGCGCCGGTCACGACGGTGCCGACCGCGATCAGGACGAGGGTGGTCGCGAGCAGCGCCCACGACAGCTTGCGCACCGGGCCGGGCACGCGCGGCCGGGGGGCGCCGTCGCCCTCGCGGGTGCGCTGCCAGGTGACCGTCGTCACGGCGATCAGCGCGGTGGCGAGGAGGAAGTGTCCGGCCACGCTGTACGGATTGAGCCCGGTGCGGACGGTGATCCCGCCGAGCACGGCGTTCGCCATCACGATCGCGAACTGGACCCAGCCGAGCTTCGTCAGGGAGTGCCGCCAGGGCTTGGCCGAGCGGGCGGCGACGATCCCCCAGCCGACCGCCGCGCTGAGCACGTAGGTCAGCATCCGGTTGCCGAATTCGATGACGCCGTGGAAGCCCTGCTCCTGCGTCACGATCAGACTGTCGTCGGTGCACTTGGGCCAGGTGTCGCAGCCGAGGCCGGAGCCGGTCAGCCGTACCGCGCCGCCGGTGACGACGATGGCCACGCTCATGACGAGCGCGGCGAGTGCGGCCCGCTGGACGATCCGGGGTGACGGGGTCCAGCGGCTGGCGATGTGGGCGAGGGGGTTCAGCACGCCCCACATCGTAGGCGACCACTTGTGCAAAGTTTCACGAGGGGGTGGCCAGGGGTGCGTCCGGGCCGACGGTCAGCCGGAACCGCGCCCCCGCGGGGTCGCCCTCCTCCTGCCACCAGAGGAAGACGCGCCAATGGGCGCCATCGCCCGGGTGGTCCGCCGAGGCGGCGAACCCGCGGAGTAATTCACCTGCTAAGTCCTTGGCTGTCCGATTCCTTACTTCTGTGGTGCTGTGCCAGGGATGACCGAGTGCGTTCCACAGGCCGTCGGGTCCGCGCACCTCGAAGCGCCACACCGCGAGCCAGGGGGTGACCTCCAGCATCGTGCGCACCTGCTCGGTGTCGAGGCCCAGCCCGGCCGCGATGGCCGGCTCGGCCACCCCCTGGATGCGGGCGGCCACCACGGACCGGGGCAGCAGCCGTTCGGGCAGCAGCCCCTGCGTGCGCAGGCTGACCAGTGAGCCGAAGGTCAGGAAGCGCAGGCGCAGTTCCAGCTGGCGGCCGATGTGGTCGAGGGCCTCCTCGGCCTCCGCGGACTCCTCCGCGGCCGGGTCCCCGAGCAGCAGCTGCCGGAAGTCGGACTCGGCGGCCACGGCCCAGGCCACGGCCTCCTCGGCGAACCCCAGCTCGGCGAGGCGGTCCCCGAGGAACACCTTGGCCTGGGCCAGGCCGCGCCGGTTGACCGGGTCCCCCTGGTCCAGCCCCGCCCACACCTCCACCGCGCTCCGGGTCAGATCGCGGGCGCGCTCACCGGCCGCCCGCTCCATGGCGCTGGGCCCCTCTCCGGCGCCCGGGCCCAGCGGGTGCTTCGGCAGCCGTGCCCCGTCGCTGAGCGGCCAGGACAGCCAGACCCCGTGGTTGATCAGCCCTCGGGCGTACCAGCGCGCGAACTCGGGTGAGTGCCCGGCCGCGCGCTCGGAGCTGCGCAGCCCCTCCTCGATCGTGGCGAGGGCGCCGGCGCGGTCGCCCGCCGCGAACCGCGCGGCGGCCCGGTCGGCGAGGCGCAGCCCGAGCAGCGCGGTGCAGCGGGGGTCGTCCGTGAACGGGCGCAGGGCGCCGATCAGCTCGTCGAGGAGCCGCTCGCGCTCCCCGGGCTCCGTGTGCTCCGCCCCCGAGCGCACCCGTGCCCATTGATCGTCCAGCCGTAGAACGGCTTCCCGCTGCACCATGTCCGCCCCCCGGCTTCATGTGTGAGGGGCCCATCCTCGCGGCAACGCCGCCGCGAGGGGAGGGATTTCATTCCCAGCGGAAGAGCCGCGCGGCGGCGCCCAGACCGAGTACGGCCCAGCCCGCCAGGACGGCCGCGTCGCCCCACGGGAGGGAAGCCCCGTGCTGGAGCACCTCGCGCAGTCCGTCGGAGAGGGCCGAGATGGGCAGCAGTCCGAGTACCGACCGCACGGCGTCCGGGAACTTCTCCAGCGGCACGATCACCCCGCCGCCGACCAGCAGCAGCAGGAAGACCAGGTTGGCGGCGGCCAGGGTCATCTCGGCCTTGAGGGTGCCCGCCATCAGCAGTCCGAGGCCCGAGAAGGCGGCGGTGCCCAGCAGGATCAGCGCGGCCACCGACAGCGGGTCGCCCTGCGGGGACCAGCCCAGCGCCAGGGCCATCACCGTCAGCAGGGCGATCTGCAGTACCTCGGTGACCAGCACCGACAGGGTCTTGGCGGCCATCAGGGCCCAGCGCGGCAGCGGGGAGGCCCCGAGCCGCTTCAGGACGCCGTAGCGGCGGTCGAAGCCGGTGGCGATGGCCTGGCCGGTGAAGGCGGTGGACATCACGGCGAGCGCCAGGATCCCGGGCGCGAGGAAGTCCACCGACTCCTCACTGCCTGTGTCGACGATGTCGACCGCCGAGAACAGGGTCAGCAGCAGCGCCGGGATGATCACGGTCAGCAGCAGCTGCTCCCCGTTGCGCAGCAGCATCCGGGTCTCCAGCGCCGTCTGCGCGAGGATCATGCGGGACACGGGCGCGGCCCCCGGGCGGGGGGTGAACGTACCGGCGCTCATGCGCGCAGCTCCTTGCCAGTCAGTTCGAGGAAGACGTCCTCGAGGGTGTGCCGCTCCACCGTGAGGCTGCTCGGCATCACGCCGTGCTGCGCGCACCAGGAGGCGACGGTGGCCAGCAGCTGCGGGTCCACGTCGCCGGTGACCCGGTAGGCGCCCGGGGTGAGCTCGGCGGCCTGGGTGCCGTCGGGCAGTGCCTTCAGGAGCGAGGCCAGGTCGAGGGAGGGGCGGCCGGTGAAGCGCAGGGTGTTCTCGGCGCCGCCGCGGCACAGCTGCTCGGGGCTGCCGTGGACGATGACCCTGCCCGCGTCCACGATGGCGACCTCGTCGGCGAGCTGCTCGGCCTCGTCCATGTGGTGGGTGGTGAGGACGACGGTGACCCCGTCGGTGCGCAGCTCCCGTACGAGGTCCCAGGTCGCGCGGCGGGCCTGCGGGTCCAGGCCGGCGGTGGGTTCGTCGAGGAATACCAGCTCGGGGCGGCCCACGACGGCCATGGCCAGGGCCAGGCGCTGCTGCTGGCCGCCGGAGAGCCGGCGGTAGGGGGTGCGGCCGCAGCCGCCGAGTCCGAGGCGTTCCACCAGGGTGGCGACGTCCAGCGGGTCGGCGTACAGCTTGGCCATGTGGCGGAGCATCTCGACGGCGCGGGCTCCGGAGTAGACGCCGCCGGACTGCAGCATCACGCCGATCCGCGGGCGCAGGGCCTCGGCCCGGGCCGCCGGGTCGAGACCGAGGACGCGGACCGTGCCGGCGTCGGGGCGGAGGTAGCCCTCGCAGGTCTCCACCGTGGTCGTCTTGCCCGCGCCGTTGGGACCGAGGACCGCGGTGACCGAACCGCTCCGGACGGTGAGGTCCAGGCCGTCCACGGCGGTCTTGGTGCCGTACCGCTTCACCAGTCCGCGGATCTCCACGGCGGGGTCGTTGCTCATGGGGGGTGAGTCTACGGAGCCCGGGAAGGGGCCGTGGGTCCCGGGGTCGGGGCCCCTTCCTCTCCGCTTCGCCTCCCCGTTCGTCTCCGGTGATTCGAACGCCGCGTCGCGAATACTGTTCTTTTCAGCCGGTCGGTCCTGGATGCGTCGGCATGTTTCAGTGATCTTTTCCGGAAGCCGGGTTTCCCGGTTCCGGGGAACCACAGCGGGTGAAGGTGCGCTGGTGGGAGCGGTTCGCGGGCTCGGCGGAGGCGTCCGGGAAGCTAGCGGAATGCCTTCTTCCGAATAACTCTCCGTCGATAAATAAGGTAACCCTTAGTGATGGAGGCCACCAGGGGTGGCGTCCATCACGGCTTGTCGCCGCTCGGTTAATTACGCAACAATGGCGTTGTGAAATACGGCGAACGGCAGATCGACACCCCCCAGGGGGAGCTCGGCACCGGGGAGCGGTCAACCCGCAACCGCGTGGCGCGCTCGATCCTGGACCACGGTCCGTCCACCGTCGCCGACCTCGCCCAGCGCCTCGGCCTCACCCAGGCCGCCGTCCGCCGCCACCTCGATGCGCTCGTCGCCGACGACGTGGTCGAACCCCGTGAGCAGCGTGTGTACGGTGCGCGCACCCGGGGCCGGCCCGCCAAGGTCTTCGCACTCACCGACTGCGGCCGCGACGCCTTCGACCAGTCCTACGACACGCTCGCCGCGGACGCCCTGCGCTGGATCGCGCAGTCCGTCGGCGGCGGAGAGCAGGGCGAGGTGGCCGTCGCCGCCTTCGCCAGGTCGCGGATGGAAGCGCAGGCCCGGGCGTACCAGGAGGCCGTCGAGGCCGCCGCCCCGCAGGAGCGCACGGAGGCCCTTGCCAGGGCGTTGACCGTGGACGGGTACGCTGCTACGGCGAAGAGCGCTCCCGGTCCGCACAGCGGTGAACAGCTCTGCCAGCACCACTGCCCGGTCGCGCACGTCGCCGAGCAGTTCCCGCAGCTCTGCGAGGCGGAGACCGAGGTCTTCTCCCGCCTGCTGGGGACCCATGTGCAGCGCCTCGCCACGATCGCCCATGGCGACGGGGTGTGCACGACGTTCATTCCGCGTGGCGCGAGCACCACCACACAGACCGACACATCAGTATCTGCAAGTACGGCCGGGAGGAACCCCGCATGACCACGGAGATCGCTCACCCTGAGCTCGATGGCCTGGGCACTTACGAATACGGCTGGGCCGACTCCGACGCGGCCGGTGCCGCTGCCAAGCGGGGTCTGTCCGAAGATGTCGTCCGCGACATCTCGGCGAAGAAGTCCGAGCCGGAGTGGATGCTCAAGCTCCGCCTCAAGGGCCTGAAGCTGTTCGACAAGAAGCCCATGCCGAACTGGGGTTCCGACCTCTCGGGCATCGACTTCGACAACATCAAGTACTTCGTGCGTTCCACCGAGAAGCAGGCCGCTTCGTGGGAGGACCTGCCCGAGGACATCAAGAACACCTACGACAAGCTCGGCATCCCGGAGGCGGAGAAGCAGCGCCTCGTCGCCGGTGTCGCGGCCCAGTACGAGTCCGAGGTCGTCTACCACCAGATCCGCGAGGACCTGGAGGAGCAGGGCGTCATCTTCCTCGACACGGACACCGCGCTCAAGGAGCACCCGGAGCTCTTCCAGGAGTACTTCGGCACGGTCATCCCGGTCGGCGACAACAAGTTCGCGTCGCTGAACACCGCGGTGTGGTCCGGCGGCTCGTTCATCTACGTCCCCAAGGGTGTCCACGTCGACATCCCGCTCCAGGCCTACTTCCGTATCAACACGGAGAACATGGGCCAGTTCGAGCGGACGCTGATCATCGTCGACGAGGACGCCTACGTCCACTACGTCGAGGGCTGCACCGCCCCGATCTACTCCTCGGACTCGCTGCACAGCGCCGTCGTCGAGATCATCGTCAAGAAGGGCGGCCGCTGCCGCTACACGACGATCCAGAACTGGTCGAACAACGTCTACAACCTGGTCACCAAGCGCGCCGTGGCGTACGAGGGCGCGACCATGGAGTGGATCGACGGCAACATCGGTTCCAAGGTCACCATGAAGTACCCGGCCGTCTACCTGATGGGCGAGCACGCCAAGGGCGAGACCCTGTCCATCGCCTTCGCGGGCGAGGGCCAGCACCAGGACGCCGGCTCCAAGATGGTCCACATGGCGCCGAACACCTCCTCGAACATCGTCTCCAAGTCGGTGGCGCGGGGCGGCGGCCGCACCTCCTACCGCGGCCTGGTCGAGATCGGCGAGGGCGCCGCGGGCTCGAAGTCCAACGTGCTCTGCGACGCGCTGCTCGTGGACACCATCTCCCGCTCGGACACGTACCCGTACGTGGACGTCCGCGAGGACGACGTGACCATGGGCCACGAGGCCACCGTCTCCAAGGTCTCCGACGACCAGCTCTTCTACCTGATGCAGCGCGGCCTGACCGAGTTCGAGGCCATGGCCATGATCGTGCGCGGCTTCGTCGAGCCGATCGCGAAGGAGCTGCCGATGGAGTACGCGCTGGAGCTCAACCGGCTGATCGAGCTGCAGATGGAGGGTTCGGTCGGCTAGTCCGGCCCCCGCCCCGCAGCACATTCACAGACGTAGACGTGTTCTTTTAAGAGAGCGAGCAAGACGACAGCCATGGCTGAGGCTCAGAACATTCCGGCGGGCTCCACCACCGCCGGCGCGATCGCGGTGGCCGCAGAGTCCACCGTCGCCACCCGGATGAGTGCGCCCCCGTCCTTCGACGTGGCCGACTTCCCGGTTCCGCACGGCCGTGAGGAGGAGTGGCGGTTCACCCCGCTCGCCCGCCTCAAGGGCCTGCACGACGGCACCGCTGTCGCGGACGGCACCATGAAGGCCCAGATCGACGCGCCCGAGGGCGTCACGGTGGAGTCCGTGGAGCGCGGCGACGAGCGGATCGGCAAGGGCGGCACGCCCGTCGACCGGGTCGCCGCCCAGGCCTTCTCCTCCTTCGCCAAGGCCACGGTCGTCACCGTGCCCAAGGAGACCGTGCTCACCGAGCCGATCCGGGTCGCCCTGCACGGCGAGGGCGGCACGACCTTCGGTCACACCGTCTTCGACATCAAGCCGTTCGCCGAGGCGATCATCGTGATCGACCACACCGGTGACGGCGTCCGCGCCGCCAACGTCGACATCCTCGTCGGCGACGGCGCCAAGGTCACCTTCGTGTCCGTCCAGGACTGGGACGACACGGCGGTCCACACCTCGCAGCACAACGCCCTCATCGGCCGCGACGCGAGCTTCAAGTCCGTGGTCATCACCTTCGGTGGCGACCTGGTCCGCCTGCACCCGCGCGTCACCTACGCGGGCCCCGGCGGCGAGAGCGAGATGCTCGGCCTGTACTTCACGGACGCCGGCCAGCACCAGGAGCACCGCCTCCTCGTCACGCACGACGCTCCGCACTGCAAGTCGAACGTGGTCTACAAGGGCGCGCTCCAGGGCCAGGACGCCCACGCCGTCTGGATCGGTGACGTGCTCATCGAGAAGACCGCCGAGGGCACCGACACCTACGAGATGAACCGCAACCTCGTCCTCACGGACGGCGCGCGGGTCGACTCCGTGCCGAACCTGGAGATCGAGACCGGCGAGATCGTCGGCGCCGGCCACGCCTCCGCGACCGGCCGCTTCGACGACGAGCAGCTCTTCTACCTGCAGGCCCGTGGCATCCCGGCCGACGAGGCCCGCCGCCTGGTCGTCCGCGGCTTCTTCGCGGAGCTCGTCCAGCAGATCGGTGTCGACGACATCGAGGAGCGTCTGCTCGCCAAGATCGAGACCGAGCTCCAGGGTTCCGTCTGATGAATTACGTCAAGGCCTGTGCGCTCAGCGAGCTGGAGGAGAACACCCCGAAGCGGGTGGAACTCGACGGCACGCCGGTGTCCATCGTCTCCACCGAGGGGGAGGTGTTCGCGATCAACGACATCTGCTCGCACGCGAACGTCTCGCTCTCGGAGGGCGAGGTCGAAGACTGCATGATCGAGTGCTGGCTGCACGGGTCGGCCTTCGACCTGCGCACCGGCAAGCCCTCGGGTCTGCCCGCGACGCGCCCCGTACCCGTATACCCCGTAAAGATCGAAGGGGACGACGTGCTCGTCTCCCTCACCCAGGAGTCCTGAGGTATCCATGGCAACGCTTGAAATCCACGACCTGCACGTCTCCGTCGAGACCGGTGACTCGGCGAGCGGCTCCCGCGAGATCCTCAAGGGCGTCGACCTCACCGTCAAGCAGGGTGAGACGCACGCCATCATGGGTCCGAACGGCTCCGGCAAGTCCACCCTGGCGTACTCGCTCGCCGGTCACCCGAAGTACACCATCACCGGTGGCACCGTGACCCTCGACGGCGAGGACGTCCTGGAGATGTCCGTCGACGAGCGCGCCCGCGCCGGCGTCTTCCTCGCGATGCAGTACCCGGTCGAGGTCCCCGGTGTCTCGGTCTCCAACTTCCTGCGCACCTCGGCCACCGCCATCCGCGGCGAGGCGCCCAAGCTGCGCACCTGGGTGAAGGAGGTCAAGTCCGCGATGGAGCAGCTCCAGATGGACCCGGCCTTCGCCGAGCGCAACGTCAACGAGGGCTTCTCCGGCGGTGAGAAGAAGCGCCACGAGATCCTGCAGCTGGAGCTCCTGAAGCCGAAGATCGCGATCCTCGACGAGACCGACTCGGGCCTCGACGTCGACGCGCTGCGGATCGTCTCCGAGGGCGTCAACCGCGTCCGCGAGACCGGTGAGGTCGGCACCCTGCTGATCACCCACTACACGCGCATCCTGCGCTACATCAAGCCCGACTTCGTGCACGTGTTCGCGAACGGCCGCATCGCCGAGTCCGGTGGCGCCGAGCTCGCCGACCAGCTGGAGGCCGAGGGCTACGACAAGTACGTGAAGGGTGGCGCGACCGCGTGACACAGCTGCCTGGCCTCCTCGACATCGAGGCGATCCGCAAGGACTTCCCCCTGCTGGATCGTGTGGTCCACGACGGGAAGAAGATCGTTTACCTGGACAACGCGGCGACCTCGCAGAAGCCGCGCCAGGTGCTCGACGCGCTGAACGAGTACTACGAGCAGCACAACGCCAACGTCCACCGCGGCGTGCACGTGCTCGCCGAGGAGGCCACGGCGCTGTACGAGGGCGCCCGCGACAAGGTCGCCGCCTTCATCAACGCGCCGAGCCGCGACGAGGTGATCTTCACCAAGAACGCCTCGGAGTCGCTCAACCTGGTCGCGAACATGCTCGGCTGGGCCGACGAGCCCTACCGGGTCGACCGCGAGACCGAGATCGCCATCACGGAGATGGAGCACCACTCCAACATCGTGCCGTGGCAGCTGCTGGCGCAGCGCACCGGCGCGAAGCTGAAGTGGTTCGGCCTCACCGACGACGGCCGGCTCGACCTGTCCAACATCGAAGAGGTCATCACGGAGAAGACGAAGATCGTCTCCTTCACGCTGGTCTCCAACATCATGGGCACGGTCAACCCGGTCGAGGCGATCGTCCGGCGCGCCCAGGACGTCGGCGCCCTCGTGCTGATCGACGCCTCCCAGGCCGCCCCGCACATGCCGCTGGACGTGCAGGCGCTCGGCGCCGACTTCGTGGCCTTCACCGGCCACAAGATGTGCGGCCCGACCGGCATCGGCGTCCTCTGGGGCCGCCAGGAGCTTCTGGAGGACCTGCCTCCGTTCCTCGGCGGCGGCGAGATGATCGAGACCGTGTCGATGCACGCCTCGACCTACGCCCCGGCACCCCACAAGTTCGAGGCGGGTACGCCCCCGATCGCCCAGGCCGTCGGCCTCGGCGCGGCCGTGGACTACCTGACCGCGATCGGCATGGACAAGATCGCCGCGCACGAGCACGCGATCACCGAGTACGCGATCAAGCGCCTCGCCGAGGTGCCCGACCTGCGGATCATCGGCCCCACCACGGCCGAGGACCGCGGCGCCGCGATCTCCTTCGTCCTGGGTGACATCCACCCGCACGACGTCGGTCAGGTACTGGACGAGCAGGGCATCGCGGTCCGCGTGGGACACCACTGCGCGCGCCCCGTCTGCCTGCGCTACGGAATTCCTGCGACGACGCGAGCGTCTTTCTACCTGTACTCCTCTCCGGCCGATGTCGACGCGCTGATCGACGGGCTGGAGCACGTACGGAACTTCTTCGGCTGACGGACGAGGCGACGAGGACGCAGTGAAGCTGGATTCGATGTACCAGGAACTGATCCTGGACCACTACAAGCACCCGCACGGGCGTGGCCTGCGCGACGGCGACGCCGAGGTGCACCACGTCAACCCGACCTGCGGTGACGAGATCACGCTGCGCGTGAAGTACGACGGCGAGACGCTCACCGACGTCTCCTACGAGGGCCAGGGCTGCTCCATCAGCCAGGCCAGCGCGTCCGTACTGAACGAGCTGCTCGTGGGCAAGGAACTGGCCGAGGCGCAGAAGATCCAGGCAGTCTTCCTGGAGATGATGCAGTCCAAGGGCAAGATCGAGCCCGACGAGGCCATGGAGGAGGTGCTGGAGGACGCGGTCGCGTTCGTCGGCGTCTCGAAGTACCCGGCTCGTGTGAAGTGTGCTCTGCTGAGCTGGATGGCGTGGAAGGACGCGACGGCCCAGGCTCTGGGCGGCGCGGAGAGGGAGACGGCATGACCGAGAACGCGACGCCCGAGGCGTCGATCAAGCCGGCCACCGAGGAGGAGGTCCGCGAGGCCCTCTACGACGTGGTCGACCCCGAGCTGGGCATCGACGTCGTCAACCTGGGCCTGATCTACGGCATCCACATCGACGACGCGAACATCGCCACCCTCGACATGACGCTGACCTCGGCGGCCTGCCCGCTGACGGACGTCATCGAGGACCAGGCGAAGTCGGCGACGGACGGCATCGTCAGCGAACTTCGCATCAACTGGGTCTGGATGCCGCCGTGGGGCCCGGACAAGATCACGGACGACGGCCGTGAGCAGCTCCGCGCGCTCGGCTTCAACGTCTGAGCGGTTGTGAACGAGGAAGGGCCCCCGGCATCGTGCCGGGGGCCCTTCTCGTGTCGGACCGGTGGCCCGTCGGCCGCTCAGTCGTCCGTCGGCCTGTCGGGAAGCGGGTCCGCGGGCGAGTCCGCGGGCGGGGCCGCGGGCGTGTTTGCGGGCGGGGCCGCGGGGGTGGAGACCGGTCCGGTGCCCGGGGCCTGCGCGGCGAGTTCGGCGAGGAGGGCCTGGGCGAGGTTCTCGCGCCGGATCCGCTGGTCCACGTACAGCAGATTGCTGAACAGCTGGGTGTACCCGATCTGGAACATCTGGCCCACGCCGCCGCCGACCATGACGCACAGGAAGCAGAACGCGAGAGCGGCGATCACGCCCGTCGCGGGAGCGGCTCCCTCGGCCCCCTCGCTGGCCTCGGCCATGAGCGGGATCATCCCGAACGTACCGATGAGCTGGAAGGGCATCTGGATCACGTAGGCGATGCTCATCGCGATCATGCTGCCGACCAGGGTGATGCCGAAGATCCGCCACCAGTCGCCCTTGACCAGCGCGGCCGAGCGGCGCAGCGCGGTGGCGGGGCCGGCCTTCTCCATGACCGCCACGGCGGGAGCCAGGCTGAGCCGGGTGCCGAGCCAGACGGACACCGGGAAGGCGGGCAGCAGGAGGAGGGGCAGGAGGAGCAGGGCCCCGGGTGAGGGATCCTCGCCGGAGACGGATACGACCATCACCGGAATCCACACCGCCACGGCGGCGAGCACGGGAGCGCCCGCGATCAGCCCCGTGAGCAGCAGCGTGCCCAGGACGGAGGGAGTCCGCCGCAGGGCCGTGCGCCACATCGAGCGGAAAGTGGTGGGCCGGCCGAGGACCGCCTGCTGGAGCACCGCCGGGCACACGGCGGTGAGCATGGCCGTGCTCAGCAACCCCACCGCGGACAGCAGCACGAACAGCGTGACGCCGGCGACGATGATCGGGGTGAGGTGCTCGGCCGCCGGGTCCTGTCCGTAGGGCGGGTCGAAGACCGGCTCGATGTGGTCGTACACCGCGGCGACGGCGATGCCCGCCAGCAGGGCCATGGCCAGCAGGCACAGGCCCAGCACGGCGAGCATGACGCCGAGCAGCTGCTTCCAGTGGCGGCCGAGCGTGGCGAACGAAGCGTTCGCGATGTCCCCGAGGCCCAGGGGCCGCAGGGGTACCACCCCGGGCTGCGGCGGTGGCGGCGGAGCCCATCCTCCCCACTGCGGAGCGCCTCCCGGGCCTCCCGGGCCGCCCGCGCCTCCTGGGCCGCCCGGCCCCGGTGTCCCCGTGGATCCCCACCCTGCGCTCTGCGTCATGCGTCCGCTCCGTCTGTTCGTTCCCCCGTCGAACGCACACCGTATCCCAGCATGTCAGGGGCATGGCGAAGCATTTCCAGCCCGCTTGTGTACGTGCGTACGCATTGATGTGTACAGTTGTACGCATGCCTTACGTCATGCTTGCCGCGGCCATCGCCGCCGAGGTCGCCGGAACCACCGCCATGAAGTACAGCGATGGCTTCACGAAACTGTGGCCGTCGCTGGGCACCCTGCTGGGCTACGTCATCGCCTTCACCCTGCTCGCGCAGACGCTGAAGTCGATGTCGGTCGGCACGGCCTACGCGATATGGGCGGGCGTCGGCACCGCCGCGATCGCCGCCATAGGCATGGTGTTCCTGGGGGAGGCGGCCACCGCCGCCAAGATCGCCGGGATCGCCCTGGTGATCGGTGGCGTGGTCCTGCTGAATCTCGGCGGGGCCCACTGATGACCTCCGGCGTGCGGCGCTACGACCCGGACCGGCGGCAGCGGATCATCGACGCGGCGCTGAGGGTGGTGGGCGAGCGGGGCATCGCGGGGCTGACCCACCGCAGCGTCGCCGCGGAGGCCGACGTACCGCTCGGGTCGACGACGTACCACTTCAAGACACTGGACGACCTGCTGGTCGCGGCGCTGCGCCAGGCCAACGAGGGCTTCGCGCAGGCGGTGGCGCGCTCGGCAGCGCTGGCCGACCCGGACGCGGACCTCGCGGGGGCCCTGGCCCGCCTGCTCGGGGAGTTCCTGTCGGCGGACCGGGGCCGGGTCGAGCTGGAGTACGAGCTCTACCTCGCGGCCCTGCGCCGCCCGGCGCTGCGGCCGGTGGCGGCGCAGTGGTGCGAGGCGGTGACGGCGGCACTGATCCCGCGGGCCGACCCGTTGACCGCGCGGGCGCTGGTGGCGGCCATGGACGGGATCGGCCTGCAGGTCCTGCTGACGGACGCCGCGTACGACGAGGAGTACGCCCGAGAGGTCCTGCGGCGGGTGCTGCGGCCGTCGTAGGGCCGCCGTCGGCGCTCGGACCCGCCCCGCGCGCCGTCCCCCGGATACCGGCGGGCCGGGGGAGCGGCTCCGCGCGCGGCGGCCGGCGGTCCGGTCCGCCGGCCGCGGTCCGGGCGGGCGACCGGCAGGCCGTCACCGAGACGCTCTCCGTGCGTGCACCGGCCCGTTCGTGTCCGGCCGCGCCACCGGGCGCTGCCCGGGCCACGCCCGCGGCGCCCGCCCGCGGCGCCCGCCCCGGCCGTCGCGCCGGGGAGCAGCAGTCGTCGGGGTGACCCGGCGGCCGCTCAGCCCGCGGAGCGCACCGCCGCGAGAGCCGTCCGCACGCTCGCCTCGATGTCCTGGATCGGGTAGATCACCTCGCGGACCGTGCGGTCGCGGTCGATGACGAGCGTCAGCCGCTTGATCCGGCTCGTGCCCGCCGCGCGGAACGTCGGCAGGCGCAGCGCGGCCGTCAGCGCCAGATCCGCGTCCGACAGCAGGGGGAACCGCAGCCCCTCCTGCTCCGCGAACTCCCGCTGTTCGTCAGGGCGCTGGGTCGACACCCCGTGCACGGTGGCGCCGGCCGCGGTGAACTCCGCGAGCTGGTGGCGGTAGGTGCACGACTCGAACGTACAGCCCCGGGCGCCCGGGATCCCGGCCCAGCCGGGCGGGTAGGACTCGGCGCGCGCGTACGCGCCCGGGAAGCAGTACAGGACCGTGAACGGGGTGTCCGCCACCGGATCGCTCAGCTCGCCGAAACGGTCCGGCAGCAGGAGCGGCGGCACCCGCGTGCCGAGCAGTGCATGCACCCGTTCCGCCTCGCGCGAGGCCTCGTCGGTCGTCGCCGTCATCTCTCCCTCTCCCAGGACCCAGGTGTCTCCCCAGTCCTGGAGGGCCACCAGGACGGGCAGCAGACCCCGTCCGCGCGGGGTGAGCCGGTACTCGTGCCGCACCGGGCGTTCCTGGTACGGCTCGCGCGACAGCACCCCGGCGTCGACGAGCAGCTTCAGCCGCTCCGCCAGCACCTTGCGGGACACCCCCAACTCGCGCTGGAGCTCGTCGAAGCGGTGCACGCCGCGCGCGGTGTCACGCACGATCAGCAGCGTCCACCAGTCGCCCACCACATCGAGGGCCTGGGCGATGGCGCAGTCAGCGTCGCCGAGGTGTGTGCGCTGGGCCATGGGAACTCCTTCGTCCGTTGACCCAAGGCTGTCATGCTGACATAGTCCGTTCCCAAAAGGAACTCACCCATCGACAGGGGGACACGGGTGTGCTGCAGGGGTTCAAGGACGTACCGAGGGTTGTGTGGCTGCTGGCTGCGGGGATCTTCGTCAACGCCGTCGTCAGCTTCACCTTCGTCTTCGTCTTCCTCTACCTGACCGGCCCCCGCGGCCTCGGCGCCGCCCAGGCCGGCCTCGTCACCGGAATCAGCGGCATCGGCCTGGTCGCCGGCAATTTCACCGGCGGCTGGTACGGCGACCGCTTCGGCCACCGCCGGGTGCTCCTCGCCGCATCCGCCCTCGGGGGCCTGGCCCTCATGGCCCTGCCCCTGCTCCCCCTGCCGCTCCTCTACGCGGCCCTGCCCGTGGCCCAGTACGCCTCCGGCGTGGTCCGGGCCGCCAACTCCGCGCTCGTCGCGGTCACCGTCCCGGAGGGAGCCCGCCGCCAGGCCTTCGCCCTCGTGCGCTGCGCCTCCAACGGCGGATTCACCCTCGGGCCGCCGCTGGGCGCCCTGATCGCCACCGGCTTCTCCTACGACTGGCTCTTCGTCGGCGACGGCGTCGGCACGCTCGTCTTCGCCCTCTGGACCGCGCGGGTCGTCCCGGCCCGCGGCGCTCCCCGCTCACTCGCCGCGGCCCAGGACGGGGGTCCGGGCCGCGGCGAACGGGGCCTGTGGCACGAACTGCGCGCCCGCCCCACCGTGCTCGTGCTGCTCGGCGCGATCCTGGTGACCGACATCGTCTACCGCCAGCAGTACTCCACCTTCGCCGTCTTCCTCGGCGACCACGGCCTGGACGCCCGCGCCTTCGGGCTCGTCATCGCCCTGAACGGAGGGGTGATCCTGCTGCTGGAACTGCCCGCCGCCGTCGCCCTGCGCAAGCGGCCGGCCCTGCCCGTCATCGGCACCGGGATGCTGCTCGTCGGGGCCGCCTACGCGGTGCTGCTGTTCGGGGCCGGGGTCGCGAGCGCCGTGGCGATGATGGTCCTGCTGAGCCTCGGGGAGATCCTCTACAAGACCACCGCCACCGCCCACATGGCCGACCAGGCGCCCGAGCACGCCATCGGGCGGTTCCAGAGCCTGTACGCGGGCGTCTCGGTCAGCGGGGTCGTCCTCGGCCCATCACTCGGCGGAGCCCTGTACTCGGCGGCGCCATGGCTGCTGTGGCCGCTCTGCGCGGTGCTGGCGGCAGGGGCGGGCGCGGCGCTGCTGGGGGCGCACGCCCGCCAGGACCGGCACACGGCGCGACCCGCGCGACCGGCACATGAGACCGGTTCGCGACCGAAGGCCGTCGCCGGTTAGGTTTCGGATATGACTGCTACGCGTACCACCGGCGCCGTCGCCGCCGGACTTGCCACCCTCACCGCCGACGGCACCGTCCTCGACACCTGGTTCCCCGCCCCCGAGCTGGTCGCCGAGCCCGGCCCGGCCGGCACCGAGCGCCTCACCGCCGACCGGGCCGTGGAGCTGCTGGGCGCCGCCGCGGCCAAGGCGATCCGCACGGACGCGGTCCGCGGCGTCGAGGTCGTAGCCGTCCGCACGGTCATCTCCTCCCTGGAGGACAAGCCGCTGGACGCGCACGACGCGTACCTGCGCCTGCACCTGCTCAGCCACCGCCTGGTCAAGCCGCACGGCCAGAACCTCGACGGCGTCTTCGGCCTGCTCACGAACGTCGCCTGGACCTCGCTGGGCCCGGTCGCCGTCGACCAGGTCGAGACCGTCCGCCTCAACGCGCGCGCCGAGGGCCTGCACCTCCAGGTCACCTCGATCGACAAGTTCCCGCGGATGACGGACTACGTCGCCCCCAAGGGCGTGCGCATCGCCGACGCGGACCGCGTCCGCCTCGGCGCGCACCTCGCCGAGGGCACCACCGTCATGCACGAGGGCTTCGTCAACTTCAACGCCGGCACCCTCGGCACCTCCATGGTCGAGGGCCGCATCTCCGCGGGCGTCGTGGTCGGCGACGGCTCCGACATCGGCGGCGGCGCGTCCACCATGGGCACCCTCTCGGGCGGCGGCAAGCAGATCATCTCGATCGGCGAGCGCACCCTGATCGGCGCCGAGGCGGGCGTGGGCATCGCGCTGGGCGACGAGTGCGTGGTCGAGGCCGGCCTCTACGTGACCGCGGGCACCCGTGTGACCCTGCCGGACGGCCAGATCGTCAAGGCGCTGGAGCTCTCCGGCGCCAACAACATCCTCTTCCGCCGCAACTCGGTGACCGGCGCCGTCGAGGCCCGCCCGTACAAGGCCACCTGGGGCGGCCTGAACGAGGTCCTGCACAGCCACAACTGAGGCACCGGCTGCCGCCGGCCGCAGGCCGTCGGCACGGATCACCGACGAGCGCCCTCCCGAGGCCCACCGCGGCCGGGGAGGGCGCTCGTGGTCGGTCCGGGCCCCTCCGTACCGACCACTAGAGGACATAGGCCAGGACCAGCACGGTCACCACCAGGACGCCCAACCACAGGGGCAAACCGGTCCTCGTGAACCGGCCTTTGCCGTCCCTGGGCTGCGGCCTTCGACGCCTAGCCATCCGCGCCTCCTCGCTGGGCCCCGACGAGCCCTCAACACAGGGTGCTGAAGGGCGGCTCGGGGGCGGCAGGCGTACGGCGGTCGTGGCAGGAGCACCGCGGGGCACAACGCAACACCCGGCACAGGGGCCGGACGACCGGGTGTCAGGTCGGGTCGGGTCAGGTCGGGGAGATCGTACGGATCAGGCCGGCGAAGGCCTGCTTCTCCGCCTCGGTCAGCTCGACCGACTCCATCGGGTGCGCCGCGAGGCCGCGCTGGGCCGGGATCATCGGCAGGGCCTCGGCGGCGGGGTCCGGGCGGGGGAAGCGGCTGTCCTCCCGCGTGTGGCGGAGGCCGGTGAACCAGACGAACGCGGCCACGAGCAGGACGGCGAGGCCGATTTCCTGGGCGAGGGAGATGGAGGGGAGCACGAGGATCCTCCGGGAGTGCGGTCGGTACGAGCCGGTAACAAGATCGAGCCTGGAAATACTCAACCACCACAACCGGGCGATTCGATAGGGATGTGTCGAGCGTCACGCCAGGGCCGAAAGTCCCTACCTTGTCCGAGAAGGCCTGGTTACGGCTCCAGGTGGAGCTTGAAGCCCTCGTGGCTGCGCGCGAAGCCCAGTCGCTCGTAGAAACGGTGCGCGGCCGTGCGCCGCTTGTTGCTGGTCAGCTGGACCAGGCCGCAGCCGCGCTCGCGGGCCCGCTCGGCTGCGAGCCGCATCAGTTCGGCGCCGAGCCCCGCGCCCCGCCGGTCCGCGCGGACCCGTACCGCTTCCACCAGGGCCCGCTCCTGCCCGTTCTGGCCCAGGCCCGGGATGTACGTGAGCTGGAGACAGCCGAGGACTACCTCGCCGGCTCCGCCCGCCCCGGCCGCTCCCTCTGCGAGTACCAGCATCTCGTTGCGCGGGTCCGCCTCGATCGCGGCGAAGGCCCGCTCGTGCGCCTCGCCGATCACGACCCCGGCCGGGTCGGCCACCGAGTCCTCGTCGGCGAGCAGGGCGAGTACGGCGGGCAGGTCCTGGCGGGTGGCCTCACGGAAGATCATGGCCGGATTGTGGCAGGGGGCCCGGCCGCGACGGCGGCCGGACCCCCTGCTGCTGCGCGCCCCGGGAGGTTACGGGCGGAAGCGCAGCACCTGCGGGTCGTGGTCGCTGTTCTGCGCCGAGAACTCCGCGTTGATGTGCACGCTGTCGTACGTGAACTTCTTGATCGCCGGGCTGGTCAGGATCTGGTCCAGCACCTGGGCGTTGCCCTGGTAGACGTACGAGTAGCGCTCCGCCTTCGGCAGCGACTTGATCGCCGGGTACAGCGCCCCGCCGTCCGCCAGCGCGTCCGTCGTCGCCGAGAACTCGAAGTCGTTGATGTCACCGAGGACCAGGACGTTGGCGTTCTTGTCCTCCGCCAGGAGCTGCTTCACGAAGCCGTTCACGGCCTGCGCCTGGAGCAGTCGCTTGGCCTCCGAGGAGCGGACCGGCGGCTGGTGGTGCGAGGTCAGACCCTCGTCGCCGCCCTTGGAGCCGAAGTGGTTGGCGATCACGAAGACCGTCTTCCCGCGGAAGACGAACTCACCGGCGAGCGGCTTGCGGCTGTCCGCCCACGCCGGGTTGGCGGGGTCGACGCGGCCGGGGGAGTGGGTCAGGGCGGCCTTGCCGTTCACCTTGGTCACTCCGGTCGCGGTCACCGCGTCACCCGGGGCGCGCTCGGTGAAGGAGACCCGCGCCGGGTTGAAGAGGAACACCTGGCGGATGTTGCCGCCGGGCTCGCCGCCGTCCTTCTTGTCCTCCGGGTTGACGGTCCGCCACTGGTAGGCCGGGCCGCCGGCGGCCGAGATCGCCGCGGTGAACTTGGCGAGGGTCTGCTCGGCCGAGACGGTGCCGTCGTTCTTGGCGCCGTTGTCGTCCTGGATCTCCTCCAGCGCGAGGACGTCGGGGGAGGCCAGGTTCTCGACGACCGCCTTCGCCAGCGCGTCGAACTTCTCCTGCGGGTCGGTCGGGTCGAGGTTCTCGACGTTGTACGTGGCCACCGCGAGCTCCTGCTCGGCCTGCGGCTTGGTCTTCTCGGGGGCGAGGGTGCCCGCCTTGACGGTGCCGAGGGTACGGGCCACCAGGGTGTAGCCGCCGAACTGGTTGAAGTCCAGCGGGCCTTCGGTGGTGCCGGTCAGCCTGTCGCCGACGTTGGCCACCGGGAAGGGCTGCTGCGCGACGGGCGCGAGCTGCTGGATCTGCAGGCGGCCGGTGTTCTGGGACTCGTAGGAGCCGTAGATGGTGCCACCGCGCTTGGCGGTGTTCTCCCAGCCCTTCACCGTGACCCACAGCTCCGAGTACGGGTCGGTGGCGCCGACCACGCGGGAGGTGCCGATCTTGACGTTCATGCCCTCCAGCGACTCGTAGTGGTCGAGGGCGTAGCGCGAGGGCTCCAGGGTCAGGCCGTTGATGCTGCCGCCGGCGGCCGGGTCGCCGGCCGGGGCGTACTCGGCGGGCACCGAGTACTCGTTGATCGCGGTGGCCTCGGGCAGCGCGTTGCCGGAGGAGACCACGGTCACCGTCGGCTTGGAGATCTGGGTCACCGACTGGTTGCCGGAGTTCACGCCACCGGGGATGTACTCGCCGACGGTGCCGGAGACCTTGACCGCGTCGCCCGCGGCGACGGTCGGGACGGAGTTGGTGAAGACGAAGACGCCCTCGCTCGTGGCGTCGTTGTCGTCGGCGTTCGGGTCCTGGATCCAGAAACCGCGCGAGCCGTACGTACGCACGCCCGTCACGATGCCCTCGACATCCGTGACCTGCTTGCCGTTGAGCGGGGATATCCGGGTGGTGCCCTGAATGTCGTGGATGCGTATCGGATCGGCGGACACGGCGCCTTCGGCCGCGTCGGCGGAGCCCGCGAGCAGGCCGGTGGCCAGTGCGGTGGCGACGAGGGCCGCGACGGCGGCGGAACGGGGATGCGAGGAGCGCATGGGCAGGAACTCCGGTGTGGGAGAGGGAAAAGGTGGGGGGTGCGGCAGTGAGATCTGCGGGAGGCATGCCGCTCCCTGTACATCTACGCGCGTCAATTTCCTGTGTGGCCAGCAAAGTTGTCAAGCCCTACAGGGGATACGACAGTTGACTGTGGGATGAACCAAAGGTGATGGCCCGCCGGACGCGCCCGAAATGCGTCTACGCTGGAGCGCCGCACGAAGGCCACACCTGTCATCTGCGCCACATCCGCATGCCCGCACTGCCCGTCATGTCGGCCATGTCATCGAAATCCGGGCGCATCTGACGGTCCGGCCGAGAGCACGGCCCGTGTCACCAACGCCACACCCCGCCGCACCCCGTTTCACCGCGTCCGCGAGGAGAACCGCCCCATGTCCGCAGACTCGCACCCCACGCTGCCGCCCGCACGGCTGCGCTCCGACGCGGAGCTGGCCCGCGACGCGCTCGGCGCACCGCTGTTCGCGCGCGCCGTACGGCTCGCCCGCTGGGCCGGACCCGACACCCGCGTCGGCGTCGGCGGCGAGCTCGCCACCGACCAGCTGCCCGAGGCCGCCGCGGTGCTCGGCCTGGACGCCGCCGACGCGGACTCCGTCGGCTACGCGAGCCAGGCCTGGCGCGTGGCCGTGGACACCGGCCTGGTCGACGTGACCGAGCCGGAGGACGACGGCGGGGAGCACGACGGCGCGGAGGGCGGCGAGGAGCGCTTCGGCACGGCCGCCCCCGGCGAGGACCTCGCGCTGGTGACGGGCGGCGCGCCCGGCGACGTGCTCGACCTCTGGCTCGCGGCGCTGGACACGGTGCTCGCCGACGCGGCGGTACCCGACCTGGACGACCTCGTCGACGCGCTCGACGCGGGCGGCGAGATCGACTTCGACCGGCTGGACTGGAACCCGGGGCGCGAGGCGGACTTCCTCGACGGGGTCCTCGCCAACCTCTACCTGCTCACCGTCACCGAGAACAGGGCCTCGGACGAGCCGGTTCCGCTGCCGGTGCTCGCCGCGTCGATGGTCGTGCCCGACGACATGGGCGAGCCGACCGACGCCGTGCTGGAACAGGTCTCGGACGCCATGATGCGCCTCGACGACCAGTTCCGGCAGCTGGAGCCGATCGGGCTGGTGGAGTTCCGGCCCGTCGACGAGGAGCTGATGGCGGAGGCCGACGGACCCCTGGAGCCGGGGACCGCGAGCGCCGCGGACGACGAGGACGTCTCCCGCTACGGGATGGTCCGCCTCACCCCCCTCGGCCTGTACGGGATCCGGGCCCGGATGCTGGAGGCCGGGATCGACGCCCCCGCCGTCGGCGAACTGGCCGAGAAGGGCGCCGACGCCCTCCTCGACGCGGTCTCCGGCTACTCCGAGAACGCCGCCCGGGCCGAGATCGAGCAGTGGCTGGCCGGCCGGGAACCGTTCGCCGCGGCCGCCGAACTGCTGGCCGCCGCCCGCGGGGACGACGAGGGCGGCCCGCTGCGCCGGCTCCGGTGCCAGCAGGCCCTCGCGCCCGCCGGGCCGGAGGCCGAGCCGGCGGTCCGCTCCGTGCTGGACGATCCGGAGCTCGGCGGGCTCGCCCGGGTCTGGCTGGCGGAGCGCGGGGTGAGCGACGTACCGGCGCCGGACCAGGAGATGGTGTTCTGGCTGACGGTGGACACGATCGCGGCGCAGCTCGCCGCCGACGGGGAGACGGAGGAGCTGCCGCTCCTGATGGAGACCCTGACCGCTCACCACGCGGGCTTCTTCGAACAGGCGTGGCGGGTGGAGCACCCGGCGACGGCGTACGTCCTGGAGGCGATGGGCCGGCTGCACCCGGACCGGAAGGCGGCCAAGGAGGCCCGCAAGGCCGCGTTCAAGGCCCGCTCCCGCCGACCGGCCTGACCGACCGGACGCCCCCCCCGGGCCCACGGCCGGACCCGGGGGCCGGGCCGGACCCGGCTCCCCGGTGGACACAATGGGGGCCATGGACTCAGGACTTGCCGCACTGCTGGGAGCCGCCGTCGGCTCCGCCACCACCCTCGGGGCCGCGTTCGTGAACGGCCGTGCGCAGGCGCGGTCCCAGCACGCCCAGTGGAGCCGCCAGCACCGCCGCGACGCGTACGCGGGGTACCTCGGCGCGCTCCACGACCGGGACATAGCCATGGACGCCGTGCTCGACGCGCTGCGTCCGGACGCACCCGACCTGTCCGACCTCGACGAGAAGACGGCCCGCTTCGTCGCCTTGGCCCGCGAGGTCCACCGCGCCGCCGAGATCGTTGTCCTCGAAGGGCCGGCCTCCCTCGCCGAGGCCGCCGAACGCGTCACCCACGCCTCCGGCGATCTCTCGCACGTGATGCGGCGGATGGCCGCGGACGCCCGTGCCGGGGACACCACCCACAAGGCCGAGGACACCGCCCTCGCCGCCGAACGGCAGCGAGTCCTCTACCAGGCGGTCAAGGACTTCCGCCTCGCGGCCCGCGGCGCCATCGGCGGGACGGACTGACCCGGTCCCCGGAGGGTGGCGACAACGCGCCGTTCCTGCGGCCGGAGTTGGCCATTCCGAGGCTGGGCAAGGGGTCGGCTCCCGGTGGTGGGTAGTTCAGCCGCCGTTCACGTGCGGGCGAGAGCGTGTGCGCCGACGACCGCACGACAGGCGCACCACCTCCCCACCCCTGGAGACCCGATGCCGCTCAGCCGCAGAGACTTCACCGCTCGTACCGTCATCGCCGGAGCGGGAGTCGCGCTCACCGGGACGGTCGGCGCCCTCGCCACCGCCCCCGGGGCGCTCGCCGCCGAGGACACCACCGAACGCGACGAGCACGGGCGGCCCTGCGAACCCGGCTACGGCCCGCTCGTCCCCGACCCGGCCGGACTGCTGGCGCTGCCCGCCGGGTTCACCTACCGCGTCATCACGCACAGCGGGGTCACCAAGCTGGACTCCGGCGAGACCACCCCGTCCAACCATGACGGGACCGCCGCCTTCGAGGGCCACCGGGGGGTCACCCTCCTCGTCAACAACCACGAGCTCAAGGGCAAGCGGGAGAACTGGGCCCGCCCCGTCCCGCTCACCGAGGGCCTCGTCTACGACCCGGCCGCGGCCGGCGGGTGCACGGTCGTCGAGGTCCGGCGCGGCGGCGAGGTCGCCGAATGGGTGGGCATCGCCGGTACGTCGACCAACTGCGCGGGCGGCGCCACCCCCTGGGGCACCTGGCTGACCTGCGAGGAGAACTCGGACCTGGCCGGCAAGAACGGCATGACCAAGGACCACGGATACGTCTTCGAGGTCGACCCGCACGACCGGCGCGCCAACCGTGACCCGCGCCCGGTCAAGGCTTTCGGGCGCTACGACCACGAGGCCGTCGTCATCGACCCGCGCCAGGGCCACGCCTACCTGACCGAGGACGCCTCCGGCCCCAACGGGCTGCTCTACCGCTGGACCCCGCCCCGCGGCTTCCACCACGGGCGCGGCAGGCTCCGTACCCTCGCGGCCGACGCCGGCGTGCTCCAGGCCGCCAAGTGCATCGACAGCTCGGGCCGGTTCGTCGACGACTTCTCGCGCGCCACGAAGATCGGCACCGTGTACGGCGTCGACTGGGTGGACGTCCCCGACCGCGATGCCCGGACGGTGCCGGTGCGCAAGCAGTTCGCGGACGGTGTGGTGACGCGCGGACGCAAGCTGGAGGGCATGTGGTGGGCGGACGGCGGCGCGTACTTCGTCTCGTCCTACGCCCGTGAGGAGAGCCCGGGCGCGGCCCACGACGGTCAGGTCTGGTTCTACGACCCCAAGCGGCGCACGGTCCGGCTCACCGTCCTCATCGGCATCAACGCGGACCCGTCGGCCGACGGCGGCTACGACGGCCCCGACAACATCACCGTGTCCCCGTACGGCGGCCTGATCATCGCGGAGGACGGCTCGGGGCTGCAGCACCTGTTCGGCGCGACCGCGTCGGGACGCACCTACCCGCTGGCGCGCAACGAGCTGAACAACGGGTCGGCCGAGGAACCGGAGTACTCCGAATTCACCGGTGTCTGCTTCTCCCCGGACGGGCGCACGCTGTACGCCAACATCCAGGACCCGGGCATCATGCTGGCCATCACCGGGCCGTGGCGGCGCGCGCACTGACCGTCGGCGGCGCCAGGGGGCAGATGCTGCCTACCGGGCCGGGGAAACCTCCGCGCGCGAGGCCTCGGCCCACTCGGCGAGCAGGAACTCATACGCCTCCGAGGGCCACTCGCCGTCCACCCGGGTCTCGACAAGGTGCCGTATCGCCTCGTTCGCCTCGGCGGCGGACGGGCGGGCGGGCCCCGCGGGGGTGAGTGTCGTCTGCATGGTTCCAAGGCTACGGGCGGGCACTGACAGCCACTCACGGATTACGCGTGGCATCCATCACCCGGAACGCGCGCCGGTGGCCGCATGTGCCCGCCCACCTGCTCAGAGTGCCTGCGCGGCGGGCTTGACCATGCCGCGCACTGTGCGCGACTTCACAAACTCGCCCATGGCAGTCATCTCCCACTCCCCGGAGAACTGCTTGATCAGCTTGGCCATCATCACGCCGGTCTGGGGCTCGGCGCTCGTGAGGTCGAAGCGCACCAGCTCCTCGCCGCTGGCCGCGTCGATGAGACGGCAGTAGGCCTTGGCCACCTCGGTGAACTTCTGGCCGGAAAAGGAGTTGACCGTGAAGACCAGGCCGGTGGCGTCGGCGGGGAGCCGGCCGAGGTCCACGACGATCACCTCGTCGTCGCCGGCGCCCTCGCCGGTGAGGTTGTCCCCGGAGTGCTTGATGGCGCCGTTCAGGATCGACAGCTTGCCGAAGTAGCAGCTGTCGAGGTGGTTGCGCTGGGGGCCGTACGCGATGACGGAGGCGTCGAGGTCGATGTCCTTGCCGCGGAAGGCGGGCTCCCAGCCCAGCCCCATCTTGACCTGGGAGAGCAGCGGGCGGCCGCCCTTGACGAGGGAGACGGTCTGGTTCTTCTGGAGGCTGACGCGGCCCTTGTCGAGGTTGATCTTCCCGGAGCCGGGCGCGGGGGCCGCGGGTGCGGGAGGCGCGACGGGGGCGGCCGGTGCGGGAGCCGCGGGCGTGGTGGCGCCGCCGAGCCAGGGGGAGGCCGGGTAGGAGACCGGCGGGGCCGGGGGTGCGGGGGGCGCCGGGGGTGCCGGGGGCGCGGGCGGGGTCACGGCCTGGGGCGCCGCGGGCTCCTCGTCCACCGAGACCCCGAAATCGGTGGCGATGCCCGCGAGGCCGTTGGCGTACCCCTGGCCGACCGCACGCACCTTCCACACGCCGCCGCGCTGGTAGACCTCGACGACGACGAGCGCGGTCTCGGTGCCCAGCCGCGGCGGGGTGAAGGTGGCGATCACCGCGCCGCTGTCGGCGTCGCGCACGGTTCCGGTGGGCTCGATGCCCTGGAAGGACTGCCCGGCGGCGTCGGGGCTGGCGGTGACCACGATCCGCTCGATGCCCGGGGGCAGTGCGGCCGTGTCCACGGTGATCGAGTCCGGTGCCGTGCCGCCGCCGGACCGGTAGCCGACACCGGGACCCGAGGGCTGGTTGAAGAAGATGAAGTCGGCGTCGGAGCGCACCTTGCCGTCCGCCGTCAGGAGCAGGGCCGATACGTCGAGCCGTACCGGCGCAGCCACGTCGACCGTCACGCGGACGGCGTTGAGCGGCAGGTTGGATCCAGGGGTCATAGCGGTCATGCCCGGAGAACGACCGGAGGGGCTTTGCCGTTCCCTTACCCTCGGGGGATATTTCGGGGCGTTCCGCCGGGGCACCGTCGTGGGCGGTCCCCGCTCAGCCCCCGGTGACCTGGCGCGGCAGCCCCAGCGGGTTGGCCTCGCGCAGCTCAGGCGGAAGGAGTGCGTCCGGCACGGACTGGTAGGCCACCGGCCGCAGCCAGCGCTCGATCGCGGTGGCGCCCACCGAGGTGGAGTGCGAGGTCGCGGCCGGGTAGGGGCCGCCGTGGTGCTGGGCCGGGGACACCGCGACCCCGGTCGGCCAGCCGTTGACCACGATCCGGCCCGCCAGCCCGGTGACCTGCCCGATCAGCTCGGCGGCCGGGCCGGGCGCGCCCTCGGACTCGGCCGCCGACAGCTGCAGGGTGGCGCTCAGGTTCCCGCCGAGGCGCCCGAGGACCGCGCCCGCCTCGCCCTGGTCGGCGTAGCGCACGACGACGGTGACGGGACCGAAGCACTCCTCCAGGAGGACGTCGTACGCGCCGCCCTCCAGGAGGTTCTCGGCCCGTACGGTCAGGTAGCCCGCGCCGACGGTGTGCTCCCCGCCGGACCCGGGGGTCACGGGCGCGTCGACACCGGGCAGTGCGGCCCGCTCGCGCACCCCGGAGACGAAGTTCTCCCGCATCCGGTGGTCGAGCAGCACCCCCGGCTCGGTCTCCCCGAGCGCCTTGGTGAGCTCGCCGGTGACCCGGTCGCCGTCCGCGCCCTCGGGGACCAGCACCAGGCCGGGCTTCACGCAGAACTGGCCGACGCCGAGGGTGACGGACCCCGCGAGCCCGGCGCCGATCTCCTCGGCGCGTTCGGCGGCGGCGGCCGCCGTGACCACGACCGGGTTGAGGGAGCCCAGTTCACCGTGGAAGGGGATGGGTACGGGCCGGGCGGCCGCCGCGTCGAACAGGGCCCGCCCGCCCCGGATGGAACCGGTGAATCCGGCGGCCGTCACCAGCGGGTGGCGGATCAGCTCGAGACCGGCGTCGAACCCGTGGACCACGCTGACCACTTCGGCCGGGAGCCCGGTCGCCACCGCGGCCCGGCGCAGCAGCGAGGCGCACAGCTCGGAGGTGGCGGGGTGGTCGGGGTGGGCCTTGACGACCACAGGGCAGCCGGCGGCGAGCGCGCTCGCGGTGTCCCCGCCGGGGACGGAGAAGGCGAGCGGGAAGTTGGAGGCGGCGTAGACCGCGACCACGCCCAGCGGGACCTTGTAGCGGCGCAGTTCGGGGCGCGGCGGGCTGAGGGAGGGGTCGGCGCGGTCGATCCGGATGTCGAGGTAGGCCCCGGCGTCCACGGCGTCGGCGAAGGCGCGCAGCTGGCCGGTGGTACGGGCCAGTTCGCCGGTGAGCCGGCCCGGGCCGAGCGCGGTCTCGGCGTCGGCGGCCTCGATCACGTGGGCGGCGGCCTCGTCCAGCAGCGCGGCGGCGGCGCGCAGGAACGCGGCGCGCACGGTGGCGTCGGCGAGCGGGCCACGGGCGGCGTGGGCGGCCCGTACGGCTTCGTCCACCTCACCGGGTGTGGCCTCCACCGCAACCTGTTCGCGCTGCTTCCCGGTGCGGGGGTCCACACTCCAGACTGGTGTCGTTGTCATGGCCCACTGCCTCCTGGATCGTTCAGTATTCTGAACGCGGTTCCGGTGGATGAATGATCACATCTGCTGTGGACTCTATTTCCGCGTCCTCGGCGTGACAAGAGGCGACCAGAGGGGAAGCAGGCGTATGACGACGACCGAGTCGGGGATCCCCGCCCAGGCGGCGCCGGTCAAATCGGCCGTGCGGACCGTCCTGCTGCTGGAGCACTTCGCGGCGCGGCCGGGGCTGCACAGCCTGGCCGACATCCAGAACGACCTCTCCCTGCCGAAGTCCAGCCTCTACATGCTGCTGCGGACGCTGGTGAACCTGGGGTGGGTGGAGACGGACGCGACGGGCACCCGGTACGGCATCGGCGTACGGGCCCTGCTGGTCGGCAGTTCGTACATCGACGGCGACGAGGTGGTCGCCGCGGCCCGGCCCACCCTGGACCGGCTCTCCGACGACACGACGGAGACCATCCACCTGGCCCGGCTGGACGGGACGAGCGTGGTCTACCTCGCCACCCGGCAGTCCCAGCACTACCTGCGCCCCTTCACCCGGGTCGGGCGGCGGCTGCCCGTGCACTCGACGGCGCTGGGCAAGGCCCTGCTGGCCACGCACACGGACCAGGAGGTGCGGGGGCTGCTGCCGCGGCGGCTGGAGGCGGTCACCGAGCACACGGTCACCGACCGGGAACAGCTGATCGAGGAGCTGGCGCTGGTGCGGGAGCAGGGGTACGCGGTGGACCGGGAGGAGACCACGCTCGGGCTGCGCTGCTTCGGGGTGGCCGTGCCGTACCGGACGCCGGCGCGGGACGCGGTGAGCTGTTCGGTGCCGGTGGCCCGGCTGACGGGGGAGCACGAGCAGGTCATCAAGGCGGCGCTGTTCGAGGCGCGGGACCGGCTGTCGGTGGTCACGCGCCGGATGTGACGCACCGTCCGTGATGTGCGGCGGGCGTTGTTCCTCCCCCGCGCGGGGGAGGCGGTTCCCCTTGCAGGGGGAGGTGACGGGGGCGCGGAGCCGCGACCGTTGAGTCATGAACACGCGAGAGACGCACCCGAGTGACCTGACGGACGTGAAGCGGCCGTCGCCCTCCCGGATGTCGCCGTCCTGGCCGTCGTCCTCCCGGCCGTCGCCCTCCCGGCCGGGGACCGGCCGACGGATCCTGTCGGCGGTGGCCCTGACCGCCACCGTGCCGTATCTGGGGCTCAAGACGGTCTGGCTGTGCGGGGGTCGCCTAGGAATACCCGAGGGCAGCGTGCTGCGGGAGCCGGGCCCGTTCTTCATCGCGGCCAATTCCGTCACGCTTGCCATGGACGCCTGCGTGATCCTGCTCGTACTGGTGCTCACCAGGCCCTGGGGCATACGGGTGCCGGGCCCGCTGCTGACCGTCCCGGTGTTCGTGGCCACCGGGCTGCTCACCCCGATCCTCCTCGGCTTCCCGGGCCAAATGCTCCTGCGGGCGGCCGGCTTCGGGACGGTGGAGATGGGGCAGGCGGCGCGGGAACCCTTCCTGGACCCGTGGGTGTTCCACGTCGTCTACAGCGGATTCACGATCCAAGGACTCGCCCTGGCCGCCCTGTTCGTGCCCTACGCGCGGCAGCGCTGGGGGCGGGCGTGGCGGGGCGTGACGGGGGAGCGGCTGCCGTCGCCCACGGGGGTGGTGGCGGCAGCCGCGGCGGCCGTCGGCCTGGCGGTCGCGGGGGTGCTGCTGTACCGGGCCTCGGGCGGCACCGCCGGTCTGAGCGCCGAGCGGGCGGCCGAGTACTCCGCGGACACGGCCGTGGTCTCCGCGGTCCACGCGCTGTGCGCGCTCGCCGCCGGAGCGGGAGCCGTGCTGCTGGCCCGTGGCGGGACGCTGCGGGCACGGTGGCCGCTGGGTCTCGCCTGGATCGGCGGGGCGGCCACGCTGAACTGGGGGGCATGGTTGGCGATTGCGGGGCTTGGACCGCAGCTGGACGGCGGCGAAGGGCCTCCCGTCACAGCGCTGTTGATCTACGCTGGTCAGATGATCACCGGATTGCTCACCGGCACCGTCCTCATACGGTTCCTCGGCGCCCGCCGCACGGGGTGAACCGGCAGCCGGTGGCGCGGGCCGGGTGGCGCTGGGTGCACCTGATCCTCGGCGGCGCCCTGCTCATGCCGTACTTCCTGCTCGCACAGGTGGTGGTCGGTGTCGTCGCGGGCGGGGTCAACGCGCTCGACTCCGCGCCGCTCACCTTCATCGCCTACGCCGCCTCCCTGCCCCTCGTCGCCGTCACGGCGCTGTTCGGGCCGGTCCGGCCGATGTCGGTGGCGGCCGTCCGGGCCATGTGCGAGGTGCCGGGGGAGCGGCTGGCCGACGGGCCGGCCAGGTCCTGGGCCGCCCGGGGGCGGGCCTCGGCCTGGTGGACCCTGCACCTGGGGACCGGGGCACTGATCAGCGGAATGACCCTCGCGGTGCCGCCCATGGCGGTCCTGCTGATCGCGGTGCCGGTCGTGGGGCGGCTGCGGGACGTCCGCTTGGGGTACGGCTGGTTCAGCACGGAGGCCGACCCGTACGTCGCCCCCCTGGTCGGGATCGGGCTGCTGGCCGGGCTCACCCTGTGCGCGGTCGGCGCCGGGAAGCTGCTGGCCGGGATGGCGCCCGTACTGCTCGGGCCCTCGGCGGCGGACCGGCTGGCGGCGGCCGAGGAGCGGGCCGCCGACCTGGCCGTGCGCAACCGGCTGGCCCGGGAGCTGCACGACGCGGTCGGGCACGCCCTGAGCGCCGTCACCCTCCAGGCCGCCGCCGCCCGGCGGATGCTGGAGCGCGACCCCGACTTCGTACGGGAGGCGCTGGCCGCGATCGAGGACACCACGCGGCGGACGGTGGGTGAGCTCGACGCCGTACTGGGCCTGCTGCGGGACGGTGACGCTGCCCGGCCGGACGCCGCACCCGCGCCCACCCTGGCCGCCGACCTGGAGGGGCTGCTGGCCCGTACCCGGGCCGCCGGCACCACCGTCACCGCGCACCAGGACCCCGGCGCCGCCGGGGACTGGGCCGCCCTCCCGGCGATCGCCTCCCGCGAGGCGTACCGGATCGTCCAGGAGGGTCTCACCAACGCCCTGCGGCACGGGGCGGGCCCGGTGGATCTGCGGATCCGCGTCCAGGCCGGCCCCGACACCGCACACCGTGAACTGGAGATCACCATGACCAATCGGCCGGCGGTGCCCGCCGAGGACCGGGAGACCCGCACCACCGGGGGCCGCGGACTGCGTGGCGCCGCGGAACGGGCCGCACTGCTCGGCGGTGGCGTCGAGGCCGGCCCGCACGGGGACCGGTGGCGGCTGAGGGCCGTCCTCCCGCTCGCCGGAGAGCCCCGATGACCACGCCCCCGCCCACGCCCGCACCCGCACCCGCACATGTCCCCGCGCCGCGGCCGCCGCTGCGCATCGTGCTCTGCGACGACGAGCGGATGGTCCGCACCGCGCTGCGGGTCATCCTGGAGGCCGAAGCGGACCTGGAGGTCGTCGGTGAGGCCGCCACCGGGGCCGAGGCGGTCCCGCTGGTCCGCTCGCTGGCCCCCGACGTGGTGCTGATGGACGTCCGGATGCCCGAGATCGACGGCATCCGGGCCACCGAACAGATCCTCGCCACCATGGCCGAGCCGCCCCGGATCGTGGTCGTCACCACCTTCGAGAACGACGCCTACGTCTACGACGCGCTGCGCGCGGGAGCCGCCGGCTTCCTCCTCAAGCGGGCCGACCCCGACGAGCTGATCGGCGCGGTCCGGCTCGTCGCCCGCGGCGACTCGCTGCTCTTCCCGGCCGCCGTCCGCTCCCTCGCCGCCGCCCACACGGCCGGCGCCCCGCCGGCCGACGCGCCCTGGGTGGCCCGGCTCACCGAGCGCGAGGCCGACGTCCTGCGCCTGATGGCCACCGGGCTGTCCAACCACGAGATGAGCGAGCGCCTCGGTGTCGGACCGCAGACCGTCAAGACCCACGTCGCGGCGGTCCTCACCAAGACCGGCTCCCGCGACCGCACCCAGGCGGTCATCGCGGCCTACGAGGGAGGCTTCATCATGAAGAAAAGCTGAGAAGCCCGCCACAATCGGGGCAGAGCGGAACGGCTGGGGGCGCTGGGACGTCCTTCTGGGGGATGAACAAGACGATCAGGCGTGCGTCGGTCTTCTGTCTGCTCCTGGTGCTGGCCCTGCTGGTCCGCGTCACCTGGGTGCAGGCATACCAAGGCCAGGCCCTCGCAGACGACAAGCACAATCGCCGGAATCTCATCGGGCAGTACGAGAACCCGCTGGGCAACATCATCGTGGGCGGGGAGGCGATCACCGGCTCGGAGAAGACGGGCGGCAAGGACTTCGGCTACAAGCGGACGTACGTCGACGGCCCCCTCTACGCCCCCATCACGGGCTACAGCTCCCAGGCCTACGGCACCACCCTGCTGGAAGGCATCTACAAGAACGTCCTCAACGGCTCCGACAGCCGGCTGAAGACGGTGATGGACATGCTCACCAACAAGCGGGCCTCCCCCGGCAACGTCCTGACCACCATCGACAAGGACGTCCAGAAGGCCACCTACGACGCGCTCCAGGGCAAGCAGGGCGCGGCCGTGGCCCTGGACCCCGTGACCGGTCAGATCCTCGCCGTGGTGAACAACCCGTCCTTCGACCCGGGCAGCATCGCCGGCGCCAACGACAAGGAGGCCTGGGCGCAGCTCTCCGCGGACAACGGCAAGGCCATGGAGAACGTGGCGCTGCGCAAGCCCCAGGCGCCCGGTTCCACCTTCAAGCTGGTCACCCTCGCCGCGGCGATCGAGAACGGCCTCGTCACCGACATCGACCGGCAGACCGGGATCGCCGACCCCTACACGATCCCCGGCACCCGCACCCTGCTGCCCAGCGAGGCGGGCTCCGCGGCCTGCAACAACGTCTCGGTGCGCACCGCCCTGAGGCTGTCCTGCAACAACGTCTTCGCCGAGCTCGCCTCCAAGCTGGGCCAGGACAAGATGCGGGCGACCGCCGAGAAGCTCGGCTTCAACGTGCAGATCGACACCCCGGTCCGCACCAACCCGCCCAGCAAGTACCCGTCGAAGAAGATGTCGATCGACCAGGTCGCGCAGACGGGCATCGGCCAGTTCGACGTCCAGGCCACCCCGCTCCAGATGGCGATGGTGACGGCCGCGATCGAGAACGGCGGCAAGCTCGTCGCCCCGCACCTGGTCTCGGAGGTCACCGACGCGGGCGGCGACGTGCTGGAGAGCTTCAAGGACCCGAAGTCCCAGCAGGTCATGGGAGAGAAGACCGCCTCGATGATCCGTGACGCGATGCGCACGGTCGCCACCGAGGGCGGCGGCAAGCCGGCCCAGGTGTCCGGCGCCGAGGTGGGCGGCAAGACGGGCACCGCCCAGCGCGGTGTCAACAACAGCCTCGCGCCGCTGGCCTGGTTCACCTCGTACGGCAAGTCGAACGGCAAGCAGATCGCGGTGGCCGTGGTGATCGAGAACTCCGACACCGACCGCTCCGAGATCGGCGGCGGCAAGCTGGCCGCCCCCATCGCCCAGAAGATGATGGCGGCGTGGCTGAAGAAGTAGCCGCGAAAGCCGCGTGGTGACGCGCCGGGAACCGTCGGGTCTCCCGGCGCGTTCCCACTCCCATGATCAGAGCCGCGCACCCCGCCGACCTCCCCGCGATCGCCGCCCTGCACACCCGGGCCCGCGCCACCTACTACCAGGGCCACATCCCCGAGCAGGCCTACCCGGGCGACGCCGAGCTCCAGCGGACCCGCGAGGGCTGGTCGCGGGCCATAGCCCGGGACGCGGCCGAGGGCGAGGTGCTCTGCGCCGAGCAGGACGGCGAGCTCACCGGGGTCGCCGCGTTCCGCACGAAGGACGGGGAGACCACGCTCACCCAGCTCCACGTCGACCCCGTCCACTGGCGCCGCGGCACCGGAGCCGCCCTGCACGCCGCCTGCCTGGACGCCTGGCGGCGGGCCGGAATCCGCCGCGTCCGCCTGGAGGTCTACGAGCACAACCTCCGCGCCCAGGCCTTCTACGCCACCCACGGCTGGCTCGCCGATCCGGCGGCCCCCCGCTCGGGCACCCACCGCACCCTCTGGCTGCAGGTGGACCGGGCGCCCGAGCCGTCCGGGGAATGAGACGGGACGGTGAATGGTTGAACCACAAACCGTCTCACCCCCCCCTGAACCCGGAGAGAAGAAGGATCATGCGCGTCGAGATCTGGAGCGACATCGCCTGCCCCTGGTGCTACATCGGCAAGGCCCGTTTCACCAAGGGACTGGCCGAGTTCGCGCACCGCGACGAGGTGGAGGTCGTCTTCCGGTCCTTCGAGCTCGACCCGGGCGGGGCGAAGGGCGTCACCGCTCCCGTCGTGGAGATGCTCGCCAAGAAGTACGGGCGCACCCTCGACGAGGCGCGCGGCATGGAGGAGCACGTCGCCGCCAGCGCCCGCGCGGAGGGGCTCACGTACCGGACCGAGGGCCGCGACCACGGCAACACCTTCGACATCCACCGGCTGCTGCACCTGGCCGCCGCCCGCGGCCGGCAGGAGGAGCTGCTCGACCTCGCCTACCGGGCCAACTTCGCCGAGGAGCGTTCCGTCTTCGACCCCGAGGTGCTGATCGCGCTCGCCGTCGAGGCCGGACTGGAGGAGGCCGAGGCCCGCACCGTCCTCGCCGACGACTCCGCCTACGCCGCCGAGGTCCGGGCCGACGAGCGCGAGGCCGCCGAGCTGGGCGCGAACGCCGTACCGTTCTTCGTCCTGGACCGCCGCTACGGAATCTCCGGCGGCCAGCCGGCCGAGGTGTTCACCCGGGCCCTGGAGCAGGCGTGGGCCGGGCGCGAGGTCGAGGAGCCGGCCGCGGCCGCCGAGGCCTGCGAGCCCGACGGCGCGTGCGCGGTCCCGCAGGCCTGAGGACCGCCCGGGGGACTCCCGGGGGGAGGCCTGGGGGAAACCCGGGGGACTCGGAGGACCCGGCGATGGACTACGGGGAGCTCCTGGCGCAGAGTTGAAGGCATGGATCTTCCGCTCGCCGAAGCGACCCGTGCCGAGTTCGCCCACTCCACCACCTACCTCAACACCGCCAAGTGCGGGGTCGTCCCGCGTTCCGCCGTCGCGGCCGTACGGGAACTGGCCGAGGCGGCGGGGGCCGGGCTCCCCACCGGCTTCGGCGATTTCGACCGCGTGAACGGAGCCCGGGCGGCCTTCGCCCGCCTGGTCGGGGTGGACACCGACCGGGTGTCCATCGGCTCGGCCGTCTCCACCCACGTCGGCCTCGTCGCCGCCTCGCTCCCACCGGGCGCCGAAGTGCTGTGCCCCGAGGGCGAGTTCTCCTCGGTGATCAACCCCTTCGTGGCGCGCGGCGACCTCAAGGTCCGCTTCGCCCCGCTCGAATCCGTCGCCGAGGCGGTGGACCCCGGCACCGCCCTCGTCTCGCTGAGCGTCGTGCAGTCCGCGGACGGCCGCAAGGCCGACCTGGCGGCGGTGCGCGCGGCGGCGACCGCGCACGGGGCCCGCATGCTCGTGGACGCGACGCAGGCGGCCGGCTGGCTCCCCTTCGACGCCTCGCCGTACGAGTACACGGTCGCGGCCGGCTTCAAATGGCTGCTCGGCGTGCGCGGGGCCTCGTACCTGACGGTGTCGCGGGAGGCCCAGCACACCCTCACCCCGCTGCACGCCGGATGGGTTCCGGCGGTGGCCGAGGGGGACGCCACTTACGGGCCGATGACGGAACTCGCCCACGGGGCGTGGCGGTTCGACGAGTCCCCGGCCTTCCTCGCCTACCACGCGTCCCAGCCCGCGCTGGCCCTGCTGGAGCGGATCGGCATCGAGGCCGTCCACGCCCACGACACCGCCCTCGCCGCCCGCTACCGCGCCGGGATCGAGCGCCTGGGCCACGAGCCCGTCCCCGGTGACTCGGCCATCGTCTCCGTGCCGGGCCTCGCCGGCCGGCAGCCCGCCCTGGAGGCGGCCGGCATCGCCACATCGGCCCGCGCGGGTCTCCTGCGGGCCTCGTTCCACCTCTACAACACGGAGGCGGACGTGGACCGGCTCCTGGACGCCCTCTCCGCCTCCTGAAGCGGCCGGGTCCGTGCGTACAGTGCCGCCATGAGCGATGTGAGCGGTGTGGGCGGCCCGGGCCGTACGGGCGGGATCGGCGGCGGGCGTGACGGGCGCGAGGTGCTGCACGTCAAGGGGCGGGTGCTGATCGGGCCCGACGAGGTGCGCGACGAGCTGTGGGTGGTCGGCGGGCGGATCTCCTACGAGCGCCCGCCGGGCGCCCGCGAGATCACCACGGTGACCGGCTGGGCCCTGCCCGGACTGGTCGACGCGCACTGCCACGTGGGCCTGGACGCCCACGGCCCGGTCGACGCCGAGACCGCCGAGCGCCAGGCCCTCACCGACCGCGACGCGGGCACCCTCCTCATCCGGGACGCCGGTTCGCCCTCCGACACCCGCTGGATCGACGACCGCGAGGACCTGCCGAAGATCATCCGGGCCGGGCGGCACATCGCGCGCACCCGCCGCTACATCCGCAACTACGCCCACGAGATCGAACCCGCCGACCTCGTCGAGTACGTCGGCCGCGAGGCGCTGCGCGGCGACGGCTGGGTCAAACTCGTCGGCGACTGGATCGACCGCGAGGCAGGCGACCTCACGGCCTGCTGGCCGCGCGCCGAGGTCGAGGCGGCCATCGCCGAGGCGCACCGGCTGGGCGCCCGCGTCACGGCGCACTGCTTCGCCGAGGACTCGCTGCGCGACCTGGTAGAGGCGGGCATCGACTGCATCGAGCACGCCACCGGCCTCACCGAGGACACCATCCCGCTGTTCGCCGAGCGCGGGGTCGCGATCGTTCCCACCCTCGTGAACATCGCGACGTTCCCGAAGCTGGCGGCGGGCGGCGAGGCGAAGTTCCCGAACTGGTCGGCGCACATGCGACGGCTCCACGAACGGCGCTACGACACCGTCCGCGCCGCCTACGACGCCGGTATCGACGTCTTCGTCGGCACCGACGCGGGCGGTTCCCTGCCGCACGGCCTGGTCGCGGCCGAGGTCGCGGAGCTGGTCAAGGCGGGTATCCCGCCGATCGACGCCCTCTCCGCGACGGCCTGGGCGGCCCGCGAGTGGCTCGGCAGGCCGGGGCTGACCGAGGGGGCGCCCGCCGACCTCGTCGTGTACGCCGCCGACCCGCGGGCCGACGTGAGCGTGCTGGCGCAGCCGCTGCGGGTCGTCGTGAACGGCAGGATCCGGGCCTGAGCCCCGCGGCGGCTCCGGGTTGACGTCGCGTGACGTCCGAGGTCCGTCGGTCGTTGATGACGACCGCACGGGCCCGGTGTCCGTGAAAGAAGAGAACCCGCGTTCCTCGTGAGGCGCAGCGATTCGAATACGCACCCGGAAACCACCCTTTGGGGTGAACTGGCCTCAGGTTGACCCCCGTTCACCCACAGTGCGTAAAGATTCCGGGGTCGAGTCCGTCGGCGCCCGCGATGTCCCCCATCGGCGGCGCGACGGCACCCAACTCCCCGGGGGGTTCCACCACCGTGAACAGCCATACCTTCCGCAGGCCCGCGGCCGTCCTCCTCGCCACGGGAGCGGTGGCCCTGCTCGCCGCTCCGCCCGCCCTCGCCACGGGAGGGGGCGCGGCCGGGGGTGAGGGCAAGGCCGGCGCCGTCGTCCTGCGGGCCGGACTGGACGTGGGCCTGCTCAACCAGACCGTGCACGTCCCGCTGAAGACGAGCCTCAACGAGGTCAGCGCCCCGGCGACGGCCGAGAAGACCGCGCTGACCGTCACCGTGGACGGGGCCGAGGGGAACAACCCGGTCAGCGTGCTGCGCGCCGACGTGGCCACCTCCAAGGCGACCGCCGACAAGACCCGGGCCGAGGCGGAGGCCAACCTCGCCAAGGCCTCCGTCCACGTGCCCGGACTGCCGCTGCTCTCCCTCATCGAGGTGGAGAAGGTCACCTCCAAGGCCGTCTGCGAGGCCGGCAAGAAGCCGGTGGCCAGTGCGAACGCCCTCGGGAAGGTGACGGCGCTCGGCAAGAAGGTCACGTTGTCGGCGGGTGGCCCCACCAAGGTCGAGGTCCCCGGCGTGGGCCGGATCGACCTGGAGCTGTCGGGTACGCAGACCACCTCCACCACGGCCGCCGCGGCCGCGCTGCGCCTGAAGGTGGCGGTGAACCCGCTGAACCTGAACGTGGCGAAGGTCGACGGCGAGATCGTGCTCGCCGAGGCGCACTGCGAGTCCCCGGCGGGTGCGGCGCCCGCGTCGAACCCGCCCGCGGACCCGGACATCAAGTCCCAGACGGGGACCGGCTCCGGTTCCGCCGTGTCCGGCGGCACCACGGGCACCACCGGCACCACCGGTGCCAACCTCGCCGAGACCGGCGGCGGTTCACTGACTCCCTACGTCGCAGGCGGGGCCCTGACCCTGCTCGCCATCGGCGGGGGCGCGCTCCTGGTCACCCGGCGGGGCAGGGCCTCGTAGGGCGACCGGGAGCCCCGGGCCGCCGCCCGGCGCGCCCGCCCCCAGGGAGCGCACGGAGGGGAGTGCTCGACGGGGGACGGGCGAGGGCGGGCGGCGTGCCCGGCGACTCATGGCCGACGGGCCCTCAGCGGGTCGCGTGCTCCAGGCCCTGTCCGGCCGCGCCACGTGACATCACGGCCTCGGTGACCTGCTGGTCGATCCGCGCGTACTCGCTCCGCTTCGCGGCCGGGAGCGAGGTGTCCGAGGCCGCGCAGGAGGCGCAGACGACGCGGAACGGCGGCCCCATGTCCGAGTACTGCGTGAGGTACTCGGCCTTCACGACCTCCCAGCGGCCCGGATGGTCCGCCGCCGGGGAGAAGGTGAAGCGGGGGACCGAGGACTGGTTGCCGCGCAGCTTGTCGGCCGGTACGAAACTGGCGACCTGGTCGCCCATCCCGAAGACCACCCAGGTGCCGTTGATCTTCTCGTAGGGCTGGGGCACGTGGTTGTGCGTGCCGATGATCAGATCGATGGCGGGGAGCCCGTCGGCCGAGCGGGCGGCGGTCAGTGCCTCTGCCAGCGCCTTCTGCTGGTCGTCGGGTGCCGTCTGCCACTCGGTACCCCAGTGGACGCTGAGCACCACCACGTTCGCGCCCTGTGCCCGGGCGGCCAGGGCGTCGGCGATGATCCGGTCCTTGTCGATCAGATTGACGGCCCACGGTTTGCCCGGGGGAAGCGGGATGCCGTTGGTGCCGTAGGTGTAGGAGAGCTGGGCCACCTTCGCCCCGCCCGCCGCGAGCAGCGCCGGGGCCTTGGCCTCCTCGGCGCTGCGGGCCGAGCCGACGTGCGGGACGCCGACCCGGTCGAGGTGCTCCAGGGTGCGGGCGAGGCCCTCGTACCCGTCGTCCAGGGTGTGGTTCGAGGCAGTGGAACAACTGTCGTACCCGGCGTCCTTGATGGCGTCCGCCAGCTGGTGCGGGGCCTTGAAGGTGGGATATCCGGTGTAGGGGCCGCCGGGGCGCCCGTACGGTATCTCGTGGTGGCATATCGCCAGGTCGGCGGCGGACACCAGGGGTTTGACCCCGGCGAGTATCTTCCGGAAGTCGTACTCCCCGGCCTTGCCCGCGTCGTCCGCCGACCGCTGGACGATCGACGGGTACGGGATGATGTCGCCGGTCGCCACCAGCGTGAACGGCTTCCCGGCGGCGGCCGCGGCGGTGCCCTGGGGCGCGTCCGCCTCGCCCCGGCCCGCCTCGCCCCGGCCCGGATCGCCCTGGAGCCGCTGCTCCGTGGCGGGCCCCGCGCCCTTGTCCAGCAGCTGCGGTACGGCGTAGATCCCGCCGCCGACGACGGCCAGCGCGGCCAGAGCCACACCTGTTCTGGCGGATGACTTCATTCCCGACCCCCGGTGTCATGCACTGATGCGGGGATCCTCACCCGGCCCCGCCCCCGCGGCCATCCTAGGGAGCCGTTCGGGTGACGGCACCATCGGCGCTCCGTGAGGACCGCAGGCCGGACGGGTGCCGAGGCGGTCGGCACGCCCGGCCGGGCCCGGCTCACGTCCGGCCCACGGCCGGTTCCCGGTCAGCGCGAGGCCAGCGTGAGGGCGTGGTCCAGGGCCTGGAGCAGCCGGCCCGTCGTCGCCCGGTCGCGCACCGCCAGCCGGAGCCAGGAGTGGTCCAGCCCGGGGAAGGTGTCCCCGCGGCGGACGGCGAAGCCGAGGGCGCGCAGCCGGGTGCGGACCTCCGCCCCGCCCGCCACCCGGATCAGGACGAACGGCCCCTCCGCCACCCCGACGACCGTCACCTCGTCGAATTCCGCGAGCCCGGCCAGCAGGTGCGCCCGGTCCACCGCGATCCGCCGGGCCGCTTCCTCCGCCTCGGCCAGCGCCGCCGGAGCCACACAGGCCTCGGCCGCCACCAGCGCCGGCGTCGACACAGGCCACAACGGCTGCGCGGCCGCCAGTTCCGCGATCACCTCGGGCTCGGCCAGTACGTAGCCGATCCGCAGCCCCGCCAGTCCCCACGTCTTGGTCAGGCTGCGCAGTACCACCAGCCCCGGCAGGTCCATCCGCCCGGCGAGGGCCTCCCGCTCGCCCGGGACCGCGTCCATGAACGCCTCGTCCACGACCAGGATCCGGCCGGGCCGGGCCAGCGCGGCCAGCGTCCCCGCCGGGTGCAGCACGGACGTCGGGTTGGTCGGATTGCCGATGACCACCAGGTCCGCGTCCTCGGGCACGGCCGCCGGGTCCAGCCGGAAGCCGTCGGCCGCCCGCAGCACCACGCGCTCGACCTGGTGTCCCGCGTCCCGCAGGGCCGCTTCCGGCTCGGTGAACTGCGGGTGCACCACGACCGGCCGTACGGCTGGCAGGGCCCGGGCGATCAGTACGAAGGCCTCCGCGGCCCCGGCCGTCAGCAGCACCCGTTCGACCGGCAGCCCGTGCCGGGCCGCCACCGCCGCGCGGGCGCGCCGCCCGTCGGGATACGCGGCGAGATCACCGAGCGAGGCGGCGATCCGCTGCTTGAGCCAGTCCGGTGGTGTGTCCGCACGTACGTTGACGGCCAGGTCCACCAGGGCGGAGCCCGCGTCGATCACCTCGGCGTCCCCGTGGTGGCGCAGGTCGTGCCCGGCCGCCGTGGCCACGGCGCAGGTCGCCGACACCGACCGCCGCTTGGGCACGAGGAGTTCCCCGCCGCCCGCGAGGGCCGCGGCCTCCGCCACCGAGGGGGTACCGGTGGCGGTGCGTGCCGCCTCCGAGGGGTGCGGCACGGTGATGGCGGCCAGCCGGGCGGCGGGGTAGCTCAGCAGGGGCACGCCGAATCGTTCCGCCGCGCCCGTGATGCCGGCCTCGCCCGCCTTCGAATCCACCGTGGCCAGCGCCGTCACCGCCCCCACGGCCAGCCCGGCCCCCCGCAGCGTCTCCTCGACCAGGGCGCAGACCTCCGCGACGGAAACCCCCGCGCGTCCGCCGACCCCGACCACCACCTGCGTCGCGTACTCGCCCACCGGGGGCCATCCCTCCGTAGTCACCGTCACCGTCACCGGCCCGTCACCGGCACATCCCCGGCCGGCCGTCCGTCAACACTCCGCCGCCCGCCACCCGCGCGCGGACGTGCGCGCGGGCCGATGAGTCTGTATTCAGGGGCGCATGGCCGTGATCGTGGCGCTGGGCGCGTTCCTGATGACCCTGGCGGGCGGATGGGCGGCGCAGCGCGTCACCGACCGCCGCCACCTCGTGCTGGGCCTGGCCGGCGGGCTGATGCTCGGCGTCGTGGGCCTCGACCTGCTCCCGGAGGCCCTCCACGCGGCCGGTGACGAGGTGTTCGGCGTCCCGCTCGCCCTGCTGCTCTTCGTGGCCGGGTTCCTCGTCGCGCACGTCGTGGAACGGCTCCTGGCGGTCCGCCAGGCCGCCCACGGCGCCGAGGACGGCGCCCGCGTCCCCCAGGTCGGGCTCACCGCGGCCGCGGCCATGGTCGGCCACAGCCTCGCCGACGGGGTGGCCCTGGGCGCCGCCTTCCAGGTCGGCGGTGGGATGGGCGTGGCCGTGGCGCTGGCCGTCATCACCCACGACTTCGCCGACGGGTTCAACACGTACACGCTCACCAGCCTCTACGGGAACGACCGCCGCAAGGCCCTGATGATGCTCCTCGCGGACGCCGTCGCCCCCGTCGTGGGCGCGGCGTCCACCTTGCTGTTCACCCTTCCGGAGGAACCCCTCGGCGCGTACCTCGGCTTCTTCGGAGGCGTCCTGCTCTACCTCGCGTCCGCCGAGATCCTGCCCGAGGCGCACCACAAGCACCCCGCCCTGTCCACGCTGATGTGCACGGTGGGCGGGGTGGCCGGGATCTGGCTGGTGGTGGGCATCGCGGACTGAGCGCCGGACGGGGACGGAGGTCACCGCCGTGCTGCCGAGGCTTCCGCGAAACGGCGCGCGGCTTCCGCGAAACGGCGCGCGACGGAGGGCTCCGCCGCCCAGTGCGTGTGCAGGTAGCTCGCGTGCACACCCTGCTGCACGAAGCCCTCGACCCGGCGCTCCGGGTGCGTGAACCCCCACGCCGGGGCCGCCCCGGCGCCCGGCTCGACCACCGTCCGGTGGAACTCGTGCCCGCGCAGCCGGGTCCCGGCCCGCGCGAGCGGGCTGTCGGACACCGCCACCGCCTCGCGGTAGCCGAGGGTGAGGCGCTCCGACATCCGCGCGTCTGTGTCCAGCACCCCGCACATGGGCTTCCCGTCCAGCGACCGGCCGAGGTACAGCAGCCCGGCGCACTCGGCGGCGACCGGCCCGCCGGCCGCGGCGAAGGCGGACACGGCCGCCCGCAGCGGTTCGTTGGCGGACAGCTCGGGCGCGTACATCTCCGGGAAGCCGCCGCCGATCACCAGGCCGGCGGTGCCGGGCGGCAGCGCCTCGTCGCGGAGCGGGTCGAAGGTGACGACCTCCGCTCCGGCGGCGGTGAGCAGCTCCGTGTGCTCGGCGTAGGAGAAGGTGAACGCCGGTCCGCCCGCGACGGCGACCACCGGCCGCCTACCGGGGGCCCCGCCGAGGTCTGCCGGTGCGGCGCCGTTGCCGGGGGCGCTGCCCCCGGACCCCCGCGCCTCAAACGCCGGCGAGGCTGAAGTGCGGCCCCAGCTGCGCGTCAGCGCAGCAGCCGGCGACCACGGCTCGCAGTCCAGCGGCGGGGCCGTGCGGGCCAGGGCCATCAGGGCGTCCAGGTCGCAGCCCGCCCGGACCTGCGCGGCCAGCGCCGACACCGAGGCCAGCGCGTCGGCGTGCCGCTCCGCGACGGGGACCAGCCCCAGGTGGCGCGAGGGCGTGGCCACCTGCGGAGCCCGCCGCAGGACACCGAGGACCGGCATCCCGGCTTCTTCCAGGGCCTCCCGCAGCATCACCTCGTGCCGGTCGGAGCCGACCTTGTTCAGGATCACGCCCCCCAGCCGCACCTGCGGGTCGAAGGACGCGAAGCCGTGCACCAGCGCCGCCACCGACCGCGACTGCGAGGAGGCGTCGACCACCAGCACCACCGGCGCCCGCAGCAACTTCGCGACCTGCGCCGTCGACGCCAGCTCACCCCGGCCCGCGGCCCCGTCGTAGAGCCCCATGACGCCCTCGACCACGGCCAGGTCGCACCCGGCCGCCCCGTGCGCGAACAGCGGGGCGACCAGCTCCGGCCCGCACATGAACGCGTCGAGGTTGCGCCCCGGCCGGCCGGTGGCCAGCGCGTGGTAGCCGGGGTCGATGTAGTCGGGCCCGGCCTTGTGGGGGGACACGGCGAGGCCGCGCTCCGAGAAGGCCGCCATCAGGCCGGTGGCCACGGTGGTCTTGCCGCTGCCCGACGAGGGGGCGGCGATGACCAGCCGAGGCACGTTGAACGGGTGCGAAGTCACCACTCGATGCCCTTCTGGCCCTTCTGTCCCGTGTCCATCGGGTGCTTGATCTTGGTCATCTCGGTGACGAGGTCCGCGAACTCCACCAGCTTCTCCGGCGCGTTGCGGCCCGTGATCACCACGTGCTGCGTGCCGGGACGGCTCCGCAGCACCTCGATGACCTCGTCGACGTCGATCCAGCCCCAGTGCATCGGGTAGGCGAACTCGTCGAGCACGTAGAGCTTGTGCGTCTCGGCGGCCAGATCGCGCTTGACCTGCTCCCAGCCCTCCTTGGCCGCCTGCTCGTTGTCGAGCTGCGCGTCCCGCTGGACCCAGGACCAGCCCTCGCCCATCTTGTGCCAGACGACGGTGCCGCCCTCGCCGGAGGCGCCGAGCACCTTGAGCGCGTTCTCCTCGCCGACCTTCCACTTCGCCGACTTGACGAACTGGAACACCCCGATCGGCCAGCCCTGGTTCCAGGCGCGCAGCGCCAGCCCGAAGGCCGCCGTGGACTTGCCCTTGCCGGGGCCGGTGTGGACGAAGACCAGCGGACGGTTGCGGCGCTGGCGCGTCGTGAGCCCGTCGTCCGGAACGACGGACGGCTGTCCCTGAGGCATTACGCGGCCCTCCTGTTGCTGCTGTGGGGTGAAGCGGTGGATGTCACCGCGGTACGTACGTTCTTCACGAGCCCGGCCAGCGAGTCGGCCCGCAGCCCGTCGAGCGTGACGGCGGGCCCGCCGAGGTCACGGGCCAGTACGCCGGCCAGTCCCAGCCGGACCGGCCCGGACTCGCAGTCCACGACCACCGAGGCGACGCCCCCGGCCTGCAGCAGCCGCGCGCTGTGCCCGGCGAGCTCCCGCGGGCTGCTGTCCGTACGGCCCCCGGCGTTCCCGGCCGAGGTGGCCCGCCCGTCGGTGACGACCACGAGCAGCGGCCGGCGCGAGGGATCCCGCAGCCGCTCGATCCGCAGCACCTCGTGGGCCTTCAGCAGCCCGGCCGCCAGCGGGGTCCGGCCGCCCGTCGGCAGCTGCTCCAGCCGGGCCGCGGCCGCGTCCACCGAGGAGGTCGGGGGCAGGGCCAGCTCGGCCGCGGCCCCCCGGAAGGTGATCAGACCGACCTTGTCCCGGCGCTGGTAGGCGTCCAGGAGCAGGGACAGCACGGCGCCCTTGACCGCGCTCATGCGCTGCCGGGCGGCCATGGAGCCGGAGGCGTCGACGACGAAGAGGACGAGGTTGCCCTCGCGCCCCTCCCGCGTGGCCTGGCGCAGGTCGTCCTTGCGGATCACGAGGCCGCGCCCGTCCCGGCCGCGCGCCTTCTGGTGCGGGGCCGCGGCCTGGATGGTGGCGGTCAGGTGCAGTTTCGTCAGGTGGCCGCGCGGGCGCTGGGCGCCGGTGGTGCGGCCGTGGGCGGTACGGGCGCGGGACCGGCGGCCGGACGCGCCCTCGCCGAGGCCGGGCACGGTGAGCATCCTGGTCCGGAACGGCTCGGTGGCGCGTACCGCGGCCTGCTCGGGCCCGGTGTTCTCCTGGGCGGCGGGCTGCGGGGCCTGCGCCGGGGCCTCACCGCTCTCGGCGGTCTCGGGAGCATCGGGGGCCTCGGCCGGGGAGCCCGGGTCCCCCGCGGACTCGGGACCGCCGTCCTGCGGGGGCGTACCGCCCGGGCCGCCGTCGGGACCGCCGTCGTCGGGACCACCGTCACCGGGGCCCTCCGGCTCCGGGTCGGGCTCCGGCTCCGGCTCCTCGTCGGGGAACTCGTCCAGGATCCGGTCGAGCAGGTCCTCGTCCAGCCCCGGCGCGTCGAACGGGTTGCGGCGCCGCCGGTGGGGGAGCGCCAGCAGCGCGGCCTGGCGGACGTCCTCCTTGCGCACGTCGCTCCGCCCGGCCCAGGCGGCCAGCGCGGTCGCGGTCCGGGCCATCACGATGTCGGCGCGCATGCCGTCGACCTCGAACCCGGCGCAGGTCGCCGCGATCTGCAGGAGCGCGGTGTCGCCGAGCGAGACCTTCGGGAGCAGCGTCCGCGCGGCCACCACCCGGGCGCGGACCTCGTGCTCGTCCCCGGCCCAGCGGGTCGCGAAGCCCGCGGGGTCGTCCTCGTACGCGAGCCGGCGGCGGACCACCTCGACGCGCTGGGCGGGCTCGCGGGAGGCGGCCACCTCGACGGTGAGTCCGAACCGGTCGAGGAGCTGCGGCCGCAGCTCGCCCTCCTCGGGGTTCATCGTGCCGACGAGCAGGAAGCGGGCGGCGTGCCGGACGGAGACGCCCTCGCGCTCGACGTAGGAGGCGCCCATGGCGGCGGCGTCGAGGAGTACGTCCACCAAGTGGTCGTGGAGGAGGTTCACTTCGTCGACGTAGAGGATCCCGCGGTGGGCGTCGGCGAGCAGTCCGGGCTCGAAGGCCTTCACGCCCTCGGCGAGGGCCCGTTCGATGTCGAGGGCGCCGACGAGGCGGTCCTCGGAGGCGCCGACGGGCAGCTCGACCATGCGGGCGGGCCGCAGGCCGCCGGGGCCGGGCTCGTGCGGGCCGTCCGGGCAGGCCGGGTCCGGCGCGGTGGGCGCGCAGCTGAACCGGCAGCCCGGTACGACGTCGACCTGCGGCAGCAGCGCGGACAGTGCGCGGACGGCGGTGGACTTGGCGGTCCCCTTCTCACCGCGCACGAGCACCCCGCCGACCGCTGGGCTCACGGCGTTGAGCAGGAGCGCCAGCCGCAGGTCGGTCTGGCCGACCACTGCGGTGAACGGATACGGGGTGCTCATGTGTTGCTCACTCCTTGGAAGGTGAGGGCCGTTGACGTGTGCGGCGCCGCGCCCGTCACGGTGCGCCCGGTGGGAGGAAAGGCAGGCCCGCAGGGGCTCCGCTCTCGATCAGCTTCAGCAGCGCACGCGTGTCGGCGTGTTCTTCGATCAGGTCGCCGAGCAGGTCCAGCTGCTCCTCGCGCAGCGCCGCGAACGAGGTGTCCGGCGCCGGGACGAAACGGCGGCCGGCGGCCGCGGCCACCTCCCGCAGGAACGCCCGGCGGAAGCCGTCCGACTCCAGCGAGCCGTGCCAGTGGGTGCCCCACACCGACCCGACGCGGCAACCGTCCAGGAAGGCCTCGCCACCGAGCACCTCGGCCACGCCGTGGTGGATCTCGTAGCCCGCGACCTCCTCGCCCAGCGCCGAGCCCACCGGTCGGGCCAGGGTCTTCTCCCGCTCGAAGCGGACCCGTACGGGGAGCAGGCCGAGGCCTTCGACCTCGCCCGCCTTCGACTCGACCTCGTCCGAGATCCGCTCGCCCAGCGCCTGGAACCCGCCGCAGATGCCGAGCACCGGCCGTCCCTCGGCGGCCCGCCGCGCCAGCGCGTCGGCGAGCCCGCGCTCGCGCAGCCACTGGAGGGCCTTCACCGTGCCGCGGGTGCCCGGTACGACGACCAGGTCCGCGTCGGCCAGTTCCTCGGCCCGGTCCACGAACCGCACCACGACCCCGGGCTCCGCCGCGAGAGCGTCGACGTCCGTGAAGTTCGACATCAGCGGCACCGCGCACACGGCGACCCGCAGCACGTCCTCGCCCACCGGCGGCGCGACCACGGACTCGCGCACCGCACCGCGCAGGGAGACCCGCAGGCCGTCCTCCTCGTCGATGCCCAGGCCGTGCTGGAACGGCAGCACCCCGTACGTGGCCCGGCCCGTCAGGCCGCGCAGCATCTCCATGCCCGGCTCCAGCAGCGACACGTCGCCGCGGAACTTGTTGACCATGTATCCCGCGATCAGGGACTGGTCCTCGGGGGAGAGCAGCGCCGTCGTCCCGAAGAAGGACGCGAAGACCCCGCCGCGGTCGATGTCCCCGACCACGACCACCGGGAACCGCGCGGCCCGCGCGATGCCCATGTTCACGATGTCGGTCCGGCGCAGGTTGATCTCGGCCGGACTCCCCGCCCCCTCGCAGATCACGGCGTCATACGTGCCCCGCAGCTGCTCCAGGCAGTCCGTGACGATGCCGAGCAGCTGCTCCTGGCGCCCGCCGTGGTAGCCGCGGGCGCTCATCTCGCCGACCGGCTTGCCCAGCAGCACGACCTGGCTGCTGCGGTCACTGCCCGGCTTGAGCAGCACCGGGTTCATCAGCGCGGTCGGCTCCACGCGGGCCGCCTGTGCCTGCATCGCCTGGGCGCGCCCGATCTCGGCGCCCTCCAGCGTCACGAAGGAGTTCAGCGACATGTTCTGCGCCTTGAAGGGCGCGACCTTCACACCCTGCCGGGCCAGCCAGCGGCAGATGCCCGCCGTGACCACGCTCTTGCCCGCGTCCGACGTGGTGCCCGCGACCAGCAGACCGCCACCGCGCTTCGCGCCGTTCATGCGCGTCCCCCTCGTACTCGTGCCACCAGCAGCCGGGCGGCCACGCAGGCGCCCAGGGCCAGCCAGGTCACCTGCCGCGACAGCCGTACCGCCCGTTCGATGTCCGCGACCTCCACCGGCCGCCCCGCCCCGCCGTTCAGTACGGCCCGGTGCTCGACCCGGCCGCCGTACGCGAGGGTGCCGCCCAGTCTGACGCCCAGGGCCCCGGCGAAGGAGGCCTCGACGGGTCCGGCGTTCGGGCTCGGGTGCGCGGCGGCGTCCGCGCGCCAGGCCCGTACGGCGCCCCGCCGGTCGGGGCCGGCCAGCACGGCGGCGACCGCCGTCAGCCGGGCCCCCGGCCAGCCGGCCAGGTCGTCGAGCCGGGCGGAGGCCCAGCCGTAGCGCAGGTAGCGGGGGGACTTGTGGCCGACCATCGCGTCCAGGGTGTTCACGGCGCGGAAGGCCAGCAGTCCGGGGACTCCGGCGACGGCGCCCCACACGAGGGCCCCGACCACCGCGTCGGAGGTGTTCTCGGCGACGGACTCCACGACGGCGCGGGCCATCTGCTGCCCGTCCAGGGCCTGCGGGTCGCGTCCGCACAGGTGGGGCAGCCGCTCCCGGGCCACCTCGACGTCCCCGGCGGCGAGGGCGCCACCGATGGCGCGGGCCTCCCGGCCCAGGGAGGTGCCGCCCACGACGGCCCAGGTGGCGGCTGCGGTCAGGGCGATACGGGCGGCCGCGGGCCGGGAGCGCACGGCTCGGGCGCCCAGCGCACCGACGGCGGCCGCGCCCCCGGCGCACACCAGGGTGTGCAGGAGACCCCGGGCGCGGTCGTCGCGCCACAGGGAGCGTTCGACGGCGGCGGCGGCCCGTCCGAAGGCGGCCACGGGGTGCCCTCGGCGCGGATCCCCGAGGATCCGGTCGCCGATCAGGCCCGCCGTGGCGCCGTACGCGAAGACGCGATCGGCACGCATGGTGGCAGGTATGTCCTCACTCAGGGTCCGCGCCCTGGTTCGACGTGTCCGGCGGCGAGAGTTCCTGGCTCCCGGGGCGCACGCGCGGCGTGCGCTTCCGGTGACAGTGGCGGGACCGCGCCGGATTCGCACCGGACTTCCTCTCCATGCCGCCGTATTGGCTCGGGCAGTCCACCACGCACCTCGAAGGCCCGTCAACTCGCCGTTGACCTGCGGCGCGGCCACGGCGCAGGAGGGGGCGGGGGAGGGGCGGGGGATGCGAAAAGCTCCCTCCGGGACAAACCCGGAGGGAGCCTTCACGCCCGGTCGGCCGCGGAGCGGCGGATCAGGCGACGATCAGGTAGATCCCGTAGCCCACGGCCGCCGCGATGACGGCGAAGCAGGCGTACGCGCCGCTGCGGGCGAGGGTGGCGGTGCCGCCCTGCTCGGTGGCGGTCTCGTGCTTGGACAGGCCCACCAGGCCCAGGGTGAAGAGGGCCACGAGGGCGACGGTGGCGAAGAGGCTGACCCCGAAGACGGAGCCGAGCGCTTCCCAGTCGATCTTCATACTGCCGTTTCCTCTTGAGTCTCTGTCTCGGTCAGACCGCGGCGGCCGGAGCCGCCGGGGTCTGCGTCGCGGCCGGGATGGTGGCCTTGAGGGCTTCGTCCGTCACCTCGGCGGTCGTCGCGGCGGCGGTACCGGCGGCGGCGACGGTCGGCGGGACGGTGACCGCGGCGATCGCCGTGGTGACGACACCCGGCTCCTCGGCGCGGGCCGGCTCCACCTCGTTGACGTTGTTGTGGTCGACGACCTGGCGGCGCGAGATGAGCCAGATGGCCAGGCAGGAGCCGATCAGGAAGAGCGTGACCGCGGCGATGCCGACGTCACCGATGCGCATGACCAGCTCGGCACCGGCCGAGACCAGCGCGGCGGCCGGCAGGGTCAGGCCCCACGCGACGAACATGCGGGTCGCGGTGGACCAGCGGACCACACCGCCCTTGCGGCCCAGGCCCGCACCCATGACCGCGCCGGAGCACGAGTGGGTGGTGGAGAGCGAGAAGCCCAGGTTCGAGGAGGCGAGGATGACGGACGCGGCCGAGGTCTGGGCCGCGAAGCCCTGCTGCGGGTGCAGGTCGGTCAGGCCGCTGCCCATGGTGCGGATGATGCGCCAGCCGCCCAGGTAGGTACCCATCGCGATGGCCATACCGGCGGAGACGATGACCCAGACCGGCGGGTTCGCGTCGGGCGCGATCGCGCCGCCGGCGATGAGGGCCAGGGTGATGATGCCCATCGTCTTCTGCGCGTCGTTGGTGCCGTGCGCGAGGGAGACGAGACCGGCCGAGGCGATCTGACCGGCGCGGTACCCCTTGGCGGAGGTCTTCTCGCCGACCTTGTCCCCCAGCTTGTACGTGACCTTGGCGGCCAGGTAGGCGGCGATGCCGGCCACCAGCGGGGCGGCGATCGCGGGGATGAGGACCTTGGTGACGACGACGCTGCCGTTGACCGCGCCGATGCCGGCGGAGGCGACCGCGGCACCGATGAGGCCACCCATCAGGGCGTGCGAGGAGCTGGAGGGCAGGCCGACCAGCCAGGTGACGAGGTTCCAGAGGATCGCTCCGACCAGGGCGGCGAAGATCACCTCTGGCTGGATGCCCTCCTCGTTGACGAGCCCCTTGGAGATCGTCTTGGCGACCTCCACGGACATGAACGCGCCGACGAGGTTGAGCACGGCGGACATGGCCACCGCCGTCTTGGGCTTGAGGGCGCCGGTCGAGATGGTGGTAGCCATCGCGTTGGCTGTGTCGTGGAAACCGTTCGTGAAGTCGAACACGAGAGCGGTGATGATCACGATCCCGAGGAGAAGCGTTATGTGCTCCATTTACCCAGGCTTCTGTTTGACGTCAGTGGCTCGGCGACCGTAGGCAACCTGGGTGAACAGAAGATGAACTGACTCGGGCGGAGCGGTGTACTGGCCCGGGGTGTGATCGGGTCATTCGTCCTGATTCTTACGCTGATAACGCCATTAATGCACGTCAAAGCCGGGTGAATGAACCCCTCCGCAGGGTGCCCTCCGGCCCCGCGAGCCTGCTTCCCGGGCCTCGAATGAGACCTAGATCACTCCCTCCGTGCCCGTCGCGGAGGGAGTCGCTCCGGTGGCCCGCCCGAGGTCCCGACCCGACACTGGAGCAGTGCGTACCGCGACAGCGACGGCTGCGGCCGTCACGACGACCCTGCTCGGTGCCGGCGCGGCCGCCGTCGCCGTCGCCCGGCACGCCGCCGACGCGGCCCTGCGGTCCGAACCGGGCCGCCCGCTCCCCGGCGGACCGAAGCTCAGCGTCCACTCCGCCGCCGACGGCCGGATCACGCTGACCCGCTCGCTCGCGTCCCTGCGCCCCGGCACGTACGGCCTGGTCGCACCCGGCGTGCACGCCGTCGTCGGGCCCGTGCTCCCGGACGCCGACCCCGGCCCGGACGCCGTCGTACGGCAGCTCGTCTCCGTCACCCACGGCACCCTCGACCCCGGCACCCGGGTCTCCCTCACCCCCCAGGTGTACGTCGGCAACCCGCGCACCGCCCTCGGGCTCGACCACGCCGACGTGGACGTCCCCGGGGAGCTCGGCGCCCTGCCCGCCTGGTTCGTGCCCGCCGCCCGGGACACCTGGGTGATCACCGTGCACGGGCTCGGCAGCAGCCGGGAGCACCCGATGGTGGTCATGCCCTTCCTGCACCGCCACCACCTGCCCGTCCTGGACCTCGGCTACCGGGGCGACCTGGGCGCCCCCGCCTCCCCGGACGGCCTCGGCCACCTCGGCGAATCGGAATGGCGCGACCTGGACGCCGCCATCCGCTACGCCCTGCGCTACGGAGCCCGCCGCGTGGTCCTGTACGGCTGGTCCACCGGCGCCACCATGGCCCTGCACGCCTACGAGCGTTCACCGCTCGCCCACCGGATCTCCGGGCTGGTCCTGGACTCCCCGGTACTCGACTGGCACGCCACCCTGCGCGGGCTCGCCGCGGCCCGCGGCGTCCCGGGCGTGGTGCTGCCGCTGGCGGTCCGGGCCGCCGAAGGCCTCACGGGCCTGCGCGCCGACCGCCGGCCGGCGGGCGCCGACCCCGGCGTGCTGCGCGTCCCCGTACTGGTCTTCCACGGCCCGGACGACGCGCTCGCCCCCTGGGGGCCCTCGCGCCGGCTCGCCGCCGCCCGCCCCGACCTCGCCACGCTGCACACCGTGAGCGGGGCCGGGCACGGCGCGATGTGGAACGCCGACCCGGCCGGCTACGAGGAGGCCCTGCGCCGCTTCCTCACCCCCCTCATGTGAAGGCCCCCGTGAAGCCCGCATGAAGGCCGCGGAAAGGTGCGTGTGAAGGCGCCCGTGAAGGCCGGTGTGAAGCGCCGTCATGTGAAGGCCCTGTGACGGACCGCGCCCCACGGGTGGCTTGTCCCGGTCTGCGCTGCGGTGAACGGCGATAACGAACGGTTCCGTTTGGGCTTTCGGCCAGTGACGGGCGAGACTGCTTCCGTGACGTCCCGAAAGCCTGATGAGCAGTTGGCTCGCGACTCCAGACTCCGACTCGTCTCGCCGCGCTCCGTCGCCGCGGCCCGCAAGGCGGTGACCGACCGACGTACCCGGCCCGCGCCCCGGCCCCCGGCGGGTACCCCCGCCACGGCCGACCTCGCGGACCGGGCCCGGGCCTCGCTCGCCGACGCCGTACGCCTGACCCGCTGGGCCGAGCGCAATCTCGGCGCCGTGGACGGCGGCCGGCCCGCCCCCACGGGCGCCCTGCCCGCGGCCGACGTCGAACGCGCGGCCGTGGAACTCGGCCTGACGCACGGCCAGATCCAGGTCGGCTGGGACCGTGCCCGGCTCGCCGGACTGGTAGAGGTGCACGGCGGACACGCCCGGCCCGGCTGGCGGCTGCGCGCCTGGGACCGCGACGACACCGCCGTACTGCGCGGCTGGGTCGCCCTCTTCGACGCCTGGTCGCTGGTCCATCCCGCACCCGCGGACATCGCCCCCTCGGCCGTCGCCGAAGTCGTCGAGGCGATGCCCCAGCTCCTCTCCCTGCTCCAGCTGTCCGCCGGCCCGGTGACCGTCCCGGACCTGCTCGACCTGCTCGGCCAGCGCGTCACCGAACTGCGCGACGAGCGGTGCGAGATCCCCTACGAGGCCGAGCCCGCGGCGGCCCCGGCGTCCGCCGGCGGCTCCGCGGAAGCCCGCCCCGTCCCGCTCGCCCGGCTGCTGCGCTGGGCGCTCGGCGGTCTCGCCGCCGTGGACGCCGTCACCCTCGGCCCCGCCCGGGCCGCGCTCACCCCGCTCGGCAGCTGGGCCGTCTGGGTCAAGCTGGAGCAGATCTGCGTCGCCGCGCAGAGCCCCGCCGGGAACATCGAGCAGTCCGCCGCCGCCATGCTGCACGGCTGCGCCCGGCTCACCCCCGGTCCGGCCCGCGCCGAGTACCGGGCCTGGCTCGCCGCCCGGCCCGTCGGTCACGCCGTGGCCGAGCTGCTGCAGGCCGCCCGGGGCGAGGACGCCCTGCTGCGCGGCCTCGCCTTCGAGGCGCTGCGCGTGGTCGGCGCCCCCGCCGAGCCCGAGGTGCGCGCCACCGTGCGCGAACCCGCCCTGCGCCCCTACGCCCTGCTCTGGCTCGCGGAGCACGACGGGATCGACCCCGACGAGGCGCAGGACGTCCTGACCGCCGAGGAGTCGACCTGGCTCTGGGTGGACACCGCGGCCGCCATCGCCGACCACGGAGAGGCCGAGCTGCTGGCCCGTCACCTCGACTCCGCCGTCCGCACCACCGTCCCGCGGCTGCTGGACGAGGTCCGCGCGGTCGGCCATCCGCGCACGGTGCAGGTGCTGGTCGCGCTCGCCGCGGCCCACCCCGACCCGACGCTGGCCAAGGCGGTCCGCCGCGCCGCCTTCCAGGTCCACACCGGCGGCGAGTGACTTCGTAGGGGAACGGAGCGGGGGCGGGCGGGCCGCCGGGGTCAGACCTGCGGCGCGTACGTCCCGAAGCTCCAGACGTTGCCCTCGGCGTCGCGGGCCATGTAGTCGCGGGAGCCGTAGTCCTGGTCGGTGGGCTCCATCACGATCTCCGCGCCGTGCTCGACCGCCCGCCGGTGGTGGGCGTCCACGTCGTCGACCACGACATAGACCCCCGACGGGCCGGCGCCCTCCATGGCCTTGTCGAAGACCCCGCCCCTGCCCGAACTGCCCAGCATCACCATGCCGTTGCCGTACGCCAGCTCGGCATGCGTCACCGAGCCGTCCTCACCCTCGTAGACGGCGACCTGGCTGAAGCCGAAGGCCTCGGTCAGCAGCCTGATGGCCGCCTTCGCGTCGCGGTAGACCAGGGTGGGACAGATGGACGGAACGCCTGCCATGACGATCACTCCCTCTCGTGACGGTGACCCGCGTCACACCAGCATGGCAGGCGTCACCGACAGTCAGCGGAAGGTGTTGCACTGGGCCATGTCACCGGTCCGGTAGCCCTGGTAGAACCACTGCTGACGCTGCTCGGCCGAGCCGTGGGTCCAGGACTCCGGGGACACCCGGCCCTGGAACTTCTCCTGGATCCGGTCGTCGCCGACCGCGGCCGCCGCGTCCAGCCCGTCCCTGATGTCCGCGTCGGTCAGTACCTTCATCAGCGGTCGCCCGGTGGTGGCGTCCGTGACGTTCGTCGCGTTGTGCGCCCAGACCCCGGCGTAGCAGTCGGCCTGCAGCTCGACCTTGACCGCGTTGCTGTTCGGGCCCTGCCGTCCGTCCTGGGCCCGCTGGAGGGTCCCGGTCAGGTTCTGGATGTGGTGCCCGTACTCGTGGGCGATGACGTACGCCTGGGCGAAGGGGCCGCCGGTCGCGCCGAACTTCGTCCGCAGTTCGTCGAAGAAGCCAAGGTCCAGATAGACCTTCCGGTCCGCGGGGCAGTAGAAGGGGCCCACCGCCGAGCTGGCGGTCCCGCACGCCGTGCTCGTCCGGTTCTCGAAGAACACGGTCGTCGCCGGGCTGTACTGGCCGCCGCGCCTGGCGAACTCCTGCCGCCAGAAGGCCTGGGTGCTCCGGGTGACCGCCAGCAGCCGGCAGTCCTCCCGCGTGTTCGCGTCCCGCCCCGATTTGCAGGCCTGCTCCACCTGGGTGAGCGACGAGGTGACCGGCGCCGGCTCCTGCTCACCGGTGGACAGCCCCAGCTGGTCCGGCCCCACCCCGAACAGCAGCCCGATGACCAGCGCGACGAGACCGACGATGCCGCCGCCCACGGTGGCCTTCCCGCCCGGGATGCGGCCGCCGCCGCGCCGGTCCTCGACCTCGGAGCTGTCGAGTCTGGCGTCGTCGTCGAACTGCATCCCGCACCGCCCTCCATACGTCGAACAGGTGCGGTCGCGTCTCCGCCCATGCGGCGAGTATCAACCCGATCATCCCGATCTGCGCCTCGGCCGCTCCGCGCGGCCAGGGGGTCGTACGGGTGACACGGGGGAGCGGATCCCGCGGGCCGGACGGCCCGGCCCGCGCCCGGAAACCAGTTGCACACCCCCGGTAGAATGACTCCCATGGCAAATCTCCTCGCGGATTAGCGGCGTCGAAGCTTCGCGTCCTGCCCCCCTTCCGCCGTCCCGACCCGCCCTGGAGTATTTCCGTGATCACCGCCACCGGCATCGAGCTGCGCGCCGGCGCCCGCGTCCTTATCGAGTCCGCCTCCTTCCGCGTCGCCAAGGGCGACCGCATCGGCCTGGTCGGCCGCAACGGAGCCGGCAAGACCACCCTCACCAAGTGCCTCGCGGGCGAGGGCCAGCCCGCCGCCGGCTCCATCGCCCGCTCGGGCGAGGTCGGCTACCTCCCGCAGGACCCGCGCACCGGCGACCTCGACGTACTGGCCCGCGACCGGATCCTGTCCGCGCGCGGCCTCGACGTGCTGATCAAGAAGATGCGCGCCAACGAGGAGCGCATCGCCACCGGCTCCGGCGCCACCCGCGACAAGGCGATGAAGCAGTACGAGCGCCAGGAGACGGAGTTCCTGACCAAGGGCGGTTACGCCGCCGAGGCGGAGGCCGCGACCATCTCGGCCGCCCTGGGCCTGCCCGACCGGGTGCTCGGCCAGCCGCTGCACACCCTCTCCGGTGGTCAGCGCCGCCGTGTCGAGCTGGCCCGGATCCTCTTCTCCGACGCCGACACCCTGCTCCTCGACGAGCCCACCAACCACCTCGACGCCGACTCCATCGTCTGGCTGCGCGACTACCTGAAGAACTACCGCGGTGGCTTCATCGTCATCTCCCACGACGTCGACCTCGTCGAGACCGTCGTCAACAAGGTCTTCTACCTGGACGCCAACCGCTCCCAGATCGACGTCTACAACATGGGCTGGAAGCTCTACCAGCAGCAGCGCGAGGCCGACGAGAAGCGCCGCAAGCGCGAGCGCCAGAACGCCGAGAAGAAGGCCGCGGCGCTGAACTCGCAAGCCGACAAGATGCGCGCCAAGGCCACCAAGACCGTCGCCGCGCAGAACATGGCCAAGCGCGCCGACCGCCTGCTCGCCGGCCTGGAGGCCGTCCGCGTCAACGACAAGGTCGCCAAGCTCCGCTTCCCGGACCCGGCGCCCTGCGGCAAGACCCCGCTGACCGCCGAGGGCCTCTCGAAGTCGTACGGCTCCCTGGAGATCTTCACCGACGTCGACCTCGCCATCGACAAGGGCTCCCGCGTCGTCATCCTCGGCCTCAACGGCGCCGGCAAGACCACCCTGCTGCGCCTGCTCTCGGGCACCGAGAAGCCCGACACCGGCGTGGTGACCCCGGGGCACGGCCTCAAGCTGGGCTACTACGCCCAGGAGCACGAGACCCTGGACCCGGAGCGCACGGTCCTGGAGAACATGCGCTCCTCGGCCCCCGACCTGGACCTGGTCGCCGTCCGCAAGACGCTCGGCTCCTTCCTCTTCTCCGGGGACGACGTGGACAAGCCCGCCGGGGTGCTCTCCGGTGGCGAGAAGACCCGTCTGGCCCTGGCCACGCTGGTCGTCTCCTCGGCGAACGTCCTGCTCCTCGACGAGCCCACGAACAACCTCGACCCGGCCAGCCGCGAGGAGATCCTGGGCGCGCTGCGCACGTACAAGGGCGCGGTCATCCTCGTCACGCACGACGAGGGGGCCGTCGAGGCGCTGGAGCCGGAGCGGATCATCCTGCTCCCGGACGGCGTCGAGGACCTGTGGGGACCGGACTACCGGGACCTGGTGGCCCTCGCCTGACCGGGTTCCGGTTCCCGTTCCGGTTCTGATCCAGTTCCTTATGGATCATTCGGCTCACGGGTGATCCATCATCTGAGTGAGACGGTCTCGTACCGTTGCGCGTCGTCCCACGGCCCCGGTCGCACCCGTCACGGTGTGCGCCCGGGGCCGTTCGCTTTCCGGTTCCGCGCCCCTGACCTGGAGATTCCCGCCGAGGGCAGCGGAGTGTGACGGAAGTCATGCAGCGGAAGGGGAGATTCCGTTCTGCTCGGGCGTCCACCGGTCGGGAAATGCCGTCGTACCGACCTTGCTGAATGGGTGGCCAGGAAGCGTGGGAGGGGTGATCATGAGAAGTCCAGAGCGCACTTCCCACGAGGAGGCACGGGTGGCCGAGACTCTGAAGAAGGGCAGCCGGGTAACCGGCGCCGCGCGCGACAAGCTCGCGGCAGACCTGAAGAAGAAGTACGACTCCGGTGCGAGTATCCGGGCGCTGGCCGAAGAGACCGGCCGGTCCTACGGATTCGTCCATCGGATGCTCAGTGAGTCCGGGGTTTCGCTGCGTGGTCGCGGAGGCGCGACGCGCGGCAAGAAGGCCGTTACGCCCTGATCCCGGTCCCATCGGTTCCAACGCTCCAACGGCTTCAAGGCTCATCATGATCCGACGGTTCCTTCGGTGACCCCCGGCCGGCCTTCCGGTCGACCGGGTGGTTACTGTGCAGTCACTTAGGCCGAGCTTGCGGCCGACTGCACACCGGAGGCATGAAAGATGGCTCTGCTCGACAAGGACGGCGTACGACTCACCGTCGACGACACGGTCGCCACGGTGACACTGACCAATCCGGCCAAGCGAAATGCCCAGTCCCCCGCGCTCTGGCGGGCTTTGGCCGAGGCCGGGAGGTTGTTGCCGGGCACCGTCCGGATCGTCGTGCTGCGCGGTGAGGGCAAGTCCTTCTCCGCAGGGCTCGACCGGCAGGCGTTCACCCCCGAAGGTTTCGAGGGCGAGCCGTCCTTCCTCGATCTGGCACGCGGTTCGGACGAACTGCTCGACTCCACGATCGCCGAGTACCAGGAGGCATTCACCTGGTGGAGGCGCAACGACATCATCTCCGTCGCCGCCGTGCAGGGGCACGCGATCGGCGCCGGCTTCCAGCTCGCGCTCGCGTGCGACCTGCGTGTGGTCGCGGACGACGTGCAGTTCGCCATGCGCGAGACCAGCCTGGGCCTGGTCCCCGACCTGGCCGGTACCCAGCCCCTGACCTCCCTGGTCGGCTACGCCCGCGCGCTGGAGATCTGCGCGACGGGCCGCTTCGTGCACGCCGAGGAAGCGGAGCGCATCGGCCTCGCCAACCTCGTCGTCCCCGCGGACGAGCTCGACGCCGCCGTCCAGGACCTCACCACCGCCCTGCTGGCCCCGCCGCGGGACGCCGTGATCGAGACCAAGACACTGCTGCGCTCCGCCCAGGCCCGCCCCTACGACGACCAGCGCGCCGCCGAGCGCGCGGCCCAGGCCCGCCGCCTGCGGGACCTGGCCGGTCTCTCCGACTGAGGACCGCCGCCATGCAGGAGCGCCCCGGGAAGTCGGCCAGCCGACCGGCGTAGTCCCGGGGCGCCCGCGCGTCCGGGCGCCTAACGTGGTGCGGAGTGAGTCCACCACGCACGGAAGGGACACGCGATGACCGAATCCGCATCAGGGGGCTTCGGCAAGGAGCCCGGCGACCGGGGACGCACGAGCATCGCCGACGGGGTGGTCGAGAAGATCGCGGGCCTGGCCGCCCGCGAGGTGGTCGGCGTACACGCCATGGGCAGCGGCAGCGGCCTCTCCCGTACCTTCGGCGCCGTCCGCGACCGGGTGCCCGGCGGCGGCAAGGCGGCGGTCAGCCGCGGGGTCAAGGCGGAGGTCGGCGAGACCCAGACGGCCCTCGACCTGGAGATCGTCGTGGACTACGGCGTCTCGATCCGCGACGTGGCGCGGGCGGTCCGGGAGAACGTCATCTCGGCGGTCGAGCGGATGACCGGCCTGGAAGTCGTCGAGGTCAACATCGCGGTGAGCGACGTCAAGCTGCCCGACGAGCCCGACGAGGAACCGGAATCCCGTCTCCAGTAGCCGAGAGGAGCCCGCATGAGCATGGCGATCGCCGGACTGTTCGCCGGGATGGCCCTGGCGTTCGCCGGCTACTTCGGCGGTTTCGGGGCCTTCCTGCTGGTGGCCGCCCTCGGCGCCATCGGCTTCGTCGCCGGCCGGTTCCTCGACGGGGACCTGGCGCCGGGTGACCTGTTCCGCCGCCGTGACGACCGGCGCGGGTGAGGCGCCGATGAGCAGCCCACCGCGCTCCGCACCACCCCGGGTGGCCGCCGCCGAGCGCGGTGCCACGCGCATCGCCGACCGGGTCGTCGCGAAGATCGCGGCCCAGGCCGCCCGGGAGGCGCTCACCACGGTCCCCGGCACACCCCCGCACGCCACCGTCACCGTGCACCACGACATCGCCCGGGTGCGGGTCAGCCTGGAGCTGGACTACCCCTCCGACCTGGCCGCCCAGTGCGCGGCCGTACGCCGTCAGGTGGCCCTCCGGGTCGAGGAGTGCGCGTCGATGTCGGTGCCCGAGGTGGACATCGACATCGAGCACCTGCACTCCGGCCACTCCCGGACCGGCTCCGGGCGGGACCGGCGGCTTCGGTGACGGCCTCCGGCTCCCGTCCCGGCCGGGCCCACCGGTTCCGCTCCGCCCGGCGGGTGCCCGCCGCGCTCACCGCCCTGGTCGTGCTCGGGGTGGCGGGCCTGTTCCTGTACGACCTGGCCGCCGAACGGTCCGGCCGGCCGGGGATGAGCTGGCGCAGCGACCTGGCCGACCGGCTCGCCACGCACACCCCCGCGGACCTGGCGGTGCAGCTGATCGCAGGGGGCCTGGTCCTGGTCGGGCTGCTGCTCCTGCTGCTGGCACTGGCCCCCGGGCTGCGCGGGATCCTGCCGATGCGGACCCCGGACGAGTGGGCGGGTGTCCGGGCCGGGCTGAGCCGCAAGGCCGCCGCGCAGATCCTGCGGGACCGGGCCATGGAGGTGTCCGGAGTCCGGTCCGTCCGGGTCAGGATGGGCCGGTCCCGCGTCGGGGTGCGGGCCACCTCGCACTTCCGCGAGCTCGACGACGTACGGGCCGACCTCGACGCGGTGCTCGCCGTCGGCATCCAGGAACTGGGCCTCGCGCGCCCGCCGCAGCCGCGAGTACGGGTCAGGAGGTGAGGCAATGCTCGCAACGGTGAACCGGATCCTGCTGGCGGTGGCCGGAGCGGTCCTGGTGGCGACCGGCCTCGTGGTGCTGACGGGCCGGTGGCCGCTGCACGGGCGCGACGCGCCGCTGCTGAGCGAGCGGACCAGGAACCAGTACTGGCACGCCGAGGGCTGGTGGTGGTGGGCGGTGCTCGCCGCTCTCACGGCGGGTGTACTGCTGGCGCTGTGGTGGCTGCTGTCCCAGCTCAGGCGCCCGCGGCTGCAGGCGGTGGTGGTGGACACCGGCGACGGGGCGTTCGCCGTGCTGCGCGGGCGCGCGCTGGAGGCGGCGGTGGCCGCGGAGGCCGGCGCCCAGGAGGGGGTCGCCGGATGCCGGGTCGCCCTGCGCGGGCGGCGCGGGTCGCCGGCGCTTCGGGTCGCGCTGGAACTGGAACCCCACGCGGTCCCCGCCGATGCCCTGGCCGCCGTGGCCGGCCCGGTCCTGACCCACGCCCGGACCTCGGCGGGCCTCCCGGAACTGCCCGCGGAGGCCCGCCTCAAGGTGACGTCCCACCGGGCCCAGCGCGTGACGTAGTCACCGGGACCGGGACCGTGACCGGGACCGGCGCGACGGTGGGTCAGAAGCCGTGCCGGGAGCCGCCGTCGACCGGGAGCATGACACCCGTCAGGTACGACGCCGCCGGGGAGAGCAGGAAGGCCGCCGTGCGGCCGAACTCCTCCGGGGCGCCGTACCGGCGCAGCGGGATGCGGGACTCGTGCCCCGCCCGCGCGGCCTCCGCGTCACCCGACAGTGCGTCGAGCTCGCGCACCCGGTCGGTGTCGATACGGGCCGGGAGCAGACCGATGACCCGGATCCCGCGCGGGCCGAGCTCCAGCGAGAGGGACTTCGCGAAGCCGGCGAGACCCGGGCGCAGGCCGTTGGAGATGGTCAGGCCGGGGATCGGCTCGTGGACCGAGCCCGACAGGACGAAGCCGATGACACCGCCCTCGCCCAGCTCGGCGGCCGCCGCCCGGGCGAGGCGGACGGCGCCCAGGAAGACCGACTCGAAGGCCGCCGACCACTGCGCGTCGGTGTTGTCCGCCGCGAAGCCCGGCGCCGGGCCGCCCACGCTGATGAGGATGCCGTCGAGGCGGCCGAAGCGCTCCCGCGCGGTGGCGACGAGCCGCGCGGCCGCCTCCGGGTCGGAATTGTCGGCCGCCACACCGGCCGCGTTCGGGCCGAGCCCGGCGGCGGCGTCGGCCGCCCGCTTCTCGTCCCGGCCCGTCAGGAGCACCTTCGCGCCGTCGGCGGTCAGCTCCCGCGCGGAGGCGAGGCCGAGACCCCGCGTGGCCCCGGTGACGATGTAGACACGGTCTTTCAGTCCAAGATCCATGCCGACACGCTACGCCGTCGCCGGCTCCTGCCGGGAGGCCTCGGCCCGGGCGGCCTCCTCCTCGCGCTCGCGCTTCTCCCGCCGTACGAGGACCACCCAGCCCACCGGAACCGCGCCGGCGAACAGCCACCACTGGATGGCGTACGCCATGTGGGGGCCGATCGAGTCGTGGTCGGGGTCGGCGATGGTCTCCGGGCCACCGTCCGCCGGGGCCGGAGCGGTGAGCTCCAGGTACCCGCCGAGGACCGTCCGGCCCAGGTACTGCGCCTGCTGCTCGCTGTTGATCAGCATCACCTGGCGGTCCGGTAGGCCCTTGCGGTCCTTGATGCCGCTGCCGCCGCTGGTCTCGTCGGCCTTCAGCCGGCCGGTGACCGTGACCTCGCCCGTGGGCGCGGCCGGCACCGGCGGGTAGGCGCGCGGGTCGTCGCCGCCCGGCACCCAGCCCCGGTTGACCAGGACCACCCGGCCGTCGGAGAGGACCAGCGGGGTCAGGACGTGGAAGCCGACCTTGTCGTCGCGGTCGGTGCGCATCCGGACGATGACCTCGTGCGCGGAGTCGTACGTGCCGGTCGCGGTGACCGCGCGCCAGTAGTCGGCGCGGGGGACCCGGTGTCCCGGGGAGGTGAGCTCGGTCATGGGGGCGGGCTTCGCCCGCAGGTTCGCCTCGATCAGCTGGTTCTGCGCGACCCGGTGCTCATGGCGGTGGTACTGCCAGAACCCCAGCTTGATCATCGCGGGGATGAGGGCGAGGGCCATCAGGGTGAGGAACACCCACTGCCGGGTCAGCACAAAGCGGTACACGCCCACGACGGTACCCGCAGCGCGAAGGACCCCGGCGGCCGGGTGGCCGTCCGGGGTCATGGCGTACGGAAGGGGGTGTCGGGACGGGGCCGCGGGGCCGGGGGAGTCAGACGCGGTCGACGATGCCCACCTTCCCCTCCGCCCGGGCGCAGTGCGCCCCGCAGAACCACTGGCCCGCGACCTCGACGCCCTGGCCGATGATCGAGACCCGGCAGTGCTCGCAGACGGGCGCCATGCGGTGGATGGCGCAGGAGAAGCAGTCGAAGACGTGCACCGCACCTTGTGCATGAACCTCGAAGGACATGCCGTAATCGTTTCCGCAGACCTCACAACGTGCCATGGGCCGAATGCTGCGCACGCGGAAGGACCGGAACAAGATCCAGCGGGGTGAGTCGCCGCGCCTGCACCCGGCCGGCGCAACGGCCGGCCGTCCGGTTCAGGACTCGGCCGGGGCCACGTCCCGCAGCAGCTGGGTGAAGGCCGCCTCGTCGACGACGGGCGTGCCGAAGCTCTTCGCCTTGACCGTCTTGGAGGTCGCCGAATCGGGGTCGTTGGTCACCAGCAGGCTGGTGAGCCGCGACACACTCGTGGCGATGTGCAGGCCCGCCTCGACCGCCCGGTCCTCCAACAGCTCCCGCTCCACCGAGGTGTCACCGGAGAAGGCGATCCGCATGCCCTGCTTCAGCGGCTTGCCGTCCTCGAAGCGCCCCGGATTGGGGTGCGGGCACGGCGGCCGCTTGCGCGACGGCCGCCAGCTGCTGCCCCGGTACGAGGCCTGGTACCCGACCCGCGGGGTGGCGGCGGAATCCGACCACTCCGTCAGCGGCCGGCATTCCAGCAGCGGCAGCCGTACGCCGCCCTGCGCTGCCGCGTGCAGCGAGGGACGGAACGCCTCCGCGAGCACCCGGGCGTCGTCGAGCGCGTGGTGTGCGCGCTGCTGGACCACGCCGAAGTGCGCGGCGAGCGACTCCAGCTTGTGGTTGGGCAGCGGCAGGTTCAGTTCCTTCGACAGGGCGATGGTGCACAGCCGCTGACGGACCGGTGCGGTCGCGGCGGCCCGCGCGTACTCCCGGGCGATCATCTGCCAGTCGAAGATGGCGTTGTGCGCGACCAGTACCCGGTCCGCGAGCCGGTCGGCGAACTCCTCGGCGATGTCCTCGAAGAGCGGGGCGTCGGCGAGCATCGCGCTCGTCAGCCCGTGGATCCACACCGGTCCCGGGTCCCGCCGCGGATTGACCAGCGTGTACCAGTGGTCCTCCACGTTGCCCTGGGCGTCCAGCCGGTAGACGGCGGCGGAGACTATCCGGTCGTCGCGAGCGAGCCCGGTGGTCTCCACGTCGACGACCGCGTACCCCTGTGGGTACGCGGTCGGCCACATCGTGTCTGCGGTCGTACGGTCGTCGAGCATGGTCACAGAGGATATCGGCCCCGACTGACACCCGTGGCCGCCCCGGCGCTTCCCGGCCGTCAGCCCAGGGCGGCGACCAGGTCGCCCGCCGCGAGCTGTTCGAGGCCGCAGCCGTCAACCGGCCCCGGCAGCAGCCGGTATACGGAGCCGCTCGCGCCGGCGGGCGCGACCTCGCCGTCCACCAGTGCGAGGAACACCGGCCGGTCCGGAGCGGCGGTGCCCGCGAGGGCGTCGACCTCCCCGGAGGCCGGCACGGCATCCGGATCGCGCGGACCGACGAGCCGGGCGGCGAAGGCCGCGGTGTCCTCGCCGGAGCCCCGGCGGTGGGTCCACAGCTCGTCGGGGTCGCTCGGCCGGGGCGTCCGGCGCCGCACGGCCAGCCGCCGCGCCAGTACCCCGGCGACCCGTGGCGGCAGCGTGTCGGCCGCGTACAGCCGCAGCAGATGGTCCAGGCGGCGGACGAGCTCACCGGGCAACCGGTTTACCGCGGCGGGGCCGCGCCGCCCGCGCCGCCCGCCGCGTCCGGTGCGAGCAGGGCGTGCACCAGGGCCCGTACGGACAGCAGGAACAGCCGGTCCGGGTCCGCCGGGCGGGCCAGGGCGCGGGCGAGGGCCGGGTCGTGGGGGGCCGCGGCCGGGTCCCAGAGCTCGCTCTCGGCCGGGGACTGCGCGGGGGAGCGTTCGCGGTTGCGCTCGACGAGCAGGTAGCCGACGACCTGGAACTGCACCGCCCGGACCGCGTCGGCCGCCCGGGCGCCGCGCAGCCCGGCGGCGTGCACCTCGTGGACGAGTGCCTGCTGGGCGGGCAGGAACATCCGCTCGGTGAGCCCGCGCTCGTGGACCATCGCGATCAGGTGCGGACGGCTCCGCAGCTCGCGGCGCAGGATCCGGGCCACCGCCAGGATCCGGTCGGCGGGGGTGCGGCCGGTGGGCCGGATCGCGCCCACCTCCTCCACGGTCCGCTGGACGAGGGCGTCGATCAGCGATTCACGGTTGCCGACGTGCCAGTAGATGGAGGTCACGGCGGTGCCCAGCTCGGCGGCGAGCCCCCGCATGGTGAGCGCGGCCGGACCGTGCTGCATGACGAGGGACGCGGCGGCGTCCAGGACCTCGTCGCGGGTGAGCGTGGTTCTGGCCACGGCGTCCACCACCAATCTGTCGGATCGTCAATTCTGGTGAATGCAGGGGTCTTTACCCTTCATCGGCATCGGTGTAACTGTGTTACAGAACCGACTCCCCCCGAGCCGAGGGATGGTGCGAGACATGGCACGCGTACGGTACGGAGCGCGGACCGAGGCCGAGATCGCGGCGTCGCGCGAGAAGAGTTCCAAGCTCCCCGACATCTGGTCCACGGGCGTCGTGGCCGTCTGGGAGAGCGACCCCGACGTGGTCGCGGCGGTCCTGCCGCCGCCGCTCAAACCGGCCGACCGGCCCCTGGTGCGGGCCAACATCAGCAAGGTCGACCTGCCCGGCTACCCGCTCGGCGCCGGCTCGGTGGCCGTCGCCGCCCAGCACGGCGGGGTCGAGGGCTGGTACCCCCTGGTCATGCCGATGACCCTGGAGCGCGCCCTGACCGGCGGCCGCGAGGTCTTCGGCGAGCCGAAGAAGCTCGGCGAGGTCACCGTGGAGCGCGACGGACTCGTCGTACGGGCCGCCCTCGCCCGGCACGGGATCGCCTTCGTCGAGGTGCGCGGGGCGGTGGACCGCGCGCTGCCACTGCCCGAGCCCACGCAGAAGACCGACTTCTACTTCAAGTTCCTGCCCGCCGTGGACGGTTCGGGCTTCGACGTGGACCCGGTGCTCGTCCACTGCACGCGCAACGAGAAGGTCCGCAAGCTGGAGCACATCACCGGGGACGTCGTCCTGCGCGAATCGATGTTCGATCCGGTCGCCGACCTTCCCGTCCGCCGGATCGTGGAGATCACCATCGGCGAGAAGACCACCGACCAGAAGGGCCGCGTCGTCGAGCGGGTCAGCGCCCAGGCCCTGCTCCCGTACATCCACCAGCGCTACGACGACCCCATGCAGATCCTCGACGGCCCTCCGGAAGGGAGCCTGTGAGATGCGGCTCGAACCGGGACAGGTGGCCGTCGTCACCGGCGCGGCCGGCGGCATCGGCCTCGCCATGGCCCGCCGCTTCGCCGCCGAGGGACTGAAGGTGGTCCTCGCCGACGTCGAGGAGGCCGCCCTGCGCAAGGCCGCCGACGAACTCGTCGCGGACGGGGCCCGGGTGCTCGCCAGGGTGACCGACGTCAGCGACCGGGACTCCGTGACCGCGCTGGCCGACGCCGCCTACGAGACCTTCGGCGCCGTGCACGTGCTCTGCAACAACGCGGGCGTCGGCTCCGGCGCCGAGGGCCGGATGTGGGAGCACGAGCCCAACGACTGGAAATGGGCCTTCTCCGTCAACGTGTGGGGGGTCTTCCACGGCATCCAGGCCTTCGTCCCCCGCATGATCGCCGCCGGCGGCCCCGGCCACGTCGTCAACACCTCTTCGGGCGACGGCGGCATCGCCCCGCTGCCCACCGCGTCCGTGTATGCCGTCACCAAGGCGGCCGTGGTCACCATGACCGAATCCCTCTACGCCCACCTCAAGGCGGAGGGCGCCCCCGTCGGGGCCTCCGTCCTCTTCCCCGGACCGCACATGCTGCGCACCGGACTGTGGGAGTCGCACCGCAACCGGCCCGAGCGGTACGCGAAGGAGCGCCCGCGCAAGGCCCCGTACCGCAGCCTCGACCAGTACGAGGCGGCGATGCGCCAGGCCGGTCACGAGGTGCGGTTCACGCCGGTCGAAGAGGTCGCCGAGCACGTCGTCGACGGCATCCGCGCCGACCGCTTCTGGATGCTCCCGGCCGGCGAGCACAGCGACCGGCAGATCCGCGCCCGGTCGCAGTCGATGCTCGACCGGACCAACCCCGGCTACCTGGAAAGCTTCATCCTCGACTGAGGGGCGTCTGTGGTGAGTACGAACGACGACCGGACCGGAAACGGGACCGGAATCGGTACCGGAGACCGGACCGAAGACCCGTACCTGATCATCTCCTCCGACTGCCACGCCGGCCTGCCCACCGAGCGGTACCGGCCCTACCTGGACTCCCGCTTCCACCCCCAGTTCGACGAGTTCCTCGGCGAACGCGACGCCCGCCGGGCGGAGGCCACCCGCCTCGGCGTCCGCAACGAGGCCTTCGCCGAGAAGTGGTTCCACGACCACGAGGAAGGCCTCAAGGGTGGCTGGGACACCGGGCAGCGGCTGAAGGAGCTCGACGGCGACGGCGTGGCCGCCGAGGTCGTCTTCCCCGACGCGGACGCCGTCGACAGCCAGACCGCCGCCCCCTTCGGCGTCGGCCTCGGCCTCTCCGGCGACCAGGACCCCGAGCTCGGCATGGCGGGCGCGCAGGCGCACAACCGCTGGCTCGCGGAGTTCGTCGGGCAGAACCCGGAGCGGCACTGCGGAGTCGCCCTGCTCCCCATCACGGGCGAGCCGAAGAAGGTCGTCGCCGAGATCCACCGGGCCAAGGAGTCCGGACTGGGCGCGCTGATGATCCCCGCGATGTGGGTGGACAAGGCGCCCTACCACGACCGCCGCTACGACCCCGTCTGGGCGGCGGCCGCCGAGACACGGATGCCGATCGTCACCCACTCCGGGTCCTCGCCGCGCCACGAGTACGGCGACCACCTGGGCATCTTCGTCTCCGAGGTCACCTGGTGGCCGGCCCGCCCGCTGTGGTTCCTGCTCTGGTCGGGGGTCTTCGAACGCCACCCCGGCCTGAAGTTCGGCGTCGCCGAGGCGGGCTGCTGGTGGCTGCCCAACCAGCTGTGGTTCATGGACCGGCTCTACCTCGGCGCGCACGGCGGCAAGAAGCTCTCGCCGTTCGAGGAGCTGAAGCGGCCGCCCAGCGAGTACCTGGACCGCCAGGTGTTCATCTGCGCGACGAACACCAAACGGCGGGAGCTCGCGCAGCGGTACGAGATCGGCGTGGACAACATCCTGTGGGGCTCGGACTTCCCGCACCCCGAGGGCACCTGGCCGAACACCCGCACCTGGCTGAAGAACACCTTCCACGACATCCCGGTCGCCGAGACCCGCCGGATGCTCGGTCTCGCGGCGGCCGAGGTCTTCGGCTTCGACACCGCGAAACTGGCCCCGATCGCCCGCCGGATCGGCCCCACCCCGGCGGAACTGGGCCAGTCCCCGGACCAGGCGGCGGTGGAGGCCTCCTGGGCCCGCTCCCGCGAGGTGGGCCGCCACTGGCTCACCGACCACGACTTCCCCGTACTGGGGGTGTCGTCATGACGGAGGACCGCTACACGGTGATCTCGGCGGACTGCCACGCCGGCGCCGACCTGCTGGACTACAAGCCGTACCTGGCCAAGCGCCACCACGAGGACTTCGACGCCTGGGCCGCCACCTACGTCAACCCGTACGAGGACCTCCTCGCCGACACCGCCGACCGCAACTGGAACTCGGCGCGCCGCCTCGCCGAACTCGAAGCGGACGGCATCGTCGCGGAAGTCCTCTTCCCGAACACCATCCCGCCGTTCTTCCCCAAGGCCTCCCTGATGGCCCAGCCCCCGACGGCCGCCGAGTACGAGCTGCGCTGGGCGGGGCTGCAGGCCCACAACCGCTGGCTGGCGGACTTCTGCGCGGACGCGCCGGGGCGCCGGGCGGGGGTCGCGCAGATCCTGCTGAACGACGTGGACGCGGCGGTCGGCGAGATCCGCCGGGTGCGGGCGGCCGGCCTGACGGGCGGCATCCTGCTCCCCGGCGTGCCGCCCGGATCCACCGTCCCCGAGCTGTACTCGGCGGTGTACGACCCCATCTGGGCGGTGTGCGACGAGCTGGACGTCCCGGTCAATCACCACGGCGGCTCGGCCTCACCCCCGCTCGGAGACGAACCGGCGGCCCGGGCCGTCTTCATGGTGGAGACGACCTGGTTCTCGCACCGCGCCCTGTGGCACCTCGTCTTCGGCGGGGCCTTCCGCCGCCACCCGGGCCTCAAGCTGGTCCTGACGGAGCAGGGCTCCGGGTGGATCCCCGGCGTGCTGGAGATGCTGGACTACTACCACGGCCGCCTGGTCGCGGCGTCGGCCACGGCCGAGTCCAAGTTCGGGGCGGGCCTCGCGGAGTCGATGGGCCGGGGCCCGAGCGAGGTCTGGCGGGACAACTGCTTCGTGGGAGCGAGCTTCATGCGCCCCCACGAGGTCCCGCTGCGGGAGCGGATCGGCCTCGACAAGATCATGTGGGGCAGCGACTACCCCCACGACGAGGGGACCACCCCCTTCTCCCGCGAAGGCCTCCGCATCGCCTACGCGGGCCTGCCGCGCGAGGAGGTCGCCGCGATGGTCGGCGGCAACGCGGCCCGCGTGTACGGCTTCGACCTCGCCCTGCTGGACGCGCTCGCCGCCAAGCACGGCCCCCTGGTCTCGGAGATCGCGCAGCCGCTGACGGAGACCCCGCCGGGAGCCACCAGCCCGGCCTTCGCCCGAGGCGCCTCGGTCCGCGTCTGGTGACACCGGCTCCCGCCGGGGCGGCTCAGAAGGTCCGGATTCTGAGCCGCCCCGGCGGGATGTTCTCGGCACCGGTGACGGCCGCGCCGCCGAACACGGTGATTACGACGTGGTCCAGGTCGGCCAGCGGGGTGAGATCGTGACTTCCGTCGCGCTGGTTCAGCAGGAGGGACCTGAGTTCGGGCAGGGATCGCAGCGGTGCGAGATCACCGACGGAGCACTGGTTCAACGACAGGGCGGTCAACCGCTCGTGTCGGAGCAGTCGGGTGAGGTCCGGTGCTGAGTCGGCGAGGGACAGGCTCGTGAGTGTGGGCACACACGTCTTGGTGAGCTCGTCGAACTGCTCGTCGCCGGTGATCATCAGGTTCTTCAGACCGGGAAGGCGGTCCAGGCCTTCCAGTGACAGGCCGCCCGCTGCCCTGAGCAGACAGAGTCCCTGTAGCCCTTCGGGGAGCGGCAGGTCGCCGACCCGGTCAGCGGGGGGCCGGTAGCCCAGGTTGAGTGTTACGAGAGAGAGTCCGCGCACCGGTTCCAGCGGGAGGCCATTTGGAAGCCCGTTCAGGCTTAGTTCGCGCAGTGGCAGCCCTGCCAGCGGCGCGAGGTCTCGTACGTTCGGGCACATTGAGAGGCCCAGGAACGTCAGGCGGTCCAGAGGCTCCAGCAGGGACAGATCTGCCAGCTCATCGTTCCGGTATACGAAGAGGTGATCAAGGTCGGGGCGTTGTGCGACCAGGGTTGCCAGGCCGGGAGCCCAATGCAGGTTGATCCGCTTCAGATGGGTAAGCCGCCCGACCTGGGCCGCTTGCTCTTCAGTGCTTACCAATAGGTTCGCTCCTGGCATGGCGGCAGTCGACAGCACCTCCTCTGCATACTCCTCGGTGGGGAAGTGGGCCCATGCGTCCGATAGCGCGAAGGCCACGTTCAGTCGGGTGTCCTGGCGGAAGCGGGCGACGACCTTCAGCGCGCGAGGTCCGCCGATCCACCCCGCCGTGCGGACGACTGCCTCCGCTTCGTTCTCGTCGAGATCGCCGTCCAGGGGCAGGAGTTCTAGGACGAGTTCGCCGACCTTCGCCAGTTCCTCCGCCTGCTGGCGGGACCGGGGCGGTAGCAGTTGCGCCGTGCGCTCCTGCACGTCGGCGCGTACAGCCGGGTCCAGTTCAGGGGCGTGTTCCAGGCAGGCCGCCGCCAGGAGGACGAGGCGGTTGCGGGCGCCCTTGACCTTGTCGGCCCGGCGGAGCAGGCCGCGCAGGAGGCGGGCGCGCTCGTCGGGGCGCGCGTGGCCCACCGCCATGCGGACCACGTCGTCCCAGGAGTCGTCCTGCGCGTTCTTCACCAGGACCCCGAAGTCCCGTGACTCCACCGCCGCCTTGGCGCCCAGGTAGTCCTGGAAGGTGCGGTGGACGAAGACCACCGACCCCGGGGTCGGCTCCAGGAGCAGCCCGCTGCGGATCAGCAGGTGGGCGAAGACCTGCTCGGCCCCGCCCTGCTTCCGCACCTGCGGCATCGACTCCAGCCACTCGCCCACCATCTCGACGGCCTCGTCCCGGGCCGCCTCCAACTGCCCGTTGCGGATCAGCCAGTACGCGAGCCGCTGGAGCAGCGCGATCTGCTCCTCGCGGGTGAGGTGGACCCCCTCGACCCCGCTGATCTCCCGTTCCGTGTCCCGCCGGACCAGCAGCATGTCCAGCGCCGCATCGTACAGCTCCTTCCGCGCCCGGGGGAGCTGCATGCGCCGGTCCTGGTTCAGGGCACAGAGCAGGGCGCACATCAGCGGATTGGTCGCCAGCCGGGCCAGGTCCCGCCGGGAGGAGACCGCTTCCAGCAGCGAAGCCTCGTACGCGTCCACCTCCTGCCCCTGGGCCCGCGCGGCCGCGTGCCAGTGCTCCACGAAGGCCCGGATGTCCCGCTGCTCCATCGGCAGCATCGAGTGCGCGGCGAACCCGAGGCCCGCGAGCCAGTCCTCCGGGACGGCAGAGGGGCGGGTCGTCACCACGTAACGGGCCTTCGGGAAGGCGGCGACGAGCGAGCGCAGCCAGGTCGACGTACGGGCGCGCAGCCGTTGCGGGACCTCGTCCACGCCGTCGACCAGGACCAGCGCCCGGCCGCTCAGCATGAGGTCCTCCACCCAGCCCGGCGGGGCGGACAGCGGTACGCCGCACGCGCGCAGGAAGTCCTCCGGCAGGGGCAGCGGCAGGTCGCCGGACGCGCTGAAGGAGCGCAGCCGCAGCACGAACGGGACGCACGTGCTCCACGGGCCCTCGCTCCGCCGGGCCGCGTTGAGGGCCAGCCACTGGACCAGGGTGGACTTTCCCGAGCCCGCCGGGCCGCGCAGCAGGACCCGGTCGGCGGAGGCGAGGGCCTGCTCGGCCCGGACCTGGGTCCGGTGGAGCTCCGGCTCGCCGGGCAGCAGCGGCGCGTCGCCGCTCACCGACAGGCTGATGTAGGCCACGTCCAGCGGCCATTCCTGGCGGGAGTGGCTCAGCGTCAGGCCGAAGAGCTGCAGGCGGCCGTGGGTGCGGGCGACGTACTCTGCGTACCGCTCCTCGAAGGCGTACGCCGTCCCGTCCCCCGTGGCGCCCAGCCGGTCCAGGGAACGGGCCAGCTCGCCCGTCCGCCGGACCAGTTCCACGTCCGCCCGCGCCCCGAAGCCCGGCAGGGTCGTCACGTACTCCACCGCGTGCGCGCAGCACAGCCGGACCAGCCGTCCGTACAGGGCCCCGGCCGCCGGGCTCAGACCCGCCGGCGGTCCGGGGAGGGCCGCGGCCAGGGCCGCCGGGTCGAGGTCCGCCGCGAAGAGGGACCGGGCGTCGAGGGGGCCCAGCGCCGCGAAGGCGTCGCCGGCCGCGTCCAGCGCCGCCAGGCGCTCGTGCTCCGGCAGCGCCGCGCACTCCGGGCCGAGGCGCGCGGCCAGGGCTTCGGCCAGGCGCCGCATCTCGCCGTCGCCGAGTTCCGCCGGGGGCCTGCGCCAGCGCTGCACCGGCCGGGCCGGGTCGGCGGCCAGGCCCGCCCCCGGGGTCCGGGCCAGGAGGGACTTCACCAGTGCCCCCGCCGCAGTCCCCGCCACCCGTAAGAGAACCGTCTCGAAGCCCGTCATACCCCGCCCTCCCCTTGGCCCGTACATCATCTCGTGAACCGCCGGTAACACCGATGGATACCGATCGGTAACAACCCCTAGCGGCACCCCCGAGAGCGCCTCTATGGTGCGGGACATGCCGAACCTGCCCGATGTCGTGCTGTGGTCCATACCTGCCTTCGTGCTGCTCACCGTCATCGAGGTGGTGAGCTACCGGCTCCATCCCGACGAGGACGCCGCCGGCTACGACACCAAGGACGCCGCCACGAGCATCACCATGGGGCTCGGCAGCATCGGTTTCGACCTGCTCTGGAAGATCCCGGTCGTCGCCGTCTTCACCGCGGTCTACGAACTGACCCCGCTGCGCGTGCCGTTCCTGTGGTGGACCGCCCTGCTGATGCTGCTCGCCCAGGACTTCCTCTACTACTGGCAGCACCGTCTCCACCACGTCATCCGCATCCTGTGGGCCTGCCACGTGGTCCACCACAGCAGCCGGCGGTTCAACCTCACCACCGCCCTGCGCCAGCCCTGGACCAGCGCGACCACCTGGTGGTTCTACCTGCCGATGGTGGCCCTCGGCGTGCACCCGGCGGCGATCCCCTTCTGCTACGGGATCAATCTGCTCTACCAGTTCTGGGTCCACACCGAGCGCATCGGGAAGCTGCCGCGGCCCTACGAGTACGTCTTCAACACCCCCTCCCACCACCGGGTCCACCACGCCTCGCAGGGCGGCTACCTGGACCGCAACTTCGGCGGCATCCTGATCGTCTGGGACCGGATGTTCGGCTCCTGGGTGGGGGAGACGGACAAGCCCGTCTACGGGCTCACCAAGAACATCGCCACCCACAACCCGCTGCGCGTGGCCACCCACGAGTACGCGGCCATCGCCCGGGACGTGCGCGCCGCCGGGAGCTGGCGCGCCCGGGCCGGACACGTCTTCCGCGGCCCCGGCTGGCAGCCCGCGCCCGTACCCGCAGCCGCAGCCGCGGCCGCACCCGCTCCGGCCACCGGCGCCGCAGCCGACCCCGCCGCCCCGGCCGTGCAGGAGACCACCGCGTGAGCACCGCAGAGTCCACCGGCCGCCCCGGCCCCTCCTGGGCCGCCGACCGGGCGGTGCCCGGCCGGGACCGCCTCGGCCGCATCGCCCTCGTCGCCTTCGCCGTGGCCGCCGCCGTCGACCTCGGCTCGCTGCTGGCCGGCTGGCACCTCGGGCACGTCATCGCCAAACCGCTGCTGATGCCGCTGCTCGTGACCCACATGGCCACCCGCGGCGCGCCCCGGCTGCTGCTCGCCGCCCTGCTGTTCGGCTGGGGCGGCGACCTGGCCCTGCTCTTCGACGCCGAGCCCGCCTTCCTCGTGGGCATGGGCTCCTTCGCCGTCGGCCACGTCTGCTACCTCGTCCTCTTCGGCAAGCGGCCCGCGAACCCGCTGCTCGGGGGTGCGTACGCGCTCGCGCTCCTCGGCACCGTCGCCCTGCTGTGGTCCGATCTGCCGCCCGACCTGCGGATCCCCGTGGCCGGCTACAGCCTGCTGCTCACCGCGATGGCGCTGCGTTCCAGCGCCCTGGGCCTGCGGGCCGGGATCGGCGGCGGGCTGTTCCTGCTCTCCGACACCCTCATCGCCACCGGCGTCGCCGAATGGCCCCAGCTGCCACGCCCGGACTTCTGGATCATGGCCACGTACCTGGCCGCCCAGTACCTGCTGGCCACTGGCGCGACCTCCCGGGAAGCAGGCGTACGGTAGGACGGTTCCACAGTCGTACAAGACTGAACGATTTCGAACCGGAGGACTGCACCACCATGCGCGCCACCGTTATCCACGCCCCGCACGACATACGCGTGGAGGAGGTGCCCGACGCTGTGATCCAGCGACCCGAGGACGCCGTCGTCCGCGTCCTGCGTGCCTGTATCTGCGGCAGCGACCTGTGGGCCTACCGCGGCGAGGCCGCGCGCCAGCCCGGCCAGCGCATCGGCCACGAGTTCCTGGGCATCGTCGAGGAGACCGGCTCCGCCGTGTCCGGCCTGCGGGCGGGCGACCTCGTCGTCGCGCCCTTCATGTGGTCGGACGGCACCTGCGAGTACTGCTCCGAGGGCCTCTTCACCTCCTGCGAGCACGGCGGCTTCTGGGGCTCGGTCGGGCACGACGGGGGCCAGGGCGAGGCCGTCCGCGTCCCGCACGCCGACGGCACCCTGGTGAAGCTGCCCGCCGAGGCCGCCACCGACGACCACCTGCTGACCGGGCTGCTCGCGCTGTCCGACGTCATGGGCACCGGCCACCACGCCGCGCTGGGCGCCGGCGTGCGCGAGGGCTCGACGGTCGCCGTCGTCGGCGACGGCGCGGTCGGCCTGTGCGGCGTCCTCGCCGCCAAGCGCCTGGGCGCCGAGCGGATCATCGCCCTGGGCCGCCACACCGTACGTACGGACATCGCCAAGCTCTTCGGAGCCACCGACGTCGTCGCCGAGCGCGGCGAGGCCGCAGAGGCGGCCGTCCGCGAGCTGCTCGGCGGCCGGGGCGCGCACGCGGTCATCGAGGCGGTCGGCACCGAGCAGTCGATGCGCACCGCCGTGAACATCACCCGCGACGGCGGGGCCATCGGCTACGTCGGCGTCCCGCACGGCAGCGGCACCGGCCTCGACCTGGGCGTCATGTTCGACCGCAACATCACCCTGCGCGGCGGTGTGGCCCCGGTCCGCGCGTACATCCCGGAGCTGCTGGAGGACGTGCTCAGCGGCGCGATCGACCCGGCGCCCGTCTTCGACCGGGCCGTGTCCCTGGACGAGGTCCCGGACGGCTACCGGGCGATGGACGACCGCAGCGCGCTCAAGGTGATGATCAAGCCCTGACCCGCGGAACGAAAGGGCCGGGCGGGGTGATCCCCGCCCGGCCCGCCCGTTCGTCCGTCCGTTCGCCGCGCCGGACTACTTCACGGCCTTGAGCGCGTCGATCACGCCGTAGCCGTAGTAGCCGGTCTGCCCCCACTTGGCCTGGCAGGTGGTGGCATCGATCAGCGCGCCCGTGGCGTCGTATATCTGCGTCGGGCAGGCCGCCTTCGTGGACTGCGCCTTCAGCATCGCCTGGAGCTGCGAGGGCGTGGCCGACGGATGGGCGCTCTTGAGGAGCGCCGCGACGCCCGCGACGTGCGGGGCGGCCATCGAGGTGCCCTGCTTGTAGCCGTAGCCCCCGCCCGGGACCGTCGAGAGCACGCGCCCGTTGGCGTCCGGGGTGTCCGGGACCTGCCACTTGTCGCCACCGGGGGCGGCGACGTCCACGACCCCGAGGCCGTAGCTGGAGTAGTACGAGCGCAGGCCCTTGTCGCCGGTCGCGGAGACGGTGACCACACCCGGCAGCTGCGTGGGCAGGTCCAGGCAGACCTTCGGGTCGATGGTGCGCGGCACCGGGGTGGTGTCGTTCGGGCTGGTCGTGTCCTCCAGGGAGGGCGAGGCCAGGTCCTGGTTGGAGTTGCCGGCCGAGGCGATGTGGAGCGTGCCCTTGCGCTCGGCGTACTTGGTGGCCCGCGCGATGGCCTCCACCAGCGCCTTCTGGTCGTCGTCGGACTTGCAGTTGAAGAGCCACGGGTCGACGTAGTAGCTGTTGTTGGTCACCTCGATCCCCTTCTCGGCGGCGAACATGAAGCCGCAGACGACCGCCTCGGTGTAGAAGAGGCTGGTCCCGGGCTCGCTCACCTTGATCGCGGCTATCTTCACGCCCGGCGCGACACCGCTGACGCCGATGCCGTTGCGCGCCGCCCCGATGGTGCCGGCCACGTGCGTGCCGTGGTCGCTGCCGTCGGGGTACGGACGCCAGGCGCCCTCGGTGGTGTCGGCGACGCCGCCCACGCAGTTGGCCGACTGGCCCTTGGAGAAGTTGGGGGCGAGGTCGGGGTGGGTGTCGTCGACACCCGTGTCGATGATGCCCACCGTGACGTTCCGGCTGCCATCGTTGATCTTGTGAGCCTTGTCGGCCTTGATCGTCCGCAGGTCCCACTGGTTGGGCTCCAGCGGCTCCTGACCCTCCTGGGCCGCTGCCGCCGCCTTGGCGGCGTCCGCCGCGCTCAGCTGCTGGGTCGCCCCCTCGTCGGTGGTCCGCGCCGCCGACATCGGGGCCGTCCGGGTGGCGCCGACCGACACGAACAGACCGCGCTGGGCGCGCAGCTGCTTGGCGAAGTCCGGGTTCTGGGAGTGTGCGACCACGACCCCGATCTGCTCGTAGGCCGTCACCACCGTTCCGCCGGCCCGCTCGATCGCCTTCTTCGCCGCCTTCACCGTGGCGTACGCGTTCAGGTTGGCCACGTACGACAGCTTGGGGCCGGAGGCGTCGGCCTTCGAGACCGTCGCCGTGTCGGCCGCAGCGCCCAGCGGGGCGGCCGAGGCCGAGATCGCGGGCAGGAAGGCGAGCGAGGCGGTGAGCGCCAGGCCGACGGGTACGGCGAGAGCACGGCTGCGCTTCTTGGGCGCACGCGACCCCAGCTGATCCATGGGTTCTCCAGGTCATCCTCGAAAAAGCCGCCCGGACGCGGTCGCGTCGGGCGGGTTCATGACAAGTGAACCTAGCGTCGCCGTTCCCCTGTGCGCCATCAGTTCGAGAAATCAGTTCCCCAAGAATCAATCGGTGTTGAACCGTCCCGACGCGCCGTCCGTGCCGTTGACAAGGGGGGATCGGCACCACCGTCCCCCCACACGGAGGTTGTTTTGTCCGTCGTCCCCACCGCACCCGCGTCACAAGGAGATCCCCCCGTGACCACCGAAGCAGCGCCGCCGCCGGGCAGCGCGGGAACGCCACCGGCGGCCCCCACGGCAGACGACTACACGAGCGTCCAGCAGAGCGCCGAGTTCACCGAACTGCGCGGCTCCTACCGCTCCTTCGCCTTCCCGCTCACCGTGGCGTTCATCGCCTGGTACCTGCTCTACGTCCTGCTGTCCAACTACGCGGGCGGCTTCATGGGGACCAAGCTCTTCGGCAACATCAACGTCGCCCTCGTGCTCGGCCTCGCCCAGTTCGCGACGACCTTCCTGATCGCCTGGCTCTACGCGCGGCACGCGGCCGCGAAGCTCGACCCCAAGGCCGAGGCCATCAAGGCGCGGATGGAGGCCGCCGAATGAGCGGGGCGCACCGCCTGACGACGCTCGCCGCCGGAGCCTCCGAACACCGCCCGCTGATCATCACCCTGTTCGGGCTGTTCGTCGTCGCCACCCTGATCATCACCGTCTGGGCCGGCCGCCAGACCAAGGACGCATCCGACTTCTACGCGGGCGGCCGCCAGTTCACCGGCTTCCAGAACGGCCTCGCCATCTCCGGCGACTACATGTCCGCCGCGTCCTTCCTCGGCATCGCCGGAGCCATCGCCCTCTTCGGCTACGACGGCTTCCTCTACTCGATCGGCTTCCTCGTCGCCTGGCTGGTCGCCCTGCTGCTCGTCGCCGAGCCGCTGCGCAACTCCGGCCGCTACACGATGGGCGACGTCCTCGCGTACCGGATGCGCCAGCGGCCCGTACGCACCGCCGCCGGCACCTCCACCATCGTGGTCTCGATCTTCTACCTGCTCGCCCAGATGGCCGGGGCCGGCGTGCTCGTCTCGCTGCTCCTGGGCATCACCAGTGACGGCGGCAAGGTGGCCGTCGTCGCGCTGGTCGGCGTACTGATGATCGTCTACGTGACCATCGGCGGTATGAAGGGCACCACCTGGGTCCAGATGATCAAGGCGGTGCTGCTGATCGCGGGCGCCCTGCTGATCACCCTCCTGGTGCTGGTGAAGTTCGACTTCAACATCTCCGACCTGCTGGGCAAGGCGGCCGAGAACAGCGGCCAGGGGGTGAAGTTCCTCGAACCCGGCCTCAAGTACGGCAAGGACCCGACCTCGAAGCTGGACTTCCTCTCGCTCGGCCTCGCCCTCGTCCTCGGCACCGCCGGTCTGCCGCACATCCTGATCCGCTTCTACACGGTGCCCACCGCGCAGGCCGCCCGAAAGTCGGTCCTCTGGGCCATCGGCATCATCGGCGGTTTCTACCTGATGACGATCGCCCTCGGCTTCGGCGCCGCGGCGCTGCTCGACCGCGACGAGATCATCAAGTCCAACAAGGCCGGCAACACCGCGGCTCCGCTGCTCGCCCAGGCCGTCGGCGGAGGCCCCGACTCCACCGGCGGCGCCATCCTGCTCGCCGTGATCTCCGCGGTCGCCTTCGCCACCATCCTGGCCGTCGTCGCCGGCCTCACCCTCGCCTCCTCCTCGTCCTTCGCGCACGACCTGTACGTGAACGTGATCCGCAAGGGCAAGGCCACCGAGAAGGAGGAGATGCGCGCGGCCCGCTGGTCCACCGTCGTCATCGGAGCCGTCGCCATCGGTCTCGGCGCGCTGGCCCGCGACCTCAACGTGGCCGGCCTGGTCGCGCTGGCCTTCGCGGTCGCCGCCTCGGCGAACCTGCCGACGATCCTCTACAGCCTCTTCTGGAAGCGCTTCACCACCCAGGGCGCACTGTGGTCCATCTACGGCGGGCTGATCGCGGCGGTCGGCCTGGTGCTGTTCTCCCCGGTCGTGTCCGGAAAGCCCACCTCGATGTTCAAGGACGCGGACTTCTTCTGGTTCCCGCTGGAGAACCCGGGGATCATCTCGATCCCCCTCGGCTTCCTGCTGGGCTGGCTGGGAACGGTCCTCTCCAAGGAGGAGGCCGACCCGCAGAAGTTCGCCGAGCTGGAGGTGCGCTCCCTCACCGGAACCGGGGCGCACTGAGATCGTCCGAACACCGGGCGTGGCCGTGTCGTAGATCCCTACGACGCGGCCACGTCACGTCTCGTTCATTTGGGCACCTCTGGATGACACAGGCGTCACGTAGTCTCGAAATAGAACGCGTGAAGTAGATCGAATGCCCGCGCGTACCTCTACTTCCGGACAGGGGAGGGGGCCCACAGTGCTTCTCGATACCTACGGCCGCGTGGCCACTGACCTGCGCGTCTCACTGACCGACCGGTGCAATCTGCGCTGCACCTACTGCATGCCCGAGGAAGGGCTGCAGTGGCTCGGCAAGTCGGACCTGCTCAGCGATGACGAGATCGTCCGGCTGATCCGCATCGCGGTCACGCAGCTGGGGATCACCGAGGTCCGGTTCACCGGCGGCGAACCGCTGCTGCGGCCCGGCCTGGTCGGCATCGTCGAGCGGTGCGCGGCCCTGGAGCCCCGCCCCAAGATGTCCCTGACCACCAACGGCATCGGTCTCAAGCGCACCGCGCAGGCCCTGAAGGCCGCCGGCCTGGACCGGGTGAACGTCTCCCTGGACACCCTGCGGCCCGAGGTCTTCAAGACCCTCACCCGCCGCGACCGGCACAAGGACGTCATCGAGGGCATGGCCGCGGCCCGCGAGGCCGGCCTCACCCCCGTCAAGGTCAATGCCGTGCTCATGCCCGGCCTCAACGACGACGAGGCCCCCGACCTGCTGGCCTGGGCCGTGGAGAACGAGTACGAGCTCCGCTTCATCGAGCAGATGCCGCTCGACGCCCAGCACGGCTGGAAGCGCGACGGCATGATCACCGCGGGGGACATCCTGGAGTCCCTGCGCACCCGCTTCGCGCTCACCGAGGAAGGCGCCGTCGAGCGCGGCTCCGCCCCGGCCGAGCGCTGGCTGGTCGACGGGGGCCCGGCCACCGTCGGCGTCATCGCCTCCGTCACCCGCCCGTTCTGCGGCGCCTGCGACCGGACCCGGCTCACGGCCGACGGCCAGGTGCGCACGTGCCTGTTCGCGACGGAGGAGTCGGATCTGCGCGCGGCCCTGCGCTCGGGCGCCCCGGACGAGGAGATCGCCCGGCTGTGGAAGGTCGCGATGTGGGGCAAGAAGGCCGGGTCCGGTCTCGACGACCCGTCCTTCCTGCAGCCCGACCGCCCGATGTCCGCCATCGGCGGCTGACCCGGGACGCGGGTGCGGTCAGCGGGGGCGTTCCGAGCCCTCCGGCTGCACCCACTCGTCCAGCTTCACGACGTCCTTGAGGAAACCGCGGACCCCCAGGAACTGGGAGAGGTGTTCGCGGTGCTCCTCGCACGCCAGCCAGGTCTTGCGCCGCTCCGGCGTGTGCAGCGTCGGGTTGTTCCACGCCAGGACCCACACGGCCGCGTCGCGGCAGCCCTTGGCGGAGCAGGTGGGGGTCTCGTCGGAGCCGGTGGTGTTGGAGGAAGTCACAGGCCCACATTAGAACGGAATGGCGACGCCGAGCAGCCACGGGGGGAGCTGCCCGGCGTCGGTCCGTCGCTCCGACGGGGGATGCGGAGCGCGTGAGCAGTATGTCACGCAGGACCCGGTGGAGTGCACCGGAACTTCATGATTGATCTGAGCTTTTATTGAGGTTTCCCGCGTCGAGCGCCGGCCGCACCGGGGCCGGGACGAAGTGCGAGGGCAGCGAGGGTGTCGACTCGCGCCCGGCGTTGGCGATGACCACGGCCACGTAGGGGAGCAGGGCTCCGGCGACGAGCGTCACGATGGCCACCGGGCGCTGCACGTTCCACAGCAGCACGGTCGCGATGACCGACAGGGTCCTGATCGTCATCGAGATCACGTACCGGCGCTGGCGGCCCCGCACGTCCTCGGCGAGACCCATCCGCGCGCCCGTGATCCGGAAGACCTCGGCCCCGTTCCGCTTCTGCCGCTTCGTCCGCTCCACGCTCCACCACCCGATCGCCCTCCGGACGCTCCCGGCCCGGTCCCTCCCACGGTACGCCCGCCCCCGGGCCGGGGGGAGAGGGGGGACCCCTTACGGCACTGTCCGAAATGCGCCGTACGCCGGATGGGTCGACACTGGGCGCACGTGCGCACAACGCGCCGGGAGGAGGCTCGACATGGGTTGGTTGTGGGCGATCATCGTCGGTTTCGTGCTGGGGCTGATAGCCAAGGCCATCCTGCCGGGCAAGCAGCACCAGCCACTGTGGCTGACCACCCTCTTCGGCATCGTCGGTGCCGTCATCGGCAACGCGGTGGCCACCTGGATCGGTGTCGGTGAGACCGCGGGCATCGACTGGACCCGGCACCTGCTGCAGATCGCGGGAGCCGTCCTCGTGGTCGCGCTCGGCGAGATGGCGTACGGAGCGATCAAGGGCAAGCGGCAGACGACGTGACGCGGTGCGGGGCATGACGAAGGGGCCGGCCGGACCCAGGAGTACCTGGGGATCCGAAACCGGCCCCTCCGCCGTGCTCACTCGCGCCCTGCGGCACGCCGGGCGCGTCAGGCGCCCGTGACCTCCACCGCGGCCAGGTTCTTCTTGCCCCGGCGCAGCACCAGCCAGCGTCCGTGGAGCAGGTCCTCCTTGGCCGGGACCGCGTCCTCGGCGGTGACCTTCGCGTTGTTCACGTAGGCGCCGCCCTCCTTCACGGTCCGGCGGCCGGCCGACTTGCTCGCGACCAGGCCGGTCTCCGCGAGCAGGTCCACCACGAGGCCGGGCTCCGCCACCCGGACGTGCGGCAGCTCGGACAGGGCCGCGGCCAGCGTGGCCTCGTCCAGCTCCGCCAGGTCGCCCTGACCGAACAGGGCCTTCGACGCGGCGATCACGGCGGCGCACTGGTCGGCGCCGTGCACGAGCGCGGTCAGCTCCTCGGCCAGCGCCCGCTGGGCGGCGCGCGCCTGCGGCCGCTCGGCGGTCTGCGCCTCCAGCTCCTCCAGCTCCTCACGGGACTTGAAGGACAGGATCCGCATGTAGGTGGAGATGTCCCGGTCGTCCACGTTCAGCCAGAACTGGTAGAACGCGTACGGCGTGGTCATCTCCGGGTCGAGCCACACGGCGCCGCTCTCGGACTTGCCGAACTTGGTGCCGTCCGCCTTGACCATCAGCGGCGTCGCCAGCGCGTGCACGACCGCGCCCGGCTCGACCCGGTGGATCAGGTCGAGCCCGGCCGTCAGGTTGCCCCACTGGTCGGAGCCGCCCTGCTGGAGCACGCAGCCGTAGCGCCGGTACAGCTCCAGGAAGTCCATGCCCTGGAGCAGCTGGTAGCTGAACTCGGTGTAGCTGATGCCCTGGTCGGAGTCGAGCCGCTTGGCGACCGAGTCCTTCGTCAGCATCTTGTTGACGCGGAAGTGCTTGCCGATGTCCCGCAGGAACTCGATGGCGGACATGCCCGCCGTCCAGTCCAGGTTGTTCACCATGAGCGCCGCGTTCTCGCCCTCGAAGGACAGGAACGGTTCGATCTGGGTGCGCAGCCGGGTCACCCAGTTCGCGACGGTCTCCGGGTCGTTCAGGGTCCGCTCGGCCGTCGGTCGCGGGTCGCCGATCTGCCCCGTGGCCCCGCCGACCAGCGCCAGCGGCCGGTTACCGGCCTGCTGGAGCCGGCGCACGGTGAGCACCTGGACCAGGTGCCCGACGTGCAGCGAGGCCGCGGTCGGGTCGAAACCGCAATAGAAGGTGACCGGACCGTCCGCGAAGGCCTTGCGCAGCGCTTCTTCGTCGGTGGACTGGGCGAAGAGCCCGCGCCACTTCAGTTCGTCGACGATGTCAGTCACGGTCGTGACTCTCCTTGAGAGATGGAGTGAGTAGGGGCGTGGATGAGGGGTCTACCCGCACATCCTAGGTGGTCAGACGCCCTTGCTCACCGAGCTCATGTTGAAGTCCGGGATACGCAGGGCCGGCATCGCGGCACGCGTGAACCAGTCGCTCCACTCGCGCGGCAGGGTCTTCTCGGTCCGGCCGGCCTCCGAGGCCCGCGACAGCAGGTCCACGGGGGACTCGTTGAACCGGAAGTTGTTGACCTCGCCGACCACCTGCCCGTTCTCCACCAGGTAGACGCCGTCCCGGGTCAGGCCCGTGAGCAGCAGCGTCGCCGGGTCCACCTCGCGGATGTACCAGAGGCAGGTCAGCAGCAGCCCCCGCTCGGTGGCCGCGACCATCTCCTCCAGCGACTTCTCGCCGCCCGCGTCCAGGATCAGGTTCCCGAAGCCGGGGGAGAGCTCCATTCCGGTCAGGCCCGCCGTGTGCCGGGTCGTGCTCAGCCGGTTCAGGTGACCGTCCGAGATCCACTCGGTCGCCGGGACCGGCAGGCCGTTGTCGAACACCGAGGCGTCGTCGCCGGAGCTGTGCGCGATCACGAACGGCGCGGACTCCAGGCCCGGCGCGTTCGGGTCGCTGCGCAGGGAGAGCGGCAGTCCGGACAGCTTCTCGCCCAGCCGGGTGCCGCCGCCGGGCTTGGAGAAGACCGTACGGCCTTCCACCGCGTCCCGGGCCGCCGCCGACCACATCTGGTAGATCAGCAGGTCGGCCACGGCGGTCGGCGGCAGCAGGGTCTCGTACCGGCCCGCGGGCAGGTCGATCTTCCGCTCCGCCCAGCCGAGGCGCACGGCGAGCTCCGCGTCCAGCACGGTCGGGTCCACGTCCTTGAAGTCCCGGGTGGAGCGGCCCGCCCAGGCGGAGCGCTGCCGGTCGGGGGACTTCGCGTTCAGCTCCAGGGTGCCGTTCGGCTGGTCGTGGCGCAGCCGCAGGCCCGTCGAGGTGCCGACGTACGTGGACACCAGCTCGTGGTTGGCGAAGCCGTACAGCTCCCGGCCGCCCTCGCGGGCCCGGGCGAAGGCCTCGCCGAGGGCCGGCGCGAAGTCCGCGAAGACGGCGGAGGTGGTCTCGGCCGGGGCGTCGGTGAAGTCCGGCGACACCGGGGTCCCGGTGACCAGTGGCTGGGCGTCCTCGGCCGGGCCCGCCCCGCGGGCGGCCGCCTCGGCGGCCCGGACCAGCGGCTCCAGGTCGTCCGCGGTCACGGCGGAGCGCGAGACGACCCCCGAGGCCGTGCCCTCCTTGCCGTCGACCGTGGCGATGACCGTCAGGGTCCGGCCGCGGGTCACGCCGTTCGTCGTCAGGGCGTTGCCCGCCCAGCGCAGATTGGCGCTCGATCCCTCGTCGGCGATGACGACGCAGCCGTCGGCGGTGGACAGCTCCAGGGCCCGCTCGACGATCTCGTGGGGCTTGGTGATGCGAATCGACGAGCTCATCGCCCGGCCTCCTGCGTGGTGTTCAGGATGTTCACGTCGCGGAACAGCGCGGACGGGCAGCCGTGCGAGACCGCCGCCACCTGGCCCGGCTGGGCCTTGCCGCAGTTGAAGGCACCGCCCAGGACGTAGGTCTGCGGACCGCCGACCTTCTCCATCGAGCCCCAGAAGTCGGTGGTGGTGGCCTGGTACGCGACGTCGCGCAGCTGCCCGGCCAGCCTGCCGTTCTCGATCCGGAAGAACCGCTGCCCGGTGAACTGGAAGTTGTAGCGCTGCATGTCGATCGACCAGGAGCGGTCGCCGACCACGTAGATCCCGCGCTCCACCCCGCCGATCAGGTCCTCCGTCGAGAGCCCGCCCGGATCCGGCTGGAGGGAGACGTTCGCCATCCGCTGGACCGGCACGTGCCCGGGGGAGTCGGCGAAGGCGCAGCCGTTGGAGCGCCCGAGGCCGGTCAGCTTCGCGATCCGCCGGTCCAGCTGGTAGCCGACCAGGGTGCCGTCCTTGACCAGGTCCCAGCTCTGCGCCTGGACGCCCTCGTCGTCGAAGCCGACGGTGGCCAGCCCGTGCTCGGCCGTGCGGTCACCCGTCACGTTCATGATCGGGGAGCCGTACCGGAGCTTGCCCAGCTGGTCGAAGGTGGCGAAGGAGGTCCCCGCGTACGCCGCCTCGTAGCCCAGCGCCCGGTCCAGCTCGGTGGCGTGGCCGATGGACTCGTGGATGGTGAGCCACAGGTTGGACGGGTCCACCACCAGGTCGTAGCGGCCGGCCTCGACGCTCGGCGCCCGCATCTTCTCGGCGAGCAGGCCGGGGATCTCCTCCAGCTCGGAGTTCCAGTCCCAGCCGGTGCCGGTCAGGTACTCCCAGCCGCGCCCCGCCGGCGGGGCGATGGTGCGCATCGAGTCGAACTCGCCGGTCGAGCCGTTCACGGCGACCGCGGTGAGCTGCGGGTGGATCCGGACCCGCTGCTGCGTGGTCGAGGTGCCCGCGGTGTCGGCGTAGAACTTGTTCTCGTGGACGGCGAGCAGCGAGGCGTCCACGTGGGCCACCCCGTCGGCCGCCAGCAGGCGCGAGCTCCAGTCGGCGAGCAGCGCCGCCTTTTCGGCGTCCGGCACCTCGAAGGGGTTGACGTCGTACGCGGAGATCCACGTCCGGTCGGCGTGCACCGGCTCGTCGGCGAGCTCCACCCGTTCGTCCGAACCGGCGGCCTTGATCACCTGGGCGGACAGCTTGGCCATGGCCACGGCCTGCGAGGCCACCTTGGCGGCGGCGTCCATGGTCAGGTCCACACCGGAGGCGAATCCCCAGCTGCCCCCGTGCACGACCCGGACCGCGTACCCGAGATCGGTGGTGTCGGACCCACCGGACGGCTTGGCGTCCCGCAGGCGCCAGGAGGCGCTGCGGATCCGCTCCAGCCGGAAGTCGGCATGCTCGGCGCCCAGCGCGCGGGCCCGGGCGAGCGCCGCGTCGGCGAGCGCCCGCAGGGGCAGCGCGGTGAAGGCCGCGTCGATGGAATGGGGCACGGAAGTCCTCCCGTGGTCGGGGCCGGTCGCCCCGATCATGTCGCGATCGGGGCCCTTGTGCCTACATCTTTCTGTAGGGATTCGACAGAGCCGGTCGCAAGGCCCTGTCGGGGGTCGATTCTCCGTACGAGCGACGCGACCTATAGGTTTTTGGTATTCAGACCGCTAGCGAAAGGGTGATCCGTTGAGCCGCTCGGTTCTCGTCACCGGAGGAAACCGGGGCATCGGCCTCGCCATCGCCCAAGCCTTCGCGGAGGCCGGCGACAAGGTCGCGATCACGTACCGGTCGGGTGAGCCGCCGGAGGCGCTCACTTCGCTCGGTGTCCTGGCGGTGCGGTGCGACATCACCGACTCCGAGCAGGTGGAGCAGGCCTACAAGGAGATCGAGGGCGCGCACGGCGCGGTCGAGGTCCTCGTGGCCAACGCCGGCATCACCAAGGACACGCTGCTGATGCGCATGTCCGAGGAGGACTTCACGTCGGTCCTCGACACCAACCTCACGGGCACGTTCCGGGTGGTCAAGCGCGCGAACCGGGGCATGCTCCGGGCCAAGAAGGGCCGCGTCGTCCTGATCTCCTCGGTCGTCGGGCTCCTGGGCTCGGCCGGCCAGGCCAACTACGCTGCCTCCAAGGCCGCGCTGGTGGGCTTCGCCCGCTCCCTCGCCCGCGAGCTGGGTTCCCGCAACATCACCTTCAACGTCGTCGCCCCCGGTTTCGTGGACACCGACATGACGAAGGTGCTCACCGACGAGCAGCGCGCGGGCATCGTGGGCCAGGTGCCGCTCGGCCGTTACGCGCAGCCCGAGGAGATCGCGGCAGCCGTCCGCTTCCTGGCGTCCGACGACGCCGCGTACATCACCGGAGCCGTCATTCCCGTTGACGGCGGATTGGGCATGGGTCACTGATCACCATGAGCGGAATTCTCGAGGGCAAGCGCATCCTCATCACGGGTGTGCTGATGGAGTCGTCCATCGCCTTCCACACGGCCCGGCTGGCCCAGGAGCAGGGCGCCGAGGTCATCCTCACGGCGTGGCCGCGTCCTTCGCTGACCGAGCGCATCGCGAAGAAGCTGCCGAAGCCGGTCAAGGTGATCGAGCTCGACGTCACCAACGACGAGCACCTGGCCCGACTGGAGGGCCTCGTCCGTGACGAGCTCGGCGGCCTCGACGGCGTCGTCCACTCCATCGGCTTCGCCCCGCAGGACGCCCTCGGCGGCAACTTCCTGAACACCCCGTTCGAGTCGGTGGCCACCGCCATGCACGTCTCGGCGTTCTCGCTGAAGTCGCTGACCATGGCCTGCAAGCCGCTGTTCCCGGCGGAGGGCGCGGCCGTCGTCGGCCTCACCTTCGACGCGCAGTTCGCCTGGCCGCAGTACGACTGGATGGGCCCGGCCAAGGCTGCCCTGGAGGCCACCAGCCGTTACCTCGCCCGCGACCTGGGCAAGGAGAACATCCGCTGCAACCTGGTCTCGGCCGGTCCGCTCGGCTCGATGGCCGCGAAGTCCATCCCGGGCTTCTCGGACCTCGCGGACACCTGGAACCACCGCTCCATGCTTTCGTGGGACATGAGCGACCCGGAGCCCACCGGCCGCGGCGTCGTCGCCCTGCTGTCGGACTGGTTCCCGAAGACCACCGGCGAGATCGTCCACGTGGACGGCGGCCTGCACGCGATGGGTGCCTGATCCCCGATCGGATCCCCTGCGTCCGTACGGCGGCGGCCGCGCTTCCCTTCCGGGAGGTGCGGCCGCCGCCGTTTCCGTGTTCCGGGGCGGCGCGCTCGATCGCATGTTCACCGGCCGACCGGATCTTCCCGACTCGAAAACCGGGACAGATGCCTGCAAACTGACCTGGCCGGGATCTTCTCGGCTCCTGCGGGGAGGAGGTAGGAGTGCGCGCGAGGCCGAGCCGAGTCGTATCAGTGCTGGTCACGACCGTGATCCTGACCGGACTCCTGGTCCCCGGAGCCGCCTCGCAGCCCGTGGGGGAAGAGCCCGCACCCGGCCCCGAGGCGGTGGCCCCTGCCGCGGTGGAGCTCGCCGACATCCCCGCCGAACCTCCGGCGCAGCCCGCACGGCCCGCCGGGGGCGAGCTCTTCGGGGCCGACTGCGACACCGTGATCCACGGCTCGCAGGTGTCGGCGCACTGCCACAACTCCTACCCGCAGACCGACCTCGTACAGCTGCACGTCGAGTGCGACCGCTGGTGGGACGTGGACGGCGACGGCGTCGCCGTGCCGCTCGGCCCGGCCGGCCGGACCGAGCTGGTCGGCCGCTGCTGGAAAGAGGTCCGCTCGGCCTGGGTCAGCCACCGGCGCCCGTGAGCGGGGCCTCCTGCGCGTTCCTGCCGAGGCAGGCGAAGGGGTAGCCCGCGGCCTCCGAGGCCGCCGCGTCCCCGTCGCCCCGCCGGATCGCCTCGATCAGCCGGGCGTGGTCCAGATGGGCGGAAGGGTGCAGCTCGGTCCCCACGTCCGCCCGCAGCCAGTCGGCCACCAGGTCGCCGAGGTCCGCGTACAGCTCGATCAGCACGTCGTTGTGCGAGGCGGTCACCACCGCCATGTGCAGACTCACGTCCGCCGCCACGAAGACCTCCGCGTCCCCGCCCGCCCAGGCCTCCTCGCGGCGCGCCAGCAGGGCGTCCAGCTGTACGAGGTCCCGGTCGGTCCGCCGCTCCGCCGCCAGCCGGGCCGCCGAGGACTCCAGCGTCGAACGCAGCTCGGCGATGTGCCGCGGCTCGGCCCCGGCGAAGCGGCGGTGCATCACGCCGGCCAGCTCGCTGGTGGCGATGACGTACGTCCCCGACCCCTGCCGGATGTCGAGGAGCCCGTTGTGCGCCAGCGCCCGTACCGCCTCGCGCACCGTGTTGCGGGCGACGCCGAGCAGCTCGACGAGCTCCGGCTCGGTCGGGATGCGGGCCCCGACCGGCCACTCGCCGGAGGTGATCTGGTTCCGCAGCTGGGCGATCACCTGATCGACGAGCGCGGAGCGCCGGGGCGAGGTCAGCGGCATGGGTTCCTCTCGGGGGCGAATTCAAGAGCGAGCGATTGGACAACCAATCATCCCATGATTCTATGATGGTTGAATGCCCGACGAAGAAATCCGGACCATGAACCGCCCGCCGGTCGTGCGCACCGCCCCTGACCAGCACCTTCCCGCTCCCGACCAGGCCGCCCCGACCTGGCTCGGCCCGGTGCTCATCGTCGGAATCGTGCTGGCCGCCCTCAACCTGCGGCCCGCCATCACCAGCCTCGGGGCCCTCTTCGAGGAGACCCGGACGGGCCTCGGCATGAGCGGCACCGTCGCCGGACTGATCACCTCCGTCCCCGCCCTCTGCTTCGCCGTCTTCGGCGTCACCGCACCCCGGCTCTCCCGCCGCTTCGGCCCGGCCGCCGTCGTCTGCGCCGGCATGGCCGCGGTCGCCACCGGCCTGCTGATACGCCCCTTCGCGACCGGCGCCGCCGGCTTCCTCGCCGCCAGCGCCCTGTCGCTCGCCGGCATAGCCCTCACCAACGTGCTGCTCCCGGTGATCGTCAAGCGCTACTTCCCGGACCGGGTCGGCACCATGACCGGCCTGTACTCCATGTCCCTGGCCGCCGGCACCTCGCTCGCCGCCGCCGCGACCGTCCCCCTGACCGGCGCCCTCGGCGGCAGCTGGCGCACCGGCCTGCTGATCTGGGCCGTGCTCGCCCTGCTCGCCGTACTGCCCTGGCTGCCCGTCGCCCGCGCCTCCCGGCGCGCCGAGCGGGCCGGTGCCGCCACCGGCCCCGTCGCCTCCGCGGCCGGCCCCCGCGTCGTGCGCAGCCGTACCGCCTGGGCCCTCGCCTGCTACTTCGGCCTCCAGGCCACCGGCGCGTACATCACCATGGGCTGGCTCCCGCAGATCTTCCGCGACGCCGGGGTCTCCGCCTCCACGGCCGGCCTGCTCCTCGCCGTCACCATGGTCATGGGCGTCCCGCTCGCCTTCGTCATACCCGGCCTCGCCGCCCGGATGAAGAACCAGGGCGCCATCGCCGTCACCCTCGGCGTCTTCGGCCTCACCGGCTACCTCGGCCTCTACTTCGCCCCCGCCGCCGGAGCCTGGGCCTGGGCACTCCTGCTCGGCATCTCCAACTGCGCCTTCCCCCTCGTCATCACCCTCATCGGGCTGCGCGCCAAGTCCCCGGCCGGCGTGGTCAGGCTCTCCGCCTTCGCCCAGAGCACCGGCTACCTCATCTCCATCCCCGGCCCCCTCCTCATCGGCACCCTCTACCAGCACAGCGGCGGCTGGGACCTGCCGCTCGCCCTGATGGCCGGACTGCTCGTACCGCAGATCGCGCTGGGCGTCCTCGCCGGACGGGACCGCACGATCGAGGACGAATGCGGCATGGGAGACTGACCGGCATGACGCCCGTACTTGAACCGAACCCGCAGAACGGCCGCAAGAAGCTCGGCCTCGTGCTCGGCGCGTTCCTCGCCGTCACCGTGATCATCTCCGTCATCGCCACGATCGCCTCCCCGTGAGCCCGGCCCTCCGGGGCGCAAGGTAGGGCTGGCCCCACCACCCCCTAGGGGGTCGGCCTCAGGGTGAAGTGGGGTGTGCCCCGGATGGGAACCACCGCCCCGGATCCATAGATTCGTAGGCAGCGAGTCAGTCCGGTCCACACCCACGGAGGCGGCCATGTCGGCCCCCACGCACATCGGCCCCCTTCCGCCGGGCCCCTCCCGTCCCCGTCCCCGCCCCCGCGCCACCGCGCCGAGCACCCGGCTGCACTGGTGGGCACTGGCCCTGCCCGCCCTCGCCTTCGGGCTCCTGCTGCTGCTCCTCGCGGGCTCCGGTGAGGCCCACGCGGCCACCGGGGAGGTCTCGGGCCTCGTCCAGGTCGCCGAGCAGCTCCTGCGCGCCGTCGGCTGACCTCCCGCGCGCCCCTTCCCCCGGGGTGAGCCCCTCAACGCCCTGCGCCCCGTGCCTCGTTTCATGCGAAGCTGGGAGTCATGAGCGCCGACACACCCCGCAGGATCGCCCTCCTCCGGCACGCCAAGGCCGACTGGCCCGAGGTGTCCGACCACGATCGTCCGCTCGCGGAACGAGGCCGCAAGGACGCGCCGGCCGTCGGTCTGAAGCTCGCCGAAACCGGCATCGTCTTCGACCTGGCCCTGTGCTCCACCGCCGCCCGGACCCGCGAGACCTGGAAGCTCGCCGTCCAGGAAATGCCGCACCGGCCGAAGACCCACTACGAGGAGAGGCTCTACGACGCCTCCCTGGGCGAGCTCATCGCCCTGCTCAACGAGACCTCCGACGAGGTCTCCGACCTCCTCGTCATCGGGCACAACCCCGGCATGCACGCCCTCGCCGACGCCCTCTCGGGGCGCGCGGAGGGCGACACCCTCACGCGCATGACCCGTACGGGTTTCCCGACCGCTGCGCTCGCCGTGGTCTCCTTCACCGGATCGTGGAAGTCCGTGGAACACGGCGTGGGCACCCTGCTCGACTACTGGACCCCCAAGGGCCTCTGACCCGCGGTCCCAGGACACCGAACGGCCCCGGCAACCGAAGGGCCCCGGCAGCCGCATCGGCTGCCGGGGCCCGTTCGCTTCCGTCGGGGCCGGGAGTCAGGCCAGGTCGGCGGCCTCGATCTCCTCGCGGGTGATGCCGAGCAGATACAGCACCGCGTCGAGGAAGGGCACGTTCACCGCGGTGTGCGCGGCCTCGCGGACCACCGGCTTGGCGTTGAAGGCCACACCCAGCCCGGCGGCGTTCAGCATGTCCAGGTCGTTGGCACCGTCGCCGATGGCCACCGTCTGGGACAGCGGTACGTCGGCCTCCGCGGCGAAGCGTCGCAGCAGCCGGGCCTTGCCCGCCCGGTCCACGATCTCCCCGGTGACCTTGCCCGTCAGCTTCCCGTCGACGATCTCCAGGGTGTTGGCGGAGGCGAAGTCCAGCCCCAGCCGCTCCCGCAGATCGTCCGTCACCTGGGTGAAGCCGCCGGAGACCACACCCACCTGGTAGCCGAGCCGCTTGAGCGTGCGGATCAGCGTCCGCGCGCCCGGGGTCAGCTGCACCTCCGCGCGGACCTTGTCCACGACGGACGCGTCCAGGCCCGCGAGCAGCGCCACCCGGGCGTGCAGCGACTGCTCGAAGTCCAGCTCGCCGCGCATGGCCCGCTCGGTGACCTCGGCGACCTCGGCCTCGCAGCCCGCGTGCGCCGCGAACAGCTCGATGACCTCGTCCTGGATGAGGGTCGAGTCCACGTCCATGACGACCAGGCGCTGGGCCCGGCGGTGCAGTCCGGCCGAGACCACGGCCACGTCCACGCCGATGTGCGAGGAGGCGGTGGCCAGTGCGGTGCGCAGCGGCTCCGTCTCGACCCCGGAGACGGCGAACTCCACCGCCGTCACCGGGTACTTGGCGAGTCGGAAGATACGGTCGATGTTGGCGCCGGCCCCGGTGATCTCCGCGGCGATCGCGGCGGTGGACTCGGCGGTGAGCGGGTGCCCGAGCACGGTGACGTGCGAGCGGCCGCTGCCGCGCGGCCGGTTGTCACCGGTACCGGAGAGGATCTCGGCCTGCATCCTGAGGGATTCGGCCCAGCTGTGGACGGTGGCCCGCAGGTCGCCCTCGGCTCCGCCGGCGGGCTTGGTGACGAGGGCGCACAGGACGATGCGGCCACGGGTGACGACCTGCTCGATGTCGACGACGTCGACGGAGTAGGCGGCGAGGGTGTCGAACAGCCCGGCGGTGATCCCGGGACGGTCCTTGCCGAAGATCTTGACGAGGAGGGTGGGGACGTCGGAGGTCTGCGATGCGCTCATGGTGCCCTCACCGTATCTTCCCGACCCGGACCCCAGGACCCCCGTCCCACCTCTTGAACGGTCGCGCCGACCCGGCGGCCTCCCCGGCGCGGCGGTCGCGGGGCCTCACCGCGGAGGCGCCGGTGGCGCCGGCGGCCTCGGCGGCTTCGGCGGGGGCGGGGCTCCCGGCGGGGGAGGGGGAGTGAAGGGCTCCCGGCGGGGCGCTCTCGGTGGCCCGGGCGCCCAGGGCGGTACGCCGGTCACGGTCACGTCCCAGGAGCCGTCCACCTCCCCGCCCGCTCCGGGCCGCGGGCCGCGCACGGGCCCGCCGTACGGCACGGCCCCGGGGTACGCCGCCGTCGGCGCCCGGGGGTCGGGCCACCCCGGCACGGGCCCCGGCGCGCCGGGGTGACCCGGCAGGGCAGCCCGGCGCCGACGGGTCAGCAGCGCACCCGCCGCTCCGGCCACCGCCCCCCAGAGCGCGCCCAGCAGCAGCGCGTACCCGGCGTCCCCCCGCAGCTCCACCCCCGCGTCCACCGCGTCCACACCCAGCACCGCGAGCGAGGCGTCCGCCGAGAAACCCGTCAGCCACACCAGTACCGCCAGGGCCACCCCGGTGCACGCCGACAGCCGTGCCGCGCACCCCAGGATCCCGCGCCCCGGTGTCCGTACGGCCGCCAGCACGCCCGCGTAGAGCAGCAGCAGGGCGGCCCCCGCGACCAGCAGCCAGACCCGCTCGTCGTACTCCCCGAGGCGGGCCACCGTCACCGGCTCCCGCGCGGACACCGCCAGCAGGTCGTCCAGCGGATCGGGCAGCAGCCGGGCCGGAGCCCCAGTGACCCGGCCGCGCACCGGCACGAACAGTCCCAGCAGCACCCCCAGCCAGCTCCCGTTCGGCGCCCCCAGCAGCGCTCCGCCCAGCACCCGCCGCGGCTGTTCGTCGCCCAGCGCCGCCCATCCGGCCGCGGCCCACCCGGCCGCCACCGCGACCAGCGCCATCGCCACCACCGCCGAGGCCGCCGGGCGCAGCCGGGCCGCCCCGGCCGGCCCGCGCCGCGAGACCAGCAGCGCCAGCGCCAGTACCGCGAGCACCCACACCCCCGCGCCCAGCAGGGTCGGCGCTGGCTCCACCGAGAACCCCACCCGCGTCCGGGTCCCGATCAGGTCCCCGATGCGGTCCGGGAGCAGCCCGCCGATGTCCCCGATCCCCGGGATCTCGACCTTCGCGGGAGTCTTCGGCAGCGGCAGCGTCCCGTCGAGGGTGACCACGTCGTGCCCGGCCCACGCCAGCGCGCCCGCCGTCGCGACGAACAGCGTCCCGAGGACCGTCACCCTGGCCGCCGTCTCCCCGTGCCCCGCCCCGGCCCGGAGGGTACGCAGGAACAACGACGCCAGGACCAGCGCCCCGGCCAGCGACACCCCCAAGGGCATGACGTCCAGGGAGCTTTCGGCGCCCGCGCCGGTGGCTCCGAGGACCGAGACGTCGCCCGAGGGGGTCACGGTTCCACCGACCGCGAGGACCACCGTGGCGGCCGTCATCGGCCCGAGGGAGCCCTCCGCGGCGCCGGGGGCGTCGGCGCCCAGCAGGTGCAGCCCGAGTCCGGCCACCCCCGCCATCACGATCAGGGACCAGCCCACGGTGGCGACGGCGGACAGCAGCACGTCCCCCCAACGGATGCGGCGCATACGCTGAACCCCCGATGCCTACCGAGCGGTACGCGACGGGACCACCGGGCGAGAAGTCCCGTATCTCACTCTCCGGGTGACTTTCGCCCCCGTCAACGGGCAGGCGTAGACGCCCCGGCAAGGCCCGGATTCCACATACGGCTGTAGGCCTGAAATAGTTCCCCCGGATGTTCGCCATCCCTAGACTCCCTGACGTCATGGGGGATTCTCGGGGGACTTAAGTGGGGCTGGAGTGCCGGAACTCGTACTGGAATTGAATGGAAGGACCTGGACGCTCGATCCGTCCAGGTCGTACTCGCTGGGGCGCGACCCCCAGGGAGACGTGGTGATCGATGATGCCCGGGTGTCGTGGCGGCACGCCACCATCACCTGGAACGGCCGGGGTTGGGGCATCGAGGACCACGGCAGCACCAACGGCACCTATGTGCACGGGGCCAGGGTCCAGCAGACCGAGCTCGTGCCCGGCACGCCGGTCCACCTGGGCAACGCGACGGACGGCCCGCGGCTGAATCTGAGCGCCGTCGGCGCGGCCGCGCCGCAGCCGGCCGTGGCGCAGCAGGCACAGCAGGCGCCGGCGCAGGCGTACGCCCAGCCGCAGGCCCCGGCCTATCAGGCCCCGCAGCAGCAGCCCCAGCACCAGGCCTGGGAACAGCAGCAGCACGCGCAGCAGCAGCAGCCGCAGGTCCACCTCCCGCACCAGCAGGGCGCCGCCGCTCCCCGCCCGGCGCAGGGCGGGGCCCCGGCCTACGGAGACCGCAGCCCGACGACGTTCCACCAGCTCTCGCTGGGCCACGTCATGCGGATCGGCCGTGCGCTGGAGAACGAGCTGGTCGTCTCCGACCTCCAGGTCTCCCGCCACCACGCCGAGTTCCGCTCGATGCCCGGTGGCCGCTTCGAGATCCACGACCTCGGCAGCCACAACGGCACCTACGTCAACGGCCAGCCGCTGCCGAAGTCCGGCAGCGCGATGCTCGGTCCCAACGACATCGTCGGCGTCGGCCACTCGACGTTCCGGATCGTCGGCGACCGCCTCGAGGAGTTCGTCGACACCGGCGAGGTCTCCTTCTCGGCCCGCCACCTCACGGTCACCGTCGACGGCGGCAAGCAGATCCTCAAGGACGTCACCTTCGGCGTCCCGGAGAAGTCGCTGATCGGCGTCATCGGACCCTCGGGCTCCGGCAAGTCCACCCTGCTCAAGGCGCTGACCGGCTACCGGCCCGCCGACCAGGGCGACGTCCTCTACGACAACCGCAACCTGTACAAGCAGTTCGCGGAGCTCCGCCAGCGCATCGGCCTGGTCCCGCAGGACGACATCCTGCACAAGGAGCTGAAGGTCAGCACGGCCCTCAAGTACGCGGCCAAGCTCCGCTTCCCCGGCGACACCGCCGAGTCCGAGCGTGCCGCCCGCATCGACGAGGTGCTGCGCGAGCTCAAGCTCGACATCCACAAGGACAAGAAGATCACCGCGCTCTCGGGTGGTCAGCGCAAGCGCGTGTCCGTGGCCCTGGAGCTGCTCACCAAGCCCTCGCTGATCTTCCTCGACGAGCCGACCTCGGGCCTCGACCCGGGCATGGACCGCGACGTCATGCAGCTGCTGCGCGGCCTCGCCGACGACGGCCGCACGGTCCTGGTCGTCACCCACTCGGTCGCCGAGCTGGCCATCTGCGACAAGCTGCTGGTCATGGCCCCGGGCGGTTCGGTCGCGTACTTCGGCCCGCCGGACGAGGCGCTGAACTTCTTCGGCTACACCACGTGGGCGGACGTGTTCTCGGCCTTCGAGAACTACCGGGACTACGACTGGGCCGGCCGCTGGAAGGGCTCCCAGCACTACCAGCTGTACGCCGCCGACATCGACGCGGTCGCCCCGCAGTCCGTCGCGATGCCCCCGGTCCAGCAGCTGCACCCGACCAAGCCGCAGGGCTGGGGCTCGCAGCTGTGGACGCTGATCCGCCGCTACGTCTCGGTGATCGCCTCCGACATGGGCTTCCTGGCCCTGATGGTGCTCCTGCCCGCGGTCCTGGGCGTGGTCTCCACGGTGATCCCCGCGAAGTTCGGCCTCGCGCCGCCCGTCGCGCCGTCCCGCTTCAACGGCGACGCCGGCACGATCATGCTGATCCTCGCGGTCGGCATGTGCTTCTCGGGCGCCGCCAACTCGGTCCGTGAGCTGATCAAGGAACGGGTCATCTACGAGCGGGAACGCGCGACCGGCCTGTACCGGTCCGCGTACCTCATGTCGAAGGTGATCGTCCTCGGCGTCATCACGGCCATCCAGGGCGTGATCATCTGCGCGATCGGCTTCTTCCCGCGCGACCTGCCCGCCGAGGGCCTGATCATGCCGCCGGCCGTCGAGATCTGCCTGTCGGTCATCGCGCTCGGCTTCACCTCGATGATGTTCGGCCTGGTGATCTCCTCGCTGGTGAAGACGGCCGAGAAGACCATGCCGCTGCTGGTCATGTTCGCGATCGTCCAGGTCGTCTTCACCGGCATCCTCTTCCAGGTCTACGACTCCCCGGGCCTGGAGCAGTTCGCCTGGCTGATGCCGTCCCGCTGGGCCATCGCCGCCGCCGGCACCACGCTGAACCTCGGCAAGCTCATGCCGCCGTGGGACGCGGAGAACCCGACCAACACCGACCCGCTCTGGGACGCCACGATCGGCCAGTGGAGCCTGAACATCACCATCCTGGTGCTCCTCGGCGTCGCCTGCGGCTTCGCGGTGCAGCGCCTGCTGCGCCGCCACGAGCCCGAGGTCATGCGCGCGGGCAAGTAAGCAGGACGCAGGGGTACGGCAAAACGCCTCAGGGCGGCATCCGGAAGTCCGGGTGCCGCCCTGAGGCGCATGGGAGCGTGGATCCGCCGAGGCCTAGTAGGCGCTGTTGACGTTGTCCATGGAGCCGTAGCGGTCGGCCGCGTAGTTGCAGGCGGCGACGATGTTGGCGACCGGGTCGTACTGGTCGAACTTGGTGCCCTTGACGTGGTACGCCTTGAAGGTCGGGTAGATGACCTGGAGCAGACCCTTGCTGGGGATGCCGTTCTGGGCGTTGATGTCCCAGTTGTTGATCGCCATCGGGTTACCGCTGGACTCGCGCATGATGTTCTTGTGGATTCCGGCGTAGGTGCCCGGAATGCCCTCCCGCTTCATGATGAAGAGGGCTTCCTTGATCCAGCCGTCGAGGTTGTTCGCGAAGACCGGGGTGCGGGCGGCGGAGCGGCTCGCGGCAGCCTTGGTCTCGCGGGCCTTCTTCGCGGCGGCCTCGGCCTTGGCCTTGGCGTCGGCGTCGGCCTTGATCTTGGCCGCGGCCTTGGCGTTCGCCTGGGAGATGACCTGCTGTGCGGAGAGGTGGCCCTGCAGCGTCTTCGTCTGCGCGCCGTTGACGGCCTGGGTCCAGGCGACGGGGGCGGCGGCGACCGTCTGGGCCTCGGCGGCGTCGGCCGGGACGAGGGAGAAGGCGACGGCGGCGGCGCTCAGCGTGGCGACACCGGCGATGGACAGCTTGTGTGCCTTCGTCAGACGACTGTGACCGGGAGTGCGGGAAGCAGACATGGCGGGGCAACCTCTTCGAATAGCGGGAGTCGCAGGAAGGCGCTTTGTGGATCCGGGGATCCGCGGTGCTGTGCGACGGGAGCAATTCTTAGCGGCGGCAAAATCCTGTGGCAAAGGTGTGACGTACGATCCCGCTTAGTGGATCACGCGCGGGCGCCGAGGCCCGATTTCGGGCCTCGGCGCTAGGTGGGACAGCACTGACAGGGTCTTTATCCATCCACTACGGAGCTTCGTAAGTGATGTGGGTCCTATGTGCGGGGTCACATCGGACATGTGGCGATTTCACCGTGCGTTGCTGTCGCAATGCATATGGTCACGTCTCTCATCCTTGAGTAGCAGATGGACGTCCCCGAACTCGTGCCAGAGGCAGTGCCGGGCCAGTGCCTCGGCATACCCGAGCCGTACGGCGGCCCGCCCCGCGACCGCCTCCAGCATCAGCAGATGGGACGCCTCCGGCTCGTGCAGGCCGGTCAGCAGTCCGTCCACCACCCGCACCCCGCGCTCCGGAGTCACCACCAGATCGGTCCACCCGGCGGCCGGACGCACCCGCCCCCGCGCGTCCGCGGCCGACTCCAAGGCCCGTACCGCCGTGGTCCCCACCGCGATGACCCGCCCTCCGGCGGCCCTGGCGGCGTTCACCAGACCCGCCGTCGTGGCGGACACCGCGAACCGCTCCGGGTACGGGGGCTCGTGCACCTCCTGCGAGGCCACCCCCGTGTGCAGGACCAGCGGGGCGAACTGCACCCCCCGGCTCACCAGCCGCGCCACCAGCTCCGCCGTGAAGGGCCGGCCCGCGCTCGGCATCTCCGCCGAGCCCGTCCCGTCGGCGGCCGGCACCGCGAACACCGTCTGGTAGGCCGAGAGCGGCTGGTCCCGCTCCGTGTACGCGTACCGGATCGGCCGCCCGTACGTCCGCAGCAGCGCCGGCACCCCGTCCGGCGCGGGGGAGGCGCGCGCCCACCACAGCCGGTCCGCGCCCGCCGCCAGGGGCTCCTCCAGGGCCAGGCGGTACCCGCCCGGCAGTTCCAGTACCGCCCCGGCCGGCCCCCCAGCGCGCGGCCGGGTCGTCCCACCTCCGGCCGGGGCGCGCAGCTCCACCGCCCAGCGGCTGTCGTCGCCGCGGGTCGAGAAGTGCACCACCAGGTCCTCGCTGCCCAGCCGGGCGTCCACGGCGGCCGCCAGCGTGGCCGAGGTGTTCACCACCAGTACGTCCCCGGCCCGCAGCAGCCCCGGCAGCTCCCGGAAGGCGTGCAGCGACACCCGATCGCTGCCCTGGGACACCAGCAGCCGCACGGCGTCCCGCCCCAGCCCCGGCCCCCGTTGCTCGGCCGGAATCCGGGCCAAGAATTGCGGCGGTATGTCCGTTATATATAGACCCTCCTCCCGCAGGGCCCGATGCCCGCTCACCGCCCGCCCCCGGCGCCCGCCTCCGCGCCCGCCCCTGAGGCCGTGTCCGCGCCCGCCCCTGAGGCCGCTTCCGGGCCCGCTCCTTCGGCCGTGTCCGGGCCCGCATCCAACCCCAGCTCACCCGCCGTGTACCGCCCGCTCGGCAGCGCCCGCTCCACCAGCCGCAGCAGCGCCGGAGCCACCTCCTCCGGCGTCGGCAGCCCGGCCAGGTCCTCGCCCGGCTCGGCCGCCGCCATCATCCGCGTCCGCATCGACCCCGGATCCGCCCACCACACCCGCAGCTCCGGCTCCTCCACCGCCAGCACGGCCGACACCAGGTCCCCCGCCGCCTTGGTCGCCCCGTACGCCCCCCACGTCGCGTACGCCACCACCGCCGCGTCCGAGCTGATGTTCAGCACCGCCCCGGCCGGCGCCGCCCGCAACAGCGGCAGCCCCTCCTGGACCAGCCCCAGCGGGGCCACCACGTTGACCTCGAAGGCCTCCCGCAGCCCGTCCAGCGCGTGCTCCGCCAGCGGCACCAATGGCTCGGCCCCGAGCACCCCCGCGTTGTTCACCAGCAGATCCAGCCCGCCCAGCTCCCGCGCCGCCGCCACCAGCGCCGCCCGGTGCGCCGCCGAGGACACGTCCCCGGCCACCGCCACCACCCTCGCCCCGGCCGCCGCCCGCGCCGTCCCCGCCGCGGCCTCCGCCAGCGCCGCCGCACCCCGCGCGCTCAGCACCAGGTCCCAGCCCCGCGCCGCCAGCTCCCCGGCCAGCGCCCGGCCCAGTCCCCTGGACGCCCCCGTCACGATCGCCACCGACATGACAACACCCTCGCCTTCCGTCCCGATCAGCAGATGCCCCCAACCTAGGAACGGCCCACCCCCCACCGCGTCGGCCACCGGCCCCACCCCCACGGGTCCCTTCGACCTACGTCCACGGCCCGATCCCGCAGGTCACGGCCGCGGGTACGGTGAGCCCATGACCGCCAGCCCCCCGCACGGCGGGCCCCCCAGCGGCCTGGCCGCCGTGAGCACCGCACTGCTCGCCATGAGCCGCCGCCTCGAGGTCCGCGACGTCCTGCGCACGATCGTCGTGTCCGCCCGCGAACTCCTGGACGCCGAGTACGCGGCCCTGGGCGTCCCGGACGACCACGGCGGCTTCGCCCAGTTCGTCGTGGACGGCATCAGCGCGGAGCAGTGGCGCCTCATCGGCCCGCTGCCCCGCCAGCACGGCATCCTCGCCGCGATGCTCCACGAAGGAGGCCCCGAGCGCCTGGCCGACGTACGCAAGGACCCGCGCTTCGAGGGCTGGCCGGCCGCCCATCCGGAGATGTCCGACTTCCTCGGCATGCCCGTACGCGACGGCGAGGAGACCCTCGGCGCCCTCTTCCTGGCGAACAAACGCGGCCCGCACGGGTTCACCGACGCGGACCAGGAACTCCTGTCCCTCCTCGCCCAGCACGCGGCGATCGCCCTCACCAACGCCCATCTCTACGAACGAAGCCGCGAGCTCACCATCGCCGAGGAGCGCTCCCGGCTCGCCCACGAGCTGCACGACGCCGTCAGCCAGAAGCTCTTCTCGCTCCGCCTCACCGCCCAGGCCGCCGCCGCCCTCGTCGACCGCGACCCCGCCCGGGCCAAGGACGAGCTCCAGCAGGTCGCCGCCCTGGCGGCCGAGGCCGCCGACGAACTGCGCGCCGCCGTGACCGAGCTGCGCCCGGCCGCCCTGGACGAGGACGGACTGGTCGCCACCCTCCGTACGCACGTCCACGTACTCGACCGCGCCCACACCGCGCACGTCACCTTCACCTGCGACGGCGTACGGGCCCTGCCGGCGACCCAGGAGGAAGCGCTGCTCCGCGTCGCCCAGGAGGCCCTGCACAACGCCCTGCGCCACTCCGAAGCCGACCGCGTCGACGTCACCCTGGCCCGGACGCCCTCCGGGGGCGCGGTCCTCGAGGTCCTCGACACCGGCAAGGGCTTCGACCCCCGGACCGTCCGCCGGGCGGGCCGGCACCTGGGCCTGGTCTCCATGCGGGACCGCGCGAGCGGCGTCGGCGGCCGGCTCACCGTGCACTCGGAGCCCGGTCGGGGCACCACGATCGAGATGGAGGTGCCCGGTGGCTGACAGCACCGGCCGCAGCGGCAGCGGCATTCGAGTACTGCTGGTCGACGACCACCAGGTGGTCCGGCGGGGCCTGCGCACCTTCCTGGAGGTCCAGGAGGACATCGAGGTGGTCGGCGAGGCGTCCGACGGCGAGGAGGGCATCGCCCGCGCCGAGGAGCTGGGGCCCGATGTGATCCTGATGGACATCAAGATGCCGGGCACCGATGGCATCGAGGCGCTGCGCAGGCTGCGCGAGCTGGCGAACCCGGCCCGGGTGCTGATCGTCACCAGCTTCACCGAGCAGCGGACCGTGGTCCCCGCCCTGCGGGCCGGCGCGGCCGGATACGTCTACAAGGACATCGACCCGGACGCGCTGGCCGGAGCCATCCGCTCCGTCCACGCGGGCCACGTGCTCCTCCAGCCGGAGGTGGCGCTCGCCCTGCTGTCCCAGGAAGAGCAGGGCTCCCCGGCGGGCCGGCCCGGCTCGCTGACCGACCGCGAACGCGAGGTCCTGGGTCTGATCGCCGACGGCCGCTCCAACCGCGAGATCGCCCGCGCCCTGGTCCTGTCCGAGAAGACGGTCAAGACGCACGTCTCGAACATCCTGATGAAGTTGGACCTTTCCGATCGGACCCAGGCCGCATTGTGGGCGGTCAGGCACGGAATCGCCGACTGATCGGAGGAAAATCAGATCGTCTCGCTCCGGACTGAGATTCATACGGTCGGGTGTATGTAGCCCACATGGCGTATCCCGATCGGGGGCCGGCCGTTCTCCAGGACGTGCCGCGACGGCTGGTCGCGGCAGACGTACTGGAGGACGAGAACGTGAAGAACTTCAAGAAGGCCGCAGCCGTCACCATGATCGCGGGCGGCCTCCTCGCCGCCGGCGCCGGTGTCTCCTCGGCGCACGGCGGTGCGTCGGCGGAGGGCGAGGCCCTGAACTCGCCGGGCGTGGCCTCCGGGAACCTGCTCCAGGTCCCCGTCCACGTCCCCGTGAACGTGGTCGGCAACTCGGTCAACGTGATCGGTCTGCTCAACCCCGCCTTCGGCAACACCGGCGTGAACGCCTGACCCCCCGCACGGCCTGACCCCGCACGCGGCGCCGCTTCCTCCCCTCTCCCCAGGAAGCGGCGCCGTTCCGGTGCACCCGCGCGCGAGCCTCACCCCGCAGCACCGTCGGCGGTCCTAGCTTTGCCCGCATGACGAGGAACCGGGACATCTGCCGATACGCCGCCGTCGTGCTCGCCGCGGCACTGGGCCTGACGGGACTGCCGCACCCGACCGGGGTGCGGGCGGCGACGCCTCCGGCGAGGCCCGATCACGCCGCCGGCCACGTCTATGTGGCGAACCTCCACTCCGACACGGTCTCGGTCGTCGAGACCCGCTCCGGCACCGTCGTGGACACCATTGCCGTGGGGGACGGGCCCGACAGCGTCGCTCTCAGCCCCGACGGCTCCCGCCTCTACGTCACCGACTCCGCGGCGGACACCGTGTCCGTGGTCGACACCGGCACCAGGACGGTCGTCGAAACCGTCGCGGTCGGGCACGAACCGAGCCGGGTGACGGTCTCCCCGGACAACAGGAACGTCTACGTGGCCAACGTCGGCGCGGGCACCGTGTCGGTGATCAGCCCCCGCACCCTCACCGTCACGGACACCATCGCCGTGGGCGACGCACCCCTGGGCCTGGCGGTGACACCGGACGCCCGCACGCTGTACGTCGCCAACGCCGGCTCCGACAGCGTCTCGGTGATCCGCACCGACAGCGGCGCGGTCACCGCCGCGATCCCCGTCGGCGGCGGACCCACCGCCCTCGCCCTCGCCCCCGACGGCCGTCACCTCTACGTCTCCAACCTGAGCTCGGACGACGTGTCGGTGGTCGACACCCGGGCCCGAACGGAGACCGACCGCGTCCCGGTCGGGGACCAGCCCACGGGCATCGGAATCCTGCCGGACGGCAGCCGCGTCTACGTCGCCGACCTCGGGTCGGACGACGTGTCGGTGATCAGCACCCGCAGCCTCACCGTGACGGCAACCGTGGCCGTGGGCGACGGCCCCAACGGCCTCGCCGTCGGCCCGGACGGCTGCAGCGTCCACGTCAGCAACTTCGACTCGGACACCCTGTCGGTGATCGACACCAGAACGGGCAGGACGTCCACCGTCCCGGTCGGCGACGGCCCGACCGGCGTGACGACGCAAACGCCCCCGCACTGATCCGCCCCCGTCCCAGCCCCGCCAGGAAGGCACCTCACACCGGCGGCCGGGGGCGTTCGGGGCACGGGGTGCGGGGCGGAGCCCCACGAAGCCCGGCGCAGCCGGGGCCGCCCGCGCAGCGGCGCCGCCCCCGATCCACCCGCCCGGGGGATCACCCCCGCTCGCGCGCCTCGACGGCCGCGTTGTACGCCGCCACCAGCGCCCGCCGAGCGACCCGCTCGACCGGCCGCAGCGCCTCTGCCCGCGCCGCCATCTCCGAGGCGGCCACCGCACCCCCGTGCCCGTTCTCGTACGCCAGCGACACCATCAGGTCCACCCGCTGCGCCAGCGCCAGCACCCGCACAGCCCGCGGCGGATATCCCGGCGCCAGCGCGTCCCGCCCGGCGTCCGCCCGTGCCCGGTACGCCGACAGCGCGGCCTCCGCGACCGGCCCGGACCCCGCCACGTCCAGCCGGGTGAGCACCTCGGTCGCCTCGCGCAGTGCCTCCGCCAGCTCCCGTTCCGCCTCGCCCAGCGAGGGCACGTCCGCCGGCGGGGCCTCCCGTACCGGCAGCACGTGCCAGGTCACCGAGACGTGGACGTCCCCGGCCGGCCCGGCCTCGGACACCTCCGGCACCAGACCCAGTGCCGCCCCCACCGCGACGACCGCTTCCTCCGCCTCCAGCGCCCGCGCATTGAACTCCGGCGGCCCGCTCAGCCCCAGCGGATGCCCCGGCGCGGGCAGCGCCACCCGCAGCCCGGTCACCCCCAGGGCCCGCAGCCGGCCGAGCGCCAGGGTGAGCCCGACGGGGCCCGTCTCACCCGGCAGCCCCTCCACCCGGTGCACGGCGTCCTCGCCCACGATCGACAACACGGCCTCGTCGGGCGAGACCAGACCGGCCAGCAGTGCGTTCCCCCAGGCGGCCAAGCGCCCTGAACGTGGTTCGAAAAGCATCCCCCCACTTTACGGATCGGCCCCGGCACCGGGCCCCGGCCCCGGACCGCTCTCCGAGTGGCGTAGGTTTTCCTCTGGGGCTGCGTCTACCGGCGCACAGAGAACCGTGACTGCAAGGGGTGACAACACGCTCATGAGCGATGTTCTGGAGCTGGTGGACGTATCCGTGGTCCGCGAGGGCCGGGCTCTGGTGGACCAGGTCTCCTGGTCGGTGAAGGAGGGCGAGCGCTGGGTGATCCTCGGCCCCAACGGCGCCGGCAAGACCACACTGCTGAACCTCGCCTCCAGCTACCTCTTCCCCACCAAGGGCACTGCCACCATCCTCGGCAGCACCCTCGGCAAGGTGGACGTCTTCGAGCTGCGCCCCCGCATCGGTGTCGCCGGCATCGCGATGGCCGACAAGCTGCCCAAGCGGCAGACCGTCCTGCAGACCGTCCTCACCGCCGCCTACGGCATGACGGCGACCTGGCAGGAGGAGTACGAGGACGTCGACGAGCAGCGCGCCCGCGCCTTCCTCGACCGCCTCGGCATGACCGAGTACCTCGACCGCAAGTTCGGCACCCTCTCCGAGGGCGAGCGCAAGCGCACGCTGATCGCCCGCGCCCTGATGACCGACCCCGAGCTGCTGCTCCTCGACGAGCCCGCCGCCGGTCTGGACCTCGGAGGCCGCGAGGACCTCGTGCGCCGCCTCGGTCGCCTGGCCCGCGACCCGCTCGCACCGTCGATGGTCATGGTCACGCACCACGTCGAGGAGATCGCCCCCGGCTTCACCCACGTCCTGATGATCCGTCAGGGCAAGGTCGTCACCGCGGGCCCGATCGACCTCGAACTGACTTCCCGCAACCTCTCCCTCTGCTTCGGCCTGCCGCTGGTCGTCGAGCGCAACGGGACCGACCGCTGGACCGCCCAGGGCCTTCCGCTCGGCTAGGGACGCCTCTTACGGGTCCCCGCACCCTGTCCCGACCGCGCCCACCCGACCTACCATGACCATGTGGACATCGACGCGTGGGTGTGGTGGCTCATCGGCGCGGTCGGACTGGGCATCCCCCTCGTCCTGACCGCCATGCCGGAGTTCGGCATGTTCGCGGTCGGCGCGGTCGCGGCCGCCGTCACGGCCGCCGTCGGCGGGGGAGTGGTGGCGCAGGTCCTGGTCTTCGTGACCGTGTCGGTCGCGCTCATCGCCGTCGTCCGCCCCATCGCCAACCGGCACCGCACCCAGCGCCCCCAACACCGCAGCGGCATCGACGCGTTGAAGGGCAGATCCGCCGTCGTCCTGGAACGGGTCGACGGCAGCGGCGGCCGCATCAAGCTCGCCGGCGAGGTCTGGTCCGCGCGCACCCTCGACGCGGACACCAGCTTCGAACCCGGCCAGTCCGTCGACGTGGTGGAGATCGACGGGGCGACCGCCGTCGTGATGTGAAGAAGCAGCCTGCTCGCGGCCCCCAGGTCTGCGAGACTCCGATCAACGGGGCAGCACAGACAGCCGGAAGGGCACGGGGAACCGCATGCAACCGATCATCATCGTCCTGATCATTCTGGTGGTTCTGGTCTTCATCGCACTGGTCAAGACGATCCAGGTGATCCCGCAGGCCAGCGCCGCCATCGTCGAGCGGTTCGGCCGCTACACCCGCACCCTCAACGCGGGCCTCAACATCGTCGTCCCGTTCATCGACTCGATCCGCAACCGGATCGACCTCCGCGAACAGGTCGTTCCGTTCCCGCCGCAGCCCGTCATCACCCAGGACAACCTGGTCGTCAACATCGACACCGTCATCTACTACCAGGTGACCGACGCACGGGCCGCGACCTACGAGGTCGCCAGCTACATCCAGGCCATCGAGCAGCTCACCGTCACCACGCTCCGCAACATCATCGGCGGCATGGACCTGGAGCGGACCCTCACCTCCCGCGAGGAGATCAACGCGGCCCTGCGCGGAGTCCTCGACGAGGCCACCGGCAAGTGGGGCATCCGCGTCAACCGCGTCGAACTCAAGGCCATCGAGCCGCCGACCTCCATCCAGGACTCGATGGAGAAGCAGATGCGCGCCGACCGCGACAAGCGCGCCGCGATCCTCCAGGCCGAAGGTGTCCGGCAGTCCGAGATCCTGCGCGCCGAGGGTGAGAAGCAGTCCTCCATCCTGCGCGCCGAAGGTGACGCCAAGGCCGCCGCGCTGCGCGCCGAGGGTGAGGCCCAGGCCATCCGTACGGTCTTCGAGTCCATCCACGCCGGCGACGCCGACCAGAAGCTCCTCGCCTACCAGTACCTCCAGATGCTCCCGAAGATCGCCGAAGGCGACGCCAACAAGCTCTGGATCGTGCCGAGCGAGATCGGCGACGCCCTCAAGGGCCTCTCCGGCGCCATGGGCAACTTCGGCCCCATGGGCGGCGGTACGGGCTTCAACCCGAGCGGCACCGGCAAGGACGGCGGCGGCATCCCGGCCGCGCGGGACAAGGACGGCGCGGAACGCCGGGAGCAGCCCCCCATCGACTGACCCGCCGTCGCTTCCTGCATGATCAGTGAGGCCCCTCGACCTTCATGGCGGGGAGGCGACTCACTCATGCAAAGGGGATGGCACCGTCCATGTCCATCTGGGAATCACTCGCTGTCTTCGCCGCCGGCATCGGCGCGGGCACGATCAACACCATCGTCGGCTCCGGCACCCTGATCACCTTCCCGGTGCTGCTCGCCACCGGACTGCCCCCGGTCACCGCCAACGTGTCCAACACGCTCGGCCTGGTGCCCGGTTCGATCAGCGGAGCCATCGGCTACCGCAAGGAGCTCCAGGGCCAGCGCGCCCGCATCCTGCGCCTCGGCTCCGTGTCCCTCATCGGCGGACTCGCGGGCGCGCTCCTGCTCCTCACCCTGCCGTCCGAGTCCTTCGACACGATCGTGCCCGTCCTGATCGCGCTGGCCCTGGTCCTCGTCGTCCTCCAGCCCCGGCTCGCCGCCGCGCTGCGCCGACGCCAGGAAGCCGCCGGAGGCGACACCGGCCACCCCGACGGCGGACCGGCCCTGCTCGGCGGCATGCTGCTCTCCAGCGCGTACGGAGGCTACTTCGGTGCCGCCCAGGGCGTGCTCTACCTCGGCCTGATGGGCCTGCTGCTCCGCGAGGACCTGCAACGCATCAACGCCGTCAAGAACGTCATCGCCGCTCTGGTGAACGGCATCGCGGCCGTCGTCTTCCTCTTCGTCGCCGAGTTCGACTGGACGGCCGTCGTCCTCATCGCCGTGGGGTCCACGATCGGCGGCCAGATCGGCGCCAAGGTCGGCCGCCGCCTCTCACCGACCGTCCTGCGCGCGGTCATCGTGACGGTCGGCATCCTCGCCATCGTCCAACTGCTCGTCAGCTGAGCGACGTAGAAGAACTACGCCGCTCAGCGAGACCTGCCTCCACCGAAAGCGCGAGATCCGCTCAGGCGGAACGCTCCAGCCACTCCGGGAGCGACTCCCGCCCGGCCACCCCCAGGGCCAGCAGCATCGCGTCCGCCGGCGACGGCACGTAGGGCTTCCGGAGGAGCGGCATCCCCGCCTCCTCCGGAGTCCGGGCCGCCTTGCGGTGGTTGTCCTCGGCGCAGGACGCCACCGTGTTCAGCCAGGTGTCCCCACCCCCCTGGGCACGCGGCAGTACGTGGTCCACGGTCGTCGCGCGCTTCCCGCAGTACGCGCAACGGTGCTGGTCCCGGACCAGCACCCCCCTCCGCGACCAGGGAGCATGTCTTCGGAAGGGCACCCGGACATACCTGCAGAGCCTGATCACCCGGGGCATCGGAAGATCCATGGTGGCCCCGCGCACACGCAGCTCGGGGTGCGACTGTTCGACGACGGCCTTGTCCTGGAGCACCAGAACCACGGCCCGGTTCAACGTCACTGTCGACAGCGGCTCGAAGCTCGCATTCAGCACCAGCGTGTCCCGCATCTCGCCCACCTCCCGTGTGCAGGCCCGCGACCACCCTGGCGGCAGGGCCCGCAACCACTCTGGCCGCGCGCGCCACGCGGGACAACGCAATAAAAATGCCCGGTCCTGGCCTTCTTTAGACCAGGACCGGGCGAACGCTCGGGAAACGATCAGCGCGCGAGCGGCGCCTCGTACTCCGCAACGAGCTGCGCACGCCCGAGGGCGTGGAACCGCAGATGGAAGCCGACGACGGCCGGCGACGAGTCCTCGTCGGGGCCGAGCTGCTCCCGGTCCACCGCGTACACGGTGAACACGTAGCGGTGCCGCTCCCCGCGCGGCGGGGCCGCGCCGCCGAAGTCCCGCGTGCCGTAGTCGTTCCGTGCGTGCACGGCCCCCTCCGGCAGTCCGGTGAAGTCCCCGGTGCCCGCTCCGGCCGACAGCTCCGTCACCGAAGCGGGCAGGTCGAAGAGGACCCAGTGCCAGAACCCGCTGCCCGTGGGCGCGTCAGGGTCGAAGCAGGTGACGGCGAAGCTCTTCGTCCCCTCGGGGAACCCCTCCCAGCGCAGCTGCGGCGAGAGGTTCTTCCCCGTCAGGACCTGGGCCGCGTGCAGATCGGCTCCGTGGGCGACG
>NZ_CM135937.1:0-2260000 GCF_054353315.1 Streptomyces sp. NC-S4 | reverse complement strand
GCACTGGATAGGCGATGGGCCCTACCGGGTTACTGACCTTAGCCAAACTCCGAATGCCGGTAAGTGAGAGCACGGCAGTGAGACTGTGGGGGATAAGCTCCATGGTCGAGAGGGAAACAGCCCAGAGCATCGACTAAGGCCCCTAAGCGTACGCTAAGTGGGAAAGGATGTGGAGTCGCAGAGACAACCAGGAGGTTGGCTTAGAAGCAGCCACCCTTGAAAGAGTGCGTAATAGCTCACTGGTCAAGTGATTCCGCGCCGACAATGTAGCGGGGCTCAAGCGTACCGCCGAAGTCGTGTCATTGCAGCAATAGGGCCAACGCCTGCTGTGATGGGTAGGGGAGCGTCGTGTGCCGGGTGAAGCAGCAGCGGAAGCTAGTTGTGGACGGTTCACGAGTGAGAATGCAGGCATGAGTAGCGATACACACGTGAGAAACGTGTGCGCCGATTGACTAAGGGTTCCTGGGTCAAGCTGATCTGCCCAGGGTAAGTCGGGACCTAAGGCGAGGCCGACAGGCGTAGTCGATGGACAACCGGTTGATATTCCGGTACCCGCTTTGAAACGCCCAATATCGAATCAGGCGATGCTAAGTCCGTGAAGCCGTTCCGGACCCTTCGGGGAAAGGAAAGTGGTGGAGCCGACGAACCAGACTTGTAGTAGGTAAGCGATGGGGTGACGCAGGAAGGTAGTCCAGCCCGGGCGGTGGTTGTCCCGGGGTAAGGGTGTAGGCCGAGGGGTAGGCAAATCCGTCCCTCATACAAGGCTGAGACCTGATGCCGAGCCGATTGTGGTGAAGTGGATGATCCTATGCTGTCGAGAAAAGCCTCTAGCGAGTTTCATGGCGGCCCGTACCCTAAACCGACTCAGGTGGTCAGGTAGAGAATACCGAGGCGTTCGGGTGAACTATGGTTAAGGAACTCGGCAAAATGCCCCCGTAACTTCGGGAGAAGGGGGGCCATCACTGGTGATCGGACTTGCTCCGTGAGCTGGGGGTGGCCGCAGAGACCAGCGAGAAGCGACTGTTTACTAAAAACACAGGTCCGTGCGAAGCCGTAAGGCGATGTATACGGACTGACGCCTGCCCGGTGCTGGAACGTTAAGGGGACCGGTTAGTGACCTTTCGGGGTTGCGAAGCTGAGAACTTAAGCGCCAGTAAACGGCGGTGGTAACTATAACCATCCTAAGGTAGCGAAATTCCTTGTCGGGTAAGTTCCGACCTGCACGAATGGCGTAACGACTTCTCGACTGTCTCAACCATAGGCCCGGTGAAATTGCACTACGAGTAAAGATGCTCGTTTCGCGCAGCAGGACGGAAAGACCCCGGGACCTTTACTACAGTTTGATATTGGTGTTCGGTTCGGCTTGTGTAGGATAGGTGGGAGACTTTGAAGCAGCCACGCCAGTGGTTGTGGAGTCGCCGTTGAAATACCACTCTGGTCGTGCTGGATGTCTAACCTCGGTCCGTGATCCGGATCAGGGACAGTGTCTGATGGGTAGTTTAACTGGGGCGGTTGCCTCCCAAAGGGTAACGGAGGCGCCCAAAGGTTCCCTCAGCCTGGTTGGCAATCAGGTGTTGAGTGTAAGTGCACAAGGGAGCTTGACTGTGAGACCGACGGGTCGAGCAGGGACGAAAGTCGGGACTAGTGATCCGGCGGTGGCTTGTGGAAGCGCCGTCGCTCAACGGATAAAAGGTACCCCGGGGATAACAGGCTGATCTTCCCCAAGAGTCCATATCGACGGGATGGTTTGGCACCTCGATGTCGGCTCGTCGCATCCTGGGGCTGGAGTCGGTCCCAAGGGTTGGGCTGTTCGCCCATTAAAGCGGTACGCGAGCTGGGTTTAGAACGTCGTGAGACAGTTCGGTCCCTATCCGCTGTGCGCGTAGGAATATTGAGAAGGGCTGTCCCTAGTACGAGAGGACCGGGACGGACGAACCTCTGGTGTGCCAGTTGTCCTGCCAAGGGCATGGCTGGTTGGCTACGTTCGGGAGGGATAACCGCTGAAAGCATCTAAGCGGGAAGCCTGCTTCAAGATGAGTATTCCCACCTCCTTGAGAGGGTAAGGCTCCCAGTAGACGACTGGGTTGATAGGCCAGATGTGGAAGCCCGGTAACGGGTGAAGCTGACTGGTACTAATAGGCCGAGGGCTTGTCCTCAGTTGCTCGCGTCCACTGTGTTAGTTCTGAAGCAACGAACAGTTGCTGGTTTCTAGAGCTAGAACATAACTACAAAGTGTGCTTGTTCGCTCGAAACCGATAGGGTTTCGGTGGTCATAGCGTTAGGGAAACGCCCGGTTACATTCCGAACCCGGAAGCTAAGCCTTTCAGCGCCGATGGTACTGCAGGGGGGACCCTGTGGGAGAGTAGGACGCCGCCGAACAATCTTTCAAAGGACCCTTGGTCCAGCGTTCAACGCTGGACCAAGGGTCCTTTTTTGTTTTTACCTCTTTACGCCGAAGCGCGGCCATGGGTTGGTTGCGCGAGAATGACTAGCGGTACCCCGAAGACAGGAGTCACACCCATGTCCAACTCTCCCGACGATCGTCCGGAGCGCGAGCCTCGTCGCAACGACGGTGGTGACAGGGGCGGCTACCGCGGGGGCCGTGACGACCGTGGTGGCGACCGCCCCCCGTTCCGTCGTGACGACCGTGGTACCAGCGGCCGGCCGTCCAGTGGCGGTGGCGGCTTCCGCCGTGATGACCGTGGTGGTCGCCCGGCCGGCGGCGGTGGCGGCGGTTTCCGTCGTGACGACCGCGGTGGCGACCGTCCGTCCTACCCGCGCCGTGACGACGACCGTGGCGGCCGTCCCTCCGGTGGTGGCGGCGGTTTCCGCCGTGACGACCGTGGCGGCGACCGTCCCAGCTTCCCGCGTCGCGATGACCGCGGTGGCGACCGTCCGTCGTACCCCCGTCGTGACGATGACCGTGGTGGGTTCCGTGGCGGTCGTGACGACCGTGGCGGCGACCGTCCGTCCTACCCGCGTCGCGATGACCGCGGTGGCGACCGTCCGTCGTACCCCCGTCGTGACGATGACCGTGGTGGGTTCCGTGGCGGTCGTGACGACCGTGGCGGCGACCGTCCGTCCTACCCGCGTCGTGACGACCGTGGTGGCGACCGTCCGTCGTACCCCCGTCGTGATGACGACCGTGGCGGCTACCGCGGCGGTCGTGACGACCGCGGTGGTGACCGCCCGTCCTACCCGCGCCGCGACGACCGCCCCTCGTACCCCCGTCGTGATGACGACCGCGGGGGCCGTCCCTCCGGTGGTGGCGGCGGTTTCCGCCGCGACGACCGTGGTGGCGACCGTCCGTCCTACCCCCGTCGTGACGACCGCGGTGGCGACCGTCCCTCGTACCCGCGCCGTGATGACGACCGTGGTGGCTACCGCGGCGGTCGTGACGACCGCGGTGGTGACCGTCCGTCCTACCCGCGCCGTGACGACCGCGGTGGCGACCGTCCCTCGTACCCGCGCCGTGACGATGACCGTGGTGGGTTCCGTGGCGGTCGTGACGACCGTGGCGGCGACCGCCCCAGCTACCCCCGTCGCGATGACCGCGGTGGCGACCGTCCCTCGTACCCGCGCCGTGATGACGAGCGTGGCGGCTACCGTGGCGGTCGTGACGACCGTGGTGGCGACCGCCCGTCCTACCCGCGTCGCGACGACCGGGGCGGCGACCGTGGTGGCTACCGCGGTGGGCGTGACGACCGTGGCGGCGACCGTCCCTCGTACCCGCGCCGTGATGACGAGCGTGGCGGCTACCGTGGCGGTCGTGACGACCGTGGTGGCGACCGCCCGTCCTACCCGCGTCGCGACGACCGGGGCGGCGACCGCGGTGGGTTCCGTGGTGGCCGTGACGATCGCGGTGGTGACCGTGGTGGCTACCGTGGTCGCGATGACCGTGGCGGCGACCGTGACTTCCGCGCGGACCGTGACCGGGACCCGGTCAAGCGGCTTCCGATCGACGAGGACGTCACCGGCCTCGAGATCGACGCCGATGTCCGTCAGGAGCTGCTGAGCCTGCCCAAGGGCCTGGCCGAAGAGGTTTCCAAGAACCTCGTCATGGTCGCCCGGCTGATCGACGAGGAGCCCGAGCAGGCGTACGCGTACTCGCGCATCGCCCTGCGGCTGGCCTCCCGCGTCGCCGCCGTCCGCGAGGCCGCCGGCTTCGCCGCCTACGCCACGCAGAAGTACAGCGAGGCCCTCGCCGAGTTCCGCGCCGCCAAGCGCATGACCGGCTCGGTCGAGCTGTGGCCCGTCATGGCCGACTGCGAGCGCGGCCTCGGCCGTCCGGAGCGGGCGCTGGCCATGGCCGGCGAGCCCGAGGTGCAGAAGCTGGACAAGGCCGGTCAGGTCGAGATGCGTCTGGTCGCGGCCGGTGCCCGGCGGGACCAGGGGCAGCTCGAAGCGGCCATCGTGACCCTGCAGAGCCCGGAGCTGGCCTCCAACTCGGTCCAGCCGTGGACCGCGCGCCTGCGGTACGCCTACGCCGACGCCCTGCTGGCCGCCGGTCGTGAGGACGAGGCGCGCGAGTGGTTCGCCAAGACCCTCGAAGCGGACAAGGACGGGGCCACCGACGCCTCCGACCGTCTCGCCGAGCTCGACGGTGTCGAGTTCGTCGACGCCTCGATGGACCTTTCCGACCTCGCCGAGGACGAGAACGAGGGCGACGACGACCAGGACGACGAGGACGCGGCGGAGATCGCCGCGGCCGAGCGCGCCGCCGACGTCACCGAGTACTACGACGAGGACGACGAGGAGTACGAGCCGCTGGAGCAGTCCGAGGCCGACGCCGAGGCCGACGCCGAGGGCGACAAGGCCTGAGGCACGGTGACATGAAGAAGGGCGGTACCCCGGCCGGGGTACCGCCCTTCTTCATGTCCGGAAGTCGTCAGCCCAGGCCGCGCAGGACCAGGCCGGTGGCCGGTTTCGGTCCGAAGGACGTGGACTTGCGGGGCATGGTGACGCCCTGGCGGGCCAGGTCCCGTACGACTTCCTCGCGTACGGGATGCAGCAGGACCGCCGTGCCGCCGTGCCGCTCGGCCATGGCCACGGTGGCCGGGGCGTCGTGGATGTAGGTGATCTGGTCCGGGGCGTCCGGAATGTGCCAGAGGGCGTCGAGCAGCGTCGCGTGCAGGACGGTGGCGTCCAGCCGGCGCCAGGCCTCGGGGCGGTCGTGGCGGACCGTGGTGTCCAGGAGCGCCAGGTCGGGGTCGGTGACCAGGTGGAAGGCACCGTCACCGGCGAGCAGGAAGGCGTTGCCGCGCTCCGCGGCGTCCGCGAGGGCGTCCAGCGCCAGCGGGAGCGGTCCGTCGACGGGGCGGACGCGGAAGTGGCCGTCGAGGGCGGCGAGGGCGTCCGCGACCGGGAGGCGGCGCAGCATCCGGTGGATGGCGCGGACCTGGAGCGGATAGCGGGCGGTGTCCACGAGCAGGACCAGGCCGAAGTCCCAGGGGGTGGGGGAGGCGTGCTCCTCCTGGAGGCGCAGGTACGTCGCCCAGCGGTGGTGGCCGTCGGCGATCAGTGCCTGGCGGTGGCTCAGGTCCGCCGTGACGGTGGCGAGCTCGGCGGGATCCGTGATGGCCCACAGGCGGTGCTGGAAGCCGTCCTCGGTGGTGGTCGACAGCAGGGGGGCGAGCTGGGCGGTCCGTTCGACGACCGCGGCCGCTCCCGTGCCGGGCTCGTCGCCCCGGTAGGTGAGCAGGAGGGGTTCGAGGTTGGCGGAGGTGGCCCGCATCAGGCCCGCCCGGTCGGTGACCACGTCCGGCATGACGTCCTCGTGGGGCAGGACGATGCCGGCGTCGGCGGTGGACAGGGCGAGGGCGCCGATGAGGCCGCGCTGGAGCAGGCCGGCCCGGCGCTGCTCGTACACGTAGAGCGCGGGCTCGGGGTCGGCGCTCAGGATGCCCTTGGCCAGCCAGTCGTGCAGGGTGCGCGCGGCCTGCTCGTTGCGCGCGGCCGGGGTACCCGCCTGCGGGAGGATCAGGCGGACGATGTTGTGCGGGTCGGCGGATTCGAGGTGGTCGACTCCGTCGGGACGCACGACCACGTCGTACGGCGGCGAGGTGACGGCGGCGAGGCTGCCGACACGCTCGGGGACGTAGCGCAGGCCATGGAACGGGATCAGGCGCAGCCCGTGCCCCGCAGTACCGGAAGTGGTCATTGGTGCATGGTAAGACGCGTCTTGCCATGCGGGATGATCGGGGCAGGTACGGAATTGGACAAGATCGATCTCCTCCCGGCCACCGCCGGGAGGGGCTCAGGAGGAGCGGACAGGATGACCCGGCAGAGCAGGACCAGTCCCGCGGCGAGTGAGCAGAGTCTGCACCAGGCGTACGACACCGCGCTGCTGGATCTGGACGGGGTGGTGTACGCGGGCGGTGAGGCCATCGCCCACGCGGTGGAGTCCCTCGCCGCGGCCCGGGCGGACGGGATGCACCTCGCGTACGTCACGAACAACGCGCTGCGGACCCCGGACGCGGTCGCGGAGCACCTGGGTGAGCTGGGCATTCCGACGGAGGCGGCCGAGGTGATCACCTCGGCGCAGGCGGTGGCCCGGCTGATCGCGGAGCAGGTGGAGCCGGGGTCGAAGGTGCTGGTGATCGGTGGGGAAGGGCTGCGGGTCGCGCTGCGCGAGCGGGGTCTGGTGCCGGTGGAGTCGGCCGACGAGGAGGGGCTCGCGGCGGTCGTCCAGGGGTACGGGGGCCCCGACCTGCCGTGGGGGCGGTTCGCGGAGGCCTCTTACGCGATCAACCGCGGGGTGCCGTGGTTCGCGTCCAACACCGACCTGACGATTCCGGGGGCGCGGGGGATCGCGCCGGGCAACGGGGCCGCCGTGGAGGTCGTACGGATCGCGACGGGTGCGGAGCCGCAGGTGGCGGGCAAGCCGCTGCCCCCGATGCACCGGGAGACGGTGCTGCGCACCGGGGCGCGGCGGCCGCTGGTGGTGGGGGACCGGCTGGACACCGACATCGAGGGGGCCTTCAACGGGGAGGTGGACTCGCTGCTGGTGCTGACCGGGGTCACGGACGCGGAGCAGCTGCTGCGGGCCGAGCCCAGGCACCGTCCGACCTATGTGGACCGGGACCTGCGGGGGTTGCTGGCCGGGCAGCCGGAAGTGGAGCCGTGCGCGGAGGGTTTCCGCTGTGGCGGCTGGACGGCGGTCGCGACGAACGGCGGTGTGCTGGAGCTGCGCGAAGCCGGAGAGACCGGAGAGACCGGAGAGGGGGGAGAAGCCGGGGAGGGCGGCGATCCGCTCGACGGGCTGCGGGCGCTGTGCGCGGCTGCCTGGACGGTGGCCGGGGACGGGTCCTGCACGTTCGACGCGGCGAAGGCGCTGGCCAGGCTGGGTCTTTAAGGGCGGTCCGGGGGATCCGCCTGTGCGGAAGGTAGGTTAGCCTAACCTGCGTGTTGGTCGAGAGTCCCCCTGAACCCGAACGGAGCGCGGCGCCCGACGAGGGCGCCGACACCTCCGTAGCCCGCCCGCGCCATGCCGCGCGCGCCGCCGGTCTGCTCGCCGCTCTCGCGGTGCTGGCCCTGATCGCCGTCGTGAGCATCGGCGTGGGCGCCAAGCCGATGTCCCTGGACGAGGTCTGGCACGGCCTGTTCGCCTACGCGGGTACGCCCGCCGACGTGGTGGTGCGGGATCTGCGGATCCCGCGCACCCTGCTCGGGCTGATGGTCGGGCTCGGGCTCGGCCTGTCCGGTGCCGTGATGCAGGCGCTGACCCGCAACCCGCTGGCCGAGCCCGGCATCCTCGGCGTCAACGCGGGTGCCGCGGCCGCCGTGGTCTCCGCGATCAGCTTCTTCGGTGCGACGTCGTTGAACGAGTTCGTGTGGTGGGCCTTCCTCGGCGCCGCCTTCGTCTCGGTCCTCGTGTACGTGCTCGGCGGCAGCCGCAGTGCGACCCCGGTGCGCCTCGCGCTCGCCGGTACGGCGGCCAGCGCGGCGCTCGTCGGCTACATCAACGCCGTGCAGCTGATGGACAGCAAGGCGCTGGACAAGCTGCGCTTCTGGACGGTGGGTTCGCTGGCCTCGGCCAACATGGACACCGTCCGGCAGGTGGCCCCCTTCCTGCTCGTCGGCGCGGTGCTCGCGCTGCTGCTGGGCCGGCCGCTCAACGCGATGGCGATGGGCGACGACACGGCGCGGGCGCTCGGCGCCCACCTGACGCGGACCCGGATCGGCGCCATGGTCGCCATCACCCTGCTGTGCGGTGCGGCGACCGCCGCGTGCGGTCCCATCGTGTTCATCGGGCTGATGGTGCCGCACCTCGTCCGGGCCTTCACCGGTCCCGACATGCGCTGGGTGCTCGCGTACTCGGCCGTCCTGTCGCCGGTCCTGCTGCTCGGCTCCGACATCGTCGGCCGTGTCGTCACCCGGCCCGCCGAACTGCAGGTCGGCGTCGTGACCGCGCTCATCGGCGGCCCGGTCTTCATCTACCTGGTTCGGCGCAAGAGGATGGCCCAGCTGTGACCGCGACCGCGCCCACCCCCGTGACCGCTACCGACACCCCCGGCAAGAGCCGCCGCTCCGGCCCCCGCCCGATGCGCCTGCCCGGTGGGGTCTCGCTGCGCGTCGAGCGGCGCGCCCTGGCCGTCGGGCTCCTGCTGACCGTCGCGGCGCTCGCGATGGCCGTCGTGCTCATCGGCACCGGCGACTTCCGGATCGCGCCGTGGGACGTCGTGCAGACCCTGCTCGGCAACGGCACCCCCGCCACCGACTTCATCGTCAACGACCTGCGGCTGCCGCGGGTCCTGGTCGCGCTGCTCGTCGGTGCGGCGCTCGGGATCTCCGGAGCCGTCTTCCAGTCCGTCTCCCGCAACCCGCTGGGCTCCCCGGACATGCTCGGCTTCGGCTACGGCTCGGCGGTCGGCGCGCTCGTCGTCATCGTCCTGTTCAAGGGCGGCGCCACCGAGGTCGCGGTCGGCGCGCTGCTCGGCGGTCTGCTGGCCGGAGTCCTCGTCTACCTGCTCGCCTACAAGCAGGGCATCCAGGGCTACCGGCTGGTGCTGGTCGGCATCGGCGCCTCCGCCATCCTGATCGCCGTGATCCAGTACCTGATCACGAAGGCCCAGCTGATCGAGGCCACCCGCGCCATGGTCTGGCTGACCGGGTCGCTGGCCGGCCGGGACTGGGCGCAGGTGTGGCCGCTGCTCGCGGTGTGCGCGGTGCTCTTCCCGCTGGTCCTCGGGCAGGGCCGGGCCCTGCGGATGATGGAGATGGGCGACGACGCCGCGTACGCGCTCGGCGTGCGGGTGGAGCGGACGCGGATGCTGCTGATGCTCGCGGCGGTCGTGCTCACCACGGCGGCGAGCGCCGCGGCCGGGCCCATCAGCTTCGTCGCGCTGGCCGCGCCGCAGCTGGCCCGGCGACTGACCCGCTCGCCCGGAGGGAACCTGCTGAACGCCGCCCTGATGGGCTCGGTGCTGCTGATGGTGTCCGACTGGGCCTCGCAGCGGGCCTTCGGTTCCGACCAGCTGCCGGTGGGTGTGGTGACCGGCCTCGTCGGCGGTGTCTACCTGCTCTGGCTGCTCGTCACCGAGCGCAAGGCGGGACGTATATGAACCTGATGAGGAGTACCCAAGTGCAGCGGCTTACCGCGGAGAACGTGACCCTCGGCTACGACCAGCGGGTCATCGCGGAGAACCTGTCGGTGGAGATCCCCGACAACTCCTTCACGGTGATCGTCGGCCCCAACGCCTGCGGCAAGTCCACGCTGCTGCGGGCCCTGTCGCGGATGCTGAAGCCGTCCACCGGGCGGGTGCTGCTGGACGGGCAGGCCATCGGGTCGATGCCCGCGAAGAAGGTCGCCAAGACCCTGGGCCTGCTCCCGCAGTCCTCGATCGCGCCCGATGGCATCACGGTGGCCGACCTGGTCTCGCGCGGCCGGTACCCGCACCAGGGGCTGCTGCGGCAGTGGTCGGCCGAGGACGAGCGGATCGTGAACGAGTCGATGGCCTCGACGGGGGTCGCCGAGCTCGCAGACCGGGCCGTGGACGAGCTGTCCGGCGGACAGCGCCAGCGCGTGTGGATCGCGATGGCGCTGGCCCAGCAGACGCCGCTGCTGCTGCTCGACGAGCCGACGACGTACCTGGACATCCAGCACCAGATCGACGTGCTGGACCTGTGCGCGGAGCTGCACGAGACGCAGGGGCGGACGCTGGTGGCGGTGCTGCACGACCTGAACCACGCGGCCCGGTACGCCACGCACCTGATCGCGATGCGGGCCGGGAAGGTCGTCGCGGAGGGGCCGCCGGCCGAGGTGGTGACGGCGGAACTCGTGGAGAAGGTGTTCGGGCTGCGCTGCCAGGTGATCCCGGATCCGGAGACGGGGACGCCGCTGGTGGTTCCGGCGGCGCGCAAGGCCCGTGCGGTGGCCCCGGCGGAGTAGCCCCCGGCCGGGCGGGCGGTGCCGTGCCGCATGGCGCGTGCGGCGCCGTTGCCGGGGGTGCTGCCCCCGGACCCCCGCGCCTCAAACGCCGGCGAGGCTGAAAAGACCGGCGGGGCTAGAGCATGCTCTTGAGGCGGAGCAGGTCCCGGAAGCCGGCTTCCAGGCGGACCCGGCCCGAGGCCCAGGCCTTCGCGAACTTCAGCTCGCCCGCGACCAGCGCCACGAGGTCGTCGCCCGTCATCGCGAGCCTGATCTCGGCCTTCGTCGCGGGCGGGCCCGGAGCGACCGCGTCCACCCGGATCCGGCCCGCGTCGAGGCGGCCCGTGAACGTCTGGTCCAGGTCGGTGATGTGGCAGCTCAGGGAACGGTCGAACGCGGCCGCGCCGCGTACGGCGCCGTCGGCCCGCGCGAGATTGCCGGAGAGGTTGTCGAGTGCTTCGCGGCACTCCTGGATCGTAGCCATCGTGATCACGACCGTACCGCAGAGCCATGCGTGGTCGCGGGGCGCTTCGGGGTAGCGTCGGGGCATGACCGACGAAGCCGCCGACCCCCGAGTCGATGCCTCCGCCGAGCCCGCCGAGCCCGCAGAGCCGGCCGGGCCCGTGGCGCTGGGCGTCGTACGCACGCCCACCGGCCACGCCGGCGTGGACGCGCACCTGGCGCGCCTGGCGGACGCGGACCACCTCGCGGCGGACGGACACGTCGAGGTGTACGAGGATGTCCACCGGGGGCTGCGCGAGGCGCTGACCGCGCTGGACGCACCGCCCGTCCCCGGACCGTACGAAAACAGGAGCTGAACCGAACGTGGCAGGAGTGGCACGCCGCCGCCTGGACGCCGAACTGGTACGCCGCAGCATGGCCCGCTCGCGCGAGCACGCCGCGCAGCTGATCGCCGCGGGCCGGGTGACCGTCGGCGGCACCACCGCGACCAAGGCGGCCACCCAGGTCGAGACCAGCGCGGCCCTCGTGGTCCTCAAGGACGACGCAGACCCCGACTACGTCTCGCGCGGCGGCCACAAGCTGGCCGGTGCGCTGGCGGCCTTCCAGCCGCAGGGGCTGGTCGTCGAGGGCCGCCGGGCGCTGGACGCAGGCGCCTCCACCGGCGGCTTCACCGACGTGCTGCTGCGCTCGGGCGTGGCCCACGTGATGGCCGTGGACGTCGGCTACGGGCAGCTGGCCTGGTCGCTGCAGAGCGACGACCGGGTCACCGTCAAGGACCGCACGAACGTGCGCGAGCTGACGGTGGAACAGCTCGACGGGGTCCCGGTCGACCTGGTCGTCGGTGACCTGTCGTTCATTTCCATCGGTCTGGTGCTGCCGGCGCTGGTGCGCTGCTGCGCGCCGGACGCGGACCTGGTGCTGATGGTGAAGCCGCAGTTCGAGGTCGGCAAGGACCGGCTGGGCAGCGGCGGCGTGGTGCGCAGCCCCGAGCTGCGGGCCGAGGCGGTACGCGAGGTCGCGGCGCAGGCGGCGAAGCTGGGGCTGGGTGTCCTCGGGGTGACGGCGAGTCCGCTGCCGGGGCCGTCGGGGAACGTCGAGTACTTTCTGTGGCTGCGGGCGGGGGCACCGGCACTCGACCCGACGGATGTTGACCGTGCAGTGGCGGAGGGGCCGCAGTGACAGATTCAGCGGGTTCAGCGGGTACAGCGGGTTCACTTGTTTCGGGGGAGGGGCGGACGGTCTTCCTGCTCGCGCACACCGGGCGGCCGGCGGCCATCCGCAGCGCCGAGCTGGTCGTGCAGGGTCTGCTGAGGTGCGGACTGGGCGTTCGCGTCATGGAGCACGAGGCGGTGGACCTGCCGCTGCCCCCCGAGGTGGAGCTGGTCACCGAGTCCACCCCCGGGGTGCTCGACGGGTGTGAGCTGCTCATCGTCCTCGGTGGGGACGGGACCCTGCTGCGGGGCGCGGAGTTCGCGCGCGCCTCGGGGGTGCCGATGCTGGGCGTCAACCTGGGCCGGGTGGGGTTCCTCGCCGAGGCCGAGCGCGACGACCTGGACAAGGTCGTGGACCGGGTGGTGACGCGCTCGTACGAGGTCGAAGAGCGGATGACGCTCGACGTGATCGTGCGGACGAACGGCGACGTGGTCCACCGGGACTGGGCGCTGAACGAGGCCGCGGTCCAGAAGGTGTCCCCGGAGCGGATGCTGGAGGTGGTCCTGGAGATCGACGGGCGCCCGGTGACCGGCTTCGGCTGCGACGGGATCGTCTGCGCGACTCCGACGGGCTCCACGGCCTACGCCTTCTCCGCGGGCGGGCCGGTGGTCTGGCCGGAGGTGGAGGCCCTGCTGATGGTGCCGATCAGCGCGCACGCGCTGTTCGCGAAGCCGCTGGTGACCTCGCCGACGTCGGTGCTGGCGGTGGAGGTGCAGAACGGCACTCCGCACGGAGTGCTGTGGTGCGACGGGCGGCGCACGCTGGAGCTGCCCGCCGGGGCGCGGGTCGAGGTACGGCGCGGTGCGGTGCCGGTGCGGCTCGCGCGGCTGCACCACGCGTCCTTCACGGACCGGCTCGTCGCCAAGTTCGCGCTGCCGGTGTCGGGGTGGCGCGGCGCGCCGCACTGACGGGATCGCGGGGCGGCGGTTCCCGCCGGTCCGCCCCGCACCGGCCCGGCCGCCGCCGTGGACCTCGGCCTGTTCACCGCGCCGGCGCGGCCGGCGCCCGGCGGGCCGGCGCCGAACCGGGACCCGGACGGCTGCTCGATGGCGGCGGAGGCACCGGGGCCTTCCCGTCGGCCCGGGAGAAGGCGGCCGGTCTCGGGCTCTCGGAGGTGATCGAGACCCGCCCGGGCCGCAACCGCACCCGCGGCGGGTGCGCATGCCGTGCTCGTCGCCCGCGAGCCGAAATCGAGTTCGAAGCGGTTCCCGGTGTCTATCCCCGTGGCACGGTGGGGAGTTCGGCCGGGAGAGCGGTATTAGTGCATGCGTTCGAGAAACTCGGGGCGGGTGACGTCACATGGCACCCATGAAACCTCGGTATCGTCGTCCCGTGCTTGAGGAGATGCGGATACGGTCGCTCGGGGTCATCGACGACGCGGTGGTCGAGCTGTCGCCCGGATTCACCGCGGTGACCGGCGAGACCGGCGCGGGCAAGACGATGGTCGTCACCAGCCTCGGGCTGCTGCTCGGCGGTCGCGCCGACCCGGCCCTGGTGCGGATCGGGGCCAAGGCCGCGGTGGTCGAGGGCCGCATCGTCATGCGTCCCGACGCCCCCGCCGCCGTACGCGCCGAGGAGGCCGGGGCCGAGCTCGACGACGGCGCCCTGCTGATCAGCCGGACCGTGTCCGCCGAGGGCCGCTCGCGCGCCCACGTCGGCGGCCGCTCCGTGCCCGTCGGCCTGCTCGGCGAGCTCGCCGACGACCTGGTCGCCGTACACGGGCAGACCGACCAGCAGGGGCTGCTGCGCCCCGCCCGGCAGCGGCAGGCGCTCGACCGGTACGCCGGGGACGCCGTCGCCGTCCCGCTCGAGAAGTACGGCTCGGCCTACCGCAGGTTCCGCGCGGTCGCCGTCGAGCTGGAGGAGATCACCACCCGGGCCCGGGAACGGGCCCAGGAGGCGGACCTGCTGCGCTTCGGGCTGGACGAGATCGCGGCCGTGGAACCGGTGGCCGGCGAGGACGCCGAACTCGCGGCCGAGGCGGAGCGGCTCGGGCACGCCGAGTCGCTGGCCTCGGCGGCGCAGCTGGCGCACGGCGCGCTCGCGGGCAACCCCGAGGACCCGGAGGCGATCGACGCGAACATGCTCGTCGCGGGCGCCCACCGGGCACTGGAATCCGTACGCTCCCACGACCCGGCCCTCGGCTCGCTCGCCGAGCGGATCGGGGAGCTCGGCATCCTGCTGTCCGATGTGGCCGGGGAACTGGCGGGCTACGCCGACGACCTGGACGCCGATCCGCTGCGGCTGGCCGCGGTGGAGGAGCGGCGGGCCGCCCTGACGCAGCTCACCCGCAAGTACGGCTCCGAAGGCACCGTGGACGCCGTGCTGGAGTGGGCCGAACAGGGCGCGGCACGGCTGCTGGAACTGGACGGCGACGACGAGCGGATCACCGAGCTGACCGCCGAGCGCGACGGACTGCGCGGTGAACTCTCGCTGCTGGCACAGGCGTTGACGGATGCCCGGGTGGAGGCCGCGACCCGCTTCGCCTCCGCGGTGACGGCGGAACTGGCCTCGCTGGCGATGCCGCACGCCCGCGTGACCATCGACATCCGCCAGGCCGAGGACCCCGATGGAGTGGACGTGGACGGCCGCCCGGTCGCCTACGGCCCTTCGGGCGCCGACGAGGTCGAGCTGCTGCTGGCCCCGCACCCCGGAGCCCAGCCGCGGCCGATCGCCAAGGGCGCCTCGGGCGGTGAGCTGTCCCGGGTGATGCTGGCCGTCGAGGTCGTCTTCGCGGGCTCCGACCCGGTCCCCACCTACCTCTTCGACGAGGTCGACGCGGGCGTCGGCGGCAAGGCGGCGGTCGAGGTCGGCCGGCGGCTGGCCAAGCTGGCCAAGTCGGCGCAGGTCGTGGTCGTCACGCACCTGCCGCAGGTGGCGGCCTTCGCGGACCGGCAGCTGCTCGTCGAGAAGACCAACGACGGATCGGTCACCCGCAGCGGGGTCACCGTCCTGGAGGGCGAGGACCGGATCCGGGAGCTGTCGCGCATGCTCGCCGGCCACGAGGACTCGGCCTCGGCGCGGGCGCACGCCGAGGAACTTCTGGCGGCGGCGCGCGCGGACGCGTGAGACGCCCCGGCGAGGGCCTGGAACGCACGGCGTTCCGGGCCCTTCGCCATGGCCCCGGCCCGCCCGGAGATAGCCCTTGTGGGTGAGGCTGAGCGGCGTCCTGCGGTATCTCGTACGGGATCCGCACCCGTATGGTCCCGGAACGCGCGTGCGGACTGGCATCCTTGGCGACGTCTCTGACTCCCTCACCCTGGAGCTTCGGCCCGTGAGCAGCTCCCCGGTCTCCACCTCCCTTCCGGCCCAGCCCTACGGCCGGCCGCCGCTGCGCACCGTGCAGGTACTCGGCGGCGGCGCGGGCGCGGGCAGCAGCGCGCACGTACGCTCGCTCGCGACCGGCCTCGCCGCGCGCGGGGTACGGGTCACGGTGTGCGCGCCCGTCCAGGCGGAGGGGGAGTACGACTTCACCGGCGCCGGTGCGGAGTTCGCGCCCGACGCGGTCAGCGTGCTGCGGGCCGCCTGCGCCGGTGCGGACCTCGTGCACGCGCACGGTGTGCGCGCCGGGATGCGCGCCGCCCTGGCCATACGGGGGCGCCGGGTGCCGCTGGTGGTGAGCTGGCACGGTGACGGCCCCACGGCGGCGGGAGCGCTCGGACGGCTGGGCCGGTTGCTCGAACGGCACGTCGCGCGGGCCGCGGCGGTGGTGCTCGGGGCCTCCTCGGACCAGGTGGACGCCGCGCGGCTGCGGGGTGCCAGGGACGCGCGGCTGGCCCCGGTGGCCCTGCCGGCGGGCCCGGCGGGTCCGTCGGCCGAGGCCGACCCCGGCAAGGTACGCGCGGAACTCGGCGCGGTGGAACGGCCGCTGCTGATCGCCGTCGGCAGCCTGGTGCCGCACCGCGGGTACTCCGTACTGCTCGACGCGGCGCGGGAGTGGCGCCGCCTGGACCCCGCGCCGCTGCTGGTGATCGCGGGGGAGGGGCCGCTCCGGGCGGAGCTCGCCCGGCGGATCGAGGCGGAGCGGCTCCCGGTACGGCTGCTGGGGCGCCGCCGGGACGCGGTGCAGCTGCTGGCGGCGGCGGACCTGGCGGTCCTGCCCAGCCGCTGGGAGGCGCGGGCGCCGCTCGCGCAGGAAGCGCTGCGGGCGGGCGTGCCGCTGGTGGCCACGGCGGTGGGCGGTGTCCCGGAGCTGGTGGGGGACGGCGCGGTCCTGGTCCCGCCGGGAGAGGCGGGGCCGCTGGCCTCGGCCGTGACCGGCCTCCTGGCCGACCCGGACCGCCGGGCCGCGCTGGCCGTCGCGGGGCGCGTCCAGGCCGCGACGTGGCCGTCGGAGGACGACACGGTCGCCCAGGTCCTGTCGGTCTACGACGAACTGATGGAACGTACCCGCCGCCGCTAGCCTCCCGGCGGGGCTCGATTCGAGCCCCGCCGGCGATTGAGGCGCGGGTCCGGGCAGAGCCCGGGGAACGGTGGAAGGGCGGGTGGGGGACAGCCCCGCAGGGCACCCGTCCCCCCGCCCGGGCGTCGACGGACGGAGTCCGGCGCAGTGGCGCGAAGCCGGGGAGGCCCCCAGGGGCCGAGCCGTGCGAGCGGCGCGTCAGGAAGCCGTGTGCCGGCGGGCGCGGAGGGCCAGGCTCAGGGCGAGGACCGTTTCGGGGTCGTCCAGGTCCGTGCCGAGGAGCTCGGAGATGCGGGCCAGCCGGTTGTACAGCGTCTGCCGGTTCAGGTGCAGCTCGCGGGCCGTCTCCGCCTTGCGGCCCGCGTGCGCCAGGTACGTCTCCAGCGTGGGCAGGAGCGGCGGGCGCGACGCCGTGTCGTGCGTGCGCAGCGGCCCGATCGCGCGGTCCACGAAGGCGGCCAGGTCGGGGTGTTCGCGCAGCCGCCACAGCAGCAGGTCGATGTCCAGGCGGCGCGCGTCGTACCAGGGGCGCGCCGGCAGACCGTGCGCCGCCGTCGCCGTCTCCGCGGCGTGGCGCAGGCCCGCCGAGGCCGCCGCCCAGCCACCCGCCACGCCGACGACCACGGCCGGCGGGGCGTCGGCCCGGTCCAGGCCCGCGCGTTCGACGCCCGCCCGCAGCGCGGCCGAGACCCGGTCCGCCACCGCCGTACGCTCCGACTCCGCGCGCAGGGAGACCAGCAGCGGCACCCGGCCCTCGACCGGGCGGACACCCAGCAGGACCGGGACCCCGACCGACGAGAGCTCCTCCAGCACCGCACGGGCCAGGACGGCCCAGTTCCCGGACGGGCCCAGGTCCGAGGCCAGCCGCATCACCACCGGCAGCAGCGGACCGCCGCCCGGCTTGAAGCCCAGGACCCGGGCCTGCGCCGGGGCGTCCTCCGCCGAGATGCGGCCCTCCGCCAGGTCCGTCAGGAAGTCGCCGCGGCCGCGCGCCGCCAGTTCCTCCTCCTGCCGTGCCTGCATCAGGACCACGGCCAGGACGCCCGCCGTGCGTTCGGCCGCCATCCGGTGCACCGGGAGCAGCGGGGCCGAGACACCGACCAGGACGACCCGGGCCCGGACCGAGCCGGTGCCGTGGCCCCCGCCGGGCACGTCGATCACCACCGTGTTCGTGGCGGGTTCGGCCTCGCGCTGACCGCGTAGGCCCTCCCACACCTGGAGCGGGTCCGCGCCCGCGTCCCCGGCCGTGCTGCCGGCCGCGTACAGGAGTTGCCCGTCGGGGGTCTCCAGGAAGACCGGGTTCCCCGTGAAGTCGGCCAGGAGCCGCAGGACCTGCGGGATGCCCCCACTGCCCAGCAGGGCCTCCGTACAGCGGCGGTGGACCTCCTCGGCGCGCTGGAGCAGGGCGTAGTGGTGGTTGACGATCTCGGTGTGGACCTCCTCCGTGACCGCCACGAAGGGGACCTCCCGGTGGAGCTGGACCAGGGGCAGTCCCGCCGAGCGCGCCGTCTCCACGAGGGTCGCCGGGAGCCGGGTGAAGCGCGGGCCCAGTTCGACCACGAGGGCGGCGATCCCGCGGTCCGCGAGGCGGCGTACGAAGGCCCGCTGCTCGGCCGGCCGGGTGCCGAGGCCCAGGCCCGTGGTCAGCAGCAGCTCGCCGCCCTTGAGCAGGGACGCGATGTTCGGCACCTCGCCCGCGTGCACCCAGCGGACGGTCCGGCCCAGGCGGTCGGCGCAGGCCACCACCTCCGGCAGTCCGCCGCGCAGCCCCGGCAGCTCCAGTGCCCGCTGAACCGTGATCCCGCCCTGGTTTTCCATAGCGTGGGACGCTACCGGCCGATCCGCCTCCATCGTCAGGCGGGCTGGATGTTGTGGTTGAAGCGGAAGATGTTGTCGGGGTCGTACTGGCGCTTCAGCGCGGCCAGCCGCCGCATGTTCTCGGCTCCGAGACCGGAGACCACCCGCTCCACGCCCTCGTCGCCGGTGAAGTTGAGGTAGACCGCGCCGGTGCTCCACGGCCGGGCGTCGGCGCGGACGTCCTTGACCCACTGCCGGCAGCGTTCGTCGTCGGCGGCGTCCTCCCAGATCCCGAACGGGTGCACGGCCCACGGCGAGTCGCGGTACGGCACCGGGTAGTCGGCCGGGCCGGAGGCGATGGCGCCGCCCTGCGGGAAGACCAGGTGCTGGGTGCCGGTCGGTACCGGCATGGCCTCGGCGCGGGCGCAGAAGACGTCCACGAACGCGTCGGGGCAGCCGGTGAGGTACTCGGCCGACCAGTAGTTCCGCATGCCCGGCGGGTCGTCGATCATGCACTGGAGATCGGCGTACGGGATGGCCGTGACGATCTCCGACTCGTGGGGGATCGCCAGCAGTGGCTCGGCCAGCTTGCGCATCTCGTCCTCGGGGCCCGCGTAGGTCAGCAGCGCCCCGGCCAGCAGCCGCCCGACGAGGTGCTGCGGGACGAACTCCTCGGGCGGGCCGGTGAGGTAGAGGGCGGCGCCCGAGGCCTCGGGCGGTGCGGCCTCGATGACGTCCCGGTACGTACGGACCACCTCGGGCCCGCGCTCCGGCAGGTACAGCAGGAACGCGATCGACATGGCGGGCAGTTCGTACAGCCGCAGGGTGAGCGAGGTGGCGACGCCGAAGTTCCCGCCGCCGCCGTGCAGCCCCCAGAACAGCTCCGGGTGCTCCTCCGCGGTCGCGTGGACGACCTCGCCCTCGGCGGTGACCAGGTCCACGCCCAGCAGGTTGTCCACGGCCAGGCCGAACTTGCGGTCCAGCCAGCCGCTGCCGCCGCCCAGCACGTAACCGCCGACGCCGGTCGTGGAGGCGCGGCCGCCGGTCGTCGCCAGCCCGTACGGCTCGCAGGCCCGGTCCAGGTGGCTCATGGTGGCCCCGCCGTCGACGTGCGCGGCCCCGGCCGCCGGATGGACCGTCACCTCGTGCATGCGCCGCAGGTCCACGACGAGACCGCCGTCGTTGAGGGACATCCCGGCCACGCTGTGCCCGCCGCCGCGCACGGCGATGTTCAGGTCCAGATCCCTCGCGAAGCGCACCGCGGTCACCACGTCGGCCGTGCTCTCGCACTGGGCGATGACGGCGGGCCTGCGGTCGATCATCGCGTTGAAGAGGGTCCGGGCCTCGTCGTACCCCGGATCCTCCGGGGCGAAGACCTCGCCGGACAGATCCTCGCGGAGCGCGGTCAGGGCCGCGCCCGCCTTCGACAGGGGAGCCATGGCTGCCCCCTTCCACCGGAGGGAGGGCATAGGACCCTTCCAGCGTAGGCGCGGACGATCACGGGGGCGCGGCGAGAATCTCCGCGCCCCCGGCGGGTCGACCGGTATCAGCCGCCGTACGCCCCGCTGGCCGTCAGCCGCAGGGCCGTGTCGATCAGCGGAACGTGGCTGAAGGCCTGCGGGAAGTTCCCGACCTGCCGCTGGAGCCGGGGGTCCCACTCCTCCGCGAGCAGGCCCAGGTCGTTGCGGAGCGACAGCAGCCGCTCGAACAGCCGCCGCGCCTCGTCGACCCGGCCGATCATCGCCAGGTCGTCGGCCATCCAGAACGAGCAGGCCAGGAAGGCCCCCTCGTCGCCCTCCAGGCCGTCCACGCCGGCCTCCTCGCCCGCCGTCGGGTAGCGCAGGATGAAGCCGTCGGGCGTGGACAGCTCGCGCTGGATCGCCTCGATGGTGCCGATGACCCGCTTGTCGTCCGGCGGCAGGAAGCCCATCTGCGGGATCAGCAGCAGGGACGCGTCCAGCTCCTTCGACCCGTACGACTGGGTGAAGGTGTTGCGCTCCTTGTCGTAGCCCTTCTCGCACACGTCCTGGTGGATCTCGTCGCGCAGCTCGCGCCAGCGCTCCAGCGGGCCGTCCGCGTCGCCGCTCTCGATCAGCTTGATCGTGCGGTCCACGGCGACCCAGGCCATCACCTTCGAGTGCACGAAGTGGCGGCGCGGGCCGCGCACCTCCCAGATGCCCTCGTCCGGCTGGTCCCAGTGGGTCTCCAGGTAGCGGATCAGTTTGAGCTGGAGCAGCGAGGCGTAGTCGCTGCGGGCGAGTCCGGTCATGTGACCCAGGTGCAGGGCCTCGGTGACCTCGCCGTACACGTCGAGCTGCAGCTGGCCCGCGGCGCCGTTGCCGACGCGGACCGGGCGGGAGTTCTCGTAGCCGGGCAGCCAGTCCAGCTCGGTCTCGCCGAGTTCCCGCTCACCCGCGATCCCGTACATGATCTGCAGGTTCTCCGGGTCGCCGGCGACCGCGCGCAGCAGCCACTCGCGCCAGGCGCGGGCCTCTTCGCGGTATCCGGTGCGCAGCAGCGAGGAGAGGGTGATGGCCGCGTCCCGCAGCCAGGTGTAGCGGTAGTCCCAGTTCCGGACTCCGCCGATCTCCTCGGGGAGCGAGGTGGTGGGCGCGGCGACGATCCCGCCCGTGGGGCCGTAGGTGAGGGCCTTGAGGGTGATCAGCGAGCGGATCACGGCCTCCCGGTAGGGCCCGTGGTAGGTGCACTGGTCGACCCACTCGCGCCAGAAGTCGGTGGTCGACTCCAGAGCCGCCTCGGCGTCCGGGGTCTCGGGCGCGTCGCGGTGCGAGGCCTGCCAGCTGATGCTGAAGGCCTTCCGGTCGCCGGGGCCGACGGTGAAGTCGGAGTACGTCGTCAGGTCCTCGCCGTAGGTCTGCGCGTCGGCGTCCAGCCAGACGGAGTCGGGGCCGGCCACGGCCACGGTGCGCCCGTCGACCCGGTGCACCCAGGGCACGACCCGCCCGTAGCTGAAACGCATGCGCAGCGCCGAGCGCATCGGCACGCGCCCGCTGATGCCCTCCACGATGCGGATCAGCTGGGGGGCGTGATCCTCTCGGGGTGGCATGAAGTCGATCACGCGGACCCTGCCGCGCGGGGTGTCCCACTCCGACTCCAGTACCAGCGAGTCACCGCGGTAGCGGCGGCGGGTCGCGCGGGGGGCCTCGGTGCCCGCCGGGAACGACGGGCCGATCCGCCAGAACCCGTGTTCCTCGGTGCCGAGAATGCTCGCGAACACGGCATGCGAGTCGAAGCGTGGCAGGCACAGCCAGTCCACGGCTCCGTCCCTGCAGACCAGTGCTGCGGTCTGCATGTCCCCGATCAGTGCGTAATCCTCGATGCGCCCGGACACGTGCATCTCCAGTCGAACGGCCACGTCCGCCCCGAAGGGCGCTTGCATTGCGCGGTTGCGCGGTCTCCTGTGTGCAGGGATCTCCGCGTGAGCCCATGATTCCGTATATCGGCTCGGTTAGGCCGTCCGACGGACTGCCCGGCGGTGATGTGTTCAATATCCGAGCAGGATAAGACGGCACCCTAGTGATCTCCGTGATCCTGTGGAGAATGCGGTTGGGCCGAACGGGTGAGCAGCGGCGATACCGCCCCGGCGCACGCACGCACCCCCGTGCCGGGCGTGCGCGCCGCGTGCCCGGAGGCGGACCGCTCCGGGCGCTGATAGGCTGGTACCCCGTGGACCGGTGGTCTGCCTGTGCGAATCAGGAGCCCCGAAACCGCAGCTTCGGCGCCCCCTGAGACCCTTCCGGATCGACGGTGGCCGGCGCCGGACGCACCTCACCTCGCGACCACGGGAGCCCCCTCTTGGCGATGCCGCCCAAATCCATGACGACCAAGCACATCTTCGTCACCGGGGGTGTCGCTTCCTCCCTCGGCAAGGGCCTGACGGCCTCCAGCCTGGGTGCGCTGCTGAAGGCGCGCGGTCTGCGGGTCACGATGCAGAAGCTCGACCCGTACCTGAACGTCGACCCCGGCACGATGAACCCGTTCCAGCACGGCGAGGTGTTCGTCACCAACGACGGCGCCGAGACCGACCTGGACATCGGCCACTACGAGCGTTTCCTCGACGTCGACCTCGACGGCTCGGCCAACGTCACCACCGGCCAGGTCTACAACACGGTCATCGCCAAGGAGCGCCGCGGCGAGTACCTCGGTGACACCGTGCAGGTCATCCCGCACATCACCAACGAGATCAAGCACCGCATCCGCCGCATGGCGACCGACGACGTCGACGTCGTCATCACCGAGGTCGGCGGCACCGTCGGCGACATCGAGTCCCTGCCGTTCCTGGAGACCGTCCGTCAGGTCCGCCACGAGGTCGGCCGCGACAACGTCTTCGTCGTGCACATCTCGCTGCTCCCCTACATCGGCCCCTCCGGCGAGCTCAAGACCAAGCCGACCCAGCACTCCGTCGCCGCCCTGCGCAACATCGGCATCCAGCCCGACGCCATCGTGCTGCGCGCCGACCGCGACGTCCCCACCAGCATCAAGCGCAAGATCTCGCTGATGTGCGACGTGGACGAGGCGGCCGTGGTCGCGGCCATCGACGCCAAGTCGATCTACGACATCCCCAAGGTCCTGCACACCGAGGGCCTGGACGCCTACGTCGTGCGCAAGCTCGACCTGCCCTTCCGCGACGTCGACTGGACCGTCTGGGAGGACCTCCTCGACCGGGTCCACAACCCCGACCACGAGGTCAAGGTCGCGCTCGTCGGCAAGTACATCGACCTGCCCGACGCCTACCTGTCGGTGACCGAGGCGCTGCGCGCCGGCGGCTTCGCCAACAAGGCCCGCGTCCAGATCAAGTGGGTCACCTCCGACGACTGCAAGACCCCGGCCGGCGCCGCCGCGGTGCTCGGCGACGTGGACGCGATCTGCGTGCCCGGCGGCTTCGGCGACCGCGGCGTCAACGGCAAGGTCGGCGCGATCACCTACGCCCGCGAGAACAGGATCCCGCTGCTCGGCCTGTGCCTGGGCCTGCAGTGCGTGGTCATCGAGGCCGCGCGCAGCCTCGCGGGCATCGAGGACGCCAACTCCACCGAGTTCGACGCCTCCACCCCGCACCCGGTCATCTCGACCATGGAGGAGCAGCTGGCCTTCGTCGAGGGCGCGGGCGACCTGGGCGGCACCATGCGCCTGGGCATGTACCCGGCCAAGCTCGCCGAGGGCTCCATCGTGCGCGAGGTCTACGGCGACCAGGCGTACGTGGACGAGCGCCACCGCCACCGCTACGAGGTCAACAACGCCTACCGCGGCGAGCTGGAGAAGAAGGCGGGCCTCGTCTTCTCCGGCACCTCCCCGGACAACAAGCTCGTCGAGTACGTCGAGTACCCGCGCGAGGTGCACCCCTACCTGGTGGCCACCCAGGCCCACCCGGAGCTGCGCTCGCGCCCCACGCGCCCGCACCCGCTCTTCGCCGGCCTGGTGAAGGCGGCCGTGGAGCGGCAGCAGTCCGCGAAGTGAGAGCCTGACCGCATAACGTAGGCAGCCGGGGCACGGATCGTGCCCCGGCTGTCGCGTTCTCGGGGAAGGTATCGGCCATGGCCATGGGCAACGACATCGTGGACACACCGGAGTCGTGGGAGGTCGTCGCCTCACGGACGCCGTTCGAGGGCGCGAAGACGTCCGTCCGCTCGGACCAGGTCCGGATGCCCGACGACTCGGTGGTGCGCCGCGACTACCAGGTGCACCCCGGCTCGGTGTGCGTCCTCGCCCTCGACGAGGAGCAGCGGGTCCTGGTCCTGCGGCAGTTCCGCCACCCGGTGCGGCACCGGCTGTGGGAGCTCCCGGCCGGACTGCTGGACGTCCCCGGCGAGAACCCGCTGCACGCGGCCCAGCGGGAGCTGTACGAGGAGGCGCACGCCAAGGCGGGCGAGTGGCGGGTGCTGGCCGACTTCTTCACCTCGCCCGGCGGGTCCGACGAGGCCGTCCGGATCTTCCTCGCGCGCGACCTGGCGGAGGCCGAGGGGGAGCGGTACGAGGTCTCCGAGGAGGAGGCGGACATGGAGATCGCCCGGGTCCCGCTCGCGGACCTGGTCGGCGGGGTCCTGGCCGGCGAACTGCACAACCCGGGGCTGGTGACCGGGGTACTGGCCCTCGCCGCGGCGCTGGCCTCCGAGGGCGGTGTCGAGGCCCTGCGCCCGGCCCTCGCCCCCTGGCCGGCCCGCCCCTACGGGGCTTGAGGGGGGCGTCCTCGGGGTGCCCGGCACGTCCCGGCCACACGCCCACGCGAGCGACGCGTGAAAAATAGGTCCATCTGCTGATCCGATCGGGGGATTTGTCCGCCACGCTCCACCCGGGTCGTCGCTCTGCGTGAACTACGCTCGCAATCCGGTGGCAGGGAGAGGAGCGGATCCGTGGCGGATTTCGTCGGGCGGCGGCGTGAGCTCAAGGAGCTGCGCGAGGACATCGCGCGGACCGGGCTCGACACCCTCTCCGGCCGCAAGGCCAAGGCGCCCCGCGCCCGGGTGCTGCTCGTCGCCGGACGACCGGGGTCCGGGCGCACGGCCCTCGCCGAGGCCTTCGTGCAGGAGGTCGCCGAGGACTACCCCGACGGAGTGCTCCACGCCCGGCTCACCTCCCCCGGAGGGGAGACCGTGGCCACCGAGCGGGCCGTCCGGAGCCTGCTGGAGGGGCTGGGGCTGCCCACCCCGCCCGGGGCCGGTGAGGACGAACTGAGCTCCGCCCTGCGCACCGCGCTCAAGGGCCGCCGGGTGATCATCCTCGTCGACGACGCCGCCGATCCGCAGCAGGTGGACGCACTGCTGCCGGACACCCCCGAGTGCCTCGTCGTGGTCACCGCGGAGGGGCCGCTCACCGGGATCCCCGACGTCCGGCCCTGCACGCTCGGCGGACTCGACACCCCCTCCGCCGTGGAACTGCTCGTCCAGCGCATCGGCGACACCCGGGTCACCGCCGACCCCCGGGCCGCCGAGGCCCTCGCCGAGGAGTGCGGGGGCCAGCCCGCCGCGCTCGTCCTCGTCGGCGGGTGGCTCGCCGCCCATCCCAAGGCCGCCGTCGCCGACGTGGCCAAGCAGCTCCACGACATGCCCGCCACCACCGGCGGTCCGCTCGCCCGCGGCTTCCGGCTGGTCTACGAGTCCCTGCCGCAGCCCGCCCAGCGGACCCTGCGGCTGCTGCCGCTCGCCCCGGCCGGCATCGTCGACTCGCACACCGCCTCCGCCCTCGCCGGCTGCTCGGTGGCCGCCGCCCAGTCCACCCTGGACGACTTCGCAGGGCTGGGCCTGATCCGCCCCGCCCGCGACGGCCTCTTCCTGCTGCCCGGCTGCCTCGCGCCGATGCTCCAGGCCCTGCTGGAGGCCAAGGAGCGCCCCGCCGAGGTCCAGCTGGCCCGGGCCCGGATGCTGGAGCGGACCGTACGGCTGCTGCACTCCTGCCGCGCCATGGCAGAGGCCGAGGAGCCCGGGGTGGACGCCGCGGTCGACGACGGCCTGCGCGAACTGCTGGACGGCCTGCCGCGCGCCCTGCGCTTCCCCGACCGGCGGGCCGCCGCCACCTGGCTGGACACCCGGCTGCCCGCGCTCACCGCGGCCGCCTCCCTGGCCGTGGCCGACGGGGAGCTGGACACCCTGGCCCGCCGGCTGGTCGCGGCCCTCGTGCGGGCGCTCGCGGACCACCGGGGCACGGCCGGGGCCGCCCCCGAGCTGTACGGGCTGCACCGCCTGGTCCTGGACGTGGCCGAGCGCCGGGACCTGCACCGGGAGCAGGCCGCCGCGCTGCTGAACCTGGCCGACCTGGACGCCTCGACCGGCCGGACCCAGGAGGCCCTGGAGCGCTACCGGGCCGCACTGGACGCCGGACGGGCGGCCGGCGATCCGTACGCGACGGGCCGCGCGATGGAATCCGTAGGAGGCGCCTACCAGGAGCTGGCGGACTGGCACCGGGCCTCCGACTGGTTCGGCCGGGCACTGTCCCAGGCCCTCGCGCGGGGCGAGCGCGCGGACGAGGCACGGCTGTACGGACGGCTGGGCAACGTCCACACCTACGCGGGGCGGTACGGGGACGCGCTGCGCAGCTGGCGGGCGGCCGCCGCGGGCTACCGGAAGCTGGCCGATGTTCCCGGTCAGGCAAAGGCGTTGAGCGAGATGGCGCGGGTCCAGGAGTACGCGGGCCGGCCCGAGGAATCGCTGCACACCTGCCGTGAGGCGGTGGAGCTCGCCCGCCGGGCGGGTGACCAGCGACTTCAGGCCGCACTGCAGGTCCGGCTGGCCGACACGCTGGACAGACTGGGGGACCCCGCGGCTGCCAGGCTGCACCGCTCCGCAGCCGACAGATTGCTGGGAGATGACCCCGCAGCCTGCGAAATCCGTAGTGCTTCCGACTGAGATTATTGGTTTGCAAGGCTAGACAGCGACTCATCCTTCATTAGACTGGGTTCACCGCGGCTTCCCGTGGTGCATCCCGTTGCGCGTTCTTGTGGGCGGGTATGTATGGAAGTGCCCCGTAATATCCCCTGAGCCAAGGACCGTGATCGACGATGAAGGTCGGCATCCCCCGCGAGGTCAAGAACAACGAGTTCCGGGTCGCCATCACGCCCGCCGGCGTGCATGAGCTGGTCCGCAACGGCCACCAGGTCTTCATCGAGCAGAACGCCGGTGTGGGCTCCTCGATCACGGACGCCGAGTACGTCTCGGCCGGCGCCGAGATCCTCGGTACCGCCGACGAGGTCTGGGCCACCGCCGACCTGCTGCTCAAGGTCAAGGAGCCCATCGCGGAGGAGTACCACCGCCTCCGCAAGGACCAGACGCTCTTCACCTACCTGCACCTGGCGGCCTCCCGCGAGTGCACGGACGCCCTCCTGGAGTCCGGCACCACCGCCATCGCCTACGAGACGGTCGAGCTCGCCAACCGCGCGCTTCCGCTGCTCGCCCCGATGTCCGAGGTCGCGGGCCGCCTGGCCCCGCAGGTCGGCGCCTACCACCTGATGCGCTCGGCCGGCGGCCGCGGCGTCCTCCCGGGCGGTGTCCCCGGCACCCACGCCGGCGAGTGCGTCGTCATCGGCGGCGGCGTCTCCGGCTGGAACGCCGCGCAGATCGCCATCGGCATGGGCTTCCACGTGACCCTGCTCGACCGCGACATCAACAAGCTCCGTGAGGCCGACAAGATCTTCGGTACGAAGATCAAGACGATCGTCTCCAACGCCTTCGAGCTGGAGAAGGCCGTCGTCGAGGCCGACCTCGTCATCGGCGCCGTCCTGATCCCGGGTGCGAAGGCCCCGAAGCTGGTCACCAACGAGCTCGTCGCCAAGATGAAGCCCGGAAGTGTCCTTGTCGACATTGCGATCGACCAGGGCGGCTGCTTCGAGGACTCCCGTCCGACCACTCACGCCGAGCCGACCTTCCAGGTCCACAACTCGGTCTTCTACTGCGTCGCCAACATGCCGGGCGCGGTGCCGAACACCTCCACCTACGCGCTGACCAACGCCACGCTGCCCTACATCGTGCAGCTCGCGAACCTCGGCTGGGTCGAGGCGCTGCGTCGTGACCCCGCGCTCGCGCTGGGCCTCAACACCCATGACGGCCAGGTCGTTTACGGTCCCGTCGCCGAGGCCCACGGTCTCGAGACCCTCGAGCTGAGCACGCTGCTCGGCTGACACGTCAACGATTGACGTCAATCTCACGTATCCGGCCGGACCTTGCCCGCAAGGTCCGGCCGGACGCGTTTGCGGCGCGCCCGCAGACCCCGCTCAACTCGCCTCGAACGTAACCCTTTAACCCTTTCGCGCACCCGCGAAACTTCGCGGCGACAGCTCGTGCGCCCTTGACAGAGTGGTGTTCGGTTGCCGACACATCGTGCCGGGTCCGGTGGATTGTGTTGCCGCTGGGCGGTGACACGCCATAGAGTCGCCAACCGTCGGCATGGTGCCACGCTGACCTATCGATAAGTGTCCTGGTCACGTCCGAGGAGGTAAGACGACTTGTGAATGAGTCGACATTTGCTCCTGGGGGTGGTCGAGCAGGGATGCCTGAGCGGGGCGAAGGCCCTACCGGGCTCGAAGCTGTCGGCTCCGTCGCAGTACGCACCTTCGCAAACCACCAGCACATGACGACGCCCCAAAAGAGCATGGACGGCCTAGACGTGAACTCCAGGGCCGGCGACCTGAGCGGCGAAAAGCCCGTGGGTTTCGCCGACTACGACAATGTGCCCGAGGGGCACTTCTACGACCCCGACGCGGAGTACGAACCGGACCCCGAGTACGCGGCCACACTCGCCCCCGACGCTGCCCGCCAGCGCCGTGAGCGGATCGGCCCGACCGGACGCCCGCTCCCGTACTTCCCGATCCCGGGTCCGCTGACCGACCACGGTCCGGCGAAGATCATCGCGATGTGCAACCAGAAGGGCGGCGTGGGCAAGACCACGTCGACCATCAACCTGGGTGCCGCGCTCGCCGAGTACGGGCGCCGCGTGCTGCTCGTCGACTTCGACCCGCAGGGCGCGCTGTCCGTGGGTCTCGGCGTGAACCCGATGGAACTCGACCTGACGGTCTACAACCTGCTCATGGAGCGGGGCATGTCGGCCGACGAGGTGCTGCTCAAGACGGCGGTCCCCAACATGGACCTGCTGCCGAGCAACATCGACCTGTCCGCTGCCGAGGTGCAGCTGGTCAGTGAGGTCGCGCGCGAGTCCACCCTGCAGCGGGCCCTGAAGCCCCTGATGGCCGACTACGACTACATCGTGATCGACTGTCAGCCCTCGCTCGGTCTGCTGACCGTGAACGCCCTGACGGCGGCTCACAAGGTCATCGTCCCGCTGGAGTGCGAGTTCTTCGCGCTGCGCGGCGTGGCGCTGCTGACCGAGACCATCGAGAAGGTGCAGGAGCGGCTCAACCCCGAGCTGGAGCTCGACGGCATCCTCGCCACGATGTACGACTCCCGTACGGTGCACAGCCGCGAGGTGCTGGCGCGCGTCGTCGAGGCCTTCGACGACCACGTCTACCACACGGTCATCGGCCGCACGGTGCGCTTCCCGGAGACCACGGTCGCCGGTGAGCCGATCACGACGTACGCGTCCAACTCCGTCGGCGCCGCCGCCTATCGCCAGCTGGCCAGGGAGGTGCTCGCCCGGTGTCACGCCGAGTGAGTCTGCCCGGAGCCGACGAACTGTTCCGTACGACCGGGGGGATGGCGCTCCAGTCGTCCTCGCCGCGGCGCGGGGCCGAGGAGGCGCCCGCCGCCGAACACACGGCCACCTCGGCCGAGGGCGCGGCGGGCGAGGGCCGCGGCCGGGAGGCCGCGGACACCGGCGGGCCCGTCGTGGGGCAGCCCAGGCGGCCGCAGGAAGGTTCTGCCGGACCGGCCGGCGGCCCGGGGTCCGCCCCGGTCGGCACGGGCCGCCGGGGCAAGGGGCAGGGCAGGGGCGCGAACCGGCGCCCCAGCGGCCGTGAGCGCCACGACGAGAAGATCACGGTCTACGTCTCCGCCGAGGAGCTCATGGACCTGGAACACGCGCGGCTGGTGCTGCGCGGGGAGCACGGCCTGGCGGTGGACCGGGGCCGCATCGTCCGCGAGGCGGTCGCGGTCGTCCTCGCCGATCTGGAATCCCGCGGCGACGCGAGCATCCTCGTACGGCGCCTGCGCGGCCGCTGACCGCCCTGCGGACCCGCCCGCCCGGTGCCCCGGCCCCGCCCGGGCCGCGCACGCGCCCTGGCTCGGCCTGCGGCCCGCCTTCCCGCCGCCCGGGGCCGCGTCCGGGCCGCGTCCGGTCCGCCTGCGCGCCGCTCGGCCCGCGGCGCGAGCTCCCGGAGCCGGGCTCCGGCGGGCGTCCGCCCGGCGACCGGGCCTCCGACGATCTGCGGCCCGCCCCCTCCGGAGCTCCGCCCCGTCGCGGGGAGCCGTCCGCATGGGGCCCGGACGGGCGTGGGAGCGCCGGTCCTGCGGTGCGGCGCCGTGCCGGGCGGTGATCCGCCGGGGAGCGCGGGGGAGCCCGTAGGCTGCTGGTGGCCGCGGCCACGGCGCCCGGCCCTCCACGCCGCCCCCATGCACCTCCTGGACCGCGATGCCCTTCCCCGCCGATTCCGGCCGACCGACCCGGCGCGCCCTGGGGCGCGGCCCCGGCGCCCCCGACCCGGGCCGGCAGCCGGAGGCGTACGACGCGGGAGCGGACCGCGAAGGTCCTGGAGCCCCCGAAAGCCCGGAGGCGCCCGAGGCTCCCGGAACCATCGACGCCCACGGGCCCCACCAGACCTCCGAAGCCCCTGAGCCGCCCGCTGCGCGCCCCGCGCCGGCGGCGGGCGGTACCGGGCCGGAACGTTCCCCCGGGCCCGCAGACGGGCAGCAGGAGCATCCTGAGCCCGGTCCGGCCCCGGACGCCGAAGCCCGGGAAGCCGAGGTTCCGGACGCCGAGGGCTCGGCCGATGCTCCGCACCCGCACGCCCCGCGGGCCCGCGAGGCGGCGGCCGGTGATCCGGGCCAGGGCACCGACACCGCGAGCCGCGCCGGAGGCGACGGGCGGTTCACCCTGCGGCTCGCCAACTTCGAAGGCCCCTTCGACCTGCTGCTCCAGCTGATCTCCCGGCACAAGCTCGACGTCACCGAGGTCGCGCTGTCCAAGGTCACCGACGAGTTCATGGCGCACATCCGCGCCATGGGGCCCGACTGGGACCTCGACCAGACCACCGAGTTCCTCGTCGTCGCCGCCACCCTCCTCGATCTGAAGGCCGCCCGGCTGCTGCCGGTCGCCGAGGTCGAGGACGAGGCGGACCTGGCCCTGCTGGAGGCCCGGGACCTGCTCTTCGCGCGCCTGCTCCAGTACCGCGCGTACAAGCAGATCGCCGAGATCTTCGAGCGGCGCGCGGAGGCCGAGGGCAGGCGGTACCCGCGGACGGTCGGGCTGGAGCCGCACCACGCGGACCTGCTGCCCGAGGTCGTCATCAGCATCGGGCCGGAGGGGTTCGCCCGGCTGGCCGTGAAGGCCATGCAGCCCAGGGCCAAGCCCCAGGTGTACGTCGACCACATCCACGCCCCTCTGGTCAGCGTGCGCGAGCAGGCCGGACTGGTGGTGCGGATGCTGAAGGCGCGCGGGGAGGCCACCTTCCAGGAGCTCACCGAGGACGCCGGGGACACCCTCACCGTCGTCGCGCGTTTCCTGGCCCTGCTGGAGCTCTACCGGGAGAAGGCGGTCGTCCTCGACCAGGAGGAGGCGCTGCAGACCCTCACCGTGCGCTGGAGCGGCGGGGACGGTGACGGCATGCCGACCGTGACCGACGAGTTCGACCGGATCGTGGAGGCGAAGGATTGAACGGCGACGTGAGCGCGGTGGCAGCGCTGGAACTGAAGCCGGCTCTGGAGGCCGTGCTCATGGTCGTGGACGAGCCGGCCACCGAGGCGCACCTGGCCAAGGTGCTGGAGCGCACCCCGCGCGAGGTCGGGCAGGCGCTGCGGGAGCTCGCCGACGAGTACACGGCCGCGCGCCGGGGCTTCGAGCTGCGGCTGGTCGCCGGCGGCTGGCGGTTCTACACCCGGGCCGCGTACGCGCCGGCCGTCGAGGGCTTCGTACTGGACGGCCAGCAGGCCCGGCTCACCCAGGCGGCCCTGGAGACCCTCGCGGTCGTCGCGTACCGGCAGCCGGTGAGCCGGTCGCGGGTCTCCGCGGTCCGCGGAGTCAACTGCGACGGGGTCATGCGGACCCTCCTGCAGCGGGGTCTGGTGGAGGAGGCGGGGACGGAACCCGAAACAGGTGCGATCCTGTACAGGACGACGAACTACTTTCTGGAGCGGATGGGCCTGCGAGGCCTGGACGAGCTCCCGGAGCTCGCGCCCTTCCTCCCTGAGGCGGACGCGATCGAAGCCGAGACGCAAGAAGGTGTGCCGTCGTTCGATCCGGATGCACCGGATACCGATGAAGACGACGACAAGACGACGGAACTTTGATGCGAAGCAGCGGCAACGGCAACGGTGGCGGCAACAGGAACAGCGGCGGCGGAGGCGGCGGGCGCGGTAACTCCCGCGGCGGCTCCTCCAGCGGCGGCGGTGGCTACCGCGGGGGCGGCTCCGGCGGCTCCCGCGGCGGCAGCTCCGGCGGCGGTTCCCGGGGCGGCAGCTCCGGCGGCTCCCGCGGCGGCTACCAGGGCGGCGGCTCCCGCGGCGGCTACCAGGGCGGTGGCGGCTACCAGGGCGGCTCCGACTCGCGCGACCGCGACCAGCCGGCCCCCCGCATCCGCAACCCGCGTCCCGAGGAGCGCCGCTACGACGTGGGCCCCGAGGGCGAGCGCAGCGGACGCAGCGGCCCCAAGGCGGGCGGCGGCGGTGCCCGCGGCGCCGCGGCGCGCGGTGGCGCCAAGGGCGGTCCCCGGACCTCCAGGACCCCCGGCATCGGCGGCGCCGGCGGCCCGCGCAGCGGCCCCGGCAGCCGCAGCGGCCAGTCCCGCCCGCGCGAGCTGGACGCGCGCATCGAGGAGCGCGTGCGCGACCGGTACGCCGACAAGCCCGTGATCAAGACCCCGAAGACCTTCCCGGGCGCCGAGCAGGAGGGCGAGCGCCTGCAGAAGGTGCTCGCCCGCGCCGGCATGGGCTCGCGCCGCGCCTGCGAGGAGCTCATCGAGCAGGCCCGCGTCGAGGTCAACGGCGAGATCGTCACCGAGCAGGGCAAGCGCGTCCAGCCGAAGGACGAGATCAAGGTGGACGGCCTGACCGTCGCCACCCAGTCGTACCTGTTCTTCGCGCTGAACAAGCCGGCCGGTGTCGTCTCCACCATGGAGGACCCGGACGGCCGCCAGTGCCTCGGCGACTACGTCACCAACCGCGAGACCCGTCTCTTCCACGTCGGCCGGCTCGACACCGAGACCGAGGGCATCATCCTGCTCACCAACCACGGCGAGCTGGCCCACCGCCTCACGCACCCGAAGTACGGCGTGCAGAAGACCTACGTCGCCGCGATCACCGGCAACCTGCCGCGCGACATCGGCAAGCGGCTCAAGGACGGCATCGAGCTCGAGGACGGCTGGGCGCGCGCCGACCACTTCCGCGTCGTCGACCAGGTCGGCAAGAACTACATGGTCGAGGTGACCCTCCACGAGGGCCGCAAGCACATCGTCCGCCGCATGCTCTCGGAGGCGGGCTTCCCCGTCGACAAGCTCGTCCGGACCTCCTTCGGCCCGATCGAGCTGGGCGACCAGAAGTCCGGCTGGCTGCGCCGCCTGACCAACACCGAGGTCGGCATGCTGATGCGCGAGGTCGGCCTCTAGTACCCGTGAGCAGACCGGTCGCCGCGCAGGCGGCCGGACCGGTCCCCGGAAACCCGCTGTGCCCCAGGGCGCCGCGGGTTTTCTGCTTGTCGGGGACCCCTCCCATTGTTTATAGTCAATCTGACCATTAAAGAGTGGGAGGGGTCGGCATGAGTTGGAGCATGAGCTGGACCGAGGTGCTCGGCTTCGCCACCGGCGCGCTGTGCGTCTGGCTGGTCGCCCGGCAGCACGTGGCCAACTGGCCGATCGGGATCGCCAACAACATCTTCTTCATCGTGCTCTTCGCCCAGGCCGGCCTCTACGCCGACGCCGGGCTCCAGATCGTCTTCATCGCCCTCGCCGCATACGGCTGGTGGTCCTGGACCCACGGGGGTGGACCAGGATCCGCCGGGGCCCTGCCGGTGCGCCGCACCACGCGCACCGAATGGGCCGGGCTCGCCGCGGCGGGGGCGGTGGGGGTGCTCGCCCTCACCCTGCTGCTGGACCGGGCCACCGACTCCACCGTCCCCTTCTGGGACGCGCTGACCACCGGGCTCTCGCTCGTCGCCACGTACGGGCAGTGCCGCAAGCTCGTGGAGTCCTGGTGGCTGTGGATCGCCGCCGACCTCGTCTACATCCCGCTCTACGCCCACAAGGGCCTCTACCTGACCTCCGCGCTCTACGTGGGCTTCCTCGCCCTGTGCGTGGTCGGACTCCTCGGCTGGCGGCGCACCCTGCCCGCCCGCGACGCCCGTACGGCGGCGGAGGCGACGGCATGAGGCGCCACGGGCACGGCCTGGTCCTCGGCAAGTTCTACCCGCCGCACGCCGGCCACCACCACCTCGTGCGCACCGCCCAGGACCAGTGCGAGCGGCTGACCGTGCTGGTGTGCGCTGCCTCGGTGGAGTCGGTCCCGCTCGCCGACCGGGTCGCCTGGATGCGCGAGGCGCACCCCGGCGCGGAGGTCGTCGGCGCGGTGGACGACATCCCGGTCGACCTGCACGACCCGCAGATCTGGGAGGCGCACATGGCCGTCTTCCGCGGCGCGGTCCCCGGGCGGGTGGACGCCGTGTTCACCTCGGAGGAGTACGGGAGCGAGCTCGCCCGGAGGTTCGGCGCCGAGGAGGTCCTCGTGGACCGGGAACGGACGCTGTTCCCGGTGTCCGGTACGGCGGTGCGCAAGGACCCGGCCGGTTCCTGGGAGTTCCTCGGGCCGGCCGTCCGGGCCGCCCTCACCCGGCGCGTCGTCGTCCTCGGCGCGGAGTCCACCGGCACCACCACGCTCTCGCGGGCCCTGGCCGACCACTACCGGCGCCGCGGCGGCGTATGGGCCAAGACGGGCTGGGTCGCCGAGTACGGGCGCCGGTACAGCGAGGAGAAGCTGGCGGCGGCCCGCGCCGCCGACCCGGCGGCCTCCTGGGAGGACGTGTCCTTCGCCTCCGAGGAGTTCCCGGTCATCGCACGCCGCCAGGACGCGGACGAGGAGCAGGCGGCCCGGCTCGGCTCCCCGGTGCTGTTCTGCGACACCGACTCCTTCGCGACCGGCATCTGGCACGAGCGGTACACGGGCGGCCGCAATGCCGAGGTCGAGCGGATCGCCGGCCTCACCCGGCGGGACCTGTACCTGCTCACCGACCACGCCGACGTGCCCTTCGAGGACGACGGACTGCGGGACGGAGAGCACCTGCGGCCCTGGATGACCGAGCGGTTCCGGGCGGAACTGGAGCGCACCGGGAGGCGTTTCCTCGTCGTGCGCGGGGACCGGGCGGCCCGGCTGGAGGAGGCCGTCCGCGCCGTGGACGCCCTGCTGGCCGAGGGCTGGCACTTCACCGACCCCCTTCCGGAGAACCGATGACCGCCGGCTATGACCCCTACGCCTTCGAGCCGTTCGCGGTGACCGCGGACCTGGCTGTCTTCACCGTGCGCGGCGGCGCCCTGCACGTCCTGCTGATCCGGCGCGGCCAGGAACCGTACGCCGGAGCCTGGGCGCTGCCCGGCGGGTTCGTCCTGCCGCGGGAGTCCGCCGAGACCGCGGCCCGGCGCGAACTGGCCGAGGAGACCGGCCTGCCGGACCGGCTCGTCGCCGAACTCCACCTGGAGCAGCTGCGCACGTACAGCGAACCGGACCGCGACCCCAGGATGCGGGTGGTCTCGGTGGCCTTCACCGCGCTCGTCCCGGACCTGCCGGAGCCGGCCGCCGAGGGCGGCGGGGACGCGGCGCACGCCCGCTGGACCGCGCTGGACGAGGTCTCGGAACTCGCCTTCGACCACGCGGTGATCCTCGCGGACGCACGCGAGCGGATCGGCGCCAAGCTCGAGTACACCTGCCTGGCCACCGGCTTCTGCCCGCCCGAGTTCACCCTCGGCGAGCTCCGGTCCGTCTACGAGACCGTCTGGAACACCACCCTCGACCGCCCCAACTTCCGCCGCAAGGTCCTGGCGACGCCGGGCTTCGTCGAGGCCGTACCGGGCGCCGCCCGGCTGACCGGCGGCCGTGGCAAACCGGCCGCCCTCTACCGGCCCGGTCCGGCGACCACCCTCCACCCTCCGCTGCTGCGACCGGAAGGATCCACCCGATGACCAAGCGAGCCGCCACCGGCGCCATGATCGGCCTGGCCCTGGGCGACGCCCTCGGCTTCCCGACCGAGTTCAACGACGTGCCCTCGATCCTGGCCAAGACCGGCCCCTGGCGGGAGATGGGCCTGCCGCGCCCGGCGATCGTCACGGACGACACCCAGATGACCCTCGCCCTGGCCCGCGGCATGCGCACGGCGGCCGAGCGCGGCCCGGTGGGCCCGCTGCGCCTGACCCGGCCGGTCCGCGAGGAGTTCGTCGACTGGTACCACTCCCCGGAGAACAACCGGGCCCCGGGCCGCACTTGCATGACGGCCTGCCGGCTGCTGGACTCCCCGGACCGGGACTGGCGCGATGCCAGCCAGATCGGCTCCAAGGGCTGCGGCGCCAACATGCGGGTGGTCCCGGTCGGGCTGGTGCCGGGCTGGACCGAGGAGGAACGGGCGGGCGCGGCGCAGCTCCAGTCCGCCCTCACCCACGGGCACCCGACGGCGCTCGCCGCCTCCGACCTGACCGCCCGGGCCGTGCACCTGCTGGCCGGCGGGACCGAGGTGACCGGGCTCGTCGGGCGGCTGCGCTCGTACGCCCTGGAGAACCGCACCCGCTACCACGAGCGCTGGCTGGGCGACCTGTGGATGCGCACCGCGTCCGACGCCTCCGCGGAGTCGTTCATCGCCCGGGGCTGGGACGAGTGCCTGGCGGTCCTCGACCGGCTCGCGGCCGCCCTGCGCTCGCCCTCCCCGGAGACCGACCCCTGCCTGACCACGGGCGACGGCTGGATAGCCGAGGAGGCCCTCGCCACCGCCCTGCACTGCTTCCTGCTCTTCCCCGAGGAGCCCCTGACCGCGCTGCGCCGGGCCGCCTGCACGCGCGGCGACTCCGACTCCATCGCCTGCCTCGCGGGCGCCTTCGCCGGAGCCCACCTCGGCGCGGACGTCTGGCCCCGCGAATGGGAGGGCCGCATCGAGTACCGGGACGAACTCCTGGCCTTCGGCACCCTCTGGGACGCCTGAGCAGTGCCGGACGCGCTACGCGGCCGACGCGCGGCGGGCGCGGACCAGGAAGTCCTGCACCCGGGCGTGGTCCGGCTCCGCCGGCAGCACGGTGCGGGCCAGGGCGCTTTCCGTCTCCTCCTGGAGACGCGCCATCCAGGCGTCGACCTCCTCCCAGGTGAGCTCGCCGCGGCGGACCGCGAGCAGGCGGTCGCGGTGCGGGGTGGCGTCGACGGTCAGCCGGCCGGTGCGCAGGAGGTCACGGCAGGACAGCAGCAGGCGCAGCAGGTGCATGGCGTGCTTCCAGCGCGGGGCGCCGTGCACGCGGACATCGGCGAGGAGTTTGCCGCGCTGGGAGGCCGCGTACCGGGTGAAGCTGGTGTGGGCCCGGCGGGAGAGGAAGGCCTCGCGGAGGGAGAGCAGTTCCTCGCCGACCGGGGTGACCTCTTCCACCAGGGGGGAGTGCAGGCACTCCAGGATGTTCGGGTTGGCCCGCAGGGCCAGTTCGCAGAAGCGCTCCAGCTCCCAGGAGAACTCCTCGTCCCGCGGGCCCTCCACGTGCGTGGGGGGTTTCTCGAACCGCCAGAACAGCGGCGTCGGGGCGAGGTAGACACCGCGCAGGTCGGTGTCGCTCGCCCCCGTCGCCAGTCCGAACGCCCGGGAGCCCATCACGCACCGGTAGACGGTGTGGTCCCGTACCAGCGTCAGATCGTCCATTCGGGGAGCTTAGGCGTCTGACCTGCCGCTATGCGAGCGAGATATTGCCGTCCGCCGCGACCTTGATCTTCTTCTCCGCCAGCCCCTTGGTGGCCGGGCCCTTGGTCACCGCGCCGTCGGCGATCGCGAACTTGCTGTTGTGGCAGGGGCAGTCGATGCTGCCGTCCTCCACCTTGTTGACCAGGCAGCCCTGGTGGGGGCAGACCGCCGTGAAGCATTTGAAGGTGCCGGCCTTGGGCTGGGTGACCACGACCTTCTCCTCCTTGAAGACCTTGCCGCCGCCCACCGGCACGTCCGCCTTCTTGGTGAGGGCCTTGCCGGCCGCGGCGCCGGTGTCCGCCGGGGTGGCGGGAGCCGGGGCCGCGGGCTCCGCGGGCTGGGCGGGCACCTCGTTCGGTTCCCCCGGGGAGGCCTTTTCACCGCCGCTGCTGCCACAGGCGGTGATCGCACCGCCGGCCAGGGCGGCCGCGCCGATCGTCAGTACCGTGCGCCGGGCGGTGTGCGTGAGGTCGCTCATGAGTCTCTCCTCGCTTCGTGGCCGGATGGCGTCAGCATCCTGGCCTGCGGCGGGCCTCGGGTGAAGCCTGCCGCGCCGATTCATCGGCCCGGTTCCCATGGGGCCAGTGAGGCAGGGCTGCCGGGTGTGCGTACGACCTCCCACACGTGGATCACGGCTTCCCGGTTCAGCGGGCCGTGAACATGCGGGTAACGGCCGCCGGAATCACTCTCCCGGCGGACCTCGGCGGTCAGCACGTCCTCGTCGAGCTCCACCGCGAGCAGGATCCCGGGTACCGACCGGTAGTGCGCGTCGACGATCGCGAGTGCCGTGGGGCGGTCCGCGGAACAGTGCACGAACCCCTCGGCCGCCAGTGAGGGCGGGGCGTACGGGAGCTCGGGGGAGGCGGCCCAGTCGGCGAGCGGGACGATGTGGAAGATCATGCGGATGGTTCTACCGCAGGGGGCGCGCAGGTGTGCGCCAGGTGGCGGCACTGTCCGCCATGGGTGACATTATCCGTGTCTCGAACCCGGGTACGCCCATGTCCGCGCGACCCGGTCCCTCTGCGAAAGGCACGACGATGGCGGGTAACGACCTCGGCTCCCTTCTCGGCGGTCTCCTGGGCGGGAGCGGCGGTCAGGGCGGGAGCGCCGGAGGCGGTGCCGCGGGCGGCGCCGGCAACATCCTCGGTGCGCTGCTCGGCGCCCTCATGGGCGGAGCCGGCGGTTCCCGGGCCGACGGCAGCAACCCGCTCGGCGGACTGATGGACATGCTGACCAAGTCCGGCCTCGCCGACCAGGCCCAGTCATGGATCGGCACCGGTGACAACCAGTCGGTCAGCGGAGCCCAGATCGCCGAGGCACTGCCCGACGAGGCCCTGCAGAAGGCGGCCGCGCAGGCCGGCGTCAGCCCGCAGGAGGCCGCCGACCAGATCGCACGGGCACTGCCGACCGCCGTCGACAGGCTGAGCCCGCAAGGGCAGCTTCCGACCGGTTCGCTGGAGGAGATCATCCGCGCGCAGAAGTTCTGACCGGCCGAAGCGCCGTCCGAGGGCCCGGCCGCCGTCCCACGGGATGGGCGGTCGGGCCCTCGTGCCGCAGTCGCTGGATACCCTGGCCGGACAGTCCGTCAGCTCGCCTTTCCGTCCCCTGGGAGTACCTCGTGAGAACCGCCGTCGTCATCGGAACCGGACTGATCGGCACCTCCGCGGCGCTCGCCCTGTCCGCCAGGGGGATCACCGTCCACCTCGCCGACCACGACCCGGACCGGGCCCGTACGGCCGCCGCCCTCGGGGCCGGCACCGACGAGGCCCCCGAGGGGCAGGTCGACCTCGCGATCGTCGCCGTACCGCCGGCCCACGTGGCCGCGACCCTGGCCGACCTGATCGGGCGCCGGGTCGCGCGCGCCTACGTGGACGTGGCCAGCGTCAAGGGCGGACCGCGGCGGGAGCTGGCGGCGCTCGGCGTGGACGTCACCGCGTACATCGGGACGCACCCGATGGCCGGCAAGGAGCAGTCGGGGCCGCTCGCCGCCACCGCGGACCTTTTCGAGGGCCGCCCGTGGGTGCTGACCCCCACCCGGGACACCGACCACGAGGTGCTCAACCTCGCGCTGGAGCTGGTGGCCCTGTCCCGGGCCGTACCGGTGGTGATGGACGCGGACGCCCACGACCGCGCGGTGGCGCTCGTCTCGCACACCCCCCAGCTGGTCTCCAGCATGGTCGCGGCCCGGCTGGAGGAGGCCGACGAGACCGCGGTCCGGCTGTGCGGGCAGGGCATCCGCGACGTCACCCGGATCGCGGCCTCCGACCCGCGGATGTGGGTGGAGATCCTGTCGGCCAACCCGGGACCGGTGGCTGACGTCCTCGCCGGGATCGCCGCCGACCTGGAGGAGACCGTGGAAGCACTGCGCGGCCTGCAGTCCGCCGACGTGGAGAAGCGGCGCGGCGGCGCCGCGGGCATCGAGGACGTGCTGCGCCGCGGGAACGCGGGCCGGGTCCGGGTGCCGGGCAAGCACGGCGCGGCGCCCATCGTCTACGAGACGGTGGCCGTGCTCATCAGCGACCAGCCCGGCGAGCTGGCGCGGATCTTCGCGGACGCGGGGCGAGCCGGGGTCAACATCGAGGACGTACGGATCGAGCACGCGACGGGCCAGCAGGCCGGCCTCGTCCAGCTCATGGTGGAACCGCGGGCGGCGGCCGGCCTGACCGCCGAGCTGCGCGAGCGGGGCTGGGCGCTGCGACAGCAGTAGCACCGGCCGGCAGACCCCTCCCCGGAGTCCGCCGGCCCCCGGAACGCACGGCGGGGACGGGCGCCGTCCGGGGCCGGTAACCTTGGGGAGGGGCGCTTTGCCGCGCCCGGACACGTACGCGCAACCAGGAAGGTGCCCGCACCGTGGAAACCGCAGCTCCGTCCGCCGTGATCGTCGCCATCGACGGTCCCTCCGGCACGGGCAAGTCCAGCACCTCCAAGGCCGTGGCCGCCAAGCTCGGGCTGCGCTACCTGGACACCGGCGCCCAGTACCGGGCCATCACCTGGTGGATGATCACCAACGGCGTCGACACCGACGACCCGCAGGCCATCGCGATCGCCGCCGGCAAGCCCGCCATCGTGTCCGGCACCGACCCGGCCGCCCCCACCATCACCGTGGACGGCCTCGACGCCGCCGGTCCCATCCGGACCCAGGAGGTCACCTCCAAGGTCAGCGCCGTCAGCGCCGTCCCCGAGGTGCGCACCCTGATCACCGACCTGCAGCGGTCCATCGCCGCCGCGGCGGCCCGGGAGGCCGACGGGATCGTCGTCGAAGGCCGGGACATCGGTACCACCGTGCTGCCCGACGCCGACCTCAAGATCTTCCTGACCGCCTCCGCCGAGGCGCGCGCCGCCCGGCGCAGCGGCGAGCTCCGCGGCAAGGAGGCCACCGACCTCGCGGCCACCAAGGAGGCGCTGATCAAGCGCGACGCGGCCGACTCCGGCCGCAAGACCTCCCCGCTGGCCAAGGCCGACGACGCCGTCGAGGTGGACACCACCGAACTCACGCTCGACCAGGTGATCGAGTGCGTCGTGACGCTGGTGGAAGAGAAGCGGGCGGGCAGCAAGTGAGCCAAGCGCCCTCCCTCAAGGGTGCGGCGGTCGGCAGGCGCATCGGCATCGGGCTCATGTACGGGCTCTGGAAGCCGCGCGTGCTGGGGGCCTGGAAGGTGCCCGCCTCGGGCCCCGTCATCCTCGCCGTGAACCACTCGCACAACATCGACGGCCCCATGGTCATGGGCACCGCGCCCAGGCCGCTGCACTTCCTGATCAAGAAGGAAGCGTACGTGGGCCCGCTCGGCCCCTTCCTCGAAGGGATCGGGCAGGTCAAGGTCGACCGCGGCGGCCCCGACCGGACGGCGATAGGCCGCGCCCTCGGCGTGCTCGACAATGGAGGAGCCCTGGGGATATTTCCCGAGGGCACCCGCGGCGAGGGCGACTTCGCCTCGCTGCGCGCGGGCCTCGCGTACTTCGCGGTCCGCAGCGGCGCGCCCATCGTCCCCGTCGCCGTCCTGGGCAGCGGGGACACCCCGGGCCGGGTCGTCAAGGGACTGCCGGCCCTCAAGAGCCGGGTCGACGTCGTCTTCGGCTCGGCCTTCGACGCGGGTGACGGCAGTGGCCGCCGGACCCGTACCGCACTGGACGAGGCCACCGTACGCATCCAGGACCGGCTGACCGCCCACCTGGCCGACGCCAAGCGCCTCACCGGGCGCTGAGCGAGACTTGAAACCAGTAGTGGAACCGCGCTGCGCGGGTACCACCGATCACCACGAACGACGAGGAACGGACTTCATGAACGACCAGCACGACCACGGAGCACTTGGCGATGCCGAGTACGCGGAGTTCATGGAGCTCGCCGCGGAAGAGGGCTTCGACATCGAAGAGGTCGAAGGCGCGATCGAGGAGGCCGGTCACGGCCCGCTTCCCGTCCTCGCCGTCGTCGGCCGCCCGAACGTCGGCAAGTCGACCCTGGTGAACCGGATCATCGGCCGCCGCGAGGCGGTCGTCGAGGACAAGCCCGGCGTCACCCGCGACCGCGTCACGTACGAGGCCGAATGGGCCGGCCGCCGCTTCAAGGTCGTCGACACCGGCGGCTGGGAGCAGGACGTCCTCGGCATCGACGCCTCCGTCGCCGCCCAGGCCGAGTACGCCATCGAGGCCGCCGACGCCGTCGTCTTCGTCGTCGACTCCAAGGTCGGCGCCACCGACACCGACGAGGCCGTCGTACGGCTGCTGCGCAAGGCGGGCAAGCCCGTCGTGCTCTGCGCCAACAAGGTCGACGGCCAGAGCGGCGAGGCCGACGCGGCCTCCCTGTGGTCGCTCGGCCTCGGTATGCCGCACCCGGTCTCCTCGCTCCACGGCCGCGGCACCGGTGACATGCTCGACGCCGTCCTGGAGGCCCTGCCCGAGGCACCCGAGCAGACCTTCGGCGGCGCCGCCCCCGGCGGCCCGCGCCGCATCGCGCTGATCGGCCGCCCGAACGTCGGCAAGTCCTCGCTCCTGAACAAGGTGGCGAAGGAGGACCGCGTCGTCGTCAACGAGCTGGCCGGCACCACCCGCGACCCGGTCGACGAGCTGATCGAACTCGGCGGCATCACCTGGAAGTTCGTCGACACCGCCGGTATCCGCAAGAAGGTCCACCTGCAGCAGGGCGCCGACTACTACGCCTCCCTGCGCACGGCCGCCGCCGTCGAGAAGGCGGAGGTCGCGGTGATCCTGATCGACACCACCGAGACCATCAGCGTCCAGGACCAGCGCATCATCACGATGGCCGTCGAGGCGGGCCGCGCGATCGTGATCGCGTACAACAAGTGGGACGAGCTCGACGAGGAGCGCCGCTACTACCTCGAGCGCGAGATCGAGACCGAGATGCAGCAGGTCTCCTGGGCGCCCCGGGTGAACGTCTCGGCGCTCACCGGCCGTCACATGGAGAAGCTGGTCCCGGCGATCGAGACGGCGCTGGCGGGCTGGGAGACGCGCGTCCCCACCGGCCGGCTGAACGCCTTCCTCGGTGAGGTCGTTGCCGCCCACCCGCACCCGATCCGTGGCGGCAAGCAGCCCCGCATCCTGTTCGGTACCCAGGCGGGCAGCAAGCCGCCGCGGTTCGTCCTCTTCGCCTCCGGCTTCCTGGAGCACGGCTACCGGCGCTTCATCGAGCGCCGCCTGCGCGAGGAGTTCGGCTTCGAGGGCACCCCGATCCACATCTCGGTGCGGGTGCGCGAGAAGCGCGGCGCCCAGTACAAGAAGAAGAAGTAGGAGCCGGGCGGGGGCTCCGGCGGACTCGGCGGGGTCAGTAGCCCCGGCGCGGAGCGGGCGGCAGGGCCGCCGGGATGTGCGTCATCCCGGCCTGGTGCTGCCGCCCGTCGGCGTATCCGGGGCTGCCCGCGTAGGAGTACGCCGGCAGCGGCTGCGGGGTGTACGAGGGCTGCCAGCCGTCGACGCGCTGCCACCCGGAGCCGGTCCAGCCGCTGCCGTACGGGCTGCCGCTCGTGTACGAGCCCCCGTAGGCGAAGGCCGTGAACCCGTGGTCCTCCTCGCCCGTACGGTCGCCCGGCAGCGCCCGGAAGGCGCGCAGGTACTCCGAGTACAGCGTGTCGTAGATCGGGGTGTGCGAGACGGCCGGAGGGGTGTCCCGGTCCCGTGCGGGACGCATCGCGGGGACGGTGCTCTGGTAGGACGGGGCGCGGGTGGAGTCGTATGAATGCACGTATCAGCCAACGAAACCGGCGCGCTGCGGATGCGGGGTGACAGGGCTGGAAACGCAGATCGCCGGGGGTGTGCGGGACGGACCGCACACCCCCGGCGCACGCCTCCCGGCCCCCACGGCAGGGGGCTGGGAGGCCGTTCTCGTACCGGCGGGATCAGGCGCCGGGCGTACCCGCCAGCGGCATCGCGGCGGCGACGAGCTTGCCCGCGGCGGCGGCCTTGTCCAGCGCGTCGCGCAGCAGGTCCTCACGGGGCTGCTGGCCGATGGAGCCGACCGGGGCGGCGTAGATGAGCACGCGCTGGGTCTTGTTGACGGCGGCCCGCCAGCCGTCGGTGACCGACAGCGCCTGGTGCGCCTGCCACCAGGCGACCTGGCCGACGCCGTCGTTGCCCGGCTGCAGGACGGCGTGCAGCTGGCCCGCGGCGAGCAGCACCGACCAGCCGCCGAGGAGGGTGGGGACCTCGGAGGTGTCGGTGACCGGGATGAACCCCTGCTCGATGAGGAGCGGCAGGAAGTCGTCGCCGGGGCCGTCGCTGCCGGGACGGGCGATGGGTGCGGTCGGCTCGACGACCAGGGCGGGGTGCAGCTCGCCGGCGATCAGGATCAGACCGCTGGTGATACCGAGGACGGCCTGGCCGCCGGGCACGTTCTGCGGGGCGGCGCCGGGGCCGCCGGCGGCGGCCGGGCTGTCGCCGGTGATGCTGCGGACGGCGCCCTGGAGCTGCTCCTCGGAGACCGAGACCACCTGGGAGGGGATGCAGGTGGCGTGGGCGAAGGCGAGGACGGCGGTCTCCTCGCCGACGAACAGCACGGTGCTGGTGCGGTCGTTCTCGGGGTCGCCCGGGGTGCGGCAGGAGGTGCAGTCGTAACTGCGCGGCGCGTCCTCGCCGACGAGCAGCCTGTCGGCTTCTTCGTCACCGATCTCGGCACGTACCTCATCACTGACGTCGAGCATGCGCGGCACGGGGTGGCTCCTCGGCATAGGTGCGGGTCCGGGAGGCTCCCGGCTCGCCGGGCTCAACGGCCGAGCGGCGGCCGGGGTCACGCCATTTGAGGGAACGGATTCGAACCTGGCCCCCGGAAGGGTGAACCGGCCGACCTCGGCTTCGTTTCCATGCCAACTGTTTTCTGATCGTGCTCAGTTGATGCCCGAGTGTGGCTGTTTGGGGCGGTGTCGGCGGTCGGCCGACCGGGTGGGGTGCGGTGACCTGCCGCGTGGCGGGCCGGAGGGGGCCGCGGGGGGCTGCGTAGCGTGATCCGATGCCCCGTCACCGGACCCGCCGGGCCGCCTCCGGCGGCGCCGTCGTCGCCCTCGCCGCCGTGCTGGCGCTCGTACTGCCCCGCGCGGCCGTGGCCGCGGCTCCACCGCCTCCGGCGCCCGGGCCGGCCGGGGCGGCGCATCCCGGCTCGCCCGGTGTGATCGGGGACGGGCCGGGGGACTGCGGGCCGGGCGGGGAGTGGCCCTGGGACTGCGTGGCCGACTGCGAGAGCGGTGGGCGATGGGCGGTGAACACCGGCAACGGCTTCTACGGGGGGCTGCAGTTCCGGCAGCCGACGTGGGAGGAGTTCGGCGGGCTGGCGTTCGCCGAACGGGCCGACCTGGCCGGCCGCGTGCAGCAGATCCGGGTCGCGGAGGACGTCCTGGGCTCGCAGGGCTGGAACGCGTGGCCGGTGTGCTCCAAGCGGTACGGGCTGGCCGGACGGATGCACGCGGTGCGCGACGGCGACACGCTGGTGTCGATCGCCCGCAAGCACCGGATCCGGGGCGGGTGGCGGGCCCTGTACGAGGCGAACCGGGAGAGGATCGGACCGAAGCCCGAGGCCCTCGCGGCGGGCATGCTGCTGGTTCTGCCCACCGCGGAGCCCGCCGCCCCGCCGCAGGTCCCGGCCGGGCCCGTACAGGTGCCCGCACAGGTGCCCGCGCCCGCGCCGGTGCCGGTCACCGCTCCGGCCGCTCCGCCACCGGCCCCGCGCCCCTGAGCGGGCCGTCCGGGCCGCCGGGGCCGTCCGCGCGTTGCGCGATGCCGTGCGGGCGCCGACCCTGGAAACGACGGGCCGAACGGCTCGCCCGGACACCGGTGGTGAGCCAGATGGTCCAGAGCAGACACCCACGCGCCCACCCGCGGACCTCCGCACGTGCCGCGGCCTGCACGGCGGCCGCGGTCCTGCTGGCCGTTCCGGCGGCCGTGGGATGGTCCTCGTCCGCGGTGGCGGCGGGAGCACCGGGCCCACCCTCCGCCGCGGTCCTGATCCGGCCGGCGGCGGACGGTCCCGCGGACCCGGAGGCGGCCGAGGCACAGATCGAGAAGAACTGGACCGCGTTCTTCGACCCGAAGACCCCGACCGAGGAGAAGGCCGCTCTGTTGCAGCACGGCGACCTGCTCGAGGTGCTGCTGGACGGCTTCTCGGCCGGTGCCGAAGCGGCCAAGGCCTCCGCCGTGGTCACCGGCGTCACCTTCACCACGCCCACCGAGGCCGAGGTGACCTACGACCTGAAGGTCGGTGACGAGACGGTGATGCCCGGCAGCAAGGGGACCGCGGTCCTCGAGGACGGGGTCTGGAAGGTCTCCCTGAAGACCCTCTGCGCGCTCGTCGGGCTCAGCGGCGCCGAGGCGCCACCGCTGCTCTGCTGAGGCCCCGGCCGGGCGCGGCGCGCTGGCAGACTCGGGGGATGCTCGATACCTCCGCACGACTGCTGCGCCTGCTGTCCCTGCTGCAGGCCCACCGCGAATGGACCGGGGCCGATCTGGCGGACCGCCTCGGGGTCACCGCGCGGACGGTCCGGCGCGACGTCGACCGGTTGCGCGAGCTCGGGTATCCGGTGAACGCCAGCCCCGGGACCGGCGGCGGCTACCAGCTGGGTGCTGGGGCCGAGCTGCCGCCGCTGCTGCTGGACGACGACGAGGCCGTGGCCGTCGCCGTGGGCCTGCGGACCGCCGCCGGGAACGGCGTCGAGGGCATCGGGGAGGCCTCCGTACGCGCCCTCGCGAAGCTGGAGCAGGTGCTGCCGTCGAGGCTGCGCCGCAGGGTGTCCGCGCTCAACGAGTACACCGTGCCGATGCTGCGCGGCGCTCAGCGGTCCACCGTGGACCCCTCGGTGCTGACCGAGCTGGCCTCGGTCTGCCGGGACGGCGAGCGGCTGCGCTTCGGGTACCGCGACCACGAGGGGAACGTCAGCCGCCGCACCGTCGAACCGCACCGGCTGGTCTGCACCGAGCGGCGCTGGTACCTGGTCGCCTGGGACCTGGACCGGGAGGCGTGGCGGACCTTCCGCGCCGACCGGATCGAACCCAGACCTCCGCACGGACCGCGGTTCCCGCCGCGCCCGGCCCCCGCCGAGGACCTCGCCGCGTACGTCTCCGAGGGGGTGTCGCGGCAGGCGTACGCGGCCCGTGCGGTGGTGCGGCTGAAGGTTTCGGCGCAGGACGCGGCACGGATCGTCGGACCGAGCGACGGGGTCCTGGAACCGGTCGACGGGCAGAGCTGCCTGCTGCGGACCGGGGCGGTGAGCCTGGACGTTCTGGTGATTCACGTCATGCTGCTCGGTTGTGAGTTCGAAGTGGTCGAACCACCGGAGCTGACGGATCGGATCAGGGCCGCGCGGGATCTCCTGGGCAGGGCCCTGGAGGCCGGAGAAGTGAAGGAAATGTAGGAGAGCTGAGGGGGATTCAACTGGTCTGGTCCAAGAGGGCCGTGGCAATCCCGGGCCAGAATTCGGCCGCGTTTCGCGCAAATTCCAAACCGTCTGAACCCCGGGCGTGTCGCGGACCGGTAAACAATTTGCGGCTGTTGATATTCTGTGACACAAGCGTGACCCGGGACGGACGAACGTCCGGGCGTGGCGCTGACGAACGGCGAAGGCGGGCCAGGTCGGAGGACCTGGCCCGCCTTCGTGCGCCGCGGGGAGAGGGGTGCGTACCGCCCCCGCGGCGGGACCGTCAGCCGCCGGCGACGGGCCGGGCCGCCGCTCCCCGGGCAGTGGCCCGTTCGGTGTGCGCCGGGCGGCGGCTGCCGTTCGGCGTGACCGGGGTCCGCTCGGAGCGGATCACGTGCGGCCGGCCGGCCGGGTGCACGGCGGGCCGGGCGGTGGGGGAGTGCGCGGTGGCGGTGGCCGCCGCGGCCGCGGTGGCCGTGACGGGCTGCGGGACCGGCTCCCCGGTGGTGTCGGTGGCGGCCTCGGCGGGGCTCCGCAACTGCCACTTGCCGCCCGCCGAGAGCAGCGGGGTGAGCACGGAGACCACCGGCGCCGGCATGCGCCCGGTCTCGGCGCGGCGGCGCAGCAGCTCGCGCACGTCGAAGACGTAGGCCTCGGTCCGGGCGATGAGCGGCTCGAACCAGGGGAGGGCCAGCATGATCAGCAGACCCGCGGACCAGCCGAGCAGGACGTCGCTGACCCAGTGGGTGCCGAGGTACACGGTGGTGGCGCCGACGCTCAGCGAGACGACCGCGGACACCACGGACAGCACCCGCCGGGTGACCCCGGTGGAGGCCAGGTAGGCCAGGATGCCCCACGTCACCACGGCGTTGGCGGTGTGACCGGAAGGGAATATATCGCCGCCGGCGAAGAGTTCGGCGGATCCGATCTCCGTGGCGTAGTGCGGACCGAGCCGGCCGAGGCCGAGCTTGACGGACCCCACGGTGATGTTGAGCAGCAGCAGCGCCACGCCGAGGGTGATCAGCGGGCGGAGGGTGTGCTGCCGCCAGGAGCGCCAGCCGAGCCAGGCGGCGACCATGACCGCGGTGGGGCCGCGCTGGCCCAGCACGACCAGGTAGTCGAGGAAGGCGTGCAGCTGCGGCCACTGCTCGTAGGGCCGGAAGAACATGATCTGCCAGTCCAGGCGGACCAGCCAGGAAGTGGTCAGTACGGCGACCACGATTGCGAGATAGAAGGCGAGGGTCGATCCCAGGAGTACGACGCGGTGCCGGCTCATCTGCGGGGTTTGCAGATGAGCCGGTCGCTCTGGTTCCCGGTCCAGCCGGGCGAACACCCGCTCCAGACGGGTCAGGATTTGGTCGGTACGCACTCAATCGACGTTACCGCCCGCCGCTGGTCGGCCCGGGCGAATCGCGGGGTTTGTGATGACCATGTGATGTGGAGTTGGTCTCACGTGGGACTTAATTCCCGCTATTTCGGCAGTGGTTGGCCGCCCCTTGATCGACTGTCTCCGTGAATTGTTTCGGTCGCTTATATGGGCTTTATTGCCGTGCGGGCCATTCCTTTTGCTGAAAGATGGGCCGGAATGATCCATTCCGTGACGTGCGGGTCCTAAGGAGGACCCGATCCGTTCAGCCAGAACGCCCCGTAGACCGCCGAGGCCAGCGCCAGCGCGCCCACCACCGCGGCCGCCCGCCCGGTCCGCCGGCGCGCCAGCGCCACCGCCGGCGGCAGCACCAGCGGGAAGGCGGGCAGCAGCAGCCGGGGCTTGGAGCCGAAGTACCCGGACGCGCACAGCGCCAGCGCCACGACGATCCCGCAGTACACGAGCAGCGGCACCGGCTGCCGCTGCTGGACGCACTTCCCGTACAGCCAGAGCACCAGCGCGACCCCCGCGATCAGCCCCACCCCGGCGGGGAACGCGGACGAGGCCAGCTTCGCCCCGATGAACCCCGCGAACGCCCAGCCGCCGTCGAAGCCGTTGCCCCAGCCGCCCTGCACCTCCAGGTAGCCCAGCAGCCCGCCCCCGGTGCGCGCGCCGACCCACAGCACGTACGCCGCCGCGCCCGCCGGAGCCAGCAGCACCCCCACGACCGTCCGCCAGGACCGCTCCCCGCGCCGCCAGGCCAGCGCGGCGGCCACCCACACCGCCGCGACCACCGCCGCGCCGACCGGGCGGGTCAGCCCGGCCCCGGCCGCCAGCAGCCCCGCCGTCAGCCACCGTCCGCGCAGGGCCCCGTAGAGGCCCCAGGCGGCCAGGGCCGTGAACAGCGACTCGCTGTACGCCATGGACTGCACGATCCCGACCGGCAGCGCCGCCCAGACCGCGACCGCGAACACCCCGGCCCGGCGGCCGTGGACCAGGTCGGCCACCGCGAAGATCCCCCAGGCCGCCGCGAGCCCCGCGACCACCGACACCACCAGACCCGCGGAGCCGTACGAGAGCCCGGTCGCGGCGGACACCAGCCGCTCCAGCCACGGCAGCAGCGGGAAGAACGCCAGGTTCGAGTGGACGTCCCCGTTGGGCAGGGCGATCTCGTAGCCGTACCCCTCCGCGGCGATGCGGGCGTACCAGAGCGAGTCCCAGCGGGCGGACAGCAGTGTGTGCGGGCTGCTGCCGACCGCCGCGCCCCACGCCGCGAGCACGGTCAGCCCGAGCAGCCGGACCGCGGCGAAGGCGGCCAGTGCGGGCGCGGCCCGGCGAAATCCAAGATCTTCCACAGGCATGATTATCGGTGGCGGCGGCCATGCGCCCCTCAGGAGCCGGAGCCGGGCGGGAAGCGCGGCGACGGGGAAACCACGGGCCGTGAGCGCGCGTGTACACGGGGGAAGGATGACGGTGGAGGGAGTGGCACACGCCACACGGAGGCCGTCACCGGGATGAGAGCTTGACCACGTGTCGGGCAGACGAACTCGCGTACGCTGACCGTTCACTCGCGTGTCGATGCCGGACCCCGTTGGACGCCGCACAGCGCACCACCCCCCGTGGCTCCACAAGACGCTGGTCCGCCGAGCCCGAGGGATCACCTGGGAGGTACATGCATGTCGGGGACGAACGCGGCCGGGGTCCGGACCCCTTCCCCCTGGCAGCGGCTGGGCGCCGCCTCCGGTGGGACCAACCGCTGGGTCGTCCTGGCGGTGCTCTGCGTCAGCCTGGTCCTCGTCGCGCTCGACGCGACGATCCTGCACGTCGCCGTCCCCTCCGTCACCGAGGACCTGCGCCCCGGCTCGATCGAGCTCCTGTGGATCGTCGACGCCTACCCGCTGGTCTGCGCCTCGCTGCTCATCCTCTTCGGCACCCTCGGTGACCGGGTCGGCCGCCGCCGCGTCCTCCTCCTCGGCTACGGGCTCTTCGGCGTGGCCTCCGCGATAGCGGCCCTCGCCGACAACGCCCAGGTGCTGATCGCCGCGCGCGCCCTGCTCGGCATCGGCGGCGCGATGATCATGCCCGCCACCCTGTCGATCCTGCGCCAGGTCTTCCCCGACCGGCGCGAGCGGGCGCTCGCCATCGGCATCTGGACCGCCGTCGCCGCCATCGGCGCGGCCAGCGGACCGGTCCTCGGCGGCTTCCTCATCGAGCACTTCTGGTGGGGCTCGGTCTTCCTCATCAACATCCCGCTGATGGCCCTGATCCTGCCGCTCGGCCGCTGGCTGCTGCCGGAGTCGCGCGGATCCGCCGACGGGCCGTGGGACGTCCTCGGCGCGCTGATGGCCGCCGTCGGCGTACTGGGCACGGTCCTCGGGATCAAGCGGCTGGGCGCCGAACGCCGGCTCCTCGACGCCGAGGCACTGCTCCCGCTGCTGCTCGGCGTGGTGCTGCTCGTGCTGTTCGTACGGCGCCAGAAGCGGCGCGAGCACCCCCTGATCGACATGCGGATGTTCGCGCGGGCCGCCTTCTCCACCTCGGTCGCGTGCATCGTCCTCGCCATGCTCGCCCTGGTCGGCCTGGAGCTGATCGCCGTCCAGTACCTCCAGCTGGTGCTGCACCTCAGCCCGCTGGAGACCGGCCTGCGACTGCTGCCGCTGACCTTCGCCGCCATGGCCGCGGGTGCCACCGGCTCGTACACCCTGGCCCGGGTCGGGCCGCGCACGATGGTGTCGCTGGGCTTCGTCCTGACCGCCTGCGCCGTGCTCCTGCTGACCCTCATGGGCCAGCAGGACCGGCCGCTGCTGCTGACCATCGGCTTCATCCTGCTCGGCTTCGGGCTGCAGACGACGCTGTTCGCCGCGTACGAGTCGATGCTGAGCGAGGCCCCGGCGGCCACCGCGGGCGGCGCGGCCTCGATCGGCGAGACCTCGTACCAGCTGGGCGCGGGCATCGGCATCGCGCTGCTGGGCAGCGTGATGAACGCGGCGTACCGGCCGGGCCTCATGGACGTGCCGGGGGTGTCGGCGGCGGACTCGGCGGGGGCGGCGAACTCCCTGGGCGAGGCCTACCAGATCGCCGCGCACCTCGGGGGGCCGGCGGGGGCGTCGCTGCACGCGGCGGCGCGGCAGTCGTTCGTGCACGGACTGCACGTGACGCTGCTGGTGAGCGCGGTGCTGCTGTTCGCGGGGGCGGTGATGGCGCTGAAGCTGCCGCGGGTCATGGACTGCGGGGCGGCGGAGGACGAGGCGGCGGAGGTGCGGTTGCCCGCGCAGGCGAAGGGGGAAGCGCGGCCGACCCCGGTCGAGCAGGCGGGCTGACGCCGTCCGGTGCCGCCGGGTGAGGCGCCGTTGCCGGGGGCGCCGCCCCCGGACCCCCGCGCCTCAATCGCCGGCGGGGCCGCAACGGTGGGGTCTGGATTTGCCCGGCGATGGCTAATAGCTTCGGGCGAGCGCAAAACTTGCGCTGCTAGGTTCTGTCTCAGGCCGCCGGGAGGCCCAGTGTCCGCGTTCCTGCCCCATGATCCGCTCGGGCTCGACGAGCTCCTCGGGCCCGAGGACCTCGCCGTCCGGGACACCGTCCGCGCCTGGGCCGCCGACCGGGTGCTGCCGAACATCGCGCAGTGGTACGAGAGCGGCGAGCTGCCCGGGATCCGCGAGCTGGCCCGCGAGCTCGGTGGCATCGGAGCGCTCGGGATGTCCCTGGAGGGCTACGGGTGCGCCGGCGCCAGCGCCGTGCAGTACGGCCTCGCCTGCCTGGAGCTGGAGGCCGCCGACTCCGGCATCCGCTCGCTGGTCTCCGTTCAGGGGTCGCTGGCCATGTACGCGATCTGGAAGTACGGCTCCGAGGAGCAGAAGCAGCGCTGGCTGCCCGGCATGGCCGCGGGCGAGCTCATCGGCTGCTTCGGGCTGACCGAGCCCGACGTGGGCTCGGATCCCGCGGCGATGCGCACCTACGCCAAGCGCGACGGCACCGACTGGGTGCTGAACGGCCGCAAGATGTGGATCACCAATGGTTCCGTCGCGGCGGTCGCCGTGGTGTGGGCGCAGACCGACGAGGGGATCCGCGGTTTCGCGGTGCCCACCGACACCCCCGGCTTCTCCGCGCCGGAGATCAAGCACAAGTGGTCGCTGCGGGCCAGCGTCACGAGCGAGCTGGTGATGGACGACGTACGGCTGCCCGCCGACGCGGTGCTGCCGCTGGTCACCGGGCTCAAGGGGCCGCTCGGCTGCCTCAGCCACGCGCGGTACGGGATCATCTGGGGATCCATGGGCGCGGCGCGGGCCAGTTTCGAGTCCGCGCTCGACTACGCGAGGACGCGGGAGCAGTTCGGCAAGCCGATCGGCGGCTTCCAGCTGACCCAGGCCAAGCTGGCGGACATGGCCCTGGAACTCCACAAGGGCATCCTGCTCGCCCACCACCTGGGCCGGCGCATGGACGCGGGCACCCTGCGGCCGGAGCAGATCAGCTTCGGCAAGCTCAACAACGTCCGCGAGGCCATCGAGATCTGCCGCACCGCGCGGACCATCCTCGGCGCCAACGGGATCTCCCTCGAATACCCCGTCATGCGGCACGCCACCAACCTCGAATCGGTGCTCACCTACGAGGGCACCGTCGAGATGCACCAGCTGGTGCTGGGCAAGGCACTCACCGGCCTGGACGCCTTCCGGTGAGAGCCCTGCTCAGCTCTGGTTGAAGAAGTCGCGCGAGCGGCCGCCCGCTTCGCCGCTGACGATCTGGGTGTCGGCCGGGGTCAGGAGGAAGACCCTGGTCGCCACCCGCTCGATCGAACCGCGCAGCCCGAAGGTCAGTCCGGCCGCGAAGTCGACGACGCGCTTCGCGTCACCCGGGTCCATCGACGACAGGTTGACGATCACCGGGACCCCGTCGCGGAACAGCTCGCCGATGCCCCGCGCGTCACGGAAACCGTCCGGGGTCACCGTCGCGATGCGGCGGCCGTGCTCGACGGCCGACTCGGAGGCCACCCGGACCCGGGGGTCGGTGACCCACTGCTCGCCGGGGCCGGCCACCGAACCCTGGGCGGCCTCCGCGTAGTCGTCGTCGTAGTAGCGATCGTCGTCGCTGTCCTCCACGAGACCCAGCCAGGCACTCGCCTTGCGCACCGAACCCATGGACTGCCTCCTTTCACCGCGGTCAGTCTGTCTTCTCTCCGCTGCCCCTATGCTCGTCCATGATGCTGACAACGCGCCAAGTGGATAGTCGCCGCGCACGGGTTTCGTGACGGTACTGGTGCAGAACATCCGTTGCACGGTCAAGGATCCTGTTCGCCACCACTGCTGACTGAGTGAAAATACGACCGCTGCCGCCTTACGGGTGAGCGACGCGGACGTACGGGTGAAGCGCGAGGGTCGATACGATGCCCGGCAAGCACGCGTACGACACACGGGGGAAGCAGCTTGTTCGGCATAGTGAGACCTTGCGCGCACCGGCTGGGAGAGCGGTTCAAGGCGGAGTGGATGGCCCATCTGTGCGGGCTCTGCCTGGCACTTCGGGGAGATCACGGACAATTCGCCCGGATCGTTACGAACTATGACGGGCTGCTCGTCTCCGTCCTGACGGAGGCTCAGTCGGGTGCCGCGCCCGAGGCCCGGCGCACCGCGGGACCCTGCCCGCTGCGCGGGATGCGCACCGCCACCGTGGCCCAGGGCGAGGGCGCGCGGCTCGCCGCCGCCGTCTCGCTCGTGCTCGCCTCCGCCAAGGTGCGCGACCACGTGGCCGACCGGGACGGGCTGTTGGCCCGTGCCCCGATAGCCGCCGCCGCACGCAAGGTGGCCCGCGGCTGGGACCGGGCCGGAGCCCGCACCGGCGCCTCGCTCGGCTTCGACACCGCCGTGCTCGTCGACGCGGTGGACCGGCAGGCGGGCATCGAGACGCTCGCCGGCCTCGGCACCCCGGTCCTCGTGGTGACCGAGCCGACGGAGACCGCGACGGCCGCCGCCTTCGCGCATACCGCGCAACTGGCCGGACGGCCGGGCAACGCCCCCGCGCTGGCCGAGGCCGGCCGGTACTTCGGCCGGCTCGCGCACCTGCTGGACGCGGTGGAGGACCAGGGTGCCGACGCCGTCGCGGGCGCCTGGAACCCGCTCACCGCCACCGGGACCTCGCTCACCGAGGCCCGCAGGCTCTGCGACGACGCCCTCCACGGCATCAAGCTCGCGCTGGGCGAGGTCGAGTTCACGGACGCCGGGCTCGCCCACCGGCTGCTCGTGCACGAGCTGCGCACCTCGGTGGACCGGGCCTTCGGCACCGGCAGCTGCGGCCACACGGCGACTGCATCCGCCGGCCAGGGCGGCAACCCGTACGCGGGCCAGCCCTACGGTGGCCAGGGTGGGAACCAGTACGGCCAGAACCCGTACGGCCAGAACCCGTACGGCGGGGCCCCGTACGGCGGGGGAGCGGGCGGCCCAGGGATGCCGCCCACGGGCCCGGGCGGATTCGGCGGCGCGCAGCCCCCGCAGAAGCCCCGCCGCGGACTGCTCGCGGGCTGCGCGGTGGCCATCGGGCTGTTCTGCACCTGCCAGATGTGCTGCACCGAGCACGAGGGACCGTGGTCCCGGAAGAAGCGGGACCCGTGGTGCGACGCCTGCGAGTGCTGCGAAAACTGCGACTGCTGCAGCAGCAGCGGCGAGAGCGGCGGGAGTGGTGGGAGTGGTGGCGGTGGTGGTGACGGCTGCTGCAGCTGTGACTGCTGCGGCTGCGACTGCTGAGGCTCTTTCAGATTTCACAGGTCCGGACGGCGTACGCGGGGATTCCCGCCCGGACCCGTGTGGAAGGGTTGAGCGGGATGAGCGACGACGCAGACCCGCACGCCGCGCGGCGGGAACGGCATGAACGCAGGGCGGCGGCCGCGTCCGCGCCCTACGGCCCCCTCGCGCTGACCGGAACCCTCCGGCCCGCCGACTACCCGGAAGGTCGAATTCCGGCCGTTCCGGGGCACCGGAGCCGCACGGAGACCGGTGCGGCGCCGCACGCCACCGCCGGGCGCTCCGGCCCCCGCTTTTGTCGCCCGAACCCCGGCATACCCGACGCGCGCGGCGCGATCGCGGTGGATCCCCGCCGCTCCCGCTGTCCGCGCGCGCCTTCGCGGACCGCTTCGACCGTCCTTTTCCGCCGCCCGGGAACCCGCTGCCCTTCGAGGCCGCGGCGGGCGGGCGGAGGCTGAAAGCCGCTCTTGCTACCGGTATCCGACGACAGGACACTCCCGACAGCGCTTGTCAGGGGCACGGCCAAAGTTCATGCGCCCGCCGTGCCCCCGGCTGCGCCTCACGGGCTCCGGTACCCCCACAACCGCCGGGCCCCCGAACCTCTCCAGGAGGACGAGAAGTGAGGATCAAGCGCACGACCCGTACCAGGCTGCTCGCGGTGGCCACCGGCCTGGCCGCCGCCGCAGCGCTCGCCGTCCCCACGGCTGCGAGCGCGGACCCGAAGGACGGCGGTTTCAGCGCCGACCAGCTCGCCTCGGCCGGCGCATCCGTCCTGCGCGCCGACGTGGCGGGCACCGCCTGGCACACCGACCCCGCCACCGGAACCCTCGTGGTCTCCGCCGACTCCACGGTCTCCGACGCCGGCATCGCGAGAATCAAGCGCGAGGCCGGAGCCGATGTCGGAGCACTGCGCATCGAACGCATCCCCGGCAAGCTCACCAAACTGGTCTCCGGCGGCGACGCCATCTACGCCACCAGCTGGCGCTGCTCGCTGGGCTTCAACGTACGCAGCGGCAGCAACTACTACGCCCTGACCGCCGGGCACTGCACCGACGGCGCGGGCACCTGGTGGAGCAACTCCGCCCGCACCACCGTCGTGGGCTCCACGGTCGGCTCCAGCTTCCCGACCAACGACTACGGCCTCATCAAGTACGCCAGCAACACGCCGGTGCCCCCCGGGACCGTCGGCAGCCAGGACATCACCAGCGCCGTGAACGCCACGGTCAACATGTCGGTGACCCGCCGCGGATCCACCACCGGTATCCACAGCGGCCGGGTCACCGGGCTCAACGCCACCGTCAACTACGGTGGCGGCGACATCGTCTACGGCATGATCCGCACCAACGTGTGCGCCGAACCCGGCGACAGCGGCGGCCCGCTCTACTCGGGCACCCGCGCCGTCGGCCTCACCTCCGGCGGCAGCGGCAACTGCTCCTCGGGCGGGACGACCTTCTTCCAGCCCGTGGTCGAAGCCCTCAACGCGTACGGAGTCAGCGTCTACTGACGATGACTCACGCGCCCCCGTCGCACCCCTGGACGTCCTCCCGCCTTCTGGGAGGATGTTCGGGGCGGCCGTGTCCACGGGGGAGGCTGGTTTCTGCATGAAACGCATCGGCGTGACCGGGCACCGGGCCATTCCCGACTCGGTGCTCGGCCATGTGGAGGACGGTCTGCGGGCCGTACTGGCCGGCCACGAAGGACCGTTGGAGGCCTTCTCCAGCCTCGCCGAGGGAGCGGACCAGCTGTTCGCCGCCATCGCCCTCGAAAACGGCGCCGACCTCACCGTGGTGATCCCCAGCGGGGACTACGAGGACGCCTTCGAGGGCGCCGAGGCCCTCGCCCGCTACCGCGGACTCAAGAACCGGGCCACCCAGGAGGTCCGGATGGACTTCGCCCGCTCCACGGACGAGGCCTACTACGCCGCCGGCACCTACATAGCCGACTCCTGCGACCGGATCGTCGCCGTCTGGGACGGACAGCCCGCCCGCGGCCACGGCGGTACCGCCGAGATCGTCGCCTACGCGCGGGCGCTCGGCAAACCGGTCACCGTCATCTGGTGCGAGGGCGTGACCCGGGACTGAGCCACGCCCCTGTAGCCCTCAGCTGCTGTGCCGGGCCAGCCAGTCCGTGTGCTGCGGGGACACGTACCGCTCCGTCTCGTACACCGACGAGGGCCACTGCGACTCGGTGATGGTCGTCTGCATCACGACCATCATCGCCGCCAGGTCCTGCTCGATCAGCGTGTGCGCCTCGATCAGCGGATGGTGGCGGCGCACCTCGTTCCAGGCGATCCCGGCCGCCGCCGCCGCGCTCAGCAGCGCCGTCAGCCTCGGCCCCGGACCCGAACCGAACGACCCCAGCAGCGCGAACAGCAGCGCCAGACAGGTCAGCAGCACGATCGTCCACGACCACAGGTTCGTCGCCCGCCGGGACACCTCCGTGCGCCGCCGGTACCAGTTGCGCTGCTCGATCAGCCGGTCCCGGACGTACGTCTCGCGCCGCGCCTGGTAGTCCATCCCGCGCAACCGCTGCATCGCGCCGGTGATCTCCCCGCCCTCCGGCACCGTCCCGGCGGTCCGCGGATCCTCCCAGCCCATCTTCCGCAGCTCGGCCAGACCCGCCTCCAGCCGGGTGCGGTACGTCGCCTCGGGAGCGGCGACCGCACTGCCGAACGGCGCCCCGTGCACCGCGTACCGCCAGGCCAGGGACTTGATGAACTCCGCCGCACTGCGGTTGAGCTGCCACTGCGGACGGGCCCGGCGCCGCGTCGCCCGCATCCCCACGCCCAGCACCCCCACGTACGAGAGCACGCTCAGCAGCCCGAAGAGGTACATCGAGCCCAGCTTCGGCCCGGCGGGCAGCGCGGCGGCCGCCGCGGCCGCGACCAGCAGCAGCAACTGGGCGCGGGTGGCCTGGGTCGACTCCCGCTGCCGGGAGATCGCCGCCTGGTCGGTGTGGTGGAAGAGGGCCGGCAGGTCCTCGTTTCGAAAGGTCATGCTGTCGGTCACAGCGCCCCCCTGCTGTCGGGTGGCGGGCGGCGGGGGCCCCGCGGTCGCGGGAGCCCCGCCGCCCGCCGTCGGATCAGACGGCGAGAGGCTCCAGGTCGCGGTGGACCCGCCGCTCGTCGCGCGCGTACCGGGTCAGGCTGTGGTCCTCGCCGAGCAGCCGGGTCAGCTCGGACACCGCCTCCGCCCGCAGCCTGGCCGCCTCCTCCTTGCGGCCCATCGAATCCAGACTGACCGCCATGTTGGAACTGCTCGCCAGGGTCTCGGGATGGTGCGCCCCGAGCGCCTCGCGCAGCCGCATCACCGCGATCCGCTCCAGCTCCAGAGCACCTTCCGGATCGCCCAGGTCGGCCCTCGTGTTGGCCAGGTTGAGGTGGGCGAAGACGGTGTGCGGGTGGTTGTCCCCGAGCACGTCCCGCATCCCCCTGATCGTCTGGCGCAGCATCGTCTCCGCCGTCTCCGCGGCGCCCGTGCCCCAGTGGAAGACCGCCAGGTTGTTCACGGCCGCCAGGGTGTACGGGTGCCGCTCGCCCGGCACCTTCATGTACTCGTCCACCACCTCCTGCGCCAGGTCCCGGGCCCCGCCCGGATCCCCGGTCGCGAACAGGTCCGAGGCCAGGTTGAGCTCGCAGGACAGCAGGTCCGGGTTGACGGAGGTGTACTTGGCCCGGTAGCGGGCCCGGGTGGCCGTGGTCAGCCGCAGGGCGTCCTCCAGCTGGCCGGCCCGGCGCAGCGACACCGCCAGGTTCTTCGCCGCCGACAGGGTGCCGGGGAACGCCCGGCCCAGCGTCCGCTTGTAGGTGTCGTAGGTCCGGCTGAGCAGCTGCACCGAGTCCTCGTACCGGCCCACCTCGCGCAGGTCGCGCGCCAGGTTCTGCGCGGAGGACAGGGTGTACGGGTGCTCCGGCCCGAGCACCTCCGTGCGCAGGTCGTGCACCTCCTGGTCGATCTCCCGGGCCCTGGTGTACTGACCCACCAGCCGCAGGTTCAGCGCCAGGTTGTTCGCGGCGGCCAGCGTGCGCGGGTGCGCCTCGTGGAAGATCTGGCTGAAGCCCTCGTGCGCGTCGGTCGCCAGCTCCATCGCCTGTCCGTAATGACCCAGCGCGCCCAGCGTGTTGGCCAGACCGCTCATCGTCATGTACGTGTGCGGGTGCGAGGGGCCGAGCACCGCCTTCTGCCGCTCCAGCGTGACCTCGTCCAGCTCCTTCGCCTCCACGAACCGGCCCTGCGAGCGCAGGATGTTCGACAGGTGGAAGCGCAGGTACAGGTACTGCAGGTCGTCGTTGCCCAGCATCTCCTTCCAGGCCTCCCGCAGCTCCTCGCCGAGGGAGTACGCGGCCTTGAAGTCGCCGCGCTTCCACAGGTAGCGCACCCGGTCGATCAGCAGCCGGCGCGTCTCCGGCTCCTTGCAGTACCGGGCCTCCGACGGGGTCAGGTGCGACCAGATGGTGTTGAACCGCGGCCACGTCTCCGGATTGTCGATCGGCTCGTCGTCGTCCGGCCGGGCCCCGGCCAGGATCCGGTGGACCGCGTGCCGGGTCTCGCGCTGCTCCTCCTCGCTCAGCTGGGCCCGGATCACCGCCTGCACCAGCCGGTGCACCTGGATGCTGTTGCTGACCTGGTCGACCTTGGCCAGCGCGAACCGGCCGATCTCCCGGATCACCCGGCCCAGCACCAGCTTCTCCTGCAGCGAGGAGTCGTAGGGCTTGAGGGCGTCGATCATCTCCTTGCTGTAGAGCAGGTTCGCGGAGATCGGCTCCGGCGCCAGGAAGGCGCACAGCTGGAGCAGCCGGACGGCCGCCGGGGACCGGGACTGCAGCCGCTCGATGGAGATGTTCCAGGTGGCGGCCACCGGCTCCGGGTAGCCGGGCGGCTGGTTCAGGGCCAGGACGCGCGCCGCCTGCTGAGCCAGCTGCTCGATGTACGCGGACACCGGCGTCGCCGTCTCCGCGATCCACGCACCCGCCTGCTCGACGGCCAGCGGCAGGTCGCCCACCGCCACCGCCACCTGCTCGGCGTCGTCCTTGCTGAGCCCGGGGGCCCGGCGCTGGAGGTGCTCGATGGACTCCTCCCGCAGGAACACGTCCACCGGCAGCGCGTCGCCGTACTGCGACCAGGACTGGTTGCGGGAGGTCACCAGGACATGGCCCGGCCCGCCCGGCGGGAAGAACCGCTTGAGCGTCTCGGGATCGTCCGCGTTGTCGAAGACCAGCAGCCAGCGCGAGGAGGGCACCCCGCGCCGCAGCAGATCGATCGCCTCCTGGGACGCGGCCGCCATGTCCTCGCCGGTCTGCGCGCCCAGCCGCACCGCCAGCTCCGCGAGGGCCGCGACCACGTCGTCGGTCTGTTCCGAGGAGATCCACCACACCAGGTCGTAGTCGGCCATGAACCGGTGCACGTACTCCAGCGCCACCTGTGTCTTGCCGACGCCGCCGAGCCCGAACAGGGTCTGCGGCTGCGGCAGCACCACGGCCATGCCCCCGCCGAGCTGGTCGCGCATCCGCTCCAGCACGATGCTGCGCCCGGTGAACCCGGGGTTGCGGGGCGGCGCGTTCCAGATCTTCGGGACGGTCCCCGGGAAGCGGGGACCGGGCTGCGAGGCGCTGCTGCCGCTGTCGGGCAAAGCCATGGGCCGCTCCACCGCACGCAGCAGGGCGGTGGTGGCGTGTACCTCGTCGAGCCGGAAGAGGTCCACCGGGTTGCGGTCGATGTACGGGGTGGACAGCCGTACGTCGCCCACCCTCAGCGGCACCAGCTGGCGCCGGCCCCCGGTCGGGTCCTCGGCGGCCGCGCGCTCCCACACGTCCACGGCCCGGGCCGACTTGAGGTAGGCCGTGGAGAGCAGCACGACGGTCCGGGCGGCCGTGTCGATGCTGATGCCCGCGCCCCCCAGGGTGTCCCCGGCGACCGCCCCCGGTGCGCGCTCGGCCGAGACGTCCTTCGGCACGACCCGGAAACCGGCCCGGGTGAGCACCGACTCGATCCAGTCGGCCCACATCCGGTTCTCGGCGACGTAGGACAGGAACAGGTCGGCGGGCAGTGCCGGGCGGCGCCGGGTGAAGGCGTCCCTGATGCGCAGCCGGACCTCCTCGCCGATGACCGGCATGGAGGTGATGTGGCCCTCGGTGACCACGGCGGTGAGCCGTTCGAAGGCGGAGAGCAGGGAGTTGGTGAGCCCGGCCTCGTCGCCGAAGGTGGCCAGGGTCTCCTCGTAGGCGTAGTAGGGGCGGTACGGGATCTCCACCGCGCCCCAGTAGGAGGTGAGCTCGTCCCCGACCAGGCCGTTCGGGAAGCGGTCGAACTTGATCCGGGCCAGCGCGCGGCCGGCGTCGGCCTTCTCCTTCTCGCCCTCGTCGATCCGCATCGGGACCGGGTAGATCTTGATGCCGCGGTCGTTGAACCGCTCGTCGATCTGGCGGGCGACGGACGCGGCGCCGTCGATGGACTGGTCGGACAGGGTGAAGCAGTCGACGAGGACGTCCGGGAGGTGGACCGTGCAGATGTCGGCGATGTCGGACAGGCCGGTGCGGCTGTCGATCAGGACGTAGTCGTAGTTCCGCTTCATGTCGGCCCGCAGGGCGTCGAAGAAGAGCCCGCCGCCGAGCCGGTCGTAGAAGTTGTCCCAGTCGAAGGTGGAGACGGTCGCGGAGTACTCGCGGTTCTGCCGGCCCGCCGAGACGAAGTCCAGGGTGCCGCCGTCCGGGAACTCCCAGCCGTGGGTCTCCGGCGTGAGCGAGACGGCGTGCGGCTGTATCCGCGCGTAGTCCTTGTGCCAGTCGTCGGGCCGCTGCACCGGGCTGGTCGCGGCCCAGGCGTACTCGCTGATCAGATCGATGACCCCGGTGGTGGCCCCCAGCGTGGAGGGGTCCAGGAAGGGATGGAAGAAGCGGTGCAGGCCCGGCGCCTCCAGGTCCCAGTCCACGGCGAGGACCCGCTTGCCGTTGGCCGCCAGGATCCAGGCGGTGTTGGCCAGCGCCATGGTGCGGCCCGTGCCGCCCTTGTACGAATAGAAGGTGACGATGCGTCCGTCACGGCTGTCGCTGTCGCCGCTGCTGTCACTGCTCGCTGTCATCCGCGTCCCCCCGGTCGGTGTCGTTGTCGTCGTTGTGGTGGAGGCCGGCCCCCGCCGGCCCGGTCCGGTGCCGGTCGGAGTCGGGCGGGAAGGGGACACGGGGCGATGGCGGTCCCGGCGGCCCGTTCATGCCCATCGGCCCCAGCAACCGGGGCCGTTCGATGGAGGTGTCGCCCTTCGGCGGATACGGCTGCGCGTGTCTGAGGAACTGCTGGGCGGCCGCCTCGACCACCTGCGGCAGGATCTGGCCGAGGGTCTCCACGTTGGCCACGCCGTTCGCGGCGGCCCGGCAGGCCGCCCGGCCCTGGCTCATCGTCCTGGGCATGGTGGTCTCCAGCCGGTCGGCCAGCTCGTTCTCCTTCGACCGGCTCTGATGGTCGTACCGGTTCCACGGCACGACCACGTTGACCCACGGCCGGGGCTCACGGTCGAAGGCGGCCAGGCGACGGCGCCGCTGCTCGTCCTCCACCGACCACCGGTCGACGATCAGGATCTCGGGCCGGGTCGGCAGCTGCTTGCCGTCGAGGTGCCCGGCCTCGTCGTCGAAGGAGGACATGGTGGTCTGGTAGTTGAGGTTCTTGACCAGGTCCTCGGCGACATAGGCGATGGGCCGCTGGGCGACCGGGTGGTACGGGTTCCACTCCAGCGCGGTGTCCCCGTAGTACTCGGAGGTGCGGCCCTCGGGCAGATCGTGCCGGGAGGCGGCGGCCACGGTCACGTGCAGGGTGCGGGCCGGGCTGCCGCTGGAACCGAAGGCGCTCGGCACGTTCCGGTAGTCCAGCGGGCGGATGGGGTCCAGGTGGGCGGTCTCGGCGACCTGGACGATGCGCCGGGCGAGCTCGTAGACGGCCTGTTCGTACTGCTCGGCGTAACCGCGCAGTTTGATCAGCCCGTACAGGCCGTCGGTGACGTAGCGCTCGCCGAAGGTGTTGTGGTTGAACTGCAACCGCTCGGCAGGTCCGGGGAGTTGCTCCGGTGGCACCGGCACCCATAACGCGGGCACGATGGCCTCGGCCTGTTTGTTGCTCAGCGCGCCGTGCTGGACGGCGCGCTGCGCGAAGGCGAACCACTCCTTCCCGCACATCTCGCTGGCGAAGTACCGCGGCGAGAACAGGGGAACGAAGACACGGCAGTTGGCGAGTGCCCGGGCGAGCCGTTCGGACCAGCCCTCGCCGCTGCGTATCTCCCGGTCCATGAACCCGACGTCGTACCCGGCACGCAGGTCCGTCAGCGCCATGACATGCCCGCAGAGATCACGGAAAAGGCGCTCGACCCACATGTCCGGGTCGGGGCCCCCGGCCCCGAACCTCGGTGTATGTGCGTAACTGAGAAAAAAGTACGGCTCCCCTGATGCGGGCACACGACCCCCGTCCCGAAGATGCGAAGCGAAGAAACATCATTCCGGAGCTGCTTCGCCACATCCCCTCATCGTTCAGTCAATCAGCGTCTGTTTTCGGTCATCCAGTCAAGGGCGTGATCGACCGCGTCCGGGAGGGAGAAGAGCATGGTCGACGCGCCTCCCACCCGCCCCCTGCGCACCCGTGAATCCGGGAACGCGTCACCGATCTCCGCGAAATCGCCGTCGTCCAGCGCGACGTCCTCGTATGCGGTCCACTCCCCCTCCTGCCGGTGCCTTTGCGACCCCGGAAGGTTCACCTTCACCACACACTCGTACATGCGCAAGGGGGGCTTCGGAATTCGGTACTCCGCGAGATGGAAAGCGGTACAGACCGAAAACCCCACATTGATCATGAGTACCTGCCCGCCCTCCCAGCACAGCTTTCCCAGGGGTGTCTCCTCCCCCAGATGGCTTTCGAGGCGATGTCCCGCGCACAGCCGCTCCGCGTCCGCCCCGAGGGCCGCGAACGAGGTCTGCGGATGGGCGCTGCGCGCGGCGCCCGGCGCGGTGCGGACGGCCTCGGCCAAGGCCCCCATGCCCTGGCTCGGGGTGCGCGCCGGGTCGAAGGGGGCCATCCGCGCGCGGAAGTCCCGCACCCCGGCCCCGTCCAGACCGCGGATCCGCTCCAGGTGGGCGGCGGAGGTCTTGGAGTTCTCCGGCGTGAACGCCGGGACCACCAGGGTGCCGCGCGGCCCGAGGACCCCCATCAGGGCGTCGCGCAGCAGCTCCGCGCGCAGCCCGGTCCCGCCGAGGGCGCCGTGCACCATGAGCCGCATGCCGGGGCGGACCCCGGCAAGCCGTAACTGCACGGCGAGCTGGAGCCTGCCGGGCGCGTTCACGCGCCGACCGTCTTCAGTTCGTAGCGGAGCTCCGCGACCAGGCTCTTTCCGGTGACGGTCAGCTCGGCCGCCTCCGAGAGCCGGTCCAGGGCCCGGTGGATCCGGTCCGAGCCGCCCGGTTCGGGCGTCGCCGTGGCCCGCCTGTACGCCTCCACCGCCACCCGCTCGTGCACGTCCGCCAGCAGCCGGGACACCGGTACCGGCCGCTCCCGCCACGGCGAGCGGTGCTGCCACTCGCCGTCCAGCGCGTACAGGTCGGCCACCTCCGTCAGCGCCCGCAGCCGGGTCCGCCGCCGCCCGGTCAGCAGCGCCAGCGCGGTCTCCCGCACCCCCGCCGCGTACGGCACCCCGAGCGCCCCCGGCCCGTGCCGCCCGGCCTCGCCCCAGCCGCCCGACCGCGGGCCGCCCGCGAGCGGGGTCAGCGTGGTCAGCCCGGTGGCCGCCGCCCGGGCGAACTCCGGCACCGCCTTGTGCAGCAGCGCCCACGCCCGGTCCAGCCTGCCCCGCCACTCCTCGGCCTCCCCGGAGCCGAGGCGGAGCCTGGGCGGACGGGCGAAGCAGTTGCGGTACGGGTCGAGGTCCTCCAGGGCCACCGGCGCCGCGTCCGGCCCGGGCGACCAGGTGCGTACGGGCTGCCAGCGGGCGTCCCCCGCCGTGGGGCCGAAGCGGTGCTCGGCGCGGCCGTCCCGTACGGCGTACCCCTCGGCGGTGACGTGCAGCGCGGCCCGGCCCTCCGTGCCGGGCTCCCCGAGCCGCAGCAGCCCCAGCGTCGGCAGGTACACCTCGCCGTCCCGGTAGGCCACCTCGGCCGGCAGGTCCAGCCCGCCGCGCAGCACGGCCGCGGCGGCCAGCGCGGTCAGCCTGCGCGCCGCCTCCGCGGCGTCCTGCCCGCCGTCGCGCGCGGCGTCCAGGGCCGCCAGTACCCAGGTCCGGGTGAAGGGGTGGTCCAGTACGGCGTCCAGCGCGTCCGTGCCCGCCTCCCCGGCCCCCTCCACCGCGGCCAGCAGCTCCCAGGCCCGGGCCCAGCCGGGGTCGGCGGCGAGGTCCTCGTGCAGCCGGGCCAGCAGGATCCGGGTCAGCTCCTCCTGGGACCGGGCGAGTTCGGCCGGGTCGGTGAGCTCCGGGGCGGTCTCCCGCCGTGCGGTGCGGCCCTCGACCCCGTCCACGAGCTCGCGCAGGTCCGTGCAGTAGACGGAAGGGTTGTCGAAGCCGTTCCGGTCGCGGTAGCGGTGGGTGTAGAGCCCGCCGCCGCACGAACGTACGACGGGGCACCGGCGGCACGACTCGCTGACGCCCGCCAGGCCCAGTTGCCGGGCACGGACCCCGGGATGGGCCGCGACCTGGTCAAACGCGTGGTCGAAGACGTTGAAGCCGGTGGCCGCCGCCCCTTCGAAGGCGCTCTTGAGGGAGTCCACCTGCTCCAGGGTCCCGTCGGTCTCGACGACGACGAGGTCGGTGGGCGCGAGGCCGAGGGACTCGGTGAGGCTGGGGCCGCCGCGCAGGGTGGAGAGCAGGGACTCGAAGAGCCGTACGGGCACCGGGCGTCCCAGCCGGTCCCAGTGGTCGAAGATCCGCAGCAGCCAGCGCGCGTAGGCGTCGGGGGCGCCGTCGGGGCGGGCCGGGGGTGCCTCCCAGGTGGCGTGGGGGAGGAGGAAGTCGACGCGCGGGGGCTCCAGTTCGACCAGCGCGTCCAGTACGGCGACGGGGTCGTTGGCCACGTCCACGGTGCAGAGCAGGCCCTGGTAGAGATGGCGGTACGGCTCGGAGCGCAGCAGCGCGACGGCGGCCAGGACCAGCGGGTGGCTCGTGCGGCCGTCGGCGAACCGGCGGTGGCGGTCGTTGGCGGCGCGGTCCCCGTCGAGGGAGATGCCGACCCGCACGCCGTACTCGTCGAAGAGGTCGAGGTAACGGGTGCTGAGCTGGAGCCCGTTGGTGTGGATGCGCAGGTCGAGGGAGGCGATCCCGCTGAGCGCCCGGGTGAATTCCTCGCACACGAGGCGCAGCCGGGCCGGGCCCGCCAACAGGGGTTCCCCTCCATGGAGAATCACCGTGACGGAGGGGAGTGCATGGTCACGGGCATGTTCGGCGAGCCGGGACGCGGTATGCGAAATAACCTCGGGGGAGATCACTTTCGGCCGGGCCCGCCAGCTCTGATCTGCGTGTTCGTAGACGTAGCAATGATCACAAGCAAGATCGCATCTGCTGTGAACTTTCAGGACGATCTCGCGAAATGCGATCAGGCCGGTCATTCCACCAGTCTAGAGCGCGGAGTTCGGGTCAGAGCGCGGAGTTGAAGATCGGTGCCTGAACCGGACGGGCGGATTCTGCCGGCAGCACGCGACCGAGCGTCGTCGCCGCGGACGCGGTGTGGACGTCGATCTTGCCGAGCGGGACCCGGTGGGCCTTGACCGAGCTGGTCGCGGGGGATGCTGAAGTGTTCACGGCACCGTCCTTGGGGAAGCCATGTGGAATGGACATGTGAATGACAACGGCTACATGCTGCTGTCAAGCAGGGACTTTACTAGGACAGTCCCCCTTGGCAACACGAGACATGACGCCTGGTCAAGACTTCCATGCAATGCCTGGCGGATTTCTCAAGAGGGCGGATTCGGCCGTTTGCCGCAAGGAAAGATCCTTTTCATGGCCGGGGGTTCCGGCGGCGATCGTGCCCGGACCGGACCTGCGTCGCCCGCACCGCGCTGACCTGGTGCGATGCGAGGGCGTGGCCCGCCGGCCGGGAGTCGGGCCGGCCTGCGCGGAACCGCCCCCGCCGAACAGCAGGAAGAGCACGGTGATCACTGCGGCGGCGGCGCCGATCGCGCCGACGAGGTCCCCCTCGGTGCCGGCCCCGGCGGCGGCCCCGGTGTGCTTGTGGACGGCGTGGCCGACGAGGAGCCCGACGGCGAGGACGAGCAGGAACCTGCCGACGTTCGTTCGGGCTCGGTCGGAACAACTGGACGGCCAACGGCCGCTAGGCGGGCTGCTGTTCGCTGAGATCCGGTGTCGGGAGTTCGCGCAGCAGCCAGTTCAGTACGTCGGGCAGCGCGCGCAGGGAGGCGAAGTGCGCGGCGGCGGGAACGATGTTGGTCGTGGCCCCGGGGATGCGGCGGGCCAGCCAGCGGGAGTGGCCCACGGGGGAGAACACGTCGAGTTCGCCGTGCCAGATCAGCACCGGGCAGCGGATGTCGGCCGGGTCGAAGCCCCAGGGGCGGCTGAAGGCGAGGACGTCGTCGATCCACCCGTACGCCGAATGGCGCAGCCCCTCGCGGTAGTTGCGCAGGAGCATCGCCCGCAGTCCCGCGTCCGAGACGATCATGCGGTCGTTGTCGGTCAGCTCGCGGCGCAGTTCGTCCAGCAGCCGGCCGGGGTCCTTGCGGATGCCGGCGGCGCGGGGGATCAGCCGGGCCGCCAGTTCCTCGGGGTCGTCGGTGGCGGTGGTGTACTCGCGCACGTTCGACGCGGCCATCCCGGCGAACCAGTCCAGGTCCTCCGCGTCCCGGGGGGCGAGGCCGACCATCCCCGCGGTCCGGGTGACGCGGTCCGGGAGGAGGGCGGCGCAGGCCAGTGCGCCCGCGGCGCCACCGGAGCGGCCGGCGACCGCGAAGGTGTCCAGGCCGAGGGCGTCGGCGATGGTGGCCACGTCCTGGGCCACGTCGGCGACGGTGCGGCCCACATGGCGGTCGGAGCCGCCGTAGCCGGGTCTGTCGTAGGCGATGAGCTGCATCCGGCGCTGGTAGAGGACCATGCCCCGGGGGGCCGGGCCGAGGCGGCTGCCGGGCATGCCGTGCAGCAGAAAGACGGGTTTGCCGTCGGGATCGCCCCAGCGCTCCACGGTCAGAGCGCGCCCGTCCGCTGTGCGCACCTGATTGCGCACGCGCTCCCTCCTTCACGGTCGATGCGAGTCGTCACCGCGATTGTGCGCGCTGGGGGAGGAGCGCGGTAGGGCGCACTTACGGCGGAATTCTCGTGAATGCCTTCACAAGGCCGGGAAGGCCTTTGTTCCTCTCGCATATGCCCTGGTCAAGGGGGCGTAGTGGGGGAGTGAACGGGCGTGAACAGGTGTGAATGGGCGCCCGGTCGCCGCGAAAGGCTTTCTCGGTGCGGCGGCTTCCGCTTTTGGCCGTCGAATTGACGGAAAAGAGGAGAGTTCCCTCAGGTGCGGGGCACGAGCAGGGCCGCCGCCGAGCGCGCCTGCTCCAGGGCGCGGGCGCGGTCCGCGCCGCGCTGCCCGAGGACGACCCGGGTGCTCAGGCCGTCCAGCAGGGCGAGCAGCTCCGAGGCCCGTGCCGGCACGTCCATGGGCGCGAAGCGGCCCTGGTCCACGCCCTTGGTCAGGAGGGCCTCCAGGTCCCGCTGCCAGCTGTCGTCGATCTCCTCCTGGGCGGCCTTCAGCGGCTGGTTGGAGGCGGTACGGGCCCACAGCTCGATCCACAGCGTCCAGCGCGGGTCGCGGGGGCCCTCGGGAAGGTAGAGCTCGAGGAACTGGTCCAGCTTGCGCGCCGCCGTCACCCGGCGGCCGAGCAGTGCCCGGCGCTCCCCGGTGAGCTGCTCCTCGCTCCAGCGCAGGGCCTCCAGCAGGAGCCGGTCCTTGCTGCCGAAGTAGTACAGGATGTGGCCCCCGCTGGTGCCGAGCCGCTCGGCCAGCGCGGACATGGTGAGCGAGGCCAGCCCGTCCTCGGCGATGGCCGCCATGGCTTCTTCCAGCATCCGCTCCTGGGCGATCTGCCCGTCGCGCCGCCGTGCTGCTCCCGCCACCGCTCCCGCCCTCCGGATCTTCCTGGTCCGACCTTATCCCGGACAGGGTCTTGACGGGGTCGAGGTCCAGCCCTCATCTTGAATGCCATTCAAGAAGTTAGAACGTCGTTCAAGATCATTCAAGGTCAGGGGTCCTCATGGGACAGCAGGAGACAGTCGACGTCGACGAGGTGTTCCGGGTCGAAACGCACGGGATCGACCCCATTCCGGACGCCGAACGCCACGGCAGCGCCAAGGACCTCTTCTGGCTCTGGTTCGGCTCCAACCTCACCTTCACCTACGTGATCAACGGCGCGCTCGCCGTCGCCTTCGGACTCTCCTTCTGGCAGGCCACCGCCGTGGTCGTGATCGGCGGACTCTCCTTCTTCGCCATCAGCGCCGCCGGACTCAGCGGCATCCGCACCGGCACCGCCACCCTGGTCGTCTCCCGCGCCGCCTTCGGGGTCCGCGGCAACTTCCCGGCCGGCGTCCTCAACTGGGTGGTGAGCATCGGCTACACCATCGTCAACACCGTGGTGGGCACCCTCGCACTGGAAGTCTTCTTCGCCGAGATCGGCTGGCAGGGCGGCACCGCCGGCCGCGCCGTCGCCCTGCTGGTCACCCTCGCGCTGACCTTCGCCGTCGCCATGTGGGGCCACGCCACCGTGCAGTTCGCCGAACGCTGGATGGCCTACGTCCTCGCCGCCGGCTTCGGCGTCCTGCTCCTCTTCGTCCTGCCCGGCACCGACACCGCCGCCCCGGCAGCCGCCGCACCCGGCCTCTCCGGCTGGAGCCTCGCCTTCGTGGTCATGCTCGCCGGCCCCTTCTCGTACCTGCCCATGCCCGCCGACTACACCCGCTACCTGCCCCGGACCACCTCGCTGAAGTCCATCACCTGGATGGGCGCCCTCGGCGGCTTCCTCTCCTCCGTCGCCCTCGGCGTCGCGGGCGTCGCCGCCGCCACCCAGACCGACATGACCGACGCCGTGGCCGGCACCGAGAGCCTGCTGCCCGGCTGGTTCCAGCCGCTGTTCCTGGCCCTCGTACTCGGCGGCTCGGTCACCAACTCGATCATCACGCTCTACTCCTCCAGCCTGAACCTCCAGGTCCTCGGCATCCCCTGGAGCCGCGCCCGGGCCATCGTCATCAGCGCCGCCGTCACCGCCCTCGGCTCGCTCGCCGCGCTCTTCCTCACCGACTTCACCACCTCCCTCCTCTCCTTCCTCTCCCTGCTGATCATCGTGTTCGCCCCCTGGGGCGGAGTCTTCCTCGCCGACATGCTGCTGCGCCGCTGCCACTACGACGCCGACGCACTGCACGCCGGCGGCGCGGGAGCCTACTGGTACCGCTCCGGCTACCACCCCGCCGGCCTCACCGCCCTGCTCACCGGAATGACCTTCGCCGCCCTGACCTGCGACTCCGAGCTGTGGACCGGGCCCCTGGTCGCCCCGCTCGGCGGCGCCGACCTCACCCTGCTCGGCTCGGTCGTCTCCGGACTCACCTACTGGGCCCTCACCCACCGCCGGGTCGCGGCGTACGTCCCGGCCGCCTGAACGACACCGCACACACAACGGAGCACCCCCACATGGCACGCCACCCCTTCCCCGCCGACCTGCTGCTCACCGGAGCCCGGATCCACACCGTCGACCCCGGCCTGCCCGAGGCCGAGGCCCTCGCCGTCCACGACGGGCGCATCGTCTGGGTCGGCCCGGACACCGGCGCGGCCGCCTGGGCCGGCCCGGACACCCGGCGGATCGACGCGGGCGGCAAGCTCGTCCTGCCCGGCTTCATCGACGCCCACAACCACGTCCGGCTCGGCTCCGACGCCGACTGCGTCCAGCTCGCCGGCGTACGCACCCTGGAGGGCATCCACGAACGGATCCTGGCCTGGCGGCAGGCCAACCCGGACGCCGGCTGGATCGAGGCCGAGGCCTTCGACTACTCCGCCATCCCGGGCGGGCGGATGCCGTGCGCCGCCGACCTGGACCCGGTCACCGGGGACACCCCGGCGATCGTGCTCTCGTACGACGTGCACACGGCCTGGCTGAACACGGCGGCCATGCGGCGGCTCGGCGTCTCGCGGGACCGCACCGACCTCCCCTTCGGCACGGCCGCGGTGGACCCGGAGACCGGCGAACCCACCGGTTTCGTCAAGGACTTCGCCATCAAGGGACTCTCCCGCGACGGCCATCGGGCCCTGCGCGAGCTGGGCGTGCCGTGGGCCTCGCCGGACCGGCAGTACGGGCGGCTCGCCAAGAGCCTCGACGACGCCATCGGCTTCGGCATCACCACCGTGGTCGAGCCGCAGAACTCCCTCGACGACCTCGAACTCTTCGAACGGGCCCGCACCGAAGGCCGGCTGCGCTCACGGATCGTCGCCGCGCTGTTCCACCCGCGCGGTACCGGCGACGCCGACCTGGACGAATTCGCCGACGCGGCACGGCGGTTCGCCGGGGACCGGCTGCGGGTCGGCCCGCTCAAGCTGTACATCGACGACGTGGTGGAACCGCGTACGGCCGCCCTGCTGGAGCCGTACACCGGATGCGGTGCTCACCGGGGCGAGACCTTCTACCCGGCGGAGGAGTTCGCGGACCTGCTGGCGAAGCTGGACGCCCGCGGCTTCCAGTGCTTCGTGCACGCCACCGGCGACCGGGGCATCCGGACCGTCCTGGACGCGGTGGAGCACGCGCGCACCCTGAACGGCCCGCGCGACGCCCGCCACCAGGTGGTCCACGTGGAGTGCCTGGACCCGGCGGACGTACCGCGCTTCGCACGGCTCGGCGTGATCGCGTGCATGCAGCCGAGGCACTGCGCACCGGAGATCGCGGGTCCCGGCCAGGACTGGGCGGAGAACGTGGGCGAGGACCGCTGGCACAAGGCCTGGCCGATGCGGAGCCTGCACGAGGCGGGTGCGGTGCTGGCGTTCTCCAGCGACTGGAACGTGGCGGAGATGGACCCGATGGTCGGCATCTACACGGCCGTGACGCGCCGCCCGCTGTCCGGCGACGGGCCGGCCTGGCAGCCGGCCGAGACGGTGGACGTGGCGACGGCCGTGTACGGCTACACGATGGGCTCCGCCCACGCCAACTTCCTGGAGCGGGAACGCGGCTCCCTCACGGTGGGCAAGGCCGCGGACTTCGTGATCCTGTCCCGGGACATCCTCGCCGTCCCGGCGGACGAGATCCCGGGCACGGTCGCCGAGACGGTGGTGGTGGCGGGCGAGGTGGTCCACCGGACGGTCTGACCTGCGGTCGGCTCGGCGGTTGGGGCTGCGGGCTGTCCCCGCCGGGGCTGCGCCTCAATCGCCGGCGGGGCTTCAGGGGGGTGGGGCGGGGCCCCGCACGAGGGTCTCCTCGGCTCGGCGCGCGCGGCCCTGTCTCGGCCAGACGGCCATGGTCGCGCCTCGTCCTGCGGGGACCCTCCTGCGTGTCCCCGCCCCACCGGTACGGCTTCGACAGCGACGGCCCGCCCCCTTCCCGGAGAGCCTGCGCCGCCGGGCGGGGGGAACCCGGCCTTCTTCCCCGTGGGCATGCGGCTGAGGGGCGGGGGGACGGGGCGGGGTGTCCCCGCAGGACGAGCGCGCACCACCGAGCACAGCCGAGACAAACCGAACCGCGCGAGCCGAGGAGACACCCCGCCCCGGCCCCCCGCCCCGGCAGACGGCCGCAACACGAACCAGCCGCCCGCAGCCCGCAGGGCCAGGTCATCGAACTAGTGTTTCGCACGGATATTCGAATTGCTCTATGGTGGAGAGCGGGGGAGGTGTTCATTCGAGCGAAGCAGGAGGCCGCGGGTGCCTGGTTTTACGCATCTGCACACCGTTTCGGGGTTCTCCATGCGCTACGGAGGCGCACACCCGCAGCGGCTGGCGGAGCGTGCCGCCGAGCGGGGCATGGACGCCCTCGCCCTGACCGACCGCGACACCCTCGCGGGCGCGGTCCGGTTCGCGAAGGCGTGCGCCCAGGCAGGCATCCGGCCGTTGTTCGGAGTGGACATGGCGGTCCCGCCCGCGACGGGTCCGGCCGGGTCGGGGGGCCCGACCGGGCCCGGCGAGGCCTCGTACCGGCGGCGCACCCCCGTCAAGGGCGGAGCCTTCGTGGACGAGTCCGCCGCGCGCGCCGTCTTCCTGGCCCGGGACGGCGCCGCCGGCTGGGCCGAGCTGTGCCGGATGGTCACCGCCGCCCACGCGGAGGCCGCCGAGGTCCCGCTGGTGCCCTGGGAGGCCCTGCGCGGGGAGGGCGTCTTCGTCCTGCTCGGGCCCGGCTCCGAGGTGGGGCGGGCGCTCGCCGCGGGCCGCCCCGACCGGGCCGCCCGGCTGCTCGCACCCTGGCGGGAGATCTACGGCGACCGCCTGCGCCTGGAGGCCGTCCACCACGGCCGCACCGGCACCGGCCCGGGCTCGCTGCGGCTGGCCGCCCGTACCGTCGGCTTCGCCGCCGAGCAGGGCGTCCCGGCCGTGCTCACGAACGCCGTCCGCTACGCCGACCCCGGCCAGGGTCCGGTCGCCGACATCCTCGACGCGGCCCGCCGCCTGGTCCCCGTCGACCGCCGCGGCCCCCTCGACAGCGGCGAGCGCTGGCTCAAGGCCCCCGCCGCCATGGCCGAGGCCGCCGACCGGATCGCGCAGGCGGCCGGTCTGCGCCCCGCCGACGCCAGGCGCCTGCTCGCGGAGACCCGGCACACCGCCGAGGCCTGTTCCGTGGACCCCGAGGACGACCTCGGCATCGGCTCCGTGCACTTCCCCGAGGCCCGGCTCGTCGGCGCGGCCCGCCGCACCGCCCAGCGGGTCCTCGCCTCCCGGGCCTCGGCGGGCATGGTGCTGCGCGGCTACGCGGGCGACCGCGCGTACTGGGAGCGGATGCACCAGGAGCTCGACATCATCGCCCACCACGGCTTCGCCTCGTATTTCCTGACGGTCGCCCAAGTGGTGGACGACGTACGGGAGATGGGAATCCGGGTGGCCGCCCGCGGCTCCGGCGCCGGTTCCCTCGTCAACCACCTGCTCGGGATCGCGCACGCCGACCCCGTCGCCCACGGCCTGCTGATGGAGCGCTTCCTCTCCAAGCGGCGGCGCGTCCTGCCCGACATCGACATCGACGTGGAGTCCGCCCGCCGGCTGGAGGTCTACCGGCGGATCATGGAGCGGTTCGGCACCGAGCGCGTCGCCACCGTCTCCATGCCCGAGACCTACCGGGTCCGGCACGCCATCCGCGACGTCGGCGCCGCCCTGTCCATGGACCCCGCCGTCACCGACCGGCTCGCCAAGGCCTTCCCGCACATCAGGGCCCGTGACGCCCGCGCCGCCCTGGAGGAACTCCCCGAACTGCGTGACGTACGGGGGGAGTCGTACGGGCGGCTGTGGGAGCTGGTCGAATCGCTGGACGCGCTGCCGCGCGGGATCGCCATGCACCCGTGCGGGGTGCTGCTCTCCGACGACTCGCTGCTCGCCCGTACGCCGGTGGTGCCCACCAGCGGCGAGGGGTTCCCCATGTCCCAGTTCGACAAGGACGACGTGGAGGAGCTCGGGCTGCTCAAGCTGGACGTGCTGGGCGTGCGGATGCAGTCCGCGATGGCCCACGCGGTCGCGGAGATCCGGCGCGGTACGGGGCGGGAGCTCGATCTGGACGACCCGGCGCAGGTGCCGCCGGGAGACCGGGCCACGTACGAGCTGATCCGCTCGGCCGAGACCCTGGGCTGCTTCCAGATCGAATCGCCGGGCCAGCGCGACCTGGTGGGGCGGCTGCAGCCGGCCACCTTCCACGACCTGGTCGTCGACATCTCGCTGTTCCGGCCGGGGCCGGTGGCCGCCGACATGGTGCGGCCCTTCATCGAGGCCCGGCACGGGCGGGCCCCGGTCCGCTTCCCGCACCCGGACCTGGCCGACGCGCTGCGCGAGACGTACGGGGTGGTGGTCTTCCACGAGCAGATCATCGAGATCGTGCACGTCATGACCGGCTGCGGGCGGGACGAGGCGGACCGGGTGCGGCGCGGGCTGTCCGACCCGCAGTCGCAGCCGCGGATCAAGGTCTGGTTCGCGGCGAAGGCCGCCGAGCGCGGCTATCCGGTCGAGGTGATCGGGCGGACCTGGGAGATCGTGGAGGCCTTCGGGTCGTACGGCTTCTGCAAGGCGCACGCGGTGGCCTTCGCGGTGCCCACGTACCAGTCGGCCTGGCTGAAGGCGCACCACCCGGCGGCCTTCTACGCCGGGCTGCTGACCCACGACCCGGGGATGTACCCGAAACGGCTGCTGCTGGCGGACGCGCGGCGGCGGGGCGTACCGGTGCTGCCGCTGGACGTGAACCGGTCGGCGGCCGCCCATCGTATCGAACTGGTGTCCTATAATGGAGGAGTGTGGGGGCTGCGGCTCGGGCTGTCCGACGTCCACGGCATCAGCGGGGCCGAGGCGGACCGGATCGAGGCGGGGCAGCCCTACGCCTCCCTGCGCGACTTCTGGGACCGGGCGCACCCGGGCCGCCCGGTCGCCGAACGGCTCGCGCAGGTCGGGGCGTTGGACGCCTTCGGCGCCAACCGGCGGGACCTGCTGCTGCACGTGTCCGAACTGCACGGCGCGCAGCGGGCCGCAGGCGTGCGCGGTTCCCAACTCCCCTTGGGGGGCGGCCGGTCCACGGCCCCCGTCGGGCTGCCCGACCTGACCGAGACGGAACGGCTCAGCGCCGAGCTGGGCGTCCTCGGCATGGACGCCTCCCGGCACCTGATGGAGGACCACCGCGCCTTCCTGGCCGAACTGGGAGTGATCCCGGCGCGTCGGCTGCGCGACACCGAGCACGGGCAGACCGTGCTGGTCGCGGGGGCCAAGGCGGCCACCCAGACCCCGCCGATCCGCTCCGGGAGGCGGGTCATCTTCACGACGCTGGACGACGGGACGGGCCTGGTCGACCTGGCCTTCTTCGACGACAGCCACGAACGCTGCGCGCACACCGTCTTCCACTCCTTCCTGCTGCTGGTACGGGGTGTCGTGCAGCGTCGGGGCCCGCAGAGCCTGAGCGTGGTCGGGGCGGCCGCGTGGAACCTGGCGGAGCTGGTGGAACTGCGGGCGGCGGGCGGCCTGGACGCGGTCGCGGCCCGTCTTGCCGAACCGGCGGCCGAACTGGCGGCCCCGGACGCCGGCGGGGAGCCTGCGGGGGAGGGTCCGCGGGGCCCCGGCCGCAGGATCCGCATGTCCACGGGGTACGAGATGAACCCCTGGGCCGACCTCCAGCCGCCCGGCACCGGCCCCGCGACCGGCCGCAAGCTGTGGCACTCCAGCCCGGGGAGCGCGGGATGACCGCCGGGACGGCCGGGACCGCCGGGGCCGCCGCCGAGCGGGTCGTGATGTGCCTGCGCCCGTACCCCGCCGACGGGGGCCCGCTCGGGGCCCGGGAGTACGCCGGGGTGCTCGCGCTGCTCGGGGGCATCACCCCGGCCGTGCAGGCCCTGGCGCCCGACACCGTCCTCGCCGAGGTGCGGGGCGCCCTGCGGTACTTCGACTGCGACGCCACCCGGCTGGCCGCCGTGATCCGGGTCAGGGCCCTCGCCCTGTACGGAGTGGACGCCGCCGTCGGCGTGGCCGGCAACCCCATGCTGGCCCGGGCGGCGGCCCGCGAGGCCCGGCCCGGGCAGACCCTGGTGATCCCCGGGGAGCCCGCCGCCGTACGGGACTTCCTGGCGGGCAAGCCCGTCACCGCCCTCGACGGGGTCGGGCCGAAGGCCGCCCGCACCCTGTGCTCCTACGGCCTCGATTCCGTCGGCCGGGTCGCCGCCGCCCCGCCCGCCGCCCTGCGGCGGATCCTCGGCGCGCGGCTCGGCCGCGAGGTGCACGAGCGCGCCCTGGGGATCGACCGGACCCCCGTCCGGCCGGGCGCTGCCGCCCGCGCCGTCGCCGCCGAGCGGCTCTTCGATCTGGACGAGCTGGATCCCGTACGGCACCGGCGGGCCCTGCTCTCGCTGACGGAGGAGCTCGGCGCGAAGCTTCGTACACGGGACCAGGGCCGGGGGCAGGTCTGCCGCGCCCTCTCGCTCACCGTCCGCTGCGCCGACCGCACCACGCTCACCCGGACGCGCACCCTGGCCGAGCCCACCGCGCACTCGGCCGCCCTGACCGCCACGGCCTACGCCCTCTACGCGGGCCTCGGCCTGCAGCGGGCCCGGGTCCGTGCGCTGTCCCTGCGCGCCGAGGACCTGACCTCGGCCGAACGGGCCGCGCGGCAGCTCAGCCTCGACCCCGAGGACGAGAAGGCCCGCCGCCTGGAGGCCGTCACGGACCGGGTCCGCGCGCGCTTCGGGCCGCATGCGATCGCCCGCGGCACACTGGCCGCCTGACGGTCCGTCCGGTGCCGTACGCCGGTCGCCCGGGCGACGCGTGAGTTTTTACCGACGCGTAACTTCCCTGCATTGCTACTCACCCGTAATTTAGCGGCAGCAGCTCCCCCCTTGTGATCCGGATCACGGGACGAACCCCCACGCTCATCCCCTCATCCCCCTGAGTCGACCCGCGAGGAGATCACCCGATGCTGCCCTGGAGACGCCTGCTCCGCCCACTCGTCGTCCTCACCCTCGCCGCCGCCGCGCTCGTCGCCCCCACCGGCGCGGCGCAGGCCGCGGCCGCCCCCAGCAGCGGCTGGAACAACTGGTCGTGCAAGCCGTCCGCCGCGCACCCGCGCCCCGTCGTGCTCGTGCACGGCACCTTCGGCAACTCCTGGGACAACTGGCTCGGCCTCGCCCCGTACCTCGTGCACCGCGGGTACTGCGTCTACTCGCTCGACTACGGTCAACTGCCCGGCGTGCCCCTCTTCAACGGGCTCGGCCCCATCGACAAGTCCGCCGGACAGCTCGACGCCTTCGTCGACCGGGTCCTCGCCGCCACCGGCTCCGCCAAGACCGACATCATCGGGCACTCGCAGGGCGGCATGATGCCGCGCTACTACCTGAAGTTCCTGGGCGGCGCCTCGAAGGTCAACGCGCTGGTCGGGCTCGCCCCCGACAACCACGGCACCACCCTGCTCGGATTCACCAAGCTCCTGCCCTACTTCCCCGGGGCCGAGGACCTGATCAGCACCGCGACCCCGGGCCTCGCCGACCAGATCGCCGGCTCCGCCTTCCTGCAGAAGCTCAACGAGGGCGGGGACACCGTGCCCGGGGTGAAGTACACGGTCATCGCGACCAAGTACGACGAGGTGGTGACGCCGTACCGGAGCGGCTTCCTGGACGGGCCGGACGTCCGCAACGTCGTCCTCCAGGACCTGTGCTTCCTGGACCTCTCGGAGCACGTCGCCATCGGCCTCACCGACCGGATCGCCTGGCACGAGGCGGTCAACGCCCTCGACCCGGCCAACGCCGAACGGACCACCTGCGCCTCGGTCTTCGACTGACCGACGGGCCCGGGCGGTCCGACGCGGCGCCAGGATCCCCGCAGGGGTCCTGGCGCCGCGGCGTCCGAGGCCGGGCCCAGGTCGTCTCTTTCGGATCTTGCCGGGCCGACAAGATCCGAAAGAGACGGCCTAGCGGCCGTGGCGGCCCGTCATCGTACGCGCGGTACGGCGGCGGGCGGCCGCGAACAGCGCGGCCGCGCCGACGGCCAGGGCGGCGGCCCCGGCGATCGCGATCGTCGGGGTGGCGCTGTTGCCGCCCGTCTCCGCGAGGTTGTCCTTGGCCGTGGCCGGCGAGGAGGAGCCGGCCGCGAGCGGGACGGCGGCGGAATCCTTCGCGCCGTTCGTCTTCGGGTCGTTGTCTCCGTGGCCGTTGTGCTCCACCGTGGACTTGCCGGCGCCGTCGGAGATCTGCTGGTCGGTCGGGGCCGAGGGCTTGTCCGCCGGCTTGTCGGACGGCTTGTCGCTCGGCCTGCCGCCGGGCTTGCCGCTCGGCTTGGTACCCGTCCCGGTGGTCGGAGCGGTACCGGAGCCGCCGCCGTTGCCGCCGTTGTCCTTGCCGAAGACCACGTCCGAGCAGGTGTAGAAGGCCTCCGGGCTGTCTGAGCGCTGCCAGATGCTGTAGATCAGGTGGCGGCCCGACTTGTTCGGGACGGTCCCGGAGAAGACGTAGTCGCCGTTCTGCATGCCCGGGTCGGTGACCTTCGCGAACGGTGTGGGCTCCAGGTCGGACCAGGCCAGGGGCTTGGTCGGGTCGTAGCCGTCCTTCGTGACGTACAGCTCGAAGGAGCCCTTGTGCGGGGCGGTGCCCTTGTAGCGGAAGGTGTGCGCGCCGGCGGTCATCGGGCCGGCCGGCCAGTCGGCACGGGCCAGGTCCAGTCCCCGGTACTTGTCGTTGCCGGCCGAGCAGAGCTGCCCGTTCGGGATCAACGACCGGTGGTTGCCGGCCGCGTTGGCGATGTTCACCGCGTTCCAGTCGTAGAACGGCTGCGTCCCGGCGGCTGCGACCGCCGCCTTGCACGCCGCCGACTTCGGGGACTCGGGCCCTTCGGCGTAGCACGCGGCCACCCGGCTGACCGGGTCCGTCATCGAACCGTGGGCGACCGCCGGAGCCGCCGCGTACGCGGCCAGCGCGAGCGGGGCCAGGCCGGTGGAGGCGATGCGGGTCAGTGTGACGGCGGTGCGGCGGCGTGCGGGCATGGGTGGTCTCCTTCGGGCGCAAGGCAGGGCGTGCCGGCGGAATCGGGCTCGGCGCGACAGCGGGCCCTTCCTGTCCTGGCCCGGCCAAGCTAGCCGCCCCGACCACGCCTTTCGCCGCCTCGGGCCGCCCGGAACGGATCCTTAGGGTCCTCTTAACCCGGGGACAAGCGCCGCCTCAGGAAGCGGGCCCGGCAGGGCGTCACCGGCCGGGGCCGGCCGTAAGCAGGGCCCTCACCTGTGCGGCCGTCCAGTTGCCGGCGGCGCCGGGGCAGGCCGCGAGGTAGCCGGCGATGTCCTGCTCCTCCCAGGGGCCGGACTCCAGGAGCCCGGCGGCCAGGTAGCGCAGGTACGCGCCGGACGGGTTGAGCACCTCGACGTCCCGCAGGCTCCACGGCGCGGTGAAGGTCAGCATGGGGATGCCCTCGATCGTGCCCGGGCAGATCAGGGTCTGGTACCGACCCGGGCCCAGCTCGTCACGACCGTCCCGCAGGGCCGCCGTCAGGTCCAGGTCCGTCCCCGGCTCCTCGTACATCTCCTGTGCGGCGATGTCGGACATCTGACCCACCGTCACCAGGTGCGCCCGGCCGCGCGTACGCCCGGGAGCCGTGGGGTCGTAGAACGCCCGGCCCCCCGTCCACACCGGGGACTCCGTGGCGAAGTACAGGCGGCCTGCCAGCTCGACCGGGATCGAGCGCTCGGGCGCCCTGTGGTCCCGGCAGCCCGGGTACGTGCGTGCCGCGCCCGGCGGGGTCCCTCCGGCGAGGTACGCGGCGAGGCGGTCCATGTGCATGTTGGATCCGTAGGAGGCGTACCAGACCCTCTCGGGCGTGGGGATCGACTCGGCGAGCGGGGTGGCGGTGTGGACGGGCACGCTCGGTTCCTCGGAGATCGGAGGTCGGAGACAGGGGGATGCGGGTGGCGGGACCAGGGGTTCGGGGATCCGGAATCTCCCCTGTCATATGCCTATCGGGCCACTGGGGCCCGTGCGTATGGTGTGGCTCCGGACCATCCCGGGCCCGGCGCCCTCCCGGCTCCCCACGGGAGGGCCGCCGCGCGCCCCGCCCCCGCCCCGCCCCGGCTCCTAGGGGAGGAGCGCGGACAGGCCGGCCGCGGACCGGGCCTGCTCGTCCAGCGCGTCGAGGGCCCGTACGGCCTGGGCCGCGGCCTCCGGGTCGGTCGCGGTGAGCCCGCTCCCGGCGAACTCGTCCTCGTCCAGGCGCAGCACGGAGCTCCCGTCCGCCGAGACCCACAGGTCGAGGTCCAGGTCGTCCACGAGGATCTCCCCGCTCCGCACCACGGCCGGGCGCGTGACGTCGCAGTACCAGCCCTTGAGGACACCGCCCGCGGTCCACACCTCCTTGACCGCGTACCAGCGGGTCCGCCAGAAGTGCTCGACGAACACGTCGCCCGGCTCGAAGCGCACGAAGCCGAAGTCCCGCACGCCCTCCGCCGCCCAGGGGGCGCGCACGGAGATCCGGTCGCCGTCGTCCGAGACCTGCGCCGCCGGGTAGCGGATCTTGGTCCGTCCGGCCTTGGTCAGGACGACGGTCAGCTGTGCGGTCACAGTGTCTCCAGCCTCTTCGTGTAGCGCTTCTCGGACGCGCAGATCTCGTAACCGAACCACTCGTTGATGGCGAGCATCGGGCCGTTGCCCGCGTCGTTCCCGGTGAAGGCCTCGGTGTACCCGGCCGCCCGGGCCCGGTGCAGGGAGGCCGTCTTGGCGAGCTTGGCCAGCCCCCGGCCGCGGAAGGCGCGCAGGGTGCCGGTCATCGCCGAGCCGTAGCGGGTGGCGCCGTCGGTCTGCGCCGCGGCGAAGGAGGCCACGACGCCGTCGACCACGGCGACGGTGGTCAGCTCCTTGTCGAGGGTCGGGCTGTTCCAGGTGTGCGCGAGCCAGTCCTCGTAGTCGTCGAACTCCACCGGCACGTCGCCCGGTTCGTCGGAGGTCGCCTCGGCGTCGGCCTCGAACAGCGGCCGCGGGTCGGCGGCGAAGGCGGAGCCGGGGCGCAGTTCGACCCCGGGCGGAAGGTCCCGCGGGAGCTCGGGCAGGGTGGCCGCGGCCAGGTCCAGGCGCAGGAAGTGCGCAGACCGGCTGGGGCGGTACCCGTGCCGCTCGGCGAAGGCGCGCGGGGCGGGCTCGTCGAGCACCCAGGCGTACACGTCCACCGCGCCGCGCGCGGAGAGGTGCTCCTCGGCGGTGCGCAGCAGGAGGGCACCGGCGCCGAGGCCGCGGTGGGCGGGGTCGACGTAGGCGTTCACGTAGGACTGGCCGGGCTCGGGGCTGTCGTGCGCGATGCCGACCTGGGCCGCGCCGATGATCCGGCCGTCCGGGGTCTCGGTGACGAGGATCCGGTGGTGCTTCGCCGGGTGGGCGCCGGCGAGCTCGGAGGCCACGCTCTCGGCGGTGACGATCAGGAACGGCAGGGCGGCGCGGCGTACCCGTGCGACGGACTCCGCGTCCGAGGGATCGCCGGCGCGGATGTCGCGGATCGTTACGGTCATGGGGCAGACGCTACGTGCGCCTTCGCGGCGGGCGCCTCCCAATTAACCGCCGATGGGGGACAATCACCCGCGTGACCTCGACGAACCTGAAGATCACCATCGACGGCTCGGCCGGGTCGGCCGCCCCGTACGAACAGCTGCGCGCGCAGATCGCCGACCGGGCCCGGTCGGGGAAACTCCCGGCGGGCTTCAAGCTGCCGACGGTACGGGGCCTCGCGGAGGAGCTGGGGCTGGCCGCCAACACGGTCGCGAAGGCGTACCGGGCGCTGGAGGCGGACGCCGTGATCGAGACGCGGGGCCGGAACGGGACCTTCATCGCGGCCGCCGGGGACGCGGTGTCCCGGGAGGCGGCGTCCGCCGCGCAGGCGTACGCGGACCGGGTCCACCGCCTCGGTCTGACGCAGGCCGAAGCCCTCGCCGCCGCCACGGACGCCCTCCGGGCCAGGTACGCCGCGAAGTAGCCGCCCCCGCGGCCGGGCTCCGGGGGCTCCGCCCCCGGACCCCCTACGGCGCTCCGCGCCCGCGCCTCAAACGCCGGCGGGGCTGAATTGGGCCCCGCCGGAGGCTAGAGGTACAGCCCCGCCTCCGAGCTGTGCGGCTGCGGTGGCAGGATCGACGCCGGGCCCGTGCCGCGGCGCAGGGCGAACAGCTCCGCCAGGCTGGCGCCCTCTCGGGATACGCCCTCGTCCGTGCCCAGCCAGTCCACCGCCTCCCGGTGCGTCAGCCGGCCGACCTCGATGCGCGCCAGGCAGCGCCCCGGACGGACCACCGCCGGGTGGAGCCGTTCCAGGTCCTCGTTGGTGGTGACTCCCACCAGGACGTTGCGGCCCTGCCCCAGCAGTCCGTCCGTCAGGTTCAGCAGCCGGGACAGCGCCTGCCCGGCGGTGTGGCGGGCCTCGCCCCGGATCAGCTCGTCGCAGTCCTCCAGCAGCAGCAGCCGCCAGCGGCCCTTCGCCGTGCCCTCGTCCTCGCCGATCGCGATGTCCATTAGGTAGCCGACGTCGTTGAACAGCCGCTCCGGGTCCAGCACGCAGTCCACCTGGCACCAGTCCCGCCAGGACCGGGCCAGCGTGCGCAGCGCGGAGGTCTTGCCGGTGCCGGGCGGTCCGTGCAGCAGCAGCAGCCGGCCCGCGATGTCGTCCGGGGTCACCTTCATCAGCCGGTCCATCGCTCCGGCCACCGGCGCGGTGTAGTTGGGGCGCACCTCCGCCCAGGTCCCGGCCGCGATCTGGCGGGTCGTCCGGTACGGGCCGCGGCGCGGGGAGACGTACCAGAAGCCCATCGTGACGTTCTCGGGCTGCGGTTCGGGCTCGTCCTGCACGCCCTCCGTGGCCCTGCCGAGCACGCCGGCGGCGAGTTCGTCGCTCACCGCCGTCACGGTGACGTCCGCGCCCCGGCTCCAGCGCGAGACGAGCATGGTCCAGCCCTCGCCCTCGGCGAGGGTGGCGCTGCGGTCGCTGTCGCGCGCCGAGCGCAACACCGTGGCCTCCGGCGGCAGGAGGGTGGCCTCCGCCTTGACCCGCTCGATCGACACGCTGTGCGAGTACGGCTGCTCGCCCGACGCGAACCGGCCGAGGAAGAGCGCGTCGACGACGTCCGACGGTGAGTCGCTGTCGTCGACGTTGAGCCGGATCGGCAGCGCGTCCTGCGGGTTGGCTGACATGGCGCCCATGATCCGGCACGCGGTGGCCTCGTGCACCCGTGTTTCGCCGGATCGGGTGGCCCGGGTGCCCTCTTCAAACGCCATCGGAGTGAAGGTTCGGGTCGCAACTCTTCCCCGAACCTTCTTGGCATGGACACTTCCAGCCATCCTCGGCTGCTTGTACCACGGACTCAGGAGTAACCCCCACAAGGAGCCGCACACATGAGCTTGAAACTGTCGCGCTTCGCTGCCCTGACCTCCTCCCTCCTACTCGCCGCGGGCGCCACCCTGTTCGGCGCGGGCCAGGCGGCCGCCACCGCCCGGGCCGACTTCGGCTACGTCGCCCTCGGCGACTCGTACTCCTCCGGCGTCGGCGCCGGCAACTACGACGGCGCGAGCGGCAACTGCAAGCGCACCAACCGCGCCTATCCGGCCCTGTGGGCCGCCGCCCATTCCCCCCAGACCTTCTCCTTCACCGCCTGCTCGGGCGCTCGTACGGGTGATGTCCTCGCGAACCAGCTCGCCCCGCTCAACTCCGGTACCGACCTGGTCAGCATCACCATCGGAGGCAACGACGCCGGATTCTCCGACGTCATGACGACCTGCGTCCTCCAGGCCGAATCCACCTGCGTCAGCCGCGTGAACCAGGCCAAGGCCTACGTCGACTCCACCCTCCCAGGTCAACTCGACCAGGTCTACAACGCCATCGACAGCCGCTCGCCCGGCGCGCACGTCGTCGTCCTCGGCTACCCCCGCTTCTACAAGCTGAACGGCACCTGCACGACCGGCCTGACCGAGGGCGAACGGGCCGCCATCAACGGCGCCGCCGACTACCTCAACGCCGCCATCGCCAAACGCGCCGCCAACCACGGCTTCACCTTCGCCTCGGTCGCCGGTGCCTTCACGGGTCACGAGATCTGCTCCGGCAGCGCGTGGCTGCACAGCGTCAACTGGCTCAACATCGGCGAGTCGTACCACCCGACCGCGGCCGGACAGTCCGGCGGCTACCTGCCGGTCCTCACGAACGCCGCCTGATCGGCCCGCTCCGGCTCGCCGGTCGCGGGACTCACCGGACTCACCGGACTCGCGGGACCCGTCGGCGCACTCGCCGTCGGCGAGGCCGGTGACGGACTCGGTCCGGGGGAGGGGGCCCCGCTCGTCGGGGTCTCCTTCCGGCACGTCACCGAGGTGGCCACCCACTGGGTGGCCACCTCGGCCGGTCCCCGCACCTCCAGCCGGACCGCGTCCTCGAAGACCCCGTCCGGTTCGTGGGTGAGCTCCGTGTGCTCCAGCCGCCGGCTCCTCGGCCCGCCCTCCTCGTACGTGACGGAGCGCCAGTCGGGGCCGGACGTCCGCCCGCTCCGCGTGGCCCAGCGGTACTCCAGTACTACCGGGGTGCGCTCCACCTCGACGGTGGCCGTGAAGGCGGGCGCGGACCCGGCGGGCGGCGGGCAGCTGCCGGTGTAGGAGGAGCGCACCGCGTCCACGTACACCGAGACGTGCTGCCCCGGAGCGGCCGGGGCGGACCCCGACGCCGGGGCCGACGGAGCCGTCGAAGGGGGAGTGGTGACGCCCCGGGCGGTGGTGGCCGAGCCGGTCGGCGCACCGCTGTTCCCGCCGTCCTTCCCGCCCGTGTCCGCACGGTCCCTGACCAGCAGCCACCCCACCGCGACCAGGGCCAGCAGCATCAGCACGATCCCGGCCGTCAGCAGCAGCCCGGCGCGGCCCTCGTGCGCCCCGGGCCCCGGTCCGGGACCGGGCCCGGACGCGGGCCGTGGCGGCGGTGTCCCGTACGGCGCCGTGCGCGCCGCCGCGTACGGCTCGCCCGCCCCCTGTCCGTGGTGCGCCGCCGCGGTCGTCTGCGCGTCCGGCCCCGACGCCGGTCCGCCGGGGTCCCGTACGGTCCCGCCCGCGCCCACCACGCGCAGCATCCGGGCCGCCTCCGCCGCGGGCAGCCGCTCGGCCGGGTCCTTGCGCAGCAGCCCCTCCAGTACGGGCTGCAGCGCACCGGCCCGGCGCGGCGGCGGCAACTCCGCGTCCACCACGGCCCGCAGGGTGTCCAGTGCGGTGGCCCGCCGGAAGGGCGAGACCCCCTCGACGGCGGCGTAGAGCATGACGCCGAGCGCCCACAGGTCCGACGCGGGTCCCGGATCGCGCCCCGACGCCCGCTCCGGTGCCAGGAATTCGGGTGAGCCGACCACCTCGCCCGTCATGGTGATCGCCGAGGAGCCCTCCAGGGTCGCGATCCCGAAGTCGCCGAGCACCACCCGGCCGTCGTTGGCGATCAGGACGTTGCCCGGCTTCACGTCCCGGTGCAGCACCCCCGAGTCGTGCGCGCAGCGCAGCGCGGCGAGTACCTGTTCCCCGATGTGCGCGGCCCGCTGAGGGGCCATCGGCCCCTCGGCCTCCAGTACCTCCGCCAGCGAGAGCCCGCGCACCAGCTCCATCACGATCCAGGGGCGCCCGCCCTCGGAGGCCACGTCGTAGACGGTGACGACCCCGCGGTGCGAGACCCGGGCCGCGGCCCAGGCCTCCCGCTCCAGCCGCCGGTACAGCCGCTCCAGTTCGGCGGGTTCCAGTCCGGCCGGCGCCCGCACCTCCTTGACGGCGACCTCGCGGGCGAGTACCTCGTCGCGGGCCCGCCACACGATGCCCATCCCGCCCCGGCCGATCGGTTCGAGCAGCCGGTAGCGGCCCGACACGACACGACCGGAGTTCGATTGGTCACTCACGCGCGCCCCCGAGTGTGCTCCCGTGCGCCCGCCTGTCATCGGGCGATCACTCCAAGTTAGCGCAGTGCGAGCCATGTGGCTCCTGTCGTGACGGGACTGGTGCAGAGGCCTTCCGCAGCGTGACGTCTGTGCGGAGAGTAATCGGCGACTCCGTTGAGTAATCGTCAACTCCCCGTCGCCGCAGGGGTAATTCACACCACCGGGATACCCGGGGGCGACGCGGGGGCGATAGGGTTAACCTGCCCGGGCCGGGTGCCCTCGTACGGGTGGGGAGAGATCATGGAACAGATAGCAATGCGCAGCAGGCCGCCTCGCGTGCCTGCCATCACCTGCGGCAGCAGTGCGACCAGTTCGCGCCTCGACCGCCACCTCGCCGTGCTGGGCGGTCCCGCCGTCCCGCACCGGGAGGCCGCCGAGGCGACGCTGCTGATGCGCGAGCTCACCTCCCGCGACCACACGCACCGTCTGCGGAGCCGGAGCGCGCGCGTCTCGCTCTTCGCGCCGCTGCGCCGTCTGCGTCGCACGCTCTTCGGCAGCCGCCGCTCGTAACCTTCCCCGTACCGCAGCCGTCGGCCCCCGGGCCACCGGCTCCCCGGCCCTACCCGATCACACCGTCCCGGCGCAGTTCCGAGATCTGTGCGTCCACCATCCCCAGGGCGCGCAGCAGAGGGTCGGTGTGCTCGCCCAGCGCGGGCACCGCACCCATGTGCGGTGCCGCGCCGCCTGGCAGTCCGATCGGCGGCAGCAAGGCCCGCAGCGGACCGACCGGTGAATCCACCTCCCGCCAGCGGTCCCGGGCCGCGAGTTGCGGATGCCCGGCCAGCTGGGCCACCGAGTTCAGCCGCGCGCACGCGATGCCCGCCGCCTCCAGCCGCCCGATCGCCTCGTCCGCGCCGAGCCGGCCCAGCGCCTGTGCCACCACCGCGTCGGTCTTCTCCCGGTTCGCGGTGCGCGCCGCGTTCGTCGCGTACGCCGGGTCCCCGGCCAGGTCGGGCCGTTCCAGGACCTGTTCGGCCAGCCGCCGCCACTCGCGGTCGTTCTGCACCGACAGCAGCACCCGGTCGCCGTCGGCCGTCGGGTAGGCGTCGTAGGGCGCGATCACCGCGTGCGCGAGGCCGGTTCGTACGGGCTGCTCCCCGCCGTGCATCGTGTGGTGCAGCGGGTGGCCCATCCACTCGGCGAGCGCGTCCAGCATGGACACCTCCACCCGGCCCCCGCGCCCGGTGGTCCCGCGGCGCAGCAGAGCGGCCAGGACGCCCGAGAAGGCGTACATGGCCGCCGCGATGTCCGCCGCCGGGATGCCCGCCTTGACGGGCCGCTCCGGGGTGCCGGTCACCGACACCAGGCCCGCCTCGCACTGGACGAGCATGTCGTAGGCGCGCTTGTGGGCGTACGGGCCCTCCGGGCCGTAGCCGGAGACGTCCACGGCGACCAGCCGGGGGTAACGCGCGCACAGCGCGGCCGAGTCGAGCCCCAGCCGGGCCGCGGCCCCCTGCGCGAGGTTCTGCACGAAGACGTCGGCCCCGGCCAGCAGCGCGTGCAGGACCTCCCGGCCGCGCGGGTCCTTCAGGTCGAGCGCGATCGACTCCTTGCCCCGGTTGGCCCACACGAAGTGCGAGGCGAGTCCGTGCGCGGCCGTGTCGTAGGCGCGGGCGAAGTCGCCGCCGTCGGGGCGTTCCACCTTGATCACCCTGGCGCCCAGGTCCGCGAGCTGACGGGTGGCGAAGGGGGCCGAGACGGCCTGTTCGACGGCGACGACGGTGATGCCGTCCAGGGGGAGCGGTTCGGTAGCCATGGGCCCTGCCTACCTGGTCGGACGGGCCGCTGTCACTACCGGCCGCGCGCGAACCTGCGGGTCGCCAGCGGCACGAACAGCGCGAGCAGCAGCCCCGACCACAGCAGCGCCCCCGCCACGGGATGGGCGGCGGGCCACGCGGCGCCCGCCGCGGCCTCGCCCCCGGCGTTCCCGCACAGCGTGCGCACGGCGGTGGCGACGGCGCTGATCGGGTTCCACTCGGCGACCGCGCGCAGCCACCCGGGCAGCCCCGCGGTCGGCAGGTACGCGCTGGAGAGCATCGGCAGGACGAAGGTGGCGCTGCCGAGCTGGCCGGCCGCCTCCTCGCTGCTGCTCAGCAGGCCGAGGTACGTGCCCACCCACGCGGTGGCGAAGCGGAACAGCAGCAGCACGCCGAGGGCCCCCAGCGCACCGGGCAAGCCGTTCTCGATGCGCCAGCCCATCGCCATCCCCACCAACATCAGCGGCACCATGGACACGCCGGTGGTCAGCAGGTCGGCGGCCGTCTGTCCGAGCGGTACGGCGGTGCGGCTCATCGGCAGGGTCCGGAAACGGTCCATCACCCCGCGGTGGGCGTCCTGGGCGGCCGTGAACATGCCCGTCATCAGGCCGTTCGCGGCGGTGGCCGCGAGCAGTCCGGGGACCAGGAACTCCCGGTACTCCGCGCCCGGCATGGCGAGCGCGCTGCCGAAGACGTAGCCGAAGAACAGCAGCATGGTGATCGGCATCGTCTGGGTGAGGACCAGCAGCGCCGGGGCGTGCCGCGCCTTCTGGAGCTGACGGGTGAGGACGGCTCCGCCGTCGGACAGCAGGGTGCTCATGCGGCGTACTCCTGATCGGCGGTGGCGGCCGCGACGGCGGTGCCGTGGGCCCGGGTGAGGCGCAGGAACACCTCGTCGAGGGTGGGCGGGCGCAGGGTCGCGTCCGTGACCGGGACTCCGGCGGTGTCGAGTTCCCGGATGATCCGCGGCAGGGTGAGGGCGCCGTCGAGGACGGTGACCCCGACGGCCAGCCGCTCCTCGTCGAGCACGGGCCGGCCGCCGGTGAGCCGGTCGAGCACGGCGGCGGCGCGGGTGAGCGCCCCGGGCTCCGCGACGGTGACCTCGGCGCGGGCGCCGATCCGGGCCTTCAGCCGGGCCGGGGTGCCGGTGGCGGCGACCCGGCCCCGGTCGACGACCGCGATCTCGTCGGCCAGCCGGTCGGCTTCCTCCAGGTACTGGGTGGTGAGCAGGACCGTCGTGCCCTCGGAGCCCTTCTCGGCGAGTTCCCGCACCGCCGTCCAGATCTGCTCGCGGGCCGCCGGGTCCAGGCCGGTGGTCGGCTCGTCGAGGAACAGCACCCGGGGCCGGGTGACCAGGCCGGCGGCCAGGTCCAGACGCCGCTTCATGCCGCCGGACCAGGTGGCGGACACCCGGTCGGCGGCCTCGCCGAGTCCGAAGCGCTCCAGCAGCTCGTCCGCGCGGGCCCGGCCCGCGCGGCCGCGCAGTCCGGCCAGCCGGGCGAAGAGCCGGAGGTTCTCACGGCCCGTCAGATCCCCGTCGACGGAAGCGTACTGGCCGGTGACGCCGATGGCGCGGCGTACGGCCGCGGGATCCCGGGCGATGTCGTGACCGGCGACGAGGGCGCGGCCGCCAGTGGGTGCGGTGAGCGTGGTGAGGATCCGGACGGCGGTGGTCTTTCCCGCGCCGTTGGGGCCGAGGAGGCCGCAGACCGTGCCCTCGGGGACGGCGAGGTCGAGGCCGCGCAGGGCGTGGACCTCCCCGTAGCTCTTCTCCAGACCCTCACTAAGTACAGCGTACGTAGTAGTCATGTGTGCCACCGTACCTCACTGCGTACGGTGTACGTAACTAAGATGGTGGGGAGACGACGAGGTGATCTGAGCCATGACAGCCGGCGGGCGACCCGCTGAACCCGAAGTGATCTGGTCCCGCCCCCAGCGGGCCGGCCGCGGCCCCAGGCCCGCGCACAGCCGCGAGTCCATCGCGTCCGAGGCGGTGCGGATCGCCGACGAGGAGGGGATCGAGGCCGTCTCCATGCGGCGCGTGGCGGCCGGGATCGGCGCGGGGACGATGTCCCTCTACAACTACGTGCCGCGCAAGGAGGACCTGTACGAGCTGATGGTCGACGCGGTCAGCGGGGAGTACGAGTTCCCCGCGCCGACCGGCGACTGGCGGGCCGACCTGCTCGTGCTCGCCCGCGGGACACGTGCCCTGATGCACCGCCATCCCTGGCTGCCGCGCCTGCTGAGCCCCGTCTACGGCTTCGGCCCGAACGCCCTGCGCTACCTGGAGTACAGCCTGGAATGCCTGGCGCCGCTCGACGCGCCGGACGGCGAGAAGCTGGAGCTCGTCGCCGCCGTCAACGGGACCGTCGCCACCTACGTGGCCAGTGAGCTGGCGCTGGCCGAAAGGGCCCGGTCGCTGCCCTGGGGCGAGGCGGAGGAGCAGCGCGTACGGACGGCCTGGCTCGGCTCCCGGCTGGCCACCGGGGAGTATCCGCGGCTGGCGGCGGCCCTCGGTGGCGGCGGCCCGGTCCCGGGCGCCGAACTCGACATGGCCGAGGTCTTCGACCGTACGGTGTCCCGGCTGCTGGGGGCCTGGGGGGCGTAGGCCGTCTCTTTCGGATGGGCTGCTCCACCCGGTCCTGCTCAGAGGAGGGCGAACTGCCCTCCCGGGCCCTCCTCCTGGTGGTCCAGCACCGAAGCCGGGCGCCGGGACCAGGCCGGCGGGGGCAGCACCCCGGCCGTGCGCAGCTCCTCGGCCGACAGCCCCGGCCCGGGTTCGAACGCGGCGCGCTCCGGGGTCAGTTCGGCCAGCAGCGCCAGCGTGGTCACCAGCGACAGCAGCTCCGAGGTCCAGCGCTGCGGCCACTCGGCCGGCCCCAGCGCGGCCAGGCCCTCGGCGTCCGGACCACGGTGTGCGGTGCGGGCGGCGAACCAGGCCGGGAGCACCCGCACACCCTGCGCCTCGTACTCCCAGGCCCCGGCCGGAACGGGGGAGACCGTCCCGCTCCCGAGGCCCAGCGTCTCGCTCTCGGCGTCGTACGCGAGCTCGCGCGGCCAGCCCGCGACCGCCGAGCGGACGTACGGGCGGCGTCCGCCGGGCAGCCGGGGCGGCTCGCCGCCGCGGGCGCCGCGCAGCTGCACGCCCAGCAGCCGGTGCCCCAGCTCCAGGCCGGCCCGCCAGCGCCCGGGATCGGCGGCGAGCGGGACCTCGTACCCGCGCGGGCCCGCCCGGCCGGCCACGAGGATCCAGCCCAGGACGTCCTCGGGGGTGACGTCGCCGCCGAGGCGCGCACCGAGCAGGGGCAGCAGACCGGGGGCGAGGTTCGGCTCGGCGCCACCGGGGCGCCGGTGCAGGGGGCGGATCCGGCCGAGCCGGCCCACCGGGAGGTGCGCGGTGACCAGGGGATCCGGGGTCAGGGCGAGGAACAGCTGGTGCTCGTCCCGTACCCGCCAGAGCTCGGGGCGGGCCGCGTCGATGAGCCGCTGGTCGGGCAGCAGCCACTGCTCGTCGAAGGGCTCGCGGAGCACCCGTACCGGGTCGGGGCAGGGGCCCGGGACGTCGGCGAAACGGGCCGTGGCGGCCGAGCGCTGCCCCGGCAGGGCGGCCGCCCCGGCATCGGGCCCGCGGCTGCGGCTCGGACGGAACAGCCGCTCCCGCTCGGCACCTTCGGAGCCGGTCAGGGCGGCCCAGCGGGCGCGCAGGGCCGCCGGATCGGGTGCGGCCACCCAGTCCCGGCCCAGGCGCAGGCCGCCCACGGACCAGGGCATCAGATCGTCGAGCAGCGGTACGTCTTCGCTCACGCCGCCGATGGTAGCGACGGCATCCGATGGCCGGGCTGCGTCCAGGCCGAAGAGCTAGGCTCCTTATATACCCATACGTACGGTATCGACCGGGGAGGCGGTCATGAGCCAGTACGACGAATACACGACCCCGTCACAGGCCGAGGGCGAGCGCCTCGACGAGGACATGGACGAGGCCCAGCGCAAGCAGCGGCACCCCCAGACGATGCGGACCACGCCGTCCCAGGCGGAGGGGGAACGCACCAGGGAGGACGACGAGAAGTAGGCGCGCGCCGCCGGAAGGCGGGCGGCGGGCCGTCACGGGCATGGTCGGTGCGCGTCGACCGTCACGGGGGCCGTCAGTGCGCGTCGACCGTCACGGTGAAGGAGAACCGGTCGCCCCGATAGCGGATCCGGGCCACGTCCACCACCCGGCCGTCCTCGTCGTAGGTGACGCCCGTGTAGTGCAGGATCGGGCTCAGCAGCGGTACCTGGAGCAGCTCGGCCGTCTCCGGGTCGGCCAGCCGCGCCTCCACCGTGTCCGTGATCCGGCTGATGCGGACCCCCACGATGTCCCGCAGGACCTTCGTCATCGGCCAGCGTTCGAGATCGGCGAGATCCACCGCCTCGGCGAACTCCGGGAGGACGGCGTTCTCCGCCCAGTTGGTCGGCTCGCCGCTCTCCCGGTCGTGGCGCAGGCGGCGGTAGGTGACCACCTCGGCCGTGCCCGGGAAGTGCTCCAGCAGCTCCCCGGACACGGCCGTGCGGCCGTGCCCGAGGATCGTCGTGCGGTCGCCCGACTGCTGGGCCACGATCGCGTCGACCGAGCCCAGCAGCCGGACCGGGGTGCTGCGCAGCGCGCCCGGCTCGATGAAGGTGCCGCGCCGCCGGTGCCGGCTGATCAGCCCCTCGCCCTCCAGCTCCTTGAGCGCCTGCCGCATGGTCAGCACGCTCACCCCGTAGTGCCCGGCCAGCTGCTCCTCGGTGGGCAGGCGCAGCGAGGCGTCCGGGGTGCGCCCCAGTATCGAGGCGCGCAGTGACTGCGACACCTGGTACCAGAGCGGCAGCTTCCGGTTCAGTACCAGCGAGTCGGGGGCGAAGGCGGTCACGGGTGGTTCTCCGAAGGCTGGACAGGGGGGAGGTGCGGCGCATGCAGGGTACGGCGCATGCAGCGTATGCAGTGCAGGTCAGGCGCGGAAGTGGCGCTGCAGACCCTGCCACACGTCGTCGTAGCCGCGCTGGAGGTGATCGGCGCCGGCCGCCTGCGCGGTGGCGGTGATCGGCCAGCGGGTTTCGAACATGAAGGCCAGGCCGTCGTCGATCTTCTGCGGCTTCAGCTCGGCCGCGCTCGCCCGCTCGAAGGTCTCGTGGTCGGGGCCGTGCGCGGACATCATGTTGTGGAGCGAGCCGCCGCCGGGGACGAAGCCTTCGGCCTTGGCGTCGTAAGCCCCCTCGATGAGGCCCATGTACTCGCTCATCACGTTGCGGTGGAAGTAGGGCGGGCGGAAGGTGTCCTCGCCGACCAGCCAGCGCGGGGCGAAGACCACGAAGTCCACGCCCGCCAGCCCCGGAGTGTCGGAGGGAGAGGTCAGGACGGTGAAGATCGACGGGTCGGGGTGGTCGTAGCTGATCGAGCCCAGGACGTTGAAGCGGCGCATGTCGTACACGTACGGGACGTGGCTGCCGTGCCAGGCGACGACGTCGAGCGGGGAGTGGTCGTAGGTGGCGGACCAGAGGTTGCCGCAGAACTTGTTGATCACCTCCGTCGGGCGCTCGGTGTCCTCGTACGCGGCGACGGGAGCCTGGAAGTCCCGCGCGGCGGCGAGGCCGTTGGCGCCGATCGGGCCCAGGTTCGGCAGCTCGAAGGGCTGGCCGTAGTTCTCGCAGACGTAGCCGCGGGCGTCGGCGTCGAGCAGCTCGACGCGGAAGCGGACACCGCGGGGGATCAGGGCCATGTCGCCCGGGCGGGCGGCGATCAGGCCCAGCTCGGTGCGCAGGAGCAGCCCGCCGCGCTCGGGAACGATGAGCAGCTCGCCGTCGGAGTCGCTGAACACCCGGTCGGTCATGTCGGCGTTGGCCGCGTAGAGGTGGATGGCCATGCCGGCGCGCTGGGCGGCGTCGCCGTTGCCGCCGAGGGTCCACAGGCCGGCGAGGAAGTCGGTGCCGGGGGCCGGGTCGGGCAGCGGGTTCCAGCGGAGCCGGTTCGGGTCCGCGACGGACTCGGTGAAGGGCGCGGAGCGCAGGGCTCCGTTGTCGATGCGGGTGAAGGGCGGGTGCGCGGCCGAGGGGCGGATCCGGTAGAGCCAGGAGCGGCGGTTGTGGGTGCGCGGCTCGGTGAAGGCGCTGCCGCTGAGCTGCTCGGCGTAGAGGCCGAGGGGTGCGCGCTGGGGCGAGTTCCGGCCGATCGGCAGTGCGCCGGGGACGGCCTCCGAGCTGTGCTCGTTGCCGAAGCCGGTGAGGTACTCCAGTGCCTCTGCCGTCTTCCTGGCCTGCTCGCTCATGTGCTGCTCCCGCTCCGTCGAAGGAATCCTATGGTCGACAGTAGGATTCCGTGGCCCGCACGTCAACGGCAGGACTGCGCTCGGTCCGGAGATCGCCGGGAAAGGCCGGAAATGGGGGAGAGGGCGACGGGGGCCGGGGGCGCGAATCCGGTCGAGGGGGGTCCCAAAAGATGAACATTGCTCTACTCTCACGCGCATGTCGTGGACCCGCAGGTTCCCTGCCGTGCCGGCGGCGCTCCTCGCCGCCCTCCTCGCCCTCCTGTCCCTCCTCGTCGCCGCGCCCGCCGCCAGCGCGCACGAGGAGCGCCCGATCACCCTCCCGGACGGCTCCGGATCGGTACCCGAGTACCGCACGGCGGAGCCCGACCTCATCGTCTGCAAAACCGACCGGCCCGCCTTCGAGCGCCGGATATCCGCCTTCCCCGAAGAGCTCAGGCAGCGCAACCTCGCCCTGTACGAGCGGTGCGAGAAGAGCGGCTACCGGCACCTGCAGCAGGCCGTCGACGCCGTCGACCGGCCCGGGATGAACATCGCGATCCTCCCCGGCCTCTACGAGGAGGAGCCCTCGCTCCCCACGCCGACGGGGGAGTGCGCCGCGCTCAAGGCCCCCCAGTCCGCGCTCGGGTACCAGATCCTGTCGTACGAGCAGCAGGTGCAGTGCCGGCACAACCAGAACCTCGTCGCCATCCTCGGCAAGACGAACCTGCAGATCGAGGGCACGGGCGCGTCACGGCTCGACGTGGTCGTCGACGCCAAGTACCAGAAGCTGAACGCCATCCGCGCGGACAAGTCCAACGGGATCTACTTCCGCAACTTCACCGCCCAGCGCACCACCTTCAACTCGCTGTACGTCCTCGCGGGCGACGGCTTCGTCATCGACGACGTACTGACCCGCTGGAACGACGAGTACGGATTCCTGACCTTCGCCAGCGACCACGGGCTCTACAAGAACTGCGAGTCGTACGGGAACGGCGACTCCGGCATCTACCCGGGCAGCGCCTCGAACATCAACGACGGCCGCGGCTACGAGGTCCCCCGCTACTCCATCGAGATCACCGGCTGCCGCAGCCACCACAACATGGTCGGATACTCCGGCACCGCCGGCGACTCGGTGTGGGTGCACGACAACGAGTTCGACCAGAACATGGGCGGCGCCTCGATGGACAGCGCCTTCCCCGGCCACCCCGGACTCCCGCAGAACCACGCCAAGTTCGAGCGGAACCTGATCCACGACAACAACCAGGACTACTACGGGTACGTCGCCGACGGCACCTGCGCCAAACCGCCGATCGAGCGCGGCTACGAGCGGGGCGTGGTCTGCCCGCAGATCTCCATGCCGCCGGGCACCGGCATCATCACCGCGGGCGGCAACTGGAACCTCTACGAGAACAACTGGGTGTACGGGCACCGGCGCGCGGGCTTCTTCCTCAGCGCCGTCCCCGCCTTCATCCGCGGTGAGGAGGCGTGGTCGAAGCAGACCGACACCTCCCACCACAACCGGTACGCCGGGAACGTCATGGGCAAGGACAAGTCCGGCGCCGCCCGCCCCAACGGCATGGACGTGTGGTGGGACGGCCAGGGACGCGGAAACTGCTGGCAGGACGGACCCGACGGCTCCACCCCCGGTGCGGTCCCGCAGTGCGGTGACCGCCGGGGCGAGGTCTCGGGCGCCTCGGCCCGCCTCGTCGGCGAACCCGTCAAGCTGGCCCAACTCCTCGTCTGCGCGGACTACAACGTCCAGGCGCGCAAACTCCCGGCAGGCTGCGACTGGTACGGCGCGCGCGGACTGGAGCGGGTGGAGACCCAGCTCGCGCTGGCCGTGGCCGCGGTGCTGCTGCTCGTCGGCGGCGTCCTGTGGTGGCGCCGCCTGCGCGGCTCCCGGCTGGGCACGGCCGCCACGCTGGCCGGGCTGGCGGGTCTGGTCCTGGACGTGGCCGGCTCCACCATGCCCCTGACCGCCACCTTCGTCCCGGCGCTCGCCCTCCTCCTGCTCGGCCTGTGGTGGACGGGCGCGGGCCTGGTCCTGCGCCCCGGCCGCCCCTGGCTGGCCCGCCTGACCCTGCTGCTGGCCGGGCTCACCCTGCTGGACGCCTTCGACAAGGCCGTCCTGATGATCCCCTGGACCCCGCTGAGCCCCGCCTGGGTACGGGCCCTGGTCGCCGTGATCTGGGTCCTGTGGGCGGTGGTGGCCTCGGCCCGCCCCGGCACCCCGGCCCGCCCGTCGGGCCCGGGCGACGACCCCGCGGGCGACCGCGCCCCGGTCCCCGCCGGCCCCGCCCCGGCGCTGAGCGCGGCCGCCCCCGAGCCCCCGGCGGCCCCGACGACCCCGGACCCCGCGCCGTGACCCCCGCCCAGGCCGCCCCGACCCCAGGAGGCCAGCCGTGACCGACCGGCCCGACGACGACACCCGGTGCGACGCCTGCGCCACGCCGCATCCCCGTGGAGCCCGCAGGCTCCCCCGGACCGCCCGCGCCGCGGCCCTGCTCGCCCTCGCCCTGCTCCTCGCGGGCGGCGCGGCGACGGGCTGCGGCGGGCGGGCCACCACCCACCACAAGCCCGGCACCAGCCACGAGCAGGCCTCGGGCGGCGTGGGCACCCTGCTCGAGGCCACCGACGCCACCGGCCACCGGCTCCGCGAGGTCCCGGCCCAGGGCGCGCCGGAGGTCCAGCTGACCGTCCGCCCGGACTCGGAGGACGGCTGGAACCTCCAACTGGCCGTGACGAACTACCGCTTCACCCCGGACAGCACCGGCGGCGCCGCCCTCCCGGGCGTCGGCCACGCCCACCTGGAGCTCGACGGGCGCAAGCTGGCACGGCTGTACGGCCCTTGGTTCCACCTGCCCGCGGCACAGGTCCCCGAGGGTGCTCACACCCTGACCGTCCGCCTCTACGCGGACGACCACACCGCCTGGGCGGTCTCGGGCAAGCCGGTCGAGGGCACGGCCCGGCTCACCGCCACCGCCACCGCCCCGGGGCAGCCGGGTGGACACAGCCACGGGGACACCCCGCCGCCGAGCGGGAGCCCGGCGCCGGAGCAGGCCGACCGCACGGTCACCATCACCGTCCGGGACGGCAAGGTCAGCCCGGCCCCCGCCCGCACCGAGCTGCGGCGCGGAGAGCGCGTGGCCCTGCGCGTCACGAGCGACCGCGCGGACACCCTGCACGTCCACGGCTACGACAAGGAGCTCACCCTGCCGGCAGGCCAGGAGGCCACCCTGATCCTGACGGCCGACCGCACGGGCCTCTTCGAGGTCGAGACCCACGAGTCCGGCCTCGTCCTGACCCAACTCCTCGTCCGATGAGCCCACACCACCCCGAGCTCAGCCCCGAGCCCGGGCCCGTGCCCCGGGCCGCGCGGCTCGGCCTCCCGTTCGGGCCGCCGGGTGGAGTCCCGACCGGGTCGGACGGGGCCGGGGCGGAGTCCGGGTGGCCGGGCCGTGTTGCTGGCAAGGTGCCGCCCCGGGCGGTGGGGCGGTGAGCCCGCTCGGGCCGGTTCCCGCTCCGGGCGCCGGCGAGGGGGGCCACGGCCAGGGCGTGGTCCTTCACCCGGCCGATCCGCTCACCTCGCTCGCGCACGGGATCGGGTCCCAGCACGATCTGCCGATCTCTCCCTTCTACGCCTTCGCCGGTGCCTTCGCCGCGCTGTTCGTCTCCTTCCTCGCGCTCGGCCTGCTCTGGTCCACCTCCCGCTTCCGCGGAGCGCGTTCGGGCCTCGCCCTGCCCGCCGCCCTCCAGCGGGCGGCCGACGCGCCCGCCGTCCGAACCACCCTGCGCGGACTGGGACTCGCCGCCGCGGCGGCCGTCCTGCTCCACCTCCTCCTCGGTCCCGACGACCCCGCGCGCAACCCCGCTCCGGGCGCCGTCTACGTCCTCCTCTGGGTCGGACTCGTCCCCGCCTCCCTCCTCCTCGGCCCCGTCTGGCGCCTGCTCAACCCGCTCCGCACCCTGCACCGCCTGCTCTCCCGCTCCCCGCTCCGCCGCGGCCCCGGCCGCCACCGCCCCCTTCCCGACCGGCTCGGCCAATGGCCCGCCGCCGCCGGGCTGTTCGGCTTCACCTGGCTCGAACTCGTCGCTCCCGATCCCGCATCCACCACCACCCTCCTCATCGCCTTCACCGCCTATGCCACTGCCCAGCTACTGCTCGCCGCCCGCTTCGGCGAGCGCTGGTTCGACGGAGGCGACGCCTTCGAGGCGTACTCCGCCCTCCTGGCCCGGCTCGCCCCCCTCGGCCGTCGCAGCGACGGCCGCCTCGTTCTCCGTAACCCCTTCCACGGACTCGACGCGACACCCGAGCGGCCCGGACTCGTCGCCACCGTCTGCGTCCTGCTCGGCTCGACCGCCTACGACGGCTTCTCCGACAACCCCTCCTGGATCAACGTCCTGCAGACCTCCCCCCTCGGCCGCATCCCCACGGCCACACTCGGACTCCTCGGTTCCATCGCCCTCGTCGCCACCCTCTACTGCCTCTGTGCTGCCGCCACCCGCCTCGTCAGCGGCCCGCACCCCGGCCCGCTGACCGCCTTCGCGCACTCACTCGTACCGATCGCGCTCGGCTATCTCATCGCCCACTACTTCTCCCTCCTGGTAGTCGAAGGACCACGCACGGTGAGCATGGCACTCGGCACTGACAACGCCCCCGAACCCGTGCCGCCACTGGGTCCCGGCGGCCTCGCCGCCCTCCAGGTCATCGCCGTCGTCACCGGTCACGTCCTCGGTGTCGTCGCGGCCCACGACCGGTCCGTGCGGCTCTTCCCGCCCGCGAAGGCGGTCGCCGGACAATTGCCGCTGCTCGTGCTGATGATCACTTACACCGTCGGAGGGCTCAGTCTTCTGCTGAACTGAGACCCCCACGGAACCGAGAAGCGAGGAGCGGCATGATGGACCCCGTGCCTCCCGTCCACTCCCTGCGCCGAGCGCCGATCCAGCAGCGCAGCGCCGACCGGCTCGCCCGCATCCTCGACGCCTGCGCCGAGCTGCTGGACGAGACCGGGTACGAGAACCTCAGCACCCGTACCGTGGCCCTGCGCGCCGGCGTGCCGATCGGTTCCGTCTACCGCTTCTTCGGCAACAAGCGGGCCATGGCCATCGCCCTCGCCCATCGCAACCTGGACCGCTACGCCGACGGCATCGCGGACCGGCTCGCCGATATCCCGGCCACCGACTGGCGGCCCGTCGTGGACGCGGTACTGGACGAGTACCTGGCGATGAAGCGCAGTGTTCCCGGCTTCGCGCTCGTCGACTTCGGTGTGCCCGCGCCTCCGACGGAGGGGCCGGAGGCGGACCCCAATCACCAGGTCGCCGCCCGGCTCACGGAACTGCTCTCCGCGCATCTCGCCCTGACCCCCGACGCCGTGCTGGAGCGGGCCGTCCTCGTCGCGGTCGAGGCCACCGACGCGCTGATCCAGCTCGCCTTCCGGACCGACCCGGCCGGGGATCCCGGCATCGTCGCCGAGACGCGCGCGATGATGCACGCGTACCTGGCCCGCGTGCTGGACTGACCCCTTCCGGGCCCGGCGGCGGTACTGCCGCTGCCGGGCCCGGTGTCGCTGCCGCCGGGGTTCGAGAGGTGCCGGTCGTCACCCGTACCCACTCGGTCCCGCACACCTCTCCCCTCCATGCGTACCGGTCGGTATGCTCGGTGCACTCCGCGCGTCCGTGCCGCAGACCGCCGCCCCTGGAGGGCCCATGTCCCGCACCGCCCTGCGTATCTGCCCCCTCTGCGAAGCCACCTGCGGCCTCAGCCTCACCCTTGCCGACGGCGCGGTCACCGGAGCCCGCGGTGACCGCGGGGACGTCTTCAGCCGCGGCTTCATCTGTCCCAAGGGCGCCGCGTTCGGGGCGCTCGACTCCGACCCCGACCGGTTGCGAAGCCCCCTCGTCCGCCGCGACGGCCGCTTGCGGGAGGCCACCTGGGAAGAGGCCTTCGAGGCCGTCGCGAGCGCCGTCCCGGCCCTGGTCCAGGAGTACGGGGCCCAGTCGGCCGGGGTCGTCCTCGGCAACCCGAACGTCCACACCATGGCCGGCGCGCTCTACCCGCCCCTGCTCCTCAAGAGCCTCGGCACCCGCAACCTCTTCACCGCCAGCACCCTCGACCAGATGCCCAAGCACGTATCCAGCGGACTGCTCTTCGGCGACCCCTTCGCCATCCCGGTCCCCGACCTCGACCGGACCGACTTCCTGCTGCTCCTGGGCGCGAACCCGGTCGAGTCCAACGGCTCCCTGTGCACCGCTCCCGACTTCCCGGGCCGGCTCAAGGCCCTGCGCGCCCGCGGTGGCACCCTGGTCGTCGTCGACCCGCGCCGTACGCGCACCGCCGCGCTCGCCGACCGCCACCTCGCGCCCCGCCCCGGCAGCGACGCACTGCTGCTCGCCGCCCTCGCGCACACCCTGATCGAGGAGAAGCTCGCCGACCCCGGAGCGCTGGCGGAACACTGCGACGGCATCGGGGAACTCGGTGCCGCGCTCGGGAGTTTCACCCCTGAGGCCGTCGCACCCGCGTGCGACCTCACCGCTGCCGAGATCCGCACCCTCGCCCGCGAGCTCGCGGCCGCACCCACCGCCGCCGTCTACGCCCGGATCGGCAGCTGCACCGTCGAGTTCGGCACGCTCGCGAGCTGGCTGGTCGACGTACTGAACATCCTCACCGGCAACCTCGACCGGCCGGGCGGAGCCCTCTTCCCGCTCTCCGCGACGGCCCCTGCGGGCCGCCCCGCGGGTCCGGGCAGGGGGTTCACCCTCGGCCGCTGGTCGAGCCGGGTCTCCGGCCACCCGGAGGTCAAGGGCGAGCTGCCGATGGCCGCCCTCGCGGAGGAGATCGAGACTCCGGGCGACGGCCGGATCCGGGTCCTGTTGGCCATCGCCGCCAACCCGGTCCTGTCCGCACCCGACGGCGACCGACTGGACCGGGCGCTGGCCGGACTGGACTTCATGGTCTCCGTCGACCCCTACCTGAACGAGACCTCACGCCACGCCCACGTCGTCCTGCCACCGCCGCCGCCCTCGCAGAGCGCGCACTTCGACTTCGCGTTCAACGGGTTCGCCGTGCGCAACCAGGCCCGCTATTCACCCGCCGCCCTCCCGCTGGAGGACGGACGCATGGACGAGTGCGAGATCCACGCGCGCCTGATCCTCGCGGTCTCCGGCCTGCACGGAGCGCCGCCGGGGGCCGTGGACGAGCGCGTCATAACCGACAGCCTGGCCCGGGCCGTCACCGATCCCCACTCACCGCTCCACGGCGGCGACCCGCAGGAGCTGGCGCGCCTGCTGACCGGCCGCACCGGACCCGAGCGGCGCCTGGACCTGATGCTGCGCACCGGCCCGTACGACCTGATCCTCGAAGATCTGCGGCAGGCGCCGCACGGCATCGACCTCGGTCCGCTGCGGCCCCGGCTCCCGGGCGTGCTGAAGACCCGCAGCGGCAGGATCGAGCTGCTCCCGGACCCGATCGCAGCCGAGCTCCCCCGGCTGGGCGCGACGCTCGCCGACCGCCCCGCCGCCCTGGTGCTCGTGGGCCGCCGCCATCTGCGGTCCAACAACAGCTGGTTGCACAACGTCCCGGCCCTCACCGGAGGTTCCAACCGCTGCACCCTTCAGGTCCATCCGCAGGACGCGGACCGGCTCGGACTCGTCCACGGAGGGCACGCCAGGATCACCGCCGACGGCGGGAGCCTGGAGGTGCCCGTCGAGGTCACCGACGCCGTCCGCCGTGGCGTCGTGAGCCTTCCGCACGGCTGGGGCCACGACCGGGCCGGCTCGCGGCTGTCGGTGGCCGCCGCGGCGCCCGGTGCGAACGTCAACCAGCTGCTCGACGGCACCCGCATGGACCGGCTGTCCGGCACGGCGGTGCTCAACGGCTTCCCCGTCGAGCTGGCGCCACTGCCCTGAGCTGGGGTTTTGCTCGTATTGCTCACGCTCGGACGTCTTGTTGGCGCAATGAGGCGGCACCTACCTTCCCCACATGCTGACCTTCCTCGGCTTCGCCATGATCGCGACATTCCTGGTCCTGATCATGATGAAGAAAATGTCGCCCATAGCGGCGCTCGTCCTCATCCCCGCACTCTTCTGCGTGTTCGCAGGCAAGGGCGCGCACCTCGGCGATTACGTCATCGAAGGCGTCGGCAAGCTCGCCCCGACCGCCGCCATGCTGATGTTCGCCATCGTCTACTTCGGCGTGATGATCGATGTCGGCCTCTTCGACCCGATCGTCCGCGGCATCCTGCGCTTCTGCAAGGCGGATCCGATGCGGGTGGTGGTCGGCACCGCCGTCCTCGCCGCGATCGTCTCGCTCGACGGCGACGGATCGACCACCTTCATGATCACCGTTTCGGCCATGTACCCCCTGTACAAGCGGCTCGGCCTGAGCCTGGTGGTGATGACGGGTGTTGCGGCCACGGCCAACGGCGTCATGAACACCCTGCCCTGGGGCGGTCCGACCGCGCGCGCCGCCACCGCCCTCAAGCTCGATGCCGCCGACATCTTCGTCCCGATGATCCCGGCGCTCGCGGTGGGCCTGCTGTTCGTGTTCGTCCTGGCGTACGTCCTCGGCGTACGGGAGCGCCGCCGGGTCGGCACGCTGGTGCTGCCCGGTCCGGCGGCGCCGGGGGCCACCGAGGCGGAGCTGGTCCCGGCCGGGCCCGGCGCGGTAGCGGCGGCCGCCGCGGACGTTGCCGTGACGTCCGCGTCCGTCAATGGCTCCGCCGGATCTACGGATTCCGCCGGATCTGCGACTTCCGCCGGGTCAGCCGCCGGTCCGGCCGCCGCCGCCCCGAACGGGAACGGTTCCGCCCCCGCGCCCGAGGACGGATTCCAGGGCCTGGACCCCGACCGCCCCACCCTGCGGCCCCGCCTCTACTGGTTCAACGCGGGCCTCACCGTGGCCCTCCTCACCGCGATGATCATGGAGCTGCTGCCCATCCCGGTGCTGTTCCTGCTCGGCGCCGCCCTCGCCCTCACCGTCAACTTCCCGCACATGCCCGACCAGAAGGCCCGGATCGCCGCCCACGCCGACAACGTCCTGAACGTCGCCGGCATGGTCTTCGCCGCCGCCGTCTTCACCGGGGTCCTCACCGGCACCGGCATGGTCAAGCACATGGCCGACTGGCTCGTCGGCGCCATCCCCGAGGGCATGGGCCCGCACATGGCGCTCGTCACCGGCCTGCTCAGCCTGCCGCTCACCTACTTCATGTCCAACGACGGCTTCTACTTCGGCGTCCTGCCCGTCCTGGCCGAGGCCGGCGCCGCCCACGGGGTCTCCCCGCTCGAGATCGCCCGCGCCTCCCTCGTCGGCCAGGCCCTGCACATGTCGAGCCCGCTGGTTCCGGCCGTCTACGTCCTCGTCGGCATGGCCAAGGTCGAGTTCGGCGACCACACCCGATTCACCGTGAAATGGGCGGCCCTGACCTCGCTCGTGGTCCTCGCGGCAGGGATGCTTTTCGGCATCATCTGAGATCCGGCGCCTCCGGCCGATAAAAACTACCGACGCTAGTTTGTAGGGTGTTCACGAGGTCGGATCTACGCGCTCGTGCGTGCTCGGGAGGAATGCCATGAAGGCCCACGACGGGATGTACATCGACGGCGCGTGGCGGCCCGCCGCCGGCAGCGATCTGATCGAGGTCGTGAACCCGGCCGACGGCCAGGTCATCGCCCAGGTCCCGGCCGGTACCGAGGAGGACGTGGACGCGGCCGTACGCGCGGCCCGTGCGGCCCTCCCCGGCTGGGCGGCCACGGCCCCTGCCCAGCGGGCCGCCCTGATCGGCGCGCTCCGCGACGCACTGCTGGCCCGTACCGGCGAGCTCACCGAGACCATCACCGCCGAGCTCGGGTCCCCGCTCGGCTTCTCGAAGGCGGTCCACGTCGGAGCGCCGATCGCCGTGGCCACCTCCTACGCCGAACTCGCCGCCTCGTACGCCTTCGAGGAGCGGGTCGGGAACTCCACCGTGCTGCTGGAACCGATCGGGGTGGTCGCGGCCATCACGCCCTGGAACTATCCGCTGCACCAGGTCGTTGCAAAGGTGGCGCCCGCTCTCGCCGCCGGCTGCACCCTCGTCCTCAAGCCGGCCGAGGACACCCCGCTGACCGCACAGCTCTTCGCCGAAGCCGTGCACGAGGCGGGCATCCCGGCCGGAGTCTTCAACATGGTGACCGGTACCGGTCCGGTCGCCGGCCAGGCTCTCGCCGCGCACGAGGGAGTCGACCTCGTCTCCTTCACCGGCTCGACCGCGGTCGGCAAGCAGATCGGCGCCACGGCCGGTGCCGCCGTCAAGCGGGTCGCGCTCGAGCTGGGCGGAAAATCGGCCAATGTCATCCTGCCCGGGGCCGACCTGGTCAAGGCCGTCGCGGCAGGCGTCGGGCACGTCATGAACAACAGCGGCCAGAGCTGCAACGCGCTGACCCGGATGCTCGTCCACCGGGACCACTACGAGGAGGCCGTCTCGCTCGCGGCCGCCGCCGTCGCCGACTACCCCACCGGCGACCCCCGCGAGGCCGGCGTCCGCGTCGGCCCGGTCGTCAACGCCAAGCAGCACGAGCGCGTCCGCGGCTTCATCGCCAAGGGCGTGGTGGAAGGCGCGCGCCTGGTCGCCGGCGGGCCCGACGCGCCGCTGGAGCAGGGGTACTTCGTGGCGCCGACGGTGTTCGCCGACGTCACGCCCGACATGACCATCGCCCAGGAGGAGATCTTCGGCCCGGTGCTGTCGATCCTGCGCTACGAGGACGAGGAGGAGGCCCTGAGCATCGCCAACGGCACCGTCTACGGCCTGGGCGGCGCCGTCTGGGCCGCCGACGACGCGACGGCCGTGGCCTTCGCGCGCCGGATGGACACCGGGCAGGTGGACATCAACGGCGGCCGCTTCAACGTGCTCGCGCCCTTCGGCGGCTACAAGCAGTCGGGTGTCGGCCGTGAGCTGGGCGCGCACGGTCTGGCGGAGTACCTCCAGACCAAGTCGCTGCAGTTCTGATCCCCCTGCCCGAGCTGTCGGCCTGCCCACCTGCCCGCCTGCCGCACCCGTCCGAACCGCCGCACCCGCCCCGTACCGGAAAGACGAGATGACGACCATGGTCCGCGCCGCTGTCCTGCCCGCCGTCGGAGCCCCGCTGGAGATAAGGGACATCGTGCTGCCGGATCCCGGCCCGGGGCAGGTCCGGGTGCGGCTGGCCGCGGCCGGGGTGTGCCACTCCGACCTCTCCCTCACCAACGGCACCATGCGGGTCCCCGTGCCCGCCGTCCTCGGTCACGAGGGCGCGGGCACGGTCCTCGCGGTGGGGGAGGGCGTCACCCACGTCGCCCCCGGTGACGGCGTGGTGCTCAACTGGGCCCCGTCCTGCGGGGAGTGCCACCACTGCACGATCGGTGAGGTCTGGCTCTGCGCCACGGCGCTCACCGGGGTCGGGGCCGTCTACGCGCACGACGCACAGGGCACCGCGCTGCACCCCGGGCTGAACGTGGCCGCCTTCGCCGAGGAGACCGTCGTCGCGGCCAACTGCGTACTGCCCGCCCCGGCCGGGATCCCGCTCACCGAGGCCGCCCTGCTCGGCTGCGCCGTCCTCACCGGCTACGGGGCCGTCCGGCACAGCGCCCAGGTCCGCCCGGGCGAGTCGGTGGTCGTCTTCGGAGTCGGCGGGGTCGGCCTGGCGGCCCTCCAGGCCGCCCGGATCGCGCAGGCCGGTCCGGTCATCGCCGTCGACGTGTCCCCGGCCAAGGAGGAACTGGCCCGCGCGGCCGGGGCCACCGAGTTCGTGGTGGCCTCCGACACCACCGCCCAGCAGATCCGCGCGCTGACCGGCGGGCAGGGCGCCGACGTCGCCGTCGAGTGCGTCGGCCGGGCCGAGACCATCCGGGGAGCCTGGGAGTCGACCCGGCGCGGCGGCCGCACCACGGTCGTCGGCATCGGCGGCAAGGAGCAGCGGGTCACCTTCCACTCCATGGAGATCTTCCACTTCGCCCGCACCCTCACCGGCTGCGTCTACGGCAACAGCGACCCGGCCCGCGACCTCCCGGTGATCGCCGAGCACGTCCGCGCCGGCCGCCTCGACCTGGGCACCCTGGTCACCGACCGCATCACCCTCGACGGAATCCCGGCCGCCTTCGACGCCATGCTGGCCGGCAAGGGCGGCCGCTCCCTCGTCGTCTTCCAGCCCTGACGGACGCCGCCCTGCCGCTGCGGCCGCCGCCCGGTTGCTGCCGCCGCCGTGCCCCGGCGCGCTGCCGCGACCGGGCGCGTCACGCGACTTCGTTCAACGCCTCGTACTGCAGGGCCAGTCCGTCCAGCAGCGCCGCCAGGCCCGTCTCGAAGGCGTCCTCGTCCACCTCGCGCCCGCGCTCCGCGAGCAGGTGGGCCTGGCCCAGGTGCGGGTAGTCCGCCGGGTCGTACGCCGTGCGGTCGTCCACGAACCCCCCGGCGAAGGAGGCCACCGCCGAGCCCAGGATGAAGTACCGCATCAGGGCGCCGATCCGGGTCGCCTGCGCCGCCGGCCAGCCCGCCGCCGTCATGGCCCCGAACACCGCGTCCGCCAGCCGCAGCCCGGCCGGCCGCCGGCCCGGCCCGCGCGCCAGCACCGGGACGATGTTCGGGTGGTCCGCGAGGGCGTCCCGGTACGAGTGCGCCCACGCGTGCAGAGCCGCCCGCCAGTCCTGGTCCCGGCCGCCGTCGAACATCGACAGGTCCACCCGCGCGCTCACCGCGTCCGCCACCGCGTCCAGGATCTCGTCCTTGGTCCGGAAGTGGTTGTAGAGCGAGGGTCCGCTGACCCCGAGCGCGGCCGCCAGCCGCCGCGTCGACACCGCCTCCAGCCCCTCCGCGTCCACCAGGGCGCCGGCCGCCTCGATGATGCGGTCCCGGCTGAGGAGGGGCTTGCGCGGTCTGGCCATGCGCCACATAGTAGGGCCTGCCCGCCATAAACTACCGGTGCTAGTTAAAGGCCCCGGTCCCGTCCCGGAGGTGCCCGGTGAATCTGGAGCTGAGCGAGGAGCAGACCGCCGTCCGCAGGCTCGCCCGCGAGTTCACCGAGCGCGAGGTCGTCCCGTACGCCGCCGAGTGGGACCGTGCCGAGAGCGTGGACCGGGCCATCGTGAAGAAGCTGGGCGCGCTCGGCTTCCTGGGCCTGACCGTCCCCGAGGAGTACGGCGGCTCCGGCGGCGACCACCTCTCCTACGTCCTGGTCACCGAGGAGCTCGGGCGCGGCGACTCCGCCGTGCGCGGGATCGTCTCCGTCTCCCTCGGCCTGGTCGCCAAGACCGTCGCCGCCTGGGGCACCGAGGAGCAGAAGCGCGCCTGGCTGCCCCGCCTGTGCTCCGGCGACGCGCTCGGCTGCTTCGGCCTGACCGAGCCCGGCACCGGCTCCGACGCCGGCAGCCTCACCACCCGCGCCGTGCGCGAGGGGGACGACGCCTACGTCCTCGACGGCAGCAAGATGTTCATCACCAACGGCACCTGGGCCGACGTGGTGCTGCTCTTCGCCCGCACCGGCGACGAGCCCGGCCACCGCGGGGTGTCCGCCTTCCTCGTCCCCACCGACACCCCGGGCCTGACCCGCCGCGAGATCCACGGCAAGCTCGGCCTGCGCGGCCAGGCCACCGCCGAGCTCGTCCTCGACGGCGTCCGCGTGCCCGCCTCCGCGATGCTCGGCCCCGAGGGCAAGGGCTTCTCGGTCGCCATGTCCGCCCTCGCCAAGGGCCGGATGTCGGTCGCCGCCGGCTGTGTGGGCATCGCGCAGGCGGCCCTGGACGCGGCGCTCTCGTACGCTGCCCAGCGCGAGCAGTTCGGCAAGCCGATAGCCCACCACCAGCTGGTCCAGGAGCTCATCGCCGACATCTCGGTCGACGTGGACGCCGCCCGCCTGCTGACCTGGCGCGTGGCCGACCTCATCGACCGCGGGCAGCCCTTCGCCACCGAGTCCTCCACCGCCAAGCTCTTCGCCTCCGAGGCCGCCGTGCGCGCCGCGAGCAACGCCCTCCAGGTGCACGGCGGGTACGGCTACATCGACGAGTACCCGGCGGGCAAACTGCTGCGCGACGCCCGCGTGATGACCCTGTACGAGGGCACGAGCCAGATCCAGAAGCTGCTCATCGGCCGCGCCCGCACCGGGGTCTCCGCCTTCTGAGGCCGCCCGGGGCAGGCTGAGTACGCGCATGAGTACGCGTGCGGATGTGCTCGCGCTCGCTCCGCCCGATGCTCGACCCATGAACGAGACACCGGTCAAGCAGCAGAGCACGGGGGCGTACTACGGCCAGGCCGTCGCCTCCTTCGGCATCGCCATCGGCGCCGTGGCCGTGGGGATCTACAACCTGGAGGCGAGCGGCTGGGTCCGGGCCTTCCTCGGTATCGCGGTCCTCTACCTCACCACCTCGGCCTTCACCCTGGCCAAGGTGATCCGTGACCGCCAGGAGGTCACGCAGATCGTCAGCCGGGTGGATCAGGCCAGGATGGAGAAGATCATGGCCGAGTACGATCCCTTCGCACCGAAGTAGCCGGTTCCCGGGGGCGGCTCGCCGGGCCCGGTCGGCCCGACTTCGCTAAGCGCTTGCTCACCCTCCGGTAGGGTGTTCACTTCCATACGGTGAAGGGTGAGTGAGCGATGGGCAGCGCGGAGGATACGGTCGACGGCTACCGGCCGTGGTCCGAGGTCACCCCCGACGCCGCACGGCGGCTGCTCGTCGCCGCCGTCGACGCCTTCGCCGAGCGCGGGTACCACGCCACCACCACACGTGACATCGCGGGCCGTGCCGGCATGAGCCCGGCCGCGCTCTACATCCACTACAAGACCAAGGAAGAGCTGCTCCACCGGATCAGCCGGATCGGCCACGACAAGGCGCTGGAGATCCTGACCACCGCCGCCGACGGCCCCGGCAGTGCGGCCGACCGGCTCGACGCGGCCGTACGGTCCTTCGTCCGCTGGCACGCGGCGCACCACACCACCGCACGCGTGGTCCAGTACGAGCTCGACGCCCTCGCGCCGGAGCACCGCTCCGAGATCGTGGCGCTGCGCCGGGAGAGCGACGCGGCCGTGCGCCGCATCATCGCCGACGGGGTGGCCGCGGGGGAGTTCGACGTCCCCGACGTGCCGGGCACGACCCTCGCCGTGCTGTCGCTGTGCATCGACGTGGCCCGCTGGTTCAACACGGTCGGGCAGCGCACCCCCGACGAGGTCGGCGGGCTCTACGCCGACCTCGTACTCCGCATGGTCGCCGCGCGGCCGGCCCCGGGGCGGGCGCGCGGCGGTCCGGCCGGGCTTCAGAAGTAGTAGCGCGACACCGACTCCGCCACGCACACCGGCTTGTCGCCGCCCTCGCGCTCGACCGTGACCGTGGCGGTGACCTGTACGCCGCCGCCCGCCTCCGCGACCTCCGTGATCACGGCGGTGGCGCGCAGCCGCGAGCCGACCGGCACCGGCGCCGGGAAACGGACCTTGTTCGTACCGTAGTTGAGGCCCATCCGCATGCCCTCGACCCGCATGATCTGCGGCACCAGGCTCGGCAGCAGCGACAGCGTCAGATAGCCGTGCGCGATGGTGGAACCGAAGGGTCCGCCCGCGGCGCGCTCCGGGTCCACGTGGATCCACTGGTGATCGCCGGTGGCATCCGCGAAGAGGTCGATCCGCTTCTGGTCCACCTCCAGCCACTCGCTGGGGCCGAGCGGTTCGCCGATCCCGGCGTGCAGCTCCTCGGCGGACGTGAAGACCCTCGGCTCGGCCATGCCCTGTTCCTGTCTCTCGCGGACGACTGACGGACGAATAAGCGCTTGCTCAGCATGCTGGGGGGCGTATGCGGATGTCAACGGACCTGCGACTACGCTCGGCCGGGTGCCTCAGATTCCCGAGAAAGTCCACGAGCTCACCGTCGGCCAGCTGTCCGCCCGTAGCGGCGCCGCCGTCTCGGCGCTCCACTTCTACGAGGCCAAGGGCCTGATCAGCAGCCGACGCACCGCCGGCAACCAGCGCCGCTACACGCGCGACGCGCTGCGCCGGGTGGCCTTCGTACGGGCCGCCCAGCGCGTGGGCATCCCGCTGGCCAGCATCCGCGACGCGCTCGCCCAGCTCCCCGAGGAGCGCACCCCCAACCGCGAGGACTGGGCCCGTCTCTCCGAGGCCTGGCGCGCCGAACTCGACGAACGCATCAGCCGGCTCGGCCGTCTGCGCGACCACCTGACGGACTGCATCGGCTGCGGCTGCCTGTCCATGGAGACCTGCGCGCTGTCCAACCCGGACGACGTCTTCGGCGAGCGGCTCACCGGCTCGCGGCTGTAGCCACCGTCCGCGCCGTCACTTCCCGGGCCGCCGCCACCAGTTCGGCGTTCGACCGGGCGGGCCGCCCGTCGGGCAGGTGCGTCACATCGCCCGCGCCGGTCCGTACGCCGGTGCCGCACCGCGTGGCCAGACGCAGCACCGGCCAGGCGGCCGCGTCCCGCCCGTACAGCAGCACCGGTACGGGCGGCAGCGCCCGCAGCCCCGCGACCAGGGCCGGATCGGCCGCCGCCAGCTCGGCCGAGAGCCGGACCCGCCCGGGCTCACGCACCGGCCAGCCCAGGAACGCGGCCAGCGGCTCCGGCCCGGCCGTACCGCCCAGCGGCACCACCGCGTCCACCGCGACTCCTCGCGCCAGCAGGGCCCGCGCCAGCTCCGCGGCGCCCGGCTGCCCGAAGCGCACCACCGCCCGGTCCGGCAGCACCGTCCACGAGGCCACCCGTTCCAGCCGCCCCGCCGGATCGGGCTCGGCCCCGATCGACACCGGCACCGACAGCGCTACGCCGACCCCCGTACGCCGCAGCACCGCCAGCACCGGCCCGACCACCCGCGGCGAGAGGCTCTCCCGCCCGCACGGCGTCCGCGGATGCACCAGCACTTCCCCGGCCCCGGCGCCGACGGCCGCGAGCGCCAATTCCGCCAGCGCCTGCGGAGACAAGGGCACGGCCGGGCCGTCCGCGGCGCTCCGCGAGCCGTTCAAGGACACCAGCAGCGGAACCGGCGGCGACACCCGCGGCGGCGTTCTCACGCGGCTCCCGCCGAGGGGGTGCCCAGCAGCGCAGGAGTGTCCACCAGGGCCGGTCTGGGCACCACGATCCCGCAGCCCGCGCACACCGGCCCGTCCCAGGCCAGCGCCCCCGCCCAGGGGCCGACCGGAGCCACCTCCGGCCAGTGCAGTTCGGTGTCCCCGCACACCGGACACGCCGTGCCCGGTGCCGACTCCAGCGCCCGCACCAGCCTGCGCAGCACCTCGCCCAGCGTCCCCTCCGGACGGACCCCCGGATCCGCGCACCGGACCACCGCGTCCCCGCTGCCGCCCCAGGCCCACTCCGGCCGGCGCAGGCCGTCGTGCTTCTCCCGCCGGCGCCGTTCTGCGAACTGCCGTTCGTACTCCAGCCAGACCGCCCGCGCGTCCTCCAGCTCCTCCAGGGCGGCGACCAGCCGCAGCGGATCGGCCCCCCGGTCCTCCGGGGCGATCCCGTGCCGGTCGCACAGGTGCCACCACGTGGCCCGGTGCCCGTACGGCGCGAACCGCTCGAGGCAGCGGCGCAGTGAATGGCGCCGCAAGGCCCGGTCGTTGCGCGCGTCGCGCACCTGGTAGGCCAGACTCCGGAATCCCGCCATCACACCATCACCTCCGTCGATGTGCCCAACATGCCCGGCCGAAGGCGGGCGCATGCGGGGGCGGACGAGGCGTGCGGGTGGCACATGGCCAGAACTCAGCGCCCCATGCGCCCCGCTGTCACCACCACCCGGGCCAGTTCCTCGTGGCAGATGTCACTGTGCGCCCCCGCCGGGGCGCCGCCGCGCCGCACCACGGAGCCCGCGTCCACACTGACGCAACCGGCTGCGGGCAGCCCCTCGCGCAGCACGGTCTCCAAGCTCAGACGGGGCGCACCCGGGACCGCCTGGACCCCGTCGTGCCCGATGGCGCCCCACCGCTCGTCGAAACCCAGCAGTCCGGCCGAATCGCCCGCCATCCGGGAGGCCAGCGGGTAGAAGAGCTTGAGGGCCGAGTCGTGCGGGGAATGGCAGGCGACCACCGGCCCGTCGACCCTGCGCTGGAGTCCGCGCAGGGCGCCGCCGTTGCCCTTGTCGTGCGGCAGCCGGTCGGCGAACGCGTAGTGGGAGAAGGCCCCCTGGAGCAGGGTCACGGACTTCACGTACCGGGCCCGGTCCGGCACCGCGCGCAGGGAGAAGGAGACGACGCGTGCCCCGAAGCTGTGTCCGATCAGGTGGAAGCGCAGGGCGGGCCGGGCAGCCGCCAGCTGGGCCAGCACGGGGCCGAGGCCGCGTTCGCCGACCACGCCCGCCCGCTTCTTCATCCTGTAGTACATCGCCTGGCGCAGCAGTTCCTTGGCGCCGCCCCACAGGCCGCGCAGCCCGCCGCCGACCGTGAGCCCCGGACCGTCGGGATCCGCCGGGTCCGCCGGATCCGCCGGGTCCGCCGGGTCCGCATGGTCCGTCGCGCCCGGCGCCCCCGCCCTGGCCAGGGCGACGGACAGGGCCCGGCACACCTCCAGTACGTCTTCCGTGAAGATCGCGGGTACCGACGGCGCGACCGCCGAGGGCACCGTGTCCACTCCCGCCAACTCGCGCACCAGGGCGCCGAACTCGATGAAGGCGGCCGCCGAGTCCGGCCGCTCCTGAAGCAGTTCCGCCACCCGGTCCAGCTCCGTCCGCCGCTCCGGCCAGAACTCCCCGAGCGCCCGGCGGGTGAGCGGGTCCAGTGCACTGCCGGAGCCCGGTTGTGCGAGGGCGCCCGGCGCGTCGAAGTCCGGTATCGGCTCGTCGGAGAAGCCCATGGCGGGCCACACGACACCCACATATCCCAGGCGCACCCCCGACCCCACCAGTTCCTGGAAGGGCGCGAAGAACCGGTCGTAGAGGCGCGTCGCCGTGGACCGGTCGCTGTTCCAGCCGTGCGCGAAGACCAGCAGGTCGGTCGCCTCCATCCGGGACACCGCCCCCTGCGTGACCCGGTCCACGTCCCCCTCGGAATCGAAGGTCAGCTCCGCGTACGGCCGGACCCCGATCCCCGCCCCGGTCCCGGTCCCGATCCCGGCCCCGAACCCGCCACCGACCGCCGCCATGACGTCCCCCTTCACGCCGTGCCTCCGCTGCAGTCAGCATCCTGCTGCGGCGCCCGCCCGGCCAGCCCCCGGGGAGGTCGGATCACGGGTACAGCAGGTACTCCTCGCGCACCGCCCCGAAGCGCGCCAGCCCCGCCGCCCAGTCACCCGCGACCTCGTCCACGTCCGCCCCGGCGTCCATCAGCGTCCGCACCCGGTCCGATCCGGTCAGCCGGTCGATCCAGTGGTCCGCGCGCCAGCCGAAGCCGCTCCACACCCGCCGCGCCGTGATCAGCAGCCCGATCCCGGCCCGTACCGGGTCGAAGGCCTCCCGGTCGTGCACGATCAGCCGGACCCCGCCGCACACCTTCCCCACGTGCTTGGAGAAGGCCGGCGTGAAGTACGCCTCCCGGAACCACACCCCGGGCAGCCCGAGCGCGTTCGCCGCCTCCGCCCACCGCCGGTCGATCCCCTCCGCACCGACCACCTCGAAGGGCGTGGTCGTCCCCCGCCCCTCGGAGAGGTTCGTCCCCTCGAACAGGCAGGTACCGGCGTACGCGAGGGCCGTGTCCGGGGTCGGCATGTTCGGGCTCGGCGGCACCCAGGGCAGCCCGGTCTCCCCGAAGAACGCCTCCCGCCGCCACCCGGACATCGCCACCGTCCGCAGCCCGACCGGGCGGTCCGCCAGGAACTCGCCGTTGAAGAGCCGGGCCAGCTCGGCCGCCGTCATCCCGTGCGCGAGGGCGATCGGCTCCCGGCCGACGAAGCTCGCGTACGGCCGCTGGAGCACGGGCCCCGCGGCGCGCCGGCCGCCCACCGGGTTGGGCCGGTCCAGCACCACCACCGCCTTGCCGGCGAGCGCGGCCGCGCGCATGCAGTCGTAGAGGGTCCAGATGTAGGTGTAGAAGCGCGCCCCGACGTCCTGGATGTCGAAGACGACCGTGTCGATCCCGGCCGCCGTGAACACGTCCGCGAGCTTCTGTCCGCTCTTGTCGTACGTGTCGTAGACCGGCAGCCCCGTCGCCGGATCCCGGGAGGCCCCCTCCGAGCCGCCCGCCTGGGCCGTTCCGCGGAAACCGTGCTCGGGGCCGAACACCGCCACCAGATCGACCCGCTCGTCCGCGTGCAGTACGTCGACCAGGTGCCGGGCGTCGGCGGTGATCCCGGTGGGGTTGGTGACCACCCCGACCTTCTGTCCGGCCAGCTCGGCGTAGCCGTCGGCGGCGAGCCGCTCGAATCCGGTACGCACCCGGCCCGCCGCAGCAGCAGCCTCCCCGGCGGACCCGTGCGGTGCCGCCGCTCCCAGGGCGCCCGCCGAACCGATGGCCCCCGCCAGTCCCAGCACCCCGCGTCGCGACAGCGTCATCCGGCCACGCTAGGTGTCGCGCCCCTTTCCTCCTGACATACCGACCGGTTAGTCTGCCCGCGATCCGGCATCCGGCCGCACGAGAGGTGGACCCCGTGAGCGCGTACCAGGACCAGCGAGTCGTCGTCACCGGCGCGGGCGGCGGCATCGGCGCCGCCCTCGCGCACCGCTTCGCGGCCGAGGGCGCCACGGTGGTGGTCAATGATCTGGATCCGGCCAAGGCCGCCTCGGTCGCGGCCGCGATCGGCGCCCGGGCGATACCGGTGCCGGGCGACGCCTCGGCGATCGTGGCCGAGGCCCGCGCGGCCCTCGGCGGCACGGTCGACGTCTACTGCGCCAACGCCGGGCTCGCCTCGGGCGGTGACGCCTTCGCCGACGAAGCCGTCTGGGAAGCGGCCTGGGACACTAACGTCATGGCCCACGTCCGCGCCGCCAGACTGCTGCTGCCGGACTGGCTGGAACGGCAGAGCGGCCGCTTCGTGTCCACCGTCTCGGCCGCCGGGCTCCTGACCATGATCGGAGCGGCCCCGTACAGTGTCACCAAGCACGGTGCGCTCGCCTTCGCCGAATGGCTCTCGCTGACCTACCGCCACCGCGGGCTCCAGGTCCACGCCATCTGTCCGCAAGGGGTGCGCACCGACATGCTGACCGCCGCGGGCTCGGCGGGCGAACTCGTGCTCGCGCCGACCGCGATCGAGCCGGAAGCGGTCGTGGACGCACTGTTCGACGGCATGGAGAAGGGCCGGTTCTTGATCCTCCCGCACCCCGAGGTCGCCGACTTCTACGCCGCCCGAGCCACCGAGCCGGACCGCTGGCTGAGCGGCATGAACCACCTCCAGCAGAAATGGGAGACCCGGTGACCCCTGCCCGTTCCGTCTCCGGCGCCTCCCGGTACGCCGCCAAGCCGTGGCTCGGGCTGCTCGCCGCGGTCCAGCGGGAGCCCGTCGCACCGCCGCCCACCGTGCTGCACGCCTTCCGCGAGGCGGTCGCCCGGGCCCCCGAACGCACCGCCCTGGCCTACTTCGACGGCCGGATCGGCTACGCGGAGGCCGACGAGCTCTCCGACTCCGTCGCCGGCCACCTCGCGGCGCACGGCATCCGCCGCGGGGACCGGGTCGCCGTCATGCTGCAGAACACCCCGCACTTCGTGCTCGCCGTCCTCGCGGCGTGGAAGGCCGGGGCGGTCGTCGTCCCGCTCAACCCCATGTACAAATCCGGCGAGGTCGGGCACATCCTGCGCGACTCCGGGGCCGCCGCGCTGGTCTGCGAGGGCGGCGCGTGGGCGGCGTACGTGGGCGAGGCCGCGCGGGACAGCGCCGTACGGACCGTGCTGACCACGTCGGACCTGGACTTCCAGACCCGCGACGACCCGCGCGTCTTCGGCCCGGCGGGCCCGGCGGGCCCGCCGCCGTACCGGGTCGCGGCCCCCGCCCGGCCGTTCGTGCCGGCCCAGGCGGCCCGGACGGCCCAGCTGGACGCTGCGGACGCGGCGCCCGACCGGGAGCATCCGGCCGCCCCTGCGGCAGGCCCCGCCGCCGCAGACTTCCTCGCCGTGGCCCGCGGACGGCGGCCCGCGCCGGGCGACCCCTGCCTCACCGCCGCCGACACCGCCCTGATCAGCTACACCTCCGGCACCAGCGGCACCCCCAAGGGCGCGATGAACCCGCACGGCGCCCTCACCTACAACGCCGTCCGGCAGGTGACCGCCCACCCCCTCCCCGAGGGCGCCACCTACTTCGCCCTCGCGCCCCTCTTCCACATCACCGGCATGGTGTGCGAGCTGGCCGCCTGCCTCGCCAACGCCGGCACCCTGGTCCTCACCCACCGCTTCGACGCCGGCGCCGTCCTCGACGCCTTCCTCGAACACCGCCCCGCCTACACCGTCGGCCCGGCCACCGCCTTCATGGCCCTCGCCGCTCACCCCGAGGCCACCCCGGACCACTTCGCCTCGTTCCTGGTGATCTCCTCCGGCGGCGCGCCGCTCCCGCCCGCGCTCGTCGAGCGCCTGCGCGGCGCCTTCGGCTTCTACCTCCGCAACGGCTACGGCCTCACCGAGTGCACCGCCCCGTGCGCCAGCGTGCCCGTGCACCTCGAAGCCCCCGTGGACCCCGGCTCCGGGACCCTCTCCGTGGGCCTGCCGGGCGCCGACACCGTGGTCCGCATCCTCGACGAGCAGGGTGCCGAGGTCCCCTTCGGGGAGACCGGTGAGATCGCCGTCCGCGGCCCGCAGGTGGTGCCCGGCTACTGGGGCCTGCCCGCCGAGTCGGCCAAGGCCTTCCCGGACGGCGAACTGCGCACCGGCGACGTCGGATTCATGGACCCCGACGGCTGGCTCTACGTGGTCGACCGCAAGAAGGACATGATCAACGCCTCCGGCTTCAAGGTCTGGCCCCGGGAGGTCGAGGACGTGCTCTACACCCACCCCGCCGTCCGCGAGGCCGCCGTGGTCGGCGTCCCCGACGCGTACCGGGGGGAGAGCGTGAAGGCGTACGTGAGCCTGCGTCCCGGCACCTCGGTGGAGCCGGCGGAGCTCGCGGCCCACTGCGCCGAGCGCATCGCAGCGTACAAATACCCGCGCCAGGTCGAGATCCTGCCTGTCCTTCCGAAGACGACCAGTGGCAAGATCCTGCGACGGGAACTGCGCGATCGCGGCTGAAAACAGTCGGACGGTCGTACAGCTGGTCGCGGTGACCAGGCAGGAACGAGGAAGGGAAGGTCAGCGCCATGGCGGCACGGACCACGGAACCCGCAGGCACGCACGAGGCCCCGGTACCGCAGCGGCTGCTGGCCGTCGCCACCCGGCTGTTCGCCGAGCGCGGCTACGACCGCACCTCGGTCCAGGAGATCGTCGAGGCGGCCGGTGTCACGAAGGGCGCGCTCTACCACTACTTCGGGTCCAAGGACGACCTGCTGCACGAGGTGTACGCGCGGATGCTGCGGCTCCAGCAGCAGCGCCTCGACGCGGTGGCCGATTCCGACGCGCCCGTCGAGGAGAGGCTGCGCACCGCGGCCGCCGACGTGGTCGTCACGACCATCGAGAACCTCGACGACGCGATGATCTTCTTCCGGTCGATGCACCAGCTCAGCCCGGAGAAGTCCAAGCAGGTGAGGGCGGAGCGCCGCCGATACCACGAGCGCTTCCGGGCGCTGGTCGAGGAGGGGCAGCGCACGGGGGTGTTCTCCAGTGCCACCCCCGCCGACCTGGTGGTGGACTACCACTTCGGGTCCGTCCACCACCTGTCCACCTGGTACCGCGCGGACGGCCCGCTCACGCCGCAGCAGGTCGCCGATCACCTCGCCGACCTGCTGCTGCGCGCGCTGCGTCCGTAGCTGGTGAGACCGTGGCGCCCGGGCCCCCAGCGCCCGGGCCCGTAGCCCTCCGGTGCCGCCCGACGGGGCGCGGACCGGGGACTACGGGCCGGGAACCACAGGCCGGGGACCACGGGCCGATCACGGCCGTAGGTCACGGGCAGGGAGTTACTACGGGGCCACCTTCAGCAGCTTGTTCGCCGCGCCCGACGACGGGTTGGTGATCGCCCCGGACGTGGCCGCCCCCGCCAGTGCCGCGGCCGCCTGCGCCGGGGTCGCGGACGGGTGCCCCGCCAGGTAGACCGCCGCGGCGCCGGCCGCGTGCGGGGCCGCCATGGACGTGCCGGAGATGGTCTTCGTCCCCGTGTCGCTGTCGTTCCAGGTGGACGTGATGTCCGAGCCCGGCGCGTACAGGTCCACCACGGAGCCGAAGTTCGAGAACGAGGACTGCTCGTCGTCGATGGTGCTCGACGCCACCGTGATCGCCTCCGGGACCCGCGACGGCGAGCCCTGACCGGCGTCGGCCGACTCGTTGCCGGCCGCCACCGTGAAGGTGACGCCCGCGGCGACGGCCCGGCGCACCGCCTCGTCGAGGGCCTCGTCGGCGCCGCCGCCCAGGCTCATGTTGGCCACCGAGGGCCCCGAATGGTTCTTCGTGACCCAGTCGATCCCGGCGACCACCTGCTCCGTGGTGCCGGAGCCGTTGTCGTCCAGCACCCGCACCGCGACCACCTTCGCCTTCTTGGCGACGCCGTGCGAGGTCCCCGCGATGGTGCCGGCCACGTGCGTGCCGTGGCCGTTGCCGTCGTCGGCGCTGTCGTCGTTGTCCACCGCGTCGAACCCGGACGACGCGCGGCCGCCGAAGTCCTTGTGGGTGGTGCGTACGCCGGTGTCGATGACGTACGCCGTGACGCCCTCGCCGCCGGCGTCGGGGTAGGTGTACTTCTTGTCGCCCGCCTGCGCCGTCTGGTCGATCCGGTCCAGCCCCCATGACGGCGGGTTGGACTGGGTGGCGTTGATGGTGAACTTCTTGTTCTGCACGACCTTGCCGACGGCCGGGTCCGCGGCGAGCCGCTTCGCCTCGGTCTCGCTCAGGCCCGAGGCCGAGAAGCCGTTGACCCCGGAACCGTAGGAGCGCTTCAGTTCGCCGCCGTACTTGCGGGCGAGCTGTTCCTTGTTCGCGGATGCGTCGAGTATGACGACGTAACTTCCGCTGATCGCGCCGGGTGCGCCGAGGCCGTACACCGTGCCTTCGGCCGGTGTCGCCGCTCCCGCGAGGGGGGTGGCGAGCAGGGCCACGGCGGCCGCCGTGGCCGCTCCGGTGCCGACCGCGGCGTACCGGAAACCGCGCGAGCGCTTGTGAGTTGCCATCTGGAGGGTTCTCCTCGTGTTGACGTTGGGGGCGTCAGACCTTCTGGAGAACCCTGTTCCGATTGACAGGCGCAAATCAAGAACGCTTTGGGGTTCCGGGGTTGTTCAACAAGGTTTCTTAAAGGGTCCCCCGCACCGCCTTCATCTCGTACACAGGTTCACGCGAACTCCCGCACGATTCCCACACGTTCACGGACGACCGGCCGCGTACCGCTTCAACTCCCGCCGCGCCAAGGACCTCTGGTGCACCTCGTCCGGCCCGTCGGCCAGTCGCAGGGTCCGTGCCGCCGCCCACAGTTCGGCCAGCGGGAAGTCCTGGCTCACCCCGCCCGCGCCGTGCAGCTGCACCGCGTCGTCCAGGATCCGCACCACCGCCCGCGGCGTCGCGATCTTGATGGCCTGGATCTCGGTGTGCGCGCCCCGGTTGCCGACCGTGTCCATCAGCCAGGCCGTCTTCAGCACCAGCAGCCGCAGCTGCTCCACCGTCACCCGGGCATCGGCGATCCAGTTCTGAACGACGCCCTGGGCGGCCAGCGGCTTGCCGAAGGCGGTACGTTCCACCGCGCGTCGGCACATCAGCTCGATGGCCCGCTCCGCCATCCCGATCAGCCGCATGCAGTGGTGGATGCGGCCCGGGCCGAGGCGCGCCTGCGCGATGGCGAAGCCGGCGCCCTCCTCGCCGATCAGGTTCGCCGCCGGGACCCGGGCCCCGTGGAAGACCACCTCGGCGTGGCCGCCGTGGTCGTGGTCCTCGTACCCGTACACCGTCATCGCCCGGCGCACCTCGACCCCCGGGGTGTCGCGCGGCACCAGGACCATCGACTGCTGGCGGCGCGGATCGGCGCCCTCCGGGTCGGTCTTGCCCATCACGATGAAGACCTTGCAGTCCGGGTTCATCGCCCCGGAGATGAACCACTTGCGGCCCGTGACCACGTACTCGCCGCCCACCCGTTCGATCCGGGTCTCGACGTTCGTCGCGTCCGAGGAGGCCACCTCGGGCTCGGTCATCGCGAACGCGGAGCGGATCTCGCCCTCCAGCAGCGGCTCCAGCCACTGCTTCTGCTGCTCCTCGCTCCCGAACTGGGCCAGCAGCTCCATGTTCCCCGTGTCCGGGGCGGCGCAGTTGGTCGCCGTCGGTGCCAGGTGCGGGCTGCGGCCGGTGATCTCGGCGAGCGGCGCGTACTGGAGGTTGGTCAGCCCCGCGCCGTACTCCGCGTCGGGCAGGAAGAGGTTCCACAGGCCCTGGCGGCGCGCCTCGGCCTTCAGTTCACCGAAGACGGCCGGGGTGTCCCAGGGCGAGGCCAGCCGTGCGCGCTGCTCGGCGGCGACGGGCTCCGCCGGGTAGACGTACTCCTCCATGAACGCGAGCAGCCGCCCGCGGAGTTCCTCGGTCCGGGTGTCGAATGCGAAATCCATGGGTGGGTGCCTCAGCCTTCCTGGTGGTCCTGGTGGTCCTGGAGCGTGGTCAGTCCGTGCTCGATGAAGACCGGGACCAGCTCGCCGATCCGGTCGAAGCCCGCCCCGACGGTCTGTCCCAGCGTGTAGCGGTAGTGGATGCCCTCGAGGATCACGGCGAGCTTGAACCAGGCGAATGCCGTGTACCAGGCGATCGCCCCGGTGTCCCGGCCCGAGCGGGCGGCGTAGCGCTCGACGAGCTCGGCCGGCGTCGGGTGGCCCGGCGCCCCGCTCGTCGTGCTGACCGGCGATCCGGTCAGGCCCAGGTCCGAGCTGTACATCACCAGCAGCCCGAGGTCGGTCAGCGGATCCCCGAGCGTGGACATCTCCCAGTCCAGCACTGCCCGGACGGTGTCGGTGCCGGCCGGGGACCCGCCGATCAGGACGTTGTCGAGCCGGAAGTCCCCGTGCACCACGGTCGGGGCGGGGGAGTCGGGCAGCGTCCGGCCCAGCGCGCCGTGCAGCTCGTCGATCCCGGCGAGCTCGCGGCCCCGGGAGGCCGCGAGCTGCTTGCCCCAGCGGCGCAGCTGCCGGTCCAGGAAGCCCTCGGGCCGGCCGAAGTCGCCCAGGCCCACCGCTTCCGGGTCCACCGCGTGGAGGTCCACCAGGGTGTCCACGAGCCCCAGCACCGCCCGCCGGGTCCGCTCCGGGCCGATCGCGGCGAGCTGCTCGGCCGTCCGGTACGGCACCCCGTCCACGAACTCCATGACGTAGAACGGCGCCCCGAGCACGGCCTCGTCCTCGCACAGGAGCAGGGGCTCGGGCACCGGCACGGCCGTGCCGTGCAGCGCCTCGATGACCCGGTGCTCGCGCCGCATGTCGTGCGCGGTGGCCAGTACGTGGCCCAGCGGCGGCCGGCGGACCACCCAGCGGGCGGTCCCGTCGGTGATCTCGTACGTGAGGTTCGACCGGCCGCCCTCGATGAGCCGGCCGCGCAGCGCCCCGGCCACGAGTCCCGGCCGGGCCCGGTCGAGATGACCGCGCAGTCGCTCCAGATCCAGGCCGCGCGGGTCGGCCGGGGCTGAGGTCATGGTGCGTACCTCCGTGCGATTCGACGGGAAGGGGGAGAAGAGCGACAGCACGCGGAGCACCGTCGCGAGCCATCATGCCGACCAGTCGGTATGTCGTCCAGAGGCCGGGCGGAGGGAAAACTCTCCGCCCGGTGGTCTCAGGCGTGGCAGAGGATCGGTGTTCCGCCGTTCATCACGGTCATGTCCGTCAGGACCGCCAGGATGTCCAGCGGCGCGCCCTCCGGCCGGCCGGCCAGTTCCGCGTACGCCCGGTGCACGTTCGCCACCAGCCGCTCGCTCTCCCGCCAAGAGCCGAACTCGCCGAGATCGGCCTGCTGGGCCACCTCCAGCGGGGACAGCCCCTTCGCCCGCCCTTCCCGGGCGAGCTCGGCCACGTACCGCAGGTAGCGCTCGGTCGAGTCGTAGGCCGAGGGGTCGGTCAGGGGTCCGTGGCCCGGTACGACGGTCTCCGCGTCGAGCGAGCGCAGCAGCTCCAGCGCCCGCAGTGAGCCGGCGAGGGAGCCCATCGCGAGGAACGGCGTCCCCCCGGCGAAGACCAGGTCGCCGGTGAACACCAACCGCTGCCCGGGCAGCCACACGACCGAGTCCCCGGTGGTGTGCGCGACACCCGGGTGGATGACCTGAACCTCCGTCGCGCCGACGTGCAGGGTCGCCCGGTCGCTGTAGGTGAGATCGGGCGGCACGATGTCGATCGCGCCGAAGTCCGTGGCGGGCCAGATCAGCTCCAGCTGGTGCCCGGCCGCGAGCTGCTCGGACCGCGCGTTGTCGTGCCCCAGGATCATCGCCTCGGGGGCGAACACGCCGTTCCCGTACGTATGGTCGCCGTGGTGGTGGGTGTTGACCACGGTGCGGGGAAGCGGCGCCCCGGCCGCGACGACCGCGGCGCGCAGGGCCAGGGCCCGCCGTTCGGTGGCGGCGGTGTCCACGAGCAGGGTCCGGCCCCCGTCGGTCACGAATCCGGCGTTGTTGAGGCACCAGCCGCCGTCCGGCTGGACGTAGGCGTACACCCCCGGTGCGGGCTGGACGAGGTACGGCTCTTCGACGGACATCTGTGCTCTCCCCGGGTCGCTTCGGCGAACGGTCGGCATCCTGCCAGCCGTTGCGGCCCGGAGGGAGGGCGGGTACCGGGTTCCGGCCGGGAACCGGTACGGATGTCCGGTCATCGGTACCGGTCGGTGGTGCCGGCCGGCGGTGCCGGTCAGTGGTGCCGGTCAGTGGTCGTCGTAGTGCCCGTCGTGCTCCGCGTGCCGGTGTCCGTCGTGCAGGTAGTCCACGTGATCGCCGTGCCGGACCGTCTCGTGCCCGCAGTCCGCCCCGTGCGCGTGCGCGTGGCCGTCGTGCGTGGTGTGCCCGCTGGGCTCGCACTCGTCCCAGTGCCCGGAGTGCTCCCGGTGCAGGTGGCCGTCGTGCGCGTAGTCGATGTGGTCGCCGTGCGAGACCGCCTGGTGCCCGCAGTCCGCGCCGTGCGTGTGCTGGTGCGTGGGGTGTTCGTGGTGCAGGGTCGTCATGGCGCCGAGATTAGTGCGAATTGCCGGATATCGCCCGCTCTGTCGCAATGGCGCGGCGAAGCGCGATCATCACACCGGCCGCCGGCTCAGAAGATCACCGTGACCGCGAAGGCCGCCAGCGCCACCGTGCACGCCACCACCGCCAGGGCCGCCCGCGGCGCGAGGTCCCGCGGCCGGTCGCGGGCCAGCGCCCGGATCCGCCGGTGCGCCACCCACAGGAACGCCAGCCAGATCAGCGCGATGGCCGCCGCCCCCGCCAGCTCCACCGGCGCGCCCGTACCGCGCAGCGCCTGCCGCAGCGCCAGCACCGCCACCACCGAGGAGGCCAGCGTCGTGCGCCGCCACGCGAGCCGGGTCCGCTCGGGCTGCAGCCCGGCATCGCGGTCCGTGCCCGAGCCGCTCACCGTCCCGTCGTCCAGCCCAGCAGCACGACCACCACCATCGTCACCGCCACCAGCCCGACGCCCAGGCTCAGCAGCACCGGGAAGCGCGACAGCGGCAGGTCCTCGCCCCGCCGCATCGCCCGCTCGCACCGCACCCAGTGGTTCACCGCCCGCAGCGCACACGCCGCGCCCACCGCGAGCAGGGTGAAGGCCATCCCGACCCGCACCCCCCAGCGCAGGTCCGGCAGGAACTGGTCGACGGCGAAACCGCCGCCCACCAGGGCCAGCGAGGTCCGGATCCAGGCGAGGAAGGTCCGTTCGTTGGCCAGCGAGAAGCGGTAGTCCGGGGTCTCGCCCTCGTCCCTCAGCCGCGAGGGTGCGAACCAGAGGCGCACGTCCTTGACGAAGTCGATCACCCGATAAATCTACAAGCGGGATTCCGGATGCGCGCGCAGCCGCCGGTACGCCTCCAGCCCGTCCGGCACCCAGGCCCACTCCCCGCCGTCCACCCGCCGGTCCAGCTCCTCCTGGGTGAGGTACGCGTGCCAGTCGACCTCCGACGCCTGCGGGTCCACCGGCAGCTCGCACCGCACCTCGTGCACGTACGACCACCAGGCCCCGCCCGGACCCTCGTACAGGAACTTGAACAACGGCGTCGGCTGCGCCAGACCCCGCACCCCCAGCTCCTCCTCGGCCTCGCGCAGCGCGGCCCCGGCGTAGCTCTCGCCGGCGCCCAGCACCCCGCCCACGAACATGTCGTAGTGCGCGGGGAAGACCAGTTTCGAGGCGGTCCGCCGATGTACGAAGATCCGCCCCTCCGCGTCCCTGGCCTGCACGAACACACAGCGGTGGAGCAGCCCCCGGGCGTACACCTCGCCCCGCGGGGCCTGTCCGACGACCCGGTCGTCCCGGTCCACCACGTCCAGTACTTCGTCAGCGGCACTCATACGTCATCCAACCACCGCTGTTGACTGGTTACCGCTCCGTAGCCAAGGATCTGCCCCACCACCGACGGAGGACGGGTATCCGCATGACGTACGACGCAGACGTGATCGTGATCGGGGCCGGGCTCGCGGGGCTCGTGGCCACCGCCGAGCTCGTCGACGCGGGCCGCAAGGTCATCCTGCTCGACCAGGAGCCGGAGCGGTCCATGGGCGGTCAGGCGCACTGGTCCTTCGGCGGGCTGTTCTTCGTGGACTCGCCCGAACAGCGCCGGATGCGGATCAAGGACAGTCACGCGCTCGCCCTCCAGGACTGGCTGGGCACCGCCGGATTCGACCGCGAGGAGGACGCCTGGCCGCGCCGCTGGGCCGAGGCCTACGTGGACTTCGCGGCCGGCGAGAAGCGCTCCTGGCTGCACGCCCGGGGCGTCCGCTTCTTCCCGGTGGTCGGCTGGGCGGAGCGCGGCGGTTACGACGCGAACGGCCACGGGAACTCGGTGCCCCGCTTCCACATCACCTGGGGCACCGGCCCCGGCCTGGTGGAGCCCTTCGAGCGGCGGGTGCGGGCCGGCGCGGCCCGCGGCCTGGTCCGCCTGGCGTTCCGCCACCGGGTCACCGGGCTCTCCGCCACGGCCGGCGCGGTGGACACCGTCACGGGCGAGATCCTGGAACCCTCCGACGCCGTGCGCGGCACCGCCAGCAGCCGCGAGGCCACCGGCACCTTCACCCTGCGGGCCCAGGCCGTGATCGTCACCAGCGGCGGCATCGGCGGCAACCACGACCTCGTCCGCGCGCAGTGGCCCGCCCGGCTCGGCACCCCGCCGCAGCGGATGCTCTCCGGGGTCCCGGCGCACGTCGACGGCCTGATGCTCGGCATCGCGGAGCGGGCGGGCGCCAGCCACATCAACAAGGACCGGATGTGGCACTACACCGAGGGCATCCAGAACTGGGACCCGATCTGGGCGCGGCACGGCATCCGCATCCTGCCCGGCCCCTCCCCGCTGTGGCTGGACGCGACCGGCAAGCGGCTGCCCGTCCCGCTCTTCCCGGGCTTCGACACCCTCGGCACCCTCGACCACATCATGAGGACCGGCCACGACCACACCTGGTTCGTGCTCAACGAGCGCATCATCGGCAAGGAGTTCGCCCTCTCCGGCTCCGAGCAGAACCCGGACCTGACCGGAAAGTCGGTGCGCGGCGTCCTCACCCGCGCGCGCCAGGCCGTACCCGGCCCGGTCCGGGCCTTCATGGACAACGGGGCCGACTTCGTCGTCGAGCGCGACCTGTCCGCCCTGGTCCGCGGGATGAACGCGGTCACCAAGGAGGGCCTCCTCGACGAGGCGACCGTCCGGGGCGAGATCGTGGCCCGCGACCGGGAGATAACCAACCCCTTCACCAAGGACCTCCAGGTCACCGCCATCCACGGCGCCCGCAGGTACCTCGGCGACAAGCTGATCCGCACGGCCGCCCCGCACCGGATCCTCGACCCCGGCGCCGGCCCGCTGATCGCGGTACGGCTGTCCATCCTGACCCGCAAGTCCCTGGGCGGCCTTGAGACCGACCTCTCCTCACGCGTCCTGACCGCCTCCGGCGAACCGCTGCCGGGCGTCTACGCGGCCGGCGAGGCGGCCGGATTCGGCGGCGGCGGGGTGCACGGGTACCGGGCCCTGGAGGGCACCTTCCTCGGCGGGTGCATCTTCTCGGGCCGGGCCGCGGGCCGCGCCGCGGCGCAGGCGGTCGGCTGAGTCCGGCTCCGGCGCGGGGACCGGCCCGCGCGTACGGCCCGGCGCGTACGGCCCGGCGCGTACGGCCCGTCGCGCGCCGGGGGAGGGGCGTCAGACGAGCCGCTCGGTGACGCGGAACCGTTCCGCGATGACGAGGGTGTCGTCGTCCACCGTGAACCCCGGGTCCCCGATCACGGTACGCACCGGTTCGCTGTGCCAGAACTCCTCGTGCGACGCACGCCATTCGGCCACCGACGTGTACCCCTCGCCCTCGTCGAGGGCGTGCCCCAGCCCCACGTCGGCGAGCCGCAGCACCTCCACGGCCGTCACCTCCACCACCGCCACCCCGCGCTCGTCGGAGTCGACGAGCAGGGACCGCGCGCCGGGCTCCGGCAGCGGTTCCCGCTCGGCCTCGTACTCCGCGAGCAGGCCGGTGGTGCTGGTCTTCGCCCCGCTCAGCACGGCCGCGACCAGCTGGTCGCGCAGGGGCCCGGGGAACCCCAGGAGGTACGGGGGAAGATCGTCATATGCAGTCATACGGCCACCCTAAGCCGCCGCCCGCGGCCTGCCGGAACGAATAAACGCTCTCCAACTGGCACGACCGCAAGAGCAGTTGAAACCCGCCACGCAGTGGACTGGACCTTGACTCGGAGCTGCACGTACCGCTTTGCTGTGCGTGATCACCGGAGTGCTCACCGGAGTTCCGACCGGATTCCGCACGTACGCCGGAGACCCGAACCAGCACGATCGCCGTTCCTCGCCGTTCCTCCGCAGTCCTCCGCAGTCCTCCGGAGCCCCCACGGGGCTCCACCGGCACGATCCCCGGGCCTCACGGCCCGACCGCGCGCGTGCCCCCTGCGCGCGCGGGGGACGCCGCCGCCCCGATCCCCGTCCGCCCGCGTCCTGGAGGGAAACCCCGCGGATGTCCCCGCCTCCGCCGCCCCTCGGCCGCGCCCGCAAGCGGGACGCCCAGCTCTTCGACCCGGCCCTGTGCGACGCCGAACTCGTCGACGTGCGAGCCCAGTTCACCCAGGGCCGGTGGGCCCGCGCCCGTTCCCTCCTCGTCGGTACCGGCGACGACTGGGACCGCCGCGGCCACCGCGTCGTCGTCCTCGCGCAGACCCCGGCGGCCACCGCCTGGGCCCGCGAGTGGCTGCTCGCCGAACCGGAGAGCGCCGACGCCGCCACCCTGCTCGCCTGCGCCGCCGTCTTCACCGCCCTGCGCCAGAAGGGCGCCCCGGCCGCGGCCGAGGAGGCCTGCCGCCGGGCCGCCGCCCTGCACCCGGCGGACCCCACCCCCTGGCTCGGGCTGCTCCTGCTCTCCCGCGCGTTCGGCGGCGAGGAGGAGTTCAGCCGCCACTTCGACCAGGTCCGGGCCCGTCACCGCGAGCACCACCACGCCCATCACCTGATGGTCGCCCGACTGGCCGAACGGGCCCTCGGCTCCGGCCAGGACCCGCTCCACGAGGTCTACGACTTCGCGTCCTGGGCCGCCGAGGAGTCCCCGGCCGACTCCCCGCTCGCCGTGCTCCCCGTCGTCGCGCACGCCGAGCGGTACCGGGTGCTGGCCGCCGTCCACGGGCACTCGCCGGAGTCGGCCGCCGCCCACTGGGCGGGCCGCCGAGCCCGCCAGGTCCTGCGCTCCGCCTTCGACTGGTGGCTGGAGTGGGAGCGCGAGGACCACCCCCGCAACCGCGTCGACCTCAACTTCCTCGCCCACGCCAAACTCTGCGAGGGCCGCCCCGCCGAGGCCGCCGCCCTCTTCCACCGCATCGGCAGCCATGCCACCCGCGCCCCCTGGTCCTATCCGGACCGGGACCCGCAGAAGGCCTTCCTCGCCGCCCGCGGCGTCGCACTCGGCACCGCCTGACCCCACCGCCTGACCCCGCTGCCCGATCGCACGCCCGACCACGCCGACCGCCGGACGCCACCGGCCGGACGGCAGCCGCGAGCGCCCCCCAAGAACGACGCCCATCCCCGAGCACCACGCCCCCGAAAGGACGCCGCCATGCCGACGGGCAGACCCTCCACGCTCCAAGACCCGGCCGAGATCCGTACGTACAAGGGCCAGGACCGGGCCCTGCGCGCCGACCGCCTCGGCACCGCGGGGCTGCTCCTGTCCGTGCTCGCCGCCAGCGCGCCCCTCATGGTCGTCGCCGGTGTCATGCCCACGACCTTCGGGGTCATGGGCATCGTCGGCCAGCCCCTGCTCTTCGTCATCCTCGGCGCCGTCCTCGCGCTCTTCAGCGTCGGCTACGCCGAGATGAGCCGCCACGTCCACAACGCCGGCGCCTTCTACGCGTACATCGCCCGCGGCCTCGGCCCCACCGCCGGCGCGGGCGCCTCCCTCGTCGCGCTCGTCGCGTACAGCGCCATGCAGGTCGGCGTCTTCGGCATCCTCGGCTTCGAGATCTCCGGCCTCTTCGCCACCTACCTGGACATCGAACTCGCCTGGTGGATACCGGCCCTGCTCGCCGTCGCAGTCACCGGCGCGCTCGGCTGGCTCAAGATCGACCTCAACGCGAAGGTCCTCGGGGTCCTCCTCCTCGTCGAGTGCGTCCTCGTCGTCGTCTTCGACATCGCCGCCATCAGCAAGCCGGCCGCCGAAGGCCTCTCGCTCCACGCCTTCAACCCCGAGACCCTGGGCGGAGCCGGCTTCGGCACCGCCCTCTGCTTCTGCATCGCCGCCTTCGTCGGCTTCGAGCAGTCCCCGGTCTACGCTGAGGAGACCAGCAAGCCGCACATCGTCGTCTCCCGCGTGATGTTCCTCGCCGTCGGCTTCGTCGCCCTCTTCTTCGCCGTCAGCGCCTGGGCCCTCACCGTCGCCACCGGCCCCTCCGAGGTCGTCAGGACCTCCGCCGAGGCCGGCCCCACCCTGCTCTTCCAGCTCACCGAGGCCCGCCTCGGCACCACCTTCACCGACGTCCTGCACGTCCTCTTCGTGACCGGCATGTTCGCGGCCATGCTCAGCTTCCACAACGTGGTCGCCCGCTACGCCTTCGCCATGGGCCGCGAGGGCCTGCTCCCGGCCACCTTCGGCCGCACCAACGCCGGCACCGGCGCCCCCGCCACCGGCTCCCTGCTGCAGACCGGCGTCGCCGCCCTCGTCGTGATCGCCTTCGCGCTCACCGAGGACAAGGCCCCCGCCGACCCCGCCCTCGCGGTGCAGCCGCCCGACCCCACCACCCCCGTCCTGCACCTGTTCACCTGGATGGGCAGCGTCGGCGCCCTCGGCGTGACCCTTCTCATGGCCGCCGCCTCCTTCGCCGTCATCGCCTTCTTCGTCCGCCGCGGCACCGCCGGCGCCCAGGTCTGGCGCCTCGTCGCGGCCGGCGCCGCCGGCCTCGCCCTGCTCGCCATCGCCGTCTACACCGTCAAGGACTTCGGCGTCCTGGTCGGCGCCGAGAAGGGCTCCGCGCTCAGCTGGGTGCTGCCCGGCATCATCGGCGCCGCCGTCGTGATCGGCCTGGCCTACGGAGCCCTGCTGCGCCGCAGCCGCCCCGAGGTGCACGCCCGTATCGGCCTGGGCAACGAGGCCTTCCGCCTCGACCAGGCGGCGGAGGGCACCCCGGGCGACTGACCTCGCTTTCCAGCCCCTATGAAGCCCCCGACACCCGTTTCCATGGTCGTCGGGGGCTTCGGCGTGCGGGGGGTGCTTTTGGAGGGGAGCGGAGCCTCATGGTCTCCTGTTGCGACCAAACCACCCGGATCGCAGCACAGGGGACACCACCCAGCTCCCCTGCGCGGCGGTCCGGGCCTGCCTTGTCCCACCCACGAAGGCGAAGTCCTACATGAGTGACCTGAGTGACCGCACCTTGACCGAGGCACCCGCCCCGGCGCAGACCCGCCATGTCGACGCCGGCGACGAGGGCTACAGCAAGGACCTCAAGTCCCGCCACATCAACATGATCGCGATCGGCGGAGCCATAGGCACCGGCCTCTTCCTCGGCGCGGGCGGCCGCCTCGCCGGAGCCGGCCCCTCCCTCGCGATCGCCTACGCGGTCTGCGGAGTCTTCGCCTTCTTCGTCGTCCGGGCGCTCGGCGAGCTCGTCCTCTACCGGCCCTCCTCCGGTGCCTTCGTCTCCTACGCCCGTGAGTTCATGGGGGAGAAGGGCGCCTACACGGCCGGCTGGCTGTACTTCCTGAACTGGTCCACGACCACCGTCGCCGACATCACGGCCGCCGCGACCTACGCCCACTTCTGGTCGCTGTTCACCGACGTCCCCCAGTGGGTCCTCGCCTTCATCGCCCTCGCCATCGTGCTCACCGCCAACCTGATCTCGGTGAAGTACTTCGGCGAGATGGAGTTCTGGTTCTCGCTCGTCAAGGTCGCCGCCCTCGTCGTCTTCCTGATCGTCGGCATCTGGCTCGTCGCCACCAGCCACGACATCGGCGGCACCACCCCCGGCCTCGCCAACATCACCGACAACGGCGGCCTCTTCCCCTCCGGCGTCCTCCCGATGCTCCTGGTGATCCAGGGCGTCGTCTTCGCGTACGCCTCCGTCGAGCTCTGCGGCGTCGCCGCCGGCGAGACCGAGAACCCCGAGAAGATCATGCCGAAGGCGATCAACTCGATCATGTGGCGCGTGGGCCTCTTCTACGTCGGCTCGGTCGTCCTCCTCACCCTCCTCCTGCCCTACACCGCCTACAGCTCCGACCAGAGCCCCTTCGTCACCGTCTTCGACAAGCTCGGCGTCCCCGGCGCCGCGGGCATCATGAACCTCGTCGTCCTGACGGCCGCCCTCTCCAGCCTGAACTCCGGCCTCTACTCCACCGGCCGCATCCTGCGCTCGATGTCCCTGTCCGGCTCCGCCCCCAAGTTCACCGGCGTCATGAACAAGGGCAAGGTCCCCTACGGCGGCGTCCTGTTCACCGCCGCCTTCGGCCTCGCGGGCGTCGGCCTGAACGCCTTCATGCCGAAGGACGCCTTCGAGCTCGTCCTGAACTTCGCCTCGCTGGGCATCCTCGGCACCTGGGCGATGGTCATGATCTGCTCCCTGTTCTTCTGGCGCCGCGCCCAGCAGGGCCTCGTGGAGCGCCCCTCGTACCGCCTGCCCTGGGCCCCGTACACCCAGATCGTCACCCTGGCCTTCCTGCTCGCCGTGCTGGTGCTGATGTGGTGCGACGGCGGCGTCGGCCGCACCACCGTCCTCTGCGTCCCGGCCATCGGCGCCGCCCTGGTCGGCGGCTGGTACCTGGTCCGCGGCCGCGTGGCCGAACTCGCCACCACCCGCGGCTGATCCCGCGACCCCGAAAGCCCCCGCGCCGGCCCCGTCCGGCGCGGGGGCTTCCGGATTTCCGGCCCGCCGGCTCACCCGCCCCGGCGGTCGGTGGTGCGGGCGGCCAGGATGGTGACGTCGTCCTCCGCGTCCGTGGCCCGCAGGGCCGCGAGGACCGTGTCGATGACCTCGTCCAGGGGCCCGTCCACCGGCAGCGGAATGCCGGTGAGCCGTCGCAGCGAGGCGTCGATGTCCTCGCCCCGGCGCTCGACCAGGCCGTCGGTGAAGAGCATCAGGACGCAACCCGGCCGAAGCTCGAAGGACGCGTCCTCGTACCGGCCGTAGCCGGTGCCCAGGGGCGGGCCCACCGGGACCGGCGCCAGGAACGGGCCCTGCCCCCGGCCGATGACCATGGCGGGCAGGTGCCCCGCGCTCGCGTGGACGCACGCCCCGGCGGCCCGGTCGACCAGGACGAGCAGACAGGTGGCGACCCGGTCCAGGCCACCCGCGAGAACGACCTGGTCCGCCTCGCGCAGGATGTCCGCCGGCGGGTTCCCGGAAGCGGCCAGCGCGCGGATGAGGGAGCGGTAGTGGCTCATGGCGACCGCCGCCTCGACCCCGTGGCCCATCACATCGCCCATCACCAGCAGGGTCCGGCCCCCCGGCAGCGCCAGGCAGTCGAACCAGTCCCCGCCCACCAGGACCCCCGTGCCGGACGGCAGGTAGCGGGAGGCCACTTCGAGATCGTCGTGCGGGAAGGTCGGCTCGGACAGCAGCGCCTGCTGCAGTTCGAGGGCCATCCCCTGCTCCCGCGCGAACCGCTCCGCCTTGGCGAGGCTGGTGGCCGCCCGCTCCGCCAGGGTGCGGGCCACGACGATGTCCTCGCGCCCGAAGGCCGGCGAGTCCCCGGCACGCACCAGGGTGAGCGTGCCGATCGGCCGGTCCTGGGCGATCAGGGGGACCACCACCCCCGAGTGGATACCCGCCTCCCGGTACGCGGAGACCCGGTCCGCGCTCGGCGCCGCCCGGCTGAAGGCCTCGTCGGAGGAGAAGTTGCCCAGCCACGGCTCACCGCTCTCCAGGCACTGCCGGACCGCCGAGCCGGGCTGGTAGTCCACGTGCTCCCCGGCCGCGCCGAGCACCCGCACCCGCGGCGAGAGTTCCGCCACCGAGGCCACCGCGACCCGCCGCAGCCGCAGGGACCCGCCGTCGGGCAGCCTCCCGCCCTGCCCCTCCCGCGGGATCAGCTCCACGCTCGCGGCATCGGCCAGCCCGGGGACCAGGAACCCGGTCAGCTCACGGCAGGTGGTGTCCACATCGAGGGTGGTCCCGACCCGCACCGCGGCGGTGTCCAGCAGGAGCAGGCGCCGGTTGGTGCGCGACAGCTCCCGCTGCCGCTCCCTGGGAGCACTGACCTCCAGGCCGATCCCCGCCAGCCCCAGCACCCGCCCGTCCTCCTCCAGCCGGTGGTAGGTCCCCCGCCACACCCGGGACTCGTACGGGGAATCGGCCAGGGTGCGGCCCTCCAGGATCAGCTCCCGGGGCTGCCCGTCCCGCAGCACCTCGTGCAGCACCTCGTCGGGACGCTCGACGTCCGGCAGCACCTCGTTCAGCGTCCGTCCCAGCAGCGCCTCTGCGGGCGCGCCGTTCATCACGGCCATGTGCGGGCTCACGTACAGATAGCGCAGGTCGGTGTCGAGCAGGGCGATCCCCGCCCGGGCCCCGTCGATGACCTGCCGCAGCAGCCGGTACTCGCGCACCAGCCGGTCCACATCGGACGGATCACCCGCCAGGGCGGCGGCGACCACCTCGTCCGCGTCCTGGCGGAACAGCGGACGCGGGCCGGCACCCTCAGCCCACATCACGGGACCTCCATCAGCCGGTCTGCCCCTCCGATGTGCTCCCAACATAGCAAAAGGGCAGGTCAGGGCGATATTGCGTCGCGCTGACCTGCCCTGTTGCACCGATCAGGACCGGTGGGCCGACGGCCTGCGGCTCAGCGCCAGCAGGCTCAGGGCAAACATCGTGACACCCAGGGGGACATGGACCGACGGCACGCGCGCGATCCCCAGGACCACCTGCACCGAGGCGAGGACGAGGAACCCCGACGAGTACAGGACGGGCTTGGCCGACCCGCCGCCCGGCCGCCACGCCAGCACCGCCGCGATCACGTACAGCATGGTCGCCCCGTACATCACGCGCGCTCCGATGCCGTGCAGCAGCTCGCCGTGGGCGGAGGACAGCAGCACCCCGGCGGTGACCGCCTGGAAGAAGAGGGACAGGGTCTGCAGGCCGACGGTGACCTGCAGGAAAGTGAAGGCACGCGGCTTCTCGGTCGTCAGTGTGGCCATGGTGGCGGTCCCCTCTTCTGCCTCACGGCGTAGATCGATATGGTCTCGGTAGTCCGACGACGTGGGCCCGCGAAATGTGAGGCGAGGCACCGGGAGGCGGGCCGGGGGGAGCGGTCGTGAGCGCGAGTACGTCGTCCACGCGCGGGGGTTTCGGGTCCGATCCGGTCCTGGACGCGATCGTCGGGGAGCGGGGACACCTCACCAACCTCGCCTACCGGCTGCTCGGTTCGCTGGCGGAGGCCGAGGACGCGGTACAGGAGACCTACGCGCGCTGGTACGCCATGCCGAAGCAGAAGCAGCAGGCCGTCGAGTCGCCCGGCGCCTGGCTGACGACGGTCGCCGGCCGCATCTGCCTGGACCTGCTCGGCTCGGCGCGGGCGCGGCGCGAGCGCTACGTCGGCGAATGGATCCCCGAGCCGCTGCCCGACCGCGCGGAGTGGATCAGCGGGCCGGCGGGCGGCGGGGCCGGGACGCTCGACCCGGCCGACCGGGTCACCCTGGACGAGTCGGTCAACATGGCCTTCCTCGTCGTCCTGGAGTCGATGACCCCGGCCGAACGCGTCGCCTTCGTCCTCCACGACGTCTTCCGCTACCCCTTCGCCGAGATAGCCGTGATCGTCGGCCGGACCCCGGCCGCCTGCCGGCAGCTCGCGACGTCGGCCCGCCGGCGGGTGAGCGCCGCGCGGGTCCCGACGGCCCCGACGGCCGGACAGGCCCCTCTGGTGCGGAACTTCAAGGAGGCGTGGGAGGCCCGGGACATCAAGGCCCTCGTCGGCCTGCTGGCCCCCGACGCGGAGATGATCGCCGACGGCGGCGGACTGGTCGGCGCCGCCCTGCGCCCGGTCGAGGGCAGCGCGCGCATCGCCGAGTACCTGATCCGGATCGCGGACCGGGCTCCCGGACTGAAGCTCCTGGAACGCTCGGTCAACGGCCGGCCCGGCCTCGTCGCCCAGCTCACCGGGGTCACCGTGACGGTGGCGGCCTTCGAGCTCGGCGGCGACCGGGTGACCCGCATCTGGGCGGTCCGCAATCCGGAGAAGCTCCGCCCCTGGCTGGAGGACGGACAGGGCTGACCCCGCGCGCCCCCGGTGACCGCCGCCGCCGGGGGGGCGCGCGGGCCGCGGCGGGCACATACGACGAAAGAGCCGGTCAGTGCGACTTCACATCGCTCTGACCGGCTCTTCCTGGTCCTTCGACCATGGTGTCCGAGGGGGGACTTGAACCCCCACGCCCGATAAAGGGCACTAGCACCTCAAGCTAGCGCGTCTGCCATTCCGCCACCCGGACAAGGTGTCTGTCTCGCGTCCCTCGCGGGCCGTTCCGACGTGGAAAACATTACCAAACATTCCGGGGTCCTCGATCACACCCCCCGACGACCGAGGATCGCCCTTGGGGAGAGCGGCCCGGGGCGGGAGGATGGGGGTCCGGTACTGATCAGTGGGAGGAAGCAGCGTGAGCGAGTCGAGCACGGGCAGGACCGTCTCCGGCGAGGACGAGGTGGTCGACCTCTGCCGGGACCTCATCCGGATCGACACCAGCAACTACGGGGACCACTCGGGCCCCGGCGAGCGCAAGGCGGCGGAATGGGTCGCCGAGAAGCTCGCCGAGGTCGGGCTGGAGCCGCAGATCTTCGAATCGCACAAGGGACGCGCCTCGACCGTGGCGCGGATCGAGGGCGAGGACCCCTCGCGGCCGGCGCTGCTGATCCACGGGCACACCGACGTGGTTCCGGCCAACGCCGCCGACTGGACGTACGACCCCTTCGCGGGCGAGATCGCCGACGGCTGCCTGTGGGGCCGCGGCGCCGTCGACATGAAGGACATGGACGCGATGACGCTGGCCGTCGTGCGCGACCGGATGCGCAGCGGCCGCAAGCCCCCGCGGGACATCGTGCTGGCCTTCCTCGCCGACGAGGAGGCGGGCGGCATCTACGGGGCCCGGCACCTCGTCGACAAGCACCCGGGCCTGTTCGAGGGCGTCACCGAGGCGATCGGCGAGGTCGGCGGCTTCTCCTTCACGGTCAACGAGAACCTGCGGCTCTACCTCGTGGAGACCGCCCAGAAGGGCATGCACTGGATGCGGCTCACGGTGGAGGGCACCGCGGGCCACGGCTCCATGACCAACAGCGACAACGCCATCACGGAGCTCTGCGAGGCCGTGGGCCGGCTCGGCCGCCACCAGTGGCCGGTCCGCGTGACCAAGACGGTGCGCAGCTTCCTGGACGAGCTCTCCGACGCGCTCGGGACCCCCCTGGACCCCGACAACATGGACGCGACGCTCGCCAAGCTCGGCGGCATCGCCAAGATGGTCGGCGCGACGCTGCGCAACTCGGCCGCCCCGACGATGCTCGGCGCCGGCTACAAGGTCAACGTCATCCCCGGCCAGGCGACGGCCCACGTCGACGGCCGGTTCCTGCCGGGCTACGAGGACGAGTTCTTCGCCGACCTGGACCGGATCCTCGGACCGCGCGTGAAGCGGGAGGACGTGCACGGCGACAAGGCGCTGGAGACGGACTTCGACGGAAGGCTGGTGGACGCCATGCAGGGCGCCCTCAAGGCCGAGGACCCGATCGCGCGGGCGGTCCCGTACATGCTCTCGGGCGGTACGGACGCCAAGTCCTTCGACGACCTCGGTATCCGCTGCTTCGGCTTCGCGCCGCTGCAGTTGCCGCCGGAGCTCGACTTCGCCGGGATGTTCCACGGCGTGGACGAGCGGGTGCCGGTCGACGGACTGAAGTTCGGTGTGCGGGTGCTCGACCGGTTCATCGACAACGCCTGAGATTCGAGAAGGTGTGCGCATTCCACTGAGAAGAGTGAATGCACTCATACGCTCGTAGCCCCGGTGATCCCTCCTCGTTACAGGTGTTGCGGTCCGCGGCTGGGACCGCATTGCCTACTAGGAGGAACAATGATCAAGAAGGTTGTCGCCGCAGTGGCTGCCACCGGTGGCCTGGTTCTCGCGGGTGCGGGCCTGGCCCACGCCGACGCGGGTGCGCAGGGTGCGGCCATCGGCTCCCCCGGCGTCCTGTCCGGCAACGTGGTGCAGGTTCCCGTTCACATCCCCGTGAACGTCTGCGGCAACACGATCTCCGTCATCGGCCTGCTGAACCCGGCCTTCGGCAACACCTGCGTCAACGCCTGACGCGTCTGAAGTCTTCGGCCCCGGAGCGCATCCCGCGCTCCGGGGCCACCGGGCTTTCAGGCCCGGATTTCCTTCACTTCCGGCGCACCGGGCGGGGGAGCCAGGCGGGCCGGGCCGTCGGACGACGGCCGAAACGTACACACCAGGGGACGAGTACAGATGCGACGACCGGCACAGGTCACCAGGAAGACCCTGATCACCATGGCGGCCGCGGGGGGTGTCCTCGCGATGGGCGGAGGCTACGCACACGCGGACTCCGGCGCCTCGGGGCACACCGCGAACTCTCCGGGCCTGCTGTCCGGGAACAACCTGCAGGCGCCCGTGGACGCGCCGGTGAACGCCTGCGGGAACACGATCACGGTGGTGGGAGCCCTCAACCCGGCTTTCGGGAACCACTGCGCCAACGGATCCGGCCACGCCAAGCCGAAGCCCCCGAAGCCGCACCACCCGGGCGACGACGAACCGTGCGACGACCACCCGGGAAACCCCGGTAACCCCGGTAACCCGGGTACCCCCGGCAACCCTGGCAACCCCGGTAACCCGGGTAACCCCGGTAACCCGGGTAACCCCGGTAACCCGGGTAACCCCGGCAACCCCGGCAACCCCGGTAACCCGGGCAACCCCGGCAACCCCGGTAACCCGGGCAACCCCGGTAACCCGGGCAACCCCGGTAACCCCGGTAACCCTGGCAACCCCGGTAACCCTGGCAACCCGGGTAACCCCGGTAACCCTGGCAACCCTGGCAACCCCGGTAACCCCGGTAACCCGGGTACCCCCGGCAACCCGGGTGGTCCCGGTACGTCCACCACCCCCGGCACCCCGGTCACGCACCCCGGTCCGGGGACCGGGAGCAACCCGGGGCAGGGCGGCGGTCTCGCCGCCACCGGGTCCGGTGACGTCCTCACCGCCGGGCTGCCGCTCGCGGGCGGCCTGCTGCTCGCCGGCACCGTGCTCTACCGGCGGGCCCGCAACGCCGCCTGACGGATGTTCACGGCGCGGGCCCCGCCCCCGGGGCCCGCGTCACCAGGTCGCCCGGACCTGGCGGATGATCCGGCGGCGCAGTCGCACGCGGCGACTGCCGTCCCGGTACAGGCTGAGCCGGTCGAGTTCCCAGTTCCCGTACTCGGCATGGTCGGTCAACAGGCGGGTCGCCTCCTTGCGAGGCACACCGCGGGGCACGTACACGTCGACGAATTCGTATTCCGGCATCGCATCTATTGTGCGGGCACAGCCCTGCTACGGATAGCGTCTGCTCTATGTCTGATGCCGATCTGCCCACTGTTGCCGAGGTACGCGCCGCCGCCGAGGCGGTCAAGGCCGCGCTCGACCGTCACCTCGCCGCGGTCGAGCACAGGATCGGGGACGAGGACCCGGACGTCTACGCCGCGTTCAACGAACTGGCCGCCGCGGCCGAGGTGTACGACGAACTCCTCTACGACCGGTACGACGAGGTCACCCCGTTCGAGATCCCCACGCCCGAGGACGGTGTCCCGTACACCGGCCCCGCCGAGCCCGCCGCCTTCAGCGTGCTCATCCGCCGCGACTACGCCGTGGTCGAACCGGCCCGGCTGATCGCCCAGGCCGAACGGGTCGCCGCGCACGACCGGGACGCCGAGTTCGTGGGCGACGGCGGCAGCGCCGACGCGCTGGGCGTCCTCTTCGGGGAGTACGAGCCCGACGAGATCGCCTCCCGCTACAAGGACTTCGGGCTGGAGGAGGGCGACTCCACGCTCTGGATCGCGGCCTCGGAGGAGGTGGCGGAACCGGGGGAGTGGCTGGGCTCGCCCTTCGGGCACATCGATCCGCAGGACGTGCTCCACCGGTTCGACGTCAGCTCCGTCTTCGACGAGGAGGCCGACGAGTTCGACGAGGACGGGGCCGCGGAGCCGGGGCTGGCCCCGGCCTGATCCACCCCTGATCCGGCCCTGATCCGTGGCCCCCGCCCGCCCGGGCGGGGGCCACGGCCGGTTCACTCCGGCTGCTGCGCGCCCGCCGTCGCCAGGGCCGTCAGCAGGCCCGTCAGGCGCGTCGTACGCGGCTTCGCCGGCACCTCGGCCACCGCGTGCGGCAGCGCCTGGTCGACCCCGTGCACCACGGACAGGTGCCGCTCGCCCCGCCCGAACGCCGTGTAGACCCAGTCCCGCGACAGCGCCTGCGCCGCGTCACCCGGCAGTACGACGACCACCGCCGGCCAGCGCGTGCCCACGGCCTGGTGCGCCGTCACCGCCCAGCCGTGCCGCACCTGGGACTCGACGAGCTCCTTCGGTACGACGACCCGCGCGCCCGCCCGGTCCAGGTGCAGGCCCTCGGCGTCGGCCGACACCACCCGGGCCGCCAGCGCCCGCCCGGCGGACGGCACGTGGACGACCCGGTCACCGGGGTCGAAGCCGCCGAAGCGGCCCGGTCCGGGGTTCAGACGCTCCTTCAGGGCGACGTTCAGCGCCCGGGTGCCCGCCGAGCCGCCGTGGCCCGGGGTGATCACCTGCACCTGGTCCGCCGGAATCCCGAAGGCCCGCGGCACCGATTCCGCCACCAGCTGCACGGCCCGGTGCACGGCTTCCCCGGCGTCCTTCACCGGGACGATGACGACCTCCTTGCCGGGGGCGTCCACCTGGTTCAGCTCCCCGATGCCGATCCCGGAGACGAGCTCGCCGAGGGGGCCCGGGTCGGGGGTGCGGGAGACCAGTTGCGGGCAGGTACGGGCCGCCAGCACATCGGCGAACACCCGCCCGGCCCCGGCGGACCCGAGCACGCCGGGGTCCCCGGAGAGCACCAGCCGGGCCCCGTCCGGGACGGACTCCACCAGCGCGGCCGCGGTCTCCACGTCCAGCTGCGGCGCGTCCAGCACCACCAGCAGGTCCAGCGCGAACTGCCCGTCCGCGTCCCGCCCGGGCCCCTCGGCGCCGGACAGCAGCCCCGCCACGGTCACCGGGTCCGGGCCGCCGCCGGGGGCGTGCGCGGCCACGCAGACCCGCAGGCCCAGGTCCCGGGCCGCGGCGGCCAGGGCGACCGGTTCGGCGCGGGCGGCCTCGCCGCCGGTGTGGGTGACGAGGCCGTGGCCGGCGACCGCACGGATCAGCTCGGCGGCGGAGGGGCTCGGCGCGGATCCCGCGGCCCGCTCCCAGTCCCCGGGGGCGTCGAAGGTGCCGGCCGCCAGCCGGGCCAGGCCGTCGGCCAGGCTCTCCTCGGCCATGGCGGCACCCTCCAGGCCCACGAGCAACCGAACGGGCTGCGCCGCGTCCTCGGTGTCCTCGGCGTCCCTGGCGTCCGCGCCGACCGGCGGCCCCAGCGGCTCGTGGAAGACCAGCACCGAGCCCTCGGCGATGGCCTCTTCCAGCGCTTCGGCCGGATCCGGTACGCCGTACTGGGCCAGGGCCTTCTCCAGCACCGGGGCCTCCAGGGCGGTGTGCCCCTTCAGTCCGGCCTGGGCCAGCAGCCAGCCCACCAGGACGGTGGTGCGGCGTTCGTCCCCGGGACCCGCCCCGGGGCCCAGCAGGGCCCGGGCGAAGCCGTCGGCCTGGGCCGGGCGTACGGCGGGGAGCGACAGCAGCCGCCAGGGGTTCTCGGTGAGCTGCCCGGCGGCGTCCTCGCCGAGGGCCGCCGCGGCGGGGGCGGCCAGGGCCTCGGGGGCGCCACCGCGGGCCAGTACGGCCCGTACGCCCTCGACGGTGTCGGCGGAGGGCGCGGGCGAGGCCACCGCCGCGGGGGCGGCGGGGCGGGGGGCGGCGGGAGCGGGGGCCGGCCTGCGGGGCGCGGCCGGGGCCTCGTCGAAGTAGACGGGGGAGGGCTTCTCTCCGCTCTCGACGGCCCGTACGGCGGCCAGCAGGTCGGCGGCCTTCCCGCTGAGCTTCGCCCCGGCCTCGACGGGCGCCTCCCGCTCGGCCTTGCGCCGGGCGATCCGCTCCCGCTCGATCTTCTGGGCGGCCAGTTCGGCCTGTGCCTCGGAGAGCGCGGGCGCCGCCTGGGCCTCGGCGGCTGGCTCGGCGGTGCCCTCGGGGCCGGCCCCGGCGTCCGCGTCGGCCCCGGCGTCCGCGTCGGCCTCGGATCCGGCTTCGGCCTCGGACCCGGCCGCGTCGTCGGTCGGCGCGGGGCCGGTCCCCAGGTCCGCCTCGGAGGCAGGCCCTGCGGGGCTTTCCCCCTCCCCGCCCCTTCCCGAAACCGGGGGCTCCGCCCCCGGACCCCCGTCCCCGGCCCCGGCCGGTTCGGCGGTCCCGGACCCGTCCGGCTCCGCCTCGGGTTCCGCGGCCCGTGCCTCGTCGGGCTCGGGCGTGGCCCCGGGTGCCACTTCCGGTTCGGCGGCTGCGGACGGGTCGGCCTCCGGGGTGGCCGGGTCCTCCGCGGCAGCGGTGTCGGCCTGCGGGTCCGTACTCACAGCGTGCTCCAGTCCTGATCGGGGTAGCGGTGCACCGGGGCCGAAACATCGTCCAGCGCCCGGCAGATCTCCTCCGGAAGACTAAGGGCCTCCACCGACAGCGCCGCCCCGAGCTGCGCGGACGTCCGCGCGCCGACGATCGGCGCCACCACCCCCGGCCGGTCCCGGATCCATGCCAGGGCGACCTGGAGCGGGGTCACGGCCAGCCCCTGGGCCGCCGTCACCACCGCGTCCACGATCCGCCCCGCCGCCTCGTCGAGGTACGGCTCCACCAGGGCGGCCAGCGATTCCGAGGCGCCCCGGGAGTCGGCCGGGGTGCCGTCCCGGTACTTGCCCGTCAGCACCCCGCGGCCCAGCGGCGAAGAGGGCAGCAGGCCGATCCCGAGGTCGAGCGCGGCCGGCAGCACCTCGCGCTCCACGCCCCGCTGGAGCAGGGAGTACTCCATCTGCGTCGAGGCGATCCGGGTGCGCACCCCGGGAGCTGCGAGCTGCCAGGTCGCCGCCTTCGCCAGCTGCCAGCCGCAGAAGCCCGCCAGTCCCGCGTACCGGGCCCGGCCGCTGCTCACCGCCAGGTCCAGGGCCTGCAGGGTCTCCTCCAGCGGGGTCGCGGGGTCGAACGCGTGCACCTGCCACAGGTCGACGTGGTCGGTGCCCAGCCGGTCCAGCGAGGCGTCGAGGGCGGCGAGCAGGTGCCCGCGCGAGCCGTCGAACCTGCGGTCGGGGTCCGGCACGCTGCCCGCCTTGGTCGCGATCACCAGGTCCCGGCGCGGGACGAGCCCGCCCACCAGCCGCCCCAGGAGGTACTCCGCCTCACCACCGCCGTACACGTCGGCGGTGTCGACGAGCGTGCCACCCGCCTCCCAGAACGTCTTCACCTGCTCGGCGGCGGCTTCCTCGCCGGTGTCGCGGCCCCAGGTGAGGGTGCCGAGGCCGATCCGGGAGACGCGCAGTCCGGTGCGGCCGAGATGCCTCTGCTCCATGAGCGCTGAGACTACTGGGGCGCTGACGCGGAGGACCTTGGCGCGCTACAGTCCCCGCACACCAACGTTACTGATCGGTAAACCGGTAAGGGGACGATACATGCGGCTCGGCATCAATCTTGGTTACTGGGGCGCGGGCATGGACGCGGACAACCTCGCCGTCGCCCAGGAGGCCGACCGCCTGGGTTACGACGTCTGCTGGGCCGCCGAGGCCTACGGCTCCGACGCCCCGACCGTGCTCGCCTGGGTCGCCGCCCAGACCGAGCGCATCGACGTCGGCTCGGCGATCATGCAGATCCCGGCCCGCCAGCCCGCGATGACCGCCATGACCGCGGCCACCCTCGACTCGCTGACCAAGGGCCGCTTCCGGCTCGGCCTCGGCGTGTCCGGCCCGCAGGTCTCCGAGGGCTGGTACGGCGTCAAGTTCGACAAGCCACTGGCCCGCACCCGCGAGTACGTGGAGATCGTCCGCAAGGCCATGAGCCGCGAGCGCCTCTCCTACGAGGGCGAGCACTGGACCCTGCCGCTGCCGGACGGCCCGGGCAAGCCGATCAAGCTGACCGTGCACCCCGAGCGCGAGCACATCCCGCTCTACATCGCCGCCATCGGACCGAAGAACCTGGAGCAGACCGGCGAGATCGCCGACGGCGCCCTGCTGATCTTCCCGGCCGCCGAGCACCTGGAGGCCACCGCCCTCACCCACATCCGGGCGGGCCGCGAGAAGGCCGGGCTGACCATGGAGGGCTTCGACGTCTGCCCGACCGTGCCGCTGGCCCTCGGCGAGGACGTGAACGCGCTCGCGGACATGTTCCGCCCGTACACCGCCCTGTACGTGGGCGGCATGGGCAGCCGGAAGCAGAACTTCTACAACCAGCTGGCCCAGCGCATGGGCTACGAGAAGGAAGCCGCCGAGATCCAGGACAAGTACCTGGCGGGCGACAAGACCGGTGCGGCCGCCGCCGTCCCGCACTCGCTGATCGACTCGACCACCCTGCTCGGCCCGGTCGCCCGGATCGCGGACGGGATGCGGGCCTACGCGGAGGCCGGGGTCACCACCCTCACGCTGGCCCCGGCCGGCTTCACCCTGGACGAGCGGATCGCCGCCCTGCGCGCCGGCACCGAGGCCATGGAGCTCGCGGGCCTCGCCTGATCCGGAGCGTCGGCGCGGATCGGGCGCCGACCGGAGTTTCTGCGGCCGTGGTGGGGGCTCGGGGGGTCTTCCCCGCCACGGCCGACACAGCGAACAACGCCGGGGAAGCCCGCCGGGTTACGCACGGCGGCCCAACCCCCGATTTCGTTCATTCGGACGAGCGGCGCGACCCATCGGTTGCCCGCCCCGCCCACCGGCGTTTGACTCGTTCCATGCTCTCTGCCCGCAGCCTGTTCCAGGAGATCGTCGACAACGACGACTCCTTCCAGCTGTTCTGCTCCATCGCCGCCAGCGGGGAGACCCAGGGCGGCTGGGAGAACGCCCGTATCGCGGCCCTGGTGCCGGACGGCATGCGCCACCTCGCGCCCAAGATCACCCGGCACGGCGCCGACGAGGACAAGCACGGCCGGATCTTCAACGCCCTGCTCCGCAAGCGCGGCCTGCCCGCCGTCCCGGTACCCCCCGAGACCGACTACACGATGCTGCTGGAGCGCCGCGGCATCGGCCTCGCGCACGCGAAGCTGCGCGGCGAGGCGGCGCTGACCGAGGAGGACATCGTCGTCTACCTCGCGCACAGCCGCGTCACCGAACAGCGCGCCGCCGACCAGATGGACATGCTGGTCAAGTACTTCGGCGACCACCCCGAGGTGGGCAAGGCGATCCACCTGATCAGCCACGACGAGGACAACCACCTCGCCTACTGCCACGAGGAACTGCTGCGCCTCGCCCGGTCCGGCCACGGCCGGACCATCCAGCGGGTGCTCCGCGAGAGCGCGCTCGCCGAGATCTCCGTCTACCGCGACGTGAGCCTCGCCGTCATGAGCCACATGGGGAGGCTGCTGCACTGGCCCGCCCACAAGGCGGCCGCGCTGGCCGCCGGCATCCGCGCGATGTACGCGTACGAGCGGTTCAGCGGCTGGCACCGGATGGTGGACCTGCGGCTGCCCGAGCGCCTGGACGCCCTCGGCGGCGAACCCGCCGCAGCGGGCGGGTTCGCCCACGCCCCGCGCGAGAGGGAGCTCAGAGCCAGCCCCGGCGCTTGAACATCCGGTGCAGGCCCAGACACGCGCCCGCCATGACCACCAGCACCGCCGGATAGCCCCAGGTGTGCCGCAGCTCCGGCATGTGGTCGAAGTTCATTCCGTAGATCCCCGCCACCATCGTGGGGACGGCCGCCATCGCCGCCCACGCCGAGATCTTGCGCATGTCGTCGTTCTGCCGGAGGCCCATCTGCGCCAGGTGCGCGGAGAGCGCGTCCGACAGCAGCCGGTCCAGGCCCTCGATGTACTCGTTCGCCTTGGTCAGGTGGTCGGCGACATCGCGGAAGAACGGCTGGGCGTGCTCGTGGACGAAGGGGACCTCCCCGAAGGCGAGGCGGTCCATCGGCTGGAGCAGCGGGCTCGTCGACCGCCGGAACTCCAGCACCTGCCGCTTGAACCCGTAGATCCGGGCGGCGGTGTTCTTGGTGTCCGAGGCGTTCGGGGCGAAGACCTCGGCCTCCAGCTCCTCCAGGTCCGCCTGGAGCTCGGCCGCCACCTCGATGTAGTGGTCGACCACCGCGTCGGACACCGCGTACAGCACCGCCGTCGGGCCGTGCCGCAGCACGTCCGGCTCCTGCTCCAGCCGGTGGCGCACGGCGGCCAGCGGGGCCCCCTCGCCGTGCCGGACCGTGACGACGAACGAGTCCCCTATGAAGACCATCAGCTCGCCGGCGCTCACCGTGTCCGTGTCCTCGTCGTACAGCACCGGCTTGAGGACGACGAACAGGGAATCGTCGTACACCTCCAGCTTCGGGCGCTGGTGCGCGGTCAGCGCGTCCTCCACCGCCAGCGGGTGCAGGCCGAACTCCTGGCTGACGTGGTCGAATTCCTTCTCGGTCGGCTCGTGCATGCCGATCCACAGGAAGGCGTCACCGGTCGCCCGGGCCTGGTCGAGGGCGTCCGAGAAATCCTCCGGCCCCTCGGTACGGCGGCCGTCCCGGTAAATCGCGCAGTCCACAATCACGCGGGGCATTCTTCCCTGCCCACGGCCCGCCCGCACACCCGCGCCTGCGCATACGCTGGCCCCATGGCCACGCTGATCCTCGTACGACACGGGCGGTCCACCGCCAACACCGCCGGGCTGCTCGCCGGATGGACCCCAGGGGTCGCACTCGACGAACGCGGCGCGGAGCAGGCCGCCGCGCTCCCCGGCCGACTGGCGGGGGTGCCGCTCGCCGCCGCCGTCACCAGCCCGCTGCAGCGCTGCCGGGAGACCCTCGCCCCCCTGATGGCCGCCCGGCCCGAGCTGGAACTGCACACCGACGAGCGGATCGGCGAGTGCCACTACGGCGAATGGTCGGGCCGCAAACTGTCCGAGCTCTCCGACGAACCGCTGATGAAGATCGTCCAGCAGCACCCGTCGGCCGCCGCCTTCCCCGGCGGCGAGTCCATGCGCGCCATGCAGGCCCGCGCCGTGGACGCCGTACGCGACTGGGACGCGCGGATCGAGCAGGAGCACGGCAGCGACGCCGTCTTCCTGATGTGCTCGCACGGCGACATCATCAAGTCCCTTGTCGCGGACGCCCTCGGCATGCACCTGGACCTCTTCCAGCGCATCCACGTCGACCCCTGCTCGGTGACGGCCGTCCGGTACACCGCCACCAGGCCCTTCGTGTTCCGGCTCGGTGACACCGGTGACTTCGGCTCCCTCGTCCGGCGCCCCGCCGCACCGGAGACCGTCGCATCGGACAAAGACACCGAAGACGCGGGGAACGCCGTCGTGGGGGGCGGCGCGGGCGCGGCGTGATCGCCCGGAGCAGTAGGGTGGACGGGCCCACACAAGGGCGCAGAGCTGCCCCTGCCGCCGAGACTTGGAGACTGGACGTGCCCCGTCAGGTGTTCCTCTACGACCCCCCGGACCGCTTCGTGGCCGGCACGGTCGGTCTGCCGGGACGCCGTACGTTCTTCCTGCAGGCCTCCGCCGGCCCCCGCGTCACCAGCGTCTCCCTGGAGAAGACCCAGGTAGCGGCGCTGGCCGAGCGGATGGACGAGCTGCTGGACGAGGTCGTGCGGCGCACCGGCGGCAACGCCCCGGTTCCGGCGGTCGCCCCCGCCGAGGCCGCCGACACCGCGCCGCTGGACGTCCCGGTCGACGAGGAGTTCCGCGTCGGCACCATGGCGCTGGCCTGGGACGGCGAGGAACAGCGCATGATCGTCGAGGCCCAGGCGCTGGTCGAGCTCGACGCCGACTCCGACGAGGACCTCGCCGAGGCCGAGGAACGGCTGCTCCAGGACGAGGAGAACGGCCCGCCGATGCTGCGGGTCCGCCTCACCGGCTCCCAGGCCCGGGCCTTCGCCAAACGGGCCCTGGACGTCGTCAACGCCGGCCGCCCGCCGTGCCCGCTGTGCAGCCTCCCGCTGGACCCGGAGGGGCACGTGTGCCCGCGCCAGAACGGCTACCGGCGCCAGGCGTGAGCGACACGGGGGAGAAGATGGAGGAAATACTCGCCAAGGGCGAGCTCACCGTCATAGGCCGGATCCGCGAGGCGTCCAACGCCGTCCTGCTGTGCAGCGTCACGTACGGGGGCGTGAGCGCCGACTGCGTGTACAAGCCGGTCAAGGGCGAGCGGCCGCTGTGGGACTTCCCCGACGGGAACCTCGCCCGCCGGGAGGTCGCCGCCTACCTGATCTCCGAGGCCACCGGATGGGGCCTGGTCCCCGCCACCGTGCTGCGCGACGGACCGTACGGCGAGGGCATGGTCCAGCGGTGGATCGACGCCGAGCAGCCGGACGAGGACGCCCCGCTGGGCCCGCTCCTCGGGCTCGTCGACGGCGAGGAGGCCGGGGAGGGCTGGAAGGCCGTCGCCCTCGCCGAGGTCGGCGAAGGCCGCACCGCCCTGCTCGTGCACGCCGACGACCCCCGGCTGCGCCGGCTCGCCGTACTCGACGCCGTGATCAACAACGGCGACCGCAAGGGCGGCCACCTGCTGCCCGCGCCCGACGGACGGCTCTACGGCATCGACCACGGCGTGACCTTCCACGCCGAGGACAAGCTGCGCACCCTCCTGTGGGGCTGGGCGGGCGAGCCGCTGACCGACGAGGCGCGCGAGGCGCTGGCCGCGCTGGCCGACGCGCTGACCGGGGGAGCCCCGCTCGCCACCCGGCTGGCCGAACTGATCACACCGGTCGAGCTGGCCGCCGTACGGGACCGGGTGGAGCACCTGCTGCGCACCGGAACCCATCCCCGGCCGTCCGGGCAGTGGCCGGCGATCCCCTGGCCACCGGTCTGAATCGGCCACCGGCCATACGCACAGAACCGGCCAGACCGCAAGAGTGCCGATCAAGACAACAGTGCAGGTCCAGTTCGTTTCCGGAACATCCGTCCGGTTAGGCTCGAGACATGCATGCCTGGCCCGCTTCTGAGGTCCCCGCCCTTCCCGGCAAGGGCCGCGACCTCCAGATCCACGACACCGCGACCCAGGGGACGATCACCCTCGCCCCCGGTCCCGTCGCCCGTATCTACGTCTGCGGCATCACTCCGTACGACGCGACCCACATCGGTCACGCGGCGACCTACAACGCGTTCGACCTCGTACAACGCGTGTGGCTCGACACCAAGCGGCAGGTCCACTACGTCCAGAACGTCACGGACGTGGACGACCCGCTCCTGGAGCGGGCGCTGCGCGACGACCAGGACTGGACCGAGCTGGCGGAGCGCGAGACCGCACTCTTCCGCGAGGACATGACGGCCCTGCGGATGCTGCCCCCGCAGCACTACATCGGTGCCGTCGAGGCCATACCCGGAATCGTGCCGCTGGTCGAGCGGCTGCGGGACGCGGGAGCGGCGTACGAGCTCGAAGGCGACACCTACTTCTCGGTCGAGGCCGACCCGCACTTCGGCGGGGTCTCCCACCTCGACGCCGAGGCGATGCGGCTGCTCTCGGCGGAACGGGGCGGCGACCCCGACCGGCCCGGGAAGAAGAACCCGCTGGACCCGATGCTGTGGATGGCCGCGCGTCCGGGCGAGCCGAGCTGGGACGGCGGCTCGCTGGGCCGCGGCCGGCCGGGCTGGCACATCGAGTGCGTGGCGATCGCCCTCGACCACCTGGGCATGGGCTTCGACATCCAGGGCGGCGGCTCCGACCTGGCGTTCCCGCACCACGAGATGGGCGCCTCGCACGCCCAGGCGCTGACGGGCGAGTTCCCGATGGCCAAGGCGTACGTGCACGCGGGCATGGTGGCGCTGCACGGCGAGAAGATGTCGAAGTCGAAGGGCAACCTCGTCTTCGTGTCGGCGCTGCGCCGCTCCGGGGTGGACCCGGCGGCGATCCGCCTGGCGCTGCTGTCGCACCACTACCGGGCCGACTGGGAGTGGACGGACGCCGTCCTCGACGAGGCCGTGGCCCGGCTGGAGCGCTGGCGCGCGGCCGTGTCCCGGCCGGACGGCATCCCGGCGGACGCGGTGCTCGAAGAGGTCCGCGAAGCCCTGGCGAACGACCTGGACGCCCCGGCGGCGCTGGCGGCCGTGGACCGCTGGGTGGAGCTCCAGAACGCCACCGACGGCGACGACGAGTCGGCCCCCGGCCTGGTCTCCCGGACCGTGGACGCCCTCCTGGGCGTGGCCCTGTAACGCCACCTGCGGGCCGTCTTCCGGGGGCTCCGCCCCCGGACCCCCGCGCCTCAAACTCCCCCAGCTACCGCTGGGAGGTGCCCCCTGGCGGGGCTGGATTTTCCAGCCCCGCCGGCGTTTTACGTGGAAGCCCTGTACACGGCGGAGCCCCACGAGGCCCCGGCCCCGCCCCGCTACGCGCCCGGGGTGTCCTCGCCCGGTTCCTCCGGCGGAGCCTCCGGGGGCGGTGGGGACACCGGCGGCTGCGGCTTCGGGGGACGGGGGAGGCCCCCGGTCGTGTCCCGCAGGTAGGAGCCGTCGCCCGGCTCCGCCGCCGGGCCCGCCGCCGGATCACGCCGGCGCAGGTACCGCTCGAACTCCCGGGCGATCGCGTCGCCCGAGGCCTCCGGCAGATCGGCGGTGTCCCGCGCCTCCTCCAGCGTCTGGACGTACTCCGCCACCTCGCTGTCCTCGGCGGCCAGTTGGTCCACGCCCAGCTGCCACGCCCGCGCGTCCTCCGGCAGTTCGCCCAGCGGGATCCGGATGTCGATCAGATCCTCCAGCCGGTTCAGCAGGGCCAGCGTCGCCTTCGGGTTCGGAGGCTGCGAGACGTAGTGCGGCACCGCCGCCCACAGCGACACCGCCGGGACACCCGCGTGCGTACAGGCCTCCTGAAGGATGCCCACGATGCCCGTCGGGCCCTCGTACTTGGTCTCCTCCAGGTCCATCGTCCGCGCCAGGTCCGCGTCCGAGGTGACCCCGCTCACCGGCACCGGCCGGGTGTGCGGGGTGTCCCCGAGCAGCGCGCCCAGGATGACCACCATCTCCACGCCCAGCTCGTGCGCGAAGCCGAGGATCTCGTTGCAGAACGACCGCCACCGCATGGACGGTTCGATGCCCCGCACCAGCACCAGGTCCCGCGGCTTGGCACCGCCGATCCGGACCACCGACAGCCGGGTCGTCGGCCACGTGATCTTCCGTACCCCGTTGTCCAGCCACACCGTCGGCCGGTTGACCTGGAAGTCGTAGTAGTCCTCGGCGTCGAGCGCCGCGAAGACCTCGCCCTTCCACTCCCGGTCCAGGTGTGCGACCGCACCGGAGGCCGCGTCACCCGCGTCGTTCCAGCCCTCGAACGCGGCCACCATGACCGGGTCGATCAGCTCGGGCACGCCCTCAAGCTCGATCACCCAGGTCTCCTTCCGAAGTTCCCTTGTGTACGTGGGTCAGCCTAAGCCTTGATGAGGCACCGGCCACAGCCCACGACAGAGGGGCGGTTCCCCTCGGAACCGCCCCTCTTCCCCACCTGCGTGAGAGCTATGCCTTGCGGGCCAGCATCTCCTCGACCCGGGCCTTCACGGAGTCGTCGTCCAGGCCGCGGATCGTCACCGTCGTACGGCGGCGCAGCACGTCGTCGACGGTCTCGGCCCACTCGTTGTCACGGGCGTAGGCGACCTGCGCCCAGATCTCCGGACCGTCCGGGTGGATCCGCTCGGCCAGTGCCGGGTCCTCGTTCGCGAGGCGCGCGATGTCGAACGCCAGCGAGCCGTAGTGGGAGGCCAGGTGGCGGGCCGTCAGCGGGTCCATCCGCGTCCCCGGCTCCCGGTCCACCAGCAGCCGGTGCGCGACCGCGTTCGGGTTGGCGACACCGGGGAGCGCGATCCGGCGTACCAGCGACTTCACCGGCTCCATGTCCTCGGTCAGCGGGCTGCCCGGGAGCTTCGCCAGCTTGTCCATGACCACACGGCCGATGTGGCGGTACGTCGTCCACTTGCCGCCGGCCACCGACAGCATGCCGCCGGCGCCCTCGGAGACGACGGTCTCGCGCTTGGCCTTCTCGACGCCGCCGGGGCCGCCGGGCAGCACCCGCAGGCCGGCGAAGGCGTACGTCATCAGCGAGCGGTCCAGGTCGGCGTCCTTCACCGAGAAGGCCGCCTCGTCCAGGATCTGCTGGATGTCGGACTCGGTGGCGCGCACGTCCGCCGGGTCGCCCTCGTACACCTCGTCGGTGGTGCCGAGCAGCAGCTGGTCCTCCCAGGGGAGGGCGAAGGTGATGCGGTACTTGTCGATCGGGGTGGCCATGGCGGCCTTCCACGGCGACTTGCGCTTCATGACGATGTGCGCGCCCTTGGAGAGGCGGATCGACGGCATGGAGTGCTTGTCCTCCATGCGCCGCAGGTGGTCCACCCACGGGCCGGTGGCGTTGAGCACGACGCGCGCGTCGACTCCGAACTCGGTGCCGTCCAGGCGGTCCTTGAGCTCGGCGCCGGTGACCCGGCCGCCGGTCTTGCGCAGGCCGGTGACCTCGGCGTGGTTGAGGACGACCGCGCCCGACTCGACGGCCGCGCGGACCGTCATGACGGCGACGCGGGAGTCGTTCATCTGGTGGTCGTAGTAGACCGCGACGGCCTTGAGGTTGTCCGTCTTCAGACCGGGGTTGTCGGCGACGGCACGGGCCGGGGATATGACCTTGCCCATGCCGTCGCCGAAGGCCGAGAGGGCGGAGTAGGCGAAGACGCCCGCGCCCAGCTTGGCCGCACCCACCGGACCGCCCTTGTAGACCGGCAGGTAGAAGGTGAGCGGGTTGACCAGGTGCGGGGCCACGTCCTTGGCCAGCACCCGCCGCTCGTGGTGGTTCTCGGCGACCAGCTTGACCGCGCCGGTCTGCAGGTAGCGCAGACCGCCGTGGACGAGCTTGGAGGAGGCCGAGGAGGTGGCGCCGGCGAAGTCGCCGGCGTCCACCATGGCAACCCGCAGGCCCGACTGCGCGGCGTGCCACGCCACGGAGGTGCCCAGGATTCCACCACCGATGACCAGCAGGTCGTACGTGGCCTTCGACAGCTGCTCACGGGTCTGGGCGCGGCTGACGTTGGCACCGGCGGTCGGGTGCGTGCCCAGTGCGGGAACGCTCTGCAGGCTGCTCATATCTCTCTTAGCTCCTCGTCGATTGACTCAGCTGGTGCGGTCAGCTGGCGTCTTCGTCGTCGACCCAGCCCATGGACCGCTCCACGGCCTTGAGCCAGCTCTTGTACTCGCGGTCCCGCTGGTCGGCGGGCATCCGCGGGGTCCACTCCGCCGCGCGGCGCCAGTTGGCGCGCAGGGCGTCGGTGTCGGGCCAGAAGCCGACGGCCAGGCCGGCGGCGTAGGCGGCGCCGAGGCAGGTGGTCTCGGCGACCATCGGGCGCACCACGGGGGCGTCCAGGAAGTCCGAGAGCGTCTGCATCAGCAGGTTGTTGGAGGTCATGCCGCCGTCGACCTTGAGGGCCGCGAGCTCGACGCCCGAGTCCTTGGTCATGGCGTCGGTGATCTCGCGGGTCTGCCAGGCGGTGGCCTCCAGGACGGCACGGGCGATGTGCGCCTTGGTGACGTACCGGGTGAGGCCGGCGACGACGCCGCGGGCGTCGGAGCGCCAGTACGGGGCGAACAGGCCGGAGAAGGCCGGCACGAAGTAGACGCCGCCGTTGTCCTCGACCGAGGAGGCCAGGGTCTCGATCTCGGCCGCGGACTTGATCAGGCCCATCTGGTCGCGCATCCACTGGACGAGCGAGCCGGTGACGGCGATGGAGCCCTCCAGCGCGTAGACCGGCTTCTGGTCGCCGATCTGGTAGCCGACCGTGGTCAGCAGGCCGCTGTAGGAGTTGATGACCTTGTCGCCGGTGTTCATCAGCATGAACGTTCCGGTGCCGTAGGTGGACTTGGCCTCGCCCTCGGCGAAACAGGTCTGGCCGAAGAGGGCGGCCTGCTGGTCACCGAGCGCCGAGGCGACCGGGACACCGGCGAGGACGCCGTCCTTGACGTGGCCGTAGACCTCGGCGGAGGACCTGATCTCCGGCAGGACGTTGAGCGGGACGCCCATGGACTCGGCGATCTTGTCGTCCCAGGCCAGGGTGTGCAGGTTCATCAGCATGGTGCGAGAGGCGTTGGTGACGTCGGTGACGTGCACGCCGCCCTGCGGGCCACCCGTGAGGTTCCAGATGATCCACGAGTCCATGGTGCCGAAGAGGATGTCGCCGGCCTCGGCGCGCTCCCGCAGGCCCTCGACGTTGTCGAGCAGCCAGCGGACCTTCGGGCCGGCGAAGTAGCTCGCCAGCGGCAGGCCGGTCTCGCGGCGGAAGCGGTCCTGGCCGACGTTGCGGCCGAGCTCCTTGCACAGGGCGTCGGTGCGGGTGTCCTGCCAGACCAGCGCGTTGTGCACCGGCTCGCCGGTGTGGCGGTCCCACAGGACCGTGGTCTCGCGCTGGTTGGTGATGCCGACGGCCTTGACGTCCGCGGCGGTGATCTCCGCCTTGGCGATCGCGCCGGCGACGACCTCCTGGACGTTGGTCCAGATCTCGGTGGCGTCGTGCTCGACCTGGCCCGGCTTCGGGAAGATCTGCTCGTGCTCCTTCTGGTCGACGGCGACGATGCGGCCGTCGCGGTCGAAGACGATGCAGCGGGAGGACGTGGTGCCCTGGTCGATCGCGGCGATGAAGGGGCCGGTGCTGGTGGTCATGTTGGCTGCTCCTGGCAGGTCGGTTGAGTAGGCGGAATCAGGAGGGCGGTGCGGATCTTACGATCTTGCCGGTACTGCTGATCAGGCGAACGCGATGTTGTACAGACCGCCGGCGAGCACGGCACCGACGAGCGGGCCGACCACCGGGATCCAGGAGTAACCCCAGTCGGAGCCGCCCTTGTTGGGCAGCGGCAGCAGGGCGTGCACGATACGCGGACCGAGGTCGCGCACCGGGTTGATGGCGTAGCCGGTCGGGCCACCGAGCGAGAGACCGATGCCGACGACCACGAACGAGGTGATCAGGACGCCGATGACACCGAGGCCCTTGCCGCCGTCCTGGAGGCCCTGGGTCAGGATCGCCAGGACCAGGACGGCGGTACCGATGATCTCGGTCGCCAGGTTCTGCACGACGTTACGGATCTCGGGGCCGGTGGAGAAGATGCCGAGCACCGGACCGGCCATGTCGTGCGGGTGCGGGTCCTCGGGACCGAGCTTGGCGTCGCGGATGTGCTCCGGGTCGGCCAGGTGGACGCGGAACTGCCCGTAGTAGGTGATCCACATCAGGACCGCGCCGAGCATGGCGCCCAGCAGCTGGCCGGCGAAGTAGACGGGCGTGTCGCCCCACTCGCCGGTCTTGACGGCGAGGCCGACGGTGACCGCCGGGTTGAGGTGCGCACCGGAGAGCGGCGCGGACACGTAGGCCGCGATGAGGACGGCGAAGCCCCAGCCGAAGGTGATCGCGAGCCAGCCCGCATTGCGGGCCTTGGAGCTCTTGAGTGTCACGGCGGCGCAGACGCCACCACCGAGCAGGGTGAGCAGGGCGGTACCGATGGTCTCGCCGATGAAGATGTCGGAGCTGGACACCCGCGACTCCTTACGTACGTCCAGGGGTGGGCGGACACCGGGTCCCTCCGGTGGTTCCGCGCACTCGGTGAGTGCTGCACCGGTCCTTGGCCTTGTCGCATCCTAGCGCGTATTGCCGGTAGGTGTTCGACAATGCCGACCGATGAACGGCAGTTTTCCGCCCAGGTGAAGAATGCGTCAAGGGTCGGCCAGGCCAATGTGTCGGATCGTTACCCGTAGGTGCGATCGACCAAATCCAGCCATTCGAAGGCCGGGATATGGCGAAAAATGGGCAGAAGGGGGCCAAGTGATGGCCGAAGCCTGCTAAAGGGAGGTCAGAACCGGCCTGCGCCGAGATCGCGTGAAACCGCGCGCGCACAGTCGCGCACCGAGGCCACCAGGGCCGCGCGGGGCTCGCCGCCCTCGCCGCAGACCCGCTCCACGGCACCCGCCACCGCCACCGCGCCCACCGGCATCCGGCGCCGGTCGTGGATCGGTGCCGCCACCGAGGCGATGCCCTCCCACGTCTCCTCGACGTCCGCGGCCCAGCCGCGCGCCCGTGTCAGGCCGAGGATCTCCTCGAAGCCGACGGTGTCGGTGACCGTACGGGGGGTGAACGCGTCGCGCTCCGCCTCCAGCGCCTCGGTGTGCGCCACCGGGTCGTAGGCCGACAGCACCTTGCCCAGGGCCGTGGAGTGCAGCGGCTGCATGGCGCCGACCTCCAGCACCTGACGGCTGTCGTCGGGGCGGAACACGTGGTGCATGATCAGCACCCCGCTCTGGTGCAGCACGCCCACGTACACGCTCTCGCCGCTCGCCCGGGCCAGGTCGTCCGTCCACACCAGGGCGCGGGCGCGCAGCTCGTGCACGTCGAGGTAGCTGTTGCCCAGGCGCAGCAGCTCCGCGCCCAGCTGGTAGCGGCCGGAGGCCGGGTCCTGCTCCACGAAGCCCTCGGCCTGCAGGGTGCGCAGGATGCCGTGGGCCGTGCCCTTGGCCAGGCCCAGCGAGGACGCCACGTCCGAGAGTCCCAGCCGGCGCTCGCCGCCGGCCAGGAGTCGCAGCATCGCAGCGGCTCGTTCGAGCGACTGGATGTTCCGTGCCATCGCGCAGCCTCCTGCAGACCTTCGGTAATACTGACCATCTTGACGCGGTTCGACAATGCTGAACAGTATCGGTCGATGTCGACCTTGCGCACCGTCGGACAGCTGTTCGGCGTACCGTCGCCGGGACACCCCGCGGAAACTCCCCGCCACAGAATGCAGTCCGCCACGTGGGACACCCACACCGGGGCGGGTGCCTCGCGGTTACCCTGGCCGCGTGCACCCTTGACACAGCGGGGGTGCAAAGCCGACAGCCGTCGCATCCCAGGGAGCACTCCATGGCCTCGTTGCCGAACCCGCCCGCCGACACCCAGACCCGGGCCGATGCCCTCCGGGAGGCGCTCGCGACCCGCGTGGTCGTCGCCGACGGAGCCATGGGAACGATGCTCCAGGCGCAGGACCCCACCATGGAGGACTTCCAGCAGCTCGAAGGCTGCAACGAGGTCCTCAACGTCACCCGCCCCGACATCGTGCGCTCCGTCCACGAGGCGTACTTCTCGGCGGGCGTGGACTGCGTCGAGACCAACACCTTCGGCACGAACTACGCGGCGCTCGCCGAGTACGACATCGCCGAACGCAATTTCGAGCTGTCGGAGGCCGGCGCGCGCATCGCCCGCCAGGTCGCCGACGAGTTCACCGCCTCCACCGGACAGCAGCGCTGGGTCCTCGGCTCCATGGGCCCCGGCACCAAGCTCCCCACGCTCGGCCACATCGGCTACGCCCAGATCCGCGACGCCTACCAGATCAACGCCGAGGGCCTGCTCTCCGGCGGCGCCGACGCGCTGCTCGTCGAGACCACCCAGGACCTCCTGCAGACGAAGTCCTCGATCATCGGCGCCCGCCGGGCCATGGAAGCCCTCGGCGTCACGGTCCCGCTGATCTGTTCCGTCACCGTCGAGACCACCGGCACCATGCTCCTCGGATCGGAGATCGGCGCGGCCCTGACCGCCCTGGAGCCGCTGGGCATCGACATGATCGGCCTGAACTGCGCCACCGGCCCCGCCGAGATGAGCGAGCACCTGCGCTACCTCGCGCGCAACGCCCGCATCCCGCTCTCCTGCATGCCCAACGCCGGCCTGCCCGTCCTGACCAAGGAGGGCGCGCACTACCCGCTGACCGCCCCCGAGCTGGCGGACGCCCAGGAGACCTTCGTCCGCGAGTACGGGCTCTCCCTGGTCGGCGGCTGCTGCGGCACGACCCCCGAGCACCTGCGCCAGGTCGTCGAGCGGGTCCGCGGCACGGCCGTCGTCCAGCGCGACCCCCGGCCCGAGCCCGGCGCCGCCTCGCTCTACCAGACCGTGCCCTTCCGCCAGGACACCTCGTACATGGCGATCGGCGAGCGCACCAACGCCAACGGCTCCAAGAAGTTCCGCGAGGCCATGCTGGAGGCCCGCTGGGACGACTGCGTGGAGATGGCGCGCGACCAGATCCGCGAGGGCGCGCACATGCTCGACCTCTGCGTGGACTACGTCGGCCGCGACGGCGTCGCCGACATGGAGGAGCTCGCCGGCCGCTTCGCCACCGCCTCCACCCTGCCGATCGTGCTGGACTCCACCGAGGTTCCCGTGATCAAGGCGGGCCTGGAGAAGCTCGGCGGCCGCGCGGTCATCAACTCCGTGAACTACGAGGACGGCGACGGCCCCGAGTCCCGCTTCGCCAAGGTCACCCGACTGGCCCAGGAGCACGGCGCCGCGCTCATCGCGCTGACCATCGACGAGGAGGGCCAGGCCCGCACGGTCGAGCACAAGGTCGCCATCGCCGAACGGCTCATCGAGGACCTCACGGCCAACTGGGGGATCCGCGAGTCCGACATCCTCATCGACACGCTGACCTTCACCATCTGCACCGGCCAGGAGGAGTCCCGGAAGGACGGCATCGCCACGATCGAGGCGATCCGCGAGCTCAAGCGGCTCCACCCGGACGTCCAGACCACCCTCGGCCTGTCCAACATCTCCTTCGGCCTCAACCCGGCCGCCCGCGTCCTGCTGAACTCGGTCTTCCTCGACGAGTGCGTCAAGGCCGGCCTGGACTCCGCCATCGTCCACGCCTCCAAGATCCTGCCGATCGCCCGCTTCGACGAGGAGCAGGTCACCACCGCCCTCGACCTGATCTACGACCGGCGGGACGGCGACTACGACCCGCTGCAGAAGCTGATGGCCCTCTTCGAGGGCGTCAACACCAAGTCCCTCAAGGCCGGCCGCGCCGAGGAGCTCCTCGCCCTGCCGCTGGACGAGCGACTGCAGCGCCGCATCATCGACGGCGAGAAGAACGGCCTGGAGGCCGACCTCGACGAGGCCCTGGCGACCCGCCCCGCCCTCGACATCGTCAACGACACCCTCCTGGAGGGCATGAAGGTCGTCGGCGAGCTCTTCGGCTCGGGCCAGATGCAGCTCCCCTTCGTCCTCCAGTCCGCCGAGGTCATGAAGACGGCCGTCGCCTACCTCGAACCGCACATGGAGAAGACCGACGACGAGGGCAAGGGCACGATCGTGCTCGCCACCGTCCGCGGCGACGTCCACGACATCGGCAAGAACCTCGTCGACATCATCCTCACCAACAACGGCTACAACGTCGTCAACATCGGCATCAAGCAGCCCGTCTCCGCGATCCTCGAAGCCGCGCAGGAGCACAAGGCCGACGTCATCGGCATGTCCGGCCTGCTCGTGAAGTCGACCGTGATCATGAAGGAGAACCTGGAGGAGCTGAACCAGCGCAAGCTGGCCGCCGACTACCCGGTGATCCTCGGCGGCGCCGCCCTGACCCGCGCCTACGTCGAGCAGGACCTCCACGAGATCTACGAGGGCGAGGTCCGCTACGCCCGCGACGCGTTCGAGGGCCTGCGCCTCATGGACGCCCTGATCGCCGTCAAGCGCGGTGTTCCCGGCGCGACCCTGCCGGAGCTCAAGCAGCGCCGCGTCGCCAAGCGTGACACTCCGGCCCTCCAGGTCGAGGAGGCCGAGGAGCCCGGCGGCCGCTCCGACGTCTCGGTCGACAACCCGGTCCCCGCCCCGCCGTTCTGGGGCACCCGCGTGGTCAAGGGCATCCCGCTCAAGGACTACGCCTCCTGGCTGGACGAGGGGGCCCTCTTCAAGGGCCAGTGGGGCCTCAAGCAGGCCCGCGCGGGCGGGGCCACGTACGAGGAGCTCGTCGAGAGCGAGGGGCGTCCGCGCCTGCGCGGCCTGCTGGAGAAGCTGCACACCGAGAACCTGCTCGAAGCCGCGGTCGTCTACGGATACTTCCCCTGCGTCTCCAAGGGCGAGGACCTGATCATCCTCGACGACGCCGGCAACGAGCGGACCCGCTTCACCTTCCCGCGCCAGCGCCGCGGCCGGCGCCTGTGCCTCGCGGACTTCTTCCGCCCGGAGGAGTCCGGCGAGACCGACGTCGTCGGCCTGCAGGTGGTGACCGTCGGCTCGAAGATCGGCGAGGCCACGGCCAAGCTGTTCGAGTCGGACTCCTACCGCGAGTACCTGGAGCTGCACGGCCTCTCGGTCCAGCTCGCCGAGGCCATGGCCGAGTACTGGCACGCCCGCGTCCGCGCCGAGCTCGGATTCGGCGGCGAGGACCCGGCGAAGGTCGAGGACATGTTCGACCTCAAGTACCGCGGTGCCCGCTTCTCGCTCGGCTACGGCGCCTGCCCCGACCTGGAGGACCGCGCGAAGATCGCCGACCTGCTGGAGCCGGAGCGGATCGGCGTCCACCTGTCGGAGGAGTTCCAGCTCCACCCGGAGCAGTCCACCGACGCGATCGTGATTCACCACCCCGAAGCCAAGTATTTCAACGCACGCTGAGCTCGACCGACGTACACTTGTCGGTCCCATACAGGCCGGTCGCCTGTTCCCCGGGGTCGTATGCCCCGCGGAAGAGGTGACCGGCCTTCTCGTCCCTTCTGAGAGGCATGCGCATGACGAGCACCGTTCCCGCCCCCGTCGCCCGTACGGCCGACGGTTCTGCCCTGCAGGCGGTGCTGCTCGACATGGACGGCACCCTCGTCGACACCGAGGGCTTCTGGTGGGAGATCGAGGCGGAGATCTTCCAGGAGCTGGGCCACCGCCTCGACGAGGCCTGGCGCGACGTGGTCGTCGGCGGCCCCATGAGCCGCAGCGCGACCTTCCTGATCGAGTCGACCGGCGCCGCCATCGGCCTCGCCGAGCTGAGCGTCCTGCTCAACGAGCGCTTCGAGGCCCGCATCGCCGACCGGGTGCCGCTGATGCCCGGGGCCGAGCGGCTGCTGGCCGAGCTCGCCCGGCACAACGTGCCCACCGCGCTCGTCTCCGCCTCCCACCGCCGGGTCATCGACCAGGTCCTGCTCACCCTCGGCCGCGACCGCTTCACGATGACGGTCGCCGGCGACGAGGTGGCCCGTACCAAGCCGCACCCCGACCCGTACCTGTTCGCCGCGCGCTCGCTGGGCGCGCACCCCTCGCGCTGCGCGGTCATCGAGGACACCCACACCGGCGTGGCGGCCGCCGAGGCCGCCGGCTGCCGGGTCGTGGCCATCCCCTCGGTCGGCGTGATCGAACCCGCCCCGGGGCGTACGGTCGTCCGCTCGCTGGAGGACGTGGACCTGGCGTTCCTGCGCTCGATCATCGCCCCGTTTAACTGAGAGTGACGATCCCGGCCTCCAGTCGGGCACGCACGACCCAAGCGGACACATCGGCATGCACTGGCGTACATCGGTATGCATTGCCACGCAACGGAGCCCCCCGAGTACGCTCCGTGCCGAACGGAACGCTGCCCGACGGCGCCCTGGCGGAAGGATCTTCCGCCGCAGGCCCTGGAGGCTGAAATTCCATCCCCTCCACGGCCGTTGCTCAGGGTGACCTTGGTCACCCCGAGCACCGTCGGCGGGTCCACCCCGGGGCCTCCGCGGCTTCCAATGTGTCCGCATTGATCAGCCCCTGACCGAATCTGAGCAGCCTGCCTGCGAACAGGCAGTTCGCTCCGATCACAGTGCGGTTACGCCCCAAGTTCCGGCGGTTCCAGCCATCCCGCCCCGGACCACTACTGTCGATGCGGGCACTACGCCGCACCTCAGCCGGCCCCGACACACACCCCTGTGCCGGGACCGCGTGGACCGATCGTCACAACACCGGCCCGATCGTTCCGCCCCGAACGGGCGACCGACGCGAAGTGCCCTCTACGCCGCTTTGAACAAGTGCCGGTTACAGGGAGTACTTCCAGCATGAACCGCAAGACCATGGTGCTGACGGCCGCGGCCGGACTGCTCACCCCCGCGCTGGCCGCCTGCGGCACCGCGAGCGGCGGAGGAGCAGGATCCGGAGCGATCGTCGTCGGAACCACCGATCGGTTCGAGGCCGCAGACTTCGCTCCCGCCCCCTTCGACCCGGCCTACGCCTACGACGCCAGCACCTGGAACATCCTGCGCCAGACCGTCCAGACGCTGATGCACACCCCGCGCGGCGGCGGCCAGCCCGTCCCCGAAGCGGCCTCCGCCTGCCGCTTCACCGACGCCGGCAACCAGAGCTACCGCTGTACCCTGCGCCCCGGTCTGAAGTTCGCCGACGGTGAGTCCCTCACCGCCAAGGACGTCAAGTTCTCCATCGACCGCGTCCGCGCCATCAAGGACGAGAACGGCCCCTCCTCGCTGCTCTCCACCCTCGACAAGGTCGAGGTCAAGGGCGAGGACACCGTCGTCTTCCACCTGAAGACCCCGGACGCGACCTTCCCGTTCAAGCTCTCCACCCCCGCCGCCGGCATCGTCAGCGAGAAGAACTACGACGCCAAGAAGCTCCGCGAGGGCTTCGCCGTGGACGGCTCCGGCCCGTACACGATGAAGGCCGAGGTCAAGGGCAACCAGCTGGTCCGCGCCGTCTTCACCAAGAACCCGCACTACAAGGGCGACCTCAAGCTGCAGAACGACAAGGTCGAACTGCGCACCTTCACCGACTCCCCGGCCATGGGCAAGGCACTCACCGACGGGAAGATCCACATGGTCTCCCGCACCCTGTCGCCGGCCCAGATCGCCGAGTTCAGCGCCCAGCCGCCCAAGGGCGTCAAGCTGGTCCCGATGCCCGGCCTGGAGATCCGCTACCTCGGCTTCAACACCGAGGCGCCGGTCGTCAAGGACAAGGCCGTACGCCAGGCGCTCGCCGCCGCCGTCGACCGCGGCCAGCTCATCTCCAAGGTCTACGGCAAGTCCGCCCAGCCGCTCTACTCGCTGGTCCCCACCACCGTGACGGGCCACGTCAACTCCTTCTACAACAAGTACGGCGAGGCCAACACGCCCAAGGCCGCCGCCCTGCTGAAGGAGGCCGGGATCAAGACCCCGGTCAAGCTGACCCTGAACTACACCAGCGACCACTACGGCGACGGCACGGCCGCCGAGTTCGAGGCCCTCAAGGCCCAGCTCAACTCCACCGGCCTGTTCGACATCACCGTCCAGGGCAGCGAGTGGACGGACTTCCGCCCCGCGCAGAAGAAGGGCGACCACGCCGCCTACGGGCTCGGCTGGTTCCCCGACTACCCGGACGCCGACAACTTCCTCGCCCCGTTCCTGGAGCAGGACAACTTCCTGGGCACGCCGTACACCAACAACACGGTGCGCAGCAAGCTCATCCCCGAATCCCGGCGGGCGGGCGACCGTACGATCGCCGTCCCCGCGATCACGGAGATACAGGACATCGTCGCCGAGGACGTGCCCGTCCTGCCCCTGTGGCAGGGCAAGCAGTACGTCGCCGCACGCGACGGCATCACCGGAGTGGAGTGGTCGGTCAACGCCATCTCCGACCTCCAGTTGTGGGAGCTCGGTCGCGGTGTAAGCGGCTGAGCAAGGCAAAGACCGGCAGCGGGTGTCGCGGGCCGGAGCAACGAAACAGTTCGACTGTGAAGGACGTTCGCGTGAATCGACGTAACCAGTGGCTGGCGGCCCCGCTCGGCGCAGCCACCGCCGCCGCGCTGCTCAGCGGTTGCGGTTCGACCGATGGCTCCAATGCCGGCAGCGGCAAGGGCGTGGTCATGGGCATATCCGACAAGGTGAAGTCCGTCGACCCGGCATCGGGCTACGACCCGGGCTCCTGGCTGCTGTTCAACAACGTCTTCCAGTCGCTGCTGAGCTTCCCCAAGGGCGGCACCACCCCCGAGCCCGACGCCGCCCAGGCCTGCGGCTTCGAGGGCGCCGACAGCAAGCTCTTCAAGTGCACCCTGCGCGACGGCCTGAAGTTCAGCAACGGCCACAGCCTCACCTCGAAGGACGTCAAGTTCTCCTTCGAGCGCACCCTGAAGATCAACGACGCGAACGGCCCCGCCGTCATGCTCGCGTCGATCGCGAGCATCGACGCCCCCGACGACAAGACCGTCGTCTTCAAGCTCAAGACCTCCGACGCCACCTTCCCCAGCAAGATCGCGTCGGGCGCCGGCTCCATCGTCGACCGCACCGAGTACCCGGCCGACAAGCTGCGCACCGACAACAAGGCCGTCGGCTCCGGCGTCTACAAGCTCGACTCCTTCGGCGAGAAGAGCGCCACCTTCTCCGTCAACGAGTCCTACAGCGGCAAGGCCAAGGCCAAGAACACCGGCGTCACGCTGAAGTTCTTCAACGGCGACCAGGCCGGCCTCAAGACCGTCCTGGAGAGCGGCGACGTCGACTTCGCCTTCCGCGGCCTCGCTGCCAAGGACATCGCCGCCCTCGCCTCCAGCAAGACCGGCGACAACAAGGTCGACGTCGTCCAGGGCACCGGCGCCGAGGTCGAGCACATGGTGTTCAACGTCAACGACCCCGTCGTCGGCAAGCTCCCCGTGCGCAAGGCCATCGCCTACCTCATCGACCGCGAAGCCCTCGTCCGGGACGTGTACGCCGGCACCGCCACCGCGCTCTACTCCATCGTGCCCACCGGCATCGCCGGCCACACGACCCCGTTCTTCGACCGCTACGGCGGCACCCCGCAGGTCGACAAGGCCAAGGCCGTCCTCAAGGCCGCCAACATCAACGGCAAGATCAAGCTCACCCTGTACTCCACCCCGTCCCGCTACGGCCCCTCCACGGACCAGCAGTTCGAGGTCATCGCCAAGCAGCTCAACGACAGCGGCCTCTTCGACGCCGACGTCAAGTCCGTCGAGTACGAGCAGTACGAGAAGGACATCCAGGCCGGCAAGTACGGCGTGTACGTCAAGGGCTGGGTGCCCGACTACCCGGACGCCGACAACTTCACGCAGCCGTTCTTCGGCCCGGACAACGTGCTGAACAACAACTACGACAACAAGGAGATCACCGGGACGATCATCCCGTCGACCTCCGCGAAGTCCGACCGCACCGCGGCCAACACCGACTACAACCGCCTCCAGGACATCGTCGCCGAGGAGCTCCCGCTCATCCCGCTCTGGCAGGGCAAGCAGTACGCCGTCACCCGCCAGAACGTCAGCGGCCTGCAGTGGTCCCTCGACGCCTCGACCGTCTTCCGCTTCTGGGAGATCAGCAAGGGCTGACGCCGACCGAGCCGGGCCCGCCCAGGGCGGGCCCGGCACCGGCACCACGCGGAGGGGGCCGTACGCGCACGAGCGCGTACGGCCCCCTCCGCGCATCCGCGTCCGGCCGGACCTCACAGGACTACTGGGCCCCGGGACGCACCAGACCGCTCTCGTACGCGTACACCGCAGCCTGGACCCGGTCCCGCAGCCCCAGCTTCGTCAGCACGTGCCCCACATGCGTCTTGACCGTCGTCTCGCTCACGAACAGATCCGCCGCGATCTCCGCGTTCGACAGCCCCCGGGACACCAGCTTCAGCACCTCGACCTCACGCTCGGTCAGCGTCCCCAAGGAGTTCGGCAGGCTCTCCTCACCCGACGGAAGATGCCCCGCGTACTTGTCCAGCAGCCGCCGCGTGATACTCGGCGCGAGCATCGCCTCACCCGCCGCGACCACCCGGATCGCCTGCACCAGCTCGTTCGCCGGCGCGTCCTTCAGCAGGAACCCGCTCGCCCCCGCCCGCAGCGCCTCCACCACGTACTCGTCCAGATCGAACGTGGTCAGCACCAGCACCTTCGCCGGCCCGTCCCGATCCGGACCCGTGATCTGCCGGGTCGCCTCCACCCCGTCCATCCGCGGCATCCGGATGTCCATCAGCACCACATCGGGCTGCAGCGCCCGCACCTGGTCCAGCGCCTGCAGCCCGTCCCCGGCCTCACCGACCACCGCCAGGTCCTCCTCCGCCTCCAGGATCATCCGGAAGCCGGTGCGCAGCAGCGGCTGGTCGTCGACCAGAAGGACGCGGATCGCCACGGGGTCTACCTCGAATTCGTCGGACGGCAACGGCAGGCCCGACCATTCTGCCCTGACACCGGGATCACGACTCGGCCGGGAGCTCCGCCTCCCGCCGCGGCGAGATCACCAGAGGATAGGGCGGGGGAGTACCACCGAACTCCGGACACACCGCCCGATGATCACACCAGCCGCACAGCTTCGTCGGCCGCGGCCGCCACTCACCCGACTCCGTCGCCTCCCGGATCGCGTCCCACAACGCGAGCAGCTTGCGCTCCACCCGCTCCAGATCCGCGATCACCGGGTCATACGTCAGCACGTCCCCACTGCCCAGATACACCAGCTGCAGCCGCCGCGGCACCACCCGCTTCAGCCGCCACACCACCAGCGCGTAGAACTTCATCTGGAACAGCGCACCCTCCGCGTACTCCGGCCGCGGCGCCTTCCCCGTCTTGTAGTCGACGATCCGCACCTCACCCGACGGCGCCACGTCCACCCGGTCGATGATCCCCCGCAGACGCAGCCCCGAATCCAGCTCCGTCTCCACGAAGAACTCCCGCTCCACCGGCTCCAGCCGCGTCGGATCCTCCAACGTGAACCACCGCTCGACCAGCGCCTCCGCCTCCGTCAGCCACCGCGCCAGCCCCGCCCCCTCGTCACCCTCCGGGAACAGCTCCGCCAGCTCCGGCTTCGACTCCAGCAACCGGTCCCACTGCCCCGGAACCAACGCCTTCGCCCGCGGCGCCGTCCGCTCCTGCGCCGGATGATCGAAGAGCCGCTCCAGCACCGCATGCACCAGCGTCCCGCGGGTAGCAGCGGCACTGGGCTTCTCCGGCAGCCTGTCGATCACCCGGAACCGGTACAGCAACGGACACTGCATGAAATCACTCGCCCGCGAAGGAGAGAGCGAAGAGGGCGCCACAGCACCCCGCGCATCGGCATCGGCTGCGCCAGGCACAGCACCGGGGCTCGTCGTCATGCACAAAACCCTACGACCCGCCACCGACAGGACGCGCATACCATCGACGCCAAGCCCCCTCGCACTGCATGATCAGAGCATCACGACGCGCTACAGCACCAGCCCGTACGCGAACAGAACACACTGGAAACACCAGCACCGAACGAAGGACAACCGTGGCAGACACCGACGAAACCGGCGAGCGCGCAGGCGGCCGCTCCGGACCGGGCGGCGGACTCCTCATGGGCCGCCCCTTCGGCGTGCCCGTCTACGTCTCGCCCAGCTGGTTCCTCGTCGCCGCCCTCATCACCTGGGTCTTCGGCGACCAGCTCGACCGCGTCCTGCCCGACCTCGGACCCGTCCGCTACCTCGTCTCCCTCTTCTTCGCCGTCGCCTTCTACGCCTCCGTCCTGGTCCACGAACTCGCGCACACCGTCGCAGCCCTGCGCTTCAAGCTCCCCGTGCGCCGCATCCAGCTCCAGTTCTTCGGCGGAGTCTCCGAGATCGAAAAGGAATCCGAGACACCCGGCCGCGAATTCGTCCTCGCCTTCGTCGGCCCCCTGCTCTCCCTCCTCCTCACCGGAGCCTTCTACCTCGGCATGAAAGCCGTCGACCCGGCCACCGTCCCCGGCGTCCTCCTCGCCGGCCTGATGATCTCCAACCTCCTGGTCGCCGCCTTCAACCTGCTCCCCGGCCTCCCCCTCGACGGCGGCCGCATGCTCCGAGCCGTCATCTGGGGCATCACCGGCAAACCCATGACCGGCACCATCGCCGCCGCCTGGGTCGGCCGCGGCCTCGCCCTCGCCGTCCTCCTCGGCCTCCCCCTCCTCACCCACACCGGAGTCCTCGGCAACCGCACCGAGGAAATCGGCGGCATGAACACCGTCATGGACGCCCTCCTCGCCGCCATCCTCGCCGGCATCATCTGGACCGGCGCCGGCAACAGCCTGCGCATGGCCCGCCTGCGCGAACACCTCCCCGAACTGCGAGCCCGCACCCTCACCCGACGCGCCATCCCCGTCGAGAACACCACCCCCCTCTCCGAAGCCCTCCGCCGCGCCAACGAAGCAGGCGCCCGCGCCCTCGTCGTCGTCGACGGACAGGGCGACCCCACCGCCATCGTCCGCGAAACCGCCATCGCCTCCGTCCCCGAACACCGCCGCCCCTGGGTCGCCGTCAGCACCCTCGCCCAGGACCTCACCGACGGCATGAAGGTTTCAGCGGACCTCACCGGCGAAGAACTCCTCGACCACCTCCGCGCCACCCCCGCCACCGAATACCTCGTCCTCGAACCCGGCGGCGCCATCTACGGCGTCCTGTCCACCCTCGACGTCGAAAAGGCCTTCGTGAAGGCCATGGCACGGCCCCAGTCCTGAAGCCAATACACTGGTCACATGTCCGAACCGACCGGTGCCGCCCGCCGACGCGGGCCCTTCGAGGTCGGGGACCAGGTACAGCTCACCGACCCCAAGGGCCGCCACTACACGTTCACGCTCGAAGCCGGGAAGAATTTCCACACCCACAAGGGTTCCTTCCCGCACGACGAGCTGATCGGTGCTCCCGAAGGCAGCGTTGTCCGCACCACGGGCAACGTCGCATACCTCGCGCTGCGCCCCCTGCTCCCCGACTATGTCCTGTCCATGCCCCGCGGCGCCGCCGTGGTCTACCCCAAGGACGCAGGCCAGATCCTGGCCTTCGCCGACATCTTCCCCGGCGCACGCGTCGTGGAAGCGGGAGTGGGCTCCGGCTCCCTGAGCAGCTTCCTGCTGCGCGCCATCGGCGACCAGGGCATGCTCCACAGCTACGAGCGCCGCGCGGACTTCGCCGAGATCGCCACCGCCAACGTCGAACGCTACTTCGGCGGACCCCACCCCGCGTGGCAGCTGACCGTCGGCGACCTCCAGGACAACCTGTCCGACACCGACGTCGACCGCGTCATCCTCGACATGCTCGCCCCCTGGGAATGCCTGGAAGCCGTCTCCAAGGCCCTGGTCCCCGGCGGCATCCTGTGCTGCTACGTGGCCACCACCACCCAGCTGTCCAAGACCGTCGAGTCCATCCGCGAGATCGGCTGCTTCGCCGAGCCGCAGCCGTGGGAATCGATGATCCGCAACTGGCACGTGGAAGGCCTCGCCGTCCGCCCCGACCACCGGATGATCGGCCACACCGGCTTCCTCGTCACCGCCCGCCGCCTCGCGGACGGCGTCGAGCCCCCCATGCGCCGCCGCCGCCCCGCCAAGGGCGCCTACGGCGAGGACTACGAAGGCCCCGGCAGCGACCGCTCCGCCTGACCGCCCCGCAGACCCAACACGAAGGCGCTGCGGCACAGTTCCCCCGACCCACCCGGGAACTGCGCCACAGCGCCTTTTCGTTGTCCCGTGCACCAGCCCCGGACCCGGCCGTTCCACCACCCTGTGACGTGTGGCACGATGCTGGCTCCTCGTCACCCTTCGCACAGGAGACACCCCGCGTGCCGCACAGCCACGCCGAGACGGCCCCGCACACCCTGGAGCACAGCCGCACCAGGCCCGTCCACTGGCTCGCCACGGCCACCGCCATGGCAGCCGTCATAGCCGCCGCAGGACTCGTACAGCCCGCCACCGGCGCCTCGGCCACCGACACCACCACCGCCGCCGCGGAACCCCCCGCGCAGGGCCCCCGGGCCACCGCACCCGACCCGGCAGGGGTCACCTACCCCCTCGACTGCAAGGGCGCCCCCCAGACCGTCACCATCAGCGCCCAGGGCGACCTCGACGGCGACCGCCGCCCCGAGACCGTCGTCGCCGTCCGCTGCGACGCCGGCTCCGGCACCCCGCCCCACGCGATCTACGTACTCACCCAGGACCCGGCCGGGGCCACCGGCCCCCGCGTCGTCGCCACCCTGCTCGACACCGCCCGACGCCAGACCGCCACCGAGCTCACCGTGCGCGACGGCATCGTCACGGCAACCCTCGTCGGCTACTCCTCACCCGACGTACCCCGCTACAGCCCCGACACGAAACAGCTCGCCAAGTGGCGCTGGCACGACGGAAAATTCCGCCAGGAGCTGACGGACTCGGCCGCCAGGAGTGTTTGAAACGTCACTCCGCGTCGGGACCGAAGACCTCCACCCGGTCCGACACGCGCCGTACGTGAATGCAGTCCCCCGGACATTCCTTCGCCGAGTCGACCACGTCCTGGAGCAGCGTCAGCGGAACCGGAGTGGTCGCCCCCGCGTCCTGCAGCAGCTCGTCCTCCGGACTCTTCACGTACGCCAGACCATCGATGTCCAGCTCGAACACCTCAGGCGCGTACTGCACGCAGATGCCGTCCCCGGTGCACAGGTCCTGATCGATCCAGACCTCGAGCGGCTCGCCGGCCTCGCCGCCGCCGCCCGTCGGAGCCTCCTGCTGCACGGTCATATCTCCTGCCGTTCCCTGCGCTGAGTGATCCACCCCGGTCACCGCCCGCAGCAAGTCGCGCGAGCCCTGACGGGTGTTGAACGGTTCGACCTTACAACCGCCTGCTTCCCGAGTTTGATGGGTGGGTATTTCCTTGGCGTGAGGGAGTACGCAAGGGTGAAGATCGGACACACCTCTACCGTCTTTGTGATCTAGGGGTTTCAATCACCACCAGCCCAGGTAGGGTCAGGAAGCGTCCAGCTCCCCTTGGAGGAGGTGAGGACCGTGGCAGCCCACGACGACGACATCAACCGCGGCATCCGGCCCGCGCGAGGGTCCGAGGACCCCGCCGGCCAGGTTGCCTATCTCGAGCAGGAAATCGCCGTCCTGCGACGAAAGCTCGCCGACTCTCCGCGACACACGAGGATTCTCGAAGAGCGGATCGTCGAGCTCCAGACAAATCTGGCCGGCGTATCCGCACAGAACGAACGACTCGCGAATACCCTCCGTGAGGCCCGAGACCAGATCGTGGCCCTCAAGGAAGAAGTCGACCGGCTCGCACAGCCGCCGGCCGGTTTCGGTGTCTTCCTGCAAGCGAACGAGGACGGCACCGTCGACATCTTCACCGGAGGCCGAAAGCTCCGCGTGAACGTCAGCCCCAGCGTCGACCCGGAAGACCTCCGGCGCGGCCAGGAGGTCATGCTCAACGAGGCCCTCAACGTGGTCGAGGCCATGGAATTCGAGCGGGCCGGGGACATCGTCACCCTCAAGGAGATCCTCGAGGACGGCGAGCGCGCCCTGGTCGTCGGGCACACCGACGAGGAAAGGGTGGTGAGGCTCGCCGAGCCGCTCCTGGACATCACCATCCGCCCCGGCGACGCCCTCCTGCTCGAACCCCGCTCCGGCTACGTCTACGAGGTCGTCCCCAAGAGCGAGGTCGAGGACCTCGTCCTCGAAGAGGTCCCCGACATCGACTACGACAAGATCGGCGGCCTGGGCGACCAGATCGAGCTGATCCGCGACGCCGTCGAGCTCCCGTACCTCTACCCCGACCTCTTCAAGGAACACGAACTGCGGCCCCCGAAGGGCATCCTGCTCTACGGCCCGCCCGGCTGCGGCAAGACGCTCATCGCCAAGGCCGTCGCCAACTCCCTTGCCAAGAAGGTCGCCGAGGTGACCGGACAGGCAGCAGGAAAGTCCTACTTCCTGAACATCAAGGGACCCGAACTCCTCAACAAGTACGTCGGCGAGACCGAGCGGCACATCCGCCTCGTCTTCCAGCGTGCCCGCGAGAAGGCCAGCGAGGGCACCCCCGTCATCGTCTTCTTCGACGAGATGGAATCCCTCTTCCGCACCCGCGGATCCGGAGTCAGCTCGGACGTGGAGAACACCATCGTCCCCCAGCTGCTCGCCGAGATCGACGGCGTGGAAGGCCTGGAGAACGTCATCGTCATCGGCGCCTCCAACCGCGAGGACATGATCGACCCGGCCATCCTGCGCCCCGGCCGCCTCGACGTGAAGATCAAGATCGAGCGCCCGGACGCCGAGGCCGCGAAGGACATCTTCGCCAAGTACCTCAAGGCCTCGCTGCCCCTGCACACGGACGACCTGTCCGAACACCAGGGCTCCTCGGCCGGCACCGTCCACAGCATGATCCAGACCGTCGTCGAGCAGATGTACGCCGAAACCGAGGAAAACCGCTTCCTCGAGGTCACGTACGCCAACGGCGACAAGGAAGTCCTCTACTTCAAGGACTTCAACTCCGGCGCGATGATCCAGAACATCGTCGACCGGGCCAAGAAGATGGCGATCAAGGCCTTCCTCGAACACAACCAGAAGGGCCTGCGGGTCTCCCACCTGCTCCAGGCCTGCGTGGACGAGTTCAAGGAGAACGAGGACCTGCCCAACACCACCAACCCGGACGACTGGGCCCGCATCTCCGGAAAGAAGGGCGAACGGATCGTATTCATCCGCACCCTCGTCACCGGAAAGCAAGGCGCGGACACCGGACGCTCCATCGACACGGTGGCGAACACCGGTCAGTACCTCTGACAAAGCGGGGCGGCTGCGGATGCCCTCCCGGGCATCCGCAGCCGACTGCTTTACCCCACCCCATTACCGGCCTCTTTTCAGCCGGTGACGAGGCGGATCCAATGACGGAAATGATCTCCCCACCAGCGCGCAGTGGTTCTAGGCTCTTCCGTACCGCCGGACGCGCAGTGCGGGGACGGGCACCGCACAGGCACACGCACCGGAGCACCAGCGGTACTTGAGCGCCGCTCCCGAAAGGGGAGCGCCGCCGGGCAAGGAGGGCCGCATGACCGTACGGCGAGTAATGGGGATCGAGACGGAGTACGGGATCTCCGTCCCGGGGCACCCGAACGCCAATGCCATGCTCACCTCGTCCCAGATCGTCAACGCCTACGCGGCGGCGATGCACCGGGCGCGACGCGCCCGCTGGGACTTCGAGGAGGAGAATCCGCTGCGGGACGCCCGCGGCTTCGACCTCGCCCGCGAGGCCGCCGACAACAGCCAGCTGACCGACGAGGACATCGGCCTCGCCAACGTCATCCTCACGAACGGCGCACGGCTCTACGTCGACCACGCACACCCCGAATACAGCTCGCCCGAGATCACCAACCCGCTCGACGCCGTCCTCTGGGACAAGGCCGGCGAGCGGATCATGGCCGAGGCGGCCGTCCGCGCCGCCCAGCTCCCCGGCGCCCAGCCGATCCACCTCTACAAGAACAACACCGACAACAAGGGCGCCTCCTACGGCACGCACGAGAACTACCTGATGAAGCGGGAAACCCCCTTCTCGGAGATCGTGCGCCACCTGACCCCCTTCTTCGTCTCGCGCCAGGTCGTGACCGGCGCCGGACGCGTGGGCATCGGCCAGGACGGCCGCGAACACGGCTTCCAGATCAGCCAGCGCGCCGACTACTTCGAGGTCGAGGTCGGCCTGGAGACCACCCTCAAGCGCCCCATCATCAACACCCGCGACGAACCCCACTCGGACGCCGAGAAGTACCGCCGACTCCACGTGATCATCGGAGACGCCAACCTCTCCGAGATCTCCACCTATCTCAAACTCGGCACGACCGCACTTGTCCTGTCCATGATCGAGGACGGGTTCATCAACGTCGACCTGGCCGTCGACCAGCCCGTACGCACCCTGCACCAGGTCTCCCACGACCCCGACCTCCAGCACCTGATCACGCTGCGCAGCGGCCGGACACTCACCGCGGTGCAACTCCAGATGGAGTACTTCGAGCTGGCACGGAAGTACGTGGACGAACGTTTCGGGTCGGACGCGGACGAGCAGACCAAGGATGTGCTGGGCCGCTGGGAGGACGTGCTGGGCCGGCTGGAGAGCGACCCGATGAGCCTGTCGGGGGAGCTGGACTGGATCGCCAAGCGGGAGATCCTGGAGGGGTACCGGCGCCGGGACGGGCTGGAGTGGGACGCGGCGCGGCTGCACCTGGTGGACCTCCAGTACTCGGACGTACGGCCCGAGAAGGGCCTGTACAACCGCCTGGTGGCCCGCGGCAAGATGAAGCGCCTGGTGGAGGAGCCGGCGGTGGAGCGGGCTCAGAGCAAGCCCCCGGAGGACACGCGGGCGTACTTCCGCGGCCGCTGCCTGGAGCAGTACGCGGACGACGTGGCGGCGGCCTCGTGGGACTCGGTGATCTTCGATCTGCCCGGCCGGGACTCCCTCCAGCGGGTCCCGACGCTGGAACCCCTGCGGGGGACCCGCAACCACGTCAAGGAGCTCCTGGACCGCTGCCGCACGGCGGAGGACCTGGTGCGGGTGCTTTCGGGACAGTGAGGGGCGCCCGGGGGGCCTGAAAGGCCCCCGGTCCGGGAATCATGGAGAGAACCGGACGTTGTTCCGCGAGCTTTTGAACAAGTGCGGGGACGAATGTCGGACCCTCCCTATAGGGTCCGACGTAGGGTCTGATCTTGAGAGATCCCGAATCCCGGGGTCTCTCGACATGAGCGTGCGAACCGAGCGGGGTGAGGTAGACATGGCGACCAAGGACACCGGCGGCGGACAGCAGAAGGCGACGCGCTCGACCGAGGAGGTCGAGGAGGCGGCGGTCGAGGAATCGACCGACCTCAAGGAGCGCCAGGAGAAGCTCTCCGACGACGTCGACTCCGTACTTGACGAGATTGACGATGTCCTCGAGGAGAACGCCGAGGACTTCGTGCGGTCGTTCGTTCAAAAAGGTGGCCAGTAGGGCCATTTGACCTTCGAATCGAAGGTGGGGGCAAGGGTAAGTGTCCGAGGGTGCGAAGCGGTGTTCGCGCTGCAAGCAGGACAAACCGCGAGGGGACTTCGCGAGCAACCGCTCGGCGGCCGACGGCTTACAGGCCTATTGCCGCGAGTGTTGGGCGGAGTACTACAAAGCGCGGCAGGAGGTGAAGGGGCGGACGGTGCGGGTCAAGGTGGACGTGCCGTCCGGCCACAAACGGTGCCCGCAGTGCGAAGAGATCAAACCGCATTCGGAATGGGAGCCCAACAAAACCACCTCGGACGGATGGTCCAGCTACTGCCGTTCGTGTCGGGCTAAGCGCAACAGGGCGAGTTACTTCGTGCGGAAGTACGGCATTACCGAGGCCGAGCGCGACGAGATGATCGCTGCTCAGGGCGGGGTCTGCGTGATCTGTCGGATCGCTCCCGCCGAGCACGTTGATCACGATCATCAGACGGGTAAGGTCCGAGGCGTACTGTGCTTCAGCTGTAACGCAGCCCTGGGGCAGTTCAAGGATCGGCCGGACGTCATGAGGCGTGCAGCCGCTTACGTGGAAGGAAACCTGTGGAACCCAACACTCGTAGCACAGGGCGTCTACCGGCAGCCTTCCTGACGCCGGGGTCGTCGTCCTTCATGGACTTCCTGGGCGCGCACTCGCCCGAGATGCTGCCCGGCAACCGCAAGCTGCCGGAGGGTGTCGTCGAGGCGCCGCACGGGACGACCATCGTCGCCGCCACCTTCCCCGGCGGGGTGGTCCTCGCCGGTGACCGGCGGGCGACCATGGGGAACATGATCGCGCAGCGGGACATCGAGAAGGTGTTCCCCGCCGACGAGTACTCCGCCGTCGGTATCGCCGGTACGGCCGGCCTGGCCGTGGAGATGGTCAAGCTGTTCCAGCTGGAGCTGGAGCACTTCGAGAAGGTGGAGGGGACGACCCTGTCCCTGGAGGGCAAGGCCAACCGGCTCTCCACCATGATCCGGAGCAATCTGGGGATGGCCATGCAGGGCCTGGCCGTCGTGCCGCTGTTCGCGGGGTACGACGAGGCCAAGGAGAAGGGCCGGATCTTCTCCTACGACGTGACCGGCGGTCGCTCCGAGGAGCACGGTTACGCCGCCACCGGTTCCGGTTCGATCTTCGCCCGGGGCTCCATGAAGAAGCTCTTCCGCCCCGATCTGTCGGAGGAGCAGGCCACCACCCTGGTCGTCCAGGCGCTGTACGACGCCGCCGACGACGACTCGGCGACCGGTGGTCCGGACCTGTACCGCCACATCTACCCGATCGTCACCGTGATCACGGACGAGGGGTTCCGCAGGCTGACCGACGACGAGTCGCAGGAGCTCGCCCGTACGGTCACCAACCGTCGGCTGGAGCAGCCCGACGGCCCGCGCGCCGCCCTGCTCTGACCATCCGTCGCCCCGTAGGAGCCCAGAAGAAAGGGACGGACAGCCGGTGTCGACTCCGTTCTATGTGTCACCCCAGCAGGCCATGGCCGACCGGGCCGAATACGCCCGCAAGGGCATCGCCCGCGGTCGCAGCCTGGTCGTGCTGCAGTACGCCGACGGCATCGTGTTCGTCGGTGAGAACCCGTCCCGTGCGCTGCACAAGTTCAGCGAGATCTACGACCGGATCGGCTTCGCGGCCGCCGGCAAGTACAACGAGTACGAGAACCTGCGGATCGGTGGTGTGCGGTACGCGGATCTGCGCGGGTACACCTACGACCGTGACGACGTGACGGCCCGTGGGCTGGCGAACGTCTACGCGCAGACGCTCGGCACTATCTTCTCCTCGGCCGGTGAGAAGCCGTACGAGGTGGAGCTGGTGGTGGCGGAGGTCGGTGCGACCGCCGCGGGTGACCAGATCTACCGGCTGCCGCACGACGGGTCGATCGTGGACGAGCACGGTTCGGTCGCGGTCGGTGGCAATGCCGAGCAGATCAGTACCTTCCTGGATCAGCGTCACCAGGACGGGATGACCCTGTCGGAGGCGTTGAAGCTGGCGGTGCAGGCGCTGTCCAGCCAGGCGAACGGCGCGGACAAGACGATTCCGGCGGAGCGGCTGGAGGTCGCGGTGCTGGACCGTACGCGATCCCAGCAGCGCAAGTTCAAGCGGATCCGGGGCCGGCAGCTGTCGCGGTTGCTGGAGGCGGACGTGACGGCGGCGGTGCAGGCCGATGCCGTGTCGAACGACGAGGCGCCGGAGGACGACGCCGAGTAGGCGCGTAGAGGCAGTGTGTGCGGGGCCCCGGTTCGCCGTTCTCGGCGGGCCGGGGCTTCGTCGTGTCCGGGGTCAGGGGGTGGGGGTGGCGGTGGCGGTGGGGGCAGGGCCCGTGGAGTCGCGGACGACGAGTCGCACGGGGATGTCGGGGGCGGTCCAGGGGGTGCCTTCCAGGACGGCGAGGAGGGCGGTCATGCCTTGTTCGCCGACGCGTTCGGCGGGGAGGTGGACGGTGGTGAGTTCGGGTTCGACGGCGGTGGCGAGGGCGAGGTCGTCGAAGCCGGTGACGGAGAGGTCCTCGGGGATGCGCAGGCCGAGGCGGCGGGCGGCCTTGCAGGCGCCGGCGGCGAGGATGTCGTCGTCGCAGACGATGGCGGTGGGTCGGTCCTGGGGGGTGGCCAGGGCGGCCTCGGTGGCCGTACGGGCGGCGTCGACGGTGAGGGGGGCCCGTACGGTGCGCAGCTGGGTGCGGGGGCCCAGGAGGGCGGTGAGGGCTTCGGCGCGGGTCTCGAAGGTCCAGGAGTCGACGGCGGAGGCGAGGTGGAGGAAGCGGCGGTGGCCGAGGGCGAGGAGGTGTTCGGTGATCTGGCGCATGCCGTCGGCCATGGCGAGGTTGACGTGGGCGGCGGCGGTGCCGGCGGCGGGGTCGCTGTCGAGCATGACGAGGGGGAGGGTGTTGCCGCCGATGGCGTCGAGGGTGTGGGCGGCCATGGAGGAGGCGATGACTCCGTCGAGGGCGGCGCGGGCGGAGGCGAAGGGGTCGCGGGCGGGGCCGGTGCCGTCGGGGGAGGGGTAGAGGACGACGCCGAAGCCGTGTTCGGCGGCGACGCGGGCGGCTCCGGTGTAGACGCGGGCGAAGAATTCGTTGGTGAGGGCGGGGACGACGAGGAGGGCGGTGCGGGTGGTGCCGAGGCGGAGGTTGCGGGCGGCGAGGTTGGGCCGGTAGCCGAGGCGGGTGGCGGTCTCGCGGACGTGGGTGGCGGTGCGTTCGGAGACGCGGCCGGGCCATTTGTCGCCGAGGACGAGGGAGACGGTGGCCTGGGAGACCCCGGCGGCGGTGGCCACGTCGCGGCTGGTGGGTCTCGTCACAGGGGGCTCCTGAAGTGCGAGGTGGTGCGAGGTCGGGGGGTGTGGTCGGGTCCGTGGGGTGGACCGGCGGACTGCGGCCATGGTACGTATGAGGCTCACGTTATACGTATTACTTGGATGGCTCCCGGTTGGATCCGGGCGGAAGGTGGGGCGGAGAGATGGCCGCGGGATACGCGGAGCTGCTGAGGACCAGGCACGCCGCGAGGCTGCTGGTGGGCACGCTCGTGGGCCGGCTGCCCAATGCCACCGGGCCGATCGCGATCGTGCTGTTCACGCGTGCCGAGGGCGGCAGCTACAGCCTGGCGGGGGCGCTGGCGGCCGCGTACGGGCTGGCGAACGCGGTGGGTCAGCCGCTGCTGGGGCGGGCCGTGGACCTGTTCGGGCAGCCGCGGGTGCAGCTGCCGGCCGCGGTGGTCTCCGCGCTGGGCATGGTGTGGCTGGCGCTCGCGGGCACGGGGTCGGCGGTGGCCGCGTACGCCGCGGTGGTGGTCGCGGGGCTGTTCACGCCGCCGCTGGAGGGCGGTCTGCGGGCGCTGTGGCCGACGGTGCTGGGCGGCCGCGAGGAGAAGGTGCACGCGGCCTACGCGATGGACGCGGTGGCCCAGGAGGTCATGTTCACCGTCGGTCCGCTGCTGGTGACGCTGTTCGTGGCGATGTGGTCGCCGGCGGGGGCGCTGCTGGCGCTGAACGCGATCGGTGTGCTGGGGGCGCTGTCGGTGGTGGTCAGCGAGCCGTCCCGGAAGTGGCGCTCGGCGCCGCGGGAGGCGCACTGGCTGGGTGCGCTGCGCTCGCGCGGGCTGCTGGCGCTGCTGGGTGCGTTCTTCTTCGTGGGCATGGCGCTGGGTTCGATCACGGTGGCGGGTGTGGCGTACGCGGACGATCACGGCGGTCAGGCGGTGTACGGCTGGCTGATGGCGGCGCTGGGGCTGGGTGCGCTGATCGGTGGGGTGTTCTACGGTGCGCGGCAGTGGGCCGGGGCGCCGGAGCGGCGGCTGCGGCTGCTGGTGGCCCTGCTGGCGGTCTGCTACCTGCCGCTGATGCTGGTTCCGGGGGCGGTGGCGATGACGGCGCTGTCGGCGCTGTCGGGTGTGTTCCTGGCGCCCGCGCTGGCGTGTGCGTTCATCGTGGTGGACCGGCACGCTCCGGTGGGCACGGTGACGGAGGCGTTCTCGTGGCTGGTGACGTTCTTCGGTGTGGGTGCGGCGATCGGTACGGCGGCTGCGGGGCCGGCGGTGGAGCTGGGCGGTACCGCGGCGGGCTTCGGTGTGGCGGGCGTGGCGGGCTTCTCGGCGCTGCTCGTGCTGATGGTCACTCAGCGGGCGCTGGCAACGGGCGGGCGCAGTCGCGCGGTGGCGGGTTCGGCTGACGGTGTGTCGCAGGGCGCTGCTGACGTGCCGTCCGGGGTGTCCTCGGCGTCCTGATCGGCGGGTGCGCGCGATGGGCCGATCGGGCCGTGATCGGGGCGGCGATCGGGGCCTGGATCGGCCCGCCGAGGGGGACTGATCGAAACGGCGCTCCCGAACCCGGTTTCAGAAGAGGGCAGAAGGCGTAATGTTCAGTCATGGACCGCCGCATTTTCGGGCTGGAGAACGAGTACGGCGTCACGTGCACGTTCAGGGGACAGCGCCGACTGTCTCCTGACGAAGTGGCGCGCTACCTCTTCCGCCGTGTCGTGTCATGGGGCCGCAGCAGCAATGTCTTCCTGCGGAACGGCGCCCGCCTGTACCTCGACGTGGGTTCGCATCCGGAATATGCAACTCCCGAATGCGACAACGTGACCGAGCTGGTCACTCACGACAAAGCAGGCGAGCGCATTCTCGAAGGTCTGCTCGTCGACGCCGAACGACGCCTGCACGAGGAAGGAATCGCGGGCGACGTCTATCTCTTCAAGAACAACACCGACTCGGCGGGCAACTCGTACGGCTGCCACGAGAACTACCTGGTGGCCCGGCACGGGGAATTCTCCCGCCTGGCGGACATTCTCATTCCGTTCCTTGTCACGCGCCAGCTGATCTGTGGCGCCGGCAAGGTGCTGCAGACGCCGCGGGGTGCGGTCTACTGCGTGAGTCAGCGGGCCGAGCACATCTGGGAGGGCGTCAGCTCCGCCACGACCCGCTCGCGGCCCATCATCAACACCCGGGACGAGCCGCACGCGGACGCCGAGCGCTACCGCAGGCTGCACGTCATCGTGGGTGACTCGAACATGTCCGAGACGACCATGCTGCTCAAGGTCGGAGCCACCGACCTGGTGCTGCGCATGATCGAGGCGGGCACGGTGATGCGGGACCTGACCCTGGAGAACCCGATCCGGGCGATCCGTGAGGTCAGCCACGACATCACGGGTCAGCGCAAGGTGCGCCTGGCGAGCGGCCGGGAGGCCTCGGCGCTGGAGATCCAGCGGGAGTACTACGACAAGGCGGTGGACTTCGCGGAGCGCCGGGGGATCCGTACCGGTGTGGTGGACCAGGTGCTGGAGCTGTGGGGCCGCACGCTCGACGCGATCGACGCGGAGGACCTGGACCGGATCGGGACCGAGATCGACTGGGTCATGAAGTACCAGCTGATCGAGCGGTACCGGGCGAAGCACAACATGACCATGTCGAATCCGCGGGTGGCCCAGATAGACCTCGCGTACCACGACATCCACCGTCGGCGCGGGCTGTACTACCTGCTGGAGCGCAAGGGGCAGGCGGCGCGGATCTGCAACGACCTGAAGATCTTCGAGGGCAAGTCGGTGCCTCCGCAGACGACGCGGGCGCGGCTGCGCGGGGACTTCATCCGGCGGGCGCAGGAGCAGCGGCGGGACTTCACGGTCGACTGGGTGCACCTGAAGCTCAACGACCAGGCGCAGCGGACGGTGCTGTGCAAGGACCCGTTCCGGTCGGTGGACGACCGGGTGGAGAAGCTGATCGCGGGCATGTAGGACCCGCGCAGTGTCCGCAGTGTGACATCGCACTCCTCGCCGGGGCCCCGTACGTCTCTCGTACGGGGCCCCGTGCACGGCTTAGAGTGGCGAGCGACCGCTTTGCCGTCTGAGATCTGAGGAACACGTGCGCCGACTTGCCGGCCTGCTTGTCGTACCCCTGCTGCTGCTGACGACCGCAGCGTGTGGCGACGACAGCGGCTCCGACTCCGCCCAGATGAAGAACGGGGCTCCCGCGATCACCAAGGGCGCCGCCTTCGGGGAGACGCCCACCCTGTCGAAGGGGAAGGGCGCGCCGCCCAAGGAGCTCAAGGTGGTGACGATCAGCGAGGGCACCGGGCAGGTGCTCAAGAAGAACGACATCGCGCAGGTCCACTACCTCGGCCAGGTGTGGGACGGCAAGGAGTCGTTCGACAAGAGCTTCGGGCGGCCCGCGCCCTTCGACGTGACCATCGGTGCGGGCGCGGTCATCAAGGGCTGGGACCAGGGCCTGGAGGGCCAGAAGGTCGGCAGCCGCGTCGAGCTGGTGATCCCGCCGGAGCTCGGGTACGGCGCCCAGGGCTCGCCCCCGAAGATCGGGCCGAACGCCACGCTGGTGTTCGTCGTGGACATCGTCAAGGGCACGACCGTGCCGGCCTCGGCCACGGGCAAGGAAGTCGCCCAGGAGAACAAGGACCTGCCCAAGGTCGGCACGAACGCGGACGGCAAGGAAGTCTCCGTGACCGTCCCGAAGGACACGGCCGAGCCCGCCAAGCTGGTCTCGAACTACGTCCTGGAGGGTGACGGCGCGGTCGTGAAGGACACCGACAGCGTCGTCGTCAAGTTCAACGGCAAGACGTGGAAGGACGACAAGTCCTTCGAGAGCACCTACACCAGCGACCAGGCGATCACCTGGCCGCTGGGTGAGCTTTCGGTCAAGGGTCTGAAGGACGGCATCGTCGGCAAGAAGGTCGGCAGCCGCATCCTGCTGGTCATCCCGCCGGACCAGGGCTTCGGGGACAAGGAGCAGGGCACGATTCCGGCGAAGTCGACGCTGGTCTTCAGTCTCGACATCCTCGCGGTGATGTAAGACTGTTCCGGTTGACCGTTTCGTACGTATGAGGAGAAGTTCCGTGAGTGACCTCCAGAAGCCCGAGATCGACTTCCCCGAGGGCGAGGCCCCCAAGGACCTCGAGATCGTGGACATCTGGCTGGGCGACGGCGCCGAGGCCAAGAAGGGCGACCGGGTCTCGGTCCACTACGTGGGCGTGGCCTTCTCCACCGGTGAGGAGTTCGACGCCTCCTGGAACCGCGGTTCCGCGCTGCAGTTCCAGCTCGGTGTCGGCCAGGTCATCTCCGGCTGGGACCAGGGCGTCCAGGGCATGAAGGTCGGCGGCCGCCGCAAGCTGACGATCCCGGCGCACCTCGCGTACGGCGACCGTGGCGCGGGCGGTGCCATCGCCCCGGGCGAGACGCTGATCTTCGTCTGCGACCTGGTCAAGGTCGGCTGATCCGGACATCCGCGATCGGTGCAGGGGCCCCCGCCGTCCGGCGGGGGCCCTCGCTTTTGTCCGGGCGCGCCGGGGCGGTACGGTCAACGGTCAACGGGTCCGTCCGCATCCGGCCGCGGCCCGGGTGACGGTCCGACGGATGTGCAGGCGGAGAAGGGCGGAAGGGCGTCGATGGCGATTGCCAAGGCCGAGCGGCTGATGAATCTGGCGCTGTGTCTGCTGGGGACCCGCCGTCCGCTCAGCAAGCGGGAGTTGCGCGGTTCCATCGAGGCCTACATGGAGGCCGGCAACGACGAGTCCTTCAACCGCATGTTCGAGCGGGACAAGGACGACCTCCGCGAACTCGGCCTCGTCATCGAGACGGTGGAGAACCTGGACGGCGAGACCGGTTATCTGGCCCGCCGGGACAGCAACCGGCTGCCTCCCGTCTCGCTGGACGCCGAGGAAGCCGCCGCCCTGGGGCTGGCGGCCAAGGTCTGGCAGCAGGCGAGGCTGGCGGGGGCCGCCAGCGGGGCGCTGCAGAAGCTGCGCGCGGGCGGGATGCCCGAGGCGGAGGACCCCTACGCGGGGCAGCACAGCGCGATCGAGCCGCGCATCCCGGTCCACGAGGCGGCCTTCGAGCCGCTGATGCTGGCCTGCCGGGACCGTCGGCCGGTGGTCTTCGACTACCGCAAGTCGACCGCGGCCCGGCCCGAGACCCGCCAGGTGGAGCCCTGGGCGCTGGAGTGCTGGCGCGGCCACTGGTACCTGGCCGGCTACGACCGCGACCGGGGGGCGGAGCGGGTGTTCCGGCTGTCGCGGATCACCGGGAAGGTCCGCTCCCGGGCCGCGAAGTACACCGCCGAGGTGCCGGACGTGGTGACCGTACGGGAGACCGTGGCGAGCTGGGCCGGGGAGAGCGCGGACCGCTCCGCGCTGATCCGGCTGCGGGCCGGGGCGGGCTATCCGCTGCGGGCCAAGGCCACCGCGGTGCGTGAGGGCGGGGACGGCTGGGACGAGCTGGAGATCCCCTACGGGCACGGGCTGGACGCCTGGCTGGTCGAGTTCGGGCCCGACGTCGTCGTGGTCGGTCCGGCCGACCTGCGGGCGGACGTGGTGGACCGGCTGAGGGCCGTGGCCGGGGCCTGAGCGGGGCCCGATTCCGGGGCCCGCGGGCCCGGTGGCCGATCCGCGGCCGCACGTTCCACAAGAGCGACATCCAAGATGTGCCCTGAGGGGGAGACGTACCAGCATGGCTGCCAACGCCATCGACCAGACCCGCCGGATGCTGTCCCTGGTGACCTACCTGCGCGAGCGCCCCGGTGCGCACGTCGCGGACGTCGCGCGCGCCTTCGGGATCACGGAGGACGAGCTGATCTCGGACCTCGACGTGCTGCCCATGTGCGGGACCAGTTTCCGGGGCGGGGACCTGCTCGACATCGACACCGACGGGGAGCGCATCTGGTGGCGCAACCCCGACGCCTCGGGGGAGTCCACCGCCGAGCCGCTGCGGCTGGCCGCCGACGAGGCGACCGCGCTTCTGGTGGCCGCGCGCGCGGTGGCCACCCTGCCCGGGCTGCGCGAGAGCGACCGGGACGCCCTGCTGCGGGCCACGGCCAAGCTGGAGGCGGCCGCGGGCGAGGTGGCCGGGGCCAGCTCCCGGCTGTCGGTGACCTTCGAGTCCGAGGGCGGGGTCTTCGCGGACGTCGACCGGGCGATCGCGGAGCGGCGGCGGCTGTGGCTGCGCTACTACTCGCCCGCGCGGGACGAGCTGACCGAGCGCACGGTCGACCCGATCCGGCTCTTCGCGGTGGGGCACACGTACATGGAGGGCTGGTGCCACCTCTCGGAGGCCCGGCGTACCTTCCGCCTCGACCGGGTCGCGGAGATCCGGCTGCTGGACGAGCGGGCCGAGCCGCCCGCCATCGAGCCGCGCGACCTGTCCGAGGGCCTGGTCCAGCCGGCGGCCGAGGACCCGGAGGTCGTGGTCGAGGTCGGGCCGGGCGGGCGCTGGGTCGCCGAGTACTACCCGCACGACAGCGCGGAGGAGCTCGCGGACGGAGGCCTGCGGATCACCCTGCGCAGCCCGGACCCGGCCTCGCTGCGCCGGCTGGCGCTGCGGCTGGGCCGTGAGGGCCGGATCGTGGCTCCGGCCGAGCTGGCGGACAGCGCGCGCAGCGCCGCCCGGGAGGCCCTGGCGGGGTACGGGGAACAGGTCTGAGGGGAGCGCGGTCGATGTCGCCGACGTCCGGGCCCGTCGCCTTCAAGGCTTCCTGTCCCGACTGCCGGGCCCGTTTCGAGCTGGACGCGGGCGCCCTGCGGCTGGCCATCGGCGGGAGCAGGCGGACCACGTTCTATTCCTTCACGTGTCCCGAGTGCGGTGCCGCCGTACGCAAGCCCGCGGGTGAGCGGATCGTTGAACTGCTGACCGGTGGTGGCGTGAGCACCCTGCGCAGCATCTGACCGGGCGGGTGGCCTAGGCTCGCCCCATGCTGTGGCCGATGTTCGCAATTGTCCTGGGTTTCCTCGGAGTGGCCGTGCTCGCCGTGCTGGCGGTTCGGGTGTACGTGGAGGTGCGCAGGCTGGCCTCCCAGGTGGCACAGGCCAGCCGCCGGATCACCGACGCCTCGGCGGATCTCGAACGGGCGGCCGTGGACCTGGCCCGGGCGGGGCACGGTGTACGTCCCTGACGCGGGGCGCACGCGTGTGACCGGGGCATTGCGAACCTGCCCAGGTGCAAGCGAGGGGACCCCCGGGGATTGCCGGGCGTTAACCCCCTGGGGTTACGATCCTCGGTAGAGCAAGTCCTGGGCGCCCGTCCGGCGTGCTGTGAACCTCGGAGAAGAAGGAAGATACCCATGGGCAACTTCAGGGGTTGGGAAATCCTCGTCATCGTCGGACTGATCATCCTGCTGTTCGGCGCCAAGAAGCTCCCTGACATGGCCCGCTCCCTGGGCAAGTCGGCCCGCATCCTCAAGAGCGAGGCCAAGGCCATGAAGAAGGACGGCGAGAGCGACGACGCCGCCGCCGCGCCGGCGGACCAGTCCGCGCAGCAGCCCGTCGCCCCGCGTACCATCCAGGCCGCTCCCGGTGACGTCAGCAGCTCGCGTCCGGTCGGCGAGCCGAACCGCACCGCCCAGGGCTGACACCCGCCGTACACGCCAGTCATCTGCAACGAGACAAGGGACGTGGGTTGCTCAACTCTGCCCGCAAGCAGGAGAAGAAGGAACGGCAGGCGAAGAACGCCGAAGGGCGCATGCCTCTCGTCGAGCACCTGCGTGAGCTTCGGAACCGCCTGCTGAAGTCGGTCCTGGCGATCGTGGTGATCACGATCATCGCCGCGTTCTTCTACCGGGAGATCATCAACTTCCTGTTGAAGCCGATGCTGGACTCCGTCGGCTGTACCAACGGTGTGGTGACCCAGCGCAACGGCCGCCCCTGCGCCGACATGACCGTGAACGGCCTGATCTCGGCGTTCTCGATCGCCCTGAAGGTCGCGCTGATGGCCGGTGTGGTGCTGTCCGCCCCGGTGTGGCTGTACCAGCTGTGGGCGTTCGCCGCGCCCGGGCTGCACAGCCACGAGAAGAAGTACGCGCGCAGCTTCGTCGCGGTCGGAGCGCCCCTCTTCCTGACCGGTGCGGTGATCGCGTACAAGATCCTCCCGCAGACCGCGACGATCATGCTTGAGTTCACCCCCGACCACGCGCGCAACCTGCTGCCGGTCGACGACTACCTCGACCTGGTCACCCGCATGGTGATCGTGTTCGGCCTGGCCTTCGAGCTGCCGCTGCTGCTGATCCTGCTGAACTTCACCGGTGTGCTCAGCGGGAAGCGGCTGGCGGGCTGGTGGCGGGGCATGGTCCTCGGCATCACGATCTTCGCCGCCTTCGCGACGCCCACCGGTGACCCGCCGACGATGCTCGCGCTGGCCGTGCCCATCGTGGCCCTCTACTTCGCCGCCCTCGGCATCTGCCTCCTCAACGACCGCAGGCGCAGGCGCAACGACCCCGACGCGGACCTGAGCGACGACGAGGCCTCCCAGCTGGACCTCACGCCGTCGCCGATCGGCGCGCTGGAATCCGTCCCGGCTCCCGCGGCGCTGCCGGAACAGGCAGACGGCGGACGCCAGCGGATCAACGGGTACGACGACGCCACCTGACAGGTGCGCCCCCGGCTGCTGCCGGGCGGCGCTCCCGGGGGCGAAAGGGGTCCGGGAACGGGCTCCGGTACATTCCCGTGGATGAGCCACGAGGTCACCCTCTTCGTCAATCCCACAGCCGGACGCGGCCGGGGCGCGCACGCCGCGCAGCCGGCCGCTTCGGCTGTCCGCGAGGCCGGTTTCTCCGTACGGACCGTGGTGGGCGCCGACGCGCCCGACGCACTGGCCCGGCTGACGGCCGCAGTCCGGGAGGGCACCGGTGCGGTGATCGCGGTGGGCGGCGACGGGGTCGTCTCCCTGGCGCTCCAGGCCCTGGCGGGGACGCCGGTGCCGCTCGGGGTGGTCGCGGTGGGCACCGGCAACGACTTCGCCCGCGCGATGGGGCTGCCCGTACGGGAGCCGGCGCTGGCCGGGCGGATGGCCGCCGAGGCCGTCAAGGAGAGCCGGATCCGGGAGATCGACCTGGGCCGGGTGGGCGGCGACGGCTACGAGAAGTGGTTCGGGACCGTGCTGTGCTCCGGCTTCGACTCGCGGGTCAACGACCGGGGCAACCGGATGCGGCTGCCCGCCGGGCGGTTCAAGTACGACCTGGCGATGATCGCGGAGCTGGCGGCCTTCCGGCCGTTCCCTTACCGGATCACCCTGGACGACGGGCCGGTGATCGAGACCGAGGCCACGCTGGTGGCCGTCGGCAACGGATCCTCCTACGGCGGGGGCATGCGCATCTGCGCGGACGCCGTCCCCGACGACGGACTCTTCGACGTCACGGTCGTCGGCGACTGCAGCCGCGCCACCCTGCTCAAGGTGTTCCCGCAGGTCTACAAGGGCCGCCACCTGGGCCATCCGAAGGTGACCGTCCACCGGGCCAGGAAGATCACCCTGGAGGCGGCGGGCCTGTCCGCGTACGCGGACGGCGAGCCGCTGGGGGCCCTGCCGGTGACCGCCGCGTGCGTTCCCCGGGCGGTCCGGCTGCTCACTTAAATGATCGCGACTGTTGTCAGGGGTGGCGGGTAGGCTCGAGAGCAAGATGACCGAAGAACTCTCACCCGCCGAGCGGTACGCCGCTGCCCGGATCCGCGCCGCCGAAGAGGCCTCCGCCCTGGCCCCCTTCCGCGAGATGTACGACTTCGACCTCGACCCGTACCAGGTCGAGGCCTGCAAGGCGCTGGAGGCCGGCAAGGGCGTCCTCGTCGCAGCCCCGACCGGCTCGGGCAAGACCATCGTCGGCGAGTTCGCCGTGCACCTGGCCCTCCAGCAGGGCCGCAAGTGCTTCTACACGACGCCGATCAAGGCGCTGTCGAACCAGAAGTACGCCGACCTCGTCAAGCGCTACGGCGCCGACAAGGTGGGCCTGCTGACGGGCGACAACAGCGTCAACTCCGAGGCGCCGGTGGTCGTGATGACCACCGAGGTGCTCCGCAACATGCTGTACGCGGGCTCGCAGTCGCTGATCGGACTCGGCTACGTCGTGATGGACGAGGTCCACTACCTCTCCGACCGGTTCCGCGGGGCCGTCTGGGAGGAAGTGATCATCCACCTCCCCGAGTCGGTGACCCTGGTCTCGCTCTCGGCCACCGTGTCCAACGCCGAGGAGTTCGGCGACTGGCTGGACACCGTGCGCGGGGACACCGAGGTGATCGTCTCCGAGGAGCGGCCCGTACCGCTGTGGCAGCACGTCATGGCCGGCCGCCGGATCTACGACCTCTTCGAGGAGGAGTCCGACCACGGCGGCCGCGGCTCCGCGCGCCGGGAGGTCAATCCCGACCTGCTGCGCATGGCGCGCGAGGAGAACACCCGCACCTACAGTCCGAAGGACCGGCGGCGCGGCAAGATGGTCCGCGAGGCCGACCGCGAGCGCGAGCGGCGCTCGCGCGGCCGGATCTGGACCCCCTCGCGCCCCGAGGTCATCGCCCGCCTCGACGGCGACGGGCTGCTGCCCGCCATCAACTTCATCTTCAGCCGGGCCGGCTGCGAGGCCGCGGTCCAGCAGTGCCTGTTCGCGGGCCTGCGGCTCAACGACGAGTCCGCGCGGACCAAGGTCCGCGAGATCGTCGAGGCGCGGACCGCCTCCATCCCCACCGAGGACCTGCACGTCCTGGGGTACTACGAGTGGCTCGAAGGACTGGAGCGCGGTATCGCCGCGCACCACGCGGGCATGCTGCCCACCTTCAAGGAGGTCGTGGAGGAGCTCTTCGTACGCGGCCTCGTGAAGGCCGTCTTCGCCACGGAGACCCTGGCGCTGGGCATCAACATGCCCGCGCGCACGGTGATCCTGGAGAAGCTGGTCAAGTGGAACGGCGAGCAGCACGCCGACATCACCCCCGGCGAGTACACGCAGCTGACCGGCCGGGCCGGGCGGCGCGGCATCGACGTCGAGGGCCACGCGGTGGTGCTCTGGCAGCGGGGCATGGACCCGGCGGGGCTCGCCGGGCTCGCGGGTACCCGTACGTATCCGCTGCGTTCCAGCTTCAAGCCCTCCTACAACATGGCCGTGAACCTGGTCAGCCAGTTCGGGCGGCACCGCTCGCGCGAACTGCTGGAGACCTCCTTCGCGCAGTTCCAGGCCGACCGCTCGGTCGTCGGGATCTCCCGGCAGGTCCAGCGCAACGAGGAGGGCCTGCAGGGCTACCAGGAGGGCATGACCTGCCACCTGGGGAACTTCGAGGAGTACGCGCAGCTGCGCCGGGACCTCAAGGACCGTGAGACGGACCTGGCCAAGCAGGGCGCGGCGCAGCGCCGCGTGCAGGCGGCCAGTTCGCTGGAGAAGCTCAAGCCGGGCGACATCATCCACGTGCCGACCGGCAAGTTCGCCGGACTCGCGCTGGTCCTGGACCCGGGCGTGCCGGCCGGGAGGGTCCACGGCAGCCGCGGCTACGAGTACGCGGAGGGCCCGCGCCCGCTGGTGCTCACCGCCGAGCGGCAGGTCAAGCGGCTCGCCGCGATCGACTTCCCGGTCCCGGTCGAGGCGCTGGACCGGATGCGGATCCCCAAGACCTTCAACGCGCGCTCGCCGCAGTCCCGTCGGGACCTGGCGTCCCAGCTGCGGAGCAAGGCCGGGCACATCACTCCGGAGCGGCGTTCGCGCGGCCGGGCCGCGGCGGCCGACGACCGCGAGATCGCCCGCCTGCGGTCCGAGCTGCGGGCGCATCCCTGCCACGGCTGCGACGAGCGCGAGGACCACGCCCGCTGGGCGGAGCGCTACCACCGGCTCAAGCGGGACACCCAGCAGCTGGAGCGGCGGATCGAGGGCCGGACGAACACCATCGCCCGCACCTTCGACCGGATCCACGCGCTGCTGACCGAGCTGGACTACCTGCGCGAGGACGAGGTCACCGTGCACGGCAAGCGGCTCGCCCGGCTGTACGGGGAGCTGGACCTGCTGGCCTCCGAATGCCTGCGTGCCCGGGTGTGGGAGGGCCTGAGTCCGGCCGAACTGGCCGCCTGCGTGTCGGCGTTGGTCTTCGAGGCGCGGCAGTCCGACGACGCGGTGGCGCCGAAGGTGCCCGGCGGCGCGGCGAAGGAGGCGCTGGGCGAGATGGTCCGGATCTGGGGCCGCCTCGACGCACTGGAGGAGGAGCACCGCATCAACCAGGCGGAGGGCGTGGGCCAGCGCGAGCCGGACCTCGGCTTCGCGTGGGCGGCGTACCAGTGGGCCTCCGAGAAGAGCCTGGACGAGGTGCTGCGCGAGGCGGAGATGCCGGCCGGTGACTTCGTGCGCTGGTGCAAGCAGGTCATCGACGTGCTCGGGCAGATCGCGGCGGCGGCTCCGGCGGCCTCCGGTGACAGCGGGAGCACGGTGGCGCGCAACGCCCGCAAGGCCGTGGACGCGCTGCTTCGGGGCGTAGTGGCCTACAGCTCGGTCGGCTAGGCGGTTTTGGGGCTTCCTCCGAGGGTGGGGATGGCCTGATCTGATCTCTTGCCATGATCGAATCGTGGTGCTCTGTGCGACGATCGATTCCATGAGCGGGGGAGCGGACGAGGGTCCGAGACGGGTCGGCCGGCCACGTGCCGACCGGCTGAGACCGGAGAGCGGCCGGCCGCCGCGCGAGGAACTCCTCTGCGCGGCGGCCGAGTTGTTCACGGTCCGGGGATACGCGGCGACCACCACGCGGGCCGTCGCCGAACGGGCCGGGATGCGCCAGGCCACGATGTACCACTACTTCGGCGGCAAGGAGGAACTCCTCGCCGAACTCCTGGAGTCCACCGTCGCGCCCTCGCTGGTGCTCGCCCGGCGGCTGCTCGCGGACGACGGGCGGTGCGCCGCGCGGCGGCTGTGGGAGCTGTGCCGCTCCGACGTGCTGCTGCTGTGCGGGGGGCCGTACGACCTGGGGGCGCTCTACCTGCTGCCCGAGCTGGGCGGCTCGCGCCTCACCCGGTTCCGCCGGATGCGCGGGGAACTCAAGGACGCCTACCGGGTGCTGCTCGCCGGGACCCGCGTTGGCGCCGAACTGGCCGGGGACAAGGCGGGGCTGACGCTCCGGGGCGACCTGGTCTTCGGGCTCATCGAGGGCGTCATGCTGATCCACCGCACGGATCCGGCGCGCCCGGTGACGGCCTTCGCGGAGGCCACCGCGGACGCGGCGCTGCGGATCGCGGGCGTCGGCCCCCTCCGGTCTCCTTCCTAGCGGTCGGCTCCGGCCTCCCAGCCCGCTCGGTCGTCCCAGGCCTGGAGGGTGCGGCCGCTCTCGAAGCGGTGCACGCGTGCGGTCACCGGGTCGGTGAACTCCAGTACCCGGGCCAGGAGTTGCAGCGGCCTGCGGTAGTCGTCCGGGGCCGGGTCGGTGACCTGCGGATACACGGGGTCGCCGAGGATGGGCAGGCCCAGGGCGTTCATGTGGACCCGCAGCTGGTGGGTGCGGCCGGTGCGCGGGGTCAGCCGGTAGCGGCCCAGCCCGTCGCGGGCCTCCACGGACTCGACGAGGCTCTCGGCGTTGGGCTCGCCGCCGGGCACCTCGACCGCCGCGATGACCCCGCGGGCCTTCTCGATCCGGCTGCGGACCGTGCGCGGGAGGGTGCGGGCGAGTTCCGGATCGTGCGGTGCGAGGGCCTCGTACTCCTTGTGCACCTCGCGCCGCTGGAAGAGGAGCTGGTAGGCGCCGCGGTCCTCGGGCCGGACGCTGAACATCACCAGTCCCGCCGTCAGCCGGTCCAGCCGGTGAGCGGGGCTGAGGCCGGGCAGGTCCAGCTCCGCGCGCAGCCGGGCCAGGGCGGTCTCGGTGATGTGGGAGCCGCGCGGGGTGGTGGCCAGGAAGTGCGGCTTGTCCACGACCAGCAGGTGCGCGTCCCGGTGCACCACGGAGATCGGGAAGGGCACCCGCGGCTCCGGCTCCATGTCCCGGTGGAACCACAGGTAGGCGCCCGGCTCGTACGGGTCCTGCGCGCGCAGGACCCGGCCGCCGGGGCCCAGCACCCGGCCCGCGGCCAGCAGGCGGGCCACCGAGTCGGCGCCGCGGGTGCCGGCGTAGCGAGCGGCGAGGTAGTCGCCGAGATCCGGCCATGCCCGGTCCGGGTCGGGCGGCAGCCGCAGCCGGACCGGGTCGATGCCGGCGCGCTGGGGGAGGGGCGAGGGGGGTGGCTGGGCTCTGCGTCTCATCGGGGAACAGGCTATGCGGCTACTGCCGGGTGAACGTGCCCAGGTGGTCCGCGTCGAGGTACTCGACGCGCAGGGTGCCGTCGGCGAAGACCGCACCGGTGCGGCCGACCGCGTTCTCGCCCGCGGTCACGAAGCTGAAGGTGTCCCCGTCGTAGTGGGTCAGCGGGAAGCGCTGCGGCTGGGGGCCGAGGGCGAGGGTGAGCGCGCCCTTGTCGTCGGCGGTCACGGTGGCCCTGCCGTAGTAGGGGTTGTCGTACGTTCCCGTGTACGCGGCGCTGTCCCGGGCCGGCCGCGCTCCGGCGGGCGGGTGGGCGTAGTCGGTGGCCGCCGATCCGCCCGGGGGTTCGAGGGCCGTCGCGTAGGCGGAGGCGGCGAGGGCGAGCCAGTCGGTGGAGACCTTGCCGTGCTCGGCGTAGTCGAAGAAGTCCAGGGCCACGGCGTCGGGCAGGCCGACCGGGGCGCCGTTGGTCAGGACGACGATGCCGAGCCGCTCCAGCGGGAGCATGGTGACGTTGGTGTTGGCGCCGAGGGCGAAGGCACCGGAGTGGCTCAGGCGCACGCGGCCGGCGCCGTCGTAGCCGACGTTCCAGCCCAGACCGTAGAAGCTGGTGGTGCCGACGGCGTTGGTCGGCTGCGACACGATCTCGGGCACGTGGGTCCGGGCGAGGGTGTCGGCGGGGATGATCCGCTTCCCGTCGAGGGTGCCGCCGGCCAGCTGCAGCCGCAGCCAGCGGGCCATGTCGGTGGCGGTGGAGCTGACCCCGCCGGCCGGGGCCTGGGCGTCCGGGTCGCGGACGAAGCGCGGGCTCCAGGTGCCGTCGGCGTTCCTGACGTGGGTGGCGGCGTGGTCGGGGGAGTTGACGAAGGCGGAGAACTCGGTGCTCGTACGGGTCATGCCGGCGGGCTTGAAGAGGGTGTCGGCGCTGAGCTTCTGCCAGCTGGTGCCCTTGGCGCGGGCGACGGCCTCGGCGGCCGCGGTGAACCCGAAGTTGGTGTAGGCGTAGCTCGCCCGGAACGGGCCGAGGGGCTCCAGGCGCAGGTGGTCCAGGATGTACGCCTGGTCGTAGCCGAGGTCTTCGAGGAGGTCGCCGGCGTGGTCGGGCAGGCCGCTGCGGTGGGAGAACAGGTCGGCGGTGGTGACGTGGCCGGTGACCCAGGGGTCCTTCAGGGAGAACCCGGGCAGGACGGCGCGGTCGTCCCATTCCCGGGGGTCGGTGAGGGTGCCGGCCACCACCGTGGAGGAGACGGGCTTGGACAGCGAGGCGATCTGGAAGACGGTGTCGGGTCCGACCTTGCCGCTCTCGCCGGTCCTGCGGAGCCCGTAGCCCTTGAGGTGGACGACCTCGTCGTCGTGGACCACGGCCACGGACACGCCGGGGACACCGGTGCGGCGCATCATGTCCTCGACGGTGCGGTCGAGACGGGCGACGGCCCTGTCGACGGCGGCGTCCGTGATCTGGGGTGTCGGGGCGGGGGGCGGGGTGGGCGCGGCGGTGGCCGTGACGCCGACCGCTGCGGTCAGGAGTACGGCGGCCCCGAGCGACGGGAGCGTACGCATGGGGTCATTGTCCTGCGGGGGAGCGCGGAGCGCGCGGCGCCGTTGCCGGGGGCGCTGCCCCCGGACCCCCGCGCCTCAAACGCCGGCGGGGCTGGAAGACCCGGGGCTCAGCGCCTCGAACGCCGCCGGGGGAAACCTTTAGGCAGCGGCTCGGTGTTCCTGTTCGGCTTCCACCGAGGCGTTCCAGTCGCGCTTGATCGCGCGCCAGCCCTCGTCCGTCTCGCCCAGGCGCCAGTAGCCCGAGATCGACAGGCGCTCGCGCGGGACTCCGCGTTCCATGCGGAGGTGGCGGCGCAGGTCCTTGACGAAGCCGGCCTCGCCGTGGACGAAGGCGTGGACGTCCGTGCTCGGGAACTCCATGGCCATGACGGCCTCCACGAGTGCCTCGCCCACCGGGCGGTCGCCGCGGTGCAGCCAGACCGGGACGATGCCGTCCGGGGTGGCGACCTTCAGCTCGTCGGCCGGGCCGTCGATCTCCACGAGGGCGTGGACCTGCGCGCCGGCCGGCATCCGCTCCATCGCGGCGGCGATCGCCGGCAGGGCGCTCTCGTCGCCCACCAGGAGGTGCCAGCCGGCCACCGGGTCCGGGGCGTAGGCGCCGCCCGGGCCGAGGAAGCGTACGAGCTCGCCCGGCTGCACCCGCGCCGCCCAGGGACCGGCCAGGCCCTCGTCGCCGTGGACCACGAAGTCGAGGGTCAGTTCCAGGTGCGCGGGGTCCCAGCTCCGTACCGTGTACGCGCGCTGGCGCGGCCACTGCGCGCGGGGGAAGTCCGCGCGGATCCGGTCCAGGTCCCACGGGGCGGGGTAGGTCACGCCCACCGGGGCGAACAGCAGCTTGACGTAATGGTCGGTGTACGCGCCCGCGCCGAACTCCCGGAGGCCCTCACCGCCCAGCACGAGGCGCACCATGTGCGGCGACAGCCGCTCGGTGCGTACGACGACGGCGGTGCCGACGGTGCGGGCGCGTCCTTCTGCCACGGTGACTCCCCTGACTCCATGAAACTTAGCCTTACCTAAGTTATCACCTCATGGGCGCAGCACGCTGCTCAGGCGAGCGACCGCACCCCCCAGACCCCACCGATGGGCTAGCGCATCCACCAGTTCGGGTTGCGCCGGAGCCGTCGGGAGGGCCGGGTCGAACGCAGGAAGCGGCACGTCGGAGGCCACCTGGACCACCTTCGGTGCCACCGCCAGATAGGGCCGGGACTCGTCCAGCCGCTTGCGCTGGGTCGGGGTCAGCTTCGACTTCGGGTCGTCGACCGCCGCGATGATTCCGGCCAGGGTGCCGTAGGCGTCCAGGAGTTTGGCGGCCGTCTTCTCGCCGATGCCGGGGACACCCGGCAGGCCGTCGCTCGGGTCGCCGCGCAGCAGCGCCAGATCCGCGTAACCGGGGCCGTCCACCCCGTACTTCTCGCGCAGCCACGCCTCGTCGGTCACCTGGAGGGTGCCCACGCCCTTGAGCGGGTACAGCACCCGCCGCTGCCGGGCGTCGTCCACCAGCTGGTACAGGTCCCGGTCGCCGGTGACGATGTCCACCGGGCCGCTCGCACGGGCGGTGAGCGTACCGATCACGTCGTCCGCCTCGTAACCGGCGACCCCGACCCGGGCGATGCCGAAGGCGTCCAGGGCCGCCTCGATGATCGGCACCTGCGGGGCCAGCGTGTCCGGGGTCTCCTCCACGTCGGGGCCGTTCGCGGTCTCCTCGGCCACCCGGTGCGCCTTGTAGGAGGGGATCAGCTCCACCCGCCAGTGCGGCCGCCAGTCGGCGTCCATGCACGCCACCAGATCGTCCGGCCGGTGGTCCTGGACGAGCCGGCCGATGAAGTCGAGCAGCCCGCGCACGGCGTTGACCGGGGTGCCGTCGGGGGCCTTCACCGAGTCCGGCACACCGAAGTACGCGCGGTAGTAGAGGGAGGCGGTGTCCAGGAGCATCAGGCGTCGTGTCGTCACGGAGTCGATGATGCCGCAACCCGCCCCGGCGGATGTTCCGGCCGTCCGGGCGCCCCTGGCCGCGACGGACAGTGAGCGCACGGGTACGGGAAGAGCCGTGCACGCGAAACCGGAGGCGGTTGCTGCGTAAGGTGCTTACAGCACACCGATGTGCGACAGACATGGGGAGGGCAGCCCCGACATGAACGACAGGGACGGCACCGACGGCATTGATGGCATGGACCGCAAGCTGAACGACAAGGACGACAAGGGCAAGGACAAGGACGGCAAGGAGCCGCTCCGGGTGGGCGTGGCCGTGCGCAAGCGGCGCCGCGCGCTCCATCTCACGCTGGCCGCCGTGTCGGCGCGCAGCGGCCTGTCGGTGCCCTTCCTGAGTCAGATAGAGAACGAGCGGGCCCGGCCCAGCATGCGCTCCCTGGAGCGGGTCGCGGACGCACTGGAGACCACGGCCGTCGAGCTGCTGGCCGCCTCCGACACCGCGCGCACGGTGGACCTCGTACGGGCCGGTGACGCCTCCGGGCTCACTCCGTTCCCGGGCGTACGCCCCCTGGTGCGCGGTCATCACCAGCTGCACGCGATGGAGTTCACCGGGGACCAGGACGCCGGACGCGAGTACCAGCACCGCAACGACGAACTGATGTACGTGGTCGAGGGTGCTTGCCAGGTCGAAGCGGAAGGGCGGGCGTACCGGCTGGAGAGCGGGGACGCGCTGTTCCTGTCCGGCGGCGTGCGCCACCGCTGGCGCGCGGTCACCGAGGAGACCCGGATCCTGGTCGTCGCGGTCGGCGAGCACATCCACGCGACCTCCGAGCCGCCGTCCCCGGGACACTGAGCGGCGTGCGGCGGGTCGTCTCGCTGGTGCCCTCGCTGACCGAGGCGGTGGCCGTGAGCGCGCCGGGGCTGCTGGTCGGGGTCACCGACTGGTGCACGCACCCCGGGGACCTCGGCGACGCGGTGCGCATCGGGGGGACGAAGAACCCCGATGTGCGCGCGATCGCGGAGCTCCGGCCGGACCTGGTGATCGCCAACGAGGAGGAGAACCGGGCCGACGACGTGGCGGCGCTGCGCGCGGCCGGGGTGGACGTGCTGGTCACCGAGGTCCGGGACCTCCCGCAGGCGCTGCGGGAGCTGGACCGGGTGCTGGTGGGGGCGCTGGGGCTGACGAGGCCGGGATGGCTGGCGGACGCGGAGCGTGCGTGGGCCCGGGTGGAGCCGCCGGCGCCGCGCGCGGAGGTCACCGCGTTCGTGCCGATCTGGCGGCGGCCGTGGATGGTGCTGGGCCGGGACACGTTCGCCGGTGACCTGCTGGCGCGGCTCGGGGTCCGCAACATCTACGCCGGACATCCGGAGCGGTATCCCCGGGTGCCGGTGGAGGAACTTGCGGCTGCGGCCGGCTGCGATCTGGTGGTGCTCCCGGACGAGCCGTACCGCTTCACGCGCGAGGACGGGCCGGAGGCCTTCCCGGGGCTGCCGGCCGCCCTCGTCGACGGCAGGTACCTGACCTGGTACGGGCCCTCGCTGGCCGATGCGGCGGCGGTGCTGTCCGAGCAGTTGCGCGCCGCGCGCTGATCGGCGGGCCGGTGGTGCCGGGGCGCTGCGGTTCTGCTCCGGCGGTTCTGCTTCGGCGGGTCGGTGGTGGCGGGGTGCTGCCCCGGGCCCCGCGCCTCAATCGCCGGCGGGGCTGGGTGGTGTGGGGCGGTGCCCCGCCGGAGTGTCTCCTCGGCTCGCGCGGTTCGGCATGTCGCGGCGGTGCCCGGTGGTGCGCGCTCGTCCTGCGGGGACACTCCGCCGTGTCCCCGCCCCACGGCAGTGCTCCGACAGCACCCCGAAGCCGCCCGGAGCCGCCCCGACGCTTGGGGAGCGGGGACGGGGAGGGGTGTCCCCGCAGGACGAGCGCGCAACCACCGCACACAGCCGAGACACGCCCGCACGCGCCGAGCCGAGGAGACACCCCTCCCCGGCCCCGCGCACCAGCCCGCACCGCGCCCGGACCCCGACCCGCGGGCCGACTCGGACCCACCCCGCGGGAGCGGCCCGCACCGGGCCGCAGGCCGACCCGGACCTAGCTGGGAAGGAGTCGGCCCGTGAGCAGGCCCCGCAGGGTGTGGGCGGCGGCCAGGAGCCAGGCGGTCAGCAGGCCGAGGAAGAGGGCGGTGGCCAGCCAGGCGAAGGCGGTCAGGCCGGTGTGGTGGGCCAGGCCGGTGGCGCCGGTGACGCAGGTGCCGAGGGGGAAGGTCAGGGCCCACCAGGTCATCGCGAAGCCCATGCCGGCCCGGGCCGCCCGGACCAGCATGGCCGCGGCCAGAGCCAGCCACAGCAGGGCGAAGCCCATCACGGGGACCCCGTAGACGACGGCGAAGGCGCCCAGCGCGCCGGCGTAGGTGCCGTCGATCGCCCCGGGGGCGACGTCGGCGAGCTGGTTCACGGCGGTGGTGGACTGGCCGAGGGGGCCCAGGACCAGGAACAGGGTCGGGGTCAGGGCCAGCGGGAGGGGGCCGCCGACGATCAGCCGGCCGAAGATCAGGGGGAGCATCAGCAGGGTGGCCAGCAGGCTGATGCCGAACATGGCGTAACAGGCGAGCAGCAGGGTCTCGCGGGCCTGGCCGGCGGGCAGGTGGGGTATCAGCAGCGGGCCCAGGGCGGCGGAGACCATGGGGGCGACGAGGGGCAGCAGCCAGACGGGGGTGGCCTGCTTGGGCTCGACCTTGTGCCGTACGACCATCAGATAGGGCACGGCCACGGCCATGACCAGGCCGATCACGGTACCGGCGGTGAAGAGCACGGCGTCCGCGGCGACGGCGGCGCCGGTCCCGATGAGGTCCTTGCCGACGATCAGGGTGCCGCCGCCGACGGCCAGCAGCGCCATCGCGAGGCAGCCGTAGAACGGGGCGACGGCCGGGTCGAGGAGGTGGGCGCGGGCCTGGTCGCGGTGGTGGAGCCAGTGCCCGGCACGGGCCGTGAGCAGGACGGCGAGGAGGATGGCGGACAGGCCCCAGGCCAGCTGGCAGGCCACGCGCTGGCCGGGGAGCTGGTACGGGAGGGTCGCGCCGGCGTTGGCGAGGATCGCCGTGCCCATGACGCAGGCGTACCAGTTGGGGCCGAGGTGCCGCAGTGCGGGGGCCTTGTGGGCCCGGACCGCGGGAGTGGTGTGAGTGCGGGGTCGCACGAGGGTGGTGGCCATGGATCCAGCCTCGTGCCGGGGCGGCCGGGGCGGCAGAGGTCATCTTCCTATGAGGCCATAAACTGATGTTATGGGTGATGAGGAGTGGGTTCCGCTGGCACACCGGGTACCGGACCTGGGCGCGCTGGAACTGCTGCTCGCGGTCGCGCGGGTAGGCAGCCTGAGCGGGGCGGCGCGGCGGCTGGGCATCACCCAGCCCGCGGCCAGCAGCCGGATCCGGGCGATGGAGACCCGGCTCGGCGTGGCCCTGGTGGACCGCTCGCCGCGGGGGTCGACGCTGACGGCCGAGGGCGCGCTCGTCACGGACTGGGCCCGGCGGGTGGTGGAGGCTGCGGAGGCCTTCGACGCGGGCGCGCAGGCGCTGCGCGGGCGCCGGGACTCGCGGCTGCGGGTGGCGGCCAGCATGACCATCGCGGAGTACCTGCTGCCGGGCTGGCTGATCGCCCTGCGCGGGCAGCGCCCGGACACGGCGGTGTCCCTGCACGCCGGCAACTCGGCGGTGGTCGTGCAGCGGGTGCTCACGCACGAGGCCGACCTCGGCTTCGTGGAGGGGCTGACGGTGCCCGAGGGGCTGGACTCGGCGGTGATCGCGCAGGACCGGCTGGTCGTGGCGGTGGCGCCGGTCCATCCGTGGGCGCGGCGCACGCGGGGCGTGGAGGCGGCGGAACTCGCGGCGACTCCACTGATCCTGCGGGAGCGGGGATCGGGTACGCGGCAGGTGCTGGACGCGGCGCTCGCCGGGCACGGTGGAGTGGCCGCGCCGCTGCTGGAGCTGGCGTCGACGACGGCGGTGAAGGCGGCCGCGCTGGGCGGTGCCGGGCCGTGCGTGCTGTCGGAGCTGGCCGTGGTGGACGAGCTGGCGGCGCGCCGGCTGGTGGAGGTGCCGGTGTCGGGCGCCGGGCTCGGCCGGGCCCTGCGGGCGGTCTGGCCCGCGGGCGCCCGCCCGGCGGGCCCGGCCCGGGACCTGCTGTCCCTGACCCGGGGTACTCCGGCTTAGGCCGTCTCTTTTCGGATCTTGTCGCCCGGCGAGATCCGGAAGGGACCGCCTAGGAGAGCGGGCGGACCGTGAGGATCTGTTCGGCTTGGCCGACCGGGCCGTCGGCGTCGTGCAGGACGCTGCTGGTGAGCCCCTGCCCGGACGGGCCGAACGTCACGGTGGTGTCCAGGCCGGTCCACGGGCCTCGTGGCCGGCGGTGCAGGTGGACGGTCAGATCGAGGTTCGGGAACATCCACGCGGTGGGGTCCTGCTGGACCGCGATGCCGTTCGCGGTGTCCACCAGCGCCAGGTACGAGGCGAGGGCGCCGACCGGCTCGCCCGCGACCAGGGCGACGGACGAGGAAACCCAGGCCGCGGCCCGGCCGCGGCGGGAGGGGGGCGTCCGGCGCACCTCGACGGAGGAGACGTAGCCGCCGCTCCACTCCTCGTCCATCGCCCAGACGTCGAGCTCCTCGGGGGCGGGCAGCCGTTCGTGGGGGCTGTCGGCCACGGAGGAGGAGTCCAGGGTGGCCAGCAGCCAGGCGCGGGCGCGGACCACCGGACGGCCGCCGATGACCACGCTCGCTTCCAGGAGCTCGATGGTCCGGCCCGGCCGGAGGGTCTCGACGGTGATCTCGCACTCGTCGAGGGCGATGCGGCCGAGGATGTCGTAACTGATCCGCGCGAGCGCCAACGGCTCGGGCCGCTGCGCCAGGTGCCCGTCGATCGCGTGCACCACGAGGCCGGCGAGCGGGCTGAAGTGCTGCTCGTCGGTGTTCCACGCACCGCCCGCGTGGGCGGTGGGCTTGAAGCTGTGCTCGCCCGTCCGCTCGTAGTAGCTCTCGGGGGCGGCGGCGCCGGTGGTCACGGGATCTGCCTCCTCGGATGGGTGTATCGATCATGCATCGTAGGAGGCGCCTTTCCTTCCGTCACTGTGATCTGGCGGACACAGGGGCGGAAGTCGTGCGTCCGTTCGGGCGAGGAGGGAACGATTCGCCGCGGCGCGGAGGGTGACCCCGGGCGGAGCCGCAGGAAAGGTGGCTCCTGCACGCGTCCCCCCACGAGGAGAATCCTGATGCGTCTTCGCCATGCCGCCCTCGCCGCTTTCGGCGCCTTCACGCTCCTGCTGACCGTCCCGGCCTCGGCCTCGGCCGCGACGGGAGAGTTCCAGTACACGGTCTCCGGCCTCGACGGCAGCCCGCTGACGGTCGTACTGGAGGACCCGGCGAGCGGGGAGTGCATCACGCTCCCCGAGGTGGCCGACCCCTCGGCCAGCTCCCCGGCGCACTCGCCGCGCAACCGGACCGACGAGGTGGCGATCGTGTTCACCGAGCCGGACTGCACGGGCAGGGAGTTCAGGCTGCGGCCCCGCACGGGCTACGGCACGGAGCGTCTGGAGCTGCGGTCGGTGCTCTTCGTCCGCCCCGAGTGAGGGACGGCGTCCAGGTTCGGTGCCGCGCGGAGAGGCTCAGCTCTCCGAGCTGAGCCGCTTCGTCAGGAGCGAGCCCACGACGATCAGCGCGACGCCCAGCCACCACATGTTGTCGAAGATGAGGACGGCGATCCCGATCGGCACCAGCAGGCCCGCGAGCGGCAGCAACAGGCTGGCCCGGCCGGGTGGTTCGGGGCCCTCGCCGGTGGCCTCGCGCACGGCGCGGGCGCGGACGACGTCCGGGTACCAGGCGGTGAACTTCAGCGCGGCGACGATCGCCAGGATCTGGATGATCCAGCCGGTCCAGATGTTGTTCGGATTGTGCAGGACGAGGTCCCCGTAGGCGCCCGCGGCGGCAGCCACCAGGAAGGCCAGTCCCCACACGCCGGTGATCATGTAGTTGGTCCGCAGGAAGCCCGGAGCGTGCCAGAGCGACGGATCCACCTGTTCCCGGGCGTACTGGATCGTGAAGGGCATCCGCACGGCCATCGATCCGAAGGCGATCACGGCGAGGGTGATGTTCGCGACCTCCCCCGCGTACGTCTCCAGCCAGCGCAGGGTCCCGTCGCTCGCCAGGGCTCCGACGACGGCCATCGAGGCGAAGAACACCACGTCGGCCAGTTCCAGGATCTTCCAACTGCTGCCGCGGTTGACCAGGTGGCTCGTCGCGATGAGCGCGACGGCCGTGGCCAGCGCCAGTCCGACCGCGAGCTCGAACCGCCCCGGGCCGACCAGCAGGGAGAAGACGATCCACGGCGCCATTCCGATGACCGGGTTCTCCAGGATCTTGGAGACCGGGCCGGATGCCTTGCCCTCCGCTTCGGTCTGCATCCTTCCAGCCTGCGCGCCCGGCGGGGGACCGGCCATTCGGGACGGGCGGGGTGCGGGCGGGATACGGAAGCGGGAGGGACGCGGGCGTCAGCCCACCGGTACCGCGGTGCGGACGGAGGCCGCCTCCACCAGGGCGGACATCACGCGCGTGTCCGTGTCCCGCTCCGGGTGCCACTGGACGCCCAGCACCCACCGCTCCGGGTCGGGTACTTCGATGGCCTCCACCGTGCCGTCGACCGCGTGGGCCGAGACCACCAGGTCGCGGCCCAGCCGGTCGACGGCCTGGTGGTGGTAGGTCGGGACCTGTGCCTCCTCCGGGACCAGCTCCGCGTACCGGGTGCCCGGGACCGGGCGGACGGGGTGCCGGGACATGGTGCCCGGGGTCTCGACGTGGCCGTCGATGTGCTGGATCAGCGTGCCGCCCAGGGCCACGTTGAGGGCCTGCATGCCCCGGCAGATGCCGAGCAGGGGCAGGTCCGCCTCCAGCGCGGCGGCGATCAGGGCCAGCTCCCACTGGTCGCGGACCGTGGCGGGGGCGCCCGTACGGGAGTCGCGCGCGGCCCCGTAGTGCACCGGGTCCAGGTCCGGGCCGCCCGCGACCACCAGGCCGTCCACCCGGCTCAGCACCTCCGCCGCCGCCCCGGGCTCGTCCGGCGGGAGCAGCACGGCCGCGCCGCCCGCCGCCTGGACGAGTTCGTAGTACCCGGTCGGTACGAGGGATGTCGGGAGGTCCCACACCCCGTAGCGGGTGGAATCCTCGACGTAGGTGGTGATGCCGATGAGCGGCCTGGGCACGTTCGTTACCTCCAACAGGGGCTGGATCGGGGCAGCAACAGGGTTTCAGTCGCGGGTCAGTTCCGCCTCTGCTTCCGCGAGAGCCGCGAACTCCTCCTCCGGGGCCGAGGCCACCAGGTGGTGGCGACTGTAGAAGGCGAAGTAGGCGAGGGCGACGGCGTACACGGCCAGGGCGATGAACGCGGCGTCCTTGTCCACCAGGAAGGTGGCGACCAGGGCCGACAGGGCGAGCAGGAAGGCCACCGAAGAGGTCAGGATTCCGCCCGGGGTGCGGTACGGGCGCTCCAGGTCCGGCTCCCGGCGGCGCAGCACGATGTGCGAGAGCGCCATCAGGGCGTAGGAGATGGTGGCGCCGAAGACCGCGATGTTGAGCATGCGGGCCCCGTCGCCGGTGGCCGCGGCCAGGGCGAAGCCGATCGCGCCGGGGATGATCAGACCCAGGTACGGGGCCTTGCGCTTCGAGGTGAGCGAGAGGAAGCGGGGCAGGTAGCCGGCCCGGGAGAGGGCGAAGAGCTGGCGGGAGCCCGCGTAGATGAGGGAGAAGAAGGAGGCCACCAGGCCGGCCAGGCCCGCGTAGTTCACGAAGCGGCTGAGCGCGGTCGGGCCGCCGTCCCCTTCCAGGGCCACGACCAGCGGGTTGCCGGCGGCCTTGACGGCGTCGGCGCCCTGGGCGCCGGTCGCGGCGAAGAAGGTGATCAGGGCGAGCAGGGCGAGGATGCCCATGGAGATGGAGAGGGCCTTCGGCATCGAGCGGACCGGGTCCTTGGCCTCCTCGGCCGCCAGCGGTACGCCTTCCACGCCGAGGAAGAACCACATGCCGAAGGGGAACGCCGCCCAGATGCCCAGCACGCCCAGCGGCAGCCAGGAGTTCGAGCCGAAGGCGTCCGCGTCGACGGGGATGTTGTTCAGGCCCGAGGCGTCGAACTCGGTGAAGGCCCCCACGGCGAAGATCAGCAGCGCGGCGACGGCGATCGCGGTCACGACGAGGCTGAAGCGGAGCGCCTCGCCGACGCCCCAGAGGTGGACGCCGATGAAGATGACGAAGCAGCCCAGGTAGACGGGCCAGCTGGAGGTGAGTCCGAAGAGGCCGAGGGACTCGACGTAGTCGCCGATGAAGATGACGATCGCGGCCGGGGCCAGGATGTACTCGATGAGGATGGCGGTGCCGGTGAGGAAACCGCCCCACGGGCCGAGCGCGCGGCGGGCGAAGCCGTAGCCGCCGCCCGCCGTCGGCAGGATCGTGGACAGCTCGGCGAGCGAGAAGACCAGACAGGCGTACATCGCGCCCATGAGGACGGTGGCGATGGCCAGGCCACCGAAGCCGCCCTTGTCGAGGCCGACGTTCCAGCCGGAGAAGTCCCCGGAGACGACGTAGGCGACACCGAGACCGGTGAGCAGCAGCCAGCCGGCGCTGCCGCGGCGCAGCGTCCGGCGCGCGAGGTATTCGTCGGGGCCGTCCCCGCCGTCGGGGGACTTGGTGGGTGCGGGTACGGCGGCGAGCCGTGCCTCGATGTCGTCGGCCATCGTGCGCTCCTGCCTCAGGGCAATGGTTGTGGGGCGTACCTTTGCCGTAGAGGAGTGGAGTGCGCAAGACCTCTGCGTTAAACAGAAGTTACGAAACCCTCTCGGGCCGCCCCCGGCGTGGTTCAGGCCAGGAAGCCCCGCAGCAGTGCCGCCGTGCCGCAGCAGTGTTCGCGCATGGTCTCCCGGGCCCCGGCGGCGTCGCCCTCCAGCACCGCCTCCACCAGCGTGCTGTGCTGCTGCTGGGAGTGCTCCAGGTTCCGTACGAGCAGCGGGATGCAGTCCAGCAGGTCGTTGACGGTGGCCCGGACGGCGGCGTACTGGGCCGTCAGGGTGGCGGACCCGGCCAGTTCGCACAGGGTGAGGTGGAAGAGCGTGTCCTGGCGGCGGTAGTCGGCGAGCGGGGCGTCATGGGTGGCGGCCAGGGCGCCGAGCAGCCGCTCGGTGCCCTCCTCGGTCAGGCCCTGGGAAGCGCACAGTCCGGCCGCCCCCACCTCCAGGACCTCGCGGAACCGCAGGACGTCCTCGATGTCCACCCCCGCGACGCGCCGGCGCAGCTCCTCCTCGGCCGCGCCGGCCGGGGTGTCGGGGCGGGACAGTACGAACGTTCCGCCGTACCGCCCGCGCCGGGCCTCCACGAGCCCCTGGTCCTGCAGCACCTTCAACACCTCGCGCAGGGTCACCCGGCTGATCCCCATGCGCTCGGCCAGCTCGCGCTCGGGCGGCAGCCGTTCGCCGCCCGGCACCAGACCCAGCCGGACCACCTGGAGGATCTGCTGCAGCGCCTCCTCGAAACCGTTGCCCGCCCGCACCTGTCGCAGCACGGGATTCAGTCGCGCGACGGCGTCGCCTTCGCTGGTCGTATCGGTCATCTTGACTTCGCCCCTTCCCAAGCAATGGTTTTATTCAATACCTTAGGCCTCCTCGGCTCACCGAAGGAGAGATTCCAGTGGTAGACCGCAAGCCGCCGCTCGCGCCCGAGGAGCTCCGCTCCCTCGTCGCCAGCGGTGAGATCGACACAGTGGTCCTGGCCTTCCCCGACATGCAGGGGCGGCTCCAGGGCAAGCGGTTCGCCGCACAGTTCTTCCTCGACGAGGTCCTCGAGCACGGTACCGAGGGCTGCAACTACCTCCTCGCCGTCGATACCGACATGAACACCGTCGACGGCTACGAGATGTCCTCCTGGGACCGGGGCTACGGCGACTTCGCCATGCACCCCGACCTCGCCACCCTGCGCCGCATCCCCTGGAACCCCGGCAGCGCCTTCCTCCTCGCCGACCTCGCCTGGAACGACGGCACGCCCGTCGTCGCCGCGCCCCGGCAGATCCTGCGCCGCCAGCTGGAGCGCCTCGCCGAGGCCGGCTACACCGCGATGGTCGGCACCGAGCTGGAGTTCATGGTCTTCCAGGACACCTACGAGCAGGCCTGGAACTCGGGCTACCGCGACCTGACCCCGGCCAACCAGTACAACATCGACTATTCCGTCCTCGGGACCGGCCGCATCGAGCCCCTGCTGCGCCGGATCCGCAACGAGATGCAGACCGCGGGCCTGATCGTGGAGTCGGCGAAGGGCGAGTGCAACCTCGGCCAGCACGAGATCGCCTTCCGCTACGACGAGGCGCTCACCACCTGCGACCAGCACTCCGTCTACAAGACCGGAGCCAAGGAGATCGCCTCCCAGGAAGGTGTCTCGCTCACCTTCATGGCCAAGTTCGACGAGCGCGAGGGCAACTCCTGTCACATTCACCTCTCGCTGGCCGATACCGACGGAAACAACGCGATGGCCGGGGACGGTCCAGGCGGAATGTCACCGGTGATGCGGCACTTCCTGGCCGGCCAGCTGGCCGCGCTGCGCGACTTCTCCCTTCTCTACGCCCCGAACATCAACTCGTACAAGCGTTTCAGGCCGGGATCCTTCGCGCCGACCGCCGTCGCCTGGGGCGTGGACAACCGCACCTGTGCGCTCCGGGTCGTCGGCCACGGCCGCTCCATGCGCTTCGAGAACCGCCTCCCCGGCGGTGACGTCAACCCGTACCTCGCCGTCGCCGGCCTGGTCGCGGCCGGGCTCTACGGCATCGAGAACCGCCTGGAACTTCCCGAGGTCTGCGCGGGGAACGCCTACACCGCCGACTACGCACACGTCCCCGCCACCCTGCGCGAGGCCGCCGAGCTCTGGGAGAACAGCGAGATCGCCAAGGCCGCCTTCGGCCCCGAGGTCGTCGCGCACTACCGGAACATGGCCCGCGTGGAACTCGACGCCTACGACTCCGCGGTGACCGACTGGGAGCTGCGCCGCTCCTTCGAACGCCTGTAGCCACCGCACGCCACCGAACGAAACTGTGAGGCACCACGTGTCCGATGCGCTGGAAGTGCTCAATCCGGCCACCGAGGAAACCGTTGCCGTCGTCCCGGCCGCCACACGGGACGACGTCGACGCCGCCGTCGCCCGGGCCGCCGCGGCCCAGCGCGCCTGGGCCGCGGCCGCCCCCGCCGACCGGGCCCGGCTGCTGCGCCGCTTCGCGGCCGTCGTGGACGGCCACATCGAGGAACTCGCCCGGCTGGAGGTCCGCGAAGCCGGCCACACCATCGGCAACGCCCGGTGGGAAGCCGGCAACGTACGCGACCTCCTCGACTTCGCCGCCGGGGGAGTGGAACGGCTCTCCGGCCGCCAGATCCCCGTCGCCGGCGGCATCGACGTCACCTTCCTCGAACCCCTCGGCGTCATCGGCGTGATCGCACCGTGGAACTTCCCCATGCCGATCGCCGCCTGGGGCCTGGCCCCGGCCCTCGCCGCCGGCAACGCCGTCATCCTCAAGCCCGCCGAGACCACCCCGCTTACCGCGCTGCGCCTCGCCGAGCTCGCCCTCGAGGCCGGGATCCCCGAGCACCTCTTCCAGGTGCTCCCCGGCCGCGGGGACACCGCCGGCGACGCACTCGTCGAACACCCCGGAGTCGCGAAGATCGTCTTCACCGGGTCCACCCGCGTCGGCAAGCAGATCATGGCCAAGTGCGCCGACCGGGTGAAGCGCGTCACCCTCGAACTCGGCGGCAAGAGCCCCAACATCGTCTTCGCCGACGCCGACCTCGAAGCGGCGGCCGCCGCCGCCCCGATGGCCTTCCTCGACAACACCGGCCAGGACTGCTGCGCCCGCACCCGGATCCTCGTACAGCGCTCCGCCTACGACCGCTTCCTGGAGCTCGTGGCCCCCGGCATCGCGGCCGTCGCCGTCGGCGACCCGCTCGACGAGAAGACCCAGATGGGCCCGCTGATCTCACGGACCCAGCTGGACCGCGTACGGTCCTTCGTCACCGACGACCTCACCGCGATCCGCGGCACCGCCCCCGAGGGCCCCGGCTTCTGGTACCCGCCCACCCTCGTCACGGACGTCGCCCCCACCGCGCCCGTGGCCGCCGAGGAGGTCTTCGGACCGGTCGCCGTCGTCCTGCCCTTCGAGGACGAGGAGGACGCCGTCCGCCTGGCCAACGCGACCGAGTACGGCCTCTCCGGCTCCCTGTGGACCCGCGACATCGGCCGCGCACTGCGCGTCTCGCGCGCCGTCGCCGCCGGCAACCTGTCCGTCAACTCCCACAGCAGCGTCCGCTACTGGACCCCCTTCGGCGGCTACAAGCAGTCCGGGCTCGGCCGTGAGCTCGGACCCGACGCCCTCACCGCTTTCACCGAGACCAAGAACGTCTTCATCAGCACGGAGGCCTGAGAACCCATGTCCAGCCAGACCAACGAAGAGATCGTCTGCCGCCGCCTGGTCGGCCGCACCGCCGTCATCACCGGAGCCGGCAGCGGCATCGGCCTGGCCACCGCCCGCCGCCTGGCCTCCGAGGGCGCCAACGTCGTGTGCGCCGACATCGACGAGACCGCCGGCAAGGCCGCGGCCGAAGAGGTCGGCGGCACCTTCGTCAAGGTCGACGTCACCAGCCCCGAGGAGGTCGAGGCGCTCTTCAAGACCGCCTTCGACACCTACGGCTCCGTGGACATCGCCTTCAACAACGCGGGCATCTCGCCCCCGGACGACGACTCCATCCTCACCACCGGCCTGGAGGCCTGGAAGCGCGTCCAGGACGTCAACCTCACCTCCGTCTACCTGTGCTGCAAGGCCGCCCTCCCCTACATGCAGCGCCAGGGCCGCGGCTCCATCATCAACACCGCCTCCTTCGTCGCCATCATGGGCGCCGCCACCTCCCAGATCTCCTACACCGCCTCCAAGGGCGGGGTCCTGGCCATGTCCCGCGAGCTCGGCGTGCAGTTCGCCCGCGAGGGCATCCGCGTCAACGCCCTGTGCCCGGGGCCCGTGAACACCCCCCTGCTGCAGGAACTGTTCGCCAAGGACCCCGAGCGCGCCGCCCGCCGCCTCGTCCACATCCCGCTGGGCCGGTTCGCCGAGCCCACCGAGATCGCCGCCGCCGTCGCCTTCCTCGCCAGCGACGACTCCTCCTTCATCAACGCCACCGACTTCCTCGTCGACGGCGGCATCTCCGGCGCGTACGTGACCCCGCTGTAGGTCGCCCCGGCGCCACGGCGCCACGGCACCCCGGCGCCACCGCGCACCGCACCCCGGCCGGCCGGGCACCACGAGGTGCCCGGCCGGTCCTTCAGGGCTGCCCCGACCCCGAAGGAGCAGCATGCACAGAAAATGGGCAGCCCCCCTCGCCCTCGTCGCGATCACCGGATCCGGCCTCCTCGCCGCCCCGCCCGCCGCCGCCGCGCACACCCCCTGTCCCCGGGTCACCGTCGGCTCCGGCTGGTACGGGGACAACCAGGCCCGCCTCCAGCAGCTGATCGACCGGTACGGCAGCTGCAACCCGTACCGGACCGGCCGCACCAAGCCCGTCGCCGTCTTCGACTGGGACAACACCGTCGTCAAGAACGACGTCGGCGACGCCACCATGTTCTGGCTCCTGCGCAACGGCCGGATCCGCCAGCCCGCCGCCGGGGACTGGTCCACCACCAGCCGCTTCCTCACCCCCGCCGCCACGAAGGCCCTCGCCGACGCCTGCGCCGCCCTCGCCCGCCCCGGCACCCCCCTGCCCACCGGAACCCCTGCCGGAGCCGCCTGCGCCGACGAGATCAACGCCGTCTACGGGGCCGCCGCGACCCGCGCCGGCGCCCCCGCCTTCGCCGGCTGGGACCGCCGCACCACCGAACCCTCGTACGCCTGGCTCCCCCAGCTGATGCAGGGCTGGACCGCCCGCGAGATCCGCGGCTTCGCCGCCGCCGCCCGCGCCGAGAACCTCGCCGCGCCCGTCGGCAGCACCCAGCGGGTCGGCAGCACCACCGCCACCGGCTGGGTCCGCTACTACGACCAGCAGAAGGACCTGATCAAGGGCCTCCAGAAGGCCGGCTTCGACGTGTGGATCAGCTCCGCCTCCCCGCAGCCCGTGGTCGAGGTCTGGGCCCAGGGCACCGGCATCGCGGCCGACCACGTCATCGGCATCCGCAACACCACCACGTACGGCGGGAAGTTCACCCCCCACCTCCAGGGCTGCGGATCCGTCCGGGACGGCGCCGACACGATGATCACCTACATCGACGGCAAGCGCTGCTGGATCAACAAGGAGATCTTCGGCGTACGCGGCGCGGCCGCCGAGAAGGTCCAGCCCGCCGCCCGCCGCCAGGTGTTCGCCGCCGGCGACTCCGACACCGACATCTCCTTCCTGCGCGACGCCACCGCCCTGCGGCTCGTCGTGAACCGCAACAAGAACGAGCTGATGTGCCGGGCGTACGACAACAGCGACGGCCGCTGGATCGTCAACCCCATGTTCATCGAGCCGAAGAAGCAGAAGACCGACCCCTACCCGTGCGCGACGACCGGCTACGTCGACCACGACGGGACCAAGGGGCCGGTCCGGCGGGGCGACGGCAGCGTCGTCCCCGACCAGACGGACTCGGTGTACTAGGCCGTAGGAGACGGCCTAGAGGAAGGTGCGCCCCTCACCCCGATAGGTCGGCGCGCTGCCGGTGACCCGGTCGCCCTCGATCAGGTGCAGGGTGTCGAACCGCTCGCACAGCTCACCCGCCTTCGCGTGCCGGAACCAGACCCGGTCGCCGATCAGCAGGTCGTCGGCCGGGCTGCCCAGCAGCGGGGTCTGCACCTCGCCCGCGCCCTCCTGGGGGTCGTAGCGCAGCCCCTGGGGCAGGTACGGGACCGGAAGCCGGTCCGCCCCGGCCGCACCGGACGCCGGATAGCCGCCCCCGAGCACCGTCACCGCACCCACCCCGGGCCGGCGCACCACGGGCTGGGCGAACAGGGCCGCCGGACGCCCGCTGAACGAGGTGTAGTTGTCGAACAGTCGGGGCATGTACAGGCCCGAACCCGCCGCTACCTCGGTCACCGCGTCCTCGGCGGCCGTCTGCTGCACACTGCCGGTACCGCCGCCGTTGACGAACTCCAGATCCGGTACGACGGCCCGCACGGCCCGCACCACCGCGGCCCGCCGCTCCGCGAGCTCCTTGCGGGCCGCGCCCTGCATCAGCCGGATCGCCCGGGACCGCAGCGGGCGACCCGCCAGCGAATCCCCGACCCCGGCGACGTGGCCCTCGTACGCCATCAGACCCACGACCCGGAATCCGGGCCGGGAGGCCACCGCCCGGGCCAGCCCGGCCAGTTGCGCGGGCTCGCGCAGGGGGGATCGGCGGGCCCCGACCCGTACCCGGCCGCCGAGCAGCCGCAGGGAGGTGTCCAGCTCCAGACAGACCCGGATCTCCTCGGCGCCGCCGTCCCGGGCCGCGTCGATCAGGTCCAGCTGGGCCGGATCGTCCACCATCACCGTGACCGCGCCGGCCAGCTTGGCGTCGTTCGCCAGCTCGCCGAAGCCGGCCCGGTCGGTGGAGGGATAGGCGAGGAGCACGTCCTCGAAACCGGACCGGGCCAGCCAGAGCGACTCGGCGAGGGTGTACGACATGATCCCGGCGAACCCGGGGCGGGCGAGGACCCGTTCCAGCAGCGCGCGGCACCGGACCGACTTGCTCGCGACCCGGACCGGCTTGCCGGCGGCGCGGCGGACGAGATCGTCGGCGTTGGCGTCGAAGGCGTCGAGATCCACGATGGCCAGCGGCGCGTCCAGGTGCGCGGTCGCCCGGTCGTACCGGGCGCGGTCGGTGGCGGGGGAGTTCATGGGCGGCAGCTTGCCAGAGGTGTCTACCGGTGGGTAGAGGTTCCCCGCCCCGCCCTTTCCCCGTTTCCCGGGGCTCCGCCCCGGAGCCCCGCGCCTCGGACGTGGGCGGGTCGGGGTGGTGCGGCTGTCTGCGCAGGCGCGCGTCAGGGACCGGGGCTCCGCCCCGAGCCCCGCGCCTCAAACGCCGGCGGGGCTGGGGGTGGTCGGACGTGGGCGGGTCGGGGTGGTGCGGCCGTCCGCCCGGGGCCTCGCGCCGTCCAGGACGGCCGAGCCGGAAGGTGAGGTACCGGCAACCATCGGGAGGTGCCGACGCCGTAGAGTAAGGGCAGGCAGCCGTACGGAACGGGGGGCGGAGCCGCCGGATGACCACGACGACACCGCGGACCGCAATCCTGGGCGAGCCCGAACCGGCCGCCGGGCCCCCGCACGCGAACACGCGCCGCCACCCCGCACGGGTCGTCGCCGCCACGCTCTGCGCACTCCTCGGCAGCGGCCTCGTCGGCGGGGCCGCCCTCACCACCTGGGCCGAACACCGCGCCGCGGCCCGTCCCCTCCCCGCCGACGCCGCCTACCGCAAGGCCGGTTCGCTGTGGCGGGCCGCCCCCGTCGACAGCCTGCTCCCGCCCGTGGTGACCGGCCCCTCCGCCGGCCCCGGCGGCTCCGACCGCACCTGGACCCGGATCGCGCTCGCCCCCGACGCCGACTGCCCGGCCGCCCTCGCCGCCGACTGGCAGGCCCTGCTGGCCACCACCGGCTGCACCCGCGTGCTGCGCGCCACCTACACCGACGCCACCCGCAGCTTCCTGATCACCGTCGGCATGGTCTTCACCCCCGCCGACGCCCCCACGATGGCCGCCCTCGCGGGCCGGATCCCCGCCCCGCCCGCGTACGGGTTCACCAACGCGCAGCGCGCCGCCTGGGCCACCTCCGTACCCACCGAGGCACCCGTCGTCGTCTACACCGTCTCCGCCTTCGCCGACGGCCGCCCCCTGGACGCACCCCACCCCGCCGCGGACCTCATGAAGAAGGACGCCACGGGAGCCGCCGCCCAGGCCGGCCTCGGCCACGAGGCACGGGCGCTCGCCGACCGCGTCGGCCACGGCCTCGCCTTCCTCGCCGCACCGCCCGCAACGTCCGCAACGTCCGCGACGTCCGCACCGACCCCGACCACCCCGGAGCCCACCCGATGATCCACCGGGCCTCCGGGCAGGCGGCCGCCGTCCTGCTCGCCGCGACCCTCCTCGTGTCCGCCACCGCGACCCCCGCCGCCGCCGACAACATCCGCGACCGCCAGTGGGGCCTGCTGGCCCTGCGCGCGGAGGAGGCCTGGGGTACCACCCGGGGCGCCGGAGTGACCGTCGCCGTCCTCGACACCGGCGTCGACGAATCCCATCCCGACCTCTCCGGTCAGGTCCTGGCCGGCACCGACCTCATCGGCATGGGGGCCGGCCCCGGCGACCGGGCCTGGGCCCGCCACGGAACCGCCATGGCGAGCATCATCGCCGGGCACGGCCACGGCCCCAGCCGCGGCCAGGGCGTCCTCGGCATGGCCCCGCAGGCCCGGATCCTGCCCGTCCGGGTGATCCTCGAAGAGGGTGACCCGGGTCGCGCCAAGGCCCGCGACAGCAAGGGCGGAGCCCTCGCCGAGGGCATCCGCTGGGCCGCGGACCACGGCGCCGACGTGATCAACCTGTCCCTCGGCGACGACAGCGACTCCGCCCACCACGAGGCGGGGGAGGACGAGGCCGTCCAGTACGCCCTCGCCAAGGGCGTGGTCGTCGTCGCCTCCGCGGGCAACGGCGGCGAGGCCGGCGACCGCGTCTCCTACCCGGCCGCCTATCCGGGGGTCATCGCCGTCACCGCCGTCGACCGCCGCGGCAAGAAGGCCAAGTTCTCCACCCGCAACTGGTACGCCACCGTCAGCGCCCCCGGCGTCGACGTCGTCATCGCCGACCCCGACCGCTCGTACTACGAGGGCTGGGGCACCAGCGCCGCGGCCGCCTTCGTCTCCGGCACCGTGGCCCTCGTCCTGGCCGCGCACCCCGACCTGACCCCGGCCCAGGTGAAGAAGCTGCTGGAGGCGACCGCCTCCGACTCCCCGGCCGGCGGCCGCGACGACGCCCGCGGTCACGGGCTCGTCGATCCCGTCGCCGCCCTCCAGGCCGCCGAGGGGATGCGCGCGGAGGCCGCGGCGCCCGTGCCCGCCGCGGCCGGGAGCACCTACTTCGGTCCCGGCCCCGAACCGGTCCGCCCGCGCGAGCGGGGCGCCCGGCTGGGAGCCCCGGCGGCAGCGGTCGCGGGGGCGGTGCTGTTCGCACTGGCAGTGGTCGTCGGCCGGCGCCCGCGCCGGGGTGCCCGGGGCCGTGACCAGGACCCGTACGCGGCACAGTAGGGTCGGGTAACTGTGGCGAACATGGCGAACAAGAACATTCCCGACCCGGGCTTCTCCGACGACGACGGCTCCGCCGATCCCCGGCTGACTGCTGCCCTGGCCGCCTGGTCCGAGGACCGGGCGAAGGAGCCGGAGGTGCTGGCCGCGCTCAAGGGCGCCCGCCTGCTGGTCCCGGTGGTCGCCGTCCTCGGTGAGGTGGAGACCGATCCGGAGACGGGCCTGAAGCGGGAGAAGACCAGCGACATGGCCGTCCCGACCCTGCGGGCGGGCGACCGGCGGGCACTGCCCGCCTTCACCTCGATCGCCTCGCTCGCGCTCTGGGACCCCGCGGCCCGGCCGGTGGCCGTCCCTCTGCACCAGGCGCTGGCCGCCGCCGCGCACGAGAAGGCCGACACCGTGGTTCTGGACCTGGCCGGCCCCGTCACCTACCAGCTCACCGGCTCCGCGCTCCGCGCGCTCGCCGAGGGCCGCACCGACGCGGGTCCGCTGGCCGATCCCGCCGTACGGGAGGCCGTACGGGCCGCCGTGTCCGCGGAGCCGGCCGTGCTGCGCGCCCACCTCGGCCCGGGGGGCGCCGACTCCGACGGCACCCTGGCGATCGTGCTGGCCGAGGGCGCGCAGGCGGCCGCGGCCGCCCGGCGCGTCGCCGAGACGCTGGCGGCGGACACCACCCTGCGGGCCCGGCTGGTCCGCGGACTGGACCTGGCGCTGCTCCCTGCGGACGCGCCGGCACCGCCCGGCGAGCCCCTGTTCGCCCGCTGAGCGCGGGGGGGTCCCCATGAGTGATCTGCTGACCCGGGTGCGCCTGGCCGTCCCCGAGAACCGGACGCACCTGAACGCGTAGGAGATCATGGCGGCCGACCGCTGCTTGTGACGACGGCCGGTGCGCCCCGCGCGGGGCGCACCGGCCGTCGCCGTATGCCTTCGGGGTACCGGCTCAGCCGAAGACGGGGCCCGTGAACTTCTCGCCCGGCCCCTGGCCCGGCTCGTCCGGCACGATCGAGGCCTCGCGGAAGGCCAGCTGGAGCGACTTCAGGCCGTCGCGCAGCGGGGCGGCGTGGAAGGAGCTGATCTCGGTGGCGCTCGCGGTGACCAGGCCGGCCAGGGCCGTGATCAGCTTGCGGGCCTCGTCGAGGTCCTTGTGCTCGGAGTCCGGCTTGTCCAGGCCCAGGTTGACCGCCGCGGCGCTCAGCAGGTGCACGGCCACCGTGGTGATCACCTCGACGGCGGGCACGTCCGCGATGTCGCGGGTCATGGTGTCGTAGTCGGGGGCGCCGTCGGCAGTGGGTTCGGTGGGGGGTGTCGCGTCAGTCATGCGCCCCACGATATGCCGTGCGGCGGGCTTGCGGCGCGGGTGCTAGTATGTACTTCGACCGGCCGGACACTTATGTGCCCGGCCCACAAGTGGAGGCTCCGTTCTCCCACCTGACCGTCCTCCGGGACGGCGGGTCACCGGTCAGGCGGCATCCATCGTTCCGTACGGACGATGGAAAGCTGCCCGAGTTTACGCCCCGCGGTTCGCACGCGGCGGTGTTCCGGTTGTTTTGGAGCCCCTGCCTGTGCCCGGCGGGGCTTTTTTGATTCTCCCGCTGCGGTCGGTCTGACGGAAATACACGTCAGCGGCTGTCTGCCAGGCAGCCGTGTGGTGCTACCGAGGAGGATCCATCAGCACCGAGCCCCGCATCAACGACCGGATTCGCGTTCCCGAGGTACGGCTTGTCGGTCCCAGCGGTGAGCAGGTCGGCATCGTGCCGCTTGCCAAGGCGCTTGAGCTCGCGCAGGAGTACGACCTCGACCTGGTCGAGGTCGCGGCGTCCGCACGCCCGCCGGTCTGCAAGCTCATGGACTACGGCAAGTTCAAGTACGAGTCGGCCATGAAGGCCCGTGAGGCGCGCAAGAACCAGGCGCACACGGTCATCAAGGAAATGAAGCTCCGGCCGAAGATCGACCCGCACGACTATGACACCAAGAAGGGTCACGTCGTTCGGTTCCTCAAGCAGGGCGACAAGGTCAAGATCACGATCATGTTCCGTGGTCGCGAGCAGTCCCGGCCGGAACTCGGCTACCGACTGCTGCAGCGTCTCGCTTCGGACGTCGAGGAGCTCGGCTTCATCGAGTCGAACCCGAAGCAGGACGGCCGAAACATGATCATGGTCCTCGGTCCGCACAAGAAGAAGACCGAGGCGATGGCCGAAGCCCGCGAGGCGCAGGCCGCCCGCAAGGCCGAGCGCCAGGGTGTCGCTCCCACCGAAGGCGAGGCTCCTTCCGAGGAGGCCGCAGTCGAGGTCGAGAACACCACCGAGGTCGCCTCCGCCGAGGCCACCGAGGCCGCTGCCGAACAGGCTCCGGCCGACGAGGCGAACGCCGAGGCCTGATTCCAGGACGCCCGTCCCGGATCACCCGACACAACTGACGCTCCCGCAAGCCGGTCCCGCATCGGACCGGTGGGAGCGCCACCGACGAGGAGATAACGGCGCCATGCCGAAGAACAAGACGCACAGCGGTACCAAGAAGCGCTTCAAGGTCACCGGCTCCGGCAAGGTGCTCCGCGAGCGCGCCGGCAAGCGCCACCTGCTCGAGCACAAGTCGTCCCGTGTCACCCGCCGCCTCACCGGCACCGCGGAGATGGCCCCCGGCGACGCCGCGAAGATCAAGAAGCTTCTCGGCATCTGACGTCTCCGCTCCCCCTACCGGGAGCGGACGCACGTCGAGACCGGGACCCCATCGAATTTCGGGTCGTGTGAAGACACCCACGGCCCCGCTACAAGGAGTTAAAAAGTGGCACGCGTCAAGCGGGCAGTAAACGCCCACAAGAAGCGCCGGGCGATCCTCGAGGCGGCCTCCGGCTACCGCGGTCAGCGTTCGCGCCTGTACCGCAAGGCCAAGGAGCAGGTCACCCACTCGCTGGTCTACAACTTCAACGACCGCAAGAAGCGCAAGGGCGACTTCCGTCAGCTGTGGATCCAGCGCATCAACGCCGCTGCCCGCCAGAACGGCATGACGTACAACCGCCTCATCCAGGGTCTGAAGGCCGCCAACATCGAGGTGGACCGCAAGATCCTCGCGGAGCTGGCCGTCAACGACGCCAACGCGTTCGCCGCGCTCGTCGAGGTCGCGCAGAAGGCGCTTCCGGCCGACGTCAACGCCCCCAAGGCCGCTGCCTAAGGGCTAGCCGGCCCGGCTCACCCGGGGCCGGCCCCCACGGACCCGCAGGCATTCGCCTGCGGGTCCGTGTGCTTTCCGCCCCGCGCCGCCCGGCGCCGCGCCGTCCCGCGTCGCCCCGCCCCGCCCCATCCCGCCCGGAACCCGGGCCCGGAACCCCGAGAGAGAACCGCAGACACCATGGGTCACCCCGACGAGCTGATCTCCCCCCGATCCCAGCGGGTGGCCGCCGCCAGGCGCCTGGCGCGGCGCAACTTCCGCACCAAGGAGCGCCGCTTCATCGCCGAGGGCCCGCAGGCCGTCCGCGAGGCCGTCGAACACCGCGGTCCCACGGGAGCGCCGACCCTGATCGAGCTGTTCGCCACCGTCGAGGCCGCCGAGCGCTACTCCGGGATCATCGAGGCCGCCCTGGACGCGGGCGCCCGCGTGCACTACGCCTCCGACGAGGTGCTCGCCGAGGTCTCCCAGACCGTCACCCCGCAGGGCCTGGTCGGTGTCTGCCACTTCCTGGACTCCCCGTTCGAGGAGATCCTCGAGTCCCGGCCCAAGCTCGTCGCCGTCCTCGCGCACGTCCGCGACCCCGGCAACGCCGGTACGGTGCTGCGCTGCGCCGACGCCGCAGGCGCCGACGCGGTGGTGCTGACCGACGCTTCCGTGGACCTCTACAACCCCAAGTCGGTACGGGCCTCCGTGGGCTCCCTCTTCCACCTCCCGGTCGCGGTCGGCGTTCCGGTCGAGCAGGCCGTCGAGGGGCTCCGGGCGGCCGGCGTACGGATCCTGGCGGCCGACGGCGCGGGCGACGACGACCTCGACGCCGAACTGGACGCGGGCACCATGGGCGGGCCCTCCGCCTGGGTCTTCGGCAACGAGGCCTGGGGTCTGCCGGAGGAGACCAGGGCCCTGGCGGACGCCGTCGTACGGGTCCCGATCCACGGCAAGGCGGAGAGCCTGAACCTGGCGACGGCCGCCGCCGTGTGCCTCTACGCGTCCGCGCGTGCACAGCGGGCGCCCGGAGGGTGCCGCTCCGTGACCCCCAGCTAGTAGTGTGGCGGCCCGGGGGGCCCACTGCGCTACTCGGAGATGTGGGGTACGGGGACATGACCGTCGGTACGAACAGTTCGCCGGGGGCCGGCACGACGGCCGGTCGGCCGGTGCCGCTGGGCCCCTGCGCCCGGACGGGCGGGCCCGCCGATGCCGTGCCCCCCGTCCACCCCTCCGACGCGCTGCGCGGCGTACCGCCGCAGGGCGCGCCGCGCGGGGCGGTCCTGGGCGCCGGCGCCGGCCTCACCGGCGAGGGGCTCGCCTTCGGGATCGACCCCGACTGCCTGCCCGACGGGCTCGTCGTCGCCGACGCGACCGGGCACGTGATCTGCTTCAACCGGGCCGCGGCCCGGATGACCGCGACCGACCCCGCCCAGGCGCTCGGCACGCGCATCGAGCGGGCGCTCCCGCTGGAGGACCTCGAAGGCCGCCGCTGGTGGGCGCTGACCGACCCGTACGGGGGCCTCGCCACCCGCCGCGGGCAGCCCGAGCGGAACCTGCTGCTCCCCGGCGGCCGCGAGGTGCTGGTCTCCGCCAGCTACGTCCGTACGCACCCCACCGGCCCGCTGCGCCGCCTCGTGGTCACCCTGCGCGGTACCGAGGCACGCCGGCGCACCGAGCGCAGCCACGCCGAGCTCATCGCCACCGTGGCCCACGAGCTGCGCTCCCCGCTGACCTCGGTCAAGGGGTTCACGGCGACCCTGCTCGCCAAGTGGGAGCGGTTCACCGACGACCAGAAGCGGCTGATGCTGGAGACCGTCGACGCCGACGCCAACCGCGTCACCCGCCTCATCGCCGAGCTCCTGGACATCTCCCGCATCGACTCCGGCCGCCTGGAGGTGCGCCGCCAGCCGGTGGACATCGCCACCGCCGTCGGCCGCCACGTGCAGGCGCTCACGGCGAACGGGCAGGACCCCGAGCGGTTCCTCGTGAGCGTCAGCCGTCCGCTCCCCGATCTGTGGGCCGACCCGGACAAGATCGACCAGATCCTCGGCAACCTCCTGGAAAATGCGGTGCGCCACGGCGAGGGAACGGTCACCATCGGTGTGTCGCCGCATGAGAAGGGAACCGCCGTCACCGTGACCGACGAAGGCCCCGGGATCCCCGAGGAGTCGATGGGCCGCGTCTTCACCCGCTTCTGGCGGGGGAGCAAGCGCGGCGGCACCGGCTTGGGCCTGTACATCGTCAAGGGCATCGTGGAGGCCCACGGCGGGACCATCACGGTCGGCCGCGGCCCCGGCGGCGGCGCCGAGTTCCGATTTATCCTGCCCGTGAGCGCCCCCGCGTACCTCACGCAGTAGTCCTGCGGAGCGTCTCGGCAGGCGGCCCACGGGCTCCTTCACCCCCAGCGACCTTTAGACTCGTCCTTTGGCACCTTTGCGTCCTTGTGCCGAGCGCGTCCTGCGCGTCGCGCGGGGGACCCAACCAGCCAGCCATCGGAAGTACGGGAAGAGATGTCGGCACCGAACAAGTCGTACGACCCTGTCGAGGTCGAGGCACTGAAACCGGAAGAGATCGAGCGCATGCGGGACGAGGCGCTCGCCGCCTTCGCGGCCGCCGGCGACCTCGAAGCGCTGCGCGAGGCGAAGACCGCGCACATGGGCGACCGCTCGCCCCTGGCGCTCGCCAACCGCGAGATCGGCGCGCTGCCCCCGCAGGCCAAGGCCGAGGCGGGCAAGCGCGTGGGACAGGCCCGCGGCGCCGTGAACAAGGCCTTCGGGGCCCGCACGGTCGCGCTCGAGGCGGAGCGTGACGAGCGGGTGCTGGTCGAGGAGGCCGTGGACGTCACGCTGCCCTACGACCGCGTCCCCGCCGGCGCCCGTCACCCCCTGACCACGCTGATGGACCGCATCGCGGACATCTTCGTGGCCATGGGGTACGAGGTCGCCGAGGGGCCCGAGGTCGAGGCGGAGTGGTTCAACTTCGACGCCCTCAACTTCACGCCCGACCACCCGGCGCGCCAGATGCAGGACACCTTCTTCGTCCGGGGGCCCGAGGGCACCCAGGGCGACGAGTCCGGCGTCGTGCTGCGCACCCACACCTCCCCGGTGCAGGCCCGCTCGCTGCTGGAGCGCAAGCCCCCCGTCTACATCGTGTGCCCGGGCCGGGTGTACCGCACCGACGAGCTCGACGCGACGCACACCCCGGTCTTCCACCAGGTCGAGCTGCTGGCCGTGGACGAGGGCCTGACCATGGCGGACCTCAAGGGCACCATGGACCACATGGTCCAGGAGCTCTTCGGCGAGGGCACCACCACGCGCCTGCGCCCGCACTTCTTCCCCTTCACCGAGCCGTCCGCCGAGATGGACATGCAGTGCTACGTGTGCCGCGGCGCTTCGGTGGGCAACCCCGACCGCCCGTGCCGTACCTGCTCCAGCGAGGGCTGGATCGAGCTCGGCGGCTGCGGCATGGTCAACCCCAAGGTGCTCGTCGCCTGCGGTGTGGACCCCGAGAAGTACAGCGGATTCGCCTTCGGGTTCGGCATCGAACGGATGCTGATGTTCCGCCACAACGTCGAAGACATGCGAGACATGGTCGAGGGTGACGTTCGTTTCACCCGGCCGTTCGGGAGTGAGATCTGATGCGCGTCCCGCTTTCCTGGCTGCGGGAGTACGTCGATCTCCCCGCGGGTGAAACCGGCCGTGACGTGGCGGCCAAGCTGGTCGACGCCGGCCTCGAGGTCGAGACCGTCGAGCAGCTCGGCGGCGGCCTCAAGGGCCCGCTCGTCGTCGGTCAGGTGCTGACCATCGAGGAGCTGGAGGGCTTCCGCAAGCCGATCCGCTTCTGCACGGTCGACGTCGGCTCCGCCAACGGCACCGGCGAGCCGCAGGAGATCGTCTGCGGCGCCCGGAACTTCGCCGTCGGCGACAAGGTCGTCGTGGTGCTGCCCGGCGCGGTCCTGCCCGGCGACTTCGCGATCGCCTCGCGCAAGACCTACGGCCGTACCTCGCACGGCATGATCTGCTCCGGCGACGAGCTGGGCATGGGCGACGACGGCACGCACGGCATCATCGTGCTGCCGCCCGAGCACGAGGTCGGCACCGACGCGATCGAGCTGCTCCAGCTCGTCGACGAGGTCCTCGACATCGACATCACCCCGGACCGCGGCTACTGCATGTCCATGCGCGGTGTCGCCCGTGAGGCGGCCACCGCCTACGGCCTGCCGCTGCGCGACCCGGCGCTGCTCGACGTGCCCGCGCCGAACTCGTACGGCTACCCGGTCAAGGTCGACGACCCGGCCGGCTGCGACCGCTTCACCGCCCGCACGGTGACCGGTCTCGACCCCGACGCGCGCTCCCCGATCTGGCTGACCCGTCGCCTGCAGAAGGCGGGCATGCGCCCGATCTCGCTCGCCGTGGACATCACCAACTACGTGATGCTGGAGCTCGGCCAGCCGCTGCACGCCTACGACCGCGCCAGCGTCGAGGGCACCATCGGCGTCCGCCGCGCAGAGCAGGGCGAGAAGTTCACCACCCTCGACGGGGTCAAGCGCACGCTCGACGCCGAGGACCTGGTGATCACCGACAACAGCGGGCCGATCGGCCTCGCCGGCGTCATGGGCGGCGCCAACACCGAGATCGCCGACTCCGTCACGGACCCCGAGACCGGCCAGGTCACGGGGACCACGGACGTCGTCATCGAGGCCGCGCACTTCGACTCCGTGTCGATCTCGCGCACCGCCCGCCGTCTGAAGCTGTCCTCCGAGGCCTCCAAGCGCTTCGAGCGGGGCGTCGACCCGCAGGCCGCCGCCGCGGCCGCGCAGCGGACCGTCGACCTGCTCGTGCTCCTCGCGGGCGGCACCGCCGAGGCGGGCGTCACCGAGGTCATCGCCCCGGGCGCGCCGCGCACCATCGCCATGCCCGCGGACCACCCGGACCGGGTGGCGGGCATGGAGTACGGCCGCGAGACCGTCGTGCGCCGCCTCCAGGAGATCGGCTGCGACGTCTACGGCCAGGACGAGCTCGTCGTCACCGTCCCCTCGTGGCGGCCCGACCTCGCCGCGCCCAACGACCTCGCCGAAGAGGTCATCCGGCTGGAGGGCTACGGGAACCTCCCGTCGACCCTCCCGCAGGTGCCCTCCGGCCGCGGTCTGACCGCCCGGCAGCAGCTGCACCGCAGGGTCGGCCGCGCGCTGGCCGGCGCGGGCTACGTCGAGGCGCTCAGCTACCCGTTCATCGGCGAGGGCGTCTTCGACCAGCTCCAGCTCCCGGCGCACGACGTGGCCCGCCAGGTCGTCAAGCTGGTCAACCCGATCTCCGACGAGGAGCCGGCGCTGCGCACCACGCTGCTGCCGGGTCTGCTCGGCGCGCTGCGCCGCAACGACAGCCGGGGCAGCCACGACCTCGCGCTCTTCGAGACCGGTTCGGTCTTCCGGGCCGCCGCCCAGCCGGGCGTCGCCGTACGGCTGCCCGTCGACCGGCGTCCCACGGACGAGGAGATCGCCACCCTGAACGCGGCCCTGCCCGCGCAGCCGCGGTACGCCGCGGTCGTGCTGGCCGGTGCGCGCGAGCAGGCCGGCTGGTGGGGCAAGGGCCGTCCGGCCGACTGGGCGGACGCGGTCCAGGCCGCGCGCGCGCTGGCCGTCGAGGCCGGCGCCGAGCTGGTGGTCCGCCAGGGCCAGTACGGCCCCTGGCACCCGGGCCGCTGCGCCGAGCTGGTCGTCACCCTCGGCGGGGTCGAGCAGGTCATCGGTCACGCCGGTGAACTGCACCCGCGCGTGGTCAAGGCGATGGGTCTGCCGGCCCGCACCAGCGCGATGGAGCTCGACCTGGACCGCCTCGCGGAGGCCGGCGGAGAGGCCCTGCGGGCGCCGCGGATCTCCTCCTTCCCGGTGGCGACCCAGGACGTGGCGCTGATCGTCGACGCGTCGGTCCCGGCGTCCTCGGTGGAGGCCGCGCTGCGCAAGGGCGCCGGCGAACTCCTCGAATCGCTGCGGCTGTTCGACGTGTTCACCGGTGAGCAGGTCGGCGAGGGCAAGAAGTCCCTGGCCTACGCGCTGCGCTTCCGCGCGGCCGACCGGACGCTGACCGCCGAGGAGTCCACGGCCGCGCGCGACGCCGCGGTGGCCCTGGCGGGCGAGCGGACCGGGGCGGTGCTCCGGGGCGCGTAGCCGCTTCGTACACGTGTGAGGGGCACGTCCGGACCACCGGACGTGCCCCTCACACGTTCGGGTGAGAACCCCTGTGGCCCGGTTCCGGGGTGCCGGTCGGTCGGCACAATCGATCCGGCCGCAGGGGGCGGTCCGCCGGCCGGCCCGTCCGGCGCTCGGGGCCCGGGTCCGGGCGGCGCCCGGTTTCGGGAGGGGGCGGAGTGGGGGAAGCCGCGCGCAGTGGCTCGCCGAGCCGGCGGGGGTTTCGGCACCGGAGGCGGCGGCCACGCCCGCGCGGCTGGTGGCGGGCGTGCACGCCGCTCTGCCGGTGCTGCGCACCGGCCGGCCCCGGCCACCGGCTCCGGACACGCGCGCCGGGCCCGGTGGATGAGCCCGGCGCGCGCTCTCGGCCCGGCCCCTGCCGGGGCGCGGCGACCAACCGGGCGCCGGCGGGGCCGGAACGCGCCGCCCGCCTGCCATGGAGTGTCGGGCAGACAGCAGAACGGGCGGCGCGGTGACGGGTCGTCGCACTGTTCGAGGGGGAGCCGACGACCCGAGCTACCTCTTGGCGAGGCTCTTCAGTGAAGCGCCTCCATGGGTCCATGCGGCAGAGTGCGCAGCGCATTTATGCGCGTACTCGGTTCACACCCCGTGTGAACCGCGCACCCACTAGCCTGAGACCGACGAGCCCTTGGAGCGGCCCATGCAGCCCAATGTCCTGCTCGACGCCCTCCTCGCCGAGGCGGGCATGTCCCATGCCGGACTCGCGGCGTACGTGAACCAGGCAGGCCGCACCCGCGGACTCGCCCTGCGCTACGAACACACCGCCGTGACCCGGTGGTTGAAGGGCCAGCGGCCCCGGGGGCAGGTCCCCGACCTGATCTGCGAGGTGCTCGGCGGGCGGCTGCGGCGTCCCCTCGGGCTGGACGACATCGGGCTCGGCGCGGCCGACCAGCCCGTTCCGCTGCACGCCTCGCCGCTCAGCGGGTTCGTGGACCGGGCCGCCGCACTGTGGCGTTCCGACGTCCAGGCCCGGCCCCAGCTGCTGGCCGCCGAGGCGGTCACCGGGACGCCCGCCGTCATACCGGTGTGGGAATGGGAGAATCCGCCCGAGGACGCCGACGTCTCCCGCGAGGGCCCGAACCCGATCGGTCCCGAGCACATCGAGATCCTGAAGTCGGCCCGCGCCCACTACGAGCTGATGTACCGCCGGGCCGGCGGCCTCGCCACGCGGGACCGGATCGTCCGCTTCCTGGGCAGTGAGACCGCGCCCATGCTGCGCGGGAGCTACTCCGACGACCTCGGCCGACGGCTGCACCGGGCCACGGGGTCCCTGGTCGCGGTGGCCGGGATCTGCGCGTACGACTCGGACGCCCACGGCCTGGCCCAGCGCTACTTCCACCAGGCCCTGCGCCTGGCCAAGGCGAGCGGGGACCGGGGGCTCGGCGCGTACGTCGTCGCACTGATCGTCAACCAGTCCCTGCACCTGCGGGAGTACCGCCAGGCCGTCGCGTTCGCCGAGGCCGCGCTGCGGGCCGCCGGGCGGCACACCACCGCGGCGCTGGCCGCCGACCTGTACGCGATGCAGGCCAAGGCGTACGCCCAGCTCGGCGACACCCCGGCCGCACTGGCCTGCATCCGCAGGGCGGAGGCGGCCGCCGAGCGGATCCAGCCGGGCAGCGAACCGGACGAGACCGGCTACGTACAGCCGGGGCTGGTCAACGTCCAGGTGGCCGAGGCGCTGCTCAGTCTGGGCGATCTGGAAGCCGCCCGGATCCAGGCGACCGCCGCCGTCGGCACCCCGGCGCACGACCGCGGCCGGGTGCACCGGCTGGCGATGCTGTGCGAGATCCAGCTGCGCCAGGGGGAGGCGGACCGGGCCGCGGCGTCCGCGGCCGAGATGGCGGAGAGGGCCAGGGGCATGGAGTCGCTGCGGCTGCGCGACCGGCTGCGGACGGTCCGGGAGCAGCTTCTGACCAGCGGTTGTACGGGCGCGGAGGAGACCGCGCGGCTCATCGACGGGGCGCTGCGCGTTCCGCTCTGACGGGCCGGGGTGCTGCCATGTTGCCACCTGTTCGAACGGAAGAAGGTGGCACAACCGTGCAGTGGACGAACCTGAGTGAGCAGACCGTGTACAAGAACCGCTGGTTCGACGTGAACCTCGCCGATGTGGAACTTCCCGACGGCCAGCACCTGGACCACTTCGTGATCCGGCTGCGCCCGGTCGCCGTCGCCACGGCCGTCAACGAGGCGGACGAGGTGCTGCTGCTCTGGCGGCACCGCTTCATCACCGACAGCTGGGGCTGGGAACTGCCCGCCGGGGTGGTCGAGGACGGCGAGGACATCGCGGTCGCGGCGGCCCGTGAGATGGAGGAGGAGTCGGGCTGGCGTCCCGGCCCGCTCCACCACCTGATGACCGTCGAGCCGTCCAACGGCCTGACGGACGCCCGGCACCACCTCTACTGGGCGGACGGCGCCACCCACATCGGGCATCCCGAGGACGATTTCGAGTCCTCGCGCCGGGAGTGGGTCCCGCTCGGGCTCGTGCCGGAGATGATCGCCCGCGGGGAGATCCCGGCCGCCAACATGGCGGCCGGGCTGCTCCTGCTGCACCATCTGCGGCTCGGCCGGCCGTAGGGCCGACCGGACGGATCAGCCGTAGGGGTAGAAGCCCGCGCCCGTCTTGCGGCCCAGGCGGCCGGCGTCGACCATGCGCTGGAGCAGCGGGGGAGCGGCGTACAGCGGCTCCTTGTACTCCGCGTACATCGAGTCGGCGATCGACGCGATGGTGTCCAGGCCGATCAGGTCCGACAGCTTGAGCGGACCCATCGGGTGGGCGCAGCCCAGCTCCATGCCGTTGTCGATGTCCTCGCGGCTGGCGATGCCCGACTCGAACATCCGGATCGCGGACAGCAGGTACGGGACGAGGAGCGCGTTGACGACGAACCCGGACCGGTCCTGGGCGCGGACCGCGTGCTTGTTCAGCACGTCCCGCACCAGGGCCTCGGCCCGCTTGACCGTCTCCTCGCCCGTGGTCAGCGCCGGGATCAGCTCGACGAGCTTCTGCACCGGGGCCGGGTTGAAGAAGTGGATGCCGATCACCTGGTCCGGCCGCGAGGTCGCGACGGCCAGCTTGACCAGCGGGATCGAGGAGGTGTTGGAGGCCAGGATCGCGTCCGGGCGGGTGATCACCTGGTCGAGGATCTGGAAGATCTCCGTCTTGACCTGCTCGTTCTCGACGACGGCCTCGATGACGAGGTCACGGTCGGCGAACTCGCCCAGGTCGGTGGTGAAGGTGAGGCGGGCCAGCGTGGCGTCCCGCTCCTCCTCGGTGATCTTGCCGCGTTCGGCGGCCTTGGTCAGGGAGTTGTGCAGCCGGGTACGGCCGATCTCCAGGGCTTCGCCGGTGGTCTCGGCGACCTTGACCTCAAGGCCACTGCGAGCGCACACCTCGGCGATACCCGCGCCCATCTGGCCACAGCCCACTACGCCGACCCGTGTGATGTCGGAAGGGAGGTCAGTCACTTCGTGCCTTTCGCAGCTCATCCGTCGGCGGGTCCCCCGTACGATTCCGGCGCCCGCCACGCCCCCCGACGTTACTCCCGACCTTGCGCGGGGCGGCGGGCCGGGGCGGGCATGCTGAGCGGACACCGTGCAATGTCACTCAGTGAAACGGAGCTGTCACATGACGTACATCGGCCGACGGGCACTGCTGGCCGGAGCCGTGGGCGTGATCGCCGCCGCCACGGCCGGGCCGGCGGGGGCGGCGCCGCGGAATTCCGCGAGGATCCCCGGGGGGCGGGCCGCCGCCGGCTTCCGGGGGATGTGGATCGCCTCCGTGTCGAACGTGGACTGGCCCTCCGAGAGCGGACTGTCCGCGGCGCGGCAGCGCACGGAGCTGCTCGCCCTCCTCGACTCCGCCGTCGAGCGCCGCCTGAACGCGGTGATCCTCCAGGTCCGGCCGGCGGCGGACGCCCTGTGGCCCTCGAAGCTGGAGCCCTGGTCGCAGTGGCTGACCGGCCAGCAGGGCGTCGATCCCGGCTGGGACCCGCTGGGCACGGCGGTCAAGGAGGCGCACGCCCGCGGGCTGCAGCTGCACGCCTGGTTCAATCCGTTCCGCGTGGCCAACCACACCGACCTCGACCGGCTGGTCTCCACGCACCCGGCGCGGCGCAATCCCGGCTGGACGGTGGAGTACGGCGGCAAGCTCTTCTACAACCCCGGCCTGCCCGAGGTGCGGCGCTTCGTCCAGGACGCCATGTTCGACGCCGTCTCCCGCTACCCGCTGGACGCCGTGCACTGGGACGACTACTTCTACCCGTACCCGGTGGCGGGGGAGTACTTCGACGACGACGAGGCCTTCGAGGAGTACGGCGCGGACTTCGCCTCGCGCGCCGCCTGGCGCCGGAGCAACATCGACACCCTGGTCCGCGAGATGTCGGCGCGGCTGCGGGCGCTGAAGCCGGCGCTCCGCTTCGGTATCAGCCCGTTCGCCGTCTGGCGCAACTCCGACCGCGACCCGGCCGGTTCGCCGACCCGCGCGGGCCTCGGGACGTACGACGACCTGTACGCGGACACCCGCAAGTGGGTCAGGGAGGGCTGGATCGACTACATCGCGCCGCAGGCCTACTGGCACATCGGGCACCCGACCGCCGACTACGCCGACATCGTGCCCTGGTGGGCGCGGACCGTCGCCGGTACGAAGGTCGACCTGTACGTGGGGGAGGCCCTGTACCGCTGCGACGAGGACAGCTCCACCGAGGCCTGGCGCGACCCCGGGGAGCTGTCGAAGCACCTGACGTTCGCCGCCGGGTACCCCGAGGTCCGCGGCCACGTCTACTTCTCGGCGAAGCAGGTGGCCGCGGACCCCAACGGAGCGATGGCCCGGGTGGTCGCCGACCACTACGGCACGACGGCGTCCCGGCGCTGATTCAGTGAGTGGGCTCGGAGGGGTGGCGGACCGTGCAGTCGGGTCCGGGAGCCATCAGTGCCTCGTGTCCGTCCTGGAAGCGGACCCGGTACGGGGGGGTTCCGTTCTCGCCCAGGACCTGGGTGATCTCGCCCACCTTGTCGTGCTGTCCGACGATCCTGCCGTGCTGCACCAGCTGGTCGCCCTCGGTCGCGCGCATAACTGACCTCCTCGGTGGCGGTCCGATCCGGTGCTTGCAGTTTAGGTCGTCATGCGGCTATTTGACCCGTTGGGTCACCGCGATGCAGACGAGGACCGCGCAGGCGGCGGCCGGGGCGGCCGGGGAGAGGTGCTCGCCCAGCAGGGCCACCGACCAGACGAGGGTCAGCAGCGGCTGGGCGAGCTGCAGCTGGCTGGCCCGCGGCGCGCCGATCTCGGCCATGCCGCGGTACCAGACGTACAGGCCGAGGAAGGTGGAGCCGGCGGCCGCCCAGATCAGCCCGGCGAGCCCGTGGAAACCGAGGTGCACCGGCTCGTACGCGAGCCCGGCGGCGGAACCGGCCAGGCTGAGCGGCAGGCACAGGACCAGCGCCCAGCCGATCACCTGCCAGCCGGGCAGCAGCCGGGCGAGGCGGCCGCCCTCGGTGTACCCGGCGGCGCACACCAGCAGCGCGCCGAACAGGTACGCGTCGCCCGCCGAGAGGGCGCCGCCGCTCTGCGCAAGCGTGAAGGCGATCACGACCGCGGCCCCGGCGAGGGCCGCGGCCCAGAAGGCGCGAGAGGGGCGGGCTCCGGTGCGCAGCGCGGACAGCGCCGCGGTGGTGAGCGGCAGGAGGCCGACCACCACGGCGGCGTGCGAGGTGGTGGAGGTCGTCAGCGCGAGGGTGGTGAGCATCGGGAAGCCGACGACCACCCCGGCGGCGACGACGGCGAGCCCCGCCCAGTGCTCGCGGGCGGGCAGCGGGACCCGCCGGGCCAGCAGGAAGGCCCCGGCGATGGCGGCGGCGAGGACGCTGCGCAGCGCGACCAGTGACCACGGGCCGAAGCTCTCCAGTCCCCAGGCGGTGGCGGGGAAGGTCAGCGAGAAGGCGACGACGCCGAGCAGGGCGAGGGCGGTACCCCGGCGTACCGGGCTCTTGACCGCTATCGTGGCCGGGAGAGTAGCGCTATTCTGTGCTGTCATGTATGAGCGTAGCAGTGTGGCGGAACTGGCCGAATCCCTGCGGTCCGAACTCAACCGCTACTCGATAGGTGGAAAGCTCCCGTCGAGTCGGGCCCTGGTCGAGCGCTACCGGGTCAGTCCGGTCACCGTTTCCCGGGCCCTCGCACAGCTCGCCGCCGAAGGCCTGGTCGTCACCCGGCCCGGTGCGGGCGTCTTCCGCGCCGCACCGCGCACGGCGGCCCCCGCGCCCGGGGACACCTCCTGGCAGGAGGTCGCCCTCAGTGCCGAGGGGGCCGGGGACGTCGTCCCGCGTTCGGTGGACGCCTCCGGGGTGCTGGCCTGCCTGGCCGCGCCGCCGCCGTCGGTGATCGCCCTCAACAGCGGATACCTGCACGCCTCCGTCCAGCCCGAGCGGGCCATGGCCGCCGCGCTCGCCCGGGCCGGGCGGCGCCCCGGGGCCTGGGACCGGCCGCCCATGGAGGGGCTGCCCGAGCTCCGCGACTGGTTCGCCCGCGAGATCGGCGGGGCGGTCGGGGCCGCCGACGTGCTGGTCACCGCGGGCGGACAGAGCGCGCTGACCACCGCCCTGCGGGCGCTGGCCCCGCCCGGCGCGCCGATCCTGGTGGAGTCCCCGACCTACCCCGGACTGCTGGCCATCGCCCGGGCCTCCGGCTGCCGGCCCGTGCCCGTCCCGGTGGACGCCGAGGGGGTCCGGCCGGAGCTGCTGGCCGCCGCCTTCGAAGCGACCGGCGCGCGGGTGTTCGTATGCCAGCCCCTGTTCCAGAACCCGACCGGAGCGGTCCTGGCCCCGGGGCGGCGGGCCGAGGTGCTGCGGATCGCGCGGGCCGCCGGGGCCTTCGTGGTCGAGGACGACTACGCCCGCGCCCTCGCCCACGACGACTGCGGGCCGCTGCCCGCGACCCTGGCCGCCGAGGACCGGGACGGCGTGGTCGTGCACGTCAGGTCCCTGACCAAGGCCACCTCGCCCAGCCTGCGGGTCGGCGCGCTGGCCGCCCGCGGTCCGGTGGTGGAGCGGCTGCGCGCCGTCCAGGTCGTGGACTCCTTCTTCGTGCCCCGCCCGCTCCAGGAGGCGGCACTGGAACTGGTCGGCGCGCCCGCCTGGCCGCGCCACCTGCGTACGGTGGCCGCCGAACTGCGCCACCGGCGCGACGTGCTCGCCGGCGCGCTGCGGCGGGAGCTGCCCGGACTGACCGTGCCCCACCTGCCCTCGGGCGGCTATCAGTTGTGGACCAGGATGACCGGGGGCGACGACGCGTCCTTCGCGGCCACGGCCCTGCGCGCCGGGGTGGCGGTGGCTCCCGGCCGCCCCTACTTCTGCGCCGAACCGCCCGCTCCGTACGTCCGGCTGAGCTTCGCCGGGGTCGCGGGCCCGGGCGAACTGGTCGAGGCGGTCCAGCGGCTGCGCACCGGCCTGGCGGACGGCCTCGGTCCGGACGCTTGACCCGCCGAGGTGTGCGGACTCACCATCGCCGCATGCATGTTCGGGTTTCGCTCGTCGCCGCAGCCCGCAGCTCCTCGCTGCTCGCCGAGCGCTTCGACGACGACCGCCCGCTGGACGGACCCGGCTGGCGGTCGGTGGAGTCCGCCGCGCAGGGCCTCGTACCCCTGGCCGCGGCCGAGCTGCGCTACTGCTCGCCGACCCCGCGCAGCCGTGCCACGGGCGAGGCCCTCGGGTACGCGCCCCTCGCCCAGCCCGCGCTGCGCGAGTGCGACATGGGCCGCTGGCGGGGGCTGACCCTGGCCGAGGTGACCGCCCACGAGCCCGGGGCGGTGGAGCTGTGGCTCAGCGATCCGCTGTCCGCCCCGCACGGGGGCGAGTCCCTGCTCGCCTTCATCTCCCGCGTCGGCGGCTGGCTCGACACCCGGCCGGCCGACGACGGGGGCTCGATCGTGGCGGTGACGGAGCCCTCGGTGGTGCGGGCGGCCCTGGTGTATGCGCTGAAGGCGCCCCCGCTGACCTACTGGAACGTGGACGTCCGGCCGCTGTCCACGATGACCCTCACGGGCCGGTCAGGCGACTGGCACCTCTGCCTGCAGGCCCCGGCGTAGGCCGCCCCGGGTCCCCGTGGCCCGGCCGGATCCAAGCCGGGGTCCCGATCCGTCCCGCCGACAGGGCCGGGCGGGTCGCAAGCGGCGGAAACGACGTCGGAGCGCACTCTTTCCTGCTACATATTTTCCTGCGGGCGCCGTGCGCGCCCGGTCCTTCGGTGCCCCTTTCCCGTCGCGATCAAGAGCATTGCATAAACGTGCGTAAGTACGTATAGTCATGCCATCGATGAGGAGGGTCCGATGGTGGTACGTGTAGCGGTGGCCGGAGCGAGCGGGTACGCGGGCGGAGAAGTCCTGCGCCTCCTGCTCTCGCACCCCGAGGTGGAGATCGGCGCCCTCACCGGCAACTCCAACGCCGGACAGCTCCTCGGCTCCCTGCAACCGCACCTCGTGCCGCTCGCGGGACGCACCTTGGAGGCGACCACCTCCGAGGTCCTCGCCGGCCACGATGTCGTCTTCCTCGCCCTCCCGCACGGCCAGTCCGCCGCCGTCGCCGCCCAGCTCGGCGAGGACGTCCTCGTCGTCGACATGGGCGCCGACCACCGGCTCAAGGACTCCGCCGACTGGGACGCCTTCTACGGCGCCCCGCACGCGGGCACCTGGCCCTACGGCCTCCCCGAACTGCCCGGCGGCCGTGAGGCGCTGACGGGGACCAGGCGCATCGCGGTCCCCGGCTGCTTCCCCACCGCCGTCTCCCTCGCGCTCTTCCCCGCCTACCAGGGGAAGTTCGCCGAGCCGGAGGCCGTGATCGTCGCCGCCACCGGAACCTCCGGCGCGGGCAAGGCCCTCAAGCCGCACCTCCTCGGCGCCGAGGTGATGGGCTCGGTGACCCCGTACGGCGTGGGCGGCGGCCACCGCCACACGCCCGAGATGGTCCAGAACCTCAGCCCGCTCGCGGGGGAGCGCGTCAGCGTCTCCTTCACGCCGACCCTCGTGCCCATGGCGCGCGGCATCCTCGCCACGTGCTCGGCCAAGGCACTCCCCGGCACCACCGCCGAATCGCTGCGCGCCGCGTACGAGAAGGCCTACGCCGACGAGCCCTTCGTCCACCTGCTGCCCGAGGGCCGGATGCCGTCCACCAAATCCGTCCACGGTTCCAACGCCGTCCACGTCCAGGTCGCCTACGACGAGTCCGCCCGGCGGATCATCGCCGTCAGCGCCATCGACAACCTGACCAAGGGCACCGCCGGCGGCGCGGTGCAGAGCATGAACATCGCCCTGGGGCTTCACGAGAGCCTGGGTCTTTCCACGATCGGAGTCGCACCGTGAGCGACGCGCGCGCAGCCACCGGGCTGCAGGCGACGACGATGGCCGCACCGGCGCGCTGCGCGGGCGGAGAAGCGAACAGGAGCACACAGTGAGCGTCACGGCAGCACAGGGATTCACGGCAGCCGGCATCGCCGCCGGGATCAAGGCCAACGGCAACCCCGACCTGGCCCTGGTGGTCAACAACGGGCCGAGTCTCGCCGCCGCGGGCGTCTTCACCTCCAACCGCGTCAAAGCCGCCCCCGTGCACTGGTCCGAGCAGGTCCTGCGGGGCGCCGCCGTCAGCGCGGTCGTCCTGAACTCCGGCGGCGCCAACGCCTGCACCGGCCCCAAGGGCTTCCAGGACACCCACGCCACCGCGGAGAAGGTCGCGCAGGTGCTCGGCGGGGACTTCAACGCCGGCGAGATCGCGGTCGCCTCCACCGGCCTGATCGGCGTCCTGCTCCCCATGGACAAGCTGCTCCCCGGCATCGAGACGGCGGCCGCGGCCCTGTCCGCGGACGGCGGCGAGGCCGCAGCCATCGCCATCAAGACCACCGACACCGTGCACAAGACGGCCACCGTCTCCCAGGGCGGCTGGACCGTCGGCGGCATGGCCAAGGGCGCGGGCATGCTCGCCCCGGGCCTGGCCACCATGCTCGTCGTCATCACCACCGACGCCGACCTGGACAGCGCCACCCTCGACAAGGCGCTGCGCGCGGCCACCCGCACCACCTTCGACCGGGTCGACTCCGACGGCTGCATGTCCACCAACGACACGGTGCTGCTGCTCGCCTCCGGCGCCTCCGGCCTGGTACCGGCGTACGAGGACTTCGCCGAGGCCGTGCGCAAGGTCTGCGACGACCTGGCCCGCCAGCTCATCGGCGACGCCGAGGGCGCCAGCAAGGACATCCGCATCGAGGTCATCGGTGCGCTCACCGAGGACGACGCGGTCGAGGTCGGCCGGTCCATCGCCCGCAACAACCTCCTCAAGTGCGCCATCCACGGCGAGGACCCGAACTGGGGCCGGGTGCTCTCCGCGATCGGCACCACCAAGGCCGCCTTCGACCCGGACCGCCTCAACGTCGCCATCAACGACGTCTGGGTCTGCCGCAACGGTTCGGTCGGCGACGACCGCGACCTGGTCTCCATGAAGGGCCGCGAGGTCCGCATCACCGCCGACCTGTCGAACGGCAGCGAATCCGCCGTGATCTGGGGCAACGACCTGACCGCCGAGTACGTCCACGAGAACAGCGCCTACTCCTCATGAGCGACGAGAAGGCCGGCCAGCCCGGCACCTCCGGCGGCACCGCCCGCAAGCACACCGCCCTGCCCAAGGCGCAGATCCTCATCGAGGCCCTGCCCTGGCTCACCCGCCACAACGGCAAGGTCGTCGTCATCAAGTTCGGCGGCAACGCCATGATCGACGAGGACCTCAAGGCCGCCTTCGCCCAGGACGTGGTCTTCCTGCGCCAGGCCGGCCTGAAGCCGGTCGTCGTCCACGGCGGCGGCCCCCAGATCAACGCCCAGCTCGACAAGCAGGGCCTGGTCAGCGAGTTCAAGGCGGGGCTGCGCGTCACCACCCCGGAAGCCATGGACGTCGTACGGATGGTCCTCGCGGGCCACGTCCAGCGCGAGCTGGTCGGACTGCTCAACCAGCACGGGCCGCTGGCCGTCGGCATGACCGGCGAGGACGCCCGCACGATCATCGCGACCAAGCACAGCCCGGAGATCGGCGGCGAGGTCATCGACATCGGCCGGGTCGGGGAGATCACCTCCATCGACACCGGCGCGATCGAGGCCCTGCTGGAGGACGGCCGGATCCCGGTCATCTCCTCCATCGCGGGCAGCGCCGACGACCACCACGTCTACAACGTCAACGCCGACACGGCGGCCGCGGCGCTCGCCGCCGCCCTCGGCGCCGAGACGCTGATGGTCCTCACCGACGTCGAGGGCCTCTACGCGGACTGGCCGAACAGCGACGAGGTCATCAGCAAGCTCACCGTCAGCGAGCTGGAGAAGCTGCTGCCCGAGCTGTCCAGCGGCATGGTGCCCAAGATGGAGGGCTGCCTGCACGCCGTGCGCAACGGCGTGAACACCGCCCGCGTGCTCGACGGCCGGGTCCAGCACTCGATCCTGCTGGAGATCTTCACGGACTCCGGCATCGGCACGATGGTCGTGCCCGACCACCAGTCAGGGGGAACGGAATGACGCAGGGCACCGGCAACCAGGAGTACGGCGCCCGCTGGCAGGACGCGCTGGCCAACAACTACGGCACCCCCGCGGTCGCGCTCGTACGCGGTGCGGGCGCCCAGGTCTGGGACGCCGACGGGAAGCAGTACACCGACTTCGTCGGCGGCATCGCGGTCAACGCCCTCGGGCACGCCCACCCGGCGATCGTGGCGGCCGTGACCGAGCAGATCTCCACGCTCGGCCACGTCTCCAACCTCTTCATCTCCGAGCCGGTCGTCGCGCTCGGCGAGCGGCTGCTCCAGCTCTTCGGCCGCCCCGGCAAGGTCTTCTTCTGCAACTCGGGCGCCGAGTCCATCGAGGCCGCCTTCAAGATCGGCCGGCTGACCGGGCGGACCCACATGGTCGCCACCGACGGCGGCTTCCACGGCCGGACCATGGGCGCCCTCGCGCTCACCGGCCAGCCGAAGAAGCAGGAGCCCTTCCGGCCGCTGCCCGGCGACGTCACGCACGTCCCGTTCGGTGACGTGGAGGCCCTGCGGGCCGCCGTCACCGAGGAGACCGCGCTCGTCGTCATCGAGCCCATCCAGGGCGAGAACGGCGTCGTCGTACCCCCCGCCGGATACCTGACCGCCGCCCGCGAGATCACCCGCGCCACCGGCACCCTGCTCGTCCTCGACGAGGTCCAGACCGGCATCGGCCGGTGCGGCCAGTGGTTCGAGCACCAGGCCCACGAGGACGTCGAGCCCGACATCGTCACCCTCGCCAAGGGGCTGGGCGGCGGTCTGCCCATCGGCGCGGTGGTCGCCTTCGGCCCCGTCGCCGACCTGCTCCAGCCGGGCCAGCACGGCACCACCTTCGGTGGGAACCCCGTCGCCTGCGCCGCCGGCCTCGCGGTGATCGACACGATCGCCACCGGCGGACTGCTCGACCAGGTGAAGGCCCGCGGCGAGCGGCTGCGCTCCGGGATCGAGGGCACGGGCCACGCCCTGGTCTCCCACGTACGGGGTGCGGGACTGCTGCTGGGTATCGTGCTGACCGAGCCGCTCGCCGCCCGGGTGCAGCAGGCGGCTCAGGACGCCGGCTTCCTGGTCAACGCGCCCGCCCCCGACGTCGTACGGCTCATGCCCCCGTACGTGCTCACCGAGGCCGAGGCGGACGCGTTCGTCCGGGCCCTGCCCGGCATCCTTGACGCAGCAGGCGGGGACGGATCCGGAGAATGAGACGACGATGAGTCAGGCGCAGGACAACGAGCAAGGCGGCCAGGCCGTCCCGCAGACCCGCACCGCGCGTCACCGCCGGATCGTGGACATCCTCAACCGGCAGCCGGTCCGCTCCCAGAGCCAGCTGGCCAAGCTGCTCGCGGACGACGGGCTGAGCGTCACCCAGGCGACGCTCTCGCGCGACCTGGACGAGCTGGGCGCGGTGAAGATCCGCAACACCGGCGGCGAGCTGATCTACGCGGTGCCCAGCGAGGGCGGCTTCCGCACCCCGCAGGCCCCGCTCGGCGAATCCGCGAAGGAGGAGCGCATGCGGCGCCTCTCCGGGGAGCTGCTGATCTCGGCGGAGGCCTCCGCCAACCTCGTGGTCCTGCGCACCCCGCCGGGTGCGGCGCAGTTCCTCGCGTCGGCGATCGACCAGGCCGAACTCCGCGCGATCCTCGGCACGATCGCGGGCGACGACACCCTGATGCTGATCAGCCGGGACCCGGCGGGCGGCCAGGCCCTGGCCGACCACCTGCTGCGGCTGGCGCAGAAGGAAGGCTAGGCCCTCCCTCCCGGTTCGCCCGTCACCAGGGCACCGGTCCACCGTCGTCGAAGAATCCGCCGGTCGGTCCGTCGTCGGGCAGGGTCGCGAGCCGAATCGCGATCGCCGCGCCCTGGTGGGGAGTCCGGACTCCCTGGAAGCCGTTGAGGTCGGTGGCGGTGTAGCCGGGACAGCCGGAGTTGATCAGGATGCCGGTGCCGCCCAGTTCCTTCGCGTACTGGACGGTGACGGCGTTCAGGAAGGTCTTGGACGCCAGGTAGGCCGTGGGAACCGGGCCCATGTCGATGCCGGGCGTGGTCTGCAGGCCGAGCGAGCCGACGCTGCTGGACACGTTCACGATCCGCGGCGATGCCGAGCCGCGCAGCATGGGCAGCATCGCGTTGGTGACGCGGATGACCCCGATCACGTTGGTCTCCACGACGGCCCGTACGGTCGCGGGATCGAGCGTGGTGGGCGTCTGCGGCGTACCGCCGGTGATCCCGGCGTTGTTGACCAGGACGTCGAGCCCCCCGGCGCGGTCGGCTACCAGCTCGGCCGCGGCGGCCACGCTCGCGTCGTCCGCCACGTCGAGCGGAACGCCGAAGGCGTCCGTCCCGGCCGCGCGCAGCTTCTCCACCGCGGTGTCGCGGCGCTGCCGGTCCCGCGCGCCCACGCCGATCCGCCAGCCGAGGGCGCCCAAGCCCGCCGCGATCTCGTATCCGATTCCCTTGTTCGCGCCGGTCACCAGCGCGATCCTCTGTTCACTCATGTCGTCCAGCGTGGTCCGCACCCGGGTGGGACGTCCAAGACCGACTGGGTGGGCGGCGATACCGTACGGATATCGGCCGTGGTGAGCGCCGGATACGATGGCGCGGTGGAGACGCGGGAGTTGCGATACTTCGTCGCCGTCGCGGAGGAGTTGCACTTCGGGCGGGCGGCGCAGCGGCTCGCCATGGCGCAACCACCCCTGTCGCGGGCGATCCAGCAGCTCGAGAGGCGGCTAGGAGTGGTCCTGCTGCACCGCACCGCCCGCGCAGTCGCCCTGACCGAGGCCGGGTCGGTGCTCCTGCGGGAGGCCCGGGCCGCACTCGACGCGGTCGAAGCCGCCGAGCGCCGCACCCGCCGCGCTGCTGCCGAACCGTTCGGCGTGGTGCTGGCCACGAAAGCCGGAGCGTCCAGCGAACTGCTGTCGAAGCTGCTGGCCGCCTACGCCGCCGAGCCCGGCGCGGTCGCCGTCGAGGTGATGCTGTGCGGGCCCGGCGAACAGGAGAGGCTGCTGCGCGACGGGCGTGCCGACGTCGCCCTGCTCCACCGGCCCTTCGACACGACGGCCGGACTCGACACCGAGGACCTGCACACCGAACAGCAGGTCGTGGTCCTGCCCGCGGGGCACCCCTTCGCCGGCCGATCCCATATGTCGATGGCCGAGGTCACCACCTTGACGGGCCTGCCCCTGCCACGCTGGCCCCGACGGGGCGGGGGCTATCCGGACGGACCCGGCCCGCAGGTGCGCGACCACACCCAGCTGTTCCAGCTGATCGCGCTCGGACGGGCCTGCGCGGTCGTGCCCGAGTCCCTCCGGGCCCACCTGCGCGACGACCACGCGACGGTGCCGGTGCCGGACGCACCGGCTGTCACGACCGTCATCGCCTGGCCACCACACAGCAGGTCCAAGGCCGTCGCCGACCTCGTCCGCACCGCGACGCGCCTCTAGCCAGGGTTCAGTACCGGGTCACGGCAAGGTCCCCGGACTCCGTGCCGATCGCGATGTGCGGACGGCGGCGCGGGTCCGCCCAGCGCAGGATCGCCCGCATGGCCTGCTCGGGCACGGACACGCAACCGGCCGTCGCGCCCTTGCCGTTGACGTGCAGGAAGATCCCGGCGCCCCGGCCGCGCACGGGCCGGTCGTAGTTGAAGGCGATCACCAGCGCGTGCGCGTACTGCTTCTCGTACGTGACCAGGTGCTCGGCCTCGCCCGGCGCGCAGTCCGCCGGCAGCGGCTCGACCCAGCGGTTGTAGTGGGCGGACGCGTTGTCCTGGCACCACCAGGAGTCGGGGCCCACCCGCCGGTAGGCCTGGTCCGTGCCGACCGGGGCCCGCCGGATCCCGAAGGCGTAGGGGAGTTCGAAGAGACCCGTGGGCGTGGTGTTCGTGCCCTGGGTCCGGGTCGCACCCTCGGTGAGGCCGTTCGCGCCGAACCGGGCGGGCGCGCTCCCGGACCGGTGCCAGCGCCCCGCCCAGCGGTCCCACCAGATCACCCGGCCGGTGGTGGATCCGGGCCCGGGCGCGACGGCGGTGATCAGCTGACTGCCGCCGCCGGTGTCGGCGAGCCGCTCGGGCAGGGGCGCGGGGCCCTGCGGGAGCAGGGAAGTGACGATCAGTGAGACGGTGACTACAGCGGTACGCAGCACATGTCAGACGGTACGGGGCGGAAGGGGCAGCGGCAGCGCAGGCAGGCCGTCGACGCTCGATCCGATGAACTCGTTCTTCTCGCAGTACGCGGCGAACTCCTCGTCCGTCTTGCGGCCGAAGTACTCCGCGTGCAGGGTCCGCTCGCCCTGGTACTCCATCAGGGGGACGGCGTACCCGCAGACATCCGCGATCCGGCGGGCACGGACCAGGATGACCGCCCGCGCCGCCGGCCCGTCCGCGTCACCGAACAGGGCGATCAGGTCGCTCCAGCGGGGATCGTCGCGGAAGACCGCCTCGCCCTCGCCGTGGATGCGCACGATGTTGGGCGGCCCGGAGAACGCGCACCACATCAGGGTGATCCGGCCGTTCTCCCGGACATGGGCGATGGTCTCGGCGCCGCTGCCCCCGAAGTCCAGGTAGGCCAGGGTCTGCTCGTCGATGACGACGAGGGTTCCGGCGCGGCCCTTGGGGGAGAGATTGACGTGACCGTCGCCCGTGAGCGGTGCGGTCGCGGTGAAGAAGACCGGCTGTGCCTCGATGAACGCGCGGAGCCGGCCGTCTATTCGGTCGTGAAGTTTTCCCATGGGTTCAGTATCCGTCCGAGGGGGCCGGCCGGGCCGGAAGCCCGAGCCGTGCGCGCATGAGCCGCATCACGTACGCGCTGAACAGGTGCGTGCAGCGGTCCAGGAGCATGCCGACCTCCGGATCGCGGACCGGCAGGTCCGGGGGCCTGTGGGGGGACCACATGCTCTGGACGCGCTGGGCCGCGACGGTCCGCAGGCCCGGGTCACGGTCCGTCAGCAGCTCCGTGGAGGCGCGCAGTCCGGCCACCCCGCCCCGGGCGAAGAGGATCCGGTAGGCGGCCCGGCGGGTGTGTGAAGGCCGCTCGGGCGCGATGCGGTCCATCAGCCAGTCGACGGGCAGCAGCGGGGCGGAGGCGCTCAGGCTCCGGGCCACCTCGCGGGCCACCGCGGGCGACGGGTCGTCCAGCAGGGCCCGCAGCAGCTCGATGTCCGTGGTGTCCAGCAGGCGCAGCCCGGCGACGGCCGCGGCCCGCATCCGGCCGTCGGGGTGCTCCAGCAGCACGCGCAGCAGCGGCGCGTCCTCGCGTCGGGCGCACTCGGCGAAGCCGGTCACCGCGTACGGGGTCACGCGGGCGGGATCGGCGAGCCGCTCGCGGCACACGGTGTACGGGTCGCCGCCGCCCTGGCGAACCAGCCACCGGGCACAGGCCCGGACCATCCCGGAGCGGTCGTCGAGGTGATCGGCGGCCTCGGCGGCCCGGCCGGCCCCGCGCAGGGCGGTGACCCCGGCCGCGCGGACCATCTGACCGTGCCCGCCGAGCAGCGTGTCGACGGCCTCGTCGTCCGGCCCGTTGGCGGCCAGGGCGGCCAGCGCACCGTCCGTCCACAGTCCGCCGGTCACCGGGTCCGGCTCGGCGGCCGCCAGCCGGGCCATTTCCCTCACGCCCAGCAGCCCGGCGTCGAGGGTCAGCCGCGCCGCGAGCCGGCGGGTCGGCGGGTCCGCGCTCCCGCGCAGCTCGCCGAGGAGGTCGCGGTCGCCGTCCAGCACGGCCCCGAAGCGTTCCAGCGCCCACGCGCCCTGCTCGCGCCGGCCCAGCCGGACCACGAGCGGTGTCAGCCGCAGCACGGTGCCCGCGGGGTCGTCCGCCAGGGCCGCGGCCAGCACCCGCCTGGCCCGCTCCCGGACGGCCGGTACCCAGTCCGTGCACCGGATCGCGACCAGCTCCACCAGCAGCGGCGACGGCTCCCGGAGCGCCGCCTCGCGGATCCGGCCGTTCGCGTGGCACAGCTTCACGGCGTCCGGTGTCCCGAGGGGGCTCGTGTACGACCAGTGGTGGGTCCGCCGGACCGCGCGGTCGAAGGCGATCCACTCGGCCGCCGGGCTCCCCGGTGGCGGAAGCCGGTCCTGCGTGTCCGTGTCCATACGCCCTCCCCTGCGGTTGTCAGGGCTGATCGTAGGGAACCGAGCGGCTGCCTGCCTCCCATATATCCGCAGGTCAGGTGGGGGTGGGCGGGTGACACGCGGGATCTCCGCGGAGGTCGATTGACGAAACATACGGAGTAGTGCATAGTTATGCCTGTCGTTGAATGCACCGTAAGGAGAAACCCGTGACCGAGCGCGTCGTACTCGCCTACTCGGGCGGCCTGGACACCTCCGTCGCCATCGGCTGGATCGCCGAGGAGACGGGCGCCGAGGTCATCGCCGTTGCCGTGGACGTCGGCCAGGGTGGCGAGGACCTGGACGTCATCCGCAAGCGCGCGCTCGACTGCGGTGCGGTCGAGGCCGAGGTCGCCGACGCCTCCGACGAGTTCGCCAATGAGTACTGCCTCCCGGCGATCAAGGCGAACGCCCTCTACATGGACCGCTACCCGCTGGTCTCGGCGCTCTCCCGGCCGGCCATCGTCAAGCACCTGGTCGCCGCCGCCAAGAAGCACGGCGCCACGACCGTCGCCCACGGCTGCACCGGCAAGGGCAACGACCAGGTCCGCTTCGAGGCGGGCATCGTCGCCCTCGCCCCGGACCTCAAGTGCATCGCGCCGGTCCGCGACTACGCGATGACCCGGGACAAGGCGATCGTCTTCTGCGAGGAGAAGCAGCTCCCGATCGCGACCACCAAGAAGTCCCCGTACTCCATCGACCAGAACGTCTTCGGGCGCGCCGTCGAGACGGGCTTCCTGGAGGACATCTGGAACGCCCCGATCGAGGACATCTACGAGTACACCTCGAACCCGGCCCTGCCGCGCGAGGCCGACGAGGTCGTCATCTCCTTCAAGGAGGGCGTCCCGGTCGCCATCGACGGCAAGCCCGTCACCGTGCTGCAGGCCATCCAGCAGCTCAACGACCGCGCCGGAGCCCAGGGCATCGGCCGGATCGACATCGTCGAGGACCGCCTCGTGGGCATCAAGTCCCGTGAGGTGTACGAGGCCCCGGGTGCGATCGCGCTGATCACGGCCCACCAGGAGCTGGAGAACGTCACCGTCGAGCGCGAGCTGGCCCGCTACAAGCGGCAGGTCGAGCAGCGCTGGGGCGAGCTGGTCTACGACGGCCTGTGGTTCTCCCCGCTCAAGCGCGCCCTGGACGGCTTCATCAACGAGGCCAACCAGCACGTCACCGGCGACATCCGGATGACCCTGCACGGCGGCCGCGCCGTCGTCACCGGCCGGAAGTCGGACGAGTCGCTGTACGACTTCAACCTCGCGACCTACGACTCGGGCGACACCTTCGACCAGTCCAAGGCCCAGGGCTTCATCGAGATCTTCGGTCTCTCCTCGAAGATCGCGGCCCGCCGCGACCTCGCCTGACCGGCCGGCAGTCCGTACCGCCTCCCCGTTACCTCCGCGGCGGGGAGGCGGTTGCACATCCGGGGCTCTCCGGGCCCCGGAGCCTTACCAGCAGTCAAAGCCATGCAGTCTTGAGGAGCAGTAGCTGTGAGCAGCAACAAGGGTGACGTCCGGCTCTGGGGCGGCCGGTTCGCCGACGGTCCTTCGGAGGCGCTGGCCCTGCTGTCGGCGTCGGTCCACTTCGACTGGCGCCTCGCGCCGTACGACATCGCGGGCTCCCGCGCCCACGCCCGCGTGCTCCACAAGGCGGGCCTGCTCACGACCGAAGAGCTCGACCGCATGATCGCCGGACTCGACCAGCTCGAAGCCGACGTGGCCGACGGCTCCTTCACCGGCACCGTCGCCGACGAGGACGTGCACACCGCCCTGGAGCGCGGCCTGCTGGAGCGGCTCGGCGCCGAGCTCGGTGGCAAGCTGCGCGCCGGCCGGTCCCGCAACGACCAGGTGGCCACCCTCTTCCGGATGTACCTGCGCGACCACGGCCGGATCATCGGCGGTCTGATCGCGGACCTCCAGGACGCGCTGGTCGGCCTCGCCGAGACGCATCACGACGTGGCGATGCCGGGCCGGACCCACCTCCAGCACGCGCAGCCCGTGCTCTTCGCCCACCACGTCCTGGCCCACGTGCAGTCCCTGTCCCGGGACGCGGAGCGGCTGCGGCAGTGGGACACCCGCACCGCGGTCTCCCCGTACGGTTCGGGCGCCCTCGCCGGCTCCTCGCTGGGGCTGGACCCGGAGCAGGTCGCCGCCGACCTGGGCTTCGAGCGGGGCTCGGTCGGCAATTCGATCGACGGTACGGCCTCGCGCGACTTCGTGGCCGAGTTCGCCTTCGTCACCGCGATGATCGGGATCAACCTGTCCCGGATCGCCGAGGAGATCATCATCTGGAACACGAAGGAGTTCTCCTTCGTGACGCTGCACGACGCCTTCTCGACCGGGTCGTCGATCATGCCGCAGAAGAAGAACCCGGACATCGCGGAGCTGGCGCGCGGCAAGTCGGGCCGGCTCATCGGAAACCTGACCGGCCTGCTCGCCACGCTCAAGGCGCTGCCCCTGGCGTACAACCGGGACCTCCAGGAGGACAAGGAGCCCGTCTTCGACTCCTGCGACACCCTCGAGGTCCTGCTGCCGGCCTTCACCGGCATGATGGCCACCCTCACGGTCAACCGGGAGCGGATGGAGGAGCTGGCCCCCGCGGGCTTCTCGCTCGCCACCGACATCGCCGAGTGGCTGGTCAAGCAGGGCGTGCCGTTCCGCGTGGCCCACGAGGTGGCCGGTGAGTGCGTCAAGGTCTGCGAGGGCGAGGGCATCGAGCTCGACCAGCTGACGGACGAGCAGTTCGTGAAGATCTCGGAGCACCTGACGCCGGAGGTCCGGACCGTCCTGAACGTCAAGGGCGCCCTGGCCTCGCGCAGCGGCCGCGGCGGCACCGCCCCGTCGGCGGTCGCCACCCAGCTCACCGAGCTCAAGGCCGATCTGGTCATCCAGCACGCCTGGGCGGCCCACAAGCAGTAGGCGCCCCCACTGCGTCCGCCGCCCTGCGGCCCGCACGCCCGTAGGACCCGGACCCGGGTCCGGGCCTGTACGTCCGCGGCGGAATGCCCGGAGGGGCGGCAGGAGCCCTGTGCTCCCGCCGCCCCTCCGGTGTTTGCCCCAGACGCCCGGTTGCCCCACCGGCCACTGCCCGGCCCCGGGGGAGCCGCCCGTTCGCCACCGCGCGTCACGCCGCCCAGTCCGCCAGCGCGTCGAAGTCCGCGCGGACCAGCCCGATCCGCTCGTCGATGCGCATCAGCAGGGTCTGCGCCGGGTGATGCTGGTCGACGTACTCGCGGTCCATCGCCGTGATGTCGTCGTCGATCCAGGCGAAGGGGCGCTCGCCCGCGTATTCGAGGATGTACTGGGTCTTCCAGAACGTGCCGCGCGGCGCCCGGCCGTGCATCACCGGCCAGTCGATGAAGGGGAGTCTCGGCAGACCCAGGTGCGGACCTATCCAGTCGTTGGCCTCGTCCTTCCACGTGGTGGCCCAGACCAGCTCGTAGGTGTCCGCGAGGGCGAGCAGCTCCGCCCCGTGGCCGGGATTGAGCCACACCCGCAGGGGCTTGGTCCGCTCGGCCCCCGTCCAGCCCGTCGGGCGCATGCGGTGGGTGCGATAGCCCTCGGGGCGGCGCTGGGCCTGGGCCGCGTAGGGGTTCAGCGGCCCGTCGACGTCGATCAGCAGCAGTGGCTTCATTTCGGCAGGATTCCGTTCCGGCCACCCCTCGGGCAGCTCATTTTTCGACGGAATGAGACACGAGAGTCTCATTCGGGGTATGCTTGTCTCATGGCCATGGATCGTGACCAGGTGCTCCGCGATGCGGCCGCCCTGCTTTCCCGCAAGTCGACCGCCACGATGGACGAGGTCGCCCGCGCCGCCGGCATCGGGCGCGCGACCCTCCACCGGCACTTCGCCGGACGCGACGCCCTCGTACGGGCCCTCGAAGAACTCGGCATCCGGGAGTTCGAGGTGGCCTTCGACAACGCCCGCCTCGACGAGGGCACGGCGGTGGAGGCGATCGGACGCCTCGTCGCCGAGTCCGAGCCCAATGCCCAGCTGCTGGCCTTCCTCGTCACCGAGAACCAGCTGTTCGAGGGCGACGAGGTCAACGAGGGATGGGCCCGGCTCGACGCCCGCGTCAGCGCACTCTTCCGGCGCGGCCAGGAGGAGGGCGATATCCGGATCGACCTGACCCCCGCATGGCTCACCGAGGCGCTCTACGCCCTCGTCGGGGCCTGCGCCTGGGCCGTGATGGACGGCCGGGTCGCCGCCAAGGACTTCCAGTACATGATCATCGAGCTGTTGCTCGGTGGCGCCAGACGGAGTGTGGAGAAATGAGCAGCATCCAGCAGCTGAACAGCCCGACCGGGACGGAGACCAGGAGCCGCGGCCGCTGGCTCGCCCTGGGCGTGCTGGTGCTGGCCGTGCTGCTGGTCGCCGTCGACGCGACCGTACTCGGCCTCGCCACGCCCGCGCTCTCCGAGGACCTCAAGCCGTCCGGCACCCAGCTGCTGTGGATCGGCGACATCTACTCCTTCGTCATCGCCGGACTCCTGGTCTCCATGGGCAGCCTCGGTGACCGAATAGGCCGCAAGAAGCTGCTGCTCACCGGCGCCACCGCGTTCGGTGCCGTGTCCGTGCTCAACGCCTACGCCACCAGCCCCGAGATGATGATCGTCGCCCGGGCCCTGCTCGGCGTGGCCGGCGCGACCCTGATGCCGTCCACCCTCGCGCTGATCCGCAACATCTTCCACGACCCCAAGGAGCGCAGCCTCGCGATCGGCATCTGGGGCGCCACCGCTTCGGCCGGCGCGGCCGTCGGCCCGGTCGTCGGCGGAGCCCTGCTCCAGCACTTCTGGTGGGGCTCGGTCTTCCTGATCAACCTCCCCGTGATGATCGCCCTGGTCGTCGTCGGAATCAAGCTGCTCCCCGAATCCAAGAACCCGGTCGCCGGTCCCTGGGACCTCGTCAGCGTCGGCCTCTCCCTCGTCGGCGTGATCAGCGTGGTCTACGCCGTCAAGGAAGTCGCCACCCATGGCGTGACCTGGGAGGTCGCGGCCACCGCGGCACTCGGCGCGGGCGCCCTGTACGCCTTCGTGCGCCGTCAGTTCGGGCTGGCGTCGCCGCTGCTCGACATGCGGCTCTTCAAGCACCGCGGCTTCTCCGGCGCGGTACTCGCCGACCTGCTCACCGTGTTCGGCCTCTCCGGACTGGTCTTCTTCCTCTCCCAGTTCCTGCAGCTCGTCCAGGGCCGCGACCCGCTGGAAGCGGGCCTCGCCGAACTGCCCGCCGCCATCGGCGCGGTGGTGACCGGCCTGATCGCGGGCCGGTACGCCCGCCGGTACTCGGTACGGTCCATCGTGGCCGGCGGCCTCGGCGCCATCGGCCTGGCCCTCGCCGTGCTCACGCTGATCCACAAGGAGAGCGGCTACCCGCTGCTCGGCGCGGCCCTGCTCGTCGTCGGCCTCGGTGCCGGTTTCTCCTTCACCGTCACCGCCGACGTGATCCTCTCCAGCGTGCCCAAGGAGCAGGCCGGTTCGGCCTCCGCCGTCTCCGAGACGGCGTACGAGCTCGGCGCCGCCCTCGGCATCGCCCTGCTCGGCTCCATCGTCACCGGCGTCTACCAGAGCTTCACCGCCCCGGCCTCGGTCGCGGGCCCGGTCGCCGACGCCGCGCACGAATCCCTCGGCGGGGCCGTCGAGGCCGCCAAGGCACTGGACCCGCACACCGCCCAGGTGATGGTGGGCGCCGCCCAGGACGCCTTCGTCGACGGGCTGCGGCTCGCCTCCGGCGTCGGCGCGGCCGTCCTGCTGGCCACCGCCGTGGCCGCCTGGTTCCTGCTCAGGGGCCAGCGGCTCCAGGAGGGCGTCGAGCACTGACGTCCCGTCGAAGGGATGGTGTTCCGGCCGGAGTTGACAGTTCGCGGAACTGCGGGACACCATCCCGGCGATGGAGATCAACGATCTGACCCCGGCGGAACGCCGCGTCTGGGAAGCCTTCCCGCGCGGCGACGGGGTCGACTTCCGGCACACCCCCGAGGACAGCTCCGTCGACGGGGCCGACTGGGGGCCCGACCGCACCCTGCGCGCCGAGGTGCTGCGGGCCATCCTGCTGGGAGCCGGGCCCGTCGTCCAGGGCCGGATCCCCGGCCTCAAGGTCAAGGGCGCGAAGATCGTGGGCAAGCTGGACCTGCGCTACGCCGTGATCGACCACCCCATCCGGCTGCGCGACTGCTGGTTCGAGCGCAAGCCCCTGATCTACGGGGCCCAGCTGCGTGCCCTCGTCCTCGGCTACTCCACGCTGCCCGGCCTGACCGCCTCCACGGTGCGCGTCGAGGTGGTCCTGCGGCTCTCCTGCTGCCGGATCGCCGGGCCCGTGCGGCTCCAGGGCGCCAAGATATCCGGGGGGCTCTTCCTCCAGGGCGCCGTGATCGGCCCCACCGCCGGCGAGGAGGCGGACGAGCCCCCGCTCCAGCTCAACCACATCGAGGTCGACACCGACATCATCGCGAACGACCTGACCGTGCACGGCCAGCTCCGCCTCAACGGGGCCACCGTCGGCGGCCAGATCCAGCTCGACCGCGCCCGGCTGCTCGCCCCCGGGGGGATCGCCCTGCACGCCGAGAACCTGACCGTCGGCACCGACCTGCGCGCGCACCGGATGCAGGCCCGCGGCATGGTCAACCTCACCGGCTCCCGGATACCGGGCCAGGCCAACCTCACCCGAGCCGACCTCGCCAACCCGGACGGGACCGCCCTGCGCGCCTCCAGCTGCGCCATCGGCGAGCTGTGGCTGCGCCGCTGCGAAACGATCCGGGGCGACGTGAACCTGCGCCGGTCCACCGTCGACCTGCTCCACATCGACCCGCAGGCCTGGCCCGAGCGGATCGCCATCGACGGCCTGACCTACCGCACCCTCGCCCCGCACCTGCCCGCCGAGCAGCGGCTGCCCGCCCTGGAGCGGGAGGAGTCCGGGTACCTCACGTACGCCTACGAACAGCTCGCGGCGGCCTACCGTACGGCGGGCGACGAGGCGGCCGCCCGGACCGTCCAGCTCGCGAAGCTGCGCAGGCACCGCCGCACCCTGCCCCGGGCCGCGCGGGCGTGGGGACTGCTCCAGGACGTCACCGTCGGCTACGGCTTCCGGCCGCTGCGCGCGGCGGGATGGCTGCTGGCGTTACTGATGACCGGGTCGATCGCGTACGGCATCGACCCGCCGCGCGCCCTGAAGGCGGGGGAGGCCCCTGACTTCAACCCGGTCTTCTACACGATCGACCTGATGGTGCCGATCGTCGGTTTCGGCCAGGAGGGGGCCTTCGCGCCGGGCGGCCTGCACCAGTGGCTGTCGTACCTGCTGATCGTGACCGGCTGGATCCTCGCCACCACCACGGCGGCGGGCGTCAGCCGGTCACTCCAGCGTCAGTAGCGGAGCGCTACGCGGCCTTCGCCTTGGTGGCGTACATGTCGACGTACTCCTGGCCCGAAAGGCGCATGACCTCGGCCATCACCGAGTCGGTGACGGCGCGCAGCACGTAGCGGTCGCGGTCCATGCCCTCGTAGCGGGAGAACTCCATCGGCTCGCCGAAGCGGACGGTGACCCGGCCCGGTCGCGGCATGCCGGCGCCGCCCGGCTGGAGCTTGTCGGTGCCGATCATCGCGAACGGCACCACGGGGGCGCCGGTCATCAGGGTCAGGCGGGCGATGCCGGTGCGGCCGCGGTAGAGGCGGCCGTCGGGGGAGCGGGTGCCCTCGGGGTAGATGCCGAAGATCTTGCCCTCTTCGAGGATCCGGCGGCCGGTCATCAGGGCCGCGACGCCGCCGTTGGCCCCGTCACGGTCGACGGGGATCATGCCGGAGCCGGTGAAGAACCAGGCCATGGCGCGGCCCTTGATCCCCTTGCCGGTCACGTACTCGTCCTTGCCGATGAAGTGGACCGTACGGTCGCACACCAGCGGCAGGATCATGGAGTCGATGAAGGTGAGGTGGTTGCCCGCCAGAATCACCGGCCCGGAGCCGGGGATGTTCTCGATGCCCTCCACACGGGTGCGGAACATCATGCGCATGACCGGTCCGACAGTGGCTTTGATGAGCTTCGTACGGAACAACGTGGGCCCTCCGGCATCGAAAAGCGGTTCGCGCACCCACCACACGGCGGTAGCGCAGGTGAGGACGATACTCGCGGGTCAGCTCCGAGCGCACATCGGGTTCACGTGTCGGATACGCAGTGTTGACGCACGTTTCCGCCACGTTCCCCGGATGTGCCGTCGTCGCACGCCCCTCGGTCACCCCTGTTTGCCTACCATCGGCACGCCGATCGCGGGCCGCGACACGGCGATCACGAAGAGGAGTGACACTCATGACACAGGGTGGGGCAGCGCGGCGCACGGTCCTGGGGGCGGCCGTCCTGGCGGCGGGGACGGGGATCACGGGACTGGCGGCGGGTTCCGCCGCCGCGGCCGAGGGCGGGTACGGGGAGGGACGCGGCGACGGGGGATACCGGGACCTCCCCCACCCGACGGTCATCGGCCATCGCGGAGCCAGCGGCTACCGCCCGGAGCACACGATCGGCTCCTACCAGCTCGCCCTCGACCTGGGTGCCGACGTCATCGAGCAGGACCTCGTCCCGACCAGGGACGGCCATCTGGTGTGCCGCCACGAGAACGAGATCGGCGGGACCACCGATGTCGCCGACCACCCCGAGTTCACCGCGCGGCGCACCACGAAGTCCGTCGACGGGGTCTCCGTCACGGGCTGGTTCACCGAGGACTTCACCCTGGCCGAGCTGCGGACCCTGCGCGCGAAGGAACGCATCCCCGCCGTCCGCCAGCGCAACACGCTCTATGACGGCCAGTGGGCCGTGCCCACCTTCGAAGAGGTGCTCCGCTGGGCCGACCGCGAGGGCAAGCGCCGCGGCCGGCGGGTGTGGCTGCACGTCGAGACCAAGCACCCCACCTACTTCCGGGGCCTGGGCCTCGGCCTGGAGGAGCCCCTCGCCAAGCTCCTGCGCCGCTACGGGCGCGACGGACGGGGCGCCGCCCTCTTCCTCCAGTCCTTCGAGCCCTCCAGCATCCAGCGGCTCTCCCGGCTGGTCTCCGCGCCCCGCGTGGTCCTGCTCTCCGCCGCCGGCACCCGCCCCTGGGACTTCGAGGTGGCCAAGGACCCGCGTACGGTCGCCGACCTCGTCGAGCCCGAGGGGCTGAAGTGGATCGCCGGCTTCGCCCAGGGCATCGGCCCGACCATGGACCTGATCCTCCCGCGCGACGCGGCCGGCAAGCTCGGCGCGCCGACCACCCTGGTGAAGGACGCCCACGCCCGCGGGCTGCTGCTGCACCCCTACACCGCGCGCAACGAGAACAGCTTCCTGCCCGCCGACTACCGCAAGGGGACCGACCCCACCGCGTACGGGGACGCCTTCGGCGCCTTCCGTACCTACTTCGAACAGGGCATCGACGGCATCTTCACCGACAACCCGGACACCGGACTGCTCGCCGCCGAGGCCTTCCGCCCGGGCCGACGCCCCGTCAACCGCTGAGCCCCCGTTCCCGTACGAGTGGGCCGGGCCCGGTGGGGAAACCGTCCGGCCCGGCCCGCTCGTCCCGCCCGGCATGGACCTGCTGAAGGCTGATTACGTCGACAAGCTCGGCCCGCTGCTCTCCGCCGAGGCGGCCGCGGAGGCACCGGGCACCGGAGTGGACGCGGCCGACCTGGAACAAGCCGTCTGGGTCAGGCTGCTGGAGAGCGGCCGCCACGTCACCGATCCGGCCGAACCCGCCGAGCCGGCGCGGTGGCTGCGCCGGGCGGTCCGGGCGGAGGCCCGCCTCGCCCGGCGCCGCGCCAGGCGGGAGATCCCGTACGGCCACCGCCAGCACCCGGTGGACGGGAACGCTCCGGCCGGCCCGGCCCCCGCGGCCGAGCCCGAAGACGCCCTCCTGCACGGCGAGGAGAACCGCGCACTCCGATCGGCGGTCGCCCGGTTGCCCGGACGCTGTCCCGAGCTGATGAAGGCACTTCTTTCGCCCAGAGACCTCACTTACCGTGAAATCGCAGGAGAGTTGGGTATCTCACAAGGAAGTTTAGGGCCCGTCCGTTCCCGTTGCCTGGGATGTCTGCGCAGAATGCTGGCTGCAGAGGTTGCGGCTCCTGGCCTGCGGGGAAAGGAGCGGTAGACCAACGGGCTACCAGGTGAGCTGGAGGCATGCGCACATGGGCATGAGCGTGACCATTTCGGCGGCGGCTGCCGAGGACGCGGAGCAGATCTTCAAACTGCAGTACCTGGCCTTCCAGCGGGAGGCCGAGCTGTACGGCAACTACCTCATCCAGCCGCTCACCCAGTCCCTGGACTCCCTCAAGGGCGAACTGGCGACGGACACCGTCCTGGTGGCCCGGCTCGGCGACGAGATCGTCGGGACCGTGCGGGGCAACGTCGACGAGGACGGCACCGCCAAGATCGCCAAGCTCTGTGTGCACCCGCGCCTGCAGGGTCACGGTCTCGGGGCGCGCCTGCTGCGTGCGGTCGAGGAGGCTCTGGCGAGCCCCGGCAACACCACCCGCTTCCGCCTGCACACCGGGCACAAGAGCGAGTCGAACCTGCGCCTCTACCGCAAGGCCGGCTACGTCAAGGTCGGCGGCCGCACCGCCTCCGACGGCGTCCAGCTGGTGATCCTGGAGAAGGAAGCCAAGGACCCGACCGACTTCACGGTCAGCGCGTAGCCGCGTCGCGCCGCTTGCGCAGCCAGAGCATCCCGGTGATCGGCAGGATCACCGGGATGAACAGGTAGCCCATCCCGAACTGGGACCACACGGTCGTGTCGGGGAAGGAGTCGGGTCGCACCAGGGTCCAGGTCCCCACGGCCAGCACGCCGGCCAGCTCGGCGGCGCAGCAGATCAGCGCCGCCCTGCGGGCCCTATCCCCGCCGCGCACCAGTGAGTACGTGATGAACGCGTAGGCCAGCGCGGCCACGGCGGACAGCGAGTACGCCAGAGGCGCCCGGTCGAACTCGGTGGAGATCTGGAAGGCCGAGCGGGAGACCGCGCCCACCACCATCACGCCGTACAGCCACACCAGCAGCAGACCGGGCCCGGAGACGAGCCGCTCGCGTCCGGAGGCGGTGGCGGCGGCGCCGGCGGCGTCCGTCGTGTCGGAGTCAGGCACCGGTGGTTCCCCAGATGTCGTAGAGCCGTACTTCGAGGACGGCGAGCACGACGGCGCCGGCGGCCACCGTGATCGATCCCCACTTGGTCCGCTCGCTCAGCGAGAGCATCCCGGCCGCCGGGACCGCGGCGAACGCGCCCACCAGGTAGGCCACGAAGATCACCGTGCCCTCGTCGGGCTTCTCGCCCAGGGCCAGCTTGACCAGGCCGATCACCAGCTGCGCCAGGACCAGCACGGTCACGACGGCCATACCGATGAAGTGCCAGTCCTTGGTCGGCTGGTCCCGCCATGCGGCGTGGCCGCACCAGGCGGCGAGGGCGAGTGCGGCCACGCCGATGGCGACCGTCAGGGCGTCGAGCATGCAGCGAGGGTATTACGGGCCGTAAGACCCGATGCGCGCACCCCTGTCCCGGACAGCCCCGCGCGCTGAGCGCGGGCCCGGCGTCCCGACCGTGGTCTTGACCACACGGGGCCGGGGTGCCGCGCTCCGGAACGGGCGGGCCGGGCAGCCCCGGCAGCCCGTGTCGGCGCAGGTCGGAGGCGGGGAACCGGCCTCGGGGCGGGGGTCGGCATTGACCGGGGAGGTCCGGTATGTGGTCGGATCGCGTCCGCTATCCGGACATCATTGATCGGTCAGTGAAGAGGTCTGCTTTACTGGGGCCCATGACCACGACGAGCAGCCGCACCCTTGCGACCGAGGCGACGATGACGCCCGGTGCTCGTTGTATGTGTCGAATGTGCGCCTTCTGAGGGCCCCTTCCTGAGCCTCGCGCCCCGAAGCGAGACCAGCCGCGCCACCACGTCACCCACTGATGGACAGCCCGGCTCACTCATGCCCCGCGCACGTGTCGACACCATCATTTTCTGACGGTTCGTCCCGTATCGCGTCCCCAGATTGTTTGCCCCGTGCCGGCAGCCCGCTGCGCCGCGCACTCGACAGCGACGGAAATCCTGTGATCACCACATCGGGCCTCACGAAGGTCTACCAGTCCCGTGGCCGCGAGGTCACCGCCCTGGACGGCGTCGATCTCCACGTCCGCGAGGGCGAGGTCTACGGAGTCATCGGCCAGAGCGGCGCAGGCAAATCCTCCCTGATCCGCTGCGTCAACCTGCTGGAGCGACCCACCACCGGCACCGTGACCGTCGACGGCGTCGACCTCACCGCCCTCGCCGGCCGCGGCCGGCGCGCCGGCAAGGAGCTCCGCCAGGCCCGCAGCCGCATCGGCATGGTCTTCCAGCACTTCAACCTGCTGTCCTCGCGCACCGTCCAGGCCAACGTCGAGCTGCCCCTGGAGATCCTCGGCGTCTCCGGCCGCGAGCGCTCCCGCAAGGCCCTCGAACTCCTCGACCTGGTCGGCCTCGCCGACAAGGCCAAGGCCTACCCGGCCCAGCTCTCCGGCGGCCAGAAGCAGCGCGTCGGCATCGCCCGTGCGCTGGCCGGCGACCCCAAGGTGCTGCTGTCCGACGAGGCCACCAGCGCCCTGGACCCCGAGACCACCCGCTCCGTCCTGGGCCTGCTGCGCGACCTCAACCGGCAGCTCGGCCTCACCGTGCTGCTCATCACGCACGAGATGGACGTGGTCAAGACGGTCTGCGACTCGGCCGCCCTGATGAAGAACGGCCGGATCATCGAGTCCGGCACCGTCGCCGAACTCCTGGCCACCCCCGGCTCCGAGCTCGCCGGCGAACTCTTCCCGGTCACCGGTACCGCCACCGGCCCCGACCGCACGGTCGTCGACGTCACCTTCCACGGCGAAGCCGCCGTCCGGCCGGTCATCTCGCAGCTCTCCCGCACGTACAACATCGACATCTCGATCCTCGGCGCCGCGATGGACACCGTCGCGGGCCGGCAGATCGGCCGCATGCGCATCGAACTGCCCGGCGGCTACGAGGACAACGTCGTGCCGGTCGGCTTCCTCCGCGAGCAGGGCCTCCAGGTCGACATCGTCGACGGGATCGACAACGAACTGGCCGAGCTGGTCAAGGATGGTGCCAAGTGACCTGGTCCGAAATGCAGCCCCTGCTCACCCAGGGCACCTACGACACCCTCTACATGGTGCTGTGGTCCACCCTGGTGACCGTGCTCGGCGGCCTGCCCATCGGCATCCTGCTGGTCCTCACCGACAAGGGCGGCCTCCTGCAGAACCAGCCGCTCAACAAGGTCCTCGGCGTGATCGTGAACATAGGCCGCTCGCTGCCGTTCATCATCCTGCTGATCTTCCTGATCCCGGTCACCACGGCGGTCGTCGGCACCTTCATCGGCCCCACCGCCATGATCGTCCCGCTCGCCATCGGCGCCGTCCCCTTCTTCGCCCGGCTCGTCGAGACCGCCGTCCGCGAGGTGGACCACGGTCTCATCGAGGCCGTCGAGTCCATGGGCGGCGGCATCCCCACCCTGGTCGGCAAGGTGCTGCTGCCGCAGGCCCTGCCCTCCCTGGTCGCCGGCGTCACCACCACCGTCATCACCCTCGTCGGCTACTCGGCCATGGCCGGCGCCGTCGGCGGCGAAGGGCTCGGTTCCAAGGCCATCACCTACGGCTTCCAGCGCTTCGAGACCGGCTTCATGATCGCCACCGTCGTGGTCCTGATCGCCCTCGTCACGGTGATCCAGCTGCTCGGCGACGGCGCGGTCCGCCTCCTCGCCCGCCGCGGCAGGACCGCCTGAGAAGACTTTCCCCCCAACAGAGCCCGCACTTGTCGTGCTTGGGCCACCACCAGCAAGTCATCGGTACTTGTTCAGCAAGAAAGGCACTCTTCGTGCGTAAGAACATCAAGCTCACCGCCCTCGCCGCCACGGCCACCGCGCTCGCCCTCGGCCTCACCGCCTGCGGCAGCTCCTCGGACCCGTCCTCGGCGAAGGCCGACGGCGGCAAGGCCGACGAGAGCAAGCCCCTGGTCATAGCCGCCTCCCCGAGCCCGCACGCCGACGTCCTGAACTTCGTCAAGGACAAGCTCGCGGCCAAGGAGGGCCTCAAGCTGGAGGTCAAGGAGTTCACGGACTACGTCCTGCCGAACACCGCCACCGAGCAGGGCCAGGTCGACGGCAACTACTTCCAGCACAAGCCGTACCTCGACGACTTCAACAAGAAGAACAGCACGCACGTCGTGCCCGTCGTGAACGTGCACCTGGAGCCCCTCGGTCTCTACTCCAAGAAGATCAAGGCCATCGGTGACATCAAGGCCGGCCAGACCATCGCCGTCCCCAACGACACCACCAACGAGGGCCGCGCGCTCCAGCTGCTCGCCGCGAACAACCTGATCACCCTCAAGGAGGGCGTCGGCACCGCGGCCAAGCTGTCCGACATCACCGACAAGAAGGGCCTGGAGTTCAAGGAGCTGGAGGCCGCCACGGTCCCGCGCGCCCTGAACGACGTGGACGCCGCGGTCATCAACGGCAACTACGCCCTCGAAGCCAAGCTGTCGCCCGCCAAGGACGCGCTGATCCTGGAGAAGGCCGAGGGCAACCCCTACGCCAACTTCCTCGCGGTCAAGGACGGGAACCAGAGCGACCCGCGGATCCAGAAGCTGGCCAAGCTGCTGAACTCCGACGAGGTCAAGAAGTTCATCGAGGAGAAGTACCAGGGCTCGGTCGTCCCGGCCTTCGGTGCCCCGGCCGCCTCCTGAACCGGTATCTCCTGATCCGTTTCCTCCCGGACCGGTCATGAATCTCGGCCCCGCACGCACCTGACGGCGCGCGGGGCCGAGCTCTGCCCGCTTCCGGGCAACCCGGCCCTGCACATCACCCGGTCGATGCTGCATGCTGTGGCCTACGAACCGCACGCACGGTCCCGCACGAACGGTCCCGCACCGCGGTCGCATCGCAACACGGTCGCACCACGGTCTCAGGCATGGAGCTGCGCATGACTACCACCTTCCCGGACGTCACCATCAGCACGGACCGGCTGGTGCTGCGCCCCTTCGAGGAAGAGGACGTCACCGCGCTGACCGAGATGATGAACGACGAGCACGTCACCGCCTGGACCGGCGCGCCCCACCCCTACACCCACGCCGAAGCGCACGCCTGGGCCACCCGGCACTCCCACGCCGAACGCACCGAGGGCCGCGGCATCGTCTTCGCCGTCACCGAGTTCCTCACCCAGCGCCTCGTCGGCATCGTGCACCTGCAGAACACCAACTGGCGCACCCGCGCCACCGAGGTCGGCTACGTCACCGCCCCCTGGGCCCGCGGCGAGGGCTACGCCAGCGAATCCGTCCTGGCCGTCGCCCAATGGCTCTTCCGCGCCCAGGGGTTCGAGCGCCTCGAACTGCGCACCGCCGCCGACAACACCGCCTCGCAGCAGGTGGCCCAGAAGATCGGCTGCATCAGCGAGGGCGTCCTGCGCAACGCGTGGATAGTGCGGACGCAGACGGCCGACGACGGCTGGGCCGACACCCGCACCGACCTCATCGTCTGGAGCCTGGTCCCCGAGGACCTCGACGAGAGCGACGGCTACGACGGGTACGACAGCTACGACAGGTACGACGGATACGCCCGCAGCACCGCGTTCCCGCAGCGCGCCGACGCGAACGGCCACCCCGTCGGCGCCGACTGGAACTGAACCGATGACCGGGTAGTCTCGCCGTGCCCGCCCCGACGAAACCCCGCCCTCCACCGGCCGCCGCCGGGAGGTGCCCCCTGCCAGACCAGGAGACTGACGACGATGGCCGACCGGGTCACGGTGATCGGCTGGGACGGTTCGCCCCTGACCGCGGGCGCCCGGTCCGCGCTCTCCGCCGCCACCCTCGTGGCCGGCGCCGCGCACCACCTCGCCCTCCCCGAAGTACCGCCCACCGCCGAGCGCATCCGCCTGGGCAGTGTCGGCCTCGCCGCACGCCGCATCGCCGGCCACCGCGGCACCGCGGTGGTCTTCGCCGACGGGGACCCCGGCTTCTTCGGCGCCGTACGCGTCCTGCGCGCCCCCGAGCACGGCCTGGAGGTCGAGGTGTTCCCGGCCGTCTCCTCCGTCGCCGCAGCCTTCGCCCGCGCCGGCATGCCCTGGGACGACGCCCAGGTCGTCGTCGCCCACCCCCGCACCCTGCGCCGCGCCGTCAACGTCTGCCGCGCCCACACGAAGGTCGCCGTCCTCACCTCGCCCGGCGCCGGCCCCGCGGAACTCGCACTGCTCCTCGAAGGAGTTCACCGCACCTTCGTCGTCTGCGAGGAACTCGGTACGGACCGGGAACAGGTGAGCGTCCTCACCTCCGACAAGGCCGCCGACCACAGCTGGCGCGACCCGAACGTCGTCATCGTCATCGGGGGCGGGGGACCGGCCCCCGCCGACGCGGGCTGGCTCCTCGGTCAGAGCACCGCCCGGTCCGGCGACCGCGGCTGGGCCCGGCCGCTGGCCGACGCCGGAGAAGGCGGGTCCACCCAGCTGCGCGCGGCCCAACTCGCCCGGCTCGGCCCGCGCACCGGCGACCTCCTGTGGGACATCGGCGCCGGATCCGGCGGTGTGGCCGTGGACTCGGCCGCCCTCGGGGCCGCCGTCATCGCGGTGGACGCCGACCCGGCCGCCTGCGACCGCATAACGGCCGCCGCCCGCGAGCGCGGAGTGCAGCTCCAGGCCGTCGCCGGACGCGCGCCGCACGTACTGGAGAGCCTGCCCGAGCCCGATGTCGTCCGCGTCGGCGGTGGCGGCGCCGCGGTCGTCGCGGCCGTCGCCGAACGCCGTCCCGAACGGATCGTCAGCCACGCCTCCACCCGCGACGAGGCGGAGGCGATCGGCAGGGCACTCACCGAACACGGTTACGCCGTCGAGTGCGCGCTGCTCCAGTCCGTCGGCCTGGACACCCGGACCTGGGCCGAACAGGACCGTTCCGTGGTGTTCCTCCTGGCAGCGGAACGCCCCGCCACGCGCTGAGCCGAGGGCCGGGGTAGGCTGGCCGATCGTCGTACTGCTTCGGACGATTCGGGCATCGCGACACCGCCGGGACGCGCGACGTGGCGCAGTCCACAGAGGACCGTGACGGTTATGGCCGTCAGGGTGGCCGACGGGCGCGACAATGCTTACTGGTTGTCGTGCAGGCGTATGCGAGACGAGCTCGTCGCACCACAATCCCGCAGGCAAAACCGCTCGGCGGACTCGTGGGCGACCGGGCGATCGAAGAGGCAACACCGATGGGCGAGGGGTAAGCATGACTGACACCGGCCAGGTACCGGGCGAGGGTCTCCCGGACAACGCGGGCATGGTGGATCAGCAGAGCGTCCCCGCTCCGGTCCAGATCCCGGCACCGATTCCCGCCGGCTACGCCTTCCAGGACCTCATGGACAACCCGGCCGAGCCGGAGGACGAGGAACTCCTGCTGATGCCGAGCGGCCAGGGTGCCTGGAGCGACCCGCAGGTCGTCCCGCAGGCCCCCGCCTTCCCCGCCGCGCCCCAGCCCGGCGAGCCGCAGATGTACCCGGACGCGTCCTACGCCGCCGAGCCCGCCTACCCCGGGGCCCCGGCCGCGTACACCGAGTTCCCGCCGCCGGTCTTCCCCGACGGCGGCTACAGCGCGGGCGCGCACGAGACGGGCGGCCGTGACTCCGGCGCGCTCGACCTCGGCGGGCTCGTCGTGCCGCCCCCGGCGGTCCCCGTAGCCCCGGCGGCCCCCGCGGCCCCCGTCCGGCGCCCCCTGCACATGGGCCCGCCCATGCCCGAGGCCAACGGCGGAGTCGTACGCTCCCTCGCCGACCGCGGCCCGGCCGCCGCGCCCGCCCAGGCCGCCCCGATGGCCGCCGTGAGCACCCCGGTGGCGCCCGTTCCGCTGCGCCAGGCGGGGCCCCCGACCACGGGACCCGAGTACCTGGACGTCCCGCGCGCCGAGGCCGCCCCGGCCCCCGCGGTCCAGCTGGGCGAGATCCCGCCGCAGGCCGGTGCCCCCTGGACGCCGGAGCCGGCGGCGGAGCCCGCCCCGGCCCCCGCCGAGGCCGCGGCACCGCCCGTGGAGCCGGAGCCCGTCCCGGCGCCCGCGGAAGCGGTGGTCCAGCCCGAGCCGGTGGCCGCCGAGCCGCTGCAGCCGGAGGCCGTCGCGGTCGAGCCGGAGCCCGTCGCCGTCCAGCCGGAACCCGTCGCCGTCCAGCCGGAACCGGTCGCCGTCGAGCCGGTCGCCGTCGAGCCGGAGCCGGTCGCGGCCGAGGCCGTGGCCGTGGAGCCCCAGGCCCAGCCCGAGCCGGTGGTGGCCGTCGTGGCCGAGCCGGTCCAGCCGGAGCCCGTTGCCGAGGTCCAGCCCGCGGCAGAGCCGGAGCCCGTGGTCCCGGCCGAGCCGATCGCGGTCGAGCCGGTTGCGGTGGAGCCGCAGCCCGAGCCCGAGCCGGTCGCCCCCGTCGAGCCGGTGGCCGCCGTCGAGCCGGTGGCCGCCGTGGTGCCCGAGCCGGTCCAGCCGGAGCCGGGCGCCGAGGCACAGCCGGCACCGGAGGCCGAGCCGCAGCCCGAGTCCGAGCCGTCGGCCGAGTCCGTGCCCGAGCCGGCGGCCGTGGAGCCGCAGCCCGAACCCGAGTCCGTGCCCCAGCCCGAGCCGGTCGCGGTCGAGCCGGTGGCCCAGGCCGAGCCGGTGGCCGTGGAGCCCCGGCCCGAGGAGGCCGTCCCGGCCGAGCCGGCCGCCGCGGAATCCGCCGAGCCCGCCGTGGGCGAGCCGGCTCCCGGCTACGCCGATGCCGAGCGCGAGGCCGTCCTGCGCGTCATGCGCGAGCGCCGCGACATCCGCAAGGGTTTCCGTACCGACCCGATCCCGCACGAGGTGCTGCTCCGCGTCCTGGAGGCGGCCCACACCGCCCCCAGCGTCGGTCACTCGCAGCCCTGGGACTTCGTCGTCATCCGCTCCGCCGAGACCCGCCGGACCATGCACGAGCTCGCCCAGCGCCAGCGCGAGGCGTACGCGAAGTCGCTGCCCAAGGGCCGGGCGAAGCAGTTCAAGGAACTCAAGATCGAGGCCATCCTCGACACCCCGGTGAACATCGTCGTCACCGCCGACCCGACCCGGGGCGGACGCCACACCCTCGGCCGGCACACCCAGCCGCAGATGGCCCCGTACTCCTCGGCCCTCGCCGTCGAGAACCTCTGGCTCGCCGCGCGCGCCGAAGGCCTCGGCGTCGGCTGGGTCAGCTTCTTCGACGAGCGCGAGATGGTCCGCGAGCTGGGCCTGCCCGAGCACCTCGAAGTCGTCGCCTACCTCTGCGTCGGCTACGTGGACGAGTTCCCCGAGGAGCCCGAGCTGGCCCAGGCCGGCTGGTCGCAGCGCCGCCCGCTCTCCTGGGTGGTCCACGAGGAGACCTACGGCCGCCGCGCGCTGCCCGGCGAGGAGCCGCACGACCTGCTCTCGGAGACGGTCGCCAGCATCCGCCCGCTCGACGCGAAGGCCCTGGGCGAGGCCTGGGAGCGCCAGAAGCGCATGACCAAGCCCGCCGGAGCCCTGGGCATGCTGGAGATCATCTCCGCCCAGCTGTCCGGCCTCTCCCGGGTCTGCCCGCCGCCGATCCCGGAGCCGGCCGCGGTCGCGATCTTCGCTGGCGACCACGGCGTGCACGCCCAGGGCGTCACCCCGTGGCCGCAGGAGGTCACCACCCAGATGGTGGCCAACTTCCTGGGCGGCGGAGCGGTCTGCAACGCCTTCGCCAACCAGGTCGGCGCCGAGGTCTGCGTGATCGACGTCGGCGTCGCGGGCGACCTCCCCGCCACGCCGGGCCTGCTCCCGCGCAAGGTCCGCCCCGGCACCGCCGACCTCTCCACCGGCCCGGCGATGACCCGCGAGGAAGCCGTCGCGGCCATCGAGGTCGGCATCGAGACGGCCCGCGACCTCGTCGCCGCGGGCAACAAGGCCCTCCTCACCGGCGAGATGGGCATCGCCAACACGACCGTCTCGGCGGCCCTGATCTCGGTCTTCACCGGGGTCGACCCGGCCGAGGTCACCGGCCGCGGCACGGGCATCAACGACGAGACGCACGCCCGCAAGGTCGAGGTCGTCCGCCGTGCCCTGGAGCTCCACCAGCCCGACCCGGCGGACCCGATCGGCGTCCTGGCGGCCATCGGCGGCCTGGAGCACGCGGCCATCGTCGGCCTCCTCCTCGGCGGCGCGTCGCTGCGCACCCCGGTGATCCTGGACGGCGTCAGCGCCGGAGCCGCCGCCCTGGTGGCCCGGGCCATCGCCCCCGAGTCCCTGTCGGCCTGCATCGCGGGCCACCGCAGCGCCGAGCCGGGCCACGTCGCGGCGCTCAACAAGCTGGGCCTGCGCCCGCTGGTCGACCTGGACCTCCGTCTCGGCGAGGGCACGGGCGCCCTCCTGGCCCTCCCCCTGGTCCAGAGCGCGGCCCGTGCGATGCACGAGGTCGCGACGTTCGACTCGGCGGGCGTGACGGAGAAGTAGCCCCGGTTTTCCGGGGCTCCGCCCCGGACCCCGGGCCTCGAACGCCGGCCGGGCTGATTCAGCTCGGCGATCGGGTCTGCCGTGGGGCGGGGACACTCCGGGACGTCCCCGCAGGCCGAGCGAACCCACCGCCGGTCGGCAGGCCGGTCCGGCTCGGGGTTCGCGAGCCGAGGAGACGTTCCGGAGGGGCACCGCCCCACCGCGAAGCCGGCCCGCAGCCCCGCCGGCGTTTGAGGCGCGGGGTCCGGGGCGGAGCCCCGATCCGTGACCGGCACCCACGTACGACAGACGGCCGGCCGAGCTCCGCAGGAGCAAGGCGCAGCCCCGTCCGCGCCTCGGGACGGCCCGCGCCGTATGGTGGACCCGCACCAAGAATCCGCACGTCAGCACACCGCCGCTCCAGAGCCGCAGCGGCACGACAGAACGACCGCCGCACCAGGAGCCGCACCGTCATGGCCGAAACCCCCGCCTACCCCGTCGGTCTCCGACTCGCCGGCCGCCGCGTCGTCGTCATCGGCGGCGGACAGGTCGCGCAGCGTCGCCTTCCCGCGCTCATCGCGGCCGGCGCCGACATCCTGCTCATCTCGCCCTCCGCCACGCCCTCCGTGGACGCCATGGCCGAGACCGGCGAGATCCGCTGGGAGCGCCGCCGCTACCAGGACGGTGACCTCGCCGACGCCTGGTACGCGCTGATCGCCACCCAGAACCGCGAGGACAACGAGCGCGCCTCCGCCGAGGCCGAGCGCGAGCGCGTCTGGTGCGTCCGCGCCGACGACGCCTCCGCGGCCACCGCCTGGACCCCCGCGACCGGCCGTGTCGAGGGCGTCACCGTCGCCGTGCTGACCGGCAACGACCCCCGCCGCTCCGCGGCCGTCCGTGACGCCGTGGTGGAGGGCCTGCGCGACGGCACCCTCACCGCTCCCGCCCACCGGCACAGGGCCACCCCCGGCGTGGCCCTCGTCGGTGGCGGCCCGGGCGACCCGGACCTGATCACCGTGCGCGGCCGCCGCCTCCTCGCCGAGGCCGACGTGGTCATCGCCGACCGGCTCGGCCCCCGCGACCTGCTCGACGAGCTCCCGCCGCACGTCGAGGTCATCGACGCCGCGAAGATCCCGTACGGCCGGTTCATGGCCCAGGAGGCCATCAACAACGCCCTGATCGAGCACGCCAAGGCCGGCAAGGCCGTGGTCCGGCTCAAGGGCGGGGACCCGTACGTCTTCGGCCGTGGCATGGAGGAGCTGCAGGCCCTCGCCGAGGCCGGCATCCCCTGCACCGTCGTTCCCGGCATCTCCAGTTCCATCTCGGTGCCCGGCGCCGTCGGCATCCCGGTGACCCACCGCGGTGTGGCGCACGAGTTCACCGTGGTCAGCGGCCACGTCGGCCCCGACGACGCGCGCTCGCTCGTGGACTGGGCCTCCCTCGCCAAGCTCACCGGCACCCTGGTGATCCTGATGGGCGTCGACAAGATCGGCCTGATCGCCGAGGCGCTGGTGCGCCACGGCCGTTCCGCGGACACCCCCGTCGCGGTGATCCAGGAGGGCACCACCGCCACCCAGCGCCGGGTGGACGCCACCCTGGCAACGGTCGGCGAGACCGTGCGCGCCGAAGAGGTCCGCCCGCCGGCCGTCATCGTCATCGGCGAGGTCGTCCGCGTGAACGGCCCGGGCGCCCCCACCCTTCCCGCCACCGGCGCCTGACAGGCCGTTGGCACCGCACCCCGGACAAGGCAGTATCACCCTGTGGCTGATCTCATCACCGTCAACGACCCCGACGACCCGCGCCTGCGCGACTACACGGGCCTGACCGACGTCGAACTCCGGCGCAGGCGCGAGCCCGCGGAGGGCCTTTTCATCGCCGAGGGCGAGAAGGTCATCAGACGCGCCAAGGACGCCGGGTACGAGATGCGCTCGATGCTGCTCTCCGCCAAGTGGGTCGACGTCATGCGCGACGTCATCGACGAACTCCCGGCACCGGTCTACGCCGTGAGCCCCGAGCTCGCCGAGCGCGTCACCGGCTACCACGTGCACCGCGGCGCCCTGGCCTCCATGCAGCGCAAGCCGCTGCCCACGGCCGAGGAACTGCTCTCCACGACCCGCCGCGTCGTCGTCATGGAAGCGGTCAACGACCACACCAACATCGGGGCCATCTTCCGCAGTGCCGCCGCCCTCGGCATGGACGCGGTGCTGCTGTCACCCGACTGCGCGGACCCGCTCTACCGCCGTTCGGTGAAGGTCTCCATGGGAGCGGTGTTCTCCGTTCCCTACGCCCGCCTGGAGGCCTGGCCGAAGAGCCTGGACTCGGTGCGCGAGGCGGGCTTCAAGCTGCTCGCCCTCACCCCGCACGAGAAGGCCACGCCGATCGACGTGGCCGCGCCGCAGTCCCTGGAACGGGTCGCCCTGATGCTCGGCGCCGAGGGCGACGGCCTGTCCACGCCCGCGCTGGTGGCCGCCGACGAGTGGGTCCGCATCCCCATGGCGCACGGCGTGGACTCGCTGAACGTGGGCGCGGCGGCCGCGGTCGCCTTCTACGCGGTGGCCCAGAACCGCGCCGCGTAGCAGGGCGGCCGGGCGCTACAGCTTCTGGGCCGCCCAGATGCCCAGCGCGACGACCAGCGTCACCACGACGAACACGATCAGCCGCTGCCGCATCAGCTTCGGATCCGGCCGCGAGGGCCGCCGTCCCGTCCCCGTCGTCCTGGGGGCGGGGCGGCCGCCCGTACGTCCCGAGGTCGGCCGGGAGGACGGGCCGCCGGGGTGCTGCGGATTGCGGGAGGACGAGGGCCGCGAGTGCGGACCGCTCGGGGACCCGCCCTGGGCCCGGGGCGCGGTGGAGCCGCCCGTACGGCGCTCCGTACGCCGGCCGGGGTACTCCTCGGCCCCGCCGATCCGCTCGGCCTCGGGGAGCCGTCCCGTCGGCCGTTCGACCCGGGCCCGCTGGGCCGGCGGGCGTCCGTCGGAGAGGCCCTGCGCCTCGCGGGCCGCGATCTCCTTGAGCCGCATCGACAGCTGGAGGGTGCTGGGCCGCTCCTCGGGGTCCTTGGCCAGGCAGGCCCGTACCAGGGGAGCCAGGGCGTCCGGCACGCCCTGCAGGTGCGGCTCCTCGTGCACCACGCGGTACAGCATGACCTCGGAACTGCCGTGCCCGAAGGGCGAGTCGGCGGTGGCCGCGTAGGCCAGGGTGGCGCCGAGCGCGAAGACGTCGGTGGCCGGGGTGACGGCGGCGCCGCGAACCTGCTCGGGCGCGAGGAATCCGGGGGAGCCGACGGCCGTACCCACATGGGTGAGGGTGCTCGCCCCGGTGGCCCAGGCGATGCCGAAGTCGATGATCCGGGGGCCCTTGGGCGACAGCAGGATGTTCGAGGGCTTGAGGTCGCGGTGGACGACCCCCGCCTCGTGGACGGCGACCAGGCCCTCGGAGAGCGCGGCGCCCACGGCGGCGATCTGTGCGGCCGTCAGGGGGCCTTCCTCGGCCACCTTGTCGTGCAGCGAGGGACCGGGCACGTACTGGGTCGCGAACCAGGGGCGTTCGGCCTCCAGGTCCGCCGCCACCAGGCGTGCGGTGCACCCGCCCCGGATCCGCCGGGCGGCGGACACCTCACGGGCGAACCGCGAGCGGAACTCCTGGTCCTCGGCCAGATCCGGCCGGATGACCTTGAGCGCGACACGCTGCCCGCGCCGGTCCGATCCCAGGTAGACCACGCCCATGCCGCCGGCACCGAGCCGCCGGTGCAGTCTGAACGAGCCGACGACACGCGGGTCCTCGCGCCGGAGCCGCATCATCGCCATGTCCACCCCGCTGACCGGTCGTCCTGTTGACGTGGCACAGCTTACGGACCATCCGGCATGCGTGCTCAGAGGCCGCGCCCTCGCCGGGGGATTCGGTTGTCAGTGCGCCACAGCACACGTGAGGGGGCGTCGGCGCTGATGTCCGGGAGCACTCCCGGGGTGGCCCTTCCGGCCAAACAGCCCTTCCTGCAAGGGGATTGGCGCCCAGGAGCAGGTCCGGACCCACTCCGGTGCGCCCGTACGCGGCTCCCGGCCGAGTCGATCTTGCCGACGGCCGGTGGGCGGACACGCGGCGACAGGGAGTGACGGAAGTGAGCGAAGTCACTACCCTCCGGTCATCCCCTCCGGGAAGACCCCCACAACGGGGGAGCGGTCTCCACCCAGGGGAGTACACGGGGCCGGCCCCGTCATCCTCCCGGAGGCCCGGCAAAGGGTACGAGGGCATGAGGCCAGGGGCCGCCCGCCCGCCTAGTGTTGAAGACAAGCGGCGGGTGGCGCACTCGTCCCCCGAGGTCACGAGCCCGCCGCTGCCAGACGACAGGGAGAGGACCATGGCGGACATCGCACGGCAGGGGCGCAAGGCATTCGCGTTCAACGGCCACGAGTCCGGTACCCGCCACCCCTTGGTGGCCGCGGCCATGGTGCTCCCCCTGGCCGCCCTGCTGCTCTTCCTCTTCGGAGGCTTCGAGCAGCTGGCGGCACAGGCGTCGTCCGTGGGCGTGATGCTGGGGCGCTGAGCGGCGCCCCAGGTCCGGGAGAGCGGCCCGGACCGGGACATCGGCCTGTCGCACCCCGTGGGGACGGGGGCGCGGCGGACGGACGGCAGGTGAAGGGTGCTGCCCGTACGACTGGGGAGTCGGACGGGCAGCACCCTTTTTCGTGCGGCCCACTCGGGCGGGGGAACGCGAAAGCCCCGACCGTGAGAACGGCCGGGGCTTTCCGGTGGTGCGCGATACTGGGATTGAACCAGTGACCTCTTCCGTGTCAGGGAAGCGCTCTCCCGCTGAGCTAATCGCGCGGGCTCCGCAGCTCGAAAGCCGCAGGTGGAACAAGGTGGTGCAGGTGCTGCGTGCGCGATACTGGGATTGAACCAGTGACCTCTTCCGTGTCAGGGAAGCGCTCTCCCGCTGAGCTAATCGCGCGGGGATCCTTGCGGATCAGTGGACGATACTGGGATTGAACCAGTGACCTCTTCCGTGTCAGGGAAGCGCTCTCCCGCTGAGCTAATCGTCCTTGGAGGTGGAGACGGGATTTGAACCCGTGTAGACGGCTTTGCAGGCCGTTGCCTCGCCTCTCGGCCACTCCACCATGGAGCTGCAGGGGTTCTCGGGAAGATCCCCCACTTCGAGCGGACGACGAGACTCGAACTCGCGACATCCACCTTGGCAAGGTGGTGCTCTACCAACTGAGCTACGTCCGCAGGTCACCGTGTTCGCTCCGGGGTTTTTCCCCTTCGCTCCCTGGCGACGTGTTGAACTCTAGCGGATTACCGGGCCAGCTCAAAAACGCGTTTCCGCAGCGTGCTGCCGCTCGATCACCACAGGTCACCCTGCCGTCACCGCACCGGCGCCGTGCCGTCACCGGTCATAGACTCGCAGCCGTGCACGACCTGCCTCCCATGGCCCGCTTCGGCGGCCTTCTCGCGACCGACCTCCGAGACGTCACCAGCGATCCCGCCGCCCTCGACTCCACCGGCTTCTGGGCGGTGTCCGCCGACTTCGAGGGGCGGCTCGTCTGCGCGCGCTTCGGCGACGTGCGCCGCGAGCCGGTCCCCGCGCCCGTTCCGGGTGCCTGGCGCGGTCCCGACGCCGACCGGTGGACCTCCTCCCTCGACCGCGCCGCGTACGTGGCCGGCGTACGGCGCGTGCGCGAACACATCGCCGCCGGTGAGGTCTACCAGGCCAACCTCTGCCGGGTGATGTCCGCGCCGCTGCCCCACCCCGACCGCGCCGATGTCGACGCGCTCACCGCGCTCCTCGCGCGTGGCAACCCCGCACCCTTCGCAGGAACGATTCGCCTGGCCGCCCACGGCGTCGAGATCGCCACCGCCTCCCCCGAGCTGTTCCTGCGCCGCACCGGCCGTCACATCGAGTCCGGTCCCATCAAGGGGACCGGCCGCACCGTCGACGACCTGCTCCCCAAGGACCACGCCGAGAACGTGATGATCGTGGACCTCGTACGCAACGACCTCGGCCGGGTCTGCGCCACGGGCTCCGTCGCCGTCCCCGAGCTGTGCGCCGTCGAGGAGCACCCCGGCCTGGTCCACCTCGTCTCCGTCGTGAGCGGCGAACTCGCCGACGGCACCGGCTGGCCCGAGCTGCTCGCCGCCACCTTCCCGCCCGGTTCCGTCACGGGCGCCCCGAAGTCCTCCGCCCTGCGGATCATCGAAGCCCTGGAAACCGCCCCGCGCGGCCCCTACTGCGGAGGCATCGGCTGGGTCGACGCGGACCGGCGCACCGCCGAGCTCGCCGTCGGCATCCGTACCTTCTGGATCGACCGCGAGGCCGTCGGCGGACCCAGGCTGCTCTTCGGCACCGGCGCGGGCATCACCTGGGGCTCCGACCCCGACCGCGAGTGGGCGGAGACCGAGCTCAAGGCCGCCCGGCTCCTGCGTGTGGCCATGGGCCACGAGGTGAGCGGTGGTACGCAGGGGACGAACGACACGATCGGAAGGACCGCACCATGAAGATCTGGCTCGACGGAGCCCTGACCGAGGTGGACAGCGCGAAGGTGTCCGTCTTCGACCACGGTCTGACCGTGGGCGACGGCGTCTTCGAGACGCTCAAGGCGGAGCGCGGCCGTGCCTTCGCGCTCACCCGGCACCTGGAACGCCTCACCCGCTCGGCCCGGGGCCTGGGCCTGCCGGACCCCGACCTCGACGAGGTCCGCCGTGCCTGCGCCGCCGTACTGGAGGCCAACCCGCTGGAGCACGGGCGGCTGCGCATCACCTACACCGGCGGCGTCTCCCCGCTCGGCTCCGACCGCGGGGACGCCGGGACCACCCTGATCGCCGCCCTCGCGGACTCCCCCCGCCGCCCGGACACCACCGCCGTCGTCACGGTCCCCTGGGTCCGCAACGAGCGCTCCGCCGTGGCCGGGCTGAAGACCACCTCGTACGCCGAGAACGTGGTCGCGCTCGCCGCCGCGCACCGGGCCGGGGCCTCCGAGGCGCTCCTCGCCAACACCCTCGGCCGGCTCTGCGAGGGCACCGGCTCCAACGTGTTCGTCGTAGTGGACGGGGAACTGCACACCCCGCCGCTCGAATCCGGCTGCCTGGCGGGCATCACCCGGGCCCTGATCGTCGACTGGGCCGGCGCCAAGGAGACCGACCTGCCCTTCGAGGTGCTGGAGCGGGCCGAGGAGGTCTTCGTGACCTCCTCGCTGCGCGATGCCCAGGCGGTGCTGCGGATCGACGACCGCGAGCTGGGGACCGCCCCCGGACCGGTCACGGCCGAGGTGATGCGGATCTTCGAGGTGAAGGCGGCCGCGGACATCGACCCGTAACGGGTGCCCGGCCGCGAGGAGGACTGTCGCGGCGGCCGCGGGGCGGGTAGAACTCAAGGGATGACCACCACCCTGCGGCCGTCCGGGCCGCTCCAGCACACGGCGGAGGGCGCGCGTTCGCGCCCGTACGAGATCCGGGTCAACAGCAGGCGGGTCGGCGCGCTGGTGATCGCCTCCGACACCCCGTTCGGGCCGACGGTCGGCGAGATCCGCGACCTGGACGTCGAGCAGGGCGACCGGCGGCGGGGGAGGGCCACCGTGGCCGCGCTCGCCGCCGAGGAAGTGCTGCGCGGCTGGGGCTGCCGCCGGGTCCGCGTCTCGGTCCCGGCGGACTCGGAGGCGGGCCTGTGCATGGCCGAGGCCCTCGGCTACGCGGAGTACAGCCGGAACATGGCCAAGGAGCTGTCGGCCGAGCCGCCCGCCCTCCCCGAGGGGGTGCGCGGGCGCTCCATGACGGACGCCGAGTACGAGGACTGGTACGCCCGGGCCGTCGATTCCTACGCCGCGAACTGGAGCAGCCGCGGCATGTCCGCCGAGGCCGCCCGCGCCAAGTCGGTGGCCGACCACGAGAGCCAGCTGCCCCGGGGCCTGGCCACCCCGGGCGCCTCCTTCGTCGTCCTGGAGGCCGCCGGGGTGCCCGTCGGCCACGTGTGGCTCGCGCCGCGCGGGACGGGCTCGTACGTCTACGACATCGAGGTCCGGGCCGAACACCGGGGACGCGGGCACGGCCGCCACCTGATGGAGCTCGCCGAGCACACCGCCCTCGCCGCCGGTCACCGCCTGCTGGCGCTCCAGGTCTTCACCGACAACACCCCGGCCCTGCGGCTCTACGTCTCCCTCGGTTACCGGCCCACCAATTTCAACTACGCCAAGGACCTGATCTAGGCCGTCAGGAGACGGTCGGCGATCTCCTCGATGCGGGCGCGCAGGCCGTCCTGGCTCTTGCCGCCGTCGAGGCGCTGTCCGTCGATCACGTACGTCGGGGTGCCGGTCACGCCGATCGCCTTGCCCTCGGCCTGGTCGGCGTCGACGATCAGGATGTGCCGCCCGTCGATCAGGGCGGTGTCGAACTCCTCGACGTCGAGCCCCAGTTCGCGCGCCACGTCCAGGAGGACCGGCTCACCGCGCTCGGCCAGCTCCGCGGTCCGCGCCAGTACGGCCTCGGCGTAGGGCCAGCCCTGCCCCTGTTCGACGGCCTCCTCGGCGGCCTGGGCCGCGGCGAAGGCGTGCTTGTGCTTCTCCAGGGGGAAGTGGCGCAGCCGGATGTCCAGCCGGTCGCCGTAGCGGGCCCGCAGGGCGCGTACGTCGTCCAGGGCGCGGTGGCAGTCCGGGCACTGCAGTTCGCACCAGACGTCGAGGATCACGGAATCGGTCATACGGACAGTCTCCCAGCCCCCGCCCGCCCCACCGACCGGGACCCGGGCCGGGGGAGCGGGACCAGGGGAGGAGACGCGACCCGGAGATGTCCCGGAGATCCGTCCGGGCGGGGCCCCGGACCTGGCCGCCGCGGCCGCGTCCGGTGCAGGATGGAGAGGGAGCGGGACAGACCGCCGAGCCCCCGAGAGTCCGGAGGACCGCATGCTTGCCGAGACCATTTGCTCCGCGGTGTCAGTGGCGGGCCTGGGCATCGCCGCGGTCACCGCCTACCGCAAGCGCTTCCTGGCCGCCGCGCGGATCACCGCGTACGCGCTCGTGCCGGTCGCCCTGGTGATGACGGGGTTCGTGGAGTGGGTGTCCGGGATGGTCTTCAACCCGACCGTCTGGGCCGGCTTCGGGCTGCTGGGGGTGTCCTGGCTGCTCTTCATGACCACCCGCGCCATCGAGCGCCGGGGCCTCACCGCGTCCGGGGAGACCGCAGAAGCCGGGAAGCCGAAGAAGAAGGTCAAGGGGAGCCCGGCCGCCGAAGCCGTCGCCCCGGCCGCCTCCGCGCCGTCCCTGGGCGCAGCCCGGGCCGGTTCGCAGCCCCGGTCCGACGCTCCCGCGGACGACTTCTCCGACATCGAGGCCATTCTCAAGAAGCACGGGATCTGAACGCCGGACGGGGCCCGGACCGGGCCTCGTCCACAAGATCGAGCGAACTCCCGCGCGGATGTTGGCGTGTTGAGGGCCGGTCGGCGGTGCCCTGCGCCATCATCGCCCCGACATGTTCGACACATCGCACGGTGACCCGCCGGTACCCGCCCCTGCAGTGGAGGAGCCGCGAGGCTGTCTCTTCGCGCTCTCCCAACCACCCTTGATGATCTTCCTAGCGGTGATCGGCATCCTGCTGCTGCTCGCCGCCGTGCACGATCTGTTCCTGCTCTGACGCCTCCGCGTCGGCCTCCTTGCGCCGGGCCCGGTACGCCGCCACGTGCAGCCGGTTCCCGCAGGTCCGGCTGTCGCAGTAACGCCGTGAGCGGTTGCGGGACAGGTCGACGAAGGCCCGCCGGCAGTCCGGGGCCTCGCAGCGGCGCAGCCGTTCCTGTTCGCCGGCGACCACGATGAAGGCCAGTGCCATGCCGCCGTCGGCCGCCAGGTGGTCGCCCACCGACGCGCCCGGCGCGAAGTAGTGCACGTGCCAGTCGTAGCCGTCGTGGTCGGTCAGCTGCGGGGTGGTGCCGGCCGTGGCCACCAGCTCGTTGATCAGTATCGAGGCCGTACGCGGGTTCGGGGAGGCGAAGACCTGGGCGAACTTTCCGCGCACGGTCCGGACCCCGGCCAGGTCGCGGGCGCTGAGCTCGCCGACGTCGCTGATCGAGTACTCCTGGACGAATCCGCGCAGCGCGCCGATGTCCGACAGCCCGTCGGGCTGATCGGCCTCGGCCGCGGTGTTCACCAGCGCGACGACGACGTCGAGCGCGCGACGGGTGTCGTGGGGAATCTGCACGGGGTCTCCCTCAGGGGCCGGGCCTGCGACGACGGGAGGCGCCGCCGCTGCCGCCCGACAATAGCGGGTCCCGTCGAAGCACACCGGCGCCGTCCTCGCGGGTGGCTCCCGCGGGAACAGCGCCGGCACTGCGTATGTGGTTGTCGGCCGACCCGCACCGTCGCCCCGAGTCGGACGGTGTCGAGCGGCTGTGGGCCTGGCTCAGCTTTCGGCCAGGATGTGGGAGAGCTCCTTGTCGAGGTCGAAGTGCCGGTGCTCGGTCCCGGGTGGAACCGCGGCGTCCGTCCGCTTGAGGAACGACTCGAGTGCTCGGGCGGGTGCTTCGAGCAGCGCTTCTCCCTCCGGTGAGCTCAGGGCGATGCAGACGACGCCCTGACCGTGGCTGCGGGATGGCCAGACGCGGACGTCGCCGGTACCGGTGGGCCGGTGGAGGCCCTCCGCGAGGAGGTCGCGGGCGAACACCCATTCGACCGTCTCCTCGGCGCCGGTGTGGAAGGTGGCGTGCACGGCGTAGGGGTCGGCCGTGTCATACCGCAGGCCCGCGGGAACAGGCAGTGAGGACTCGCTCGACACAACGAGGCGCAGGTGCAGCTCGCAGCTGACCGTGGTGTTCATAAGCGCCAGGGCCTTTCGCTCAGTGTGCGCTCGGGGATTCGCACGTCGGCGAAATCGACATGCCACCTACGGTGCCGTTGTAAACCCCTCTGACCGTTTTGCGGACCTCTGGGTCCCTCGGACGGCGGATCCAAACCCGCATTCACGTGTGCATCGAGCTCCGGTAGATTCGACTCCATGAATACGGGGAGTGACCGCGGAACCCAAGGGTCTGCCGCTGACGAAGCCGCCACGGAAGCCGCCGCCGGATCGGCCGCGGGCGACACCGCGGAGGCCGGCGCGCAGGCGCCGCACGTATCGAAGGCCCCGGCCTTCATCAAGTCGAACAAGAGCCTGCACCTGAGCTGGCAGGTCGGCGTCTTCATCGTCGGCCTCGCGGTGATCGTCGCCGGTGTCGCGATGCTCGTGCTGCCCGGCCCCGGCTGGGTCGCGATCTTCGCGGGCCTGGCGATCTGGGCCACCGAGTTCGCCTGGGCCCACCTCGTGCTGCGCTGGACCAAGCGGAAAGTCACCGAGGCCGCACAGAAGGCGCTCGACCCGAAGGTCCGCCGCCGCAACATCATCCTGACCAGCGCGGGCCTCGTCATCGCGGGCGCGCTGATCGGTTTCTACCTCTGGAAGTACGGGCTCGTCATGCCCTGGAGCCTCAAGGACCAGTGATGGTCAAGGAGCACCGCTGACATGCGGTAATGTTTGCGGTGCGTCCGGGCGATTAGCTCAGTGGGAGAGCACTTCGTTCACACCGAAGGGGTCACTGGTTCGAACCCAGTATCGCCCACCCGGACCAGAGGCCCGGAGACTTCACCGTCTCCGGGCCTCTGGCGTTTCCCTAGCGCAGCCGGCCGATCGCGGCCCGCAGCCGGCGGGCGTCGCGCAGCCGCCGCTCGTACGTCGCCCCCACCGCCAGCAGCAGCAGGCCCGCCAGGGCCGGCGGCACCCAGCGCGGGAGCGCACCCGCGACCTGCACCACGTACGGGGCCAGCTCGTGCAGCGCCACCGCCGCCAGCACGGCCCCGCCGAGCAGGAGCGGAGCCTGGAGCCGCCGCCGGGCGCCCAGCAGGGTCACCACCAGCGCGGCCGCCCCCAGCAGCAGCGGCCGCAGCCAGCCCGCGTCCCCCCAGGCCGCCAGCAGGCTCGGCACGAGCGTCGCCGCCAGGCCCGGGCCGTACGCCGTCCAGGACGAGGCCCCCGGGTCCCGGCGCCGCCGCAGCAGACCCACCGCCAGGGCGGGCACCGTCACCGGCAGCGCGTAGGCCTCCGGGGCGCTCACCCCGGCCTCGGCCAGCCGCACCCAGGTCGCCGCCGCGAACAGAGCCCCCGCCGCCCAGCCCAGGACCCGCCGCTCCGGCCGCACCGCGGCGCCCGCGCAGACCACCCCGGCCAGCGCCAGGACCAGTGCCAGGGTCCCGGCCCGGCCGGCCGACAGGCCCAGCGCCAGTACGCCCGCCACCGCCGCCGCGATCTCGACGGGCAGCCGGACCCCGCCCAGCCGCGGCCCGAGGACCGCCGCCAGCGCCGGGACCGCGAGCACCGGCAGCGCCCACCAGGCCACCGCCAGGTCCGACACCGCTCCCGCCGCCACCAGGACGCCGGTGGCGTACCCGACGGCGGACACGGCCGCTCCGGACCGGACCGGGCGCGGAGCCGCCCCGTACGCCGCTGCCGCCGCGCAGCCCGCGCCCAGCAGCCCCCAGACCGCGAAGGTCGCCACCCTGCCGTCCAGCGCGCCCAGGGACACGCTCGCGGCACCCGTCAGCGCGCACACCACGGCCGCGATCCGCGTCCCGCGCGCCGGGGAGCGCAGGGCGAGGACACCCGCCGCCCCCGTCACCGCGAGCTGCGCGGCGAACACCGCCGCCACCGGGAACCCGAGCAGCACCGGAGCCGTGAACAGCCCCGCCCAGGCCAGGGGCACCGCCACGACCAACGGCTCCGGCCGGGACAGCGCCCGCCCGAGCCACCCGGCCGCCCCGGCCGCGATCAGCAGGGTCAGCACGGCAGCGCCCCCCGCGCCGTACGGGTCCCGCTCCGGGGTCGTCGCCGCCCACACCTCGCCCAGCACCCGGACCCCGGCCACCAGGGCCGCGGCCACCGCAGCACCCGCCGCCAGCGCCGCCAGCGACGCCACCGCGGCCCCGGCCCGGGCCGACCCGCGACGGACCGCCGCCGGGAGCGCGGAGGCCCGTACCGCCGCCAGCAGCGGCAGCGCCAGGAGCAGGTGCGCCGGCACCGTCCACGCCGGGTCCAGGACCGGCCGGACCACCCCGCCCAGACCGGCCACCGCCGCCAGGGCGCCCGCCAGCGCCGCGGCCGAGGCGCGCGGCTCCCGCCAGGCCGCCGCCACCCCGAGGGCCGCGCAGGCCAGCAGCAGCGCCGCCGGGGCCAGGGCCTGTGCCGCGGACCCGGCCGACCACGACTGGGCCACCCCGATCAGCAGCGCGCCCGCGCCCGTCACGGCCGCCGGCACCGCCGCCGCCCCGACCCGCAGGGCGAGCGCCGCGTCCAGCGCAGCCGTCGCCAGCAGCGCCCAGCCGAGCGCCTCCGGGCCGGGCCGTGCGGCCAGCGCGGCCAGCGGCAGCGCGAACTGCGCCGCCAGCACCGCGGCCGGCAGCGGGAGCCGCAGCTTCCGCAGCCCCGAGCCGTAGCCGGCCCACACGGCCGCCAGCACGGCGGCCGCCCCCGCCGCGTAACCGGTGCCGTTCGCGTCCGGCATGCCGACCGCGTACAGCGCGTACGCGTCGAGCACCGTCAGCAGCAGACCGACCGCCGCGACCGACTCCGCCGTCGAACGCAGCCCGCGGTGCAGCAGGAGCACGGGCGTGCCCAGCGCCGCCGCCGTCACCGCGGCGAGCACCGCCGAGCGCCCGGCGATCCCCATGGACCCCCAGCTGACCAGCGTGAACGCGAGCGCCGCGACCGCCAGCAGCACCGCGCCCAGGGTGAGCAGCACGTTCTGCGCGCTCGGTGCGGAGGCCTCCTTCGAGGCCCCCGCGGGGCCGGCGGGCACGGCCTGGCCCCAGCGGACCGGGGCGGGCGCGCCGCCGGGCTGGAGCAGCAGGCGCAGCAGCCAGTCCCGGCGGCCCAGCAAATACAGCCGCCGGGCATCGAGTTGGGCCAGCTCGCGGTCGATGAGCGCCAGCTCTTCGGCGGGCGGCAGAGGCGTGTTCATATCCGGAGTGTGGCGGCGGTCACGCAGTCAGGACATGGGCGTGCGTACTCAGATGTGCCCTGAGTAGGTACCTGACGTACTCCCCGGGGGCCCTGGCGGGAGAAGCGGTTTGAACCAGCCCCGAGCCTTCTGTATTGTTCAGTCCGTTCCCGGGCGATTAGCTCAGCGGGAGAGCACTTCGTTCACACCGAAGGGGTCACTGGTTCGATCCCAGTATCGCCCACCGGGACAGGCCGGTCCGTCACTGACGGACCGGCCTTCCGCATGTCCGGGCCCCTACGCCGCCGTCGACAGGTCCGGCCGCAGCGGCCAGTGCGGATCCACCGGCTCCGGCGTCCCCTGCCGCGCGAACCACGCCTGCAGACCGCGCGCCTGCGCCGCGTGCCACACCGCCTGCAGCGTGTGCAGCTCGGCCGGCGTCAGCCGCTCCAGCCGGGCCGCGAACCGCCGCCCCACCGCCCGGACGAGCTCCAGCGAGGCCATCGCGTCCGCCGCCGCGTCGTGCGCGCCCTCCAGCTCGATCCCGTAGTGCGCGCACAGGTCCGTCAGCGTCCGGCGGCCCTTGCGGTACCGGTCCAGGTGCTTGTCCAGCACACGGGGGTCCAGCACCGTCAGCGGCCGGTCGTCCAGGTAGCGGGACAGCGAGGACGCCCGGTGCCGGCGCAACTCCCGGTCCAGCAGCGTCAGGTCGAACGGCGCGTTCATCACCACCACCGGCCGGCCCGCCACCTGCTGCTCCCCGAGCGCCCGGGCTATCTCCTCCACCACCGGCGCGGGCCAGCGCCCGTGACGCTGCAGGTGCTCGTCGGTCAGCCCGTGCACTTCCGTAGCGCCCGGGGGCACCGGGATACCGGGATTGACCAGCCAGCGCGTGCTGCGGACCCGGCCGCCCGCACACTCCTGGACGATGAGCGCGGCGGACACGATCCGGTCCTGCTCGACGTCCACCCCGGTGGTCTCCGTGTCGAATGCGGCCAGCGGGCCCTCGTACCAGCGTGTCATGGCGAACTCCTCGTCCCCGAGCGGCGGGTGGAGCTTCCTGGACACACGACCCCCGCCGCATCGGTGATACCCGGGCTGTTTGCCCCGTACGCCGTTTGCGGGCAGTCGGGTACGGAGACAACTTCCCTGGGGGACCGTACGTATGACCGGTCGTCACCCCGCACCGCTCGCGGCAGAGCCCGCAAGGCATGGGGGAGCCGGCGCCATGGCGCTCACACAGCCCGAACCGGGCGGGGTGCTGCACGAGGGGACAGGTCCGCGGACCGGAGCCCTGCGCGGCACGCTCGCCACCACCGCCTGCATGGAGACCCTCCAGGTGGGATACCTGCACGCCGTCGCGGCCGCCGCCGGGTGCTCGCTCTCCCAGCCCTTCCCCGACAACGGCATCGACTGGCACGTCTCCCACGGGGCGCCCGAACACGTCGTCGACGACGAGGTCACCATCAAGGTGCAGCTCAAGGCGACCTACCAGATACCGCCGCGGCCGGCCGGGGCCACCTTCGGGTTCACCCTCGACAACGAGCACCTGGTGAAGCTGGCCCGGACGCCCGTCGCCGTCCACAAGATCCTCGTCGTGATGCTCGTACCGAGGGAGCGCGAGCAGTGGCTCTCCGCCGGACACGACCGGCTCGACCTGAGGCACTGCTGCTACTGGACCAACCTCGCCGGACACCCCGTGACCGGCCGGCGCCGCACCACCGTACGGATCCCGACCGCGCGGATCTTCGACGACCGTGCGCTGTGCGAGATCATGACCCGGGTCGGGTCGGGAGGGACACCCTGATGAACCTGCACTCACCGCACCTCGAACCAATCCCGTCCCCGCGGTACGCCCCGGGCGGCCCCGATCCCGCGCAGGTCGACCCGCAGGTACTGGGAGCGCTGCTGCACCGGCACGGATGGCTGCGGCGCGGCGGCGCGGCCGGCCGGTACGGCCGCTGGACCCCGCCCGGCCGCTCGGGCACCAGCCTGCTCGTCCCGGAGAGCCGCGCCTTCCCCGACTGCGCGGACCTGCTGGACGAGGCGCTCACCGCCCTCGCGCACGGCGGCCTGCCCTCGGCGCGCGAAGTGCTCCTCGGGCTGAGCGTGCCCAGCGACGAGATCCGCTGGGAGCGGGAGATCCCGGAGGGGCCCCACGAGTACCGGGGCGAAGCGTCCTGGCCCGTGCAGGAACAGCTGCGCTCGGCCGCCCGCCGGCTCCTGCTCGCGGGCGCCCTCGCCGACCGGGCCCGGGCCGGGTACTACGGGGCCCGGCACCAGGCGCAGGCCGAGCGCACCCTGGACGGGGTCCTGGTGGGGCCCTCCCCGGGCGGGCGCCGGCTGACCGCGTACGTTCCCGTGGACGGCGGCCGGGGACCCGTGACCCGGCTGCACCACGCCCTGCACGCGGCCCGCGAGGCGGTGGACTACCAGCGGGCCACCGGGGGCATGGAGGCCTTCGACGCGGCGGTGGCCGCCGGGGTCAGCCGGGAACTCGCCGAAGCCCTCATCGCCCTGGTCCGCGGTTCGGAGGGCGCCCGGATCACCCTGGCCTGGGCGCCGGCGGCCGGGGTCCCGGCGGGCTGCGCGGCCCGCCCCGAGCCGGTGGAGTTCTCCCCGGGCGACCTGCCCGTGCTGCGCGAGGCCGCGGCCCGCTACACCCGCGCGGAACCCGCCGTACCGGTCCGGCTCGCCGGGGCCGTGGTGCGGATGCGGCGCAAGGCCGCCGGGGGAGGGGGCACGGTCCGGCTACGGGTGCTGGCCGGGGCGGAGGTCCCGTACGTCCGGATGCGGCTGGACGAGGAGGCGTACCGTACGGCCGGGCACGCCCACCTGGTGGGCCTCCCGATCCGGGTCACGGGCCGGCTGCAACGCCGCGGCGGCTTCCGGCGGCTGTCGGACGCGGCGGACGTGACGCCGGTACCGATGGACGAGGTCGAACGGGACCGGCTGATGAAGTCCCTGGACGCGGCCTTCGACCCGGAGGACGTGCTGCCGTCCGACGACTAGGGCGTCTCTTCCCTGCCGGGAGTCAGCGGAAGGCGGTGGCGCGGACGGTGTCGCCGCACAGGGCGAACCGGCCGCCGTCGGAGGGAGCCACCTGGAAGCCCATGCCCGCGACGCCGATCACCAGCGAGGGGGCGACGGTCGGATCGGCGCCGGAGGCGCAGTAGCCGTCCGCCTCGCCGAGGACCGGGGTGAAGGTCAGGACCGCCGAGGCGCTGCCGCCCGCGGACACCGGCACGGGACGGGCCTCACCCACGGGGACGACGCGCAACGGCCTGTTCCGGTCCGGAGACCCCTGGCCGGCCAGAGCGACCGTCGGGAAGCCCCGCAGCTGACAGGCCGCGCCTTCGTTGACCACCGTGAGCCGCACGTGCGTGGTGTCGGGCCGATCCGCGCGGGTGACCAGGAGCTGGTCCCCGGTGCACGGGGCGGCGGGCGCCGCCGTGGCCACCGTCGGTGAGCCGGCCAGCAGGCCGCCGGCCAGCAGAGCCGTCGCGGCCGTCAGGACCGCCGTCTTCCTCGTGCCTCGCATGGGCGTCTCCTCACCCTTGGCCGGAAGATCCCCTTCCACCTTCGCACGAGGTGGCGGAGGCGGCCCGGCCGAAGGAGGCCATGGTCAGACCCGGGACGGGCGAGAAATCGGGGCCGCGGGTGAAGCCCGCCCGTTCGTACAGGGCCACGGCGGGGGCGTTCGCCGCGCCCGTGGTGACCTCGACCGGACGGCCGGGGAACAGCTCGTCCAGGGCGTGGCGCAGCAACAGCGAGGCGACGCCGCGGCGGAACCGTCCCGGGTCCACGCACAGCCGGTCGAGGCTGACGCTGCCGTCGGTCTCCTCCCAGGCGAGGAAGCCGTCGAGCGAGCCGTCCCCCGACAACGCGCCGACCCAGTTCAGCGGCAGGGCCCTCATCTCGGCGAGGCTCTCGCCCAGCGCCGGGATGCCGTCGAAGCCGATCAGCTCCGCCTCCACCGCGTATGCGGCCCGCCCGATCCGGTGCACGGCCGCCGCGGTGGCGTCGTCGGTGAGGTCCAGCGTACGTATCTGCGGCATGCGGGCCACGCTACCGGCGGCTCCCGCCGACGGGCCCGGAATTCCGGGTGGGGCGGGGGCACGCCGGGGCGTCCCCGCAGGCCGAGCGAACCCACCGCCGGGCGGCGGGCCGGTCCGGCGAACGGTTCGCGAGCCGAGGAGACGCCCCGGGGGGACCCCGCCCCACGGACCCGCCTGCGCCTGCCCGCCCCGGAGCCACGGCTCCGCTTCGCGGCGCGGCGGTGGTGCCGCCCGCCGCCTGCCGCGGGCCAGGCCCGGAGCCGCGGCTTTGTCGTGGGGCGGTGCGGATCCGGCGCCGGGGTCCGGGAGACCCGTCGGGCGGGCCCGCCCGGAGCCGTGGCCTTGTCGTGGGGCGGTGCCCCTCCGGGATGTCTCCTCGGCTCGCGAACCCCTGGCCGGACCGGTCGGCTGGTCGGTGGTGGGTTCGCTCGGCCTGCGGGGACATCCCGGAGTGTCCCCGCCCCACGGGCCGTGCGGATCCGGCGCCGGGGTCCGGGGGACCTGTCGGGCGGGCCCGGGTGGTAACCGTTTCGCGGCGCGGCCACTCCGCTCGGTACGATTCAGGCGCGCGGCGTTCGCCCGCGTACCCCCTGAGTCAGGAGAGACCGGTGTCAGACGTCCGTGTGATCATCCAACGCGATTCCGAGCGGGACGAGCGCGTGGTGGCCACGGGCACTACGGCGGCGGAGCTCTTCGCCGGCGAGCGCACCATCGTCGCCGCGCGCATCGCGGGCGAGCTCAAGGACCTCGCGTACGAGATTCAGGACGGCGAGACCGTCGAGCCGGTGGAGATCTCCTCCGAGGACGGCCTCAACATCCTGCGCCACTCGACCGCGCACGTCATGGCCCAGGCCGTGCAGGAGCTGTTCCCCGAGGCCAAGCTCGGCATCGGCCCGCCGGTCCAGAACGGCTTCTACTACGACTTCGACGTGGCCAAGCCCTTCACCCCGGAGGACCTGAAGGCCATCGAGAAGAAGATGCAGGAGATCCAGAAGCGCGGCCAGCGCTTCTCGCGCCGCGTCGTCACCGACGAGGCGGCCCGCGAGGAGCTCGCCGACGAGCCCTACAAGCTGGAGCTCATCGGCATCAAGGGTTCCGCGTCCACCGACGACGGCGCGAACGTCGAGGTGGGCGGCGGCGAGCTGACCATCTACGACAACCTGGACGCGAAGACCGGCGACCTGTGCTGGAAGGACCTCTGCCGCGGTCCCCACCTGCCCACCACCCGGAACATCCCGGCGTTCAAGCTCATGCGCAACGCGGCCGCCTACTGGCGCGGCAGCGAGAAGAACCCGATGCTCCAGCGCATCTACGGCACCGCGTGGCCGTCGAAGGAAGAGCTGAAGGCCCACCTCGACTTCCTCGCCGAGGCCGAGAAGCGCGACCACCGCAAGCTCGGCAACGAGCTCGACCTCTTCTCCATCCCGGACGAGATCGGCTCCGGCCTCGCCGTCTTCCACCCGCGCGGCGGCATCATCCGCCGGGTGATGGAGGACTACTCGCGCAAGCGGCACGAGGAGGAGGGCTACGAGTTCGTCTACTCCCCGCACGCCACCAAGGGCGCCCTCTTCGAGAAGAGCGGTCACCTGGACTGGTACGCGGAGGGCATGTACCCCCCCATGCAGCTCGACGGTGGTACCGACTACTACCTCAAGCCCATGAACTGCCCGATGCACAACCTGATCTTCGACGCGCGCGGCCGCTCCTACCGTGAACTGCCGCTGCGCCTGTTCGAGTTCGGCACCGTGTACCGGTACGAGAAGTCGGGTGTCGTGCACGGTCTGACCCGTGCCCGCGGCTTCACCCAGGACGACGCGCACATCTACTGCACCCGCGAGCAGATGGCGGAGGAGCTCGACACGACCCTCACCTTCGTGCTCAACCTGCTGCGCGACTACGGTCTGACCGACTTCTACCTGGAGCTGTCCACCAAGGACCCGGAGAAGTTCGTCGGCTCGGACGAGGCTTGGGAGGAGGCGACCGCGGTCCTCGCGCAGGTCGCCGAGAAGCAGGGCCTCCCGCTGGTCCCGGACCCGGGCGGCGCCGCCTTCTACGGTCCGAAGATCTCGGTGCAGTGCAAGGACGCCATCGGCCGCACCTGGCAGATGTCGACCGTGCAGCTCGACTTCAACCTGCCGGAGCGCTTCAACCTGGAGTACACCGCGCCCGACGGCTCCCGCCAGCGGCCGGTCATGATCCACCGCGCGCTGTTCGGTTCGATCGAGCGGTTCTTCGCCGTGCTGCTGGAGCACTACGCGGGCGCCATGCCGCCGTGGCTGGCCCCGGTCCAGGCGGTCGGCATCCCGATCGGTGACGGGCACGTCGAGTACCTGCAGGAGTTCGCCGCGGCGGCGAAGAAGCAGGGCCTGCGGGTCGAGGTGGACGCCTCCTCCGACCGCATGCAGAAGAAGATCCGCAACCACCAGAAGCTCAAGGTCCCGTTCATGATCATCGTCGGTGACGAGGACATGGCCGCGGGCACCGTCTCCTTCCGCTACCGCGACGGTTCGCAGGAGAACGGCATCGCCAAGGACGAGGCGCTGGCCAAGCTGGCCAAGGTCGTCGCGGACCGCGTCCAGGTCTGATCCCCGGACCCGTCCGCCCGGCAGGCCCCCGGAAAGTGATCACTTTCCGGGGGCCTTCTTCGTACGACAGGCCAAGGTCATATGCTTGCCGCCATGACGACTCAGCCGGAGCAGCAGATCGGTGTGGGCACGCAGGACGCGTTCCAGCGACTGTGGACGCCCCACCGGATGGCCTACATCCAGGGGGAGAACAAGCCGACCGGCCCGGAGGCCGGGGACGGCTGTCCCTTCTGCGGGATTCCGGACATGTCCGACCAGGACGGCCTGGTCGTCGCGCGGGGCCGGCACGTGTACGCGGTGCTGAACCTCTACCCGTACAACGGCGGCCACCTGATGGTCGTCCCGTACCGGCACGTCGCCGACTACACCGAGCTGGACGGGCCGGAGACGGCCGAGCTCGCCGACCTCACCAAGCGGGCGATGATCGCGCTGCGCAAGGCTTCCGGCGCGCACGGATTCAACATCGGCATGAACCAGGGTGCGGCCGCGGGCGCCGGCATCGCCGCGCACCTGCACCAGCACATCGTGCCCCGCTGGGGCGGGGACACGAACTTCATGCCGGTCGTGGGCCACACCAAGGTGCTGCCCCAACTCCTGGCGGACACCCGCCAGATGCTCGCCGACGCCTGGCCCGTCGACTGACGGCTGCCGGCTCGGGCCAGGACGGGCCCGGCCCGGCCGGGTCCGCTCAGCCCCGGTCCGGGCGGCCCCGGCGCCAGGTCTCCACCTCGGCCTCGACGTCGAACTCCGTCAGGCCCAGGGGCGGGCCCGGCGGGGGCATGCGCAGGGCCGCCGCGATCTTCTCGTTGATCTCCGTGAGGACCTCCCGCACCTGGCGTTCGGAGCGGGCCGCCCGGACCTTCTCCACGGCGTCCTCGGCCTCCTTGCGCAGCGCGAGGGCCGGCGGCAGGACGGCGAAGCCCTCTCGGTGCATCTTGCCCCTGATCCACCACAGCTCGTCGTAGGGCGCGTCCAGCGAGGCCAGCGGCTTCCCCCGGCCCGGCAGGTTCTCGAACTCGCCCCGCTCGGTCGCCTCCCGGATCTGCCGGTCCACCCAGGACTCGACGTCGACACCCGGTGGTTTGCGCTCGGTCATGGTGTCCCTCCTCGGCCGTCACTCCAGCCTAATCACGCGCCCCGTGCGTCACGCGTCGTAGACGTCGGCCTTGCGCGGGGACGGCTCCTGGATGAGCCCGCTCATGATCGAGGAGCGGTTGGTGAAGCGCTCGGTGTCGACGCCGTTCTCCTCCAGCACCTTGAAGGTCGCCGCGTGGATCGACCGCAGGACCGGCGCCACCGTGCGCAGGGCGTCGTCCGCCATGAACCGGTGCCGCCACATCGAGCTCGCCCAGACGTGGCGCAGGCCGAAGGGCTCGGGCAGGACCAGCTTGCCGCCGAAGAACTCCAGGAGCGGCGGGTACCAGGTCAGCGGGGCCCGCACGGCGAGGCGTACCACCTCCTGCGCGTCCACCAGCGGCAGCGGGCGCTCCACGGTCTCCCAGAAGCGGACGCTCTTGGGCACCTCCACGGTCGGCGCCGCGGACTTGGTGGTGAACAGCCCGTGTACGGGGCCCAGGGCGTGCGCCGTGACGTCCACGCGCAGCGTCTTGTAGAGCACGGTGACCGTGACCAGCATGTTGATGACCAGCTGGCCGTCCCAGAGCGGGTACTGGATGCCCAGGTAGTGCCGGTTCCCGGCGCTGAACTGCTGCTCGTTGCAGATCCGGGTGATCTCGTGCGGCTTGATCAGGAAGGCGTCCACGTTCTCGCCGGTGGGGCGGGCCACCTCGGCGGCGCCCTCGCCGATCGGGGTGACGATCCAGTGCTGGATCGCGGCGGGCGGGAAACCGCCGGTGTGCAGGGGACCCCGCTCCAGCTTGCGCAGCTGGGCGTCGATCCCGCGTATGACGTCCCAGCTGCGGAAGGGGTGGATCTCCATGCCCTCGCTCCGGGGGGCCAGCTCCTCGGCCATCTGCCAGCTGCCCCAGCGGGTGCCCATGCCCAGGATCCCCTTGGGGCCCGCGTAGAAGACCTGGTTGCTGTGGTCCTCCGCGGTGAGCTTGGCGAGCTGGTGGCGCAGGTCCTCGCGGGCCTTCTCGTCCGGGTTGCCCGGCACGGCCTCGGGGATCTTGGCGCCGACCCCGCCGCCCGACAGCAGCCCGTCCCAGCGGGCGCGCAGGTCCCGGGCGGTGGCCTCGCAGGTGCGGCGGGCGAGCAGCCAGCCCAGGGCCGGGGCGATGATCATGCCGCGGGCGTACAGGCCGAGGAAGCCGGTCAGCGGCAGCTTGAACATCAGCACGGCCGCCACGGCGCCGATGCCGACCAGGACCGCGGTGCCGATCCAGGAGCTGTGCTTGCCCTCCTTGGCGGCCAGGGTCTTGCGGAGCTGGAAGAGCCCGAGCCACAGCAGCAGGCCGGGCAGGAACAGCACACCGCAGACCAGCATGATCAGCCGGAGCCTGCGGTCGCGCTCCTTGCGGATGTGCGAAGCCGCCAGGCAGTGCTCGACCACCGTCTGCGGATCGGCGCCGAACGACTGGATGAGGGGCTTGCGGTCCGGACCGAGGGCGCGGGCCTCCACGGCCCGGCAGAAGGCCTCGCCGAGGCTCGGTTCGAAGAGGGAGATCTTCGGCGGTTTGACCGTCGCCGGGTGGTTCTCGCTGTTGGCGGTGAGTATCTTCTCGAGCTTGCTGTCCTTGCCGCCGTCCCGGTACGCGGCCGAGGCGAGGGCGTTGGTCGCCGCCGTCTGCCCGCCGCCGCCCTGCAGCGGAACCTGTGCTCCGGGCCTGAAGTCGAATCCGTCGTCCGCCACCGCTGCCCCCATCGCTGTGCGTTCCTGCTCTTTTGGTGCGCCGAAGAGCCTATCGGCGGATCTCACCCCGTGGTCATGGGACAGGGAAATGCCGCCCACCGCAAGCTGGTTGGGTGGGCGGCCGACCCGGTGTCACACCAATCAGGTTCCCTTCTCAGCCTGTTCGCGCACCTTTTCCGCGATCTGCGGCGGCATCGGTTCGTGGCGGGCGTACGCCCGCGCGAAGCGGCCGGTGCCGTGCGAGACGGAGCGCAGCTCGACGGCGTAGCGGCCGATCTCGATCTCCGGGATCTCGGCGCGCACCCGCGTGCGCCCCGGCGTGGCCTGGTCGGTGCCGACGACACGGCCTCGGCGGCCGGCGAGGTCGCTCATGACCGGGCCGACGTACTCGTCGGGGACGACGACGGCGAGCTCGGCGACCGGTTCGAGGAGGTCGATCCGGGCCTCGGCGGCGGCCTCCCGCAGGGCGAGGGCGCCGGCCGTCTGGAAGGCGGCGTCGGAGGAGTCCACCGAGTGCGCCTTGCCGTCGAGGAGGGTGATGCGCACGTCGACCAGCGGGTAGCCGGCGGCGACCCCGCGGGCCGCCTGGGTCCGTACGCCCTTCTCCACGGACGGGATGAACTGGCGGGGCACGGAGCCGCCGACGACCTTGTCGACGAACTCGATGCCGCTGCCGGGCGGGAGCGGCTCCACCTCGATCTCGCAGATGGCGAACTGGCCGTGTCCGCCGGACTGTTTGACGTGCCGGCCGCGCCCGGCGGCCTTGCCCCCGAAGGTCTCGCGCAGGCTCACCTTGTGCGGGACGGGGTCGACCTGGACGCCGTAGCGGGTGCGCAGCCGCTCCAGGGCCACGTCCTGGTGGGCCTCGCCGAGACACCACAGGACGACCTGGTGGGTGTGCGGGTTCTGCTCCAGCCGCATGGTCGGGTCCTCGGCGACGAGCCGGGCCAGGCCCTGGGACAGCTTGTCCTCGTCGGCCTTGCTGTGCGCCTCGATGGCGAGGGGGAGCAGGGGGTCGGGCATGGTCCACGGCGCCATGAGGAGCGGGTCCTCCTTGGCGGAGAGGGTGTCGCCGGTCTCCGCGCGGGTCAGTTTGGCCACGCAGGCCAGGTCGCCCGCGATGCACCGGGTGAGGACGCGCTGCTGCTTGCCGAAGGGGGAGGAGAGGGTGCCGACCCGCTCGTCGACGTCGTGGTCCTCGTGCCCGCGGTCGGCCAGGCCGTGCCCGCTGACGTGGACGGTGTCCTCGGCCTTCAGGGTGCCGGAGAAGACGCGTACGAGGGAGACCCGGCCGACGTAGGGGTCGGAGGAGGTCTTGACGACCTCGGCGACGAGGGAGCCGTCGGGATCGCAGGTGACGTCCGGGCGGGCGGAGCCGTCCGGGCGGGTGACGGTGACGGCGGCGCGCTCCAGGGGAGTGGGGAAGCCGCCGGTGACCAGTTCGAGGAGCTCCACGGTGCCCAGGCCCTGGCGGGCGCCGTCGGTGGCGGGGGCGGCCATCAGGACGGGGTGGAAGGTGCCGCGCGCCACCGCCCGCTCCAGGTCGTCGACGAGGGTCTTGAGGTCGATCTCCTCGCCGCCCAGGTAGCGGTCCATGAGGCTCTCGTCCTCGCTCTCCGCGATGATCCCCTCGATCAGCCGGGCGCGGGCGTCGGTGATGAGGGCGAGCTCGGCGGGATCCGGGTCGCGCTCCACGCGCTCGCCGGAGGCGTACTCGTAGACGCGCCGGGAGAGCAGGCCGAGCAGACCGGTGACGGGGGCGTGCCCGTCCGGGCCGGGCGGGCCGTGCAGGGGGAGGTAGAGGGGGACGACCGCGTCGGGGTCGTCGGCGCCGAAGATCTCACCGCAGACGGTGGTCATCTGCGTGTAGTCGGAGCGGGCGGCCTCCAGGTGGGTCACGACGATGGCGCGGGGCATGCCGACGGCCTCGCACTCGTCCCAGACCATGCGGGTGGCGCCGTCGATCCCGTCCGAGGCCGAGACGACGAAAAGGGCCGCGTCCGCGGCGCGCAGACCGGCCCTGAGTTCCCCGACGAAGTCGGCGTATCCGGGGGTGTCCAGGATATTGATCTTGATTCCGCCCCATTCGACGGGGACGAGGGACAACTGGACGGAGCGCTGTCGGCGGTGCTCGATCTCGTCGTAGTCGGAGACGGTGGCGCCGTCCTCGACCCGGCCCGCCCGGTTGACCGCTCCGGCGGTCAGGGCGAGGGCTTCGACCAGCGTGGTCTTGCCTGATCCGCTGTGGCCGACCAGCACGACGTTCCGGATGGAAGAGGGGCGGTCGGCCGTCAGTGCCCTGCCGGCGGCTCCGGCTTGGTGTGATGTGGCTCCCATGATGCTCGTGCCTCCCGGTGGTGACGGTGAGGAGGGTCCGGTGGTGAGGGGATCGGTGGGGCGATCGGTGTCCGGATCGGGTGTCCCGGCCTCCTCCAGGGAGGAGGAAAGCGGGATTCTTCGAGCTTTGCACTGGTGTCACATCCCGTCCATACGTCGTACCGGGGACGTACCCGGGGCACACGGGAGGCGGTCCACGGCGTGAAGTACGTCTTACGTGACACGAACCGGTGGGTGCGCGGCGTTCGCGCGGTGGCGTGCTGGCTACGATGGGCCAGCCGGTGGCCGTGGTGGCCGTGCGGCCCAGCGACCCTCCGGGAAGGCCATGCTGAACAAGTACGCGCGTGCATTCTTCACGCGTGTTCTCACGCCATTCGCCGCATTTCTGCTCCGGCGGGGGGTGAGCCCGGACGCGGTCACCCTGATCGGCACGGCCGGAGTGGTGGCCGGAGCGCTGTGGTTCTTCCCCCGCGGCGAGTTCTTCTGGGGCACCATCACCATCACCCTCTTCGTCTTCTCCGACCTGGTGGACGGGAACATGGCCCGCCAGGCCGGCGTCTCCAGCCGGTGGGGCGCCTTCCTCGACTCCACCCTCGACCGGGTGGCGGACGCGGCGATCTTCGGAGGCCTCGCGCTCTGGTACGCGGGCAACGGGAACGACAACGCGCTGTGCGCGGTGGCGATCTTCTGCCTGGCCAGCGGCCAGGTCGTCTCGTACACCAAGGCGCGCGGCGAGTCGATCGGGCTGCCGGTGGCCGTCAACGGGCTCATCGAGCGGGCCGAGCGACTGGTGATCTCACTGGTCGCGGCCGGCCTGTCCGGGCTGCAGACCTTCGGCGTGCCGTCCTGGATCGGCGTACTGCTGCCGATCGCGCTGTGGATCGTGGCGGTGGGCTCCCTCGTCACCCTGATCCAGCGGGTGGTCACCGTGCGCCGCGAATCCGCCGAGGCCGACGCGGCGGCCGCGGCCGCCGAGGGCGGCGCGGCCTGATGGGCGCCATACAGGACAAGCTGGTCGACTCGCTGTACGGACTCGGCTGGGCCGGGGTCAAGAAGCTGCCCGAACCGGCCGCCGTGGCCCTGGGCCGGCGCATCGCCGACTTCGCGTGGAAGCGGCGCGGCAAGAGCGTGCTGCGGCTGGAGTCGAACCTCGCCCGGGTGGTGCCCGACGCCGGTCCGGAGCGGCTGCGCGAGCTGTCGCAGGCGGGCATGCGCTCGTACATGCGCTACTGGATGGAGTCCTTCCGGCTGCCGACCATGGACCCGGAGCGCTTCAGCACCGACGTCACGTTCCGGGACGAGCACCTGCTGCGCGAGGCCCTCGACTCCGGGCGCGGCGTGGTCGTGGCCCTGCCCCACCTCGCCAACTGGGACCTCGCCGGGGCCTGGGCCATCGGCCACATGGGGGCGCCGTTCACCACGGTCGCCGAGCGGCTGAAGCCCGAGACCCTCTACGACCGCTTCGTGGCCTACCGGGAGAGCCTGGGCATGGAGGTCCTGCCGCACAGCGGCGGCGCCGCCTTCGGCACCCTCGCCCGGCGGCTGCGCTCCGGCGGCCTGGTCTGCCTGGTCGCGGACCGGGACCTGTCGGCCTCCGGCGTCGAGGTGGACTTCTTCGGCTCGACGGCGCGCATGCCGGCCGGACCGGCGCTGCTGGCCCAGCAGACCGGCGCGGTGCTGCTCCCGGCGACCCTGCACTACGGCGACACGCCGAAGATGTACGGCCGGATCCACCCCGAGGTGGAGGTGCCGAAGACCGGGACCCGGACCGAGAAGACCACCCTCATGACCCAGGCGGTGGCGGACGCCTTCGCATGGGGCATCGCCGAGCACCCGGAGGACTGGCACATGCTGCAGCGGCTGTGGCTGGACGACCTGGAGGAGCGCCCGTAGTGAAGATCGGCATCGTGTGCCCGTACTCGTGGGACGTGCCGGGTGGCGTCCAGTTCCACATCCGGGACCTGGCGGAGCACCTGATCCGCCTCGGCCACGAGGTGTCGGTGCTCGCCCCGGCGGACGACGAGACCCCGCTGCCGCCGTACGTGGTCTCGGCCGGGCGGGCGGTGCCGGTCCCGTACAACGGCTCGGTGGCCCGGCTGAACTTCGGCTTCCTGTCGGCGGCCCGGGTGCGGCGCTGGCTCCACGACGGCACCTTCGACGTGATCCACATCCACGAGCCGGCCTCGCCCTCTCTGGGGCTGCTGTCCTGCTGGGCGGCGCAGGGGCCGATCGTGGCGACCTTCCACACCTCGAACCCCCGGTCCCGGGCGATGATCGCGGCGTACCCGATCCTGCAGCCGGCCCTGGAGAAGATCAACGCGCGGATCGCGGTGAGCGAGTACGCCCGGCGCACGCTGGTGGAGCACCTGGGCGGCGACGCGGTCGTCATCCCCAACGGTGTCGACGTGGACTTCTTCGCCAAGGCCGAGCCCAACCCCGACTGGTCCGGGCAGACCCTGGGCTTCATCGGCCGGATCGACGAGCCCCGCAAGGGCCTGCCGGTGCTGATGGCGGCCTTCCCGAAGATCGTGGAGGCCTGCCCGGACGTACGCCTCCTGGTGGCGGGCCGCGGCGACGAGGAGGAGGCGGTGGCCTCCCTCCCGGCGGACCTCCGCGCCCGCGTGGAATTCCTCGGGATGGTCTCGGACGAGGACAAGGCACGGCTGCTGCGCAGCGTCGACGTGTACGTCGCCCCGAACACCGGCGGCGAGAGCTTCGGCATCATCCTGGTGGAGGCCCTGTCGGCGGGCGCGGCCGTGCTCGCCTCCGACCTGGACGCCTTCGCGCAGGTCCTGGACCAGGGCGGGGCCGGCGACCTCTTCGCCAACGAGAACGCCGACGCGCTGGCGACGGCGGCGATCGCCCTGCTGCGGGACCCGGAGCGCCGCGCCGGGCTCAGCGCCCGCGGCTCGGCGCACGTGCGCCGCTTCGACTGGTCCACGGTCGGCGCGGACATCCTGGCGGTCTACGAAACGGTGACGGACGGCGCCGCGGCGGTGGCCACGGACGAACGCGTTCCCCTCCGCACCCGCCTGGGCTTCTCGAAGGACACCACCGCCTCCTGAGGACTCACCACCCGGCGGAGACGGTCCGGTCGGGCCGCCCGCCGGGGGCGACGGTCACCTCGTGGACCTCCCCGCCCCCGGTGGTCATGCGGATCCGGTCGGGGGCCGTCCACACCGTCTCGCCCAGTGCGTAGTACGGGGCGTCGCCGTTGAAGGAACCGACGGTCCAGCGGCGCTCCAGGAGCCCGCTGCCCTGGTGGACGTACACCGTCCACACCGGGTCGATCCCGGCCCGCTCCTGCTCGATGACCAGCCGCCGGTCGTCCCGGCCGGGGGACGCCAGGTCTCGCGTCCGCACTTCCCCGCCCGTCAGCACGGCCAGCAAGGTGGCGATGCACAGGACCGGCACGCCGATCACGGCCAACGGGAGGGCGACGGCGAGGCGCGTCGCCGGTTTCCGCGCTCCCAGCAGGACCGCCCCGATCACGGCGACGAGTGCGAGCCAGCACATCGTGACGAAGTGGCCCCGGACCTTGCCGAGGACGACGAGACCGCCGTCCGATCCGCCCCAGATGCAAGCGGCCAGGGTGCCGGCCACCAGCGCGCCCGCCACGAGGGCGGCGGCCACCCCCAGCAGTGCGCGTGCCGTCGTTCTGCGGTGCGGCCTCATGAGTCTTGTCCCCCCGATAGGTCTGGATCATGAACCCTACGGGGCCGGGAGCGGCCCGGGCCAGGGGCGATGGGGGCCGGGGCCGCGTGGAGCGGTAGGGTCGCGCAGCGTGATCGAAACCCTTGTCTGGATCGCCCTGGCTCTCGGAGTCATCGGGGTCTACCTCAGCTGGACCGCCGGCCGGCTCGACCGGCTGCACTCGCGGATGGACGCCGCGCGGGCCGCGCTCGACGCGCAGCTGGTGCGGCGGGCCTCCGTCGTGCTGGAGGTGGCCACCTCCGGGGTGCTCGACCCCGCCTCCTCCCTGGTGCTCTACGAGGCCGCGCACGCCGCCCGGCAGGCCGAGGAGGACCACCGCGAGGTGGCCGAGAGCGAGCTCAGCCAGGCGCTGCGGGCGGTCTTCGCCGATGCCGACCAGGTCGACGTGCTCAAGGCGGCCCCCGGCGGTGCCGAGGCGACCGAGGAGCTGGCGGCGGCCGTCCGCCGGGTTCCGATGGCGCGTCGCTTCCTCAACGACTCGGTACGGGCCGCCCGCGCGCTGCGCCGTCACCGCAAGGTCCGCTGGTTCAGACTGGCGGGGCACGCGCCGTTCCCGCTCGCCTTCGAAATGGACGACGAACCCCCGGTGGATCTTGCGGATCGGCCGGCCTAGGCCACCTTCGAGGGCTTCAAAGGGCCGCGAGGGACAAATCAAGGAGCCACAGGCTCCACATTGGCCCTTGTAGTGGACTGATCCTCTGGGGTTTCCTCGGCCGAGTAGTACGAGCAGCACCCGTCTTCCTTCCGAGTGAGGTCAATCCGTGAGCACGCTTCCCACCTCCCCCCAGTCCGCCGAGTCGGCGATCGGCACCTCGCGCGTCAAGCGCGGCATGGCCGAGCAGCTGAAGGGCGGCGTGATCATGGACGTGGTCAACGCCGAGCAGGCGAAGATCGCCGAGGACGCCGGCGCCGTGGCCGTCATGGCCCTGGAGCGGGTTCCCGCCGACATCCGCAAGGACGGCGGCGTCGCGCGCATGTCGGACCCCAACATGATCGAAGAGATCATCGAGGCCGTTTCGATCCCGGTCATGGCCAAGTCCCGCATCGGCCACTTCGTCGAGGCCCAGGTCCTGCAGTCCCTCGGCGTCGACTACATCGACGAGTCCGAGGTCCTGACCCCGGCCGACGAGGTCAACCACTCCGACAAGTGGGCGTTCACCACCCCCTTCGTCTGTGGCGCCACCAACCTGGGCGAGGCCCTGCGCCGCATCGCCGAGGGCGCGGCCATGATCCGCTCGAAGGGCGAGGCCGGCACGGGCAACGTCGTCGAGGCCGTCCGCCACCTGCGCCAGATCAAGAACGAGATCGCCCGCCTGCGCGGCTACGACAACAACGAGCTGTTCGCCGCCGCCAAGGAGCTGCGCGCCCCGTACGAGCTCGTCAAGGAAGTTGCCGAGCTCGGCAAGCTCCCGGTCGTGCTGTTCTCCGCCGGTGGCGTCGCCACCCCCGCCGACGCCGCGCTCATGCGCCAGCTCGGCGCCGAGGGCGTCTTCGTCGGCTCCGGCATCTTCAAGTCGGGCGACCCGGCCAAGCGCGCCGCCGCCATCGTGAAGGCCACCACCTTCTACGACGACCCGAAGATCATCGCGGACGCCTCCCGCAACCTGGGCGAGGCCATGGTCGGCATCAACTGCGACACCCTCCCCGAGGCCGAGCGCTACGCCAACCGCGGCTGGTAGTCCCATCATGACGAACACCCCCGTGATCGGTGTCCTGGCGCTCCAGGGCGACGTACGGGAGCACCTGATCGCCCTGGCCGCGGCGGACGCCGTGGCCAGGCCGGTCCGGCGTCCCGAGGAGCTCGCCGAGGTCGACGCCCTGGTGATCCCCGGCGGCGAGTCCACCACCATGTCGAAGCTCGCCGTGCTGTTCGGCATGCTGGAGCCGCTGCGCGAGCGCGTGGCGGCCGGTATGCCCGTGTACGGCACCTGCGCCGGCATGATCATGCTGGCGGACAAGCTCCTGGACGGCCGTGAGGACCAGGAGACCCTGGGCGGCATCGACATGATCGTCCGCCGCAACGCGTTCGGCCGCCAGAACGAGTCCTTCGAAGCGAAGATCGACTTCGCGGGCATAGCGGGCGGTCCGGTCGAGGGCGTCTTCATCCGCGCGCCCTGGGTCGAGTCCGTCGGCGCCGCCGCCGAGGTGCTCGCCACCTACGACGGCCACACGGTCGCCGTGCGTCAGGGCAACGTCCTGGCGACCTCGTTCCACCCCGAGCTGACCGGGGACGACCGCGTTCACGCGTACTTCGTCGACATGGTGCGCGCGGGGCTGTGACGGGCTCCCGGTAGGATCGGAGACGAACACTGTTGGTTACGCGAAGGAGACAGGCGGATGTCCGGCCACTCTAAATGGGCTACGACGAAGCACAAGAAGGCCGTGATCGATGCCAAGCGCGGCAAGCTCTTCGCGAAGCTGATCAAGAACATCGAGGTCGCGGCCCGTATGGGCGGTGCCGACATCGACGGCAACCCGACGCTCTTCGACGCCATCCAGAAGGCCAAGAAGAGCTCGGTCCCGAACAAGAACATCGACTCCGCGGTCAAGCGCGGCGGCGGCCTCGAGGCCGGCGGCGCCGACTACGAGACGATCATGTACGAAGGCTACGGTCCGAACGGGGTCGCGGTGCTCATCGAGTGCCTCACCGACAACCGCAACCGTGCCGCGTCCGACGTGCGCGTCGCCATGACCCGCAACGGCGGTTCGATGGCCGACCCGGGCTCGGTCTCGTACCTGTTCAACCGTAAGGGTGTCGTCCTGCTCCCCAAGGGCGAGCTCTCCGAGGACGACGTCCTGGAGACGGTGCTGGACGCGGGTGCCGAAGAGGTCAACGACCTCGGCGACAGCTTCGAGATCATCAGCGAGGCCACGGACATGGTCGCGGTCCGTACCGCGCTCCAGACGGCCGGTATCGACTACGACTCGGCCGACTCCAACTTCCTGCCGACCATGCAGGTCGAGCTGGACGAAGAGGGCGCGCGCAAGATCTTCAAGCTGATCGACGCGCTCGAGGACAGCGACGACGTGCAGAACGTCTTCGCCAACTTCGACGTCTCGGACGAGGTCATGGAGAAGGTCGACGCCTGACCGGACGTCAACGGTGGGCCGACGGGGACACCCCGTCGGCCCACCGTCGTTTCCGCTCCCGGCACTTCCGGCGCCCCCGGCCCGGCGGGTCGGTCCGTGCGGTCGGGGCCGCTGTCACAGGCGGCCGGTAGCCTGCACACCTGCGCGAATGAGGAGGTGGCGGTGGTGCGAGTGCTGGGCGTCGACCCGGGGCTGACGCGGTGTGGTGTCGGCGTCGTCGAGGGCGTGGCCGGACGGCCGCTGACCATGCTCGGCGTGGGGGTCGTACGGACCCCCGCTGACGCCGAGTTGGGCCACCGGCTCGTCGCCGTCGAACAGGGCATCGAGGAGTGGCTCGACACGCACCGGCCCGAAGTCGTCGCCGTGGAGCGGGTGTTCAGCCAGCACAACGTCAGCACCGTGATGGGCACCGCCCAGGCGAGCGCCGTCGCGATGCTGTGCGCCGCCCGCCGCGGGATACCGGTCGCCCTGCACACCCCCAGCGAGGTCAAGGCCGCCGTCACCGGCAGCGGCCGGGCCGACAAGGCCCAGGTCGGCGCCATGGTCACCCGGCTGCTGAGACTGGACGCACCACCCAGACCGGCGGACGCCGCCGACGCGCTCGCCCTCGCCATCTGCCACATCTGGCGGGCCCCCGCCCAGAACCGCCTCCAGCAGGCGGTCGCCCTGCACGCCTCGAAAGGCCGTACCCGATGATCGCCTTCGTCAGCGGCCCGGTCGCCGCGCTCGCCCCCACCCTGGCCGTGATCGAGGTCGGGGGAGTGGGCATGGCCGTGCAGTGCACGCCCACCACGATCGCCGGCCTGCGGATGGGGGAGCAGGCCCGGCTGGCCACCTCCCTCGTCGTACGCGAGGACTCGCTCACCCTCTACGGCTTCGCCGACGACGACGAACGCCAGGTCTTCGAGCTCCTGCAGACCGCGAGCGGCGTCGGACCGCGCGTGGCACAGGCGATGCTCGGCGTGCACACCCCGGACGCCCTGCGGGCGGCCTTCGCCTCCGGCGACGCGAAGGCGCTGACGGCGGTACCGGGCATCGGGCCGAAGGGCGCGCAGAAGCTGCTGCTGGAGCTCAAGGGCAAGCTGGGCGCCCCCGCCCCGGTCGTGGGTGCCCAGCGCGCGGTCGCGTCGGCGCCCGCACCCTGGACCGAGCAGCTCTCCGCCGCCCTGATCGGCCTCGGCTACGCGTCCCGGGAGGCGGAGGAGGCCGTGGTGACGGTGACGCCGCAGGCGGAGGCCGCCATCGCCGCCGGCGGTTCGGCCCCCGTTCCGCAGCTCCTGCGGGCGGCCCTCCAGTCCCTGAACCGGGCCCGCTAGCCGCGCGACGCCACGTTCAGCCCCTCCGGCGATCGAGGAGCGGGTCCGGGCAGCGCCCGGGAAACGGCGAAAGGGCGGGGCGGGGGAAAGCCCCGCAGGGACCGGCCCGCAGGCGACCGACCACCGTACGAACCGAGAAGGCAGACTGACAGCGTGAACTGGGAAGACGAGAGCGACGACCGGATCGTGGCGGCCGCCGCCGACGGCGAGGACACCGCCGTGGAGGCGGCGCTGCGCCCCAAGGACCTCGGCGAGTTCGTCGGCCAGGAGAAGGTCCGCCAGCAGCTGGACCTCGTCCTGAAGGCCGCCAAGCAGCGCGGAGCCACCGCCGACCACGTCCTGCTCTCCGGTGCGCCCGGCCTCGGCAAGACCACCCTTTCCATGATCATCGCGGCCGAGATGGGCGCGCCCATCCGCATCACCTCCGGCCCCGCCATCCAGCACGCGGGTGACCTGGCGGCGATCCTCTCCTCCCTCCAGGAGGGCGAGGTCCTCTTCCTCGACGAGATCCACCGCATGTCCCGGCCCGCCGAGGAGATGCTCTACATGGCCATGGAGGACTTCCGCGTCGACGTGATCGTCGGCAAGGGCCCCGGGGCCACCGCGATCCCGCTGGAGCTGCCGCCCTTCACCCTGGTCGGCGCCACCACCCGGGCCGGCCTGCTGCCCCCGCCGCTGCGCGACCGCTTCGGCTTCACCGGGCACATGGAGTTCTACGCCCCCGAGGAGCTGGAACGCGTGATCCACCGCTCCGCCCGCCTCCTCGACGTGGAGATCGACAGCGCGGGAGCCGCCGAGATCGCCGGCCGCTCCCGCGGCACCCCGCGCATCGCCAACCGCCTGCTGCGCCGCGTCCGCGACTACGCCCAGGTCCGGGCGGACGGCGTGATCAACCGCGAGGTGGCCGGTACCGCCCTCCAGGTGTACGAGGTGGACGGGCGCGGCCTCGACCGACTGGATCGCGCCGTTCTCGAGGCCCTCCTCAAACTGTTCGGCGGCGGGCCCGTGGGCCTGTCCACCCTCGCCGTGGCCGTCGGTGAGGAGCGGGAGACCGTGGAGGAGGTCGCGGAGCCCTTCCTGGTCCGCGAGGGGCTGCTCGCGCGTACCCCCAGGGGACGGGTGGCGACCCCTGCCGCATGGGCTCACCTGGGGCTCGTACCGCCGCAGCACGGCGGGAGTGGATCAAGCGGACAACAGGGCTTGTTCGGGGCCTGACGGCGCGGAGGTTCGCGCCCCCAGGAACTGCGGTGCCATGCTGGGCGTTGTTCCATCGGTGCGGACTCGCCTAGACTCCGCCGATGCCGACCCTTCGGGTCGGTGTGCCCACCCCCGTAGAAAAGGCCGCCGTCCGCGTGCGGTCGTGCGAAGGATCTCCGTCCCGTGAATCTCGTGACACTCCTCCCGTTCATCGTGCTCATCGGGGCGATGTTCCTGATGACCCGCTCCGCGAAGAAGAAGCAGCAGGCAGCCGCGCAGATGCGCGACCACATGACGCCCGGCACCGGGGTCCGCACCATCGGCGGCATGTACGCCACGGTGAAGGAGATCGGTGACGACACGGTCACCCTGGAGCTGGCTCCCGGCGTCCACGCGATCTTCGCGAAGAACGCCATCGGTGCCGTTCTGGAGGACGCGGAGTACAACCGCATCGTCCACGGCATCGAGGACGACGAGGCGACCGACACGCCGGTCGTCCCGGACGACGCCTCCTCGCTGACCAAGGACGAGGACGAGGCTCCCAAGCTCGACCTGGGCAAGAAGGACGAGGACGCGCCCAAGGGCGACGACGAGCCCAAGGACGGAAAGTCCGACGGCGAGGCCGGCGCGAAGTAACGCGCGGCGGGGGACCGTGGAGGCGCCCGACCGGCGACCGGCACGGTCCCCGTCTGTGACACTTCTGCGGGGGGCAGGGGTCCCCACCACACATTTCGTGGCCGTCCCCGCGCTGACCCGGCGCGGGACGGTTGGACAGGGAGAAACGACAAGGTGGCAGCACCGAAGAAGGGCCGGCGGCCCACGGGGGCTCAGGGGAGGCCGGGGCGCGCCCTGGCGATCATCCTGATCGCGATGGTGGCGCTCACCGCGGGGATGTTCCTCTCCAAGCAGACGACTCCCAGGCTGGGCATCGACCTCGCCGGCGGCACGAGCATCACGCTCAAGGCCAAGAGCGAGCCCGGCAAAGAGAGCGCCATCAACGAGACCAACATGAACACGGCGGTCGGCATCATCGACCGCCGCGTCAACGGTCTCGGCGTGTCCGAGGCGGAGGTCCAGACCCAGGGCCGCGACCACATCATCGTGAACATCCCCAAGGGGACGAACGAGCAGCAGGCGCGCGAGCAGGTCGGTACGACCGCCCAGCTGTACTTCCGCCCGGTTCTCGCCTTCGCGGACGGCTCCCCGGCCGCCCCCGAGGGCACCGCGAGCCCGAGCCCCTCCGCGAGCGGCTCCGGGGCTCCCAAGGCCGGAGACGGCAAGACCAGCCCCTCCGCCAGCCCGTCGTCCAGCGCCACTTCCCAGGGCCGCGCGCTCAGTGAGGCCCTCAAGGCCCCGGCCGCGCCCACTCCCTCGCCCTCGGCGAGCGAGTCGAAGAAGGCAGACGACACCAAGGCCCCGTCGCCCTCCGCCTCCGCCTCCACGCCGGCGACCGGTGACGAGGCCGCCGCGGCGGCCCTCCAGACCAAGTTCGCGGCGCTGGACTGCAACGACGAGGCGCAGCGCGCCGCCGCCGGCGCGGGTGCCAAGCCCGAGGAGCCGATGGTCGCGTGCGGCCAGCGCGGTAACGCCTGGGGGAAGTGGATCCTCGGCCCGGCCCAGGTCAACGGCCAGGACGTGAAGGACGCCAAGGGTCAGATCGACCCCCAGCGCGGCCAGTGGATCGTCACCATGCAGTTCACCGACAAGGGCGCCGACAAGTTCGCCAAGATCACCGGTGAGCTGGCCACCAAGCAGATGCCTCAGAACCAGTTCGCGATCGTGCTCGACGGGCAGGTCATCTCCGACCCGTCCGTGAGCCAGGCGCTGACCGGCGGCAACGCCGAGATCTCGGGCGGCTTCACCCAGCAGTCCGCGCAGGACCTGGGCAACATGCTCTCGTACGGCGCCCTGCCGCTCACCTTCACGGAGGACAGCGTCACCACCGTCACCGCCGCGCTCGGCGGCGAGCAGCTGAAGGCCGGCCTGATCGCCGGCGCCATCGGCCTGCTCCTCGTGGTGATCTACCTGCTGGTGTACTACCGGGGCCTGGCGTTCATCGCCATCGTCAGCCTCCTGGTCTCCGCGATCCTGACCTACACGATCATGTCGCTGCTCGGAAAGGGCATCGGCTTCGCGCTGAACCTGCCGGCCGTCTGCGGCGCGATCGTGGCGATCGGTATCACGGCGGACTCGTTCATCGTGTACTTCGAGCGCATCCGGGACGAGATCCGCGAGGGCCGCACCCTGCGTCCGGCCGTCGAGCGCGCGTGGCCGCGCGCCCGTCGCACGATCCTGGTCTCCGACTTCGTGTCGTTCCTGGCCGCCGCGGTGCTCTTCATCGTCACGGTGGGCAAGGTCCAGGGCTTCGCGTTCACACTGGGTCTTACGACCCTGCTCGACGTGGTCGTGGTGTTCCTCTTCACCAAGCCCGTCATGACACTGGTGGCGCGTACGAAGTTCTTCGCCAGCGGTCACCCGTGGTCCGGGCTGGACCCGAAGCGGCTGGGTGCCAAGCCCCCGCTGCGCCGGTCCCGCCGTACCGGTTCCGCCCCCGCCCCCGTCGACGCAAAGGAGGCGTGAGAGATGTCGAAGCTGGGAGATCTCGGCGCCAAGCTGTACCGCGGTGAGGTCGGCTACGACTTCGTCGGCAAGCGCTTTCTCTGGTACGGCGTTTCCATCCTGATCACCATCACGGCGATCGTCGCCCTGGCCGTCCAGGGCCTCAACATGGGCATCGAGTTCAAGGGTGGTGCCGTCTTCACCACCTCGAAGTCCTCGGTGTCGGTGGCCAAGGCGACGGAGGTCGCGGAGAAGGCCTCTGGCCACGACGCGATCGTCCAGCAGCTCGGCACCGGCGGACTGCGGATCCAGATCTCCGGTCTGGACACCGCCGCCGCGACCGATGTCAAGAAGGTCCTCGCCGCCGACCTCAAGGTCAGCGAGGCCGACATCAACGCCGACCTGGTCGGCCCCAGCTGGGGCGAGCAGATCGCGAACAAGGCCTGGACCGGTCTCGGGGTCTTCATGGTCCTCGTCGTGATCTACCTGGCCATCGCCTTCGAGTGGCGGATGGCGGTCGCGGCGCTGATCGCGCTGATCCACGACCTCACCATCACCGTCGGCGTGTACGCGCTCGTCGGGTTCGAGGTCACGCCGGGCACGGTCATCGGTCTGCTGACGATCCTCGGTTACTCCCTCTACGACACCGTCGTCGTCTTCGACGGTCTCAAGGAGAGCTCGAAGGACCTCACCAAGCAGACCCGCTGGACGTACAGCGAGATCGCCAACCGCAGCATCAACGGCACCCTGGTCCGCTCGATCAACACCACGGTCGTGGCGCTCCTCCCGGTCGCCGCGCTGCTGTTCATCGGCGGTGGCTTCCTGGGCGCCGGCATGCTGAACGACATCTCGCTGTCGCTGTTCGTCGGCCTCGCGGCCGGTGCGTACTCCTCGATCTTCATCGCGACCCCGCTGGTCGTGGACCTCAAGGAGCGCGAGCCGGCGATGAAGGCGCTCAAGAAGCGGGTGCTCGCCAAGCGGGCGGCCGCGGCGGCCAAGGGCGAGTCCCCGGACGAGGCCTACGAGGCCGAGGACGAGCCGCAGGTCGTGGCGCAGGGCCGGCCGGGACGGCGACGTTGACCGCGGCGCTGACCGAGGACGCGCGCAAGCTGCTCCTCAGCCGGATCAAGGACGTGGCGGACTACCCGAAGCCGGGCGTGATGTTCAAGGACATCACCCCGCTGCTTGCGGACCCCGAGGCGTTCGCCGCGCTGACGGACGCGCTGGTGGAGCTGGCCGGACGGTACGGCGCGACGAAGATCGTCGGCCTGGAGGCGCGCGGGTTCATCCTCGCGGCTCCGGTCGCCGTGCAGGCCGGGATCGGCTTCGTGCCGGTGCGCAAGGCCGGAAAGCTGCCGGGCGCGACGCTCGCGCAGTCGTACGAGCTGGAGTACGGCACCGCGGAGATCGAGGTCCACGCCGAGGACCTGTCGGCCGGTGACCGGGTGATGGTCATCGACGACGTGCTGGCCACCGGCGGTACCGCCGAGGCCTCGCTCTCGCTGATCCGGCGGGCCGGCGCGGAGGTCGCGGGCGTGGCGGTCCTGATGGAGCTGTCCTTCCTCCCGGGACGCGCCAAGCTGGCGCCCGCCCTGGGCGAGGCTCCGCTGGACGCGCTGATCGTGGTCTGAGTACTGCTCTGCCGAAGCGGCGGGTATCCGGTTCTTCCGGGTGCCCGCCGCTTTCGCGTGCGGCGCCGCTGCCGGGGGCGCCGCCCCCGGACCCCCGCGCCTCAAACGCCGGCGGGGCTGGAGGGGTGCCTGGCGGTCCGCGGGGCCGAAGGAGCGTCGGGTGCACCTGCGGGGCCGGGGTCGGGCGTGGGGGAGCCTCGGGGAACGGGGTGACGTAACGCTCGCTACCATGGGTTGTCCGGACCGGACACGGGCACCGGACCCTCCCCCGGGACTCCGTCCGGGGGGACCCCCGTGAGGAGCGCTCTTGCCAGACGAGGTCCAGCCAATCTCCGCCGCGCAGCCCGACCCGCAGGCCGAGCAGACCACGGCGGCCCCCGCCACGCCCCCGCCGGCGCCGCCGGTCAAGCCCGCGCCGACGAAGTCCGCCGGGTCCTCCAACCGGGTGCGCGCCCGTCTCGCCCGGCTGGGCGTACAGCGATCGAACCCGTACAACCCGGTTCTGGAGCCGCTGCTCCGCATAGTCCGCAGCAACGACCCGAAGATCGAGACGTCGACGCTGCGCCAGCTGGAGCAGGCCTACCAGGTGGCCGAGCGCTGGCACCGCGGCCAGAAGCGCAAGAGCGGCGACCCGTACATCACCCACCCGCTCGCGGTGACCACGATCCTCGCCGAGCTCGGCATGGACCCGGCCACCCTGATGGCCGGTCTGCTGCACGACACCGTCGAGGACACCGAGTACGGCCTGGAGGACCTGCGCCGCGACTTCGGCGACGCCGTGGCCCTGCTCGTCGACGGCGTCACCAAGCTGGACCGGGTGAAGTTCGGCGAGGCCGCCCAGGCGGAGACCGTCCGCAAGATGGTCGTGGCGATGGCCAAGGACCCGCGGGTCCTGGTCATCAAGCTCGCCGACCGGCTGCACAACATGCGCACCATGCGCTACCTCAAGCGGGAGAAGCAGGAGAAGAAGGCCCGCGAGACCCTCGAGATCTACGCCCCGCTGGCCCACCGGCTGGGCATGAACACGATCAAGTGGGAGCTCGAGGACCTCTCCTTCGCGATCCTCTACCCGAAGATGTACGACGAGATCGTCCGCCTGGTCGCCGAGCGCGCGCCCAAGCGTGACGAGTACCTCGCCGTCGTCACCGACGAGGTGCAGGTCGACCTCAGGGCCGCCCGGATCAAGGCCACCGTCACGGGCCGCCCGAAGCACTACTACAGCGTCTACCAGAAGATGATCGTCCGCGGCCGCGACTTCGCGGAGATCTACGACCTGGTGGGCATTCGCGTCCTCGTCGACACCGTCCGGGACTGCTACGCGGCTCTGGGCACCGTGCACGCGCGATGGAACCCGGTCCCCGGCCGGTTCAAGGACTACATCGCGATGCCCAAGTTCAACATGTACCAGTCGCTCCACACGACGGTCATCGGACCCAGCGGCAAGCCCGTCGAGCTGCAGATCCGCACCTTCGACATGCACCGCCGCGCCGAGTACGGCATCGCCGCGCACTGGAAGTACAAGCAGCAGACCGTCGCCGGCACCTCCAAGGTCCGCACCGACGTCCCGCAGGCCGCCAAGGGCAGCGCCGGCCAGGACACGGTCAACGACATGGCCTGGCTGCGCCAGCTGCTGGACTGGCAGAAGGAGACCGAGGACCCGGGCGAGTTCCTCGACTCGCTGCGCTTCGACCTCTCCCGCAACGAGGTCTTCGTCTTCACCCCCAAGGGCGACGTCATCGCGCTGCCCGCCGGAGCCACCCCCGTGGACTTCGCGTACGCCGTCCACACCGAGGTCGGCCACCGGACGATAGGGGCCCGGGTCAACGGCCGCCTGGTCCCGCTGGAGTCGAACCTCGACAACGGCGACCTGGTCGAGGTCTTCACGTCCAAGGCCGAGGGCGCCGGACCGTCCCGCGACTGGCTCGGCTTCGTCAAGTCCCCGCGGGCCCGCAACAAGATCCGCGCCTGGTTCTCCAAGGAGCGTCGCGACGAGGCCATCGAGCACGGCAAGGACGCCATCGCCCGGGCCATGCGCAAGCAGAACCTGCCGATCCAGCGCATCCTGACCGGCGACTCGCTCGTCACCCTCGCGCACGAGATGCGCTACCCGGACATCTCGTCCCTGTACGCGGCGATCGGCGAGGGCCACGTGGCCGCGCAGGGCGTCGTACAGAAGCTGGTGGCGGCCCTCGGCGGCGAGGAAGCGGCCAACGAGGACATCGAGGAATCGATCCCGCCGGCGCGCGGCCGCAAGCGGCGCACCAACGCCGATCCGGGTGTCGTCGTCAAGGGCGTCGACGACGTGTGGGTCAAGCTGGCCCGCTGCTGCACCCCGGTGCCGGGCGACCCGATCATCGGGTTCGTCACGCGCGGCAGTGGCGTATCGGTTCACCGCGCGGACTGCGTCAACGTCGACTCTCTCTCCCAGCAGCCCGAGCGGATGCTGGAGGTCGAGTGGGCGCCCACCCAGTCCTCCGTCTTCCTGGTCGCCATCCAGGTCGAGGCGCTGGACCGGTCCCGGCTCCTGTCGGACGTCACCCGGGTCCTGTCGGACCAGCACGTCAACATCCTCTCGGCGGCCGTCCAGACCTCACGCGACCGGGTGGCCACCTCCCGGTTCACCTTCGAGATGGGCGACCCCAAGCACCTCGGGCACGTCCTGAAGGCCGTGCGGGGCGTCGAGGGCGTCTACGACGTCTACCGCGTGACCTCGGCCCGCAGGCCGTAACACGTACGAGGGCCCCGGTACGGAGATCCGTACCGGGGCCCTCGCACATGCCCGGGCGGCCGGCTGTCAGCCGCCGAACTCCTCCAGGCCCTTCAGCGCCTGGTCCAGCAGCGCCTGGCGGCCTTCCAGCTCGCGCGACAGCTTGTCGGCCTTGGCGTTGTTGCCCGCCGCGCGCGCCGCGTCGATCTGCTCACGCAGCTTGTCGACCGCCGCCTGGAGCTGACCCGTCAGACCGGCCGCACGGGCCCGCGCCTCCGGGTTCGTACGACGCCACTCGCCCTCCTCGGCCTCCTGGATCGCGCGCTCGACCGAGTGCATCCGGCCCTCGACCTTCGGCCGGGCGTCCCGCGGCACGTGGCCGATGCCCTCCCAGCGCTCGTTGAGGGAGCGGAACGCGGCACGGGCCGCCTTCAGGTCCGTCACGGGGACGAGCTTCTCGGCCTCGTCGGCCAGCTCCTCCTTGAGCTTCAGGTTCTCGATCTGCTCGGCGTCACGCTCCGCGAAGACCTCGCTGCGGGCCGCGAAGAACACGTCCTGCGCACCGCGGAAGCGGTTCCACAGGTCGTCCTCGGACTCGCGCTGGGCCCGGCCCGCCGCCTTCCAGTCGGCCATCAGCTCGCGGTAGCGGGCGGCCGTCGGACCCCAGTCGGTCGACTTCGACAGCGACTCGGCCTCCGTGACCAGCTTCTCCTTGACCTTGCGGGCATCCTCGCGCTGCGCGTCCAGCGAGGCGAAGTGCGCCTTGCGGCGCTTGGAGAAGGCGGAACGCGCGTGCGAGAACCGGTGCCACAGCTCGTCGTCCGACTTGCGGTCCAGACGCGGCAGCCCCTTCCAGATGTCCACCAGGGCGCGCAGCCGCTCACCGGCACTGCGCCACTGGTCGCTCTGCGCCAGCTGCTCGGCCTCGACGACCAGCGCGTCCTTGGCCGCACGGGCCTCGTCCGTCTGCTTGGCCTTCGCCACCTTGCGCTCTTCGCGCCGGGACTCCACGGTCGTGACCAGCTTGTCCAGCCGCACGCGCAGAGCGTCCAGGTCGCCCACGGCATGGTGCTCGTCGACCTGCGTACGCAGGTGGTCGATCGCCGTCTGGGCGTCCTTGGCGGACAGATCAGTGGTCCGCACCCGCTTTTCGAGGAGGCCGATCTCGACCACCAGGCCCTCGTACTTGCGCTCGAAATAGGCCAGGGCCTCCTCAGGGGTGCCGGCCTGCCACGATCCGACGACCTGCTCGCCATCGGAAGTACGCACGTACACGGTGCCCGTCTCGTCGACTCGGCCCCACGGGTCGCTGCTCACAGCGCCTCCTCCACCTGATGCCTTGCGAGGGGTTCACCCCCTGGGCATCGTCCACAGTTTCCTGGGGCGGGCAGCGCCCGCCCTGCACAACGCCAACATAGGCGACCGCCGGGCCGGCTGTCCGCATCCCGCACGACGCAATATCGGCGTACTGGCGGCGGGCCGGCCGGGCCCGGGGTCGGCGCGTCACGTCAGTTCTGCGTGACCGTGCCCTTCTCGATCTTCACCTCGGTCTTGGGCGCGCCGTCCTGGCCGCCGTCGACCGTACCGGCCTTCGCGATCTCCTCGAGGACCTTCAGGCCGGCCGCGTCGATCTTGCCGAACGGCGTGTACGACGGCGCCAGCGGGCTGTCCTTGTAGACCAGGAAGAACTGGCTGCCGCCCGAGCCGGGCTGACCCGTGTTGGCCATCGCCACCGTGCCGGCCGGGTAGACGACCTGGCCCTGGTCGTTGGCCTTGCCCAGCGAGTCCAGGTTCTCGTCCGGGATGTTGTAGCCCGGGCCGCCGCGGCCGGTGCCCTCGGGGTCGCCGCACTGGAGTACGAAGATCCCGCCGGCCGTCAGCCGGTGGCACTTGGTGTTGTCGAAGTAGCCCTTGTCGGCGAGCGACTTGAAGGAGTTCACGGTCTGCGGGGTCTTGGCCGCGTCCATCGTGAAGTTGATGTCACCCGCGCTGGTCTTCAGCGCGAAGGTGTACTTCGCCTTCTGGTCGATCGCCATCTCCGGCGAGGGGGACTGCTTGGGCGCGGGCTCGCTCGCCGATGCCGACGGGTTCGCGGACGGGTCCGCGGCCTGGTCCTTCTTGTCCTTGTCGAAGACACCGCCCACGATCAGGCCGACCAGCGTCGCGATCACCACGGCCACGGCCGCGCCGATCACCGCCGCCCGCTGGCGGCTCTTCTTCCGGGCCTCGACCCGGCGCTTCTGCTGGCGCTCGTACTTCTCCCTGGCGAGCTGTCGCCGCCGCTGATCGCTCGTGACCACCGGGTCGTCTCCTTGTACGTGTCTGATACTGCTGTCCGGGCTGGGGCTAGGCCGTACCGTATATGGGTTCGCTGTGTAATGAGCGGCGCCGGTAGGCTCTGAGCAGCAGGATTCCTGTCTGCAACCTCCCGAACCTCCCGCCGGACGACGATTGAGGACGAACGTGCTGATTGCCGGGTTCCCCGCAGGCGCTTGGGGCACCAACTGCTACGTGGTCGCCCCCGCCGCCGGCGAGGAGTGCGTCATCATCGACCCGGGCCACCAGGCCGCCCAGGGTGTCGAGGAGACGCTGAAGAAGCATCGGCTCAAGCCCGTCGCGGTCGTGCTGACCCATGGCCACATCGATCATGTGGCCTCGGTGGTCCCGGTGTGCGGAGCACACGACGTACCGGCCTGGATCCACCCCGAGGACCGCTACATGATGAGCGACCCGGAGAAGGCCCTCGGCCGGTCCATCGGGATGCCGCTCATGGGCGAACTGACCGTGGGGGAGCCGGACGACGTCCGCGAGCTGGCCGACGGCGCCACCCTGAAATTGGCCGGAATGGAGTTCTCCGTGGCGCACGCGCCCGGGCATACCAAGGGGTCGGTGACCTTCCGGATGCCCGAGCTGGCCGACATCCCGCCGGTCTTCTTCTCGGGCGATCTGCTCTTCGCCGGCTCCATCGGACGCACCGACCTGCCCGGCGGCTCCCACGCCGAGATGCTCGAATCGCTGGGCCGCGTGTGCCTGCCGCTCGACGACTCGACCGTGGTGCTCTCCGGCCACGGTCCCCAGACCACCATCGGCCGCGAGCGCGCGACCAACCCGTACCTCCGGGAAGTCGCCGCCGGGCTCGGAGACGGCACCGCCGCTCCACGACGAGGAATGTGACGAGAGTTTCGTGAGCACTTTCAAGGCCCCCAAGGGCACGTACGACCTGATCCCGCCCTACTCGGCCAAGTACCTGGCGGTCCGCGACGCCATCTCCGCCCCGCTGCGCAAGGCCGGGTACGGCTACATCGAGACGCCGGGCTTCGAAGACGTGAACCTCTTCGCCCGGGGCGTCGGCGAGTCCACCGACATCGTCACCAAGGAGATGTTCACCCTCACCACCAAGGGTGGCACCAACCTCGCCCTGCGCCCGGAGGGCACCGCTTCCGTGCTGCGCGCGGCCCTGGAGGCCAGCCTGCACAAGCAGGGCAACCTCCCGGCCAAGCTCTGGTACTCGGGCTCCTACTACCGCTACGAGCGGCCGCAGAAGGGCCGTTACCGCCACTTCTCGCAGGTGGGTGCCGAGGCCATCGGCGCCGAGGACCCGGCGCTGGACGCCGAGCTGATCATCCTGGCCGACCAGGCCTACCGCACCCTCGGCCTGTCGAACTTCCGCATCCTGCTGAACTCGCTCGGCGACAAGCAGTGCCGCCCGGTCTACCGCGAGGCCCTGCAGTCCTTCCTGCGCGGCCTCGACCTCGACGAGGAGACCGTCCGCCGGGCCGAGATCAACCCGCTGCGCGTCCTCGACGACAAGCGGCCCGAGGTGCAGAAGCAGCTCGTCGGCGCCCCGGTGCTGCGCGACTACCTGTGCGACGCGTGCAAGGCGTACCACGAGGAGGTGCGGGAGCTGATCACGGCCGCCGGCGTCGTCTTCGAGGACGACGAGAAGCTGGTGCGCGGACTGGACTACTACACCCGCACCACCTTCGAGTTCGTCCACGACGGTCTGGGCGCGCAGTCCGCGGTGGGCGGCGGCGGCCGCTACGACGGGCTGTCCGAGATGATCGGCGGACCGGCCCTGCCGTCGGTGGGCTGGGCGCTCGGCGTGGACCGTACGGTCCTGGCCCTGGAGGCCGAGGGCATCGAGCTGGACATCCCGGCGGCGACGACGGTCTTCGCGGTGGCCCTCGGCGAGGCCAAGCCGACCGTGTTCGGCCTGGTGACGCAGCTGCGCAAGGCGGGTGTCGCGGCCGACATGTCCTACGGCGGCAAGGGCCTCAAGGGCGCCATGAAGGACGCGAACCGCAGCGGTGCCCGCTTCGCGGTCGTGGTCGGCGAACGGGACCTCGCCGAGGGCGTCGTCCAGCTGAAGGACATGGAGTCCGGCGAGCAGTCGGCCGTGCCCGTCGACGGCCTGGTCGACACGGTCCTGGCCCGGCTGGCCTGACGGCAGCGGTACGCACGCGCACAGGACGGGGCCGGGGATCTTTCCCCGGCCCCGTCCGTTCACAGGCTCGTACGGCACAATGGCCCGTGCTTGATCACCTGGCAGATGTGGAGCGGGCGGTATGACGACACGAAGCGCGGACGCGGACACCGCCCGGGGCAGGACCGTCGGGGGAAGCCGGGCACTGGCCCTGCTGCTGGTGATCACCGGAGCGGCGGGCCTGCTCGCCGCCTGGGTCATCACGATCGACAAGTTCAAGCTGCTGGAGGACCCGACCTTCAAGCCCGCCTGCAGCCTCAACCCGATCGTCTCCTGCGGCAACATCATGACGAGCGACCAGGCGTCGGCCTTCGGCTTCCCGAACCCGATGCTCGGACTCGTCGCCTACGGGATCGTGATCTGCGTCGGCATGAGCATGCTGGCCGGGGCCTCGTTCCGCGGCTGGTACTGGCTGACCTTCAACGCCGGCACCCTCTTCGGCGTCGTCTTCTGCACCTGGCTCATGTACCAGTCGCTGTACAACATCAACTCGCTCTGCCTGTGGTGCTGCCTGGCCTGGGTCGCCACGATCTTCATGTTCTGGTACGTCACCGCGCACAACGTCCGCGAGGGCCTGCTGCCCGCCCCGGGCTGGCTGAGGTCCTTCCTCGACGAGTTCACCTGGGTGCTGCCCGTCCTGCACGTCGGGATCATCGGGATGCTGATCCTGACCCGCTGGTGGGACTTCTGGACCTCCTGAGCGCGCACGGCCCTGTCGGTGGGCTCGCATAGGCTTCCGGTGTGGAACCAGACCTGTTCACCGCCGCTGCCGAAGACCGCCGGGAGAACGACCCCGCGAGTTCCCCGCTCGCCGTCCGGATGCGCCCGCGCACCCTGGACGAGGTCGTCGGCCAGCAGCACCTGCTGAAGCCCGGATCACCGCTGCGGCGGCTGGTCGGGGAAGGGGCCGCGGGCCCGGCCGGCGCCTCGTCGGTGATCCTCTGGGGGCCTCCCGGCATCGGGAAGACGACGCTGGCGTACGTGGTCAGTCAGGCCACGCAGAAGCGCTTCGTGGAGCTCTCCGCCATCACGGCGGGGGTCAAGGAGGTACGGGCCGTCATCGAGGGCGCCAAGCGCGCCGCGGGCGGCTACGGCAAGGAGACCGTCCTCTTCCTCGACGAGATCCACCGTTTCAGCAAGGCGCAGCAGGACTCGCTGCTCCCCGCCGTCGAGAACCGCTGGGTGACGCTGATCGCGGCCACCACCGAGAACCCGTACTTCTCGATCATCTCGCCGCTGCTGTCGCGCTCGCTGCTGCTGACGCTGGAACCGCTCACGGACGAGGACCTGAGCGCCCTGATGCGGCGCGCCCTCACCGAGGAGCGGGGCCTGGGCGGGGCCGTCACCCTGCCGGCGGACGCCGAGGCCCATCTGCTGCGGATCGCCGGCGGCGACGCCCGGCGGGCCCTGACGGCGCTGGAGGCGGGAGCCGGGTCGGCCATCGCCAAGGGCGAGGACGAGATCACCCTCCAGACACTGGAGGACGCCGTGGACCGGGCGGCGGTCCGGTACGACAAGGACGGCGACCAGCACTACGACGTGGCCAGCGCGCTGATCAAGTCGATCCGCGGCTCGGACGTGGACGCCGCCCTGCACTACCTGGCCCGGATGATCGAGGCCGGCGAGGACCCCCGGTTCATCGCGCGCCGCCTGATGATCTCCGCGAGCGAGGACATCGGCCTGGCGGACCCGACGGCCCTGCCGATCGCGGTGGCCGCGGCCCAGGCGGTGGCGATGATCGGCTTCCCGGAGGCGGCGCTGACCCTCTCGCACGCCACGATCGCGCTGGCACTGGCCCCGAAGTCGAACACCGCCACGACCGCCATCGGCGCGGCGCTGGCCGACGTACGGGCGGGCCTCGCGGGATCGGTCCCGCCGCACCTGAGGGACGGGCACTACAAGGGCGCCGCGAAGCTGGGGCACGCCCAGGGGTACGTCTACCCGCACGACGTGCCGGGCGCGATCGCGGCGCAGCAGTACGCCCCGGACGAGATCCAGGGCAAGCGGTACTACGAGCCGACGCGGTACGGCGCCGAGGCCCGCTACGCGGACGTGGTCGAGAAGGTCCGCGAGCGCCTGCGGGGCACCGGGGCCTGACGCGCGCCGCGGATGCCGGGCCGGGGACCGCTCCGCGCAGCGGCCGCCGTGCCGGCCGGACGAGCGGCATGTCTAAGCTGCCCGGATGACCACGCACCTCCCCTCCTGCGCCTGCTGCGGCGAGACGCTCGCCGACGAGCGCCGCATCGACTTCGGCTACGACCTGCCCGACGCCGCCTTCGGCCTGCCCGAGGAGGCCGTCCACCGGCTCGGCGTGCGCGCCCTGCTCCGGGTGGACGGGGTCGGCTGCTTCATACGCTGCCTGCTGGCCGTCCGGCTCACGCACGGCACCGAGCTGGTCCTCGGCGCCTGGGTGGAGGTGGACGAGGACACCCTGCGGCGCGCCGACGAGCTGTGGGGGCAGCCCGGCTACGCGGACCTGTCGATCGAGGGCACCTTCGCCAACCGGATCCAGCCCTGGGGCGACGACCTGCTCGGCGCAGCGGTCACCGCGAAGGTCGCCGACCCGGAGGAACTGCCCTGCGTCGTCGACGTGCGCCACCCGGTGGCCGCCGGCGTCCTGACCCGGACCTGGGACCGCGACCACGTCCTCAGCCGCTTCCCGTACCCGCTGCCGGTGGAGGTGCGCACCGACCTCGGCGGCCGCTGGTCGGTACTGCGCACCGCCGGTCTCACCGCCTCCTTCGCCGACGGGGCCGACCACTTCACCGCCCCGGACCGCAGCGCCTCCGTCAGCCTGATGCGCGACGACGTCCCCGGCCGCGCCCCCGCGGACTTCCTCGACGCCCTGCTGTCCGGAGCCCCCGACACGCGGCCCGCCCAGCGGCTCCGCGAGGCACTGGGGGAGGGCGTGCGGTACGCGTTCTGGCTGACCCCGCAGGACAACGGCCGGCCGCGCCACGAGTTCTACGGCATGGCCGTCACCGCGGGAACCGCCGCCGGGATCTACTGCACCTACGAGGACCCCGCCGACCTGGCCTGGGCCCAGCGGACCTGGCGCTCCCTCGATCGCGCGGTGAACGGCGCCGCGCGCTGATCCGGCCCGATCCCCGGGAGAGCTCCTAGGCTCGCGGTATGGGTCCCTCCCGGCCGCTCGTGGTCCTCGCCGTTCTCGCCCTCGCCGGGCCCGCGGCGGTCGGGTGCCACCACGACGACACAGCGACCGCGCGGGCCGGCGCGGTCGCCCTGGTCGGGCGGGTGCCGCTCACGAGTGCCGGATTCCCGCCGGGCGCTGCTGCCGCCAAGGCGCGGCTGGCCGGGCTGAAGGTCGAACGGGGCAGGAACTGGGAGACGTACCGGCGCGAGAACTTCGGCCGGTACTGGTCCGACGAGACCGACGCCGTCGGCGGGCGCAACGGCTGCGACACCCGCGACGACGTGCTGCGCCGGGACCTCCGGGAGCTCCGCGAGGGGGACCGGAACCCCTGCGTCGTGCTCTCCGGGGTGCTGCACGACCCGTACACCGGCAAGGTGCTGCCCTACACCTACCGGCGGGCCTCGCAGATCCAGACCGATCACGTGGTCGCGCTCGGCGCCGCCTGGCGGGGCGGCGCGTACGCCTGGACCCCGCAGCGCAGGCTGGAGTACGCCAACGACCTCGACGTACTGCTGGCCGTGGACAAGCGGACCAACCAGGACAAGGGCAGCAGGACGGCCGACAAGTGGCGGCCGCCCCGGCGTGCGTACTGGTGCGAGTACGCGCGCCGCTGCACCGGCATCAAGGACAAGTACGGCCTGTCCGTGACGGCGCCGGAGAAGCTCGCCCTCCAGGACATGCTGGCCACCTGCCCGGCCTAGTACGAAGCCGCCGAGAACAGGGAGTGCATCGCCCGGCGCAGGCCGCAGATGTCCGTGACCGGATCCGGGAAGTCGAAGCGGGCGTCGAAGGAGCCGGCCGGGCCGCCCATGAAGCGGACGCGCAGGCCCAGGCGGTCCAGGGAGAGCGGGACGGCCGTCATTCCGCGGGCCTCGCGGGAGCCGAGCAGACCGCCCAGCTCGCCGAGCCGGTCGCCGTGGGCGGAGTGCAGGTGCTGCAGCAGCTCCGACTCGTGCGCCACCATCGGGTCCGGCTCCGCCGTGGCCAGGTCGTCCGGGTCCACGTGCTCGGCGCCCCACAGGTCGTCCACGGAGATCTCGCCGACCTCCAGGCGCAGCATCATCCACGCCGGACGCCCGGCGTGGGGGGCGTCGAGGGACTCCCGCATGCCCAGCAGCTCGCCCACCGGCTGCCGCTCCGCGAGCAGCGCCGCGCAGGCCGCACGGTCGTCCCCGCGCACCGGCGTCAGCCACCCGGCCAGCCAGGCGCGGCCTCGGATACGATGTGGGACGGACACCGGCGCCACATCCGTGATCTCGATCACGGCGGTGAGGTCGTCGTCCTGGGCGTGAGCGGCTGCCCTGGCAGCCGCGGATTCCCCTGAAACAAGGAGAATCACGTCCCCGTCCGGGGTGACGGTCCGTGCGACCGGCAGCCCTGTCCCGAACTCCTCGGCATCGTGACTGTCACGAGCACCGATCAGCGTGAGGGATACTGAGGCGTTGGACTCTACGAGGGTTCGTACGCGTTCGGCTCCGGTGAGCTGCCGAACGCCTTCCCTGGGACGCGGCTGACCTTGCTTATCGTCGGCGCAAGCGGATTCTTTTTCGTCTGAATCCGAACTGCGTTGCGCACTGGGCAGGGGGATCCCATGTGGTCGAGACATTACGTCCTCCTCGCTAAGGTAAGCCTCACCTAACTTACATGGAGGTAGGTTCCCCGTGAACCAGAAGCGACCCAAGGTCAAGAAGTCGCGTGCCCTCGGCATTGCGCTGACCCCGAAGGCCGTCAAGTACTTCGAGGCCCGCCCCTACCCGCCGGGCGAGCACGGCCGTGGCCGCAAGCAGAACTCGGACTACAAGGTTCGTCTGCTGGAGAAGCAGCGTCTGCGCGCTCAGTACGACATCTCTGAGCGTCAGATGGCCCGCGCGTACGACCGCGCCAAGAAGGCCGAAGGCAAGACGGGCGAGGCGCTTGTCGTCGAGCTCGAGCGTCGCCTCGACGCCCTGGTCCTGCGTTCGGGCATCGCCCGCACCATCTACCAGGCCCGCCAGATGGTCGTTCACGGCCACATCGAGGTCAACGGCGACAAGGTCGACAAGCCGTCGTTCCGTGTCCGTCCGGACGACGTCATCACCGTGCGCGAGCGCAGCCGCGAGAAGGTTCCGTTCCAGGTTGCCCGCGAGGGTGGCTACGCAGGCGAGGGCGAGACCCCGCGCTACCTGCAGGTCAACCTGAAGGCCCTGGCCTTCCGCCTGGACCGCGACCCGAACCGCAAGGAAATCCCGGTCATCTGCGACGAGCAGCTCGTCGTCGAGTACTACGCCCGCTGATGCAGGCCTAGTCTCACCGACCGGTCAGCCCGCCGTCCCCTCCGGGGGGCGGCGGGCTTTCCGTTTCCGGACCGGCCTCAGGGCTGTGGCTGCTCCGCCGCCGCGCCCGCCGACATCCGGGAGCCGCGCGGCCGCCCCGCCTGCCTGGGCACCCCGCCCGCGCGCTCCTCCGGATCGCGCAGCGCCCGCCCGACCAGCGCCTCTCGGCTCAGCTCCCGGCCCTCGGCCTCGTACGCCGCGTAGCGCTCGGCGCCCAGCAGCTCGCCCGCCTGTTCCCGGCACATCAGCCGCGGGGCGTTGAAGTACCCCGAGCCGAACAGCTGCAGCCCCACCCCGCCCCACATCGGCTCCGCCGCGCCCTGGAGCACCGCGGCCTCGGCCGCGTCCCCCTCCGCGACGGTGACCAGTGCGAGCAGCTCCAGCGCGAGCACCAGCCCGACCAGATCGTGGAAGACGTGGTTGATGGCCACGCACTCGGACAGCAGCCGCCGCGCCTCCCGCGTGCGCCCCGCGTCGAGGGCCGCGTACGCGAGCACGTACAGGGCGTACGACTTCGTCCAGCGCTCCCCGCGCTCCTCGCAGATCTCCCGGACCTCTCCGCACAGCCCGAGCGCGCCCGGCAGGTCGCCGAGGAAGGCCAGCGCCATCCCCAGTTCCACCTGGCACATCAGCACGTTGCTGTTCAGCTCGCCGGCCGCCCGGTACCGCTCCAGCGCGTCGCCCAGCAGCTCCCGGGCCCGCGCCATGTCGTCGGAGACCAGCGCCAGGCAGCCCATCCGGTGCACCGCGTAGGCCGCAGCCACCGCGTTCCCGCTCTGCGCGGCCCCGTCACGGCACTCGTACAGGGCGCTCATCGAGGCCGTCGCGTCCCCCTGCAGCGCCGCGACGTAGCCCAGCACCCACAGGGCCTTCAGCCGCGAGGTCTCGTACTCCACCGCCCGGTCCGCCGGTTCCAGGCTCCGGTCCAGCCAGTGCCGCCCCTCGGTCAGACGCCCGCAGCCCGCCCAGTAGAACCACAGCGTCCCCGCCAGGTACTGGCCCAGATGCGCCTCGTCCGGCTCGTCCAGGCAGCACTCCAGGGCGAGCCGGATGTTCGGCAGCTCCGCCTCCACCAGCGCGGCCACCTCCTGCTGGCGCGGGCTGAACCAGTCCAGCTCGCACCACGTCGCCAGCCCCACGTACCAGTCCCGGTGCCGCCGCCGCAGGCGTCCGGCGTCGCCCAGCGACTCCAGCCACCCCGCCCCGTACACCCGGACGGTCTCCAGCATCCGGAAACGCACCCCGGCGGGCGTCTCCTCCCGGACCAGCAGCGACTGGGCGAGGAGCTCCCCGACCAGGTCCAGCACGTCCTCCACCGGCAGATCCGGACCCGCGCACACGTACTCGACGGCGTCGAGGTCGAACTGCCCCGCGAACACCGACAGCCGCGCCCACAGCAGCCGCTCCGCGGGCGTGCACAGCTCGTGGCTCCAGCCGATCGCCGTCCGCAGCGCCCGGTGCCGGTCGAGCCCGCCGCGCGCCCCGCCCGTCAGCAGCGCGAAGCGGTCCTCCAGCCGGGCCAGCACCTGCGCGGGGGACAGCGTCCGCAGCCGGCCCGCCGCCAGCTCCAGCGCCAGCGGGATCCCGTCGAGGCGGGCGCACAGCTCGACCAGCGCGGCCCGGTTGTCCGCGGTCACCGCGAAGGCCGGGTCGGCCGCGGACGCCCGCGCCACCAGCAGGGCCAGCGCCTCCTCGGACGCCGGAGGGGCCAGCGGGAAGGCCAGCTCCCCCTCCAGGGCCAGCGGGCGACGGCCGACCGCGAGGACGCGCAGGCCGGGACAGCGCCGCAGCAGCTCCCGCACCAGGTCGGCGCACTCGTCCACCAGCTGCTCGAAGCCGTCCAGGACCAGCAGGAGGCGGCGCCCGGCCAGGTGCTCGGCCAGGACCGTCCGGGGCGGCCGGGTGGTGTGGTCGGTCAGCTCCAGCGCCTCGGCGAGGGCCAGCTCCAGCAGCGCGGGATCCCGTACCGTGGCCAGCTCGGCCAGCCAGGCCCCGTCGCAGTAGCGTTCCTGCGATCCCTCGGCCGCCGCCCGGGCCGCCGCGAGCGCGAGCCGGGACTTGCCCACGCCGCCCACGCCGGTCACCGTCACGAGCCGCGAGGACTCCAGGAGCCGCCCCAGCTCGGCGAGTTCGCCACCCCGCCCGATGAACCGGCCGAGCTCCGAGGGAAGATTGCCCCCGGCGGTACTTCGAAGGGGTCTCTGTCCCATAGGACACGGAGCGTACTGGTCCGGATGCGCTGCGTTCAAGACGGGTCCGGTCCTCCCGGATTTCCGGTACGGCCGGGGATCTCCGGCGCGATAGGGTCGGAGGGCGAATAGTCCTGCGGTTCAGGTACAGACAGAGAGCGGTGTGACGTGTCCGGTGTAGAGGTGGCCGGGATCATCGTGGCCGTCTTCTGGGCCATCCTGATCTCCTTCCTCGCGGTGGCCCTGGTGAGGCTGGCCCAGGTGCTCAGGGCGACCACCAAACTGGTGGCCGACGTGACCGACCAGGCCGTCCCGCTGCTCGCCGACGCCTCCACCACCGTCCGCTCCGCGCGCACCCAGCTCGACCGGGTCGACGCCATCGCGAGCGACGTGCAGGAGGTCACCTCCAACGCCTCCGCGCTGTCCTCCACCGTGGCGACCGCCTTCGGCGGGCCGCTGGTGAAGGTCGCGGCATTCGGCTACGGCGTCCGCAAGGCGCTGGGCAAGGGGGACGCGGGGGCGTCGGGCGGCACGCCGCCGCAGGCCTCCCGGCGAACCGTGATCGTTGGACGTACGGTGCCGGCCGCCCGGCGCCGGAAGCAGAAGGGCTGAGACCGCCGATGTTCCGCCGAGCCTTCTGGTTCACCGCAGGCGCCGCCGCCGGCGTGTGGGCCACCACCAAGGTCAACCGCCAGCTGAAGAAGCTGACGCCGGAGAGTCTCGCCGCCCAGGCGGCCGACAAGGCCGTGGAGGCGGGACACCGCCTCAAGGACTTCGCCCTCGACGTCAGAGCGGGAATGACGCAGCGCGAGGACGAGCTGAACGACGCATTGGGGCTCCACCAGGATCCCGACCGGCTCGACAACGTCACGGCCCTCCCCGGGCCGCGGCGGCTGCGGGCCATCGAGCACAGCAAGACCACCCACCGACCTAAGTTTTCGTACGACCGGAATGAGGACCACTGATGGAGTCGGCTGAGATTCGCCGCCGCTGGCTGAGCTTCTTCGAGGAGCGCGGTCACGCCGTTGTCCCTTCGGCGTCGCTCATCGCGGACGACCCGACTCTGCTGCTGGTGCCCGCGGGCATGGTGCCGTTCAAGCCCTACTTCCTGGGTGAGACCAAGCCGCCGGCCCCGACGCTCACCAGCGTCCAGAAGTGCGTCCGCACGCCGGACATCGAAGAGGTCGGCAAGACCACCCGCCACGGCACGTTCTTCCAGATGTGCGGCAACTTCTCCTTCGGGGACTACTTCAAGGAAGGCGCCATCAAGTACGCCTGGGAGCTGCTCACCAGCTCCGTGGCGGACGGCGGCTACGGGCTGGAGCCGGAGAAGCTCTGGATCACCGTCTACCTCGACGACGACGAGGCCGAGCAGATCTGGCGCGAGAAGATCGGCGTCCCCGCCGAGCGCATCCAGCGCCTGGGCAAGAAGGACAACTTCTGGTCCATGGGCGTCCCGGGTCCCTGCGGCCCCTGCTCCGAGATCAACTACGACCGCGGCCCCGAGTTCGGCGTCGAGGGCGGCCCGGCCGTCAACGACGAGCGCTACGTGGAGATCTGGAACCTGGTCTTCATGCAGTACGAGCGCGGCGCCGGCGACGGGAAGGAAGACTTCCCGATCCTCGGTGACCTGCCGTCGAAGAACATCGACACGGGTCTCGGCCTCGAACGCCTCGCGATGATCCTGCAGGGCGTGCAGAACATGTACGAGACCGACACCCTGCGCGTGGTCATGGACAAGGCCACCGAGCTGACCGGGGTGCGCTACGGCGCCGCCCAGGGCACGGACGTCTCGCTGCGCGTGGTCGCCGACCACATCCGCACCTCGACCATGCTCATCGGCGACGGCGTCACCCCCGGCAACGAGGGCCGCGGCTACGTGCTGCGCCGCATCATGCGCCGCGCCATCCGCAACATGCGCCTCATGGGTGCCACCGGTCCCGTCGTCCAGGACCTGGTCGACGTCGTGATCAACACGATGGGCCAGCAGTACCCGGAGCTCGTCACCGACCGCAAGCGCATCGAGACGGTCGCGCTCGCCGAAGAGGCCGCCTTCCTCAAGGCCATCAAGGGCGGCACCAACATCCTCGACACCGCCGTGACCGAGACCAAGGCCACCGGTGGCACGGTCCTCTCCGGCGACAAGGCGTTCCTGCTCCACGACACCTGGGGCTTCCCGATCGACCTCACCCTCGAGATGGCCGCCGAGCAGGGCCTCACCGTGGACGAGCCCGGCTTCCGCCGCCTGATGCAGGAGCAGCGCGACCGCGCCAAGGCCGACGCCAAGGCCAAGAAGACCGGCCACGCGGACATGTCCGCCTACCGGGAGATCGCGGACGGCGCCGGCGCCACCGAGTTCACCGGCTACGCCACCAACCAGGGCGAGTCCACCATCGTCGGCCTGCTGGTCAACGGCGTCTCCGCGCCCGCCGCCTCCGAGGGCGACGAGGTCGAGGTCGTCCTCGACCGCACCCCCTTCTACGCCGAGGGCGGCGGCCAGCTCGCCGACCAGGGCCGGATCAAGCTCGACACCGGCGCCGTCATCGAGATCCGCGACGTCCAGCAGCCCGTCCCCGGTGTCTCCGTGCACAAGGGATCGGTCCAGGTCGGCGAGGTGACGGTGGGCGCCTCCGCGTACGCCGCCATCGACGTCAAGCGCCGCCGGGCCATCGCCCGCGCCCACTCGGCCACCCACCTGACCCACCAGGCGCTGCGCGACGCCCTCGGCCCGACGGCCGCCCAGGCCGGTTCCGAGAACAGCCCCGGCCGCTTCCGCTTCGACTTCGGCTCCCCGAACGCCGTCCCCGGCTCGGTCCTCACCGACGTCGAGCAGAAGATCAACGACGTGCTCTCCCGCGAGCTCGACGTCACCGCCGAGATCATGAGCATCGACGAGGCGAAGAAGCAGGGCGCCATCGCCGAGTTCGGCGAGAAGTACGGCGAGCGCGTGCGCGTCGTGACCATCGGCGACTTCTCCAAGGAGCTGTGCGGCGGCACGCACGTCGGCAACACCGCCCAGCTGGGCCTGGTGAAGCTGCTCGGCGAGTCCTCCATCGGCTCCGGCGTGCGCCGCGTCGAGGCCCTCGTCGGCGTGGACGCGTACAACTTCCTCGCCAAGGAGCACACGGTCGTCGCCCAGCTCCAGGAGCTGGTCAAGGGCCGTCCGGAGGAGCTGCCGGAGAAGATCGCCTCCATGCTCGGCAAGCTGAAGGACGCCGAGAAGGAGATCGAGAAGTTCCGCGCGGAGAAGGTCCTCCAGGCCGCCGCCGGGCTCGCCCAGAACGCCCAGGACATCAAGGGCGTCGCCCTTGTCGTCGGCCAGGTGGCGGACGGCATCGGCGCCGACGACCTGCGCAAGCTGGTCCTCGACGTCCGCGGCCGCATCCCGGGCGACCGTCCGGCCGTCGTGGCCCTGTTCACCGTGGCGAACGACCGCCCGCTGACCGTCATCGCCACCAACGAGGCCGCCCGCGAGCGCGGCCTCAAGGCGGGCGACCTGGTCCGTACGGCCGCCAAGACCCTCGGTGGCGGCGGTGGCGGCAAGCCGGACGTCGCCCAGGGCGGCGGCCAGAACCCGGCCGCAGTGCCGGAGGCCATCAGCGCCGTCGAGCGCCTCGTCGTAGAGACGGTCTGACGATGACTCTGCGCCGCGGCCGCCGGCTCGCCATCGATGTCGGTGACGCCCGGATCGGGGTCGCCTCGTGCGACCCCGACGGGGTGCTGGCCACACCGGTGGAAACCGTTCCGGGCCGGGACATCCCCTTCGCCCACCGGCGGCTGCGGCAGCTCGTCGAGGAGTACGAGCCCCTCGAAGTCGTGGTCGGCCTCCCCCGCTCGCTCAGCGGGCGGGAGGGGCCGGCCGCGGTCAAGGTGCGCGCCTTCGCGAACGAACTCGCCAAGGGCATCAAGCCGGTGACGGTCCGTCTGGTGGACGAGCGGATGACCACGGTCACCGCCGCCCAGGGTCTTCGGGCCTCCGGGAAGAACGCGAAGAAGGGCCGGTCGGTCATCGATCAGGCAGCCGCTGTGGTGATCCTTCAGAACGCTCTTGAGACCGAACGGGTATCGGGTAATCCGCCTGGCGAGTGCGTCGAAGTGGTTGTCTGATCGCGATACGGTAACGTTCCGCGCGATGAGACGGCATTCGAACAGCCGTCGATCACCGTCAAAGAGGCGGAACCGGTTGCCACGGATGACGGAGTCCGTGGCCTCTGTCTCGCGGCTCTAGGGGACCGATGACTGACTATGGCCGGGGCCGTGGCCCCGAACCCTGGCACCCTGAGGACCCCCTTTACGGGGACCAGGGGTGGACCGGGCACCAGACCCAGCAGGGCCAGGTGCCTTACGGCGGTGCCCAGCAGCAGGAGTACCCACAGGAGCCGCAGTACCAGCAGCAGTACCCCCAGCACCAGCAGTACCAGCAGCAGGCACAGCAGCAGTACCCGCAGCAGGCGCAGCAGCAGTACCCGCAGGGGCAGTACCCGCAGCAGGCGCAGCAGCAGCCCCAGCAGTACATGCAGGGCCAGTACCCGCAGCAGCAGTACACCGGGCAGCAGCAGGCCTACGCCCCGCAGCAGCAGGGGCAGCAGCCCCAGCCGCAGCAGCCGGCGTACGACGGCCAGGGCTGGGACACCGGCCAGGGCCAGTACCCGGCGGCCGTGCAGACCGACTCGTACGCGGGCGTGGACCCCTACACCCAGCAGCCCGTTTCGGGCTACCCGGGTGAGGCCCCCGACCTCTACAGCACGCAGGACGCCTACGCGCCGCCGCAGCCTCCGGGCCGACGGCACCTGGAGCCGGAACCGGCAGAGGAGCCGGAGCCCGCGGAGGAGCCGGAGAACGGCCTGCTCACCGCAGGTGGAGGCCGTGACGGTGACGAGGGCGACGGCGGCGGTGACGACGGTGACGGCCGCCGGGGCGGCGGCCGCTCCAAGGGCGACAAGCCCAAGAAGCGCCGCGGCACGGCCTGCCTGGTCGCCGCGGTCGTCATCCTCGGCGTCGTCGGCGGTGGCGGCTACTACGGCTACAACTACATCAAGGCCAGGTTCGGCTCGGCCGAGGACTTCGCGGGCGAGGGCAGCGGCGACATCGTCGAGGTCGAGATCCCCAAGGGCTCGGGCCTCATGCAGATGGGCCTGATCCTCAAGAAGGCGGGCGTCGTCGCGAGCGGTCAGGCGTTCGTCGACGCCGCGTCCAAGCTCCCGCCGGGCAAGGCCATCCAGGCCGGTGTCTACCCGCTCCGGAAGAAGATGTCGGCCGCGTCCGCGGTCGAGGTGATGAGCGACCCCTCGAAGCTGAACGTGATCACGGTCACCGAAGGCATGCGCAACTCCGCGGTGTACGCGGCGATCGACAAGAAGCTGGGCCAGCAGGAGGGCACCACCGCCGAGACCGCCAAGCGCGAGATCAAGAATCTCGGCCTGCCGGCCTGGGCGAACAACAACCCCAAGCTGATCGACCCGCTCGAGGGCTTCCTGTATCCGGCGCGCTACGACCTCAGCAAGGACAGCACCCCCGGTTCGCTGCTCAAGCAGATGGTCAAGAACGCGACCGACAAGTACACGGAGCTGGGAATCGAGGGCAAGGCCAAGGAGCTGGGCCTGGAGAACCCGCTCCAGGTGGTCACGGTCGCCAGCCTCGTCAACGCCGAGGGCAAGAACCACGACGACTTCCGGAAGATGGCCGAGGTGGTCTACAACCGCCTCAAGAAGACCAACGACGTCACGAACCAGAAGCTCCAGTTCGACTCGACGTACAACTACGTCAAGAACCAGAGCGAGATCAACTTCAACCTGAAGGAAGCCCAGGCCTTCGACCACCCCTACAACACGCACTTCATCAAGGGGCTGCCCACCGGGCCGATCGACAACCCGGGCCTGGACGCGCTGACCGCTACGCTCAACCCGGACCACGGCGGCTGGATGTTCTTCGTGTCGGTCGACGGCAAGACCACGACCTTCACCAAGACCTACGAAGAGCACACCAAGCTCGCCAACGAGTTCCAGGAACGGCAGAAGCAGAAGAACGGCGGATAGCAGGACATGTCACGCATAAGGGCCGCGGTGTTGGGTTCGCCCATCGAGCACTCGCTCTCACCGGTGCTGCACCGCGCCGCTTATCAGGAGCTCGGCCTCGACGGCTGGTCGTACGACCGCTTCGAGATCGACGAGGCCGCGCTCCCGGAGTTCGTGGCAGGACTCGGCCCCGAGTGGGCCGGGCTGTCCCTGACCATGCCGCTCAAGCGGGCGATCATGCCGCTGCTGGACGGCATCAGCGACACGGCCGCCTCCGTCGAGACGGTCAACACGGTCGTCCTCACCGAGGACGGCCGGCGCCTCGGCGACAACACCGACATCCCCGGCATCGTCGCCGCGCTCCACGAGCGCGGCGTCGAGAAGGTGTCCTCCGCGGCGGTCCTCGGCGCCGGCGCCACGGCCTCCTCGGCGCTCGCCGCGCTCTCGCGGATCTGTTCCGGCGAGGTCACGGCGTACGTACGCTCGGCGGCCCGCGCGGACGAGATGCGGCAGTGGGGCGAGCGGCTCGGCGTGCCCGTCCGCACGGCCGACTGGTCCGAGGCGGCCACGGCGCTCTCCGCACCCCTGGTGATCGCCACCACCCCGGCCGGTACGACCGACGCCCTGGCGGCGTCCGTGCCCGAAGGGGCGGGCACCCTCTTCGACGTGCTCTACGACCCCTGGCCGACCGCGCTGGCCGCGGCCTGGTCACGGCAGGGCGGCCAGGTCGTCGGAGGCCTCGACCTCCTCGTCCACCAGGCCGTGCTCCAGGTCGAGCTGATGACGGGCCGCACCCCGGGGCCGCTCGCCGCGATGAGGGCCGCCGGAGAGCGGGCGCTCGCCGCCCGTTAGGCTTTCCGCCTGCATATTCACAGGGGGCGGCATGGACGGGAACAGCACGGACCAGGTACTGGCGTCGAAGTGGGACCTCCCCTTCGTCGTCTTCAGCATGATCAGAGTGGCGTTCGGCACCCTGCCCCTGTGGGCCAAGGCGCTCGTCCTCGGACTCTTCGCTTCCGTCGTCCTCTGGTACGGGATCACCTGGCAGCGCGAGCGCGGCCGGCGGGCCCGCTGACGCCCCGGGCGTCCGATAGCTGGACCGGGGCCCGAGAAACCCCTCCGGACGTGGGAGGATCGGGTGAGGCGGGTCCGGGCCGCGCACCCGATCGCGCCGTCGCTGTACCAGGCGCGAGCATGAGGAGCATCGTTGAGCAGGTTGCGTTGGCTGACCGCAGGAGAGTCGCACGGACCGGCACTGGTCGCGACGCTGGAGGGTCTTCCCGCCGGCGTCCCGGTCACCACCGAGCTGGTGGCCGATCACCTGGCCCGGCGCCGGCTCGGCTATGGCCGCGGTGCCCGCATGAAGTTCGAGCAGGACGAGATCACCTTCCTCGGCGGCGTCCGCCACGGGCTGTCCCAGGGCGGCCCGGTCGCGGTCATGATCGGCAACACCGAGTGGCCCAAGTGGGAGACGGTCATGTCGGCCGACCCGGTCGACCCCTCGCTGCTGAAGGAGACCGGCCGCAACGCGCCGCTGACCCGTCCGCGCCCCGGCCACGCCGACCTCGCGGGCATGCAGAAGTACGGCTTCGACGAGGCCCGGCCGATCCTGGAGCGCGCCAGCGCCCGTGAGACCGCCGCCCGCGTCGCCCTCGGCGCCGTCGCCCGTTCCTTCATCAAGGAGGTCGCGGGCATCGAGATCGTCTCCCACGTGGTGGAGCTGGCTGCGGCCAAGGCCCCGTACGGCGTCTACCCGACCCCGGCCGACGTCGACAAGCTCGACGCCGACCCGGTGCGCTGCCTCGACGCCGACGCGTCGAAGGCGATGGTCGCGGAGATCGACCAGGCCCACAAGGACGGCGACACCCTCGGCGGTGTCGTCGAGGTCCTCGCCTACGGCGTCCCCGTCGGCCTCGGTTCGCACGTCCACTGGGACCGCCGGCTCGACGCGCGCCTCGCCGCCGCCCTCATGGGCATCCAGGCCATCAAGGGCGTCGAGGTCGGCGACGGCTTCGAGCTCGCCCGCGTGCCCGGCTCCAAGGCGCACGACGAGATCGTCTCCACCCCCGAGGGCATCAAGCGCACCTCCGGCCGCTCCGGCGGCACCGAGGGCGGACTGACCACCGGCGAACTGCTGCGCGTCCGCGCCGCGATGAAGCCCATCGCGACCGTCCCGCGCGCGCTGGCGACCGTCGACGTGGCCACCGGCGAGGCGGCGGTGGCCCACCACCAGCGCTCCGACGTGTGCGCCGTCCCGGCCGCCGGCATCGTCGCCGAGGCGATGGTCGCCCTCGTCCTGGCCGACGCGGTCGTCGAGAAGTTCGGCGGCGACTCGGTCCCCGAGACCCGTCGCAACGTCCGGTCCTACCTCGACAACCTGCAGATCCGGTGACGGCCGGACCGCTCGTCGTCCTCGTCGGCCCCATGGGGTCCGGCAAGTCCACCGTGGGGGCGCTGCTCGCCGAGCGGCTCGGCGTCCCCTACCGGGACACCGACGCCGACATCGTCGCGGCCCAGGGCCGGGAGATCTCCGACATCTTCGTCGACGAGGGCGAGCCGTACTTCCGTGACCTGGAGCGGCAGGCGGTCGCCGCCGCCGTCGCCGGGCACACCGGAGTACTCGCCCTCGGCGGCGGCGCCGTCCTCGACGAGGGCACCCGGGCGCTGCTGGCCGGCCTGCCCGTCGCCTACCTCTCGATGGACGTCGAGGAAGCCGTACGGCGCGTGGGCCTCGGCGCCGCCCGGCCGCTGCTCGCCGTCAACCCGCGCCGCCAGTGGCGCGAGCTGATGGACGCCCGGCGCCCCCTGTACACCGAAGTCGCGCGCGTCGTGGTGGCCACCGACGACCGCACCCCCGAAGAGGTCGCCCAGGCGGTCCTCGACGCTCTGGAGTTGAAGGACGTATGACAGACCAGGTGACGCGCATCCACGTCGGCGGGAGCGCCGGACACGACGCGTACGACGTGCTGGTCGGGCGACAGCTGCTCGGCGAGCTCGGCTCCCTGATCGGTACGAAGGCCCAGCGGGTCGCCGTGATCCACCCCGAGGCGCTGGCCTCGACCGGTGAGGCGCTGCGCGACGACCTGGCCGAGCAGGGCTACGAGGCGGTCGCCATCCAGGTGCCGAACGCCGAGGAGGCCAAGACGGTCGAGGTCGCCGCGTACTGCTGGAAGGCGCTCGGCCAGTCCGGTTTCACCCGCACCGACGTGATCGTCGGCGTCGGCGGGGGTGCCACCACCGACCTCGCGGGCTTCGTCGCGGCCAGCTGGCTGCGCGGGGTGCGCTGGGTCGCCGTACCGACCACCGTCCTCGCGATGGTGGACGCGGCGGTCGGCGGCAAGACCGGCATCAACACCGCCGAGGGCAAGAACCTGGTGGGTGCCTTCCACCCGCCGGCCGGTGTGCTCTGCGATCTGGCGGCGCTGGACTCGCTGCCGGTCAACGACTACGTCAGCGGCCTCGCCGAGATCATCAAGGCCGGTTTCATCTCCGACCCGGTGATCCTCGACCTGATCGAGGAGGACCCGGCGGCGGCGCGCACGCCCGAGGGCCCGCACACCGCCGAGCTCATCGTGCGCTCCATCCAGGTCAAGGCCGACGTGGTCTCCAGCGACCTCAAGGAGTCGGGGCTGCGCGAGGTACTCAACTACGGCCACACCCTCGCGCACGCCATCGAGAAGAACGAGCGCTACAAGTGGCGGCACGGCGCCGCCGTGTCCGTCGGCATGGTCTTCGCCGCCGAGCTCGGCCGGCTCGCGGGCCGGCTCGACGACGCGACGGCCGACCGGCACAAGGCGGTCCTGGCCTCGGTCGGGCTGCCGCTGACCTACCGCGGCGACCAGTGGTCCAAGCTGCTCCAGACCATGCAGGTCGACAAGAAGTCCCGCGGCAACCTGCTGCGCTTCATCGTCCTGGACGGCCTGGCCAAGCCGACCGTCCTGGAGGGGCCCGACCCGGCTCACCTGGTCGCCGCCTACGGCGAGGTGTCGGCGTGAGCCGCCCGGTCCTCGTGCTGAACGGCCCGAACCTGGGCCGGCTCGGCTCGCGCGAGCCCGACGTGTACGGGGCCACCTCGTACGCGGGACTGGTGGAGAGCTGCCGCTCGCTGGGCGAGGAGCTCGGCTTCGACGTCGAGGTCCGCGAGACCAACGACGAGGGCGAGCTGATCCGCTGGCTGCACGAGGCGGCGGACGGGAAGATCCCCGTGGTCATCAACCCGGGGGCCTTCACCCACTACTCGTACGGCATGCGGGACGCGGCGGCGCAGCGCACGGCGCCGCTGATCGAGGTGCACATCTCGAACCCTTACGCCCGCGAGGAGTTCCGCCACACCTCGGTCATCGCGGCCGTGGCGACCGGGACGGTGGCGGGCTTCGGCATCGGTTCGTACCGGCTGGCGCTCCGCGCACTGGCGGACGAGATCTCCGCCTGACACGCTGCCTGACGGTGCTGGTGGACGGCCGGGCCCCGGCAGTCATATAACGTTCTCGCATCAGTCGCTTGAACGAGACGGAGTGGCAGCGGATGCAGCACGGAGTGGGGAATGGGGGCGCGGGCCCGTGGCAGCCGGGACCGCGCCCGTCGGCGCCCCCGCAGCCGCCGATACCTCCGGCGCAGGGCTGGCCTGGCTCGCCCCCGCCGCAATCCCCGCCCCAGCCGCCCCACCAGCCCCATCAACAGCCGTCGTATCCCTCGCAGCCGGTTCCTGCCGTGCCGGAGGCCACCGGGCACATCCCGCTGCCTCCGGCGGTGCCCGGCACCGGCGGGGCCGTCCTCGCCGTCCTGCTGATCGGCCCGGCGGGCGCCGGCAAGACCACCGTCGCCCGGCACTGGGCCGGCACCCGGCCCGTGCCGACCGCCCACGTCAGCCTGGACGACGTCCGCGAGTGGGTCTGCTCCGGCTTCGCGGACCCCCAGGCGGGCTGGAACGAGCACTCCGAGGCCCAGTACCGGCTCGCCCGCCGCACCTGCGGCTTCGCCGCCCGCAACTACCTGGCGAACGGCATCTCCTGCATCCTGGACGACGCCGTCTTCCCGGACCGGCCCGTGGTCGGGCTGGGCGGCTGGAAGCGGCACGTGGGCCCCACCCTGCTGCCGGTGGTGCTGCTGCCGGGCCTGGAGATCGTCCTGGAGCGCAACGCGGCGCGTTCCGGCAACCGCAGGCTCTCCGACGAGGAAGTCGCGCGGATCCACGGCCGGATGGCCGGCTGGTACGGCTCCGGACTGCCGATCATCGACAACTCCCACCTCGACGTCGAGGGCACCGCCCGCGCCCTCGACGAGGCCCTGGCCCGCGCCCTGTCGACCCCCGGCGGCCGCCCCGGCCTGTAGGCCGTCCTGTCGATCGGGCCGGGCTCGTGGGCCCCGGCACCGCGCATCGCGGCGTTGTCATCGGTCGGCCGCGCTCCGCGTCGCCTCCCTCGTCCGCACCGCGATGCTTTCCCACGGCCCGTCCGGACGCGCTCGCCGGGCCGGATCGGCGGGGCGCTCGTACGCTCGAAGACATGTCAGACGTGTACGCCGCCCGCCGGGACCTGCTTCGCGACCGATGTGCCGCCGCGGGGAGCGCCGCCGCACTGATCACGCGTCCGGCGAACGTCCGGTACCTCTCCGGGGCGTCCCCGCTCGGCGCGGTGCTGCTCGTCGGCCCCACCGAGGACATGCTGTTCTGCGCCGGCGCCCCCACCGGCGAGGCCGACGAGGGCCGCCTCGACGAGCACCTGGCCGCCACCGTCCTGGGCAGCCCCGGCGGTGACCCGGCCGTCGCGGCCGCCGATCTGGCCGCCTCCCTCCGGGCGGACTCGCTCGCGGTGGAGGAACACCACCTCACCGTCGGCCGCCACCGGGCCCTGCGCTCCGTCGCGCCCAAGCTGCGCCTCTCGGACCTGGGCACCGCCGTGGAGCAGCAGCGCCTCGTCAAGGACGAGGAGGAGATCGCCTGCCTGCGGATCGCCGCCGAGATCGCCGACCAGGCCCTCGGGGAGCTGCTGGAGTCCATCCTCGTCGGCCGCACCGAGCGGCACCTCGCGCTGGAGCTGGAGCGGCGGCTCGTCGACCACGGGGCGGACGGTCCGGCCTTCCCGACCTCCGTGGGCACCGGCCCGCACTCGGGCCGCTCCCGGCACCGGCCCTCCGACCGCAGGGTGGAGGAAGGCGACTTCCTCACGGTCTGCCTGGGCGCCGGCTACCGCGGCTACCGGTGCGAGATCGGCCGGACCTTCGTGATCGGCACCAGTCCGGCCGACTGGCAGATCGAGCTGTACGACCTCGTCTTCACCGCCCAGCGGGCCGGACGGGAGGCCCTGCTGCCCGGGGCCGCGTACCGGGACGTGGACCATGCCGCACGCTCCGTACTGGACTCCGCGGGCCATACGGAAGCCCTCGCTCCGTGGACCGGACACGGCGTGGGCCTCGAAATCGACGAGGACCCGCAGCTTGCACCTACGGCAATGGGTAAACTGGACGCTTGCGTGCCGGTCACCGTCGAACCGGGGGTTCACCTCCCGGGCCGGGGAGGTGTCCGGATCGATGACACGCTCGTCGTACGCCCCGAGGCGGACGGCGGTCCCGAGCTACTCACCATTACGACCAAGGAGCTGCTCGCGCTCTAGCCGGCTCTGCCGGGCTGTGCGCGCACCCGTGGTCTTCCAGTGCAGGAGATTCCGCAACCGTGGCTTCCACGAACGACCTCAAGAACGGCATGGTGCTCAAGCTCGACGGTGACCAGCTCTGGTCCGTCGTCGAGTTCCAGCACGTCAAGCCCGGCAAGGGCCCGGCCTTCGTGCGCACCAAGCTCAAGCACGTGCTCTCCGGCAAGGTCGTCGACAAGACGTTCAACGCCGGCACGAAGGTCGAGACGGCCACCATCGACCGCCGTGACATGCAGTTCTCTTACATGGACGGCGAGTACTTCGTCTTCATGGACATGACCACCTTCGACCAGCTGATGGTGGACAAGAAGGCTGTCGGCGACGCCGCCAACTTCCTGATCGAGGGCTTCACCGCCTCCGTCGCCCAGCACGAGGGCGAGGTGCTCTACGTCGAGCTCCCGGCCGCCGTCGAGCTCAAGATCGAGCACACCGACCCGGGCGTCCAGGGCGACCGCTCCACCGGTGGCACCAAGCCCGCCACCCTGGAGACCGGCTACGAGATCCAGGTCCCGCTCTTCGTCACCACCGGCGAGACGGTCAAGGTCGACACCCGCACCAGCGACTACCTCGGCCGGAAGAGCAACTAACCCGTGGCTGCTCGGAGCAATGCGCGCAAGCGCGCCTTCCAGATCCTTTTCGAGGCCGACCAGCGCGGGGTGCCCGTACGCGAGGTCCTCGCGGACTGGATCCGCCACGCGCGGTCGGACGACCGGCAGCCGCCGGTCAGCGCCTTCACGATGGATCTCGTCGAGGGTTACGCCGACAAGGTGAACCGCATCGACGATCTGATCATCACCTACGCCGTGGACTGGGAGCTCGACCGCATGCCGGTCGCCGACCGGAACATCCTGCGGCTCGGTGCCTACGAGCTGATCTGGGTGGACGACACCCCGGACGCCGTGGCCATCGACGAGGCCGTCCAGCTGGCCAAGGAGTTCTCGACGGACGAGTCCCCCTCGTTCGTGAACGGGCTGCTGGCCCGCTTCAAGGACCTGAAGCCGAGCCTGCGGCGCAGCGAGAGCTGACCGCGGCGGCCGGCGCCGGCACCGCCATACGGAAGGGCCCGCAACGCACGCGTTGCGGGCCCTTCCGTATGTGCGGCGCGGGGCAGGGGAACAAAAAACCGGTGGGCGCCGGACCCCCGCAGGGGTCCGGCGCCCACCGGTAAACGTTTCTGCTGGTCCGGAGGCCGGACTCAGAGCTCCTCGTGCGCCACCGCACGACGCGCGTCCGCGTCCAGCACTCCCCAGCTGATCAGCTGTTCGGTCAGGACCGAGGGGGACTGGTCGTAGATGACGGCCAGGGTGCGCAGGTCGTCCTGGCGGATCGACAGCACCTTGCCGTTGTAGTCGCCCCGCTGGCTCTGGATCGTCGCCGCGTAACGCTGCAGCGGGCCGGCCTTCTCGGCGGGAACGCCCGCCAGGCGCTCCAGGTCGAGGCGCAGCTTCGGCGGCGGCTCGGCGGCCCCGCCGGGAGTCGTACCCGGCAGCAGCTCCTGCACCGGAACCCCGTAGAAGTCCGCCAGCTCGGCAAGACGCTGGACGGTCACGGCGCGGTCCCCGCGCTCGTAGGAACCGACCACCACGGCCTTCCACCGACCCTGGGACTTCTCCTCGACACCGTGGAGGGAAAGGCCCTGCTGGGTGCGGATGGCGCGGAGCTTGGCCCCGAGCTGTTTGGCGTATTCGCTGGACATAACGCTCCCGGACGCTGTGACGCTGTGACTGGTGGACACTGCGACTACGTAACTACGTAACTACGTGCTGTTCAGCCGCGCGGCTGGTAACTCACTGTGAGGTTACGCAGCGTTACTTGGATGCGTCAAGCCGAATGGTCTTCGTCGCCCCCCGGGGGTTCGTCCCAGCAGCCCTGTGAGAGCCATTCCGTACCGGCCCGGTCCGAGTCACCGGCCTCTGCCTGGTACCGTGTGAGACGTACATCAGACGTCCTTTAAGGTCCGTCCCGTGAGGCGGAGAAGGAGGTCCTTTTCATGGACACCCAGCAGCACGCCGATTCCATGCGCCCCGTACTCGAAGCGCAGGACATCGCCCGGGTCCTGACCCGCATCGCCCACGAGATCGTCGAACGCGCCAAGGGCGCCGACGACGTGGTGCTCCTCGGCATTCCCACCCGCGGTGTGTACCTCGCCCGCCGGCTGGCCGCCAAGCTCGAAGAGATCACCGGCACGAAGATCCCGGTCGGTTCCCTCGACATCACCATGTACCGCGACGACCTGCGGATGAAGCCCGCCCGCGCGATCGGTCGCACCGAGATCCCCGGCGACGACCTCGACGGCCGCCTCGTCGTCCTCGTCGACGACGTGCTCTTCTCCGGCCGCACCATCCGCGCCGCTCTCGACGCCCTCGGCGACCTCGGCCGCCCCCGCGCCGTCCAGCTCGCGGTCCTCGTCGACCGGGGCCACCGCGAACTGCCGATCCGCGCCGACTACGTCGGCAAGAACCTCCCCACGTCGCTGCGGGAGACCGTCAAGGTCCAGCTCCAGGAGGAGGACGGCCGTGACGCCGTGCTGCTCGGCCAGCGGACCGACCAGGCCGCAGGCCAGTAGACCGTCCGGGTGACGGGCCCCGACCGGGCCCGCGCCGAGGCCTGCCCTGCCCCGCCCTGACCCGCTCGCACCTCCGCCCGTCAGTCCGCCTGCCCTCCCGACCTACGGAGCCATCCAGATGAAGCGCCACCTCATCTCGGCCGCCGACCTCACGCGCGACGACGCCGTCCTGATCCTCGACACCGCCGAGGAGATGGCCCGTGTCGCGGACCGGCCGATCAAGAAGCTGCCCACCCTGCGCGGCCTCACCGTCGTCAACCTCTTCTTCGAGGACTCGACCCGCACCCGGATCTCCTTCGAGGCGGCCGCCAAGCGGCTCTCGGCCGACGTCATCAACTTCTCCGCGAAGGGTTCGTCCGTTTCCAAGGGCGAATCCCTCAAGGACACCGCGCTGACCCTGGAGGCCATGGGCGCCGACGCGGTCGTCATCCGCCACCACGCCTCCGGCGCCCCCTACCGGCTCGCGACCTCCGGCTGGATCGACTCCGCCGTCGTCAACGCCGGCGACGGCACCCACGAGCACCCCACCCAGGCCCTGCTGGACGCCTTCACCATGCGCCGCCGGCTGGTCGGCCGCGACGCCGGCCTCGGCAAGGACCTGAACGGCCGCCGGATCACCATCGTCGGCGACGTCCTGCACAGCCGTGTGGCCCGCTCCAACGTCCACCTGCTGCACACCCTCGGCGCCGAGGTCACCCTGGTGGCCCCGCCCACCCTCGTCCCGATCGGCGTCGACACCTGGCCGTGCGAGGTCTCGTACAACCTCGACGACGTGCTGCCGAAGTCCGATGCGGTGATGATGCTGCGTGTGCAGCGCGAACGCATGAACGCCGCCTTCTTCCCGACCGAGCGCGAGTACTCCCGCCGGTACGGGCTCGACGGCGACCGCATGGCGAAGATGCCCGAGCACGCCATCGTGATGCACCCCGGCCCGATGAACCGCGGCATGGAGATCACCGCCGAGGTCGCCGACTCCGACCGCTGCACGGCCGTCGAGCAGGTCGCCAACGGCGTCTCCACCCGGATGGCCGTCCTGTACCTGTTGCTCGGAGGCTCCCAGCCCGCCGTCACCACCGCCCGTACCGAGGAGAGCAAGTAACCATGAGCAAGATCCTTATCCGTGGCGCGAAGGTACTCGGCGGCGAGGCGCAGGACGTCCTGATCGACGGCGAGACCATCGCCGAGGTCGGCACCGGCCTGTCCGCCGAAGGCGCGACCGTCATCGAGGCCGAGGGCCAGATCCTCCTCCCCGGCCTCGTCGACCTGCACACCCACCTGCGCGAGCCCGGCCGCGAGGACTCCGAGACCGTCCTCACCGGCACCCGTGCCGCCGCCTCCGGCGGCTACACCGCCGTGTTCGCCATGGCGAACACCTTCCCGGTCGCCGACACCGCCGGCGTCGTCGAGCAGGTCTGGCGCCTGGGCAAGGAGTCCGGCTACTGCGACGTGCAGCCCATCGGCGCCGTCACCGTGGGCCTGGAGGGCAAGCAGCTCTCCGAGCTGGGCGCCATGCACGAGTCCGCCGCCCGCGTCACGGTCTTCTCCGACGACGGCAAGTGCGTGGACGACGCCGTGATCATGCGCCGCGCCCTGGAGTACGTGAAGGCCTTCGGCGGTGTCGTCGCCCAGCACGCCCAGGAGCCCCGCCTCACCGAGGGCGCCCAGATGAACGAGGGCGTCGTCTCCGCGGAACTCGGTCTCGGCGGCTGGCCGGCCGTCGCCGAGGAGTCGATCATCGCCCGCGACGTCCTGCTCGCCGAGCACGTCGGCTCCCGCGTCCACATCTGCCACCTCTCCACGGCCGGCTCCGTCGAGATCGTCCGCTGGGCCAAGTCCCGCGGCATCGACGTCACCGCCGAGGTCACCCCGCACCACCTCCTCCTCACCGAGGAGCTCGTGCGCTCGTACAACGCGGTGTACAAGGTCAACCCGCCGCTGCGCACCGAGCGCGACGTGCTCGCCCTGCGCGAGGCGCTCGCCGACGGCACGATCGACATCGTCGCCACCGACCACGCCCCGCACCCGCACGAGGACAAGGACTGCGAGTGGGCCGCCGCCGCCATGGGCATGGTGGGCCTGGAGACCGCGCTCTCCGTCGTCCAGCAGACGATGGTGGAGACCGGACTGCTCGACTGGGCGGGCGTCGCCGAGCGGATGAGCTTCGCCCCGGCGCGCATCGGCGGCCTGGAGAACCACGGCCGTCCCGTCTCGGCAGGTGAACCCGCGAACCTGACCTTGGTCGATACCTCGTACCGTGGTGTCGTGGACCCCGCACACTTCGCCTCCCGCAGCCGCAACACGCCTTACGAGGGCCGTGAGCTGCCGGGGCGCGTCACTCACACCTTCCTGCGGGGCCGGGCAACGGTCGTGGACGGGAAACTGGCGTGACACCTGCAGTAATCCAACTGGCCGCCGAGGCCGCCGAACGACAGTCGGCGGAGGTGACCAGCTTCGGTGCCCGCATGGCGTGGGTGATCGGCCTGGCCGTCTTCGTCGCCTTCGTCTACTGGCTGATGCGGCAGGGCTGGAAATGGCGCGGCGCTCTGCAGAACGATCTGCCGGAGCTGCCCGCCGCACCCGACGGCCTTCCCGAGCACCGGCTGGCCCTGACCGGCCGCTACCACGGGTCCACCACCGCCGGGCAGTGGCTCGACCGGATCGTCGCCCACGGTCTGGGCCTGCGCAGCCGGGTCGAGCTCACGCTCACCGACGCGGGCCTCGACGTGGTCCGACCGGGGGCCAACGACTTCTTCGTACCGGCCGCGCAGCTGCGCGGCGCCCGCCTCGACAAGGGAATCGCGGGCAAGGTACTCACCGAGGGCGGTCTGCTCGTCGTCACCTGGGCGCACGGCGACAAGCTCATCGACTCCGGATTCCGCTCCGACCGCGCGGCCGAACACGCCGCCTGGGTCGAAGCCATCAACCTCATGAACTCATCCATCACGACGGAAGGCGCCGAACGATGACGACCTCCACCAGGGGAGCAGCCAAAGCTCCCGCCGTACTCGTCCTGGAGGACGGTCGGATCTTCCGCGGCCGCGCCTACGGCGCTGTGGGGGAGACCTTCGGCGAGGCCGTGTTCTCCACCGGCATGACCGGCTACCAGGAGACCCTCACCGACCCGTCGTACCACCGGCAGGTCGTCGTGATGACCGCCCCCCACGTGGGCAACACGGGCGTCAACGACGAGGACCCCGAGTCCTCCCGCATCTGGGTGGCCGGCTACGTCGTGCGCGACCCCGCCCGCGTCCCCTCCAACTGGCGCTCCCGGCGCTCGCTGGACGAGGAGCTCACGAAGCAGGGCGTCGTCGGGATCTCCGGCATCGACACCCGCGCCCTCACCCGCCACCTGCGCGAGCGCGGCGCCATGCGCGTCGGCATCTTCTCGGGCGAGGCCTGGGTCGGCATCCGCGACGAGGCCCTCCTGGCCAAGGTCCAGTCGCAGCCGCAGATGAAGGGCGCGAACCTCTCCGCCGAGGTCGCCACCAAGGAGACGTACGTCGTTCCCGCGATCGGCGAGAAGCGCTTCACCGTCGCCGCCATCGACCTCGGCATCAAGGGCATGACCCCGCACCGGATGGCCGAGCGCGGCATCGAGGTCCACGTGCTCCCCGCCACCGCCACCGTCGAGGACGTGTACGCGGTCCAGCCCGACGGCGTGTTCTTCTCCAACGGCCCGGGCGACCCGGCCACCGCCGACGGCCCCGTCGCCGTCATGCAGGGCGTGCTGGAGCGCAAGACCCCGCTCTTCGGCATCTGCTTCGGCAACCAGATCCTGGGCCGCGCGCTCGGCTTCGGCACCTACAAGCTGAAGTACGGCCACCGCGGCATCAACCAGCCGGTGCAGGACCGCACCACCGGCAAGGTCGAGATCACCGCGCACAACCACGGCTTCGCCGTCGACGCGCCCCTCGACAAGGTCACCGAGACCGCCTACGGCCGCGCCGAGGTCTCCCACGTCTGCCTGAACGACAACGTCGTCGAAGGCCTCCAGCTGCTCGACCAGCCGGCCTTCAGCGTCCAGTACCACCCCGAGGCGGCCGCCGGCCCGCACGACGCCGCGTACCTCTTCGACCGTTTCGTATCCCTGATGGAGGCCGAGCGTGCCTAAGCGCACCGATATCCAGTCCGTCCTGGTCATCGGCTCCGGCCCGATCGTCATCGGACAGGCCGCCGAGTTCGACTACTCGGGCACCCAGGCCTGCCGCATCCTCAAGGCCGAGGGCCTGCGGGTCATCCTGGTGAACTCCAACCCCGCGACGATCATGACCGACCCGGAGATCGCCGACGCCACGTACGTCGAGCCGATCACCCCCGAGTTCGTCGAGAAGATCATCGCCAAGGAGCGCCCCGACGCGCTCCTGCCCACCCTCGGCGGCCAGACCGCGCTCAACACCGCGATCTCCATGCACGAGCAGGGTGTGCTGGAGAAGTACGGCGTCGAGCTCATCGGCGCCAACGTCGAGGCCATCAACAAGGGCGAGGACCGCGACCTCTTCAAGGGCGTCGTCGAGGCCGTCAAGGCGAAGATCGGCTACGGCGAGTCCGCCCGTTCGGTCATCTGCCACTCGATGGACGACGTCATCAAGGGCGTCGACACCCTCGGCGGCTACCCCGTCGTCGTCCGCCCCTCCTTCACCATGGGCGGCGCCGGCTCCGGCTTCGCCCACGACGAGGACGAGCTGCGCCGCATCGCCGGCCAGGGCCTCACGCTCTCCCCGACCACCGAGGTGCTCCTGGAGGAGTCCATCCTCGGCTGGAAGGAGTACGAGCTGGAGCTGATGCGCGACACCAAGGACAACGTGGTCGTCGTCTGCTCCATCGAGAACTTCGACCCGATGGGCGTCCACACCGGTGACTCGATCACCGTCGCCCCGGCGATGACGCTCACCGACCGCGAGTACCAGCGGCTGCGCGACATCGGCATCGCGATCATCCGCGAGGTCGGCGTCGACACCGGCGGCTGCAACATCCAGTTCGCGATCGACCCGACCGACGGCCGCGTCATCGTCATCGAGATGAACCCGCGCGTCTCGCGCTCCTCGGCGCTCGCGTCGAAGGCCACCGGCTTCCCGATCGCCAAGATCGCCGCCAAGCTGGCCATCGGCTACACGCTCGACGAGGTCCCCAACGACATCACCGAGCAGACCCCGGCCTCCTTCGAGCCGACCCTCGACTACGTCGTCGTCAAGGCCCCGCGCTTCGCCTTCGAGAAGTTCCCGCTGGCCGACGCCACCCTCACCACCACCATGAAGTCGGTCGGCGAGGCCATGGCCATCGGCCGCAACTTCACCGAGGCCCTCCAGAAGGCCCTGCGCTCCCTGGAGAAGAAGGGCTCGCAGTTCACCTTCGTCGGCCCCACCGGCGACAAGGAAGAGCTGCTGCGCACCGCGGTCCGCCCGACGGACGGCCGCATCAACACCGTCATGCAGGCCATCCGCGCCGGCGCCACCCAGGAAGAGGTCTTCGAGTTCACGAAGATCGACCCCTGGTTCGTCGACCAGCTCTTCCTCATCAAGGAGATCGCGGACGAGCTGACCGCCGCCGAGAAGCTCGGCCCCGAGCTGCTCGCCGAGGCCAAGCGCCACGGCTTCTCCGACGCCCAGATCGCCGAGATCCGCGGCCTGCGCGAGGACGTCGTCCGCGAGGTCCGGCACGCCCTCGGCGTCCGCCCGGTCTACAAGACGGTCGACACCTGCGCCGCCGAGTTCGCCGCGAAGACCCCGTACTTCTACTCCTCGTACGACGAGGAGTCCGAGGTCGCGACCCGCACCAAGCCCGCGGTGATCATCCTGGGCTCCGGCCCGAACCGCATCGGCCAGGGCATCGAGTTCGACTACTCCTGCGTCCACGCCTCCTTCGCCCTCAGCGACGCCGGCTACGAGACCGTGATGGTCAACTGCAACCCGGAGACCGTCTCCACCGACTACGACACCTCCGACCGCCTGTACTTCGAGCCGCTGACGCTCGAGGACGTGCTGGAGATCGTCCACGCCGAGTCGCTGGCCGGCCCCATCGCCGGTGTCGTCGTCCAGCTCGGCGGCCAGACCCCGCTGGGCCTGGCCCAGGCCCTCAAGGACAACGGCGTCCCCGTCGTCGGCACGTCCCCCGAGGCCATCCACGCCGCCGAGGACCGCGGCGCCTTCGGCCAGGTCCTCGCCGACGCCGGCCTGCCGGCCCCCAAGCACGGCACCGCCACCACCTTCGCGGGTGCGAAGGCGATCGCCGACGAGATCGGCTACCCGGTCCTGGTCCGCCCGTCCTACGTGCTCGGCGGCCGCGGCATGGAGATCGTCTACGACGAGACCCGCCTCGAGTCGTACATCGCCGAGTCCACCGAGATCTCCCCGACCCGCCCCGTGCTGGTCGACCGCTTCCTCGACGACGCCATCGAGATCGACGTCGACGCCCTCTACGACGGCCACGAGCTCTACCTCGGCGGCGTCATGGAGCACATCGAGGAAGCCGGCATCCACTCCGGCGACTCCGCCTGCGCCCTGCCCCCGATCACCCTCGGCGGCTACGACATCAAGCGCCTGCGCGCCTCCACCGAGGCGATCGCCAAGGGCGTCGGCGTCCGCGGCCTGATCAACATCCAGTTCGCGATGGCCGGGGACATCCTCTACGTCCTCGAGGCCAACCCGCGCGCCTCCCGGACCGTCCCCTTCACCTCGAAGGCCACCGCGGTCCCGCTCGCGAAGGCCGCCGCCCGCATCTCGCTCGGGACCACCATCGCCGAGCTGCGCGCCGAGGGCCTGCTGCCGAAGACCGGCGACGGCGGCACCCTGCCGATCGACGCGCCGATCTCCGTCAAGGAGGCCGTCATGCCGTGGTCGCGCTTCCGCGACATCCACGGCCGCGGCGTGGACACCGTCCTCGGCCCGGAGATGCGCTCCACCGGCGAGGTCATGGGCATCGACGCCGTCTTCGGCACCGCCTACGCCAAGTCGCAGGCCGGCGCCTACGGCCCGCTGCCCACCAAGGGCCGCGCCTTCATCTCGGTCGCCAACCGCGACAAGCGCTCGATGATCTTCCCGGCGCGCGAGCTCGTCGCCCACGGCTTCGAGCTGATGGCCACCTCCGGCACCGCCGAGGTGCTGCGCCGCAACGGCATCAACGCCACCGTGGTGCGCAAGCTCAGCGAGGGCGAGGGCCCGAACGGCGAGAAGACCATCGTCCAGCTGATCCACGACGGCCAGGTCGACCTGATCGTCAACACCCCGTACGGCACCGGAGGCCGCCTCGACGGCTACGAGATCCGCACGGCGGCCGTGGCCCGCAGCGTCCCCTGCCTGACCACGGTCCAGGCGCTCGCCGCCGCCGTCCAGGGCATCGACGCGCTCAACCGCGGCGACGTGGGCGTCCGCTCCCTCCAGGAGCACGCGGAGCACCTGACCGCGGCCCGCGACTGACGCAGGCCCGTACAGCCCGGACACGGGGAGGGGGACACCGGTTTCACGACGGGTGTCCCCCTCTTCACGAGCGCAGAGGGATTTTCCGACGATGTACAAAACGTTCTTCAACCTGGTCTTCAAGCGGATGGACCCGGAGCAGGCCCACTACCTGGCCTTCCGCTGGATCCGCCTCGCCGCCCGCACGCCCGTGCTGCGCACCTTCGCGGCGGCCGCCCTGGCCCCGCGCTACGAGGAGCTCCGCACCGAGGCCCTCGGCCTGCGCATGCACGGCCCCTTCGGCCTCGCCGCCGGCTTCGACAAGAACGCCGTCGCCATCGACGGCATGTCGATGCTCGGCTTCGACCACATCGAGATCGGCACGGTCACGGCCGAGCCGCAGCCCGGCAACCCGAAGAAGCGGCTCTTCCGCCTCGTGGCGGACCGCGCGCTGATCAACCGCATGGGATTCAACAACGAGGGCTCGGCGGCCGTGGCGGCCCGCCTGGCGGCCCGCGAGGCCGTCTTCAAGACGGTCGTCGGCGTCAACATCGGCAAGACGAAGGTCGTGCCCGAGGAGGAGGCCGTGGGCGACTACGTCGCCTCCACCGAGCGCCTCGCCCGGCACGCCGACTACCTCGTCGTGAACGTGTCCTCGCCCAACACCCCCGGCCTGCGCAACCTCCAGGCCACCGAGTCGCTGCGCCCGCTGCTGACGGCCGTGCGCGAGGCCGCCGACCGCACGGTGACCGACCGCCGGGTGCCGCTGCTGGTCAAGATCGCCCCCGACCTGGCGGACGAGGACGTCGACGCGGTCGCCGACCTGGCCCTGGAGCTGGGCCTCGACGGCATCATCGCGACGAACACGACCATCGCCCGGGAGGGGCTGGGCCTGAAGTCCGCCCCGTCCCTGGTGAAGGAGACCGGCGGGCTCTCCGGCGCCCCGGTCAAGGAGCGCTCGCTGGAGGTCCTGCGCCGCCTGTACGCCCGCGTGGGGGACCGCCTGGTCCTGGTCGGGGTCGGCGGCATCGAGAACGCCGAGGACGCCTGGCAGCGGATCCTGGCCGGTGCCACGCTGATCCAGGGCTACAGCGCCTTCATCTACGAGGGCCCGTTCTACGCCCGCGCCATCCACAAGGGCCTCGCCGCGCGCCTGGCCAACAGCCCGTACGCGACGCTCGCCGAAGCGGTGGGCGCCGAGACCCGAAAGGCCACCAAGTGACTGTCACCCCGTTCGGCACCCGCCTGCGCGCGGCGATGGACTCCCGGGGTCCGCTGTGCGTCGGCATCGACCCGCACGCCGCCCTGCTGGCCCAGTGGGGCCTGCAGGACGACATCGCGGGCCTGGAGCGGTTCTCCCGTACGGTCGTCGAGGCCCTCGCTGAGTCGGTGGCCGTCTTCAAGCCCCAGGCGGCCTTCTTCGAGCGGTTCGGCTCGAAGGGCGTGGCCGTCCTGGAGCGGGCCGTGGCGGACGCCCGGGCGGCCGGGAGCCTGGTCGTCATGGACGCCAAGCGCGGCGACATCGGCTCCACCATGGCTGCGTACGCCTCGGCCTTCCTGGACCCGGCCTCGCCGCTGTTCTCGGACGCGCTGACGGTCTCCCCGTACCTGGGCTACGGCTCGCTGAAGCCGGCCGTCGATCTGGCCCGGGAGTCGGGTGCGGGCCTGTTCGTCCTGGCGCTGACCTCGAACCCGGAGGGCGCCGAGGTCCAGCGGGCGGTCCGCGAGGACGGCCGCACGATCGGCGCGACGATGCTGGCCCACCTGGCGGCGGAGAACGCGGACGCCGCCCCGATGGGCTCCTTCGGCGCGGTGGTCGGCGCCACGCTGGGCGATCTGTCCTCCTTCGACCTGGACATCAACGGTCCGCTGCTGGCCCCCGGCATCGGTGCGCAGGGCGCGACGGCGGCGGACCTGCCGGGCGTCTTCGGCAAGGCCGTGCGCAACGTCGTCCCGAACGTCTCGCGGGGCGTCCTGAAGCACGGACCGGACGTGACGGCCCTGCGCGACTCGGCGCGGCGCTTCGCCGACGAGATCCACGAGGCCGTCACCGCGTGATCGGTCACCCGGGACGCCCTGTCGCACCTCCGCGGCAGGGCGTCTCGCATTTCTTGGCGAAACTCGAACGCTCTTCATCGGACAAAACCGGGGTATTTTGTCCGTGATGTACGGTTCAGTGGAGGCTGACCAGGACTTTTCGTCCGTTCTCGCTGACTGGAGCGTTGTTGGCCGCTAGTCTCCGACCAGAGTGAACGTGCAGCGAACGCGTTTCGATCGCTGTTCGGGAGCTCGCCAGGTGTGGTGCCTTCGGGCTGCCCACCGGTCCGTATCCGACAGTTCGACATCCGAGGTGACGTAGGCGTGGCTCTTCCGCCCCTTACCCCTGAACAGCGCGCAGCCGCGCTCGAAAAGGCCGCCGCGGCTCGCCGGGAGCGGGCCGAGGTCAAGAATCGACTCAAGCACTCCGGTGCCTCGCTCCAAGAGGTCATCAAGACGGGCCAGGAGAACGACGTCATCGGCAAGATGAAGGTCTCCGCCCTGCTGGAGTCTCTGCCTGGCGTGGGCAAGGTGCGCGCCAAGCAGATCATGGAGCGTCTCGGCATCTCCGAGTCCCGGCGTGTCCGAGGTCTCGGTTCCAACCAGATCGCCTCTCTGGAGCGCGAGTTCGGCAGCACCGGCGCCTGAGGCGTCGACTGAAGTTCTCCCGGCGTTCTCAGGCAGTCCCGAGAACCTGGATAATCGCTCTATGGCAGCAGAGGTTCGTCCGCGGCTGACCGTGCTCTCCGGCCCCTCAGGGGTCGGCAAGAGCACGGTCGTCGCGCATATGCGCAAGGTTCACCCCGAGGTATGGCTCTCGGTGTCGGCCACCACCCGCAAGCCGCGGCCCGGTGAGCGACACGGAGTCCACTACTTCTTCGTCAATGACGACGAGTTCGACAAGCTGATCGCCAACGGCGAGCTGCTGGAGTGGGCCGAGTTCGCGGGCAACCGCTACGGCACCCCCCGCGGCGCGGTACTGGAACGCCTGGACAACGGCGAGCCGGTGCTGCTGGAGATCGATCTCCAGGGCGCACGACTCGTCCGCGAGTCCAAGCCCGACGCCCAGCTGGTCTTCCTGGCACCGCCGAGCTGGGACGAACTGGTCCGCCGGCTCACCGGCCGGGGCACCGAATCGGCGGAGGTCATCGAGCGCCGGCTCGCCGCCGCCAAGATCGAGCTCGCTGCCGAGTCCGAGTTCGACACCACCCTGGTCAACACCTCCGTCGAGGACGTAGCACGTGAGCTGCTAGCCTTGATGGCAGTTGTCTGATCGTTGATCGAATTTTCTGATTCGGTCGATTCCAGGGCGGCCCCATCTTTCACCCATCTTCGGAAGGTAGAGCGTGTCCTCTTCCATCACTGCGCCCGAGGGCATCATCAACCCGCCGATCGACGAGCTGCTCGAGGCCACGGACTCGAAGTACAGCCTCGTGATCTACGCGGCCAAGCGTGCGCGTCAGATCAACGCGTACTACTCGCAGCTCGGTGAGGGCCTGCTCGAGTACGTCGGCCCGCTGGTGGACACCCACGTCCACGAGAAGCCGCTTTCGATCGCGCTGCGCGAGATCAACGCGGGTCTGCTGACCTCCGAGGCCATCGAGGCCCCGGCCCAGTAAGGCACCAGAAGTCCTTTCACCACAGGCCCGGCAGAACATCTGCCGGGCCTGTGGTGTGTCATGGGTGGGTACGACGACGATCAGAGCCGAACGCGTCGCAGCCGTCGAAGGGAAGTACGTGGTGGACAAGCCGAAGGTCGTCCTGGGGGTCAGCGGCGGGATCGCCGCCTACAAGGCGTGCGAGCTGCTGCGCCGGCTGACCGAGTCCGGACACGACGTGCGGGTGGTGCCCACCGCGGCCTCCCTGAACTTCGTGGGGGAGGCCACCTGGTCCGCCCTCTCCGGGAACCCGGCCTCCACCGAGGTCTGGGAGTCCGTCCACGAGGTGCCCCACGTGCGCATCGGACAGTCCGCCGACCTCGTCGTCGTCGCCCCGGCCACGGCCGACATGCTGGCCAAGGCCGCCCACGGGCTCGCCGACGACCTGCTCACGAACACCCTGCTCACCGCCCGCTGCCCGGTGGTCTTCGCCCCGGCCATGCACACCGAGATGTGGGAGCACCCCGCCACCCAGGAGAACGTGGCCACGCTGCGCCGGCGCGGCGCCCTCGTCATCGAGCCCGCCGTCGGCCGGCTCACGGGCAAGGACACCGGCAAGGGGCGGCTGCCCGACCCCGAGGAGATCTTCGAGGTCTGCCGCCGGGTCCTGGCGCGCGGGGCGGCCGAGCCGGACCTCGCCGGGCGGCACGTGGTGATCAGCGCGGGCGGCACGAGGGAGCCGCTGGACCCGGTCCGCTTCCTCGGCAACCGCTCCTCCGGCAAGCAGGGCTACGCCCTCGCCCGCACCGCCGTCGCCCGCGGGGCCCGGGTCACCCTGGTCGCGGCCAACACCGCGCTGGCCGACCCGGCCGGGGTGGACGTCGTACGCGTGGGGACGGCCGTGCAGCTGCGGGAGGCCGTGCTCAAGGCCGCCGCGGACGCCGACGCCGTGGTGATGGCCGCGGCCGTGGCCGATTTCCGGCCCGCCGAGTACGCGGGCGGAAAGATCAAGAAGAAGGACGGGCAGGACCCGGCGCCGGTGGCGCTCGTACGCAATCCGGACGTTCTGGCGGAGATCTCGGCCGATCGTGCCAGGGTCGGGCAAGTGGTCGTCGGGTTCGCCGCCGAGACCGACGACGTCCTCGCGAACGGCCGCGCCAAGCTCGCCCGCAAGGGCTGTGACCTACTCGTCGTGAACGAAGTCGGAGAGGCTCGCACCTTTGGATCTGAGGAGAATGAAGCGGTCATCCTGGCCTCTGATGGCTCTGAGACTCAAGTGCCCTATGGTCCGAAGGAGGCTCTGGCCGAGGTGATTTGGGACCGGGTGGCCGCCCGGCTCTAGTGCGACGCGCCTGGGCCGATTCCCCTTCTCCAGGTCACATCTGTGCGTAAGAATGGGAGTGCCGCAGGTCACACGGCTCCCATAAGGCGAGACGGGTGGTCCATCGATGAGTGGCGACCGATAAACTGCATCCGGAACGTGATCGGGCGCAGCCCCCGATGTGGTTCCGCCAATGATCAGCCAGCAGCCGCTGCAACCCCAGGGAGCGTTGTGTCCCGTCGTCTGTTCACCTCGGAGTCCGTCACCGAGGGCCACCCCGACAAGATCGCTGACCAGATCAGCGACACGATCCTCGACGCGCTCCTCACCGAGGACCCCACCTCGCGCGTCGCCGTGGAGACCCTGATCACCACGGGTCTCGTGCACATCGCGGGAGAGGTGACGACGAAGGCCTACGCGCCGATCGCGCAGCTCGTCCGGGACAAGATCCTCGAGATCGGCTACGACTCCTCCAAGAAGGGCTTCGACGGCGCCTCCTGCGGCGTGTCGGTGTCCATCGGCGCCCAGTCCCCGGACATCGCGCAGGGCGTCGACACCGCCTACGAGAAGCGCGTCGAGGGCGACGAGGACGAGCTGGACAAGCAGGGCGCGGGCGACCAGGGCCTGATGTTCGGCTACGCCTGCGACGAGACCCCCGAGCTCATGCCGCTGCCGATCCACATCGCGCACCGGCTGTCCCGCCGGCTCTCCGAGGTCCGCAAGAACGGGACCATCCCGTACCTGCGCCCCGACGGCAAGACCCAGGTCACCATCGAGTACGACGGCGACAAGGCCGTGCGCCTGGACACCGTCGTGGTCTCCTCGCAGCACGCCTCGGACATCGACCTCGACTCGCTGCTCGCTCCCGACATCCGCGAGTTCGTCGTCGAGCACGTCCTGGCCCAGCTCGTCGAGGACGGCATCAAGCTCGACACCGAGGGCTACCGCCTCCTGGTGAACCCGACCGGCCGCTTCGAGATCGGCGGCCCGATGGGCGACGCCGGCCTCACCGGCCGCAAGATCATCATCGACACCTACGGCGGCATGGCCCGCCACGGTGGCGGCGCCTTCTCCGGCAAGGACCCGTCGAAGGTCGACCGCTCCGCCGCCTACGCCATGCGCTGGGTCGCCAAGAACGTGGTCGCCGCCGGCCTCGCCTCGCGCTGCGAGGTCCAGGTCGCGTACGCCATCGGCAAGGCCGAGCCCGTCGGTCTCTTCGTCGAGACCTTCGGCACCGCCAAGGTCGAGGTCCAGAAGATCGAGGACGCGATCGGCGAGGTCTTCGACCTGCGCCCGGCCGCGATCATCCGCGACCTGGACCTGCTGCGCCCGATCTACGCCCAGACCGCCGCCTACGGCCACTTCGGCCGTGAGCTGCCGGACTTCACCTGGGAGCGCACCGACCGCGTGGACGCGCTGCGCACGGCCGCCGGCCTGTAGTCACCCGTAGCAATACGGCCCCGGACCGCCCGGTCCGGGGCCGTATTGCGTTGGTGCGGCCCCTCCCGCGCGGATAGGCTGGCGCAGCCCTCCCGGTGCGAGGGGTGACGGCTTCATCTGGAGCGGGGTGCGAACCCCGTGTCGAAGGAAGCGCAGGACCCGCCGCCGCCCGGCCCGATCTCGGGAGGGCCCACACACCGCACCCGCCGCTGTCGGTGGCATTTGGTAAGAATGCTGATGTGAGCAGCGCGAACGAGTCCCCGCCGGAGCAGCTCGCGCTGATCCGGGAAATGGTCGCCGAGGCGAAGGCCAAGGCGCCCAAGGCGAAGCCGCGCACCTGGCGCGGGGCCGCCCTCGCCGCCGAGCTGCCCATCGCCCGGATCCTCGTGAACAAGGGCGTCCTCCACCTCGACCAGCTCTGGGACTACGCCGTCCCCGAGGAGCTCTCCGCAGCCGCCCAGCCCGGCGTCCGCGTCCGCGTCCGGTTCGGCGCAGGCTCCCACCACGTGCACGGCGGCCGCCGCGAGGGCGGCGGCCTCATCGACGGCTTCATCGTGGAGCGCCGCGCCGAGTCCGACTACGACGGCGCACTGGCCGCCCTCGCCCACGTGGTCTCGCCCGAGGTGGTCCTCAGCCCCCGCATGCTCGCCCTCGCCCGGGCCGTCGCCGACCGGTACGCCGGCAGCCTCGCCGACGTGCTCCAGCTCGCCCTGCCCGCGCGCAGCGCCCGCGCCGAGGCCAAGCCCTCACCGGAACCCCTGCCGCCGCCCCCGGCCCCCGAGCCCGCCGGCTGGGCGCGGTACGGCGCCGGGCCCGGCTTCCTGCGCGCCCTCGCCACCGGTGGCACCCCGCGCGCCGTGTGGACAGCCCTGCCCGGCCCCGGCTGGGCCGACGAACTCGCCCGCGCCATGGCCGCCACCCTGGCCTCCGGGCGCGGGGCCCTCGCCGTGCTCCCCGACGGGCGGACCGCCGCCCGCGTCGACGCGGCCCTGACCGCCCTGCTCGGCGAGGGCCGGCACGCGCTGCTGACCGCCGAGTCGGGGCCCGAGAAGCGCTACCGCCAATGGCTGGCGGTGCACCGGGGCTCCGTGCGGGCCGTCATCGGCACCCGGGCCGCGATGTTCGCACCCGTCCGGGACCTCGGGCTGGTCGCCGTCTGGGACGACGGCGACTCCAGCCACAGCGACGACAACGCCCCCTTCCCGCACGTCCGAGAGGTACTGGAGCTGCGCGCCGTGGGCGACGGCTGCGGCTTCCTCGTGGGCGGTACGAGCTGCACCGTCGAGGCCGCCCAGCTGGTCGAGTCCGGCTGGGCCAGGCCCCTGATCGCCGACCGCGAGACCGTACGGGCCTGCGCGCCCCGCATCCGGACCGTCGGGGACGAACTGCTCGCCCGCGACGAGGCCGCCCGGGCCGCGCGCCTGCCGAGCCTGGCCTGGGAGACCGTACGGGAGGGGCTGAAGACCGGGCCCGTACTGGTCCAGGTACCGCGGCGGGGCTACGTGCCCCGGCTGGCCTGCGAGCGCTGCCGCACCCCGGCCCGCTGCACGGTCTGCGCGGGCCCCCTGGAGGCCCCCGACGAGCGGGACCTGAGGTGCGGGTGGTGCGGGCGCGGCGAGCCATCCTGGCACTGCGAGGAATGCGGATCGTTCCGGCTGCGGGCCCAGGTGGTCGGCGCGCGGCGCACCGCCGAGGAACTGGGACGCGCCTTCCCGGCCGTGGCCGTACGGACCTCCGGGCGCGACCACGTCCTCGACGAGGTGCCGGACCGGCCCGCGCTGGTGGTGTGCACCCCGGGCGCCGAGCCCGTGGCTGCGGGCGCCGGGTACGCGGCCGCGCTGCTGCTCGACGGCTGGGCCATGCTCACCCGGCCCGACCTTCGGGCCGGCGAGGACGCGCTGCGGCGGTGGATCGCCGCCGCCTCCCTGGTCCGGGGCGACGGCCAGGTCGTGGTGGTCGCCGAACCGACGCTGCGACCCGTCCAGGCCCTGGTCCGGTGGGACCCGGTGGGCCATGCCGTCCGGGAGCTCGCGGAGCGGTCCCAGCTCGGCTTCCCGCCGGTGTCCCGGATGGCGGCGGTGGCCGGCCGGGGCGAGGTCGTCGAGGCGTTCCTGGCCGGAGCCGGGCTGCCGCCCGACGCGGAGATCCTGGGGCCGGTGCCGCTCCCCGGGCGGCGCGGGGAGCCGTCCCCGGGGGAGCGGGCGCTGGTCCGGGTCCCACCGGGCAGCGGAGCCGCCCTGGCGGCCGCCCTGAAGTCGGCGCAGGCGGCCCGGCTGGCGAAGGGGGTACCGGCGGCCGAGGCCGTCCGGGTCCGGATCGACCCGCCCGACATCGGCTGAGGGACCGGGCCGACGCGGTATGCCGACGAGCCGCGCGGACGAGCCGTGCCGCCGCGGTGTGCCGACGTGGCGCGCGCAAAGGCCTCGCCGAACGCCGAAACCCCCGGTGGGGCGACCCGTACGGTCGTCCCACCGGGGGTGGACTCGGGCGCGTCGACGCGGCCGGCCGTCGGGTTTCGGCGTCCCGGCGGCAGGACACCCCTCAGCCGTTGCGCGGGCCGGGGAAGGCGGGGGAGCGGGGAGCCTCCGCGAGTCCCCGACCGGGAACACTCCCGGCCGCTGCCGCCTGGGCCTCCTCGCGCACCGGCTGCGGCGGCATCGAGCGGGCCGCCGGGACGGTCGGCAGCGGCCCCAGGGCCCGGGCGGTCGTCCCCTCGGCCAGCGGCTCCGCGGACTCGGCGGACTGCGCCCGCCGGGCCCCGTAGCGGCGGTGCACGGCCTGCTTGGTGACCCCGAGCGCCGAACCGACCGCGTCCCACGAGAAACCGAGCGAGCGGTCGAAGTCCACCGCCGCGGTGACCAGCGTCTCGACGCTGTCCCGCAGCTCCTGCGCGAGGCGGACGGTCGGCGCGGGCGCCCGGCCGTAGACGACGAAGCCCGTGGAGGGACCCGATCGGCGCGGGCGGTACACGTTGCCGAGCTGGGCGGTGAGCGTACGCAGGGCATCCACCTGCCGGCGAACCCGCTCGATGTCCCGTACCAGGAGGTGCAGGCTGGCCCGGGCTTGAGCGTCGTGGGTGGCGTGGTCGGCCATGAAGAAGCCTCTCGAACCGGTTCTGAAGGGCGGATCGGGCCGCAGACACCGTTCACACGCGGCCCGTTTTGGTCAATCTCTCTTGACAACGCGCCACCCGTCGCCCAGGTCACGCTGTGGGGGCGTGTCGGCATATGCGAGGGGCGTGCGCGTGTGCGTACGCCCCCTCAACACCACAGGTGGGCGGCCCGACCCGCGCCCCATAGACTGGTGCGCTGCTGACAGCCGAGATAGCGAGGTAGTCCCCCAGTGAAGCTCGTCTTCGCAGGCACCCCCGAGGTCGCCGTACCCGCCCTGGACGCCCTGATCGCCTCCGGGCGGCACGAGGTCGCCGCCGTCATCACCCGGCCCGACGCACCGGCCGGCCGCGGTCGCCGCCTCGTCGCCAGCCCGGTCGCCGAACGCGCCGAGGAAGCGGGCATCGAGGTACTCAAGCCCGCCCGCCCCCGCGACCCCGACTTCCAGGCCCGGCTGCGGGAGATCGCCCCGGACTGCTGCCCGGTCGTCGCCTACGGCGCCCTGATCCCCAGGAGCGCCCTCGACATCCCCCGGCACGGCTGGGTCAACCTGCACTTCTCGCTGCTGCCCGCATGGCGCGGAGCCGCGCCCGTCCAGCAGTCGATCATCGCGGGCGACCAGGTCACCGGCGCCTCCACCTTCCGCATCGAGGAGGGCCTGGACACCGGGCCGGTCTACGGCATCCTCACCGAGGAGATCCGGCCCACCGACACCAGCGGCGACCTGCTCACCCGGCTCGCCTTCGCCGGGTCCGGACTGCTCGCCGCCACCATGGACGGCATCGAGGACGGCACCCTGCGCGCCGTCGAGCAGCCCCACGACGGCATCTCCCACGCGCCCAAGATCACCGTGGAGGACGCCCGGATCGACTGGACCGCTCCCGCGATGCGTGCCGACCGCCTGGTGCGCGGCTGCACGCCGGCCCCCGGCGCGTGGACCGTCTTCCGCGGGGAACGCCTCAAGCTGATCTCTCTGGGCCTGGTGCCCGACCGCACGGACCTGGAACCGGGCGAGCTGGCCCCCGCCAAGAACAACGTCTACGCCGGCACCGGCTCGCACGCCGTGGAGCTGCTGTGGGTGCAGCCGCAGGGCAAGAAGCCGATGCGGGCCGCCGACTGGGCCCGCGGGGTGCGGATCGCTCCCGGCGAGCGGCTCGGCGGAGCCGACGTAGGCTGATCGGTGGGGACGACGCCCGGGCGCGGACGTCCCCACCCCCCCCGCGCACGAGCACCATGCATCACGCACGGCGCACCGCGCAGGATTCGCAGGACCCGCAGGACCGGCACCACCCGTAGCGCCCGTAGTACTCGTAGAACTCGTAACCCCGGAGCACCTTTCACGTGAGCGAACAGCCCCGTCAGCCCCGTCAGCCCCGACGAAAGCCTGCCCCCGCAGGCGCGGGCGGCAAGCAGGCCAAGCCCTACCGCCGGCCCCAGAAGGACCCCGTCCGGATGCTGGCCTTCGAGGTGCTGCGGGCGGTGGACGAGCGCGACGCCTACGCCAACCTCGTGCTGCCGCCACTGCTCAGGAAGGCCCGCCAGGACGAGAACTTCCAGGCGCGCGACGCTGCGCTGGCCACCGAGCTGGTCTACGGGACGCTCCGCCGCCAGGGCACCTACGACGCGGTCATCAAGGCGTGCATCGACCGCCCGCTGCGGGAGGTGGACCCGCCGGTGCTGGACGTGCTCTCGCTCGGCGCCCACCAGCTGCTCGGCACCCGCATCCCCACGCACGCGGCCGTCTCGGCGAGCGTGGAACTGGCCCGGGTGGTGCTCGGGGACGGGCGCGCCAAGTTCGTGAACGCCGTCCTGCGGAAGATCGCCGCGCACGACCTGGACACCTGGCTGGAGCGCGTCGCCCCGCCCTACGAGGACGACGCCGAGGAACACCTCGCGGTGTACCACTCGCACCCCAGGTGGGTCGTCAGCGCCCTGTGGGACTCGCTGGGCGGCGGGCGCGCAGGCATCGAGGACCTGCTGGAGGCCGACAACGAACGGCCCGAGGTGACCCTGGTGGCCCGCCCGGGCCGGTCCACGCCGGAGGAACTGCTGGAGGCGGTCGGCGAGGACTCGGCCCTGCCGGGCCGCTGGTCGCCGTACGCCGTCCGGATGGCCGAGGGCGGCGAACCGGGCGCGCTGGAGGCGGTCCGCGAAGGCCGCGCGGGCGTGCAGGACGAGGGCAGCCAGCTGGTGGCCATGGCCCTGGCGGCCGCACCGGTCGAGGGCCGCGACGAGCGGTGGCTCGACGGCTGCGCCGGCCCGGGCGGCAAGGCGGCGCTGCTCGCGGCGCTCGCCGCGCAGCGCGGAGCGTTCCTGCTGGCCTCGGAGAAGCAGCCGCACCGGGCCCGGCTCGTGGAGCGCGCGCTCGCGGGCAACCCGGGCCCGTACCAGGTCATCGCCGCCGACGGCACCCGTCCGGCCTGGCTGCCGGGCTCCTTCGACCGCGTCCTGATGGACGTCCCCTGCTCGGGCCTGGGCGCACTGCGCCGCCGCCCCGAGGCCCGCTGGCGCCGCCGCCCGGAGGACCTGGAGGGCTTCGCACCGCTCCAGCGCGGGCTGCTGCGCGAGGCGCTGTCGGCGGTGCGGGTCGGCGGCATCGTCGGCTACGCGACGTGCTCGCCGCACCTGGCGGAGACCCGGGTCGTCGTGGACGACGTCCTGAAGGGCCGCGGCGCGGGGCACTCCCCGGTGTCCGCGGAACTGATCGACGCGAGGCCCTTCATGTCGGGGGTCCCGGCCCTGGGCGACGGCCCCGACGTCCAGCTCTGGCCCCACCTGCACGGCACGGACGCGATGTACCTGGCCCTGCTGAGGCGGACGGCGTAGCCGGGCCGCACGGGGCGGGGTCGGGCGGCGGGGCGGTTGCTTCGGCGGGGGCGGATCGGGACCCTCTCGGGCGGTATCAGGGATGTGCTGGGGGTTTCCCGTCAGTCCCATCGTCCCTCCGTGTCGGGCCGGTCCCTCAAGGGCGCTCCTTCGTCGCGTCACTGCGTGATGGCCTGCGGCCACCCTTGACCGACCGTCCCGCCCCGGAGAAACGAAAGACTGCCGGGAAGCCCCCAAAGGAACGGGCCGGAGGATCCTTTCCAGGGACGGGGCGTCGGATCCGCCCAGCCCCGTCCCGCGTAAGCCAGGGTCGGCAGGCGGGGCCGACCGAGACCAGGGGCCCGGGTCGGTGGGCGCATCCAATCGCTACGCGCTCCTCATCTCTCAGCGTCTCCACGCCGCCCTGGGCTGGGCATAGGCCGCCCACGGCCTCGGTCCGGCGCTCGACCTGCGTCCGACGACCGTCCTGGGCCGGGCACAGGCCGCCCCAGATCGCTACGCGCTTCTCCAGGACCGCGATCCACGGCCGTCAGCACCTGGTGAGAGGGGCGGACGGCCGATAGTCCGGGTATTCCGTAGTGGAGCCGGGTCAGCGCGAACACCACACCACAAACCCACCCCCAAAGAGGGGCAATTGGGGCAATCCGTCGGCCCTTTGAGTCGCCCATGCGCGCTGACCCGCATCCACTGCGGAATAGCCGCTGTCTCACGTCTTTTCGCCCCGCGACGGCCATCAGACGCCTCCCGGGAGAATCCCTGCGGGTCGTGGGCGGCTTGTGGCCGGCCACAGGCGGTCGTCGGACGCGGGTCGAGCGTCGTACCGGGGCCTCGGGCGGCCTATGAACGGCCACAGACGGCCGTCGGCCGCTGTCGGTGAGAAGCGCCTGCGGGTCGTGGGCGGCTTGTGGCCGACCGCAGACGGTCGCCGGACGCGGGTCGGGCGCCGCACCGGGGCCGTGGGCGGCTTGTGAACTGCCACATACAGCCGTCGGTCGCTGTCGGCGAGAAGCGCCTGAGGCCGTGGGCGGTCTATGTCCAGCTACGGACGACCGTCGGCCGCTGTCGGTGAGAAACCCTTGTGGGGCGTGGGCGGTCTATGTCCAGCCCTAGACGGTCGTCGGACGCTGAGGGGTGAGGAGCGCGTAGCGATTTGGTGCGCCCCCCGACCCGGGGCCGGGTCTGGATCGGCCTCGTCTGCCGACCTTGGCTTACGCGGGACGGGGCTGGGTGGATCCGACGCCCCGTCCCTGGAAAGGATCCTCCGGCCCGTTCCTTTGGGGGCTTCCCGGCAGTCTTTCGTTTCTCCGGGGCGGGACGGTCGGTCAAGGGTGGCCGCAGGCCATCGCGAAGCGACGCGACGAAGGAGCGCCCTTGAGGGACCGGCCCGACCCGGAGGGACGATGGGACTGACGGGAAACCCCCATCCGCTTCTCTGATACCGGCCGAGAGGGTCCCGCACACCCACACCCCCGCCGCGGGGTCCCGGTGCCGCCCGCGTGGTCCGCCCCACCTCTGCGGTGCCTTTGCGGCCTCCGGCCCCGCTCGGCCGGATCCCGCTCCCCGGAGCCGCTCCCGCACCACCCGGTCCCGGCCGTACCGTGCCCGGTCGTCCCGTCCCGTCGCGCGCGGGGTGACTTGCGGGGTCGTGGCCGGAACCCGGTGGGGGCATGGCAGGCTTGGGGCATGGCCGCTCAGATTTATCCCAGCATCCTGTCCGCCGACTTCGCCCGACTCGCCGAGGAGGCGAAGGCCGTCGAGGGGGCCGACTGGCTGCACGTCGACGTCATGGACAACCATTTCGTCCCGAACCTGACCCTCGGTATGCCGATCGTGGAATCCCTGAGCAGGGCCACGGACATCCCGCTGGACCTTCACTTGATGATCGAGGACCCGGACCGCTGGGCCCCCCAGTACGTGGAGGCCGGCGCGGGCTCGGTCACTTTCCACGCCGAGGCCGCCGCCGCCCCCGTGCGGCTCGCGCGGGAGATCCGGGCCAAGGGGGCGCGTGCCTCGATGGCCCTCAAGCCCGCGACGCCGATCGAACAGTACGAGGACATCCTCCCCGAGCTCGACATGCTGCTGATCATGACGGTCGAGCCCGGCTTCGGCGGCCAGCCCTTTCTCGACATCATGCTCCCGAAGATCCGCCGTACGCGGGAGCTGATCGCCAAGCACGGTCTGGAGCTGTGGCTCCAGGTGGACGGCGGGGTCTCCGCCTCGACCATCGAACGCTGTGCCGAGGCCGGCGCGGACGTGTTCGTGGCGGGCAGCGCGGTCTACGGAGCGGTCGATCCGGCCGCCTCCGTGCGCACGCTGCGTGAGCAGGCGGGTGCGGCGATCGCAGCAGCGCCGTGGGCTTGCGACCACTGAACCAAGGGTTGATGAACAGCTCGGTGAACGGGAGCTGTCCAGGCTGATCAACGGCCGTCGGATCTGACAGGATGAACGGCGAGTCGAGAGTGTGAACAGCAGTGAGGAGAGCGCGGTGTCTGCAATGTCGGCGGGACGGTCAGCCCTGCGGATGGGACCCGCGGAGCTGGTGCAGGCGGCGGCCATGGCCCGCCGCTTCTACCTGGAGGGCAAGTCCAAGATCCAGATCGCCGAGGAGTTCGGCGTGAGCCGCTTCAAGGTGGCCCGGGTCCTGGAAACGGCCCTCGAACGTGACCTCGTACGGATCGAGATCCGGGTGCCGGCCGAACTCGATGCCGAGCGGTCGGACGCGCTCCGGTCCCGGTACGGGCTCCGGCACGCCGTCGTCGTGGAGTCGCCCGCCGACACCACCGAGGACGCGCCCGACCCGGAGAACCTGGGCGCGGTCGCGGCCGACCTGCTGGGCGAGCTGGTCAACGAAGGCGACGTGCTCGGTCTGGCGTGGGGGCGGTCGACCATCCACATGGCCGCCTCCCTGCACCGGCTGCCGCAGTGCACCGTGGTGCAGCTGACCGGTGTGTACGACGCGGGGACCGCCGAGCGCGGTTCGGTCGAGGCCGTGCGCCGGGCCGCCCAGGTATCGGGCGGAGACGCGCACCCGATCTACGCGCCGATGCTGCTGCCCGATCCGGCGACGGCGGCCGCGCTGCGCAGCCAGACCGGGATCGCGCGCGCCTTCGAGTACTTCGACAAGGTGACGGTCGCGGCCGTGTCGATCGGTTCGTGGGAGCCGGGCATCTCGACCGTGCACGACATGCTGACCGACGAGGAGCGGGAGCACTACGCCTCGCTGGGTGTGGCGGCGGAGATGTCCGCGCACCTGTTCGACGCCGAAGGGCGTCGGGTCGGCCGGGACCTCGGCGAGCGGTGCATCACGGTCGAGGCGGACCGGCTGCGGCGGATCCCCGAGGTCGTCGCGATCGCGGGCGGGCTGCGCAAGGCCTCCGCGATCGGGGCCGTGCTGAGGTCGGGGCTGGTGACCAGCCTCGTCACGGACACGGCGGTGGCCGACTACCTCCTCACCGAGTCGGCCCCCGGGCTGCGGCCGGCGTTGGACCGGGCCGACCCGGACGACTGATGAGGTCTGACCGGGCATGACGGGCCGTGGCGGCCGCAGTTGCTGCGGCCGGTGCGGATGGTGCTGGAATTGAGATCCGAACGGCGGGCCGCGCGGCGGCCCGCGGGGCGCATACTGGTTCCAATGACAAAGTCAGCAGTACCTCGCCGCCATTTGCCGTCCAGCCCGTTCAAGGCCCCCGTGGAGCAGCCCATCCGGCAGTTCAGCGTGGGTGACCGGGTGACCCACGACGAGCACGGCCTCGGCCGTGTCGTCGGAATCGAGGAGGGGATCGCTGTTCTCGTCGACTTCGGTTCGGTTCAGAAGCGAATCCTGAGTCCCTACACCAAGATGGCCGCGCTCTGAGGTCGGCCGGCGATTCGCTAGCGAATCGGATATTTGGCACGATCGGTGCATGATCTTTCGGAACGTGCCCCGATCGTTGCCGCGTTTGCTGGGGGCGCTGTTCCTCTGTGCCGCGCTGGTCGGTGCGGTGGGTTGTGGCGGGCAGAAACCCGTACCCGCCGCGGCCGCCAGTGCGAGTGCCTTCGCCGTCCCCGGGTGGGCCGAGGGGATGGCCACCGTACGGGCCGACGGGCTCCCGCAACAGGCCCGTGACGTGCTCGCGCTCATCGACAAGGGCGGGCCGTACCCCTACCGGCAGGACGGCACGGTCTTCGGGAACTTCGAGAAGGCCCTGCCCAAGCAGAAACGTGGCTACTACCACGAGTACACCGTGCGGACGCCGGGGGAGCGTGATCGCGGAGCCCGGCGGATCGTGACGGGCGAGGGTGGGGAGTTCTTCTACACGGACGACCACTACGACACCTTCAAGGCGGTTCTCCGATGAGCCTGGACCCGCAGCCGCTCGCCCCGGCGCTCGAAGCCGCCGAAGCCGCGGGCCGGACGACCGTACGGTTGGACCTGAGCGGGGTACGGGGCAAGGCCGAGCTGATGCGGCGGTGCGGGGACGCCTTGCGGCTGCCGGAGTGGGTCGGCGGGAACTGGGACGCGCTGGCCGATGCGCTGCGGGACCTGTCGTGGCTGCCGTCGCCGTCGTCGGCGCCGTCCGGTGGGGGGTGGCTGGTGGCGGTGACGTCGTGGCGGGGGTACGCGGATGCGCGGCCGGGCGAGTGGCAGACGCTGGGCGAGGTGCTGGAGGAAGCCGTGGACTTCTGGCGGGGGTCGGGGGCGGGCGGGGGGCCCGCGCTGGTGGTGGTGCTGGCCGATGCCGATGCCGATGCCGATGCCGGGCCGGTTGACGGGGCTCCGCCCCGGACCCCGCGCCTCAAGCGCCGGCGGGGCTGAAAGATCGCCTCAAGCGCCGGCGGGGCTGGGTTGGGTTGGTGGGGGCAGGCTGGGCCTGCCCCCTTCGGTCAGTTCTGGGAGGTGTTCGGGATCCAGGGTGGGGTTTGGCCCCAGGACCAGACCGGGATCTTGGCCGCGTCGACCGGGGGTGGGTTGGGGCCCGAGTAGATCAGGGCCATACGGGTGCCCCACTCGATGTAGTAGGCGAACACGCCCCGGAATTCCGGGTCCGTCGGGAGGCCGACCTCGTCGGCCGTGTCCATCAGCAGGTCCACCCAGCGGCGGCGCTGCCGCTCGGTGATCGCCCGGCCCAGGTGCTTGGTGGCCATGTGCTGGTGGCCGCCGTGGTGGGCGGTGTACTCCGCGGGGCCGCCGAAGACCTCCGACAGCCAGACCGCGACGTGCTGCGGGTGTTCCGAGTCCATGCCGGCGAAGACCGGGGCCAGGATCTCGTCCTGCAGGGCGTGGGCGTAGAAGGCGTCCGTGAGGCGGTTCATCGCCTCCGCTCCGCCCATCCACTCGTAGATGGTGGGTGTGGTGCTCATCGTGATCAGGTGGCCTTTCCCGTGCCCACGACGCCCGTCACGAGGTAGTGCTGCATCTCCTCGATGGCCGTCACGTACGGACGGATCGCGCTGAAGAAGGCGGGGAAGTGCTCGCCCTTGCGGAACCCGTTCAGGTGGTCGTCGATCGAGGTCCAGCGGATCCGGAGGATGTAGCGCTCCTTCTCCTCCTCGCAGCGGGCCAGCTCGTAGTCGATGCACTCGGGCGAGGCCGCCAGGGACTCGGCGGCCCGGGCGTACGCGTCCTCGAAGGCCGACTGGTCGTCCAATGCGATCCGGTAGCGGATGTATTCGACGGTGGTGGTCATGGGTGCGTGCCTCTCCCTGGGTGTAGGTCGTCGCCAGCCTTACGCGATCACGCGCCGCAGTGGGGCGGATTCGTCATTCGGATCCGGACTTCATGGAGTCGGTCGGTTCCGACAGGTCCGGGCCCTGGGCGCGGACCCGCTGGACCTTGTCCAGGGAGTCGCGCAGTTCGGTCAGCCACTCGTCCGTGTTGCGGCCGACGAGCCTGACGCACCAGGCGAGGGCGTCGGCGCGGCTGCGGGCGACGCCGCCGGCGACCAGGGTGTCGAGGACCTGGCGTTCGGACTGGCGCAGGCGGGTCATCACCGGAACGGCGAGGTGGGTGAACAGGGTCGTCTCCTCACCCACCCGTACGCCCCAGGCGACCTTGCGGCGGTAGAGCTCTTCGGCCTCGCGGGCCACTTCGATGCGCTGTTCGCGGGTGCGTTCGCGGAACTCCTTGACCGATTCGGCCGCCGGTATGACGCCGACGACCGTGATCTCCTCGCGGTCGAGGGTGACCGAGTCCAGGGACTCGTAGACGTCGACCGGCAGGCGCTCGGCGAACCACGCGCGGAGCTGTTCGCTCTGTTCGGCTGTAATCATGTAATCAACGTTGCATCCGTTGTGGCCTTGATCGCAAGGCGCGCGGCGTTCGCTCTCAGCCCATCGAGCGGTAGCGGTGGATCAGCGAGACGGCCATCGCTCCCTCTCCCACTCCAGAGGCGACCCGTTTCACCGAGTGGGCGCGGACGTCGCCCGCCGCGAAGACTCCGGGGACGCTCGTCTCCAGGGGGTACGGGGCGCGCTCCAGGCTCCACTCGGCCGGCAGTTCACCGCCGTTCGAGATCAGGTCCGAGCCGGTGAGGACGAAACCGTACTCGTCGCGTTCGACGACGCCCGCGAGCCAGTCGGTGTGCGGGCGGGCGCCGATGAAGGTGAACATGAAGCGGGCCGGGATCTCGGTGTCCTCGCCCGTGTCCGCGTCGTGGAGGGTGAGGCGCTCCAGGTGCTCCTCGCCGTCCAGCCGGACCACCGTCGTGCGCACCTTCACCTCGATGTTCGGGGTGCGGTCGATCTCGTCGATCAGGTAGCGGGACATGCTCGCGTCCAGGGAGGCCGCGCGGACCAGGATCGTCACGCGGGCGGCGTACTTGGCGAAGTGCACCGCCGCCTGCCCCGCGGAATTGGCCCCGCCGACGATGAACACGTGCTGGGAGATGCAGGCCGAGCTCTCCGTGGTGGCCGCGCCGTAGTAGAGCCCGGCCCCCTCGAAGCGGTCCGCGCCGGGGGCCTCCAGGCGGTTGTACGAGACCCCGGTGGCCAGCAGCACCGTCTCGGCGGAGATCTCCGTGCCGTCCGCCAGGGTCAGGATCTTGGCCGGGTCGTCCCGGGTCAGCGAGACCACTTCCACGGGGTGCAGGATCTCGGCACCGAACCGGGAGGCCTGGATGGTGGCCCGGCGGGTCAGGTCGCCGCCCGAGAGGCCCGAGGGGAAGCCGAGGTAGTTCTCGATCAGGCTGGACGTGCCCGCCTGGCCGCCCGGCGCGCGGGAGTCCAGCATGAGGGTCGAGAGGCCCTCCGAGGCCGAGTAGACGCCCGCCGCCAGGCCTGCCGGGCCCGCGCCGACGATGACGCACTCGTAGTGCGGGCGGGAGGCGGTGGTGGCCAGGCCCAGGCGCTGGGCCAGCTGGGTGTCGGTCGGGGCCGAGAGCACCGACCCGTCGGGGAAGCGGACGAGGGGCAGCGCCCCATCGGGCTGGGCGGCGATCAGGGTCAGCGCCTCGGGGTCCCGCTCGACGTTGAGGAAGCGGAACGGCTGGCCGTTGCGGGTGAAGAAGTCCCGTACGGCGTGGGTGCCGGGGGAGACGAGGTGACCCGCGACGATGATCCCGTCGTACGCCGGCCGGTAGGTGGCCAGCCAGTCCGACAGCAGGTCGTCCAGGACCGGGAAGAGCCGCTCGTGCGGCGGGTCCCAGGGCTTGAGCAGGTAGTAGTCCAGCCGGACCCGGTTGATCGCGGTGATCGCGGCGTCGGTCTCCGCGTAGGCCGTCAGCAGCACGCGGCGGGCGTCCGGGAAGCGGCTGACCGCCTCCAGCAGGAACTCGACGCCGGTCACGTCCGGCATGCGCTGGTCCACGAGGAACAGCGCCGGATCGTGGCCGCGTTCGTCGAGGGAGTCCAGGATCTTCAGGGCGTCGGCCGCCGAGGAGGCGCCGAGCACCCGGTAGCGGTCGCCGTAGGCGCTGCGCAGGTCGCGGCGGACGGCGCGCAGCACCTGCGGGTCGTCGTCCACGGCGAGGATGACCGGCTTCCGGTGCTCCGCGCGTTCGGCGGCGGCCGCCGCCGAGGGGGCGGTGGCGGCGGCGGAACTCTCCGGGGCCGCGCTCATGCCGGGTCCAGCATCAGCTGGTCGGCGTAGCACCAGGCCCAGTCCTCGCCGGGCTCGTGGGAGGCCGCGATGGCGTGCTCGGTGGTCCGGTAGTGCCGGGTGGCGTGACGGTTCCTCGACGAGTCGCAGCATCCGACGTGCCCGCAGCTGAGGCACATCCGCAGGTGGACCCAGCTGTCGCCGGCGATGAGGCACTCCTCGCAGCCCACGGCCGTGGGTTTCACCGGACGTATCTGATCGATGTGTGTGCACAACAGGTCCATCGTCATCGTCCCCGTCCCTCTCCTCGTGCTCTTGCCCGTGCTGTTGCTCGTTCATCGAGTCGGCTCGTGCGCCTGTGATTCACGGCGCGTCCAGACCATAGGTCGGCGCCGGCGGAATGGTTCATCGATTCGGCCGAAGTCAGGTAGTCCTGAAGCTACTTCCTGATGTCCGCGGACGACTTCCTGAGGTGCCGCCACGACCTGGCCCGCTACCTCACGAAGTCGCATGCCAGCGCTTTGACGAAGCTGCTGGGCGCGGCCAGTGTGGGGGACGCCAACGACAACAGGCGGCGCCTGGAGGAATACGTGAGCAGAAAGATTCTGGTCATTGTCTCCGAACACGGTTACTGGGCCGAGGAACTGGTAGGCCCCGTATCGAAGTTCGACGAGCGGGGCTACGAGGTCATATTCGCCACGCCGACCGGAAAGCGTGCACACGCTCTTCCGCCGAGCCTCGACGCGAACTACATCGATCCCCCGCTGGGACGCTCGGTCACCACCGAGGAGAACGCCCGGCTCGGGCGGGAGTTCGAGCGGTCGAGCCGGCTGGACTCGCCGCTCGACATCGAGGCGTGGGTCCCCGAGCGTCCGTACACGAGCGACGAGGGCTATCTGCCCAAGCTGGAGCAGTACCACCGCGATCTCGACAAGATCGACGCCGACATCGCCGGGTACGACGCGATCCTCATCGTCGGCGGCAGCGGCCCGATCGCGGACCTCGCCAACAACGAGCGCGTGCACGCCCTGATCCTGGCCTTCCGGAAGGCCGGCAAGGTCGTGGCCGCCGAGTGCTACGGCGTCGCCTGCCTGGCCTTCGCCCGGGACTGGGGCGACCGCCGGAGCATCATCTGGGGCAAGCACGTGACGGGCCACTGCAAGGAGTACGACTACAAGGACGGCACCGGATTCCTCGGTACCGACTTCAACATGGGGCCGCCGCCTTACCCGCTGGAGTACATCCTGCGCGATGCGACGGGCCCGCGCGGCGCGTACCACGGGAATTTCGGCAAGCCGGTATCGGTCATCGTCGACTTCCCCTTCGTCACCGGACGGTCCACCCCCGACTCCTATCTGACGGGGCAGAAGATCGTGGAAGTCCTGGAGGACGGTCTCACCCGATACGGCTGGTGATCCCGGAGGCCGCAGGGAAATCGGAGAGTTGAGGGGGAATTCATGGAAGCCACTCCCGGACGGGAAAGGCTGATCGAGCAGTTCAAGGCCGACGGTCTGAATGTGATGTTCGGAAATCCGGGGACGGTGGAACAGGGATTCCTCGACGCGGTGGACGCGGCGGAGGACTTCCACTACGTCCTCGCCCTCCAGGAGACCGTCGCCGCCGGCATCGCCGACGGGTACGCCCGGGCGACCGGCGGCGCCGCCCTGCTCCAGCTGCACTCCGGTGTCGGCCTGGGCAACGGCATCGGCATGCTCTACCAGTCGCTGCGCGGCCACACCCCGCTCGTCGTGGTCGCCGGTGACGCCGGGGTCCGCTACGACGCCATGGACGCGCAGATGGCCTCCGACCTGGTGGCGATGGCCCGGCCGGTGACGAAGTACGCGACCCGGGTCACCGACCCGCGGTCGGTGCTCCGTACCGTCCGGCGGGCCGTGAAGATCGCGCTCACCCCGCCCCGCGGGCCCGTGTTCGTGGCGCTGCCGATGGACGTGCTGGACGAGCTCAACTCGGAGCCCGTCCTGCCCTCCACGCAGGTGCTCACCGACGTCGCGCCCTCGCCGGCCTCGGTGGGACGGGCGGCCGAGCTGCTCGCCTCCGCCGAGCGGCCGATCGTCCTGGTCGGGGACGGAGTCGCACTCTCCGGGGCGCAGGCCGAGCTGGTCGCCGTCGCCGAGCTGCTGGGCGCCGACGTGTACGAGGTCGACTCGTCCGAGGTGAACATCGCGGCCTCGCACCCGCTGCGGCGGGGCCAGACCGGGCACATGTTCGGCCCGCACAGCAAGGAGCTCGTCGGGGACGCCGACGGGGTGCTGATCGTCGGCACCTATGTCTTCCCGGAGGTCTTCCCGGAGCTGGAGAGCCCCTTCCGGGCGGGCGCCAAGGTCGTCCACATCGACCTCAACGCCTACGAGATCGCCAAGAACCACCCGGTGGACCTGGGGCTGGCCGCGGATCCCAAGCAGGCGCTGCGTGCGCTGGCCGGCGTACTGGAGCGTCAGCTCGGCCCGCAGCGGCGGGCCGCGGCCGCCGCGCGCCTCGACGTACGGACCCGGGAGCGGGTGCGCGAGGTGCGTGAGGCGCGGTCGGCCGCGGACGACGGCACGCCGATGGCCGTCTTCCTGAAGACCCTGGCCGAGCGCACCGGCGGGGACCTGATCGTCTTCGACGAGGCGCTGACCACCTCGCCGCTGGTCACCCGGTACCTGCCGGCGGAGCGCCCCGGCGACTACCACCTCACCCGGGGCGGTTCGCTCGGAGTGGGCTTCCCGGGCGCGGTCGGGGCCAAGCTGGCCCGGCCGGAGCGGCTGGTGGTCGGCTTCGCGGGCGACGGCGGGTCCATGTACACGTACCAGGCGCTGTGGACGGCGGCCCGGCACGGCATCGACGCCAAGTTCGTGGTGTGCAACAACCGCAAGTACCGGCTGCTGGACGACAACATCGCCCAGTACTGGCGGGAGCGGGACATCCCGGAGCACGGCTTCCCGCACTCCTTCGACCTCTCCCACCCCGAGATCGACTTCGCGGGGCTGGCCCGGTCGCTGGGCGCCGGCGGGATGCGCGTGGAGAAGCCGGACGAGGCGGTCGCCGCCGTGGGCCGGATGCTGTCCCACCCCGGACCGTTCCTCGTGGACGTCCAGATCTGACCAGAGCACTCACGCAGCACGGACAGGAGGAGAGCGCATGCCCGCCGAGCGGCAGCTGACCGAGGACGCGATCCGCGGTTTCGCCGAGAACTGGTACGTGGCGCTGGACCAGCACGTCGGTCTGGCCGACGTGCTCGCCCTGATCACCGAGGACCTGGAGTTCAAGGTCCCCGAGGACACCTTCCTCGGACACGAGGGGTTCGGCCGCTGGTACGCGGCCGTCACCCACCGCTTCTTCGACGAGGTGCACACCGTCACGAAGGTGGAGCCCGTCATCGAGGGCGACCGGGCGGTCGTCCGGGTCCTCGTCAACTGGCAGGCCAAGATCTGGGACCCGCCGGCCGCCCGCAGCCAGTGGCTCGGCTTCGACGCCGACCAGACCTGGACGGTCGTGGCCGGTCCGGACGGACCGCTGATCAAGCAGTACACCGTCAACGACCTGGCGCCGATGCCCGGTTCCGGCTCGCTCTGAGCACGGGCACAGGCGAAGGAGGAGCGACGATGACCGAAGTGACACGGGAGCGGGTCGAGGCGGCCTACGCCGCCCTCGGCTCCGGCGACCGGGCGCGCATCCTGGAGTACTACTCCGAGGACCTGCGCTGGCTGGTGCCGGGCAGCCACCCGCTGGCCGGCTGGTACGAGAGCCTGGACGCGTTCCTGGAGCTGATGGGGCAGACCCACAAGCTCACGGGCGGCACCTTCCGGATGGACATCCAGGCGGTCCTCGTCGGCGAGGACTGCAGCGCCGACGTGTGCCGCAACGTGGCCCTGCGGGACGGCGCGGACGAGACGAGCACGTCCCCGTACGAGCGGATGGACTACCCGGTCTTCCACTTCATGCGGTGGCGCGGCGGCCGGATCGTCGAGGGCCGCGACGGGCTCTTCGGGGACTCGGCGACCGCCTTCAGCCAGTTCTGGGCGCCGTTCGCGCCGGACGGAACCCGCAGGGACCGATAGGGGGTCGAACGCGATGGACCGACACGAGAGCCACACCGAAATCCTTCGGAAGTACTACGAGTACGCCAACGCCGGGGACTGGGACCGCTGGTGCGACCTGTTCGCCGACGACCAGGTCATGGACGAGCAGCTCGCCGGCCACATCGAGGGCCTGGAGGTGCTGCGGTCGATGATGAAGGGCATGGGCACGATGTACCGGGTCTTCCGCAACGAGCCCGTGCACTTCGTCGTCGACGGCGAGAAGGCCGCGGCCGTCTCGCACCTGACCGCGGTCAGCGCCTCCGGCGAGGCCATCGAGGCCGAGGTCATGAACTTCTTCCGGATCGTGGACGGAAAGATCGCCTACATGGCGAACTACCACGACACGGTTCCCTTCCAGGTGCTGAGCCAGGGCTGAGGGGGGATCCGTGAGCGTCGAAGAGTACGACTACATCGTCGTGGGATCCGGCACCGCCGGCAGCGTGCTCGCCGACCGGCTGTCCGAGGACCCGGACGTCTCCGTCCTGGTCCTGGAGGCGGGCGGCTCACGCATCCCGCCCGAGGTGGACGACCCGTCCTCCTGGTACAAGCTCCTCGGCGGGCCGGTGGACTGGGGCTACACCAGCACCCCGCAGCCCGGACTCGACGGCCGCCGTACGTACGAACCGCGCGGCAAGGCCCCCGGCGGCAGCAGCAACCTCTACATCATGATGCACATCCGGGGCCACGCCTCGGACTTCGACAACTGGGCCTACCAGGGCGCGGCGGGCTGGTCCTACGAGGACGTGCTGCCCTACTTCGCCCTGCTGGAGGGCCAGGAGGACGTCACCGCGCCCACCACGGGCACCCGGGGCCCGCAACGGATCACCAACGCCGGGCTGCACGGCCCCAACCCGGTCTCCCGCGCCTTCATCGACGCGGCCGTCGAGCTGGGCCACCAGGAGATCGCCGACTTCAACACGGACGGCCCCCGGCGCGGCCTCTTCGGCACCGGCTGGCACCACATCGACGTGGCCGACGGCCGCCGCCAGGGCACCCTGGCCGCCTACCTGGAGCCGGCGCTGCGGCGCGCCAACCTCACCCTGCGCACCAACGCGCAGAGCACCCGGCTGCTGTTCGACGGGGACGCCTGCACGGGCGTCGAATACGTCCAGCTGAAGGCGCCCGCCGACGTCCCGGGCCGCACCGTCCGGGACGGCCACAGCACCGCCGCCGAGCCCGGGCTGCATTCGGTACGGGCCCGCCGCGAGGTGATCGTGGCGGCCGGGGCGATCGAGTCCCCGAAGCTGCTGCTGCTCTCCGGCATCGGCCACCCGGAGCAGCTGCGCGAACACGGCATCGAGGTCACCGCGGCCCTGCCCGGGGTCGGCGAGAACTTCCACAACCACGTCCTGACCGGGCTGATGGCCGAGGTCACCCAGGAGCTCCCGCCACCGGCGCAGAACCTGTCGGAGAGCGCTCTATTCCTGTCCTCGCGGCCGGGGCTGCCCGCCCCGGACCTGCAGATCGCCTTCGTCCACGTGCCGTTCGACGTGATCGTCGGCCGGGACCACCCCAACACGGTGTCCATCCTGCCCGGTGTCGTACGGCCCGTCTCGCGCGGCTGGATCAGGCTGGCGAGCGCCGATCCGCTGGCCCACCCGCTGATCAATCCGAACTACCTGGGCGACCGGTGGGACCTGGAGCGGATGGTGCAGGGCATCAGGATCGCCCGGGAGATCTTCGCGACCTCCGCCTTCTCGCCCTGGTACAAGCAGGAGCTGCAGCCAGGCCCCGGCTACGCGAGCGACGAGGACCTGCGGACCTTCGCGAGGCAGAAGTCGGAGAGCTACCACCACCAGGCCGGCTCCTGCCGCATGGGCATCGACGACCTCTCCGTCGTCGACCCCGAGCTGCGGGTGCACGGCGTACGGAACCTGCGCGTGGTCGACGCGAGCGTGATGCCCGCGGTCCCGTCCGGCAACTGCCACACCGCCATCGCGATGATCGCCGAGCGCGCGGCGGACTTCCTGAAGGGGGCCTCCCGTGTCTGACGCGGTGCTGCGCGAGGGCGCGCTGTCCGGGACCCGGATCGCGGTCCTGGTCGAGAGCGACTACTACGAGCCGGAGATCTTCTACTACCGGCACCGGTTCGCCGAGGAGGGCGCCGAGGTCGACTTCCTGACCCGGCTGTGGGGCAACGACTCCATCACCTTCACCGGGCACGAGTACCGGGCGCCCTTCACCGCCGACCGGTCCCTGGAGGGGCTGAGCGACGCGGAGCTGCGCCGGTACGCGGCGATCATCGTGCCCTCCGGCATGGTGGCCGACCGGCTGCGCTACACCGAGGACGTGGACGTCCTCGCCCCGGCGACCGAGCTGCTGCGCCGGGCCTTCGAGGAGCCGACGGTCCTCAAGGGGATCATCTGCCACGGCATGTGGCTGGCCTCCTCGATCCCGGACAAGATCCGCGGCCGCAAGGTCGTCTGCCACAACAACCTCATCGGTGACGTCCGGAACATGGGCGGGGAGTACGTCGACGAGGACGTGGTGGTCGACGGGGACCTCGTCACCGGACGCACCGGGGCCCACCACCACCTCTTCGCCCGCCGGATCATCGAACTGATCGCGGCCGGCCGGGGCCGGGGAGCCGGCTGATGGCCGCCGGGCTGCGGTGGTCGCACGTGGGCCTGAACTGCGCGGACCAGAAGACCACCGAGGAGTTCTACACCCGGTACTTCGGCTTCACCCGGGCCCGGGTCGTCGACCTCGGGGAGACGCAGATCGTGTTCCTGCGCCAGGGGGACGCGTACCTGGAGCTCTTCGCGGCCGGCGGGACCGAACCGGCCCGCCCGGCGGACGACGACGGGCCGCAGGCCCCCGGCCGGATGCGCCACCTGGCCTTCCAGACCGACAGCGTGGACGCGTTCCTGGCCGAGCTGGGCGACGCGGCGGAAGTGACCCTGGGACCGCTGGACTTCGACGACTTCATCTGCGGCTGGCGGACCGTGTGGGTCCGCGATCCCGACGGGGTCATCGTCGAGGTCAGCCAGGGATACGAGGACGACGGCACTCACGACAAGGACGGTGCGTGACCCATGGCTGACGCCGTGACCTTCTCCTTCTCCGACACGATCGCGGGATACGTCACCCGCTTCGACTCCGGGGCCCGGCTGCTGGGGCTGAAGACCTCCGACGGGCGCGAGTTCGACGTCTCCCTCGCCGGTGACCCCAGCGCCGAGCTGGTCCGCAACCTGGACGAGCCCTACATCGACGCCTCCGGGCACATCGACGAGATGCTCTCGCCCGGCCGGTTCCTCTTCGTCTACGGGGTGCACTACCCGGAGCGCGGCGGGAGCTTCGACGCCAAGCGCCTGGTCTTCCTGGGCCGCGGGTCCGAGGACTACCGCTTCGAGGAGCCCAGCTGGTGGATCAAGCAGATCGAATCGCTGGCCGACTTCTACAAGCGGGCGCAGTTCGGCGACGGGCCGGTGGACTTCACCGAGTACCGCACGGAGATCCGGCTCGGCGGTGACAAGACCGCCAGCCACGTCCAGGAGACCGACACGATCTCCCGCCTGGTCTACGGCATGGCCTCGGCCTACCTGCTGACCGGCAAGGACGAGTACCTGGAGATCGCCGAACGCGGCACCGAGTACCTGCGCAAGCACATGCGGGTCGTGGACAGCGAGGAGGACGTGGTCTTCTGGTACCACGGCATCAGCGTCGACGGGGACAGCGAGCGCAAGCTCTTCACCTCGGAGTTCTCCGACGACTACGACGCGATCCCGATGTACGAGCAGATCTACGCGCTGGCCGGCCCGATCCAGACGTACCGGGTCACCGGTGACGTCCGGATCAAGAACGACGCTGACGCCACCATCCGGCTGTTCGACAAGTTCTTCTTCGACCCGGAGCAGGGCGGCTACTACTCGCACATCGACCCGATCCTCTTCAGCGCCGACCACGAGTCCCTCGGGGAGAACGCCGAGCGCAAGAACTGGAACTCGGTCGGCGACCACGCGCCCGCCTACCTGATCAACCTGTACCTGGCGACCGGCGACCAGAAGTACGCCGACTTCCTCGAGTACACCTTCGACACCATCGCGGACAAGTTCCCGGACTACAAGAACAGCCCCTTCGTGCAGGAGCGCTTCTTCCGCGACTGGTCGCACGACACCGCGCACAGCTGGCAGCAGAACCGCGCGGTGGTCGGCCACAACCTGAAGATCGCCTGGAACCTGATGCGGATGAACTCGCTGAAGGCCAAGCCGGAGTACGAGCAGCTCGCCAGGAAGATCGGCGAGATCATGCCGGCGGTCGGCAGCGACGTGCAGCGCGGCGGCTGGTACGACGTCGTCGAGCGGATCAAGGAGGGCGACCAGGAGGCGTACCGGTTCGCCTGGCACGACCGCAAGGCCTGGTGGCAGCAGGAGCAGGCGATCCTCGCCTACCTCATCCTGAACGGCACGGTCGGCGGCGACGCGAACCTGCGCGAGGCCCGGCAGGCGCAGGCCTTCTACAACACCTTCTTCCTCGACCACGACGAGGGAGCCGTCTACTTCAACGTGCTCGCGAGCGGTACGCCGTACCTGCTCGGCACCGAGCGGCTCAAGGGGAGCCACTCGATGTCCATGTACCACTCGGCGGAGCTCTGCTACCTCTCCGCCGTCTACAACAACCTGCTCATCAACGGCCGGGAGATGGACTTCCACTTCCAGCCCGACCCGACGAACCTGCCCGACCGCGTCCTGCGCGTCTCGCCCGACCTGCTGCCCGCCGGCTCGGTGCGGATCGCGTCCGTGGAGATCGACGAGAAGCCCTACACCGACTTCGACGCCGATGCCCTCACCGTCCGGCTGCCCGACGTGCAGAGCCGGGTGAAGGTCAAGGTCCGGCTGCGTCCGGTCGCCAAGAAGTAGCGCTCAACGGGGGGCGCCCCAACCAGAGGGGAATGCAATGACTCTCAACGTCAAGGAACGCCGGAACAAGACGGGCACCGTGCTCGTCGCCACCGGCGAGATCAACAGCGAGACATCCGGCTCGCTGCTCCAGGCACTGCTGCCGCTGGTCCGCGAGGGCAAGCCGCTGAAGATCGACCTCACCGCGGTCACCTACGTCTCCAGCGCGGGCCTGCGCACCCTGCTCGTGGTCTACCGCGAGGCGCAGCACGCCGGCGTCGCGGTCACCCTCTACGGGGTGAGCGAGGAAGTCCGGTTCGTCATGTCGGCCACCGGGTTCCTCGACTTCTTCGAAACGGGCGAGGCCGTCGCCGCGACGGCCAAGGCCAGGGCCAGGGCCGCGCGATGACCGAGACCCGGTCCGAGCAGGTGCTGCGCGTCGACGCGTACCCGACCCACGAGGTGGGCGGGTACCGCGTCCGCGCGGGCAAACCGTTCCCGTTCGGGGCCAACGTGGTCCCCGGCGGGGTCAGCTTCTCCGTCTTCTCCGACCAGGCCACTTCCATGACCCTGGTCATCTTCAAGCGCGGAGAACCCGAGCCGATGGCCGAACTGGAGTTCCCCGAGGAATTCCGCACCGGCAGCGTGTTCGCCATGACCGTCTTCGGCCTCGACCACGAGAACATCGAGTACGGGTACCGGGCCGACGGCCCCTACGACCCGGTCACCGGCCACCGCTTCGACGCCCGCCAGGTGCTCTCCGACCCGTACGCCCGCCTCATCGCCGGCCGGGACGTGTGGGGCGTGGAGCCGGACCGCAGCCGCGGCTACCAGTACCGCTCCCGCGTCTGCCTCCAGGACTTCGACTGGGGCGACGACACCCCGCTGGGCATCCCCGCCGAGGACCTCGTCGTGTACGAGACCCACGTGCGCGGCTTCACCCGGCACCCCTCCTCGCAGGTCACCGCGCCCGGCACGTTCGCGGGGCTGCGCGAGAAGATCCCGTACCTGAAGGAACTCGGGATCAACTGCATCGAGCTGCTGCCGGTGTTCGAGTTCGACGAGAGCGACAATCCGCGCACCAACCCGGAGACGGGCGAGCAGCTCTTCGACTACTGGGGCTACAACACCGTCTCCTTCTTCGCGCCCAAGGCCGGCTACGCGGCCACCGGACGCTACGGCATGCAGGGCGACGAGTTCCGCACCCTGATCAAGGACCTGCACGCGGCCGGCATCGAGGTCATCCTCGACGTCGTCTTCAACCACACCGCCGAGGGCAACGAGCAGGGCCCGACGATCTCCTTCAAGGGGCTCGACAACGCCACGTACTACATGCTCACGCCCGAGGGGTACTACTTCAACTTCAGCGGCACCGGGAACACCGTCAACTGCAACCACCCCGTCGTGCGCAACTACGTGCTCGACTGCCTGCGCCACTGGGTCGCCGACTACCACATCGACGGCTTCCGCTTCGACCTGGCGGCCATCCTCGGCCGGGCCCTGGACGGCACCCCGCTGCCCAACCCGCCGCTGCTGGAACTGCTCGCCTACGACCCGGTCCTGCGCCACACCAAGCTCATCGCCGAGGCCTGGGACGCCGGCGGCCTCTACGAGGTCGGCAACTTCCCGGCGTACGGCCGCTGGGCCGAGTGGAACGGCAAGTACCGCGACACCGTGCGCAGCTTCCTCAAGGGCGACCCCGGCGTCACGGGCGAGCTCGCCACCCGCATCGCCGGCTCGCCGGACCTGTACGCCAGCCGCGGAACCGCGGCCTCGGTCAACTTCCTGACCGCGCACGACGGGTTCACCCTCGCCGACCTGGTCTCCTACAACGACAAGCACAACGAGGCCAACGGCGAGCACAACAACGACGGCGCCAACGACAACAACAGCTGGAACTGCGGCGCCGAGGGACCCACCGACGACCCGGAGATCAACGCGCTGCGCACCCGGCAGATGAAGAACGCCCTCGCGATCCTCTTCACCAGCCAGGGCATCCCGATGCTGCTGGCCGGGGACGAGGTCGCACGCACCCAGCAGGGCAACAACAACACCTACTGCCAGGACAACGAGCTCTCCTGGTTCGACTGGGACCAGGTCGACGACAACGCCGAACTGCTCCGGTTCACCCGGGAGATGATCGAGTTCCGCAAGCACCACCGCGAACTGCGCTCCACCTCCCACCCCACCGGCCAGGTCCGCGAACACCTGGGCCTGCCGGACATCAGCTGGCACGGGGAGCGGGCCTGGCAGCCCGACTGGTCGGCCGAGAGCCGGCTGCTGGCGGTGGCCCGCTGCGGCACCGGTGACGACGACGTGGTGTACGTGGCCATGAACGCGCACTGGGAGTCGCACGACCTGGAACTGCCCGCCCTGCCGGGAGGCCGGAGCTGGCACCTGTTCGCCGACACCGGGGCCGAGGCACCGTACGACATCCGCACCCCCGGAGCCGAGCAGGAGCTCGACAACGCCGGGAAGTACCTGATCGGCCCGCGCTCGGTGGTGATCCTGGTGGGCCGCACGAACGACTCCGACGACCTCGACACGCCCTGACCGAAGGAGACCTGACATGCCGCTTTCCGTGTCCCTGAGCATCGAGGGCGACACCACCGTGATCGAACTGACGGGCGAGCTGGACGCGAAGACCGCGCCGGACTTCCACCGGACCATCGAGAAGGCCGCCGGCCACGGCACCCAGACCGTCGAGATCAGGATGGCCGGCGTCGGCTACATGGCCAGCGCCGGACTGCGCTCCCTGGTCTTCGCCCAGCAGAAGGTCGCCAACGACGTCACCATCAAGGTGGTCGGTGCCATCGAGCCCGTGTCCCGGACCATCCGGACGGCCGGGCTCGACCGGAGCATCGTCCTCTCCGATGAGTGACCACCGTGACTGACATGGTCGAACTGGCGAGGAAGTCCTGCGTACTGGAAGTGCCCGCAACGGTGGGGGCACTGGGCGAAATCGCCTCGTTCGTACTGCGGCTGGCCGGGGCGGCGGGCCTGGACAAGGGCGCCGCCTACCGGCTCCGGCTGGCCGTGGACGAACTGGCCACGAACATCGTGATGCACGGGTACCGGGGCGGCGTCGGACGGATCACCGTCCGCGGCCGTTCCGGCCCCGACGGGGTGCGGATCGTCATCGAGGACACCGCACCCCCCTTCGACCCCGTCGAAGGCTGCCTGCCGCCCGTCCCCGGGGTCCCCCCGCAGGACCGGCGGATCGGCGGCCTCGGCATCCACCTGGCACTGACCAGCGTGGACGAGTTCGGCTACGCGCACAGGGACGGCCGCAACATCAGCACCCTGACCGTGCAGGCTGAGGGGACCGACCGATGCCCTCCACGACCGTGATCATCCTCGACGCGTACCCGCCACCGCCGCCCGAGCTGCTCGACGCCCTGCGGACGATGGACGCGGCACTCGTCACCCGCTCCCTCACGGAGCTGCGCGAAGGCGCGCTGGAACTGCTGCCCGTCGCGGACGTGCTGCTCGCCCCGGCCGAGTCCGACGGGGACGCGGTACGGATGGCCGTACGCCGACTGCGCCGCTGGGCCGGGGCCCCCATCGTGGTCGTCTGGACCGTGACGGAGTTCGCCGCCCTGGAGGAGCACGTCCGGATCGGGCACGACTACCTCGTACCGCCCTTCCTGCCCGCCCTCGTCGGGGCCCGGCTGCACAGCTGCTCGGAGCGCGCCGGACTCGGCCGCACCCTGCGGGAGGCCGACGCGCGCGCCGAACTCATGGGCTACGAGAAGGAACTGGAGATCGGCCGGGAGATCCAGGCGGGCTTCCTGCCCGAATCGATGCCCGTCCCCGACGGCTGGGAGATCGACGTGCGGTTCCGCCCCGCCCGGCAGGTCGCCGGAGACTTCTACGACGTCTTCGAGATCTCCCGCGGCCGCCGGCTCGCCTTCGTCGTCGCCGACGTCTGCGACAAGGGGGTCGGAGCGGCGCTGTTCATGGCGCTCATCCGCTCCCTGCTGCGGCACACCGCACAGAACAGCGGGCTGCAGCACCTGGTCGCCGGACGCGCCGGCGCCAGCCGGCGGATCCCCGTCGTCGGCGCCACGCCGCTGCTCAACGCGGTCACCGCCACCAACGGCTACCTCACCCGCAACCACCTGCGGCAGGGCTACTTCGCCACCCTCTTCTTCGGGGTGCTCGACCCGCTCACCGGCAGCCTCGTCTACATCAACGGCGGCCACAACCCGCCCCTGCTGCTGCCCGCCGACGGCAGCCCGCCCGTCGCCCTCCACATCACCGGACCGGCCGTCGGGATCCAGCCCGACTGCGTCTACACCCTCGGCTACGCCCAGCTCGACCCGGGCGACACCCTGTTCGCCTTCACCGACGGGGTCCCCGAGGCCCGCTGCCCGAACGGCACCTTCCTCGGCGACGACCGGATGCTGGAACTGCTCGCCGGGCCACCGGTCAGCGGCAAGGACGTGGTCGACCGGATGGACCTGGCGGTCCGGGAGCACACCGGCGCCGCCGAACAGCACGACGACGTCACCATGCTGGCCCTGCACCGGCCACGCGCGGCGCGGGGGCCGCGCGCGGACGGCGCCGGCACCCGGGTGGTGGCCTAGATGACCCGCACCATCGTCGTGCACTCGCACCGCGGTGGGACGGGCAAGTCCTCGGTACTGGCGAACCTCGCGCTGCTCCTGGCGGCCGAGGGGCGCCGGGTGGGGGTGGTCGACACCGATATCCAGTCACCCACCCTGGACCTGCTGTTCCGCCTGGGGCCCGGCCCCTCCCTGACCGACTACCTGCTCGGCCGCTGCGAGATCGAGGCCACCGCCCAGCGGACGGGCGACGTCTCCGGTCAGGGGGGCCTGTACGTCGTACCGGCCCGGACCGGGACGGCCGCCCTGCGCGAGATCATGGCCGGGGGCTACGACGTGGGGCTGCTGCCCGAGGGCTTCGACCGGCTGGCCGCGCACTACGCCCTCGACGTGCTGCTGCTCGACACCCACGCCGGGCTCAACAACGAGTCGGTGACCGCCATGGCGAGCGCCGACGTACTGATGATCATGGCTCGGGCCGACCGGATCGACCTCTCCGGGGTCGAGGAGACCATCGCCCTCGCAGGGCGCCTGACCTGCCGGCGGAACCTGGTCCTGAGCATGGCCCCCGAAGGCATCGACCGGGACGCGGCCCGCCGGCGCTCCGAGGCGGTCTACGGGGCGCCACTGGCCGGAATCCTTCCCTACTCGCCGGAAATGGCGGCTCTGTACGGGGAGCGCATATTTGCAGAAGCCCACCCCGACCACCCCCTGGTCGGTGAATTCCGCACCATCATCTCGGCGTTGGACGCACGTGACGAAGTATCGCGGGCCTGACGTCATCCCCCTTACGCCCCCTGCGGGTGGCGTGTTGAATCGGCAGCGAATCCAGAACAAGGAGAGAATCATGAAGATTCTCGTCGTCATGACGGCCAAAGCCACACTGCACCTGCTCGACGGCGAACAGCACCCCTCGGGATTCTGGGCCGAGGAATTCGTCGTGCCCTTCTCGCTCTTCAAAGCGGCCGGCCACGACGTGGACGTGGCGACGATCGGAGGCCGGGCACCGACGGTCGACCGGACGAGCATCGACCCCCAGTTCCTCCAGTGGGTCCGCCCCCAGGGGTCGCCGGACGAGGACGCGGCCAACGCCGAGGAGTACGTCCGGGCCATCGAGAACACCCCACAGCTGAGAGCCCCCATCGCCCTGGAGACCCTCACCGAGAAGGACATCACGGACTACGACGGCGTGTACGTCAGCGGCGGTCACGGTGCCATCGGCGACCTCCCCAAGTCCGACGAGCTCGCCCAGATCCTTCGCTGGGTCATCGCCCAGGACAAGCCGCTCGCCACCGTGTGCCACGGCCACACCGCGCTGCTCGCGCTGCGCGACGGCGAAGGCCGCTGGCCGTTCGAGGGCTACCGCATGACCGCCTTCTCGCACAGCGAGGAACTGGTCACCAACATGGCCGGCCGGCTCCCGCTGATCCTGGAGGTCGAACTCACCCGGCTCGGCGCCCGCTACGAGAAGGCCGACGCCATCTGGGACTCGCACGTGGTCGTCGACCGCAAGCTGACGACCGGCCAGAACCCCTACTCCTCCAAGGCCCTCGCCGAGACCTTCTTGCGGCAGCTCGCGAAGGGCTAGTACCGCCCCCGCACCCGACACCGGAAGGCAGCCATGACCAAGCGTGAGCTGAGCGGCCAGCCCCTCGCCAACCCCGGGAAACTGTTCATCGGCGGCGCCTGGGTCCCGGCCCGGGACGGCCGTACCGAACCGGACATCAGCCCCGTGGACGGGCAGGAGATCGTACCGGTGGCCCAGGCCGCCGCCGCCGACGCGGACGCGGCCGTCGCCGCCGCCCGCACGGCGTACGAGGAAGGCCCCTGGAGCAGACTGTCGGCCCAGGAGCGCGCGCTGCGGCTGAACCGGGTCGGTGAGCTCATCGAGCGCGACCTGGAGGAGATCGCCCTGCTGGAGACCGTGGACATGGGCAAGCCGTTCGCGTTCTCCAGCACGGTCGACGCTCCCATGGCCGCCCAGCTCATGCACTACTACGCCGGGGCCGTGACCCGCGTCGACGGCTCCTCGCGGGCCCCGGCCGGCGGCCAGCTCGCCTACACCCTGCGCGAACCGCTGGGCGTGGTCTGCGCCATCACCCCGTTCAACTTCCCGCTGCTCCTGTCGATGACGAAGATCGCACCGGCGCTCGCTGCGGGCAACACGGTGGTCCACAAGCCCTCCCCGGCCACCCCGCTGACCGCCCTGAAGATCGCCGAGCTCTTCCAGGAGGCGGAGATCCCCGACGGGGTGCTGAACGTCATCACCGGCCCGGGCGTGGAACTGGGGGAGACCCTCACCGGCCACCCCGACATCGACAAGATCGCCTTCACCGGTTCCACCTCGGTCGGCCAGACCATCATCCGCAAGGCGGCCGGCACCCTGAAGAAGGTGACGATGGAGCTCGGCGGCAAGTCCGCCAACATCGTCTTCGCCGACGCCGACCTCGACGCCGCCGAGGAACTCGCCTTCTTCGGCATCTACTACAACAAGGGCGAGATCTGCACCGCCGGATCCCGGCTGCTGCTGCAGCGCCCCATCCACGACGAGATGGTCGAACGCCTGGTCCGCCGGGCCGCCGACCTCAAGCCCGGCGACCCGCGCGACCCGGCCACCCTCTTCGGGCCGCTGGCCCACCGCGGACAGTTCGACAAGGTCAGCTCGTACATCGAGGTCGGCGAGAAGGAAGGCGCGGTCCTGCGCACCGGCGGCAGCGGCTGGACCCCCGAGGGCGCCTCCAGTCAGGGCCTGTACTTCCTGCCGACCGTCTTCACCGGCGTCGACAACGGCATGCGGATCGCCCAGGAGGAGATCTTCGGCCCGGTCCTGTCGATCATCCCCTTCGACACCGAGGAGGACGCCGTACGCATCGCCAACGACAGCGCGTACGGCCTCGCCGCCGGCGTCCACACCAAGGACCTGCGGCGGGCCCACCGGGTCGCCTCGCAGATCAAGGCCGGCACCGTCTGGGTCAATTGCTACAACCAGTACGACCCCGCCGTGCCCTACGGCGGCTACAAGGCCTCCGGCTACGGCCGCGAGTGCGGCCCCGAGTCGCTGGAGAGCTACACCCAGACCAAATCGGTCTGGATCGGCATGGACTGAGAGCGCTACCGAGACCCCCCTTTCCCGAGGAGCGGCAATGCGGACAGGCATCATCGGCACCGGGCGGATCGGCTCGACCCTGGCCAGGATCCTCGTGGCGGCAGGCCATCAGGTCGTCCTCGCGAACGCCCGGGGCCCGCAGACCCTCGGCCCGCTCGTGGCCGAGCTGGGACGGGCGGCCTCGGCGGCGCACCCCGCCGAGGCCGCCGACCGGGCCGAACTCCTGGTGCTGATGGTGCCCTTCGAACGCGTCCGCGGGCTGCTCCCGCCGTACGCCGTGCAGGACAAGGTGCTGGTGGACGCCACGAACGCGTTCGGCGGCCCCGGCACCCCCGCCGACCTCGGCGGGCGCGGCTCCAGCGACCTGGTCGCCGAGTGGTACCCCGACGCCCAGGTCGTCAAATCCCTGAACACCATGCATTTCGAAACCCTCGCCGTCGCCGGCACCAGTTCCGGAGAGCGCCTGGCGCATTTCACGGCGGGCGACGACGTGAAATCGAAGGAAATCGTCGCGGGAATCATCACGGATCTGGGATTCGCACCCGTGGACACCGGCCCGCTGCACTCCGGAGGAATTCTCCAACAACCCGGCGGGCCCCTTTTCAACCGGCCGCTCACGGAAGCGCAGGCGCTGGCATGGATATCACACTGAAGGTGAACGGAAGACCCGAGCAGTTCTCGGCACAGCCGAACGAACTGCTCGTGGAACGGCTCCGCGACGGGCTCGGGCTGACCGGCACCAAGGTCGGCTGCGACACCGGCCAGTGCGGCACCTGCGTCGTCCGCCTCGACGGCAGGTCCGTCAAGAGCTGCCTGGTCCTGACCGCCTCCGCCGCGGGCAGCGAGGTGGCCACCATCGAGGGCGAGACCACCCGCGGCGGTGAACTGTCCGGCCTCCAGGAGGCCCTGCGCCAGGAGCACGGCACCCAATGCGGCTTCTGCACCCCCGGCATGGTCATGGCCCTCGGCGAACTCGTCGACTCCACCGCCGGCGGCGAAGCCCCCACCGAACCCGAGATCCGCGAGTGGCTCACCGGCAACCTGTGCCGCTGCACCGGCTACCACAGCGTCGTCCGCGGCGTGCAGCGCGCCTGCGCGGCCGCCCGCGCCGAGGTGCCCGCCGGCTCCGCCGCGTCCACCGCAGCCGGACAGGAGGTGTGAGGGACATGACCGCAGTGACGGGGGAGGCCCCGGCCACGGGGAGCGGCGTCCTCGGACAGCCGCTGGACAGCCGCGAGGATCCGCAACTGCTGCGCGGCGAGGCCACGTACGTGGCGGACATCGACCTGCCGGGCACCGCCCACATGGCCATCCTGGGCAGCCCGGTGGCGCACGCGAGGATCCTCTCCATCGAGACCAAGGCCGCCGAGCAGCTGCCCGGCGTGCTCAAGGTGGCCACCGCCGCCGACTTCACCGACGTCATGCCGCTGCCCTGCATCTGGATCCCCGGCGGCGTCGAGAGCCACTTCCCGCCCCACCCCTACGGACTCCCCGGCGCCCGCCCCGTCCTCACCGGCGACACCGTCCGGCACGTCGGCGACCCCATCGCCGTCGTCGTCGCCGAGACCCCGCGCCAGGCCACCGCGGCGCTCGCCGCCATCGCCGTCGAGTACGAACCGCTGCCCGTGGTCACCCGCGCCGACGAGGCGCTCGCCGAGGGCGCGCCCCAGCTCCACGAAGCCGTCCCGGGCAACCTCAACGCGTACTGGACCTGCGGCGACAAGGACCGGACCGACGCCGCCATCGCCGCCGCCGAGGTCACCGTCGAGCTCGACCTGGTCAACCAGCGCACCATCAACAGCCCCATCGAGCCGCGCGGCGCCGTCGGCGACTACGACGCGGCCACCGGCGAGTACACCCTCTACGCCTCCACCCAGGGCCCGCACAACCACCGCTTCCTGCTCTCGGCGCTGGTCCTCGGCATCCCCTTCAACAAGCTCCGGGTCATCGCCCCGACCGTCGGCGGCAGCTTCGGCACCAAGGGGTACCTGTACCCCGACATGGCGCTGGTGCTGCTGCTGTCCAAGGCGCTCGGCCGGCCCGTGAAGTGGGTGGACACCCGTACCGGGCTGATGAACTCCACCGTCCAGGGCCGTGACCACCGCCAGCACGTGACGCTCGCCGGCACCCGCGACGGCCGGATCACCGCCGTGCGCTGCACCAGCTACGCCAACCTCGGCGCGTACCCCTCCACGATCGGCCCCGGAGTCGCCACCGCCCTGATGGGCCGCTCCATCAGCGGCATGTACGACATCGACGCCGCCTTCTGCGAGGTCTACGCCGCCTTCACCAACACCGTCTCGCTCGGCGCCCAGCGGGGCAGCGGACGCGCCGAGGCCGCCTTCCTCATGGAGCGCCTCGTCGACCGGTACGCCTCCGAGATCGGCATGGACCCGGCAGCCGTCCGCCGCAAGAACCTGGTGCCGAAGGAGAAGTTCCCGTACGACAACGGCCTCGGCTGGACCTACGACTCCGGGAACTACCAGCTGAACTTCGACAGGGCCATCGAGCTGTCGGGCTACGCCGACATGCCCGCCCGCAAGGCCGAGGCCCGCACCCGCGGCAAGCGGCTCGGCGTCGGCCTCGCCACCTACGTCGCGATCTGCGGGGTCGGCCCCTCCACCCGGATGTCCCAGGAGGGCATGCTCGGCGGCACCTGGGAGAGCGCGAACATCCGCGTCCACCCGACCGGCGAGGTCACCGTCATCGTGGGTTCCGCCTCCACCGGCCAGAGCCACGGCACGGTCTTCGCGCAGGTCGCCGCCGACGAGCTCGGCATCGACCCGGACACCGTCCAGGTCCTGGAGGGCGACACGCAGAAGGCCCCGTACGGGCAGGGCACCTACGGCTCCCGCTCCTACAGCATGGCCGCGCCCGCCGTCGCCCTCACCGCCCGCAAGATCAAGAGCAAACTGATCCGGGCCGGCGCCGTCTTCCTCGGCGTCCCCGAGGACAAGGTCGTCTACGAGGGCGGCCGCGTATACGAAGAGGGCAACGAGCAGAACACCAAGACCTTCGCCGAGCTGGCGATGTCCATGTGGTACGGCTGGGGGCTGCCCGCGGAGATCGAACCCGCCCTCGACGAGACCACCCACTTCGACCCGCCGGACTTCAACTACCCCTTCGGCACGCACGTGGCGGTCGTCGAGATCGACGAACTGACCGGCGAGACCGAGGTGGTGTCCTACACCGCCGTCGACGACGCAGGCCACATCGGCAACCCCAAGATCGTCCTCGGCCAGATCGAGGGCAGCATCACGCACGGCCTCGGCCAGGCCCTGATGGAGGCCGCCGTCTACGACGAACAGGGCATGCTCATCAGCTCCGACCTCACCTCGTACGCCCTGCCGCGCGCCGCCGACGTGCCGTTCTTCACGCTCGACAAGACCGTCACGCCCAGCCCGCACAACCCGCTCGGCGCCAAGGGGGCCGGCGAGATCGCCACCGTCCCGCCCGCCGCGGCCGTCGTCAACGCCGTCGTCGACGCCCTCTCCGACCTGGGCGTCCAGCACATCGACATGCCGCTCACCCCCGAGAAGGTCTGGCGCCGCCTGAGAGGGGAAGCCCAGTGATCCTCACCGAGTTCGACTACGCCCGGCCCGCCGGCCTGGACGAGGCGCTCACCCTGCTGTCCGGGACCCGCGGCGCCAGGATCCTGGCCGGAGGCCAGAGCCTGCTGCCCGACCTGCGCGCGGGAGCCGACCGGGCCGCCCTCCTGGTCGACATCCGCCGACTGGCGGAGCTGCGCGGAGTCACGCGCACTCCCGACGGCACCGGGCTGCGGATCGGAGCCCTCACCACGCTCGCCGAACTGGCCGCCTACCCGCTGGTGCTCGCCGAAGCACCGGAACTGGCCGCCGCGGCCCGCGCCAACGGCGACCCCCAGGTCCGCAACCTCGGCACCGTCGGCGGCAACCTCGCCGCCGCCGGGCGGGCCACCGACCTGCCGGTCGCCGCCATGGCCGCCGACGCCGCGGTCGAACTGGCCGGCCCCGGCGGGCGGACCACCCTGACGGCCGAGGAGCTCGCGGCCGGCGGCCCGCCCGCCGGCACGGTCCTGACCGCGCTGCTCGTGCCGGCCGCCGGACCCGCGGCCGCCTTCGAGAAGACCGCCGACCGGGCCACCCGCTACCCGGTGTGCGCCACCGCCGTACGGATCACCCCGGGCGGGCCGCGCATCGCCGTCACCGGGGCCACCGCCCGGCCCGTGCGGCTGCGCGGGGTCGAGGACCGGCTGCGCGGGGGCACCTACGGCACGGACGCCGTGCTCGCGGCCTTCCGCGCCGAACCCAGGGAGCTCTTCGTCCCCGGGCGCGGCACCTCGGCCGAGTACCTCGGCCATCTCGCGGGGGTCCTCACGGCCCGGGCCCTGCAGAGGGCCGGGCAGGCCCTCGACCGATAGCCCGGGAGGGCACACCACGGGGCCCGCCACGGGCCCCATCACGGGGGAGTTGAGTGACGCAGTGGCCGACACATCCGAGACGACCACGGGGGTAACCGTGCACCCAGCCGCGCACGCGGCCAGTGCGCCCAGAGGCTCCGGCTTCTGGGTGGTGGGAGCGGTCCTCGTCCTGCTGATGCTCTCCTCCTCCGTGCCCTCCGCCCTCTACGTGCTCTACCAGCGGGAGTGGGGGCTCTCCTCCGGCACGATCACGGTGGTCTTCGCCCTGTACGCGGTCACCGTCCTGGCCGGACTCCTGCTGTTCGGCTCCCTCTCCGACACCCTGGGCCGCCGCCCGGTCCTGGGCGCCGCACTGGTCCTGGCCATGGTCTCGATGGGCCTGTTCGCCGGGGCCCGGGGACTGGGCCTGCTGCTGGCCGCCCGCGCCGTCCAGGGGCTCGCCGTGGGCCTGGCCACCGGGGCGATGGGCGCGGCCCTGCTGGAACTCAGCCCCGCGTCCAGACCCGCACTCGGCGCCCAGGTCAACAGCGCCGGACCCACCGTGGGCATCGGGCTCGGCGGGATCGGGGCCGGACTCCTCGTCCAGTTCGCACCCGCGCCGACCGTACTGAGCTACCTGCTGCTGGTCGGGGCCTTCGCCGCGACCCTGGTGGGGGTGGTCCGGATGCGGGAGAGCGCGCCGGGCGCCGGCGGCCGCTTCCGGGTGGTCCCGCACCGGATCCGCGTACCGGCGGACGCCCGCGGCCGCTTCGCCGTCCTCGTCCTGACCATCGTCGCGGTCTGGTCGGTGGGCGGCTTCTACCTCTCCCTCGGCCCGCACCTGGCGCTGTCGCTGCTGGAGTCCGCCAACTACCTCGTGGGCGGCGCCACGGTCGCCCTGCTCGCGGGCGCCGCCACCACCGCCCAGCTGATGCTCGGCCGCACCGAGGCGCTGCGCACCGCCGTGCTCGGCCTGTTCGGCCTCCTCGCCGGACTCGGGCTGGTGCTGCTCGCTCTGGGGGTCCGTTCGGCCGCCGTGTTCCTCGTGGCCACGGCCGTCCTCGGCAGCGGCTGGGGCGCCGCCTTCCTCGGCTCCTTCCGTGCGCTGAGCACGCTCGCGCAACCGGCGCACCGCGGCGAACTGACCGCCGCCGTATACGTTTTCGCGTACCTCGCGATGAGCGTCCCGGCGGTCCTCGCCGGGATGCTCACCAACATCCACGGACTGCACCGCACCTCGGTCGGCTTCATGGCCGCCGTGGCCGGCGTGTGCGTGCTGGCCCTGCTGGCCACCCTGAGACTGGCCGCCCGGACCCGGGCCGAGGGGAGTGCGGCGTGAACGCGGCGGACACGAAGGGCCCCGGGCTGCGGTCAGCCCTGCGCGAGCTGGAGATCTTCGCCGCGATCACCGAGGAGCAGCTGGACTGGCTGGTGTCGGTCTCCGAGCCCCGGATCCTGGCCGACGGGGACGTCCTCTTCCGGGACGGCGAGGAGGCCACCGGCTTCCACGTGCTGCTCTCCGGCGGGCTGGTCGTCACCAAGGTCGTCGACGGCCGGGAGGAGGTGCTCACCCGGCACTCCACCGAGGAGGAGAGCGCCGCCGCCGAGGACCACGACGGCAAGCCGTCCGCCGCCCACCGGTTCACCGGCGAACTGCCCCTGCTGACCGACGGCTCCTACGTGGCCACCGCGGCCGCCAGCGGCCCCTCGACCACGGTGGTGGCCTACCCGAAGCCGGTCTTCTTCGAGATGCTGACCCGCTGCCACGGGGTGGCCGCCGTACTGATCCCCGTACTGGCCTGGCGCATCAAGTCCTCCGAGGTGCAGGCCCGCAAACGGGCCACCGTGGAGGCGCTCGGCACCCTGGCCGCGGGGCTGGCCCACGAGCTGAACAACCCGGCGGCGGCCGTGGCCCGGGCCGCGCAGGAACTGGCCCCCGCCCTGGAGCGGCTCACCCGTACCGCCCAGGCCTGGGGCGCGGCCGCCTCGGGGGCGGAGCGCTCGCTCCTGGACCGGCTCGCCGACGAACTGGACAAGCTGCCGCCGCCCGCGACCACCGACCCGTTCGCCCAGGCCGACGCCGAGGAGGAGATCGCCGACTGGGCCGAGGAGGCGGGCACCGAACGGCCCGGCCTGCTCGGATCGGGGATCGCGGACCTCGGGCTGGAGCTGGGCTGGCTGCTGGAGCGGCTGGAGGGCGTGGGAGAGCCGGCGCTCGCCCCGGCCCTGGACCACCTGGCGGCGCTGCTGGAGATCCGCTCGCTCGCCGCGGAGCTGCGGGCCGCGGGTCCCAGGATCTCCCAGCTCGTCTCCGCCACCCGGGATTACGCCAACCTCGACCGGGCACCGGAACAGCGCTTCCCGGTGACCGACGGACTGGAGAACACGCTGGTCGTCCTGCGTGCCAAGCTGGCCGGCATCACCATCGTGCGTGAGTACGAGCCCGAGCTGCCCGAACTGACGGGCTATCCGAGCGAGTTGAACCAGGTGTGGACCAACCTGGTCGACAACGCGGCCGAGGCCATGGAGGGCTCCGGGGTGCTGACCCTGCGCGCCCGCGCCGAAGGCGTCTGCATGGTCGTCGAGATCGCCGACACCGGCCGCGGCATCCCGGCCGAGTCCCTGCCGAGGATCTTCGAACCCTTCTACACCACCAAGGACGTGGGCAAGGGCACGGGCCTGGGGCTGCACCTCAGCTACCGCATCGTGACCCAGCGCCACCACGGGTCGATCACCGCCCGCTCGCGTCCCGGTGAGACCCGGATGGTCGTCCGCCTGCCCTTCGCCGGCAGCGCCCAGTCCTGTGCCCCACCTGCGACAACACCCGAACCGGCACCCGAAACGGCACCCGAAACGGCACCTGAAACGGCACCCGTCCCGGGCACCTCTCCCAGTTGAAACGGAGTCGACATGGCCAAGTACGACATCTCCAAGCTGCACCCGGTGTTCGTCCGCCAGATGGAGGCGCTGGCCGCCCTGGACATCGAGGCGGTGATGAAGAACTACACCGACGACGCCGTGCTGCTGCGCTTCGAGGGGGCCTCGGTGGGGATCGAGGAGGTTCGCGAGACGTTCACCGGCTACCTCACGGTGAAGCCCTCGCTCGTGGAACTCCAGGAGTACATCGAGACCGAGGACACCATCTTCTACCGGGCGATCATGAACCTGAACGGCGAACCGGAGCACGCGTTCGGGACACTCGTCGTCCGCGATGGCCGAATCTGGCGCCAGACAGCCGGATTCGGCAGCTGACGGCCGGAATCTGGGTAGCGTGTGCGGGGAGGGCGCCGCAGCGCCCTCCCCGTATGTGTGGCACAGCGTGCGCGCGGGCTGCTTATATGCATGAAGTGGCAAAGGGGAGGCAATGGAAAGCGAAACCGGGCGGATCGAGGCATTCAGTGACGGCGTATTCGCCGTCATCATCACGATCCTCGTTCTGGAATTAAAGGTTCCGGAAGAAACCGGCTCGGACTTCTGGCACGGAGTCCGGGAACAGTGGCCCCATTACGCCGCATACATCGTGAGTTTCCTCATCATCGGTGTGATGTGGGTGAACCACCACACCATCTTCAGTCACCTCAGGAGGGTGGACCGCCCCCTGTTGTTCCTGAATCTCCTGGTGCTGATGGTGGTGTCGGTGGTGCCGTACACCACCAACGTCCTCGCCGAGCACCTCATGGAGGAAGGTGGCTCCGCCAACGCGGCGGCCGTCCTCTACAGCGCCGTCACCGTGGCCTACGCCCTCGCGTTCCTGGGCTTCTGGTGGTACGTCACCCGGGTCGGCCACCTCTTCCACGAGCAGGTGGACAAGGACGGCGCACGCGCCACACGGGTGCGCTTCGGCCTCGGGGCCATCGCGTACCCCCTCACCGTCCTGCTGGCCTTCTACTCCGCACCACTCACACTTGTCGCCCACTTCCTGATCGCGATCTACTATGCGGCGAACCAGATCCCCATCCCCCTCGTGGTAGAGGAAGAGCGGCTCGAAACTGCCAGCGACCTCAGGAAGTAGCCGCCGGGGCCTACGGCCGTTCTGGACGGTCAAGTAGGGTATTGGATCTAGCTGGTCGCGGGGGAGGCCCAGATGGCTCGCGTAGTCCTGCCGGAGGATTCCACGACGGAAATCTCCGAATTGATCGACGTCCTGATCTCTCTTCTCTTCGAATCATTACCCCGGCGGGACCAGCGAAACTGGGCCCGCGTTTATCTGAACGGCCTGGTGCGTACCACCGGGAAGAAAACAATTCGTAACATCGCCGGAACAGGGGCCAGTTCCGTCGAGCAGAGCCTCCAGCAGTTCATCAGCAAGTCCCCCTGGGACTGGACCCCGGTCCGCCGCTCCCTCGCCCAGCACCTCGAACGCACCGCGCAGCGCCCCCTGGCCTGGGTGCTCCAGCCCATGGTCATAGAGAAGGCCGGGGACCGCTCCGTCGGCGTCGGCCGGCAGTTCGTGCCCCAGCTCGGCCGCACCGCCAACTGCCAGCAGGCGAGCGGGATCTGGCTCGCCTCCAGCGAGGCCAGCTTCCCGGTCGAATGGACCCTCACCCTCCCCGGGCCCTGGACCAGCGAACTCCTGCGCCGCCGCCGGGCCGGCATCCCCGACACGGCCCGCTCCCTCACCCCCGCCCAGGACGCCGTACACGCCGTCCAGCGGATGGCCGCCAGCTGGCAACTCCAGCGCCGGCCCGTGGTGATGGAGGTCGCCAACGGCGATCTCCCCCAGAGCATCGAGTCCTTCACCCTCCAGGACATCCCCTTCGTCTTCAAGGTCGACGGCTCGCTGCCCGTCTCCTTCGGCGGCGCCGGCCGGTACAAGCCCGGGCCGCACACCGCCCCCGCCCGCGAGCTCATCGACTCCCTGCGCTCCCAGCGCCGCGTCGTCGAATGGACCCGGCACGGCCGCGCCGAGGGCGCGGTCACCCTGCTGACCTCGGCCTCGATCTTCGCCACCCCCTGCGAGGACCGCCCCGTGCCCGCGCCGCCCACCCCGCTGCTGCTGGTCGGAGCCTGGACCGAAGCCGCCCTGCTGCCCTCCGAGTTCTGGATCACCAACATCGGCGACCGGCCGCTCGCCCAGCTCTTCCTGCTCGCCAAACTCACCGACCGCGTCTCCCTCGACTTCGCCGAGACCTGCGAACCCGTGGGCATCCGGGACTTCGAGGGCCGCTCCTTCCGGGGCTGGCACCACCACGCCACCCTCGCCAGCGTGGCCCACGCCGCGAGACTCCTCGGCGCGCGCCCGCCGGTACCCGACGGATACCCCGGACCCACCCGGTCGGCCGCCGCGTCGGCGCGACCACCCGCGGCCCGGCCGGCGACCCCGGCCGTCCTGCCGCCGCGCCCGCACCTGCCCGGACCCGTCCCGCGCCGCGAGTACATCCGCTGATGCTCGACATAGCCGACGAGCTACGCGCGTGGTGCGCCGCGCAGCGGGAGTTCGCACTCGCCACCGTCGTCGCCGTCAGTGGGAGCGCTCCCCGCGGCCCCGGTGCCTCCCTCGCCGTCGACGACAAGGGCACCGCGCTCGGCTCCATCTCCGGAGGCTGCGTGGAATCCGCCGTGCACGAGCTGTGCCTCGACGCCATCGCCTCCGGCGAAGGCGGCCTGCACCGCTTCGGCTACAGCGACGACGACGCCTTCGCCGTCGGCCTGACCTGCGGCGGAGTCCTCGACGTCCTGGTCACCCCGGTGCGCGGGCCCGACCCGGTCCGGCCCGTGCTCGGCTCGGTGCTCGACGCCGCCGCCCAGGGCGCCCGGGCCGCACTCGCCCGGGTGGTCCGCGGACCGCAGCCCCAGCTGGGCCGGGCGCTCGCCGTCCACGCCGACGGCACCTACGAGGGCGGGCTCGGCGGCGGCCCCGACCTGGACCGGGCCGCCGCCCGGCAGGTACGGGCGCTGCTGCTGGCCGGGCGCACCGGCACCGCCGAGCTCGGCACGGCCGGCGGGCTCTGCGGTCAGCCCCTGACCCTCCTCGTGGAATCGGCCGCCGAGCCGCCCCGGCTGCTCGTCTACGGGGCCATCGACTTCGCCGCGGCCCTCGCCCGGATCGGCGCCTTCCTGGGCCACCGGGTCACCGTGTGCGACGCCCGGCCCGTCTTCGCGACCCCGGCCCGCTTCCCCGGCGCCGACGAGGTGGTCGTCGACTGGCCGCACCGGCACCTGGCCGCCGAATGGGACGCGGGCCGCCTGGACTCCCGTACCGCGGTCTGCGTCCTCACCCACGACGCCAAATTCGACGTACCGCTGCTGGAACTGGCCCTGCGGCTGCCCCTGGGCTACGTGGGTGCCATGGGATCGCGCCGCACCCACGCCGAGCGCGAGAGACGGTTGCGGGACCGGGGCATCACCGACTCCGCCCTGGCCCGCCTGCGCTCACCCATCGGACTCGACCTCGGCGGCGCCACCCCGGAGGAGACCGCGCTGGCCATAGCCGCCGAGTTCACGGCCGTCCGGCACGGCGGATCGGTGCTCCCGCTGGCCGGGCGGCGCGGTCCGGTCCACCGCCGGACCCGGCCCGCCGGGACCAAGGTCCCGTAGGAAACGACCACCCGGCCCGGTATGTCCTGGACGATCAGCCCGGAAGGTGTGAACGCCAGGCCGTGGGAGAATGAAGTACGTGCGTTTCCCCGGCTGTCCTGCCGGGGCGTAGACGGATCCTTCGATCGACTGGGATGTTCAGCACGTGCGTTTCCTCAATGACCTGAAGCCGCCGTACGACCTGACGTACGACGATGTGTTCATGGTGCCGAGCCGCTCCGCGGTCGGTTCCCGCCAGGGTGTCGACCTGTCCTCGCCCGACGGAACCGGCACCACCATTCCCCTCGTCGTGGCCAACATGACCGCCATCGCGGGCCGCCGGATGGCCGAGACGGTCGCCCGCCGCGGCGGAATCGTCGTCATCCCGCAGGACATCCCGATCGAGGTCGTCACCGACGTCATCTCCTGGGTCAAGACCCGCCACCACGTCCTCGACACCCCGATCACGCTGGCACCCACCCAGACGGTCGCCGACGCGCTGTCCCTGCTGCCCAAGCGCGCCCACGGCGCCGGAGTCGTCGTCGACTCCGAGGGCCGCCCGGTCGGCGTCGTCACCGAGCACGACCTGACCGGCGTCGACCGCTTCACCCAGCTCTCCGAGGTCATGTCGAAGGAGCTGCTGCTCATCGACGCCGACATCGACCCCCGCGAGGCCTTCAACCAGCTCGACGCCGGCCACCGCAAGCTGGCCCCGGCCGTCGACAAGGACGGCAAGCTCGTCGGCATCCTCACCCGCAAGGGCGCCCTGCGCGCGACGCTCTACACCCCGGCCACCGACGCGAACGGCAAGCTGCGCATCGCGGCCGCCGTCGGCATCAACGGCGACTTCGTGGCCAAGGCCAAGCAGCTGCTCGACGCGGGCGTGGACACGCTCGTCATCGACACGGCGCACGGCCACCAGGAGTCGATGATCAACGCGATCAAGGCCATCCGCGCCCTGGACCCGCAGGTCCCGATCGTGGCGGGCAACATCGTCGCCGCCGAGGGCGTCAAGGACCTCATCGAAGCCGGCGCGGACATCATCAAGGTCGGTGTGGGCCCCGGCGCCATGTGCACCACCCGCATGATGACCGGCGTGGGCCGCCCGCAGTTCTCCGCGGTGCTGGAGTGCGCGGCCGAGGCGAAGAAGTACGGCAAGCACGTGTGGGCCGACGGTGGCGTCCGGCACCCGCGCGACGTGGCGATGGCGCTGGCCGCCGGTGCGTCCAACGTGATGATCGGCTCCTGGTTCGCCGGTACGTACGAGTCCCCGGGCGACCTCCAGCAGTCCGCCGAGGGCCGCCTCTACAAGGAGTCCTTCGGCATGGCCTCCGCCCGCGCGGTGCAGAACCGCACGAGCGAGGAGTCGGCCTACGACCGCGCCCGCAAGGGCCTGTTCGAGGAGGGCATCTCCACCTCGCGCATGTTCCTCGACCCGGCCCGCCCGGGCGTCGAGGACCTGATCGACTCGATCATCGCGGGCGTCCGCTCCTCCTGCACCTACGCCGGTGCCGGCTCCCTCGCGGAGTTCGAGGAGAAGGCCGTGGTCGGCATCCAGTCCGCCGCCGGCTACGCCGAGGGCAAGCCGCTGCACGCCAGCTGGAGCTAGTTCTTCCGTTCCGTGGCCTCGGCCGTCCCTCTGCGGACGGCCGAGGCCACGTGCGTTCCCGGGTGCGGCGCCGCTGCTGGGGCTCCGCCCCAGAACCCCGCGCCTCAAACGCCGGCGAGGCTGTCTTGTAGCCTCGCCGGCGTTTGAGGCGCCGGGTCCGGGTCCGGGGCCGAGCCCCGGGGAACGGCGGAAGGGCGGGGTGGGGGAAGGCCCCGCGCAGCGGTACCCGCACGACCGTTCGGCGCAGCGGGGGACCGTTCGGCGCAGGCGGCAGCCGGATACGCCAAGCGGCGGATAACTCCGGGGCCGCGGGCCGTCACGCTGAGGTGACCCGACCCGGAAGGGGCACCCCCGTGACCAGAACCGACCCGCACGCCCTCGCCCGGCTGCACAGCGAGCACGGCAAGGCCCTCTACGGATTCCTCCTCGGCCTCACCTTCGGCGACCGCCAGCGCGCCGAGGACCTCCTGCAGGAGACCCTCTTCCGGGCCTGGACCCACCCCGAGGCCCTGGAGAGCGGCCACACCTCCGTGCGGCCCTGGCTCTACACCGTCGGCCGGCGCCTCGCCATCGACGCCCGGCGGGCCCGCCGGGTACGGCCCGCCGAGGTCGGGCCCGACGCCCTCGACCACTCCCCGGCCGCCGACGACCACACCGAACAGGCCGTCGCCACCCTCGACGTCCGCCGGGCACTGCGCCTGCTGAGCCCCGCGCACCGCGCCGTGCTCGTGCAGATCTACTACCACGGCTCCTCCGTCGGCGAGGCCGCCGAGGTGCTCGGTCTGCCCGCCGGCACCGTGAAGTCCCGTACCCACTACGCCTTGCGGGCACTGCGCGCCGCCATGCCCGGCTACGGACCCGGCACGCCCGCAGTGCCCGCCGCGCCCGGCGGCCGCGCCGCCGCCTGAGCCGCCACCGCCGCCCGCGAACGGACCTGCAGCTTGGCCAGGATGTGCGACACGTGCGTCTGCACCGTCCTCGGCGAGAGGAACAGCGCGCTCGCGATCTCCGGATTCGACCGGCCCTGTGCCACCAGCAGCGCCACCTTCAGCTCGGCCGGGGTCAGAGCCTCCCAGCCGCTCGCCGGTCTGCGCCGCGCCGACCGGCTGCCCCGGCGCACCCCCAGGCTCCGCAGCCTGGCATCGGCCCGGGCGATGTCCCACCGGGCGCCCGGAGCCTCGTAGACCTCCACCGCACGCGTCAGCGCCGACCGCGCCCCCGCCAGATCCCCGTGCCAGGCCTGCGCCACCGCGAGGTCCTCCAGGGTCTGGCCCAGCACCAGCGGCCACCCGCCGTGCTCACCGCGCGCCACCGCCTGTGCCAGCAGCTCCGGATCCTGCGCGAACAGGCCCCGGCAGCGCAGCAGGGCCAGCGCCGGCCCCGGATACTCGGCCAGCGCCCGCGCCGAGCGCGCGCAGGACTCCACCGCGGCCCGGGCCGTGGCGCTCCGCCCGCACTCCAGCGCCAGCCGGACGATCTCCGACAGCACCCAGGGGCGCTCGTACACCGACTCCTCCTCCCCACCCTCCGCGAGCGCGGGCAGCAGCGCGGCCAGCGCGTCGGCCGGCCGGCCGTCCCGCTCCGCCAGCAGTGCCCGCGCGAGCAGTACGTGCGAGGCGTAGCGGCGGGCCGTGGGCGTGGCGAAGGCGTCCGCGGGCAGGTCCGCGAGCCCGGCGCGGGCCGCCTCCCGCTCGTCCCGGTGGCCTAGCACCAGCGTCCGCAGCCCGTGCACCACCACCGGCAGCCAGCCGTCCGACACCGGCAGCCGGCCCGCCCGCGCCACCCCGGCCAGGGCCCCGTCCCAGTCGCCGCGCCGGTAGTGGAACTCGGCGAGCCGGGCCTCCGTGACCACCAGCCGCCCGGTCGACCGGGTCGCCGTGGCCAGCTCGCGCGCCTCCTCCAGCGCGGCGGCCACGACCACCGGCTCGTCGAATCGCATGTGCCCCTCCGCCTGGTTCGCCAGCAGCAGCAACCGCATGTCATTGGCCTCCGGGCTGCGCCGTGCCCACCCGATGCCCTCCGCCACGTGCCCCAGCGAGGCCCGCCCGCGCCCCAGGTGGAACAGCGCGTACGACGCCGCGTGGTGCGCCTCCGCCGCGCACAGCGGATCGCGCAGCCGCCGCGCGGCCGCCACCACCGGCCCGGCCAGCGCGTGGGCCTCGGCCGCCCGGTGCAGATCGGCCAGGGCCAGCACCCGGCAGGCTTCCAGGCGCAGCCGCAGGGCGACGGACGGGAACTCCTGCGCCAGCGCCCGCTCGGTCACCGCCAGGGATCGGGCCATGTCCCCCTGGATCATCAGGGCCGAGACCAGCCTGAAGTCGACCGAGGCCCGGCGGCCGGGGTCGGTGGTCCGGGCCCGCAGGGCGGCCAGCAGTTCCACCGACTCGGGGCGGCGCAGCATCAGCGCGGCGTCCGCGAGCCGCTCCTCCAGCGCGTCGCGGGTCTCCCGCTCCCGCGGGTCGCCCTGCGCGATGGCCCGTTCCAGCAGCTCGGCCGCCGCGCCCGGAGCGCCCGCGATCAGCGCCGGGGCCGAGGCCGCCAGCCAGCGCACCGCCCAGGGCGTCAGCGGGCCGCCGTCGAGCAGCTGCTCGGCAGTCCGGGCCGCGGGCAGTCCCGCCCCGGCGAAGGCCTCGGCGGCGTCCTGGTGCAGGGCCGTGCGCAGGGCCGCGGGGATCTCGGCGTACAGGGCCGGCCGCAGGGCCGGGTGGCGAAAGCGCAGCCGGCCGCCGCCGGCGTCCGCCAGCAGCCCGGCCGACAGGGGATCGGCCAGCTCCGTGAGCAACTCCCGGGCGGGCCTGCCCCGTACGAGGGCCAGCTCGCGGACGGTGAAGGCCGGACCCAGCAGCGCCGCGTGCCGAAGGGCGGTGCGCGCGGGCCCGGTCAGCCAGTCCAGGCCGCGCGTCACCGAGGCGGGCGGCGGCGGCAACTCCGCCTCCGGGAGCAGCAGTTCCGCCCGGCCCTCCTCGACCCGCAGGAGCCCGGACCACTGCGCGATCAGCTCCCGCAGCAGCCGGGGGTTGCCGCCGGCCTGCCGCGCCGCCTCCCGGAGCCGGGGCCCCGGCTCCGCCCCCAGCAGGTCCCGGACCAGCTCGTCCGTCTCCGCGGTGGACAGCGGCTCCAGCCGGAGCGTGCGCGCGCCCGGCGTCGCGCACAGCGGCTCCAGCTCGGGCCGGCCCGGCAGCGGCCGCCGGGTCACCACCAGCAGCAGCGGCAGCCGGTCCGCCACCGCCCAGTCCGCCAGGCGCTGCCACAGCAGCAGGCTGGCCGGGTCCGCCCAGTGCGCGTCGTCCAGCACCAGCAGCAGGGGCCGCCGCGCGCACCACTCCTCCACCCGGGTCGTCAGCAGGTCCATGGCGGCCAGCAGCGCACCGCCCGGCCGCGCCGCGTCCCCGGCCTCCCGCAGCAGGGCGACGACGGCCGCCCGGTCCGGCCCGCCGGGGTGCAGGCAGTCCAGTGCGGCCCGCAGCGGCAGCTCCGCCCCGAGGGCGTCGGCCGCCCCGTACCGCACCCGGCAGCCGAGCGCCGCCGCCCCGCCCAGGGCGCCGCGCACGAAGTCGGTGCGGCCCGCTCCGGGCTCGCCCTCCACGATCAGCAGGGCTCCGCGGCCCTCCGCACCCCCGCGCACCCATTGCCGTAACTCGTCACGCAGCTGTTCCCGCCCGACCCGCACGTCGGCGATTCCCTCCGGTCACGTCGCGCCGGTCACAGGATGCCACGCCGAAGGGCCCTCAGAGCCGCGGAGTCTGCTGTCCGGGCGGTGAACTGTGCACACCCGCACGGTACTTGGGAATGCGCAGGGTGACCTTCATGCCGGCGCCGACCCCCGTCTCCATCACCGGACCGTACGCGTCCCCGTACACCTGACGGATCCGCTCGTCGACATTGGGCAGCCCGATCCCGGAGGAACCGCCGTGCTCCCCGGCCAGGATCCGGCGCAGCAGCGCCGGATCCATTCCGACCCCGTTGTCCTCCACCGTGATCACCGCCTCCGCGCCCGCGTCCCGCGCCGTGATCGTGATCCGGCACTCCTCGGTGGAGTCTTCCAGCCCGTGCTTCACGGCGTTCTCCACCAGCGGCTGCAGGCACAGGAAGGGCAGTGCCACCGGCAGCACCTCCGGCGCCACTTGCAGCGTCACCTTCAGCCGGTCGCCGAACCGGGCCCCGGCCAGCGCCAGATACTGCTGCACGGAACGCAACTCGTCGGCCAGCGTGGTGAAATCACCGTGCCGCCGGAAGGAGTACCGGGTGAAGTCCGCGAACTCCAGCAGCAGCTCCCGGGCCCGCTCCGGATCGGTCCGGACGAACGAGGCGATCGCGGCCAGGGAGTTGAAGATGAAATGCGGGGAGATCTGCGCCCGCAGCGCCTTGATCTCCGCCTCCATCAGCCGGGTCCGCGACCGGTCCAGCTCGGACAGCTCCAGCTGCACGGACACCCACCGCGCGACCTCCGTCGCGGCCCGCACCAGCACCGCCGACTCGCGCGAACCGTACGCCACCAGCGCGCCCAGCACCCCGTCCTCGCCGGTGAGCGGTGCCACCACCGCCCACTTCAGCGGACAGTCCGGCCGCTGGCACTCGGTCCGCACGCTCTGGCTGCGCCCCGACGCCAGCATCACCGCCACCCGGGCCATCGCCCGCCGCTGGTGGTGATCGGCGCCCGGACCGTCCCAGGCCAGCACCGACTCCCGGTCGGTGAGGCACAGCGCCTCCGTCCCCAGCAACGACCGCAGCCGCCGGGCCGCCTTGCGGGCGGCGTCCTCGGTCAGCCCGGCGCGCAGCGGGGGAGCGGCCAGCGAAGCCGTGTGCAGGGTGTGGAAGGTCGCCCGCTCCACCGGGCTCCCCAGGTCCATCCCGGCCGCCCGCTCCCCACGGCGGGCGTGCCACCGGCCCGCCGCCCAGCCCGCACCCAGCAGCAGCGCCGCACCCGCCACCACCAGCAGTGCCAGGAGCGTCGGCGTCACCGCGGACCGCCCGCCCGCGCACCGGCCACGGCCTCCGGCAGGTGCAGCCGGGCCAGGGTCGCCGCCGTCCCCGCCGGGATCCGCGACCGCGTGGCCAGCGACACCGCCGCCATCGTCGCGAACCCGAGCGGCACCGACCACGCCGCCGGCCACGCCAGCAGCGTGTGCGTCCAGCCCGGCGGCGCCAGCTCGGCCCGGGTCGCCAGCACCGCACCCAGCGCCGCCCCGCCGCCCGTGACCAGCCCGGCCACCGCGCCCGGCGGGGTCAGCCCGCGCCACCAGATGCCCAGCACCAGCAGCGGACAGAACGAGGACGCCGACACGGCGAAGGCCAGGCCCACCGCGTCCGCCACCGGCACCTGCGTCGCCGCCACGCTCCCCGCCAGCGGCACCAGGATCGCCACGACCGCCGCCGACCGGAAGCTGCGCACCCCGCGGGCCGGCAGCACGTCCTGGTGCAGGACCCCCGCCACCGCCATGGTCAGCCCCGACGCCGTCGACAGGAACGCCGCGAAGGCACCCCCGGCCAGCAGCGCGCCCAGCAGATCGCCGAGCACCCCGCCGAGCATCCGCCCGGGCAGCACCAGCACCGCCGCGTCCGCGTCACCCGTCAGCGCGAGTTCGGGGGTGTAGATCCGGCCCAGCGCCCCGTACACCGGGGGCAGCAGGTAGAAGGCCCCGACCAGCGCGAGCACGACCAGCGTGGTGCGCCGCGCGGTCCGCCCGTCGGGGCTGGTGTAGAACCGCACCGCCACGTGCGGCAGGCCCATCGTGCCGAGGAAGGTCGCCAGGATCAGCCCGTACGTGGCGTACAGCCGGTACTCGCGCAGCCCGCCGGAGGTCGCCGCCGTCCAGGTGGACACCCCGGGCCGCGCCTCGGACCGGGTGTCGGGAACGGGCGCGCCGGGGGCGAACTCCAGCCGCGCGTGTGCCCGTACGGCATGCTCACCGGCTGCCAGGGTCAGGGGAGCCGACGCGTAGCCGCGCCCGTCCACCTGCCCGGTCACCGTCACCGTCAGCGGATTCGCCACCGACAGCCGCACGTCCTGCGCGACCGTCACCGAGGTGTGCTCCCGGAAGACGGCCGGTGCGTCGAAGGTGGCCCGCGGCGCCCCGTCCCCGGCCCACGCCGCGATCAGGAAGAAGGCCGGCACCAGCAGGGCCGTGAGCTTCAGCCAGTACTGGAAGGCCTGGACGAAGGTGACCGAACGCATCCCGCCGCACGCCACCGCCACCGTCACCACGCACGCGACGACCAGCCCGCCGACCCAGTACGGGGCCCCAGTCAGGATCTCCAGCGTCAGCCCGGCCCCCTGCAACTGCGGCAGCAGGTACAGCCAGCCGACCCCGACCACGAACAGCACCGCGATCCGGCGCACCACCAGCGACTCCAGCCGCGCCTCCGCGAAGTCGGGCAGCGTGTACGCGCCCGAGCGGCGCAGCGGGGCCGCCACCAGGACGAGCAGCACCACGTACCCGGCGGTGTAGCCCACCGGGTACCAGAGCATCTCGGGCCCCTGGAGCAGTACCAGCCCCGCCACTCCGAGGAAGGACGCGGCGGACAGGTACTCGCCGCCGATCGCGGCCGCGTTCAGGCGGGGTCCCACCGTGCGCGAGGCGACGTAGAAGTCGGACGTGGTCCGGGACATCCGCAGACCCAGCGCGCCGACCAGGACCGTGACCAGGACGACGACGGCGACCGCGGTCAGCGCGTACGTCTGGTTCACCGGGCGGTCCTTCGGCAGGGGAGGGGTGTCCGGAGTCTACGCACGCCCCCTGACCGGGCGACAGGCTCGATTCGGACCCAGCGGACCCGTCGGATCCGCCCTGCCGGGCCACCCCGTCACCGGGCCGGGTCGCGGTGCTCCGCGCAGTCGCGCAGGGCGATCTCCAGCTCGACGTACGACTCCTCCGCGCGCCGGAACGCCAGCGTCAGGGCCGCTTCCGCGCGCGGCGGCACCTGCTCGCGGACCCCCTCGCGGGCCTCATAGAGGATGTCGGCCCAGCGGGCGGCCGCGCTGCGCAGCCGGGCCAGCAGAACCTCGGCCTCGGCGGGCCCGGCCGGCCGGGCCCGGGGCAGCCCGCGCAGGGCGTCGACCAGCGCCTGGATCTCGGACATCTCACTCCTCCCGCGCCGGAAGATCCACGATACGAGAGGGGCGGCGGCCCGGGGGCCGATCGGGGCGCCGGTGCGGCCGACGGCTCCGGCGGATCGCCGTACGCCCCTCCCCGCGCGACGAACGGCGCTCCCGAGCGCCGGACGGTCGGGAGCGAACGGCGCGGCGGCGGCCCGGAAGCCGCGGGGGAGCGGTCAGGGATAACGGTCAGGGAGCGGCCGGATTCAGCCGGTCGCCTGCCGCATCAGCAGATCCCGCAGCTGCCGCGCGTGCCTGCGGCTCACCTGGAGCTCCGCCGCCCCCACGCGGACGCTGGTGGTCCCCGCCTCCAGCCGGAGCTCGTCGATCCGCGCCAGCGCCACCAGATGGCGGCGGTGGATCCGCACGAACCCGCGCGCCGCCCACCGCTCCTCCAGCGTGGACACGGGGATCCGGACCAGGTGGCTGCCCTCGTCGGTGTGCAGGCGGGCGTAGTCGCCCTGCGCCTCGACGTAGGAGATGTCCGCGATCGCCACGAAGCGGGTGACCCCGCCCAGTTCGACGGCGATCTGGTCCGGCGTGCGGTCGGCGACGGCGACCTCGGCGGCCGGGCGGCGCGGCGCCGGCACGGCCGGGACGCCCGCCACCGGGGCGTCGGCCGCCGCCACCGCGGACGCCGGGCCCTCTTCGGACCGGCCCAGCTGCTCGCAGGCCCGCCGGACGGCCTCGGCCAGCCGCTCCGGGCGCACGGGCTTGAGTACGTAGTCCACGGCCTTCAGGTCGAAGGCCTGCACGGCGAAACCCTCGTGGGCGGTGACGAACACGATCAGTGGCGGCCGCGCGAACCCGGCGAGCAGCCGCGCGATGTCCAGCCCGGTCAGCCCGGCCATGTGGATGTCCAGGAACACCACGTCGATGCCGTCGGGCCCGCCGGGGCCGGACTCCAGCGCGCGGGTGACCCGGCGCAGGGCCTCGGTGGCGTCCGAGGCACCCTCGGCACTGCGCACCCGGGGGTCCGAGCGCAGCAGGTAGAGGAGTTCCTCCAGGAGCGGCTTCTCGTCGTCGACGGCCAGTACGCGCAGCATGCGGCCGAGTCTAGAGAGGACCGGGCCGGCGCGGAACGGCAAAGGGCGCGGCCCCCGCCCAGGGGGGATGTGGGCGAGGGCCGCGCGAACGGGGTGGGGGGAGTGGGGAGCGGCGGGTGGGGCAGGGGCTACTGGACCGTGATGAGCTTGCCGTCCGGGGACACGGCGTACCAGGTGCCGCCCACGCCCTGGCCGTTGACGTCGCCGGGCTTCTTGTCACCGGTGAAGGTGTAGACGGGCCAGCAGTCGACGCTCTGCTGCTTCTGGCCGTCCGGGCGGTTGAGCACCGTGTAGTTCTTCTCGACGATCCCCTTGTCCTTGGCCTTCTCCACCGGCGCGACGACCGGCCACTTGTTCAGGCAGTCGCCCACGCACTTGGAGGTCATCGGCCACTGGGTGTCCGGCTTGAAGCGGTAGACGGTCATGCCCTTGCCGTCGACGATGTGGTCGCCCAGCTTGGGGTCCTTGGCCACCGACAGCTTCCCGTCGGCCTCGGCGGCGCCACCCGCGGCCGGGGGCGCCGACTCGGCGGGCGCCGCGCCCTTCGCGGCCTTCTTGCCGTCCGCCGCGAGCGCGAACCACACCCCGCCGACACCCTGACCGTTGACGTCGCCCGCCTTGGCGTCCTTGCTGTAGCGGTACGCGGGCCAGCCGCCCACCGTCAGCTGCTTGCTGCCGTCGGTGCGCACCACCTCGCCCAGCAGCGCCGGGTCCATGCCCGCGGCGGCGGTGGCATCGCCCGCGGCGACCACCGGCCAGGTCTTCTCGCAGTCGCCGTCGCAGTTCGACTTCGGCGGCTTGGCCGTGTCCTTGTCGAAGCGGTAGAGGGTCATCCCGGCGCTGTCGGTGAGGACCGAACCGAGCTGGTCGTTGGGGGCGATCGCCAGCTGCCCGGCCGGCTTGGCGCCCGCGCCGCCCGCGGCGCCGTCGGAGCCGTAGGCGGCGTCCGAGGACTTCCCGTAGTCCTGGGCGGCGGGGGCGGCGGCGCCGACCGGCTTGGTCGTGTCCGCGGCCTTGTCGTCGGTGGGGCCGCAGGCCGTCGCCGCCAGGACGACGACGATCGCGGCCGCGGCCAGGGTGGTTCCGCGCTTGATGCCCATGTTGATCTCTCCCACTTGTGGTGTCCTTCGCGTCCGCCACCGTGATGGCGTCAACTCTGCCCAGGACACGCCGCGGTGGGGGAGATCTGTTCACCTTGTCCGGTGTGGGCTGTTTCACTTACCCCACGCCGAACCCACTGCGCCGCAGAGCCGTGGCCACAGCGAGGCCGAGGACCTGATGTCCGCTGTCGTTGGGATGCAGCCCGTCCGCCAGGTGTTCGGGACCGAGCAGCTCCCGGCCCGGGAGCACGGCGAGCCGGTCGTCCCCCGCGGCCATCCGGTCCCGGGCGGCGCGCTCCATGGCGTCCCGGAGGGCGCCGAGGGTGGCGCCGAGCTTGTTCGGGGTGCGCTCGGCGTCGGGCCGCAGCACGGGGGAGACCAACAGGATCGGGGTCCGCGGGTGCCCCTGGCGGACCAGTTCGAGGAACGCGCGCGTGGTCTCGTACAGCAGGGGAGCCGAAAAGGGCACCCGGGACCAGCAGTTGGTGCCGAAGGCGAGCGTGAGGACGTCGGCGGGCAGGCCCGCGAGCTGTTCGGCTGTGGTGAGCTCGCCGCGTGCGGCGCCCGCGTACCCGAGGTTGACGGTGTCCCAGCCGAGCGCCCGGCCGGTGACGGCGGGCCAGCCGTGCGCGGGCCGGGTGGACCACCAGCCCTCGGTGATGGAGTCGCCGTGCACCACCCAGCGCGGGGCGGGCGGCGCCGGGGCGAGCGTGCCGCCGATCCCGCGCAGTCCGAGGATCAGCGGGGACTGGGTCTCGGGCGGGTGGATGGTGAAGGGGCCGGTGCCGCCGCCCAGGTCGATCCGTACGACGGCCTCCGCGGCCGGGTCGGTGAACACCTCGGTGACCACCCCGTGCCGGTCCCACAGCGCGAAGCCGTGCGCGAGGTCGCGCAGCGCGTCGGTGGGGCCGGGCACGGTCGCCCGGTAGCGCACCTCCACCGCCCGCGCGGTATCGGTGGTGAATTCCAGCCGGACGCCGATGGGCAGGGTGGAGCGCTCGCCGGTGTCCCAGGGCAGCCGCATGGTGTCGGCCGGGTCGGCGCGGACCGGCCGCCCCCGGTCCAGCCAGGCGACCCCGCGCAGGAAGGGCAGCGCGTCCTGCCAGGGCATCGGCTCGTCGGGGTGGCGCTGCAGGCCCGCCGACCACGCCGGTCCCGTCGGCTCCGCCGGCAGTCCCGGTCCTTGCATCCCCGATGGTCCCGATGGTCCCGCTGGTATCACTTGTCGCCTCCGATCGTCGGGCACGGGAACCTCACGCCGACCCCGCCGTCCACCACGGGTGTCCGCCCCGGCCCGGCGGGGCGGCGACCGGCGGGGTCCGCACCGCCCCCGGTGCCACCGCGTTCACCAGTACCCCGCTCGGGCCCGGTTCCACCGCCGCGGAGCGGACCAATGCCAGGTCCGGATCCACGGCGGCACGCTGCGGCAGATCTGACGAAGTGTCAAGGAAAGGGGGTCGCGGTGGTCTGCGCAGCGATCGATCATCCCTACGCAACAAACGACTGTCGGTGACCGATCCGCGCAATGATCGTGCGCCAATGTGCAAGGATGGTCCATTACGGGCGGTATCACTCAGCTCGTAGGCTCACTCGCTGTACGTGGAGTGGCGCGGATCGCCTGCTCGGCGGTCCCCCATGAGCAGACCCTTCTTACGACGGGCCCTGCCCTGCTCCGGATCGTCGCGGTCGACGCCTCCCCTGACCTCCCCGATCCGCAGTGACAAGGAGTCCCCTCGTGCTCGACCACGGCCAGGCGCCACCGCTCGCTTCCGAGGCCAAGAGGCCCGTCAACCCGCTGCTCCGCCGCAAGCCGGTGGAGCAGTTGGTCTCCGAGGGCGGCCAGGGCGAGGGCGGCGCGCTGAAGCGCTCGCTCACGATGTGGCAGCTGACCATGATCAGCATCGGCGCGACCCTCGGCACCGGCATCTTCGTCGTCCTCGGCGAGGCCACCCCGGTCGCCGGCCCGGCCGTCTTCATCGCCTTCATCGTCGCGGGCCTGACCGCGCTCTTCTCGGCGCTCTCCTACGCCGAGCTCGCGGGCTCCATCCCCGTCTCCGGCTCCTCGTACTCCTACGCCTACGCCACCATGGGCGAGCTCATAGCCTGGGTCTGCGGCTGGTGCCTGGTCCTGGAGTACGGCGTCTCCGTCGCGGCCGTCGCCGTCGGCTGGGGCCAGTACCTCAACGAGCTGCTCGACGGCACGCTCGGCTTCACGATCCCCGAGGGCTTCTCCGCCCCGCTGGGCGAGGGCGGCTACATCAACCTCCCCGCCCTCGTCGTCGTGCTCCTGTGCATGGTCTTCCTGCTCCGCGGGGCCAAGGAGAGCGCCCGGATCAACACGATCATGGTCGCCGTCAAGATCGTGACGCTCGCGGTCTTCATCGTCATCGGCTTCATGGGCATCAAGGCCGGCAACTACACCCCGCTGGCCCCGCTCGGCATCACCGCCATCAGCACCGCCGCCTCCATGCTCTTCTTCTCGTACATCGGCTTCGACGCGGCCTCCACCGCCGGTGAGGAAGCCAAGAACCCGAAGAAGGACCTGCCGCGCGCGATCATGCTGTCGCTGGTGATCGTCACCGCGATCTACTGCCTCGTCGCCCTGGTCGCCGTCGGCGCCATGCCGTGGCAGGAGTTCGAGGGCAGCGAGGCCGCCCTGGCCCAGATCATGGAGAACGTCACGGGCCACTCCTTCTGGAGCGTCGTCCTGGCCGCCGGCGCCGTCGTCGCCATCGCCAGCGTCGTCTTCGCCGTGCTCTACGGCCAGACCCGCATCCTCTTCGCCATGTCCCGCGACGGCCTGATGCCGAAGGCCTTCGCCAAGGTCGACGAGAAGACCGGCACCCCGAAGATCAACACGATCATCGTCTGCCTCTTCTGCGGACTGCTCGCCGCGTTCATCCCGCTGGGTGAACTGGCCAACGCCACCAGCATCGGCACGCTCTTCGCCTTCGGCCTGGTCAACATCGCCGTCGTCATCCTGCGCTACACCCGCCCCGAGATGAACCGCACCTTCAAGGTCGCCCTCTTCCCGGTCACCCCGATCCTGGGCTTCCTCTTCTGCGCGTACCTCATGATCGAGCTGCCCATGGCCACGTGGCTGTGCTTCGGTGGCTGGATGGCGGTCGGGCTCGTGATCTACTTCTTCTACGGCATGCGCCGCTCCAGCCTGGCCACTGTGGCCACCGTGGCCGCCCCGGCCGCGGAGGTCGCTGAACAGAAGTGATTCACCCTCCGTGCGACTGAACGATCTCGACGAACGCATCGTGCACGCCCTCGCCGAGGACGCCCGCCGCTCCTACGCGGACATCGGCTCCGAGGTCGGGCTCTCCGCGCCCGCCGTCAAGCGGCGCGTGGACCGGCTGCGCGCCGAAGGCGCCATCACCGGCTTCACCGTCCGCGTGGACCCGGCCGCCATGGGCTGGGAGACCGAGGGCTTCATCGAGATCTACTGTCGGCACAACACCTCGCCGGACGACATCCGGCGAGGACTGGAGCGATACCCCGAGGTGGTGTCCGCGTCGACCGTCACCGGCGACGCGGACGCCCTCGTCCAGGTCTTCGCCTCCGACATGCGCCACTTCGAACGGGTCCTGGAGCGCATCGCGGGCGAGCCGTTCGTGGAACGCACCAAGTCGGTACTCGTCCTCTCCCCGCTCCTGCGCCGCTTCACCTCGGGCGCGCCGGCGTAGACACCCTTCAGGCCGGGGTGCGCACGCCCAGGAAGAGCGGGCTGCGGCGCAGGGTGAAGCCCATCGACTCGTAGAGCCGCACGGCTCCCGTGTTGGCCGCCGCCGCGTGCAGGAACGGGCGCTCCCCCCGCTCACGGACCTCCGCCGCGACCGCGCGTATCAGCCGGCCCGCCAGACCCCGGCCCCGGTGGTCCGGGTGGGTGCACACCGCGCTGATCTCCGACCAGCCCGCCGGCCGCATCCGCTCCCCGGCCATCGCCACCAGCCGGCCCTCGTGCCGGATCCCGAGGTACGTGCCCAGCTCGACCGTCCGGTCCAGGAGCGGGCCGGGCTTGGTCAGCGCCACCAGCTCCAGCATCTCCGGCACGTCCTCGAGCCCCAGCACCACCGCCTCCGGCGCAGCCCCGGCCCGTACCGCCCGCCCGTCCAGCTGCACCCCCGGGACCGTCACCAGCGTCTGCCAGCCCGGCGGCGGGGTCAGCAGCCCGGTCACCCAGACCTCCTGCCCGGGACCGGCCAGTGCGGCCAGGTCCGCCCATGCCCGCGGGTCCTCGGGATCGGCGAGCGCCGAGAACGGGGACGTGTCCAGCGTGTAGCGGGCCGCCAGACCCGCGGGCCCGAACTCGGCGAAACCACGGTGGGGCCCGGTCAGCGCGGCCCAGACCGGATTGTCGAGCACTTCGTCGAGCACTTCACTGCCGCACAGCGTGCCGCTCTCGGTGGACATGGGTGCAGGACTCCTCACGTGTGACGACGGCGTCCGGCTGGTGACCGCCTTCTTGACGGCCCCGGGCGCCGCCACGAGACTGCCGTGGACGGCCATGACGGACAGCGCCCGCCACCGGAAGCCTAAGCGGCACCGGACGGGGGCGGCCGAGCACAGGAGGGGGGTGGGCGGCGGTGGACACGGCCCGGACGGCTGACACGGACACCCGGACCCGGACCCTGCGGCGCTGGTGGCTCACCCGGCGCCTGCACATCGACCTCCTGCGGGTGTGCAGCGCGTTCGGCCCGCGCGGCTGAGCCCTCCCAGAGACGAGTGACCCGGACCGGGTGCGCGCACCGCGCCGCCCGGGGCCCAGCCGTGTTGTCCTCCACCCCAGGAGAGTCATGTCGCACACCGTCCTGCCCCGCACCCAGCAGCCCCGCACCCAGCAGCCCCGCACCGCCCCGGCGCCCGCCCCGCGCGGCCGCATCGGAGCCGGCTTCTCACCCGTCCCGCACCGCTACCACCTCTACCTCCGCGCCGCCTGTCTCCCCTCGCAGCAGGTCACCACCGCCCTCGCCGCGCTGGGCCTGGACCGTTCGATCACCGCCACCGTCCTCGGTACCGAGCCCCGGGCGGCCGAGTACACGGCACTGCGGCTGGCCTACGAGGCCACCGGCCACCACTTCGACGGGGCCCTGACCGTCCCGGCCCTCGTCGACACCTGGAGCGGCCGCGTCGTCTCCGACCACACCCCCGACATCCTCGACGACCTGCGCTTCCTGGCCTCCCACCCGGCCTTCCGCGCGGGCGCGTAGCCAGGGGCCGCACCAGGGTCAGCACCAGGGGCCGTACGGGGTCCACCAGGGGGCCCGCAGCGCCCGCGCAACGAATCGCCGCGCCGACCGGGGAACACGCAACGAATCGATGCGCGGAGCGCAACGCTCACCACTTGTCCGGATCGAACGCTCGAACGTACCGTTTTATGACCCCCTCCCCGCCTGTCACAGAGGTAGCCCATGCCCCCGCTGCGCACCGCCCTCCTCCAGAGCTCCGGCGTTCTCGGCGACACCGCCGAGAACCTCAAGGCGCTCGACGAGGCAGCGGCGCGCGCCGCACAGAGCGGGGCCGGGCTCCTCGTGACCTCGGAGATGTTCCTGACCGGCTACGCGCTGGACCTCCAGGACATCCCCGGCCTCGCCGAGGCCGCGGACGGCGCCAGCGCCCGGGCCATCGGCGAGATCGCCCGCCGCCACGGGATCGCCGTCCTCTACGGCTACCCGGAGGGCGCGGACGGCGTCGTCTACAACGCCGCCCAGCTCATCGGTCCCGACGGCGCGGCGCTGGCGAACTACCGCAAGACCCACCTCTTCGGCTGCTTCGAACAGGACGCCTTCACCCCCGGCGACACCCAAGTCGTCCAGGCGGACCTGAACGGCCTCCGCATCGGCATCATGATCTGCTACGACGTGGAGTTCCCCGAGAACGTCCGGGCGCACGCGCTCGCCGGCACCGACCTCCTCCTGGTGCCGACCGCGCAGATGCACCCGTTCCAGTTCGTCGCCGAACAGCTGGTGCCCGTACGGGCCTTCGAGAACCAGATGTACATCGCGTACGTCAACCGCACCGGCCCGGAAGGCGAGTTCGAGTTCGTCGGACTCAGCTGCCTGGCGAGCCCCGACGGGGTCACCCGGACCCGGGCCGGCCGCGGCGAGGAGCTGGTGTTCGGCGAGGCCGACCCCGAGCTGCTGTCGGCCTCGCGCGAGAACAACCCCTACCTGCGCGACCGCCGCCCCGGGCTCTACGCCTCCCTCGTCTAAGCCCTCTTCCTCCCCCAGCCCTGCCGCAAGGAGACGTACCCCATGACGTCCACGGTGCCCACCACCGCCGTCCCGCACAGCGACGGACAGCCGCCGATCACCATGTTCGGGCCGGACTTCCCGTACGCGTACGACGACTTCCTCGCCCACCCGGCGGGCCTCGGCCAGATACCGGCGACCGAGCTCGGCACCGAGGTCGCCGTCATCGGCGGCGGGCTGTCCGGCATCATCTCGGCCTACGAGCTGATGAAGATGGGCCTCAAGCCCGTCGTCTACGAGGCCGACCAGATCGGTGGCCGCCTGCGCACCGTCGGCTTCGAGGGTGCCGAGACCGAGGGTCTCACCGCGGAGATGGGCGCCATGCGCTTCCCGCCCTCCTCCACGGCCCTGCAGCACTACATCGACCTCGTCGGCCTGGTCACGGAGCCCTTCCCGAACCCGCTGGCGGAGTCCACCCCCTCGACGGTCGTCGACCTCAAGGGCGAGACGCACTACGCCGAGACGATCGCGGACCTCCCGCAGATCTACCGCGACGTGTCCGCCGCGTGGAACGCCTGCCTCGACGAGGGCGCCGACTTCTCGGACATGAACACCGCGATGCGCGAGCGGGACGTCCCGCGCATCCGCGAGATCTGGGCCAAGCTCGTCGAGAAGCTCGACGACGAGACCTTCTACGGCTTCCTCTGCAAGTCGGAGGCCTTCAAGTCCTTCCGCAAGCGCGAGATCTTCGGCCAGGTCGGCTTCGGCACCGGTGGCTGGGACACCGACTTCCCGAACTCCATCCTGGAGATCCTGCGCGTCGTCTACACCGAGGCCGACGACCACCACCGCGGCATCGTGGGCGGCTCGCAGCAGCTGCCGCTGCGCCTGTGGGAGCGCGAGCCGGAGAAGATCGTGCACTGGGCCCAGGGCACCTCCCTGTCCACCCTGCACGACGGCACCCCGCGCCCGGCGGTCACCCGCCTGCACCGCACGGCCGGCAACCGCATCACGGTCACCGACTCCTCCGGCGACATCCGCACGTACCGCGCCGCGATCTTCACGGCCCAGTCCTGGATGCTCCTGTCGAAGATCGAGTGCGACGACACGCTGTTCCCGATCGACCACTGGACGGCGATCGAGCGCACCCACTACATGGAGTCGTCGAAGCTGTTCGTTCCCGTGGACCGGCCGTTCTGGCTGGACAAGGACGAGGAGACCGGCCGCGACGTCATGTCGATGACGCTGACCGACCGGATGACCCGCGGCACCTACCTGCTCGACAACGGTCCGGACAAGCCCGCCGTGATCTGCCTCTCGTACACCTGGTGCGACGACAGCCTCAAGTGGCTGCCGCTGTCCGCGAACGAGCGGATGGAGGTCATGCTGAAGTCCCTCGGCGAGATCTACCCCAAGGTCGACATCCGCCGTCACATCATCGGCAACCCGGTCACCGTCTCCTGGGAGGACGAGCCCTACTTCATGGGCGCGTTCAAGGCCAACCTCCCGGGCCACTACCGCTACCAGCGCCGCCTGTTCACCCACTTCATGCAGGACCGCCTCCCCGAGGACAAGCGCGGCATCTTCCTCGCGGGCGACGACATCTCCTGGACGGCCGGCTGGGCCGAGGGCGCGGTCCAGACCGCCCTCAACGCCGTCTGGGGCGTCATGCACCACCTGGGCGGGTCCACGGACTCCACCAACCCGGGCCCGGGCGACGTCTACGACGACATCGCCCCGGTCGAACTCCCCGAGGACTGATCCTCCGGGTACCAAAGGCCACGGGCCGTCCCCGCGTGAGCAGCGCGGGGACGGCCCGTTCTCATTTCCGGGTTCCAGGCCGTCCGGTCAGCACTGCCAGAGCAGCGCGGCCCGCCCGCAGGGGGCGCACGCGTGGGCGTAGGCCCGTCCCGAGCCGAAGTTCATGGCGGTGGTGGGCTCCGGTCCCTCCCGCAGGCCCGCCACGTAGGCCATCGGCCGCGCGCAGCCGGGGCAGTCGGGCGTCTCGTCGTCCTGGAGCCAGTCGGGTTCGCCGCCGAGCGATCCGAGCACCGGCCGCCCGGCCGGTGCGGTGCCGTCCGGCGCCGCCGGGACGGGTACGGCCGCGCGGACGGCGCCCAGCCCGAGGACGTCCGCGTCGGCGTCGGGCGCCGGTACGGACACCAGGTCCCCGGCGGGCAGCAGCAGGGCCAGGTTCCCGCCCGCGGTCGGGCTCCACTGCTCGCACCGCCCGGGCCGGTGGGCGCACATGAACAGGGCCAGTACGCCGGGCCCCGCAGGGGCCCGGTCGCCGAGCACGATCTGAGCGAGGAACTGGAGCGGACCCGCGCACAGGCGGCACAGCGGCCACACGGTCCCGGCGGGAGCCGTCGGCACCCCGCCGGTCCGGCTGACCGCGGCGTCCGGGGCGACCGGCCCGTCGTCGAGGAGGAGCATCGTCATACGGCGAAACTATCCGGCCACCGGTGACGGCCCCGGGGCGGCAGGGGGTTTCAGCCCCGCGGGGTCAGCAGGCAGCGGCCGACCAGGCCCACGCCCGCGTCGAGGGAGTCGGTGAACTCCTCGGCCAGTTCCGGCACCCGGCGCAGCGTCCACAGCAGACGGGCCGCCGACCAGGCCCCGGCACGGGCGCGCTCCAGGCTCCAGGAGCCGACCAGGTGGGTCAGCGGGTCGGCGATCTCCAGCAGGTCCGGGCCCGGCATCAGGTCCTCCCGGATGTGCTCCTCCAGGGAGACCAGCGTGTCGCCGACCCGGTCGAAGTCCGCCTCCAGGGCCCGGGGTTCACAGCCCAGCTCACCGCAGGTGCTGACCACCGCGAGCGCCAGGTCGTGGCCGATGTGCGCGTTGATCCCGGCCAGCGCGTGCTGGAGCGGGCGGATCCCGGGGTGGCGGCGGTACTGCAGCAGAGGACGCCAGCAGGCCGGGGCCCGGTCCGCCTCGACCGCCGTCAGGTACCGCTCCGCGAACCGCACGCTGAGCGTCTCCGCCCGCCGGGGCGCCGGGAACCCGCCGTGCTCGATCCGCCGGTGCAGGGTCTCCGTCACCGTCAGGTAGACCCGGTTGAAGACGGCGACACCGTCCTGCGGCGGGAGCCGCTCCTCCAGGGCGCGCATCCGCGCCAGCACCGCTTCCATGGGGGCAGGTTCGCAGGCGCCGACGCGGATCCGGGGAACTTGGCCGTACGCTTCCCCGGTTCGGGCGAAACACCGTCAACGGGGCTTGTCCTGGCCGTCCCCGGAGCCCTCGTCGTAGGCGGAGGTGCCCGCGTCGAGCAGGGGCTCCTGCTTGAGGTGCGCGGGCGCGAGGTACCGCAGCGCGTGGTAGCCGGTGATCACCACGATCGTGCCCAGCGCGATGCCGCCCAGCTCGAACGTGTCGGTGATCTGCAGCTTCACGCCGCCGACGCCGATGATGATGCCCGCCGCGGCCGGCACCAGGTTCAGCGGATTGCGCAGGTCCACCCCGCCGTTGATCCAGATCTGCGCTCCGAGCAGGCCGATCATCCCGTAGAGGATGACCGTGATGCCGCCGAGCACCCCGCCCGGGATGGCGGCGACGATCGCACCGAACTTGGGGCACAGCCCGAAGAGCAGCGCGAAGCCCGCCGCCGCCCAGTACGCCGCCGTGGAGTAGACCCGGGTGGCGGCCATGACACCGATGTTCTCGGAGTAGGTGGTGTTCGGCGGGCCGCCGACCGCCGTGGACAGCATGGACGCGGCGCCGTCCGCCGCGATCGCCGTGCCCAGCTTGTCGTCGAGCGGATCACCGGTCATCTCGCCCACGGCCTTGATGTGGCCCGCGTTCTCGGCGATCAGCGCGATCACCACCGGCAGCGCGATCAGGATCGCCGACCACTCGAAGGCGGGCGCGTGGAAGGACGGCAGCCCGATCCAGTCCGCCTTGGCGACCGCGGAGAGGTCGAGCCGCCAGTGGTCGACGGCGGCCTCCCCGCCCAGTGTCGAGTGGATCTTCCCGAAGAGCACGTCGGAGAGCCAGGAGATCCCGTACCCGAAGAGCAGACCGAGGAAGATCGCGATGCGCGACCAGAACCCGCGCAGGCAGACCACGGCCGCCCCCGTGAACAGCATCGTCAGCAGCGCCGTCCACTGGTCCTGCGGCCAGTACGTGCTCGCCGTGACCGGCGCCAGGTTGAAGCCGATCAGCATCACCACCGCACCCGTCACGATCGGCGGCATCGCCGTGTGGATGACGCGGGCGCCGAACCGCTGGACCACCAGGCCCGCCAGGAACAGCGCCACGCCGACGACGAAGACGGCGCCCGTGACCACCGCACTGTCGCCGCCCGCGGCCCGGATGGCCGCCGCGACACCGACGAAGGACAGCGAGCAGCCCAGGTACGACGGGACCCGGCCGCGCGTCGCCAGCAGGAAGATCACCGTCGCGACGCCCGACATCATGATGGCCAGGTTCGGGTCCAGGCCCATCAGGACCGGAGCGACGAAACTCGCGCCGAACATCGCCACGACGTGCTGCGCCCCCAGCCCGGCGGTCCGCGGCCACGACAGCCGCTCCTCCGGCCGGACCACCGCCCCGGGGGCGGGAGTCCGCCCGTCTCCGTGCAGGGTCCAGCCCACGCCGAGGCCCATGTTCCACTCCGTTTCTCCGGCTGCTGCTCACACATCGAGGCCGCAGCGCACGGAGTACGTGCCGCTGCGGCCAGTCGATATGTTACGGCCGGGTTTGGGCAGGTTCGTCGAAGTCGGCGGGACCGGACTCGGCCGTCACCCCGCCGTGATCGCCCCCAGCCTGCCCCACCGGCGGCCCCTGACGCAGCACCGCGGCACCGGCGACCAGCCCGAACGCCAGCAGGGTGACCAGCCCGAAGGACACCACCAGCGAGGTCGCGTCCGCCACCGCGCCGATCGCCGACGGGGCGATCAGCCCCGAGGTGTACGTGATCGTCGCGACACCGGCGATGGCCTGCGCCGGGGCCGGGCCGCTGCGCCCCGCCGCCGCGAAGGCCAGCGGGACCACCACCGCGATCCCGAGCCCGATCAAGCCGAACCCGGCCAGTGCGCCCGCCGGATGCCGGACCCCGACCACGAGCAGTCCGCCCGCGGTGGCCACCACCCCGCCCGCCCGGACCGTGCGCACCGGCCCGAAGCGGTCCACCACCCGGTCCCCGACCAGCCGGGCCACGGCCATTGTCAGCGCGAAGGCGGTGGTGGAAGCCGCCGCCAGACCCGCGTCCGTGTGCAGGACGTCCCGCAGGTAGACCGCCGACCAGTCCAGGCTCGCGCCCTCGGCGAAGACCGCGCAGAACCCGACGGCCCCGATCAGCAGCGCCGACTTCGGCGGCAGCGCGAAGTGGGGCGGCGCTTGCTCCTCCTGGCCGGCCCGCAGGTCCAGCACGCCCTGTACGGCGAACAGCCCGACCGCGGTCAAGGCCAGCGCGGCGACCAGGTGGTGCAGCCGGGCGTCGGCCCCCGTGTGCGCCGCGACGGTACCCGCGGCGGAGCCGAGCAGTGCCCCCACGCTCCACATGCCGTGCAGCGAGGACATGATCGAACGGCCCAGCCGGTTCTCCGTCTCCACGCCCAGCGCGTTCATCGCCACGTCCGACATTCCGGCGGTGGCCCCGTAGACGAAGAGCACGAAGCACAGGGCGGGCAGGTTCGGGGCGAGGCTCGGCAGGATCAGCGAAAGGGTCCACAGCGAGAGCAGTGCCCGCAGCGCCGCGCGTGCACCGAGCCAGTGGTTGATCCGGCCCGCCAGCGGCATGGCGAGGGCCGCGCCCACGGCGGGGGCCGCGAGGGCCAGGCCCAGGGTGCCCGGGCTGAGCTGGGCGTGCTCCTGGATCCAGGGGATGCGGGTGGCGAAGGAGCCGGTGACGGCGCCGTGGGTGCAGAAGACGGCGGCGATGGCGTAACGGGCATGGCGCAGGCGCGCCGGGCTGAGGTCGGTGTCCCCGGTCATGGGAATTAAACTATCAGGGACCCTGCCTGATAGATAATGGGCCCGACTCCCTAGGATGGGCTCCGTGACTCCTGCCCCCACCACCGCACCGGCACCGTCCCCCGCCTCGCCCAGCACGGCCCGGGCCATCAACGACCGCCTCGCCCTGCAACTCCTCCAGGAATCCGGGCCTCTGACGGCCACCCAGCTGAAGACCATGACCGGCCTCTCCCGCCCCTCCGTCGCCGACCTCGTCGACCGGCTCACCGAGGCCGGACTCATCGAAGTCGCCGGCGAATCCGGCGAACAGCGCCGCGGCCCCAACGCCAAGCTGTACGGGATCGTCGCCGACCGCGCCCACCTCGCCGCCCTCGACGTGCGCACCGACCGGGTCACCGCCGTCGTCACCGACCTCCTCGGCCGCACCCTCGCCGAAGCCGCCCTGCCCGTCGGCGCCCCCGAGGACGCGGTGGCCGCCCTGCTGCGCACCGCACGCGAAGCCGGCGCCGCCGAACTGCACACCGTCGTCATGGGCGCCCCGGGCCTGGTCGCCCCGGCCACCGGCGAACTCCGCGACACCAGCGGCCTCCCCGCCTGGCACCGGGACCTCGTCACCGCCCTGCAGCGGAGCCTGCCCGCCGTGGTCGTCGTCGAGAACGAGACCAACCTGGCCGCTCTCGCCGAGCAGCGCCTGGGCGCGGCCCGCGACCTCGACTCCTTCGTCCTGCTGTGGCTCGGCGCGGGCGTGGGCGCTGCCGTGGTCCTGGACGGCCGGCTGCGCCGGGGCGCCTCCGGCGGGGCGGGCGAGATCGGCTTCCTCCCGGTACCGGGCACCTCCGGCCTGCCGTCGGCCGAGGACTGCGCGGGCGGATTCCACGCCCTGGTGGGCCGCGAAGCCGTGACCGCACTGGCGCGCGCACACGGTTTCGCGGGCCCGGCGGAGGAGGCCGTCGCCGGAGCCGCGGGGGAGGCCTTCCTCGAAGCCCTGGCCGAACGGCTCGCGCTGGGCGCGGCGGCGGCCGCGGCGATCCTGGACCCGGGCTGCGTGGTCCTGGCGGGCGAACTGGGCCGCGCGGGCGGCCCTGCCCTGGCCGCCCGGGTCGCCCACCACGTGGCGAAACTGACCCCGGTCCCGACGGAGATCCGCGCCACGGCCCTGGGCGACCCGGCCGTCCTGGCAGGAGCCGGACTGGCGGCCCGGGAAGCCGCGCAGGCGGTGCTGTTCGGGGGGTAGGGGTGGGGGTGGCTTCGGGGGGCGGGATCCTCTCGGGCGGTATCAGAGAAGCGGATGGGGGTTTCCCGTCAGTCCCATCGTCCCTCCGGGTCGGGCCGGTCCCTCAAGGGCGCTCCTTCGTCGCGTCACTGCGTGATGGCCTGCGGCCACCCTTGACCGACCGTCCCGCCCCGGAGAAACGAAAGACTGCCGGGAAGCCCCCAGAGGAACGGGCCGGCACTTCAAGACACCGACGGGGACGGTCGGCCATGCCCGGCCCCGTCCCGCGTGGGGCACGATCGGCAGGCGGGGCCGATCCAGACCCAGCCCCGGGTCGGTGGGGCGCGCCAAATCGCTACGCGCTCCTCACGTCTCAGCGTCGGACGACCGTCTGGGGCTGGACATAGGCCGCCCACGCCCCCTGGGCGCTCCTCTTGGGAGGCGTCTGACGGCTGTCCGGGGCGGAGAAGCGTGGGACAGCGGCCATTCCGTAGTGGATGCGGGTCAGTGCACGTGGGTCACTGCTGACGGTGTCACCCTCTGGTCGCCCGTCGGCCCACCCCGGCGGCAGACGCTGATCGCCCGCCCCGCGACCGAGGATCGACCACGACGGATCTCGTGGGGAGGGCGCAGATGACCATGCATACCAGGGACAAGACGTCAGTCGCGCCAACCGGACGCCCGCTGGGCGATCCGGGTGGCCCATGCCATTCCGCTGTGTGTCCTGCCGTCCGGGTCATGGCGTGTCGCGCTGGTGCTGGGCCTGGCCGGCTACGACGCGGACCACGAATGGGCGGCGTGGGAACGCCCCTACGTGATCGGCCTGTCCGTGGTCAGCGAAGGGCTCGCGCTGCTCGCCCTCGGGCTGGTGCGGCCGTGGGCGAATCCGTCCCTCGTTGGGTGCCGGGGCTGCACGGTAGGCGGATCCCGATCTCGGCGGTGGCCCCACCGGCGGTCCGGCCGCCTGGGCGCTGTGGGCGGCTTACGTCCCGCTCATCGCCTGGGGCCCGCTCCTGGCGATCCTCACCGTCGCGTACTGCCGACGCATCGGCTGCCCCTAGGTGATCGTGACCGGGCCGCGCGCGGTGGCGAACTCGACCGAGACCAAGCCCGGTTCCTCATCCTCGACCCAGGTGACGTCGATCTGGTCGAGGGGGTGGTCGGCCGGTTCGCCGAGGAATTCGGCGATGGAGGCGGCGTCGCCGGCGATGGAGACCCCGTGGATGGTGGTGGAGGTGCGCGGGCCGGCGCTCGGGCGTTCCTCGTCGGGGACCAGCCACTGCAGGAAGTAGGGCAGTTGTGGGTCTTCCATCAGTTCCAGCAGGCCGATCTGCTTCCACCTCAGGTCGAATCCGTCGGGGCGGACACGGTGGCCCTCGGCCGAGGTGCGGCCGAGGCGGGTCTCGACCGGGGCGATGTCGTCGACGGAGACCACCCAACCGAGCCAGCCGCCGCCCTCGGCGGCGCGGCGCGCGACCGCCTGGCCGAAGGGTGCGCGGTCGGCGGCGGGGTGGTCGAGCGTGGTGACGACCTCGACGTAGGTGCCGCCGCTCAGCGGGAGAATGAAATTGCGGGTGCCGAATCGCGGGTGCACGCCCCCGTCGACGAACCCGGCGCCGAGGGCCGATCCGATCCACTGGACGGTCGAGACGAAGCTGTCGCGGGCCACCGCATAGGACACGTGATCAAGTCGCACGGCGTCATCATCACCCGACAACCCGTACCAGTCCCGACGCCACGCCCGCCGCCCCGACCGCGTCCGCCGCGGATTCAGCCGTGGAGCGGATCCTCTCACCAACTGCTGACGGTCGTCGGACGCAGGTCGAGCGCCGGACCGAGGCCGTGGGCGGCCTATGTCCAGCCCAGGGCGGCGTGGAGACGCTGAGAGATGAGGAGCGCGTAGCGATTGGACGCGTCCCACCGACCCGGGCCTGGGTCTGGATCGGCCCCGTCTCCTGCTCGTCCCTCACGCGGGACGGGGCCGGGCACAGCCGACCGTCCCCGTCCTGATCCTTGATCCCCCGGCCCGTTCCTTTGGGGGCTTCCCGGCAGTCTTTCGTTTCTCCGGGGCGGGACGGTCGGTCAAGGGTGGCCGCAGGCCATCGCGAAGCGACGCGACGACGAAGGAGGAGCGCCCTTGAGGGACCGGCCCGACCCGGAGGGACGATGGGACTGACGGGAAACCCCCAGCACATCCCCGACACCGCCCGAGAGGATCCCGCCCCCCGAAGCCACCGCCCCACCCACCCCTACCGCCCCCGCCCCCACCCCGCCGCGAGCTGCGCGAACTGTGCGAACGTCACGCGGCCCACCGCGTGGGACGGGGTCAGGTTGCCGCCGCGCTTGAAGCCCGCGTAGGCCTTGCCCGCCAGGGGGAAGGGGAGCACCCGGCGGTGGCGGCCCGTCGCGGTCAGGTAGGTGCGGGCCAGGTCCGGCAGGGTGTGGATCTCCGGGCCGCCCATGTCCGGGACCCGGCCCGACGGGGTCGGGACGGCCAGTTCCGCCAGGCGGTCCGCGACCTCCCCGACGGCGATCGGCTGGACCCGTACCCCGCTCGGCACCGGTACCGGCACCAGCGGCAGTTTCGCCGCCGTGTCCACCAGCTGCGCCACCAGGTCGTGGAACTGGGTCGTGCGCAGGATGGTCAGGCCCAGCCCCGACGCCTCCAGCAGCCGCTCGACCTTCAGCTTCGTCCGGTAGTAGCCGAGCGGCACCACATCCACCCCGACGATCGAGATGTAGACGACATTGGTGACGGTCCCCGCCCGCCGGGCCGCGTCGATGAGGTGCCGGATGGCGGCCTCGTCGCCCTTGCCCCCGCCGCGCGTGTTGCTCGCGCAGTGCACGATCACCTCCGCGCCCGCCGTCGCCGCGTCCAGCCCGGCGCCGTCCGACAGGTCGACCGGGAAGTCCGGGGCGTGCCGGCTCAGCGCGCGGACCTCGTGGCCCGCGGCGCGGAGCCGGTCCACGACCAGTGCGCCGAGGGTGCCGGTTCCGCCGGTGACGAGGATGGTGCTCACGGGTTCCGCCTTTCGCCGATGTCGTTCCTTCAGCAGCGGAGACCGGACGGCCCTCAGGAATGTGACAGCTGCCGCTGGAGGAATTCCAGCTTCTCCGGGTTGAGTACCGTGCTGAGCCCGCTGACCAGCCCGTTCTCGAATTCCACCAGAAGAACGCCCGTCCCGCCGAAGAGCAGCGCGGGTACTCCGTTGATCTCCGCGACGCTGACCGGCAGGTCCCCGGCGAATTTCTTGAGCACCCCGATCGCGAACCGGGCCACCTTCTCCCGCCCCAGGATCGGCCGCAGCGCTGCGTTGACCACGCCGCCGCCGTCCGAGACGAACCGGACGTCGGCCGTCAGCAGCCCCTCCAGCCGGGTCAGGTCCCCGTCGCGCGCCGCCGTCATGAAGGTCTCCACGAGGCTCTGCCACCGTTCGGGGTCCGGTGCGAAGCGCGGCTCCGGCGCGGCCGGCCGGTCCGCGGTCACCCGGCCGGCCGCCCGCCGGTAGAGCTGGCGGCAGTTGGCCTCGGTGAGGTCGAGGAGTCCGGCGATCTCCCGGTGGCTGTAGGCGAAGGCCTCGCGCAGTACGTAGACGGCCCGTTCCACCGGCGTGAGCTGTTCCAGCAGCACCAGCAGGGCCATGGACACGCTGTCGCGCTGTTCCGTGGACTCCAGCGGGCCGAGCGTGCCGTCCCCGGTGAGGACGGGTTCCGGGAGCCAGGGGCCGACGTACGCCTCGCGCCGGACGCGTGCGGAGGTGAGGGTGTTGAGGCACAGGTTCGTGACGACCTTGGCGAGCCAGGCGCCGGGGTGTTCGATCTCCGTGCGGTCCGCGGCCGCCCAGCGCAGGTACGCCTCCTGCACGGTGTCCTCGGCCTCCGCGGCGGAGCCGAGCATGCGGTAGGCGATGCCGAACATCCGGGGACGGTTTTCCTCGAAGTCCGCGTCGGACGCGGTGATGTGTGTGATCACCGGTGCAGCGTACGAGGCCGGGTTCGCGCGGAACGAGCGAGGACCCGGTGGCCGCCGGGCCACCGGGTCCTCACGTTCGTCCGCGGATCAGGGTGCGGGGGTCAGCAGGCGCCCTGGTCCTTCCAGACACCCCATTCGCCGGTGGTGCCGGGTTCTTCGTTCTGCGTCCACCACTGGGCCTTCCAGTTGCGGCCCTTGTGGGAGACGAGGTTGCCGCTGTTGTAGACCGTGCCCGCCACGTAGGCCGGGTTGGTGCAGGTCCCGCCCGGAGGCGTGGTCGGCGGGGTCGTGGGGGGAGTGGTCGGCGGGGTGGTGGGAGGGGTGGTCGGGGGAGTGGTGGGGGGCTGGGTGCCGCCGCCGGGCTGGACCGTCGTCGTGCCGCGGGCCAGGTCGCCGGTGAGGGCGTAGGTGGTGCCGGAGATCTTCACCGTCCAGTTGGAGGGCGTGGACACCGGCAGGTAGTAGTTGAACGCGAGGTCGACGGAGGCGCCGGGGGCCAGGGTCTGCCAGGCCGGGAGCTTCAGGGAGACCCGCTGGAAGTCGCCCTTCAGGCCGCCGACGTTGTTGCCGGTGTGGCCGCTGCTGATCACGGTCGTGCCGAACCCGGACTGGTCGGAGGCGTTGTTCGGGGCCGAGGTGCCGTAGTCGAACTGGAACTCGGTGCCGCCGGGCAGCGTGGCGTTCGTGTTGTTGGTGATCTTCAGCTTCGGGGTGAGCGGGTAGTTGGAGTCGCCGAGCTTGAACTCGGTGAACTCCGTCCTGATGTCGACGGCCTGGGTGGGCGGGGCGGTGGCGCCCGCCTTCTTCGCGCCGTAGGGGGAGGCCGACTTGAACTTCTGGTACATCGTGTCGGTGAGCGTGTCGCCCATCTCGTACTGGCCCTTGGCCGCGTTGTACGAGTAGTCGCCCGCGAGCTCCCAGACCATCGTGCCGCCGATGCCCTTGTTGATGACGTAGTCGGCCTTGGCGGCCACCGACTGCTCGTCCTCCGTGGAGAGGAAGACCTTCTTCTGCGCGTTCCACAGCCACGGCGCCACCAGGGTGGAGTCGTACTTGCGGGCGTAGGTGCCGGTCAGCGTGGTGTTCGCGGGGAAGCCGTACTTGGTGACGTAGTCGCCGACGACGCCCTTCTCCAGGTTCTTGGCGTGCCACATCGGGTTGGAGCCGGCCGGGGACTCGACCCCGTTGGTGTCCTTGTCGTGCCACAGGTTGTCGATGCCGACCGCGCCGTCGCCGCACTTGGTCAGGCCCGCGCCGGCCGGGCAGGTGGTCGCGGGGGCCTTGCCCCACAGACCGTCGGTGCCGCCCTGCACGTTCTTGAAGCCGCGGGTGTAGTAGGGCAGGCCGATGTTGATCCGGCCGCCGGGCATCGAGCCGCGGAAGTAGTGGTAGGCCCAGTCGGTGTTGAGGTAGCCGATGCCGCCGTACTGGGACGTGGAGTAGACGCCGGCGGCGGCGAGTTCGCCGTCCTTGCCGTCGTCGAAGAGCGAGGCGTTGGGGCCGACGTACTCGTTCCAGGCGCCGTGCAGGTCGTAGGACATGATGTTGACGTAGTCCAGGTACTTCTGGACCTGGAACGTCTCCATGCCGCGCAGCAGGTAGCCGGAGGAGGGGGCGGCGACGGACAGCAGGTAGTGCTTGCCGTCGGCGGCGCCCGCGCGGTCGAGCTTCTCGCGCAGGGACTTCATCAGGGCCGCGTAGCCCTGGACGAGGCCGGCGCGGCGGGCGTTGGCCAGCTGCCAGTCCAGCGGGTTGCCGGCGTCCTTCATGGTCGTCGGGTACTCGTAGTCGATGTCGACGCCGTTGAAGCCGTACTTGCGGATGAACTCGACCGAGGAGTCGGCGAAGGTGTCGATGCCGGCCTGGTTGACCGAGCCGTCGGCGTTCGTGGCCATCGAGTAGAAGCCGCCGGAGGCGACCCGGTTGCCGTCGTCACCGAAGTAGCCGCCGGTCTCCGCCCAGCCGCCGACCGAGATCAGCGTCTTGACGTTCGGGTACTGCTTCTTGAACTTCGTCAGCTGGTTGAAGTGGCCCTTGTAGGGGAGGGCCGGGTCCATCTCGGCACCGGCGACGCCGGGCCAGGTCATCCCGGTGGCGGCGTTGTTCACGCCGTCCGCGCCGACGGAGATCTTGTTGTCGGAGCCCACGTGGGCGAAGGCGTAGTTCAGGTGGGTGACCTTGGACCACGGGATGTTGTTGGCGAGGTAGGCGGGGGCGCCGTCCTTGCCGGTGCGCCAGCCGGTGAAGTACCCGATGACGCGGCGCTGGTGGTCGGCGCCCATCTTCTCGCGGCCTTCGGAGTCGTAGACCGAGCAGTACGGGACGTCGACGCCGGCGGTCTTGTACAGCCCGTCGGGGCGGCAGCCCTCGTTGTCGGCCGCGTGCGAGACGCCCGCCGAGAGCCCGCCCACCAGGAGTCCGGCGATCGCTGCGCCGGATGCCAGGAGCATCGCTCTCGTACGTGTGGGGGACGGCATTGTGCCTCCTGGGGAGGGGAGGATGCAGGACACAACTGGACACAACTGAACACGGCATGGAGCAACAGGATTGGTGCGCAAGCGTGTTGGCCCGCGATGTGCGCACACCTGACGGGCCGTTCCCGGGAAGATGAAGGGAACGTTAAAAGGACTAGACCACCCCGTCAATAGGTCTGGACCAACCTCGCCCGACTTGACAAAGTCCGCATCGGTGCCGCCCGCCTGTGAGCCAGGCCACACCACATCGCCCGCATGGCGCCCGACCGGGCATGGCAGACTGGCTGGAGTACCAGTAGCAGCGCACTCCGGGGTCGGTGTAATTCCGAACCGGCGGTTATAGTCCGCGACCCGTCCGCAGCCAGCGGCCGGTTGACCAGGTGAGATTCCTGGACCGACGGTTAAAGTCCGGATGGGAGGCAGTGCGCGGCGGGCCAGTCACCGGTACGCCGCCGTCGGCGGTTCGTCGGCATATCCCTGCGGATATGCCCGGTCGAACCGTTTTTCCGGCCTCGGCGTCCCCTGTGCGCTGTTCCGCTTCATCTGTCGTATCCCGACAGGCCCCGGAGTCCGTGCCCGATGAGGCAGGAGGACCCGGTGGCGACACACGCCGCGCACGCAGCACCCGACGCGGACACCCGTGCCATGAGCCGAGCCATCGAGCTCGCGGCCCGCGGACTCGGCTCCACCAGCCCCAACCCCGTCGTCGGCTGCGTCATCACCGACGCCTCGGGCGCGATCGTCGGCGAGGGCTGGCACGAACGGGCCGGGGGCCCGCACGCCGAGGTCCACGCCCTGCGCGCCGCGGGCGGCGCCGCCCGCGGCGGCACCGCCTACGTCACCCTCGAACCCTGCAACCACACCGGCCGCACGGGGCCCTGCGCCCAGGCCCTCGCAGACGCCGGGATCACCCGCGTGGTCTACGCCGTCTCCGACCCGAACCCGCAGGCCAGCGGTGGTGCCACCACCCTGCGCGCGGCCGGGATCGACACCGCGGCCGGGCTCCTGGCGGCCGAGGCCGAGGCGGGCAACGCCGCCTGGCTGACCTCCGTACGCCTGGGCCGGCCGCACGTCACCTGGAAGTACGCCGCCACCCTCGACGGCCGCAGCGCCGCCGCGGACGGCAGCAGCCGCTGGATCAGCTCCGCCGAGTCCCGGGCCGACGTCCATCGGCTGCGCGCCGAGAGCGACGCCGTCCTCGTCGGCGCCGGCACCCTGCGCGCCGACGACCCGCACCTCGCCGTCCGCGGCGTGGAAGGCGCCACGCAGCCGCTGCGCATCGCCCTCGACGCCCGGGCCGCGATCCGGCCGACCGCCCGCATCCTCGACGACGCCGCGCCCACCCTGCTCGTCGTCGGCGAGGACGCCGACACGAGGCACCTGCCCGGCGCCGAACTGCTCCGGCTGCCCCTGCACGACGGCCGCATCGGCGTCCACGACCTCCTCGGCCGCCTCTTCCTGCGCGGTGTGCGCTCCGTCCTGCTGGAAGGCGGGCCCACCCTGGCCGGCGCCTTCCTGGAGGCCGGCGCCGTCGACCGCGTCATCGGCTACCTCGCCCCCGCCCTGCTCGGCGCCGGCCCCGCGGCCCTCGCCGACGCCGGGATCAAGAACATCTCCGGTGCGCTGCGCCTCGACCTCACCGAGGCCGTCCGCATCGGCCCCGATCTCCGCATCACCGCAGTGCCCGTCACCGCACCCACCGCCACCGCCACCAAGGAGCACTGAGTGTTCACCGGAATCGTCGAAGAACTGGGCGAGGTCACCGCTGTCGAGCAGCTCGAGGAAGCCTCCCGCTTCCGGCTGCGCGGCCCCCTCGTCACCGAGGGCGCCAAGCACGGTGACTCCATCGCGGTCAACGGCGTCTGCCTCACCGTCGTGGAGACCGCGGACGGCGAGTTCACCGCCGACGTCATGCAGGAGACCCTGAACCGCTCCAGCCTCGGCGCCCTGACCGCGGGCTCCCGGGTCAACCTGGAGCGCCCCATGGCCCTCGGCGGACGGCTCGGCGGCCACCTGGTCCAGGGACACGTGGACGGCACCGGCGAGATCATCTCGCGGACCCCCTCCGAGCACTGGGAGATCGTCAAGGTCGCCCTCCCGGAGAACCTCTCCCGCTACGTCGTCGAGAAGGGCTCCATCACCGTCGACGGCGTCAGCCTCACCGTGGTCGAGGCCGCCGCCGACTGGTTCACCATCAGCCTCATCCCCACCACCCTCTCGCTGACCACCCTCGGCATCAAGCAGAGCGGCGACCCGGTCAACCTGGAGGTCGACGTCCTCGCGAAGTACGTCGAACGCCTCCTCGCCGCCGGCGTGAACCCGCTGCACGCGACGGGAGACGACCGGTGAGCGCCCTGACCTGGCTCAACGCCGAGGCCTTCACCGTCTTCGGCCAGAAGGTCATCTGGTCCGACATGATCGGCAACCTGATGGGCCTGGCCGCACTCGCGCTCGGCTGGCGCCGCTCCATCTGGACCTGGCCCGCGCAGCTCCTCTCCGGCCTGATCCTCATCGCCGCCTACGCCTCCGCCCACCTCGCGGGCGGCGTCGGCAAGCAGCTCCTCGTCATCGGCGTGGCCGTCTTCGGCTGGCGCGCCTGGCAGCGCGGCCGGCGGCAGGCCCAGGACGGCTCCATCGCCGTGCGCACCGCCACCTGGAAGGAGCGCGGGCTCCTCCTGGCCGGCGCGGCCCTCGGCACCCTCGCCGTCGGCGGCCTCTTCACGCTCTTCCCGAACCTCTCGTGGAGCCCGTGGGCCGACGCGTACATCTTCGTCGGCACCATCGTCGCGATGGTCGCCCAGGCCCGCGGCCTCGTCGAGTTCTGGTTCGCCTGGCTCCTCGTCGACCTGGTCGGCGTCCCCCTCGCCTTCAGCAACGGACTGGCCTTCTCCGGCCTCGTCTACGTCGTGTACTTCGCCCTCGTGCTGTGGGGCGCCTACGACTGGTACCAGCGTTCCCGCACCAATCCCGCCCAGGCCCTGGAAGGAGCAACGGCATGACCAGCCTCAAGCCCGTGCCCGACATCCCCGAAGAGACCTTCCGCCTCGACCCCGTCGAGCAGGCCATCCGCGACATCGCGGCGGGCCGCCCCATCGTCGTCGTCGACGACGAGGACCGCGAGAACGAGGGCGACCTCGTCATCGCCGCCGAGAAGGCCACCCCCGAGATCATCGCGTTCATGATGAGCGAGTGCCGCGGCCTGATCTGCGCCCCCATGGAGGGCGCCGAGCTGGACCGGCTCGAACTCCCCCAGATGGTCCAGAACAACACCGAGTCGATGAAGACCGCCTTCACCGTCTCCGTCGACGCGAGCGCCGCACACGGCGTCTCCACCGGCATCTCGGCCGCCGACCGCGCCACCACCCTGCGCCTGCTCGCCGACGGGGTCTCCGAGCCCGGCGACTTCGTCCGCCCCGGCCACATCTTCCCGCTGCGCGCCAAGCCCGGCGGCGTCCTGGTCCGCAACGGCCACACCGAGGCCGCCGTCGACCTCGCCCGCCTCGCGGGCCTGCGCCCGGCCGGTGCCATCGTGGAGATCGCCGGCGAGGACGGCGCCATGCTGCGCCTGCCCGAGCTGATCCCCTTCGCCCGCAAGCACGGCCTGACGATCATTTCCATCGAGGACCTGATCGCCTACCGCCGCTCCGCCGAGCCCACCGTGCGCCGCGAGGCCGAGGTCAGCCTGCCGACCGCCTTCGGCGAGTTCACGGCGTACGGCTACCGCTCCACCGTCGACGGCGTCGAGCACGTCGCCCTCGTCCACGGCGAGATCGGCGACGGCTCCGACATCCTCGTCCGGATGCACTCCGAGTGCCTGACCGGCGACATCTTCGCCTCCCAGCGCTGCGACTGCGGTCCCCAGCTGCACGCCTCCATGGAACGCATCAAGGCCGAGGGCCGCGGCGTCGTCGTCTACCTGCGCGGCCACGAGGGCCGCGGCATCGGACTCCTGTCCAAGCTGCGCGCGTACGAACTCCAGGAACGCGGCCGCGACACCCTCGACGCCAACCTGGAACTCGGCCTGCCCGCCGACGCCCGCGACTACGGCGCCGGCGCCCAGATCCTCGCCGACCTCGGCGTGCACGGCGTCCGCCTGATGACCAACAACCCCGAGAAGTCCGACGCCCTCGTCCGTCACGGCATCACGGTCACCAGCCGGGAGTCGATGCCGATGGAGGCCGGCGAGCACAATCTGCGGTACCTGCGCACCAAGCGGGACCGGATGGGTCACGACCTGCCCTGGCTGGACGGGCCCGTGACCACCTCCGCCTGCGGCAACCAGTAGGCACGCACCACCACCTGTACGTACATCCACGAACCACCGAGGAGCAGAGCTGTGAGCGGCAAGGGCGCACCCGAACTGAGCGTGAAGAACTGCGGAGACCTCCGAGTCGCCGTGATCGCGGCCCAGTGGCACGAGAAGGTCATGGACGGACTGGTCGACGGAGCCCTGCGGGCCCTGCACGAGCTGGGCATCGACGAGCCCACCCTGCTCCGCGTCCCCGGCAGCTTCGAGCTCCCGGTCGTGGCGAAGGTGCTGGCCGGCCGCGGCTACGACGCCATCGTCGCCCTCGGCGTGGTCATCCGCGGCGGCACCCCGCACTTCGACTACGTCTGCCAGGGCGTCACCCAGGGCCTGGTCCAGGTGTCGATCGACACCGGTGTCCCCGTCGGATTCGGCGTCCTGACCTGCGACAACGACGAGCAGGCACTGGACCGCGCCGGACTCGAAGGGTCGAACGAGGACAAGGGCCACGAAGCGGTCACCGCCGCCGTCTCCACCGCCATGACCCTGCGCACCGTGAGCGAGCCCTGGCGCTGACGCCCCCGGTCCAAGGAGTGAACCCGGGCACCGGGGTACCCCGGTCAGCCCGTACTCTAAGGACATCATGGCGAACAAGACCTCCAAGACCTTCGAGGAGCTCTTCACCGAGCTCCAGCACAAGGCCGCCACCGGCGACCCCAGCACTTCCCGCACCGCCGAGCTCGTCCACAAGGGCGTCCATGCCATCGGCAAGAAGGTCGTCGAGGAGGCCGCCGAGGTCTGGATGGCCGCCGAGTACGAGGGCAAGGAAGCCGCCGCCGAGGAGATCTCCCAGCTGCTCTACCACGTCCAGGTGATGATGGTGGCGCGCGGGATCTCCCTCGACGACGTCTACGCCCACCTCTGAGCTCCGGCCAGCACACCCGCCCGTACATCCCGCAATCCACGCACCAAAGGAAGCCCCATGCTGCGCATCGCCGTCCCCAACAAGGGTTCACTCTCCGGACCGGCGTCGGCGATGCTCCATGAGGCCGGCTACCGGATGCGCAAGGAGTCCAAGGAGCTCGTGGTCGTCGACCCCGAGAACGAGGTGGAGTTCTTCTACCTCCGCCCCAAGGACATCGCGATCTACGTCTCCTCGGGCAAGCTCGACATCGGCATCACCGGCCGCGACCTGCTGCTCGACTCCGGCGCCAGCGCCGAGGAGATCCTGCCGCTGAACTTCGGCCGCTCCACCTTCCGCTACGCCACCACCCCCGGCACGGCGAAGGGCCCCGAGGACTTCACCGGGATGACGATCGCGACCTCGTACGAGGGAATCGTCGCCAAGCACCTCGCCGAGAAGGGCATCGACGCCTCCGTCGTGCACCTCGACGGCGCGGTCGAGACCGCCATCCAGCTCGGCGTCGCCCAGATCATCGCGGACGTCGTCGAGACCGGCACCAGCCTGCGCAACGCCGGCCTGGAGGTCATCGGCGAGCCGATCCTCACCTCCGAGGCCGTCGTCATCCGCGGCAACGGCGCCGTCGCCGACGACCCGCAGGTCCAGCAGTTCCTGCGCCGCCTGCAGGGCGTCCTGGTGGCCCGCAGCTACGTGATGATGGACTACGACTGCCGCGCCGAGCACCTGGAGCGCGCGGTCGCCCTCACCCCCGGCCTGGAGTCGCCGACCGTCTCCCCGCTGCACAACGAAGGCTGGGTCGCCGTCCGCGCGATGGTCCCCGCCAAGGAAGCACAGCGGATCATGGACGACCTCTACGAGCTCGGCGCGCGCGCGATCCTCACCACCTCGATCCACGCCTGCCGCCTCTAGTCGTCTCTTCCGGATCCTGCCGGGCCCGGCGTGCCGCACCGGCACGCCGCCCACCGACCCGCACGCCACCTCCAGAAGGCACCGCACCATGGCCGAGTCCGCCGCCCAGCCCGTCACACCCGCCCTGCCGGTCACCTTCCGGCCGACCCGCACCCGGGTCGTACTCCTGGGCGTCGGCCTCGCCATGTTCGCCACCATCACGGCGATCGCCCTGCTGCTGGAGAACCTCAGCCCGGGCGAGCGGATCAGCTTCGTCTTCACCGCCGTCCTGCTGAGCTCCGTACTCGTCCTGCTCAGCCGCCCCAAGGTGGTCGCGGACGAGACCGGCGTCACGGTCGTCAACCTGACCAACACCCGCCGCCTGGAGTGGGCCCAGATCCTGCGGGTCAACCTCCGCCCGGGCGACCCCTGGGTGTTCCTCGACCTCAGCGACGGCACCAGCCTGCCCGCCCTCGGCATCCAGCCGGGCATCGCCAAGCAGCAGGCGATCGGCGACGCCCGCGCCCTGCGCGCCCTGGCCGAAACCCACGGAACGGGTACCGGCGACCACTGAGTCGGCCGATCCCCACGGCTGCGTACCGTTGCGGCCGGGATCTCAATGACTACCCTGGTGGCGGGGCGCAGCTGTGCGCCCCCCCATCGGCCCCGGGACCTCGTGGCCCGTGGGCACCTGCGACTTGAGGAGTGACTCCCTCCAGCAATGGACGGATCGTCCGGTAGTACCCGCGCCGCCCTCCCCTCGGAGGCGGCGGCATGACCATCCCGCTACTTCTGCTCGCGGCGGCCTTCGCCCTCATCCTCGCCAACGGATTCTTCGTGGCCGCCGAGTTCGGCCTCGTCACCGTGGAGAGACCCGAGGCCGAACGCGCCGCAGCCGACGGGGACCGCCGTGCCCGCACGGTGGTCAAGGCCCTACGGGAGCTGTCCTTCCAGCTCTCCGGCACCCAGCTCGGCATCACCATCACCTCCCTCGTGGTCGGCATGCTCGCCGAGCCCGCCCTCGCCGCACTGCTGGCCGGGCCGCTCGCGGCGACCGGCCTGCCGAAGGGAGCCGTCTCCGGCGTCGCCGTCGTCATCGGCATGCTGCTCGCCTCCGCCGTCCAGATGGTCGTCGGCGAGCTAGTCCCGAAGAACTGGGCGGTCTCCCGGCCGCTCCAGGTGGCCCGCTTCGTCGCCGGCCCCCAGCACGCCTTCTCCCGCGCCTTCCGCCCGGTCATCGCCGCCCTCAACGCCGTGGCCAACCGCCTCGTGCGGGCGCTCGGTGTGGAACCGACCGAGGAGATGGCCTCCGCCCGGACCCCCGGCGAGCTGCTCTCCCTGGTCCGTCATTCGGCCCAGGCCGGCGCCCTCGAACAGGACACGGCCGACCTCTTCGTCCGTACCCTCTCGCTGGGCGAGCTCACGGCCCAGCACGTCATGACCCCCCGGGTGAAGGTCAGCGCCCTGATGCACACGGCCACCGCGGCCGACGTGCTCAACCTGACCCGCGCCACGGGCCTGTCCCGGTTCCCGGTCTACCGCGACCGCATCGACGAGATCACCGGCGTCGTCCACCTCAAGGACGCCCTCGCCGTGCGCGAGTCCGAACGCGACCGCACGAGCGTGAGCCGGATCTGCGTCGCCCCGCTGCTGGTCCCCGGTTCCCTGCCGGTGCAGCCGCTGCTGGAACGGCTGCGCAGCGAGCAGCCGATGGCCGTGGTCGTCGACGAGTACGGCGGCACCGCCGGCGTGGTCACGCTGGAGGACATCGTGGAGGAACTCGTCGGCGAGGTCCGCGACGAGCACGACCTCGCCGAGGACGAGACCCCCGAACTGGCCGCCGTACCGGCCGAGGACGGCCGCCCCTCCTGGGAGGCCGACGGCAGCTGCCGGGTGCAGACCCTGCGCCGCATAGGCCTGGAAGTGCCCGAAGGCCCCTACGAGACCGTCGCCGGCCTCGTCGCCGACCTGCTCGGCCGGATCCCCGCACCCGGGGACCGCGCGGAACTCCCCGGCTGGAAGCTGTCCGTCCGCCGGGTCGGCCGCAACCGCGCCGAGCGGGTCCGGCTGGTCCGGCTGGCGGCGGTGCCCGCGGCCGGCGCGTACCGGCCCGCGTCCGCGGCCGACGGCGCGACCGTGCCCGAACCGCAGCGGGCCGAGCTGGAAGGCGCCGCCCGATGAACGCGCTCCAGCTCCTCTTCGCCCTGCTGCTGGTCCTCGCCAACGGCTTCTTCGTCGGTGCCGAGTTCGCGCTCGTCTCCGTACGGCGCAGCCAGATCGAGCCCCTCGCGGCCGGATCCAAGCGGGCCCGCCAGGTGCTCCACGGCCTGGAGAACCTGCCCCGCATGATGGCCGCGGCGCAGTTCGGCATCACCATCTGCTCGCTCACCCTCGGCGCGGTCGCCGAGCCCACCGTGGCCCGGCTGCTGGAACCCGTCTTCCACGCAGTCCACGTACCGCAGGGCCTGATCCACCCCCTCGGCTACGCGTTCGCGCTCAGCGCCGTGGTCTTCCTGCACCTGGTGATCGGCGAGATGGTGCCGAAGAACCTGGCGATGGCCGCCCCGGAGAAGACCGCACTGTGGTTCAGCCCCGGCCTGGTCGCCTTCGCCCGCCTGTGCGGGCCGGTCACCACCGCGCTCGGTGCCTGCGCCGCGCTCGTCCTCAAGCTCTTCAAGGTGGAGCCCAAGGACGAGGTCGAGGCCGTCTACACCTCCGCCCAGCTGGGCCGGCTCCTCAAGGACTCCCGGCAGGCCGGGCTCCTGGAGCCGGTCGAGCAGGAGCGGCTGGAGGACGCGCTGGAACTGGGCAGCCGCCCCGTCACCGACGTCCTCCTCGGCCCGGACCGGCTGGTCACGGTCGGCCCGGCGGTGACCCCGCGGCAGATCGAACAGCTGACCGTGCGCACCGGCTACTCCCGTTTCCCCGTCCGTGCCGACAGCGGCGCCTTCATGGGCTACCTGCACGTCAAGGACGTACTGGACCTGGAGGACCGGGAACGGGCCGTCCCCCAGCGGGTCTGGCGCCGGATGACCACGCTGTGCTCCACCGTCCCGCTGGACGACGCCCTCGGCGTCATGCGCCGGGACGCCACGCACCTCGCGCAGGTGGCGGACCCGGCGGGCCGGGTCCTCGGCCTGGTCGCCCTGGAGGACGTCCTCGAAATGCTGGTCGGCGAGGTCCGCGACCCGGCCCACCGGGTGGCGCTCGCCCGTCGCTAGGCGACCGGCCGCTGCGCCCCCGGCCGCTGCGTCCCCGGCCCGCGAGGGTCCGGGGACGCAGCGGCCGGTCCAGCACCGTCAGAGGGCCGGGGGCTCCGGCCGTTCCTGCGGGCCGCGGCCCGACAGGACCTCGCCGTACGCCTGCATCAGGTCCGGGAGCCGCAGCGTCGCCAGGTCGTCCCGCGACGGCTCGCCCGCGAAGCCCGCCAGCCGCAGGTCCCGGTACGCGCAGCTCTTCTCGTACAGGGTCCGCAGGAAGCGGCCGTTGCCCAGCTCGTCGATCCAGCCCTGCTCCACCACGTGCGCGCTGATGCTGCGCAGCTCCTCCAGCGCCTCCTCGTCCCAGTGGTCCCCGTTGGCGTCCGCCAGCACCCCGCCGATCGCGGTCAGTTCCAGCGGCCGGTAGCTGGGGAAGTCCACCCGGGTGGTGAAGCGCGAGGACAGCCCCGGATTGGCGGCCAGCAGCCGGTCCATCCCGGCCGGGTAGCCCGCCAGGATCACCACCAGGTGGTCCCGGTTGTCCTCCGCCCGCTTCAGCAGCACCTGCAGCGCCTCGTCGCCGTACGCGTCGCCCTTGCTGTAGCCCGAATTGGACAGCGAGTACGCCTCGTCCACGAACAGCACCCCGCCGATCGCCGAATCGATCAGCTCGTTCGCCTTCACCGCCGTCTGCCCCAGGAACTCGCCCACGAGGTCGGCCCGCTGGGCCTCCACCAGATGGTCGCCGCCGAGCAGTCCCAGCGCGTAGAACACCCGGCCCAGGATCCGGGCCACGGTCGTCTTGCCCGTGCCGGAGGGTCCGGAGAACACGAAGTGCCGCTTCGGCGGCTGCACCGGCAGCCCCTGACCCGCGCGCAGCCGCGCCATGTGCAGCTGCGCCGAGAGCGCCTTCACCTGCCGCTTGACCGGCTCCAGGCCCACCATCCGCTCCAGCTCCGCCAGCGCCTCGGCGAGCGCCGCCGGGTCCGCCGGTCCGGCCGGCAGCCCCTCGGGCGTGCCCTGCGGCGGCACCGGCGCCTTGCGCCGCGCCCCTTCCATGCGTCCCGCCGGGGGAGGGGGCGGAGCCAGCGGATCGGGCTCCACCTGGCCGTCCGCCGCGACGTCCTGCACGGGCCCGCCGCCCAGCGCCACCGCCGCGAGGTCCCCGCCGGCCGGGGACGGGCCGTGCCCGCCGTAGCCCCCGTACGCGGCGTACCCGGCCAGGCCCGCCAGATCGGCCACGCCGTCGGTGTCGTCGCTGTCCTCGATGGCCGTCAGCCGGGCCGCGGTGTCCATGAACGACGGATCCACCCGGTGCACCGCCCGGTACAGCGGCAGCGCCGCAGCACTGCGGCCGGTGCCCTCCCGTGCCCGCGCCAGCCAGTACCGCAGCTCCTTGCGCTGGGGCTGTTCGCTGCGGCACCGCATCAGCGCCGCCGCCAGCATCGGCTCCGCCTGCCCGTACATCTCCAGCCGGACCCGCGCCATCCCGCCGAACAGCCCGGCCTCGATGCCCAGCAGCGGATCGTCGACCAGCGGCTCGGTGTGCCGGACCAACTGCTCCCAGTCCTTGACGAGATAGGCCCGGCAGGCGTGCAGGAACCGGACCTGCGCATCGGTGTCCACCGGCGGCAGCGCGGCCAACGCCTGGTCCAGTTCCGGCACATGACGGCCGTCCAGCCAGTGCGAGGCATGGGCGAGGAGCAGATCGCGCCGGCTCTCCAGCACCGGCTGCACCCACCAGCCCAGCCAGTACCAGGAGTTCAGCGTCCGGCGGTGCCGGGCGCGCTGCTCGCCGAACCGGTCCCGGTGGGCGTACATGCGAAGTAACGCGTTGCCGGTGTCGACCCGGAGCGCGTGCAGGCCCAGCCACGCGTCCGCCATCGAAGGGTCGAGTCGTACGGCCGCCCGGAACTCTTCCTCGGCCTGCGGATAGGCGCCCATGGTGCAGGCGTCCACCCCGCGCAGCCAGGCCAGTTCGGCCGGGGCGTGCATGCTGCCCGGCGTGCCGAAATCCATCACGTCCCCCACAAGCCTGCCCCCGTGGTGCGCGGCAACCTCCGTGACGAGCACATGAGTTGCCCACTGCGCCGATGAAATCAGGGCTGCATCGTACCTGCGGTCACGCACCTTACGTAGGGCGCGACAAGGCCGGATCCGGCGTGCGCCCCCTGGGCAAAAAGTGACTCAGAGTGAGCTTTCGGGGTGGACCGGCCTCGCGTGGAACCGCCGCGGAGGGGGTTCGCGGGCAGAACGAAGCCCCCGATCACGGGGGAACAACCGGGGGCTTCGTGTCCACGGCGGCCCGTAGGGGCCGCACATTCAGAACGTAAGGCCGCTGCGGGGCCCGGGTCAAGCGGGTCGGCCGGAGCCCGGAGGGGCGGATTTCCGGGGGCGTTCAGGCGCGGGGGAGTTCGTTACTCCTGGTTACGGAAGCGGAGGTTCCTGCGGTCGCAGGAGTCCCGGAAGTCCACTCGTATCCCGTACCGCTCTGGCGTACCAGGGTGTCGGCGAAGGGGCGCGAAGGGTCGTTGGAGAAGTGCGCGCGCTCCGCGCGCTCCCATCCGTCCCAGAAGTCGGAAAGGTCATCCCCGTCCCGCTTTCGCCCCCGCTGCCAGGACTGCTCGCGCGGCGTCTCCATCCACAGCAGCCGCGCCAGCCACGGCCGCAGCGCCGCCCGCCCCGCGCCGACCCCCTCGACCAGGAGCACCGGCGCCGGATCCAGCACCCGCTCCGGACCGAACCGGCGCTCCATCCAGTCGTACGGGGCCCAGTGCGCGGGCCGTCCGGCGGCGAGCGGCTCCAGCACCTGCGCGCGCAGCCGCTCCTCCCAGTCGAACAGCTCCTCGTGGGTGGCCACGTCGTCCAGGTGCAGCACGGGCGCCCCCAGCGCCTCGGCGAGCCGTCCCGCGAAGGTGCTCTTCCCGGACCCGGCGTGCCCGTCGATCCCGATCAGGCGCACCGGACCGAGGGAGGGCGGCAGGGCGGCGAGCTCCCGGGCGAGTGACTCAAGTGACTGGTGTGGCTCCACCCGACCAGCGTAGACAGGCCCGACACGACCCGTGGCTTCGGGCCGCCACCACCGGGAACTGCAAGGGTGAGGCCGGACGCCACCCGAGAGCCACGAAGTACCGACCCACCCTGGGGGAACACGAGATGACCGAACCCACGCCGCGCAGGGCCGTACTCGTCGCCGCACTCGCGGTCGCCACCGCGGCCACCGCCGCCACCGTCTCCGGAGGCAGCGCCTCGGCGGCCCCTCCCACGCCTCCCACGCCTCCCGCCCCACGCACCCCGGGCCGCACCGTCGACAACCGCTTCTGGTACTCCTACGGCCACTGGCTCGCCGGTACCCACCAGGGCACCACCGCCGTCGGCGGCGCCCGCCCGGGCCTGGAGATCGCGACGGCCGTCGGCCGCACCGAGTACGCCGACCCGCACACCGGCCGCAAGAGCACCTGGGAGTACGCCACCTGGACCTCCCCCGTCCACCGCTCCGAGGTGCCCGCCACCGAGGCCATCGCCTCCTGGAACGCCCGCACCCCGGCCGGGACCTGGATCCAGATCGAACTGCGCGGCACCTACACCGACGGCACCACCACCCCCTGGTACGTGATGGGCCGCTGGGCCTCCGGCGACGGAGACATCCGCCGCACCTCGGTGGACGGCCAGAGCGACGGCAGGTCCACCGTCTGGACCGACACGCTGGCCCTCGACCCCCCGGCCGCCACCGCCGGACTGCGGATCGCGGCCTGGCAGCTGCGCCTCACCCTCCACCGCAGGCCCGGCGCCGAGCGCGGTCCCACCGTTCGGCTCGCGGGCGCCATGGTCTCCGACGTCCCCGACCGCTTCACCGTCCCGGCCTCCACCCCCTCCGGCACGGCCCACGAGCTGAAGGTCCCGCGCTACTCGCAGGAGGTCCACGCCGGCCGGTACCCCGAGTACGACAACGGCGGCGAGGCCTGGTGCAGCCCCACCTCCTCGCAGATGATCATCGAGTACTGGGGCGGCAAGGCCGCCCCCTCCGACCTGACCTGGGTCGATCCGAAGTACTCCGACCCGCAGATCTGCCACGCGGCCCGGTCCACCTACGACGCCGCCTACAAGGGCTGCGGCAACTGGCCCTTCAACGCCGCGTACGCCGCCACCTACCGCGGGCTGGCCGGAGTCGTCACCCGCCTCACCTCCCTGACCGACCTGGAGACCCTGGTCCGGTCCGGCATCCCGGCCATCACCTCCCAGTCCTTCCGCCCCGAGGAACTCACGGGCGCGGGCTACGGCACCGCCGGCCACCTGATGACCGTCATCGGCTTCACCGCCGCCGGGGACGTGATCGCGAACGACCCCAACTCGCGGGACAACCCCGCCGTGCGCCGCGTCTACCGGCGCGCCGAGTGGGAGAACATCTGGCTGCGCACCAAGCGCACGGGAGCCTCCGGCAAGGTCACCTCGGGCTCCGGAGGCATCTGCTACCTCTACGCGCCGGCCCGTCTGAGCCGGGCGCAGTTCCGGGCGCTGCGGGCGGTGGGGGTGCTGTGAGAAACCCCTGGAATTTCCCGTTGACCAGGGGGCACGGATAAGCGGAACATAGTGGGGTAAATGGCAGATAAAGGCTTCTCAGTAGGAGGCGGCCGGCCATGACCACCCATCCCAGCATCGAGCACCACCCCGATCTGGCCGAGATGCGCACTCGGTTCGAGCGGGTGACCACCACTCCCCGGGCGCAGGCCGTCGAGGCACTGGCCCTGATCACGGGCCTGTACCTGGCCGCCTCACCGTGGATCGTGGGGTTCAGCGGCCTCACCCCGCTGGCCATCAACAACCTGATCGCCGGCCTGGCCTTCTGCCTGTGCATGAGCGGTCTGGGCTCCGCCTACGAGCGCACCCACGCGATGGCGTGGACGGCGGTCGTCCTCGGCGCGTGGACGATCATCGCCCCGTGGGCCATCGCCGGTGAGATGGACACGACGCGAACGGTGGTCAGCAACGTGATCGCCGGAGGCATCGCCCTGTGCCTCGGCCTCGCGATGGCGGGCCTGGCGAGCCGTGACCGCGAGTCCCGCGCCTGACGGGGGCGCCGGAGGCGGCGCCCGCTGAACGAGCGCGCCGGGTCCCGACCGGGAAGGCCGGGGCCCGGCCGCCCGCTGTCCCCGCCTCCGCATATCGTTATGCCGGATTTGCGTGACGTATCCCACCCGTGGCGTCCCTACCGCGAAAGCCGCGAACGCTGGCACATTGGACGCCATGACTGCCGACAGCGCCGCCCCCATCGCCGCTCCCCGGGACCTCGTCCGCACCGGAGGCCCCAAGGACGACTCCACCTGGCTGGAGCACGTGCTCGGCTGGACCCTCGTGGTCGTCGTCGCCATGTTCGTCACCCAGGTCGGCTGGCTCTGAGCCCCTCCCCGTCCGCGACGATCACGTCCGAGTCCGTGTGAAACGAGCCCGGCGCACGGGTCTGCCCTAAGGTGGGCGCCCTGTGGCGGTTCGAGGCTAGGGCTGGATTTGAACAGTGGTCAGCAGCGTGGAACGACCGGTCGATCGCAGGCGCGCAGGGCCGAACTCATAGCCACCGGGCGCACGTTGTTCGCCGACACCTCGTACGACGCGCTCTCCATGGACGACATCGCCAAGCAGGCGGGCGTCGCCAAAGGGTTGATCTACTACTACTTCGACAGCAAGCGCGGCTACTACCTCGCCATCGTCGAGGACTCCGCGGCCGAGCTGATCGCCCTGGCCGGCGCCGACACCGACCTCCCCGGCGCGGAGCGCGTCCGCCGCACCGTCGACGGCTATCTGCACTACGCCGAGCACCACCGCGCCGCCTACCGCACCATCGTCACCGGCGGCGTCGGCTCCGACGCCGAGGTCCTCGCCGTCCGCGACTCCGTCCGCGAGGAGCTCGTCGCCACCGTCGCCGAAGGCGCCTACGGGCGCCGCGCCCTCCCGCCGATCGCCCGCCTCGCCCTCGTGGGCTGGCTCTCCGGGGTCGAAGGGGCCACCCTGGACTGGATCGGGGCACTCGGTACCCCGGACCGGCCCGATCGCACCGAGCTCGGGGCCCTGCTGGTGCGCCAGCTGCGCGCGACACTGGAGGTGATCGAGGAGTTCGTCCCGGAGTGTCCGGCACCTCCCGGCCCCGAAAAGCCGTTCGATCCGCTCGGTGATCTTGCCCCGGTGACGGGAAGCGCCTGATCGGGCATACTCAAGCCGCCGCAGCCGCTGAACAGGCCCTTCCGTGACCCGGGAGGGCAGCATCGGCTGCGAGATTTCCGAGACCCGGCGGCGCGTCCCACACCTCACGCGTCGCCGCCGTGCCCGACCAGGGAGGAGAGCGCCGCCATGACTGACCGCGCGCCGCAGCCGGTGGACCGACAGCTGCCCACCGAGGAGTCCCGGGACCTCCTCGCCCTCGTACGCGAGATCGCACAGCGGGAGATCCGCCCCAAGGCAGCCGAGGAGGAGGACTCCGGCCGGTTCCCGCGGGAGGTCTTCACCCTGCTCTCCGAGGCCGGCCTGCTCGGCCTTCCCTACCCCGGGGAATTCGGCGGCGGCGAGCAGCCGTACGAGGTCTACCTCCAGGTCCTGGAGGAGCTGGCCGCGGCCCGCCTGACCGTCGGCCTCGGCGTCAGCGTGCACTCCCTGGCCTGCCACGGACTCGGCGGCTACGGCACCAAGGAGCAGCAGAGCGCCCACCTGCCCGCGATGCTCGGCGGCGGCCTCCTGGGCGCCTACTGCCTCTCCGAGCCGGCCGCCGGCTCCGACGCCGCCTCGCTCACCACCAAGGCGGTGCGCGACGGCGACGACTGGATCATCACCGGCACCAAGGCCTGGATCACCCACGGCGGGGTCGCCGACTTCTACACCGTCCTCGCGCGCACCGGCGCCGAGGGTCCCAAGGGCATCACGGCCTTCCTGGTCCCCGGGGACGCGGAGGGCCTGACCGCGGCCGTGCCCGAGAAGAAGATGGGCATGAAGGGCTCGCCCACCGCCCAGCTGCACTTCGACGGCGTACGCGTCCCGGACGCCCGCCGCATCGGCGAGGAGGGGCAGGGCTTCAGCATCGCCCTGGCCGCGCTGGACGCCGGACGCCTGGGCATCGCCGCCTGCGCCATCGGCGTAGCCCAGGCCGCGCTGGACGAGGCGCTGACGTACGCGCTGGACCGCAAGCAGTTCGGGCACCCGATCGCGGACTTCCAGGGGCTGCGGTTCATGCTGGCCGACATGGCCACCAAGATCGAGGCGGGCCGGGCGCTCTACCTCGCGGCGGCGCGGCTTCGGGACGCGGGCAAGCCGTTCTCCCGCCAGGCGGCCATGGCCAAGCTCTTCTGCACGGACGCGGCGATGGCCGTCACCACGGACGCGGTGCAGGTCCTCGGCGGATACGGCTACACGGCGGACTTCCCCGTCGAGCGGCTGATGCGCGAGGCGAAGGTGCTCCAGATCGTGGAGGGCACCAACCAGATCCAGCGCATGGTCATCGCCCGCCACCTGGCCGGCCCGGAGACGCGCTGACCGTCAGTACAGCCCGCTGCTGGTGGTGGGCCAGACCGGGGAGGACGTGAGCCGCGACCACTCCGGGTCGCGCCGGCCGGGCAGCGTCCGGCCGGCATCGGCCCACCGCGCCAGCAGGTCCTGGTAGATCGGCGGATCCGCCACCTGCGGCATCTGCGATGCCTGCGGTGCCTGCTCACGCGGCCGCTGAACCGATTCTTCGAATCCCGGCGCCACCAGTCGACGCCTTCGGCCCATTGAAGACTGAAGCATGGTCATACCCCGCCAACGCGGAACCGAAGGGCCGGGTAATCGCCCCCGGGGTGCGCCTATCCGTTCGAGGTGTCGCCGGGGGCGGGGCGGTGGCTTCGGGGTGATCGGGATCCTCTCGGCCGGTGTCGGGGATGTGCTGGGGGTTTCCCGTCAGTCCCATCGTCCCTCCGGGTCGGGCCGGTCCCTCAAGGGCGCTCCCTCCGGTCGCGTCGCTTCGCGATGTCGCTGCGCTCCACCCTTGACCGACCGTCCCGCCCCGGAGAAACGAAAGACTGCCGGGAAGCCCCCAAAGGAACGGGCCGGGGGATCAAGACACCGACGGGGACGGTCGGAGATGCCCAGCCCCGTCCCGCGTAAGCCAGGGTCGGCAGGCGGGGCCGACCGAGACCAGGGGCCCGGGTCGGTGGGCGCATCCAATCGCTACGCGCTCCTCATCTCTCAGCGTCTCCACGCCGCCCTGGGCTGGGCATAGGCCGCCCACGGCCTCGGTCCGGCGCTCGACCTGCGTCCGACGACCGTCCTGGGCCGGGCACAGGCCGCCCCAGATCGCTACGCGCTTCTCCAGGACCGCGATCCACGGCCGTCAGCACCTGGTGAGAGGGGCGGACGGCCGATAGTCCGGGTATTCCGTAGTGGAGCCGGGTCAGCGCGAACACCACACCACAAACCCACCCCCAAAGAGGTGCAATTGGGGCAATCCGTCGGCCCTTTGAGTCGCCCATGCACGCTGACCCGCATCCACTGCGGAATAGGCGCTGTCTCACGTCTTTTCGCCCCGCGACGACCCGCAGGCGCCTCCCGGGGAAGCACCTGCGGGTCGTGGGCGGCTTGCGGCCGGCCACGGACGGTCGTCGGACGCGGGTCGAGCGCCGCACCGAGGCCGTGGGCGGCTTTGTGAACGGCCACAGACGGCCGTCGGTCGCTGTCGGCGAGAAGCGCCTGAGGCCGTGGGCGGTCTATGTCCAGCTACGGGCGACCGTCGGCCGCTGTCGGTGAGAAACCCTTGCGGGGTGTGGGCGGTCTATGTCCAGCCCCAGACGGTCGTCGGACGCGGGGCGAGCGCCGCACCGGGGCCTCGGGCGGCTTGTGAACTGCCACAGACGGCCGTCGGCCGCTGTCGACGAGAAGCGCCCCAGGCCGCGGGCGGTCTATGTCCAGCTATGGGCGACCGTCGGCCGCTGTCGGTGAGAAACCCTTTCGGGGCGTGGGCGGTCTATGTCCAGCCCTAGACGGTCGTCGGACGCTGAGGGGTGAGGAGCGCGTAGCGATTTGGTGCGCCCCACCGACCCGGCAGGTGGCTTCTATCGGCCCCGTCTGTCGGTCGTGTCCCACGCGGGACGGGGCCGGGCATGGCCGACCGTCCCCGTCCGTGTCTTGATGTCCCGGCCCGTTCCTCTGGGGGCTTCCCGGCAGTCTTTCGTTTCTCCGGGGCGGGACGGTCGGTCAAGGGTGGAGCGCAGCGACATCGCGAAGCGACGCGACCGGAGGGAGCGCCCTTGAGGGACCGGCCCGACACGGAGGGACGATGGGACTGACGGGAAACCCCCATCCGCTTCTCTGATACCGGCCGAGAGGGCCCCGCCCCACCCCGAAGCCCCCGCCCCGCCCCGCCCCCAAGGCCCCGGCACAGTACGCCGGTCTGGCAGGGCGTGCCAGAAGGGTGGCCTCGAGACAGGTTTCTGACGTACCGTCATATTCGCCTGAGCCGCCCCCCGTGAAGCCGACCCGAAGCCGTCCGTACAGGAGGTTCGCCATGCCCGCCGACCGGCCCGTCGCGCTCGACGAATACCCCATCCACCAGGCGCCCTTGTCGATGAAGCACGTCGTCAGCGGTGACCGCAACGCCTACGACCGGTGCATCTTCCACGTCTTCGACCACGCCGGCCGCGCCGTCCTGATCCTCGGCCTCGGCGTCTACCCCAACGCCGGGGTCATCGACGCCTACGCCACCCTCCGCATCGGGGACGAGTTGCTCGCCGTTCGGGCCTCCGACGCCCTCACCGACGACCGGATGAACCTCTCGGTGGGGCCCCTGTCCATCACCGTCGACGTACCGCTCCGGCAGCTCACGCTGCGCTGCGCCGCCGATCCGGCGGACCCGCACGGGCTCTCGTACGACATCACCTGGACCGCCGGGTTCCCCGCCGTCTGGGAGCCGCACCACGTCCAGCGGCGCGGCGACCGGCTCATGCTGGAAGGCCGGCGTTTCGTCCAGGCCGGCAACGTGACGGGCACGATCCGCGCCAAGGGGGAGCGGTTCACCCTCACGCCGGGGGAGTGGACCGGCACCCGTGACCGGAGTTGGGGCGTACGGCCGATCCCCGGGGAGGAGGGGGGCCGCGCGGCCGAGGAGTACCGCCCCGAGGGCTTCCACTGGCTGTGGATCCCGGTCCGGTTCGAGGACCGCTTCGTCATGGTCATCGCCCAGGAGGACGCCGACGGCCACCGCACCCTGAACGAGGCCGTGCAGGTCTTCCCCGAGAGCAGCGGACGCCACGACGTCCAACTCGGCTGGCCGCATACCGAGATCCGCTACCGGCCCGGCAGCCGGCACCCCGAGCGGGCCGTCGTCCACCTCACCGATCCCTCCCGCAAGCCCCTCGAGCTGGGCGTGGAGATCCTCAACTCCTCCCCGCTCGCCGTCGGCGCCGGTTACCCGCCCGCCGGCGACTGGCAGCACGGAACCTGGCAGGGCCGGGGCTGGTGCGACCGCCGCGTCTACGACCTCTCCGACCCCGCGGCCCATCCGATGGCCGCCTTCGGGGTGACCGACCACTCGGCCCGCTTCACCCTCGACGGCCGGATCGGCCACGGCATCTTCGAACACGGCAGCTTCGGGCGCCACGACCCCAGCGGCTTCGCCGACTACTCCTCCGTCGCCCAGTAGGAAAGGGGACCGACCATGGCCACCGCACCACGACCGCGCACCTCCACCCGTGAGCCCGAGGAGCTCGGCCGCCGCCTCGCCGCCTGGCTGGACTCCAGGCTCCCCGGCGCGCGGATCGCCAACGTCTCCGTCCCCGGATCCAACGGGATGTCCAGCGAGACCCTGCTCTTCGACATAGAGCACCCCGACACCCCGCTGCGCGCCTGCGCGCTGCGGCTCGCCGCCGATCCGGCCGCCTACACCGTCTTCCCGGCGTACGACATGCCGCGCCAGCACCGCGTGATGGGCCTGGTCGCCCGGCACACGGACCTGCCCGTCCCGCGGTTGCAGTGGCTGGAGGAGGATCCGGGGCCGCTGGGGGCACCGTTCTTCGTGATGGCCCGTGCGGAGGGCCGGGTCCCGCCCGACGTCATGCCCTACACCTACGAGGGCAACTGGCTGCACGCCGCCACCGACGCCGAGCGCGCCGCCCTCCAGGAGGCGAGCATCTCGCTGCTGGCCCGGCTGCACGACCAGTTCCCCTCCAAGGAGGCCGAGTTCCTCCTCGCCGACGGTGAGGGCACACCGCTGCGCCGGCATGTTGAGGCCCAACGCGCCTACTACGACTGGGTGGTGGGCGGGCTCGCGCCGTCCCCGCTCATCGAGCGGGCGTTCGCCCGCCTGGAGGAGCTGTGGCCGCAGGACGAGGGCCCCGCCGTCCTCAACTGGGGCGACGCCCGCATCGGCAACGTCATCTACGACGGCTTCACGCCGGTGGCCGTACTGGACTGGGAGATGGCGGCATACGCCCCGCGCGAGGTGGACCTCGGCTGGACCGTCTACCTGCACCGGTTCTTCCAGGACCTCACGGTCGGTTTCGGACAGCCCGGACTGCCGGACTTCCTGCGCCGCGAGGACCTGGAACGCCGCTACGCCGAGCTCACCGGCCACACCCCGCGGGACATGGAGTTCCACACCCTCTACGCGGCCCTGCGGCACGGGATCGTGATGCTGCGCATCGCCTACCGGCAGGCCCACTTCGGGGAGGTCGAGGTCCCGGCGGACCCGGACAGCCTGATCCTGCACCACGCCAGTCTGGCTGCCATGGTGCAGGGAACGTACTGGTAGGGGAGCGGAGCGGCGGTCAGGCCGCCTGCGCGTGCTGCTGCCGCGTCTGCGCCTGCGGCCGCGGCAGCACGGGGCTCACCACACGGATCGGGCGCGAGCCCGGACCGCCGACGTGCGAGAAGGGCTGCGTCCGCCAGTCCAGGCCCTGGGGCAGGGCCGGCAGGACGAACGGTTCGAGCTCCTGCGCCTCCACCGGCTGGATCATGCCGACGGTGGGCAGGGCGTCGCCCGCGGGCCGGCCGGTGCCCGCGCAGACGGTGAGGCCGAAGGGGTTCCACGGGGTCAGGCAGAGGGCGTGCTGCGGCAGGTACTCCTCGTCCGCGACGAGGGCGATCGACTGGCCGCAGTCGGGGCAGGTGGCGTGGTGGATCTCGAATCCCTCGAGCTCGTCGAGGTAGTCGCCGTCCCCGCCGTCGTCCGGGTACGTGCCGTCCCCGGAATCGAGCGGTTCCGGGGGCTCCGGCTCGGTGCGGCCGGCGCGCTTGGTGTTCAGCATGGATGTACTCCCCCTTGGGTGGGCCGGGCGGGCAGGTTCTTCGGCCTCGGCCACAGCAACCAATTCCCGTCGAGCGTCACGAGTAACCACAACAGACAGGCCTCCACCTGCATACCCCTGTGGCCTTGGTCACATGCCTGCCGCAGATGCCTCCAGTGGGCGGACAGCACTGGGCCTGGAGCGCCCTTGGGCCGTAAGTTGAGCGGCTATGAGCGCAATGGAGGAGCTGGACCGCCAGATCGTTGATCTGCTCGTGCGGGACGGGCGGATGAGCTACACGGATCTGGGCAAGGCCACGGGACTGTCCACGTCGGCAGTCCATCAGCGAGTACGACGTCTGGAGCAGCGCGGGGTCATCCGCGGCTATGCGGCCGTGGTCGATCCGGAGGCCGTCGGCCTGCCGCTGACCGCGTTCATCTCGGTCAAGCCCTTCGACCCGAGTGCGCCGGACGACATCGCCGACCGGCTGGCCGGGGTCCCCGAGATCGAGGCCTGCCACAGCGTCGCGGGCGACGAGAACTACATCCTGAAGGTGCGCGTCGCGACGCCGCTGGAGCTGGAGGACCTGCTCGGCCGCCTGCGCGCCCTCGCCCACGTCTCGACGCGCACGACGGTCGTCCTGTCCACCCCCTACGAGGCGCGCCCGCCCCGCGTCTGACCCACGCCCGAGCGGGGACCCGGTGGTCGGGCCGGGGTGGGCGACGCGGGACACTGGTCGGCATGACTGACCGCACCGCCCACTCCGCCGACGCCGCCGGAGCACAGACCAGGACCGTCCTCCTCCGCGGGGGCGAGGTGCACAGCCCCGCCGATCCCTTCGCCACCGCGATGGTCGTCGAGCGCGGCCGCATCGCCTGGGTCGGCTCCGAGGGTGCCGCCGACGCCTTCGCGCAGGGCGTGGACGAGGTCGTCGACCTCGGCGGCGCGCTCGTCACGCCGGCGTTCACCGACGCCCATGTCCACACCACCTCCGCGGGCCTGGCCCTCACCGGGCTGGACCTCACGGGCGCGCGCACCCTGCCCGCCGCGCTGGAGCTCGTACGCGCGTACGCCGCGAGCCGCCCGGCCGACCGGGTGCTCCTCGGGCACGGCTGGGACGCCGCCCGCTGGCCCGAGCGCCGGGCCCCGTACCGTGCCGAGCTCGACGAGGCCACCGGCGGCCGCGCGCTCTACCTCAGCCGCGTCGACGTGCACTCGGCGGTGGTCACCACCGCCCTGCTCGCCCTCGTCCCTGGGGTGCGCCCCGAAGGCGACCGGCCGCTGACCGGTGACGACCACCACGCCGTGCGGCGGGCCGCGCTGGCCGCCGTCACCCCCGCCCAGCGTGCCGAGGCCCAGCGGGCCGCCCTCGACCGGGCCGCGTCCCTCGGTATCGGGTCGGTCCACGAGTGCGGCGGGCCCGAGATCTCCTCCGCCGAGGACTTCACCGGTCTGCTCGCCCTGGCCGCCGAGCGGCCGGGGCCGCGCGTCTTCGGGTACTGGGCCGACACGGACCTCGAGCTGGCCAGGGAGCTCGGGGCCGTCGGAGCCGCCGGGGACCTGTTCGTCGACGGCGCCCTCGGCTCCCACACGGCCTGTCTGCACGCCCCGTACGCGGACGCCGCGCACACCGGCACCGAGTACCTCGACGTGCGCGCCGTCACCGAGCACGTGGCCGCCTGCACCGAGGAGGGCCTCCAGGCCGGTTTCCACGCCATCGGGGACGCCGCGATCACCGCCGTCGTCGAGGGCGTCCGGGCGGCCGCCGAGAAGGTCGGCCTGGCCCGGGTCCGGGCCGCCCGGCACCGGGTGGAGCACGCGGAGATGATGACCCCCGCCACCATCGCCGCCTTCGCGGAGCTGGGGCTGACCGCCTCCGTGCAGCCCGCGTTCGACGCGGCCTGGGGCGGCGAGGACGGGATGTACGCGGACCGGCTGGGCGTGGAGCGGGCCCGCACCCTCAACCCGTACGCGGCCATGCTCAAGGCCGGCGTCCCGCTGGCCTTCGGCTCGGACGCGCCCGTCACCCCGCTGGACCCGTGGGGCACCGTCCGCGCGGCCGCCTTCCACCGGACCCCCGGGCACCGGATCTCCGTACGGGCCGCCTTCACCGCCCACACGCGGGGCGGCTGGCGGGCGCTGGGCCGCGACGACGCCGGCGTCCTGGTCCCCGGCGCCCCGGCCGACTACGCGGTCTGGCAGACGGGTGACCTGGTCGTCCAGGCCCCCGACGACCGGGTCGCCCGCTGGTCCACCGACCCCCGCTCGGGCACCCCCGGACTGCCCGATCTGACTCCCGGATCCGCACTGCCGGTGTGCCTCGCCACCGTCGTCGGCGGGCGGGAGGTATTCGTACGCCCACAGGGGTGATCCGGCGGGCCTCGGTTCGGTACGGGCGGCCGGACACGGATAGGTTCGGCCGGGTCCACCACCAGGAAGTCCGTGCCGGACGACTCCGTCTGCGCAGCGCGCCCGCGCCTCGGGGGCGAGGGAAGGTTTCGCCGGGCGGCGGGTGGCCCCGGGTCGGGGTCCGCGGTCCAGTAGACAACGGTCACGGCGGCCCGCAGCCAGCGGGCGTCCGACCGGCCCGAAGGACCGCGGGCCCCGGCCACTGTTCTAAAGTCATCCTCTGCGACCAGACGTACAGGACGTGCACGAGCACAAAAGGGGACTCAGTGAGCGACGGCGGACAGCGGACCTACGGACCGCTCGGTACGGCCTTGGTGATCATTCCGACCTACAACGAGGCGGAGAACATCGGGCTGATCGTCGGGCGTGTGCGCGCGGCCGTGCCCGAGGCCCACATCCTCGTCGCGGACGACAACAGCCCGGACGGCACCGGCAAGCTCGCCGACGAGCTGGCGGCCGGCGACGACCACGTCCACGTGCTGCACCGCAAGGGCAAGGAGGGGCTGGGCGCCGCCTACCTGGCGGGCTTCGTCTGGGCCCTGGAGCAGGGCTACGGGGTGATCGTCGAAATGGACGCCGACGGTTCCCACCAGCCCGAGGAGCTGCCCCGTCTGCTGACCGCGCTGGCCGGTGCGGACCTGGTCCTGGGTTCCCGCTGGGTGCCGGGCGGGCGGGTGGTGAACTGGCCGAAGAGCCGTGAGTTCATCTCGCGCGGCGGTTCGACGTACTCCCGGCTGATGCTGAACCTCCCGATGCGGGACGTGACCGGCGGCTACCGGGCCTTCCGCCGGGAGACCCTGGAGGGGCTGGGACTGGACGAGGTCGCCTCGGCGGGCTACTGCTTCCAGGTCGATCTGGCGCGCAGGGCCGTGCAGAAGGGCTTCCGGGTGGTGGAGGTCCCGATCACGTTCGTCGAGCGGGAGTTCGGCGACAGCAAGATGAGCAAGGACATCCTGGTCGAGGCGCTGTGGCGGGTCACCCAGTGGGGCATCAAGGCCCAGGCCTCCAAGCTGCTGGGCAAGGACGGCGGCCCGCAGACCGGCAAGCCGGGCGGCGGAGCCTGACGGGCAGACCGGGCCGGGCTCGCGGTGTCCGGTCCGGACGGCGGGACACCCCCTAGGGGGTGTCCGGTACCTCCGGCTGAGGCCGCTTTTATGCGGGCCCAGGCACACTGGATGGTATGACGACCGGCATTTCCACGGCCCCCCGGCGGCGCTCGCCCGCCCGTACGTTCCTCCCCCTGGCGATCGCCGCCTGGCTGATCCTGGAGATCTGGCTGCTCACCGTGGTCGCGGACGTGGCCGGCGGGCTCGCCGTGGCCGCGCTGCTCGCGGGCGGCATCGTCCTGGGCGCGGTGGTCATCAAGCGGGCCGGGCGGCGCGCCTTCAAGAACCTGGCGAGCACCTTCCAGCAGGCCCAGCAGGGGCAGCAGCCCACCCCGCAGCAGCCCGGGCAGGGCAATGGCCTCACGATGCTGGCGGGCCTGCTGCTGATGCTGCCCGGCCTGATCTCCGACGTGGCGGGTCTGCTCCTGCTGCTGCCGCCCGTCCGGGCCTGGATCGGCCGCAGGGCGACCCGGTCGCTGGAGCGGAAGATGGCCTCGGCCCCGGCCGGCAGCTTCGGTGACGCCTTCCAGCAGGCCCGTATCCACTACCCCGACGGCAAGGTCGTCCAGGGCGAGGTCATCCGCGAGGACCGGCCCGGCGGGCAGGGCGGCCCGGACACGGCGTACCGCCCGCCGCTGACCCCGTAGGACGGAACGACGGAACGACGGAACGACGGATACACAAGCCGAGGGGCCCCGCCACACACAGTGTGGCGGGGCCCCTCGGCTTGTGTATCCGTCCGGCTGTCAGGCGGACTTGCGGCTGTCCCGCGGATGCACGGCAATGTTCATGGCGCCGGAACGCAGGACTGCGAGCCTTTCGGCCAGCACTTCCTCCAGCTCCTCGCGGGTGCGTCGCTCCATGAGCATGTCCCAGTGCGTTCGCGCGGGCTTGCCCTTCTTCTCTTCGGGCCCATCCCCGTCCACCAGGAGTGCCATGGCGCCGCACGCCTTGCACTCCCACTCCGGCGGAATTTCTGCCTCAACCGAGAACGGCATCTCAAATCGATGTCCGTTCTGGCATGCGTACTCCACCGCCTGGCGCGGGGCCAGATCGATGCCGCGGTCCGTCTCGTAGCTGGTAACCACGAGGCGCGTACCGCGGAGAGCTCGCTCACTCATGAATCGTGCCTCCCGGGCTTGTCGCCCACAGGACAGGTGTCGCTGTCGTCGTCATCCGGTCAACGTCCGGTCGGCGGTATAGATTCCCGCTCCGGGTCGTGCGTCGCCCGTCGTACCGCCCCTTGTTGTACCCACCAGTGCCCGTTTTGTCACATCTGGCAGCAGATGTCACCCAACGTCCACGCCAGCTGTGCGCGCAGTAACGGTCCGCCTGGCAGGCCAAAGGCGTACACTACCGGCCCTTTGCTTCAACGTCTAAATTCGTTCGGAATTCGTTCGTGGATCCGGGCCGGGCGCACTCGCGGACCCACTCTCAGATCCGCTCCGGTACAGGATTGCCTGCCGCCTCCACCGCGCGCCGCACCGGCACTCGTGCCAGGAGCACGAATCCCAGTGCGAAGAAGACCACCAGAGAGATGATGGCGTCCCGGTAGCTGCCCGTGAGCTGGTACGTCAGGCCGAACACCAGCGGTCCCACCCAGCTCAGGCCCCGGTCGCTCATCTCGTACGCGGAGAAGTACTCGGCCTCCTTGCCCGCCGGCACCAGGTGCGAGAACAGCGAGCGCGACAGCGCCTGGCTGCCCCCCAGCACCAGCCCGATCATCGCGGCGAGTGCGAAGAACCACACCGGGGTCCGGGCCGGAAGGAAGTATCCGGCCGCCAGCGTCACCGCCCACGCGGCCAGCGAGCCCAGGATCGTCCGCTTGGCTCCGTAGATCCGGGCGAGCCGGCCCATGCCCAGCGCGCCGGCCACCGCCAGGACCTGCACCAGCAGCACCGCCCCGATCAGGGTGGACTGCTCCAGCTCCAGCTCCTCCGAGCCGTAGACGGAGGCCTGGGAGATCACGGTCTGCACGCCGTCGTTGTAGATCAGGTACGCCAGCAGGAAGGACAGGGTCAGCGGGTAGCGCCGCATGTCCTTCAGGGTGGCGACGAGCTGCTTCCAGCCGCTGACGGCCGGCGCCGCCCCGGGCTCCCGGACCACGGCCCGGTCCCGCAGCCGGCGCAGCGGGATCAGCGCGAAGGCTCCCCACCACAGGCCCGCGGAGGCCAGGCAGATCCGGATCGCCATGCCCTCCGAGAGGCCGAACGAGTCGTGCCCCATGTAGAGCACCAGGTTCACCACCAGCATCACGGACCCGGCGGTGTAACCGAAGGCCCAGCCCCGCGAGGAGACGGTGTCCCGTTCGTCGGGGGTGGAGATCTGCGGCAGGTAGGCGTTGTAGAGCACCATCGAGACCGACAGGGCGGCGTTCGCCACGATGAGCAGCAGGCCGCCCAGCAGATAGCGCTCGCCGTCCAGGAAGAACATTCCGGTGGTCGCCACTGCGCCCGTGTACGCGGCCGCCGCCAGCATCGGCTTCTTGCGGCCGGTCCGGTCGGCCACGGCGCCCACGAGCGGCATCAGCAGGACGGCCAGGATCACCGAGGCCGAGACGGAGTAGGCGAAGAAGGACCCGGCGCGCACCGGGATGCCCAGCGGATGCACGAAGCCCTCGGCGTCCGCGGCGGCCTTGGCCACCGCGGTCAGGTAGGGCCCGAGGAACACGGTCAGCACGCTCGCCGAGTAGACCGAGACGGCGAAGTCGTAGAAGTACCAGCCCCGCTGCTCGCGCTTGCGCTCGGCGATCGCGGCCGTCGAGGAGGTCGCGGTCGCCGGGGCGGCCGCGGCTCTGCCGTCCCCCGCCCCGGGTTCCGCTTCCTCGGTCCTGCTGCGCTCTTCCGCACTCATGCGGTGTCCCCCTCGCTGGTCCCGTGCCGCAGCGGCGTCCCGGCCCGTGCGGGGGGTGGAGGGCGCGTCAGGCCCAGGCCCCACGCCGGTCCAGCACCGTGCGCAAGATGTCGATCCGGTCGGTCATGATGCCATCGACACCCAGGTCGAGGAGAGCCTCCATACGTTCCGGTTCGTTCACGGTCCAGACGTGCACCTGGAGTCCCCGCTCGTGCGCGGTCCGTACGAACCTGCGGTCGACCACGCGGATACCGGACTGGATCTCCGGAACCTGCGCCGCCACCGCGCCCACGCGCAGCGCCGCGGGAATGGCGTACGAGCGCAGCCGCAGGCCGAGCACCCCGCGTACGCCGTAGGAGGTCGCCAGCCGGGGCCCGGCGATCTTCTGGGCGCGGGCCACCCGGCTCTCCGAGAAGGAGCCCACGCACACCCGGTCCCAGATCCCGGCCCGGGCGATCAGGTTGACCAGCGGGTGCAGCGCCGACTCGGCCTTGATGTCGATGTTCCAGCGGGCGTCCGGGAACTCCTCCAGCAGCTCCTCGAAGAGCGGCAGGGGCTCGGTGCCCCCGACCCTGGCCTCGCGGATCTTCTTCCAGGGCAGTTCGGCGATCCGGCCCCGGCCGTCGGTGACCCGGTCCAGCGTGGAGTCGTGGAAGGCGACGAGTTTCCCGTCCACCGTGGCGTGCACATCGGTCTCGAAGTACCGGTAGCCCGCTGCGGCGGCCCGCCGGAAGGCGGCGGCGGTGTTCTCCAGCCCGTCCGCGGCACCGCCCCGGTGCGCGAAGGGAATCGGAGCCGGGTGGTCCAGATACGGATGGCGAAGGCGTACGTGCGTCACGGCGGCAGTATGCCTCTTGTTACCCGTGGGGAGGGTGCGCCCCGGTGGCTGCGTGATGAACGGCGCGCCGCCGCAGCCGTGCGGACCCCTCCGCCGAGCGGTCGGGCACCCCCGCCCCTGGTCCGGGTGGACCCCGGCGTGACAGGGTGTGGGGGCGGAAGCAATCCAATACCGGCCGCGCCCGCCGTCGGGCGGGGCCAATTCGACGAAGGTGGACCGGACAGCATGGCCGAATGGACCTCAGCGGTCGGTGCCGCACAGCTCGCCCGTCTCATCACCTCCCAGCAGGAGCGGCCCAGCGTCCCCGGGGCGCGCAGGCTGCCCGCCTACCGGACCCTCGCCGACGGCATCCGCCTGCTCGTCCTCGAAGGCCGCGTCCCGGTCGCCGCCCGGCTGCCCGCCGAGCGGGAACTGGCCGTCGCCCTCTCCCTCAGCCGCACCACCGTCGCCGCCGCCTACGAGGCCCTGCGGGGCGAGGGGTTCCTGGAATCCCGCCGCGGCGCCGGCAGCTGGACCTCCGTCCCGGCCGGGAACCCGCTGCCCGCCCGGGGGCTGGAACCGCTGCCGCCCGAGTCCCTCGGTTCGATGATCGACCTCGGCTGCGCCGCGCTCCCGGCCCCCGAGCCCTGGCTCACCAAGGCCGTCCAGGGTGCCCTGGAGGAGCTGCCGCCTTACGCGCACACCCACGGGGACTACCCGGCGGGCCTGCCCGCGCTGCGCCGGATGCTCGCCGACCGCTACACCGAGCAGGGCATTCCCACCATGCCCGAGCAGATCATGGTCACCACCGGTGCGATGGGTGCCATCGACGCCATCTGCACTCTCTTCGCCGGGCGCGGGGAGCGGATCGCCGTCGAGTCCCCTTCCTACGCCAACATCCTCCAGCTGATGCGCGCGGCGGGGGTCCGCCTCGTGCCCGTCGCGATGGCCGAGGGCCTCGGCGGCTGGGACATGGACGTCTGGCGGCAGGTGCTGCGCGATTCGGCCCCCCGCCTCGCCTACGTGGTCGCCGACTTCCACAATCCGACCGGGGCCCTGGCCTCCGAGGAGCAGCGCCGCGCGATGGTGGAGGCCGCCCGCTCGGCCGGGACCGTCCTGGTGGCCGACGAGACCATGCTGGAGCTCCGGCTGGACCCGGACCTGGAGATGCCCCGTCCGGTGTGCTCCTTCGACCCGGCCGGCAGCACGGTCATCACGGTCGGCTCCGCCAGCAAGGCGTTCTGGGCGGGCATGCGGATCGGCTGGGTGCGGGCCGCCCCCGACGTGATCCGCAGCCTGGTCGCCGCCCGGGCCTACGCCGACCTGGGCACTCCGGTGCTGGAGCAGCTCGCGGTGAACTGGCTGATGCGCACCGGGGGCTGGCAGGAGGCCGTCGGGCTCCGCCGGGAGCAGGCCCGGGAGAACCGGGACGCGCTGGTCGCGGCGGTCCGCCGGGAGCTGCCGGACTGGGAGTTCGAGGTTCCGCAGGGCGGGCTGACCCTGTGGGCCCGCGCGGGCGGGCTCTCCGGCTCGCGCCTGGCCGAAGTGGGGGAGCGGGTCGGGGTGCGGGTCCCCTCGGGGCCGCGGTTCGGTGTGGACGGCGCCTTCGAGGGGTATGTCCGGCTGCCGTTCACCGTGGGCGGGCCGGTGGCCGAGGAAGCCGCCTCCCGGCTGGCGGCGGCGGCCCGGCTGGTCGGCACCGGAGCGGGCGGCAGCGGGGCGGAGCCGCCGCGCACGTTCGTGGCGTAACCCGCCGGACCCGCGGACCGGCTGTACTTGCGGGCGGGCTGTACCCGCGGGCGGGCTGTACCCGCGGACCTGTACCCCGCGGACCGGCCGCCCGTCACGACCGGCCTACGAGGCCTCGGCCGGCACTTCCGGAGTCTCCGGGGAGCCCAGTGCCGGACCCTGCGCCGCCGACTGCTCCTGGAGCGGCTTGCTCAGCGTGCTCCGGTCCCGCCCACCGCCCCCGCCGGGCGCGGGCCGACCGGGCAGCAGCTCCATCACGGCCTGGCGGTACGCCGGGTGCACGGCCTCGTCGTACGGGTCCGGGGTGGCGGGCACCTGGAGCCGGTGCACGGGCCCGGTGCCGAGCCGGGCGTACCCGCGCCCCGGCGGCACCTGGGCCGTCGGGGTGGTGTGCGGCGGCAGCCCCAGTACGTCGGTGACCTGCTGGACCGCGGCGGGCCCGAGGACGACGCGGGCGCGGGTGTGCTGCCAGACGGCGTCGTTGAGCAGTTCCAGGTGCCCGAACTGCTCGGCCACCACCACGGTGACGTGGGCGGGCCGTCCGTGCCGCAACGGCACCTGCAACTGGGCCAGCAGGTCGGGGCCGCCCCCGGAGACGGCGAGGTGGGCCAGCACGCTCGGCTGGTCCAGCAGGATCCACAGGGGCCGCCGGGTGTCCTCGGGCGCGGGCCGTCCGACCTCCCGGGCCCGGTGGGTGGCGATGAGCCGCCGTTCGGTCTCCCGCGCGGCCCATTCCAGCGTGGCCTGCGCCCCGGTCGGCCCGCATTCCACGGCGAGCACGCCGCCCCGGCCGGACAGGCAGGAGTACTCGCCGCTGCCGCCGCCGTCGACGATCAGGACGTCGCCCCCGTGCCGCAGGGCCTGCAGGGCGATGGAGCGCAGCAGGCTGGAGGTGCCGCTGCCGGGCTGACCGACGGCCAGCAGGTGGGGTTCGGTGGAGCGGGGCCCGGTGCGCCAGATCACCGGTGGCACGTCGCGGGGCTCGTCGCCCTCCAGGACGGGCAGGGTGCGCTGCACGCCGCCGGCGTCGGTGAAGCCGAGCACGGTCTCGCCGGGGGAGGTGACGAACGGCTGGGCGGCGATGCCCGTCGGCAGCGCCGCCAGCACCCTCAGGCCGAGCTGGTTGCCCTCCTCGTCCCAGTCGAAGAGGTACTCCCGTCCGCGCCCGGACTTGGCGTGCAGCAGTGCCTCGATGCGGGCCCGTGAGGCGGCCTCGCCGTCGGTGAAGTAGGCCGGGTAGCGGATGTGGAGCCGGGTGAGGCGGCCCGCCTCGTCGAACTCGTAGTCGCTGAAGGCCTTGTCCCATTCCCCGCCGTGGGCGAAGAGCGGACTGGGGTCGTCCGGGATGGAGAAGTACGGCACGAGGGCTTCGTAGAGGGAGCCGAGCCGTTCGGTCTCGGCATCGCTGGGGCCGGTCTTCGCCGAGGTGCGGTCGCGTCCGTGCCAGGCCGCCGTCGCCATGAGGGTGATCAGGGCGAGGAGGGGGCCGTAGGGGAGGAGCGCGACCACGAGGACGCAGGCGACTCCCAGGAACAGCGCGGGACCACGCTTGTCCTTGGGGGTCGTGGACCACCGGCGCCGTCCGGCCGCGGCCAGGATGCGCAGGCCGCGCCCGATCACGAGGAGCGGATGGAGGACGTCCGTGGCACTGTCGGCGGCCGTGCGAGCGAGGTCGCGGCCCCGGGTCAGCGACGTGGAGCCGCTGCTGAGGATGCGGGGAAGTGGGCGCCGGGCCACGGGCGTCTCCTGGAGTTGTGGGTGTGACGGTGTTCCGGGTGCTGCTGGGGTCGCTGCGCGATGGCCGGGCTAGAGCTTGATCCCGCCGAGCAGGCTCGCGAGGCTCGCCGTGCTCGCCGTGATGCTCGGGGCGATGGCGGAGCCGGCGAGGAAGAAGCCGAAGAGCGCGCACACGAACGCGTGCGTCAGCTTCATCCCGTCCTTCTTGAAGAAGAGGAAGCAGATGATGCCGAGCAGGACCACGCCTGAGATGGACAGGACCATGAGGTTTTCTCCTGGTTGGTGGGGACAGTCACCATCAGTTCTCCCAGGCTCACAGGAAGTATCAATGCGACAAAAGGTGCATACGGGTGAATTCAAGGGTTTTTCACTTGACCGGCCGAGTCCGGCCACTACGCCCGGCGGCCGGGGGCCGAAGGTGATCATTGCCTCGGTCCGCCCCGGACATGTGCAGGCCAGGGCGCTACCCTGACGATTCACCCGTACGGACGCAGCGCCGTGCACCCCCCTGCCCGCCCGGCCCCGGCCCGGGTCGTCGACGCCGTGACGGGCGGGCGGACCATGTCAGCAACGAGTGAAAGGCGGTACGGACCATGAGCGAGCACGCAGCCGAGGGCTCCGGTTCCCAGGGCGTCCCCGACGAGGACGTCATCGAGCTGGCCACCAAGATCTTCGACCTCGCCCGCCAGGGTGAGACCGAGGCGCTCACCGCCTACCTGGACGCCGGCGTCCCGGCGAACCTCACCAACGACCGGGGTGACACCCTGGTCATGCTCGCCGCCTACCACGGCCACGCCGACGCCGTGTCCGCCCTGCTGGCCCGCGGCGCCGAGGCCGACCGCGCCAACGACCGCGGCCAGACCCCGCTCGCCGGCGCGGTCTTCAAGGGTGAGGAGGCCGTCATCCGCGCGCTGCTCGCCGGCGGGGCCGACCCGAAGGCCGGAACCCCCTCCGCCGTGGACACGGCGCGCATGTTCGCCAAGGCCGACCTGCTGGAACTTTTCGGAGCCGAGTAGTCCGGTTTTTCCCGGGATCTGGCCGGGCCCGGGCGCGTCCCGACCTCACAGGTTGGTCACGGCGGCCATAAATGTGGTCGCGGCGCACAAACCGGCTGGGTCATCATGGCGTCGGATTCGATTCGCGAGCACGGGGGACGGGCAGAAGCGGGCGAGACACGAAGCGTGAACCGGCCGGCCCGGCCTCCATGGTCACGAAGCACCGACGAGAGTGAGAAGGCAATGGTCTACATCGAGCGGAACAAGACGGCGGACGTCCTCACATGCTGTTACGCGGCCCTGTGAATCCCGATTCCCGGTTGCGTCCCCAGCTTGATTTGAGGCCATTCCCATGTTCGAACCAGTCATAGCTCCGAGCGGTACCCTGCTCGGGCTCCTTCAGCGAGGCCGTGGCGACGGCACGCTGCACGCACTCGCGGCACCCAGGGCGGAGGCCCTCGAGGCCCTCAACCAGTGCGTGCTCCGCGACCCGCGCCAGGACTGGCAGGTCGAGAACCGCTCCTTGTACTACGCCCGGTTGTACCTGGACCTCGCCGGTCCGCTGGGCGAGATCGAGGCCCACCTCTTCAGCGCCGACGACCTCGTCGACGAAGAGGACCACCGCACGGGCCTCGCCCTGTCCGTCCTGGGCCACCTGGCCTCCTACGGCCGCGACGACGCGCTCATGCTGCTGCGCCGCTACGCCGCCTCCGGGGCGAACTGGGCCTGGGCGCTCGACGAGCTGGCCCTGCGCGACGACGACGAAGGCCTGCGGTCCCTGGCCCCGGCCGTCCTCGCCCGCTTCCCCGCCACGGCGGAGGGCGAGGCGCGGCTGGCCGCCGCCGTCCGCGACGCCTACGAGCCCCGCCCGTGGTGTCTGTGGGAGGAGACCCCCCAGTACGGGGAGCGCCTGCGCGCCGCCCGTCAGCAGGGCTCCTTCGACCGCTGGCAGCGCCAGATGACCCCGAGCGGGCCCCGGCCCGGCTGGGGCGTCCAGGCCGTCTTCGACTGGGCCGCCGACGGACTGCGCCGCGGTACCCCGCTGCACGTCCCCGCTGCCCGCTGCCTCGCCGCCGTGGCCCAGCCCGAGGACCGTTCCGCCATCCTCGCGGCCGCGGCCGGCGCCGACGGCGAGGCCGCCCGGGCCACCGCCCTGCACCACCTGGTCCTCGCCGAGCCGGAGAACCCGGCCGTGCTGGACCTGATCGAAGCCGCCGCCGACGAGCCGGCCGTGGCCGCCTACGAGCGCATGTGCGGACCCGAGGCCGTCGAACGGGCCCGACGCTGGGTCCACCGCCCCGACGCGCTCGGCGAGGCCGCCGCGGCCACCCTGGCCGCCCGCGGCGGAGCCGAGGACGCGAGCCTGGTGCTGGGCGCCCTGCGCTCCACCGTGCGCGGTGCGGGCCCGGACACCCGGCGCCTGTTCGCCCTGGTGGACGGGGCGGGCCGGCTCGCCGTCGGCTGCGCGGCCCCCGTGCTGCGCCACATCTACCGCGAGACCGCCTCGTCCCACCTGCGCGGCCGGGCCGCCAAGGCCCTGGCCAGCACCGACCCCACCTTCGCGGCCGGGTTCGCCGTCGAATGCCTCTGGGACTGCGAGGAGACCACCCGCGAGGTGGCGGCCCACCACGCCGAAACGGCCGATGCCCGCGTGGCGCCCCGGCTGCGACGCCTGGCCGCCGATCCGGCGGAGGAGGAGGACGTCCAGTCCGCGGTCCGCAGCCGCATCGCCCCGGAGTCCGCCGTATAGCGGGTCGCAGGCGCGCGGACGCCCCGGCCTGAGGAAGGCCGGGGCGTCCGGGGCTCATCGCGAAGAGGGCGTCACCCGACCGGCAAGAGGGGGTCGATCTCGCAGGCGGTGACCTCGGACGTCTTCTGCGCGCCGTACCCGACCGCGGCGCCGGGGTCCGACCCGTTCGCCGGCTTCTTGAAGACGAGGGTGTACCCCGGAGGCAGCGTCTTGGAGTTGATCCTCAACGTGCCCTCCTCCCGCCGCCGGGTCAGTTCGCTCTCGGGGTCGGCCTGCCTGCCGGGATGGCGGTACCCGCGGCCCAGGTGTGTGCACTCCGACGCGGGCTTCAGCTCGGTCACCGCGACGCTGACTCCCTGTTCCTGCAGGCTCCGGACCACCTCCGGCAGATCGGCGAGCCTGGGCGTGGGGATCTCGATGGTCCTGCCGGGGTCCTTCGGGGGCTCGGAGAGCGCTTTCAGTGCTTCCTCCAGGCCCTCCGAGTAGTCGATCGTGCAGGACGGGATCCTGGCCGGCTCCACCACGTTGAAGTCTGTCCTCCGATCGCCCAGCGGGAAGTGCTCCGCCCACGAGAACGCGAGCGTGTAGCCCGGCGGGACCGTCTTCGCGTTGACCTTGAAGAACCACCCGTCATCGCCGCGCTGCAGGACCACGGCCTCGGGGTCGCCCATCGGATCGAAGCCCCCGCGTATGAGCTCGGAGCTGCACTGGGACAGCGGCCGCTTCGGGACCAGCGCGACCTGGACCCCCAGTTCCTTGAGCCGGTCGGCCAGGGCCGGGACCTGCTGCTGCTCGGGCATCCTGAACCGGAGCGAGCCGTCCGGGTCCTTCTCGATCCCGGGCGCGTCCGCGGCCGAAGGGCTCGGCGAACCGGTGGGACCGACCGACGGCAGCGAGCCGTTGCGGGTACTGCCGGGCAGGGCCATCACGGCGAGGACGACGGCCGTCGCGATGCCCACTGCCAGCGGGATGCCGTAGCGGCGGGTCAGGGAGCGGGCGGGAGCCGGGGCCGGAGCCTCCTGCGGGAGACGGGCCAGCAGCGCCGCCTTGAGCCGGTCCTCGAACCCGCCGGGCCTGGTGCTCATCGGGCTGCCTCCAACTGCGATTCGGTGACGGCGGCGGTCCCGGTCCCGCGCAGCGCGCGGCGGGCCCGGTGGAGGCGGACGCGGACGGTCGCCTGGGTGACGCCGAGGGCCTGGGCGACCTCGGCCGGGGTGAGCTGGTCGAGCACGACCAGGTCGAGGGCGGCGCGCAGCGGCTCGGACAGGGCGGCGTGGCGCTCCGCGAGCTCCCTGAACGCGCGCTGGGCGTCGATCCGCTCCTCCAGCGCCGCCACGTCCTCGTCGTCGAGCAGGCGCCGCCCGCTCAGCCGCGCCAGCGCCCCGCTCTCGCGGGCCAGCCCGCGGGCGTGGCCCGACAGGACGTTGCGGGCTATTCCGAACAGCCAGGCGACCGGCACTCCCCTGTCGGGCCGGTAGCCGCGGGCCGATCCCATCGCGGCGAGGAAGATGTCGGCCGTCAGGTCCGCCGCAAGGTGCGGGTCGGCGACCCGCCGCGTGACGAAGCCGAGTACGGCGTCGATGTGTTCCTCGTAGAACGCCCCGAACCCCTCGGGCGTGGTGAGATCCGGCGGTCCGGTCTCGTGTCGTGGGCTGCGCACCCGGTTCCTCCCCTGCGCGGGGAACCCGAGCGGCCCCCTCACCCCGTACTTGGCCGAAGCCCCCCGAAGCGTTTCACCGGGACCTCACGAACCTCACCGGCACCCCCGGCCGGGCCTGCGCCGCCGCGTCCAGGGCCGGGCCCGGCGGGACCACGCCCACCACCGGATAGCCGCCCGTCACCGGGTGATCGGCCAGGAACACCACCGGCAGGCCGTCCGGCGGCACCTGCACCGCGCCCAGCACCATGCCCTCGCTCGGCAGCTCGCCGGCCCGGGCGCGGGCCAGCGGAGCGCCCGCCTCCGTGCGCAGGCCGATGCGGTTGGACGCCGCCGAGACGCGGAACCGCGAGCGCCACAGCCCGGCGAGGGAGGCCCCGGTGAACCAGTCCGCCCGGGGCCCGAGCCGCAGCGGGAGCAGCAGCTCCGAAGGCGGCCCGGGCAGGCCGCAGACATCCGCCCCGGGCACCGGATCCGGGCCGGGCGGGCCCACCGGCAGCAGCATCCCGGCCGACAGGACCGGCGGCCCCAGCCCGGACAGCAGGTCCGTGGAGCGACTGCCCAGGACCGGCGGGGCGGCCAGGCCACCCCGCACCGCGACGTAGCAGCGCACCCCCGACTCCGCCCGGCCCACCTCCAGCTCCGCCCCGGCCGGGAGCCGGACCGGCGCCCCCCAGGCCACCGGGCGACCGGAGATCCGTACCGGACAGGGCGCGCCCGTGACCGCCACGGTGGTCGCGGCCAGGGCCCGCAGCCCGACCCCGTCCAGGGTCGTTTCCAGCGCCGCCGCGTCCGGTGCGTTGCCGACGAGCCGGTTGGCCAGCGCGTACGCCGCCGTGTCGAGGGCCCCCGAGCGCGGGACCCCCAGGTGCGCGTATCCCGGGCGGCCCCGGTCCTGGACCGTCGTCAGCGCCCCCGGCCGCACCACCAGCAGCCCCTCAGCCACGGCCGTCCTCCTGCGTGAACCGCACCCGGACCCCGGGCGCGAGGAGCGCCGCCGGCTCGCGCTGCGGGTCCCAGAGCACCGCGTCCGTGGAGCCGATCAGCTGCCAGCCGCCGGGGGAGGAGCGCGGGTACACCCCCGCGTACTCCCCGGCCAGCGCCAGCGAGCCCGCCGGGACGGCCGTACGGGGCGTCCCGCGGCGAGGGACGCGCAACCGCTCCGGCAGCCCCGTCAGGTAGCCGAAGCCCGGCGCGAAACCGCAGAAAGCCACCCGGAAGACGGTCCCGCCGACGATCTCCGGCACCTCCCGCGGGGCGACCCCCCACAGCCGGGCCACCTCCACCAGGTCCGGCCCGTCGTACCGCACCGGGACGGTGACCTGCGGCCCCTGCGTCGGCGCGAGCGGCGGCACCTGCCACCGCCCGATCCGGGCACCGAGCGCCGCCGGGTCCCGTACGCCGTCCAGCAGCACGGTCCGCGCGGCCGGTACGAGGTCCCGTACGGGTCCCAGCTCGCCCGCGTCCCGGCGGCGCAGCAGCTCGGCGTGGAGCGCGGCGACCTCGTCCGCCGAGTCCAGTTCGATCAGCAGCGCCTCAGCACCCACCACGAGGGTCCTCACGCGAAGGCCTCCACCCGGACCCCGGCCTCGCCCAGCGCCTCCCGGACCCGGCGGGCGAGTACGGCCGCCCCCGGGGTGTCCCCGTGCAGGCACAGCGAGCGTGCGGCCACCGGGACCGTCGACCCGTCGGCCGCCGTCACCGCTCCGTCGGCCGCCATCCGGACGGCTCGCGCGACGACCGCGTCCGGGTCGTGCAGCACGGCATCCGGCTCGCCGCGCGGGACCAGCGTCCCGGCCGGCGTGTAGGCGCGGTCGGCGAAGGCCTCCGGTACGGGAGCCAGCCCGGCCTCCCCGGCGGCGGCGAGCAGCAGCGACCCGGGCAGTCCCAGCACCGGCAGGCCGCCGGTGGCACCGGACCCGGCCGCCAGCCGGACGCCCGCGACCACCGCGGCGGCCTGGCCGGCGTCGTGGACGGTGCGGTTGTAGAGCGCGCCGTGCGGTTTCACGTACGACACCCGGGAGCCGGCCGCGCGCGCGAACACCTCCAGTGCCCCGATCTGGTAGGCCACCTCGTCGGCGAGCTCGGCGGGCGGCACGTCCATGGAGCGCCGCCCGAAGCCGGCCAGATCGCGGTAGGAGACCTGCGCGCCGATCCGCACGCCCCGCTCCGCGGCGAGCTCGCAGACGCGGCGCATGATGGACGGGTCACCGGCGTGGAAGCCGCAGGCCACATTGGCGCTCGTGACGACGGACAGCAGGGCCTCGTCGTCGGTGAGCGTCCAGCGCCCGAAGCCCTCGCCGAGGTCGGCGTTGAGGTCGATCACGCGAGCGGATGCGATCATGGAAGCCATGCGCCGAGCGTAGAGCAGGCGGCCGGAGCGGACGCCGGGACGATCCGGCCGAACCATGCCGTTTGGGATGTTGTCAGTAACAGGACCTAGTCTTTGTCCGTGACTCTCCCTGCCCCGGCGAAGACCCTTCCGTCCCCGGCGCCGGGCCCGGCCGCCGACGAGGGCCTGGCCCGGCGGCTGCGTGCCCTCGCCTGCACCGCCCCGCTGCACGACCTCGACGTCCGCAAGGCCAATCTGGCCGGCGAGTACGGGATCTACGCGATGGCGGAGGTCGCGCTGGCCGCGATCGACCTGGTCACGCTCAACATGGACTTCGACACGGGTGCCGACCACGAGCAGATAGTGGCCAGGCTGCTGCCGCGCGTCGCGGCCCAGGCCCCCGCCCGCCCGGCGGCCGAGCACGAGCGGGTGGCCCGCTGGGTGCTGGAGAACCTGATCAACGTCGGCAGCGTGGACCGCGGATTCCGCGCGATGTACGGCACCTTCGGCCCCGACGGCGTCTACGTGCGCAGGGACTACGACTTCAAGCTGATCGAAGAGGTCCCCGGCTACGGCGGCGTGGTCTACCTGCGCACCACCGACGAGGCCGTCAACGTCCTCGTCGGCGCCCTCGACACGGACGTCACCAGCGCTCAGATCGCCGCCGAGGTCAAGCTGGAGGTGCTGATCAGCCGCGGCCGGCTGGCCGACGCCCAGCTCGCCGCCGAGCAGGCCCGCTACCGGACCGTGCAGTACGCCGAGACCCTGCGCCGCACGCTGGACGCGACGCGCCGCAACGTCCGGGCGGTGGACTGGCTCCGGGCCGTGCCCGACATGATCGCCGAGGCCCTGGACCACGTCGCCGACCGCTACCGCCACGAGAACGCGATCCTGACCAACATCCGCAAGGCGCGCGACGAGGCGGAGGAGCCGGAGAACAAGCGGCGCGCGGCCGAACTCGTCGACATCGTCAAGGACTGCATCCGCCGGCACACCCAGCTCCAGTCCCGGCTGCTGGACGCCGGCCCGCTCTTCCGGGCCGAACAGGACCGCCAGGCCTTCGCCGCCCCGGCCCCCCGCTCCGGCATCGACCTGTACGGGCAGCTCGTCGCCCCGCTGCTGCCGCTGCCGGTGGCGCAGGCGAGCCGGGTGACCACCGCCTTCTTCGCCGCCGGCGCGGGGCTGCGCACGCCCGTCTCGGTGCGGGTCGCCGACCTGGTCGAGATCCTGCTGACCCCGCCGGTGGAGCGCGAGCACCTCGGCGCGGAGATGCCCGAGCCGGACCTCATCGCCACCCCGGACGACAGCCGCTTCAGCGAGGAGCAGCTCGCCGCCGCGATGGAGCTCCTCGACCTTCCGCACGACGCCCCGCGGCGGCTGTCCGGGCTCCTCGCGGAGGCCCGCCGCGGCGATCCCGAACTGCCGTACCTGGTGGCCCTGCTGGCCGTCCACGCGGCGAGCCCGGCCGTCGGCACGGCCTACCGGCAGGGGGAGGAGCGGCTCCTCTTCGCGGTGGACGACGGCACGCAGCTCGACGACCACGAATTCGGCGGCGCCGACCTCATCGTCGGCACCGCCCTCCTGGACGCCGCCGGCATGGCCGCCGACCGCGCGGAGGCGTCGTGACCCGCCGCGCCCTTGCCCCGGCTGTCGCCTCGCCCGTGCCGAACCCGGCCCTGCCGGCGCCACCTCCTTCAGCCTCGCCGGCTCCGGATTCAGCCTCGCCGGCGTTCGAGGCGCGGGTCCGGGCAGAGCCCGGTGCCCGGCGGAGCCGGGTTTCCTGGGGCTCCGCCCCAGACCCCGCGCCTCAAACGCCGGCGAGGCTGAATCGGCCGGAGCCGCCTGATCCGCACAGAGGCCCCGCCGGCAGCAGCCGTACCGCCCGAACGACCCGCACCGCCGAGGAGACGTACCCGTGAGCGACCACCACGCCGAGCACCCCGCGTGGAGCGAGCCCGACGCGCCGTCGGCTCCCGTCGCGCCCGCCACCGGTGGGTCCGTGACCCCGGCGGACGCCGCCGACGCGGCCCGGCTCGTCGCCTTCGGGCTGCAGCCCAAGCTGCTCCCCGCCCGGGACGCCGAGTACGCGGAGCTGCTCCGCCGCTACCGCGAGGACCCCGCCTTCGGCCGGCTCGCCGACGCGGTCGCCACCGGCCTCGGCCTCGTCGTCCTGGAGGTGTCCCCGCGCGCCGGCATGGCCGTGGCCGCCGGCGAGGACTCCGTCTTCGCCGTCCGGATGGGCGACTACGCCCGCCGCACCGCCGCCGACTCCGCCGACCGCTTCCTGCACGGCCTCGCACACCTCGCCGTGGCCGCCCTGGCCTTCCCGCGCCCCGAGGACCTCGCCGACGACGGCTACATCGGCCGCATCACGGTCAACGGCGTCGACGCCTTCGTCCGGCAGACCTGCCGCCGCCTGGAGGAGCGGGCCGAGGAGCTCGGCGAGAACACCGACCCGGCCTCCGACGCCCCCGGCCTGGAGGCCGCCTGGCGCGTCTACGCCCGCCGCAGCGCGACCGGTGCCACCAAGGACGCCCGCCGCCTCGCCGGCTCCACCACCGGCATCGTCGGCAAGGCGGCCGCCTTCCTCACCGACTCCGGTTTCCTCCAGCGCACCGGGGACGAGGCCGGCGGCACCTACCGCACCACCCCGCGCTACCAGCTCCAGGTCCGTGACATGGCGGGCAGCGCGGCGATGGCCGAGCTCCTGGAGCTCGGCGTGGTCCCGGTCGGCGACGGCTCCGCCACCCTGCTGCCGCCGCCCGAGGGCGACGACCTGGAACTGGCCGCCGACGCCGGACTCCCGTTCCACGCCTGAGCCCCGGGCCCCACGGCCCGCGCCCCGATCCCCGTACGTCCCGCCTCACCCAAGACATCACGAGAGTCCGCCGCCATGTACGAGCTGTCCCGGATCCGCCTCTACTCCATCGGGCCCGCCGGTGCGCGCTACGCCGACACCGTGCTCGACCTGCGCGGAGTCGGCGAACCGGTGCCCCACCCGGCACCGACCCAGGCGGAGTTCTTCGAGGACGAGCCCACCGGCCCGCCGCGCCGGCCCGCGCCGGCCGGTGTGCTCTTCCTGGAGAACGGCGGCGGCAAGTCCGTCCTCCTCAAGCTGATCTTCTCGGTGATGCTCCCCGGCCACCGCAACACCCTCGGCGGCGCCAGCTCCGGCGTCCTGCGCAAGTTCCTGCTCGCCGACGACTGCGGGCACGTCGCCCTGGAATGGCAGCACACCCAGACCGGCGAGTGCGTGGTCGTCGGCAAGGTCAGCGAATGGCGCGGCCGCCAGGTCTCCAACGACCCGCGCAAGTTCGCCGAGGCCTGGTACTCCTTCCGCCCCGGACCCGGCCTCAGCCTCGACAGCCTGCCCGTCGCCGAGGCCACCTCCGTGCGCCCGCCCGTCGAAGGCGCCTCCGGGGCCCAGGGCCGCCGCCGCACGATGAAGGGCTTCCGCGACTCCCTCACCGAGGCGGGCAAGGCGTACCCGCACCTGGAGGTGTACTTCGAGGAGATCCACGACCGCTGGAACGAGCACCTCACCGAACTCGGCCTCGACCCCGAACTCTTCCGCTACCAGCGCGAGATGAACGCCGACGAGGGCGAGGCGGCCGGCCTCTTCGCGGTCAAGAAGGACTCCGACTTCACCGACCTCCTGCTGCGCGCCGTCACCGACACCCGCGACACGGAGGGCCTCGCCGACCTCGTCCACGGCTTCGGCAACAAGCTCGGCCGCCGCGCCGAGCTCATGGCCGAACGGGACTTCACCGCAGGCTCGGTGGACCTGCTCACCCGCATCGTCGAGGCCGCCGCCGCCCGCTCCCGGCTGCGCGACGTGCACGCGGGCGCGGAACGCCGTACGCGCACCCTCGCCCGGCGGCTGTCCGCCCGCGCCGCCGAGGAGCGCGGCCGCGCCGCCGACCTGGCCCAGCGGGTCACCGGCGCCGCCCACCAGGTCACCGCCGCCGAGTCCGCGCGCACCCGCAGTGCCGCCGTCTCCGCCGAACTCGCCTACCGGCACGCCTCGCTGGCCCTGACCGTCGCCGACAAGGCGGCCGCCGCCCAGCGCCGCGAACTCCTCGAGGCCAGGACGCTGCACTCCGCGTGGCAGGCCGCCGAGAACGTGCTGCGCCACCGGGCCGCCGCCGACCGCTCGGCCCGCGTCGCCGCCGCGATCCTGGAGGCCGAGCGGGACGCCGCCCCGGCACTGGCCGCCCGCGCCACGGCCGCCGGCGAACTCGTCCGGGCCCTGCACACCGCCGCCGAGCACGGCGAGCAGCTCGCCAACGAGGAGGAGGAGCGCTCCGCCGCCCTCCAGGCCACCGGCGAGGCCGCCCACCGCGACGCCACCGCCGCCGCCACGGCCGCCCAGCGGGCCCGCAGCGAGGCCGAGCACCTGCGCTCGCGGCTGGCCGAGGTCCAGCAGGAGACCGCCGAGGCCGTCCGCGCCGGCTGGCTCGACGACACCGCCCCCGACGCCGACCCGGCCCGCGCCGCCCTCGCCGCCACCGATGCCGAGAAGACCGCCGTCGCCGCCTGGGACGAGTCCCGCGAGGCCGCCCGCGCCGCCGCCGAGGCCGCCCGCGAGGCCGCTGCCGCGGAGTCCCGCGCCGAGCTCACCGCCGCCCGCGCGGCGGACGCCGCCGACGCCGCCGAGGCCGCCCACGACGCGGAGCACCGGGCCGCGGCCTCCCTCGCCACCGCCCCGCGCCTGGCGGAGCTCCTGGGGCTCCCGTCGGTGCCCGCCTCCTTCCTGCCCCACCCGCGCACGCAGAGCGGCACCTCCGGCACGTTCGCCGGATCCGCCGCCCAGGGCGCGTCGGCAGGGGCCGCGCACGGCTCCGCCGGACACGGTCCGGCGGCCCAGGCGGGTCCCGCCGGCCGCCCCGACGCGGCCGGCGCCGGCGGGCTCACGGTCGCCGACCTCGACCGCAACGCCGACGACCTCCGCCGGCTGCTGACCGACGGAGTCGCAGCCGCCGAGCGCCAGCTCTTCGACCTGCGCACCGCGGCCGCCGACGACGCCCGCATCCTCGGCGCCCTCGGCGACGGCGGCCTGCTGCCGCCCGGCCCCGACGTCCTGGCCACCGTGGAGTACCTCGGCGAGCACGGCATTCCCGCCCTCCCCGGCTGGCGCTACCTCGCCCAGTCCGTGGACCCCGCCGACCACGCCGCGGTCCTCGCCGCCCGCCCCGAACTCGTCGACGGCGTCGTCATCACCGACCCCGACACCCACGGCCGGGCCCGCGAGGTGCTCTCCGGCGCCGCCCTGCTGCCCCGCTCCACCGTCGCCGTCGGCACGGCCGCCGCCCTGCTGGCCCCGCTGCCGCCGGCCGGCGACGCAGCCGACTCCGGGGTGTTCCTCGTACCGCCGAACCCGGCCATGCACGACGAGCACGCCGCCGACGAGGAGCGCCAGGCGCTGCGTGCCCGCGCCGCCGCCCGTGACACCGAGATCCGCGACCTCGCCGCCCGCCTCGGCGGTGACCGCGAGCTCGCCGCCCGCCTCGGCTCCTGGCGCACCGGCTGCCCGCCCGGCCGCCTCACCGAACTCGCGGAGGCGGCCGCCGCCGCCCGGATGTTCGCCGAGGAGGCCGACGCCGAGCTCGCGGAGGCCCGTACCGTACGCGCCGAGGCCGACGAGGCCGCCGCCGACGCGGCCCGCGTGCGCGAGGAGCGCCAGGACACCGCCCAGCGTGCCCGCCGCGTCGCCGACGCCCTCGCCGGGCTGGCCTTCCGGCTGCGCGAGCGCGCCGGCTGGCAGGCCAAGCTCCGCGAACTCGCCGACGACGCCGCCGAGTCCGAGGCCCGCGCCGAGGTCTGCCTGGACCGGGCCCGCGCCGCTGACGAGGACCGCCGCGCCGCCCAGCGCGCCGCCGACGACGCCCGCCGCACCGCCCGCGCCCTGCGCGCCGAACGCGCCGAGATCGCCGGCGCCCCCGACCAGCTGCCCGACGGCGAGGGCGACGGCCCCCGGGCGCCGCTGCCGGACCTGCGCGAGGCCTACCGCGCGGCCTCCCAGCTCTACGAGAAGGTCGGCGTCGGCGCCGACCTGCGCGCCGAACAGGCTCGCGCCGAGAGCGACGAGAGCGCCGCTCTCGCCGAACTCGACCGCCTCACCAACAAGGTCCGCACCCGGGCCGCCCAGCTCCTCGAAGGCACCGACGGCGCCGACGGCCCCTCCCGGCAGGCCGCGGCCGCCCGCGCCGAGTCCCTCGTGCAGATGCTGGAGACCCGCGCGTCCACCGCCAGCGAGCAGCTCGGCCGACTGCGCGGCGAGGCCGAACGGCACGCGCCCGCCGAGGGGGAGGCGCACACCGAACTCCCCGAGGAGCTCGTCCCCGAGGACGTCGAACAGGCGCAGGCCCTGCTGCGTACGGCCACCGCCCAGCTCGCCGCCCACACCGCGGCCGTGGAGAGCGCCCGGGCCGCCCACGCGGACCTGCTGCGCGCCCACCGCACCGCCGAGGACGGCGCCGGTGGCTTCGACGAGACCGCGGCGATGCTGCGGGACCTGCTGCGCGACCACGCCCACCAGGACGACGAGCAGGAGCCGGCGCCCCACGCGGGCACCCTGGAGGAGGCCCGCCAGTCCGCCGCCGAGGCCCGCCGCTCCCTGCGCGGCTGCGCGGGCGACCTCTCGGCCGCCGAGTCGGCGGTGCGCGAGGCGAGCGACATCCTGGTCCGGCACGCCAACGCCACCCGCTACGAGCAGGTACGCACCCCCGCGCGCCAGCAGATCCGCGAACTGCCCGCCTCCGCCCTGCCCGAGCATGCCGCGGCCTGGGCCGCGGCCTTCGCGCCCCGGCTGCGCGTCCTCACCGACGAACTGGCCCAGCTGGAGCGCAACCGCGACAGCATCGTCGACCGCCTGCGCGGCCTCGTCGAATCGGCCCTGGCCACGCTCCGCTCCGCCCAGCGGCTCTCGCAGCTCCCGGAAGGCCTCGGCGAATGGTCGGGCCAGGAGTTCCTGCGGATCCGCTTCGAGGAACCGGACCAGGCCACGCTCACGGAGCGGCTCGGCGAGGTCATCGACGAGGCGACCCGCGCGGCCGTGAAGAAGAACGGCGGCGCCGCCTTCGGCGAGGGCCGCCGCGACGGCATGTCCCTGCTGCTGAGGGGCGTCCAGGCGGCCCTGGAGCCCAAGGGCATCTCCGTGGAGATCCTCAAGCCCGACGCGGTGCTGCGCGCCGAGCGGGTGCCGGTGGGACAGATGGGCGACGTGTTCTCCGGCGGACAGCTGCTGACCGCCGCGATCGCGCTGTACTGCACGATGGCGGCGCTGCGCAGCAACGACCGCGGCCGCGACAAGCACCGGCACGCGGGCACGCTGTTCCTGGACAACCCGATCGGCCGCGCCAACGCCACATACCTGCTGGAGCTCCAGCGGGCCGTCTCCGACGCGCTGGGCGTCCAGCTGCTCTACACGACCGGCCTGTTCGACACCACGGCCCTCGCCGAGTTCCCGCTGGTGATCCGCCTGCGCAACGACGCGGACCTGCGGGCGGGCCTGAAGTACATCAGCGTCGAGGAGCACCTGCGCCCGGGCCTGCCGCAGCCGTCCGCGGAGGCGGAGACCATCCACGGCGAGATCACGGCGACCCGCATGTTCCGCCGCAGCGGCGTTTCCTGACGCGCGGCGACGCCGGCGCGAGGGCGTCGGCGTGCCGGGGCGTCGGCCTGCGAGGGCGTCAGCGCGTGGAGTAGCGGCCGGAGGCCGCCAGGGGGCCGTCCTCGCGGGGTATTCGGCCCGCGGCGGTCTCCCGGGCCGTCCGGGCCGTCCGGGAGGCCCGGCGGGCTTCCCAGCGGCGGCTGCGGGCCGTGCTGCTGGGCTCCGACAGGACCCCGTACCGCTGGTTCCAGGTCTGCCGGGTGATCCACACGTCCAGCACGCCCCAGGTGGCCACGATCGTCCCCGCTATCGCGCCGAGCCCCATCGGCAGGGCCAGCCAGGACCCGGTCAGGGTCAGGAAGAACGTGATCGTCGCCTGCGTCAGGGTCACGGCCACGATCAGCACCGCCCGTACCGCGGAGGCCCGTACCGAATCCGGCATCCGGCGCCGCCGGGCCGGCTCCTCCACCCACAGTCCCCGCCCGGCCCCGCCGGCCCCCGGGCCCCCACGCGCGCCGCCGCCCTCGTCACTGCTCATGGTCCGCTCACTCCCCACCGCGCGGTCCGTCATGCCTGCATGTCCTGCCTACTTGCCACGTCTGCCCACCCCGCCCGCCCCTCACGTCCGTCCGGTGTGCCCCCTCGAACAGAAGGACGTTCGGCGGTGCCCGGAGATTCCCGGTTCGCGGATGCCTTCACCGGCCGAAATGATCGCGGAACGAATAATTCCAGCCATCCATCGGGTTGCGGGAACTGACGCCCCACCAAGTGTCATCTGCCACATATCGGGCCGCAGTTGACCGGAAGTGTCGGACAACTGGTGATCTTCCTCCCGGGGGCAGGCCGAAAACGTCCGGACACGCCTTCGAAGCTGCCCCGCAGCAGTAGTAGGCTCACGCCGTTTAAATGACGGAACACCGACCCCCGGTAACGGGGTTGACCTGGGGGAGGCTGGGGAGGCCATGCGCTTTCGCGGGAAGTCCATCCGCCGGAAGATCGTGGCGTTGCTCCTTGTGCCGCTCGTCTCCCTGACCGCCCTCTGGGGCTTCGCGACAGTCATCACCGGCCGTGAGGCCGTCCAACTCTTCGACGTGGCCTACATCATCGACAAGGTCGGCTACCCCGTCGAGGACGTCGTCCGCGTCATCCAGAAGGAACGGCGCCAGACCCTGGTCGTCCTCGGCGACCCCCGGGCCGCCACCGCGACGGCCGAACTCACCAAGCGCCGCGCCGAAACCGACCTGGCCGTCGAGCAGATCAGCGTCAGCGCCCGCGACGCCAAGGTCATCGACGAACTGAGCCCGCAGAGCGCCCGGCGCCTGCACTCGATCGTCGCCGCCTTCCAGGGCATCGGCGCCATGCGCCGCTCCGTCGACCAGAACGCCCTGGACCCCACGCAGGCCCTGGACCTCTACAACCGGCTGGTCGACCCCTGCTACGACTTCCTCATGAACCTCCACGGCCTGGACAACGTGGAGGTGGACAAGGAGGGCCGCGCCCTCGTCGGCATCAGCCGCGCCCGCGAACTGCTCTCCCGCGAGGACGCCGTCATCGCCTCCGCCCTCGCCGCGCGCAACGTCACCGCGCCCGACGTCCGGCACGTCTCCGACTTCGCCGCCAACCGCGGCCTGCTCTACGAGTTCAACCTCGTGACCCTCCCCGCCGAGGACCGGGAGCGCTTCGAGAAGTACTGGAAGGACCCCGAGACCCAGCCCCTGCGCGACGCCGAGGAACGCTTCATAGCCGGCGGCGCCGTCAACAAGCCGCGCAACCTCACCGCCGCCCAGTGGGACGAGGCAGCCACCAAGGTCCTGGAAGACCTGGCCGCCATGAACACCGACGCCGGCAACCGCTACCAGGAGCGCATCGAGCCCGTCGCCACGGACGTCATGGTCCAGGCCGCCGTCGCCGGCGTCCTCGGCTTCCTCGCCCTGGTCGTGTCCCTCGTGATGTCCGTACGCATCGGCCGCGACCTCGTCCGTGACCTGTCCCGGCTGCGCAAGGAGGCCCACGAGGCCTCCGGCGTCCGGCTGCCCAGCGTGATGCGCCGCCTCGCCGCGGGGGAACACGTCGACGTGGAGACCGAGTCGCCCCACCTCGAATACGAGAAGGACGAGGTCGGCCAGGTCGGCCAGGCCCTCAACACCCTCCAGCGCGCCGCCGTCGAGGCCGCCGTCAAGCAGGCCGACCTGCGCCGCGGCGTCTCCGAGGTCTTCGTCAACCTGGCCCGCCGCAACCAGGTTCTGCTGCACCGCCAGCTGACCCTCCTCGACACCATGGAGCGCCGTACCGAGGACACCGAGGAGCTGGCCGACCTCTTCCGCCTCGACCACATGACCACCCGCATGCGCCGGCACGCCGAGGGCCTCGTGATCCTCTCCGGCGCCGCACCCTCCCGCCAGTGGCGCAAGCCCGTCCAGCTGATGGACGTCGTACGCGCGGCCGTCGCCGAGGTCGAGGACTACGAGCGCATCGAGGTGCGCCGGCTCACCCGCCTGGGCATCGTCGGCCCGGCCGTCGCCGACGTCACCCACCTCATCGCCGAACTCCTGGAGAACGCCACCGTGTTCTCGCCGCCGCACACCGCGGTCCAGGTGCACGGCGAGCGCGTCGCCAACGGCTTCACCCTGGAGATCCACGACCGCGGCCTCGGCATGACCCCGGAGGCGCTGCTCGACGCGAACCTCCGGCTCGCCGAGACCCCCGAGTTCGAGCTCTCCGACACCGACCGCCTCGGCCTGTTCGTCGTCAGCCGCCTCGCGCAGCGCCACAGCGTCAAGGTCGTCCTCCAGCCCAGCCCGTACGGGGGCACCACCGCGGTGCTCTTCCTCCCCGCGGCCCTGCTGACCGAGGCACCCGAGACCAACGGCGCGGGCGCACGGTTCGACGGCGCCCGGGCCGCCGCCAAGCCCCTCCGGTCCGACAAGGCCGGCCACCTCGGCCGCGCCGGGTCCGAGCGGGCCGCACCCGCCGCCATGGAGCGCGCCCCGTCCGGCCGCCAGCTGCCCGTCGCCGAACTGCGCGGCCCGGTCGAGCTGGAGGCCCCGCTCCCCGTCGGCGGGCTGGAGGGCCTGGACCGGCTGGACGGCCTCGACGACCCCGCCGCGCGCGGCGACGCCCCCACGGCGATCACGAGCCGCACCGGCGCCGCCGGCCGCCCCGTCATGGCCACGCTCGACGACGAGACCCCGCCGAACGGCATCCCGCGCAGCGCCCTCCTGGGCCTGCGCCCGGCGGACCGGCCGCACGCCGACCGGCACGCGGACCGCGGCGGCTCCCGCAAGGGCGACCGCGAGCCGCACGCGCCCACCGGCCCGGTCCGGCTGGACACCCAGCGCGTGGAGACCCCGCGTCCGGACGGCTCCCGCTCCGCGGGCGCCGTACCGCTGCCGCGCCGACGCCCGACCCCGACCCTCGTCGCCGAGCACGGCCGCCGGGTGGAGCCCCGCCCGGTGTCCGTGGTCCCGCAGCCCTCCCCGGCCTCCACGCCCGGATCCGACCCCGGATCCGACGCCGGGGCCGCCGCACCCGGCCCCGCCATCGGCGGTTTGCCCCGCCGGGTCCGCCAGGCCAGCCTGGCGCCCCAGCTCAAGAAGTCCCCGTCCGCCGCCCCCGCCGAAGCCGCCCCCGACCAGGTGGCCGACCGCGACGCGGAAGACGTACGTACGCGCATGTCCGCACTCCAGCGTGGCTGGACGGCGGGCCGCAACCAGCACGCACAGCAGAAGTCCGAGACCGAGGCGGGCACGTCCGCCGCCGGCGGTCCCGCGAACGAGAACGAAGGGGACGGTCGATGACCGCACCGCAGACCGGCAACGACACCAGGGGCCGCGGCTCCGGCCCGCTCAACTGGCTCCTCGACGAGCTCGTCGACCGGGTCGGATCCATCCGCAAGGCGGTGGTCCTCTCCGGCGACGGCCTGCCCACCGGCAGCTCCAAGGACCTGACCCGCGAGGACAGCGAGCACCTGGCGGCGGTCGCCTCCGGCTTCCACAGCCTCGCCAAGGGTGTCGGCCGGCACTTCGACTCCGGCCGCGTCCGCCAGACCGTGGTCGAGCTCGACGAGGCCTTCCTCTTCGTCATGGCCGCGGGCGACGGCAGCTGCCTGGCCGTCCTGGCCGACGCCGACTCCGACGTCGGCCAGGTGGCGTACGAGATGACGCTCATGGTCAAGCGTGTCGGCGACCACCTGGCGACCGCCCCGCGCACCGGGCTGCCAGCCGGAGGGTGAGTCGTAAGGCATGAGCGATTCAGGCCAGGACCACCCCACCGGCACTCCCGTCGGCTTCACCGTCGACCCGTCCTACTCCGACCCCGACCATCTGGACCCCGACCACGCGCACTGGTTCGACGACGACGCGGGGCCCGTCGTCCGCCCGTACGCCATGACCCGCGGCCGGACCAGCCACGCGGGCCAGCACCGACTCGACCTGATCGCGCTCGTCGTCGCCGAACCGGCGGCCGACGATCCGGTCTGGGACATGACCCTCTCCCCGGAACACGCCCACATCCTCGGGCTGTGCCGGGGCCGACCGCAGTCGGTCGCCGAACTCGCGGCCGATCTCGACCTCGCCGTCGGGGTCGTCCGCGTCCTGATCGGCGACCTGGTCGACGAGGAACTGGTCCACGTGACCAGGCCGGTACCGCCGGCCGAACTGCCCGATGAATCCATTCTGCGTGAGGTGATCGATGGCCTTCGGGCGCTTTAGCCGCACCGGTGCCATGCACGCGGTGTCGCCGGTCGAGCCGCTGACCTTGAAGATCCTGGTCGCGGGCGGCTTCGGGGTGGGCAAGACCACCCTGGTCAGCGCGGTGAGCGAAATCAGACCGCTGCGCACCGAGGAACGGCTCTCCGAGCCGGGCGTCGGTGTCGACGACACCGGGGGAGTGGAGGGCAAGAGCACCACCACCGTGGCCATGGACTTCGGGCGCATCACGCTCCGCGAGGACCTGGTGCTGTACCTGTTCGGCACGCCCGGGCAGGACCGCTTCTGGTTCCTGTGGGACGAGCTCGCACAGGGGTCGCTCGGCGCCGTCGTCCTCGCGGACACCCGCCGCCTCGCCGACTGCTTCGCCGCCATCGACTACTTCGAGCGGCGCGCGATCCCCTTCGTCGTCGCGGTCAACTGCTTCGACGGAGCCGACCGGCACCCGGTGGTGACCGTACGGACGGCACTGGACCTCGATCCCGGGGTGCCGGTGCTGCTGTGCGACGCACGGGACCGGGAATCCGTGAAGGACGTGCTGGTGGGGGTCGTGGAACACGCGATGTCCCTGGCGCGCGAGCGGCGCCGGAGCCTCTCGGCGGGCGCCTGACACGGAGGCGGCCCGTACCCCCGCCGACTGGGGTACGGGCCGCAGCTCTCACGGGGGGATCCGGGTCCCGGTCGCGGCGCGGGACTGTGGAGCGAGTGTGAACCTGCCGCCGGGAGCCGTCAAGCGTTCCGACAACAGCAGCAGTTCAGCGCACGGCGACGACGGCCGAACCATGCCCGAACAGCCCCTGGTTCGCCGTGATCCCGGCCCGCGCACCGGGCACCTGCCGCTCCCCGGCCGTACCGCGCAACTGCCAGGTCAGCTCACACACCTGCGCGATCGCCTGCGCCGGGACCGCCTCCCCGAAGGAGGCCAGACCACCACTGGTGTTGACCGGGATCCGGCCGCCCAGCGCCGTCGCCCCCTCCCGCACGAGCTTCGCGCCCTCACCCTCCCCGCACAGCCCCAGGTCCTCGTACCACTCCAGCTCCAGGGCGGTGGACAGGTCGTACACCTCGGCGAGCGAGAGGTCGTCCGGGCCGAGCCCCGCCTCCTCGTAGGCGGCGTGCGCGATCGAGGACCTGAAGGAGCCGGCCGCAGGCGCCACGGCCGGCGCCGAGTCGGTGGCGATGTCCGGCAGGTCCAGCACCGTCCGCGGATAGGTGGGCGTCACCGTGGAGACGGCCCGGATCCGTACCGGATCCGCCACCCCGCGCGCCCGGGCGAAGTCCATGCTGGTGAGCACCAGGGCCGCGCCCCCGTCGGAGGTGGCGCAGATGTCGAGCAGCCGGAGCGGATCGGCGACCACCGCCGAGGCCGCGACCTCCTCGGCGGTGACGGCCTTGCGGTAGCGGGCGTGCGGATTGAGCAGCCCGGCCGCCGCGTTCTTCACCTTGACCCGGGCGAAGTCCTCCGGGGTGTCGCCGTGCAGGGCCATCCGGCGTCGGGCGTAGAGCGCGAAGTAGGCCGGATTGGTGGCGCCGAGCACGCGGAACCGCAGCCAGTCCGGATCGTCGGGCCGGTCACCTCCCGCCGGTGCGAAGAACCCCTTCGGCGCGGCGTCCGCGCCGACCACGAGCACCACGTCGGCCAGGCCGGCCAGGATCTGCGCACGGGCGGCTCCGATGGCCTGGGCACCGGACGCGCAGGCCGCGTACACGCTGGTGACGCGCGCGCCCTGCCAGCCGAGCGCCCGGGCGAAGGTGGCGCCCGCCACGTAGCCCGGGTAACCGGAACGCACGGTGTCGGCGCCGACGACCGACTGCACCTGCGTCCAGTCCAGTCCGGCGTCGGCCAGCGCCGCCCGCGCGGCGGCCCGCCCGTACTCGACGAAACTGCGGCCCCACTTGCCCCAGGGGTGCATGCCGGCGCCGAGGACGGCGATGTCGGCGCTCACTCGGCTCCCCCCACCGGCCGGAACTGCCAGGTGGTCCAGGCCGTGTCGGCGTCCGCGTCCTCGTTCAGCACGCCCCCGACCACCTCGACCTCCATGCCGACGGCCAGATCGGCGACACCGACCCCGGGCGCGGCCTGCCCCAGGACCACCATCCCCTCGGCCGCCAGCTCCACCGCGACCAGCGTGTACGGCTCCCAGGGCACGTCCGGGTCGGACACGTACGGCGCGGGCGGCCGGTAGCGCCCGTCGGTGTAGGACCAGACCCGGCCCCGCGGGGACAGCGGGACCTCGGCGAGCTCGCCGCCGCCCGGGCAGCGCGGATTGCGGCAGTACGCGTCCTCGCGGGGGAAGAACACCGCGCTGCAGGCCGAGCACCGGGTGCCGAGCAGCCGGAAGCCGCCGCCGTCCGGCGCGTCCTCGGTGAACCACCCGCTCACGACGGGTGTGCGTGTGCGTGCCACGATGCCCTCCCAGGTCACTGATCTGACGGATCGTCAGGAGTCTGCCACGGGAGGACGGCCCTGGCACGGGTTCTCGGCGAGCCACTTCTGCGCGATCTCGCCCAGCTCCGCGTCACGCCCGGCCAGCATCATCCGGATCATCTGCGCGTCCCCGCGCAGCGACCACGCGGGATGGCCGAAGGTGGCCGGGTTGTTCCCCTCGATCAGGAAGTGCGCGGGCCAGGCGGTCCCGTACCCGATCAGGGGGAGCGCGGCGAGGTAGCGCCTGCGGCCGCGCGCCAGCCCGTAGGCGGTCACGGCCAGACCGGTGAGCGTGCCGGTGAGGTGGATCCAGCGGGTGGCGGCGCGCGAGTGCATCGCGACGTAGTACGGCCAGAATTCCTCGAACGAGGTGAAAGTCATGCGGGCACGGTACTCACGGCCGGACGGCGGCGACAGCGACGCGGAGAGGCGAAATCCCGCACCGGGGCGGACGCCGGACCGACCCCGCCCCGGCCGGCAGCGGCCCCGCAACAGCCTCCGCCCGCACCCCCCTTGGCATACCATCGCCGGATGCCGGCACACCTGAAGGACTCGCACTGCTCCACCTGCGGAGCCCCGTACTCCAGCCCCGCGTGGCCCCGCACCTGCGCGGCGTGCGGGGCGACCGCCTACCGCAATCCGCTCCCGGTGGCCGTCACCCTCCTCCCCGTCGAGGACGCGGACAGCACCGGCCTCGTGGTCATCACCCGCACCATCGAACCGGCCCTCGGCGGTGTTGCCCTGCCCGGTGGCTTCATCGACTTCGGCGAGGACTGGCGCGACGCGGTCGTCCGCGAACTCTTCGAGGAGACCGGCATCACGGCCCCCGCCGAGGAGGTCGTCCTGGCCGACGCCCTGAGCTCCCCGGCGGGCCACCTGCTCCTCCTCGGGCTCCTCCCGGTCCGCCCGGCCGCGGACCTCCCCGACTCGAAGCCGACGGACGAGACCACGGGCTGGCACGTCCTGCGCACCCCGTCGGTGCTGGCCTTCCCCCTGCACACCCGGGCGGCGGCGTCCTGGTTCGCGGGCGAGTACGCGTGAGCCCGGCGCCGTGAGCCGGGCTCACGGCGTCGGGCCCCGGGCGAGCGGCGTCAGTGCCAGTTGCTGATCTGTACGTCGCGCGGGTGCGGCGCGCCGGAGCCCGTTTCCACCAGGGACTTCAGGCTCATCAGGAAGATCGCCCACTTGGTGCTGCAGTGGTTCATGAACTCGACCGGTTCCCGCCAGCCCGCGTGGGCGAACATGAGGATCGTCCACTCGCCGTCCCGGGCCAGATCGAAGCCGACCGTGGTCCCGACCCACTCGGCCGGACCGTCGACGACCTCCCACAGCACCCGTGCGTTCGGCCGCAGTTCGAGCACCTTCATGTCGAAGCCGCCGACCTCGCCGAACCGGAACTGCAGGACGCCGTCGGCGTCCCCGCTCGTGTCGGTCGTCCACCACGCGGCCAGGCCCTCGACCGTGGTGAGCGCTTCGTACACCTTCTCCGGGGGCGCGGTGATGCCTACCCGGTGCAGGATGTCCACCATTTCGCTCTCCTCGCTCTCCTCGTTTCGTTGCTCTGTTTCGCCACTCCGTGTCAGTTCTGCGCGTTCCTGGCCCGTTGGATCGCCTCGGCGAGACCCTTGACGCGCCGCAGGCGGGCGTCCCACATCTCGCCGACCGAGTTCAGCTGTGCCACGGCCCGGGCCAGCTGGGCCTCGTCCACCCGATAGCGCTTCTCCCGTCCCGCTGCCGCCGACCGGACCAGCCCGACCCGGTCGAGCACGGCCAGGTGCTTGGTCACGGCCTGCCTGGTCACCGGCAGGTGCGCGCTGAGGGTGGTCGCGGTCCCCTGGCCGTCGGCCAGCAGGAGGTCGATCATCCGACGCCGGGTCGGGTCGCCTATCGCGGACCAGAGGTCGTCGTCGACGGCGGTGCTCATCGCGCGGCCGCCAGCCGGTCGGCGGTCGCGACCAGGCGCGGCAGGTAGAAGTCCCAGCCCTGCCGGTGGTCGTCGTAGGTTGCTTCCAGCACGGCGGCCTCCCAGCCCCGCTCGCGGTAGCCGCTCTCACGGAAGCGCACCGTGGTTCCCGTCCCCGAGGGGACGAGCTCGAAGGTCACCAGCAGCGAATTGCCCGGACCGACCGCCTCCGTCCCGGTCTCCGTCTCGTCGTAGGTCCACCGGAACGAGAACATCCGCGGCGGGTCGGCCTCGACGACCGTGAACGGCGCGGACTGCTGCCGACCGGTGTCCCGATCCGTCCACGTGAGACGGGCCGTCGCGCCCGCGGCCGGCTCGAACGCGGTGGTCTCGGCGCTCCACCAGTCCCGGATGTGCTCGGGGCTGCTGAGCACCTCGAACACCACCTCCGGCGAGGCGTCGATGTGCAGCTCGCGCTCGATGCTCCCGTACTCCATGGCCGTCCCCATCTTTCGCAACCTTCGGTTGCATATAACGCTAGTCCGCCTCCGGCCGATACGCAACCGATGGTTGCATATCGGCCGGGCGCGGACGCCGCCACGGGCCTGCGCGGCCACCTGCCCCTGCCCCTACAGACCCCGTACGGTGACCCCCTCCACCCGGTCCCCCGCCTCGTCCTCCACCACCACCGCGTCCCCCAGCCACCGCACCGTGTACCGCTCCACCTCGCCCGCCCCGAAACCCGGCCCCGGGTCCCGGATCACCACCCCGCCCCCCGTGCGCCCCCGCGCCGGAGCCCAGACCTCCAGCTCCACCCCGTCACCGGAAGCGGCCCGCACCGGCAGCACCGCCCCCGCCCGCGCCAGCACCGGGATCCGGCCCTGCGGCGCGTCCAGCAGGATCTGGCCCGGGCCCTCGTACGCCGCCCCCGTCGCCGTGTCGTACCAGCGCCCCCGCGGCAGCCGCACCGCCCGCCGGTCCGCCCCGCACTCCAGCACGGGCGCCACCAGCAGCGCGTCACCCAGCAGGAACGCGTCCTCGCAGTCCCGCAGCCGCCGCTCCTCCGGCGTCCCCCACCACACCGGCCGCACGTACGGGGCCCCCGTCCGCCGCGCCAGATGGGCCAGCGTCACGAAGTACGGCCGCAGCCGCTCCCGTTCCGCCATCACCGCCCCGGCCTGCTCCGCCACCTCCGGCCCGAACTCCCACGGCTCCCGCCGCCCCGCCCAGATCGCCGAGTGGGTCCGGAACAGCGGCAGATAGGCACCCAGCTGCAGCCACCGCACGTACAGCTCCGGCGACGGGGAACCCCCGAACCCGCCGACGTCCGGACCCGAGTACGGCACCCCGCACAGCCCGAGCCCCAGCACCAGCGCCAGCGAGGCCCGCAGCCCCTCCCAGGTCGACTCCACGTCCCCCGACCACGTGCCCCCGTACCGCTGCATCCCCGCCCACCCCGACCGCGAGAACAGGAAAGGCCGCTCTGCGGGCCGCAGCCGCACCAGCCCCTCCCACCCCGCCCGCGCCATCCCCAGCGCGTACACGTTGTGCCCCTCGCGGTGGTCACCGCCCGCCCCGTCCAGCGCGTGCCGCGCCGACCTCGGCAGTGTGGTGTCCCCGAACGGAGCAAAGGACACCGGCTCGTTCATGTCGTGCCAGAAACCGGCGAAGCCCTGCGCGAGCCGCTCCTCGTACAGCCCGCCCCACCACTCCCGTACCGCCGGATCCGTGAAGTCCGGGTACGCGCACTCGCCCGGCCAGACCTCCCCGCGCACCTCCCCGCCCCGCGCGTCCCGCACGAAGGCCCCGCCCGCCCCCACCGTCAGCCCCGACGCGTGCACCCCGTCGCCCGCCTTCACCGCCGGATCCACGATCGACACGAGCCGCACCCCCCGCTCTCCCAGATCGCGTGCCAGACCGGGCAGATCGGGGAACCGCTCCTCGTCCACCGTGAACACCCGGTGCCCGTCGTAGTGATCGATGTCCAGGTGCACGGCCGACAGCGCGAGCCCGCGCGACGCGTACCCGGCAACCACCCGGCGCACCTCTTCCGCGCTCCCGAACCCCCACCGCGCGTGCTGGTACCCCAGCGCCCACTCCGGCGGCACCGCCGCCGCACCCGTCAGCCCCGACCACCCCTGCAACACCCGCGCCGGCGTCCCCACCAGCACCCAGCACCGCAGCGGCCCGCCCTCCATCCGCAGCTCGCTCGTCCCCGGCCGGTCCGCCCCCGAACCGGCGCCCTCCTCGCCCTCGCGCAGCATCACCCGCCCGTCCCACGAGTTGTCGTGGAACACCAGATGCGTCCCCGCGTCCGCCACGACCAGCTGCACCGGCATCGTCAGGTACAGGGGATCGGCCCCCGGCCCGAAGCCCCCCTTCGGATCCGTGTTCCACAGCCGGTACGCCCCGTCCCGCAGCCGCGGCCCCCCGGCCCGCCCGCCCAGCCCGAAGAACCGCGCGTCCGCCGGCACCTCGCTCCGCTGCAGCCACCGCGCCGCACCCATCCGCGGATCCACCGGCTCCCACCACCGCGGCGGCGCCTCTCGCCGCAGCACCGTCCCGCCGGGCGTGCGCACCTCCAGCGCCCCGTACCGCGACACCGCCACCGTCACCCGCTCCGACACCACCCGCCAGCCGCCCCCGGTGTCCGGCTCCAGCACGGCCCGCGGATCCGGCTCGGGGCCGTCGCCCACCACCGCGTACGAGGGCGTCGGCCCGGCCCCGTCCCAGCTCCAGAACACCGCGCCGCCCACCGTCACCCGTACCAGCAGCTCGGAGCGCGCGAACCGCAGCACGCCCCCGCCCGGCCGGGCCTCGGTACCGGTCAGCAGCCCGGGGACACGCGCCCGCTCCGCGCCCCGGCGCGGAAGCCCCACCGCGTCCGAACGCCGGTGGCGCCAGGCCGAGCGCCAGGCGCGCCGACCGCGCTCCGTACCGATGTCTTTCACCGCACGTACCAGATCACGACCGTTCATGCCGCTCACCCTGCCACCGGCCCCCGACCGAGGGGACGGCGTTCAACTGCCGTTCACCCGGCAGCGGCACCCCCGAGTCGATCATCCGACCCGCCAGGACAGCCCTGGTGCAGCCGACGATCACATGGCATGGTCCCTGTGAGCCGCCGCGCCCACACCCCCGCGCGACGGCACCGTACGCACACGAAGCGCGAGCCGCAGACTTGACCGGGAGCCGACCCATGACCTCAGCCACGCAGCCGGAACCCCTCTGGGCGCCCGGCCCCGACCGGATCGCCGCGGCCCGGATCACCGCCTTCCAGGCCTGGGCCGCCGAGCGCCACGGCGCCCCCGCCGACGGCGGCTACCCCGCCCTGCACCGCTGGTCCGTCGACGAGCTCGACACCTTCTGGCAGGCCGTCGCCGAGTGGTTCGACGTCCGCTTCACCACCCCCTACGAGTCCGTCCTCGCCGACCGCTCCATGCCCGGCGCGCAGTGGTTCACCGGAGCCACCCTCAACTACGCCGAGCACGCCCTGCGCGCCGCCGAGGACCCGGCCCGCGCGGACGACCCCGCCCTGCTCTACGTGGACGAGACCCACGAGGTCGTCCCCGTCACCTGGGCCGAGCTCCGCCGCCGGGTCGGCTCGCTCGCCGCCGAACTGCGCGCCCTCGGCGTCCGCCCCGGCGACCGGATCAGCGGCTACCTCCCCAACATCCCCGAGGCCGCCGTCGCCCTCCTCGCCACCGCCGCCGTCGGCGGGGTCTGGACCTCCTGCGCCCCCGACTTCGGGGCCCGCAGCGTCCTCGACCGCTTCCAGCAGGTCGAGCCCGTCGTCCTGTTCACCGTGGACGGCTACCGCTACGGCGGCAAGGAGCACGACCGCCGCGACACCGTCGCCGAGCTCCGCGCCGAGCTCCCCTCCCTGCGCGCCGTCGTCCACATCCCGCTCCTCGGCACGCCCGCCCCCGAAGGCGCCCTGGACTGGTCCGCCCTGACCTCGGGCGACACCGAGCCCGTATTCGAGCCGGTCCCCTTCGACCACCCCCTCTGGGTGCTGTACTCCTCCGGTACGACCGGCCTGCCCAAGGCCATCGTCCAGTCCCAGGGCGGCATCCTCCTCGAACACCTCAAGCAGCTCGGCCTGCACTGCGACCTCGGCCCGGAGGACCGGTTCTTCTGGTACACCTCCACCGGCTGGATGATGTGGAACTTCCTCGTCTCCGGCCTGCTCACGGGCACCACCGTCGTCCTCTACGACGGCAGCCCCGGCTACCCCGACACGGGCGCCCAGTGGCGCATCGCCGAGCGGACGAAGGCCACCCTCTACGGCACCTCCGCCGCCTACGTCATGGCCTGCCGCAAGGCCGAGGTCCACCCGGCCCGCGACTTCGACCTCTCCGCCGTGAAGTGTGTGGCCACCACCGGCTCCCCGCTCCCGCCCGACGGCTTCCGCTGGCTCCACGAGGAGGTCGCCGAAGACCTCTGGATCGCCTCCGTCAGCGGCGGCACCGACGTGTGCAGCTGCTTCGCCGGCGCCGTTCCCACCCTCCCGGTGCACATCGGCGAACTCCAGGCCGCCTGCCTCGGCACGGACCTCCAGGCCTGGGACCCCTCCGGCAAGCCCGTCACCGGCGAGGTCGGCGAACTCGTCGTCACCAACCCCATGCCGTCGATGCCGATCCACTTCTGGAACGACCCCGACGGCAGCCGCTACCGCGACAGCTACTTCGAGATGTTCCCGGGCGTCTGGCGCCACGGCGACTGGATCACCATCACCGACCACGGCTCGGTGATCATCCACGGCCGCTCCGACTCCACGCTCAACCGCCAGGGCGTCCGGATGGGCTCCGCCGACATCTACGAGGCCGTCGAACGCCTCCCCGAGATCAAGGAATCCCTGGTCATCGGCCTGGAAGAGCCCAACGGCGGTTACTGGATGCCGCTCTTCGTCCACCTCGTCCCCGGCGCGACCCTCGACGACGACCTGCGCGCCCGGATCAAGTCGACGATCCGCGAGGAACTCTCCCCGCGCCACGTCCCCGACGAGATCATCGAAGTCCCCGGCATCCCGCACACCCTCACCGGCAAGCGCATCGAGGTCCCGGTCAAGCGCCTCCTGCAGGGCACCCCCCTGGCCAAGGCGGTCAACCCGGGCTCCGTGGACAACCTCGACCTCCTCCACTTCTACGAGGAGCTGGCCCGCACCCGCGGCTGAGGCCACTGTCAGTGGCAATGACTACTCTGAGTGAGCAAGCGATTGCGACACTCAGGGGGAGCCATGCCACGCAAGAACGACACCGGTGCGCGCACGGGCACGCACCGGACCCGCACCACCGACCGGCGCCGACTGCTGCGCCGCGAAGTCCCAGGAACCATCGGCCTGCTGGCCGACCCCGGGGACTTCGCGGCCATGCGCGGCTACCGCAGCTTCACCTTCGACGACCACCAGGACTACCTCCACCACGTGGACGGCCTCCTCAGGTCCCTCGCGGCCCAGGGCATCCACACCACCGTCGCCCTCTTCGACCCCGAGGAGTACGCCGAATTCTGCGGGGAGACCGGCCTCGATCCGGACACCGCCGAAACCCGCGCCCGCTTCACCGCGGAGCTGGCCGGCAGCGGCGCCCTCCTGCCCTACAGCGGCCAGCCCATCGACGAGCTCGTCCCGCTCCTCGTCGACGAAGCCGTCCGCCAGGCCACCTGGGAGTACGCCACCGGCCTCCTCGCCGAGGTCGGCCACTGCGCGGACTGCGGCGAGGACATCGGCCACTCCTCCTTCGACCGAGCCACCGACGCGCTCAAAGCCCTCGTGGCCGGCGCAGGACCCGGCCACCACCACTTCGTCTGCAGCATCCCGACCGAAGCACAACAGCTCGTCGCCGTCCTGCACGCCGACACCACCGACGACCCGGCCGCCCCGCCCCGCATCGAAAGCCGCGCAGGCCTCGACTTCGTGACGGTCCTCGCCGCGGGACTCGCCCTCGGCGGCCCCGGGGGACTGGTGGTCCGCACCACCCAGGAGGGACGCCGGGACCGGGTCCACGGCTGGCGCCTGGACCGCGGCCGGCTCACCGCCCTGTCCGCCGCGGCCGTCTTCAACGCCTATTGCACCGACGCCGACACCGGAGACCCCGTCGCCCCCGAATCGGGCGTCGAGTACTGCCCGGGGTACGAGGTCGACGCGCCCGGACCGCACCACTGACCGGTCCGGGACGGACCGAGGGGCCCTCGCCACCGGCGAAGGCCCCTCGAAGACCGCATCACACCGTCCCGCTCGGCTACTCGCCGGACAGCACCGCCTGCGCGGCCACCCGCGCTTCCTCGGCGCTGTCCGCCGAACGGGCCGCCGCCGCGGCACGCTCGCACTGGGCCAGCGTGTGCTTGGCGAGCGTCGCCCGCACATAGGGGATCGAAGCGGCACCCATCGAAAGAGAGGTGACACCCAGACCGGTCAGCACACAGGCCAGCAGCGGATCGGAAGCGGCCTCGCCACAGACACCGCAGCTCTTGCCCTCAGCCCTGGCGGCATCCGCCGACATGGCGATCAGGTCGAGCAGCGCCGGCTGCCACGGGTCCTGGAGCCGCGATACGGCGCCGACCTGACGGTCGGCGGCGAAGGCGTACTGGGCCAGGTCGTTCGTGCCCAGCGACAGGAACTCGACTTCCTGGAGGATGGAGCGGGCCCGCAGCGCGGCGGAGGGGATCTCCACCATCGCGCCGAACTTCGCCTTCAGACCTGCCTCCCGGCAGGCGTCCGCGAAGGCCTTGGCGTCGATCCGGTCGGCCACCATCGGAGCCATGACCTCGAGGTGGACCGGCAGCCCCTCGGCCGCCCTGGCCAGCGCGGTGAGCTGCGTACGCAGCACGTCCGGGTGGTCCAGCAGCGAGCGCAGCCCGCGCACACCCAGCGCCGGGTTGGGCTCGTCGCCCGGCGTCAGGAAGTCCAGCGGCTTGTCGGCGCCCGCATCGAGCACCCGCACGACGACCCGGCCCTCGGGGAAGGCCTCGAGCACCTTGCGGTACGACTCGATCTGCTTCTCCTCGGAGGGGGCCTTCTTGCTGTCGTCCAGGAACAGGAACTCGGTGCGGAAGAGCCCCACACCCTCCGCCCCCGCCTCGACGGCGGCCGGCACGTCCGCGGGACCGCCGACATTGGCCAGCAGCGGCACCTTGTGACCGTCGGACGTCGCGCCCGGACCGGACGACGCGGCCAGGGCCGCCCTGCGCTCGGCGGCCGCGGCCTCGAGCTCGGCCCGCTTCTGCGGCGACGGGTCCAGGAACAGGTCGCCCGTGCTGCCGTCCACCGCGATCATCGTGCCCTCGGCGATCTCACCGGCACCCGGCAGCGCCACGATCGCCGGTACGCCCAGAGCCCGCGCGAGGATCGCGCTGTGGCTGGTCGGCCCGCCCTCCTCGGTCACGAAACCGAGGACCAGGGCCGGGTCGAGCAGCGCCGTGTCGGCGGGAGCCAGGTCCCGCGCGATCAGCACGTACGGCTCGTCGCTGTCGGGCACGCCCGGCATCGGCACGCCCAGCAGCCGCGCCACGATGCGGTTGCGTACGTCGTCCAGGTCGGCCACCCGGCCGGCCATGTACTCGCCGGCCCCCGCGAGCAGGTCGCGGTACGCGGCGAACGCGTCGTAGACACCGCGCTCCGCGGTGCTGCCCACGGCGATCCGCCGGTCGACGTCCGCCATCAGCTCGGGGTCCTCGGCGATCATCGCCTGGGCTTCGAGCACGTGCTGTGCCTCGCCGCCGGCCAGCTGGCCACGCGCGATCAGATCTGCCGCCACGGCACTCACGGCCTGACGGGCGCGCCCCTGTTCGCGCGCCGCTTCATCCGCGGTGATCTGCCTGGCCGGCGGCTCCAGAACCGCCGTGCCCATGTGCCGCACCTCGCCGATCGCCACCCCGTGGCTCACGCCGACGCCTCGCAGCGTTGTCTCCATTTCACCCGTCTCCGATTGAGCGGCGGGCCGAGCCGCCGCGGTGGATGTACGACTCGCCCGTACAGGCGGACGTGTCACTGCCAGCTGAAGAGAGCGTCGTCAGCCTTCACGTCGCCGGATTCGACGACGTCGGAGAGGGATTCGGCCGTCGCTTCGAGGGCCACGACGGGGCAGATCGGCGACTTGCCGGCTGCCTCGACAGCGGCGGGGTTCCAGCGGATGACGGCCTGGCCGCGGGTCACGGTGTCGCCCTTGTTCACGAGGAGCTCGAAGCCCTCGCCGTTGAGCTGAACCGTGTCGATGCCGAGGTGCGTGAGTACACCGTGGCCCTCGCCGTCGACGACCACGTACGCGTGCGGGTGCAGGGAGACGACCACACCATCGACGGGGGACACCGCCTCCGACGGCTCGCGCACGGGATCAATAGCGGTGCCCGGTCCCACCATCGCGCCGGAGAACACCGGATCGGGCACTGCCGCGAGTCCGATGGCGCGCCCGGCAAGTGGGGACGTCACGCTGGTCATGGGGGCCTCCCAGGGGGTGGGGCTCTTCGGGTCGCCGTCACTACCTGTCGCGAACGGCGCACTCTTGAGAAGGATATGGCACTAAATGTTCGGGTTCGCCCGATGTAGCTCCTGATCCGGGCGTCTCCGTTGGCCGGAAGACTAGTGGACTAGACCGGTGGACTAGACCATACGCCTGAATCGATTTGCTTGGGCACCCCCAGAGCTGTACTGTCGTGACTCCCGCCAGGACGCCTCGTGTGAACTTCTCGCGAACGGCAGATGGACGGGACTCCTCCTCTTCAGTATCGATCTTGATCCCATCCTTCTTTTCGTACGCCTTTTCGGTAATGCGGAGAGTGGTCAGGGAGAGGGAAAAGCACTGATAGAGTCGGAACCGCCGGAAAGGGAAAGCGCGAAAGCGAAATACCTGGAAAGCACCGAGGAAGTCGGACACGAAAGAGTCTGATAGAGTCGGAAACGCAAGAACAGAACGAAAGCCCGGAGGAAAGCCCCAGCGGATGTCGCGGGGGTGAGTACAAAGGAAGCATCCGTTCCTTGAGAACTCAACAGCGTGCCAAAAATCAACGCCAGAAGTTGATACCCCGTCCACTCCGGTGGATGAGGTTCCTTTGAAAAAGACCTGTGAGGCTTCCTCGTGAAGCACTTGCAGGCAACAACACAGCGAGGACGTTGTGGCGCGTCGGTCATATTCCGACATGACGTGCCCGCTCTAAGTGATGTGTGCACCCGATTACGGGTAAACATTCATGGAGAGTTTGATCCTGGCTCAGGACGAACGCTGGCGGCGTGCTTAACACATGCAAGTCGAACGATGAAGCCCTTCGGGGTGGATTAGTGGCGAACGGGTGAGTAACACGTGGGCAATCTGCCCTTCACTCTGGGACAAGCCCTGGAAACGGGGTCTAATACCGGATACCACTCCTGCCTGCATGGGCGGGGGTTGAAAGCTCCGGCGGTGAAGGATGAGCCCGCGGCCTATCAGCTTGTTGGTGGGGTAATGGCCCACCAAGGCGACGACGGGTAGCCGGCCTGAGAGGGCGACCGGCCACACTGGGACTGAGACACGGCCCAGACTCCTACGGGAGGCAGCAGTGGGGAATATTGCACAATGGGCGAAAGCCTGATGCAGCGACGCCGCGTGAGGGATGACGGCCTTCGGGTTGTAAACCTCTTTCAGCAGGGAAGAAGCGAAAGTGACGGTACCTGCAGAAGAAGCGCCGGCTAACTACGTGCCAGCAGCCGCGGTAATACGTAGGGCGCAAGCGTTGTCCGGAATTATTGGGCGTAAAGAGCTCGTAGGCGGCTTGTCACGTCGGATGTGAAAGCCCGAGGCTTAACCTCGGGTCTGCATTCGATACGGGCTAGCTAGAGTGTGGTAGGGGAGATCGGAATTCCTGGTGTAGCGGTGAAATGCGCAGATATCAGGAGGAACACCGGTGGCGAAGGCGGATCTCTGGGCCATTACTGACGCTGAGGAGCGAAAGCGTGGGGAGCGAACAGGATTAGATACCCTGGTAGTCCACGCCGTAAACGTTGGGAACTAGGTGTTGGCGACATTCCACGTCGTCGGTGCCGCAGCTAACGCATTAAGTTCCCCGCCTGGGGAGTACGGCCGCAAGGCTAAAACTCAAAGGAATTGACGGGGGCCCGCACAAGCGGCGGAGCATGTGGCTTAATTCGACGCAACGCGAAGAACCTTACCAAGGCTTGACATATACCGGAAAGCATTAGAGATAGTGCCCCCCTTGTGGTCGGTATACAGGTGGTGCATGGCTGTCGTCAGCTCGTGTCGTGAGATGTTGGGTTAAGTCCCGCAACGAGCGCAACCCTTGTCCTGTGTTGCCAGCATGCCCTTCGGGGTGATGGGGACTCACAGGAGACCGCCGGGGTCAACTCGGAGGAAGGTGGGGACGACGTCAAGTCATCATGCCCCTTATGTCTTGGGCTGCACACGTGCTACAATGGCCGGTACAATGAGCTGCGATACCGTGAGGTGGAGCGAATCTCAAAAAGCCGGTCTCAGTTCGGATTGGGGTCTGCAACTCGACCCCATGAAGTCGGAGTCGCTAGTAATCGCAGATCAGCATTGCTGCGGTGAATACGTTCCCGGGCCTTGTACACACCGCCCGTCACGTCACGAAAGTCGGTAACACCCGAAGCCGGTGGCCCAACCCTTGTGGAGGGAGCTGTCGAAGGTGGGACTGGCGATTGGGACGAAGTCGTAACAAGGTAGCCGTACCGGAAGGTGCGGCTGGATCACCTCCTTTCTAAGGAGCACAGTACCGATTGCAGACAAACGTTCTGCACGGTCAGCTCATGGGTGGAACGTTGATTAGTTGGCATCTTCGGATCTGATGGTTCTCGAGTACTGCTTCGGCGTGGAAAGAGAAGACGGACGAACGAGGATGCCTGGCACGTTGTTGGGTCCTGAAGGTACGGCCGTAAGGTTGAGATCTTCAGTGCCGGCCCCAGTGAACTCGCCAGCTTGTCTGGTGGGGTGATGGGTGGCTGGTCGTTGTTTGAGAACTACACAGTGGACGCGAGCATCTGTGGCCAAGTTTTTAAGGGCGCACGGTGGATGCCTTGGCACCAGGAACCGATGAAGGACGTGAGAGGCCGCGATAGGCCCCGGGGAGCTGCCAACTGAGCTTTGATCCGGGGGTGTCCGAATGGGGAAACCCGGCAGTCGTCATGGGCTGTCACCCACTGCTGAACACATAGGCAGTGTGGAGGGAACGAGGGGAAGTGAAACATCTCAGTACCCTCAGGAAGAGAAAACAACCGTGATTCCGGGAGTAGTGGCGAGCGAAACCGGATGAGGCCAAACCGTATGCGTGTGATACCCGGCAGGGGTTGCGCATGCGGGGTTGTGGGAATGAGCTTTCACAGTCTGCCGGCTGTGAGGCGAGTCAGAAACCGTATGGATAGGCGAAGGACATGCGAAAGGTCCGGCGTAGAGGGTAAGACCCCCGTAGCTGAAATCTGTACGGCTTGCTTGCTCATCTCCCAAGTAGCACGGGGCCCGAGAAATCCCGTGTGAATCTGGCGGGACCACCCGCTAAGCCTAAATATTCCCTGGTGACCGATAGCGGATAGTACCGTGAGGGAATGGTGAAAAGTACCGCGGGAGCGGAGTGAAATAGTACCTGAAACCGTGTGCCTACAAGCCGTGGGAGCGTCGGATACAGCTTGCTGTATCTCGTGACTGCGTGCCTTTTGAAGAATGAGCCTGCGAGTTAGCGGTGTGTAGCGAGGTTAACCCGTGTGGGGAAGCCGTAGCGAAAGCGAGTCCGAACAGGGCGATTGAGTTGCACGCTCTAGACCCGAAGCGGAGTGATCTAGCCATGGGCAGGTTGAAGCGGAGGTAAGACTTCGTGGAGGACCGAACCCACCAGGGTTGAAAACCTGGGGGATGACCTGTGGTTAGGGGTGAAAGGCCAATCAAACTCCGTGATAGCTGGTTCTCCCCGAAATGCATTTAGGTGCAGCGTCGTGTGTTTCTTGCCGGAGGTAGAGCACTGGATAGGCGATGGGCCCTACCGGGTTACTGACCTTAGCCAAACTCCGAATGCCGGTAAGTGAGAGCACGGCAGTGAGACTGTGGGGGATAAGCTCCATGGTCGAGAGGGAAACAGCCCAGAGCATCGACTAAGGCCCCTAAGCGTACGCTAAGTGGGAAAGGATGTGGAGTCGCAGAGACAACCAGGAGGTTGGCTTAGAAGCAGCCACCCTTGAAAGAGTGCGTAATAGCTCACTGGTCAAGTGATTCCGCGCCGACAATGTAGCGGGGCTCAAGCGTACCGCCGAAGTCGTGTCATTGCAGCAGAAGCCCCAACGGGTGTTGTGATGGGTAGGGGAGCGTCGTGTGCCGGGTGAAGCAGCAGCGGAAGCTAGTTGTGGACGGTTCACGAGTGAGAATGCAGGCATGAGTAGCGATACACACGTGAGAAACGTGTGCGCCGATTGACTAAGGGTTCCTGGGTCAAGCTGATCTGCCCAGGGTAAGTCGGGACCTAAGGCGAGGCCGACAGGCGTAGTCGATGGACAACCGGTTGATATTCCGGTACCCGCTTTGAAACGCCCAATATCGAATCAGGCGATGCTAAGTCCGTGAAGCCGTTCCGGACCCTTCGGGGAAAGGAAAGTGGTGGAGCCGACGAACCAGACTTGTAGTAGGTAAGCGATGGGGTGACGCAGGAAGGTAGTCCAGCCCGGGCGGTGGTTGTCCCGGGGTAAGGGTGTAGGCCGAGGGGTAGGCAAATCCGTCCCTCATATAAGGCTGAGACCTGATGCCGAGCCGATTGTGGTGAAGTGGATGATCCTATGCTGTCGAGAAAAGCCTCTAGCGAGTTTCATGGCGGCCCGTACCCTAAACCGACTCAGGTGGTCAGGTAGAGAATACCGAGGCGTTCGGGTGAACTATGGTTAAGGAACTCGGCAAAATGCCCCCGTAACTTCGGGAGAAGGGGGGCCATCACTGGTGATCGGACTTGCTCCGTGAGCTGGGGGTGGCCGCAGAGACCAGCGAGAAGCGACTGTTTACTAAAAACACAGGTCCGTGCGAAGCCGTAAGGCGATGTATACGGACTGACGCCTGCCCGGTGCTGGAACGTTAAGGGGACCGGTTAGTGACCTTTCGGGGTTGCGAAGCTGAGAACTTAAGCGCCAGTAAACGGCGGTGGTAACTATAACCATCCTAAGGTAGCGAAATTCCTTGTCGGGTAAGTTCCGACCTGCACGAATGGCGTAACGACTTCTCGACTGTCTCAACCATAGGCCCGGTGAAATTGCACTACGAGTAAAGATGCTCGTTTCGCGCAGCAGGACGGAAAGACCCCGGGACCTTTACTACAGTTTGATATTGGTGTTCGGTTCGGCTTGTGTAGGATAGGTGGGAGACTTTGAAGCAGCCACGCCAGTGGTTGTGGAGTCGCCGTTGAAATACCACTCTGGTCGTGCTGGATGTCTAACCTCGGTCCGTGATCCGGATCAGGGACAGTGTCTGATGGGTAGTTTAACTGGGGCGGTTGCCTCCCAAAGGGTAACGGAGGCGCCCAAAGGTTCCCTCAGCCTGGTTGGCAATCAGGTGTTGAGTGTAAGTGCACAAGGGAGCTTGACTGTGAGACCGACGGGTCGAGCAGGGACGAAAGTCGGGACTAGTGATCCGGCGGTGGCTTGTGGAAGCGCCGTCGCTCAACGGATAAAAGGTACCCCGGGGATAACAGGCTGATCTTCCCCAAGAGTCCATATCGACGGGATGGTTTGGCACCTCGATGTCGGCTCGTCGCATCCTGGGGCTGGAGTCGGTCCCAAGGGTTGGGCTGTTCGCCCATTAAAGCGGTACGCGAGCTGGGTTTAGAACGTCGTGAGACAGTTCGGTCCCTATCCGCTGTGCGCGTAGGAATATTGAGAAGGGCTGTCCCTAGTACGAGAGGACCGGGACGGACGAACCTCTGGTGTGCCAGTTGTCCTGCCAAGGGCATGGCTGGTTGGCTACGTTCGGGAGGGATAACCGCTGAAAGCATCTAAGCGGGAAGCCTGCTTCAAGATGAGTATTCCCACCTCCTTGAGAGGGTAAGGCTCCCAGTAGACGACTGGGTTGATAGGCCAGATGTGGAAGCCCGGTAACGGGTGAAGCTGACTGGTACTAATAGGCCGAGGGCTTGTCCTCAGTTGCTCGCGTCCACTGTGTTAGTTCTGAAATAACGAACAGCTGTGAAAACACCAGCGTTCTAAATTTCATAGTGTTTCGGTGGTCATAGCGTTAGGGAAACGCCCGGTTACATTCCGAACCCGGAAGCTAAGCCTTTCAGCGCCGATGGTACTGCAGGGGGGACCCTGTGGGAGAGTAGGACGCCGCCGAACTTTTATTGTGGGAGAGCCCCGCACCTTATGGTGCGGGGCTTTTCTGCGTTCAGGACACGTGTGCGGTCTCCTGTAGGGTCAGGGGGCATCGAACGACCACATTTCTACAGTCACAGTGGAGGCCCCCGGGTGGAGGTCCAGGAGACTCGGGTTCAGACTGACCGAATTTTCACCATTCCGAACATCCTGAGCATGGCTCGCCTGGCCGGCGTGCCCCTGTTCTTGTGGCTGATCCTCGCGGAGTACGACGGGTGGGCCCTGGCCGTCCTCATGCTCAGCGGGATCAGCGACTACCTCGACGGGAAGCTCGCACGGCGCTGGAATCAGATCAGCAAGCTCGGCCGGCTGCTCGACCCTGCCGCGGACCGGCTGTACGTCCTCTCGACGCTCTTCGGTCTGACTTATCGCGGGATTCTGCCGCTGTGGCTCACCGGAGCGTTGCTCGCGCGCGAGCTGATGTTGCTGGTCATGGTGTGGATCCTGCGTCGTCACGGATATCCGCCGCCGCAGGTCAACTTCCTCGGCAAGGCCGCCACCTTCAACCTGATGTACGCGTTTCCCTTGCTGCTCCTCAGTGACGGAAGCGGCTGGTTGGCCTGGTTGGCGTCAGTTTTCGGATGGGCGTTCGCTGTATGGGGTACAACCCTCTACTGGTGGGCAGGAATCCTTTACGTGGTTCAAGTCCGCCGTCTGGTCAAGGCTGACACCACGGCCGATTGAGCCCGCCCGGCGCCGGATGACGCGGAGGAGTTGCGGAGTCACCGCCCGAGACGGGTGAGGGTCGGCACGACTGTCGTCTCCCAAGGAGGACTCTTCCGACATGAAGGCCGTCGTGATGGCCGGTGGCGAGGGCACGCGTCTTCGCCCCATGACCTCGAGCATGCCCAAGCCGCTCCTGCCGGTGGCCAACCGGCCGATCATGGAGCACGTGCTCAGGCTGCTCAAGCGTCATGGGCTCAGCGAGACCGTGGTCACCGTGCAGTTCCTGGCGTCACTCGTCAAGAACTATTTCGGGGATGGCGAAGAGCTCGGAATGGAGCTCACCTACGCCCACGAGGAGAAGCCACTCGGGACCGCCGGCAGCGTGAAGAACGCCGAGGAGGCACTGAAGGACGATGCCTTCGTCGTCATTTCCGGCGATGCGCTCACCGACTTCGACCTCACCGACCTGATCCGCTTCCACAAGGAGAAGGGCGCCCTCGTCACGGTGTGCCTGACCCGGGTGCCGAACCCGCTGGAATTCGGCATCACGATCGTGGACGAGGAGGGCAAGGTCGAGCGGTTCCTGGAGAAGCCGACCTGGGGACAGGTGTTCTCGGACACCGTCAACACCGGCATCTACGTCATGGAGCCCGAGGTCTTCAACTACGTGGACCCCGACGTCTCCGTCGACTGGTCCGGTGACGTCTTCCCCCAGCTGATGAAGGAAGGCCGGCCCATCTACGGCTACGTCGCCGAGGGCTACTGGGAGGACGTCGGCACGCACGAGAGCTACGTCAAGGCGCAGGCCGACGTGCTCGAGGGCAAGGTCCAGATCGAGATGGACGGCTTCGAGATCTCCCCGGGGGTGTGGATCGCCGAAGGGGCCGAGGTGAGCCCCGACGCGGTGCTGCGCGGGCCGCTGTACATCGGGGACTACGCGAAGGTCGAAGCCGGCGCGGAGATCCGCGAGCACACCGTCATCGGGTCGAACGTCGTCGTCAAGGGCGGGGCCTTCCTGCACCGTGCCGTCGTCCACGACAACGTCTACATCGGACCCCACAGCAACCTCCGCGGCTGCGTCATCGGCAAGAACACCGACATCATGCGGGCCGCGCGGATCGAGGACGGGGCCGTCATCGGTGACGAGTGCCTCGTCGGTGAGGAATCGATCGTCCAGGGCAATGTGCGGGTCTATCCGTTCAAGACCATCGAGGCCGGCGCCTTCGTCAACACCTCGGTGATCTGGGAGTCCCGCGGCCAGGCGCACCTGTTCGGCGCCCGTGGGGTCTCCGGGATCCTGAACGTGGAGATCACCCCGGAGGTGGTGGTCCGGCTCGCCGGCGCGTACGCCACGACCCTGAAGAAGGGGGCGATCGTCACCACGGCCCGTGACCACTCCCGGGGCGCCAGGGCGCTCAAGCGTGCCGTGATCTCCGCGCTCCAGGCCAGCGCCATCAACGTACGGGACCTGGAGAACGTACCGCTGCCGGTGGCACGGCAGCAGACCGCGCGCGGCAGCGCCGGCGGGATCGTACTGCGGACCTCGCCGGGTGTGCCGGACTCCGTGGACATCATGTTCCTGGACGAGCGGGGGGCGGACCTCTCGCTCCAGGGGCAGCGCAAGCTGGACCGGGTGTACGCGCGCCAGGAGTACCGGCGGGCGTTCCCCGGGGAGATCGGAGACCTGCAGTTCCCGGGCAGCGTCTTCGACGCCTACACCGGATCGTTGCTCCGGCGGGTGGACACCACCGGTATCGGGGACGCCGGGCTCAAGGTGGTCGTGGACGCCTCGAACGGAAGCGCCGGGCTCGTCCTGCCCAGCCTGCTGGGACGGCTCGGTGTGGACGCGCTGACGATCAATCCCGGGCTCGACGAGTCCCGGCCGACGGAAACCAGGGAGTCCCGGCGGGCCGGGCTGGTGCGGCTGGGGGAGATCGTGGCCTCGGCACGGGCGGCCTTCGGCGTCCGGTTCGACCCGGTGGGCGAGCGGATCTCCCTCGTGGACGAGCGCGGGCGGATCATCGAGGACGACCGGGCGCTGCTCGTGATGCTCGACCTGGTGGCGGCGGAGAAGCGCAGCGGCAAGGTCGCGCTGCCGGTGACCACGACCAGGGTGGCCGAGCAGGTGGCGGCCTACCACGGTACGCAGGTCGAGTGGACGACGACCTCGCCCGACGACCTGACCCGGGTGGGGCGGGCGGAGAACACCATCTTCGGAGGAGACGGCCGGGGCGGCTTCATCGTTCCGGAGTTCAGCAGCGTCTTCGACGGTTCGGCCGCCTTCGTGCAGCTGCTCGGGCTGGTGGCGCGCACGCAGCTCACGCTGAGCCAGATCGACGCCCGGATCCCGCGGGCCCACGTGCTCAGGCGGGACGTCTCGACGCCGTGGGCGGTGAAGGGGCTCGTCATGCGGCGGGTCGTGGAGGCGGCCGGCGACCGGCAGGTGGACACCACCGACGGGGTGCGGGTGGTCGAGGCCGACGGACGGTGGGCGCTGGTCCTGCCGGATCCGGCGGAAGCGGTCACGCACCTGTGGGCCGAGGGGCCCGACGACGGCACCGCGCAGGCCCTGCTCGACGAGTGGGCGGGCGTCGTGGAGGGTGCCGGGCAGTGAGTGCCGACGTGCGATGAGGCAGGGCGGAAGTCCGGTGGGCCGGGTGCGGGGAGTGCCTGCCCGGCCCACCGGATGGACGCATTGGGTGACTGCGCTGCCGACATGCGACGATGTGCGGCATGTCGCAGCCGCCCCACAACCGGACTCCGGCGTCTCCTGTGCCCGCGCGCCCGGACGCTTCCATGTCGCTGCTGACGCACGTGATGGACCACAGTCTCGACGAGGGCTACGCGGAGGCCGCGGCCCGGCGCGAGGCCGAGGGTACGGCGGGTCTGCCGCGGACCCTCAAGGCCAAATTGGGGCTCGCCGCCGGGCTCGTCGTCACCGCCATGGTCGTCACGCTCGGCGCGGCGGAGGCCCGGATAGCCGCGCCGACGCTGGCCAAGGAGCGTCAGGAACTGATCGACCGGGTGGAGCGGGCGGACGACCGCGCGCACGGCCTGGAGCGTGACATCGACCGCCTCAGGACCGATGTCGCGGCCCGCCAGCGTGCGGCGCTGAAGCAGCCCGGCGGGGGCCAGGGCGAGCTCGTGGCCCTGCTGGCGGGCGCCACGGAGGTCCACGGGCCGGGGATCAAGCTGGTGGTGGACGACGCCAAGGGCGCTTCGTCGGGCGGCGGTGGCAAACCGCGCGAGAGCTCTGGCTTCTCGGACACCGGCCGGCTCCGTGACCGTGACATGCAGAAGATCGTCAACGGGCTCTGGCAGTCCGGGGCGGAGGCCATCTCCATCAACGGGCAGCGGTTGACGGAACTCTCGGCGATCAGAGCCGCGGGTGACGCGATACTGGTCGACAACAGGCCGCTGGTGCCGCCGTACGAAGTGCTGGCGGTGGGGGACAAGAAACGGCTCGGCACGGCCTTCCAGGACTCGGCGGACGGACAGTACCTGCACGTGCTGCAGGAGAGCTACGGGATCCGTTACGCCCTGTCTCCGGCGGACGACCTGCGGTTGCCGGCCGCGTCGAGCCTGACCGTACGTACAGCAACACCGGCAGAGCAGCAGAAGGGTGCATCGTGATCGCGGTACTGGGCCTCTTGGCCGGAGTGGTGGCCGGGCTTCTGGTCCGGCCCGAGGTGCCGGCCGTGGTGGAGCCATATCTGCCGATCGCCGTGGTGGCGGCACTGGACGCGGTGTTCGGCGGCCTCCGCGCGATGCTGGACGGCATCTTCGTGGACAAGGTCTTCGTGGTGTCGTTCCTGTCGAACGTGGTCGTGGCCGCGCTGATCGTCTTCCTCGGTGACAAGCTCGGGGTCGGCTCGCAGCTGTCCACGGGTGTGGTCGTGGTCCTGGGCATCCGCATCTTCTCCAACGCCGCGGCCATCCGCCGGCACGTGTTCCGGGCGTGAGGCCGATGAGTACGAACGACAGCCCCGAGGAGCAGGGGGGCGCGGGCCGGCCGCCGGAGCCGCCGAAGGACCCGGAGACCCCGCAGCCCGCGAAGGCGCCGGAGACCCCGCAGCCCCCGGTGACCCCGCAACCCCCGAAGCCGCCGCAGTCCCCGGAGCCCCTGCTGCCGCCGCGGTCCCCGGAGCCCCCGCAGTCGCCACAACCTCCGCCGTCGCCGGAACCGCAGGAGCCTTCGGAGCCGTCCAAGGAAGTACCGGGGCAGCCGGAGGAGACCGGCCGGCAGCGGCTCGCGGCCGGGCTGTGGCCGCCGCGGGTGAGCCGGGCCCAACTGATCGTTGCGCTGCTGCTGTTCGTGCTGGGACTGGGTCTGGCGATCCAGGTCCGGTCGAACAGCGACTCCAGCGCGCTGCGCGGGGCCCGCCAGGAGGACCTCGTACGGATCCTCGACGAGCTCGACGGGCGGACCAAGCGACTGGAGGACGAGAAGCAGCGGCTGGAGGACCAGCGCAAGGAGCTGGAGAGCAGTTCCAATCAGGCCGAGGAGGCCCGCAAGCAGACGGTCGAGAAGGAACGCCAACTCGGCATCCTGGCCGGTACGGTGGCGGCCCAGGGGCCGGGCATCACGCTGAAGATCACGGATCCCACGGGTCAGGTGCAGTCGGACCAGCTGCTGGACACGCTCCAGGAGCTGCGGGCGGCCGGGGCCGAGGCGATCCAGATCAACGGGGTGCGCATCGTGGCGGGCTCGTACTTCTCCGACGAGAACGGCGGGGTCTCCATCGACGGCAAGAAGATCACACAACCCTATGAGTTCCGGGTGATCGGCAAACCACAGGATCTGGAGCCCGCGCTGAACATCCCCGGCGGTGTCGTCCAGACGCTGGAGAAGGAGCAGGCCACCGTCGCCGTCACACGGTCGGCGAAGATCGTTGTGGATGCCTTGCGGGCTGCGAAGCAGCCTGACTACGCTCGGTCGTCATCGTGATGATTCGGAGTGAAGGATCGAGCGGCTCACGCGGGCGGATGCCTGCGGGGGGTCGGCGCACCGAAGTCGCGGTGCGTGGTGGAAACTGTCTGGTGGTTACGGACGTTGTCAGAATGTCCGGGTCGGCAGGTGTCTGCATTCGGAGTTCGTCCTGCCCCACGGGCGGGTCTGTTTCAGTCAAGGGGAATCGCCCGTGAAGTTGTTTGAGAAGTTGTTCGGCAAGAAGAACCGTGAGGAAGGCGGCGCGGCACGGCATCGCGCCGGGCACGGGGACGTGGAAGGGCAGGGCGACCGGCCGCTCTTCCGCGACGAGGTCGCCGGCGCGGGTGATGTTCCCGGTGCCCCCGGCGCGTCGGCTGTTGACCCTGCTGGTACCGGACGCATAGGTTTCGGTGAACCATCAACCTCAAGTGCGGGTGGAGGGTTTGCCCCCGACCCGTATGCCACCAATGCATCCGCGGGGCATCCGCGGCGCGAGGAGCCGTCCATGTCGGCCGAGCAGATTTGCAGCAGGTGCGGACACCGCAGCGATGCGGCCAGTCGGTTCTGCTCGAACTGCGGCGCGCCGCTGCGGGCGGGTCTGACGCCGGAGCGTGCCTCGGAGACCACGTCCACGATCTCGATCTCGGGCCTCGAGGCCTATGAGGCCGAGGTGTCCGGACAACCGCACGTGTCGTCCTCCTCGCTGTCCCCCGAGGCGCAGGCCGCGGTGGAAGCGCTGCCCTCCGGTTCCGCTCTGCTCATCGTGCGGCGCGGCCCCAACTCCGGGAGCCGTTTCCTGCTGGACGGCGAGCTGACCACGGCCGGCCGCCACCCGCAGAGCGACATCTTCCTGGACGACGTCACCGTCTCCCGGCGCCATGTCGAATTCCGCAGGAGCCAGGAAGGCGGCTTCACCGTCGCCGATGTCGGCAGCCTCAACGGCACGTACGTGAACCGTGAACCGATCGACTCCGTCGCCCTGCAGAACGGCGACGAGGTGCAGATCGGCAAGTACCGGCTGGTCTTCTACGCGAGCCTGCGGGGCATCTGACCCTTTTAGGGAAGGTTCCATGCTGCGTACCCCGACCGGCGGTGCCCCGAGAAGTGGCGCCGCCGGCACCGCCGGCCCGGCCGGGCGGCTGGTGAGCATCGGCACGGTGCTCACCACGCTGCGTGACGAGTTCCCCGAGGTCACCATCTCGAAGATCCGTTTTCTGGAGGCGGAAGGGCTCGTCGAACCCCGGCGCACCCCTTCGGGATACCGCAAGTTCAGCACCGACGACGTGGAGCGGCTCGCTCGGATCCTGCGGCTGCAGCGCGACCACTACCTGCCGCTGAAGGTCATCCGCGAGCAGCTCGACGCGCTCGCCCGCGGGGAGCAGGTCCACATTCCGGCGCCCACCGCGCACGTGGACTCCACCGATCCCGCCGGAACGGCCTCGGGCCACGGCGAAGTGGGGCGGGACCGGCCCACCGTGGCCCGGGTGGGCCGGGCCGAGCTGCTCGCGGCCGCCGGGGTGGACGAGGTGCAGCTGGTCGAGTGGGAGTCGTACGGGCTGCTGGCCGAGGGCGCGGACGGCGGTTTCGACGCCGAGGCGGTCACCGTGGCCCGGCTGGTGGCCGACCTGGGCCGGTTCGGGCTGGAGCCGCGGCACCTGCGTGCGATGAAGGCCGCCGCGGACCGCGAGGCGGGCCTGGTGGAGCAGGTGGTGGCGCCGCTGCGCAGGCATCGCAATCCGCAGACGAGGGCTCATGCGGAGGCCACCCTGAAAGAGCTCGCGGGGCTCTCCGTACGGCTCCACGAGGCGTTCGTGCAGACCGCTCTCGGGGTCCGGCTTCCCTGAGGTGGGGGGCCCGACTACCCAAACATGTCGCGCAGGTCCTAGGGTTACTGTGTGAACGAGCTCGACGTTGTGGGTGTCCGGGTGGAAATGCCCTCCAACCAACCGATCGTGCTCCTGCGTGAAGTGGGAGGCGATCGGTACCTCCCCATCTGGATCGGTCCGGGGGAGGCGACCGCCATTGCCTTCGCGCAGCAGGGGATGGCCCCTGCCCGACCGCTGACGCACGACCTGTTCAAGGACGTGCTGGAGGCGATCGGCGAGGAGCTCACCGAGGTCCGGATCACGGATCTGCGGGAGGGCGTCTTCTACGCGGAGCTCGTCTTCGCCAGCGGGGTCGAGGTGAGTGCGCGTCCTTCCGACGCCATAGCCCTCGCCCTGCGGACGGGGACGCCGATCTACGGGAGCGACGGCGTGCTGGACGACGCCGGAATCGCCATTCCGGACGAGCAGGAGGACGAGGTGGAGAAGTTCCGCGAGTTCCTCGACCAGATCTCACCGGAGGACTTCGGCACCGGCCCGCAGTGAGGTGTCGGCCGCGTCGTCCTCGGGGATCCTCAGCGCATTCGATTAGCCTTTCCCCGTAAAGGGACACGGGAAACCACTCTCAGGGTGATTATCACTCGGCGTGCCGAGTGTGGCGATCGTTGACGCACCCCTGGTGACTGCCTACCTTCGAGGTGGGCAGGTCAAGGACGGAGGGTCGGCGTGAGGATCACGGGCGACGGTACGACCGGGGGCACCCCCGCACGGAGTGAGGCTGGGCCGTACCCGCTGCACGGCGGTGCGATCGGTTCCGCCCGCCGTCAGCCGGAATCGACGCCGGTCGGACCGGTGGGCGCGGATCCGGAGCCCGAGCAGATCGGATACCGCGGCCCGACGGCGTGCGCCGCGGCCGGCATCACCTACCGGCAGCTCGACTACTGGTCCCGGACCGGGCTGGTGGAGCCCAGCATGCGGGCCGCCCACGGGGCGGGGACGCAGCGGCTCTACAGCTTCCGCGACGTCGTGGTCCTCAAGATCGTCAAGCGTTTCCTCGACACCGGGGTGGCGCTGCAGAACATCCGCACGGCGGTCCAGCACCTGCACGACCGGGAGCTCTCGGACCTCGAACGGATGACGCTGATGAGCGACGGCGCCACCGTGTACGAGTGCACCTCGCCGGACCAGGTCGTGAGCCTGCTGCAGGGCGGGCAGGGCGTCTTCGGCATCGCGGTGGGCGTGGTGTGGCGCGACGTCGAGAGCGCGCTGTCGCAGTTGCACGGGGAGCGCGTGGACACCGGCGAGACCCTGGTGCGGCACAATCCCGCCGACGAGCTGGCCGCCCGCCGCAACCGGGCCGTCTGACCCGCGTCGGGGCATTGTCAGTGGCGTAGGGCAGCATCGGGCTGTGAGAGCCGCGCCGACCATCCTGCACCTGGACATGGACGCCTTCTACGCCTCCGTGGAGCAGGCGTCGAAGCCGAGCCTGCGGGGCAAGGCGGTCATCGTCGGCGGCCTCGGGCCGCGCGGGGTCGTCGCCACGGCCTCGTACGAGGCCAGACGCTTCGGAGTGCACTCCGCGATGCCGATGGGGCAGGCGCGGCGGCTCTGCCCGAACGGCGCCTGTCTGATCCCCCGCTTCAGCCTCTACCGGCAGGTCAGCGACGTGGTGATGGCCCTGCTGCGGGACCTGTCGCCCCTGGTGGAACCCCTGAGCCTGGACGAGGCCTTCGTGGACCTGGAGGCGGGCGGGGTGGCCTTCGACTCGCGCAGCGCACGGGAGGCGGGGGAGCGGCTGCGTGCGGACATCCGGGCCGCCACGGGGCTCAGCGGGTCGGTGGGCCTGGCCGGGTCGAAGATGCTGGCCAAGGTGGCCTCCGAGGAGGCCAAACCGGCCGGACTGCTGCTGATCGAGCCGGGGACGGAGCGCGAGCTGCTCGCGCCGATGCCGGTACGGACCCTGCCCGGGGTGGGTCCGGCCACCGGCGAGCACCTGCGCCGGGCCGGGATCACCACGGTGGGGGAGCTGGCGGAGGCCGGGGAGGACGAGCTGGTCCGGATGGTCGGCCGCGCGGCCGGTGCCGGGCTGTACCGGATGGCGCTCGGGCTGGACGACCGGCCGGTGGTCGCGGAGCGCGACGCGAAGTCGGTGTCGGTCGAGGACACCTTCGACGTGGACCTGCACGATCGGGTGAGGATCCGCGGCGAGGTCCAGCGGCTCGCCGACCGCTGCGTGCAGCGGCTGCGGGGCTCCGGGCACTCGGGGCGCACGATCGTGCTCAAGGTGAGGCGGTACGACTTCTCCACCCTGACCCGGTCGGAGACCCTGCGGGGGCCCACGGACGACCCCGCGGTGGTGCGGGAGGCGGCGGCGCGGCTGCTGGAGGGCGTGGACACCACGGGTGGGGTGCGGCTGCTCGGAGTGGGGGTCAGCGGGCTGGCGGACTACACGCAGGAGGACCTGTTCGCGCAGTCGCTCGCCGCTGAGCCGGACGGGGCGGAGGGAGCGGATGGGGCGGACGGGCTGGAGGGGGCGGACGGGAACGACGGAGCGGACAGGACGGCCGGGGCAGGAGGGGAAGCCGTGGCGGCAGACGGTGCCCGGACGGCGGCCGGCGGTGCCCAGCAGGCCGCCGAGCCGCCCCGGGGGCCGGAGCCGGCCCCCGAACGGCGCTGGGCGGCCGGGAGCGACGTACGGCATGCCGTGTACGGGCCCGGATGGGTGCAGGGCAGCGGGGTCGGGCGGGTGACCGTGCGCTTCGAGCAGCCCGGCTCGGAGCCCGGCCGGGTGCGGACCTTCCGGGTGGACGACCCCGAGCTGGAGCCGTCCGATCCGCTGCCGCTCGTGGGGGAACAGGCCTAGGCGGGAACAGGCCTAGGCAGCCTAGTTCTCGCCGCCCGCCAGGCGGCCGAAGTCGTGGTCGAAGTCCGACGGAAGGGTCGTGTCCAGTCCGTAGTGGTGGTAGAGCTGCAGCTCCTGTTCGGGGGAGAGGTGGCGCCCGACACCGAAGTCCGGGGCGTCCCTGATGAGGGCGCGTTCGAAGGGCACCCGCAGGGTGTCGCCCACCAGCTCGCTCGGCTCCAGCGGGACGAAGGCGTCCCGGCTGAAGAGCCCCGTCCGGACCGCGGCCCACTCCGGGACGCCCGTGGCATCGTCGAGGTAGACCTCGTCGATCGTGCCGATCTTGGTGCCATTGCGGTCGAACGCCTTTCGGCCGATCAGGCTGCGCGGATCGATGTCGGTCTGCACGGTCCCTCCAAAAGGTCGCAACTGCTCCGTAATGACTACAGAAGTGCATATCCGCAGTGGAGGCCACTCGGGGAGGGTTCAGAACCTCGCTGGTACGCTGGTGAACGGCTGTCGACCCTGTGCGGGAGAGTCCTCCGAGTGAACGAGACGGAGGCGCCGAAGGAGCAAATCCTCCCCGGAATCTCTCAGGCATACGTACCGCACGGACGAGGCCACTCTGGAAAGCAGGGCGGGTACCGGGCGCGCAGTGCCGGTCCCCCTCCTCACCGACGGTGAAAGCCGGAACTCTCGGGAGACCCCCGTGACTCCGGTGAAACTCTCAGGTGCAGATGACAGAGGGGGAGGCCGTCCGGGTGCCCGCGCCGTGGTGCCCCTCGCAGGTCATACGACCAGGAGGCCTCCGTACATGACCGCCAACCGCATTCCGCTCTCCCAGCTGGAGCGAGGCATCCCCTTCGAACAGCGCCACATCGGCCCGGATGCCGAGGCACAGGCGAAGATGCTCGCCCAGGTGGGCTACGGCTCCCTGGACGAACTGACCGCTGCCGCGGTCCCGGATGTGATCAAGACCGCCGAGGCGCTCGACCTGCCCGAGGCGCGCACCGAGGCCGAGGTGCTGGCCGAGCTGCGCTCGCTCGCCGACCGCAACCAGGTCCTCTCGCCGATGATCGGTCTCGGCTACTACGGGACGTTCACGCCGCCGGTGATCCTCCGCAACGTCATGGAGAACCCGGCCTGGTACACGGCGTACACGCCCTACCAGCCCGAGATCTCCCAGGGCCGCCTCGAGGCGCTCCTGAACTTCCAGACGGTCGTCGCCGAGCTGACCGGCCTGCCGACCTCCGGCGCCTCGCTGCTCGACGAGGGCACCGCGGCCGCCGAGGCCATGACCCTGGCCCGCCGCGTGGGCCGGTCCAAGGGCAACGTCTTCCTGGTGGACGCCGACGCGCTGCCGCAGACCATCGCCGTCATCGAGACCCGCGCCGAGCCGATCGGCATCGAGGTCGTCGTCGCCGACCTGTCCGCCGGCATCCCGGCCGAGGTCGCCGAGCGCGGCATCTACGGTGTCCTGGTCCAGTACCCCGGCGCCTCCGGTGCCGTCCGGGACATCAAGCCGGTCATCGACCAGGCGCACGAGCTCGGCGCCATCGTCGCCGTCGCCGCGGACCTGCTCGCGCTGACCCTGCTGACCTCCCCGGGCGCGCTCGGCGCGGACATCGCCGTCGGCACCACCCAGCGCTTCGGCGTCCCGATGGGCTTCGGCGGACCGCACGCCGGTTACATGGCCGTCCAGGACAAGCACGCCCGCTCCCTGCCCGGCCGCCTCGTCGGCGTCTCCGTCGACGCGGACGGCAACAAGGCCTACCGCCTGGCGCTGCAGACCCGTGAGCAGCACATCCGCCGCGAGAAGGCCACCAGCAACATCTGTACCGCGCAGGTGCTGCTCGCCGTCATGGCCGGCATGTACGCCGTCTACCACGGCCCGGACGGCCTGCGGACGATCGCGAGCCGCACCCACCGCTACGCCACCGTGCTCGCCGCCGGTCTGACGGCCGGCGGGGTCGAGATCGTGCACGGCTCGTACTTCGACACGATCACCGCCCGTGTGCCGGGCCGGGCCGCCGAGGTCGTCGCCGCCGCCCGCGAGGGCGGGGTCAACCTGTTCCAGGTGGACGCCGACCTCGTCTCCGTCGCCTGCGACGAGACCACCCTGCGCGCCGACATCGAGGCCGTCTGGGCCGCCTTCGGCGTCACCGCCGACATCGAGGCGCTGGACGCGACCACGGCCGACACGCTGCCCGAGGGCCTGCTGCGCTCGGACGCGTACCTGACCCACCCGGTCTTCCACCAGCACCGTTCCGAGACCGCGATGCTGCGCTACCTGCGCAAGCTCTCGGACAAGGACTACGCGCTGGACCGCGGCATGATCCCGCTGGGCTCCTGCACCATGAAGCTCAACGCGACCACCGAGATGGAGCCGGTGACCTGGCCCGAATTCGGTCAGCTGCACCCCTTCGCGCCGGTGGAGCAGGCCGAGGGCTACCTCACGCTCATCAACGAGCTGGAGGAACGTCTCTGCGAGGTGACCGGCTACGACAAGGTCTCCATCCAGCCGAACGCCGGCTCCCAGGGCGAGCTCGCCGGCCTGCTGGCCGTGCGTGCCTACCACCGGGCGAACGGCGACGAGCAGCGCACCGTCTGCCTGATCCCGTCCTCCGCGCACGGCACGAACGCCGCCAGCGCCGTCATGGCCGGCATGAAGGTCGTCGTCGTCAAGACCGCCGACGACGGCGAGGTGGACACGGCCGACCTGCGCGCCAAGATCGAGCAGCACCGCGACGAGCTCGCCGTGCTGATGATCACGTACCCCTCGACTCACGGTGTGTTCGAGGAGCACGTCGCCGACATCTGCGCCCAGGTGCACGAGGCCGGCGGCCAGGTCTACGTCGACGGCGCCAACCTGAACGCCCTGGTGGGCCTGGCCAAGCCGGGTCACTTCGGTGGCGACGTCTCGCACCTGAACCTGCACAAGACCTTCTGCATCCCGCACGGCGGCGGCGGCCCGGGCGTCGGCCCGGTCGGTGTCCGGGCGCACCTGGCCCCGTACCTGCCGAACCACCCGCTCCAGCCGACCGCGGGCCCGGAGACGGGCGTCGGCCCGATCTCGGCCGCCCCGTGGGGTTCGGCGGGCATCCTGCCGATCTCCTGGTCGTACGTGCGCCTGATGGGCGGCGAGGGCCTCAAGCGCGCCACCCAGGTGGCGGTGCTCGGCGCCAACTACATCGCCAAGCGCCTGGAGCCGCACTACCCGGTGCTCTACACCGGCCCGGGCAACCTGGTCGCGCACGAGTGCATCATCGACCTGCGGCCGCTGTCGAAGGCCACGGGCGTGAGCGTCGACGACATCGCCAAGCGTCTGATCGACTACGGCTTCCACGCGCCGACCATGTCCTTCCCGGTCGCCGGCACGCTGATGATCGAGCCGACGGAGTCCGAGGACCTCGCCGAGATCGACCGCTTCTGCGACGCGATGATCGCCATCCGCGGTGAGATCGAGCGGGTCGCGGGCGGCGAGTGGCCGGTGGACGACAACCCGCTGGCGAACGCCCCGCACACCGCGGCGGCGCTGGGCGGCGAGTGGAGCCACCCGTACACCCGTGACGAGGCCGTCTTCCCGGGCGGGGTCACGGCCGCCGAGAAGTACTGGCCGCCGGTGCGCCGCATCGACGGTGCGTTCGGCGACCGCAACCTGGTGTGCTCCTGCCCGCCGCTGGACGAGTACGACGCCTGAGGTGAACCGGGTCGTACGACCGCCGTATGACGGTCGTACGACATGAACAAGGGGCCGGTCCGGGAGAGTCTCCCGGACCGGCCCCTTCGCCGTTCCCTACGGGCGGCGGACGGTTCGACCGTCCTGGCCGTACTGGCCGTCTATGCCGCCGCGAGCGGGCGGTGCGGGGCGATGATCTGGCCGTCCGGCAGCAGTTCGCCGGTGTCCTCGAAGAGCAGGACGCCATTGCACAGCAGGCTCCAGCCCTGCTCCGGGTGGTTGGCCACCGGGCGCGCGGCCTCCCGGTCGGCGGATTCGGCTGACGGGCAGGCTGGCTGGTGCTGGCACATGGATGCGTTCTTTCGCTGCGGTGTGGTCTGCGTGCTACGGCTCGATGCGTGATTCATGGCCGTCCCCCTGGGTCATCCCCGCACCCGCGGGGAGCGTGTCATCAGTCTTCCCCCATGACAGCCGCTTCGCAGGTATTTCCCGGCAGCTGTCCTCACAGATTGATGACGCATCACTCGTGCGGGCGGTTCAGGCCAACTCCCCTGTCATTTCGGATGGTTCACAAGTGGCCCGGGCGGACTAGGCCGAATGGGCGATTCGGGTCAGGCGGCGGGCGCGGCCAGGGAGGGAGGCGCCGCCGCCGTCGGCGCCGGGGTCAGCCGACGGGTCAGCACGGGCAGCAGCTCGGAGACCGGATGCGGCCGGTACGGGGCGATGCCGGGCGGGGCCGGGGCGAGGGGCACCAGCAGGTCCTCTCCGGCCGGCAGTCCGGCGGCGGCGTCCGCGCCCACCGCCCCGTGCAGCCACAGGGTCAGCATGTAGAGCTCCGGCACCGACAGCAGCCGCGGCTGGTAGCCGGTGGTGAGGGACTCCGCCTGGCGCAGGGCGCGTTCGGTGGCCGCGACATAGGGCCCCTCGAAGAAATGGGAGAAGACCCAGCCGTCGGGAGTCAGCCGGGTGTCGGCCGCCGCGATGTAGCGGTCCCCGCTGCGGATCAGGAACCGCCAGCCCGTGAGCCGGGTGCGCGGCGGCCTGCCGCCGGCCGCGAGGTTGGACAGGCCCAGCCGGTCGAGGACGTGGACCGGAAGCGGGAGTTCGGCGGTCAGCGGCCCCTGGTTCGCGCGCAGGGCCGGGGTGTGCGCCTCGTGGACGGCGGTGGGGGAACCGAGTGCCGCGAGGACGCTGCGCAGGGCGGGCGCGGGAGCCGGAGGGACATGCAGCGGCATGGTGGGTCGCCTCTCACTTGGGAGACCGGTGGAACGGGGGCAGGTGCGGACTCGCATTCTGGGGCCAGAGGGGGGCCGAGGGGCAATGGCCGCGCGCCAACTCTCTGCCTCGTTTGCGGAGTTTATACGACATGTGTTCACGCAGTGTTTCGGCTAGCTGTCCCGCCTATTGCCGGCAAGGCGCTTACCGGACCCGCTGACGTGGCATTCATGCCCGATGCACGCGAACATGTCGCGCTGACCTCGGAGGTTACCGGACGGGGGCTCGGCTGGAAAGCTCCGGTTATCCGGATCAGGCAAAGTCGAAGCGGAATTTGCATACCGCGACTTGCCAGGTGAATGTGCCGAAGCGCCCTTCGGCCAAACCGGCGCGCGCTCCTCGTCGCGCACGCCCCCCGCGCGTTAGGGATCACGCTGCAGGGGCATCATCGACCGTAACGCGCGCCTGGGTGTACCGGGCCAGGCCCACTCGAGGAGGGACGCTTCGATGGGGGAGAAGGTCGTGGCGGGCGGATTCGACCTGTCCGATCGGCAGCGGTATCGAAGGAAACTCCACGAGTGTCTGGAGGGACTGGAGCGACTTCTGGCGGAGAAGAGGTTCGATCGCCCGAAGAACATGATGGGGTTGGAGATCGAGTTGAATCTCGCGGGTGCCGACGGGTTGCCGCGAATGGTGAATGCCCAGGTGTTGGAGCGGATTGCGAGCCCTGATTTCCAGACCGAACTGGGAATGTTCAATCTGGAGGTGAACGTTCTGCCGCACCGGCTCGGCGGCCGGGTATTCGACCGGCTCGCCGAGGAACTCGGCGCGGGGCTGGGGTACGCCCACCGGCAGGCCGCGGAGATCGACGCCGGAGTGGTGATGATCGGCATCCTGCCGACGATCTCCCGCACGGACCTGGTCGCCGCGAACCTCTCGGCGGTGGACCGCTACTCCCTGCTGAACGAGCAGATCCTGATGATGCGCGGGGAGGACTTCACCCTCGACATCGACGGCGTCGAACGGCTGATCTGGACCTCCGGGTCGATCGTGCCGGAGGCCGCCTGCACCTCCGTACAACTGCACCTGCAGGTGACCCCGGCCCGGTTCTCGGCGGTGTGGAACGCGGCGCAGGCAGTGGCCGCGGCACAGATAGCCGTCGGCGCCAACTCGCCCTTCCTGTTCGGGCGTGAGCTGTGGCGGGAGTCCCGGCCGCCGCTGTTCACCCAGGCCACCGACACCCGGCCGCCGGAGCTCCAGGCGCAGGGCGTACGGCCGCGCACCTGGTTCGGCGAGCGGTGGGTGGACTCGGCGTACGAGCTCTTCGCCGAGAACGTCCGCTACTTCCCCTCCCTGCTGCCGATATGCGACGAGGAGGAGCCCCTGCGGGTGCTCGACGGGGGCGGGGTACCGGGGCTGCAGGAGCTCGTCCTGCACAACGGCACCGTCTACCGGTGGAACCGGCCCGTGTACGGGGTCGCCGACGGGGTGCCGCACCTGCGGGTGGAGAACCGGGTGCTGCCGGCCGGGCCGACGGTCGCCGACGTCGTCGCCAACGCCGCCTTCTACTACGGGCTCGTGCGCACCCTCGCGGACGAACCGCGCCCGGTGTGGACCCGGTTGCCCTTCGCCGAGGCGGAGGCCAACTTCGACGCGGCCTGCCGGTACGGGATCGACGCGCGGCTGCGGTGGCCGCGCCGCGGCCGGGCCGGGGGGCTGGCGAGCGTGCCCGCCGTACGGCTGGTCCTGGACGAGCTGCTGCCGATGGCGGCGGCGGGGCTGGACGCCTGGGGCATCGAGCCCGCGGACCGGGACCACTACCTCGGCATCATCGAGGAGCGCTGCCGGCGCCGGGTGAACGGGGCGACCTGGCAGGTGGACACCTACCATCGGGCGCTCGCCGCCGGACTGGAGCGGGACGAGGCGCTGGCCGCGACGACCCGCAGGTACAGCGAGCTGATGCACAAGGGCGACCCGGTGCACACCTGGCCGGTGGGGCTGACGGAGGAGGTGACGGCCTCGGTGCCCGTCGTGCGCTGACCGGACCCGGAGCCGGCCCCTGCCGCGGCAGGGGCCGGCTCCGGGTCCGGGTCCGACCGCCCGCCGCGCCCCCCAGCGGCGCCTCCGACACCGTCCGGTGATCCCGGTGATGGCCCCGCAGTGATCCTCCCGGTCCGCCGAGGAGGCAGTATGGGGTGATCGCAACGGGATGGCAGGACGGAGTCGGGCGTGCGGACGGAGCCGGAGCCGGTGTTCGTGGAACTGGACGAGGACGGGCGGCGGAGCCTGCTGCGCACCGAGACGCTGCTCGTCCTCGCGCTGTCGCTGGGCGCGAGCGGGGTCTCGGCGCTGATCAGCTTCATCGGCTCGCTCACCAAGCCCGGCGGGCTCAAGGACCAGGCGGCCACCCTCAACGGCTCCTACGCCCCGGGCCGGCCCTGGCTGGACCTGGCCTGGCAGCTGTTCGGCATCGCGAGCGCCCTGGTCCCCGTACTCCTCGTGGCGCACCTGCTGACCCGCGAGGGCGCCCCAGGGCTGCGGGTGCTGGGCTTCGACCGCACCCGGCCCTGGTGGGACCTGGGCCGCGGCGCCTTGGTCGCGGCCGGGATCGGCAGTGCCGGGCTGGCCTTCTACCTGGGCGCCCGGGCCACCGGATTCAACCTCACGGTGGTGCCGGAGGCGCTGCCCGACGTGTGGTGGAAGTTCCCCGTACTGATCCTCTCCGCGCTGCAGAACGCCGTGGTGGAGGAAATCATCGTGCTGGCCTACCTGCTGCGCAGGCTCGGCCAGCTGGGCTGGTCGCCCATGGCCGCGCTGCTGGCCAGCTCGGCGCTGCGCGGCTCCTACCACCTCTACCAGGGCATCGGCGGCTTCATCGGCAACATGGTGATGGGCGTCGTCTTCGTCCTCGCCTACCGGCGCTGGGGCCGGGTGACGCCGCTCGTCGTCGCGCACGCGCTCCTCGACATCGTCGCCTTCGGCGGGTACGCCCTGCTCGCGGGCAAGGTGGGCTGGCTGCCGACGCCGTGACCGGCGACCGCCCACCCGATCGGCCCTTCCGGGCGGTGGCGGACGCCGGAGCGGTGCGACGCTGGAGGGCGAGCAAGGAGGCGCGCCCGGTGGCTGTTCTGGACACCTTGGTACCGTTCGCTCCCTTCCTCGTGCCCGTGGTCACCGGCCTGGTGGGCGGCATCAGCCTCCTCATCCGCGACCGGCGCGAGGCGCGCAGCACCGACCACCGCTACCGCCGGCGCCTGGAGAAGGCCCAACTGGAGATCCAGTTCCTCTCGGGCTGGCTCCAGGCCAAGCAGGCGGCGCCGACCGATTCCGTGCCGGATCCGGAGCCGGGACGCTGGCTGGACGAGTGCTACGCGTCGGTGCGCCGGGCCAAGCAGGACACGGGCGGCCGCCACCGGACGGGCCCGGTCTCGCTGCGCCGCCTCCTGCTGCTGGGGGAGGTGAGCGGCCCGGCGAAGAGCGTGCGGGTCGCCTACTGGATCTCCCTCCTCCTGTTCAACGCGGCGCTCGCGTGGTGGGTCAACGCCCTCATCGCCGGCGTACCCGGTTTCATGCACGAGGACGGCGTCTCCGAGTCCGAGGAAATCGCCTCCTATCTGGCGGCGGCCGGCGTTCTCTTCGTCGTGTCGGCCCTCCTGTGGGTGTGGACGGTGCACCTGGGCGCGGCGGAGCCGAAGCAGGTGTACCGCAAGCGGATCGACTCGGCCGCCTGGGAGGAGCAGGAGAGGAGGCGGCGCGCTGCCGCCCGCGCGAAGAGGGACGCGAAGGGGGACGGGGGCGGGTCCGCGGGCTGATCCGGTTGCCCCGGCCCGGCCCGGCCCGGCCCCGCCCGGCACCCGCGTCCGTGCCCCCTGGCCTCACCCCGCCCGTTCGGCACCGGGCGGGGGCGCGAGGAGCTCGCCGTCGACGACCGTGACGGCCCGGCCGGCCAGCAGGGTGCGCTCGCCCGCCAGGGTCACCCGTACGAGCCCGCGGCGCGCACCGCCCTGGAGGCCGGTCAGTTCGGTGCGGCCCAGGCGCTCCGCCCAGAACGGGGCGAGCGCGGTGTGGGCGCTGCCGGTGACCGGGTCCTCGTCGATGCCGAAGGCGGGGAAGAAGCCGCGTGAGACGAAGTCGTACCCGAGGGAGGGATCCTCGGCGGGCGCGGTGACGATCACCCCGCGGCGGGCGAAGGCGCGCAGGGCGGCGTGGTCCGGCTCCAGCTCGCGCACGGTCTTCTCGTCGGCGAGCTCGACGAGGAGGTCGCCGATGTGGTCGGCCGTGTCGTGCACGGAGAGGATCGGGGGACCGCCGAGCGCGTGGTCCACGGCGGCCGGCGGTGCGACCGGGGTCAGGGAGGACGTCGGGAAGTCCATGGTGACCGTGCCGTCCTCGGCCGTCGCGGCCGTGAGGATGCCGCAGCGCGCCGAGAACCGGATCAGTCCCGTGGCGAGCCCGCCGGTGGCCAGTACGTGCGCGGTGGCCAGCGTGGCGTGGCCGCACATGTCCACCTCGGCGGCCGGGGTGAACCAGCGCAGCGCCCAGTCGGCGTCCCCGCCGGGCGGAAGGGGGTGGGCGAACGCGGTCTCGGAGAGGTTCATCTCGCAGGCGACCTGCTGGAGCCAGGCGTCCGGGGGGAACGCGGCGTCGAGGAGCAGGACTGCCGCGGGATTCCCGTGGAAGGGGCGGTCGGTGAAGGCGTCGACGATTCGGATGCGCATGCCCCGACGGTAGGGCGGTTTCTTGATCGTCGACAAAGGCCAATCGGGGGTGACTGGCCCTGTCCGGTGCTGTGCCGGGCCGGCCTTCGCCGGGATCGGGGGCCCCGGTTGATCGTCGGCGCTGTGAACCGCCTTACCCGTACGCACTAGTGTGCGCACTGTGCGCGTACTTCTGGTGGAAGACGATGAGCCGGTCGCCGAGTCCCTGCTCCGCGGCCTGAGCCGTTACGGCTTCGACGTCGAGTGGGTCACCACGGGCGGCGCGGCGCTGGGCCACGAGGGCCCGTACGACGTCGTCCTCCTCGATCTCGGGCTGCCCGACACCGACGGCCTCGACGTGTGCAAGGCGCTGCGCGGGCGCAGTGCCGTACCGATCATCGTCATCAGTGCCCGCAGCGACGAGACGGACCGGGTGGTCGGCCTGGAGCTGGGCGCCGACGACTACGTGTCCAAGCCGTTCGGGGTCCGCGAGGTCATCGCCCGAATACGAGCGGTGATGCGGCGCGTGCAGCCCCGCACCCCTTCGTCCCCGGAGAGCGCGCCCGACCGGTACGGCGCCCGGCTCACCATCGACCGCCGGGCCGCCCGCGTGCGGCTGGACGGCCAGGAGGTGGCGCTCGCCCCCAAGGAGTACGACCTGCTCGCCTTCCTCACGGAGGAGCCCGGCGCGCTGATGTCCCGCGAGCAGATCATGGAAGCCGTCTGGGACGCGAACTGGTTCGGTCCGACCAAGACGCTGGACGTGCACGTGGCCGCGCTGCGGCGCAAACTCGCCGGGGCGATCACCATCGAGGCGGTACGGGGGGTCGGCTTCCGGCTGGAGGCCGGCAAGGGCGCGGACGACGACGCTCCATGATCCGCCAGCTGATCCGCAGCTACATCCTGCTCGTCGCCGTGGCGATCCTGCTGTTCACCGTGCCGGTGGCCTTCACGCTCACCGCGCAGCTGCGCGACGACACCGAGGCGTTCGTCAAGCGCGAGGCGACCACCATGGCGCTGCTGCTGGGCAACGGCAACGCCAGCTCCTGTCAGGCGCTGGAGGAGGTGGTGCGGGCGTACGAGCGGGAGACCCACGACCGGGTGGAGGTGACCGTCACCGACAGCTGCGCGCCGGACATTCCCGCGCCGGCCTCCGACGCGGTCCTGACCCGGGCGCTGCAGGACGGGGAGGCGACGACCGACTGGGGTTCCGACCTCATCTGGGGCCGCGATCTGGTGATCACCGTCCCCGCGAAGGACAGGGGCCGGATCGTCGGCGCCGTGCGCATCGTCTACTCGACCGGCAACCTCACCCACCGGCTGTGGACGATCTGGGGCTTCCGGGCCGGCCTCGCGGTGGCGGTGCTCGGCGTGGCGGCGCTGATCGGCGCGGTGGTGGCCCGCCGCCTGACGCGTCCGCTCCGCCAGCTCAACGACGTGGCCAGCAGGTTCAGTGACGGTGACCTGTCCGCGCGCTCCCCGGTCGAGGGCCCGCAGGAGACCCGGACCCTCGCCCGGACCCTCAACCAGGCGGGCGAGCGGCTGGACACGCTGATCGCCTCGCAGCGCATCTTCGTCGCGGACGCCTCCCACCAACTGCGCACGCCGCTGACGGCCCTGCGCCTGTCGCTGGACAACATCGCGGACGGCGTCGACGACGAGTTCGTGCACGAGGACGTGGAACTGGCGACCGCGGAGGTCGTCCGGATGAGCCGTCTGGTCAACGGCCTGCTGGTACTGGCCCGGGCGGAGGCCAAGGTGTCCGCGGCGGAGCCGCTGCCGCTCAGGGGCGTCGTGGAGGAAAGGCTGTCGGTGTGGCGGCCGGCCGCCGACGAACGCGGCGTCACCATCGCGTTCGCGGCGGGCGCCGACAGCGGCCCGGCCGTGCTGGCGAGCCCCGGTCACCTGGACCAGGTGCTGGACAACGTGCTCTCCAACGCGCTGGAGGTCTCGCCGGACGGCGGCACGATCACCGTCCGGATCGACCCCCGCGGTGCCGAGGCCGTGCTCTCCGTCCTCGACGAGGGACCCGGCATGTCGGACGCGGAGAAGTCCCGCGCCTTCGACCGGTTCTGGCGCGGTCAGGGCCTGACCGGGCGCTCCGGTTCGGGCCTCGGGCTCGCCGTCGTCAAGCAGCTGGTGACGGACGACGGCGGCACGGTGACCCTCCAGGACGCGCCCGGATCGGGCCTGTGGGTGATCATCACCCTTCGGGCATCTTCGAGGAGTGGTGGTTGACGATCAGCCACTTGCCGCCGCGCTTCTCGTACTCGTACGTGTAGCGGGCCTTCACGGTGCTCTTCGCGCCGGTCTTCGGGTCGGTGAGCGTGAACGCGTAGACGCCGGTGTCGATGGCGGAGTCCTTGTCGAGGACGTTGACCATGGTCTCGATCTTCACGCCGACGGGCTTGTTCTGCAGGAAGTGCTCGAAGTAGTCGACTATCTCCGCGCGGTCGGTACGGATCTTGTTGGAGACCGTGGGCAGGAGGACCGCGTCGCTCGCGTAGAGGTCGGCCACCTTCCTCGGGTCGCCGGTCTGCAGGGCCTTGTTCCAGGTGTCGAAGAGGCCCGCGATCCGGTCCTTTCCGGGCTGGGGGTCCCGGTGCTGGGGCCCGGCGGTCGCGGCGACGGTACCGACGGTGGCGAGGGTCAGGACTGCGGTGCCGGCGATGACGGCTGCGCGCTTGCTGAGGGAACGACGGGTCAACTCATCTCCAGTGCGAGGTGGTTCGGATCGGGTCCGCTTCCCGTCGGGAGGTCCCTGCCGGGAAGTCATCGAGGGGAAGCGGTTCCAGACTCGCCGTCCACGGGCCAGGAACGGTGCAGGTGATCTACAGCGCACGGCCAGGACACGTCCAACCCTCGGCCCGGCCCGCTCACACCTCGAGAATCCCTGCGCGCCGCATCCGTATTTCGGAGCGCACGAGTTCGAGGAGACGCCCCGACCAGTTGCGGCCCCGGCCGGCGTTGTCGCCCCAGAAGGCCGAGTTCACGTCGTCGTAGATCACGGTGGAGTCGTCCGTCGCCAGCAGGACCTCGGCCAGCTCGGGATGCTGGTCGTACTTGGCGCGCAGCAGGTGTGTCATGACGGCGGTCCGGACGTGCTCCCAGTCCTCGCGGCGCGGTACCCCGGCCGCGAGCGTGCGTGCCGCGGAGGCGTTCTCCGCCGTCGCGATCGTGTGCCGCGTCTCGGGCCCGGCGGCGGACAGGGCCCAGTAGGCGTGGGCGACGGAGGGGTAGTCGGTGTCCGCGACCGTGATCGGGGCGGGATAGTCGTGCCGCAGGCCGACCTTTCCGGGATCGGCCACCGGCTTGCCCGGATACGAGTGGTACAGCTGGACGGCCGGTGCGTGCGGTGTCTCCGGTCCGTCCGCGGGGAGGCGGGTGCCCCGTTCGGCGTTCCAGCGGGCCCGCTCCTCGAAGTACGCGAGAGCGCCGTCGTAGTTCTCCTGTGTGACCGTTCCGTCGAACGAGAGGTAGGTCCGGCCGCCGGGGCCTGCCACCAGTACGCGCAGCGGCCAGTCCTTGCGGTCCATGTCGCCCAGCGCGAAGCGGCGCTGCGACTCCGGGACGGCCAGGAACGCGGCACGGGCCGCGGCCCGGTTCTCCTCGGTCCGGTCGGCGAGGAAGACGTCGACGGCGGCCAGGCAGCGGTCGGTCGAGTCGGGCCGTCCGTTCAGCTCGTCGATGGTGTCGCGGACTTCGGCGACCAGCAGCTCGGGCGTGATCCAGCTCTCCGGCTCGCTGAACTTCCAGTCCGCCAGCTCGTGGGCGGACGCCTCGCCGCCCTCCGGAAAGCTGGTGGCCACCCAGCCGGTGCGCAGCTTCTCCTCGAACTCCGCGACGGTGACCAGGCCCCAGCAGTCGATGAGCCCGTCCGCGTAGATGAAGAGGTCCGTGAGGAAGTAGCTGCCGCCGTTGCGGATGAAGGCGTGGCGCCAGGTTCCGGGTATGCGGACGCCGTCCGCCGTGCGATGAGTGATCCGGTTGCCGATCATCCCGAGATTGTGCCGCAGCGGTCGCCGCGCGGACCGTGATTTTCCTCGGGATGGTTCCCGGCACCTCCATGATCGAGGATGCACTATCGGCGACAGGTTCCGATATATCGTTGACAGGTCGCGAGCCGTCGCCGATAGTGGAGACATCGGACAACCGATGAAGCAACGACAACGTGACGAAAGGAGCGCAGTCATGCGTTCACACGGACAGCACGGACACGATCACGGACATGACCACGGACGGGGCCACGACCACTGCGGGCCCGATCGTCGGGAGGGTTTCAAGGGGCGGCGGGCCGCCTTCGGCCCGTTCGGGCCGCCCTTCGGCGGGGGCCCCTTCGGTGGCCGCGGCGGACGCGGCGGACCGCGCGGCCGGGCCCGGCGCGGCGATGTGCGCGCCTCGATCCTGGCGCTGCTCGCCGACCGGCCGATGCACGGCTACGAGATGATCCAGGAGATCGGCGAGCGCAGCGGCGGGGCCTGGAAGCCCAGCCCGGGTTCGGTCTACCCGACCCTGCAGCTGCTCGAGGACGAGGGGCTCATCACGAGTGCGAGCGAGGGCGGCAAGAAGCTGTTCACGCTCACCGACACCGGCCGCACCGAGGCCGAGTCGGGCCCGGACGCCCCCTGGGCGGACACCGGGCGCGGCTTCGACTTCGAGGCGATGCAGGAGGTCCGGGCGGCCGGTGCCGGCCTGATGGAAGCCTTCGGGCAGGTCTTCAGGACCGGCACGCCCCAGCAGCGCGAGAAGGCCCTCGGGGTCATCAACGACGCCCGCAAGAAGCTCTACCTGATCCTGGCCGACGAGCACTGAGCCCGACCGGCCCCGGCATGCGGCGGCGCGCCCCGCGAGTTCGTCTCGCGGGGCGCGCCGCCGTGCAAGGGGTGGGGGCCGGCGGTCAGACGACCAGGCCGGCCAGCTTGCGCAGCGACTCGTTCAGCGCGGCCGTGGCCGAGTCCTTGAGCTTGCCCGCCATGAGGGACACGGCGGCCCCGGTGAACTCGCCGTCGATGCGGACCGTGGTGGCCCCGCCGTCCGGGGTCAGGGTGTACCGGGTGAGGACCGCCACGCCCATCGGACCCTTGCCGGTGATGGCGAAGAGGCGCTCGGCCTCCAGTTCCGAGACGGTCCAGACGACCTCGGCCGGGAAGCCCATCATCTTCATGTTCTCCGCGAAGGTGGCGCCGACCGCGAGGGTCTCGGGTCCGCCCTGGGGGAAGTTCGTGTGGGTCATGCTCCACTGCCCGTACGCGTCCCAGTCCGTCAGCTGGGACCAGAGCTGCGCGGCGGACGCCTCGATGCGTGATTCCGCGGTGACTTCGGCCATGCGACCACCCCTTCTCGTCGGGTACGTGCGGCGGAAGGTAGCCCCGGCGGGCGGAACATTCAATACTGACGACCTGTCAGATATGGCCGGGATCGGCGGGGGGTGATCTCGACTCCGTCTCAACAGGTGTCATCCCCGTGACGGTCCTGACCTGCCCTGTCATGATGGCGGAATGCAAGCGTCAGGGAGAAATGCCGGACTGGGCCTCGCCCTCGTCTCGGCGTTCGCGTTCGGTGGTTCCGGAGTGGCGGCGAAGCCGCTGATCGAGGCGGGTCTGGACCCGCTCCACATGGTCTGGCTCAGGGTGGCCGGGGCGGCTCTCGTGCTGTCCCCGCTGGCCTGGCGCCACCGGGACCTCGTGCTGCGCAGGCCCGCGCTGCTCGCCGGCTTCGGACTGGTCGCCGTCGCGGGTGTGCAGGCCTTCTACTTCGCCTCCCTGTCCCGCATACCCGTCGGCGTGGCCCTGCTGCTGGAGTACCTGGGCCCGGCGCTGCTGCTCGGCTACATCCGCTTCGTGCAGCGCAAGCCCGTGACGCGCGGCGCCGCCGCGGGCGCGGCCGTGGCCGTCGTCGGGCTGGCCTGCGTGGTCGAGATCTGGGCCGGGCTGAGCCTGGACCCGCTCGGCGTGCTCTTCGGCCTCGCCGCCGCCTGCTGCCAGGCCTTCTACTTCGTCTTCGCCGACCAGGGCGCCGACGGGGACGACGCCCCCGACCCGCTCGGGGTGATCGCGTACGGCATGCTCGTCGGCGCCCTGGTGATGACCGTGATCGCCCGCCCCTGGGAGATCGACTGGCAGGTGCTGGGCGGTGATGCCTCCGTGGGCGGCACGATGGTGCCCGCTCCGGTGCTGCTCGCCTGGGTGGTGCTGGTCGCGACCGTGTTCGCCTACCTGACCGGTGTGGTGTCGGTGCGCCGGCTCTCGCCCCAGATCGCCGGAGTCGTCGCCTTCCTGGAGGCGGTCGTCGCCACCGTGTTCGCCTGGATCCTGCTCGGCGAGCACCTTTCCACCTGGCAGATCGTCGGTGGCGGCCTGGTGCTGGGCGGTGCCTTCATCGCACAGTCCTCCCGGCCTGCCCCGCCGGCGCCGGCCGTCGCCGAGCAGGTCGTACCGGGCCGCGAGGCGGCCGCGGTCGGCAAGGGCTAGGGTGGCGGTCATGCATTCGACCGTGCTTCCGCCTCCCGCCGCCTAGCGCGGGCGGCGCCACCACGTCAGGTACCCGACCCGGGGAGCCCCCGGGCGGATCCGTGCTGCCCGCGAAGCGATGACCTGCTTCCTTTCATCCTTCACGCATGCGCGGAGACATCTCGTGTCGAACCATTCGCCCGCTGCCGGGCGCAGTCTGCTGTACCTCGTCGTCGCCGGAGCCGCCTGGGGCACCGCCGGGGCGGCCGCCTCCCTCCTCTTCCTGGCCAGTGACCTCGGCCCGCTCGCCCTGTCCTTCTGGCGGTGCGCGGGCGGGCTCGTGGTGCTGCTCGGGGTGCTCGCCGTCCGCGGGTCCCGGCCCGTCCCGGGGCGGGTGCGGCCCCCGGTGTCCTCGCTGATCGTCACCGGTCTGCTCTTCACCCTCTTCCAGGCCGCGTACTTCGCCGCCGTGCGCGAGACCGGTCTCGCGGTGGGCACCGTGGTCACCCTCGGCGCCGGCCCCGTGATCATCGCGCTGGGCGCCCGCCGCTGGATGGGCGAGCGGCTCGGCCGCGGTGGCGCGGTCGCCGTCGTGGGGGCGCTGGCGGGGCTGGCCGTACTGGTGCTGGGCAGCGGCGGCGGCGAGGTGCGGCCGCTCGGCGTCGGCTGGGCGCTGCTGTCGGCCGCCGGGTACGCGGGGATGACCCTGCGGGCACGGTGGCTCGGGCAGCGCGGGGCGGGCGGGGACCCGCTGGTGACCACCGCCTGGTCGGTCGCGGTGGGGATGGTGTGCCTGCTGCCGCTGGCCGCGGCGGAGGGGCTGTTGCCGCACACCGCCGAACTCGGACGGGTGCTCTGGCTGCTGGTGTACGTCGCCACCGTGCCGACCGCGCTGGCGTACGCGCTCTACTTCACGGGTGCCGCCGCGGTACGGGCCGCCACCGTGTCGGTGATCATGCTGATCGAGCCGGTGAGCGCCGCGGTGATCGCGGTCCTGCTACTGGGGGAGCGGCTGACCGGCGCCGTGGTGCTGGGCACCGTACTGCTGCTGACGGCGGTGGGCGCGCTGATCGTGGCCGAGGCCCGTCGGCCGGTGGCCGCGCCCACCCCCGTACGCCGCAGTCCTCAGAGCGCGCTGAGGTAGTCCGGGACGGCGATGCCCGGGGTGAGGTCCGTGGCGGGCACCGGGGTTCCGTACGCCGGGGCCACCGGGACCACGCCCGCCCAGTACGGCAGGTCCAGGTCCTCGGCGTCGTCGTTCACCGGGCCGCTGCGGATCTTCGCGGACACCTCGGCGAGGTCCACGCGGATCACCGCGGTGGCGGCGAGCTCCCGGGCGTTGGCCGGCCGGGTGTCGGCGGAGCGGCCCGGGGCGACGGCGTCGACCATCGCGTCCAGGGCCGTCCGGCACTCCGCCTCGTCGGTGACCTGGTGGGCCGTGCCGTGCACGACCACCGAGCGGTAGTTGAGCGAGTGGTGGAAGGCGGAGCGGGCCAGGACCAGTCCGTCGACGTGGGTCACGGTCACGCAGACGGGCAGCCCCGGGTCGGTGCGGCGGGCCGCGAGCAGCGGGCGGGAGCCGGTCGAGCCGTGCATGTAGAGTGATTCGCCGACGCGGGCGTACAGCGTGGGCAGGACCACGGGCGCGCCGTCGCGGACGAAGCCGAGGTGGCAGATGTAGGCGCCGTCGAGTATCGAGTGCACCGTCGCGCGGTCGTAGCGCGCCCGGTCGCGGGAGCGGCTGGGGACGGTGCGGTCGGTGGGCTCGTAGCCTCCGGCCGATCCGTCCCCCGCGGTCCCCTCGGGCCTCGTCGTGGGCGTCTGCGTGGCGGGCGTGGCGGTCATGGTGCGGACTCCATTGCACTAGTGCATACTGGGGTTTGTGCTAGGAGACTATCGGATCACAGGACGTCGCGCAGCGGATATCGCCTCCGGCGTGGAGGCGGGCGTGGCCTCGGGCGCGCTCCCGCCGGGTTCGCTGCTGCCGCCGATGCGGGAGCTGGCCGGCGAGCTTGGGGTGAACCCCAACACCGTGGCCGCCGCCTACCGGACGCTGCGCGAGCGCGGGGTCATCGAGACCGACGGGCGGCGCGGCAGCCGCGTGCGGGCCCGCCCGTCGAGCACGCCGCGGGACGCGCTGCGCATGGTGGTGCCGGAAGGCGTGCGGGACCTAGTGGAGGGCAGCCCGGACGTGTCCCTGCTGCCCTCGCTCGAGGGACCCCTCGCCGCGGCCGCCCGGCGGTACGCGCAGGCGCCGACCCTCTACGGGGCGGGCCCGGTCGCCCCGGAGCTCGCGGAACTGGCCCGGGCCGGCTTCGACGCGGACGGGGTGCCGCCGGGTCCGGTGGCCGTGACCTCGGGTGCGCTGGACGGGATCGAACGGGTGCTCACCGCCCATCTGCGGGCGGGCGACGCGGTGGCGGTCGAGGACCCGGGATGGGGCGGGGCGCTGGACCTGGTCCCGGCGCTCGGGCTGCGCGTGCTGCCGGTGGCCGTGGACGACGACGGGCCCCGGCCCGAGGCGGTGGCCCGGGCGCTGGCGGCCGGCGCGCGGGCGCTGGTGGTGACCTCGCGGGCGCAGAACCCGACCGGCGCCGCCGTGGGCGCGGAGCGGGCGCGGGAGCTGCGGGCGCTGCTGGCGGACCACCCCGAGGTGCTGCTGATCGAGGACGACCACGGGAACGGAATCGTCGACCTGCCGTTGCATCCCCTGGGCGGGGTGACCCGGCACTGGGTGCTGGTGCGGTCCACGGCGAAGGCGTACGGGCCGGACCTGAGGCTCGCGGTGCTGACCGGCGACGCGGTCACGCTGGACCGGCTGCGGGGGCGGCAGCGGCTGGGGCCGGGCTGGGTGAGCCGGCTGCTGCAGTACGCGGTGGTGGAGCTGTGGACCTCGGGCGCGGTCGACCCGGTCGCGGTGTCCCGCTCGTACGCGGGGCGGCGGGACGCGCTGGTCGAGGCCCTGCGGCAGCGGGGGATCCGGGCGCACGGGCGCAGCGGCCTGAACGTCTGGGTGCCCGTGGTCGACGAGACGGTGGTGGTGACGCGGCTGCTCGCCGCCGGCTGGGCGGTGTCCCCGGGGGCCGTCTTCCGGGTCGAGACGGGGCCGGGGATCCGGCTGACGGTCTCGCAGCTGTCGGCCGACGAGGTGCCCGGTCTGGCGGACGCGGTGGCCGCGGCGGCCAGCGTGGGCGCGGCGGGCGTGCGGTACGACTGACGGCGCCCGACGCCCCGCGTCGCGTAGCCGGGCCTCGGAACCCGGGACGCGGCGGTTGGGCCTCCGGCGGTCCCGCCCGGGCCGCGCGCCGTGCGCCCCGCGCTGCGAAGGGCGGCCCGACGCCCCGCGCCGCGAAGCCCGGCCTGGGGCCCGGAGAGGGAACCCGTGCGGCGGAACCCGGGACGCGGTAGCAGGATTCGGCAGCCGGGTCCGCCCGGGCCGTGCCAGGGTCCTGCCATGACGACGCGTCGCGCGCCGAGGGCCCCGGCCGGGGAACCGCTGCGGCGGCAGTCGGGGCCGCTCGGACCGGGCCCGCTCCTGCCGTGACGGTGCGCTGCGCGCCGAGCATCCCGAGGGCGTGTCCTGTCCTCGGCCGGGATTCGGGCCTCCCGCGGTCCCGCCCGTCGGCGGGCTCCGTGACCCGGCCGAAGGGGCAGGGCCGTGTCGGTCCCGAGCACCGGCCCGCCCGGCCGGCCCGCGCCCGGCCGGCCGGGTCCGCCGACGGGATCCGGGCCCGGTCGGGGGAGTGTGAGGAAGCTGCCCGACGGGATGCCGATCCCGTATGGGGGCACCGGGCACGGCCTTGGAGGCCGCCGGGTATCTGCGGGCCGGGCAGGGCCCGGCTCGGCAGGGCCCGGTCGTCCGTGAGGGCGCCGGTGATTCAGTTGGCCGGCCGACCTGTCGGGGTGGGGCGGACCCCGACAGGGATCGGAGACGGTCAGGCGGGCCCGCGGGCCCCGGGGCGGGTCTGGGTGAGCGCGGCGCCGGCCAGGACGATCGCGGCGCCGACCGGCGTGTTCCAGTGGAGCTGCTCGCCGAGGACCAGGACGCCCGCCGTGGTGGCGATGACCGGGATGAAGTAGGTGACCATCTGGGCGGTGGTCGGGCCGACCTCCGTCACCAGCCCGTACTGCATCTGCAGGGCCATGCCCGTGCCGAGGGCGCCCAGCGCGATCACCGACAGGGTCGGCCAGAGCGGGAACGAGTCCGGGGCCGAGGTGAACGCGGCGCTCACGAGCGCGAGCTGGAGCGTGGAGACCATGAGCTGGCCGCCGGTCAGGGCCACCGGGGAGCCCGGGGTCCCGGCCAGCGTGCGGCGGACGTAGATCCAGCCGATGGGGTAGCAGAGGGACGCCAGCAGGGCGAACGCCGTGCCCTTGGCGTCGACACCGGAGAAGCCCTGCCAGGCGCCGAGCACGGTCAGGACGCCGAGGAAGCCCAGGCCCAGCCCGGCGAACCGGCGGCGCGTCGGGCGGTCCTCGGACAGGGCGACCAGCGACAGCGCCATGCCCCACAGCGGCGAGGTGGCGTTGCAGATGCCGGCCAGGCTGGAGGGGATGCTCAGCTCCGCGTACGCGAAGAGCGAGAACGGGGCGGTGTTGAGCAGCAGAGCCGCCACGGTCAGGTGGCCCCAGGTGCGCAGGCCCCGCGGGAGCGGCTCGCGGCGGACCAGCAGCACGGTGAGGAGGGCGAGCGCGCCGAACAGGACCCGGCCCAGCGCCACCTGGAACGGCGCGTAGGCCTCGGTCCCGACCTTGATCAGGAGGAAGCTGAAGCCCCAGACGACCGAGAGGATCGCGAACCGGATCCGCCAGTCCAGCAGGCCGCCCCGGCGCCGGCCGGCGGTGGAGGCGGCGGCGGTCGTGGTGGTGGGGGAGGCCGGGGACGGGGAGGCGGCCGGGAGGGTCGGCCCGGGAGTGGTCGGTGCGCTCATGACCCTTACTGTGCTCGTATCAACTTCGTAGGACAAGCGAGAGTTTCTCGTGGTGACGCCGTAGCATTGCTTACATGTTGAACCTGGAGCGCCTGCGCACCCTGGACGCCCTCGCCCGCCACGGCTCGGTCAGCGGCGCGGCCGACGGCCTCCACGTCACCACCTCCGCGGTTTCCCAGCAGCTGGCCAAGCTGGAGCGCGAGGTCGGACAGCCGCTGCTGGCCAGGAACGGGCGAGGGGTCCGGCTCACCGACGCCGGGCGGCTGCTCGCCGACCACGCCGCCCGGATCATCTCCCAGGTGGAGCTCGCCCAGGCCGACGTCGAGGCCCAGCGGGGCTGCGCCGTGGGCGAGCTGCGGATCGGCGCCTTCCCGACCGCCATGCGCGGGCTGCTGCCCCAGGCCCTGGCCGCGCTGCGGGCCGGGCATCCGGAGCTGCGGGTCCGGGTGCGCGAGCAGGAGCCCGAGGAGAGCATGGCGGCCGTCGTGCGGGGGGACCTCGATCTGGCCCTGGCGATCGACTGGCACAACAAGCGGATGCCGGTGCCCGCCGAGCTCACCCGCACCCACCTGCTGGACGACACCGTCGACATCGCGGTCCCGGCCGGACACCGGCTGGCCGACCGGACCGCGGGCCCCGGGAAGTCCGGGAAGGCCGGGATCTCCCTCGCCGAATGCGGCGACGACGACTGGATCTCCTGGAACGAGGGGCAGTTCTGCCACGAGTGGCTGGTCTTCACCCTGCGCGGTACGGGCATCGAGCCGCGCATCGCCCACATCGCCGAGGAGCACCACACCCAGCTGGCCTTCGTGGAGGCCGGACTCGGCGTGTGCGTGGCGCCGAAGCTGGGCCGCGGCCCGGTGCCGCCGGGGGTGCGGCTGCTGCCGGTCTGCGACAGCGTCCGCCGCCACGTGTACGCCGTCTGGCGCGCGGACGCCGACCGCCGGCCCTCCATCCGGGCCGCGGTCGACGCCCTGCGGCAGGCGGCCGCCGGTCTCGGCTAGGCCGTCTCTTTCGGATCCTGTCGGCCGAGCCCGCGGCGTCCGGTGTCGTGCACGGCAAGGCGGAGGGGCGCCCGTGTACTGGACGTACTCGGGTGTCCCGACAACGCGGCCGGGTGCGGTGCCGGGCGTCGCGGGCCCGGCAAGATCCGAAAGAGACGGCCTGGACCCGCCGCCGCTCCGCCGCCCCCTGGGGGTGCCTTGCCGATCAGGCCGGGCTCGCGGGCCCCGGCACCGCACCCGGCCGCGTCGTCCTCGGTCCCCGCTCCGTGATCCGGCCCGATCGGCAACACCCCCCTACAGCTTGCGGAAGTCCCAGGAGACGATCGAGTCCGGGGTCAGCCGGATCCAGGCGTGCCGCCCGTCGTGCGGCATCTCCTCGATGCCGAAGTTCTTGACCGGGAAGATCCGCTCGGCCTCCGCGAGTTCGGGGCAGGGCTCGCCGGTGCGCGGGGCCTCGCCCACGAAGACGGCGCTGCCGGACAGCTCGACGCCGCGCAGTTCGTCGTACGACTCGCCGGAGTCCACGACCACCGAGATCCGCGGATCCTTGCGCAGGTCGGACCACCGGCGGCTGCGCGTGATCGAGTACAGCCACAGCGAGCTGCCGTCCCACGCGAACCACAGGGCGCCCACGTGCGGGCGCCCGTCGGGGGAGACCGTCGCGACCCGGCAGGTCTTCTGCTCGCGCAGGAAGGAGTCCACCTCCGCGTCGCTCATCATGATGCGCCGGCCCCGCCGCTGTGCGGTTCCGGTCCGTGTCCCGTCCACGTCCATCCGTCCTGCACCCCTTCACATCTGACTATGTGTCAGGAATCATGGGGGCTCTTCCGTCGCCACGCCAGGGGGAGCCATGCCGGATCTCGATCCCGCCACCACCGCGCTGCTCACCGTCGAGTGCCAGAACGGTGTCGTCGGCGAGGAGAGCGCGCTGCCCGAACTGGCGAAGGAGGCCCGGGACTCGGGGATGCTGGAACGGGTGGCGGCGCTGGTCGACGCCGCGCGCGGAGCCGGCGTGCAGGTGCTGCACGCGGTCGCCGAGCGGCGGCCCGACGGGCTCGGCGCGAACACCAACGCCCGGCTGTTCCGGGCCGCGCAGCGGCTGCCCGTGCGCCAGCTGACCGGGAGCCGGGCGGTGGAGGTCGCCGCGCCCGTGGTCGTCGCCGACCAGGACCTGGTGGTCCGCCGGTTGCACGGGCTCTCCCCGATGGCCGGCACCGATCTCGACCCCCTGCTGCGCAATCTCGGCATCCGCACCCTCGTCGTCACCGGGGTCTCCTCCAACATCGCCATCCCGAACACCGTCTTCGACGCCGTGAACCTCGGCTACCGGGTGGTGGTCCCCGCCGACGCCATCGCCGGGGTGCCCGCCTCCTGCACCGCCGAGGTGATCCGCAACTCCCTGGCGCTGGTCGCGGTCATCACCACCACCGAAGAACTGCTCGCGCAGTGGGCTCCCGCGACCTGACCCCCGTAACCTGGGCGGATGCTGTCCGAAGTGATCGCGACCCGTTACGTCACGCCCCTGCGTGAAGGCGGCTCGCTACCGGGGATCGTCGAGGCCGACGACCTCGGTACCTACGTCATGAAATTCACCGGAGCCGGCCAGGGCCGCAAGACCCTGGTCGCCGAGGTCATCTGCGGCCGTCTGGCCCAGCGGCTGGGGCTGCGGGTCCCGCGGCTGGTGCAGATGCAGCTCGACCCCGTGATCGGGCTCGGCGAGCCCGACCAGGAGGTCCAGGAGCTGCTCAAGGCCAGCGGCGGGCTCAACCTCGGCATGGACTACCTGCCCGGCTCGATCGGCTTCGACCCGCTCGCCTACCAGGTGGACCCGGTCGAGGCGGGGCGCGTGGTCTGGTTCGACGCCCTCATCAACAACGTCGACCGGTCCTGGCGCAACCCGAACATGCTGGTCTGGCACGGGGACCTCTGGCTCATCGACCACGGCGCCACGATGATCTGGCACCACAACTGGCCCACCGCGGCGGCCGCGGCCGCCAAGCCCTACAACGCCTCCGACCACGTACTGGCCCCCGTGGGCCCGGACATCGCCGCGGCGGCCGCCGCGCTCGCGCCGCTGGTCACCGAGGAACTGCTCACCGAGGTCGCGGCCGACGTCCCCGACGAGTGGCTGGTCGACGAGCCGGGCTTCGAGTCCACCGACGCGCTGCGCCGCGCCTATGTGGATGCGTTGCTTCCGCGTGCGGCCACGATCCACGAGAGGATCTCGCTGGAGGCCGAGGTGAAGAAGCCTGCCGGACCTCCCGGCTGGCTCACCGACCACCTGCCGGAATGGCCCCACAAGACCCACAAGACCCACAAGCAGAAGAGCGGCAGCGAGTGACCAAGCGGGACGTGTTCGAGTACGCGCTGGTGCGTGTGGTGCCCCGGGTGGAGCGGGGCGAGTGCTTCAACGCCGGCGTCATCGTCTACTGCCGGGCGCACACCTACGTCGCCGCGCGCACCCACCTCGACGAGGCGAAGCTCCTCGCGCTGGATCCCGGGGCCGATGTGGCCGGGGTGCGGGCCGCCCTGCGCGGGGTCGAGGGCGTGTGCAGCGGCGGGGCCGAGGCGGGGCAGGCGGCGGGCGACGACGCGGGGCGGCGGTTCCGCTGGCTCATCGCCCCGCGGAGCACCGTGGTGCAGCCGGGGCCGGTCCACACCGGCCTGACGGCCGATCCTGCGGCGGAGGTGGAGCGGCTGCTGGACCTGCTGGTCCGCTGACGGGCGCGCCCCGGCCCGGGTGGCGTTGACACCGGGTGCCAGGGCTCCTAGCGTCTCCTCAGCTGAAGCTACTAAGCGGTTGCTCACCTCTGGGCGGCCGCCTCTCAAGGGCGAGGAGATCCAGCATGTCCACCACCGAGCAGCGCGTCGCGATCGTGACCGGGGCGGCCCGGGGCATCGGCGCGGCCACCGCCGTACGCCTGGCCGCCGAGGGCCGGGCCGTCGCCGTACTCGACCTCGACGAGGCGGCCTGCAAGGACACCGTGGAGGCCATCACGGCGGCCGGCGGCAAGGCTCTCGCGGTCGGCTGCGACGTCTCCGACGGCGCGCAGGTGGAGGCGGCCGTCGCGCGCGTCGCGAGCGAGCTCGGCGCCCCGACCATCCTGGTCAACAACGCGGGCGTGCTGCGCGACAACCTGCTGTTCAAGATGACCGAGACCGACTGGGACACGGTCATGAACGTGCACCTGCGCGGCGCCTTCCTGATGTCGAAGGCCTGTCAGAAGCACATGGTGGAGGCCAAGTTCGGCCGCATCGTGAACCTCTCCAGCAGTTCGGCGCTCGGCAACCGCGGCCAGGTCAACTACTCCGCCGCCAAGGCCGGCCTGCAGGGCTTCACCAAGACCCTGGCCATCGAGCTCGGCAAGTTCGGCGTCACCGCCAACGCCGTCGCCCCCGGCTTCATCGCCACGGAGATGACCGCCCAGACGGCCGCCCGTGTCGGCATGGGCTTCGAGGACTTCCAGGCGGCCGCCGCCACCCAGATCCCGGTCCAGCGCGTCGGCCGTCCGGACGACGTCGCCAACGCCATCGCCTTCTTCACGGGGGAGGCCGCGGGCTTCGTCTCCGGCCAGGTCATGTACGTGGCCGGCGGCCCGCTGAACTGACGAGTCCACGAGAGGCAGGGCGTACGACATGACGTACAGCGGTATCGACAGCGGCAAGGTCGCGCTGATCACCGGGGCCAGCCGGGGCATCGGCTACGGCGTCGCCGAGGCGCTGGTCGCCCGCGGCGACCGGCTCTGCATCACCGGGCGCAACGAGGAGGCCCTCAAGGAGGCCGTCGAGCGGCTCGGTGCGGACCGGGTGATCGGGGTCGCCGGCAAGGCGCACGACGAGGCCCACCAGGCCGTCGCCGTCGAGCGCACGATGGAGGCGTTCGGCCGCGTCGACTTCCTGGTGAACAACGCCGGCACCAACCCCGTCTTCGGTCCGATCGCGGATCTGGACCTCGGGGTGGCGCGGAAGGTCTTCGAGACCAATGTGATCTCGGCGCTCGGCTTCGCCCAGCGGACCTGGCACGCCTGGCAGAAGGACAACGGCGGCGCGATCGTGAACATCGCGTCCATCGCCGGGGTCTCCGCCTCGCCCTTCATCGGCTCGTACGGGATGAGCAAGGCCGCCATGATCAACCTCACGCTCCAGCTCGCGCACGAGATGGCGCCCGGGGTCCGGGTCAACGCGATCGCCCCCGCGGTGGTCAAGACGAAGTTCGCGCAGGCGCTCTACGAGGGCCGGGAGCAGGAGGCCGCGGCGGCCTATCCGCTCGGCCGGCTCGGGGTCCCGGAGGACATCGGCGGGGCGGCGGCGTTCCTCACATCTGCACAAGCGGAATGGATCACTGGGCAAACTCTCGTCGTCGACGGTGGGATGTTCCTCAATGCCGGGGTTCACTGACCGATAATCGGACGTATTTGCCTCCGAAAGAGAGGTAAATGCGTATCGAATAGGCACGGAACCGGTCAAGTGCCTCACGAAACCAACCCATTGGATTCGTGAGGCACTGCGGTAGGGTCTGCCGCACCCCTGGCTGATCGAGGAGCGTGCACGTGTTCAACCGGACCAGATGCCTGCAGATCACTGCGGCCCTTGCGTCCATATCCCTGCTCGCCGGTTGCGGCCTGCTGTCGGAGGACGACGGCGACGAGATGAAGAGGATCGTCGTCGGTACCACGAGCACCCCGAGCACCCTCGATCCCGCGGCCGCGTGGGACGGCTCCTGGGAGCTGTACCGGAACGTCTACCAGACCCTGCTGGCCTTCCCGACGGGCTCCAGCAAGCCCCAGCCCGACGCGGCCCAGAACTGCGAGTTCACGGACGCGGCGAGCCAGGCCTACCGGTGCACCCTGCGCAAGGGCCTGAAGTTCTCCAACGGCGAGCCGCTCGACGCCAATGCGGTCAAGTACTCCCTCGACCGGATCAAGACGATCGGCTCCAACGTCGGCCCCAAGGGACTCTTCGGCACCCTCGACAAGATCGAGACGCCGGACCCGCTGACGGTCGTCTTCCACCTGAACACCTCGGACGCGACCTTCCCGTACGTCCTCGGCTCGCCCGCCGCCTCGCTCGTCGCGCCCAAGGACTACCCGGCCGACAAGATCCGCGAGGGCGACAAGATCACCGGCTCCGGCCCGTACGTGCTCGACTCGTACAAGGAGGGCGCCGAGGCGGTGCTCACCGGTAACACGGGTTACACCGGCTTCGCCAACCGCAAGAACAAGGCGGTGACCATCCGCTACTTCGCGGACTCGCCGAAGATGATCGCGGCGCTGAAGGCGAAGGAGATCGACGCCACCTACCGAGGCCTGTCGGCCCCGGAGATCACCGACCTCCAGACCCCCGCGTCGCACGCACTGGGCGTCCAGGTCGTCGAGAACGTCGGCGCCGAGATCCGCTACCTGGTCTTCAACCCCAAGGACCCCCAGGTCGCCAAGCTCCCCGTCCGCCAGGCCATCGCCCAGATCGTCGACCGCGGTGCGCTCGTCTCCAAGGTCTACCAGGGCACCGCCGAGCCGCTGTACTCGATGGTCCCGAAGGGGGTCGTCGGTCACAAGACGCCCTTCTACGACAAGTACGGCGGTGCGGACGTCGCCAAGGCCAAGAAGATCCTCAGGGACGCCGGGATCACCCAGCCGGTCGAGCTGACCTTCTGGTACACCACCGACCGCTACGGTTCCTCGACCGCCGACGAGTTCACCGAGCTCAAGCGGCAGCTGGACGAGAGCCAGCTGTTCCGGATCACCCTGCGAAGCCAGCCCTGGAAGACCTTCCAGACCGGCTACAAGAGCGGTGAGTACCCGATCTTCGGCCGCGGCTGGTTCCCCGACTTCCCGGACCCGGACAACTTCATCGCGCCGTTCGTCGGCAAGGAGAACGCGGTCGGCACCCCGTACGAGCCCGCCGAGATCGTGAACGACCTGCTGCCCAAGACCCGCCGCGAGGGCGACCGCTCGGCCGGCGTCCAGGAGTTCGAGCAGGCCCAGAAGATCTTCGCCGACGACGTCCGGCTGCTGCCCCTGTGGCAGGGCAAGCTGTACGTCGCGGCGCGCGAGGACATCGCGGGCGCCGAGCGGGCGCTGGACCCGCAGACCGTCATGCAGATGTGGGAGTTCTACCGCAAGACCAGCTGGTAGGACCGGCAACGGTGCGTCGGCCGCCCCGGGCGGCCGACGCGTTGTCAGTGGGCACCGGTAGGTTCTGGAGCAGTTGCACGAGCAGTTGCACCAACTTGTACCGGAGGTTGTCGCCGTGACCCAGATGCTGCCCGAGTCCTGGCTCCCCGTCCTCGGCGGGGAGCTGGACCAGCCCTACTTCAAAGAGCTCACAGAGTTCGTCGAGAAGGAGCGGGCTAACGGGCCGGTCTACCCGCCCCGCGAGCAGGTCTTCGCGGCGCTGGAGGCCACTCCCTTCGACCGGGTGAAGGTCCTCGTCCTCGGTCAGGACCCGTACCACGGCGCCGGCCAGGGCCACGGCCTGTGCTTCTCCGTGCAGCCCGGGGTCAAGACCCCGCCCTCGCTGCGCAACATCTACAAGGAGATGAAGGAGGAGCTCGACCTGCCGATCCCGGACAACGGGTACCTGATGCCGTGGGCCGAGCAGGGCGTCCTGCTCCTCAACGCGGTGCTCACGGTCCGGGAGGCCGAGCCCAATTCGCACAAGGGCAAGGGCTGGGAGAAGTTCACCGACGCCGTGATCCGCGCGGTGTCCGAGCGGCCCGATCCGGCCGTCTTCGTCCTGTGGGGCGCCTACGCCCAGAAGAAGCTCCCGCTGATCGACGAGGAGCGGCACGTGGTCGTCAAGGGCGCCCACCCCTCCCCGCTGTCCGCCAAGAAGTTCTTCGGATCCCGGCCCTTCACGCAGATCAACGAGGCCATCGCAGCCCAGGGGCATGAGCCGATCGACTGGCGGATCCCGGACCTCGGCTGACGTCCCCCCGCGCCTCGGCGCCATTGCCGGTGCCTCGGGCTAGCTTCGAGACGATCGGACCGGAGCAGGTCCGGCAGAGCGAGCCGGAGGCCGCCGTGGCGGAGCAGCAGGAGGCGTCGCAGGACGCCGTCATGACCAGGATCGGCCAGGCGGTCATCCTGCTGCACGCCGGGGACCGCGAGGAGGCCCGCAACCGGCTCGCGGAGATCTGGTCCGAGATCGGCGAGGAGGGGGACTACCTCCACCGGTGCACCCTGGCCCACTACATGGCCGACGCCCAGGACGATCCGGCCGACGAGCTGGCCTGGGACCTGCGGGCCCTGACCGCCGCCGCCGACGTCCCGGACGACGTGCCGGACGACGTGCCCGGCGACCGTCCCGGGACCGGGCCGCCCCGCGACGGGCGGCCCGCGCGGTGGGAGCCGCATCCGGGGCTGGCCGCGTTCTACCCGTCACTCCACCTGAACCTGGCCGCCGACTACGTCAAGCTGCAGCGGCCGGAGGCGGCCCGGGTCCACCTGGCCCGGGCCCGGGCGGCTGCCGGAGCACTGTCCGACGACGGGTACGGGAACGGCGTACGGGCCGCCATCGCCCGGCTGGAGCGGCGCCTGGCCGCGGAACCGGGACCGGGACCCGGACCACGGCCGTTCCCCGAGCAGTCCCCGTAGGGCACAGGCCCGCGGACGGTCAGTCCCCGTGGACGCCCGAGCAGATCCGGGCCTCCGGACTGTCGGGATGCCAGTGGCCGTGCCTGCGGCCCAGCGCGCACACATCGGCCGGCCGCACCGGCAGCTTCCGTGCCAGCTCACGCTCCGCCTCGGCGTCGGGCCGGGAACGGTGCGGACGGCCTCCGGGGTGCCCGGACACGGGCTCGGCGGCCCGCCGGGGCTCCGGGATGTCCGGAACCGGCGGAGCCTGCGGTACGGGCCCGCCGGAGCCGCCCGGTACGGGGCGCTGTGCGGACCGCTGGGCGGGCGCGGGGGCCGCCGGGGCCGCGGGCCTCTCCGGAGCGCTCTCCACGCCCTCCAGTGCCTCCAGGGCGGGCGCCCGGACGGTCACCGGGGCCGCCCCGGGCTCGCCGCGGGGCTGATGGCGGGGCGGTACCCCGGCGGCGGGGGCCGCCGCGGGCCGCACGGGTCCGGGGCTCACCTGCACACAGCCGGAGACCGCCGAGACGGCGCAGGCGACTCCGAGCAGCAGCGTTGTCGTGGTTCGGGTGGGATGCACTCGCGCAACTCTGCTGTGCGAGGACCCCGTTGCGAAAACCCGGAGCCGATATTCACCCCGCACGGGTGACGGACACACCCGCCGGACAGGGCCCCGGGGCCGTCCGGGACCGACCCCGGGCGGACCGTCTATTCGCCGGTGGCGCCGTCGATCTGCTCGCGCAGCATGTCCGCGTGGCCGTTGTGGCGCGCGTACTCCTCGATCATGTGGGTGTAGACCCAGCGCAGGCTGAACACCTCGCCGCGGTGGTGGTTCTCGGCCTGCGAGAGCAGGTCCAGCGAACGGCCCGCGGCGGCCTGGCGCGCCAGCTCGACCTCCGTCTGCCAGACCGGCTCGGTCTCGGCCCAGGTGGCCGCCTCGGTGAAGTGGAAGTCGCCGTCCCGGTCCTCGTCCGTGATGTAGAGCTCGGGCAGGTCCTCGCCCAGCATGACCTCCCGGAACCAGAACCGCTCCACCTCCGCCATGTGCCGTACGAGGCCCAGGAGGCTCAACTCGGAAGGGGCGAGAGGAGCCCTGCGCAGCTCCTCGTCCCGCAGTCCCTCGCACTTCCACAAGAGGGTGGCACGGTGGTAGTCGAGCCAGCCGTCGAGCATCTCCCGCTCGTCGGCGGTGGTGGCGGGTTCTTCGCGGTGTGATCCTGAACTGGTGGTCATGAGGATCATCCTGAGCGATCCTGGCCCCGGTCACCAGGGATTATGCTGCCGAGATCCACACGGACCGAACTTGGAGGCCCCGGTGAAGGTCGGCTGCATCGGACTCGGCGACATCGCGCAGAAGGCGTACCTGCCCGTCCTCACCACCCGCCCGGGCATCGAGCTGCACCTGCAGACGCGCAACGCCGACACCCTGGAGCGGGTCGGCGACACCCATCACGTCCCGGCCGCGCGCCGGCACACCGATCTCGACGCGCTGCTCGCCGAGGGGCTCGACGCGGCCTTCGTGCACGCCGCCACCGTGGCCCACCCGGAGATCGTCACACGGCTGCTGGAGGCCGGCGTGCCCACGTACGTGGACAAGCCGCTCGCCTACGAACTCGCGGGTTCGCGGCAGCTCGTGGAACGGGCCGAGCGGCTCGGGGTCTCCCTCGCCGTCGGCTTCAACCGCCGCTTCGCGCCCGCCTACGCGCAGTGCGCCGACCACGCCCGCGAGCTGATCATCATGCAGAAGAACCGCGTCGGGCTGCCCGAGGACCCGCGCACGCTGGTGCTGGACGACTTCATCCACGTCGTCGACACCCTGCGGTTCCTGCTGCCCGGCGAGGCCGACCACCTCGACGTCCGGGCGGTGGTGCGCGAGGGACTGATGCACCAGGTGGTGCTCCAGCTGTCCGGCGCCGGCTTCACCGCCCTCGGGATCATGAACCGGCTGTCCGGCTCCACCGAGGAGATCCTGGAGGTCTCCGGCCGCGACACCAAGCGGCAGGTGGTCAACCTCGCGGAGGTCATCGACCACAAGGGCCAGCCCACCGTCCGGCGCCGCGGGGACTGGGTCCCCGTCGCCCGCCAGCGCGGCATCGAGCAGGTCGTCGACCACTTCCTGGAGGCGGTCGCGGCGGGCACCACGCTCAGCGCCCGCGACGCCCTGCGAACCCACGAGCTGTGCGAGCGGGTGGTGCGCTCGGCTCTGGAGCAGGCCTCCTGAGCGAACGGCTGCCCGCCACCGCGCAGTACACCGCGAGGGCGGCGAGGGCGGCGGTCACCGGCCAGTCCCCGAAGCGGACGTAGAGGGTCGTGCCACGGGCGAGCGGGACCTCGTACACGGCCGCCGTGCTCGCGGAGGTGGGCAGGGCGGCGCCGACCCGGGCGCCGGACGGGCCGTTCACGACACTGATGCCCGTGAGGGTGGCGTGGACCATCGGGCGGCCGTTCTCGGCCGCCCGCAGCGCGGCCAGCGAGGCGTGCTGGGCCGGGGCCCAGCTCTCCTGGAACGAGGAGGTCGCCGACTGGGCGACGAGCAGGGAGGCGCCGTCCAGGGTCAGACGCCGGCTCATGTCGGGGAAGGCCGACTCGAAGCACACCAGCGGGCCGACCCGGACAGCGCCGGGCCCGTCCGGCTGCCCGGGCAGGTCCGGCCGCCCGGGCAGGTCCATGACCACCGGTCGGTCGCCGCGCACCCGGTCCTCGCCCGCCGCCCTGCCGACCGAGGTGGCCCAGCCGAACAGCGCGCGGGCCGGTACGTACTCCCCGAACGGGACGAGCCGCATCTTGTCGTACCGGTCACCGGTGGGACCCAGGGGACCCACGAGGACCGCGCTCTTGTAGATCCCGGGCCGGTCGGCCCGCCGCGCGTCCACGTTCACCAGCAGCGGAGCACCGACCTCGGCCGACAGCGCGGCCAGCCGCCGGGCCAGGTCCGGGCGGGCCGTCAGGTCCGCGCCGACGCTGCTCTCGCCCCACACCACCAGATCGACCCGCTGCCCCGCGAGCGGCCGCGTCAGCCGCTCACCGATGTCGAACCGCCGCTCGGCGCTGTCCGGGCCGTCCGCCACCGTGCCGGGCTGTACGACGGCCACCCGCAGCCGCCCCGATTCCTCGGGCCGCACCGCCCACACCCACACCGCTCCCGTCAGGACCGCGCACCCGGTCATCCCCGCCACCGCGGGGATCCGCGCCCCCGGCACCGCGATCAGCAGCACCAGCGCGCAGTTCACCGCCACCACCAGCAGGCTGACCAGCCACACCCCGCCCACCGAGGCCAGTCGCAGCGCGGGCGCCACCTGCCACTGGCTCGCGCCCAGCAGCCCCCAGGGCCCGCCCAGGCCCTGCCAGGACCGGACCAGCTCCGACAGCAGCCACCCCGCCGGTACCAGGACGAGCGCGCAGCAGGCCCGGCCCGCCGCCGGCGTCCCGCCGAGGAGCTCCCGCACCAGGAGCGCCCAGGGGATCCAGAGCAGCCCGAGCAGCGCGGCGACCGGGACGAGGAACACGTGCAGGCTGGGCAGCAGCCAGTGGTGGACGGCCAGGATGAACCCCGCCCCGCCGAGCCAGCCCTCCAGGGCGGCCCGTCGCCCGGTGGGGGCCGACCGCAGCAGCAGCATCCAGGGCACGAGGGCGGCGTAGGCGAACCACCAGAGCGCGGGGGCCGGGAAGGCGAGGGCGGGCAGCGCCCCGGCTGCCACGGCGGCGGGCGCACGCCATCGGGGGGACCACCACCGCGTGCGCATCGTGATCATGGCGTGCCTCCGCTTCCAGTGTGGCAGTGCCCGGCGCAGCGGCCGAGTCGAGCGGTTCCGGTCGGCCCGGCTCAGACGGCCATGTGCCGCCACTTCTCGTGCACGGTGACACGGGTGAGCCGCCAGCCGTCACGGGTGCGGGCCAGCGCGAACCCGTAGCGCCCGGCGGCGACGAAGTTGGGCGAGGTGACCGCGGCGTCGGCATCCGGACCCGCCAGCCGCATGGGGTTGAGGAAGTCCGCCCGGACCTCGGCGCTGTCCCCGGGGGAGCCGCCCAGGTCCTCCAGGCGGATCAGCCGGTTCACGATCAGGTGCTGGCGGACGGGGAAGAGCGTCATCGTCTCCGCCAGCCAGTCCGCGACCACCGCCACCGGGCCCTCGATCCCGCCGGCCGAGCGGTAGTCGACCCTCCCGGACGCGGTGAACAGGGCCCGGTACGCGTCCCAGTCGCCGTCGTCGACGGCCACCGCGTAGCCCGTGACCACTTCGTCGATCGCCAGCCGGTCCATCACCGTCGCGAGATCCACACGCTGAGTCATCGGGTCAGTGTGGGGCTGCGCGGGCGCGAGGCCAAGGGCCGTGCGCCCACCGGATCTTCCCGCGCGCGGTCAGTGACCGGAACGGGACTCCCGCTGCCGGACCACGACGAGGAACGCGTCGCTGGCCAGATCCATGACCACCTCCGCCGGCACTCCCTCGCGCATCCGCTGCGCCGCGTACTCCTCGGCGGGCCAGCTTCCCCGCGGACTTCCGGCGGGAAATCGCTCCAGCACCACTCGACCCATGGCACACCCCCTGCTGTTCGCCTTCCGTTCTCTTCAGGCACAACGACGCGCAGGCCGTCCGGGAACGTTCCCGAACGGCCTGCGGTTCACGCGAAGAGGTGGAACGGGGTCCCGCTAGGAACCGGATTCGCCGGCGTGGGGGCTCAGCACGTCCGTGCCGATCAGCACGAACAGCGCGATGCCCAGGACGATCCGGTAGATCACGAAGGGCATGAAGCTCTTGGTCGAGATGAACTTCATGAACCACGCGATCACGGCGTAGCCCACGAAGAAGGCGATGACCGTCGCGAAGATCGTCGGACCCCAGGAGATGTGACCCGGGTTCTCCGCCACGTCCTTGATCTCGAACGCACCCGAGGCCAGCACGGCCGGGATCGCCAGGAGGAAGGAGTAGCGGGCCGCGGCCTCGCGGGTGAAGCCGAGCAGCAGACCGCCGGAGATCGTCGCGCCGGACCGGGAGACGCCGGGGATCAGGGCCATCGCCTGGCAGACACCGAAGATCAGACCGTCCTTGACGCCCAGCTGCTGCAGCGTCTTGCGCTCACGGATCGCGCGGTGCCGGCCGCCCTCCTCGTCGCGGGCCGCCAGCCGGTCGGCGACGCCGAGCACGATGCCCATGACGATCAGGGTGGTGGCCGTCAGCCGCAGGTCACGGGCCGGGCCCACGATCGCGTCCTTGAAGACGAGGCCGAGGACGCCGATCGGGAGCGAGCCGACGATCACCAGCCAGCCCATCTTGGCGTCCTGCTCGGAGCGCAGGGCCTTCGTGTAGAGCGAGCGGAACCAGGTGGAGACGATCCGCGCGATGTCCTTGCGGAAGTAGATCAGCACGGCGGCCTCGGTGCCGATCTGGGTGATCGCGGTGAAGGCCGCTCCTGGGTCGTGCCAGCCGGCGAACGCCGCGGTCAGCCGCAGGTGGGCGCTGGAGGAGATCGGGAGGAACTCCGTAAGCCCCTGGACGAGACCGAGGATTAGGGATTCGAACCAGCTCATGTCGGGGTGCGCTCGTCCTTGTGATCGTCGGGCAGTTCGCGTCCGATGCTAGGGCCCGTGCGAAGCGGCGCTGACCACAGGGGGGTGCTGGGGCACCAGTTCGGGCACTCGATCCTCGGTTCGAGGGGGTGCAAGACGGTGTCGTTTGCGCCATCCGACGACCGCGCCGCCCACCACGGAGACGACGATGAAGCCGAACGAGACGAGGAACGCGGGCGATCCGGGCGAGGAGGCGCTGGCGCCCGCGACCACGTACGCGGCGGTGTTCGGGACGACACCGATCGCCGTGGCGAGGAGGAAGGGGCCCCAGGCGCACCGCGACACCGCGGCGAAGTAGTTGGCCACGACGAACGGCATTCCGGGGAAGATCCGCAGCGCCAGCATCGAGCGGAAACCGTGCCGGCTGAGCTGCCCGTCGGCCGCCCGGAGCCAGCGCCCGCGCAGGAACGGCCGCAAAGCCTCCTGGCCCATGACCCGGCCCAGTCCGAACGAGATCGCGCCACCGAGCACCGTGCCGCCGACCGCCGCGACGAGGCCGAACTGGGTGCCGAAGACGGCCCCCGCGGCCAGGTTGAGCAAGGGCCGCGGCACGAAGGCGGCCGTGCACACGCCGTACGCGGCTGCGAACAGCAGGACCGCCGCGCCCACCGGGAGCCCGGGGGGCCAGCCCTCCGAGAGGATGCGCTGGGGCTCGTACAGCAGCACGCACACGCCGGCCGCGACGAGCAGCACGACGAGCACCGACAGCCGGGTCCGCGGCGCGAGGAGGAGGGACATCCCGGGAGACTAGCCCACCCGTACGCAGGTGCGCCGTAATCTGGGCCTCATGCTGTCGAACGGCCGACGCCCCCCGCGAGTTCCCCGCAGCGACCTCGCGGACACCCTGCTGGAGCGGCTGACCGGGGCGTACGCGGCGGCCGCCGATCCCGTACGGGGCCGGGCCATGGCCGCGTACATGAAGGACGTCGCGCCCTTCCTCGGCATCCCCACCCCGCTGCGCCGGGACCTGTCGAGGACCGTGACCAAGAACACTCCGAATCCGTCCGAGTCGGACTGCGCGGCGCTCGCCCTGCGCTGCTGGCTCCTCCCGGAGCGCGAGTACCAGTACTTCGCGGTGGACTACCTGCGCCGCCACGTCGCCCGCTGCTCCTCCGGCCTCCTGCCGGTCGTCCGCCACCTGATCGTCACCGTCCCCTGGTGGGACACCGTCGACCTGCTGGCCGCGCACACGGTCGGACCGCTGGTGGCCGCCGACCCGGAACTCGCGGCCGTGATGGACGAATGGATCGAGGACGAGGACCTCTGGCTCGCCCGCACCGCGCTGCTCCACCAGCTCCGCTTCAAGTCCGCCACCGACAGCGGACGGCTCTTCGCCTACTGCCGTCGCCGGGCGGGCCACCCGGACTTCTTCGTGCGCAAGGCCATCGGCTGGGCCCTGCGCGAATACGCGAAGACGGACCCGGGAGCGGTACGCGCCTTCGTCGAGGCCGAACGCGGCTCCCTGGCCCCGCTGTCCGTGCGAGAGGCCCTCAAGAACCTCTGACCGCGCGGTAATTCGTTCGACGTGCCCCGGACCGTCCGGCAGGATCGGGGGCATGAACCGGTACGCCTTCCTCGCAGCGCGGTCCGCAGCCGCGGACGCGCCGAAGGCTGCCGTCCTCGCGGGCGCACCCGCATACGCACCCGTCCTCGCCGCATTCGACGGCGCACGAAGCTGACCCTTCCCGGATCGTCCGGCGGACCCCGCAGGGGGAGGGTCGGCTCGCTCTCGGGGTCCCGTTCCAGCTTCCAGACACGGGAATGAATCATGGCCAAGACGGCCTTCGTGCGCACCAAGCCGCACCTCAACATCGGCACCATGGGTCACGTCGACCACGGCAAGACCACCCTCACCGCCGCCATCACCAAGGTCCTCGCCGAGCACGGCGGCGCCTCCTTCGTGCCCTTCGACCGCATCGACCGGGCCCCCGAGGAGTCCCGGCGCGGCATCACCATCAACCTCACGCACGTCGAGTACGAGACGGAGACCCGGCACTACGCCCACGTGGACATGCCAGGTCACGCCGACTACATCAAGAACATGGTCACCGGCGCCGCCCAGCTCGACGGCGCGATCCTCGTCGTCTCCGCGCTCGACGGGGTCATGCCGCAGACCGCCGAGCACGTGCTCCTCGCCCGGCAGGTCGGCGTCGACCACATCGTGGTGGCGCTCAACAAGGCCGACGCCGGGGACCCCGAGCTGACCGACCTGGTCGAGCTGGAGGTCCGCGAGCTGCTCACCGCGCACGGATACGGCGGTGACGGCGCGCCGGTCGTCCGGGTCTCCGGCCTCGGGGCGCTGGAGGGCGACCCGCGGTGGACGGAGGCGATCCAGGCTCTGCTGGACGCGGTCGACACGTACGTACCGACCCCGGTGCGCTACACGGACGCGCCGTTCCTGCTGCCGGTGGAGAACGTGCTGACCATCACCGGGCGCGGCACCGTCGTGACCGGCGCCGTCGAGCGCGGCACCGTACGCCTCGGGGACCGCGTGGCGGTCCTCGGCGGCGACGGCGAGCCGGTCGACACGGTCGTCACCGGGCTGGAGACCTTCGGGAAGCCGATGGAGTCCGCCGAGGCCGGGGACAACGTCGCGCTGCTGCTGCGCGGCGTGCCGCGCGACGGCGTGCGCCGCGGGCACGTGGTGGCGGCGCCCGGCAGCGTGACGCCGCAGCGCCGCTTCACCGCGCAGGTGTACGTGCTCTCCGGACGCGAGGGCGGCCGCACGACACCGGTGGCCAGCGGTTACCGGCCGCAGTTCTACATCCGCACCGCCGACGTGGTGGGGGACGTGGACCTGGGCGAGGCCGCCGTGGCCCGGCCCGGGGAGACGGTCACGATGACCGTCGAGCTCGGCCGGGACGTCCCGCTGGAGTCGGGGCTCGGCTTCGCGATCCGCGAGGGCGGGCGGACCGTCGGCGCGGGGACGGTGACGGCCGTGCTGGGGTGACCCCGGCCTGATCCCGACCCCTCTGTGGTGGCGGTGGCCCGGTTGCGCCAGACTGCCGTCACCACAGGCATGCGGGAAGGGGCGGGCGGAGATGGGCGGCGGCACGGCACTGGTGCTCGGCGGCGGCGGACTGACCGGCATCGGCTGGGAGTGCGGAATGCTCAACGGGCTCGCCCGCGCGGGCGTGGACCTCACCACCGCGGACCTGGTCGTCGGCACCTCCGCCGGCTCGGTGGTCGGCGCCCAGCTCACCTCCGGGCTGCTCAGCGTGCAGGAGCTGTACGAGCGCCAGCTCGGCGACGCCTCGGCGGAACCCGTGGCGAAGCTGGGGGCCGCCGTCATCGCCCGGTACGCAATGGCGATGGCGCGCTCGCGCAGCGACGCCGCCGCCTACCGCAGGCGGGTGGGGGCCATGGCCCTGGCCGCGGACACCGGCTCGGAGGCGGACCGCCGCAAGGTCCTGGCCGCCCGGCTGGTCTCCCACGAGTGGCCCGAGCGGCGGCTGGTGGTCACCGCGGTGGACGCGGTCACCGGCGAGCTCGAGGCGTTCGAGCGGGGGAGCGGCAGCGGGCTGCTCGACGCGGTCTCGGCGAGCTGCGCGGTACCGGGGGTGTGGCCGCCGGTGACGGTCGCGGGCCGCCGCTTCATCGACGGCGGGATCCGCTCCGCCACCAACGCCGACCTGGCCGCCGGTTACGACCGTGTGGTGATCCTCGCCCCGATCTCGCTCGGTTCCGCACTGGTGCCCTCGCCGTCGGCGCAGGCCGAGCGGCTGCGGGAGGCGGGGGCGCGGGTCCTGCTGATCACCCCGTCGCCGGCCGCCCGCAAGGCCTTCGGGCGCAACGTGCTGGATCCGGCGCGGCGGGCCCCGGCGGCGCGCGCGGGCCTGGCGCAGGCCCGGGAGCACGCGGCGGAGGCGGCGGCGGTCTGGTCGTCCGGGGCCGCCTGAGGGCCGTTCGAAGCCCGTACGACCGCTGCCGGACAATGGAGCGGTGAGCGACGAACAGATCCCGGTCGTCCGGGACGTGGGCCAGGGCACCGCCAAGCTGATGCCGGACGTCGACCGGGACCGGGCCTGGCTGCTGACCGTCGACGGGGCCCCGCAGTCGTACGTGGACCTGGACGATCCGCAGCACCTGGAATTCGAGTACGTACGCCGCCTCGCGCACGTCCTGGACTGCGCCGCCGAGCCGGGGCTCGCGCTGGACCTCCTGCACCTCGGCGGCGGCGCGCTCACGCTGCCGCGCTACGCCGCGGCCACCCGGGCCGGCTCCCGGCAGACGGTCGTCGAGTTCGACGCGGGCCTGGTCGGCCTGGTGGCCGAACACCTGCCGCTCGCGGCGGGCTCCGGGGTCACCGTGCACACCGCCGATGCCCGCGCCTGGCTGGAGGCCGCGCCCGCGGCGAGCGCGGACGTCGTCGTGGCCGACGTGTTCGGCGGCTCCCGGGTGCCGGCCCAGCTGACGTCGGTGGAGTACGCCCGGGCGGCCGCGCGGGTGCTGCGGCCGGGCGGGCTGTACGCGGCGAACCTGGCCGACGGGGCGCCCTTCGACTTCCTGCGGGCGCAGGTGGCGAACTTCGCCGAGGCCTTCGCGGAACTGGCGCTGATCGCCGAGCCGGCGGTGCTGCGGGGGAGGCGCTTCGGGAACGCCGTACTGCTGGCCTCCGACGTCCCGCTGGACGTGGGGGCGCTGGCCCGCAAGTGCGCGGCCGACGCGTTCCCCGCCCGGGTGGAGTACGGGGACGGGCTGGCCCGGTTCAGGAAGGGCGCGGCGCCGGTGGCCGACGCGGACGCGGCTCCCTCACCGGCGCCGCCGGAGGGCGCGTTCAGCCTGGGGTGAGCGGCCGGGGCCGACGGTGCGTCAGTGGCCGACGGCCCCGGCGGCAGTCTGCTCGGCCGGGTCCGCGGCGGCCGGGGCCGCCCCGGCGACGGGCTTGCCGTGCGCCCTGCGGGTCATGCGGCGGACGTCCGGGACCAGCAGGACGAGGGCGGTGGGCACGACGACCAGGACCGCGCAGCCCCACAGGGACTGGGTGCGCCCGAAGGCCGCTTCGGCGGGCCCGGCCAGGGCGGTGGCCACCGGAAGCATCGACACCGAGCCGAACCAGTCGTAGGCGGTGACCCGGGAGAACTTCTCCTCCGGTATCTCCTGGTGCATCGCCGTCATCCAGTTCACGCCGAAGACCTCGATCGCGGCGCCGCTGACGAACATCACCACGCACAGCCCCCATACGGGCAGCGGCACGGCGAGTCCCGCCGAGGGCAGCGCCAGCGGGAACACGCACAGCGTGCCGACGAGCAGCAGACGGCGCGGCTTCCAGGCCATCATCAGGACGGCCCCGGCGATGGTACCGACGCCGAAGAAGGCCAGGGCCACGCCCCAGGGCGCGGGCCCGCCCAGCCGGTCCCGGGCGACCAGGGGTCCGTAGACCGCGTCGGCGGCACCGACCACGGCCACCACGACGGAGAACTGGAGCACGATGCTCCACAGCCAGGGGCGGGTGCGGACCTCAACCCAGCCCTCCCGCAGATCGGCCAGCAGACCGCCGCCGGGGGCCCGGTCGGGCACGTGGCTGACGTCGAGGAAGGTCCGCAGGGCCCCGGCGACGGCGAAGGCGGCCGCGTCGGCGGCCAGGACCCACCCCGGGCCGACCGCGGCGATCATCGCCCCCCCGAGGGCCGCGCCGCCGATGCCGGCGCCGTTGATCGCCATGCGGAACAGCGCGAAGGCCCGGTTGGAGTGTTCGCCGGAGACGGTGGAGAGCAGCATGCCCTCGGCGGCGGGGTTGAAGAAGGCCGTACCGGTGCCGCACAGGGCGGTCAGCAGCATCATCTGCCACAGCGGGGGTTCGCCCGTGAGGACGAGGACGGCGAAGGCGGCCTGCGAGAGGCAGTTCAGGGCGTTGGCCGCGACCATCACGCGGTGGCGGGGCAGCCGGTCGGCGATGGCGCCGCCGATGAGGAGGAAGAGGACGAGCGGCAGCGTGCGGGCGGCCGCGATCAGCCCCACGTCGCCGACGGACCCGCCGGCCTGCATGACCGCGAAGGCGGCCGCGATGTGCGCTCCGTGGCTCCCCAGGTTCGTGATGATCGCCGCACCCGTGAGCAGGCTGTAGTTGCGGCCGGCCCAGTCGGGTCGGCGGCGGTTCGCGGGCGTACGGGGTGCTGCGGTGCGGGGAGAGCTCACCCAGGGACTATCCCCGCCCCGGGCCGAGAATCCAAACGGATTGCGGGCCCGGGGCGCGGGGATCACGGGGTGGTGAGCCGGATGGAGCTGATCACCTTGTCGGAGACCTCGGTCGGAACCTCGTCCTTCACGCCGGCCGCGCTGATGAGCACGAAGCTGGCGAAGTCACCGACTGCGTTCTTGAAGCCGAAGCCGACCGCCTTGCCGTCGGTGGAGCACTTGTGCTCCTTCTTCAGGTTCGGGGCGGTCACCGCCACGATGTGGCCCTTGATCCCGGAGGAGGTCGTGTACTCCTTGGCGGCGCCCACCTTGACCGTTCCCTTGGGCTCCTTCTGGGCGAAGGCCGCCCAGACCCAGGCGGCGGTGTTGTCGGTCGCCACCTGCGCGGTGTCCTTGGCGCCCTGGGCGCCCTTGACGCCGGTGTCCGCGACCGAGAACTTCTCGACCCTGCCGTCCGCGTCCTTGTCGACCGTGCACCACTCCTCCTTGAGGGTGGCGGTGCCGGTCATCGTGATGAGCGGCGAGCCGTCCTTCTTGACCTCGTCGGAGATGGAGAGGATCGCGCCGGACTCGTTGACGTTCCACTCGGGGGGCACGTCGTAGCTGACGTTGTACTTCGTGTTGACCACGACCTTCCAGCCCGGGATGACGGGCTGGGCGCTGCCGCCGGCCCGCGGGTTCGGGCTGCTGCCGGCCGGGGCGGGTGCCTCGGGGGCCGACGCCGAGGGGCTGGCCGCCGGCTTGTCGTCGGCCTCGGTCTTCTTGTCGTCCCGGGTCAGGACGAACGCGCCGGTCGCGGCGGCGGCCACGACGACGGCGGCCGCGGCGACGATCGCCACGGTCTTGGTCGAGTACGGGCTCCCGCCGCCGGTGGCGGCGGGCTGGGGCTGCTGAGGCAGTTGGGGCTGGCCCCACTGCTGGCCGGGAACGCCCTGGGGCGGCTGGTACCCCGGCTGCTGCGGGTATCCGTAACCGGGCTGCTGCTGGTAAGGGTTCGGCTGCCCCGGCTGTCCCGGCTGCTGCTGGTACGGGTTCTGTTGCGCGTCCTGAGGGTTCTGTTCGCCCCCGGGCGGCTGCTGCTGTCCTGGCCACATGGCCGGTAACGATAGTGGCCGTGCCCATGGGGAGCCACGGCCGCCCCCTTGGGAGCTCTGGCCAATGAGTACTACCCGTGGGTAACATCGCGTTCCATGAGCGCAGATCAGATGAACGTGGGCGAACTGCTCGCCGCGACCGTACCGATGGCCCGGACCCTGAACCTCCAGTTCCTGGAGACCACCCCCGAGCGCGCGGTCGTCCGGCTTCCCGACCAGCCCGACTACCACAACCACGTCGGCGGCCCGCACGCCGGCGCGATGTTCACCCTCGCCGAGTCCGCGAGCGGCGCGATCGTCCTGGCCGCCTTCGGCGACCAGCTCTCGCGCGCCGTCCCGCTCGCCGTGAAGGCCGAGATCGGCTACAAGAAGCTCGCCAAGGGCGTCGTCACCGCCACCGCCACCCTCGGCCGCCCGGCCGCCGAGGTCATCGCCGAACTCGACGCCGGCGGCCGCCCCGAGTTCCCGGTCACCATCGCCATCCAGCGCGAGGACGAGGCCGTGACCGGTGAGATGACCGTCGTCTGGACCCTGCGTCCCAACGCGTGACGACCGGCGCGCCGCCGCTGCCGGAGGGCTGAACCTCGGCACCGCGGTGGCGCGTCCCGGCGGGCCCCGGCGGACCCACGACGCACAGTGGGCGCGGGAGCGGTCCGGCGCGGGCCGCTCCCGCCGCCGCCGCACGCCGCAGGGAGCGCCATGAGCGAGGCCGTGTCCAGACGTTCCGCGATGCGACTGCTAGCGGCGGCGGGCACGGCGGCCACGGCCCTCGCAGCGGGCGCCTGCGCGCCCGGAGCGCCGTCCGGCGCGGGAGTCCGCAAGGCGCCGCCCGCCGCACCCGCACCCGCCCCCGCCGAGGCCGAGGGCGCCGCGCGGATCGACGCCCTGCTGGCGCGGCTCACCCTCGACGAGAAGACGGCCCTGCTGCACGGAGCCCCCGATCCGCACAGCCTCGGCCAGGCGGGCTACGTGCCCGGCGTACCGCGCCTGGGCATCCCGCCGCTGCGCCTGGCCGACGGGCCCGCCGGGGTGCGGGTCACCCGACCCGCCACCGCCCTGCCCGCGCCGGTCCTGCTCGCCTCCGCCTTCGACCCGGCGCTCGCCCGCGAGTACGGCCGCGTCATCGGCCGCGAGGGCCGGGCGCTCGGCCAGGACGTCCTGCTGTCACCCATGGCCAACCTCATCCGCACCCCGTACGCGGGCCGGAACTTCGAGACCTTCGCCGAGGACCCGCGCCTGACCGCCGACCTGGTGGGCGAGATGATCCGCGGTATCCAGGACGAGGGCCTCATCGCCACCGTCAAGCACTTCGCCCTCAACAACCAGGAGCACGGCCGCGACACCGTCGACGTGATCGCCGCCGAGCAGACCCTTCACGAGACCGAGCTACGGGGCTTCGAGGCCGCCGTGGCGGCCGGCGCGGGCGCCGTCATGGGCGCCTACAACAAGGTCAACGGCGTCCACGCCTGCGAGAACAAGGCGCTGCTCGACGAACTGCTCCGCGGCAGCTGGGGGTTCGACGGCTGGGTGATGTCCGACTGGGACGCCACCCACAGCACCGTCGCCGCCATCGGCGCCGGCCTCGACATGGAAATGCCGGCCGGAACCCACTTCGGCGGACCGCTGCGCGAGGCTGTGCGCGGCGGATCCGTACCGGAGGCCGCCGTCGACCTCGCCGTCCACCGGATCCTGGCCACCATGGACCGCTTCGGACTGCTCGCGGCCCCGCCCGCCGCACGGCCCCCGCGGGACGCCGCCGCCGGGGCAAGGACCGCCCGCAAGGTGGCCACCGCGGGAGCGGTTCTGCTGCGCAACGAGCAGGGCACCCTGCCCCTGGCCGGCGCCGCCGCCCGCTCGATCGCCGTGATCGGACCGACCGGGCAGGTGCCCTTCGTCAGCGGCGGTGGCAGCGCGCACGTGGTCCCCGACGGGGCGGCCGCCCCGCTCACCGCCATCCGGCGACGGGCCGGGAACGGCGCGACCGTCCGCTACGCCCTCGGTGAGGACCTGTACGGGCGGCCGCTCCCGGCGAAACTGCTGACCCCGGCCGCCGACCTCGACGGGCGGACGGTCGACCCCGGGCGCGTCTGGAGCCACGAGGGGCAGTTCCGCCTCGCGGCCGACGACGAGTGGACCCTGCTCGTGCACTACACGGGGAAGCGGCCCGTCGTACGCCTCGACGGGGAGGAGCTGTTCCCCGTCCGGCAGGGTGTGGCCGAGTACTTCGCCGGCGGACTGCTCGGCTCCGCACCCGGCGGGATGAGCGTCCGCCGCACCACCCTCGCCCTCAAGGCGGGCACCCACCGGCTCGCCGTGACCGCCGAGGGCGGGGACCAGGGGCAGCGCTTCCGGCTCCGGCACACCACCGGGGCGATCCGCGCCGCCGACCTCGCCGAGGCCGTGAGGACCGCGAAGGCTGCCCACAGCGTGGTGCTGTTCGCCTACGAGGACGCCACCGAGGGCCGGGACCGCACCACCCTGGCACTCCCCGGCGGGCAGGAGCGGCTGATCGAGGCGGTGGCCGCAGCGAACCCCCGTACGACCGTCGTGCTCAACACCTCCTCCAGTACGACGATGCCGTGGCTCGCCCGTACCGCAGCGGTCCTCCAGATGTACTACCCGGGCCAGGAGGGCGCGGGAGCCACCGCCGACATCCTCTTCGGGGACGCGGACCCCGGAGGCCGCCTCACCCAGACCTTCCCGGCCGACGAGCAGGCCACCCCGGTCGGCGGCGACCCGCTCCGCTACCCGGGCGTGGGCGGCCGCCAGGAGTACTCCGAGGGCATCCACGTCGGTCATCGCTGGTACGACGCCCAGCGGGTGAGTCCGCTGTTCCCCTTCGGGCACGGGCTCTCGTACACCACCTGGCAGTACGACAAGCTCACCGTCCGGCCGGAGCGGTCCGGGCTGCGCGTGGAGTTCACCGTCCGCAACACCGGCCGCCGCAAGGGCACCGAGGTGGCCCAGGTGTACGTCGGGCCGTCCGCGGAACTGGAGCTGGACCAGCCGGTGCGCGCGCTGGCCGGCTACCGGCGGCTGGTCCTGGCGCCCGGCGAGGCGGAGCGCGTCAGCCTCGGCATCGGCGAACGGGCGCTGTCGTCATGGGACCCGGAGCGGCACGCCTGGGTACTGGGTTCCGGCCGACGGCAGGTGTTCGTGGGCCGATCGTCGCGCGAACTGCCACTGAGGTCCAAGGCGGTCGTGACGAGCCGATAGGCTGCGCGTTCGGTGTGTCACAGGGGGCGCGCCGGGGACGACACGGGAGGACGTACCGGTGCACATCCAGGAATGGCTGGAGACGATTCCGGCGGTCAGCATCTATCTCCTGGTGGGTCTGGTCATCGGGCTGGAAAGCCTCGGCATCCCGCTGCCCGGAGAGATCATCCTGGTCAGCTCGGCGCTGCTGGCCTCGCAGCACGGGGAGATCGACCCCGTGGTCCTCGGGCTCTGCGCGATCACCGGGGCGATCGTGGGCGACTCGATCGGCTACGCGATCGGCCGCCGGGGCGGCAAGCCGCTGCTGGAGCGGCTGGGCCGGCGCTTCCCCAAGCACTTCGGACCCCAGCAGGTGGCGCTGGCGGAACGCTCCTTCGAGAAGTGGGGCATGTGGGCCGTCTTCTTCGGACGGTTCGTGGCCCTGCTGCGGATCTTCGCCGGTCCGCTGGCGGGCGTGCTGCACATGCCCTACTGGCGCTTCCTGGTCGCCAACGTCCTCGGCGGCATCCTCTGGGCCGGCGGCACCACCGCCGTCATCTACTCGGTCGGGATCGTCGCCGAGCCGTGGCTGAAGCGGTTCTCCTGGCTGGCCCTGGCGCTCGCCGTGCTCTTCGGGCTCGCGGTCACGCTCGTGGTGCGCAGCCGGATGAAGAAGGCGGCCGCGGCAGCCGGGGCCGCCGGAACCGAGATCCCCGCACAACAGGCGGCCCGGGCCACCGTCGGCGAATGACGGCAGCGGGACGACCGGAGCCGGACTGGTCGGACGAGGGCCGGGAGGACCACTACCACCCGCTCGCGAACGCGCTCGGACGCGCTGCCGAGGCCGGCGACACCGGCCGGGTGCGACACCTGCTGGCCGAGGGGGCCGACGCCGACGCCTGGGTCCCCGGCGGCCGGCGCGCCCTGGACCTGGCCGTGTGCGCCGGACGGGCGGAAGCCGTCCGGCTCCTCCTCGCGGCCGGTGCCGACCCCCGGCTCGACGCCGGCCCCTACCTCGAGGCGACGCCGCTGGCCCTGGCCGCGATGAACGGCTACCCGGACGTCGCCCGGGCCCTCCTCGACGCCGGCGCCCCGCCGGGCGGCCCCGCGGGCGGGCTGCGCTACGTACCGCTGATCCTGGCGGCCACCTCCTCGGCGGGCGGGAGCCCGGAGACCGTGGACGTGTTGCTGGACCGGGGCGCAGACATCGAGGAGACGAGGCGGGACCGCACCGCGCTCGAGTGGGCCGCCCGGCAGGGCTGCCCGGCCACGGTGGCACGGCTCCTCGAGCGCGGCGCCGCCCTGACCGAGCGGACCTTCCGGGAAGCGGCCGCGGGACGCAGGTCCACGGGCAGCACGAGACCGGGCCCCGGCACGCGCCACGACGACTACGAGGCCGTCGGGGCGCTGCTCGTGCCCGCGCGGGAGGCCCGGTCTAGCCCTCCGGGGTGACCGACGCGCGGTGCTGCTTGGCCAGCTCCACGTACATCAGGGCGTTGACCTTGATGCCCTCGCGCTCCTCGTCGGTCAGCTCGCGGCGCACCTTGGCGGGCACGCCCGCCACCAGCGAGCCGGGCGGCACGACCATGCCCTGCGGGACCAGGGCCTGCGCGGCCACCAGCGAACCGGCGCCGATCACGGCACCGTTCAGCACGGTCGCACCCATGCCGATCAGGCAGTCGTCCTCGACGGTGCAGCCGTGCACGACCGCGTTGTGGCCGATGGAGACGCGCTCGCCGATCGAGACCGGGAAGCCGGGGTCCACGTGGACCGTGCAGTTGTCCTGCAGATTGCTGTCGGCGCCGAACGTGATCGGTCCGCAGTCGGCGCGCAGCACCGCCGAATACCAGATGCTCGCGCCCGCCGCGAGGGTGACGTCGCCGACCACGACCGAGGTCGGAGCCGTGAAGGCCGTCGGGTCGATGTCCGGGTTCTTGCCGCCGACACCCGCCACGAGTGCCTGGGCCGCCTGGTACGTCATGTTCTCTTCCTCTGCCGTCTGTCGTCCGGTTGCCGCGCTAACGGCACCGTAGGCCACGCGTGCACCGCACCGGCGATGGGGTGAAGATCACAGGAGTGTGGCCGGGGCGGGCGGGGTCCGGCGCACTACCGTGGCCGGGTGCCGAAGAAACAGAACACGTTCTCATCTCTGACGGCCGCGCGCCGCCGGCTGGCGAGCCGCGTGGTCCACACCGGCTGGCGCTGGATGCAGCAGGCCGGCGCGGTCACCGCGCAGACCCCGGGGCGGCTCAGGTTCGGTGCGATCGGGGACGGTACCCGGCTCGCCTTCCCGCAGGGCACCGTCTTCGGCGAGCGGTGGATCCGGCTCGGCGGGCACTGCATCATCGGCGAGCAGGTCACCCTCACCGCCGGGATGATGCCGGACCTCGACCTGGGCTCCGAGCCGATGCTGGTGCTCGGCGACGGCGTGGTCATAGGCCGGAACAGCCATGTCATCGCCGACGCCCGGATCACCATCGGTTCGAACACCTTCTGCGGCCCCGGCGTCTACATCACGTCCACCAACCACAGCTACGACGACCCCCACGAGCCCGTCGGCCGGCAGTGGCCGCGCAACGCGCCCGTGGAGATCGGCCCGGGGTGCTGGCTCGGCACCGGCGCGGTGATCCTGCCGGGTGCGCGCCTCGGCCGCAACGTGGTGGTGGCGGCGGGCTCCGTCGTACGGGGAGAGGTGCCGGACCACGCCGTGGTGGCGGGGGCGCCGGCGCGCATCGTACGGCGCTGGGAGCCGGAGACGGGCTGGCAGCCGCCGCTGCGCACGCCCACGCCGGTGCCGATCCCGGAGGGGATGACCCCGGAGCAGCTGCGGGGTCTGGCCGAGCTCGCGGAGGCCGAGCACTCCTAGGCCGTTCAGCCCGCGGCCAGGAGAACCGTTCCGGCGAGGGCGAGGCCGGCGCCCGCCGCCTGGACCGCGCGCAGTCGTTCCTTGAGCACGGCGAAGGCGGCCAGTGCGGTGATCACCGGGTAGAGCGAGGACAGGACGGCCGCCATCGTGACGGGGCCGTTCTGGGCGGCTATGGAGTACGTGCCGTTCGCCGCGACGTCCGCGAGGCCGACGAAGGCCAGGGCGGGCAGCAGCCCCCACAGGAGCTTCGGGTCGGCGCCGGCCGGGAGGGCGGGTATGCCGCGCCGGGTCTGGGCCCAGAGGGCGGCGCCACCCACGGCGACATTGGTGACCCGCTGCACGAACAGCGCGAGGAACAGTCCGGTGACGGTGCTGGACGCCTCCGCGATCAGCGCCATCACCGCGCCGAAGCCGAAGGCCGCGACCAGGGTGAGGACGACGGCCCGCCGCTGGACGGGCGCGCCGCGCAGCTCCGGGCCGCCCGCGAGGACGATGCCGACGACCGCCACCGCGATCCCCGCGACCTGCCCGAGGCCGGGCCGCTCGCCCGCTATCAGCCCGGCGGTGACGGGCACGACCACGCCGAGGGAGCCCAGCGGCGAGACGACGCCCATCGGGCCGAGGGCCAGTGCCTTGTAGAACGCGAGCATGGCGACCGGCCCGACGAGGCCCGCGCCGACCGCGAACCACAGCTGTGGGCCGGCCTCCCGCCAGGCGCCGGTGCCGAGGACCACCGCGCCGAGCACGACCACGGCGACGATCTGCGAGACGACGACCACCGTGAGCGCCGGGATCCGGCGGGTCAGGAGCCCGCCGCCGAAGTCGGCGAGCCCCCACAGCACGGCTGTGGCCAGGGCGAAGAGGGCGGTCATGCAGGCCTCGCAGTACAGTGCGGTGAACGCTGGAGTGCAGCATCGAATACAGAACACGTTAGTGCACTCTGTTGGACTGTGTCATCCAAAATATTGGACGGAATGGTGTCGGACCTCGAACAGCTCACCCAGGCGCTCGCCCGGAACCTCAAGCGGTGGCGCGGCGAGCGCGGATTCACCCTGGACTCCCTGGCGGCCCGCGCGGGAGTGAGCCGCGGGATGATCATCCAGATCGAGCAGGCCCGTACGAACCCCAGCGTGGGCACCACCGTCAGGCTGGCCGACGCGCTGGGCGTCAGCATCTCCGCGCTCCTCGACCACGACCGGGGCCCGCAGGTCCGCATCGTCCAGCCGGACCAGGCGGTGCGGATCTGGTCCAGCGAGGCGGGCAGCTCGACGACGATGCTGGTCGGCACCGACGAACGCGGGCCGATGGAGCTGTGGACGTGGCACCTGGTGCCGGGCGAGGGGACGGACTCCGTCGCGCACCCGGCCGGGACCATCGAGATGCTGCACGTCACGGCCGGGGAACTGACGCTGGTGGTCGGCGAGGAGGAGTTCCGCGTCCCGGCCGGGGCCGCGGCCGCCTTCGAGGCGAACCTCACGCACTCCTACCGCAACGACGGCTCCGTACCGATGGAGATGACCCTCGCCGTGTCGGTCCCGCCGGTCTCGGCCCAGGTACCCGCACATGCCCCCGCGCACGCGCACGGGGGCACCGGCACCGGCGCGTCCGCCGACTAGTCCGTCTCTTTCGGATCTTGTCGGCCGAGCCCGCGTTGTCCGGTGCCGTGCCTCGCAAGGCGGAGGGGCTCTCGTGTACTGGACGTACTTGTGAGGTCCCGACAACGCGGCGAGGTGCGGTGCCGGGCAGCGCGGGCCCGGGCAAGATCCGAAAGAGACGGCTTAGGCCCGGAGCGCCGGGATCTCGATCGCGGGGCAGCGGTCCATGACCATCGCCAGCCCCGTCTCGCGGGTGCGGGCGTACGCGGCCTCGTCGATCACTCCGAGCTGGAACCAGACGGCCTCGGCGCCGACGGCGACGGCCTGGTCGGCCACCGGCCCGGCCAGCTCGCTGTTCACGAAGACGTCCACCACGTCCACCTTGAACGGGATGTCCGCCAGCGAGGCGTAGCCGGGCTCGCCGTGCACGGTCTCGGCCTTGGGGTGCACCGGGATCACGCGCTTGCCGAACCGCTGCAGCACGCGGGCCACCCCGTAGGCCGCGCGGTCCTGGTTGTTCGAGAGCCCCACCACGGCCCAGGTGTCGCCGAGTTCGGTGAGGATCTTGCGGATGGTTGCCGGATCGCCGTACACGTGTGCCGCCTCCTGGTGCTCCGTGTGCCCGCCGGCCCGTCGTGTCGGCCCGGCGCTCAGCCGCATCAACCGAAATCTCCCGGGCGCGATTCCCCGGCGCCGCTCCCGGAGCCGCTCTGTAGTCTGTCGCTCCGTTCGAACGGTGCGAGGAGTGGGACGTGGACACGCTGGTGGAGGCCTCCGTCGTGGCGGCCCTGCACACGGGTGACGCCGGGGCGGTCCGCCTGTACGCGGCCGCCTGCGCCGAACGCGCGGTGCCCCTGTTCATCGGCATGCGGGCGGGCGTCCCGGACCGCGAGGCCGACGTGGACCTCTGCGTGGAGTCCCTGCGCCGCCTCTGGTACGCGGACCGGCCCCTGTCCGACGCCGCCGAGCGCGTGCGCGCGCTCGAGCGCTTCCCGGAACTGCTGCCGAACGAGGAGGGCATCACCGACGTCGCCGGGACCTATGCCTTCTTCGGTGTCCTCGTCCTGCGGTACGCGCTGCTGGCCAACGCCTCGGCGGACGTCGGCCACGCGCTGTCCTGCGGTCATGGCGCGCTCACCGCGATGGGTCTGCTGGACCGGGGCCCGGCCGGTGGCGCCGTCTTCCGGGCCGAGGAGGAAGCGCTGCAGGCCCGCTCGCTGAGCGGTGACGCCGCGGGCCTGTGGGAGGCGAGCGTCGCGTCGGGGCGCGAGCGGCTCCGCGCCGTGCTCGGCCGCCTACCCCGCTGACGGGTCCACGTTCCAGGCCGACGGCAGGGACGCGTCGCAGAAGACGCAGACGAAGTACTCGTCCCGGACGATGTTCAGCTGCGCGCAGGCCGGGCAGCGCCGGAAGACCACCTCGTGGGTGAAGCCGGACGGGTGCCCGATCCCCGCCGCGTCCAGTGCCCGCGCGACGGCCGGCCACGAGCAGGCGTCGGGGCAGTATCCGGTCGACTGGTTGCTCACCGTACGGACCACCCACCGCCCGCAATCCCGCCCGAAGGCGATCTCCCCGGCGCTCAGCACCGTGCCGCCGCCGGCGCAGACCACGTGCTCGCTGCGCCGCGGCGCGAGCCTCAGCACACCGCCGCCGTCCACGACGAACGTGACGGGCTCGGACAGCTCGGCCGCCGCCGGGCCCGACGCCCAGTCCTCGAACTCCGCGGCCGAGCGGATGCTCCGGCCCACGCTCTCCGGCCGGACCAGCGCCCTCAGCCCGACCGGTCCCACGTACCGGTACTTCCACCCCCGTGGCTCCATGGCGGCCAGCGTAGGCCGTGACCTGCCGCGGACGGGCGGGGGCCCGTTCTGCACCGCTTAGGGTGGTGAGGTGAAGGCAGACCAGTACGTGACGGTGGCCCGTGAGGGCGTGCACGAGTCCGAGATCAACCGCTCGCGCTTCCTGTGCTCGATCGCGCCCGCCGCGACCGAGCAGGAGGCCCAGGACTTCGTCGCACGCATCCGCAAGGAGCACCCCACCGCCACGCACAACTGCTTCGCCTACATCGTCGGCGCCGACGCGTCCGTCCAGAAGGCCAGCGACGACGGCGAGCCCGGCGGCACCGCCGGGGTGCCCATGCTGCAGATGCTGATGCGCCGCGACATCCGCTACGCGGTCGCCGTCGTCACCCGCTACTACGGCGGCGTGAAGCTCGGCGCGGGCGGCCTGATCAGGGCCTACGGCGGCGTCGTCGGCGAGGCCCTCGACGAGCTCGGCACCGTCACGAGGCGCCGCTACCGGCTGGCCACCGTCACCGTCGACCACCAGCGCGCCGGCAAGACCCAGAACGATCTGCGCTCCACCGGCCGGACCGTGGTGGACCTGCGCTACGGGGCCGAGGTGGAGATCGAGGTGGCCCTTCCGGAGGCGGACCTGCCCGCCTTCGAGGCCTGGCTCGCCGACACCACCGCGGGCAGCGCCGGTCTCACCCTCGGCGGAGAGACGTACGCGCCCTGAGCGCCCCCGGGGACGGGTTAGCGTAGAGGGGTTCAGCGAGCGGGAGACGACCAGGGGGAGACGGCATGCGCGGCGGGGCCGGCGAGTGAAGTTCCTGCACACCTCCGACTGGCACCTCGGCCGGGCCTTCCACCGGGTCAACCTGCTCGGCGCCCAGGCGGTCTTCATCGACCACCTCGTCGAGACCGTGCGCGAGCGCGAGGTCGACGCCGTCCTCGTCGCCGGTGACGTCTACGACCGGGCCGTGCCCCCGCTGCCCGCCGTCGAACTGTACGACCGGGCCCTGCACCGCCTCGCCGACCTCGGCGTGCCCACCGTGATGATCTCCGGCAACCACGACTCCGCGCGCCGGCTCGGCGTCGGTGCCGGGCTGATCGGCCGGGCCGGGATCCACCTGCGGACCGACCCGGCCGGCTGCGCCGAGCCCGTCGTCCTGGCCGACGTACACGGTGACGTGGCGCTCTACGGTCTGCCGTACCTGGAGCCCGCCCTGGTCAAGGACCAGTTCAGTGCGGAGAAGGTCAGTCACGAGGCGGTCCTCGGCGCTGCCATGGACCGGATCCGGGCCGACCTGGCGGCCCGCCCGGCCGGCACCCGTTCGATCGTCCTCGCGCACGCCTTCGTCACCGGCGGACAGGCCTGCGACAGCGAACGCGACATCACCGTCGGCGGGGTCGAGGCCGTACCCGCCTCCGTCTTCGACGGCGTGGACTACGCCGCCCTGGGCCACCTCCACGGCAGTCAGACCATCCACGAACGGGTCCGCTACTCCGGATCCCCGCTCGCCTACTCCTTCTCCGAGGCCGACCACCGCAAGACCATGTGGCTGATCGAACTCGGCGCGCAGGGCGAGATCGCCGGAGCCGAGCGGATCGACACCCCGGTCCCGCGCACCCTCGCCCGGCTCCGCGGACGGCTGGAGGACCTGCTGCAGGATCCGGCGCACCAGGTCCACGAGGACGCCTGGGTCGAGGCCACCCTCACCGACCCGGTCCGCCCCGACGACCCCATGGCCCGGCTCGCCGCCCGCTTCCCGCACACCCTCACCCTCGCCTTCGACCCCGAGGGCCGCCAGGAGGAGACCGGCGCCTCCTACGCCCAGCGGCTCAAGGGCCGCAGCGACCAGGAGATCGCCGAGGACTTCGTCGCCCACGTACGCGGCGGCGGTCACGCGGACGAGGCCGAACGGGCGGTCCTCCAGGGCGCCTTCGACGACGTACGGGCCGACGACAGCCACCGGGAGACCCACCGATGAGGCTGCACCGGCTGGCCGTGACCGCCTTCGGGCCGTTCGCCGAACCCCAGGAGATCGATTTCGACGCCCTCTCCGGCGCCGGCATCTTCCTGCTGCACGGACCCACCGGCGCCGGGAAGACCTCCGTGCTCGACGCCGTCTGCTACGCGCTCTACGGCTCCGTGCCCGGCCCCCGCCAGGCCCCCGGCACCAGCCTGCGCAGCGACCACGCCGCCGCGGACACCCCGACCGAGGTCACCCTCGAACTCACCGCGGGCGGACGCCGCCTGGAGCTCACCCGCCGCCCCGAGCAGGAGCGCCCCAAGAAGCGCGGCACGGGCACCACCAGGGACAAGGCCCAGAGCCGGCTGCGCGAGCACACCGGCGCGGGCTGGGAGCCGCTCAGCCGCTCCCACCAGGAGATCGGCGAGGAGATCGAGCAGCTGCTCGGCATGAGCCGCGAGCAGTTCTGCCAGGTCGTCCTGCTGCCGCAGGGGGAGTTCGCCCGGTTCCTGCGCGCCGACGAGGCGGCCCGCGGCCGGCTGCTCGGCCGGCTCTTCGACACCCGCCGTTTCGCCGCCGTCGAGACCCTGCTCGGCGAGCGCCGCCGGGCCGCCGAGGCCAAGGTCCGGGCCGGCGACGAGAAGGTCCTGCACACCGCCCAGCGGCTCGCGCAGGCCGCCGGCGACAGCGCCGACCTGCGGGCCTGGCCGATGCCCGGACACCAGCCGGGCGACCCCGGGCTCGCCGAGGCCGTCCGGGCCTGGGCGGCCGTCGCCCGGTGCGCGGCCCGCGAGCGCCTCGACGTCGCCGAGTACGCCCTGGCCGCCGTCGAGAGCCGGCACGCCGCCGCCCGGCGGGCCGCCGAGGACGCGCGGGAGCTCGACCGGCTCCAGCGCCGGCACGCCGAGACGCTCCGCCGGGCCGCCCTGCTCGCCGAGGCCGGGCCCGAGCGGGAACGGGTGCGCGGCCTGCTGGACCGGGCCCGGCGCGGCGCCCTGGTGGCCCCCGCCCTGGAACTGCGCGGCGCCGCCTCCGCAGCGCACCTCGCCGCGGCGCACGCCGAGACCTCCGCCCGGGCGCAGCTGCCGCCCACGCTGAAGGAGGCGGGAGCCGAGCAGCTGGCCGACGTCGAGCAGCGGCTGCGCGAGGCCCTCGGGGCGCTCGGCGCGGCGCAGCGGGCCGAACAGCGCAGCGCCGAGATCGGCCGGGAACGCGCCGACCTGGAACGGGAGTCCCGGGCCGCCGAGGAGCAGCACCAGGAGTCCGCCGAGTGGCTGGAGCGCTGGGAGGCGACCCGGACCGCCCTGCAGGAACGCGCGGACGCCGCCCAGCAGGCCGCGACGCTGGCCGAGCAGCTCGCGGGCCGGCTGGAACCCGCCCGCATGCAGTTGAACGCCGCCCGCCGACGGGACGAGCTCGACGCCGAGGCGGCGCGCGCCGCGGGCGAACTGCTCACCCTGCGCGAGGAGTCGGCCGCCGCCCGGGAGCGCTGGCTGGAGCTCAAGGAGGCCCGTCTGCGCGGGATCGCCGCCGAGCTCGCCGAGGCACTGGTGGCCGGGGAGGCCTGCACCGTGTGCGGGTCCGCGGAACACCCCGCTCCGGCCCGCCCGGCCCCCGGCCACGTGGACCGCGCCGCCGAGGACGCGGCCCACGCCCACTTCGAACGGGCCGAGCAGGCCCGGGCCGCCGTCGAGCGCCGGCTCGCCGCCGCGCAGGAGGCCCGCGCCGAGGCCGCGGCCGCCGCCGGGGAGGCCGCCACCGCCGAACTCCTCGATCTGACCGCCGATCTGAGCGCCCGCCATGCCGCCGCCCACGCGGCGGCGGCCGGCCTGCACGCCGCCCGGGAGCAGCTCGCCCGGGCCGAGCGGGAGCACGCCGCGCGCAGCGCCGACCGGCAGGGGGCGGAGACCCGGGCTGCCGCCAGGGCCTCGCGGCGCGAGGCCCTGGACCGCGAACAGGCCGGGCTGGAGACCGAACTCGCCCTCGTCCGGGACGGTGCGCCCACCGTCGCGGCCCGCGCCCGCACCCTGGAGGACCGGGTCCGGATGGTCTCCGTCGCGGCCACCTCGCTGCGCCGGGCCGAGACCACCGCGGCCCGGCTGAAGGAGGCCGACGACCAGCTCGCCGACGCCGCGTTCAAGGCCGGCTTCGACACCATCGAGGCCGCCGCCGACGCGGTGCTCCCCGAGTACGAGCGCACCGCGCTCCAACACCGGCTGGACGCCTGGCAGACGGAGGAGGCCCTGCTGGCGGACCGCCGCGGCGAGACCGGCGCCGCCGAAGCGGCAGCCCTGCCTCCGGCCGCACCGGACGCGGCCGAAGCGTACGCGGCCACGGCCGCGGCGAAGCTTCGTACGGCGGGATCGGCGGCCGACGCGGCCCGGGTGCGCTGCGCGGAGCTCGACCGGCTCTCCCGGCAGGCAGAGCAGGAACTGCGCGCGCTCGGCCCGCTCCGGGAGGCCTACGACCGGGTCGCCCGGCTGGCCGGACTCACCGCCGGCACCTCCGCCGACAACGAGCGCAAGATGCGCCTGGAGGCCTACGTACTGGCCGCCCGCCTGGAGCAGGTGGCCGCCGCCGCGACGGTACGGCTGCTGCGCATGTCCGGCGGCCGCTACACCCTGGTCCACTCCGACGCGCGGGCGAGCGGACGGGGGCGCTCCGGCCTCGGACTGCACGTGGTCGACGCGTGGACCGGCAGTGAGCGGGACACCGCCACCCTGTCGGGCGGCGAGACCTTCTTCGCCTCGCTCGCCCTGGCGCTCGGCCTCGCGGACGTGGTCACCGACGAGGCGGGCGGGATGCGCCTGGACACCCTCTTCATCGACGAGGGCTTCGGCAGCCTCGACGACCAGGCGCTGGACGAGGTGCTCGACGTCCTGGACTCGCTGCGCGAGCGGGACCGCAGCGTCGGCATCGTCAGCCACGTCGCCGACCTGCGGACCCGGGTCCAGGCCCAGCTGGAGATCGTCAAACAGCGCGGCGGCTCCGTGGTGCGCCACCGGACGGCGGCGCTCACGGACTGAGCGGCCTGCGGGGCAGCGGGGAGGAGTAGACGACGCTGGTCGTCACCGAACCGAGTCCCGCGATCCGGCCCGTGACCTCCTCCAGGTGCGACATCGAGCGGGTCGCGACCTTGAGGACGAAGCAGTCGTCGCCCGTGACGTGGTGCGCCTCCAGGATTTCCGGTGTGGCCTCCAGGAAGTCGTGGAAGGGCTTGTAGTTGCCGTGCGGGTAGCGCAGCCGCACCAGGGCGAGGATCGACTTGCCGAGCCTTTCCGGGTCCACGACCGCCGTGTAGCCGGTGATGATGCCGGTCTCCTCCAGCCGGCGGACCCGTTCGGTGACGGCGCTCGCGGACATGGCCACGGAGCGGGCGAGCTCGGTGAAACTGGCGCGGCCGTCCCGTTGGAGGGCTTCGAGGATCCGCCAGTCGGTGGCGTCAGGGGAATAGTCGGTCATGATGCAGGTCTAGCAGGGGATTCCCCGGTCGGACAAGGAAAAGGCCGGGGAATCTCACTTCCGGCCGTGATCAACGGATCGTAGATTTCTTGCCATGACCACGACGCAGACGCACACGAACCAGCCGGGATCCGCCGCCTCCGCCGCCTCCGCGGCCCCCGCCTCCATCAACCCCGTGCTCCGGGTGCCCCCGGCTCCGCCGGCCGCGGCCGCCGCGTACTTCGCCGCGAGCCTGGCCTTCCACGCGGACGTGTCGGATGTCGCCGCCGCCTTCAAGGCCCACCGCGAGCAGGGCGCGGAGCTCGGCTTCCAGCTCGTCGACTCCCGCTCCACCCCGTCCTGGGACCAGGCCCACGTGCCCGGCGCCGTCCACCTGCCCACCGCCCTCGTACCCGAGCAGGCCGAGCGGCTCCTCGACAAGAGCGTCCCCGTGGTGACGTACTGCTGGGGCCCCGGCTGCAATGGCGGCACCCGCTCCGCCCTCGCCCTGGCCGAACTCGGCTTCCAGGTCAAGGAGATGCTCGGCGGCATCGAGTACTGGATCCGCGAGGGCTTCGAGGTCGAGACCTGGCAGGGCGGCCGGCAGCGCGCCGAGGCCGACCCGCTGACCGCGCCGACCGACTCGGACGACTGCGGCTGCTGAGATGCGCCCCGCACGGGCCGCGGGCCCGTGCGGGGCGCACGAGGACGGGCCGCTCATCCCCCCGGGAATGAGCGGCCCGTCCGTCCTTCGCCACCCGGAGACCGGGCGGCCGGCGCCCCGACCTCCGGGGCGCCGTCAGAGCTTCGACAGCTCGTCCACCAGATCGTCCAGCCCCAGCGAACCCTGCGACAGCGCCGCCATGTGCCAGGCCTTCAGGTCGAAGGAATCGCCGTGCGCGGCACGTGCGTTGTCGCGGCCCAGGAGCCAGGCGCGCTCGCCCAGCTTGTAGCCGATCGCCTGCCCCGGCATCGACAGGTAGCGGGTCAGCTCGCTCTCGACGAAGTCCGCCGGCCGGCCGCTGTGCAGGCCGAAGAACTCCTGCGCCAGGTCCACCGTCCACTTCTCGCCCGGGTGGAACGGCGAGTCCGCCGGGATCTCCAGGCCCACGTGCATGCCGATGTCGACGATGACCCGCGCCGCGCGCATCATCTGGCAGTCCAGGTAACCCAGGCGCTGCTCGGCGTCCTTGAGGTAGCCCAGCTCGTCCATCAGCCGCTCCGCGTACAGGGCCCAGCCCTCGGCGTTCGCGCTGACCATGCCGACGGTGGCCTGGTAGCGGGAGAGCTGGTCCGCCACGTGCGTCCACTGCGCGAGCTGCAGGTGGTGGCCCGGCACGCCCTCGTGGTACCAGGTGGACACCAGGTCGTACACGGGGAAGCGGGTCAGGCCCATGGTGGGCAGCCAGGTGCGGCCCGGGCGGGAGAAGTCCTCGGAGGGGGAGGTGTAGTACGGGGCCGCGGGACCGCCGGGCGGGGCGATGCGGGACTCCACCTTGCGGACGCGCTCGGCGAGTTCGAAGTGGGTGCCGTCGAGGTTCTCGATGGCCTCGTCCATCAGGCCCTGCAGCCAGACCTGGACCTCGTCCACGCCCTCGATGTGGGTGCCGTGCTGGTCCAGGTGCTTGAGCGCCTCCCAGGGGCCGGCGCCCGGGAGGATCTTGGCGGCCTCGGACTTCATCTCGGCGAGCAGCCGGTGGTACTCCGACCAGCCGTAGGCGTAGGCCTCTTCCAGGTCCAGGTCGGTGCCGTTGAAGAAACGGGCCCAGCGGGCGTAGCGCTCGCGGCCCACCGTGTCGGGCTTGCCCTCGACGGCCGGGGCGTACACCGAGCTCATCCAGTCGCGCAGTTCGACGACGGCGGCGGTCGCGCCGGCGGCCGCGGCGTCCAGTTCGGCGCGCAGGGCCTCCGGGCCGGCGGCGACGAAGCCTTCGAAGAAGGGCGCCTCGGAGCCGTCCTGGCCGACCCAGGTGGTGAGCTGGCCGATCATGGTGGTGGTGGCGCGGGGGCCACCGTACAGGCCCCGCTCCAGGCCGAGCCCGAGGCTCTCGCGGTAGCCCTCGAAGGCGGCCGGCACGGCGCGCAGGCGCTCGGCGATGGCCGCCCAGTCCTCGTCGGTGTCGGCCGGGGTCAGGGAGAAGATCTCACGGACGGAGTGCGCGGGGCTGTGGATGTTGCTGACCGCGCACAGGTCCTCGTCGGCCTCCAGTACGGCGAGCTCGGCGGTGAGGCGCTCGCGCAGCAGCCGGGCGCAGCGGCGTTCGGCGTCGCTGTCGGCGCCGGGAGCCGATTCGGCCGCGTCGAGGCGCGTGAGGGTCTCGCGGATCAGGTCGGCTACGGCCGCACGGCCCGCCGGGGAGAAGTCCGGGAGCCTGCTCGAACTCGCGGCGACACCGAGGTAGGTGCCGGTGATCGGGTCGAGGGCGATGAGGTCGTCGACGTACGCGTCGGCCACCTGGCGGGGCAGCCGGTGTGCACTGCCGTTGTGGAGGGTCTCTGACATGCGGACATCTTCGTATGCGGGACGGGTTCCCGTCATCACCGATTGCCGCCGGACTGCTGACGCGGGCCGGAGCGGGGTCGCCCGTGCGTACGAAGAATCCTCAACCACCCTGCTGGACAAGCGACTTCACGTTCCCGGGGCGAATGCCACCGGGAGCGGGGCGCTCGCAGCTTGGCCGGATACCGCCGGAGCCCGCCGGGCCGGGACCCGGTCGGGGTCCCGGCCCGGACGGGTCGTCAGGGGCGGCGCTGCGGAGCGGGTTGCTCGTGCGGGAGCTCGTAGGGCAGGCGGGAGGTGACCGGGGTCGCGTCGAGCCGGGCCGTGATCACCAGGGTGCCTTCCTCGATCTGGTAGTCGAGGGGGAGGCCGAGGCCGCGCATGGCGGCGACCATGCCGGTGTTGGAGGCCTGGGTGACGGCGTACACGCTGTCGCATCCGGCCTCGACGGCCATTGCGAGGAGCCTGCGCAGCAGCTCGGAACCGATGCCGCGGCGCTGCCAGTCGTCCTCGATGAGCAGCGCGACCTCGGTCTCGTCGCCGTCCCACAGCAGGTGGCCGAGGGCGACGAGCTTCCCGGAGGCGGTGGTCGCGGCGAGGGTGCGGCCGAAGCGGGGGCTCAGCAGGTGGCCGAGGTAGCGGTCGGCGTCGTGGACGGGGCCGTGGTAGCGCAGCGACAGCGTGCGCTCGGAGCAGCGGTCGTGCATGGCGCGGGCCGCCGCGAGGTCGGAGCCGTCGGCGCGGCGCACGGTGATCTCGTTGCCCTCGGGCAGCGTCAGTACGTCCTGGCTGCGCGGGACGCGGGGGCCGAGGCGGGCGTCGAGCTCGACGAGGGCGCGGGCCCGGGCGAACTCGGTCGGGGTGAAGGGAAGGTAGGGCCGCTCCACGGTGATCGCACCGCCGGAGGGGTCGCGCAGCCGCATGACCGTGGCCTCCAGGACCCCCTCGACCGGGGCGTCCGCGCCGGCGTTGGGGCGGCCGGAGAGGGTGGTCGCCGGGATCGAGTGGATCGTGCAGCGGCCGAGCAGCTGGCGCAGGGCGAGGGGCAGCTCGGCGGCGTCCAGGGCGGTGCGGGTGGCGAGGCCGAGGACCCGTGTCGGGGTGTCGACCAGGTCGTGGGCGTCGGCGCGCTCGATCCAGGTGCTGTGGCCGCCGGCCCGGGAGATCGCCCGGCTGAGCTCGGCGGAGGGCAGCTCCTGCGGCGCGCGCAGCAGGAACTCGTCGACCGTGCCGCCCTCGGGGAGAGGGTGCGTCTGGAGGGTCAGGATGTCGACGCCGTTGCGGGCGAGGGCGGTGCAGAGGGCGGCCAGGGAGCCCGGCTCGTCCCGCACGGTCGTGCGCATCCGCCAGAGCGAGGTGCTGCTGGCGGTCGCGGTAGCGGTCGCCGTCGTGCCCGCGGTCGAGGTCGTGCCGGTGCCCGTCGACGGGAGCTGCTCCGGATCGCCGGGTGCTGTGCTCCGGGGCGGGGGCGCATGGCTGTGGCGCCGTGCCCACCAGGTGTGGAAGGCCGCCGTCACCAGGAGGACGACGGCCGAGGCCACGAGCAGGACCGGGCCCCTCGGCCCGTGCACGACGAGATTGGCGATGGCGTCGGCGACCGCGACGGCGCAGAACATCGCGGCGAGTTCGACGACGTCGCGGCGCCAGTGGTGACGGTGGGGACGGTGGGCGGAGGCGGGGTTACGGTCAGTCATGCACACCACTGTGGCGCAGGGGTGTTGCGTGATCACGAACGATCTGTGACCGACTGGTTAAGTGTCCAACTGGCCGATTCACCCAGTTTTCGGGCACTGCGGGGCGTCACTGGCCCACGCGCCCGGGCTGGAGCGTCCGGGTGAAGAGTACGCCCCCTCCTTGCCGGCGCAGGCGGACGGTGAGTTCCCCGCTGCCGCCGTCGATGTCGACCTCTCCGTAATACGGAGGGTTCTCGGACGGTGACATGTTGGCGAAGGGGGCCGACTGCACGTAGGCCGTCTCGGGGCCGAAGGTGGCATCGAGCCGCCCGGCCGGGAAGCCGCCGGCGCCGATCGGGCCGGACACGAACTCCCAGAACGGCGCGAAGTCGGTGAAGGCCGCCCGCTCGGGTGCGTAGTGGTTCGCGGCGGTGTAGTGGACGTCGGCCGTCACCCAGACGGTGCCCGTGATGCGCTGGTGCTTGACGTGCCGCAGGAGCTCGGCGATCTGGAGCTCGCGTCCCAGCGGGGCGCCCGGGTCGCCCTGGGCGACGGCCTCGAAGTTCGCGGCACCGTCCGGGACGACGATGCCCAGGGGCATGTCGGCGGCGATCACCTTCCAGGTGGCGCGGGAGCGGGACAGCTCGCGCTTGATCCAGGCAAGTTGCTCGGGGCCGAGGATGCCGATGGGGTCCTCGGTCTGGCTGCCGGGGGAATTGGCGTTCCGGTAGGTGCGCATGTCGAGCACGAAGACGTCGAGCAGCGGGCCGTACCGCATCACCCGGTACATCCGGCCCTCGGCGCGGCCTCCGCGCAGGTCGGTGACGGGGAAGTACTCGCCGAAGGCCTGGCGGGCGCGGGCGGCGAGGGTGTCGGCCTCCTTGACGGTGTAGCGGGTGTCGTCGATGAGCTGGCCGGGGTACCAGTTGTTGCGCACCTCGTGGTCGTCCCACTGGGCGAGCACGGGCACCTGGGCGTTGAAGCCGAGCAGATTGCGATCGAGCAGGTTGTAGCGGAAGTTCCCGCGGAACTCGGCGAGCGTTTCGGCGACCTTCGCCTTCTCCTCGGTGGTGACGTTGCGCCAGAGGCTTCCGTCGCGCAGCGGAGCCGTGGACTTGATCGGCCCGTCGGCGTAGATCGTGTCCCCGCTGAAGAGGAAGAAGTCGGGGTTGCGCAGCCGCATCTCCTCGAAGACGCGGTAGCCGCCGAGGTCGGGGTTGATGCCCCAGCCCTGTCCTGCCAGGTCGCCGGACCACAGGAAGCGCACGTCGTGGCGGCGGGAGACGGGGGTGGTGCGGAAGGTGCCGTGGACCGGCGAGGAGCTGCGGCGGGGGTCGTCGGGGTCCGTCAGGAGGACCCGGTAGTGGATCTGCTGGCCGGGCGGCAGGTCGCGCAGCACGGTGGTGCCGGTGAAGTCGCTCGACGGGCCGAGCAGCGGGCCGCGGTGGCGGCGGACGGCGTAGCGGAAGGCCTCGCTCGGGGAGGTCTCGACGTACATCCGCGCCAGGCGGTCGGAGCGGGTCCACACGGTGGCCGAGTGGGCGGTGATCTCGCCGGACTGGACGCCCCAGAGCGCGCGCGGCCGACCGGATCGGGCGAAGGCGGGCGCGGCGAGCGCCGGGGCGGCGATCAGCGCGGAGGACAGGGCGAGGGAACCGCCGATGAGGGACCGTCGGGTGTGCGGGATCGATGCCATCGGTACGTCTCCTGGGGCCGGCGAGGACGGGTCGGACCAGCGTGCCGTGGCACACCGGCCCGGCCGCGTCGCCCACGCGAACCGCGGATGAACAGCCGTCAGCAGCTCATTCGTTCATCTGTTCAGGTATTGACCGGCCCCGGCCCTTCAGGCGGCGACGAGCCGCACGCTGCGGGCCGTGTCGAGCACCACCCGGGACACGAGGGCCGGATCGTCGTTCATCGGGACGTGACCACAGCCGGGGAGCCGCACCAGCCGGGCGCCGGGGACGGTGTGCTTGGCGCGGATGCCCTGGCGGCGCAGCAACAGCCGGTCGCGGGTGCCCCAGGCGATGGTGACCGGGAGACCGGGTACGTCGTCGGTGAACCGTACGGAGCCGCCCGCGGCCAGTGTGTCCTCGAAGCCGGTGGCGTCGCGCAGGGCGAGGGTCTCGGCGACGACCGCCTCGGCCGGGCGGCGGGACGGGCGGGCGTAGATGGTGCCGGTGAGCGCGGCGCGGCCGGCGGCGGTGCGCGAGAGCCGACGTACGGCGGGCAGGGGCAGCGCCTTGGCGCCGGCGCGCATCGCGAGGAGGGTGGCGAAGGCGTAGCGGCGCTCGGCCTCGGTCCAGAACCCGGCGGGGGACAGGGCGGTGACGGAGCGGACGAGGTTGCTCCGGCCCATTTCGAGGGCGAGCAGGCCGCCGAGCGAATTGCCCGCGACGTGCGGGCGCTCGACGCCGAGGGCCGCGCAGAGCGCCCCGAGGGCCGGAGCCACGGTCCCGAGGGAATACGGAACGCCCTTGGGCAGGGGCTCCGAGGCGCCGAAGCCCGGCAGGTCGACGGCGATCACGTCGTGCTCGGCGGCCAGGATGTCGATCACCGGGTGCCAGGCCTGGAGGTGATGGCCTATGCCGTGCAGCAGGAGAAGCGGTTCGCCGGCGCCTTTGCGCTCGTAGGCGACGGTGGTGGGGCGGGGGCCGAGCGGCGAATCGATCGTGAAGGAGACCGTGGCGGTCATGCTGCTCCTCGTCGGTTGGACGCGTGCGAGACAGGATGTCAGTAGTGCCTACCGCCATGATTACCGTCCGGTAGCCCTTGACTACAAGCCTTCCGTGCCTGCGAGAACATCCCGTGAACGGCTTGATACGTATGCCCGTTCTGCCCGGCAAAGGTATGAGCATTGGTCTTGACCAAGGAGGTGTGCCGTCCTATCGTCGCAGGGATAGTGCAGGAACCTTTAATAAACAAAGGCGCGGAACTGCCGCTGGAACACACGGCGAGTGCAGCGATGGCAGGAGGAGTCAGGGTGGGGACCACGCAGCTCGAAACGGCACCGGAGCCGAAGTACTGGCACCTCAAGACCGTCCTCAGCGAGGCACTCGACCAGGACTTCGCCGTCGGCGAGGTGCTGCCCAACGAGCGTGAGCTCGCGGCCCGGTTCGGTGTCGCCCGCGCGACCCTGCGCCAGGCGCTGGAGCAGCTGGAGCTCGAAGGCCGACTGCAGCGCCGCCGCGGTGTGGGCACCACCGTCGCCCCGCCGCGCGTCGGTGTCGCCGTGGGCAGCGCGCAGCACAGTTGGCCCGGTGAGAGCGTCGACGGCTGGGAGCCGCTCGACGCCGCCGAGACCCTGCCGACCGCTGCGGTGCTGAAACTCCTCGGTACCGGTGGCGCCTTCGCCGCCGACCAGCCGGTGCACACGGTGCGCCGCACCCGGGTCACCCACGGCCAGGCCGTCGCCGCCGAACTGCTCTACGTTCCCGCCGCGTCGGTGCCCGGACTCCCCGCCATCGAGGCCCCGGCCGGACCGGCCCGCGCCCGCGCCGTCCTGCGCGAACTGCAGCGGCTGGTGCTCGACGGCCAGGACCGCTCGGTGGAGCTCGGCTCCGCCCGCGCCGACGACGCCAAGGAACTGGACCGCCTGCCCGGCGCCCCGGTGCTCCTGGTCACCACGCGCTACTTCACCGCCGCGGGCACGGCGGCCGTCTCGGTGGCCACCTACCGCGCGGACACCTGCCGGCTCACCTTCGGCGACTCGGGCAACGTCGAGATCACCCACGAGCCGCGCGTCGCCTCCTGACACCAGCGGTGGCCGGCTCCGGCCCCCGGCATCTCCGAGCGTGCGGACGTGGCTGCGCCCGGCCCCCGGCAGTGGCTGGGGACCGGGCCGCGGCTGCGTGTACGGGAGGGCGCGGGGCCGTGGGGGCGGGGTCAGCGGCGAGCCGTGACCGTCTTCTCCACCGCGAACAGCTCCTCCTCGACGTGGTCCAGCGCGAGCCGGAGGGCGCCGGTCGCCACCGCGGCCTCGCCGAGCATGGACTGGGCCACCCTCGGCGGGCGCAGGCAGTAGCGCTCCAGTTCCCGGCGGAGGGGCTCCAGCACCCCGTCCAGACCGGCCGCCCAGCCACCGACGACCACCAGCTCCGGATCCATCGCCAGGACCAGTGCCGCCACGTCGTGCACCAGCCGCTGCAGGAACCGCTCGACGGCGGCCACCGCCCGCTCGTCGCCCCGCCCGGCCATCGCGAAGACCTCGGCGACGGCCGCTTCGTCCAGCGGATGCAGCGGTTCACCCGTGGTCGACAGCAACCGCTCGGGCGTGACCTCACGGCCCAGCAGGTGCAGGGCGCCGATCTCGCCGGCCGCACCGCCGAAGCCCCGGTGCAGCCTGCCGCCGATCAGCGAGCCGGCGCCGGGGCTGAGCCCGGCCATCACGAACACCATGTCGCCGGTGTCCCGCGCGGCGCCCTTCCAGTGCTCGGCGACCGCTGCCGCGTTGGCGTCGTTCTCCACCTGGACCGGGCAGCGGAACGAGCGCCGCAGCCTGTCCCCGAGCGGCAGCCCGGTCCAGCCGGGCAGCGCGGTGCCCAGGCGGACCGTGCCGTCGGCCTCCACGATGCCGGGGCTGCCGACGCCCACCGCCCGCAGAGAGTCGCGTGGCACCCCGGCGCGGCGCAGCAGATCGGCGACCGCCGCCCGTACCCGCTCCAGTCGCTCATCGGCCGATGCCGTCTCCGCGACGTCCTTGGTACCGGCGCCGATGACACGGCCGTCCAGCCCGGACAGCAGCACCGCGATCCGGTGCGAGCCGATCTCGATGCCCAGCAGGTGCCCCGCCTCGGTCCGGAAGCGGAACCGCCTGGCCGGGCGGCCCTGCCGCCGCGCGCCCTCCTCCGCGTCCGCCTCGACGACGAGCCCGGTACCGATCAGCCCCTCCACGACACCCTCGACGGTCGGCCGGGAGAGCCCGGTCAGCCGTGTGAGGTCGGTGAGGGTCGGCGATCCGGCCGTCCGCAGCGCGCGCAGCACCACGGCGGAATTGATCCGCCGGAGCAGAGAGGGGTCCCCGCCGGTCAGCTGCCCCAACGTGTGTCCTCCCAGGTAGCGAGCTTGTCAGCCGGATCGTACTGCCCGCCCGGCGAGTCGGCGAGAAGCAGCCCCCCATCGGCCGGAAGCAGACCTTCCCTCAGGCAGGAGACACGAACCCCGACTCGTACGCCGTGATCACCGCCTGCGTACGGTCCCGGGCCCCCAGCTTCGCCAGGATCGCGCTGACGTGGGACTTGACCGTCTCCGTGCCGATGATCAACTCGGCGGCGATCTCCACGTTGGTGAGCCCCCGAGCCATCAGCCGCAGGACCGCCTCCTCCCGCTCGGTCAGGGCGGCCCGCTGCAGCGCCGCCCGGGCCTGCCGGTTCCCGTACTCCGCTGCCAGGGCCCGCACCGCCGCCGGGAAGAGCAGCGTTTCGCCCTCCGCCACCAGCCGCACCGCGTGCACGATCTCCGAAGGCCGGGCCCGCTTCAGCAGGAACCCGTCCGCCCCCGCCCGCAGCGCCTGGTAGACGTACTCGTCGTTCTCGAAGGTGGTCACCACGAGGATCTTCGGCGGGGAGTCCACCGTGCGCAGCACCGCACGCGTCGCCTCGATTCCGTCGAGGAGCGGCATCCGCACGTCCATCGCCACCACATCCGGCCGCAACTGGCGGACCAGCGGGATCACGGAGGCCCCGTCGGCCGCCTCACCCACCACCTCGATGTCGGGCTGGGCATCCAGGACGGCGCGCAGACCCGCGCGCACCAGGGGTTCGTCATCGACGAGCAGTACGGTAACCGGCATCCGGTCAGCGTATTCGCTCCAGCGGCAGCCGGGCGCGCACTCTCCAACCCCCTTCGTACAGACCGGTTTCGGCCTCTCCGCCGAGCAGCGCGGCCCGCTCCCGGATCCCGCGCAGGCCGTTGCCGCCGCCGACCGTGACCCCGGGGCGTTCCGGCAGCGGGTTCGTCACCTCCAGGTCCAGCCGGCCCGCGGTCATCTCCACCCGGACGCGCACCGGCACCGGGCCGCAGTGCCGCAGTACGTTGGTCAGAGCTTCCTGCAGGATCCGGTAACCCTCCCGGGTGACCGGCTCCGGCAACTTCTCCAGCGGGCCCGCCAGTTGCGCGTCGACGACGGAGCCCGAGGCCCGGGCCGACTCCAGGAGCCGGTCGGCCTCCGCCAGCGTCGGCCACTGGGACGGCGGCCGACCCGACTCCCGCAGCACCCCCAGTACCCGCTCCAGATCCTCCAGCGCGGCCCGGCCCGTCTCCTCGATCGCGCACAGCGCCCGATCGGTGAAGGCGGGATCACCCGCCGCACGCGCCGCCCCCGCCTGCACGACGGCCACGGTGAGCGCGTGCCCGATGGAATCGTGCAGTTCCCGCGCGATGCGGGTCCGCTCCAGCAGCTGCTCCGTGCGTGCCTCCAGCGCGGTCAGCCGTTCGGCGGCGGACGGGCCGAGCAGGCGGGTGGCGGCCGCGGTGATCAACTCGCCGAGCAGGACGATGATGGTGATGAGTACGGCCAGCGGCACGGGCACGAGCAGTGCGGCGGCCCAGCGCCCGGGTACGAACGGAAGGAAGGTGTCCGCACCCAGGGGATGTCCGATCGCCATCGCGACGAGCTCCACGGTCATCGCCGACAGCCAGACGGTGGCGCCGCACGCACCGACCGCGACGACCATCCGCGTCTCCAGCCACAGCACGGTTCGCCAGCGATCCCCCCAGTGGGCCGACGGAGCGAGGCTTATGGAGCTGTCGGCCGCATCGCGCTCGTACGGTGTGAGCAGGAACCGTGCCTGAAGGCCTTCCGCCAGCCGCACCCAGGGCACCAGCCCCAAGGGCAGGACGAGCAGCAGCGGCACCCAGGGCCACCAAGGCATGATGAACATCCATACCGCAAGCAGCAGCAGCGGCACGCAGAGGTGCAACCAGCGTGAATAGGTCACTGGTTGGAACGGGGCGCGCAGCAGTCGGTTCATGACTCCATGGTGGCAGCGCCCTGTTCGCGGCCGTCTCCCCCACGTGGGGGAGACGGCACCCTCGCATGGGGGAGGGGAGGGGGTGGGGCCGGCGGCGAGTCTTGAGCCATGAACAGCATCGAGATCCGAGAACTCACCAAGCGATACGGCACCCACCGTGCGGTGGACGGCCTCACCTTCGATGTCCTGCCCGGGCGGGTGACCGGATTCCTCGGCCCCAACGGCGCGGGGAAGTCCACCACGATGCGCCTGCTTCTGGGCCTGGACCGGCCCACATCCGGTACGGCCACGATCGGCGGTCGGCGGTACCCGGACCTGACGGACCCGCTGCACCGGGTCGGCGCCCTCCTGGACGCCCAGGCGGCCCACGGCGGGCGCAGCGCCCGCGACCACCTCCGCGTGCTCGCGGCGGCCGGCCGCATCCCGATGCGCCGTGTGGACGAGGTCCTGGACCAGACCGGCCTGGCGTCCGTCGCGAAGCGGCGGATCAAGTCCTTCTCGCTCGGCATGCGCCAGCGGCTCGGCATTGCCGCCGCACTCATCGGCGACCCCGGAGTGCTGCTGCTGGACGAGCCCACCAACGGCCTCGACCCCGAGGGCATCATCTGGATCCGCGAGCTGATGCGCACCCTCGCCGCCCAAGGACGCGCCGTGCTGGTCTCCAGCCATCTGATGTCGGAAACCTCGGCGCTGGCCGACCACCTGGTCGTCCTCGGCAACGGCAAGCTGCTGGCCGACACCTCGATGGAGGCGTTCATCGACGCCCGCAGCACCCCGAGAGCGCGCCTGCGGACCTCCGACCCTGTCCGGCTGAGGGCCGCGCTGGCCCGGGACGACCTCGAGATGACGGCCGCGGACGACGGGCGATGGACCGTCGCCGGCATACGCGCCGAGCAACTCGGCAGCCTGGCCGCCCGAGAGGGGGTTCCCCTGCTGGAACTGTCCGACGAACGCGCCTCGCTGGAGCAGGCCTACCTCGACCTCACCGCCGATCAAGCGCAGTTCAGCGCGACCCACTGACCTCTCACCCGCTCCCGTACCCCCAGGAGGCTTCGCCATGAGCGCCGCACTGCCCACGACCCCCGTACTGCACTCGGAATGGATCAAGATCAGGTCTCTGCGGGGCACGTTCTGGTCGCTGATATCCGTCCTCGTCCTCACCGTGGGCGTCCAGGTACTGGCCGCCGCGGCCCTGGGCGGGGCCGACGAGGGCGACATGGGGGACGACCCGCTCCTCGCGGCCTTCTACGGGCTCAACTTCGGCCAGATAGCGGCCATCGCCTTCGGGACCACCGCCTTCTCCGCGGAGTTCCACAACGGAGCCCTGCGCACCAGCCTCACGGCCGTGCCCGACCGCACACGGTTCTACTGGTCGAAGATCTCGATGCTGGGTGCGCTCGCCCTCGTGGCCGGCCAGCTCGCGGGACTGCTGGCCTTCATGGCCGGACAGTCGTTCATGGGCGACGACGCCCTTGGCCTGGGCGACCCCGGCACCGTCCGGGCCGTTGTCGGCTGCGGTCTCTACCTGACCCTCATGACGCTGTTCGCAGCCGGACTGACGGCCGTGCTGCGCAGCGGGGTGGCCGTCCTCGGCATCCTCATACCCTTCGTCGTCATGGTGTCCTTCATCGTGGGCGCGGCAGCGGACGGGGTGGGGCGGTTCATGCCGGACCGAGCCGGGCAGGCGATGATGCGCAGCCAGCAGTACGGCGACCTCGGTCCGTGGGCCGGGCTGGGGGTGCTCGCGCTGTGGGCGCTGACCGCGGTGCTGGGGGGCTGGCTGGCGGTGCGCCGCCGGGACGCGTGACGCCGGGCCAGTTGTCAGTGGCCCTCGGGATACTGACGGCATGACCACGGCAGAGCACCTCGACACGATCGACCGGCTCCGGGCGAAGGAGTTCCCGCCCGAGCCGGTCCGGACCGGAGGAAACAGCAGCGGTCCGGGATTCCACCTGGTCCGGCTCGCCCGGACGCGGAGCTTCTGGGAGGACGACGGCTCGGGCCGGATCGAGGCAGCCGACCAGATCGGTGCCGAGTACGGGGCGCTCGCCCAGGCCGCGACGGACCGCTGGGGGGCGCCGCAGGTCTTCGGCCTGGGATCGCTGAGGGAACGCGGATTCGCCGGGGAGCGGATACCGCAGCCGTGGGACGAGGTGGGCAACAGCACCGACCATGTGCACCTGTGGCGGGTCGGCGCCCACTGGCTGGTGGTCTATGTGGCCCAGTGGGCCGACGACGATCCCTACCAGCTGATGGCGGGGATCACCGTCACGGACCCGCCCTAGGCCTGCTCTTTCGGATCTTGCCGGGCCCGCAGCGTCCGGCACCGCACCCGGCCGCGTTGTCGGGGCACCCGAGTACGTCCAGTACACGGGCGCCCCTCCGCCTTGCCGGCCTTCCCCTCGGCCCTGGCGGGCCTGGGGAGACCCCATGGCACCGGACGCCGCGGGCTCGGCCGACAAGATCCGAAAGAGACAGCCCAGGGGCTGTCCGGCGACCGGATCGGCGAGGCGGTCGGCGGCTCCGCCCGACGCAGCCACGGCCGACCCGGGCCCGGGTGCTCATCCCGGCTCCGGCTGTCGCTGACCGAACCCCCGGCGTCCAGCGCGCCGGTTCCGGAGGCGGGAGCGCCGCCATCCGGTACCGGGCCGCGTCAGCCGGGGAACGAGAAGTAGAGCGCCTCGCTGTAGAAGGACGCGAAGTGACTCTGCCAGTCGGCTCGGACCGACGCCAGCCAGTCGTCGTTCCGGCCGGCGATCGCAGCCTCGGCCTTGGCGACGGCGTCGGGGATGTCCTCGGCCACCAGACTGCGGACGCTCGCTGCCGGATCGTCGCCCGACATCGAGACGATCTCCCCGGTCTCGAGGATGAAGTACTTCGCCTGCTGCTTCTCGAGGTGGGCCGTGGTCCTGGAGACGCATTCGGCGAACTCGGTGTCGTCCTCCAGGCCCTTGCCGACCGCACGCAGGAGGTCGCGCAACAGGGCGGCCCCGTCGGCGTAGTCCGCGGCGACGCCGATCGGAGGATTCCAGATCATGGACGGGACGATCGTCGTCCCGCGCCCCACCATGAGCTTGTGCGCGAGCGGGATGTCCCAGTTGTGCTGGGATATGCATCGGATCGGCTTGGGGATCTCCGCCTCGTCCGGCATCGAGTCCGCGGAGTAGAGATAGGAACGGTTTGCCATGGTGGTGACGCTAACACCGGCCACCGACAACCCCGCTCCGCCTGACTCCTGACGTGCGGTCAGGACGGCATCCGCAAGGATCCCGGTATCCGTCAGTCCTCGGCGGCCTCGGCGGCCTCGGCGGCCTCGGCGGCCTCGGCGGCCGTGCGGAGGCGGGCGTACTCCTGGGCCATGGACTCGGCGGTCCAGTGGGCGTTGAGGCCACTGGGGTTGGGGAGGGCCCAGATGCGGGTGGAGCCGATGGTGCGCTCCTGGGGGCCGATCTGTGCCTTCTTCTCGCCGAAGGCCGTGCGGTAGGCGGTCACTCCCACCACCGCCAGCCACTGGGGGCGCAGCAGTTCCACCTTCGCCGTCAGGATGCGGCCTCCCTCGCGGAACTCCTCGGTGCTCAGCTCGTCGGCGCGGGCCGTGGCCCGGGCCACGACGTTGGTGATGCCGAGCCGGTAGGTCAGCAGTTCTTCCTGCTCCGCGGGGGCGAGGCGGCGCGGGGTGAAGCCCGAGAGGTGCAGGACGGGCCAGAACCGGTTGCCGGGGCGGGCGAAGTGGTGGCCGGTCGCGGCGGAGAGCAGTCCGGGGTTGATCCCGCAGAAGAGCACACGCAGACCGCCCGCGACCACGTCCGGGAGGACGCGGTCGCGGGCGGCGTTCAGCTCTTCGGGGGTCAGAGGATCGATCCCGGCGCGTACCCGGCGGCCTCCGGGTGCTGCTTGGCGATCGCCTCGATACGGGAGACCACCACCGCGACCTGGTCGCCCGCGGCGCCCGTGAACGACAGCTTGTCGGCCATCAGGGCGTCGAGCTGGGCCCGGTCCAGGGGCATCCGCTCGTCGGCGGCCAGCTTGTCCAGCAGCTCGTTGCGCTCGGCGCCCTGCTCGCGCATGGCGAGCGCGGAGGCCACCGCGTGCTCCTTGATGACCTCGTGGGCGGCCTCGCGGCCCACGCCCGCGCGCACCGCGCCCATCAGGACCTTGGTGGTCGCGAGGAAGGGCAGGTAGCGGTCCAGCTCGCGGGCGACGACCGCCGGGAAGGCGCCGAACTCGTCGAGGACCGTCAGGAAGGTCTCCAGCAGGCCGTCGAAGGCGAAGAAGGCGTCCGGCAGGGCCACGCGGCGGACCACGGAACAGGAGACGTCGCCCTCGTTCCACTGGTCGCCAGCCAGCTCGCCGGTCATCGAGGCGTAGCCGCGCAGGATGACCATCAGGCCGTTCACGCGCTCGCAGGAGCGGGTGTTCATCTTGTGCGGCATCGCGGAGGAACCGACCTGGCCGGGCTTGAAGCCCTCGGTCACCAGCTCGTGGCCGGCCATCAGGCGGATCGTCTTGGCGATGGAGGAGGGCGCCGCGGCCAGCTGGACCAGCGCGGTGACCACGTCGTAGTCGAGGGAGCGCGGGTAGACCTGGCCGACCGAGGTGAAGGCCTGGGCGAAGCCGAGGTGGGCGGCGATCCGCTGCTCCAGGTCGGCCAGCTTGGCGGCGTCGCCGCCCAGCAGGTCGAGCATGTCCTGGGCGGTGCCGACCGGGCCCTTGATCCCGCGCAGCGGGTAGCGGCCCAGCAGGTCCTCGAGGCGGTCGTAGGCCACCAGCAGCTCGTCGGCCGCGGTCGCGAAACGCTTGCCGAGGGTGGTGGCCTGCGCGGCCACGTTGTGGGAGCGACCGGCCATGACCAGCTCGGCGTGCTCACCGGCCAGCTTGCCGAGGCGGGCGAGGACGGCGACCGTGCGGTCCCGGGCGAGCTCCAGCGAGAGCCGGATCTGCAGCTGCTCGACGTTCTCGGTCAGGTCGCGGGAGGTCATGCCCTTGTGGACGTGCTCGTGACCGGCGAGGTCGTTGAACTCCTCGATGCGGGCCTTCACGTCGTGCCGGGTGACCTTCTCGCGCTCGGCGATGGAGGCGAGGTCGACGGTCTCCAGGACGCGCTCGTAGTCGGCGAGGGCCTCGTCCGGGACCTCGATACCGAGGTCCTTCTGGGCGCGCAGCACGGCGAGCCACAGCCGCCGCTCCAGCGTCACCTTGTACTCGGGGGACCACAGGACGGCGAGCTCCGCGGAGGCGTAGCGGCCGGCCAGGACATTGGGGATGCGGGGCTTGGCAGTCACGTGTAGGGATTCTACTTGGGCCGCCGCTGTGTGTTTACGCAGGTAGGGCCACCACTCGGGATTGTGGCTTGCTACGAGAGCGGTGAGTCCCCGTACGGCAGCAGCTCGGGGCGCTTGGCCGGGCGGCCGTCCCCCGAGGAGCGGCCTGTCAGACGGCGGCCGATCCACGGGAGCAGGTGCTGCCGGGCGAAGCTCAGGTCCTGGGCCCGGCGTACGGTCCAGCCCGGGGGAGCGGCGGCGGGCAGTTCGGTGCGCCAGTCCAGTTCGGCGGGCAGGCCCAGGGCCTGCCAGACGGCCTCCGCCACCCGGCGGTGGCCCTCGGCGGTCAGGTGCAGCCGGTCGACGTCCCACATCCGGGGGTCCGCGAGTGCGGGGGCCCCGTACAGGTCGACCACCACGGCGCCGTGCCGGGCGGCGAGCTCCTCGATGGTGGCGAAGAGCTCTTCCATGCGCGGCCGGAAGCGTTCCATCACCGGTCCGTTGCGCCCCGGGGAGCGCATCAGGACCAGTCGCCGGCAGGAGGGGGCGAGGAGTTCCACCGCCGACTCCAGGTGGGCGCGGACCCGGCCCATGTCCACCTTGGGGCGCAGGGCGTCGTTGAGTCCGCCCACCAGGGTCACCACGTCCGCGCCCATCGCCGCCGCGACCGGGACCTGGTCCTCGGCGATCTGGCCGATCAGCTTGCCGCGGACCGCGAGGTTCGCGTAGCGGAAGCCCGGCTCCCGGGCGGCGAGGCGGGCGGCCAGCAGATCGGCCCAGCCGCGGTAGGAGCCGTCCGGAAGCAGGTCGGACATGCCCTCGGTGAAGGAGTCACCGATCGCGACAAAACTGGTGTAAGAGGCATTCATCTCCATGGCGGAGTGATGTTACCGCGCGGTACCCCGGCCCCGCAGGGCCGGGGACCGCACACCTCGGACGGTCACGCGGACGCGGGCCTGCCGAACAGCTCCCGCAGCACGTCCTCCATCGTCACCAGGCCCGTCATGGCGCCGTCCGTCCCGAGGACCGCCGCCAGGTGCGTACGGCTGCGCCGCATGGCCGTCAGCACGTCGTCCAGCGGGGTCTCCGCCCGCACCTGGGCGATCGGCCGCAGCGCCGACACCGGGAAGGGCTCGTCCCGCTCCTCGTCGTCCGCGTCCAGGGCGTCCTTCACGTGCAGGTAGCCCAGGATCCCGTGCTGCGCGTCGATCACCGGGAAGCGGGAGTACCCGGACTCGGCCGACAGCAGCTCCAGCCCGGCCGGAGTGATGCCCTCCCGGGCCGGGACCACCCGGTCCGCGGGCAGCACCACGTCGGTCACGGGCCGCCGGCCCAGTTCCAGCGCGTCGTGCAGACGCTCGCTGGCCCGGTCGTCGAGGAGCCCCGCGTCACTGGAGTCCTTGACCATCCGCGCCAGCTCGTCGTCCGAGAAGGTCGCCGCGACCTCGTCCTTGACCTCCACGCGCAGCAGCCGCAGCAGGGTGTTGGCGAAGGCGTTGATCGTGAAGATCACCGGTCGCAGCACCTGCGTGAGGGTCACCAGCGGCGGCCCCAGCAGCAGGGCGGTGCGGACGGGCTCGGACAACGCCACGTTCTTCGGCAGCATCTCGCCGAAGAGCATGTGCAGGTACGTCGCCAGGGTCAGCGCCACCACGAAGGAGATCGCGTGGGTCAGGCCCGCCGGTACGCCGACGAGGTCGAACAGCGGGGTCAGCAGATGGGCGATGGCCGGCTCGGCCACCGCACCCAGCACCAGGGTGCACAGCGTGATGCCCAGCTGGGCCGCCGCCATCAGGGCCGAGACGTGCTCCAGTCCCCACAGGACGGCGCGGGCCCGCCGGTCGCCCTGCTCGGCGTACGGTTCGATCTGACTGCGCCGGACCGAGATCAGCGCGAACTCCGCGCCGACGAAGAAGGCGTTGACGACCAGGGTCGCCAGGCCGATCAGCAGCTGGATGACGGTCATCGGGCCTCCTCCGTTCCCTCGGTGGGCTCGGCCGGGGCGTGCAGCAGCACCCGTGCGGCCCGGCGTCCGCCGGCGTCCGTCACGTCGAGGCGCCAGCCGTTCAGTTCCATGCGGTCGCCGACCACCGGGATCCTGCCGAGCACGGTCGCTATCAGGCCGGCCAGGGTCTCGTACGGGCCGTCCGGCACGTGCAGGCCGATCCGGCGGAGCTGGTCAGTGCGCGCCGCGCCGTCGGCGGAGTAGAGCAGGCGCCCTGAGTCGTCCGTACCGGCCGGGGCCAGGTCCGGGGTCTCGTGCGGGTCGTGCTCGTCACGGACCTCGCCGACGACCTCCTCGACGATGTCCTCCAGCGTGGCCACCCCGGCCGTGCCGCCGTACTCGTCGATGACCACGGCCATCGTCTGCTTGCCGGACAGCCGGTCCAGCAGCCGGTCCACGGTCAGCGACTCCGGTACGAGGAGGGGCTCGCGCAGCAGCTGCGACACGGGACGGCGGCGGCGCTCCGCGGCCGGCAGGGCCAGCACGTCCTTGATGTGGACGATGCCGACGACCGTGTCGAGGCTGCCCCGGTAGACCGGGAAGCGCGACAGGCCGGTGGCCAGCGTCGCGTTGGCCACGTCCTCGGCGGTGGTCTGCACGTCGAGGGCGGTCACCTGCACGCGCGGGGTCATCACGTTCTCCGCGGTCAGGTCGGCGAGGTTCAGGGTCCGGACGAACAGCTCGGCCGTGTCCTTCTCCAGCGCGCCCGCCTTCGCGGAGTGCCGCGCGAGGGCGACCAGCTCCTGCGGGGTGCGGGCGGAGGCCAGCTCCTCGGCCGGTTCCATGCCGAAGCGGCGCACCAGATGGTTCGCGGTGGTGTTGAGGTGGCTGATCAGGGGCCTGAAGGCCCGGCTGAAGACCCGCTGCGCGGTCGCCACCCGCTTGGCGATGGCCAGCGGGGAGGAGATGGCCCAGTTCTTGGGCACCAGCTCGCCGACGACCATCAGGACGACCGTCGAGATCGCGGTACCGAGGATCAGGGCGGTGGAGGAGGCCGTGCCGGCCGGCAGGCCCATGGCCTCGAAGGGGCCCTGGAGCAGGGCGGAGATCGACGGCTTGGAGATCATGCCGATGACCAGGCCGGTGACGGTGATGCCGAGCTGGGCGCCGGAGAGCTGGAACGTCAGGGTGCGGACGGCGGCCAGGGCGCTGTCCGCGCCGCGCTCGCCGCGTTCGACGGCCCGTTCGAGTTCGCTGCGCTCGACGGTCGTGAGGGAGAACTCGGCCGCGACGAAGACGCCGCAGGCAAGGCAGAGCAGCAGTGCCACGACGAGCAGGAGCACCTCGGTCATCGGTCGATCACCTCCGTCCCATGATCGGCCAGGAGGAGGGGTACCGCGCGATGTCGTGAACGCGTATGTCGTGGACTGGGAGGCTCGCCCATGGGCGGACGCTCACACCTTTCACTCAAGAGGGACCTTTCACCACATGGTAAAGGACGAGCAAAGGGAACGGATCATTCTTTTGGCGGAGCGCGGCCCGATGATGGGATTCACCCATGACTGATCTTCACATCGGCTCTGCGTCGGCGGCCGACCTGGGCGAGGTCCTGGCCTTCTGGAAGACCGCCGCGGAGGGAACGAGTATCAGCGACGATCCCGCGGGGGTCGAGCGGCTGCACGCCCGCGACCCCGGGGCGCTGCTGCTCGCCCGGCGCGACGGGGAGCTCGTCGGCACGGTGATCGCCGGGTTCGACGGGTGGCGCTGCCACCTCTACCGGCTCGCCGTGCACCCCGGTTACCGGCGGCAGGGCATCGGGGCCGCCCTGCTGGCCGCCGCCGAGGAACGGTTCACGGCGCTGGGCGGGCGGCGCGGGGACGCGATGGTGCTCGATCGCAACGAGCGGGCGCACCGGGTGTGGGACGCGGTGGGATACCGGCCGCAGGAGCAGTGGACGCGGTGGGTCAAGCCGCTCGGCTAGCCGCCGGTGCCGGTGCCGGTGCCCGGGGCTCGGCCGGTGGGCGGCCGCCCGTGGGTGGGCGGCCGCGCCTCAGGGATTCGGGGCTCCGCCCCGGACCCCGCGCCTCAGACGCCGGCGGGGCTGGGTTCGGCCGGGCCCCGCGCCTCAGACGCCGGTGGGGCTGGGGGCGGTCGGGGGGAAGGGCGGTGGGGTCCAGGTGGACAGGAAGGACTCCGCCGACCAGGTGCCCGACAGGGGCGGGGCCAGCCAGGACGGGGCCGACGCGCGGAAGCGCTCCGGTGCGAGGGTCCCCGAGCCCTCCGGGACCGCGCCCAGCAGCGGCAGGCCCGAGGACTTCGTGAGGTCCGCCAGGTTGCAGCGTGCCGCGAGGTCCGGGCTCTGCGGCCAGCTGCCGACCACCACGCCCAGCGCGGTCAGCTCCCGGGCCCGCAGGGCCTCCGCCGTGAGGGTGGTGGCGTTGAGCGTGCCGAGACCCGCCTGGGCGACGACCAGCGTCGGCGCGCCGAGCAGGCGGGCCGCGTCGGCCAGCGTGTTGCCCGCCTCGTCGAAGCGGACGAGCAGTCCGCCCGCACCCTCCACCAGGACCAGGTCGTGGTCCAGCGACAGCCGCCGCGCGGCCTCCGCGATCTGCGCCGGGGCCAGTGTCGCCAGCCCCGAGCGGTGGGCCGCCCGGTCCGGGGCCAAGGGCTCCGGATAGCGGGCCAGTTCCACCGCCGTGACGGAGGGGCCGGCCAGCCGGACCGCCTCCGCCGCGTCCCCCGGCTCCTGCGGGCCGACACCCGTCTGCGCGGGCTTGAGCACCGCCACCGAGCGGCCGGCGGCCACCGCGGCGGCCGCGATCGCCGACGTGACCACCGTCTTGCCGATCTCGGTGCCCGTCCCGGAAACCATCAGTACGGACATCTCAGCCTTCCCTCGCCGCCGCGCACACCGCACGGCAGATCCGGTCCACGTCCTCGTCGCCGGTCACGAACGGCGGCATCACGTAGATCAGGTCCCGGAACGGACGCACCCACACGCCCTCGCGCACCGCCGCCCGGGTGGCCGCCGCCACGTCGATCTCGTGGTCGAGCTGGACGACGCCGATGGCGCCCAGGACGCGTACGTCCTTCACCCCGGGGATGTCGGCCGCGGCCGACAGGCCCTCGCGCAGCCCCGCCTCGATCCGCTTGACGTCGGTCGTCCAGTCCTGGCCGAGCAGCAGCTCGACGGAGGCCAGGGCCACGGCCGTGGCCAGCGGGTTGCCCATGAAGGTCGGCCCGTGCGCCAGCACGGGGACCTCGCCCCGGGAGATGCCGTTCGCCACCCGCTCCGTGCACAGGGTCGCCGCCAGCGTGAGGTAACCCCCGGTCAGCGACTTGCCCAGGCACATCACGTCCGGGGTGATCCCCGCGTGGTCGGCCGCGAAGAGCGCGCCGGTGCGGCCGAAGCCCGTGGCGATCTCGTCCAGGATCAGCAGGACCCCGTACTCGTCGCACAGCTCGCGCAGCACCCGCAGGTAGCCGGGGTGGTGGAAGCGCATGCCGCCCGCGCCCTGCACCACCGGCTCCACGATGACCGCGGCCAGCTCGTCCGCGTGCGCGGAGATCGTGGCGCGCAGGTGGTCGGCGTACGCCGGGTCCACGGGCGTGTCGAAACCGGCGGGCGGCGCGTCCGCGAAGACCTGCCGCGGCAGGTGACCCTGCCACAGCTCGTGCATCCCGCCGTCGGGGTCGCAGACCGCCATCGGCTGCCAGGTGTCCCCGTGGTAGCCGCCGCGCCAGGTCAGCAGCCGGGTCTTGCCCGTCCGGCCGAGCGAACGCCAGTACTGCAGGCACATCTTGACCGCGACCTCGACGGACACCGAGCCCGAGTCGCAGAGGAAGACGTGCTCCAGCCCCGGCGGGGTGATCTCGACGAGCTTGGCGGCGAGCCGGACGGCGGGCTCGTGGGTGAGCCCGCCGAACATCACATGCGACATGAGGCCCAGCTGCGCGGTGGCGGCCTCGTTGAGCACCGGGTGGTTGTAGCCGTGGATCGCCGACCACCAGGAGGACATGCCGTCGACCAGCTCTTCGTGGCCGTGTCCCTGGGAGGGGTCGGCCAGCCGCAGCCGCACCCCCGAGGCGGAGGCGATGATCAGCGGCTCCTGCCGCCCGGGCATCGGGCCGTACGGGTGCCAGACGTGCTGCCGGTCCAGCGCGAGCAGTTCCGCGCCGACGGACAGCGGTGCATGATGATCAGGCATTGGGCGCGATGTCCGTTCCGGCGCCGCGTCGGCGGACCGCCACGAGCTCCGGGCGGACCTCGCCGGCCTCGGCCTGGACCGGTGCGGGCGTCCGCTCCTCGGGCGCGTGGCCCGAGCAGCCGCCGCACGCGGAGCCGCAGCCCGCGGCTTCGCCCTCGGAGGCGGGCGCGCCCGAACCGCAGAGCGAGGCGCCGCCGTTCGAACCGCAGCCCCCGCCGGTGGTGGCGGCCGCGACGTCGGAGCGGTGCGCGGGAAGGGTCGACGTACCGGCGCCCTCCACCTCGAAACCGGCGTCCGCGATCATGTCGAGGTCGGCCTGACCGGCCTGGCCCTCACTGGTCAGGTAGTCGCCGAGGAAGATCGAGTTGACGATGTGCAGGGCCAGCGGCTGCATCGAGCGCAGGTGCACCTCGCGCCCGCCGGCGAGGCGGACCTCGACGTCGGGGCAGACGAACCGCGCCATCGCCAGGATGCGCAGGCAGCGCTGCGGGGTGAGGTTCCACTCCTTGGCCAGCGGGGTTCCCTCGAACGGGATCAGGAAGTTGACCGGCACGGAGTCCGCGTCCAGCTCGCGCAGCGAGAAGACGACGTCGACCAGGTCCTCGTCGCTCTCGCCCATGCCCGCGATCAGACCGGAGCACGCGGACAGGCCGGCGCCGTGCGCCTTCTGTACGGTGTCGACGCGGTCCGCGTAGGTGTGGGTCTTGGTGATCTGCCCGTACGTCGCCTCGGAGGTGTTGAGGTTGTGGTTGTAGGCGTCCGCGCCCGCGTCCCGCAGCCGCTCCGCCTGACCGTCCGAGAGCAGGCCGAGGCACGCGCAGACCTCGACGCCCTCGTTCTGCTCCTTGATCGCCGCGATCGTCTTGCCGACGCGGTCCACGTCCCGGTCCGTCGGGCCGCGGCCGCTCGCGACCAGGCAGACCCGCTTCGCGCCGCCCGCGACACCGGCGGCGGCGGCCTGGGAGGCCTCTTCGGGCTTCAGCCACGTGTACTTGAGGATGCCCGCCGTCGACCCCAGGCGCTGGGAACAGTAGGAGCAGTCCTCCGGGCACAGGCCCGACTTCAGGTTGACCAGGTAGTTCAGCTTCACCCGACGGCCGAACCACTGGCGGCGCACCTTGCCGGCCGCGGCCACCACGTCGAGCAGTTCGTCGTCAGAAGTCGCCAGTACGGCGAGCGCTTCTTCGCGGGTCGGCAGCTCTCGCCGCAGCCCCTTGTCCACCAGGGTGTTCAGCAGGTCCATGAACCCGATCCTGGACCACACCACCGCTCCCGGCCAAGGAGAGATCGGACAACATGGCCGGATGGGTGTGTGTGTATCACCACACCTGGCGCAGCGGTCACGCGAGCTAGGGTCGGGGCAGGTCTGTGGACTGCCGACAAAACACGAGGACGTGCCGATGCCCGAGCTCACTCCCGACCCGGTGGACGTCTTCGGGTGGATCGACGACGCGGAGCGCGCGCGGGAGGAGGCCGGCCTCGTGCGCACGCTGCGCCCCCGGCCGCCGGTGTCGCCGCTGCTGGACCTGGCGAGCAACGACTACCTCGGCCTGTCCCGGCACCCCGAGACCGTCCGGGGAGCGCAGGAGGCGGCCGCGCGCTGGGGCGCCGGAGCCACCGGTTCGCGGCTGGTGACGGGTACGACCGAGCTCCACACCGAGCTGGAGCGGGAGCTCGCCGCCTTCTGCGGCTTCGAGGCCGCGCTCGTCCTGTCCTCCGGCTACGCGGCCAACCTCGCCGCCGTCACCGCGCTCGGCGGACGGGGCACGCTGGTCGTGTCCGACGCCGGGAACCACGCTTCCATCGTCGACGGCTGCCGCCTCGCGCGCGCCGAGACCGCCGTGGTCCCGCACGCCGACCCGGACACCGCGCGCAAGACGCTCGCCGCGCACGAGGGCCGCGCGCTGCTGGTCAGCGACTCGGTGTTCTCCGTCGACGGGGACGCCGCCCCGCTGGCCGCGTACGCCGCCGCCTGCCGGGACGAGGGCGCGGCCCTGGTCGTCGACGACGCCCACGGGCTGGGTGTGCTGGGCGAGGGCGGCCGCGGCGCGCTGCACGCCGCCGGGCTCGCGGGAGCGCCGTACGTGGTCGCCACCGTCACGCTCTCGAAGTCCCTGGGCAGCCAGGGCGGAGCGGTGCTCGGCCCGGCCAGGGTGATCAGGCACCTGGTCAACACCGCGCGCACCTTCATCTTCGACACCGGACTGGCACCGGCGGCCGCCGGTGCGGCCCTGGCGAGCCTGCGCCTGCTCCAGCGGGAACCGGAGCGCGCGGACCGCGCCCGCGAGGTGGCGGACCGGCTGTACGGGCGACTCACCGCGTCCGGCCTGACCGCGGCCCGGCCGGACGCGGCCGTGGTGTCGGTTCGGGCCCCGTCGGCGTCGGCGGCACTGCGCTGGGCCGCCGACTGCCGCGAGGCAGGTCTGTCCGTGGGTTGCTTCCGTCCGCCGTCGGTGCCGGACGGCATCTCGCGGCTGCGGCTGACCGCCCGGGCCGATCTCACGGGGGACGAGATCGATCGGGCGGTGGCGACGATCCTGGCGACCGCACCCGCGGGAGCCACGGACGGCCAGGGCCGGTAGGCCGTAGCGGCCGGGGTCCTGGGTGTTCCGGGGCGGGGCTACGCGGGCGCGTCAGCCCCCACCGAGGCGAGGAAGCCGGTCCAGGCGGGCCCGGTGAAGAGCACGGCCGGGCCGTCCGTCCGCTTGGAGTCGCGGACGGCCAGCAGACCGCCGTCCAGGACGGCCGCTTCCACGCAGTTGTTCATTCCGGTGCTACGGCTGCTCCGCCGCCACCGCGCGCTTCTCAGAAGTCCGCTGTTGGATAAGGGGGTTGCGGACACGGGGGTGCCTCCTTACGCGTCGTCAGCGAGTGAGCTGATGAGATCCGACGAGTCCTGGGGCGGGAGGGCGTGCGCCTGGATGGTGCGGAACGCGGCGCCGTACGCCTCAAGGTCTTCCTTCCGCTCCAGATAGAGGCTACTCGTCAAATGGTCGAGTACCACCACATCCAGATCGGCGATGTCCGGAAATGAAAAAATAACGAACGGTCCGGTCAGGCCGAGATGCCCTCCGACGCTGAACGGCAGTACCTGCAGCCGCACTTGGGGCAGCTTCGACACCTCCGTCAGGTGCCGCAGTTGCTCGGCCATCACCCCGGGCCCGCCGATCTGCCGGCGCAGCACCGCCTCGTCCAGTACGGCGCTCAGCTCCAGCGGGGGATCGGCCCGCAGCACCGACTGCCGGGCCAGCCGTACGTCGACCAGCGCGTCCACCTTCGGCTCCGGCAGCCCGCCCAGCGCGGCCCGGGTCACCGCCCGCGCGTACCCGGGGGTCTGCAACAGCCCCGGAACGACGGACAGCTCCACGGTACGGGCCGACCTGGCCCCCGCCTCCAGACTGATGAAGTCCCGGTACTCCTGCGGCAGCAGTCCCCGGTAGTCGTGCCACCACTGGCGGCCGCGTCCGGTGTCGCCCGCCGGACCGGGGCCGGCGGCCGAGACCGACAGCGCCTCCAGCAGCGCGCGCTGCTCCGGGCTGACGATCTCCCCGTAGGCGTCGAGGAGGAGCCGGATGTCCTCCGGCTTCACGCCACTGCGACCTGTCTCGATGCGGCTGATTTTCGACTGGTGCCATCCCATGATCCGAGCCGCCTCACCACTGGTGAGACCGGACCGGTCACGCAGGGCACGCAGTTCTTCGCCGAGCTTGCGTCGGCGCACCGCGGGACCGTGCTGCACACCCGCCTCCTTCCACCGGCACACCTCGCACCAGTTTGCCGTTCAAATAAGCTCCTCCGTAGCAGAGTTCACTGCATTGAGCGACAGATATATGCATATCTTGGGGAAAAGGCAGATGCGGCGGCACGATGAGTGGCACTCTGGCGTCCAGCACAGATCCGGGGCCTTTCGCTCCGGTGGGAAAGGGACCGTCGCCATGGCAGACCACCAGGAAGCATCCGTCACTCTGCCGAGCGATCCCGCCTCGGTCGCCCTTGCCCGACGCTATGTGGCGGAGGTGCTGAGCGAGTGGGGACTCCCCGATGACGCCGACACCGCCGACAGCGTCCGGCTGATCGTCTCCGAGCTCGCCACCAACGCCGTACAGCACACTTTCGGCCAGTCGCCCACCTTCACCGTCGACGTCCGCCTGGAGCGCCAGGAGTGGTTGCGCGTCGGGGTGACGGACAGCCACCCGCGCTGGCCCAGGCGGCTCCCGGCCGCCGTCCAGCAGGACAACGGCCGGGGCATGGTCATCATCCGCTGGCTGGCGGCGGAGGCGGGAGGCAGGCTCTCGGTGACGCCGACCGAGGACGGGGGCAAGACGGTGTGGATCGCACTGCCCTGGAGCGTCGGGGCCCCGGCGGGCAGCGTCACCGGCTGCTGACCTGCCGGAGCGCTGGGCCGTCCCTTCCGGATCTTGCGGGCCCGGCAAGATCCGGAAGAGACGGCCTAGGCGAGGCCGCGTTCGCCGGCGCTGCGCTCGATGCACAGCTCGTTGCCCTCGGGGTCGGCGAGCACGACCCAGCCCGCGACGCCGTCGGCGTCGCGGCGGTCGTCCACGAGCTTCGCGCCGAGCCCGATCAGGCGCTCGACGGTCTCGTCGCGGGTGCCGGTCGGCGGCTGGATGTCCAGGTGGACCCGGTTCTTGACCGACTTGCCGTCGGGGACCCGGATGAAGAGCAGCCCCGGCACGCCCGGCTGCCCGGGTTCCAGCATGACCTCGTCGTCCCCCTCCACGTCGTCGGGATGCATCGTGAAGCCGGTCACCGCGGACCAGAACTCGGCGACGCGGTAGGGGTCGAGGGCGTCGAAGGTGATGTGCCGGACGGGGTTGACGAACATCTGTCTCCTCGGTGGGGGATCCGTATGCGCGGCCGTATACGGAATCGGGGCTCCGGGGCGCCGGAGTTGAACCGGGTACCTGCCCGAAACGTGGGTTAACTCAACGGAAAAGCGCAGCGCTTAGCGTGGCGGCCACGTTCGACCGCCAATGATCACCCATGATCCGGTAAAGCGGCGGTGGTCGGGGTGGAAAGCCTTTCCCCGAGTTGGGCAAGAGACGCTTGGTTCGGATATGCGCAGGTCAACAGAGTGTTGAAGGCCGGTAGGGTCGCCCCGCCTCTTGTTGATCTTGTCCCGGAAGCTTGGTGATACGAGTGCAACTGACACCGCACGAGCAGGAGAGACTGCTCATCCATGTGGCCGCCGACGTGGCCGAGAAGCGGAGGGCGCGCGGGGTCCGCCTCAACCATCCCGAGGCGATCGCGCTGATCACGTCGCACCTCCTGGAAGGGGCCCGCGACGGCCGGACCGTGGCCGAGCTGATGGCCTCGGGCCGCACCGTCCTGACCCGCGAGGAGGTCATGGAGGGCATCCCCGAGATGATCCACGACGTCCAGGTCGAAGCGACCTTCCCGGACGGCACCAAACTCGTCACCGTCCACGACCCGATCGTCTGAAACGGAGTACCCCCGCATGATCCCCGGCGAAATCGCCTTCGGGGACGGCCCGGTACCCCTCAACGAGGGTCGTCCCGTCACCCGTCTCACCGTGCTCAACGCGGCCGACCGGCCGGTCCAGGTCGGCTCCCACTACCACTTCGCCGAGGCCAACCCCGGCCTCGACTTCGACCGCTCCGCCGCCCGCGGGCTCCGGCTCAACGTCGCCGCCGGGACGGCCGTCCGCTTCGAGCCGGGCATCCCGGTCGCGGTGGAGCTCGTACCGCTGGCGGGCCTGCGGACCGTACCCGGGCTGCGCGGCGAGACCGGAGGGCCGCTCGATGGCTGAGCTCTCCCGTCAGGTGTACGCCGACCTCTTCGGGCCGACCGCGGGCGACCGGATCCGGCTCGCCGACACCGACCTCTTCGTCGAGATCGAGCAGGACCTCAGCGGCGGCCCCGGACGGGCCGGCGACGAAGCCGTCTTCGGCGGCGGCAAGGTGATCCGCGAATCCATGGGCCAGGCCCGCACCACCCGGGCCGAGGGCGCCCCCGACACGGTGATCACCGGGGTCGTCGTCCTCGACCACTGGGGCATCGTCAAGGCCGACCTCGGCATCCGCGACGGCCGGATCTGCGGCATCGGCAAGGCCGGCAACCCCGACACCATGGACGGGGTCGACCCCGCGCTGGTCATCGGCCCCGAGACCGAGATCATCGCCGGCAACGGGAAGATCGTCACCGCCGGCGCCATCGACGCCCACGTGCACTTCATCTCCCCGACGGTCGTCGAGGAGGCGCTCGCCTCCGGGATCACCACCCTGGTCGGCGGCGGGACCGGCCCGGCCGAAGGCAGCAAGGCCACCACCGTCACCCCCGGACCCTGGCACCTGGCCCGGATGTTCGCGGCCCTGGAGGCCTACCCGGTCAACATCGGCCTGCTCGGCAAGGGCAACACCATGTCCCGCGAGGGGATGCACTCCCAACTGCGCGGCGGCGCCCTCGGATTCAAGATCCACGAGGACTGGGGAGCCACCCCCGCCGTCATCGACGCCTGCCTCTCGGTGTGCGAGGAGACCGGCGCCCAGGTCGCCATCCACACCGACACGCTCAACGAGGCCGGGTTCGTCGCCGACACCCTCGCCGCCATCGCCGGACGGACCATCCACTCGTACCACACCGAGGGCGCCGGCGGCGGGCACGCACCCGACATCATCACGGTGGTCTCCGAGCCGAACATACTGCCCAGCTCCACCAACCCCACCCGGCCGCACACCGTCAACACCGTCGAGGAACACCTCGACATGCTGATGGTCTGCCACCACCTCAACCCGGCCGTCCCCGAGGACCTCGCCTTCGCCGAATCGAGGATCCGGCCGTCGACCATCGCCGCCGAGGACGTCCTCCACGACCTCGGAGCCATCTCGATCATCTCCTCCGACTCCCAGGCCATGGGCCGGGTCGGCGAGGTCGTGCTGCGCACCTGGCAGACCGCCCACGTGATGAAGAAGCGGCGCGGCTTCCTCCCCGGCGACGGACCCGCCGACAACCACCGGGCCCGCCGCTACGTCGCCAAGTACACGATCAACCCCGCGGTGGCCCAGGGGCTCGCCCGTGAGATCGGCTCGGTCGAGACCGGCAAGCTCGCGGACCTGGTGCTGTGGAACCCGGCCTTCTTCGGGGTCAAGCCCGAACTGGTCATCAAGGGCGGCCAGATCGCCTACGCGCAGATGGGCGACGCCAACGCCTCCATCCCCACCCCGCAGCCCGTCCTGCCCCGGCCCATGTTCGGCGGCCGCGGTCGCGCGCCCGGCCTCAACTCCCTGAACTTCACCGCCCAGGCCGCGCTCGACGACGGGCTGCCCGAGCGCCTCGGGCTGGGAAAGCAGTTCGTCGCCATCGAGAGCACCCGCAAGGTGACCAAGGCGGACATGCGGGGCAACGACGCCATGCCGAGGGTCGAGGTCGATGCCGACACCTTCACCGTCTCCATCGACGGGGAGGCCGTGGAACCGGCGCCCGCGACGGAACTGCCCATGGCCCAGCGCTACTTCCTGTTCTGAGACGAGGTCCATGCCGATGAGCCGCGCCGCGCTGCTCGTCCTCGCCGACGGTCGCTTCCCCGCCGGCGGGCACGCCCATTCCGGCGGGGCCGAGGCCGCCTGCAAGGCGGGCCGGATCCACGACGCCGCCACCCTGGAGGACTTCTGCCGGGGCCGGCTGCACACCGCCGGCCTCACCGCCGCCGCGCTCGCCGCGGCCGCCGCCCTCGGGCTCGACCCGGCCGTGCTCGACGCCGCCGCCGACGCCCGCACCCCCTCGCCGGCGCTGCGCACCGCGGCCCGGCGGCTCGGGCGGCAGCTGCTGCGCGCCGCCCGGGCCACCTGGCCCGCCGCCGAACTGGAGTCCCTGGCGGCGGCGTTCCCGCGCGGGGCCCACCAGCCCGTGGTGCTCGGCGTCACCGCCCGGGCGGCCGGGCTCGGGCCCGGGGACGCCGCGCACGTGGCGGCGTACGAGAGCGTCGGCGGACCCGCCACCGCGACCGTACGGCTGCTGGGCCTGGACCCCTTCGAGGCGAGCGGGGTACTGGCCCGGCTCGCCCCCGAGCTCGACGCCGTCGCGGCCCGTGCGGAACGGGCGGCCGTGCGGGCCCGCTCACAGGGCACCGACGCGCTGCCCGCGGCCTCCTCGCCGCTGCTGGACATCTCGGCGGAGGTCCATGCCGCCTGGCCGGTACGCCTCTTCGCTTCCTGACTCCTGAAGGAGACACCCCCATGCACCTCGACCACGCCGTCACCTACCCCCACCGGCACACCCACAGCGCCGACCCCCTGCGGCCCGACGGCACCCGGCGGGCCCTGCGCATCGGACTCGGCGGCCCCGTCGGCTCCGGCAAGACCGCCACCGTCGCCGCCCTGTGCCGCGCACTGCGCACCGAACTGTCCATGGCCGTCGTCACCAACGACATCTACACCCGCGAGGACGCCGAGTTCCTGCTCCGCGAGGCCGTGCTGCCGCCCGAGCGGATCACCGCCGTCGAGACCGGGGCCTGCCCGCACACCGCCATCCGCGACGACATCTCCGCCAACCTGGAGGCCGTGGAGGAACTGGAGGACGCCTTCCGGGAGAACGGCCGACTGGACCTGATCCTCGTCGAGTCCGGCGGCGACAACCTCACCGCGACCTTCTCCCGCGGCCTCGTCGACGCCCAGATCTTCGTCATCGACGTGGCCGGCGGGGACGACATCCCCCGCAAGGGCGGTCCCGGCGTCACCACCGCGGACCTCCTCGTCGTCAACAAGACCGACCTCGCCCCCCACGTCGGCTCCGACCTCGACCGGATGGCCCGCGACGCCGCCGCACAGCGCGGCGAACTCCCCGTCGCCTTCCAGTCGCTGCGCGGCCCCGAAGGGGTCGGCCCGGTGGCCGCCTGGGTGCGCGAGCGGATCGCCGCCTGGTCCCCGCGATGAGCGGAGCGAGCGCCACCGGCACGGCGCCGGCACCGGCACCCTCGGAGTCCCCGGCGGGACTGCGGGCCACCGCCCGTATCCACGCCGTCGCCGACGGGCGGGGCGGCACCGCCCTGCCGCTGCTCGCCGGGGAGGGACCGCTCGCGCTGCGCCGCACCCGCTCGGAGTCGGTCGCCGAGGCCGGGGTCATGCTGGTCGGAGCGATGACCGCCCCGCTCGGCGGGGACCACCTCACCGTCGAGGCCACCGCCGGGCCCGGGGCGCGGCTCGCCCTCGCCTCGGCGGCGGCCACCCTGGCGATGCCGGGCCGGTCCGGCGAGCCCGCGCGCTACGACGTACACCTCGACCTGGCGGACGGGGCGTCGGTTCGGTGGCTGCCCGAGCCACTCATCTCGGTGCGCGGCAGCGACCTGAGGGTGCGCACCCGGGTCCGACTCGCCCCCACGGCACGGCTGGTGCTGCGCGAGGAGCAGGTACTGGGCCGCACCGGGGAGGTGCCGGGCCTGCTGCGCAGCCGCCTCACCGTCGACCGCGGGGGCCGCCCGCTGCTGGACCAGGAACTCGCCTGCGGCCCCGGCGCGCCCGGTGGCTGGGACGGCCCGGCGGGCCTTGCCGGGCACCGGGCGCTCGGCCAACTCCTCGTCGTGGACCCCGCCTTCGCCGAGGACCCGCCCGCCGCGGCGGTCCTGGGGGAGTTCGCCGCGGTGACCCCGCTGGCCGGACCGGCCGTCCTGGTGACGGCCCTGGCCGCCGACGCCCTGCTCGTGCGCGAGCTGCTCGACGAGGTCTGCCGCAGCCACGGGTGGTGAAAGCGGGACGCAACAGGCACCGCTCAGCGGTACACGCCTTTCCGGTTATCGGGTTGGCAAAGAAGTCGATCGGGACCTGTCGCCGGGTCCCGGTCAGACGACAGGATCCCCCTGCACGCCGACGACCGAAACGACCAACCCGGCCGCCCACGGCGGCACCTGACGCAGGGGGAACAACCACGTGATACGCAACGCGGCGCTGGGGAGCGCCGCCACACTGATCACCGGCACACTCGCGGCGAGCCTGCTGCTGGCCCCGCCGGCCGCGGCGGCCTCCGCCGGCAGCGACGGCAGGCTCCCGGAGGCGCTGGGCGTCCAGATCGCCGCCGCCCGCGCCGCCCGTACCGGGATCGACTGGAAGGACTGCCCGGCGGACTGGGGCTTCGAGAAGCCCATCCAGTGCGGATGGGTGAAGGTTCCGCTCGACTACGCGAAGCCGTACGGCAAGACCATCGACATCGCCGTCGACCGCATCGGCAGCACGGGGACCAAGGAGGAGCGCCAGGGCGCGCTCGTCTACAACCCCGGCGGCCCCGGTGGTTCCGGCATGCGCTTCCCGCGCCGTGTCACCACCAAGAGCCCGCTGTGGGTCAACACCTCCAAGGCCTACGACTTCGTGGGCTTCGACCCCCGCGGCGTCGGCCACTCCGCGCCGATCTCCTGCATCGACCCGCAGGAGTTCGTCAAGGCCCCCAAGGCCGACCCGGTCCCGGGCTCCGAGGCCGACAAGCGCGCCCAGCGCAAGCTCGCCGCCGAGTACGCGGACGGCTGCAAGGAGCGCAGCGGCGAGATGCTGCCGCACATGACCACGCCGAACACCGCGCGCGACCTCGACGTGATCCGGGCCGGCCTCGGCGAGAAGAAGCTGAACTACCTCGGTGTCTCCTACGGCACCTACCTGGGCGGGGTCTACGCGACCCTCTTCCCGGCCCACGTGCGCCGCATGATCGTCGACAGCGTGGTGGACCCGTCGCAGGACAACATCTGGTACGAGGCCAACCTCGGCCAGGACGTCGCCTTCCAGATGCGCTGGAACGACTGGCAGGACTGGGTCGCCAAGAACGACGCCGTCTTCCACCTCGGCGACACCCGCGCCAAGGTCGAGGCCCGCTACCAGAAGCTGCGCGCCAAGGCCAAGGCCAACCCGCTCGGCGGGGTCGTCGGCCCGGCCGAGCTCATCGGCTTCTTCCAGGGCGCCCCGTACTACGACTCCTCCTGGGTGCCCGTCGCCCAGACCTGGGCCGCGTACGAGGCCGGTGACGAGCAGGCGCTCATCGACGCCATCGCCCCGGACATGACGGACACCAAGGGCAACGCGGCGTCGGAGAACAGCAACGCCGTCTACACCGCCGTCGAGTGCGCCGACGCGAAGTGGCCCACCAGCTGGTCCAAGTGGGACCGGGACAACACCAAGCTGCACCAGAAGTACCCGTTCCTGACCTGGTCCAACGCGTGGATGAACCTCCCCTGCGCGACCTGGAAGGCCAAGCAGAGCACCCCGATCGCGGTCGGCGCCAAGCACGGGCTGCCGCCCGTACTGATCGTCCAGTCGGAGCGGGACGCGGCCACGCCGTACAAGGGCGCGGTCGAGCTGCACCGCCGCCTCGCCGGCTCGCGACTGATCACCGAGAAGAGCGCGGGCTCGCACGGTGTCACCAGCCTGCTGAACCCCTGCATCAACACCCGGGTGGACGCCTACCTGCTCACCGGCAAGGTCGACGCCAAGGACGTGACGTGCGCGCCGCACGCCACCCCGGTGGCCCCGGCCCCGGCCGCGGCGAAGTCCCTGTCGTCCGACGCGCCGGCCGAGTCCTCGGTCCTCCCGGCGCCGGAGGAGCTCCCGGCCGTCCGTTAAGGGCCGGCGGGAGCGGGCGGGAGAAGGCTCAGCGCGCGGTGCGCCGGGCCTTCTTCCGCTGTTCCTCCTCCTCGGCCTTGACCTCGGCCGCGTACCGGTCGACGTACTCCTGGCCGGACAGTCCGAGGATCGCGTACATGATCTCGTCGGTGACCGCCCGCAGGACCGCCCGCTCGCCCTCCATCCCGGCGTAGCGGGAGAAGTCCAGCGGCTCGCCGAAGCGGATCGTCACCCGCCGGATCTTCGGGATCTTCTTCCCGGGCGGCTGGATCTCGAAGGTGCCGACCATCGCGCAGGGCACCACGGGCACCCGGGCGCCCAGGGCCATCGCCGCCACGCCCACCTTGCCCTTGTAGAGCCGGCCGTCGTGCGAGCGCGTCCCCTCCGGGTAGATGCCCAGCAGCTCGTCCTTGGCCAGTACCGCCAGCCCCTCGCGCAGGGCGGCCTGTCCGGCGTCCTTGCCCGAGCGGTCCACGGGGATCTGCCCGGCGCTGCGGAAGAAGGCGGCGGTGAGCCGGCCCTTGACCCCGGGACCGGTGAAGTATTCGGCCTTCGCCAGGAAGGTGATCCGCCGCTTGAGGATGGCGGGCATCAGGAAGTGGTCGGAGAAGGACAGGTGATTGCCCGCGACGATCGCGGCACCCTCGGCCGGGATGTTCTCCAGACCCTCGATCCGGGGTCTGAACAGCAGCCGCAGCAGGGGGCCGAGCAACACGTGCTTGAGCAAGTGGTAGAACACCAGGCCGCTCCTGTCCGTATCCCGTTGTCACGGCCATTTTACGGACGGTGAGCCACGGGGTGCAGGGGGCGGAGGGGACCTTGCTCAGACATTGCCCGTGGCGGCCATCCCGGCGGTCAGCAGCCCCAGCACCACCCAGCCGAACCACAGCCAGCCGTTGCTGCCGAGGGCCACGGAGTACGTGGCTACGGCCACCAGAGCGGCGAAGGTCATGACGGCCATCGCCTTAACGGATCCGGTCATGCCCCATGGTGGCGCGCGAAGGCGGGGTCGCGCTACTGGCCACGCGCTCGGAGCGAGGCGAGATACGCGTTGTACGCCGCCAGCTCCTTGTCGCCACTGCGGTCCTCGGCCCGGTCGGACCGCCGCGCGGCCCGCTGCTCGGAGTGGTACCACTGGTAGACGAGGGCGATCAGGACCAGCACCGAGGGGATCTCGCTGAAGGCCCAGGCGATGCCGCCGCCCCACTGCTGGTCGAGCAGCGGGTCGATGCCGAGGGACGCCGGCGGGTTCGCGTACGTCTTGATCATGGGCTGGCTCGCCATCATCAGGGCGATGCCGAAGAAGGCGTGGAAGGGCATGCCCGCGAACAGTTCCAGCATCCGCATCACGTAGCCCGGCCGGTGCGGACCCGGGTCGATGCCCATGATCGGCCAGAAGAAGATGAGGCCGACCGCGAGGAAGTGGACCATCATCGCGATGTGCCCGGTCCGGCTCTCCATCAGGAAGTCGAAGAGCGGGGTGAAGTACAGGGCGTAGAGGCTCGCGATGAACATCGGGATCGTGAAGGCCGGGTGGGTGATCACCTTCATGTACCGGCTGTGCAGCAGCATCAGCAGCAGCTCGCGCGGCCCCTTGCTGCCGCGGGCGGCGGGCGGCAGCGCACGCAGCGCCAGTGTCACCGGGGCGCCCAGCAGCACCAGGATCGGGGTGACCATGCTGATCACCATGTGCTGGACCATGTGCACGCTGAACATGACCATGCCGTAGTCGTTCAGCTTGGTGCACATCACGAGGATCACGGTCAGGACGCCCACGGCGAAGGCGATGGTCCGGCCCGGCGGCCAGGAGTCCCCGCGCCGGCGCAGCCGCAGTACGCCCCACCCGTACAGGGCGAGCGCGACCAGCGAGCCGATCAGGAAGAAGGAGTCGAAGGAGAACTCCAGCCCGCGCCCGAGAGTGAACGGCGGCAGGTCCATGTCCATGTGCATGTCCATGCCGTGCCCGCTGTGATCCATCTGTTCACTCCCTTGACCGTGATGCCCCACCACAGTAATGCCGCCCCCGTACGCTCTTGCGCGCGGGGGCGGCCCAGGATAGAGGGGGCGGACAAAAGGGACCGTCAGGGAACGGCCGGGGAACCGTCAGAGGACCGTCTGGGCCTCGTCGTAGCGCTCGGCCGGAACGGTCTTCAGGGTCGAGGTCGCCTCGGCGAGCGGCACCATCACGATGTCCGTCCCGCGCAGCGCGGTCAGCATGCCGAACTCGCCCCGGTGCGCCGCCTCCACCGCGTGCCAGCCGAAGCGGGTCGCGAGGACCCGGTCGTACGCGGTGGGCGTGCCGCCGCGCTGGACGTGGCCCAGGATCACCGGCCGGGCCTCCTTGCCCAGGCGGTTCTCCAGCTCGACGGCCAGCAGGTTGCCGATGCCGGCGAACCGCTCGTGGCCGTAGATGTCCTTGCCGCGCTCCTCGAAGGCCATCGAACCGGGCTTCGGCTTGGCGCCCTCGGCGACCACGACGATCGCGAAGCGCTTGCCCGCGGAGAAGCGCTCGCCGACGATCGCCGTCAGCTCGTCGATGTCGAAGGGGCGCTCCGGTACGACGATCGCGTGCGCGCCGGCCGCCATGCCCGAGTGCAGGGCGATCCACCCGGTGTGGCGGCCCATGACCTCGACGACCATCACGCGCTGGTGGGATTCGGCGGTGGTCTTCAGCCGGTCCAGCGCCTCCGTGGCGACCCCGACGGCGGTGTCGAAGCCGAAGGTGACGTCGGTGGAGGCGATGTCGTTGTCGATGGTCTTCGGGACGCCGACGATGGGCAGACCGGCCTGCGCGAGCAGGTTCGCGGCCTTCAGGGTGCCCTCGCCGCCGATCGGGATGATGGCGTCGAGCCCGAGGTCGGCGACGTGCCCGCGGGCACGCTCCACGCCGTCGCGCAGGTGCGCGGGCTGGACCCGGGAGGAGCCGAGGATGGTGCCGCCGCGGGCGAGGATGCCGGCGACGGCGTCCAGGTCGAGCTTGCGGTAGTCCGCCTCCAGCAGGCCCTTCCAGCCGTCGAGGAAGCCGATCACCTCGTCGCCGTGGTCGACGACGGCACGGTGCACGACGGAGCGGATGACGGCGTTGAGGCCGGGGCAGTCGCCACCGGAAGTGAGCACACCTATGCGCATGGCAGAAGAGACCTTTGCAACGTGGACCGGCGACCGGACCACGTCGTCCGGTTGGAACTACGGCCACCCTACAAGCGGTTTAGCAGTGCGCTGAACCATCCTCCACATGCTGGTCGCACTCCTCGTGCAAAACGACGTCGGCCCGGTTCCCCCTAGGGAAAACCGGGCCGAACACATGATGCGGGGGCCGCCCCGATGAGCGGTTTTCGCGGCTGCTACGCGGGCTGCGTCGCGGCCGCGATGCGCTCCGCGCGGAGCGCCTCGTACCACCGGTCGTCTATGGCCGGAAGCGCGTTCACGTCGAGGGCCAGCTTCAGCAGCAGGTCCGCGATGTGCGGGTTGCGGGCCATCACGGGACCGTGCATGTACGTGCCGAACACCGTGTCGTTGTACGCGCCTTCGGTGCCGTCACCGGTGCCGTTGCCACGGCCCATGGTCACCCGGGCGAACGCCTTGGCCGTCGGGCCGAGGTGGGTCACGCCCTGGTGGTTCTCGAAGCCCGTCAGCTGCGGCAGGCCCAGGCGCGGGTCGATGTCCGCGAGGACGTCGCCGACGCACCGCTCGCCCTCACCGCGCACGGTGACGACGTCCAGCAGGCCGAGGCCCTCCTGGCGCTGGCCCTGGTCGTTGACGAACTCCTTGCCGAGGATCTGGTACCCGGCGCAGACGGAGAAGACGATCGCCCCGTTCGAGACGGCCCGCTCCAGGCCGCCGTCGCGCAGCAGGCGCTCCGCGGCCAGGCGCTGCGGCCGGTCCTCGCCACCGCCGATCAGGTAGATGTCGCCCGAGGTGGGGATCGGCTGGTCGCTGCGCACGTCCACGCGCTGCACGTCCAGGCCGCGCTGGCGCGCCCGGCGCTCCACCACGAGGGCGTTGCCCTGGTCTCCGTACGTGCTCAGCAGGTCCGGGTAGACCCACACCAGACGCAGGCTGTTGTCGCTCATGCTCTTGTGTCCTCTGGGGTATGAGTACTAGTTGCCGACGCGGCGGCGCACGTCCTGGAAGGCGGTGTAGTTGGCGATCAGCTCGATCTGGCCGGGCGGCGCGAGCTGCACGGCCTCGTCGAGGGTGTCGCACACGCGGAAGTCCAGGCCCGCGACCTCGAGGCGGACCGCGAGGTCCAGCTTGCGGTCGCCGATCACGAAGATCGGGTGACCGGCGAGCCGCGGGTAGTCCACGTCCCACAGCCAGGAGGTGTCGGTGCCGTCGGCGCCGCGCGCGTTCACCGAGAGGATCACCGGGGTCGGCGGGGGATCGATCAGAGAAAACGTTTCGAGCCAGCCCGCCGGGTTCTTCGCGAGCAGCAGCCGCAGCTCACGGCCCTGGAAGGTGACCACGTCGTAGCGGCCGGCGACGGCCTGCACCTGGTACATGCGCTCCAGCGCCACCTGCGGCGGGACGCCGAAGACGGCGGCCACGGCGGCCGAGGTGGCGGCGTTGGCCTTGTTGGCCCGGCCGGGCAGCTGGAGGTGGATCGGCCAGGCCGAACCGTGCGGGTCCAGGACGTGGTCGCCGGAGAGCACCCAGGTCGGGGTCGGGCGCCGGAATCCGCACTCGCCGCAGAACCAGTCGTCGCCCGGGCGCTGCATGACACCGCCGCAGGAGGGGCACGACCAGGCGTCGTCCTTCCACTCCTGGCCGGCCGCGACCCACACCACGTTCTGGGAGGAGGAGGCGGACCACACGATCAGCGGGTCGTCGCAGTTGGCGACGATGACCGCCTTGGAGCCCTGGAGCCCCTCGCGCCACTTCTCCGCGAGCATGCGGGTCTCGGCGGCGCGGTCCAGCTGGTCGCGGGAGAGGTTGAGCAGGGCGATCACCTTGGGGGTGACGTCCCGGGCCACTCCGGCCAGGTACTTCTCGTCGACCTCGATGACGCCGTACTTGGCGTCCGAGCCGCCGGCCAGCGCGGACGTGATGCCGGCCGGCATGTTGGCGCCGAGGGCGTTGGAGACGACCGGACCGCTGGCCCGCAGGGCCTCCGCGATCAGGCGGGTCGTCGTGGTCTTGCCGTTCGTCGCGGAGACGAGGACGACATCGAGATGTTGCGCCAGCGCGCCGAGAAGATCGGGGTCGAGCCTGAGTGCGACCTTGCCGCCGATCACCGATCCGCTTCCGCGTCCCGCGGCCCGCGACACCGCCGCCGCGGCCTTGCCCGCCGTCACGGCCAGCTTGGCCCGCGGCGAAAGCGGCTCCGTGTTGCCTGCCATCGTCCCTTGTCCTCCTTGCGTCGGTCGGCCCCAGCCTATCCAGTACCGGCCGGAGCCTTGACCGCGGCGCCCCCGCCCCGCCGCGGATCTCCTCATATAGTCGCCCGTCGTAGGGTTGGGGCCATGCGACAGCGCCCCATTCCCGGTACCACCGGCCTCGTCCGCACCATGAGCCTGCTGGGTGATCCGGTGCTCCACTCCGCGTGCGCGGAGGTCACCGAATTCGGCCCGGAACTCGACCGGCTCATCGAGGACATGTTCGCCACGATGTACGCCGCCGACGGTGTCGGGCTCGCCGCGAACCAGATCGGCGTCGGACAGCGGGTGTTCGTCTACGACTGCCCCGACGACGACGACGTCCGCCACGTGGGGCACATCGTCAATCCGCGGTTGGTGACGGCCGACGGGGACGAGTTCCTCGGGCCGGAGGGATGCCTGTCCCTGCCGGGACTGGAGGCGGGCACGGTCCGCCACGACCACGCGGTGGTGGAAGGCGTCACCTCCGACGGGGCGGCCGTCCGGATCTCCGGGACGGGGTTCTTCGCGCGGTGCCTGCAGCACGAGTGCGACCACCTCGACGGGACGGTGTACGCGGACCGCGTGACGGGCCTGCGCGCCCGTCGCCTGCGGCGCGCCATCCGCAAGACCTCCTGGGGTGCGGAGGGCATCTCCGGCCTCGCCGGCGTCTGAGCCGGGCTTCCCGGGGCTCCGCCCCGGACCCCGCGCCTCACACGCCGGCAAGATCCGAAAGAGACGGCCTAGAAGCCCGGGCCGTCCACGCGGTTGCCTGCGGTGGCCAGGCGGCCCCAGAGGAGGTCCGTGAGGCCCGCGACCAGGTCCGCCCGCTCGCAGGGGCGTTCGCCCAGCCACCAGTCACCGGCCGCGTGCATCATGCCGACGATGCCGTGGCCCCAGATCCGGGCGAGGCGTTCGCCTCCCGGGCCGAGGTCCACCCGTTCGCCGATCACCTCGGCCAGTTCCTCGCCGAGCCGGCGCAGCAGCGGGGCCGAGTGCAGGCCGACGTCGAAGCCGCGTTCGGCGCTGTGGGAGTCCTCGGCGGGATGCATGAGGAAGCGGTAGACCTGCGGGCGGGCCTCGATGGCGGCAAGATAGGTGTCGAGGGTCGCCTCCACCCGGCGGCGCCGCTCGGCGGGGGCGTCGAGCGCGGCCCGCAGCGAGTCGAGCAGGGCGTCGGTGTGCCGGACGGCGAGGGCCTGGTAGAGGCCCGCCTTGTCCCCGAAGTGCCGGTAGAGGATGGGCTTGGTGATGCCGGCCTCGGCCGCGATGGCGTTCATGGAGGCTTTGGGGCCGTCCCTGAGCACGACCCGGTCGGCGGCTTCGAGCAGCTCCCGCCGGCGGCGTTCGGCCGCTCCCGGCTCACCGGCCTGCTGAGTGGTCTCCATGACGTGTTTCTCTCCCCGCCCTTGCGATGTGCGTGACGCCCACGCAACGTAACACCCCGCACACCCCGTCGATCGAATCGGAGGTCGCCCCGTCCGGCGTCGTGGCCGGTGCGGAGGGTGCTTGACAGTGGCTACTCACCGGTAACAGACTGTGGTCCTCGCGTAGGTTACCGCTAGTAACTTCCGCAGGGCCGAGTACAGACAGGTGGAGGGGACATGGCGGAGTTCACCATGGAGCTGAACGACGACCAGAAGCAGGTGCGGGACTGGATCCACGGCTTCGCCGCCGATGTGATGCGCCCCGCGGCCGCGGAATGGGACGAGCGCGAAGAGACTCCCTGGCCCGTCATCCAGGAGGCCGCCAAGGTCGGCATCTACTCGCTGGACTTCTACGCCCAGCAGTTCTTCGACCCGACCGGTCTCGGCATCCCGATGGCGATGGAGGAACTCTTCTGGGGTGACGCGGGCATCGCCCTGTCCATCGTCGGCACCGGACTCGCGGCCATCGGCGTCGTCGCCAACGGCACCGAGGAGCAGATCGGCACCTGGATCCCGCAGATGTACGGGACCCCGGACGACGTGAAGGTCGCCGCCTTCTGCTCCTCCGAGCCGGACGCCGGCTCCGACGTCGGCTCGATGCGGACCCGGGCGGTCTACGACCAGGCCAAGGACGAGTGGGTGCTCAACGGCACCAAGACCTGGGCGACGAACGGCGGCATCGCCAACGTCCACATCGTGGTCGCGGTCGTCGATCCCGCGCTGGGGACCAAGGGCCACGCCTCCTTCATCGTCCCGCCGAACACCCCCGGCCTGTCCCAGGGCCAGAAGTTCAAGAAGCACGGCATCCGCGCCTCGCACACCGCCGAGGTGGTGCTGGAAGACGTACGGATCCCCGGCTCCTGCCTGCTCGGCGGCAAGGAGAAGCTGGACGAGCGCCTCGCCCGGGCCCACGAGCGCGCCCGCAGCGGCGGCGGCGAGCGCGTGAAGAACGCGGCCATGGCCACCTTCGAGGCCTCCCGGCCGGCGGTCGGCGCGATGGCCGTCGGCACCGCGCGCGCGGCGTACGAAGTGGCCCTCGACTACGCGAAGACGCGCACGCAGTTCGGCCGCCCGATCATCGACAACCAGGGCGTGGCCTTCCAGCTCGCCGACATGCGGACGCAGATCGACGCGGCCCGGCTGCTGGTGTGGCGGGCGTCCTGGATGGCGGTGGCGGGTCGGCCGTTCGAGTCGGCGGAGGGCTCGATGTCGAAGCTCTTCGCGAGCGAGGTCGCCAAGAAGGTCACCGCCCAGGCGGTCCAGATCCTGGGCGGCAACGGCTTCACCCGTGAGTACCCGGTGGAGCGCATGCACCGGGACAGCGCCATCTACACGATCTTCGAGGGCACCAGCGAGATCCAGCGCCTGGTGATCGCGCGCACGATCTCCGGCATGCCGATCCGCTGACGCGTGCCCGCGGACGCGAGCCCCCGGACGCCGCGAGGTGTCCGGGGGCTCGCGCGTCACTTGGGCAGGGGCGTGAGGCAGGTGCGCGTCGAGCCGTCCGGGCCGTACTCGGAGCCGGCGACCCGGTCGAGCGGGGCGCACCGGTCGCCGGACGTCTCCAGCCGCTTGCTGACGCGGTACTCGGCCTGCGGCGAACCGCAGTCCCGTACGCGCAGCCTCAGGCGCTCCCCGTCCCACTCGTCGCCGACGCACTGGCCCACCGACAGGGTCGGCGTGCTGTCGCCGGCGATCAGGGCGATCCCGATCAGTGCGGGGATCCCCAGGAGAACGAGCAGCACCGGCGCGAGGAACAGCAGGACCGGGCCCCGGCGCCACATCGGCCTGCCCGGGTCGAGGGCGGGCCGGTAGCCGCCCGCCGGGGGAGCGAGCCTGCGGAAGGACGCCCGCGGGCCGAGGTTCATCAGCAGGGTCACGGGCGTGATGAAGACGGACAGCGGCCCCCACCAGCCCTGCCACAGGGTGTCCGAGGACATGCGGCGGTAGGTGGCGAGCCCGCAGTCGCGGCAGAACGGTCCGCGCAGGCTCAGGAACCGCATCAGCACGATCAGGCCCTGGTGGCCGCGTACGGTCGCGTGCGCGGCGGGCCAGGCCCCGCACAGCCGGCAGCCGTACCGGCCCGGGTCGGGGTGCGCGCCGTACGCGCCGTACGCGCCGTGGGGCTGCGGTCCGGGGAACCCGGGGCCGGCCGGGCCGCCCTGCTGCGGGACGGGCGCGGCGTAGGGGTTGTACGGGCCGGCGCCCTGCTGCTGCGGCTGTGGCGGAGTGGCCACGGAGATCTCCTCGGTCGCTTAGTGATCACCGGCACGGTGATCACGAAACCCTAAGGCCGCAGCAGCCGTGCGAGGGCCCGGCCGAACAGGAGCCGGCCCACCGCCGCGACCAGGGGATCCAGGGCGCGGGGGAGGCCGCGCAGACGCAGCTCCTCCCGCCAGTGGATCTCCGCGCCGCCCGCGTCGAGGGGGCGGATCTCGATCTCCGCCCACCCCGTCACCGCCCGGCCGCGCTTCTCCAGCCGGACCAATCCCGGCAGATCTTCCGCAGGGGGTCGCCATTCGACGACCTCCATGCGATCGTCGAATGTGATCCTGCTCACGCCCGTCCGTGCCGTGAAGATCGTTCCGACCCGGGTCGGGGGTGCCGTCTCGATGATCGTCCGGGTGAGCGGGACCTGCGCGCCGTGGCGCTCCCAGTCCGTGAGCATCGGCCACGCCTCGACCGGTGGCAAAGACGTGCGGTGAACGATCCGAATAGCGGGCATGAGCGCATGGTAAGCGGGCATACACACCGTGAACTGGACGGCGAATATGGGTTCCGTCCGGGGGCGGCGATCAGTAATACTCACCGCCACCGTGGATCGCGGAATCGACCGGGTGACCACCGGCGCTCCCGCCCCACTTCGCGAGGAGGTGCGCCATGTGCTCCCACCAGCCACCCTGCCCTACCGCCGACAGCGCCGATCACGACGCCGCCCGCATAGTGGCCTCTCACCCCGAACAGGGCTGGAGCCTGCTGTGCAACGGAGTCGTGGTGTTCGACGACACCGGTGAACTGCTCCCCGACAGCCGCACGGTGGAACCCCGCCGCCCGGCACTGGTCTGAGCGAGGAGGCAGCATGCGCCAGCAGCTGATCCGTAAGCCCGTCCCGAAGCCCGCCCCCCGAGACCTGGACCTGCGCACACCGTCGGGCAGACCCCTCCCGTACTGACGGGAGCCCAGGATTTAGGCCGTATTCCAGACCCACCGGCCGAGACTCAGCCGGTGGGCGCAGCCGCGCCGCCCAGGAACGCCGCCTCGTAGGCGGCGTCCCCGATCGCTGCCCGCGCCTGCCGTTCGCCCTGGTCCCGCACGGCCGTCAGCGAGGGCGAGCCCATCTGCGGCCTGCCCACCGTCCGCCACCAGGCGTGCCCGGTGCCCAGCAGGCGCGCCGCCAGCTCGCCGTCCCCCAGCCCGGCCACCGCCGCGGCCAGCAGGTCCAGCCCCAGCGCGATGCCCAGCCGGTCGCCGAGGAGCCGCTTGCCGGAGAGCATCGCCCGTACGTGGCGTGCCGCCTCCCCGTAGTCGCCCAGGCCCAGCGCGTTCATCGCCAGGATGTAGTCCGCGTACGCCCGCATCCAGCGCTCGCCGAGCTCCGCGCAGGCCTCGCGCAGTGACTGCGCCTCATCGGTCGCCTGCTCGAAGCGCCCCAGGGCGGACAGGGCGTAGCTGGTGACGAGCTTGCACAGGAGCCAGCCCACTCCACTGGGCCGCCCGCCGTGGGCGGCCCGGGCCTGCGGGCCCGCCAGCTGCAGGGCCCGTACCGGGTCGCCCGGCATCAGGACCGACGCCGCGTGCAGGTAGGCGGCGCGAAGTTCCCGTTCCGGGTCGGCGAGGTGGGCCGCGTCCCGTGCGCACTCCTCTCCCAGGCGCCGCGCCTCGTCCATGTCGCCCTGGAGGATCATCGTGAGGCCGAGGGCCCACATGGCCTGGTTGTACGCGAGCTCCGTGCGCGGGGCGCGTCTCAGGGCCCGTTCCAGGAAGCCGCGGCCCTCGTGGACGTGCCCGCACGCGAACCAGTAGAACCACAGGGCCCCGGCCATCTCCAGCGCCGCCGTCGGGTCCGCGGTGATCAGGTGCTCCAGGGCGGTACGCAGCTGTGCGTGCTCGGCGGTGATCCTGCGGTACCAGTCCACCTGCCCCGGACCCATCCAGCCCCGTTCGGCGGCCTGGGAGAGCGCCGCGTACCAGTGGGCGTGCCGGTCGGTGACGATCTCGACCTCGCCGAGCTCCTCCAGCCAGTCCTGCCCGTACTCGCGGATCGTGTCCAGCAGCCGGTAGCGGGCCCCGCTGCCGCGTTCCTCGATGCGCAGGACCACGGACTTGGCGGCCAGGCCCGCCAGCACGCGCTCCACCCGGGCGGCGGGCAGCGGCCCGCCCGAGCAGACGGCGCGCGCCGCGGCGATGTCGAAGTCACCGGTGAAGACCGAGAGCCGGGCCCACAGCAGCCGTTCCAGCGGCTCGCACAGTTCGTGGGACCAGCCGATCGTGGTCCGCATCGTCTGGTGCCGGCGCGGCAGTGCGGCCCGGGCGTCGGACAGTACCTCGAAGCGTGCGCCGATCCGCTCGGCCATGTGCTCCAGCGTCCACAACCGCAGCCGGGCGCCCGCGAGTTCCAGCGCGAGCGGGATGCCGTCCAGGCGCCGGCACACCTCGGCGGCGAGGGCGGTCCGCGCGGGGTCGGCGAAGACGGCCGCCGCCTGCGGGGTGGCGGCCAGGGCGCGGGCGCGGAAGAGCGTGAGGGCGTCGCTGTCGGGCCCCTCGCAGGGCAGCGGCCGGACCGCGACGACCTCCTCGGTCGGCATGTCGAGCGGCTCGCGGGAGGTGACCAGGATCGTCAGCCCGGGCGCGGACTGCAGGAGTTCGCCGACCAGATGGCGGCAGTCGGCCACCAGGTGCTCGCAGGTGTCCAGTACCAGGAGCAGCTCCTTGTCGGCCATCCACGCGCACAGTTCCTCGTCGGGAGGGCGCGGGGAGTGGTCGGCGAGGCCGACGGCGTGGGCGACGGTGGCCGTGAGCAGGCTCGGATCGCGCAGGGGGGACAGTTCCACCCACCAGACCCCGTCGGGGCGCGCCTGGTGGGCGGCGGCGACGGCCCGCAGGGCGAGCCGTGACTTGCCGACGCCTCCCACCCCCGTGAGGGTGACCAGTCTTCGTTCGCGCAACAGGCCGTCGAGCAGGCGGAGTTCGTGCTCCCGGCCGACGAAGCTCGCGGGTTCCGGAGGCAGGTTGCCGGGTGCCGGGCAGGGGTCCGGTCCGGGATCGCCGTCCGCGGATTCTGCCTGATTGTCATTGAACGAGTACTCACCGAACACGGATGTATTGTGCGCGATCTTCCCGTGCGGCCGTGCCGTTCAGGCCGGATCGGTGTCTTCTTTCATGCGACGAGTGTGATCCGCCGTTCCGCGGAGAAGGATCCCCAGTTGCCGTCGGGGAGCCTGGCCCGCAGTTTCACGGCCCAGACCGTGCCCGCGGGTTCGGTCACCGTGACCCGGTGCTCCGCCCGGCCGCTGGGCACGGCGCCCGCGCCGAACTGGATGACGGTCGTGGGCCGTCCGTTGACGTACAGCTCGTACTCGGTGGTCGGCTCGCCGGTGTCCGGGGCGGTCCAGGCCAGTGCGACGGTGCCGGGGGAGGCGGTCGCGGTGAATTCGGCGGGGGCCGTGCCGGGGCCGTCGCCGGAGGCGGGCGGGGTCGTCACGTCCACCGCCGGGCCGTCGGGGGAGGAGTTGTCCGCCCCGTCGCGGGCCCGGACGGTGAAGGTGTAGACGGTGTCCGGCCGGAGGTTGTCCAGGGCCGTGGCGCTCTCGCCGGGGCCGGCCGTGTGGATCCGGACGCCGCCCTGGTAGACGTCGTAGGCCGTGACACCCGTGTCGTCGGTCGCCGCCGTCCAGGACACCCGGGCGGACCGGGGCCCGGTCGCCCGGGCGGTGGTGGCGGCCGGTGAGGTGGGAGCCGTACGGTCCTCGGCCTTGGCGGCCGGGGTGGTCACCCGGGCGGCCGTGCCGGGACCGGAGAGGTTCCCGGCGGCGTCCCTGGCCCGCACGGTGAAGGCGTAACCGGTCTGCGGGGCGAGGCCCGTGATGTCCACCATGGTCTTCTCGGCGGGGAGTTCTCGGACCAGGCGGTCGGCTTCGAAGACCTGGTAGCCGGTCACCCCGTCCCGGTCGGCCGCCGCGTTCCACATGACGTGCACGCTGGTGGCGCTGCCAGCCTGGGCGGTCAGCCCGGCGGGGGCGGGCGGGGGTTCGGTGTCGGGTGCGGTGCAGGCCGTGAGGCCGGTGACGGCGGTGACGGCGGTGACGGCGGTGATGCCCGCGACGGCCAGGCGGAGGACGGGCGTGGGGGCGCTGCGTCGCACGGGGGTGCCTTCCTCGGCTTCCTTATTGGTCTAGACATATATGGCACGGTGGGCAGGACCCCGGCAAGCCCCCTGCACCCGGCTTCCCGGTGCGACCGCACGACCCGCCGGGAAGGGAACGTCAAGGACCGACCGGCCGTCACGGACGGTCAACACCCGTACGGCGGACACGTCTTTCGCCCGGAGGCACCCCCCGCTGCGCCACCATGGCGGCGATTAAGGAGGTTTCGATGGTGATTTCCCTCTCGGCGGTCGTCCTGCTCCTCATCCTGGCCTGGATCTTCCTGCGCAGCGGCGGCCTCAAGTTCTCGCACGCCGTCGTCTGCGCGCTGCTCGGCTTCTACCTGGCGAGCAGCAGCATGGCCGCGACCATCCACGACGGCCTGACGGCCACCGCGAACGTGGTGTCCAGCCTGAATCCTTGATCGACTGTTGCGCCTTCGTGAATCATCCGGCCCATCCATGGACTCCTCGAGTGGTGCGATCTAGCGTCTGGCGGCGGCGCGACATCAGACGCAATGTCAACAACGCTGGAAGAGATGGAGGAAGCCCGGATGCTCCGAAGATCGCTGAACTGCGCCGTGCTGCCCGTCGTCGCCGCACTCACGGTGATGTACGGCGGTTCGCCGGCCCAGGCCGAGGAGATACCCAAGGCCCCCGGCCACCGCCTCGTCACCCACTACGACGGCGCCCCCGCGGTCGCCGCCCCGCTGCCCGGTGAAGCGCCCCCGCAGCACCCCTACCTCGCGCCCAACGGCCGCAGCGGCATGCACTCCGACGCCGCCGGCAGCGCCACCTCCCCCTGGGCGGGGCCGCTCGGCAAGAACCCGAAGGTGACCAGCGAGAAGATCGCCGCGCTCGGCGGCGAGTGCGCCACCGCGACCTTCGACTCGGCCGGCCGGCTCGTCACGGTGTGCGGCACCTTCTCCGGCTTCAAGGTCAAGCTCCTGGAGCCCCGTACGCTCGCCACGCTCGCGGAACACCAGCTCCCGCAGCGCTCCTCGACGGTCGAGGCGATCACCTCGCTCGACTTCGCGAAGATCTTCAAAGACACCTCGGGCGGCGCCTACTTCTACCTGGACGACCAGGACCGGGCCGTGCTGGCCGACTCCCGTCAGCACATCCTGCGCCTGGCCCACTCCCAGAACCCCGACGGCAGCTGGAAGTTCACGGTCGACGACGACTGGGACCTCACCGGACAGGTCCCGCACGACTGCGTGACCTGGACCAACCTGTGGCCCAGCGGCACCTGCGACCCCGTCACCTCCGTGATGCCCGACTGGAACGGCCGCATCTGGTGGGTCACACGCCAGGGCCGGGTCGGCACGGTGGATCCGGCGACCGACAAGATCCGCTCCGTCCGGCTGCCGGGCGAGGAGATCCAGAACTCCTTCTCGGTCGCCGAGGACGGTGTCTCCATCGTCTCCGACCACGCGCTCTACAGCTTCCGGGCCGGCGCCGACGGCACCCCCGAGATCCAGTGGCGCCAGACGTACGACCGGGGCACGGCGCCCAAGCCGGGCTCGGTCAACCAGGGTTCGGGCACCACCCCGGACCTCTTCGGCCGGGACTACGTCGCCATCACCGACAACGCCGACGACCGGATGAACGTCCTCGTCTACAAGCGGGGCGTGGACGTCCCCGCCGACCGGCGGCTGGTCTGCAAGGTCCCGGTGTTCGGCTCCGGCGCCTCGACCACCGACAACTCCCTCATCACCTGGGGCAACAGCATCGTCGTCGAGAACAACTACGGCTACGAGAACCCCACCACCCTGCTGCTGGGCAAGTCCGTCGTGGGCGGAGTGGCCCGCATCGACGTCCGCCCCGACGGCAGCGGCTGCGACACGGTCTGGGAGAGCGCGATCCGCGCTCCCTCCGTGGTCCCGAAGCTCTCCACCGCGAACGGGCTGCTCTACTTCTACGAGAAGGAGCCCAACGTCTGGGGCATCGACGCCTGGTACCTCACGGCCGTGGACTTCCGCACGGGTGAGCGCCGCTGGCGGCAGCTGACCGGCACCGGTCCGCTCTACGACAACAACTGGGCCCCGATCACCCTCGGCCCCGACGGCGCCGCGTACGTCGGTGTCTTCAACGGCATCGTCGCGGTCCGCGACAGCTGACGGACGAGCCGCCGAACCGCCCGCCGCCGGATTCCCCCGGCGGCGGGCGGCTCACGGCGCCGCACGGCGCGCGACCTCGTCAGTGCGCCGCCCGGCGCTGCCATTCCTCGGCGAGCAGCCGATAGGAGTTCACCCGGTCCGCGTGCCCGTGCGTGATCGTGGTGATCAGCAGTTCGTCGGCGTCCGTCGCCTCCTGGAGCCGCTCCAGGTGATCGGCGACGGTGCGCGCGGAGCCGACGAACCGGGTCTCCAGCCGGTCGGCCACCAGCGTGCGGTCCGCGTCGGTCCACGGCAGGGCCCGCGCCTCGGCCGGGGTGGGGTAGGGGATGGCCCCCTCGGCCGTCCGGATGCTGCGGACCCAGGCCCCGTACCCGGTGGCCAGCTCGCGGGCCGTCTCCTCGTCCTCGGCCACCACCACGTCGGCGGACACCGTCAGATACGGCCGGTCCAGCCCGGCCGACGGCTTGAAGGCGGCCCGGTACCCCGCGGCCGCCTCCAGCACCGCCGCCGGGCTGACGTGGTAATTGGCCGCGAACCGGAGCCCGTTGCGTCCGGCGGTCTCCGCACTCACCCCGCCGCTGCTGCCCAGGATCCACACTTGTACGTCGGCCCCCTCGCCGGGGACGGCATGCGCCTCCACGCCCTCCGGCGAGCGGTACTCGCCCCGCAGCAGCGCGAGCACGTCGTCGACCTGCTCGCCGTACTCCTGCGGCTGGGCGCCCGGCAGGTTCAGCAGCTTCTGCTGGAGGGCCACCCGCGGATGCTCCAGCAGATGGGCGAAGGAGAACGGGTCGGGGATCCGCAGCCCGTTCGGCGTGTACCCGTCCACGACCGGGATGACCGGCGGCTGCCCGCCCGGACCGTCGGACGGCCGGGGCCGGCCCGCCGAGCGGCCCAGCCCCAGGTCGATGCGGCCCGGGTGCAGTGCGTCGATCAGGCCGAACTCCTCGACCGTCGACAGCGCGGTGCGGTGCCCGAGCTGCACCGCGCCCGAGCCCAGCCGGATGGCCGAGGTCGCGGAGGCGGTCAGCGCGAGCACGACCGCCGGGGAGGTCCCGGCCACCCCGGGATTGAGGTGGTGCTCGGCGAACCAGTAGCGGGCGTAGCCGAACTCCTCGGCGCGCCGGGCGAGATCGATGCTGCGGTGCAGGGCCTCGGCGGCGGTGGAACCGGACGTGACGGGGACGAGGTCGAGGACCCCTAGGGGGACGCCGGGCATGGCCGGACTCCTTAACGGTCGGGGAAGGCGGGGTCGGGGAAGCACGGGTCGGGTATCGAGCGGCGCAGGACCGGCGCGATGTCCGACTGGAAGAGTTCGAGCGAGGCGCGGTGGTCCGCCGCGGCGAGCCCGCCCGCCTCGGCCTGCAGGTGCAGGGCCGTGTGGCCGAAGGCCTCGTGGTAGCGGTGCACCTTCTCGATCACCTGCTGGGGGCTGCCGATCAGCGCCGAGCTCCGCTCGACGAAGTCCTCCAGGGTCGGGAAGACCGGGGCCGCGCCCAGCTGCTCGTGGAAGGCGAGGTAACGCGCGAACGCCGGCCGGTACGCCGCCACCGCCTGCTGCGAGGTACGGGCCGCGTGATAGCCGGCCGTGCCCGCGCCCACCACCGCCCGCGCTGGATCGTGCCCGTGGTGCTCCCATCGCTCCCGGTAGTGGCGGATCAGCTCCGCGTACGGCCCGATCGGGTGGGTGACGTTCGCCGAGAACATCGGGTCGCCGTGACGCGCCGCGAGATCGACCGACTCCCGGCTCGTGGCACTGCCGTGCCAGACCCGCAGGGTCCGCTGGAACGGCCTCGGCAGCACCTCCGCACCGCTCAGCGCGGGCCGGAAGCGCGGCTGCGCGCTCACCCTGTCCTCCCGCCAGATCCGGCGGAAGAGCTCGTAGCCCTCGGCGTTGCGTGCCCACTGGTCCTCGGGGGACACCTGGAACAGCTCGCGCTGCGCCGTGCCGTTGCCCTTGCCGATCATCAGCTCCAGGCGTCCGTCGCTGAGGTGGTCGAGTGTCGCGTAGTCCTCGTACGCCCGCACCGGGTCGAGCAGGCTCAGGGTGGTGACGGCGGTGAACAGCCGGATCCGCCGGGTCAGCGCGGCGATGTGGCCGAGCACCACGGGCGGCGAGGAGGACAGGAAGGGCCGTTCGTGGCGCTCGCCCACGCCGAAACCGTCGAAGCCGAGCTCCTCCGCCAGCAGGGCGGCGTCGACCACCTCGCGGAACCGCTCCCGGGTGGCCCCCGGGCCACCCTTCGCCGCGCCGGGGGAGTCCGCGATCAGGGTGATGGCGAGGAACTTCACGAGGCCGCGGCCGGGGCGGGCGCCGGGGTCGCCAGACCGAGGTGGTCGCGCAGGGTGGTGCCCTCGTACTCGGCGCGGAAGACCCCACGCTCCTGGAGCAAGGGCACGACGGAGTCCGCGAAGCCGTCCAGACCACCCGGGGTGATGTGGGGGACCAGGATGAAACCGTCGGCGGCGTCCGCCTGCACCAGGGTGTTGATCGACTCGGCGATCGTGGCGGCCGAGCCGACGAACGTCTGGTCGGCGGTGGTCGCGATGACCAGCTCGCGGATCGACAGGTTCTTGGCCCGGGCCAGCTCGCGCCACTGCCGTGCGGTGGCGAGCGGATCGCGGAACTGCCGTACGCTCGCCCGCCCGAGGGCGATGGTGTTCTCCCCGACCTCGGGGTCGATCTCGGGCAGCGGACCGTCCGGGTCGTAGGCGGACAGGTCCCGGTTCCAGACGTGCTCCAGGAACTTGATCGCGGTCTGCCCGCTGACCTGCAGACGGCGCACCTCGTGCGCCGTCTCCCGTGCCTGCGCGTCGGTGTCCCCGAGGACGAAGGTGGCCGCGGGCAGGATCTTCAGCTGGTCGTGCGTCCGGCGGTGCCGGGCGAGCCGGCCCTTGACGTCCGCGTAGAACTCCCGCCCCGCGTCGAGGGTTCCGTACCGTCCGAAGATCGCGTCGGCGCCGGCGGCGGCGAACTCCCGGCCCTCCTCCGAGTCACCCGCCTGGAAGATCACCGGCCGGCCCTGCGGGCTGCGCGGCACGTTGAAGTGACCTTCGATGCCGAAGTGCCGGCCCCGGTGGGCGAAGGCCCCGGCCCGCGCGTCGCGCAGGAACGTGCCGGACCCCGCGTCGGCGGCGATCTCCGAGCCGTCCCAGGAGTCGAACAGCTCGGTGGCCGTGGCCAGGAACTCCTGGGCGCGCGAGTAGCGGTCCTCGCGCGGCAGGAATCCGCCGCGCCGGAAGTTCTCGCCGGTGAAGGCGTCCCAGGAGGTGACCACGTTCCAGGCGGCCCGGCCCTCGGAGAGGTGGTCGAGCGTGGCGAACTGGCGGGCCACCTCGTACGGCTCGTTGAAGGTCGAGTTGATGGTGCCGGTCAGGCCCAGGCGCTCGGTCACCGCGGCCAGGGCGGCGAGCACCGTGAAGGTGTCCGGTCGGCCGACCACGTCCAAGTCGTATATCTCGCCGCCCTGTTCGCGCAGCCGCAGCCCCTCCGCGAGGAAGAGGAAGTCGAACTTGGCGCGCTCGGCCGTCTGCGCGAAGTGGATGAACGAGTCGAAGTCGATATGGCTGCCGGCGGCCGGGTCGCTCCACACCGTGGTGTTGTTGACGCCCGGGAAGTGGGCCGCGAGATGGATCTGCTTGAGCGGCTTGCTGCTCATGGTTCGTCCTTCCGGAGGGTCCGGTTCGGGCGGCGGACCGCGCCGTGATCAGGCTGCGGGCCGCGCGTAGCGGTTGGCGGGTCGCTCCAGCCCGAGCAGGCCGCGCAGGGTGTCCGCCCCGTACTCCCGGCGGAAGGCCCCGCGCCGCTGCAGCTCCGGCACCAGCCCCCGGGTGATGGCGGGCAGATCGTGGGCGATCACGCCCGGCCGCAGCAGGAAGCCGGACAGGCCTGCCGTACGCCGCTCCAGGAGCAGGTCCGCCAACTGCCTGGGATTCCCGGTGAAGACGGCCCCGTCACCGGCGTACGGGGCACCCGCGAGCGCGTCGAGGCGCGCCAGGCGGGCGGCGGCCGCCGGAGCGTCCGCGTCGAGGAACACCGTGAGCTCCCCGAAGAGGTGCAGCGGGTCCCCGGCGGACCCGGCCGCCTCCCGGGCCCGCAGGATCGCCGCCACGGCCGCGCGCGTGCCGTCGTCGTCGCGCGCGGCGACGTATCCGACCTCGGCGGACCGGGCGACGAACGCGTACGAGGCCTCGCCGTCGCCGGACGCGCTGACGACGGGCCGGCCCTGCGGCGGGCGCGGGGTGATCGAAGGCCCCCTGACGCTGAAGTGCCGGCCCTCGAAGTCGATGTGGTGCAGCTTGCCGCGGTCGATGAACCGGCCCGTGGCCACGTCACGGATCTCCGCGTCGTCCTCCCAGCTGTCCCACAGCCGCCGGACCACCTCGACATGGTCGGCGGCCTCCGCGTACAGCTCCCCGTCCGGGAACGGAGCGGTCCGCCGCCCGAAGTGCCTTGCCTCGTGGGCGAGCCCGGACACCTGGATCCGCAGCCCGGCACGTCCCCTGCTCACGTGGTCGAGCGTGGCGATCGCCTTGGAGATGTGGAAGGGCTCGGTGTGGGTCGCCGTCACGGCCGGTACCAGCCCGATGTGCCGGGTCAGGGGCGCGACCCGGGCCGCGGTGAGCACCGCGTCCAGCCGGCCGCGGACCCGGTCCGTGCGCCCGTCGGGTCCGGCGGGCGAGGAGGACTGGAGGGCGAGGCCGTCCTCGAAGACGATGAAGTCGAGCAGCCCGGCCTCGGCCTCGGTGGCGAGAGCGGCCCAGTAGCGGGCGGTGAAGAGCTCTGCGGGCCGGGCGCCCGGCTCGCGCCAGGCGGCCGGGTGCCGGCCCGCGCCGTCGAGGGCGACGGCCAGGTGCAGGGGCGCCGGGGACGATGAGGAAACGGACACGGAGAATTGCGCCTTCCTGCTCGGCGTACGGAAAAGAGAATCCGATGCGGGAACGGGTAATTCGGCCCGTCATCAATTTCCTTCGAAAACGCTACGCCCGATAGCGGCGCCATACAATGACCGCAGTATTAAGAGAACTTGGCAGCGGTGTTGCCCGGGGCCCGCACGGCCAGGAAGAAGGGCCGGCGGCGCAGGGTGAAGCCGAGCGACTCGTAGAGCCGGATCGCACGCGTGTTGCTCGCCGCGGTGTGCAGGAACGGGACCTCGCCGCGCTGCCGGATGCCCGCGGCGACGGCCCGCACCAGCCGGGTCGCCAGGCCCCGGCCGCGGTGGTCGGGATGGGTGCACACCGCGCTGATCTCGGTCCAGCCGGGCGGACGCAGCCGCTCCCCGGCCATGGCGACCAGCCGGCCCTGCCGGCGGATGCCGAGGTAGGTGCCCAGCTCGACGGTGCGGGGCAGGAAGGGCCCGGGCTCGGTCAGCCGGATCAGTTCGAGGACCTCCGGCACGTCGGCGGCGCCCAGCCGGACCGCTTCCGGGGCCGGCCCGGCGCGCAGCGAGGTGTCGACGAGCTGGACGCCCCGGATCCGCCCGACGGTCTCCCAGCCGTCGGGCGGGGTCAGTACCCCGGCGAGCGAGGCGACCTCGCCGTCGCCGACCAGCGCGCGCAGGTCGGCCCAGGAACGCGGGTCTTCCGGGTCGGCGAGGGCGGCGAAGGGGGAGACGTCCGGGGCGTAGCGGGCGGCGCGGGCGCCGCCGCCCGCCGGGTACTCGGCGAAGGCGGTGTGCGCGCCGGACAGGGCGGCCCAGGCCGGGTTGTCCAGGACATGGGGGTTCGGCGAGGTGGGCGCGGGGGTGCTCATGAGTTGCTCAGGGGCAGGCCGGGCGGGTTGACCGCGGAAGTCTTGACGGCCTCGTCGGACAGGTTCCAGGCCGCCAGCAGCTTTTCGTACTGGCCGTTCTCGATCAGGTGGTTGATGGCCGCCGCCACCGGCTCGGCCAGCCCGCTGTCCTTCTTGGCGGTCGCCGCGATCAGGCCCTGCAGGGACTCGCCGGCGCCGGAGAAGGACCCCGCGTTGCGCGTGGGGGCGCTGCCGTTCGCGGTCTGGGTGACGTGGTAGGCGATGGAGGGGTTCGGGGCGAAGTTGATGTCGATCTTCTTGCCGCTCAGGGCGAGGAAGACGCTGTTGGCGTCGGGGAAGTACTTGACGGTGACGTCCTTGCCCTCGGCCCGCAGCTTCTTCTGCCACTCCAGGAGGATCTTCTCCTGGTTGGTGCCCGAGCTGACGGCGACGGTGCGGCCCGCGAGGTTGCGGTAGTCGCCGTCGAAGTTCCAGGAGCTGTCCTTCAGCACCTCGAAGGCCAGGTTGTCCTGCCGGTACGAGGCGAACTCGTACTTCTTCTTGCGCTCCTCGGTGACCGTGACGTTGGTGAAGGCCACGTCGACCTTGCCGCTGTCGATGCCGACGAAGAGGTTCTCCCAGGTGGAGTTCTTCACGACGGGCCTCAGCCCGAGGGCCGCGGCCACCAGCCGGCCCAGATCCGGCTCCGCCCCGGTGAGCGTCTTCTGGTCGGTGCCGACGTAGGCCAGCGGCGGGAAGCCGGCCGGGAGCGCGCCGACGCCGACGACCAGCTCGCCCCGTTCGCGGACGTCCTCGGGCAGCCGGGCGCGCAGCGACTCGACGACGGGCACGGACAGTTCGGTCTGCCGGGCGGCGCCGTTGGACTCGGCGCCGACGGTGACCGTGCCCGAGGCCGCCGGCGTCGCGGTGGCCTCGGCGTCACCGCACGCGGTGAGCCCGCCGGCGAGGGCCACGGCGGCCGTCGCGGCGCCGAGGCCGCGCAGGAGTCTGTCGCGCAGGGTGGACTCGTGGTGCATGGCGTTCCTTTGCGGGAGGAGGAGGGGGCGGGGAGGGACGGAAGGCGGAGCCGGGGCGGGTCACAGGACCTTGCTCAGGAACTCCCGGGTACGCGGGTGGGCGGGCCGGTCCAGGACCTGCTCGGGCGGACCCTGTTCGACGACGCGCCCGTCGTGGAGGAAGACCACCTCGTCGGCCACCTCGCGGGCGAAGCCGATCTCGTGCGTCACGATCACCAGCGTGGTGCCCCCGGTGGCCAGCTCCTTGATCACGGACAGCACCTCGCCCACGAGTTCCGGATCGAGGGCGGAGGTGGGCTCGTCGAAGAGGATGACCCCCGGCCGCAGCGCGAGGGCACGGGCGATGGCCACCCGCTGCTGCTGCCCGCCGGACAGCTGCCGCGGACGGGCGCCGGTCCGGTCCCCGAGCCCGACGCGCTCCAGCAGTTCCCGTGCCAGGTCCTCGGCCGCGCCGCGGGGGAGCCGGCCGGTGGCGACCGGAGCCGCGGCGACGTTGTCCAGCACGGTGAGGTGCGGGAAGAGGTTGAAGTTCTGGAAGACGAAGCCGATCCGGCTGCGCTGCGCGAGGATCGCCCGCTCGCTCAGCTCCTTCAGCCGCCCTCCGTGCCGCCGGACGCCGATCGGCTCGCCGCCCACGCTGACGTACCCGGCCTCGGGCTTCTCCAGGTGGTTGATGACCCGCAGCAGGGTGGACTTCCCCGAGCCGGAGCGCCCCAGGACGACCGTGACCGTGCCCGGCGGCACCGCCAGGTTCACCCCGTCCAGGACCGGCCGGCCCGCGAACCACTTGTGCACGTCGTGGACCTCGATCGCGGCGGGCCGCGCCGCGATCGTGTCGGCCGCGGTGGTGTCCGCGGTCATCGGGACGTCTCCTTCCGGAAGCGGACCCGCAGTTCGCGCAGGGCCGCCCGGACCCGCTGCGCCGGGGTGGGCGGCAGCGTGCGCAGCGCGCCGCGCGCGTAGTGCCGCTCGACGTAGAACTGGACGACGGAGATCAGGCTGGTCAGGATCACGTACCAGGCGGTCGCCACCAGCAGCAGCGGCACCACGTCGCCCGAGTAGGTGCCGGCCAGGCTCTGCACCGAGCCGAACAGGTCGAGCAGGGAGACGTAGAAGACCAGAGAGGTGGCCTTGACCAGCCCGATCAGCAGGTTCACGTACGAGGGGACGATCGCCCGCAGGGCCTGCGGCAGGACGATCCGGGTGAACCGGTAGCGCCCGGGCAGTCCCAGCGCGGCGGCCGCCTCGTGCTGGCCCTGGTCCACGGAGAGCAGGCCCGCCCGTACCACCTCGGCCGCGTACGCGGCTTCGGCCAGGCTCAGGCCCACGACCGCGATGGCCATGTCGGGGGCCGGCCGGGACTCGTCGAAGGTGAGGAGGGCCGGTCCGAACGGCACCCTGACGCTGAGGGTGGGGTAGAGCGCCCCGAGGTTGTAGAGGAAGAGCAGGACGACGATCAGCGGGACCGAACGCAGCAGCCAGACGTACGTCCAGCTGACGGACCGCAGTACCGGGTTGGCGGAGAGCCTGGCGAGGGCGAGCAGGACACCGCCGACCAGGCCCAGCACCGCGCTGTACGCGGCCACCTGGAGGGTGATGAGCAGCCCGTCGAGGATGACGGGCCGCAGGAACCAGTAGGCGAAGCGGTCCCATTGGTAGAAGGGATTGGTGAGCAGCCCGTGCACGGCCTGGGCGGCGAACACCAGCACGGCGCCGGTGGCGAGCCACTGCCCGGGCCGGCGGAGCGGGCGGACCCGCTCGGCCGGCGCGGGCGGGCCGGAAGGGCCGGTGGGCGCGGCGAGGACAAGGGATTCGGTCACGGACACTCCAGCAGATTCGACAAATCGAAGAATCGAAAGAAGCAGCCGTCATGCCGGAAAGAAGAGGCCGCCGATGTCGTTTTCTGCGGCGTAAGCTAGGCAGTCCGGAGAAGGGCTGTCAACGCTCCTGATCGGTATCCGGATAAGCGCGTGTCAATTTAATCGGCCGTACATGAAACGCCTTCCGGTGAAACAATTCGGGGTTGCCTCACAGCCACGGGATCCGGTCCGCGGCGTACCGGTGGGCACGGAAGACCGAGTTCTGGGCGCCGGCCGAGGACTCCAGGCCCACGCCCTCCCCGAAGGACCGGAACTGCGGGACCACGAACTCCCACACGACCTCCCCGCCGGGCGTCACCTCGAAGAGCCGGCCGAAGGAGCCCTCGGCGATGAAGGTGTTGCCGTTCGGCAGGCGCTGGGCGCTGGACATGTACGGGCTGAAGAAGTTCTGCGGCGGGTTGTCCTCGTACGCCCACACCTCCTCGCCGGTGGACGGGTCGAGCTCCAGCACCCGGGAGTACGGCACCGAAGTGGTGTCGCGGTAGGTGCCGTTGTCGAAGACGAGCAGGGTGCCGCCGGGCAGTTCGTGCGGATGGTGCTGCTGGGCCAGTACGTCCGGGCCGATGCGCCAGCGTACGGAACCGTCGGCGCGGTCCACCGACACGGTGGTGGACGCGCTGCGGAAGCCCACCACGATCGAGCCGTCCGCGCTCTCGTTGACGGTGTTGGCCATCGGCCAGTGGTTGCGGGCGAAGTGCGGGTTCAGCGGCACATCCGCCGGGTCCAGGTGCTCGATGGCGGCCCAGCGCCACACGATCTCCCCGTCCCAGGTCAGTTCGTACACCACGTCCCCGTAGATCACCCCGCCGGGCGCCTCGGATCCGGGGATGCCGCCCCGGATCCGGGCCGCGTCGGCCGGGTCCAGGGGCTCGACGGCCCCGATGATCAGGTTGCCGTTGCGCAGGAGCGACGCGTCGTGGTGGTGGAAGGGGTGCCGGACCTCGCGGATCACCGTCGAGTCCGGTGCCAGCTCCTGGAAGATGCCGCCGTGGTAGACGTCCCAGATGGGGAAGAGGGTCGGGCCGCTCGTGTCCTTGGCCGCGTAGAAGAGGTTCCCGTTCGGCAGGATCTGCGCCTGACGGCCGGGCGGGTGCGGGGAGTTCCAGGTGTGGACCGGCCGCCCCTCGATGTCGACGAGGTGGATCTCGCCCGCGCTGGTGATCGGTGTGTAGAGGGTGAGGCCCCCGTAGCTGCGCTCGGGGTCGTGGGCGATCAGGCCGACGCCGCGGCGGCGCAGGGTGTTCTGGTCGACGGTCATGGGATCTCCTGGGTGCGGGTGCGGGTGCGGGTGCGGGTGCGGGCGGGGCGGTCAGCGGACGGTGACGGCGGCCGGGTCGACGGCCGTCAGCGGGCCCGCGTTCAGGTACTTCAGCAGTGCGGCGCGGTCGGCGGCGCCGGGCAGGTTCTGGGCGACCTTGGCCCAGGCGGCCTCCTCCTCCAGCTGTGCCAGCAGCTCGGGGGAGAGGGTCGCGCCGTAGGTGTAGCGCGGCTGGAAGGTGTCGACGTAGGCGGCCTGGAGGACGCCCTTGGACTGGGCGAGCACCGCCTTTCGTGCCCCGGCCGGGTCGGCGCCGAGCTCCCGCTGGGCACGCAGCAGCGTGCGCAGGACCGCGGTGGTGATCTCCTCGCTCGCCGACGGGCCGGCGACGAGGAGGGTCCTGGCCGTGTATCCGGTGAAGGGGAGCTCGGCGTAGGAGCCGCCCAGGGCGGTGCGCGCGGCGTCGTAGAAGCTGGGAAAGGTGACACCGGCGTCGATGTCGCCGCGGGCCAGGGCCGGAGTGACCTGGTTCGGGGCGAGGTTGACCACGGTGACGTCCGAGGCGGTCAGGTGCGCCGAGGCGAGCATCCGCGACAGCGCGTACTCGACGTTCGTGCCCTGCGGGACTCCGACCTTGCGGCCCTTCAGCGCGGCGAAGCCGGTGATCTGCCGGTCGGTCCGGGTGAGCAGGCGCCAGTCGGAGAAGCGGGACAGGTCGGCGACGACCCGCAGTTCGCGCCCGCCGAGCGCGGCCGTCACGGCGGGCAGATCGCCGACGACGCCGAGCTGGGCCTGGCCGCCGAGCACGGCGTTCAGCGCGTCCCGGCCGGTCGGCAGGCTGGTGACGGTGGCCTCGATGCCCTCGGCCGGCCAGAGGCCGCCCTCCTCGGCCACGTAGACGGGGGCGCCGCCGAGATGGTCGCTCGCGGCGAGGGTGACGGCCGGGCGGCCGCCGTCCGCCGGACCTGACGGCGAAGAGGTGCAGGCCGTGGCGAACGGCGAGAGCAGGGCGGCCAGCAGTACGGCGGCCACCGCGCGGGGTCCGGGCATGGTGAACAGTCCTTCCGGGGGCATGAACGGGATCATTCGGCGCCGAGACGGCGGGCGATCAGGGAGCGCAGGTCGGGGTCGGGCGGTCCGGCGGGTACCGGGTGGTCGGCGAGCACCCGCCCGGGACTCCCGCCGAGGACGATCACGCGCCCGGCGAGCGCCAGGGCCTCGTCGATGTCGTGCGTGACGAACAGGACGGTGGTGCCGCGGCGCTGCCACAGCTCCCGCAGCAGGCTCTGCATCCGGGTCCGGGTCAGCGCGTCCAGCGCGCCGAACGGCTCGTCCATCAGCAGCACTTCGGGTTCGGCGGCCAGCGCCCGGGCCAGCGCCACCCGCTGCTGCATGCCGCCCGACAGCTGGGCCGGGTACTTCTCCGAGCCGTCGGCGAGCCCCACCTCGGCCAGCGCCGCGAGGGCGCGCCTTTGGCGCTCCGCACGGGGCAGTCCGAGCCGCTTGAGGGCGAACTCGACGTTGCCGCGGGCCGTGCGCCACGGGAACAGCGCGTAGTGCTGGAACACCACGCCCCGTTCCGGGCCGGGCCCGCGCACCGGCACCGCGCCCGCCGTGACCTGCCCGGCGGTGGGCCTCACGAAGCCGGCCACCGTGTTGAGGACGGTGGACTTGCCGCATCCGCTGGGCCCGAGCAGCGCCGTGAACGAGCCCGCGGCGAACTCCAGGTCGGTGCGCTCCAGGACCGGCGCGCCGGCCCCGTAGCCCGCCGACAGACCCTCCAGCCGTACCGCGAGGCTCATGACGCGCTCCAGTGCACGAACCGGCGTCCCACTGCGGCCAGTACGAGGTCGGCGGCCACCCCGAGCAGCCCGAGTACGAGCAGCCCCGCGAACATCCGGTCCACCCGCAGGAACTGGCCGTCCACCTGGAGCCGGTACGCCAGTCCGCTGTCCGCGCCGCCCAGTTCGGCCGCCACCAGCGCGAGCAGGGCCACCGAGGCCCCGTAGCGCAGGGCCGCGAGCAGGGCGGGGGCGGCGGCGGGCAGCAGTACCTCGGTGAACCGCCGGTGCAGCGGGGCCCCCAGCGACCGGGCCGCCCGCAGGTGGGAGACCGGTACCCGGGAGACCCCGTCGTGGACGTACAGCCAGACGGCCAGCAGGACGGCGTAGGCGATGAGCAGGCGCTTGGCGCTCTCGCCGATGCCGAACCAGGCGGTCGCGAGCGGGACCAGCGCGATGGCCGGGATAGGCCGGAGGAAGGAGATCACCGGGGTGACGGCGGCGGAGACCTTCGGCAGGTAGCCGGTGGTGAAGCCGAGCGCAGCTCCGACGACGGCGCCCAGGGCGAAGCCCTGTCCGGCCCGGGCGAGGCTGGCGCCGAGGTCGGCGGCCAGGGTGCCGGTGCGGACGCCGTCGGCCAGGGCGGCCGCGGTCTCCCCCGGCGTGGGCAGCAGCCCCGGGGCGACCCGGCCGGAGTGGGCGAGGAGGTACCAGAGCGCGAGTACGACGCCGGCCGCGCCCAGGGCCGGGCCGAGCGGGGCGAGGCCCCGGCCGGGGGGTGAGGGGGTGGCGTGCACGGGGCGGCTCCTCGTTCGTTGCGACGCGCTCGTTGCCACGCGTGCGTTCCGATGCGTTGATAAGTGAGGTCAATAATTGACCACGCTTATGAAGGGAGTGTTGCGGCAGTGCGAAACCTCCCGCGGCCCTCCGGCGCGCCGGATCCGATGGGGTACGTTCACCTGCGTGTCTCGCCCAGAACCCACGCCCGAAGCGATCGAGGTCGGACGGGTGATCCGCGGCTGCCGCAAGCAGCGCGGCGTCTCCATGGCCGTACTCGCCACCCGCTCGGGCCTCTCCCAGCCCTTCCTCAGCCAGTTGGAGCGCGGACTGGCCACGCCCAGCCTCAGCTCGATCTACCGGATCGCCGAGGCCCTGGACGTCACCCCGGGCACCTTCCTGCGGCCGCCCGACCGGCCGGGCGCCGTCAGCCACGAGAGCGACCCCCAGGTGATCCGCGTCAGCGAGGCCGCGGGGCAGATCGCCCAGGTGCTCATCCCCGGCGGGCGCAGCACCCTGATGGAGGCCTACGAGCACCACTTCGAGCCCGGCCGCGGTGAGCGCGGCTGGTTCGAACACCCCGGCGAGGACTTCCTCTACGTCCTGGAGGGCGAGATCGTCCTGGAGGTCGAGGGAGAGGACCCGCTGACCCTGCGCGCGGGCCAGAGCGCCCACCACCGGGGCGAAGTCCCGCACCGCTGCCGCCTGTCGGGCCCGGCCGCGGCACGCACCCTCCTCGTCATCGCCAACGCCTGAGCCCGATCGGCAGGGCACTCCCCACGGCCTGCCCGCCGTCCCGCCCCGCGGACCCGGACGCCCGCAGCCCGTCGACCGCCGCCAGCCGCGCCCCGATGTCCAGGTCCCACAGCCGTACGGTGCCGTCCGTACTGCTGCTGGCCACCGTCCGCCCGCCGGGAGCGAACACGACGCCCCACACCGCGTTCGTGTGGCCGGACAGCACGGCCACCGTCCGGCGCCCGGCCACGTCCCACAACCGGACCGTGCGGTCGTTGCCGCTGCTCGCGAGCGTGCGGCCGTCGGGGGAGAAGGCGATGCCCCGAGCGGATCCGGTGTGCCCGGCCAGCTCCGCCTCGAAGCGGTGGCGCCGCGCGTCCCACAGCCGTACGGCCCCGTCGTTGCCGCTGCTCGCCAGCGTCCGCCCGTCCGGACCGAAGGCCACCCCGCGCACCGCGCCCCGATGGCCGGTCAGCACGGCGAGCGGGCGGCGCCCCGCCACGTCCCACAGCCGTACCGTCAGATCGTCCCCGGCGCTGGCCAGGGTGCGCCCGTCGGGGCTGAACACCACGTCGTTGGCGAAGTCCGTGTGACCGGTGAGGACGGCGAGCGGGCGGCGCCCCGCCACGTCCCACAGCCGTACGGTGCCGTCGGAGCCGGCCGAGGCCAGGGTCCGCCCGTCCGGGGAGAAGGCCACCGCGAACACCGTCCCGCCGTGGCCGTCGAGCACGGCGGACCGGCCGGGCGCCGCGGTGTCCCACAGCCGTACGGTGCCGTCGGAGCCGGCCGACGCCAGGGTCCGCCCGTCGGGTGCGAAGGCCACCGAGAACACCGTCTCGCGGTGCCCCGCGAACGTGGCCAGGACCCGGCGCCCCGCGACGTCCCACAGCCGCACCGCGTGATCGGACTCCGCGGTGGCCAGCCGCTTCCCGTCCGGGCTGTACGCGGCGTGCCAGACCTCCGTGAACGGCCGCGAGGTCAGTACCGCGCCCCGCAGGTCCCACAGCACCACCGACTGGTCGAAACCCGCGGTGGCCAGCAACGTGCCACCCCGGTCCACGGCCACCCCGAGGACGTAGTCGGTGTGCCCGGCGAGCGTGGCCGTGGCCCGGCCCCCGGCCACGTCCCACAACCGGGTCGTACCGTCGCCGCCCGCGCTGACGACCGTCGTCCCGTCCGGGGTGTAGGCGACACCGTTGACGTCGTCGCTGTGCCCGGTGAGCGTGGCGGTCGTCCGGCGCCCGGCCACGTCCCACAGCCGCACCGTGCGGTCGACGCCCCCCGTGGCGACCGTCCGTCCGTCCGGGGCGAAGGCCACGCCCAGTACCTCGTCGGTGTGCCCGGTGAGGACGGCCTGCGCCCCGGCCGCCACCGGATCCCACAGCCGTACGGTCCGGTCCGCGCCGGCCGACACCAGCGTCCGGCCGTCGGCGGCGTACGCCAGGGAGTTCACCCGCCCGGTGTGGCCGGTGAGGGACCCGAGGGCGTGATGGTCCCCGGTGGCGTCCCACAGCCCGATCGTCCCGTCGGCACCGGCGACGGCCAGGCTCCGCCCGTCGGGTGCGAAGGCCACGGCGCGGGCACCCGCCGTACTCGCCGGGAGCTGCGCCCCCGTGCCCCGGCCGGTCGTGTCGAAGAGCCGCGTCGGCCCGTCCGTCGAAGTGGCCGCGAGCGCCCCGCCGTCGGGGCTGAAGGCGACCGCACGGACCCGTCCGGGCATGGTGAAGGTCGCGATCGTCCGGCGGTCGGCCACCCGCCGCAGTGTCACCGTCCCGTCGGAACCGGCCGTCGCCAGCGTGCCGTTGCCCGGGCCGAAGGCCACCGCGTTGACCGGCCCGCCGTGCCCGCCCAGGCGGGCGACGAACGGCTGGGACTGGGTGCTCAGCAGCGCCCCGCGGGCCTCGCTGGTCGCCGAGGTCCGGTACGCCCGGCCGGCGAGCAGCATCGAGTCCTCGGGCCGGCCCGCGGCCAGCGCCGCGGACTGCAGGGCGAGCGCCCGGGACCGGGCGACGCGCTCCTGGCCGAGCGCGCCCGCGCGCTGCTGGTACGCGAGCCCGCCCGCGCCCACCGCGAGGACCAGCAGGACGACGAGCGTGGCCAGCGTCCACTGCCGCAGCCGCACCTGACGTCCGTCCTGCCGCTCGCGGCCGTCCTGCGCGTCCTGGCTCGCCCTCAGGAAGGCGGCCTCGAGCGGGCCGAGCCGGCTCCTGCCGTCGTGCTCGTCGGCCCAGGCCCGGGCCGTCTCCAGCCGGGTCCCCCGGTGCAGCGCCGACGGATCGCGGCCCTCGCGCTCCCATTCGGCGGCGGCGTGCGCCAGCTGCTGGTGGACCAGGAGCCCGGCCCGGTCGGCGCGGATCCAGCCGCGCAGCCGCGGCCAGGCGTGCAGCAGGGCCTCGTGGGTGATCTCGACGGTATCGCTGTCCATGGTGATCAGACGCGCCCGGACGAAGGCGTCGAGCGCGGCCGCGGCGGGGCCCGCGTCGGCCAGCTGTTCCATCAGCGCGGTCCGGCTCATCCGGCGGCGCGTGGCCCCCGTACCGTCGGCGACGTGCACCAGCCGCACCAGGACGCGGCGGAGCGTGTTCTGCTCGGCCGGGTACAGGCGGGTGAACACCTCCTCGGCGGTGCGGGCGATCGCCCCCTGGATGCCGCCCGTGCGCTCGTACCCGTCGACGGTCAAGGTGGCGCCCTCGCGCCGGCGCCAGGTGGCCAGCAGGGCGTGCGAGACCAGGGGGAGCACTCCGGAGGGGGTCCGGTCGGGCTGGTCGTCGCGCAGTCCGGCGTCGCGCATCAGCAGCGGGAACAGGCCCGGTTCGAGGGCGAGTCCGGCGAGGTCCGCCGGGCGCGTGATCGATTCCCGCAGTTCCGCCAGGGACATCGGGGGCAGGACGAACAGCCCCCGGGTGAAGACCGGGGCCAGCTCCGGCAGGTCCAGGCAGTTTCCGGAGAAGTCGGCCCGTACGCCGAGCACCACGACGGCGGGATCGAGACCCTCCGGTTCGCGTCCGTCCGGTTCAGGCCGCGCGGCCGCCAGTGCGCACAGCACCCGGACGAACGCGCGCCGCTCGTCCTCGTCGGAGCACAGCGTGAACAGCTCCTCGAACTGGTCGACGAGCAGCACCGGCCGCGGCGGCGGCGTCCGGTCCGGGCCGCCCGCCGGGGAACCGCCCCGGTGCCGCCGGACGGCCTCGAGCAGTGCGTGCGGCCGGTCCCGGAGCTCGCCGGCGGTGACGCCGGGATCGCCGCCCAGGGCCTTCGCGGCGCAGTCCAGCAGTTCCTCCAGCGGGCGCGCGGTGGGCGTGAACCGCAGCACGGGCCAGGTGTCCGAGCCCGGCATCGGGAAGGCGCCCCGGCGCAGTGCCGGCACGAGACCGGCGTTCAGCAGGGAGGACTTGCCCGCGCCCGACGGGGCGAGCAGCATCAGCGGGCCGTCGCCGACCCGTTCGAAGACCCGCTCGATCAGTTCGGCCGTCGCCCGCTCCCGTCCGAAGAACCAGCGGGCCTCCCGCGCGGTGAAGGCAGGCAGACCCCGGTAGGGGCATTCGGCGCCGGCCGGGGTGCCGGAGCCGCCCGGGCCGTCCCTGCCGCCGTCGTTGTCGCCGTGGCCGTCGGCGCCGCGCGGTCCCGTCTCCCGGACCATCCGCACCAGTTCACCTCCGGCCCCCAGTACCTCGTCGCAGCGTCGCGCGACGTCGACGGTGACGCGCTTCGCACCCGTCTCGATCTTGCTCAGATAGCCCTTGCTGTAGTGCGTCTGCCGGGCGAGGTCCGAGAGGGACAGACCACGTTGCACGCGCAGACGTCTCAGCTGTGCGGGAAAGGGTGGCGCCGCGTCGTCGGACTCGTGGTGGCCGTCGGTCTTCGGCCGGTGGTCCGGATCCCCCAAGACATCCCCCATGGCAGTGCGCGCCCAGGCAGCGGTACGGGAGCGCCCAGGCTACCGCGGGGGTGGGGCCGACAATTGCCCCTTCGAGCCGGTATGACCAGCACACGAGTGTGCGGAGCCGCCGGTCGGGCGGCTCCGCACGCCGCCCCTGAGGGGGCGTCGCTACGGGTTGAGCCGGATCGAGTTCACGGGTGTGAGGTCGGCGTACACACCGGTCTTGGAAGCGATGGGGCTGCCGCAGCCCGACCCTCCGGAACCCGTGCACAGATTTGCGGTCGCACCGCCGTACTGGTTGTTGAGCACCCAGTGGTTCCCGAACTGATTGCTCAGGTTGTGCGCCCCGTAGGTGTAGAAGACGTGCGTCGGCTTGACGGCGGGGTTCTGGTTCTGAGGGTAGATGCAGACCGCCCCGTCCGGGCATCCGGCCCACGCGTCGGCCGGCTTGGCCTCGACCGTCCCGCTGAGCGCGATCACGGCGACGACGGAGGTGGCGAGCGCGGCGGCGCCGCGGAACATCTTGCGCATGACTTCCCCTTGGGGTGCGTGCCTCGTGCTGACGGCTCCAGCCTGCCCCCGGCCCCTGCCGGGGTCGACGGGTTGCCCGTCGCCCGTCTCGGCAGCGCCCGGGAAACCCCCTGCCACCGGCCCGAACGTGCGGCGGCGGGCAACGCCGGGTGGGCCGGCGTAAGACTTTCGTCATCGGTGCGGGCATGGCGCCCGGCGGCCCGGCCGCGTTGAATTCGTAGGCAGTGACCGGCGAAGACGAAGAAGAGGGAACGGCAGTGACACGGACAGGGCGGCGCGGACGGCTGTGGGGCGGAGCGGCGATCGCCGCGGCGGTGGTGGCGGCAGTGGCGCTGTACTGGCTGCAGCCGTGGAAGCTGTGGCAGGACGAGACCGTCCGCGAGGCGCTCCCGGCCGCCGCCGCGCCGTCGGGCCCGGGCGCGCCCGCGGCCGTACCGGGTGCCCAGGCCGCCCCGGTGACCGTCGCCCGCGGGACGCTCATCAGCCACGAGCACGCCACCAGCGGAGCGGTGGAACTCATCCGCCTCCCCGACGGGTCCCACACCCTGCGGCTGGCGAACCTCGACACCAGCAACGGCCCGGACCTGCGGGTGTGGCTGGCCGACGCACCGGTGAAGGAGGGCGTCGCGGGCTGGCGCGTCTTCGACGACGGCAAGCACGTGAGCCTCGGCAAGCTCAAGGGCAACAAGGGGGACCAGAACTACCCGGTGCCCGCCGGCGTGGACGTCGCCGGGTTCACCAGCGTCACCATCTGGTGCGACCGCTTCGACGTCTCCTTCGGAGCGGCCGTCCTCACCGCCGTCTGACCCGCCGCCGGGGGCCGTCCGGGCCGGGCGACACGCCGTGTGCCCGTAGCTGATCGGGCGTCACCCCGTTCGGCCGTCGTCCGGAGTACGACTATCCACTCCTCCGGACGGCAAAATGCGGCCGTTTGCCCACGGGATGTATCCATCCGCTCAAGCGGTGTGGCAATAGGTCGTAATCGCCCATAACTTCAGAATCGTGACGAACCGACAAATCAAGTCCCTCACGTGCATCGCAGTCGTCATGGCCGCAGGTCTCGGCGTGCTCGCGCCGACCGCCGCCGCCGAGGCCGGGCGCCGAGTGCACCCGGGCGACTCGATCCAGGACGCGGTGAACTACGCCAGGCCGGGCGACATCATCACCGTGATGCCCGGCACCTACTACGAGAACGTGCTGATCACCAAGCGGCTGACCCTGCGCGGGTTCGGTGCCCGGACGGTGATCAAGCCGCCGGTCACGGCTGTCACGCCGGTCGCGCCCGCGGTGCCGCCGGCCTCCGGCACGGCGCCGGCGCCGGCGGCACCCGGAGCGGCCAAGGTGCCGACCGCGGCGACGGCCCCGTCCGGCCGGGCGCTCGCCTGCTCGCAGGCCGACTCCGGAATCTGCGTCATGGGGACGGCGGAGCAGCCCGTCGTCGGCGTGGACATCCGGTCGCTGACCGTCTCCGGCTTCAAGCGCAACGGCATCTGGGCCTCCTACACCGACCGGCTGAGCGTCCAGCGGGTGATCTCCGAGAAGAACGGCACCTGGGGCATCGCCCAGGAGCGGTCCACCCGCGGGCTCTTCCGGGACAACACCGCCCGCGACAACGCCGAGTCGGGCCTCTTCATCGCCAACACCGTCGACCGGGAGGGCGGCGCCACCGACACCCTGGGCGCCGTGGTCCGCAGGAACACGCTGACCGGCAACCGGATCGGCGTCACCGTCCGGCGCGTGCGGAACCTCTCCGTCTACGGCAACACCCTCACCGGCAACTGCGGCGGCATCTTCGTCGTCGGCGACGAGGGCGAGCCCGGCGCCGGGGACATGACCATCCGCAACAACCGGATCCACGAGAACAACAAGTTCTGCAAGGGCAACAGCCGCCTCCCCGACATCCAGGGCGTCGGCATCGTCCTCACCGGGGCCGAAGAGACGGTCGTGCGTTCGAACGACATCCGCGGCAACGTCGGAGCCTCCCCGCTGTCGGGCGGAATCCTGCTGTTCAAGAGCTTCGTGGGCGCGACGAACACCGACAACGTCATCCGGGACAACGTGGTCCGCGACAACAAGCCGGCGGACCTGGCCAACCAGGGGACCGGCACGGGCAACCGGTTCGTCAACAACCGGTGCGCATCCTCCGTGCCGGCCGGGATGTGCTGACGCGTGACCCCCCTGATCAGCAGAATCGAGGCCTCATGACCACGGTAAGTCCCACCCCGACCCCGATCCCGTCCCCCCAGCACACCCCGCAGCCGGCCATGCGCCTGCGCGAGCTCGTCTTCGGCGCGGCCTGTGCCGCCGCCGTACGGGCCGCGGCCCGCCTCGCGGTGGCCGACGCCCTCGGGGAGTCGCCCGTCTCGGCGGCCGAACTCGCCGCCGCGGTCGGCTCCGAGCCGCTGCCCCTGCAACGGCTGCTCCGCGCCCTGTCCTGCTACGGGATCTTCGCGGAGACGGAGGACGGCCTGTTCGTCCACACGGAGATGTCGCGGCTGCTGCGCGAGGACGACCCGCACAGCCTGCGCTACATCGCCCTGTGGTGCACGGAGCCCTGGACCTGGCAGGCCTGGCCGCGGCTCGACGACGCCGTCCGGTCGGGCGGCAGCGTCTTCCAGGAGCTGTACGGCAAGGGGTTCTTCGACTACCTGCACCAGGACGCGCACGAGTCGGCCCACGTGTTCAACCGGGCCATGACCACCTCCAGCATGCAGTCGGCGCTGGACGTCGCGGAGCTCCTCGACCTCACCGGGATCGAGGTCGTCGCCGACATCGGCGGCGGCCAGGGGCACGTGCTGGCGAGCCTGCTGGAGAAGCACCCGACGGTCCGGGGCGTCCTGCTCGACCTGCCCGGCGTGGCGGCGAACGCGGATCCGCGGCTGCGGGAGGACGGACCCCTCGCCGCACGGGCCGAGATCGTCCCCGGGGACTGCCGCGAGGCCATCCCGGTCGACGCCGACATGTACATCATCAAGAACATCCTGGAGTGGGACGACGACAGCACCCGCAGGACCCTGCGCAACGTCGTCGACGCGGCCCGTCCCGGATCCCGGGTCGTCATCATCGAGAACCTCGTCGACGACACCCCGTCGATGAAGTTCACCACGGCCATGGACCTGCTGCTGCTGCTCAACGTCGGCGGCGCGAAGCACACCAAGGCCAGCCTCACCGCCCGCATGGAGGACGCCGGACTGGTGATCGGCGAGATCCGGCCGGTCAACGCGTACCTGCACGCGTTCGAGTGCACCGTGCCCGGGTGACGCCGGCCGGCATAGGGCCCCGCACGCCTCGAGACCGGCACGAAGCCGGTCTCGAGGGCGTCCGCGGTGTCCCGGGCGTCGGCGTCAGGCCGCCAGGGCGCTGTTGACGAGGTCGAGGAACTCGCGCGGCGACTTGCACCGGTCCGCGTCGGCGGGCAGCGGCCGGCTGTGCCGGTTCTCCAGCTCGCCGACGATGCCGAGGAGTCCCAGGGAGTCGAGCCCCCACTCGTCGAAGCCCGAGTCGGGGCGGCTCGCCATGTCCGCGGGGTCGACGGTGACGCCGGCACCCTTCTTCATCAGGGCGGCCAGTTCTTCCATGGTCAGTCGAGCGGTCATGACGGACAACTCCTCAGTCTTGGGCCGGCGCACGCCGGTCGGTGATCAGGCGCATTTCGGAGCGCGCGAGGAAGCGTGAGATCTCCTGGTCGGTGCTGGGGACGCCGTCCTTGGCGCTGTCGAGCAGCCGGGCGAGCACGGCCGCCTTGTGGCCGCCCTCGACGCCGAGGGCCAGTGCGGGCCGTGCGTCGAGCGGGCCGCGCAGGTCGAGGAGGCGTACGACGATGTCGTCGCGCTGGAAGATGGTGCTGCCCTCGATGGGGCTCGTCGGATCGTCCACGGCCGCCTCGTCCTGCCCGGCGAGCAGCCGGGCGAGCGCCGTGCCGCACCCGTCCTTCGCGGGGTAGAAGAGGGCGTGCCGCCCGACGTCCGCGGACTCGCGGCCGCCGGCCGCCACATGGTGCACCGCGGGGAGGGCCGCCCGGGTGAAGAACATCCGGGCCGATCCGGGGTCGCTGAGGTCCCGGTCCTGCTCCAGGTACGGGTTGATGGCCTCCTCCAGTGCCCGTACCTCGGGCTGCTGGGACACGTGGCGCAGGGCCGCGAGGAGGTCGCCCTCGACCTCGACCGCCCGGACGACGCGGTTGCCGTGCATGAACAGCGACGTGCGGCGCAGCCGCGTGCTCTCGTCCACCCGGGCCTGCGGGGACGTGTACCCGGCCAGGAGTTCCGCCACCACCGGCTCGCTGCCGGGCTTCACGGTGAAGGTGAGCGCGTGGCGGACCACGCCGTCGCCACGCCGCGGCGCGACCTGGAGGCCGCCCCGGGCCCGGTCCGCCGCCTCCGGTGAAGAGGCGGCGGAGGGCGGGCCGGTGGGGGAGTGGGAGCCGGTGCCCGGCCCCTTTCCGATCTCCCGCAGCACGCTGAAGCGCAGCGAGCGGGTGTCGCGCACGCAGCTGTGGAGCGGCTGCACCGACGCGACGTGTTCCTCGCTGTTGATCCAGGCCAAGAACCGAGGTGCGCTCTCCCATTCGCTGGTGATGAGCCACTGGGACGGGTTCTCGATCGACTGGCACAGCTCGTCGCTGATGTGTCCGGGGACGGAGGACACCTGCTTCTGAAGATGTTCGTACACCTCGAGGAACTGGTTCTGCGCTCCGTCGTACAGATCCAGCAGCAGAACGACCCGAAGTCTCGAGCCGTCGAAGGCGGACTGGGATATCCGTTCCGACAAGGTTGTCATCGTTCACACTCCTTCGAGACCACACGGTCGCCACGGGCGGCGCCACCCGAACCGATCGTTGTCCCGTAATCCCTGCGGCGCGAGAGGAGAGAACCAAGCGGGTGAACGAGCGAGGGAACCGGCCTCCTACAGGGCATGGAAGAGCCATGAAGGAAAACGTCGACCACCACGTCCCGGTCCTCATCGTGGGCGGCTCGCTGGTGGGTCTGTGCACCTCGCTCTTCCTCGGCCGGCATGGCATCCCGCACATGGTGGTCGAGAAGCACGCGGGTACCTCGATGCACCCACGCGGACGCGGTATCAACGTACGGACGATGGAACTGTTCCGGGTCGCCCGTGTCGAGGACCGGATCCGCGAGGCCGCGTCGGTCCTGGCGGACAACCACGGCATCATGCAGGGTGGCTCGCTGACCGGTGACGACCAGGAGTGGCTCTTCGAGGAAATCGACCCGGGTGGCGCGCTCGCGCGCTTCAGTCCGGCGGCATGGTGCCTGTGCAGCCAGAACGACATCGAGCCGGTCCTGATGTCCGTGACCCCCACGCTCGGGGCCGACCTGCGGTTCTCCACCGAACTCCTCTCCTTCGACCAGGACCCCGGCGGGGTCACCGCGATCGTGAAGAACCGGGAGACCGGGGAACACAGCACGGTGCGCGCGGACTACCTCGTCGCCGCCGACGGGCCGCGCAGCCCCGTGCGGGAGGCGCTCCGGATCGGCCAGAGCGGCTCCGGGGACCTGTTCCACAACGTGAGCATCACCTTCCGGTCGCGGATGCTGCCCCATGTGGTCGGCGACCGGCGTTTCATCGTGTGCTACCTGACCAAGCCCGATGCCGACGGGGCCCTGCTGCCGGTCGACAACGGCGAGCGGTGGGTCTTCCACGCGCCCTGGCACCCGGACCGGGGCGAGACGCTGGAGGACTTCACCGACGAGCGCTGCGTGGAGCACATCCGCCGGGCCGTCGGCTCGCCCGACCTGGACGTCGAGGTCACCGGGAAGGCCCCGTGGCACGCCGCCGAGCGGGTCGCCGAGCGGTACGCGGCCGGCCGGGTCTTCCTGGCCGGAGACTCCGCCCACGAGATGTCCCCCACCGGGGCGTTCGGCTCGAACACCGGTATCCAGGACGCCCACAACATCGCCTGGAAGCTCGCGATGGTGCTGGACGGTTCGGCCGGGCCGGGGCTGCTGCAGACCTACGAGGCCGAGCGGTTGCCGGTGGCCAGGGCCACGAGCGAGCGCGCATCTGCGCGGTCGGCGGAGCACAGCCACCCGGGGTACGAGCCCGACCCCGAGCCCGCGTCCGCGTCCGCACCGGCCTCCGGGTCCGCGGCCGGGCCGCACTCCGGGCCCGGCGGCCGCCAGGGCGGGGTCCTCTCCGTGGCCATGGGCTACCGCTACAACCGGGGCGCGGTGCTGGGGGCCGACCCGGACCAGCCCGTGGTGCCCGAACGGATGCGGCTCTGCGGCGATCCGGGCAGCCGCGCACCGCACATGTGGCTCTGCGGTCCGGGGGATCCGGAGCCGAAGTCCACCGTGGACCTCTACGAGCGTTCCTTCGTCCTGCTGTGCTCCGAGGGCAGGCCGTGGCGGGCCGCGGGGCGTTCCGTCGCCGAACAGCTGGGCCTGCCCCTGGACGTGTACGCGATCGGCACCGGCCCGGACGCCGACCTGATCCCGGCGAACGGCGGTGACTGGACCGAGGTGCACGGCACGACCGCCGAGGGCGCGATCCTCGTCCGCCCGGACGGCTTCGTGGCCTGGCGCTCGGCGCAGGCGGTGGCGGACCCGGCGGCGGTCCTCCACGAGGTCCTGACCACGCTGCTGGACCGGTCCTGATCCGACCGTTCCCGTTCCCGTTCCCGCGCCACCGAGGGCGCCGTCCGGCGGAGTGATCCGCGGGGCGGCGCCCGTCAGTTCGTGGCGACGGCGGACCGGGTCATCGCGGAGTCTTCGAGCCGAGGCCCCCGGGGGTCCTCGGAACCCAGTCGGGGGTCGCCGAGGCCTCCTTCGGGTCCGGCTCGCGCATGGCCACGCGCCAGCCTTCCTCTCCGGCCCTTCCGGTGAGCTGGACCGTGAACGACTTGGTCTGGCCCGTGTCGTGGAAGTACACGACGACGAGCTGCCGTACGGACCCCTCGTCGTAGAACTCCGCGGTCACCTTCCCCTTGGCGCCTTCGTGGAAGGCCCGGATCCAGTTCCGCGCGGTCCGCTCGACGTCCCCCTTCGCGTCATCGGGGTTGGCGGCGAGCGACTGCACCTCCTCGGCCTTGCCGTCGGCGAGCCGCCAGACCAGACTCTGGGTGATCTTGAGGGACTCGGAGGTGGGGTACCCGACCACGCCCAGCGGTTCGTGGTTCGCGTAGTCGGTCGCGTACCGCAGTGCCTCCTCGTCGGAGCCGCACGCGGTGAGGGCGCCGCATGCCAGCACTGACACCAGTGCGGCGCGCAGGACGCCGGGTGCCAGGGTGCGGACGCGGGCGGGGCGCGGGACCGGTCCAGCCATACTTCCTCGGTCTTCCGGTGGTCATCGAGCGATCTCGATGGAGTGAGCTGCAAGGTACTGCGCTGACCGGGGAGTTCGATCCGGTAAACGGACAAGAGGGACACAACTCGCTCCGCAGTGACGCAATTCACTTCATGGCCGGATTTCGACCCCGGTACGTCTCACTCCGCCATCCGGATGCCGGACAACTCCGCGCGCCGACGGGGAACGGCGTCTACTCTGGCCGGGCAGCTGGTTCGCCCCGTCCGCCAGGCGGGATGCGTCGTAAGAGGGAACCCGGTGGGAATCCGGGACTGCCCCGCAGCGGTGAGCGGGAACGACCGCCGTCATACGCACTGGGCCCGGACGGGTCTGGGAAGCGACGGCCAGTAGGAGTCTCGTACGGCATCCGTACGACGGGACGCGCCCGCGAGTCCGAAGACCTGCCCGTTGCCCGTGCGCGACCGATCGCGCACGGAAATCCCGGTGACCTCGTGGGCGGGTCGGCGACACATCAGGCGGACGACCGCGGGCACGTGCATCCGCACGCACCCGTACCCGGTCGTGATCCGCCCGGTCCGTCATCCCTTCGCGCCCTCGGTCCCTCACCGGGTCCACAGGAGAACGCTCGCGAAGGAGAGTTCCGTGACCGGCACGACCCCCGCCACCGGACGGCCCACCGAGGCCACCGTGTACGGCTACCCCCGCCAGGGCCAGAACCGCGAACTGAAGAAGTCCGTCGAGGGCTACTGGAAGGGCCGCACCACCGCCGACGCCCTCCGGGCGACCGCCCGCGACCTGCGCCGCACCAACTGGCGGCAGCAGGCCGACGCCGGCATCACCGAGGTGCCGACCGGCGACTTCTCGTACTACGACCACGTACTGGACACCAGCGTGATGGTCGGCGCCGTCCCCGAGCGGCACCGGGCCGCCGTCGCGGCCGACCCGCTCGACGGGTACTTCGCGATGGCGCGCGGCACCCAGGACGTCGCGCCGCTGGAGATGACCAAGTGGTTCGACACCAACTACCACTACCTCGTGCCGGAACTCGGCCCCGACACGGTCTTCACCGCCGACTCCACCCAGCAGGTCGCCCAGCTGACGGAGGCACTCGGGCTGGGGCACACCGCCCGCCCCGTCCTGGTCGGCCCCGTCACCTACCTGCTGCTGGCCAAGCCCGCCCCCGGCGTCGCCGCCGGCTTCGAACCGCTGGCCCTGCTCGACCGGCTGCTGCCCGTCTACGCGCAGGTCCTGGCCGACCTGCGCGCCGCCGGAGCCGAGTGGGTGCAACTGGACGAGCCCGCCCTGGTGCAGGACCGTACCCCGGCCGAGCTGGCCGCCACCGCCCGCGCCTACCGGGAGCTCGGCGGCCGGAGCGACCGGCCCAAGCTCCTCGTCGCCTCCTACTTCGACCGGCTCGGCGAGGCCCTGCCGGTGCTGGCCAAGGCCCCCGTCGAAGGGCTCGCCCTGGACTTCACCGAGGCCGCCGCCGCGAACCTCGACGACCTCGCCGCCGTCGGGGGCCTGCCCGGCAAGCGCCTCGTCGCCGGTGTCGTGGGCGGCCGCAACATCTGGATCAACGACTACGAGAAGTCCCTCGGCACCCTCGCCACCCTCCTGGGGCTCGCCGACCGGGTGGACGTCGCCGCCTCCTGCTCGCTGCTCCACGTGCCGCTGGACGCCACCGCCGAACGGGACATCGACCCGCAGGTGAGGCGCTGGCTCGCCTTCGCCCGCCAGAAGACCGTGGAGGTCGCCACGCTCGCCCGGGGCCTGGCCCGCGGCACGGACGCCATCGCCGCCGAACTCGCCGCCAACCGGGCCGACCTGGCCTCCCGCGCCGGCTCCGCCCTCACCCACGATCCGGCGGTCCGGGCCCGCACCGCCGCCGTCACCGACGCGGACGGGCGGCGCGACCGGCCGTACGCGGAGCGGGCCGCCGCCCAGCGGGCGCACCTGGGGCTCCCGCTGCTTCCGACGACCACGATCGGATCCTTCCCGCAGACCACCGAACTGCGCACGGCCCGCGCCGACCTGCGGGCCGGGCGCATCGACACCGCCGGCTACGAGGACCGCATCCGGGCCGAGATCCGGGAGGTCCTGGCCTTCCAGGAGAAGGCCGGCATCGACGTCCTCGTACACGGCGAGCCCGAACGCAACGACATGGTGCAGTACTTCGCCGAGCAGCTCACCGGCTACCTGGCCACCCGGCACGGCTGGGTCCAGTCCTACGGCACCCGCTACGTCCGCCCGCCCGTCCTGGCCGGCGACATCTCCCGCCCGGACCCGATGACCGTGCGCTGGACCACGTACGCGCAGTCGCAGACGGCCAAGCCGGTCAAGGGCATGCTGACCGGCCCCGTCACCATGCTCGCCTGGTCCTTCGTCCGCGACGACCAGCCCCTCGGCGACACCGCCCGCCAGGTGGCGCTCGCCCTGCGCGACGAGGTGGGCGACCTGGAGGCGGCCGGTACCGCGGTCATCCAGGTCGACGAGCCCGCCCTGCGCGAGACCCTCCCGCTGCGGGCCGCCGACCACGCCGGCTACCTCGCCTGGGCCACCGAGTCCTTCCGGCTCACCACCGCCGGAGTCCGCGCGGACACCCAGATCCACACGCACATGTGCTATGCCGAGTTCGGCGACATCGTGGAAGCCATCGAGGACCTCGACGCCGACGTGATCAGCCTGGAGGCCGCCCGTTCCCACATGCAGGTCGCCGGTGAGCTCGCGGGCGCCGGCTACCCGCGCGAGGTCGGCCCCGGTGTCTGGGACATCCACTCGCCGCGGATCCCCTCCGTGGCCGAGGCGGCGGCCCTGCTGCGGAAGGGACTGGGGGCCATCCCGGCGGAGCGGCTGTGGGTCAATCCCGACTGCGGCCTGAAGACCCGGGGCTGGCCCGAGACCAGGGCCTCCCTGGAGAACCTGGTCGAGGCGGCCCGGCAGGTGCGCGCCGAGAACTAGGCCGAGGACCGGGGCGCGTCCGCGGACGCGCCCCGGTCCTCGCCGACGAGGCCCGCCACGTGGTCGGTGATCACATCGAGGATGTCCGACGAGATCCTGGCGTCGCCGAGGACGAGGTGGTTCAGCGTCAGCCCGTCGGTCATGGCGGCCAGGTAGCGGGCCAGCACGTTGACGGGCACGCGGAGTTCGAAGGCCATGTGGTGCCGCAGCTGCTCGATCAGTTCGGTGTAGGTGTCGCAGTACCGCTCGTACTGCCGCCGCGCCAGGTGCTCGAAGTCCGGCCGGCGCAGGGCGTACTGGGTGAGTTCGTAGGTGAGCATGTGTTCGCCCGGGTGGGCGGACACATGGTCCCAGTACGCCTGGAACCCCGCCCGGACGGTCTCCCGAAGGGTCGCCTTCGGCTGGATCGCCTCCCTCACCAGGGTGACGCTGTGGTCGGTGATCGCGGCGATGACGGATTCGAGCAGGGCCTGCTTGGAGTCGAAGCAGTAGTGGAAGACGCTCAGGGACACGCCCGCCTCGGCGGCGATCGACCGGGTCGTCGTCGCGGCGACGCCGTCGCGGGTCATCGCGCGGATGGCCGCCTCGGTCAGCTGCCGGCGCCGCTCGGCCGAGGGCATCCGTGCCATGGGCGTTCCTTTCGGTTCGTGCTGCGGTGCGTGGTGCGCGGTGCGTGGTGCCACGGCGGCCGGGGCCGGCCGGATCAGCAGATCCGGCCGGCCCCGGCCCCTTGGCTTGCGTTCGTCGGGATCAGCTGCTGAAGACGCCGACCTCGTGGAGCGAGTACCCCCACTTGGTGCCGCGCTGGAGGCCCTGGATGCGGACGTAGCGGGCCGGCACACCGGAGAAGCGCGCCGTGTCCAGGCCGCCGTCACTCGCGGTCGTGGACCAGACGGTCTGCCAGTTCGTGTCGTCCGTGGAGACCTCGATGCGGTACGCCTTCCCGTACGCGGCCTCCCAGTCGAGGGTGACGCGTCCCACCCGGTTCGCGGACCCGAGGTCGATGCGCAGCCACTGGTTGTCGTTCCACTCGCTCGCCCAGCGGGTGCCCGAGTCGCCGTCCACGGCGCGGCCCGGGGCGTAGCTCACGAAGGGGTTCCACCACTCCGCGCTCGACGCCGAGGCCGGGGAGCCCGTGGCGAGGTTCACCCCGGACTTGTGCTTCTCGGAGTTCCCCCAGGTGGTCAGGTAGGACTCGGCGCCCTTGAACAGGTCGTCCACCACGCCCTGGCCGCCGACGAGGCGGATGTCCTCGATCCAGTCCGGGACCAGGCCGTAGTGCGAGGCGCCGTCGGTGTTGAGGTCCCACGTGCGCGAGCCGGTGGTCTGCCGGTCGATGACGGAGCCGCCGTCGGTGCTGCGGAACGGGTAGCGCACCGGGTTGGGGGTGCCGGCCCCGCGCGGTCCGGGCCAGCCGCCGACGCCGTTCATGTCGGTGCCGTACCCGTAGCCGACGTTGTACTTGTCGCGCAGCGCGTCCGTCCGCTTGGCCTCGGCGCTGAATCCCTCGGCGCCGCTCATGTACGAGGCGATGAAGCCGCCGAGCTTGTAGACCCGCTCGGTCCAGTCCATGTCCATCCAGCTGTGCGAGGAGATCACACCCGGGTACGACTCGGACTCCATGATGTCGAAGGACCGGCCCGCGGCCTTCACGCTCATGTGGTCGACCTCGAGCATCATCTTGCGCTTCATCATGCCGCGCACCGCGTACTCGCCGAGTTCCGTGAGTCCGCGCGTGTTGCACTGGGCGTCGGCGGCGTAGGACGGGATCGCCACCCCTTCGGGGAGCTTGCTCTGCACCGCGGGCGCGGCTGCCGCCAGGCCGATGGGGTTGTCGTGCTGGGGGCCGGTGCACTTCTCCGTCTTCCAGAAGGTTCCGGTCGACAGGAACTGGCCCGCGTTGATGGCCGTACCGAGGGCTCCCTCGTCGAAGCGGACCCCGCACAGGGCGTTGTCGAACTTGTGGCACAGGAACATGCTGCGCACCCCGAGCCGGTACAGCTCGTCCAGGCCGCGGTCGATGTCCGCCTTGCTGCACTGCGCGATGTCCAGGATCTGCTTGCAGCCGAAGGGCTCGGAGGTCTCCACCCCGAGGACCACGGCGAGCTTGCCCTGCTGGACGACGTCGCGGGCCTGCGCGGAGTCGGTGACGATCCGGAACCAGCCCTTGCCCGGGCCGCCGTACATCTTGTCGATGTACGCCTGCATGTCGTAGGTCTTCTGCGCTTCGAGCCGGATGGCGGTCATCTCGTCGCAGCCGCGGTCCTTGAAGAAGTAGACCGAGCAGATGACGCCGTTGGTGACGAGGTCGTTCACGAGCACGCGCTGGCCGCCGCGCCAGGCCCGCTCGACCCAGGCGTAGTAGTTCTGCTGGTGGGTCAGCGAGTCGTGGGCGGGCCAGTCCTTGAAGGTCGGCCAGCCGTTCGGGTCGTGCTTGCCGTCACCGCCCTTGGTGATGAAGTCGAAGATCGCGAGCGTGCCGTCGGGGTAGTGCTCGGGGCAGTCCTTGAGCGCGTCGGCGATCCCCGCCTCGGAGAACGGCTTGCCGCAGATCAGGCGGCCGCCGAAGCCCTCGTTGGACATCAGGTGGTCGTGCGCGTCGACGAAGCCCCGCACCCGTCCCTGGGAGTCGGTCCCCTTGAAGGGTTCGCCCGTGACGTTGATGTCGGAGTCGGGTGCGGGCCGCGCGACCGGGTTCCACCAGCCGGGGTCGGCGGCGGAAGCGGGTACGGGGCCGAGCACCATGGCCACCACGGCGAGGAGCAATGACAGGACCGCCAGGGGCCTACGCCTGTGGTGCGTGTGTCGGGAAATGGTCATCACTCACGTCTTAAGGTCAGCCGGAAGGCGCGGTCGGGGAGCCGGATCCGTTCGGGGGCACGACGCGCCACGGCCACAGGCGTGACTTGTCATGGACCCCACAAACAGTGGGACGAGAATCGCGACTGCCATCGACAGAGTCAATAGTCCGGGACAGCTGACCTGATGATTCATCAGGTGGACCGTTTCTTCACAAGGTCCACGCACCCGGGCGGGCGGGCGGTCCGCCCGCCCGCCCGGGGCGGCGATGCCGGGGCGTCAGCGCGCGCCGTGCTCCAGCAGGTCCATCTCGGCCGGGGCGGTCCCGAATCCGCGTGCCGTGGCTGCCGTGGCCTTCGGGGCCGGCTTCCCGCAGAAGGCAGCTTCGAGGGTTCCGCCGAGGGCCGTGTTCGCCTCCCCCTTGTTCGAGGTGTTCGCCATCGCGGAGAGGGAGCGGCGCCCGTCGCGGGTGGAGAAGGCGTAGGTGTAGAAGCCCTGCACGGTGCCCGTGTGACCGTAGACCGAGGTGCCGCACGACAGGTCGTAGCGGCGCAGGCCGAGCCCGTAGAACCGGGTGTTCGTGGTGTCGGTCGGCGTCACGGTGACCATGGCGTCCAGCATCCGGGCGGACAGCAGCCGCCCGCCGAGCAGCGCGGACGTGAAGGTGTTCAGATCGGCGGGGCTGGAGATCACCGCTCCGGCGGACTGGGCCCACGACACCGTCTGCTCGGTGGAGTCGACCAGTGGCGCGCCCGCCTCGTCGGGGTGGAGGTAACCGCGCGTGTGCAGTCCCTTGATCTGCGTGCTGGGGTGCACGTAAGAGGTGTTGCGCAGCTTCAGCTTCTTGAAGATGCGCTGCTCGTACTCCTTGGCCACACCGTTGCCGGTGGCCTTCTCGATGAGCATGCCGACGACGACGAAGTTGGTGTTCGAGTACTTGTACGCCACGCCGGGCTCGGTCGTCCGGGGCTCGCGGAGCGAGAGGTCCACCAGCTCCTGGTAGCTGAAGACCTTGTTGCGCACGGCCTCGAAGCCCGGCACCGTGTGCTCGAACATGGCGTTGGTGTAGTCCGCCAGCCCGCTGCGGTGGCTCAGCAGATGACGCACCGTGATCCGGTTGTCGGGCAGCAGTCCGGGCAGGTACTGGTTGACGGACGTGTCCAGATCGATCTTGCCCTCGTCCACCAGCTGCAGCAGGACGACGGAGGAGAAGGTCTTGCTGACGCTCCCGATCCGGAATCGGGCCTGCGGGTCCATCGCCGAGCCCGTGGCCCTGTCGCGCACCCCCTCGGTCCGGACGCTGACCCCGCCGGGTCCGCTGAAACGGGCCAGGGCGCCCGGCGCGCCCGCCGAGGTCGTGTTCCGCAACGCCTGGGTCAGCCCTTCGAGATCGGGGGTGGTCGGGGCGGTGGCGGCGTGCGCGGCGGTCGCCGGAGCCACGGCGGCCATCACCGCCAGCAGGGCGGCGCTCAGGGCAAGACGACGGTTCATGGGCAGGGGCACGATGCTCCTCCGGTGGGGGGTGGTGCAGGTAGGACGTCACGAGCCTACGCAAGATCATCGGGCCGATCGGCTGTCGGAATGAGCGGGAACGCGCCAATTACGAACGACAGTTCGGCCACGCGGAGGAGCTGCCGCGGCGCACTTCCCGATCCCGTCGGCGGCGCGGCGCGGCGCGACGGGTGCCCGGGTGCGGCGCACCCAGGCACCCGCTCGCAGGCGCGCCTTAGCCTGGGGTCGTGACCAGCAGCGATCTCGGAGACTTCCTGCGCGCCCGGCGCGCGCGCCTGCGGCCGGACGACGTGGGACTCGCCTCCTACGGACGGCGCCGCGTGGCAGGGCTGCGCCGAGAGGAGGTCGCCGTCCTGGCCGGAATGAACAGCGACTACTACGCCCGCCTGGAACAGGGGCGCGAGCGCGGCCCCTCCCCGCAGATCCTCGACGCGATCAGCGGGGCCCTGCGCCTGGACGAAGCGGCCCGGGAACACCTCTTCCGGCTGGCGGGCACCGCACCGGACGGCGCCCGGCCGCGGCCGCGGGAGTCGGTCGGAGCCCCCCTGCGCCACCTGCTGGACGGGTACACGGGCACCCCGGCGTTCGTCCTGAATCCCGCCACCGACGTCCTGGCGGCCAACGCGATGGCCGAGGCGCTCTTCTCCCCGTTCGCGCAGCGGGACAACCTCGCGCGCATGACCTTCCTCGACCCCGCGGCCCGGCCGTTCTTCGTGCGCTGGGACCGCGCGGCCGAGGCGGTGGTGGCCGGCCTGCGCCACGCGGCCGGACTCGATCCGCACTATCCGAGGCTGAGGGCACTGATCCGTGAACTCGGGCGGGCCGACGCCGAGTTCACGGCGCTCTGGGCCGCTCACACCGTCCGCGGCAAGACCCATGACACCAAGGAACTCGACCACCCCGACGTCGGACCGCTCACCCTCGGCTTCCAGTCCTTCGCCGTGCTCGGGGCGCCGGGCCAGCAGCTGGTGGTCTACCACGCCGAACCGGGAAGCCCGAGCGCCCGGAGCCTCGCCCTGCTCGGCAGCCTGCGGGCCACCCGCCGGGCCTCATGACCGCCGGACCTCAGGACCGCCCGGCGGCGGCCGGGCAATCCGCCGAGCCGAGCACATGCGTACGGGAGGCCTGCACCTCTTCGCGCAGCGCGGGCAGGTCCACGTCCAGGACCTGACCGTTCCACTTGCGGGGCGTGCCGGCCACGAGGACGGCGCTGATGTTGCGGGCGTCCGAGCCGAGGACGACCGTCCCGATCGGGTCGTTGAGGGGCATGTTGTTGAGGTCCTCGGCGCGGATGACCAGCAGGTCGGCCTTCTTCCCCGGCGTGAGGGAGCCGGTCACCGCGTCCAGGCCGTTGGTACGGGCGCCCTGGAGGGTGGCGAAGTCCAGGACGTCGCGGGTGGTGATGCGCACCGGCTGCCGGTCGGTGCCATGGGCGGCGTTCACCGCGCGCATCCGCTGGACCGTGTGCAGGGCCCGCATCTGCGTGAACATGTCTCCGGCCAGGGCGACTTCGACGTCGATGCTCAGCCCCGGGCGGATGCCGGCGGCCAGGGCCTCGTCGACGGCCGGTACCGCCGTCTCCAGTCCGATCTGAGCGTCCGAGGTGGGGGCCAGGGCGATGGTGGTGCCGCTCTCCCCGATCTCCTTCCAGGCCCGCGGCGTCAGACCGGTGGCGTGGATGAGGGTCAGGCCGGGGCCGAGCAGGCCGTCCGCGGCCCACCGCAGCACCGCGCGGGAGGACGGGGTGCCGAAGACCGCGTCCACGCTCACCCCGACGTCCAGATCACGGGCCACCCGTGCGAGTCCGGGGCCGTACGCGAGAGCGGGACCGGCGATCTCCTCGGTGGCCAGCGCGGCCACGCGCAGGGTCAGCAGCTGGTCGTCGCTGCTGAACCAGCGCCGCCTGAGCCGGGCCAGGTCGCCGGGCCACTGCCGGTCCCACTCCCCGAAGTGCGGCCCCATGGAGGCGTGGACGCCGCGGATACCGGTGTCCAGCAGCGCCTGGACGGCGGCGTCCGAATGCTCGGGAGTGCGCGCGTTGTGCGAGAAGTCCAGCATGCAGGTGATGCCGCTGTCGAGGGCGGACAGGGCGGCCAGGCGGGTCCCGACGTACATGTCCTGCGGCCGGTAGACCGGCGCGTAGCCGGCCAGTGTGGCCGAGACGTAGCCGCCGAGATCGTCCACGTCCGGCATGATCCTGCGCAGCTGGGTCTGCCAGGCGTGCCGGTGGGTGTCGACGAAGCCGGGCGTCAGGATCGTGTCCGTGGCGTCGACGACCACGGCGCCGTCCCGGTTCAGACCGGGCCCGACCGCCGCGATCGTATCGCCGACGACGAGCAGGTCCGCGGAGTGGAGGACGCCGAGGTCCGGGTCCATCGTGACGATCGTGGCGCCGGTGAACAGGACGCGCCGTCCCGGATCGGCGGACCGGAGGCGGAGCCGATCGAGGACGGCGGCACTGGTGGTGTCGTTGCGGGGCATACGGAGGTCCTGCCGTGAGGGGGTGCGGACCCTCAGCCTCGGCCCGCGGCGGGGCGGCAGCCAGGCCGCCGTCTGCCCGGGTGCGCCGCACCCATGCTCACGCGGCGGCGGCCCGCGCCGCCCACGTGGTGAGGGCGCCCTCGCGCCCGGCGCACAGCAGGGCAGCCTCGCCCGGGCCATGCGCACGGCACTGCTCGCCCGCCGCGACGGCGCTCGCGTCTACGCGGGCACGCACGCGACCGGGCCCCACACCCTCGGCTTCGCCGAAGCGGTCGTCGGGGTGCTGCGCGCGGCCGGTTTCGGCGAGGAGGACGCGGCGCGCGCGCTCATGGTGGTGGCCCACTTCACCATCGGCCACACGCTGGAGGAGCAGGCCGCGTCGCGCCCGCCGGAGGGGGAGGGGGCGGCGGATCCCGAAAGCCTGCGCCTGGCGGCCGAGCCCGGGCGGTATCCGCAGCTCGCCGCCGTGGTGTCCACGCTCACCAGCGGTGACTTCGCGGCGCACTTCGACTTCGGACTGTCCCTGATCCTGCAGGGGCTGCGCGCCCTGGACCGGGCGCCGACCTGCGGCGACGGCCCTGAAATACAATGTCGGGGTGATTGAGAACCAGCTGCCTCCCTGCCCCGAGTGCGCGGGCGCGTACGCCTACGAGATGGGGGCGCTCCTGGTCTGCCCCGAGTGCGGGCACGAATGGCCGCTCGCCCAGGGTGACTCCGGCGGTGTCCCCGAGGAGCGGGTGATCAAGGACGCGGTCGGCAATGTGCTGGCCGACGGCGACACCGTGACGGTGGTCAAGGGCCTGAAGGTCAAGGGCAGCCCGTCCGGCATCAAGGCGGGCACCAAAGTGCGCAACATCCGCCTGGTGGACGGCGTCGACGGCCATGACATCGACTGCAGGATCGAGGGGTTCGGCCCAATGCAGCTGAAGTCCGCCGTGGTCAGGAAGGTCTGACCCGGTCCGACAGCACGAAGGCGCCTGCTGGGCACGGTCCCGGGCAGGCGCCTTCGTCGTTCTTCCCCGCAGGCGGAGCCGATCCGGCGGGCGGCCCATGAGCCGGCGCGCTCATGGGACGACGGGATCGCCGGAAGTCTCCCCGGCGGGGGCGGGCCGGTCAGCGCGCGGCGTACATGCGGAGGGGGACGGCCGTCGCGGTCGCGATGGCCGCGGTGGCGGCGAAGATCACCTCGCCGTTCTGGCGGGCGACCACGCGTACGGGATGGCGGTCCGGCGCGGTCGCCTCGTCGGTGTTCGGGAGCGTCTCGATCCAGCAGGCCGAGGTCAGCTCCGCGTAGCGGAAGAAACGAATCTCCATATCGGTCAGGACCCCCCGCCGGGGGAAGGCGGAACGGTACGCGGCCTGGCGCACGGCCTCCAGGAGCAGCATGCCCGGGGCGTGGTCGACGGGGTGGTCGAAGAGGATCGGGTGGTTGACATCGGCCCGGAGCTGGGCGCGCCGCGTGGAGCTGGTGGGGGACAGGACCACGTCGTGGAAGCGGTCGCGGCCCACGCGGCGGGGAGTCAGCGGTGGCGGCAGCGGGATCGTGCGGGCGGCGACCTCGTCGAGGTTCCCGTTCGAGCCGCGCAGGCGCTGGTAGACGGCCTCGGGCTGGTTGGTGAATCCCGCCTCGGCGGTGCCGAGGAACTCTCCGTCGCGGGTCGCGGTCACGTGCATGGTGAGACCGGCGAGTCTGCGGCCGCGGCGCGAGATGTCCGAGCAGCGGATGTGCAGGGAGATGTCGGCCGGGGTCGAACCGACCGCGAGGGCATCGGCGTTCGTCGAGTAGCTGAACGTGTCCCAGATCTGGCGGTGGCCGAAGGGGACGTCGTACGCGACGTGGCTGAGGAGCGGTATGGCCTGGCGGACCGATTCGGCCAGGAGGAGGGGGTCGTGGTGACCGCCGTCCGGAGTGTAGAAGCTGTGGGCGCGGGGCCACTGGGCGGTGACGACGTACTCGTCCGGGGCGACGGTGCGCCATCCGGTGAGCAGGACTTCCGAGTGTGCGCTCTTGTGTACGTACTCCCGCGGTAAGGCGCTGCTGAGCGCGGCGACGGGTGCGGCGGAGTGATCAATGGACACAGTCATGGTTGAGCCCCCCCTGGAACGTCGGACATGAGCTGGTGCTTGTTCGGCGCAGGTCCTAAAATAAAGGATGTTCGTTTTTTTTGTCGAGATTAGTTAGGTGCCCATGTCAGAACGAAAGCAGCAACGCGCCCCCCAACTCAGGGCAGTTCAGACCAAAGCGGCCATCCTGCGCGCAGCGGCCGAGGTCTTCGACGAGTTCGGCTTCAGCGGAGCCAGCATCAGCAAGATCATGAAGCGGGCGGACGTCACACAGGGCGGGATGTACTTCCACTTCAGCTCGAAGGAGGAGCTTGCCTACGCCGTCATGGTCGGCCAGGGCGACGGCCTGGAGTTCCCCGCCGGGGAGGACGGCCTGCAGCACCTGGTGGACATCACGCTGTACCTCGCCGAGCAGCTCCGGCACAATCCGGTGCTCCGCGCCGGAGTCCGACTCGCCGTCGAACAGGGCGAGTTCGGCCTGCGCGACGATGTCGCCTACCAGGCCTGGGTGCTGGAGTTCCGCCAGCAACTGCGCTTCGCCCGGGCCAAGGGCGAACTCCAGCCGGACGTCGACGACCACGAACTGGCCTGGGTGCTGGTCAGCTCCTTCACCGGGGCACAGCTGTTCTCCCAGGCGTCCACCGGCCGGGCCGACCTGCCGCAGCGGATCGCCTCCCTGTGGCGCTACCTGCTGCCCGCGGTGGCCGCCGACGACATCCGGGGCGGGCTGCGCCTGACGCTGCCGCCGAGCGAGCCCGAGCCTGAGCCGAAGCCGAAGCCGAAGCCGGAGCCGAAGTCGGAGCCGAAGTCGGAGCCGAAGCCGGAGGCGGAGGCGCAGTCGGCACCGAGGTCGAAGCCGGCATCGGGGAAGCGGGCGTGACCACTCCTCGGATCGTCGTCACCGGCGCGACGGGCTTCGTGGGGTCGGCGGTACTGCGCCGACTGGCCGGGGCGGCCCGGCAGGCCGAGGTGCGTGCGGTGTCCCGTACGCAGGCGGCCGCGGCCTTGTCCGGAGCGCAGTGGGTGGGCGCGGACCTGACGGACGAACCGTCCCTGCGCGGGGTGTGTGACGGCGCGGACGTCCTGTTGTCCATGGCTTCCTACGTCGGACCGGACGCCGACCGGTGCACCGCGGTCAACTCCGCCGGAACCACGGCCCTGGTGGCCGAGGCCCGGCGGGCCGGAGTGGGGCGGATCATCCACCTGTCCACCTGCGCGGTCTACGGTCCGGGACCCCATCGGGGAATGAACACGCACGAGTTGACGCCGGCCCCGGTGTCGGTGGCCAGTGCCGGCCGACTGGCGGGGGAGGGGCCGGTGCTCGATGCGGGGGGACTGGTCCTGCGTGCGGGGCTCGTGCTGGGCAGGGGCGACCGGTGGGCCGTACCGGCCCTCGTCGACGCGTTCCGGCGGGTACCCGCGCGCTGGGGAGGAGGAGCGGGGCTCGCCTCCTTCGTCGATGTCGACGACCTGGCACGGCTCATCGTGGCGCTCGCCCTCGGTGGTGGCGCGGCAGCCGGTGCCACGGGTGTCCTGCACGCCCATCACCCCGAGCCGGTGCGCAACCGGGACCTCATGGACGTCCTCGCCGAACACCGTGTGCTGCCGACGCGGCCCGATGTCGACTGGTCGTGGCGCAGGTGCCTGGACACCTTGGCCGCGACCCCGGGGTGGGTGAGCGAGCGCCAGTTCACGCTGCTGGCCGGTGACCACTGGTACCGCGCCGACGAGGTCTGGGAACTCGCCGGGATCGCGCCGGGTCCCGGCCCGCTGAGCCGGATCGGCCCGGCGGCCGAGTGGTACCGGGAGAGGGGCGGGGCCGCCCCGGGGTGACGGCGATCTGCCAAAGCCTCGGCGGGATAAAGCGTGGGCGGGCTGTGCCGAGCAGGGAGGCGGGTAGCGTCCGAAGCACAGCCGGTCACCCCTGAAGGAGTGGAAATGTCCGATCTTTCGAACATCGTCAAGGCGTATGACGTGCGTGGCGTCGTGCCGGACGAGTGGGACGAGTCCCTGGCCGAGCTGTTCGGTGCCGCGTTCGTGGAGGTCGTGGGCGCTGCGGCGATCGTGATCGGTCATGACATGCGTCCGTCGTCGCCGGGTCTGTCGGGGGCGTTCGCGCGGGGTGCGGCGGCGCGTGGGGTGGATGTGACGCTGATCGGTCTGTGTTCGACGGACCAGCTGTACTACGCGTCGGGTTCGCTGGGTCTGCCGGGTGCGATGTTCACGGCCTCGCACAATCCGGCGCAGTACAACGGGATCAAGCTGTGCCGTGCGGGTGCGGCTCCGGTGGGTCAGGACACGGGTCTGTCGCAGATCCGGGCGCTGGTGGAGAAGTGGTCGGACGAGGGCGCCCCCGCGGTCCCCGAGGGCACCGTCCCCGGGACGGTGACGGAGCTGGACTCGCTTCCCGGTTATGCCGCGCACCTCAAGGGTCTGGTGGACCTGGGGTCGATCCGGCCGCTGAAGGTGGTCGTGGACGCGGGCAACGGGATGGGCGGTCACACGGTCCCGACGGTGTTCGAGGGTCTGCCGCTGGATGTGGTGCCGATGTACTTCGAGCTGGACGGGACGTTCCCGAACCACGAGGCGAACCCGCTGGATCCGAAGAACATCGTGGACCTCCAGGCCCGTGTCCTGGCGGAGGGTGCGGATCTGGGCATCGCGTTCGACGGTGACGCGGACCGCTGCTTCATCGTGGACGAGCGGGGTGTCGGGGTGTCGCCGTCGGCGATCACCGCCCTGGTCGCGGCGCGTGAGCTGGCCCGCAACGGCGGGTCGGGCACCGTGATCCACAACCTGATCACCTCGTGGTCGGTGCCGGAGGTCGTGCGGGAGAACGGCGGCACGCCGGTCCGCACGCGGGTGGGTCATTCCTTCATCAAGGAGGAGATGGCGAAGACGGGTGCGATCTTCGGTGGTGAGCACTCGGCGCACTACTACTTCAAGGATTTCTGGAACGCGGACACGGGCATGCTGGCGGCGCTGCACGTGCTGGCGGCGCTGGGCGGTCAGGAGGGTCCGCTGTCGGGGCTGGTGGCTTCCTACGACCGTTACGCGGGTTCGGGGGAGATCAACTCCACGGTGGGTGATCAGGCGGCGCGGCTGGCGGCGGTGAAGGAGGCCTTCGGTGACGTCGAGGGTGTCACGTTGGACGAGCTGGACGGTCTGACGGTGACGGCGGCCGACTGGTGGTTCAACGTGCGTGCGTCGAACACCGAGCCGTTGCTGCGGCTGAACGTGGAGGCCCGTGACGAGGCCACCCTGGCCAAGGTCCGCGACGAGGCCCTGGCCCTCATCCGCGCCTGACCCCGATCCAGGCCGGGCTCCGCCCACTCCAGCCCCGCCGGCGTTCGAGCAGGGGGCACCTCCCAGCGGTAGCTGGGGGAGGGCCGGGGCGGAGCCCGGAGCCCCACCCGCTCAGGCGGACCGCCGCCCGGGCTCCGCTTGCTCCCGCACCGCGACCGCGTACGCGTACGCCGCCGACATCAGCGTCATGTGGTGGTGCCAGCCGGGGAAGGACCGCCCCTCGAAGTCGAGGAGGCCGAAGTCGTCGGCCAGTGAGCCGAGCACCGCGCCGGACCGGGCCGCCTCCCGCACCAGGTGCAGCAGGTCGTCCATCCGGTGGCGGTTCATATTGGTGAGCCAGACGGGGCCACCGCCCCGCCGGTCCGGCCGCCGTTCGCCGAACAGCCGGTAGATCCGCTGCGCCCCCGGCCCGCCCGATTCCCCCTCGGGCACCCGGACCAGCGCCGAGTGGATGCGCTGCTGCTGCGGACGGCCGCCGGGGCCGGCGAGAGGCGCGGTGTACGGGTGGCTGGTGTTGCCCAGCCGGGCGAATTCGCCCGCGGTCGTCCCGCCGCGCCCCCGCGTGCGCGCGTGGCCGACGCCCGGCGCCAGGGCGGCGGCACGGACCGTCAGGGCAGGCGGTACGGACACCAGGAAGTCGTGTCCGCGGCGGCCGAGCACGCCGATCAGCGCGGCGGCATTGCCGAGGCGGCTCAGATCGGCGACCACCGGCGGATGCGCCGACGAGGTGCGGGCGGCGATCGAGTCGACGAGCTCCAGTACGAGGGCCTCCGGGGTCTGATGGACGGCCTCGGGGCAGATGCGTGCCCGGCGGCGCAGCACGGGATCCTGCACCCACGCCTCGGGAAGCGCCAGCCGCCAGTCGACGGGCACACTCATGCCGTCCAGGGACAGGAAGAGGCAGAAGCCCAGCTGGCAGTTGACGATGCGTCCGGCGACGGGGTCGAAGCGGCGGTGCACCCCGACCGAGTGCTCACCGCGCTTGGGGAAGCACACCTGCCCGATCGTCCAGGCCCGCACGGGGTGCCGTTCCTCCACCCATCGGAGCAGTTCCGTGCGGGCCGGACCCCAGTCCCAGGGGCTGGCGTTGATGAACTGCTGCAGCGACTGTGACGCGGTGGGCGACTCGGTGACGGAGGCCGCGAGCCGGCGTACGGACTTCTTCCCCGGGGTGGTGAGCAGACCCTGCAGGTAGACCCGGGCCCAGCGCCGCTGGTCGGCTCGCGGTAAGTGACCGAAGAGGCGTTCCGTGAAGTCGGCCAGGGCGGTGTCACCGGCAGTCAGGGCTCTGGTCCTCGTCCGTGCCGTCATCTGTCTCCCCCTCCACTGCGGACGTCGGCATGCGCCGTCGTTAGTGGTCATAGAATACAGAACGTTCGTTTTTTTTCTAGTGAACCCATGGCGCTCCGCCCACGACTTCGGCACGTTGGATCCGGAGGCCTGCGGCGCCCGTGCCGCAGCCGTGCCGTGCCGTCCCCCGGGGAGCCGGGGTACGGGCGCTTCTTCGTCAAGTCGGCGTTGTCGGCGCCGGGCGCCGGGGCGACGCTGGAGGCAGCCATCTCCGTGCGGGGCGCAATGGCGAGTGAGGAACGACCTGGATGGCAGTGATAGTGCAGTGGTGAAGCAAGAACGCGGCGTACGCACCCGTAATCATCTGATCTCGGTGGCCGCCGCTGAATTCGACCTCAATGGGTACGACGGGACCTCGCTCTCCCGGCTGAGCCGTTCCGCCGGAATTTCGATCGGAGCACTCACCTTTCACTTCGCGGCGAAGGGGGAATTGGCCTCCGCCGTCGAGGATTCGGGGCGCGCGGCCACCCGCAGGGTGGTCGAGGGGGTGACGGCCCGCGGCGGCCCGCCGCTGGACACCGTTTCCGCGCTCGTCCTCGCTCTCGGCAGGCTGATCGAGACGGACGCGGCCGTGCGCGCCGCGGCGCGGCTGACCCAGGAGCGGGTGGGCGCCGGACCCGACTGGTGCGGCTGCTGGCTCCCTGACGTCAAGGAACTGCTCGAACAGGCGGCCGCGCAGGGCCAGCTGGACCCCGAGGTCGATCCGCGCCCGGTCACCCTGCTGACGGCGCACCTCGTGGGCGGTGTCGTCACCCGGGTGCGCCGGGGCGGCCGGGTCGAGCGCCCCGGCGCGGTGACCGGTGAGCTCGGGGAGCTGTGGCGGCTCGTCCGTCGGGGCATTGCGGCTCCGGCGGACCCGGAAATGCCCAAGTAGAAGAAGAAGCAGGGTAATTCAAGCCAGCGGGGCGCGGTTCGCCCTAGCCTCGGTGGCATGAATTCCACACCTCACCGGATAACCAAAGCGGTGATCCCCGCCGCGGGACTCGGCACCCGATTCCTCCCGCTGACCAAGGCCACCCCGAAGGAAATGCTTCCGGTGGTCGACAAGCCGGCCATCCAGTACGTGGTGGAAGAGGCCGTCGCGGCGGGGATGTCCGACATCCTCATGGTCACCGGACGCAACAAGCGGCCGCTGGAGGACCACTTCGACCGCAACTACGAGCTGGAGGAGTCCCTCCAGCGCCGGGGTGATCAGGACAAACTCAGGAGCGTCTGCGCCTCCACCGAACTCGCCGACATCCACTACGTGCGCCAGCGGGACCCCAAGGGCCTCGGGCACGCAGTCCTGTGCGCCGCGCCCCACGTCGGCCGGGAGCCCTTCGCCGTCCTCCTGGCCGACGACCTGATCGACCCCCGCGACCCGCTGCTCGCCCGTATGACCGAGGTGCGGGAGCGGCTCGGCGGCAGCGTCGTGGCCCTCATGGAAGTGGATCCGCAGGCGATCCACCTGTACGGATGTGCCGCGGTGGAGCGGTCGGCCGACGGTGACGGCGTACGCATCACCGAGCTGGTGGAGAAGCCGGAGCCCGGTACCGCGCCCAGCAACCTGGCCGTCATCGGCCGCTACCTCCTCGACCCCGAGATCTTCGAGGTCCTGCGGAACACCGCCCCGGGGCGCGGCGGGGAGATCCAGCTCACGGACGCGCTGCGCACGCTGGTCCGGGCCGGACGCCCCGTGCACGGCGTCGTCTTCTCCGGCCGGCGCTACGACACCGGGGACCGCGCCGAGTACCTGCGCGCGACGGTCAGGCTCGCCTGCGAGCGCGCCGACCTGGGACCCGAATTCCTCGCCTGGCTGCGGGAGTTCGTGCGGTCGGAAGAGCTCGTCGGGGTCTGAGCGGCCGCTCGGTGGGCGACCGGGGAACTTCCGCGGTCGCCCACCCCCACCAGGCATTCCCGCGCCAACTTGCCCAGATCTCAGTGGGGTTCGGCCTCCCGATGGGTTACCGAACGGTAATTACGTAATTTCTTCCCCGGGGCCGCCCCACCGAACGGAGCGGCGCCCGAAGCACCGAGTGCACGGAAGGAGGTGAACTTCATGGACAAGCCGAACCCGCGGCACGCGACGCAGACCCCCGGCGCCGCGGCCGAGGTACCGGTCGGCGCACTGCGCGCCGCGGATTCCCCCCGCACCGTCCAGGTGGACGAGAGCCATGCACAGGCCCTCGCCCAGTCCGGCCGGACCCTGCCGCCGCTGCTCGTGCACCGCCCCACCATGCGGATCATCGACGGCACGCACCGGTTGCGGGCCGCCGTACTGCGCGGGCAGGACACGGTGGGGGTGACGTACTTCGACGGCAGTGCCGAGGACGCGTTCGTGCTCTCGGTCGAGGCCAACACCAGTCACGGGCTCCCGCTGACCCACGCCGAGCGGACCGCCGCGGCGCTGCGGATCCTGCGGTCCCACCCCGACTGGTCCGACCGCGGTATCGCGCGGCGGGCCGGGCTGGCGGGCAAGACCGTCGGGGCGCTCCGCCGCCGCGCGGCTCCGGGGCCCGAACCGCCGGGCCGCGTCGGCCAGGACGGCCGCGTCCGGCCGGCCGACCCGGTCCGCGGCCGGGAGACCGCGGCCCGGCTGCTGGCCGGTCGGCCCACCGCGTCGCTGCGGCAGATCGCCCGTGAGGCGGGCATCGCACCCTCGACCGTGCGGGACGTGCGGCGCCGGATCGTGGCGGGCGCGGACCCCGTACCGGCCGCCCAGCGGCGCTCCGGCAACACCCCCGCCCCCGTACCGCCTCCGGTCCCCGCCCGGGTCCGGGGGCAGCCACTGCCCGTACTGGTCACCAGCCTGTGCAAGGACCCCCTGCTCAGGCTGAGCGATGCGGGCAGGCTCCTGCTCCGCATGCTCGACCTCCAGGTGAGCGGACTGCGCCAGTGGGAGCGGATCGTCGCCGCGATACCCCCGTACCGCGTGGAGACGGCGGCCGCCGCGGCGGCCCAGTGCGCACGGGACTGGCAGGAACTGTCCGAAGAGCTCCGGCGCCGGGCCTCGGCGCAAACCCCTGCCTGAGCCGGCTTCCCCGGCGAGTACCGGCCTTCGAGTCGAAGGCCTCAGTTGTGATCGAAAGGATGTATGGCGATGTCGGTTGTCGAGGGAGCGCGTGTTGACGCGGGTTCAGGGGAGGGGGGAGGAGCCGAGGGGCCCGTTCGTCTGGACGGGCGTCTGAGGTTGGTGCTGGTGGTGCTGCTGGTGGCGCAGTTCATGCTGGCGGTCGATTTCTCGATCCTGAACGTGGCGTTGCCGGTGATCGGTGACGGGCTCGGTTTCTCGTTGTCGAACCTGCAGTGGATCGCGACGTCGTTCGCGCTCTGCGCGGCCGGTTTCACGCTGTTGTTCGGCAGGGTGGCGGATCTGTTCGGTCGGCGGCGGCTGTTCCTGGTGGGTCTGGCGGTGCTGGGCTTGTCCTCGCTCGTGGGCGGTCTGGCGACGTCGCCGGAGATGCTGATCGCGGCGCGGGTGTTCCAGGGGCTGGCGACCGCCGCGGTGACGCCGGCCGGCCTGTCCCTTCTCACCACCTCGTTCCCCGAGGGTCCGCTCCGTGAGAAGGCCCTCGGCCTGAACGGTGCTCTGATGTCGGCCGGCTTCACGACGGGCGCGATCCTGGGCGGTGTCCTGACGGATCTGCTGTCGTGGCGGTGGGCGTTCTTCATCAACGTCCCCGTCGCCCTGGCGGTGTTGTTCATCGCCCCGACGGTGATCAAGGAGTCGCGTCCGTCGGTGCGTCCGAAGCTGGACGTGCCGGGTGCGACGGCGGTGACGCTGGGTCTGCTGGCTCTGATCTACGGTCTGACGCAGGCGGGCGAGCACGGCTGGGGTGCGCCGTCGGCGCTGGGCTGGCTGGCGGCGGGTGTGGTGCTGCTGGTCGTCTTCTACGCGATCGAGTCGAAGAGCCCGGCCCCGCTGGTGCCGGTGTCGGTGCTGAAGAAGAAGACGGTGGCGTGGGGCAACATCGCGGGTCTGATCGCGTTCCTCACCGAGACCAGCCTGGTCTTCCTGATGACGCTGTACCTCCAGGAGGTCCTGGACTTCTCGCCGCTGACGGCGGGTCTGTCCTTCGGTGTGCTGGGCATCGGCACGGTGATCGGCGGTTCCGTCGCCCCGCGGGTGATCGGTGCGGTGGGAACACGGTCGACGCTGATCACCGGCGGTGTGCTGCAGGCGGTGGCGACGCTGAGCCTGGTGGCGCTGGGTGAGACGTCCTCCAGCATGTGGCTGCTGCTCATCGCGACGTTCGCCGGTGGTGTCGGCAACATGCTGGTGATCGTCGGGTTCATGGTGACTGCGACGACGGGTCTGCCGGACCACGAGCAGGGCATGGCGACGGGTCTGGCGACGATGACGCAGCAGGTCGGCATCACGATGGGCACGCCGATCATGTCGGCGATCGCCGCCGCCAACACGGACATCCATGCGGGGATCACGACCGCGGTCATCGTGAACACCGCGATCGTCGTGGTCGGCATCCTCACCACCGTCCTCTTCCTCCGGAACAAGGCCGCGAAGGACCTCGCCGCCGCCGGCTGAACCCCCTGACCGGCCCTTCCCCCCCCCAGAGGCGCCCCGGCACGGCCTCCTTCCCCCCCCGACCGTGCCGGGGCGCCCCCTCCCCAGGTCTCCCTCCCCAGGTCTCCCTCCCCAGGTCTCCCTCCCCAAGGTCTCCTCTTCTCAAGGAACGTGATGGACCTCCGTATCGAAGACCGCGTGTACCTCGTGACCGGCGCGTCGTCCGGAATCGGCGAGGCAGCCGTCCGCCTCCTCGCGGCCGAGGGCGCCACCGTCGTCGGCGTCGCCCGCAAGCCCTGGAGCACCGAAGCCCTCGGCGACCGGGTCAGCACCGTCGCCGCCGACCTCACCGACCCCGACGCCGCGCGCCACGTGGCCGACACGGTCATCGAACGCCACGGCCGGCTCGACGGCCTCGTCAACAACGTCGGCGCGCTGGAGTCCCGTACCGGCTTCCTCGACGTGACCGACGAGCAGTGGCAGCGCACCTTCGAGGTCAACTTCCACTCCGTGGTCCGCATGACCCGCGCGGCCCTCCCCGCGCTCCTGGACAGCGGAGCGGGTGCCCTCGTACACATCGCGAGCGAGGCCGCCCGCTTCCCCGACCCGGGCATCGTCGACTACGCCGCCACCAAGACGGCGCTGCTCTCCCTCTCCAAGTCCCTCGCCGCGGAGTTCGGCGTACGCGGGGTGCGCTCCAACGTGGTCTCGCCCGGGCCCACCCGGACCGCGCTCTTCGACGCTCCCGGCGGGTTCGCCGAGCAGCTCGGCGAGCGGTTCGGCCTCCCGGCCGACGAGGCCGTGGATCACTTCATCCGCGAGGTGCGCCGACTCCCCAGCGGCCGCATCGGAACCCCCGAAGACGTCGCCGGCGTCATCGCGTACCTGCTCTCACCCCTCGCGGGGCAGGTCACCGGCGCCGAGTGGAGCGTCGACGGCGGCGCCCTGCGACAGGTCTGACCGGGCCGATGCGCGCTTCCCTCCTCGCCCTCGCCATAGGTGCCTTCGGCATCGGGACGACCGAGTTCGTCATCGTCGGCCTGCTCCCGGAGGTCGCCGACGACCTGTCCGTCTCCATCCCCTCCGCCGGCATGCTGGTCACCGGATACGCCCTCGGCGTGGTCGTCGGCGCACCGCTGATGACCGCGGCCGGTGCCCGGCTGCCGCGCAAGACCATGCTCGCCGTCCTCATGGCCGTCTTCATCGCCGGCAATCTGCTCTGCGCCCTGGCCGGCGACTACAACGCCCTCATGGGCGGCCGGCTGATCGCCGCCCTCACGCACGGCGCGTTCTTCGGGATCGGCTCCGTCGTGGCAGCCGACCTGGTGGCACCCGACCGGCGGGCCAGCGCCATCGCCCTCATGTTCACCGGCCTCACCCTGGCCAACGTGCTCGGCGTACCGCTGGGCACCTTCCTGGGCCAGGAGTTCGGCTGGCGTTCCACCTTCTGGGCGGTCACCGGCATCGGAGTCGTCGGACTGCTCGGTCTGATCACCCTGGTCCCGGCACAGCCCGCGCCGGAACGCGGAGCCCTGCGCGGTGAACTCGCCGTCTTCCGCCGACCCCAGGTGTGGCTGGCGCTGACGACCACCGTCCTCGGATTCGGCGGGGTCTTCGCCTCCTTCACCTACCTCGCGCCGATGATGACGGAGCTGGCCGGCTTCTCCGACGGCGCGGTCGCCTGGCTCCTCGTCCTCTTCGGTGTCGGGCTGTGCGTGGGCAACGTACTCGGCGGCCGGGCCGCCGACCGGGCCCTGATGCCCAGCCTGTACCTCATCCTCGGCGGCCTCTGCCTGGTCCTGGTGATCTTCACCTTCACCTCGCGCGCCGCCGTGCCCGCCGCGATCACCCTGGCCGCCTTCGGGGCGATCGGATTCGCGACGGTGCCACCGCTGCAGGCCCGTGTGATGCAGCAGGCCGCCGGGGCCCCGGCCCTCGCCTCCGCGGCGAACATCGCGGCCTTCAACCTCGGCAACGCCCTCGGAGCCTGGCTCGGCGGCCTCGCCGTCGCCCACGGCCTCGGATGGACCTCGCCGACCTGGATCGGTGCCGGACTGGCCGCGGCCGGTCTGGGCACCGCGGCGCTCTCCGGTCGTCTCGACCGCCGCGGCCACGGCAGCCGGGACAGCCGTGGGAGCGGCGGGCGCGGCGGGCCGCATCCGCGGCCCGGCGCGGAGCTCCCCACCGCACCACTCACGAACGCACCGGGTGCCGGATCCGGCACCCACTCCATCGTCGAACAGAATTCGAGGTAGACGCATATGAACGGTGTCGATCGCCGGACCATGCTCGCCCGCAGCGCGGCCGTCGTCGGAGGCGCCGCGGTGGCCGGCGCCCTGTCCGGCCCCGTGGCGGCAGCCGCCACCAGCGCCCCCGGCGACGCGGCCCGCGCCGCTGCGGCCGGGACCGGGTCCGTCGTCAGGCCGGGGGACCCGCGCTACGAAATGCTCACCACCGGAAACAACCAGCGCTTCGTGGCCCGCCCGGACTACATCAAGATGGTCCGCTCGACCGCGGACGCCGAACGCGCGCTCAGAGACGCGGTCCGGGCGGGCAAGCGGGTCTCGGTGCGCAGCGGTGGCCACTGCTTCGCCGACTTCGCCGCCCACTCGGGCACCCAGGTCATCATCGACTTCTCGGAGATGACGCACGTCGGCTACGACCCGAAGTTCCGCGCGTTCGAAGTCGAAGCGGGCGCCCGCCTGATCAACGTGTACGAGGCCCTCTACAAGGGCTGGGGCGTCACCATCCCCGGCGGCATCTGCTACAGCGTCGGTGCCGGCGGGCACATAGCCGGCGGCGGCTACGGACTGCTCTCCCGGGCCCACGGCCTGGTCGTCGACCACCTCTACGCCGTGGAGGTCGTGGTGACGGACGGGAAGGGCGGCGTACGCACCGTCGTGGCCACCCGGGAGAAGAACGACCCGAACCGGGACCTGTGGTGGGCGCACACCGGCGGAGGCGGCGGCAACTTCGGCCTGGTGACCCGCTACTGGTTCCGCTCCCCGGGCGCCACCGGATCCGAACCCTCCGAACAGCTGATATCCCCGCCGTCGAAGGTCCTGGTGAGCGCCGTCGACTTCCCCTGGGAGCAGTTGACGGAGGCGAAGTTCACCCGGCTGCTGAAGAACTTCGGTGCCTGGCACGCCGCCAACAGCGCGCCCGACTCCCCGTACCGCAACCTCTCCAGCCTGTTCAACGTCAGCTCCAAGGCGCACGGCAGCCTGGGCATGTTCACCCAGGTCGACGCGACCGTGCCGAACGCGAGAAAACTGCTCGACGACTACCTGGCGGCCATCACGGCCGGCACGGGAGTCACCCCGAAGGCACTCACCCGCCCCACCGGTGAGCTGCCCGCCATGCCACAGTTCGCGGAGCCCAGGACCCTGCCCTGGCTCCAGGCGACCAGACTGGTCGGCACCAACAACCCGGTCATCACCAACCCGACCTCACGCGGCGCGCACAAGTCCGCGTACATGCGCAAGAACTTCACCGACCATCAGATCTCCGCGCTGTACCGGTACATGAGCCGGCCGGACTTCAAGAACCCGGACACCATGCTGGTGCTCTTCTCCTTCGGCGGGCAGGTCAACGCCATGGCGCCCGACGCGACGGCGAACGCGCAGCGCTCGTCCATCTTCAAGATGTGCTTCCAGACGTTCTGGCAGGACGAGGGCGAGGACGCGTTCTACCTGGGCTGGCTGCGCGACCTGTACGAGGACTTCTTCTCGGCGACCGGCGGCGTACCGCTGATCGACGACAGCACCGACGGCTGCTACATCAACTACCCCGACCGTGACATCACCGACCCCCGTCGCAACAGGTCCGGCGTGCCCTGGCAGACGCTCTACTACAAGGACAACTACCCGCGCCTGCAGCAGGTGAAGAGGAAGTACGACCCGTCCGACTTCTTCCGTCACTCGATGTCGATCAAGCCTGCCCGAGGCTGACCCCGTCCCACCCGTAATCCCTGGTCACAAGCCCCGTACTCCGGTCTCCGGAGTGCGGGGCTTCTGTCGTTCCCGGCCGGCCGTTCGAGTGGCCGGGGGCGTTCGTTGACTCCCCGGCCGGCTCCGGGAAAGCTGTGTCCTGGCCGGAAGAGGGCAGCCGAAAAGGCCCCTCGCAGTGAGATCCGATCCCCTGGCCACATCACCTCCCGACAGGCCCGCGGCACATCGCCGTGCCGCGCACCCGCACCCTCGCACGCACCGCCACGGCTCGATTTCCCACGCGTCAGAAAGCACAGAAAGCAGAGGAAGCCATGCGTTCCGTCGCCGTAGTCCTCGGCACCCGGCCGGAAGCCATCAAGTTCGCGCCCGTCATCCGCGCCCTCCAGGACGACCCGCGCTTCGAGCCCGTCGTGATCTCCACCGGGCAGCACCGCCAGATGCTGGACGAGACCCTCGACGACTTCGGCCTCACCGCCGACGTCGACCTGAAAGTGATGGCCCCCAAGCAGACCCTCTCCCAGGTCACCTACCGCTCACTGCGCGGCCTGGAGGACTACTTCGCCACCGCGCCCGCCGACGCCGTCCTGGTCCACGGCGACACCGCCACCACCCTCACCGGAGCCCTGGCCGGATTCCACTTGCGGATCCCCGTCGTCCACGTCGAGGCCGGACTGCGCAGCGGCCGGCTCGGCTCGCCCTTCCCCGAAGAGGGCAACAGACGCCTCGTCGCCCAGGTCGCCGCCCTCCACCTGGCCCCCACCCCCGGCAACCTGGCCAACCTGCTGCGCGAGGGCATCGCCGCCGACACGATCACCGTCACCGGCAACACCGTCATCGACGCCCTGCGCTGGGCCAGCGGCCGCGCCGAGAGCTACGGCGACCCGGCCCTGGCCGACCTCGACACCGACCCGCGCCGGATCGTCCTGGCCTCCGCGCACCGCCGCGAGGCGTGGCCGCACCTGCCGCAGATCGGCCGGGCCCTGGCCCGCATCGCCGACGAGCCCGGTGTGCGCGTCGTCGTCCCGCTGCACCGCAACCCCGTCGTCCGCGAGGCGCTCCTCCCGCACATCGGCAGCCACCCGAGCATCACCGTCGTCGACCCGCTGCCCTACCTCAGCTTCTGCAAGCTCATGGGCCGCGCCGACGTCATCGTCTCGGACAGCAGCGGCAGCCAGGAGGAAGGGCCCGCGCTCGGCAAGCCCACGCTCGTCCTCGGCGACGTCACCGAGCGGTCCGAGGCCATCGTCGCCGGCACCGCCTGCCTGGTCGGAACGGCCACCGAGGGCATCGTCACCCGCACCCTGCAACTGCTGCGCGACCGGGCCGAGTACGACCGGATGGCCACCGCCGCCAACCCGTACGGCGACGGACGGGCCACCACCCGCACGGTCGCCGCGCTCGCCCACTTCTTCGGCCTGGGACCCGCGCCCGAGCCCTTCGTCCCCGACAGCGCCGTCGACGAGCTCAGCGTCGAGCTCGCCCGCACGGCCGACTTCGCCCGCACCTGAACCCCGGAGAGGAACCGCCGCATGAGCGCCACCCCGTCCGCCGTCGAACGCCCCCTGAACTTCAGCACCCCGTACCTGAGGGCCGCGCTCGTCCGCGACGCAGTGGACTACACCGTCGAGGGCCGCACCATCGTCGTCAACCCCGGCGTGACGCCCGTGACCATCGCGGAGACACCGCGCAAGACCATCCCCCCGCTCTCCTCGACCGTCCTCGCCGACACCCGCATCGAGAAGGCCGACGCGCTCCTCCTCCTGCGCACCGCCCCCGACGGCACCGACATCACCGGCATCACCGCGGAACCCGGCTGGTCCCACCTCGCCGACCTCCTCGGCCCCGGGGAATTCCCCCGCGAGACCGCCCTCCACCGCAGCCCCCAGGACGACATCAACACCGTCCTGTTCGACCCGGCCCACGTACTCGGCGAGCGCGAGAGCGCCATGGACCTGCGCGAGTTCAACGTCCGCGCCAACCTCTGGTTCTCGCCCGCCGGCACCGACTGCGCCGTCCACAACAGCCACGACTTCATCGAGGTCCACACCCAGGTCCACGGCCTGGGCCGGATGCAGCGCTTCCGGGACCGCGACCACGCCTCGCTCTACCAGGACGTCCTGATGAGCCCCGGCTACACCACCCCGGACCCCTTCTGCGCCACCGGCCCCCAGTGCACCTACCACTACCCCTGGCACCAGTACCGGGCCGACACCGACTGCATCTGGCTCGCCATCGAGTACCACCCCGTACCCCGCGCGCTGCGCACGCTCCGCCCCGCGACCGCCCTCACCACCCTGGAGAACCACTCATGACCACCACCGGCACCGGCAAGCACTCCGAGCCCGTCCTGCGCGCCCCGAAGTTCACCGCCGAGGTCGTCGCCGACCAGCTCCGCGACGGCTACTGGCTGGAGGCGCCCGACATCAACGGCGACGGCAAGCCCGACCTGTTCGGCTACGGACTGCGGCTCGGCGAGATCTACTGGTACGCCAACGACGGCGACTGGACCCGCCGGCTGATAGCCGACCGCATCAAGATGCCGGTCGGCGCCGACTTCGCCGACGTCAGCGGCAACGGCCACCCCGACGTCATCGTCTGCTACGACCTCTACGGCCCGATCGGCACGATCCACGACGCCAACACCGAAGGCGGAAAGATCGACTGGCTGGAGAACCCGGGCACCCCCGACAAGGACGAGTCCCGCTGGAAGCGCCACTACGTCGGCCGCGCCACCGGTATGCACCGGCTGCGCGCCGGCCACTTCACCCGCACCGACCGGCTCCAGATCATCGGCCTGCCGATCGTCGCCAAGGAGGACGTCCACGCCGTACTGCCCGTGGTGCTGTTCACCCAGCCCGACGACGTGCACACGGCGCAGGAGTGGCCGATGACCGTCATCGACGACAGCCACTTCCGGATGATCCACGGCGCCGAGAAGAAGAAGGGCCTGATCCCCGGCTCCGACCTCGAATCCCTGCTGCTGGCCTCCGACGAGGGCGTCACCTGGCTCTGGTTCGACGAAGCCCGCCAGGAGTGGGTCCGCGAGCTGATCGGCACGGGTGAGCTCACCCAGTTCGAGCAGACCGGCTTCCGCGGCAGCGGCGACCTCAACGCGGGCCGGCTCGGCGACGACCCGATGGCGTACGTCGCCGCGATCGAGCCCTTCCACGGCAACACCGTCGCCGTCTACACGAAGGCCGAGGCTGGCGAGGGCTGGAACCGGGTCCTGCTCGACGTGTACGGCGACCCCAACGAGAACGGCGAGGGCCCCGGCCACCAGATCGTCTGCGCCGACTTCGACGGCGACGGCGACGAGGAGTTCCTCGTGGCCCTGCGCGGACCGTGGCCCTGGCAGGGCGTCATGTACTACAAGGCGATCGACGCGGCCAACGGTGTCTGGGCCAAGTGGCGGGTCTCCGAGGAATCCGTCGCCCGCATCGCCACCGCCGACTTCAACGGGGACGGCCGCCTCGACTTCGCGACCATCGCGTACTCCGTCCAGAACTACTACGTGGCCAAGGACGCCAAGCTCATGGTCTACCGCAACGAGATCGACCAGTAGCCGGCACCCGGCCCCACCGGACAGTCCCGTACGCCTCTTCGCGCCACCGGGACCGCGCACCGCACCGCGGAGCACGGTCCCGGGCCGTCCCCGACGAAACCCACTTCCGAAAGAGCGATTCCCTGTGGCCTCCACGACGTCCCCCGACGCCGCGAAGCGGGCGAAACTGCCCTCACTGACCGGCCTGCGGTTCTTCGCCGCACTCTCCGTCTTCTTCTTCCACTCATCCCTCACCGACTCCCCGATCCCGCCGAACGCGCCCATCAACCCCTTCGCCGACGCCGGCATCGCGGACGGGTTCTCCACCGCCTTCGGCAAGGCCGGCTACCTGGGAGTCTCCTTCTTCTTCGTCCTCTCGGGCTTCGTCCTCGCCTGGGCCGCCAAGCCCGGCGAGCGCGTCACCGCCTTCCTCCGCCGCCGACTGCTGAAGATCTTCCCCAACCATCTCGTCGTCTTCGCCGCCGCGATGGTCCTCTTCGCAGGCTCGGCCGTCACCGGCGTCGCCGACTGGCTCCCGAACCTCTTCCTCATCCACACCTGGTGGCCGCAGCCCACCGTCAACCTCAGCGTCAACCCGCCCAGCTGGTCCCTCGGCAGCGAGCTGCTCTTCTACATGCTCTTCCCGGCCCTCATCGTGCCGATCCGGCGGCTCCGCGGCCGGACCGCCCTGTGGGGCTGGAGCGCCGCGATGATCGCCGGGATGGTCGCCCTCCAGCTGGTCGCCACCTACTTCGTCCCCGACACCCCGAAGTCCACCATCACGCCGATCTCCGGGATGCAGTTCTGGTTCGGCTACCTGCTTCCGGCCGGCCGGCTCTTCGAATTCGTGCTCGGCATCCTGCTCGCCCGGATCGTCCTCGCCGGACTGTGGCCGCGCCGCGTCGGCTTCGGCGTCTCCCTCGTGCTCACGGTCCTCGGCTACGCCGCCGCGCTCGTCGCCCCGTTCCAGTACGGGTTCGTCGTCGCGACGATCATCCCGGTCGCCGCGCTCATCGGGGCCACCGCACAGGCCGACGTGGACGACCGGGCCACCTTCCTGCGCAGCCGGCCCATGGTGTGGCTGGGCGAGGTGTCCTTCGGCTTCTACCTCGTCCAGGGCGTCACGATCTTCTACCTGCGCTCCCTGCTGGGCGAGAACACCTACAGCGTCCCGGTCGCACTGCTGGTGATCGCGGGCTTCTTCGCGGCGTCCCTGCTGGGGGGCTGGCTCCTGTTCCGCTTCGTCGAGATGCCCGCCATGCGCCGCTTCGGCCGCGCCAGGACCCGCACGCCGTCCGCCGCGGCACCCGCCCCGGCCGCCGAACCCTCCGGCGACCGGACCCCGGTCACCGCGGCCGCCCGGGACTGACCCGCCGCCCTACCGCTCCCCGCCCGCGTCGGCATCCGCCGACGCGGGCTTCGCGCTGTCGTGCCCCACCGCCGCAGGACCGGCGGTCAGGCTCGACAGCATGCGCAGCGCGGCGTCGGAAGGGGAGGACTCGGGGGCGCTGTAGAGCAGCATCCGGTGGTTGGTGCCGTCGGTGAGGTGCAGGTTCTCGAAGTCGAGGGTCAGCGGGCCCACGACCGGGTGGTGCAGGGTCTTGGTGCCGACCGTGCAGTCCCGTACGGGGTGCTTCGACCACAGCGAGGCGAAGTCGGGGCTCTGCAGCATGAGCGACCCGATGAGTTCGGCGAGTGCGCGGTCCTCCGGATTGCGCCCGGCGACCAGGCGCAGGGCCGCCAGGGCGACCCGGGCCTCGCTCTTCCAGTCCGTGTAGAGCTCCCGGGTGTGCGGATCCAGGAACAGCATCCGCGTGAGGTTCGGGCGTACGGCCGGGTCGTCGGGGCTCGCGATGTCCACATGCCCCGCGAGCAGGGCGTGCCCGAGCGGATTCCAGGCCAGCACGTTGTTGCGGCCGTCCAGGACGACCGCCGGGACGTGCGGCATCGAGGCGATCAGCCGGCGCGTGGTGGCACGGGCGTACTCGGGACGCGGCGACTGGGCCCGCTTGGCGCGCGGCGGCCGCGCGAGGTTCAGCAGGTGCGCGTGCTCGTCCGGGGTCAGGCGCAGGGCACGGGCCAGTGCGTCGAGGACGCTGTCCGAGGCATTGGTGCTTTGCCCCTGCTCCAGGTGCGTGTAGTAGGTGATGCTCACGCCGGCCAGGAGGGCGAGCTCCTCACGCCGCAGCCCGGGCACGCGCCGACGGGTGCCGTGGGAGGGGAGCCCGACGTCCTCGGGCTGGAGCTGGGCGCGACGAGTGCGGAGGAACTCGCCCAGTGCAGTCGGTGTGTCCATGCGTTCCAGTGTGCCGGGGGAGGGCGCCGAACGCTGCCCGTGAAGGTGGCCCTGGGAGTGCTAGCCTGCGCGGCGCCAGCAACACCAGGGGGCTGGGTAACCCCTTCCGACCGGTCCAGAGTCGATGACGCAACAGCTCGTTGCGTGATCGAGAGGATGTGGTTCGCGATGTCGGTCGTCGAGGGTGCGAGGGTCGTCGATACGGGAACGGAGGGGCCCGTCCGGCTGGACGGCCGTCTCAAGTTGGTTCTCGTGGTGCTGCTGGTGGCGCAGTTCATGCTGGCGGTCGATTTCTCGATCCTGAACGTGGCGTTGCCGGTGATCGGTGACGGGCTCGGTTTCTCGTTGTCGAACCTGCAGTGGATCGCGACGTCGTTCGCGCTCTGCGCGGCCGGTTTCACGCTGTTGTTCGGCAGGGTGGCGGATCTGTTCGGTCGGCGGCGGCTGTTCCTGGTGGGTCTGGCGGTGCTGGGCCTGTCCTCGCTGGCGGGTGGTCTGGCGAACAGTCCGGAGATGCTGCTGGTGGCGCGTGTGTTCCAGGGTCTTGCGACGGCGGCGGTGACGCCGGCGGGTCTGTCGCTGCTGACGACGTCGTTCCCCGAGGGGCCGCTGCGTCAGAAGGCGCTGGGTCTCAACGGTGCTCTGATGTCGGCCGGCTTCACGACGGGCGCGATCCTGGGCGGTGTCCTGACGGATCTGCTGTCGTGGCGGTGGGCGTTCTTCATCAACGTGCCCGTCGCCCTGGCGGTGTTGTTCATCGCTCCTGCGGTGATCAAGGAGTCGCGTCCGTCGGTGCGTCCGAAGCTGGACGTGCCGGGTGCGACGGCGGTGACGCTGGGTCTGCTGGCTCTGATCTACGGTCTGACGCAGGCGGGCGAGCACGGCTGGGGTGCGCCGTCGGCGCTGGGCTGGCTGGCGGCGGGTGTGGTGCTGCTGGTGGTGTTCTACGCGATCGAGTCGAAGAGCCCGGCCCCGCTGGTGCCGGTGTCGGTGCTGAAGAAGAAGACGGTGGCGTGGGGCAACATCGCGGGTCTGATCGCGTTCCTCACCGAGACCAGCCTGGTCTTCCTGATGACGCTGTACCTCCAGGAGGTCCTGGACTTCTCCCCGCTGACGGCGGGGCTGTCCTTCGGCGTGCTGGGCATCGGCACCGTGATCGGCGGTTCCGTCGCCCCGCGGGTGATCGGTGCAGTGGGAACACGGTCGACGCTGATCACCGGCGGTGTGCTGCAGGCGGTGGCGACGCTGAGCCTGATCGCACTGGGTGAGACGTCCTCCAGCATGTGGCTGCTGCTGATCGCGACGTTCGCCGGTGGTGTCGGCAACATGCTGGTGATCGTCGGGTTCATGGTGACGGCCACGACGGGCCTGCCGGACCACGAGCAGGGCATGGCGGCGGGTCTGGCGACGATGACGCAGCAGGTCGGCATCACGATGGGCACGCCGATCATGTCGGCGATCGCCGCCGCCAACACGGACATCCATGCGGGGATCACGACCGCGGTCATCGTGAACACCGCGATCGTCGTGGTCGGCATCCTCACCACCGTCCTCTTCCTCCGCAGCAAGCAGGCCGGCTGACGAAGTGCGCGCGTCCACTAAGGCAACTCCGCCTTGTGACAGCCCTGCCCCGGCCGCGAACGTTGGCCCCGGGCCCGGCGCGAGCGCCGGCTACCGATGGAAAGGAACCCCGATGGCCACACCCACCGTCGTCAGCTGGGAGCAGGTGTCCGTGCCCACCCCGTCCGGGCCCCTTCCCGCCCGGGTGTACCGGCCCGGTACCGCTTCACCGCAGGGCTGGCTGGTGTGGGCCCACGGGGGCAGCTGGCGTGCCGGATCCGCCCAGGACTGGCACGGCGCCACCGCCGAACTCGCCCGCCACTCCGGCTTCGGCGTGGTCAGCGTGGACTACCGGCTCGCCCCCGAGGTACGCCACCCGGCCATGGTCGAGGACGTCCTGGCCGCCCTGACCTGGGCCGGGGAACAGCAGGACGGGCCTTTCGGAGTCCCGTCCGCCGCGTCCGTCCCGTCCGTCCCGTCCGCCGCGTCCGTCCCGTCCGCCGCGCCCGTCCCGTCCGCCGCGCCCGTCCTGGCCGTCGGCGGGGACAGCGCCGGCGGCACCCTCGCCGCCTCGGCCGCCCTCGTCTGCCGCGACCGCGGGGTGCCGCTGGCCGCGCAGGTGCTGGCGTACCCGCCGCTGGACCCCGGCTGCGCGGCGGCCTCGTACCACCGCTTCCCGGACATGTTCCCCACGGCCTCCTACCTGAGAGCGGCCTGGCAGGACTACCGGCACCCGGGCCGGCCGGTCGCCGCAGACGGCACACGGCTCCACAGCACCCCCTTCGAAGCCGCCGACCTGCGCGGAGTGGCACCGGCCGTGATGGCCACCGGCGACCTCGACCCCGTCAGCGACGACGTGCACCACTACGGGCGCCTGTTGCGGGCGGCCGGGGTGGAGGTCGCCCTGCGGGAGTTCCGGCAGACCGGTCACGGGGCGTTCCTGCAGCCCGGCCACGGCCCGGGCGGGCACCCGACGACCTCGATGCGCGGCTGGCTCGGGCTGGCCCTGCGGCGGCTCATCTCACCGAACGGCCCCGAAAACGTTCTCTCCTCCCCTCCCTGGAGCTGACATGACCACCTCCGACGTCCCCAACCTCGACGCCCTGCTGCGCCACTTCGCCGATCTGCGCGACGGCATCCACGGCGGCTCCGTGTCCCGCCCCGACAAGGAGGAGCACTTCCGGGCCGCCGCGCGCCTGCTGGACCCGTACGCCCGCCAGGCGCTCGGCGAGCTCAATGACGAACTGCTCCTGGGACAGGGCGTCATCGACGCCAGCGGCGTCCAACGAGCCGACGACCGCAGCCTCTTCCACGCCTGGACCCTGTGGTGGGACGAGCAGTCGGCCGCCGACATCCCGCCCGTGACGCTGTACGCGCACTACGGAGCCTCCTTCCACCACCCGCACCTGCGCGGCGCGACGGTCTCCGAATGGCCGCTGAACGTCTTCGACGACGCGCAGGCCGCCGCCGAACTGCCCACCCTGCGCGCGATCGCCGCCGCGGACCTCCACAACCTGGTCTTCGAACGGGACTTCCGGATCGTGCCCGCGACCATGGCGGGCGCCACCGGCCTCCCCGCCCACCAGCACTGAAAGGCGGCCCGTCATGACGAAGCTGCGACTGTCCGTACTCGACCAGACCCCGGTCGGCGAGGACCACACCCCGGACCAGGCGCTGCGCGCCTCCGTGGACCTCGCCCGCGCCGCCGAGGACCTCGGCTACACCCGCTACTGGGTCGCCGAACACCACGACTCGCCCGGCTTCGCGAGCAGCGCGCCCGAGATCCTCGCCGGTACCCTGCTCGCCCACACCACACGGATGCGCATCGGGACCGGCGGGGTGCTGCTGCCCCGCTACGACCCGGCCAAGGTGGCCGAGGTGTTCGGCGTACTGGCCTCCCTCCACCCGGGACGCGTCGACCTAGGCATCGGACGGGCCGGCGGCCCCGCCCGCGACTTCCCGCAGCGGCTGGCCCAGCTGCGCGCGTTACTGGGCGAGGGCGGAGTCGTCCCGCACGCACCGGTGCCGCCGCGGATGTGGCTCCTGGGCGCGGGACGGGAGTCGGCGCGGCTGGCCGGGCTGCTCGGCACCGAGTTCGCGTTCGGGCACTTCTTCTCCCCGGCGGGCGGCCAGGAGGCCTTCGAGCACTACCGCGCCCAGTTCCGTACCGCCACGGGGGACCGGCCTGGCGGCGCGCTCGCGGTCCGCGTGGTGACGGCGGACAGCGCCGGCCGCGCCGAGGAACTGGCCCAGAGCCTGCTGCTGTGGCGCGCCCGCAAGGACCTCGGCCAGGACGGCCCGCTGCCGTCGTACGAGACCACGCGCCGCCACCGCTGGACGGGCGCGGAACTGGAACGGGCCAAGGTGCACCGCACGGCCCTGGTCTCCGGGGCACCGGAGCAGGTGTCCGCGGTACTGGCGGCCCTCGCCGGGAGCCACGGCGTGGACGAGCTGATCGTCAACACCCTGACCTGCGACCCGGCGGACCGCCGGCGCTCGTACGAGCTGCTGTCCGAGGCCTTCGGCCTCCGGGCCCACGAGGCGCGGCCGGCGGACCCGGTGGGAGTATCCGGCCCGGCTGTGCGGGGTCAGGAGCGGTCGAGGCCCCAGGTCTGGAGCGCGTAGGGCCGGCCCTTCTCCTCGCCCGTGATCAACGGAACGTCGAGGAGCCGGAAACCGGCCCGGGTGGCCACACCGACGCTGGAGGCGTTCTCGGCCTCCAGCTCCAGGACCACCCGGTCCACCCCCAGCTCCTCGAAGGCGTACGCGGCCATCACCCGCACGGCCCGGGCGGCCAGTCCCCGGCCCCGGTGCGCCGGACCGAGCGCGTACCCGAGCTCCGTGCCCTCCGGCGCGCGCTTGAGCATCACCTCGCCGAGCGGGGCGCCGCCGTCGACGGTGATGGCCAGCAGCAGGGCCTTACCCTCCTTGCGCAGCTCCCGCGCCCGGCCGAGGCGGTCGCGGGCGGCCCGGTCGTCGAAGGGGGAGACGATCGGCGTCCAGTACGCGATGTCGGGGTGGTCGAAGAGCCCGGGCATCGACGCCAGGTCGGCCTCGGTCCAGTCGCGCAGGACCAGTCCCTCGCCCGTCAGCTCCACCCGGTCGGGAAAGGACGGCGTCGTGCTGCTCATACGGGAGGACCTCCATGGCCGGTGCGGGACGTACCAAGATATCCGGCGGCCGTTCACCCGCTCACCGGAATATCCGCCCGGTGGTTCCGGGGCGGCCTGGGTCGTCTCTTTCGGATCTTGTCGGCCGAGCCCGCGGCGTCCGGTGCCGTGGCCGGCAAGGCGGAGGTGCGCCCGTGTACTGGACGTACTCTGGCGCCCCGACAACGCGGCCGGGTGCGGTGCCGGGCGTCGCGGGCCCGGCAAGATCCGAAAGAGACGGCCTAGACCACGTACCGGTCCGGGGCGAAGAGGGAGGGGTTCGCCGCGATCCAGTCCGAGGTGCGGCGCAGCCCCTCCTCCAGGCCGACTCCGGGCCGCCAGCCGGCCCAGTCGCGGGCCCGGGAGTTGTCCGACAGCAGGCGCTGGACCTCGCTGCCCGACGGGCGCAGCCGCGCCGGGTCCACCACCACCTCCGCGTCCCGCCCGGACGCCGCGATCAGGGCCTGTGCCAGCGCCCCGACGGAGATCTCCTCACCGGTACCGAGGTTGACCACCTCACCCAGCGCCCGATCGCACTCGGCCACCGCCAGGAAGCCCTCCGCCGTGTCCGTCACGTACGTGAAGTCCCGCGTCGGCGTGAGCGAGCCGAGGCGGATCTCCCGGGACCCCGCGTGCAGTTGCGCAAGGATCGTCGGGATGACCGCGCGCGCCGACTGGCGCGGCCCGTACGTGTTGAACGGGCGCACCACCGTCACCGGGAGTTCGAAGGCGTGGTGGAAGGAGAGCGCCATCATGTCCGCGCCGATCTTCGACGCGGAGTACGGGGACTGCGGCTGCAGAGGGTGGCTCTCGGAGATCGGGGCGGTCAGCGCCGTCCCGTAGACCTCACTGGTCGACGTGTGCACGAGGCGCCGTACGCCGTGCCGCCGGCAGGCCTCCGCCACGTTCTGCGTGCCCGTGACGTTCGTCTGCACGTACGCGCCCGGCGAGGCGTAGCTGTACGGAATCCCGATCAGCGCCGCCAGGTGGAAGACGGTGTCGCAGCCGGCCACCGCGTCGCTGACCCGGCCCGCGTCACGGACATCGCCCGCCCACATCTCCACCGGGCCGTCCGGGTCGGCGAGGTAGCGCGCCAGGTGGCCCTTCTCGGCGTACGGCTTGTAGTGGACGAAGGCACGCACCCGCGCGCCCCGTGACACCAGCAGGTCCACCAGCGTCGAGCCGATGAAGCCCTCCGCGCCGGTGACGAGGACGGTGCGGTCGGTCCAGCTGTTCATATGCGCTCCAGGTGAGGGGTGGGTACGAGGCCGGCGACGCGGATCACTTCGGCGGCCAGCAGTTCGGCGGCCCGCGCGTGCGGGCCGGGGTCGGCGGCGCCGGCCATCGCCGACAGCCGCGCCGGGTCGGCCAGCAGCGGCCCGATGAGGCCGGCGAGACGCTCGGCGGTGGTCTCGCCATCGGGCAGGAGCAGTCCGGCGCCCGCGTCCGACAGCACCCGCGCGTTGTGGGTCTGGTGGTCGCCGGGCGCGTGCGGGTAGGGCACGAGGACCGCCGGGACCCCGGTCGCCGCGAGCTCGGCGACGGTCGCGGAGCCCGCCCGGCACACCACCAGGTCGGCGGCCGCGTAGACGAGGTCCATCCGGTCCAGGTACGGCACGGCGCGAGCGATCCGCTGCCCGCCGGACGCCGCCAGCTCGGCGACCGCGTCCGGCAGCGCCGCCGGACCGGTCTTGACCAGCAGCTGTACGTCGTCCCGGTACTGCCACAGGCCCGCCAGCGCCGCTGCCGCCCGCGTGAGGCGGACCGCGCCCAGGCTGCCGCCGTTGAAGACGACCAGCCGGCGCCCCTCGGGCACCCCGAGCGCGCGCCGGGCCTCGGCGCGCAGCGCCGCCCGGTCCGGCCCGGGCAGCTGCGCGAGGCCGGAGAGGGCCGCAGAGATCGGCATCCCGGTGGTCAGCGCCCGGTCACCGCCCGAGAGGTGACCCCGGCTGCGGTCGAAGGCCACCGCGACGTGCGGGGTGAGCCGGGCGGCGAACTGGTTGGCCCGGCCAGGTACCGCGTTCGACTCGTGGATCACGGCCGGCAGTCCCGCCAGCCGGGCACCGAGCACGGCGGGGGCGCTCGGATACCCGCCCATGCCCACGACGACGTGGGCACCCTGCGCGCGGATCACCGCACGCGCCTGGTGCGCCGAGCGGAGCAGCGCCGCGGGGAGCAGGTACCGCTTCGCCCCCAGCGCGGGATCGAAGGGGATCATGTCGACGGTGTGCAGGCGGTGGCCGGCGCCGGGGATCAGCTCGGTCTCCAGGCCCCGCTCGGTCCCGATGAACGAGACCACGGCGCCGGGCACGGCGCCGCGCAGCGCCTCCGCGAGGGCGAGACCGGGATAGATGTGCCCGCCGGTGCCGCCCGCACCGATCACGACGGAGAGTGCCGTGGATGTGTGGGGTGTGGTGGTGGTCATGTGCGCACACTCCCGGTGCGCCCTAAGAACGTTCTAAGAGGTTCTCTCAGAAGCCTTTGGCAGGCTTTGCCCCATGAGCTCCACGGACAGCACAGGCAGCACACACAGCACCGGTGGCACGGGCGGCACGGGTGGCACGGGTGGCACGGGTGGGCAGCGCATCCTCGTCGTCGACGACGAGCCCGAGGTGCGGGCAGCCGTCGAGGACGGGCTCGCGGTCGAGGGGTACGAGGTACGGGGCGTCCCGGACGGGCTCGCGGCCCTCTCGCAGGTCGCGGCCTGGGAGCCCGACGCGGTCGTCCTCGACGTGATGATGCCCGTACTCGACGGCCTCGCCGTCTGCCGGCAGCTGCGGGCGCTGGGCGACCGTACCCCCGTCCTCGTGCTCACCGCACTGGACTCCGTCAGCGAGCGCGTCGACGGGCTGGAGGCGGGCGCCGACGACTACCTCGTCAAGCCCTTCGCCCTGGACGAGCTGGTCGCCCGGGTCCGCGCCCTCCTGCGGCGGGCCGCGCCCGGACCCGCCGGCACCGCCGCCGCCCCGCTCGGCTTCGCCGACCTCGTCCTCGACCCCGCGACCCGGACCGGGCGCCGGGGGAGCCGTCCGCTGGAGTTCAGCCGTACCGAGGCGGCCCTGCTCGAACTGCTCCTGCGCCACCCCGGCCAGGTACTCCCGCGCGAGCTGATCCTCGAACTGGTCTGGGGGCGGGACTTCGGGCCGGACTCCAACTCCCTCGCCGTCTACATCGGCTACCTGCGCCGGAAACTGGAAGCCGCGGGCGAGCCCCGGCTGGTGCACACCGTCCACGGGGTCGGCTACCGGCTGGACGCGGCATGAGCGGCGGCCGCCGGCGCCTCGGCCGGGTCTGGCGCAGGCGCGGCCCCCTGCGCACCCGGCTGGCGCTGTCGGTCACCGCCGCCGTGGCCCTCGTGGCCGTCGGGGTGTGCGCGGCGGCGTTCCTGGTGGTCCGGTCCGCCCTCTACGAGCAGCTCGACCTCAGCCTCACCCAGTCCGCGCGGCTGGCCGCCCAGCGCAACCCGGGGGCCGCGCCGGGCACCCTGGCCGGGGAATGCCGGTTCCTGGCGGCCCCCGCCTGCGCGGAAGTGGTGGCCGCCGACCCGGCCAAGGACCCCGCGGCCCCGGGGCTGCTGCCCGTGGAACCGGCGGCGCGGGAGGTCGCCGCGGGCCGGAAGGCCCCCTACTACACCAACATCACGGTGGCCGGATATCCCGCCAGGATGCTCACCACCGACTACGCCAAGGGGCGCGCCCTCCAGGTGGCCCTGCGGGCCGACACCGTCGAGGACGGCATCGAGGAGGCAGCCCAGTGGCTGGTGCTGACGGCGGTGATCGGCGTGCTGCTGGCCGCCCTGCTGGGGTCCTGGGTCTCCCGGACCGGCCTGGCCCCGGTCGCCCGGCTCACCGCGACGGCCGAGCGGATCGCCGCCACCCGCGACGCACGGCACCGGATCGAACTCCCGCCACCGGGGCGGGAGGACGAGATCACCCGGCTGGCCACGAGCTTCAACACCATGCTGGGGGAGCTCGAACAGTCGATCGCCGCGCAGCGCCAACTGGTCGCGGACGCCTCCCACGAACTGCGCACCCCGCTGACGGCGCTGCGGACCAACGCCGAACTGCTGGCCAGGGCCGATCGGCTCACGCCCGAGCAGCGCGAGCGCGCCTCGGCCGCGCTGGGGCGGCAGCTGCGGGAGGTGACGGGGCTGGTCAACGACCTGATCGAGCTGGCACGCGACGAAGAGCCGCAGCCGCTGGTGGAACAGGTCCGGCTGGGCGCGCTGGTGGAGCACTGCGCGCAGGCGGCGCGGACGCACTGGCCGGCCGTGCCCTTCCACGTACGCGTGCCGGCCGGACCCGTCGTGGTGCCGGGGGTACCGGCCCGGCTCAGCCGACTGCTGGGGAACCTGCTCGACAACGCGGCCAAGTTCGGCCGGGACGGGCTGCCCGTCGAGGTGGAGCTGGTGGCGGGCGTCCCGGGCCGGGGCCCGGAGCTGACGGTCCGCGACCACGGTCCGGGGATCTCGCCGGAGGACCTGCCGCACGTCTTCGACCGGTTCTACCGGGCCGGGGCGGCCCGCGCCCTGCCGGGGTCGGGGCTCGGCCTCGCGATGGCCCGGCAGATCGCGCGGGCGCACTCCGCCGAGCTCACGGCGGAGGCCGCTCCGGGTGGGGGCGCGCTGTTCCGGCTGGCGTTCTGACCCGGCCCGTCCGCGACGGAGTCCCCGAGCCACGGGACGTCCCTGGGACGCCCCCAGAAAACCGCCTCTGAGCTGCGCGGATGCTCGTCCCTCGTGTCCCGGGCGGATGGGACGCGGGGGGCCGCCGCGCTCCGTGTGACAGCTTTCCGTTGCCACCAGGTCCCCAGCGAAAGGCTCTGTCGACATGCGTATTTCTCGCCCCGGGAAGGGCGTCACCTCGCTCTTCCTCGCCGCGGTCTCCGCCGGCGCCCTGCTCGTCTCCGCGCCGGCCGCCCACGCGGACGACTCCCAGTACAAGATGTGTAAGGACGCGCACGGTACGCGGCTCTCCCCGAGCGGGCGCTACAACATCCCGCGGTACAACTACTCCCAGGGGGACTCGGACCTCTGCGTCGCCGGACTCCAGGAGCTCGTCGCGCAGTACGGCCTGACCTCCTGGGAGGGGAGTGGCGGCAACTTCGTCGACGGCGTCTTCGGCGCCCGTACCAACTCGGCCATCCGCAGGTTCCAGAGCACCCACAACCTCGAAGCCGATGGCATCGTCGGCCCGCGGACCTGGGAGAAGCTCCTGACGGGCTGAGCCCCTCCCGCTTCTCGCGATCTTCTTCCTCCTCCCCCTCTTCCTCTTCCCCATCGCCAGGAGACGCCTTTCCATGTCCTCGTCGCGCCGCATCCGCCCTCTGGCCGCGCTCGCGCTCGCCGCGTCCGCCGTCGGCTCCCTGCTGGTCACCGCCCCCACCGCCCAGGCCAGTTGGGGCAACGAGCTGCAGGCGTGCAAGAACGCCTACGGCTCCGAGCACTACATGGCCTGGGAGATCCCCACGGTGGTGCTCGCCAAGGGCTCGTCCGGGGTCTGCGTCCGGGAACTCCAGGAGGAGCTGCTCGAGGCCGGCGCCGTCCGGAGCGAGGACCAGCCCGGCTTCGTCGACGGAAGCTTCGGCCCCAAGACGTACAACGCGGTGGTGAACTTCCAGCGCAGCAACTCGACCAGGGGCGGCGCGGACGGCGTCGTCGGGCGCTACACCTGGCACCACCTGATCGCCACCGTCTACTTCGAATAGAGAGGAACACCTGGCATGAACACCATCAGGCGTACGGCGACCCGCGTCGGAGTCCTGGGCGCGACGCTGCTCATGGCCGCCGGACTCGCCGCCCCGCAGGCCTCGGCCCGCTCCGGCTACCTGGAGGCGTGCACGAACCAGGTCGGCACCCGCTGGGCGTCCAACGGCTGGCCCGTCCCGGCGGTGAACCTCGCCAGGGGGTCCTCGGGCGACTGCGTGCGGGCACTCCAGTGGGCGCTGGTCCGCACGGCGTTCGTCGACTCCGCCGACGCCCCGACCTTCATCGACGGTTCCTTCGGCCCCAGGACCGAGGCGGCCGTACTGCGCTTCCAGTCGAAGTACCCGCGGGAGACCGGCGGACCGGACGGCATCGTCGGCATCAAGACCTGGGGCTACCTCATCCCCGCGGCGGAAGGGTAGAGCGTCCGGTTTCCCGGATGTGATCTTCGCCCGAGTCTCCCGTGGACGCCCCGCGGGGCGGGCGGTCTGCGGCAGGGTGTTCGTGTCCGGTGAGGAGTCACGAAGACGGGGGCGAGCCGATGAAGCGGCACATCGAGTTCGAACGGCTGCACAACTTCCGGGACCTGGGCGGCTATCGGTCCGCCGACGGCCGGACCGTCCGGTGGGGGACGGTGTACCGGGCCGACTCGCTCGGCAAGCTGGCGGGCGCGGACTGGGAGCGGTTCCTGGAGCTCGGGATCGGGACCGTGATCGACCTGCGGTATCCGTGGGAGATCGAGGCCAAGGGGCGCGTGCCCGAGGCGGACCGGTTCCGCTACGTCAACCTGAGCATCGAGCACCGCCCGTACGACCAGGCCGAGATCGACCCGGACACCGACCCCTGGCGGTACCTCGCCGACCGGTTCGCCGAGGTCACCGAGGACGGGGCCGAGGAGATACGGCAGGTCCTGGAGGAGCTGGCCCAGGCGCCCGGCCCCCTCGTCTTCCACTGCACCTCGGGCAAGGACCGGACCGGGCTCATCGGCGTCTTCCTGCTGACCCTGCTCGGGGTGGAGCGGGCCGACGTCCTGGCCGACTTCGCGCTCACCGAGCTGGCCACCGAGCGGCTCGCCGCCGACTGGCGGGCCGCCAACCCGGACCGCGTCATGAAGTGGCCGAGCTACGGCCGCGCCCCCGCCGTGATCATGGAGTTGACGCTCGCGGACCTGGAGGCCCGGTACGGCTCCGTGCACGGCTACCTCACGGACCGGGTCGGCCTGCCGGAGGGCACCGCGGAGCGGCTGCGCTCCCGCCTGCTGACCGGCGACGGCGGCCACGGCGATCACGGCCACGACGGCGGTGGAGGCGTCCGCGCGACGTGAAGTCGCTCTGGTGGCACCACCGGCGCGTCTCCTACCATCGGAACACGGGTGGGGGAGGGGGGTGCGTCCATGGCAGCGCACGTGGGGCGGCTGGAACGCTTCGTTGCCTGGGTGCTGCGGAACGCCGACGTCGTGGTCGCCCTGGGCATCGCGATGGCCGTCGGACTCCTCGACATCTTCGGAGACGTCATCAGTGACGACGTCTCCTCCGGCGCCACCCTGGTCGTGCTCGGCCTCCTCGCGACCGGGTCGATCGTGGAGCGGGTGCGCCGGCCGGCGAGCATCCAGGAGGCCATGAGCGGGACCCGCCAGGCCCTCGAAGACCTCGCGATGGTGCGCTCGCTCTCCGGCAACGAGGTCGGCGAGGCGTTGCGCAAGGCCCGCCAGCACACCAACCTCTGGTACTTCAAGGGCGGTACGGGCACCTACCTGCGGGCGGTCACCCTGCCCCTGTGCGTGGCCGCCGCGAAGGAACAGCGCTCACAGCTCAACGTGAAGATCGACATCGTCAATCCGGCCGACGAGCGGGCCTGCGCCGCGTACGCCCGGTTCCGGCAGATGTTCGGCGGGCAGCGGCGCGGCGACGACGTGTGGACCACCGACCGGGTCCGCCGGGAATCGTACGCGACCGTCCTCGCCGCCTGCTGGTACCAACGGCAGCTGACCACGCTGGAGATCAGCGTGCACCTGTCGGCCGCCGTGCCGACCCTGCGCTTCGACCTGTCCGAGACCTGCCTCGTCATCACCCAGGACGACCAGTCCCGGGTGAACCTGCTGGTGGAACGCGGGCAACCGCTCTACGACTACTACGTGACCGAGCTGCACCAGAGCCGCGAGCAGGCGACCGTGCTCGACCTGCGCGTCGCCTCCCCCCTCGGCCAGGAGCCCACCGTCGACGAGGTGCGGACGCTCTTCGACGACCTGCGGCTGCCCCTGCCGCGCGTCTTCACCGACAGCGACATCGGCAAGATCATCGAAAAGGCCCTGCACGCGGAGGACCCCTACAGGAGGTGATGCGCTCCGGCGCGTGCCCATGGACCGCGAGCTCGAAAGCACTCTCGTCACCCTGGAGGAAATCGCCTCCGGGACCAGGGAGTTACATGCAGTCCGTCATCCGCTCGGATTCCTCTGTCTGCCCCTGCTGAGAGAGGGTCCGCGCGGAATCTGCGTGCATCTCTTCGAGATCGGCAACCGTGCCGATCCGGACGCGTCACCGATGCACGCCCACAGCTGGGAACTGCGCAGCCGCGTGCTGTACGGGCGGGTGGCCAACGTCCCCGTACGGACGAGCCCGGTACGGGACGACGAGGAAGGCGCCACCCACCGGGTCTTCGAGGTGCTCAGCGGGAGCGACGGCGTGGACGAGATCCGGCCGACCTCCCTCCTGGTACGGAGCGAGCCCGGCCCCGCCCACATCAGCGCGGGCGGGCAGACGTACACCCTGGCGGCCGGCGAGTTCCACGCCACCGCCCTGGAGGGAGCGGAACCCGCGGCCACCCTGGTGCACGGCATGTCGGTCCCCGGGCAGTTCGACCTCTCCCTCGGCCCGCTCGACGGCCGCCCGCGCCGCACGACCCGCAGGCTGTGCGACACCGCGCAGACCGTGCGCAGCGTCCACACCGTCCTCAGGAGGATCGATGCCGAGCAGCGGGCCTGATTTCGACCACGAGAGGCAGGTGGCCGTCGCGGCGGCGGAGGAGGCGGGCGGCCTGCTGCGCAGGCGCTTCGGCACGGCGCGCTGCGTGCGGACCAAGGGCGGGTCCGGGGACGTGCAGGTGGATCTCGATCTCGCCGCCGAGAAACTCGTACTCAGCCGGATACAGCGGCACTTCCCCCACGACCGGATCCTGTCCGAGGAGGCCGGACTCCTCGACGCGGCCGGCGAACGGACCTGGCTGGTCGACCCGTTGGACGGCAGCAACAACGTCGTGATCGGGCTGCCCACCTACGCGGTGGGGATCGGGCTGTGCCTGGGCGGCGCCCCCGTGATGGGAGTGGTGCACGAGCCGGTCACCGGGGAGACCTGGCACGCGGTCAGGGGGTACGGAGCCCACGGGCCGTCGGGCGCCCTGCCCGGCCCCGACCCCACCCTGCCACGCCCCGGCCCCGTCGTCGCCTGGACCCAGGGGTACGCCGTGGCACGGGGCGACGCGACGGCGGTGGGCCTGCGCACGGTACTGGAGCTGCGCTGCCGGCGCGTCCTGCAGCTGTGGGCGCCGCTGCTCGGCTGGAGCCTGCTGGCGCGCGGCACCATCGACGCCTTCGTCGGCTACCGCGCCGAGGGCGTCGACCTGCCGACCGGGGCGCTGCTCGCGGCCGAGGCGGGCGTGGAGCTGCGCACCCTGTCCGGGTCGGCCTTCAGACCCGGCTTCGCCGGGGCCGACACCGGGCGCAGCTTCGTGGCGGCCCGCGGCGAGACCCTCGCATACCTGCTGAGCGAGGTGGGAGCCGTCACCCCGGGCGCCTAGATCCTCTCCTTCGGATCTCCGGAGACTCGGCAGCCGCCCGACGGACCTCCTCCGGCGCAGCGTCAAGCAGAGCGCAGTGGCGGGACGTTCCTCGCGAGTGCGGCGGCCTGCAGGAGGATGTTCGGCTCGGCGCCTGGGTCCTCGACCATGACGACGCCGGCCGTCCGGACGTCGAAGTCCGTCGGCCAGACGGTGACGTCGCTCGCCAGTGCGCCCTCCAGCTTCGCCCGTGTCAGGTCGGCACCGGTGAGGTCGGTTCCCCGGAGGTCGGCCAGTCTCAGGTCCGCGCCGGTGAACTTGGTGCCGTGACCCCGCGCCTTGCGCAGGTTCGCCTCCCGCAGGTCGGCTCCGGAGAAGTCGGCGTCGCCGAGGTCGGCCCTGACCATGCGGGCGCCGCGCAGGTCGGCTTCGATGCAGCGGCTCCGGTGGAGGATCGAGGTTCCGAGCTCCACGTGCCGCATGTTGGCCGCGATCAGCGATGCCCCGGTCAGGTTGACCTGGTAGATGCTCGCCGCTTCCAGGCAGGCGCCGTCGAAGTTGACGTGGTGGAGCCACAGTCCGTCGCAGTCGGCCCGGCGCAGGTCGGTGTAGCTGACGTTGAGCCAGTCGGGCCGGCGTTCCCGGCACAGGACTCCGAGGGCGGTGAGCGCCACCTGGGCATCCGGGGCACGGGTTTCCAGCGGAGGCAGGGAGTTGATGGCGGCTTCCGCCGCCGGGGAGTCCTGTCCCCGCGGAGGCCACGGCAGGTGGGTCCGCAGGAACGCGGCCTTGATCGAGATGACCGCCTCCCGGTCGCGAGCCGAATGGTCCGCGATCCGCCACAGCGCGTAGAGGCCGCCGATCCGCACGTCCGTCTTGTCGGCGCCGAGCTGGTCGACCGCCCGGCTGAAGCGGTCGGTGATGTGTCCCTCCCGGGTGGCGTTCAGGCTCTCCTGGCCGACCCTCAACTGCCGCCAGGTGGCGTACGCGCCGAAGAGGACGACAGCGCCGCCGACCGCCTGCACGAGTGTGGTGCGTACGTTGTTGACCGCTCCGAGCCGTTCGGCGGCCGAGATGCCGGCCCCGCCGAGGTCGCGCTCGACCACCAGCCCCGGGAGCACCACCACCACTACGGCCAGCACGGCCAGCACGGCCGCCACCGCGAGAAGAGCGGAACCGGCCCGACGCAGCCGGGAGACCACGGTCGAGCGGCGGCCATGAGCAGATCCCCCCGTATCCATGCGCACATGATCGCAGGGTGGCGCCGCGGCCGGTGTGCCGATCCGGTCGGAGCGCCGACCGGTGCGCCCCTACGTCGTGGCCGCCAGCGCCAGTGTCGCCGCCAGGGTGCCCGCCACCGCCAGTACGAAGCCCGTGCCGAAGAAGCGGCCCAGGTCGATCCGGGTGCCGTGCCAGCGGCACCGCTCGAACCACAGCAGGGTGGCCAGCGAGGCCCACGGCGTGATGACCGGTCCCACGTTGACGCCGATCAGCTGGGCGAGCAGCTGCTCGTGATTGGCCACCGGAATGGCCGCCTCGCCCGCCAGGTAGGCCGGGAGGTTGTTCAGCACGTTCGAGAAGCCCGCGCCGACCGCCGCCGACCTCAGCATGCCGACGACGCCGTTGTCGGAGCCCATCGCCGCCGCGAGGATCTCGTGCAGCCCGTGGGCGTTGACCGTCTCCACGACCAGGAACATCCCCGGGACGAGGACCAGGAGCCGCCAGGGGATCAGGGACAGGCGCAGCGCTTCCCGGCCGCGCACCCAGAAGGCCACGACCACGATCAGCGCGGCCGCCATCGACGCCGACCACAGCGGCACGTCGGCGAGCAGGATCGCCAGCAGGAATCCGGCGCACGCCACCGCGCTCACCCGGAACAGGACCGGGTCCGCGGGACGCGGCAGGGGCGGTGGGGCGTAGCGGGTCTCGCCGCGGCGCCCCGGGCGCCAGTAGAAGACCCACAGGCAGGCCATCGTGACGGCGATGGCGGCCAGCTGCGGCGCCCACATGGTGGCGGCCATCTCCGACGGGGTCAGCGCGATGCGGTCCGCGGCCAGCAGGTTCGTCAGGTTCGACACGGGGAGCAGCAGGCTGGCCGTGTTCGCCAGCCACACCGTGGTCATCGCCAGCGGTACGGGCGCGATCCCGACCCGGGTCGCCAGCGCCAGCATCACCGGGGTCAGCAGGACCGCCGTCGTGTCCAGGTTGAGGGTGATGGTGGTGACCGACGCGAACAGCACGCACAGACAGAAGAGGAGGGGGTACCTGCCGCGCCCCGCCCGGGCCACCCAGGTGGCGACGACGTCGAAGACCTCCGCCTTGCCGGTCAGCTCGGCGAGCACGATGACGGTGGCCAGGAACACCACGAGCGGACCGATGCGCTCCAGCACGTCCGAGGCGGGTCCGGTGGGCAGCAGTCCCGTGGCGACGCACAGCGCACCGAGTGCGAGCAGGCCGCCGGCCAGCCAGTCCAGTGGATGCAGACGCCTGAGGAAAGACACGGCGAACAGGTTCGCACATACACACGCCCCGGCATCAGACGGGGCGGAAGGAATCGGACAGGCCCGACCGGGCGGGGTGCCCGGCACCCCGCGGGAGATCGCAACGTCCTTGACGGTACAATCCCGCTGCCGCAGGCACGGCCCTACGATGGACTCATGATGACGGACGGGCAATTCGGCGCTCCCGCAAGAGAGTTCGACTTCTTCATCAGCTACTCCCCGGCAGACGAACAATGGGCCGCATGGATCGCCTGGACCCTGGAGGAGGCCGGTTACCGCACGGTGGTGCAGGCCTGGGACTTCGTACCGGGGACCAACTTCATAGACTTCATGGACCGGGGGGTCAGCGAGTCGGTGGCGGTCATCGCCGTCCTGTCCCGCCACTACGAGCGTTCCACCTACGGTCGCATGGAATGGCAGGCCGCGCTCCGGGCCTCGCCCGAGTCGCCCGAACGGAGGCTGCTGACCGTCCGGGTGGACGAGATCCCGATCGAGGGACTCCTCGCCACGATCACCTACGTCGACCTCGTCGGCGTATCGGACATCGACGCGGCCCGTTCCCTGCTGCTCAACCGCGTCGGGCAAGCGGTCGACGGTCACGCCCGACCGGGCCGCCGTCCCGGCTTTCCGGGGAACGGGAGCGGCGGCGGGGGCGGGAACCGTAACAGGAGCGGGCAGGGCCCCGTTCGCCACCCCGAGCAGCCCAACCCCGGACACCCGCAGCCGAGCGCGCTCGCCGGCCCCGGCTGGTCGGGACGCCGACGGCCGGCCAGGGCGCCGCTCTACCCGCAGACCGCCGCGGCCGGCCGGAGCGCCGGGGACACCGTGACCGTCCTGCACCTGGCCGGGCCCGACTTCGGGCGCGGCCGCGAACCCGACTCGCTCAGCCGGCAGATCCGCGGCGACCTCATCATGCTCAGGGACGCGGGAGCACCCGCCCCCGACCTGATGGTGGTCACCGGTGACCTCACCGCTTCCGGCAGCCCGCGCGAGTGCGACCAGGCCCTCAGCTTCCTCACCGCCCTGCGCTCCCAGCTCGACCTGTCCCCCCAGCGGGTGATGGTGGTACCGGGAGCGCAGGACGTGAACCAGGCCGCCTCCCAGGCCTACTTCCACACCTGCGAGGCCGACGAGGTGGCACCGCAGCCGCCGTACTGGCCCAAATGGCGCCACTACACCCGGCTGTTCCGCGGCCTCTACCAGGGCCTGGACACCGTCTTCGACAGCGACCAGCCCTGGACCCTCTTCCCGGTACCCGAACTGAGCACGGTCGTCGCCGGATTCAACTCCTCCATGGCCTACAGCCACCGCCCCGAGGAGCAGTACGGCTTCATCGGCCGCGACCAGGCCGCCTGGTTCGCCGAGGCCATGCGCCGGTACGAGGAGGAGGGCTGGCTGCGCATCGGCGCGCTCCGCCACCCGCTCACCGACGGCCGCCGGTCCGGCGACGCGGTCGGCGGCCCCGGCGGGCTGCGGGACGCCGACACCTTCGCCCGGCTGGCCGCGCCGCGGCTGCACCTGCTGCTGCACGGGCCGACCGGCGGCCCGCGCACCACCACCTCGGCCCCCAGCCGCACCCTGCTCGCCGGGGCCTGCGGGGCCCGGGCAGGCAACGCGGCTCCCGGGGGCGCCGGCGAGCTGCCCCTGTTCGGCTCCGCGGCCCCCGCCCGGTTCCAGCTGCTCCAGGTCGGCGCGGAGGGCGTGACCCGCTGGGACGACCGGATCACCTCCGCGTCCGAGACCTTCCCCTCCGCATGGCGCCAGACCCGCCGGGTCTTCCCCGTACCGGAGCTGCCCGCCGTCATCAACGTCGAGCGGGCCGCCGGCCGGGCTCCCCTGGACGACCCGGCGGCCTCGCTCGCCGAGCGGGTGAAGGAGATCTGCCGCGTGCGCCGGGAGGGCGTACGGCTGCGCGACGTCCCGCGCCGTGAACCGGGCGACATGGTGCAGATCATGGCCACCTGGCAGGAGCAGGAGGACGGCGTCGTCCAGCAGCAGCGCATAGCCGTCCACCCCGGCAGCCCCACCGAGGACGAACTCGACCGCTTCATCGCCCAGGTCCACGCGACCGACACCGGCTCCGAGGCCGTCCTGGTGTACGCCGGCGACGCCCCGGCCGGCGGACTGCGCCGCCGGGCCGCCGCCCACGGCGTCCGGGTCCGGGTCCGCAGCTTCATCGAGTTCCAGGGCCTGCTCGACCTGCGGGGCTACGTCGCCGCGCAGACGGCCCGGCTCAGCAGCAGCGAGCAGTACGCCCCGGGCCTCTACCTCCCCCAGCGCTACCGCGACGCCGACCGCCCCGACGGCCAGGACAGCACCGGCCAGGAACGCGACGGACTCGTCGAGGAGCTGCTGGAGCTCCTGGAGTCCGACCACGGCCGCTTCGTCCTGCTCCTCGGCGACTTCGGGCACGGCAAGACCTTCGCGCTGCGCGAGCTCGCCCGGCGCATCTCCGAACAGCTCCCGCACCTGACCCCGCTGCTGATCCCGCTCAACTCCCTCGACCGGGCGCACAGCCTCGAAGGCCTGGTCGCCGCGCACCTGGCCGGCCACGACGTCGACACGATCGACCTGCGGGCCCTGCGCTACATGCTCGCCCAGGGCCGCGTCGTCCTGCTCTTCGACGGCTTCGACGAACTGGTCAACCGGGTCAGCTACGACCGGGCCGCCGACCACCTCCAGGTCCTCCTCGACGCCGCCGTCGACCATGCCAAGATCGTCGTCAGCAGCCGCACCCAGCACTTCAAGTCGCACGCCCAGGTCCTCACCGCGCTCGGCGAGCGCGTCGGCCTGCTCCCGCAGCGCAGGATCCTGGCCGTCGAGGGCTTCACGCCGGCCCAGATCCGCTCCTACCTCGTACGCAGCTACGGCGACGAGCGCGCCGCCGACCGCCGCTTCCAGCTCCTGCGCAACATCCCCGACCTCCTGATGCTCTGCCGCAACCCCCGGCTGCTCTCCTTCGTCGCCGATCTGAGCCAGGACCAGCTGCGCGCGGTCGCCGGAGCGGGCCGGGCACTCAGTCCCGCCCGGCTGTACGAGGACGTGTTCACCTCCTGGCTCGACCACGAGGAACGGCGCGGCCAGGGCGGGCCGGGCGCGCCGCCCGGACTCACCGTCGACCAGCTGTGGGCCGCCGTCACCGCGCTGGCCTGGCGGCTGTGGGAGAGCGGACGCAGCGCCCTGCGGCTCGACGAGCTCACCGAGACCGTGGCCGACACCCTCAGCGAACTCACCGAGTCCCCGCTCACCCCCTCCGAACGCGCCCAGGCGGTCGGCGCGGGCAGCCTGCTGGTCCGCAGCGACGACGGGGTCTTCCAGTTCATCCACGGCTCCGTCGTCGAATGGCTGGTGGCGCGGGAGGCCGCCCGCCAGCTCGCCCGCGGACAGCACACCGTGCTCCTCGCGCGCCCGCTCAGCCAGCTCGCCGTCGAGTTCTTCTGCGACCTCGCCGACCACGAGCAGTGCGCCCGCTGGGTGCGCGACGTCCTCGACTCCCCGGGGCGCGCGGCCGGCGAGGCCGCCCGCGCCAACGCCGTCCGCATCTCGGACCGGCTCCGGGTACCGGCCAACGCCGACCTGCGCGGCGCCCGGCTGGCCGGCGAGGACCTCTCGCACCGCGACTTCTCCGGGGTCGACCTCAGCGACGCCGACCTGACGGACGCCCGGCTGATCGGCGCCAACCTCTCCGGCGCGCTGCTGCGCGGCACCCGGCTGACCGGCGCCCGCCTCGACCGGGCCGACCTGAGCCGGGCCGACCTGACCGGCGCGAACCTCAGCCGGGCCCGGCTGACCCGGACCGATCTGCGGGGCGCCCTGCTGACCGGCAGCCGCTGGCACCGGGCCGCGCTCATCGACACGACGATGGACGACGCGGTGCGGTCGGCCCCCGAGCTCGGGACCGCCGCGATCGCCCCCGGGATGCCCGTGGACGCCGGGTTCCGGCCCTCCGCCGTCGGGGTCCCGTACGGCTTCGGCATGCGCACCAGCCGCCTCCCCGAACCCATCGCGTACAGCAGCGACGGCGAACTCCTCGCGGTCGGCAGCGAGGACGGCTCCATCCTGGTCTGCGGCGCCGACGACGGCCGGGCCGTGCGCACCCTCCAGGGCCACGAAGGGCGCGTGTACGCCGTGAAGTTCCGGCCCGACGTCATCGCCACCGGTGGCTCCGACGGCGCGGTGCGGCTCTGGGACCCGGTGACCGGCGCGTGCCGCCACCACCTGCGGGTCCACCCCGACGGCGTGTGGCCGCTCTCCTTCGACGCGGACGGCACCCTGCTCGCCACCGGCGACCGCGAGGGCCTGGTCACGGTCTGGGACACGGCCACCGGCGAACCCGTGCACCGGATGCCGGGTCACATCGCGCCCGTCTACACCGCGGTCCACGGTCCGGACGGCCTGCTGCTCACCGGGGACGCGGGTGCGAAGGTACGGCTCTGGGACCTGAACACCGGGCACTGCGTCCGGGAGATCGACGGTCACCAGGGGGCCGTCTACCGGGCCCGGTTCAGCCCCGACGGGACCCTCTTCGCCACCGCCGACCGGGGCGCGCCGGGGCAGGGCGGCACGGTGCGGATCTGGCGGACGGCCGACGCGCGGCTGCTGCACGAGTTCACCGGACACACCGGCCGGGTGTACGTCCTCGACTTCCACCCCGGGGGCAACCTCCTCGCCAGCGGTGACACCGACGGCCAGGTGCGGCTCTGGGACCCGGTGGTCGGCACGCCCGCCGGAATCCTCGAACGGGGCACCGGAGCCGTCTACCAGGTGCTCTTCGGGGACGGCGGGAAACTCCTCGCGGCCTGCGACAGCAACGGCGCGGTCCGGCTGTGGACGGTCACCGAACGCCCCCACGGGTACACGATCGCCCTCCATCCCCAGCAGCCGACCGAGCACCGCGGCACGGCCTGGGCGTGCGCCTTCCGGCCCGGCGACACCCAACTGCTCACCGTCGGCAACGACGGCGGCGCTCAGATCTGGGACGCGGCCACCGGCCAGGGCAAGCGCATCCTGCGCGGCCACGGCCGCCGGATCAGCGGTGTCGCCTTCAGCGCGGACGGCACACAACTGGCCACGGCCGGGAACGACGGGGTCGTACGGCTGTGGGAGACGCGCACGGGCCGGCGTACGCAAGAGCTCACCGGGCGCGGCGACCGGCTGGTCTCGGCAGCCTTCAGCCCCCTCGAGGCCGTCCTCGCCACGGCCAGCAACGACGGCGACATGTACCTCTGGGACCCGGTGGGCGGCGAGTACCTGAGGGAGCTCGACGCCGAGACCGAGCACGTCTGGGCGGAAGCCTTCAACGCCGACGGGACCCTGCTCGCCACCGCCAACGACGACGACTCCGTACGCGTCTGGTTCCGCCCCACCGGTTCCCCCGTGTCGACACTGACCGAGCACCGGGGCCGGGTCCGCTCGATCGCCTTCCGCCCGGACGCCGACGTACTGGCAACCGGCTGCGACGACAGCTTCGTACGGGTCTGGGACGCCAGGAGCGGGGAGCTCCTGGGGCAGCTCGGCGGGCATGCCGACCGGGTGTACGGCGTCGCGTACGGCCCGGGCGGCGCCTGGCTCGCCAGCGCGAGCTGGGACGGTACGGCCATCGTCCGGCGGGACGGGCAGGCGGAACTGCGGCTGCGCGGACGCGGGGGCAGGCTGTGGGCGGTGGCCGCCCACCCGGGCCGCCCGCTGCTGGCCACCGGCGGCGACGACCGGGCCGTCGGCCTGTGGGACGCCGGGACGGGCGAGCACCTCACCGACCTCGTCGGCCACACCGGCCGGGTGCTCTCGCTCGCCTTCTCCCCGGACGGCGCGACCCTGGCGAGCGGCGCCGAGGACGGCACCGTACGGCTGTGGAACGTCCCGGCGGACGGGCAACCGCCGTCCCTGCGCGCGACGCTGATGGGCATGGCGGGCGGCTGGGCGGCGCTGACCCCGGCCGGCGGGTACAAGTACGAGGGCGATGTGGCCGGTGAGTTCTGGCACGTCGTCGGCATGTCCCGGTTCACCCCGGGGGAGCTCGACGAGTACCTTCCGGGCATCCACCGGCTGCCGCTCGGGGAGGAGCTCTGACGCCCCGACGGCTTCGCCCCGGCGGCCTCTCAGGGACGGCCCCGGCTACGGTTGGTCCGCATGACGCACACCGAAACAGAGGTCACCGCCGAGCTCGTCCGGGACCTGTTGCGCGACCAGCATCCCGATCTGGCGGACCGCCCCGTGCGGTTCGGCGCCCGCGGCTGGGACAACCAGCTGTGGCGGCTCGGGGAGGACCTCGCCGTCCGGCTGCCCTGGGCGACGCCGTCCGCGGACGCGCTGCTGCGCAAGGAACACGCCTGGCTGCCCGCCCTCGCCCCGGGCCTCCCGCTGCCGGTTCCCGTGCCGCAGCGCATCGGCGAGCCCTCCGAGCGGTTCCCGCGTCCCTGGATCGTCACGACCTGGGTCCCCGGTGAGCCCGCCGACCGCGCCCCCGTGACGAACGCCGCGGACGCGGCCGACGCCCTGGCCGCCTTCCTGACGGCTCTTCACCGACCGGCTCCCGAAGGGGCGCCCGTGGGCAACCACGGCCGCGGGGGACCACTGGCCGACCACACCGACGCGTTCGCCGACGGGCTCGCCACCGCCACCGGCATGGGGCTGATCCCCGATCCGGACGCCGTCCGCGCGGTGTGGGAGGACGCCGTCGCCGCGCCCGTCTGGGAGGGGCCTGCGATGTGGCTGCACGGTGACCTGCACCCGGCCAACGTCCTCACCGCGGGCGGCACCTTCTGCGGCGTGGTCGACTTCGGCGATCTCTGTGCGGGCGATCCGGCCTGCGACCTCGCCGCCCCGTGGACCCTGCTGCCGGACGGCGCCGCCGACCGATTCCACGCCGCCTACCGGCCGACCGCGGACGAGGCCACCCGGCGCCGCGCCCGTGGCTGGGCGGCGCAGCGCGCCCTCGGCGGCATCCTCATCGGCGAGGCCGGTGTCCGTGGCCGGCCGGGCGGCAAGCCCACCTGGGGCCCGCCCGCCCACGCCGCACTGCGCCGCCTCGTGGCGACGGCGGGCTGACCGGCCCGGCCGGACCGGCCGACGGCTCAGCCGAGGCACTGCATCACGCCACGGAATACCGCAACCGGTTCCGGTCCTCCCCGGGCCGGCCGACCCGAGCCCCGCTCAGGCCGCCGGGAAGGCCAGCAGGGCGACCGGAGCCGAGGTCGGCTGCGGTGAGCCGCCGGCCGGTTCCACGGTGACGCCCATCCCCGACGCCGCGTTGACCGGGCCGTCGAGCAGGGTGGCAGTCGCCGGGGTACCGGTGTCCATCAGCCCCGCCGAACGCATCTTCCCGCCGCCGTCGTCGTACCAGAGCTGGTACACCTTCCCGCCGGACGGCGCCGGCAGGCCGGAGGCCGCGAAGACGGCCTGGTTGCGGGAGGCCGAGACGACCACCGTGCCCACCGCCCCGCCCCGCAGCGGAGCCGTGGCCACCCGGGCATCGGCGGCCGCGAGGACCGAGCCGACGGCATCGTTCGTGAGTCGGGCCTGCTGCGCCTGCTGGCGGGCGTCCTCGGCCTGCTGGTACTGCGCCACCGCGACGCCGCCGAGCGCCACGGCCGCCGCGATGCATGCGGCCAGGGCCCAGTTCGACACCGGCCGCGAGCGGCGCCGTACGTGGCCGCCGCGTCCGGCCCTGACCGTCGGGGGCCCTTCCTGGCGCACCGTCGCGATCCGGCGCATCACCTCGTCGCGGAGCGCGGGACTCGGCTGCGCCGCGACGGCGAGCCCGAGCCGCGTGGCGGTCTCGGAGAACTCCCGGACCTCCAGGGCGCAGGACATGCAGCCGGCGAGGTGCCGTTCGACGGCTGCCCGTTCGTCCGGCTCCAGGGCATCGAGCGCGTACGCGCCCGTCAATGTGTGCGGATCAGTGGTGTTCACACGCCCACCCCCAGGCAGTCTCGGAGCCGGATGAGCCCGTCGCGCAGCCGTGTCTTCACGGTACCCAACGGGAGGGCCAACAACTCGGCGACCTCCCGGTGGGTCAGGCCGCGGTAGTACGCCAGCGTGACCGACTGGCGCTGCAGTTCGCTGAGTCCGTTCATGCAGCGCCGTACCTGCTCGCGCTCCAGGCGGGACTCCACCTGCTCCACCACCTCGTCGTAGGCCGTGGTGTGGTCCAGCAGGGCCGCCCGCTTCTCGCGGTTGGTCGACGCCTGCGCGGAGCGCACCCGGTCGACGGCCCGGCGGTGGGCCAGGGTCAGCACCCAGTTCATCACCGACCCCCGCGCGGGCTGGTAGCGGGCGGCGGTCCGCCAGAGCTCGACCAGTACCTCCTGGGCGACCTCCTCGGACTGGGCCGGGTCCCGCAGCACGGTCCGGACGAGGCCCAGTACGGGGCCCGAAACGGCCTCGAAGACGGCCGTGAACGCCTGCTGATCACCGCGGGCCACGCGGCCCATCAGTTCCGGCAGGTCGGGAGCGGCCGACGGATGCCGGCCTATGCGCACGTTCTCTCTCACCGGGGAGGTCCTCCAGGAGTACTCGGTTGCACAGCTCATTCGGAGCCGCGGGGCTGGCGGATAGGTCGCGGCGGGCACGTGTCTTCGACAGACCTCGAAACGCCGTTCGACGGCCTGTGCGGGGCGCCACTCGTTCGGGTGATGGGGCCATCCGGACGAGGGCCGGTGCCGAATCGGCGGCGTGACTCACCGATGGGTGGGTCCCGCAGACGCAGGAGAGACCATGAGCATTCACACCTTCCGCCGTGCCACCCTCGCCGTGACGGCCGCAGTGCTGCTTCCGCTGGCACTGTCCGCCTGTTCGGAGGAGAGTACGAGCAATCGGGGTGCGGCCGCGCCCGACGCGGTCTCCTCACCCCAGCCGATCGGTGAAACCGGCACCGGCGCGGACGGTCCGTTCGGTCCGGCGTGCGCCTCGGTGCCCAAGAGCGGCGCGGGATCCTTCGACGGGATGGCGCAGGACCCGGTCGCCACCGCCGCCTCGAACAATCCGGCGCTGTCGACGCTGGTCACGGCCGTGAAGAAGGCCGGACTGGTGGACACCTTGAACAACGCCCAGAACATCACGGTGTTCGCGCCGACCAACGACGCGTTCGCGAAGATCCCGAAGGCGGACCTGGACAAGGTCCTGGCCGACAAGGAGACCCTGACCAAGATCCTCACGTACCACGTGGTCGGCGAGAAGCTCACCCCGCAGCAACTGGGGAGCGGCTCCTTCCAGACCCTCCAGAAGGGCATGATCACGACCAAGGGCTCGGGCACCGCCTACCAGGTGAACGATTCCTCCACGGTGGTCTGCGGCAACGTCCCCACCGCCAACGCCACCGTCTACATCGTCGACACGGTCCTCATGCCCAAGTAGGCGCGCTCCGACGATCGGCTCGCGGGCAGCGGTCCGTGCATCCAGCCGGACCGCACCCCGGGAAGAAGTCCGGGGAGCAGCCGCGACACCCGATCGGAGCAACTCCATGACGGACGCACAAGGAACCTCGGCCCCCGGCACACTGTGCCTGGTCACCGGAGCCACCGGATACATCGGCGGCCGGCTCGTCCCCGAGCTCATCACCGCGGGCCACCGGGTGCGCTGCCTCGCCCGCACTCCGGAAAAACTGCGCGACCACCCCTGGGCGGGGCAGGCGGAGATCGTCCGCGGCGACGTCACCGACGCCGCGTCGCTCGCCCCCGCCCTGCGGGACGTGGACGTCGCCTACTACCTCGTGCACGCCCTCGGCACCGGGCGGGACTTCGAGCACACCGACCGCCTGGCCGCCCGCACCTTCGCCGAGCAGGCCCGCGCCGCCGGCGTCCGCCGCATCGTCTACCTCGGCGGACTCACCCCCAGTGGGGTCCCCGCGCGGGACCTCTCGCCCCATCTGCGCTCCCGCGCCGAGGTCGGGCGCATCCTGCTGGACTCCGGGGTCCCCACCACGGTGCTCCGCGCCGCCGTCATCATCGGCTCCGGCTCGGCCTCCTTCGAGATGCTCCGCTACCTGACCGAGCGGCTGCCCGTGATGGTCACCCCCAGCTGGGTGCGCACCCGCATCCAGCCCATCGCCGTCCGCGACGTGCTGCGCTACCTGGTCGGCAGCGCCCGGATGCCCGCCGAGGTCAGCCGCGCCTTCGACATCGGCGGCCCCGACGTCCTCACCTACCTCGACATGATGCGCCGCTACGCCCGCGTCGACGGGCTGCCCCAGCGGGTCATCCTGCCCGTACCGGTCCTCACCCCGAGGCTCTCCAGCCACTGGGTCGGCCTGGTCACCCCGGTGCCCCGGGCCATCGCCCGCCCCCTCGCGGAATCCCTCAAGTACGAGGTCGTCTGCGACGAGCACGACATCGCCACCTGGGTGCCCGACCCGCCCGGCACGCCCCTCGACTTCGACACGGCCCTCACCTACGCCCTCAAGAAGGTCCGCGACGCCCAGGTCCTCACCCGCTGGTCCTCCGCCTCCGTGCCGGGCGCGCCGAGCGACCCGCTGCCCACCGACCCGGACTGGGCCGGCGGCAGCCTCTACTCCGACGTCCGTGAGCGCACCGTCGAGGCCTCCCCGCAGGCCCTGTGGCGGGTCGTGGAGGGCATCGGCGGGGAGAACGGCTGGTACTCCTTCCCGCTCGCCTGGGCCGTCCGCGGCCGGTTCGACCGGCTCGTCGGGGGCGTCGGACTGCGCCGGGGCCGCCGCGACGCCGCACACCTGCGGGTCGGCGACTCCCTGGACTTCTGGCGGGTCGAGGAGATCGAACGCGGCCGGCTGCTCAGGCTCCGCGCCGAGATGCGGCTGCCCGGCCTCGCCTGGCTGGAGATGTACGCCGAACAGGACGCGCAGGGCCGCACCCGGTACCGGCAGCGCGCGCTCTTCCACCCGCGCGGCCTGGCCGGTCATCTGTACTGGTGGAGCGTATCGCCGTTCCACGCCGTGGTCTTCGGGGGCATGGCCCGCAACATCGCGCGCACGGCGGAGGCGGCCGACGGCAGGGGCCCGGCCGCGTCCCCCGGATCCGCCGCACCGCCCGCATCCGCTGCATCCGCCGCGGCCGCCCGCGCCGAATGACGGGCGAGGCCAGCCCAGTGACCACCGCGCGGCAGCTCCCGCGTCCGCCCGGTGGCCCGATGCCAGGAGCAGCACCATGAACGTCTCGGTCGTCCTGTTCACCTCGGACCTCCGCGTCCACGACCATCCGCCGCTGCGCGCCGCGCTGGGCCCGGGGAACGAGACCGTGCCGCTCTTCGTCCGGGACCCGGCGGTGGACCGCGCCGGCTTCGCGGCGCCCAACCGCCTCGCCTTCCTCGCGGACTGCCTGGCCGGACTGGACTCCGGGCTGCGCGAGCGCGGCGGCCGGCTCGTGGTGCGCTCGGGGGACCCCGTCGCCGAGGTGTGCGCCGTCGTACGGCAGACGGACGCCGACGAGGTGCACATGGCGGCCGGGTGCAGCGCCTTCGCCCTGCACCGGGAGCAGCGGTTGCGCAGCGCCCTGGAGGCCGACGGGCGGCGCCTGTACGTCCATGACGCCGTGGTCACCGCCCTGCCCGCCGGAGCCGTGACACCGAGCGGATCCGATCACTTCGCCGTCTTCACCCCGTACTTCAGGCGCTGGTCGGGCGAACGGCTGCGCGAGCCGCTCGCGCCGCCGCAGGAGGTCCGGGTGCCCGGCGCGATCCGCTCCGAGGCGCTCCCCTCCCGGGCCGCGGTCGGGTCGGTCTCCGAGGGCCTGGCCACCGGCGGCGAGCGGGAGGGCAGACAACGGCTCGCGGACTGGCTGGAGGAGTACGCCGACGGGTACGAGGAAGGCCACGACGACCTTCCCGGCGACGCCACCTCCCGCCTCTCCCCGTACATCCACTTCGGGGCGGTCTCGGCGGCCGAGGCCGTGCACCGGGCACGGTCCCGGGGCGGGGCGGGCGCCGAGGCCTTCGTCCGGCAGCTCTGCTGGCGCGACTTCCAGTACCAGCTCCTGGCCGCCCGGCCCGGGGCCGCGGCCCGGGACTACCGCACCCGGGCCGACCGCTGGCGGCGGGGCAAGGCGGCCGAGGCCGACCTGCTGGCCTGGAAGGAGGGCCGCACGGGCTACCCCGTGGTCGACGCGGCGATGCGGCAACTCGCCCACGAGGGCTGGATGCCGGGCCGGGGCCGGCTGCTCGCCGCGTCCTTCCTGACCAAGACGCTCTACATCGACTGGCGCGCCGGAGCCCGCCATTTCCTCGACCTGCTCGTCGACGGCGACGTGGCCAACAACCAGCTCAACTGGCAGTGGGTGGCCGGTACTGGGACCGACACCCGCCCAAACCGGGTGCTCAACCCGGTGATCCAGGGCAAGCGGTACGACCCCGACGGCGCCTACGTACGGCGCTGGGTCCCGGAACTCGCCGGGCTGCCGGGCTCCTCGGTCCACGAGCCCTGGCGGCTGGCGGGCCCGGAACGGGCCCGGTACGACTACCCGGCCCCCCTGGTCGGGCTCCCGGAGGGGCTGGCCCGCTTCCGGCGGGCCCGCGGCAAGGACGGTCCGTGACGGCACCGGCTGTCGGACGCCGGCGCCGGGTGCCAGACTGGACGGGTGTTCGGAAAAGGCCCGGTCCGGGCCCGTCACGTGGCCGTCACCCTCGCCCTCGCCGTCTCGCTCGCGCTGTGCGCGGGGGCGGCGCCCGCGGCGGCGCGGGACGGCGGGGACGGTCCGGCCGGCCCGGTGGACATCGGCGGCGGCCGCCGCGTGGCGCTGGACTGCCGCGGCTCCGGGTCCCCCACGGTCGTGCTCGTGTCCGGCGCCAGGGGCGCGTCGGACGAGTGGACGCACGTCGCGGACGCGGCGCGTCCGCAGGCCGGTCCGAAGCCCGGTCCGTCGGCGGTGCTCCCGCAGCTCGCCCGGTTCACCCGGGTGTGCGCCTACGACCGCCCCGGCACGACCCGGCTGGACGGTACGCCGAACCGTTCGACACCGGTCACCCAGCCCACCACGGCGGCGGCGGGCGCCCGGGACCTGCGGGCGGTGCTCGCCGCGGCCGGTGAGCACCCGCCGTACGTGCTGGTCGGGGCCTCGTGGGGCGCGATGATCGCCTCGCTGTTCGCGCGCACCGAACCGGCGCGGACCGCCGGGTTGGTGACCGTCGACGGGGCCTCCCCGTTCCTCCAGGACACCCTGACACCGGCCCAGTGGGCGGCGTGGATGGACAAGGTCCGGACCATGGACACCGGGAAGGGCCTCGAAACGCCCGACTACCCCGCCGCCGTGCGGGAGCTGCGCGGGGCGCCGGCCCTGCCGCCCGGCCTGCCCGCCGTCGTGCTCACCTCCGACCACCCGTGGGACCTCCAGGTCGGCGGCGGGTCGACCTGGCCGGCCTGGCTGGCCGCCCAGCGGCGCCTGGCCGAGGAGCTGAGGGCCCGGCACGTCACCGACACCGACAGCGGCCACGGCATCGCCGTCGAACAGCCGGGACTCGTCGTGGGGGCGATCCGCGACGTGGTCGAGCAGGTCCGTGCCGGTCAGGAGCGCTGAGGATCCGCTCCACCGCTTCCGCCCGCTCCGCCGCCCCGGTCCGCTCCGCCGCCCCGGCCCGCTCCCACCGTGGTCGACCCCACCGTGGTCGACCCCACCGTGGTCGACGCCACCGCGGTCGACGCCGCCTCGCACAGCCCGCGCAGCAGGCCCAGGGCCTCCCGCAGCCCGCCGGGGCGCAGCATGCCCGGGGCGGGTACGGGGCCCGCCCAGCCGGGGCCCGCCAGGAGGACCGTGGTCCGGGCCCGGGCGCCCTTGACGCCCCACACGGTGTCGGCGACGTGCCGGGCCAGGGCGTGGTGCGCGGTGGAGCGGGCCTGGGCCCACAGCACGACCGCGACGGGTCCCGTCCGGCGGACGGCCTGGTCGAGCGCTTCGGGCGGCACCGCCGCGCCGAACATCCGGGCGGGCAGGCCCAGTTCGGCGAGACCGGCGGCGAGCGCCTCCAGCGGGAGCGTGTGCTGCTCGCCCGGTACGCAGGCCAGCAGGATCGGGGGAGCGCTCGCCCGGGGGCCGGGCCGCGCCCCGATGCCCACGCGGCGCAGTGCGGTCGAGACGTGCCAGGAGAGCAGGTGCTCGACCTCGACGTACTGGTCGCCGGAGGTCTCCCACTTGCGCCCCACGGCGTGCAGGGTCGGCACCATCACCTCCTCCCAGGTGGTGACCAGGCCGTACTCGCCGATCAGGGAGCCGAGCATCTCGTCCATGGTCGGTGAATCGAGGCGGACGGCGGCCCGGCCCAGGCCCCGGCACTCCTGGCGCACGTCGCCGAGCGGCAGGCCGTTGCCCGATCCCGGCTGACGGGCCGGTACGGCGGCCTCGGGTGCGGCCGCGGGCGCGGTCGGCGCGGGGGACGCGGCGGGTACCGTCCCCGCCCGGGCGGCGCGCGCGGCCTCCGCGGGCGGCACCCCCGACGCGGTCAGGCGGCACATCTCCTGGAGGACGGCGATGTCCCCGGTGGTCCACCGCCGGTGCCGGCCGTCCTCGCGGGCGGCCGGTCCGATGCCGTACCGCCGGTCCCACGAGCGCAGGGTCGTGGGGGCGACACCGAGGCGGCGGGCCACGGCCCCGGTGGTGACGCCGTGCACGGGCTCGGCGGCCCCGGCGGCCCCGGCGGGCTCCCCGGTCTGTGCGGGCTCGTTCATGTCTCCATCATGCGACGCACAACCGATGCGAGTGGAATCGATGCGCGGACGGGTCGGAATCTGGACGGGAACCGGTCCCGGCCCCCGAGGAGCAGTCGCCATGACCGCACAGAGCGTCACCGCCCGGCCGTCCCCGGTGCCCGCGGCCCGGGAGAGGCTCCTCGACCACGAGGTCGCCGAGGGCTTCGTCCGCGGGGACGAGCGGTGCCTGAGCGCCGCGTACCGGCGCTGGGGCGGGCTCGTGCTCGCGCTGGCGACCCGCACCCTCGGCGATTCCAGGGAGGCCGAGGACGTCAGCCAGCAGGTGTTCCTGGCCGCCTGGCAGGGCCGCGCCAACTACCGGCCGGAGCGCGGCCCGTTCCCCGGCTGGCTGGTGGGCATCACCCGGCGGAAGATCGCCGACGCTCTGACGGCCCGTACCCGCAGGCTCGACCTGGTCGCCGCGGCCGGCGCCGCACTGCCGCCCACCGGCGAGCCGGTGACGGGCCCGGAGACCGTCCTGGACCGGGTGCTCGTCACCGGCGAACTGGCGAAACTGCCCCGCGCACAGCGGGAGGTACTGGCCATGGCCTTCTACGCGGACCTCACCCAGGCCCAGATCGCCGAGCGCACCGGACTGCCGCTGGGCACCGTCAAGAGCCATGCCCGGCGGGGGCTGCACCGGATGCGCCACTGCCTCGGCGGCGAGGCACGCGGGAGCGGCGGCGGTGGCGGGAGCGGGGTTGGGAACGGGGGGTCCGGGCGGCCCCCGGCGCACCCGCCGGAACAAGATCCCATCCGCGGGCCGTCCGGCACCGAAGTACCCGTGAGACGCCCGGCACCGGCCGTGCGGGGCAGGCGAGCGCGAGGGGTTGAGTGACGTGGACCGTCGGAGGGTCGCTGTGGTGGGCGGGGGCGTGGCGGGGCTGACGGCCGCCCACATCCTGCAGAGCACGTACGACGTGGTGCTGTACGAGGCGGACGACCGTCTCGGCGGCCACGCCCACACCCATGAACTGCCCACCCAGGACGCGGGAACGGTCCATGTGGACAGCGGATTCATCGTGCACAACGAGCGCACCTACCCGCACCTGCTGCGGCTGTTCCGCGAACTCGGCGTCACCACCCAGGAATCCGAGATGAGCATGTCCGTACGGTGCGACGGCTGCGGCCTGGAGTACGCGGGCGCCCGGGGCGCGGCCGGTCTGCTCGGCGGCGGCAACCTGCTGCGCGGCCGCCACCTGCGCATGCTCGCCGAGGTCCCGCGCTTCCACCGCGCCGCCCGGCGGACGCTCGCCGCCCCCGACAGCGGCGAGACCCTGGGGGAGTTCCTCGACCGGCGCGGCTTCTCCTCCTACTTCGTCGGCCACTTCGCCATCCCGCTCGTCGCGGCCGTCTGGTCGTGCGCGCCGGACACCGCCCTCCAGTACCCCGCCCGGTACCTCTTCCGCTTCCTGGACCACCACGGACTGCTGTCCGTCAAGGGATCCCCGCAGTGGCGTACGGTCACGGGCGGTTCGGCGAGCTACGTGGCCAAGGTCGCCAAGCACCTGACCTCCGTCCGCACCTCGACCCCGGTCCGGGCCGTCACGCGCGCCGCCGACCACGCGCGCGTGCTCACCCCGGACGGCGACTCGACCCCGTACACGGCCGTGGTCATCGCGGTCCACCCCGACCAGGCGCTGCGCCTGCTGGCCGATCCGACCGAGGACGAGATCCGGATCCTCGGCGCGTTCACGTACTCCCGCAACCCCACCGTGCTGCACCGCGACACCTCGCTGCTGCCCCGGTCGGCGCACGCGCGGGCCTCCTGGAACTACTGGCTCCCCTCCTGCTCCGCCCGGCCCGAATCCGTGCAGGTCAGCTATGACATGAACCGGCTCCAGCAGCTGCCGACCGCCGACCCGCACATCGTCACCCTCAACGCCCGCGGCCGGGTCGACCCCTTCGACACGATCGCCCGCATGGTGTACGAACACCCCGTCTACACGCCCGGGTCGGTCGCGGCGCAGCAGGAACTGCCCCGGCTGAACACCTCCGTGACCGCCTTCGCCGGCGCCTACCACGGCTGGGGCTTCCACGAGGACGGCTGCCGCTCCGGCGTCGCCGCCGCCGAGGCCCTGGGGGTGCGGTGGTGAACGGCACCCCCGCCCGGCGGACCCAGCCCCGCGTTCCGGCCCTGTACGAGTGCACCGTGGCCCACGCCCGCACCACCCCCGTCCGCCACGCCTTCCTCCAGCGCACCTACCTGTGGCTCATCGACATCGACGACCCGCCCCGCATACCACGGGCACTGCGCGCGCTCGCCCGGTTCGACGCCCGCGACCACTTCGGCGGCCGGGCACCCACCCTGCGCGCGGGCCTGCAGGCCCTGCTGTCCGCCCACGGGGTGGAGAACGCCGACGGGCGCGTCCTGATGCTCGCCCACGCCCGGGTCCTCGGCCACGTCTTCAACCCGCTGACCCTCTACTGGTGCCACGACCGCGCCGGTACCCCGGTCTGCGTCGTCGCCGAGGTGCACAACACCTACGGCGAGCGCCACTGCTACCTGCTGCGCCCCGGCCTCGACGGACTGACCGACGTCCCCAAGGACTTCTACGTCTCGCCGTTCTTCGCGGTCGAGGGCTTCTACCGGATGCGGCTGCCCGTCCCCGGCGACCGCCTCGACCTGACCGTGCAACTGCGCCACGACGACGGCACCTGCCCCTTCACCGCGACCGTGCGGGGCACGCACCGGCCGGCCGGTGCCCGCGCCCTGATCGGCGCCGCCCTGCGCCACCCGTGGTCCACGGCCCGGGTCTCCGCCGGCATCCGCTTCCACGGCATCCGCCTGCTCCTCCGCGGCCTTCCGGTCCGCCCCCGTCCCGTCCGTCCCCCGCAGGAAGGCACCCTGTGACCGTCTCGTACATCCCGGCCCACGTCCCGGCCCACGTTCCGGACCACGAGAGCGCGCCCGTCCCCGTCGATCCGGCGCGCTGGCCCGACGTGGCCCGGCCGCCCCGCGCCTCGGCCCTGCGCACGGCCGTTGCCGAGCGGATCATCGGCCGGGCCCTCGACCGGCTCCCGCTGCGGGTCCGGCACGGGGACGGGGAGCCGTCCACGTACCGTGTTCCCCGGCAGGAGGGCGCGCTGCCGACCCTCACCCTCCACGACCCCGGGGCCTTCCACCGCCGGATCGGCGCGGACGGCCTGATCGGCTTCGGCGAGTCGTACATGGCCGGGGAGTGGGACAGCGACGACCTGGTCGGCGTACTGACCGTGCTCGCCACGCACGTCGACGACCTGGTGCCGGCGCCGCTGCGCCGACTGCGCGAGGCCTGGGTACGCCGGCGTCCGGAGCAGCAGCGCAACACCCCCGAGGGGGCGCGGGAGAACATCCACCGCCACTACGACCTGTCCAACGAACTGTTCACCCTGTTCCTCGACCGGAGCATGAGCTACTCCTCGGCGGTCTTCGCCGCCTTCCCCGCCTCACCCGCCACCTTCACGGCCGCCCAGCACCGCAAGATCGACCGGCTCCTGGACCTCGCGGACGTCGGACCGGGCACCCGGCTGCTGGAGATCGGCACCGGCTGGGGCGAGCTGGCGATCCGGGCCGCATCCCGGGGCGCCGACGTGCTGACCGTGACGCTCTCCGCCGAGCAGCGCGACCTGGCCCGGGAACGCATCGCCGCGGCCGGCCTCACCGACCGGGTCACCGTCGAACTGCGCGACTACCGGCACGTCGAGGGCTCCTTCGACGCCGTCGTCAGCGTCGAGATGATCGAAGCGGTCGGCGCCGAGTACTGGGACACCTACTTCGCCGCCCTGCGCCGGCTCCTCGCCCCCGGCGGCCGCGTCGCGCTCCAGGCCATCACCATGCCGCACGAGCGCATGCTCCTCACCGCCCGCACGCACACCTGGATCAGCAAGTACATCTTCCCCGGCGGGGTGATCCCCTCCCGTGAGGCGATCACCCGCGCGAGCGCGGCGGCCGGACTCGCCGCCGTGGCGGACGACGGCTTCGGCGACCACTACGCGGAGACGCTGCGGCTGTGGCGCGAGGAGTTCGGCCGCCGGGCCGACTCCGTCGCCGCCCTCGGCTTCGACCGCACCTTCCGGCGCATGTGGGAGCTCTACCTCGCCTACTCCGAGGCCGGATTCCGCTCGCGCTACCTGGACGTACGCCAACTCCTGCTCACCGCCGACGACCACGGGCCGCGGGAGCCCCGATGACCACCGTGGTCCAGGTCCAGGTCCAGGTCCAGGTCCAGGCGCAGGCCCTGGCCGCCGGCGTCGACTGGGGCGCGCTGTCCCTGAACCTGGCCGTAGCGGCCGGCGCCGCCCTCGCCGTCATGCTGGTCACCTTCGCCGTGGCCATCGCCAAGGGCCTGCACCGGATCGTCGACATCGCCTGGGGGGTCGCCTTCGCCGCGGTGGCGCTCACCAGCTGGCTGCTGTCGGCCGGTCACGGCGACGACGGCCGGCGTCTGGCGGTCGCCGCGGCGACGGTCGTGTGGGGACTGCGCCTGGCCCTGCACATCGCCGGGCGCGGCCGGGGGCACGGCGAGGACCCGCGCTACGCCCGCATGCTCGCCCGGGCGCCGGGCAGCACCCGGCTCTACGCCCTGCGCAAGGTCTACCTCCTGCAGGGCGCGCTGGTCTGGCTCGTCTCGCTGCCCGTGCAGGCCGCGTCGTACGCGCCCGTTCCCCTCGGGCCGCTCGCCGCCGCCGGTCTGCTGCTCTGGGCGACCGGACTGCTCTTCGAGGCGGTGGGCGACTTCCAGCTGGCCCGCTTCAAGGAACGCCCCGAGCACCGCGGAGCGATCATGGACCGAGGTCTGTGGAGCTGGACGCGACACCCCAACTACTTCGGTGACTTCCTCGTCTGGTGGGGTCTGTACCTGCTGGCCTGCGCGACCTGGCAGACTGCGGCACTCGCACTGGTCTCACCGCTGGTGATGAGCGCGCTGCTGATCTGGGGCAGCGGCAAGAGACTGTTGGAGGCCCACATGGCGGACCGGCCCGGTTACGCCGCCTACGCCGCCCGCACCAGCGGGTTCTTTCCCCGTCCGCCGCGCCGCATACGCCGGGAGGCGGTGTGACGGCCGGGACCGAACGGGACACGGAGTCCACCGGCGGAGGCCGCGCCCTGGTGCTGCGTACGTCCCCCGCGACACCGGCGGCCGTGGTCCTGCTGCTGCACGGAGGGCGCGAGGAGGGGCCGGAGCCGCCGCCCCTGGTCAACCTGCCCGCGCTGAGGATGCGCCCCTTCGCGGCCGCCGTGGCCCGCGCGACCCGCGGACACGACGTCCTGGTGGCGGAGGTGCGCTACCGCCACCGCGGCTGGAACGGCTCCCGCTGCGACGCCGCCCGGGACGCCGAGGCGGCCCTCGCCCGGCTGCGCGGGCTCACCGGGGACGTACCCGTGGTCCTGGTCGGCCATTCGATGGGCGGCCGGGCGGCACTGCGGGCGGCCGGCGCACCCCTGGTCCACGGCGTGGTGGCCCTCGCCCCCTGGTGCCCGCCGGGCGAACCGGTGGATCACCTCGCGGGCCGCCGGCTCTACCTGCTGCACGACGAGGCGGACCGGGTCACCTCGGCCGCCGGGTCCTGGGAGTTCGTCCGCCGGTCCCGGCTCGCGGGCGCCGACGCCACCGCCATCCCGATGCCCACGGGCGGCCACGCGATGCTCCGCGGCGCGGGCGCCTGGCACCGGCGCACCGCGGCGCTCGTCACCAGCCTGGTCACACGCGACTGAGGCCCGCCCCCACGGGCGTCCTGCCGATCGGGGCCTCCGCCGAGACGGCCGTGGCCCAACTACCGCCATTCAAACGGAATGGCATGCACCGAATGCGTGATGTGTCACTGTGCCAGGGCCGACTTTGCATTGCTCAACAAATGCGAGTTATGGTCCCAATGACCAACCTGACCTGGCGGCGTGCCGGAGGGGACCAAAGGGGCCGTGATGCCCCGGCGGACCGGGCGCTGAAAGTGTTCATGTGTACAACAGGGGGATCTGTGATGCGTAGTTCCGTGCGCTCCGCGTTTTCCGGGCGGCTTTTCGAGGTCCGGAGCAATACTCCGAAGCCTCGGCGCATTGCCGCACGCCCGTCATGACGGACGCCTCGACCGGCTCGCCCCTCCACCCTCCCGCAGCCTGACCCGTCGGGTACCGGCGGGCATCCCGGCCTGGACGAATGCACCTTTCGGCCCCACACCCGCCTCGGGGTGACCCAGGTATTCGGCGGTATTCGGCGCCGTGGGGGCGGCGAGTACGCGGTGCGCGTTCCGCCGGGCTGCCCCGCGCGGTTCTCGGGACCGCCGCGGCGCGTCTGCCGTCACTTCCACCAGCTCATGCCCAGCCGCCGGTTTCCCGGCGGCAGAGGAGTTTTGCAACATCATGCACACCAATCACACCACTTCCTTACGGGTGCGACGGATCGTCACACGGGGTCTGGTGACCGCCACTGCCCTCGCGGCCGTCGCGGGCACCGTCGCGCCGAGCGCGTTCGCCGACAACGCCTCGGGAGCCGCCGCATCGGATGCCGTGGCCCGCGCCGCAGGCATCGGGACGACCGACGGCCAGCGCGTCGAGGCCGCGGCCGTGGTCCGCCTGGACCCGACCGCCGACCTGCTCCTGCTCAGCGACTACGACTTCATCCACGCACTGTGGCAGAAGGCCGTCGAAACGGGCGAGAAGCTGGACGCGGTGCGCACCGCCTCCGAGAAGGCGATGGCCGGCAGGGCCGCCGAGGACCACGTGCGGTTCATCACCTCCGGCATCCACGAGGCGTACAGGCTCGACCAGGAGCGCGAGCGCTTCAAGGCCGAAACCGAGCGTGCTGCCAGGCTGGCCAAGTCCCAGGTCCTGCTCGCCATCGGCATTCCCAGCACCCCGGAGCTGCTGTCCCTCGGCGACGACAACTTCGTCCGGGCCGTCGCCAGGCACGCCGCCTCAGGCCCCGAGGTACGGGCAGCGGCGCTGAAGGCGCTGCTCGGCGAGCCGGCGGACTGGCGGGAGTTCATCCTCAGCGGCGCCCGTGACGCCCACAAGCGGGACGTCGCCAACGAGCTGAAGGACTTGGAGGAGCAGAACCGCAAGGAGGCCGAGCGCCTCAAGGAACTCGCGGCCCGCAAGAACGCCGCGGCCCTCTTCCGCATCACGCCCTCCCCGGCCATGCTCGAACTGAGCGACGACAATTTCATCCGCGAACTCCTGCGCCTGTCGCCCGCCGACCTCCAGGGCACGGAGCTCCACGCCACCGCCCAGCGCGCCACCCTCGCCTCGGACCCCGCCGCGTGGAAGGCCTTCATCCACACCGGTGCCGATACCGCGTACAAGAGCGATGCCGAGAACCGGCGCAAGAAGCTCGCGGCGGCGAACCGCAAGCTCGCCCTGCAGATCCAGGCCGCAGCGCAGAAGAGCGGGGTCAACCCCAACCTGGCCGAGGCAGCCGCGAAGGCACTGGCCGGCAGCGATGAGGACGTCGCGCTCTTCCTCAAGCCGGACAGCCAGGAACGACTCAAGCGCCAGTCCCTCCGGGCGCGGGACAGCGGTGCCTACGCGCGCCGGTCCGAAGGGGACAACGACAGGGCGGTCATGCGGAGGGTCTCGGACAGCAGCTCGCTGAACGACCGTGAGGACGCCACCTGGGTCGTCGTACCCTCCCTTGCGAGCGAGCCCGGCTGCTACTCCTTCGAGTCCGTGCGCAAGCCCGGCCACTACCTCAGGAGCGGCGAGGTGGAGCAGGGTGCGCCGAAGGTTGAGATCGCCGCCGACGACCGCAGTGAAGCATTCCGCAAGAGTGCCAACTGGTGCGTCAGCCAGCCCGCGGCGCTCCCCGAGAGGGGTGGAGTGTCCTTCACGCAGGCTACCGACATGGGCCTGAAGTGGCTCTCGCCCACGCACCGGGACGTCTACGCCCGATCCAACTTCACGTTCCCCGCGATCGGCAGGGACCCGGCCCTCTTTGCCGTCTGGACCATGTCTTCTCCGCTGGCCCCCTGACTGCCGTGAGGGGACGCCTCGTGCGGTCCTCACGGAGCAGGCGCGGACGGGCACCGTGCCGAACGCGCCGCGTCCATGAGAACCGCCCGACGAGCAGGTACGGGTCGCGGCGCCCGATGCGCCGCGACCCGTGACCCACGGCCCCACCGCTCGGGTCGTGTCGGCGGTGTTGACCAGATCTCCGCTCCGTCACGCATCGATTCCACGAAATTCTGCGCGCACCCACAAGGCGCCGAAAGCGCCACCGGCTCCCGCCCGGAAACGCGCCGTGACGGCGAAATCCTTCTGCCGTGCCGATGCGACGAAGGATGCGCGTACGTGTGGACGCCGCAGGGCGATCTCCCCTTTCCGCAATACCGATTTCGACTCCTCGTTCTCTCGATTCAAAGCATCGAAGGGGCTTTTCGAACAGCATGCACAACAGAAACACCACCCCCCTGCGGCAGACCGTCGCACGGGGAATCGTGACCAGCACCGCGCTCGCCGCCGCTCTCGGCGTGGCAACACAGGGTGTGGCGCTCGCCGCACCGTCGCAGACCGGACCCCGGGCGACGGCGCAGGCTTCCGGCATCGGAACGACAGATACCCAGCGCGTGGAGGCGGCGGCCGTCGTACGGCTCGATCCGGCCCCGGACGTCCTCCTCCTCGGCGACTACGACTTCGTCCACGCCCTGTGGCAGAAGGCCAGGGACGGGGGCGAGCGGCTGGATTCGGTACGTACCGCAGCGGAACAGGCCATGTCCAGCACCAAGGCCGAGGACCACGCGCGGTTCATCATCACCGGTATCCACCAGGCCCACCGGCTCGACCAGCAGCGCGAGCGCGACCGGGCAGAGGCCGAACGCCTCGCCCGGCTCACGAAGTCACAGGCGCTGCTGGCCGTAGGCATCCCCAGCACCCCCGAACTGCTCGCCCTGAGCGACGACAACTTCATCCGTGTGATCCTGAAGCACGAGGTCTCCGGGCCGGAGGTGCGCTCCGCCGCCATGCGTGCACTGCTCGGCGGGCCGGCGGACTGGCGGGAGTTCATCGTCAACGGCGCCCGTGACGCCCACAAGCGGGACGTCGCCAACGAGCTGAAGGACTTGGAGGAGAAGAACCGCAAGGAGGCCGAGCGCCTCAAGGAACTCGCGGCCCGCAAGAACGCCGCGGCCCTCTTCCGCATCACGCCCTCCCCGGCCATGCTCGAACTGAGCGACGACAATTTCATCCGCGAACTCCTGCGCCTGTCGCCCGCCGACCTCCAGGGCACGGAGCTCCACGCCACCGCCCAGCGGGCGGCCCTCAGCTCCGTCCCGGCGGACTGGAAGCAGTACATCCACACTGGTGCGGACCAGGCCTACAAGCGCGACGACGAGGGCCGGCGCCAGAAGCTGGCCGAGTCGAACCGCCGCCTCGCCCTGCAGATCCAGGCTGCGGCCGAGAAGACCGGGGTGAACCCGGGGCTGGTGGCCGCGGCGAAGACCGCGCTGGCCGGAGGGCCCGAGAAGGTGGCGGAGTTCCTCAAGGAGGACAACCAGTACCGGGCGCGGCGCCAGTCGTTCCAGAGCATCGAGGCGAGCACTCCCGGGTGGTACGCCCGCCAGAGCACCGTGGACGGGGGAGACGGCTTCCTCTCCCCGGTCGACGGGCAGAGCCCCAAGGCCGACCGCGAGGCCGCCACCTGGGTCGTGCTCCCTTCGCTGTCCGGCCGCCCCGGCTGCTACTCCTTCGAGTCGGTGGGCAGGCCCGGCTACTACCTGAAGGTGCAGCAAGCGCCCCTCAAGGCGGTCGTCGGCGCCGACGACCGCAGCGAGGAGTTCCGCAACAGCGCCACGTGGTGCGCCCGGCCGGGCATCACCGGATCGGGGACCACCTCCTTCCTCTGGGGCGTCGGACCGGACGAGCGCTGGCTGCAGCCCTACCACGGCTACCTGTACCCCTCCCTCTACCACCCCGGGTGGTCCGGCGACGCGGCCAGCTGGAAGATCGCCCCGCCGCTCGCCGGCTGACCCCAGCCCCGAGCCGACCCACCACACGAACGGACCTTCCCGATGTCCCGCATCATGCGAGCCGCCCTCGTCGCCTGTGCCAGTGCCGCCGCACTGGTCGGCGGCGCGAGCACCGCGCACGCCGCCGACCAGTCCACCGCCCGGACGGCCCTCGACGCGCCGTCGTACGTACGACTGCAGTCGGAGTACACCAAGAAGTGCCTCACGATCGTCAACGGCAGCCTCCGCGAGGACGCCTACGCCGTCGACGGCACGTGCAGCACGGAGGCCGACCACCAGCTCTTCCTGCGGAGACCCGTGGGCGGTGAGGCCTTCGAGTTGATGGCCAAGCACAGCGGACGGTGCCTGGCCCGTCCCGAGAACGTCCCGGGCGTCGTACAGCAGTGGTGCTCCGCCGGCTCCGGCCAGCGTTGGAAGGTGACGCTCGTCGAGGTCGCCAGGGAGCTCTACGAACTGCGCCCGGTGGACCGGCCCGGCGAGTGCCTGTCCGTCGGCGGACAGGCCCCCGGTGAGGAGCCGACGGCATACATCGTGGACTGCTACAACCTTCCCTCCCAGCGCTGGCGGTTCCTGCCGGCCGCCTCCTGAAGTGAGCGGCCGAGGGGGAGCGGACTTTCCGGTGGCACGGATCCTGTGGCAGCTGAGTGTGGTCCTGGGGGTCATCGCGGGAACGTGCACCGGTCATGCCGCCCACGCCCAGGACGCGCCGCACGAGCGGACGTCGCTCCGGGCCCCGGCAGCCGTGCCGATGGTTGAGCGGCCGGCGTCCGTGCCCGCGCCGGATCCCGGCCCGGAGGGGTCACAGGCGGCGCTGGCCGCGGCCGCGGCCGGTGCCCGCGAGCAAGTGCAGGGGATCGCGCTGTCAGGACTCCCCGCGGAATTGCGGAGCTCGGCGTGGAACGCGTTGCGCAGCACCCGTGGTGATGCGGCGATCGCCGACTGGCTGGCACCGGGTGGCGGGTACGACCTGGCGAAACAGCGCCTCAAGGACGCCAGGACCCGCAACCGCATGTTCTGCGAACGCGTGTTGCGCACCCATCCGGCGGATCTCGCACCACAGACACGCGGTGCGGTGGAACGGGCGCTGAAGGGTTCGGACGCCGACCGGGCCGCTTTCGTGAAGACCGGTTACGCCCAGGCGCAGCAGATCGACCGGATGGCCCGGGAAGCGGCGGCCGGTGAGCAGCGCGCGGTGCTGGACCGGGACCGGGAGTTCGTACGGTCGCTGGCCGAGCACGATCCGGGCGAACAGGTCCGGGCGGCCGCGCAGTGGGCTCTACGGCCCGGAGCCACGGACGAGGACGTCCGGGAGTTCTACGGCTTCGGCTGGGTGAACGGCGGGGCTCTGGACCTGGAAGGCCACCGAATGCGGACCACGGACTCCGAGGCCCTGCGCCACCGGGAGTTGACCCTGCTCCTGAAGGCCGCGGCCGAGGCGGAGGAGGCGCTGCGCGGCGCGTCGGACACCGCCGTGGCCCGGGCCGGGGCGGAACGCGCCTGGCAGGCCGTGGCCGTGCACGCCCGGGGCGCTCACACGGCCTGGGTCGCGGAGCGGGAACGCGCCGGGCAGCAGGCGGACAGCTGGAAGAACATCCAGGCCCTCGCCAAGGGCGCGGCGGAGGAATTGTGGCAGCGCATCGCCGACCCCGCCGGAGAGAACCATGGGTCCTGGACCCGTGAGGCACAGGAAGCGACCGGGTCCGCCGCCTTCTGGCAGGACATCCTTCAGCGGGCCCGCGACGGAGAGAGCCGCGTGACGAGCTGAACGCACCACGGGGGCGATCGGTGTCGGCCGACCGCGTCGTGCGGGCTCCTGCGACACCCGGGTGCCCCGTCCCCAACAGGGGACGGGGCACCCGTCTTTTCTGCTGCACCCATTTCATCACCATGCCCATCTCAACCATTCCAGGGGGTTTCTCTCGTGAAGGGAACAGTCCGGCCGGGGGCCGGAAAACGGCCCGGCCGCGCAAGGGCGGCCGTCGCCAGAGCGATGTCCGCGATGCTGGCGGCTGCGCTGCTGTGCGGCCTGGTCGCTCCGGCCCAGGCCGCGACGCCCGGCCCGAACAGCTTGTCCCCGGCCCGGGCGGCCGTACTGCTGGCACAGTTCGCGCGGGCGAAGGAGGCCGCTCCGCCGCTCGGGGCGCCGCAGACCGGGCTCGCCCGGCTCAGCGCGGATGCCGACCGTCAGCTGGTCGAGGACTACGCCGAGTTCGACGAGGAGGAGGAGGTCCGCGAGGCGGCCAGGAAGGCTCTGGAGAGCACCGATCCGGCCGCCGTCCGCCAGTTCTTGGAGCACGGTGAGGCCGAGGCACGTAGGCGTGCCAAGGACAGGCGGAACACCGGTGACACCGAGAACCGGAAGAAGATCGAGCCGCTGCGGGGTACGGGCGGGCCGTTCTTCAACGCCGAGGTCGAACGTGTACTGAAGGGGACCGCGCAGGACCGTGCGGACTTCCTGGCGTTCGGCGCGGAGATCGCGCGCGGGCGCGACAGGACGACCCAGGACAACGACCGCAAGCGGGCCGAGGAGAACCGCAGGCGCGTCGAGATGCTGGTCGCCTCCGGCGGTCCGGAGGTGAGGAACGCCGCCCGGCTGGCCCTCGCCGGCGGTGACGACAAGGCGATCGCGGAGTTCCTGGACAAGGGCTATCTGATCGCGGCGCAGAAGGACGCCGATGAGCGGTCCGCACGGGAGAAGGAGCAGAAGGAGGCGCTGGAGGCCGCGGAAAAGCTGCGCAAGCTCGCGCAGAACGCCACCCTCGCCGCCGATGCCCGCAGCAAGCTGATCGTGGCGCACGGCGATGCCGTACGGGCATTGAAGAACTCCGCCAATGCCATGAGCCGGGCGGCCGCCGTCTCACGCGATGCCGAACGGCTGTTGGCGGCGGACCGGGCGGGCAAGCGGCTGTCGGACTACACGAAGCCCAAGGAGGACGTCGCCCAGCAGGTCGGCTTCGCAGACACCGCCGCCAAGCAAGCCGGGGTCGCCGCCGGGCAGGCCAAGGCACAGGCCGAGGTCCTCGTGCAGACCGGGCTGACCCACGGCACGCAGTGGTCCGCCGTCGCGGCCGGCATCTCCGCGGCAGCCGATGCCGCGTTGCGCGCCGCGCAGACCGCCGCGCACGCGGTCGACGCCACCGCGGCGGACGCTGCGGGCCTCAACTCGCAGAACCAGGCTCAACTGCACGAGCAACAGGCCAAGGCATGGCGCGAGAACGCCGATCAGCACGCCGAGGCCGCAGCCGAACTGGCCCGGCAGGCCGAGCAGCAGGCCATGACCGCCGCCGACGCCGCGGCCAAGAGCCGACAGGCCCGCATCGATGCGGAGCAGGCCGAGAAGGAAGCCTGGGAGCACGCCCGCAACACCCGCGACGCGCGGCTGGAAGCCCAGCGGCAGGCGAAGATCGCCGACGACCAGCGAGTCGTCGCCCAGCGGGAACGCGACCTGGCCACCGCCGCCAGGGTGCGGGCCGAGCAGGAGCGGGACACCGCGGCACAGGCGCGGGCGCTCGCGGACGCCGAGGCGCGTACGGCGTCGGCCGAGCGCGCCGAGGCACAGGCTGCCGCAGCCACCGCGGCACGGATGCGCGTCGACGCGGAGACCCAGGAGGGCAACGCCTCCAAGGCCTCGAAGCTGGCGACGGACGAGGAGACCAAGGCCCGCGACGCGCGGAACAAGGCCTACGAAGCGGAACGGCTGCACAAGGCGGAGGAAGCGCGGGCCGCGGCCACAGAGGCACTGGCCGCCGCAGCGAGCAGCACGTCCGACGCCGGTCTCGCACGGCAGAACGCAGTGGCGGCACGAGCCGACGCGAACGCAGCCGGGCGGGCGGCCGTCACCGCCCGTACCGCCGCAGACTCGGCCACCGGCGCGGCGACGAGGTCACGGGAGGCGGCCATCGCATCGGCGGGTGCGGCGGCCAGGTCCCGCGCGGCGGCGACCGAGGCCGGGGCGCACGCCGCACGAGCCGACGCGGCCGCGAACAAGGCCGAGGCAGCCGCCTTCGCCTCGAACGCGGCGGCGAACACTGCCGAGGCCCAGGCCGCCCTCACTCGCGCGGCGACCCAGCGGGCGAACGCCAAGGCAGCCGAAGCCACCGCGCAGGAGAACCGCGCGGGCAGCGCCGCACATGCGGCCGCCCGGCTGGCCGGACTGGCCGCCATCCAGGCCAACCAGGCCCTGCAGGCGGCCAACCGCACCAGGGACGAGGCCGATGGGGCCACCCGCGAGGCGGGCATGGCACAGCTCCAGTCCACCATCGCGGTCCAGGCCGCTACCGGAGCCCGGACCACTGCGGCGGGCATCGCCGACCCGGCCAACACCGCCATCGCGCTCACCGCGCCCTTCGCCGGGAAGGACGTCGACGCGGACTTCGCCGCGGCGGTGGCCACTGCAGCACTGCGGACGGGCAAGGAGCAGGTCGCCGCCGCGGAGGCGAAGGCTTCGGAGGCGGTCCGGGCCGCCGAGGCCGCAGAGACCGCGGCGAAGCAGGCGCACGCACAGGTCGCGCCGGCGTACAGGGCGGCCGCCGCGGCAGCCCGGTCGACGGCGAGCGCCACGAGGTCCTCGGCAGCCGCGACCGCATCGTCCGCACAGGCAGCGGAGGACGGCGCGAAGGCCAGAGCGGCCGCGGCACGGTCCGACCAGGCCGACGCTCAGGCTCAGGCCGACGCGCAACAAGCCCGTCAAGCGGCGAAGGACGCCTACGCGGACGCGGTGGCGGCCAGGACCGCGGCCGCCCAGGCCGAAGCCGAGGCGGGACGGGCCCGGGGTGCCGCTCTCGAGGCGGAGAACCAGGCAACTGCCGCCAACAGCGCCGCCACCCTCGCCGAGAAGGAAGCAAGCACTGCCCGGGCCGCGGCGACGCAGGCGGAGAAGGACGCGGCGGACGCCGCGAAGCTCGCCACCTCCGCCGAGGAACACGCCAAGAGCGCGGAGACCGCCGCCAAGAATGCCGGCCAGCACGCCCGTGAGGCCGACGAAGCGGCCAAGAGGGCCGAGGAGGAACAGCGCGAGCAGCAGCGCAAGGAGCGGGAGGAGGCCGCGAAGACCAAGTCGAAGGGCGAGGCACCGGCCGCCCCTGACGAGGCGGAGCGCAAGGCGCTCGAAGCGGCCGGCATCAGCCTCGAGGAGTACCAGCTGGCCCGGGCGCTCACGGAGCAGAGCCTCATCGACTACCTGCTGGAGAACGGCGCCGAGATCCTCGTCGAGCTCTTCCTGGAGGACATCAAGGCCTGCATCGACGACCCCGACATCCCGACCTGCCTCTGGGCCGTCGTTCAGAACATCGGTCCGGCCAAGGCGCTCAAGGTCGCCAGCAAGATACCGAGGATCGCGAAGGCCATCGCCGGGATCAACACGTTCCTCGACAAGTCGGCCAAGGCGAAGAAGCTCATCCAAAAGGGCGAGAAGATCGTCGAGCAGGTCCGGCGGGGACTTCCCGACTGCCTGGTGGACAAGGTCAAGGCCAAGGACAAGAAGCAGGGTCCGATCCCGAAATCCGGCATGCGGCTGGCCGGCTCCAACGGATCGGAAAAGGGCAAAGACAAGGGCAAGGACAAGGGCAAGGACAAGGACGACGACTGCCCGGCTGTCGGGCTCATCATCTATCGCACCCCGAAGGTGGTCGACAAGGAATACGAGGAGAAGTACGGCCCCAACCCGGCCTCACATGCCACTGGTGACAGGTCCGTCTACTTCGGAGAGCGCAGCGTTGCCGCCGAATACATCGGCAGCGGTAGCGGCCCCTATGCGGACGGCATGTTCAGGTACGATATGTCGCCGGAGTTCCTGGTGAAATTCGGGGATTGCGTCGAGCGGTACGACTGGAAGGGCCCGAAGGGCGCCCCGCGCATCGAGTTCGTGATTCCCGTCGACCGGCTGAAGGAATTCAACGAGCTCACCGTGAAGCGTACGTGGCTGCACAAGGGGAAGGACGGCGGCAAATGAAAATACGCTTGCACCATGAGGTCGACGTGACCGTGGTCGCCTCTCGACCCTGGGGGCTGGACGTGGAGTCGCCGGACGGCACCCCCGGGTTCGTCGACCGGACCATGAGCCCGGCCTGGCCCGCAGGTGATCAGGACGCTCTCGTCGGAACGGTGCTCCGCACCGTCGTCATCGACGACCGACGAGACCCGGTACGGCTGAGCGCTCTCGACACGGACAGGGAAATCGCCCGCCGGAAGCGCTCGGCGGCCGGCGGCTGATCCCTCCGGTCCGTCCGTCCCGGAGGCCCATCGGATTAGACCTCGGTGGGCCTCTGGGCCGTCCGGCCGAGCCGAGCGGGTTGAGCGGCCGGCTGTCGCGCAGTGGCCCTCGCCGCCCGTGGCCCCGTCGGAGTGGTCCTCGCGGCGTCCTTCGTGCAACGCGTACATGCAGCCCGGCTCGCTAGCATGCGATGCATGGCCATCAGACTTGAGAACGTCGGCATCGCGGTTCGCGACCTCGAAGCAACGGTCTCCTTCTTCACCGACCTCGGCCTCACCGTCGTGGGTCGTGACACGGTCAGTGGTGAGTGGGCCGACACGGCCGTCGGCCTTGACGGCAATCACGCCAAGATCGCGATGCTCCAGACGCCGGACGGTCACGGTCGCCTCGAGCTCTTCGAGTACATCCATCCCGAGGCCATCGAGACACAGCCCACCCTTCCGCATGAGATCGGCATGCATCGCATCGCCTTTTCCGTCGACGACATCGACAAGGCCCTGGAGGCAGCTGCACGGCACGGATGCCATCCGCTGCGCGGTGTGGCGACCTATGGGGACGTCTACAAGCTGACGTACCTCCGCGGTCCCAGCGGCATCCTCGTGATGCTCGCCCAGGAGCTGAAGAAGGACGCCCCCTCGCGTGACGCCGCTGCCGACGAGGACTGAACGAGGATCCGGCGCGATCGGCGCGAGCGTCGGCCGGGCCGCCGAGCGGCCCGGCCTTCAGCGGATCAGGCGTGGACCTGAACCCATTGGGTGCACTTGCGCTCGCTGCCCTTCGCGACGCACCCGCGCAGCTTGTACGCGTGGCCCTCGGGCAGGTTGCCGGAAACGACCTTCATGTAGATCGCCTTGTGGCCGCGCGTGGAAGCGATGCGCCCCGTGCTCAGCTCGGCCTCGACCGCCCATCCGTCGGGGCTGATGTCCTTGGCGATCAGGGAGTCGCCCGGAATGTTGGGCGCGGGCTGCGGATCGGCGTTCCACCGGGCGAAGCCCATGTCGTGACCGTCCGTGGGGCTGACGAGGTTCATCGTGAACGATCCGTCCCCCGCCCGCGCGGCTACGCCCGAGATCCCGGTCCTGGACACGGAGAAGTCGATGTCGGTCGAGAGGTCGCCCACCTCATCCGCGCTGGCGGTCGCGGCCCCGGCCGTGAACGCCACGCCGACGAACAGAGCGGACGAACCGAGGACCGCGCCGATGCGCTTGTGTGTCGAACCCATGATTTCCTTTGTTTCCGCGTGCGACGGCGCACCGCCGCACGCACGCTCTCCCGCCGGGCCTCGAACTGCGCCGGGGGTTGTTCAACACCACTGTAACCAGGGCCCGTTGGTCGCCTACTGGCGGGTACCGGTCGAACCGTCGCATCCGTCGGCCCTAGAGCGCGATCGAGCGGTACTCGTCCAGCACGGCGAAGCCGGTGCTGTCGTACAGGCCCATCGCGACGTCGTTGCCGCCGAAGACGTTGAACATCATCGCCCGGTCGCCGCCCTGCCGGGTGGCCCACTGGCCGACGGCCATCGCCGCCCGGCCGTAGCCCCTGCCGCGCTGCTCCTCGTATATTTCGAGCGAGAAGCCGAAGGTCACGCCCGGCAGGAAGCCGTGGTGGACCCAGCCGGTGCCGACCGCCCGGCCGTCGGCCTCCATCGCGTAGAAGGCGTGCCCCGGGGTGTGGTACCCCTGCGGGAGGTAACGGACGAAGTCCCGGTCCGACTTGGCCTCGGCCTGCTCCTGGGTCAGGGCTCCGGACCGGACGATGTCCACCACGTACGCCGCCACTTCGGCGGCGTACCAGGCCGGGTACTCCTCCTCGGTGAGCCGGCGCACCGTCAGGCCCGCAGGCATCTCGCCCCGTTCGGCCGTGGCGCTCATCCGGATCTGTTTCCGTACGGGGTAGTCGGCGAACTGTCCCGCCCCGCCGGTGAGCCGGACCTCCACCCGTTGCGCCCCCTGCCCGGCGCACCACCGCTCGGCCCACGCGCGCCCCCGCGGCACCGTCAGGTCATGGATCCGGCCCACGGTCGCGCCGTCGTCCTCCGTCACCCCGACCGCGATCCACCCGGTGCCGTCCGTGGCGACCGTCCAGCCGTCGATCCCCTCCACCGCCCGCTCCAGCAGGGCCCGGGCCAGCGGCTCCGAACAGCCCGCCGCGCGGTATCCGGCCAGCACCCGCTCCTCGAACCCGCCCCGCCACTCGTCCTGGTCGGCCACGACCCGTATCCCGTTCATCCGCCCACCCTAGAGACCTGTCCCGGCTTCCGCTGTTCCGATCCGCCCCGGCGCCTGCGCCGCGATGGCCCGCTGCCAGGGCAACTTCTGCGACTACTCGGCCCGGGGAGCCATCGCGCGGTGCAGCAGCGGGGTGAGTGGCCGCTCGATCAGACCCATTGCCGCGTACATCACCGTGATCGCGGCCAGGCAGACCTTCCAGTTGATGCCGTGCCCCTCGGCCGCCATGATCTCCGGGAGGCGGTGCTGCATCAGCAGCCACGACAGCGCCAGGATGCCCGCCGTCTCGCCCTCGAGCCGGCCGGACCGGCGAACAAGGTAGAAGGCGATGCCCGCAATGAAGAACGGCGCCCAGCGCGGCGCCAGTAGCTGGTCCAGCAGGGGAATGCCCGACGCGGGCGCCATGACCGAGCCAAGCACCCAGATCCAGCAGAAGGTCGCGACCCTGCGGTAGCCGCTCCCGACGAGGATGACCACGGAGAACAGCAGGTAGAAGCGGAGCTCGACCCAGAGCGTCCAGTAGACGTTGTCCACGTGGCGGACGCCGAGGGGCTCGTGCAACATCGTGAGGTTGGTGAGCATCTGGCCGATGGTGACCCTCGGCTCACCCGGAACGTGGGGACCCAGCCGGACGGCCGCCGAGGACAGCACGACCGCGGCCCAGTACAGCGGGAACAGCCGCAGGATCCGACCCTGCCAGAAATGCTGCATGGCCCGCGGTCTGCTGCCAGGGGATCGTCCCGTAGCCGGCCAGGTAGTGGAACAGGACCACCGACAGCGCGGCGAGCAGCCGCAGGCCGTCCAGCACCGCGATGCGCGGCACCCGCCCCCCACCCCTCCCGCCGGCGCCTCGCGCCCGGTCGAGGTCCGCTCGTAATGCATCGGCGGTCACAGGGACGCGGTCCCCGGCAAGGGCACGTCAGCCGGTCCCGCCACCCCGCTGGAACTCGCCCACCGTTGTGGGTGAGCGCTTCGGCCCGGCGGGCGATGAGCGGGGGAAAGGGGCCGGGATCACAGTGATCCGTCCCAGTGCAGCCGGGTAGCGGGCGGGACGCGGACGGCCCGCCGGGTTTGCCGGCGGGCCGTTCTGTGCGGGGAGGGATCAGGGCAGGAGTTGGATTGCGTTCCAGTCCCAGCTGTTGGCGGGCACGCTGTAGCTGGATTCGGTGAAGGGCTGGATGAGTCCTTCGGTGTTGGCGAGGCCGGTGTGCAGGGTGATGGAGCCGTTGGTGTGGCGGTACATCATGGCGATGTCGGAGCGGTGGTCGCCGTTGAAGTCGCCGGAGATCAGACGCATCGAGTCGCGGACCCATCCGCCGCTTGCGGGGACCTTGTAGCCCACGTTGAAGGCGCCGAGGTGACCGGTGGTGTCGGCCAGTGAGCTGTAGAACCCGATGGAGCCGTCGGCGTGGTGGTACGCCATCATCGCGTCGGTGCGGCCGTCACCGTTGACGTCGCCGGACAGGAGTTGGATTGCGTTCCAGTCCCAGCTGTTGGCGGGCACGCGGTAGCTGGATTCGGTGAAGGGCTGGATGAGTCCTTCGGTGTTGGCGAGGCCGGTGTGCAGGGTGATGGAGCCGTTGGTGTGGCGGTACATCATGGCGATGTCGGAGCGGTGGTCGCCGTTGAAGTCGCCGGAGATCAGACGCATCGAGTCGCGGACCCATCCGCCGCTTGCGGGGACCTTGTAGCCCACGTTGAAGGCGCCGAGGTGACCGGTGGTGTCGGCCAGTGAGCTGTAGAACCCGATGGAGCCGTCGCTGTGGTGGTACGCCATCATCGCGTCGGTGCGGCCGTCACCGTTGACGTCGCCGGACAGGAGTTGGATTGCGTTCCAGTCCCAGCTGTTGGCGGGCACGCGGTAGCTGGATTCGGTGAAGGGCTGGATGAGTCCTTCGGTGTTGGCGAGGCCGGTGTGCAGGGTGATGGAGCCGTCGGTGTGGCGGTACATCATGGCGATGTCGGAGCGGTGGTCGCCGTTGAAGTCGCCGGAGATCAGACGCATCGAGTCGCGGACCCATCCGCCGCTCGCGGGGACCTTGTAGCCCACGTTGAAGGCGCCGAGGTGACCGGTGGTGTCGGCCAGTGAGCTGTAGAACCCGATGGAGCCGTCGGCGTGGTGGTACGCCATCATCGCGTCGGTGCGGCCGTCACCGTTCGCGTCACCCTTCCCCTCGCCCCGGAGGATGTCCGCGATCCACTGGGCGAGGTTGTCGGTGCGGGCGGCGATGGCGCTGGTGCGGGTCTCGGAGGGGGCGACTCCGAGGCAGCCGCCCTGCCAGGAACGGCTGTTGACACCGACGAGTTCGCCTGCCGCGTTCAGCAGTGGGCCGCCGGTATCGCCCTTGCAGATGGAGTCGGTGCCCTTGCCCGTGATGGTCAGGCCGGCGCCGTCCGCAGCCTTTACGGTGAACGAGCCGGTGTGGAGCTTGCCGGGCACCCACTCGGTCTTGGTGCGCCCGAACCCGGCCGCAGTGACATCGGCGCCGGCCGCGGGCGCGGCGCTCGCGAGCTTGACCGGTGTGAGGGAGGTGGCCTGCGTAGCCAGGCGAGCGAGGACTACATCGCGATCGGCCCGCGGCGCGATCTCAGTGATCTCGACAGCCTTGCCGTTGCTGAGGGTCGCCGTGGTCTTCAGCGCCGGCTTGCCGGCCGGGACCGTCGCACCCGGGGTGGCCGCGAAGCAACTGGCAGCGGTCAGCACCCAGCTGGCATCGAGCAGCGTGCCGGTGCAGCCGCGGCCGCCGGCCTCGTCACCGATGACCAGCCTTGCGGTGTAGGCGTACTGATCGGCTGGTGCCTCGGGGCCCACGACGGCCTGAGCGGGACCGGCCGGGGCAAGGCCGGCCGCAACGGCGGTGGAAGTAATGAGTAGACCGGTCACCCGCGCATGGAGGGGACGTATAACAGGCATGGTCTTCTTTCAGAGGGGAAAGGGAGGCCGATATATTCGGCATTCGGCAGTGATGTGGAGTTCCGCGATCGACTTGGGTACGGGACGCTCGGGAGGACCAGACGTCGCATCAGGTCAAAGCCCTCAAGCTGTAAGGCTGCCCGCCCATTTTTTGTACGGACCCCGGAGTGCCCGATCGACGTGGTCGAAATGAGAATTCGTACGTGGACTCTGATCGGACGACGCGTTCAGATGCCGATGACGCCGGCGGGGGGTCTCTCAGATCTTCCAGACCTGGTCGACGAACTGCGAGTCGCAGCCGATCTGGGTGATGGGCGCGCCCCACTCCGGAGTGCGCCACGAGACGAACATGCACTTGTCGGTCGCCGAGTTGCGGATGGAGTAGTCGCCGCCCGCTGTCGGCTCCAGCTTCCACACCTGATCGGCGAACTCCGGGTGGCAGTCGTACTGCGTCACGGGCGCGCCGTCCTCCGGGGTGCGCCAGGAGACCACGAGGCAGCGGTCGGTCTGCTGGTTGCGGATCTGGTAGCCGCCGCCCGCGACGGGCTGCAGCTTCCAGAGCTGGTCGGCGTACTGAGGATCGCAGTCGACCTGCTGGGCGCTGGCCCCGTTGTCGGGGGTGCGCCAACCGACGTACGCGCAGCGCTTGCTCTGGACGTTCTGGATCGAGGCCGTGCGGAAGCGGACTTCACGCAGCCAGTCGGCGAGGCCGTCGGTGCGCGTGGAGACAGCGTTGGTTCGGGTCTCCGTGGTCGGTGTACCCAGGCAGCCTCCCTGCCAGGAACGGGAGTTGACGCCGACGATCTCGCCGGTGGCGTTGAGGAGCGGGCCGCCGGTGTCGCCCTTGCACAGGGCGTCGCTGCCCTTGCCCGTGACCGCCACGGTCGTGGCGGTGGCCGAGTTGACGGTGAACGTACCAGTGTGGGGTCGCTCGGTCACCCAGGCGGTCCTGGTGCGGCCGAACCCAACGGCGGTCAGCTCGGTGTTGGCGGTTGGAGCGGCGGTGGCGAGGGCGGCGGGCTTGATTTCGGTGACGGCTGTGGCGAGCCGCACCAGGGCGGCGTCGCGGTCACCGCGCGGGGCGATCTCGGTGACGTCCACCTTCTTGCCGTTGCCGAGGGTGGCGGTCGTCTTCGAGACGGGCTTGCCCGCCGGGACCGCGGAGCCGGAAGTGCCGGCGAAGCAACTCGCGGCGGTCAGTACCCAGAAGCGGTCGACCAGTGTGCCGGTGCAGGCGCGGGTGTCGGCCTCGCTGCCGATGGTGAGCTGGACGGCGTACGCGTGCGTGCCGGTGGCAGCCTCCGGTCCGGTCAGCGCCAGAGCGGTGTTGGCATTTGGTGCCAGGCCCGTCGACAGCACGGCAGTGGTGGCGAGGAGGCCCGAGATGCGCGCGGCACCGAGGCGGGTAGTAGACATCGTTTTCCTTCTGGGGTGGGCGCGGACGCGCGGGTATGGTTCCGTATGCGCCGGAGCGCAGGTCGGCCGCCGCATCGACGGGTGTCAGGTGGTGGCGCGGCGGCTGTGGTGGGGCGGCTGTGGTGGGGTGGGGCGCCATCACAGGTCGACGTGCGGAGTTCCCTCCGGTACTGCGGGATCTCCGTCTACTTGGTCGCGAAGATCTCCATGAGCATGTGCTCACACTTCTCCGGGTCGGTGGAATTCCCGACCGGAGGCCACTGGTTGGTCTTGATGTCGAAGGACACCTCGCGGTTGTCGACCTTCATGTCGACCCGCAGCTTGTAGTCGTTGCCCTTGGCGGCGTAGACGCCGGGCAGTTCCAGGCTCAGGTAGCCGGTGCTACCGATAACCCGGAAGCAGAATCGGGTGCCCACGTCCTGACTCGTCCCACCTCGATCAGGCCCGGCTCGCTGCCGCACTCGGCAGCCGGGTACTTGAAGTCCTTCACCGCGAGCGCCGGCAGTTCCTCAGTCGCTCCGGCGGCGGTGGCCGATCCTTCGGCGTGTGCGACGCCGACCGTGGCGACCGTGACGACGGCGAGGGCGCCGAACACGGCTCCGACGGTCGTGCGGGCAGCAGAGAGCTTCACGGGTTTCTCGTCTTTCGTGATCTGAACGATGAAGCGCAAACCGATCCGCTTCGCGCAGGGCCGTCCAGTGCGTGCCAGGTGTCGCTTTCCCCGGCCGCGGCCCTGATGGAGGGCATCGCAACTGCCGACAGCCCGGAACGGCGCAGTAATTCATATCACTTGCCCGCTCAGGCAAGTAATGAGCGGTTAAGTGGGTCAAATCACATGCACGTGGAATGTCCGATTCCGGGCGCGTGGCCGACTCTGTGTCGGGTGATCGTTTCCCGTGTCGCGTATGCCCGACACGCCCCTGACGGACGTTCAGAAACGTTGTCCCGGTGGCTGGATTCTTACCACTGGGAATCCAGCTCGATCATGCGAGCATGCTGCAGGGCACCCCACAGCAGCGTGCGGTCCCGCCTCTTCGCGGTGGATACGCGCACGACCAACTGTTGGGGGAACAACAGGTCATGACCAGAGCAGACGGGCGCGACCCGCAGTCCCGGCTCCGCCGGGAAGCCGTACGAGCGGCAGTGTGGGGGGCGTTGGTCGCCGAGGTGGGCGCGGGACTGCGGGCACCCTCGATCGCCGTGGCCGATCCGGCAGGCCCCACCACGCCGAAGAACCGGCGCGCCGGGTGGTCGCGCTGCGGCAGGGGGGCGGGGACTCCGCCAAGGACACCGCCGAACGCGCCCTGACCGGCTCGGACCAGCAGATCGACGAATTCCTGAAGACGGGCCTGAATCTGGCCCTCGAAGGGGACAACAGGCTGCGTGCCATCGGCATGCTGAACGCGCCCGGCGCCAGCAGGGGGCGATCTCAGCCGAGGAAGTCCTTCCAAACGGCACGGATGCCCGCGGAGCCCAGGGCGCGTCCTCGTCGACCTCGCCGAACGCGTGGTCGTTGTAGTCCGCCAGATCGTGGCCGTAGCAGATGATGTCGGTACCCCACAACGACAGGACCGGATGTCCCGGGGTGTCGCGACCTGCTGGTAGGAAGCGGTGCGCGTAGACAGGGACGAGTCGCGGCACTCGTGCGAGTACCGCTCGGGCCGCCTCCACCGCCTCCTCGTCGGAGGCGGGACGCGCCCCCAGAGCCGAATGCCGACTGCCATGAGCGACATCGCCCAGCACTTCTTGTACAGGCCACTCCAGCCGATGGCGTCTTCCGTGGTGGCGCCACCGGCCCCCGGCCTGGCACCGACGCGACCGATCGCGCCACCGGGGTGCCCGCGACACCCGGCGCGGTGGCGGCATCACGTCGTCGTAGTGGCCGGACAGGCGCCGCACGCCTGCCGGACCGGCGTCGGGAACAGCTTTCCGGCCGACCTGTGGTGACACCTCGGCCAAGCCCGTGAGCAGGCCGGTACGCGCCTATTTGGCGTGCACCTGCTGGGGCAAAATGGCAGATGTCACCGGCAAATCGGTACGGGAGGGTGTGGTCTTGGAGGTGCTGTCCTTACCGGTACGGCGCATACGGACACTGCGGGGGACGAGCGGGGTGGCATCGGGTCTGCAGCGCGCCCAGTCCTTCCTGATCGTGGCCACCCTGCTGTACCGGGCGAGCCATCTGACCGTGGGCGCCCTCGCCGTCGCCCAGCGCACGTCGGAACTCCCGCTGCAGTACGCGGGATTCGCCGCCGCCCTGGGGCTGAGCGTGCTGACCTACGGCGCCGCACTGCGGCGCGGCTGGTTCGACCGGCGGCACATCTGGGCGGACGCCCTGATCACCGGCTGCGCACTGCCCCTGGTCCTGTGGGCCTGGGGCGGCCTGCGCGAACCGCCCGCGATCGCCTGGGCCATGCTGCTCGGCGGCTCGGCGAGCGCCGTCGTCGCCATCTCCCTGCGCCGGCTGCACGCCCTCATCGCGATCGGCCTCCTGATCGGCACCCACTTCATCGGCTACCACGCGGTGGGCGCGAGCCCCGCCGTGATTCTCGGCCACACCAACTCGCTGGTGTCCTCGGCCGTGATGACCTGGCTCTTCCGGTGGTACCTGCTCCGCCAGGGCCGCCTCCTCGACGAGGCCAACGCCCGCGCGGTGACCGCCGAGGCCCACAAGGCGCGCTACGCCGAGCGGCTGGAACACCACCGGGCGCTGCACGACACCGTCCTCGCGACCCTGACCACCCTCGCCTCCGGCTCGGTCGACGCCAACGCCCCCGAGGTGCGCGAGCGCTGCGCGCGCGAGGCCGCGTACCTGCGCCGGCTGATCCAGCAGACCGCCGAGGAGATCCACCACCGGGAGATCGGCACAGCCCTGGAAGAGGCCGTCGGATCCGTCGAGAGCCTCCAGCTTCGGGTCACCGCCCAGTACCACGACCTGCCGCAGGTGCCCCCCGCGGTCGCCGCCGCGCTGGGGGACGCCGTCCGCGAGGCCCTGAACAACGTACGGCGCCACGCCGGCACCGGACACGCCTACCTCACCGCCACCAGGGACCCGGACGGACGCGGGGGAGCCGTCGTCACCGTCGTCGACCGGGGGCCCGGGTTCGACCCCGAGCGCTGCGAGCCCGGCTTCGGCCTGCGCGGCTCGGTCCACGACCGGATGAAGGAGGTGGGGGGCCGGGCGACCGTGGACACCGCCCCCGGCGAGGGCGTACGGGTGGAGCTGAGATGGCCCGGGTGATCACCGTTTCGGTGGTCGACGACGACCGGATGCTCCTCGACGGCCTGCGGGCCTGGCTCGGCGGCGTGCCGGAACTGCGGCTCGTGGCGACCGCCGCCACCGTCGGAGAGCTCCTCGGCACACCGGACGCGCAGCTTCCGTACGGCTTCGGGGCGACGGGCTACTCCCCGCCCGACATCGTCCTCCTCGATCTCCTCCTGCGCGACGGCTCCGCCCCCGCCGACAACATCCGGCGCCTGCTGCGGACCGGCAGCCGCGTCCTGATGATCAGCACCGTGCCCGACCGCTCCCGGATCATCGAAGCCATCCGGGCCGGCGCCGACGGCTACCTGACCAAGGACCACGACCTGCCCACCCTGGTCGCCGCCATCAAGGACCTGGCCTCGGGCCAGGGCGCCCTCTCCGCGGAACTCGCCTTCGCCTGCGCCTACGACGACAGCCCCGCCCGCCCCCGCCTCTCGCCCCGGGAACGACAGATCCTCCTCGACTACGCCTCCGGACTGACGCTGAAATCCGCCGCCCGGCGCGCCGGCATCACCGTCCACACCGCCAAGGACTACCTGGACCGGGTCAAGGCCAAGTACCAGCAGGCGGGCCGCCCCACCTACACCAAGCTCGACCTGGCCCAGCGGGTACGGGAGGACAGTCTCGACGCGGGCTGACCACCCGCACAAGCCCCCTAAACGGACGGCTACAGGGGGCACGCGCACCGTCCATAGCGTCTTGTCCGGCGGCGCCTCGGACGGCCCGCCGGAAAGGGGACGAGCCGGTGTCCATCTTCTGGCCGGCGCTGCCGGAGGACTGTACCGTCGCGGGCCCGGGCGGCGCCCCGCACCCGAGACGAGGGGAACTCGTCGGCCGCGGCAACGAGATGGGGCAGCTCATGCTCGCGCTGGCGGCCGCCAGGTCCGGGCGCGGTGCGGCGCTCTTCGTCACCGGCGAGCCCGGTGTCGGCAAGACCCGGCTCGCCACCGAGGCCCTCGCCATGGCCGCCGAGACCAACATGGTCACCGTACGGGGGCGGGCCAGCGCGGTCGGCTCACCCGTCCCCTACCGGCCGCTGGTCGAGGCACTGCTCCTGCTCTCCCGGGCCGGCCTGCTGCCCGACCCGGAGGAACTCGGCCGCTACGGGCCGGTCATGGCCCGGCTGCTGACCGGCGCCCGGTACACGGACGCCGACGCCGCCTCGCACCTCGTGGTGGCCGAGACGATGCTGCGCCTGCTCACCGTCGTGGGGGAGCGGAAGGGCTGCCTGCTCGTCCTCGACGACCTGCACGACGCCGACGCCGGAACACTGGCGGTCGTCGAGTACCTCCTCGACAACATCGGGCACCAGCCGGCCGTACTCCTCCTCGTCACCGGATGCGCACCCCGCGCGGCGGCCGAACTCGCCACGCGGGCCCGCCAGCGCGGGGCCGCCTCCGTGCTCGACCTCGCCCCGCTCAGCCACCCCGACGTCCACCTGCTCATCGCAGCCGAGCTGCGCGTCCCCCCGGCCGAGGTCTGCCCCGACCTCGTCCACCGCGCGGTCGACAGCAGCGCCGGAATCCCCTTCGTCGTCAAGGAGCTCGTCCACGACCTCACCGGCCGCGCCGCCCACCCCGCCCACCCCGCCCCTTCCGACCCGCGGACGCCGCCCGTCCCGGCCACCGTCGCGGACAGCGTCCGGCGTCAGGCCGGGCGGCTCGGCCCGCTCGGCGCGGAACTCCTCGGCATGGCCGCCCTGTTCGGCCGGCGCTTCGCACTGCCCGTACTGGAGCGGGCCATCGGCCGCGACCACGCCGAACTGTCCGCGGTCCTGCGGGCCGCGGTCGCCTCGTACCTGATCACGCCGGACGGCCCGGGCACCCAGTGGTACGCCTTCCGCTACCCGCTGGCGGCCGAGGCCCTGCTGGACGACCTCGGCCCGGGGGAGCGCACCAGGTACGTACGGCGGGCCGCGCGCGCCCTCGCCGACCTCCACCCCGGGCTGCCGGGAACGTGGTGCGAGCACGCCGCCCAGCTGCACGAGCACGCCGGCGACACGCCCGAGGCCATCCGCCTGTACGCCGAGGCGGCCGGGCGGGCCACGGGCGAGGGCGCGGTGGACCGGGCGGTGGAGCTGCTCACCCGGGCCCACCGGCTCGTCGAACCCGATACCGCGCCCGAACTGCACGCCACGGTGCTGGAGCGGCTGCTCGACGCCGTCGCCCGCTCGGCGCGGTTCGACCGACTGCCCGCGCCCGCCACCGTCCTGGACACCCTCGGCGGCGACGGCGGCGAGCACGGCATACCCGCCCAGCGGCGCGCCGGACTGCACGCCCGGCTGAGCGAGATCGCCACCCTGACGGGCCGACCCGCGGAAGCCCTGTGGCACCTCGACATCGCCCGCGCTCTGCTCGGCAGCCACCCGGCCGACGAGTACGCGGCCCTCGTGGACCTCAGTGCCGTGCACGTGGAACTGAGCCGGCTCGCCCCCGACCGGCTGCGCACCGCCACCCGGTACGCCCACCGGGCCCTGGAGGCCGCCCAGCGCGTCGACCTGCCCGAGGTGGCCTGCAGGGCCCTGCTGCTGCTCGGGCAGCTGGCCCGGGAACAGGACGAGCCGACGGCCGCCGCCCACTTCCGGCGGGCGCGCGCCATCGCCCTCGCCCGCCGGCTCCCGGTCCCGCGCATGGCGGCCGACGTGCACCTGGCCGTCGTCGCCGCGAGCCACGACGGCCGGACCACCCGGATCGAACAGACCCGGCGGGAGGCCCTGGACATGGGGCTGCTGCCCCTGGCCCACGAAACCGGCTTCGTCCTCGCGCTGGACCGGATCCAGCACGGCCGGTTCGACGAGGCCCGGGACCGGATCCGCGAGGCCGCCGCCGATGCCTCACGCCTCGGACTGGGCCGCCCCCTGGCGATGCTCCGCCTCGCCGAGGCCGTACGGTACGCCCACCAGGGACGCCGCGCCGAGATGCGCGGAGCGCTGGAGCGGCTGGCCCCGCTGCTGGACGCGGCGCCCGGCGTACGAGCGATGTCGTACGGGCTGGCGCGGGCGTTCTGCTCGCTGCTGGAGGAGCGGCACGAAGCCGCCGGGCAGGAGTTCGCGCAGGCTCTCGCCTACGACGCGGAGAACCCCGCGATGGGCGGGTTCGGCAAGCACGGCATCATCCTGCTGCTCGGCGTACTGGACGGCCGCATGGGCCGGCGCCACCACACCGAGGTCACGCTGGCCAGCGCCGGCACCACCCGCTGGAACCACCAGTTCACCGGCTTCGCGCACGCCGTGCTGCTCGGCCGCGAGGGCCGCCCCGAAGAGGCGACGGCCGCCGCGGTCAAGGCACTGGAGGCGGCCGAACCCTTCCCCGTGGCGCACAGGCTGTGCCTGCGCCTCGTCGCGCAGTCGGCGTACGACGACGGCTGGGGCACGCCGGTCGAGTGGCTGCGCGAGGCGGAGGAGTACTTCCACGAGGCGGGCCTCCAGGCGGTCGCCGGAGCCAGCCGGGCGCTGCTGCGCGGGATGGGCGCGCCGGTCCGGCAACGGCGCACGGGCACCGAGCGGGTGCCGGCGGACCTGCGCCGCTGCGGGATCACCGTCCGCGAGTACGAGGTGGCCAGGCTGGTCGCCGAACGCATCAGCAACAAGGACATCGCGGGCCGGCTGCACATCTCGCTGCGCACCGTCGAGAAGCACGTGGCGAGCCTCCTGCAGAAGACCGGGCACCCGAACCGGACGGCCTTCGCCACCGCCGCCCAGGACCTGGTGGCTTAGGCCGTGGTCCTCCAGGGGGTCAGGAGAGGCGGGCCAGCGGGTGTGCGGCGCTCAGGGTCACCACGCGGTCGAAGCCGCCGTCGAGGTCCTCGTCCCCGTGGTGCACGACCAGCAGCGCGCGCCCGGCGGTCCGCTCGCGCAGCAGCCGGAACACCAGCTCCCTGCCCCGGTCGTCGAGGTTCGCGAACGGCTCGTCCGCGAGGTAGGCGTCCGCGTCCTCGCACAGGAGCGCGCCGACCCCGACGCGCTGGCGCTGGCCCGAGGACAGCTGCGAGGGCAGCTGGTCGGCCGGCGCGTCCAGGTCCAGCGCGGCGCGCAGCGCCTCGTCGGGGACGAGGTCGCGCACCGGCAGCGGGGGCAGGTTCACCGGCGCGGTCAGACTCGCCACCCGGGGCGGCAGGGTCACCGACCCGGCGTCGGGGGCGAGCGTCCCGGCGATGATGTGCAGCAGCGTGGTCTTCCCGCAGCCGTTGGGGCCGCGCAGCAGCACGTGCTCGCCGGGACGCAGCTCGAAGGTGTCGAACGAGACCCCGGCCACCTCGCCCTCCCCGGGCCCGGTCCCGTCCCCGTCCGCACCCCCACCGCCGTACACGACACGGGCCCCGCGGACCCGGACCAGCGCCCCCTCGTCGTGGTACGGCGTCTCCCGGGCCTCCCGCAGGGACTCGATCCGTTCGAGGACGGCGGTGCTCCGGCGGGCCTGCGGAATCATGTTGATGAGGTCGAACACGCCGGTCACCGCCCGCCACAGCGAGTTGACGAAGGCGAGGAAGCTGCCGAAGGACATCCGGCCGGAGAAGACGAAGAAGGCTCCGACGACCATCGACGCGGTGTCCGACAGGTTCATCACCAGATCGCTGAGGGTCCGCTGGCGCTGCGCCAGCCGGAAGTTGACGAAGGTGATGCCGAGGAAGCCGCGCAGCGCGTCCTGGTTCGCGCGGCGCGTCCCCGGCAGCAGCGACGGCAGACCGCGCAGCGCGGGGAAGGCTTCCAGGGTCCGGGTCAGCGTGTTGATGTACCGGGCCTCCGCCTCGCGTTCGGGACCGGTGTTCTCCTCGATCCGCCGGCCCAGCCGGTTGCTCACGAACACCAGCGGCGGCACGATCACCAGCAGGACGAGGCTGGCCTGCCAGGACAGGTACAGCAGCACCCCCAGGAAGACGGCCGAGGCGACCGCCTGGCGCGCGATGCGCAGGGACACGTCGATGGCGGGCAGCACCCCCTGGGACACGTCGTTGTGGATGCGGCTGACGTACGAGGCGTTGCCGGCCCGCGACACCTTCCGGCCGTCCAGGCCGAGGGCGCGGCCCAGCAGCTCCGTCTCCAGCACCAGTGTGAACGCGTTCTCGAACCGCTTGCGCCGGCAGGCGATCCAGTACCCGGTGAGGTTGAGGGTCAGCCCGAGCACGAGGTAGGCGAGGCCGAGGACCAGGAAGCGGTGCAGGTCGGCGGTCAGGATCGCTTCGTCGAACAGGGCTTTCAGCAGCAGCGGGTGCAGCAGCGCCTCCAGCCCGCTCGTGGTGACATCGGCGACGAGGATCACCACGAAGGGGGCCCGGTGCCCGCGCAGCGTGCGCCACAGCTGCTTCACCGTCCGACCTCGTCCAGCAGGAAGTCGGCCGGGCCTCCCCGGTTCACCCGGTGGAGCACCCGCAGCACGCCCGCCGAGCCGGTCAGATAGTCGGTGGAGCAGCGCAGCAGCCCGTCACCGGGCAGTCCCAGCAGGGGCGGCCGGCCTTCGGTGCGGGGCAGCCCGAAGCGCTCCGCGGGCTCGAAGAGGAAGACCCTCCGGACGAAGTCGAGCTGGCGCAGCGCCGTGTCGCGGCAGGACCGGTCGCCGGTGAACTCGGCCGCGTCGAGCAGCGCGTCGGCGACCCCGGCCATGCCGAAGGCGTAGCCCGGCATCACCGAGTACCTGACGTCCAGTCCGCGCAGGACGGTCCTGGCCGCGTCCGTGTCCCCGTAGCGCAGCAGCACCTTCAGCACGCCCGCGGAACCGACCTCGACGTACGGCTCCATCGTCCCCTCGTGCTCGAACATGACCGGACCGCCCTCGTCGTCGATGGGCTTGGCGCGGTCCATCTCCCAGGCGAGTGCCTCCCGTCCGAGCCGCAGGTAGCGCGCCTCTCCCGTGATCTGGTGCATGCGCAGCAGGAACATCGCGACACCGGCCTGCCCGAATCCCAGGCCGGTCAGCGGCTCCTTCGCGGAGAACTCGTTCAGCCAGTGGGCCCGCCCGCCGTCGCGCCGCGCCGTCTCGCACAGTGCCTGCGCGCACTCCCGCGCCGCGGCGAGGTCGCGGGGGTCGTGGCCGCGCAGGAAGAAGCGCAGGTTCGTCATGCCGATCCCGGAGAGGCCGTAGTAGAAGGTGTGGTCGCCCTTCTCCACCGCCCGATCGTTGGCCAGGGTCAGCAGCTCCCTGGCCGGTGTGCCGAGCCCGAGGGAGTCGGCCGCCCAGGCGATGCCGGACAGGCCGTTCATGAGGCCGTCCGGGTAGCGGGCCGGGTCGATGTCCGCCAGTTCGCGGCTCAGCCAGGCGTGCCACTCCGGTCGGATCGGGACGCCGCTGGCGTGCAGCGCCCACAGGACGCCGCTCGCGCCGAAGCCCAGGCTCAGCGGGTTGGTGACGTGTGCGAACGGGTCCACGGGGAAGAGCGTGTTGCGGCCGGTGTCGGCGGTGGCCTCGACGAAGGCGGCCACCCCGGCCTCCGCCTCCGCCAGGGCGAGCCGCTCCTCGACGACCGGGTGCGGCGGCATGGACTCGACCGCGTCGAGCAGGCCGGCCTCCTCGTCGTCCAGGGCCGTCAGCAGGCCGGTGAGGTCGATCCGGTCCCCGGCCAGGTCGGTGATCAGCCGGTGCACGCGCTCCGGCCAGCCCAGGCCCTCGGTGATGAAGATCCGGTACAGGTCGAGCACGTCCTCGCGCAGGTACGACATGGCGGCGATCGGGAAGACGAAGTACGCCATGGTGGACGCGAGGGCGTACCGGTCGCCCTCCGGCCCGTACGCCTTGAAGCGGTTGCGGGAGAGGCTGAACCCCGGGGTGTACAGCTCGACCGGTTTCGTCAGGGCGGCGTCACCGCTCTCGGCGAGCCGGCAGGCCTCGAGGTCGACGATGGTCACCTCGTAGGTGTCCGGGTCGATGAGCAGGTTGGCGGCGGTGAAGTCGGCGAGGATCACACCCCGGTCGTGGGCGGCCTGGATCGCGCGTGCCAGCCCGCGGAAGACGGCGAGGAAGATCCGCAGGTAGTCCCGCGACCGCTCGATGTCGAACCCCGGCCGCGCCAGCGGGTTGCGCTCCAGGAGCACCGAGCGGAGGTCGGAGCGGTCGACGAACTCCTCGGCGATGTAGTGGTGTTCCCAGTGCTGGAACCTGGCGATCGGCGCCGGGTACGAGCCCGCGTCGGCCAGCCGGTTCAGGAACATCCACTCGCGGCCGAGGATGTCCACGGCGTCGTGGTCCTGGCGCGGGTTGATGTTGGTGTGCGGCCGGGCCTCCTTGAGCAGCACCGGGCGGTCGTCGTCCGCGGTGTCCTCGGCCGTGTACACGCCGCCGCTGTTGGAGAACTGGATCGCGCCGGTCACCCGGAAGCGGCCCCCGAGCAGGCCGTCCCCCTCGTCCTCGTCGTCGGGCCGCCAGTCGTCGAACGGCCAGGGCACCCACGAGGGCTGCGCATGGCCCGGGCGCCGGTCGTCGGGGACAGGTCCGTCCGGTCCGAGGATCTGCGGCCGGCCGCGGCCGAGGACGTCGACGGTGCGGGTGTCGAGGAACTGGCCGTAGCGGAAGTAGAGGGCCTTGCTGTCCCGGTACCGCAGGTCCGACAGGACGTAGGCGCCTTCGACGCCCTTCAGGAGGCGGGCGAGGTCCGCCAGGCACGTGCGGAACTCGTCGTCGTCGCGCGGGTAGACGGTGACGAGTTTGCCGCCGCTGCCCCGGGACATGGCCTTGGAGTTGAGCATCTCGAAGATGTTGGGATCGAGAGCGATCTTGAAATCGATCTCGCGTTCCGTCAGGTGGCCGATCACGGAAGCGGCGACCTCGCGCACGTGGCGGTGGCTCGACGAGACGTGGATCTTCCAGCCCTGCGCCGGCAGGTTCTGGTTGTGCCGGAAGCTCCACCAGATGCCGCTGCGGACGAACCGGTCCCGCACCCGCTCGTCGAACGCGGCGAGGAAGTGGTCCGCGCCCGGCTCGTAGAAGACGTCGAGCGGGTCAAAGAACAGTGTGTCGTTCCACGCGAAGAGGAAGCGGTAGACCCAGCGTTCGTTGCGCATGTCAGCCTCTGTGATCGTCCTGGGGGGCCGCCGGCGGCAGCGGCGGGCGGCCGTCGGGAACGACGGGTCCGCGCGGGGGCGCGCCGAGTCCCCGCACGGACCCGACGGGTCAGTTCGGGTCGTGCGGCTGGTGCGGGGACTTGCAGCAGTCGCTGCTGCTGCTCGTCAGGCTGACGGTGGCGGCAGCACTGGGCGTGACGCGGGCCTCCATGTTCTGAAGCTTGAGGACGCTCATCCGGATCACCTCCTCGAAGGTCGGGTGCGCGGGTCGCGCGCCGATGTGGGTTCCTGGCCGGCCGATCGGCAGGTCCGACTCAACGCCATCCGCCGCACCCGCACATGGGCGGTGACCCCGCATAATCTCCGCCCGCGCCCCCCACCGGAGTGCCGCCCCGAACCGAGCGGAATGGTGGTGGTCCGCACGCTCCGGCCGGCGGCACCCGGTGTGGTAGGGAAGGGCGATGTCAGAGGCGGTGTCTAGCCTCGGAGCCATGTCTGAGACCTCCACGGGTGCGCCCGACGACGTGAACGTCCCGCTCGACGAACCGCGGTGGACCGTGCAGTGGGCCGACGGCCCCGTACCGGACCGGCGGCGGCTGCGCCCCCTCATCGGCCACGACGGCCCGGTGCGGGCGGTGGCCACGGCGATCGTCGACGGCAGACCGGTCGCGGTCTCGGGCAGCCGGGACGACACCGTGCGCTTCTGGGACCTCGCGAGCGGCGAGCAGCTCCACGATCCGGTCACCGGACGCACCGACCCGGTGTCCTCGCTGACGGCCGAGGTGCTGTCCGTGGCGACTGCGGTCGCCGACGGCAGGCCCGTGGCCTTCAGCCTGCACGGCGACGACGCGGTCCTGGTGTGGGACCTGGCCACCGGCCGCGCGGCCGGGGAGTTCGTCGGGCTGGTGGACAGCGCCGTCCTGGACGGGCGACGGGCCCTGCTCGCCCTCGGGGCCGACGGGACCCTGCACGTGGCGGACCTGCTCACCGGCCGCCGGACCGCCGCCTTCCCGTCGGCGGCCGGCCTCGCGATGCTGGACGGCCGCCGGGTCGTCCTCACCGTCGACGACATCGACGTGGAGCGGACGGTGCGCGTGTGGGACCTGGGCACCGGCGAGCAACTGGCCCGGTCGGCGGAGGCGGTGCGGACCGTGGAGCTCGACGGACGTGTGCTCGCCGTCACCGCCGGCGAGCCGGACCAGGAGGTGTGGGACCTGGCCACCGGCGAGCCGGTGGACGCCCCCTCGGCCGCCGCGGTCCTGTCCGGTGGAACGGACCGGCCGGGCGTGACGACCGTGACGGTGGCGCGCGGACGCGCCGTCGCCGTCGGCCTCGACGGCGAGGAGCCCCGCTTCGTCGGCCCCCTGGCCCAGGCCCGCCGCAACGGTGCCCCGGTACGGACCCGGGCGCGGGATACCGCGGTGCTGGACGGGCGTACCGTCGCCCTCACCGCCGAGGCCGACGGGACCCTGCGCATCTGGGACCTGACGGACGACGGGCAGCGCGCGAACGGCATGCGGGTGATCCGCGCGGTCGGGGCGGGCGGCACGGCGCCGGCCCTCCCGCCCGCCCGGGAGCCGGACGCGCAGCTCTGGCACCGGATCTCCGGCCGAGGGAGTGGCCCTTCGGACAGCGACGATCCGGTCCTGGTCACCGTGGAGCAGGACGACACGCCGGTGGTCCGGGACCGCGCCACCGGAAGGCCCCTGGGCCCGCCGCTCACCGGCCACACCGGCAAGGTATGGGACGTGGCCACCACCGTCGTGGACGGACGGCCCGTGGCCGTCACGGCGGGCGCCGACCACACGCTGCGGACCTGGGACCTCACCCGCACGCACGGGGGCGGTCCGGCCCGCACCGGCCACACCGCAACGGTGTCGGCGATCACCACGGCCGTTCTCGACGGGAGCCCGGTGGTCGTCACGGCGGGCGCCGACCGCACCCTGCACATCAGGGACCTGACCACCGGTCAGCCGGTCGCGGCCCCTGTGACCGGCCTGGAGGGCGAGGTGACCGCCATGGTCGCATCGGTGGTGGACGGGCGGCCGGTCATCGTGACCGCGGGCTCCGGTGACACCCTGCACCTGCTGGATCCGGCGGTCGGGGAGCGCCTCGGCGAGCCCGTCACCAGCCACCACGGCCGGGTACTGGACCTGGCCGGCGCGACCCTGGCCGGCCGTCCGGTCGTCGTCACGGCCGGCGCCGACCGGACCGCGGCGATCTGGGACCTCGCCACCCGCCGCCCGGTCGGCGAACCGCTCACCGGCCACACCAGCAGGGTGACCGCCGTCGCGACGGCGGACCTGGCGGGGCGGCCCGTCGCGGTCACCGGCAGCTGGGACAGGACCGTACGGCTCTGGGACCTCGGCACCGGCCGGCAGATCGGCGAACCCCTGACCGGCCACACCGACTGGGTGACGTCGGTGGCCACCGCGGTGGCCGACGGCAGGACCGTCGCGGTCAGCAGGAGCCGGGACGGGTCGGTGCGCCTGTGGGACCTGGCCACGATGCGGGAGGCCGGCGAACCGCTGACAGGCCACACGGATCCGAACGGGCCCATGGTCGTCACCGGCGGCGCCCGGCCGGTGCTGGCCATCGGCCAGGGCCGGGCCGTGCGGTTCCGGGACCTCGCCACCGGGCGGGAGGCGGGCGGCGAGTACGTGCTGCCGCTCCCGGCGGCCGCGCTCGGGGCCGCGCCGGGCGGGCGGCTCGTGGTCGCCTTCGGCCCGGAGGCCACGGTGCTGTGCCCGGCGGCGGGTTGACTCAAATGGACCGTACCCCTCCGGTGGGTCGGGAGAATCCCAGGAGCAAGAGGCGGTGATCGACCGCACGGGTGGGGGCGAGTGAACGAGCCGCTTCCGTAAGGCCGTTCACCGATCCCCCCAGCACCGTGAAAGGCACCACGATGACCACACACCGCGTCAGGCGTTACGCGGCACGCACGTTGACCATGGCGGTCGCGGCCTGCGCCGTCGCTGCGGCGACCACCCTTCCGGCATCCGCCGCCGACCAGCCCACCCGGCAGCAGCTCACGGCGGACTGCGCCTCGGGCGAAGGCAAGTGCACCTTCAACTCGCCCCAGCTCGGGGAGGCGTACCTGGGTGCGTTCCGCCAGGTGTCGAACTCGCTGTTCAACTGCAGCACGTCCGACGCCACCCAGTCGATGACCTGGGACGACACGGTGGGTTCCACCGACTCGCTGGGCGTCTCCGTCACGGCGGGAGGCAAGATAGCGGGCATCGTTGACCTGAGCGTAACCGCGAGTTACAGCCATAGTTGGTCGACGAGTCACTCGGAGAGCAGCTCGCTCAACATGACGGTGAAGCCCGGCGAGGTCGGATGGATCTCGCGCGCCCAGGTGATGCAGAAGGTCTCCGGTACCTGGCAGACCCACTACGACAGCCCCAAGTGGGGCCACTACTACTGGTTCTTCCAGGACACGATCACCGGCCCGGCCAGGAACGGCACGGACGGCAAGAGCAACGCGGTGGTGGTCAAGAGCCGCAAGATGACGGCCGCGGAGAAGCGTTCCTGCACGGCAGAGGGCGGCCGTGCGTTCGTAGCGTCCCGCTGAACCCCGTCCGGCCCCGCCCCGCTTCCCGGGGCGGGGCCGGACGGCGACGGCCGCATCCGGTTCGGCAGCGGCCCCCACGGGCATGCTGACGGGGTCGTCCGGCGCGGGGGGCGGGTCCGGCGGCACCACAGCTTCCGTCGTCGACCGGCGGGCCGGGCAGCCCCCGTCCGTCCGCGGGAGCGAGGGGCCCCATGCCCGACGGGAAGACGAATGCCGACGAGGTGCCCGATCCGGCCCCGGAAGCTTTCGAGCTGAGCGGCCGGCTGGTGCTCGCCGGCCGGTACGAGGAGGCCCTGGCGGCCACCGACGAGGCGGCGCGGCTCTACCGGGAGCGGATCGCCGACGTCCGGACCGGCCGGCTCGAGGCCCTGACCGCGGCCGCCTCGCTCGCCTACGTCCTGGTGTTCCGCTGCGAGGCGCTGTCGAAGCTGGGGCGGTGGGAGGAGTGCCTGCGCACCGCCTCCGAGGCCGTGGCCCTGAGCCGCTCGCAGCAGGCCGACGCGCCCTTCGCCGCACCGCTGGGCGCCACCCTGATGGGCCTCGCCACCGCCCTGTGGGGACTGGGCCGCCCGCAGGAGGCCCTCGCGATGTCCAGGGAGTCCGTCGGCCTGTACCGCAGGCTCACCCGTGCGGACGCCGCGCACCGCCCGCAGCTCGCCAACGCGCTCAACCTGCTCGGCGTGGTGCTGTCGCGCCTCGGGCTGCACGCCGAGGCACTGAAGGTCACCAAGGAGTCCGTCGCGCTGTACCGGCGGCTGACCCGGGCGGACCCGGCCGCCCACACCCTCGGACTCGCGCAGGCGGTGAACAACCTCTCCCGTCGCAGGGCCGTGCGCAACCACGGGCGCCGGGCACTGCGCAGCGCCCAGGAGGCGGTGGCGCTCTACCGGTGGCTGGCGCGGGTCAACCCGGCGGTCCACCGGCGGGACGTCGCGATGGCGCTCGGCAACCTCGCGCGGACGCACTTCAGCCGCGAGGCGTCGCTGGCCGCCGCGCAGGAGTCGGTGGCCATCCTGCGGGATCTGGACCAGGGCGATCCCCGTGTCCACGGCGCGCTCCTCGCCGACGCGCTCTCCCTGCTCGCGGCGGCACTGGCCGACCTGGGACGGCTCCGGGAGGCGGCCGAGGTCACCACCCGGGCCCTGGCGATGATGCGGGAGCAGGCCGCGATCAATCCCGTGGCCCGGCGGGGCGACCTCGCCCTGGCACTGGCGTTCCACGCCCGGGTGCGGGCCGAGGCGGGTACCGACCTCGCCGAGGGCCTGGCGGCCGCCACGGAGGCGGTCGGCCTCATGCGCGAGCTGGCGGCCGAGGTGCCGCAGATGTACGCCTCCTCCCTCGCGGAGGTCCGTGCCCTGGAGGACCGGCTGCGGGCGCTGACCCCGCCGCCCGGCGCCTGAGACCGGAGCCGCCGCCCGGCCGAGCGGGGCTTTTAGCCGACGTTCACGAGGGTGTCAAGTCCCGAGATTCCGGAACATGACCCGGATATGGCCCCCGGGGCTTACTTGTGGTGCGGGCCTCACCGGAAACGGAAACAGAACGAGGCAGGCGGAAGAAGAAAAGGAATACCTCTTCCTTCGTCGACATCACCGCAGCGTCTCGGAAATCCGGGGCGTCATACACCCCTCTTGAATTCGTAGGAGAAAGTCATGAACCGCAAGATGCACACCAACAACGTTGTCCGTCCCACCCGCCGCGGTTTCCGCGTAGCCACTCTGGTCGCCGCGGCCGCTGTGGTCACAGGAGGAGTTGTGCTTCCGGCGTCCATGGCCTCGGCCGCTCCGGTGGCCACCCACGTCGCTACCGCTCTCCCGAACGCCGGGGGCGCCGGAGGTGACGGTGGCAAGGGCGGTACCGGCGGTCTCGTCGGTGGCGCCGGTGGTGCCGGTGGCTCCGGTGGCGGCAGCGTCAAGGGGACCGGCGGCAAGGGCGGCAACGGCGGTGCCGGTGGAGACGGCTTCCTGCTCGGTGGCGCCGGTGGCGGTGGCGGCGGTGGCGGCGAAGGCCGCATCGGTGGCGCCGGTGGTAACGGTGGCGACGGCGGCTTCGGCGTCCTCCAGGGCGGCAACGCCGGTGGCGGCGGCGGGGGCGGCGACGGCTTCATCAAGGGCGGCAAGGGCGGCAACGGCGGCAACGGCGGCTTCAGCTTCTTCAACGGAGGCGCCGGCGGCAAGGCCGGAGACGGCGGTTTCGGTGGCCTGATCGGCGGCGAGGGCGGCGACGGCGGCGCCGGTGGCGGCAGCCTCTTCTGACCCTCACCGCAGTACCCGCTCAACGGGTGGAGGCCTTCGGGCCTCCACCCCCACCCCCCCCAGTTCCACCCCCACACCCCCTCGTCGGTATGTGCCGAAACGGAGAAACCCCTCATGTTCACGAAGTCCTGGCAGCGTCCGATCATCCTGGTCACGGCCTCTCTGGCCCTCGTCACCGGTACGGCGTGCGCCGCGCAGGCGTCGCAGTCCCACACCCCCACGAACATCAGCGCCTCGGCCCCGGCCGACACGCCCGAACACTGCATCGGATTCGGCGCAGGCGGCAAGGGCGGAGAGGGCGGCAAGGGCGGCCGGGGCGGCGAGCCCGGTCAGCCGGGTGAGCCCGGCCAGCCCGGCGGGGTCGGCTGCTTCAAGTTCGAGGACCTGCCCGACAAGCCGAAGGCGGATCTGACGGTGGTCGACAAGGTGCGCATCGTGCTCATCGTGCTGGCGGCCGACGACCCGGAGGAGACCACGAAGAAGATCTCCGAGAAGTACAAGATCACGGACGAGCAGATCGACACCTGGAAGAAGTACTACGTCGACGGCGACTGGTTCGCCCTGATGTCGGACGACGTCCGCTCTTGAGTCCTCAGTGCCCCGGTCCGTAAAAGGGCCGGGGCGCCGGCAGAACGAATTCCAGGCAAAGGGAGAATCTCATGCGCACGCGATCCACGAAGTTTCGGCTCGGTCTCATCATTTCGGCGACTCTGATCGGCGCGGGTGCGATGGCACCGGTCGCCACGGCGGCCCCCGCACCGTCCGTCCGGACGGTCTCCGCCTCCGCCTTCGCCGGCAGCGACGCGAATCCGGGCGGGGCCCGGTTCGACGGCCGGGCGGTGCTCGACGGAGTCAAGGTGGACAAGGGCAGTGTCCGAGTCGGCGACCGGGTCTGTGCGGGCAGCTGCGAGGGATCGGTGAACGGCACCAAGGGCGGCAAGGGTGGTATCTGTGCCGGTCTGTGCAACGGGAGCGCCAACGGTGGCACCGGCGTCACGGGCGTGCCGGGCGGTACCGGTGGCACCGGCGGCAAGGGCGGTATCTGCGCCGGGACGTGCAACGGCAGCGCCAACGGAGGCACCGGCGGTACCGGCGGGGTCGCACTGCCCGGCGGTGACGGCGGCAAGGGCGGCACCGGCGGCGAGGGCGGCATCTGCTTCGGCTTCGGCTGCGGGACCACCGGCGGCTTCGGCGGCAACGGCGGCGCCGGCGGCAGCGACGACGACTGACCGCCATGGACCGCGGCGCGCACCGGGACCGGCTCCCTTCGGGGACCGGTCCCGGTGCGCGTGCGTGTCCGTGTCGGTGTCGGTACCGTCCCCGCCGCCCGACGGGGCGGCGCGCGGGTGGGCCGCTCGATAGACTTCCAGGTATGGAAGAGCGGCCTGCCGCGTCCGGTGGCGCCACCCGGCGGGGTGAGGGGGGCGTCCGATGAGCGAGGCGTCCAACCTCAGCGTGTACGCCGGCCGTGCCTCGGGCCTCATCGGCAAGCAGATCGCGGGCTACCGGGTGGAGCGCATGATCGGCCGCGGCGGCATGGCCGTCGTCTACTGCGCGAAGGACCTGCGCCTGGACCGTACGGTCGCGCTCAAGCTGATCGCCCCCGAGCGCGCCCGCGACGAGACCTTCCGCCGCCGCTTCACACACGAATCGCGGGTGGCCGCGTCGATCGACCACCCGCACATCGTGCCCATCTTCGAAGCCGGCGAGACCGACGGCGTCCTCTACATCGCCATGCGCTACGTCTCCGGCCTGGACCTGCGCGCGCTGCTGGACCGCGAGGGGCCGCTGCCCGTGGCGACCGCCCTGCGCATCGCCGCCCAGGTGGCATCGGCGCTCGACGCGGCCCATGACCACGATCTGGTGCACCGGGACGTCAAGCCCGGCAACATCCTGGTCGCCGCGGGCACCGACAGCGAGCATCCCGAGCACATCTACCTCACGGACTTCGGGCTGACGAAGAAGTCGCTGGCGCTGACCGGGTTCACCACGGACGGAGAGTTCGTCGGCACGCTCGACTACATGGCGCCGGAACAGATCTCCGGCAGGCCGGTGGACGGCAGGTGCGATCTCTACAGCCTGGCGTGCGTGGTCTACGAGACCCTCGCCGGCGGGCCGCCCTTCCAGCGCGAGGAGGACGCGGCGCTGCTGTGGGCGCACCAGTACGACCCCCCGCCCCCACTGACGGAACGGCGCCCGGGAATCGCTCCCGCCGCCGCCGATGTACTGACCAAGGCCCTGTCCAAGGTGCCGGAGGACCGCTACGGGTCCTGCCTCGAATTCGTGGCCGCCCTGCGCGACGCCACGGGAGGCGGAGCCGGCCGTTACGCCGATCCGCCGTCGCGCCGCGATGCCCGTCCCCCCGGTGTCCCGGGGAGCTCCGCGCCCCCGCGGGAGCCCCCGCTCTGGGCCCGGCCGGTCTTCTACGGCCTGTCCGGCGGTTCTTAGTCCTCAGACGAGAAACGCCCGCCCCGCCCGTTACGGGCGGGGCGGGCGTTTCGTCGCCGCGGTCGTCACAGTCCCATCGAGATGGCCAGTCGGGTCATCTCGGCCGTGGTGCTGATGTTCAGCTTGGCGCGGATGCGGCGCAGGTACGCGTCGACGGTGTGCTTGGAGAGGCCCATCTGGCGAGCCGTCTGCAGGTAGGTGCAGCCTGCGGCGATGTGTCGCAGTGCCTCCTGCTCGCGCGGGGCGAGGGTGGGGGTGGTGGTCTCGGTCTGCGGGGCGACGAGGGTGAGGCTCATGATTTCCTCCGACGGATCGGCCTGGTCATCACTGCTCACGTCCTCGGAAGCAGGGGACGTATACCGGAATGTCGGTGTTTGTCCCTGATAAAGAGCTTGTCGGCGGGACTTCATGGAGCTGTCCGCCGACTGTCACAGGCGCGTCACAGGGAACATTTCAGTGCATGTCGCCCAGCCTCGTACGCGTCCTCAGTACTCGGTGAGGGACTGCTCGGCCCAGATGGTCTTGCCGATGGCCGCGTGCCGGGTGCCCCAGCGCTCGGCGAGCTGGGCGACCAGCAGCAGGCCCCGCCCGCCCTCGTCGAAGGTCCGGGCCCGCCGCATGTGCGGAGCGGTACTGCTCGCGTCGGAGACCTCGCAGATCAGGGTGCTGTTCTTCTCGTGGATCAGCCGCAGCTGGATGGGCGGCTGGCCGTACCTGATCGCGTTGGTGACCAGCTCACTGACCAGGAGCTCGGTGACGAAGGCGGCCTCCTCCAGCCCCCAGGCCGTCAGCTGGTCGGTGGTCTGACGCCGGGCCGTGGCGACCACCGAGGGGTCGGAATCCAGGTCCCAGACGACGACCTGGTCGGCGTGCAGGCTCCGGGTCCGGGCGACGAGCAGGGCGACGTCGTCGTCCGGGCGGTGCGACAGCATGGCCGTCAGCACGCGGTCGCACACCGCGTCCAGCGTGTCCGCGGGCCGGACCAGGGCCGCGAACATGCTGTCCAGCGCCTCGTCGATGTCGTGGTCGCGGGCCTGCAGCAGACCGTCGGTGTACAGCGCGAGGATGCTGCCCTCGGGCAGTTCGACCTCGAGCGTCTCGAAGGGCAGGCCGCCCAGGCCCAGCGGGGGACCGGCCGGGACGTCCAGGAGGTACACGGAGCCCTCGGGGGAGACCACGGCGGGCGGCGGGTGGCCGGCCCGGGCGACCGTGCAGCGGCGGATGACCGGGTCGTAGACCACGTAGAGGCAGGTGGTGCCGATGCCGCCGGCCGTCTCCCCGCCGGACTCCTGGTCGCCCTCGTCGGCCGACAGGTGGATGACGAGGTCGTCGAGGTGGGTGAGCAGCTCGTCGGGCCCCAGGTCGACATCGGCCAGGGTGCGTACGGCGGTGCGCAGCCGCCCCATGGTGGCCGTGGCCCGGATGCCGTGGCCGACGACGTCCCCCACGACCAGCGCCACCCGGGCGCCCGACAGCGGGATCACGTCGAACCAGTCGCCGCCCACACCGGCCTCACCGGCCGCGGGCAGGTAGCGGGACGCGATCTCCAGCGCGGCCTGGTCGGGCAGCGTGTGCGGGAGCAGGCTGCGCTGCAGGGTCATCGTCGTCGTGTGCTCGCGGCCGGACCGGTACGCGTTGCGGATCCCGGCCGCCGCGCGGGCCGTGAGCTCTCCGGCCACCCGGAGGTCCTCCGGCTGGAAGGGCTCCCGGCGCCGGTGGCGGCTGAAGACGGCCACACCGAGCGTGGCCCCGCCGGCCCGCATCGGCACCACCATGACCGAGTGGGCCCCGTACTCCCCGATCCAGGCGGCTCCGGGATCCTCGGCCGCCCACCGGGCGAGGGCCGGGTCCGCGTCCCCGTACACGGCGCCGTGCCCCTCGACCAGCGCTGCCACGGGTGGCGACAGCGGCGGATAGCTGGTCGTGTCCCCGACGGCGACGCTGGACTCGGGGGTTCCGTCGAGGACCGACCGCGCCGCGGCGCGGCACACGGCCACCGGCCCGTCAGCCGGAACCGGGGACGGTTCGTCACCGCGGGGGAGCGGTTCCAGCAGGTCGACGACCGCGAAATCGGCGAACCGGGGGACGGCGGCGTCGGCCAGCTCCTGCGCGGTGCGGACGCTGTCCAGCGTGGTCCCGATGGGCGCGGCGGCGACCTCGTCCGTCAGCAGCATCTGGTGCTGGACGCTCTCCACCCCGTTGCGGTCGTGCGCGGCAAGACACACGGCGTGCACCCGGCCGTCCGGGTCCCGCAACGGCGCGAGCGAGGTGGCCCAGCCGTGCTCCGCGTCGGCGCCCGTCGGGTGGACGAAGGCCTCCATGTACTGGGGCTCACCGGAGTCCAACGCCAGGCGCATCCGGCGCTCGGTCTCGTCGCTCACAGGATCCGGCGCGATCTCCGGCAGCCGTAGCCCCCGCATCTCGGCCTCCGTGAGGGAGAGCGTGCGTTCCATGCCGGTGTTCGCCCGTACCAGCCGCAGGTCCGCGTCGAAGATCGCCAGGAAGCAGGGGGACTGGGTGAACGCCCATTCCTTCAGCGGTTCCTCCCAGGGAGAGCGCTGCTCGGCCCCGACGGCGGACACCACGAACCACTTGGTGGTCCCGCCGCTGGACGTCCAGCGATGCGCGAGCAGCGCCACCTCCATGCGGTGACCGTCCCGGTGGCGCAGCGCCACCGTGCCGCTCCACCGCTCCTGCTCGGACGGCACCCGCCGCGCCGCGTCATTGAGGACATCGGCGAGCCGGTGGGCGGCCGGCAGCCCCACGACCTCGGACGGGACGTAGCCGAGCAGCCGGGTCGCGCCCTCGCTCCACTCGGTGACGATGCCCTGCTCGTTGATCGTCGCCGAGGCCGTGTAGGCCGACTCGAGGGGGGCGCCCGTCTCCGCGGGCCGCTCACCAGGAGAGGTGGGAACTTGCTCCATCGCCACTCATCTCGCCCTCGCTCGTTCCGCTGCCGCCGCCCCACGGGGACGTGCACGGCCAGGCGCTCCTCTGACCAGGATCATCCAGCCGGGCAAGGAGCACCAACGCAGTTCCGTCACGCGGGGCACTCAGCCGGCCGGCTGCGCGAGGACGAGGGCGAGCGCCGCGTCGTCCGCCCGCCACACCACCGCGCGGCGCCGTCCACCGAGGACGGGCGGCCGGAGGCCGAGGATCGGGATGCCGCGCGGAGCCGCGCCGAAGACCCCGCTCCGGTCGGCCTTGACCGCGGCCTCCTTCAGCGCCCAGGCCCCGGCCATGGCGTCGGACCGCTCCCCGCCGATGAGGGAGAGCTCCTCGGGCGACAGGAAATGGTCCGCGACCCGGCGTACGGCGTCGGCCGAGGCGAACTCGCACAGGTCCACCCCGACCGGTTGCGGCGCGAGCGCCGCGGCGACGTACCCGGGGGTGTGGCTGATGGAGAGGTGCAGGGCGGGTACCGGGCTGCCGCCGACGAGGACACGGGGGCTGCCGTCGTCCCGCGGGAGGACCTCCACGCCGTCCGCCGGCCCGGACACCGCCTCGCCCACCAGCCGCTTCGCGAGCAGCCGGCCGGCCGTCCACTCGGCCTGCCGCCAGGCCGGCAGCGAGCCGAGCACGCGCCGCTCGGCCGGTGAGAGCTGCGGAGCCCGCCGCAGCTCGTGGGCCCGGGCCACGATCAGGCGGGCCCCGCCCCACCGGTGCACCCGGCCTGCCGTGATCGGCGGGAGGACGGCGTCCACGGCGGCGGTGGCGGTCATGAGACCGGGGACGATTCGAGGAGCGGCAGCTCGCGCGCCAGCGCGGCCACGGCACGGCGGATCTGGCCGGGGGTGTGGTCGTAGGTGATGAAGAACCGCAGCCGGGCCAGTTCCTCCGGTACGGCCGGATGGAGGATGGGGTTGACGCTGATGCCCTGCCGGAACAGGGCCTCCGCGAGCCGCAGCGTCTTCAGCGAATCCCCGACGATGCACGGCACGACCGGCGTGTCATGGCTGTCCCCGGTGTTGATGCCCGCCTCGCGGGCGAGGTGGACGAAGAGCGCCGCGTTCTCCGAGAGCCGTGCCACCCGCTGCGGTTCGGCCCGCAGCATGCGCAGGGCGGTCAGCGAGGCCGCGGTGTCGGCCGGGGTCATGCCGGCGCTGTAGACGAAGCCCGGCACGGTGTAGCGCAGGTACTCCACGACCGGGCGGCTCCCCGCGACGTAGCCGCCGCAGCTCGCCAGCGCCTTCGACAGCGTGCCCGACCACAGGTCGACGGCCGGGCGGTCGATGCCGTAGTACTCGCCGATACCGCGGCCCGTCCGGCCGATCGTCCCGATGCTGTGCGCCTCGTCGATCATCAGCAGCGCGCCGTGCCGGCGCTTGACGTCGACGAGGGCGGGCAGGTCGGCTATGTCCCCGTCCATGCTGTAGACGCCTTCGACGACGACGAGCACCCGCCGGTACTGGTCGCGGACCTGCGCCAGCAGGGTGTCGAGGGCGGTGGCGTCGTTGTGGGGGAAGGGACGCCGGGTCGCGCCGGACAGTCTGCACCCCTGCAGGATGCTGTCGTGCGCGAGGGAGTCGTGGACGATGAGGTCCCCGGGTCCGACGAGGTGGCCGATCACGGTGACGTTGGTGGCATGGCCGTTGGCCAGGGTGACCGCCGCCTCGCATCCGAGCAGCTCGGCGATCTCCCTCTCGAGTTCCAGGTGGAGCGGACGGCTGCCGGAGAGCAGCCGGCTGGCGGAGACCGAGGTGCCGCAGCGCTCTATCGCCTCGTGGGCCGCCTCGCTGACCTGCGGGTGGGTCGCCATGCCCAGGTAGTTGTAGCTGGAGAAGGAGAGGAGCTCCCGGCCGTCGATGACGGTGGTGTCCGTCAGCGCGCCCTCATGGACGAGGAAGTACGGATTGGCCAGTCCCAGCCCGGAGAGGGTGGCGATGCGCTCGGCGTGGGCGGTGACCTCCGGGAAGCACTCGATCCGTGTGTGCTCCTCGGGCGGCGGCGCGGCCCCCGCCGGGTCGGCGGGCGGCGGTGCCGGGGCCTCCTCGGCCGCGGAGCGCTGCTCGGGGACCGGAGCCGGCCCGGTGTCGCCGCAGTCGCGCGCGATCATCGCGGCGATCCCCGCGACGGTCGGCCGGTCGGTGGCCGTCTCGTCGCGGGTCCACTGCGGCCACTCCCGCGCGAGGGAGGAGAAGAGGTCGGTCAGCATCAGCGAGTCGAAGCCGAGGTCGTCGATCAGCAGCTGGTCGTCGCGCAGCCGGTCCACGGGGAACGCGCTGACCCGGGCCACGTGCGCGAGCACGGACTCCGTGACCGTGGTGGTGCCCCCGGGCGGCTGCGCCGGGGCGGCCCCGGCCGCACGGGGGGCGACGGAGCCCGCGGCCCGGTTCCGCTCGGGGAGGGTTTCGGCGAGGCGGGCCAGCAGCGCCGCCTCCGCGGCCGGGTTCGGCGCGGGGAGGGTCTCGGCGAGGCGGGCGAGCAGCGCCGTCTGCCGCTGGACCAGCTGGAGCAGTTCGTCCATCGGGTGGGGCGGAGCGGCGTTCATCGTGGTCTCCTCGGGGGATACGGGGCGGGACGGGTCCAGGGGCCGGCGGGAGGGGACGGAGGGTGCGGAGGGGGCGGAGGCGCGGGTCGTCCCCGGGCGCCGGCGGGGCATCCAGTAGGACTGGGTGGCGAGCTTGGCCACCGGCAGGTCGAGCAGTCGGCGTTCCTCCCGGGGAACCAGGGCGCGCGGGTCGACCGGGGCGCCCAGGACCGCGAGCCGGGCGAGGGCCCGTACGAAGCTCCGGCCGCCGTCCGGCGCCACTCCGGTGACGGGGACGACGTGGATGTCGCCGTGGTCGGTGAGGTTGCGGCGGACCGAGGTCAGCAGCGAGTTGCCGCCGGTCATCTGGAGGAAGATCCGGGCCCCCCGGTCGTACGCGGTGCGCACGGCTTCGGCGAACCGCACCGGCGCGGACGCGTGCCGGGCCCACAGCTCGCGCAGCCGCTCCGGGTCGGCGCAGACCTCCGCGTTCACGGACGAGACGAACGGCAGGACGGGGCCGCTGACGGGGCGGTCGGCGAGGTCCGTGCGCATCCTCTCGTCGGCGGCGGCGAGCCGCGGCGAGTGGAAGGCGTTCGACACGTCGAGCGCCACCGTGACGACCCCCGCCTCGGCGCAGGCCCGGCGCATGGCGTCGAGCCCGTGCGGCGTACCGCTGACCACGACCTGCCGCGGCTGGTTGAAGCAGGCGAGCCACACGTCGTCGATGCCGTCCACGAGGCGGCGGCAGGTCTCCTTGTCGGTCTGTACGGCGAGCATCCCGCCGCGCAGGCCGCTCTCGGCCTCCCGGAGGGCCGCGCCCCGGTGCACCAGCAGCCGTACGGTCTCCTCGTCGGTGAGGGCGCCGGCCGCGGCGGCCGCGGCGAACTCCCCGACGCTGTGGCCGAGGACCAGGTCGGGAGCGATGCCGAAACCGGCGAGGAGCCGGGTGGCGGCGATCTGGACGGTTCCCAGCAGCGGCTGGCACACCTCGGTGGAGGCGAGTCGGTGCCCGGTCTCCCCGTCCTCGTCCCCGGCGGTCGCCGCCCCGCCGTACAGCAGGTCGGCGATGTCGAAGCCGGCGGCCTCGCGGGCCGCGGCGCCGAGGCCGTCGACGGTCGCCCGGAAGCCGGGGAACCGCTCGTGCAGGTCCCGCATCATGCCGGGCCGCTGGCTGCCCTGGCCGGGGAAGAGGAAGGCGAGTCGGCGCCGCTCGGCAGGCAGCGGGGCGTCGGCGGCGAAGGCGTCGTCCCCGAGGTCGCCCCGCTCGCCCTCGACGAGCTGCTCGCGGGCGTGGCGCAGCCGCCGGACGAAGGACTCCGTGTCGTCGGCCACGATCGCGAGCCGGGCCGTCAGCGGCCGGCGGGAGCCGAGGGTATGGGCCACGGCTGCCAGCGGGGCGGGGTCCGCCGTGTCGAGTGCGTCGAGAACGTCGCCGATGTGCTGGTCCAGGAGTTCGGGACTGCCCGCCGAGAGCAGGACGAACCGAGGGCCGGTGCCGGGGGCGGGCCCGGTGGCAGGGGCGGGGGCGGGCCGCTCCTCCAGGACCACGTGGACGTTCGTCCCGCCGAAGCCGAACGAGCTGACGGCGGCCCGGCACGCAGTGCCCGAGTCCGGAAAGGGCCGCGAGGTGTCGGCGATGCGCAGGCCCGCGGCGTCGATGCCCAGGCCCGGGTGCGGGGCGGTCCGCGGCTGCGGAACGATCGTCCGGTGGTGGACGACCAGGGCCGTCTTGATCAGTCCGGCGATCCCCGCGGCGGACAGCGAGTGCCCGATGAGGGCCTTGCCCGCGCCGACGTAGCACAGCGAGGGGTCGTCGTCGGGGTACTCGGTGCGCAGCCGCCGCAGCGCCTCCACCTCGGCGCGGTCGCCGGTGGCGGTGCCGGTCCCGTGGGCCTCCAGGAAGCCGACCGTGGACGGGGCGACCCCCGCGTCGTCGTAGGCCCGGCGCATGGCGCGCAGCTGGCCCTCGGGAGCGGGTGCCAGGGGGCCGGGGGACGTGCCGTCGTTGGCGGAGCCGATGCCCTTGATCACCGCGTAGACCCGGTCGCCCGCGGCGAGCGCGTCGGCGAGCGGCCGGACGACGACGGCGCCGGCGCCCTCACCGAGAACGAAACCGTCGGCCCCCTCGTCGAAGGGGCGGCACACCCCGGTGGGGGACAGTGCCCGCAGCGTGGAGAAACCGATCAGGCTGTCGGGGGTGAGATTGAGGTACACGCCGCCGACGACGGCGATCCGGCAGCTGCCCTGGCGCAGTTGGGCCATGGCCTGGTCCAGGGCGACGAGCGAGCCGGAGCAGGCGGCGTCGACGGCGAAGCTGGGCCCGCCGAGGTCGAAGTGCCGGCTGACGGTGCCGGGGGCCATGTTGAGCAGGCTCCCCGGCAGGCTGAAGGGCTGTACGGTGCCGAGCGATCCCGCGTGGTCCTTGACGGCGTCGAGGAGGCCGCCGGGGTCCGTCTCCGCCTGCCGTGCGTCCTCGGCCAGGGCGATGGCCCGGATGGGGGCCGACATGAGGTCCTTGTAGTCGGACACAGACATTCCGCAGAAGACCCCGGTGTTCTCCCGGTCGAAGTCGCCCCGGCCCAGCCCCGCGTCGTCGAGGGCCTCGCGGGTGACGTCCAGCAGCAGCCGGTGCTGCGGGTCCATGGCCCGGGCGCGAGCGGGCGGTACGCCGTAGTGCAGGGCGTCGAAGCGGTCCACGTCCTCCAGGAAGGCGACCTGGTCGGTGTACGCGGCATGGGGCGCGGACGGATTCCCGGGTTCGTGGAAGGTCTCGTGGTTCCAGCGCTCCTTCGGAACGGCGGAGAACTGCCGTTCCCCGCTCAGCAGGAGCTTCCAGTAGGCGCTGATGTCGGGAGCGCCCGGGAAGCGGCAGCCGAGTCCGGTGATGGCGATGTCGGTCATGGGAGTTCTTCCTTGTCATGAGGAGGGTGCGGGAGACGACGGGTACGGGAGGGACGGATGCGCGACGGAGGTCAGTGCCGGGCGCGGGCCGGGGTCCGCGGGGCGGGGCGGGCCGCGGGACACCTGCGGACGGGGGCCGGAGGCGGACGGGACGCCGGGAGCGGCTCCCCGGGCCGGACGGGACGCGGAGCCCACCAGTTCAGGCCGCCCGCCAGGCGCATGAGCGCAGGTACGAGGACACCCCGTACGAGCGTGGCGTCGAGGAGGACGCCGAGGCCCGCACCGATCCCGAAGAACTGCAGGAGGGAGACCTGCGAGGTGCCGAAGCTCAGGAGGGTGAAGGCGAGCAGCGCGCCGGCGGTGGTGACGATCCCGCCCGTGCGGGCCATGCCCGTGACGATCGAGCGGGCGTTGTCCTGCCCGGCCTCGTGCGCCTCCTTGATGCGCGCGAGGACGAACACCTCGTAGTCCACCGAGAGCCCGAAGACGATGCAGAACAGCAGGACCGGCATGGTCGTGCTGAGGGGTCCCGGGGTGAAGCCGAGCAGCTGGTGCAGATGACCCGACTGGAAGACCCACACCATGGCCCCGAGGACGGCCGCGAGGCTCAGCGCGTTCAGCGCGATGGCCTTCAGCGGCAGCAGCAGACTGCGCGTGAAGCCGAGCAGCAGCGCGAAGGTCGTCAGCGAGATCAGCGCGAGCGCCCACGGGATCCGGTCGCCGACGGTGGCCTTGGCGTCGACGAGGACCGCGCTCGGGCCGCCGACGAGGACCTCGGTGTCCGCGGGGGCGGGGATCGCGCGGATGTCGTGGACGAGCCGCTGGGCGGCGTGCGACCGGGGGTCGACCAGCGGCACCACGGAGAGCCGGACCGGGCCCTCGGCGGCGGGCCGGGTAGCGGCCCCGGCCGGGCCCGGGACCGCTGCCCGCTGCCCGTACCGGAAGCCGCCGTCGGCTCCCACGACCTGGGCGACCTGCGGGAACGCGGACAGGCGACGGGCGTACGCCACCCGCTCCGGCGCGGGGACCTCGCCCGTGGTGACGACCGTCAGCGCACCGGAGCCCTTCATGTCGAAGCGGTCGCGCACCAGGTCGCCGGCCTGCCGGGCGGCCGCGCCGGGCGGCAGCGCCCGGTCGTCGGGGGTGGCGAAGTCGGCGTGCGCGAAGGGCGCGGCGAGCAGCGCCAGCAGGCCGATCACCGGCAGCGCCGCGATCAGCGGGCGGCGTACGACGATCCGCGCCAGCCCCTCCCAGAACCCGGACCGGGAGCCGGAGCGGACCCGGCGGCGCCACGGCACGGCCCAGGCGTTCACCCGCTTGCCGAGCAGTGCGAGCAGGGCGGGCAGTACGGTCACGGCGCTCACCGCCGCGATCGCCACGACGGCGATGCCCGCGTAGGCGAAGGAGCGCAGGAAGTACGGCGGGAACACCAACAGCGTGGCGAGCGCGGCGGAGACCGTCGCGGCACTGAAGACGATCGTGTGGCCCGCCGTGCGCACGGTCCGTACGGCGGCGGTGCTCGGAAGGAATCCGGCGGCCAGCTCCTCACGGAACCGCGAGACGACCAGCAGTCCGTAGTCGATGCCCAGCCCGAGGCCGAGCGCCGTGGTGAGGTTCAGTGCGAACACGGACACGTCGGTGATCCGGCCGAGGACGCTCAGGACCAGCAGCGTCCCGGTGACGGCGAGGACCCCGATCAGCAGCGGCAGGGCCGCGGCGACCACACTGCCGAACACCAGGACCAGCAGGATCAGGGTGCCCGGCAGGACGACGGACTCGGCCCGCTTCAGGTCGGACTCGGAGATGTCCTGGAGCTCGGCGTCGACGAGGGCGCTCCCCCCGGCGTGCACCGTCAGGGCCCCGTCGGCACCGGCCGGGCCGGCCAGCTCCGCGCGCAGCCGCCCGGCCCGCGCCGCGAGCTCCTCCCCCTCGCCGTCCACGTGCGCGAGCAGCATCGCCGCGCGGCCGTCGCGGCTGCGCAGTTCCGCCGCGCCGCCGGTCCAGTACGAGGTCACGGCGCTCACGTGGGGCTGCGCGGCGAGCCTGCCGGTGAGCTCCTCGCCCGCGCCGCGGGCGGCCGGGTCGTCCACGGAACGGCTGCCGCTCTGCGCCACCAGGACCAGGTTCGGGGAGGCGCCGAGGCGTTCGGCGGCCAGGTGCGCGGCGCGGCTGGACTCGGACCGCGGATCGTCGTACCCCTGCGTCTTCAGCCGTCCGGTCGCATCCATGCCGAAAACGACGGACAGGACGAGGAAGACGAGCGCGCCGACGAGGACGAGTCGGGGGTGACGGGTCACGAAGGCCCCTGCGCGGCGGAACATGGATGCCTCCGGTACGGACGGCGATTCGCTCCTGCTCGGGCGCAGGAAGGTCGATATCCACCGTGCCCGCGGGCGTGACGGGGCCGTAGTCCCGGCCATTCGTACCTTGACAGGAGGGGACGGGGACGTATCCCGAGCGCGTCGGCACGCAGGGTGACATTGCGTGCCCGCGGGTCACTCGATGTGGTGGGTCCGTGGTGGGAGTGGCGGCGCCGGGGTGCGTCCGGTGCGTCCGCCGCCGACTATGGGCGGCGTACCACCCCCACTGCCGTTGTCAGGAGCTCACCATGCTGGAGCGCAAACTGCGCAAGGACCACACCGAGGTCACCTTCATCCTGCCCGTCGACACCCCGCCGGGACCGGTCAGCGTGGTGGGCGACTTCAACGACTGGCAGCCCGGTGTCCACACCCTGGCCCGCCGCAAGGACGGCAAGCGGGCCGTGACCGTGGAGCTGCCCAGCAAGAGCACGCATTCCTTCCGGTACCTGGCGGCCGGGGACTACTGGTTCAACGACGAGAGCGCCGGGGACCAGGACGGTCCCAACAGTCGCCTGCACACCTGACGGCCGGCTCTCCCACAGACCGGTGCGCGCCCCGGCCATGGGCCGGGGCGCGTTTGTACGGCGCTGATCAAATGAAGTAAGGTTAGGCTAATCTAATCGATCAACAGTACATATTCTGGGGCGAGTTGGCGACCTCTCACTCCCGCGTGCCCGTTTTGTCTATCGACAGTGCGCCATGGAATCAGCTTAGCTTTGCCTAAGTTTCGGTCGCGGCTGCGTCGGCGTGCCGACCCGTCCGGGCGGTGGATCGAAGGGATGACGTAGAGCGACATGGGCACGATTGCAGTGGAACGCCCCGTGCCCAGGGGCGTGACGGAGGCCCGTCGGCGGCGGGTCGTGGGCTCGGTCGCCCTGGTGCTGGTCCTCCTGGCCGCCGTGGTGGTGTCGCTGGCCGTCGGCGCGCGGGCGCTGACCCCCGCGGAGGTGTGGCGCGGGTTATCGGCGGCGCCGGACCCCGACCAGCGGCTCACCGAGATACGGCTCATCGTGCGGACCGTACGGGTGCCGCGTACGGTGCTCGCGGTCGTGGCGGGCGTGGCCCTGGGGGTCGGCGGCGCGCTGATCCAGGGGTACACGCGCAATCCGATCGCCGACGCGGGCCTGCTGGGCGTGAACTCCGGCGCCTCCTTCGCCGTGGTGCTGGTGATCGCCCTGTTCGGGTTCGCGAGCCCCTTCCAGTACGTCTGGTTCGCCTTCCTGGGTGCCGCCGTCGCCGGAGTCGTGGTCTTCGGACTGGCGAGCATCGGCCGGGGGGCCGGCAATCCGCTGACCCTCGCGCTGGCCGGGCAAGGGGTCACGGTGTTCCTCGCCGCGATGACCACGGCGGTCGCGCTCTCCGACAAGGCCTCGCTGAACGCCCTGCGGTTCTGGAACGCGGGCTCCGTGGCCGGTGTCGGGTTCGACGTCATCTGGCCGGTGGTCGCGTTCATCGCCGTCGGGCTGGTGCTCGCGCTGATCACGCTGCCCGCCCTCAACCTGCTCAACCTCGGCGACGACGTCGCGCGGGGGCTGGGGGTGAACGTCGTGCTGAGCCGGACCGTCGGCATCGCCGCCATCACCCTGCTGGCGGGAGCCGCCACGGCGGCGTGCGGCCCCATCGCCTTCCTCGGTCTGATGGTGGCCCACCTGGCCCGGTACCTGACCGGGCCGGACTACCGCTGGCTGGTGCCGTACGCGGGCCTGCTCGGCGCCATCGTCCTGCTGGTCTGCGACATGGCGGGGCGCCTGCTGGTGCGGCCGGGGGAGCTGGACGCGGGGGTCGTCGTGGCCCTCCTCGGAGCCCCCTTCTTCGCGGCCCTGGTCTGGCGCGGAAAGTTCAAGAGCGCATGACCGGGACCGAGGTGAAGGCATTGGCACCGGTGACGCCGGGCGTACGGCTCGGTCCCGTCTCGTTCGTGTGGCGGCCGTGGGTCGTGTGCGTGACGCTGCTGCTGGCGGCGGCGACCTTCCTCGTGTTCTGCGTGTCCATGGGTGTGGGGGACTTCCCCATCGGCCTGTCGCGGGTGATGGCCACGGTCGTCGGCGGGGGCGAGCAGGTCGACAAGTTCGTGATCATGGACCTGCGGATGCCGCGCGCCCTGGCCGGGCTCGTCGTGGGCGTCGCGCTCGGGGTGTCCGGGGCGATCACCCAGTCGATCGCGCGCAATCCGCTGGCCAGCCCGGACATCCTGGGGATCACCGGGGGAGCCGGCGCGGTCGCGGTGTTCCTGGTGACGGTGTCGGGCGGGACCGCCGCGGCGGTCGTCGACTCCGTGGGCCTGTCGGGGGCGGCGCTCGCGGGCGGCCTCGGCACGGGTCTCCTCGTGTACTTCCTGGCGTGGCGGCGCGGGATCGACGGCTTCCGGCTCATCCTCATCGGCATCTCGGTGAGCGCCGTGATGGAGGCGGTCACGACCTGGCTGCTGGTCACGGCCGACATCAGGGACGTCGCGCGGGCCCAGGCCTGGCTGGTCGGCTCGCTGGACAACCGGTCGTGGGACGACGTGGGGGTGGCGCTGTGGTGCACCCTCGCCCTGATGGCCGTCGTGACGGTGGTCGCGTTCCAGTTCAAACCGCTGCACCTCGGCGACGACGTGGCCGCGGGCCTGGGCGTCCGGTACACGAGGGTGCGCGCGGTGCTGCTGCTGTGCGCGGTGCTGCTGGCCGGCGTGGCGGTGAGCGCGGCCGGTCCGGTTCCGTTCGTCGCGCTGGTGGCGCCCCAGGTGGCGATGCGGCTGGCGAAGTGCCCGACACCGCCGGTGGCGGCCTCCGGGCTGGTCGGAGCCCTGCTGCTGACCGGCGCGGACCTGGTCGCCCGTACGGCACTGCCGATCACCCTCCCCGTCGGGGTGGTGACCGCCGTGATCGGCGGCCCCTTCCTGATCCATCTGCTGGTGCGGGCCAACCTCCGCTAGCCGAGCTCCCCGCGGGCCTCCGGACCCTCGGACCCTCAGACCCAAGACCCTTCAGACATGCCTACTTCAGGGGGAGTTGTGGCCGTATCGCAGATCGCCGGGACCGAATCCGACGGGGACGAGGCCGTACGGCTGGCGGCCAGAGGAGTCACCGTCGGGTACGGCGGCCGGGTCGTCATCGACGACCTCCACGTCTCGATCCCGCCGCGGGTGATCACCACGATCATCGGCTCCAACGGGTGCGGGAAGTCGACCCTGTTGCGGACCCTGTCCCGGCTGCTCAAACCGACCAGCGGATCGGTCGTGCTGGACGGCGAGGACATAGGCCGGCTCAGGACCAGGGACGTGGCCAAGAGGCTCGGCCTGCTGCCGCAGGCTCCGGTGGCGCCGGACGGGCTCACGGTGGCCGACCTCGTCGCCAGGGGCCGCCATCCGCACCAGAGCTGGCTGCGGCAGTGGTCCTCCGACGACGCCGAGGTCGTGGCGCGGGCCCTGGCCATGACCGGGGTGTCCGACCTGGCCGACCGTCCGGTCGACGCGCTGTCCGGGGGGCAACGGCAGCGGGTCTGGATCTCGATGACGCTGGCTCAGGGCACCGACCTGCTGCTCCTGGACGAGCCGACCACCTATCTGGACCTGGCGCACGCGATCGACGTGCTCGACCTCGTGGACGACCTGCACGAGTCGGGGTGCACCGTGGTCCTGGTGCTGCACGACCTCAATCTGGCCACGCGCTACAGCGACAACCTCATCGTGATGAAGGCCGGTTCGATCCTCGCGCAGGGGCACCCCCGTGACGTGATCACCGCCGAGCTGTTGTACGAGGCGTTCGGCTTGCGCGCCAAGGTGATCGACGACCCGGTCGGGGACCGGCCGCTCATCGTGCCCATCGGGCGCGCCCACGTGCACACCTCATAGATCAAACAAAGTTACATCGCAAGTAAGGCTAGGCTAGCCTCACTTGAGCGCGGTAGGGTTTGCCTGCCCTCGGGCGGAACTGCAGTGGACGGCACGAAAGCAAGGGATTTCGGATGCTTTTCCATCGAACGACACGTATCAAGCCCTGGCAGCGGCTGGCGGCGGGAGTGTCCGCCGCGGCCCTCGGTGTCGGCCTCCTGGCCGGATGCGGTTCCGACTCGGCGGACCAGGCCGACAAGAAGAGCGACAACTCCCCGGCCGCCGGGGGCACCTTCCCGGTCACCGTGGAGCACGCCTTCGGATCGACCAAGGTCGACAAGGCTCCCAAGCGGGTCGTCTCGGTCGGATACACCGACGACCAGGCCGTCCTGGCGCTCGGCATCAAGCCGGTCGGCATGGTCGACCAGTACCCGAACCCGCCGGGCACCTCCCCGGACATCAACACCCAGTGGCCGTGGGTGAAGGAGAAGTGGGGCGACACCCGCCCCGAGGTCGTCATGAGCAACGGTGACGCCGGCCCGAACTACGAGAAGATCGCGGCCCTGCGGCCGGACCTGATCATCGCCGTGTACTCCGAGATCGACCGGGCCGGCTACGAGAAGCTCTCCAAGATCGCCCCGACCGTGGGCCGCACCAAGGCCGAGAAGGAGCCGTTCAGCGCTCCCTGGCAGGACAACGCCGTCCACATCGCCAAGGCGCTCGGCCAGGAGGCCGAGGGCACCGAGCTGGTGAAGGGCATCCAGGACAAGCTCGACGCGGCCAAGAAGGCGCACCCCGAGTTCGCGAACCAGACCGCCGTCCCGCTGTCCTGGTACAAGGACTCGGTTGCCCCGTTCACCACCACCGACGTACGCGGCCGGCTGGTGACGGGCATCGGATACAAGGGCCAGACCGAGATCGACAAGATCGCGGACGGCAAGTTCTACACCACGCTCTCCCCGGAGCGCATGGACCTCGTCGACGTCGACCGCATCTTCGTCATCGCCGACAAGGCGGACCAGGAAGCACTGAAGAAGTTCCAGCTGTTCACCAACCTCGACGCGGTCAAGAACGGCAAGGTCTCCTACCTCCTCGACAGCGAGGGCCCGGCCGTCGGCGCGGCCATGTCCCAGGGCACCCTGCTCTCCCTGCCGTACGCGATCGACGAACTCGTCAAGTCGGCCGGTCAGGTGTGAGCCTCACCGCCACGCGCGTCGCCCCGTCGACCCTGCGCACCACGACCGGACGCGAGGCCACCCGCTGGGTCGTGGCGCACTGCCGCGAGGTGCCGTGGCTCACCTCCGCCACCGTGTTCACCACGGTGGCGGGGGCGGCCCTCCAGGTGCTCCCGCTGCTCCTGCTCGGCCGGGTCGTCGACGGGGTGGTCGCGGGCGGACCGCGCTCGATCCTGGTCACGACCGGGGTACTGATGGTGGCCGCCGCGCTGCTCGGCGCGGCGGCCACCGCCCTGTCGACCTACCTCATCGGGCGCCTCGGCGCGGACCTGCTCGCCCGGCTGCGCGAAGGCGCCGTCCGGGCGGTGCTCGGGATGCCGAGCGCCCGTGTCGAGCAGGTCGGCCGGGGCGACGTGCTCTCCCGGGTCGGCGACGACGTGGCCGTCCTGTCCAAAGGCATCAGGACGGCCGTCCCCACCGTGTTCTCGGCGGGGGTGCTGGTCGTCATCGCCACGCTCGGCATGTTCGGCCTGGACTGGCGGCTCGGCCTGGCCGGCGCCTGCGCGCTGCCCGCGTACGGGCTGGCCCTGCGCTGGTACCTGCCCCGCTCCGCCCCGCTCTACCAGAAGCAGCGGGCGGCCCAGGCCGACCGCGCCCAGGCCCTGATCAGCGGGCTGAACGGGATAGACACGGTCCGGGCGTACCGCCTCGAAGGGGCCGTCCGCGAGAAGGTCACCCACGAGTCGTGGCGGGTGCGCGAACTCGGCATCGAGGTGTTCCGGCTCTTCGGCCGCTTCGTCGGCCGTGAGAACCGCGCCGAGTTCATCGGACTGGTCCTGATCATCGTGGTGGGGTACGCCCTGCTGGAGGCCGACGCCGCCAGCCTCGGCGAGGTCTCCGCCGCCCCGCTGCTGTTCCACCGCCTCTTCACCCCGCTCGGCTCCATCATGTTCACCTTCGACGAGGCGCAGAAGTCGGGCGCGAGCCTGACCCGGCTGGTCGGGGTACTGGAGGAGGAAGCGGAGGACCGGCTGGTGGGCGCCCTGGCCGGGGCACGGGCGGCGGACCCGCCGGACCCGGTACCCGTGACCGTGCGCGGGCTGACCTTCCGCTATCCCGACTCCGAGGACCCGGTCGTCCGCGACGTCGACCTCACGATCCCGGCCGGCACCTCGCTCGCGCTGGTCGGGGCGACGGGCGCGGGCAAGTCCACCCTGGCCGCGCTGATCGCGGGCATCGGCACCCCGCAGGCCGGATCGGTGCGCATCGGGTCCACCGACCTCGCCGGTCTCGACGAGGCCGGCGCGCGCGCCCTGGTGAGCATCCTGACGCAGGAGACGCACGTCTTCTCCGGCCCGCTCGCCGAGGACCTGCGCCTGGCCGCCCCGGAAGCGACCGACGCCCAGCTGAGGGACGCCCTGCGCACGGTCGGCGCCGACGGATGGGCCGACGCCCTGCCCGACGGACTGAACACGCCGGTCGGCGAGGGCGGCGAACGCCTCGACGGCACCAAGGTCGCCCATATCGCCCTCGCCCGGCTGGTACTGGGCCGCACCCCCGTCGTGGTGCTCGACGAGTCCACGGCGGAGGCGGGCAGTGAGGGCGCGGCCGAGCTGGAACGGGCCGTACTCGCCGCGTGCGCGGGCCGGACCACGCTGTTCGTGGCGCACCGGCTGACCCAGGCGATGGCGGCGGACCGGATCGCCGTACTGGACGCCGGACGCGTCGTGGAGCAGGGGACGCACGAGGAACTGGTCGCCCTGGGCGGCCGCTACGCACGACTGTGGCGGGCCTGGCGCGAAGGCAGCTAGGCCGCTCGTTTTTTCGGTTGGGTCAACATATCGATCTGGAAAGGGCGTTGAGCCTTCGATGACGGAATCGACCGCTCGTCTCGTGCTGCTTTCTCCCACCCGCCTGGCCGACGTGCGCCGGCGGTCCGGCGACTACAGCGACACGACCATCGCCCGGGCGTGCGCCATCGCACTGGCCCACTGGGCCACGGGGCAGAGCCCCGACGGCCTCGAACTCACCCCCGGCACCCTCTTCGCCGACGTCCTCGGCTGGGCGGACAACGGCGGTGCCGCAACGGCCGGCTGGGAGGTCGCGACCCACGGCCCGGACGGCCGGGAGGGCGAGAGCATCACCCTCCCGGACGACGTCGTCCAGGCCGACGCGCAGCTGGCCCTGGACGACCTGGCCGACTTCCCGGACCGCCCCCTCTCCACGATCGGCCCCTCCGGCATCGCGCAGCGGCTCGTCACCCTGGCCGAGTGGAACGACACCGGGGCGGACCGGATCCGCCCGACCGTCGTCGAGATGTTCCGCGAGCAGGCCCGCCTGCGGCCGGACGCCGTCGCCGTCGTCGACGAGCACCGCTCGCTGACCTACCGCCAGGCGGCCGAGCTCTCCGCCCAGCTGGCCCACCACCTGATCGAACGCGGAATCACCGCCGAACAGGTCGTCGCCATCTCCCTGGACCGCTCCGCCGCCATGGTCGTCGGCCTGCTCGGCGTGCTCCAGGCGGGAGCCGCGTTCGTACCGCTCGACCCGCAGTGGCCCGCCGCGCGCCGCTCCGTCGTCATCGCCGACGCCCGCGTCGTCCTGCAGCTCAACGACTCGGGCGAACACGCTCCGGACGAACCGCCGGCCGTCCCCGTCGACCTCGGCGACTGGCGCTTCGGCTCCTACCCCGGCGAGGGGACCGGCGTCACCGTCCCCGGCGCCGCCCTGGCCTATGTGATCTTCACCTCCGGTTCGACCGGCCGGCCCAAGGGCGCGATGATCCGCCACGAGGCCATCAGTGAGCGCCTGCTGTGGCAGGTCGACGAGATCCTGGGCTTCGGCCACGACGACGCGTCCCTGTTCAAGGCGCCGCTGTCCTTCGACATCTCCATCAACGAGATCTTCCTGCCGCTGGTCTGCGGCGGCCGGCTGGTGGTCCTGCGCCCCGGCGGCGAACGCGACCCGCACCACCTGCTGAGCGTGATCGCCGAGCAGCACGTCACCTTCACCTACCTCGTGTCGTCCATGCTGGACGTACTCCTGGAGATCGCGGGCGACTCCGGACGCCTGGACAGCCTGCGGCACGTGTGGTGCGGCGGCGAGGTGCTGACCCCCGAGCTCTACGAGCGCTTCCGCACCCGGCTCGACATACCCATGTACCACGGCTACGGCCCGGCCGAGACGACCATCGGCGTCTCGCACGTGATCTACCGGGGTGCCGCGGAACGCCTGTCGACCTCGATCGGCAAGGCCAACCCCAACACCCAGCTGTACGTGCTCGACGACGAACTGCGCCCGGTCCCGGTCGGAGTCGGCGGCGAACTGTACGTCGGCGGGTTCCTGCTCGGGCGCGGATACGTGGGCGCGCCCGGCCTGACCGCCGCCCGGTTCGTCGCCAACCCCTTCGCCACGGACGGGTCCCGGCTGTACCGCACCGGCGACCTCGCCCGCTTCGCCCCCGACGGATCCCTGGACTTCCTCGGCCGCGCCGACAACCAGATCAAGATCCGCGGCATGCGGCTGGAGATCGAGGACGTCGAGGTCGGCCTCGCCGAGCACCCCGCGATGCGCCACACCTGCGTCGTGGCGAAGAAGAACGCGGCCGGCGGCACCTACCTCGTGGGCTACGTGATCCCCGCCTCCGGCAGCGAGGACCTGCGTGCCGACGAGGTCAGGGAGTGGGCCACCGGGCACATGGTGGAGTACATGGTGCCCGCCCACATCGTCGTGATGAAGGAGTTCCCGCTCACCGCGAACGGCAAGCTCGACCGGGGCGCGCTGCCGGAGCCCCGGGCCGCCGCGGGCGCGCTCGCCCCGCCCGTCACCGAGAACGAGCGCGTGGTGTGCGCGGCGGTCGCGGCAGTGCTGCGGCGTGACGCGGTCGGCGTCGACCAGGACTTCTTCCAGCTCGGCGGGGACAGCATCCTGGCGATCTCCCTGCTGAGCGCCCTGCGCGAAGCGGGCCTGCACGTCACGGCCCGGCAGATCTTCACCCACAGCGTCGTGGGCGCGCTGGCGGCCGTCGCGGACCGCGAGGCCGCCGCCGTGGACCACGGCGACGTCGCCACCGGTACGGTCGTGGGATCGCCGATCGTGCAGTGGCTCGGCGGGACCACGGACGCCATCGACGGCTTCGTGCAGTCGGTGGTGCTCAACACCCCGGCGGACCTGACCGCCGACGCGCTGGGCGCCGTCCTCACCGCCGTGGTCGCACGGCACGACATGCTGCGCGCCAAGCTGGTGCGGGGCGAGCGCTGGGGCTTCGAGATCCCGGAGGCGGACCACGCCGTGGCGCACTGGCAGGAGAGCGACCTGCCCCTCGACGCGTGCGTCGCGCTCGCCACCGACGGGCTGGACCCGGCCGGCGGCGTGATGCTGCGCGCCGTCTGGCGCCGCGAGGCGCGCCAGCTGGTCCTGGTCGCCCACCACGTGGTGATCGACGGCGTGTCCTGGCGGATCCTGATGGAGGACCTCTCCACGGCCTGGCGCTGGTACGTCTCGGGCGCGCCCATCGACCTGCCCCCGGTGGGCACGTCGTTCCGGCGCTGGACACAGCTCCTCGGGCGCGCGCGGTTCGACGCCGACCGCGACCACTACCGGCGCGCCCTGCCGGGGACGGACGCACCGCTGGGCCGGCGCGCGCTGTCCGCGGCCGACACCGTCGCCCGGGAACGCACGACGGCCTTCGCCGTCGCCCCCGACGTCACGGCCGCGCTGCTCGGCGAGGTTCCCGCGAGGTTCCACGCGGGCGTCAACGACGTGCTGCTGACCGCGCTCGCCGTCACCCTCGCCCGGTGGCGCAGCGACCTCGGCCAGGACCAGACGTTCGCGCACATCGAACTGGAGGGCCACGGCCGCGAAGGACGCCACGTGGCGGACTCCGCCGGCTTCGAGCCGGAACTGTCCCGGACGGTCGGCTGGTTCACCACCCTGTTCCCGGTGACCGTCGACCCCGGCGCGGCCACCGACCCCACGGATCCCGCGTACCTGGTCGCCGCGCTCAAGGCGGTCAAGGAGGACCTCGCCCGCGTGCCGGGCAACGGTCTCTCCTACGGAGCCCTGCGCTACCTGGCCGACACCGCCTTCGACGCGCCCGCACCCCAGGTGCTGTTCAACTACCTGGGCCGGTTCGACGCGGGTTCCGCCGGGGACTGGGAACTCGCCCGCACCACCGGGCAGCTGGGCGAGAAGCGCGACCCCGGGATGCGGCTGCCGCGCGCCCTGGAGTTCAACGCCATCGCCGAACCCGCCTCGGCCGGGGGCGCGTACGAACTGGTCACCACCCTCTCCTGGCCCGACGGGCTGCTCACCGACGAGGACGCCCGGACCATCGGCGGGTACTTCCGCGAAGCCCTGACCGGACTGGCCGCACTGGCCGCGTCCGACCTGGCCGCACTCGGCCTGGGCAGCCACTCGCCCAGCGACTTCGGCATGCCCGCGCTCACCCAGGCCGACGTCGACGAGCTGGACGGCCCGGCGCTGCGGGACGTCCTGGCGCTGACCCCGCTCCAGGAAGGGCTCTACTTCCACTCGGTCTTCGACGACGACTCCGCGGGCAGCTACGTCGAGCAGCAACTCCTGACCCTGGACGGAGAGGTGGACGCCGACCGGCTCGCGGCGGCGGCCACCCGCCTGCTCACGCTCTTCCCCAACCTGGCCGCACGGTTCACGTCCCTCGCCGACGGCCGCGTGGTCTCCGTGCTGGAGGGCGGGGTCCGGGCCCCGTTCACCACCCTGGACCGCCCCGGCATCTCCGACGAGGAGATCCGCGAGCTCGCCGAGCGCGACCGCCGCGCCGGGTTCGACCTGGCGAGCGGCCCGTTGATGCGGTACACGCTGATCCGCACGGGCCCCGCCCGCAGCGTCCTGGTGCAGACCGTGCACCACATCATCGCGGACGGCTGGTCGGTGCCGCCGATGCTCCGCGCGCTGCTGACCGAATACCACGCACCGGGGACGGTGCACACCCTCGGCGGCTTCACCGACTACGTGCGCTGGCTCGCCGAACGCGACGAGGACGAGAGCGACCGGGTGTGGCGCGAACAGCTCGCCGGTGTCCCCGGCCCCTCGCTGGTCGCCGAGGGGCACGCTCCGTCCGACCGGTTCGCCGACACCGCCACCTCGCCGGAGGGGGACGTGGACGAGGCCGCCCGGTCCGCCGGTGTGCCGCTCAGCGTGGCCGTGCACAGCGCCTGGGCGGCCACGCTCGGCGGCCTCCTGCACACCCGGGACGTCGTCTTCGGTTCCACGGTGTCCGGGCGCGACGCGGACGTCCCCGGCATCGGGGACATGGTCGGCCTGTTCATCAACACGATCCCCGTACGCGCCCGGTGGAGCGCCGGCACCCCGGCGCACGGCCTGCTCGCCTCCGTACGGGACCACCAGAGCGCCGTGCTGGCGCACCAGCACGTCTCGCTGGCGCGCATCAGCCGCCTGGGCGGAGCCGGCCCGCTCTTCGACACCCTGGTGGTGTTCGACGTGGCCACCGACGTGGCGGACCTGGGCGGACCCGAGGACACGCTCGTCATCAGCGACATCGTGAACGAGGGCGCCCCGCACTACCCGTTGACCCTCGTGGTGGAGCGGGCGCTCGACGGCCGCCCCCGCTTCAACCTGATCCACGACACCGCGCTGGTGCGGGAGCCGACCGCCCGGGCCGTCCTGAACACCTTCACCCGCACCCTCACCGGGCTGCTCACCCGGCCCGACGACCTCGTCGACGACCTGGCTCCCACGGGCACCCGGCCCCCCGCACCGGTCACCCCGACGACGCTGGGCGCACTGTTCGACGCCGCCGCGCACCGCGATCCGGCCGCCACCGCAGTCACCCAGTGCGCCCTCGACGGCGCCGGCCGGTCACTGACCTACGGCGAACTGGCCGACGCGAAGGACGAGCTGGCCTCGGCCCTGCGCGCCGCCGGAGTCCGGCCGGGCGAACGGGTCGCCGTCGCCGTCCCGCGCTCCCTCGAACAGGTCGTCGCCCTCGTCGCCGTCGTCACCGCGGGCGGCGCGTACGTACCGCTGGACCTCGCCTACCCGGACGGACGCCTGGAGTACATCCTCGCGGACGCGGCTCCGCAGGTCGTGCTCGTGGACCGGGAGCACCGGGAGCGCTTCGCGCGGCTGCTGGACCGGGCGGGCGTACCGGCCCGGGTGCTCGTACAGGGGGAGCGGCCGCCGCAGGACGCCGAGGACGCCCCGGACGCCCGGGTCACCGATGATGCCGCCGGGCGCGGGCCCGACCGGCACGATCCCGCCTACGTGATCTACACGTCCGGGTCGACCGGCCGGCCCAAGGGCGTCGTCGTCCCGCACTCCAGCGTGGTGACCCTGCTGGCGAACACGAGGCCCGACATGGACTTCGGCCCGCACGACGTGTGGGTCCAGTTCCACTCGTACTCCTTCGACTTCGCGGTCTGGGAGCTGTGGGGCGCACTGGCACACGGCGCCGAACTGCTCGTGCCCGAGTACGCGCTCACCCGCTCACCCGTGGACTTCCACCGCCTGGTGCGAGAGCGCCGGGTGACGGTCCTCAACCAGACCCCGTCGGCCTTCTACCAGTTCATCGAGGCCGACCGGCACGCCGACGAGCCCGTCACCACCCTGCGCCGGATCATCTTCGGGGGCGAGGCACTGGATACCGGGCGGCTGCGCGGCTGGGTCGAGCGGCACGGGACGGCCTCGCCCGAGCTGGTCAACATGTACGGCATCACCGAGACCACCGTGCACGTCACGCACCGGGTCCTGACCGACGAGGACTTCCGCCCCGGCGCCGACACCAGCCCGATCGGAAGCCCGATCCCCGGACTCGTCACCTACCTGCTCGACGACCGGCTCCGGCCGGTCCCGCCGGGCCGGGTGGGCGCCATCTACGTCGCCGGCGACCAGCTCTCCCTCGGCTACCTGGGCCGCCCGTCCCTCACCGCGGGCCGCTTCGTCGCGGACCCGTTCGCGGGCGACGGGTCCCGCATGTACCACACGGGCGACCTCGCCCGCCGTACCCTCGACGGCGAGCTGGAGTTCACCGGCCGCGCCGACGACCAGGTGCAGCTCAAGGGCTTCCGCATCGAGCTCGGTGAGGTGGAGTCCGCGATCCGCGAACTCGACGGCGTGGTCGACGCGGCCGTCACCGTGGCCGACAGCGCGGACCACCTGGTCGCGCACGTCGTGAGCCGGATCCCCTTCGACACCGCCGCCCTCGCCGGCCTGCTGGCCCCGAAGCTGCCCGTCCACATGCTCCCCGGCCTGGTCCTGCCCGTCGACGCCCTCCCGCTGACGGTCAACGGCAAACTGGACCGCAAGGCCCTGACCGCACGCGCCGCGTCGCACGCCGTACCCGCCGCCGCTGACGCTGCGGCGACCGGCTCCGCGCTCACCGCACTGGTCGGCATCTTCACCGAGACCCTGCCCCGTACCGCCGTCGACGGCGACAGCGACTTCTTCCGGGCCGGCGGCGACAGCATCCTCGCCATCACCGTCGTCAACCGGGCCAGGACCCTGGGCCTCGCCATCACCCCCCGGGACGTGTTCCTGCTCAGGACCCCGCGCGCGCTCGCCGAGCACCTGGCGACGAGCACCCCGCATCCCGCCGCGCCCGGTACGCCCGCACCCGCAGTCCACGAGGACGGCCCGCTGACACCCACCCCGATCATCCTGCGCCGGCGCGAACTCGGCGGATCCCTCGCCCGGTTCGCCCAGGCCCGGGCCCTGGTCGCGGCCGAGGGCACCGGCCACTCCGACGCCGAGCGCGCCGCGAACGCCGTCGTGGCCGCCCACCCGGCCCTGCGGCTGCGGCTGGGCACCGAGCACGGGGTATGGGCCCTGCGCACCGAACCCGCCCGCGCGGTCACCGTCGTACGCAGCGACGCGCGCGACGCGAGCGCCGCGGCGGACGATGCCGCCGGCCGGCTCGACCCCGAGGCCGGCGACGTCATCGCGTTCACCTGGCTGGACGCGACCCGGACCCTCGTCGTCACCGTGCACCACCTCGCCGTCGACGCCGTCTCCTGGCTGATCCTGCTGGACGACCTGGCCACCGCCCTGCGCGGGAACCCGCTCGCACCGCCGACCACCTCCTACGCCGAGTACGCCCGGGCACTGGCCGACCGGTCGGCCCACGAGACCGACGGCCTCGGGCACTGGATCACCACCCTCCAGGCACCCCCGCTGCTGCCCGTGGCCGAGCGGCCGCGCGAGACCACGGTCGTCCTCCCGCCCGAGGTCAGCGACCACGTCACGCGCACCGCGCCCGCCGCACTCGGCATCGGCCTCACCGAGCTGCTGTGCGGCGCCCTGCGTACCGCGCTCACCCGCATCCAGCCCTCGCCCACCGACCTGGCGATCGAACTGGAGCGGCACGGCCGGGTCCCGGCCTCGGCGCACCACGACTACACCCGTACGGTCGGCTGGTTCACCGCCATCGCCCCGGTGCGCCTCACGGCGCACACCGACCCCGTCGCCGCGGCCCGCGAGGTCGCCGAACGCCGGCCGGACGAGCAGGCACACGTCGCGTACGGCGGACTCCGCTACCTCAACCCGCAGACGGCCCCGCTGCTCACCGCCCGCCCGCAGGTGCTCTTCAACTACCTCGGCCGGGGCGGCGAGTCACACGCCCTCCGGGTCACCGGCGCCGACGAGGGCAGCCCGTACGCCGTCGAGGTCAACGCCTGGACCGACGCGGCCACCGGAAGCCTGCACGCGGTCTTCACCCTCGCCGAGGGCATACCCGACGAGATCACCGGGCATTGGCGCGATGCCCTGGAACACCTCGCGGTCGCCGCCACGACCGCCGAGCGCACGGCACCGGTCACCCCGCTGCAGCGCGGCCTGTTCTTCCAGGCGCAGCTGGCGGGGTCGGCAGGCCACTACGTCGCGCAGAGCTGGTTCACCTTCGACCGGCGCCTGGACACGGACGCGCTGGCCGACGCGATGGCCTGGGTGATCGCCCGGCACCCGGTCGTGGGCGCCGGCTTCACCACCGACGACGACGGCAGGGCCGTCCAGGTCCTGGGAGCGGGCCGGCGGGTCGGCGTCCGTACGATCGACCTCGCGACGGACGCGGAGGTCGACGCCCTGCTCGCCCGCGACCGCGACACCGGATTCGACCCGGGCGAGCCGCCGCTGATCCGCCTGACCGTGGTGCGGCTGCCCGGCGGCCGCGACGGCCTGCTCCTCAGCTACCACCTGCTGCTGTGGGACGGCTGGTCCCGCGAGATCGTGCTGCGGGACCTGTTCGACGCCTACGAGGCCGCCGTGGCGGGCGAGCTGACGCACCCGACCCCTGCCACACCCGCCTTCGAGGACCACGCCCGGGCGCTCGACGCCAAGGACCCGGCCGTCTCGGAACGCTTCTGGGCGCAGCACCTGGCCGGCCTGCCCGGTCCGACGCTGCTCGCCGGAGCGGCGCCGGTCCTCGTCGACGACCTGCCGCGCACGCTCGTGCACACCCTTTCCGCCGAAGCGTCGCAGCTGCTGCGGGACCTCGCCCGCACCCACGGCGTCACCCTCAACTCAGTGCTGACCGGCGCGTTCGGGCTCCTGCTCGGTGCCCGCACGGGCCGCGGCGACGCCGTGTTCGGGGTGACCGTCTCCGGCCGCGAGGGCGAGGACCTCTCCGAGGTCGTCGGCGTACTGCTCAACACCGTACCCATGTGGACCAGGGCCCGGCCGGACGACAGCGTCCGGGACTACCTGACGGCCGTGCAGGCGGCCCGGGTCGCGGCGATGGAGCACGAGCACCTCGGGCTCGGCGAGATCCAGCGGGCCGGCGGCCACGACACCCTGTTCGACAACCTGTTCGTGCTCCAGAACTTCCTGGACATGGACGCGTTCGCCGCGATGAACACCCGGCACGGCATCACCGCGGTCCGGGCCGACGACTCCACGCACTACCCGTTCACCTGGGTCGTCACCCCGGGCGACCGGCTCACGGTCAAGCTGGAGTACCGCGACCACGACACCGGGGCGGCCCGCCGGCTCCTCGACGACTACCTGGACCTGCTCGGGAACCTGGCCCGCGCCACCGGGCCGCTGGGCGCGCTGCCGGGCGCGGCGCCCCGGCCGGTGCCCGCCGCGCGCACGGAGGTCGGCACGGACACCGTGGTCGACCGGTTCGACCTGGCGGCCGACCGCGATCCACTGAGGGTCGCGCTCGCCGCCCACGGCCGGACCATGACCTTCGAGCGGCTCCGCGACCGCAGCCGGGAGCTGGCGGGCGTGCTCGCCGCCCGCGGCATCGGACCGGAGACGACGGTGGCCCTCGCCGTCCCGCGCTCCCTCGACTCGATCGTCGCGCTGTTCGCCGTACTGCGCGTGGGCGCGGCGTACGTGCCGCTGGAGCTCGACCACCCGGACGAGCGGATCGCCGCCATCGTCGCGGACGCCCGCCCGGACGTGACCCTCACCGTGAGCGCCGTGTCACCCCGGCTGACCGGCGACCTGATCGAGCTGGACCGGCCCCTGCCCGAGGCCGAGCCGTTCACCACCTTCGCACCCGAGGACCCGGACCGCCTGCGCCACCCCGCGTACACGATCTACACCTCCGGCTCCACCGGCCGGCCGAAGGGCGTGGTGACCGAGTACGCCGGGCTCACCAACATGCTGATCAACCATCAGCGCCGGATCTTCGAGCCGGTGCTGGCCGACCACGGCCACCGGGTCTTCCGCATCGCCCACACCGTGTCCTTCGCCTTCGACATGTCGTGGGAGGAGCTGCTCTGGCTCGCCGACGGCCACGAGGTGCACATCTGCGACGAGGAACTGCGCCGCGACGCCCCCCGGCTGGTCGAGTACTGCCTGGAGCACGGGATCGACGTCATCAACGTGACCCCGACCTACGCGCAGCAGCTGGTGGCCGAGGGCCTGCTCGACAAGCCCGGGCGACGCCCGGCCCTGGTGCTGCTCGGCGGTGAGGCCGTCACCCCGACCCTGTGGCAGCGGCTCGCCGAGACCGAGGGCACGGCCGGCTACAACCTGTACGGCCCCACCGAGTACACCATCAACACCCTGGGCGTCGGCACCTTCGAATGCCAGGACCCGGTGGTGGGCGTGGCCATCGACAACACGGACGTGTACGTCCTGGACCCGTGGCTGCGGCCGCTGCCGGACGGAGTCCCCGGCGAGCTGTACGTGGCGGGCATCGGCATCGCGCGCGGCTACCTGGGGCAGCCCGCCCAGACCGCGGACCGGTTCGTCGCCTGCCCGTTCGGCGCACCCGGCGAACGCATGTACCGCACCGGGGACCTGGTGGCCCGGCGGCCCGACGGGAACCTGACGTACCTGGGCCGCACCGACCAGCAGGTCAAGATCCGCGGACACCGCGTCGAACCGGGGGAGGTCGAGGCCGCGTTCGCCGCGCACCCGGCGGTGCGGTTCGCCGCCGCCGTGGCCCAGCCCGACCCGCAGGTCGACGGCGCGTACCGGCTGGCCGCCTACCTCGTGCTCGGCGGCCCGGACGGTCCGGACGGCCCGGACCTGGCGGCGGTCGCCGCCGAAGTGGGCGCCGCGCTGCCGGACTTCCTGCGCCCGACGCACTACGCCCGGGTCGACCGCATCCCGCTGACCGTGAACGGGAAGGCCGACACCAAGGCGCTGCCGGAGGCGAGGCCGCTCGGCACGCTGACCACGGCGGGGGAGCGCGGCCCGGAGACCGGGACCGAGACCGTCGTGTGCGAGTTCTTCGCCGAAGCACTCGACCTGGACGACGACGAGGTGAGCGCGTTGAGCGATTTCGTGTCCCTGGGAGGGCACTCCATGCTGGCGGTGCGGCTGATCGCCCTGCTCCGCCGGGAGTACGGTCCTGTGATCACGGTCCGCGATCTGTTCACGTTGCGGACCCCGGAAATGATTGCCCGTCACCTCGATGAAAACTCCTGACACGCGGCGGCCCCGACCGGGGTCCGACATCCTCAAGACCGCCCTGCGCCGCAACATCGGCGCCATGACCTGGGGCACCGTCCTCATGGGCCTGTACCAGGCCGGTGAGACCGCGTTCCCCATCGCGCTCGGCCTGATCGTCGAACACACGATGCAGGACCGCGGCCCCGGTGCGCTCGCCCTGTCGATCGGCGCGCTGGCCGTGATCATCACGACCGTTTCGCTGTCGTGGCGGTTCGGCATGCGCATCCTGCAGAAGGCCAACACGACCGAGGCGCACCGCTGGCGGGTGCGGGTCGCGGACTGCGGGCTGGAGCCGGTCGCCAGGGACGCCGGGCTCAAGTCCGGCGAGGTGCTGACCATCGCCACCGAGGACGCCGACCAGACGGCCGACATCATCGAGGTGGTGCCGCTGCTGATCAGCTCACTGGTCGCCGTGCTGGTCGCGGCGGTCGCGCTGGGACTGGCCGACATCCGGCTCGGCCTGCTGGTGATCGTGGGCACCGCCCTGATCCTCTCCGTCCTGAGCGTGATGTCCCGGCGGATCGGCTCCAGTACCCGCGAACAGCAGGCCCGGGTGGCCCGGGCGGGCGCCAAGGTGGCCGACCTGATCACCGGCCTGCGCCCGCTGCACGGCTTCGGCGGCAACCACGCCGCCTTCCGGTCCTACCGGAAGGTCAGCACGGAGGCCAGGCACCAGGCGATCACCGTGGCCGGGGTGAACGGCGCCTACGCGGGCACCGCGACGGCCCTCAACGCGGCGCTCGCCGCGGGCGTGACCCTGACGGCCGGCTGGCTGGCCTTCAATGGCCGCATCACCGTCGGGGAGCTCGTCATGGCCGTGGGGCTCGCCCAGTTCATCATGGAACCGCTGAAGCTGTTCTCGGACATGCCCAAGTACGTGATGATGGCGCGCGCCTCCGCCGAGCGCATGGCGCTGGTGCTGACCGCGCCCCCGGTGGCCGCGCACGGGCCGGAACGCCCGGCCGCCGGGGGCGGCCTGGAGATCGACTGCGTCCGGTACGGGGTCCTGCGCGCCCTGAAGTTCCAGGTGCCGGCGGGCGAGTTCGTGGCGATCGCCGCCTATCAGCCACGCGCGGCGGCCGACCTCGCCGCGATCCTGGCCCTGAAGGTCCCGCCGCACGCGTACGAAGGGGTGGTGCGGGTCGGCGGGGAGGAGCTCGCCGCCCTGTCGGTCGAGGCGGTCCGTGAGCACATGCTGGTGAACCCCTACGACGGGGAGATCTTCGCGGGCACCCTCCGCACGAACATCGACCCGTCGGGCACCAGCGGCACGGTCGCCGAGGCCGTCGAGGCGTCCATGCTGACCGACGTCGTCGCCCTCCACCGTGAAGGACTCGACCACGGCGTCCGCGACCGCGGCGCGAACCTCTCCGGCGGCCAGCGCCAACGGCTCTCCCTGGCCCGCGCCCTGGCCGCCGACTCCGACATCCTCGTCCTGCACGATCCGACCACGGCCGTGGACGCGGTCACCGAGCAGCTCGTCGCACGCAACATCGCGAAGCTGCGCCGGGGCCGCACCACCCTCGTGATCACCAGCAGCCCGGCCCTCCTGGACGCCGCCGACCGTGTGCTGGTCCTGGACGAGGGGGTCATCACGGCCGAGGACACCCACCGCAACCTCCTCGCCGGGGACGCCGCGTACTGCCTGGCAGTGGCTCGCTGACCGGCCGGCGGCCTAGGCGAGCGCCCAGGCCACGTCCCGGAGCAGGGCCTGGCGCCAGCCCGCGCGGTCGTGGCCCGACGCCGACCGCGAGACCCGCACGGTCGCTCCTGCCCGCTCGGCGAGACTCTCGACCAGCTCGCAGTGGGGCAGCATCCGCGTCTCGTGCTCCCCGACGTCGAAGGCGATCCGCAGGCCGGACAGGTCGGGCCGCTCCCGCAGGCGTGCGGCGACGGCGCCGCCGACCGGGCCGCCGAGGGGGTCCGGCGACCGCACGGCATCGGGCGTCCACCACAGCGAGGCCGACTGGCAGGCGACCCGGGACACCAGGTCCGGGAACTCCAGGGCCGCGTAGACCGCGCTCAGCCCGCCCAGGCTCTGCCCGGCGACCACCGGGCGGTCCCTGTCCACGGTGACGCCGGACTCCGCTACCAGCGGCAGCAGTTCGTCCCGGACCGCCTCCCACAGTTCCGGCCGGCACCCGAACTCGGTCTCGCGGTCCGTCGTCGGCAGGAAGACGAGGGTGACCGGGGGCATCTCGCCGGCGGCGACGGCGGAGTCGAAGGCGGTCATGGCCGGGTGCAGGTACAGCCAGTCGTCCCCGTCCAGCAGCAGCACCACGGGTCCGCCGCCGCCCGCCGGGTGGACCCGCACGGTCCGCCGCCCGCCGAGCCGCTCGCTCGCCCAGCGGACCCGGGTCCGCGGGACGGGCAGCACGTCGGCCGCCCCGAAGGCGGGCCAGTGCGGCTGGACCGGAGCGTCCGGGGTGGCGGCGACGGACCGGTCACCGCCCGCCCCGGCCGGGTTGAACGGGTCGGCGTACGCGGTGTCCTCCACGAGGAACCGGTAGGTCACCCGCAGCCGCGCGGGCATGCGCACCTCGGCGTACCAGCAGTCCGTGCCGCCCCAGCGGCGCAGGGGAACGTCCGGCGACCAGCTCTCGAAGCCGATCCTGGCCGCGGCGCCCCGCCACAGGAACAGGGTCACCCAACCGCCGCCGTCGGCGGGGACCGAGCTGGGCCCCGCGGCCGCCGCCCAGAACTCCTCGGACCCCGGCTCACCGGACAGCCCGTATGCGGCGAAGGTGGTCTCCGGGGGCATGAAGTCTCCTAGCGGCAAAGGAAGTTAGGGTAACCTAAGTTTATAGCGTTCCGGTGGGGGCCGGGAGAGGACGGCGACCTCGGTCGACGGAAGGGGCAGCGTGCGGGCGGTGGTATCGGCGGGTCGGATGGTCACGGGTCCGGAGGGACAGGTGGTCCCGGACGGGGCCGTGCTGTACGACGGGGGGCTGATCGCGGCGGCCGGGCCGCGTGCGGAGGTCGAGGCGCGGACCGACCCCGCGGTTTCCCGACTGGCCTTCCCCGAGGGCACCTTGCTCCCCGGCCTGATCGACTCCCACGTCCATCTCGCGCTCGACGCCGGCCCCGACCCCGTGGCCGGCCTGCGGTCCGCCTCGGACGCGGAGCTCTACGCCGCGATGGCCGACCGGGCGGGGCGGCTGCTCGCCACGGGCGTGACCACCGCACGCGATCTCGGCGACCGCGGCGGGCTCGCCGTACGCCTGCGGGACGAGATCGCGGCCGGGCGGGTGCCGGGGCCGCGCCTGCTGTCCGCGGGAACACCCCTGACCGTCCCGGGCGGGCACTGCTGGTTCATGGGCGGTGAGGTCGAGGGGGCCGACGCGATCCGCGACGCGGTCCGCCGCAACGTCGCCGCCGGAGTGGACCTCATCAAGGTGATGGCCACGGGCGGCGGCATCACCAAGGACGGACCGCCCGTCTGGCAGGCCCAGTTCACCCCGGCGGAGCTGGCCCTGATCGTGGCGGAGGCGCGGAGCTCCGGGCTGCCGGTGGCCGCGCACGCGCACGGGACCGAGGGCATCGCCGCCGCCGTGGCCGCCGGGGTCGACAGCATCGAGCACTGCACATGGATGGGGCGGACGGGTTTCGACGTACGGGAGGACGTGGTCGACGCCATCGCGGCGCGCGGCATCGCCGTCTGCCCCGCGGCGAGCCCCGATTGGCGCGGCTTCGCCGAGCGGTTCGGCCGTGAGCGGGCCGAGGAGATGTTCGGGCGGCTCCGGTGGATGGCGGAGCGCGGCGTACGGCTGCTGCCCGGGACGGACGCGGGTGTCCCGCGTGCCGTCTTCGACGCCTTCGTCTCCAGCCTGGAGTTCTTCGAGCACATCGGGCTGAATCCGGTCGAGATCGTCGACCTGGCCACCACGGGCGCTGCGCGGGCCCTGGGGATCGGTGACGAGACCGGCCGGCTGGTGGCCGGGCTGCGCGCCGATCTGCTGGTGGTGGACGGAGATCCGCTCACCGACCTCGCCGCGCTGCGTTCGGTCCGGCTGGTCGTGGCCGGCGGGCGAGTGGTCAGCCCGCTGCCGGGGGCCTCCTGAGCAGGGGTATCACGGGCGGAGCGGCCGCCGGGACGCGTTCCAGGACGCCGCCCGCGAAGACGTCGTAGAGCGGCAGCGTCTCCAGGTGGACGTAGCCGATGTGGCACTCGCAGGTGGTCAGCGGACACGGGCGGGGGCCGAGCGCGGTCCGGTAGGAGCCGTCGTAGAGGTTGCCGAGCTCGGCGCGGACGAAGTGGCAGCGGCGGACCGTGCCGTCACCGTCCACCGATATCACCGACTCGCCGGTGCGGCACGGCAGTCCGGCCGAGCGGTGCGGGTGCCGGCTGTACGGGAACAGCGGGTCGAGCGCGGTCCAGGTGTCGGCCTCGGCATCGGTGTAGGTGTGGCCGTCGGCCGCGTTCACCCACAGGTAGACGTGCGCGGGCAGCGCGGCGCGCAGCCTGCGGGCGTGTTCCAGGTTCTCGGGGAGGCCGACGATGCCGACGCTGTGGCGGACGCCCCGGTCGGCGAGGCCGCGCAGCTTGCCCAGGAAGCGGTCGTACGGGGTCTGCCCCGGGTGATAGGTGCACCACAGGGCGAGCGTGGCGGGGTCGGCCTCCGCGAGCCAGTCCGTGCGGCAGCTGAGGTTGGTCTGGATGGCGACGCGGTCGACGTGCGGCTGGTGCGAGAGGTCGACGAGGGCGCGGCGGTACCAGGACCGGACGAGCCCCTCGCCCCACGGGGTGAACAGGAGGGAGAGGCGGTCCTCCCCGGCACGGGAGCGCGCCCAGCCGGTGAACCGTTCGAGGGCGGCCCGGTCGGCGCGCAGCTGGGCCGTGGTGTCGCGCCGCTTGGCGAAGGGGCAGTACGGGCAGTCGTAGTCGCAGGAGGCGAGCGGGCCGCGGTAGAGCAGGGTGAGGTCCACGGCGGCTACTTGGCCTCGTAGGCGGCCATCGCGGCCCGTACGGCCGGTGAGAACAGCTCGGGGCCCAGCGCGTCGGAGTGGGCCAGGCCCTCGGGGGTCAGGCGCAGGAGCGGACCCGTCCCGTCCTGGTCGAGCCAGCCGCGGGCGGCGAACGCGGCCAGTTCGGCGGGGAAGTCCTCGTGCGGATCGGCGCCGAACCGCTCCCGGTAGTCGGCCACCGGCATGCCCTGCGCCTGGAGCAGCGACTGGAGGAGGTGGCGGCGGCGCGCCTCGTCGCCGTTCGTGGGCCGGCCGTGGACGGCGCGGGTGAAGTCGTCGGTGGCCGTGTAGTCGTCGATGATGCCGCGGATCTCGCCCATGTCGACCGCGTAGTCGAACGAGTAGTGCAGCGCGGAGGTGTAGGAACGGGCGCCGCAGCCCAGGCCGATCATGCCGTCCGTCTGGCAGGCGTGGTCGTCCGGGCCCTGGGGCGCCGTACCGGCCAGCCGGAACATGCGCATCGACACCTGCTCGTAGCCGTGCGCGAGGAGGTGGTCGCGGCCCTGCCGGTAGAGGCTCAGGCGCTGCTCGTCCCAGGCCCGGTCGGTCAGCGCGGTGCGCCGGGCGAGCCCGGTGAGGGGGCGCACGTACAGGGGGTACAGGTACAGCTCCTCGGGGCGCCAGGCCAGGGCGGCGTCCAGGGAGGTGCGCCAGGTGGCGGGGGTCTGGCCGTCGATGCCGTAGATCAGGTCGATGTTGAGGACGGGGACGCGGGCGTCGCGGATGCGGCCGAGCGCCGCCTCGACGTCGGCACGGCGCTGGGGGCGCACGGCCGCCCGGGCCTCCTCGGGCAGGAAGCTCTGGACGCCGATGCTGACGCGGGTGGCGCCGCGCTCGGCGAGGACGGCGAGCCGGTCGGCGGTGGCGGTGGCGGGGGACGTCTCCACGGACAGCGGGACGGCGCGCAGGTCGGCGCCCATGCGCCGCTCGGCGATGTCGCAGAGCCGTTCCAGTTCGGGGGCCGTCAGGAAGGTGGGCGTCCCGCCGCCGAAGGCGGCGTTGGCGAAGGAGACCGGGCCGTCGTCGCCGAGGGCGTCGCGCACGGCGACGGCCTGGCGCTCCAGGGCGTCGAGGTAGCGGCCGGTGAGCCCGTCGGGGGCGCCGATGCGGGTGAAGAGGTTGCAGAAGCCGCAGCGGACCTCGCAGAAGGGTATGTGGAGGTAGAGGGAGAGGGCGTCCTTGCGTTCGCCGCGCCACAGGTCCCGCAGGGCGGGCCGCTCGGGCAGCGGCCGGTAGGCGGTCTTGTGGGGGTAGGCGTACACGTAGGCGCTGTACGGGCGCAGCGGCGGCGCGGTGGGCGCGAGCGGGGCGGGTGCGGCGGTGGGGGCGGTCATGCGGACGGCTCCAGGAAGAAGTGGGCGTACGGCACGGTCCAGACGGCCTCGTGCGCGAGGCGGTGGCCGGTGTAGCCGTCGTCGCCGTAGGTGGTGCCGTGGTCGGAGCAGACGATCGCGAAGCAGCGGCGGCGGGAGCTCATGGCGGTGAACAGCCGGCCGATGTGCCGGTCGATGTACTCCAGGGCGGCGGCGTGGGTGGCGCGCGTGTCGCCCGCTTCGGCGGTGGCTCCGGCGAGGTGGAACCAGTTGGGCTGGTGCAGCGCGGAGGCGTTGACGAACAGGAACAGCCTCCGGTCGGCGGGCAGCGCGGCCACGACCTGTTCGGCCCGCTCGACCTGAGCCTCGAAGGAGGTGGGCGAGGCGACCCCGAAGGCCGGCTCCCAGTGGCTCTCCTGGAACATGCCGGGCAGTACGTCGCCCAGCGCGCCCTGCTTGTTGAAGAAGCCGACGCCGCCGACGCACACCGTGCGGTACCCGGCCGCGGCGAGGCCCGACACCAGGTCGGGGGTGTCGAACACATAGGTGCGGCCGGCGGTGCTCTCGCTGCCGGCGAAGCGGGCGGCGAACAACCGCGGGTGCGGGCCGGGCCGGGCGGGAGTGGGCAGGAAGCCGGCGAACATCGCCTGGTGGGAGGCGTAGGTGAAGCTCCCGGGGGCGTGCCGTTCCTCCCAGACACCCCCCGGCAGGTGCCGGGCCAGGTTCGGAATGCGTCCGGCGGCGGCCAGTTCGACGGCGACGTCGTGGCGCAGGGTGTCCAGGGTGAGCAGGAGCAGGTCGTCGCGGCCGACGACCTCGTTCATGTCGGGGAGCGGGAGCGCGGGGGTCTCAGGCGGGTGCACGGTGGTTCCTCGTGGGGTGGTGCTGTACGTGTCTTCGGATGGCGGCGGCCACTTGCGCGGCGTAGGTGTCAAGGCCCTCGGCGCCGCTGCCGGGCAGTCCGGTCAGGCCCGGCAGGAGGTCGCCGAAGGCGTTGACCTCGGCGACGGCGAACCGGCGCCAGCCGACGGCGGGCAGCAGGTCGACACCGACGCACAGGGTGCCCGGGAAGCAGGCCGCGGCCCGCTCGCAGGTCCGCAGGGCCCCGGACCACCCGGGGCCCGCGGCCCGGACCGCGGCGTCGAGGTCTGCGCGACGGCCGCCGAGATGGAGGTTGGTCATGGGGGTCCGGCTGGTGCGGACCACGGCGTGGGTGGCCCGGCCGGCCACCACGACCACGCGCAGGTCGGCCGACCCGTCCCCGAGGGCGGCCTTGGGCCACCACTGTTCGAGGTGGAGACCGTCGGGGGCGAGGGCGTCGACCAGCGCGGCGACCTCCGGCTCGCGGGTGAGGCGCCGTACCCGCAGGGAGTTGTGCAGCCGGCCGCCCTCCGCGCTCTCCACGGAGGTGGTCGCCCTGATCCGGCCCCCGCCGGCCGTCTCGACGGCGACGACACCGGAGGCGGAGGAACCGTGGGCGGGCTTCAGGAACACCCGCGGCATGCCGTGCGCGGCCATGAGGGCCCGTACGTCGTCCCAGCCGCGCACCGGAACCGTGCCGCCGGAGGTCGGCGACCGCGGAACGGGGACCCCGGCGCGGGCGAGGACCTCGTGGCAGAGCCGCTTGTCGAAGAGCACGGCCAGCTCGTCGGGGTCGTCGAGGCGCAGCCCGCCGGTCAGCGTCCGGACGGCCGCCGTGAACGCGGCGTACCAGCGGGCCCCGCCCTCCACCCGGGTGGGGTCCCCGGCGCCGCGCAGGAGCCGGTCGACCTCGGCGTTCTCCCCGGGCGACTCGATCCGGACCATCTCGTCGGCGGCGAACGCGGCGCCGCCCCCGCGCAGGACGTCCCTCCAGGGCACGATGCGCGGCGCGGGCAGCCCGGCATCGCGCACCGCCCCGGAGAACAGGGCCACGCGCCGGTTCTCCGGGTTGCCGACGACCGCCCAGCGCGGCGGTGGTACGTGCTGCGTCATGGTCCGCGCGCTACTCGCCGACGGCGACGTAGCGCCAGATCCGGCCGTCGTCCTCGTCCTCCTCGGCGTGGCCGCGGTCGAGGTCGAGGTCGACGCCGGCGCCGCCCAGGACCTCCTGCAGACGCTCGCGCAGCGGCCCGCCGAGGTAGTTGTGGTGCAGGTCCAGCTTCTTCAGGTGCGTCAGGGGCTGGCCGGAGAGCAGGGCGGCGCCGCCCTGTTCGGTGAGGACGCCCATGGACAGGTCGAGGGTCTCCAGACGGGCGACCACGGGTGCGGACGCGACGGCGCCGGCGATCTCGTCCTGGATGTCGCTGTTGCGCAGGCCCAGGTGACGCAGGCGCGGCAGGCGGTCGCCGTCGAGGATCGGCGCCACGTCGGTGATCGCCGCGTCCCCGCCGTACTCGCTCGTGCCGAGCCACAGGTCGAGGTGGACCAGGGCGGGCAGGTCGCTCGCGGCGACACCGCGGACCACCTCGGCGGGCATGCCACCGGTCTCGACGGTCAGGGAGCGGAGCCTGTGGTGCGTGACGGCGGGCAGGACCAGCCCGGAGCCGCCGCGCACGCCGAACTCCTCCAGCTCCGGGAAGCCGTCGAGGAGCGGGCCGACGTCGCTCTGGGTGATCCAGGAGATCTCGCACTCCTCGGAGTGCATGTCCCCGAGGAACAGGCCCCGCAGGGCGGGCAGGCCCGGGCGTGCGTCGAGGAGGGCGGCGATGATCTCCTCGGGCCCGCTCTCGTAGGCCTCCTCCCAGGCACCGACGACGATCGCGCGGACCTTCGTCGTGTCGACCGCGGCGCGGAACCGGGCGAACGCCCCGGTCCAGCTCTCCTCGCTGTCGTAGGTGTCGCTGGAGATCCGCCACGCGACGGCGTCCGCCGCGGGCAGGGGAGTCGTGTCGGCGTCCTCCCGGCTCGGGAAATCGAAGACGGGCAGCCCGCACGATTCCGTCAGGTGTCTCGGGTGGCTCATGGGGTTCCCGCCGTTCCTCGCCTGTCGCGTCCGATGTGCTGCAAGTTGTACCAAGGGGCACTGACAGGGGCGGAGGCAGGGCGGGTGTGGGCGGGTGCGGGGCGGGAGGAGGGCCGTTGTCAGACCCGCCCCCTACCTTCGGAGGAGAACGCGGCGCACCGGGCGGCGCGGGGGGAAGGGGACACCCATGTACCGGCAGGGGGACGTGCTCATCGTGCCGCTCGACGAGTCGGCGGTGCCGCCGCACGCGGCCGACGCGGACCAGGAACAGCGGGACGGGCGGGGCCGGATGGTCCTCGCCCTGGGCGAGGTCACCGGGCACGCCCACGCCGTGCTCGGGCCCGGGCGGCTCGTCCGCGAACCGGGAGCCTTCGGCCCGCTGCTGCTGCACCTCCCGGACGGCGGGCGGGTGGTGCACGAGGAGCACGCCGCGATACCCCTGCCCAAGGGCTGGTACCGGGTCGTGCGGCAGCGGGAGTACATACCCGGATCCGTACGGATCGTGGCGGACTGACAACGTGTCGGACAGTGGGGGATCGGGGATCGTGATGACGGACATCGACGCATGGAGGGCGGCCGCGGCGGCCACCGGACCGGCCGACCGGGCGGCCGCGGAGGCCGGGGTACGCCTCGCGTACCGGGCCGCGGGCCTGGCGGAGCCGGAGCGGATCGTCTGGGCGGACTCGCCCCGGGAGGCGGTGCGCCTGCTCGGAGAGGACGACGGGCCGTGCGGACCGGCCGCGCGCGGGCGCGGCGTACGGGAGACGGTGCGCACCGCGCCGTGGGCGGCCGAGCGGGACCGGGTGCAGCGGCAGCTCGGCCCGCAGGGCTGGGGCCGGCACTGGAGCGCGACGGGCGGCCGCCTGTGGGAGAACACCGAACGCCTGGCGGAACGGATCCGCACGGGTCTCGTCGAGGAGTTCACGGCGGGGGCGGCCGCCCCCGCGGCCGAGGAGCGGTCGCTTCGCCTGCTGCTCCTGGACGCGGTGCTCGGGCAGCACGACGCGGCCTGGCTGTGCGCCTTCGACACGCGGGAGGGCACGCTCCTGCACGGGCTCGGCGTCCTCGCCCGCTCGGCCGGCTGGTGGTGGCCCTACGAACGGCTGGCCGTGCTGTGCGAGCGCCCGGTGGAGCTGCACCGCGACGAGGCGGGCAGGCTGGACCGCGGGGACGGCCCGGCGCTGGCGTTCCCCGACGGGTTCGCGCTGCACGCGTGGCGGGGCATGCCCGTCCCGGCCGAGTTCCTGGCGGGACTCGGCGCCCTGACGCCGGAGCGGATCCGGGAGGAGGAGAACGCCGAACTCCGGCGGGTGATGCTGGAGTTCTACGGATACGACCGCTATCTGCGGGAGTCGGGGGCCGACCCCGTGCACCGGGACGAGACGGGGATCCTGTGGCGCATACCCATGCCGGACGACGAGGCCGTCGTGATGGTCGAGGTCGTCAACTCGACACCGGAGCCCGACGGTACGAGCCGTACGTACTGGCTGCGGGTACCGCCGACGACCCGGACGGCCCGCCAGGGCGTGGCCTGGACGTTCGGCCTCGGACCCGAGGTGTACGCACCGCTCCGGGAGACGTGAACCCTCCGCGAGGGACGTTCCGTCAAAAAGGGCTTCAGCACGGGCGATCCGGGTGTGCGAGGCTGGGGAAATGACGTTCGAATTCGAAGCGGAGTGGACACGGGCGAAAGGAGAGGCGGCGATGCGCCTCGCCTCCGCCGGACCGTCGCCCTCGCCCACGCCGCAACCCGGGCCGTCCCCGTCCGCGGGCCAGCCGGACCTCGGCCTCACTGCCGGACCGGTGCACTCCAAGGCGTCGGGCATCCGCACGGCGAACGCGGAGGCCCGGGGCAAGTCCACGCTCGACGACGCCGAAGCCGTCGGCAAGAGCCACTCCGGATGGGCGGCCGGTCCGGCCAGCAACGACTGCGTCACCGGCTGGCAGCGCAGGCTGCGGGAGCTCGCGGACCTGGTCGACGGCGCGGCCGACGCCCTGACCACGGGAGCGAACGGCATCACCGCCGAGGACCAGGCGATAGCCGACCGGCTGCGCGCGGCCGGCGGCGTACTGGAGGACGCCTGATGGTCTCCGTACCCGAGCTGAAGCAGGCCGACCCGCAGAAGTGGCGTACCGCGGCCGACGACGCGGTGGCCGTGGCGAAGCAGTGCGACGGCCTCGCCTCGTACGCGCGCGAGGACGTCGCCCGGACCGTCGACCGGTGCTGGACAGGCGAGTCCGGGCGCGCCGCCACGGAACGGTTCGTGAAGCACGCCGACGACTACGAGACGTCCGGGCTGGCCCTGCGCGCGATGGCCAAGGTCTACGACGACCTGGCCGAGGCGATCACGGCAGCGCAGCGGGACCTGAACAGCGCCCTGGACTACGCCCGTGCCCGCGACCTGAAGGTCGACGACAGCGGCCGGGTCCAGTTGTCCCGCCCCGTCATGGTGCCCGCGGGCAGTACCGAGCACCTCGAACCGGTCAACCACGCACAGGGGATCATCGGCGACGCCCTGCGGAAGGCCACCCAGGCCGACGTGGACGCGGCCCGCGCCCTGCGCACGATCGAGGGCCTGACCGCCGTCTCCGACCCGGCGCTGGCCAAGGAGGCCCTCACCCCGGGCTCCCCGCTCGCCGTGGCCCTGGCCCTGTCGGGCGGCACCGACGGCCTGCACCCGATCAACGTCTCCCCGGCGCAGTTCGCCGCGGTGAACCGGGCCTCGGCCGAGACGGGCATCAGCCGGAAGCTGCTGCTGGCGATCCTGTGGCAGGAGCAGCAGTGGTACCAGAACTTCAGTCCCGGCCTGACCGGCCCGCTGGCCCAGGTGGGACGGATCTTCGACTGGTCGTTGCAGCAGACCCTCAAGCCCGACAAGTCCCTCGGCATCACCCACATGAAGCCGGACACGGCGCGGGAGGTGATGGAGAACAACCGTGAGGCGTTCACGCTGGAGGACGGGACGTTCCTCGGGCGCCTCGGTGACGCGGAACTCACCAAGTACATCGAGGAGAACCCCGACGAGAACATCCGCATGAGTGCCTACCTCCTCAAGGACCTGCAGGAGAACCCCTACGGGGCGAGGACCGACAAGCAGCTCTTCACCCTCTACGCGGCGGACACTCCCGAGGTCCGGGAACTGAACGAGCAGTACGGCGACGAGTCGGGCAGCCGGGGCGGAGACATCAAGACCCGGGGAGGGAACTGGGACAAGGTGGAGCCGCACCTGGACGACGCCATGGCCTGGTACGCGCTGACGGACGAGCAGCGGGCCACCGCCGTGCGGCAGCTGGAATCGCAGACCCCGGCCGGACATCACGTCTCCATCGACCCGATCTACCATGAGGGCGGAGGGCCGCACACCGGGACGGGAACCGGTCCCGCGGAGCCCGGCACCCCCTCGCCGAGCCCGGGTCCGCCGCCCACGCCGCCGAGGAGCAACTGACGCATGCGCACACGGAAGTCCGTCCCGCTGCTGCTGTGTCTCGTGCTGACGGCGAGCGGCTGCGGCCTCGTCGGCGGCGACCGGGGTCCCGAGCCGCTCACGCCGATGCCGAGCGAGGTACCGGCCGGCCCCGAGTACGCGACGGCCGAGGACGTGGTCGCGGCCCTCGTGAAGGGCGGCTTCGACTGCAGGACCACCTTGGTCAACCACTACGCGCACGGGTCGAACGCCACCTGTGAGGTGCAACACCGCGGAACGACCGTCTCCAACGAGATCTCGGTGCTGAGCACGGACCGGTTCAGCCGGGACGAGGTCGGCGACTCGATCGCCACCGGGCGTCGGGCGTACCGGCACACCATCGTCGCCGCCGGGAACTGGTTCATCTGGGTGCGGCCCGGGGTCTACGCCCACGACATGGCCGCGGCGCTGCCCGGTTCCGTGGTGCTGGATCCGATCGTGGAGAAGTAGCGGCAGGTCCGAAGGTACGGCGGCCGGGCAGCTGTCCCTGCCGAGACGCTGCCCCCACACCATGCACCGCTGACGCCCTCGCCGCCCTCGCCGCTCCAGGCGAGGGCGGCTTTCGTCGTGGCCCGCGACGTCCACCGTCCTGAGTCGCTGCGGTGCGTCGAACTCGCACGGGCGAGTCGCGCAATATGTCCGTATTTAATGTCTTTTCGTGAGTGAAGCAGAACACTCTCCGCAAGGTATTGCGCATGGGTTTCGGGAGTCGGGGCAGGCGGCCGGACCACGTCGGTCTCACCGACAGGGGGACTCAAAGGAACGAAAGGCCATACGTACCGTGACGGCAGCACAGCAGACCATCCACGTGGGCGGAGAGTGGCGCGCGGCCCTGTCCGGGGCCACGCGCGAGATCATCGACCCCGTCGACGCGACCCCCTTCGAGGTAGTGGCGGAGGGCGGTGTCCCGGACACCGACGACGCCGTGGCCGCGGCACGAGCCGCGTTCGACTTCGGGGCCTGGCCGCGCACGCCCGCCGCCGAGCGGGCCGCCCTGCTGCGCCGGGTCGCCGCACTGCTGGAGCGCGACCGCGAGCGGATCGGCGCCCTGGAGAGCCGGGACGCGGGCAAGACGCTGGCGGAGGGCCGCGTCGACGTCGACTGCGTCCGCGACGCCTTCCGCTACTTCGCCGACCTCGTGGAGAGCGAGAACGACGGCGGACGGGCCGTCGACGCGGGCTCGGACGAGATCCGCAGCGTCGTCGTGCACGAGCCGGTCGGCGTCTGCGCCCTGATCACGCCGTGGAACTACCCGCTGCTCCAGGCCAGCTGGAAGATCGCGCCCGCACTCGCCGCCGGCAACACCTTCGTGATCAAGCCCAGCGAGATCACCCCGCTGACCACCGTCGTGCTGATCGAACTGCTCCTGGAGGCCGGACTTCCGCTCGGCGCGGCCAACGTCGTCACCGGTCCCGGCGGCACGGTCGGCGCCCGGCTCGCCGAGCACCCCGGCGTCGACCTCGTCTCGTTCACGGGCGGTCTCCTCAGCGGCACCAAGGTCGCCCGGGCGGCCGCCGACAGCGTCAAGAAGGTCGCACTCGAACTGGGCGGCAAGAACCCCAACGTCGTCTTCGCCGACGCCTGTGCGACACCCGAGGACTTCGACACCGCCGTCGACCAGGCGCTCAACGCCGCCTTCATCCACAGCGGTCAGGTCTGCTCCGCCGGCTCCCGCCTCATCATCGAGGAGCCGCTGCGCGACCGCTTCGTCGCCGAGCTCGCCCGCCGCGCCGAACTGATCCGGCTGGGACGCGGCACCGATGCGGGTGTCGAGTGCGGTCCCCTCGTCTCCGCGGCCCAGCTGGCACGGACCGAGGCGTACGTGGCCTCCGCCCTCGCCGAGGGCGCGTCCCTGCGCGCGGGCGGCGGCCGGCCGGCCGGCCCCGGCTACTTCTTCCGGCCCACGGTCCTCGACCGGTGCCACCGCGGCATGCGCGTCGTCCGCGAAGAGGTCTTCGGCCCCGTCCTCACCGTGGAGACCTTCCGCACGGAGGAAGAGGCCGTCGCCCTCGCCAACGACACCGAGTACGGCCTCGCCGGAGCCGTGTGGACCTCCGACGAACACCGGGCCCGGCGCGTCGCCGGTCTGCTGAGGCACGGCACCGTCTGGATCAACGACTTCCACCCCTACCTGCCGCAGGCGGAATGGGGCGGCTTCGGGAAGTCCGGCATCGGCCGCGAACTGGGCCCCGGCGGTCTCGCCGAATACCGCGAGGCCAAGCACATCTACCAGAACCTCGCCCCGCGCCCCGTGCGCTGGTTCGCGGGTGCGACGGCGAAGGGCTGAACATGAGCGACCAGCACATGAACGACCAGCACATGAACGACCAGCACGTGTACGACTACGTCGTCGTCGGCGGCGGCACCGCCGGATCCGTCATCGCGTCCCGGCTGACCGAGGACCCCGACGTCAGCGTCGCCGTCATCGAGGGCGGCCCCAGCGACGTCGGCCGCGACGACGTCCTCACCCTGCGCCGCTGGATGGGTCTGCTCGGCGGCGAGCTCGACTACGACTACCCCACCACCGAGCAGCCCCGCGGCAACTCGTACATCCGCCACAGCCGTGCGCGGGTACTGGGCGGGTGTTCCTCCCACAACACCCTCATCGCCTTCAAGCCCCTCCCCTCCGACTGGGACGAGTGGGCCGGGGCCGGGGCCGACGGGTGGGACGCGAAGGCCATGGACCCCTACTTCGCCCGGCTGCGCAACAACGTCGTCCCCGTCGGTGAGGCCGACCGGAACGCCATCGCCCGCGACTTCGTCGACGCGGCGCGGACCGCGCTCGGCGTGCCGCGCGTCGAGGGCTTCAACAAGGCCCCCTTCCACGAGGGCGCCGGCTTCTTCGACCTCGCCTACCACCCGGAGACCAACAAGCGCTCCTCCGCCTCCGTCGCGTACCTGCACCCGTTCCTGGACCGGCCGAACCTGCACATGGCCCTGGAGACCTGGGCGTTCCGGCTGGAGCTGGAGGGCACCCGTGCCACCGGCGTGCACGTCCGTACCAAGGAGGGTGCGGAGCACGTCGTGCGCGCCCGGCGCGAGGTCCTGGTGTGCGCCGGAGCCGTGGACACCCCGCGCCTGCTGCTCCACTCGGGCATCGGACCGCGCGCCGACCTGGAGAAGCTCGGCATCCCCGTCGTGCACGACCTGCCGGGCGTAGGGGAGAACCTCCTCGACCATCCCGAGTCGGTCATCGTGTGGGAGACGCACGGGCCGATCCCGGAGAACTCCGCGATGGACTCCGACGCCGGACTGTTCGTCCGCCGGGACCCCGGGGCCGAGGGCCCGGACCTGATGTTCCACTTCTACCAGATCCCCTTCACCGACAATCCGGAGCGCCTGGGGTACGAACGGCCCGCGCACGGCGTGTCGATGACCCCGAACATCCCCAAGCCGCGCAGTCGCGGCCGGCTCTACCTGACGAGCGCCGACCCCGAGGTCAAGCCCGCCCTCGACTTCCGGTACTTCACCGACGAGGACGACTACGACGGCCGGACCCTCGTCGACGGGATCCGCATCGCCCGGCGGATCGCGGCGAGCGAACCGCTGGCCGGCTGGCTCAAGCGCGAGGTGTGCCCGGGTCCCGAGGTGACCTCCGACGAGGAGCTCAGCGCGTACGCCCGCCAGGTCGCGCACACCGTCTACCACCCCGCCGGCACCTGCCGGATGGGGGCCGCCGACGACGAACTCGCCGTCGTCGCACCCGATCTGAAGATCCGGGGCCTCGACGGCATCCGCATAGCCGACGCGTCCGTCTTCCCCACCATGACCGCCGTCAACCCCATGATCGGCGTGCTCATGGTCGGCGAGAAATGCGCCGACCTCCTGGGAGGTACCACCCGATGAACACCCTGCCGCACACCGCGACCCCGCCGCAGGCGCCCGCGGAGTCCGTCTTCTCCGTACGCGACCTGTGGAAGGTCTTCGGCCCGAAGGCGGACCGCGTGCCCGCCGACAAGGAGCTCGGGGCCCTCGGCGCCGCCGAGCTGCGCGAGCGCACCGGCTGCACCGCCGCCGTCCGCGACGTCTCCTTCGACGTCCGCAAGGGCGAGGTCTTCGTGGTCATGGGCCTGTCGGGCTCGGGCAAGTCCACGCTCGTACGCTGCCTCACCCGGCTCATCGAACCGACCTCGGGCACCATCTCCATCGACGGCGAGAACGTGCTCTCCATGGACAGCGGCCGACTGCGCGAGCTGCGCCGGCACCGGGCGGCCATGGTCTTCCAGCACTTCGGGCTGCTCCCGCACCGGACGGTGCTCGACAACGTCGCCTACGGGCTGGAGATCCAGGGCGTGGGACGCGGCGAACGGCGCGACCGAGCCGCCGAGTTCGTCACCAAGGTCGGCCTGGACGGCCTGGAGCACCGCAGGCCGGGCCAGTTGTCCGGCGGCCAGCAGCAGCGCGTGGGCCTCGCCCGCGCGCTCGCCGTGGACCCCGAAGTACTGCTTTTCGACGAGCCGTTCAGCGCGCTGGACCCGCTCATCCGCCGGGACATGCAGGAGGAGGTCGTGCGCCTGCACCAGGAGGAGGGACGCACGATGGTCTTCATCACGCACGACCTGAGCGAGGCGCTGAAGCTGGGCGACCGCATCGCGCTGATGCGCGACGGCCGGATCGTACAGCTCGGCACGCCGGAGGAGATCGTCGGCGCTCCCGCCGACGACTACGTCAGGGACTTCGTCCGCGACGTGCCGCGCGAGCAGGTGCTGACCGTGCGCTCGGCGATGCGCCCCGCGCTCGTCGACGAGGCCCAGGCCGGCCCGGCACTCGCCCCGAGCGCCACCGTCCACGAGGCCATCGAGGCGGTCGCCCGCACCGGCGAGAACGCGCGGGTCGTCGAGGACGGCAGGTGCCTGGGCGTGGTCGACCGCGCCGGACTCCTCGGTGTCGTCGCCGGGATACCGGCCCGGACGGGAAAGGCGGTGGCCTGATGTACGGCCATACGACCTGGCCGCCGCCGTGCGGCACGACCGGCGCCGGCGCCGGCGCAAGTGCCGGCGCAAGTGCCGACGCGGTGCCGGCCGACACCGGGCGGTGGAACGGATGACCACCACCGCCACCTCCGCCCCGCCGGGCTCCAAGCCCACGGACCGGACGACGACCCGGACCACGACCACGCCCCCCGCGGACGACGGGCCCGGTGTGCTGCGCGGGCTCGCGCAGCACCGCGGTCGGCTCATCGGCGTCTGCGCGGCGCTCGCGCTCGTCCTCGGCTGGGTGTTCCTGGGCGCCGGGAACTGGCCGGCACCGCTCTCCGTCGACCTGTCGGGCCCGCTCGAGCGCACCAGCGACTGGATCATCGACAACCGCGACGGCCACCCGCTCTTCCTCTACTTCCTCGGGCACGTCAGCAACCTCGTGGTCCTGGCCGTCCGCGCCGTGTACCTGGTGCTGCTCGCGCTCGGCTGGGCCGGCGTCACCGCCGCCGCCGCCCTGCTGGCCTGGCGGGTGGCGGGAGTCCGGCTCGCGCTGACCTCCCTCGCCGCCTTCTGCGTCTGCGGACTGCTCGGCATGTGGGTGCCCACCATGCAGACGCTCGCCCTGATGGTGGTCGCCGTCGCTGCGTCCGTGCTGCTCGGAGGCCTCCTCGGACTCGCCGCCGGCCTGTCGGACCGGATGCACCGGATCCTGCGGCCCGTCCTGGACACCATGCAGGTACTGCCCGCCTTCGCGTACCTCCTGCCCGTCGTCCTCGTCTTCGGCATCGGCGTGCCCGCGGCCGTCCTCGCGACCGTCGTCTACGCGGCCCCGCCCATGGCCCGCCTCACCGCGCTCGGGCTGCGCGACGCGGACGCCGGGGTCGTGGAGGCCGCCACCTCCCTCGGCGCCACCGGCCGGCAGCGGCTGCTCACGGCCCGGCTGCCACTGGCCCGCAAGGAACTGCTGCTCGGCGTCAACCAGTCGATCATGATGGCGCTGGGGATGGCCGTGATCGCGTCCGTCATCGGCGCGGGCGGCCTCGGCGACCGCGTGTACCAGGCACTGGCCTCCGTCGACGTCGGTGCCGCGCTCGCCGCCGGTGTGCCGATCGTGCTGCTCGCCATCGCCCTGGACCGGGTCACCGCCGCGGCGGGGGAGCGGATCGGCGGAGCCCCGGCAGACCGGTCCGCGCTCCGCTGGGCCGTCGCCGCCCTGGTGACCGGCGCCGTAGCCGTCGGAGCCCGCCTGCTCGACCGGCTCTCCTGGCCCGACGCCTGGACGGTGGACATCGCCGGGCCCGTCAACGAAGCGGTCGATTGGATGACCGCCCACCTCTACTCCGGAGTGCCCCTCGTCGGCGGCACCGCGGACTGGGCGGGGCACTTCACCACGTGGGTCCTCAACCCCCTGCGCGACGGGCTGCAGTGGCTGCCCTGGTGGACGGTCCTGCTGACCGTCGGCGTGCTCGCCCTGCTCATCGGCACCTGGCGCACCGCCGCGACGGCCGTCCTGGCGATGGCCGCGATCGGTGTCCTCGGCGTCTGGGACCCGGCGCTCGACACGCTGTCCCAGGTCCTGGCCGCCGTCGCCGTGACCCTGCTGCTCGGCATCGCCCTCGGCGTCGCCGCAGCCCGCAGCACCCGCCTGGGGCGGGCCCTGCGTCCGGTGCTCGACGTCTTCCAGACGATGCCGCAGTTCGTCTACCTGATCCCCGTCGTCGCCCTGTTCGGCGTGGGCCGCGCCCCGGCCGCCGCGGCCGCCGTGGTCTACGCGCTGCCCGCGGTGGTGCGGATCACGGCCCAGGGCGTGCGCGCGGTGGACCCGGGCGCGCTGGAGTCCGCCCGCTCGATGGGCGCGACCGGACGCCAGCAACTGCTCCAGGTCCAACTGCCGCTGGCACGGCCCGCGCTGCTGCTGGCCGTCAACCAAGGCGTGGTGCTGGTCCTCGCCGTGGTCGTCATCGGCGGCCTCGTGGGCGGCGGGGCGCTCGGCTACGACGCCGTCTTCGGTCTTGCACAGGGCGACCTGGCGACCGGTCTGGTCGCCGGCGCGGCGATCGTCTGCCTCGGTCTGGTGCTCGACCGCGTCACCCAGCCGACCGGCCGCCGCGACCCCGCCGGAAAGGGGGCCTGACATGGCTCGCACCACACGCACCACACGCACCACACGCACCATGCGCTCCGGGGCTCTCGCGGCGGCCGCCGCCTTCGCCCTGACGGCCCTCACGGGCTGCGGCGCCGCCGACATGACACGCCAGTCCTCCCCGTACGCCGACGCGAAGGGCTCCCGCACGGTCACGCTGTCCGTGCAGTCCTGGGTGGGCGCGCAGGCCAACGTCGCCGTCGCCCAGTACCTGCTGGAGCACGAGCTCGGCTACCGGGTGGACACCGTGCAGATCGACGAGGTGCCCGCCTGGGACGCGCTCAGCCAGGGCCGGGTGGACGCCATCCTGGAGGACTGGGGCCACCCCGAGCAGGAGAAGCGGTACATCGACGACAAGGCGACGATCGAACGGGGCGGCGACCTCGGAGTGACCGGCCACATCGGCTGGTTCGTACCGACGTACTTCGCCGAGGAACACCCGGACGTCACCGACTGGAAGAACCTGAACAAGTACGCCGCCGAGTTCCGCACCGCGGAGAGCGGCGGCAAGGGACAGCTGCTGGACGGCTCCCCGTCCTACGTGACGAACGACAAGGCACTCGTGAAGAACTTGGACCTCGACTACCAGGTCGTGTTCGCGGGATCGGAGGCGGCGCAGATCACGCAGATCAGGCAGTTCGCCAAGGAGAAGAAGCCGTTCCTCAGCTACTGGTACAAACCCCAGTGGCTGTTCGAGAAGGTCCCGATGACCGAGGTGGAGCTGCCCGAGTACAAGGAGGGCTGCGACGCCGACCCGAAGAAGGTGGCCTGCGCCTACCCGCACACGCCGCTCCAGAAGTTCCTCAACGCCCGCTTCGCGGCCGGCGGGGGCGATGCCGCGGCCTTCCTGAAGAAGTTCCGGTGGACGACCGGGATGCAGAACGACGTCGCCCTGATGATCGCTGAGGAGAAGCTCTCCCCACAGGAAGCGGCGGCCCGCTGGGTGGAACGCAACGAGGCCACCTGGCGCTCCTGGCTCCCGTCCTGACGCGGGAGCCCGCAGGGGTCCCGCTGCCCCGTGCGCGTGCCGGGCGGCCGGCGGCGCCGCGGGTCGCCCGGGCCCCGCTCGGGGACGATACTGAAGGCCACGGTGCGTGGAGGCGACATGCGTGAACCGGAGCATCGCGGCCCGGGGACGGCCTCGGGCTCGGTCAGCGGCACGGCAGCGGTCGTCCTGGACGGCGACGGCGTGGTCATCGCCCGTTCGGAGCGGGCCGCGACACTGCTGGAATGCTCGCCCGGCCGGACCTGTGTGCCCCTGCTGGGGATGCTGCCGCGCGCCGGGACCGACGCGGGGCCGGCCGGGCACCTGATGACCGCTCCGGGCGACGCTCACGCGGGCCGGCAGGTCCCACTGCTCTGCACGGTCGTCCGGCTCGCGGCGGCCCACCCACCCGGCGGTGTGGGCGCCGCCACGCAGTGGCTGGTCCTGGTCACCCCGGCGGAGACGGCCGAGGAGGCGGCCGAGCGCGATGCGCAAAGGCGCCGGACGGGGCTCTCCCAGGCCGCCGCCGCTGGTATCGGCACTTCCCTGGACATGATCGAGCTGGCCGGGACCCTGGTGAACCTGCTCGTCCCCGACTTCGCGGACCTGGCGACCGTGGACATCGCCGAGAACGTGCTGGTGGGCGACGAGCCCCCGCACTTCCGCACCAGCGGCGACGTCCGCCTGCGCCGGACCGCCGCCGCGCAGAGCCCGGAGATATCCGCCGAGGACCTGCTGGCGGTGGGGGAGGCGCTCCCTCCGGTGACGGACAGCACGTTGATGCGTCCCCTCATGGAGGGGCTGCCCGTACTCGTGCCGGACGTGGCCCTCCTGCGGGCCGCGCTCGGCGTGGATCCGAAGGCCCTGCCGCTGTTCGTCCCGAGCGGAGCCCACTCCTCCATCGCCATGCCGCTCTATGCGCGGGGCCTGATCCTCGGCTGCGTCACTGTCTGGCGCAGCCAGCTGCCTTCCGCGTTCGGCGAGGAGGACGCCGCACTGCTGAAGGACGTCGTGTCCAGGGCCGCACTCGGCGTCGACAACGCGCGCCGCTACACCAAGGAACACCGGTCGGTGGTGACCCTGCAGCGAAGCCTGTTGCCGCGCTCGGCCCTGGACTCCGCCGCCGCCGAAACGGTGGGCGTCTACCAGCCGGCGGGCGGCGGCTCGGGAGTCGGCGGCGACTGGTTCGACGTGATCCCCCTGCCGTCGTTGCGCGTCGCGTTCGTCGTCGGGGACGTCGTCGGACACGGCCTCGACGCCACCGCGGCCATGGCGCGCCTGCGCACCGCGGTGCAGACCCTCGCCGACCTCGATCTGGATCCGGGCGAGCTCCTCACCCATCTCGACGACCTGGTGCTCGGCTTCTCCGAGGAGCAGATGAACAGCGAATCCCACGCGGAGCATCCGGGCCGCTCGGAGCGCTCCGAGCCGGCGGTGCTCGGAGCGACGTGCCTGTACGCCGTCTACGACCCGGTGACGGGGCAGTGCGCCGCGGCCGCCGCGGGACATCCGCCGCCGGTCCTGCTGCCGCCGGAGGGGGAGCCGGTCTTCCTGCGCGTGACGCCGGGGCCGCCGTTGGGCGTGGGCGGAGTGCCGTTCGAGGTGACGGAGTTCGGCGTGCGGCCCGGCAGCATGCTCGCGTTCTTCACGGACGGACTCGTGGAGAGCCGGAGCGGCGACATCGAGGAGGGGATGGAGAGACTGAGGGGTTCGTTCGCCGGAGCCGACCCGGGGCTGCCGCTCGACGAGCTCAGCCGGGCCGTCTTCGACGGGGTGCGCCCCCAGGAGTCCGTCGACGACGCCGCCCTGCTGCTCGCCCGCATCCACGCGCTCCCGCCCGACCAGGTCGCCGAGTGGGAACTGGACGCCGACCTCTCGCTCGTCGCGCGCGCCCGTGAACTGGTGGTGGGCCAGTTGTCCGAGTGGCAGCTGGACGAACTGGGCTTCGTGACCGAACTCGTCGCCAGCGAGCTCGTCACGAACGCGATCCGCTACGCGGGGGGACCGGTCGGGCTCCGGCTGATCCGCGACCGGGTGCTCGTCTGCGAGGTGTCCGACCCCAGCAGCACCCAGCCACGCCTGCGTCGTGCCCGGGAAACGGACGAGGGCGGGCGGGGCCTGTTCCTCGTGGCCCAGCTCGCCGACCGCTGGGGCTGCCGGTTCACCGGCACCGGCAAGACCATCTGGACGGAACAGCCCATCGGCGGGCCCCTCGCCCAGGGAGCGTGACCGGCGGCCCGCATGCGGGCGTACGGTCCACCCGGTAGCGTCGAGAGCGGGCGTTCCGTCCGCACCGCTGCCGAGCCGGGGGCCGGCGGAGCCGCCGACGGCATCGGCGGAGGAAGACAAGGGCCCCGAACCGATCGTCACGGCCCGGCGCCGCGACCCGTGCGACCGGCCGGGCGAAGTGACCGGGAGGCCAGATGGCGCACCGTCGACCGACCCGCCACCACGGCACGGTACGGCGCCTGCGGGCCACGTCGGCCGGCCTGGCGACCGGTCTCCTCGTCGCCGGACTGCTCGCGGCGCCCGCGCGCGCCGACTCCACCCCCGGTACGAGCCCCAGCCCCGACGCGCCGATCGGCACGGTCGCCCGGACGGTGGGCGACGCCCGCTTCGAACCGGGGCCCTGTCCGAAGACACCGGAACCGATCGAGGCGCTCGACGGGGCCCGCTGCGGAACGCTCACCGTGCCCGAGAACCGCGCCGCCCCGAACGGCAGGACGACCGAGCTCGGTGTCGCGATCGTCCCCGCCGCGACCGACAAGCCGAAGACCGACCCCATCGTGTGGCTCGCGGGCGGACCCGGCGACGACGCCGTCGGGGAGGCGAAGATGGCGATCGACGGCGGCCTGAACCGCGACCGTGACGTGATCTTCATGTCCCAGCGCGGTACGTACTCGGCCGACCCGAACCTCCTCTGCCCCAACATCGACGAGTTCAACGCACGCTCCGTAGGCCTCGCCTACGACGCCCCGTCCACCGAACGCCTGCACGTCGACGCCACGAAGGCCTGCCGCGACCGGCTGGCGGGCCGCGGGATCGACCTCAGCGCCTACAACGACACCGAGAGCGCCGCCGACTACGAGGACCTGCGCAAGGCGCTCGGCGTCGAGCAGTGGAACCTGTTCGGGATCTCCTACGGCACCCACCTGGCGCTCGTCTACATGCGCCTGCACCCCGAGGGGCTGCGCTCCGTGGGCATCGACGGCATACTGCCGCCGTCCACGTCCGGATCGGCTGCGACCTGGAGCAGCGCCCGGCAGGGCTTCGACGGCCTGTTCAAGGCCTGTGCGGACCAGCCGGCGTGCAACAAGCGCTATCCGAACCTGTCGGCCACCTTCGACCGGCTCGTCCGCGAACTCGAAGCCAAGCCCGTCACCACGACCGTCACCCTCCCCGGCAGCGACAAGCCGGTGAAGGTCGTCCTGGACGGCGGGGCCCTGGTGAACTGGATGACCTCCGCCACCCACGTGGCGCCCCAGGTGCCCGCGGCGCTCGACGAGCTGGCACACGGCAAGCCGCAGCGGATCGCCCAGCAGTGGGCCGGCGGCAAGCTCAGCCCCCAGGCCATCGGCAGGGTCGCGCACGGCCTCGTCTACGGCGTCTTCTGCAGCGAATGGACACCGTACGAGAGCGAGGACGCGGCGCTCCGGGGCGGACGGGCGACGTTCCCCTCCTTCCCCCGCTCGGTGCAGGCCCAGGCCCCGCAGCTCGCCTTCCTCCACCCCGACTGCGACGCCTGGAACGTCCCCCCGGCGTCGCCCTCGATCCGGGACGTCACACGCGGTGACATCCCGACCCTCGCCCTGTCGGGCGGGTTCGACTCCCAGACCGGGGCGGACAACGGGCCGTACGTCGCCCGTACGCTGAGCAAGGCCAAGGTCGTCACGGTCCCGTACGAGCCGCACGTGGTGTTCGCCACCTCGAAGTGCGCGCAGGAGATCACCGTCTCGTTCTTCGACGACCCGGCCGCACCGAAGACCGCATGCCTGAAGAACCTCGAGGCGCCCGAGTTCGAGATCGGGCCTTGAGCTCGCGGCGCGGACCCCGCCCCGAGCCGTCCGACAACGTACAGGAACTCCTCGTCGCCCTCGGACAGCTCGTCGACCAGGCCCTGGACCGGATCGAGTACCAGCGGGCCAGGGTCGAGCTGGCCGTGGCACTGCAGCGCCACATGCTCCCGCCCGGGCTGCCGCAGCTGCCCGGTCTGCGGCTGGCCGCCAGGTACGCCCCGTCACGAGGCGGTCTGGAGGTGGGCGGCGACTGGTACGACGCCTTCGTCATGCACGACGGATCGCTGGGTCTGACGGTCGGCGACGTGCAGGGCCACGACGTGGAGGCCATCGCCTTCATGGGCCAGGTGCGTACCAGCCTGCGCGCCCTCGCGCAGACGACGAGCGACACCCGGGAGGTACTGGGCCGCGCCAACGATCTGCTGATCGCCATGGGATGCGGCCTCTTCGCGACCTGCTGTTTCCTCCGCTTCGACCCGGTCAGCCGCGATCTGACGGTCTCCAGGGCCGGCCACGTCCCGATGGTCTGGGCCACGGCCGGAGGCCGGCACGGCATCGCGCTCGACCGCGGCGGGCCGCCGCTCGGCATCGTGTCGGGTGAGAGGTACCCGGTGACCCACCGGCGCCTGACGGAGGCGGGAGTGCTCGTCCTGCTCACCGACGGAGTGGTGGAGGGCCCGCACTACCCGATGGAGTCCGGTCTGGCCGAGGTGGTCAGACTGGTGCGCGCGGGGTTCGACGCCGATCCCGACGTGCTCGCCTCCGCCGTCGTCAAGGTGGCCGACCTGACGGGACACCGCGACGACGCCGCGGTCCTCGTCGTCCGCTACGACGGTCCCCAGGCGGAACAGCTGGGGTCGCCGTCGACGTGATCCGAGCGCAGACTGCTGTCGTGAGCAGCGCGGAGATGGATCGTCTCGGGTCCGCCGCGCTGCGCATCCTCGGCGTCGCCGTCGTCTACTACGGCGCCGCGCGCATCGGCCTCCTCCAGCAGCTGGTGCGCGACCAGGTCACCCCCCTGTGGCCACCGACCGGCGTGGCGCTGGCCGCGCTGCTCGTGATGGGGTTGCGCGTCTGGCCGGGCATCGCGCTGGGCGCGTTCCTGGCCAACGTGTTCCTGGGGCCGTCGCTGGTCTCCGTACTGGTCATCACCGCGGGCAACACCCTCGCGCCGGTCTGCGCCGCCCTGATGCTGCGCAGAGCCCGGTTCAGGAACGAGCTGGACCGGCTGCGGGACGTACTGGCACTGGTCTTCCTCGGCGCGCTCGCCGGGATGTCGATCAGTTCGACCATCGGCACCGGGGTACTGGTCCTCTCCGGAGCGCTGGACGCCGGCGACTTCTGGCCGACCTGGTCGGTGTGGTGGACCGGCGACGCGATGGGAGTCCTCGTCGTCACCCCCTTCCTGCTCGTGCTGCGCACGGCCCACTGGCCGTCGGGCGCCGGACCCGGCCGATGGTTCGAGGCGGTGGCGCTGGCGCTCGGCACGCTCTTCGCCACGCTCCTGGCGACGCGCACGCGGGACTCGAGCCTGCTCTTCCTCGTCTCGCCGTTCCTGATGTGGGCGGCCTTCCGCTTCCGGCTGGCCGGCGCGGCACCGTGTGCGCTCGCCGTGGTGACGCTGGCGGTCCTGGCGGCCGCCGGGGACACGGGCCCGTTCGTCGGCGACGACGTCTTCGCCAACATGGTGACGCTCCAGGCCTTCAACGGCACGACCGCGCTGACGGCCCTCCTCCTCGCGGCCGTCATCACCGAACGCGACCGGACGTACGAGGAGATCAAGCAGCTCTGCGGGCGGCTCGCGGAGGTGGTGGGCCGGATGGAGCCGCGCCCCGATTCGTACCGCGCCCCGCCCGAGGACCACCCGCCGCCGTGACCGGTGCGGGCAGCCGAGGAGGGCTGCCCGCACCGGAGCGGCCGGTGCCGCTCAGCTGCCGGCGAGAAGGGCGTTCATCCGGGCGATCTCCGCGCTCTGGGAGGTGATGATCGCGGCGGCCATGTCCTTGGCGGGCCGGTGAGCGCCGTCGGCCTGCTCGGTCCTGGCCATGGCGACGGCGCCCTCGTGGTGCTCGACCATCATCCGGAGGAAGGCGGTGTCGAACGCCTTGCCGGACGACGCCGCGAGCTGCTTCATCTCCTCGGCGGACATCATGCCGGACATGGCGTGGCCGTCGTGGCCCCCGCCCGTGGCCGGTACCTGCTCGCCCCAGGAGGTCAGCCAGCCGGAGAGGGTCCTGATCTCCGGGTCCTGGGCCTTCTTGACCTCCTCCGCGAGCTTCTTCACCTCTGCGGACTCCGCCCGGGCCGCGGCGAGGTCGGCCATCTCGACGGCCTGCCGGTGGTGGGGGATCATCCCCTGCGCGAAGACGGCGTCGGCGGCGTTGTGGTCGCCCTGCCGTGCCGGGGCGGACGCGGACGGCGAGGCGGAGGCCCCGTGCCCGTCGTGGGCCGGGCCGGAGTCGTCGCCGTTGCCGCCGCAGGCTGCGAGGACGAGGGCGGCGGTGGCGGCCGCGGCCACGGCCGCGGCACGGCGGATCGGGGAACGCTTGCTGGTCATGGTGCTGCTCCTGCGATGAGGGCACGCGCGCGTCGGGGCGTGCCGGGGTAGGGAACGGTCCGAAGCTCGGGGGTCCCTATATGCGCAGGAGCTGCAATTCGCTCAGTGAGGGTGGCGCGCGGCCGCCGACCGCACCGCTCGTGCCGATCCCGGGACCGAGGACCGGTACGGCCGCGACGCCGCTCGGGGCGGCGGCCGGGGAGGGCAGCACAGGGGCGCTCGCCGTGCCCGCGGCGGCGCAGGTCGCGTCCGCGTGCTCGGTGTGCCCGCCGTTTTCGTCGCCGGCCGGCTCATCGGCCCGTACGGCGCGGTCGTGCCGCATCGCGTGCCCGTCGGCGGCGGGCGTGCCGTGCGCGAGGGCCGGCTCGTGGGCGGCCGCGCACCCCGGTGCGGCGGCGGGAGCCGGAACGGCGCCCGGACCCAGGCCGTGCATGGCCACGAGGCCCACCAGCACGGCCAGGACCAGCAGGAGGTGGGAACGCAGCGCGAGCGGCTTCATCGCGCGCGTCGCCTGGTGATCCATACCGGCATCGTAGGCGCCGGCTCCGCACGGGGCGAAGCCGGGGCGGCGCCCCCTCCCCGAGCTGCGCGCGGACGGGGGCACGGGGTGCCGGCGGCTGCGGCCACCGGCACCCCGTCCGTACTCCTACCCGTACCGGTCAGGCAGCGGCGGTCCTGCGTCCTTCCCCGGCCTGTGCGGGTGACAGCCGGCCGCTACGGTGCAGCAGGTGGAGCGCGGCCGCGCAGACCAGGCCGAGCGACCCCAGCGCCACCCAGGGCAGGGCGGGCACCCCGGCGTCGCGCGCGGCGTCCAGCGCCACGCCGGTCAGGAGGTTGCCGACCGTGATGCCGATGCCGCAGATGGTGTTGTACAGGCCGTAGTGCGTGGCCACGAGACGGTTGCCCGCGAGGCGGACGATGGTGTCCATCTCGAAGGGGTAGGCGATCATCGTGCCGAGCGCGAGCAGCAGCGCGGACATCGCCGGTGGCAGGGCCGCCGCCAGCCACAGGCCCGGCCCGCTCTCCGGTACCGGTACGGCCGGGGCCAGTGCGGAGGCCAGGAGGAGGGGGACGAAGGCCGCCCCCATCGCCAGGAGTCCCCAGGTGAGCGCCCGGCCCGGTGCCATCCGGGCCTTGCACCAGGCGGTGACCTTGGTCTGGAAGGCGATCGTGCTCAGCCCGGAAACGGCGAACAGGACCGCCACCGCGGCGGTACCGGACTGCCCTTCGCCGCCCAGGCGCCCGACCTCCAGGGGCAGGGACAGGTAGACCTGGAAGGACATGACGTACGAGCCGGTCATGGCCAGCGAGAACAGCAGGAACGAACGGTTCGCGAAGAGCCCGCGCCACTGCCGCAGGACTCCCTCGCGCGCCCCGTCCGAGGTGTCGGTACGGTCGGGGCGGCGTGCGGGCAGGGCCCGGACCTGGACCACGCCCAGGATCGCGAAGATCCCCGCGGCCGTCAGGCAGGTGACGCCGAAACCGATGCCGGTGAGACCCATGCCGACCAGCGGGCCGAGCAGGATGCCCGCTTGGTAGAACACGTTGAACAGGGCGAACGCCTCGACGCGCCGCTCGCCGGCGTCGGCCGCGAGGTAGGCGCGGGAGGCGGGGTTGAAGAGGGCGCCGGCCAGGCCGGTCGCGGCGGACGCGGCCAGGAGGGCAGGGACGGACTCCACCAGTCCCAGGGTCGCGAAGCCCGCGGTACGCAGCACCAGACCGGCGATGATCATGGGCTTGTAGCCGAGGCGGTCGGCCAGTGTCCCGCCGATGAGGAACATGCCCTGCTGGCTGAAGTTGCGTACGCCGAGGATCAGCCCGACCAGCCAGCCGGCCAGGCCGAGCGGCCCGGCCAGGTGGGTGGCCAGGTAGGGCATCAGCATGTAGAAGCCGAGGTTGATGGTGAACTGGTTGACCATCAGCAGCTGGACACCGGTGCCGTACGAGCGGACCTGGGCGATCGTGTCCTTCACCGGGTCCGCCCCTGCGGGTCCTTCGCGCGCTCGCCGCCTGCCTCGCCGCCCGCCCCGTCGTCGGTTCCGTTCGTCCAGCCTCGGCCGGAGGCGAGCGGATCGACGACGGCGGTGCACCGGGTCCAGCGGGTCACCTCCTTTTCGTCCGTCCGGCCGATGAGGTCCGGTTCCGGCGCCGGAGGCGAGTCGAGCAGTCCGTGGGCGGCGCAGTAGCCGTCGTCGTAGACGGTTCCGAGGTACCGCTGGGGGCCGTCGGGGAAGACCGCCGCGATGCGCGCGTCCTTCGGGAGCGTGCGGGCCAGCCAGCCGGCCACCAGGGCCACCGCGCCGACGCTCCATCCGCCGGTGGCGTAGTAGGAGCCGGCCAGTTGGCGGCAGGTCCACACGGCCTCGGCGGGGGAGACCCAGTGCACCTCGCTGAAGTGGTCGTAGGCGACGTTGCGGGGGAAGATGCTCGAACCCAGACCGCGCATCAGCCGGGGGCGGGCGGGCTGCCCGAAGATCGTCGAGCCGATCGTGTCGACTCCCACCAGCGTCAGGTCCGGATAGAACTGCCGCAGCACACGGGAGATCCCCGCGGAGTGGCCGCCCGTGCCGACGCTGCACACCAGCACGTCGATGTGGCGCAGTTCCGTGGCCAGTTCGAGGGCGAGCGGGGTGTAGGCGCTCGTGTTGTCCGGGTTGTTGTACTGGTCGGGGCACCAGGAGCCGGGGTGCCGTGCCATGAGCTGCTGCACGCGGTCGCGGCGGGCCTGCTGCCAGCCGCCCGTCGGGTGCGGCTCGGCGACCACGTCGACCCGGGCGCCGTACGCGGCGAGCAGCCGGGTCATGGACGGCTCCAGGCCCGGGTCGGTGACCAGGGAGACCGGGTGGCCGTGGACCATGCCCGCCAGGGCGAGACCGAGGCCCAGGGTTCCGCTCGTGGACTCGATGACGCGGGCGCCCGGCTTCAGGTCGCCGCGGGCGCGGGCCCGTTCGACCATGTGCAGGCCGGGACGGTCCTTGATGCCGCCGGGGTTGAAGCCCTCCAGCTTCGCCCAGAAGCCCCGGCCCGCCGGCGCGAGCGGTTCGCAGATGCGCAGGAGCGGGGTGTTGCCCACCAGCTTCGACAGGGCCGAGCGGCCGGTGGGAGAGGTGTCGGTGGTCGAAGAATGCATGATGCTGCCTTCGTTCGTTCGGTGATGGCGTCGGCTACTCGTTCGCGTGGCATGCCGTCACCGGCGGGCATGAGCGGGGCTGGGCCCCGGCCCGGCGGGCGGCATGCGGCAGCCGCGGGCGGCTGCGGAACGAGCGGCCTAGATCAGCCACCGGCAAACGTCGGCGAGCGTGGAACGGCCGGTGCGGGCTATGGGCGGTCTACCGGAGCGGAGAGCGGCGGACGCCGCCCGCGTCCCCGGCAGTGCGTCGGCCCGCGCCGAAGGAGGCGTCGGCGCACCGGGCGTGGAGGCCGGGCCCTGCGGCTCGCTCGTCGAGGCCCACGTGGTCAGGCAGGGCGAAACACAGGCGGACCCGTGTTCGTGCTGCGGGCCGTCCGGCGCGGCCGGAGCGGCCGGCGCCGACAGGGACAGGTGCCGGTGGCCGTCGGTGACGAGGTACGACGAGCAGTGGACGGCGGCCAGGAGCAGCACGCTCAGCACACAGGCGAGCAGGACTCCCGGCCAGAGCCGGACCCGGCGGGTCCGGCGCGGCGAGTGCGGGCGGAGCACAGATCCTCCGAGCGGCAGTCACGCCCCAGCCGTGGGGATGGGAGGCGATGCGGGCGGTTGCGCGCACAGGCAGCAGGGCTTCAGGTGCCACGAGCAACCTATGCGCGCACGGGACGTCGGCGGGAACTCCGACACGCCTACACCCGAAGGACGACCCGTGATCCGGAGCCCTCGGTCGGAGCGCCGGCGGATGGCCCCGTCCCGCTCGGGGACGACGCCGTCCGCACCTCGCACGGCGCGTCGGCGCGCTCGTGCTCGGCGGCCGCACGCGACGGTGCGCCCGACCGGCGCGCACCCTCGACCTCCGCGTGGCCCTCCCCCTCGGAACAGCCCGCGCCGGATGTCACGGCCGGGCCTGCCGCGTCCATCGAGGAGACGGAGGTGCCCCGCGCGGCAACAGTCTCCCCGTCGTGCGCCGTGTACGAGGAGCAGCACACGCCGAACAGGCCGAGCAGGAGCACGGCAGCCAGCCCGGCAGGGACCAGCCGGCACACCCGCGAGAGGGCCGACCGGCCGCCCGAACGCGACCAAGCTGTCATCACGCCGTGATCATAGCCAGCGTCCCCCGGACCGTGCGCCCGATCCGGAAGGGCCTGCGCTCCAACTCCGCTTGCCTGCACGGACCGTGGGAGGGCTCAGACCTGCGTCGACGCGCCCCGAGCACGCGGCACCCGCGCACCGCCGAGCGGACCGGAACGGCCGGAACAGGCCCTCCTCACCGTGAGGTGGACCTGAAGCACTCCGGTCCACACGAGCGCCGCGCCCAGCAGGTGGAGCATCACGAGCAGCGAGGGCAGGGCCGTCAGCGACTGCACCAGCCCCACGAGGCCCTGCCCGAGGAGCACGGCCACGAAGACGACCGCCTTGCGGCGCGCGGCGCCGAAGCCGCTCCGGGGCAGCACCGCCAGCAGGGCTCCGGCCAGGACCAGGACCGCTCCGGCCAGCACGCCGTGGACGACGGTCACCGCCGTCCAGTCGAAGGGCATCCGCGCCACGTCGGACGAGTCGCCCGCGTGCGGACCGGAACCGGTGGCGAGCGTGCCCACGACGACCAGGAGGGCCGTCACCGTGACCAGGGCCCCCGACAGCCACCGGATCCGCCCGACGGACCCCGGCCCGCCGGGCCCCGAGCCGTCGGCACCGGCGTCGACACCGCCGTCGGCACCGGCGTACGCCGCGTGCCAGGTGTACACCGCGGCGGTGAGCAGCAGCGTGGCGGCGAGGAAGTGCGCGGCGACGATGTACGGACTCAGCCGCATCCACACGGTCACCCCGCCGACGACCGCGTTCAGCACGACGATCCAGAACTGCGCCCAGCCTCCGCGCAGCACCGCGGGCATCGGCTTCTCCTGGAGGCGCGCGGCGATGATGACCCAGCCCACCACCGCGCACAGCACCCCGGTCAGCAGCCGGTTCCCGAACTCGATGGCACCGTGCACCCCCAGCTCCGCGGTGGGGGCCAGCGTCTCTCCCGTGCACATGGGCCAGTCGGTGCAGCCGAGACCCGAGCCCGTGACGCGGACGACTCCGCCGGTCACGATGATCGCGATGCTCGCCACGACGGAACCGAGCGCGGCCCGCCCGGCGCTCCTCGCCCCGAGCGAGTACCGGTCGGCAAGCCATGAGAAGGGAGTGCGCACGATCAGCCTTCCGTTGTTCCGCCTTCCCGGCAGCGGAGCGGAAGCCCAGCGTACGCGGGGCGTTCGGCCCGCCCTGACGGGGCGTCGCGCAACGGCCCCCGCGTTCATGACCGCCGGCGGCTCAGCCGCCTCTGCTCCATCCGGTCGTGCTGGAATACGAGTCGATCAGGTCCACCACGAAGACCAGGGTCGAGCCCGCCGGGATCAACGGCGAGGGCGACTGATCGCCGTAGCCCAGACGCGGGGGAACGATGATCTCGCGCCGACCGCCGACCCTCATCCCCCTCACTCCCCGGTCCCAGCCCTTGATGACCCTGCCGCTGCCCACGGCGAACTTGAACGGCTGCCCGCTGTCCCAGGAGGCGTCGAACTCCCTCCCGGACTCGAAGGTCACCCCGACGTAGTGGACCCTGACCACCATGCCCGGCTTCACCTCGGGCCCGTCCCCGACGACCAGGTCCCGGACGGTGAGCTCGGTGGGAGCGTCACCCTGCGGAACGCCGACCTCGGGCCTGGTCGGTTCACTCATCGCAGCCGCTCACTCTCCGTCGAAAGCCCCGCCCGGATCGGCCGGACACCCCGGACACCCTATGCGGCAGCCGGTCACGTCACCGAGAACGCCGCTCCCCGACGCTCCCCACGAGGTCCGGATCACCCGAGTCGTCAACCTGATCCCTTGGGAGACCTTCACCCGGTACGTGGACACCCGCCCCGGGACCTCGGACGCCCGGGGCCGCGCCGTGCGGCCCGCACGCCTCGTACCGGGGGGCGGCCGCCGGCTCGCCGGGCCGGCTCGCTCCCGGCACCTCTCGGCTACCGTCTGCGATCGAATCGCTCGACAGTCGCTCTGCGTGAGGAACTTCATGTCCGTACCGAGCGTCGCCCCCTCCCGCTTCACCGTCCGGCTCCTCGACGGCTTCGCCGTGCGCTGCGCCGACCGTGCCGTAGCCGTGGCGCCCAGCGGGCAGCGGCTCGTCGCCTACCTCGCACTGCGGATCGGTGCCGGCAGGTCGGTGGCCGCGGCCGCGCTCTGGCCCGAGGCGTCCGAGGGGAAGTCTCAGGCCAGCCTGCGGACCGCGGTGTGGCGGGTCAACCGGGCGGCGCCCGGCCTGGTCGTCACCCGCGGGATCCACGTCGCACTGGCACGGGACACGGTCGTCGACAACCGTGAGTTCACCGCCCGCGTCAGGCGGATGCTGCTGCCGACCTCCGGCGCCCAGCCGCCACCGGTGGACGACGACGGCTACGCCTGGCTGCTCAGGGGCGGGGAGTTGCTGCCGGGGTGGTGCGACGACTGGGTGCTGCTCGAGCAGGAGCACACCCGTCAACTCAGGCTGCACGCACTGGAAGCGGCAGCCCATCGCATGGCCGCGCGCGGCAGCTACGCGGGCGCCCTGGAGCTCGCCTTCGAGGCCGTTCGGCTGGAGCCGCTGCGGGAGAGCGCGAGCAGGGCGGTCATCGCGGTGCACCGCTCGGAGGGCAACACGGCCGACGCCGTCCGGCACTACGAGTGGTTCCGTCGGCTCCTCGACACGGAGTTGGGACTGCGGCCCTCCGCGCAGCTGACGGCGCTTGCCCGGGGGCAGATCGTGACTCCGCGCGGCCCCACCGGTGATCGACCGGTGACGCCACGGTGACACGCACGGGATAAGCCTTGCACAACAGATGGCCTGGCGGAGGGAAAGCCGATGGCGGTGCAGTTGTCCTATCCCGGCGTGTATGTGGAAGAGCTGCCCAGCGGCGTGCGCACGATCACGGGTGTCCCCACCTCGATCACGGCCTTCGTCGGCCGCGCCCTGCGCGGCCCGCTCCACGCCCCCGTGACACTGACGTCCTACGCGGACTTCGAGCGCAGCTTCGGCGGCCTCTGGTCGGAGAGCCATCTCGGCTACTCCGTAAGGGACTTCTTCCAGCAGGGCGGCGGAGTCGCCCTCGTCGTGCGGGTCCACGCCGGTGCCTCCAACGACACCGCCGTCATCAGCCTGGGAACCGGCAACAGGCGGCTGAGGCTCAACGCGGCCTCGCCCGGGCTCTGGGGCGCGAAGCTCAAGGCGACCGTGGACGACGACGTCCGGCTGAACGACGACGGCACGAAGGATCCGACGCTGTTCAACCTGACCGTCCTCGACACGGCGACGGGCGTCAAGGAGGTGTTCCGCAACGTCTCCTTCGCGCCCGGCGCCGGCCGTCGGGTGGACCTCGTCCTCGCGGCCGAATCGCAGCTCGTCAGGGCCGACCCGGCCCTCCCGACCCAGCCGCAGAGCGGCTTTCCGGTGGAGGCCACCGCCACCGGAGGGGCCGACGGCGGGCCGATCACCGCAGCGGAGATCACCACCGGCGCCAACTTCGAGGCGGACAAGAAGGGCCTCTACGCCCTGGAGCGCGCCGACCTGTTCAACCTGCTCGTCATCCCGCCCTATTCGGGCACCGGCGAACCGGGCGACCGCGACGTCGAGAGCCAGGTCGTCACCTCCGCCCTCGCCTATGCCGCGAAGCGGCGTGCCGTCGTCGTGCTCGACCCGCCCCAGGCCTGGACGACGGTGGCCCTGGCCACCGCCGGCGCGGCCACGTTCACCAGCAGCAAGAACGCCGCCGTCTACTTCCCCCGGATCAAGCAGCCGGATCCCCTCCGGGACGGCCGGGCGATGCCCTTCGCCCCGTCCGGCGCGGTCGCCGGCGTCATCGCCCGGACCGACGCCGAGCGGGGCGTCTGGAAGGCCCCGGCCGGGCTCGACGCCACCCTGTCCGGAGTCACCGAGCTGACCCTGCCGCTGACCGACGGCGAGATCGGGCAGCTCAATCCGGTCGCGGTGAACTGCCTCCGGCTGGCACCCGGCGCGGGGCACGCCGTCTGGGGGGCCCGCACCCGCAACGGCGCGGACCGGATCGCCTCGGAATGGAAGTACCTACCGGTGCGCCGTACCGCCCTGTTCATCGAGGAGAGCCTGTTCCGCGGCATCCAATGGGCGGTCTTCGAACCGAACGACGAGCCCCTGTGGGCCCAGCTCCGCCTGAACATCGGCGCCTTCCTCAACAACCTCTTCCGGCAGGGCGCCTTCCAGGGCAAGACCGCACGCGAGGCGTACTTCGTGAAGTGCGACGCGACGACCACCACACAGACCGACATCAACCTCGGCATCGTCAACATCCTCGTCGGCTTCGCCCCGCTCAAGCCCGCCGAGTTCGTCGTCCTCCGGCTGCAGCAGATCGCCGGCCAGATCCCCGCCTAGGAGCCGACACCATGGCACAGTTCAGCGTCAACGCCCAGCGCTTCGACCCGTACAAGAACTTCAAGTTCCGGGTGAAATGGGACGGCCGCTTCGTCGCCGGCGTGAGCAAGGTGAGCGCCCTCAAGCGCACCACCGAGGTCGTCGAGCACCGCGACGGAGCCGACCCCTCCACCGCGCGCAAGTCGCCGGGCCGCACGAAGTACGAGGCCATCACCCTCACCCGCGGCGTCACCCACGACGTCGAGTTCGAGCGCTGGGCCAACAAGGTCTGGAACTTCGGCTCCGGGATCGGGGCGGAGGTCTCCCTCAAGGACTTCCGCAAGGACCTGATCATCGAGCTGTACAACGAGGCGGGCCAACTGGTCATCGCCTACAAGGTCTTCCGCGCATGGGTCTCGGAGTTCCAGTCCCTCCCCGAACTCGACTCCAACGCCAACGCCGTGGCCATCCAGACGCTCAAGCTCGAACACGAGGGCTGGGAGCGGGACGTGGACGTGGTCGAGCCGCAAGAGCCTTCGTTCGTCGAACCGTAGGAGGGGACGTGCGCACACTGCCCGCGGGAGAGGTGCTGCGGTTGTGGGAGGAGTGCCGGGACGCGGTCCCGCAGACGCGTGCCCTCGCCCTGGCCGCCGCGGCGGACGACGACATCGATCCCGTCCCGCCGGCCGAGCGGCCCGTCGGCCGCGTCACCGCGCTGCTGCTGCGCCTGCGCAACGCCTTGGCCGGTCCGCGGATGACGGCCACGGTCGACTGCCCGGGGTGCTGCGGGACCGTTGAGTTCCAGGCCACGACCGAAGCGCTGCTCGCACTAGAGGACAAGATCGTCGACTCTCCGCCGCCCCTGCTGCACGGCGGGTACGAGGTGGTCTGGCGGTGCCCGTCGTACGCGGATCTCCGGGCGGTGGCCGAACGGCCCGAGGCCCGGGACCCGGACCGCGGCGCACTGCTGCTGCTCGAACGATGCGTGCTGGGCCTGCGCCATGACGGGCACGGGGCGGCGCCGGGCGCAGCGGATCTGCCCGACGCGGTGCGTGAGGCGCTGACCGGTGCCATGTCGTCCGCGGACCCGCTGGCGGACCTGCTGGTCGACCTCCGGTGCCCCGACTGCGCGCACGCGTTCACAGCCGACTTCGACGTGGCCTCGTTCGTGTGGGCCGAGGTCGAAGACCGCGCACGGAAGCTGCTGCTCGACGTCGACGTGCTGGCCCGCGCCTACGGCTGGTCCGAGAGCGAGGTGCTCGCGCTGAGCGAGCCGCGACGGGCGAGCTATCTCCGCATCGTCACAGGGGAACTGCCATGACCGATCTGCTGCACCGCCTCGCGTCCCGGGCCACCGGCCGGCGCGGCCGGCCCGCCACCGTCCCGCTCCTGCCGCCCCGTCCCGCCGCCGACCGGATGTCCGGGAAGCCCGTCGGGCCCGGCGAGGACACCCCGCAGGAGGACGTACGGGACGCGGCCGTGCACGCGCAGGACGGCGAGCCGTCCGCTCGGGGCACCGGGACGGACCGCGGTCCGGCCGCGGACGGGCCCGTCCCGCCCCCCGCGGCCGCGCCGCCCGGTCCGCCCGTCGCCCTCCCCGCCCCCGGGGCTCCGCCTCCGGCGGCACCCGTCGCGGACGCCGTGCGGCGCGCGACGCCCCCCGGCTCCGAACGCCGCATCGAGGCCGGGGACATCGCGCCGAGCCCGCGGCCGCTCGCCGTACCGGCCGTTCTTGCGCCCGCGCCCGCCGAGGCGCCGCCGGACGGCACACCGGCCGAACGGGCCCCCGCCGATGACGGCGGCGCCTCCCCGGCCCCGCACGGCCGGCTGGAACCGGGCGAGCGCCGACCGCACCGCCGTCCGGTGGCCCCCGGCCGGGATCCCGCACGGCCGGCGCGGCGGCAGGGAGCACCTGAGGTCCCGGTCGTCCGCCCCGTGCCGGTCCCCGCTCCGGTCCCCCCGCCCGCGGGTCCCCGTTCCGCAGCGCCCCCGTTCCTCTCCGCCCCCGCCGAGCTGGCCCTCGCCGTCACCATCACCATCGGCAGGGTCGAGATCCGCGCGGTCCCCCCGGCGGCCCCCGCGTCCGTCACCCCGGAGCCGGACGGCGCCCTGCGCGGCGGGAGGGGAGCGGGCACCGGCACGCTGTCCCTCGGTGAGTTCCTCCGCGGCACCAGGGACCCGCGATGAGCGCCGTGCGGCCGCAGGTGCGGATCGTCGTCGACGAGGTCGTGCTGCGCGGCCTGACACCGGACCAGGCCGGTTCCGTGGTGTCCGGTCTCGAACGGGCCCTCGGCGCACTCGCCGCCGGAGCCGACCCCGCCGCCCTCACCGGGCGTGCCCTGCCGGTGGTTCGTTCCCGGCTCGCCCGTACCCCCGCACCGAGCGCCGCCGCGCTGGGCGCGCAGGCCGCGACGGCGATCTGGGCGGCCCTGGGAGGCGAACGGTGATCTCGCCCCGTGTCGTCAAGGGAGGCCTCGTCGAAATCGAGGCGACCAGCGGCCGGGTCCTGCGGACGATCGCGCTCCAGTACAACCCGGACGCCCTCACCCGCACGGTCGCCGTCCAGGCCGCGGGCGGAGACCCCGGCCAGGCGCTGCGGCTCAAGGGCGTCGCCGTCGAGACGCTCCGGCTGGAGGCGGAGATCGACGCGACGGACCGGCTCGAGTTCCCGGCCGAGAACCCGGGAACGGTCGAGTTCGGCGTCCACCCGCAGCTCGCCGCCCTGGAACTCCTGGTCAACCCGCGTGCCACCACGCTCGTGGACAACGACGCCCTGGCCGCCCGGGGCATGCTGGAGGTCCTGCCCATGGAAACGCCGCTGACGCTGTTCGTGTGGAGCAAACAGCGCGTCGTACCGGTCCGGGTGACCGAGCTGTCGATCGCCGAGGAGGCCTTCGACCCCTCGCTCAACCCGATCCGGGCCAAGGTCACCCTCGGCATGCGCGTGCTGTCCGTGGACGACCTCGGCTTCGGCCATCGCGGGGGAGCGCTGTTCATGAGCCATCTGCGCAACAAGGAGGCGCTGGCCGCCCGCGCCGGTTCGGCCGCCCTGTCCGCCCTCGGGCTGGAGGTGATCTGAGGTGCCCGACCCGCTCCAGGCACTGCTCGCTGCCGGTGCCGTGCCCACCGTGGCGCTGCCGCCGACCAGCCGCTACGCCGAGGCCGGTGTCACGGCCCACGTCCGCCCGCACGGGCCCGGCGAGGAACCCGCGCCGCCCGTACCGTACTTCCGCCGCCGGCTGTGCCCGTCGCCGGAACGCTTCGCGCTGCTCCACGAGTACGCGACCGTGGCGGGCGACCGCCGGGACCTGCTCGCGGCGGGCCTGCTGGGCGACCCGGAACTGTGGTGGCGGCTGGCCGATGCCAACGGGGTGATCGACCCGGCCGGGATGACGCTGCCGCCGGGACGCCGGCTGCGCGTCACCCTGGCCGAAGGCGTGCCCGGAGCACCGGATGCGTGACCTGCCCCCGGGCCCCGTCCGGCTGCAGTTGTTCCTCGGCCCGGCCGTCCCCGTGCCCGCGCCCCGATTCGTGCTCGACGCGCTGACCGGCCTCAAGGTCGAGAGCGGCGCCGGGGACGCGCAGAGCGGGTTCGAGCTGACCTTCTCCATCCCCAACGACTCCCCGGTCCAGGCGTTCTTCCCGGTCACCGTGCCGGTGTTCCGGTGCGTCGTCGCCGTCACGCTGCGCGGCGTCACCGAAGTCCTCGTCGACGGCGTGGTGACCCACCAGGACATGACGGCGGCCGGACCCGTGTCGGTGCTCCACGTGAAGGGCAAGGACATCAGCTGCGTCATGGACCTCGTGCCGTTCGACGGCCTGCCCTACCCGGCGATGTCGCCGGCCGTGCGTGCCCTGACCGTCCTCGCGAAGTACGCGGCACTGGGCTGTGCGCCGGTCGTGATCCCGAGCCTGCTGGAGGACGTACCGATCCCCGTCGACCGCATCCCCGTCCAGCAGGGCACCGACTACGCCTACGTCATGGCCCTCGCCAAGGAAGTCGGCCACGTCTTCTACATCGAACCGGGACCGGTGCCGGGGGTGAGCAAGGCGTACTGGGGGCCGGAGATCCGGCTCGGAGCACCGCAGCCCGCGCTCAACGTCGGCCTCGATGCCGCCCACGACAACGTCGCCACCCTCAACTTCACGTTCGACAAGGAGAAGAGGGAGCTTCCCATCGTCGCGATCCAGGAACGCACGAGCAAGGCCCCGCTGCAACTGCCCGTCCCCGACGTCGCGCCCATCCGGCCCCCGCTGGGACTCGTCCCCCCGCTCCCGCCGAAGCTGCACCGGATGACGGACACCGCGAACCTCACCCCGCTCGCCGCCGTGATGAGGGGCGTCGCCCACGCCGCCCAGCACTCCGACGCCGTGTTCGCCACCGGCACCCTCGACGTCGCGAAGTACGGCCATGTACTGCGGTCCCGCAGGCTGGTGGGGGTGCGCGGCGCGGGCACCGCCTTCGACGGCCTCTACTTCGTCACCCGCGTCACGCACGACATCCGGCGCGGTTCCTACACCCAGACGTTCTCGCTCGCCCGCAACGGCGTCGTCTCGACCGTCCCGGCGGTGCCGGTATGACCCAGACCCAGACCCCTGCCGTGACCGGCTTCGTCGGCAAGTACCGGGGCACCGTCGTCAACAACGTCGACCCGCTGCAGATCGGCCGGATCCAGGCCGTCGTCCCCGACGTGTCGCCGAGCGCGTCCTCGTGGGCGATGCCCTGCCTGCCCCTCGCCGGGATCAACACCGGAGTCTTCACCCTGCCACCCATCGGCTCCGGAGTCTGGATCGAGTACGAGCACGGCGACGCCGACCACCCGGTCTGGGTCGGCGGCTACTGGGGGAGTCCGGCAGAGGTCCCCCTGCTGTCCCGCACGGTGCCGCCCGGCGTCGCCGGCATCACCCTGCAGACCACGCTGAAGAACGGTCTGGTGATCAGCGACGCACCGGGGCCGACGGGCGGGATCCTGATCACCACCGCGACCGGAGCCATGATCTCGGTCAGCGACGTCGGCATCGTCATCAGCAACGGCAAGGGCGCGACGATCTCCCTGACCGGACCGACCACCGACATCAACCTCGGCGCGCTGACGGTGGTGTGAACGATGCCCGGACCCATCCTCCACCTCGGCGCCACCGTCCTGTGCACCCACGCCGGACAGGCCACACCGGCCACGCCCTTCCCCCGGGTGACGGTCTCGGGTCAGCCCGTCGTCACCCTCGCCACCCCGTACGTGGTGGCCGGGTGCGGGCTCACCGGCACCCCCACCCCACCGTGCGTCACCGCCCAGTGGATGGCCGGCGCCGTGCGGGTGCTGGCGGGCGGCACGCCCGTCGCGCTGCAGTCCGGCACCTCGATGTGCACCCCCACCGGTACCCCACTCGTCCCGTCGGCCGCCCAGACCCGGGTGATCGCCTCATGAGGGAGTCGGCATGACCATCGATCATCCCTACCGCATCGGCGGCAGCGGTCGCACGGCGACGACCGATCCGGACGACCACGTGCGCGACATGATCGAGCAGCTGCTGCTCACCTCGCCCGGAGAGCGGGTGATGCGGCCCGACTTCGGGGCGGGGCTCCTGCAACTGGTCTTCGAACCGGGCGGCCCCGAAGCCGCCGCCACCGCGCAGTACCTCGTGCAGAGCGCCCTCGAGCGGCACCTGGGCCAGGTCCTGACCGCCGACCGGGTCGAGGTGGAGGCCGTCGACTCCGCCCTCCTGATCACCGTCTCGTACGTGGTGCTGCGCACCCGCAGCCGCGCGGTCGCCACCTTCCGCACCCCCGGTGGCCGCCCGTGACCCGCTTCCCGTGCGCCAAGCCGCACCGCCTGCTCGCGCTCCAGCAGGCGGGCGCCCTGAGCGACCTCAACGGCATCGAGTACGTGGAGGTCCTCGACACCGCCGCGCCCTCCCCGTACCTGCGCCAGCGCATCCTGTACGTGCGGCTGGTGCGGCCCGTCCCCGCCGGACTCGACCGGGACAACGTCGTGGTCGAGGGCGGCGAGCGCATCCCGGCCGTGCCCGTCGAATGGGCCGCGGCGGGCGACAGCCCCGGCGTGCCGCCCGAACTGCTCGTGGGCATCGACGAACCCGACCACGTGCTCGTGGTCCGCACCGCGCAGCGCGGGGACTTCTCCACCTACCGGCTGCGGCTCGTCGCCGGCCCGGGCTCGGACCTGCCGCCCCCCGGCTTCGACGCGCCGCTCGCCGAGGCCGAGTTCGCGTTCAAGGTCGAATGCCCGGGCGAGTTCGACTGCGCCACGGCCGACACCTGTCCGCCCGAGCCGGACGCCACGCCCGCGATCGACTACCTCGCCAAGGACTACCAGGGATTCCGGCGCCTGATGCTGGACCGGATCTCGCTGCTCGCACCCGAGTGGACCGAGCGCAACCCGGCGGACGTCGGAACGGCCCTCGTCGAACTGCTGGCCTACGCCGCCGACGAGCTGTCCTACCGCCAGGACGCCGTGGCGACCGAGGCCTACCTCGGCACCTCCCGGAGCCGGATCTCGCTGCGCCGGCACGCCCGGCTCGTCGACTACCGCGTCCACGAGGGGTGCAACGCCCGTGTCTGGGCGCGGATCGGCGTCGAGCCGGGAGCGGCGGTCACCCTGCCCGCGGGCACCCAGCTGCTCACGACGGTGCGGGACGTGCCACCGGTGGTGAAGCCGGGGTCCCCGGCGCACCGGTCGGCGCTGGCGGCGCAGCCGGTCGTCTTCGAGACCGTCGAGCCGGCCGTCCTGCACGCGGATCTCGCCGAGATGCGCTTCCACACCTGGGGCGACCAGGGCTGCTGCCTGCCCACGGGAGCCACGGCGGCGACCTTGCGCGGCGCCCATCCGCAGCTGCGGGCCGGTGACGTCCTGGTGCTCGCCGAGACTGTGTCACCGACCACCGGGCGGGCCGTCGACGCCGACCCCACCAGGCGGTGGGCCGTCCGCCTCGTCGACGTCCGCGGCGCCGAGGACCCGGTGGGCGGCCTGTTCGAGGAACCCCGGACCGCGGATCCGCTTCCCGTGACCGAGATCGCCTGGCACGAGGAGGACGCCCTGCCGTTCCCGCTGTGTCTCGGCGTGGTCGACGGCGGCCGGGAGACCGCGCGCGCCTGGGGAAACATCGTCCTCGCCGACCACGGGCAGGGCGTCCCCGGCCCGGACGGCCCCGGCGAACCGCTCGGCGAGGTCCCGGCATCCCGTCTGAGCAGGGTGGCCGGGCCGGGCCGGACCGATGCCGCCGCACCGGGCCCGGTACCGGCCCGCTACCGCCCCACGCTCGCCCGGGGCCCGCTCACCCACGCCGGCGCCCACCCCGCCCCGACCCTGTTCCGGCAGGCCGCCACCCCGGCCCTCCTCGCCGAACTGACCGCGCTCACCTACGGCGAGGAACTCCGGACGCTGCTGGCCGCCCACGGACGCCGGCCGGCCGGCGGCACGGTCACCGTCCGCGGCGCCGACCCCCTCTGGTCGATCAGCGACGGCACGACCGTCCTGCGCGTCATCCGCTCCGGGGGCGAACTCCTCGTCTCGGAGCGGCCGCCGCCCGCGTCGGCCGTCCCCGCCGCCGAGCCCCGCGCGGCCCGCCCGGCCATCGGCCTCGTCGGCGACCTCGGCGGGGACCGCCGGGACTGGCAGGTCCGGCCCGACCTGCTGGACAGCCCGCCGACGGCCGTCGACTTCACCGTCGAGGCCGAACACGACGGGACCGTACGGCTGCGCTTCGGGGACGACGAACACGGGATGCGCCCCAGGCCGGGCACGCGCTTCTTCGCCCGGTACAGGGTGGGCAACGGCCGCGCGGGCAACGTGGGCGCCGAGTCGATCACCCACGCGGTGACGTACGTCGCCGAGGTCGTCTCCGTGTCCAATCCGCTGCCCGCCGCGGGCGGGACCGATCCCGAGTCGGCGGGAGAGATCCGCCGCGACGCGCCCCGGGCCTTCGCCGTACAGGAGCGGGCGGTCACCGAGGCCGACTGGGCCGAGGTGACCGAACGCGTCGGCGCCGTGCAGCGCGCGGCGGCGACGTTCCGCTGGACCGGCTCCTGGCACAGCGTGTTCGTCACCGCGGACCGGCAGGGCGGCAAGGCCGTCGACGCGGACTTCGAGCGGGACCTGCGCGCCCGGCTGGAGCGGTACCGGCTGGCCGGCTACGACCTGGAGGTGGACGGTCCGGTGTTCGTACCCCTGGAGATCGGGCTGCGGGTGTGCGTGGAACGCACCCATCTGCGGTCCGACGTCGGGGCGGAGGTGCTCGCCCGGCTCGGCGACACCGACCTGCCGGGCGGTGGCCGCGGCCTGTTCCACCCCGACCGGCTCACCTTCGGCGGGCCGGTGCACCTGTCCACGGTCCTCGCCGAGGTGCACGCCGTGCCCGGCGTGGAGTCGGTGGACGTCCACACCTTCCGGCGGCAGCGCCTCCCGGAGACGAGCGGTCTGGAGAACGGAGTCCTGGAGATGGGCCGCCTGGAGATCGCCCGCCTGGACAACGACCCCAACTTCCCCGAGCGCGGCATGCTCGACCTCACCCTGGGAGGCGGCCGATGACCGCGACGATCCCCGCCGGAACCGAAGGGACCTGCGGCTGCTGCTCGGGCACCTCCGCGCGTACCCCCGCCGTCCTCGGCAACCGGCCCGGGCTCTCGGAGATCGCCTACCGCAGCGGCGTGCACGGCGACTTCCGGTCGAGCATGGTCGCCGCCCTCTCGGACGCGAGCCGATCCCGGCTGGCCCGGCTGCTCACCCGCGACCCCGGCGATCCGACGATCGCCCTGATCGACGCCTGGGCGGTCGTCTGCGACGTCCTGACCTTCTACAACGAGCGTCTCGTCAACGAGTCGTACCTCCGCACGGCCACCGAACGCGTCTCGCTCCAGGAACTGGGCAGGCTCGTCGCCTACCGCCTCTCGCCCGGCGTCGCGGCCGAGACCCACCTCGCCTTCTCCCTGGAGAAGCCGCCGTCGACCGGGCAGCTCACCGGACTGCCGCCCGACCCCGGCCTGGTCCCCCCGGCGCCGCCCACGGCCGTCGACCTGCCCATCGGTCTCAGGGTCCAGAGCGTGCCCGGCCCCGGCGAGCTCCCCCAGCTGTTCGAGACGGTGGAGGAACTCTTCGCCCACGCCGAATGGAACGCCCTGCCGGTGGTCCCCACCAAGCCCCGTCCACCCGTCAAGGGCAGCGTCGACGCCTGGTTCGACGGCGACGCCCTCCCCGTCCGGACCGGCGACGCGATCCTCTTCGCGAGCGACGACCTCGCCCATGACAAGTGGGACGTGCGGCTGGTGACCGCCGTCGAGCCGGACCCGCCGCACCGTCGCACGTACGTCCGCTGGGACCGGGGGCTCGGCTCGGACACCCCGTACAACGAACCGGCCGCCCGGCCGGAGGTCTTCGTCCTGCGCAAGCGGCTGCGGGTGTTCGGCCACAACGCGCCGGTGTGGCGGGCGATGAACGAGGAGTTCCGCGAGGGCTATGTGATCGCGGTCGGCACGGGGCAGGCGAGCGACACGGAGTGGCCGGAGTTCGCCGCCGTCACCGAACACGACGCGTCCGGGGAGATCGTCACCGTGGTCGACCTCGACGGATCGCAGCCCGACGTCGTGGCCGGGTCCTGGGTGGTCCTCTCCCAGGAACACACCGGCCATGACACCGCCTTCTACCGCGAGCTCTACAAGGTGGAGGACCGGACCGAGTTCTCCCGGGCCGGGTTCGCCGTGTCGGGCACCGTCACCCGGCTGACCCTGCGGGGCGAACAGCCCCCCGCGGACCGGAACGGGGCCGACGGGCATTCCTTCGGAACACCGCGCGACGTGACCGTCTTCGCCGTCTCCGAACCCCTCACGCTCGTCGAGGCACCCGACACCACCGCCGTGACCTCACCCGCTCTCCTCGTCGAGGGCGACGCCACCGCCATGCTCCCGGGCCGCCGGCTCGTCCTGTCCGGACGGGTCGACGGACGGCCCGGGGAAGCGGCGGCCGAGCTCGTCGTCCTCGACTCCGTGCGCGCCGAGGGCGGCCGGACCCTGGTGACGCTCACCGCGCCGCCCCTGCACCGCTACGAACGCGTGACCGCCGTGCTCTTCGGGAACGTCGTGAAGGCCACCCACGGAGAGACCGTGCAGCAGGTCCTCGGCGACGGTGACGCCCGCCGCCCCTTCCAGGCCATGCCGCTGCTGCACGCCCCGCTCACCCACGTCCGGGCCGACACCCCGCAGGGCCACGCCTCCACCCTGGCCGTCCGCGCCGACGAGGTCGCCTGGCGAGAACGTCCCACCCTGTACGGGGCGGAGCCCGGCGACCGCGTCTTCACCACCCGCGACGAACCCGACGGCTCCGTGGTGGTCGCGTTCGGCGACGGCGCACACGGAGCCCGGCTCCCCTCGGGCTCGCACAACATCCGTGCCACGTACCGCAAGGGCGCCGGCCTGGCCGGCAACCTGCCCGCCGACCGGCTCTCCCAGCTCATGGACCGGCCCCTCGGAGTCAAGGCCGCCACCAACCCGGTCCCCGCCGACGGCGGAGTCGACCCCGAGGACGAGGCGCACGCCCGCGTCTCCGTGCCGCTCACCACCCGCACCCTCGGCCGGGCCGTCTCGCTGCGCGACTACGCCGACTTCGCGCTCGCCTTCGCCGGTGTCTCGCTCGCCCGTGCCGACGTGCTGCGGCTGCCGGCCGGCCGGACGATCGTCGTCAGCGTCTGCGGCCCCCTGGGCGCCGAGGCCCCCGCCGCCACCGTCGCCCACCTCACGGCCGCCCTGCGCCGGTACGGCGACCCGCTGGCCCGGGTCGAGGTCCTGGCGGCCCGTCAGGAACGTTTCCGGCTGGGCCTCAAGGTCCGGGTCGACCCCGACCGCGAGGCGAAGACCGTTCTCGCCGCCGTCGAGACCGCACTGCGGGCCGCGTACGCGCCGCTCGTGCTCGGCATCGCCGCACCGGTGCACAGCTCCCGCGTGGTGGCCGTCGCGGCGAGCGTGCCGGGCGTCGTCGCCGTGGACCTGGACCTGCTCTACCGCCGGCGGCCGGGCCTGGAGAGCCGCCTCGTCGCCGCCGGGGCGTCGGTCGACGCCCATGGCAGGGCGGTCCCGGCGGAGTTGCTCGCCCTCTTGGAAGCTCCCTTCGACCGGCTGCAGGAGATGCCGTGACCACACCTCGGCCCGAACCCACCACCGCCGACCGGCTGTACGCCCTGCTGCCCGAGGTGTACCGGCTGCGCGACGCCGAACACGGCGGCGTACTGCGCGAGTTCGTCGACCTCCTGGCCACCCAGCTGGTCGCCCTGGAGGAGGACCTGGAGCAGTTCTACGACGACCAGTTCATCGAGACCTGCGCGCCCTGGGCGGCGCCCTACATCGGCGACCTCATCGGATACCGCCCGCTGCACGGCGTGGCGGACCGGGTCCGCTCACCGCGCGCCGAAGTGGCCCACACCATCGCCTACCGGCGCCGCAAGGGCACGGCCGCCGCACTGGAACAGCTGGCCCGGGACGTCACCGGCTGGCCGGCCCGCGCCGTCGAGTTCTTCGAACGCCTCGTGACCACCCAGTACATGAACCACACCCGGCTCCACGCACGCGCCACCCCCGACATGCGGGACCAGGAGCCGCTGTCCTGGGGCACACGGATGAACGGGGCCTTCGACGACCTCGCCCACACCGCCGACGTGCGCGCCATCTCCGCTCGCCCACCGCACCACGCCGGGCGGCACGCCATTCCCAACGTCGGCATCTTCCTCTGGCGCACCGAGGCCGTGCGCCTCGACCGCACCCCGCTCACCCCCCACACCACCGGTGACCGGCGCCGGTTCCGTTTCGACACACTGGGCAGCGACTCGGCGCTCTTCGCCCCGCCGCGCACCGAGGAGGAGATCACCCACCTCGCCGAGCCCGAGGACGTGCCGCTGCCGCTGACGCGCCGCCGACTCGCCGCCCGCCTCGACGCCTCGTACGGGAACGAGCGCGCCCTCCTGCTGGCAAAGGCAGTCCGCGACCCGGCCGGTGCCCGGAACCTCACGCCCGTGCCGTCCTCCGACATCACCGTCTGCGACCTGTCCGACCTGCCGGGCGGCTCCGGTGCCTGGGCGCACCGGCCCGCGGCGGGCAAGGTCGCGGTCGACCCCGAGCTCGGGCGCGTGTACTTCGGCACGGCCCTGCCCGCCACCACCGAGCCGGTCGCCACCCACCACTACGGGCTCGCCGTACCGCTGGGCGCCCGGGGTTCGGCGCGCGGCGGGGCGACGCCGCCCCTTCCGCACCGCGAGGTCGCCGACGGCGAGGCTCCGCAAGCCCTCCTCGACGGGCTCGCCGACGGCGGAACGCTGCGGATCACCGACTCCGACCGGTACGAGGCCCTGCACACCGTGCGCACCGCCACGGCCGGAGCAGGCAGGCCCGACACCGTCGTGTGGGTACGCGCCGACGACGGCGCCCGCCCCACGGTGGTCGTCCCGGACGGCCTGCGCCTCGCGATGGGACCGCGCACCACCGTCGTCCTCGACGGCCTCCTGGTCACCGACGGGCCCGTCGTCCTGGAGGAACACGGCGACGGGGGCAACCGCACCGTCGAACTGCACGACTGCACCCTGGTCCCCGGCGGGAGCCGGACCGCGGACGGGCAGCCGGCCCATCCCGAGCGTGCCTCCCTGCTCATCCTGGACCCCTTCGCCACCGTACGGCTGAACCGGTGCGTCCTCGGGCCGATCGTCGCCGTCGAGGGCGCCGACATCACGCTCACCGACTGCGTCGTCGACGCCTCCGCCCCGATGGCCGTCGCCCACTGCGGGCGTCCCGCACCCGCCGACGGCACCCCGCGCACCGTCCCCGACGAGGCCGCGCGGGCCACCGGCACGGGCGCCGAGCCCGGAGCCCGCCTCCATCTGAGCGAGAGCACCGTCATCGGCGGCATCCACGCCGTCGAACTCGACGCGTCGAACTCCCTCCTCGTCGCCGAACTCGCCCCGGGAGACGTGCGGGAGGCCGCCGTCTGGGCCCGGCGCCGCCAGCAGGGCTGCCTGCGCTTCAGCTACGTGCCGGAAGGCTCGCGCACCGGCCGCCGCTACCGCTGCCGGCCGGACCCGGCCGATCCGCCCGGCACCCGGCGTGCGGACCGCCCGCACTTCACCTCGCTCCGCTTCGGCGACCCCGCGTACGTCCAGCTCGCCGCCGCCACGCCGGACACCGTCCGGCGGGGAGCCGACGACGAGGGCGAGATGGGCGCCACCCACCTGCTGTTCACGCCCCGGCGGGAGAGCGATCTCCTGCTGCGGCTCGACGAGTACCTCCGCTTCGGACTCGAAGCGGGCTTCTTCTACGCGACCTGAGCAAGGAGGCCTCCCGATGGGAGCCGATCTGAGCCGCGTGCGGTTCGACGCGCTGCGCGACCACTCCGGCGTCGTCATGCAGCAGGGCCGACTGCTGCTCGACTCCGACTGGAACGAGTTCGTGGCGATCGTGGACCGCCGGCTGCGCGCCGCCGCCGCCGACCTCGGAACCCCCGGGGTCACGGAGGGGTTCTCCGGCGCCGCCGTCGTCCCCCGGACGACACCCGACGCCTTCCGGATCACGAGCTCGGCCGACGGCATGACCATCGGCCGCGGCCGGATGTACGTCGACGGCCTGCTCGCCGAGAACCACGGCACCGGCGCCGCCGTCCTCGACCCGCTGCTCGCCGAACCCTCGCGCGCGCAGGACACCCCGTACGAGCAGCAGCCCTACTGGGAGGACCCGGACGAACTGCCCACCTCCGGGACCCATCTCGTCTATCTCGACGTGTGGCAGCGCGAGGTCACCCCGCTGCAGGCGCCCGACCTGGTCGAGGAAGCGGTGGGCGTCGACACGACCGCCCGTACCCAGACCGTCTGGCGGGTGCGCGTGCACGAGCCCGACACCCCCGGCATCGACTGCAGCACCCCGGAGGAGGACATCCCCGGCTGGTCCGAGCTCATCGCCCCCTCCGGGGGCCGGCTCACCACCGGCGCGGTGGCCGTGGCCCCCGACGACGACCCCTGCTCGCTGCCGCCCACCGGGGACTACCGCGGTCTCGAGAACCAGACCTACCGGGTCGAGATCCACGACGGCGGCGCCCCCGGCACCGCCACCTTCACGTGGTCCCGGGACAACGGCTCCGTCGCCATGCGGGTCGTCGAAGTCGTGGCCGCCGACCGGCTGAGGCCCGAGCACCTGGGCCGTGACGCGGTGCTCGGTCTGAGCGAGAACGACTGGGTCGAGATCCTCGACGACCACCGGGAACTCGACGAACGGCCGGGCGAGATGCGCCGGATCACCACCGTGCACGGCGACGGAACGATCTCCTTCAGCCCGGCGCTCCCGGGCGACCTGCCCACCACCACCGACGAGGCCATCCGGCGGAATCTGCGGATCCGCCGCTGGGACCAGGCGGGCAGGGTCAAGAGCGGAGCGGGCGCGGTGCTCGAGGACCTCGACGCCCCCGGCGCCACCGGGGTCATCACGGTGCCGGCCGGGGGAGTGGCCGTCGTCCTGGAACACGGCATCACCGTCAGGCTCGACGCCCCGTGCGGGACCTTCCGCCCCGGCGACCACTGGATCTTCACCGCGCGCACGTCCACCGCCACCGTCGAGGAGCTCGACCAGGCACCTCCCCTGGGCGTCCACCACCACTACGCGCGCCTGGCCGTCGTCACGTCCACCGACGTGTTCGACTGCCGGACCCTGTGGCCGGACGGCGGGCACTGCGGCGACTGCACGGTCTGCGTCACGCCCGAGTCGCACGCCAGCGGTGTCATGACCGTGCAGGCGGCGGTCGACTCGGTCGCGGAGGAGGGAGGCACGGTCTGTCTCGCGCAGGGCGTCTACCACCTCGGCGACGAACCCGTGCGGATGCGCAGGGCACGGTCGGTGCGCATCCACGGGCAGGGGCCCGGCACCCTGCTCATCGCCGAGCGGGGCGGCTTCGACATCAAGCTCTCGGCCTTCGTCACCCTGGAGGACTTCGCGCTGATCTCCAGCAGCCGACGTCCCGGGATCAAGATCTCCATCGCGGCCGAGGTCACCGTCCGGCGGCTCACCGTGCTGATCGCCGGTGGCGGAGAGGGCAGCGGCCAGGGCCCCGCCGTCGAGCTGTCCCACGCGTGCCTGCGCACCCGTATCCAGGACTGCGACATCGCGGGCCGCATCGGCATCGAGGCCAGGGAGAACCTGAACACCGATGACGATGACGATGACGATGGGGAGGGGGACGGCGATGCCGAAGGCGGCAGGATCAGGGCGCACCTGCTGACCGCCGATCTGGAGATCAGCGGCAACCTGCTGATGTGCTGGTGGGCCGGCGTGCAGTTCCGCGGCAGCGCCGCGCACATGCTCCGCAACACCGTCCGCGGCAACACGGTCGTCTTCGCGCAGGGCGCGGGCCTGCGGTTCCTCGGAGCAGTCTCCCCCTGGGCCTCCTTCGACGTCACCGACAACCACGTGCAGAGCAACGGGGTCGGCATCGAGGTGGGGGCGAGCGGATACACCGTCCGGGACAACACCGTCTCCGGCACCCCGGACCCTGAATCCGGCTCGGGCGACGGGATCGTCCTGCGCAGCGGCGTGTCCGGCGTACTGCGCGGCACCACCCGCATCTCGGGCAACCGCATCAGCCGGATCGGGGGAGCGGGCATCGTCGTACGGGTGCCCACCGGCGACATCGACATCTCCCACAACACCGTCGATGGGGCCGGCGAAGGGGGAATCGTGGTCACGGAGCGCGGCCGGGTCGCCGACGCCGTGGTCGTCGGCAACACCGTACGGGACCTCGTCACGTACGAGTGGAACCTGTCCGAGGGAACCGACGGCATCCGCATCGTGGGCGCGGACCACGCGCTCGTCGGATCCAACACCGTCTCCGGTCTCACCACCGAATTCGACGAGGACCAGGAGGGCGAGGGGGACGACGAGCGAGAGGACCGGGAGGAACAGGGGGAGCGGGGGGAACGGGAGGGCGAAGAATCGGACCGGAGGACCGGGGTGGTTCTGCTGGCCTGCCGGGAGTCCCGGGTGCACGCCAACGCCGTCGAGCGGATCGGCCGGTCCGACCCCGGCTGGACCGACCGGCTCCTCGGCATCCACATCTGCGTCTTCATGCGCACCACCATCGAGGGCAACGTCTGCCGGCGGATCACCGAGGACGTCGACAACGACAGCCACACGCCGTGGAGCGGACTCCTGGTGGGCGACGACCCGCGGGACGACGACGAGGACCCCGGCACCCCGGACGGCCTCACCGGCCACATCGGCCGGTACGTCTCCGTCGTGGGGGAGAGGGCCTCGTACCTCATCGGCCCCTACACCGCCTTCGCCCACGTCTCGGACGACGTCAGCGCGATCGTCTCCGCCAACACCTTCACCGGAGCCGCCCAGCACCCCGCCGCGCGGATCCACGTGGCCAGGGACGCCGTCGTCTCCGCCAACCAGTTCCGCCAGCACGGCGACTCGGACCCCGCCGCACTCGTCGTACGGGCCGGGACCGCGACCGTGACCGGCAACCGGGCCAGGGGCGGCCGTCCGTCGATCCGCCTCGACGTCGCACCCCAACAGCTCGCCGTGCTCGGCAACATCACCACCGGAGGCATCGAGGCCGAGGGCACCATCGACCCCAAGTGGCTCCACCTCAACGTCGACGGGCTGCTCTGACGACGGCTCCGGTACCCCGCCGCCGGGGACCGCCCGCCGCTCCCTGCCGCCCCCGCCCTCCCCGACCCCAACGCCGGAAGGACCGTACCGATGCCGATCATCGTCGTCGATCAGGAGAAGACCGTCACCGCCCTGGCCGCACGGCTCGTGAAGACCCGAACGTCCAAAGCGGCCAAGGAGCAGGCCGCGCAGGCGATCCGCGACGCCAATCCGGGCCTCGACCTCGACCGGCTGCGACCGGGGATGATCGTGCGCGTACCCCCCCTGCCGGAGGCACGCGACGACGTACCCGACGTGGTGAACGAGGCCCTGTCACCCCTCTTCGACCAGATCCGTACGGAACTCGACGCGCTCATCCGGACCGCGAACAGCGCCCTCGAAGCCGACACGGCCGAACGCGGGGCGACGGCCGAGATCCTCGACGCCGAGGCCGTGCAGGCGGCGGCCCAGAACGACCCCCTGCTCCAGTACAACCTGGAGCGGGTCCGTCAGACGCTCACCGACGACGGACAGACCGCCGACGAGAACACCGCAAGCCTGATCAACGGCACCGAGCAGTGGTTCACCGACCTCGACGACCTCAGCACGCTGTGGTGAGGACCCCATGAGCAACGCCCTGGCCGTGCCGGCCGTCACCGCCGCCCTGACCACCCTCGTACAGCACGCCGTGGACGGGCTCGGGATCAACCCCGGGCCGGTCGTCGTCCCCGGCCCCCTCGACGACAGCGGGGAACACGCCCGCGTCGGCGTGCACCTGTACCGGGTCTCGCGCAACGCGACCCTGTCCCTCGCCGATCTGCCCACCCGCTCCTCCGCCGGCCACCTGCGGCAGAAGCCGCGGGCGGCCCTCGACCTGCACTACCTCTTCACCTTCCGCGGTTCCGACGAATGGGAGACGCAGCAGCTCCTGGCCGGGACCGCCGCCGCGCTGCACACCGTCCCCCACGTCACCGCCGCCCTGCTCGCCGAGGCGGAGACGGCCCACCCCGAGATCGCCGACAACGACCTGGCACAGGCCGACGAACCGGTCCGCGTCACACCGGAGGCCCTCTCGACCGACGAACTGTCCCGGCTGTGGGCGCTGTTCCCGCCCGCGACCTTCACCGTGACGCTCGCCGTCACCGCCGGCCCCGTGCTCGTGGACGGCGACGGAGACCCCGGCGCGGTGCTCCCCGTCCGTACCCTCCTCGCCGGTGTGGCACCCTTCACACCGCCGAGGCTGGACGGCGCCGGAGGACCCGAGGGCAGGGGCGCTCCCGTGCGAGCGGCCACCCCGATGCCCGATCTCCATCTGCACGGCCACGCCCTGTCCGCCCGCGAGGGCGAGATCAGCGAAGTCCTGGTCGACGGCGCCCCCGTCACCGGGGTGACCGCCACGGACGACACACACCTCGTCCTCACCGCTCCGGCACTCGCGCCCGGCCGACGGCGCATCTCCGTCCGCAGGAGCGTGCCACCGCCGCACCCCACCCTCTCCGCGACCCGCCCCGCCCAGGTCAGCGCACCCGTCGTCGTCCTCGTCGTCCCCACCCTCGGCACGGTCGCCGTCACCACCGGCCCCGGCCACCAGCCGGGACTGCGTACGGGCACCGTCTCCGCCGCCGTCACGCCGCCGGTCGGAGCGGGCAACCGGGTGCGGCTGCTGCTCGACGCCACGACGCCCGGATCGGCGGTGTCGCTCGCCCTCACCGCCGCCCTGCCGGCAGGCGATCCCCCCACGGCGCAGGTGGACTTCACGGTGACCGACGCCCCGGCGGGCCCCTACCGCGTCACCCTCGAGGTCGACGGCGCGCGCAGCCTGCCGGACCTCGACGCCAACGGCCTGTACGTCCCCACGGTGGTGACCCTGTGACCTTCTCCGACACCGCGCCCCGCCCCGACACCGCGCCCCGCCCCGACACCGAACCCCGCCCCGACGCCGCAGACCGCGACCGCGTCTGGGCCCGCGACAACCAGCGGCACCTCACCCTGGCCGCGGCCGCCGCCGCGGCCCGGCTCGACGCCCGCCCGGGGGAGGCGGACGAACCGGCCCGCGCCGCCGAGCTGCTGGCCGCCGAGGTCCGGGGGACCACGGGCCTGCCCACGGCCCTCGACCGGCTCTGCGGCCTGTTCACCCTCACCGCGTTCGAGCGGGACCTGCTCGTCGCGGTCGCCGCCCCCGAACTGGGCCTGCCCGCGGCCACGGGTCCGGTCACCTTCGCCCGCGCCCTGGCCGAACTGCCCGACGCGCACTGGAGCGCGCTGCTGCCCGACTCCCCGCTGCGGGGCTGGCGCCTGCTCGACGTACCGGCGCAGCTGCCGCCCGCCGAGTTCGGTGGCCTGCCGCAGCTGCCCCTCGCCGTGGACGAGCGCATCCTGCACGCGCTCCTCGGCGCCGACACGACGGACGACCGCCTGGCCGGGCGTGCCCGCCTCGTCGCCCCCGTGTGCCGTCTGGCGCCCGGGCAGGGTGCCGTCGTGGCCTCCCTGGCCGCGCTGGTCCGCCCCGCCCCGGGCACCGAAGGCTGTCTGCTCACCGGTGAGGACCGGCTCACCCGCCGCCAGGCCGTCATCGACGCCGCCGGGCGGATCGGGCTCACCGTCCTCGCCGTCGACGGCCTCGACCTGCCGGACACGGCGCCCGCCATCGACACCCTGGGGCGGCTGCTCGCCCGCGAGGCGGGGCTCGGGCTGCGGTTGCTGCTCGTCGAGGGAACCGACGAATCCCTCGCGCGCTGCCTGCGGCTCCTGACGGCCGGAGCGGCGCTGGGCGTCTGCGCCGTCCTGGCGGTGGACGACGCGCCCCCCGGCAGCGACCTGCCCGCGCTGCGGCTGCCGGCCGCATCGCCCGGCGAACGACGGGACCTGTTCGCCGCCGCCCTCCGCGACGCGCACCTGACCGAGGACCCGGCCGAACTCGCCGAGCGGCACGCGCTCACCCCGGCGGGCATCGCGCTGGCCGTGGAGCGCACCGGCCGGCTGGCCTCCGCCCCCGGGGACGCGAACGCGGAGCACACCCGAACACCGGCCACCGGGCCGGGGACCACCGGCACCCCGACCCCGGACGTGGAGGCGGCCTGCCGGGCCGTCGCCGAACGGCCGCTGCACGGCCTCGCGACGGTACGCCGCCCGGCGGCCGGGCTGGACGACCTGGTCCTGTCCGATCCGGCCGACCGCGCCCTGCGCGCCCTGCTCGCCCACGTACGACGCCGCCGCCGGGTGCACGGCGAGTGGGGGTACGCCGAACGCGGCCGCGGCCTCGCGGTCACCGCCCTGTTCGCCGGTCCCAGCGGCACCGGCAAGACCACGGCCGCCGAGGCGGTCGCCCACGAACTCGGCTTCGACGTGATCGCCGCGGACCTCAGCCAGGTGGTGAGCAAGTACATCGGCGAGACGGAGAAGCACCTCGCCCGGCTGTTCGACGCGGCCGAGACCGGCTCGGTGCTCCTCTTCGACGAGGGCGACGCCCTCTTCGCCAAGCGCACCCAGGTACGCGACAGCCGGGACCGCTACGCCAACCTGGAGGTGTCCTACCTGCTGCAACGCCTGGAGACCTTCCGCGGCGTCACGATCCTCACCACCAACGCCCGCGAGGCGATCGACCCCGCCTTCGTCCGCCGCATGCGGTTCGTCGTGACGTTCCCCTTCCCGGACGCCGGGCAGCGCGCACGGATGTGGGCCGGGGCGTTCCCGCCGGGCGTCCCCACGGACGGGCTCGACCCCCGCCGCCTCGCCCAACTGGCCGTCAGCGGCGGCACCATCGCCCAGCTGGCCCTGCACGCCGCGTTCCTCGCCGCCGACGAGGGCGCACCCGTGGGCATGCGCCACGTGCTGGAGGCCACCAGGATCGAGAGCGACAAACTCGAACGTCCCGTGGCCGCCGCCGAGATCCGCGGCTGGGTCCCCTCATGACCGACACCGCCGGCAGCACCGCCGCCTCGGGTCTCCAGGGAGCGGGTGCACCCCTGGAACCGGGCGTGCGCGACCAGCTTTCCACGAGCTACGGCCACGACTTCTCCCCGGTCCGGGTCCACGCCGGCCCCGCCGCGGACCGGGCCACCTCCGAACTCGGCGCCCTCGCCTACACCGTGGGCAACGACGTCGTCTTCTCGCACGGCGCCTACGATCCGCTGTCGCGCCGGGGCCGGGCCCTCATCGCGCACGAGCTGGCCCATGTCGCCCAGCACGGCGGCCACCCCGCGGCACCGGGCTTCCTGCGGACCCACCCCGCGGTGGCTCCGCCGGCCGCCGACGCCTCCCTGGAACGTCAGGCGCACACGGCGGCCGCCTTCCACGCGCGCGGCGAGCCGCTGCCGGCGGGGTGGCGGTGGGAGCGGCCCGCCGGGCCCTTCCTGGGGCGCGCCGACATGAACTGGACCAAGCTGGAGGCCAAGGACCAGTACACGGTCGAGTACGCGGACGAGCAGCGCACCGTCAAGGAGGAGCAGGGCTCTCCCGGAGACCCGGCCGGCATGGTCCGCGTCAACCTGGGCTCCTTCCTCGTCCCGCAGACCAAGGGCCCGTGGAAGGAGACGTACGACGCCATCGCCAAGGAGAAGGGCCTGCAGGCGGTCGTCAAGATGTCCGGGAGCCGGCCGAGCTCCGGCCTCTGGGAGAAGCGGGCCCCCACGCAGGAGCTGCGCAGACTGTGGCTGCTGCGCATGCAGTGGCCCAAGGACCAGGCGGCCGCCTGGTGGAAGGACGCGGGCGGGGACGACCGTACGAAGAGCGCCGACTTCGATCCGTACGTCAACTCCGTGCAGTCGCAGATCGACCACATCGTCGAGCTCCAGCTCGGCGGCTCCAACGTCCCCGAGAACCTGGCCCCGCACGACGGTCCCGACAACGAGGACAGCGGGCGCACCATCGCCCGGCACGTGCAGCAGGCCGCCTCGTCCGTCTCGGACGCGCTGCACGCCAAGGGACGCAAGCGGCCCGACCACATCGTCCTGTGGTTCGGCTCCGCCGACCAGCCCAAGAAGTACGACAAGAAGGCGGTGAAACCGCTCGATCCGCCCTTCTCCTCCCGCAAGGCCCAGTCGGCGCTCCAGGTGCACTTCACCGCCGAGGCCGACCTCGGGGCCGGGCGGCGCCCCTCGGCGGACGACCTGAAGAAGGCCGCCGACGCCTGGGCCGCCTACCGGAGCTATCCCCTGGTCAGCGGTCCGAACCGGCAGGGACTGCGGGTGCCGGACAAACCGGCGGGCGACGGCCACGACGAGATCGAGACCAGCGCGGTCCCGGAGAACCGTGCCGCCCGGGAACTGATCGCGGGCGTCATGCTGGAGAAGCTGCACCGGCCCTCGTCGGGCAAGGGCGCGCACACCGTCACGGCGTGGATCGATTCCGACGCGCACCCCGTACGGGCGGGCACCCGATTGCCCATCAGCATCCCCCGGCCCGAGGACAAACGCCTCACCCTGGATGTGAAGGAGCCCTTCACGACCGGCGCCCTCTCGCTGCGCGGCGGGAGCCAGGAGATCCGCTTCCTGTACCCCTACCTGTCCGCCGGCCGGCTCACGCTCTCCTCCACGGACCAGGGGCTCGTCGGGCACGGGACGCTCACCCCCAGCGTCCCCCTGCTCTCCCGGGTTCCGATCACCGTGGACTGGGACCGCAGCGGCTTCCGCGGTTCGGCGCAGGCGCCCGCGGACAAGCTGTCGCTGCCGCCGTTCAAGGTGACCGAGGCCGCCCTCGCGCTGAGCATCGCCCCGCAGCTCCAGGTGGGCGGCCACGTGGCCTTCGTCCTCGGCTCGCTGGTCACCGGACGCGTCGAGGCGGGGGCGGACGCCCAGGGGTTCTTCGCCAAGGGCCGGGTGACCGGGCACGTCCCCGGTCTCGACGAGGCGACCGGCGATGTGGAGTACCGCCCCGCGACGGGGCTCACCGGGTTCTTCGTCGCACGGGCATCGAAGCCCTCCGGGCTCGTGCGCGGCGGTGAGGTGCGGCTCGACCTCGGCGGCGGCACGTGGCGGGTCGGCGGCCAGATCGACGTGGTGCTGCCCGGTGACAGTCCTGTCCAGCTGACCGTCCGCAGGTCCGGGGACCGCATCCTCTACGGCGGCAGGGCCCTCCTGAAGGTGCCGGGCCTGCGGCCGGTGGATGTCGCGGTGACCTACGACGGCGAGCGCGTGACGGGCACCGCCCGCACGACGTTCGCCCTGCTCGGAGCCGAGGGCGAGATCGCACTGCGCTACCGCGACGGACTCTTCGGCGGCGACGGATCCGTCGAGCTCAGGCGCGGCAGGTTCGCCGGCCGGCTCGACGCGCACCTCGACGAGGACGGCCGGATCAGCGGCCGCGGCACCGGCAGCCTGACGATCCGCCCCGGACTGGTCGCCACCGTCGGAGTCGAGTACGGCCGGGACCGCAAGCTCCGCGTCTCCGGCGAGCTGCGTTTCCCCCCGTACCGCTTCCTCGAACCCCGGGGCGCCCGGTACGAGCTGTTCCGTCACAGCCTGCCCGACATCCCGATCTTCGCGATCCCGCTCGGCATCGGAGCGGTCGGCCTGGTCGCCCGCATCGGCGGCGGCCTGGCCGTCTTCTACCGCTTCGGCCCGGGTGAGATCCGGGACATGGTCATCCGCGGCGCGTTCAACCCCCTCGAGGAGGACATGAACGCCGAACTCGCGGCGGAGGCCCGCCTCGTGCTGCCCGCGGAAGCGGGTCTCGAGCTGTCCGTGCGCGCCGGCATCGGCGCCTCCGTGGCCATCGCCAGCGCCACCGGCGGCATCACCCTCACCGGCGGCGTCCTGCTCCGGGGCGGCCTCGACGCCACCGCCCGGCTCGCCTACGCGAAGGGGGTCCTGAGCTTCGACACCCTGGCCCGCATCAGCGTGCAGCCCGTCCTGACCCTGAGCATCGAGGCGGACATCCTGATCGAGGCAGCCGTCGGGGGCTCCTGGCGCTTCCCCTATCAGCTGGCGTCCTACGCGTACGCCACGGGCCTGGAGTTCGGCCTGGTGGCCCCGTTCCACTACCGCTCCGACCAACCGCTCCGCCTCCCCGAGGCACGGGACATCCAGTGGATCGTCCCGCAGATCGACGTGGCCGCCCTGGCGAACCGCGTCGCGAACCAGGTCCGGACCGGCATCGGCTTCTAGCCCGGTCCGGCCTGGCCCGATCCGGACCGATACCGGGAATCAGGCGGCGACGAGCTCCTGCTCGCGGTCCGGCGCATCGACCTTCGGCTTCTTGTTCGGCAGCGAGAGCCGGAAGACCTTGCGCCACGCGGAGAACACCTGCTTGGGCAGCGGCCCGGTGACGTACTCCAGCTCGTACTTCTCGAACAGCGCGCGCACCTTCACCGCGACCTCGGCGTACCGGTTGCTCGGCAGGTCCGGGAACAGGTGGTGCTCGATCTGGTGCGACAGGTTGCCGGTCATGAAGTGCATGGCCCTGCTGCCGCTGATGTTCGCCGAGCCCATCATCTGGCGCAGGTACCACTGCCCGCGCGTCTCGCCCTTGATCGACCGGCGCTCGAAGACCTGCACGCCCTCGGGGAAGTGCCCGCACATGATCACCGAGTGGGACCAGATGTTGCGGACCAGGTTCGCGGTGAACGTGGCGGCGAGCGTGGTGAGGAACGACGGGCCCGACAGCAGCGGGTGGATCACGTAGTCCTTGAGCACCTGCTTGCGGATCTTGCGGCCCACGGCCCTGGCCCGCGCGCGGAACTCCGGGTTCTTGCGGCGGCGCTTGTGCAGGTTCTTGCCGAGCTCCAGGTCGTACGCCGCGATGCCGTACTCGAAGAAGCAGGCGTTGATGAAGTTCCACAGCGGCTGGCCGAGGTGGAACGGGTGCCACTTCTGGTCCTCGTCGACGCGCATGATGCCGTAGCCGAGGTCGTTGTCCTTGCCGATCACGTTGGTGTACGTGTGGTGCAGCTCGTTGTGCGAATGCCTCCACTGGTCGGACGGCGAGACGTGGTCCCACTCCCAGGTGGTGGAATGGATCTTCGGGTCCCGCATCCAGTCCCACTGGCCGTGCAGGATGTTGTGGCCGATCTCCATGTTGTCCATGATCTTCGCAACGGACAGCCCGGCGGTGCCGATCAGCCAGGCGGGCGGGAAGAACGAGAACAGCAGCACGCCCCTGCTGACCAGCTCGAGCTTGCGCTGCGCCGAGATGACCTTCCGGATGTAGGCGGCGTCCTTCTCGCCCCGGCTGGCGATCACCTCGTCGCGGATCGCGTCAAGCTCGCGGCCGAGCTCCTCGATCTGCTCCGCGGTCAGGTGGGCGGTGGGGTCGATGGCGGTCAAGGTGCTCCTACCGTTCGATGTCGCACGGGCCCGCGGCGGCGGACACACAGGTCTGGATGAGGACGCCCGGCTCGGCCTCGGTGATCTCGCCGGTGCGCAGGTCGCGGACGGCGCCCGCCCTGAGCGGCGTGACGCAGCCGAAGCAGATGCCCATACGGCACCCGGACGGCATGAGCACGCCGGCCTCCTCGCCGACGTCCAGCAACGGCGTGGCGCCGTCCGCGTCGACGGTCTTGCCGGTGGCGCTGAACGTGACCTCGCCGCCGTCACCGGCGACGACGATGCCGGGGCGGAAGCGTTCGGTGTGCAGGCGCTCTGCGACGCCGTGTTCGTTCCAGAACGCTTCGGCGGCGTCGAGCAGGCCCGCGGGCCCGCAGGCCCAGGTCTCGCGCTCGGCCCAGTCGGGTACCAGTTCGTCGAGACGGGCGATGTCGAGCACGCCGTCCGTGTCGGTGTGCACCTCGGTGAGCCGCAGCTTCCTGTCCGCGACCAGGTCGTGCAGTTCGTCGCGGAAGATCACGTCCTGCGGCCGCGGCGCGCAATGGATCATGACGACGTCGTCGAACTCGATGTCGCGCAGCATGCCCATCACCGGCGTGATGCCGCTGCCGGCCGTCAGGTAGAGCACCTTGGCGGGCTTGGCCTTCGGCAGTACGAAGTCACCGGTCGGCTGGTCGAGCTGGACCAGCGTGCCCGGTTTCGCCCTGCGGACCAGGTGGTTGCTGACCTTGCCGTCCGGGATCGCCTTCACGGTGATCGTGACGCGGCCGTCCCGGCGGTTCGTCGGCGAGGTGATGGAGTAGGCGCGCCACAGGCGCCTCCCGTCGACGTCCACCCCGATCCGCACGTACTGACCGGCCGTATGACCGCGCCAGCCCCTTCCCGGCCTGATCACGATGGTCGCGGCGTCACCCGTCTCGGGGTGCACGGCCTCGATGCGCCCACGCAGGTCGGCGCCCGCACGCAGCGGGCTGACCAGGTCGAGGTAGTCCGACGGCAGCAGCGGCGTCGTGATCATCTCCAGCAGTTTCCATGCCCCACTGCGGAGGGCTGCACTCGTCATGACCCCAGCTTGATGTGCCGCAGGGCGTAAAGTCCTGACCACAAGACGTAAATTTCGTCGGCTGAATTGTTCGCAGGGAATAAAATATGAGCCACCCCATCCGGAGGGTCACCGAACTGGCCCTGGATCGGACAACGGTCACCGCACTTCGCGCCACGCTGAAGACCACCGCCGACGAGGTCGTCGAGGCGATCATCGACGAGGTCCCTCCCTACGCCAATGCACTTTCGGGCCGCATGGGCGTCACCATCCGCCGAGCGGTCCGCACCGCCCTGGGGCACTATCTGGACCTCGCGAGCGGGAACGCCACGGGCGGCGACGCCGGTGACGCGGCCTACGAGCTGGGCCGCGGCGAGGTGCGCGACGGGCGTTCGATGGACGCCCTGCTCAGCGCCTACCGCGTCGGCGCCCGCGTGGCCTGGCGATGCCTGGCAGCGGGTGCCGTACCCGCAGGTCTGCCCGCCGCCGAGGTCGCCAAGTTCGCCGAGCTGACCTTCGCCTACATCGACGAGCTCTCCGCCGCGAGCGCCGCGGGCCACGCCGACGAACTGGCCGCCCGGGGCCGGGACCACGAGCGCCACCTGGAACACCTGGCCCGCGACCTCCTCGCCGGCGCGAGCCCGGACGTGCTGCTGGCCTCCGCCCAGCGGGCCGGGTGGCAGCCTCCGGTTTCGCTGACCGCCGTCCTGCTGCCCGCCGCCCAGGCCCGGCCCGCCTACCGCACGCTCGACCCGGGCACCCTCGTCCTCGACGATCTGCCGGACGCCTTCGGCGTGCTGCTCGTACCCGATGCCGACCGGTCGCACCTCCTGCGGCGGCTGACCGACCGCACCGCCGTGGTCGGACCGGCCCGGCCATGGACCCGTGCGTCCGCCTCGTACGCACGAGCCGCACGCGCGCGCTCCCTCTCCTCCGACATCCGCGACACCGAGGAGCACCTGCCCGAGCTGGTGCTGAGCGCCGACGTGGACGCGTTCGCAGACCTGCGGGCCCGAGCCCTCGCACCGCTCGGGACCTTGCCCGTCGCGACCGCACGGCGGCTGGAGGAGACGTTGCGTGCGTGGCTGCTGCACCAGGGCAGGCGGGACGAGGTGGCGGCGGCGTTGTTCGTCCATCCCCAGACCGTCCGGTACCGGGTGTCGCAGCTGCGGGACCTGTTTCCGGATCTCGCATCGCCACACCGGGTACTCGAGCTGACGCTGGCGGTCGGTCTTCGGGTCGGCCAGGGCGTGCCCCCCGCCCGGTGAGCCGCGCCTCGTCCGCGACCGGTCCGGAGCAGTCGCAGGAGCGGGCGGGGGACGGTCCGTGATCATGGCATTGCGACGCCACGATCACTGGACACACGAGAGCGGTCCACTGCGGTCCGGGGTGCGGCCTTCCCCGAGGCGGCGCTCTCAGGCGTCTTCGAAGGCGGTCACGCGTACGGAGAAGACCTTCATGCCGGTCTGGTGCCCGGTGACCTCGGTACGGACGACGCCGCTCCTGCTGCGGCGCAGCGGGGTCGCCTCGACCCAGCAAGGGGAGTCCAGCTCGACGTAGCGGGCGAACCGGGCGTCGAATTCCGTGGGGACGGTCTGGGAGGCGTCGGAAAGGGCCTGTGCGGCTTGGGCGGCGGCTTCGAGGAAGACCAGTCCCGGTACGTGGTCGTGTGCGTGGTCGAAGAAGGAGCGGTTGGCGGTGTTCACGCGCAGCTGCCAGCGATGCGATTCGCCGGTCGGGCTCAGGACGGCGTTGTCCGGCGAGGTCTGCCCTCCCCGCGTGGCGTCGTCGAGGGCGGGCCCGAGGGGGAGGGCGCGTGCCGTGGCGGCCTGCGCGTCCGCGTACGCCCCGCGCAGCCTTTCGTATATCGCGGGAGGGTGGGCGGTGTAGCGGACACGGGCGATGCCGAGCGGCTCTCCGTCGCGTACCGCCGTGATCTGGGTGGCGAGGCGGACGGATCCGCGCCGGTGACGGTCCACCTCGGTGTGGGTGACCGTCAGGCGCACGACGGCCGGCACCGATCGGGTCCGCATGGCTGTCGGCACGACGGAACTGTCGTAGGACTCCCAGCCCAGGCGGAAGTCGAGGGGTATGTCATGGGCGACGTGCGACAGCAGGGCGAGGGACTGGCGGATCGTTTCAGCGAGGAGGAGAGGGTGATAGTGGCCCTTGTGGGAGGTGTACAAGGGGTGGTGCGCGGGCCAGTCGGCGATGACGGTGTGGGAGACGCCGTCGTCGTGGTGGCGCCATCCGGACAGGAACGCCTGACCGGGTGCGGTCTTGCGGGTCAAGGCCGCGGAGACGTGCTGGACGCCTTCGAAGGGCGCGATTAAGCCAGTTGTGATGTTCATCGGTTGTTCCCCCCTGGAACGATGCGAGTTGGGTGCAGGCGGCACTGCAGACAACGGTGCAATGAACTCTGCGCAGTAACATAGAGATGACTATGTTTATTGTCGAGATGCCGGGGAGGCAGATGTATGGCACAACAAGAGCGGAGCGCTCGGACACGAGCGGCCATCCTGAGGGCGGGCGCCGAGGTTTTCGCCGAGCTCGGCTTCGCCGGGGCGAGCGTCAACAAGATCGCGAGGCGGGCGAACCTGACGCTGGGAGCGCTCTACTTCCACTTCGAGTCGAAGGGGGAGCTCGCCCGTGAGATAGTCCGGACCCAGCCGGAGCTGGTGGCCGGGCCCACGGCCGCCGGCCTCCAGGGTGCCGTGGACATCACCTTGGCCTGGGCGACACGGCTGAGGGAGGACCCTTTACTGCTGGCCGGCGCTCGACTGGTGATGGACCAGGAGTACTTCGTCTGCGACGAGGAGGGCAACTCCTATCGGCAGTGGGCGGAGGTACTCCAGCCGTTCCTGCGCGAGGCCAGTGAGAACGGTGAACTGCGGCCGGACGTGGAACTGCGGCAGCTGGCGCAGCTCGTGGTCAACGCCTGCACCGGGGCGCAGATGAACGCCCAGCTCGACAGCGACCGGAGGGACCTTCCGGACCGCATCCGGCAGATGTGGGTCCTGTTGCTGCCGCTCATCGCCAGCGAGGAATGTGCGACCAGGGTGATGGGGACGTTGCGCCTCGATGAGGACGATTCCCCTCCGCATGGCGTGAATTGAACCTGATCGCCCCCAAAGGGACTGCCGTGCCCGCTGCGTATGGCGTTGAATCTGGCTATGTCACCTATAGCGGGAGCCTTACAGGGGCGAACGGCCATGATCACTGGAGCGTCGAGCGGCATCGGGGCCGCCGCTGCGAGGCTCTTCGCCAGGGAGGGTGCGGCCGTCGTGCTGCTGGCCCGGCGCAAGGACGCGTTGCGGGAACTGGCCGAAGCGATCCGTGCGGAAGGGGGGAGGGCGCTGGTCGTGCAGGGGGACGTGCGAAGTCCCGAGGAGGTGGGGGAGGCCGTCACCCGCGCGGTCGAGGAGTTCGGCGCACTGGACGCGGCCTTCAACAACGCCGGGTCGGGGGCGATCGGCCCGGTCCTGCACGAACTGGACGAGGACGCCTATGACACGGTCATGGACGTCAACGTCCGGGGCGTCTGGAACTGCATGCGCCGGCAGATCCCCGTCATGCTGCGGCAGGAGCACGGTGGCGTGATCGTCAACACCTCCAGTGTCGCCGGGCATTCGGCAACGGGCGCCACGGCCCCGTACATCGCGGCCAAGCACGCGGTCCTCGGCCTCACCCGAGCCGCCGCGGCGGAGTACGGGGCCGCTGGAATCCGGGTGAACGCACTGATGGTGGGAGCCACCCGCACCCCGCAGCTGGAGCCGTACCTGGACGGCACCGCCGCTGCGGTCGAGAGGCTGACCAGGCGCGCGGTGCAGAAGCGACTGGCGGACCCGGAGGAGATCGCGCAGGCCGCACTGTGGCTGTGCAGCGGCCGGGCTTCCTTCGTCACCGGCGGAGCGCTGGCGGTGGACGGCGGGTGGAGCGCGGTGTGAACCGTGCCGGGCAAGGGCCGAGATGGTGTCGTCACGACCGGGCGAACCGCGTGACGTCACGGCGCCCGTCTCGTGTGCGACACGGATAGTGCGAGCGGGGCTCCTGTCCCGTGGCACGAGAGGAACGGTGCCACGGGGAACCGCTTTGAGGGGCCGGGCGAGGTCAGACCGGCAGCCGCGCCGGCCGCCGGGGCGTCCTGAACAGACGGGCGGAGGGATGGATCCCGGGAAGGGCGGCCGGGTCGACATCCACCAGGTCCTGGAAGCCGCAGGCCGCCGACACCAGCGTCACATGGCGATGCCAGCCGGGATAGGACCGGCCCTCGAAGTCCTGGAGCCCGAAGCTGCCTTCGAGTCGGCGCAATGCCCGGGGGGTGGCGTCCGACAGGGACGCCAGTTCCAGGAGTTCCTCCATCGGCAGGTGCACGAGGGTGGTGACCCACAGCGCGGTGGGCTGCTCGCCTTCGCGGGGAACTTCGGCGAACAGCCGGTAGAAGCGCTGCGGCTGCGGGCCGCGGGGCAGGCGCACCAGTCCGGTGACCACACGGGTCAGCCGCGAGGGGCGAAGAGGGCTCGTCCTCAGGACCGAGCGCAGCAGTTCGCCTTCGGTCTCCAGGAAGCGGCGCGCGCTGACGGGCGAAGCGGCACCGTCGGCGGCCGGACCGGAGGGAGGAACCGCCGCGCCGGGCTGGACGGCGAGGCCGTCGGGGACGGCGACGACGAAGTCGTGGGCGCGCTGCCGAAGCCCCAGGAGGAGCCGGTCGGACTCCTTGTGCTCGCGGAGGTTCGCCACCAGGGGCAGGGTTGGGGACGCTCCGGCGGCCAGTGTGTCGGCCAGGTCGAGCACCTGGGCCCAGACCGGAAGGGGCTGGACGGCCTCGGGAATGCGCGTGCGGCGGCGCAGCTGTTCCTCGCTCCACTCGCTCGGCAGGTGCAGGCGCCAGTCCACGGGAATCTGGCCGCGGCTCGTGGCCAGGAACTGCCCGATGCCGACCTGGCAGTTGATGGTCCGGCCCAGGGGCGGCACGAACCTGCGGTGCACCCCGCACGACTGGTCGCCCCGCTTGGGCACCACGGCGACACCGACGGTCCACGCCTTCGGCCGCGTCCGCTGCTCGATCCAGCGCCTCAGCTCGCCCCGGACCGGCTGCCAGTCCCACGGGCTGGCGTTGATGAAGCGGTGCAGCGACTGCGAGGCGGTGGGGGAGTCGGTGATGGCGGCAGCCAGGCTGCGCACGGACTTCCTGCCCGAGACCGCCAGAAGTCCCAGCAGATACGCGGCGGCCCAGCGGCGTTGGTCCGCTCTCGGTAAGTGCGTGAAGAGCTGATCGGCGAAACCGGCGACTCGTCGGCCCTCTTCCAGGGTGGACGGCCGGTCGGCACCGTAGGCGATGTTGATCACGAGAGGCTCCGAGGGGTGCGGCTCAGTGGTCGATGCCCAAAGAATAATAGGGGCTGCTATTTTTTTGTCGAAGTGAATCAGCCAACCCGCCCACGAGGTCCGCGCCTTCGGTCCGCAGGCCTGACTCTGCGTGAACCGGCCAACCGTGATCGACGGGCTTGTAGACGCTGACCTGCGGCGTCACACTTGCCGCCACGACCGCTGGACGACGAGGTCGGCCCCCCGGCAACGCCCGCAGAAAGGGGGCCGCAGGCACATTCCGCTCCCGTGGAGGCCGTCCGGCGCTCCGCCACCGGACCGAGCCGGGGACGGGCAGGTCGGCGCGCTTCGCCTTCACGGCGTCCGTCGTACGTGTGGTGCGCGCACCTGCCGTCCTCGCTGTCGGTGCCGGAAGGGTCCGTCTTGTTGACCATCAACCAGCGCACCGGAGACATGCATGACGAGGCAGTTACGTGCGGTACGCACCCGGCAGGCACTGGTGAACGCCGCGGCGACCGAGTTCGACCGGAGCGGCTATGCCGGCGCCGCACTGAACCGGGTCTGCCGGGCCGCCGGGATAACCATGGGTGCCCTGACGTTCCACTTCTCGACCAAGGGTGAACTGGCCGCCGCTGTGCAGGCGAAGGGCCAGACCGTCACCCGGGCCGCGCTCGGCGCACTGCCGTCGGGCCCGGCACCGGCGCTGCACCGAGCCATCGACATGACGCTCGAACTGGCGCGGCTGCTCCAGGAAGAGCCGGCCGTCCGCTCCGCGGCACGGCTCAGCCGCGAGCTGCCGGACGGGGACCTCGCCTGGATGAATTCCTGGGTCGCCGCCGTGCAGGACCTCTTCAGCCAGGCCTATCGGGACGGACAGCTGCACGCCGCGGTCCGTCCGGAGGATCTGGCCATGCTGTCGCGGTTCCTGATTCTCGGTGCCGAGTACCGAGCCCGCGCGGCGAGTGAGGAGAACGGCGAGGAGCCGCGCGAACCGGGCACGGTGGAGGAGATCAGGCAGATGTGGGACATCATCCAGCGAGGCATTTGCGGTCCGTCGAGCCTCGCGTCTTCGTGACGGAGGCTGTACGGCGCAGCAGGAGGGCGGCCCGAGAGCCCGTGGTCGCCGAGGGCAGGGGCCGGCCCGGTTCCGACACCGTCCGCGCAGGTGCGGCATTCGCATCTTTGCTCGAACCGGGTTGCGATTTTCGCGAGTCGGCATTGCCGCACCCCGCTCCGGCACGGATCGTGGATGCCGCAACCGACACCAGTACCAAGGGCGGACCAGTAAGGGAGGCTGAGCCGGCGTGTGTGATCGATGCACGGGTGCCGGCGGCTTCCGCAGGTCCTCAAGCGTGTTCGATCTGCGGCCGATACGGTCCGCGCGGCGATCCGGAACGCCGGCAGACCCTCCCTAGCGATCGGAAGAGCTCCAAGAGGCAAGGCCATCGGCAGGCTTGCTCCACTCCGTCGGGCGTGGGCCAGGGGCTCTCCCGGCAGTCACGCCTCTTGTAATGCCGCACTTGCCGTCCTGCGGCAGCTCTATCGATTCGACCAGCTCGGACTTCCGGCTGCCCATTTCCGGGGCGGTCAATACGGCAATGCCTTGAAAGGCTTCTGTGGAGGGTTCCATGGCGACAGTTGAGCGTGTGGACGCAGTCGTGATCGGGGGAGGAATAGCCGGATCCGCCCTGGCGGCGGTGCTTGCGGGTGACGGATACGACGTCCTGCTCCTGGAGCGGCAGACCGTTTACCGGGACAAGGTGCGCGGCGAGGTGATCAACTGCTGGGGAGTGGTCGAACTCCTCGAACTCGGCCTGGAGAAGCAGCTGCTCGACGCGGGTGGAACCTACATCGACCGCTTCGTCGGATTCGATGAGATCACCGACCCGGAGACCGCTTGGGCCAACGCCCTCAACCTGGACGACATGCTTCCCGGCATTCGTGGCGTGCTCGACGTCGGTCACCCCGAGGCGTGCGAGGCGCTCGCCACCGCCGCCGCCGAGGCCGGGGCCACGGTGGTGAGGGGGATCGGCGACGTCACGGTGACGGGCGGGCCCCACCCCGGCGTTCGCTACGAGTACAACGACGTCGAGTACGAGGTGTCCTGCCGCCTCGTCGTCGGAGCGGACGGTCGCACCTCGACCGTACGGCGTCAGCTCGGCATCTCCCTGACCCAGACCCCGCCGAACTCGTTGGGCGGCGGCATGCTCGTGGAGGACCTCCACGACTGGCCCGCCAACGTCACCTCGATCGGCACCGAGAAGGACCTGCTCTACTTCGTCTTCCCCCGTGCGGGAGCCAAGGCCCGGCTGTACCTGCTGCACGACGTCGCCCAGAAGGGACGCTTCTCCGGCCCGACCCGGCAGGCCGACTTCCTCGAGGCGTTCCAGCTGGACTGCATCCCCAACAGCGAGATGTTCGCCTCGGTCACCCCCTCGGAGTCCTGCGCCTTCTACCCGATGAACGACGCCTGGACGGACGGCCCCGTCGTCCCCGGCGCCGTCCTGATCGGCGACGCGGCCGGCTGGACCGATCCGGTGGTCGGCCAAGGCCTGTCCATCGCCCTGCGGGACGCGCGCCTGGTGTGGGAGGCGCTGCGCTCCAGTTCCACGTGGTCGCCCGGGATCCTCAAGCCGTACGTCGACGAACGCGAGGAGCGGATGCGCCGCCTGCGCATCTCGGGATCCGTCCGCACCGCGATGAACATGACCTTCACCCCCGAGGGCGCCGCGCGCCGCAAGGCGTACGCCAAGGCGTGGCCCACCGACCCGGTGCTGGCCGGATCCCGGCTCGCCACCTTCCGGGGGGCCTACGGCGTTCCTGCCGAATCGTTTCACCCCGAGACCGTCCAGCGACTGCTCGCCCTCGGTTAGGCCGTCTCTTTCGGATCTTGCCGGGCCGACAAGATCCGAAAGAGACGACCCAGCCCCGGTTGGCTCCGACGCACCCATCGAAGGGACCTGCACCATGCACGTGAAGACCGATGCCGATGACGCCCGGATCCGGAAGAACGGCTGCGACATCCGCCAGCTCTACCCCTGGGACGGCGTCGTCGTCCCGCCCTGGAACAGCACCCTGTGCTCCATCCGGCCGACCGAGTCGAGCACGCCCCACGGCCACGCCACCGACGAGACCTTCATCTTCATCAGCGGTGAGGGGCACGTGCGCGTCGGTACCGAGGAGCGCCGGATCACCCTGGGCGATGTCATCTACATCCCGAACGGCACCGACCACAAGGTCACGAACACCAGCGAGTCCGACCCGCTGACCTTCGTGAGCATCTACTGGCTCCAGCCCGCCGAGACCGGCAAGGACGCCTGATGGCCGACTCCCCGGGTGCCGACACCGCCGCCCCGCGCCGCGTCAACGTCACCTTCTCGCCTCCCACGCCCAATGGCGACCTGCACTTGGGCCACCTCGCCGGCCCCGTCCTCAACAGTGACGTGTGCGCCCGGTCCCAGAAGATCCTCGGACACGACGTGGCCTTCGCCACCAGCACCGACGACAACCAGACCTACGTCGTCACCACCGCCGAACGGCTCGGGACCACGCCGGAGGCGCTCATCCGGCACGCCCTGGAGAGCGTGACGAAGTCGCTGGAACTGGCGGGCGTCGACGTCGACCTGTTCGAACGGCCGGACGAGGACTACACCACGTTCGTCCGCGGCTTCTTCACCCGGCTCTGGGAGCACGGCGCGTTCGACCTGCGCGAGGTCGACCTGCCGTACGACGCCGAAACCGGTGAGTACAAGGCCGAGGCCTTCGTCACCGGACGCTGCCCCACCTGCCTGGCCCACGCCAGGGCCGGCGTCTGTGAGGCCTGTGGCCTCTACAACCTGCCCGGCGCCCTGCTGCCCGTCACCGACACCGCATCCGCCCTGCCGCAGCGAACGGTCTCGATCTGGGTCCTGGACCTCGAACGCTACCGGTCCATGATCACCAACTGGTACCGGACCACCGACGTGCAGCTGCGTCCGGACCTGGCCAAGGTCGTCGCCGACACGCTGGCCGGGCGGCTCCCGTACATCCCGCTGACGTACCCCACCGCCTGGGGCATCACGGTCGAGTGGGACGGCCCCGACATCCAGCCGCAGGCCATCAACGCCTGGCCGGAGATCTACGTCGGTCACCTGTACTGGCTGCAGCAGGCACGTCTGGACACCCAGGCCGAGTGCGACGAACTCGTCCAGTTCATCGGCATCGACAACGGCTTCTACAACGCCTTCGTCTACGTGACCCTGGCTCTGCTCGCGGCCCGCCACGGCATGCCGGTGCCCCTCCCCAGGACCCGCACGCTCACCAACCAGTACTACATGCTGGAGGGCCGCAAGTTCTCCACCAGCAAGGGCGACGTGCGCTGGGCGCGCGACTACCTGGAGTCCGTCGGCCGCGACCGGGCGCGGTTCGTCCTCGCCCTGACCAGCCCCGAACTGCAGCAGGCGGAGTTCAGCGAGCCCATCGCGGCCGACACCATCGCCGCACGCTACGACGCTCCCCTCACCACCATCGTCGAACAGCTCGACGCCCTGACCGGCCGCCACATCGACGCGACGCCCTCCCCCTGGTGGGACGCGGCCCTGCAGGCGTCCCGACGGCGCTTCGAGGACGCCTACCGGCTGGAGAACTTCAGCGTCCGCAAGGCCGCCGAGGCGGTCGCCCTCCACCTGGAGGTGCTGGCGCTGCGCTCCGCCCGGATCCAGGCCGACGCCGCGAGCGAGGTCTCCGGCGCGCTGAGGTTCCTGTGGGCGCTGCGCACCCTGGCCTGGCCGATCACCCCCGACCTCGCCGAGAGCATTTCCACCGCCTTCGCGGGCCCGACCACCGTCGGCAAGGCACCCCTGCTCGCCGACCTGTCCAGCACACCGGAAAACCCCTTCCGGGGCCTGGTCGTCCCGGCCGCCCCGACCGCATGACCCGCGGGGCGATCCGCCCCGCACACCACTCCCGCACGGACGACATCCTCACAGGAGATCCACCATGCTGCGCACCTTCATGAACGCGAAGATCCACCGCGCCACCGTCACCGACAGCAACCTGAACTACGTCGGGTCCATCACCATCTCGCCGGAGCTGCTCGACGCCGCCGGCATCGGCGTCCACGAACTGGTGCACGTCGTCAACGTCAACAACGGCGCGCGCTTCGAGACGTACACGATCCTCGGCGAGCCGGCCGCCAACCAGGTCATCGTCAACGGCGCCGCCGCCCGCCTCGTGGAGACCGGCGACAAGGTCATCATCATCAGCTACGCGCAGCTCACCCCGGACGAGGTCGCCGACCACAAGTCCCGCGTGGTCCACGTCGACGACACCAACGCGATCACCGAGACGGCGCTCCTCAGCGCGTGACCTCCGGACCCGTCGGTCCCGCGACAACGTTCCTGCATGCACGACGAGTCGAGGATGCGTGAACCGTGACAACCCATGAGATCCACCCGGTGCTGGGAGTGGGGTTCGGACCCGCGAACCTCTCCCTGGCGGTCGCGCTCGAAGAGCGCGGCCGCGCCGGCCTGGCCCACTTCATCGAGCGGGCCCCCGAGTTCCAGTGGCAGCAAGAACAGCTGCTCCCGGGCGCGGACATCCAGAACAACCCCTTCCGCGACCTGGCCATGCAGCGCAACCCCGACAGCCCTCACACCTTCGTCAAGTACCTCGCCGCGCGCGGTGAGCTGACGGACTACCTCCACCTGAACGCCAAGTTCCCGCTGCGCAGGGAGTACTCGGGCTACCTCGCGTGGGTCGCCGAAGCCTTCCGAGACCAGGTGGACTACGGTCGGTCGGCCGTACACCTCTCGCTCGTCGAGGGCGACGACGGAAGCGAGCTGTTCTGCGTCGACACCGACGACGGCGGCCGCTACCTCTGCCGCAGCGTCTCCGTGGGCACCGGGCGCTCGCCCCGGATCCCGTACGTGTTCCAGAAGGGCCTGGGGGAGAGCGTCTTCCACTCCACCCAGTACCTCTCGTCCATGGAGCGCTTCAAGGACAAGGCGATCCGGGTCGCCGTCGTCGGGGCCAGCCAGAGCGCGATCGAGATCATCCTCGACCTGCTGGGCCGCCCCAACGTGCGCCAGGTGACCGCGGTCCACCGCAGCATCGGGTTCCGGCTCAAGGACACCAGCCCCTACAGCCGGCAGGTGTTCCTCCCCCAGTTCGTGGACTACTTCCACCCGCTGCCCAGCTCCAAGAAGCGCCGCCTGCGCGACGAACTGCGGTCCATCAACTACGCGGCCTGCGACCAGGACGTCATCGACCGCCTCGTCGGCGTGCAGCGCGAGTACGACCTCACGGGCTCCGACCGGCTCGTGATGCAACCCTTCCGGGAGGCCGTCATCAGCAGGCCGCACGGCCAGGGGCACCGGATGGTCCTGCGCGACATCAACCACCTCACCGAGGAGACCCTCGACACCGACGTCGTCATCCTGGCGACCGGCTTCAGGGACTTCGGCGGCGAACCGGGCGATGAGCCGTACCACCCGCTCCTGGAAGGCATCGCCCACCGTCTGCCGCTCGACGAGGAGGGCACCCCCGTCGTCGCGCGGGACTACTCGATCGAGCTGAAGACGGAGGCCGGCACCCCGCGGCCCCTCAAGGTCTATCTCAACGGGCTCTGCGAGGCGAGCCACGGCATGGGCGACGCCGGCGCGCTGGCCATGCTCTCGGTACGGGCGACCGACATCGTCGACTCGATCCTGAGCCACGACCGGGAGAAGCCGCTGGCCGCCGGGATCGCACCGTGACCCGGTCCGTCCCCACCGCCGACGTCGCCGTCGTCGGCGGCGGGATCATCGGGCTCGCCACTGCCGAGAGGCTGAGCGCCCGCGGTCTCGCCGTCGCCGTCATCGACCCGGCAGGCATCGCCGGAGGCGCCACGGGCGCCTCCGGCGGGCTGGTCCGCGCCTTCGACCTGTCCGCGTCCCGACGGGAGTCGGCCGCCGCCGCCCTGGACGTCTACCTGCGCCGGGGTCACCGCGGCACCTGGCCCGCGATGAGCCGGCAGGGCAGCCTGAGCCTCGTGGCGCGCGGCGACCTCCCGCAGGCCGCGGCGGTGGTCGCGGACCTCGGCACCGCCGGACACGAAGCGGAGATCCTCACCGCCCGGGACCTCGCCACCCGCTTCCCCGCCCTCGACGTGCCCGATGACCTGGTCGCGGTCCACGAACCGAACGCGGGCTGGCTCCCCGTCGTACCGTTGGCCCACGCCATGGCACGCGACGCGGGCCCCCGGCTCCGGCTGGTCCCGGCACGCGCCACCCACCTGCTCACGTCCGGCTCGCGCGTCACCGGGGTCCACACCACCGCCGGACCCGTGCACGCCCGGGGCGTCCTGCTGGCGGCGGGCGCGGCCAGCACCTCCCTGGCCGCGAGCGTCGGCGTCCACCTGCCCTTGCGCACCCGGGCCGTCGGCTACTGCCTGTTCCGGGTCGGCGAACCGGCGGGCCTCACCACACTCCCCACTCTCGTGGACGTCACCACGGGCGCCTGGCTGCGCCCGTGGGGATCGGACTCACTGGTCCTCGCGGGAGTCTCCTCGCAGGTGACCGACGTCCCCGAGACCGTCAGGCCGGGTGTGTCGGTTCAGGAGGAGGAGCGCGTTCGCGCGGTCCTGCGCCACCGCTACCCGCCCCTGGCCACGGCCCCGGTCACGGGCGGCGTCACCGCGTACGACGCCCTGGCATCGACCGGGAACGGCGAGGTCACCGTGCGGTCCGAACTCGACGGTCTCGTCACCGCGACCGGGTGGAACGGCGGCGGGTTCAAACTGGCACCGGCGATCGGCGAGCTCGCGGCCGCCCGCCTCGAGGAGGTGGCCGCCCGATGACGGCCACCGTCCGCCTCAACCCCACCGACGAGATGCTCCACCGCGCCGCCGACACCCTCGGCTCCAGCAGGATCGTGCAGGTGCTGTGGACGTTCCGGGACCCGGTCTCCGTCGCAGCGCTGCAAGCCGCGTGGGACGGCCTGGACCAGGGGTGGCTGAGCCGCCGCGCCCGAAGCTCGCCCGTCCCCGGGGCACGCCGCAGCTGGGTGCCGGCCAGGAACGAGGAAACCCTCGGCATCACCTCGACGTCGCTGACCGACGCCACTCTGAACGACTGGATCGACACCCAGGTCAAGGCCCCGCTCCTGCCCGGCGGCTCCGCCCTGTGGCGGCTGGCCGCGGCCCCGTACGGTGAGGGCACACTCGTCTCGCTGACCGTTCCCCACTTCCGCTGCGACGGGCTCGGCATCTTCCGCGCCATCGGCTCGGGCGGTGACGACACCCACCGCCCGGCCGCCGCCCCCGGCCTGCTCGACGACCTGGCCGACCTGGCGCAGCAGACGCTCCGCGGCGGCCTGGCCGCCGCGCGCTGGCTCCCGGCGACCCTGACGAACCCGGAACGGCTCGACCGGATCAGGACCGCGCTGCGGCCCCCGGCCCGTCCCGAACCCCCGGCCGAACCGCGCTTCTTCACCTCGGCGATCTTCGAGACGGACGCCGCCCGGTGGGACCAGCAGGCGGACGTGCTCGGCGGGACGACCAACAGCCTCTTCGTCGAGATCGCCGCCAACCTCGTCCGTGCGGCGGGGGCGGGCGACCCGTCCGAACCGTTCGACGTCGGCATCCCCGTGAGCCTGCGGCGGTCCGACCGGGACGCTCGGGCCAATGCCCTGGTCGTGATGCCGTTGACCGTGCCGGGCGGCCCCGCCCGCCACCAGAGCCTCCGGCAGACCCGGCAGGCTACGAGGGAACTGCTCCGCACCACGGGCGAGCACAGCGGCACCCTCGTCCCGGAACCCCTGTGGCATCTCCTACCGGAACGCCACGCCCACCGGCTCAAGAACCCCGGGGCGCAGCAGACCACCGTCGTCGCCTCCAACTTCGGCCGGACCCCCGAGGCGATCGCCCGGTTCACCGGGCAGGAGGCCGCCGGCATCGCCGTCCGCACCATGAACGTGCCCGGCGTCCTGCCGGACCGGGCCCGTCTGCGCGCCTCGCTCTGCCTCCTGCGGACCGGCGACCGGCTGACCGTCACCGTGACCGGCATCCCCGACCGTTTCGGTGACGCCACGTCCCTGCGACGCCTCGTCGGCGAAGAGCTGGAGTCCTGGGGACTCACCGTCCGGAGATGGTGGGGCGAACCCACGTCGCACCTTAGGAAGGAGTCCTGACGCGATGCCCACTGTTCCTGCGGCGGCGCTGCCGGACCGCTGGTTCCGCACCACGCCCGATTCCGCCCTGCTGCCCGGCCCGCGCCTGCTGGCCCGCTCCCTCATCGACGTCTCGGTCCTCGACGAGCGCATCCGCCTCTACGAGCGGCTCACCGGGATCACCGCCGACCTGAGGATGCCCATCCCCGACTTCGGCGGGCTGGAGCTCGCGGCGGTCGGGAACATGCTCCTGATCGCCAGCGCCCGGCCCTTCACCGACATCCAGCGCCGTACGGCCTACTCCGTGATCGTGCCCTCGCTCGACGGCGCGCTGAGCCGCCTGGACCAGGTCGGCGCCACCGTGCTGGAACCCCCGGAGCGGATCCTGCCGGGCGCCCGGGCCCGCGTCCGCTTCCCCGACGGTGAGATCGCCGAGCTCGTGGAGCACCGCCCGAACCCTGGCGAGCAGCCCCGTCCCCCGGAGCTCCGAGGATCGGGACACCCGGGGGTGCGGCTGCTCCTGCGCAAGGCGGTGAGCCGGAGCATGTTCGCCTCCCTCGTCCGCCTCTACGAGACGGCCCTCGGCCTCGACTGCGACACCCGCCTCCAGGTGGAGGCCCTCGGCGGCATCGAGCTGGCCACCGTCGGGAACCTGCTCGTCGTCGGCACGGACGGCCCGGAAAGCACCCGGGCGTCGGACGTCCGGCTGGCGCTGGTGACCTCCGCACCGCAGGACATCCCGTTCGGCGTGCCCCTGGGACCACCCGCCGGCCCCCGGCTCGTCCGGCTGGAGGACGGCTCCGTCGCCGAGGTCTGGGACAGCGCCGTCGGTTTCCACGACACGTCCGCGGCTCCCGCGCGGGGCGCAGCAGGGACCGATGCCGCATGAGCGTCGACCACGAGGTCCGCCGTCTCGACCGGGTGGTCATCCGCTTCGCGGGTGACTCCGGCGACGGCATGCAGCTGACGGGTGACCGCTTCACCTCGGAGACGGCGTCCTTCGGGAACGACCTCTCCACGCTGCCGAACTTCCCGGCCGAGATCCGGGCACCCGCCGGAACCCTGCCGGGCGTCTCGTCCTTCCAGCTGCACTTCGCCGACCACGACATCCTGACTCCGGGCGACGCACCGAACGTGCTGGTCGCGATGAACCCCGCCGCCCTCAAGGCGAACATCGGGGACGTGCCGCGCGGTGGCGAGATCATCGTCAACACCGACGAGTTCGCCCAGCGCGCCATGGCCAAGGTCGGCTACGCGACCTCGCCCCTCGAGGACGGCTCGCTGGACGGATACCGGGTCCACCCCGTGCCGCTGACCACGCTGACCGTCGAGGCGCTCAAGGAGTTCGGCCTGTCCCGGAAGGAGGCCGAGCGCTCCAAGAACATGTTCGCGCTCGGGCTGCTCTCCTGGATGTACCACCGGCCGACCGAGGGCACCGAGAACTTCCTGCGGCAGAAGTTCGCGAAGAAGCCGCAGATCGCCGAGGCCAACGTCGCCGCCTTCCGGGCCGGCTGGAACTTCGGCGAGACCACCGAGGACTTCGCGGTCTCCTACGAGGTCGCCCCCGCGACCAGGGCCTTCCCCACCGGCACGTACCGGAACATCTCGGGGAACCTGGCCCTCTCGTACGGCCTGATCGCCGCCTCCCGCCAGGCGGACCTGCCGCTGTACCTGGGCTCGTACCCCATCACCCCGGCCTCGGACATCCTCCACGAGCTCAGCAGGCACAAGAACTTCGGTGTCCGCACCTTCCAGGCCGAGGACGAGATCGCCGGCATCGGCGCCGCCCTCGGGGCCGCCTTCGGCGGCGCGCTCGGCGTGACCACCACGTCCGGCCCCGGCGTGGCGCTCAAGTCCGAGACGATCGGGCTCGCGGTCTCCCTGGAGCTGCCGCTGCTGATCGTCGACATCCAGCGCGGCGGCCCGTCCACCGGTCTGCCGACCAAGACCGAGCAGGCCGACCTGCTCCAGGCGATGTACGGCCGCAACGGCGAGGCGCCGGTCCCGATCGTCGCCCCGAAGACGCCCGCCGACTGCTTCGGCGCGGCGATCGAGGCGGCCCGGATCGCGCTCACCTACCGAACGCCGGTCTTCCTGCTCTCCGACGGCTACCTCGCCAACGGCTCCGAGCCCTGGCGCATCCCGGACGTCGAGGAACTCCCGGACCTGCGGACGCAGTTCGCCACCGGCCCGAACCACGAGCTGGCCGACGGCACCGAGGTCTTCCGGCCGTACAAGCGCGACCCGGACACCCTGGCCCGCCCGTGGGCCGTGCCCGGCACCCCCGGCCTCGAACACCGCATCGGCGGCATCGAGAAGCAGGACGGCACCGGAAACATCTCGTACGATCCCGCCAACCACGAGTTCATGGTCCGCACCCGGCAGGCCAAGGTCGACGGCGTCGACGTCCCCGACCTCGAAGTCGACGACCCGGACGGCGCACGGACCCTGGTCCTCGGCTGGGGCTCGACCTACGGGCCGATCACGGCGGCCGTCCGCCGCATCCGGCGGGAGAACGGCCCCATCGCCCAGGCCCACCTCCGGCACCTCAACCCCTTCCCGAAGAACCTCGGCGAGGTACTGAAGCAGTACGAGAAGGTCGTCGTGCCCGAGATGAACCTCGGCCAGCTCGCCACCCTCGTCCGGGCGAAGTACCTCGTCGACGCCCGCAGCCACACCCAGGTCAACGGCATGCCGTTCAAGGCCGAGCAGCTCGCCGCCGCTCTCAAGGAGGCCATCGATGAGTGAGCCCCTCCTCCACCTGGTCCCGCGGGCCGAGGCGCAGCAGTCGATGAAGGACTTCAAGTCGGACCAGGAGGTCCGCTGGTGCCCCGGTTGCGGTGACTACGCCGTGCTGGCCGCGGTTCAGGGTTTCATGCCCGAACTGGGCCTGGCGAAGGAGAACATCGTCTTCGTCTCGGGCATCGGCTGCTCCTCCCGCTTCCCGTACTACATGAACACCTACGGGATGCACTCGATCCACGGCCGCGCCCCGGCCATCGCCACCGGCCTCGCCACCTCCCGCCGCGACCTGTCCGTCTGGGTCGTCACCGGCGACGGCGACGCGCTGTCCATCGGCGGCAACCACCTCATCCACGCCCTCCGGCGCAACGCCAACCTCAAGATCCTGCTCTTCAACAACCGGATCTACGGGCTGACCAAGGGCCAGTACAGCCCCACCTCCGAGCTCGGCAAGATCACCAAGTCGACGCCGATGGGCTCCCTGGACGCGCCCTTCAACCCGGTGTCGCTGGCGATCGGGGCCGAGGCCTCCTTCGTGGCCCGCACGGTCGACTCCGACCGCAAACACCTCACCGAGGTACTGCGGCAGGCCGCCGACCACAACGGCACGGCGCTCGTGGAGATCTACCAGAACTGCAACATCTTCAACGACGGCGCCTTCGAGGTCCTCAAGGACAAGGACCGGGCCAAGGAAGCGGTCATCCGCCTCGAACACGGGCAGCCGATCCGCTTCGGCGCCGAGAACGAGAAGGGCGTCGTCCGCGACCCGGCCACCGGCGACCTCCGGGTCGTCACGGTCACTCCGGAGAACGCCTCGCGGATCCTGGTCCACGACGCCCACGCGACCACCCCCACCACGGCCTTCGCCCTCTCCCGCCTGGCGGACCCGGACACCCTCCACCAGACCCCCATCGGGGTGTTCCGATCGGTGGAACGCCCCGTCTACGACACCCTCATGTCCGACCAGCTCGATGCCGCGGTGGAACGGTACGGAAAGAGCGACCTCGCCGCGCTGCTCGTGGGAAACGACACCTGGTCCGTCGTCGGCTGACCCCCGACGGACCACCGACACGGGAGGGAAACCCTCATGGCATACGTCATCGCTCAACCCTGCGTGGACATCAAGGACAAGGCCTGCCAGGACGAGTGCCCGGTGGACTGCATCTACGAGGGCCCGCGCAAGATGTACATCCAGCCGGACGAGTGCGTCGACTGCGGGGCGTGCGAGCCGGTCTGCCCGGTCGAAGCGGTCTTCTACGAGGACGACCTCCCGGAGGCCTTCGGCGAGTACCGCATCGCGGACCGCGAGGTGTTCGACGGCATCGGCCTGCCCGGCGGTTCGCGCGATCACGACCCGCTCGCCGCGGACCACGCGGTGGTCGACGCGGTGCCCGTGCCGTCCCAGACCTGAGCCCGCCGGTGCCGGATCCGGCCCCCGCGGTCCCTTTCGACCTTTCCGTCCCATGAGCCTTTCACGGATCGAGTTCTCCCCATGGCCAAGCCCATAGTCCTCATAGCCGAAGAGCTCTCGCCCACGACGATCACCGCACTCGGTCCCGACTTCGACATCCGGCACTGCGACGGGACCGACCGGCCGGCCCTGCTGTCCGCCGTCGCCCACGCGGACGCCCTCCTCGTGCGCAGCGCGACCCGCGTGGACGCCCAGGTGATCGACGCCGCCCGCCGCCTCAAGGTCGTCGCGCGGGCCGGCGTCGGCCTGGACAACGTCGACGTCACCGCGGCCACGAAGGCCGGCGTCCTGGTCGTCAACGCCCCCCTCTCCAACGTCGTCAGCGCCGCCGAACTCACCTGCGGACTCCTGCTGTCCACGGCCCGCACCATCCCGCAGGCCGACTTCTCGCTCAAGAGCGGGGAGTGGGACCGGCAGAAGCACACCGGCGTCGAACTGGCCGACAAGACCCTGGGGGTCATCGGGCTCGGCCGCATCGGCACCCTGGTGGCCCAGAGGATGTCCGCGTTCGGCATGCGGATCCTCGCCCACGATCCGTACGTCACGCAGGAGCGGGCCCTGCACGCGGGCGCACGCCTCGTACCGCTCGACAGGCTCCTGCGGGAGTCCGACTTCATCACCGTGCACCTGCCGAGGACACCGGAGACGGTGGGCTTCGTCGGCGAGCGGGAGCTGAGCATCGTCAAGCGGACCGTACGGATCGTCAACGCGGCACGTGGTGGCATCGTGGACGAGGAGGCGCTGGCCGCCGCGTTGAAGGACGGGCGCATCGCGGGGGCCGGACTCGACACCTTCACGGTGGAGCCGTGCACCGCCTCCCCGTTGTTCGGCCTCGACAGCGTGGTGGTCACCCCGCACCTCGGCGCCTCCACCCACGAAGCCCAGGAGAAGGCCGGGACCTCCGTCGCCCACTCGGTGCGCCGTGCACTCGCGGGGGAGCTCGTGCCCGACGCGGTGAACGCCCCCGGAGGCCCCGTCGCGGAGGAGGTCCACCCCTATCTGGCCCTTGCCGACGACCTCGGCCACCTCTTCACCGAGCTCGCGGGCCGCCGGGCCGCCACGCACCTGGAGATCGAGGTCCGAGGCGAGGTGACCCGGCGGGACGTCACGGTCCTGGAGGCCGCAGCGCTCCGAGGGATCCTCGCCGAACTCGTCCCCACGAAGCCCTCGCTGGTGAACGCGTCGGAACTCGCCCGGGAGATCGGCGTCTCCGTGCGCTTTTCGACCACTTCCGAGAGCCTGGACCATCGCAACGTCGTCGCCGTCCGCGGCGTGCTGCCGGACGGCAGGCCGCTGGTCGTCGCCGGCGCCCTGTCCGCCCGGAAGGGCACCCACAAGCTGGTCGAGATCGGCGAGTGCGACATCGATCTGGACCTCACGGACCGCATGCTCTTCCTCTGGTACTCCGACGAACCCGGGGCCATCGGAAAGGCCGGACAGATCCTGGGCGGTGCCGGCGTCAACATCGCCGACATGGAGGTCGCCCGGTCCGGCGGCCGGGCGATGGCGGCCATGTCCGTCGACATCGACGTCCCCGAGACCGTGGTGGGCCGCCTCGTGTCGGCCCTCGACGAGGCGTCCGCCGGATTCGTCCGACTCATGCCGTAGCGGACGCCCGCCGTCCCCCGCCCGCGGCCGCCCCGAGGACACGCCCCCCACCCCGGCGCCGGCCGCACCCGTACTCCCCCGTTCCGTACGCGGAGCGGGGGAGTACGCATGAGGGGCGGGGCCGCCTGCGTACGGGGCGGCCGGCGCTACGGTGCGGACACGCCCTCGCGGCGGGGTGCGGACGCACGGCAGAACGCCCTGAACGCCGCCGCCCGACGCGTCAGCCGGACGCCCGCCGGACGTGCCAGGACGACGTCCAGCGGCCGTATCCCGTCCTTGATCCGGCGGACCACCAGGCCGCGCCCCTCGTAGCTGACGTCCGCGATGGGACGCTGTATGAGCAGCGAATAGCCGACGCCCCGCGCGACGAGACTGCGCACCATCTCGAAGCTTTCCGTGCGGTGCCGGATGCGGGGGGACACTCCGGCGGAGCTCAGCACCTCGTTGAAGTAGCTCAGGCTGGGCGGGACATCGAGCGCGATCATGTCGTGATCGGCGAGGTCGGCGAGCTGGACCTCCTCCTTCTCCGCCAGCGGATGGGCGGGCGGCAGCAGGACGTACGGCTCGGTCGCGTACAGCGTGTCGTACTCGATGCCGGCCTGGATGTCGACGCGGTAGAGGACTGCCAGCTCGCACGTCCCGTCGAGGAGCAGTTGCTGCAGGTCGTCGAGCGAGCCCTCCACGAAGTCCAGGGTCACTTGGGGGTGGGCGGCCTGGAACTCCTCCAGGACGCGGGGCAGGAGGAACGGGGCGATGGTGGTGAAGCAGCCGATCACCAGGCGCCCCGAAGGGGCATTGCCCAGGTCGCGCATGCCGGCCTGGAGCGCGTCGGCCCGGGCCAGCAGGGACCGGGCCTCGGGCAGGAGGAGCCGGCCGGCCTCGGTCAGCGTCAGCCCCTTCGCCTTGGAGCGCAGGAGCAGTTGCACACCGATCTGCCGTTCGAGCTGGGAGATCGCCACCGACACCGCGCCCTGGGTCACGAACAGTTGCCGCGCCGCGCCCGTCATGGTTCCGGCCTCGGCGCACGCCACGAAGGCGTGCAGCCGGCGAAGGCTGATCCGTTCAGTCATTAGGAAATCCCATAACGCACCTCACCATTCCTTCGTTTTCAACTCGGCGCTCGTGGCGGAGAATTGGAGTATCAAGTCGAGGAGGTTTCGCAATGATGCCGATGAGCGAAAAGACCGGATGCCCGGTGCATCATGGTTTCGACCCGCTCGGTGACGCCTACATCGCCGATCCGTATCCGATCCACACCGCGGTGCGGGAGGAGGCTCCGGCGTTCTACGCATCGGCCATCGACATGTGGGTGATAACCCGGTACGACGACATCGAGGCCGTTCTCAAGGACCCGGGGACCTTCTCCGCGCGGGTCGGTCAGAAGCCGGTTTTCCCTCTCTCGGAGGAGGCGCAGGAGATTCTGAAGAAAGGATTCCGCGCCTACCCGGTGATGTCGGACTGCGACCCGCCGCGGCACACTCGCATTCGCAAGCACAACATGACGGGCTTCTCCCCGCGGCGCATCGCGTCGCTGGAGCCGAAGGTCTGGGCCAAGGCCACGGAGCTGGTGGACGCCATCAGGCCCGGGCAGGTGGACCTGGTCAACGCGCTGACCTATCCGCTTCCGGCCTACATGATCTTCACGTTCATAGGCTTCCCGGACGAGGACATGGACATGCTGAAGAGCTGGTGCGGGAACCGCATAGCCTTCAGCTGGGGACGCCCGAGCGCGGACGAGCAGCGCGAGATCGCCACGAACATGACGAACTACTGGGAGTACTGCGAGGAGTTCGTCGCCAAGCGGGCCGCGGAACCGGTGGACGACTTCACCAGTGACCTGATCCGGATACGCCAGGAGAATCCCGACAGCCTGTCGCTCGAAGACATCACCAATGTCGCCTACGGGCTGAGCTTCGCCGGACACGAGACCACGACGAGTTTCACCGGCAACGCGATCCGACAGCTCCTGGCCAACCCCGAGCAGTGGGCCTCGATCTGTGCCGACCGCAGTCTCATCTCCAAGGCGGTCGAAGAAATCCTGCGGTACGACAGCAGCATTCCGGCCTGGCGGCGCATTACCACCAGGGCGGTGGACGTGGGCGGTGTCGAGATTCCCGCCCAGGCCAAGGTGCTGATCCTGCTCGGCGCGGCCAACCGGGACCCGAAGCACTTCGAGGAGCCCGAGACGTTCGACATCCACCGGGGAGATGCCCGCCGCCACCTCGCCTTCGGCAAGGGCATCCACTACTGCATCGGGGCCCCGCTCGCGCGGATGGAAGCCCGGATCGCCCTCGACCTGCTGGCGCAGCGGGCACCGGACATGCGGCTGGTGGAGGACCAGGACTTCGACTTCCCGGCGAACGTCTCTTTCCGTGGTCCCCGGAGCCTGCTCGTCGAATGGCCCGGATGACCCTCCGGGGCCGGAGCCGGACGGCACCCGGCGGGGCGGGACGCGCGCCCCGCCGGGTGCCACGGGTCCGGCGCGGCGGGTCACGGCCGGCCGCGCGGCTCAGTGATCAGCAAGGTCTGCAGGACCTGACCGCAGCTGCCCGTCGCGTCGTCGAGCTGCCCGACGGCGAGCCCCGATCCGTTCGGGTCGGCCGCGGTGTGCGAGCGCAGACACAGCCACTCCCCGACGGGATCCCGGTGCAGGGCCAGGGTCACATCGGTGTTGATGACGAGGTTCTCGTGATGGTCGAGCTCGAAGCCGACCGCCCAGCTGCTGTCGGCCACCGTGAGCGCCCGCGTCAGCGGTGAGTCCGGGGAGCCGGCGACCAGGGGGATGCGTTGCCGGGCCCAGGCGGTCCCCGGACCGGGCGTGTCGAAGCCCGCGCCGTCCTCGAAGCGCCACTCCATCGCCGCGATGTAGCCGTCCAGATGGGCGCCCGCCATGGTGTGCGGCGGCTGCGCCCCGGGCAGGGCGGGAGCGGGCGGGACGGGCCGCAAGGCCGGAGTGTCCTCGGGGCTGGTGACGAGCCTCCAGGCCCGGGCCAGCAGCACCGGGACCCCGTCGGCGGTGATCTCCCCCTCCAGGATCTCGACGCTGCCGCCGGACCGGACCGTCCGCACCTCGACCCGCAGGTCCGCGACCGGGACCGGGCGCAGCAGCTCCACGGTGACGCGGGCGATCCGCATGCCCGGCCGGGGGCCGTGGCGCTCGAGCACCCGCCCGATCAGGGCGGACGGCGGACCGGCGTGCTGCGACTTCGCGCTCCACGGGCCCGCGGTGGCAGGGGTGCTCTCGAACCGGCCTTCCCCCAGGTCGTGGTAGAAGGCTGCGGGCAGCGCGTCGGGGAACGGAACGAGCTCTGGGTTCACGGGTATGCCCTCCGGGTCCTGCCTCAGCGATCCGAGGCACTGTGGATGATGTCCGTCCGAGCCGCCCCGGCAAGTCCGCCCGTGTCCGACCGCGTCTCCTCGAGGGCGGTTCCCACCCGGAAGAGCACGGACTCCGCGAACGGGGCGGCGATCAGCTGCGCGCCGATGGGGAGTCCGGCGGAGTCCCTGCCGACCGGGAGCGAGAGTGCGGGGAATCCGGTGATGTTGGCGGGGGAGGAGAGCCGGACGTAGGCGTCGGTGACCGTCTCGGTGACGCCGTCCGGCCATCGCACGGTCTCCTGCCCGCGCCGCGCCGCCGTGATGGGGGAGGTCGGGGCAACGAGCAGGTCGATGCCGGTGAACAGCCGGCCCCACGCGCGGCTGATGAGGGACCGGGTGCGCTGGGCGCGCAGGTAGTCCAGGGCGGACACGTGCTGTCCCGCCTCCAGGAGCAGCCGGATGTCCGGGCCGTAGAGGCCGGGTGTCGCGCGCAGGCCCTCCTCGTGGACCGCCGAGGCCTCGGGAGCCATCAGGCCCCACTGCGTCGCCTCGACGTACTCGACGAGCGGCAGGTCCACGGGCATCACCGTCGCGCCGAGCTCCCGCAGCCGGTCGATCGTCGCGCGGACGGCAGCGTCCACTTCCGGATCGACGCGGTCGAAGTAGTAGGTGACGGGCACGCCGACGCGCAGCCCTCGTACGTCCGCCGGGAACGACGCGGGCGGGTCCGCCGGAGCGGAGACGCTGGCGGGGTCCGAGGGGTCGTGGCCGGCGAGCGCGTGCAGCACGAGGGCGGCGTCCCGCACGGTCCTGGTGAGGGGGCCGACGTGGTCCAGGGACCACGACAGGGGCGCCACCCCGTGGCGGGAGACCAGACCGTAGGTGGGCTTGAGGCCCACCATCCCGTTGAGCGCGGCCGGAATGCGGATCGACCCTCCGGTGTCCGTACCCAGCGCGAACAGCGCGGTCCCGGCCGCCACGGCCACCGCCGAGCCGCCGCTGGAGCCTCCGGCGACGGCGTCCGCGTGCCACGGATTGGCCGTCTGCGGGGTGAGCAGCCCGTAAGCGAACTCGTGGGTGTGGGTCTTGCCGATCAGGATCGCGCCGGCGTCCGTGAGGCGTGTGGCCACCGTGCTGTCCCCGCCGGGCATCCGTCCCGCCCACGCGCGCGAACTGGCCGTGGTGGGGATCCCGGAGACGTCGATCAGGTCCTTGAGGCCGTACGGAATGCCGTGGAGCGGCCCGCGGTGGACGCCCTCGCGGATTTCCCGCTCCGCCTGCCGCGCGGCCCGTCGCGCACGGTCCGCCACGACGGTGACGTACGCGTGGAGCCGGTCCTCGACGGCGTCGCACCGGTCCAGGACGGAGTCGACGAGTTCCACGGGGGACAGCGCGCGGGCCGTCAGGGCCGCCGCCGCGTCCTCGACGGTCAGCTCAAAGGGCTGCATCGAAGGCTCCCGGGGCCTCGGGGCGGCGGTCGGTCGCCGCACGGAAGACCGGGGCCGGCGCGACGCCCGCCAGGTCCAGGGCCCGCAGCCGGGCGAAGAGCTGCCCCAGTCGGGCGGCCAGTTCGGCCGCGTCGCCGACACGGACGTCCATGGGCGGAGCGGGTCGCACGGTCGGACGGGACGGTCCCGTAGCGGCCATCATGGTTCCCTTCCGGGTGATCGGAGCCGGATACCTTGGATCACGTGCGGAGCCGGGGACGGCGGGGCCGTCCGAGGCTCACCCGTGCCGTACTGCTGCCTTCCCGCGGACGCGGAGAAGCCCGGTGGCCCCCGACGGGGGTTTGCGGGGGCCACCGGGAGAGCGGGTGCCGTGCGCCCAGCCGTTCACGGCCGATGCGCACGGCTGCGCGGGAACGTCCTACAGGTCGATCGTGACGCCGTAGGACTCCAGCCAGGCGTTGAGCCAGAGCGGAACCTCGAGGTCGATCCGGGTGATCTGGGTGCTGGCCGTGCTGATGCTGCCGTCGAGCCGGCCGCGGACACGGTCCTTGTCGAGGAGCGGCAGGATCGGCGCGTCACCACTGCTGAGCACCTCGGCGAGCCGGTCGCGGAGCTTCTTCTCGTAACCGGAGTCCTGCGTGCTCGGGTACGGCGCCTTCACACGCTTCACGATCGACTCGGGCAGCACGTCGCGGGTGGCCGCGCGCAGCAGGCTCTTCTCCCGGCCGTCGAAGGTCTTCATGGCCCAGGGCGCGTTGAACACGTACTCCACGAGGCGGTGGTCGCAGAACGGGACGCGGACCTCCAGCCCGACGGCCATGCTCATGCGGTCCTTGCGGTCGAGGAGGGTGTTGAGGAAACGGGTCAGGTTGAGGTAGCTGATCTCCCTCATCCGCTTCTCCAGGCCCGTCTCGCCGGGGAGGACCGGCACCTCGGCGATGGCGTCGCCGTAGCTCGACCGCCGATAGCCGGGGATGTCGAGCCTGCCCAGCAGTCCGCCGTCGAACAGCGGCGTCCCGTCGTAGAAGGGGCCGGGCGTCGAGGTGAGCCAGGGAAACGTCTCGGCCGTGAGGACCTCGGGATCGTGGAACCAGCTGTACCCGCCGAAGAGTTCGTCCGCGGACTCGCCGGACAGGGCCACGGTGGACCGCTCCCGAACCGCTTTGAAGAGCAGGTACAGGGAGGGCCACAGGTCGCCGTACCACATGGGCGGCAGGTCGGTGGCGGCGAGGACCGCGGCCCGGACGCCGGGATCGCTCAGGTCGTCGCTGTTGAGCAGGATCTCCCTGTGCTCGGCCGCGACGTGCTGGGCCAGGTCGCGGACGAACGGAGCGTCCGGGGTGCTCCGCAGGGGGTCCGGGACGAAGTTCTCCGCGGCGCCGACGAAGTCGACGGAGAACGATCGCACCGGTCCGCCGCCCTGTGCGGCCAGGGCCTTGGCCGCCAGCGCGGTCACCGCGGAGGAGTCCAGGCCGCCGGAGAGCAGGCTGCACAGCGGGACGTCGGAAATCAGCTGCCTGCTGACGGTGTCGTCGAGGAGTCCGCGGACCGTCTCGATGGTCGTCTCCAGGGAGTCCGTGTGCTCCTTGGCCTCGAGCGCCCAATAGCGGCGCTTGACGAGCCCCTGGCGGCGGACGCGGACCGTGTGCCCCGGCCGGATCTCGTACATCCCGGTGAAAATGGCGTGCTCGGGGGTCTTCACCATGTCGAGGAGCTCACGCAGGCCGTTCTCGTTCACCCGGCGCGGGATCTCCGGGTGGGCGAGGATGGCCTTGGGCTCCGAGCCGAACAGGACGCCGTTCGCCGTGGGGTAGTAGTACAGCGGCTTGACGCCCATCCGGTCACGGACCAGGAGCAGCTCCTCGTTGCGGACGTCCCAGATGCCGAAGGCGAACATGCCGTTCAGCTTGTCGACGACGCCCTCGCCCCACTCCAGGTAGCCCCGGAGGACCACCTCGGTGTCGCTCTCGGTACGGAAGCGGTGTCCGCGGGAGATCAGGTCCGCGCGCAGCTCGCGGTAGTTGTAGATCTCACCGCTGAAGGTCAGCACCGCCAGCATGCGCCCGTCCTGTTCGGCGGTCATCGGCTGACGTCCGCCCTCCAGGTCGATGACGGAGAGACGACGGTGACCGATGGCGGCGTGCTGATCGATCCACACGCCTTCGGCGTCGGGACCGCGGCACGCCATCGTCTGGGTCATCGCGTCGACGATGGCGCGCTCCTGGGTGAGATCGCGCCCGTAATCTATCCAGCCCGCAATGCCGCACATAAGCGACGTTCTCCTTAGATAGGCGATCGTGAGCACCTGGCTCATCGAGGTGGTCCGGGAAAGGGAGGTGGAGACACCTCTCGCCGGGCCGGCCCGCTGGAGCGGGCGCGACCGTGGGCGGGAGGGGGGAAGCGGTGGAGCATGCGCCGGGGCGGGCGGCCGCCCCGTTCGCGGGTGTGGCTAGGAGGCCTTGGGCCACGTGTACTTTCCGGCCCAGTGGGCCCAGGCCACGAGGACCATCAGGACGGCTGCCAGTCCGCCCAGGACCATGACCGCGGAGGGCGAGGAGCGGTCGAGGACCGCCCCTCCGACCAGGGCTCCGATGGAGATCGTGGCCTGGAAGGAGGCGGTGAAGAGGACCGAGGACGCCTCGGGGGAGTCCGGGGCCGACTTGGAGAACCAGGTCTGGGAGCAGACCGGGACAGCGCCGTAGGCGACGCCCCAGACGACCAGCAGTGCCACTGCGCCGGCGTCCGAGTGCCCCAGGACGGGCAGGAGGAGGGTGGCGCCGGCGATCAGCGCGGCGGCCGCGGCGAAGGTGGACCGCGGGTAGCGCCCCACCGTGGCTCCGCCCAGGAAGTTGCCGGCGATGCCGGCCGCTCCGTAGATGAGCAGGTAGAGCGTGATGAGACCCGAACCGACATGGGTCACCTGCTCGAGGAACGGGGTGACGTAGGTGTACGTGCCGAAGTGGGCGAGCACGACGAGGAAGGTCATGACCAGTGCGAAGCGGGTGTTGACGCTTCGGAGCATGCCACCGAGGACGTCGAGGCGCGTCGCCCGGTCGGAAGGCAGGGGCGGGACTACCACGAGCAGCAGCACGAGGACGGCCAGCGTGAAGCAGCCCATGACGAGGAACGCCGTCCGCCAGCCTGCGACGTCACCGATGAACGTGCCCAGCGGCACGCCGAGTACGGAGCCGAGCGGTACGGCGGAAAAGATCACCGAGGTCGCGCGGCCCACGGACTTCGCGGGGACCAGCTGGCCGGCGAGTCCGGCGCCGATGGACCAGAATCCGCCGATGGTGATGCCCACCATGACGCGGGAGATCAGGACCAGCCAGTAGCTCGAGGCGACGGCGGCCAGGAAGTTGGCCAGCGCCAGGAGCAGGATGAACACAGCCAGCATGACCCGCCGGTCGATGCGCCCTGTGGCCACGGTGACCACGGGGGCCGAGACCGCGGCGAGGAATCCCGGCATGGTCATCATGAGACCAGCCATTCCGTCCGAAATGGTGAAACTCGATCCGATCGACGTGAGAAGGCCGATCGGAAGAATCTCGGTCGTGACGATGGAGAAGATCCCCAGCATTACCGAAATGACGGCCAGCCAGGAGATGAACGGCGAGCGGTCCGTCGGTGCGGGGGATTGGACAGAAGTGGTGGTTGCTGTGGACATGAATCCCGTCCTGAGTTGGGCATCACATGCAGAGTTGCGTGATCTCTAGTCCAGCAGGAACGGGCACCATCTTCTGGCAGGTTCTCGACACCAACAACCGGCCCCTCGAGGCGTCGGGAGTGATCCGGCTGCACCCACGGAGTCATCAGCTCCGGTGTTTCAGCAGGTCAACGGGTTGCTTCAGGTGGCGGAGCGGGCCGTTCGTCACGATGCGGCGCGCGGGAGGCGCCGTGTGGCCCGCGACGACTTCGCCAAGTCGAGAAACTGTCCGCGCAGGAAAATCGGCGCGCGATGGTTCACGTCGCAAACCTGCCGGACCGCGACTCGATTCGATGTTGTTCTGGTTCTCCCGCGTCGCATATCGTGCCGCTGCGCCGCCGCAGTGGGCGTATCGGTCCGACGAGGTCGTCTGCTGAATTGGGGAGAAGAGTGTTCGAGTCTGAAGAGGCAATCCGAAGGAACGTGCAGGAGAAGGCGGTGGGACTCGACCGCGACGGTGTCTCCGCACAGAGGCGAGAGGCGCAACGCAGGTACGATGCCAGCATGCCGGGGTATTGCGTCGAGCTGGCCGTGCGACGGGAACAGCTGGACGAGTACGTCAAGGAATGGCAGCGCGTACTCGACGAGATGACCGAGCGCGGCATCGAACGCTTCCTCCCCGTCGACGAGAACGCCTGACCCTGATCGGGACCGAGAAGGGGCGATGTCCGCGTCGAGCGGGTCGAGCCAACGGCGCCTGACGGGCAGAAGCCCAGTTCAGGCGCCATTTTTGCTCCCCTGGAAGAAGCCGGGCCGCTGGGGCGGGTACGAGACGAGGAGATCTCCGGCCGACGCCCGGGCCGGTCAGCCCTCCTCGCGCTCCGACGGAGGCGCGGGGGCCGCGGCGGTGGCCGTGCCGCTGTAGAGGCGGAACAGCCGCAGCCGCCCGGGGCCCTCGTCGTCGCCGACGGCCAGGGCGTCCCAGCACTGTGCGGCCAGCGCGCGGGCGCGGGTACCCGGCCAGGGCTGGGGGAGCAGCTCAGGGGGCAGTAGCGGGTCGGGTTCCATGGCGGTGGTGAAGGCCGCGGCGAGCTCGATCGCGTACGTCAGCCGCTCGGTCCCGGTGAGCGGTCGCGGCGCGGACAGCCGGGTCAGGCGGCCCGAGGCGAGCGCGGCCAGCTCCTCGTACCGCTCGGCGACCGCCCGCAGCGGCCAGATCCGGGCGGCGAGCCGGGTGGCGTCGTCCTCCTCGCCGAGCCGCAGGTCCCGGCTGGTCAGGCGGGTCAGGGAGGCGAGGACCCCGAGGTGGCGCGCGTGCGCCTCGACGATGTCGCCGATCGCGTTGGCGCTGACAGGCGTGCCTTGCGGCCGCGGCCCTCCTGGGTGAACCGGCCCTCGGCGACGAGACGTTTGAGGCACAGCCGGACCTGTTGGCCGGTCGTGCCGAGGGTCTCGGCGACGGCGTACAGTTCGCCGGCGTCGACCGTCCCGTCCTCGCGGACGAGGGCGAACACCGGCGTCCTGGTCCCGATTTCGGGCGCGGCCGGCTCCGTCGCGGGTCCGCTGGTCATCGCTGCTGCTCCTCGAGGCTGCCGGGGGTGCCGCCGCCAGGGCGGGCGGGGACGGCCCGATGCATCGTGGTCACCGCGCCGAAGCCCATGAGGCCCTTGAGGTACGGCGTCCGTTCGGTGCGCACGGCGTCGAAGCCGTGACGTTCGTACAGGGCGCGGGCGCGGGGATTGACGTCGATGACGTCCAGGCGGACGCGCGAGCAGCCGTGTTCGGCCGCCACGGCGGCGATCTCCGTGAGCAGCAGGCTGCCGACGCCCTTGCCCCGGCCGGCCGGGTCGACGGCGATGCCGTCCATGACCAGCTCCCCGGGCTCGGGGGTGCGTTCCAGCAGGGCCAGCACGGCGAGCCGGGGCAGCCCCCGGAACAGCCCGTAGGCCGACAGCACGTCGCGCACGGTCCCACCGGTCAGTCCGCGCCCGCCCAGCCGGTACCCGGCCACCCCGGCCACCCGTTCCCCGTCCGGGGCGAGGGCGACCACGGCGCGGTCGTGGTGGAGGTGGCGGGCGATGAAGGCGCGTCCGTGCTCGGGCGGGTTGAGGGCGGCCCCGAGCTTGCGGCCGAAGGCCTCCCAGTACAGGGCCGCGACCTGGTCCTCGGCCCCGTGCGGTACGCCGCGGCGGATGACGACTGCTGTGTCCACGATTCCTCCTCGCGTTCTTCGTACGAAGATAGTACGGTCGAAATCAAAACGAGCGTTTGCTGTTCGATAGTTTTTGAGGAGAGGTGGAATGCCACCGATGACAGCGGTACGTACGAAACGCCGACGGAACGCCCGGGCCGTGGGCGCGACACTCGCCGCACTGGCCCTCGTGGCAGCCGCGCCGGGCGGGTTGGCGGCCTGGCAGAACAGCTACGACCTGCGCGAACGAGCGGTGACCGTACGCCACGGCGGACGCACCCCGAACGGCGTGCCGGCCCTGCCCGAGGAGGGGAAGGGGCCCTTCCCCCTCGTCGTCCTCGTCCACGGCGACGGCCCCGTCGACGCCATCGCCTGGGCCCGGCGCCGCGCCGACATCGACGGGCACCGGATCGGCCTGTGGGGCGCCGGCCGGGCGGGGTGGGTATTGCCCAGGATCGCGGCCAAGGACCCCGGGATCCGGTTCGTCATCGCCGTCCCGCCCGCCGTCAACTGGCACCAGCAGGGCCGTTACAACCTCCTCGCCGAGCTGCGCCGCCACGGCGCCTCCGACACCGAGACCGCCGCCGCGCTGCGCCGCCGCGAGACGGGCCTGCAACTGCTCGCGCGCGGAGCCCCGTACGAGGAGTACGTCCGCGCCGTCGGCGATCCGCAGGGCATGACGCCCGCCCGCTGGCGGTTCGTCTCGAAGAACCACACGGCGGACGCCACCGCCGACCTCCCGGCGCTGCGCGGCGTGCCCGTCCTGCTGGTCCTCGCCGGACACGACGTGAACGTGGACACCGCCGACACCGAGGCCCGCTACGAGCGGTTGCTGCCCGGGCCCGCCCTGCGCGTCGCCCACTACCCCGGTGCCACCCACGGCCTGGTCGAACGCGAGGTCGAGGCTTCGTGGCTGCGCCTCACCGCGACCGCGGTGTCCGCACCGAGGGCCTTGTTCACCGAAGGCTTCCTGACCGACCAGCAGAACTTCCTGGCCTCCGTCGACATGGAAGGGGCGAAGCGATGACCAGCGGACCCACCACAGGACCCGCCGTCGGAAAGGACCCGGGGAGGAACACCGGGAAGGACCCCGGAGGGAACGCCGCCACGGGCGGGTCCGCGCCGGCCGCACGGCGCCTCGCCGACGTCGACGCCCTGCGCGGCTTCGCCCTCTGGGGCATCCTGCTCGTCAACATCACTTTCATGGCCTCCGCCTACCGGGGAAGCGGGGTGGACGACCCGGCGTTCGGCTCCGGCCTCGACACCGCCGTCCGCTTCGTCACGGAGACCTTCTTCGAGGCCAAGTTCTACCTGCTCTTCTCCTTCCTCTTCGGGTACAGCTTCACCCTCCAGCTCACCTCGGCGGAACGCGACGGCGCGACGTTCCTGCCCCGCTTCCTGCGGCGCTGCGCGGGGCTGTTCGTCCTCGGTCTCTGCCACGCCGTCCTGCTCTTCCCCGGCGACATCCTCACCACCTACGCCGTGCTCGGCCTGGTCCTGCTCGCCGTGCACCGGCTCCGGCCGCGTACCGCCGCGCGCACCGCCGTCGTACTGTTGGGTGCCACCGCGGTCGCCTACCTGTTGCTGGCCGCGCTGGTCGCCGCCGCCGGCGGCGGGGGCATCGACACCGCAGCGGTCGGCGAGCAGGGCAGGCAGGCCACCGAGGCGCTGCGCGGCGACGCGGGCTCGGTGATCGCCACCCACTTGCGCCAGTTGCCGGACGTCGCGTTCATGCTGGCCTTCTTCCAGGCCCCGGCCGCCTTCGCCGCGTTCCTGCTCGGCCTGGCCGCGGGCAAGCGGAAGGCGCTCACCGACCCCATCCGCCACCTGCCGGTCCTGCGGCGCCTGCAGTGGACCGGCTTCACCGTCGGCCTGGCGGGCGGCCTGGTCTGGGCGCACGCCGGCCACGCACACCCGGGGACCGCGTACCAACTGGTCGCGGTCGCCGTGGACGTGGTGACCGCACCGCTGCTCGCGGCCGCCTACGGCGCCACCGTCCTGCGGATCCTGGCCGGCCCCCGAGGCCCACGGCTGGCGGCGGTCCTGGCCCCCGCCGGCCGGATGACGCTGACCAACTACCTCACCCAGTCGCTGGTGCTGGCGCTCGTGTTCACCGGCTTCGGCGCCGCCCTCGTCGGCCGCGTCGCCCCCGCTCCGGTCACCCTCACCGCCTTGACCCTGTTCGCCGCCCAACTCCTCTTCAGCCGGTGGTGGCTGGCCCGCCATCGCTACGGGCCCGTGGAGTGGCTGCTGCGCGCAGTTACCCTGGGCCGTCTGCCGAAGTGGAAGGGGAGAGCAGCATGACGGCACGCCTCTGGCCGGCCCGGGGCTTGGATCCGGCCGATCCGGACGTCGTACTGCCGGTCGTGGCCGTAAGGGCCGCTACTGGGGTAACCGACGTGACGGGCGATGCCTGCTGAGGAAGACTCGGGCGGTGCGCGATCATGTGAATGCCGCCCCCGGCCTGGCGTTGCGGAGATGGAAGACCGAGGATGCCCGGGCGGTGATGACCGCGTTCGCGGATCCGCTCATGCGTGGACAGTCCGATGAGCCGGTTGATTCCGTCCAGGCTGCCGAGCGGTGGATAGCGGCTCGTGGTGACCGATGGGCTACTGACTCCGCCTATTCCTTCGCCGTCGTCGATGGCGGTGGCCTCGTCCTCGGTCAGGTGTGTGTCGGCTCGGTGGACCGGCGCCACGGCGTCGGATGGGTGTCCTACTGGACGACGGCAACGGCTCGCGGCCGGGGTGCGGCGTCCGGCGCCTGCCGTGGTGTGGCCCGCTGGGCTTTCGGCGATGCGGAACTCTTCCGGTTGGAGCTCGGGCACCGGGTGAACAATCCGGCCTCGTGCGGGGTGGCTCGCGCTGCCGGCTTCGCGGTGGAAGGGCGGCAGCGGCAGAAGCTCGAATACGACGGAGTCCGCTTCGATGTGGAACTCCATGCCCGACTGGCAACGGATCCGGAGCCGCTGTGAGAGGGCATGCGGGAGGCTCGCTGCCCGTGAGGGACCACGGGCTGTCGGGTGAGTGCCGGCATGCGAGTGTTGCTTGATCTCGGTCACGGTGTCCGGCACCCACACGACCGGGCCGCTACGCCTGGTCATGGACCACGCCCGCAGGGCGACACGTGGATCGCCCTGCGGGCCGTCGCGACGACCCGGTGACCTCCTGCGCACCGGTGGCGGTGAGTCGGGGCAGGGACGCCGAAGAGGCTCAGAAAAAGCCGAGCCGCTTCGGCGAGTACGAGACGAGGAGGTTCTTCGTCTGCTGGTAGTGCTCCAGCATCATCTTGTGGGTCTCGCGGCCGATGCCCGACTGCTTGTATCCGCCGAAAGCGGCGTGGGCAGGGTACGCGTGGTAGCAGTTCGTCCACACGCGGCCCGCCTGGATCGCGCGGCCGGCGCGGTAGGCGGTGTTGATGTCCCGGGTCCAGACGCCCGCGCCCAGGCCGTACGCCGTGTCGTTCGCGATCCGCAGGGCGTCGTCGAAGTCCTGGAAGGAGGTCACCGACACCACCGGCCCGAAGATCTCCTCCTGGAAGATCCGCATCCGGTTGTCCCCCTCGAAGATGGTCGGCTGGACGTAGAAGCCACCGGCGAGGTCGCCCTCCAGTTCCCGGCGCTCGCCGCCGGTGAGCACCTTGGCGCCCTCCCGCTGACCGATCTCCACGTACGACAGGACCTTCTTCAGCTGCTCCTCCGAGGCCTGGGCCCCGATCATCGTGTCCGTGTCCAGCGGGTGCCCCGGCACGATCAGTTCGGTGCGGGCCACGGCCGCGTCGAGGAAGTCCCCGTACCGGCCCCGCTCGATCAGAGCGCGCGACGGGCTCGTGCACACCTCGCCCTGGTTGAGGGCGAACATCGTGAAGCCCTCCAGCGCCTTGTCGCGCAGGTCGTCGTCCGTCGACCAGATGTCGTCGAAGAAGAGGTTGGGGCTCTTGCCGCCGAGTTCGAGGGTGACCGGCTTGAGGTGCTCCGCCGCGTACTGCATGATCAGGCGGCCGGTGGAGGTCTCGCCGGTGAAGGCGATCTTCGCCACCCGGGGACTGGACGCGAGCGGTTTGCCCGCCTCCTCCCCGAAGCCGTTGACGATGTTGACCACGCCCGGCGGCAGCAGGTCCGCCACCAGGCTCAGCCAGTAGTGGACGGAGGCCGGGGTCTGCTCGGCGGGCTTGAGGACCACGGTGTTGCCCGCCGCCAGCGCCGGGGCCAGCTTCCACACCGCCATCAGGATCGGGAAGTTCCACGGGATGATCTGCCCGACCACGCCCAGCGGTTCGTGGAAGTGGTAGGCGACGGTGTCGTCGTCGAGCTGGCTCAGCGCGCCCTCCTGCGCGCGCAGGGCTCCCGCGAAGTACCGGAACTGGTCGACGGCCAGGGGCAGGTCGGCCGCCAGGGTCTCCCGCACCGGCTTGCCGTTCTCCCAGGTCTCCGCGACCGCCAGGGCTTCCAGGTGCTGCTCCGTCCGGTCCGCGATGCGCAGCAGGATCGACGACCGCTCGGTGACCGAGGTGCGCCCCCACGCGGGCGCCGCCGCGTGGGCCGCGTCCAGCGCCCGCTCCACGTCCTCGGCCGTGCCCCGGGCGACCTCGGTGAAGACGCGGCCGTTGACGGGCGAGGGGTTCTCGAAGTACCGGCCGCGGGCGGGCGGAACGTACTCGCCGCCGATGAAGTGGTCGTAGCGGGACGCGTACGACATGAGCGCCCCCTCGGTACCGGGCGCAGCGTAGCGGGCCATGGTGTCCTCCCCTTGCCGGGCGCCGGCCGCCGTCGGACAGCGCTCGGGTGGAGGCTAGGGACGGGCAGGTTGCGGATACGTTGCACGCCGCCGTCCACCGGGCTGGGTCGTCTCTTTCGGATCTTGTCGGCCGAGCCCGCGGCCTCCGGTGCCGTGCAGGGCAAGGCGGAGGGGTGCCCGTGTACTGGACGTATGCGGGTGCCCCGACAACGCGGCCGGGTGCGGTGCCGGGCGTCGCGGGCCCGGCAGGATCCGGAAGAGACGGCTAGGGCCGCGGCCGCGCGCCGAGCTCCCGGTCCAGGGCGTGCACGCGGGCCAGCGCGGCCGGCCGTCGCTCCGGCGGCAGGGCCGCCGCCAGCGCCTGCCACGCCTGCGGGTCGTCCGCGCCCCACGGGCTGCACACCCAGTCGGTCAGCAGCCCGGCATCCGCCCGCGCGATCACGGCCGCCCGCGCCTGGTCCTCGATCCGGCGCCGCAGCCGGACGATCCCGGGCGCGGTGGAGCCCGGCAGCAGGGGGCCGGGGTAGTGGTGGAGGGCCGCGGACACCGCCCCGGCCGCCAACTGCCGCGTCAGGGAGGTGAAGTCCGCGTCCAGCGGACCGGCCGTGCGGTACGGGCGCGAACGCGGCGCCGACGGCCCCAGCAGGGCTCGGAGCCGGGAGATCTCGGCGCGCAACGTCACCGGTGACACCGACTCGTCCTCGTACAGGGCGATCGTCAGCTCCTCGCCCGACAGGCCCTCGGGATGGTGGGCGAGCAGCGTCATGATCTCACTGTGCCGCCGCCCCAGCCGGAGCCTGCGACCGGCGGTGACCAGCAGCGCCTCGTCCTGGCCGAGGGCGGCAAGGGTGTCGCCGGCGGCGGGCTGATCCGGTTCGAGCAGGGTCAGCTGGGCTTCCGCCGCCCGGGCCACCGCCCGTACGAAGCCGAGGGAGTGCGGGTGGGCCAGGCCGTCGCCCCCGGTGATGTCCACCGCGCCCAGCAGCCTGCCCGTCCGGGGATCCCGCACCGGAGCCGCCGCACAGGTCCACGGGTGCACCCGGCGGCTGAAGTGCTCGGCCCCGAAGACCTGCACCGGCTCGCCCGTCGCGACCGCCGTCCCGGGCGCGTTGGTCCCCATCGCCGACTCCGCCCAGTGCGCGCCCGGAACGAAGCCGAGGCCCTCGGCCCTGCGCAGGGTGCCCGGTTCGCCCTCCACCCACAGCAGGCTGCCGCGCGCGTCGCACACCGCCAGCAGATGCGCCCCGTGCGCGGCGAACGCCCCGACGAGATCCCGGAACAGCGGCATCACCCGGGCCAGGGGGTGCCCCTCGCGGTACGGGCGCAGCTCCGCCTCCGCGAGCTCCACCCGGGGTGCGCACTCCGGGCTGAGCCGGGCCCGCGCGCACCGCCGCCAGGAGCGCGCGATGACCGCCCGGACCGGGCCCTCGACCCGCCCGTCCCGGGTGAACGCGGCATGGGCCCGCCGTAGTTCGCGTGTGCGCGCGGCCGGATCGGCCCCGCCCGGCAGCGCCACCGACGGATCGCCCATGTCACCCTCCCGTGGTACCGCGGTACGGAGCTGCGCATCTGCGGAGCTGCGGAGCTGCGGAGCGCCACCATCGTCGTCCGGGTAGCGGGTCCCGGCAAGCCGTACGTCGGCCAGGACACCCCTGGAACTCACGGGGCGGGATCGGCCTCCAGCGCGGAGCCCGGGTCCGGGGCGGAGGGGCCCGACGGGATCCAACGGCCCGCCTCGCGGCGGTACGGCCACCAGCGTCCCTCCCGGCCCAGCCGGAGCTGGCGGCCGGTGCCCTCCTGCGTCCAGCGGGCGCGGACCCGGCGGAGCACCGGAGCCTCCTCGTCCGCCCAGGCCGCGGCCAGGGCCGCGCGGGCCCCCGCCAGTTCGCTCCGGCTCGGCGTCCGGTCGTCCTCCAGCGCCGCCAGGCCCGCGGCCGCGCCGAAGCCCCAGGCGCGTACGGCCAGTTCCAGCGCGGCCGGGCTGCGCCCGGTGGCCGCCGCCAGGCGGGAGCGGACCCGGAGGTCACCGCCCTCGGCCGCGAGCCGCACGGCGTCCTCGGAGAGCGTGAGCGGGGCCGCCGGGGCGCGATCGGCGTGGCCCGGAGCCAGTGCCTCCGCGAGCCGCCGATGGGCTTCGGTCGCGGCCGCCTGCGCCAGGAACTCCACCGCGTCCACATCGAGTTCCGGTTGCGCTCCGCCCTCCGTGTCCAGCGTCGGGGGCTGGCCCGGCGCCGACGGCAGTCCCGGCAGCGGGGGCAGGGCGGGCAGGGCCGCGCCGGCCGCGAAGACCTCCGCCGCCGGGATCCCCCCGTCGGCGGGCTGCTGCTGAACGTCCTTATCGGTGTCGGTCCCTGACGCTGCGTCCGCCTCCGCCGCGCTCCGCTCCGCCAGTTCGTCCACCAGCTCGCGCTCGCCCCGGCCCCGCAGGAGCAGCAGCACGAAGGGGTCCTGGTCCAGCAGCCGGGCCACCTGGTAGCAGAGCGCGGCCGTGTGCCGGCAGTGGTCCCATTCGCCGCAGTCGCAGCGCGGATCGAGGTCCCCGATGCCGGGCAGCAGCTCCACCCCGGCCGCGGCCGCGTCCTCGGCGAGCTGGGGCGGAACCTCCCGGTCGAGCAGCGCCGCGATGTGCCCGGCCGCCGCGGCGGCCAGATCCAGCAGGCGGTCCCATTCCGCTTCCGTGAACTCCTGCACCAGTACGTCCGTCCGGTGCGCCGTCCCGTCCGGATCGCGCACCACCGCGGTGAGCCCGCCGGGGCGCACCGACACCGCGCCGACCGCGCCCGAGCGCGCGTACCGGCGCCCCTGCTTGACCTGCGTCCCGTCGAGCGCGCTGTCCTCCAGGGCGCGCAGCCAGGCATGGCCCCACCAGGTGTGGGCGAAGCCGCGGCCGCGGGTGGGCGGCACGGCCGGGAAGGTCTTCTCGTACGGGTCTCGGGTGTTCATCGCTCACTCCCCGCGCCGCAGGCCCGGGCGCAGCGCCACGAGCTCGGCCAGTTCGGCATCGGTCAGTTCGGTCAGCGCGCCCTCCCCGCCCGCGAGGACGGAGTCGGCGAGGGCGCGTTTGCGGGCCAGGAGCTCGGCGATCCGGTCCTCGACGGTGCCTTCGGCGATGATCCGGTGGACCTGGACGGGCTGGGTCTGGCCGATGCGGTAGGCGCGGTCGGTGGCCTGTTCCTCGACGGCCGGGTTCCACCAGCGGTCGAAGTGGATGACGTGCCCGGCCCGGGTGAGGTTCAGCCCGGTGCCCGCCGCCTTCAGGGACAGCAGGAAGACGGGCACCTCGCCGGCCTGGAAGCGGTCGACCAGCTCCTCACGGTGCGGCACCGGCGTCCCGCCGTGCAGGAACTGCGAGCTGATCCCCCGGGCCCGCAGGTGCTTCTCCAGGATCCTGGCCATCGCCACGTACTGGGTGAAGACGAGGGCGGATCCGCCCTCGGCCAGGATCGTGTCGAGGAGCTCGTCGAGCAGCTCCAGCTTTCCGGAGCGGGCAACGGCGCCGCCGGCCCCACCGGCCCCACCGGCCTCCTTGGCGCCGCGTTCCGAGGGGCCGTGCTCCCGCAGGTAGTGGGCCGGGTGGTTGCAGATCTGCTTCAGGGAGGTCAGCAGCTTGACCACCAGACCGCGCCGCTCCATCCCGTCCGCCTCCGAGATCGCGGCGAGGGTCTCGCGTACGACCGCCTCGTAGAGCGAGGTCTGTTCACGGGTGAGGGCGACGGTGTGGTCGGTCTCGGTCTTGGGCGGCAGCTCGGGCGCGATGCCGGGATCGGACTTCTTGCGGCGCAGCAGGAACGGCCGTACCAGCGCGGACAGCCGGGCGGCGGCCTGCGGGTCGCTGCCGCTCTCGACGGGGTCGGCGTAGCGGGAGCGGAAGGTGCCGAGGCGGCCGAGGATTCCGGGAGTGGTCCAGTCGAGGATGGCCCACAGCTCGGCGAGGTCGTTCTCGACGGGGGTGCCGGTCAGAGCCACGCGGGCCGGGGCCGGGATGGTGCGCAGGGCCTTGGCGGTGGCGGAACGCGGGTTCTTGACGTGCTGGGCCTCGTCGGCGACGACCATGCCCCACCGGGTGGTGGCGAGTTCGGGCGCGTGCAGGCGCATGGTGCCGTAGGTGGTGAGCACGAACCCGCCCGTGGGACCCGTGGGACCCGTGGGTCCCGTGGGACCCGTGAGTCCGGTGAGGCTGCGCCCCGGTCCGTGGAAGCGGCGTACGGGGGTGCCGGGGGCGAACTTCTCGATCTCCCGCTGCCAGTTGCCCAGCAGCGAGGCCGGGCACACCACCAGGGTGGGCCCGGCGGTGGCGGGTTCGGTGTCCGGGGCCGACGGCCGGTTGCGGTGCAGGTGGAGTGCGATGAGCGTGACGGTCTTGCCGAGGCCCATGTCGTCGGCGAGACAGGCGCCGAGGCCGAGCGACGTCATCCGGACCAGCCAGCGCAGACCGCGCAGCTGGTAGTCGCGCAGGGTGGCCCGCAGCTCCGGCGGCGCGCCGGGGGCGTCGGGAGTATCGGGGGTGTCGGGGGTCGCGGGGGTTTCCCGCGGTTCGGCTGCGAGGCGCGCCCGTAGCCCCTCCAGCGGGCCGGTGGCCTCTACGTCGACCCGCTTGCCGTCGATCTCCGCCGACCCGGTGAGTACGGCGGCCAGTGCGTCCGCGCCCGCGATCCTGCGATCCTGGCGGGCGCGGGCCCGCCGGGCCTCGGCGGGGTCGACCAGGACCCACTGGTCGCGCAGCCGGACCAGGGGGCGCTTGGCCTCGGCGAGCCGGTCGAGTTCGGCGCGGGTGAGATCGCCCTGGTCGCCGAGGGCATGGCGCCAGCTGAAGGAGAGCAGCGCGCCGGGGGAGAGCAGGCCGGAGGGGCGGGTACCCACGGAGGTGTCGCCGGAGGCGTCGTCGGGCGTGGCGTCGGGGGAGCCGAGGACGGCCCGGACGTTCAGGTCGCGCACGAGCCCGCGCGGCCAGTGCACCTGGACCCCGTCGGCGGCCAGGGCGGCCGCGGCTTCGCCGAGCAGCTCCGTGACCTCCTCGTCGGCGAGTTCCACCGCGTCCGGGACGGCCGAGCCCAGCAGCGGGGCGAGTGGGGGCCACAGCCGGGCGGCGCGGCGCAGGGCGCGGAGGGCGTCCATCCGGACGCCGGGCGGGAAGGCGGCCGCGGCGGCACCGGATCCGGACCAGACGTCGGCGGCATCGGCGACGAGGGCGGCGTCGGACAGGCTGTGCATCTGCAGGACGGCCCGGAAGCCCGGGGCGGCGTCGGAGGACTGCTCCGCGGCCGGGTCGAGCACCGGGGCGAGGGCCGGATCGAGGGCCGGATCGAGGGCCGGATCGAGCTCGATCCGCAGGGAGATCCGGACGCCGGCGTCATGGCCGGCGGCGACCTCGGCGGCCCATCCGCGCAGCTCGGGGTGGAGCCGCGGCGGGCGGTCGGCGTAGACGGGGCCACCGGCGGCCGCGGGGGCGGCGGGGGAGCGGGGCAGGGTGTCGGCGACGGCGTCGAGGAAGGCCCGCAGCAGCGGCTCCGGTGCGGGCAGCCGGGCCGGGCCGTCGGCGTTCAGCGGCACGCAGTGGGCGGCGGGCGGCATGGCGGCGGCCAGTTCCCGGACCTCGTCGAGGTCTCCGGGCTCCAGCGGCCCGATCCGCCAGGCGTCGTGGCCGGTGGGGCTCAGCCCGGGCAGCAGCTGCCCGCGCGCGGCGAAGCGCAGGGCGAGCAGCGCCGCGGCGCCCCAGAACGCCGTGGCGGAGCTGACGGTGGCCTCGCCCCCACCGGCGGTCCCCGCCGCGGCCGCCGCGGACCGGGCGCGGGTGAGGAGGGGCAGGGCTTCGTCCATGGACAGGACGCGCGCGACCACGGTGGCCCGGCGCAGGCCGGGGGTGATGACCGTGAGCTCCTCCGAGCCGTCGGCACCGGCAGGAGCGCCGGGCACCGTGCCGCCGGTCCGCCAGAGGGCGATCCGGGAGCCGCGCGGCGGGTCGGCGGGAAGGAACACGGCGCAGTGGTGGTGGGCGAGGCCGGAGATTTCAGGAAGCACGCATTCCTCAAATTTGACTACCGGGTACGGGGTTGCCGAGGGTACCTCACCGAGGGCGCCGGCGACGGGGGCCTCGGCTGCGCCCCGGGCGACTTCGAGGGCCGTCCGGGTGTCGGGGAACGCGCGGTCGCGACGGGGCGTTGAGCGGGTAGGAGTGGTCGACGGCAGGAGGAGGTGTCCGCAGATGTCCACGAGCGGAAAGATCGCGGTTGCCGGAGTCGTGGCAGCCATCGTGCTGTTCTGGACCGTGGGGTTCTGGGCGGGGCTGCTGGTCCTGATCGGCGTGCCGGTCGCCGCCTACCTCCTGCTGGATTCCTCCCAGCGGCGTCGTCTGCGGGGATTGTCCAGGAAGCAGATAGGCCGCTGACCGCGGCCGCCGCGCACTCGCCCGGCGGGGTGGCCGGGCTCCGGTTTCGACGCGGAGCCCGGCAGGCATGACCGCGGGGCCGGGGCCCGGTCCTGAACCCATTGGGTGGGGGCGACGCCCGGAGGGTGCGGCTCGCCCGGACGGTGGCCGGGTCAGGCGGCGCCGCTCACGGCGACCGGGGCGAGGTCCGCTTCGAGCAGCATCTGGGACGCGTGGTCCACGAGGTGCCGGAGCACCGGCAGGTAGGTCTCGTCGCCGCCCAGCTCGTCGAGGATTCGGTATCCCTCGGCGCGGAACGCGTCGATCTCCGCCCGGTACCGGTCGAGGGCGGTGGGGGTCCGCAGCAGTCCCTCGAGTTCCGCTCTGGCCTGGTGCGAGCGCCCGGCGATGGCGCACAGGTCCAGGATCCGCTCCCGGGAATCCGGCGAGGCGTCCTCGAGGACGGAGGCGAGCAGATAGGTGACCGTGCCGTTCAGCACGTCCTCGTTGCGGCCGGACAGGATGTCTTCCTGGTCGTTGAATATTTGCCAAAGGATGCCGAAGACGTAGCCGAATTCACGCCACAGCTCGACCTTCTCGGCCGATGCTCCCGAAAATATCGCGGCCATTGCCGTGATCATTCCGAACGGCGCACCGGACTTGCCGCGGTAGGTCTCGACGACCGATTTCCGCGAGGCGCTGCAGATGTCCCCGCGCATGTCGTCGATCTGGCCGTCGACGCCGATGATCCAGCCGTTCAGGATCTCGGTTATCAGTGCGCTGCGCGCCGCCTCCGGGAGATCCTGCGAGAGGAGGATCTGAATGGGCAGCGAGTTCCCCGTGATGACGGACGCGAGCAGCGCTTCGTTCTCGGTGAGCTCGCCCGAGATGGAGGCGCCGTTGGCGTCCGCCAGGTCGTCGAGGTAGCAGGCCGAGGTCCACCACAGCAGATGGACGGCGGACAGCGGTATGGCCGGCCTCGGATTACCGGTCTCTATGGCGTGCGTGAGGAGCGGCAGCACCGAGAGGGGATGTCTCAGTTTGCGGTGCTCCAAGAGCTTGGCCACTGAGTTCCTGGTCGTGCTCGCCAGTGGGCCGAGACGCTCCAGCGCGGTGTCGATCTCCGCGTCGATGTCCTGCGAGACTTCCCGGTGCAGGTCCAGGTAGGACATGGAATTCAAGAATGGCCTCCGTCGTGGAATGGGCCACAGGTGCGAGGTGCGCACCTTTGAGCCGCTTGACTGGCCGATTCGATCATTCCGGAGGAGGGGGATCCAGAGCGATTTCCGGTCTCCGTGGCTGGTTCTTTTCGATCACGAGAGGTCGGGACGGTCCGCGCGGGGAGGCCGGGCGCCGACCGACCACCCGGTACGCGTCGTGCGCCGGGGCCACCGCCTCTGCCTTCGCGGCCGTCACTGCCGCCGCCCGCTCCGATGGCCGTTCACGAGGGGCGGACCGCGATGCGGTCGAGTGCCGTCAGCAGGTCCTGCAGGTCCGGCAGGGCCGAGGAGCCTTCGTGAGGGACCGTGAGCACCTCGCTCGGTTCCTCGTCCAGCAGGACGAAGGCCGTCTCTCCGGTGCGCGCCACGAGAGACCAGCCGGGCCCGTCCACCCGCAGGGTACGGGCCTCCTCGCCGGCGAACGAGGACCGCACCCGGCCGGGCGGTGGCGGGTTCTCCGTGTACGCCACGGCCTCTTCCAGCGCCCGCGCGAGCCCGGGGTGTGCGGCGGCGGCCGCCCCGCCGTCCGTGGCCACGCGCTCCCGCCAGTCCGCCCACTCCCGCGCGATCTGGTCCGCGCCCATCCGCCGCTGTACCGGACCCCATGCGTCCGCCGAGGGCGGGGCGAGCGGGACCCGCCCCGTACCGTCCGCGCCCTGCTCGGGATCGTGCGGCTCCGGGATCCCCGAAGCGGCCACCGACAGGTCCAGCGGCCAGCCCGCCAGCGAGACCACGATCGTCCGCTCGTCGGGGGACAGGTCGTACTCCATCCCGCAGTCCCAGGAGGCGATGGCCGTCGCGACGAGCGAGACGTCGTCCACGACGACCGTCCAGCGCGCGCCCTCCTCGTCCTGGCCGAGCACCAGCCCGTACCCCTCCCCGCCCGGCGCCACGCCCAGCAGGGCGCAGGCCTCGGGGAAGTCGTCGCCCAGGATGCTGGGGAACTGCGCCGGGGTCAGCAGCACGGCGGTCAGCACGTACAGCGAGCCGCCGCCCTCGTCGTCGGACACCTGGCCTCCCGGTAGCTCTCTCGTCGGCGCACCTTAACCAGCGGGTAACCCGCCCGTCGAGAGCCTGCGGGACACGATTTCCAAGGCTGCTACCTGCACGTAGAGTTGGGAACCCGCCACAGAAAGGGACACCCGGTGCAGCGTTACGATCGGCTGAGGGAGATCCTCCGTCTCGATCCCGACAAGGATTTCCTCGCCATCTACCGGCTCACCGCCACCTACGAGTTCCCCTGGGACTTCACCCGCGCCCTGGAACTCGCCCTGTTCCGGACATATGCCGTCCCGAGCATCGGCGGCCTGCTAGCCGAGACGGCCGAGTTCACCGACCGGACCCAGAAGCGCTACGACGACACCGCACTGCTCCTGGACGCGGTCGTCGAGCACGGTTTCGAGAGCGACACCGCGCGCACCGCCATCCGCCGTGTCAACCAGATGCACCGCAGCTACGACATCTCCAACGAGGACATGCGCTACGTCCTGAGCACCTTCGTGGTGATTCCGGCGCGCTGGCTGGACGCCTACGGTTGGCGTCCGCTGACCCATCACGAGCGCAGGGCCTGCGCGAACTACTACGCCACCCTCGGCCGCCACCTGGGCATCACGGACATCCCAGGCACCTACGAGGAGTTCGAAACCACCCTCGACGCCTACGAGGAGGCCCACTTCGGCTGGGACGAGGGCGCCCGCAAGGTCGCCGACTCCACCCTCGACCTCATGGCCTCCTGGTACCCGGCGCCGGTCGCCCCCGCCGTGCGGCGCGCGAGCCTCGCCCTCCTCGACGAGTCGCTGCTCGACGCATTCCGCTACGAGACCCCCCGCGCCCCGGTCCGGGGCCTCGTCCACGGCGCGCTGTGGCTGCGCGGCCGCGCGGTACGGCTCCTGCCCCCGCGCCGAGCCCCGCACTACGCCCGCCAGAACCCGGAGATCAAGGGCTATCCGGACGGCTACGACGTGGGCGAGCTCGGCACGTTCCCCGTGCCCGGCTCGGGCGGCTGCCCCGTTCCGCATCCCCGCCGGCCCGCCGGAGCGGACGCCCAGCCTCCGGCCTGATCCCGGGCGCCTGCGCGGACCCCGGGCGCGGGACCGGCGTACGGGTGCATTCAGGAACGCCGTACGGCCAGCACCAGGAAACGGTCGTCTTCATCGGCGTACGAGGTCATGTCCCAGCCCGAACCGGTGAGCAGCGGGCCGAGGTTGTGCTCGGCACGCATGTCCTGCGGGGTCAGCTCGCGGCCGTGCCGCGCGGCGAGGGCCGCTCGGCCGATCGGGTGGAAGAGCGCGAGCCCGCCACCGGGGCGGACCACCCGGGCGAGCTCGCGCAGGTTCGCCCCCGGATCGGGCAGGTGGGCGATGAGCCCGGCGGCGAACACCGCGTCGAGCACCTCGTCGCGCAGCGGCAGCCGGGCCACGTCGGCCAGCAGCAGGGCGCCCTCGGCGTCCCGCCCCGCCCGCCGCGCGGCGGCCAGCATCTGCGGGGTGAGGTCCACGCCGAGCACGGTCCCGGCGGGTCCGACGGCGGCCCGCAGCGCGGTCATGGCGCGCCCGGTGCCGCAGCCCGCGTCGAGCACGCGGTCTCCGGGCCGCAGCCCGAACTCGGTCACGGCGGTGGTGAACGCGGGCCCGTCCCCGGGAAACCTGCGGTCCCAGTCGGCCGCACGCGCCCCGAAGAACTCCTGCACGTGTGTGTGGTCTTCGCTCATGCGGCCATGATCCCCCACAGGCACCCGCCGGAGTCCCCGCCCACCTGCGGACCGTGTGCAAGCTGGCACGTGGTGTGATCGAAGATGAACGTAGCTCTGTCATATTCCAGCAGTTCCAGCTGCTTTCGAAATGCGCCCCCTGTTCGCGCCCTCACCCGGACTAGCGTCCCGTGGCCATGGGACACCTGGGACATCTGGACCACGCCGCCTACGGGTGGCTGACACCCGCGCTGTCATATGTGATGGCATCGATCGGTGCCGCCCTCGGGCTGCGCTGCACCGTCCGGGCTCTCGCCACGACCGGAGCCTCCCGCCGCAACTGGCTCCTCACCGCGGCCTCCGCCATCGGCACCGGCATCTGGACCATGCACTTCGTCGCGATGCTCGGCTTCGAGGTCACGGGCACCGAGATCCACTACGACGTGCCGCTCACGATCCTCAGCCTGCTCGTCGCCGTGCTGGTCGTCGGCGCCGGAGTCTTCGCCGTCGGCTACGGCAAGGACCGCGGCCGGTCTCTCGTTCTGGGCGGTCTGACCACCGGGCTCGGCGTCGCCAGCATGCACTACCTGGGCATGGCGGCCCTGCGTCTGCACGGCGACGTCTCCTACGATCCGCTCACCGTCGGACTCTCCGTCGCCATCGCCGTGATCGCGGCGACCGCGGCCCTGTGGGCCGCGCTCAACATCAAGTCACCGGTGGCGGTCGCCGTCGCCTCGCTCGTCATGGGCGCCGCTGTCAGCAGCATGCACTACACGGGGATGATGGCCGTCGCCGTCAGCGTCAGCCCCTCGGACGCGGCCCTGCCCGGAGCCACGGCCATGCAGTTCATCTTCCCGCTCGCCGTCGGGCTGGGCTCCTACCTGTTCATCACCGCCGCCTTCGTCGCGCTCTCCCCGACGATCGACGAACGCACCGCCTCCGCTTCGGCGCGGCACCTGGGGGAGCACACCGTGACCGCCCACTGACCCCCACTGCCCCCCACTGCCCCCACCGCCGCGTACCGGCCATCACCTGTCCGTCCCACCTCCCACACCGCACCCGTAGGCACCGCCCGGAACGAGGAGCCCATGCGAACACCCCGCAGAAGACCGGAAGCAGCGGCGCCGCGGCTGCCCGCGCCCCCGGCACGCGGCCGCCGGGCCCACGCCGGGCCGCCGGCCGAGGAACCGGCCGAGCTCCCGGGCCACCGGCCCGACCCGCCCGCCGCGCGCGCGAGTGGAGGCCGCCGGCGGTTGCGCCTGCGCCCCGCCACCGTCCGCGCGAAGATCGTCTCGCTGCTGATGGTCCCGGTCGTCTCGCTCCTCGCCCTCTGGGCCTTCGCCACCGTCAACACCGCCCAGGACATGGCCCGGCTCAGCCGCGTCCACCAGGTCGACACCGAGATACGCACGCCCGTCGCCGCCGCCGTCACCGAGCTCCAGGCCGAACGGCGGGCCGCCGTCCGTCTGCTCGCCGACCCCGCTTCCGACCCGGGCGCCCTGGACCAGCAGGCCCGCCGGACCGACGCCGCCGTGCAGCGGCTGCGGCTCGGTGACCAGCACACCGTCGCCGACTCCGGCGACTACCGCTCCGACATCGTGGTCCGGCTGGAGGCGTTCGTAGCCGCCGTCGAAGGCCTGGGCGCGTCGCGCAAGGACATCACCGACCGCCGCGCCACCCCCGAGGCGGCCTACACCATCTACACCCGCGTGGTCGACTCCGCCTTCGCCGTCGGCGGCGCCCTGACCGGCGGGGAGAAGGCCGAACTCGGCCCCGACGCCCGGGTCCTGCTCGAGTTCTCCCGCGCCGCGGAACTGCTCTCACGGGAGGACGCGCTGCTCGCCGCCCCCGGACCGCGTACGGCCGAAACGCTTCGGCAGCTGACCGGCGCCGTCGAGTCCCGCCGCGCACTCACCGACGCCGCCGCCCGTGACCTCCCCGCCGAACAGCAGGCCGTCTGGGAGTCCGCCGCCAAGAGCGCCGCCTACGCCGACCTCACCGGCGCCGAGGACCGGGCGCTGGCCGCGGGCACCTCCAAGGAGAGCCGCGGGTTGCCCGCCGGATGGGAGGCAGCCCACAACGGCATCGCCTCCTCGATGAGGGAGGTCGAGGCCGCCGCGCAGGCCGCGGCCGCCGACCGGGCCGGCCCGTTCACCGAGGGGGCGCTCACCCCGGCCGGGGCCGCCGTGCTGCTGGGTCTGGCGGCCGTCGCCGCGTCCCTGGTCATCTCGGTCCGGATCGGCCGGGCGCTGGTCGTCGAACTCGTCTCGCTGCGCAACACCGCCCTGGAGATAGCCCACCGCAAACTGCCGCAGGCGATGGACCGGCTGCGCGCCGGCCAGGAGATCGACGTCGACGCCGAGACCCCGCCCGGGCCGCCGGCCGAGGACGAGATCACCCAGGTCGGCGAGGCGCTCGGCACCGTCCACCGGGCCGCGCTCAGCGCCGCCGTCGAACGGGCGGAACTCGCCGACGGGATCTCCGGTGTCTTCGTCAACCTCGCCCGCCGCAGCCAGGTACTCGTCCACAGACAGCTCACCCTGCTCGACTCGATGGAGCGTCGCGCCGACGACCCGAACGAGCTCGGCGACCTCTTCCGCCTCGACCACCTGACCACCCGGATGCGCCGGCACGCAGAAAGTCTGATCATCCTGTCGGGGGCCGCTCCGGGCCGGGCCTGGCGGACGCCGGTCCCCCTCACGAACGTCGTGCGGGCCGCCGTCTCCGAGATCGAGGACTACCCGCGGATCGAGGTCCGGCAGCTCGCGGAGGCCGCCGTGGTCGGGGGCGCCGTCGCCGACCTCACCCACCTGCTCGCCGAACTCATCGAGAACGCGGCACAGTTCTCCCCGCCGCACACCAAGGTCCGGGTCAGCGGCGAGCCCGTCGGCACCGGCTACGTCCTGGAGGTCGAGGACCGCGGTCTCGGTATGGGCCTCGAATCCCTCGGCGACGCCAATCGCCGCATCGAGCAGTCCGAGTCCCTCGACCTCTTCGACAGTGACCGGCTCGGGCTCTTCGTGGTCAGCCGCCTCGCGGCCCGCCACGGGGTGAAGGTGCACCTGCGCAAGTCGCCCTACGGCGGCACCACCGCGGTGGTGCTCCTGCCCAAGACCATGCTCCAGGAAGCGATCACGACCGGAGCCCCGGCCGCTGCCGCTGCTGCCTCCGCCCACGGCTCGGCCCCGGATTCCGGCCCAGCGCCCCGCCCGGAGCCGCCCGCTCCTGCTCCTGCTCCTGTTCCGGCACCGAAGTCGGTCGCGGGGGCGGTCGCGGGGGCGGAACGGCCACCCGCCATGGCCGTCGTACGGGAGGACGCGCAGTCCCCGGCTCCGGACTCGGCCCCGGATCCCGAACACGAGGAGCCGCGCCCGGCTCCGGTGGCCTCGCTCCGGCCCCGCATCCCCGGTGGCGCGGGCACCCGTACCCGGACGGCCGCCGCGCCCCCGGCGTCGGTGACGGAACTGCCGCGCAGGGTGCGCCAGGCCAGTCTCGTCCCGCAGCTTCGCGAGGCCCCCGCCCCGCAGGAACCGGCCGCATCACGCCTCCCCGAGGAGCCGCCGGGCCGCAGCCCCGAACAGGCCCGGGACCGGATGGCGGCCTACCGCGCCGGCTGGGTCCGCGGCGCCCAGGAGAACTCCCCTCACGAAGGCAGCGAAGGAGAAGTGTGATGATCGAACACCAAAGGATCGACCTCGACGGCGGCCGCAGGTCCGGCGAACTGGACTGGCTGCTCGACGACCTGGTGCTCCGGGTGCGCGAGGTCCGGCATGCCGTGGTCCTCTCCAACGACGGCCTGGCGGTCGGCGCTTCCAGCGCGCTCGGCCGGGAGGACGCCGAGCACCTGGCGGCGGTGGCCTCCGGCTTCCACAGCCTGGCCAAGGGCGCGGGCCGGCACTTCCACGCCGGGGGCGTGCGCCAGACGATGGTCGAGATGGACGAGGGCTTCCTCTTCGTCGCGGCCGCCGGCGACGGCTCATGCCTGGCCGTCATCAGTGCCGCCAGTGCCGATATCGGCCTGATCGCCTACGAGATGGCCCGGTTGGTGAAGCGGGTCGGCGAGCACCTCTACACCCCGCCCCGGTTCGCGGCGCACCCGCCGGCCGCAGGCTGAGGGCGGCGGTCCGGCACATGGACGGCCAGTGGTACGACGCCGAAGCGGGCCCGCTCGTCCGTCCGTACGCCATGACCGGCGGGCGTACGAAGCCGGGACCCCACGGGGTCCGCTTCGACCTGATCGCGCTGGTCGCGGTCGACGCGACGGGCACGGACGAGGCGGCCGAGTCGCTCCTGGGCCCCGAACACCGGGCACTGCTCGGACTCTGCCGGTCCGAGACCCAGTCGGTGGCCGAACTCGCCGCCGACGCGGACCTGCCCGTGGGGGTGGTGCGGGTGCTCCTCGGGGACCTGCTGGAGGGCGGGTACGTCAGGGTCAGCCGGCCCGTACCGCCCGCGCAACTGCCGGACGAGCGGATTCTGCGTGAAGTCATCGAGGGATTGCGAGCGCTTTGATGGGACAGTACGACGACCGATCTGCCGGGCCTGCCGGATCTGCTCCGGCCCAGGACGCGGGCGCGGATCACAGCCCCGGGGAGGACCCCGAACTGGCCGCACTCGCCCTGAAGATCCTGGTCGCGGGCGGGTTCGGGGTGGGCAAGACCACGCTGGTGGGCGCGGTCAGCGAGATCCGGCCGCTGCGGACGGAGGAAGCGCTGAGCGAGGCGGGTGAGCTGGTCGACGACACGGGCGGCGTGGACCAGAAGACGACCACGACGGTGGCCATGGACTTCGGGCGGATCACCATCCGGTCCGGGCTGTCGCTCTACCTGTTCGGCACGCCGGGGCAGGACCGGTTCTGGTTCCTGTGGGACGAGCTGTCGCAGGGCGCGCTGGGCGCCGTGGTACTGGCCGACACGCGGCGGCTGGAGGACTGCTTTCCGGCGGTCGACTACTTCGAGCACCGGCGCATCCCGTTCGTGGTGGCGGTCAACTGCTTCACGGACGCGCGGCGGTACGGGGCGCACGACGTCGCGCGGGCCCTGGACCTGGAGCAGGGGACACCGGTGGTGCTGTGCGACGCGCGGGACCGGGACTCGGGGAAGGAAGTGCTGATCCGGCTGGTCGAGTACGCCGGGCGGGTGCACACCGCCCGGCTGCTGGACTCGGTGGGGTCGCAGGCCGATCCCGTGTGAACGGGACGGGTCGGCTGCGGGTGTCAGTCGGCGAGGTCGGCGAGCGCGATCACCTTGTCGATCGGGACCCTGACGAGGAGTTCGGTCGGGACGGCGTTGCGGCGGGCGAAGGCCTCCCCCTGCTCCTCACCCATGTAGCGGGTGGCGATCCGGGCCGCCCAGGCGTGCACTTCCTCCGGGCCGTCGCCGTACTCGCTGATCTGGGCGCGGCCCTGGAGGACGACGAAGGAGAAGGGTGGCCGCTCGTCGTCCACGCAGAGCGCGACCCGGCCGTCGCGGGCGAGGTTGCGTCCCTTGACGGTGTCCTTTCCGGTGTTGAAAACGAAGGAATCGCCGTCGAGTACGAACCAGATGGGAGCGATGTGCGGACTTCCGTCCTCGCTCACGGTGGAGAGCTTTCCGGTGCGGGTGGAGTGCGAGACGAACGCCCGCCATTCCTCTTGAGTCATCTTCTTCGCCATGGGGACATCCTCCTTGCCCGAAAGGCGCTGGTGGGGAAGGCTTGCGGCACGAGTACGCGGGGTGGGGCGCGGCCAGGTGGCCGACGTCAACGGGGAGGGGCCGGGAATGGCACTGGACAAGCAACTGGACTGGCTGCTGGACGACCTGACACGCAGGGTCCAGCAGGTGCGGCACGCGGTGGTGCTGTCCAACGACGGCCTGGTCACGGGGGCGAGCGCCGGACTGGCACGGGAGGACGCGGAACACCTGGCGGCTGTCGCGGCCGGTCTGCAGAGCCTTGCCAAGGGGTCCGGCCGCCACTTCCGGGCCGGTGAGGTGCGCCAGACGATGGTCGAGTACGACGAGGGAGCACTCTTCGTCATGGCGGCGGGAGCGGGCAGCAGCCTGTGTGTGCTGAGCGCCGCCGAGTCGGACATCGGTCAGGTCGCTTACGAGATGACGCTGCTGGTCAACCGGGTGGGCGAGCACCTGGGCGTTGCGGAACGGCGCATCACCGGCGGCTGAGTCCGGCACGCTTCGGCGCGGCGGGGGAGTTGTCCACAGGCATCGCGGAGTGTCATTGCGCTGAGTTACGGTCTTCACACAGAGTAATCATTGCTCGTGGGGGAGGACCGTGATGAAGCAGATGGAGACCGCACTTCGGGACGATGCGGCCGACGGCGCCGGGGCGGACGGCGCCGCGGACCTGCTGGTGGGCGGCGTGCAGGCCGCGGGCGAACTGGGCCTGAGCCGAAGCGAGTTCGCCAGAGCCGTTCAGCTGGGGATCGTCCGGGCCGGGCCGCGCACGCCCGCCGGGGCCGCGCGCTACGCACGGGCCGAGCTCGACCGCGTCAGGTCGCAGGCCGGCCCGCCGGGCACGCTGCGCGAGCGGGTGGAGACGGTGGCCGGGGCGGAGGCCGCGGCCGAGGTGGTGGGGATCGGCCCGAGCCGCTTCACACGGCTCGCACGCTGCGGGCACGTGACCCCGGTCGGCTACCGGATCAACCGGTACCGGGCCGTGGTGTGGCTCTATCTGACCGCCGAGCTACGGAGCTTCGCCGCGCGGGATCCGGGAATGCTGCGCGGGACCGCGCCCCCGGCGGACCGGGAACTGATGGCGGCCAAGGCGGATCTGCGCCCGCGCACGTGGCGCGAGCGGCATGTCGGGCTACTGCTGAGGCGGACCGCCGACCCGTGGGAGCGCGCCGCGGTACTGGCTTCCGTGCTGCCCGAGGGCGAGCTGCTGGAAGCCGTGCCCGACCCCGCGGAGCGAATCGTCCTGGCCGCCCTCGGCCCGCCCCCGCCGTACGGGCACCCGCAGGCTCCGGCGGCGGCCGCGGTGGCGACGGGGCTGTTGAAGGCCGGCCCGCCGGACGAGGTCCACTGGTACCGCACCAGCCTGGACTTCGCCCTGGCGGGGGCGCGGGGTCAGTCGAAGTCGACGGGGGAGAGGGGGCCGACGTAGACCCAGGCCCCGCCCTCGCGCGAGAAGCTGCTGTGCTCGTGCAGCGAGCCGGTGTGCCGGCCCTCGCGGTAGTGGGCGCGGAACTCCACCGAGCCCTCCGTCTCGAACATCCCGCCGCGTTCGGTGGCGAGGATCTCCAGCCGCTCCCAGCGCTGTTCGGGATCCAGGTCGAGGCGGTCCGGACGGGTGGCGGGGTGCCAGGAGCGCATCAGGTAGGCGGTGTCGCCGACGGCGAAGGCGCTGAACCGGGAGCGCATCAGCCGCTCGGCCGTGGGCGCCGAGCGGGCACCGGAGTGGAAGGGGCCGCAGCACTCCGGGTAGGTGGCGGGCAGCCCGCAGGGGCAGGGGAGGGCAGGGGTGGACATGGGTGTGCTCAGTTCTCCGGGGCGGGCTCGGACGGCTTGGCGGGGTACGGACGGAAGAGGCCCTCCTGGACCACGGACACCAGCAGCCTGCCCTCCACGTCGTAGATGCGGCCCCGGGCCAGGCCCCGGCCGCCGTGCGCGATGGGCGACTCCTGGTCGTACAGGAACCACTCGTCCGCCCGGAAGGGCCGGTGGAACCACATGGCGTGGTCCAGCGAGGCCATGTCGAAACCGCGCATGCCCCAAAGGGGTTCACCGGGATGCGCACGGCGTCGAGGAGGGTCATGTCACTTGCGTAGGTGAGGGCGCAGGTGTGGATGAGGGGGTCGTCGCCCAGGGGGCCGACCGCGCGCATCCACACCGCGCTGCGGGGATCGGATCCCGTGAGCTCCTCTGGAGTCCAGCGGAGCCGGTTGACGTACCGGATGTCGAAGGGCTGGCGGCGGGCCATCCGCTCCAGTGCCTCCGGCAGCGCCCCGAGGTGCTCGCGGATCTCGTCCGCGACCTTGGGGAGCGTGTCCGGGTGAGGGACGTGGTGAGGAGGCAGCTGGTGCTCGATGCCGCCCTCCTCCGGATGATGGAAGGAGGCGGTGAGATTGAAGATCGTCTTGCCCTGCTGGACCGCGGTGACCCGGCGCGTGGTGAAGGACCGCCCGTCGCGGACCCGCTCCACCTGGTACACGATCGGCACCCCGGGGATGCCGGGGCGCAGGAAGTACGCGTGCAGCGAGTGGACCGGGCGGTCGCTCTCCACGGTGCGCCCGGCGGCCACCAGAGCCTGGCCGGCGACCTGCCCGCCGAAGACCCGCTGGAGGGACTCCTGCGGGCTGGCGCCGCGGAAGATGTTGACCTCGATCTGCTCCAGATCGAGCAGATCGACCAGTCTCTCGGCGGGGTTCGTCATCAGAGGATCTCCACTGTCGGGTCCGGCGGGTCCGGTGGGCCGGGCGGGTACGGCGGCGTGCGGTGGACGGTCAGAGCGCTCCGAGCTCGCCGACCGAGGTGACCCGGATGACGGCCCGGCCCTCCTCGTCGGAGGCGGCCAGGTCGACCTCGGCGCTGATGCCCCAGCCATGGTCCCCGTTGGGGTCCGCGAAGGTCTGGCGGACGCGCCACAGGCCGTGCGCCGGGTCCTCCTCGATCTGCAGGAGCTTCGGGCCGCGCGCGTCGGGTCCCGTGCCCAGGTCGTCGTACTCGTCCCAGTACCCGTCCAGGGCCTCGCCCCAGGCATCCGCGTCCCAGCCGGACTCGGAGTCCAGCTCGCCCAGCACGTTGACGTGGTCGAGGGCGGCCAGCTCCACCCGGCGGAACATGGCGTTGCGGACCAGGACGCGGAAGGCGCGCGCGTTCGCGGTGACCGGCTTGACCTGGTCGGCCTTCTCCTGGGCCTGCTCCGCCGTCTCCACCTCCGGGTTCGCCAGCTGCTCCCACTCGTCCAGCAGGCTGGAGTCGACCTGGCGGACCAGCTCGCCGAGCCATTCGATCAGGTCCTGGAGGTCCTCCGACTTGAGGTCGTCGGGGATGGTGTGGTCCAGCGCCTTGAACGCGCTCGCCAGGTAGCGCAGCACGATGCCCTCGGTGCGGGCCAGCTCGTAGAAGGAGGTGAACTCGGTGAAGGTCATCGCGCGCTCGTACATGTCGCGGATGATCGACTTCGGGGAGACCGGGTGGTCGCGCACCCACGGGTGGCTCTTGGCGTACACGTCGTAGGCGTGGGAGAGCAGCTCTTCGAGCGGCTTGGGATAGGTGACGTCCTGGAGCCGCTCCATCCGCTCCTCGTACTCGATCCCGTCCGCCTTCATCTGGCCGACCTGGATGCCGCGTTCCTTGTTCTGCTGGGCCGCCAGGATCTGCCGCGGGTCGTCCAGCGTGGACTCCACGACGGAGACCATGTCCAGCGCGTAGGAGGGGGACTCCGGGTCCAGCAGGTCGAAGGAGGCCAGGGCGAAGGTGGACAGCGGCTGATTGAGCGCGAAGTCCTGCTGGAGGTCGACGGTGAGCCGGATGGTGCGGCCCTCCGCGTCCGGGGTGTCGAGCTTCTCGACCACGCCGCCGTCCAGCAGCGAGCGGTAGATCGCGATGGCCCGGCGGATGTGCCGCAGCTGGGCCTTGCGCGGCTCGTGGTTGTCCTCCAGCAGGTGGCGCATCGCCTGGAAGGCGTCGCCGGGCCGGGCGATGACCGACAGCAGCATGATGTTGGTGACCTTGAAGCGCGAGGTGAGCGGCTCCGGGTCGGCGGCGATGAGCTTCTCGAAGGTGGTGTCCGACCACGCGACGAAGCCCTCGGGCGCCTTCTTGCGCACCACCTTGCGGCGCTTCTTGGGATCGTCGCCCGCCTTCGCGAGCGCCTTCTCGTTCTCGATGACGTGCTCGGGAGCCTGCGCGACCACATAGCCCGCGGTGTCGAAGCCGGCCCGGCCGGCGCGCCCCGCGATCTGGTGGAACTCCCGGGCGCGCAGCGTGCGGACCCGGTTGCCGTCGTACTTGGTGAGCGCGGTGAACAGCACCGTGCGGATCGGGACGTTGACGCCGACCCCGAGGGTGTCCGTACCGCAGATGACCTTCAGCAGACCGGCCTGGGCGAGCTTCTCGACGAGCCGGCGGTACTTGGGCAGCATGCCGGCGTGGTGCACACCGATGCCGTGCCGCACGTAGCGGGAGAGGTTCTGGCCGAACTTCGTGGTGAAGCGGAAGTTGCCGATCAGCTCCTGGATCTTGTCCTTCTCCTCGCGGGTGCACATGTTGATGCTCATCAGCGACTGCGCCCGCTCGACCGCCTGGGCCTGCGTGAAGTGCACGATGTAGACCGGGGCCTGCCGGGTCTCCAGCAGCTCGGTGATCGTGTCGGTGATCGGTGTGGTGACGTACTCGTACGACAGCGGGACGGGCCGGGTCGCGGAACGGACCACCGAGGTCGGCCGACCGGTGCGCCGGGTCAGTTCCTCCTCGAACCGCTTGACGTCGCCGAGGGTCGCCGACATCAGGATGAACTGTGCCTGCGGCAGTTCCAGCAGCGGGATCTGCCAGGCCCAGCCCCGGTCCGGCTCGGCATAGAAGTGGAACTCGTCCATCACGACCTGGCCGATGTCGGCGTGCTTGCCGTCGCGCAGGGCGATCGAGGCCAGCACCTCGGCCGTGCAGCAGATCACCGGAGCGTCCGCGTTCACGGAGGCGTCGCCGGTCAGCATGCCGACGTTCTCCGTGCCGAAGAGCTTGCACAGGTCGAAGAACTTCTCCGACACCAGCGCCTTGATCGGGGCGGTGTAGAAGGTGACCTTGTCCTGGGCCAGGGCCGTGAAGTGCGCTCCGGCGGCCACCAGGCTCTTGCCGGAGCCGGTCGGGGTGGACAGGATCACGTTCGCCCCGGAGACGACCTCGATCAGCGCCTCCTCCTGAGCCGGGTACAGGGTGATGCCCTGGTCCTCCGCCCACGAGGAGAAAGCCTCGAAGAGGGCGTCGGGGTCGGCGTTCGGCGGGAGCTGATCAATGAGGGTCACACCCCCCATCTTGCCTGGCTTCCGCCCGGATCAGGGAACCGGAGGACGGAATGAAGATCGCCGACGGTACGCTGTGCCGTCGATGCGGCCCGAACGAAACAGTCGACCGGGCCCGAACACACACCAGCGGGGCGGGAAACGACCATGATGGGTCCGGCGCACTCACTGTCCGGGGCAGCGGCCTGGCTGGGGGTTGGCGCGGCCACCGCGGCCGCCGGACACCCCATGCCCTGGCCCGTCCTCGTCGTCGGCGCGCTGATCTGCGCCGGGGCGGCCCTCGCCCCCGACCTCGATCACAAGTCGGCGACGATCTCGCGGGCCTTCGGCCCGCTCTCCAAAGGCGTGTGCGAGGTGGTCGACAAGATCTCCTACGCCGTCTACAAGGGCACCCGCTCCAAGAAGGACGCCCGCCGCACCGGGGGCCACCGCACCCTGACGCACACCTGGCTCTGGGCCGTCCTGATCGGCGGCGGGGCCTCCCTGCTCGCCGTCACCGCCGACCGCTGGGGTGTGCTCGCCCTGCTCTTCGTGCACCTGGTCCTGGCGGTCGAAGGCCTGCTGTGGCGGGCCGCGCGGATGTCCAGCGACGTCCTGGTCTGGCTGCTCGGCGCGACCAGCGCGTGGATCCTGGCGGGTGTGCTCGACCAGCCCGGCAACGGCGCGAACTGGCTGTTCGACGGAGCGGGCCAGGAATACCTCTGGCTCGGCCTGCCGATCGTGCTCGGAGCCCTGGTCCACGACATCGGCGACGCGCTCACCGTCTCCGGCTGCCCGGTCCTGTGGCCGCTGCCGATCGCCGGCAAGCGCTGGTACCCGATCGGCCCGCCGAAGGCGATGCGATTCCGGGCCGGCAGCTGGGTGGAGCTGAAGGTCCTCATGCCGGTCTTCATCCTGCTGGGCGGCTTCGGCGGCGCCTCGGCCCTCGGTTTCATCTAGAGCGATGGCCGCAACGTCCGACCTGTGGCCGGTGGCACCCTCCTCCGAGGCCGATTGACTGACCGAGCTCTGCGGTGACGGAACCACCGGCTTCGAGCCGCCCCGGTGCCCCGCCGCGGCCTGGGTGCTGCACGCCATGTACGAGCACGAACGCGGACCCGGCGGCGTCTCCCACCACGAGCTGCGGCAGCAAGCCCTCGCGGCGGGTGTCATCGAGCCCGACGTGCTCGGGGACGCCGACCTCGAAGTGGGCATCGTCACCGGCGGTGCCCTGGGACGTTCGGAGCACCCCGGGCCGTCCTACCGCCGACTGCGCTGGGCCGAGCTGGCGGCCCGGTGCGGGGACCCGGCGGTCCCGGAGGGGAAGTACCCCTCGCGGCGCTGCTTCCCCTCCGCCCGGCCGGGAGGCAGCTGGCCCGTGGGCATCGAGGTGCCCCCCGAAGGCAGCCTCGACCGTCCGGCATGGGACCGGCTCGTCGACCTGCTCGTGGCACACAGCACCGAACGCGCGGACACCCGGGTCTTCGCCCACTACTGCCCGCCGACGCTGCCCGCGGGCGACTTCGACAACCTCCACGTCCGCACCGGCCGGCTCGGCGACGCACACGCCCTCTACGACAACCCCGAGGCGGATTTCAGCCCCTCCACCCTGTGGCCCGAGGACCGCTCGTGGGTGCTCGGCACCGACTACGACCTTTGGGCCACCCAAGTCGTCGGCCCCGAGCACCTGGTCGGAGCACTGCTCCGTGCCCCGGTGATCGAGGCCGTCCGGCTTCCCTGGACCAGCTGACGGGCCTGCGCCCCCTGCTCAGCCGTGCCAGGAGCGCCACAGGGCCGCGTACGCCCCATCGGCCGCGACCAGCTCGTCGTGCGAGCCGAGTTCGCTGATCCGGCCGCCCTCGACCACCGCGATCACATCGGCGTCGTGCGCGGTGTGCAGCCGGTGGGCGATGGCGATGACCGTGCGGCCGTCGAGCACCCGGGCCAGTGAGCGCTCCAAGTGCCGTGCCGCGCGCGGGTCCAGCAACGACGTGGCCTCGTCCAGCACCAGCGTGTGCGGGTCGGCCAGCACCAGCCGGGCGAGCGCGATCTGCTGCGCCTGCGCCGGGGTCAGCGCCGTGCCGCCGGAACCGACCTCGGTGTCCAGGCCGGCCTGCATGGCCCGCGCCCAGCCGTCGGCGTCCACCGCTGCCAGCGCCGCCCACAGCTCGGTGTCACCGGCCCCCGTCCGCGCGAGCAGGAGGTTGTCCCGCAGCGTGCCCACGAACACGTGGTGCTCCTGGTTGACCAGGGCCACGTGCTCGCGCACCCGCTCCGCGGGCATCCCCGCCAGCCGCGCCCCGCCGAGGGTGACCTCGCCGGTCCGGGGAGCGTAGATGCCCGCGAGCAGCCGTCCCAGGGTGGACTTGCCCGCCCCCGAGGGGCCGACCAGCGCCATCCGGGTGCCCGGCGGCACGGACATCGACACCTGGTGCAGGACGTCCACGCCCTCCCGGTAGCCGAAGTGGACCTCCTGGGCGCGCACGTCCCTGCCCTCGGGAGCCACCTTCGCGTCCCCCGCGTCCGGTTCGATCTCCCGCACGCCCACCAGGCGGCCGAGCGAGACCTGCGCGACCTGCAACTCGTCGTACCAGCGCAGGATCAGACCGATCGGGTCGACCAGCATCTGCGCCAGCAGCGCGCCCGTCGTCAGCTGCCCGACCGACATCCAGCCCCGCAGCACGCAGTAACCGCCGATCAGCAGCACCGAGCCGAGGATCGTCACGAAGGTGACGTTGATGACGGGGAAGAGCACCGTCCGCAGGAAGAGCGTGTACCGCTCCCATGCCACCCACTGAGAGATCCGCCGCTCCGACAGCGCGATCCGCTCCGGCCCGAGGCGGTGCGCCTCGACCGTGCGGCCCGCGTCCACCGCCTCGGTGAGCACGGCCGAGACCGCGGCGTAGCCGGCCGCCTCGGAGCGGTACGCCGACGGCGCCCGCCGGAAGTACCAGCGGCAGCCGATCACCAGCACCGGCAGCGCCACCAGCGCGGCCAGCGCCAGCGGCGGCGCGGTCACCGCGAGCGCCCCGAACAGCAGCCCCGCCCACACCACACCGATGGCCAGCTGCGGCACGGCCTCGCGCATCGCGTTCGCCAGCCGGTCGATGTCGGTGGTGATCCGCGACAGCAGATCACCGGTACCGGCCCGCTCCAGCACGCCCGGCGGCAGACCCACCGACCGCACGAGGAAGTCCTCGCGCAGATCGGCCAGCATCTCCTCGCCGAGCATCGCCCCGCGCAGCCGGACCAGCCGGGTGAAGAACGTCTGGACCGCCAGCGCCAGCGCGAACAGCAGCGCCACCCGCCCCAGATGCAGCTCGCGCGCCCCCTCCGAGAGGTCGTCCACGATCCGGCCCAGCAGGTAGGGGCCGACCATGGAGGCGATCACCGCGGCCGCGTTGACGCCCACCAGCGCCACGAAGGCCCGCCGGTGGCGCCGGAACAGGCCGCGCACATAGTCCCGTACGGTCGCCGACGTGCCCACGGGCAGGGTCGCGGCCGAGTCGGGGGCCGCCGGATCGTACTCCGGCGGCGCCACGCCGATCATGCGGATTCCTCGATCTCTGTGAGTTCTTCCAGCTCTGTCAGTTCCAGCCCGCCGGGCCGCTGCTCCTCGTCGGTCTCGCGGGTGACCACCGCCCGGTAGCGCGGCTCCTGCCGCAGCAGCTCGCGGTGGGTACCCACTGCCGCCACCGCGCCCCCGTCGATGAGCACGACCCGGTCCGCGCGGTCCAGCAGCAGCGGCGAGGACGCCAGTACCACCGTGGTACGCCCGGCGCGCAGGGCCGCGATCCCGTCCGCGATCCGCGCTTCGGTGTGGGAGTCCACCGCGGAGGTCGGCTCGTCGAGCACGAGCACCTCCGGGTCGGTGACCAGGGAGCGGGCCAGGGCGAGCCGCTGGCGCTGGCCGCCCGACAGGGACCGGCCGCGCTCGGTGATCCGGGCGTCCATCGGGTCCTCGACCCCGTCCGGGGCCGACTGCAGCAGCGCGTCCAGGACGTCCGAGCACTGGGCCGCGCCCAGCGCCGCAGTGGACTCGACCGCTCCGGAGGCCGGTACGTCGAACAGCTCCCGCAGGGTCCCGGACAGCAGCACCGGATCCTTGTCCTGTACGAGGACCAGGGAGCGCGCGGTGTCCAGTTCGAGTTCGTCCAGCGCGACTCCGCCGAGGAGCACGGACGGCGCCCCGGCGGCGTCGGCAGTGTCGGTCCCGGCTTCGGTCGCGGCTTCGGTCCCGGCTTCGGCTCCGGCCTCCGGCGCCGGATCCCCGTCCATCGGATGGCCGCCCAGGCGTTCGGCGAGCCGTCCGGCCAGGTCCGGGTCCCCGCACACGACGGCGGTGAACCGTCCGGCGGGCGCCAGCAACCCGGTCCGCGGGTCGTACAGGTCCCCGCCCGCGGCCGGCGCCGCCACCGGATCGGTGCGCGCGGCCCGCTCGGCGGCGGCCTCCGTCCGGGTCAGCGACAGCACCCGGGCGGCCCGCTGGGCGGAGGGACGCGAGAAGGAGTACGCCATGGCGATCTCCTGGAAGTGCCGCAGCTGATAGAGCAGGGTCGCCACCGCGCTGAACGCGGCGACCAGCTCGCCCACCGCGATGCGCCCGTCCGAGACGAGCGTGGCGCCGTACCAGACCACCGTGATCATCAGCGCGCCCGGGAGCACGACCTGGATCGCGGAGATCAGCGCCCACATCCGGGCGCTGCGCACGGCTGCCTTGCGGACCTCCTGCGAGGCCTCGCGGTAGCGGCCGAGGAACAGCTCCTCACCGCCGATGCCACGCAGCACGCGCAGCCCCGCGACGGTGTCGGAAGCCAGCTCGGTGGCCTTGCCCGCCTTCTCCCGCTGGATGTCGGCGCGCTGGGTGGCGCGCGGCAGCAGCGGCAGCGAGGCCAGGGCGATCACCGGCACGCCGATGGCCACGACCACACCGAGCTCGGGGGCGTAGAACAGCAGCCCGACGCAGACGAGGACGACGGAGAAAACGGCCGCGAGGAAGCGCGAGACCGCCTCGACGAACCAGCCGATCTTCTCCACGTCGCCGGTGGACACCGCGACCACCTCACCCGCGGCGACCCGTCGGGTGAGGGCGGAGCCCAGCTCGGCCGTCTTGCGTGCCAGGAGCTGCTGCACCCGGGCCGCGGCGGTGATCCAGTTGGTGACGGCCGTGCGGTGGAGCATGGCGTCGCCGACCGAGATCGCGACGCCGGTGACCAGGAGCAGCACGCCGACGAGCAGCAGTCCGTCAGGATCGCGGTCGACGACCGCGTCGACGCCGAGACCCACCGCGTACGGCAGTGCGGCGACGCCGGTGAAGTGCAGCATCCCCCAGCACAGGCTCTTGAGCTGTCCGCCGAGTTGACCGCGCCCCAGCCACAGCAGGAACCGGGGGCCGGAACGAGCGTCGGGTACCCCTGGATCCGGATACGGAAGATCGCTGATCTGCATGACGCCCCATGACTGGTCGAGTGCTTCAAACCGTGCAAGGTTCGCCTTCGGGGTTCGCCACAGGCAATCGATTTTCCGCGGGACGCACGCCGCGGCCAGCAGGTTTGCGGCCGCGGGGGAGAACGCGATGCCTGGTCACGGGGGTTGCGCGCCCCGGCGCTCACGGGCGGGTGGCGCGCTCCAGTTCGAGCAGGGCCGAGTAGTAGGTCCGACCCGTCGCCCGGTCCATGCCCACCTCGCACATCCGGTTCGCCGACAGGTGCGCGTCGAAGGCCCGCGCGGTCACCTCCGCCGCCTCGCGCGCCGTCGCCGAGGCCGTCAGTTCCGGGTGCAGCATTCCCCGGTCGCCCGCGAAGGCGCAGCAGCCCGCGTCGTCGGGGACCACCACCTCCTCGGCGCACGCCTCGGCGACCGTCCGCAGCCGGTCCTCGTCGCCCAGGTGCCGCATCGAGCAGGTGGGGTGGAGCACGGCCGAGCCGACCCTGCGCCGGACCCGGAGCCGCGGCAGGAGCTCCTCGGCGGCCCACACGATCGAGTCGAGGATCCGCAGCTCCGCGTGGAGGGCCCGGTTTTCCGGCGTCAGGTACGGGACCACCTCGCGCGCGATGCCCAGCGTGCAGGAGGAGGCGTCCACGACCAGCGGCAGCAGTCCGCCGGCCGTCCAGCCCCAGGCCGCCTCGACGATCCGGTTGGCCATCACCCGCGTCCCGGCCTCGTAGCCCTTGGAGTTCCAGATCGTCGCGCAGCAGGTGCCGCCGACGTCGTCGGGGATCCACACGGGCCGCCCGGCCCGTTGCGACACGGTCACCACGGCCCGGGGCAGGGAGGGGCCGGGCCGGCCCTCAGGGCCGCCGAAGATCCGGTTGACGCAGGCCGGGTAGTACACGGCCGCGGCGCCCACCCGCCGGGTCGACGGCAGGTGACGGGCGGCGGCACCGGGGATCCCCGCCGGCCACTGCGGAACCAGATCCGGACGTACGGCCTTGCGTGCGGCCCCGGTGACCGCTGCCAGCAGCCGGTCGCCGGCCCGGGAGGGGATCCGGTCGGCGGCGTCCAGCGCGAGCCGTGCGGCGGACTCGGCGGCCCCGAACCGCCGGGCGGCCAGCGCGGCGGCGGCCTCCTCGCGCGGGCCGTGGCGGCGGTGGCGGAAGTCCTTCATCAGCGCGCCGGTGTCGATGCCGACCGGGCAGGCGAGCTTGCAGGTGGAGTCGACCGCGCAGGTGTCCACCGCGTCGTAGCCGTAGGCGGCGAGCAGTCCGTCCAGCACGGGGGAGCCGGGCTGCTGGCGCAGCATCTCGCGGCGCAGCACGATGCGCTGGCGCGGAGTGGTCGTCAGGTCCCCGCTGGGGCAGGTCGGTTCGCAGAAGCCGCACTCGATGCAGGGGTCCACCACCGCCTCCACCTGTGGAATGGTCTTCAGGCCGCGCAGGTGGGCCCGCGGGTCGCGGTCGAGGAGGACGCGCGGGGCGAGCACCCCCTCGGGGTCCACGAGCCGCTTGGTGCGCCACATGAGGGCCACGGCCGCGGGGCCCCATTCCAGCTCCAGGAAGGGGGCCATGTTGCGGCCCGTGGAGTGCTCGGCCTTCAGGGAACCGTCGAACCGCTCCACGGTGAGCCGGCAGAAGGCCTCCATGAAGGCCCCGTACCGCTCGACGTCGGCGGGGTCGGCGGCGTCGAAGGCCAGCATGAAGTGCAGGTTGCCGTGGGCCGCGTGACCGGCGACGGCCGCGTCGAAACCGTGCTCCTCCTGGAGCGCGAGGAGCGCCTCGCAGGCTTCGGCGAGCCGGGACGGCGGTACCGCGAAGTCCTCGGTGATCAGGGTGGTGCCCCGGGCGCGGGCTCCGCCGACGGCGGTCACGAAGGCCTTGCGGGCACGCCAGTAGCCGCCCACGGTCTTCGGGTCGCCGGTGAAGGAGTTGGTGACCGAGGCCACCGGGGCGACCAGGCCGAGTCCGTCGAGCAGCCGGGCGGCCCGCTCCGCGCAGGCGTCCCGGCCGGCCCGGTCCGGCGCCCGGAACTCCACGAGCAGAGCGGTGGTCCCCCGGGGCAGGTCCGCCCAGTCGGCGGGCACCCCCTCGACGGCGACCGAGGCGCGCAGGGTGTTGCCGTCCATCAGCTCGACGGCGACGGCGCCCGCCTCGTTGAAGAGGGGTACGGCCGCGGCCGCCGCGGGCAGCGAGGGGAAGAACAGCAGGGCGGAGCAGAGTTCGCGGTCCAGCGGGAGGGTGTCGAAGACGACCTCGGAGATGAAGCCGAGGGTGCCTTCCGAGCCGACCATGAGCCCCCGCAGGATCTCGACGGGGGTGGTGCCGTCCAGGTAGGCGTCGAGGCGGTAGCCGGTGGTGTTCTTGATCTCGTACTTGGCGCGGATCCGGGCGACGAGCGCGGGGTCGGCCTCGATCTCCCGCTTGATCTCCATCAGCCCGTGGCACAGGGCCGGTTCGGCACGCGACAGCTCCTCGTCGGCCAGCGGGTCGGCGGTGTCCACGACCGTGCCGCCCGGCAGGACGAAGGTGAGGGAGGAGAGCGTGCGGTAGGAGTTGCGGGTGGTGCCCGCCGTCATGCCGGACGCGTTGTTGGCGACGACCCCGCCGAGGGTGCAGGCGATGGCGCTGGCCGGGTCGGGGCCGAGGATCCGGCCGTGCCGCGCCAGGGCGGCGTTCGCCCGGGCCACGGTGGTGCCGGGCCGGATCCGGGCCCGGCGGCCCTCCTCCAGGACCTCGATCCCGGTCCAGTGGCGGCGTACGTCGACCAGGATGTCCTCCCCCTGGGCCTGGCCGTTCAGCGAGGTCCCGGCGGCGCGGAAGACGACGTCGCGCCGGCGGCCATGGGCGTACGAGAGCACCGCGGAGACGTCGTCGAGGTCCTCGGCGATCACCACGACCTGGGGCACGAAGCGGTAGGGGGAGGCGTCGGAGGCGTAGCGGACCAGGTCGGAGACCTTCCACAGCACCTTCTCGGGGCCGAGCAGCTCGGTCAGCTCGGTGCGCAGCGGCTCCGGCGTGCCGCCTGCCCGGTGTCCGGGGAGCCGGTCGGGGGCGGGGCCGCTGATGCTGCGGGGGCGCAGGGACCCTGGCTTCGGTTCCAGCAGCGGCATCTGCGACCCCTCGCGTCGTCGGGGCCCACGGGTGGCCCACTCAGCAGGTGCGCTCCGCCGGGGCGTCCGACAGGGCGTTCAGCAGACCGCCGAGCACTTCGCGCTGGTCGGCGGTCAACGGAGCCAGGATCTCCTCCGCCGCGTCGGTTCGCGCGTTGCGCAGACGGCGCAGCGTGGCGCGGCCGGTGTCGGTGAGCTCGATCCGGATGACGCGGCGGTTCGCGGGGTCGGGCGCGCGCCGCACGCAGTCGGCCGCCTCCAGGCCGTCCACGAGGGTGGTCACCGCGCGCGGTACGACTTCCAGACGGGTGGCGAGATCCGCCATACGGGGTGCCTGCTCGCCCTCGTAGTGCGAGACGAGGCGCAGCAAACGACTCTGGGCGGGAGTGATCCCGAGCGGCACCATGTGGCGCTTCTGGATCCGGTGCAGCCTGCGCGTCAGCCGCAGGAGCTGTTCGGCGAGGAGGCGATCGGTGTCGGAGGCGGAGCTCATGCGGGAACAATATCAGGATGCGGTTCATTGTGAGTATAGGTAACAATGATCTATGCTCCAATGGCCCCGACCTCACCGAAGGGGACATCGCGAAGACCCTGACCCCTGACCCCCGAGAGGGTGCCCATGCCGCACGACGAACCGAAGTGGATCCCATCGAAAGACCCCGTCGACCCCGCCCGTCCCGCCCCGGCCGAGCAGCCGCGCGAGCTGCGCCGCATCGTGGGGCTCTTCCGGCCCTACCGCGGCCGGCTCGCCGTCGTCGGCCTGCTGGTCGGCGCCTCCTCGCTGGTCGGTGTCGCCTCCCCGTTCATGCTCAAGGAGATCCTCGACGTCGCGATCCCGCAGGGCCGCACCGGACTGCTGAGCCTGCTCGCGCTCGGCATGATCCTCACCGCCGTGGTCACCAGCGTCTTCGGCGTGCTCCAGACCCTCATCTCCACCACCGTCGGCCAGCGCGTCATGCACGACCTGCGCACCGCCGTCTACGAGCAGCTCCAGCGGATGCCGCTGGCCTTCTTCACCCGGACCCGCACCGGAGAGGTGCAGTCCCGCATCGCCAACGACATCGGCGGCATGCAGGCCACCGTCACCTCCACCGCGACCTCGCTCGTCTCGAACCTGACGGCCGTCATCGCCACCGTGGTCGCCATGCTCGCGCTCGACTGGCGGCTCACCCTCGTCTCGCTGTTCCTGCTGCCCGTGTTCGTGTGGATCAGCCGCCGCGTCGGGAACGAGCGGAAGAAGATCACGACGAAGCGGCAGAAGCAGATGGCCGCCATGGCCGCGACGGTCACCGAGTCGCTCTCGGTCAGCGGCATCCTGCTCGGCCGCACCATGGGCCGTTCCGAGTCCCTCACGGCCGCCTTCTCCGCGGAGTCCGAGAAGCTCGTCGACCTCGAGGTGCGCGCCAGCATGGCCGGGCGCTGGCGGATGTCCACCATCGGCATCGTCATGGCCGCGATGCCCGCCCTCATCTACTGGGCGGCCGGCATCGCCCTCCAGACGGGCGCCCCCTCGCTCTCCGTCGGCACCCTCGTCGCCTTCGTCACGCTCCAGCAGGGCCTGTTCCGGCCCGCCGTGAGCCTGCTGTCGACCGGAGTGCAGATACAGACCTCGCTCGCGCTGTTCGCCCGCATCTTCGAGTACCTCGACCTGCCGGTGGACATCACCGAGCGCGCGGACGCGGTGCGGCTGGACCGGGCCAAGGGCGAGGTCACCCTGGAGGACGTGCACTTCACGTACGACGCCGAGAACGGTCCGACCCTCTCGGGGATCGACATCACCGTTCCGGCCGGCGGGTCCCTCGCCGTCGTCGGCCCGACCGGCTCCGGCAAGAGCACCCTCAGCTACCTGGTGCCCCGGCTCTACGACGTCACCGGCGGACGGGTCGCCCTCGACGGGGTCGACGTGCGCGACCTCGACTTCGACTCGCTGGCCCGCTCGATCGGCGTGGTCTCCCAGGAGACCTACCTCTTCCACGCCTCGGTCGCCGACAACCTGCGCTTCGCCAAGCCGGACGCCACCTACGAGGAGATCGCCGAGGCGGCCAGGGCTGCCCAGATCCACGACCACATCGCCTCCCTGCCCGACGGGTACGACACCCTGGTCGGCGAGCGCGGCTACCGCTTCTCCGGAGGCGAGAAGCAGCGCCTGGCCATCGCCCGCACCATCCTGCGGGACCCGCCGGTGCTGATCCTCGACGAGGCCACCAGTGCTCTGGACACCCGTACCGAGCATGCCGTCCAGCGGGCCATCGACAACCTCTCCGCAGGCCGTACGACCATCACCATCGCGCACCGCCTCTCCACCGTCCGCGACGCCGACCAGATCGTGGTCCTGGACGCCGGGCGCATCGCCGAACGCGGTACCCACGAGGAACTGCTGAAGGTGGACGGGCGCTACGCGGCGCTGGTCCGCCGGGACCGGGACGCGGCGCTCGCGCCCGAACCGCCCGAGGGCGTCCAGCTGGCTCCGGTAAATGTGTGACCGTATGACCGGTATACGGGTCCGGTGCCGGAAATGTAGTAGACCACGGGTTAGCGTGCCCGCATGCGCCATGACTACCGGCCGCCGCAACGCCGTTCCCGGCTGACCCGCCGGGGCCGGCTGGCGCTCTTCCTCGGCACGCTGCTCGCCCTCGGTGCGGCAGTCCTGATCCCGGTCCTGCGCGGTGGCGACGTACCGGAGAAGCCGCGCCGGCTGCTGATCCCCGAGGGCTGGCGGGCCCCGCAGGTGTACGCCGCGGTCGACCGCGAGCTGAAGCTCCCGCCGGGATCCACGAAGGCGGCGGTGTCCACCGCCGGGCTGGCCCTGCCCGCGGAGGCCAAGGGCAATCCGGAGGGCTACCTCTTCCCGGCGACGTACCCGGTGACCTCGAAGTCCACTCCGGCCACCCTCCTCACGCACATGGTGGCGACGGCGAACCAGAAGCTCGCCACCCGGGCCGTCGCCGACGGGGGCAAGGCCCACGGGATGACCCCGTACCAGACGGCCACCCTGGCCAGCATCGTCGAGGCGGAGGCCGAGAGCCGCGCCGACATGGGCAAGGTCGCACGGGTGGTGCACAACCGGCTGGGGAAGTCGATGCCCCTCCAGATGGACTCCACCATCAACTACGCGCTGAACCGCACGACCGTGGACACGAAGCTGAGCGACACCCGGATCGACAGCCCCTTCAACACCTACGCACGCCAGGGGCTGCCGCCCACGCCCATCGACAGCCCGGGACTGGAGGCGATGGCGGCCGCGGTCGCACCGACGCCGGGCGACTGGTTGTTCTTCGTCACCGTCAAGCCGGGGGACACCCGCTTCTCGGCGACGTACGAGGAACACCGCAAGCATGTCGCGGAATTCAACCGGATTCGCGCCGGCGCCGGCCCCCGCGCAGGTCAGGCGGGTCCCCCCGGGAAATGAGGGGCGGCGGACCTCGCAACGGATCTACGATCGGCGGCCTGCCGAGTACGTGGACCGAGGGGGCGAACCGTGAAATGGCCATGGAGAGCGAAGACGAAGACCGAAGCCGAGGCCGAGGACAGCGCTGCAGGGGTCGGCGAACCGGCCTTCGGCGAGGACTCGTTCGGCAAGCTCATCCAGGCGCGCATCGACGCGGACGCGAAGGCCGCCGCGGCCGCCGAGCGGGCAGGACACGAGCGGATGGTCGAACGCTGGGGCAGCAGGGTCGTCGAGTGGCGCGGCTGGCTGGCCCGTTCCGCCACGGGAGTGGACCTGCTCCACTGGTGGTACGACGAGGCCGAACTGACCGCCCTGGTCGGTGAGGAACGGTACGTGGAACGCCTGGGAGAGCTGCTCTCGCAGGCATCGGCGCGCGACGTCGCGGCGATGGGGATCGGCTGTACCCGGCGTGTCGACCGGGCCTGCCGCTTCGCCGAGACCTGCAGTCAGGACCCCGTCGTACCGCCGGGCGAGAAGCTCGCGAGCTATCGGCACGGGGAGGTGCCCGGGGCGTGCAGCAGCTTCCTCGACTGCTGGTCCAAGCACCAGATCGACGTGACCTTCGCCGACGGCGACGACCACCGGTCGGTGCTCCTGTTCCGCGACCATCCGGGCAAGGCCCGGCTCTGGGTGGACGGCGTGCGCGTGGGGGAGGGCGAAGGTCTGGACAATGGCGGCTACTGGGAGGACGAGCGCTACTTCACGATCCGGATCGAGGGCCCGAAGGACCACCCCGAGCAGGGGCTCGGCGATATGGGCCGCGAGCTCTGCAACATCGTCTCGCTCCTGATCCACGACGCGGAGCGGGGCACCACGCGCATCCTCGTCCCGGAGGCCACCGAGAGCTGGACCGATCCCGTTCTGGACGTGACGGACGGGACGGGCCGGGTGTACCCGACCCGTGAGGCCCGCGCGGCCGGAGGCACCCCGGACCGGATCATCCCCCTCGACGCCCCCGCGGCCGGCTGAATCAGGCCGCCGGGACGGGGACCGGGACCGCACTGCCGGCCCGCTCGCGGGCCAGGAGCCGGCGGATCTCGCGGACCGCGGCGCCGCCCGCGCGGTTGGCGCCGATGGTCGATGCCGACGGGCCGTAGCCCACCAGGTGGATCCGCTCGTCGCGCACGGCCCGGGTCCCCTCGACCCGGATGCCCCCGCCCGGCTCGCGCAGGCGCAGCGGGGCGAGGTGGTCGACGGCCGCCCGGAATCCGGTGGCCCACAGGATGACGTCCGCGTCCACACGGCTCCCGTCGGCCCAGACGGCGCCGGTGGCGGTGATCCGGTCGAAGACGGGCCGCCGGGCCAGCACGCCCGAGGCCAGACCGGCCCGGACGGCGTCGTTCAGCGGGAGTCCCGTCACGCTGACCACGCTCTGCGGCGGCAGTCCCCGGCGCACCCGCTCGTCCACCAGGGCCACCGCGGCTCGGCCCTCGGCCTCGCCGAAGCTCCCGTCACGGAAGACCGGGGGCCGCCGGGTCACCCACGTGGTCCCGGCCGCCACCTCGGCGATCTCCAGCAGGTGCTGCACCGCCGAGGTGCCACCGCCGACGACGATCACCCGGGCCCCAGCGAACTCCTGCGGTCCCGGATAGTTCGCGGTGTGCAGCTGACGGCCGCGGAAGGTCTCCTGACCCGGGTAGCGCGGCCAGAACGGCCGGTCCCAGGTCCCGGTGGCGTTGACCACGGCCCGGGCCGACCAGATGCCGGCCGAGGTCTCCACGCGCAGTCGGCCCGCATCCCCCTCGCGTACGGCGGACACGTCCACGGGCCGGCGTACGCGCAGGTCGAAGCGGTCCTCGTAGGCGGCGAAGTACTCCCCGATGACCTGCGACGACGGGCGCAGCGGGTCGGCGCCGGTCAGCTCCATGCCGGGCAGGGCGTGCATGCCGTGGACCTTGCCGTAGGTGAGCGAGGGCCAGCGGAACTGCCAGGCCCCGCCGGGGCGGGGTGCGTGGTCGAGGACCACGTGGGCGATCCCCGCCCGCGTCAGGTGATAGGCACTGGACAGGCCGGCCTGCCCGGCCCCGATGACCACCACGTCCACGTCCGCGTCCACCGGCACGTCAGCACCCCGCATCATGTCGTTCACGGTTCTACTAACTTGCGGCGGGCGCCGGATCTTCCCTGCGCCCCCTCCGGGTGCGGGCAGCTCCCGAGGCCGGACGCGTTCCCGGTGGCTCAGGCCCTCGCGTCGTCCGTGCCGCTGTCGGTACGGCGCAAGGTCGCCAGGACCGGACCGGTCGGCTGCAGGGTGAGCCCCGGGAAGACCCCGGCCCGTTCGCTCCCGCTGTCCAGGTGGAACCGCTGCGCCAGTACGGCGAGGACGAGTGCGGCCTCCACCAGCGCGAACCGCGCTCCCAGGCAGGCCCGCGGGCCGCCGCCGAAGGGGAACCACGCGTGTTCGGGCACCGGATGCGGGGCGTCCGCGTTCCACCGCTCGGGGCGGAAGGCCTCCGGGTCGGGGAACCACCGGGCGTCGCGGTGCATCGACCAGGGGCTGGTCCAGACGGAGGTTCCGGCGGGGACCGCGCGCCCGCCGAGCGTCGCCCCCTCCGTGGCCACCGCCGAGATCAGCCAGATCGGCGGATAGATGCGCAGGGCCTCCTTCACCACCTGCCGGGTCCAGGTCAGCCGCGCGTAGTCGTCGTAGGCCGGCAGCCGCCCGCCGAGCACCCGCTCCAGCTCCTCCGTCAACCGGGCCCGCGCCCGCGGTGCCCCCGACAGCAGCTGCCAGGCCCACGTCAGGGTGGTCGAAGTGGTCTCGTGGCCGCCGATGTAGAGGGTGATCGACTCGTCCCGCAGCTCCTTGCGGGAGAGCGGGCCCCCGGTGTCGTCGCGGGCCGCGAGCAGTCGGCTCAGCAGGTCGTCCCGTTCCGCGCCGGCGCGCGATGCCGCCTCGTGCTCCCGTATGACGTGCTCGATCTCCCGGTCGAGCACCGCCACGGCCTCCCGCATCCGGCGCCGCCCGGGAGTACGGACCCAGGGCGGCAGGAACAGCGTCAGTCCGCGGAACTCCGCCCCCAGTTCCCGCTGGGCCGTGGCCATGGCCGCGCTGATGGGCGCCTCCCGGCCGGCGGCGTCGCTCCCGAACAGCGTGCGCACCGCGATCCGCTGGGTGAGGCCCGCCATCTCCCGGTGCACGTCTATCCGTTGGCCCGCGCGCCAGCCGCCCGCCAGGGCGTCCGCGCACTCCACCATCGTGGCGGCGTACGAACGTACCTGGCGCGGCCGGACGGCGGGCTGGACCAGGGCACGTTTGCGGCGCCAGTCGTCCCCGGTGGCGACGACCACCCCGTTGCCCAGCAACTGGCGGAAGGCCCAGCCCAGTTCCGTCGGCCGGAAGGCGGACTCGACGGCCCCGAGCAGTTCGCCGGCGTGTTCGGGCCGGGAGACCAGGATGTTGCGCTGTGGGCCGAGCGCCCAGGGCACCCAGTCGCCGTAGTCGTCGCGCAGGGACTCGAAGAAGGCCAGGGGGTCGCGGGCGAAGGCGGGCAGGTTGCCGAGCAGCGGCCATCGGCGCGGTCCGGCGCTCCGGTGGCCCGGGGTCAGGGTCGCGGTCACGCAGGCATGGTGACAGCCGCCTCCGCAGGCCGCCAGGCAACGGACAGGGTCTCCTCGGCGGGTACGCGGATCACGACGGCGCCGCCCGGGACGGACCGGATCCGGCGGGGCCGGGCCGGAGCGCGGCCAGCCAGTCGTACGCCGCGTCCGCGCTGAACTCCGGCTGGCCTCCGGGGAAGAGGAGCCCGGCGGAGGCGAAGGCCGGGTCCCCCGCGATGGCCGGGGTGTACGGGACCGCCACGCAGGCCATGCCCGCGGCGTGCGCGGCCCGAGCCCCGGGCGCCGCGTCCTCGACGACCACGCAGTCGGCGGGCGCGGCGCCCAGCCGCCGGGCCGCCTCCAGGAACACGTCCGGCGCGGGCTTGCCGTGCGCCACCTCCTCGGCGGAGACCACCGTCGTCAGCAGCGCGTCCAGGCCGGTGCCCGACAGCACCGCGTCGATCGCCGCGAGCGACGAGCCGGAGGCCACCGCCATCGCCGCGCCCCGGGCGTGCAGCCGCTCGACGAGCCCCCGCATCTGCGGGAAGACCTCGGTGCGGGTGCGGGCCAGCTCCAGGTAGGCGGCGTTCTGCTCGGCGAGCAGCTGCTCGACCGGTGCCCGGATCCCGTACCGCTCCCGCAGGACCTCCAGGGTCTCCCGCGTGCCGATGCCGATGAAGCGGGAGTGCTGCTCCCACGTGAAATCGGGGACCCCGTGCCGCTCCAGGGTGCGGCGCCCGGACTCGTAGTAGTTCGGCTCGCTGTCCACGAGGGTGCCGTCGAGGTCGAATATGACGGAGATCATCCGTTGGGCCCGTCCTGCCGGTCGTGTCCTGTATCAACAATCCTGTCAGGTTTTGCCGGCATTTCTGCCCACGGATTCGACCAGCGGCAGCAGCCGGTGCGGCACCCGCTCGCGCAGCGCCACCTCGGTACGGGTGCGCACCACGCCCGGGAGCTGGATCAGCCGCTGGATCACGTCCTCCAGGTGCCCGTTGTCCCGGGCCGCCACGCGCGTCAGCAGGTCCCCGCCGCCGGTGATCGAGAAGGCCTCGATGATCTCGGGTACGGCGGCCAGCGCGTCACCCACGTCGTCCAGATGACCCTGGGTGACCTCGATGTGCACGAAGGCCAGCACCGGATGGCCCAGTGCGGCGGGGGAGAGCACCGGCCCGGTGCCGGTGATCACGCCCGTGCGTTCCAGCCGGTCCAGCCGTGCCTGCAGGGTGCCGCGCGCCACGCCCAGGATCCGGGCGTACTCGCGGACACTGGTGCGCGGCTGCTCGATCAGCAGGCGCAGGATTCTGGTGTCGAGCTCGTCCACCGCCACGCCCCGACTGTACCAATGGCCCCGTTCACCCCGGCCGTTCCCGGCCGGGGGCCCGGTCCGTGTGCAGACCGGGCTGACTCAGGTAGAGCAGGCCCACGACCAGCACCGTCGCGGCGGCCGGCAGCAGCAGCCAGCCCACCGTCCAGCCGGCCCGCAGCAGCAGCGCCCCGAGGAACCCGCCCGCGAACATGGCCAGGACCGTGAGGCCGCGCAGCTTCCAGCCGGGCGTCCCGAACCCGTAGGTGTTCTCCCGCCCCATGGCCGAAGCACCCAGGAAGGCGGTCATGGACCGGGTGACCAGTGTCGTCGGCACGCCCGGCAGGTTCGCCCGCATGATCGTGGTGTTGCGCAGCCCCATCGCCAGGGCCAGGACCGCCGTCGCCGCCAGATGCCGCGGGGCCGGGGACCCGTACTGCGGGGCCAGCCCCCAGCCGATGACCGCGGCGGTCAGGATCAGCCCCGCCTCGGCGATGAGGCCGATGACGAACCAGCGCCTCCCGCGGACCTCGGTCACGGACTCCAGATGCGATCCGCAGACCACCCCGACGACGAACGCGGCCAGCGAGACCCCCGGAGCGAGCGTCTCCAGTCTCCCCGCCCCCGCCGCGCCGAAGGCCAGGAACAGCACGTTGCCCGTCTGCATGGCCGTGAAGGCCGGCCCGAGCGCCAACAGGCTCGCCGCCTCCACCATCCCGGTCACCCAGGTCAGTACGACCATCACCGCGGGCATGCGCGGCGGGAGCAGCGTCGAACCGGCCGTCCGCCCGGCCTCCCGGTTCTCGTCCATCACGCCCGACAGTGACACGCCCGCCCCGGCGCCCCGGCACCGACATGCCGGAAGGCATTAGGGTCCCGAGGATGAGTGACCTGTTGCTGGTGAGGCATGGCGAGACCGCCTGGAGCGCGAACGGGCGCCACACGGGACGCACCGACCTCCCGCTGACCGCGCGCGGAGTCGAAGAGGCCATTTCGCTGGCCCCCTTCTTCCGGGACCGGCCGCCGGCCCTGGTGCTGACCAGCCCGCTGCGCCGGGCCGTCGCCACCGCCGAGCTCGCCGGTCTCACCGGCGGGGAGCCCGACCCCGACCTGTACGAATGGGACTACGGCGGCTACGAGGGGATCACCACCGCGGAGATCCGCAAGACCACACCGGACTGGTCCCTGTGGACCCACGGCGTGCCGCCCGGCGACAGCGACCATCCGGGCGAGAGCGCCGCCCAGGTGGGTGCCCGCGCCGACCGGGCCCTGGCACGCGTCGCCCCCGTGCTCCGCGCGGACGGCGGCGACGCGGTGCTCGTCGCCCACGGCCATTTCCTGCGCGTCCTCACCGCCCGCTACCTGCGCCTGGAACCCGAGCACGGACGGCTGTTCCTGCTGCGCACCGGCACCGTCAGCGTGCTCTCCACGGAGCACGGCCTCCCCGTGATCGCGGGCTGGAACACCCGCCCCTGACCCGCGCCCCGACCCGCGCCGCCTCGCCTCGCGCGGCGGTGCCGTCTGCGTGACCATTCGTACATGGGTCACGACTCGTACATGGACGACGGCGATGCGGGCGCCGGACCGGAGGGCAAGGACGCGCGGCTCAAGGCCAACGCGATCGGATTCCTCGACGCGCTCGTCATCGGCCTGAACTCCACCTCGCCCGCCTACTCCCTGGCCGCCGTCCTCGGGCCGATCGTCGCGCTGGTCGGGATCTACGCGCCGGGCGTGATGCTGGCCTCCTTCGTTCCGATGCTGCTCATCGCCGCCGCCTTCTACTACCTCAACAAGGTGGACCAGGACTGCGGGACGACCTTCTCCTGGGTCACCCGGGCCATGGGCCCGTGGGCCGGATGGCTCGGCGGCTGGGCCATCGCCATGACCGGCGTACTCGTCATCGGGTCGCTCGCGGACGTCGCCGTGAACTTCGGCCTGCTCGCCTTCGGACTCGACAGCTGGGCCGCCAACGCCTGGATCCGGCAGGGCCTCACTGTCGCGGTGATCCTCGCCATGACCGGCATCTGCGTCATCGGCACCGAGCTCTCGGCCCACCTCCAGGACATCCTCATCCTCGCCCAGGTCTTCTTCCTGCTGGCCTTCGCCGTGGTCGCCATCTACCGCGTCTACGCCGACACCAGCACCCTGGAATCGATCGAACCCTCCCTCGCCTGGCTCAACCCCTTCGGCGCAGGCGGCGCCGCGCTCACCGGCGGGCTGCTGCTCGGCGTGTTCATGTACTGGGGCTGGGAGTCCGCGGTCAACCTCACCGAGGAAGTGGAGAACTCCGCCACCGCGCCCGGCAGGGCGGGCCTCTGGTCGACCGTGATCCTCCTGGTCACCTACCTGTCCGTGGGCTTCGCGGTCGTCGCCTACGCGGGCACCGTCTACCTCGCCGAGAACGCGGGCGAGGAGGAGGCCATCTTCGCGGTCCTCGCCCACGAGGTCATGGGCGGCTGGGACTGGGTGGTGCTCCTCGCCGTCTGCACCTCGGCGCTCGCCTCCACCCAGACCACGATCATCCCCGCCTCCCGCACCGCCCTGTCCATGGCCCGCCGGCACGCGCTGCCGCACCGGCTCGCCCACATCCACCCGCGGTTCCGCACCCCGGACGTGAGCACGTGGTGGGTGGCGGGCATCGCCATCGGCTGGTATCTGATCGTCAACCAGATCAGCGAGAACGCCCTCCTGGACTCGCTGACCGCGCTCTCCCTGCTCATCGCCTTCTACTACGCGCTCACCGGTCTGGCCTGTGCCATCTACTACCGCCGCCACCTCTTCGAGAACGCGCACAACTTCTTCCTGATCGGCCTCGGCCCGGTGGTCGGCGCCGCCCTCCTGACCTGGCTGCTCGTGGAGTCGATCGGCGACATGTCCAACCCGGAGAACTCCGCCAGCGGAGTCTCCTGGTTCGGGCTCGGCCCGCCGCTGGTCATCGGTATCGGCATCGCGCTCGTGGGCGTGGCCGTCATGTGCTTCTGGCGGGTACGGGACGGCAGGTTCTGGCAGGAACGCCGCGGCGTCGTCGACCCGGAACTCGTCCACGCCGGGAAGAGTTAGGGGCCCTCCATGTCCGTGGTCCTCGGATACGACGAATCCCCCGGTGCGGAGCGGGCCCTTCAGGTGGCGCTGGAAGTGGCCACCGCATTCGGCGAGCCCCTCGTCCTCGTCTACGGGGCGGCCGCCCCGGGCCCCACCGGCGAGGAGTCCCGTGCCCACCGCGAAGCCGTCCGCCAGGTGGGCCGCAGCGCGCTGGCGCACGCCGTCGAGGCGGCCGACGAGGCCGGGGTGCCCTCCACGGTCGAGGTGGCCGACGAGAAGCCCGCGCAGGCCCTGCTGGAGGCCGCCGAGCGCCACCGGGCCCGCGTCATCATCGTCGGCAGCTGGGGCGACAGCCCGATGCGCGGCGCGCTGCTCGGGTCCACCCCGCACAAGCTCCTGCACCTGTCGCCGATCCCGGTGCTGTGCGTACCGACCGGGCCGGAGGGCGCCTGAACGGCCGTGGCGCGACCGGGGCGGACACCCTCCGGGACCGGTCCGCCCGTCAGGGCCCGGAGAGGGCGCTCTCCGGCTCGGCCCGCGCCGGGGCCCGGCCGCCCACGTCCTTCCCGGCGCGCAGCCGGGTCAGCGCCGGGCCGGTGATCGCCGTCGTCACCAGGGCCATCAGCACCAGCATGGTGAACAGCTGCGGCCCGATGACGCCGAGTTCCAGCCCGACGTTGAGCACCACCAGCTCGGTCAGTCCACGGCAGTTCATCAGGGCACCGATCGACAGGGCCTCCCGCCACGGTCTTCCACAGGCGCGCGCCGCGCCCGCCGCGCCGCCCCACTTGCCGAGGAAGGCGACGAAGAGGATGGCGGCCGTCCACAGCCACAGTCCGGGCGAGCCCGTCAGGCCCCCGATGTCCGTACGCAGCCCCGTGTGCACGAAGAACAGGGGCAGCAGGACCGGCACCGTGAACGCGCGCAGCCGGGCCGCCGAAGCCTCGATGCGCTGCCCGGTGCGCGGGGTGACCACCCCGAACAGGAACGCCCCGAACAGCGCGTGCACGCCGATCAGGTCCGTGGCCAGCGCGGACAGGCTCAGCCCGCTGAAGAGCGCCACCAGCACCGCCGCGTCGCCGGCCCGGTCGGCGCGGGCCGACCAGCGGGCCAGCAGCGGTCTCACCGCGTACAGCATGACGAGCGTGAAGGCCACGGCGAGGCCGGCCGTGGTGGCCGCCTCCATCGGGGACCCGGCCGTGGACAGGGCCACCACCAGCGCCAGCAGGCACCAGGCGACGACGTCGTCCACGGCCGCGCAGGCCATGGCGAGAGCCCCGAGCGGAGTTGCGTACAGGCCCCGGTCGATGAGGATCCGGGCGAGGACCGGGAACGCGGTGATGGCCATGGCCACCGACATGAACAGGGTGAACGGCATCCGGCCCACCCCCTCGGGCGCGAACCCGTCGTACATCGCGACCGCCAGGAGCGCGCCCAGGGCCAGCGGCAGCAGCATGCCCGCCTGGCTCACCGCCACCGCGACCCGGGTGTGGCCGCGCAGGCTCTTCAGGTCCAGCTCCAGCCCGACCAGGAACATGAAGGCGAGCAGCCCGAGCTGTCCGAGCACCGAGGTGTACGGCAGCACGGACGGCGGGAAGAGCGCGTGCTGGGCCTGTGGCCAGAGCCAGCCCAGCAGCGAGGGGCCCAGCAGGATGCCGGTGGCGATCTCGCCCACCACCGGGGGCTGGCCGAACCGTCGGCAGACGGCGGCCCCCACCTGACTGGCCAGGATCACCACCGGAACGGCGATCAGCAGGGCGGGCAACGGGTCAGCGGACGACACGGGTACCTCCATCGGGCGCGGCGGGTCGCAGGGCGGCGGGCAGCTCGCGGTGCGGGGCGGCCTGTGCGGCCGGCTGCGGGGCCGCGGCGGCCGCGGACCAGGGGGCGTACCGGCGCAGCCCGTAGAGCAGGGGTTCCGGGTCGTCCCGTACGGTCACGCGGCGAACCTCGGCGAAGACGGCCGTGTGGTCCCCGAAGCCGACGGTTCTGACCACGGCGCAGTCCGCGACCGCGTGCGCGTCGGCGATCAGGTGGGGTCCGCCCGCGCCCAGCGGCAGCCGCCACTCGACGCGGTCGAAGCGGTCGGGCGCTCCGGAGGCGAACAGGTCCGAGGTGCCACGGGCCCGCTCGTGCAGCAGGTTGACGGCGAAATGGCCCTGGGCGAGCAGCACCGCGAGGGTCGGGCTCGCCGCCCGTATGCACACCACGAGCGTCGCCGGTTCGAGGGCCACGCTCGCGAGGGAGGTGCAGGTCAGGCCGTGCGGCACGGAATCGGAGTCCAGTGTGGTGCAGATGGAGACCCCGGTGGGGAAGGCGGCCATGAAGGGGCGGAGGTCCGCCGGCCGGCTCCCGGCCGACTCGTCCGGTGCGGCGGGATGGGGCACGGAGCGGTGGGGCATGTCTGACTCCTGAGGTGGCTGAAGCAACTGCGGCCCGGCAGCCGGCGGGAGAGCCGTACTGCCGGGCCGTGGGAGCGGTGGGCCTTACGCGCCGTGCAGTTGGCGCAGGTAGTCGTACGCGCTGGGGAGGGTCTCCAGCAGGTTCTGCTGCTGGCGCTTGACGGTGTCGAAGAGGGGTTCGGCGCCGGCCACCGATTCGGGCCGGTGCGCGAGGGCGGGCAGCGGGGCGTCCGGCTCCAGACCGAGGCCGGCGAAGATGCAGTAGTAGCTGCCGTTGGTCCAGAAGTTGCGGAACTCCGCCTCGAAGTTGCCGTAGTACGTGGACTCGTCGGTGATCGGGGAGTTGATGGGCAGGCCGGCCTTGTAGGCGGAGATCTTCTGCTGGATGTTGTCGGGGAGGACGAGCTTCTTGTTGGCCTGCCAGAACGGCGTGTCGTTGCGCGGCGCGTAGAAGAAGTGCGCCTGGATGAAGTCGCGGGTGTCGTCGAACATCACCTCGATCTCATGGTTGAAGCTGTTGACCAGGCCCTCGTTGAAGGTCTTGTCCGGGAAGTGCTTGGCCAGCTGGTAGATCGCGGCCGTGATGAAGTAGATGCCGGTCGACTCCAGCGGCTCCAGGAAGCAGGAAGAAAGGCCGATGCTCACGACATTCTTCACCCACGCGCGGCGGTTGCGGCCCACGCGGAAGCGGATGTGGTTGAACTTCGTCTCCTCCACGTCCAGGCCCCACATGTCCGCGAACTCGCGGGTGGCGGTGTCCTGGTCGGTGAACTTGCTGGAGTACACGTACCCGGTGCCGAAGCGGCCCAGCATGGGGATCTTCCAGGCCCAGCCGGAGGACATGGCGATCGCCGAGGTGTACGGCTCCACCCCGTTCGCCTCGTCGTCGTGCGGGACGGCCGTCGCCACCGCGCTGTCGCACAGCAGGTGGTCGCTCATGTCGATGAAGGGCTCCTCCATCGCCTGGTTGATCAGCAGACCGCGGAAGCCCGAGCAGTCCACGAACAGGTCCGCGTCCAGGGCCAGTCCGCCCTTGGTGTGCAGCGTGGTCACGTAGCCGCGCTCGTCCTGCTCGACCCGCACCATCTCGTCCTGCACGTGGTTGACGCCCTGCTTCTCGGTGGCGAACCGGCGCAGGAAGTCGGCCACCAGCTGGGCGTCGAAGTGCCAGGCGTACCGGGTCGCCGGCCGGCCGTCGAGCCAGCGCGGGGCCTTCATCGCGTCCATCACCGGGGGCTCGCGGAAGCAGGCGTAGTCGAACGGCTCGGTGGTGCGGCCCTCGTACTTGCGCTTGAACCAGTAGTGCGACAGCGGGGTCTGGTCGTAGTCGGGGAGCAGCCCGAACGGGTGGTAGAAGTGGTCCGGGCCGCCGCCCGGCAGCTCGCGGGCCGTCGACTCGCCCTGCCCGTCGGTCCGCCAGTTGACGAAGCGCACGGCCATCTTGAAGCTCGCGTTGCACTCCCGCATCCACTCGTCCTCGGCGATGCCCAGGTAGTCGAAGAAGGAGCGCTGGAGGTTGGGCACGGTGGCCTCGCCGACACCGATGCGCGGGATCGTCGGCGCTTCGAGCACGGTGATGTCGACCGTTCCCTGCAGCGCCTTTCCGAGGTATGCGGCGGTCATCCAGCCGGCCGTGCCGCCGCCCAGGATGACGACCTTCTGAAGCCGGGTGTCGCTGCTGGTCATGAAACAGCCCTCATTTCGGATTCGGCGGTTCGGGTGGTCGTGCTCATCAGTGTCGAAAAACGCCCTATCACCGCTCTACACCGATCGGATCCAGCCGTTGTAGGGCCGTCGTAGACCCCCCGGACACACTCCTCGCAGGCAGAGCGGCAGGCTGAAAACCACCGGGAGGACGCGATGACCACCGCAGCGGACGGGACGGCGGGGCCGGCTGTACGGGTCCGTTTCCTGGGCGACTTCGAACTGACCGTCAACGGCGCCCCCGTCCAGCGCTGGCGGGCCGGCAAGGCCCGCGGCCTGTTCCAGTACCTCGTGGTCCACCGCGGCCAGATGCTCACCCGGGACCGGCTCTACGCCTCCCTGTGGCCCGGCGCCGACGCCACCGCGGGCAGCTCCCTCAAGGTCGCCGCCCACGCACTGCGCCGGGTGCTCGACGCCCACCCCGACCGGCCCGGGGACTCAGGGATCCGGCTGGTCTACCGGGACTTCGGCTACGTCCTGCACATCACCGGGCTCTGGTCCGACCTCGACCGCTTCCAGGAACTGGTGCACACCGGGCTGCGCGCCGCCGCGGCCGGCGACGCCCCGCTCGCCCGTACCCGGCTGCGGGCGGCGATCGGCCTCTACGGAGGCGAGTTCCTGCGCGGCGAGAGCGCCGACTGGGTCGTCGAGCAGCGCGAGTACCTCAGGGCGCTCGCGCTGCGGGCCCTGGGCGTGCTGCGCGCCGACGCCGAGGACCGCGAGGACTTCGTCGAGCTCATCGAGATCTGCAAGCGCACGCTGGAGATCGACCGCCACCACGAGGAGACCTACCGCGCGCTGATGGCCGCACACGGCCGGCGCGGCGAACTCGCCTGCGTCCGCCGCTGGTACGAGCTGTGCGCCCGCCGGATGCGCGAGGAACTGGCCGTGGCGCCCGGCCACGAGACCCAGCAGCTGCTGGGCACCCTGATCCCGGCCGCGGCCCGCGCCGCCGCCCCCGTGTCCGCCGTGACCGGCGCCCCGCCCGCCACGGTCCGCGCACTGCGGCCGGCGGCCCGCCGGGTGGCCGGGACCCCGGCCTGGACCCCGGACGCCCGTACGACCGCCCCGGCCCGCCCCGTGCGGCGGGCCAGGCCCGACAACCGGGCCGCGGCCGCCCTGGCCCGCGCGGCCGACCAGGCGACCGCGTGACACCGACCCAGCTGTTCAGCGAGCCCGTGATCCGTGACCGAGTGAGGACCCCACCGTGACCGTGCTGACCGTGCCGACCGAGCCACAGGACTCCAGACCCGCCGGGGCCGAGCCCGACACGGCCCCCCTGCCGCCCCGTTACACCGACCAGTGGATCGGCGGCGCCTGGGTCGCCTCCGACGCCGACGGCCGTCTGGTCGTCACCGACCCGGCCACCGAGCGCGCCCTGGCCACCGTGCCCGCGGGCACCGCCCGGGACGCCGACCTCGCCGCGCGCGCCGCCGCGGCCGCCTTCCCGCGCTGGGCCGCCACCCCGGTGCGCGAACGCACCGCCCTGCTGCGCCGGGTCGTCGAGGCCATGGAGGTGCGGGCCGACCGCTTCGCGGAGACCATCACCGCCGAGGTCGGGGCGCCCGCCCGGATGGCCCGCCAGACCCATGTCGGGCTCTCCCTCGGCATGGCGGCGCACTGCGTCGAGACCGCCGCCTCCTACGGCTTCGAGGAGCGCGTCGGCCATTCGCTCGTCGTGCGCGAGGCCGCCGGAGTGGCCGCCTGCATCACCCCGTGGAACACCCCGCTGCTGCTCACCGTGCAGAAGATCCTCCCCGCGCTCGCGGCCGGCTGCACGGTCGTGCACAAACCGAGCGAGATCACCCCGCTGCACGCCCGGCTGCTCGCCGAGGCGATCGCCGAGGCCGATCTGCCGCCCGGCGTCTTCAACATGGTCGTCGGAACCGGCGCCGCCGTCGGCACCGCCCTGGTCACCCACCCGCTGATCGACGTGGTCTCGCTGACCGGCTCCACCCGGGCCGGCCGCGAGGTCTCCGCGCTCGGCGCCGACACCCTCAAGCGCGTCCACCTCGAACTCGGCGGGAAGAACGCGAGCCTCGTCCTCGACGACGCCGACCTGGCCGCGTCCGTGGCCGCCACCGTCGACCAGATGCTCTTCAACACCGGCCAGACCTGCCTGCAGTGGAGCCGGCTGCTGGTACCGAGGGACCGCCAGGACGAGGCCGTACAGCTCGCCGGCGAGGCCATGGCCGGCTACGTGACCGGAGACCCGCGCGACCCGGCGACCGACCTCGGCCCCCTGGTGTCCGCCGCCGCGCACGCCCGCGTCACCGGCTACATCCGCCGCGGCGTCGACGAGGGCGCCGGCCGGCTGGTCCGCGGCGGCCCCGACCGGCCCGCCGGCCTGGACACCGGCTACTACGTCCAGCCGACGGTCTTCGCCGACGTGGACCCGCTGAGCACGATCGGCCAGGAGGAGATCTTCGGGCCGGTGCTCTCGGTCATCCCCTACGACGACGAGGACCAGGCGGTCCGGATCGTCAACGCAACCCGCTACGGGCTGCACGGCGCGGTCTGGTCCGGCGACGGCGCCCGCGCCGAACGGGTGGCCCGGCGCTTCCGCTCCGGCCTGGTCGACGTGAACGGCGGCCAGTTCAACCCGGCCGCCCCGTTCGGCGGCTTCAAGCAGTCCGGGATCGGGCGCGAATGCGGCGCCGCCGGGCTGGAGGCCTTCCTGGAGACCAAGTCGATGCAGCTCCCGCAGGGCACGGGAGGCCAGGTGGTCGGCCCGCGCCTGCGGGCCACCGCCGCAGCCCGTCCGGCGGACACCGAGAGGAACGACGGATGACCGACCGGCACGCCGAGTCCGCCGGGGCCACCGCCCCGGGCGTACCGGCCGACGACGCACCGCCCCGCGCGGCACGGGCCGAACCGGGCCCCGCCGGCCCGGCGGACGACGCACTCCCGCCGCTGTTCGCCCGCCTGGAGCGGTGGACCCGCGAACAGCCGAACGAGACCGCCGTCAAGGCCTTCGACGGCACCCTCACCTACGCGGCGCTCACCGCCCGCACCGCCCGGTACGCCACCGCGCTCGCCGGGGCCGGCGTCGGCCCGGAGACACCCGTCGGTCTGCTGCTCGGCCGGTCCCGGGAGAGCGTGCCCGCCCTGCTCGCCGTCTGGAGCCTCGGCGGGACCGCCGTCCCCCTGGACCCCGCACACCCCGTCGAGCGCCTCGGCCGGGTCCTGGGCGACGCGGGGGCCGCCGTCCTGGTCGCCCCCGAGGTCCCCACGGGCCTGGAGGCCGGCGGGACCACCCTGCTGGCCCCCGCGGACATCCGCCGCAGCGCCCCCGGCGCGCTCGCGGTGTCCGTACCCGCCCCCGACAGCTGCTCGTACCTCATCTACACCTCCGGAACCACCGGTCGCCCCAAGGGCGTCGAGGTCACCTACCGGGGCCTGGACACCTTCGTCGACGCCCTCGGCACCCTCGGCCTGCCGCCCGGCGGGCTCGGCCTCAACGCCGTCTCGCCCGCCTTCGACGGCTGGCTCTGGTGCACCCTGCTCTACCTGACGCACGGCCAGGGAGTCGCCCTGACCGACCTCTCCCTGGACGGCCTGCGCCAGGCCGCCGCCGAGGGCCGCGAACCGCTGCCCGCCGGCCTGCGCACCGTCTCCCTCACCCCGTCGCTGCTCGCCGCCCACGGCGCCGGGATCGACACCGCCGAGGTGGTCGTGGTCGCCGGAGAGGCCTGCCCGGCCGGCCTGGCCGAGCGGTTCGCCCGCGGCCGGCGGCTGCTCAACGTGTACGGGCCGACGGAGGTGACCATCGCCGCGACCTGGGCCGACAGCCGACGAGGGGACGACGTGACCACCATCGGACTACCGCTGCCCGGCTACCGCGCGTACGTCCTGGACGAGGAGCTCCGCCCGGTGCCCGCCGGCACCGAGGGCGAGCTCTACCTCGGCGGCCCCGCCGTCGCGCGCGGCTACCGGGGCCGTCCCGGACTCACCGCGAGCCGCTTCCTGCCCGATCCCTTCCAGGGCGGCGGCACCCGGATGTACCGCACCGGCGACCTGGTGATCCGGCGGCCCGGCGGCGAACTGGAGTACCGGGGCCGCCGCGACGACCAGGTGAAGATCCGCGGCCACCGCATCGAACTGGGCGAGGTGGAGCGGATCGCCGCCGAACTCCCCGAGGTCGTCGCCGCCGCCTGCTGCCCGCTCGCCTCGGGGCAGACCCTCGGCCTCGCCGTGGTCGCGGCCCCCGGCGCCGACCCCGCGGGCCTCGCCGAACTGGTCGTGGAACGCTGCCGCAAGCAGCTGCCCGCGGCCGCGGTGCCCAGCACCGTACGGGTACTCGAACGGATTCCGACCCTCAGCACCGGAAAGGCCGACCGCGAGGCGCTGGCCAAGGCCCTGGTGGCGCCGGAACGGACGGCCGACGCAACGGCGGTCGCCCCGGGCGCCGGCCCGACCACGAGCGAGCGCATCGTGATGGCCGTCTGGGCCGACGTGCTCGCCACCGAAGTCCCGGGTCCCGACGCGGACTTCTTCGAGCTGGGCGGCCACTCGCTGGCCGCCGCCCGCGCGGTGTCGGAACTGCGCCGGGTCACCGGACTGCGCGTCGGCCTCGGCGCGCTGCTGGCCGAACCGACGGCCCGGCACTTCGCCGCCGAACTCGACCGGCTCTCCGCCGAGCGGGAGGCGTCCGCCGCCGTCCCGGCCGACGACTCCGCCGAAGGGGCCTGAGCCATGGGCACCTGGATCTCCACCTGGACGACCGACCCCGCCGACCGGTCCCTGCCCGTGCTGCTGTGCCTGCCCCCCGCCGGAGCCGGCTGCCAGCAGTTCCGCTCCTGGCAGCCCGAACTGGCGGGTACCGCCCAGGTGTACGGAGTACAGCTGCCGGGCCGGGAGAACCGCTGGCGGGAGCCGATGCCGGACACCTTCGACGAGGCCGTCCTGGCCATCGCCGCGGAACTGCGGGACCTCGTGGCCGACGGCCGGCCGCTGATCGTCTTCGGCCACAGCTTCGGCGGCCTCCTCGGCTACGAGGTCTCCCGCCGGGTCGCCCCGCGGGCCCTGGTGGTCAGCGGCTGCCGGGCCCCCGGCCACTGGGACGGCGCCGGCCGCGGCATCGTCGACGACGGCGAGGAGCTGGACAAGCTCTTCGACACGGCCGGCCTAGATCCCGAACTGCTCGACGAGGACACCCGCGCCCTGATGGTCGCCATGCTCCGCAAGGACGCCCAGCTGTCCCTGAGCTACGTCCACGAGCCGGGCGTCCGCCTCGGCGTGCCCGTCCACGCCTGGGGGGCCGACGGCGACGAGACCGTCAGCTCCGCCGACCTGGACGGCTGGGCCGCGGTCACCACCGCCGCCTTCACCCGGCACACCACCACGGGCGGCCACCACGCCGTACTGCGCCGCCCGCGGCCCGTACTGGACCACCTGACCGCCCTGTTGCGGGCTGCCGCCGCCGATCGGCCGGCCCCCGCCCCGACCACGACCGGCGCCTGAGCGCCCGGCCGTCCACACCCGCCCGAGTCCGGAGGACACCGTGCCCACCACCCACCAGGTCCTCGTGAACCACGAGGGGCAGTACGCGCTGTACCCCGCAACCCGCGAGACCCCCGACGGCTGGACGCCGGCCGGGTTCGACGGCACCGAGGACGAATGCGCCGGTTTCGTGGACGCCCACTGGCCCGACACCCGCCCGCTCGGCCTGCGAGGAGCCTGAGATGCAGATCGACCTGCTCGACCCGGGCCCCTTCGGCCGCAACGACTTCTGGCCCGCCTTCACCTGGCTGCGCGCCAACTCGCCCGTCCACTGGCACCCCGAGCCCGGCAGCGCGGACGGGGGCTTCTGGGTGCTGAGCCGCCACCGCGACATCATGAAGGTCTACGCCGACAGCGACACCTTCAGCTCGGCGCGCGGGATGCGCCTCGGCAGTGACCCGGCGGCCGTCGCCGCCGTCGCCCAGCGCATGCTCATCGTCTCCGACGTCCCCCACCACACCCGGCTCAAACGGGCCCTCCACCAGGCCTTCGGACCGCAGCAGATGCCGCGCCTCGAGGCCATGGTCGAGAAGGTGGTCGGCGAGCTGGTGACCGAGGCCGCCGAGACCGACGAACTGGACTTCATCGACCTCGCCAAGCAGCTGCCCAACCGGGTCGTCTGCGCCATGATGGGCATCCCGCGCGCCGACTGGGCCTGGATCGGGGCCCTGACCACCGACGCCTTCGACTCCCCGGACGACGAGGTGCGCACCAACGCGCACTCGGAGATCTTCCTCTACTTCATCGAGCTGCTCGCCGAACGCCGGGCCCGCCCCGGCGACGACCTGGTCAGCCAGATCGCCCACGACACGCTCGTGGACGAGGGCGACGGCGTCGAACGGCCGCTCAGCGACCACGAGATCGTCTTCAACCTCAACGGGGTCCTCTCCGGGGCCAACGAGACCACCCGCTACTCGGCGGCCGGCGCGGTCCACATGTTCGCCGAACACCCCGACCAGTGGCGGCTGCTGCGCGGCCTCGGCCCCGCCGGCATCGCCCCGGCCGTCGAGGAGATCCTGCGCTGGACCACCCCCGGGGTGCACGCCCTGCGCACCGCCGTCCGCGACACCGAGATCAACGGGATCCCGGTGGCCGAGGGCGCCCGGGTGACGCTGTGGAACGTCTCCGCCAACCGCGACGAGGACGTCTTCGCCGACCCGCACGCCTTCCGGGTCGACCGCCGCCCCAACCGGCACGTCGCCTTCGGGCACGGCCGCCACCTGTGCCTCGGTGCCCGGCTCGCCCGTTTCGAACTCGGAGCCCTGCTCACCGAGATGCTCGGCGTGCTCGACGGCTTCGAACTGGCCGGCCCCGTCACCTTCAACTCCTCCAACTTCACCTGGGGGATCAACAGTCTCCCCGTGCGGCTGCTGCGCAGCCGAGCCTTCGCGAAGTAAGAAAGGGCCCGCACTGTGACCACCGCACTCGTCGACTTCAACCGTTCGGACGCCGCGTTCCCGGCCACCGGGTATCCGCAGCTGCTCGCCGAACAGGCCGCCCGCACCCCCCGGGCCACCGCCCTCGCGCAGGGCGACCGCAGCTGGACCTACGCCGAACTGGAGGCCGCCACCAACCGGCTGGCGCACGCCCTGATCGCCCGCGGAGCCGCCGAGGGCGCCCGGATCGGCCTCTGCTACCCCCGTAGCGCCGAATACGTCATCGGCTCCCTCGCCATCCTCAAGACGGGCGCCGCGATCGTCGCCCTCGACCCGGTCAACCCCGACGACCGGCTCGCGGCGATGATCGCCGACGCCGCCCCGCTGCTCGTCCTCACCCCGGCCGACCTCGGCCGCCGGATACCCGAGGACGTCCCCCGGGCCGAGGTCGCCACGGCCGGACAGGACCTGCCGGACACCGCGCCCGCCGCCGTGACCGGACCCGACACCGTCAGCCACCTCATCTACACCTCCGGCTCCACCGGCACCCCCAAGGCCGTCCTGGAACGGCACGGGGCGCTCACCAACCTCGTGCACTGGACCACCCGCGCCTACGGGGTCCGGCCCGGCGACCGCGCCTCCTGGATGTCCACCCCCGGCTTCGCCGTCCAGATCATGGAGTGGCTCGCCTACCTGCCCGCCGGCGCGGCGATCCACATCCCCGAGGCCGGGCAGGCGCAGACCCCCGAGCAGATCCGAGACTGGCTCGTCGGCGAGGGCATCACCCACACCATGCTCGTGGCCGCCCTGGCCGAGCCCGCCTGGGGCCTGGACTGGCCCGCGGACACCGCGCTGCGGATCCTGGTGACCACCGCCGAGCGCGTCCACAGCTGGCCGCCCGTCGACACCCCGTTCCGGGTCGTGATGACCTACGGCACCACCGAGACCACCAACGTCCTGTCCTGCCTCGACCTCGGGGCCGGGGTCGACTTCACCAGCCAGGCCACCTCCGACGAGGTCCGCGCCACCCGCCAGGTCCCGGTCGGCGTGCCCATCGCCAACCTCCGCGTGCACCTCCTGGACGAGGACGGCAGCCCGGTGCCCGAGGGCGAGGTCGGCCGCCTGCACGTCTCCGGCGCCGGGGTCGCGGCCGGCTACCACGGCCGCCCCGAGCTCACCGCCGCCAAGTTCCACCCCAACTTCCTCCCCGACGACCCGCACCCGGTGCTCTACGACACCGGCGACCTCGCCCGCCGCCGCGAGGACGGCGCCGTCGAACTCCTCGGCCGGTCCGACTCCCAGGTGAAGATCCGCGGCTTCCGCGTGGAGCTCGGCGAGGTCGAGACGCACATCGCCCGCCTCGACGGCATCGCCGAGGCCGTCGTCGTCACCCAGGAGCGCGGCCCCGGCGACAAGCGGCTCATCGCCTACGTGTCCCCGGCTAGTGCGGCCGCACCGGACCCGGCCGCGGTGCGCGCCGATGTCGCCCGGACCCTGCCCTACTACATGGTCCCCGCCACCGTCGTCGTGCTGCCCTCGCTCCCGCGTCTGCCCAACGGCAAGGTCGACCGGCGCAGCCTGCCCGAGCCCCCGGAGGGCCGCGACGCGGTCGGCGCCGGCTACGAGGCCCCGCGCAACGAGGTCGAGGACGGCCTGAGCAGGCTGTGGGCCGACGCCTTCCGCACCGACGCCGTCGGCATCCACGACAACTTCTTCGAGCTGGGCGGCCACTCGCTGCTCGCCTTCCAGCTCATCGACGAGATCCGCCGCCGCTACGGCGTCGAGCTCAGCCTCTCCGACCTCTCCACCTGCCCCACCGTCGCCGAGCTCGCCACCCTCGTCACCACCGGACGCACCGGCGGCCGCGGCTCCTTCGGCGGACTCCCCGCGATCGTCCCCGACCCCGCCGCACGCTTCGAGCCCTTCCCGCTCACCGAGAGCCAGCAGGCCCTGTGGATCGGCCGCGGCGGACTCGTGGAACTGGGCAACGTCGGCTGCCACGGCTACTTCGAGTGGGAGAGCGAGCAGCTCGACGTACCGCGCTTCGAGGGCGCCTGGCGCCGGCTCGTCGAACGCCACGACGCCCTGCGCACCCGGGTCCTGCCCGACGGCACCCAGCAGGTCCTCGAGGAGATCCCGGCCTACGAGATCCCCGTCACCGACCTCGGCGGACTCGACGAGGAGTCCCGGCGGGCCGAGCTGGCCGCGCTGCGCGAGCGGCTGTCCCACCAGGTCCTCGACGGCGACGCCTGGCCGCTGTTCGACGTACGAGTCAGCCTGCTCGGCGGGGGCCGCGCCCGGATCCACCTCTGCCTGGACTTCCTCGTCGCCGACGCCTGGAGCTACTTCCAGGTCCTCATCCCCGACCTGGTCACCTACTACGTGGAACCCGGCGCGGAGCTCGCCCCGCTGGAGCTGACCTTCCGCGACTACGTCCTCGCCGTCGGGAACTCGCTGCGCGACAGTGAGCTCTACCGCCGCTCAGAGTGGTACTGGCGCGACCGTCTCGCCACCCTCCCGCCCGCCCCCGAACTGCCCGCTCGCCCGGCCGACGCCCCCGAGCTGCCGGTCCGCTTCGAGCGCCGCAGCCACGTCGTCTCCCCGGAGCGGTGGAGCCGGATCCAGGAGCGCGCCCACGCCCGCGAGGTGACCCCCTCCGGGGTGCTGGCCGCCGCCTACGCCGAGATCCTCGGCAGGGCCGCCGGACAGGCCCGGTTCACCATCAACTTCCCGTTGTTCAACCGCCTTCCGCTGCACCCGCAGGTCAACTCGCTGCTCGCGGACACCACGACCACCCTGCTGCTGGCCGTCGAGCAGACGGAGAGCACCTTCGCCGGACGGGCCCAGGCCGTCCAGCGCCGGCTCTGGGCGGACCTGGAGCACCGCTACTTCAGCGGGGTACAGGTGCTGCGCGAGCTGACCAAGCTGCGCGGCTCGCTCGCCCCTGCCATGCCCGTGGTGATGACCAGCCTGGCCGGCCACCCGCCGCAGTACGAGGAGACCGAGCTGGGCGCCCCGGTCTACGGCATCTCCCAGACCCCGCAGGTCTCCCTCGACTTCCAGGTCTTCGAGAAGCCCGACGGCCTCACCTTCAACTGGGACTTCCTGCCCGCCGTCTACCCGGACGGCCTGATCGACTCGATGTTCGAGGAGTTCACCTCCCTGCTCGACGCCCTCGCCGAGGACGAGGTCTGGGAGCGCCACTCCCCGCCGCCCGGCGAGGAGGACGCTGCCGCCGGCAAGGCCGAGGAGCGCGACACCGGCGACGCCTGGGAGCGGTACTGGGCCGGGATCCGGCGCACCGGCCGCGGCGGCGACGTCATCTGGGACGCCGACAGCGGCGAGGAGTTCCACTGGCTGCTGGAGCAGGCGCGGCGCCACTTCCGCAGCGACCTGCCGGTCATCGACCTGGGCTGCGGCAACGGCCGCTACAGCCGCGAACTCGCCCCGTACTACGCTTCGGTCACCGGCGTCGACGTGTCGGCCAGCGCCATCGAGCACGCCAAGCGCGAGGCCGAGGGCGTGCCGAACGTCGACTACCTGGCGATCGACATGACCGACGCCGAGCAGGCCGCCGTACTGGGGGAGGGGCCGTACAACATCTTCGTCCGCGGCGTCTTCCACGTCCTGGACAGCGAGGCCCGGGCCCGGCTCGCCGCCGTCGCCGGCCGGCTGCTGGGAGACGAGGGCACGCTGATCGTGCACGAGCCCGACTACTCCAGCAACTCCTTCGGCTACCTCGGCTTCGTCGGCGGCAAGCGGGGCCGGGCCGAGGACCTGGTCGGCCCGCTGGAGGCGGCCGGTGTCCGGCACTCGCACCGCTTCACCCGGCCCGAAATGGCTGAGGCGTTCGGCGCGGACGGGTGGGAGGTCGTCGACGACGAGGCGATAGAACTGCACGCGATCGACCCCAGGTCGGACTCCGACGCCCTGCGGCTGCCCGGCTACTACGCGGTGCTGCGCCGCAGGCGCTGACGTCCGCACGCTCCGGTCCGGCTCTGCGCCGGGCGGCCACCGGCCGCCCGGCGCAGGGCCTCGGCGTCGTTGGGAGCCGGTGGGGCCGGACCACGCAAGGAGAAGACGCGGCCACGGCCGCTCGGCTGAAAGACTGGACACGTGGAACGACGTACGACCGACCGGCTGCTCAGGGCGCGCGCACAGGCGATCGGGGGCGAGGTCCGGGAGGAATCGGTCGCCGCCGTCCTCGACCGGGTGCTGGCCGTGCAGGCGCAGGACCTGCCCGCGGCGGAGCTCGGGCTCCGGGTGCGGGCCGGCGGGCTGACCCGGGAGGCGGTGCGCCGGGCCACCGACACCGAACGCAGCGCCGTCCGCGGCTGGTTCATGCGCGGCACCCTCCAGCTGGTGCCGGCCGCCGACGCCCGCTGGCTGCTGGCCCTCTTCGGGCCGGTCTACCTGGCGCTCGCCGCCCGGCGGCTGCGCGAGCTGGGCCTGGACGAGTCCCTGTGCACGCGCTCGGAACGCCTCATCGCCGAAGCGATCGACGGTGAGGGGCCGTTGACCCGCGCCCAGCTCACCGACCGGCTCACCACGCTCGGGGTGGAGCCGAAGGGACAGTCCGCCTTCCACTTGATCCGCCGGGCGGCCCTGGCCGGCCGCATCTGCCACGGACCGCAGCGGGACGGCGAGGCCACCTTCGTCCTCCTCGACGACTGGCTGCCCGCCACCGGCTCCCTGCCCTTCGCCGGGGCCGCCGCCGAACGCGAACTCGCGCGCCGCTACCGCGTGGCGTACGGACCCTCCGACGCGCTGGACTTCGTCCACTGGTCGGGTCTCAAGGCCACCACCGGCAAGAACGCGTGGGCCGCCGTACGGGAGACCGGGCCCGAGCCGGCGCCCGCCCCCGGGGAACCCGACGTACGGCTGCTGCCGGCCTATGACAACTACCTCGTCGGCTACCGCAGCCGGGACCTGTCCGTGCCCGCCGCGCACGAACGCCGGGTGTGGCCCGGCGGCGGGCAGATCCGCGCCACCGTGCTGGTCGACGGCCTGGCCGTCGGCACCTGGTCGGGCGGCCGCCGCGGGGCGCCGGTGACGGTCGAACCCTTCCCCGGAGCCGAGCCGCCCACCCCCGCCGTGGCCGCCGGAATCGCCCGCGAGAGCGCCGACATCGCACGGTTCTCCAGCTGAACCCATCGCATGTCTACAAGCGTTCTATAGTCCCGGAATTCATAACCGGGGTCTAACCCGTGGTCCATAGCGTCAGTGCCGTCCGACAATTCCGTACCCAATCAGAAAAGGGCGTCGACATGGCACTCGGTCGGCATTCCGATTTCAATCGCCTGTGGTTCGGGCAGACCGTCAGCAACTTCGGCGACAAGATCTCCCTCCTGGCGCTACCGACCCTCGCGGTCGTGGTGCTGGACGGCGGAGCCCTGGAGGTCGGCGTGCTCGGCGCGCTGCGCTTCCTCCCCTTCCTGCTGCTCGCCCCGATCGCCGGGCTGGTGGCCGACCGGGTGTCGAGGCGCACCGTCATGATCGTCGCCGACCTGGGCCGCTTCCTGGCCCTGGCCACGATTCCGCTGGCGTTCGCGCTCGACTCCGTCAGCATGACCCACCTCTTCATCGTGGCCGGCATCACCGGCTGCCTCACCACCTTCTTCGAGGTCTCCTACCAGTCCTGGCTGCCCCAGCTCATCGGCACCGAGAACCTCATCGAAGGCAATACCAAACTCCAGATCAGCCGCAGCGTCGCCGAAGCGGTCGGCGCGGGCGCCGGTGGCGCACTCATCCAGCTGCTCGGCGCCGCACGCGCCATCACCGCCGACGCGTTCACCTTCCTCATCTCGCTCGTCGCCCTGCTGGTGATCCGCCACCGGGACGTGCGCGAGCGGACCGAGGAGCGCAAGGCCTCCGCGAAGGCGGAGATGAAGGAGGGCATGCGGACCCTCTTCGGCAACCCGGTCCTGCGCGGCCTGTTCACGGCCAACGTCGTCGTCAACCTCGGCGCCGCGATGGGTGACGCCATCCTGATCGTCTACGCCTACAAGGTGCTGGACCTCAGCCCCGGCCAGGTCGGCGCCGCCTTCGCCGTCATGTCGGTCTTCGTCATCGTCGGCGCGGTGCTCTCCGAGGTCGTCTCCAAGAGCCTCTCGGTGGGCCGCCTGCTGGTCATCACCGCGGTCGTGCTCGGCGCCGGCTACATCCTGGTCCCGACCGGCGGCGCGATCGGCGGCTTCGTCGGACTGATCGTGGTCCAGGCCATCATCGGCTTCGTCTCCCCGATGTTCGACATCCACGTCCTCAGCCTCGTGCAGGGCGTCACCCCGAACGAGCAGATGGGCCGCGTCAGCGGCACCGCGCTCTCCGCGGTGTACGGCGCCCTGTCGCTGGGCTACTTCGCCGGCGGCGCGCTCGGCGAGGCCATCGGCCTGACCGGCGGCCTCGCGGTGGCCGGTGCCGTCACCATCGTCGGCGGCCTGACGCTGCTCGGCGGGCCGGTCGCCAAGATCAAGGAAATGCCCGGCGGAGACGACGCCGCCGAGGAGGGATCTCCGGCGGCGGACGAGAGCAGGATCACCGCCTGACGGTCCGTCCCGGCCCCACGGGAGCGGGTGCCCGCCCAGCGGCACCCGCTCCCGACACCCGCACCCACGCCCGCACGGGCACACCCGCACCTCGCGCCCGCAGGCCCGCGCCCGCACGCCCGTACACCCGCGCCGCACGCCCGCGCCGCACGCCCGCGGCGCTCCCTGCCGTACTCCCTCTCCCGAAGACGCACGGAGGCTCAAGGTGAGCGAGTCCCTCGCCGAACGCATAGCCGCACTGCCGAAGTCCCGCCGGGCCCTGTTCCAGGCCCTGACCGGCCGAGGAGGCGGGCGCGCCGCCGTACGCGAGGACCCCGAGCCGGCCCCCCGCGACCCCGCCGAAGCGCCCGTGCTCTCCTTCGCGCAGCGCCGGCTCTGGTTCATCGACCAGCTGCAGCCCGGCAGCCCCGCCTACAACGTGCCGGTCGCCACCCGCATCCGCGGCCCGCTCGACGTCCCCGCCCTGCACGCGGCGCTCCAGGACATCGTGGACCGCCACGAGGTGCTGCGCACCGTCTACACGTACCAGGAGGGCGCCACCGAGGCGGTGCCCCGCGTGATCGACGGCTACCGGCTGCCCCTGCCGCTGACCGAACTGCCCGACGAGGCGGCGGCCCGGCCGTTCTACGACGCCGACGCGGGCGCCCCCTTCGACCTGGCCGGCGCCGTCCCGCTGCGGGCCCGGCTCGGCCGGATCGGCGCCGAGGACCACGTCCTCGTCCTCAACCTGCACCACATCGTCACCGACGGCTGGTCCATGCGCGTCCTCTACACCGAACTGGAGCGCGCCTACGCCGCCCGCACCGGGGCGTCCGCCGAGGCGGCGGCCCCGCTCGCCCTCCAGTACGCCGACTTCGCCACCTGGCAGCGCCGCCGCGTCAGCGGGGACCGGCTGGAGGGCCTCACCTCCTTCTGGCGGGAGGAGCTGGGCGGCGCCACGCCCGTGGACCTGCCCACCGACCGGCCCAGACCGCCCGTCTTCGGCCACGCCGGCGCCTCCCGCTACATCGACCTCCCGCCCCGGCTCATCGCCCGGCTGCGGGAGTTCGGCAAGTCCGAGGGCGCCACCCTCTACATGACGATGCTGGCCGGCTTCGCCGCCACCCTGCGCCGCTGGACCGGCCAGGAGGACATCGTCATCGGCACCTCCGTGTCCGGCCGCGACCACCCGGCCTTCGGCGAGCTCATCGGCTTCTTCGTCAACACCCTGCCGCTGCGCATCAGAACCGGCGGAGACCCCGGCTTCGCCGAACTGGTCCGCGCCACCCGCCACACCACCCTCCAGGCGTACGCGCACCAGGAACTGCCCTTCGATCTGATCGTCGACGCGCTCGGGCTGCCCCGCGACCCCAGCCGGCCGCCGCTCACCTCCGTGATGTTCCTCCTCGACGAGACCCCGGACACCGCCCCGGGCCTCGCGGGGGTCGCCACCGAGCCCATCGACTTCTCCTCGCACGCCACCAAGTACGACCTGATGATCAGCGTCCACGACACCGGCACCGCCGTCCGCGCCCTCGTGGAGTACCCCACCGCCCTGTTCGACGCCGCGACCGTGGACCGGCTCCTCGGCCACTTCCTCACCACCCTCGAAGGGGCGCTCGACCGCCCCGGCGCCCCGCTGTCCGCCCTGCCGCTGCTCACCGACGCCGAGCGCCGGGCCGCCCTGGACGACTGGAACGCCACCCGCGCCCCCTTCCCCCAGGACGCCTGCCTGCACCACCTCTTCGAGCAGCACGCCGACCGGCGGCCCGACGCGCCCGCCGTGGTCCTGGGCGGACTCGGTGGCTGGAGCATCACCTACCGGGAGCTGGAGGAGCGCGCCAACCGGCTCGCGCACCGGCTCGTCGAAGCCGGCGCGGGCCCCGACCGGACCGTGGCCCTGTGCCTGCGCCGCGGCCCCGGACTGGTCACCGCGATCCTCGCCGTCCTCAAGGCCGGCGGGGCCTACGTCCCCCTCGACCCGGACTACCCGGCCGAGCGCCTGGCCCTGCTGCTGCGGGACTCCGCGCCGCCCATCGTCGTCTCCGACGCGGAGCTCATCGGCCGGCTGCCCGTTCCCGCCGGCACCGCGCAGGTGCTCCTGGACACCGACCGGGCCGCGCTCGCCGAGCTGCCCGCGACCCGCCCGGCCGTCCCCGTCACCTCCCGGGACCTGGCCTACGTCATCTTCACCTCCGGCTCCACCGGCACCCCCAAGGGGATCGCCCTGGAGCACCGCGGCGTCGTCAACAACCTCCTCGACCTCAACCGCTCGTACGGCATCGGCCCCGGTGACTCGGTCCTCGCCCTGTCCTCGCCCAGCTTCGACATGAGCGTCTACGAGACCCTCGGCATCCTGGCCGCGGGCGGCACGCTCGTCCTGCCCGACCCGGCCGCCGCCAAGGACCCGGCGCACTGGGCCGACCTCGTCGAGCGGCACGGCGTCACCGTCTGGAACTCCGCCCCCGCCCTCCTCGGCCTCCTGGCCGACCAGCTCGAACACGCCGGCGGGCCCCGGCTGCCGAAGCTGCGCACCGCGTTCCTCGGCGGCGACTGGATCCCCGTCACCCAGCCCGACCGGATCCGCGCCTTCGCGCCCGGGCTGTCCTTCGTCGCGCTCGGCGGGGCCACCGAGGCCTCCATCCACTCGGTGGAGTTCCCCGTCGGCCGGGTCGATCCGCAGTGGACGAAGCTCCCGTACGGGCGGCCCATGGCCAACCAACTCACCTACATCCTCGACCCGCACGACCGCCTCGTCCCCGTCGGTGTCCCCGGCGAACTCCACCTGGGAGGCGTCGGACTGGCCCGCGGCTACCTGAACCGGCCCGAGCTCACCGAGGAGAAGTTCGTCCGCGTCGAGCTGGAGCCGGGCCGCACCGAACGCCTCTACCGCACCGGCGACCTTGCCCGCTACGGCGCCGACGGCACCATCGAACTCCTCGGCCGCACCGACTTCCGGATCAAGCTCAACGGGCTCCGCATCGAGCCCGGCGAGGTCGAGAGCGCCCTGCGCGAGCGCCCCGGCGTCCGCGAGGCCGTCGTGGCCGCCCGCCGCACCGCCGGCTCCGACCGGCTCGTCGGCTACGTCGTGCCCGAGGAGGGCGCCGACCTCGACACCGCCGCCCTGCGCACCGCCCTCGCCGCCGTCCTGCCCCCGCACTGCGTCCCCGCCGAACTGGCCGTGCTGGAGCGGCTGCCGCTGAGCCCCAACGGCAAGGTCGACCGGGGCGCCCTGCCCGACCCGCGCCCCGCCGCCCCCGCACCGGACCGGCCCGCCACCGCACCCGCGGACGCGGACCCGGTCGCCCTGCGGATCGCCGCCGTCTGGGCCGAGGTGCTCGGGATAGCGGACGTCGCCCCCGGCGACGACTTCTTCGCCCTCGGCGGGGACTCCTTCGCCGCCGTGCGCGCCGTCCGTGCCGTCGCCACCGCCCTGCCGGACGGCGCGGCCGCCGACCTGCGCGTCGTCGACCTCTTCAGCAACCCGACGCCCGCCGGACTCGCCGCCCGGACCGCCGAACTCGGCGCGGCCGGAACCCGGGCGCACGGCCTGCTGCACCGGCTCACCCCCGAACGCCCCGCCGGCACCACCACACTGACCCTCGTCTGCTTCCCGCACGGCGGCGGCGACGCCATCGCCTACCAGCCCCTCGCCGCCCAGCTCCCGCCGCACATCGAGCTCCTGGCCGTGTCCCCGCCCGGACACGACCCGCTGCGCCCCGGCCCGATGCTGCCGGTCCCCGAGTTCGCGGAGATCGCCGCCCGGGAGATCGTCCGCACCGTGCGCGGACCGTACGCGGTCTACGGCCACTGCGCCGGAGTCGTCACCGCACTGGAGACCACCCACGTACTGGAACGGATGGGGCAGCGCCCGATCGCCCTGGACCTCGCCGCGGCCCTCCCCGAGGAGGACCCCGAGTACGCCCTGGAGATGGAACGGGTCTCTGGCGACGACGACCTCGTCGCCTACCTGACCACCATGGACGGCTTCGACGGCGTCCTCGACGACAGCGACCTCACCGCGGTCCTGCGGATGGTCCGCCACGACATGACCGAGGCCGCCCGCTTCTTCGCCCGCACCCCGGGCGGCTACGACCGGCCCCTGGACACCCCGCTCACCTGCATCATCGGCGACGCCGACGACGCCACCGAGGGCTACGAGAACGGCTACCGCGCCTGGGGCCGGTACGCCGCCGACGTACGCCTCGCCGTGATCCCCGGGGGCCGCCACTACTTCGCCAAGCACCTGCCCGACCGGCTCGCCGCTCTCCTCGCCGACCTGCACCGCAACGGAGGAACCCATGTCTGATCTCGCCGAACGGCTCGGCCGTCTGCCCCAGGGACAGCGCTCCCGGCTGCTGGGGCGGATGCGCAACCAGATGACGGCCGGCGTGGGCCGCCGCATCGAACTGGGGCGCGCCGACCACGGACCGCGCTCGCGCTCCTCCTTCCAGCAGGAGCAGATGTGGTTCGTCGACAAGCTCGGCGCCGGCAAGGCCCGCAACAACATAGCCCTGGCCATAGGCCTGGGCGGCCCCCTCGACCGGGCCGCCCTGCACGAGGCGCTGAACGCCGTCGTCGCCCGCCACCAGGTGCTGCACAGCAAACTCGTCGAGATCGACGGAGTCCCCTGGCAGGAGCCCGTTCCTTCCTTCGTGCTCGGCGTCCAGAGCACCGACCTGTCCGGCAGCGAGGACGCGGACCGCGAACTCGCCGAGCTCACCGCGAGCTGCGCCGCCGCCCCCTTCGACCTGGCCGCCGGCCCGCCCGTCCGCGCCCACCTCGTACGGCTCGCCGCCGAGCGCCACGTCCTGCTCTGGGTCGTCCACCACATCGCCTGGGACCCGGGCTCGACCCGGATCTTCACCGAGGAACTGACCGCCGGATACGCGGCGGCCGCCGCGGGCAAGCGCCCCGAAGCATCCCGGCTCGCCGTCGAGTACGCCGACTTCGCGGCCTGGCAGCGCGCCAAGCTGGAGAAGGACGAGCACGGCCGGGCACTCGCGACCAAGTGGCGCCAGATCCTGGCCGGCGCCGTCGCCACCGAGGTCCTGCCCGACCACCCGCGCGGCCCCGAGACCCGCGGCGACGGCCGCGGTCTGAAACTGACCCTGGACCAGAAGCTGCTGGACCGCCTCACCGAGCTCGCCGACGACGGCAACACCACCGTCTTCACCACCCTGCTCGCCGCCTTCAACGCGCTGCTGCGGCACTGGACCCGCACCGAGGACGTCGTCGTCGGCACCGCCAGCGCCTCCCGGCCGCACCCCGACCTGGAGCAGGTCATCGGCTGCTTCGTCCAGATGATCACCCTGCGGACCGAGGTCACCGACCAGCTCACCTTCCGCGAGCTGGTCACCCGCACCGCGTCCTCCGTCATGGACTCCTTCACCAACAGCGAGCTGCCCTTCGAGCAGGTCGTCGAAGCCGTCCGCCCGGTGCGCGACCCGCTGCGCCACCCGCTCTTCCAGATCGAGTTCACCTCGCTGGGCCGCTGGGGCACCCACCGGGCACGGGCCGCCGACGTCGAGTTCACCATGGACCAACTGCACGACGGTGCGGCGAAGTTCGACATGAGCTTCCTGGTCGGCGAGAACGACGGCCTGGAACTCTCCCTCGAGTACAACACCTCCCTCTACCGGCACGGCACGGCGAGCGCCCTGCTCGCCGCCTTCCGCCAGGTCCTGGAGCAGGTCGCCGAGAACCCCGACCTCCAGGTGGGCGACATCAGCCTGGTCGAGGAGCCGGCCGCCTCCCGGCACGCCCGCGAACTCTCCCGCGGCGGCCCCGTCGACGAGGCCGCCTGGACCACCACCCTGGACCGCGCGTTCCGCGAGCGGGCCACCATCCACCCCGACGCCGTCGCCGTCCGCCACGGCTCCACCCGGCTCGACTACGCGGCCCTCGACCGCTGGTCCGAGGCCATCGCCCACCGGCTGCGCGACCGCGGCGTCCGCCACGGCGACCCCGTCGCCGTGTGCGTGTCCCGCGGCCCGGCCGCCGTCGCCGGAGTCCTCGGCGTCCTCAAGGCGGGCGCCCACTACATCCCGGTCGACCCGGCCGCCCCGGCCGAGCGGACCCGTACGGTCCTCGCCGATGCCAAGGTCAGGCACGCCCTCGTCGACGAGTCCGCGCAACTGCCCGTACCGCTGGAGCTGGTGACCACCGGAACGGCGGCCCCGGTCCGGGAGGTCCCCTCCCTCGCGCCGACCGCCACCCCCGGCGACCTGGCCTACGTGCTCTACACCTCGGGCAGCAGCGGAACCCCCAAGGGGGTCATGATCGAGCACCGCTCGGTCACCCACTTCTCCCGCACCATCGCCCAGGCCTACGAGATCCGGGCCGAGGACCGCGTCCTGCAGTTCGCCCCGCTCACCTTCGACGTCTCCGTCTTCGAGATCTTCACCACCCTGCTCGCGGGCGGCTCGCTCGTCATCGCCACCGACGACGAGCGCCGCGACCCGGCGCTGCTCCGGACCCGGATGCGCGAGGACGCGGTCACCGTCGCGGAACTCCCGCCCGCCCTGCTGCCGTTGCTCGACCAGGCCGACCTGCCCGACCTGCGACTGGTCTCGGTGGGCGGCGAGGCCTTCCCCGGCCGGCTCGTCGCCGAATGGACCGCGGGGGAGCGCCGGTTCGTCAACGGCTACGGCCCCACCGAGGCGACCGTCGCCGTCACGCTCATGGACTGCACCGGCAGCTACGACCGCAACCCGCCGATCGGCCGCCCCATGCCCGGCCACCAGGCCTTCGTCCTCGACGAGCGGCTGCGCCCGGTCCCGCCCGGCGTACCCGGCGAACTGTGCGTCGCCGGCCCCGGCGTCGCCCGCGGCTACCTGGGCCGCCCCGACCTCACCGCCGACCGCTTCGCCGACAACCCCTACGCGGACGGCCCCGAGACGGCCCGCCTCTACCGCACCGGCGACCTGGTCCGCTGGCTGCCCGGCGGCAACCTGGACTTCCTCGGCCGCACCGACCGCCAGCTAAAGGTCCGCGGCCACCGCATCGAGCCCGGCGAGGTCGAGGCCGTACTCACCGGACACCCCTCCGTGCAGCAGGCCGTCGTGGTGGCCCAGCCCGCCGCGGGCGGCGAGCGCATGCTGGCCGCCTACGTCACCGTCGAACAGGTGGGCTCGTACGCCTCCGAGGTCGCCGACGCCGAAGGCCTGCGCGCCTACGCGGCCGGCCGGCTGCCCGGCTACATGGTGCCGGTCGTCGTCGTCCTGGACGAACTGCCCCTCACCCCGCACGGCAAGGTCGACACCGCTGCCCTGCCCCAGCCCACCGAGCAGTCGGGAGAGGGCGGCACCGCCCCGCGCGACGCCATCGAGGAGCAGATCTGCCGGGACATCCTCACCCCGCTGCTCGAATGGCAGAACCCGGACGTGGAGGGCGACTTCTTCGCCCTGGGCGGCAGCTCGCTGCAGGCCACGATCGTGGTCTCCCGGGTCCGCGCCCTCTTCGGCATCGACATCGCCCTCGCCGACTTCTTCGGCCGCCCGACCGTCTCCGGCCTCGCCGAACTGGTCCGCACCGCCAAGGCCGAGGCCGCCGGCGAACAGGACCGGCTCCTCGCGGTCTTCGAGCAGATCGAGAACATGAGCGACGAGGAGGCCGCCGCCCTCCTCGGCTCCCTCCAGCAGCCGGACGGTTCCTGATGGCCGACCCGGCCGGACTCGAAGGAGCGCTCGCCGCGCTCCCCGAGGCGAAACGCGAACTCGCCCGCCTGATGCTGGCCGCCCGCCGGCCCGTCCCCGCCCACCCGGTCCCGCGCTCCGGCGCGGGGCCGGTCCCGCCCACCGCGCTCCAGTCCCGGCTGTGGCGCCGCGAACGCACCCACCCGGCCGTCGCCACCGGCTCGCACGCCCTGCGGCTGACCGGACCGCTCGATCCGCAGCGGCTCGTGGCGGCCCTCACCGGGGTGCTGCGCCGCCACGAGGCGCTGCGCACCCGGCTCACCGTCTCCACCACCGGCCAGCCGCGTCTGCACGTGGACGAGGAACCGGTACTGCGGCTCACCCGGGCCGACCTCTCGGGCTTCACCCCGCAGGCCGCCGCCGAACGCGCCGCCCTGCAGAGCACCGAGAGCGCCTCCACCGTCCTCGACCTGGAGAGCGGCCGCACCAGCGCCTTCCGGCTGCTGCGGCTCGCCCCCGACGAGCACGTCCTGATCCTCGCCTCCCACCTCGCGGTCTTCGACGGCTGGTCCTCCGGGGTCTTCCTCGCGGACCTGGCCGCCGGCTACCGCGAGGGCCCCGAGGGCCTCGGCCCGCCCGAGCTCCAGTTCCCCGACTACGCAGACTGGCAGCACCGGTGGCTCGCCGGACCCGACGGATCGGCCGAACTGGCCCGCCGCCGGGCGGTGTTCGCCGCCGATCCGCCCGCACCCCGGGCGCCCGGCGGATTCGATCGCGGCCACCTGCCCGTACGGCTCGCCCGCGGGCCGGTCGACGCCGGGCTGGAGCTGGGCGCGGCCGAGGGAGCCACCCCGTTCATGACCCTGCTCGCCGCGCTGGCCGTCGTACTGGCCCGCCGGGAGGGCCGTACCTCCGTGGTGATCGGCACCCCGGCGGCCGGCCGCTTCGCCGGACCGCTCGAAGGCGCCGTCGGGCAGTTCACCACCGTCGTACCGATCCGGCTCGACCTCGCGGGCGGCCCCGCCTTCCGGGAGCTGCTGCACCGCACCCGGGCCGCGGTGGCCGAGGCGCTCGCCCACCAACGGCTGCCCGTGGACGTCCTGTTCGGCGACGGCGCACCCCCGCCGTACAACGTCCTGTTCGCCCTCCACAACTACCCGTCGGTCCCGCTGGACCTGCCGGGCATCGAGGTCGGCCAGCTGCCCGGCCCGCCCGCCCGGCACCTGGAGCTCTACAGCCCCGATCCGGCCGCCGCGCTCGCCTGCATCGGCCTCGTGGAACGGGACGGCGAGATCGGCGGCACCGCCGAGTACAACCGCCACGCGGCCACGCCCGAGGACGTGCGAGGGCTGCTCACCGGAATCGAGGACGTGCTGGACCGGGCCGTAGCCGCGCCCGCATCCCCACTCACCACCTAGGGAGTTGCCCGTGCTCACCACCGAGTTCTACCGTGCGCCCGCGGACTGCGGGCTCGTACGGAGCGGAGCCGGCGTGCCCCGCACCCCCATGCGGGCCCTGCGCGAGGACATTCACGACATCCTGGTCTCGGCCCCCGTGGCCGAGGCCCGGCGCACCCGCGACCCCCGGCCCCTGCACCGGGCCCTGGGCGAGCATGGCCTCCTCGCCCCCCAGTGGCCCGAGGAGTACGGCGGCCGCGGCATCAGCCAGGTCGCGGCCGCCGTACTGGTCGAGGAACTGGCCATGCACGACGTCCCCGACCTGCTGCACACCCTCACCGTGCAGATCGTCGGATCCACCCTGCTCAACGTCGCGAGCCCGGCGATGAAGGCCCGGCACCTGCCCGGCTTCGCGGCCGGCACGGCCTTCGGCTGCGTGCTGTTCAGCGAACCCCAGGCCGGCTCCGACCTCAACATCCTCTCCACCCGGGCCGTTTCCGACGGCAAGGGCGGCTACAAGCTGTACGGCACCAAGGTCCACTCGCTCTTCGCCCGGCTCGCCGACTACGGCCTGTGCCTGGCCCGCGGCGAGGACGACGCCTTCAGCCTGTTCCTCGTCCCGCTGGCCCAGCCCGGGGTCACCATCCGGCAGATCCCGGGCATGGGCGATGACGCCTTCCACGAGGTCACCCTCGACGGCGTCGCCGTGACCGCCGACGACGTGGTCGGCGAGACCGGCCAGGGCTGGGCGATCGTCGTCAAGACCCTCGCCTTCGAGCGCACCGGCCTGGACTACTACGTCAAGGCGCTGCGCTGGTACCGGGCCGCGGTGGAACGGCTGGAGGTCCACACCGACCGGCTGGAGGCCGGCCAGCACGACCAGATCGGCCTGGCCAAGCTCAACGCCCGGCTGCTCGCGGCGGGCACACTGGTCCGCCGCGTCCTGACCCGCCTGGACCGCGGCGAACTCAACGAGGACGAAGCCGCCGCCGCCAAGTGGTACACCACCGAGCTCGCCGCAGAGGTGGCCTGGTGGGCCGCGGAACTCGACGGCGACACGAGCATGACCCTCGACGACCCCGAGGTCGACGGGGTGGCACACCCACTCGACGCGGCGTTGCGCGAAGCCCCGGGAATGCGGATATCGGGCGGCACCGCCGAAATGATGCTGGAGACGCTGGCCCGGCTGCGTCTCGACTCAGGGGCGGAGGTACGGCCGTGACGACACGGGCGGCAGGCGGGAACGGCACGGGCGGCCAGGGGCCGGCGACGGCATCCGAGCGCTGGCGGGTACGGGAGGACGAGGACTCGCTCTTCCGGCAGCTCCGGCTCACCGTGCGCCAGGGCCTGGAGGTCGACGGGGACACCCCCGCCGGCGCCTGGGAGGCCCTGACCCAGGTCGGCGCGTGGGAGTTCGCCCTGCCCATCGGCCACGACGGCCTCGACCTCGGCCAGGCCGTCATCGCCATGGTGTGCGAGGAGGCGGGCAACGCGATGCAGCCCGTCCCGCTGACCGACACCGTCCTCGCCCTGGACCTGGTCTCCGGCCTCGGCCCGCTGGCACCCGAAGCCGCCGTGAGCCTCCTGGACCGGGTACGTACCGGGGAACTGGAGATCGCCGTGCCGGGCCGGCTGCCCGATCCGCGCGGCACCGTACCTCCGGGCATCACCTGGAAGCCCGACGCGGACACCGGCGCCGTCGTCCTCACCGGATCCGGTGGCCCCTTCGCCGCAGGCGTCGGCCCGGGCGCCCTGCTGGTCCTGGCCGACGGTCCCGACGGCCCGTGCGTGGCCCTCGTACCCCTGCCCACCGAGGGCGTCCGGGTCCGCCCGCTGCGCGACCACGGCGGGGGTGCCGTCGCCGGTGCCGTCTTCGACGAGGTACGGCTGCCCCCCGGGGCGGTGCTGCTGAGCGGCCTCGCCGCCGAACAGGCCCTCGCCCGCGTGGGTCTGCGCGCGGCCGTCCACCAGGCCTCGCTGCTCGCCGGGATCACGGCGTCCGCCCTGACCGCGGTCGTCACCCGGATCCGCGGCCGGCAGCAGTTCGGCCAGGCACTGGTCAAGCACCAGGGCCCCCGGCTGCGCGTGGCCGGCCTGCTGGCCCGCCTCGATGCGGTGCGCTGGGCCGTGGGCGACGCGGCCCGCGACCTCGACGAGGACCGGCTCACCGCGGGGGAGGCCGCCGGCCTGATCGCCCTCACGGCGGAGACCACGCTCGACGTGACCCGCGACGCGGTCCATCTGCACGGCGCCTCGGGCCTGGTCCGCGACGGCCTGGTGGCGGGCTGCTACCGGCGCGCGGCCTGGGAAGCCATGCGCTGCGGGCGCCCCGCCCACCTCTGGGACATCGCGGCGCACACGCCCTGACCGGCGCACACGAGGAAGGGGCCCCCGCACCGCGGGGGCCCCTTCCGTGTATCGCGAGGGCCGTCAGACCAGGTCGCGGCGCATGACCCAGCGGTGCCGCTTGTCGCTCTTGGCCTCGGTGCGGTGGACCCGGCGGAAGCCCGCCCGCTCGAACATGTCCATCGTCCCGACGTAGGCGAGCGTCGGATTCACCCGGCCGCCCTCCGGGTCCACCGGGTACCCCTCGACGGCGGGCGCACCGTGGGCGCGCGCGTGCTCGACGGCCCCCTCCAGCAGACCCGAGGCGACCCCCTTGCCGCGGAAGTCCTTGCGCACGACGAAGCAGGTCACCGACCACACGGGCAGATCGTCCACCGGTGTGATCGTCTTCGAGGAGGTCAGCCGGTCGAGCTGGCGGCGCGGGGCCACGTTGCACCAGCCCGCCACCTCGCCGTCCAGGAACCCGAGGACCCCGGGCGGCGGATCGGCCTTCTCCATCAGGCCGCGCAGGTGCTCGCCCCGCTCGTCCGCCGTGAGCCGCCCGTACTCGCCGGTGGACAGCCGCCACGCCATGCACCAGCACGTGTGCGCGCTCTTCTTCGGCTGGAGCACCTGGCGGATGTCGTCCCACAGATCCGCCGTGGCGGGCCGTACTTCTAAACTCATGCTGCTACTTCGCTCTCTTCCGCTGCTTACGAGCGCCCCGCGGCCGCGGTGTCCCGCGACCCGGTGACGACATCGGTCATCACGGCGGCCAGCACCCCGAGGGCCCGCCGGCACGCCTGTCGTCCTGCGTCCAGATGAGTGACCAGCCGGACCGTCTCCGGACCGGGCGCGGTCACCAGTACTCCTTCCTGCGCGGCCCGTGCGACGACCTCGTCGGCGCCGGGGACCTCGATGAGGACGATGTTGGTCTCCGGCGGGCGCACGGTGAACCCCGCGTCCCGCAGCCCCGCCGCCAGCAGCGCGGCGTTGGCGTGGTCCTCGGCGATCCGCTCCACGTGGTGGTCCAGGGCGTACAGTCCCGCAGCCGCCAGGATGCCCGACTGGCGCATGCCGCCGCCCAGACCGTGCCGCAGCTTGCGGGCCCGCGGCAGCCTTTCGGCCGACAGCAGGAGCACCGACCCGACCGGCGCGCCCAGCCCCTTCGACAGGCACACGGACAGCGAGTCGGCCGTCCGCCCGTACTCGCGCGCCGAAGTGCCGGTCGCGGCCATCGCGTTCCAGATCCTGGCCCCGTCCATGTGGACCGCCAGGCCCGCGCCGGACGCCAGGTCCCGGACGGCGCGCAGCGTGTCCAGCGGGTGGACCGTACCGCCGGCCCGGGTGTGGGTCTGCTCCACCTCCACCGCGCGGGTCCCGAGGGTGTACGGGTTCCCCCGCCGGACCACCGCGGCCAGCAGGGCCGCGGTGACCACCCCCCGCTCCGCCGCCACCGTGCGCGTCTGGATCCCGCCGTAGCGGGCCGGGGACGCCTCCTCGTGCGCCAGGATGTGCGCCTCGGCGTCGCACACCAGCTCCTCGCCGGGACCGACGAGGAGCTGGAGGGCGATCTGGTTGGCCATCACCCCGGACGGGGTGAACAGGGCCCCGGAGAAGCCGAAGAGCCCGGCGAGCCGGTCCTCCAGCGCGCGGACGGTCGGGTCCTCGCCGAACAGGTCGTCGCCGACCTCGGCCGAGGCCATCGCCGCCCGCATCCCGGGGCCCGGCCGGGTCACCGTGTCGCTGCGCAGATCGACGGTCTCGAAACTCCCGATGCTCATGACGGTACGTCAACTCCTCGCTCGCGGGGCCGTGGGGTGAGTTCGCGGGCCGCCACCCAGTCCAGCAGCGGGCGCACCAGCTGCCAGGTCTCCCGTACCAGCTCCCCGGCGCGGGCCGTGTGCAGCCCGGCGTCCGGACCGAGGCGGCGCCCCGCGTCGATCTTGCGGTGGCGCAGCAGCCCCAGCCTCGGGTGGTCCGCCGGGACCCCCCGGGGCCGGGACTTGAGCCGGTCGCCGCCCAGGGTGAACCCCTGGTCCTCCAGCCGGGCCGCGATCGCGGCCAGCTCCGCGCCGCCGTCCTCCTGCTCGACGGCGGCGCGGTACCGGGCGACCTCGGCCCCGGCGTAGGGGTACCAGCGGCCGGAGGCGTAGAGGCCGTGCCGGTCCAGGTGCACCCAGAGGCCCAGGCAGGGCAGCAGATCCAGATAGGCGCCCTGGTAGGTCTTGTACGGGGATTTGTCGTGGGACATCCGGGTGTCCCGGACCGGGCCGAGCACCCGCACCCCGCCCGCCCCGGTGGACTCCTCGAAGTCCGGCCCCTTGAAGTGCGTGCTCAGTTCAGCGGCCAGCTCGTCCATCGGCGCACGTACGTCACGCTCGTACCGCTCGCGGTGGCGCAGCCGCCACGCCTCCTTGCTGTTGTCGGCCGCGAGGTCCTCGTACAGGCGCAGTGCCGAGGGCGGGAAGCCGCTGAAGGTCACGGCAGATACCCCGGCAGGGGGTGCGCGGCGCACAGCTCGGACACCCGGGTGCGCACCCGGTCGCGCAGCACGTCCGGCAGTGCGCCGCCCTGTGCGCGCAGCGCCGTGAGGACGTCGGCGACCAGGTCGGCGCACTCGGCGGCCACCGAGTGGTCCATCCCGCGCGCGGCCAGCGTGTTGGTGCCGAGCCGCAGGCCGCCGGTCACCCGGACCGGTGTGGTGTCGCCGGGGACCCGGTTGCGGTTGACGACGATCCCGCAGGACTCCAGGGCCTGCTCGGCGATGTCCCCGGTGACGCCGGTGCCGCGCAGGTCCAGCAGCACCATATGGGTGTCCGTGCCGCCGGTGACCAGCCGGAACCCCCGGTCCAGGAGCCGTTCGGCGATCGCCTGCGCGCCGTCGGCGAGCCGCTTGGCGACCTCGGCGAAGTCGGGGCTCGCCACGAAGTCCAGGGCGCGCGCCTTGGCCGCCACCGACGCCAGGTCGGGGGTGCCCTGGGTGAAGGGGAACACGGCGCGGCGCAGGGTCGCGGCCAGGGTGCCGCGCTCCGGTCCGGCCTTGCGGGCCTCCTTGCCGAGCAGGATCAGCCCGCCGCGCGGGCCGTACAGCTGCTTGTAGGTGCTGGTGGTCGTCACGTGGGCGTGGTCGACGGGGCTCTGGTGGAGGCCGGCCGCTACGAGTCCCGCGATGTGCGAGATGTCCGCCAGGAGATAGGCGTTGGCCTCGTCCGCGATCTCCCGGAACCGGGCGAAGTCGATGCTGCGCGGGTACGCGCTCGCCCCGCAGACGATCAGCTTCGGGCGGTGCTCCAGGGCCAGTTCGCGGATCTGGTCGTAGTCGAGCAGCCCCTCCGGTGTCACCCGGTAGCCGTGGGCGCGGTAGTAGCGGCCGGTCACCGAGGCGGGGGAGCCGTGGGTGAGGTGACCCCCGCAGTCCAGGTCCAGCCCGAGCAGGGAGTCACCGGGGCTCAGCAGCGCCGTGATCACGGCGAGGTTGGCGGAGGAGCCCGAGTGCGGCTGCACGATCGCGTCCTCGGCCCCGAACGCCGCGCACGCCCGCTCGATCGCGAGGCGCTCGATCTCGTCCGCGACCCCGCAGCCGGCGTGGTAGCGGTTCCCGGGGAAGCCCTCGGCGGTCAGGTTGCCGAGCGCGCTGCCCTCGCAGGCCAGGACGGAGGGATCGGCGACGCTGGACGCCGCGACCATCATCAGGGTGTCGCGCTGGCGCGCCGACTCCCGAGCCAGCAGGTCGTAAAGGACCGAATCGCGTTCTCTCAGACGGGTGTTGGCGTGTGCGGCGAAGTCGACAAGGTCGGGCGCGGGCATGTGCGGCGCGCCGTCCCGGAGCCCGTCCTCGTCCAGCGGATCGGTGACGGGTGCGGGCAGGGTGAGGCTCATGACTGTCCCCTCTCGGAATCGTCCGTGATGGCCGTGCTGAACCGGCTCGTGTCCTCAGCCGTCCGCATCGGCGGTGTCCGTCTCGTCGGCGTCCAGCTCACCGAAGGCCTCGGCGGCCGCGACCGCATCAGCGCCGTGCTGCTCGTCCGCGGCGATCTTCCCGGCCAGTTCGGAGATCAGCGGGTTCTGGAACACGGTCTTCACCGGCACCGGCACCCCCAGCAGTTCCCCCAGCAGACCGGCCAGCCGGGTACCGCTGAGCGAATCGCCGCCCAGGCTGAAGAAGTTGTCACCGGGCGCCACCCCGTCGAGGCCGAGGATGTCGGCGACCGCCGCGCACAGCACGAGCTCCAGCGGGCTGCCCGGCCCGTCCCCGGCGTCGCGCACGGCCTCCTCGTCGGCGGACTGCTGCCGCCCGGCGGAAGAGGCCAGCAGCAGCCGGTCGACCTTGCCGTTGCGGGTCAGGGGCAGCTCCGGAAGCACCGTGAGCGCGGCCGGCACCATGTGGCCGGGGAGCTGCGCGGCGAGCCGCTCCAGCACCGGTCCGGCCGCCCCGGCCCCGGCCCCTGCCACGACGAAGGCGTGCAGCCGCCGCACCCCGTGCGCGCTGGCCGGGGCGACCACCACGGCCGCCTCGACCTCGGCGTCCTGGCGCAGCACGGCCTCGATCTCGCCGAGCTCGATCCGATGGCCCTGGATCTTCACCTGGAAGTCGTCCCGGCCCAGGATCTCGATGCTGCCGTCCGGCAGGTACCGCCCCAGGTCACCGGTCAGATAGGCGCGTTCACCGCTCTCCGGAAGGTGCACGAAGCGGTTCGCGGTGCGCTCGGCGTCGTTCCAGTAGCCGAGCGCGAGCCCGACGTCGCTGGCCACGGCCATCTCGCCGACCACCCCGAGCGGGCGCTCGTAGGCGGCCGCATCGACGATGTAGTAGCGCTGGTTGGTGATCGGCTTGCCGTACGGGATGCTCGTCCAGGAAGGGTCGACCTCGCCGATCGGCTGGAACAGCGACCAGCAGATCGTCTCGGTCGGGCCGCCCGAACCCACCACCTGGATCCGGGGGCTCTGCGCCCGCAGCCGGTCCGGCAGCGTCAGCGGGATCCAGTCGCCGGAGAGCACCGACAGCCGCAGGGACTCCAGCGGCCGGCCGCCGCCGCGCCGCTCGCGCACCTCGGCCTCGCCGACCAGCAGTTCCATCAGGACGGGTACGGAGTTCCACAGGGTGACCCGCTCGGCGTGGACCAGATCGGCCCAGACGTCGGGCTCGGCGTGCTCGAACGGCGGCGGCAGCACCACGGTCCCGCCCTGCGTCAGCACCCCGAACACGTCGTAGATCGAGGCGTCGAAGTGCAGCCCGGAGATGGCCAGCAGCCGGTCCCGCGCACCGACCTCGAAGCGTGTCGCGACATCGCGGACCAGGTTGACCACGCCGATGTGGTCGACCATCACCCCCTTGGGCTCACCGGTCGAGCCCGAGGTGAAGATCGTGTACGCGAGGTCCGCCGGGGTCTGGGCGGTGTCCGGCCGGGTGCCGGTCCCGGACTCGAAGTCCTGGTCCACCCGGTAGCGGCGGGCCGCGGGGGGCCAGGCGATCCGGGAGTCCAGCCGGGACTGGGTGAGGATCCGGTCGACCTTGGCCTCGGTGAGCAGCCGGCGCAGCCGCTCCGGCGGCACGGACGGGTCCAGCGGCAGATAGGCGGCGCCGGAGGCGAGGATCCCGTACACCGCGGCGTACTGCTCCCAGCCCTTCTCCATCACCACTGCGACCAGCTCGCCCGGGGCCGCCCCGTGCTCGCGCAGGGTGTGCCCGATCCGCCAGGCGTACGAGGCCAGCTCCCGGTAGCTCAGCCGCCGCCCGGAGGCGTCCACCACGGCCTCGGCGTCGGGCGTGCGCTCCACCTGCTCGGCGAACAGCTCGTGCAAGGTGGTGTATGGGATCTGCCCGGCGGTGTCGTTGACCTGGCGGCGCAGGGTCCGCTCGGCCGCCGGGATCAGGTCGAAGCGCCGGGTGTGCAGGGACTCCGGGTCCCGTGTGAGCCGCTCCAGCAGGTCCACGTACACGCCGAAGGCGGCGTCGACGAAGCCGGGCGCGAACGCCCCGTCGACGAAGTCCCAGATGACGCGCAGCTCACCGGCCAGTTCCCGCAGCTGGACGTCGAGCGAGACCTGCGGGGTCTGCGAGATCGAGTACACCTCCCGGCCCAGGTCCGTGACGGGCCTGCGCACCGGGTAGTCGAGCAGACTGGTCACGACCACCGGCATGCCGGCCTGCGCGCCCACCCCGTGCAGCCGGGTCAGCTCGCGCAGCACCCGGACGCCGTTGAAGGCACCGTGCTCCGCGTCGCGGGCGAGCTGGTCGCGCAGGGCGTGCGCCCGGTCCAGGAAGGTCGCGCCCGAACCGTCGGCCGCGAGCATCACGGCGTTGGTGAAGTCACCGAGGACACCGTTGATGTCCGGGTGCACCGCCGGGCGCTGGAAGATCGGGTAGTTGATGGTGAAGTCGGACTCCTCCGCCCAGCACCGGACCACCTCGGCGAAGGCGGCGGTGAGCAGCACCGACGGCGTCAGCCCCGCCTCGCGGGCCCGGGCCGAGAAGAGCTGCCAGTCCTCGGGGGAGAGCCGGTGCTCGCGCCGGTCGAAGCGCACCTCGCGGCCGCCGTCGGCGGAGCCGCCCGTGGGCAGCGAGGGGGCCGGCGGCAGGGTGGGGACGCGCTCCAGCCAGTAGTCGCGGGCGGTGCGGAAGGCCTCGGTGTGCGGCAGGGCGTCGGCGCGCCAGCGGGCGTACTCCGCGAAGCCGATACCGGGTTCCGGGAGTTCGGCGTCCGGGTCCTCGTACAGGTCGACCAGCTCGGGGAAGAGCACCTGGAAGGCACTGGAGGCGTCCAGCACCTGCAGGTCGATCCCGAGGTGGACCCGGCTGAGGTTCCCCGGACCGCCCAGCCGGATGATCCGCAGGTCGAACAACGGCCAGCTGCCCACCGGGAAGACCACGTGGCTCATCTCGTCCCGCAGCGCGGCGAGCCGCTCCCGCGAGGCCTCGGCGGTCAGCCCGCTCAGGTCCACGACCGGTATTTCGAACGGCAGCGGGTCGGACGGCACCCACTGGGTGCCGTCCGTGCGGCCGATCGCGCGGAGCATGTCGTGCCGGGCGACCACCTTGCGCCAGGCGGCGGCGAAACGCTCGGGATCGAGGTCCGCACGCTCCCATTCGAAGTATCCGTAGCAGCCGATACCGCCCAGCTCGACTGCTTCACCTCGCCCGATCATCAGTGCCTGCTGCGTCTCGGTCATCGGGAAGGACGCGGCACTGTCCGCGCGAGCGGGCAGGAGCTCGGTCATGGTCCAACTCCATTCGGTGTCAAGGGTCGTTGGCTGGTGCCTGCCCGGGGTGGGTACGGGCCGGAGCGCCCTGCTGCGGGGCAGGGCGAGGCTAGGGGCGGTGAGTTAGCCGCCGGTTATGCTCCGTCCGGGCGGCGGCACCGCGGTCGGCCGCGGCCCCCTCGCCCAGGGAGAGCGCGAAGAGCCGTACGAGCGGATGGAACAGGTAGCAGGGCTGGCCCCACTCGTCCGCGCCGCTGACCTCCAGCAGGGCCGCGTCGGCCAGCGCCTCCAGCAGCCGCTCGGCCTCGGTCTCCGGCAGGCCCAGCGACAGCGCCGCCTCCGCCGCCGGGAACGGCTGCGGACCGAGTGCGGCCAGCGCCGGGAACGCCGCCCGCACCTCGGGGTCCAGCGCCCGCCAGGACGGCAGCAGCGAGCTGTGCACGTCCAGGTCGCCGGAGTGCAGCTCCCGCAGCCGGGTGACGGGGTCCGCCAGCCGGCGGGCCAGCCGGTCCGGGGTGGAATGGGGCCGGGCGGCGATCCGGGTCCCGACGATCCGCAGGGCCAGCGGCAGACCGGCGCAGTGCTCGACGATCGCGGACGCCGCCCCGGGCGCCGAGGCCACCCGGGCGGGACCGGCCGCGGCCGAGAGCAGCTCCAGCGAGTCCCGCCGCGCCAGGGGAGCGAGGGCCACGGTGTGCGCCCCCGCCACGGTGGGCAGGGCGGTCCGCCCGGTGACCAGGACCGCCGGCTCGGGGGTGTTGGGCAGCAGCGGCCCCAGCTGGGCGGCCCCCGAGGCGTTGTCCAGGACGATCAGCAGCTGCCGGCCCCGGGTCCGCTCCCGGTAGAGCCGGACCAGCTGCTCCTGGTCGTCGCCGTCCGGTACGCCGTCCATCGGCCCCAGCGCGCGCAGCAGCCCGCGCAGCACCCGGGTGGGGTGCCGGGGGGTGCCGTCGGGCGCGCGCAGGTCGGCGTACAACTGCCCGTCGGGGAAGTGCCGCCGGCAGCGGTGCGCCGCGTGGACGGCCAGGGCGGTCTTGCCGAGTCCGGCCATACCGGTGACCAGGACCCGGCGGGGCCGCCCGGAGCCCTGCGCGTCGGGGTCCAGCGCACGGCACAGCAGCTCCAGTTCGGGCTCCCGGCCGGTGAAGTCGACGGTGTCGGGGGGCAGCATGGCCGGGGCGCCCTCCCGGCGGTCGGCCGCGTCCCGCCGGGGGCCGGCCAGTACGGCGGGCGCGGTGCGCGGCCGCCGGTCCAGCGTGCCCTCCAGCAGCGCCCGGTAGGTGGCCTGGAGTTCCTCGCCGGGGTTCACGCCCAGCTCGTCGGCGAGCACCGCGCGGCCGTGGTGGTAGAGGTGGATGGCGTCCGCCTGCCGCCCAGACCGGCACAGGGCGGTCATCAGCTGGCACCGGATGCGCTCGCGCAGCGGGAACTCGGCGACCAGGCCGGTGAGCTCGCCGGTGATCTGCTCGTGCCGGCCCAGCGCGAGATCGGCCGCGATGCGGTGCTCCAGCGTGACCGCCCGGGCCTCGTTGAGCCGCGGCGCCTCGGCGTCGGCGAGGTATTCCGTGGCGTTGGCGAAGGGCAGGCCGTTCCACCGGGCCAGGGCGCCGCGGAGCAGCTCACCGGCCTTTTCGAAGTCCTCGGCGACCAGCGCTTCGCGGCCGCTGAGCGCCATCTTCTCGAATTCGCTCAGGTCAAGGGTCGCATTACCGATGCTCATGGCATATCCGGGCGGCCGACGATCGATCAGAACATCGCTGCCGAGAATCTTGCGCAAGCGGGAAACATAGGTGTAGAGCTGTGCGCTGACGGTGGCCGGCGGAGCCCAGCCCCACAGCAGCCGGCACAGCCGTTCGTCGGAGATCACCTCTTCACGGGCCACCAGGAGCGCCGCGAGCACGGTGTGCAGCTTCGCCCCGGAGAACGCGACCCGGCGGCCGTCCCGCCGTACCTCGACTGGCCCGAGCACTCGGAATTCCATGTACCGCCCCATCCGTGATTCATGGAGAAGAATCTCTGAACGAAGCTAGTGGAGTGCGTTGTCTCCTCGATATCGTGGCGATTTCGAGGGCGGACCGGGTCACGAAATCGATGGAACACAGAAGGAAAAGGAGGCGTCCCTACTGTTCCATTCATGCCGCAGCGAGCGGCAGTGATGCACCACCGAGAGGGGATTCCCAGATGCGCAGCACGCTGACGGTGAAGACGGCGAACACGACGGCGGCGGCCTGCCTGCTCGTTCTTGCGGGGGTGTTCGTCGGCGCCGGGGGAGCGTCGGCCGTCCTGGCGGACACGCACTCCACCACGCAGGCCGACGACGACATGCCCTGGGGCGTCGTCAAGCCGCTGGTCCCCCCGCACCCCGGCTCCGCCGGCAAGCACGGCGACATGCCCTGGGGCTGACCCGCCCCCCGCTCCGCCCTACGAAGCGCCCCCGGCCGTCAGGCCGATCAGCCCTCCGGACACGTCAGCAGCGAGGTCAGTTCCGCCGCGGTGAAGGAACGATGCGGCAGCTCACCGGTGCCCCCGCCGCCCGCCTCGCCCGCCGCGTCCTGGACCGCCGCCAGCAGCCGGCCCGCCTGCGCGCGCCAGGGCGGCGCGCCGACCTCTCCGAACGCGGCCCGCGCCCGGCGGAAGCGTTCCGCCGCCTCCGCCGGGCGGCCGCCGATCGCCTCCACGCATCCCAGATCGGTCTCCACCCGGGCGTACAGGAACCGGTCCGCCAGCTCGTCCGTGATCTCCAGGGCCTGCTGCAGCGTCCCTCCCGCCGCCGACAGCAGGCCCTGGCTCCACTGCGTCTGCCCCAGCCCCCGCAGCGCGTGGGCCTCCCCGACCCGGTCGCCCTCGCCCCGGGTCAGCCGCAGTACCGCGCCGAAGGCCTCCGCCGCCTCGCCCAGATCCCCCGCGCGCAGCCGGACCTCGGCCAGCCGGTACACGCTCTGCGCCTCCGCCCGTACCGATCCGGTACGCCGGCTCAGCGCCACCGCCTGCTCCGCGAGCGGCAGCGCCCCGCCCACGTTGCCCCGGTCCAGCTCGATCTGCGCCTGGAAACCGAGCAGATGGGCCTCGTTCCCGATGTCACCCGAGGTGTGGAAGCCGCTGAGGGCCGCCTCGCAGTACTCCAGGGCCCGCTCCCAGTCCCCCTGGAACCGCGCGCACATGGCCAGGTTCCGCTGGGCGAGCGCCGCTCCGCCCACGTCACCGGTGTTGCGCAGCAGCCGCAGCGCCGCCATGTTCCAGCCCTCGGCCTGCTCGTACCGCCGCTGGTAGATCGCCAGCGACCCCAGCAGCCGCAGCATCGTCGCCTCGCCCGGCTCGTCGCCGGTGCGCCGGGCCGAGGCCAGCGCCTGCTCGGCGCAGCGCTGCCAGTCCTCCAGGTAGTTCTTCGTCTCGAAGTGCGGAACCGCGCTCTCGGTCAGCGTCCACGCGTACCGGGCCCGGCCCGTCTCCGCCGCGTGCGCCACCAGGTCCGTGACGGCGGTGCGCTCCGACTCGAACCAGTCCATCGGCGCGGCCAGCAGTTCGTCGGCCAGCTCCGGCAGGAAACGCGGGGCCGGTGCCGCCGTCCGGCCCACCGGGAACCGGCGGCCGTCGATCCGCCGGTGGGCCTCTTCGGCCAGCCAGAGCCAGGACGCGAAGGCCCGCTCCAGTGCGGCGTCGGTCTCCCCCTCCGGCTCGTCCGACTCCGCCCGCTCGCGGGCGAACAGCCGCAGCAGGTCCTGGAAGCGGTAGCGGGCGGCCCGCCCGGGCTCGGTGTCGGCCACCTCCAGCAGCTGCGCGTCGACCAGGTGGTCGATCAGCTCCTCCGCGTGCCACACGTCGGTGTCCAGGACGGCCGCCCCCGCCCAGGCGGCGAAGTCCGCCGTGCGCAGCAGGCCGAGCCTGCGGTACATCCGGGCCGTCTCCGGCGGCAGGTCGCGGTAGGTGAGCCGGAAGCCGGCGCGCACCCCGCCCTCGCCCGGGCTCAGCACGTCGAGGCGGGAGCGGTGGTCGCGCAGCCGCGACACCAGGCTCCGTACGCTCAGGTTGGGTTTGGCCGCCAGCCTCGCCCCGGCGATCCGCAGTGCGAGCGGAAGGCAGTCGCACAGGGCGCCGAGCTGTTCGACGGCCACCGGGTCGCTGCCGAACCGGTCGGCCCCGGCCAGTTTGATCAGCAGCGCCGTCGCCTCGGTCGGCTCCAGCATCCGCAGCCGCAGGGTCAGCGCCGTGTAGTCCCCGGTCAGATCGCCCAGGCTCTCCCGGCTGGTGGCCAGCACCACGCTGCGTCCGCCGCCCGGGAGCAGGGGTCTGAGCTGGTGGAAGGAGCGTACGTTGTCCAGGACGATCAGTGTCTTGCGGGTGCTGAGCAGGCTCCGGAAGAGCGAGGCCCGCTCGTCGGGGTCCGCCGGTATCTGGGCTGCGCCGATCCCGAGGGCGCGCAGGAAGCGGTCCAGCACGGCGGCGGGGGACACCGGCGCGTGCTCCTCGTCGTAACCGCGCAGATCGGCGAAGAGCTGGCCGTCCGGGAACTGGTCGGCTACCTGGCTCGCCCAGTGCACCGCGAGTGCGGTCTTGCCCACCCCGCCCACGCCGACGATGGTCGCCAGCGCCGGGGTGTGCGGGTTGTAGGGCTCCTTCAGGAGCCGGTCCAGGGAGGTCATCTCCGGCTGTCGGCCGGTGAACGCCATGACGTCCGCGGGCAGTTGTGCCGGGATGGTGCTCAGGGCCGCCGGCGCGGGCGTCGCCGTGGCGGGCGGCCGGGTCAGTTCGGGGGAGTCGCGCAGGATCAGCTCGTGCAGCTGCCGCAGCCCGGGACCCGGTTCGATCCCGAGCTGGTCGGTGAGTAACCGGCGGCCGTCCAGGAACACCTCCAGGGCCTCGGCCCGCTGCCCCGACCGGTACAGGGCCAGCATGAGGTGTTCGCGGCACTGCTCGCGCAGGGGGTGCCGGGCCACCAGCTCGCCGAGCTCGCCGGTGAGCGCGCGGTGCCGGCCCAGCTGGAGCATCAGTCCGGCTCGCTCCTCCATCAGCGCGAGCCGCATCTGCTCCAGCCTGGTGGTCTCCGCCTCCAGCCGGGACCCGGACGGTTCGTCCGGCGCGGAGCCCCGCCAGATGCTGAGCGCCTCCTCGAAGTGCGTGCACGCCTCTTCGGTCCGTCCGTGCCGGGCGGCGTCCCGTCCCTGCTCGGCGCGCTCCATGAACTCCTGGACGTCGATCCGGTGTTCCCCCTTGGCCAGCAGGTAGCCCGGGGGAGAGGTGATCAGCAGATCGGTCACCCCGGCCTGCTTGAAGGTCTTGCGGAGGGTCGCCACGCAGATCGCGATCTGGTTGCGGGCCGTCGCCGGGGGAGATTCCGGCCAGACGGCGTCCACCAGGGTGTCCACCGAAACGATTCGGTCGGCGTACAGCAGCAGCATCGACAGGACCGTGGCCTGGCGCCGGCCGTTGATGCGCAGCGGACCGTCATCGGTCTGGACGAGCAGCGGCCCCAGCATTCTGAAGACAAACCGATTCAAAAGGTCCCCCGGCCTTGAAACCCCCGTCAGGCGCGAACGGTACCGCAAAGAGCGTTCCTCGGTGCAGTCAACTCTTGGGAAAAACACCGTCAGTTTCAGGCCAGCTTGTCCGTATAGCGGTGGACACGTGCGCGGGCATCACTGAGGGTCATCGGATCCGAGCGACGACAATGCGCCGGACAGGCCCCGCAGCACCTCGGCCGTGCGGTATACCTCGTCCTCGCCCCCGAGGCCCTCGCACAGCTGCCGCGCCAGCTCGGCGAGACAGGAGTCGATCTCCCGTTTCGCGGCCACGCCCTGCTCGGTGGCGGTGAGCAGCTTGGCCCGCCGGTGTGCCGGATTGTCCAGATAGGCCGCGAGCCCCTGGCGTACCAACAGGTCCGCTATCCGCTGCACGCTCTGCCGGGTGGTCCCCACCCGGCGCGCCACGGCGGACACCGACAGTGATTCGTCCGTCACCGTGCTGAGTATCTGCCAGCGCGCTGCGCTGAGCCCCGAGGCGAGCGTGAGCCGGTCGAGGGCCGCGGTGAACCGTCCGTTCAGCCGGAAGACCGCCACTGCGGCCCGGCTGAACGCCTCGGCCTCCCCGGACTCCACCGTGCGCGCCAACGTCGGTCCCCTTCCGTACGTCCCGCGGGTCGCTGCACGATAACAGCGGGTGGTCACGTGGACGAGAGTCGGCCACGGCGGCGTGACCCGGCCGGCGCGCCGACCCCTCGGGCGTGGTGACCCGGGTCGGTGGAGGGGGTCGCCGGGCTGGTCCGTTGGCAGTCCCGTGGCCGACAATTCCGGTCGGGCACTGTACCAATGGCCCAGTCCTCATGAGCCCGGTTGAGCCAGTGTGCTCCCGGATGCTTATCTGTGGCGTATCCATGTACTTACGGCGCCGCGCAGCGCCGGACGGCAACGAAGCCGGTTCCGGAGCGCGGCGCCTTCGCCGTGCCCGTCCACCGCCCACCACCCCCGGGCGGCGCCGGGCCGGCGCGCAGCACTGCAAGGGGGGCGGCACACCGCCGTGAAGAGGATGTTCGTGGCTCCGGATCCGGGGCGTATGAGACTGCGGAACTCGGCCCGCGCGGTGATCGGCGTCGCCGCCGCCGTCGCCCTCGCCGAAGTGTGCGGTCTCTCCCTGACCGCCTCCATCACCGGGGGACTGGCGGCCCTGCTCGCCCTCTTCACCGTCCTCGACGCGGACGTCCGCGCCCAGCGCCGCACCACCGCCCTGCTGCCCGTCGCCGGGTTCCCGGTCCTGGCCCTCGCCACCGCCCTGCACGGGGTGCCCCTCGCCCGGGACGCCGCCTTCCTCGCCGTCGTCTTCGCCGGGGTGTACGCCCGCCGCTTCGGCCCGCGCGGACACGCCCTCGGGATCTTCGCGTTCATGATGTTCTTCGTCACCCAGTTCCTGCACGCCCGGCCCGGACAGCTGCCCGAGCTGTACGCCGCCGTCGGCCTGGCGCTCCTGGCCGCCGGCGCCGTGCGCTTCCTGCTGTGGCCCATCGAGCGGCGCACCCCGCCCCCCGCGGCCCCGCCCGGCCTGCCCGGAACCGGGCTCGCGCGGCCCACCACCCGGCAGGCCTTCCAGGCCACCGCCGCCTGCGCCTTCGCGCTCGGCATCGGCCAGGCGCTCTCCGACGACCGCTGGTACTGGGCCGTCGGCACCTCCTGGTGGATCTTCGTGAACACCGCCTCCCGGGGCGAGACCCTCGTACGGGGCTTCCGCCGCGTCCTCGGCACCGTCGTCGGCATCGCCGCCGGCCTGCTGATCGCCGTACCCCTGCACGGCGCGCCGGTGCCCACCGCGGCGCTGGTCGCCGTATGCGTCTTCGGGATCTTCTACACGGCCGCGCCCTCGTACTCCTGGATGATGTTCTTCGTCACCGTCATGGCCGGGCTGCTCTACGGCCTCCTCGGCGTCCTGCACCCCGGACTGCTGCTCCTGCGCTTCCAGGAGACCGCCATCGGCGCCCTCGGCGCCGCCCTCGCCGTCGTGCTCATCCTTCCGGTCACCACCCACGCCGCCAACGACGCGTGGATCCAGCGCGCCCTGCACTGCGTGCGCGCCTCCACCGCGGCCGCCCTGGAACGCCTCGCGGGCGACCCGGACGCCGACCCCGCCCCGCACGCCGCCGAGCTGGAGCTGCTGCTGGGCCGGGTACGGATGGCGCTCGCGCCGCTCGTCCACCCGCTGAGCCCGCTGCGCGCCCGCAAGGCCCGGGCCCGGCAGGTGCTCGCGCTGCTCGACGACTGCGCCCGGGACGTGCGCGGACTGGTCGCCGTCGCCGCCGACCCGCAGGCCTCGCACGACGCCCGGCTGGCCGCCGCCTGCTGGCGCGTGGAGGCCGCGGTGGAGGCCCTGACCGCCCCGCACGGCGCCCCCGGGCCCGCCACCGTGCCGCACCCCCGGCCCGCTGCCGAGGAACCGGCCCTCGCCCACCTCCACGGCCTGGAACACACCCTCGTGGCACTGGCGACCCCGCTGCGCACCGACCCCCGGGCGCCGCTGGTCATCAGCGCCTGAGCAGAGCCTCCGGAGCGTCCGCCAGCCCCGCCGGCAGCCGGCCGGCGGTGTGCACCACCCCGAGGGACTGGGTGGCCCGGGTCAGCGCCACGTACAGGTCGCTCGGCCGGAGCTCGTCCGGTTCGACCACGATCACCGTGTCGAACTCCAGCCCCTTGGCCTGGCGCGGGTCCAGCAGGACCACCTCCCGGGTCAGGTCCGGCTCCGCGCCCGCCCGTACCCCCGGCAGTACGGCGGCCAGCGCCGCGTGCCGCGCCCGCGGCGCGATCACCGCGAGCCGGCCCTCGGCCGGCAGCTCCCGCGCCACGGCATCCCGGGTCGCCGCCGCCAGGTCGCCGGTCGCGTGCGCCCACGGCCGCACCCCGGTGGCCCGTACCGAACGCGGCGGTTCGAAGCCGGGATCGCGCGACCGCAGCACGGCCGCCGCCACCTCCATGATCTCGGCCGGCGTGCGGTAGTTGACCGCCAGCCGTACCAGCTCCCAGCGCTCGCCCACGTAGGGCGAGAGGACGCCCTCCCACGAGCCGCAGCCCGCCTCGTCGGCCGTCTGCGCCGGATCGCCGACCAGGGTCATGGACCGGGTCGGGCAGCGCCGCATCAGCAGCCGCCACGCCATCGCGGACAGCTCCTGCGCCTCGTCCACGATGACGTGCCCGAAGGCCCAGGTACGGTCGGCCGCGGCCCGTTCGGCGGTGCTGCGGTGGTCGGCCTCCTCGTGGCGCTCGGCCATCCGCTCCGCGTCGATGATGTCGTGGGCCGCGAGGTACTCGCTCTCCTCGTCCTCGAACTCGTACGACTGGGAACCCTCGGACAGGTCCAGCACCCCCTGCGCGTAGGCGATGCGCCGCTGCCGCTCCCGTTCCTCGGCGACCCGCCGGGCGGTGTCGTCCTCGCCGAGCAGCTCGGCGGCCTCGTCCAGGAGCGGCACGTCGGCCGGGGTCCAGTCCGGCCGGGCCGAGGGCGCGCGCCGGATCAGGTCGGCCTCGTGCGCGGGCAGGTGCGTGGGGTCCGCCAGGAAGTCGCGGACCAGCTGCTGGGGGGTGAGGGAGGGCCACAGCGAATCGATCGCCGCCTGTACGGCGGCGCTCGTCGCGATCTCCTTGCCGAGCTGGGCGATGTCATCCGAGCCCAGCAGGTTCGGACCGCCGTACGGATCGGCGCCCAGCCGGTCGGCGAGCTGCGCGGTGAGCGCGTCGATGACCGGGAAGGCGAAGAAGGGACGCGCCTGGTTGTGCGGCAGCCCGGTGGCCCGGGCCCGGTCCCGCGCCTCGTACGCCATGGTGCGGTCCAGCAGCAGGGTCCCGTACTCCTCGTGGTCGATCTCCAGCGCCGGCTCGGGGACGGTGTCGTACTCCTCGCCGGTGTCCGCCGGTACGGTCTCCGGCAGGCACTGCCGGTCGGCCACCACCTGGGCGAGGACCTCCGCCATCGCGGCCCGCCCCTTCACCGCGGCCGCCCCGGGGCGGTCCGCGGCGGTGGCGTGGACGCCGGGGAAGAGCTCACCCGGGGTGGCCAGCAGTACGCCCGTCTCGCCGAGGGCCGGGAGCACCCCGCCGATGTAGCCGAGGAACGCCGGGCCCGGTCCGACGATCAGCACACCGCGCTTGGCGAGCAGTTCCCGGTGCGCGTACAGGAGGTACGCGGCGCGGTGCAGCGCTACCGCGGTCTTGCCGGTGCCGGGACCGCCCTCGACGACCAGCACCCCGCGGTGCGTCGAGCGGATGATCCGGTCCTGCTCGGCCTGGATGGTGCGCACGATGTCGTGCATCCGGCCCGTCCGGGCGGCGTCGAGCGCGGCGAGAAGCACGGCGTCCGCGTCGGCGCCCTCGTGGCCGGTGCGCTCCGCGTCGGTCAGGTCGAGGATCTCGTCGTGCAGTGCGGTGACCTCGCGCTCCCGGCTGCTGATGTGCCGACGGCGGCGCAGCCCCATGGGGGTGTGCCCGGTGGCGAGGTAGAAGGGGCGGGCCACCTCCGCCCGCCAGTCCAGGACCAGCGGAGTGCGCTGCGCGTCGTCGGCCCGGATACCGAGCCGGCCGATGTGGTGGTCCCGGCCGTCCGAGAACTCCAGACGGCCGAAACAGAGGCCGTTCTCGCCCGCATTCAGGGCGGAAAGCAGACCGGACTGTTCGGCGACCAGGACGTCCCGTTCCAGGCGTGCCTGAAGCCCGGTACCGACATCGCGCAGCGCCCCCTCGACCGCCCGTTCGGCCTGGTCACGCAGAGCGTCGAGGCGCCGATAGAGGTCGGTGACGAATTGCTGCTCTTTCCGGAATTCCTCGGTTGACAATTGCGCTCCTGTCGCGATATGGTGTGCTCGTGAGCTTCACTGTGACTTCGATTCGAGCGAAGTCGTGAACCATTTAATATACGCGCTCTTCTCCCTCGGCAGTAAATTCGGCCGGGGGATTTTTTGCGTACGGTGGATCCCATGACCACCGCACGCGGCTCGGCCGACGCAATCGTCTACCGCCTCGCCCGTCCCGAGGACGCGGGCGCCATCGAGGCCCTGGACAGCTCCTTCACCACCACCACGGTCTTCGAGGTGAGCGACCCCGGATCGGGCGACGGCGCGGGCTTCGGCTTCCTGCTCCGCGAGGTCCCCGTGGACCCGCCCGTGCACAAGGTGTTCCCGCCGGAGGAGCACGACGAGCAGGTCTTCGGCGGCGGGAAGGACTCGGACGCCGACGCGCGGACCTTCGTGGCCCTCGACGGGGACCTGCTCTGCGGGTTCGCGGCCGTCGGCTACGCCCCCTGGAACCGGCGGCTGACCATCGAGGACATCGAGGTCTCGCCCGGTCACCGGGGCCGCGGCATCGGCCGCGCGCTGATGGACCGCGCCGAGCGGTTCGCCCGCGAACGGGGCGCGGAGCACCTGTGGTTGGAGGTCAGCTCGGTCAACGCCCCGGCGGTGCACGCCTACCTGAGGATGGGATTCACCTTCTGCGGTCTCGACACCGCGCTGTACGGAGGCACTCCGGCGGCCGGCGAACAGGCGCTGTACATGAGTCGGCCCTGCCGCTGAACCGGCGCGTGGCCAACTCCCGCAATGCGCCGGATCGTACGCCCCCGCGCGGCCTGCCGCAGCCCGATCCATGAGGGATCACCCGGAGGAGTGCTCCCTCATGCCCGACCGCCCCACGCTGACCTGCGACATGTACAACGGGTAATTGATTGCTGCACATTCATCCGGCATGCACAGGGTGGATCTGGTCGGACAGGGGGTAACCGCCCGGAATGGAAATTCTTCAACAGCGCTCCACCACCGCTCAGGTGTGGGAAGCGGCCGAGGAGTTCATCCGACTCTTCCACCGGGAGAACGCGGACGCCGGTGATCCGCGCGCCCGGCTCGCCGCCGTGCGGGCCGAACTCGCCGAGACCGGCAGTTATGTGCACACCCCCGAGGAACTGGCCCACGGTGCCCGGGTGGCCTGGCGCAACAGCAACCGCTGCATAGGGCGGCTCTACTGGAACGCGCTGCGGGTGCGCGACCGCCGCGGGGTCACCGACGCCGACGACGTCGCCGCCGAGTGCTTCGACCACCTGCGCGAGGCGACCAACCGGGGCCGGGTCAGGCCCATGATCACGGTCTTCGCCCCGGACGCCCCGGACCGGCCCGGCCCGCTGATCTGGAGCGAGCAGCTGGTCAGATACGCGGGCTACGGGGACCACCCGTCCATAACCGTCGGCGACGCCCGCAACGCCCCGCTCACCGAGGCCCTCCTGCGGCTCGGCTGGCCCGGCGGCCCCGGTACCCCCTTCGACCTCCTGCCGCTGGTGGTCCAGGGCGTCGACGACAAACCCCGCTGGTTCGACACCCCCGCGGACGCCGTCCTGGAGGTGCCGATCGGCCATCCCGACGGCGACGGCTGGGCCGACTGGGGGCTGCGCTGGCACGCCGTACCCGCCATCTCCAACATGTGCCTGGAGATCGGCGGCATCCACTACCCGGCCGCGCCGTTCAACGGCTGGTACATGGGTACCGAGATCGGCGCGCGCAACCTCGCCGACACCGACCGGTACAACCTGCTCCCCGCCGTCGCCCGCCGCATGGGCCTGGACACCTCCAGCGACCGTTCCCTCTGGAAGGACCGCGCGCTCGTCGAACTGAACCGGGCCGTCCTGCACTCCTTCGACCGCGCCGGGGTCACGATCGCCGACCACCACACCGAGTCCCGGCGCTTCCTGGCGCACATGGAGCGGGAGGAGCGAAAGGGGCGCGAGGTGGGTGCCGACTGGTCCTGGATCGTGCCGCCGATCTCCGGCTCCGCCACCCCGGTCTTCCACCGCACCTACGAGGACCGCAGCAGCAGTACGGCCTACGTCCACCACCGCGGCGCGCAGGAGCGGGCCCAAGGGCGGGATTTGGTCTAGACCTTCTGTTACGGTCGGCTCCGGACGGATCCGGCAGCGGTGAGAGGGGCTCGACGTGGGCGGCGCGGACAGCAGGGACCGGAACGGTGAATCCCGGGCCTACATCGGCTCGTTCACCTCGGCGGGCGGCCGCGGCGTCACCACCGCGGCCGTGGACCCGAAGACCGGGGCGCTGACCCCGCTCGCGGTCACCGCCGCCGAGGACCCCTCGTACCTCGCGCTCTCCCGCGCCACCGGCGTGCTCTACGCGGTGAACGAGACCGAGCGCGGTGCGGTCGCCGCCTACCGGCCCACCGCGGCGGGCCTCGCCCCCCTCGGCACGGCCGTCCGCGTCGGGGGCTCCGGACCCACCCACCTCAGCCTGGCCGGGGGCAGGCTGCTCACCGCCAACTACACCTCCGGCAGCGTCAGCAGCCTCCCGCTCGCCGCCGACGGCCGCCCGGGCGGGCCCGCCCAGGTCCTGCCCCACCGGGGCTCGGGCCCCGACATGAGCCGGCAGGAGGGACCCCACGCCCATCAGGTGCTGCCCGACCCGACCGGCCGCTGGGTGCTCAGCGTGGACCTCGGCACCGACTCGGTACGGGTCTGTGCGCCGGACCCGGCCACCGGGGTGCTGCGGGTGCACACCGAGACCGTGCTGCGCGCCGGGACCGGTCCCCGTCACCTCGCTTTCCATCCGGAGGGCGCGGTGGCGTACGTACTGCACGAGCTGGAGCCGCAGGTGACCGTCTGCCGCTGGAACGGGGCGTCCGGGCGACTGGAACCGGTCGGTGAGGTTCCGGTCGCCTCAGCGGGCGCCTCAGGGGCCGTACGGGCCTACCCCTCGGCGATCGTCGCCTCGCCCGACGGCAGGTTCGTCTGGGCGGCCGTCCGCGGGGCCGACACGATCGTCACCCTCTCCCTCGCCGACGGGCCCGGGAGGCCGCGGCTCACCGGCGCCGTCGACTGCGGCGGCGCGTGGCCGCGCGATCTCGCCCCCGACCCCTCGGGGAACCGGCTCTACGCGGCCAACGAGCGCTCGGGGGACGTCACCTGGTTCGAGGTGGACCCGCTGACCGGCCAGCCGCACCGGGCCGGCTCGCTGGCCGTGCCCGCGGCCACCTGCGTGGTCCTCGGCTGACACGGGCGCGCGGGGCATGGGAAAGGGCCCCCGACGGCCACGGGTGACCGTGGCCGTCGGGGGCCCTTCGCTTCGTACGGGCGGGTCAGTGTGCGGCGGCGTCCTGGGTGATCCCGAGCGCCGCGGTGTACTGCGCGACGGCCAGCTTGCCGAGCGCGCCGTAGGCGCCGAGCACCTCGGCGGTGGCGCAGTCGGCCTCCTTGCAGGCGGTGTCGAGCAGCCCGTCGGCGGCCTCCGGGCCGATCAGGTACGGGGCGAGCGCGAGCAGCGTGGAGCCCTCGCGGCGCAGCTGCTCGGCGACCGCTGCCACCGAGCCCTCCTGGTCGAGCGCGGCGGCCTTGACGGGCACGGCGAGCCGGGCGGCGAGCAGCATGCCCGTGATCCCGGCGGCCTGTACGGCCTCCTCGCCACCGGTGGTGGCCAGGACGATGCCGTCGGCGGCGGTGGTCACGGTGAAGAGCCGGGCGCGGTCGGCACGGGCCAGGCCCGCCTCGGACAGCCGCACGTGCAGGCCCTCGGCGAGCAGCGGGTGCGGGCCGAGCACGTCGGCCAGCTCGGCGGCGGCGGAGGAGTCCATCAGCGCCTGGCGGATCCGGCGGAGCAGATCGCTGTCGGGGCCGGCCAGCAGCGGTACGACCACGGCGTCCGGGCCGGTCGGCGCGGGCACCTCGTGGCCGGCCGCGCGGGCGAACTCCGCGCGCGCGACGCGCTCGGTCGCGACGGCGGTCAGCACGCCGGACAGCGACGGGAACTCGGTGTCGTCGTCACCTTCGAGGAAGCCGATCCGGGCGTCGAGGCCCGGCAGCTCGGAGCGGCCGATGCTGATGATCTCTTCCGCGAGCCCTCGCGAGGGGGCCGAGGGGGCACCGGGCACGGCGAGCACCAGCGCGGGCGCGCCCTCGGGCGCCACCGCGGGCTCGGGCCGGCGGTGCCGTCCGGTCTGGCGGGGTCGCGGCATTCGTACGGGCAGGCCATTTGCGGGCCCAGTGGGGGAGCTCATGGCGCCGCATGCTACTGGCTTATCGGAACAAGGTGTTCGGGCAGGGCCTTCCAGCGGGGCATCTGTCCGTATTTATCCGGTGAATATCAGATACGTTCAACTGACGGACGGCAAGCGCCAGTCCACAGGCTGTGAACCCTGGCCCACCAGCAGCTCGTTCGTCCGGCTGAACGGCCGGGAGCCGAAGAACCCGTAGTCGGCCGACTTGGGGGAGGGGTGCGAGGACTCCACGACGGGCAGTTCGCCGAGCAGCGGCCGCAGGTTGCGGGCCGCCCGTCCCCAGAGGATCGAGACCAGCGGCTTGCCGCGCGCGGCCAGGGCCCGGATGGCCTGGTCGGTGACGGCCTCCCAGCCCTTGCCCTGGTGCGCGTTGGAGCGCCGCGGCGCGGTCGTGAGCGACCTGTTGAGCAGCAGGACGCCCTGACGGGTCCACGGGGTGAGGTCGCCGTTCGCCGGGCGGCCGGTGCCGATGTCCCGGTGCATCTCCAGGAAGATGTTGTCGAGGCTCGGCGGTACCGGCCGTACGTCGGGGGCGACCGAGAAGGACAGGCCCACCGCGTGTCCCGGTGTGGGGTAGGGGTCCTGTCCGACGATCAGTACCTTGACCTCGTCGAAGGGCTGTTGGAAGGCACGCAGCACATTGGCCCCGGCCGGTACGTACGTCCTCCCCGCCGCGATCTCGGCGCGCAGGAAGTCGCCCATGGCGGCGATCTGCCCCGCCACCGGCTCCAGAGCACGGGCCCAGCCCGGCTCGACGATCTCGTTCAACGGTCGTGCTGCCACGGTGGATCACTCTACTGGCCGAACGTGGCCGCCCGCACGCACAGGACGTCGGGCAGGTGCTCGGCGAGCAGCTGCCAGCTGTCGCCGTCGTCGTGACTGGCGTACAGCTCGCCGTTGCGGTTGCCGAAGTAGATGCCCGCGGGGTCCGCGTCGTCCGTGCAGAGGGCGTCTCGGAGCACCGTGCCGTAGTGGTCCCCGGCCGGCAGCCCGCGCGCCAGCGGCTCCCAGGTCGCACCCGCGTCCCGGGTGCGGAAGACCCGGCACCGGTGCTGGGCCGGGACCCGGTCGGAGTCGGCGTTGAGCGGGAAGACGTAGGCGGTGTCCGGCCGGTGCGGATGGGCCGCGACCGCGAACCCGAAGTCGGAGGGCAGGCCGCCGCCGATGTCGGTCCACCGGCCGCCCGCGTCGTCGCTGCGGTAGACGCCCCAGTGGTTCTGCAGGTACAGCCGGTCCGTGTCCGCGGCGTCCTGGGCGATCTTGTGCACGCACTGGCCGAACTCGGGGTGCGGGTCCGGCAGGAACACCGCCGAGACCCCCTCGTTGGACGGCGCCCAGCTGGCCCCGCCGTCCCGGGTCCGGAACACCCCGGCGGTGGACACGGCCACGGTCACGGCGTCCGGGTCGCGCGGGTCGGTGATCACCGTGTGCAGGCCCTCACCGCCGCCGCCCGGTACCCACTTCGCGCGGCTCGGGTGCTCCCACAGCGGGCGGACCAGCTCGAAGGAGTCGCCCCGGTCGGTCGAGCGGAACAGCGCGGCCGGTTCCGTCCCCGCGTACACCACGCCGGGGGCTTCGGGGCCGGCCGGGTGCAGCTGCCAGACCCGCTCCAGGGAGGCCCCGGTGTCCTGGGGGAACCGTACGGCGGGTGCGGCGGGTTCCCGCCAGGTCACTCCGAGGTCGTCGGAGCTGAAGATGGACGGCCCCCAGTGGGAGCTGTCCCCGCCGACCAGCAGCCGGGGCGCCGGACCCCGCCGGTCGATGGCGACGGCGTAGACGGCCTGGGCGTTGAAATGGGGCCCGTCGAACACCCAGGGCGCCGCACCGCGGCGACGTCCGATGAAGAGTCCTTTGCGGGTTCCCACGAGCAGTACTGCGTCGGCCATGGCCGGCACCTCCGTGCGGGGTATCTTTTCGGCCAGTCTGCACCTGTCCGGTGACAGTCACCCGGTGGACGGCGCGGGGTTGCTGATGAGCAGATCAATACCGATCATTTACCGCCCCGAAATGATTGTTGCTTGCATGCGGGTGTCTGTAATGGATTGACTTCAGGTCACTGCCGCCGCACGCGAGAGGACATATGTGGCCACCGAGCACCTGTCCCCGCTCGACCTCGCCTTCTGGCGGATCGAATCCGCCGACCACCCCATGCACCTGGGAGCCCTCGCCGTCTTCCGAGCCGCCGGCCCCGGCGCCGCGGAGCGGGCCGCCGGCCTGCTCGCCGCCCGCTGCGCGGCCGTGCCGCGCCTGCGCCGCCGGATCCGTGACGTGCTGCTGCCGGTCGGCGCGGCCGCCTGGTCGCCGGATCCCGGCTTCGACCCGGCCCGCCACGTGTTCCTCGTCCGGACCGACGAGAGCGTCCCGCACGCCGCCGCCGGACCGCTGATGGCGCGCCCGCTGGAGCGGGCGCTGCCTCCGTGGGAGGCGCACGTGCTGGCCGGGCCCGATCCGGACTCCTTCGCGGTGCTCTTCAAGTTCCACCACGCCCTCGCCGACGGCATGGGCGCGCTGGCCCTCGCGGCCACCCTGTTCGACGAGGCGACGGCCCCGCGGCCGCCGGCGCGCCCGGTACCCGAGCAGCGGGGCGGATCCGTCCTGCGCCGGCTCCCCGGAGTCCTGGCGGCCCGGGTCCAGGACGTCGGGCAGGCCCTGGAGATCGGCGCCGCCGTGGCCCGCGCCGGACTGCCGCTCGGAGTGCCGGCGGCCCTCACCGCGGACTCCACCGGCTCGGGCGCCCGTGCGGTCGCCGGGCTCGCGCTCGACCTGGACGAGGTCAACCTCGTCCGCAAGGGTGCCGGCGGCACCGTCAACGACGTGCTGATCGCCCTGGTCGCGGGCGCGCTGCGGCGCTGGCTGGCGCAGCGCGGCGACCCCGAGCCCTGGGGTGCGGGCCCGCGCGCGCTGATCCCGGTCTCCCGCCGCCGCGGGCCCGGAGGCTCGGGGGGTGCCGGGAACCGGCTCTCCGGATATCTGCTCCGGCTGCCGCTCGCCGAATCCGACCCGCTGCGCCGCCTGGACAGCGTGCGCGCCGCCATGGACCGCAACAAGGACGCCGGACCCGCCCGCGGCGCCGGGGCCGTCGCCCTGCTGGCCGACCACGTCCACCCGCTCGGCCACCGGCTCGGTGGCCCGCTGGTGGCCCAGGCCGCCCGGCTGCTCTTCGACATCCTGGTCACCAGCGTGCCGCTGCCGAGCTTCACCTTCACCCTCGGCGGCAGCCCGGTCCGCGAGGTGTACCCGCTCGCCCCGCTGGCCCGGGGGCAGTCGCTGGCGGTCGCGGTCTCCACGTACAAGGGGACGGTCCACTACGGACTGGTCGCCGACGCGGCGGCCGTCCCGGATCTGGCGGCCCTGGCCGGGGCGCTGCGCGCGGAACTCGACGAGCTTGTACGAGAGGTCTCGTAGTACGAGGAAATTCGTAGTACGGTGTCTCTCGTACTTAGTTGATCCCCCCGGCACGCCCGGTCGTATCTGGAGAGCCCGATGAGTGCTGTACCCGCCGCCTTCGCCGCCCTGTTCGCGCCCTACACGCTCCGCTCCGTCACCATCCCCAACCGGGTGTGGATGGCCCCGATGTGCCAGTACAGCGCCGAGGCGTTCGGACCGAACGCGGGCGTGGCCACCGACTGGCACTTCGCGCACTACGCCGCACGCGCCACGGGCGGCACCGGGCTGATCGTCCAGGAGGCCACCGCCGTCTCCCCGGAAGGCCGGATCTCGCCCTACGACCTCGGCATCTGGAACGACACCCAGGTCGAGGCGCTGCGCCGGATCACCTCCTTCGTCAAGGCGCAGGGCGCCGTCCCCGGCATCCAGATCGCCCACGCAGGCCGCAAGGCCTCCACCGACCGGACCTGGAAGGGCGGGCGGCCGGTCGGGCCCGAGGCACACGGCTGGCAGCCGCTTGCCCCGAGCCCCGTGCCCTTCTCCGAGGGGTACCCGGTACCCCACGAGCTGACGGTCGAGGAGATCCGGGAGATCACCGGTCAGTTCGCGGCCGCCGCCGAGCGCTCTCTGGCCGCCGGCTACGAGGTCGTCGAGATCCACGGTGCCCACGGCTACCTCATCGGCGAGTTCCTCTCCCCGCACAGCAACCGGCGCACCGACGAGTACGGCGGCTCCTTCGCGAACCGCACCCGCTTCGCCCTCGAAGTGGTGGACGCCGTACGGGCGGTGTGGCCCGAGGAGCTCCCGCTGTTCTTCCGCATCTCCGCCACCGACTGGCTGGAGGAGGACGGCTGGACCGCCGACGAGACGGTCCTGCTGGCGGACCTGCTGCGGGAGCACGGTGTGGACCTGCTCGACGTCTCGACCGGCGGCCTCGCACCGCACGCGCAGATCCCCGTCGGCCCCGGCTACCAGGTCCCGTTCGCGGCCCGGGTCAAGGCCGGGACCACCCTCCCGGTGGCCGCCGTCGGCCTGATCACCGAACCGGAGCAGGCCGAGAAGATCCTCGCCAACGGGGAGGCCGACGCCGTCCTGCTGGGCCGGGAACTGCTCCGCGACCCGTACTGGGCCCGCCGCGCGGCCAAGGAGCTGGGCGGGGAGGTCCGTACGCCCGATCAGTACCACCGCTCCTGGTGACGCGGGTACGGCTCCGGCGCCGCCGGCGGCCCCGGAGCCGTACCACCGGTTTCCACGGCCCCGTCCGTCTTCTTCGACGACTCTCGTACGATGGGGGCGCGCGGCATCCGAAGCGGACCGATCGACCGAGTGGAGCAGGGACATGACGGAACAGGACACCTCCCGCACCCTCGCCCACCCCGAGGCGGGCGAGATCCGTCTGGAAGGCGTGCTGCACGCGCTCTCCGACCCGGTCCGGCTGTCCATCGTCCTGGACCTGGCTGCCTCGGCCGAGGACCTGGCCTGCTCGTCCTTCGACCTGCCGGTCACCAAGTCCACGTCCACCCACCACTTCCGCGTCCTGCGCGAGAGCGGCGTCGTACGCCAGGCCTACCGCGGCACCACCAAGCTCAACGCCCTGCGCCGGGAGGAGCTGGAGGGGCTCTTCCCCGGTCTCCTCGACAGCGTCCTCGCGGCGGCCGCGGCCGAGGCCGCACGGCTCAGCGCCTAGAGGGCGTCATGCCCCATCTGCGGTTCTTCTTCGAAGCCGGCGTCACGCACACCCCGCTGTGGCCGGCCGCCCCGGACCTGGACGGCCCGTACGGCTCCCCCTGCGAGCTGGACCGGCTGCCGATCGGCGCGGGGACCCGGACCGAACTGGCGCGCCTGTGCCAGTGGTACCAGTCGTCGATCGACTGGGACCATCCGCCGGGCCCGTCGCCGTGGCCGCAGGAGGAGTGGCGGCTGTTCCGCCGGCAGGCGGACGCCGCCTTCGCCGCCCTGTGCCGCGAGCTGGGCGACGGCTGGCGGGTCGACATGACCCACAGGATCTGGACCGGCTGAGACGCCCGGCGGTCACACGGGCGTGGGCGTGTTCTCGGCGGTCACCGTCACGCCTTCGGAGATGTTCTCCTCCGTCAGGAGCAGGGGGCCGAACACCGGGTTCACGGGCAGGTCGTAGCCGGGCGGGGCCTGGGTCTCCAGCCAGTAGTAGAGGCCCGTCGGCATGGTGCGCGTGCACGTTCCGTCGTTGGCGGTGGTGCAGGTGTCGCCGATCCGGGTGTCCGGGTCGCTGCCCGTGGTCTGGAGCCCCGGGATGCCGTTGGTCTCCTCCCAGAGCTGGAAGACCGCGCCGGACAGGGGGCCGCCGGTCTGCGCGTCCTCCTTGACCACCGTGACGGCACCGAGGGGCACGCCGGGGCCCCCGCAGCCGGGAGGCCCCGCGTCGCAGCGGGGCGGGGGACACCACCCCTGGTGCCCGCCTTGCGTGGTGTGGTCCGGGCACCGGAAGCCACCCCCGGCAGCCCGGCTCGCGATGCCCGGCTGGGCGTGGACCGCCGCGCCTCCACCGGCAGCCGGGCCCGTCCCGGCCGCCGCCGCGTACGAGGGCGTCGACGCCAGCAGTGCCGCCGTCGCCACCCCGAGGATCCAGGGCCGCCACCCGGCCCATGACCGGCGGAATCCGTTCGGCGCCATGACACTCCATCCGCATGCTGCTCGGGGGCTACGCTCCCGCGACATGATCGGCCTGTACGCGCGGGCAGGCCCGGCGACACTCCTCGCACGAGGGCATTGCGGCCGGATGACCACCCGGAAGCACCTCGGCGAAGGCCGGGCCGCGGCCGACGGCCAACAGCCCGTGCGGCACCAGGTCGAGGGCGCCCCAGGAGCCCCGCCCCGCGGCCGCGGAACATCGGTCGGTGCTCCGCCGGGCAGCGGAGACCCGCGGGCACCGGCCTGGGCCGTCTCTTTCGGATCCTGCCGGGCCCGCGACGCCCGGCACCGCACCCGGCCGCGTTGTCGGCGCGCCCGAGTACGTCCAGTACGCAGGGCGCACCTCCGCCTTGCCGGGTACGGCACCGGACGCCGCGGGCTCGGCCGACAAGACCCGAAAGAGACGACCTAGGCCCGGTCCGGGCCCGCCGCGGCCAGCAGACCGGTCCAGTCGGGGATCTTCACCGAGCGGCGGCCCAGGGAACGGCCCAGATCGGCCTCGGCGGCCTCGATGGCCAGCCAGCCCGGCCACTCCACCGGGCGCAGGCCCGCCGCACGCAGGGCGCCCAGCGGGTCCTCGGGGAGGTCGCGCCGGGCCAGTGCCCCCGCGTCCTGGAGCAGCGAGGACACGGTCTCCTTCGCGCAGGGCCGGTTGGTGCCGATCACCCCGGTCGGACCTCGCTTGATCCAGCCCGCCACGTACTCGCCGACCGAGGCCCGGCCCGCGCGCAGCACCCGGCCCGCCGCGTGCGGGACCGTGCCCTTCGCCGGGTCGAAGGGCAGACCGGGCAGCGGGACGCCCCGGTAGCCCACCGAGCGCAGCACCAACTGCGCCTCGATCTCCTCGTGCACGCCCGTCCCGGTCACCCCGCCCCGGCCGTCCGGGGCGGTGCGCTCGAAGCGCATCCCGGTGACCCGGCCGTCCGGCCCGCCGAGGATCTCCACCGGCCGCAGGTAGAAGCGCAGCGCGATCCGGCGCGGTCCCGAACCCGGGGCCTCCCCGGCCCAGCCGCGCAGCACCTCCAGGTTCCGCCGGGCCACCGCCGGCAGGGCGGCGGCCGCCGCCGGGTCCGAGTACACGGGGTCGAGGGCCAGTTCGGCCGGATCCGCCCAGGCGTCCACACCCGGCAGCGTGCCCAGTTCGCGCAGCTCCTTGGTGGTGAACCTGCCTTGCGAGGGACCGCGCCGGGCCACCATCGCCACCCCGCGCACCCCGCTCTGCGCCAGCGCGCCCAGCGCCGGCTGCGGCATGTCCGTGGGCTCCAGTTCGGCCCGGCCCCGGGCCAGGATCCGCGTCACGTCCACCGCGACGTTGCCGGCCCCCACCACCACCGCCGCATCCACGCCGGGCAGGCCGAAGGTCTCGGCGGCGGCGTCCGGGTGCCCGCTGTACCAGGACACGAAGGCAGTGGCGGAGTGCACCCCGGCCAGCTCCTCGCCGGGGATCCCCAGCATCCGGTCACGGGCGGCGCCCACGCAGTACACCACCGCGTGGTAGAGCTCCAGCAGCCGGTCCGTGGGCAGTGCCTCCCCGCCGACCTCGACGTTGCCGAGGAAGCGGATCCGCTCGTCCTCCAGCACGGTGCGCAGGTTGCCCTGGAGCGACTTGATCTTCTCGTGGTCCGGGGCGACCCCGTACCGGACGAGCCCGTAGGGGGCGGGGAGCCGGTCCAGCACGTCCACCCGCACCCCGGGCACTTCGCGCTGCTGCACCAGCGTCTGGGCCGCGTAGACCCCGCTGGGGCCCGAACCGACGACGGCGACACGAAGCACGGCGGAGCTCCTCCCGCAAGTGTTTCCAGCATGACACCGGCCCTCCGCGCAGTCAGCCCATCCCGCGCATCCGGTGGATCTCGGCGCTCTGCGTGGCCACCACCTCGGTGGCCATCTCCTCCACCGCCACGTTGTACCCGCCCGCCAGCGCCTCGCCGGCCATCTTCACGGCGCCCTCGTGGTGGGCGGTCATCAGCCTCAGGAAGAGCCGGTCGAAGTCGGTCCCCCTGGCCGCGGTCAGTTCGGCCAGCTGCTGCTCGGACGCCATGCCCGGCATCGCGCCGTGATCGTGGCCCGCCGCCGGTGCCCCGGGTGCGGCCGTGGCGGGGTGGCGGGCCAACCACTTCTCCATCGCGCCGATTTCGGGTTTCTGGGCCGCGGTGATCCGCTCCGCCAGCCGTTTGACCCCGTCCGCCGCGGCCCGCTCCGGTGCCAGCGCGCTCATCGTCAGCGCCTGCCGGTGATGTTCGATCATGTGCGAGACGTAGGCGTGGTCGGCGGCGTTCGGGCTGTCGTCGGGTTTCGCCTTCGCGGCCTCCTCGGGGGTGAGGCGGCGGGCTTCCTCGCCCGGCCGGCCGGGGGCGACGATCGTGGCCCGGCCGTCCTCGGCCCGGTCCGATCCGCCGTCCCCCTGGCAGCCGGAGAGCGTCAGCAGGAGGCCGGCGGCGGCCGCCACCACCGCGGCGAACCGGACGGGCGGGGCCGGTAAGGCCCGGCGACGACCCCTGAGGTCTTTTGCCATGTCCATGAAGGGAAGATACTTCCGGGGTCCAGGTTCCGCTCCCCTGCGGGCGGAACCGATCGGGCTCTCAAGGGAGGGCACAGTGACCTCGCTCCACACCAGGCGGTTACGGAACAGGACGGTGGGGGTGGCCGTCGCGGCGGCCGGGCTCCTCGCCACGCTCCTGGCGGCCGGTCCCGCGGCCGCCACCCCCGACCCCGGCGACTTGGTACCCGGCAGCGCGCACCGGCACGGCGCAGGCCTCGCCGAGGGCCGGGAGCTCGCCCCGGGCGACATCCCCGGCCAGGACGAGATCGTGCACAGCGCCAACGTCAAGCCCCTGGCCAACATCCCCAGCACCGACCCCGCGGGGATCAACACCGACCTGGCCTTCCAGGGCAGGTACGCCTACGCGGGCAGCTACAGCGGCTTCACCATCTACGACATCGCGAACCCGAAGGCACCGAAGACCGTCACCCAGGTGCTCTGCCCCGGCGGCCAGAACGACGTCTCCGTCCACGGCGACCTGCTCTTCCTCTCCACCGACTCCTCGCGCAGCGACGACTCCTGCAACAGCGTCCCGCAGCCCGCCACGGAGAAGTCCTCGTGGGAGGGCATCAAGATCTTCGACATCAAGGACAAGAAGAACCCCAGGTACGTCAAGTCCGTCGAGACCGCCTGTGGTTCGCACACCCACACCCTGGTGCCGGGCGACCGCGACATCTACCTCTACGTCGCCTCGTACTCCCCGAACGAGGCCTTCCCCGACTGCAAGCCGCCGCACGACGGCATCTCGGTCGTGAAGGTCCCGAAGAAGGCGCCGACCCGGGCCGCGGTCGTCGCCTTCCCGGTCCTCTTCCCCGACGGCGGCAACCCGGGCGCTCCCACCAACCCGGGCGTCTCCAAGACCACCGGCTGCCACGACATCACCGTGCTGCCGTCGAAGGACCTGGCCGCCGGGGCCTGCATGGGCGACGGCATCCTCTTCGACATCAGCAAGCCCGAGCAGCCGCGGGTCATCGACCGGGTCCAGGACAACGTGAACTTCGCGTTCTGGCACTCGGCCACCTTCAACGAACGGGCGAACAAGGTGGTGTTCACCGACGAACTCGGCGGCGGTGGCGGCGCCACCTGCAACGAGGCCACCGGCCCGAACCGGGGCGCCGACGGGATCTACGACATCACCGGACGCGGGGACCAGCGCAAGCTCGCCTTCCGCGGCTACTTCAAGATCCCGCGCCACCAGGCCGACACCGAGAACTGCGTGGCCCACAACGGTTCGCTGGTCCCGGTCGGCGGCGGCCGGGACATCATGGTGCAGGCCTGGTACCAGGGCGGCGTCTCCGTATGGGAGTTCACCGACTCCGCCCGGCCCCGGGAGATCGCCTACTTCGAGCGCGGACCGCTGACGACGGACGCGCTCGGACTCGGCGGCTCCTGGTCGGCGTACTACTACAACGGGCACATCTACTCGAACGACATCGTCAAGGGCCTCGACGTGCTGCGGCTCGACGACCGGCGCACCGAGAGCGCCGAGTGGGTCCGGATGGACCGGCTCAACGTCCAGACCCAGCCCGCGTACCACTGACCTCAGGGGTGCGAAGGGTGTGACGGGTAGGAGGGAAGCGTTCCGCCGGGCGGCCCGCCGTCCGGCGGGACGCCGAGCTCCCAGTCCAGCCCGTAGCGCTGGAACAGCTCGGCCCGCAGCCGCTGTGCCGGCATCGGGGCGCCGGGCAGCAGGACCGCCACGACCGCGCCCATCAGCAGGGCCCGCAGCAGCGGGTAGTCCGCGTCCGGGTCCGCCGACCCGTACCGCACGACGGTGTCCCGCAGCAGCTCCGCGAGCCGTTGCTGCTCGGGGCACTGCACGAAGCCCTCGGCCGTGAGGATGCCCGCCATGTGCGTACGCATCAGCAGGGGTTCGTCCCGGGCGAGCCCCAGGACCGCGTCGACGGCGCGCGCGAGCCGCTCGCGCCCGCACTCGCTGCGGGGCTCCCGCTCCAGGGCGGCGTACAGGGTGAGGTGCATCAGCCGGTGCACCGCGGACTGCAGCAACTGCCTCTTGCCCGGGAAGTAGTACGAGACCAGGCCGCGCGCCGCGCCCGCCCGGTCGGCGATGTCGCCGAGCGTCGTGGCCTCGAAGCCGCGTTCGGCCACGAGTTCGACCGTGGATTGCAGCAGCCGCTCCCGGGAACGTCTGCGCAATTCTTCATTGACCGATGCGCTGCGCGGGGACATGCTTACTCCTGCGTTGACTGGCTCCTGGCCAATATACTCAGCGCACGGGGTCGCCTGCTCTGGGTGACACGGGGGATCATCCAGGGCAGGCACGCCGTACCCTCACCGCTCCACCGGGTCGCCGCCGCGTTCGCGGACGGGCACGGACGTCGCCAGAGCCACCAGGGCCACGCCCAGGAGCCAGCCCGCCAGCACGTCCGACGGCCAGTGCACCCCGAGGTACACGCGGGTGAAGCCGACCCCGAGCACCGAGACGACGGCCACCGCCCAGGCTGCCACCACCAGCGCGACCGGCACCCGGCCGGGACGGGGGAGCAGCCACAGGAGCAGTCCGCACACCACCGTCGCCGTCATGGCGTGGCCGGACGGATAGGCCGCGTACTGGGCCGAGTCCACCGGATCCGGCCACACCGGACGCTCCCGCCCCACCAGTGCCTTCAGCCCCTGCTGCAGCGCCGAGGCCGCCAGTGTCACCAGGGCCACGCGCAGCGCCCGCCCCCGGTCGCCCCGCCACCACAGCAGCACGCAGGCGACCGCGGCCAGCGCCCGCATGGTCCAGGGGTCCCACACCCAGTCGCTGAGCAGCCGCATCAGGTCCGTGATCCCGGGGTGGGCGACGGCGTGGGCGTGCAGATCCTGCGCGACCCGCTCGTCGTGGGCGAGCAGCGGCTTCCACTGCGCGACCACCAGCGCCGTCAGGACCGCTCCGAGCAGGGCGCAGCCGATGCCCGTCCACCGCAAGTGATCGTTCCGCATGACGCGATCCTCGCACCGCCGCCCGCGATGCGGCGCGGGGCAGCGCCGTGCGTGCGGCTCACGCCAGGGCGCTCAGCCCCGGTACGAAGGCCACCAGCAGCGGGATCGCCGGGACCAGCGTGGCCAGCGCCGTCAGCCGCAGCCGGCGGCCGGGGGAGAGCCGGGGCGCCGCCGACAGCAGCCTGCGCACCCGCTGCGGAACGTGCGCGTGCTCGGGCGAGGATGCCGCGAACACCCCCCGGTCCTCGTTGAGTCCGACGAGCGCCAGCGCGATCGTCAGCCGTCCGTACCGTCGGGAGGCCACGTCGTCGGCCGCCATCTCCACCAGCCGGTGCATCTCCGCCTCGAACGCCGCGAAGACCGGAACCTGCGGGAAGCCCCGGGCCAGCGCCCGCGAGCAGTGCAGCAGCCAGTCGTGCCGGGCCGCCGCGTGTCCCTGCTCGTGCGCCAGCACCGCGTCCAGCTGGCTGCCCTTCAGCCGGCCCAGCGCCGCCGTCGTGATCACCAGCTGCGGGGCCGCTCCGGGGAGCCACCAGGCGTCCGGCCGGGGACCCTCCAGGACGACGAGCCGCGCGCCCGCCGGATCCTCCCCGGGCAGCAGCGGGGCCCGTACCAGCAGTTCGCTGCCCTGCGCCCGCCGCCGGGCCCGCGCCCGCAGCACCTCGCCGGTCAGCATCGCCCCGGTCCACAGCCCGCCGCCCGCCAGCGCGAGCGCGGTGCCGGCGGCCCAGGGCCCGCCGGCCGCACCCAGGGCGTACGCGTCGGCCACCCCGTGCGGGGCGGAGGCGAACAGCCGGCCCCGGACCGCCTGCCAGGCGGCCGCCGAGCTCAGCAGCATCGACAGCCCGAAGCACAGGAGCACGGCACCGACCACGCACTGCCACACCCACAGGGCGACGACCGGCTCACGCTCGGGCCATCGGGCCCGGGCCAGCAGACGGGGGGCGAGCACCGCGGTCAGGGCGCCGAGCAACAGGAGAACGGCGGGGACCATCATGGCCGCCAGCCTATGAGCGAGGGACTACCCGCGGGTACGTCCGCGGGCCATTGGTGACGCAGGACACGTCCGCCGGTGCCGTCACATCGTGAGCAGCATGGCCAACATCCCCATTCCCATGGCGAGTCGGCAGGCGCGGACGAGTACGGCGGGTCCGCCCCGCCCGGCGGCCGGCCGCCGGGACGGGGCATCGCCCGCGGTGACCAGCCGGGTTCCGCCGAGGACCACGTATCCGGCGTAGTAGAGGAGCAGCGCTCCCGTCAGCAGGGGCGGCCCGGCCGCCTGGGGGTGCTGCGGCCCGTGCTCCGGCCCGGTCCAGGCCATCGAGGTCATGTAGACCATCGTCAGCGAGCCCACCAGGTGGTGGGCGTGGTGCGGTCCGTCCCGCAGCAGCCACAGGGAGTGCAGCGCCGCCCCGAGGAAGACCACCCCCAGCACGGGCGCCCGCCACTCGTCGCCGCGCCCGCCGAGGGGCACGGCCATCAGGGCCATCCCGAATCCCATCACCGCCTCCCCGGCGCCGCCGCCCGCCCCCCGCGCCCGCCGCAGGCAGTACGCGCCGCTCACCGCACACAGCAGCACCAGCAGCCAGGAGGAGACGGAGGAGGCGAGGGAAGTGGCGGAACCGTGCACGGCGGAACCTCCCGGTTCGTCGGCGTCACGGGGAGAGATGCCCCTCTCACAGCACCCTCACGCGGCTCCGGGATACGCTCTCCCTGCCTTCCAGGCATGTCATATGCCGCCGTACCGAACGGAGCACGCGATGTCGACCGCCCAGCACGCCGCCCTGAGTTTCCGAAGCGCCGTCGAGGCGGACGTGCCGGAACTGGTGGAACTCGTCGAGTCCGCCTACCGCGGTGACGCGAGCCGGGCCGGCTGGACCACCGAGGCCGACTACCTGGACGGCCAGCGCACCGACCCGGACGGGGTCCGCGCCGTCATCGCCGCACCGGACGGGGTCCTGCTCGTCGTCGAGCGCGCGGGCCAGCTCGTCGCCTGCTGCCAGCTCGAACACCGTGACGACCACGTCTACTTCGGGATGTTCGCCGTCCGCCCCGGCCTCCAGGGCGCGGGCCTCGGCAAGGAGATCCTGGCCGAGGCCGAGCGCCGCGCCCGCGAGACGTGGGGAGCCAAGGAGATGCGGATGACCGTGGTGCACGTACGGGAGGAGCTCATCGCCTACTACGTGCGCCGCGGCTACCGGCGCACCGGCGAGATGAGCCCCTTCCCCTACGGTGACGAGCGCTTCGGCGTCCCGCTCCGCGACGACCTCGCCTTCGAGCTGCTGGTCAAGTCGCTCTGAGCGCGGGCCGCCGCACGGCGGACTCCGGTCCCGCCGCCGTCAGGCGGTGAAGCGGCCGGTGCTGCGGATCTCGGGGAAGTCCGTGGACGCGCCGTCCAGTCCGAGCGCCCGCGCGAGCCGCAACAGGCCCAGGGTGTCGACCGCCCGGCCCGTCACGCGCAGGCCCGCCGCGTGCGCCGACTCCACCGTGTCCAGGCTGAGCCGGTGGATGTACACGGCGATCGTCGCGGCGCCCACGGCCAGCGCCCGGTCCACGACGGACGCGGCTCCGCTGCCGGGGGAGGCCGCGTACAGGACGGTCCGTACGCCCGGCACCAGCCGGGCCGTCTCGGCGAGCACCGCCTCCCGGTCGGAGGCCACCTCCACCCGGGAGGTCAGGTCCCGGCGCAGGACCAGCTCGGCGAGGACCGGGGCCGTGGCCAGGTCGGCCACGAAGACCTGGAGGGGCACCCGGACCGCGTCCAGGACCTCCTCCAGGACCGGCACGTGCTCGCCCTGTCCGGCGTCCAGCCCGCGCAGTTCGGCCAGGGTCAGATCGGCGACGGCCCCCGAGCCGTCGGTGGTCCGGTCCACCTCGGGGTCGTGCACGGCGACGAGGGCTCCGTCCTTGCTCAGGCGCAGGTCCAGAGCGATGGCGTCCATGCCGCAGCGTTCCGCCCGCAGGAACGACCGCAGGGTGTTCTCCGGTTCGACACCCATGACCCCGCGGTGACCGATGGTGAGGAAAGTCAAGGTTCTCTCGCTTCCGTCGACGGCGGCTCCCCGCGCGGCTTCGGTGTCCCGACCGGCCGCGCGCGATGAGGTCGCATGCTAGTGCGCCGCGGGTGCGAAGGGACCGGGCGTGCAGGGCCCCGCAGGAGCGCCCCGGCCGCTTCCCGCCAGGGCTGTGCGCCCTGCCGGGACCGGAGCCGCCCTTGTCGCGTCACCCGGGCGTGGGCGCGTCCCCGCCGGCTTGACGGACCGGGTCCGCCGGGGCCCCGGCAAGCCCGTCCAGGTCGGTGAGCAGGGCCTCGGCGAGCTCCAGTTCGGCCAGGTGCTGCCGCTCGCTCCAGCGCAGCGCGAGGGCCGGGAAGGTCCATTCCGGTACGCCGCTCGCGTGCTCCATGGCCTCCCGTACGGCGGCCAGTTCGCCCCGGGTGCGCTCCAGGTGCTCCCCGACCATCGCGCGCAGCCGCTCCGGTTCGGCCAGGTGGCCGAGCCAGATCCGCAGCAGCAGGCCGTGCTTGAGCACGGGGGGTCCGGCCTCGCCGGTGTCGGCGGCCCAGCCGGCCAGCGCGGCCCGCCCCGCGTCGGTGATGGCGTAGCGCCGCTTGGCCCGCGTCTCCTCGGGCCCGGAGCGCACGGAGGCCGCGTAGCCCAGTTCCTCCAGACGGCGCAGCTCCGCGTAGATCTGGCTGATCGCCGGCGACCAGTAGAAGAAGCGCAGGGAGGAGTCCGCCCACTTCTTCAGTTCGTAGCCGGTGCGCTCGCCGGGGAAGGAGAGCAGGCCCAGAACGGCCCACGCGGTCGGCGGCAGCTCTTGCTTCTTCGACTCCTGACTACTAGTCATATTTCGAATCGAAGTGATACCGGGTACGCGATCCAACCCTGGAGGCACCGTGAAATTCTCCGTCATCTTCGAGGCCCAGCTCGCCGACCCGACGGTGGAGCGGGAGCACCAGGTCATCCGCGACTGCGTCGAGCAGGCCGTGCTGGCCGAACGTATGGGATTCGACCGGATCTGGGCGGTCGAGCACCACTCGCTCAAGTGGTACGCGCACATGAGCGCCCCGGAGGTCTTCCTGACCTGGGTCGCCGCCAAGACCAGCACCATACGCATCGGCCACGGCGTCGTGTGCATGCCCTTCAACTTCAACCATCCGGTGCGGGTCGCGGAACGGGCCGCCATGCTCGACCTGCTCTCGGGAGGGCGCCTCGACCTCGGGGCCGGGCGCGGCGGCACCGAGCAGGAGACCTCCCTGTGCGCAGTGGACCGGGACCGCACCGCCGCCGAGGTCGAGGAGGCCCTGCGGATCATCGGCAGCGCCTGGCAGGAGGAGGAGCTGGAGTACCACGGGGAGCTGATCGACATAGACCCGCACCCGATCCTGCCGAGGCCGCGGCAGACCCCGCATCCGCCGCTGTTCCTGGCCTGCAGCCGGGACGAGACCCTGGTCCGGGCGGCCGAGCTGGGGATCGGGGCACTGGTGATGGGCTTCGCCGGCCCCGAGTCCGTCGCGCGGCTGCGCTCCGTCTACGACGCGGCGATCGCCGGACGGGACGGCGGCCTCTTCGTGTCCACCGTGGTCAACGACCACTTCTGCGTGCTGTGCCCGACGATCGTGCTCGACGACCGGGAGGAGGCGCGCCGGATCGGCACCCGCGGGCAGCGGTTCTTCGCCCAGTCCATCGGCCACTGGTACGGCGGGGCCGGGGTCCCGGACGAGGCCGTGGTGGCCGGTGCCGACGAGGCCGCGGAGCTGCGCCGGGCCGCCGAGCAGGTGGTGGCCCGGCTGCACGGGCTGGACATCCCGGTGCGACCGACCGCGACGGCCACCTTCAACGCCGACCACGCCTACGGGACCGCCGACGACGCCATCGCGTACGTGGAGCGGCTGAGGGAGGCGGGCGCCGACGAGGTCATGTGCCTGATCCAGATGGGCACGGTGGGGCAGGAGGCCTGCCTGGAGACCCTGAGGCAATGGGGCGAAAAGGTCATTCCACACTTCCGGGGCGTGTGATGTGCGCCTCTGCCGCCCGCCGCGCCCCACCCGTTCCGGCGCGGTCGAGGGGCGGCTTCAGGCCGAGGAATCCTTGGCGCAATTGGGCGGAGTGGTCGGTTCCGCAGCAACGGACGGGAAGACTTCCGGTGAAATGGGGGGTGACGCAGGATAATTTCCCGAGTTCCCTCTTGAGGGGAAGAGCCTCACACGCATACTCTGCCCATACGTGAGGTTCTCCTGTGGAGGAAGTGACATGACGGAAACTCTTGTGCCCGGTACCGGCGGCGCCGTGATAACCGCCGGAGCGCGGGTGGTCGACCACCCCGCGTGGCCCGAGCTCAAGGCCGCCGTGGAGGAGATCCGGCCCTGGCAGGCCAAGGACGGCTCCATCGACTTCGAGGTCGAGGGCGCCCACGGCCGTGCCACCGTCCTGGCCGCCGTCGACCGCGTGATCGCCGCGGTCGAGACCCTTTCGCCGCTGCTCCCGCACGGAGCCGCGTACCACCGGGCCCTCGTCGCCGACCTGCGCAAGTGGGCCGCGGACGACTTCAAGGTGCCGGACTTCCTCGACTCCCTGCTGGCCTTCCACCCGGCCGCCGAGCGCGCCGACGGGCTCCAGCACCTCGTCGTCTTCCCCATGTACACCCAGAACGGCAACCTGGACCGCAACCTGGAAGCCGTCGTGCTCAAGATGGTGTGGCCCGAGTGGCTCGCCGAGCTGGAGCGCACCCGGTACGACAACCCGCTCTTCCTCGGCATCACCTTCGAGGACTTCACCCCGGGCTACGACACCCACTCCGCGGTGCTCTTCCCGGAGACCATCGCCGTGCGCGAGGCCCCCGAGCGCTTCACCTGGGGCGGCATCTTCTGCGACCGCGAGGCCGCCCGCTACCGCAAGGTGACCAAGGCCGCCGTCGACATCCTGGGCATCGACCTGCCCGAGGACATCGCCCGCATGGTCGATGACCAGGAGCGCTGCGAGAAGGCCTTCGTCCTGTGGGACATGGTCCACGACCGCACCCACAGCCACGGCGACCTGCCGTTCGACCCCTTCATGATCAAGCAGCGCCAGCCGTTCTGGATGTACGGCCTGGAGGAGCTGCGCTGCGACCTCACCGCCTTCAAGGAGGCCGTGAAGCTGGAGTCCGAGGGCAACGAGCACGGCCGTGACGTGCAGTACGCCGTCCTCTTCGACCGGATGTTCCGCTTCCCGGTCTCCGGCGACCGCAACCGCAACTACGACGGCCTCGGCGGCCAGCTGCTCTTCGCCTACCTCCACAAGCACGACGTCGTGCGCTGGACGGACAACAAGCTGAAGATCGACTGGATGCGTGCCCCGCAGGTCACCAACCAGCTGTGCGCCGAGATCGAGGACCTGTACCGGGCCGGCATCGACCGCCCGAAGCTCGTGCACTGGTTCAAGGCGTACGAGCTGGTCTCCACCTACCTCGCCCCGCACCCGGGATCCAAGTGGGCCAAGGGCCCCGACGCCCTGGACATGACGCAGCCGCCGCGCAAGCTCGTCGACGACGTGCTTCCGGACGAGTTTCCGCTCAGCATGTTCTTTGAGGCGCTCGCCAAGAAGCTCAAGGGCACCATCGCAGCGACCAAGGGCATCACCGCCCAGAACGCGGAGCAGGCCGAGCGAGTCGCCGCGTGAGCACTCGCCCACAGGAGGCTGCAGAGATGAACGGCTCCGGGAACGGCAACGGAAAGCTGCACGGAGCGGTGGTGGCGGTGGCCGGGGCCGGCGGGCCCGCCGGCCGCGCCACCCTGCTCCGCCTCGCCGAGGCGGGTGCGGTGGTCATCGCGTCCGACGCCGATCCGGCGCGGCTCGCGGAGGCCGTGGACGCGGCGCGCTACGCCCACGGTGGCGCCACCATCACCGGTGACACCGTGGACCTGCTCGACCTGGACGCCACCAAGGCCTGGGCCGAGCAGACCGAGAAGGAGTTCGGCCGCGTCGACGGCCTGGTACACCTCGTCGGCGGCTGGCGCGGCAGCAAGACCTTCACCGATACGGACCTCGCGGACTGGACCTTCCTCGAGAAGCTCCTCATCCGCACGGTCCAGCACACCTCGCTGGCCTTCCACGACGGGCTGCTGCGCAGCGACCGCGGGCGCTACGTGCTCATCAGCCAGTCCGGGGCGCACAAGCCGGTCGCCAACAACGCCGCGTACAACGCGGGCAAGGCGGCGGCCGAGGCCTGGACCCTGGCCATGGCGGACTCCTTCCGCAAGGCGGGGGGTGACGAGGGCCCCGGCGCGGCAGCTGCGATCCTTGTCATCAAGGCACTGGTGCACGAGGCGATGCGCGCCGAGCGTCCCAATGCGAAGTTCGCGGGCTTCACCGACGTGACGGAACTGGCCGAGGCCATCGCCGGCGTCTGGGAGCGGCCCGCCATCGATGTGAACGGACAGCGTCTGTGGCTCACTCCGCAACCGTGAGGACCGAGGCAGGCAGGACCGACGCCCGGCGGCACCACGACCCGGCGGTGCGCGGGTTCGCGAGCGACAACTACGCGGGAGTGCATCCGGAGGTCCTGGCCGCCGTCGCGCTCGCCAACGGCGGCCACCAGGTCGCGTACGGCGAGGACGACTACACCGAGCACCTGCAGAAGGTCATCCGCAGCCACTTCGGGCCGTACGCGGAAGCCTTCCCGGTCTTCAACGGCACCGGCGCGAACGTCACCGCCCTCCAGGCGATGACGGACCGCTGGGGCGCCGTGATCTGCGCCAAGAGCGCCCACATCAACGTGGACGAGGGCGGCGCGCCGGAGCGGATGGCGGGCCTGAAGCTGCTCGCCGTACCGACACCGGACGGCAAGCTCACCCCCGAGCTGATCGACCAGGAGGCCTGGGGCTTCGAGGACGAGCACCGGGCGATGCCGCAGGTCGTGTCGATCACCCAGAACACCGAGCTGGGCACGGTCTACACCCCGGACGAGATCCGGGCGATCTGCGAGCACGCCCACGGGCTCGGCATGAAGGTCCACCTCGACGGTGCCCGGATAGCCAACGCCGCTGCCTCCCTCGACGTGCCGATGCGCGCCTTCACGAACGCGGTCGGCGTGGACGTGCTGTCGTACGGCGGCACCAAGAACGGCATGATGTTCGGCGAGGCCGTGGTGGTGCTCAACCCGGACGCGGTCCGGCAGATGAAGCACATCCGCAAGATGTCGATGCAGCTCGCGTCCAAGATGCGCTTCGTGTCGGTGCAGCTGGAGGCCCTGCTCGCCAAGGACCTGTGGCTGCGCAACGCCCGCCAGGCCAACGCGATGGCGCAGCGGCTCGCCGCCGGCGTGCGTGAGACGGACGGTGTGGAGATCCTCTACCCGGTGCAGGCGAACGCGGTGTTCGCGCGGCTGCCCCACGAGGTCTCGCGGCGGCTGCAGAAGCGTTTCCGCTTCTACTTCTGGGACGAGGCCGCGGGTGACGTCCGCTGGATGTGCGGTTTCGACACCCAGGAAGAGGACGTGGACGGCTTCCTCCAGGCGCTGAAGGAAGAGCTGGCACGCTAGTCGGCACCAGCACCCTGCGAAGATTTGCATAGCTATACCCTCGACCGTAAATCCATGGATTCGCGGTCGGGGGTATAGCTATGCTCCGGCCATGCAGCTCATCCAGCAGAGCCCGGACATTCATGCCTACTTGGCGTCCGGCGAGGCGATCGACCACTGGAATCCGGTCGTACAGGAAACGGCCGACACCCTCTGGAGCGCCAACGAAGACGCATATTCATACGCCAAGGCCGCCTTCGAGTTCGTCCGCGACACCATCCCGCACTCGGGCGATTCCGGCGACCCGCGCGTCGCCTGGCGCGCCTCCGAGGTCCTCGCCACGCGCAATGGCATCTGCTACGCCAAGTCCCACGCCCTCGTCGCCCTGCTGCGCGCCCAGGGCATCCCGGGGGCCCTGTGCTACCAGCGCCTCGTCGACGACCACGGCGCGAACCCCGTCGTGCACGGCCTGGTCGCCCTGCGGCTGCCCGGCAGTGCGCGCTGGTCCCGCCTCGACCCGCGCGGCAACAAGCCCGGCGTGGACGCCCGGTTCGACCTCGACCGGGAGCGACTGGCCTTCCCCGTGCGCCCGGAGCTCGGCGAGATCGACTACCCCGAGCTCTACGCCGCCCCGCACCCGGTCACGCTCAGGGCCCTTCGGGAGTCCTCGGACCGGCCGCAGTTGTGGCGGAACCTGCCGAGCGCTCTGTAGCCCCGGTACGGGCGGGCCGGCGGGGCCGCCCTGGCTCCCGCACCACCGTCAGGGCGTGCAGCAGCGCCGACGCGAGCAGCAGTCCGGCGATCCCGGTCAGCAGCGCCGCCGCGGGCGCGTCGGCCACGATCCCCACCAGGGCCGCCCCGGTCGACGCCGCCGTCATCTTCAGCCCCGCGCCCAGGGTGAACACCTGGGTGCGCACCCCGTCCGGCGCGTACTGGGCGCGGATCCGCAGCGTGGCCGTGAGCAGCGGCCCGTCGCACACCCCGGCGAGCGCGAACAGCGCTGCCGTCACGGCCACCGACGGGGCGAACGCTGCCCCCATGAGCGCCGCCCCGGTGCCGGCCAGCGCCCACCGCACCTGCCGGCCGGGCTCCACGGACGTCATCCGGCCCAAGGTGAGCGAGCCCCCCAGCGCTCCCACCGCGAAGGCGGTCATCAGGACGCCCCCGCCGCCCGGGCTGCCGAGCTCCGTGGCCAGCAGCACCGAGACGGTGGTGAGCGAGCCGATGCCCACGAAGCCCAGGGTCGTGGCCGAGGTGACCGCCCGCAGCTCACGGACCCGCCACAGGGCCGCGAGCCCCGCGCCCAGCCCGGCCCGGGGCGAGTCGGGGGCCGGGCCCGCGCCCCGGTCCTCGTACGGGAGGGTGGCCGCAAGCGCTGCCGCCGCGGCTCCGGACGCGGCCAGGACGGCCATGGCGGGCCCGGCCGAGCCCAGGGCCGCGACCAGGCCGACCGCCGCCGGCGCGGTGACGGCCGCCGCGTTGTAGGTCGCGGCGTCCCAGCCGTACGCCCGGTCCCGCCCGGGCCCCGCCGGAACCAGGCCGGTGATCAGGCTGGACAGTCCGCCCGTGACCATCGGCCCGCAGGAGCCGCCGAGCACCGCCACGGCCAGCACCAGCGGGGCGGGGGCCCGGCCGAGCAGGACGGTCAGCGCCGCGACGGCCGTCGCGAACCCGGCCAGGGCGCCGGCGTGGAACAGGCGCGGCCGGCGGGTCCGGGCCGCGGCGGCCCCCGCGAGCGGGGCCGCCAGGACGTGCGGGGCCAGCCAGGCCGTCAGGACGAACGCCCCGTGTCCCGCGCTCCCGGTGCGCTCCAGGGCCAGTAACACCACGGCCATGCCCATGCCCTCCGAGGCGATGCGCGCGGCCAGTGCCGCCGCCAGGTACCGCCCGAACCCTCCCATGGGACCCCTCCCCGGTATGCTGTAACGCGATAGACGTACAAGACGTTACGTCATGTACGTGCCCGGCGAAAGGATGTGCGGATGAGCGACTCGAGGAGGGGCGGCTTCTCGTCGGCCCGGAGGCTGATCGACCTCGCCGAAGCGGTCCGGGCGGACCCCGAACTGCCGCGCGCCGCGCTCGCGGAGCTGCTGGCCGGGCACGGGGAGCGCCCCGCCGACCTCACGCCGGAGGCGTTCCCCGACGCGAGCGCGGCCGAACTGCGCGCCGCGGCCCGGCGGATGGGGGAGGTGCTCGGGGAGGGCGACGAGGACCGCGCCGCCGAGGCCCTCAACGCACTGTTCGCGGAGTACGGCACCCGCCCCCGCCTGACCCGGCACGACGGCCACCCCTGGCACCTGCACGTCGACCGGGGCGAGGAGGCCGGCTGGGGCGACTGGTTCCTCGCCTCGGGCGCCCTCGCGCTCGCCCAGCTGCTCACGGAGTACGGGCGGATCGCCTGGGGCGCCTGCGCCGCGGCGGGCTGCGGGCGGTTCTTCCTCGCCACCGGCCCGGGGAGCGCGCGCCGCTACTGCTCCGGCGCCTGCGCCACGCGGGAGCGGGTCGCGGCCCACCGCCGCCGGAAGCGCGAGGGGGAGGGCTGAGGCCCCCGCGCAGCCGCGGCCGTCGGCCGGAACGGGGCCCACCCGATATCTCCCGTCAAGCCACGAGATCCAGTGGCATGACGGGAGATGTCGGGTGCCGCCTACTGGAGGGAACCATCCCGGCTTCCTGCACGAGGAGAACGGCCATGACCCACCACATCCGACCCCGACCCCGACCCCGGCGCCTCGCCCTGCTCGTCGCCTCGACCGCGATCGCCGCGGGAGGCGTGCTCGTCCCCACGACCGCCTTCGCCGCCACCCCGACGGCGCCGCGCACCGTCGTGGCGGACGGCACCGACGACGGGGTGCACGTCCCGGACGGGAAGCCGCAGTGGCAGTGCTTCGCCGCCCCCTGCGAACCGCCGGGCGGCACCGGCCCGGAAACGGAGCCCTACGACGAGTGGGGCCCCTACGGCCCGTGGGGCCACGACGAATGGGGCGGGTACCGTCCCGGCAGGCACGGCGACGACGGGGTGCGGATCCCGGACGGGAAGCCGCAGTGGCAGTGCTTCGCCGCCCCCTGCGAACCCCCGGGCGCCGCCCCCGTCTAGGCCGTCTCTTTCGGATCTTGCCGGGCCCGCGACGCCCGACGGCGCTGCCGGGCACGGCACCGGACGCCGCGGGCCCGGCCGGCAGGATCTGGGAGGGGCGGCCCGGGAACCTGCCCGCCCCGTGCGCGGAGGGGATCAGCCGGCGTCGCGGACCTCGGCCGCCGTCGGCGCGGTTCCGCCCAGGTGGGCCGGGAGCCACCACGAGTCGTCGGCACCCCTCGGCTTCTCCGGATAGGCGCGCTGCGCGGCGTCCAGCAGCTCCTGCACGCGCTCGCGCAGCCGGCGGGTGATGGCGCCGGCGTACTGGTCGGCCGGGGCCTCCACGGGCTCGCCCACGCGCATCGTCACCGGGATGTGGCTGCGCTTGAGGTTCTTCGGCCGGCCCTTGGTCCACAGCCGCTGGGTGCCCCACAGCGCCACCGGGATCAGCGGGACCCCGGCCTCCTGGGCCATGCGCGCGGCGCCCGACTTGAAGCTCTTGAGCGTGAAGGACTGGGAGATCGTCGCCTCGGGGAAGACGCCGATGATCTCGCCGGCCCGCAGCGACTCCAGGGCGTGCTGGTAGGCGGCCTCGCCCTGCTTGCGGTCGACGGGGATGTGCTTCATCGCGCGCATCAGCGGACCGGACACCTTGTGCCGGAACACCGACTCCTTGGCCATGAAGCGGACCAGGCGCTTCTGCGGCCGCGCCGTCAGGCCGGCGAAGATGAAGTCGAGGTATCCGATGTGGTTCGACACCAGGACCGCACCGCCCTTGCGGGGGATGTTCTCGGTGCCCTTCATGTCGATGCGGATGTCCAGCGCGCGGAAGAGTCCGTGCGCGGCGCCGATCACGGGAGGGTAGACGAGCTCAGCCATGGTGGGGAGACACCGCTTTCTGCCTGGGGAGGTTCTCCCGGCCGGAAGTTACGGAAGCGTAGGTACGCGACCATGGGGATCGTGCCCCATACGCGGCCCGCTGGCCAGTCCAGAAGCCCCTGCCAGGGGAGATTCTCATCACGCCGGGAATGTCGAGGGCCCGTGGGGCGCTCCGATCCACGGACGAGCGTACGAGGATGATGTACGCGGACGAAATACGGCGAGGGGAGCGCGGGTGCTCGGGCAGGAAGACGGGCGGACCCGGCTGGGCGCGGCCGAACTGGGCGCCGAACCGGGGGAGCGGGCCAGCCTGGTGCAGTTCTCCAGCGCCTTCTGCCAGCCCTGCCGGGCCACGCGGCGGATCCTCGCCGAGGTCGCGGCGATGGTGGACGGGGTGGCGCACATCGAGATCGACGCGGAGGAGCGGCTCGGACTCGTACGGGCCCTCGGGATCGAGAAGACCCCGACCGTGCTGGTCCTGGACCGGACGGGCCGGATCGTGCGGCGGGCGGCCGGAATGCCGCGCAAGGTGGACGTGATCGCCGCCCTCGGGGCCGCCGTATGACGCGCGGCCCGGTCACCGCGCGGCCCGACGCGGCGGGGCCGGGGGCGCCGGTGCGCGCGCCCGCACACAGCGTGACGCGCCTGACATCTGCCCGATCCCGCTTGACTGGGTCCACGGGAGATCGCCACGCTGGCGGCATGCGGTATGAACTCCTGCTCTACGGACGGGTCCATGTGGACCTCGTCCGCCACGCGAGCGCGCGCTGTCGGGGCCACTGAACAGCCCGGCCCCCGATCCCCGACAGCGCCCGCGTGTCCCGCGGCAGAAGGCAGAACCCTGATGACTGCTCCGACAGTCCCGACGGTCCCGACGGCTCCGTCCCCCCGCTCCCCGCTCTCCCCCCGTACCGGCGCCGGTACGGCCATCGACCCGGCCACCGGCACGGCCCGCACCGGCTCGCCCGACCTGCTGCGTTCGGTCTTCCGGCAGCACGCCGCGGGCGTCGCGGTGATCACCGCCCAGGACGGCGGCCGCCCGGTGGGGTTCACCGCCACCTCGCTCAACTCCGTCTCCGCGGATCCGCCGCTGCTGTCCTTCACGATCTCCACCGGGGCCTCCAGCTGGCCCGCGGTGCGCGACAGCGAGTACCTCGGCGTCCACATACTCGGCGAACACCAGCGGGAGCTGGCGGGCCTGTTCGCCCGCAGCGGAGCCGACCGCTTCGGCCCGCCGACCGGCTGGGCCACCGGCCCGCACGGGGTACCGGTGCTGGACGGCGTCCTGGCGTGGCTGGTCTGCCGGGTGGTCGCACGTGTGCCCGCGGGCGAACATCGTGTGATCATCGCTGAGGCGGTCGTCGGGGACCCGGCCGGGGAAGGCCGCCCCCTGCTGTACCACCAGGGGCGCTTCAACGCGTTGCGCGACTGAATCGTCCCTGCTCGGCAGGGTCGGGCGGCGTTGGGCAGATCACAGCTCACCAGCCTTGCGACTTGGCGGGACCCACGATGTACTGACGAGTAACATTCCCTTCGGAGCGCGGGCCGCCCCGACCGGGATCCGCCCGACAAGGCGCCTATGCTGCCTGCATAAGGCGGTACCAGAAAAGACGATGCGGTAGGAGAGCCGGCGTGAGCCTGAGGATCGTTGTCTGTGTGAAGTACGTGCCCGACGCCACGGGCGACCGGCAGTTCACCGAGGACTTGACCGTCAACCGTGACGACGTCGACGGCCTGCTGTCGGAGCTCGACGAGTACGCCGTCGAGCAGGCGCTGCAGATCGCCGACGAGGCCGACGATGCCGAGATCACCGTTCTGACGGTGGGCCCCGAGGACGCCAAGGACGCGCTGCGCAAGGCGCTCTCGATGGGCGCCGACAAGGCCATCCACGTCGAGGACGACGACCTGCACGGCAGCGACGTCATGGGCACCTCGCTGGTGCTCGCCAAGGCGATCGAGAAGGCCGGCTACGACCTGGTCATCACCGGCATGGCGTCGACCGACGGCACCATGGGCGTGCTGCCGGCGATCCTGGCCGAGCGCCTGGGCGTCCCGCAGGTCACCCTGCTCTCCGAGGTCAAGGTCGAGGACGGCACCGTGACCGGCCGCCGTGACGGCGACACCGCGAGCGAGCAGCTGGAGGCCTCCCTCCCCGCGCTCGTCTCGGTGACGGACCAGTCGGGCGAGGCCCGCTACCCGTCCTTCAAGGGCATCATGGCCGCCAAGAAGAAGCCGGTCGAGTCCTGGGACCTGTCCGACCTGGACCTGGAGTCCGACGAGGTCGGCCTCGAGGGCTCCTGGACCGCGGTCGACTCCGCGGCGCAGCGCCCGGCCCGCACCGCCGGCACGATCGTCAAGGACGAGGGCGAGGGCGGCAAGCAGCTGGCCGAGTTCCTGGCCGGCCAGAAGTTCATCTAAGAACCTCGGCCACCCCTCTTAGCCCCCAGACACTTCGCAATCGCAGGAGAGCAGTCCCATGGCTGAAGTTCTCGTCTACGTCGACCACGTGGACGGCGCCGTCCGCAAGCCCACCCTCGAGCTGCTGACGCTGGCCCGCCGCATCGGCGAGCCCGTCGCCGTCGCCCTGGGCGCCGGTGCCGACGCCACCGCCGCGGTGCTCGCCGAGCACGGCGCGGTCAAGGTCCTCACCGCCGACGCCCCCGAGTTCACCGAGTACCTCGTGGTGCCGAAGGTGGACGCGCTCCAGGCCGCGTACGAGCTCGTGTCCCCGGCCGCCGTGCTCGTCCCGTCCTCCGCCGAGGGCAAGGAGATCGCCGCGCGCCTGGCCGTCCGCATCGGCTCGGGCATCATCACCGACGCCATCGACCTGGAGGCGGGTGACGAGGGCCCGGTCGCGACGCAGTCCGCCTTCGCCGCGTCGTTCACCACCAAGTCCCGCGTCTCCAAGGGCACTCCGGTCATCACCGTGAAGCCGAACTCGGCCCCGGTCGAGGCCGCCCCGGCCGCCGGCGCCGTCGAGGCGCTCGCCGTCACCTTCGGCGCCCTGGCCACCGGCACCAAGGTCACCGCTCGCACCCCGCGCGAGTCGACCGGCCGCCCCGAGCTGACCGAGGCCGCGATCGTCGTCTCCGGCGGCCGTGGCGTCAACGGTGCCGAGAACTTCCACATCATCGAGGACCTCGCGGACTCCCTCGGTGCGGCCGTCGGCGCCTCGCGTGCCGCCGTGGACGCCGGCTGGTACCCGCACTCCAACCAGGTCGGCCAGACCGGCAAGTCGGTCTCCCCGCAGCTGTACATCGCCTCCGGTATCTCGGGCGCGATCCAGCACCGGGCCGGCATGCAGACCTCGAAGACCATCGTGGCCATCAACAAGGACGCCGAGGCCCCGATCTTCGACCTCGTCGACTACGGCGTCGTCGGCGACCTCTTCGCCGTCGTCCCGCAGCTGACCGACGAGATCAAGGCGCGCAAGGGCTAGTAGCCCCGCCCCCGGGACGAGGACGCGACGCGTCTCGGTTGCACGAACGAGCGAGGGCCTTCCGGGGCCGGTGCTGACGGTGACGTCCGCACCGGACCGGGAGGCCCTCGTCGGTTTCGGCCCCGCCTTTCCCCTGGGCGGGGGATCGCTCGTCCAACCCCTCTCGTGCGGTCGTGGGAGGGGCGTAGGCTGCGATCGGCCCGGGGAGGGCTCGGGAACGGGGAGGGAGTTCTTCCTATGCGGGGCGCGTTACTGGAGGGGCGGTACCGGCTGGAGCGCAGGCTCGGGGCCGGTGGGATGGGCGAGGTGTGGCAGGCTCGGGACCTGCGGCTCGACCGGGAGGTCGCGGTCAAGGTGATCTCCCGCGGAGTGGCCGGTGACCACCTCCTGGAGGAGCGGTTCCGCAAGGAGGCCCGTACGGCCGCGAGCCTGGCCCACCCCCGGATCGTGACCGTCCACGACCACGGCGAGGTCGAGGTCGACGGCACCCCGGTGCTCTTCCTCGTGATGGAGCTGGTGCGGGGGCGTCCCCTGACCGCCGTACTGGGTGAGCACCGCTCGGGTGTCGACCCCGCCGCCGTGGTCCGGTGGGCCGTCCAGATCTGCGAGGGCCTGGCCGCGGCACACCGGGCCGGTGTGGTCCACCGGGACATCAAGCCGGCCAACATCATGGTCCACGGGCCCGCCGAGGCCGACGTCACCATCTGCGACTTCGGTATCGCCCGCCTGGCGGAGGAGACCGGGACCGGCCTGACGGCCACCGGCGCGGCCATCGGCACGCCGGCCTACATGTCCCCGGAACAGGCACGCGGTGACCGTCGCATCGACGGCCGCAGCGACCTGTACTCCCTCGGCTGCATGCTGTACGAACTGCTGGCCGGCCGCCCGCCGTTCACCGGCTCCGGGCTGTCGGTGCTCTCGCAGCACCTCACCGGTGAGCCCGCCCCGATCAGGGACTTCAGGCCCGCGGTGCCCGAGGAACTCGAACGGCTGGTGCTGGAGCTGCTGGCCAAGGAGCCCGCGGCGCGACCGGCCGACGCGCAGCAGGTGATCGACCGGCTGCGCAAGGGGGCGGCGGGCGCCCGCTCGCGGTCCCGCTCCCGGACGGTGACCGATCCGGGGCGCCGGCGCGACACCGAGACCGCCCTCGGAACCGATGCGCCGCCGGCCCCCGCCGCGCCCGGCGGGACCCGCCACCCGATTCCGGCCTCGTCGGTCCCCGGCACCCGGCCGCGGCTCCTGTGGGGCTCCGTGCTCGCCGCCGCCGGCGTGTACACCCAGCTCGTCCTCCTCGGCGAATGGGGCTCGCTGACCCTCGGGGCGCTCGGTGCCGCGCTGCTCGCCTGCCTGCTGGCGTTCCTCGTCTCCAGGAGTTCCGCGGACGTGACCGAGGAGGAGAGCCGGGGGGTCGCGGCGGCGCTGACGGCCGGTGCCCTCATCGGTGTGCTGCTGCTGTTCTGGCCGCCGGCCCCCTGGTGGGTGGGGGTGCTGGTCCTGCTCCTGTCGGGGTTCGTGCTGCTGTTCCTGTCCCATTTCGTCCGAGGGCTGGTGGGCGCGCTGACCCGGCGGGACCCCTGGGTGGCCTGGCTCGGTACGGAGTCCGGTCTGTTCAACGCCGTGGTGTTCGCCGGGATCCTGGCGGCCGATGGCCGAGCCGTCTACGCGGCGGTGGGCTGGGGGCTGGCGGTGTGGCCGGCCGCGGCCCTCGTCACGGCCCTGTTCGTTCCCCGCCTGGGGGAGGCGAGGGCCCCGGCCTGATCCGACTCCGCAGCAGCTGACCTGCGCACTCTCCGGCTCCGGGGCCGTGTGGTGTTTGTCACCACGTGGCCCCGGGTCGTTCGTCCAGGACGGCAGGGGGACCATTGACTGAGCGGAACCCCGTGACTAAATTCTGCTATGCGGATCTAAGCTTCCGTGAAGCGGAAAAGAGGAGAGTGCACGATGGGTCAGCAGGAGAAGGTGGCGACGAGCCTCGCAGGCGCGGTCAGCGAGGGCATCAGCGCCTCCCTCGCGCCGGTGGACGCGGAGCTCGCGCGCCACTACCCGGGCGACCCCGGCACCCGGCAGCCCATCCACACGGTGTACGTCCCCGGTGACGTCTTCGCCGCGGACACCATCCGCTCCTGGGGCGACCAGGCCCTCGCCGCCCTCGACGAGCACGCCCCGGACGCCGCCACCTTCGCCAAGGTGCTCGGCATCTCCGACGAGCTGGCCGTACCCGTCTACGACCGCGTCCGCGCCAAGCTGCTGAGCGAGCCCGTCGAGGACCTCCGCGTCGACTTCGAGGACGGTTTCGGCGTCCGCTCCGACGAGGAGGAGGACCAGGCCGCGGCCCGCGCCGCCCGTCTCGTCTCGGAAGCCTTCTCCAACGGCACCAACGCCCCGTACATGGGCATCCGCATGAAGTGCATGGAGTCCAACGTCCGTGACCGCGGCATCCGCACCACGGACATCTTCCTCTCCGGCCTGCTGGAACACGGCGGCCTGCCCGAGGGCCTCGTCCTGACCCTGCCGAAGGTCACCTACGCCGAGCAGGTCAGCGCCTTCGTCAAGCTGCTGGAAGCCTTCGAGACCACCCGGGGCCTGCGCCCGGGCCGGATCGGCTTCGAGATCCAGATCGAGACCAGCCAGTCCATCGTCGCCTCCGACGGCACCGCCACGGTCGCCCGGATGATCGAGGCCTCCAAGGGCCGCGCCACCGGCCTGCACTACGGCACCTTCGACTACAGCGCCTGCGTCGGGGTCTCCGCCGCGTACCAGTCGAGCGACCACCCCGCCGCCGACCACGCGAAGGCGATCATGCAGGTAGCGGCCGCCGGCACCGGCGTACGCGTCTCCGACGGCTCCACCAACGTGCTGCCGATCGGCACCACCGAGCACGTCCACGAGGCCTGGAAGCTGCACTACGGCCTGACCCGCCGCGCCCTGGCCCGCGCCTACTACCAGGGCTGGGACATGCACCCGGCGCACCTGCCGACCCGCTACGCGGCCGTCTTCACCTTCTACCGCGAGGGTCTGGAGGCCGCCGCCGCGCGCCTGAAGGCGTACGTCGCCAAGATCGAGGGCGACGTGATGGACGAGCCGGCCACCGCCAAGGCCCTGGCCGGCTACCTGGTCCGCGGACTCGACTGCGGCGCGGTGGGCACCGACGAGGTCACCGCCCTCACCGGCCTGACCCGCGCGGAACTGGACGCCTTCGCCATCCCGCGCCGCTCGGCCACCCTGACGGCGACCAACTGATCCCGGCGCCACGAGCGGCCCGGACCCGGATCACCGGGGCCGGGCCGCCGCCGCGTGCGGGCCCGGCAGCATCCAGAACCGCAGGGTGCCGTCCTCCCCGGCGGCTGCGAGCAGGCTCCCGTCGGGGGCGAACGCGACGCCGCGGACGGCGCCGGTGTGCCCGGTCAGCGGCAGGCACGAGGCGGCCTCACCCGTGCGCGCCTCCCACAACTGCACGGTGCCGTCCGCACCGGCACTGGCGAGCAGTCGGCCGTCGGGGGCGAAGGCGAGGTCGTTGACCGGCCCGGCGTGGGCGTCGACGACCGGGCCTTCGACGGGGTGATCGCCGCCCGTGCGCCACAGCCGTACGGTCCCGTGGTCGTCGGCGGTGGCCAGCAGGGCGCTGTCCGGGGAGAACGCCACGGTCCTGACCGAGGTGCGGTGCCCGTTCAGCAGCGGACCGACCTTCCGGGCGGCGTCCGGATAGCAGATCTCGACCCTGTGGTGCACGGCCACGGCCAGCATCCGGCCGTCGGGGGCGTACGCCAACGTCCTCGCGCTGTCGGCTGCCGGGGAAAGATGGACGGTCGCGAGCCCGCCGTCGACCGCGTTCCACAGCCGCACCCAGCCCGACGAGCCGATCCAGGCGGCCCTGCGCCCGTCCGGGGTGAACGCCACCCGCCTGACCAGGGAGACCGGGCGGCTCGGGGGACCGTCGCGCCCGCCCCACGTCCACAGGGCCGCCGGGCCCCGCTCCAGCGGGAACTCCAGAGCGCACGGCCCTTCCTCCGGCAGCGGCAGCGTCCCGGGCAGCTCGGCGCGGGTCGTCGGGTCCCACACCGCGATCTCCCGGTCCTGGGTGCGTACGTACACGCGCGCGCCGTCCGGCGAGAACGCCACGCCGTACAGCGGTACTCCGGTCTCGGAGGACACGGCCGGCAGCGCGAGGGCGTGCCCCTCGGCACGGGCCGCGGCCAGGGCTCGGTCGGCCAGCGGGCGGGGGTCGGGGACGCGCTGGTAGATCACCACCGTGCGACCGTCACCCGAGCCCGCCAGGGTGCCTCCGTCGGGCGAGAAGGCGAGCCGGTCCAGCATCTCGGAGCGCCGGGTCGGCGCGGCCAGCGGCGGGGCGGCGCAGGCCCCGGTGGCGGGATCCCACAGGCGCACCGTGCGGTCCGCCCCGGTGGTGGCCAGCAGGGTTCCGTCGGTGGAGAACGCCACGCCCGACACCGTGTGCCCGGGGTGCAGGGGCGGGCCGTGCAGGAGGCCCGTGGTGGTGTCCCACAACTGCGCCCCGTTCTGCCCGGCCGTGGCCAGCAGAGCGCCGTCGGCGGAGAACGCGATCGCGTACAGATCGCCCTCGGCGATGCCGAGCGGCCGTCCCACGCTCGTGCCCGCCCGCAGGTCCCACAGGCGGACCGAGTGCCGTCCCGACAGGGCGGCGAGCAGTGTTCCGTCGGGACGGCAGACCAGCGCGCAGACCTCCCCGATGTGACCCACGAGGGGCCCGCCCGCCGGTGCCCCGGTCCGGGTGTCCCACAGGTGGACCACCTCGTTGTCGGTGGCCGCGACGAGCGTGCGGCCGTCGGGGGTGAACGCGACCACGTCGATGGCGCTGCCGCAGGGCAGCGGCGCACCCACCGGAGCGAGACTTTCGGTGTCCCAGAGCTGCACCGCGCCCCGGAGCCCTTCCGCCCCGACCGCGAGCCTCGGGCCGGCCGGCGAGAACGCGAAGGTGAACGGTGACGCCCCGGTCCTGATCTCGCCCACGGGGCGACCGCCGACGGGGTCCCACAACTCCACCGTCCCGTCCTCGCCCATGACGGCGAGGAGGCTGCCGTCCGGGGAGAACGCCACCGCGATGTTGTTGCGCTCGCTGGTCAGTACGTGGGACCTCGTGTACGTCTCGGGGGAGGACGGCGGAGACGGCGAGGACGCCACGGGCGGCGGTCCGCAGGCGGCCGCTTCGGTGGGCGGCGGGCTCAGCGGCCGCCGGACACCGCGCTCCCGGACCGGTGCGGGCGGCTGATGGGCCGCGAGGGTCCGCCAGCGCTGCCGCCAGGGTTCCAGCACGGGGGAGGTGTGCGGCGGGACGGCGGTCGGGCGGCCGTACTCGTCGTACGAGTGCAGCACCCGCACCAGCGTCATCAGCTTGTCCAGGCCCGGCAGCCGCTTGCCCCGGAACGCGTCGCTCAGGGTGGCGACGGGCAGTCGCCCGCCGGCCCCGGACTTCACCGCACGCGATCCCAGCTCCCGGTACGAGGGATTGCCCCGCTCGATGCGGAGGCGGCGCAAGTCCGCCGCGAAGCGGCCCAGTTCTTCCCCGAAGGCGATCTGCCCGTCCATCCTGCTCCCCGAACCGTGCGGAGCACCAGGCTAGGCGTCCGCCCGCCGCAGGGTCCCGAACTTCGCCGAACGGCCGCGAACACCTCGGTCCGATCCAGGGAGTTCGGTGGGTATCGACGCGCTGCGGATCCGTTCGGCCGGGGAGGGACCGGGCCCGGCGGCCCGTTCCAATCGAGGCATGACCACACCTTCGGGCGACGACGCCCACTTCGTGACCCTGCATGCCGCCGTCGTGCTGATCGCCGCCGCCCTGATCGGCCTCGCGGCGGGCGGCCTGGCCTTCCTGGGGGGCACCGGCCCGGCCCTGGCCGTACTCGCCGGGCTCTCCGCCGCCGGGGCGGCCGTGCCCGTGCTGCACGGGCTGATCCGATGAGGTGAAGGGTCAGCCGGCCGGCGGGATCTCGCCCGAGCCCCGGGCGATCAGGCGGGTCGACAGCTGGATGCGGCACGGGGTCAGGTCCGCGCCCGCGAGGCGCTGGAAGAGGCGGTCCGTGGCCACCCGGCCCAGGGCCGCCGGGTCCTGGGCGACCACCGTCACGCCCGGGCGCAGCAGATCGGCCAGCTCGAAATCGTCGAAGCCGACCAGCGCCACCGGCCGGCCGTGCGCCGCGAGGACCCGTACCAGGGTCACGGTCACCCGGTTGTTGCCGGCGAAGACGGCGGTCACCGGGTCCGGGCCCGAGAGCATCGCCCCGGCCGCCGCCGCGACCCGTTCCGGGGCGGTGGACCCGAGCGAGATCCACGACTGATCCACCGGCAGACCCGCCTCCGCCATCGCCGAGCGGTAGCCGCGCAGCCGTTCCACCACCGTGTGGATGCGGGGCTGGTCGCCGATGAAGCCGATCCGGCGGTGGCCGCCCGCGATCAGGTGGGCCACCCCGCCCCGGGCGCCGCCGAAGCTGTCCGAGAGGACGACATCGGCCTCGATCCGGCCCGCCGGGCGGTCCACGAACACCGTGGACACACCGGCCCGCATCTCCGGCTCCAGGTAGCGGTGGTCGTCCCCGGCCGGGATCACGATCAGCCCGTCCACCCGGCGGGCGCACAGCGCGAGCGCCAACTCCCGTTCCCGGTCCGGGTCCTCGGCGCTGGAGCCGTTGATGAGCAGCGCCCCGTGCGCGCGGGCCACCTCCTCCACCGCCCGGTTCAGCGGGCCGTAGAAGGGGTCGGCGAGATCCTCCAGGACCAGGCCCACGGTGGCGGTGCGGCCCTTGCGCAGCACGCGGGCACTGTCGTTGCGGCGGAAGCCGAGGGCCTCGATGGCCTGCTGGACCCGCCGTTCGGTCTCGGGGGTCACCCCCGGCTCCCCGTTGACCACGCGCGACACCGTCTTCAGGCCGACGCCCGCCTGGGACGCCACGTCCTTCATGGTCGGCCGGTTGCCGTAGCGGGGCTCGGACGGGCGGCGGTTGTCGGGCACGGTGGTGAATCCTCCGGGGCTCACGTGCGGGGCTGTGACCTTGAGGATAAGCACTGGGCCGATCGTGAGGTTTTCGTGGCAGGCTGGGGCGGGCAAGCCACTGGGGGCTCCGGACGAGCCATGGGGAGAGGGGTAGACGTGATTGTCTGGATCAACGGCACCTTCAGCGCCGGAAAGACCAGCACGGCCCGCGAACTGACCGGAATCCTGCCGGACAGCACCCTGTTCGACCCGGAGCTCGTCGGCGACGCGCTGCGTGTCCTGCTGCCGCCCAAACGACTGGCGGAGGTCACCGACTACCAGGACCTCCCGAGCTGGCGGCGGTTGGTGGTGGACACGGCCGCGGCGATGCTCGCCGAACTGGGCGGGGTGCTCGTCGTACCGATGACGCTGCTGCGCCAGGACTATCGGGACGAGATCTTCGGCGGGCTGGCGGCTCGGAGGATCCCGGTGCGGCACGTGTTGCTCGCTCCTGCAGAAACGATCCTCCGGGAGCGGATCGCGACCCGGGAGGAACCCGGGGAGCCCGCCGAGGTCGACCTACGGGTCCGCCGGTGGGCGTACGACCACATCCCGGTCTACCAGCAGGCCCTCGGCTGGCTGACCGCCGACGCGCACGTCGTCGACAACAGCCTGCTGAGCCCGCGGGAGACGGCGGAGCGCATCGCCGACGCCGTCCGCTCGGAGACTGCGAAGGTCTGCGACATCGTGCAGACACCGGAGCCCACCCGGGAGACGGTGGCGGCCGGGGTACTGCTCTTCGACGAGCAGGACCGGGTGCTGCTGGTGGATCCGACCTACAAGGCCGGCTGGGAGTTCCCGGGCGGAGTCGTCGAAGCGGGCGAGGCGCCCGCGGGCGCGGGCGTACGGGAGGTCGCGGAGGAACTGGGCGTCGTACTGGAACGGACGCCCGGGCTCCTGGTGGTCGACTGGGAGCCGCCCCAGCCGCCCGGCTACGGCGGACTGCGCCTGCTCTTCGACGGCGGCCGCCTCTCGGAGGAGGCGGCGGCCCGGCTCCGGCTGCCCGGCCCGGAACTGCGGGCCTGGCGCTTCGTCACGGAGGCCGAGGCCGCCGATCTGCTCCCGCGACACCGCTACGAGCGCCTGCGCTGGGCCCTGCGCGCCCGCGAACGCGGCCACCCGCTCTACCTGGAGGCGGGCGTCCCCACCGGCTGATCCGGCTGCCCTGCTTGCTCCGACCGCTCCGACCGCTCCGACGGACGCAGGGCGGCGGCGACCAGGCCTTCGAGGGCTTCGCGCGGCACGTCGCCACCGCCCACCAGCCGGTCGAAGACCAGCCCGTCGAGGCAGGTCAGCAGGGTGTGGGTGCGGTTCTCGACGTCCGTCGCGCGCACGCCGTGCCCGGCGAGGAACAGCCGGACGGCTTCGCGGCCGGCGTTCTCGCGCGGTACGAGGATCTCGCGCAGCTCCGGGTCGCGCACGCTCTCCACGGTGCAGGCGTACCGGGCGAGCGAGCGGCGGCGGCCCTCCCCGGCGAGCCGGCGGCGGGTGAGCGCCACCATGCCGTCCACCAGTTCCCCGACGGTGCGCGGGAGGGGGAACTGCTCGGCCGTCGCCCGCAGTTCCGCCTGATCGAGCTGGACGAGCCGGGTCACCAGGGCCGTGAGCAGCGCGGCCCGGGTGCGGTAGTACGCCGACGTGGTGCCGGGAGGCATGGCCGCCCGGCGGTCGACCGCGCGGTGGGTCAGGCCGCGCATGCCCTCGTCGGCGAGCACGTCGAGAGCCGCGTCCGCGAGGAGGGTGCGCCGATCGGCAGGCAGGGTTTCCATGGTCCCTTTCTACACCTGTAGTAACCCCGTGGCGGCTCGGGTAGGGTCGGTCTTCTACAGGTGTAGAAGGGGTGGGTCGGGCATGGGCAGCACGGCAGTGGTCGTCGGAGGGGGCATCGGCGGGCTGGCCGCCGCGATCGGTCTGCGCCGCATCGGCTGGGACGTCACGGTCGTCGAGCGCGCCGGCGTGCTCGACGACGCGGGAGCGGGCATCTCGCTGGCCGCCAACGGCCTGCGGGCACTGGACGCACTCGGCGTCGGCGCGGCGGTACGGGAGGCGTCGCGAGGCCAGTACACCGGTGGCACCCGCACGCCCGGCGGCCGTTGGCTGGCCCGGATGGACGGCGCGGAGCTGGAACGGGCCGTGGGTACGCCGATCATGGGCATTCCCCGAGCCACCCTGCACCGGCTGCTGCGCGCGGCCCTGCCCGCCGGAACGCTCCTGACCGGCCGCGAGGCGGGACCCGTCACCCGGATCGGCCCCGCGACCGTCCGGGTCGACCGGGGCGGCACGGCCCTGGACGCCGACCTCGTGGTGGCGGCCGACGGCATAGGCAGCAGGATCCGCGGCCGCCTCTTCCCGGCCCACCCGGGACCGGTCCACAGCGGCTCCGCGGTGCTGCGGGCCATCACCGCGGAGCCGCTCGCCCTGCGCACCGACTTCGAGCTGACCTGGGGGCGCGGCGCAGAGTTCGGGCACATCGCCTTCCCCGACGGCCGGGCCGAGTGGCACGCGGTCCTCGGCCTCCCCGCCGGGACGCGGTTCGCCGACCCGCTCGCCGAACTGCGCCGGCGGTTCCAGAACTGGCACGACCCGATCCCGGCCCTGCTCGACGCCACCCGGCCCGAGGCCGTGCTCCACCACGACGTCGGCGAACTCCGCACGCCGCTCCCCTCGTACGCGGTCGGCCGGATCGCGCTGCTCGGCGACGCGGCGCACGCGATGACCCCGAACCTCGGGCAGGGGGCCTGTCAGGCACTGGAGGACGCGGTCGCTTTGGCCGCCGCGCTCGGCAGCGAAGCCACCGTCGAGGCGGCACTCGTCCGCTACGACGCCGAACGCCGACCGCGCAGCCAGGCGGTCGCCAGGGCCGCACGGCAGGCCGGACGGATGGGCCACCGGCTCGCCCATCCGCTGCCCGTCGCCCTGCGCAACACGGCGATGCGGCTGACTCCCTCCCGCACCGCCGTGCGCATGATCCTCCGGCACCACGCCTGGGAACCACCGGGGCTGGGCTGATCCGCGCAGCCCGCCGACGGCCCGCGGGCGGCCCCGGTGGCGGGCCTCAGCCGGCAGCGGCCGCCTCGTGCGCCGCCTTCGTGAGCGCCTCCGCCGTGTTCTCCGTCAGCGGATCCCCGTGGCCGAAGCAGGCGATCGACGGGGCGAGCGCGGCCAGGCGCCGGAAAGCGGTGATCGCCCGGGCGCGGTCCACGTTGAAGACGCCCAGCATGAGCGGGCCGACGGCGGCGACGCAGTCACCGGTGAACAGCACGCCGTGGCGCGGAAGGTGGATCCCGATGCTGCCGTCCGTGTGGCCGGGGGCGTGGACCACGTACGCCCCGTCCCCGAAGCCCAGCGCCTCCCCGTCCTCCACCTCGTGGTCGACCCGGGTGGGCGGGGCCTCGGGGACGGTCAGGCCGCGCGCGTACAGCGGGATCTCCCAGTCCAGCAGCACCGGTTCGGGCATCGGCAGCTCGCCCCGGATCACCGGCGCGTCCAGGCGGTGCGCCAGCACCCGCGCGCCCCAGCGGGCGGCGAGCTCATCCGCCGCCCCGACGTGGTCGCGATGGCAGTGCGTGAGGACGATCCGCTCCAGCCGCTCGGGCGTCGGCCCGAGGGAACGGATCGCCCGTTCGATCGCGTCGGCGGATCCGGCATGGCCCGCGTCGATCAGGGTGAGGGCTTCGCCGTCCTGCCAGAGATAGGCCTGGCCGATGGGGAAGCGGAGCATGTGGAGCCGGTTCGGCAGTACTTCGACAAGATCCATGAGGTCAACGTACGGACGGCCTGGCCCCTCCCGGCGTCGAGTTCGCCGGGAGCGCAGTACGCCCGGGGCGCACTGCGCCCCGGGCGTACACGCCGCGGCCGATCGACCGCCCGCGCGGGTCAGGCGCGCTTGGACTCCGCGTAGTTGACGAGGAAGAGGGCCTCCGCCACCGACAGGCGCTCCAGCTCCTCGGGCGACACGCTCTCGTTGACCGCGTGGATCTGCGCCTCCGGCTCGCTCAGCCCGATCAGCAGCATCTCCGCATCCGGGTACAGGGAGGTCAGCGTGTTGCACAGCGGGATCGACCCGCCCATGCCACTGATCTGCATCTCCTGGCCGGGATAGGCGGCCTCCAGGGCCGAGCGCATCGACGCGTACGCCGGACTGTCGGTGTCCGCCCGGAACGGCTGGCCCTGGCCGACGACCTCGAGTTCGAGGCGCGCCTTCCACGGCGTGTGCGCCTCCAGGTGGGCCTGCAGCAGCTTGACGGCCGCGGCGGTGTCCACGCCCGGCGGCACCCGCAGGCTGATCAGAGCACCGGCGCTCGCGTGCACGGACGGCGTCGCGCCGACCACCGGCGGGCAGTCGATGCCGAGCACCGTGACGGCCGGGCGGGCCCACAGCCGGTCCGCGATCGTGCCCTCGCCGATGAGCTCGACCCCGTCCAGGACCTTCGCGTCGGCGCGGAAGTCCGCCTCCGGGTACTGCAGGCCCTCCCACACCTCGTCCGAGGCCAGCCCGTCCACGGTCGTCGAACCGTCCGCCGCGCGCAGCGAGTCGAGTACGCGGATCAGTGCGGCCAGCGCGTCGGGGGCGGCGCCGCCGAACATGCCCGAGTGCAGGTTGCCGCCCAGCGTGTCGATCTTCACCTTGACCAGGCACATGCCGCGCAGGGTGGCCGTCACCGTCGGCAGGCCGAGGCGGAAGTTGCCCGCGTCGCCGATGACGATGGTGTCGGCGGCCAGCAGTTCCGGGTGCGCCTCGGCGTACTGCTGGAGGCCGCCGGTGCCCTGCTCCTCAGAGCCCTCGACGATCACCTTCACGTTCACGGGCACACCGCCGTTGGCCTTCAGCGCGCGCAGCGCCAGCAGGTGCATGATGAACCCGCCCTTGCAGTCGGCCGAGCCGCGCCCGTACCAGCGGCCGTCGCGCTCGGTCAGCTCGAAGGCCGGGGAGGTCCAGGCCGCGTCGTCGAGCGGCGGCTGGACGTCGTAGTGCGCGTAGAGCAGCACGGTCGGCGAGCCCTCGGGGCCCGGGAGGAAACCGTAGACCGACTGGGTGCCGTCCGGGGTGTCGAGCAGCGCCACGTCCTGGAAGCCCTCGACGCGCAGGGCGTCGGCCACCCAGTTCGCGGCGGCCTCGCTCTCGCTCTTGGGGAACTGCGCCCAGTCCGCCACCGACTGGAAGGCCACCAGCTCGGTCAGCTCCTGCTTGGCGCGGGGCATCAGCGAGGCGATGGTCTCGGCGATCGGATTCTGGGACATGGGCACGCTCCTTTTGGGTGCGACGTTGTTCTCCGTGTACGCCGCCCGCATCCGCGGGGTGTGCGTATGCCGGGTACGGCGAAAGACAGTCTTGATCCTCGCACAGCGGAACGGGGCGGTGTCTCGCCGTAGGATTTCCCCGGCATCGGAGCAACCGGGTGATCAGGAGCAGCAACACATCGTGAGCAGCGACGACGACGTACGCGACGCAGACGCAGGCATGGGCGCGAGCGCGGAGGCGGGCGCGAGCGCGGACGCAGGCGTGGGCGCAGACGCAGGCGCGGGCACGGGGCAGGACGCCCGAGGGGCGGACGACGGGGCGGCCGGGGAGACCGGCGAGGTGTGGGACGTGGTCGTGGTCGGGGCGGGACCGGCCGGGTCCTCGGCCGCGTACGCGGCGGCGACGGCCGGGCGGCGCGTCCTGTTGCTGGAGAAGGCCGAGCTGCCCCGCTACAAGACCTGCGGCGGCGGCATCATCGGCCCCTCGCGCGACGCCCTGCCCCCGGGCTTCGTGCTGCCCCTCAAGGACCGCATCCACGCGGTCACCTTCTCGATGGACGGGAAGCTGACCCGCACCCGGCGCTCGAAGCACATGCTGTTCGGGCTCATCAACCGTCCGGAGTTCGACGCCGGCCTGGTCGCCGCGGCGGAGAAGGCCGGCGCCACCGTCCGTACGGGTACGGCCGTGGCCCGCGTCGAACAGCACGGGGCGGCCGTTCCCGACCGGCGCACCGTCGCCGTGGTGCTCGCCGACGGGGAGACCGTGCTGGCCCGCGCCGTCGTCGGCGCGGACGGCAGCGCGAGCCGGATCGGCGCGCACGTCGGCGTGGAGATGGACCAGGTGGACCTGGGCCTGGAGGCGGAGATCCCCGTCCCGGAGACGGTCGCCGAGGACTGGAAGGGGCGGGTGCTGATCGACTGGGGCCCGCTGCCCGGCAGTTACGGCTGGGTCTTCCCCAAGGGCGACACCCTGACCGTCGGGGTCATCTCGGCCAAGGGCGAGGGCGCCGCGACCAAGCGCTATCTGGACGACTTCATCGCCCGGCTCGGACTCGCCGGCTTCGAACCGGCCGTCTCCTCCGGGCACCTGACGCGCTGCCGCAAGCCCGATTCGCCGCTCTCGCGCGGCCGGGTGCTGGTGGCGGGCGACGCGGCCGGACTGCTGGAGCCGTGGACCCGGGAGGGCATCTCCTTCGCGCTGCGCTCCGGTCGGCTGGCGGGGGAGTGGGCGGTGAAGATCTCCGAGGCCCAGGACGCCGTGGACGCGCGCCGCCAGGCCCTCAACTACGCCTTCGCGGTGAAGGCCGGGCTGGGCGTGGAGATGGGGGTCGGCAAGCGGATGCTGAACCTCTTCGAGGTCCGGCCGCGGATGCTGCACGCGGCGATCACCGGCTTCGGTCCGGCCTGGCGGGCGTTCGCCCGGATCACGCGGGGCTCGACGACGCTGGCCGAGCTGGTGCGTACGTACCCGCTGGCGCGCAAGGCGCTGCACATGATGGACGCCCGGCAGGCGGCAGCGGCCCGCAGCGGCGGGGGCAGCGGCAGCGGCAGCAAGGGCTGAAGGGCACCGTGCACGGGGGAGGCGCGGGCACCGGTCCCGACTGGTCGGGCGGCTCGGGCCTCCTCGGGGTGGACCAGCCGGAGGTCGTCCTGGCGGCCTTCCGGCGCGGGGAGCCGAAGGTCGGGGTGGCGGTGATCGGGCTCGCCCTCAACCACGCCGACCCGGAGGTCGTGTTCCCCGTGGTCGCGCGGGCGATGGAGTCGGCGGACCGGGAGGTCCGCCGGCAGGGGGTCATCGCCCTGGCCCACGTCGCGCGGCTCCACCGCACGGTGGACCGGCGCTGTCTGGAGCTGCTGCGCGGCTGCCCCCGGGGCAACGAGGCCGACGACGACCTGTGGTCCTTCGTGCCGCACCGGGAGCTGCCGCTCTGGCTGTGGCGGCACCACCTGTGGGAGCGGCTGGTGGACCGGCTGCGCCGGCCGTTCGGCTGAGCCGGACGGGTGCGGGCGGGGCGGTCGCCGTCCGGGGGCCCGCCTCCGGGAGACGGCCGCCCTCGGGGCCGGCCGTCCGTGGGGTCAGCCGGAGACCGTGATCCGGAAGACCGGGTGGTCGCCGGCGGCCGCCCGCAGTTCGGCGTCGGAGGACTTGGCGGTGACCCCCTGGAAGAACCGGTTGACCTCCCACCCCCACTTCTCCAGGTAGGCGCGCAGGATGTCGGCCTTCAGCACCGGGTCGGTGATCTCGGTGACGGTGAACGCGCGCACCTTGCGCCCCACGCGCAGCTCGCCGCCGCCCGCCACCCGCATGTTGCGGACCCACTGGGAGTGGCCGCGGGCCGAGACCAGGTACTGGGCGCCCTCGTAGGTGTGCGGGTTGACCGGGATCCGCTGCATCTCGCCGGACTTGCGGCCGCGAACCGACAGCTCGGCGCTGCCCGCCAGGCTGATGCCGAAGCGGGCCAGCTTGCCGAAGAGCGCGTTGAAGCGGGCCTCGAACGGGGTGGCCTGGACGTAGTACGGGGTGGGCGCGTTCATCGTGACCTCCGGGGCCGCTTTCTTCATCGAGAGAGCACTGCTCTCGCTTGAGAGCAGTGTGCACGGATCGGTGCGCCAAAACAAGAGCAGTGCTCTCGAAATAGAGCGGCAATCCGTTTTCTGGGCAGTGCTCCGTTCGCGTGGCAGACTGACCCGCATGAATACCGTGCGAGGGGCAAGGGAGCGGGCCCGCGTCGAGGTCACCGCCGCCATCAAGGACGAGGCGCGCCGCATGCTCGCGGCGGAGGGTGCCCCCAGACTCTCCCTGCGTGCCGTCGCCCGCGAGCTGGGCATGGTCTCCTCCGCCCTCTACCGGTACTTCCCCAGCCGGGACGAACTGCTCACCGCCCTCATCATCGACGCGTACGACAGCGTCGGCGCGGCCGCCGAGGCGGCCGACGCCCGCGCCCGCGCCGCCGGGGCCCCGCCCCGAGCCCGCTGGATCGCGGTCTGCGAGGCCGTCCGCTCCTGGGCGCTGGAGCACCCGCACGAGTACGCCCTCATCTACGGCTCCCCTGTCCCCGGCTACAGCGCCCCCACCGACACCGTGGGCCCGGCCTCCCGCGTCGGCAACACCTTCATCGGCATCCTCCGCGCCGCGTACGAGGGCCCCGGCCTCGGCCTCCCGCCGCTGCCGCCCGCCCTGCGCCCCGAGGCCGAGCGGATGACCGCAGACTTCGCCGAGGGCCTGCCCCCCGCGGTCACCGCCGCTCTGGTCGCCGCGTGGGCCCAGCTGGTCGGGCTGCTGTCCTTCGAACTGTTCGGTCAGTTCAACCGGGTCGTCGAGGACCGCACCGCCTTCTTCGCGCACGCCGCCGGCCAACTGGCGCACGGGGTCGGACTGCCGGCCGTATGACGGGAGGGCGGCGGCGCGGACCGTTGTGGAGATCCGGGAGATTCACATGATGAGGGGATGGCTCGCTCTTCTGTTCCTCATGCGAATGCGGGCGGTTCAGCCTTGAACGAGGGGCCGCGCGTCTAGTGTTCCTCGGGTCGCCCCCTTCCGCCGCCGGAGGAAACGTTCATGCCCCGCGCCGTGAAGGCCCTGTACGCAGCCGTGGTCACTGCCTTGCTGGCCGCGTCGGCGCCCGCCATCATCGCCGCGGCGCAGGACGGGCCGCGGCCGGCCGCCCCGGCGTCCACCGCGCCGCCCCCCACCCCCCGGACGCCGGGCGTGCGGGGCCTGGAGATCGGCGTCCCCGCGTACGTCTGGGCGAACGACCCCATGCTGAGCGACCTCACCGCCACCGCTCCGGCCCCCTCGGTGGTCGTACTCAACCCGGGGAACGGCGACTCCCCGTTCGACGGCCCCTGGCGCGCCCGTGCCGACGCACTGCGCGCCCGCACCACCTCCACCGGCGAGCGGACCCGGGTGCTCGGCTACGTCCACACCGACCACGGCAACCGCGACATCGCCGCGGCCAAGGCCTCCGTCGACAACTACCTCAGGACCCCCGACGGCCGCCTCCACGTCGACGGCATCTTCTTCGACGTCGTCAGCCGCGACTGCGGCCCCGCCAACGCCACCCGCGACTACTACGCCGAGCTGCGCCGCTACGTCCAGGACACGATGGACGCCGCCGACCCGGCCGCCCCCGACCTCGTCGTCAACAACCCCGGCACCGCCATAGCCGACTGCTACCTGGAGCCGGGCCACCGCACCGCGGACGTCTTCGTCACGTTCGAGGACACCTACGCGGCGTACACCGGCGTCGGCTGGCTCGGCGGCAACGTCTTCGACCCCCTCTCCGGCTACCGCTCCGGTGCCGAACTCGACCCCAGCGGGACGGCGTTCTGGCACCTGGTCCACGACGTCCCCGACCCCGGCGCGATGCGCGCCACCCTGCGCACCGCCTTCGACCGCGGCGCGGGCTACGCGTACGCGACCAGCACGGTCATGCCCAATCCCTGGAACGCGGGCCCGACATGGAAGTACCGCACCCAGACCACGTACGCGGCCACCCTCGGCTGAAGGCGAAAGGGCGGCGAACCGGTCGATCGGCATCCCGGGACGCCGAGGGATGGGCCGTCGTCGGGCACCACAACGACGTCCTCACCCATGTCGGCCCCGACGAGCTCGTGGACGCGTCGGACATCGCCGTCGGGTTGTACGGACGTTCCAGGCGCCATCAGGACGGCATCGAACTCGACGTCGTCCACGTGGAGGACAAACGCGGCGCGGCGGATCCGGCGTAAGCCGCCGGCGCGACCTGTCATGGACGCGGCATTCAGGCATCCGGTCGCGCTACGCCGTGCCCGGCTCAGCGCCCGTCGTTCTCCGGGCGGCGGGCGAACCCGAGCAGCACGTGGGTGATCCGGAGCAGGAACACCGCCGCCGCCAGGATCCCGCCCGCCACGGCCAGGATGCCGCGCGTCGACGGGGCCAGGGAGAACGCGAGCGTGGGTCCGTACACCGCGCCGAACGCGAGGACGGCCGCGAAGCAGGCGCTGACGAAGGCATAGCCGATCTCGATGGTGATCGCGTCCCGGTCCGCCTGCGTACGTCGTCGCTCCATGCGTGGAGTGTCACAGCGTGCACGGCCCGTCACAAGCCCCCCCACGCCGCGCCGGCCGTCGGCCCGGTCAGATTCCGGCCGTGTCCGTCCACAGCCGGGCCAGTGCCGGGTCGCCCGTCACCCCCGGACCCGCCAGCGGGAGGCGGTTCCACAGGGCCGCGTACAGCCAGGCCGCCTCCCCGGTCAGCTCGCAGTCGGCCGCCTCGCCCGTGTCGCCCCGCACCGTGAGGGCCGGCGCCGCCGACAGGTGTACCGTCCACACCCCGCCCGTGTCGGCGGCCCGCACCCGGACCACCTTGGGCCCGGCGGTCCGCACCCGGCTGCGCGGCCGGGCGTGGAAGCCGGTCAGCAGCTCGTCCACCCCGTCCTCCGCGAACTCCGGCTCCACCGCCGAGAACAGCACGCCGAGCGCAGCCTCCGCGTCCATCCGGTGCACGGTGGTCTCGTGCGCCTGCCGCCGGGCCCAGAACGCCACCGGCGAGGCCGGGACCGTCGGCAGGTAGGTCCAGCACTGCACATCGGCCGGCGCCTCGTTCAGGATCCGCACCAGGTCCGCGTGGCCCTCCCGGAACCAGGCCAGCAGCTCGCCGCCGACCAGCTCCGGCGCGTCCGGGAAGCCCGCCGGCTCCAGCCGCCCCTCCGCGACGTACGCGGCGGCCCAGCGGTGCACCGAACCGGTGTGCCGCAACAGGTCGGTGACGCGCCACCCCGGGCAGGTGGGGACCGGGGAGTCCGTACCGGCGCGTTCGGCCACCTCGGCGAGCAGCTCGCCCTCGCGTGCGAGGGTCTTCACATGTTCGGTGATCTCCATGCCGTGAGTCCTCTCGGTCCGCCCGTGACAATGGAGAGCATGGACGGGGAACTCTTTCCGCGCGAGCCGACCGCGATCGCCCCCGGCGCCGTGCACGTGCCGGACTGGCTCGGGCCGGGGCGCCAGGGCGAGTTGCTGGCGGCCTGCCGCGCCTGGGCGAGGCCCCCCGCCGGCTTGCGCACCGTACGCACCCCGGGCGGCGGGGTGATGACCGCCCGCCAGGTGTGCCTCGGCCTGCACTGGTACCCGTACGGGTACGCGCGCACCGCCGTCGACGGTGACGGGGCACCGGTCAAGCCGATGCCGCCGTGGCTCGCCGAGCTGGGGCGCGAGGCGGTGACCGCCGCGTACGGGGAAGCGCCGGAGCCCGGGCCCGGGACGGCCTACGACATCGCGCTGATCAACTTCTACGCCGGCGACTCCCGCATGGGCATGCACCGCGACGCCGAGGAGCGCTCCACCGCGCCGGTGGTCTCGCTCAGCCTCGGCGACACCTGCGTCTTCCGCTTCGGGAACAACGCCTCGCGCGGGCGCCCGTACCGGGACGTCGAGCTGCGCAGCGGGGATCTCTTCGTCTTCGGGGAGGAGAGCCGACTGGCCTACCACGGGGTGCCCAAGGTCCTGCCGGGCACGGGCCCGCGGGAGCTCGGGCTCACCGGGCGGCTGAACATCACACTCCGGGTGGGCGGGCTGGGCTGAGCGGCGGCACCCGGCACCCTCCGATCATGCGAGGATCGATGCCATGAACGGCAACGGGGCCCCGCCGCGGGTGGGGGATGCGACCGCGCCAACCGCGTCCGGTACGGCTGCGCGGACCAGGCTGGAACGGGGGCGCGGCGCGCTCGGGCCGGCGCTGGAGCTCGTCCACACCGGTCGTGCCCCGACCCGCGCCGTGCTGACGGCCGAGCTCGGGGTCACCCGCGCCACCGCCGGAGCGGTCGCCGCCGAGCTGGAGGCCCTCGGGCTGATCCGCGTCGATTCCCGCCCGGCCGGAGCCGTCGGGACCGGCGGGACCGGCGGAGCCCAGGGGCGCCCCTCGCACCGGCTCTCGGTGGCCGAGGACGGCCCGGTGGCGCTGGCCGCCCAGGTGCACTCGGACGGTTTCCGCGCAGCCCTGGTCGGCCTCGGCGGCCGCATCGTGGCCACCGCCCCGGGCAAGGTCACGGTTTCCGCCGACCCGGCGCAGGTGCTCGGCGCGGTCGTGGAGGCGGGCGCGGAGCTGCTCGTGCAGAGCGGCCGCCGCTGCGTCGGCGCGGGTCTCGCGGTCCCGTCGGCGGTCGCGGAGCCGGACGGTACGGCGCTGAACCCGCTGCACCTGGCCTGGCCGGCCGGCTCTCCGGTACGGGCCATCTTCGCGGAGTGCGTGAAGGCGGCCGGGATCGACGGCCCGGCCCTGACGGGCAACGACGTCAACCTCGCGGCCCTGGCCGAGCACCGGCACGGCGCGGGGCGCAGTGCCCAGCACCTGCTGTGCGTGGCCACCGGGCACCGCGGGGTCGGCGGGGCGCTGGTGCTGGACGGCCGCCTGCACAGCGGGAGTTCGGGCCTGGCCCTGGAGGTCGGCCACCTCACCGTGAACCCCGAGGGGCGGGCCTGCCACTGCGGCAGCCGCGGCTGCCTGGACGTGGAGGCGGACCCGCTCGCCTTCCTCACCGCGGCGGGCCGCAGCCCCGGCCCCGAGGTGTCGCTGCTCCAGCAGGCTCGCGACCTGCTGCGCGACGAGCCCGCGGAACCGGCGGTACGGGCGGCCACGGAGGAGCTGATCGACCGGCTCGGGCTGGGCCTCGCGGGCCTGGTGAACATCCTCAACCCGGACCGGATCATCCTGGGCGGGCTGCACCGGGAGCTGCTGTACGCCGACCCGGAACGGCTGCGCGCGGTGGTCGCGGACCGCAGCCTGTGGGGACGCAGTGGCGGGGTGCCGATCCTGCCGTGCACCCTGGACCACAACAGCCTGGTCGGCGCGGCGGAGCTGGCGTGGCAGCCGGTGCTCGACGATCCGCTGGGAGCCCTGGCCTGAGGGCTGCCCCGCGAGGACCGGGCCGGCCCCGGCCGGCCTGCGCGGGCCTTACCCGCGCAACGGGCCGGGCCCCGGGGCCCGCGGGTGGTCACCCGGGCCGGGCGCCGACCGGTGATGCCACCGGCAGGTCCGTCGCGACGGCTCCCGGATCGACGGCCAGGAGCACCGCGCGCGCCGGTTCTCGTACGGGCGTGGTCCGGATCGTGACCGGCCGCACCGGCGCCGCCCGGGCCGGGGCCGCCGTGAGTGAGAACCACACCGCCTTCCCGGGGCCGTCGGGCCGCTCGCGCGCCCCCCAGGCCTCGCTGAGGGCTTCCACCAGGGCGAGCCCGCGGCCGCAGGTCTCCAGCGCCTCCGCCTGCGTCCCCCGGACGACCGGCAGCCGCGGATCGCTGTCGATGACCGAGACCGTGAGGCGTCCGAGCCGGAGCTCGATCTCCACGATGCAGGTCTTGTCCGGCTGCGCGTGGCGGTGGACGTTGCTGAGCAGTTCCGTCACACCGAGCGCAGCCCGGTCTATGAGCGGGTCGAGCTCCCAGTGGCGCAGTTGTGCAGAAACGATTCTGCGGATTTGGCCGATCCGCGACGGCAAGGCCTGCAGTTCGACGACGCAGTGCCTGCGGGAATGAGTGATCACGGCTGCGACTCCCCGACATGAGTGTTACGGGTGCTGCACCCTCGGTGATGCTCCACCAGGGTCACTCACCGTGCCGCGCAGTGCAACCGAACGCGATCGAAAGGGATTCGCATGGATCCCCAAAGCGAACGTTTGTGCAGGTGGGAGGGGTACATTGCGAAGAAGGGGGGAGAAGTTCACCCACGAAGGAGCGCGGCACATGAGCACCACCGGCACCACCAGAACCACCGGTACGACTGCCACGACCGTCGACGTCGATCGCAGCGACGCGGACTACCGGGCCTGGCTGAAGGAGGCGGTCCGCAAGGTCCAGGCCGATGCCAACCGCTCCGCCGACACCCACCTGCTGCGCTTCCCGCTCCCCGAGGCATGGGGCATCGACCTCTACCTCAAGGACGAGTCCACGCACCCGACGGGCTCCCTCAAGCACCGCCTCGCGCGCTCGCTGTTCCTCTACGCGCTCTGCAACGGCTGGATCCGCCCCGGCCGCCCGGTCATCGAGGCCTCCTCGGGCTCCACCGCCGTCTCCGAGGCCTACTTCGCCAAGCTGATCGGTGTGCCCTTCATCGCCGTCATGCCGCGCACGACCAGCCCGGAGAAGTGCCGGCTCATCGAATTCCACGGCGGCGCGTGCCACTTCGTGGACGACCCGATGAAGATGTACGAGGAGTCGGCCGAGCTCGCCGCCCGAACGGGCGGGCACTACATGGACCAGTTCACCTACGCGGAGCGGGCCACCGACTGGCGCGGCAACAACAACATCGCCGAATCGATGTACCAGCAGCTGCGCCTGGAGCGGTACCCCGAACCCGCCTGGATCGTGGCGACCGCCGGCACCGGCGGCACCTCGGCGACCATCGCGCGCTACGTGCACTACATGCAGCACGACACCCGCGTCTGCGTGCCGGACCCGGAGAACTCCTGTTTCTTCGACGGCTGGACCAACAACGACCCGGACGCGCGCAGCGATTGCGGCTCGCGCATCGAGGGCATCGGCCGGCCGCGGATGGAGCCGAGCTTCGTGCCCGGGGCCATCGACCGGATGATGAAGGTCCCGGACGCGGCGAGCATCGCCGCCTGCCGCGCGCTGGAGACGGCCATAGGGCGCAAGGCGGGCGGCTCGACCGGCACCGGCGTGTGGAGCGCCCTGAAGATCATCTCGGAGATGGTCGCGGAGGGCCGCACGGGCAGCGTCGTCACCCTGCTGTGCGACCCGGGCGACCGCTACCTGGACAAGTACTACTCCGACGAGTGGCTGGCGGCGCAGCGGCTCGACATCGCCCCGTACGCGAAGACCATCGACACGCTGCTGACGACCGGCGTCTGGCGCGAACCGGCCGCCTGAGCGGACGGCTACGGCTGTCCTGCGCTGCCCCACTCCCACATGCTGTGCACCACCGGTTCCAGGGCGCGGCCCCGGCCGGTGAGGACGTAGCGGACCCGCGGAGGCCAACCGGGCGTGCGGTGGCGTTCGATGACGCCCACCCGGGTCAACTGGGCCAGCCGGTCCGAGAGGACCTTGTCCGACAGGGCGGGCAGGGCCGCGGACAGCTCGGAGTAGGTGGCCTCGCCGCGGCGCAGGAACTCCCTCAGGACCAGCGGCGTCCACCGGCCGGCCAGCGCGGTGAGGGTGATGTCGACCGGGCAGTGCGGTTCGCGGGCGGGCGGGACGAGGGCGGTGTCCGGGCAGTCCGCCAGCGGGCCGCCCCGGGCGCCCTCCATCGCGTGTCCAACCGTTTGGTGAGTCACGAAAGCCCCTCGTAGCGTCCGTTGCGAACAGCCCGCCCGTGTCCTCCAGGGGGTCCTAGTGCGCATCCATCATCTCAACTGCGGTTCGCTCCGTACGATCGCACCGCTCGGCGCGGAGCCCGCGGCGGGCGCCGCGCACCGCGCACCGCCCGCCGTCTGCCACTGCCTGCTCATCGAGACGGACACGGACGGACCGGTCCTGGTCGACACCGGCCTCGGCACCGCCGACCTGCGCCGGCCCGACCGGGCGCTGGGCGCGGACTGGGTGGCCTACGCCCGGCCCGCGCTGGACCCGCGGGAGACCGCGCTGCACCAGGTCGCCCGCCTCGGGTACGAGCCGCGGGACGTGCGGCACATCGTCCTCACCCACCTGCACCGGGACCACACCGGCGGGCTGGCGGACTTCCCGCACGCGCGGGTGCACGTGCACCCCGACGAGTACCGGGCCGTCACCGACCCTTCCGCCGCGCACCACCGGCACAGTGCCGAGCGGTTCATGCCGGCGCACCGGGCGCACGGCCCGCTGCTGTCACCCGCGACCGCCGACGGGCACACGACGTGGTTCGGCTTCCCCGGCGTGGCCCGGCCGCAGGGGCTGGGATGCGAGCTGCTGCTGGTGCCGCTGCCCGGCCACTCGGCCGGACACGCGGGTGTCGCGGTGCGCGACGACGACGGCCGGTGGCTGCTGCACGCGGGCGACGCGTACACCTATCACGGGGAGCTCGAAGAGACCCCGCCGCTCGCCCACCCCGTGTTCGAACCGGTCCAGCAGGGCGCGCAGACCGACGCCGCGGCACGTACCGCGACCCGCGACCGCCTGCGCCGCCTCGTCCGCGACCACGCGGACGAGGTCACCGTCTTCAGCGCGCACGACCCGTGGGAGTACGCCCGCCTCGCCGCTGTCACCGGCCCGACGCGCGGCGGGCGCTGAGGCGGCCGTCCAGGTTCCGGACCGCCGTGCGGAACGAGTGGCCCAGGCCCGGGCGGGCGGCGGCCAGGCCGAGGCGCAGCGGGGCCGGCCCGTCCGCCGCGAAGGTCCAGCGGACGTGCGTGCCGGTACCGGCCGGAGTCAGCCGCCACTCCTCCAACAGGGCCCGCACCCCGGGGACGTTGGTGGTGTCGATCCGGTACGCGTAACGCCGCTCGGGATCCGCGGCCATGATGGTCTCCTGGAAGCGCACCCCGCCCATCAGCTTGATCTCACGGCCCGCGCCCCCGTGCGTGGGGCGGGCCAGGGTGACCGCCCCGAACCAGTCGGCCCAGCCCTCCACTTCCTCGGCGAGCGCCCGGTACACCGCCCCGGGCGGTGCCGCGGCGTCGGTGGCGAAGACCAGCCGGACCGGTGCCTCGTCGATGAAGTCGAGCCCCACCGGTCGGAGTCGGCGAGCCATGGGCGGTACCCCCTGGGGTGAGGTTCTGGACGGGTGTGCGCGCCACCATAGCCCCGGACCGGTGAGAAGTCCGTAGCGATCCCGACCGATCCCGACCGATCCCGAGCGATCGCGTCCGGCCCCGCCCGCCCCTGTCCGACCCCGTCCGATCTGTGCCGATCCCCGCGTGGGGCCTGGGCAGCGGCTCCGTCGCGCGGGATGCTGGACCCGCGCCGATCCCGCCCCGCGAGCGGAGGCCGCTGTGCCCGACCGCCCCCAGCCCGACACCTCCCCGCCCCAGGCCCCTCCCGAGGTCCCGCCCCACCTCCCGCCCGACACACCCCTCGCCCTCGAACTCCTGGTCCACGGAGTCGCCGGGGCCGCTCCCGGCGAGCTGCTCGGCGATCCGCGGACCGTCCGGGTCACCGGCGACTCCACTGCCGCCGTCTTCCGCCGCACCGAGGACGCCGACGCCGAGGCCCACCCCGAGCGGTACGCCGGGCGGCCCGTCCCCGAGGCCTACTGCTGGTCCCGGCTCACCTCCGGCAACGGCGCCCGCGCCCTGTGGCTGCTCCTCCTGCCCTTCATGGTGGCCAACCTCGCCCACTGGGCCCGGCCGGGCACGCCCGCCGACGACCCCGCACCGCGCGCCGTGCGCACCTACGGGGTCCTCGTACGGATCCTCGCCCTCAGCCTGACCGTGCTGCTCGTCGCCGCCGCCTGCGAGGTCGCGCTCGACCTCCTCGCCTGGCAGTGCGCCGGCTCCGGGACCTGCGCCGGCGCCCGGTTCCGCTCCTGGCTGGGCTTCCTCGCGCCCGGAGGCGGCTGGTGGGCCCAGCCCGGGCGCCGCCTCGCCCTCGGGGCCCTGGTCCCCGCCGCGCTGACCGGACTGCTCTGGTACCTGTCGAACCGCACCTGGAGCGCCTACGAGTCCCAGCCCCCGCCCGCCGGCTCCGCCGACCCGGACACCGCGTCGGACCCCGTGCCCGCGCTCGGGCGCCCCGGATTCTGGTACGGCCGCCGCCTCGTGGCCCGGCTGCGCGCCGCGCACACCGCCGCCGGGCTGCTCACCGTGGCGGTGGCCGTCTCCGTACCGACCGCCCGCCACGACCGCCGGGGCGGCGCCCCCGTCCTCGCGGCCCTCGGCACGCTCACCCAGGTCCTGCTCGCCGCCGGGGCCGTCGCCGTGGCCTCGGTCGTATGCCGGCGCGGCCGTACCGAGGCCCGGCCCGACCACCGGCTCGACCGGGCCGCCGTCACCCTGCTGCCCGGCGCCGCCCTCGCCCTGCTCGCCGCCGTCCTCGTCCATGCCTGCTGGTCGCGCCCCGGCTGGACCGCCACCGGACGGCTCCCCGGGGACCTGACCTTCGGCGGGCTCATGCTGGGCCAGGGACTCTGCGTGCTCGCCCTCGCCGCCGTCGCCCGCCACCTCTACCGCAGGGCCCCCGACCCGGCGACGGCCCTCTACGGCCTCGGCGGGCCCGCCGTCGCCATGCTCGGCTGCGCGCTCGGCGGGGTGATGTCCGGCGGGGTCGCCCAGCGCGTCGCCGACTGGCTGGACGGGGGAGCCACGCCCGGGACGCCCGGCGCCCCGCTGCCCGGGCCGCCCGTGCTGCTGTCCTGGCAGGCCGCCGTACTGCCCCCGCTGCTCCTCGTACTGGCGCTGCTCGCGGGCTGGTTCGCGGTCACCGGAGCACGGTCGCGGGGCCGCCTCGCCGCCGCCGTGGCCGCCGAGTACCCGGGGGAGACACCGGACCTCGCCCGCAGCCGCAGGATCGCCGGGGCCCGGACCGCGGCCGCGCTCACCGACTCCGCGCCCTGGTTCGTGGCGGCCGTCTCCGGGATCACCCTGGTCCTCGGTGCGGGCGCGCTGGCCGGGGCATGGTCCAGCGGAAAGGTCCCGGGCGAGGCGGCCCGTGGGACCGTGCCGCTGCTGGAAGCCGCCGCCCGCGCCGCCCAGGACGCCGGGTCCTGGCTCATCGGCCTCGGCATCGCCGCCTTCATCGCCTGGGGCCGCCGCGCCTACCGGGACCCCGCCGCCCGCCGGACCATAGGGATCCTGTGGGACGTCGGCACCTTCTGGCCGCGCGCCGCCCACCCCTTCGCCCCGCCCTGCTACGCCGAGCGGGCCGTACCCGACCTGACGTGGCGGATGGCCGGCTGGACCGGCCGCACCGGCGGCCGACTGGTCATCTCCGGCCACTCCCAGGGCAGCGTGCTCGCCGCCGCGGCCGTCTGGCAGCTGCCGCCACCCACCCGCCGCCGGGTCGCCCTGCTCACCTACGGATCCCCGCTCGGCCGTCTCTACGGCCGCTGGTTCCCCGCCTACTTCGGCCCGGGCCAGCTCACCGCCCTGCACGACGAGGTCGACTGCTGGCGCAACCTCTGGCGGGCCACCGACCCCATCGGCGGGCCGGCGCTGCCCGGCGCGGTGCCCGACGTGGACCGGGGCCCGCTCGCCGACCCGCTCGCCTACGGGCGCAGCGCCCGCCATCCGCTGCCCGCCCCGATCCTGGGCCACTCCGACTACCAGGCGGACCCGGCCTTTGCCGCCGAACGCGACGCCCTGCTCGCCCGCTTGGACACTGCCGCACGGGCCGAACTACCGGGGCAGCGGATCGCGGACGCGGTCAGCAAGGAGCGGGCTGGACCGGCAGCGCCGGAAGATCCGCGGGAAACAGCAGGGTGAGCTCGTCCGTACTGGGCTCCGCGAGCTGGGCCACCCGGCCCGCGTGCCGCTCCACCATCGACTCGAAGGTCTGGCGGGCCGTGCGGCCGTTGCCGAAGGCCGGGCCCTTGGGCAGCTCCGTGAAGTACGTCAGCAACGCCTGTGACGTACCCTCCCCGAGCCGGTACTCGTGCTCCTCCGCCTGCTGCTCCACGATCCGCAGCAGCTCCCCGGGCCCGTAGTCGCCGAAGGTGATGGTCCGGGAGAACCGCGAGGCCACCCCCGGATTCACCGTCAGGAAGCGCTCCATCTCCGCCGTGTACCCGGCGACGATCACGACCACCGCGTCCCGGTGGTCCTCCATCAGCTTCACCAGCGTGTCGATCGCCTCGCGTCCGAAGTCCCGGCCCGAGTCCTCCGGCGCCAGCGCGTACGCCTCGTCGATGAACAGCACTCCGCCGCGCGCCCGCTCGAAGGCCTCCTGCGTACGGATCGCGGTGGAGCCGATGTGTTCGCCGACCAGGTCAACCCGGGACACCTCGACCAGGTGCCCGCGCTCCAGCACCCCGAGCGAGGCCAGGATCTCCCCGTACAGCCGGGCGACCGTGGTCTTGCCGGTGCCGGGGGAGCCCGTGAAGACCAGGTGCCGGCGCACCGAGGCGGCCTTCAGGCCCGCCTGCTGCCGCCTCCGGCCCACCTCGATCATGTCGGTGAGCGCCCGCACCTCGCGTTTGACGCTGTCCAGGCCCACCAGCGCGTCGAGCCGGCCCAGCATTTCGCCGGATTCCCGCGCGGCGGCGGCCGGACCGCCCTCCGCCCCGCCCGCGGGCCGCGGGACGGAGGCCGTGGGCGTCTGCGCGGGCCGTGCCGCGGGGCCCTGCGGCACCGTGGCCGTGGACGTGGCCGTACGGATGCCCGCCCGCGCCCCGGCCGGCGCGCCGCCGGGGGCGGACCGGTCCGCGGGGCGAGCACCGGACTCGTCGCCGGTGCACTCCGAGGCGGTCGGCCCGTCCTCGGCGAACTCGTAGCCCCCGCGGGCGCAGCGCTCGGTGTGGCAGCGCGTCAGCGTGGTGCGGCAGCCGTCCATGACGTGGAAGCCGAAGCCGGAACTGCCCGTCACCCGGCAGGCCGTGAAGGTGCCCCGGCCGCCCGCCGACACGTAGAAACCCGCCTCGGCGGGGGAGGTGACCGTGCACCGCTCCAGGGCGGGGTCGGCGCCCTTCGTGACGATCACACCGGTCTGCACGGCGTCGATGGTGCAGCCGGCGAGCGTGCCGCCGCTGCCGTGGTCGCGGAACCAGGCCCCGGTCGCCGCCTCGCGGATCCGGCAGTCGTCGAGCTGTGCGGTGGCCCCGTCGCTCACGGAGACGGCGGTGTTGCGCACCTGGGACAGATCGCTGTCGACCACGTCGACGCGCGATCCGCGGTCCAGTACGAACAGCGCGTCCGGTACGTCGTGCACCCGGCAGGAGTCGAGGGAGACCGTGGCCCCGTCGCTGATCCACACCGCCGGATAGTCACCCGTACTGTCGTGGATCTCGCAGGACTCGGCGTCCACCCGGGTGCCCGGGTCCCACACGGACAGGCCGTTGCGGCCGAACCGGCGCACGGTGGTGCGGCTGAGGGTGAGCACGGAACGGGACCGCAGATCGACCGCGTTCTCCGGGACGTCGTGGATGTCGCAGTCGGTCAGGGCGAGCGCCGCGTCGGTGTCGAGCGTGACCCCGTCGGCCGAGGTGCGGTGCACCGAGCAGTCGGTGAGCCGGGCCGTGGCGCGCGCGGCGATCTGCACGCCGGCGCCCTTGACCTCGTACACCTCGCAGCCCAGCGCCTCCAGCCCGGAGCCCTCGCCGGTGATCGCGATGCCCGCGCCCGTGGCGTGGTGGATGCGGCAGCGCTCCAGCCGGGGCCGGCCGCCGCCGCGCACCGAGACGCCGTTCTGCCCGGCGGCCACCACCTCGCACTCCTCGAACACGCCGCCACCGCCGTCCAGTACGGCGATGCCGACGCCGGCCGGATTCTCCACGGTGCACCGCCGCACCAGGGGACGGGCTCCCGGGCCGCGCACCTCGATGCCGGCGGCGGAGTGGGTGCTCACCCGCAGGTCGGTGAGCTCGGGGGAGCCGTCCTCCACCAGCAGCGCGGGCGCCGCCCGGTCCTGCCCCTCGAGATACAGGTCCTGGACCACGGCCGAGGCGCGCACGGTCAGCGCGACCCCGTCGAGCGGGGCGATCCGCACCGACCCCGCCGCGCCCTCGGGCCCGCGCAGGGTGACGGCATGGTCCAGCACCAGGTTCTCGCGGTAGGTGCCGGGGGCGATCGTCAGCACGTCCCCGTCGCCCGCGACGGCGAGCGCGGCGGTCAGCGTCGGATACTCACCGGAGCGGCGCCGCCACCGCGAAGTCCCGCCGTGTGTCACCTGGACCGTGCCCTGAACCATGGTGCTGTCGTGCCCCCACCCTCGTACTCGCGCTGCCGATACCGCCGATGCCACGGAAGTCTGGAGTCACCGCAGTCACCGGAGTGACCGGAGCGACCGATCCGGCCGCTCCACCGTAGCGCGCGCGGAGCCGAAGAGCGGCCAGGTCAACTGCCCGCGCCCGCCCGACCCCAGTCCGGTCCTGTCGCCGCCCAGGCCCGGTCCAGACGTATGTACCGCCGATGCATGAGCCGTCGTACGACCAGCCGCCGGACCGTCTCCACCAGGGTGGCCACGCAGATCGCGGCGGCCAGCCCCGCCATCCCCGCGTGGAACACGGCCGAGGACGGGTCGAGCGGCTGCCCGACCAGCCTGCCGCGCGCGTCGGTCCAGATCCGGAACCGCTCGCCGGGCCGCGGCGGTTCCTCCGCGGCCGGCACCGTGCCCTGGTGGCTGCTGCCGTCCGGCGCGGTCCACGCGGCCACGATCTGCGTACGGTGCGGGGCCGTCCGCTGCGCCGACGCGTCGGCGGAGGCGCTCGCGGCCGCCGCCGACTCGGAGGCGGGCCGCAGGACGACCGCCGGGACGAGATGGCGCTCCTGTTGCTGCTGGTGCGCGGCCTGCTGAAGCGTACCGTCCACCCGCAGGCCCGCGACCCAGCCGATGGCCGGAGCCACCACCAGGACGCACACCAGCGCGGCGAACGCCACCCACGCCTCGAAGAGGTCGGTCGGCCGCCGCAGCGGATTGCGCCGCCAACGCCACACACCCAATGCTGTCCGCACGGTCCGGCTCCCCCAACCTGTGCCAGTCTCCGCCTGTCTGCGCCTCTGTCCTGACCGATCCAACGGCTTGGTCGTGCCAGTTGGTTCCAGCCCGGGCGCGGAGCCCCTCGAAGGTGTCAATCCGGACGGCCGGTCGCCGGTCCGCGACCACCCACCCGTCACTCTCGCCCCACCTGCCTCACCGGTTTAGCGAGGGCGGCGGAGCGTCACGCGAGGACCCGGACCTCGTCGCCGACGCGCACCGTACCCAGCCGAACCGGTACCAATTGCCTCCCGAACGCGAGCGACCGGCCGATCCGCCGGTGCTTGCCCAGGGTCTTCAGCGGCTCCTTGCCCCGCTCCGCCGTCTCCTGGTCCGTGGTGGTGACGACGCACCGGCCGCATTCGCGCACACCGCGGAAGACGGCATCACCGATCGCGATGCGGAGCCAGCCGTCCTCCGCCCACGCCTCGGCCCCGGAAACCACCACATTGGGGCGGAAACGGTTCATCGGCAGAGGACCCTCCTCGGGATGGTCCCCCTGGGCGATCAGCGAGTTGAGCGCGTCCAGCGAGGCGAGCGTGGTGATCAGCAGCGGATAGCCGTCGGCGAGGCTCACCGTCTCGCCCGGCAGGGCGTAGTCCGGGTCCACGGGACGGCGTACCGCCGGATCGTCCATGTGCACCAGCCGTACCGACTCCCCGAGGTACGCGCTGAACCAGTCGGCCGCGGTGGTCGCCGCGACGACGGTCTCGACCTTCTTCCCGAACAGCACCGCCGGCTCCAGCGGTCCCGGCTCGGGCACCTCCACGAACAGCTCCGCCATGCCCGGTGCGGTCACGGCGATCCGGCCGCCGCCCGCGGGACGGGCCGCGGCCAGGGCGAGGCGCGGATGGCGGCGCTGGGTGATGACGGCGCCCTCGGGATCGATCAGCGCCCAGCGCCGGTCCCCGGAAAGACCCCAGGGCTCCACGGCCACCTCGTCGGGAGCGGTCCCCGCTACCGATTTGACGGGATGGACGTGGAGCGCCTGCACGTGCATGTTCGACATGGGGGCATCCTGCCAGCCCCTCCGCCGCCCGCGTCCCGGCGCCCCGTCAGTAGCCGCGCCCCTGGTAGGGGCGGCCGTACGGATCCTCGTACGAGGCGGCCGGCACCGGTGCGGGCACCTGCATCGGGCGCGGCGCGGCCGGGCGCATCGCCTCGTACCCGGTGGCCATGGCCGCAGGGCGGGGCTGCTGCGGCTGGGACTGCGCCACGAATCCGCCGCGGCCCCCCATCGGCTGCTGCTGCGGGATGTACGGGGCCGGCGCCTGCTGCAGCGGCATCGGCTGCGGGGCCGACTGCTGCTGGTACGGGTATCCGTACCCCGAGGTCTGTTGCTGGGGCTGGGCCGGCGGCAGGGCGGGCATCGACGACGCGAGAGCCGGCAGGTACCCGCCGCTCGAGTATCCGGCGCTCGGGGACTCGTAGGCGGCCGGGACGCGGATCGGGGCGATCTGCGGAGTGCCGCGTTCGGCGACGAGGGAGTCGTAGATGGGGGTGTCCGGGAAGGAGGGCGCGGAGTAGTAACCGCCGCCATAAGTGGAGCGGGGGGAGGTCATGGGACCTAAGTTAAGCCCACGACTTCACCGGGTCCATAGCGAGGTGGCGTCAACCCCGCGCTGACCTGCATATTCGCAGGTCAGGGCCTCACCTTTCACTTGACGTTCACGTGCACGATTCGCCACTTCCGCCCCATCTTGTTGGTACTCGTACTCACCGGTCGGGTGTTGCACCGACTTCGTGCTGACGCAGCGTCACAACGCGGTGACCTCGGATGACGCGGCTTCCGGCGGCAGTTCGCCGTTTCAGGCGTCACTGGGACGGGGATAGGTACGGCCCTTCCAGGACGCCCCGCGGCCGCGGTAGTGCTGAACGGCCGAGTCGACGGTCATCAGGAGGTAGAGCAGCGCCGTGAGCGGAAGCAGCGGGGCGAGCGCGGCCGGCTGGCGGTAGTACCGGAGCATCGGCAGGTAGGTGCCGGCCATCAGCAGCCACGCCAGGCCGCCCGCCCAGGCGATGGCCGGACGCCCGGCGGCGAGACCCGTCAGCAGGGCGGCCGGGGGCACGAGGTAGACGAGCGCCAGTCCGGCCACCGCCGCGGCCAGCAGCAGGGGCTGGTGGCGCAGTTGGGCGTAGGCGCTGCGCGAGACCATCCGCCATAGGTCCGCGAGCGCGGGGTACGGGCGCACGCTGTCCACCCGCTCCGCGAGCCCCAGCCAGATGCGGCCGCCGCAGCGGTGCACCGCGCGGGCGAGGGACACGTCGTCGATGACCGCCTGGCGGATGGAGTCGGGGATCCCGGCCCGCGCGGCGACCGCGGTACGCAGCAGGACGCATCCGCCGGCGGCCGCCGCCGTCCGGGCGGAGGGCCGGTTGATCCGGCGGAAGGGGTAGAGCTGGGCGAAGAAGTACACGAAGGCCGGTACGACGAGGCGCTCCCACGGGCCGGCCACCCGCAGGCGGGCCATCTGGGAGACGAGGTCGAGGTCCGCGGAGGTGGCGGCGGCGACCAATTCGCGCAGACTGTCGGGTTCGTGTGCGATGTCGGCGTCGGTGAGGAGGAGGAAGTCGGGCTCGGTGGCGTGCGCGGTGCGGGCGATCCCGATGCCGTGCCGCAGCGCCCAGAGCTTGCCCGTCCAGCCGGGGGCGGGGTCGCCGGGGGAGGTGACGGTGAGGGGGAGTCCGGGGTGTTCGCGGGCGAGGCGGTGCGCGAGCCCGCCGGTGCCGTCGGTGCTGCCGTCGTCGACGAGGATCACCTCGGCCTCGCCCGGATAGTCCTGGGCGATCAGCGAGGGCAGGCTCCGCGGCAGCACCTCGGCCTCGTCGCGGGCCGGGACGACGATCGCGACGGACGGCCAGCGGGCGGGGGCCGTGCGCGGCGGGAGGCGGACGTCGGTCCGCCAGAACATGCCCTGGGCGAGGGTGAGCCACAGCCAGGCGGCGAGGGAGGCGTAGGCCGCGCAGGCGGCGGTGAGGAGGCCCATGTCGGCAGTGTGCCGGGCCCCGACGGGTGTGTCCCGCACCCCGCCGCCCCGGGTGCGGCGGGCCTCCCGGCGGGGGTCGACGGCCTCCCGCCCCCGGCCGCCGCCGCGCACCCCGCCGCCCCGGAGCGACGGCCTCCCGGCCGGGGCGCGAAGGCCTTGCTGTGCCCATGTGACGGGCCCCGGCCGGTGTGTCGCGAGCCCGGTGCCGGGGCCGACGGCCTTCCGGTCAAGGGAGCGGTGGCTTCCGGCGCGAGCAGGACGCCCCCGGGCCGGGTGCGGTGGCCTCGCGGCCTTTGTGCGGCCGGCCCCCGGTCGGGGCGGTGCACCTCCCGGTGCCCCGGGGTGCGAGGGCTTTGCCGTGCTCGTGCTGCCGGGGTCCGGGTGGGGTGGTGCGTGCTCCGCCGCCCCGGGCGGACGGCCTGCCGGCCCGGGCGTGCCGCTTCGCTGCGCTCGTGCGCAGGGCCCGGTCGGGGCGGTGCACCTCCTGGTGCCCCGGGGTGCGAGGGCTTTGCCGTGCTCGTGCTGCCGGGGTCCGGGTGGGGTGGTGCGTGTTCCGCCGCCCCGGGCGGACGGCCTGCCGGCCCGGGCGTGCCGCTTCGCTGCGTTCGTGCGCAGGGCCCGGTCGGGGCGGTGCGCGTCCCCGTGCCCCGGGCGCGGTGGGGCAGGCTGCCGGTCGGGGGTGCGGCGGCTTCGCCGTGGCCGCGAGGCGGGCTTCGGTCGGCGTGGGCCGCAGGGGGCGGGCCGAACCGCAGGGCCCGGTCGTGTTCGGGCGGAGGGCCCCGTCCGGGCGGGGGTCGACTAAGGTGGCCGGGTGAAGATCGCGCTCATGGACTCCGGAATCGGCCTCCTCGCAGCGGCCGCGGCGGTGTGCCGGCTGCGGCCGGACGCGGACCTGGTCGTGTCCTCCGACCCCGACGGCATGCCGTGGGGCCCGCGGACCCCCGCCGACCTCGCCGGGCGGGCGCTGGCCGTCGCCCGGGCCGCCGCCGCGCACCGCCCGGACGCGCTGATCGTCGCCTGCAACACGGCGAGCGTGCACGCCCTCGACACCCTGCGGGCGGAGCTGGAGCCGGCCATCCCGGTCATCGGGACCGTGCCGGCGATCAAGCCCGCCGCGGCCGCCGGCGGCCGGGTGGCGATCTGGGCCACCCCCGCCACCACCGGCAGCACCTATCAGCGCGGGCTCATCCGTGACTTCGCCACCGGCGCCCGGGTCACCGAAGTGCCCTGCCCGGGGCTCGCCGACGCGGTGGAGACGGCCGACGAAGCCGCCGTCGCGGCCGCCGTCGCCGCGGCCGCCGCGCTGACCCCGGCCGACGTCACCGACGTGGTGCTCGGCTGCACCCACTACGAGCTGGTCGAGAGCCCCATCCGGGCCGCCCTCGCCGAGCGGACCCAGGGCGCGGAGCTGGTCTACCACGGCTCCGCCGAGCCCGTCGCGGTCCAGGCGCTGCGTCGCCTCGGACTGCGGCCCGAGCCCGGCCTGCCGCGCACGGGTGGACTGACCGTGCTGCGCAGCGGGCGCGAGGGGGCGCTGCCCGCCGCCGCGCTCGCGTACGCGGAGGGCCGGCTGCTCGCGGGCCAGGGCGCGCCCGTCGGCTGACGAGACGAATCGTCTTGCACGTGAACCAGGACCTGGTCTACGGTTGCCGATGTAACGAGACGGAACGGTTCGTCTCTCATTCCATTCCGTGAAAGGGATCGCCCTTGCGTGCTCCACTCGCCACCACCCAGATCGTCCTGTCCGAGGTCACCAAGAGCTACGACACCCGCGTCGTCCTGGACCGCGTCAGCTGTACGGTCCGGCCCGGCGAGCGGGTCGGCGTCGTCGGCGACAACGGTTCCGGCAAGTCCACCCTGCTCCGTCTCCTCGCCGGACGGGAGCGCCCCGACCACGGCGAGGTCGCCGTCACCGTCCCCGGCGGCCTCGGGCACCTCGCGCAGACCCTCGATCTCCCGCCGACCGCCCGGGTCGGCGATGCCGTCGACCTCGCCCTCGCGGACCTGCGCGCCCTGGAGCGCCGGATCCGCGCCGCGGAGTCCCTGCTCCACCGGGCCGGCCCCGAGGAACTCGTCGCGTACGGGGACCTCCTGGCCGCCTACGAGGCGCGCGGCGGCCGCGATGCCCGGCGGCGCGTCGCGGCCACCCTGCGCCGCCTCGGCGAACGCGCCGAGCCGGACCCGGACCGCCTCCTCGGCACCCTGTCCGGCGGTCAGCGCGCCCGGCTCGCGCTCGCGGCGACCCTCGCCGCCGAGCCGGAACTGCTGCTGCTCGACGAACCCACCAACGGCCTCGACGACGAGGCGGTCGCCTGGCTGGAGGACCATCTGCTCGCCCACCGCGGCACCGTCGTCGCCGTCACCCACGACCGGCTCTTCCTCGACCGCATCACGACCGCCGTCCTCGAAGTGGACCGGGACAGCCGGACGGTGCGCCGCTACGGCAACGGCTACGCGGGCTACCTCACGGCCCGCGCCGCCGAACGGGCCCGCCGGGAGCGGGAGTACGAGCAGTGGCGCGAGGAGGTGCGGGACGCGGAGCGGCTCGCCGACACCAACATCGGGCGGTTCGCCGCGATCCCGCGGAAGCTGCCGCGCGGCTTCAGCGGAGCCGGCGCCTTCCGCGCCCGGTCCCGGACCCACGGCGCCGCGAGCCGGATCCGGGCCGCCCGCGAACGGCTGCACCGGCTGACCGAGCGCCCGGTCGCGCCGCCCCCGCGCCCGCTGGTCTTCACCGGCCGGTTCACCGGGGGCTCGGCGGGAGTGGTGGAGATCGCCGGAGCGGCCCTGCCGGGACGGCTCGCGCCCGTCTCGCTCACGCTGCCACCGGGGGAGCGCCTCCTGGTGACCGGGCCCAACGGCGTCGGGAAGTCGACCCTGTTGCACCTGCTCGCGGGTCAACTGGAGCCCGCGCAGGGCACCGTACGCAGGCCCCCGCGGGTCGGGCTGCTCCGGCAGGACGACCCGTGGCAGCGCGAACCGCGCTCCGCCGTCGACGTGTTCGGCCAGGAGCACGCCGACCGCGTGGCGGAACACGGACTGCTCGCCGCGGACGATCTCACCCGGCCCGTGCGCGCCCTCTCCGCCGGTCAGCGCCGCAAGCTGGAGCTGGCCCGGCTGGTGGCACGGCCCCTCGACCTGCTGCTGCTGGACGAGCCCACGAACCACCTGGCGCCGGCCGTGGTGGAGGAACTGGAGGCGGCCCTGGCCCACTTCGGGGGCACGCTGGTCCTGGTCACGCACGACCGGCGGCTGCGCGCGGCCTTCCGGGGGCGGCGCCTGGAGCTTCAGCGGGAGCCGGCCGCCGCGAGCCGCTGAGCGAGCGTACGCAGGTCGTCCGCGTCCAGGACCCGGTCCCCGAAACCGGGCAGCGGCACGTGCAGCGGAGCCGTCCAGTGCTCCGGGACCGCCCCCTGGCCGTACCGGGCCCCGGCCAGGGCCCCCGTCACCGCGGCCACCGTGTCGGTGTCCCCGCCCAGGTCCACGGCGGCCCGTACCGCCCCGGCGAAGCCGGTGGTGGTCCGCAGCGCCCACACGGCCGAGCCCAGGCAGGGCCACACCGCCCCGTTGAACTCGGTGGCCAGCTCCGGATGCCAGTCGGGGGCGAGCACGCGACCGTACCGCTCGCGGTGGTCCGGATGCACCGAGGCGAGCGCCGCGGGGAGGGCGGCCAGCGGATCGGCCCCTTCCAGGGCGACGCGGACGAGCTCGTGCAGGATCGCGGTCCCCTCCCAGGCGGCCCGGTCGCCGTGCGTCAGGGCCGCGATCCGCCGCGCGGCGTCCATGGTCCCCTCCCGCCCGGCGGGGGCGAAGTAGACCGCCGAGGTGGCGGCCCGCATCAGGGAACCGTTGCCCGCCGCCCGTGCGTTGACCTGGAAGTGCAGGGCCGCGGCGAGCTCCCAGGACTCGCCGTTGGTCAGCACGTCCTCGGTCTGCAGCCCGATGTCCTTGGGCTGTCCGGCGGCCCAGCGCTGGAACCGGCCGAAGATGTCGGGGAGTTGGAGACCTCCGTGCTCCAGCAGGGATTCCGCGACGAGGACGGCCATCTGCGTGTCGTCCGTGGCCTCGCCGGGGTCCCAGCCGCCACCCCCGGCCATCTCCGCGCCGCGCGCCGTCAGTTCCCCCGCCGGCCCGAACTCGTAGGGCGCGCCGAGTGCGTCGCCGGCCGCCGAGCCGATGACGGCTCCCACGGCCCGGTCCGTTCGGGTGATCACCGGTTCTCCTCCCCGCACACGGCCGCCAGCAGTTCGCGCGTGAAGCGGTCCAGGTCGTCCAGGCCGGCAGCCGCCAGGGTGGCCGGAGCGCCGGTCAGCAGGTGGGGAACGGCCCCGTGCAGGGCGAGGGTCAGCGCACGGGCCCGCGACGGCCCGGCCGGCAGCCCGGCCGCACGCAGCAGGTGTGCGTGCGCCGTGAAGTCCGCCGCCGCGACCGGGTCCAGCAGGGCGGCCAGCCAGGGCCGGCGCGCCGCTTCGGCCCGGAGCTCCAGATACGCCAGTACGCGGGTGCGGCCGGGCCCGGCCGTGTCGCGCAGCAGTTCCGCGAGCAGAGCCGCGAGCTGCGCCGCGTCGGCAGGCCCCGGTCCGGGCCCCGCCAGGGACCGCGCCAGCGCCCGGTACCGCTCCGCGCAGCGTTCGGCCGCGGCCCGCAGCAGGGCGTCGCGGGTCGGGAAGTAGTTCTTGGCGGTGCCCGTCGGCACGTCGGCGGCCGAGTCGACGGCCCGGTGCGTCAGCCCGCGCCCGCCCTCCCGCGCCAGTACGGCGATGGCCGCGTCCCGCAGCCGGTCCCTCCGGTCCTGATTCACGTTGCCACCTTAACCACAGCCGTGGTACCACAGATGTAGTACCACGGCTGTGGTGGTTGATGTCGACCGTGCGGCGAAGGGGCGGGGCAGGCCATGAGCGAAACCTCGAACGGGCGGAGAACGGGGCACGGGGCGGGCACGGCCGTGGTCGTCGGCGCGGGGGTCGGCGGACTCGCCACGGCGGTCGGCCTGTGCCGTGCGGGCTGGGAGGTGACCGTCCTCGAACGGCGCACCGCGCTCGAACGCTACGGAACCGCCTTCGGCATCCACCCCACCGCCCAGGCCGCGCTCGACCGGCTCGGCCTCGGCGACGCGCTGCGGGCGCGGGCCGTCCCGTACCGGGGAGCCCGGATCCGGCGCCCCGACGGGCAGGTGCTGGCCGCCCTCCCGCTCGAACGGATCGAGCGCCGGGCGGGCCGCCCCGAACTGCTGATCTCGCGGCCCCACCTCATCGACGCGCTGCTCGCCGAGCTCGAGCGGCTCGGCGGCGGCGGGCGGATCGCGTACGGCCGGCACCTCACCGATCCGGCCGCACTCGCAGCCGACCTGGTCGTCGGCGCCGACGGCATCAACAGCACGGTGCGTACGGCGCACTTCGGCCGGACGGCCGGCCCGCGCCCGGTCGGCACGGCCGCCTGGATCGGCATCGCCGGATTCGAGACCGGCCTGTACGGCGAGACCTGGGGCGCGGGCCGCTTCTTCGGCATGACACCCGTCGAGCCCGGCCGCACCAACTGGTACGCCGCCGTCCCCGGGGCCACCACCGCCGAGGAGGTGCGGGAAGCCTTCGCCGACTGGCACGCCCCCGTCCCGCGCCTGCTGGCCGAAACCGATCCCGCGACCTGGATCCGGTACGAGATGCGGCACCTGTACCCCGCGCTCCCCGGCTTCGTCGCCGACGGCCGGATCGCCCTCGTCGGCGACGCCGCCCACGCCATGACGCCCAACCTCGGCCAGGGCGCCTGCACCGCCCTCCTCGACGCCGAGGCCCTGACCCGCGCCGTCACCGCGGCCGGACCCGCCGGGCTGCCCGGCGCCCTGCGCGCGTACGACACCGAGCGCCGCCGCAGCGCCCAGCGCGTCGCCTTCGCCTCCCGGAACCTGCACCGCTTCATGACCGTCTCCCACCCGGCCCTGCGCGACGCGCTCGTCCGCCGTGCGGGAGCCGCGCTGCACCGAGTGGGCGAGAGACGGTGGCGGGCAAGCGGAACGTGAGTACGCTGCTACTCATGACGGGTCACCCTCCGGGTCCGCTCTGGGCGGGCCGCGCCTCCAACCGCGTGCAGTGGCTGCTGGCCGCCGTCGGTGCGGCCTGTCTGGCGCTCGGTGTCGAGCTCGCCGTGGACTACGCCTGGACCGCCGGCATCATCCCGCTGCTCATGTCCGTGGTCGGCTGCCTCGCCGTCGGACTGCTCGTCCTCTACGGCACCCTGGCCTTCGTACACGTAGCCGTCACCGTCGACGCCGAGGCCATGGAGGTGCGCTGCGGCCACATGGGGGTGCCCCGCCGCAGGATCCGGCTCACCGAGGTCGCCTCCGCCGAGTTCGTCCCCAGCATCACCCCGCAGCAATGGGGCGGCTGGGGCCATCGCTGGCGCCCCGAGAAGGGCACCGCGATCATCGTCCGGCGCGGCGAGGGCCTGGCCCTCGTCCTCGGCGACGGAAAACGGTTCACCGTCACCGTCGACGACGCCGAGAACGCCGTCCGCGTCATCCGCACCCACCTGCGCGCCCTCGCCCGGTAGGGGTGGGTCCCGCACAGCACGGCCGGGCGCTCACCCGCCCGCGAGGTGCGGGGACGTACACTCCGCCAGATGAGCAGCAGTGTCACCCGCACGACCGGGAACGAGCCCTCGCAGTCCGCCGACGGGCCCCGGGCCGACGCGGCCACGCCCCCCGCGACCGCCCGGTCCGCCGCGAACCGGAAGGGGCTGTGGCTGCTGCGCGCCCTGCTCGCAGCCCTCTCGGGCGTGCTGCTCTACCTCAGCTTCCCGCCCCGCCCGCTGTGGTGGCTGGCCCCCCTCGCCCTCGCCCTGCTCGCCGGCTGCCTCCACGGCCGCCGCGCCCGGGCCGGTTTCGGCCTCGGGCTCCTCGCCGGACTCGGCTACCTGCTGCCTCTCCTCGTCTGGACCGGTGAGGAGGTCGGCCCGGTGCCCTGGCTGGCGCTGAGCACCCTCGAAGCCCTCCTCATCGGACTCACCGGCCTCGGTATCGCCCTGGTCAGCCGGCTCCCCGCCTGGCCGGTGTTCGCCGCCGCCGTCTGGGTCGCGGGCGAGGCCCTGCGGGCCCGGGCCCCCTTCGGCGGCTTCCCCTGGGGCAAGCTCGCCTTCGGGCAGGCCGACGGCGTCTTCACCCCGCTCGCCGCCCTCGGAGGCACGCCCCTGCTCTCCTTCGGGGTCGCCCTCTGCGGATTCGGCCTCTACGAGGCCCTGCGCACCGCCCGCCGCCACCCCGGCCGCACCACCGCCGCGCTGACCGCGCTGACCGTCGCCGCCCCCATCGGCGTGGGCCTCGCCGCCCGCCCGCTGGTCTCCGACGCGGCCGAGGACGGCACCGCCGTGGTCGCCGTCATCCAGGGCAACGTGCCCCGGCTCGGCCTCGACTTCAACTCCCAGCGCCGGGCCGTCCTCGACAACCACGCCAAGCGCACCGTGCAGCTCGCCGAGGACGTCAGGGCCGGCCGCGCCCCGAAGCCCGACTTCGTCGTCTGGCCGGAGAACTCCTCCGACCTCGACCCGTACGCCGAGCCCGACGCCCACGCCGTCATCGACCGGGCCGTCAAGGCCATCGGCGTGCCCGTCGCCATCGGCGCCGTGGTGGCCCCCGAGACGGGTCCGCTGCGCAATACGATGATCCTCTGGGACCCGGTCAAGGGCCCCACCGCGACCTACGACAAGCGCAAGATCCAGCCCTTCGGCGAGCGCATCCCGATGCGCTCCGTCGTCCGGCTCTTCAGCGCCGACGTGGACCGGGTGCGCCGCGACTTCGGTCCCGGCAAGGAACCCGGCGTCTTCGACATGGCCGGCAGCGGCGTCGGCATGGTCACCTGCTTCGAGGCCGCCTTCGACGACGCCGTGCGCTCCACCGTCCGGGCCGGCGCCCAGGTGATCGCCGTACCGAGCAACAACGCCACCTTCGGCCGGACCCAGATGACCTACCAGCAGCTGGCCATGGACCGGATCCGCGCCGTCGAACACAGCCGCACCGTCCTCGTCCCCGTCACCAGCGGGGTCAGCGCCGTCATCCGTCCCGACGGGAAGATCGTCTCGCAGACCGAGATGTTCACGGCGGACGCGCTGGTGGCCGAGATCCCGCTGCGCTCCGGCCGCACCCCGGCCACGGTCGTCGGTCCGCTGCCCGAGTACGCCCTGCTCCTGCTGGCCGCGGGCGGCTTCGGATGGCTCCTGAACCGCCGGATCCGCTCGCGCCGCGCGGCCTGAGGCCGGATCCGGTCCGGCGGCCTCGTAGGGTCGGGGCATGACCACACCCGATTTCATCCGCCGGATCCGCGCCACCGCCGGGCACCAGCTGCTCCTGCTGCCCGGAGTCACGGCCATCGTGTTCGACGACCTCGGCCGGGTGCTGCTCGGCCGACGCTCCGACACCGGACAGTGGGCGGTGGTCGGCGGGATCGCCGAGCCGGGGGAGCAGCCCGCCGAGACCGCCGTGCGCGAGGTGTACGAGGAGACGGCGGTGCGCTGCGTCGTCGAGCGCGTGGTCCTCGTCCAGATGACGGAGCCGATGACCTACCCCAACGGTGACATCTGCCAGTTCCAGGACATCACCTTCCGCTGCCGTGCGACGGGCGGCGAGGCGCGGGCCAACGACCACGAGTCCCTCGAGGTGGCCTGGTTCGCGGTGGACGCGCTGCCGCCGCTGGACCCCTTCGGCCTGGAGCGGATCCACCGGGCCCTGAGCGACGAGCCGACCTGGTTCCAAGCCCCGGCGGCTCTCACCTAGGCCGTCCCTGGCTCCCGATCGGCGATGTGAGCTGCGCGGACGTGCGCTGTAAGGTTCCGCTGATCCAAGGCGGTCATCGGACAGTCGTACATTCGAGGGGGCGGTCGAGGGATGATCTCGCGCAGTTCAGCCGGAGAGCCGGAGACGGGCGGCCACGGCCGCGCGTCGGCCGGAGCGGTTCCCGGCGGGCGCCTGGTGGTCCTCGACGGGGTACGGGTCCTCGCCGCGCTCGGTGTGCTCCTCTACCACTACTCCGCCCTCGAAAGCGCCTGGGGGAAAGCCCCCGCGGACATCTTCCCGACCGCTCACCCGCTCGCCGTCTACGGCTGGCTCGGCGTCGAGACATTCTTCCTCGTCAGCGGGTTCGTCATATGCATGAGCGCCTGGGGCCGCTCGGTCGGCGATTTCGCGGTGTCCCGGTTCTCCCGGCTCTTCCCCGCCTACTGGGCGGCCGTCGCCTTCACCGCCCTCGTGCTCTACTCCTGGCCCGAGGTCAGGCGGGTCGACGCGTTCAGCGACGTCCTGGTGAACCTGTCGATGCTCCAGGCCGGCCTCGGCGTCCCGAACATCGACGACGCCTACTGGACCCTCTTCGTCGAGCTCAAGTTCTACGTCCTTTTCGCGATCGTCGTGATGCGCGGTGTGACCTACCGCAACTGCATCCTGTTCTGCGCGGCCTGGACCCTGGCCGGCGTCGTGGCGCCCACCGCCGGCAACGGAGTGCTCTCCTTCTTCGCGGTCTCGTCCTCGTCCCCGTACTTCATCGCCGGCATCGGCTTCTACCTGATGCGCCGGTTCGGGCCGAACGCCGTCCTGTGGGCCGTCATCGGCGTCCAGTTCCTCCTCGCGCAGCACTACGTGCACGCCCGCATGATCACCAACCTGGGCCGCGCCGCCGCCGAGCGGACGCCCGCCCTGCCCGCCCATCTGGTCATCGCGCTGGGCTTCGCCCTCATGGCGGCCATAGCGCTCGGCGCCCTCGACGGCGTCCGGTGGCGCTGGCTGCCGCACGCCGGAGCGCTCACGTACCCGCTCTACCTGATCCACATGATGGCCGGGCTGACCTTCATCCATCACTTCCGCGGCGAGGTGGCTCCCGTACCCCTGGCCATCGGTGTCACCGCGGCGATGCTGCTGCTCGCCTGGCTCGTCCACCGGCTCGTGGAACGCCCGCTCGGCCGGCTGCTGGGCGACCGCCTGCGCCGCGGGGTGCAGGACATCCGCTCGGCCACCCCGCGCGGCCCGTCGGCCGGCCGGCTGCCCGCCCAGCCCTCGGCGCCCGACGCGGAACGCATCCCGGCCACCCGCTAGGCCGGCCTCAGGGCCTCAGGGCCTCAGGACCGTGCCTGCCGGTACAGCTCCACCGCCCGGCTGCCGAGGACCGCGCTGTACGAGATCTCCGGGACGCTCCCGCCGCCCTCGTAGCCGCCGAGCACCCCGGCCAGCGCACCCTTCACCAGCCAGGGGCTGCCGCTGGTCCCGCCGGTGAGGTCCGGGCAGCCGATCCGGCGCTGGGTCGGGGACAGCAGGTCGGTGGTGTTCGCGCAGCGCACCGGGGCCTCCAGGGTCCGCGGGTAGCCGATGACCGTCACCCTGGCGTGCTCCGGCTGCTCGGCGGCGACCGGGAAGCCGCCCACGAGGTCCTCCACGGCTCCGGTCCGCCCACCGTCCGCCGGGGCCACCCTCGCGAAGGCGATGTCGTCGTCCGGGTCCTGGCCGTCCGTCCAGCCCGGTGCGAGGTACGCGGCGGTGATCTTCCAGAATCCGTACGGGGCCTTGCCGTCGCGGTAGCCCGGCGCGAAGACCGTGGTGGAGGGGCTCTCCAGGCAGTGTGCGGCGGTGGCGATCACATCGCCCTCCTCGCTGTGCACCACGGCGGCGGTGCAGTGGTGCCCGCCGTCCTGCCTGCCGGCGAACAGCGCGCCCACCCGGTCGGTGGTGCCGCCGGGCAGCGCCCACGCGGTCACGCCGAGCGGCGGTCCGGCGGCGGCGTCGGGCAGGTCCACGCCGATCAGCGCGGCCATCGCGGACAGCGCGAGCAGGATCCGGGACGCCCGCCGCGCACGGGTGCGCCGGGCCGGTCGAGGGAGCGTGGGGTGGATCATTTCCCCACCCTGCCCGCCGAACCTATGTCCGGAGGATGGTGTTCCGTATGAATCTCCTGTGAATCCTGTGAAGCCGGTGTGAAGGCCGGGTCATGCCCTGACAGGACCCGCTATGTCGGACGTCGGCGGTCGATCGGCGGCTATCCGCGCCGCTCGTACACCGTGACCCGGCGCCCCCGCACCTGCCGGTCCGCCACCACCGCGAAGTGCTCCCGAAGGACGGCCGCCTTGGCCTTGTCCCGCTCCGCCGACGGCGGCTTCGCCACCTTCTCCGCGTCCGTCACCAGCAGTATCCGCCGCTGCCCGAGCAGCGCCGCCCGGATCCGCGCGGGGTCCGCCTCCTCGCCCTTCAGGGTGGCCGAGGCGGCCGGCGACGCGGCCAGAGCCACATCGGCCAGGCCCCCGAAGGCGCCGGGCGAGACCAGCGCGGTGTCCCGTCGCGCGGCCGGGACGAACAACACCGCGTCCCCGTCCCGCTTCAGCCCGGCCACCTCGCCGGCCACCGCGAGGACGTCGTCGATCCGGCTGGCCGGGGCCCGCTTGTCCAGTTCCACCGGCAGCAGGGCCAGCACCGAGAGCCCGGCCACGCCCGGCACCAGCAGGCCCGCCGCCCTCGGCAGGCGGCGTGCACAGGCCCTTACGGCGGCGCCCAGGGCGGCGCCGATCAGCAGCGCCAGCCCGACCATGCTGAACAGCACGTACCGGTCCTGGAACAGCGGCTGCACCAGGGACAGCCCGATCAGCCCGAGCTGCGGCACCGCCAGGAGCGGCAGGCCGACCGCGGCCACCGGGAGCGCCCCACGGTCCGGCAGGTCCGACCGCTCCGGCCGGCCCGCCCAGGCGCCGAGCCCGCCGACCGCCAGGAGGATCCCCGGCCCGATCAGCATGTGCCAGGTCAGCGGCGGTATCCAGGACACCTGCTCCGACTGGCCGCGGCTGAACAGGATCAGCGGCAGTACCCCCGCCACCGCGCCCGAGCCGTACGCCGCCCAGCGCAGCCACACCCCCCGCCCGGCCCGCACCCACCCCAGGGTCGCCGCGTGCGCGGGTAGTACCAGCAGGGAAAGCCAGTTCAGCAGGGCGCACACCAGCACGGTGACCGCGTACGCCGTCCAGCGCGGCCAGGTCCGCCGTCCCGGCCCGCGCTCCAGTATCGAGACCAGCAGCAGCGTGGAGAGCCCGGCCCCCGCCGCGACCAGCGCGTACGGACGCCCCTCCTGGAGGTAGAACTGGACCGCCGGCAGCAGCCCGAGGGCCAGCCCGCCGCCGAGCCCGGCCCAGAACCCGGCCAGGCGCCGCCCGATCAGCCCCACGCACGCCGCTGCGGCCGAGACGGCCAGCACGGACGGCAGCCGCAGGGTCGCCGTACTGGCCCCGAAGACCTCGAAGAGGCAGTGCATCAGCAGGTAGTAGAGCCCGTGCACGGCGTCCACGTTCGCGAGCATCGCCCATATCTCGCCCGGCGAGCGCCCGGCCACCTGCCAGGTCGCGGCCTCGTCCCGCCACACGCTGTCCTGCCGGGTGAGCCCCCACAGACCGAGCCCCAGGGTCCACAGCAAGGGGACCAGCCACACCACCAGGCGCCGACACCGGGATTCAGCTGTGGCGGATATGTCGGAAGGCATGAAGGTGCGCTGATCCTCGGTGCGGGGCGTCGGCGGAAAGCACCAGTCTATGGACGCCACGGAGGGTTTCCGGACCGGGTGTTGTGCACCACGGAGCGTGATCGTCCGGCCCACCCGCCCCTAGCCTCGCCGCAGGAGCACGAACGAGGGGCGGTACCCGGTGAACTGGCTCATCCACGACTACCGCGAGAGCGATCTCGCCGCGGTGGTCCATCTGATCGACACCACGGCCGAACTCGGCCAGGAGTCCGTCTTCTCGCTCGCCGAGTGCATCGGCGCGCTGACCGACCGCCAGCCCTGTGTGGTCGCCGTCCACCAGGGCGTCCCCATCGGCGCGGCGCTCGCCTGCGTCACCGGCGAACGGGCCTGGGTCATGCGCATCGCGATCGCCGCCGGCTGGCGCGGCCGGGGCCTGGCCAGCGCCCTGCTCGTCGAACTGGAGCGACGGCTCATCGCCGCGCGCGTCGGGCGCATCGCGTACGTCCTGCCCGAGGAGGACATGCTCGGCGAGGGCCTCCTCAACGCCGGGTACACCCGGCAGCCGGCCGTCGCCTACTTCGAGAAGACCGAGCCGCTGCACGGACCGGCCGCGGGACTGCTCGACGACCTCGGCGGCCGCTTCCTGCCGAACGACCTGTGGACCAAGGTCGCCGGCATGGAGAAGGAGAAGGACCTCATCGAGCGGCGCGTGGTGCTGCCGCTCGCCGAGCCCGAGCGGGCCGCCTCGCACGGGGTGCGGCCGCCGCGCGCCATCACCCTCTTCGGCCCGCCCGGCACCGGCAAGACCACCTTCGCCCGGGCCATCGCCTCCCGCCTCGGCTGGCCCTTCGTGGAACTGCTGCCCTCCCGCCTCGCCGACGAGGGCAACCTGGCGGCCGCGCTGCGCGACGCGTTCGCCCGGATCGCCGAGCTGGAGCGGGTACTCGTCTTCATCGACGAGGTCGAGGAGATCGCCCCGGTGCGCACCGAGCCCGCGCAGCCCGGCGGGATCCACGGGGTGACGAACGAGCTGCTGAAGCTGATACCGGGCTTCCGGGAGGGCGACGAGCGGCTGCTGGTGTGCGCCACCAACTCCATCCGGTCCCTCGATCCGGCTTTCCTTCGGCCCGGGCGCTTCGACTACCTCATCCCGATCGGCACCCCGGACGCCGGGGCGCGGGCCGCCATCTGGTCCCGTTACACGGCCGGCCGCGCGGACGTCGACGTGGACGCCCTGGTGGCGGCGACCGAACTGTTCACGCCCGCCGACATCGAGCACGCGGCGCGGATCGCGGCACAGGTGTCCTTCGAGCGGGACCTGGAGGCGGTGGGCGCACGCGGCGCGGCGGCCGCGCAGCTGGGCGCGACCACGCGCGACTACCTGGCGGCGGTACGGCAGTGCCGGCCGACGGTGACCCCGGCGATGACGGGCGAGTTCGAGGCGGACATCACCGCGCACGCCCGCTTCTGACCCCGGCTTCCGACCCCGGTCGGAGCCCCTGACGTCCGTCCCCCGGTTGCGGCGGGGGCGGAACGCGAAACGGCCCGCGGCCACCCCCCGAGGTGGCCGCGGGCCTGCCGCACCTCGGCCGGACGGCCGGGGACCGGCTTGCGCTACCGTCGCCGCATGGGCTTCGTCGTCTTCATGACCCTTCCCGGTCTGGCTCTGGTGCTCACCGCCGTGGCCTTCCTCGACCTGGCACTCGTCCGAGCGGGCCGTGCCGGGCTGCTGCCCTGGCGGTGGAACGGCCGTCAGGGACAGATGTCCGCCACCGGCTTCGAGCAGCTGCACGCCAGTTTCTCGCCGGGCAAGCAGAACGAGCTCAAGGAGCGGCAGAGCGCCCTCGTCATGCGCGACGACGAGGAGGACGGCGCCCCGCCGCGCACCCGGGTCGACCTCGACGGCGGACTCGCCGTCGTCCGGCTGCCCACGACCTCCTAAGGCGTACAGCGGTACGTGAAGTCCACCGCGGCCGTCCGCTGCCCGGGCGACACCAGCTGCAGTTCCGCCCGTGCCGGGTAGCTCCCCGTGCCCCGGAAGGTCCACAGCAGGTGCAGCCGGGCCTCCCGCTGCCCGCGCGGCACCCGTTCGGTCAGCCGCTCGGACCGGGTGCCGTCGCTGCGCACCCACCGGTAGGTGAGGACGCCCGGGCGCCCGTTGGTCGCCACGACGGCCACCACGTCGGCCGCCGCGTCACAGGCGGGTCCCTTGGGATCGGTGCTCACGGTCACGTCCCGGACCTCGATCCCGGGACCGAACCGCTGCCACCCGAGATACGCGAGGACCGCGGCCAGGACGAGCGCCGCGAGGGCGTACCGCCGCAGCCCGGCCAGGCGGCGCCGCCGGGGCGGCGGCGCGACGGCCGCCGGGACGTCGAGCGGGAACGGCGCGGGCATGGCCGCTGTCACCCCGGGCCCGAACCGGAGCACGGAGCCCTCGACCCGGTCGGGTGCCACCTCCTGGGGAGCCATCCTCTTCGTCGTGTCCGGCGGGCCGCTGAACCAGTGGCTGCCGAGGACGGTGGCGCTGTAGTCGTCGCCCTCGGGGACGCCGGCACCGCTCATCGTGGCACCTCCGGCTCCTTGCAGCGCAGCAGGTACTGCGAGGCCGACGCGGACTTGTTCCCGGCGGCGGGCTTGGTGGTGACGCGCACGCCGCCGTAGCAGCCGCCGCCGCGCGTGAAGGTGTGGGGCACGGGGTCGAGTGCCGAGCCGGCCTGCATCACGAACGACTCCATGCCGTCGCGGACGGAGTAGGAGCCCGGTGTACTGCCCAGGAACCACTCCACCGTGACCGTGACCGGTCCGGTGCCCTGGGTGGCGACCGAGATGGTCGCGTCGCCCCGGTAGACGCCGGGCCTGAGCGTGACGGAGACGTCCGTGACCTTCAGCGTCGGAGCGGGCGTCGGTGTCGGGGTCGGCGTGGGAGGCCGGCTCACCGTCGGCGTCGGGGCGGGGCTCGTCGACCACGACGGAGAAGGCGTCGGGGACCCGGACGCGGACGGCGAGGGGCTCGGGGACGCCGAGGGGCTCGCACTCGGCGAGGGGGAGGCGGAGCCCGTCGGGGCCGGGCTCGCGCTCGGCGGGGCCGACCCGGGCGGGGCCGCGCTCGTCGTGGCGAAGGCGCTCACCGCGGAAGCCGCGTCCGGGGCCGCGCCGATCGCGTCCGTCGTCAGCACCAGTACGGTCCCCAGTACCAGCGCCACGCCCGCCGCGAGCCAGCCGCGGCGACCCGGTGCCCAGCCGGAACCGCTGGGCACGGTGGTCGTGGCGAACGCCGTGGTGCCGGCCGCCGGGCCGCCCGCCGAGGGGAAGAGCAGCGGCAGCAGGGCGGCCAGCGCCGCCAGCTTGCGCTGCCCGCGCTCCTCCCACTCGGGCCCGTACGCCGCCAGCGCCACGCCCTCCAGCTCGGCCACGAACGCCTCGGCGTTCTCCGGCCGCTGCTCGGGTGCCTTCGCGAGGCCGCGCCGGATCAGTGGACGCACGGGCTCGGGCGCTTCCGTCTCCGGTACCGGAGCCTCGATGTGCTGGACGGCGAGTTCGGCAAAGTTCTCCCCGTCGAAGGGCTTGCGGCCGGTGAGGCACTCGAAGAAGGTCGCCGTCGCCGCGTACACGTCGGCCGCGGGCGAGGCCGGCCGGCCCTGCCACTGCTCGGGAGCCATGTAGGCGGGGGTTCCGGCCACGCCGGGCGTGCTGCCGCGGTTCGCCGCGATCCCGAAGTCCACCAGCTTCGACGAGCCGTCCGGTGCGACCAGCACGTTCTCCGGCTTGTAGTCCCGGTGGACGACGCCGGCCCGGTGCGCCGCCGCCAGCCCCAGCAGGGACCCCTTGAGCACCACCAGCGCGGCCTCGGCGTCGGCCCGCCCGGACTGCTTCAGCAGCGCGCGCAGGGAGATGCCGTCCACCAGCTCCATGACGATGGCCGCGCCGCCGGACGCCTCCACGTACTCGTACAGCCTGACCACGTACGGGGTCTGCAGCCCGCCCAGGAGGCGGGCCTCGGCCCGGAACTCCCCGACGAACGCCGGATCCCGGCGCAGCCGGTCGCTGAGGTACTTCACCGCGACCGGGGTGCCCGTGCCGTCGTGGACGGCGAGCACCACGCGGCCGCTGCCGCCCGAACCGAGCTCACGGACCTCGGTGTAACCGGGGACCGACCATGCCGCCCTCGTGTCCTTCATCGTTCCCGCCCCCTGCCTGCCGTGTGGTGCCGCCGCATCGCCGGACGACCCGACCGGTCCCGGACCGGCGTCCACCCGGCCCTCCCCGGGCCGGACGCCCCAAGGGACGTGGTTTCCGCCGTGGCCGGTTCCCAACCACGGCGGACGGCTCAGGCCGCGGCCGACATGGCGCCGATCATGGTGTGCAGCCGGTCGGCCGCCGCCCGCCCGAAGGCCGGATCGTTGATGTGTGTGTCGTAGTCGTAGAGCCTCGTGGCACTGCCCCGCAGGCCCTCGCGCAGCGCGGAGAACAGGGCCCGGTCCGCGCCGGGGTCATGGTAAGGCCCGCCCGGCGCGCCGAGCGTGGACAGTCCACGGAGCGGGACGCATACCGCTGTGGGGCCGCTCGCCGCGCACAGTTTCGCGGCGACCCGGCGGCCGAGCTCCGCGCATTCGGCCGGGGTCGTACGGGTCACCGTGATGGACGGATTGTGGACGTGGACGCCCCGCTCGCGGACCCGCCGGGGCAGGCTCTCCAGCGGGCCGAACTTCACCATGTCCAGCGCCCCCAGGCTCACCACCTGGGGGATTCCGGCCCGCCCGGCCGCGCTGAGCCGGTCCGGGCCCGCGGTGAGGATGCCGCCGCACAGGTCGTCGGCGAGCTCGCTGAGGGTCAGGTCGAGGACGCCCGCGAAGACCCCCTGGCCGGCCAGCGTCTCCAGGGTGCGGCCGCCGGTGCCGCTGACGTGGAAGACCAGCACCTCGTAGCCCAGTTCCGTCAGCCGCTCGCGCGCCGCGTCCACCCCGGCCGTGGTCACGCCCGCCATGCTCGCCGCGACCACGGGGCGGCCGGCCGCGCCCAGCCGGGGCGGGCGGCCCTCCGCGGAGGTACGGGCATACGCCCGGGCCATCCCGGTGATCGCCGCCACGGCGTTGCCCAGGACCGGGGCGGAGACGCTGTTGATCCCCGCGATGTCCACCACGCTGTACATCATCGTGATGTCCGAGGAGCCCACGTAGGGGCGGACGTCGCCGGACGCCATGGACGAGACCATCAGTTTCGGTACGCCCAGTGGCAGGGCGCGCATCGCCAGGGTGGCGATGGAGGTGCCGCCGCTCCCGCCGATGGCGAGCACCCCGTGCAGCCTGCCCTCGGCGTGGAGGCGTAAGAGGGTCGCCTCCGCGCCCCTCGCCATGGTGGTCACGGCCGCGCCCCGGTCGGCGGCCGTGCGCAGTTCCGACAGTTCCGTCCCGGCCGACCGGGCCACCGCCTCGCGCGGTACGTCGGCGGGCACCCGGGGTTCGCCCATGATTCCCGTGTCGACCAGTACCACTTCGACGCCGGCGCGCAGCAGCCTCTCGCGCAGCCAGCCGTACTCCACACCCTTGGTGTCCAAGGTCCCCACCAGCACGACGTTGGTCATGTGTGCAATGTCCATGCAGGTAAGGGTGTTGGCAAGTGCAAGTGTGGGTCAAACCTTCAGGAGCTCCAACAGTCGTTCCAAGAACGGGAGTTGGGAAGGAATCAGCATGTTTTTCGCCAGGGGCGGAGCAAACCAGGCCACCTGGTCCAGCTCCGGGAACGCCTGGACGTTCCCGGAGTGCGGAGGCCACTCCATCGTGAAGGTCCCGGGCACCATCAGCGCGGGGTCGAGGTCCGCCTCCACCGCCCAGATGGTCACGAGCTTGCCGCTGGACAGGAGGACTTCGCCCAGCGGCAGGTAGTCGCCCTCGGGCGGGGGCAGCCCGATCTCCTCGGTGAACTCGCGGCGGGCCGCGTCCCGGGGAGTCTCGTCCGGGCCGTACTCACCCTTGGGGATGGCCCAGTCACCGCTCTTGCGGCCGGCCCAGAGCGGCCCGCCCATGTGTCCGAGGAGTACCTCGACACCGGGCTCCGGCTCCGGACCGGTCCGCCGGAAGAGGAGCAGTCCGGCACTGCGTTTGTGTGTCATGGGTGCATCCATGCCCCGTACGGACCCCGGTCAGTGACCCGGACACGCGTTCTGCCGTCAGTGGTCGTGCGGGCCCTGCCGGTGCACCGGGCCGTGCGCGTCCGCGCAGTGCGCGTCGGAGGTGCCCCCGCCCGCACGGCCGACCGTGAGCAGGGAGTCCTGCGCGTGGTCCACCTGGAGGGTGGTGTGCGTGATCCCGTACTCCTTCTCGAGCAGCCGCTCCAGCTCCCGGCGCACGGCGTGGCAGTCGCCCGCCGGCTCCACCAGCACGTGCGCGGACAGGGCCGCCTGGCCCGAGGTGATCGTCCAGATGTGCAGGTCGTGGACCTCGGTGACCGGCGGGTGCCCGACGAGGCGGTCACCGACCGCGTCCGGGTCCACATGGGCCGGGGCGGCCTCCAGGAGGATCCGGCCGGACTCGCGGACCAGCCCGTAACCCGCCTTGACCATCAGCACCACCACGACCAGCGTGGCGATCGCGTCCGCCTGCCGGAAGCCGGTGGTCAGCACGATCAGACCGGCGACAGCGGTGCCGATGAAGGCGAAGAGGTCGTTCAGGATGTGCTGGTAGGCGCCCTCGACGACGAGCGTGGAACGGTTCGCCCGGGAGATGCACCAGGCCGCGGCCACGTTGACGACGATGCCCGCGAGCGCGGTCACGACGACCAGCCCGCCCTCCACCGGCGGCGGGTCCATCAGCCGCCGCACCGCCTCGTACGCCAGCCAGACCGCCAGCAGGATCAGCGTCAGCCCGTTCGCCTGGGCGGAGAGTATCTCGGCCCGCTTGAGGCCGTACGTGAAGCCGCCGCGGGCGGGGCGCGCGGCCAGCCGCATGGCGATCAGCGCCAGCACGATCGAGACCGCGTCGGTCAGCATGTGGGCCGCGTCGGAGATCAGGGCCAGCGAGTTGGCCATGACGCCGATGACCACCTCGACGGCCATGAACCCGCCGATCAGGGCGAGCGCGATGGCCAGCCACCGCCGGTCGGCATCGGCCGCCACGCCGTGGCTGTGCCCTCCGGGTCCGTGGCCGTGCCCGTGGCCGTCGTGCGCGTGGTCGTGCCCACTCATGGCGTCCCCCGTCTCGTCGCGGCACCCGTGTGTCGGGGTCCGTCGCGTGAAGTGAAGCGCACCCCGGCGGGATCGGCAAAGGCTGCAACGGGGACCGTTGTCATTACCCATAAGAGGCCTCTGACCTGCGACGATGCCCGACCGGTGCCGGACCTTCCCGATCGTGGGAAAATCTGGTCATGGTCCAGCGCCCAAGTGTGCCGACCGCGCCCCAGCTCGTCCTGGTGACCGACTGGGGCGCCACCGAGATGGATCCCGGCCGGATCTACCACGTCGGTCGGGACCCCCTTTGCGAGATCTGCCTCGACGACGCCCGCGTCTCCTGGCACCACGCGATCCTGCGCCCCGACGGCGACCACTGGACGCTGGAGGACGAGGGCAGCACCAACGGCACCTTCGCCGACGGCCACCGCGTCCAAGAGTGGAGCGTCGGCGTCGGCACGGAACTGCGCTTCGGCAGCGTCGAGGACGGGCCGCGCGCCGCCGTCGTCGGTCCCGCGCCGCCGCCTCCCCCGCCCGCACCACCCCCCGCGCCCGGCGCCGGCCGCCCCTCCCACGTCACGAACCCGGCCATGACCGGCACCTTCCGGCAGCCGACGACCGTACGCCCGCTACCCGTCCGCACCGCCGTCCGCATCGGCCGCGCCCCCGACAGCGACCTCGTCGTCGACGACCTCACCGTGTCCCGCCGGCACGCCGAACTGCACGCCCTCGCCGACGGCAGCTACGAGATCGTCGACCTCGGCAGCCACAACGGCACCTATCTCAACGGCGCCGCCGTGACCCGGGCCACCCGTGTCACCGAGGGCGACATCGTCGGCATCGGCCACTCGGTCTTCTGCCTCGTCGGCGACCAGCTCCAGGAGTTCGTGGACACCGGCGAGGTCTCCCTCGACGTCCAGGGCCTCACCGTCGCCGTCGACCAGGGCCGCAAGACCCTCCTCGACCAGGTCTCCTTCCCCGTCGGCGCCAAATGCCTGCTCGCCGTCGTGGGCCCCAGCGGAGCGGGCAAGTCCACCCTGCTCGGCGCGCTGACCGGCCTGCGCCCCGCCGACCAGGGCACCGTCCTGTACGACGGGCGCGACCTCTACCGCGACTACGCCGAACTGCGCAGCCGCATCGGCCTCGTCCCGCAGGACGACATCCTGCACTCCCAGCTCACCGTCCGGCGCGCCCTCACCTACGCCGCCGAACTGCGCTTCCCGCAGGACACCGCCAAGGCCGAACGCCAGGCCCGCGTCGACGAGGTGATCGGGGAACTCGGCCTCGAACAGCGTGCCGAGCAGCCCATCCACAGCCTCTCCGGCGGCCAGCGCAAACGCGTCTCCGTCGCCCTGGAACTGCTCACCAAGCCCTCCCTGCTCTTCCTGGACGAGCCCACCTCCGGACTCGACCCCGGCATGGACCGCTCGGTGATGAACATGCTGCGCGACCTCGCGGACGACGGCCGCACGGTCATCGTCGTCACCCACAGCGTGCTCAACCTCGAGGGCTGCGACCGGCTCCTCGTCCTCGCCCCCGGCGGGCGCATCGCGTACTACGGCGCCCCCGGGGAGGCCCTCGAATTCTTCGGCTTCGAACAGTGGCCCGAGGCCTTCGAAGCCTTCGAGAACCAGCGCGACCGCGACTGGGCCGGGGAGTACCGGGCCTCGCCGCTGTACCGGCGGCACGTCGACGTCACGGCCGGCCGGCTCCCGCTCGCGGCGCAGGCCGAACGGTCCGCCGGCGCTCCGCCGCAGCCGCCGCCCAAGGCCCAGAGCTGGGGCTCCCAGCTGTCCACCCTGATCCGCCGCTACGCCGCCGTGCTCAGGTCCGACCGGACCTTCCTGGTCATCATGGTCGGCCTGCCCTTCGTCATGGGGGCCATGGCCCGCGCACTGGCCGGCAACTCCCTCACGGCGGAGACGGCGCTGAACGCGCTGTTCATCCTGTGCGTGGGCGGAGTCCTGATCGGCGCCGCCAACGCGGTGCGCGAACTCGTCAAGGAACGCGTGATCTACCAGCGCGAGCGCTCGGTGGGCCTGTCCCGGTCGGCGTACCTGATGTCCAAGGTGGTGGTCCTCGGCGCGGTCACCGTCGCCCAGGCAGTGGTCCTCACCCTCGTGGGCCTCGCGGGCGTCACCATCAACGCACCCGGCGGCCGCGGTCTCTTCATGCCACCGCTCCTGGAGATCACCCTCGCGGTCGCCCTGCTCTCCGTCACCGCGATGCTGCTCGGTCTGCTGATCTCCGCCCTGGTGACCAAGGAGGAGGTCACCATGCCGCTGCTGGTCCTCCTCACGATCATCCAGGTCGTCTTCTGCGGCTCCCTGCTGAAACTCACCGGCGTCCCCGTCATCGAACAGCTGGCCTGGTTCGTGCCGGCCCGGTGGGCCATGGGAGCGATGGCGGGCACCATCGACCTCGGCGCGATCGTGCCCGGCAAGATCACCCAGGACCCGCTGTTCGATCACAAGGCCCACCTCTGGCTCCTCGAAATGGGCATGCTCGTCGTCCTGTCCGTGCTGTTCGGCGTCCTGGTGGCCCGGCTGCTGCGCCGCCACGAGCCGACCGTCATGCGGAAGTAGGCCCCATGAGCAGCCCGCTGGGCCCCGGAGGCGAGGTGGCGGACTTCCGGCCCACGCATGTGGTGCCGCAGGAGGGACTGCCCGCCTGGGAGGGCCCCGACGTCTCCCGGCCGACCGTGCCCCTGGACCCGTTCCTGCCCGTGCAACTGCTGTCCCGGCGCGGGGAGTGGGGGGAGGTGCTGTGCGCCAACGGCTGGTCCGCCTGGGTCGACGGGCGCCTGCTGGTCGCCGTACCGCACCCGCCGCCGACGGCCGCGGGACGGCCCCCCGTCCGCTCCGAGGATCCGCGGCCGCTCCTCACCCGCGGCTCCGAGGCCCTGGAACGCTACCGCCGGGCCGTGGACGAGCTCGCCTCCGGCCGGATCGACGCCGACGCCTTCCGCCGCTCGGTGCGCGGACTGCGGGCCGGGGTGGTCATCGACGGGGAGTCGGTCTGGCTCTACGACGAGAGGTCGGGCCGGTGGCTCTACGACGACGGGGACCGCATGTCGACCTACGCGGTCGTCGCCGGTCCGGGCGGCCCGTCCGCGCCCGAACCCGAACCCGCGCCCGCGCCCGAATCCGCGCCGCCGTCGCCGCCGGCCGAGACGAGTCCGGGCGGCGGGGCCGCCGTACGGAGGGAACCGCCCCCCACCGACGCGGTCGGCATCCCGCGCGAAGGGCCCAAGGACCGGTCCGACCGGGCGGCGGCCCATGACCCGACGCGGATCGTGGACACCCGCGATCCCGGGGGCGGCTGACGGTGGACGAGGAACGGGCGCAGCCCGCCGGCGGGTCCCCGACCGACCTGCGCGGGAAGCAGATCGCCGGGTACCTGGTGGAGAGCGAGATCGGGCGCGGCGGCATGGCCGTCGTCTACGAGGCACGGGACCTGCGGCTCGACCGGCGGGTGGCACTGAAGCTGCTGGCCCCCGAGCTGGCCCGGAACGACACCTTCAGGCAGCGGTTCGCCCACGAGTCGAAGGTGGCGGCGACCATCGAGCACCCGCACATCGTGCCCGTGTTCGAGGCGGGGGAGGCGGACGGACTCCTCTACATCGCCATGCGCCTCGTCGAGGGACCGGACCTGCGGGTGATGCTGGACCGGACGGGCCCGCTGCCGGTGGAGACGGCCGCGCGCATCGCCGGCCAGGTGGCCTCCGCGCTGGACGCCGCCCACGCCCACGACCTGGTCCACCGGGACGTGAAACCGGGGAACATCCTGATCGCCCCGGGCACGGACCGGGACCACCCGGAACACGCCTACCTCACGGACTTCGGTCTGACGAAGAAGTCGCTGTCGCTGACCGGGTTCACGACCGACGGGCAGTTCGTCGGCACCCTGACCTACGTGGCGCCGGAACAGATCTCCGGCAAGCCGGTGGACGGCCGCTGCGACGTCTACAGCCTGGGGTGCGTCGTCTACGAGGCCCTCGCCGGGGAGCCGCCCTTCCAGCGCGACGACGACATCGCCCTGCTGTGGGCCCACCAGTACGACGCCCCGCCCCCGCTGAGCTCGCGGCGGCCCGGACTGCCGCAGGAGGTGGACGCCGTCCTCGCGAAGGCGCTGGCCAAGTCGCCGGACGACCGGTGGAGCAGCTGTCTGGAGTTCACCGGGACCCTGCGGCGGGCGGGGGAGGCCGGCGGGCCGCCGCAGGCGGGGACGACGGGGCCGGCGGGCGATGCGGGGCAGACCGCGCGTCCCGATCTGCCCGCCCCGCCGCCGGTGCCGGCCTGGGCGCTGCCGGTGTTCGGCCGTCCGGTGCCCGGATCCCGGGGGACGGCCTGAGCCGCACCCACGGGGCTGGGCCGTCTACCCGGGTGTCGCGCGGGTCGCGGCGGCCGGTTCGTCGACACGGCCGCGCCGGTGCAGCGGACGGGCCAGCAGGGCGCCGAGGAATCCCGCCACGGCGCCCCACAGGAGCCCGAGACCGACGTTGCGCCACAGCACGGGCTGCAGCCGGACCTGGCCGCCGAGGCCGTCCACCTCGCCGATGCCCAGCAGGGAGAGGCCGAACTGCGCCTGGATCCGGCCCAGCAGACAGACCGCGAGGGTTGCCAGGGCCAGGGCCACGCCCAGGTGCAGGGCGTGCTGCCAGGGGCGGACGTGGGCGGGGGAGCGTACGGCCGCCAGTACGCCCGTGCCGAGCAGCAGGACGGCGGCCACCGCCACCAGCCACCAGGCCCGGGAGTCCTGTTCCGCGAGCGCGGCCACGTCGATCCGGGACGGGTCGGAGCCGCGCAGGACCTGGTCCAGCAACTGCGGCATCGGCAGCCCGAAGGGCCCCTCGACGTTGCCCTCCCAGGCGCCGCCGAAGCCCAGGGTGAGCGCGAGCCAGACGAGGTTCGGCAGCCCGAGCAGGATCACGGCGAAGGTCCGGTCGGCATGGCCCTGGGTGGCGGCCACGACCACGCCGACCCCGATGCCGAGGACGACGTAGGCGAGGAGCAGCAGCATCGTGGCGAAGGCGGCCGGGCGCAGCGCCGTGTGGAAGCGGACCAGCCGGGCCGGGAGCGGCGCGCGCCGCGAGACCAGCAGGGCGATCACCAACAGACCCAGGATCCAGAGCAGTCCGTACAGGAGCGTGGCCGGCAGGTCGGCCCGGAAGCCCACCGTGGGTGCGGAGTCCAGGAGTTCGGTGATGGTCCCGATGGGGGAGTCGCCGGTGGAGATGCCGAAGGTCTCGCGGGCGAGGAAGGCGGCGCCGGTCAGGGCGAGCAGCCACAGCACGACCAACGGGACCGCACGGGCGATGAGTTCGCGGGGCCGGGCAACGGCCCGGTTGTGCAGGGGGCGCAGGAAGAGGTAGCCGGTCACGAGGGCGCCCGCCAGGCTCACCGAGAGGGGGACCACCGACAGGCTCACCTCAGCCCCCGCCAGCGAACCGGCACCGCCCGAAACCTCCAGCGAGCCGCCCGCCGCCATCACCACGACCGCGGCGGCCACATGCGGGAACGCGCCGCCCGGGAGGTCGCCCGCGCCCGCGCACAGCAGCCCGGCGACGGCGACCGCGGTCATCACCACGAATCCCGCGACGACCGCGACGAGGGCGTCCCGCCATGCCCTCGCGGAGCCCCCCGACGATGACGATTCCGGCGTCCGACTCACCCTGCCACCGTGACATCCCCGGCTTGCGGGCACCACCCGGACGGCGCACACAATGGTCCCCGGGGAACTCACTCCTCCTGGGAAGAAGAGCCCGTGACCACACAACCCTCCGGCCGACCGCCGTCTTCAGGACGCCCCACCGGGCCGCCCTCCGGTCCGCTCTCGGGCGGGCAGCAGGGCACTCCGCCGCCACCGCCGCCGCCGGCGCCGCCCGGTGGGCCGGGTGGGCCGGGCGGGACCGGAGGCCCGGGTCAGGGGCCGGCCGGTGGGCCCTGGTGGCGCTCCGTGCCACGCCTCGTCACCGCGCTGGTCGCGGTGGCGGCGGTCGTGGCCCTGGCGGTGGTCCTCACCCGGCCCGGCGGGAAGACCGACAACGCCGGCGGCGAGGTGTTCCTCCAGCCCGTCGCCGCCTCCGGACCCGACCCCTTCACGGAGTCCACGGTGGTGAAGGACGCACCGCCCCCGCCGGAGAGCCCGCCACCCTCTTCCCAGGGCACGGTCAGTCCGAGTGCCAGCCCGACAGGCCCGGTGGGTACCAGGAGCGTCAGCGGCTCCGCGCCCGGCGTGTACGGCGGCACCAGGAACGTCGCCAGCTGTGACGTCGAGAAGCTGATCGGGTCGCTGGGCGCGGATCCCGCCAAGAACGCGGCCTTCGCCCAGGCCCAGGGCATCCAGCCGGCCGCGGTTCCCGGTTACCTCCGCTCCCTCACCTCGGTGCAGCTGCGGTTCGACACCCGGGTGACGAACCACAGCTACCGGGACGGCAAGCTCGTCCCCTACCAGGCGGTGCTCCAGGCCGGGACGGCCGTGCTGGTGGACGACCGGGGAGTGCCGCGCGTGCGCTGCGCGTGCGGCAACCCGCTCGGCCCGCCGGTGCCGCTCAAGGCCGCGCCGAAGCGCTTCGGGCAGACGTGGCCCTCGTACCAGCCGGCGAAGGTGGTGGCCATCGCACCGGCCCCGACCGTCGTCAACAAGATCGTGATCTACGACCACCGGGACAACCAGTGGTACGAGCGCCCCAAGGGCGGTGACCACCAGGGCAAGCCCAAGCCCGACAGGCCGATCCCGCCACCGCCCGTCCCTACACCGCCGCTCACGCCCCCGCCGACGACCCCGAACCCGTCCGGGACCTCGCCGCGGCCGACCCCGTCCGGAACGTCCCCGACCCCGAGCACGTCCGTGACGTCGCCGACACCGACGAAGTCCGCGTCGAAGTCCCCGTCCGAGTCACCGTCGAAGTCCCCGTCCGAGTCGCCGTCGAAGTCTCCTTCGAAGTCTCCTTCGAAGTCCCCGTCCGAGTCGCCCTCGAAGTCCCCTTCGGAGTCCCCGTCGAAGTCGCCCTCGAAGCCCCCGTCCGGGTCCCCGTCGAAGTCTGCGTCCGAGTCGCCGAAGAAGACCCCGGACGGGTCGCCTTCGGCATCGCCCTCGAAGCCGTCCGACGAGTCGAAGCCGCCTTCGAAGCCTGCCTCGGAGCCCGCCTCGCAGACGCCGTCGAAGCCGGCTTCCGAGCCGCCCGCGCAGTCACCGACGCCGAAGTCCGCACCCGCGACCCCCGCGTCGCCCCCTGCCCCGGCGACTCCGGGGTCTCCCGCACCGCGCCCGCCGACCTCGGCCGCCCCCGAGCGCCCGTCCGCCCCGCCGCCGCCCTCTGCGCCCCAGCCCTCCGCGCAGAAGCAGTCCGCGCCCCCGCCGCCGTCCGCCGCGCAGCCTTCCGCCCCGCAGCAGGAACCGGCCCGGACGGCCCCGCAGTCCGAGCCCGAGGGCCCGGCCCGGGAAAGCTGACGTCCGTCCACGACGCCCGACAGCGCCTCCTCCCGAACTCGGGAGGAGGCGCTGTCGGGGCGCGCCGCCGCGGCGGACCGGGGATCAGCCCCGGTCGCGGCGGGTGAGGGTGTCGCCCGCGACGCCCACCGCGAGGCCGAGGGCGATCATGACGATGTAGCTGTAGATCTCGTAGCCGTCGGGGGCGAGGTGACGGAGGAACCCCATGAAGTGGATCCAGCCGAGCCATTCGTGCAGCAGACCGCTCGCGCCGCCGACGGCGAGGACGAAGCACAGCACACCGGTGACACTGGCCAGCGGGGACTTCGGGGACTTCGGTGAGGTGGAGGTCATGCTCCGAAACTAGGAGCCGGGCGCCCTGCCGGACATCGGCCTTAGGGCTTCCGCGCTCGTACTTAAGTATCCGGTGCGGGCCGCGGAGGCCCGCTCACGCGCCCGCCCGCGTAGATTTCCGGGACATGCGCCGCATCCACCGCACTCGCCGGGACTGGGCCGCCGACCTGGCCCTGTTCCTCTTCGCCGCCTGCTTCGCCGCCGTCAGCTCCCAGTCCATTCCGGTCGCGGAGAGCCTCGGCCCGGGCTGGCGCGCCGCCGACCAGGCGGCCGGCGGGCTCGCGTGCGCGGCGGTCCTGCTGCGGCGGCGCGCGCCGGTCCGGCTGGCCGTGGTGCTGCTCCTGGCCGGCAGCATGGCGCACTACCTGACCGGGCCGACGATCGTGGCGGTGTACACGGTGGCCGCGACCCGGCCGTGGAGGGCCACCGCATGGGTGGCGGCCCTGGCCTTCGGACCGCTCCCCCTCTTCCTGTGGCAGCTGCCGGACATGCCCGAGGAGCGGGCCGGCTCGGCCGTGACGTACTTCGCCCTGATCGCCGGGGCCATCGGCTGGGGGCTGTTCCGGCGGTCCCGGCAGCAGCTCATCGCCTCGCTGCGCGAGCGCGCCGAGCTGGCCGAGGCGGACGCGGAGTCGAGGGCCGAGCGGGCCCGGATGGAGGCCAGGGAGGAGATCGCCCGTGAGATGCACGACGTGCTCGGCCACCGGCTGTCGCTGCTCAGCGTGCACGCGGGCGCCCTGGAGTTCAATCCCGGCGCCCCGCGGGCGGAGATCGAGCGGGCCGCGGGGGTGATGCGCGAGAGTGCCCACCTGGCACTGCACGACCTGCGCGAGGTGATCGGCGTACTCCGGGAGGGGCCCGGTACGGGCACGGGGGCCGCGGAGGGCGGCGAACGCCCGCAGCCCGAACTGGCCGACCTTCCCCGGCTGGTGGCGGAGGCGAGGGCCGCGGGCGGACGGATCGAGCTGGCCGGACCACCCGAAGGGGCCGCGCCGCCGCCCCTGGTGGGACGTACCGCGTACCGCATCGTGCAGGAGGCGCTGACCAACGTACGCAAGCACGCGCCCGGCGCGGCCGCCGACGTGCGCATCACCGGCGGCCCGGGCGACGGGCTGACGGTGGAGATCCGCAACGCCCCGCCGCCCGCACCGGATCCGGCCCCGGTCACGGTCCCCGGACCGGCCCGGGGCGGCGGGCAGGGGCTGATCGGGCTGGCCGAACGCGCCCGGCTGGCCGGCGGGGAACTGACGGCCCTCCCGGCCGGCGGCGGGTTCCGGGTGCGTGCCTGGCTACCCTGGCAGGGCTGACCGAAGATCAGGCAGCGAGAGCACGAGAGCACGAGGCCGCAAGGCCGGGGGACATGGAGGACGAGGCACCGGTGATCCGCGTACTGCTGGTCGACGACGACGCGATCGTACGGGCCGGGCTGCGCCTGATGCTGGGCGGCGCCCCGGACATCGAGCTCGTCGCGGAAGCCGCGGACGGGGCGGAGGTGCCCGCACTGGTCGCCGCTCACGAGCCCCACCTGGTGCTGATGGACATCCGGATGCCCGGTGTCGACGGGCTGACCGCCACCGAGCGGCTCCGGGCGCGGCCGGGAGCCCCGGAGGTGCTGGTCCTGACCACCTTCCACACCGACGCGCACGTCCTGCGGGCACTGCGGGCCGGAGCGGCCGGGTTCCTCCTCAAGGACACCCCGCCGCAGGAGATCGTGACGGCCATCCGGACGGTGACCGCGGGGGACCCGGTGCTCTCCCCGGCCGTCACCCGCCGGCTCATCGACCAGGTGGCGGGCGACTTCGGCCAGGACACCCGGGCGACCGCCGCCCGCGCCCGGCTGGAGCTGCTGGCCGGGCGCGAGCGGGAGGTGGCCCTGGCGGTCGGGCGGGGCCTGTCCAACGCCGAGATCGGCCGGGAGCTCCACCTGGCGCTGCCCACGGTGAAGACCCACGTCTCCCGGATCCTGACCCGGCTCGACCTCAACAACCGGGTCCAGATCGCACTGTTGGTCCATGACGCGACCCCGCCGGACGGCGGGCGGCACTGAACCTCCCGGCCGCCGCTTCCCCGGGTACCGCCCGCCGTTGTGCCACCGGCCGGACCACCGACGGGTGCTCCGGCCGGCGTGTCGGCCCGGGCACGGAGGGTGTCCGGGCCTCCCGCAGGGACACCGGCGGGCGGGAGTGAGACCCTGGCTGCATGGCCCGTAGGGCAGAGAACTCCGACGTCGGCTGGCCAGCGAGGCCGGACACGAGCCTGGCGCTCAATCGCATGGGCACCTTCGACTGGGACCTCGACAGCGGTCGGATGCATCTCGATCCCACCGCCCTCGAGGTGATGGACCTGCGCCCGGACGAGTACGACGGGACCCCCGGCGGGCTCCGGAGCCGTTTCGCCCCCGGTGAGGAGGCCCGGCTCGACACCCGGGTCGCGCAGGCGATCAAGGACGGCCGCAGCCACTACGGCGCCTACGTCCGCAGCCGCCGGCGCGACGGCGCGCCGACCTGGACCCACATCCAGGGGCACATCCTGCGGGAGCCGTCCGGTCGCCCGTACCGCGTCATCGGGATCCTCCGCGACGCCGCCCACGACCCGGGCGAGCCCGGTGCCGGCGGCGAGGAGATCGAGGGGCGGCGCCGGATGACCGGCGTCGTGGAGCGGACCACCGCCATCCTCGCCCACGCCCGCACCGTCAACGACGTGACCGACATCCTCAAGGACCCGCAGGCTCTCGGCCACCTCGGCGCCGTCAGCGTGATGCTGGGCGTCGTCGACGGCGGCCGCATCCACCTGGTCGCGGAGGGGCAGCTCGGCTCGTACGTGCCCGAGATCGAGTACACGCGGATCGACGCGCGACTCCCGATGAGCGAGGCCGTACGCACCATGCAGTCGGTCATCCTCGTCTCCCGGGAGGAGTTCCAGCACCGCTACCCGGACCTGTGGCAGTACATCGAGCCGCTGTCCGTCCGCAGCGGCGTCTACCTCCCGCTGATCGCCCAGGGCCGGCCCATCGGAGCGCTCGGGCTGCTCTACACGCGGGAGGGCGAGTTCACCGCGGAGGAAAGGAACCTGCTGATGGCGCTCGGCAGCGGGGTCGCGCAGAGCCTCCAGCGGGCCATCCTCTTCGAACAGGAGCACGACCTGGCCGAAGGGCTCCAGCGGGCCATGCTGCCCCGCCGGATCCCGGACGTGCCGGGCGCGCGGATCGCCGTACGGTACCGGTCCGCGCGAATGGGCCGGGACATCGGCGGCGACTGGTACGACGTGGTCCCGCTCGGCGAGGGCCGGGTCGGGGTGATGATCGGCGACGTCGAGGGGCACGACACGGACGCTGCCGCCGTCATGGGACAGCTGCGCATCGTGATGCGCGCCTACATCGTCGAGGGCCACACGCCGGGCGCGGCGATGGCCCGGGCCTCGGCCTTCCTGCGCGAGCTGGAGACGGAACGGTTCGCCACCTGCACCTACGCCGAGGTGGACCTCACCACCGGGATGGCCCGGCTGGTCCGCGCCGGGCACCTCGACCCCGTAGTGCGGCGCGGCGACGGCAGCGTCCACCGGGTCCAGGTGGCCGGCGGGCTGCCGCTCGGCCTGCCGCCCCGAGAGCGGTCCGGAACCGGCTCCGGCTACCCCGTCACCAGTCTCGAACTGCACCCCGGGGACACCCTGCTGCTGTGCACCGACGGCCTGATCGAGCGGCCCGGCGCCGAGCGGGACACCGGCATGCGGGAGCTCATGGCGGCGGTCCACAGCGGCCCGGTCGACGTGGAGGAGCTCGCCGACGTGCTGTGCGACCTGGTCGGCGACGCGGGCGGCGGGGACGACATGGCCATGCTCGTACTGCGCCGCCGCGGCACCCCCACCGCACGCGGCGGGGGTCCGCTGCAGCAGCGGCTCACCCCGGGTGACACGAAGGCCCCGGCGCTGGCCCGGCACCTGATCCGGGCTGCCGTGTCCGCTTGGGGAGCGCGGCACCGGGCCGACGAGATCGAACTGGCGGCGGACGAGCTGATGACCAATGCCCTGGTCCACACGGACGGCGGCGGCCACGTCAGCATGCGGCTCACGGCGCAGGGCCGGATCCGGATCGAGGTCGAGGACAGCAGCAGCGCCCTGCCGAGGCGGCGCGAGGCGGGCGACTGGGCGGTCTCGGGGCGCGGGCTGATGCTGGTGGACCGGCTCGCCGACGAGTGGGGCGTGGAGCCCCGGGGCGGTGGGAAGTGCGTGTGGTGCGAGTTCGCCCTGGCCGCTCCGGAGGACGGCGGCTGAGCACCGTGGGCCGCGGGCCGGGTGCCCGGAGTCCGCTCCCGGCCCGCGCTGTCGGAGGCCTCGAAGGCCTCAGAGGCGTACCAGCGTGACCTCGGTGGCCTTCACGCTCGTCCACACCGCGGCGCCGTCCGCGATGCCCAGTTCGGCCGCCGCGTCCGGGGTGATCTCGGCGACCAGGTCGGGCGCCTGCGCCGAGGCGATCAGCACGCGCAGCCGGCTGCCGACCGCGGTGATCTCCCGTACGGTGCCCGGCCAGACGTTGCGGGGGCTGCCGCCCGGGCGGTCCCGGTGCACCGAGACCGCCTCCGGAGCGATGATCGCCAGCGCCTCCGCCCCCTCGGGCAGCGTCTCGGCGACCACCAGCCGACCGCCCCCCGCGAGAGCGAGCCCGTCGGCCGACGCGGTGCCCGGCCAGGCGTTGCGGCCGAGCATGCGGGCGACCCAGGGGGAGCGGGGATTGCGGGTGACTTCGGCGGGGGGTGCGTCCTGGAGTGCGCGTCCGTGGGCGAGTACGAGGACGCGGTCGGCGAGCGATACGGCCTCGACGGGGTCGTGGGTGACGATGAGGCAGACTCCGCCGAAGCCGGCGAGGTGGGTGCGCAGGGTGTGTCGTACGCGGGCGCGGGTGGTCTGGTCGAGGGCGGCCAGTGGTTCGTCCAGGAGGAGGAGCCGGGGGCGGGCGGCCAGTGCGCGGGCCAGTGCGACCCGTTGGGCCTGGCCGCCGGAGAGCTGGGAGGGCCTGCGGTCGGCGAGATGGCCGACCCCGAGCCGGTCGAGCCAGGCCTGGGCCTCGCGGCGGGCCCGCGCGCGCGGTACCCCGCGGGCGCGCAGCCCGTACGCGGTGTTGGCCACCGCGGTCAGGTGCGGGAACAGCGCGCCGTCCTGGGGTACCCAGGCCACGCCGCGCCGGTGCGGGGGCAGGGCCGTCACGTCGTGGTCGCCGAGGCGTAGTTCGGCGTGGGCGCGGGGGGTGAGGCCGAGCAGGGCGCGCAGCAGGGTGGTCTTGCCGGCGCCGTTCTCGCCGACGACGGCGATGGTGGTGCCGGGTTCCGCGTCGAGGGTGAGCTCGTTGAAGCCCGTGACGGTGGCGGTGAGGGGCCAGCGGCCGCTGTCGTGGGGCAGCGTGGTGCCCCCGTCGCCGTCGCAGTCGCCGTCGCCGAAGGTTCGGGCTTCGGAGGCGGCCGGCTCCTCGGGAACCGGCGCCGAAGAGGCTCCGGGGGCCACCGGGGTGCCCGTCCAGCGTCCGCGCAGGGCGATCAGCACGCCCATGGCGATCGCGAGGAGCAGCAGCGAGACGGAGGTGGCGGCCTCGGGCTTGTCCTGCAGCAGCAGGTACACCTGGAGCGGCAGGGTCTGGGTGGTGCCGGGCAGGTTGCCGGCGAAGGTGATGGTCGCCCCGAACTCGCCCAGCGCGCGGGCCCAGGTCAGTGCCGCACCGGCGATCAGGCCGGGGGCGACCATGGGCAGGGTCACGGTGAAGAACACCCGGACCGGCGAGGCGCCGAGGGAGGCGGCGGTCTCCTCGTAGCTCTGCCTGAGGCCGCCGAGGGCGCCTTCGAGACTGATCACCAGGAACGGCATGGCGACGAACGTGGCCGCGACGACGGCGCCCGAGGTGTGGAACGGCAGGGTGATCCCGAAGGTGCCCTCCAGCCAGGGCCCGAGCAGTCCGCGCCGGCCGAAGCCGAGGAGCAGGGCGACACCGCCGACGGTGGGCGGCAGCACCATCGGGAGCAGGACGAGGGAGCGGACCAGGGCCTTGCCCTTGAACTCCACGCGTGCCAGCAGCCAGGCGAGCGGTACGCCGAGCAGCAGCGAGAGGGCCAGGGCCCACAGGGACACCAGGAGCGAGAGCCTCAGGGCCTCGACCACGCCGGGGCTGGTGAGGTGGGCGCCGAGCTCGCCCCACTGGGTGCGGACGAGGATGCCGATGAGCGGCAGCAGCAGGAACGCGACGGCGAGCAGCGCGGGGAGCGCCAGGGCCAGCGGGGGCCGCGTGCGGGCACGGGTGCGGACGCGTATGCCGCTGCGCCGGCCTGCTTCACTGCGGAGTCTGCTCATGAGGGTTCCTGGCTGGGGTGTCGGCCGCGGGGAAGCGTGGGCGGGCGGGCGTGCGGGCCGGTGGTCGGGTGGCGGGCGGTGGGCGGCGCTGTCGCGGCGGGTCCGGGGGCCCGTCCGCGGGAACGCCGAGAGGGGCTGCCTGTCCCCCCGGTTCAGGCAGCCCCTCAAGGAGTGCGGGTCGTCCGGTGGTTACGCCTTCTGGAAGCCCGCGTCCTGGAGGATCTTCTGCGCCTCGGGGGAGCTCAGCCAGGCCACGAAGGCGGCCGCGTCCGTGGCGTTCTTGGACTGCTTCAGCGTGGCGGCCGGGTAGGAGGCCACGGCGTTCTGGTCGTCCGGGATCTCGACGGCGACGACCTTGTCGCCGGACTTGGCGGAGTCGGTCTTGTAGACGAGACCGGCGTCGGCCTCACCGAGCTCGACCTTGCTCAGCACGGCACGGACGTTGGGCTCCTGGGAGACCGGCTTCACCTCGATCTTCTGGGCGTCGAGGATCTGCTTGCTGTAGCGGCCGACCGGGACCTCGGGCGCGGCGAGCACGACCTTGATCTTGGTGTCGGCGAGGTCCTTGAGCTCGTCGATCTTGAACGGGTTGGCCTTGCCGGCCGCGATGACCAGGCGGTTCTTGGCGATGATGGTGGCGTCGCCGGTCTCGGCCTTCAGCCCGTCCATGGTCTTGGTGTCGGCGGTGACCAGCGCGTCGGCCGGCGCACCCTGCTTCACCTGGGCCGCGAGCTCCTGCGAACCGGCGAAGGAGAAGGTGATCTTCGTGCCGGGGTGGGTCTTCTGGTACTCCTCGCCCGCGGTCTTGAAGACGTCGGTGAGGGAGGAGGCCGCCAGCACCGTGAGGTTCACGGCCTTCGGCTCGGGCGTGGTCTCGGCGGCGGCCTTGTCGTCGCTCTTGCCGCCGCAGGCGGCCAGCGGCACGAGCAGGGCGGCGGTCAGCGCGGCGGCGGCGGTACGACGGCGGATCGTGATCGGGGACATGAGCAGATGCTCCTCGGTCGGGTCGGCGGCCGGCCTTGTGCCGGAACCGCGCGGTGGTGACCCGCGCCGGTGACGGGCGGAGCGGGTGGGGACGTTCGGTGGTGCTGAGCGGGTGGTGCGGGGGACCGCGGGCGGACGCCGGACGGCGCCTTCGGGATCAGGTGCGGTCGATGTGCACGCTGGTGGACTTCACGCGGGCGGTGGCCTGCATGCCGACCTCCAGCCCGAGCTCCTCGACGGCCTCACGGGTGAGCAGGGAGACCAGACGGTGGGGACCGGCCTGGATCTCGACCTGGGCGGCCACGTCGCCGAGTTTGACGGCCGTGACGATGCCGGGAAAGGCGTTGCGCGCCGAGGTGTACGGCTCCCCGTCCTCGATGTGGGCGCCCTGGCCCACCTCGACGGAGAACGCGGCCAGGTCGCGTCCGTCGATCAGGCGTCGGCCGCCTTCGTCGCGATGGGTCACGACCCGGCCGGCGTCGGCCCAGCGGCGGGCGGTGTCCGGGCTGACGCCCAGCAGACGCGCCGCCTGTCCGATGGTGTAGGACTGCATGGGCGACAACGTATGGGTACGTGTGGCGCATTTGCAATTCTCTTGGCCTGATCTCCATGGCAGATGCCATACCTCTTGGCGCATCTGCCAAAACTCGTTCCATTGCGCCGCGGTCGGCTCGCTAGAGTCGGGGGCATGGCTGATGAGGTAACGGGAACGGGCACGGTACGGGTCGACGCGTGGATCTGGTCCGTACGTCTGACCAAGACCCGCTCGATCGCGGCGACCGCCTGCCGGGCGGGCCACGTCAAGGTCAACGGGGAGCGCGCCAAGCCGGCGCAGCCCGTGCGCGCGGGCGACGAGGTGCGGCTCTTCCACGCTGGGCGCGAGCGGATCGTCGTCGTCAAGCGGCCCGTGTCCAAGCGGGTCGGTGCCCCGATCGCCGCCGAATGTCTGATCGACAACAGCCCGCCGCCGCCGACGCCCGTGGAGGCCGCCGTGGTCGGCATCCGCGACCGGGGAGCGGGCCGCCCGACCAAGCGCGAGCGCCGCGAGATCGAAACCCTCCGCGGACGTCCGTAGCGCCGTCGCCGTCGCCGCCCGCGTCGTAGGCGGCGCCCGCGGTCGTAGGCGGCGTCCGCGGTCGGGCCGTCCGGTCAGGTCTTGCGGTACGTGTACGCGTCGGCGGCGGACGCCGCGACCTCCGCCGGGGGTGCTCCGGTGGACGCGGTCACCACCGCCGCCACCGCACCCTCGACGAACGGCCCGTCCAACAGCCAGGACCCCGGAGGGAGTTCCTCCTCCATCAGCAGGGCCTTCACCGTCAGCACCGAGCTCCCCAGATCGGCCAGCAGAGCCACCCCGGCGCCCCGGTCCACCTCCCGGGCGGCCGCGACGATCCGCTCCGCGCTCGTGCCGAGCCCGCCGACGGCCGTGCCGCCCGCCGCGGCCACGGGGGCCACGGGTCCGCCGGCCGCCAGCTCGCGCGCCAGGTCCGCCACGGCCTCCGCGACCCGCGCGCTGTGCGACACCAGCACGATGCCGACCAGGGCCGGGACGGATCCGGAGCCGGGCCCAGGGTGCTCGCCCGTCACCGCGCGCCCGCCGAATCCGCCACGTCCGCCAGCGCCCACAGCAGCAGTGCCGACGAGGTCGCCCCCGGGTCCTGGTGGCCGATGCTCCGCTCGCCCAGGTAGCTGGCCCGCCCCTTGCGCGCCCGCATCGGCACCGTCGCCCGGGCCCCGTTCGCCGCCGCGTCCCCGGCCGCCCGGTACGACGTGCCCAGCGCGGCCACCCCCGGCACCAGGGCGTCCAGCATCGTCTTGTCCCCCGGCGCCGCCCCACCCAGCTGCGCCACCGCCCCGACCCCCTCCGACAGGGCCTCGCGCAGCTCCGCGTCGGACACCTCGGCCGACTCCCCGAGCGCCTTGCCCGTGCGCCGCAGCAGTGTTCCGTACAGCGGTCCCGACGCCCCGCCGACCGTCGAGATCAGCGTCCTTCCGGCCAGTTGGAGCACCGCGCCCGGCGCCGCCGCCGTCGGCTCCGCCTCCAGGGCGGCGAGTACGGACGTGAACCCCCGCAGCAGATTGCTCCCGTGGTCGGCGTCGCCGATGGGGGAGTCGAGCTCCGTCAGCCGGTCCGCCTCCCGCTCCACCGCGGCCGCGGCGGCCGCCATCCAGCGCCGGAAGAACTCTGCGTCACGCACCGGATCTCCTCGCCTCGCACCCGCCTGGCCAGTCCCACCGACACCATACGTTTCACAGCCCCCAGCGCAGCGCCGCGGTCCGGACGGGCGCGTCCCACAGCCGCAGCAATTCTTCGTCGGCCCGGCACAACGTCACCGAACACCCCGCCATGTCCAGCGACGTGACGTAGTTACCGACGAGCGCCCGGGCCACCGGCACCCCGCGCTCGGCAAGTACCCGCGCCACCTCCGCGTGGAACCCGTACAGCTCCAGCAACGGTGTCGCCCCCATTCCGTTGACCAGGGCCAGCACCGGCCCGTCGGCCGGTCCGATCTGCGCCAGTTCCTCCAGTACGGCGCCCACCGCGACCTCCGCGATCTCCCCCGCCGACATCATCGGGCGCCGCTCCCGGCCGGGCTCGCCGTGGATGCCGATGCCCAACTCCAGCTCCCCGTCGGGCAGCTCGAAGGTCGGGCTGCCCTTCGCCGGAGTGGTGCACGCGCTCAGCGCCACCCCGAAACTCCGCGAGGACTCGTTCACCCGCCGGGCGAGCGCGGCGACCCGCTCCAGCGGCGCCCCCTCCTCGGCGGCCGCCCCGGCGACCTTCTCCACGAACAGGGTGGCGCCGGTACCGCGGCGTCCCGCGGTGAAGAGACTGTCGGTCACCGCGACGTCGTCGTCGACCAGGACGCGCTCGATCCGCAGACCGTCCTCCTCGGCGAGCTCGGCCGCCATCTCGAAGTTCAGCACGTCCCCGGTGTAGTTCTTGACGACGAACAGCACCCCCTGGCCGGAGTCCACCGCCGCGGCCGCCCGCACCATCTGGTCGGGCACCGGCGAGGTGAACACCTCCCCGGGACACGCGGCCGACAGCATCCCGTACCCCACGAACCCGGCGTGCAGCGGCTCGTGCCCGGATCCGCCCCCGGACACCACCCCGACCCGCCCGCCCGACCGCGCGTCCCGGCGTACGACCACCCGCCGTTCCACGTCGACGTCCAGCTCGGGATGGGCGGCAGCCATCCCGCGCAGGGCGTCGGCGACCACGGTCTGCGGGCTGTTGATCAGCATCCTCACGCGTATCTCCCGGGAAGGTCGAAGGGACCCGTCAGATGTCATGCCGACTGCGAACCGCTCGCTTCGACGGTAGGGCAGCCCACCCCGCGGCGACAGGCAGATGGTGGTCCCGGGCGTGGCACCGGGCTCGGGCCGGGCTGACGGCGACCCCGCGGGCCGGAAGACCGTGTGCCGGGCGTTCCAAAAGGTTCAGGACAAAAGCGGAAGACGCCGATATTGCTATTGCGATGCAACCTCCGGCGTGGATAGAGTCACCCCTCATCTGTTGGCGAGTCGAACCATAAAGGAGATCCTTGTGGAAGAATTCGATCTCAACGTCGAGCCGTACGAGGCGCACAATACGACTGATGACGAAAGCGGGCTGGGCGTCGTACTCGACTGTCAGTGTTCTGACCCGCGCTAGTCGAGCCACGGAGGGGGAGAGCTTTGACCCGCGCGGAGTTTTCCCCCTCGGCGCGGCTGAGGCTGACCTCGCCGACTCGGTGGATCGTGGAACACCGGCGAACCGAGATCGCTGCGCCACGCGCCAATCTCAGCTTCCCCGACGAGTCCGGCGAATTGTGCGCCTTCCTGCATCAACTCACCGGTTTCAAGACCGTCGAGCAGGTGTTCCGCGTGACGACGGCGGGAGTCGGCGAGGTGCGGCTGCTGTCCTTGCTCAAGAACCTGTTGCGGCACGACGCCGTCACGCTGACGTCCGAGAGCTGGCGGCCGGGGCACGTGGCCGGCTCCAACCCGCAAACTTTTGGTGACAGCGCACCGCGCTCTGATATCGCCGCACAAGCGCGGCGGCGAAAGCTGCGTGACAGGTCCGCAGCGCAGCCGCAGGAAACTCCCCTGGTGAAACTCTCGTACGCCCGTCGGAGCGTTCGGTCTTTCAGCCCGCACGAAAATATCTCCGTCGAGGACCTGAGCAGGGTGCTGACGGTTTCGTACAGCGCCGCAATTCGTGCTGTGCCTTCGGCAGGGGGTTTGAATCCTTGCCGCATACAGGTGCTGCGCAGAGCGCAGACGGGCTGGGAGTTGTTGACCTGGGACCCGGAGTCCGCCCGCCTGTCGGTCGGTCGGCGCCGGAGGTTGCCCCTGGACAGCGCGGTCCTGCGCCATGCTCTCGAGAGCGAAGGACCCGTCCACGGCGCCGCAGCCTTCGTAGTGGTATCCGCAGACCCGTCGGTCCAGTCTTATAAGTATGGCAATCGAGGCTATCGGTACGCTGTTCTCGAAGCCGGCCACATCGCCCAGATGGTGCACCTCGGAGCAGTCGAGCTCGGACTCGCATCTCTTGAATGGGGGGCATTTCGGGACTCGGCGCTGCAGCTGATCTGCCGGTTCGGGCCAACAGAACTCCCCATGACCTGCATAGCGCTTGGCTACGGCGGTACAAGCACTGAGCCGGACATGCTGAAACTTCTGACGGATTGGCAGGAGTCGCAGAGGCCGGTCTTCGATTTCGTGGCGTCGAAGGAACCGGCTGTTGCCACGGGCACACTCGGCATCGTGCTGACACAGATCGCTCTGCCCGGCCTGTCCGGATCGCGGGCCACGGGAGCCGGATGGACGTCCGGCACCTCTCGGATCCGGGCTCTCGGAGAGGCCATCGAAAGGAATTCGGCGCAGCAGGTCGCGGTGGATGCGAAAGGCAGTGCAAAGAGCCTGCACTTGTCGAACGTATTTGATGTGCGATCGCTGTATCCGCCCGGGATGCAAGGGTTCTCCGGCCACGCGGACGGTGAAGCTCCGAAATTTGCCCCCTTCCGGTCCGACGGGACGTACCGGTGGCGGAAAGGGACGACAGGTGCGGGGGACGAGCAGTGGGTGCCCGTCGAGCTCGTCTACTATCCGGTCGAAGCATCGATGAATTGTGCCCCGCTGTGCGGGTCCTGCACGTCCAATGGAGTGGCGGCAGGTGCGTCACTGTCCGAAGCCAGAACGTCGGCACTGTACGAGCTGATCGAGCGTGACGCATTCGTGAGGTCGTGGATCTCGCAGCGACCTCCGGATCGATTCGCGTCGCAACCGCGTGGCGTCCGCGCCATCGTGGAACGCTTGCGCTCCACCGGTTGCAGGGTCGAGTTCCTGGCCTTCTCCGCGATCGCACCGACGGTGGGCGTTGCGATCCTCCAGGAGGCCGCACCTGCCCTTTCCTATGGCATGGCGACGAAAGCCACGTGGCCCCTTGCCGCCGAGAAGGCGCTCCAAGAGGCCATGAGTCACTTCGGTGCCGCATCGATCGTGCGAGGAGACGCCGCCGTGCAGGAGCGGTCGGAAGGACCGCTGGCCCATGCCCTTCATTACCACGCACCAGAGGACCGCAGGTCGATCGACTGGTTCTTCGAGGGTGATTCCACGGCAGGAATCCCCGATCTCATGCGCGGGTGGGACGAGACACATTCTCGGACCCTGTTTGTCGACATTTCATCCCCGGGCACCCCCCTGAAGTGCGTCCGCGCCATTTCCGGCGACCTCAGGCAGATTTGGTTCGGAAATCGATGGAAGCCGGAGGACGACGAAAACTCCGGCCCTCATTTCTTTGCCTAGCGCCTCAGGAAATCACCCATCTCCTTCCCTCCCGAAATTTGCACATCCGCCATGCGGGACCACTCGCGGTGGGAAAGCCGATAAGATTTGAGCCGTGCCGGCTTCCCTTCCCTGGTGACGGTGCGCTCACCGTCGTCCACGTAACCCAGGTGTTCGTTCACCGCCCGGCTGGGGAAATTATCGGCAAAAACCTCGCTGGTGGCGAACTCGGCGCCGAGTTCGCCGAAGGCCAGCTGTAGGAGCGCGGTCCGCATGAGCTTTCCGGTGCCGACTCCCTGGAAGTCCTGGCCCAGCCATGACCCTGTCGTGACTGTTCTCCCATCGGAATAGTTCGATGCCGATAGGTTGGTCGAGCCGACGAGTACCCCGTTTCGCCGGACAGCGAAAATCAGACTCCACTTCCCGATGTGCGATCTTTCGATACTGGCCGTCATCCAGTGCCTGATGTTCCGCTGGGCAGACTGCGGGGAACCCGCGGTCCATGGAGTGCTGAACGGCATGTAACCCGCCGGATGGATTCCCGCACCTGCGAGATCGGCGAGCTGATCGATCACCTGCCGGTCCACCGCCCCCAAGCTGACATCGCCGATGTGCAAGCGGATTCTTGAGGAATGGTCCAGGAACTGTGAATGCCAGTCGCTCATCATGCGTTCCTGCCGTCGGGTCCGCCCTCGAAGGGCCAGGACTCGATGTCACGGTAGTGGATCGGACCGGGGCCGCGGCCGGTGTTGCTCCCGACGAGGTGGAGGCGCCGGGCCGGCCACGGGCGGCCGGTGAACGCGTCGAGTCCGGTGGCGGCGTCCACCGCACTGGTGTTGTCGTGCCGACGGGAGCGCGCCAGCGTCAGATGGGGGCGCAGGGGCCGCCCGTGGAAGGGAATGCCACAGTCGGTGACCGCGGCGCGCACCTCGGCAGCGAGGAGGTGCAGCCCTTCGAGGTCTCCGTCGATCCCGGTCCACAGGACCCGCTCGTCGAAGTGCCCGCCGCCGCGCAGCGCGAGCCGCAGGGGCCGCCGGGCCCGGGCGAGCTCCGCGAGCGGCGGCCGCAGCAGTCCGAGGGCGGTGACCGGCAGCTCGCCGAGGAAGGCCAGGGTGATGTGCCAGTCCTCGATGCGGTTCCAGCGCATGCGCGGGTACGCGGTGTAGGCGGGCTGCAGCCGCTGTTCCAGCTCTTCCTTCGCGTCGTCGGGCGGGGCCAGCGCTATGAACACGCGGACGGTCGCTGCCTGGGTCTTTTCGTTCACGAGGCCTTCGTATCCTGTCCGGGCGCGTTCCGTCATCTTCGGCCCGGCGGGGTGCGGGTCAGCGGGTGCCGGGGGAGCCGATGGTCACCACGCGGGCCCAGGCCGGCGGGGAGCCCGGCACGTAGTCGGGGTCCTGCTCGCTCCAACGGCTCCCCCGGTCCCGCTGGAAGAGGCCCACCACCGTGCGGCAGGGCGGTCGCGTGGCCGGCCAGGCCGTCTGTCCGTCCGTCAGGACCACGATCACATCGGGCCGGGGCGCCGTACCGAGGGCCTTGGCGAAGCCCGTGCGCAGGTCCGTACCCCCGCCACCCACCAGTGGGATGCCCTCGCCGCTGCACAGCGGGTGCACGATCCGCGCCGCAGCGTCGCACGGCACCACGCTGACCATGTCACTGCGGCCGCCCACGGCGCGGGCGATCGCGGCGACCTCCAGCAGCGCACTGCCCAGTTCGTCGTCGCTGACCGAACCGGAGGTGTCGATGACCACGCAGACCCGGGGCGGTCTGCGCCGCAGGCTCGGGAGTACGGCGCCTGGCAGCGCGGCCGAGCGCCGCGAGGGCCGGGCGTAGCTGTAGTCCTCGCCCGCGCCCGCGCCGGAGGCCGCCGAGCGGACCGCCGCTCCCAGCAACTCCCGCCAGGGCTGCGGCGGGTGGAACGCCTCCTCCGCCCATCGCCGCCACCCGGCCGGCGCGCTTCCGGGACGGCCGTTGATCCCCTGCGCCACCCGGAACCGGACCGCGTCCTGTTCCTGCGCGCTGAGGCCGTGCGCGCCGTCCGGTCCCAGGTCCCACTCGCGTTCCAGGCCGTCGGCGCCGCTGCCGCAGTCCAGCCAGACCAGCTCCTGCGTCAGTGGTCCGAGTCCGAACTGCCGCAGGTAGTCCTCCATGAGCTCGCCCGGTTCCAGCCCCAGGTACTCCGGCGTCAGCGCCCCTTCGGGAGGTACCAGCCCCTCGCCGTAGGCGTCGTCGTTGATCTCGCAGTCCGCGGCGATGTTCATCCGCAGCCGTTCGCCCGGGCCGGTCAGTCCGCGTTCCCGGGCGACCCGGTCACCGCGTCCGTGGTGGTCGCGCAGCAGGTGGGACACCTCATGGACCCAGACCCCGGCGAGCTCCTCCACCGGTGTCCGGTCCACGAAGCCCGGCGAGACGTAGCACCGCCAGTGGCGGTCGACGGCCATCGTCGGCACCCGCCGCGATTCCACGGTGTGCAGGGCGAACAGGGCGGTCGCCAGGTAGGGCCGGACCCGGGCGGCGTGCAGGCGTGCCGCGAAGAGCTTGTCGAAGTCCAGTGCCCCCGCCCGCTGCGTCCCTGCCCGCTGCGCCTCCGCCCGCCCGGTTCCCGTCGTCGGTGTGCTCATCGGCCGGCTCCCACCGGGTCCCCGGTCCGGGCCGTCGCCCGTTCCTGCGACAGGTCCGCCCGCCGGGACAGGGCCACCACTCCGGCGAGCCGCTCGATCGACTCCGGCACGTCCCAGTCCTCCTGGCGCAGGGCGGCGAGAGTGGTCGCGGGGACGACCACCAGGTCGGGGGCGCCGGTCTCCAGCGCCCGGACCAGCAGTGCCCACGCCGCGTCCCAGCGGGACTTGTCCGGGCGCCTCCGGACCGCAGCCACCACGCCGTCGAGCGTGGCCTGGCGCCGGTCCCCCCGCTCGGGCAGGTCGGCGCCCGCCGGGTCGGCGAGCAGCTCCTCGGGGTCCGGGAGGTCCATCCGGTCCAGAGCGGCCAGCAGCTCCAGCCCCGGACCGTCCCCCACCGTGCCCCTGACCAGCATGGAGAGCACTTCCCGGGAGGAGCCCGCCGCGTGCGCGAAGGCGAGCAGACGTATCGTCATGTCCCAGCTGCGGGGCGACGGCCAGGCACCACCCCGGCGGGTCTCGGTGCTGGGCAGCCGGTGTACGAGCGCGGGACGGGTGGTGAGGAACCCGCACACCGCACGGCGGGCGTGGTCCACGGCCGCCGGCAGTCGCCCGGCGTCCAGGTGCGGCAGTGTTGCCCGGGGCCAGGTCCCGCCGAGCCCGCGGAGCACGACGTCGTGGTCGTGGGTCCACTGGAGATGGACGAACCGGTTGGCCAGGGGCGGGCTCAGCTCCCAGCCGTCGGCCGCCGAGCCACGCGGGTTGGCGGCGGCCACGATCCGCACCCCGGGCGGCAGTTGGAGCGAGCCGATCCGGCGTTCGAGTACGAGGCGGAGCAGCGCGGCCTGGACGGCCGGCGGCGCCGTGGACAGCTCGTCCAGGAACAGCAGTCCGCGCCCGGTCCGTACGAGGCGTACGGCCCAGTCCGGCGGGGCCATCGGGACACCCTGTTCGGCGGGGTCGTCCCCGACGACCGGCAGGCCGGAGAAGTCGGAAGGCTCGTGCACGCTGGCGATCACCGTGGTCAGGGGCAGGTCGAGGGTCTCGGCGAGCTGTGTCAGGGCCGCGGTCTTGCCGATGCCGGGTTCGCCCCACAGGAGCACCGGCAGGTCGGCGGCCACGGCCAGGGTCAGAGCCTCCAACTGGTCGTCGGGACGCGGTTCGGTGGTGGTGTCGCGCAGCAGGGCCAGCAGTCTTTCGGCGACATCGAGTCGGGAGGGGGCTTCGTCGGCCGGGAACGGGGCGTGCGAGGGCATGGGTGATCACCTGTACGGGTTCGTGGGGAACGGGGGCGGTCCGGGGGACCGAAGGAGAGGGAGTCGGGGGAGCGGGCGGGGAAGGACCCCGGGTCAGCGGGCGTGTGCCTGGCGCGGGTGGAGCCGGTGGCCCCGCGGGCGGGGCCCGCCCGGGCGGATCCGGCGGGGGCCGGGCAGGGCCAGGCCCGCCCGGAACAGTCCGTAGGTGATCCGCCGTAGCGCGGCCGCTTCCAGCTCGTCCCGCAGCGCCCCGGCACGCAGCAGGGCGTCGGGGCCGAGCAGCCCTTCCACCACGGCCAGCGCCCCGGCGACGTCGCCGTGGTCCAGGCGTTCGCGGACCCCGGTGAGGCAGTCCGGCCGACGGTGCGCCGCGTCGATGGCCCGCAGGCAGGGCAGCGGAGTACCGGTCAGCGCGGCCAGCAGTTCCTCCCGGCGGATCTCGGCCGGGTCGTGGTCCAGAGCGGCCAGTACCCCGTCGACCAGGCCGATACGGTGCCGGGCGCCCCGGCACTCGACGAGGCGCGGCTGCCCCGCGCGGTCCGCGGTACCGGCCGGTCCGGTCGGCGCGAGGTCCGGTACCAGTGCCGAGGCGACCAGCGGGTGCAGCCGTTCGGGCTCGATGGATCCGGTACGGATCAGGTCAAGGTCGGGCAGGGTCCAGACCGCAGCGTCGGGCAGGAACGGCAGCGCGGAGGCGCTGCCGTCGGCGGGTGCCGCCCCGATCCGCAGCGCGGGCGGTCCCGGGCCGTCCGCGGCCAGGTCCAGCACCAGCCGCTGCCGGGCCCCCAGCCGTACCGCGACGGCGCCGGTGGTCCGGCCCTCGGCGCGGAGCAGGATCGCGGCCTCGTGGGCCCACCGGCCGACGGCGTACCGGTGCCCCTGCGGGAGCGCCGCCAGGAGCTCGGCGTCCGGTGGGGGAGGGCTGCCGGAGGGCGGCCGGTCGGCCCCGGACCGGACCCGCAGCTCGCCGGTCCTGCGGGCGTCCCACAGGTGGCGGTGCAGGTCGAGGCGGAACCGGCGGTCGGGACGGGGCCCGTGGCGCGGGTCTCCCGAAGGGCCGTGCCCGGAGCGGGCGCCGTCCCACAGCGCGAGGCTGATCCGCTGACCGCCGTCCGCCCACGCGGGCGCGGTCCTGGCCACGAGGTGCACGGTACGCGGGTCTTCGCGGGCGGCCGTGTCGTACCGGGCCAGCGTGACGGCCAGCCCGGGGCGCAGCAGTCCGTCGGGAGCGATGCGCGGCAGGTGCCAGCGCAACAGGTCGGGTGCCAGGTGGCGAAGGTCGGCCCGGATCCGGGCCGCGAGTTCATGGCCGCGCGAGCGCGCCAGGAAGCGGAGATCGAGATCGACGTCGACGCCTGCGGCGGCGCAGGCCCCGGCCCAGTCACCGGCGGAGCGGCGGGCGGTCGCGGCTTCGATCATGGACGCCGGCACGGCGTACTCGCGTACGCGGAGCCAGAGGGCGAGGCGGGAATCCCCGTGCACGTTCTCGGTGGGCATCAGCGCTCACCTTGCGTGGACGGGACCCCCGATCTGTGAAGGGAGTGAATGGTCATCGCGTTGATCGTAACGCCGCTCAGCCCGATCGGCCAGGTGTTTCTCCGGGCCAGCGGTGGTGGTGCCGGTCGATGACGTAGTGGTGCCCGTGGCGCCAACCGCCCCCGGCCGGGCGGGCGTCGGCGAGGTGCGGGTGATCGGACGGGAGGTCCGGGTGTACGTGTTCCAGCCGGTACGGGTCCCGGGACGGCCAGATCACCGCCGCGGCCGCGGCGGCGCTCAGGGACACGGCGCCCAGGACCAGGACGGTCAGCGGCAGCCCCGCCCCCGCGGCGAGCCACCCGGCCAGCGGGTAGGTGAGCAGCCAGCATCCGTGGGAGAGGGAGAACCGGGCGGCGAACGCGGCGGGCAGGTCCGCGTCGGCGGTGGAGCGGCGGATCACCCGGCCCCCCGGAGTCAGGACGGCGGAGCAGGCGGCGCCGATCGCGGCCCAGACGGCCAGGAGCGCGGGCCAGGACCAGGCGCGCGGTCCGGTCGCGGCGAGCGCGGCCGTGGCCGCCAGGGCCACGGGGAGGGCGAAGGCGGCACGGAGCATCACCGTGCGGTCGGTGGTGCGGCGCAGGAGGCGCGGCAGGCACAGCGCGGTCACCATGGATCCGGCGCCGTACGCCCCGAGGGCGAGGGGGACGGCGCCGGCCGGACGGTCGAGGTGGCCGCGCACCAGGGAGACGGTGTCGACGAGGACGACGGCCCCGGCGGCGGCGACCGCGAGGTCGAGCGCGAGCAGGGCGCGCAGCCGGGGCGTGGCCCGGAAGAGGCGGATGCCGAGGAGGGCCCTGGTCCGGACGCTGCCGGTCCGCTCCACCGGGGCGGGTCCGGGCAGCGCCGTGGCGACGATGAGTGCGGCGGAGGCGAGGAAGCCGACGGCCGTTGCGACGAACAGCCGGTCGAAGCCGACCACGCTCAGCAGCGCCGCGGCCAGCACCGGGCTGAGGAGGCTCTCCAGGTCGTGGGCGATCCGGGTCATCGACAGGGCCCGGAGGTAGTCGCGTTCGGCGGGCAGGATCTCGGGGACGGTGGCCTGGAAGGTCGGGGTGAAGACCGCCGACGCCGCCTGGAGCAGGAAGATCAGGACGTGGACCTGCCAGATCTCGGTGACGAACGGAAGGGCCACCGCCGCTCCGGCGCGGGTCAGGTCCATGGCCGTCATCAGGGCGCGACGGGGGATCCGGTCGGCGATCGCGCCGATCACCGGGGCGATGGTGACGTAGGCGGTCATCTTGATCGCGAGTGCGGTGCCGAGGACCGCGGAGGCGCGCTCGCCCGCGAGCTCGTAGGCGAGCAGGCTCAGTGCGACGGTGGCCAGGCCGGTCCCGACCAGGGCGATGACCTGGGCGGTGAACAGGCGGCGATAGGTGCCGTTGCGCAGTACGGACAGCACGGTCCCCGTCCCGGTCGGCGGATCGATGACAGCACGTCGGACTCGGTCGGATCCAGCTTAGTCAACATGTGCGCACCTGTGCACCTGTTGCGCGCCGTCGGCCCGGTCAACGACACACGTCGACCGACGATCGGACGACCCTCAGGAAACGGCCCGGGTCGCGAGACCCGACCGCGCCCATGTCGCACCGAGGCCGCCCCGTCATCGGTCGGTCCGGGCCACACCGCAGTTTCCCCCCACCTGTCTCGGCCAATCGGTGCCCACCGGTGTGCCTCATGCCGGACAGCGGAAGGGACCCGGTACCTCTGTCCCCCGTGGCCGGTGCGGAGCGTCCACCGCATCCGCGGAGCAACCGAAACGAGACGCGGTCCCCGTCGAGGGGGAACGAGGCCGCCACCCGAACGAATACGGTCGGGCCCGTCAATGTCGACAGCAAAGGGATGACCACGCAGATGAAGACGACGATCCGGTCAGCAATGGGCACCGCACTGCTGCTCCTGGCCGCCATGACGGTCACCAGTGGCTCTGCCGCCGCCCAGGTGGCGGGGGAAGACGCCCCGGCCGCACACCAGGCCCGGCTGACAGGGCAGTGGACCGAGTCCGTCGACGAGAACCGCCCGGGAATCACCCTGTACATCGAGAAGCTGACCTTCACCGCGGACGGCCGTTTCGAGCAGATCAACAACGTGATCTGCAACCTGGACGATTGCCCCGCGTTCAAGATCGGCGTCAACACGGGGACCTACCGCACGGAGGGCAGGGCCATTCACCTCGACGGCAACCTCTCGGACCTCCACGGCGCCGTCCTGAGCGCCGGCACCATCGTCCTCGACAAGCACGTTCTTCACCGCACGGCCACCGACGCCCCGCACTAGGCCGTCTCTACGGCCCAGCCCGCCGGGGCGGCCTGCGCGAGGACATGGTCGTCGAGGGCGGTGAGGAAGGCGGCCGCCGCCGGGGTGCGGAAGGTTCGGCTCCAGACGGCGTACTCGACGCGGGCCGGGGCGTCGCTCACCTCGACGGTCGCGACTCCCGCGAGCTGGGGCGCGTAGGCCGAGGGGAGCATGGCCACGGCCAGGCCCGGTCCCACGAGGCGGGCGATGTAGTCGGCGCTGGTGACCTCGAAGGCGACGTCGCGGGTGAGACCGGCGGCCGAGAAGGCCAGGTCCGACTGGACCCGCCCGGCCGTCCCGGCCGGCAGGTCCACGAACACCTCGCGGGAGAGCCTGCGCAGGTCGACCGCCGGTTCGGTGGCGAGCGGATGGTCCGGCGCGACCACGGCGACGAGCCGGTCCCGGGCGAGTTCGCGAGCCGCGACCCCCCGGGGCCGGGCTGTGGTCGGCAGTCCCAGGAAGGCGACGTCCAGGGCCCCTTCCCGGACCCGCTCGACCAGGTCCTCGCTCGCTCCGACGCGCAGGCTGACGCGCACGTGCGGGTACCTCCGGCGGAAGTCGCGCAGCGCCCCCGGGACGTCGACCGCGGCGACGGTCGGGATCAGCCCCACGGCGAGCCGGCCGCGCACCTCCCCGACGGCCGCCGCGACCTCGGCGGCCGCCCGCTCGGCGGCGTCCAGGCACTCACGGGCGGCCGGGAGGAACGCCGCGCCGGCCGGTGTCAGCCGCACCCGGCGGCTGGTGCGCTCGAAGAGCCGCGCGCCGAGTTCCCGTTCCAGGCGCGCGATCTGGTGGCTGAGGGCGGACTGGACGACCAGGCACCGTTCTGCGGCCCGGGTGAAGCTGTTCGTCTCGGCGACGGCGAGGACGTAGCGCATCTGCTGGAGCTCCATCGATCCATCGTGGATCACGATCGATGGGCTGACAAACATGTGTTGGACTCATCGATCGAGCCCGATGAGACTCCGAGACATGACAAGTCCAGCCGCACGGGCGGCCCGTGGGAACCTGCCCCGCACCTTCCTGACCGCGCTCGCCCCCCTGACCTGGGGCACGGTCTACGTCGTCACCACCGAGCTGCTGCCGCCGGGACACCCCCTGTTCGCAGGCCTGATACGGGCGTTACCCGCCGGCCTGATCGCGCTGGCGCTCACCCGGACACCGCCCCGGGGAGCCTGGTGGGGGCGCGTCACGGTGCTCGGCACGCTGAACATCGGACTGCTGTTCCCGCTGCTGTTCATCGCGGCCGAACGGCTGCCCGGAGGCGTGGCCGCCACCCTGACGGCGGCCATGCCCCTCATGGTCGCCGTCCTGGCCGTGACCATGCTTCACGAGCGCCTCTCCGCCCGGCGCCTGACCTGGGGCGTGATCGGCGTCGGGGGCATCGGCCTGGTCGTGATCGGCCCGGACGCGGCGTTCGACCCCGTGGGCATCGCGGCGGGCCTGGCCGCCGCGGCCGTACTGGCGCTCGGGGTGACGCTCACCAAGCGCTGGGGGCGGCCCGCCGGCATGGGCGCGACCGCCTTCGCCGGCTGGCAGCTCACGGCCGGCGGCCTGTTCCTGATTCCCGTCACCTTCCTCGCCGAAGAGCCGCCGCCCGCCATCGGCCCGACCGGGGCCCTCGGTTACCTCTGGCTCTCCCTGGTCTGCGGCCTGGCCACCTTCGTGCTGTGGTTCCAGGGCATCGGCAGCCTCCCCGTCACCTCCGCCGCGGTGCTCGGCCTGCTCTCGCCGCTCGTCGCCGCACTGCTCGGGGCCCTGCTGCTCGGCCAGACCCTGGGCCCGGTGCAACTCGTGGGCTTCGGGCTCGCGCTCGCCGCGATCGTGGCGGGACAGCTTCCGGCGCGTGCCGGTCAGTCGTGCGGCGGGAGCGAACCGAGCTGGTGGTCGGCGGCGTTCAGGGCCTCGTCCACCAGCCGCCGCAAATGCCCGTGACCCAGGGCGTAGACGACCCGGCGGCCGTCCTTGCGGGTGGTCACCAGCCCGGCCAGCCGCAGTTTGGCGAGGTGCTGGCTGACGGAGGGGCGGGCGGCTCCGCACGCCTCCGTGAGGGTGGTGACATCGGCCTCGCCCCGGCCCAGGCGCTCCATGAGCGCCAGGCGCGTGCGGTCGGCGAGCAGGGCGAGCACGGACGCGGCGGCCTCCAGCCGGTCACCCCGTTCCGCCGCGTCGGGCGCGTCCGCCACGTCAGGCGCGTCTGCCACGTCTGGCGCGTCCGCCATGACCGGTCTGCCCGGTGGGACCGGCGCGATCCGCGCATCGTGTGCACCTGCCGGATGCCTGCCCGCACTCATGCGCACATCGTAGGGCGCCCCCGCGTGCACATGCCCGGGCCCCGCCACCCCACAGGGGGTCGGCGGGGCCCGGGCACAGGCGTCGCGGCCGGTGTCAGCCGAGCGCGGGCGCCTCCTGCTGGGCAGGAGCCGTCACTTCCGCGCCGTCGGCGCGCGCGGCCAGGAGCCGCTGGGCGAGGACGCCGAAGACGACGGCGAACACGGCCCACAGGACGAGCTGTACGGCCAGCGAGGCGACCCGGAACTCCCACAGCAGGGCCGCGGGGAAGCCGGGCTGGACGGCGTCGCTGTTGTCCGGCAGGACCACGAACGCCAGGGCGGTGGCCACGATGAAGCCGCCGGCTGCGGCCAGCGTCGCGTTCCAGTTGCCCAGGCGCGGTGCCAGCCGGCGTCCGAGGATGATCGCGCCGACGCCGAGCAGCACGCTCAGCAGGATCATCAGGAAGAACAGCGTGGTGCGCTGCCCGATCGTGTCCGGGTTGCCGACCGCCGGCGGGGTGGCCGGGTACTTGAGGAACGGCACCAGGTAGACCAGGGCGAACGCGCCCGCCCCGGTGAGCGCCGCCGTGGCCCGCGGGCTGAACCCGCCGACGCGGCCGAGGGCGAACGAGAACGCGAGCGAGGCGATGCCGCCCAGCGCGACCCCGTAGACCAGGACACCGGTGGCCAGGCCGAAGGTGGACTGAACCGGTCGGCTGACCAGCTCCTCCTCTTCCTCGGCGGCCTCGCCCGACGCGGCGTCACCGCCGTGCCCGGCATGGGCGCTCGGGGCGCTCGCGGCGTCCTGGGCGGCCTTGGCCTCTTCCACGGCTATGGAACCCCGGACCGGCGGTTCACCCACCACGTAGGCGACGGCGAAGGCGAACAGTCCGGCGATCAGGCCCGCGAGCATGCCGCGGACCAGCAGACCTCTGACAGTGGAGGCGTACATGTGCGTGGCCTCTCAGTGGCAGGGGAAGCCGAGCAGGTGGCGCCCGTCGTGCACCCACTCGTGCACGCCCTCGCCGGCGAACACGGCGGTGGCGCCCTGCTCGGCGCCGACGAAGTAGAGGGCCACGAGCATCAGGAGACCGACGAAGAGCGCCCAGGGCAGTACCGCGCGCACCGGCAGCGGAGCCGACGGCGAGAGGGCGGGGGTGGATACGGCAGCGGAAGCGAGAGCCTCGGCCATGATGGAACCTCCTCGGGGAACAACGCGTCCCATACGGTGGTGCAGGACGACGGTCCTCGGGTCTGACTCGCCGCGCCGCCATCGTGGAGATGCCGCCGCAGCACACAGTGGCGCGACCATGCCGGATTCACACCGGGCTTCCGTCTCGCCGTCGTCGCTATGTGGAAATGTCGCCGTGACCGTACCGCGCGCAGCGCCCGCGGCCAAGACCGTGAGTCCCTGATCACACGCCTACGCTGCGGTAATACGCTTTAGGTGCCGCCCGCGGGATCCGAAGTGTCCGTCAACTGGGCTGGTACGACTGCTAGAATGACCTCGTCAGCCTTCGGCGTGCGTGCCCCGTGCATGTGTCCGGAGGCTTTTTTCATGCCTTCACGCCATTCCGTCGGCCCTGCCGCACCCCCGACCACCGCTACCACCACCGGATACCGCGCCCTGCTCCGCAACAAGGAGTTCGGCGGCCTGTACATCAGCTTCACCCTCATGATCGCGGCAAGCACCTTGTCCGGCTTCGCGCTCGGCACGCTCGTCAACCACCGGACCGGTTCCCCGTTCCTGACGGCCGTGAGCATGTACGGCGCCACGTTCGCGACGGTGCTCGGCGCGCTGACGCTGATGTCCGTCGCGGACGGGAAGCGGCCCCGCCGCACCCTCCTCCTGCTCCAGTTCCTCTCCCTGGCGGGCATCGCCGCGCAGGCGGTCCCGGGGCTGCCGCTCGCGGCCCGGTTCGCCCTCCTGCTGACGCTCGGCTTCTTCCAGTCCCTCGGCACCGGCACCCGGCTGGGGCTGCTCGCCGAGGTGGTGCCCGGATCCGGCTACGCGTCCGCCCGTTCGCTGATGAACATCACCTCGGGCGGCACGGTGATCATCGGCTACGCCGTCGGCGCCGCACTGCTGCGGTACCTGGGCCCGTACGGGGTCTTCGTCGCCGCCGCGGCCCTGGCCGCCCTCGGGTCGGCCGTCGTGGCCGCCACCGTCCGGGAGCACTCGATCCGGCTCACCCGCCGGCCCGGGCTGCGCCGGACCTGGGCGGCGAACGCCGAGCTGTTCGCCCACCCCGGGCGCCGGAGGCTGCTGCTGAACCTCTGGGTCCCCAACGGCCTCGTCGTCGGCTGCGAGGCCCTGTTCCTCTCGTACGACCCCGGCCGGGCGGGCACCCTCCTGGCCGCCACCTCGGCGGGCATGCTCCTCGGGGACCTGGCCGTCGGCCGGCTGCTCACCGCCGACAGGCGACGACGCCTCGCCCTCGCCCTGCGCCTGCTGCTCGCCGCCCCCTTCCTGCTGTTCGCCGTGCACCCGCCCGTCCCGGTCGCGGCCGTCGCGGTGTTCCTGGCCGGTGTCGGGTTCGCGGCCACCCTGCCCCTCCAGGAGCAGCTCCTCGAGGAGACCCCCGAGGCCATCCGGGGCCAGGTCCAGGGAGTCGAGTCGGCCGGCCGGATGACCTGGCAGGGCATCGGCGCCGCCGTCGCGGGAGCTCTGGCCCAGTACGTCGCCCCGGGCACCGCGATCGCCGTCGTCGCAGGGGTCTCCGTGGCCGTCACCCTGCTGTGCCGGCCGTCGGGCGGTATCGGGCGGTAAGGAGCCGGGCCGGGCCCGGGAGCGCCGCAGGGCTGAGTCGCGGCGCGTTATTCGCGCATGTGTTCGGTTGTCGGGGTTAGGCTGGGTCCATGCGCGCAGTCCAGGGCCTTCAGGGTTCCCTCTTCGACCAGGGCGACGAGATCCGGCTCGGCCCCCTCGGCGGCATGCGGCGGACCGATCTCGGGGCCGGGGCCTGGGTCGATCACCTGCCAGGCTGGCTGAGCGGCGCCGACGCGCTCTTCGAGCGGCTGGCCGCCGACGTGCCCTGGCAAGCCGAGCGGCGCCAGATGTACGAGCGGGAGGTGGACGTGCCCCGGCTGCTCGCCTTCTATGCGGAGGGCGAGCCCCTGCCCCACCCCTCGCTCACGGAGGCCCGCGAGGTGCTGAGCGGCCACTACGCCGCCGAACTCGGCGAGCCCTTCACCACCGCGGGCCTGTGCCTGTACCGCGACGGCCGGGACAGCGTCGCCTGGCACGGCGACCGGACCGGCCGCTCCCGGGCCGAGGACACCATGGTGGCCATCGTGTCCGTCGGTGACCCGCGCGATCTCGCCTTCCGGCCCCGCGACGGCGGTGCCACCCTGCTGCGGCTGCCCCTGGGGCACGGCGACCTCGTGGTCATGGGCGGCTCCTGCCAGCGGACCATGGAGCACGCCGTGCCCAAGTCCGCGCGCGCCGTCGGTCCGCGTGTCAGCATCCAGTTCCGGCCCCACGGCGTCCGCTGAACCCCGGCTCAGGCGGCGCCGGGCTCCTTCGGGGAGCGCACGGCCCCGGCCGCCGCGTGCAGCGAGCGCAGCGCCAGCAGCAGGATCCCGATGTCGTCCAGGTACACGGGGTCCGGGATCAGGTCCAGCGGTGAGACGGTGTAGATCACCGCGGCCCAGAACAGCGCCTTGTCGTGCAGCGGGATCCCCGAGTCGACCAGCAGCCGGCGGGCCGCGAAGACCCGTACGAGCAGCACGGCCGCGGCGATCGCGAGTCCCACCGCGACGACCGTGCCCAGGGCGAGCCAGACCTTTCCGTCCATGGCGGCCCTATACCCCGATATCGGACCGGCAATGCCCGGGGGCGGCCGGATCCGTTCAGGCGCCCTGTCCGCGCAGCCGGCGGCCGACCTCGCCCAGTCCGTCGGCGAGCGCGTCGAGCTGTCCGGGGGTGAGCACGTCGACGAGGATCTCCCGGACCGTCGCCACGTGCCCGGGGGCGGCCTCCTCCAGCTTGGCGAGACCGGCGTCGGTGAGGACGGCGAAGACGCCGCGCACGTCGGAGGGGCAGCTGCGGCGGCGGACCAGGCCGGCCTTCTCCATCTGGGTGACCTGGTAGGTCAGCCCGCTCTTGGAGTTGATCAGACCATTGGCGAGCTCGGTCATCCGCAGCTCACGTCCGGGTGCCGCGGCGAGCCGGACGAGGATCTCGTACTGGGGGTGCGAGAGCCCGGACTCGTCCTTGAGCTGTTGATCGAGACGCCGGTTCACCAGGGCCGATGCGGCGAGGAAGCCGCTCCATGCGCGCATCTCGCGGTCGTCCAGCCATCTCGGTTCAGCCATGGGCCCAGACTACACGGGTTGTTCCAATTTGAATCAATGGTTAGGGTCGGGGTCAGCGGTTCGAATTTGAACAACTCTTCCCTGCCTCCCCACCGGGCCGCCCGACCGGAAGGACCCCCCCGATGACCAGCCCCTCCGTCACCACGACGAAGCCGCAGGCCGCCGCACCGGCCGCACGCCCCGAGACCGCCGCCTTCTCCACCCCGGGCCACGACACCGGTCTGCTCCTGCTGCGCCTCGTCCTCGGCCTTACCATGGCGGCACACGGCGCGCAGAAGCTCTTCGGCTGGTTCGGGGGCGGCGGCATCAGCGGCACCGGCCAGTTCTTCACCGCCAGCGGCTACCCCGCGGGCGACGCCATGGCGGTCCTCGCCGGTCTCACCGAGACCCTCGGCGGGCTCGGCCTCGCCCTCGGACTGCTCGCCCCGCTCGCCGGGGCCGCCGTCGTCGGCACCCTGATCAACGCGATCGCCGTCCACGGCACCGGAGCCTTCTTCGCCCCGGAGGGCATCGAGTACGAACTGCTGCTGACCGCGGGCGCCGCGGCCCTCGCCCTCACCGGCCCCGGACGGTACGCCGTCGACCGCCTCCTGCCCGTCCTGCGCGGCCACCGCCTCACGCACGGCGCCCTCGCCCTCGCCCTCGGCGTGGTCCTCGCGGCCGTCCTGCTCCTCGTACGCAACTAGGTCGTGGGTCCCGTCGCCCGCCGGCGGGACCCGGAACGCGCGGGCGGCCGCATCTTCTTGCGGAGTGGGGCCGGCCGCACAAGGTCGCCGGCCTTCCGTCCGCCGCCTGCCTCGGCATCTCGCCGTCGGGGTCGGGGCGCGGAAGGCGTCCGGGCGCCGGGAACCCGCCCGGCGGGGCTTTCGGTCCGTCCGGTGTCCACCCGCTCCGACCGGCCATACGCTTTTGCGCCAACTCTTTTTGACTTCCGGCAAGTTGCTGGTGTGCTCACCTATGTTCTACGGGGCACATCAGTTCGCCCCAGGAGGTCAGATTGCAGTCCAGGCGCTTCCTCGCCTTTCATCGCGCGATACGCCGTTCCCACCTGCTCATCGCCCTCGGCCTCGGTTCCCTGCTGGTCGGCCTGACCCCGTGGTTCGTGGTCACGAGCACGGCGGCGGCCGGCCGCGCACCGGCGCCCCGTCCCGCGCCCGTGCCGTTCGAACAGCAGGCGGCGAAACAGTCGCCGCACCACGGCATCGTCCCCGCCAACGCGATGGAGCCGACGGCTCCGACCCTCGACCGGGCCGGATGGACGGCCACGGCGAGCGACGAGGAGACCGCCGGCGAGGACGGCCGCGCGTCCAACGTCCTCGACGGGAACGCGGCCACCATGTGGCACAGCAAGTACAACCCGACCCCCACCCCGCTGCCGCACGTCATCACCGTCGACATGCACCGCACCGCGGTCGTCTCCGCCCTCGTCTACCGGCCCCGCAACAACGGGCCCAACGGGCGCGTCGGTGAGTACAGCATCAGCCTCAGCACCGACGGGGTGGGCTGGGCGACCCCGGTCGCCACCGGCACGCTCGCGGACGACGCCAGCACCAAGACCCTCGGATTCGCCCCCCAGGGCGCCCGGTTCGTCCGGCTGACCGCGCTCAGCGAGGCGGGCGGCCGCGGACCCTGGTCCTCCGCCGCCGAGATCGACCTGCTGGGCGACCCCGGCACCCCGGCGGCCACCGTCGACCTGTCCCGCAACGGATGGACGGCCACCGCGAGCGACGAGGAGACCGGCGGCGAGAACGGCCGTGCGGCCAATGTGCTGGACGGCAAGGACAACACCATCTGGCACAGCAAGTACAACCCGACCCCCACTCCGCTGCCGCACAGCATCACCATCGACATGCACCGCACGGAGACCGTCGCCGCGCTGGTCTACCATCCCCGCTCCACCGGGCCCAACGGGCGCGTGGGCGCGTACTCCATCGCCACCAGCACCGACGGCGTCACCTTCGGCACCCCGGTGGCCACGGGCACCTGGCGCGACGACGACACCGTCAAGACCGCCACCTTCACCCGCGCGGCGTCCGCCCGCTTCGTCCGGCTCACCGCGACCAGCGAGGCCGGCGGCCGCGGGGCGTGGACCTCCGCCGGTGAGATCCGCCTGAGCGGTCCGGCCAGCCCGGCCGTCCACGGCTCCTGGGACCGGATCACCGGCTTCCCGCTCGTGCCGGTGGCCACCGCCGCCCTGCCCGGCGACAAGCTGCTGGCCTGGTCCGCGTACGCCGTCGACCGCTTCGGCGGCAGCAACGGCTACACGCAGACCGCGATCCTGGACCTGAAGACGGGCAAGGTCACCCAGCGCCGCATCGACAACACCGGACACGACATGTTCTGTCCCGGCATCGCCATGCTCGCCGACGGCCGGGTGCTCGTCACCGGCGGCAGCAACGCGGAGAAGGCGAGCATCTACGACCCCGCCACCGACAGCTGGTCCGCCACCACGAGCATGAACATAGCCCGCGGCTACCAGGCCATGACCCTGCTCTCCACCGGCGAGGCCTTCGTCCTCGGCGGATCCTGGAGCGGGTCCACGGGTACCGACAAGGCCGGTGAGGTCTGGTCCCCGGACACCCGCACCTGGCGCACGCTGCCCGGCGTCCCCGCCTCCCCGGCGCTGACGGCCGACCCGGCCGGACCCTACCGCGCCGACAACCACATGTGGCTGCACGCCACTTCGGGCGGCAAGGTGCTGCAAGTGGGCCCGAGCAAGCAGATGAACTGGATCTCCACCAGCGGGCAGGGCGGCATCACCTCCGCCGGCACCCGGGCCGACAGCCAGGACGCGATGACCGGCAACGCCGTCGCCTACGACATCGGCAAACTGCTCACCCTGGGCGGCTCGCCCGCCTACCAGGACTCCCCGGCCACCCAGCGCGCCTACACCGTGGGCATCTCGGGCACCCAGGTCCAGGCCGCCCGCACGGGCGACATGGAGCACGCCCGCGCCTTCAGCAACAGCGTGGTGCTGCCGGACGGCAAGGTGGCCGTGTTCGGCGGCCAGGCCTATCCGGTGCCGTTCAGCGACGCCACCTCCGTCCTGACCCCCGAACTGTGGGACCCGGCGACCGGCGCCTTCACCCCGCTCGCCACCATGGCCGTTCCGCGCAACTACCACAGCGTGGCCAACCTGCTGCCCGACGGACGGATCTTCTCCGGCGGCGGCGGTCTGTGCGGCGACTGCGCGACCAACCACGCGGACGGGGCGATCTTCACCCCGCCGTACCTGCTCAACGCGGACGGATCCCCGAAGCCGCGTCCCGCCATCACCGCGGGTGTGCCGCCCAGGGCCGCCCCCGGCGCCTCGCTCACGGTGAGCACCCAGGGCTCGGTGGCGTCCTTCGTCCTGATGCGGGCCGCCGCGGCGACCCACTCCACCGACAACGACCAGCGCCGGGTCCCCGTGGTGTCCACCGCCGCGGGAGGCGGCAGGTACACGGTGTCCGTACCCGCCGACACCGGAGTGGTCCTGCCGGGGACGTACATGCTCTTCGCGCTCGACGCCCAGGGCGTACCGAGCATCGGTCAGTTCGTCACGATCTCCTGACGGCGGCGCCGATCCCATGAGCGGTGTCCGGGGCCTGAGCTGATTGGCCCCGGACATTCAGGGGAATAGCGCACAAATGACACAACCCATCGAAGACTACGCACTCATCGGCGACCTGATGACCAGCGCACTGGTCGGCCGGGACGGGTCCATCGACTGGCTGTGCCTGCCGCGCTTCGACTCGGCGGCCTGCTTCGCCAAGCTCCTCGGCGAGGAGGAGAACGGCCACTGGCGCATCGCGCCCCTCGACGCCGCCGCGGGCGAGCCCTGCACCCGCCGCGCCTACGCCGACGGCTCGCTGATCCTGGAGTCGTACTGGGAGACCGCGACCGGGACCGTCAAGGTCACCGACTTCATGCCCCAGCGCGACGTCGCCCCCGACGTCATCCGCATCGTCGAGGGCATCAGCGGCACGGTCAGGATGCGCAGCACCCTGCGCCTGCGCTTCGACTACGGCCACGTGGTGCCCTGGGTGCGCCGCAGCGACGGCGACCGGGTCGCCATCGCCGGGCCCGACTCCGCCTGGTTCCGCAGCGAACCCCCGGTCCGCACCTGGGGCGAGGCGAACAGCACCTGCTCCCAGTTCCCGGTCACCGCCGGCCGGCGCGTCGCCTTCGTACTGACCTGGCACCCCTCGCACCGGCCGCGCCCCGAGCCCTGCGACCCCTTCGAGGCGCTGGAGCAGAGCCGCGCCGACTGGCGGGACTGGGCCTCGCAATGCCGCTACGAGGGCCCCTACCAGGAGGCGGTCACCCGCTCCCTGATCACCCTCAAGGCCCTGACCTACGCCCCGACCGGCGGCATCGCCGCCGCGGCCACCACCTCCCTGCCCGAGGAACTCGGCGGTGTCCGCAACTGGGACTACCGCTACTGCTGGCTGCGGGACTCCACCCTCACCCTCGGCTCGCTCCTGTCCACCGGCTTCCTCGACGAGGCCCGCGCCTGGCGCGAGTGGCTGCTGCGCGCGGTCGCGGGCGACCCGGCCGACCTCCAGATCATGTACGGGATCGGCGGCGAGCGGCGGATCCCCGAGAGCGAACTGCCCTGGCTGCGCGGCTACGCCTCCTCCGCCCCGGTCCGCGTGGGGAACGCCGCCGTCGACCAGCTCCAGCTGGACGTGTACGGGGAGGTCATCGACTCCCTCTACCTGGCCCGGTCCGCCGGGCTGCCCTCCGAACGCCATGCCTGGCGGATCCAGCTGGCGCTGCTCGACTTCCTCGAACGCAACTGGCAACGCCCCGACGAGGGCCTGTGGGAGGTCCGCGGCCCCCGCCGCCACTTCGTGCACTCCAAGGTGATGGCATGGGTCGCGGCCGACCGGGCCGTACGCACCCTGGAGAGCGACCCCTCCCTGGACGGCGACGTGGAACGCTGGCGGGCCATGCGCGACGAGGTGCACCGCGACGTGTGCGCCAAGGGCTACGACCCCGAACGGGGCACCTTCACCCAGTACTACGGCTCCACCGAGCTGGACGCGGCGACCCTGCTCATCCCCAGGGTCGGATTCCTGCCGCCCGACGACCCGCGGGTCGTCGGCACGGTCGACGCGGTGCGCGCCGAACTCGGCAGCAGCGGACTGGTCCGCCGCTACAGCACCGCGGACTCCACCGTCGACGGGCTGTCCGGGGACGAAGGAGCCTTCCTGGCCTGCTCGTTCTGGCTGACCGACGCCCTGCACATGACGGGCCGGCGGGAGGAGGCCCGCGCCCTGTTCGAGCGGCTGCTGTCCGTGCGCAACGACGTGGGCCTGCTCGCGGAGGAGTACGACCCGCTCGCCGGACGCCAACTCGGCAACTTCCCACAGGCGTTCAGCCACGTCGGCCTGGTGAACACCGCGCTGACCCTGGCGAGCCCGGACTGACCCGCACGACGCCCTACGGGTCCCCGCCGGTACGGGAGGCCAGCAACAGGGCGATGTCGTCCGGCCGGTCGGCGGTATTGCCCGCCTCGCTGATCAGCCGGTCGGCGGTCTCGGTCAGCGGGGACGGCCGGGCCGCCTCCAGGACCGTCCGCAGCCGCTCCACCCCGGCGTCGATGTCGAGGCCCGGCTTCTCCACCAGCCCGTCCGTGTACAGGGCGAGGACCGAGCCCGTCGTCAGCCGCAGCTCGGTGACCGGGTACGAGGCCTCCGGGTCGATGCCGAGCACCACCCCGCCCGCCAGGTCCAGCACCTCGGTCCGGCCGTCCGGGTGGCGCAGCAGTGGCTGCGGGTGCCCGGCCCGGACGGCCGTCACGGAGCCCGACGCCGGATCGAGCAGCATGTAGCAGCAGCTCGCGAACTGACCCGGATCCAGGTCGATGAGCAGCCGGTTGGTACCGCCCACCACCTGCTCCGGGGTGCTGCCGCTGAGCGCGAAGGCCCGTACCGCGCTGCGCAGCTGGCCCATGGTCGCCGCGGCCGCCACGCCGTGGCCCTGGACGTCCCCGATGACCAGGGCCAGCAGGCCGGAGCCCGTCTCGACGACGTCGTACCAGTCGCCGCCGACGTCCATGCCCAGGGTGCCGGGGAGGTAGCGGCCGACGGTGTCCACGTGCTCGCGCACCGGCAGCCGGTGCGGCAGCAGGGCCGACTGCAGACCGCGGGCGAGCTCCACCTCGCTGTCGTAGCGCCGGGCCCGCGCGAGCGCCTGTGCGATCAGACCGGCCAGCGCCGTGAGCACCGTACGCTCCTCCGGGCTGAAGCCGCGGGGCGAGTCGAAGCCGAGGATGCACGAGCCGACCGGCCGGCCGGAGGCGATCAGCGGCAGGAACGCGCGGGCGCCGACATCGGCGTCCAGCGGAATCCCCGGGTACGCGGCGGCCAGGTGCTGCATCGACTCGAAGAACAGGGGCCGGCCCGTCGTCAGCGTCTCCACACCCGGCAGCCGGACGTCGAGGGATACCCCGTCGAACCGGTTGAGGAAGCCCTGCGGGAAACCGGTCTCCCAGGCCAGGTGCAGGTGCCGCTCGTCCAGCAGGTAGATCGCCAGCTGGCGGCCGCCGAAGGCCGGCAGCAGTTCCTCGGTGACCACCGCCGACACCTGCCGGGCCGTGACCGCCTCCGTCAGCGCGATGGCGAGGGCCACCGGCCGGTACAGCGCCGAGGCCTCGTCGGCGGACGCGTCGAGGTTCGCGTACGCGTCCACGTCGGCTTCCACGTCGGCGTCCGTGCCGGAGTCCACGCCGGGCTCCACGCCCGTGTCCGTGTCGGCCTTCACACCCGTGTCCGCATCGGCGACCGGCTCCGGCCGGGCCCGTGCCTCGGGCGCGTAGGCCGGTTTCGCGGAGGTCCCCAGCGTCAGGGTCACGCCGTCGGCCGCCGGATACAGGTCCACCGACAGCCACTGCCCGGGCGCGTGCCGGCCGCGCCGGGCGGGGAAGTGCACCGGCTCGCCGGACATGAAGCCGGCCCGGAAGTGGTCCTCGTAGGCGGGATGCCCGAGCCACGGCAGCGCCTCCCACAGCAGCCTTCCCCGCAGATGGGGCCCGTCGAGGCCGAGCAGGTCCTCCGCGGCCGTGTTCACGTAGCCGATCCGGCCCTCCCGGTCCAGGGAGAGCACCGCCTGCGCGAGCCGGTCCGCGGCCCTGCGGGCACCCTCGGCCCCGGCCTCGGGAGGCGGCGCCGGCACGCCCACCGGGTCGCCCTCCCACAGCGTCCGCGCCCCGGCCGCCGCGAGCGCGGTGAGGTCGGCGGCCAGCCGCTCCGCGGCGGTTCGCAGCCGTTCGCGGTCCGCGGTGCCGACCGGGATCCCCGGGGTGGCCTCGCGCAGCACCACCAGCACGCCGAACCGTTCCGTCCCGGCGGTCACCGGTTCGTACAACGAGCCGAAGGGAAACGGCAGACCGGCCATCAGCTGCGGGAACCGGCTCATGGCCGACTCCGCGTCCGGCAGGTGCACGGCCTGCCCGGAGCGGTAGGCCTCGGCGATCGGGTACGGGCGGTTCACCTGCATCCGCCACCACGGCCGGAACAGCTGCAGCGGCAGCCCGGTGAACACGGCCATCAGGAGCAGCCCGGTGGTGGGGGAGCGCAGGTAGACGCCGGCCGCGTACCCACCGACGGCCTCCATCGCGTTCACGGCGGCCCGTGCGAGCACCTGGGACGTCGCATCACGGGCATCCGTGGTGTCGGGCGCGGCGCCGGCGTCGTCCGCTCTCGCCATCACACAGTCAGGATGCGCCCTCGGCCGTGGCTCGTGCATCCCGGCCCTTCCCGCGCCGTTCCGAGGTCCGGTACCCGGTCACCACCGCGGCCGCGGCGCACAAGAGCACCACGGCCACCGTGCGCAGCGCGGTGCCCATCGCGTCGGTGAAGGCGCCGATCTGGGCCGGATCGTGCGGGTCCCCGCGGAACTGCGAGGCCAGCACCGTGCCGACCACCGCGACCCCGAGGGCGGCGCCGATCTCCCGGGCCGCGGTGTTCAGCCCCGAGCCGAGCCCGGCCTGGTGGGAGGGCAGCTCCGCGACCACCGTCAGCGTCAGCGAGGGCGCGGACAGGCCCGTACCGACGGACAGTACGAGCAGGTAGAGCGCGTACAGCGGGTACGGGGTGCCCGCGTCGGCGGTGGAGACCAGCAGCAGCCCCGCGCCGATCAGGCCGAGCCCGGCGCCGACCGGCAGTCGCGGTCCGGTGCGCTCCTGGAGCCGGGCGCCGAACCTGGGCACCAGGGCCATGCCGACGGTGAGCGGGACGATCGCGAGGCCGGTCTGGGCGGGGGAGAAGCCCTTCGCGTACTGGAGGTACTGGGCATTGACGAAGAACAGCGCGAAGAGGCCGAAGAAGCCGGTGCCGATGCCGAGCGCCCCGGCGCGCAGCTTGCGGGAGCGGAAGATCCGCGGGTCCAGCAGCGGGCGGGCGGCGCGCAGGGCGTGCCGGGTGAAGGTCCCGAGCAGTACCGCACCCGCGCCGAAGGCGGTCAGGACCTCCACCGAGGCCCAGCCGTGGGCGGGGCCCTCGATGATCGCGTAGACCACCGCGAGCAGCGCGCCCGCGAGCAGCGCCGCGCCGAGGGGGTCGACGGCTGCGGCGGGCTGCGACGGAGTACGGGGGACCGCGCGGGCGACCGCGAGCGCGAGCAGGGCGGCGAGCGGGACGACCGCCCAGAACAGGGCCCGCCAGGTCAGGAACTCACCGACCAGGCCGCCGCCGACGTTGCCCGCCAGGCCCCCGAGGCCCGCGGACAGCGTCCAGGTGGCCAGGGCGCGGCCGCGGCGCTCGGGCGGACTGAGGTGGACCAGGACGGACATCGTGGCGGGCATGATCAGGGCCGCGCCCGCCCCGCAGACACCGCGGCCCGCGATCAGCACGGCCGTGGTCTGGGCGAGCGCGCTGGCGGCGCCGCCCACGGCGAACAGGCCGAGCCCGCAGAGCAGGGCGCCCTTGCGGCCGTACCGGTCGCCGAGCGCCCCGGCGGGGATCAGCAGCGCGGCGAAGACGATGACGTAGGCGTCCACCGACCACAGCAGCTCGCCGGGATCCGGATGCAGATCGGACGCGGCGAGCTGGGGGATCAGCAGGTTGACGGCGGCGACCATCCCCTGGGCGACGAGTACGCAGGCGCACAGGACGAGCAGGGCGGGCCGGGTGAGGGAGGGCGCGGGGACGACGGGACCCTGCGTGACGGCATGGCGGAGCACGGCTCCTCCTCGGAGTCGGGACGGTACGGCGGAAGGAAGGAAGGAAGGAAGGAAAGAAGGAAGGAAAGAAGGAAGGAAGCGAGGACGCAAGGAAGGAAGGGGTGGGGTCGGCGGGCCGGTTCGGGCCGGCAGGGGCCATCACCCGTGGTCCACCGTAGAGTTGGACCGATCTGCTTTCCAGTGCAAGTTGTGCAAGGGATGTATGCGTGTGACGCAATCTGGGTTGGATCTCAATCTCCTCGTCGCCCTGGACGTCCTCCTGGAGGAGGCGAGCGTGTCCCGGGCGGCGGCCCGCATGCACCTGTCCGAGCCGGCCATGAGCCGCACCCTCGGCCGGATCCGCAAGGCCCTCGGCGACCCGGTCCTGGTCCGGGCCGGCCGCGTCATGGTTCCCACCCCGCACGCGCTCGCCGTGCAGGGCGAGGTCCGCGCGGTCGTGGACCGGGCCCGCGCCCTCTTCCTCACCGGCGCCGCGGTGGACCTGCCCACGCTCACCCGCACCTTCACCGTGCTGGCCAACGACGCCTTCACCGCCGTGTACGCGGCCACGCTGTTCAACCGGGTGACCCGCGAGGCGCCGGGGGTGAGGCTGCGCTTCCTCTCGGAGAGCCACGTGGACGTGCCCGCCCTGCGCGAGGGCGTCGCCGACCTGGAACTCGGCGTCGTCGACACCCGGTCCCCCGAGGTGCGCGTCGAGCACCTCACCGACGAGAGCATGCTGGGCGTCGTACGCCAGGGGCACCCGCTGCTCAGCGGCCGGATCTCGGCGCGCCGCTTCGCCGCGGCCGAGCACCTGACCGCGTCCCGGCGCGGCCGCCTCGAGGGCCCGGTGGACGTCGCCCTCGCCGAGCAGGGGCTGTCCCGGCGCGTGGTGGGCAGCGTGGGCACCTTCCCCGCCTCGCTGTTCGTCCTGCGCGAGAGCGACCTGGTCGGACTGATGACCTCCCAGGTCGAGCCGCTCGCCACCGCGCTGGGGCTGGCAGCCTTCGAGATCCCGCTCGCCCTGCCGACCCTGCCCTTCGGCATGGCCTGGCACCCGCGCCACGACGCCGACCCGGCGCACGCCTGGCTGCGCGCCTGCGCCCGCGAGCTGGTCGCGGCCGTCCCCGGCCGATAGGCCGACCGCTTCCCTCGTCCGGGGGACGCACGGGTGTGCGGACCACCCCGCGGACGGCGCCGCGGGGCACGATACGCAGGCGTCCCACCCCCGGCAGGCCCCCGGAAGGCAGAGCATGCGGTTCCAGTACGACACCATCGGCGAGCGCTACGCGGAGTCCACGAGCACGGCGGCCTTCTCCGCGGCCGACACCTACACCCTGCACGGAGCACTCGACGCCCTCGGCGGGGTGCGCGGGCTCGACGCCCTCGACCTGGCCTGCGGATACGGATACAACACCCGGCTGCTGGCCCGCGGCGGGGCCCGGCGGACCGTCGGCGTCGACGTCTCGGAGGAGATGATCCGGCTCGCCCGCGCGCACGAGGCGACCAGGGACCGGCCTGACGTCGAGTACCACGTCGCCGACGCCGCCGGCCTGCCCCACCTGGGCCCCTTCGACCTCGCGACCGCCGCGTACGTCTTCAGCTACGCGCCCGACCGCAGGTCCCTGCACGCGATGTTCCGGTCCGTCCGCGCCAACCTCCGGGCGGGCGGCCGGCTGCTCGCCATCGTCCCCAACGCGGGGGCGTTCCCGCGCGTGGACTGGTCGCCGTACGGGGTGCGCATCCTCGACCGGGTCCCGGACGGCGACGCGCCGCTGCTGAAGGCGCACTTCCTGACCGAGCCACCGGTGCCCTTCGAATTCCGCGAGTGGGCCCACGCCGACCTCGCCGAGGCCGCCGTCGAGGCGGGCTTCGTCACCGTCGGCTGGCAGCCGAACCGGACCCCGCCCGCCGACGCCGTGCGCGACGAGGCGTACTGGACGGCGTACCGCGCCTGGCCGATCAGCTCCCTGATGACCTGCACGGCATAGGCCGTCGTCGGTCCGCCGTCACCGCCGTGACCTCAGAGCTCCGCCGTCGACCTGATCAGCTCGACGATCCGCTCGCGCGCCGCGCGCCCCTCCGGCACGGGCAGCAGCGGGTACCCGTGCGGCAGCCCCGCCGCCTCGTGGAACTCCACCTCGGCCCCGTCCGCGCGGGCCCGGCGCAGCAGCTCCCGGCTGTCCGTGGTCAGCACGTCCCGGGTCCCGGTGAACACCGTCATCGGCGCCAGGCCGGCGAAGCCGCCGTGCAGCGGGCTCACCCGGGGATCCTCGGCGTCCAGGGTTCCCGCGTACAGCCGCCCGGCCTCCTGCAGCCCCGGACGGGCCAGCAGCGGATCGGCCGCCTCGATGGCCGCCTGGTCCGGATGGCTCATCGTCACGTCCAGCCACGGCGAGATCAGCACGATCCGGGACGGCTGGTCCCCGGTGCGGTCGCGCAGTCGCTGCGCGGCCGCCAGCGCCAGCCCGGCCCCGGCGGAGTCCCCGATCAGCACCGTCCCGCCGGAACCGCCGCTCGCGATCAGACCGCTCAGCAGGTCGGCGGCGACCGGGACGGTCCGGTCGGCGGTACCGCGCGGAGCGAGGATGTACGCGGGTACGACCACCCGCGCCCGCGCCTGCGTGACCAGGGTCCGGATCAGCGCCCAGTGCGGGCGCTCGAGCTCGTGCACGTAGCCGCCGCCGTGCACGTACAGCACGTGGGCCGCCGGCTCCGCCCCGAGCGGGGAGACGTCGTACACCGGCCAGGCCCCCACGAAGGTCCGCGAGATGTCGGCGACCCGCCCCAGCGACCGCGGCGGCAGATGGGAGGCCGGCCGACGGGCGGATTCGGCCACCCGGGACCGCACGGCCTCCGCGCTCGCGTACCGTCTTCGCCGGCCCACCGCGATCAGCGCCGCCGACAGCGCCCTGCTGCGCAGACTCGGCACGCTCCTCACCTCCCCTTTTCCCCTCGCGCCGTCTCCAGCGCGAGCCCCTTCCCCGTCACGGGAGGAGCATAGGCGTGAAGCTGCGCTGTCGACCCTTTTAAGAAAGTCTCGATGGACTGATCACCGCACCGATCGGCAGATTGGTGCACGTCACCGCCGCCGTTCGGGCCCCTCCGCCCGCGGCGTACCCTTCCGCATGCCTGGAGCCACCCCATGAAGGCACTCGTCAAGCACAAGGCAGAACCCGGCCTGTGGCTCATGGACGTCCCCGAGCCCGAATACGGCCCCGGCGACGTACTGATCAAGGTGCTGCGCACCGGCATCTGCGGGACCGACCTGCACATCCGCTCCTGGGACGGCTGGGCGCAGGGCGCGGTCAAGACCCCCCTCGTCCTCGGCCACGAGTTCGTCGGCGAGGTCGCGGCGCTCGGCGCGGACGTCCAGGACATCGAGGTCGGCGCGCTGGTCAGCGGCGAGGGCCACCTGGTGTGCGGCAAGTGCCGCAACTGCCTGGCCGGCCGCCGTCACCTGTGCCGCAGCACGATCGGGCTCGGGGTCGGCCGCGACGGCGCCTTCGCCGAGTACGTGGTGCTGCCCGCCCAGAACGTGTGGGTCCACCGCACCGCCGTGGACCTGGACGTCGCCGCGATCTTCGACCCCTTCGGCAACGCCGTGCACACCGCGCTGTCCTTCCCGCTGGTCGGCGAGGACGTGCTGATCACCGGCGCCGGCCCGATCGGGATCATGGCGGCGGCCGTGGCCAGGCACGCCGGTGCCCGCAACGTGGTCATCACCGACGTCAGCCCCGAGCGCCTGGAGATCGCCCGCAAGGCGGGCGCCACCCTCGCCGTCAACGTCGCCGAGTCCTCGATCGCCGAGGCGCAGGCCAAGCTCGGCCTGCGCGAGGGCTTCGACATCGGTCTGGAGATGTCCGGCCGTGCCGAGGCCATGCGCGACATGATCGACAACATGACGCACGGCGGCCGGATCGCCATGCTGGGCCTGCCGGCGCAGGAGTTCCCGGTGGACTGGGCGAAGGTGGTCACCTCGATGATCACGATCAAGGGCATCTACGGCCGCGAGATGTTCGAGACCTGGTACGCCATGACCGTACTGCTGGAGGGCGGGCTCGACCTGAGCCCGGTCATCACCGGCCGCTACTCGCACCGCGACTTCGAGGCCGCCTTCGACGAGGCGGCGACCGCCCGCAGCGGCAAGATCATCCTGGACTGGACGGCGTAGCCCGACCGCCCGTCCGCCACACCCGACGAACCATCTCCCTCCGGGCCGGGCCCCGCACACCCTCCCCCCTCCGCGGGGCCCGGCCCCCTCCCTCGTCGCCTTCCGTCGCCCTCCGTCGCCCTCCGCCGCACAAGGAGAACCGCACCATGTTCGAGACCGTCCGCGAGGACCTGCGCTCCACCCTCGACGAGATCCGCGCCGCCGGCCTGCACAAGCCCGAGCGCGTCATCGGCACCCCCCAGAACGCGGCGGTCGCCGTCACCTCGGGCGGCACCGCCGGCGAGGTGCTCAACTTCTGCGCCAACAACTACCTGGGGCTGGCCGACCACCCCGAGGTCGTCGCCGCCGCGAAGGACGCACTGGACCGCTGGGGCTACGGAATGGCCTCCGTCCGCTTCATCTGCGGCACCCAGGAGGTGCACAAGGAGCTGGAGGCGCGGCTCTCGGCCTTCCTCGGCCAGGAGGACACGATCCTCTACTCCTCCTGCTTCGACGCCAACGGCGGCGTCTTCGAGACCCTGCTCGGCGCCGAGGACGCGGTCATCTCCGACGCCCTCAACCACGCCTCGATCATCGACGGCATCCGCCTCTCCAAGGCCCGCCGCTTCCGCTACGCCAACCGCGACCTGGCCGAGCTCGAAGCCCGCCTGAAGGAAGCCACCGAGGGCGGCGCCCGCCGCAAGCTGATCGTCACCGACGGCGTCTTCTCCATGGACGGCTACGTCGCCCCGCTCGCCGAGATCTGCGACCTGGCCGAGCGCTACGACGCCATGGTCATGGTCGACGACTCCCACGCCGTCGGCTTCGTCGGCCCCGGCGGCCGCGGCACCCCCGAGCTGCACGGCGTTATGGACCGCGTCGACATCATCACCGGCACCCTCGGCAAGGCGCTGGGCGGCGCCTCCGGCGGCTACGTCGCGGCGCGCGCCGAGATCGTGGAGCTGCTGCGCCAGCGCTCGCGCCCGTACCTCTTCTCCAACTCCCTCGCCCCGGTCATCGCGGCCGCCTCCCTCAAGGTCCTCGACCTGCTGGAGTCGGCCGGTGACCTGCGCGAACACCTCGCCGCCAACACCGCGCTCTTCCGTACGAAGATGACCGAGGCCGGCTTCGAGATCCTGCCCGGCGACCACGCCATCGCCCCGGTCATGATCGGCGACGCGGCCGAGGCGGCCAGGATGGCGGAGCTCCTCCTGGAGCGCGGCGTGTACGTGATCGGCTTCTCCTACCCGGTGGTGCCGATGGGCGCGGCGCGCATCCGCGTCCAGCTCTCCGCGGCCCACTCGACGGCCGACGTCGAGCGCGCGGTGGCCGCCTTCATCGACGCCCGCGCGGCCCTCGGCACCACTGGGGTCTGAGGGGAACGCGAGGTCGGAGGGGGCCGTGCACCCTGAGACAATGGTGGGGTGATCGACCCCCGCCGGCTGCGCATCCTGCGGGCCGTGGCGGACCACCGTACGGTGACCGCCGCGGCCGCAGCCCTGTACCTCACCCCCTCCGCCGTCTCCCAGCAGCTCGCGGCGCTGGAGCAGGAGACGGGCCACGCGCTGCTCACCCGCAGCGGCCGGGGCGTACGGCTCACGGCGGCCGGTGAGATCCTCCTCGGCCACGCGCACGAGGTGCTCGCGCAGCTGGAGCGGGCGGAGGCGGAACTCGCGGCCTACGCCGGCGGTTCGGCGGGCGAGGTCACCGTCGCCGCCTTCGCGACGGGCATCGCGGAAGTACTGGCCCCGGCCATCGCGAGGCTCGCGCTGGAACGGCCCGGCATCCGGCTGCGGGTCCGCGACGCGGAGGGTGACCAGAGCCTGCCGCAGCTGCTGGACGGCGAGGCGGACCTCGCGCTCGCCGTCGAGTACCGGGGCGGCCCGGGGGCCGACGACGCGCGGCTGTCCGTCCTCCCCCTGTACGCGGAGCCCTTCGACGCGGTCCTGCCCTCGGGGCATCCACTGGCCGATCTGCCCGCGGTGTCGCTGGCCGACCTGTCCGACTCGGACTGGGTGGGCCAGTACCCCGGCAACCCGTGCCACGACGTGACGCTGCTCGCCTGCGAGCTGGCGGGTTTCCAGCCCCGGCTCGTGCACTCCTCGGACGACTTCCGCGCCGTGACGGCGCTGGTGGGCGCGGGTGCCGGAGTGGCCCTCGTCCCGCGCTCGGCCCTGCGCGGCATGGACCTCAAGGAGGTACAGGTCCGCCCGGTCACGGGCCCGGCGGCCACCCGCCGCGTCTTCGCGGCCACCCGCCGCGGCGGCGAGACCCACCCGCTGATCGCGCCCGTCCTGGCCGCCCTGGTCCGGGAATCGGAGCGGCTCCCGGCCCACTGAGGGAGTCGGCGGCAGGGCGAATGGTTTCGCCACACGCCTGTACGGGTGAACTCCGGCGCGCGCTCTGTCGGGGGCCGGCCGCACGGTCGAAGACTGTGCCCCGAGCCGTAGGAGCCCCACCCCGACCACGGAGGCATCATGGGCCGCCCCGCCGCCGACACCCCCGACACATCCGACACCCCCGTCCCCGCCGACACCGCGCCCGACTACCTCAAGCAGACGGCAGAGGTGGTCCGTGAGCACCTGGCAGCCGCCACCCAGCTCGCAACCTTCCTGAAGGACGCGGGCACCCTCACCCTGGAGCAGCGGAAGCTCCTCGTCGACCAGGCGCTGGTGCTGCTGGAGCAGAACTACGTCCATCTGCCCCTGAAGATCGCGATGCACGCGGTCAACCCCGTTCAGCGGCTGCGCCTGATCCGCCGGCAGCTGGAGCAGCAGACGTCGGCCACCATGCCGCCCGAGTGGATCTTCCACGCGGAGATGTCGAAGGTGTTCAACTCGGTGCGGGACCTGCACACCAACTACCAGCTGCCCGCGCCGTTCGCGAAGAAGATCGCCTTCCTGCCCTTCCTGGTCGAGGAAGCGACCGACGAAGCGGAGCCGCGCTTCCTGGTCACCCTCGTCATGCAGGGCTTCTCCAAGCCCGGTTTCGCCCCGGGGGCCCGGGTCACCCACTGGAGCGGCGTTCCCATCGAGCAGGCCGTCGAGCTCAACGCCGGCCGGTTCGCCGGCGGCAACGCGGCTGCGCGCCGCAGCCGGGGCATCGAGTCGCTGACGGTGCGTTCGCTCTCCGCCCACCTGCCCCCGTTCGAGGAGTGGGTCACCGTCAGCTACGTCGGTACCGACGGCGACAAGCACGAACTGCAGGTGGACTGGCAGATCGTGGACACCTTCGGGGAGCAGGCCGGACCCGACGGTGAAGAGGCGCTGGCCCTGGGAGTGGACTACGAGTCCGAGGAGATCAGCCGGGCCAAGGTCATGCTCTACGTCCCCCACGTCATCGAGCAGCAGCAGGCGGTGGCCGCGGGGGAGTCCCCCCGGTCCGCGGCGGGCGAGCTCGCGAGCACGATGCCCGAGGTGTTCACGGCCCGTTCCGTCGAGACCCCCTCGGGGCCCTTCGGCCACATCCGCATCCACACCTTCATGGTCGACAGATCCGGCCCCTTCGTCGCGGAGTTCGTCCGGCTCATCGGGGCCCTTCCGCAGAACGGCCTCATCGTCGACGTGCGGGACAACGGCGGCGGCTCGGTCCTGGCGGCTGAGCGCACCCTGCAGACACTGACGCCACGTCACATCACTCCGGAGTCTTTCCAGTTCATCAACACACCGCTCAACCTGCAGATCTGCCGGAGCAGCGGGGACCTGGAACCGTGGGTGCCGTCGATGGAGCAGGCGGTCGAGACCGGGGCCACGTTCTCCGCCGCCCTGCCCCTCACCCCGGAGGGCCTGGCCAACGACACCGGCCAGAAGTACTTCGGCCCGGTCGTCCTCATCACCAACGCCCGGTGCTACTCCGCCACCGACATGTTCGCCGCCGGCTTCCAGGACCACCGGATCGGGACCGTGCTCGGCGCCGACGACAACACCGGGGCCGGCGGCGCCAACGTCTGGGAACAGACCGACTTCCTGCGGGACTTCCCGCTCGTCGCCTCGCCCTACCGGCCGCTCCCCAACGGAGCGGGCATGCGCGTGTCGATCCGCCGGTCCCTGCGGGTCGGCGACCGGTCCGGCACGCCCCTGGAGGACCTGGGCGTCGTGCCGGACGTGCGTCACAAGATGACCGCCCGGGACCTGCTCGAAGGCAACGCCGACCTCCTGGCACGAGCCGGTGAACTGCTCGCGGCCCAGCCCGTGCGGGAGCTGAACATCGCCAACGTCGCGCGCGCCGACGGATCGCTGCGCCTCAGGCTGACGACCACCAACATCGACCGCGTCGACGTCTACCTCGACCGGCGTCCCGGCGCCTCCGTGGACGTCCCCGACGGCCAGGCCGACGTCACGGTCACGGGCGCCACGGCCGCCCGCTCGATGCGGGTCGAGGGCTACGCCGTGGGCGAGCTCGTCGCCAGCCGCACCATGTCGCTGTAGGCGCGGGCGGGGCGGGTGACCGGCCCGGCCTGGTCCGGCCCGGTCACCCGCCCCGCCCGCCCGTCGCTCACACCGTGACCACGTCCACCCCGGCCGCGCCGAAGGCCCGGGCCACCGCCGGGGCCAGGCCCGTGTCCGTCACCAGGACGTCCACCGACGAGGTCGCGCAGATGCGCGCGAACGCGCGGACGCCCAGCTTGCTGGAGTCGGCCGCGACGACCACCCGGCGGGCGCGCTCGCACAGCAGGCGGTTGATCGAGGCCTCGTCCTCGTGGCGGGTCCCCGCGCCGTCCACCGGGTCGAAGCCGTCCACGCCGAGCACCGCCGTGTCCACCGCGAGCTGCCCCAGTACCTGCTCGGCGAGCGGGCCGGTCAGCTCGTACGACTGGGGGCGGGCCACCCCGCCGGTCAGTACGATCTTGAACTGCGGCCGGATCACCAGCTCGCCCGCGATGTTGAGGGCGTTGGTCACCACGGTGAGCGCCGGCGAGCCCTGGGCCAGGTCCGGGCGCCCGGCCAGCGCGCGCGCCACCTCGGTGGTCGTGGTGCCGCCCGTCAGGCCGATCACCTCGCCCGGGTTGATCAGGGCCGCCACCGCCTCGCTGATCCGGTGCTTCTCGGCGGCGCGGCGCGAGGTGCGGTAGCGCAGAGGGAGTTCGTACGAGACCCCGTGCAGCACGGCTCCGCCGCGCGTGCGGACCAGCAGCTGCTGTTCGGCGAGCTGGTCGAGGTCGCGGCGGATGGTCGCGGCGGACACGCCGAGGGCCTCCGCCGCGGGTTCCACCTCCAGCTCGCCCCGTTCCACGAGCAGGTCCAGCAGTGCCTGCCAGCGCTCCTTGCGGGTCATCGGCCGCCCCCTTCGGTGTTCTTCGACATGCGTCCCACGGTGTTTCCCGGCGGCCTCCATCGGCCCACCCGGCGACACTAACTCAGCCGCTCCGACCTCAAATGCTTGAAGTTGCGTGAAACCGACAGCTACCTTGCAGGAAAACGCAATCAGTGCATTCAGACCCGCCTGCCGCACGAGGGAGCCTGTATGAGTCACGTCGCGTACGAGTTGGGCACGCAGCCCGCATGCTGGGAGCGGGCCGCCGAACTGGCCCCGGCCCGGCGGGCGGTGCTCCCGCAGCCGGGGGAGCGCACCGCGATCGTCGGATGCGGGACCTCGTACTACATGGCCCAGGCGGCCGCCGTGCTCCGCGAGGAGGCCGGACAGGGCGAGACCGACGCCTTCCCCGCCTCCGAGTTCCCGCGCCACCGCCGCTACGACCGGGTCGTCGCCCTGACCCGGTCCGGCACCACCACCGAGGTGCTCGACCTGCTGGCCGGGCTGCGGGACGCGGGCGTGCCCACGACCGCGGTCGTCGGCGATCCGGCCACCCCGGTGATGACCGCCGCGGACGAACTGGTCGTCCTCGACTTCGCCGACGAACAGTCCGTCGTGCAGACCCGGTTCGCGACCACCGCCCTCACCCTGCTGCGCGCCCACGTCGGGCTCCACACCCCTTCCGTGGTCGCCGACGCCCGCACCGCCCTCGCCGAACCGCTGCCCGCCGACATCGGCGGCCGGGGCCAGTTCACCTTCCTCGGCCGCGGCTGGAGCGTCGGACTCGCCCACGAGGCCGCGCTGAAGATGCGCGAGGCCTCGCTGTCCTGGGCCGAGTCCTACCCGGCGATGGAATACCGGCACGGACCCATCAGCGTCTCCGGGCCCGGCACCGTCACCTGGTCGCTCGACGAGGCTCCCGACGGGCTCGCCGAACAGGTGCGCGCCACCGGCTCCCAATGGGTGCCCGGGCGGCTCGACCCGCTCGCCGAACTGGTCCGCGTGCACCGCCTCGCCCTCACCGTCGCCGCCCACCGGCAGCTGGATCCGGACGCGCCGCGCAACCTCACGCGCTCGGTGATCCTCACCACCGGCGAGGAGGCGGTCCGATGAGCCTGGTCCGGGCCGGCGACCTGGTCCTGGAAGCAGCCGCGGCCGGCCGGGCCGTCGCCGCCTTCAACATCATCACCCTGGAGCACGCCGAAGCCGTCGTGGCCGGGGCCGAAGCGGCCGGCCTGCCCGTCATCCTCCAACTGAGCGAGAACGCCGTGAAGTTCCGCGGCGGTCAGCTGCTGCCCATCTCCCGGGCCGCCGGCGCGTGCGCGGAGGCCGCCGGGGTCCCCGTCGGCCTGCACCTCGACCACGTCAAGAGCCCCGAGCTGCTCCGGCAGGCGTGCGACGCCGGATACAGCTCGGTGATGTACGACGCCGCGCAACTCCCGTACGCCGAGAACCTGGAGGCCACCCGGTCCGCGGCCGACTGGGCGCACGCCAACGGGCTGTGGATCGAGGCCGAGCTGGGCGAGGTCGGCGGCAAGAACGGCGCCGCGCCGCTCGACCCGCACGCGCCCGGCGCCCGTACCGACCCCGACGAGGCCCGGCGGTTCGTCGCCGACTCCGGGGTCGACGCCCTCGCCGTCGCCATCGGCAGCAGCCACGCCATGACCAGCCGGACCGCGGCCCTGGACCACGCGCTGCTGGCCCGGCTGGCCAAGACCGTGGACGTACCGCTCGTCCTGCACGGATCCTCCGGGCTGCCGGACGCCGAGCTCGCGGCGGCCGTCGCGGGCGGCATCCGCAAGGTCAACATCGGCACCGCCCTGAATGTGGCGATGACCGAAGCCATCCGTACCCACCTGACCCCGGCCGACCCCCGGCCGTACCTGACGGCGGCCCGTACGGCGATGACGGCGACGGCGAAGGCTATGATCGGCGCCCTGAACTGACGGGCGACAGGGGGCGGCGATCATGGACACACGGCGGGGACGTACCGATCGCCGCCGGTTCCTGCTGATCGCCGGCCTCCCGCTGCTGACGGTGGGCGGGGGCATGACGTACCTCCTGTGGCCGCGGTCGCCGCGCCGGCCCGAGGTCCGCACCGACCTGGAGCCGCTGAACCGCAGGCTCGGGCCGTTCCTGGGCGAGCTGACCGACGCGCACTGGCTGGGCTACGACATCGACGGGCCGGGTGGCGACCGGAGCATCCCGGGCCCCGACTCCCGGATCCGGGTGGTCGGCGTCGCCCACCTGCCGGCCGGCGGCGCGGCCGCGATCACCGGCAGACCCGACCACGCCTTCGCCGCCGCGGGCGCGCCGGCCGACCTGCCCGCCGCGCTGAAGGAGCACCTGCCCGCCGCCGCGTCCTGGCAGCACAGCGCCGGGTTCGACGCGTACGCGAACGGCCGGGGCGCTGCCGGCCCGGCCTCGGACGGAGTCCCCTCGGGCCGGTACCTCTTCGACACGGCCCGCGACCTCGTCCACTTCGACGTCCTGTACCTCTTCACCTGACGTCGGGGGCGGGGCGAGCGGCTCGCCGACCCCTCAGATGCCGATGGCCCCGTCGATCCGCTCGCGCAGCAGGTCGGCGTGCCCGTTGTGCCGCGCGTACTCCTCGACCATGTGGATCAGCACCCAGCGCAGCGACACCCTGCCGCGCCACTCGTCGACGCCTTCGACGTCCAGATCGGGTGCCTCGGCCACGAAGCCCTCGGCGAAGGCCACTTCGGTGCGCCACGCCTCCCAGACCGCTTCGACCGCCGCGGGATCGAACAGGGCTCCGTCGAAGTCCCCGTCGGGATCCTCCGCCGAGGAGAACAGGGGCGGTGCGTCCTGCCCCGCCAGGACCTGCCGGAACCAGTGGCGCTCCACATCGGCCAGGTGCCGGACCAGGCCGAGCAGGGAGAGCGTGGACGGCTCCACCGACCGGTACGCCAACTCCGCGCCCAGGCCTTTGCACTTGAGCTCCAGGGTGGCGCGGTGATCCGCCAGGAAGGCGACCAGCATCCGCCGCTCGTCACCGGTGGCCGGGCCGCTGAAGCGGCCGTCCCGCTCGGGTTCGACGAAGAATTCCGCTCTGCTGCGTGGGCTCGTCATGGTCGCGATTATGAACGCCGGCCCCGAACGGGCGCACCCGGGTCCTTCCGAATTCTTGTAACAGGTTCTACTCTGACCGCCGCCACCACAGCGACCGGCTGGACCGCGAGACCCGGAGGGGCCCGTGCACCTCGAATACACGCCCGAGCAGCAGCAGTTGCGCACTGAACTGCGCGCCTACTTCGCCGAGCTCGTGCCGCAGGACGTCTACGCCCGCTACGAGGACCCGGCCGCCCAGAAGCGCTTCTACCGGGACACCATCCGACGGCTCGGCGCCGACGGCTGGCTGGGGGTCGGCTGGCCGAAGGAGTACGGCGGCCGCGGGATGACGGCGATGGACCAGTTCATCTTCTTCGACGAGGCAGCGCAGGCGGTTGTACCGCTGCCGCTGATGGCGCTCAACACGGTCGGGCCGACCATCATGCAGTTCGGCACCGACGAGCAGAAGGCGTACTTCCTGCCGAAGATCCTCGCCGGGGAGATCGACTTCGCCATCGGCTACAGCGAGCCCGACGCAGGCACCGACCTCGCCGCCCTCAAGTGCAAGGCCGTGCGCGAGGGCGACGAGGAGACCGGCACGTACGTCGTCGACGGACAGAAGATCTGGACCACCAACGGAGACACCGCCGACTGGGTCTGGCTCGCCGTGCGCACCGACCCGGACGCCCCGGCCCACAAGGGCATCACCATGCTCCTGGTCCCGACCTCGGACCCCGGCTACTCCTGCACCCTCATCAACACCCTCGCCTCGCACGACACCACCGCCAGCTACTACGAGAACATCCGCGTCCCGGCGAGCCGTCGCGTAGGCCAGGAGAACAGGGGCTGGCGCCTGATCACCAACCAGCTCAACCACGAACGCGTCACCCTCGCCGCACACGGCACGATGGCCATCCGGGCCCTGCACGACGTCCAGCGCTGGGCCGCCGCGACGAAACTCGCCGACGGACGCCGGGTCATCGACCTCTCCTGGGTCCGCGGCCGTCTCGCGCGCACCCACGCCCGGCTCGACGCGATGAAGCTGCTCAACTGGCAGATGGTGGGCGCGGTCCAGAACGGCACCCTCACCCCGCAGGACGCCTCCGCGGTCAAGGTGTACGGCTCGGAGGCCCGCCGGGACGCGTACGCCTGGCTGATGGAGATCGTCGGCGCGGCCGGCTCCCTCAAGGACGGCTCCGCGGGCGCGGTCCTGCACGGCGAGCTCGAACGCGGCTACCGCAGCGCCGTGATCTTCACCTTCGGCGGGGGCAACAACGAGATCCAGCGCGAGATCATCTCCTGGATCGGCCTCGGCATGCCGCGCGTACGCCGCTAGGTCACTGTGACAACAGACGGAGGCCGTGGAGGGGACGCTCCTACGGGAGTGCGCCGCCTGCCTGCGCTTCGTGGGGGTCGTCGGCGGGCGGGGTCCCGGCGCGCAGTTCCCGCCGCAGGGCGCGCAGCGCGGTACGTTCCCCCGCGCGACGCCGCAGCCAGGCACGCCGTCGCTTGCGCGTGATGACGAGGAGAAGGCCCAGGGCGAGGAGGCCGCCGATGGTGAGGGTCGCGGTGAGCCAGGGGAAGTAGGACAGGCGGACCGTGTTGCTGTCCACGGTCTTCGCCGCGCCGCCGGGAACCGAGGCGGTCACCGAGGCGGTGACCGCGCGGCGGCCGAGAGCGGGGAGGCCGGCGAGGCGGCCGGTGATGGTGGCGCTGCCGCCGGGGATCACGTAGATCCCCGTGGGGGTGAGCGGGACGGTACGCGCGGAGCCGCCGCCGCTGATGTTCAGCGTTCCGGCGAGGGTGTAGAGGACGTTGCCCGTGTTGCGTACGGTCACCGTGAACTCCTCGCCGCCGCTCGCAGGCCGGTGTTCCAGTTCCGTGAGGGAGACCTGGAGGTCGGCGGTGCCGGGGACGGTGACCTCGACCAGCCGGGCGATACGGGTCTCGGTGTTCACGCCGCCGCTGACGGCGGGGGTGCGCAGCGCGGTGACCAGGCTGCCGAGGTAGCTGCCCGGCGGGGTGCCGTCGGGGACCGCGAGGGAGAAGCGAACCGTGGCCCTGCTCTTCGGCCGCACGGTGACGGTGGCCTCGGAGTCCAGCTTCAGCCAGGCCCCGACCGCACGCATCTGCCGGCCTTCTTGCGCGGGGGCCAGGCCGCCGCCGGCCGCGTTGGCGACGTCGGCACCGTAGAGGTGGAAGGTCCGGGCCTCGTCGCTCTCGTTGTAGATGACCGCGGAATCCTCGATCCGGGCGCCGGCCTTCAGCGCGTACCCGAAGTGCCCGCCGGTCAGCGTCGTCAGACCGTAGAGCCCGGCCTGCACGCCGAACGGCGCCCCCGCAGCCGATTCGGGTGGAGCGGGCGACGGTACGGGGGCCGGCGCTGCCTGCGCGCCCGGCGCCGGAGCGAGAGCGAGCACGAGACCCGTGAGGAGGAGGCACCACAGGGCAGGGAACCGTGCCCGGTGGGTGGCGGTGGCGCCGCCCCGGGCGCGCAGACAGCTGGTCATGGGATCAGCCGGTGATCGTGTACTGCAGGGTGCCGCTGTACGAGCCGGGGACCGTCTGCGCGGGGATGTTCCACTGCGCCGTCGACCCGTCGTGGGTGAAGGCACCGCGGGTTCCGCCGTCACCGGTCGCCGTCGTCACGGCCGGGGAGAGGCTGGTGCCCGGTTGTGGATCGGCACCCTCGGGGAAGTGGCCGCCCGGGCCCGGCTCGGCGGTGCCCGTCCACTGGCCGCCGGTCCCATTGAGGTGTCCGCCGGCCGTGATATTCAGATTGCTCCATCCGATGGTGCCCGTGCCGCTGACCAGGTCGGTGGCGGCAACGGTCACCGACCAGGGGGCGTTGGTGGAGAGGGTGTTGGTGTACTTGAACGTGCCGAGTCCGGCCGCGGTGCCGACGGTGCCGGGTGACAGCGTGCCGAAGTCGACGGCCGGCAGGTTCACCTCCATCGACAGGACACCGGGCGCCTTGGCCACCTGCATCGACATCGACTGGGCCGTGCGGTTCGGCTTCGAGGCGTTCAGCAGCACCTGCGCCGCGACGCCCGCAGCAGTGGAGGCGGCCGCCAGGTCGGGCCGTCCGTCGCCGTTCAGGTCTCCGACAGCGTACGAGCCGTTTGCGCCTCCCTTCACGTCGTAGAGCGGGCTTGCGTTGCGGAAGGTACCCGTGCCGTCGCCGAGCAGGACGGTGGGCTGGTTGTCAGGGCCGTTGTTGGTGACCAGGTCCGGCTTGCCGTCCGTGTTGACGTCGGTGATGGCCACGCCCTCGAGAGCACTGCCGCCGACCGGGTAGGTGACCGGGGCACCGAAGGCTCCGGCGCCGTCGCCGAGGAAGACGGTGATCGTCCGGTCGGTGTGCGCGACGACCACGTCCTGCTTGCCGTCGCCGCTCACGTCGCCGAGGGCGATGGCCCGGCCGAGGAAGACGCCGTCGGCGAAGCGGGTGGCCGGGCCGAGACGGCCCTTGCCGTCGCCGAGGAGGACGGAGATGTCGGACGTACCCGCGTTCACGGTGACCACGTCGAGCTTGCCGTCGCCGTTCACATCGCCGGCCTTCAAGCCGGAAGGACGGAGCTGCCCGGCGGAGTAGCTGCTGGGCCGGCCGCCGCCCACGTAGTAGTTGCTCGCGGTGCCCAGCGCGCCGGTGCCGTCGTTGGTCCACACCGAGACGTTGTCGCCGTTGCTGTTGGACGTCAGCACGTCCGGCTTGGCGTCACCGTTCATGTCGGCGACCGTGATGTCCACGGGGAACATCGCGTTCGTGGACGGGTTGACCAGCGTCGGCGCGGAGTAGGAGGTGGCCGGGGCGAAGCCGCCCCTGCCGTCGCCGAGCAGCTCGACGACGCTGCCCATGCTTTCCGTGCCGTGCTGCGTGGGCTGCTTGGTCAGGGCCGCGGCGACGACCGCGTCCAGCCGGCCGTCACCGTTGAGGTCCGCGAGCGCGACCGCCGTCGGGAAGGTGCCGGTGTCGAGCCCGAAGGAGACACCGGGGCCGAAGCCGCCCTTGCCGTCGCCGAGCGCGGCCACCAGGGTGTTCGATCCCTTGACCGGGGTGACGAGGTCGGCCTTGCCGTCGCCGTTCAGGTCGCCCAGCGCCGGGGCAGTGCCCTTACCGGAGCCCGCCGGGAGCGGGACGGCGGTCGCCCCGCCGAAGGAGACGGTGGGATCCGGTGCGGCCTGGGCGGCCGGTGCCAGACACAGCCCGGCTACGAGTGCGGCTGCGGAGCCGAGCACGAGCCCGGCTCCGCGTGGTGTGGAAGTCTTCAACGTACCCGCCCCTTGGGGATGTCGCGGCACGCCGACGGGAGGAGTCGACCTGCTGTGGTGTGATGGAGAGTCAGACGCAGTCAACACCGCCGCGCCGGGAAAACTCAGTGGATGTCCCACCAGTTCCGGGACCACTTCGCGGGTGTGAGCTGGTGATTCCTACGATCGGCCGGCGGGCCGCGGCCGGGGAGGACCGATCGACGAGGACCGACTCCGACGGCCGACACGCCCGAGCGCGGATGCCGTTCGCAGGGGCCGGCCGCGGAGTCTTCCGCTGGAGGGCCGGGCCCTGCCGGCTCCACCTCGACCCGGAACGCCGCCGTCTGGGCTGCGTACCAAGTACCGCAGTTGGAACCGGGCTTGACGGTGAAGTTCTGGCAGGACGACCGGGAACGGCACGTCAGCGCCGACGACCCGCGGCCGGGGAGCGCCGGGCCTTCCGGGCGCGCAACCACGTTCGGCCGATCAAGGGCACCGGCCGCAACGCCGAAATGGAACAAGCGGAGTTGCCCCACCCTCGCGTTCCGGTAGGCCTCCGTGTCCCAGCCGGCCGGCCCGCAGGAGAACCCGCATGCGACGCGTCTTCCCACCCCTGACCGCCCTCACCACCGCCGCGCTCCTGCTCGTCACGGTCGCCGGCGCGACTCCCGCCGCAGCGGACCGGAACCCCGACCCCGACGGCACACCACTGGTCAGGGTGTCCGAAGGCGACCCGTACGCGACGTGCACCATCGGAGGGAGGTCCCCGGACAGCGTCGTCTACCCGGGCACCGAGGTCGAGCCGTACCTGTCCGTCGATCCGCGCGACCCCGAGCGCGTGGTCACCGTGTTCCAGCAGGACCGCTGGAACGACGGCGGCGCCCGTGGCCTGGTGGCCGGCTGGAGTACGGACGGCCACACCTTCCACCGGAGCACGCTGCCGTTCAGCCTCTGCGCCCCCGGCGGAGCGGACTACGAACGGGCCACCGACCCCTGGGTGAGCACCGGACCGGACGGCACCGTCTACGTGAGCGGCGAGGGCGTCGACTTCACCAAGAGCACGCGCACGGGCCTCCTGGCCGCCACGTCCCGCGACGGCGGCCGCACGTGGCAGAACCTCACCACCACGCACGTCGACGAGCAGCCGTTCTTCAACGACAAGCCCTCGATCACCGCCGACCCGATCCGCAAGGGCACCGCCTACCAGGTCTGGAACCGCCTCGACAACGACCCGCCCGGCCCCGGCTCCCTCGACGGTCCCGGCTACATCTCCGTCACCCGCGACGGGGGCCGCACCTGGAGCGGGGCCCGGCCCTTCGTCGACACCAGCGCCGTGCCCGACACCCAGACCATCGGCCATCAGATCGTCGTCGACCGGAACACCGGCACCCTGTACGACTTCTTCGACCGGATCACCTACTCCGAGGACCTGAGCACCGTCGTCGAAGCCCGCTACGAGATGGTCACCTCGACCGACGCCGGAGAGACCTGGGGCGCCCCGGTCGTCGTGGCCAAGGACACCGCCGTGCCGGAGGTCGACCCGAACGACCCCGCCAAGCTGCTGCGCGCCGCGTCCACCCTGCCCAGCCCGGCCGTCGACCCGAAGACGGGCACGCTCTACATGGCGTACGAGGGCTCGGACTTCTCCGGTGGCAGTTTCGACTCCGTCCAGCTGGTGCGCTCCACCGACGGCGGACGCACCTGGGGAGCCCCGGAGTTGATCAGCCCGGACGGCGTGCCGGCCTTCTCCCCGTCGATCGCGGTCGACGAGCGGGGCACGGTCGCACTCACCTACTACGACCTGCGCTTCCTCGAGCCCGGCGACACCACCACCCTGCCCACCACGTACCAGCTGGCCACCCTGCCGCACGGGGACCCGAAGCGCCGGACCGAGCGACGCATCTCGAGGATCTTCGACTGGCTGCAGGCACCGTTCGCCGGGGGCTACTTCCTCGGCGACTACCAGGGCCTGGTGGCGGACGGCCAGGGGGTACGGGCGGTGCTCACCGAGACCCACTCCGGTGCACCGCAGAACCGTACGGACGTGTACACCGGCAGCTTCCGCACCAGCTGACCTCCGCGGACGCCGTCAGGAACCGCCGGCTCCGGCCGGGTGGCCGAGCCGGCAGCGGACGTCCACGACGCCCTCGACGGAGCGGGCGAGGCGTTCGGCCAGGGGGATCAGGCCGGGGTCCCGCACCTCACCGGTCAGGGTGGCGATCCCCTGGACCACGGTGACCTCGACCGCTTCACCGGAGAGGGGGAAGAGGCGGCCCACCACGGTGCGGCGGATCTCGGTGGCGAGTTCCTCGTCGGTGCGGAGGAAGACCTTGAGGAGGTCGGCCCGGCTGACGATGCCCCTGAGGATGCCGTCCGCGTCGACGACCGGCAGGCGCTTGACGTGCCGGTCGGCCATGAGGCGGGCGGCCCGGGGCAGGGTAGCGTCGGGGCGGATCGTGACGGCCGGGGTGGTCATCAGGTTCTCGGCGCGGGTGGAGCCGGCCTTGGCGGTGTCGCCGAGACGGCGCATCTGTTCGATCAGGCCCGGGCGGTGCTCGTGGAACTCCTCCTTGGGCAGGAGGTCGGCCTCGGAGACCACGCCGACGACGCGGCCCTCGCCCTCGATGACGGGCAGGGCGGTCACCTTCCACCGCTCCATCGCGGCGGCGATGTCCTTGAAGCCGGTCGAGGGGGTGACGGCGACGACGTTGACGGTCATGACGTCGGCGACGGTGTACGGGGTGGAGGTCATGGAAGGTCCTCAGATCCGTGCGGCCGGGGACGGGACCACGCGATCCGGTCCCGGTCCCGGTCCCGGTTGCGGTGCCGCTGGTCCGCGACACCCTGGAAGAGTCCGCAGCCTCCTTCCGGGAGGGAAGCCGGTCTCCACCGTCGCACCGGACCGGCCGGTCGCGAGCGGTCCGACCGGTCCCCGGAAGGGGCCGACCGGCCCAAGCGGGACGCGGGTGCGGGGCACAGCCTGGCGGTGATCCCTCCCACGGAGCACGCGCACGGCAGACACAGAGAGAGAAGGCCGCGCCATGAAGGCTCTCGTCTTCCACGGGCCCGGGCAGGCCTCCTGGCAGGACGTCCCGGACCCTTCCGTCAAGGACGCCGCCGACGCGATCGTCCGGGTCGACGCCGTCACCATCTGCGAAACCGACAAGGGCGACGTCCCCGACGTGACGCCCGGACGCATCCTGGGGCACGAGGCCGTCGGTACCGTCGTCGTGGTCGGGGCCGGACCCATCGGCCTGGCCGCCGTGGCCACGGCACGGCTCTACAGCCCCGGGCGGATCATCGCCGTCGACCTCGCCGCCGCCCGGCTCGCCGCCGCGCGCGACCTCGGCGCCGATGCGACCGCGAGCGCCGACGAGGAGCCCGAGCGGCTGGTGGAGGACCTCACCGACGGCCTCGGGGCGGACGTGGTCATCGAGGCCGTCGGCGTGCCCGAGGCGTTCGAGATGTGCACCCGCATGGTCCGCCCGGGCGGGCGTGGTGCTCGGCGGACCCCGGCACGACACGGTCGCCGTACCGCCACCGGAGCCGTGAGCGCCATGAGCGCCATGAGCGCCGTGAGCGCCATGAGCGCCGTGACGACCATGCCGGGCACCACACCGCAGGAGTCCGGCAGGTCGCACCCCCGGGCCGTGGTGCACGGCCCATGAACGGCCTGCGTGCGGTCGTCTTCGACACCGACGGAGTGCTCCTCGCCACCGCGGACCGCCACGCGGCCGCCTGGCGGGAGACCTTCGACGGCTGCCTCCCCGAGTGGCGGTCACCGCCCGCCGGTGCGCGACCACGCCCGTTCGACCCCGTCCGGGACCACCGGGACCTGGTCGACGGCCGTTCCCGCCTCGACGGCGTACGCGCCTTCCTCGCCGCCCGCCACATCGGCCTCCCGCCCGGAACGCCCGAGGACCCGCCCGGGTGCGCCACCGTCCACGCCGTCGCCGCCCGGAAGGAGGAGGCCTTCCGCGCGATGCTGCGGACCGAGGGCGTCCGTACCTTCGACGACGTCCGGCCCGCGCTCCGGGAACTGCGGGAGAAGGCGATCCTGTGCGCAGCCGTCTCGGCCTCCCGGCACGCCCGCTCCCTCCGTCCCGGCCTCGCCGCACTGCCCGCCGCCGTCGAAGGGGACCGCCGCCCGTGAACACGCCCTGGCGCTGGGAGTACCACCGCTACGACCCCGGGACCGAGCGGCTGGTCGAGTCCCTGTGCGCCCTGGGCAACGGCCGCTTCGTCACCCGCGGTTCGGCCCCCGAAAGCGTCGCCGACGACATCCACTACCCGGGTACCTACCTCGCCGGCTGCTACGACCGGCTCGCCTCCGACATCGGCGGACGAACGGTCTCCAACGAGGACATGGTCCGGCTGCCGGACTGGACCGCCCTGCGCTACCGCTGCCTGCCCGAGGGCGCACCGCCCGGCGACTGGCTCACTCCCGACCACCCGTCCCTGCGCCACAGCCACGTATCGCTGGACCTGCGCGCCGGAACGCTCACCCGCCGCATGTTCTTCCACGACCCCGAGGGCCGCCGCCTGGGCGTCACGCACACCCGTCTCGTCCACATGGGCGATCCGGTCCTGGCGGCGCAGCACACGGTCTTCAGGGCGTACGGCTGGAGCGGCAGGATCGAGATCGAGTCCGTACTCGACGGCGACGTCACGAACGAGGGCGTCGACCGCTACCGCGCGCTGGCCGGGCGGCACCTCGTCGAGCACCGGGCCGGGGTGGAGGCGGAGGGCACCGCCTGGCTTTCCTGCGCCACCCGCACCTCACGGGTCCGGATCGGGCTCGCGGTCCGGACCACGGGACGTCCGGCGGCGCCGGCGGGCAGGGCCTGCACCGCGACCACCGCCGCCCAGACCTTCGTCCTGCCGATCGGGCGGGCCGCCCGGGTCGTCGTCGTGAAGACCGCCGCCCTGTGCACCTCGCTCGACCGCCCCCAGGCCGACCCCTTGAGCCGGAGCATCGACCGTGCCGCACACGCTCCGGACTTCCCCCACCTGCTGGCCTCCCACCGGGCGGCCTGGCAACGCCTGTGGAGCGAGGGGGAGGTGGAGGTACCCGGCGATACCGGCGGCGTGCTGCGGCTGCATGCCTTCCACGTCCTCCAGACCCTCTCGCCGCACACCGCGGAGCTCGACGCCGGGGTCCCGGCCCGCGGCCTGCACGGCGAGGCGTACCGGGGGCACATCTTCTGGGACGAGCTGTTCGTCCTGCCCTACCTCGCCCTCCACCTCCCCGAGACCGCCCGCGCCCTGCTGATGTACCGGCACCGGCGGCTCCCCGCAGCGCGGGAGGCGGCTCGCCGGGCCGGCGCCAGGGGAGCGATGTTCCCCTGGCAGAGCGGCAGTTCCGGGGCGGAAGAGACGCAGCGGCTGCACCTCAACCCGCGCTCCGGCCGCTGGCTGCCCGACCACTCCCACCTCCAGCACCACGTCGGATCGGCCGTCGCCTGGAACGTGTGGCGGTACGGCCAGGCCACCGGTGACATCGGCTTCATGCACGGCCCCGGAGCCGAACTCCTGCTGCACATAGCCGACTTCTGGGCCGGTGCGGCGACATGGGACAGTGCTCTCGGCCGCTACCGGATCCGCGGCATCGTCGGCCCGGACGAATACCACGACGCCTACCCGGACGCCGCCGCTCCCGGCATCGACGACAACGCCTACACCAACGTCACCGCCGCGTGGGTGCTCGCCCGCGCCCTCGAGCTGTACGGGGAACTCCCGGCCGCCCGCCGCGCCGAACTCCGCGCGCGACTCGACGTCGGAGCCGACGACCTCCGCTCCTGGGAGGACGTCTCGTACCGCTTGTACGTGCCGTTCCACCAGGACGTGATCAGCCAGTTCCACGGCTACGGAGACCTCGCGGAGCTCGACTGGGCCGGCTACCGCGCCCGGTACCGGGACATCCGCCGCCTGGACCGCATCCTGGAAGCCGAGGGCGACACCCCCAACCGCTACCAGGCGTCCAAGCAGGCCGACACCCTCATGCTCGGCCACCTCTTCCGTCCCACCGAACTCGAACTGCTGTTCACCCGGCTCGGATACCGCCTCGACGACGACCTCTGGCGCAGGACGGTCGCCCACTACCTGCGGCGCACGTGCCACGGCTCCACGCTCAGCAGTCTCGTGCACGGCTGGGTCCTCGCCCGGCTGCAGGGCCCGGACGCGTGGCGCTACTGCCAGGAAGCCCTGCTCGGCGACATCACCGACGTCCAGGGCGGCACCACCGGCGAAGGGATCCACCTCGGGGCCATGGGCGGCACCCTCGACCTCGTCGAACGCGGCATCGTCGGACTCGAACCCCATGGCGACGGCCTGCACGTCGACCCGGTTCCCCTGTCCGAAGTGCCCCGGTCCGCGTTCTCGATCTCCTACCTGGGCCACCGGGACATCCGTATCCGCTTCCGGCCCGGCCGGCTCGGCATCAGCGTCCCCCCGTCGCTCCTGGGCCCGGTGCCCGTGATCCTGCCCGGCGACCGGAGGGTGGACGTCGCCGCCGGTCAGGAGCGGTGGTTCCGGCTGCCCAAGCGGAGCTCGACCGGGCGCGCGACACTGGCATCAGCCCCCCGGCACGGAAGCGAGGAGCACCCGTCATGATGTCCGGCGGCGGCGTCACGGCCCGTGGACGGAGGCGCGCCATGTACCGACGGTGGAAGGCGACCTGGAGCAACCCGCTCAGGCGGGATGCCGACCGCACCCGGACCCGTACGCACGCCGCCTTCGCGCTGACCTGTCTGCTGGCCGTGATCGTCGGTGTCACCCTCGGGCGGGCCGCTTGGACGGGCGGGCACCGCGCCGCCGAGGAGATCGCCCGCCACCGCCACGCCGTGGCGGCGACCACGGTCGGCGAGACCACCCACCGAGCCGGTGACCGGCCGGGCAGTCCGCCGATCACCGTGGCCACCGCCACCTGGCACTACCCCGCACACCGCACGCACACGGCAACCGTCGGCGTTCCGGCAGCGACCCGCAGCGGTGACACGGTCCGCGTATGGGTCGACGACAACGGCAGGGTGGCCACCGGGCCTCCCGACCCGGCACGCGTCGCCCTGGACGCGGCGGCGGTCGGCGCCGGTGCGCTGGCCGGGACCGTGCTCGTCGGTGGCGCCGTCGTCGCCGTGCGCCTGCGCGTCGTGGACGCGCGCTGCGCACGTGCCTGGGACTCCGAGTGGGCGGGTGTCGAGCCCCTCTGGTCCGGCCGTTCGCGCCCCGGCCCCGGAGCCGGCGAGGACTGATACCGCCCGCCCGCCCGGACCTCGGCCCGGCGCGGGCGCGTCAGTCGTCCGTCGCCCCACGCTCCCGGATCTCGCGGGCCTCCCGCACTTCCCGGATTTCCCGGATTTCCAGTACCTCGGTCACCGGGCGGCGGGGTGTGGCGGGTCCTGCGGGACCGTAGCCGAGGCGGAGGACCATCTGGACGTGTCCCGCGGCCGCCACCGGATCGCGGACCGTCCACCGCAGCTCCTGCCATTCCAGGGGCTGGGAGGTCATCGAGGTGGCCAGTCCGTCGGCGGTGGCCTGCAGGAGGACGCGCTCCAGCGCCTGGCCGGCGTGCAGCCAGTCGACTCTCGTGTCCCCCGAAGTGCTGAGCAGGGCCAGCTGCGGCCGCTTCTCGAACACGGCCCGGCCGCGGTCCGCCGCCGACCCGGCCCGGCCGAAGTCGCGTACGGGCGCGGGGCCGGCGGAACTCCTCGGTCCGAAAGCGGCGGCGGGAACGCCGTCGCGCGTACCCAAGGCGCCCCGCACGGGGGAGGTCCAGGCCGCGGTCTCCGCCCGGACGAGCGGATCGATCTCCTCACGGTGTTCCGCGTCCCGGACCAGCCCGAGCACGGTGTCGATGTGCCACGGGTCGGGGACGGTCAGCCGGCAGTCCTCCCAGCGGGCCGCGGCCATCAGGCCGTCCAGCAGTGCGGTGGGCACCGACTCGTCGCCGAAGGGGTACCGGCTGGTGCGACGGCGCCGGAGGGCTTCGTACAGGGAGGCCAACTCGCTTTCCTCGGCGGCGGTCGTGTCGAGGGTCACCGTGGCGAGCAGCCACGGTTCGCGGTCGTCCGGCAGGAGCCGTACGCGGACGGGCAGGCCGTTCCGGGCCGCCGACACGCGCAGGTTGAACAGCGCCGCGGCACAACCGAGGTGGAGGGCACGGTGATCCGGATCCGAGCGCGTCATGGCGCGGTCCGGATCGCCGTACAGGTCCAGGGCTCCGCTGCCCGCCCGGAACACGAACCTCCACGGCTGGGCGTTGTGCATGGACGGGGCGGTGACGGCGTCTTCGACGAGCCGGGCCGCGGTGTCGGGGTCGAGCTGTGGTGCGGTCATGGCACTGCTCCTGTCTGTACGGCCTCACGTGGGTACCGGGGGATCGGCCGGCGCGCGATCGGCTCACGCACCCCGGCGCCGGATCACCACGGCATCGCGCGGCGGCCGCGGCCGGCGTGAACGGTCGACGTGTCGTCGGTGCGGGCGGTCACCCGCGATGCCACCGCGACGACCCCGTCGAGGTGTTCGACGAGACCGAGAAGCGCGGCGAGCTGGCTCCGGCGCTCGACACGGCCGTCCAGGGTGACGATGCCGTCCACCACGTGGACCTCGACGTCATCGGCCGGCACGCCCAGTACCCCCAGGAGGACCTCGTCGGTGACGCGCCGGCGTATCTCGGAGTCCGGCCGCAGGAACGTGCGGAGCAGGTCCCGGCGGGTGACGATGCCGACGAGGCGGTCCTCCACGTCCACGACGGGGAGGCGTTCGATGCTCCGGCGGGTCATCAGCCGTGCGGCGTCGGCGACCGTCTCCTCGGCGTGGACGGTGACCGCGGGCGCGGACATGACGTCGCCCGCCGTGGGCGGTCCCGTACCCGAGCCGTTCCGCCGGTCGGTGTCCGGGTCCACCGCGTGGGGGCCCGCCGCGTGAGCCAGCAGGTCCGTCCGGGAGACGACCCCCACGACGCGGTCCTCGTCGTCCAGGACGGGGACTCCCGAGATGTCGTACTGGGCGAGGAGCTTCACCACGTCCTTGAAGGCGGTGACCGGGGCCACGGATACGACCTCGTCGGTCATGAGGTCCGCCACCTTGATGCGCTTCATGAGGTCCTCCTGCTCCGCCGCCCCACGCGAGGCCGGTGTGTCCGGTGCTTGTCGTGCCCCCACCATCCCCCGGCGTGCGCCCCGTGATCGAGGGCTGAACGGTCCCGTCGGAGGTCCCGGGCGGCCCTCCTGCCGGGGCACCGAAGGTGTCAGCGTGAGTGGTGTCCTTCATCGGATCCTCGGTTGGGAGGAATCGTGGAAAGCACATTCCGTACCCCGGACACCAGCTCGGTCACCGTCGGCGTGGACGGCTCGGAGCCGGCGCGCGGCGCCGCCCTGTGGGCTGCCGGGGAGGCCGTACGCCGGGACCGGCCCCTGCACGTCGTCCACGCGGCCGACACCGAAGGCAGGGCCCTGTACCTGTCGGCGGAGACCGTCGAACGGATCCGCTTCAACGGGCGGGAGCTGCTGGACGCCACGGCGGAGGCAGTGGCGGCGGAGTACCCCGGCCTGAATGTGACCACCGAGTTCAGCCGGGCGGACGCCGTCACCGCGCTGCACCGGGCCGCCGGTCGCCACGGCACCGTCGTGGTGGGCAACCGGGGCCTGGGCGGGTTCAACTCCCTGCTGCTCGGATCGGTGGGGCTGGGCACCGCGGCCATCGCCATGACCCCCGTCATAGTGGTCCGGGGCACCCACGGGGCCGAGGAGACCGGCACCGTGCTCGCAGCCGTGCGCGACGAGCACGACCTGCGGATCGTCCGGTACGCCGCCCGGGAGGCCGAGCTGCGCAAGGCCTCCCTGCGGCTGCTGCACGTGTGGAACATCCTCCAGTCCGTCGGGCAGGTGGTCACCATGCTCGACGGCGTCGACGAGTTGGCAAGCGGGCACGAAGAGACCCTGCGGGCCGCCACGGACGTGATCCGAGGCGAGTTCCCCGACCTGGACGTGCAGGCCGACGCGGAGAAGAGCGTCTCCGTCGCCGGAGTCCTGGTCGAGGCGTCCCGCCACGCCGACCTGCTCGTCATGGGCGGCCGCCGGGTCCCCGGGCCCCTCGGGCTCGCCCCCAACCTGGGCAGGGTCACGCACAGCCTGCTGCACCACGCGCACTGCCCCGTCCTCCTCATCCCCCGGACCGGCGAGGACTTCGGGACCCGGGCATGAACGGCGGCCCCGTTCGGCCGCACGGAGCGGGTGGGTCCCCGGGCCCGGAGCTACGGTGGAGGCGACGGCCCTGTCGCCCTCGTCGCCGGCCGGAGGTAGGGCATGAGCGCATGCGATCAGCCCGCCCGGAGCGGTGTTCCACGGCTGCGGCTCGACGAGCTGCTGGACGAACTCCAGGCGCGGATCGACGAGGTCAGGGGCACCCGAGACCGGCTGAACGGCCTGCTCGAAGCCGTGATGTCGGTGGGCCGGGAACTCGACCTGCCGCAGGTGCTGCGCGGCATCGTCGAGGCCGCCGTGCTGCTCGTGGACGCCGAGTACGGGGCCCTCGGCGTGATCGGGGACGACAAGAAGCTGGCCGAGTTCCTGCCCGTCGGCCTCAGCGACGGCCTCCGCAGGAGGATCGGGGACCTGCCCTCCGGCCACGGCATCCTCGGCGAGCTGATCCGCCACCCCCAGCCGCTCCGGCTGTCGGAGCTGTCCGAGCACCCCGCCTCGTACGGGTTCCCGCCCCACCACCCGGCGATGCACTCCTTCCTCGGAGTGCCGATCCGGGTCCGCGAGGAGGTCTTCGGCAACCTCTACCTGACCGAGAAGCGCGGCGGTGCCGAGTTCGACGCCGAGGACGAGGCGGTGCTGTCCACCCTCGCCGTCGCGGCCGGCATCGCCATCGAGAACGCCCGGCTCTTCGAGGAGGTCCGGCTGCGCGAGCGCTGGCTGGAGGCCGGCTCCGACATCACCAGCGCCCTGCTCTCGGGAGCACCCGAGGACGAGGTCCTCCGGGGCATGCTGGCGCGTGCCAAGGACATCACCGGCGCCGACCTGGGCGTCTTCTACCTGCTCGGCTCCGCCGGCGAGCTGACGGGCTCGATCGCCCTCGGAGCGGGAGCGGAGGCGCACCGCGGGATCGTCCTGCCCAGCACCCGGGGCACTCTCGCCGAGGCCGCACTGGCCCGCGACGGCCTCGTCACGGTGTCCGACGTGGCGACCGACGAGCGCGTCACCGTGCAGCCGCAGCGATGGGCGGGCTTCGGCCCGGCGGTCGCCGTCGCCGTCGGCACCGAGGAACGGCTCAGCGGCGTCCTGATCCTGGCCCGCGGGCACGGCCGCCCGCTGTTCGCCACCGCCGAGGTCGCCGCGCTGCCCGGTTTCGCGGGCCAGGCCGCCCTCGCGCTGGAGCTTGCCGACCGGCGCCGCGACGCCGAGCAGCTGAGCCTGCTGGAGGACCACGACCGCATCGCCCGCGACCTGCACGACCTGGCCATCCAGCGCCTCTTCGCCACCGGTATGACGCTCCAGAGCGCACAGCGCTTCGTCGACCATCCCCAGGCGTCGGAACGCCTCGCCCGGGCCGTGGACGACCTGGACGCCACCATCAAGATCATCCGCTCCACCATCTTCGGACTCCGCGCGCACGAGGCCCCCGGTGAGGCGTCCACGCTGCGCGCCCGCCTCGTCCGGGCCCTGGACGGGGCCACCGCGGTCCTGGGCTTCGCCCCCGCCCTGCGGATGGAGGGGCTGATCGACACCGGCGTACCGCCGACCGTCGCGGACGAGGCCCTCGCCGTGGTGGGCGAAGCCCTCACCAACGTCGCCCGCCATGCCGGAGCCACCCGGGCCGAGGTCGCTGTCGCCGCGGCCGGGGGGAACCTGACCGTCACCGTGACCGACAACGGCGTGGGCCTGTCCGAGGGCGGCCGCCGCAGCGGACTGCGGAACCTGGCCGAGCGGGCCGAACGGCTGGGCGGCCGCATGGAGGTCGCGGGGCGGGGCGACGGGCAGCGGGGCACCCGCCTGGAGTGGCAGGTGCCACTGGCCCCGCCGAGAGGTGACCGGCCTCCGGCGACGGCCTAACCCTTCGCCGTTCCCGCGTTGTGCTCGTGCACCTGGGCGGCGATGACGGCGGCCTGGACCCGGCGCTCGACTCCGAGCTTGCCCAGCAGCCGCGAGATGTGGTTCTTGACCGTCTTCTCGGACAGGTAGAGCCGCTTGGCGATCTGCCGGTTGGTGAGGCCGTCCCCGATCAGTTCGAGGACGGCCCGCTCCCGCTCCGACAGGGCCGCCAGGCGGGCGTCCTCCGGAGCCTTCTCCGTTTCCGGGTCGCGCAGGGAGCGCATCAGACGGGCAGTCGTCGCGGGATCCAGCATGGACTGGCCCGTGGCGACCGTGCGTACGGCCGACACCAGGTCGGAGCCCTTGATCTGCTTCAGCACGTAGCCGGCGGCGCCCGCCATGATCGCGTCCAGCAGCGCGTCCTCGTCGTCGAAGGACGTCAGCATCAGACAGGCCAGGCCCGGCATGCGCGAGCGGAGCTCGCGGCACACGGTGATGCCGTCGCCGTCGGGCAGCCGCACGTCGAGTACGGCGACGTCCGGACGCAGCGCCGGCCCGCGGGCCAGCGCGTGCTCGGCGGTGTCGGCTTCGCCCACGACGGTGATGTCCGGCTCCGCTTCCAGGAGGTCCCGCAGCCCGCGCCGGACCACCTCGTGGTCGTCGAGGAGGAACACCCTGACCGGCGCCCCGGCGGAGCCGTTCGGATCCTCGGACATGATCGCCCCTGGGTTCGGTCCGCTCCCTGCGCTTCCACCGGAATTGTCTCAGGAACTAGGCGGCGATGCCGCTCTCCGTGCTCCCCGGCTCCATCCGGACGTCGACGACGCCCTCGACCGCGCGGACCGCCCGTGCGAGCAGGGGGACCAGGGCCCGGTCCCGCAGCGGGCCGCGCAGCGTGACCACGCCGTCCTGCACGGCGAAGTCCAAGGACACCCCGGGCACCAGATCGGCGAGCACGGTCCGGCGGATCTCCTCCTCGAGCTCCTCGTCGGGCCGCAGGAACACCTTCAGGAGGTCGCCCCGGCCGACCACCCCTTCCAGCATGCCGAGCGCGTTCACCACGGGCAGGAGCTTGACGTGCTTGCGGGCCATGATCCGGGCGGCTTCGGCGACGGGCGCGTCGGGGTGCACGGTGATCGCCGGACTCGACATGAGCTCCTCGGCCAGTACGGCGCCGGCCTTCGAAGCCTCCTCCAGCTGCTCGGGCAGCGCGGGTTCCGTACGCCGGAACTCCTCCTTCGGCAGCAGGTCCGCCTCGGACACCACGCCGACGACCCGGCCCTCGCCTTCCAGCACGGGGACCGCGCCGACCTTCCACTGGTGCATCAGCTCGACGATCTCCTTGTACGACGCTTCGCGGCCGATGGCGACGACGGTATGCGTCATGACGTCACTGACGGTGTAGCGGGATGCGGGCATGACCGGCTCCTTCGCGGTGCGGACGATCAGCGGAAGCTGCCGCTGCCGTAGGGCGCGTACAGGTCGAGAAGGCGCACGCGGGCGGCCTGCAGCCGGTGGGCGAGGACCTGACCGACCCAGTGGCCGAGGGCGGAGCCGAAGGCGGTGTCGGCGTCCATCAGCATCCGTACGCGCGCCGCGTCGAACTCGTGGGCGCGGACGGGCGTCATCGCCTCGGCGCCCAGTCGCCAGGAGTACGGCTCGAACAGCCACGAGCAGCCGACCAGCTGACCGGCGCCGAGGGTCTCGATGACGGCGGCGCGCCGCCCGGGCACGTGGACGTCCAGGGTGACGGTGCCGGTACGGACGATCCAGAACCGATCGGCGCGGCCGCCCTCGCGGAAGAGACGCGTGCCCTCGGCGAAGTTGACCTCCTGGGCCAGTTCCATCAGACGGGAGCGGCAGTCGGCGGGCAGCGCCTCGGAGATACGGGTGGGTGACGGGGTGATCATGGAAGGCCTCCTGTCCGGGTCCGTCTTCAGTCTTGGTGTTCCCGGCGGCCGCGCGCATGGGCCCGGTGGTCCCGACCGTGGGCCGACCGGCCCATGCCGGGCCTCGCGCGGCCGGAGCTCCCGGCGGCGGACACCCGGCCCGCGGCCGGGCGACACCGTCATCCGCGTTCCTGCCGGACCGGCACCGGCGGCCCTGCTCGCGGCCCGGCAGGGCAGGGGCCTGGTCGTCGCGCACGAGGGCGCGCACCTCCTGCAGCCCCGGGCCGAGGGCATCGGCATCGAGGCCCGTAGCGGTCGGACCGCTCGCGCGCTTCACCTCCGCACCGCCCTCCGCCCGGCACGATGGTGGGCCACAGGTCCGCACGGCCCGCACGGCCCGCACGGCCCGCACGGAGTCCCGGAGGTGCCATGCCGAAGCACGGACGGATCACCGCGATCCCGCCCGCCCTCCGTGGCTACAGGTGGAACTGGCTACGCGGCGACGTCCTGGCCGGGATCACGGTCGCCGCCTACCTGGTCCCCCAGGTCATGGCGTACGCCGGTGTGGCGGGTCTCCCCCCGGTCGTCGGCCTGTGGGCCGTCCTGCCCGCCATGGCCCTCTACGCCCTGAGCGGCACCTCACGCCTGCTGTCCGTCGGACCGGAATCGACCACCGCCCTCATGACCGCCGTGGCCGTCGGACCGCTGGCCGCGGGCGACCCCGCGCGGTACGCGGCCCTCGCGGCAGCCCTGGCACTCGTCGTCGGCCTGCTCTGCCTGGCCGCATGGGCCGTCCGGCTCGGCTTCCTGGCCGACCTCCTCTCCAGGCCCGTCCTCGTCGGCTACCTGGCCGGGGTCGCCTTCATCATGATCGTGGACCAGCTGCCCCGCCTCACCGGGACCAGCGCCGACGGATCGGGGTTCTTCCCCCGGCTCTTCTCGTTCCTCCGTCACATCGGCGACCTGGACGGGCCCACGACCGTGATGGCCGCGGGCTGCCTGCTCCTGCTGTTCACCCTGCCCCTGCTGTGGCGACCGCTGCCCGGAGCGCTCGTCGTCCTCGTTCTCGCCACGGCGGTGGTGGCCGTCTTCGCACTCGACGAGAACCAGGGGATCGACGTCATCGGCACGGTCCCGACCGGCCTGCCGGAATTCGCCCTGCCGCGCCCGGCCGACCTCGCCGCTCTGGTGCTGCCGGCCCTCGGCGTCCTCCTGGTCGGCTACACCGACGTCGTCCTGACCGCACGCGCCTTCGCCCGGCACGACGACCCGCACCCCCTGGACACCAACCGGGAGCTCCTGGCCCTCGGCACGGCGAACCTCGGCGCCGGATTCCTGCAGGGCTTCCCGGTCAGCAGCAGTGCCAGCCGCACCGCCCTCGCGGACTCCTCGGGAGCCCGCACCCAGGCGTACTCCCTCGTCGGCGCCGCCTGCGTGGCCGCCGTCCTCCTCTTCCTCGGCCCGCTGCTCGGCCACACCCCCTCCGCCGCGCTCGGCGCCATCGTCGTCTACGCCGCCGTCCGCCTGGTCGAAGTGAGCGAGTTCCGCAGGCTCGCAGCCTTCCGCCGCCGCGAGTTCCTGCTGGCGCTCGGCTGCGGTCTCGGCGTCCTGGCCCTCGGCATCCTGTACGGCGTTCTCCTCGCCGTGGCGCTGTCCGTCGCCGAACTGCTCACCAGGGTCGCCCGCCCCCACGACGCGGTCGAGGGCATGGTCCCCGGTCTGGCCGGCATGCACGACATCGACGACTACCCGACCGCGCGCACCCTTCCCGGTCTGCTCATCTACCGCTACGACTCACCGCTGTTCTTCGCCAACGCCGAGGACTTCCGCCGCCGGGCGCTGGCCTCGGTCGCCGCCCAGCACGACCCCGTCCACTGGTTCGTCCTGAACACCGAGGCCAACGTCGAGGTCGACATCACCGCCCTCGACGCCGTCGAGGCCCTGCGCTGCGAACTCGTCCGACGGGACATCGTGTTCGCACTCGCCCGTGTCAAGCAGGACCTGCGCAGTCCCCTCGATGCCTACGGCCTGACGGCCACCGTCGGCCCGGAGCACATCTTCCCCACGCTCCCCACCGCCGTCGCCGCCTACCAGGACTGGCAACGCGCCACGGGCCGCGATCCGGCCCGCTGACGGTGATCAGCCGGTGGTGGGGATCGCGACGAGTTCGACCTCGAAGCCGTCGTCGTTCTCCAGGTAGGCGGCGTAGTGCTGCGGTCCGCCCGCGTGCGGATGCCGGTCCGGGAACATCAGGTGCCAGCCGTGGCGGGCCGACTCCCCGGCGAGGCGCTCGACCGCGGCCGCGTCCTCCACGTGGAAGGCGAGGTGGTTCAGTCCCGGCCGGCAGCGGTCGTGCCGGTCGGACGTGAGGGCCGGGGACCGCTCGACGACCAGGTACGTCGGCCCGAGACGCCAGCTGCGGCCGTCGGCCCACTGCTGGTAGGGCGTGTGGCCCAGGGCCTCCAGGAGCCAGCCCAGCGAGGCGATCGCGCGGTCGAGGTCCGGCACCCACAGTTCGACGTGGTGCAGCGTGCCGCTGACCGGGCGGCTCACGTGTAGAGCTCCCGGGCGCGGACCAGGTCGACGGATCCGTCCCGGGGCAGGGCCAGGAAATGCTCCAGCTGCCACTCCTGGGCGCTGCCGGCCTGGCGGTTGGTGGTGGTGACCCAGGGCGGATAGACGCGGAAGGCGCGTTTCCCGCCGGATCCGTCCGTCGATACGACGCCGTGCCGGCGCAGTGCGTCCAGGGGCAGGACGAACTGACCGGAGCGGTCACCGTCGCGCGTGCTGATGACGAAGAGGTCCACCGGGTCCGCGGCGTCGAACGGCTGGATGGGACCGGCCTCGGAGCGCTTCCAGACGGTGACGAACTGGCCGACCTTCGTGGGGGTGGTCTTCGCCGCGCGGAACCGGACGGCACGGCCGTCCAGCGTGAAGGTGTGGGCGGCGTAGGCGGCGCCCTCGGCCTCCGGGACCGGCAGCGAGCAGGTGAATCCGCACGGGTCGTAGACGAGCGCCTTCGCCGCGACGAGGTCCGCGTGCGTCCCGGCCGTGGCCGCGGCGGAGTCCGGCCACGGCCGGGAGAGGGCAGGCGATGAGGGTGCGCGGTGCGTCGTCATGCCTTCACCCTGTCATGCGCCGGACCCGGCCCGCGTCGCGCGGGCGGCCCACCGCACACGCTCAGTCGAGGTCGATGTGGACGCTGGTGGACTTCACACGGGCGACGGCCTGCACGCCGACCGCGAGTCCGAGCTCCTCGACCGCCTCGCGGGTCAGCAGGGAGACCACGCGGTGCGGGCCGGCCTGGATCTCGACCTGGGCGGCCACCTCGCCGAGCGTCACCGCCGTCACGATCCCGGGCAGCGCGTTGCGCGCGGAAGTGGCGGACTCGCCGTCGCCCTCGGCCGCCTCCTGGGCGAGCGCCACGCAGAAGGCGGCCAGGTGTACGCCCTCCACCATCCGCTTGTTGCCCTCGCGCAGGGTCGGGAAGCGGCCGGCGTCCGCCCAGCGGCGAGCGGTGTCGGTGCTGACGCGGAGGAGTTGGGCGGCCTCGCCGATCGTGTAGAGCTGCACCCCGCAACTCTATGCCGCCTACGCCCCGGCCAGACGGCCTACACCCCGACGTCCCGGCGGCGGAGGTCGTCCAGGGTCTCGCGGCGGACGAGCAGCCGCGCCGTGCCCTCGTGGACCGCGATCACCGGCGGGCGGCCCACGAGGTTGTAACCCGACGCCATGGACAGCTGGTACGCGCCCGCCACCGGAACCGCGAGCAGATCGCCCGGCCGGACGTCGGCGGGCAGCGCAACGTCCGCGGCCAGGATGTCGCCCGCCTCGCAGTGCCGGCCCACGACCGTGGCCGTACGGGAATCCGCCGTCGACCGGCGGCCGACGAGCCGGGGCGCGTACCGCACCCCGTACAGCGCGGGCCGCGGGTTGTCGCTCATCCCGCCGTCCACGGCCACGAACACCCGCTCCCCGGTGTGCTTGACGGCCAGTACCCGGTACAGGGCCACCCCGGCCGGGCCCACGATCGCCCGCCCCGGCTCGATGGCGAGCCGGGGCACGGGCAGCCCGGCCGCCGCGCAGCCCGCGACCAGCTCCGAACGGAGCCGGCGCGCGAGGGCGTCCGGGTCGAGCGCCGCTTCCCCCGGCCGGTAGGGGATACCGTGCCCGCCGCCCATGTCCAGTTCGCGCAGCACCACGCCGTGGCTCCGCCGTACCCGGGCCATCAGGCCCACCATCCGGCGCACGGCGGTCACGTACGGCTTCACCTCCGTGATCTGCGAGCCGATGTGGCAGTGCAGGCCGACGAGGTCGAGTTGCGGCTGTCCGAGTATCCGGGCGATCGCGTGCTGCGCGGAGCCGTCGCCCGCCGACAGGCCGAACTTCTGGCCGTCCGTCCCCGTACGGATCTTCTCGTGGCCGCCGGCCGACACGCCCGGGACCACCCGGACCAGGACCTTCTGCCGGCCGCCCGCCGCGATGCCCGTCCCGGCGCCCGTCCCCACGCCCGCGGCCAGCCGCGCGATCTCCGACTGGCTGTCGATGACGATCCGGCCGACGCCGAGCCGCAGCGCCGCCCCGATGTCGCGGGGCGACTTCGCGTTGCCGTGCAGCACGATCCGTTCGGGCGGGAAGCCCGCCGTGACGGCGAGTTCCAGCTCCCCGGCGGAGCACACGTCGAGCCCCAGGCCCTCCTCGCGAACCCATCGCACCATGGCACGGGACAGGAACGCCTTGGCCGCGTACAGCACCTCCGCCTCCGGGAAGGCCTCGCGGTACATCCGGCAGCGCCCGCGCACCTCGCCCTCGTCCAGCACGTACGCCGGGGTGTCGAACCGCTCGGCGAGTTCGGCCAGCGACACCCCGCCGACGGCCAGTCCGCCGTGCGGGAGGCGGCCGGTGGAGGCGGGCCAGACGGACAGGTCGTCCGCAGCGGTGACGGCCTCGCGGACCTCGGTCGTGGTCATGGGCACCTCCTCTCCGAAGAGCACGGACCGCGCCCTCGGCGACGGCGGCGGCGCGCTCCCTCGCCGAAGCCATCCCCGCCCCCAGGGCTCCGGCCCCACCCCCTGACGGGACCCTGACGGCCGCCGCCCCGGTCCATACGGATCGCTGACGGCCTCCGACGGCCTCCTACGGCCGCCCCGGATCGGTAGGCTGGAGCCGCCGGACGCCTGCGACGGGGAGGTACGGGATGGGGACCACCGGGACCGGACCGCGCCCCGGCGCCGACCCGGGGCTGTACGGCCCCTCGTCCGTCACCTGGCAGTGCCACGGCGACCCGATGATGTGGATCGCCGGGCTCCGCGCGCTCTACCTCCAGGCCCTCCACCCGCGCGCCGTCCGCGGGGTCATGGCGAACTCCGACTTCCGGTCGGACGCCTGGGGACGGCTGCTGCGCACCGCCGATTTCGTCGGCACCCTCACCTACGGCACGACGGAGGCCGCCGAGCAGGCCGGCCTCCGGGTCCGCACGATCCACCGCAGACTGTCCGCCACCGATCCGGACACCGGCGAACGCTTCCCCGTCGACGACCCCGAGCTGCTGCTGTGGATCCACTGCGCGCAGATCGACAGCTTCCTGCACGTACTGCGCCGCTCCGGCGTCCCCCTCACCCCCGCCCAGGCCGACCGTTACGTCGACGAGAACCGCGTGAACGCCCGCCTCGTCGGACTCGACCCGGCCGGGGTCCCCGCCGACACCGCCGGGCTCGCCGCGTACTTCGAACGCATCCGCCCCGAGCTCGCCGCCGGCCCCGACGCCCTCGCCGTGGACGACTTCCTGCGCGGCCCGCCCGTCCCTGCCCTCCTCGTACGTGGCCGAAACCTGCTGTGGCCGCCACTGGCCGGACTGGCGTACGGTTCCCTCCCGGGCTGGGCGCACCAGCTGTACGGGCGGCCCGCACCGGCCCCGCGCAGCGTCACCCGGCGCCTGCGCCTCACCGGGCGCGTACTGCGCAGCATTCCCGCAGGTCTACGCTGGCAGCTGCCTCCAGGTCACATCTTGAAAGCGATGCGCCGCATGGGCCCCGGGAGCCGCCCCTCGCCGTACACACTGCGTACATCAGCGGCCATACTGGACCGGCCGGGGAGGGCGTAGCGCGAAATCGGGGGCGGCTTTAAGACATGGCGGAGTCCAGACTGATCCAGGGCCGTTACCGGTCGCTCGACCTGATCGGTCGCGGCGGCATGGGCGAGGTTTGGCGCGCCCGGGACGAGTCGCTGGGCCGGCAGGTCGCCGTGAAGTGCCTCAAGCCGATCGGTGCCGAGCAGGACGCCCACTTCACCCAGGTGCTCCGCGAGCGGTTCCGGCGCGAGGCGCGCGTGGCCGCCTCCCTCCAGCACCGCGGGGTCACCGTCGTCCACGACTTCGGCGACGACAGCGCCGCGGGCGGCCCGCTCTACCTCGTCATGGAACTCCTCGAGGGCCGCAACCTCAGCCAGCTCATGGAGGACAACGACGCGCGCCCGCTCCCCGTGGACGTGGTCGTCGACATCGCCGAGCAGATGGCCGCCGCGCTCGGCTACACCCATGACCAGGGCGTCGTCCACCGGGATCTGAAACCCGCCAACATCATGCGGCTCACCGACGGCACCGTGAAGATCTGCGACTTCGGCATCGCCCGACTCGCCCACGACATCGGCTTCACCGCCAAGCTCACCGGCGGCGGCATGGCCATGGGCACCCCGCACTACATGTCGCCCGAACAGATCGCGGGCGGCGAGGTCGACCACCGCAGCGACCTCTACTCCTTCGGCTGCGTCCTGTACGAGATCGCCACCGGCGCCCCGCCCTTCGACCTCGGCGACTCCTGGTCGGTGCTGGTCGGCCACCGCGACAACGCGCCCGTACCGCTGCGCGAGCACCGCCCCGAGCTGCCCGGCTACTTCGACGAGGTGGTCCTGGACCTGCTCGCCAAGCGGCCCGAGGACCGGCCGGGCGACGCCCGCCACGTGCACCGCCGACTCGTCGAGGCACGGCTGGGCCCGGGCGGGCTGCCCGGCGCGCAGGCCCCGCTCCCGCAGTGGGCCCGTGGCATGACCGCCGGCCGCAAGGCCGGGATCGACGCCCGGCCGGCGAGCGGCGAATGGGCCGTGCTCACCGGAGCCTGGACCGCCGCGCGCCCGGCGGGCCGGCCGCCGGTGCCGCGCCCGCGCGGCGAGTACCCCCCGGTCCACCCCGGCACCACCACCATCATCCGTCCCGCACCCGCCGAGGACCCGCGGCTCACCGCCGCGTACGGATTCCCGCGCCCCTCCGGCCCCCGGGGCAGCGGCCCCGACGCGCTCGCCGCCGGCCACGCGCGCGCGTACGCCCTCAGCCGTGCGGGCCGGCCCGAGGAGGCGCTCGCCGGGTACACGGCCGTGGCCGAGGGGCGCGCGCGGGTCCTCGGCGCGGACCACGCCGACACCCTCGCGGCGCGCCAGGAGACCGCGTACGAACTGGGCCGGCTCGGGCGCCACCAGGAGGCGCACGACGTCTACCGCGCGGTGCTCGTCGCCCGCGAGCGGAGCATGGGCCCGCTCCACCCCGACACCCTGCGCTGCCGGCACAACCTGGCCTGCGCGCTGGGTGCGCTGGGCCGCCACGCGGAGGCCCACGCCACCGCTTCCGCGGTCGCCGCCGACCGGGCGGCCGTCCTGGGCGCCGAGCACGCGGACACCCTGCTGACCCGCTACGAGGCGGCGTACGCGCTCGGCCGCCTGGAGCGCTGGCAGGAGGCACTGGTCGCCTTCCACCAGGTCGGCGTCGCACGGGAGCGGGTGCTCGGCCCGGACCACCCCGACACCCTGGCCGCCCGCTACGAGGTCGGCATCGCCCTCGGCCGCACCGGCAACACCCAACAGGCCCTCGACCTGTTCCGGGGCCTGGTCCGCGACCGCACCCGCGCCTACGGGGTCACCGACCCCGAGACGCTGCGCGCCCGGCACGTCCTCGGCGTCAACCTGGGCCGTCTGGAGCGCTGGGCGGAGGCGGTGGCCGAGGCCCGCCAAGTGGGCGCCCTGCGCGCCGAGGTGCTCGGGCCCGAGCACCCGGACACCCTGGTCAGCCGCCGGGAACTGGCCGGAGGGCTGGGCCGGCTGGGCCGCTGGGACGAGGCGCTGCCCATCTACCGGGACATCTCCGGCATCCGCGAGCGGTCCCTCGGCGACGAACATCCCGACACGGCCCTGGCCCACGCCGACGAGGCCCACTGTCTGGAGCGGCTCGGCCAGGTGTGCTACCAAGAGCCATGACGACCTTCGGGCGGGACGTGTACGACGACGTGATCGTGGGCGGCGGGCACAACGGCCTGGTGGCCGCCGCGTACCTGGCGCGGGCGGGCCGCTCGGTGCTGGTCCTGGAGCGGCTCGGCAACACGGGTGGGGCAGCGATCTCCAGCCGCCCCTTCGCGGGCGTCGACGCCAGACTCTCGCGCTACTCCTACCTCGTCTCCCTCCTCCCCTCGAAGATCGTGCGCGACCTGGACCTGCGGTTCGCGGTACGCCGCCGCACGATCTCCTCGTACACGCCCACCGAACGGGGCGGGCGCCCCGGCGGACTGCTCGTCGGCGGCGGCCAGCAGCGCACCCGGGAGTCCTTCGCGCGGCTGACCGGCTCGGAGCGGGAGTACGAGAACTGGCGCGCCTTCTACGGGACCACCGGGCGCGTCGCCGAGAAGGTGTTCCCGACCCTGACCGAGCCCCTGCCCACGCGGGCGGAGCTGCGGGCCCGGATCGACGACGAGGACGCCTGGCGGATGCTCTTCGAGGAGCCCCTCGGACAGGCCGTGGAGCGGAACTTCGCCGACGACCTGGTCCGCGGGGTGGTCCTCACGGACGGGCTGATCGGCACGTTCGCGGACGCCCACGATCCCTCCCTCGCGCAGAACCGCTGCTTCCTCTACCACGTCATCGGCGGCGGGACCGGCGACTGGGACGTGCCCGTCGGCGGTATGGGCGCGCTGACGGACGCCCTCGCGGCGGCGGCCCGGGCGGCCGGTGCCGAAATCGCGACCGGCCACGAGGTGCTGCGGATCGACACGGACGGGGTCGCCCCGGCCGAGGTGGTGTTCCGCACGGCGACCGGGGAGGGCCGGGTCGTCGGCCGCACGGTCCTGGTGAACGCCTCGCCGCGGGCCCTGGCCGAACTCCTCGGCGAAGCCCCGCCGGAGGGCGCGGCGGCACCCGAGGGGGCCCAGCTCAAGGTCAACATGCTGCTGCGCCGGCTGCCCCGGCTCCGGGACACCTCGGTGGACCCGCGCGAGGCCTTCGCCGGCACCTTCCACATCGCCGAGGGCTACGCCGAGCTGGCCCGGGCCTACGCGGAGGCCGCCTCCGGCGAACTGCCCTCCGTACCGCCCTCGGAGATCTACTGCCACTCGCTGACCGACCCGACGATCCTCGGCCCGGAGCTGGTGGAGCAGGGCTACCAGACCCTCACCCTCTTCGGCCTGCACGCTCCGGCCCGGCTGTTCGGACACGACAACCAGCAGGCCCGGGAGGTCCTGCTGACGGCCACCCTCGCGCAGCTCGACGCGCACCTGGACGAACCGCTCACCGACTGCCTCGCCTTCGACGCGGACGGACGCCCGTGCATCGAGGCGAAGACCCCGCTGGACCTGGAGCGTGAACTGCGGCTGCCCGGCGGCCACATCTTCCACCGCGACCTCTCCTGGCCCTACGCCGACGAGGGCGGCCGGTGGGGCGTGGAGACCACCCACCGCAACGTCCTGCTGTGCGGGGCGGGCGCGGTCCGCGGCGGCGGTGTCAGCGGTGTCCCCGGGCACAACGCGGCGATGGCGGTACTGGGGCACTAGGACTCCGCCGGACGGGTGGATCATGCGGGCCCCGTCCGGTCGGCGGGCCGGGTGCGCGGCCCGGTCACGACCCGGAATCGGGGGTGTCCGGGGCCGCGGCGCGCGGTGCGGCACGGGGGCGGCGGAGCTTGCCCGGGACGGCAGCGGTTTTGCAGGCTGTCCGTTGCCGGTCCCCTCCGCGGCCAGTCGGCCCGGGGACGGCAGTCAGCCGAGGGAAGGAACCGCTCCGTGTCCGCCGAACTCTCCGACGACCTGAAGAAACTCATCGACGACAGCCCGGTCTTCGCGACCGTGGCCACGATCCAGCCGGACGGCAGCCCGCAGCTGTCGGTCACCTGGCTCACCCGGGACGGCGACGACCTGCTCGTCTCCACGACGGTCGGCCGCCGCAAGGAGAAGAACCTGCGCGCGGACCCGCGGATCACGGTCATGATCAACCCGGCGAACGCGCCCTACACCTACGCCGAGGTCCGCGGCACCGCCGAACTGACCACCGAGGGCGGGCAGGAGCTGATCAACGAGCTGTCGCGCAAGTACACGGGCAAGGACTACGCGGACTTCAACCCGGCGTCGAAGGACGACGCCGAGCGCGTCGTCGTCCGCGTCAGCCCGCGCAAGGTCGTCGGCTCGCTCTGAGGCCTGCCGGACCGGCCGGCGGGAGGCAGGCTCCCGCCGGCCCGTCGTCATCCGGTGGGTTCGGGCACGACGATCGGGATCTCGCGGTCCGTCCTGGCCCGGTACTCGTCGTACGCGGGCCAGTGCCCGACCATCACCGGCCAGTATGCGGCGCGTTCCTCCGGGGTGGCGGTGCCGGCCGTGCCCTGCATGATCTTCGGCCCGACCTGGATGCGGACCGCGGGGTGCTCGGAGAGGTTCCAGTACTGGCCCTCGGTGCCGCCCGAGCCCACGTACGACGTGACGTGGTCCAGCTGCCAGGACCCCGGTCGAACCGGTCGGCGAACCTCACCGACGAGTGGCAACGCCCGCGGGCACGGGGCCCATTCCGTCCGGCAGCGTGAATCCGTCGAACAGCGCGGCCATCGCCCGGTTCGCGGCCCGGGCGGGGGTGGCGCGGACGGCAAGGTCGCGGACGGCCACGGCGAGGGGGTGGCCGAGGGCGGCGACCCGGCCCGCCCGGCGCGCGCGGACCCGGATGGCGTCGGTGCGCGCGCAGCGGGCCGTGCTGTAGGCGGCGAGGGCGGCCGGGACGGCCGCGGCGTCGGCGCCTGCCAGGAGATGGCCGAGGACCGCGGCGTCCTCGACGGCCTGGCAGCCGCCCTGGCCCAGGTTGGGGGTCATGGCGTGGGCGGCGTCGCCGAGCCAGACCAGGCGCCCGTGGTGGAAGCGGGGGAGCGGGGCGGCCAGGTCGTACAGGTCGTGCTGGAGCACGGCCGCCGGGTCGATCCGCTCCAGAAGGGCCGGGATCGGGTCGTGCCAGGTGCCGTAGCGGCGCAGGAGTTCGGCGCGGACGTCGGCGGGACGGTGGCCGGCGGGGACGACGGCGGTGGCGTAGACGTAGATCCGGCCGTCGGCGAGCGGGACCGTACCGAAACGCTCGCCGCGGCCCCAGGTCTCGGCGGTCGCCGTCGCGGCGGCGGGCAGGACCGTGCGCCAGGCGGTCTCCCCGCTGTGGCGCAGGCCCGGGTGGTCCGGGAAGTACTGGTGGCGCAGCGGGCTGTGGATGCCGTCGGCGGCGATGACGAGGTCCGCGCCGTCGAGGTCGCCGGCATCGGTGCGGACCACCGGGGAGCCGCCGGCGTCGTCCACCGAGGTGACGGCGACGCCGTAGCGGATCGCGGAGGCGGGGAGGGCGGCGGCGAGGGCGTCGGCCAGCGCCGAGCGGTGCAGGGCGAGGGGCGGTCCGCCGAAGCGGGCGGCCAGCGCGGCGGTGTCGGCGCGGCTGAGCCAGCGGCCGTCCGGGCGGCGCAGGCCCATCGCGGCGGGCACGGCGCGGCCCGCCGCGCGGGCGATGTCGAAGCCGATGGTGTCGAAGGCGCGCAGGGCGTTGGGGGCGAGCACGATCCCGGCGCCGACCGCGGTCGGTCCGGCCGCGCGCTCGCACACGGTGACCCGCCAGCCGTGGCGGTGCAGGGCCACGGCCGCGGTGAGCCCGCCGATCCCCGCGCCTGCCACGACCGCGTGACGCTGAACTGCCGACATGACGAGTCCCCCGCTTCCTCTTACTCCGGTACTCCCCGGCCGGATCCTCTACATATGTAGAGTCCGATGCCGCCCACTCTACAGCTGTAGAGTGGGCGGATGTCCACCCCTCGCAAGAGCCCGCCCACCGCGGATCGCAGAACGCTGATCGCCGATACCGCGATCGACCTCGTCGCCGCCGCCGGGCTCCGGGGTCTGACCCACCGCGCGGTCGACGGCGCCGCCGGGCTGCCGGCCGGGAGCACCTCGTACTACTTCCGTACGAGGACGGCGCTGATCGGGGCCTGCTACCAGCGGCTGGCCGAGCTGGACCTGGGCGACCTCGGCGATGTCGGCGGCCCGGGCGATCCCGGGGGCGCCCGCCCGTCCGAGGGAGCGCCCGCGCCCCCGGCGGCGGACCGGGAGGCGGCGGCGGCCGCGCTGGCCGGGCTGCTGCACCGCTGGCTGACGGTCGGCCGCGCGCGCCAGCTGGCCCGCTTCGAACTCAGCCTCGAAGCGGCCCGCAACCCCGAACTGGAGGCGGACTTCCACCGGGCGGGTCAGGGAGCCCGGGTCCGCGCCACGGGCGTCCTCGCCGCCCTCGGCGCGCAGCGGCCCGAGGAAGCCGCCGAGCTGCTGGTCGCATGGACGGACGGGCTCCTCTACGACCGGCTGGCCGGCGCTCTCGCCCGCTCCCGTCCGGCTCCGGACCTCGCGGAACTGACCTCCGTCACCCGGCGGATGCTCGACGCGGTCCTCGCCCGCCCGGCCTGACCCGAAGGGCACCGGGGCCCCTCGGGCCGTCGCACCGCCGTGCGAAGCCGGGGTGGGCACCTGCGCAGTGGGGGAGGGGCAGGTGCCCACGGGGGCGGCCGCAGGCCGCTCGCCGGTTCGGCCGCCGCTTTTCAGCGTAGGACGTTCCGCGCCGGCACGGGATGGCGAGCCCGGCATCGGGGCCGGGAACCTTCCGTGATGGTTGACCGTTCATCCATACGTGGTGCGGGCAAGGGCACGATGTCCCCGCCCTCCCAGTACGCCCTGGCCGGCCTTCCCCCCGGCCGGCCGGGGCCCGCCCCGACCGGCCTCCCCCCCCCGGCCGGTCGGGGCCCACGTCCCCCGACCGGCGCAAGGCGGGCGGCGTCCGCAAACCCGCGCCGACGGGTCCGGACACAAGCCCGCCACCTGCCGCTTCAGGGCCGACCGGGGACGGGGACGGATCCACCGCACCCACCGCGCCGGACGGGACGGCAGGCCGACGCACCGGGCCGGGGCTACGTTCCGATGGCATGAACCACATATCCGGTGACCAGCACTCCGGCCCCACCCGCCGCGCCCTGCTCACGGCAGGGGCGGGCGCCGCCCTCGCGGCGGGCTGCACCCGAGGCGGCGCCTCCGGTGCTCCGGCGGCGGCGTCCAGCGGCTCGCCCCCGCCGACCGCGGCCGCGGGCGGCCTCACCCCCGGCGCCATGACGCTGTTCAAGGACCCGGCGTACAACTTCAACGGACTCCTCGCGCTCGGTGGCTCGGGCGCGGGCGCCGCCGAGGTCGGCGAGGTCCTCACGGCCGTGAACACGATCAACGGCGCCGGGCTGACCGCGCAGACGTACGTGCAGACCTTCCGCGCACTCGGCGACCAGCTCCTGGAGGCGCCGCCGGGTGCTCCGGCCGACGGCCAGACCAAGCGGTTCCGGGCACTGCGCGCCGCCCAGTACTACGGTCAGGCGCTGTTCTTCGTCCTCGGTTCGGACGACCCCGGCAGCGAGGAAGCGCTGTACAAGGCGGGACGCGGGGCCTGGGACACCTTCTGCGGCCTGTGCGACCCCGCTCCCGTGAAGGCGAACGTGCCCTACGGCGCCACGCCGCTGCCGGTGTGGTTCTTCCGCCCCGACGCCTCCGGCACCCCGCGCCCGACGGTGATCCTGACCAACGGCAGCGACGGCCAGAACGTGGACATGTGGACCTACGGGGTCCCGGCCGCACTGGACCGGGGCTGGAACGCGCTCGTCTACGACGGGCCGGGCCAGGGGCAGCTGCTCTTCGTGGACCAGGTCGTCTTCACCCCCACCTGGGAAAAGGTCGTCACGCCCCTCGTCGACTGGCTGTCGGCCCGCGCCGACGTGGACCCGGACAGGATCGCCCTCACGGGTCTGAGCATGGCGGGGGACCTCGCCCCGAGGGCGGCGGCGTTCGAGACCCGGATCGCCGCGCTGGTGGCCATGCCGGGCTGCGTGGAACCGTGGCTGGGCTTCCCGCCCGAGATCCGGAAGATCCTCACTCCGGACAAGCAGGAGACGAACGACATCTGGAACAAGGAGGTCGTCCCCGAACTGCCTCCGGACGCGGCCGACGTGATGAAGAAGCGCTTCGAGCCGTTCTCCATCCCCGCGATGCTCGAAGCCCGGCGGGGAAAGCTTTTCACCGACTTCTACACCCCCGCCACCCGCATCCAGGCGCTGTCCATCACCGATGTCGTCGGCCGCATCAAGGCACCCACCCTGGTGCTGGACTACGAGGGCGAGCAGTTCTACCCGGGCCAGCCGCGCCGCATGTACGACGCCCTCACCTCGCCCAAGGACTACCTGAAACTGACGGCGGCCCAGGGCGCGCAGCTGCACTGTTCCCCCATGGCCCCGCAACTGCACTGCGAGGTCGTCTTCGACTGGCTCCAGAAGACGCTCCAGAACCGCTGACGAACGGCCCCGGCCCCGGCCGCGGCCGCGGATCTGCGGCTCCGGCTCCCGCTCCGGCCGGAAATCCGTGGCCGGCGCCGGCGCGGCCCCGCATGATGGGGACGTCGCCGTCCGGCGGCCTCGACGACGGTCCTTCGATGCGGAGCAGCCCTGCCATGGCGACCCTTGCGGTGACGGGCCATGCGAACCTCACCGAGGCGAGCCTTCCCCTCGTCGCGCAGGCGCTGGCCGCGCTGCTCGCCCGCTACCCGGCCACGGAGCTCACCGGAATCTCCTGCCTGGCCGCGGGCGCGGACACGCTCTTCGCGGATGCCGTCCTCGCGCTCGGCGGACGGCTCGTGGCGGTCCTGCCCTCGGCCGACTACCGCGCGCGCATGCCCGCGGGACCGCACGCCACCGCCTTCGACCGCCTCCTGCGGGCAGCCGCCGAGGTCAAGGTCATGCCGTACCGGAGGGCGGGCGCGCCGGCCTACGCCGCCGCCAACCGACTGCTGCTCGGCCGGGCCGAACTCCTGGTCGCGGTCTGGGACGGCGGTCCGGGCGGCCGGCCGGGCGGGACGGGCGACGCCGTGGCGACGGCGCGGGCGCAGGGCATGCCGGTGGAGGTCGTCTGGCCGGCCGGTGCCGCTCGCCGACCCCTGGTCCGGCCCGGTAGACGAGACACCCCCTAGGATCCGGCCATGATCGCCGAACTGCAGTGCGTGGTCCTGGACTGTCCCGAGCCGCAGTCGCTCGCCGAGTTCTACCGGTCCCTGCTGGGCGGGAACGTCAACCAGCCGGACCGGCGCTGGTCGCTCGACGAGAGCTGGGTGACGCTCCACACGCCCTCGGGCCTGGTGCTGGCCTTCCAGCAGGCCCTGGACCACGTCCCGCCGCGCTGGCCCGACCCCGCGCGGCCCCAGCAGTTCCACCTGGACCTCGGCGTCCCGGACCTGGACCGGGCCCAGGAGGAGGTGCTGGCGGCCGGCGGGACGCTGCTCGACGGCTCGGACGGGCGCGGCTGGCGGATCTACGCGGACCCGGCGGGGCACCCCTTCTGTCTCGTACGGCACTGAGCAGCCGGCTGGGCCGTCTCTTTCGGATCTTGCCGGGCCCGCGACGCCCGGCACCCGCACCCGGCCGCGTTGTCGGGGCACCCGAGTACGCCCAGTACACGAGCGCACCTCCGCCTTGCCGGGTACGGCACCGGACGCCGCGGGCTCGGCCGACAAGATCCGAAAGAGACAGCCCAGGTCAGTCCGCCGACCGGGTCCAGCCGATGGCTTCGATGCGCTCGGCGTCGGCGGGACGGTCCTCCGCGAAGAGCAGGCGGCCCGGCTCCGCCACGCGGACGACGTCCACGTAGGACCCGCGCCCCACGTAGCGGCCGGTCGCGGTGTGGCGGAAGCGCAGCCGTACCTCACGTCCCGCCCAGGCGGCCGTCAGGGGGGCTTCGAGATGGTGCCAGACACGGCCCGACCAGCCGCTCACGGAGCCCCGCGGCCACTGCTCGGGTGTGCCGCCGGTGGACCGCAGCGTGCTGAAGGGCAGTGCCTCCCAGTGCTCGCCGTCGGCGGAGGCCTCCAGGTGCAGGGCTCCCTCGCCGGGCACGGTGTCCCACCACACGGCGCAGCGCAGCCGGGCGGCGGCCGTGGCCGGGCGGAGCGGCGGCAGCGCGAGGGTGCCCGAGGCGCCCGCCTGGATGCCGGAGAACCAAGCCGCGCCGCCGTGCCGGGTGCGGACCGGGACGGCGCGGGCGAAGCGGTTGCCGACCGCGACCCGTGGCGCGCTGCCGGCCCGCCAGGTCCGTACGGGGTGGACGGAGTTGCCGAGCAGGACCAGGAACGAGTCGGTGGAGGGATCGAGGACCAGGGAGGTGCCCGTGAAGCCGGTGTGCCCGGCGGAGTGCGGGGTGGCCATGGCGCCCATGTACCAGTGCTGGTAGAGCTCGAACCCGAGGCCGTGGTCGTCGCCGGGGAAGGCCGTGTTGTAGTCGGTGAAGAGCAGCTCGACGGAGGCGGGGCGCAGGATGCGCCTGCCCGCGTAGACCCCGCCGTCGAGGAGGGCGCGGGCGAGGACGGCCAGGTCCCAGGCGGTGCCGAAGACTCCGGCGTGGCCCGCGACGCCGCCGAGCGCGTGCGCGTTCTCGTCGTGCACCTCGCCCCACACCAGCCCGCGGTCCAGGCCGGACCAGGGCGGTCGCTGGACCTCGGTGGCGGCGGTGACCCGGCGCCAGGAGCGCGGTGGGTTGTAACGAGTGCGGTGCATCCCGAGCGGAGCGGTGATCTCTTCGCGGAGCAGGACGTCCAGAGTGCGACCGGTGGTCTGTTCCAGGAGCAGTTGCAACGCGATGAGGTTGAGGTCGGAATACCGGTAGACGGTACCGGGGGTCTCCTGCGGCCTGACCGACCACAGGAGCCTCAGCTGCCCCTCCCGCGTGGATTCCTGGTAGAAGGGCGCCCAGGAGCGCAGCCCCGAGGTGTGCGTGAGCAGCTGACGGACCGTGACGATCTCCTTGCCGCCCCCGGTGAACCGGGGCAGGTACCGGCACACCGGAGCCTCCAGCTCCAGGCGCCCGCGCTCCATCTGCTGCACGGCCAGGATCGAGGTGAACAGCTTGGTCAGCGAGGCCAGGTCGAAGACCGTGTCCTCGGTCATCGCGATCCGTTCGGCCGCGGGGAACTCCCGGACCCGGTCGGTGCGCCCGTCGTAGTCCGCGTACCGGACCGCGTGGCCCATGGCGCGGTGCAGGGCGATGGTGCGGCCCCGGCCGGCGAGGACCACCGCTCCCGCGTAGTAGGGGTGTTCGGGGGAGGGGCCCAGGAAGCGCCGGGCCTCGTCCGCCACCTCCTCCAGGTGCTTCTCCAGCAACCCCGCCCGGCGGGCGGATCCGTACCGCAGCCGCAGGCCCTGCAGCGCGCGCCGCTCGGCCGGGCCGCCCGCGGCGCCCGCCGCGCCGGGGAGCGCGGCGTGCAGGACGAGGACCCCGCCCAGGGCGAGCAGTCGCGCCCCGAGCCGTCGCCGCGTCGACCCGCGGCCCGGTTCGCCCGCACCCGCACCCGCACGCCCCTGCCCCTGCCCCTGCCCGTGGCCGTCCGGCCGCTCCGTGCCGCTGTCCGCCGCTCCGGCCCCCGTGTCCGCTGCCATGTCCGGCCCTCCCAGTCCACAACCAGAACCCCGCTGCCGCATCCGCCGTCCGTACCCGCGTCCCGCACCCGCGTTCGCTGCCGGCGGTGTGCCGTCCTTCGCCGCGCCGCGCCGCGGACCGGAGCCCGTATCCGCCGAGCGTGCCGCAGGCGATCCGCACGGTAGTGGGTATCTGCCCGCCCACCGGGCACCCTCCGCACCGACCGGCCCGTAAAGAATCTGACACTGCATCAGAAAATCTCTTCCCTCGGTCGCCGGGCTGCGGCATCCTGCCGCCCATGGAGACGGAGCTGAGCAAGAAACTGGGAGTCGAGCACGCCATCTTCGGCTTCACGCCCTTCCCCGCGGTCGCCGCCGCCATCACCCGCGCGGGCGGTTTCGGGGTACTCGGCGCGGTCCGCTACACGGCCCCCGACGACCTGAAACGCGACCTCGACTGGATGCAGGCGCACACCGACGGCAAGCCCTACGGCCTCGACGTCGTCATGCCCGCCAAGAAGGCCGTCGACGGCATCGGCGAAGCCGACATCGAGGCGATGATCCCGGCCGCGCACCGCGCCTTCGTCCGCGACACCCTGGCCAAGCACCACGTGCCCGAGCTCGCCGAGGGCGAGGCCTCCGGCTGGCGGATCACCGGCTGGATGGAGCAGGTCGCCCGGAGCCAGCTCGACGTCGCCTTCGACTACCCCATCAAACTCCTGGCGAACGCGCTCGGTTCCCCGCCCGCCGACGTCATCGCGCGCGCCCACGACCACGGCGTCCTCGTCGCCGCCCTCGCCGGCAGCGCCAAGCACGCCCGCCGTCACGCCGAAGCCGGCATCGACATCGTCGTCGCTCAGGGCTACGAGGCCGGCGGCCACACCGGCGACATCGCCACCATGGTCCTGGTCCCCGAGATCGTCGACGCCGTCGCCCCCCTCCCGGTCCTCGCCGCCGGCGGCATCGGCAGCGGCGAGCAGATCGCCGCCGGCCTCGCCCTCGGCGCCCAGGGCGCCTGGCTCGGCTCGCTCTGGCTCACCACCACCGAGGCCGATCTCCACTCGCGCGCCCTCACCCGGAAACTGCTGGCCGCGGGCTCCGGCGACACCGTCCGCTCCCGCGCGCTCACCGGCAAGCCCGCCCGCCAGTTGCGCACCGAGTGGACCGACGCCTGGGACGACCCGGCGGGCCCGGGCGCGCTCCCCATGCCGCTCCAGGGCCTGCTCGTCGCCGAGGCCGTCTCCCGGATCCAGAAGTACGAGATCCAGCCCCTGCTCGGCACCCCGGTCGGCCAGATCGTCGGCCGGATGACCGAGGAACGCAGCGTCCAGGCCGTCTTCGACGACCTCACCGGCGGGTTCGAGAAGGCCATCGACCGCATCAACCGCATCGCCGGCCGAGTCCGAGAGGCGTGAGTGCCATGACCGCGACGACGTCCACGACCCCCACCGCCGGCCAGCAGCCGCCCAACGGCTTCTGGGCCCAGGCCGCCGCCGACCCCGGGCGCGCCGTCCTCGTGACACCCGATGGCGAGGAATGGAGCGCCGGGCGACTGCACGCCGACGTCAACCGCCTCGTCCACGGCCTGCGCGCGGCCGGCCTGGAGAAGGGCGACGTCTTCGCCGTCGTGCTCCCCAACGGCGTCGAGTTCCTCACCGCCTATCTGGCCGCCTCCCAGGCGGGCTTCTACCTCGTCCCCGTCAACCACCACCTCGTCGGCCCCGAGATCGCCTGGATCGTCTCCGACTCCGGAGCCAAGGTCCTCATCGCCCACGAGCGCTTCGCCGAAGCGGCCACCGCCGCGGCCGACGAGGCCGGTCTGGCCGCGAGCCACCGCTACGCCGTCGGAGCGGTCGCCGGCTTCCGGCCGTACGCGCAGCTCCTCGACGGGCACCCCGCGACCGTCCCCGAGGGCCGCACGCTGGGCTGGGTCATGAACTACACCTCCGGCACCACCGGCCGCCCGCGCGGCATCCGCCGCCCGCTGCCCGGCAAGCTCCCGGAGGAGACGTACCTGGGCGGCTTCCTCGGAATCTTCGGCATCCGGCCCTTCGACGGCAACGTCCACCTGGTCTGCTCGCCGCTCTACCACACCGCGGTCCTGCAGTTCGCGGGCGCGGCCCTGCACATCGGGCACCCGCTGGTCCTGATGGACAAGTGGACGCCGCAGGAGATGCTCCGCCTGATCGACACCCACGCCTGCACGCACACCCACATGGTGCCGACCCAGTTCCACCGCCTCCTCGCCCTCCCGCAGGAGACGAAGGACGCGTACGACGTCTCCTCGATGCGGCACGCCATCCACGGCGCCGCGCCCTGCCCCGACCACGTCAAACGGGCGATGATCGACTGGTGGGGCCACTGCGTGGAGGAGTACTACGCGGCCAGCGAGGGCGGCGGCGCCTTCGCGACCGCCGAGGACTGGCTGAAGAAGCCGGGCACGGTCGGCAAGGCCTGGCCGATCAGCGAACTCGCCGTCTTCGACGACGACGGCAACCGGCTGCCCCCGGGCGAACTGGGCACCGTCTACATGAAGATGAACACCGGCGGCTTCAGCTACCACAAGGACGAGGGCAAGACGAGGAAGAACCGGATCGGCGACTTCTTCACGGTCGGCGACCTGGGACTGATGGACGAGGAGGGTTACCTCTTCCTCCGCGACCGCAAGATCGACATGATCATCTCGGGCGGGGTCAACATCTACCCGGCCGAGATCGAATCGGCCCTGCTCACCCACCCGGCCGTGGCGGACGCCGCAGCCTTCGGCATCCCGCACGCCGACTGGGGCGAGGAGGTCAAGGCCGTCATCGAGCCCGCCGAGGGCTTCGCGGCCGGCGACGCCCTGGCCGCCGAGATCCTGCACCACTGCGAGCGGCAGCTCGCCGGGTACAAGCGCCCCAGGACCGTCGACTTCATCGGGACGATGCCGCGCGACCCGAACGGCAAGCTCTACAAGCGGCGGTTGCGGGACCCGTACTGGGAGGGCCACGAGCGCGCGATGTGAGCCCGCCGGTCGCCGCGGCACACCGCGGCGACCGCAACCCGCCACGCCGGGAGAATCCGTGAGAAATGCCACGTCAAGGACCCGGAGGCGCGCCTTGCGGCGCACTTGAGGGACGCATCTGGCAACTTGGCAGATATGGGTACGACTAAGCGCACATCCTTCCTGACCGACTGGACCGTCGGGGTCCCCGTGGTGGCGCTGGTCGCGCTCGTCCTCAGCTGGGGGCGGGACCTGCCCGGCTTCGCGGTGGCGCTCGTCGCGCTCTGCCTGGCCGGCGCGGTCCTCGCCGCCGTGCACCACGCCGAGGTCGTCGCCCACCGGGTCGGCGAACCCTTCGGCTCGCTCGTCCTCGCCGTGGCGGTCACCGTCATCGAAGTGGCGCTCATCGTCACCCTGATGGTCGACGGCGGCGACAAGACCGCTTCGCTCGCCCGGGACACGGTCTTCGCCGCCGTCATGATCACGTGCAACGGGATCGTCGGCCTGTCGCTGCTCGTCGGCGCCCTGCGCAACCGGATCGCCGTCTTCAACCCCGAAGGGTCCGGTGCCGCCCTCGCCACCGTCGCGACGCTGGCCACCCTCAGCCTGGTCCTGCCGACCTTCACCACCAGCAAGCCCGGCCCCGAGTTCTCGGCCGCGCAGCTCGTCTTCGCCGCCGTCGCCTCGCTCGCCCTGTACGGACTCTTCGTCGCCGTCCAGACGGTCCGCCACCGCAGCTACTTCCTGCCCGTGGACACCGGAACGGGCTCCGGCGACGCCGACGGTCACGCCGAGCCGCCCACCGGCCGCACCGCCCTCATCAGCCTCGGCCTGCTGCTGATGGCACTCGTCGCGGTCGTCGGCGACGCCAAGGCCGTCTCCCCGACCATCGAGCGGGCCGTCGCGGCCGCCGGGCTGCCCCAGGCGGTCGTCGGCGTGATCATCGCCCTGCTGGTCCTGCTGCCCGAGACCCTCGCCGCCGTCCGCGCCGCCCGCCGCGACCGCGTGCAGACCAGTCTCAACCTCGCCTACGGATCCGCCATCGCCAGCATCGGCCTGACCATCCCGGCCATCGCCCTGGCCTCGATCTGGCTCTCCGGCCCGCTCCTGCTCGGCCTCGGCCCGATCCACATGGTGCTGCTCGCCCTCACCGTCGTGGTCAGCGCCCTCACCATCGTTCCCGGGCGGGCCACGCTGCTCCAGGGCGGCGTGCACATCGTGCTGCTGGCCGCGTACCTCTTCCTGGCCGTCAGCCCGTGAGGGCCCGGGGCCGGGGCCGGGAAGGGGCACGCGGGGGGTGATCACCGCCGTTCGCGGGCCAGGACCACCTTCAGCTTCGGCGACGCGAGGATGTCCCGCTCGCAGAAACGTGCCGTGACCCAGCGCTCCTCGGAGTACATCCGGGTCTGGTCGGCGTAGTGCGGCGAGAGCGGGTTCGAGGACTGGCTGTACGTCAGCAGGGTGCGCGCCACCGGACAGCGGCCGCCGTCCCAGCCGACCGCCTGGATGTGGCTGGACCCGTGGGTGACCTCCGGGTAGCCGCCGGCCGCCGCGTTCCACGGCGCCTCGGTCTTGTTCCAGACGCCGAGCGCCTCCGTACCGCCGCCCACCGGCAGCTTGCGTCCGCCCCGGACCACGAACTGGTGCTCGCCCAGCGGCGCGTCCAGTGCGATCCCGGCCGCCCGCAACTCCGCCACCGCGTCCGCGAGCGCCCGCCCGATGCCGGGCGCCGCCCGGTCGAGCGTACGGGGGGTGCGTACGGGGTCGGCCGCCGAGAACGGCACCAGCCACAGGTCCTTGGCCGGAGTCGAGGCCGTCAGCCTGCGCCAGAACCGGTCGAAGAGCAGCGCCCCGCGGCTGGTGCTGTCGGCCCTGCGGTCCCAGCCCGCCAGCACCCCGCAGGCCGCCGAGACGTCCACCGTGGCGCCGTCGCTCGCCGTCGCCGTCCCGCCGGGCAGGGCCGCGCACGCCTGCGCCGCGTCGGCCGCCGCCAGATCACCGGCCGGCACCCGGTTCGCGAACTGCTGCTCCTGCAGGTCGGCCACGGTCAGCCGGCCCCTCGCGGCCATCGCGGACACGTCCTCGACGGCGCCGCGGGTGCGCGCCGAGCGAGGGGTGGCGATGCTGCCCCAGACCCGCTCGTAGCCGGTCAGCGGCCGGTCGGCGTTGGCCAGCCAGGCGCTGTCGTTGGAGTTCTCGGCATAGGGGGCGCCCTGCAGCGTGGGTGCCTTCCCCGGGCCGAAGACGCCCGGCTGCACCGCGTCCGGATCCGACCCGATCGCGCAGTCGCCGCGCGAACCGTCCAGCACCGCCAGCCCCGAGGCCGGATAGGTGGCCCGGCCCAGCGGGGTGGAGCAGCGGGCCGCCAGCTCGTCGGTGATCCGGGGGAGCACCTGGGTCTGCGTGAAGAGGGTGCCGCCCGCGGAGTCGGCCGCCACGGTGTTGACCCAGGGCAGGCCCTGGGTGCGCCCCAGCGCCTCCCGTATCCCGGCCACCGAGCGGGCCCTGCCCATCGCGAGGGCGGTGTCGGAGCCGCGCAGGTTCACCGCGTTCGGGTCGTTCAGCGCGTACGCCGTCCGCGCGGTCCACGGCAGGGGCAGGCCCGGCCCGAGGTCCGAGACCACCGGTCCGTAGCGGGTCCACCACTGGGTGCGGGTGACCGGGGCGCCGCCCGCCACGGGCACGGTGACGGTCCGCCGGGTCATCTTCTGCGGGAGGCCGTCGACCAGGTAGGCGGTCGGATCCGCCGGGTCGAGGGTCAGCTCGTGCAGGTTCACCGGGGTGCCGGTCGCCACCGTGTGGCTCCAGGCCACCTTCTCGTTGAAGCCGATGTTGACCACGGCGGTGCCGAGCAGGGAGGCTCCCGAGACGTTCAGCTCGCCCGGGATGGTCTGCTGGAACTGCCAGAAGCGCCGCCCGCCGTGCCACGGGTAGTGCGGGTTCCCGAGGAGCAGGCCGCGGCCGTTCGCGGTGGTGGAGCCGGCGAAGGCCACCGCGTTGGAGCCCATGTCGTAGCGGCCGGTGTCGAAGAACTCCCGCGCGGCCTCGGCGGCGGCCGCCGGGTCGGCGGCCGGGTCCGCGGCCCCGGGGCCCGCCGTGGGGCCGGCCGCCGCGCCCGCGGCGCCCGGGGGCCGGGCGGCCGTGATGCCGTCCACGCCGCGGCCCTGGCCGCCGAGGACCGAGACGGCGAATGCGCGGGCGGCCACATCGGCGGTGGTGACCGGGCGGACCCAGCCGGCGCCCCGGCACGCCGGGTCGGTGACCCGGTTCTGGGTCAGCCAGGCGTTGTACCCGGCGGCCCAGCCGCGCATCAGCTCCTTGAGGTCCCCGGTCGGACCGGCCGGGGCCGGGGTCGCCAGGAGCCCCTCCACCGTGCCGGACTCCCGCACGCCCTTGAAGTACAGGTCGCTGGAGAGGTTCTTCGTGGCGGAGGAGAGCGAGAAATCGGGCGCCGCGTCGGCGCCGAACCAGCGCGAACGCTCACCGGCGACGGTCACGAACCCGTCGGCGAGGACGCAGACCTGGTCGGCGGCCTGGGCCCAGCCGGTGCCGAAGCCGAGCCGGGCGTAATCGCGGGCGAGGATGTGCGGGATGCCGTTCTCGGTGTACCGGATGACGGCCGACAGGCCGCCCCCGGCGGCTGTCCGCTCGTCGGGTGCGGCGGCCGCCGAGGCCTGGGGCACGGCGGCCGTGGCGGCGAGCAGAGCGGCGCCGGTGAGGGCGACGCGGCGGAGTATCGGACGAGTGCTGAGACGCAACAGTCCTCCCAAGTGTCCTGTGGGCGGGCGTGGTTACCCGTTGGACAGGCGGTACTTCCGTGCCCCCACACTCATTCAGCCCGTCCGGCGATCTGTCAACATCCCGTTTGGTATCCGGTTATTGACCTTGGGCGTACGGGAGGACGAGGATCGCGCCATGACGGCAGACCGGGCGGTGCGGGCAGTACGGGCGGTGCGGGACAACACGGTCGACGGACTGGTGCACGACAGCGCGCGGCGGGTCCCCGACCGCCCGGCCGTGCGCTACGGCGAGCGGAGCTGGACGTACGCGGAACTCGACGCGGCCGTCACCACGGGCGCCGCCGTGCTGCGGGAGCGGTACGGGCTGGCCGCCGGGGACCGGGTCGCCACCTTCGCCCACAACTGCGACGCCTACCTCCTCGCCTTCCTCGCCTGCGCCCGGGCCGGGCTCACCCACGTCCCGGTCAACCAGAACCTCACCGGCGAGGACCTCGCGCACATCCTGGACGACTCCGCGAGCGCCCTGGTCCTCGCCGATCCCGGCCTGGCCGGACGGATCCCCGAGGGGTACCGGGTACGGGCGCTGCGCGACGCCCCCGACTCCTTCCTGGCGGAGCTGGCCGAGCCGCTGCCCTTTGAGGCCGACCGGGACCCGGGCACGCTGGCGCAGCTCCTCTACACCTCGGGGACCACCGCCCTGCCCAAGGGCGCGATGATGACCCACCGGGCCCTCGCCCACGAGTACGAGAGCGCGATCGGGGCACTGGACCTGGCCGAGGACGACCGGCCCGTGCACTCACTGCCGCTCTACCACTCGGCGCAGATGCACGTCTTCCTGCTGCCGTACCTGGCGGTGGGGGCACGGAACACGATCGTGGACGCGCCGGTCGCGGAGCGGATCTTCGACCTGGTCGAGGCCGGGGAGGCGGACAGCCTCTTCGCCCCGCCGACGGTGTGGATCGGCCTCGCCAACCACCCGCAGTTCGCGGCACGTGAGCTGGGTGCGCTGCGGAAGGCCTACTACGGGGCCTCGATCATGCCGGTCCCGGTCCTGGAACGCCTGCGCGAGCGGCTGCCGGGGCTCGGCTTCTACAACTGCTTCGGCCAGAGCGAGATCGGCCCGCTGGCCACGGTGCTCGGACCGCTGGAGCACGAGGGGCGGATGGACTCCTGCGGGCGGCCCGTGCGCCACGTGGAGGCGAAGGTCGTCGACGAGGACGGCGAGGACGTGCCGGACGGAACGGCGGGCGAGGTGGTCTACCGCTCGCCACAGCTCTGCCTCGGGTACTGGAACGACCCGGTGGCCACGGAGCAGGCCTTCCGGGGCGGCTGGTTCCGCTCGGGCGACCTCGCGGTGCGTGACGCGCAGGGGTACTTCACGGTCGTGGACCGGGTGAAGGACGTCATCAACTCGGGCGGGGTGCTCGTCGCCTCGCGGCAGGTGGAGGACGTGCTCTACACCCATCCGGGCGTGGCCGAGGCGGCGGTGGTGGGGCTGCCCGACGAACGCTGGATCGAGGCGGTCACCGCGGTGGTGGTGGCGCGCGGGGAGGCGGGGGAGGTGACGGAGGCGGAGCTGATGGCCTACGCGAGGGAGCGTCTGGCCCACTTCAAGGCCCCGAAGCGGGTGCTCTTCGTGGACGCCCTCCCGCGCAACGCCAGCGGCAAGATCCTCAAGCGGGAACTGCGCGACCGCTTCGCGAAGCCCGGCCGCTGACGCCGGGCCGGGGCGGGCCCGGTCAGCCGGGGCGCGGCGGGGACGCGGCGGGCCCGGGCTCCTCCGGAGGGAAGAGTCCGTCGCGCCGCAGCCGCCGCAGGGTGAGGTGCTCGTGCACGAGCCGGCCCACGAGCGCGCCGCCGTAGACCACGAAGCCGACGCCGACCAGCCAGGACTGGACCACGAGCAGGGTGCCGAAGGGGCCGTAGATCACCGCGTTGGAGGCGATGAGCGGGGAGAACACCAGCTGCGAGAAGATCCGCAGCCCCAGCAGCCCGAGGCTGGTCGCCACCGCTCCCGGCACCAAGGCGCGCCAGCGGACCCGGCCGCCGAGCAGCAGGCGCTGCGAGACGATGAAGAACAGGCAGGTGCCGACGAGGTCCCCCAGAGCGCCGAGGAGCGTGCCCAGGGCGTTGTCCGACGGCGAGGGGATCCCCACGAGCAGGGCGAGGTAGCAGACCAGCAGGGCGAGCCAGACGACGTGCAGCCACATGGTGTGCCAGCGCGCGGTCGGCAGGTCCCAGACCTTCTCGTAGCCGGTCTGCACGGCCGACCCGAAGGTGAGGCCGAACACCGCGAGGGCGGCCAGACCGAACGCGGTGGTCCGCTCCAGCGCCAGATCCGCGGCCCCGAACAGCATCTCGACCCGGACCCGCGAGGCCGCCGTCACCCCGAGGGCCTGGCCGAGCCAGCGGCCGAAGCCCGAGCCGCTCCCGGGCGCGGCGGCCGCCACCACCACCAGCAGCGGGACCAGGGTGAGGAAGCCGAGGGCCGCGAAGCCCATGGCCCGGTGCATCAGCTCCATCTCCCGGCCACGGCTCCAGGCCAGCCCGATCTGGGAGCCCTGGAGCCGGTCGTAGAGCTGCCGGAGGGTGGAGATCACACCCCATGCACTACCCCCGAGCGGCGGCCCGCTCCCCGGAGCCACGCCCAAGTGGGCCCGAAGGGGTGGTTTCAGCCGCCCGGACGCGTGTCTGCGGCCTCCCCGGTTCCGCGGAGGTCGACCAGTCTCTTGATCTTCCCCACCGAACGCTCCAGCGTCTCCGGGTCGACCACCTCGACCCGGACGGAGACCCCGACCCCCTCCTTGACGGCCCGGACCACGGAGGCGGCGGCGTCCTGCCGCCGCTCGGCGTCCGTCTCCCGGCGCGCCTCCACCCGGACCGTCAGGGCGTCCATCCGGCCCTCCCGGGTCAGCCGCAGCTGGAAGTGGGGAGCCAGGCCCGGCGTCCGCAGCAGGACCTCCTCGATCTGGGTCGGGTACAGGTTCACCCCGCGCAGGATGATCATGTCGTCACTGCGCCCCGTGATCTTCTCCATCCGGCGGAAGGCAGGCCGGGCCGTTCCGGGCAGCAGCCGCGTCAGGTCCCGGGTGCGGTAGCGGATGACGGGCATGGCCTCCTTGGTGAGGGAGGTGAACACCAGCTCCCCGGGCTCGCCCTCCGGCAGCACCGCCCCGGTCAGCGGATCGACCACCTCGGGATAGAAGTGGTCCTCCCAGATGTGCAGCCCGTCCTTGGTCTCCGCGAACTCCTGCGCCACGCCCGGTCCGATGACCTCGGACAGGCCGTATATGTCCACCGCGTCGATGCCGAGCCGTTCCTCGATCTCCCGGCGCATCTCCTCGGTCCACGGCTCCGCGCCGAAGATCCCCGTCCGCAACGAGGTGGCGCGCGGGTCGATCCCCTGGCGCTCCATCTCGTCCAGCAGCGTCAGCATGTAGGAAGGCGTCACCATGATGACCTCCGGCCGGAAGTCCTCGATGAGCCGGACCTGCCGGTCCGTCATGCCGCCCGACGCGGGCACGACCGTACAGCCGAGGCGCTCGGCGCCGTAGTGCGCGCCCAGCCCGCCGGTGAACAGCCCGTACCCGTAGGCGATGTGGACGATCTGGCCGGGCCGCCCGCCCGCCGCGCGTATGGACCGGGCGACTACGTCCGCCCAGGTGTCCAGGTCCCCGTCGGTGTATCCGACGACGGTGGGCCGCCCGGTGGTGCCGCTGGAGGCGTGGATGCGGCGCACCTGCGAGCGCGGCACGGCGAACATCCCGAAGGGGTACTGGTCGCGCAGGTCGGCCTTGGTGGTCAAGGGGAACAGGGAGAGGTCGGCGAGGGAGCGGCAGTCGTCGGGATGCACACCGGCCTTGTCGAAGGCCTGCCGGTAGAAGGGCACCTTCTCGTAGGCGCGGTGCAGGGTCGCGCGCAGCCGGGTGAGCTGGAGGGCGGCCAGCTCGTCGCGGCCCAGCCGCTCGCCCGTGTCGTGGAGATCCGTGTACACCGCCATGCCGTCACCTCATCATGAGAACCGACCGATCATTCGGTAGATTGCCAGGAATCCGCGTGCCAAATCAATGACTCGAACGAGTGATCGTCTGTTCTGATGGCCCGCATGCCTGCCTTCACCACGTACGACGGGACCGAACTCGCCTACCACCTCCACGGGGAGGGCGAGCCGCTGGTCTGCCTCCCCGGCGGCGCCATGCGGGCCTCCGCCTACCTGGGCGACCTCGGCGGACTGGCCGCCGGGCGCCGTCTCATCCTGCTCGATCTGCGCGGTACCGGCGAGTCCGCGATACCGGCGGACGAGTCGACGTACCGGGTCGACCACCAAGTGGCCGACGTCGAGGCCCTCCGCGTGCACCTGGGCCTGGAGCGCATGGACCTCCTCGCCCACTCCGCCGGCGGCAACCTCGCCCAGCTCTACGCGGCCGCGCACCCCGAGCGGCTGCGCCGGACCGTCCTGGTCACGCCGACCGCGTGGGCGGTGGATCTCCCGGTCACGGCGGAGGACAGGCTGGAGGGCGCCCGGCTGCGGGCGGGCGGCGAGCCGTACGACACGGCCATCGCGGCCTACGAGCGGATCCTCACGGACACCGCCGATGGCGAGGAGGACTGGGCCCTGGCCGCGCCGCTGTTCTACGGGAACTGGGACGCGACGGCCGGGGAGCACTGGGCGGCGAACCCCCGGCAGCAGAACGCGAAGGCCGCCGAGGCCTACGCGGGCACCGGCGCCTTCGACCCGCCCGCCACCCGCGCGGCGCTCCGCCGGGTCACGGGCGAGGTCCTCGTACTGGCCGCGGAGCTGGACGGCAACCCCCGGCCCGCCCTGGCGGCCCGGCTCGCCGCGCTGTTCCCGCGGGGCACCGTCGACGTCCAGCCCCGGGCCGGCCACTTCCCGTGGCTGGACGACGCGGCCTGGTTCGCGGACCGCGTGGAGCGGTTCCTGGCGGTGGGCGCCTGACGGCGCGGCAGGCCGGGGCCATGGCCCGCCGGGCGGTCGCTCGTCAAGATCGGCGGGATGGCAGACTGGCGGGCTGTTCCGCGAACCCGGGAGGACCGACATCATCGTGCGACGGACACTGGTGCTCACAGCCGTGGCGCTCCTGGCCCTGACGGCATTGGCGACGGCCTCGGTGGCCGTCGGTGCGTATCTGCTGCGGGACCTCGGCCCGCTGCCCCCGCGATACTCGGGTCCGCCGCTGCCCCGCGAAACCGTGGTGTCGGAGATGACCTCGATACTGGCGGCGGAGGGGATCACGGTGGAGCGGGAACCCTCCGGGGGCATGCGCACGTGCCACGAACGGCTCTCGGGGCGTCATGCGCCGGATACGGCGGACGCCGCCGTGGAAGCGGCCTTCGCGCGGGCCCGTTCCGACCACGGCTGGCAGGACGGGCCCGACCTGGGCGAGCGGACGCTCACCCTGACGAAGGGCAACTGGACGGTGACCTCCCGCCTCATGGGTGAGGAGACGCCAGGTCAGCCGGCGCCGGTATCCATGGTGCTGACCTGCGTGGACGAGGACGACGCCGCCACCGCCCCCACGGCACCCTCCGCCCCGGCCCTCACACCCGCGCCCGCGTCGTCCTGAGCGGGGGGAGCAGGGCGTGCGGCCGTACGGCTACGCCGTGTCCGCCTCCGTCGCCACCGCCTTCGCCCAGCGGTAGTCCGCCTTCCCGCTCGGGGACCGCTGGATGGCGGGCGCGATGACCAGCTGCCGCGGGATCTTGTAGCCCGCCAGCCTGGTGCGGCAGTGGCTCTGGATCTGGTCCAGGGACGGCGCCTCGGCACCCTCCCGGACCTGGACCACGGCGGCCACGTGGCTGCCCCAGGTCGGGTCCGGGACCCCCGCCACCAGGGCGTCGTACACGTCGGGGTGGGACTTCAGGGCCTGTTCGACCTCCTCCGGATACACCTTCTCGCCGCCCGTGTTGATGCACTGCGAGCCGCGGCCGAGCACCGTGACGATGCCCTGTTCGTCGACGGTCGCCATGTCACCGAGCAGCACCCAGCGCTCCGTCCCCTTCTGGAAGAAGGTCTCGGCGGTCTTCCCCGGGTCGTTGTAGTAGCCGAGCGGGACGTGCCCGCGCTGGGCGAGACGGCCCGGCTCGCCCACCGCCACCGGCTCGTGCGTCACCGGGTCCACCACCTGCGTACGGTCGTTGACCTCCAGGCGGAAGCCCTTCTCCGGGCCGGAGTCGTCGGTCGCGCGGCCGTTGGACCCGGACTCGGACGACCCGAAGTTGTTCAGGAGCAGCACGTTCGGCACCAGCCGCTGGAACTCGGCGCGCACCGTCTCCGACATGATCGCCCCGGACGAGGAGACGCTGAACAGCGACGACAGGTCCGTGCCCTTGAGGGGGCCGTTCAGGGCGTCGATCAGCGGCCGCAGCATCGCGTCGCCGACCAGCGACACGCTGGAGACCTTCTCCTTCTCGATCGTACGGAGCACTTCCTCGGGCGCGTACTTCCGGTGGATGACCACCCGCTGGCCGTAGTTGAAGGCGATGAAAGACGTCAGCGTCGACGTGCCGTGCATCAGCGGGGGCGCCGGGAAGAAGGTGAGCCCGGCGCCGCGCGCCGCGACCCGCTCGGCCAGTTCCTCGGGCCGCTTCACAGGTTCGCCCGAGGGCTCCCCGCCGAAGAGCCCGGCGAAGAAGAGGTCCTCGGCCCGCCACATCACGCCCTTGGGCATGCCGGTCGTGCCGCCCGTGTAGATGATGAACAGGTCGTCCGGGCTGCGCGGCGGGAACCCGCGCTCCGGTGATCCGGCCACCTCGGCGTCCGCGTACGGGACCGGCGCGATCGACGGCTCGGGGGCGCCCTCGGGAGCCTCGCCGACCCGGATCAGGTGCCGGAGCTTCGTCGTCTGCGGCAGCGCGGCCGCGACCCGCTCGGTGAACTCGCCCTCGAAGACGAGGGCCGCGAGGTCGGCGTCGTTGTAGAGGTAGACCAGCTCCTCCTCCACGTAACGGTAGTTGACGTTCACCGGGACCAGCCGGGCCTTCAGGCAGGCCAGCACCGTCTGCAGGTACTCGATCCCGTTGTAGAGGTGGAGGCCCACGTGCTCGCCGGCCGTCAGGCCGCTGTCCAGCAGGTGGTGTGCGATCCGGTTCGCCGCCGTGTCGAGCTCCGCGTACGTCAGGCGGCGCTCGGCGCCGGTCCCGGGGTGGTCCACGTACACGAGGGCCTCGCGGTCCGGAACCACGTCCACGACCGACTCGAACAGGTCGGCAAGGTTGTACTCCACCGTTCCTCCTGACCCCGTGACTGGTCTGTTCCGGCGGTCATTAGAGCGCCGGAGACGGCAACTGGGAAGGGCACCGTTCAAGAAAACTGACTGGGTGTCAGAAAACTATTGAACTGCATCCTCCCCTACTGCAACCTGTTCTAGGTCTTGAGACGGGAGGACGGCAATGGGTGGGACGGAACACCTGACCGTGGATCGCCGCGGCGCCACGCTGGTGCTCACCATGAACAGGCCCGAGGCGAAGAACGCGCTCTCGCTGCCGCTGCTGGTGGGGTTGTACGACGGCTGGCTGGAGGCGGACGCCGACGACGGGATCCGCTCGGTGGTCCTCACCGGCGCCGGCGGTGACTTCTGCGCCGGAATGGATCTCAAGGCCCTGGCCGGGAAGGGGATGGCGGGCGACCGGTACCGGGACCGCCTGGGGGCCGACCCCGACCTGCACTGGAAGGCGATGCTGCGCCACCACCGCCCGCGCAAGCCGGTGATCGCGGCGGTGGAGGGCTACTGCGTGGCCGGTGGGACCGAGATCCTGCAGGGCACCGACATCCGGGTCGCGGCCGAGGGCGCGACCTTCGGGCTGTTCGAGGTCAAACGCGGGCTCTTCCCGATCGGCGGCTCCACCGTGCGGCTGCCGCGCCAGATCCCGCGTACGCACGCCCTGGAGATGCTGCTGACCGGCCGCCCGTACTCCGCCGCCGAGGCCGAGCGGATCGGGCTGGTCGGGCGGGTGGTGCCGGACGGTACGGCGCTGGCGGCGGCCCTGGAGATCGCGGAGCGGATCAACGCGTGCGGGCCGCTGGCGGTGGAGGCGGTCAAGGCGTCGGTCTACGAGACCGCCGAGCTGACGGAGCGGGAGGGGCTGGCCGCGGAACTCCTGCGCGGGTGGCCGGTCTTCGACACCGCCGATGCGAAGGAGGGGGCGCGGGCCTTCGCCGAGAAGCGGCCCGCGGTGTATCGGCGCGAGTAGCCCGGGCCGCCTGTGCCTGTGCCTGTGCCCCGGGTGCGGCGCCGTTGCGGGGGCGCTGCCCCCGGACCCCCGCGCCTCAATCGCCGGCGAGGCTGGAAGAGGGGGCGCTGCCCCCGGACCCCCGCGCCTCAAACTCCCCCCAGCTACCGCTGGGAGGTACCCCCGGGCGAGGTTGAACGAGGGGGCGCTGCTCCCCGCGCCTCGAATTCCCCCAGCTACCGCAGGCGGGTCGAAACGGCTCGTACCCGCCGTCCGTACCGGAATCGATCGCATCGGAGAACCGCCATGACAGCTGCCTCCCCACCGGAGGTGCTCCGCGCGCCCCTCATCGTCGAGTTCCCCTTCACCCGGTCCCTCGGGCCCGTCCAGAGCGCCTTCCTCACCGGGCTGCGCGAGGGCGTCGTCCTCGGGGTGAAGACCTCCGGCGGCAAGGTGATGGTCCCGCCCGTCGAGTACGACCCCGTCACCGCCGAGGAGATCCGCGAGCTCGTCGAGGTCGCCGCCACCGGTACCGTCACCACCTGGGCGTGGAACGACAGCCCCCGCTCCCAACAGCCCCTGGACACCCCCTTCGCCTGGGTGCTGGTCAGGCTCGACGGTGCCGACACCGCCCTCCTGCACGCGCTCGACGCGCCCGGCCCCGACGCCGTCCGCACCGGCATGCGCGTACGGGTCCGCTGGGCCCCCGAGCGCACCGGCGCCATCACCGACATCGCCTGCTTCGAACCGTACGACGGCCCCGCCGGCGGAGAGGCCGTCCCCCACGACGGGGGCTTCGCCGGTGCCGTCACGGGCATCGTCGCCGAGGCCCGCCTCGACTACGTCTACAGCCCGGGCCGGGCCCAGACCGCGTACATCGAGGCCCTCTCCGAGCGGCGGACCGTCGGCGAGCGCTGCCCCTCCTGCCACAAGGTGTACGTCCCCCCGCGCGGCGCCTGCCCCACCTGCGGGGTCGCCACCACCGACCGCGTCGAGGTCGGCCCGGCCGGCACGGTCACCACCTTCTGCATCGTCAACATCAAAGCCAAGAACCTGGACATCGAAGTCCCCTACGTCTACGCCCACATCGCCCTCGACGGCGCCGGCCTCGCCCTCCACGGCCGGATCGGCGGCATCCCCTACGACCAGGTCCGCATGGGCCTGCGCGTCGAGCCCGTATGGACCGAGGGCGGCCGCTACCCCGACCACTACCGCCCCACCGGCGAACCGGACGCGGACTACGACGCGTACAAGGAGCTCATCTGATGGCCCGATACGCCCGCGAGGTCGCGGTGGTCGCCTTCGCGCAGAGCGACCACCTGCGCCGCACCGACGAGCTCAGCGAAGTCGAGATGGTCATGCCGGTCCTGCACCAGGTGCTGGCCGCCACCGGCCTCAAGGCCGGCGAGATCGGCTTCACCTGCTCCGGCTCCAGCGACTACCTGGCCGGCCGGGCCTTCTCCTTCACCATGACCCTCGACGGGGTCGGCGCCTGGCCGCCGATCTCCGAGTCGCACGTCGAGATGGACGGGGCCTGGGCCCTCTACGAGGCCTGGGTCAAGATCCAGACCGGCGAGGCCGACACCGCGCTCGTCTACTCCTACGGGAAGTCCTCACCGGGGTCGGTGCGCGACGTGCTGACCCGCCAGCTGGACCCGTACTACGTCGCCCCGCTCTGGCCCGACGCGGTGGCCCTGGCCGCCCTCCAGGCCCAGGCCCTGATCGACGCGGGCGAGACCGACGAGAGCGCCCTGGCCGCCGTCGGCGCCCGCAGCCGGGCCGATGCGGAGGGCAACCCGCACGCCCAGCTCCGCGGGCCCGTCCCGCAGGGGGACTACCAGGTCAGGCCGCTGCGCACCGGAGACTGCCCGCCCGTGGGCGACGGCGTGGCCGCCGTCGTCCTGGCCGCCGGCGACCTCGCGCGGCAGCTGTGCGAACGCCCCGCCTGGATCACCGGCATCGACCACCGCATCGAGGCCCACAGCCTGGGCCTGCGCGACCTCACCGACTCCCCGTCCACCCGGCTCGCCGCCGAACGCGCCGGCGTCTTCGAAGCCCCGGTGGACACGGCCGAACTGCACGCGCCGTTCTCCTCCCAGGAGGTCGTGCTCCGCAAGGCCCTCGGACTCGCCGACGACGTGACCGTCAACCCCTCCGGGGGAGCGCTCGCCGCCAATCCGATGATGGCCGCCGGCCTGATCCGCATCGGCGAGGCGGCCGCCCGGATCCACCGGGGCGCATCGCGGCGGGCCGTCGCCCACGCCACCTCAGGCCCCTGCCTCCAGCAGAACCTGGTCGCCGTCCTGGAAGGGGACTCAAGGTGAGCAAAGAGCCCGTGGCCATCGTCGGGATCGGCCAGACCAAGCACGTGGCGGCCCGCCACGACGTGTCCATCGCCGGACTGGTCCGCGAGGCGGCGGCGCGAGCCCTCGCGGACGCCGAACTGACCTGGGCGGACATCGACGCGGTCGTCATCGGCAAGGCCCCCGACTTCTTCGAGGGGGTGATGATGCCCGAGCTGTACCTGGCGGACGCCCTCGGCGCCGTCGGCAAGCCGATGCTGCGCGTCCACACGGCCGGTTCGGTCGGCGGGTCCACCGCCCTGGTCGCCGCCAACCTGGTGGCGGCCCGCGTCCACCGCACCGTCCTCACCCTCGCCTTCGAGAAGCAGTCCGAATCCAACGCCATGTGGGGCCTGTCGCTCCCCGTCCCCTTCCAGCAGCCGCTGCTCGCCGGCGCGGGCGGCTTCTTCGCCCCGCACGTACGCGCGTACATGCGGCGCACCGGCGCGCCGGACACGGTGGGCTCGCTGGTGGCGTACAAGGACCGGCGCAACGCCCTCAAGAACCCGTACGCGCACCTCCACGAGCACGACATCACCCTGGAGAAGGTCCAGGCCTCGCCCATGCTCTGGGATCCCATCCGCTACTCGGAGACCTGCCCCTCCTCCGACGGCGCGTGCGCGATGGTCCTCACCGACCGGGCGGGCGCGGCCCGTTCGCCGAAGCCGGCCGCCTGGGTGCACGGCGGGGCGATGCGCAGCGAACCCACCCTCTTCGCGGGCAAGGACTTCGTGTCGCCGCAGGCCGGCAAGGACTGCGCGGCCGACGTCTACCGCCAGGCCGGCATCACCGACCCGCGCCGGGAGATCGACGCGGTCGAGATGTACGTACCGTTCTCCTGGTACGAGCCGATGTGGCTGGAGAACCTCGGCTTCGCGGCGGAGGGCGAGGGCTGGAAGCTCACGGAGGCCGGGGTCACCGAGCTCGACGGGGACCTTCCGGTCAATCCGTCGGGCGGTGTGCTGTCCACCAATCCGATCGGCGCCTCCGGCATGATCCGCTTCGCGGAGGCGGCCCTCCAGGTCCGCGGCCAGGCCGGGGAACACCAGGTTCCGGGAGCCCGCCGGGCGCTCGGGCACGCGTACGGCGGCGGCGCGCAGTTCTTCGCGATGTGGCTGGTGGGGGCACAGGAGCCGAACTCCTGAACACGGGCCCGGCCGGCGACGGAGGGGCCGGCCGGGGAGCCGGACCGGCCACGGGTGACTCACCGTGGCCTGTCCGGCACCCGCTGCGGTGGTTAACCTTGCCCCCGGACGACGTACCGGGAGGAGCACGCACGTGGCCGAGAGCATGACTTCGCAGCCCCTCGCTGGCTGGGGGAAGCCGGACCTCGATCTCACCGAGGCGGACTGGCAGTCGAGCAGCCGGGGAGCGGGCGACGTCCAGATCGCCTTCGTCGAGGGCTTCATCGCGATGCGCAACAGCGAGCGTCCCGAGAGCCCTTCGCTGATCTTCTCGCCGGACGAGTGGCACAAGTTCGTACTGAACGCGCGGGGCGGTGAGTTCGACCTGACCTGACCGGGCACCGTACGTACGCGGCGCACCACCGGGCGCGGAGCCGCCGGCCCGGTGGCCGCCGAAATCCCCTGGATGCCGGCTCGGGGCGCCGGGCAGGATGGGGCGCATGACCTTCACCCGCCGAAAGGGCGATGCCGCGTAGCCGGCCGGGCGCGTTGCGCGCCGCACGAGGAACCCACGCCGGCCGCCGGGCACCCGCCTGGGCGCGTGAACTGCCCGTCGTGGACCGACTGTCACCCGCCGCGAGCGCGGAGGTCCACCGGACGGCCGGCGCCCGCCTCCATCCTCTCGGCGACCTCCTGCGCCGCTACCGCGTCTTCCTGCGCGGCCCCGGCCCGCGCCTGCGGCTGACCTACGCCGTCTGCCCGGCCCCGTCCTGCGCCATCGACGACGTCGCAACGGTCCGCGACGAACTGGCCGACGCCTACCGGACCCTGCCGCCCGTGGCCCGACGCGCGCTCGGCGACGTACTGCGTCCCTTGGACGCGGAGTTCCGCAGGCGGACAGTCTTCGACCGGGAAGCGGCGACCACGGACCGGTCGGGGGGTCCGCGCCCGTGGTGGCACCGGCGGCTGTACGAGGACTGACGAGGGGGAGCCATGGGGGCAGGACGCCCGCCGCGTCGTCTGCCCCCGATGAACCGGCCACCCGCCGGGGCGATCGGTAGGGTGGCCGCATGAGCGGAGAGCACGACCTGCGGAAACTCCTGAGCGGCATGCGGCCCGAGCTGAACGAGGGGCGGTACGTCTTCTGCACCGTCGACGGCACCACCGTCCCCGCCGGGACCACCCCCGTCGCCACCGTCCTCGAGCCCGAGGGCCTCACCCTGGTGCTGCGCCAGGAGGACGCCGACGCGGCCGGCCTCGCCTACGACTACACGGCCGGCTGGATCACCCTGCGGATCCACTCCGCCCTCGACGCCGTCGGGCTCACCGCAGCCTTCGCCACCGAACTCGGCGCACATGGTCTGAGCTGCAACGTCATCGCCGGTTACCACCACGACCACCTCTTCGTGGCCGCCGACCGGGCCGCCGAGGCCGTGGCCGTCCTGGAGGACCTCGCGGCCCGTTCCGTACACGACTGAAGCTCCCCGGAAAAGAAGATCGGATTCTTTTCCGCACTGGGATCCCTCGCGCCGCGCGCGGGCGTACGCTGAACCCCCGAACAGGCCTGGGGGGTACCAGCCATGACGGACCGCCGGACCCGCACACGGCGCACGATGGTCGAACGCGATGCCGAACTCGCGATCGTCGACGAAGCCCTGGACCAGCTCACCGGTCCCGGGCCGGACGCGGGCGGCGCGCTGCTCGCCTTCTCCGGCCCCGCCGGCCTCGGCAAGACCACCCTGCTCGCCGAACTGCGCCGCCGCGCCCTCGCCCGCAACTGCACCGTCCTCGCCGCCCGGGGCGGTGAACAGGAGCAGAGCCAGCCCTTCCACGTCGCCCGCCAGCTCATCCAGCCCCAGCTCGCCGGCACCTCCGAGCAGGAACTCCGCGCCGCCCTCGGCGGCTGGTACCCCATCGTCGGCCCGGCCCTCGGACTCTGCGCTCCCGAGCAGGGCGTCCCGCCCGACCCCCAGGGCCTGAGCGACGGGCTCGACTGGGTGCTCACCCACCTCGTCGTCAAGCGCGCCCCCGTCGTCCTCGTCCTCGACGACGCCCACTGGGCCGACCCCGAGTCCCTCGGCTGGCTCGCCGCCTTCGCCCCGCGCGCCGAACACCTCCCCCTGCTGCTCGTCGTCGCCTACCGCCCCGACGAACTGCCCGAGCACGCCGACGCCTTCCGCACGCTGCCCGGCCGGGCGGGTCAGCGCCCGCTGCCCCTGGCCCCGCTCACCCCGGCCGCCGTCGCCACCCTGGTCCGCGAGGCCGTCGGCCCCCACGCCGACGACGCCTTCTGCCAGGAGGCCTGGGCCGTCACCACCGGCAACCCCTTCGAAGCCGTCGAACTCACCGCCAAGGTCCGCGGCAAGGGCCTGACCCCGGTCGAGGCGAACGCCCCGCAGCTGCGCGACCTCGCCGCCGCCCAGCGCGGCAGCGGCCTCGTCGCCCGCCTCGAACGCCTGGGCCCCTCCACCGTCCGCTTCGCCTGGGCGTGCGCCGTCCTCGGCACCGCCATCCCACGGGACATCGCCGCCAGGGTCGCCGCCCTCGGCGCCGAGGAGGCCGTGGACGCCACCCGGCGGCTGCGCGACGCCCGCATCCTCTCGGCGGCCACCTCCGAGGAATCCGACGCCGAGACCGGACTGGAGTTCGTCCACCCGCTCATCGCCACCGCCATCTACCGCGCCATCCCCGACGCGCTCCGCGTCGCCCTCCACGGCAAGGCCGCGGCGGCCGTCGTCGACGCCGGACTCGGCTCCTCCGCGGCCGCCCGCCACCTGCTGGAGACCCACCCCGAGAACGACCCCTGGGTGGTGCGCACCCTGCGCGAGGCCGCCGGCGAGAACCTCCGGGCCGGCGCGCCCGAGGCCGCCCGCCGCCAGCTCGCCCGCGCGCTGCTCGAACCCCCGGACTTCGACGAACGCGCCGCCGTCCTCTACGAACTGGGCTGCGCCTCCCTGCTCACCGAACCCGCCAACACGGTCAACCACCTGCGGGCCGCCCTCGCCGAGCCCTCCGACGACCCGGCCCTGCGCCAGGGCATCGTCATCCGGCTCGCCCAGGTCCTCGCACACAGCGACCGGCTCGCCGAAGCCTCGGAATCGCTCGCGCGGGAGATCCCGTACACCCAGGACGTACGCGCCCGGCTGCGCCTGCAGTCCGAGCAGTTCATGTGGGACGCGTTCAACGCGGCCGAGACCGACTCCCCGGCCCGCTCCCGGCGGCTCGCCCGCCTCGCCGACCGGCTGACCGGGCGCGACCTCACCGAGCGGTACATCATCGGGCTGCGCGCCTGGGACGCATGCCTGCGGGGCGAGCCGGTCGACGTGGTGCTGCACCACGCCGGACGCGTGCTCGAGCAGCCCTTCAGCTGGGCCCACGAGGACCGGGGCTTCGAGGTCCCGGTCCTGGTCGCCATGGCCCACATGTACACCGACCGGCCCGGACGGGCCGAGGAGTTGTTCGAGGCGGGCACCGCCGAGTTCGAACGGCACGGATGGCGCGGGGCGCACCTGTCCTTCGCCTACAGCCTGCGGGCCTACGTCCGCTACCGGCGCGGGCGGCTCGTGGAGGCCGAGGAACTGGCCCGGGCCGGGCTGCGGCTCGCCGAACGCGTGGGCCGGCGTACCCCCGTGCACTGGTACGCCATAGCCATCCTCCTCACCACCCTGCTCGCGCGCGGCCGGCCCGAGGAGGCCTGGGAGCTGGCCCGGGAGCACGAATACGGCAGCCCCTTCCCGGCGGCCGTGGTCTTCCCCGACTCGCAGACCGTGTACGCCGAACTGCTGCTGTCCCGGGGCGAGGTACGGGCCGCGATCGTCGAACTGGAGGCGGTCGACCGGCGGCTGACCCCGCGCGGCATCCAGAATCCGGCCTGGTGCCCCTGGCAGCTGCACCTCGCCCGGGCGGTGGCCGAGGACGATCCGGAGCGGGCCCGTGCCCTGGCCGACGACGCCGTCCGGCGGGCCCGCGCCTTCGGCGCCGCCTCGGGCATCGGCCAGGCCCTGCGGGTCGCGGCGCAGGTCGCCGCCCCCGGGGAGCGGGCCGGGCTCCTCCAGGAGGCGGTCACCCTCCTTTCGGCCTCGCCGGCGGGCTACGAACTGGCCTGCGCCCTGGCCGCCCTCGGCACCGAGCTGCGGGACGCGGACGTGCTGATGCAGGCCGTGGTGACGGCCCGGGAATGCGGTGCGGACGGGCTGGCCGCCCAGACCACCGACACCCTGCTGGGACTGGGCGGCGCCCTGCCGTGCGGGCTGGCCTGGGAGGACGGGCTCACGGAAGAGGAGCGGCAGGCGGCGGACCTCGCGGTGCGCGCCGAGAAGGAGACCGTGCCGGAGACCGTGGTGCTGCCCGCGCCGGACTGGGCCCTGTCGGCGGCCTGCCGCAAGCTGGGCACCGACCGGACCGGGCTCAGGGACGCCCTGGAGGCGTTCGCCCGTAGCTCAACGTGATCGGATCCGCCGCCCGGCGGGCAGAGATGCCCGTATGGATCATGCCGAAAGACTCGCCCCCTTCCGGACCGAGGCGGCGGCGTTCGAGAAAGCGGTGCGCCGGGCGTTCGACCTCGGCGAGCCGGTGCCCGCCGTCCCCTCGTGCCCCGGCTGGACGGTCACCGACCTCGTCCGGCACCTGGGCGGAGTGCACCGCTACCTCGCCCACGTCCTGCGCGAACGGCTCACGACCCCGCCCGACCCCGCCGGCCTCGACCTCCCCGCGGTCCCCGCCGACCCGGACGGGCTGACCGACTGGTTCGCCCAGGGCGCCCGGGAGCTCGCGGAGCTCTTCGAGGAGCTCGGGCCCGACACGGCCGTCTGGACCTGGTCGGTGGAGCAGACCACGGGATTCTGGCTCCGGATGCAGCTGATCGAGCTGGCCGTGCACCGCTGGGACGCCGAATCCGCGACCGGTGGCGCGGGCCGCCTCGCCCCCGACATGGCCGCGGACGCCGTGACCCAGACGATCGAGGTGATGGCCCCGGCCCGCCGCGGCTGGCAGCAGGCACCGCCGGGCACGGGGGAGAGGTACCGCTTCCGGCGTACCGACGGTCCGGAATCCTGGACGGTCGTCTTCTCGGGGGACCAGGTCCTGCTGGAGCCCGGTTCCACCGTTCCGGCGGACGTGGAGGCCTCCGGCACCGCTTCCGACCTCGCCCTGTTCCTCTGGCGCCGCCTCCCGCCCACGGCCCTGCGGGTCACCGGCGACGCCGCCCTGCTCCCGTACTGGTTCACGCTCGTCCCGCCGATCTGACGGGCCGCTCCGGGGGCCCGGCCCGGCCAGGTCCCCGGATGCGGGCCCCCGGGCCGGAAAACCCGCGCGGCCACGTACCATGGCGGCATGTCCTTCCTCCGCCGCCACCGCGCCGCCACTCCCGCCGGCCCGGACTTCGATGTCCTGGCCATGGACCCGGGGGACTGGCCGGGCAATCTCGGGGCCGGGCTGCTGCCCGCGCCCGACGGCAGCTGCCAGGGTGTCTTCCTCCGCTACGACCTGTTCGGCGGACGCGGCCCCGCGATGATCATCGGGAACCTCCCGGAGGGTTCCCCGGCCCGCGACCTCACCGACGACCAGATCCCCTTCGAGGTGGCCCAGCTCCTCGACGCACTGGAGAACGACGAGGACGTCGAGGTCACCGGCGTCGAGGACTGCCCCGTCATGCAGGGCGACAACCTCCTCATCGTCCGGAAGATCAAGCTGTCGGAGTCCCGCATCTCCTGCGTCCAGTTCGACCGCAGCGACAACGTGCTGGTCACCATCGCCAGCTGGGACCGTCCGATCACCGATGACCTCTACGCCCTCCTGAAGCCGCTCCCCGCCGAGCTCTTCCAGCAGGGCTGACCGTCCGCATCCCCCGCCGGGCCCCCGGCGCGGGGCCTCACGCGTCCGCGATGGCGTTCGCCGCCACGTAGCCGAAGGTCATCGCGGGGCCGATCGTCGATCCGGCCCCCGCGTAGCTGTGTCCCATCACCGCGGCGCTCGCGTTGCCGGCCGCGTACAGGCCCGGGATCACCGAGCCGTCCGGGCGCAGGGCCCGCGCCCGGGCGTCGGTCACGATGCCGCCCTTCGTACCGAGGTCCCCCGGCACGATCCTGAACGCGTAGAACGGCGGGACCCAGACGGGTGCCAGACACGAGTTCGGGTGCACGTTCGGGTCCGTGTAGTAATGGTCGTACGCCGTGTCGCCCCGGTGGAAGTCGGCGTCGTCGCCGCTCCACGCCTGCGCGTTGAACCGGCCCAGCGTCGCCCGCAGCGCTCCTGCCGGGACCCCGATCTGACCGGCCAGCGCGTCCCAGGTCCACGCCTTCTTCGCCGCACCCGCCTGGTACCACGAGTCCGGGAAGGGCAGCGTCGGCAGGATGTCCTTGAACAGGTACCTGTTGCGGTAGTTCTGATCCACGATCAGCCACGCCGGGATGTGCGAACCGACCGCGCCCCGGTCCTTCTCGTACATCACGTGCACCACATCGCTGTACGGAGCCGCCTCGTTGACGAACCGCGCGCCGTTCGCGTTCACGATCAGCCCGCCCGGCAGGGTCCGTTCGGCCAGGCAGAAGTACGGCTCCCCGGGCAGCGGGATCGACGGCCCCCACCACGCGTCCTCCATCAGCGCCAGCGAGGCCCCGGCCCGCTGCCCGGCCCGGATCCCGTCGCCGGTGTTCTCCTTCGCGCCCACCGACCACTGGGTGCCGATGGGCTGCTGCTGGTACTGCGCCCGCATCGCCGCGTTGTGCTCGAACCCGCCCGAGCCGATGACCACCCCGCGCCGGGCCCGTACGGTGCCCCGTACGCCCTCCTTCTCCACCACCACGCCGGTGACCGCGCCGCCCTCCTGGACCAGGTCCACCAGCGGGCTGTTCAGCCACACCGGCACTCCGGCCCGCTGGAGCCCGGCGCGCAGCCCGGCCGCCAGGGCCTGGCCCATCGTCAGCGGCTTCTCGCCGCGCAGCGCCGCCTTCGTGCCGCGCGCCAGACACTCGGTGGACACGGCGAGCCCCCTGGCGCTCACCGCCGCCAGGTTCAGCCACTTGTAGTCCTGGCTGAAGACCACCATCCCGGCCGGGACCGGCATGTACGCCGGGTTCAGGCGGGCCAGTTCGGCGCCCAGGATGTTCCCGTCGATCTGGTCCGGCTCGATGGAGCGGCCGTTCGGCAGACCGCCCGGCAGGTCGGGGTAGTAGTCGCTGTAGCCCTCCATGAAGCGGAACCTCAGCGGGCTGTTGGCCATCACGAAGTCCAGCATCCGCGGCCCGTTGGCGAGGAACGCGGCCTGGCGGTCGGCCGGCACCTCGGGCCCGACGACGGCCGCGAGGTACGTCGCCGCCTTCTGCGGGGTGTCCGGCACCCCCGCACCCAGGATCACCGAGTTGTTGGGCAGCCAGATACCGGCTCCGGACCGGGCGGCCGACCCGCCGAAGGTCGGGGCCTTCTCCACCACCAGTACGCTCAGCCCCCGCTTGGCGGCGGTGAGCGCGGCGGTCATCCCGGCGGCCCCGGACCCGACCACGACGACGTCGTACTCGCCGAGCGGCGGCCCGTCCTGGGATCCGTCGGCCCGGGCGGGGGCGGACGGCAGCACGGTGGCGGCGAGCACCCCGGCCCCCGTACCGGCGAGGACCGCGCGTCTGGTCGGGAGGGCGGCGGGGGTGGTGCGTGAAGCGCTTGCGGACATGGGCAGGCTCCAGCGGTGTGGGAAGGGGGGAAGTGCCTCCAGCATTTCTGATACTGAGTCAGAAAACTGTTCGGGGGATCATGTGATGTCAAGGCATACGGGCCACCCGGCACCGAGCCGCATGGGAGGGCGTCCCCGGGATCGGGGCATGGACGAGTCGGAGCGCACGCGGTGGGACGGTGTCACCACCCGCGGTATGTACCACCAGGACATCGTGGCCCAGCGCCGCCGAGGCGACCGAGCCGGTCGCCCAGGGGTTCGTCTGAACCCCTGGGCGACAGGTACCTGCCCGGGCGCGGACACTGCCGAGCCCCGGGCGGAAGGCCCGGGGCTCGGCAACCATGGGGGGGGGTGGGGATGGACCGGCGGAGGTCAGCGAGTGCCGACCGCCGCGCGGACCGCTCGGCGCGCCATCCCTGCGTCGTCGTGCAGGCGGCGGAGCAGCAGCCGCTGCTCCTCACCGGAGGACAGGGCGCCCACCGGCAGCGACTGGGTCGGGGCGGTCGCCAGCATCGAGCGCTGCACCGCCGTCTCGGACATCCGGATCTCCCGGGTCAGTACCAGCATCAGATTGATCAGGAAGGCGTCCCGCGCGGCCGGACCGGCCGACTGGGCGAGCCGGCTGATCTGGGCGCGGGCGGCCGGAGCGTCGCCCAGGACCGTCCACAGGGTGGCCAGGTCGTACCCCGGCAGGTACCAGCCCGCGTGCTCCCAGTCGAGCAGGACCGGGCCGGCCGGCGACAGCAGCAGGTTCGACAGCAGGGCGTCCCCGTGGTTGAACTGCAGCGCCGTGCCCGACAGCTTCACGCCGTGCAGCAGCTTCTGCAGGTCACCGAGGTCCCGGTCGGTCAGCAGGCCCAACTCGTAGTCGCGGGCGATCCTGCGCGCGTAGTTCATCGGGGTGCCGAACAACTCCGTCGGCGGCCGCCACTGGTTGACCCGGGACACCGCGCCCAGGGCCGCCCGGAGGTCCACCCGCGGCGGCGGCTCCACCGGGTGCCGCTGCAGTGCCGCGACCCGGCCGGCCATCCGCTCCACCACGAGCGTGCAGTTCTCGGGGTCGGCGGCGATCAGCCGCGGCACCCGGACCGGTGGGCGGTGCCGGACGAAGGCCCGGTATGTCGCTATTTCGTGCCGGTAGCGCTCACGCCATTCGGGCGAGTGGTCCAGTAACACCTTCGCGACGGCGGTCAGCCGTCCGGTGGTGCCGACCAGCAGGACCGAGCGGCCGCTGCGCCGCAGTACCTGCACCGGGGCGAACTCCGGACAGATCCGCTGAACCGAGGCGAGCGCGGTGCGCAGCTGCGCCCCCTGCGGCCCCGAGAGGTCGATTCTTCCGCTGACGGGCTGGGATCCGGTACCCGGCATTCGCCGCGGCCGGACGGCGCCCTGTGCCGGAGCCGCCGGGCGGCCGGGTTCGAGGTAGGGGCCGCCGCCAGCCGGGAGCGTGCGGTGCGACCGGACCGGTGCGGACACGGAGGACGTTGCTGCGTACATGGTGATACGGATCCCTTCGTGCGCCGACGAGTTGCGTACGCCGCCCCGCCGGATCCCGTACTTCACCCTGGGGAGTTCCGCCGGTGAACCGGGTCGGGGAGGCGCATTCCTACCTGACACCCGGGGCAAGGTGGCGAACCATCGGGCGTGCCCTGGCGAAGCCTGGCGAATAGTCGCTGGGCACCTACCGGCGGGCTACTGTCAACTCAGCCGAGAACCTGGGGGCTTGACGTGAGCAAAGGTCCAAACACCCGCTTGAACGACCTGTTCGGCCTGGCCGGCTGGTCGAAGGGCGAACTGGCGAGGATGGTGAACAGGCAGGCGGCGGCCATGGGCCACCCCCAACTGGCCACCGACACCTCGCGGGTGCGGCGCTGGATCGACATGGGGGAGGCCCCCCGCGAACCGGTGCCCACGGTACTGGCAGCACTGTTCACCGAGCGGCTCGGTCGTGTCGTGACCATCGAGGACCTCGGGTTCGTACGGCAGCGGCGCACCTCCAGACGACAGCCGGACGGGGCTCGTGAGAACCCCGACGGCATGCCCTGGGCGCCCGAACGCACAGCCGCGGTCCTCACCGAATTCACGGGAATGGACCTCATGCTCAACCGTCGCGGTCTGATGGGCGCGGGAGCGGTGCTCACCGCCGGCTCCGCCCTCACCAACGCCATGTACGACTGGCTGCACACCGACCCCGCCCTCGCCAAGGAGGCCCGGAGCTTCGGGGATGCCTTCCAGGCCGATCCAGCGGGCTACGACCGCTACGAGGCCGCACCGATCGGTTCCCAGGAGATCGAGGCCCTGGAGCGCTCCGTGGAGGTGTTCCGCGCCTGGGACGCCTCCAGGGGTGGCGGACTCCAGCGCAAGGCCGTCGTCGGCCAGCTCAACGAGGTGGGCGGGATGCTCGCCTACCACCACCCCGACCACCTCCAGCGGCGGCTCTGGGGGGTGGCGGCGAACCTGGCGGTCCTCGCCGGCTGGATGTCCCACGACGTGGGGCTCGAACCCACGGCGCAGAAGTACTTCGTCATCGCCGCGCACGCGGCCCGTGAGGGCGGCGACCGGCCGCGCGCGGGCGAGGCGCTGTCACGCGCCGCCCGGCAGATGGTCCACCTGGGCAAGCCGAACGAGGCCCTGGACCTGATGAAGCTCGCCCAGTCCGGCTCGGGCGAGCAGACCCTCCCGCGCACGCGCGCCATGCTGCACACCATCGAGGCCTGGGCACAGGCCGCCATGGGCAAGGGCCAGGCGATGCGCCGAACCCTGGGCGAGGCGGAGGAACTGTTCGTCTCCGACAAGGGCGACGTGCCGCCGCCGAGTTGGATGCAGCACTTCGACGAGGCGGACCTGCACGGCATGCAGGCCCTCGCCTACCGGACCCTGGCGGACCACGACGCCGCCGCGGCGCCGATCGCCGCGCGCCACGCCAAGGAGGCCCTGCGGCTGCGCGGCGAGGGCTACCAGCGCTCGCAGATCTTCGACTACATCTCCATGGCCTCGGCCTGCTTCATCGCCGACGAGCCGGAGCAGGCCGACCGGTACGCGCGCCTCGCGCTGGTCTCGATGAACGAGACCTCCTCGCACCGGACCTGGGACCGGCTGCGGGAGATGTACCGGCTCACCGCCCAGTACGCCGGGTACGCGCGCATCGAGGACCTGCGCCAGGAGATCAAGCTGGCCCTCCCCGACACGCCGGCACCGCGCGGCACGGGGGTGTAGTCCCACGCCCGCCGTTTGCACGAAGCCCCGTACGGAGACGAGTGAGGCCGCGCCCTCCGGCGCGGCCCTGAAGCCTCGTGAAGCCCTGCGGACAGCGGCCGTTATCCGCCGACCCGGGCGACCAGTACGCAGGCGTCGTCCTCGCGCTCGCTCTCGCCGAACTCCTCGATCACGATCCGCACGCACTCCTGCGCCGACCGCGCCGCCGAGAACCGCGGCGCGAGCGCCAGCAGCCGTTCGGTCCCGTCCGCCCGGCTGAACTCGATGCTGCGCGGCGTGAGTCCGTCCGTGTGCAGGACCAGCAGGTCGCCCACTTCGAGGTGCTCCTCGGCCTGGCCGTACGAGGCTCCGGAGGTGGCGCCCAGCAGGACGCCTTCCGGCGGCAGCAGGGAGCGCCCCGAGCCGCGGCGGAAGAGCAGGGGTGCGGGGTGGCCCGCCTGCGCCCAGGACAGGACCCGGCGTGCGGGATCGTAGCGGCAGCACACGGCCGAGCCGAGCGCCGGCTGTACGGAGGTCTCCAGGAGCTGGTTGAGCCAGCCCATCAGCGGACCGGGCTCGATGCCCGCCATGGCCATGCCGCGCAGGGCGCCGAGCATCATCGCCATCCCGGAGGTGGCGGTCACCCCGTGCCCGGTCAGGTCACCGACCGTCAGCATCGAGCAGCCGTCGGGGAGTTCGAGCGCGTCGTACCAGTCGCCGCCGATCAGCGCGCTGGTCGCGGAGGGAAGGTAGTGCGCGGCCACGTCCAGCGTGCCCGCGCTGCCGTACGGGAACCGCAGGGAGCCGCGCCACGGGGGGAGCACGGCTTCCTGCAGCTCGACCGCCAGCCTGCGCTCGGTCTGCGCGATCTCCCGCTGGCGCTGCAGCGAGTCACGGGACTCGCGCACCGCGCGCTGGCTCCGGCGCAGTTCACTCACGTCCCGCAGGACGGCCCACATCGAGGCCGTGCAGCCGTCGGTGTCGAGTACCGGCTCGGCCCTCATGTGCAGGGTCCGGACCCGGCCGTCGGCCCGGACGATGCGGAACTCGCCGTCGATCGGTCTGCCGTCCACCAGGCATGCGGTGACCCACGCGGTGAGCAGCGGCTGGTCCTCGGAGAAGAGGGTCGAGCCCAGTTCGTCGAGGGGGAGCGCGCCGGACTCGGGGGAGCGGCCGAAGATCTGGAACAGCTCGTCGGACCAACTGACCTCGTCGGTCAGCAGGTTCCACTCGGCGCTGCCGACGCGGATCTGGGCCTCGGGTCCGGCCTCGGGCGCCGTCTGCGGCTGTTCGACGGGGTCGGGCGCCGCCGGCAGGCCCTCCTTGAGCTGGCCGAGGTGCTCGCGCAGGTCGTCGAGATGGTGGACGGCGAGATCGCACAGTGCGCGCTGCCAGCGGCCCTGGGCGTCGTCGTCGTCGACGACCGTGTCGCGGCGTACCGCGTCCACTTCGCCCCGCAGCCGACGGGTCTGCGAGATCAGAGCGTCCACCGACCCAGGCTCGGGCGGCTGCGCGGGACGGTCCGCGAACAGGTGGGACGGCATGAGAACTCCGATACAGGCGCGGCACGGCCAAGTCTGAAGGAAGGACCGGTAACGACTGTTGCACAGGGCGCGACGGTGTGTAAGACGTTTGGCAACATCCGCTACGTTCTTGCTTCTGGTATATGCCGCAGGCCTGCCGCCCCGTTCGCGGTGTGCGAACGAATCCGGTCAGGTGAACTCCGGGGTGCTGCGAGGAGACCAGCCGGTCGGGGTCGGACCACCCTGCGAACAGCGGCCGGAATCAGGCCATCCGGCGACCCTCGCTCGATCGTACGGCCGAGTCGTGCGAGTCCGGCACGCCGTGGGAATCGCGTAATGAACGGATCAAGGAAGACCGCCGGTATACCCCCGAACGAGTGATGTCGCCATGAATGACGCGGCGTGATCGGGACTTCCCATCGCCCTGCCCGGTCGCTACCCTACGTGCCGGTAATAAACCGGGGGAGGTCTGCGCGGGCGGGCCCGCGCAGCGCAGGGGACACACAACGACATGACCGGGCACGACCACGCCACGGGGCGGAGCCGCCGTTCCTTCCTCACCTGCCTCGTGGCCGCACCGACCCTGGCCCTGGTCACCAGGGCCGCCGCCGACGCGCTGACCCCGCAGCCCGCCCACGCCGTCGTGCCCTCCCTGCCGGCCATCGCCGACGTGATCGACCTGGGCGACCTGTTCATCCTGGCCGGCGCGCCCACCTCGGCCCTGCTGGCGCTCGCCGTCGAGGCGGACGGCACCATCCGCTTCCGGCTGCCGCGCGAGGAGGTCGGCCAGGGCCTCACCACCGCCGTCGCCATGCTGGTCGCGGAGGAACTCGACGCACCACTGGCCGACGTACGCGTGGAGCTGGACGACGCCCGGCCCGAGCTGCTCTTCAACCAGCTCACCGGTTCCTCCAACTCGATCCGCTCCCTCTACGGGCCGGTCCGCCAGTGCGCCGCCACCGCCCGGGCCCGCCTCGTCGCGGCGGCCGCCCACCGCTGGAAGCTGGCCCCGAACGCACTGACCACCTCCGGCGGCACCGTCCGCGCCCCCGACGGCCGCACCGCCGACTACGGCGACCTCGCCGCGGCCGCCGCCGACCCCGGGCTGACCGTCCTCGGCGCCACCCCCAAGAAGCGGGCCGGACACACCCTCGTGGGCAGGCCGACCGGCCGCGTCGACGCCCGCGCCATGGTCACCGGAGCCCTTCAGTACACCCTCGACCTCGACGTGCCCGGCGCCAAACCCTGCGTCGTGCGCCGCCCGCCCACCCTCGGCGGCACGGTCCGCACCGTCACCAACCTCCCCGCCGTCCGGGCCATGCCCGGAGTCCTGCACGTGGTGACCGTCCCCACCGGGGTCGCCGTCGTCGCCGAGACGTTCGGCCAGGCCCTCGACGCCAAGGCCGCCCTCCAGGTGACCTGGGGCCCCGGCCCCGCCGACCAGCTCTCCGACGAGCAGATCAGGGCCAAGCTGCGCGCCGCCACCCCGCCGCTGCTGGTACCGCCGCTGCTGACCCCTTACGTGGACGCGGAGTTCGACTTCGCCTTCGTCAGCCACGCCCCGATGGAGACCAACTCCGCAGTCGCCGACGTGCGCGAGGACCGGGCCGAGATCTGGTCCGGCCTCAAGTCCCCGATCGTGGCCCGCGAGACCATCGCCGCCGAGCTCGGCCTGCCGCTGTCCAAGGTCACGGTGCACGTGGTCCAGGCCGGCGGCTCCTTCGGCCGCCGGCTCTTCTTCGACGCGGCCCTGGAGGCCGCCCGCGTCTCCAAGGCCTGCCGGCGTCCGGTCCGGCTCATGTGGACCCGCGTGGACGACACCCGGCACGGCCGGATGCGCCCCGCCACCCACCACAGGATCCGCGCCACCCACCTGCTGGGCGAGGTGCTCTCGTTCGAACACCGGGTGGCCGCAGCCGAGACCGACTTCCGGCACGGGCTCGGCGAGATCATCACCGCCACCGCCGCCAGCCTGCCGCTGGGCATCGGCAACGCCACCCTCGCGCAGACCCTGTTCCACACGACGATCAAGTCCCCCTACCACTTCGGGCTCACCACCCACGGGCTGCACGAGGTGCCCACCGGCATCCCGACGGGGTCCTGGCGCTCGGTGTACTCCGCCAACACGCGGGGAGCCGAGGAGATCGTGGTCGACGAACTCGCCGCGCGTACCGGAAAGGATCCGTACCGGTTCCGGCGCACCTTCCTGAAGACCGACGCCCAGCGCGCCGTGCTCGACAAGGTGGCCGAGGAGGGCAACTGGGGACGGCCGATGGAGGCCGGCTGCGCCCAGGGCATCGCCTTCCACGAGGAGTACAAGTCCCGCACCGCATGCCTCGTCGAGATCGACACCCGCGACCCCGACCACGTCCGCGTCACCAGGGCCGTCATCGCCGTGGACGTGGGCCTGCCGGTCAACCCGCGCGGACTGGAGGCCCAGATGATCGGCGGCCTCACCGACGCGATCTCCACCACCCTGCGCGCCGGGCTCCACCTCGACCGGGGGCTTCCGCTGGAGGGCAGCTACAGTCAGTTCCACTGGGCCAGGCAGCGCGACACCCCGCGCGACGTACGGGTCTTCGTGCTGCCGGCCACCGGCGAGGAACCGGGCGGCGCGGGCGAGCTCGGCGTGCCCGCCGCCGTCGGCGCGATCGCCAACGCCTGGGCCAGGGCCACCGGTTCCACACCACGCAGCTTCCCCCTCGACTTCGACGTCGACTTCACCCCCTACCCCCGCTAGGCCGTCTCTTTCGGATCTTGCCGGGCCCGCGCTGCCCGGCAAGATCCGAAAGAGACGGCCCAGTCCCGGAACCAGGAGTACGCAGTGCCCTCGCACACCTTCACCGTCAACGGGCGGAGCGTCACCGTGGACGCGCCCGACGACCTGCCCCTGCTGTGGGTGCTCCGCGACATGCTGGGCGTCCGCGGCCCCAAGTACGGCTGCGGGGTGGATGTCTGCAAGGCCTGCACCAGCCACCTGGACGGCGCCGACATCCGTCCCTGCGTGGTGCCCGTCTCCGCGTGCGCCGGCAAGGCGGTGACCACCATCGAGGGCCTGGCGAACGGGGACGACCTGCACCCCGTGCAGGAGGCCTGGCTCGAACAGGACGTCGCCCAGTGCGGCTTCTGCCAGCCCGGCCAGATCATGGCCGCCGTCGCCCTCCTGAAGCGCACGAGCGAGCCCACGGACGAGGACATCGACGCCATCGCCAACATCTGCCGCTGCGGCACCTACTTCCGCATCCGGGAGGCCATCCGCAGCGCGGCCCGCAAGATGTGATCGGCGGCGGGATCCCGTGGCTTCCCCCGTGTCCGACTCCAATCGAAGCCGCCGGGATCCTGCCGCCTGTCCCCCAGCCTATGCGCGCGCCGGGACGTGCGCAGGGTTCGTCCTGCCCAGTGAGCGGGCGAGACCGGTATCACAGCGCACAGTGAGCGACGGGTGGTTGAATGCGGCCGTGTCCCGCTCCGACGACATCCTCAGGATCCACCGGCTCGTCCACGGCGGGGGATCGACCGCACTGCTGGAGTGGCTCGCCTCCCACCTCGGCGGCTGGGTCGGGGTGGTGGACCCCGAAGCGGAGCACGGACCGGCTCCCGAGGCCGCCGTGCGCGGAGCGGCCGAGCTGGGTGCCCGCGGCGTACGGTCGGCGGTCCTGCACGGAGCCGACCGCGTGACCCTGCTGTTCGCCCTGGACGGCCCGCGCGCGCTGGCCGCCGTACTGGAGCAGCCGCACCACCCCGACGCGCCCGCGCTCCTCGCGGACGCGGCCGTACCGCTGGACCTCGTACTGCGCGCCGAGGAGGCCGGGCGGCGGGAGGAACGGGTCCGGCGCGCCGAGGCGCAGGTCCGCGAGGCCGTCCTCCACCTGCTGATGAACGGCCGGCTGTCCACCGCCCGTCAGATCTCCGCCACACTGGGCCCCGCGCTGCCCGACCCCATGCGGATGTACGTCATCGAGTGTCCCGCCGGACGGCGCGCCGAAGTCAGCCGGATCTGCCGGGAACTGACGGGCGGCCGGGCCTGGATCGTGCGCTGCCCGGTCTACGTGCGCCACCTGATCGTGCTCGCCCCGCCCGGCCCGGGCGGGACGCCCGCCACCGGCGACCCCCTGGCCGGAGCACTGGTGGCGGCGGCGCCGGACTGCGCCGTCGGGGCCAGCGGGGAGACGGGCCTGAGCGAGGCCCCGGCCGCCTACACCCAGGCCTTCCACGCGCTGGCCGTCGCCCGGGCGAGCGGTGACCGGCACGCCCGGTTCGGGCCCGGTCCCGAACTGGCCCTCGTCGCGTACGAGGCGGGGGGCCGCTGGGCCGAGGCCCTGCTCGCACCCCTGCACGCGCACACGCCCCGGCGCCCCCAGGACCCCGGCGGGCAGGAGCTGCGCGCCACCGCCCACGCCTGGCTGAACTTCACCTCGCGCGCCACCCGGCTGCTGAAGATCCACCGCAACACCCTGGCGGCCCGGCTCCGCCTGATCGAGGCGCTGCTCGGCCTGGACCTCGCACGGCTGGCGGACCAGGCGGCGCTCTCCCTTGCCCTGCGGCTCACCTCGGGGACCGGCGCCGGGGCCGGTCCGGCCGCGGCAGCCGGAGCGGGGACCGGCGACGACGCCTCCGGAGCAGCCTGCGGTCTCGACGACGTGCTGCGCGACCCGCGCCTGACCGACTGGGCCCGTACCCACCTCAGCGCGCTGACCGGACCAGACGCCCCGCCGGGAGCCCGTGACACGGTCCGTGCCTGGCTGGCGCACGACGCCCAACTCCTTCCGGCGGCCGCGGCGCTGGGCGTCTCCGTGCCCGGTGCCCGCAAGCGGCTGACCCGGATCGAGGCACTGCTGGAGCGCTCCCTGCTGCAGTCCCCCAGTGCCCGCCACGACCTGTGGCTGGCGCACCGGGCGGAGGAGCTCGCCGGGTGACACAAGCCCCAGAAGGGCTGATGGGCGACATCGATGAACGATCATGCCCGAATGAGGCGTATCAATGTGAAGCGCATGCTGGTCGGCGAACCCCTCGACACCGCCCGCCTGGGCGAGACCCTGCTGCCCAAGAGGCTCGCCCTGCCGATCTTCTGCAGCGACCCGCTCTCCTCCGTGGCCTACGCCACCGAGGAGATCCTGCTGGTCCTCGCCCTCGGCGGCGTCGCACTGCTGCACCTCGCCTGGTACGCGGCCGCCGCCATCGTCTTCCTGCTCATCGTCGTCGTCGCCTCGTACCGGCAGACCTGCCACGCCTACCCGGGCGGGGGCGGTGCCTACGTCGTCAGCTCGGAGAACCTCGGGCAGACCGCCGCACTCACCGCCGCCAGCGCCCTGCTCGTCGACTACGTGATGACCGTCGCGGTCTCCGTCGTCTCCGGCGTCAACGCCATCACCTCGGCCATTCCCTCGCTCAGCGACCACGAAGTGGTGCTCTCCGTCGCCTTCGTGGTGCTGCTGACCGTGATGAACCTGCGCGGCGTACGGGAGTCGGGCCGCATCTTCGCCATCCCCACCTACGGCTTCGTTCTCGTCATCTACCTCATGTTCGCCGTCGCCGCCGTACGGCTCGGGACCGGCGACACCATCCGCGCCGAGTCCGCCGACCTCCCGATCACCCCGGTCGACACCTACACCGGACTCGCCCTGGTGTTCCTCACGATGCGCGCCTTCGCCTCCGGATGCACCGCTCTCACGGGCGTCGAGGCCATCAGCAACGGCGTCCCCGCCTTCCGCAAGCCCAAGGCGGACAACGCGGCGACCACGCTCGCCGCGATGGGCGTGCTCTCCGTGACGATGTTCGCCGGCATCACCGCCCTGGCGATGTCGTACCAGGTGCACGTCGCCGCCGACCCCACCGAACTGGGCCTGCCCCCGGGCACCGCGACCTCCACCGCCCTCGCCCAGATCGGCCGCGCCACCTTCGGCAGCTGGGACTTCCTCTTCTACCTGCTCCAGGTCGTCACGGCGGGCGTCCTGATCCTCGCCGCGAACACCGCCTTCAACGGCTTCCCGATGCTCGCCTCGATCCTGGCCAGGGACCGTTACGCGCCCCGCCAGCTCTTCAACCGAGGCGACCGGCTCGTCTACTCCAACGGCGTCGTGCTCCTCGCACTCACCGCCATCGCCCTCATCGTGGCCTTCGACGCCGAACTGACCCGCCTCATCCAGCTCTACATCATCGGCGTCTTCGTCTCCTTCACCCTCTCCCAGTCGGGCATGGTCCGGCACTGGCGGAAGGTGCTGGCCTCACCCGCCACCCCGCGCGAGGAGCGGATCCACATCCACCGCAGGCTCGCCATCAACGCCGTCGGCGCCACCCTGACCGGTCTGGTCCTGGTCATCGTCCTGCTCACCAAGTTCACCCACGGCGCCTGGCTGGTCGTCATCGCCATGCCGCTGCTCTTCCTCGGCATGAAGGGCGTCCGCCGCCACTACGACCAGGTCGCCCGGCAGGTCGCCATCGCCCCCGGCGCCACCCCGCGCAGGCCCGCCCGCCACCACGTCCTGGTCCTGGTCGCCGCCGTGCAGGCCCCGACGCTCAAGGCCATCGGCTACGCGCAGGGCCTGCGCCCGGACACGCTGACGGCGGTCACCGTCGCGGCGGACGAGCAGGAGGCGGCCCGGCTGCGCGAGGCGTGGGACGCGCACGACACCGGACTGCCGCTGAAGATCCTGCACTCGCCGTACCGCGAGGTGGTGGGCCCGATCCTGGCCCACGTCGAGGAACTGGCCGCCGGCTCCGGGACGGACATGCTGTCGGTGGTGATCCCCGAGTACGTGGTCGGCAACTGGTGGGAGCAGCCCCTGCACAACCAGAACGCCCTGCGGCTGAAGGCCCGGCTGCTCTTCACACCGGGCGTCGCGGTGATCGACGTACCGTACCTCCTGGAGTCCGCCCGGCCCGCGGATCCGGCACGGCAGGACGGGTAGCGGCTTCCGCCTCGACGCGCTGCAGCACCGCCGCGTGCGCCAGCGCCAGCTCCACCACCTGCCGGGGGTCGGACAGGGAGCGGCCGGTCAGCTGCTCCAGGCGCCGCAGCCTGTTGGAGACGGTGTTGCGGTGGCAGTACAGCCGCTGCGCGGCGTCCGTCGTCGAGCCCCGGCAGGCCAGCCAGGTGCCCAGGGTGGTCAGGAGCGTCCGCCGGTCCGCCGCGGGCAGCGCGAGCACCGGACCGAGCACCACCTGGCGCAGCCGGTCGGCGAGTTCGGCCTGGGCGCCGACCAGCGCCGCCGGCAGCCGTTCGTCCAACAGCGCGGTGCGCGGGCCCTCGGACTCGGGGGTGGTGCGCAGCGCGAGGGCGGCCAGCCGGTGCGCCCGGGCCACCCCGGCCGGCGCCGTGACGACGGGGCCGACCCCGGCGCGCACCCCGAGGGGCGCGAGCAGCTCCCGTACGGACTCCAGCGGATGGTGGCCCAGGTCCACCAGACCGATTTCCCCGTCGGCGCGGACGCGCCACAGCACGCGCGGGGCGGAGGCGGCTCCGGACCCCCCGGCCGGGGTGGCCGGCGGGGCCGGGGTGCCGGATGCGCCGCCGGCCAGCACGACCACCGTGAAACGGCCCCGCTCCGGCAGCCCCAGCTGTGCGGCGGCCGCTTCGGCCGCCGAGGCCTCGTCGGCCAAGACTCGCGCGCCCGGCTCCGACGGCCCGTCCCCGCCGTCGAGCAGCACGTCCAGCAGGGCCGCCCGGCGCTCCCGGTCCCGGTCGCCGTGCGCGGCCTCGGTCCGGCGGTACGACTCCGTCATGGCGTCCGTCATCTGGTCCAGTACGTCCCACAACGCGGCCGCGCCCGGCAGCAGCCGGGGGAGCGCCGCCCGGTCGTGCGCGGTCACGGCCTCCGTCAGGCTCTGCCAGAGCAGCCGGCCGCCACGCCGGTGGGTGCGCAGGAGGGAGGCCAGCGGCAGACCCTGCTCGGCACGGAGCGTGCCGACCTCCCGGGCTCCGGACAGATCCACCGGCAGGCCCCGGGCGGTGCGGAGCAGCCCCTCCACGGCTTGGCCGAGGGCGTGGTGGATCCGCTCGCGCAGCTCGGCCCGGCCCAGCAGGGCGGCGTAGGCGGGGTCCTCGGCCAGCGTCCGGTCGGCGAGCCGGTCGGCCGCCACGGCGATCCGGCGGGACAGGTCCTCGCGTATCTCCTCGATGATCCGCTCCATGACGCGCAGCCTGACACGGGGGAGGGGGCGGTGGGGAGGGGCCGGACCGGGCACGTCCGCTACCGTGTGCGAATCACTGCACCTGCAGTGTTCACCCGACGCGCCCCCTCCGCCTCCAGGGACCCGACCATGCGCCAGAACCCGCAGCGCCGCGCCGCACTGCTCGACGCCGCCATCGAAGTGCTGGCGCGCGAGGGCTCGCGCGGTCTGACCCTGCGCGCCGTGGACACCGAGGCCGGCGTACCCACCGGCACCGCCTCGAACTACTTCGCCAACCGGTCCCAGCTGCTCGTGCAGATCCTGCACCGCACGCGGGAGCGGCTGGTCCCGGACCCGGCGGACCTCACCGGCCCGCTGGACACCGAGGTCCTGCTCACCCGGCTCCTGGAGCGGATGAGGCGCGAGCGCAGTGTGCACATCGCCATGCTGGAGCTGCGGCTGGAGGGCATCAGACGCCCCGAACTCCAGGCCGAGCTCGCGTCCTTCCAGGGCCTGGAACTGGAGGCCAACATCAGATGGCACCTGGACGCGGGCCTGCCCGGGGACCGGCAGGGCGTGGTCCTGATGTACCTGGCGATGCTCGGTCTGATCGTGGACGACCTGACCGCGCCCGCCATGCTGGAGGCGCACCCGGCGCACGGGCTCATTCGCACGATGGTCGAGCGCCTCCTCCCGGAGAAGCCCGCGGACTGACTATCGTGCCGGTGAACGAGCACCGGCGGGGTGGGGCAACCGTGGGGAGTGCGGACATGGCGGACACGACACAGGACGCGGCGGACGGGATCCGGTGGCTGGCCGACTGGGACCAGTGGTTCGCCGGCCTGACCTTCGCCCGCGGGATAACCCCCGACGAACTCGCCGCGCGACTCGGCGCGCTGCCGGGCGTGCACCCCGGGCCGCTGGGCGCGCTCGACGCCTGGAGCATGGTCACCGAGACCGTGGACGGCGACGGCGTGGCCCGGGTCGGCCGGTGGGGCGGCTGGTCCTTCGCCGTCGAACACGGTCAGCCGGCCGGAGCGGAACGGCTCGCCGAGGTCTCCCGGGGCGGCGTGGAGGCCGTCCACCTCGACCCGCAGCCCGACCATCCGCCGGTGCAGTTCGCGTACGCCCGGGACGGCGAGCTGGTGTGCTGCTTCGGTCTCGGCGAGGAGTGCTGGCGCGGCGGCCACCGGCCGGACTTCCTGCTCCCGGAGCTGATCGCGGCCGGGATCCTCACCCCGGACGGCGCGTGCGCCCGCCCGGCCGACGAGGCGGACGCGGACCGCGACCGGCACACCCTCGCCGTCGTGGAACGCCGCTTCGGACTGTCCCTGCCGCGCCACCTGATCGCGGACGCCCCCCTCCCGGCGTACGTGACCTGCACGCGCTAGCGCTCGCGCCGGGGCCGGGATGCGGTGATCTTATGCTCAGGTTTACGCGAGTCCGCTGGTTTTGCGTCCGGTGAGCCACTTTGATGGGTTTGCCAGGCCTCGTACCGGAGCAGGGGGACTAGTCATGGGCACCGACCACAGCCAGAAGGACAGCACACCCACCCTGATCGGCTCCGTGCAGCGCGCACTGCGTCTCCTGGAGGCGATGTCGGCGGAAGGCGGGGTGACGGCCAAGCGGCTGGCCCGGCTCACCGGGATCCCCCTGCCCACCGTCTACCACCTGCTGCGCACCCTCACCCACGAGGGCTACGTGCAGCGCGAGGGAGGGTCGTTCCGCCTCGCGGACGATCTTCCGCTCGCTTCGTGATCAAATTCCGACGCGTTCCGGCCAAGCTCTCGCACCCTTCCTGGCATGTTCCAGCGGAAAATGCCAGAACGCCCTTTCGTACAGTGGAACTTGAGTAAGTTCCCTCCTGTCGCGCCGTACGACCGTGCACTCAGCACGTCCGGCCGGGAGGGGAGCCCGCGTGCCCGGGATCGACGAATGCCTGCTCGAAGCCATGGCCCTGCCTGGTGCGCGTGGGGCCGCGCTGGTCGACTGGAGCAGCGGACTGGCCCTCGGCACCGCGGGGGAGTCGCCCGTGGGCGACCACGAGACCACCGCCGCCGAGACCGCCGAGCTGGCCCGGGCGGCAGCCGAGTACGAGTCCTTCGCCCCTGCGGAGCCGGACCCGGCACACGGTGGCGGAGCCGTTCCCTCCGCCGGTTCGTCCGCCGGCTTACCGGCCGGCCCGCCTGTCGAGGATCTGATCGTCACCACCCGCACTGGATACCACGTACTGCGCTTCGTCGAGACGAGCTTCGACAGCAGCGTATTCCTGCACCTGTGGCTCGACCGCGTCGACGGCAATCTCGCCCTCGCGCGCCACCGGCTCCGTGCCCTGGCGGAGGGGCTGGTACTCAGATGACCACCCCGGCCACCGCCACGGCCGCGAACGCCTTCGCCGCAGTCTCCCCCCTACTCACCCGCCTCGCCGCGGAGCGGGCCACCGGCGCCCTGCTCCGCGACCGCGGCACCCTCTTCCTGGAGGACGGCCGCATCGTGCACGCGGAGAGCCCGGCCACCCCCGGTCTCGACGTACTGCTCACCACCGGTGGCGGTCTCGCCCCCGAGCGCTGGCGCGAGGCCGTGGACCGGGCCGGTGCCCGCCGCCAGGTCGCCCGCTTCCTCGTGGACAGCGGCGGGCTCGCCGACGGGGAGCTGGAGATATGCCACCTCGCCGCGATATTCGACGCCGCCTTCTTCGCACTCTCCCCGGGCAGCGGGCCCTCCCGCTTCCGCCGCGGGGCCACCCACTGGATCGGCTCCGTCCGTTCCGTTCCCGCCGCCGCGGTGGAACGAGAGACCCGGCGCCGCCGGGACCTGCTCGACGCGGTCTGGCCGTACCCCCTGCTGGACACCTCCCCGGTGGTACCCCGGGCGGCCGCGCCGGGCCAGACGATCACCTCCCGGCAGCGGACCCTGCTGCAACAGGCCGACGGCCTGCGCACCCCGGCCGACCTCGCGTGGGTCCTGGGCCGGCCCGCCTTCCACACCCTGCTCGACGTACGGCGCCTCGCGGCGGCCGGACTGGTCGAGACCCCGCACACCCCGGCCCCGCCGCCGGCCGTGGCGCCCCTGCCCGACTGGATGACCGAGGCCCAATCCCCGGACGTGGCGCTGCTCCGCCGGTTACGCGACGCACTGGAGGCAAGTCTGTGAGGCTCCCGCTGCGACCGGCCCTGCGCGCCGACCGCTCCGAGCGTAGGCAGCCCGAAAGGAGAAAGGCCGACATGAGTACGGTGCCCCCCGAGACGGAGGCCGAGATACTCGCAGAGCTCCGCAGGCTGCGGGCCCGGGTACCCCAGCTCACCGGTGCCCTCGCCGCGAGCGCCGACGGTTTCGTGCTCGCCCAGGACAGCGCCGCCACCGAGGCGGAGTCCATCGCGGCGCTGACCGCCGCCGCCCTCGGGGTGGCCCAGCGGCTCAGCGACTGCACCGGCCAGGGCGCCTTCCGCGAACTGCTCGTGCGAGGCGAGGACGGATACGTCGCCACCTACGCGGCGGGCCTGGCGGCGGTCCTCACCCTGACCGCCGAGCCGCGCGTCAACGTCGGACGCCTCCACCTGGAAGCGCGGCGCTCCAGTCTCCGGATAGCGGAACTGATCGACCACACCCTCGGGCGGCGGGGCCCCGGAGCCCCACCCGGGTGATGCGCGTTCCGGCCGACGGCAGGGCCCGACCCGTCCGGCGCGCGCCGCCACGGCTGCATCCGGTTACAGCAAGTCATGTTCCCCACGTGTTCCAGTCACAGTGAAAAGAGAAAGAGGACCCTCTCATGGTCAATGTGGAGACCGCACTCAAGGAAGCCACCACCACGATCGAAGGCGCGATCGGTGCCGCGCTCGTCGACTACGGCAGCGGTATGGCCCTCGGCACCATCGGGGGCGGCAAGGACCTCGACCTCGCGGTCGCGGCGGCGGGCAACACGGACGTGGTGCGCGCCAAGGTCCGCACGATGGAGATGCTCGGCCTCAAGGACGAGATCGAGGACATCCTCATCACCCTCGGCAGCCAGTACCACCTGATCCGGCTGATGAAGGCCCGCGGTTCCACGGGCTTCTTCCTCTACCTGGCCCTCGACAAGGGGCGGGCCAACCTCGCGATGGCCCGGCATCAACTGAAGAAGATCGAAGCAGACCTGGAGGTCTGACCGCCCCCGCCGGGCGCGGTCAGGCCGCCTTCGATCGCATCGCCGAAGTGGCGGACGGCTGAATTCTTTGCCGTCCGCCCCGACGGCTTGTTGGCTATGCCCCATATGGGTGGAGTTTATAACTCTGTTACAGAGTAGGATGCTGTGAGCAGCTGATCAACGACAAAGCATAAAACGCTGGAGAAACCGCCACCCATGCCGCCCCGCCTGAGCATCGTCGTCCCCGTCTACAATGTCGAGCTCTATCTCGACGAGTGCCTGGAATCCATCGCATCCCAGACCTTCGAAGACTTCGAAGTCATTCTCGTGGACGACGGGTCCACGGACACGAGCGCCGTCATAGCCAAGGCGTTCGCCGCCAAGGACAAGCGCTTCCGTGTCGTGATGCAGGACAACGCGGGCCTCGGTGCGGCCCGTAACGTGGGCGCCCGCCACGCCGACAAGGACAGTGAGTACCTGGCCTTCGTCGACAGTGACGACACCATGCCCGACTACGCCTACCAGCGGCTCATCGAGGCGCTGGACGAGACGGGTTCGGACTTCGCGGGCGGCAACGTGAAGCGCTTCCGCTCCGTCGGCATGCAGCAGTCCTGGGGACACCGGGCCGCCTTCGCCCGCACCCAGCTGAAGACGCACATCTCGAAGTTCCCGGCGCTGGTCACCGACCGCACCGCGTGGAACAAGGTCTACCGGCGCAGCTTCTGGGACCGGCACGGCTTCCAGTACCCGGAGGGCATCCTCTACGAGGACGCCCCGGTCAGCATCCCCGCGCACTACTTCGCCTCGAGCGTCGACATCCTCAGCGACTGCGTCTACCACTGGCGCGTCCGCGAGACCGGCGAGCGCTCCATCACCCAGCGCTCCACCGACCCGATCTCGCTCATCGACCGAGTGAAGTCCGTACGCCTGGTCCGCGAGTCCCTCAAGGCCAAGCAGGGCGCGAAGTACGCCCGCTACCTGCGCGACTACGACCACAACGTGCTGAGCGAGGAACTCCCGCTCATCTACAAGTACGTCGGCGAGGGCGGCCCCGACTTCCGCGCCGCGTTCGTCAAGGAGGTCGGCGGTCTCGTCCGCGAGATCGGCACCGGCCCCTGGTCCGACCTGACCGTCGCCGACCGCCTCAAGGCGTACCTGGCCGGCGAAGGCCGCGTCGAGGACTTCATCGCGCTCCAGCACCACCAGCGCGACTACCACTACAGCGTGCCGGTCAAGGGCCTCGCCCGCCCGCAGGCCGACTACCCCTTCCTGCAGGGCCGTCCGCCGGTTCCGGCCAAGATCCTCACCCTCGGCCCGCGCGAGCGCCGCGTCGTCAGCCGCCTGGAGCAGGCGGCCTGGGTCGACGGCAAGCTGCTGCTGCGCGGCTACGCCCTCCCCGGTCACCTCGGTGCGGAGAGCCGCCTCGGCTCCCGCAAGATGCTGGTCTTCCGCGAGGGGAACAAGCGCCGCCGCTCCGTCGTCGGCACCCGTACCGTCGCCTCCCCGATGGCCTCGGTCAATTCCCCGCACCTCGCCCTGCGGCACGCGAACTGGGCCGGCTTCACGGCCGTCGTCGACCCCTCGATCTTCCAGTCGGGCGGCAAGTGGAACCAGGGCATATGGACCACGTCCATCGCCGTCACCGGGCCCGGCGGCCTGCACCGCGCCCGCCTGCGCGGCGGGGAGAACGACACCGGCCAGAACCCGCCCCCGTACTGGGTGGCCCCCGACGTCCGGATCGTCCCGGTCGTCTCCGGCGCACTCACCATCCAGGTGGAGATCGCCCGCGCCCGCGCCCTGGACGTCCGCGCCGCGGGTGACGACGCCGTCGAGATCACCGGCGAACTCTCCGCCGAGGCCGTCGGATCCACCGAGCTGCGGGCCGTCCACGTCACCACGGGCACCGTCCTCTCCTTCCCGCTGGAGAGCACCGGATCCGGCGCCGACCGGGCTTCCTTCACCGCCCGCGTACCGCTGGCCGACCTGGCCGCCGTACCGGACGCCGAGTGCGAGCCCGGCGCGTGGGCCCCCGAGCCCTGGAGCCTCTCCGTCGTCGGCCCCGACGGCACCGAGCACCGCATGGTCCACGACGAGCGGGGCGGATTCGACGGCCTGGTCCTGTCCCTGCCCGGCGAGGACGAGGGCCGCTCCCTCTTCGCCAAGCGCGGCAACACCGGACACCTGACCCTCTCCGTGCAGCCCTCCCCGCCGCTGGTCGACGAGGTCACCGCCGAGGACGGCACCCTCACCCTGCGGGGCCGCTTCCTCGCGCCGGCCGACGAGCCGTACGAGCTCGTCCTGCACAACGCGCACGGCGTGGAGTACAGCTACCCCGTCACCCGCGACGGGGACGCCTTCGAGGCCGTCTTCAAGCCCGTGCTCCCCGAGGCGTACGCCGGCCGCACCACGCTCCCCGAGGGCCGCTGGTGGCCCACGCTGCGCCCGGCCGCCCAGGGCGGAACCACCGCCGGACTGCTCGGTGTCGACCGCGGCGCACCCGTCCAGATGGGCCCCGGCCTGCTCTTCGCCGGGCCGCACCCGCTCACCGTGCAGGGCCGCCGGATGCGGGTCGAGACCCGCTTCTACGACCGCATGGTGCTGGTCGCCGACCCGCTGCTGAGCCCGCACGACCGCTCCAACCACGCGCAGCGCGTCGCCCGGTTCGAGACCTACCCGGCGCAGCGCGCCCTGCCGGTCAAGGACGTCGTCGTCTACGACGTCCACCACGGGCAGAGCTCCGGCGACTCGCCGCGCGCCATCCACGAGGAACTGGTGCGCCGCGGGGAGAAGCTGGAGCACATCTGGCTGGTCCGCGACGGCCAGACCGAGGTCCCGGAGACCGCCCGCGCCGTCCAGTACAACAGCGTGGAGTCGTGGGAGGTGCTGGCCCGCGCCCGCTACTTCGTGACCAACGACAACGTGCCGGACCGCTTCCAGCGCCGCGCCGGGCAGGTCGTCGTACAGACGTGGCACGGTACGCCGATCAAGGAGATCGGTCACGACTTCGTGCACGACTACTACACGAGCCCGGAGATCCTGGAGGGGCTGGAGCACGACAGCGCCCAGTGGACCCTGCTGGCCTCCCCGAGCTCCTACGCCACGCCCGTCCTCAAGCGTGCCCTCGGCTACGACGGCGAGGTCATCGAGGCGGGCAGCCCGCGTACGGACGCGCTGGTGCGGCCCGACGCGCAGCGGATCGCCGAGGTCCGCCGTCGGCTCGGCCTGCCCGAGGGCAAGAAGGTCGTCCTCTACATGCCCACGTGGCGCGAGAACAACGAGGCCTTCTCCGGCGGTTACAAGCTCGATCTGCGGATCGACCTGGACCAGGCCCGCCGTGAGCTGGGCGAGGACCACGTCCTGCTGATCCGTAGCCACCACCACGTGACGGAGCAGGTCCGCGACGGCGTCCGCGACGGATTCGTCGTCGACGTGTCCCGCTGGCCCGACGTGGTCGACCTGCTGCTGGTCGCCGACGTGCTGATCTCGGACTACTCCTCCGCGATGTTCGACTTCGCGCACACCGACCGGCCGATCCTGCTGTTCACGTACGACCTGGAGCACTACCGCGGCACGCTGCGCGGCTTCAACTTCGACCTGGAGGCCAAGGCCCCGGGGCCGCTGCTGGCGGACTCGGCGAGCCTGATCGAGGCCGTGCGCAACGCGGACGCGGTCGGGGCGGAGTACGCGGAGGCGCGCGCGGCGTTCCGCGCCGAGTTCTGCGACCTGGACCAGGGCAACGCCGCCGAGCGCGTCGTGGACCGCATGCTCGAGAGGGGCGCGGAGCCCGCCAAGTAGGCCGAACGGGCGCATTACCGGCACAATGCGGACCGGCCCCGGACCCACCGATGAATTTCGGGTCCGGGGCCGGTCTGTATGTGAGGGACGGTCTCCACCGTCCCTCACATACAGACCGGCCCGGAGGCAGAGATGAGCGGCAACGGATTCACCACGTGTCTGTGGTTCGACGGCAACGCGGAAGCGGCCGCCGACTACTACCTGTCCGTCTTCAAGGACGGCCGGCTCGGCCGGATCGGCCGGTACACGGAGGCGGGGCCCGGCGAGGCCGGTTCCGTGATGGTCGTGGAGTTCGAGATCAACGGCCAGCGGTTCATCGGCCTCAACGGCGGCCCGCAGTTCCCCTTCACCGAGGCGATCTCCTTCCAGATCCGCTGCGCCGACGAGGCGGAGGCGGACTACTACTGGGACGCGCTGACCGGCGACGGCGGCGAGGAGGGTGTCTGCGGCTGGGTCAAGGACAGGTTCGGTGTGTCCTGGCAGGTCATCCCGCCGGGCGCCATCGACCTGATCGCCGACCCGGACCCCGGCCGGGCCGCCCGGGCCACCGCCGCCATGATGCGGATGAAGAAGCTGGACGTGACGGAAATGCGCCGGGCGGCGGACGCGGAAGCCTAGGGTGCGGAGAGCCTGGCCAGGAGGGCCGGCAGGGCGGTGCCGATCGGCTCGCGGACGATCTCGTCGGCCAGCGGGTCGTACGGGGTCTCCTCCGCGTTCACGATGATCAGCCGGGCCCCGGCCTCCGCGGCCATCCCGGCGAGCGACGCGGCCGGCTGCACCTGCAGGCTCGACCCGACGGCGATGAACACCTGGCACCCCTTGGCCACGGCGATCGCCTGCCCCAGCACCTCGGGGTCGAGCCGCTGGCCGAACATGACGGTCGCCGACTTGAGGATCCCGCCGCACACCAGGCAGGCGGGATCCGGCTCCCCGGCGGCCACCCGGGCCAGCGCCTCGTCCATCTCCGACCGGGCGTGGCAGGCAGTGCACACCACCGACCGGGCGCTGCCGTGCAGCTCGAACACCTTGCGGTCGGGCATCCCGGCGAGCTGGTGCAGTCCGTCCACGTTCTGGGTGATCACCCGTACCGGGGTGCCGCCGCGCTCGAGCTCCGCCACGGCCAGGTGCGCGGCGTTCGGCCGTGCTCCGAGCGCGCCGATCTCGGCACGCATCAGCCAGGAGCGGCGCCGGATCTCCGGATCGGCCATGTAGTACGCGTAGGTCACGAGCTTTTCGGCGTCGGGATCCTGCCGCCACAGGCCCTGGGGTCCCCGGTAGTCCGGAATTCCGGAGTCGGTGGACATTCCGGCCCCGCTGAACACTGCGACAAGTGGCTTCCCCATGCAGCCGACCCTACGTACGGGTGCGGGTCGCCCGCGAGCCCATTTCCGCGCATCGCCCGGTGGGTCGTTTCTGCGGTGAATCCCGCCCCCCACAGGAGTGAGATCCGGGCCCCGCCCTCCCGATCCACCGGCCCGGCGGGTACAAGACCGGACATGATGCTCACGCCGTACCGCCTCGGTGCCCTGCTGCTGACCCTGCTCGTGCTACCGGTCGTGCCGTCCGTTCCCGCCCTGGCCGCGCCCGCCGCCGTCGCGGGGAGGGGACACACCGCTGCCCAGATCAGCGAGTTCCTCATCGGTTTCTACGGTGACCACGGTCCCTCCGACACGGACCGGGAGAACCAGGTCTCGCAGATCCTCAAGGAGAGACAGCAGATCAATGAGGAGGTCGACGTCCTGCTCTGCGCCCACGACGAGCCTCAGGACATCAGCGTGGGTCCGGTCACCGTCGCGAAGGCCGCCTCGGTGGGCTGGGCCACCGTGACCACCCACTGGGCCTCCGGCACTACCGACACCTTCACCGCGTACGTACGTCTGGACTCCGACCCCATCCGGCTCGACGACGTGATCTGCGCGGGCTGAGATCCGTACGGTGACCGGCGGGGCCGTTCATAGGGTGGGTGCATGGCTACGACAACCGAGACCACCACCACCGTCCTCTACTGCCGCGATCCGCTGAACGAGCGCCGGGCCGACGCCCACTTCGCCCCAGAGGCCCGGCAGTTGCGGGCCGCCGGGGGAACGGCCCTGCTCATCGACCACGACGCGCTGCTCGCGGGGGACGCCGAACGGGCCGTCGCGCGCGTGCCGGACGGGACGGGAGCCGTCTGGTACCGGGGCTGGATGATCCCCTCGGGCCACTACGCCGCGCTGGACGCGGCCCTGCGCCGGCGCGGTGGCGAGCTGGTGGTCACCCCGGAGGCGTACCGCCGTGCGCACGAACTCCCCGGCTGGTACGAGACCTTCGCGGGCCTGACCCCGGTCAGCGGCTGGCTGCCGGCGGTGCCGGGGGCGGTCCCGGACCCGGAGGGCCTCGCGGCCCTCGCGGCGGGCCTGCCGCCGGGAGCCGCCGTCGTCAAGGATTACGTGAAGTCCCGCAAGCACGAGTGGGACGAGGCCTGCTACGTGCCCGACCTCGCCGACCCGGCCGCGCTGCACCGCGTCGTCGCCCGCTTCGTCGAACTGCAGGGGGAGTTCCTGGCCGGCGGGGTGGTGGTGCGGGCCTTCGAGCACTTCGTCACGTCGCGGGCGGTGGCCTCGGAGGTACGGGTGTGGTGGCGGGACGGGGTGCCCCGGCTGGTCACCGCCCACCCCGACAGCCCGGTCGCCGAGGTACCGGAAGCGTCCTTCGAACCGGCTCTCGGACCGGCTCTCGGACCGGTCCGGGCGGCCGTCGAGGCGCTGGCCTGCCCCTTCGTGACCACCGACCTCGCGCTGCGCGCGGACGGGGTATGGCGGGTCGTCGAAGTGGGTGACGGGCAGGTCAGCGATCTCCACCGGGAGGCCGATCCGGCCGCGATCGTCCGCCTCCTGACGGCTGATCAGGCCCCGCTGCACACATCGGACCCGTCTGGTACAACACCGGCATGACGGGATTCGAGATCACCGGTGCGAGCGCCGCCGACATGAGGCTGATCCGCGACTGGGCCGACGAGGAGGGCTGGAATCCGGGGGACTCGGACCGGTACGCCTTCGCGGTCGCCGACCCGGAGGGGTTCCTCGTCGGGCGGCTGGACGGCGAGCCGGTGGCCTGCATCTCCGCCGTGCGGTACGGCGCGGGCTTCGGCTTCATCGGCTTCTACATCGCCCGGCCGGCCGTCCGCGGCCAGGGGTACGGCATCCGGCTGTGGCACGCCGGGATGGAGCGGCTCGACGGGCGCCTCGTGGGCCTGGACGGGGTCGTCGACCAGCAGGACAACTATCGCAAGTCGGGCTTCCGTCACGCCTGGAACAACTTCCGCTACGAAGGCACCCCACAGGGCGCTGGCGACGGCGACGACGACGGCGCGATCGAGATCGTGGACGCGGGCACCCTGCCCTTCGGCCGGCTCGCCGCCTACGACCGGCGGTTCTTCCCCGCGCCGCGGGACGCCTTCCTGTCCGCCTGGACCGCCCTGCCCGGCCGCACCGCGCTGGCGGCCGTCCGGGACGGCCGCGTCGAGGGCCTCGGTGTGATCCGCCCCTCCAGTGCCGCCCACCGGATCGGCCCGCTCTACGCGGCCACCCCGGCGGTGGCGGCGGCCCTGCTGCGGGAGCTGGCCCGGCACGCCCCCGACGGGCCGGTGTCCGTGGACGTGCCGGACGCCAACCCGGCGGCGGCCGCGCTCTTCGAACGCCTCGGCCTGGTACCGGCCTTCGAGACCGCCCGGATGTACACCGGTCCGGCGCCGGACCTCGCCCTGACGGAGCTCTTCGGGGTGACCAGCCTCGAACTGGGCTGAGGATCCGGCCGTGCCGGCGGCAGCGGGGCCGGCTCCCGGCGGCCGGGCCGGGCGGCGGTCGCACGGCGCCGCCCGGCCCACCGCTTCACGGGGGATCAGAAACCGAACAGCGTGCCGGAGGTGTTCCGCAGGCCGCACGGGTTGGCGAAGGTATACGTGTAGCTGAGCCGACGGCCCTGCCACACCCCGACGGCCGCCACCGTCATCGGGTTCCACTCCCGGGTACAGGCGGCGCCGGGGGCCGGCGCGGCGAGCGGGTCGAGCTGCGAGCCGTTCGCCCGTAACTCGGCGCACGCGGCGGCCGGGTTCGGGTGCGTCCCGCCGGGCGCCGGCGAGCAGACGAGGGTCACCGCGCGCAGGACCGTGCCCGTTTCGGCATCGGGTCCGGCCGTCACGCTGAGCACCAGCGCGGACGGCGCGTACAGGCTCGCCGTACCGGTCGGTGCGGCTCCGGCCATACCCGGCCAGGCCAGCGCGGTGAGCGCGGTGAGCGCCATGGCGGCGGAACCGAGCCCGAGACCCTTTGCGATGGACCGCATTTCGAACACTCCCTTGGGTTGATGTTTCGGATAGCGGACGCAGTCTTGCCGACCCGAGCCCTGAACGCCCGTTCGGACCCCCATTTTTCGTCACCGATCGTGTACGAATGACTGCAGACAGCAGCTGTGAGGGTGGGCTGACCTGTGCGGGAGCGGGCCGCCGAATCGGCCGAACACCGACCGGGACACCCCCGCGAAACCTGCCGCGGCACGCCTGTGATCTGCCCCGACGGGGTCTGGACCCCCTCCGGGGGTAGGGCCGGCCCCACCCCGGGGACACGGTCTGGGCCCGCTGCGCCGCCCCGCCCGCGACGGTTGGCTGGGGTCATGGAAAACGACGCGATCCAACTCCAGGACGTCACCCGGGTCTTCGGCACGGACGACCGGGCGGTCACCGCCCTCGACCGGGTCTGTCTCGACGTCCCCCGGGGCACCTTCACCGCCGTCATGGGCCCCTCCGGTTCGGGCAAGTCCACCCTGCTGCAGTGCGCGGCAGGACTCGACCGGCCCACCTCCGGCAGCGTGCGCGTGGGCGGCACCGAACTCGCCGGGCTCGGCGAGACCCGGCTGACCCTGCTGCGCCGCGACCGCATCGGCTTCGTCTTCCAGGCCTTCAACCTGCTGCCCGCCCTGACCGCCGAACAGAACGTCGCCCTGCCGCTGCGGCTGGCCGGCCGCCGCCCCGCCCGGGCCGAGGTCCGCGAGGTCCTGGCCCGGGTGGGTCTCGCCGACCGGGCCCGGCACCGGCCCGCGCAACTGTCCGGCGGGCAGCAGCAGCGCGTGGCCCTGGCCCGCGCCCTGATCACCCGCCCCGAGGTGCTCTTCGCCGACGAACCCACCGGCGCACTGGACTCGCGGACCGGCCGCGGGGTGCTGGCCCTGCTCCGGTCCATGGTCGACACCGAACGCCAGACCGTCGTGATGGTCACCCACGACCCCGTGGCCGCCTCCTGCGCGGACCGCGTGGTCTTCCTCGCCGACGGCCGGATGAACGGTGAACTCCGGGGCGCGCGGGCCCAGGACATCGCCACCCGCATGACCGTGCTGGAGGGAGCGCCGTGCTGACCGTCGCCCTGCGCACCGCGCGCGACCGCTGGGTCACCTTCGTGGGAAGCTTCGTGGCCCTGGCCCTCGGCGTCGGCCTCATCGCCACCATGGGCCTCGGGCTCGCCGCCACCCTGGACGCCCCGCAGCGCCTCCCGGAGCGGTTCGCCCAGGCCCCGGTCGTCGTCAGGGGCGACGACGTGCTGCGCGTCCCCGTCCCGGGCGGGCAGCGCACCGGCAGGCTCGCCCACCCCCGGCCACTCGCCCCCGACCTCGCCCGGCGATTGGCGGCCCTCGGCCCGACCACCGAGGACCGGTCCTTCCCCGTCCGCGCCGAGGGCGGGCCGCAGCAACTGGTCGGCCACCCCTGGTCGGTCGCCGCCTTCGCCCCGTACACCCTCGACGCCGGCCGCCCCCCGCGCTCCGACGACGAGGTCGTCACCACCGGCTGGGCCCGGCCCGGAGCCCGGATCGGCACCGACCACGGCGCCGTGACCGTGGTCGGCACCGTCGCCGACCGCGGCTTCGAGGCCGCCGTGTTCTGGACCGACGCCCGCGCCGCCCGGCTCTCGCCCGCCGTCGGCCAACTCGTCGTCGCCGCCGACCCGAACGCCGTGCGCGACGCCGTGCGCGACGCCGTACGGGACGCCGCACGCGCGCTCCCGGGCCAGGACGCCGGCGTGCGGGTCCTGACCGGCCGGGACCGCCGCCACGCCGACCCCGACCCCGAGCGCGACAGCGAGGCCCTGCTCGCCGTGAACGCCGCACTCGGCACCGCGGGCGGCGTCACCGGCTTCGTCTCGGTGTTCGTCGTCGCCTCCACCTTCGCGTTCGCGGTCGCCCAGCGCCGCAGGGAGTTCGCCCTGCTGCGCAGCGCCGGCGCCACCCCGGGCCAGATCCGCCGCACGGTCGCCGCCGAGGCGCTGCTGCTCGGCGTGGTCGCCTCCGCCACGGGCTGCCTGCTCGGGGCGTACGGGGCGCCCCTGTTCGTCTCGTACCTGGTGGACGAGGGCCTCGCACCCCGCTGGTTCACCGTCGGCGACGCCACCTGGCCCTTCCACGCGGCCTTCTGGGCAGGCCTGCTCGTCGCCCTCGCGGGAGTCGTCGCCGCCTCCTGGCGGGCGGGCCGGGTCGCTCCCTCCGAGGCACTGCGCGAAGCCGCCCACGAGACGCGGACCATGACCCCGGGCCGCTGGATCCTCGGCACCGGACTGCTGCTGGCGGGCCTCGGCACCCTCGCCCACGCCCTGCTCACCGACCCGTCGGACCTGCTCCACCGCAAGACGTACACCAGCCGCCCGATGCTGTTCGTCGTCGCCTTCGCGCTGCTGTCGCCGGTGCTGGTGCGGCCGCTGGTCCGGCTGGTCGCCTGGCTCCCCGCCCGGTTGCCGGGCGCCGTCGGGATGCTGATCCGGGAGAACGCGGCGGCCGGCACCCGCCGTACGGCGGCCGTCGCCGCGCCCGTCCTGGTCACCGTGGCCCTCGCCGGATCCCTGCTGGGCACCACCGCCACGCTGAACGAGGCCAGGGCCGCCGAGGCCCGGCAGCGGACCACCGCCGACCACGTCGTCACGGCCGGTCCGGGCGGGTTCGATCCGGCTGCGGTCGAGCGGATCCGGGCCGTACCCGGAACGGAGATCTCCGCCAGCGCGGCGACCGCCGTCCACGTGCTGGAGGAGGGTACGGCGCTGATCCGCACCGACGCCCGCGCCGCGGACCCCGAGGCCCTCGCCCGGACCGCCCGGCTGCCCCTCACGGCCGGGTCGGTCACCGACCTCGACGGCGGCTCCGTCATCGTCACCGCGGAATGGGAACGGCACACCGTCGGATCCGCCGTCGATGTGTGGCTCGGCGACGGCACCCGCAAGACCCTGCGGATCGCCGCCGTGATGAGCGTCGGCACGGGCGGCAACGGGGCCTACGTCACCCCCGCCAACGCCCCCGGCGCGACGGTGGACCGGATCGACGTACGCCTCGCCCCGGGCGCGGACGGCGCGGCGGTCGGGGCGGCGCTGGCCGAGGCCGCCCGGCAGGCCGGGGGCCGCGTCCTCACCAAGGACCGGTGGCTGGCCGAAACCCGGCCCGGGACCCGGCACACCACCCGCACGGGCTTCCTGCTGGTCCTCGGCATCGCCCTGCTCTACACGGGGATCGCGCTCGCCGGCACCCTGGTCATGGCCACGTCCGACCGGACCCGCGACTTCGCGGTGCTGCGCCTGGCCGGAGCCACCCGGGGGCAGGTCCTGCGGCTGGTGGCGGGGGAGTCCCTGTTGGTCGTCCTCGTCGGCACGGTCGCCGGAACCCTGGTCGCCGCCCTGAACCTGGCCGGAGTCCGGGCGGCACTGGGCCTCCTGGACGTCAGGAGCGCCCCGGTGATCCCGTGGGGCGCCCTCGGCGCGACGTCCGGCGCCTGCGCGGCCGTGGCGGTGCTCTCCGCGGTCGTCCCGGCCGCGCTGTGCCTGAGGCGCGGGGCGGTCGGGACGGCGGGCGTGCGTGACTGACTCAGGCGGTGCTGCTGAGACGGGGTGCGTACAGCTCCAGCAGGCGGGTGCGGGTCTGCTGGAGGCGCATCGCGAGGACGCGCCCGACCCAGTGCCCGATCGCGGAGCCGAAGGTGGGATCGGCGTCCATCAGCATCCGCACGGTCGCGGCGTCGAACTCGTACGCGCGTACCGGTGTCATCGCCTCCGCGCCGAGCTGCCACACGTACGGCGGGAACAGCCAGGACCAGCCCACCAGCTCACCGGGGCCGAGGCTCTCCACGGGCGCGGGCCGGCGGCCGGCGACGGGGATCTCCAGGGTCACGGTGCCGGAACGCACGATCCAGAAGGAATCCGCCCGGGTGCCCTCGTCGAAGATGCGCGCGCTCTCCGGGAAATTCACCTCACGGGCCTGCGACATCAGCCGTCCACGGTGCTCGGTGGACAGGACGGCGGCGATCCGGATGGGGGAAGGTGTGCTCACGACGGCCTCCGATCACGACCCCCCACGACGCTCCTGCTCTCCCAGTGTCGCCGAAGCCCGCCATATCGCGGCCGGACCGGACGCGGTTTCTTCCGCGCCCGGTGCGGGAGGGGGTCCGAGCGGCCGCTCGGACCCCTGGACCTAAGGCGTGTCCTCGGCATTCGCCTCCAGGCAGGCCAGCTCCATCGCGTCGAGGACGGCCTCGTGACTGCGGCCGCTCAGCTCGGCGACGTTCTCGATCTGGGCCGTCGCCCAGGCCGCCAGTGTCATCACCAGCACCCGGAGCCCGTCGGTGCCGTGCTCGGCCAGGACCGCGTCGGCGACGACCATGGCCTCCTCGGGGACCTGCTCGGGCGGCTCGAGGCCCGCCAGACCGCGCAGCAGGGTGAGGGTACGGCGGGAGATCTCCGGTGTCATTCCCGCCAGCCGCATGTCTTCGTCGTCGTCCATCCGCCCCGCCCTCCGGTGCCGTGCCACATCACCTCAGGGCACGGTAGAGGTGCGCGGCCCCGCGCGGGGCCGTTTCTCCAGGGTGACGGTGCGTGACCGGGCGTCGACCGGCCGGATCCGGCGGGTGCGGTCCGGGGCGCACCGGCGCCGTCCGGGCAGGCCCGCGGGTCGTCGGCGTCGGAAAGCGCCCCCGCGTTCGACTTCCGCCGGAAGCGACCCGCTGGTAACTTTCCCGCGGCAGCCGCCCGCCGGGACGGCATATTCCGGCAGGAGCGAGATGAAGAACCCCTTACGCGCGGCCCTCTGCGCCCTCCTGCTGGCGGCCGGGGCCCTGTCGGCGCCGCCCGCGCAGCCCGCCCATGCCACCGCCCCGCAGCCCTCGGCCGCCACCGGTGCCGCCGCGGCCTGGACCCCGCCGCTGTCCACCCGGGGCCGGTACGTCGTCGACGCGCAGGGCAACCGCTTCCGCCTGCGCTCCGGGAACTGGGACGGAGCCCAGGGGTCCTGGAACGGCTCGGGCGACCGCGACGACCCCGCCACGCACCACAGCGGGCAGAACGCCCACGGCATCCCGATCGGCCTGGACCGGGTACCCCTGGCCACCCTGCTCGCCGACTTCCGCGCCGTGGGGCTCAACAGCATCCGGCTGCCCTTCTCCAACGAGATGCTGCGCGACGCCACCGCCGTCCCGGACTCGGCCGTCGCCGCCAACCCGGCCCTGCGCGGCCGTACGCCCCTCCAGGTCTACGACGCCGTGGTCGCCGCCCTCACCGACGCCGGCTTCGCCGTCATCCTGAACAACCACACCGTCACCACCCGTTGGTGCTGCGGCCTCGACGGCAACGAACGCTGGAACAGCGGCCGCTCCACCGCCCAGTGGGCCGACGACTGGGTCTTCCTCGCCCGTCGCTACCGCGACAACCCGCGCGTGGTCGGCGCGGACCTCTACAACGAGGTCCGCCGCGACGTCTGGGACGACCCCAACTGGGGCCTCGGCGACAACCACGACTGGCACGCCGCCGCCCAGGAGGCCGCCGACCGCATCCTCACCGAGGCCAACCCGAACCTGCTGATCGTCGTCGAGGGCATCAACTGGTACGGCCTGCCCGTGGACGGCTTCCCGCACGGCCGCCCCACCCTCACCCCCGTGCGCACCCTCTCCCACACCCTGGTCACCTCGAACAAGCTGGTCTACTCCGCCCACTTCTACGGGTACACCGGCCCCCGGCACAGCGGCGCGACCGGCATCGGCGAGACCCACGACGCCCGCTACCAGGACATGAGTGCCGCGGAGCTCGAACAGACCCTCTACGACCAGGCCTTCTTCGTGTCCGCGGAGACCGGTACGCACTTCACCGCCCCCGTCTGGATCAGCGAGTTCGGTATCGGGGCCGACGAGAGCTCCGCCGCCCCGCGCGCCTGGTTCGAGCGCCTCACCGGGTACCTGACGCGCTCCGACGCCGACTTCGCGTACTGGCCCCTCGTCGGCTGGAGCACCACCGCCCACGGCACCCCCGGCGGCGACAGCTGGGCGCTCCTGCGCTACGACGCGACCGGCCGCCGCTCCGGCGTCCTGGACCCGGGGGACTGGCGCACCGCCCACTGGTCCCCGCTCAGCACCAACCCCGGTCGCACCGGACCGGTCCCCGCCACCACCGCCTGGTACCAGCTGACCACGGACCACCGCGACCACAACGCCTCGCTGCGCACCCGGGCCACCGGGGACTGGGACAGCGGGGCCCGCAAGGCGGTCTGCCCCGACGGCGCCCGTCTCACCGGGCTCGCCCACACCGGTGGCCGAGGCCTGTGCTCCAGCTCCGACCTGCGCGCTCCGACGGGCGGGCACACCGTGGTCCGCGACGAGAGGTACGTCCCGGCGGGCGGTGACTGGGCCGGCGGATACACCAAGTTCCAGTGCCCGGCCGGCCAGTTCCTGATCGGCTACAGCCTGCGCGGCGAGCGGGTCTCGGCGGCGCTGTGCGCCCCGGCCCGTACGACGCTCCCCGGAGGCGGCCGGACGGTGTGGTTCGACCGGGGCGACAACCGCCCGGCGGGCGGCCCCGGCGGCGAGTTCGCCTACGGGAACTACAAGGGCCAGTGCCTGCCCACCGAGTACGCGGCGGGCATCGCCTTCACCACCCGCGCCGCCACCCGCCCCTCCCCGGCCGCGCTGCTGTGCCGTCCCCTGCCGGGTCCGGACGCCCGCTGACCCGGCCCGCCGCGGCGACGGCGGCGAGCGCGACGAGGATCAGGGCCGCCGCCACCAGGAAGGTGAACCGCATCCCGGTGGCGACGGCCCCGGCGGGCGCCGAGGCGATGTCGGCCGTCGCCGACCCGTGCGCGAACACGGCCCCCATGAGGGACGCACCGCTGACGAGGCCGAGATTGCGCGAGAGGCCGAGCATGCCGGAGACCACGCCCCGCCGGTCGGGGCCGGCGTCCGCCATGACGGCGGTGTTGTTGGCCGTCTGGAACACCGCGTAGCCCGCGGTCACGACCGCGAGCGGGGCGATGTACCCGAGGACACCGAGCGAAGCCGGCGTCAGGGAGAGGGCGGCGGCGCCGGCCGTCATCGCCAGGAGCCCGAGCAGGGTCGTGCGCTGCGCGCCGAAGCGGTCCGCGAGGCGCCCCGCGGGCATCCCGGTCACCGCGGCGACCAGCGGACCGACCGACAGGACGAGTCCCACCGGGGCCTCGCCGAGACCGAGCGTCCGGGAGAGGTAGAACGGCCCGACCACGAGCGTCGCCATCATCACCGTCGACACGAGCGCGCTCGAGGCGAGGCCCGCACCGATCACCGGATCGCGCAGGAGCGAGCGCTGGACCAAGGGGGAGGCCGCTCTCGCCTCGGCACGGGCGAAGAGGGCGGCTCCGCAGACGGCGGCCAGCAGCAGAGAGGTGCCGAGGGGGCCGGAGGGGCCGCCACCGAGGGTCATCGCGAGCGCGTAGGCGGCGAGCGTCAGCGCGAGCAGCAGCGTCCCCAGGTGGTCGAATCGGGGCCGGTCGCCCCCGGGTTCCCGCCGGTCGGCGGGCAGATGGCGGCGGGAGAGCAGGAACGCCGCCAGGCCCAGCGGCACGTTGACGAGGAAGAGCGCCCGCCAGCCGGCCCCGGCGAGCAGGGCTCCGCCCAGCGACGGACCGAGGGCGGTGCCCACCGCGGACATCGTGGCGAGCAGCCCCATGGCGCTGCCCGTCCGTTCCCTGGGGACCGTCTCACCCACGAACGCCAGGGTGAGGGCCGTCATCACGGCGGCTCCCAGCCCCTGGGCCGCCCGGGCGCCGACCAGCAGCCAGAGCGTGGGCGCGGCGGCGCACAGCGCCGAGGCCGCGGTGAACAGGAGGATTCCCGCCAGGAGCAGCCGCCGGCGGCCGACGAGGTCGCCGAGGCGTCCGGCACCCACGACCAGGGTGGTGACGGCGAGGAGATAGGCCAGGACGATCCACTGGACCTCCTGGAACGACGCGGAGAACACCTGCGCCAGGGCCGGCAGGCCGACGTGGGCGATCCCGGTGCCGAGCGAGGACAGCAGCACGGAGAGGGAGAGACCGGCGAGCGCCCACCGGACGGCGGGCCGGCGGGCGCCGGCGTCCGCGTCGTCGTCGCCGGTGGTGGTGGGCCGTTGTCGGGGGCCGGTCGCGGAATCGGTGTATGGGGTCATGCCGGGAGGGTGCGGCCGTCCGGTGGCGGACGGCAAACCTTGTTGCCGTTTCCGGGACGGACGGGTGCAATGGCCCGATGGACGACAAGCCATCCCCGCACCAGGCGGTCCTCGACGAGGTCGCCCCCCGGCTCAGAAGGCTGCGCGCCCGGCGCGGTCTCACCCTGGCCGCGCTCTCCGAGACGACCGGCATCTCGAAGAGCACCCTGTCGCGGCTGGAGTCGGGGCAGCGCCGCCCCAGCCTGGAACTGCTGCTGCCGCTCGCGGCCGCGTACCAAGTGCCCCTGGACGACCTGGTGGGCGCTCCCGAAGTGGGTGATCCCCGGGTCCGGCTGACCCCCCGCACCCTCCCGAACGGCGGCACGGCCGTCCCGCTGACCCGGGGCCCGGGCCCCCTCCAGGCCTACAAGATGCTGATCCCCGACCGGGGCGGCGAGCCGGATCCGCGGACCCACGAGGGCTACGAGTGGCTGTACGTGCTGGAGGGCCGGCTGCGCCTCGTGCTCGCCGAGCACGATCTGGTCCTCGGCCCCGGCGAGGCCGCCGAGTTCGACACCCGGCTGCCCCACTGGTTCAGCAGTGCGGACGGGCGGCCGGTGGAGGTTCTCAGCCTCTTCGGGCGGCAGGGCGAGCGCATGCACGTCCGGGCGAAGCCCCGCGCGTGACGGCGGGGGCAGGAGTGCGGGGCGGCGTTCTTTCGCATCCGATACGCCAAGTGGGATGAATCGAGCCGTGAATCGCTCTAGGGTGCGCCCTTAGGCACGGTCGTGGACTGCTGTTCGGTGGTTTTCGGCCATGGCTCGTCCGGCCGCACCCTACGGCCGTACCGCACACCGAACTGGGGGATTCATGCGTAGATCCCGAGGGGCGGCGGCCGCGCTCGCCCTGTCCCTGGCCGGCACCGCTCTCGGGGCGGGCCTCGGCCTCGCCCCGCAGGCGGCCGCGGTCACCCCGCCCGTCGCGTTCACCGCGGACCCGCTGTCCACCTGGCAGCCCGACGGCGTCGTCTGGGCCCTCGCCGAGGCGGCCGGCCAGGTCTTCGTCGGCGGCACCTTCTCCACGGTGCGCCCGCCCGAGGGAGGATCCGGAAGCGAGCGGTCGGCCGTGAACTTCGTCGCGCTCGACGCCGCGACCGGCGCCCCGACCTCCTGCGAGCTGTCCTTCACCGTCGGCTCGGGCAGTGCCACGGTCCGCGCGCTCGCCCTCTCGCCGGACAAGGCGACCCTGTACGTCGGCGGCTACTTCGGGGCCGTCAACGGCATCCCCGTCTCCAGCCTCGCCGCCGTCGACGTGGCGAGCTGCACGGTGAAACAGGGCTTCCGCCCGGCCTTCGCGGCCACCGTCCGCGCCCTGGCCGTCACCGGCGACACCGTCTACGCGGGCGGCGACTTCCTCAGCGTCGCAGGCCAGCCGCGTGAGCGCTTCGCCGCGGTCGGCGCGGCCGACGGCTCCCTGAAGCCCTTCACCGCCGACGCCGACGAGCCCGGGCGCGCCGTCGAGGTCACCCCCGACGGCGACAACGTGATCCTCGGCGGAGACTTCTTCACCGTCAACGGTACGAACACCCACGCCCTGGCCGTCGTCGACGCGACGAGCGGCGCGCTCACCAAGTCGTACGCCGGTTTCATCGAGACCAACTCCGTGGTCAAGGACATCGCGACCGACGCCACCGGCTTCTACACCGCCAACGAGGGCACGGGCGGCGGGGTCTTCGACGGCCGGATCGCCCTGAACCTCGGCGACTTCGGCCAGCGCTGGCGCGACACCTGCCTGGGCGCCACCCAGGCCGTGCTGCCCTACCAGAGCGTGCTCTACAGCGCCTCGCACGCGCACGACTGCTCCAGCGTCGGCGAGTTCCCCGACGGCCAGCGCCACCACCTGCTCGCCCAGCCCACCACCGGAACCGGAAAGCTCGGCTGGGCCCCCGACACCAACGACGGCATCGGCGAGGGCATCGGGCCGCGCGTGATGACGGTCGGCTCCAAGGGCGGCGTCCAGTACCTGTGGGTCGGCGGGGAGTTCACCACCGTCAACGGTGCGGCGCAGCAGAGCCTGACCCGGTTCGCCTCCACCGGGGACACCGGCGCACCCACCGTGCCCGTGGCGAGCGCGGTCAGCTTCCGGCCCGGTGAGGTCCAGGTGCGCTGGCGCACCAGCCTCGACCTCGACGACAGCGCGCTGACCTACCGGATCTACCGGAACGGCGCGGCCACGCCGCTCGCCACGGTGACCGCCGACTCGCTGTTCTTCAAGCGGCCGCAGGCCTCCTGGACCGACACCACCGCGGCGGCGGGCCAGTCGTACACCTACCGGGTGACGGCCACCGACGCCGCCGGCAACACCAGCGCCCTGTCCGCGACGGCGAGCGTGACCGTCCCGACCTCGGTGGAGGGCTACTCGAACCAGGTGCGCGCCGACGGAGCCCAGCAGTACTGGCGCTACGACGAATCGGCCCTGCCCTTCGTCGCCGACTCCTCGGCCGCCGGCAACCGGAGCGGCATGCACCTCAACGCCCCCGCCCTGCGGCAGACGCCCGGCGCGGTCTCCGGCGCGAGCACGGCGATCGGCTTCAACGGCACGGACACCCAGGTGTACGGGGACGCGCGGCAGACCGTGGGCAGCACCTACACCATCGAGACCTGGTTCAGGACCGACACCACCCGGGGCGGCAAGCTCGTCGGCTTCGGGAACAACCAGACCCGCGGCAGCAGTCAGTACGACAAGCACATCTACATGACCAACAATGGCCGGCTGGTCTTCGGCGTCTACACCGGTGCCACCCGCACCATCACCACCCCCGGCTCGTACAACGACAACCAGTGGCACCACGTCGTCGCCACCCAGGGCCCCGGCGGGATGACCCTCTACGTGGACGGCGCCCAGAAGGGCACCCTCGCCGTCACCACCCACGAGAACTTCTCGGGCTACTGGCACGCCGGCGGCGACAGCCTCGGCGGCTGGCCCGACCGTCCGATCAGCGAGTACTGGGCGGGCCGGCTCGACGAGACCGCCGTCTACCCCACGGTGCTCAGCGCCGCACAGGTCCAGAACCACTACGCCCTCGCCACCGCCCCGGCCGACTCGGTGGTCCAGGTGCCCGTCGCGGAGGACACCTACGCCAACGCGGGGGCGCCCGCCACCAACTACGGCACCTCGGGCTCGCTCGCGGTGCGCGGCACCTCCTTCTACGCGAGCTACCTGCGCTTCGACCTGCCCGCCGCACCCGCCGGCACGGTGCTGAAGTCGGCCGTGCTCAGTGTGAAGACGAGCACGCAGAGCGGCGCCGGCACCACGGACACCGTCTCGGTCCTCCCGGTCACCGGCTCGTGGAGCGAAGGCGGGACCACCTACAACAACCGGCCCGCGCTGGGCGGCCCGGCGCTCGGCACCTTCACCGGGATCCCGGACGGCTCGGCGGTGCACACCACCGGGCTGACCACCGCGAGCGTCGCGGCGGCGCTCGGCGGCAGCTACGGCCTGGCGCTCAGCAGCACCGGCACGGACGCCCTGTGGCTGTGGTCCTCCGAGGCGCAGGCGAACGAAGGGACGCCGCAGCTGACGCTCACCTTCGGCGCGCCGTGACCTGACGGCCGGATCGGCGAAGGGGGCGCGGGACGGCCGTCGGGCCGTCCCGCGCCCCCTCTCGTCTCAGCCGCGCGCGTCCACCACGGCGAGGAGCTTGCCGCTGGTCGGGCTGCGGTTCAGCGAGGCGCCGTCCACCGCCTCGACCACCAGATCCAGCAGCCGCTCCGCCACGGCCGAGCGCAGCTCCGGGTAGCCGGCCAGGAAGACCTCCCGCAGCCGCTCCGGATCCGTCGTCGCGGTCCGCTCCACCCGCACGGTCAGCCGCTCGCGCGCCTCGGCGGAGTCGAGCCGGATCTGCACCTCGCCCCGGTGGCCGCCGCGTTCCTCCGCCAGGTCCAGGAATCGGCGGTGGTTCAGGAAGTACGTCGCCACCCGCATCACGTCGCCGGTGCGTCCCCGCAGCTCGAAGCGCGGCGCGTGCCGTCCGCACGGGCAGCGGCCCGGGATCTCCCGGCCCAGGTCGCCTATCACGTACCGGCCCAGGTGCTGGCCGCGCCGGGCGTGCGTGGTGAAGACCAGCCGGCCCGTCTCGCCCGGGACCACCGGGCGGTCCTCGGCCAGCTCCAGGATCTCCATCGTGTGGAGGTCGGCGTGCAGGTGGTGGACACCGCCGGAGCTCTCGGTGCACTGGTAGCCTAGCGGTCCGAGGTCGGTGCTGCCGTAGGTGATCGAACGGACGGCCTCGATGCCGAAGGTGTCCTTCAGGGTGCGCTGCTGTTCCTCGGTGAAGTGCTCGCCGCCGTAGAACACCTTGCGCAGGCCGCCGTACGCGCGCAGCGCCTCCTTCTCGGCGTGCAGCAGCTGCCACAGGTAGGACGGCATGCCGAAGAGGGTGTCGGCCCCGTGGTCGATCAGCGCCTGTGCCGTGGCCCGGTGGTCGGGGCCCGCCGACAGCGGCAGCTGCACGCCTCCGAGCCGTTCCAGCACGGAGAAGAAGCTGATGAAGCTGCCGTACATGGCGCCGCAGTAGAACAGGTTGGCGGTCCTGTCCGAGGCCGGGTCGTAGCCGGCGGCCAGCAGACCCCGGGCGGCGGCGTGCATCTGCGTGTCGTAGTCGTCGTAACTGAAGACCGACAGCGCCGGTGCGCCGGTACTGCCGCCGCTGCGGAAGTACAGTTCGGCATCGGCCCGTCCCAGCCGGCGGGCCGGCTCCTGCACGTCCTCCTTGCCCAGCAGCGGCCCCTCGGGACGCGGCAGCACCACGGGCCGGACCAGGTCGTCCAGGCAGGCGGTGGTGGCGAAGGCGGCCGGATCGGCCTGGACCGCGACGCGGCGGCTGTAGCGCTGCAGGGCGTAGACCCCGTCGTGCGGCTCGCCCGCGTAGCTCTCCAGCATGGCGCCGACCGGCGTGACCCGGGTGACGCCCGCGGCCAGGGCGGTACGGGAGAGTTCGGCGATGTCCGCCGGGCTGCCCGCGATGCCCGCCGTCTGCAGATAGCGGCGCATCGGCCGGAGGGTGGCGATCAGCCGCTTGCGGGGCAGCGGCTTGACCCACACGCTGCGGTGCAGCGGCGAGGCGGTCAGCGGGGACCGGGTGTCGGCCATGACCCGCCACGAGCCGTCGGGAGCGGCGAACACCCGGGTCAGGCCCAGGTGCTCCTCCAGCCGGGCCATCAGCTCGGTGGTGGTCAGCTCGGCCGCCTCCGCCGGATCCGGCTCGCCCGCGAGCGCGCCCGCCGCGGCCGGCGGCCGCGCGGCGAGGACCGCGGCGAACCGCTCGGCGAAACCGAAGAGCTCGTCCTCGTCCTCGGTGTCGAGGTAGACCACCTGAGGGCTGGAGCACGCCTCCTGCTCGAGCAGGCAGACGTCGTCGGCCAGGGCGTCGAGCGTGCGGGGGGCCGACCAGGCGTCGGCCGTCAGGTACGCGAAGGAGATCCGGTGCCCCCACTCCACCAGCCGGCAGCCGGGCGGCACGTGGGCCGCCACCCCTTCGACGGCCGCTTCCCCGCCCCATACGGCGACGGCGTCCGCGGGCGCGCACATCAGGCGCAGCCACTCCTGGCGGGAGGACGGGAAACGCAGTACGACGATCCGCGCGGCCAGCGCCCCGCTCGGGTCCAGGGCCGCCAGCTCCGCCATCAGCTGCTGGGTCAGCAGGGTGTCGTCGCTGCTGGTCTTGAGCACGTTGACGTTCCCGGCGAGCAGCCCCTCGACGATGCTCAGCGGTGCGACCGTCGCCGCGTTGCCCGGCGCGACGTGGGCGACCAGACCGACGGGCGCCCACGCCTCGTAGACCGTCTCGCGCGGATCCGCCCGGTTCAGCCGGCCGGGAGCCGCGCCGCCGAGCTCCCGGCGCAGCTTGCGGGTCAGCTCCCGCCGGCCGAGGAGGCCGCCCAGCTCGGCCAGGACGGCCGGGTCCTCGCCCTCGGGCAGGTGCGCGGCGAGCCGGGCCCGTACGGGATGGCCGGGGTCGCACAGTGCGGTGGCGAGGGCGTCGCACGCGGCCAGGACGGTCTCGGTCTCCAGGCTCTCCGCGAGCGCGGCCTCGACGGCGGCCGGCAGCCCGGCCAGCCGGCGTCCGGCCTCCTCGTCGCCGATGAACTCGCCCTGCCAGTAGTGCTGGTGCACGCTCACGGTCACACCATTCCCTTCATCAGTTCCGCTGCGGCCACCGCGCAGCTGCGATTGCGGCTCACCCCGGCACGGCCGTGGACGGTGAACCAGGGGGTCTCCAGCTCGCACCCGCACGCGCTGCCGGGCTGGAGGGAGGCGAGGTCGCCCATGACCACGCTCTGCGCCGGTACCGAGGTGATGTACGGAGACACGAGGTGCAGGTAGCCCCGCTCCCCGTGGGGCAGCGGTTCGAGCGTGCGGGTGGAGCGGATCGTCACCCGCGACCAGACGGGGGCGTGCAGCCGGTGGTGGTCGCACTCGATGTACGGGATGCAGTGCTCGACCGACCCGAAGGTGTCCCGGATCCGCTCACCCGGGATGCCGAGCTGCTCGGTGACGCGCGCGTACAGCTCCTCCTTCTCGACGCGCCGGTCGGCGTGTCCCTTCCAGCCTCCGCCGAGGACGACCAGGGAGCCCTCGGGCAGGCGCAGCGGAGGCAGCCCCATGGCCCGCATCCGCTCCAGGGTGAAGAAGAGGAAGGCCGGGAAGCCGAGGATGCGGACCGGGGCGTCCTCCCGCTCGAAGCGGCGCAGCGCGGCGATGCAGCCGAAGGGGTCGAACTCGTGGTCGCCGCCGGTGTTGCGCAGCGCGTACGCGACGCTGCGCACGGGGGCGAAGTCGCACAGGTAGTTGTCGGTGAAGGCGGTCCCCAGGTTCAGCGAGGGGGCCGGCTCATAGCTGTAGAGGAGGTAGTTGACCTCCTGGTCGGGGGTGATCCAGCCGTTGCGCTCGAAGATCCGGGCGACCATGCGCTGGGCGGAGCGGATCGTCCACTCGTCGAAGAACATCTGCGACTTCTGGCCGGTGGTACCGGAGGAGGTCAGGTGCAGTTCGACGTCCTCGCGGGGGATGGAGAGCACCTCGTGCCGCTTGAAGAAGTTCGCGTGGACCAGCGGCGTACGGTACGGCTCGGCCGGGGGAGTGGCTTCGTACAGGGAGCGGAAGAACGCGGAGCGCTCGGTGTGCCAGGCGTTGGTCTCCGCCATGGCGGCGGCGAACAGTTCGTCCTGCGCGGGTCCGAAGGCGTACGGATCGGTGAGGTCGCACAGTTCCTGTACGTGCGGCAGCAGGGCCGGGTCGGGTACGGAGACGGGCGCGAGATGCGGGTTCGTGGGGCTGGTAGGGCTGGTAGGGCTGGTGGGGCTCATGGGGCAACCTCGGATGAAGTGGGCAGGTGTGCCGACGCCCAGGCCGACACGTAGCAGTCCAGATACGGCTGGAGGGGTGGTTCGACGGCGACGCCGCGGAAGTCGATCCGCTCACTGGAACGGGACAGGACGGCGTAGTCGTGGAAGCCGTCGCCGTCGGCGCGCATGGCCGGGTAGAGGGCCCCGGCGACGAACCCCTGGGCGAGGAAGGCCGCGAGGGCCTCGTGGTGGGCGAGCGGCACCAGGGCCTCGACGTAGCCGGCGCCCGCGCGGGCCAGGGCCCGGGTGACGGGTTCGAGGTGTGCCGCCGCGGCGGCCGGGTCGGGGTGGGCCGTCAGCAGGCAGCCGTATCCGCCGGCGCGGTTGAGGTAGGCGTAGACCTCGAACCGGCCGTCCTCGGGGGTGAGCAGCACGTTCGGGGTGTGCAGCGGATAGAACCAGCCCCCGGCGCCCGGGAACCGCTCGCGGAAGCGGCGGCGGACAAAGGCCGGTGCCTCGATCACCTCCAGCCGTTCGACGGCCGCGTGCGGAGCGGGCGCCGGGAGCGGGCCGGCGGCCGCCCTGACCCCGGGATAGCCGATGCCGAGCGCCGACCCGGCCGTGCGCAGCAACGGCAGCATCGGGGCCGGTACTTCGGTGACGGGGATCCGGCGGTCGAGCACTCCGGCGGCGTGACGCGCGTAGAGTGCGAGGCTTTCGCGGCTGCTGAGATCCACCGCGTTGGGCAGGATGCCCAGTGGCCGGAAGCCGTTGCGGGCGACGACGCGCTGCGGACCGGCGCTGACGGTGCGTACGGTCGCGTACACCGAGTCCAGGCGGCCCGTGTCCAGCATCCCGGCGCACAGGGCCTCGGTCAGGGCGGCGGCCAGGCCCGCCGAGCGGTGCTCGGGGTGCACGGCGATGCCCTCCAGGCGGCCGGTGCGGCTGCCCGCCTCGCCGTGGATGGCGGCGGACGCGGTCAGGGCCCCGGTGCCGGCGCAGCGGGTGACGAGCCACAGGGAGTGCGGGTCGGCGATGAGCCGGGCCATCTCGGCCGGGTCGGTGCCGAGGGCCACGGGGTAGTGCGGGCCGTAGACGGCGTAGTAGAGCTGGCGAAGTTCGGCGATGTCCGCGCGGACGGCCGGGGTGATCACGGGGCTCATCGCTCTCCTCCCGAGGGTTCCGCCACGGCCGGGTCCGGCGTACGGGACCCGAGCAGGGCCAGCGCGCAGGCCGCCGGGAGCAGCCCGATGCCCTGGACGAGGCACAGCGTCTGCGGGGAGAGGAAGTCACCGGCGGAGCCGAACACCAGGGACGCCACCGGCAGGGAGGCACCCAGGACGGCCTGCATCACGGCGAAGAAGCCGGGCTTGTCGGCCGTCGGCACCATCCGCTGGAACAGGGCGACGAAGCGCACGCTGACGGCCCCGGCGCACCAGCCGGCCACGGCCAGGCAGCCCGCGACGACCGGGCGCTGCGCGAACAGACCCGGCAGCGCCAGAGCGAGGGCCATCAGGCCCAGGCACCAGGCGCCGGCGACCGTGGGCCGTCCCGGCACGCGGGTGCCGGTGAAGGCGCCGACGAGCGCACCGGTGCCCAGGGAGGCCTCCAGCAGCGCGACGGTACCGCCGCCGCCGAAGAGGACCGACCGGGTGTAGAGGGGGATGACGACGAACACGGCGGCGGTGAACAGGTTCGCCGCGGTGAAGCAGATCAGGATCCGCCGCACGGAGGGCAGTTCGGCGAGGATGCGGCGCAGCGGTCGCCTCCCCGGCGAGGCCGCCGCGCCGTCCGCGCCGACCGTGCTGTCCCCGGCGAGGGTACGGAACCGGGCGCTCGCGACGAGCACGGCGGCGCCGAGGTAGGCGGCCGCACAGCCGGCGGCCAGCCCGGCCACCCCCGCCCGGTCGACGGCCAGGGCGCCGAGCAGCGCTCCCGAGAGGCCGGCCAGGGACTGGGTGGACAGCTCGAAGCCGGTGGCCGTCTCGATGTCGGCATCGTCGACGAGCTCCGGGACCGAGGTGGTCAGACAGGGGTCGAAGAACGCCTGGCAGGTGGCCAGGGCGAGACCGGCGGCGTACACGGTGGCGAGCGGCAGGCCGCCGCCGTACGCCCACAGCGCGAGGGCGGCCGAGCAGGCCCCGGCCACGGCGGCCGCTGTGCGCAGCACCGAGCGGTGTGCGATGCGGGCTACGGCGCCGGCCACGACGGGCGCCAGCGCGACGGCGGGCAGGGTGCAGACCGCCATGAACAACCCCGAGGCCAGCCCCCGGGCCCCGGGCACGGCGTAGGCGACGATCCACCAGGACACGCCGACCTGGAACATGCGCACAGCGGCCTGGGTGAGGACCTGCCCGAGCCATACGGCGCCGAAGGCCCGGTTGCGCAGGACCAGCGGAGCGCGCCGGCGGTCGGCGCCGGTCCCCGGCTGCGGCCCGGTCAACGTCTCCGTGCCGGCCGTGCCGGCCGTGTCGGTCGTGGATGGGGCGGTCATGCGGTCGGCCTCTCGTCGAGGACACGGACTAGCTTGCCCGAGCGCGGGTTGACGGCGAGGTCGCGGTGGCGCGCCCACTCCACGGACAGCGGGTGCACGAACCCGGCCCGCACACTGTCCGGATACAGCGGCCGCACGGTCTCCAGCTCCGTGACGACGGCCTCGGCCAGTGCCTCGCGGCCGTCCTCACCGGGGGCCGTCGCCAGCCGCAGGACGAGCCCGTCGCGGCCGTCCCAGCGGCGGACGACGAGCTGCATGCCGACCACGCGGCCCTCGGTGTCCGCCGCGGCCACGGCGTCCTGGGCGTCCTGCGTGTAGAGGGAGACGGGGCCCACGCGCACGCCCTCCTCGGCGCGTCCGAGGATCCTGAAGTGACCGGGGCCGGTGCCGGTCCACTCGGCCCGGTCGCCGGCGGGGTAGCGGATGATCGGCATGAGGCGGCGGAAGAGGCTGGTGACGACGACCCGGCCGGGCCGCCCCGGTTCGGTGATGGGTTCACCGGTGGAGTCGTCGAGGATCTCGACGACGGCGTACGGGGCGAAGGCCCGGTGCACCCGGGCGTCCGGGCCGGGCACCGGGCGGCCGAGCAGGCCCGCGTCGACGCTGGCGTATCCGACGGAACGGACCTCGGCGCCGGGGAACGCGGCGGCCAGCAGGCGTCGTTGGTCGTCGAAGAGGGCCTCGCCGCCGAAGAGGAGCAACTCCACCGAACCGAGCCGGACACCGGACGAGACGACCTGCTCGGCGAGCCGGCACAGGGTGGTGGTCGTGCCGGTCAGTACCTGGGCGCCGAGATCGCGCAGCGCGGGGATCGTCGATTCAAGCGGCGCGCCGCCGCCGATGGGCAGGCGGACGTTGTCCACGGGCGCGTGGGCGAGCGAGTCGAGGACGAAGAGGAAACTGGCGTACAGCTCGCCGGCGTAGAAGAGGTCGGCGACGCGGTGCCCCGGGCGCAGACCGGTGTCCACCAGCCCCTCGCCGAAGGCCGTGACGAACGTGCGCCACTCGTCACGGGTGTAGACGGAGAACTTGGGGGACCCGGTGGTTCCGCCGGTCTTGTAGACCGTGGCCTCGCTGAGCGGGCCGGTCAGCACACGGCTGTCGTGCAGGGCGTTGGCCGCCCAGAAGTCCTGCTGGTCGACCACCGGCAGGTCGGCGAGGCGGTCGACGTGCGGTGGCAGGGACGCGTAGAGGTCCCGGTAGTAGGGCGAGTTGTGGCGCGCGAAACGTATGAGGTCCGAGAGCTGCTGGGCGGACATGAGCCTTTGCCTGGATGACGGGAACGGGAACGGGAATCACGGCGCGACGCGGCGAGAGTCGGAACTCGCCTGCGGAGTCGGGCCGGTGTGAACGGGGGACCCCCCGGAGCCCCCGTTTCCCTCTGATGCACACCGAAAACTGACGTGCAGTCACGATGATGGAACATCAGTCCACTCATCGCCAAATTGGCCGCATATTTCCGGACAGTCGGACCGCATTCAACAATTCTTCCGGTGTGCACCCGTTCGGTTGCCCGTCTCAGTCGACCGTCGCGAGAACCTCCTCGCTGCGGCGGAGGGCGGCGCTCAGCCGGGCCGCCTGGGTGACCAGGCGCGACCTGCCGCCCCGGGCGGCGACGGCGGCGAGCCCGGCCGGTTCGGGTGCCGCGGCCCCGCACAGTTCCACGCACTCGGCGGCCGTCGACAGCAGGTCTCCGGCACCGCGGGGATCCACCGTCCCGGTGAGCAGCGCGGGCAGGGAGCACTGCAGCACGGACCAGGTCGTCGCGTACGCGCCCGTCGCGGCGAGGGTGCGCAGCGAGTCGGCGAGCCGGGTGGGTTTGACCGTGCCCAGGGTGATCAGCTCGGCCAGGTCGCATCCGAGCCGGACGGCGTCCAGCTCGCCCCGGGCGGCGAGGGTCAGGAGCGCGTCCACGGCCCTCAGCCGGTCCTCGGGGTGCCGGGAGCCGAGCCCGGTGGCGACCGCCAGGTGCAGGGCCGGGCCGGCCGGTCCGCCGGCAGCGGCGAGCAGGGGCAGCGCGGTGGCCGCCTGGCGTGCCTCGCTGATGGCACCGGCCGTGACGGCCGGGAGGCACCAGGCGGCCAGGGTCTCCCGGTCCTCGGGCAGGACCGCGATCAGCGCCGCGTCGTCGCGGCCGTCCCAGCAGCGGTCGGCCGCCTTGCGGGCCCCCGCCAGTTCGTGGAACGGCTGCGGGAACTCGCGCAGCACGGCCGTCCGCTGCCCGGTGTCCATCACCAGGTGCGCGGGAGTTTCACCACCCCACCGGTGCCACACCGTCGGCGCGGTACGGCGGGTGACGGCCACGGGCCGGCCGGTGTCGCCGAGCCAGGCGGCCAGCCGGTCGCCGGCGGGCGTGCCCAGGGCGGCGGCCTCGGGGGCGACCGCGGTGTCGCGGTGGACCCGCAGCAGGGCCTGGGCGAAGTCCGCGGGCGCGGGCTCCGCGCCGAGGCGGCCGTATTCGACCAGACGGGCGACCAGGACGCGCGGGTCCAGCGAGCCCGTCTCCACGGTGGGCGTGGCGAGCAGGAAGGGCAGCGGCCGGGAGGCGATGCCCCGCGCGGCCTCGACCACACGCGCACGGGTGGCGGCGCCGATCGCGGTGTGGTGGCAGTCGCTGCGCCAGGACGCGAGAGCCGGCTGCGGTGTGCCGGTCGGCGGCGCGTCCAGGACGCACGCGGCCACGTGCTCCAGGCCGGGCAGCTCGTGCGTGTAGTAACGGGACTGCTCGGGGTCGAGCCACCAGCGGTCCGCCAGCGCGGGCCGCAGCGCCTCGGCGAGGGCCGCGCGGTCCCGGTACGCGTGCCGTACCAGCCCGTCCAGGGCGCGCTCGAACTCCTCGACGGTGGCGGTGCGCGCGTTGATGACCGCCGCGACGAGCTCCACGGTCTCCGCGACCGTCTCCGGAGCGGGGGCGAGCGGGGCCGGGACCGGGAGCGGCGGCAGGATCTCCTGGTAGGGGCCGGGTTCCCCGGCGGGAGCGGCGGCCGCTCCGAGGAGCTCCACCGCCCGGGCCCGGTGGACCTGACTCAACAGGTGTGCCCGTTCGGCGAGTTCGGAGCGCAGTCCGGGATCGTCGGTGAGGTGGGCGGCGACCAGCTTCAGCGCCCGCCCCTGGATGTCGGTGTCCGCGTGCCCGAAGGCTTCGGCGAGTTCCGGCAGCAGCTCGGGAGCGGCGGCCGGGTCGCGGGCGAGTTCCTTGCCGATCAGGACGAGCTGTGAGCGGACCAGCTTCTTCTCGGGGCGGAAGAGGACGGCGGCCGACATCTCGGCGAGCCGGCGGGGCGTCAGATGGCCCGCCGCGGCGAGCCGTGCGAGGGTCTGCTGGGCGTTGCCGGCGACGGCGGAAGGGGCGTCGGCGGCCAGCGCGATCCAGTCGGCGGCCCGCTCGCGTTCCTCCTCGACGGTCGGCCGGAGGGCCTCCAGGATCTCCTGGTAGGGCTTCAGCTCGGCGGGCTTGCCGCCGCGCAGCAACCGTGCGGTGCACCCGTCCAGCAGGACGGCGCGGTCCAGGAGCCCCTCGTCGGCCAGGGTGGCCAGCGCGGTCGGCCAGTTGTCGGGGCCGTCCGGTTCCCGGTGCCAGGTGAGGACACCGACCGGTTCGGCGGTCTCGAAGAGCCGCGGGGCGAGGGCGGTGAGGTGCGGGTCGCGGCGCAGGGTGACCACGAGAGGGGAGCGGGACGCGCCCACGGCCGTCGCCCAGCCCTCGACGCAGCCGTCGGTGGTGGGCATCGGACAACCGGCGAGCCGGACGAATTCGCGTATCAGCGGGTAGTCCTGTTCGGCGGTGGCGGACCGGGCGGCCAGCCGGTGGGCGAGGTCGCCGAGCCACTTCGGATCCCGGCCCGACAGTACGTCGAGCAGTGCGGCGACGGGCGGCCGCGGCCGCCAGCGGCGCAGATCGGCGGCGCCGATCCAGGCGGCCGCGGCCGCCGCCCCCGTGATGCAGCCGGCTCCGGCGACCACCAGGGCCGGGTTCGTCCGGTTGCGGTCCTCCCAGCGCTCCCACCGCGAGGAACGCAGTTCGCGGCGCAGCTCCTTCAGCCCGGCGAGCAGCGCCCGGCGCTGTGCCGGTTCCAGGGGCTTCAGGAGACCGGGCAGCTCGGAGGTACGGCCCGCCCGGACGGCTGCGAGGACGTCCTCGGTGATGCTCTCGGTGGCGTTCTCGGTGGCGTTCTGGTCGGGGTTCATCGTGCGGCTCCGGAAGGGGCAGAGGAGAGGGAAGAGGTGGCGGCTGTGGCGGTGGTGGCAGCGGCCCGCAGGGCCATCCGGGTGGCCAGCGCGTGTTTGCAGGGGCCGCGGCGGCCCCGGTGGTCGGCCCACCACTGGCAGGTGCAGCTGAGCGCGCCACCGGACTCGCGCACCTGGTAGCGGCGTTCACCGGAGGCCACCAGGGCGGTGCCGGTCCCGTCCAGGCTGACCGCACCGGCCGCCAGCAGGGCGCGGGCGGCGACCAGCCGCGGGTTGTGCCGCTCGGCGCGGCGGGCGTCGTAGGGGAGTTCGCGGTGGAAGTAGGCGGCTTCGGCGATGTCGTAGCCGACCCGGCCGGCCGTGCCGAGACGGGTCAGGGCCGCCCGTACGCGCTCCACCGGGAGCCCCGACTGGTCCGCCAGATCCGCCGGATCGATGCGCGGCTCCCAGGCGAGGAGCACGGAGATCAGCTCGGCGTCCCCGGCCGCCTCGTCGGTGGCCAGGGCCTCCAGGACCCCGCCCTCGCCGGAGAACCCGCGGGAGGCCTCGGGGGAGAGGGTGAGCGTGAGCCGCATTCCGGGCAGGGTGACTTCCCAGGCGGAGGCGGTGGGTTCCGCCCCGGCCGGTGCGGGACCGTACACGCGCAGGCCCGTGGCGTGCCGCAGTACCCGCTGGAGGGCGGCGAGGCGTTCGGGACCGGGCAGACAGACCGCGCCGGGCACCGGCCGGGTGGTGGGGCGCAGCGTGCGGCCGGCGGGAACCACCCACAGGGTGCCGCTCGCGGCGCCGCCGCCCGCCGCGGCACGGGGCAGGGAGCGGAGGAAGCGCGCCGCCTCGGCGGCGGTCAGTTCGGCCCGCAGGTCGAAGCCGGTGGTGACGGCCTGGGACTCGGCGAAACCGCGCAGCCAGCGCTCCGGCAGCGGAACCTTCTTCTCCACGACCGGCCCGTCGAGCGTCGTCACCGCCATTTCGTCGGGGCCGACCCGCAGGTGCAGCGGGTCGTCCCCGCTCAGCCGGGACAACGCCTCGCGCAGCGGGTTGTTGACGTCCACGTTGGTGGTGCCGTGTCCGGTGTCGGCGCCCCGCAGGCCGTCCGGCAGTACGTCGAGCCGGGCGTACACCCCGCAGCACCCCGAGAAGGACTCGAAGCGCAGCCGGTCGCCGTTGCCCGTGACGACCGGGTCGAGCGAGGCGCGCAAGGTGCGCTGGTAGTAGCGTGCCGCGGCCACGTCCGCGACGGCGAGCAGGGCCCGCGCGGCAGCCTGAGGGGCACTCAGGAACCCGGCGAAGAACTGGGGATGGGCGTCGGCCCCGGCCGGGGTCAGACCACCAGCCGTCTCCAGGTCGAGGGCCCGACCCTCCCCGGAGGCGGTCAGCGAGGAAGGGCGTGCGTAGGCGAAGGTATGTGCGGTCCGCGTCATGTTCCAGACGCTAGAGGGACCCACTGACAACGCCGGCGCCACCGGCTCGGGGACCGGCGGCGCCGGGTCCCTCAGCGGGACGCGCTGTCGCCCAGGTCGTAGGTGAAGGTGTACGCGACGGAGGTGTCGCCGTGGTGGTGGGTGAAGCCTCCGGAGCCCGTCAGTCCGGCGAGGTCCCCGGTGCCGGAGCCGGGGACCACCTCGAACCGGCAGACCGTGCCGCCGGCGTCGAAGGTACCCCGCTCCTCCAGCACGAAACTGCCCTTGCGGCCGTCGAGGCTGCCGGAGACCAGCTCCATGCCGCTGTACGAGCCGACGTTCTCCCCGGTGTACGCGATCGTGTAGTCGCATGCGGTCCCGGCTGCCGAGATCCCGCCGGTGAAGGCGTTGTTGACATGGGCGTGGGTGAGCCTCGGGACGGTGTCCGGGGTGCCGACGGGGCTCTCCTCCCAGTTCGCGAAGGTGAAGCTGCCGCCGGTCTCTACGGGCGTGGGCATAGCGGTCCTCTCGGCCGGCCGGACGGTCTCTCCGCCCGGCGTTCCCCCAGGCTGGCAGCCGTACCTGACACCTTCTGTCAGGTACGGGCGACAATGACGCCATGCGCGCCGACCGGCTTCTCTCCCTGCTCCTGCTGCTGCAGAACCGCGGCCGGGCGACCGCCCCCGAACTCGCCGCCGAGCTCGAGGTGTCGGTGCGCACGATCCACCGCGACATCGACGCCCTCGGCGCCTCCGGCGTCCCCGTCCTCGCCGACCGCGGCCCGGCCGGCGGCTACCGGCTGGCCGACGGCTATCGCACGCGCCTCACCGGCCTCACCGACGCCCAGGCCGGCTCGCTCTTTCTGGCCGGTGCCCCCGGACCCGCACAGGAGCTCGGCCTCGGCGCCGATCTGGCCGCCGCCCAGCTCAAACTCCAGGCCGCCCTGCCGGCCGCACTCGCCGCGCGGGCCCGCCGGATCCAGGACCGCTTCCACCTCGACGCGCCCGCCTGGTTCCGGGAAGCCGACCCCGTTCCGCATCTCGCACGGATCGCGCAGGCCGTCTGGGACCAGCACGTGCTGCGCACCCACTACCGCCGCTGGCGCGGCGAGGTACGGCGCGAGCTCCGTCCGCTAGGCCTCGTCCTCAAGAGCGGCATCTGGTACCTCGTCGCCGATGTTGCCGATGCCGACGGCGCCGTACGGACCTACCGGGTCTCCCGGTTCCTGGCGGTGGACACCGCGGCCGAGCGCTTCGAACGGCCCGCCGGATTCGAACTGGCCGCGTACTGGCAGGAGTCCACCGGCCGCCTGAACGCCGCGCTCCACCAGCAGACCGCCGAACTGCGGCTCTCCCCGCGCGGACAGCTCCTGCTGCCCATGCAGTTCGGGGCGGCCGGCACCCGGGCGCTCGCCGAAGCCGGCCCGCCCGACGCGGACGGCTGGGTCCGGCTGCGCATCGCCGTCGAGTCCCCGGCCGTCGCCGTCGGAGACCTGCTGCGCCTGGGCACGGAGGCCGAGGTGCTCGGCCCGCCCGAACTGCGCCGGGCCCTCGCCGAGACGGTGACCGCGCTGGCCGGACGCTACGCGTGACGCGGGCCCCGGCCGCCCCGCGCTCCTCGTAGGGTGGCCGTCGGGATCGAACACCGGGGGAGAACCGGGGGAGAAGGAGAGCGCACGTGGAGATCGAGCTGCGCGAGACGAACGACGAGGACCTGGCCGTCTTCTGGGAGCAGCTGACGCACCCGGGCCTCCAGCAGATGGCGGCGATCACCAGGAAGTACCACTACGACCGGGGCCACTTCGACACGCACTGGGCGAAGGTGCGCAACGACCCCGCCGTGCTCCTGCGCACCGTGCTGGCCGACCGGGTCGTGGTCGGTCACGCCGCCGTGTTCGGGCCCCCCGAGGAGCGCGAGGTGACGTACGTGATCGGCCCCGAGCACTGGGGCCGGGGCATCGCCACCCGGGCGCTGGCCGAACTGATCCGGCTGGAGGACACCCGGCCCCTGCACGCCGGGGCGGTGGCCGATAACACCGGCTCGATCCGGGTGCTGGAGAAGTGCGGGTTCACCGTGACCGGCCGCACCCGCGACTTCGCCATGGCCCGCGGCCAGGAGGTGGACGTCGTCCTGCTCACCCTCGGCTGAGCGCGCCCCCGCCCGGCCCGTCCGGGGGCTCGACCTCCAGGAAGCGGCGCCGCCGGGGGCCCCGGTACAGCAGGCACACCCAGCCCAGCGGCTCCAGCACGGCCGCGCAGGCCGTCAGCCGCTCCTGCTCCTCACCGGCCGCGCCGCCGCCCGCCGGACCCAGCCAGGTCACCTCCGCCCGCCCGGGTTCCGCTCCGGCCGCCACGCGGTAGCCCGTCCGCGTACGCCTCCCCTGCGCGTCCAGCGCCGACGGCGTGATCCCGGCCGCCTCCAGTACGAGGGCCACCGCGCGCGGCAGCTGCCGTACCTCCCACGGCGCGGGAACCGCCGTGCCCGCCGGGCCGTTCACCAGGCGGCGGATCTGCAGCAGCCCCTCGTACGCGGTGCGCAGCTCCGCCGCACGCCCGACGGGCTCGGCCTCCGGTCCGTCGCCGGTCGCGGGCTCGAAACCCTGCCCGGCTGCCGCCATCACCCACCACCCGTCCCACCCGTCTGAGTACCTCACACCCAACGGCCTGAGTATCCACCCCGATTCCCCGACGGCGTGCCGCCGGTCGAATGGGGACATGACTTCAGACGCCCCGAGCGGCCGGGCCGCCCACCCGCGCATGCAGCACGTGACCACCGCCGGTACGGCCCTGGCCGTGGCCCTGGTCCCGCTCGTGGTCGGCGTCCTGTTCGCCAAGGCGATGGCCGCCGACCCGATGACCCCGGTCAACGCCCTGATCGCGGGCGGCGGCCAGCGGGCCGCGCTGCCCCGGGGCGAGTGGAAGCGGCGCGGCCACGACACCGTGCGCCGGCTGCGCACGGCCCGGCGCGACACGGCCCGGCGGTGCGCACGTGCCTGCGGACGCCGCCCCTGAGGGGCCCCGGCTCATCTGGGGTGCGGTGGAGGTGTCAGGACGTGGCGGCCAGCGGCTCCTGGAGTTCGGTCACCCACTGGTCCGGGTCCTCCGGGCAGGCCAGCGTCAGCTCGCGCGCGTACCCGGCCGAGCGGTGCCCGTGCTCGTCGATCCACCGCGCCAGGGCCTGCGACGTCGGCAGCACGCCGTCCATCGAGCCGCGGTGCACCACCGTCGCGGCCCGTTCCACCGCCGGCAGCGTGACGATCCGTACCTCACCCCCGAGGTCCTCGGCACGGACCGAGGCCGCCACCGGCAGTCCGGCGTGGACGAGGACCGCCGCCGTGGAGTCCGCGGCGGGCACGTCCTCGTAGTAGGCGGTACCGGGGCCGGCCGGGACGACTCCGGCCGCCTCGAACCGGCGGCACAGCTCTTCGTAGAGCGGCCCGATGACCGGGCCGATGTCCTGCGGTTCGTAACTTCCGGCCGTGCCGGTCAGCTCGGCGAGCCGGACGGGCGGAAGGCTCTTCACGACGATGTCGTCGGCGGGCATGGTTCCCTCGTTCTCGATGGTCCGGAGCCTCGCCTCGACCTGGACCAGCCGGGCCGCCGCGGCGGCCATGGCGGTCTCCAGCTCGGCCTGCCGCAGCCGCAGCATGCCGCGCAGCTCCTCCGCTCCCAACCGCTCGCCGAGGATCGTCCCCACCTGTTCGAGCGAGAAGCCGAGTTCCTTGAGCGCGATGATCCGGTTGAGGCGGGCGAGCTGGCCGGCCTCGTAGGACCGGTAGCCGGTGAAGGGGTCGACACGTGCCGGGCGCAGCAGTCCGAGGGCGTCGTAGTGACGCAGCATGCGGACCGAGACGCGGCCGTGCTTGGCGAAGTCTCCGATGGTGAACATGACGCTCTCCACTACAAGGTCTGACACAGGGGGAGGGTCAAGCGTCGCACCGGAGACCTGCGCGGTCGTCAGCGGCCGTACTGCCGAAGGCACAGGTCGACGATGGAGGGCGGTACCGCGCCCTCCGCGGCCGCGCACAGCTGGTCCAGGCGGGGCGGCGGGGCCGGCCGCCGCCGCGGATGGGCCGGTGCCGGTCCGGGCACCCGCTTGCGCCGGGGCGGCGGCGCCGCCTTGGCGGCCCGCTCGCGCGAGGGCTTCGGTTCCGGGGCCGACTTCGGGGCCGGCCTCGGCTCCGCGCCGTCCGCGCCGTCCCCGCCGTTCGGGTCCCGGGCCGTGTCCGGAGCGGGCGGGGCGGTCCCGGGCAGGGCCCCCAGCGGCAGGGCCAGGGGCGTCGAGCCCCCGGGCGCCCCGGCCGACGGCGCGGATCCCCGTACGGGAGCAGGAGCCGGATCCTGCGACCCGACGGAGACGCAGCCCGTGCTCGCGAGGAGCACGACGAGGGAGAGGGGCACGGCCCGGCGTAACTGCATCCGACCACCTTGCCGTACGGCCGGGCCCGCCCGGCTCTCCTCTCACGCGTGCGGGTGAAACCCATCCGGCGGGAATGGAACAGGGCGTGCGGGGGATTGGAACGGCAGTGCGGGTGAAGGGGGAGGCGCGACCTCCGGATCCCCGTGCCGCCGTGTCCTGCCCGGCGGGTCCGCCCTGATGCTCACGGCCGCCGTCACCGTGTGGGTCACGGCGATCCGCCGCACACCCGGCACCCTCGGCTGATGGCGGGGCGGGGCGCGACGGCAGCGGTCGTGCCCGACAGATCGGATGGACGGGGGCGGATCGGACACCCGGCTTGACCCGGCCCCCGTCGGAGGGCAAGAGTGCGCCGATCAAGAATCGCAGCTTGAGCCGCACTCCGGAGATACGCCAGATGTCCAGACCCGTTCGCCCGTCGACCGACCAGGCCGAAATCGGCGGTCCCCCGGCATGCGCAGCGGCCCCGGCTCCCGCCGCCCGGCGGCACGGAGCCTGACGGACCGGGTGGGGGCTGGCACCGCACCGCCGCGCCGGCCCCCGTCCCCGCCGGGAGACCACCATGCGCCAGGACCCTGATGAGAGCGGGACCGTCCCCGACGACCACCTGCTCGTACGCCCGTACGTCGCCCCCTCCGGCCCGCCGCCCCGGGCGGCCGCGCCCGCCCTGCCGCAGACCGGCCCCCTCGCCTTCCCCGGCCCGGCGCACGTCCGGGAACCCGCCGTTCCCGGCGCCGTTCCCGCTTCCGTTCCCGCGTCCGCTTCCGCTCGCGCGCACGGCTCCGGCCGTCGTCGACGCGGCGGGCTGCCGATCGCCGTCCTGACCCTGCTGGCACTCGCCGGGGCGGGCGCCCTGGTGCTCCTGCTGGGTGGTCCCGACCCGCAGCCGCCCCGGGCCGGGGCGCCCGCCGAGCTGTCCGTACCGAGGCTCCACGGGGGCGGTCCGGGCTCCGCCGCCGGGGCCGACGTACCCGGCCCGTCCGCGTCCGCGCCGTCCGCGTCCGCCTCCACTCCTGCCTCCGCCTCGCCTACGCCCTCCCGGGACGGGGGCACGTCCGCGAGCCGGGGTGCCAAGCCGCCCGCCTCGCCCGGCGCTTCGGTCCCGGGCCCGCCGAGCTCCTCCGGAACGCTGCGGATGGGCGACAGCGGCCCCGAGGTGCGCGCCCTCCAGCAGCTGCTCCACGGCCAGGGGTTCACGTACGTCTCCGTCACCGGGGTCTACGACAGCCAGACCAAGCGGGGCGTCGGCCAGCTGCAGCGCGACCGCTCCATCAAGGGCGACCCCCCGGGCGTCTACGGCCCGGCGACCCAGGCTGCAATGGGCTGAGCGACCACCGCGCCCTCCGGCCCCGTAGGGATTGAATACGTTCAAGTCCTGTGTCGGGCTACTGGTGAACGCAGGAGCGGGCGCTTTCGGGCGCTTCGTCCCGTGCGATCCGTACCCGTGTCCACGGGGGTTTCCTTGTCCGTCCCGGTCCCACCACCCGGACCGCCGCCCCCGCCGGACGAGCACAGCGTGGCGAAGGCGTTCGCACGGTCCTGCCTCACCGCCGTGGCCGTCGCGCTGCTGTTCCTCGTAGTGGTGTTCAGCCGGTGGCCTTTGATCTGATCCATGGAGCGGACGGCACCGGCGGGATCAGCGGCCGCCGGAGACCCGCAGCACGGTGCCCGTCGTGTACGAGGCGTCCGCGGAGAGCAGCCAGGCGACGGCCCCGGCGATCTCGTCGGGCCGGCCGGGCCGGCCGAGCGGGATCCCGGCCGCGGCCTTCGCCGGACGGTCGGGATCGCCCATCGCCGCGTGCATGTCGGTCTCGATGATGCCCGGCGCCACGGCGTTGACCCGGATCCCGTCCGGGCCGAGCTCCTTGGCGAGGCCCACGGTGAGCGCGTCGACGGCAGCCTTGGTCGCCGCGTAGTGCACGTACTCCCCGGGACTGCCGAGGGTGGCGGCCGTGGAGGAGACGTTCACGATCGCCCCGCCGTCGGCCTCCGCCATGTCCCGGGCGGCCCGGCGGCAGCACAGCAGGTAGCCGAGGAGGTTCACCTCCACGACCCGCCGCAGGTCCTCGGTGCGGGCATCGGCGAGCCGGCCCAGCGGGCCGGTCACCCCGGCGTTGTTCACCAGCCCGGTGACCCTGCCGAGTTCGGCGCCGGCGATGTCGAAGAGCCGCTCGACGGCGCACTCCTCGGAAATGTCTCCGCGCACGGTCACACAGCGCGCCCCGGCGGCCCGCACCCGGTCGGCGACGGCCTCGGCCGCCGCCGCGTCGCGGGTGTAACCGAGCGCCAGATCGTGCCCGTCGGCGGCCAGCCGCAGACAGGTCGCCGCACCGATTCCCCTGCTGCCGCCGGTGACGACGGTGACCGGACGAGCTGACACGTGAGCCTCCTGCGGGTCGGCGACGGGGCGGGCAGGCTAACACCGCGATATTCGCTGGACCAGCGGAAATCGCGGCAAGCAGAGTGGTCGAAACCGGCGCGCCGCACCATCACCGGGCGTCGTCCGTGTCCCTGAACCCTGTTGGAGCCGTCCCATGTCGACCCTGCGCGTCACCGCCGAAGAACTGACCGTCCACGAGCACCCGAACGCGGATGCGCTGGAACTGGCCCAGGTGGGCCTGTACCGCGCCGTGATCGCCAAGGGCGCCTATCGCACGGGAGAGTTCGCCGTCTACATCCCCGAACAGGCCGTGCTGCCGGCGGATCTGATCGAGGAGCTCGGTCTCACCGGGCGCCTCGCGGGCGGCTCCGCCGACCGGGTCAAGGCGGTCCGGCTCCGCGGCGAACTCTCGCAGGGGCTGGTGTGCAGGCCGCGCGCGCTCGCCGACGTGGACCTGGCCCAAGCGGCCGAGGAGGAGACGGACTTCGCGGAGCTGCTGGGCATCACCAAATGGGCCCCGCCCATACCCACGACCATGAGCGGCGATGTCGAGGCCGCCGCCGACCTGATGCCGTGGGTCGACATCGAGAACCTCCAGCGCTACCCGCACATCTTCGAGCCCGGCGAGCCGGTCGTCCTCACCGAGAAGCTGCACGGCACCGCCTCCCTGTTCACGTACGTGGCCGAGGGCGAGCGGTCCATCGTCTCCTCCAAGGGCTTCGGCTCGAAGGGGCTGGCGCTCAAGGAGGACGAGCACAACCTCTACTGGCGGGCCGTACGCGGGCACGGCGTGGCGGCCGTCGCGGCGGCCCTGGCCGACCGCCTCGGCGCGACCCGCGTCGGGATCTTCGGCGAGGTGTACGGCAAGGGGGTCCAGGACCTCTCGTACGGGACCGACGTCCGCACCGCCGACACGCCGCCCGGATACGCCGTCTTCGACGTCTGCGCCGAGATCGACGGGCAGACGCGCTGGCTGGACCCGGCGGCCGTCCTGACGGACGGTGAGCTTCCGCTGGTGCCACGGCTGTACGAGGGTCCGTACGACCTCGACACGGTGCTGGAGCTGGCGACCGGCCGCGAGACCGTCTCCGGCAAGGCCGCGCACCTGCGGGAGGGCGTCGTCATCCGGCCGTCGGCGGAACGGTACAGCCCGGTCACGGGCGGCCGTGCCATCGCCAAGGCGGTCAGCCCGGCGTACCTGACCCGCAAGGGCGGCACCGAGTACGAGTGAGCCGCCCCGCGCGCTCCGCCGAGCCGAGCCGCGCCGCGCCGCGCCCGCCCCGCTTCGTGGGGCGGGCGCTTCGTGCATGGTGGGATGGGCCGGGGGCGGGTTCCACCAGCACACGGAGAGGTCGGGTACATGTCCCAGTCGGGCCGGAGCAGCCAGGAAACCATGCGGGCGATGGCGTACGAGACGTACGGCGGGACGGAGGTGCTCTCCGAGACCCGGCTGCCGATGCCCAAGGTCGGCCCCGGTGAGGTCCTCGTCAGGGTCGAGTGCGCCTCCGTCAACCCCGTCGACTGGAAGATCATGGCGGGCGGGCTCGACCCCCTGATGGACGTCGTCTTCCCGGTGGTCCCCGGCTGGGACGTGTCCGGCACCGTCGAGCGGGTCGGCATCGACACCCCCGAATACGCCGAGGGCGACGAGGTCATCGCGTACGCCCGCAAGGACTACGTGCACGGCGGGACCTTCGCCGAGTTCGTCACCGTGCCCGTACGCGCCCTCGCGCACAAGCCGGCCGCCCTCACCTGGGCCGAGGCAGCCGGACTCCCGCTCGCCGGGCTCACCGCCTACCAGCTGCTCACCCGTCTGGGCACCGGCAAGGACGACACCGTCCTCATCCACGGCGCGGCGGGCGGAGTCGGCTCCTTCGGGGTGCAGATCGCCCGGGCACTGGGCGCCCGGGTCATCGGCACGGCCTCCCCGCGCAACCACGACCGGGTGCGCGAGCTCGGCGCCGAACCCGTCGAGTACGGGGACGGACTCGCCGCGCGCGTCCGGGCCCTCGTGCCCGACGGCCCCACGGTCGTCGCGGACTTCGTCGGCGGCGTCGGCGCCGTCACCCGGGAGGTGCTCCACGACGACGGCCGGCACGCCTCCATCGCCGACCCCAGCGTGCTCGGTGCGGGCGGCGAGTGGATGTGGGTCCGGCCGGTCGGCGGCGACCTGGCCGAACTGGGCCGGCTCGCCGACAGCGGACAGCTGAAGGTGCCGGTCGCCACGACCTTCCCGCTGGGCGAGCTGGCGGCCGCCTTCGAGCTGAGCCAGGGAGGGCACACGGCAGGGAAGATCATCATCGAGGTCCGCCCCACGTGACCCACGGCCCCCGACCCCTCCCGGCTCACACCGGGTCGGGCACCTCGCCGCCGGCCGCCCAGGAGACCTCGACACCCGGCAGGCCGGTCCGCCAGGGGCCGGACAGGGCGGCCAGGCGCGCCGCGTCCGGCGGAGCCGCGCCGAGGCCGATCGCGTAGCGGGCCAGGGCCGGACCCGACTCGAACGGCCGGGGCCAGGCGTGCGCGTCGGACACGCCCGCCTCCTCCAGCGCGCCCAGCAGGGCCCGCAGCCGCCCGCGCACCCGGCCCAGGGTCTCCTCGAACTCCGCCCCGGGGGCCGTCCGTACGGTCACCACCGCCCAGGCGGCGTGCCGGCGGTGCAGCGGCGGTGGCCCCGGGGCCCACACGCGGTCCGCCGGGCCGGACTCCAGCAGCTCCCAGGCCGCGTACAGCTCCTGGACCAGCAGGTCGCGCAGGCCCGGCCCGACCTGGGCCGTGCAACTGCGCACCGGCTCCGAGGGAGTGAGCACGGTGACCGCGCCCGGCCCGCCCTCCGGCGCCTGTGGGCCCGCCGCCGACAGCGAGACCGGCACCCGCCAGTCCCAGGCGGCCCATCCGCCGAAGAACTCGCGCAGCAGGGCGTCGGGCGGCAGCGCCCCGGCCTCCTCCACCGTGCGCGCCGCGAGCACCGCCCAGGCCAGCCCGGGCAACCCCCCGAACGGCGCCGAATCCAGCCCCCGGGCGCGCGCCCACGCCTTCACCCGCCGGGCCAGCCCGGCGAACGCGGCCTGCCGCTGCGCCCCCACCCGGTCCCGTACGGCATCGGCGTCGCTGACCGCGCTCAGTGCGAGCGCGGACGCCTCGCCGAGCTCCGCCCGCCGTGCCACCGCGTGCGCCGGATCCAGCCCGCCGGTGGCCACCACGACCAGATCCACCGGGAGCCCGCCGACACGCAACCGCAGCCCGGGCACCCGCGCCCCCGTCACCTCGCGCAGCCGCTCCGCCTCGGGCAGCGCCGCCGCCACCCGGCCCCGTACGAGGGCCACATCGGCCGGACCCGGTACCACCGCCACCAGGTCCAGGTCGGACTCCGGCAGGGCGCAGCCCATGCGGCGCGACCCGGCCAGGTGCACCTGCGCGCTGCCGCCGAGCGCCGCCCGGACGCGCGCGGTGACCGACTCGGCGGCCTCCTCCCGGACCGCGGGCCCGGGCCGGTCCGCCGGCTCCGGCTCGAAGCCCGGCTCCGGCTCCCAGCACACCTCGCCCGTGCCCAGCGCCACCGTCGCCCGGACCCGCATCGGCCCGTCCCCGCGGCGCGAGAGCACGGCCAGCTCCCCGACCCGCGCGGCCACCGGGCCGCCGAGCCGCGCGGCGAAGGCCGCGACCGCCTGCGGCGGGTCCTGGCTGCGCCCCAGTGTCAGATGCGGTGTGTAGCCATGCTGGTCACCCGTACGCCCCCGGCAGCCAGGGAACCGCTCCACCAGCGCGCGCCGGAGTTCCTGCCACGGCGCCTCACCCGCCGCCGCCGGATCCAGCCAGATGGTGGCGTCCTCACGGTGCCCGAAGCTGTGCACACCCTCCAGCCGGACCGGGAACGGCCCGGTAGCGGCGGCCACCTTCGCCAGGAGCGGTACCGCCTCGGCGAAGGAGGACTCCGGTACGAAGCCGAAGAGCAGGTTCACGTGCGCGGGCCAGCGCCCGGCCTGCGGGTCGAGCTCGCGGCGCAGCTCCCGTACCGCCTCCGGCAGGGCCGGCGGCAGCCATGCCACCGCCGTCCGTGCCGTCGCCGGTACGTCGAGGCGCACGGGAGCACCGCCCCGCTCCCCGAACTCCACCGTCGCCTCGACCCCGAAGTGGTCGGAGATGAACAGCCCCTCCGGAGCCGGTGCGTCACCGCGGAGCGCGGCCCGGGTCACCCGCGCCGTCGCGGACCGCAGCAGGATCCGGTCCAGCCGGGCCGCCCGCCCCGACAGCGAGCCCACCGCGGCCAGCGGATTGGCCGCCGGATCGAAGGTCGGCGTGTCGTCCGCCGGCCCGTGAACGTCGCTCCAGGCGTCCCGCATCCCGAGCGCGGCCGCGGGCCCCCAGGCGCCGTGGCGGCCGTCGTTGAAGTCGCCCAGCAGCGCCACCCCGGCCTCGATGCCGCCCAGCCCCTCGGCGAGCCGGGCCAGTTCGGCCTCCCGCCGGACATCGCCGTTCTCGGTGTGGTCGCTGGTCAGGTGGGTGTTCGCGACGACCAGCGGGCCGGTCGCGGTGTCCACCGTGACCGCGGTGACCGCCTTGTGCGGGCGGAGGGCGTGCGTCCCGGCCTCCCGTACCGGCAGCCGGCTGAGCAGCAGCAGCCCGCACTCGGCGACGTCCCGGCCCCCCGGGTCCGTGCCGAGGGTGTACGAGGCCCGCACCCACGGCGCGGCCAGCAGCATGCCGAGCAGCTCGGGTTCGACCTCCTGCAGCGCGATCACATCGGCATCGGCGGCCGCGAGGTCGGCCAGCAGCAGCGGCCTGCGGCGGGCGGTGGCGATGCGCGGGGCGTCGTACCGGTCCCAGAGCGTGTTCCAGGTCAGCATCCGCACCGAGGAGGGCGCGGCGGCCGTCCCGCCCCCGGGCACCGGCTCGGCGGGCCGCCAGGCGCCGCCGCCCGCCGGGTCCCACGCGTGCGGGGTCCGGGCGGTGAAGAACGGGGCCCGCAGCAGTCGTGGATCGCGGACCCGGCCCGCCGAGGTGACGTCGATCCGGTCCACGCCCGTGGCGCGGTCCCACACCAGCTCACCGTCGGCCTCGACGAACAGCACCCGGTGCCAGGGGATGTCGCCGCCGGGCACGAAGGAGGGCAGCGGGACCCGCTTCGGCGCGGCCCCGCGCTGGAGCAGCCCGAGCACGAACCGCGCCGGATCGAACCGGGAGTCCCAGCGGACCCGGTGGTAGAGCTCCTCGCTGGTACGCATCAGTACGCCCCCTGCCCCTGTCCCTGCCCCTGTCCCTGCCCCTGTCCCTGGCCCTCGCCCGTGCCGGCGAGGCCGCCCGCCGTGTCCTCGACGGCCCCGGTCGCACCGACGTACCACGTGCGGTGCGCCTGACCCGCGTACGGCGGGCTGAACCGGCGCACCTGCGAGGTGAGCACCTGCGGCGGCACCGGATGCGGGCGCACGCCGTTGCGCCGCACCAGCTCCGCCTCCTCCACCAGCACCACGGCATGGGTGACCAGCGCGTCGCGGCGCCGCGCGACCGAACCCGCCAGGCCGCGCTGCCGGCCGGTCAGCGAGGTGGCGTCCCACACCACCGTCCCGCCGCGGGCCAGGGCCGCGTCGAGCCGGTCCAGGCCCTCGCCCAGCACCTCGGCGTTGGCCCCCTGGTCCGCACGGGAACCCCGGGCCGTGCGCAGATCGTCAAGACTGATGTACGCGTCCACACCGGGCAGTTCGCGGCCGAAGGTGCTCTTCCCGCTGCCCGAGGGCCCGCACAGCTGCACCAATCGGGGAAACGTTCCCGCGCGCCACTGCCACGTCGCCGCCACGGCCTCCTCCACCGCGGATCCGGAGATCCCGCCCTGCGCGAACGCCCGCCGGGCCTCGGCCCAGCAGCGGTCCGCGGCCTCCGTGCCCAGACCGGAGAGCGCCTCGCGCAGCCCGGCCCGCAGCCCCTCCAGCGGCTCCGGACCGAGCAGCCCGGCCTCCTCGGCGCACAGCGCGGACCACTCCGCGCACTCCCGCTCCTCCGGCCCGTCCGCCAGCGCCCCGGCGAGCGCGTGCAGCACGCCGAGATCGGCCGCCGCGGCCATCCGGACCAGCCCGGCCCGCCGCTCCTCGTCCGGGAACGGCCGCTGCAGGTACGGGTACAGCCCCACCAGGTCGGCGACCCGCCGCGCGAGCCCCATCCCGGCCGGGCCCGCCGCGATCCGCGCGGCGATCCGGGCCCGCGGCTCGCGGTGGAGCACCGCCGCCAGCACACCGGCCAGACGGTCCTCCCCGGTCCGTCCCGCTCCGTCGATGCGGGCCGCGACCTCGGTGACCTCGTCCGGGTCGGCCGCTCCGGCGGCCTCGGACCCGGTCCCGGTCATGCCGAGGGCAGCGGTCAGCCCCGGCACGTCGGCCTCGGCTCCCGAGCGCACCGCCCACAACGGAGCGGCCGGCCCGAGCCCGTTCGGCACGACCTGCGCGAACATCCAGTGCGTACTGGTCTGTACGTGGCCGACCCGCACCCACTTGGCCACGCACCGGCCGAAGTCCGCGCGCGCGAAACCGGCCGCCGTCCGCACGACGTACCCCTCCTGGCGTGCCGTGTCGAGCTTCAGCCTGCGCAGCGCGCGCTCGTCGAAGGTGCCGCGCCACAGGACGCGCGGGGTGGGCACGCCCAGGCCGCGCAGGAACCGTACGGTCCGGTCCCAGTCCAGGCAGTGCTCCCCGTCCCACACCGAGAACCCGTAGAACCAGCTGTCCAGGTCCTCGTACGGGATCGAGTGCCGGGCGTAGAGGTTCTCCCCGCACACCCGCCACCCGGCGGGGATCCCGGGGCCGATGCGGCCCTGGAGACCCTTGACCCATGCCCGCGAGGGGTGGTGCGCCGAGTCGAGCGAGCGCGCGTGCAGGCCGTCCGCGTACAGGGTGGTGTTCTCCCCGTCGAGCTTCTCCGTCACGACGACCTCGCGCCCGGCCAGCCCTCCCGGCCCGGCAGCCCGGACGTCGTCCGCCGCCACCCCGGGGGACCAGGGCAGGTGCGGCGTACGGGGATAGTGGATGCGCATGGTCCGCTCCTGCTCGACATCGGGTGCCTCGTCACTGTAGGTAACCCGAACGGACGGATCCACCCGATATCACCGTCCGCACCCCGTCCCGTCAGCCCGGCATCGGCACCGCCACCGGCACGGCGGCGGCCAGTTGGCCGGCCGCAGCGAAGTGCAGCCGCTCCAGCCGGGCCGCGTACGGCCAGCCGGCCGCCCGGTAGAAGCACAGGTCGCTCGGGATCGGTACGGCCCGCAGGTCGGCGGCGTGCGTCCCGTCCGGCAGCTCGGTGGCCGCCGCGAGCAGCGGGTCCGCCGAACCGGCCCACTCGCCGACCGGGGCGGGACGCGGCCACGGCTCACCGGTGTTGGGGAACAGCCACCGGGTGTCGCGGGCCATCCGCGCGGCGAAATCGGGGCCCGCCGCGGCCCGCCGGGCCAGCCGTGCGAAGGTCAGCAGCAGGTCCGGCAGGGACTCGGCGAGCAGGGCCAGCTCCGGATACTCCCGCAGGCTCTCGCCGTCGCCGGGCACGGACACGACGTACCCCCACCGGCCGGTCGCCGGGTCGATCCGGATCTGTGCGAGGGCGTGGCCGTGCCCGTGGCCGATCCGGGCGAGCGGCCAGTACGAGCCGTCGCCGCCCAGCATCCGGTGCAGTTCGGGGTCCACCGCGTGTTCGGGCGCCCCGGGCAGCAGCCGCAGCTCCGGAAGCCCCGCGATCGCCACCCCGCCGATCTCCCGGAGCACGGTCCGGACCTCCTCGGGGACCGGGACCGCCCAGCCGTCCATCACGGAGTCGGCGCAGCCCGCGTCGAGCACGACCGAGCCGGGGCAGTCGTCGGCCAGTTCCCGCAGCTCGGCCACCGCACGCCGGGCGGCATCGGCCGGCACGCGGTGGCGGCGCACGGCCCGGCCGAGGAAGTCGCCGCTGACCACGCTGCGCAGCAGGAGTGCCCGGCCCTCGCCCACGATCCGGAACTGGACCTCGCTGCTTCCGGTGTCGGCCGTTTCGTGGAAGGTGGAGAAGTACGGTTCCCAGTCCACGGAGCACGGATAGCCCGGCAGGCCGCGCAGATCGACGAGATCGGTGAGCGGGTCGCCGCGCCCGACGAGCGCCGCGAGCTCGCGGTCGATCCCCCCGGCCCGCTCGCCTTCCGCGCCTTCCGCGCCTTCCCCGCCCTCCTCGGCGAGTTCGACGGTGGAGGTGGCCGACACGGAGAACGTCCCCCGCGGCCGGTCCGCGACCCCGTCCGCGAACCGTTCGGCGAACCCGGCGAGCCATGCGGTGAAGTCCGGTGCCTCGATGGTGACATCGGGGTCGGCCCCCCAGGGGTTGACGGCGACGACGGGCCCCCAGCCGGCGGCCCCTACCCCCACGATCAGCGAGCCCTCGCCGAAGTCCGTCTCTCCCAGGGTCCAGCAGCCGTCCGCGAACACCTCACGGCCGCGTGGCCCGAAACGGTACTCGTGGTCCTGGGTCTCCAGGCCGCCGATCTCCCGCAGGACGCCCCGCACCTCCTCGGGCACCGCAACGGCCCAGCCGTCCAGCTCCGCGTCCGTGAAACCCTCGAACAGCTCCAGCTCGTCCGGCCGTTCCCGCGCCAGTTCTTTCAGCGCCCGCACGGCATCCACCGCCGACGGCCCCGCCTCGTACATCCTGCCCGCTCCCCGTGTCGTCCGTTCCGCGGCTCCGAGGGTATCCCCGAGGTCCGCCCGTCCGGCCGCCGACCGTTCGGCGGACGCTCACGCCTTCAGCGGCAGAGGGCGACGATGGACGGATGCACGACGCCCTCGGCTGCATCGCACAAGGAGGCCATGTCGTACGGACGCCGCGGCGCCGGCCGGTGCTCGGCCACGGCCGGCGGTCGCCTGCGGGGCTTCGCCGGGGCCGCGGGCTTCACCCTCTCGGCGGGCCGCCGGGGGCGCGGGGGCTTCGCGTCGACCCGGCGCGGGCGGCGCGGCCGCTCGGCCGCGGCCGGTACCGGTGCGGCCTCCGGGACCACGGGCCGTGCGGGAGGGACGGGCGGTGCGGGTGGTGCGGGCGCGGCGGGCTCGGGTTCGGGTTCGGGCGACGTCGGGAGCGGGCCCAACGGCAGGGCGAGGGGCGTCGGTTGCCCTTCCTGCGTGCGGGCCTGCGCGGGCGCCGCCGGCCGCGGCACGTCCGGCGGAGCGGCGGGACGAACCGTCACGCACCCGGTGGTCAGCACGAGTGCGGCAAGGGTCAGGGGCAGGGCGGGACGCAGCTGCATCCGCCCACCCTGCCGTACCGGTGCCGCGCGAGCCGAACCCCATCACGCGGACGGGTGACGGCGCGCTCAGGTCCGGCCGCGCCCCGAGGCGGCCAGCCGGAGCACGTGCTCCACCGGGCCGCGGCGCAGTGGGCTTTCGGCCCAGATCAGCTGCCAGGCCCAGGTCAGCGCCAGGGCCGCGCCGCTGAAGGCCAGCCAGGCGGACCAGGACGCCGCGCCGTGCGCAGGCCCGGCCAGCACCAGCGCGTGGACGACGTACGCGCTCAGCGCCATCGCCCCGAGCACCGTGAGCGGCCGGAGCATGCGCGCGCCCACCCCGTGCCGCGCGGCGAGCGCGCACAGGCCGATGAGGGCGCAGCCCACCCCCGCGTTGCCCAGGGTCTCGAGCGGGGTCTGGCTGTAGGGATCGGCCACCAGCAGCCAGTCCCAGGAGGTGCTGGGCACGGCGCCGTACTGCCCCTGCAGCACCTCCCGTACGGGATCGGCCGCGGCCAGGGCCTCCGGATGGTGGACGGCGATCGCCTCCAGCAGCCGCTGCCGGGCACCGAACACGTGGTTCGCGAGCCACGCGGAGCCGTATCCGGCGAGGGCGGCCACCGTGCCCCACACCGCCATCCGCCGGGCCACCGGCCGCTCCCGCACGTCGCACAGCCGGGCGAGCGCCATCCCGGCCAGCACGTACGGGAAGTAGGTGGCCAGCGGATACGCCCCGGTGAGCAGCAGTTCCAGCAGCACCGCGCCCAGCCCGGACCAACCGGCCAGATCGGCGGCCTCCGGGACCAGCCCGCGCCCCGACGCCCCGTACCCGAACACCGGGCCCAGCAGGAACGACAGCAGCGGGCCCGCCACCACCGAGACGGCCGCCACGGCGGTGAGCACCGGGGTGGACAGCCGGGTGAAGGGCTCGGCCGCCAGGAAGTACACGGCGAAGAAGGCCAGGATGACCAGGATCCCGGGCCACAACGAGGCCAGCCACACGCCGAGTACGGCCAGCAGCGCGCAGCGGATCAGCAGGGGCCGCCAGCGGCGTGCCCAGCCGCGTGGGCGCTGCGCCGGGTCCTGCCCGCGCTGGGCGAGGACCAGGGAGAAGCCGGCGAGCAGGGTGAAGAGGGCCGGGGCGCGCCCGTCGGCCGCGACGAGGAGGTAACCGGCGCCCTCCGGCTCCGGGCTGGGACCGACGTGCACGGCGAACATGCCGAGGACGGCCAGTCCGCGGACGGCGTCGACCGCGGCCAGTCGGCCGCCGGACCCCCCGGCCGGGGCCGCCGCCCCCGCGCGGGTGCCGGTCACGCGCCGCACGTCACGTGGTCGCGCGGGGTGCAACGGGTCTTCATGGTCTCCCGTCGGACCTCCTTGCCGCCCTGTACGAACACGCGGTCGACGGCCACGTCGAAGCCCTCCAGCGGGGTCCGGGGCTCGCACTCCGGGCCGCTTCCGGCGCGCTCGCCGACCCGCAGTGCCACCGGGGCCGCGGCGGCCGGGCCGGGCGCGCGGTCCAGGGTCTGCCGGGCCCCGTCCCGGGTCATGCCGCCTAGGTCGTCTCTTTCGGATCTTGTCGGCCGAGCCCGCGGCGTCCGGTGCCGTACCCGGCAAGGCGGAGGTGCGCACCGTGTACTGGACGTACTCGGGCGCCCCGACAACGCGGCCGGGTGCGGTGCCGGGCGTCGCGGGCCCGGCAAGATCCGAAAGAGACGGCCTAGGGAGACCCCGCGCACCTTCGTTCCCGCGGCGACCTCCTCGCCGGCCAGGAGCAGCCCGGCGGCGTACAGCCCGCCGAAGCCGACGACCGCGGCGCCCGCGGCCGCACCGGCGACCGCCGGTGGGCTCCACCTCCTGCCGGGTTCCGCGGGAGTGCCGGTGCCCGTGGGGGAGGCGCGTCGCATGTGTGGGTCTCTCCTGGGTCCGTGCGGTCCGGTCGGGGCGTGAAGGCTGGTCGGACCGGCGGCTTTCACGCTGCCGGTCCGCATCCGGAACGTACCAGGGAGTACATAACCAAGTAATAAGGAGGTATAGGAGTGGCAAAGGCGTGCGGTGTCGGGGCGGGCGGGCGGTGCGCCGTAACCCGGGAGCCGCGCCCGGTGTTGCACAGGCCGGCAGGTCCACCCACGGTGAACGGAGTCCGATGCCGCAGCTGACCGACCAGGGCGCGATCGACGAACACGAGCGGGAGCGGACGGGGACCTGGATGACCCCGGCGGAGTACGGGGCTTCGCGGGCCGCCGTGTGGACCGCGGCCGTCGTCCTCGTCACCGACACCCGCGGCCGGATCCTCGTCCAGAGCGTCGACTACCGCGCCGACCGGCTGCTCCCCGGCGGGGCCGTGGACGCCGGCGAGGCGCCGTCCGCGGCGGCCGCCCGCGAGCTGCGCGAGGAACTCGGCGTCGACGGCCGCTACCCGCGAGGCCTCGCCGTCGACTGGATTCCGGCGGACACCCCCGGCTTCCCGCCCGAGATGCGCTTCCCCGGCGAGATCCTGCACGTCTACGACGGCGGCACCTGGACCCCCGAGCGGATCGGGGCCGTTCGCCTCCCGGCCCAGGAGATCACCGGCATCCACTTCGCCGAACCGGCCGACCTGCCCGCCCTGATGGACCCCGGCGACGCCCGCCGCGCGCTGTCCGCCCTGCGCGCCCGCGTCAACGGTTCCGGCACCGCCCTGCTGGAGGACGGCCGCCCCACCGCGCCGACCGCCCTCGACCGGCTCGGGGTCCTGCGCACCCGGCGGATCCCGCAGCACGGTGCCTGGCACCCGGGCCCGGTCCCGCAGCGGCTGCCCGTACGGGACCGGTCCGCCTGGCTGTTCGCCCCCGACGGCCGGGTCCTGCTGCTGGTCTCCCGGGCCACCGGCGCCGCCCACCTCCCGCCCCCGACGGCCGGATCCACCGAGGACGCCGCCCCGCTCGGCTACCGGCACGGCGAGCAGGGCGCCCACGTGCGCACCACGGCCCGCCTCACCGGCCTCGCGGCGGCTGCGGACACGGACCCGGCGTACGCCCGCCTGCTGGCCACCCCCGAACAGGTCCGCGAACTGAACGACTGGGGGCGGGCGGGCGACGACGAGCTGGCGGCGGTCCACGCCGCCCGCGCCCGCCTCGGCCTCCCCGACCCCGTCCGCACCCCGCCCACGGAACTCCCCGGCCCAGGGGTGTGCGGGCTCGCCCTGCACGTGGAGTGACCGCGGCGGCCGCCATGATCGGGAAATCCGGCGTCCGCGGTCCGCGGTCCCGCAGCATGGGGCCATGAGCGACAGCGCGATCACCTACACCCTGTACATCCAGGCCGATCCCGCCAGGGTCTGGCAGGCCCTCACCGAGCCCGCCTTCACCCGCCGGTACTGGGGCCTGAGCTTCGAGACCGACTGGGCGGTGGGCTCGCCGATGGACTGGGTCGAGCGGGGGGCCCGTACCAGCGACCCCGAGCAGGTGGTCCTCGGCTGCGTCCCGGACCGCCTGCTCTCCTACACCTGGCACACCTTCACCCCGCAGTGGGCGGCCTCGGTCGGGATCGGCGAGGAACTGCGGGCCGAACTGGCGAAGGAGCGCCGCACGAAGGTGACGTACGAGATCGAGCCCGTCGGCGACACCCTCGCGCGGCTGACCATCCTGCACGAGGACTTCGAACCCGGCGGCACGCTGATCGGCATGTGCGGACGGGCCTGGCCGATGCTCGCGTCCAGCCTCAAGACCCTGCTGGAGACCGGGGCTCCGCTGCCGGAGGCGGACCAGGAGGCGGGCGAGGGCTGAGGCGTGGCGCGGAGAGCCGTACGCGTCCGCGCCCGCGCCCTCCGCGCCCCGGTCGCCCCGAACGGCCGTTCACCGCACCTGAGATCATGTGTACAGACCACGAATCAGGAGCGCAGACATGGCAGCAGACATGGCACTGGAACAGCACCGCGTCGTCATCACCGCCGCGGGCCGCGACTTCGGGCGTACCCTCGCCCTCCGTTTCGCGAGCCGGGGCGCCGAGGTCCACCTCTCCGCCCGCACCCTCGAAGCCGCCGAACGCGTCCGCGAGGAGATCCGCGCCCAGGGCCACGCGGCGGACCGCGTCCACGCCTACGCCTGCGACCTCACCGACCCCGCGTCCGTAAGGGAGTTCGCCGCCGCGGTCGCCGCCCGCACCGACCACGTCGACGTGCTCGTCAACAACGGCTCCCGCTACCAGCACGGCACGGACCTGCTGTCCGCCTCCGACGAGGACGTGACCGACACCCTCGCCTCCGGCGCCACCGGCACCGTCCTGGCCACCAAGGCCTTCCTCCCGCTGCTCCTGGAGTCGGCCAAGCCGGACATCGTCACCATGGTCTCCGGCTGCGGGGACGCCGGCCACCACCGCTCCGACGCCCACGCGGCCTTCTACGCCGCCAAGAGCGCCCAGGCGGGCTTCACCGAGATCCTCTCCCGCAGGCTGCGCGACCAGGGCGTCCGCGTCATCTCCCTCTACCCGCCGGACTTCGACAACCACGACCCGCTGTCGGAGTCCTGGGAGGGCGCGCCGCGCACGGCCGAGGACCCGCTCACCTCGCAGTCGCTGGTGGACTGCATCTTCTTCGCGATCGGCCAGCCCCGCGACTGCTTCATCAAGTCCTTCCACTTCGAGCAGGTCTGACGGCCGTGGGACTTACGCTGACGGAGATCCTGGACGCGGCGGCCGAGGGGCGGTTCCCGCCGCCCGACGGCCGCACGACCGTGGTCCCGCAGGAACACCGGCGCGACGCGGGCGTCATCGCCTTCACCGCACACTCCGTGGTCTTCACCGACGAGGACCCGGACTGGGTGCACGCCACGCTCGCCGCCCTCGACTGCGACGCTCTTGCGGCCACCATGAACCCCCGCTTCCTGGCCGCGCTCCTCGACCGCACGGGACGCGGCACCGACACGATCGACCTGCTCACCGTCGCCGGCCCGCTGCCCGGCGCACCGGCACTGGACCTCGTGGAGACGACCGACCCCGACCACCCCCGCGTCCGCCGGGCCCTGCGCCGCCGGCACGACGTACGGGTCTGGTCGGCGGCCGGGGGAGTGCTCGTCCTCGGCCGCGGCGTCGCGGGCCGCTGGGAGGCGGCGATCGAGGTCGACGAGGGCGTGCGCCACCGCGGACTCGGCCGGGAACTGGCCCGCGCCGCCCGCCACCTCGTCCCCGGCGGGCAGCCGGTCTGGTCCCAGCAGGCCACCGGGAACGCGCGCAGCATCCGGGCCTTCCAGGCGGCGGGCTACCGACCCGTCGGCGCGGAGGCCCTGATGCTGGCTCCGCACCGCTGAACAGGACCTGACCGCACCCTGACCGCCGACCGCACGTGGAGATCGTGTGGAATGGGGGCCATGCGGAGTGGAAACGACCAGCAGCGACCCGCCTCGGGCATACCGGCGCGGGACCCGGTGAGCGGGCCCGGCCCCGACACCGACGCGCCCCGCGAGCACTGGCGCTACGTCCGCCACCTGGAGTCCCTGGCCGCGGCGCCGGGCCCGGGCGCGCAGGCCGAGGCGGAGGTCGTCGCCGAGGTGCTGCGCGATCCCGACCGGGTGATGGCCGAGAGCGCGGTGGTCACCCACCTCGACCGGCGTGCCGTACAGCTGCTCGCCGCCGAGGAGTTCCCCGCCTGGTCCCGGGCCATCGCCGGCGCCCTCGCCGGCCGGGCCTTCCCCGAGCGACGGCTGCGGGAGTGGAACCTCATTGAGGCCGTCACCCGCGGCGAGCCCTGGTCCGCCGAGGAGCTCGCGGCCGCCTCCGACTGGTGCCAGCGCACCGCCGTGCGCCTGCTGACCTCGTACGAGGCCCTGACCCTGCTGGCCACCGACGCCCGCACCCGCCGCGTCCGCAACGCGGCCGCCGAGCGCCTTCGCCGCGGCACCGCGGTCTGACCCGGCGGGGCGCCGACCGGACCCCGGTCGAGCACCCGCATCCGGGCCGACCGGCGTCGGGGGTGTTGTCGGTGGGGTGTGCTCAGATGGCCGCACTGTGCAGTTCGCCTGTTGGGAGGCCGTATCCATGTCCGTGTACCCGTCGCTGACCCGTGCTCTCGCGGAAGCCCTGGCCGATGTCCTCCGGTTCATCGAGGGCTGCGAGGACGACCAGGTGGATCAGGACGACGCCGTCAGGATGCTGGAGTGGGTGGGCCATCTGCTGAGCCGGCTCCCGGACGACCAGCGCGGCGAGTTCACCGACCTGCTCGGGCGGATGGCCGAGGAAGAGGGCGATCCCGCACGCCGCGCCTTCCTGCGGGAGTTCCCCGAAGGCTTCGGGTTGGTCGACGAGCCGGTCTGACCCGGTCACGGTGCCCGCCGTGCCCGGCGGTGCGCGCGGTGTGCCGGAAAAACGCGTGTCCGCCCCGGGGGCGGTGCACGTAGCCTCGGGGCGTGCTCCACCCCGTCCTCGCCGTATCCGCGTTCACCGTGGCCGCCGCCGTGTACGCGGTCATCGGGCTGCGGTGGTGGCACCGGGCCCGGACGCGGCGGGGGATCCTCGCGCTGGTCGCCGCGCTGGACCTGGAGCCTTACCACGCAGCCGCGTTGAAGTCCGAGGAGGTCGAGGCGGCGGCCGCCGAACTGCTGCTCGCCGGGTACCTCGAGATCGACGGGACCGGGGCGGCCCGGCTGACCGAGGAGGGCCGCGGGCGCGGCCGGACGCCGCCGGCCCACCCGCTGCCTGCCGCCTTGCTGGAAGCCGTACGCCGGTACGATCCCGAGCCGGTGTCGATCGGCTGGATCGACCGGTACGACACCGAGTACCAGATCCGGCGCGACGCGTACCGGAGGGAACGGAACGCCCTGTTGCCCCCGATCCCCCGGATCCCGCGGGATCCGAAGGAGCCCGGCTGCCTGCTCGGCTGCTGCGGCTGTACGGGCATCCTCCTGCTGGCGGGTTTCTGGTGCGTGGTGGGCGTGTTGCTGCTGATGGTCCGCCCGCACGGGGTCCGGGGCTGGGCCGCCGCCGTGGTGGCCGCCGGGTGCCTCGCGGCGCTCGCGTCCGCCGGGGGCGCGGGCAGGGCGGTCCGCGCGCGCACGGCGTGCGAGGACCCGCTGGGGGACCGGGTCCGCGCGGAGCTCCATCCGGCTCTCGCCTCGCTGGACGAGCCGCGGCGGCTGTGCATCCGCCGGAGCGCCGAGGACGACCGGTTGTGGCGCGGTGTCATGGAGGAGGACGCCCCGGACGACTGCCCGGACGACGACTGGTGGGACGACGACTCGTGGGCGGACGCGTACCACTACCGGGCGGCCGACGAGGACGACGAGGACGACGAGTCCGACGGGAAGCTGCTCAGGTGACGGCCCGTCGCGATCACGCCAAATGATCTTCGCAGCCGCCGGTGTGTTCCGGTAGACGTCTCGCCGCGATCGACGCACGGCGGCGACCGGTACCGGGAACTCGCCCGGGCCACGGGCTCCATCGTGCGGCCGGCCAGGCCCGCCGCTGCGCGCCGACTGGCGGAGCAGCGCCGGACGTTGAACCGGAGGGGGCGGCCTCCGGTTCCGGTACGGCCCCCGGAGGAGGCCGTGCGGTGGATCCGCGAGCGGCTCGGCGCACCTCGAAGCGCTCGAACTGCACTCGCACGGCGCCGGATTCGACACTCTGGACACCCGGCCGTCCGGCCGCCGCACCGCAGCGGCCCGCTCTCCCGGCGCTCCGGTTTTCGGCCACCGGACGAACCGCCGGAGCTGCTGCCCGACGAGTGTCGGGATCCGCTTCCGGCATGGACACGCCGTCGCGCCGGCGTCCGGGCGCCGGCGCCACGAGCCCCGGTCCGCCGCGCGGCTCGCCGCGGCGTCCGGCAGCGGGCGGCCGCGCCGCCGGACCGAGGGCCGAGTACACCGCACGAAACGGGCGCCGAAAATAACAGGCCAATCCCGATTACATCTCGTCACACGTCCGTCCAGGGCTTAGGGTGCCGTTACCCGGCCGGGTATCAGCGTGAAGACCGATGCCACTTCGCTGGAGGATGACTCTCCGTGTCGCACGTTTCACAAGCTTCCGTCACGACCACCGACGGTGAGCCTGCTCCGCTCGTCCCCACCACGTACGACGAGGTAAAAGGCTGGTTCTCGGAGCTCGACCAGGTGCTCTTCGACTGGTTCCTGACGCGCCAGAACAGCAGCGGGGGGCAGCCGGGCGACCTGCTGGAGCTCGGTGCCTTCATGGGGAAGAGCGCGGTGTATCTCGGCCGGTACCTCCAGCCCGGTGAGGAATTCACCGTCTGCGACCTCTTCGACATGCCCGCGACGGACGACTTCAACATCGCCGAGAACCGGGAGTCCTACCCCACGCTCACGCGGCGCGGCTTCGAGACGAACTACCTGGCCTTCCACGAGGCGCTGCCGACCGTGATCCAGGCCCCCACCTCGGTCGTCGCCGAGGAGGTCAAGCCGGCGAGCTGCCGGTTCGTGCACATCGACGCCTCGCACCTCTACGAGCACGTCGCCACGGACATCGCGTCCTCGCGGCTCGTCGCGGCCCCGGAAGCCGTGGTGGTCTTCGACGACTACCGCTCCGAGCACACCCCCGGCGTCGCGGCCGCCGTGTGGAGCTCGGTGGTCACGGGTGACCTGCACCCCATCTGCATCTCGGGCCTGAAGCTCTACGCGACCTGGGGCGACCCGGAACCCCACCAGGCGGCGATGCTCACCTGGCTGAAGGAGCGCAGCGACCTCTGGCACGGCGTGGAGATGATCGACGGCCGCCCCCTGATACGCATCGGGGACCAGGGCGTGGTCGCGCCCAAGGCCCCGCAGCCGCTGCACCCCGCGCCCGCGCCGCGCGTGGAACCGGCGCCGGTCCCCGCCCCCGCCGCCGTGCGCAAGCCCCCCGTCCGCTGGCGCAAGCTGGCCAAGGACCTGCTTCCCCCCGTGGTCACCCGCGCGATCGTGGCGCGCAATCGCCGCCGCAGGGCCCGGTAGCCCAGGCCCGACAGCGCGGAGCCCGACAGCGAAAGGGCCGGCGTCGCATCCCCGGACCGGATCCGGTCCGGGGATGCGACGCCGGCCCCACGCGTGTCAGACGCCCCGGCGTACCCGGGCCGCGCGGCGGGCCTCGGCCTGCTGGCGGGCCTCGATCGTCTTACGGGACTCCTTGCCCCGGCCCGGGCGGGTGCCCATGCCGCGGAACGCCAGCTCCGAGCCCGAGGGCCTGCCCTTGGCGTCGGTCGGCGCGGAGCCCGCCAGCGGGACCCCGGAGGGGGCCTTGGCGCCGGTGATGCGGGTCAGTGCCGCCTCACCGGAGCGCACCTGCGTGATCGTCGGCCGGATCCGTGCGTCGGAGAGCAGGCGGACCATGTCCCGGCGCTGGTTCGGGGTGACGAGGGTGACGACCCGGCCGGACTCGCCGGCCCGCGCGGTGCGGCCGCCCCGGTGCAGGTAGTCCTTGTGGTCGGCGGGCGGGTCGACGTTGACCACGAGGTCGAGGTCGTCGATGTGGATGCCGCGCGCCGCGACGTTCGTCGCGACCAGGACGGTGACGGCGCCGCTCTTGAACTGCGCCAGGGTCCGGGTGCGCTGCGGCTGCGACTTGCCGCTGTGCAGGCCCTCCGCCCGCACGCCCATGGCCCTCAGGTGCTTCACGAACTGGTCGACCCCGTGCTTGGTGTCGAGGAACATCAGCACCCGGTTGTCCCGGGCCGCGATCTCGGTCGCCGCCGAGACCTTGTCGGCCGCGTGGATGTGCAGCACGTGGTGGTCCATCGTGGACACCGCGCCCGCCTGCGGGTCGACGGAGTGCGAGACCGGGTCCTTCAGGTACGTCCGGACGAGCTGGTCGACATTGCGGTCCAGGGTCGCCGAGAACAGCATCCGCTGTCCCGCGTGGTGCACCTGGTCCAGGATCTCGGTGACCTGCGGCATGAAGCCCATGTCGCACATCTGGTCCGCCTCGTCGAGCACGGTGATCCTCACGCGCTCCAGATGTACGTCCCGCCGCCCCACCAGGTCGCTGAGCCGCCCGGGGGTGGCCACGACCACCTCGGCGCCGGCGCGCAGGGAACTCACCTGGCGGCCGATGGACAGTCCGCCGACCACGGTGGCCATGCGCAGCTTCAGGGCCGCGGCGTACGGCTCCAGTGCCTCGGTCACCTGCTGCGCCAGTTCACGCGTCGGTACGAGGACCAGCGCCAGCGGGCGCTTCGGTTCGGCCCGCTGCCCCGCCGTGCGCGCCAGCAGTGCCAGGCCGAAGGCGAGGGTCTTGCCCGAGCCGGTCCGGCCGCGGCCGAGTACGTCCCGGCCGGCCAGCGCGTTCGGGAGCGTCGCGGCCTGGATCGGGAACGGCTCCGTCACGGCCAGCGAGGCCATGGTCTCCACCAGCTCAAGGGGGAGGTCGAGCTCGGCGAAGGACGCCACCGGCGCCAGCGCCGGCTCCTTCGGCGCGTGCATCGTGAACTCACCCTGCGGGCCGAGGGTCCGGGGGGCCTTGGCGGGGGTACGGGCACCGGCCTTGGCACCGCCCTTCACACCGAAGCGCCCATGAGCTGACGGGTTCCTCATGCAGGACCTTTCGAAGCAGAGAGAAAGCGGGGGAGAAAGAAGTAGATGGTCAACCGCCCATGGTACCAGCGGGGCCTATGCCTCCCCGGCGGTCAGTTCCCCGGACCGCACCTGCGCGCAGTGCGCGCGGATCTCGACCGCCGCGCGGCCGAACCAGTCGGCGATCACGGCGATCTCGTCGGGGGTGTAGTCGGCGAAGAGGGTGGCCAGCCGGTCGTACATCGGCTGGTACACGGCGATGACCCGCGCGGCGGCCGCGGGGTCGGCCACCACCCGGACCCGGCGCCGGTCGGCCGGGTCGGGGACGCGCCGCGCGTATCCGGCGCGTTCGAGGCGGTTGAGCACCCCGGTGACGGCTCCGGTGGTGAGGTCCAGCAGTCCGGCGAGGTCGCCGGCGGCGAGCGGGGCGTCCCCGGCACCCAGGATGTGCCCCAGGCAGGTCAGATCGGTGACGTTGAGCCCGAGGAGCTGCGCCACCTCCTGCTGGCCGACGATGCCCAGGGCGACGTACTGGTCCATGCGCGCAATCGCCTCGCCGGCCGTGGCCGGGGGGCGGGTCTTGCCCTGCACCCAAATACTCCTTAGTCTCTAAGTTACTTAGCAAGTGAGATGCTTACCTCGCGAAATAAGCTTCCCGCTTCCGAGCGTACTGCTGTCGGTCCGACCAGGGAGAACCATGAGCGCGCACGGCCACGTAGACCTCGGCCACACGGTGGCCGGCTGGACCGGGACCACCCTGGCCCTGCTGGGCTTCGCGGGAGCGGGCGGCGCCGTGTGCGCGGCCTGGATTCCCGGGATCTGGATCGGCCTCGGCGTCGTCGCCGCGGCCGGGATCGTCACCTGGCTGCTGCACCTCGCCGGGTGGGGCAAGCCGAGCGGGCCCCGGCCGGAGGCCGACTGGGACTGGCGCACCCGGGACACCGGCGCCCGTACGGGGCATGCCGACTGCCTCGGCTGCCGCGTCAGCGGGCCTCGGCGGGCCCTCGTGGCGGCTCCTCGGCAGCGGTCCGCCGAGGCGCTGCCCGCCGCGGACAGCGGCGCCTGAACGGTTTCGGGCAGAGCCGTTCTGCAGAGCCGTTCACTCTTTCCACGGACAAGGCGACCGGAAGTTCGAATGTGCGGCACGCCCCGGTTGGCCGCGTTCAGCGTGTGCTCCGCGGGACCCTTGGGCAGGATCGAGACGGCCGCGCGTGCGGCCCGCAGTGGAACGTTGTGAAGGATCAGCCAGATGGCAACAGGCATCGTGAAGTGGTTCAACTCGGAGAAGGGGTTCGGCTTCATCCAGCAGGACGACGGCGGCCCCGATGTGTTCGTGCACTTCTCCGCGATCGCGACCACCGGGTTCAAGTCGCTGGAGGAGAACGCGCGCGTCGAGTACTCCGTCACCCAGGGCCCCAAGGGACCGCAGGCCGAACAGGTGGTTCCCCTCAGCTAGTCCACTTCCCGGGCCGCGCCCGTGAAGCGAAGCCCCGCCGGCCGGCCCGGCGGGGCTTCGCGCGCTGCGGGCCGCCCCGCTACCGGGTCCGGGCCGCCTCCGGCCCGCCGTCGGGCCCGATCGCGCGGTGGAGGGCCAGGAGCAGCCGCCACAGGTGGTCCGCCAGGGTCTCGGGATCCGCCCGGATGTCCTCGTGCAGCCAGTCCGCGAGGACGCCGGTGAACGCGGCCGCGACCGCCGACGCGACCAGCTCGGGGTGGGGGGCGCCCACCGCCGCCCGTTCCGCCCGGGCCCGGGCGCGCAGCTCCCGGTGCAGCCGTCTGCCGAGCGGGCCGCCGCCGCCCGGGAGGAGCAGGGTCCGGTAGAGCGGCGCCCGGTCGGCGGCCTCCGCCAGGAATCCGGCCAGCGCGGCGGGCGGCCGGGCCGGGGGCAGCGGCGACGGGCCGGTCTGCCAGGCGTGCAGGGCGTCGACCGCCGCGTGCACCACGTCCGCGCACGCGTCCACGGCGAGCGCGGTGAGGTCCTCGTAGTGCAGGTAGAAGGTGGCGCGGCCGACGCCGGCCCGGCGGACCACCGCCGAGACGCTCACCTCGGCGAGCGGCCGGTCCGCGCACTCGGCCAGCAGGCTTGTCCGCAGCCGCCCCTTCGTCCGGGCCGTACGCGGGTCCTCGGGACTCACGAGGCCAGCAGCGCCGCGCCGAGGGCGAGGGCGCCGGGCAGGGCCTGGGCCACGAGGATCCGGCGGTTGGCGGTCGCGGCCCCGTAGATCCCGGCGACGATCACGCAGACGAGGAAGAAGATCTGGGTGGCGAGCGAGTCGATCACGAGCGACCAGACCAGTCCGGCGGCGAGGAAGCCGTTGTACAGGCCCTGGTTGGCGGCGAGCGGTGCCGTGAGGCGGGCGGTGTCCGCGTCGAAGCCGGACAGTGCGCGGCCCGGGGGCCGCTGCCACAGGAACATCTCCAGGACCATGAAGTACGCGTGCAGTGCGGCCACGAGGCCGATCAGGACCGATGCGACCGCGTGCATGGCCGCCTCCACTTCTCGGGGTCGATGTCGGTACGGGCCGGCCTACCGGCCGGTATTTCCTGGACAACTGTACAGGAAGTCCGGCTGTCGGACCTCGTCGCTACGCTGGTCCGATGACCGAGCAGGCACCCCGGCCGAAGCCCGGCGGACTCCTCTACGAGGACTTCGGCACCGGACGGCACCGGGAGAGCTCACTCGTCCGGCACGCGCTCGGCAGCGTGCACGAGGAGGAACTGGTCGCGGGCCTCGCGGGCGGGATCGGCTTCATGTACTTCGTCTTCGAGTACGCCGGACACCCGCCCCTGCTGACGATCGTCGCGCAGGCCCACCCCGACCCCTGGGTGGAAGCCGCGCTCGACCGGCTCCGCGTCCCCTACGAGGTCACCCGGAGTGCGCGGCCCCGCTGGGACCGCGTGCGCGCGGCACTCGACGCCGGCCGGCCGGTGTTCTGCACCGTCGACCGGTCCCGGCTCCCCTGGCACGGCGGCACCCCGGACGAGATGGCCGGAGCCGATCCGTACACCGTGGTCCTCGCCGGGTACGAAGGCGACAGCCTGTACGTCGAGGACGGAGCCCCGGCCGCGTACCGGATCGCAGAGCAGGAGTTCGGCGAGGCCTGGACCGGCCACCGCAAGGGTCGCCACCGGATGCTCGTACCCACCGGCCCCGCCGCCGGCGCACCGGATGTGGACGGGGCCGTGGCCGCCACCGCGGCCCGTCTCGCCGGCCCGGTGCTGGGCAACAGGTTCGACGTCAACTTCGGCTTCTCCGGGATGGAGAAGCTCTCCGCGACCTCGCCGGACGGCCGGAGGCGGCCGCTCTGTTCCGCGAATCGGCCGTCAACTGGTCCCGGCTCGCGGAACTGGCGCGCGCGGCCAGCCCGGACACCGCCGCCCCGGGGCGGCGCGCCCTCTTCGACGAGTTCGCCGGACTGGTCGACGGCTCCCTCGCCCTGGAACGCCGCGCCGTCGCCCTGCTCTGACCCGGGAACCCGGGAACCCGGGAACCCGGGAAGCCGGGAAATTCTCAGAGGTGGGCGTCCAGGAACGCCCGGAACTCCTCGCGCGTCATCGGCCCCGCCTGGCTCGCGACCGCCTCGCCGTCCTCGATGAGCACGGCGGTCGGCGCGCCCGTCACCCCGTAGCGCCTGGTCGGCCCGGGGCAGCGGGTCATGTCGGTGCGGACGGCGGTGAAGCGCGTCCCGTACTCCTCGGTCAGCTCCCCGACCACGGCGTCCATCGCGCGGCACGCCTCGACGGCCTTGGGCCAGGAGCCGCAGAAGTACGCGAGAACGGGCCCGGTCGTCATCGAGAGGATGAAGTCGAACTCCTCGTCCTCCAGTGGCTGGTGCACCCGACGTGCCATGCGTGTCGCTCCTCGCTCGTGCGCCTCCCCGGATCGGGAGGGCGGCCCCCATCATCGCCGCCGCGCCGGACCGCGGCCGCCCGGGCCGTTGTCAGTGGCGGCTGTGAAGCTGAGCGGTATGGACGACAGGATGCTCCGGCGCCGGGTCTACGGCGCCGACCACGAGGACCCCGACCCCGGACCGCGATCCGGACACACCTACGGCGAGCTGGTCGGCGGGCCGCTCGACGGGCTCCTCCTGGACGTCACCGGCTGGAGTGCGCCGCAGCTCGCCGAAGAGGCCGGGCTCCCCACGGAGATAGGGCGCTACGGAGCGGGCGGACGTGCCCACTACCGCCGCCGCGAGGGCGACCCGGGCCACTGGGACTGGACGGGAGACAGCCGCTGACGGCAGGGACCCGGCCGGCGGCAGGGCCCCGGCCCGGGGGTCCGGCCTCAGGCGTCCCGGCTCACCTTGCGGGCCCAGAGGACCAGGGGCGCCTGCAGTGGCAGCCGGCCCAGCGTCACGGCCCGGACGGCGGGGGAGGCGTGGCGCGCGTCGGCGGCCATCTTCACGTTCGCCGGGAACACGCCGACGAAGAACGCCGCCGTGGCGAGCGCGGCCACCCGGCGGGTGCGCGGATGGGCGACCCCGGCCGCGAGGGCGAGTTCGGCCACCCCGCTCCCGTACGTCCACGCGCGGGGGCTGCCCGGCAGCGAACGGGGGATGATCGCGTCGAACTTTCCGGGCACGGCCGCGTGGGCGACCGCCATCGTGGCCAGGAGGCCGGCCAGCAGGTGGGGGGAGGAGACGCGGGGCATCGGGGGATCCTCTCGAAGGTGTCCGGGGCCGCGATCCTACTCGCGAGTAGCCGTGCGTGGGCGGGCTCTGCGCGATCCGGCCGCGACATCCCGTCCGACCGCCCGGTGTTCCGGGGCGTCGGCCGGACGGGGGACCGGGGTGGCCGCCCCGGAAAAATCTTCGAAGAATTTCCCGGAGGCTGTCGATGCGGGCGTCTCCCGTTCGACGCAGGGGTGAGAGGCGGGGAGAGTCCCCGCCCTCCCGACCGAGGAGTCACCATGCCGCGCTTCCTGACGATGATCCGCATCGACGAGCAGGACCTGCCCAGCGACGAGTTCCCGCCCGAGTTCGAGCAGCGCATGGGCGCGCTGCTGGAGGAGATCACCAAGGCCGGGGTCATGCTCGACACCGCCGGCCTGCTCCCGACCTCCGCGGGGACCCGCCTCAGCTGGTCCGGAGGGAAGATCAGCTACACCGACGGCCCCTTCACCGAGACCAAGGAGGTCGTCGGCGGCTACTCCCTCACCCAGTGCAAGGACAAGGCCGAGGCCATCGAGTGGACCCGGCGGTTCCTCGAGATCCACCCGGTGGAATGGAAGGTGAGCGCCGAGGTCCGGGAGATCCAGGAGATGTGATCCCGGCGCGCCCGCGCCGCGTTTGCCCTGCCCCGTCACGGCTGCTCTGATGGGTGGCCGTGACGGCAGTGAGCGCGGCCCAGGCGGTCGAAGCGGTGTTCAGGATCGAGTCCGCGAGGATCATCGCCGGTGTCGCCCGGGTCGTGCGGGACGTCGGCATCGCCGAGGAGATCGCCCAGGACGCCCTCGTCGCGGCGCTGGAGCAGTGGCCGCGGTCGGGTGTCCCGGACCGCCCGGGCGCCTGGCTCATGACCACCGCCAAACACCGCGCGATCGACCTCGTCCGCCGCAAGGAGACCTACGCGCGCAAGCTCGCGGAGGTCGGCCGGAGTCTGGAGGACGTGCCACCGCCCGCCGAACCGGCCGACCCCGAGGACATCGACGACGACCTGCTCCGCCTGATCTTCACCTCCTGCCACCCCGTCCTCGCCACCGAGGCCCGGATCGCGCTCACCCTGCGCCTGATGGGAGGGCTGACCACCCAGGAGATCGCCCGCGCGTTCCTCACCTCCGAGGCCACCGTCGCCCAGCGCATCGTCCGCGCGAAGCGGGCCCTGGCCAAGGCGGGAGTGCCCTTCGAGGTCCCGTACGGCGCCGATCGCGAAGCCCGGCTCTCCTCGGTGCTGGAGGTCATCTACCTCGTCTTCAACGAGGGGTACGCGGCCACCGCCGGGGACGACCTCGTCCGCCCCGCCCTGTGCGAGGACGCCCTGCGCCTGGCCCGCGTACTGGCCGCCCTGATGCCCGAGGAGCCCGAGGCGCACGGACTGGCCGCCCTGCTGGAGTTCCAGGCCTCCCGCATCGCCACCCGCACCGGGCCCGACGGGGAACCGGTGCTGCTCGCCGACCAGAACCGGGCCCGGTGGAACCGCATGCTCATCCACCGGGGCGCCCGGGCCCTGGGCCGGGCGGGGAACGGCCCGTACTCCGTCCAGGCCGCGATCGCCGGCTGCCACGCGGCGGCGGTCCGCTACGAGGACACGGACTGGCCGAGGATCGCCACCCTGTACGGGCGGCTCGTCCAGCTCGTCCCGTCCCCGGTCGTGGAACTCAACCGGGCGGTGGCCGTCTCGATGGCCGAGGGGCCGGAGGCGGCCCTGCCCTGGTCGACGCCCTGGCCCGGGAACCGGCCCTGCGCGCCTACCACTTGCTGCCGAGCGTACGGGGAGACCTGCTGGAGCGGCTGGGCCGGACCGGGGAGGCCCGCGCGGAGTTCGAGCGGGCCGCCTCCCTCACGCGCAACGCGCGGGAACGCACCCTGCTGCTGGACCGCGCGGCCCGCCTCTGAGCGGCGCGGCTACTGGGCCTTCGCCGTCGGGATCTCCGTGCTGCGGAGCACCTCGTCGGCCGGGCCGCGGGCGGCGGCCCGGCCGCAGTGACGCCCGGGCCGCGGTTCAGCCGCGGCGGGCGAACGCGGCCGCGTCCAGCGGGGTGTGCAGCGGCCGCCGCGGAGTGGTCAGCGCGATCGGGCGGCGGAACCCGCCGGACCGGGCGATCTCCTGGACGGTCAGGCGCAGCGCCGCCTGGAAGTCGCCCATGGTCCGGCGGGCCGCCGGGGTGTCGACGTAGATCGAGTTCATGTGCATCCCGTCCCGGTCCCGCTGGAACCACGAACAGGCCCCGTTGGCCCTCGCCGACCACACGTGGGTGGTGGGACGCCACTCGTCGTGGCGCTCGGCCCCCGGGCACTTGCGCATGTCGATGTACGAGAAGAAGTTCACCGGGTACGGCCAGGAGCGGGCGGCGAACTCCTCGGGCGCCAGCAGCTGCCAGGCCCGGACGAACGGCACGTCGAGATGGCTCATCATCTCGCCGAAGCCGGCCCGGACGGAGGCCATGACCTGGGCGAAGTCCCGGCCGGGCGAGGCGTCGAACTCGATGGGCAGGGTGTTGACGAACCAGCCCACCGAATGCGCCCAGGTGTCCCGGCCGCGCTCACTGACCGGCATGAAGCCGCGGTAGACGCCCGGACCGCCCGCCTCGCGCAGGCAGACCGCGACCGACGCGAGCATCCCCATGAACGGCTTGCCGTCGGCCGCCAGACAGGTCTTCTCGAACACCTCGGCCTCGGCGGCGTCCAGGAGGGTGGAGGCCTCGTTGACGATCGGGTACATCCGGCCCGGCTCGACACCGAGGTCGAGGGGGAAGCGCGGGAAGAACTCGCCGGCCTTCCCCATGAACGCCTTCCAGTAGTCAAGGCGTTCGTCGCTGGTGTCGAAGGACAGGTAGCGGCGGCGCTGCTCCTCGGCGAAGTCGAGGTAGCTGGGGGCGGGCGGCAGTTCGGGGCTCTCGCCGCGGCACAGGGCCTCGTAGCCGGTGGACACCTCGCGGGCCACGATCGGCATCGACATGCCGTCGCAGACGATGTGGTCGAAGGCGAGGTAGACCGTCGCGGAGTCCTCGCGCACCACCGCACCCATGACGAACAGCGGCCAGGAGAGGGTGTCGATGCTCCGCTTGAACCGCTCGACGAGGAACTCGCGCAGCAGATCGGAGGTCTCGAACGCGCCCACCTGCCGGGGTTCGAGGGCCAGTCCGGCGGGGTCGAACGGCTCGCAGGCCACCTCGCCCGCCAGGCGGCGGAACGCACAGCGCAGGACCTCGTGCCGCTGCACGAAGGAGAGCAGGGACTGCGCCAGGGCCTGCTCGTCGAGCCGCCCGGTCACTTCGAAGGTCACCGCGACCCAGGACGCGACCGGGTCGTCTGCGGCCCTGCTCTCCTCGGCGACGGTGAAGTGCTTGTCCTGGTTGAAGGACGCCTTCCTGCCCACCGGGTCACCCGTGTCGGCGGCCTCCGCCGCCGCGGACCTGAGCCGCCACTCGACCACCCGGCCGGGTGCCATGTGGTGCATCTCCAGAGGAAACTGCCGCATTCCGTCATCCCTTCGCCCCCGAGTCAACCCCCAGGCCCTAACGACCCCCGGCCCGGGGAGGTGACGAATTCACCCGGGACGGGCCGGGGCGGGGCGTCGGCGGGAGTTCACCGGGAGTTCGGGCGACCCCGCCCGGAGCGCGGCCCTATTCGGTGTGCAGGGCGGACGCGATCGTCATCCGGGCCGCCGACCGGGCCGGGACCAGCGCGCCGAGGACGGCGATCGCGACCCCCGCCAGCAGCAGTCCGGCAAGCAGCGGGGCGTCCCAGACGTCCTTCATCGACTCCGGGAAGGCGACCACCGCGACGTGGTCCACGACCAGCCGGTGCGCGATCATCCCGAGCGGGACGCCGAGCAGCCCGCCGACCGCGCCCACGCCCGCCACCGAGGTCATGGTCATCGCCACGACCTGCCGCGGGGTCATCCCGATCGACTTGAGCATGCCGAGGTCCCGGCGGCGCTCCCGGACGCCCAGGAGGACCGTGTTGAAGACGCCGAGCGCCGCCACGACACTCAGCAGGACGGTGAACGCCGACGAGAAGGCGACGACGGTGACGGTGCCGGCGTTCCGGTCGTCCAGCACCGACACGCGCAGGCCGGGATCGATCGCCCGGGCCGCCTCCACGTACCCCGCGGCGTCGGCCCCCGCCGCGAGGCGCACCTCGTACTCGGCGGCGCCGGCCTGCGGTGACAGCTCGCGGAAGGTCTGCCAGGTGGCGTCCAGGGCACGCGCGTTGCCCTCCACGAGCTCACCCACGACGGTCGCCGCCACCTGCCTGCCGTTCAGCGCCAGGGTGACCCGGTCGCCGACCTCCAGCCCGTTCTGGGTCAGGAAGGCGGGCCCGGCCGTGATCTCGCCGGCCGCCCGCGCCTGGCGGCCCCGGGCGATCCGGCCCGCGGCCGCGGGGTCGTCCCCACGGTAGAAGTTGGCGAAGACGGGCCGGACCTGCCCGGCCAGGCTCACCAGGGCCAGCCCGCGGGCCCGTACCCCCGTCGCACCGGGCAGGGACCTCAGCCGTTCCTCGGTCGGGCCGTCACCGAGCACGGGAGCGGGCCGGTTGTTGAGCGGCCCGCCCGCCTCCACGTGGATCCGGGCACCGCCGCCGCCCCGACCGGCCTCGCCGAACGCGAGCATCGTGCTGGTCAGCCCGGTCGCCAGGGTCACCGTGGTGACCCCGAGGACGATGGCCGCCATCGTCATCAGGGTGCGGCCGGGCCGGGCGAACGGCTGGCCCAGGCCCAGGCTGACCGGGCGCGGCAGCCGGGTGCCGCCGAGCAGGCGCTGCACGCGCAGGCCGCGCCCGGTCCGCGGGGCGCCGCCCGCGCTGATGGCCCGGGCCGCCGGCAGCCGGTGCGCCCGCAGCGCGGGAACCAGGGCGGTGAGCAGGACGAGGGCGGGCATGCCGAGCAGGCAGACCACGGACACCCACGCACCGACGTCACCGACGGCGGCCCGGCCCGTCTCGACGCCGGAGAAGGCGACCCGAAGGACGGGCACGGCCAGCGCGTTGCCGAGCAGGGTGCCGAGGACGGTGCCGACGACCGCGGGCACGGCCGTCATCGTCAGGTACACGGTGACGACCTGGTTCGGGGTGAAGCCCAGTGCCTTGAGCACACCGATGTGCCGGTACCCGGACACCACCGCCCCGCTGACGACGTTCCCGACGATCAGGGCGGACACCAGGAGGCCGAGCACACCGAACAGCGTCATGAAGGGGAGGTAGGCGTCGGCCAGTGCCGAGAAGGCCTGCTGCAGTGCGAGATGGGTCTGCGTGCCGGTCACCGCACCCTCGGGCAGTCCGGCGGTCGCCCCGGCCAGGGCGGCGGCCAGCTCCGCGTCCGTCGAGGAGTGCGTGAAGCGGTAGAGCATCTGCGCGGCGGACGGACGCAGCGCGGTCATCTGCTCGGGCGAGACCCAGGCGCCCGCCGACCTGCTCACGGCGGCCGCGAACCCGACGACGGTCAGCGGAGCGGAACCGGGGACCTCCAGCCTGGTCCCCAGGAGCCGGGGTCCGGGCGAGCCGGTCGAGTACCAGCCGACGACGATCTCTCCGGGCGCGGTCGCCCAGTGGCCCTCCAGGAGCTCGATCCGGTCCACCGGACCCGCCGGGTCGGCCCGCCCCACCACCGTGAGGGAGCCGCCGGCCATCCACAGCCAGCCTGCGGGAACGTCCAGGACGGCCTGCTCGAACGGCCCGGCCGCGGCCGCCACCCCGGGCCGGTCGGCGGTCCGCGCGAGCTGCTCCGGCGACGCCTTCGCCGTATCGAAGGTCGCGACGGTGTGCGGGCCGCGCTGGGAGGCGTAAGCCCTGTCGAAGGGGCTGGAGGCGGCGTCGAGCAGCCCCAGCGCGAGCAGCACGGTCGTGGTCGAGCAGAGCACGACGAGTCCGATGACGAACGTCTGGAGCCTGCGGCGGCGCACCGCCGCGCGAGAGGCCCGCCACACGGCGCTCACGCGGTCGCCTCCAGCGCGCTCTGCCGGGCGACCCGGCCGTCGGCGACCTCGACCAGACGGCTCGCGCACCGGGTGGCCAACTGCGGGTCGTGCGTGACGATCAGCAGGGTCTGGCCGATCTGGTTGAGGTCGATCAGCAGGTCCATCACCTGCTCGCCCGAGCGGCTGTCCAGGGCGCCGGTCGGCTCGTCCGCCAGCAGCAGCGCCGGACGGTTCATCAGGGCACGTGCCACGGCGACCCGTTGGCGCTCACCGCCGCTGAGCGTCGCCGGATAGTTGTTGCGGCGGTCGGCCACACCGAGCTCGTCGAGGAGCTCCAGGGCCCGGCGGCGCGCCTGCCGGGCCGGGGCGCCCGTCAGCTGGGCGGCCAGCGCCACGTTGTCCAGGACCGGCAGGTCGTCGATCAGGTTGAAGAACTGGAAGATCATCCCGATGTGCCGGCGCCGGAAGAGCGCCAGCCCGGTCTCGTTCAGCGCGCCGAGGTCCTGACCCCGTACCTCGACGGTGCCCGAGGTCGGCCGGTCGAGCCCGGCCACCATGTTGAGCAGCGTGGACTTGCCGCAGCCGGACGGGCCCATCACGGCCACCGCGTCCCCGGCCCGGATCTCCAGCGACAGACCGTCCAGGGCCTTCGTGTCGCCGTACTCCTTGTGCACATCGTCCAGCCGTACGACGACCTGCCGCGCAGCGTCATGATCAGTTGTCATGGCCCGAACCTAGGGCGGAGCCTGCGGGCCCGGCGTCGGCCCCCGGATGTAACCGTCCGCCCGGGTCATCCCGGGGATGTACGCGGGCCGTCCGGCACAATGGCGTCCAGGCTTACGGGGTGGGGGAGTTCGAGGTGGGGACGGTCATCGCCGCGGTCGCGGCCTGCGTGTGCGCGGCCGTGGCGGGCGCGCTCGGCGTGGCCCTGCTGCGCGCGCGGCGCGGCCACCGCCGGGCGCTCGAGGAGCGCGGCTGGCTGCTGGAGCGGGAGCGCGAGGGCGCCGCCCGCAGCGCCGTCGACGCCGAACGGGCCAGGATCGCCGCGGAGCTCCACGACATCGTCAGCCACAACGTGAGCCTGATGGTGGTCCAGGCCGGGGCCGCCCGCGAGGTGCTCGCCACCCTGCCCGAGGAAGCCGCGGCGGCGATGGGCGCCGTGGAGCGGGCCGGGCGGAACACGATGACCGAACTGCGGCACCTGCTGGGCCTGCTCGCGCCCGCCCAGGACGGCGGCGACGAACCGTACGAGGCCCCGGACGCCGGCCGGTTGGCGCCGCAGCCGAGCCTCGCCCGGCTCGGCCCGCTGATCGACCGGTTCGCCTTCGCCGGTCTGCCGGTGGAGGTACGGATCTCCGGGGAGCCGCGACCGCTTCCGGCCGGGATCGACGTCACGGCGTACCGGATCATCCAGGAGGCGCTGACGAACGCGCTCAAACACGGGGACGGAGGCAGGACCGAGGTGACGGTGCGGTACCAGGAGCGCGCGCTGCGGGTGGAGGTGCTGGGCCGCGGACCCAGCGTGCTGACGGGGGACGAGCCCGCCCCGGCGCCCGCCGGGGGCCGGGACCGGCCGAAGGCCGGGGGCACCGGCCGCGGACTGCTCGGCCTGCGCGAGCGCGTCGCCGTCTACGGCGGCGACCTCGACGCCCGCCGTCGCCTCGGCGGCGGCTACCGGGTGCGCGCCCGGCTTCCGCTGGAGCGGCCGTGACCACGCCGGAGGTGCCTGCCGCGCCCGCGCCGCGCGTGGTGATCGCCGACGACCAGGACCTGGTCCGCACCGGCTTCCGGCTGATCCTGACCGCCCGCGGGATCGACGTGGTCGGCGTGGCCGCCGACGGCGTGGAGGCCGTCGCCGCGGTGCGCCGACTGCGCCCCGACGTCGTGCTGCTCGACATCCGGATGCCGAACATGGACGGTCTGGAAGCCGCCCGGCGCATCCTCGCCGAAGCCCCGGACTGCCGGGTGATCATGCTGACCACCTTCGACCTCGACCAGTACGTGTACGCCGCCCTCGCTGCCGGGGCCAGCGGCTTCCTGCTCAAGGACGTCACCCCCGAGCACCTCGCCGCCGCCGTCCGGCTGGTCGGCACCGGCGACGCGCTGCTCGCCCCGTCGATCACCCGCCGCCTGGTGGAGCGCTGCGGCCCGGGCGCGGCCGCCGCGGACCCCGCCGCGGCTGTCGCCGCCCGGCAGGAACTGGCCGCGCTGACCCCGCGCGAGCGCGAGGTGCTGACCCTGATGGGCCACGGGCTCTCCAACGCCGAGCTGGCCCGCGAGTTCACGCTGAGCGAGGCCACGGTCAAGACCCATGTGGCGCGCATCTTCGCGAAGCTGTCGCTGCGCGACCGGGCCCAGGCCGTGGTCCTCGCCTACGAGACGGGCCTGGTGACCCCCGGCTCGGTCACCGCTCCCCGCCCGGGACACCCTCAGGCGCCCGCGGGGTGACCGGCCCTCGGCGGCCGCCGTGCGGGCACGGGCGGTTGGCGGCGCCGCGCAGCAGGCCGAACGTCCGCCGGCCGGCCCACCGGGACCGCGCCGGTTCGGCGGTCCCCCGGCCCGGCCCGGCCCGGGCCGGTGCCCGGGACCGGGGTCGTCACGTCGCTGTCAGGGCACCAGCTCCACCATCACGGATCGCGGGAGCGAGGGGTTGCCCGCCGCCTCCCTCGCCACCCGGTGGTCCTCGTCGGCGAGCAGCCCGGTGATGGCCTCGGGCGGCAGCGCCGGGTGGGCGGCGGCCAGCGGCCGGGACGTACGGTCCCCCAGGCAGGCGAGCAGGGCCGGGCCGGTCGCGCGAGGATGCTTGGCGACCTCCTTGAGCACCTTGCGCACACCCGGTCGGTGCTGCGTCAGGTGCTCCAGCAGCGGACCGGACGCGTCCGGGTTGGCGGCCACCGCGGCGAGGACCTGCACGCCGTGCCGCGCGACCATGGCGCGCAGCAGTTCCTCGGACAGACCGGGGTGCCGTGCGACGGCCCTGACCACGGACGCGTCCGGATCGACTGCCAGCGCGTCGCGCAGCTGCGGGGGCAGGTCGCGCCGCTGCGCCACGAGCATCCGTACGGCCGCGTGGCGGGAGCCGGCCAGCTCGGCGAGTTCGGCGGGTGTGGCGGCGGCGATCCGCGGCAGCGGATCCCACGCCGCCCGGTCGCCGACGACGAGCTCGGCCAGCAGGTCGAGCGGTACGTGCGGATGCTCCGCGACGGCGCGCCGTACCTGGATCTCCGGATCTGCGGCCAGGAGGCGGATCAGCTCCTGGCCGATCCCGGGGTTGCTCGCGTACGTGGCACGGAGACCGGGATGCGCCTCGGCGACGAGCCGGGCGTAGAGCGCCTGCGGCAGATCGGGGCGCTCGTGCAGCGCCCATCCCAGGGTCAGTTCGGGGTCCTCGGCCAGGGCGAGGACGGCTTCGAGCGGGGTGGACGGGTTGGCCGATACCGCGAGGCGGACCTCGGGATCCGGGTGGAGGGCGAGGCGGGCGGTCACGGGTGAGTCCGTCCAGAGGGCCAGTTCCTGCACGACCTCCACGTCCGGGTCGGCGGCGAGCAGGTCCACCGCGTCGGGCGGCAGGCCTGGGCAGGAGGCCAGCTTCCAGCGGATCTCGGAGTCCGGGTGCGCCGCGAGGAGGCCGGGCCACTCGGGGTGCCCGCGGCCCTCGTCGATCAGGGCGATGGCCGCGTACGGCCAGCACAGGGGATCCACGTCGGCGGCGGTGAGCATCCCGCGGTAGGCGAGGGGCACGGCGGTGCTCCTCGCGTACGCGGCGAGCGCCAGCACCTGGTCGCGGCGCAGATCGGTGCGGTCGGTCAGGTCGTGGAGCAGTTCGTCGGCGTAGTCCCGGTCGGTGCCGGGCTCCGTGCCCGCCTCCTTCAGTGCGCGTGTCAGCAGTCGGTCGACGAGTTCCGGCGGCAGTGCCGGATTGGCGGCCAGTCCGCACAGGAGGTGGTTCAAGGGCGCTCTCCGGTCGGTGTGCGGGTCGGGGCGGCGGAGGTGGCGGCAGCGGTCAGGGCGGCTGCCAGCGCCTGGGTATGGGGGTGCGGGGGACGCCGTCGGGGGAGGACGAGCCCGATGTGCCGGGCGGGCCGCGGGGGTTCGACGCGGACCGCGATCGACTCCCCGGTCGTGGCGAGCGAGACGTCCGGGATCAGGGAGACCCCGACCCCGGCCGCGACCAGGGTCTGCGCGAAGAAGTAGTCGGTGGTGGAGGCCGCCACCCGCAGGTCGAAGCCGGCGAGTTCCGCGTACCGGCGCAGGTAGGCCTCCGTCCTGAGGCAGCCCAGAACCCAGCGGTCGGCGCCCAGGTCGGCCAGGTCAACCGACGGCCGGTCCGCGAGGCGGTGACCCGGCGGCAGCACCAGCCACAGCGGATCCTCCATCAGCGGAACCCAGTCGAGCCCCGGGCGCTCACCCGCGCGCACGGGCGGCGGCCCGTCGAAGTGGTAGGCCAGCGCGAGATCGGCGGCTCCGGTGCGCACCATCGCCGCAGCGGCCTCCGGCTCGCTCTCCAGCACGGTCAGCTCCACCTCCGGATGCGCCGCCACGAACCGGGGCAGCGCCGAGGGCAGCAGATGCCGGCCCCCGCTGGTGAAGGTGGCGACGGTGAGGCGCGGCCGCTCCGCCGTGAGCCGGTCGATCGCGTGGCGGACCTGGTCCAGCTCGGCGGAGATCGACTCGGCGGCCTCCACCAGCAGCCTGCCGGGTTCCGTGAGGGTGACCCCGCGCGTGCTGCGCACCGCCACGGGGTGGCCGACCGCGCGCTCCAGCGCCGCGATGTGCTGCGAGACGGCCGACGGGGTCAACAGCAGGGCGCCGGCGGCCCGGTTGAAACTGCCGTGCTCGGCCACCGCCCGCAGGACGCGCAGCCGGTGCACATCGATCATCAGTTTTCCTTACGATGCGTTCAGTAGCTGGTCGGTTCCGCTGGGGGACGATACAGCGGCACAGTCGGGCGCATGAAGCGAATTCTTGTCATCGGCGGCAGCCGGTACTTCGGAAAGACCCTGGTCACCCGGGCGCGCGAGGCGGGCGACGAGGTCACCGTCCTCAACCGGGGCTCCGGCGCACCACCGCACGGCGTGGACCGTCTGGTCGCCGACCGCGACGACGAGGAGGCGCTGCGGGCGGCTCTGGGCCCGCGCGAGTTCGACGTGGTCGTGGACCAGGTCTGCTACACACCGCTCCAGGCCGCCGTCGCCCGAAGGGTGTTCGCCGGGCGGACCGGGCGCTACGTCATGACCTCGACCATGGAGGTCTACGACCCGGCCACGCTCCCCGCCGGTCCCGTCGGCTCCGTCGCCCCCGCCCCCGCCCCCGCCCCCGCCTCCGCCCCCGTCACCGAGGCGTCGCTCGATCCCGTGCGGCTGCCGCTCGCGGGTGCCGCGGGCCGCGGACCCGGGCCCTGGCCCGCGTACGTCTACGCCGAGGGGAAGCGGCAGGCGGAGGCCGTCTTCCTGCGGGACCCGGCCTTCCCGTACGTCAGCGTGCGGGCCGCGCACGTCCTCGGCGGCGGCCCGGCGGAGTTCACCGGGCGGCTCGCGCACTACGTGGACCGGATCGGCGCCGGGACCCCGGTCGACGTCCACGAGGCCCCGTACGCCACCTCGTTCATCCACCACCACGAGATGGCCGAATTCCTGTACTGGACGGCGGAGCGGACCTTCACCGGGCCCGTCAACGCGGCCTCCCACGGCGCGCCCGACGTGCTCGCGCTCTGCGAGGCGGTCGCGGCGCAGGTCGGACGGGTCCCGCGGTACCGGGTGGTGGGGGCGGGCGCCGCCGCCTCGCCCTTCTCCTTCGACCGTGCCTACGCCATGGACAACGGCCGGGCCTCGGCTCTCGGCTTCGGCTTCGGGCACGTCGCCGACTGGCTGCCCGGGGCGATCACCGAGACCCCGCGGGCCGCCGGCTGACGCGGTCAGTGGTCTCCGACGCGCCGCTCCAAGGGAGTTGCTACCGAAGAGTTGCTCACACTGAAGGTCACGCTGCCGGCCCGGTAGCGGTCGTCGGACCACTCGATCGGGCGGCCGGTGGCGGTCGCGGAGACATGCCGCTGGCGCAGCAGCGGGCTGCCGCGCCGGATCTCCAGCAGCCGGGCGTCCTCGCTGCCGGCCGGAAGCGCGTCGATGAGGTGCTCACCGTAGTGGGCGACCACCCCCGAACCCTCGGCCAGGCTGTCCATGACGGAACGGCAGTCCACCGGCAGCGCCTCGACGGCCGCCGCGACCCAGTCGGCGTAGGCGGTGCGCTCCACCATGGTGGGCTCCCCGTCGAGCAGCCGCAGCCGCAGTACGGCCAGGATCTCCGTACCGGGGGCCAGCGCGAGCCGGTCCGTCTCCTCGGCCGTGGCGGGCCTGCGGGTGCGCGACAGGAAGCGGCTGGCGGCCCGGTGCCCGAGCCCCTCGGCCCACTGGGCGAAGCTGTTGAGCTCGCCGAAGCTGTGCCGGCGCTCCCGGCGCAGGACGATGCGCCGCGCGCCCTGGCGGGAGCCGATCAGCCCCTCCGCGGCGAGGGTGGCGACCGCCTGGCGGACGGTCCCGCGCGATGCGGACCAGCGTGCAGCCAGGTCGCTCTCCGAGGGCAGGTGCGCCCCCACCGGGAGTTCGCCCGAGAGGATCTCCCGGCGCAGCGCCTCGGCGATCTCCGCGTACCTGGCCGTGCCCGCGCTCGTGCTCATGCCCTTCGCCCCCTGCTCGCCGTGGTCCGGCGGTGCCGTACCGGAATCGCTGTGCACACGTATCCCATGATCATTCCAACAGGTTCTGTCACGGCTTCTTCCGGTCATTCTTCTCTCTTCGTCGAGACGTGCTCCGGGCGACAGGCGGCGTTCACCGTCCGTACAGCGGGCCCGGGCGAACTGGAGCCAACTTGTTCAGACAAGTGAACCCACCTTCGTCTCCGGGAGAGACCGTGCTCAGTTCCTCCGCCCGTCGCGGTGCGGCCGTTCTGCTCAGCGCCGCCGTACTCACCACGCTCAGCGCCTGCGGTGCCGCCCCCGACCAGAAGTCCGGCGGCGCCGACGGCGCCAAGAACGGCGTGCAGCCGGGCGCCGCGACCTCGGTCGCCGACTTCGGCTCCTTGGAGGCCCTCGCCGCCGCCGCGCAGAAGGAGGGCGAGCTCAACGTGATCGCGCTGCCGCCGGACTGGGCGAACTACGGCGAGATCATCAAGGCCTTCGAGGCCAAGTACAAGATCAAGGTGAACAGCGAGAACCCGGACGCCTCCAGCTCCGACGAGATCGCCGCCGTCAAGTCCCGCAAGGGCCAGAAGCGCGCCCCCGACGTCCTGGACCTCGGTATCGCCTTCGCCCGCAGCGGCGCGGCCGAGAACCTCTTCGCCCCGTACAAGGTCGCCGGCTGGGACAAGATCCCCGCCGCCCAGAAGGACGCCGACGGCCGCTGGACCAACGACTACGGCGGCTACGTCTCCATCGGCTGCGACGCCGCCCGTATCCCCACCTGCCCGCAGACCTTCGCCGATCTCCTCAAGCCCGAGTACAAGGGCAAGGTCGCGCTCAACGGCAACCCCACCAAGTCCGGCTCGGCCTTCGGCGGCGTCTACGCGGCCGCCCTCGCCAACAAGGGCTCCTTCGCCGACATCCAGCCCGGCATCGACTTCTTCGGCCAGCTGAAGAAGAGCGGGAACTTCATCCCGGTCGAGTCCACCCCGGCCACCGTCGAGAAGGGCGAAACGCCCATCTCCATCGACTGGGACTACCTGAACGCCGGCTACGCCGACCAGTTCAAGGGCAAGGGCGTCGACTGGAAGGTCGCCGTCCCCACCGACGGCGTCTACGCCCAGTACTACTCGCAGGCCATCAACAAGGAGGCCCCCAACCCGGCGGCCGCCCGCCTGTGGCTGGAGTTCCTCTACAGCGCCGAGGGCCAGAACCTCTGGCTCAAGGGATACGCCCGCCCGGTCCTGCTCCCCGGCATGACCCAGGACGGCACCGCCGACAAGGCCGCCGTCGCCAAGCTCCCGCAGGTCCAGGGCACCCCGGCCTTCCCCGCCTCCGAAGAGCTCGACAAGGCCAAGGCCACCCTCGCCGAGAAGTGGGACAAGGCCCTCTCCTGATGTCCTCCACCACCGACCCCCGCGCCGCCGACGGCACCCGCCGCCGGCGGCGCGGCCCGCGCACCTGGCTCGCGACCCTCCCGCTGCTCACCTTCACCGGGCTCTGCTTCGGCATCCCCCTCGGTGCCATGGCCTACGGCGCGGTCACCCGCACCGACCCGGCAGGCGGCGCCACCCGGGTGACCGGTGAGCACCTCGCGCGCTCCCTCCAGGGCCCCTACCTCGACTCCCTCATCGGCAGCGTCCAGCTCTCCGCCCTCACCGCACTCGTCGGCGGAGTCCTGGGCGTGGTGATCGCCCAGGCCGTGGTCAGCTCCCGCTCCCCGGGCCTGCGCAGCGCCGCGCTGACCGCCTCCGGGGTGCTCGCCAACTTCGGCGGCGTACCGCTGGCGTTCGCCTTCATCGCCACCGTCGGGATCTCCGGAGTCGTCACCCGGCTCGCCGACCTCACCGCCCTCGGCTGGAACCTGTACTCCTTCACCGGCCTCACCGTCGTCTACCTGTACTTCCTGATTCCCCTGATGGTGCTGGTGATCGCCCCGGCACTGGACGGACTGCGCCCGCAGTGGCGCGAGGCCGCCCAGAGCAGCGGAGCCACCGGATGGCAGTTCTGGCGCCACGTCGGCCTGCCCGTGCTCGCGCCCTCCCTGCTCGGCGGGTTCGTGCTGCTCTTCGGGACCGCCTTCGCCGCCCACGCCACGGCCGCGGCCCTCGTCGGCGGCTCCGTCCCGCTGGTCACGCTCAAGATCGCGGACGCGCTGTCCGGGAACGTGCTCACCGGCCAGGAGAACGTGGCGCTCGCCCTCGGCCTCGACATGATCCTGATCGCCGGCCTGGTCATGGCCGTCTACCTGCCCCTCCAGCGACGGAGCGCCCGATGGCTGCGCTGACCCCCACCACCCCGACCACCGGGTACTCCGACGGCGCCCGGGACACCGGGGAACCGCAGACCGGGGCCCCGGCGCGGACCCCGGCCCGCCGGCCCCGCCCCAGGATCTGGCGCGGAGCCGTCCTGGTCCTCGCCGGCGCCTACTTCCTCGTCCCGCTCGTCGCCTCGTTCGTCTTCACCGTGCACGTGCCCGGCCAGGGCGTCACCTTCGAGGCGTACACCGAGCTGCTCTCCGCGGACGGCTTCACCGAGAGCCTGCTGCTCTCCCTCGGCCTCGCCGCCGCGACCATCGCACTGTCGCTGCTGCTCGCCGTGCCCGCGCTGGTGGCCGTACGCATCGGCTCCCCGCGGCTGCGCCCGGTCGTCGAGGTCATGTGCATGCTGCCGCTGGTGGTGCCGCCGATCGCGCTGGTCACCGGTATCACCACCGTGCTGCGCTGGGGCCCGGAGCACCTGTCGCGGACCCCGCTCTACCAGACCTTCATCGCCGTCCAGAACGAGGACTTCCCCGTCGTTCTGGTCCTCGCCTACACGGTCCTGGCGCTCCCCTTCGTCTACCGCTCGCTCGACGCTGGACTGCGCGCCGTCGACGTACCGACTCTGGTCGAGGCAGCCCGCAACTGCGGCGCGAGCTGGCCGTACGTCGTCCTGCGCGTGCTGCTGCCGAACCTGCGGGCCTCGCTCGCCGGCGCCGCCTTCCTCACCCTGGCCCTGGTCCTCGGTGAGTTCACCATCGCCTCCCTCCTCGGGTTCCAGCCCTTCGCGGTGTGGATCGTCTCGATCTCCGGGGCACAGGCCCGGATGTCGGTGGCCGTCTCCATCCTCAGCCTCCTGATCACCTGGCTGCTGCTGATCGCCCTCTCCCGGGCCGGGACCGCCCCTTCCACCGGCGCGGCCGCACCCGCCACCACCTCCCGCAAGGAGTCCTGAGTCCATGTCCACCACGCCCACCACCCTGCCCGCGGCCAGGAAGCCGGCGGATCCCGACCGGCCCGCGGGCGCGCGCGTCGAGTTCCGCGGCCTGCGCCGGGCGTTCGGGTCCACCGTCGCCCTCGACGGGCTCGACCTCACCGTCGAACCCGGTGAACTCCTCGCCCTGCTCGGCCCGTCCGGCTGCGGGAAGACCACCGCCCTGCGCGTCGTCGCCGGCTTCGAACAGCCCGACTCCGGCGAGGTCCTCGTCGACGGACAGGACATCACCCGGATCCCGGCCAACCGCCGCGACGCCGGCATGGTCTTCCAGTCCTACAGCCTCTTCCCGAACCTGAGCGCCCGCGACAACGTCGCCTTCGGCCTGCGGGTGCGGGGGGTCGGCGCGGCCGAGCGCCGCGAACGCGCCGCCGAACTCCTCGACCTGGTCGGCCTGCCCGACCACGGCGACCGCTACCCGCACCAGATGTCCGGCGGACAGCAGCAGCGCGTCGCACTCGCCCGCGCCCTCGCCCTGCGCCCGCGCGTACTGCTGCTCGACGAGCCGCTCTCCGCGCTCGACGCCAAGGTCCGGGCGAACCTGCGCGAGGAGATCCGGCGCCTGCAGCTCTCCCTCGGCATCACCACCGTCTTCGTCACCCACGACCAGGAGGAAGCCCTGTCGATGGCCGACCGGGTCGCCGTCCTGAACGCCGGGAAGCTGGAGCAGTGCGCCGCCCCGGCCGAGCTGTACGACCGCCCGGCCACCCCCTTCGTCGCCGAGTTCGTCGGCACCATGAACCGGCTGCCCGGCCGGCTCACCGACTCCGGACTGGTGGAGGTGGCGGGAGCGCGCCTGCCCGTCGACGGCCCGGTGCCCACGACGCCGCAGGTGCAGGTCCTCGTACGGCCCGAGAACGTCACCGTCACCGCCGACGCCGAGGGCACGGCCACCGTGACCTCCGCCTCCTTCCTCGGCTCCGTGACCCGGCTCCACCTGGAACTGCCGGGCGGGGTGGGCGTCAAGGCGGACCTGGCCTCGCGGGACGCCGGAGCCCTGGTGCCGGGAGCGCGCGCCGCCGTGGGGCTGGCCGAGCGGCCGGTGCTCGTCGTGGCCGGGTCCGCGTGAGCACCCTCGCCGCGGTCCTGTTCGACATGGACGGCACCCTCGTCGACACCGAGGTGCTGTGGTGGCGCACCACCGAGGAGATAGCCGGCGCCCTCGGCCACCGGCTCACCGACGCCGACGCGCCGGAGGTCGTCGGCCGGGCGGTGGAGGACACCGCCGCCCACCTCGTACGGGTCTCCGGCGGAGGGGACCCGGCCGACGTGGCGGCGGCGCTCACCGAGACCTTCTTCCGCGGGGTGGAGGCCGGGGCGCCGATGCGGCCCGGCGCCCAGCGGCTGCTGACCGCACTGGAGGCGGAGGGCGTGCCCTTCGCCCTGGTCAGCGCGTCACCGCGGGTGGTCGTCGACTCGGTGGTCGGGGGCTCCCTGGCCCATGTGCCCTTCGCCTTCACCCTGTCCGCCGACGACACCGCCCGCACGAAGCCGCACCCGGACCCCTACCGGTCGGCCGCCGCGCGCCTCGGCCTCGCACCCGGGGCCTGCGTCGCGGTGGAGGACTCGCCGGACGGCGCCGCTTCCGCGGAGGCAGCCGGCTGCGCGGTACTGGTGGTCCCGTCCCTGCTGGCGGTCCCGGCATCACCGCCGCGGACCTTTGCCGAGTCCCTGGAAGAGGTCACCGTGGCACGGCTGCGGCGCTGCCTGACGACGGCCGGCTGACCTGCGGATTCAGGCGGGCAGACCGAGGATGTCCAGGATGGCCTCCGCGTAGGCGGCGCTCCCGGAGCCGGGGTCGGCGGCGATCTCACGGCGGAAGCCGTCGACACCCGTACGGATGAACGCGGCGCACTGCCCGTGCAGTCCGGCCTCGTGGGTGCCGCCGTCGTCCACCGTGCACAGCAGGGCCAGCAGGGTCCACAACAGGGCCTCGCGGGTCGCCCGCCGGGGCGGGTACGCGGCCCACGCGGCCATCAGCACACCGCACACCGCCGGGGCGGGCGGTTTCAGGTGCTCCGCGAAGAAGACGTGCCCTTCCAGCGCGTGGAACGCGGAGGGATGCCCCTCGGCCGCATCCCGCACGGCGTCCACCAGATGGCCCGCCGGGCGGCCGCAGCCGCACTCGATGGACTCCCAGTCGTGCCGCGCGATCTCCAGCACCACGGCATCCGGCACCAGCGGGCTGCGCAGCGCCGCGGACCGGCGCAGCAGAGCCTGCTGCTGCTTCTCGCTCCCCGTCATGGGGCACAGTATGAGGCCAGGTCGCGGCGGTCGGCGAGGGGGGTCGGAACCGGATCGCAGGAGCCTTCGTCACAGACCCCGTGAGGATGAGACGAAGAATCGCGGCACTGCTGTTCGCCCTGCTCGCGACCCAGCTGGGCGCTCTGGTCAACCCCGCCTACGCGTGCGGGTGCGGGGCCATGGTTCCCGACGGCCAGTCCCGGATCGGAGTCGACCGGGAGGCCTCCGTCGTGCGCTGGGACGGTCGCACGGAACAGATCGTCATGCGGTTCACGGTCGGCGGGGACGCCCACCGGGCCGCCTGGATCATGCCGGTACCGAGCCGGGCCACGGTGGAGCTCGGCGACGGCAGGATGTTCGACGAACTGGGCCGGCTCACCGCGCCCGAACACAAGAACCGCGGCTACTTCTGGCCGCGCGACCACGACTGGCCCTTCTCCTCGGGCATGCGGGACGGCGCCGGAGCCCCGGCGCCCGGCGCCGCCGCGCCACCGGTCGGCGTCGTCGGCCGCGAGCAGCTCGGCGACTTCGACGTCGCGCGCCTCACCGCCACCGACCCGGACGCCCTGAAGAACTGGCTGGAGAGCAACGGCTTCAAGCTCCCCGACCGCCTCGCCACCGAGGTCGGGCCGTACGTGGACCAGCACTGGGAGTACGTGGCGGTACGGCTCGCCCCGCGCGCGGGGGGCAAGCCGCTGCGCGGCGACCTGGACCCGCTGCGGATCCGCTTCGACAGCGACCGGCTGGTCTACCCGATGCGGCTCTCCCGGATGGCGAAGACACCGCAGTCCCTCGGCCTGTACGTCCTCGCCGACCACCGCATGGAGCCCGCGTCCCCGATCGGCGGCTCCGCACCGGAGGTGACCTTCGCGGGGGTCGTCCACCCCGAAACCGGCCCGCTCGCCGAACTGGCGGGCGCCGAGCCCGTCTTCCTCACCGCCATCGACCAGCGGTTCCCCGTACCGAGCCGCATCGACGCCGACCACGAACTGCGCGCCACCGCAAAGGACACCCCGTACCGCAGGGCGATCTACCACGACCGGCTGCTCACGGTGGGCGGCGTCCCGCTCTGGCTCCTGACACTGGCGGCCGCGGTGGCTGCGCTGACGGCCACGTCCGTTGCGGTCCTGCGCATCCGCGCCCGCCGCCACCCGGGTCCGGCCGAGGCCCCCTGACCCGGAGGGCCTCGCCCCCGGACGTGCGGAGCGCCACGGGCGGTCGCCGCCTCACTGCAGGACGACCTCGACCCCGCGGTCGGCGAAGATCTCGAGAACAACCTCGAAGAACGTCGAGGTGCCCCGGTGCAGTGCACGGTTCCTCACGAGCCGTGTCCTGGCCACCTCCGAGTGCTGCCATTCCAGCGTGAACGGAGGAGAGGCACCCCAGCCTCCGCCGAGACAGTCGACCAAGGCGTCGAGGTTCCATCCGAAGTACCCGCCGGGCCCATGGATCTCCACAGTCCATTTCGGTTCAACTGCCCGGTACGCATCAGCTCCCACACCCCTGCGGAGCCAGGAAGCGCATTCTGGCACCAGAGCCGGACCGTGACATCGAAGAGGCCCTCGCCGAGAGCTGACGGTTTGACAGCTGTCACGGTGACTTCGCCGACGAAGTAGGAGCCCATCGTGGCGCCGGCGGCATCGAGCAGGTTCAAGTAGGCGTTACCGGCACAGGCTTTACGTCCACCTATGCGGCCGACAGCGGTCAGCAGCCCTCCCTCCGGTGCGCATCCGTGCAACTCGACCAACTGGTAGTCATGCTTGAGCGGCGTGAACAGGCCCGTGCAATCGTGAGCGAAACCCCAAGGGGTGTCCTCGTCGTCGTCGCCGGTCAGGGAGTACCTGAATTCTTCCCGCGCGCCTGTCGCTTCCATCTCACCTTCGCCGTCCGATCAGGTAGGGGCCCTCCGAACGAGCTCGCCGTGCGTCCTGTCGGCATGGAGTATCGCCGAGTCGCGTGAGGCCGACGCAATCGATGCGAAGAACTCGTGGACCGCCTCGTGGACCGCTTCCGGTCCGGTGCCGGCCACCCCCGTGCCGGGGTTGACGCGCGGGCCTCGGGACACCAGCCTTGCACCGGAGTTACCGAGAGGTAAGGGGAGACGGGTGGTGTCCATGGACGAGGGCGGCGTGCGGCTGCACGAACAACAGGACCAGGACGATGCGGAGTTGATGTTCCAGGGGGTCGCGCGCCAGGCCGAGCTGGTGCGCACCGGCAAGACCACCTCGCGCGCCCTCGTCGAGGCCGCACTGCGCCGCATCGCCCGGACCGATGCCGTGCTCGGCGCCTTCCGCGTCGTCCTCGCCGAGCAGGCCCTCGCCGAGGCCGACGCCCGGGACGCGGCGGAGCCGGCCGGCCCGCTCCACGGCGTCCCCATCGCCGTCAAGGACGAACTGGACGTCGCGGGCCAGGTCACCACCTTCGGAGGCTCCGCCAACCGGACCCCCGTCACCGCCGATTCCGAAGCGGTACGCCGCCTGCGCGCCGCCGGTGCCGTCGTCATCGGCAAGACGACGATGCCCGAGTTCGGCCAGTGGCCCTTCACCGAGTCGGCCGCCCACGGCCACACCCGCAACCCCTGGGACACCACCCGCACCCCCGGCGGCTCCAGCGGCGGCAGCGCCGCCGCCGTCGCGGCCGGGCTGGTCGGGGCGGCCCTCGGCGGCGACGGCGGCGGATCCATCCGCATCCCGGCCGCCTGCTGCGGCCTGTTCGGCCTCAAACCCCAGCGCGGCCGGGTCTCCACCGCCCCGAACCCGCACCTCTGGTACGCCCTCGGCACCGTGGGGCCGCTGACCCGCAGCGTGGGCGATGCCGCCCTGCTCTACGACGTGCTCGCCGGCACCACCCCCGCCGACCGCTGGAGCGCTCGCCCCGCCACCACCGGTTGGGTGGCAGCCCTGGAGACCCCGCCCGGCCGGCTGCGCATCGGCTACTCGGTCAAGCCGGCCGTGCCCGGGGTGCGCCCGCATCCGGAACACGTCGGGGCCGTCCTGGAGTCCGTACGGGCGCTGCGCGAACTGGGCCACGACGTACGGGAGGTCGACCCCCGCTACCCCGACGCGACGGCCCCGTTCGCCGCGCAGTTCTGCGGTGGCGTGCGGGCCGAGGCCGACGCGGTCGAGCGTCCCGACCTGCTGGAACGGCGTACCCGACAGACCCTCACGCTCGCCCGGCTGGTCCCCGAGTCCGCCGTGGAGCGCGGGATCCGGGCGGGGGAGCGGCTGGCGGAGCGCGCCGACCGCATGTTCACCACCATGGACCTGCTGCTGACCCCGGTCGTCGCCGGGCGCCCGCGCCCGGTGGGCGCGCTGGACGGCGCCGGGCTGCTGACGGCGCTGGCACGCTCGCGCCCGATGGTCGCCTACACCGCACTGTGGAACGTGACGGGGCACCCGGCCGCCTCCGTCCCGGCGGGCCTCGGCGAGGACGGTCTGCCGCTCGCCGTGCAACTGGTGGGCCGCCGGGACGACGAGGTGACCCTCCTGCGGGTCGCGGCACAACTGGAGGAGGTCCGGCCGTGGGCACAGCGACGCCCCCGGCCCCCGTCCGCGTAGGGCTACGACCCGGTGGGGCGGCGGAGCAGGGCCGTCCAGAGGAAGGGTTCGCCGAACAGCGGGGACTCGGCGGGCTCGTCCCGCATGCGGCGCAGTTCGACCTCGGTCAGGTCGCTGAAGATCGCCCGCAGGGACTCCGGGGTGTAGGCGAGTCCGCCCTGCAGGCCCGCCTCACGGTAGAACTCCACGTCGGGGATCTCGGATCCCATCGACCCGGCCGCGAAACAGGTGAGCGCGAGATGGCCGCCCGGCGCGAGGGACCGTTCGAGGAGGGCGAGGTAGCTGATGCGGCGGTGGGGCGGCAGGTGGTGGAAGCAGCCCGAGTCGTAGATCAGGTCGTACGGGCCGCTGAGGGTGGTCGCCGCCAGCTCGAAGGCGTTCCCGCGGTGGAACCTGATCTCGGCCCCCGCCGCACGGGCCCGTTCCTCGCCCCAGGCGAGGGCCGTCGGCGACAGATCGACGGCATCCACCTCGAAGCCCAGTGAGGCGAGGTGCAGCGCGTTGCGGCCCGGACCGCAGCCCAGGTCGAGGGCGCGGCCCGGGGCGATCAGGCCCCGGTCGAGGTACGAGACCAGGTTCTCGTCCGGCTTCGGCACGAAGAACGGGACCGCCTTCGAGCGGTCCGCGTAGAAACCGTCCCACCAGGACGCCCCGTCGTCCGTCCATCGGTCGGCCTCCGGTGCGAAAAGGCCGTCCAGCAGCTTCAGTACGTCCTCGACCGTGCGTATGTTCCGGTCCATCCGGCCCCCCTCTCCTGAAGATCCAATTCTACTGCCCCGACCGGTCGGTCGGGGCAGGACCTCAGAGCGGGCGCGGAGGTTGGGTCCGCCAGAACGCGCAACCGTGCTCCGCCCCGAAGGCGGTGGTCGGCCGCGTCGCCGCCGGGTCCAGGGTGAGCACCGTGGCGGCTCCGTCTCCCGCTCCGGCACCGGTCGGCGGCCACGGGGCCTGGCCCGGCACCACAGGGGCGCCGAAGCGGGCGAACGCCGCCCAGTAGCGCTTCATCCGGTTCCCGAAAGCGACCTGCGCGGGCGTCAGCGGGCGGTCGCCCATGGTGAAGTCGTGCAGATAGGCCAGCTCCGCACTGTGTGCGTTCGACTCGTCCAGGCCCGGCACCTGCGCGCCGGCCAGCGTCGGCGACCGCGGGTCGTCGAACTCGTAGACGTACGTCGGAACTTGGGCGGCGAACAGCTGTGCCGTCCACGCGGTGTGGCACGCGAAGGTCGAGTCCGTCATGACCGCGGACAGCGCCAGGTACGGCGAGCCGTACTTGGCGACCGGATAGCGCGCGAGCACCTCGGGCCCGGCCGCCCCATGACCGGCCAGGATCTGCGCCGCGTACTGCTCGGCGGTCAGGTTCGGCTGGGTGAGGGCGACGAAGAAGCGGGCCTCGGAGCGGGTGCTCCCGATCAGCACCGGCACCTTGTTCCACGCACCGCTCCCGATGGCCTGCGCGGGAGCGACCGGCAGCAGCCCGTCACCGGCGGCCGGACCCCGCGTGGGCAGCGCGGCGGCCGCCTCGACCAGCGCCGTACCGGCGGCGGCGCGCAGGCACGCGGCGATCTCGGCGGTCGCGGTGCAGCCCGCCCGCGCGGCGAAGGACCGCGCCTCACCCTCGGCGGCCGCGCTGTCCGGCGTACCGAGCAGCGTGCACGGACCGCTCTGCAGCACGGCCCGGTGGAACAGGCCGGCGGCCGACGGGGCGGCGAGCAGCGCGCAGACGGAACCGCTGCCCGCCGACTGCCCGGAGATCGTCACGCTGCCCGGATTCCCGCCGAACGCGCCGATGTTCTCCCGGGTCCAGCGCAGCGCCGCGAGCTGGTCCATCAGCCCGAAGGACCCGGAGCGCAGGGCGTTCTCCCGGCCGAGCTCGGGCAGCGCGAGGTAACCGAGCTGACCCAGCCGGTAGTTGATGCTGACCACCACGCTCCCGGTGAGTTCGGCCATGGTCCGTCCGCCGAACTGGGTGCCCGTTCCCTGGCTGTACGCACCCCCGTGCATCCAGACGATCACCGGGAGCCGGGCACCGGGACGGGCGGTCCGGGGCCGGTACACGTCCAGGTACAGGCAGTCCTCGCTCACGTCCGCCGGATCGCTCAGACCGAAGGGCGAGAACTGCAGGCACGCGGGCGACTGCCGGGTGGCCTCCCGCACCCCGTGCCACCGGGGCGCGGGCGCGGGGGCCCGCAGCCGTGCGTCCCCGACCGGGGGAGCGGCGTAGGGGACGCCGAGGAACTCCTGCGCGCCGTCGCGGGACCGGCCGCTCAGGGCGCCCTGCGTGACGGTGACCACCGGGTGCGGTGATCCGCCGGACGGCGGCGCCGAGGCCGCCGAGGGTGGTGCGCAGGCGAGCAGCGCCACCAGGGAGAGTGCCGTACCGAGCAGGGACCGTGCCGAGGGCAGCCGTGTTCCGGGCCGCTTCATCCGTCCTCCTGGAATGTCGCCGGTGCGTGCCGATGTCGTGCCGATGCCGTGCGGGGGTGGGTCCGGGAGCGGCTCCGGGGCCCGTCCGGCCGGGGCGGAGCGCAGCGGGGTGCGGGCTCCGCCCCGGCCGGGACCGTCAGGGGCGGATTCCGGCGATCAGTGCAGAGGCCACGGCCCGGTCGACCGGCCCGGTGTTCCAGTCGGCGTTCATCGGGCTGACGGCGATCCGGCCGGCGGTCACGGCCTCCACGTCACCGCCCTTGGCGGCGGGCCGCAGGTCGACCTTGACGGTCATCTTCCAGGTGCCGTCGCCCGCGTCGGTGAAGTCCGGCTCGAGCACGGTCTGCGGATCCTGGAAGGTCGCGGAAACGCCCGCGGCCGTTCCCCTGCCGTCCGCGCCGACCACCGGGTGGTTGACGTTCAGGCCGACGCCCTCGGGCAGCAGCGGCCCGGAACGGGCCCGCGTCCGCAGCCGGTCGATCAGCTTGACCGCGAAGTCGAGGGTCGGCCCCATCGCGTTGACCGTGGTGACCGGGTCGGGCGCGCTGACGCCCCCGGTGCTCAGCGCGATGGCCGGTACGCCGTGCTCCAGCGCGGCGACGGCGCCGCCGACCGTACCGGAGTGCGTGGCGAGACCGGCGACGTTGGGGCCGAAGTTGGTGCCGGAGACGACCAGGTCGGGGGCGTCGCCCGCGAACACCTCGGCCAGCCCGAAGGCGACGGAGTCGCCGGGAGTGCCGTCGACGGCCCAGACCTTCGGCTCGGGGTGCTTCACGGTGATCGTCGGGGCGCTCATCATCTTCGTGCCGGTGCCGCTCTGGTTGGTGAGCGGGGCGACGATCGTCACGTCGTGCCCGGCGGCGGTCAGCCGCTCGAAGGCCTTGCGGATGCCCGGGGCGTTGTAGCCGTCGTCGTTCGTGAGCAGGATCCGCAACGGGCCGACGGGCGCGGTCCGCGGCGCGGCGACCGCCGGGGCCGTGCCGGCCAGGGCCGGCGTGCACAGCAGCAGCGCGGCCAGCGGCAGAACTCGCTTGCGTCTCACAGGTGCTCCTTGGGAGGGGAGGGGAGGGGAGGGGAGGGAGTCGAGGGTGAACAGGGGTGGGGACCGGCGGGCGCACGACCCTCGGCGTGCGCCCGCCGGAGCTGCGGACGGGCGGGCCCGGGGAGGGGTCAGCGCACGCTGCGGATCGGGAGGATGGCGAGCGCGCCGACCAGCGAGAGGGCCCCGCCGACGAGGAAGAGCGGGGTGTATCCGCCCAGGCCGGTGACGACGGCCGAGGCGACGAAGGGGGCGATGATCTGCGGCCCGGCGTTCGCGATGTTGAGGACGCCCATGTCGCGGGCGGCGTCCTCGGCACGCGGCAGGACCAGGGTGACGAGCGCGGTGTCGACGGCCATGAAGCAGCCGAAGGCGAGTCCGTTGAGCGTGCTGAAGACGAGCATGCCGGTCCAGGTCGGGCTGATCACCGGGACCACCATGACGAGCCCCGCGAGGGCCGCCGATACGCCGACGAACACCTTGCGGCGGTTCCAGCGGTCGGACAGCAGACCGCCCACCACGGTGGAGACGGCCATCGCGACCATCGAGACCGGGGTGAGGACGGCCATGGCGGCGGGCGGGGTCAGCCCGTCGGGCAGGGTGATGTGGTCGCCGAGGATGTACAGCTGGTAGCCGACGACGGAGAAGTAGCCGAGGACCATCAGCGCCCGGCCGATGAAGGCCCACCGGAAGTCGTGGTTGGCCAGGGCCGAGAGGAAGGCGGCCAGTTGGGCGCCCTTGGGCCGGGCGGGCGCCTCGGCGGCGGGCCCGGTGCGCGGGACGTCCCGGCAGAAGGCGCTGAGCAGCAGGGCGGACCCGGCGACGACGGCGCCGAGGACCAGGTAGCCGGTGCGCAGTTGGTCCGCGGTCCGGGAGGCGATGAGCACGCCGACCGTACCGCCGATCGGCAGGCCGAGCCCGACCAGTGCGGACGCGGTGCCCCGGCGGGCCGCTGGGATCCGGTCGGGCACGATCGCGGTCACGGCCGCCTGGTAGACGTTCATCGTCGCCTGGATCAGGCACCAGCCGATGCCGACGAGCAGTGCCGTGCTCGCGCTGCCGAGGAGCGCGAGGAGGACGAGCGAGGCCAGGCCGCCGCCCACGATCCACGGGTTGCGGCGGCCGCTGCGGTCGGAGAGGGCGCCGGCGATGGGGTTGAAGGCGGTGGCGAAGACCGCGCTGACGCCGCCGATCAGGCCGAGTACGGCGACCTTGTCGTCGGGGGCGATCGCGGCGACCTGGGTGGGCAGCAGGACGGAGCCGACGCCCATGTACAGCGCCATCATCGCCGAGTTGGCGACCAGCAGGAGGGACAGGAGACCACGCCGGGGGGCGGGCTCCCCGGTCGGGGGTACGGACGGTTCGACGACTTCGGGCGTGGCCATGACGACTCCTCGGGGGACGGGACGGGGAGGTGGCGTGCGAGGGAGAGGGGCGGCGCACGAGAGGTGGCGTGCGGGATGTGGCATGCGGGGGGGCGTGCGGGAGAGGGTGGCCCGGGAACGGGCGCGGGACGGCGCCGCCGTCGGGGCGTGCGGTGGCGGACATCGTTCGTAACGTGATGTTGTTACACGTGTCACCAAGTGCGGTGGACACTGTGTAGCACCCATTTCCGGGCTCCGCCAGAGTCCGCGGCGGGTCGTTGTGCAGATCGTGACCGTCGAGGGAGTCGGCGTGCCATGACGTGTAACCATCGGCCGCCGGCCATCCGGCACGGCATGTGTGTCGAGAAACCCTCTTGCTCTTGTGGTGGTCGTGACGCATCGGCAATACTCCGTGCCGCACCGCGACGATCCGGTCGCCGACGGGCCTGCCGCCCGCCCCGCCGCCGTCGGGTGCCGCGCGCCGTTGCCGCCTTCCCGTGGCTCCCCGCGGCGTCCGGCCGCACCCCGGTGTCGTATCCCGACGCCGTTCGCCGACCGCGTCCCCCCGGTGGCGTTCCCCGTGGCGCTCCACGGTGCGCCCCCGGGCGCCCTCGCTCGCGTTCCACCGTCCCGTGCCTGCTCTCCGCGTGCCCCCACCGCTCGGGGAGGCGACCGTGAAAGGCCCGCCGTGTTCCCCTCGCCCTCCTCCGTACCGCCGTCCCGGCCGCCCCTGCCGGTCCGCCCGCCCCGGCATCACCTTCCTGCGGCCCCACCGCGTCATGCGCTCGGTCTCGGCGTCGCCCTCCTCGTGCTCCCGCTGCTGGCCGGGCTGCTGCTCCGGCTGGACCGGCGGCCCTTCTTCCAGGAGCTGGACGACCGCTGGGCGGCCTCGGTGAACGATTCCGCCGCCGCGGGGTCCCCAGGCGCCGGAGGTGACGGCCTCGGTGGCCTCACCACCGTCCTCGACCGGCTCGGCGGCCCGCTCGGTACGGTCCTGCCGCTGCTGGTGATCGGCTGCCTGTGCGTGTACGGGCGCTGGCGCTCGGGGCTGTTCGTCTTCACGGTCACCGTCGTCGCCAACCTCGTCGTGCTCCTGCCCCTCAAGCAGCTGGCCGACCGGCCGCGTCCGCCGCACCCGTGGGTGCTGGTCAGTGACGGCTCATACCCCTCCGGGCAGGTGTTCGGCGCGGTGACGCTGGTGGTCTCCGTCGCGGTGGTGCTGTTCCCGCCGCGTGCGCGACGCTGGTGGTGGGCGTTCGGGGTCGTGTACGTCCTCGCCGTGATGGGCAGCCGGACCTGGCTCCACGCCCAGTGGCTCAGCGACACCGTCGCCGGCGTCCTCGTCGGCGCCGGATCCTGCCTCGTCCTGTGGCGGGCCTTCGCTCCGCTGCTGGAGACGGAGTCGGAGCGGATGGCCTCGAACAGCCTGTGGCTGTGAGGTGTGCATCCCGGACCCTCAAAATATTGAGCAATGTTGACGTTCGGCAAATTTCCGCCATATTCTCGACCGGCGGCGCGCACCCAGCGCGCGGCAGTCAGGAAGGAACGGCTCATGTCTCACCCCCCAGGCCAGGACCGGACGGTGGTGGACCTGCCCGCAGGGCGCCTGCGCGGCGCGAACGAGAGCGGGCTCACGGTCTTCCGGGCCGTTCCCTACGCCGCCCCGCCCGTCGGCGACCTGCGCTGGAGGCCCGCGCAGCCGCACGCCGGCTGGAGCGGCACGCGGGATGCCACCGCCGACGGCCCGAGCGCCCCGCAGCTGTACATGGAGGGCGGCGACCCGGTGCTCGGCGGCCACGGCTCGCCCCCCTTCGACGATGACTGCCTGACCCTCAACCTCTGGACACCTGCCGTCGACGACGCCCGGCGCCCGGTCCTGGTCTGGATCCACGGCGGCGGCTTCGTGTCCGGCTCCGGCTCGCTGCCCGGCTACTCCGGCGAGACCTTCGCACGCGACGGCGACCTCGTCGTCGTGAGCATCAACTACCGCATCGGTCCGCTGGGTTACCTCTACCCCGGCGACGGGGAAGGCGGCGGGGCGGGTGAGGGCGGCAACTTCTGGCTCACCGACCAGCTCGCCGCCCTGCGCTGGGTGAAGGAGAACATCGCCTCCTTCGGCGGTGATCCGGACTGCGTCACGGTCGCCGGGCAGTCCGGCGGCGCGGTGTCCACCGCCGCCCTCGCGGGCCACCCGCAGACCGACGGCCTGATCCGGCGGGTGATCCTGCAGAGCCCGCCCTTCGGCCTGGACCTCCCCGGCCCGGAGGCGTATCTGGAGCGCACCGCCGCCTACCTCGAACTGGCCGGGGCCAAGGACCTGGCGGAGCTGCGTACGCTGCCCTGGCCCGAGCTGATCGCAGCGGCCGCCGGGCTGTTCGCGCAGACCGCGCGGTGGGGGTACTGGCCGACGCCCTTCCTGCCCGTGATCGACGGAGTCACCCTCTCCGGCCACCCCGCCGAGGCCCTGCTGGGCGGGGCCGCTGCCGATGTGGACGTCATGATCGGCTGGACGCGGGAGGAGGCCAACTTCGGCTTCGCCCTCGACGAGGGGTACGCCGCCACCCGGGAGCAGGTGACCGACCGGATCGCGGACACCTTCGGGAGCGAAGCCGCGGCGGGCGTGTACGCGGCGTACGAGCGGGCCCGGCCCGGAGCCCGGCCCGCCGACGTCCTGATGGACCTCATCACGGACGAGCTCTTCCGGATGCCGGCGGTGCGGCTGGCCGAGGCGCGCGCCGAGACGGGCAGTCCGGTGTGGGCCTACCAGTTCGACCTGCCGACCCCCGCGTACGAGGGTCGGCTCGGTGCCGCGCACTGCCTCGAACTGCCCTTCGTCTTCGACAACTTCGACCAGTGGTCGCACGCGCCCTTCCTGGCCGGCCTCGCCCCGGCCGTCCGCGACGGCCTGGCCCACGCCATGCACCGGGCCTGGATCGCCTTCGTCCGCACCGGCGACCCCAACCACCCCGACCTGCCGCAGTGGCGGCCGTACGACACGCGCAACCGCACCACGATGCGCTTCGACTCGGTCGTCACCGCCCTCGGCGACCTCGCCGGAGCCTCCAGGCTCCTGCACACCCCCGCCCCCTTGATTTGACTCGTGTAACCTGAGAAGGAAGGAGTCACCCGACCGAAACCGGGCCCGTGCCGGTGCTCATACCGCTCGTACCGGTGCTCGATCGGATGCCCGGTCGTCCGAGCAGAAGGAGCGTCGAGGGGCGTCATGACCAAAGACACGCACGTCCCCGCATCCATCACCAGCGCCGACGTGGCCCGCCTCGCCGGGGTGTCACGTGCCACGGTCTCCTTCGTCCTGAACGACACCCAGGGCCACCGGGTGAGCGCCGGCACCCGTGCCCGGGTGCTCGACGCGGCCAAGCAGCTCGGCTACGTACCGCACGCGGCCGCCCGGTCCCTGCGCGCCGGCCGCAGCAACCTCGTCCTGATGCCCTCGTCGATCTCCGCGATCGGCCGCCTCGTCAGCGACTGGGTCGACGATCTGCACAGCGAGCTCGACCGCTTCGGCTACACGGCCGTTCTGCACGCCGGCCGGTTCGCCGACCCCCTCGACGCCGCCCGGGCCTGGGCCGAACTGCGCCCGGCGGCCGTCGTCGCCCTGGACGGCGACCGCTTCACCGCCCGGGCGGCCGAGGTACTGGCCCGCGCGGGGGTGCGCGGCCTGCTGGCCTTCGCGTCCCACCCCGTCGAGGGGGTGCACACCGTCGGCTTCGACCACACCCGGATCGGTGCCACCGCGGCCGAGCACCTCATCGCGCGCGGCCGGACCCGGATCGGCGTGGTGATGCCCCAGGAACGCGGCCTCGGGACCTTCGCCGAACCCCGCCTCGCGGGCGCCGAGTCGGTGGCGGCCCGGCACCCGGCCACCGTCACCCCGGTGGAACTGTCCTACACCCGGGAGTCCGCGGGCGAGCTCGCCCGGCGCTGGCGAAGCCTCGGCCTGGACGCCGCCTTCACCTACAACGACGAGTACGCCGCCCTGCTGCTGCACGCGCTGCAGGCCGAGGGCATCACCGTGCCGGACGAGGTCGCCCTGGTCGGCTGTGACGACCTCGTCCTCTCGACTCTCCAGCAGCCCGCGCTCACCACGGTCCGGCTGGACATGCCGTCCCCCGCGCAGATCGCGGACGCGGTGCACGAGCTGATCGAGACCGGCACGGCGGCGCCGGTACCGGCCGTGAAGCCGGTCCTGGTCCACCGCCTGACCTCCTGACCTCCTGTCCTGCTGCCCCTGGCCTCCTGGCCTCCTGGCCTCCTGGCTTCCTGACTTGCTGGTCCGCCGGCCTCCGTCAGTCCTCGACGGCCTGGTAGAGGGTGGTCCAGAAGTCGTGCGCGAGCCGCGAGGAGTCCGGAGTGGACATCCCGACCTGGGTGAGCAGGATCCCGGTGAGCCGATGCTCCGGGTCGGCGTAGGCGGTGGTGCCGGTACCGCCGTCCCAGCCGAACTGGCCGACGGGCGCGTAGCCGCTGCGGTGGGTGCGCACCGCCATTCCGAAGCCCCAGCCGCCGTGCAGTCCCTGTCCGACCGTCATGGGGGCGATGTTCCCGTACATCCGGTCCCGGGCGGCCCGCTGTTCGGACGTGAGGCGGTCGGTGGTCATCAGCTCGACGGCGGCCCGGGACAGGATCCGTTCGCCGTCGTGCACGCCGTGGTTCAGCAGCATCCGGAAGTAGGCGTGGTAATCGTCGACGGTGGAGACCAGCCCGCCGCCGGCGCCCTGGAACGCCGGGGGCCGGGCGGCTCTTCCACCGGCGGCCTCGTCCCAGACGAGGAACTCTCCGGTCCGCGGATCGGGCCCGTACAGCGGCGGCAGCCGGTCGATCCTGTCGGCGGGCACGTGGAAGCCGGTGTCCTTCATCCCCAGCGGATCGAGGACGCGTTCGCGCAGGAACGTCTCCAACGGCCGGCCCGTGACCCTGGTGACCAGCACACCGACCACCTCGTTGCTGAGGTCTTACTGCCAGCGCTCGCCGGGCTGGTACGACAGCGGCAGCTCGCCGAGGCGGCGCATCCATTCGTCCGGCCCGGGCGCCGGCCCGGACGCCACGCTGTAGTCGGTCCGCGCGAAGGTCGCGGCCCGGATCGGGGAGTCCATCAGGTCGAAGTCCATTCCGAGCCCGAACGTGGAGGTCAGCAGATCCCGTACGGTGATCGGCCGACGGGCCGCAACGGTGTCTTCCAGAGGGCCGTCGGGCCGCTTCAGCACCCGCCGGTCGGCGAGTTCGGGCAACCACGGGTCCACCGGGTCGTCCAGCCGCAGTCGGCACTCGTCGAGCAGGACCATCGCCGCGGCCATGGTCACCGGTTTCGACGTGGACGCCATCCGGAAGATCGTGTCCCGGCGCATCGCCGGGCCGCCGTCGTGGCGCATCGTCCCGACCGCTTCGACGAACGTCCGGTCGCCGTGGCCGACCAGGGCGACGAGCCCGGGGATCCGCCCGGACTCGACGTGCCGTGTCAGCACCTCGCGCAGTCTGCGCTGTGCGGTTCCGGACAGGCCGCTGTCGCTCGTTCGCCTCATGATTCCCCTTGTTCACGGTGTCGACGACCCCTTCGAGGTGGCCGTGCGTCGACCTTCGGCCCTGACCCAGGGTCAAGGTCAACGCCCATCGCGGACATGGACCGATGCGAGTTACGCTCGCCCGGTGATCGCTTCGGTGATCGCTTCGGTGATCGCCCGGGATCCCATGAGCAGGAGGTGCGTGGAACCGATGGCGGACGGGCTCACGATCGGTCGGGCGGCCGCGTTCGCCGGCGTCACGATCAAGACCGTGCGGCACTACCACCGGCTCGGCCTGGTCGCCGAGCCGGAGCGGGACGGCTCCGGCTATCGGCGCTACCGCTCGGCCGACCTGCTCCGGCTGGTCCAGGTCCGGACCCTGGCCTCGGCCGGCGTGCCGCTGGTCGAGACGGTCGAGCTGCTCGACGCCGATCCGGAGAGGTTCGCCGCCGCCCTGGACGACGTACGCAGCCGACTCACCGAACGGATCGAGGACCTGACCGCCCGTCGGGACACGCTGCACCGGCTCACCGACGGCGATCGCGCGCTGCTGCCCGACCGGGCCTGCGCGGCCCTGGACCGACTGGCCGATCTCGGCTTCGGTCCCGACTACGTGGCCGCGCAACGAGAAGCCCTGGTGCTGGCCCGGGCGCTGCTCCCGGAGGTCTTCGACAGCTTCCTGACCCGGCTCCACCACTCGCTCGACGACCCGGAGTACGTCGAGCTGACCAAGCGCGGCGCGGACGCGGCGTCCTGGGATCCCGACGACCCGCGGATCGAGGAGCTGGCATCCCTGCTGACCGGCAGGCTACTGGCCGACCGGGCGCTCCTGGCGATGCCGACCGGGTCCCGCGGCCGGTCCGACACCGCCTCCCGGTACGGACTGGTCAACCACCACCGCGAGGACCGGGCGCCGGCCATCGCCCGGCTGAACGCACTGGTCGAGGCGAACCTGCGGGCGGCCGGCATCGACGTCCCCTACCAGTGACGGCGCCCGGGCGCGGTCCGGCCGGGGTGCGTGCCGGACGGCCCGCCCGTTCGCTCAGGCGGTACCCGCGCCCGCGGCCGCCCCCCGGCGGTCGTGGGCGCGGGTACGTTCCCGGGCGAGCGCGGGACCGAACAGCCACCACGCCAGCAGTCCCGCCCCGGCGCCCGCGGCGGCCCCGGCCACCGTGTCGCTGAGCCAGTGCGCGTGCAGCCAGGTACGGCTCCACATCATGGCCAGAGTGAAGACCGCGCCCCCGATCCACCACGCCCGCCGGCGGGCGGCCGGCACCAGCAGGGCCCCGAGGACGACGACCAGGAGCGCCGCCGTGGCGGCGTGGCCGGACGGGAACGAACCGTGGTCGACGCGGACCAGCGGGTCGGCCGGGCGCGGCCGGTCCACCAGGTGCTTGAGGCCCTGGACGACCAGCATGTTGCCGCCGAGGGCGGCCGCGAGCAGGAAGCCGGCCGAGACCCAGCGCCTGCGGACGAGCAGCAGGATCAGCAGGGAGAGCGGGAGGAGGGACCCGACCGGGCCGCCGAACAGGTCGAGGGCGGTGGCGGCGGCCCGGTAAGGCCCTTCGTGGGGGCCGCCCATCCATATCAGCCACCGGTCGTCCAGCCCCTGGAAGGGCGGATGCGCGGCGTCGGCGCGGACGACGAGGGCCGGCAGGACGGCGGTCCCCAGGAGCAGGAGGCCGGCGGCGAGGGCGCCGCGGGCGCGCGGCGCCCCGGCCCCGGCGCGTCGGCCGGTGCCGGGGGACCGGTGCGGTCCGCGGGGTCTGCCGTGCGGGGTGGCGGTGGTCGGGTTGCCGGACATGGCTGCCTCTCGTGACCGCGGCGGGGGCCCGCGGCCGGGTGTGCTGTGGAGGGAACGCGGGGGCGCGGCCGCGGCCGCGCCCCCGCTGCGTGACCGGGGTGGTCCGGGACCGGCGTCGTCAGGCTTCCGCACCGAGGTGCCGGGCCAGGAAGGCCACGCCCCCCGCGACGATGTCGGGGATGGCGGAGGAGCCGAGGAAGATGTGGTCGGCGCCCTCGACGGGTTGCAGGGTGACCTCGCCCCCGGCGCCCTCGAGGGCCGTGGCGAGGGCCTCGCTCTGGCTGTACGGGACCAGGCCGTCGTGCGTGCCGTGCACGAGCAGGAACGGCGGCGGATTCGAGCCCTCCGCGTACGTCACCGGGCTCGCGGCCCGCGCCAGGTCCGGCCGCTCGGCGACGGTGGCACCGAGCAGGGCCTCGTAGGGATCGGGGAACTCCGTACCGGGCATCGCCGGCATGGGGTGCTCGGACAGGCTGACGAGGTCGGCCACGCCGTACCAGTCGACGACGGCGAGGACCCCGGTCCCGCCGGAGCCGACGCCCTCCGCGCCCTCCAGCGCCGCGCCCTGCGGGCTGCCGGGGCCGACGAGGCCGGCCAGGGCGGCCAGATGACCGCCTGCCGACTCGCCCCAGACGCCGATCCGGTCCGGGTCGATGCCGAGGTCACCGGCGAACGCGCGGACGTAGCGGATCGCGGCCTTCACATCGTGCAGCTGGGCCGGGAAGGGTGCTTCGAGGCTGTGCCGGTAGTCGATGGAGACGAGTGCGAGACCGGCCGCCAGTACCGCCCCGTGCAGCAGCTCGGCGGGGACGGTGGGCGGCGGGTAGCGGCGGTCGCCGTCCAGCCAGCCGCCGCCGTGGATCCAGACGACCGCCGGGAACGGGCCCTCGCCGGTGGGCACCTGGACGTCGAGCAGCCGGGGGCGGTAGCCGGGCGTGGTCGCGTAGGTGATCCCGTCGAAGCGGCGGACGCCGTCCGCGCCCGTCACGGGCGGTACGGGGGACCGGTACGGCGGCGGTGGCCAGGTCATGTCGGCGATGTCGATCCCGGCGGGAGGGGATTGCGTCATTGCGGCCCTTTCGGTGTTCGGAGGTGTCCCGGTGTCCCGGTGTCCCGGCGTGCTCGTGTGCTCGTGTCCCGGACTTCCGGGTCGAGCGGTGGCTCGGTGGCCCGTCGGCGCTGCGGCCTGTCGGACAGACGCTGGTTTCGCGCCGTTTGTCCGGAATGCTTGCGCGAGCCATCGGGGGAGGCGTAGCGTGTTACACGTGTAATCAAGGACTCTAGCGACGCGTTTCTGCTGCCCACAAGCCCAGAGGCGATCCGAATTCGGGATCGGTTACACGAGCTACTGCAGTGGCGCCGCCGCCTTCCCCTCCGGGAGCGCTCCATGCTCACCAATGCCGACCCCTCCGCGAGTCCCGCGGTCAGGAGCTTCGTCCACTGGGTCTCCGATCCGGTCGCCGCGAGCGTTCCGCGGGTCAGGTCCCGGGTGCGCGCCACCCTCGACGCCTGGCGGCTCCCCGGTGACGTGGTGGACGCCCTGCTGGTGGTCGTCAGTGAACTCGTCGGGAACGTCGTGCGGCACGCGGGCGGCGCCGGGCGGATGAGGGTCGCCGTCGCGGAGGGCGGCGGCTGGCTCCGGCTCGAGGTCGCCGACCGGGGCTCCGGGCTGCCGCGGCTCCCCGCGCCCCGCGCGGAGGCCGATCCGGACTCCGAGGGTGGGCGCGGGCTGCTGATGGTCCACCTGCTGGCGATCGAGCTGGGGGGTGAACTCTCCGTCGTGGCGCGCGAGTCCGGCAAGTCCGTCCGGGTCCGCGTCCCCGCTCCCCGGAGTGCGGCACCGTACCCGGAGGGTCCGGAGGGTCCGGAAGGGGCCTCGAAGGGTTCCCGCGGCCACCGGATATCGCGAGATATTGACGGGCGCCAAATATTCGACATACGGTGCAGCCGTCTCCCCGCTGCTCCCTGATCGAGGTGCCGCCCCATGGAGCTCTCCCCTTCCGCGTACGCCGATTCCTTCTGTCGCGATCGGCTTCCGGCTTTCCCCCTCTGGCCCGAACTCCACTTCGAACTACCGGAGTTGAAGTACCCGGACCGCCTCAACTGCGCCCAGCGCCTGCTCGACGACGCCGTCGAACGGCACGGCCCCGACCGCCCCTGTCTGCTCACCCCGACCGAGCGCTGGACCTACGGCGAACTCCAGCACCGCGCCAACCAGGTCGCCCAGGTCCTCACCGAGGACTTCGGCCTCCGGCCCGGCAACCGCGTCCTGCTGCGCGGCCCCAACAACCCCTGGCTCGTCGCCGCCTGGTTCGGCGTCCTGAAGGCCGGCGGGGTCGCCGTCACCACCATGCCGCTGCTGCGCGCCGCGGAGCTCGCCGAGCTCACCGACATCAGCCGGCCCTCCCTCGCCCTGTGCGACCACCGCTACACCGACGAGCTCGACCCGGGCCGCCGCCCCGGTCCGCCGGTCCTGCCGGTCCTCACCTACGGGGGCCTCGGGCCGGAGGACCTGGCCGCGCGCTGCGCCGCCAAGGACGGCCGGTTCACCACCGTGGTCACGGCCGCGGACGACGTGGCGCTGATCGCCTTCACCTCCGGTACCACCGGCCGCCCGAAGGCGACCCTGCACTTCCACCGCGACGTCCTGGCCAACGCCGACACGTTCTCCCGGCACGTCCTCAAGCCCCGCCCGGACGACGTCTTCACCGGCTCACCGCCGCTCGCCTTCACCTTCGGGCTCGGCGGGCTGGTCGTCTTCCCCCTCCACGCCGGGGCCGCGACCCTGCTGATCGAGCAGGCGGCTCCGCTGCAGCTGGCCGACCTCGTCGCGGAGCACGGTGTGACCGTGCTGTTCACCGCGCCCACGGCCTACCGCGCGATCATGGAGGCGGGGGCGGTGGACCGGCTGGCCGGGCTGCGCCGCTGCGTGTCCGCCGGCGAACCGCTGCCGGCCGCGGTGTGGCACGAGTTCCACGCCGCCACCGGCCTGCGCATCATCGACGGCATCGGCGCCACCGAGATGCTGCACGTCTTCATCTCCGCGGCCGACGAGGACATCCGGCCCGGCTCCACCGGCCGCCCCGTCCCGGGCTACCGCGCCGCCGTGGTCGACGAGAACGGCGACCCCGTTCCCGACGGGCAGCCCGGCCTGCTCGCGGTCACCGGTCCCACCGGTTGCCGCTACCTGGACGACCCGCGCCAGGCCTCGTACGTCAGGAACGGCTGGAACATCACCGGCGACACCTACATCCGCGACGCGGAGGGCTACTTCTGGTACGTCGCCCGCAGCGACGACATGATCGTCTCCTCCGGCTACAACATCGCGGGCCCCGAGGTCGAGAAGGCCCTCGTCACCCACCCGTACGTCGAGGACTGCGCGGTCGTCGGGGCCCCGGACGCCCGGCGCGGCATGCTCGTGAAGGCGTACGTCGTCCTGGCGGCCGGCGTCCCCGCCGACGGGGCGACCGTCCGCGAGCTCCAGACCCACGTCAAGGAGACCATCGCCCCGTACAAGTACCCGCGCGCCGTCGAGTTCGTCGCCGCGCTCCCGCGCACCGGCACCGGCAAGCTCCGGCGCGGTGAACTGCGCGAACGCGCCCGAACCGAAGCCGCCCCCGGCTCCGCTGCCACCCCCGCGCCCGCGTCCCTGCCCGCGCCCGCCCCGGCGCCCGCCGGGCCGGCCGGCGTCGTCGTCGAACGCCGCGTCGAGTGGACCGACACCGACGCCGCCGGCCACTACCACCACTCCACCGTCGTGCGCTGGGTCGAGGCGGCCGAGGCCGTCCTGCTCCACCGCCTGGGCCTCTCGCACCTGTTCGGCAGCACGCCCCGGGTCCATTTCGAGGCCGACTACCGGGCCCGCCTCTGGTTCGGGGACGCCGTGCGCACCGAGCTCAAGGTCACCAAGGTCGGCACGGCCTCCCTGCACTACGCCTTCACGGTACGGGGCGCGCAGGGCGGCGAGGCGGCAAGGGGCCGCATGGTCATCGCCCACTCGGCCGCCCACGCCACCGGGTCGACACCCTGGCCCGCCGAGGTACGGGACCTGCTCGGCACGGCGGGACCGCAGCAACCGGAACTACTCACCACCGCACCATCAGCAGGAGGCACGCCGTGCGCGTCGCAGTCATAGGAGGAGGGCCCGGCGGACTGTACTTCGCGGCCCTCACCAAGCAGCTCTCCCCGCACTGGGAGGTCACCGTCTGGGAACGCAACGCCCCCGACGACACCTTCGGCTTCGGGGTCGTCTTCTCCGACGAGACGCTCGACGGCATCGCCGGGGCCGACCACGAGATCTACGAGGCGATGTCGGCCGAGTTCGCCCGCTGGGCCGACATCGACGTCCGCCACCGGGGGAGCACCCTCACCTCGGGCGGCCACGGCTTCGCCGCCCTCGGCCGGCAGCACCTCCTGCGGATCCTCCAGCAGCGTTGCGCCGACCTGGACGTGGACGTCCGCTACCGCACCCAGTCCCCGCCCGCGGCCGAACTCGCCGCCGCGTACGACCTGGTGGTGGCGTGCGACGGCGTCCGGTCGGCCACCCGCGCCGCCTACGCCGACACCTTCGCCCCCGACCTCGACGAGCGCTCCGGCCGCTACATGTGGCTCGGCACGGACAAGGTCTTCGAGGCCTTCACCTTCATCGTCGACGAGCAGGACTTCGGCACCCTCCAGGTGCACGCCTACCCCTACGACGCCACCCGCTCCACCTTCATCGTGGAGATGGCGGAGGACGCGTGGCGGCGCGCCGGCTTCGAGGAGTTCGCCGACCGCGACCATCCGCCCGGCACCAGCGACGAGGACAGCATCCGGCGCTGCGAGGAACTCCTCGCGGCCCACCTCGACGGCCACCGCCTGATCCCCAACAACTCCAAGTGGCTGCGCTTCACCACGGTCCGCAACAGGACCTGGCGGCACGAGAACGTCGTCCTGCTCGGCGACGCCGCCCACACCGCGCACTTCTCCATCGGCTCCGGCACCAAGCTCGCCATGGAGGACGCCCTCGTGCTCGCGGCCAGCCTGCACGAGCACCCCGACGTGCCGACCGCCCTCGCCGCCTACGAGCAGGAGCGCAGGCCTGTCGTGGAATCCACCCAGCGCGCCGCCCAGGCCAGCCTGGAGTGGTTCGAGCACATCGACCGGTACACCGGCCAGGACCCGCACCAGTTCGCCTTCAACCTCCTCACCCGCAGCCGCCGCGTCACCTACGACAACCTGCGCGTGCGCGACGAGGGCTTCACCACGGCGGTCAACCGCTCCTCCGCCGTGCCGCCGATGTTCCGCCCCTACCCGCTGGGCGGCCTGCTGCTGCGCAACCGGGTCGTCGTACCGCCCACCGCCCTGCACACCGCGCGCGACGGGATCCCCGGCGACTTCGACCTCGTCCACCTCAGCACGCAGGCCATCGGCGGCGCCGGGCTGGTCCTCGCGGGAATGACGGCCGTCAGCGCCGACGGCCGGGCCACCCCCGGCTGCCCCGGCCTGTGGAACGACGAACAGGAGGCGGCCTGGCGGCGTCTCACCGACTTCGTCCACGGCCAGAGCGACACCTGCCTCGGCATCCAGCTCACCCACGCCGGACGCCGCGCGGCCGCCCACGGCGGCGGGCAGCCGGTCGCCGCCTCGGCACTGCCCTGGGACGAGCGCGGCCCGGTGCCGCGCGAGGCCGACCGGGCCGACATGGACGCGCTCGTACGGGACTTCACGGCCGCGGCCCGCCGGGCCGACCGGGCGGGCTTCGACGCGCTGGAACTGCAGTACGGGCACGGGCACCTGCTGTCGGGTTTCCTTTCCCCGCTGACCAACCTGCGCACCGACGAGTACGGCGGCGATCTGGACGGGAGGCTGCGGCTCCCCCTCGAAGTGCTGCGCGCCGTCAGGGAGGTGTGGCCCGCCGGCAAGGCGCTCCTCGTGCGGATCTCCGCCGCGGACTGGGCCGAGGGCGGCACCACCGAGGCCGACGCCGTGCGGATCGCGGGCGCGCTCGCCGAGGCGGGCGCCGACGCCATCGACGTCTCCACCGGCGAGGTCGTCGCCCACGAGGAGCCCCGCTACGGCCGCAGCTACCAGACCCCGTACGCCGACCTCATCCGCAACGCCACCGGGGTCCCCACCATCGCCGTCGGCGCGATCTCCACGTACGACGACGTGAACTCGATCATCCTGGCCGGCCGGGCGGACCTGTGCGGCGTCGGCCGCGCCCAGCTGCACGACCCGCTGTGGACCCTGCACGCCGCGGCCGCCCAGGGCTACCAGGGACCGGCCGCGCCCTGGGCCCGCGCCTGGCGGGCGGGCAGCGGGCGGCCCCCGGCGGCACGCACCGACCGGATCCCGCCGCGCCTCGAACTCCTGCGCCGGCCCGCCGGGTCCGTCCACCGCCGCTGGCTGCCCCGAGCGGCCGTTCCCGCCCACCGATGAGCCCGGAGGTACCCACGCCCATGGACAGGGACCACCTGCCCCGCTTCACGGCCGCGGCCGTCCAGGCCGCGCCCGTCTACCTCGACCCCGCAGCCACCGTCGACAAGGCCGTCGCCCTGATCGCCGAGGCCGCGGCGGGCGGCGCCGAACTCGTCGTCTTCCCGGAGGTGTTCGTCCCCGGATACCCCTACTGGAACTGGACGATGAACCCGGTCCAGGGCTCCCCCTGGTTCGAGCGGCTCCGCCGCGCCTCCGTCGACATCCCCGGCCCGCACGTCGACACCCTGCGCGCGGCGGCCCGCCGGCACGGCGTCGTCCTCGTCATCGGGGTCAACGAGCGGGCCGCGCACAGCCTCGGCGTCCTCCACAACACCCTGCTCACCATCGGGCCCGACGGCGAACTGCTCGGCGTGCACCGCAAACTGGTGCCGACCTGGGCCGAGAAGCTCACCTGGACCGGCGGCGACGGCAGCTCGCTGGTCGTCCACGACACCCCGGTCGGCCCCCTCGGCGCACTGGCCTGCGGCGAGAACACCAACACCCTCGCCCGCTTCGCCCTCCTCGCCCAGGGCGAACTCGTGCACGCCTCCTGCTACATCGCCCTGCCCGTCGCCCCCGCCGACTACGACATGGCCGACGCGATCGCCGTCCGTACGGCCGCCCACAGCTTCGAGGGCAAGGTCTTCTCCGTCGTCGCCTGCTCCACCGTCTCCCCGGAGATCGTGGACGCCGTCGCCGGGGACGACGAGGAGCTGCGGAAGCAGTTCACCCGCCCGCGCAGCGCCCTGTCCGGGATCTTCGGCCCCGACGGCCGCCCGGTCACCGAGCCCCTCGTGGACGACGAGGGCATCGTCTACGGCGAGATCGACCTCGCCCGGTGCGTCGGGCCCAAGCAGATGCACGACATCGTCGGCCACTACAACCGCTTCGACGTCTTCCGCCTCGAAGTGGACAACCGCCCCAGGCCGCCGGTCGCCTTCACCGCGCCCACCGGGGCGCCCATCGCTCCCGCAGCTCCCGCAGCTCCCGCCGCTTCCGAGGAGGACGTATGACCATCGAGCAGGACGACACCATGCTCGGCCGCGCCCGGGTGTCCGACACCCCCGAGCTCACCGCGTACTACGAGGAGCTCGGCGCCCTCGACGCGGGCGCCCTGTGGACCGTCGCCAACGACATCGAACCTTGGTACCCGCAGCCCCGGTCCGTGCCCGTGCTGTGGCGCTACGCGGACCTGCGCCCCCTGGTCCACAAGGCCCTCGGCCTCGTCAAGGGCGACGACGCCGGCCGCCGGGTCGTCATGCTCGTCAACCCGGGCCGCAAGGAGGTCAGCGCCGCCGCCGGGCTCCTCTACACCGGGCTCCAGATCATGGGCCCCGGCGAGGCCATGACCGCCCACCGCCACCAGGCCGCGGCCCTGCGCTTCGTCCACGAGGGGACCGGGGCCTGGACGATCGTCGACGGCCAGAAGCTGAAGGTCGGCCCCCGCGACTTCGCCATCACCCCCAACGGCACCTGGCACGAGCACGGCAACGACGCCGAGGACGCTCCCGTCATCTGGCAGGACGGACTGGACATCCCCCTGGTCAACGCCCTGGACGCCGGGTTCTACGAGGTCCACCCCGAGCTGTACCAGGCTCCCGGAAAGGTCATCAACTCCTCGGTGCTGACCTACGCGGCGAACCTGCTGCCCTACGGCGTGCAGAAGTGGACCCGGCCCTACTCGCCGCTGCTCGCCTACCCCTGGGAGCCCACCTACGAGGCCCTGCGGGGTCTCGCGAAGGCGACCGAGGGCTCCCCGTACGACGGGGTCATCGCCGAGTACACCAACCCGGTGACGGGCGGCCCGGTCATGCCCACCATGGGCGCCCACATGCAGCTGCTGCGCCCCGGCCAGGCCACCCTCGCCCACCGCCACACCGGCTCGGTGATCTACACGGCGGCCAAGGGCCACGGCGTCTCGGTGATCGCCGGACAGCGCTTCGAGTGGAAGCAGGGCGACATCTTCTGCGTCCCGTCCTGGGCCTGGCACGAGCACCACAACCTCGACCCGGCCGAGGACGCCTGCCTCTTCTCCTTCAACGACTTCCCCGTCATGCGCTCCCTCGGCTTCCACCGGGAAGAGGCGTACGCCGACAACGGCGGTCACCAGCCCGCCACCTGAACCGACCCGACCCATCCCCGCGCACCCTCCCCTCATACGCAAGGAGCCCCCATGCGGCTGGTCAGCTACACCCTCGACGAAGACGCTGACGTGCGACTCGGCGCGCAGGTCGACGACCTCGTCGTCGACCTCACCACCCTGGCCCGGCGGGCCGGTACGGAACTGCCCCCGGACCTGCTGTCGTTCATCCGGGCCGGCGCCGCCGCCCAGGAGAGCGCGCGCGGACTGCTGGCCGCGGGACCCGGGGCCTGGCCGGCCGAAGCCGTGCACCGGACCGAGGCGGTGTCCCTGCGGGCCCCCCTGCGTCCGGGCAAGATCATCGGCGTCGGTCTCAACTACATCGAGCACGTCGAGGAGTCCAGCCGCAGCCTCGACACCGACAAGGACCTGCCGTCGCGCCCCGTCCTCTTCGGCAAGCCCGCCACCGCCGTCACCGGCCCCGGACAGCCGATCCTGCACAACGCCGACCTGACCACCCAGCTGGACTGGGAGTGCGAACTGGCCGTCGTCATCGGCCGCCCCGCCTTCCGGGTGAGCGAGGCGGACGCGTACGACCACGTCTTCGGCTTCAGCATCCTCAACGACATCAGCGCCCGCGACCAGCGCCGCTCCGGCCAGTGGTTCTTCTCCAAGGGCCAGGACTCCTACGCCCCCTTCGGCCCGGTGGTCGTCACCCGCGACGCGATCCCCGACCCGATGGCCCTCGACCTCTCGCTGCGCGTCAACGGCGTCACCAAGCAGAAGTCGAACACCCGGCACATGCTCTTCCCCATCGCCCGACTCATCGCCGACATCAGCTCCGGCATGACCCTGGAGCCCGGCGACGTCATCGCGACGGGCTCACCGTCCGGCGTCGGCGCCGGCATGGTCCCGCCCGAGTTCCTGCGCCCCGGTGACACCGTCGAAGCCACGGTCGAAGGCATCGGCACCCTGACCAACCCCGTCATCGACGCCCGCTGACCCGCCCGGCCCACAAGGAGTACCCGTGTCACCCCGCACCTACCGCATCGGCCAGATCGTGCCGAGCTCCAACGTCACCATGGAGACGGAGGTCCCGGCCGTCCTCCGGGCCCGCGAGGCCGTCGTACCCGACGAGCGCTTCACCTTCCACTCCAGCCGGATGCGCATGACCCACGTGACCCCGGAACAGCTGAAGGCCATGGACGCCGACTCCGACCGCTGCGCCGTGGAACTCTCCGACGCCAGGGTCGACGTACTGGGCTACGCCTGCCTGGTGGCCATCATGAGCACGGGCCTCGGCTACCACCGCACCTCCGAGCAGCGCCTGCACGCCCGGACCGCCGAGAACGGCGCGCCCGCGCCCGTCGTCACCAGCGCCGGGGCCCTCGTCCACGGGCTGCACACCATCGGCGCCCGGAAGATCGTGCTGCTGGCCCCCTACATGCGCCCGCTCACACGGACCGTCGTGGACTACCTGACGTACGAGGGCATCGAGGTCCTCGACCACCAGGCCCTGGAAATCCCCGACAACCTCGACGTCGCCGCCCACGACCCGGCCCGGCTGCCGGGCCTCGCCCGGGCCCTGGAGTACGCCGACGCCGACGCGGTCGTGCTCTCGGCGTGCGTGCAGATGCCCTCGCTCGGCGCCATCGAGGAGGCCGAGCAGCTCCTGGGCAAGCCGGTGGTGTCCGCGGCGGTCTGCACGGCCCACCAGATGCTCCGGTCCCTGGACCTGGACGCGGTGGCACCGGGGGCGGGTCACCTGCTGTCGGGCGCGTACGCGCGGGCCCCGCTGCCGGCGGCCTGAGCCCCGCGGGGCGGCGGGGGAGCAGGGGCGGCTGGCGGCGCCGAGCGCGCGGCCCCGGCCCCGGTTTCCCCGGACCGGCACGGCCCGCGCCGGGGGCGCCCCCCTGGTCCGGCGCTCCCGGATCCCGCCGGGCACGCGGCGCCCGGCGCCGCGCCCGGGTACGTCCAGTACGCGGGCGCGGACGTTCCTCGGTCCTGCGATGCCTCCCTTCGGCCCTGACGGGCCCGGGGAGGCCCATGGCATCGGACGCCGCCACCGGTCCCGACGGTTCGGGTGACCGTGCGTCAGGTCCGGGCATCCGCCCCCGGGAGGATGATCGTGACCCCGCGCCCCGCCGCCGTGCCCATCGCGGCCAGCGCCGCCGGGGCCGCCTCGAGCGGGATCGTCGAGGTGACCAGCAGGTCCGGCCGCAGCACCCCGCCGCGGACCATCTCCATCATCGGCGGATAGGCGTGCGCCGCCATGCCGTGGCTCCCGAGGACCTCCAGCTCCCAGCCGATCACCCGGTCCATCGGCAGGGCCGCCGCGCCGGCCGCCGCCGGCAGGAGTCCCACCTGTACGTGCCGCCCGCGCCGGCGCAGCCCGGACACCGAGGCCGCCGCCGTCGCCGGTGATCCCAGCGCGTCGAGGGACAGGTGCGCGCCCCCGCCGGTCGCCTCCCGGACGGCCCGCGCCGTATCGGCGCCGTCCCGGGCGTCCACGCAGTGCACGGCGCCGAACTTCCGCGCCAGCTCCAGCGCCCCCGGTGCCGTGTCCACGGCGACCACCCGGGCCCCGGCCGCCGCCGCGATCATCACGGCGGAGAGCCCCACCCCACCGCAGCCGTGCACGGCCACCCATTCGCCCGCCGCCACCCGGCCCCGCGCCACCACCGCCCGGAACGCCGTCGCGAAGCGGCAGCCGAGGCCGGCCGCCGTCGCGTACGAGAGTTCCTCCGGCACGGCCACCAGGTTCACGTCGGCGTGGTCCAGGGCCACGTACTCGGCGAAGGAACCCCAGTGCGTGAACCCGGGCTGCGTCTGCCGCGCGCACACCTGGTGGTCACCGGCCGCGCAGTCCGCGCAGCTGCCGCAGGCGCACACGAACGGCGCCGTGACGCGGTCGCCGACCCGCCAGTTCACGACGCCGGTCCCCACGGCCTCGACCACACCGGCGAGTTCGTGCCCGGGGACGTGCGGCAGCACGATGTCCGGGTCGTGTCCCATCCAGCCGTGCCAGTCGCTGCGGCACAGCCCGGTGGCCTCCACCCGCACCAGGACCCCGCCCGCCGGCGGAGCCGGCTCCGCCACCTCCCGTACCTCGGCCCGCTCGCCGTACCGCTCGAAGACCACCGCTCGCATGGATCCCGCCCTCCGCTCGACCGACCGGCAGGCTATCGGGCCTCACGGCGCGCCCTCCCCGGCCCGGGCCAGTGCCAGGACGCCCGCGCAGATCAGGGCGATGCCCAGCAGCTGGGGGAGCAGCCACCAGCCCGACCGCAGGTGCTCCTCGTACAGCACCACGCCCAGCGCGATGCTGATGCTCGCGTCGCCGAGGGTCAGCGCGGGCTGCGAGGCGACCAGCGGGCCGCCCTGCATGGCGTGTTCCAGCAGGAGCAGGGCGCAGATGCCGCTCGCCCCGAAGGCGTACGTCTCCCAGGTCGTCAGGAAGGCGGCGAAGCCGTCGTCGTCGAGGACGTGCACCGCTGACTTCATCAGCGCGGCGGTGAGCGCGTAGCAGACGGCGGTGGCGGCGCCGAGGCAGCCGGCCCGGGCGCGGCCGGGCGGCAGGCGCAGGCCGGCCACGGCCAGGGCGGCCACGACGACCGCGCACGCCGACAGGGCCACCACCCAGCGCTCGGGCGGCACGTGCGTCCGGTTGCCCATGGGCGAGGCGGCCACGAGCGCGACCCCGAGCCCCGCCACCACCCCCGCCACGGCCAGCCATTTCGCCCGCGGCAGCCGCTGCCGCGTCATCAGCGAGGCGATCAGCAGGGCGAGCGGCAGCTCCAGCACGAACAGCGGCTGTACGAGCGCCAGCGCACCGGTGGCCAGCGCGAGGGCCTGCCCGGCCCCCGCCGCGATCACGGCGAGGATGCCGCCGATCCACAGCGGGCGCCGCAGCAGATCGAGGACCAGGCCGGGGCGGAAGCCGTCGCTCTGCGGCACGGTGAGCGCGGCGCGCCGCTGGAGCACGGTGGCGAGCGCGTTGCTGAACGCCGCGAACAGCGCGAAGAGGACCGGCAGGACGACGCCCATGCCCCGATCCTCACGGCGCCCGCCGCCCCTCCGGGCCACGACACCGGGCCACGGCCGTCATGCCCCGCGCAATCCCCCGTCCGGACCTGCCCCTGGGCCGTCCAGGCCCCTCAAACACGCCCCGCGGCCCGGCGCAGGGTCAGTGCCGCGAGGGCCTCCGGGGCGCCGGCCTGGCCCCGGACCCCGGGGAAGGCGTTGACGTCCACGATCAGTGGTGTTCCGCCGCCGGTGTCGATGATGTCCACGCCGTAGACGTCCAGTGCGAACACCGCGCCAGCCTCGCGCACCAGATCGGCCCAGCCGGACGGAAGTTCCGCCAGGGGCAGGGGACGGGTGGGGCCGCGGCCCCCGGGGGACAGCTCGGACCGGCGCAGGGCCGAGAAGACCTGGTCCCCTATGGCCCACAGCTTGTGGTCCCAGCCGCTGTTGGGCGCGTACTCCTGCACCACGACCGGCTCGTGCGGCCGGTCCCGCGCCAACTCCCGCAGGCGTGCCACGTCGTCGACGCGGGCGACGAGGTCGCCCCGGCGGCTGTACCGGCTCTTGACCACCACGGGGGCGTCGAGCCGGGCCCCGGCCGCCCACGCCCCGAAGGAGTCGTGCGTACGGGTCGCGGCGAAGGGCAGTCCGGCCCGCAGGGCGAGCTCGGCCATCTTCGTCCGGTCCTGGCACAGGGCGGTGGCCGAGGCGGAGTTCACCACGACGGCCCCGCGCCGTGTCAGGTAGCGCGCGAGACCCAGTGCGTTCGGTGTCCGCGACTTCAGCAGGTACACCTCGGCGAGCGGCAGCGGTACGGCCCCGACGGTTTCCGGGTCGAGGGTCTCGACCTCGTGGTCCGGGGCCAGCAGGGCCGTGGTGTCCGCGAGCAGCGGATGCCCGGGCTCCGGGGTGATCAGACCGATCTTCACGCGCCGTCGCCCCCCACGGCCGAGACCTGCGCCGGAATCGACAGCGGTCGCGGGTACGGCAGCGCCACCGGTGCCGGCGTCGGCGGTTGCGCGGAGCCGCCCGCCCGCGCCAGGTCCAGGACCGCCCGGGCCACCCGCGCGGCGGCGTCCGGCACCTGACGGAAGCTCGGGAAGTCGTTCACGTCCACGACCACCGGCCCGTCCGGGCCCAGCAGCACGTCCACGCCGTACAGGTCCAGCCCGTAGACGGCACCCACCTGGGCGGCGATCGCCGCCACCTCGGCCGACAGCGGCACGCGGCGCTCCCGTACCGAGGGGTCCGGGTGCAGCGGCGAGCACCGCTCGGTCGCGAACAGCTCCCCGCCGACCGCGTACACCTTGATGTCCGTGCCCGAGTTGGGGACGTACGGCTGGGCGATGAGCAGGCCCTCGCCCGCGAGTACGGGCAGCAGCGACTCCAGTCGCTCCGGCGAGGACACCAGGTGCACGGCCCGCCCCGAACTGCCGTCGGCGGGCTTGACGACGAGCGGGTACTCCGCGGCCGGGACCTCCCTGAGCAGCTCGGGGCGGGCCACGGCGTACGTCGGCGGCAGCGGGAGCCCCCGGCCCCGCCCGAGGGCGGCGGCCAGTGCCTTGTCCCGTACGCCCCGGATCGACCGGGCGTCGTTGACGGTGGTCGTCCCGGCCGCGGCGGCCGCTTCGAGCAGCGTCAGACCCGGGCCGCCCGAAACCGTCTTGAGGACCCACGCGTCGTGCGCGCCCGCGTCCACCACCTCGGTCATGCGCAGGAGCGAGCCGCCCGGCCGCACGACGTCCACGCGGTGCCCCCACGCGGTCAGCTGCCGGATCACCTCGTTCGGCATGCCGTCGTGGCGGTAGTGCTCCTCCACCAGGAAGCAGAGCCTCATGGACCTTCCCCATATTCCCCGGACGTCCGCCGATACGTCCGGCGAGTCGTGACGTCACAGGATGTCATGGACCGCAATGTGATGATCGGTCCGGCTGTGGGCTTCCTTGTTACGCTGCCCGCTCCGGATCGACGGGGGAGGGGTCGGGGCATGGACGACCGGTGGACAGAGGTGCTGCACGGGCTCGTGGGGAACACGGCCGCACCGGCGGACGTGCTGATCCGGCTGCTCGGCCTCGAAGACGAGTGGCTGCGATGGGTGGTTCCGCGCCGGATCGACCTCCCGCCGGAGGTGGTCGACGCGATCCTCGTGCACCCGGACCGCCGGGTGCGGACGGCCTTGGCGGAGAACGCCGACGCCGACCCCGGCCTGCGCGCCCGGCTGCTCGACGATCCCGACCCGCGCGTCGTCCTCGCGCTCGCCATGGGCCCCACCCCGTACCGGCGGCGGGCGGAACCCCTGCCCGACCACGCGTACGAACGGTTGCTGACCCACCCGCGCAGCCTCGTGCGCTACGAACTGATCCTGTCGGGCGCGACACCCGGCCACGTCCTGGCGCCCCTCGCCGACCACGAGGACCCCGTGTTCCGCCGGGCGTCCTGCCGTGCCTGGGACCTGCTCGCGCGGCAGACCCGCGAACGGCTCCTGCGCGACGAGGACCCCGGTGTCCGCCGGGAAGCCGCCCTGCGCGTCTGCCACGAGGACGAGGAGGCGACCACCCGGCTGGTCGAGGAGGCGGGTGACTCGTGGGAGGCGGCCGACATCCTGGCGAGGGGGCGGCTCGCGCCCGAACTCGCCGAACGCCTCGTCGCGCGGGGCCGGTGGCTCGTGGAGCTCGCCGCCAACCCCGGCCTCCCGCCCGGCCTGGTGGCACGCCTCGCCGTCGACCCCGACCCGCGCGTGCGGCTCCAGGTCTCGGCCCGGCCCGAACTCGGCGAGGCCGAGCGCGCCGCCATCGACCACACCGTGGACGCCGAGGCCCGGCTGGGCACGCTCGACTGGGTGTGGGAGCGGCGCGAGGACGCCGATTTCCTGCGGCGGTGCGCCCGGTCCGCGCACACCTGGCTGCGCCGCAGCGCGGCGGTGTGCCCCGGGCTGCCCGCCGACGCCGTCGAACTGCTCGCGGCGGACGAGGACTTCGCCGTGCGGCTGCTGCTCGCCGAGTTCCACCCGGAACCGCCCCCCGAGCTGCTCCTCGACCTCTACCTGAACGGCACCCACCGGGCCGTGGCCATGCTCATCACCCGGCCGGGCTTCCCCGCCGCCGGGCTCGCCGCCCGCTTCGGCGACTCACCGGACCCCCGGCGCCGGCTGCTGGCCCTGCGCGACCCCGGCCTGGAACCGGAACTCCTCGACCGCCTCAGCCGGGACCCCGATACGCGGGGCTCCGCCGGCCGGGACCCCCGGCTCCCGGTGGCCCGGATCCGCGAGCTGCTCGCCGACCCGGAAACCGCCCCCGCCGCGGCTGCCAATCCCGCGCTCCCGCCCGAGGACATGCGCCGGCTGCTGGACCGGGCGGAGGTGCCGGAAATCCGGATGAATGATCGGACAATCGGCTGCTAGGTTGATCAAGTGCCGAAGCTGAATCAGATCATCGCAGTGGAAAAGGGCGTCAAGTCCAAGTCCCTCCAGGAGCTCACCCAGGCTCACCACGACGTCCAGAAGCCCGCCCTGCTGGCCGGAATCTCCCGGACCTACCAGCCCAAGGACGAGGAGGGCGAGCAGCTGCCGCCCGAATCCACCCGGGTGCAGATCAAGGCCGAGGACGTGCTGCGGGCGACGGCGGGCACGCTGACGCGGCTGTTCGACGTGACGGCCACCAAGGACTGGGCCAACCGCACCGCGGCCGCCGATGTCGTCGTGGACGGGACGGTCCTGCTGGCGCAGGTGCCCGTGCCCTACCTGCTCTTCCTGGAGAAGCAGCTCACCGACATGCACACCTTCGTGCGGAAGCTGCCAGTACTGGACGCCTCCGAATCCTGGAACCTGGACCCGTCCACGGACTCCTGGAAGACGGACCCGGTGCGCACCATCCGTACCAAGAAGGTGCCGCGCAACCACGTCAAGGCCGAGGCAACCGAGAAGCACCCGGCGCAGGTCGAGGTGTACTACGAGGACGTTCCGGTCGGTTACTGGACGACCGTGAAGTTCTCCGGTGCCCTCCCTGCCCGGCGGGTCAACGAACTGATCGACCGCGTGGAGAAGCTCCAGCAGGCCGTCAAGTTCGCCCGCGAGGAGGCCAACAGCGCCGAGGTCACCGACCAGAGGGTCGGGGACGCGGTCTTCGGCTACCTGTTCAGGTAGCCCACAGAACCCCTCCCGTATGTCTGCGGGAGGTGCGCGAGAGCGCAAGCTGAAACTGATGTTGAAGCTGAACGAGGGTGTCAGTTGGGGGTTCGAATCCCTCCCCCGGCATTTCGAGCCGGGGTGGCCCAAGCTGGTAGAGGCGGCCCTTCAATCTCAGATTATCGCTCCAGTCTCAGTATTCGCCGCCGAACACCGGATCGACCGAGCGTGGACGATCATCGATGGATGGGGGTTCAAGTCCCCCCTGCGCCTCTCCTCGTGGCGCGGTAGTTCAAAGGCAGAACACGTCGATCTAAGAATGATCCGCGACTCTTAAACGTGCCGGTGTGCGCAATTGGGTGGCAAACAGGAGCCCGGGAGCTGGATATGCTCCCGGGCTCCGTCACGTTCCGGCCCGAGCCCCGGGCCGCGTTCCGGCCCGTGCTCCGACCCGTGCTCCGGTCAGACCGGCACCGGTACGGACACGAACGTCCGGCCCGACTCGTTCTCGACCAGGACCGCCTTGACGTCCGCCGGGTCCACGGCCGCCGAACCCTCCAGCGCCGCGCCCTTGCCCTCGCCGTTCTCCTGGCCGCCCACGACCCAGCTTCCGGCAGTGGTGCGCGTACCGTTCTTGGAGACCACGATCAGCCTGCACCGCTCGCCCGGGGGCACTCCCGTGACCGCGGCGCGCACCCGCACCCACTTCGTGGCGGGCGTCATCTGCAGGGTCATCCGCGCGCCCGAGACCTGATCGGTCGCCGAGAGCGTCTTGGTCCCGGCGGGCGGCGGCGAAGGGTTCGCCGTGGCCGTCGGGGACGGCGGCGCCGGCAGCGCGACGGCATCCGGATCGCCCGTACCCAGCTGGGTGCCGGCCCAGAACACGGCGGCCAGCGAGGCGGCCACCGCCAGGCCCGCGAGTCCCGCGCGCCGGCGCGACTCACCGGCCCGCTCACCGCGCATCTGCCGCAGGGTGCGCTGGAGCATCAGGTCACCGCCCTGCGGCGGTCCGTCGAGGAACGCCTCGTCGGGCACCTCGCCCAGAGCCGCCTCCATCTCGCGCAACGCGGCCACCTCCTCCCGGCACTGCACGCATCCGCTCGTGTGTTCCTCGACCCGGCGGATCTCCTCGGTGTCCAGGACGCCGAGTACGTAGGGGCCGAGCAGTTCCTCCTCGTGCCTCTGCCGGTTCATGCCACCACCTCACGCAGTCCGGCGGGCTGCTGGGGCGGCCTGCCCGATCGCTTTCCTTCTCGGGAACCGATGTCCCTGAATCCGTCGCTCTTGAAGACGTCGCGCAGCGCCTTGAGGGCGTAGTGCGAGCGAGACTTGACCGTACCGGCCGGGATGCCGAGGCTGTCGGCCGCCTCCGCGACGCTGAGCTGTCGGTAGTACAACTCCTTCAGGACGTCCCGGTGTTCCGGCGACAGCTGGTCGAGGGCCCCCAGGACCGTCATGCTGTCCACCACGGAATCGGCGTGGTCGGCCTCCACCGGGGGAGCGGACGACGCCCCGGACACCTCGGGCGGCCGGGCGGCCTTGGCCCGGTAGCGGTCGGTGATGATGTTGCGGGCCACCGTGAGCAGCCAGCCGCGCACCGATCCCTTTCCGTTGACCAGCACCTCGGAGTGGCGCCAGGCCCGGATCAGCGTCTCCTGTACGACGTCCTCGGCGGCGGCCCGGTCTCCGGTCAGCCGGGTGGCGTACGCGAGCAGGGCGTGACCGTGCTCCTCGTACACCGACTTGATCAGTGCCTCATCGGTCGAGCCCCGCCGAGTTCGGGGCCACAGTGGTCCGGCCATCTCACCCTCTCCGTCTTCCTCGCATATGTGGTGCGGTCGGAACACGCCACCGGGACGGATTCGGTTCACGTGACCTGCGTCACTCAGGTCCGGCAGTCGCGGCCCTCGTTGAGGCAGCCGACGACCCCGGCCATCTGCCGGTCGGTCATCGCGTTCACGAACATCGCGTGATCGGTCTTCGGACTGTGCCGCTGCTCGGGGAAGGAGTCGAGGGCCACGTTCAGCCCCGGGGGGATCTCGTAGGCGAGGGAGACGCGCAGTTCCGGCACCGGGAACGTGTCCTTCGGGCAGACGCCGTTCGCGGCGGCGAATCGAAGGTGTGAGCGGTGCGTGACGCCGATGGTGTCGAGGCCGTTCCAGCAGCTCGGGAAGACCAGGGTGCGGGTGACGCGCTCGCCCGCGGGGCAGCGTGGATAGCGGGTGGTGGCCCGGTCCGGGGAGCCCGAACACCCCCAGCGGGCCCGGACGTCGGCCTCGCTGCCCGCCGTGTACGCGACGGCGTCACCGGTCATCGCGCGCAGGAAGCGCGGCATCGGCACCACCTTGCTCACGGGGTTTCCGCGGAACTCCACGCGGACCGAGGTCTCCGGGACGATCTCGCCGACGTTTCCGTGCCCCGCCGAATCCTCGTGCGGGCGGGTGCCGGGGCGGTCGGGGCGGCGCAGGACGGGCCAGTAGTAGGTGGACCGGTCGCCGCCCGCACAGCTCGTGGCGGCCGCGTCCAGCGAGGCCTCCGTCGACAGCGCGCCGGTGGAGAGGTTCCCCACGTAGGCGTGCGTGTGATGGGCGCCGCCCACCAGCCCGGGCGACACCACGAGGTTGTCCTCGTTGTAGTGACGCTGCTCGTTGCGGCCGCAATCCACCACCATCGACCCGGCGGATCCCTCGGCCCCGGCTGCGGGAGCGGCCGCCGGGAGGCGCGGGACATCGCGTATGTCCACGTAGTCGGACGCGACCGGTCGCCCGTCCGCCGCCCCGGCGCGCGGACCGGCCGCCCGCGACGCCCCCAGTACGGCTGCGATCAGCCCGCCGCCCAGGACCAGGCAGAGGGCGAGAGTGAGCAGCCGGTGTTCGTTCCCCATGGCGGCCACGTTTGCCGGTGGCGCCCCTGCCGTCAACCGGTCATCCGCATGACGGGCGCGGTGCCGTCGTTCGTACGTTCCGCTGCGGGGGCCAGTGATTCAATATGACGGATAGTCTGGCTCCGTGAACGCGGGCGAGGGGGCCGAGGGCATGGGCGTGGATCCGGACGACGAGAACTGGGGCGCCACGCGCTCCTGGGTGGAGAAGGGGCTGCCCGCGGCGGAACGCATCGAGCAGGTCGTACGCCTGCGGGGCGGCTGGACCTCGCAGATGCGGCGCCTGGACCTCAGCGGCCCCGACGGCCGCCGCTCGCTCGTCCTGCGGTCCTTCGTCAAGCCCTTCTACGTCCGGCACGCGGAGGGCCTGCTGACCCGTGAAGCGGCGATCCTCCGCCTGCTCGGTGACACGGACGTGCCCGCGGCCGCGCTGGTGGCGGTGGACGCGCCGGCGCAGCACTGCGACCACCCCTCCCTGCTGATGTCCCTGCTGCCGGGAACCGTGCGCCTGGAGGACCGGAACGCCGACGGCCGCGCCGAACTGCTGGCCCGCCAGCTGGTGCGCATCCACCAGCTGCCGATCGCCGCGCACCAGCGGCCCCGTACCTATCAGGCCTGGGCGTCTCCCGAGCGGGTGACGCCGCCCGCGGCCACCGGGCGGCCCGGGCTCTGGCGGCGGGCGGTCGACGTCATCCGCCGGGATCCGCCGGAGTACCGGGGCCGCTTCCTGCACCGGGACTTCCACCCCGGGAACGTCCTGTTCACCGGCACGGACGGAGACCTCCGGATCAGCGGCGTCGTCGACTGGGTGGAAACCTCATGGGGACCCGCCGACCTGGACGTGGCGCACTGCTCGACGGCCCTCGCCCTGCTGCACGGGGTTCCCGCGGGGATGGGCTTCGCGGACCGCTACGCCGCCGCGGGAGGAACCCTGGCCGAGGACCGCGCCGCCCACCTCTACTGGCGCCTCCTGGACGCCCTGGGCTTCGCTCCGGACGCCGAGAAGGTCGCCGTGCCCTGGCGCGAACTGGGCCGCACCGACCTGACGGCCCGTGTCCTGACGCAGCGACTGGAGGACTACATCGACGCCCTCTTCGAGAGGTATGCCTGAACCCTCACGTCCCGGCCTGCCTTCGCCGATGCCGGCCGGGACGCGACGGGCACTCAGCCGAGGGCGTCGGCCCGGAGCAGCTCGGTGACGACGGACTCCGCTTGCCCCGGGTTCTGCTCCAGCCAGTCACCGAGGTGCTCCCGCACGGCCTCCGCGACACAGGCGCGCACCGGGGCGTTGTCCAGTTCTCCGTGGGTGGCGCCGACGAACTCGGGGTGGTCCAGCTTGACCGACACGACCGCCGTCAGGCCCTCGCCGATGCGGTCGGCGCCGAGGCCGGGCTCCGCCGCCGTCAGCAACCCCCGCGCCCGCGCGTACGCGTCGAGCGCGGCCACCACCCCCTCGCGCAGGCCCGCCTCGTGGGTGCCGCCGTAGGGGGTGGCCGTGCTGTTGACGAAGCTCCGGATCCGCTCCTGGCGGGAGCGGCACCACTGCAGGGCCACCTCCATCGTCCCCGCCATCCGCGGGTCCTCCTGCTCGAAGCCGATGACGTCCGCGTGCACGGGCGTACCCGCCTGCGCCCGGAGGGTCGCGACGAAGTCCCGCACCCCGCCCAGGAACCGGAACCGCGCCGTTTGAGGGCCGCCGGGAGGGCGTTCGTCGGTCAGCGAGATGTCCAGGCCCCGGTTGAGGAAGGCCAGCTCCCTGAAGCGCTCCGCCAGTACGGCGAACGAGCACTCCGTCGTCTCGAAGAGCGTGGCGTCGGGCCGGAAGGTGATGGTGGTCCCGCTTCCCGTCGCCGGACCCGCGGCGGTGGGGGGCGCGATGGCGACGCCGCACGCGTACTCCTGGACCCAGCGGACCCCCTCGCGCCGCACCTCGGCCGTCAGCCGGCTCGACATGGCATTGGTGACGGCGGGCCCCAGACCGAAGAGGGTCAGGGTCACGCCGCGGCGGTGGCCGGGCCTCGCCCATGCCGACAGCTCGGTCAACAGGGCTTCGAGCCCCGGGCCGTCGGTGTCCTCGGCGACTCCGAAGGAGATGCCCGGCCCGTCGTCGGCGACCCGCACGTCGCCGTCGGCCATGAGGGTCACCCCGACCGAGTTCGCGCGGCCCGTCAGGACCCCGTTCACCGCCCGGTCGGCGACCTCGAAGACCAGCTGGTGCAGGCCGCGTTCGTCGAGCGAGCCGATGTACATCCCGGGCCGCTTGCGCACTGCTTCGGGCCACTCCAGCACCTGGATGTGGCTGGCGTCGTACTCGATCGCTTCGTCACTCACGAAGTCCCCCTCCGATGGTGTTCAGGTGATGCCACCAGGCTAGGCGAATCATGGGGAAAGGCCAGGTCAGAGGCGGTTTGTCGAGCCCCTGGACGAAAGGGTGAGCGGCTGCCCGGAGCCGGGCCTCCACGGGGTCGCGCACTACGGTGAAATAGCGGCCGCGGGCCCGCCGGGGCCGTGCACGGCCCTGTTCCCGGCGCCCCCGAGGTGCCCGATTCCGGTGCGCGCTTCAGCCCGGCGCGAGGTCCTCCGTCAGCGCGGTCCGCCGCTGTTCCGACAGGTGGTCACCCAGCGGCGTCCGCCGGGGGCGTGGTTGCCTTCGCCGACTTCCTGCGAACCCCGCGTGCCCGGCCGCGTTGGCTACGATCGGCCGATGATCATTTCCGTCACGCTCGGGGCCGCCGCCACACCGACCGCTCCCGCTCTCGTTCTCCGGCCCTGGCGCGTGGAGGACGTCGCCGCACTGGTCGAGGCCTCCCCGGATCCCGGGCTGGAGCGCGAGGACGACGGACTGGGATGGGTACGGGCCCAGGAGCGGGGCTGGGCGGCAGGGGTCCGGTTCGGATTCGCCGTCCTGGAGGCGGCCCGGGGCGCGGCGCAGGCGCGGTTGGTGGGCAACGTCGTGCTCAAGGAGGTCGCGCCCGGCAAGGCCTCCGCCGAGGTCGGCTACTGGACGGCGGCGGAGGCACGGGGCCGGGGCGTGGCTCCACGAGCCTTGGAAGCCCTCACCGCCTGGGCCCTGGAGGCCTTCCGGGCCGACGGACTGGAGCGGCTCGAACTGCTCCACCAGGTGGACAACCCCGCGTCCTGCCGCGTCGCGGCCAAGTGCGGCTACACGTACGACAGGACGCTGCCGTCCGCGCCACCCGACTTCCCGCTCGACGGCCATCTGCACGTGCGCCGCGCGGCTGCCTGACACGTCACGGGCGGGGCCCGGGTTGGCCGTGGGGGTGCTTGTCCGGTCGTGCGGCGACCGCGCACAGTGGGCCATATGACATCAGAGCTGACACCCACCGAGCTCCTCCACGCCTTCGCCCGCACCCGCGCCTCGCTCGACGGAGCCGAGGTCACCTACTGGTGGACGGGGGACGTCCACTCCTGGGCCCCCGGCGAGCCCTACCGGCGGCTCTTCGGCTTCGAAGGGCTCAACGTCGCGCGCCTCGTGGCGGACGAGGAGTCCGGCGGTTACCAGCTCCTGTCCAGGGAGGCCGCGTTCTACCTCGACCCCGGGACCCGGGAGATCCTGGAGACCTGGCAGGACAAGCCGGTGGTCCACGTCTGGAACGACCCGGCGAACCAGAAGTGGCGGCCCTTCCCGGTGCCCCTGACCGAACTGGGCGACCAGGTCTGCTTCAGCCTCGAGATCCCGCTGGCCTACCCCTCGCCCCTGCCGGTGGCGCGGTACCCGGCCCACTCGGCCGACGACACCTACCGGGCCCTGGAGCTGTTCCAGTTCTTCGCCCCCGCAGCCACCCTTACCACCGACGCGGTGAGCGTCCCCGCCACGATGTCCTGGACCCGGATGTCCCCGTGGCTGCCCTGGATGGAACAGGGGCAGCGCCCGGGCGGCCTCACCTTCCACTGCCGCGGCCGCAAGCTGGACTCGTACGAGCAGGTGCCGGAGCGCACCCGGGCGTACGTCGCCGGGCACCACCCCGAATTCGCCCACGCGCCGGAGAAGTGGAGCGAGCCGAACGAGACCAGCTGGACGTACTTCCGCAGGCTCTCCCCGCCGCGGTAGCGCCGGCTCCGGTTCCGGCCCCCGTCTCGGACCACGTCCTGCGCGGCACGTGCGCGGACGTCGAACATGCCTGGTCAGCGCCCTCGCCGAGGGAATCCCGGGGGGAGCCGCAGGGGGCGGACAAGGGTTTTCCCCGTATCGAGTTCATCCCCGTGTTGCCTACTGTCTGCCCACCGGCGATCTTCCCCTGACCCTACGGCACACACGCCAACCCCACATGGCGTGAAGGCCGTACCGGTCGGGGGGAGAGCCGGGACCGCCGTTGCCCAGCCCCGCTGTTGCGGCTCGGGCGACGTGGCGCGCGGCGGAGCCGGGGCGAGCTCGACCAACTCGCTCCCGGTCCCGCGGCCGCCGGAACCTCCCACACTGCACTGACCGGCCGCTCCGGCACGTCCGGAAACGGCCCTCGAAGGGGAACACGTGCACTCTTCCAGACGTCGGCTCATATCCGTGGTGGCCATGTCCGTCACCCTGCTCGCCGGCTCCGCGACCGCCTCCGTGGCCCTGGCCGCCGAGACCCCCGCCGCGGCCCCCGCCGCCACGGTCGCCCCCACCGCGCCCGTCGAGAACCTCATCGTCGGCTACAAGGCCTCGGCCACCGAGGCCAGCTCGAACACCGCGGCGGCCGACGACGCCACCGCCAAGGGCAAGAAGGCCGGCAACAAGAAGGCGAAGTTCGACCGCCGCCTCGGCACCGGTGCCGCTCTCGTCAACCTGGGTGGTGCGACCGCCCCGGCCGACGCGGCGGACGTGATGGCCCAGTTCCGCGCCGACCCGGACGTCGCCTACGTCGAGCCGGACACCCGCGCCTACGCCCAGGCCGTCACCCCGAACGACACCGAGTACGCCAAGCAGTGGGACCTCTTCGAGTCCACCGCCGGCATGAACGTCCCCGGTGCCTGGGACAAGACCACGGGCTCCGGCGTCACCGTCGCCGTGATCGACACCGGCTACGTCGCCCACTCGGACGTCGCGCCGAACATCGTCTCCGGCTACGACTTCATCTCCACCGCCTCCGAGGCCCGCGACGGCAACGGCCGTGACGCCAACCCGGCCGACGAGGGCGACTGGAACGCCACCGACGGCGAGTGCGGTGTCGGCTCCAAGGCCAGCACCTCCTCGTGGCACGGCACCCACGTCGCGGGCACCATCGCCGCGGCCACCAACAACTCCAAGGGTGTCGCCGGCATCGCCTACGGCGCGAAGATCCAGCCCGTCCGCGTGCTCGGCAAGTGCGGCGGCGCCACCTCGGACATCGTCGACGCGATCACCTGGGCGTCCGGCGGCTCCGTCGCGGGCGTCCCGGCCAACGCCACCCCGGCCAAGGTCATCAACATGAGCCTCGGCGGCCCCGGTGCCTGCGGCACCAGCTACCAGAACGCCATCAACGCGGCCGTCGCCCGCGGTACGACCGTCGTGGTCGCCGCCGGCAACAGCAACGCCAACGCGTCCGGCTACTCGCCCGCCAGCTGCAACAACGTGATCAACGTGGCGTCGACCAACCGCGCCGGCGACCGCTCGTACTACTCCAACTACGGGTCGATCATCGACATCGCCGCCCCGGGCGGTGAGACCCGCCGCGCCACCGACACGCCCGGCACCGTCACCACCCCCGAGAACGCGATCCTCTCCACCCTGAACGCCGGCACCACCACCCCGGGTGCCGAGATCTACAAGCCCTACCAGGGCACCAGCATGGCCGCCCCGCACATCGCGGGACTGGCCGCCCTGCTGAAGTCGGCGAACACCTCGCTGACCCCGGCCCAGATCGAGTCGGCGATCAAGACCAACGCCCGCCCGCTGGCCGGTACCTGCACCGGTGGCTGCGGCGCCGGCCTCGCCGACGCGGCCGCGACCGTCGCCGCGGTGACCTCGACCCCGCCCACCTCGGGCCGCGAGAACACCACGGACTACGCCATCGCGGACAACGCCACCGTGGAGAGCCCGATCACCGTCACCGGTGTGACCGGCAACGCCCCGGCGGCCCTCAAGGTCGGCGTGAACATCGTCCACAGCTACATCGGTGACCTCAAGGTCGACCTGATCGCCCCGGACGGCAGCGTCTACAACCTGCACAACCGCTCCGGCGGCAGCACGGCCAACATCAACCAGGTCTACACCGTGAACGCCTCCTCCGAGGTCGCGAACGGCACCTGGAAGCTGCGGGTCAACGACAACGCCGGCGGCGACACCGGCAAGATCGACTCCTGGAACCTGACCTTCTGATCAGGAGCCAACTCGGCCTGACGGCCAGATAGTACGGACCAAGGCGAACCCGCGGACCTGCTGATACATCTCGTATCGGCAGGTCCGACGGGTTTTCCCGGCACGTGACTGATTTCTGCGTCACAATCCGTGTCCGCCCGCCACTCGACCTCGTATTGTCGCCTCTCACAGGAAGGGCGCCGGAGCTGGGGACCGAGAGGCTGGTGGCTGTGCGTGGTGGCGGCGACGGGGCACGCTGACACAAGAGTCGGACACGGAGAACTGATCAAGGCGGTCGACCGCGCGCTCACCGCGCACGGCCGGGCGCTCCTGACCGGACCCGCCGGCGCGGGCAAGACCGAGGTCGTGCGCGCCGTCGCGGCCGCGGCCGAAGCGCGCCGCGAGACCGTGCTGTGCCTCGCCCCCGAGGCCGCCGACCAATGGATACCCGAGGCGTCCGCCGCCGCCCTCCTCGCCTCCGTACCCGGCGGCGCCCTGGAACAGCTCTCCGGCCCCCAGCGCACCGCCATCGCCCTCCTGCGCCGCGAGGCCGACGCCCCCCGGGCCGGCCGCGACCACATCGCCCTGCGCCTCGCCGTGGTCGAGGTGCTGCGCACGCTCGCCGAACGCGACCCCGTCCTGCTCGTCCTGGACAACGCCCAGTGGCTCGACGCCGAGAGCACCGACCTCCTCCGCTTCGCCCTGCGCCTCACCCCGCCCCGCGTACGGGTCCTCGTCGCCGAATGCGTCCAGAGCGGGGTCCCGGTGGGCGAACCCCTCTGCGGCCCCGGCGTCCCCGTCGTCCGGGTGCCCCCGCTCGGCGCCGACGAGGTCGCCGAACTCCTCGTCCGCCACGGCCTCCCGGCCCGCCTCGCCGGCCGCATCCACCAGGCCAGCGGCGGCAACCCGCGCCTGGCCCTCGCCCTCGGCCACTCCCTCGCCGAAGCCGCCGAGGCCCGCGACAGCAGCGCCCACCACGCCGACACCCTGCCCGTCTCCGGGCAGGCCCGCGAGGTGGCCCGCAGGCTCCTCGCGGGAGCCCCCGCCCAGGCCCGCCGCACCCTGCTGCTCGCCGCCCTCGCCACCCGGCCCACCATCTCCCTGCTGCGCCGCGCCGGCCGCCCCGACGCCGAGGCCGAACTGGCCGAGGCGGAACGGGCCGCCCTGGTCAGGGTGGGGGAGGACGGCTCCGTGGAGTTCACCGCCGGAGCCCTGCCCACCGCGCTGGCCGCCGACGCCGGGTGGCCCGAACGCGCCGCCGGACACGCGGCCCTGGCCGCCGCCGTCGACGATCCCGTCCAGGCCGTACGCCACCGGGCGCTGGCCGTGGACACCCCCGACCAGTGGCTCGCCGAGGAGATCACCGAGGCCGCCGCGGCCTGCCGCCGCCGGGGCCAGCGCGCCCTCGCCGCCGAACTGGGCCTGCTCGCCGCCGAACGTACGCCGTCCTGGCTGGCCGGCGAGGAACTGGCCCGCCTGGTCGCGGCCGCCGAGGACGCCGGCTGGTCCGGCCGCGCCGACCTCGCCCGCCGTGCCACCGGGGCCGTCCTGGCCCGCGACGCCTCGCCCGCCGACCGGGTACGGGCCCGGCTCGCCGTGATCGACGCCGCCGGGCAGGCCCTGGGCGCCCTCGACGAGACCATCGCGTACGCCATGGACGAGGCCGCCGGGGACCCCTCGCTCCAGGCCGCCGTCCAGCTGCGGATCGCCTGGAAGCACAACCTCAGCGACGGCGATCCGGTCCGCTCCCGCGACGCCGCGGCCCGCGCCGGGGCGCTCGCCGCACTCGGCGGCGACCAGGTCGCCGAGGCCATGGCCCTGACCGTACGGGCCCGCATGGGCCGCATCCTCGGCGATCCGGGAGCCGAGGCGATCCTGGCGGAAGCCCTCGCCCTGCCCGCCCCCGAAGTGCCGCTCGGCATGCGCAACGCGCCCCAGTACCTCGCCGTCCGGCACGCCCTCTTCGACGACGGCCTCGACGACGCCCGCCGCCAGCTGATGGTCCTGCTGCCCGCGGTCCAGCGCACCGGCTCCGCCGAGGACGTCTTCGAGGTCCTGCGCAGCCTCACCGAGGTCGAACTGCGCAGCGGCCGGTGCGAGGCCGCCTCCGCCCACGCCCGCCGTGCCCTGGAGCTCACCATCGACGCGGGGCTCTCGCCCGGCCCCGCCTGGTACGTCGCCGCGATGGCCGAGGCCATGGGCGGCAGCTTCGCCCGGGCCGCGGGCTATGCCCGGCGCGGCATCCAGGCCTCGCAGGAGGAGCAGGACCAGGTCTTCCTCTCCCGCAGTCTGCACGCGCTCGGTCTCGTCGAACTCGCCACGGGAGAGGCGGCCAAGGCCGTCGCCACCCTGCGCAGGGTCGCCGAGCTGGAGGCCGCCCAACAGGTGGTGGACCCCTCGATCCTGCGCTGGCACGGGGAACTCGCCGAGGCCCTGATCGCCGCCGACGCACCCGAGGAGGCGGCCCGGCTGCTGTCCTCCGTCCGCACGGTCGCCGTCGGTCTCGGCCGGACCGGGGTGGTCGCGGCCCTCGACCGGGCCCGCGGGCTGTGCCTGTCCGCACAGGGCGACGCCGACGCGGCCGTCCACCTGCTGGAGGCCACCGCCCAGCGCTTCGACGCCCTGCGGCTGCCGCTGGAACGCGGCCGTACGCTGCTCGCCCTCGCCCGGGTGGAACGCCGCAGACGCCGGCGCGCACCGGCCCGCGCGGCGCTGCGGGCCGCGGCCGAGGTCTTCGACCGGGCCGGGGCCGCCCCCTGGACGGAGCTCGCCAGGGAACCGGCCCCCGGCGACGGCGCCGGTGCCCGGGTGCCGGCGGCAGCGGCCCTGACCGAGGCCGAGACCCGGCTCGCGCTGCTGGTCAGTCAGGGGGCCAGCAACCAGGAGGCCGCGGCGAAGCTGTTCCTCAGCGTGAAGACGGTGGAGGCCCGGCTGACCCGCATCTACCAGAAGCTCGACGTCCGCTCACGGGCCCAGCTGGCCACCGCGCTGCGCGCGCGGTGACCACCACGGTGCCGCCGTTCAGCAGCCGAGGTTGTTCCCCGGAGTCACCCCGAGCAGCTGCGTGAAGCTCTGGTACTTCGAGATGCGGCTCTGGACCTGGGCGGGGTTGCCGCCGTTGCACTCCAGGGAGCCGTTGATCGAGCGGATGGTCTCCCCGAAGCCGGCGCCGTTCACCATGGCGGCGTGGGCGGTCATCGTGCCCGGGCCGTTCTGGGTGTTCCAGTACCAGAGGGCCGTCTTCATGGCGACGGCCGGATCCTGCTCCACGAGGTACGGGTTGGCGAGCAGGTTGATGCCGAGCGCGTCACCGGCGGCCTTGTAGTTGAAGTTCCAGCTGAGCTGGATGGGGCCGCGGCCGTAGTAGGCGGCCTGTCCGGCGGGACAGCCGTAGGGCTGGCTCGCGTCGCAGTAGTGGGGGTAGTTGGCAGTGTTCTGCTCCACTATGTAGACGAGTCCGCCCGTCTCGTGGGAGACGTTCGCGAGGAAGGCCGCGGCCTCGCGCCGCTTGGTGGTGTCGTCGCCGGTCCTGGCGAACCCGGGGTAGGCGGAGAGCGCCGAGACCAGGCCGTTGTAGGTGTAGAAGGGATTCCGGTTCGGGAACATCTGGTTGAACTGGGCCTCGGAGACCACGAATCCGGTGGGGTTGCCCGGATCCGGGTCCTGGCCCCCGCCGCCGCAGGCGCCCTGGTCGGACCAGACGCCCCACTGGCCGGTGGTGCCGGGCGTCTCGCCCTGGGTCCACCACTTCGCCTGCCAGTTGTGGCCGCCGTACGAAGCGCTCATGCCGCCCGTATAGACGGCGGAGGAGGTCCATGCGCCGGCGCAGGGGGCGGCTGCGGCGGCGGGGGAGGAGGGGAGGGTGAGGGCGAGGCCGGCCGTGAGGGCCGAGGCGGCGGCGAGTGCGAGGGCGCGGAGGCGAAGCGCACGTATCACGTAACTGCTCCTTCAGTGGGGGGACTTGCCGTGGGGGCAACGGTGCCCACTGAAGCGAAAATGGTCTGAACCTGTCAAGGTCTAGACCAAATGAAACGCGCCGGTGTCACGCGTGACGCGTGACACCGGCGCGGAATCGAACCGATCAGCTGCCCGCGGAGAGGTTGCCGGAGAGGACCGGGATGTTGCTGGCGATGTGCGAGAGGGCCTCGTCACCCTTGGCCTGGGTGGAGTTCTCGGTGCACTGCTGGTTCTGCGGGCTGGCGAGGACGTTGACGTCCTGGACGCCGACGTTGGCGAGGACCGCGAGCAGGGACTGGGCGTTGACCTTGGCCGGCAGGCCGACACAGAGCTTGTTGAGCGAGCCCTGGATGGCACCGAGCTGCGGGCTCATCTTGCCGTGGGTCTCCTGGTTGCCGTAGATCTGGGTCGCACCGTTGCCGTTGACGGTGTTCACGCCGTTGTCGTTGCCGATCGCCATCGCGGGGGAGGCGACTGCGGCACCCGCGCCGAGCACGGCGGCGGTGGCGGCTGCGGTGGCCATGAACTTCTTGAGCATGTTGGGGATCCTTCTGGTCGCACTGTCGCGTGTGATGGCTGCCCTCGGCGGGACGTGCTGATCAACTGTCGACGGCGCTCGTGGTTATCCCCACTCACCCGACTGGCCCAATGCCGGATCGAGCCACCCCCGGCCGCGGTGGCGGGGGCGGGCTCCTCGGGTCCGGGCGTCAGCCGGTCTTGCGGCGGACCTTCTTGTTCTTGCCGCTGGGGCCGCTGCTGGCACCCTGGACCTTCGCCCGGCTCTGGTGGGACTGCTGGGACCGGGCGTTCGCGGCGTTGCGCTCCAGAGCCTCCCGGAACCTGCGCTTGGCCGCCTCGGCCGGGGACTCGTCCTGAGGGGTGTCGGTTTCGTCAGCCATGTTGTCCTCCTGGGGTGATCAAGCGGCTTCAGTCTGTCAGGTGGCGTCCGCGCTGACCAGCGAGTTCTCCTGTGCCCCAAGGGCTGCTTGGAGAGGTCATAAGTTATGGTTATGAGGCTATAAAGAGACACCGGGTGCTGAGTTAGGTTTACCTTCGTTTAGGGTTCCCTTTGATCCACCTTGCCGTCGCTCGAAGGGAACCTCTGCCATGCCTCGCCCTCTGCGGGTAGCAATCGTCGGTGCCGGCCCCGCCGGTATCTACGCCGCCGACGCGCTGCTGAAGTCCGAGGCGGCCGTCGAACCCGGTGTGTCCATCGACCTCTTCGAGCGGATGCCCGCGCCCTTCGGCCTGATCCGGTACGGCGTCGCCCCCGACCACCCCCGCATCAAGGGCATCATCACCGCCCTCCACCAGGTGCTCGACAAGCCGCAGGTGCGCCTCTTCGGGAACGTCGACTACCCGAACGACATCAGCCTCGACGAGCTGCAGTCCTTCTACGACGCCGTGATCTTCTCCACGGGTGCCACGGCCGACCGCGCGCTGACCGTCCCGGGCGTCGACCTCGACGGCTCCTACGGCGCCGCCGACTTCGTCTCCTGGTACGACGGCCACCCGGACGTCCCGCGCACCTGGCCGCTGGAGGCCGAGAAGGTCGCCGTCCTCGGTGTCGGGAACGTCGCCCTCGACGTCGCGCGCATCCTCGCGAAGACCGCGGACGAACTGCTGCCGACCGAGATCCCGGCGAACGTCTACGACGGGCTCAAGGCGAACAAGGCCCTCGAGGTGCACGTCTTCGGCCGCCGGGGCCCGGCGCAGGCCAAGTTCAGCCCCATGGAGCTCCGGGAGCTGGACCACTCGCCCAACATCGAGGTCATCGTCAACCCCGAGGACATCGACTACGACGAGGGCTCCATAGCCACCCGCCGGGGCAACAAGCAGGCCGACATGGTCGCCAAGACCCTGGAGAACTGGGCGATCCGCGACATCGGCGAGCGCCCGCACAAGCTGTTCCTGCACTTCTTCGAGTCGCCCGTCGAGATCCTCGGCGAGGACGGCAAGGTCGTCGGACTGCGCACCGAGCGCACCGAGCTCGACGGCACGGGCAACGTCAAGGGCACGGGCAACTTCACCGACTGGGACATCCAGTCCGTCTACCGGGCCGTCGGCTACCTCTCCGACGAGCTGCCCAAGCTCCCCTGGGACGTGGAGTCCGGCACGGTTCCGGACGAGGGCGGCCGCGTGATCGAAGCCGGCGGCCACCTGCAGTCGACGTACGTCACCGGATGGATCCGGCGCGGTCCGGTCGGCCTGATCGGCCACACCAAGGGTGACGCGAACGAGACCGTCGCGAACCTGCTCGCCGACCACGCGGAGGGCCGCCTGAGCGAGCCGGCCGCCCCCGCGCCGGAGGCCGTCGAGGCGTTCCTCGCCGAGCGCAGCGTCCGCTACACGACGTGGGAGGGCTGGTACAAGCTCGACGCGGCCGAGAAGGCCCTCGGTGAGCCCCAGGGCCGCGAGCGCGTGAAGATCGTCGAGCGCGAGGGCATGCTCGAGGCGAGCGGCGCGTAGTGCGAGTGGGGCCGGGACCCGGACGGGGTCCCGGCCCCGCGTACGTCCCGCGGGGCGTACGGGCTCCCTCAGAGGCCCCGCTCCCGCTCCAGCACGCCCCGTACGAAGGCAGCCTGCCCGGCGTGCTGCAGGTCGTCGCCGAGCACGCTGACCAGGCGTACCCCGAGGGTGACCGGCGGATCCCAGCGTTCGTCGACCACCCGGTCCAGGTCGGTGGCGGCGAGCCCGTGCACGAACCGCGCGGTCCGCTCGTGCACCGCGTCGAAGTACCCCAGCAGCAGCTCGCCCGAGTCGACCCGCACGGTGTAGACGTCCTGCGGTGAGTGCCCGTATCCGGTCGACCCGGTGGGCAGGGGCAGCGCGAACCGCTCCGACCAGCCGCCGGTGTCCCAGACCTGTTCGGTGCCGGCCGCGTCCGCGACGTGGTCGTCCTGGATCCGGGTCAGGTGCCAGATCAGCCAGGTGACCGAGTTCGCCGCCGGGTCCACGCGCGCGTTGAGCAGCTCCGGCGGGGCCCCTTCCAGGACCTCGTGCACGATCTCCCGGATGCGTCCGAAACCGTCGGCGATGACGTCCGTAGCCTTCATGCACCCACCATGCAAGGCCCGGGGGCCCGACCGCCGCGAGCGACACGCGGGGGCCGGACCGCCGGGCCGGCGGGGCGGGTGACGTCAGCGGGTCGCGTCGGCCTTCTCGGCCGGCGCCGCCTGCTGCGTCTGCGCTGCCGCCGCCACGGTGCCCTGCCCGGGGCGCAGGCCGAGCCAGCCGATCAGCGCGACCAGCGCGAAGGCCACCGCCCCGATCCCGAAGGTGAGGGTGAACCCGGACTCGGCGGGCAGCGGGGGGACCCCCGCCGGCAGGTGCTCGATCGTCCTGGAGGCCAGGATCGTGGTGACGACGGCGCTGCCGATCGCACTGCCCGTGGAGCGGGAGATCGAGTTGATGCCGTTGGCGATGCCGCTCTGGTGGTGCGGGACGCTGGACATGATCACGGCGGGCATGGCGGCGTAGCCGAAGCTGACGGCCGCGCCGACGACGAGGCCGGCGCCGATCACCGAGAGGCTGTGCTGGTGGTCCAGGACCAGCCAGGCGAAGCCGGCCGCACCGAGGGCCGCGGCCAGGGCCAGTGCCGTACGCGGCCCCCGGTGGCGCACGATCTGACCGCCGACGGGCGAGGCGAGCAGGGAGACGATGGCGCCGGGCAGCAGGAACTGCACCGAGGCGCGCAGGATGGACGCGTCGAAGCCGTAGCCGGTGAGGGCCTCGGGCATCTGGACGAGGTACGAGACGCCCAGGAAGTTCGCGAACATGCCGAAGCCGACGAGGACCCCGGCCAGGTTGGCCATGAGCACGGGGCGGTGGACGAACATCTTCATGTCGACGAGCGGCTCGCGCACCTTGCGCTCGACGAGCACCCAGACGGCGGCCATGACGGCGGCGCCGGCGAAGCTGCCCAGGGTGCGGGCGGAGCCCCAGCCCCACTCGTGGCCCTGGGAGATCGGCAGCAGGAGCAGCAGCAGTGCGATGCCCAGGGTCAGCGCGCCGAGGAAATCGGTGCGTCCGCCGGTCTTGTGGCGGGTCGCGGGGACCAGGAAGACCACCGCGAGCAGGGCGAGGAGCGCGAAGCCGGTCGCCATCCAGAAGGCGTTGCGGTAGTCCGCGCCGGAGCCGGAGGTGAGCAGCCCGGTCGCGACGAGCGCGAGCCCGCTGCCGAACGCGAGCGTGCCGCTGACCAGGGCCATCGCACCCGGCAGCTTCTGCGGCCGGACCTCTTCGCGCAGGACCGACAGGGCCAGCGGGAAGATCGCGGTGGCGGCTCCCTGGAGCACCCGGCCCAGGATCAGCAGCGGCAGCGAGGTCGCCAGCGCGGCGATGACGGATCCGGCGACCATGACGCCGAGCACGGCGACCAGGGTGGGCTTCTTGCCGTGCTGGTCACCGAACCGGCCCAGCAGCGGCGTGAAGACGGCGGCCGACAGCAGGGTGGCGGTGGTCACCCAGCTCACGTTGGCCGTGGTGGTGCCGAGGTCCTCACGGATGAGGCCGAGGATCGGGACCGGCAGGGTCTGCATCATCGACACGACCATGGCGGCCAGGCTCAGCGCGAAGACGATGACCGTCTCGTTGCGGTGCCCGGAGGCCGGGGTGGCGGGGGAGGGGGTGCTCATGGCTGGGGTGAACCTTCTTCGTGTTTCGGAGCTGAAGAGCTTCGGAACGCAGATGTTTGACCTTCTCAAGTAACTCGACCGACGGTAGACGTGGATAGTTAAGGTGGTCAAGTAAACAATTGATAATGTGAAGCATCCTGAGTACGCTCCGGGTATGAGCGACACCGTCACGCAGACCCCCACCAAGCTCCAGCTGCTGGAGCTGCTCGCCGCGATCGGCACCGCCCAATGGCGCGAGTTCGCGGCCGCCGCGGCCCAGCACGGCCTGACCTCCACCCAGGCCCGGGTCCTCGCCCAGCTCGACGGTCCCGTGCCCATGCGCGGCCTCGCCACCCTGCTGGTGTGCGACGCCTCCAACGTGACCGGCATCGTCGACCGGCTGGAGGCCCGCGAGCTGGTGCGCCGGGAGCCGGACCCCGCCGACCGCCGCGTCAAGAACGTCGTCGCGACGGACGCGGGCCGCGAGGTCATCCGGCGCGTGCGCGAGGAGATGCAAGCCATGCACGGCGCGCTGGACACCCTCGACGAGGCCGAGAGCGCGACGCTCTACGCACTGCTGGGACGCCTGCGCCCCTCGATGGAGAAGGGCGCCTGAAGTAGCCTCGGCCTCCATGAGTACCTTGCAGACGATCAACGACGTGTCCGTGCTGATGTGCGAGGCGGAGGGCGAGGTCATCGCCGGTGAACGCGAGGCGCTCGACTGCATCGGCGACGCCGGCTACCAGGGTGCCCAGTGGGTCGTCATCCCCGCCGGGCGGTTCGACGACGCGTTCTTCCGGCTGAGCACCCGCGTCGCCGGCGCGATCATCCAGAAGTTCGTCCAGTACCGGGTCGGGATCGTCGTCCTGGGCGACATCTCGCGCCACACGGAGGACAGTCCGGCGCTGCGCGACTTCGTCCGCGAGTGCAACCGCGGTACCCAGACGTGGTTCCTCGCCGATGCCGCAGAGCTGGGCGAGCGACTGGCCGGGCCGGCGGCATGAGCGGAGCCGGCGCGCTGTGCGTCCTTCGGGCGGCCGACCGGACCGCCACCGTCTGGAAGAACGGCGGGGGAGTCACCCGGGAGATCGCGGCTTGGCCCGAGGGTGCGGGCATGGAGGATTTCGGCTGGCGCGTGAGCCTGGCCGAGGTCGCTGCCGACGGCCCGTTCTCGGCCTTCCCCGGCATCGCACGCACCCTGACCCTCGCCGAGGGAGCGGGCATGGACCTCACGGTGGCGGGCGTGCGCCGGATCGTGGACGAGCGGTTCGCGCCGCAGGACTTCCCCGGGGACGAGCCGACCGACTGCCGACTGCTCTCCGGGCCCGTCGTGAACTTCAACGTGATGTACCGCAGGGGCGCCGTGGAGGCGCAGACCGCCGTCGTGCGGGGCGAGCTCGCCCTCGCGGTCCCGCGGGGCGGGACGCTGCTGGTGGCCGCGCTGGACGGGCCGGCGGTCCTCGAACGGGCCGGTGACCGCGCGGAGCTGCTCCCGTACGACGCGGCCCTGCTGACGGGACCGGCCGACTGCCGGGTCCGTACGGGCGGGCGCGCGGCAGTCGTACGGTTCACCCCGGCCCCGGCCCCGGCCCCGGCCTAGCGGGTGCGGGTGCCCAGTTTGATCCACTTCGCGGTGCTGGGCACGCCCTTGGCGTCGAGCAGGAAGAGCATGTAGTACCCGGGTGGGGCGTCGGCCGCGCCCGGTGGCGTGCGGAGCCCGATCGTGGAGCCGTGGACGCCGGTGATCCGCAGGTCCAGATGGCGCTGGCTGGTGTTCACCGAGTGGGTGACGGTCGTCGGCGCCAGCAGCACGGCCCGCGCGACGTCCTTCGCCGTCGAGCTCGTGACCTGGAAGGCCGTGTCGTGGCCGAGATCGCCCGCCGGGACCCGGTCGAGCGCCGGCCGCGCGCCCCGGTGCAGGTAGGCGGGCTCGTAGAGCTCGATGCTGCCGTCCATCCCGTCCTTGATGTCGGGGTCGTTGGCGATCTGCTGGAGCTCGTCCCCGGTGACCATCATCCGGCCGTCCGGCAGGACGAGGGCGTTGGAGTGGTAGCCGCGGGGCAGCCGCTGGGCCGGCCCCAGCTGCCAGTGACCGCGCGCGTCGCGCAGTTCGATCTGCCGGTACTTCAGGTCGGCCTTCGGGTTGAAGGGACCGTTGCCGTAGTCGCGGGTGTCCAGGGCGCCGTTCACCGTGAGCAGGGTCCCGTCGGGCAGGATCAGCGTCCCGTCCTGGGTCCGGCCGAAGGCCCTCGGCTCCTCGATGCTCCAGCGGCCGCCGGACAGCCGGTACGTGAGCGGGTCGCGCGGGTCGCCGCCGAGCACCAGGACGGAGTCCGGGCCCCGGAAACCGGCCGGCAGCGGCACGGCCGAACCGTAGCCGCGGAAGTCGGCGGGCCGCCGGGGCAGGTCGGTGCGGGTGTCCGCGACCGGGTCGAAGAGCCATTGCTGGTCGGCGTCGCGGCCGAGCCCGTAGATCTTCCCGTCCCGCAGCGAGAAGAGGTGAGGGTAGTCGTTGCGGAAGGGGGCCTGTGACCGGAGCCGCTCCGCGGGGACGTTCGCCGGGATGTCGTAGGAACGCCAGGGCACCGGCCGCCCGAGCGCGGGGAAGCGCTCCACCACCGGAGTGGGTGTGCCCGTACCGCGCTCGGACTGGCCGGACATGATGATCTGCCGGCCGTCCGGCCCGGTCACCACCGAGGGGTACCAGCGGCCCACGGCCATGTCGCGGTTGCGGAACCACTTCTCGGTCCACGGGTCGAACACGAAGGACAGCTTGGCGCCGCTGCCGCCCTTCCCGCCGACGTTGCCGCCGAACACCCCCACCATTCCGTTGGGGAGGTAGGAGTGGCCGGCGCAGAAGAACGGCGCCGGGCGCGGGGCGTAGGCGCCGTCGGGCATCAGCACCACCGGCGGCGGCACGTTGGTGAAGGCCCCGGCCCCGGTCCCCCGGGTGGGGTCCCAGAGATAGGCGCGGCCCGCGTTGGTCCGGCCGACCGTGTTGGTGGGCCCGGTCTCCTTGGTGGGATCGGCTTCCACGCGTTCGAAGGAGAAGAGCAGCACCTTGCCCGTCGGCAGCAGGGCCACGTGGACGCCGAAATCGGGGGAGGGGAAGAACCGGGTGAACCGGCCGAACCGGGCCGCGTCGAACTTCGCGTTGCCCTTGCGCTGGGACTCCCCCAGGGAGGCCAGGCTCGACGTGCGCTTCGACTGCGGGTAGCCCTGGGGGCCCTTGGTCGCCTCGCGCAGCCGCTGGTGGGCGCGGGCGTGTTCCTCGCCGAGCACCCCGGCCTCGTCGCCGGTGTGGTGGGCCGCCGCGAAGGCGGGGGCGGGGCCGGAGACGGCGAAGGCCAGGGCGGTGGCGAGCGCCAGTGCCGACAGGGCGGCGCGTGGGCGGGGCATGGGACTCCTCACCGCAGGAGGGTCCGGCGCCCCGGCCGGCTCCAGAACCCGCTGATTGCCTGAAGGACCTCGCCGATATTAGGAAAAATGGGAACGAGTGCGGGGCGCGACGCGGTGCTCCACGCCACCTGAGGCCATCCGGCCGAGGGGTTTGAGTAGATTTATCGTTTCTGCGGTGACGGGCCTCGGCCATCGAGGTGAGACCGCGTGCCCGTCGGCCGGCCGGGACCGCCGCGGACCGCTATCCATGGCGATGTGATCAAGTCCCTCCGTACCGGATTCACCGCAGCCGCCGTGACCGCGACGTTCATCGCGCTCACCCCCGCCGCCGGGGCCTCGTCCTCGGCGCCCTCGGCCCCCACCGACCAGGTCACCGTGGACGTCGCCTCCGTGAACGGATCGGGCTGCCGTCCAGGCAGTGCCGCCGTCTCCGTGTCCCCGGACAACTCGGCCTTCACCGTCACCTACAGCGAATACCTGGCCCAGGCCGGCGGCGGTGTCTCCGCCGTCGAGGGCCGCAAGAACTGCCTCCTCTCCCTCGACGTCCACGTCCCCCAGGGGTACACCTACGCCGTGGCCAAGGTCGACTACCGCGGCTTCGGCAGCCTCGCACCGGGCGCGGTCGGCACGCAGAAGGCCAGCTACTACTTCCAGGGCATGAGCCAGACCGCGTACCGGACCCACAAGTTCAACGGCGAGCTCGTCGACAACTGGCAGGCGACCGACACCACCGGCGTCGAGGCCCTGGTCTTCGCACCCTGCGGCGAGCAGCGCAACTTCAACATCAACACCGAGCTGCGCGCCGAGGTGGGCACCTCGGACCCGGCGCACACCAGCTTCATGGCGCTCGACTCGACGGACGGCAGCATCAACAGCGTGTACCACTTCTCCTGGAAGAAGTGCCCGGTCCGGCGCTGATCCGGGAACGCCCGCCCCTCGACGCGGGGGCCCGCCGCCCGGCGGGCCCCCGCGGTGCGTCCGGTGCCGGGTCAGGCCGACGCGCGCCGCACCAGCGCGGTGGCGGTGATCACCGGATCGGGCGCGGCCGGCCGCCCGTCCGGACCGCCGTTCAGGCGGCGCATCAGCAGCCGTGCCATCAGGCGGCCCATGCCCTCGATGTCCTGGCGTACGGTCGTCAGCGGCGGGTCGGCGCTCTCCGCCACCGGTTCGGCGTCGTCGAAGCCGACCAGTGCCACGTCCCCGGGCACCGTCCGGCCGCTCTCCCGCAGCACCCGCAGGGCGCCGGTTGCCATCAGGTCGTTCCCGGCGAAGACGGCGTCGATGCCGGCGTCCCGGTCCAGCAGTTCCGCCATCGCGCGGGCCCCGCCCGCCGGGGTGAAGTCCCCCTCGGCGAAGAGGTCGGGCCCGGCGGCCGCCAGTGCGTCCCGGTAGCCGCTCAGCCGGTCGGCCGCCGAGGTCTGGTCGAGCGGGCCGGAGATGTGCGCGATCCGCTTCCGGCCCTGCGCCAGCAGATAGCGCACGGCCTCGCGCGCGCCGCCGCGGTTGTCGGCGTCGACGTAGGCCACGCCTTCGCCCTCGTCCTCCCCGGTCGCCGTGGTCCAGCCGGGCCGCCCGCCGTAGACCGTGGGCATGCCGATGCGGCGGGTGATGGCGGGCAGCGGGTCGTCGGTGTGCAGGGAGAAGGCGAGGGCTCCGTCGACGTGGCCCCCCGCCAGGTAGCGCTCGATCCGCTCGTAGTCGCCGCGGTCCTCGACCAGGAGCAGGACGAGCTGGGTGTCGTGCGCGGTCAGCTCCTTGGCGATGCCGCGGACCTGGCGCGAGAAGAAGGGGTCCGAGAAGATCCGGATCTCCGGCTCGGCGATGATCACCGCGACGGCTCCGGTGCGCCGGGTCACGAGGGTGCGGGCCGCGTGGTTGGGGACGTACCCCAGTACGCGGATCGCCGTGCGCACCCGGTCCACCAGATGTGCGCGGACCCCGTCGCCGCCGTTGACCACACGGGACGCGGTGGCCCGGGACACGCCGGCGTGCGCCGCGACGGCCTCCAGGGTGGGGCGGCTGTCGGGACGCGGCTCGGTCACGGATGCTCCTCCACGGTGCCTGCGGGCGGTGGCCTCGACGGGCAGCAGGGTAACCGGTGATCGCCCGCGGTCGCTGCCCCACCGGCGGGTTACGGCCGGGTGGCGGCCCGCTCCAACAGACCCCGCAGGACGCGCTGTTCCTCCGGGGCGAGGCCCGACAGCGGGGAGTCCACGGCGAGGAGCGCGAGGAGGCGCTCGCGCAGTGCGGTGCCCCCGGCGGTGAGGACGAGCTGCTTCGCACGGCGGTCGGTGGGGTGCGGATGGCGCTCGATCAGGCTCTGCTTCTCCAGCTTGTCGACGACGAAGGTGGTGTTGGAGGGTTCGCAGCTCATGCGTTCGGCGAGCTCGCGCATGGTCATCGGCCCGCTCATCTCCCGCAGCGCGGTCGCCTGCGACGCGGTGAGGCCCAGGGTCGCGGCGCGCTCGCGCACGTGCTCGGCGATCCGCTGGGCCAGTCCGTTCACCAGGCCGCACAGCTGTCGCTCCGCGATGGCCTGCAGCTCCGGGGGCGTCGTCATGGCACCAGCCTAGCAAGTCCATGAAGCCGAAATATTTACAACTTGAATGATTCGAACTTGATGTTTATGGTGATCGTCGCCGCGGCGGACCGCGGCGAACCGATGGCAACTCACAGGAGATGACCCATGGCCGACATGACGGTGGCTCAGGACGTACGACTGCGCCGGCCGGCCGGAATCCGCTCGATACGGCTGGGCGACACCAAGGTGTCCTACGTGCCGGACGGCGACGTACGGCTCCGCCCGCTGTCGCTGCTCCGGGACAGCACCGAGGAGGTGTGGGCCGCGCATCCCGAGTACCTGGACCCCGAGGGCCACCTGGTGGGGAGCGTCGGCGCACTGCTCGTCGAGCACGGCGGCCGCGCCCTGCTGATCGACGCGGGCTTCGGCCCGCAGACGCACGGGGCCCCGGACGGCCCGCTCGCCACGATCCGGGGCGGCGCGCTCCTGCGCAGTCTGGCCGAACTCGGCCGCAGGCCCGAGGACGTCGAGGCGGTGGCCTTCACCCACCTCCACGCCGACCACCTCGGCTGGGCCTGCCACCCCGTGCCCGGCGGTGACCGGCCGGCCTTCGCCCATGCCGACTACCTGGTGTCCGAGCCCGAATGGGAGCGGCGCGACCTCCTGGAGGCCCAGGGCATGGCCGAGCAGGTCGCGGCCCTGGCACCGCGCGTCCGTACGGTCACGGACGGTCAGGAGGTCTTCCCCGGCGTGCGCGTACGGATCACCCCCGGCCACACCGTCGGACACGCCGAGTACGTCATCACCGGCGGCGGGCGCCGTCTGATCGCCTTCGGGGACGCCGTGCACTCGCCCTTCCAGATCGACCACCCCGCGTGGTCCTCGGGCTTCGACCACGACGGAGACCTCACCGCCGGCCACCGCCACCGCCTCGTCGCCGAGCTGGCGGAGCCCGGCACCATCGGCTTCGGCGTCCACTTCGCCGATGTGGTGTTCGGACACGTCCGGCAGGACGGGGAAGGCCCGGCCTGGCGCCCTCTGGACGCGTGACCGGCGGGCCGGGCGGCGGTCAGAATTCGGGGACGAAGGGGAGGTAGTCCGCGCCGGGACCGGAGGGGATCACCGCGTAACTGCTCTCCGGGAGCTCGTTCCACACACCGGGCAGGTCACCGAGCGGCTCGGAGACCACGAGACGGGTCTCGTCCGAGACCTCCCTCAGATACGGCACCTCCGGGTGCAGGTGCCGGACGGTCTCGGCCCGCGAGCTGTAGAACAGCGAGCGGGACTTCCCCTGGCTGGAGTAGCGGAAGGCCCATACGTGCACGCCGTCACTCACCGCCACCGTCATCTGGAGCGGTTCCGCCACGCCGTGCTCCTTGCCGAGGCGCTCCACGAACCCCGCCATCCTGGCCACCGCACCCGGGGCGTCCTGGTCGAGACCGAAAGTCACCGCCAGGTAGAACATCACCTCGGAATCGGTGGACCCCTCGATGGACGGGAAGAGCGCCGGGTCGACGGCCATGCACAGATCGCGCTGCAGCCGGTGGAAGTCCGCGATCGCGCCGTTGTGCATCCACAGCCAGCGTCCGTGGCGGAACGGATGGCAGTTGGACTGCTGGACGGCCGACCCCGTCGAGGCGCGGACGTGCGCGAAGAACAGCGGTGAGCGGACGTGCGCGGCGAGCTCCTGCAGATTGCGGCTGCTCCACGCCGGGCCGACGTCCCGGAAGACCGCCGGGGTGCCGTCGCCGTCCGCGCTGTACCAGCCGATGCCGAAACCGTCGCCGTTGGTCGGTTCGGCGCCCATCTTGGCCCGCAGGCTCTGGTTGATCAGGGAGTGCTCGGGGCGGTAGAGCACGGTGTCGAGGAGCATGGGCGAACCCGAGTAGGCGAGCCAGCGACACATGCGCACCATCCCCTTCGCGACCTGCTCCGAGCCTAACCCCGCTGACGTCGGGGTTCTCGCGGGACAGGCCGTGGGCGGCGGCCGCGGGTCAGGAGAAGAGCCAGCGCGTCTGGCTGTAGCCGCCCTTGCCGAAACCGAAGGCGGTGCCCGGGCGGACCGCGAAGACCACCGCCTCGCCCGCGTCGGGATTCACGAACACGCCGTCCCCCACCTCGAAGTGCCATTCGGCGCCGTACTTTGCCTCCCAGGCGGCGGCGAGCCGGCGCAACCGGTCGGGATCCGTGACCCGCACCGCCTCACCCTCGACGACCAGGTCGAATCCCTCGTGGAGGGTGTTGGTGCCGGTGGTGAGGACGACGTGGGGGTTGGCGCGGAGGTTCTTGGCCTTGCGTTCCCGGGGCCCGGTGCAGAAGTGCAGCGCGCCGTCCGCCCAGACCCCGATCAGCGGGGTGACGTGCGGCCGGGCGTCGGGGCGCACGGTTGTCAGCCAGTACAGCTCCGCCGCGGCCAACCGGGTGACGGCCTCCCGCCAGGGCACGGCCGTCGCCCGTTCGTCGCTGTACCGCGCGTCCAGCTCGGCGCGGGGTTCCTCACGGGGTCCCTCACCGGGTTCCTCGTCGGGCACGGCTGTCCTCCTGCTGCGGACTGTGGCTGCGGTCGGTCACCAGCCTGTCCCGGGACGCCCAGGCCGTCCACCGGGCCCGCGTCCGGCGCCGTCCCCGCGGGGTCCTGCGGGGACGGCGCCGCGCATCAATGGCCGAAGTCGAACCAGTTCACGTTCACGAAGTCGGCGGGCTGGCCGCTGGTGAAGGTCAGGTACACGTCGTGGGTGCCCGTGACCGCGGTGATGTTCGCCGGCACCGTGCGCCAGCTCTGCCAGCCGCCGGTGGAGGCGACCGAGAAGCTGCCGACCGGGGCCGAGGCCCGGTCGTCGAGCCTCACCTCGACCAGTCCGCTGACCCCGCCGGCCGCACCGCTGGCCACGCGCCCGTAGAACTGCCCGGCCGGGGTGGATCCGAAGTCGACGCCCCGGAACAGCGCCCAGTCGCCGTTGCCGATCGCCGCGAGGCCCTGGCCGCCGCCGCTGTCCGTGGTGCTCTCCTTGATCACGCCCGACTGGGCGTCGTACGACTCGGCCTGGATCGCCGTGTACGCGTCGCGGTTACCGGGCGGCGTGGTCGACGGGGTCGTCGGGGGAGTCGTGGGCGGGGTGGTCGGCGGTGTGGTGCCGCCGGTCGAGCGCAGGACGGACACGTAGTCGACGACCATCGCGTGCCCGGGCTGGGTGCCCGCGTCGGGTCCGCCGCCGAAGGCGTCCGGGAATCCGCCGCCCATGGCGACGTTCAGGATGACGAAGTATCCGTGGTTCGTGGCGTTGGTCCAGGTCGTCGCGTCGACCTGGTCGGCCCGCACCGTATGGAAGTTGAAGTCGTCCACGTAGAAGCGCATCTGCTCGACCGCCGTCGAGCGGTCCCACTCGACGGCGTACGTGTGGAAGCCCGCCTGGCAGGTGGCGCCGGGGCAGACGCGCTGCCCGCCGATTCCGGAGGTCTCGTTGCAGGGACCGCCCGGACTCGTGCCGCAGTGCACCGTCGCCCAGACGTTGTTGAGGCCCTGGACGTTCTCCATGATGTCGATCTCGCCGATGCCCGGCCAGTTCCACCAGTTGCCCCGGTAGGGGGCGCCCAGCATCCAGAAGGCCGGCCAGTAGCCCTTGGCGGCCGGGCCCGTCACGTTCGGCATCTGGATGCGGGCCTCCGAACGGAGCTTGCCGCCCGCCGGGGGCTCGAAGTCGGCCCGCCGGGTCTCGACGCGGCCCGACGTCCAGCGGCCGGCGGCGTCCCGGCGCGGGGTGATGCGCAGGTTGCCCATGCCGTCGAGGGAGACGTTGGAGGGGTCGGCGGTCATCGTCTCGATCTCGCCGGTACCGAAGTTGGCGGGTCCGCCGGGGTAGGAGGTGCCGGTGGTGTACTGCCAGTCGGCGGTGTTCACCCCGGACCCCGCGGGGCCGTCGAAGTCGTCGAGGAACACCCGGGACCAGCCGGTGGGCGCGGGGGGAGCCGCGGCGTTCGCGGGCAGGACCACGGCCGCGGCGGCCGTCGCCACCACCGCGATCGTGCTGAGCGCGGCCAACACGGCCCGCCGGGCCGTCGGCCGCTTCCGGCCGGATATCTCGTGCATGGGTGCCCTCTCTGAAGCGCGCCGAGGCGCGGTGCGGGGGGAAGGGTCAGCGCGTCGGGCGGCTTGAGAGCGCTCTCAAGCCGCCGCCGCTGGACACTGTCCTCCGCGCCCTCACGGGCCGTCAAGAGATTGAACCGGCAAGGCATTTGCGGGCATGGCGAGTTCAATCAGTGAACGCGGGGTGTCCCGGTCGCCGGCGTGGCCGCCGACCGGGACACCTGTCGCCGCCGGCCGCCGGCCGGGGGCCGGCGGCGGGACGCTCACCCGTACGGACCCGCTCGCCGCACGTCACACCGGCGGACCGAGCACCTCCTCGGCGCCGGGCAGGTCGTGGACGGAGGCCGCCGTCCCGGTCAGCGGCAGCAGCCCGGACAGCGGGCACGGCACGGGCGTCTCGTGGTCGACCTCCCACTGGCCGACCGCCTTTCCGCCCGCGTGGTCCACGGTGCAGACGGCGTACAGGTTGCCGGCGCAGCCCCGGCACAGCAGCGCCCGGTGGCCGGTCACCACGGCCGGCCCGGAATGCCGCGCACGGCGCGCTCTTGTAGCGTCGGTCGCGACAGGATTCCAGGTGATCCCGCCGGAGTCCGCAGGCCGGTTCGCTCACGCGGAACACGTCCCGTCAGCGCGCCGAGCAACCCGTGTGCCGCCCGCGCCGGAGCCGAGCCGGTCCGCCCCTCGCGACGCGACCGGGCGCACGCGCAGCCCCCGTGAGAGAGGCCGTGCCGATGTCGAAGGATGTCCCGATAGCGAGCCTGCTGCGTGTGGAGCGGGGCGTCGCCGCCCCTGAGGAACTGGCCGCGATCGCGGTCGTCGTCGCGTGTTACGCAGGGCGGACCTCCGGCGGCGGCGACGCGGCCGCAGGCGCCGGGCCCGGCCGTCGGCGCACCGCCGCGCCCGCCGCCGCCGGCTGCTGGGCAGGTTGCTGGGCCTGCCACTGAACCGCTTCCGCCGGCCGCACGCACGGCCGGCGGAACCGGGGACGAGGTCCTCACGCCCGGCGCAGCACCGTCGAGAGGACCTCGCGCAGCGTCGCCGCGGCATCGGCCACGGCTCCCTCCGAGCGCCAGGCCACGAATCCGTCCGGCCGTACGAGCACGGCGCCCTCGGCGCTCATCGCGTGGACCTCGGTCCAGTCGGAGCGCCCCTCCTGGACCAGGTCCGCACCCGGCCCGGAGCCGATGCTGTAGGCCTCCAGCCGCACCCGCAGCTGCCCGGCCACCCGCTGGGCGGCCTCCTGCCACGGCGTCCCCGCCCCGCTGAGCAGCACGAAGGAGCGCTCGTAGAGGTCCAGGGTGGAGATCCGCTCACCCGACCGGGTCACCCACATGTGCGGGGCCCGGGTCCCGGTGTCGCCGACCAGCCGCAGGTTCTCCGGGATGACGGGCCGTCCGGGCTCGCCGTCGACGAGCGCGCCCTGCGGGTAGGCGTAGCCCATGGCGGTGGTCAGGACCCCGCTGCCCGGCCCGCCGCCCATGGTGGGCGGCGGCGCGTACCCCGGGTGGCTGTGTTCCGCGGAACGGGCCGACGCACGCTCGCTGGTGGCCCGTGCCACCGGCAGCCGCTCGGCCTCGTAGGTGTCGAGCAGCCCGATGCCGGCCGAGCCGTCCAGTACCGCGGCGATCTTCCACGCCAGGTTGTGCGCGTCCTGGATCCCCGTGTTGGAGCCGAACGCCCCGGTGGGGGACATCTCGTGGGCCGCGTCCCCGGCCAGGAACACCCGTCCGGACGAATACCGCTGCGCCACCCGTTCGGCCGCATGCCACGGGGCCTTGCCGCCGATCCTCACGTCCAGGTCGGGTACGCCGATCGCGTCGCGGATCTGGTCCACGCACCGCTCGTCGGTGAAGTCCTCCAGGGTCTCGCCCTGCTCCGGGTGCCACGGGGCGTGGAAGACCCACTGCGTCTTGTTGTCCACGGGCAGCAGCGCCCCGTCCGCTCCGGGGCGGATCAGGTAGCAGACGATGAAGCGCAGGTCGCCCAGCACCTCGACGAGCTTCTCCGAGCGGAACGTGACGCTCACGTTGTGGAACAGCTCGCCGTTACCCGTCTGGGGGATCCGCAGCTGCTCCCTGACGGGACTGCGCGGCCCGTCCGCGGCGATCAGGAAGTCGGCGCGCACGGTGATGTGCTCGCCCGTCTCCCGGTCCTTCACCACGGCGTTCACCCCCGTGGGGTCCTGGTCGAAACTCATCAGCTCGGTGGCGAACCGGATGTCCGCGCCCAGCTCACGGCTCTGTTCGGCCAGCACCGGCTCGATGTTGTTCTGGCTGCACAGACACCAGCCGGTCGGGCTGAACCGGGCCAGTGCCCCGGCCGGATCGATCGACTTGACCAGCCAGTTGTGGTCGCCGTCGATCAGCGACCGGGCCTGCAGAATGCCCTGATTTCCCTCCAGTACGGACGCCGCCCGGCGGATCGCGCGCTCCGCCCCTGCCGTGCGGAACAGCTCCATCGTCCGGGCGTTGATGCCACGGCCCCGCGGGTGTGCGGAGGTGCCGGAGTGCTTCTCGACCAGCAGGTGCCTCACTCCGTGGCGGCTCAGGAAAAGCGAGGTGGACAGGCCCACGAGGGAGCCGCCCACGACGAGAACCGGTACGCGAACATCGGCGTTGTCTTCCATCAGCTGCGGGCTCCTGTTTTCTGTGTGGGGGAGTGGACTCTTTATGCCCCCGATCCGGGATGAGGCCCAGTTGATTCGCCGGTTGTCACCCGCTTGATCCGGACATGTAGCGGTACGTCCCCACCCGGACGACGATGAGCGACAGCGGCTCCCCCTGAGACGCGCCGGCCTGCCCCCCACCGAGGCGGCCGCCGGCCCGGGCGGACGCCACCGGTGACGGACGAGGGGTCCGTACGCGATGGATCTCCACCCCCTCATGAAGGAGTGAGTAGATGACAACCACCCTGTCCGAACGGGTGTCGCAGTCAGCCTTCGACGGCTCCATGCTCCGGGTCGTCCTGCTGATGGATCTCCACGAGGGGACCCAGCAGCAGTTCTTCGAGGCGTACGAACAGCTCCGCCACGACATCGCGTCGGTTCCGGGCCACATCAGCGACCAGCTGTGCCAGTCCTTCGAGAATCCCTCCCAATGGCTCATCACCAGCGAGTGGGAAAGCGCCCCGCAGTACCTCGCATGGGTCAACAGTGAGCATCACGCCGAACAGGTGAAGCCGCTCGGCGCGTGCGCCCGGGCCATGCGCCCGCTCAAGTTCACCGTCCTGCGCGAGACCGGCCGCGGCTACGGCCAGGAGTCCCGCCCGGCCACGGCGCGCCTGCAGCAGACCCCCCGGCTGGGGGCCGGCATCGTGCGCCACGCCCTCACCTTCACCGTCAAGCCGGGAAGCGAGCGGGACGTCGCCGCCATCCTCTCCAGCTACGCCTCCCCGGAGGCCCGGGTCGACGACCACACCCGCCTGTGCCGCACCTCCCTGTTCATGCACGGCAACCGGGTCGTGCGGACGGTCGAGGTCCAGGGCGACCTGATGGCGGCCCTGCGGCACGTCTCCGAGCAGCCCGAAGTACGGGCCGTCGAGGAGGCCATCAACCCCTACCTCGAACAGAACCGGAACCTGAACGACCCCGAGTCCGCGCGCATGTTCTTCATGCGGGCGGCGCTCCCGGCGGTCCACCACATCGCCGCACCCGAGCCCGAGTCCGCCGAGGTCCAGCGGCACGCGCTCTTCTACCCGGCCAAGCCCGGCTGCGGCGCCGCACTCGCCAAGTTCCTGGCGCGCCAGGACGAAGCGGCAGCGCGCCACTCCGGCAGCCCCGTTCGGAGCAGCAGCATCTTCCAGCGTGACGACATCGTCGTCCGGCTCATCGACGTCCGGGGCCCGTTCGACGCCGAGCCCGACACCACCTTCGGCGTCTCGGGGCCGCGCAAGGCGGCGGTGCTCGACCGGCTGACGGCCCGGGCCGGCAGGCGGGTCCGTACCGCCGGCCACACCATGAACCTGATCACGGACCGCCGGGCACCCGCGGACTCCTGATCCTCCCCGGCCCTCCGGCCCACCGCTCCACCCGTTCCACCCGCTCCACCCCCGATCCCGACCCATCCGTACCCAGGCTCTCCCCACACGCAGGAGGAACCCGCCATGACCCAACAGCGCCCACGCATCGTGGACCTCAGCGAGACGCCCCCCAACCGTCGGCGCGGCGGCGACCTGAGGGCGGTGCTCACCCCGACCTCCGTGGGTTCCACCAGCGGCTTCATGGGCCTGGCGATCATGGCCCCCGGGGAGTCGATCGCGGAGCACTACCACCCGTACTCCGAGGAGTTCGTCTACGTGGTCAGCGGCCGGCTGGAGGTCGACCTCGACGGCGAGGCCCACCCGCTGCGCACCGACCAGGGACTCCTCGTCCCGCTCAACGTGCGCCACCGCTTCCGGAACGTGGGGGACACCGAGGCCCGCATGGTCTTCCACCTCGGCCCGCTCGCTCCGCGCCCCGAACTCGGCCACGTGGACACCGAGCAGGCCCCGCACCCGGAGAGCACCGCGTGGGAGCAGCCGCCGGACCGTACGGGAGCGGTCTCGTGACCCGCCGGCGGGTGGCGGTCACCGGAGTCGGCGTCGTCGCGCCCGGCGGGATCGGCGTCCGTGACTTCTGGGACCTGCTCTCCAACGGCCGAACGGCGACACGCGGGATCAGCCTCTTCGACGCGGCCGGGTTCCGCTCCCGGATAGCCGCCGAGGTCGACTTCGACCCCGCCGCGCACGGCCTCGAGCCGGGTGAGGCGGACCGGGCGGACCGCTACATCCAGTTCGCCCTGGTGGCCGCCCGGGAGGCGGTGAAGGACGCGGGACTCGACCTCACCACCGACGAGGCCTGGCGTACCGGAGTCTCCCTCGGCACCGCCGTCGGCGGCACCACCCGGCTGGAGCACGACTACGTGGCCGTCAGCCAGTCCGGCGCCTGGTGGGACGTGGACCACAAGAGGGCCGGCCCGTTCCTGCACCGGGCGTTCACCCCCGCCACCCTCGCCTCCGCCGTCGCGGAGCAGACGGGCGCGCGGGGCCCGGTCCAGACGGTCTCCACCGGCTGCACCTCAGGACTCGACGCCATCGGGTACGCCGTGCACTCCATCGCGGAGGGCCGGATGGACGTGTGCATCGCGGGTGCCTCCGACTCACCCATATCGCCCATCACCGTGGCCTGCTTCGACGCCATCAAGGCGACCTCGCCGAACAACGACGACCCGGCCCACGCCTCCCGGCCGTTCGACGCCGACCGGGACGGGTTCGTCCTCGGCGAGGGCGGCGCCGTCCTCGTACTCGAAGAGCTGGAACACGCCCGCGCCCGCGGTGCGACCGTCTACTGCGAGATCGGCGGCTACGCCACCTTCGGCAACGCCCACCACATGACCGGGCTGACCGCCGAGGGCCTGGAGATGGCCCGGGCCATCGAAACCGCCCTCGCCGAGGCCGGCGTCGCCGCCGACGAGATCGACTACGTCAACGCGCACGGCTCCGGCACCAAGCAGAACGACCGCCACGAGACCGCGGCGGTCAAGCGGGTCCTGGGCGACCACGCCTACAAGACGCCGATGACCTCCATCAAATCCATGGTGGGGCACTCCCTCGGCGCGATCGGCGCCATCGAACTCGCGGCCTGCGTACTCGCCATGACCCACCAGGTGGTACCGCCGACGGCGAACTACGAGACGCCCGACCCCGAGTGCGACCTGGACTACGTACCCCGCGTCGCCCGCGGCCGGAAGCTGCGCAGCGTGCTCTCGGTCGGCAGCGGCTTCGGCGGATTCCAGTCCGCCGTGGTCATGACCCGGCCGAAGGAGGAGGTCTCGTGACCAGCCGTACGGTCATCACGGGCATCGGCGTCGTCGCGCCCAACGGCGTGGGCGCCGACGCCTTCTGGAAGGCGACCCAGTCCGGACTCAACGTACTGGACCGGGTCACCAGGGCGGGCTGCGAGCACCTGCCGCTGCGCGTCGCGGGCGAGGTCCGGGGCTTCGACCCCGGCGCGATGGTCGAGGACCGCTTCCTCGTCCAGACCGACCGCTTCACCCACCACGCCCTCGCCGCGGCCGACCTGGCCCTGGAGGACGCCCGGCTCGGCCGGGCCGACTACGAGGGCGATCCCTTCTCCGTGGGCGTCGTCACCGCCGCCGGATCCGGCGGCGGCGAGTTCGGCCAGCGCGAGCTCCAGCACCTCTGGGAGCAGGGGCCGCGCTTCGTGGGCCCGTACCAGTCGATCGCCTGGTTCTACGCGGCGAGCACCGGCCAGATCTCCATCCGGCGCGGGCTGAAGGGCCCCTGCGGGGTCGTGGCCAGCGACGAGGCGGGCGGACTGGACGCCTTCGCGCACGCCGTCCGCGGGATCCGCCAGGGCAGCCGGGCCATGCTGGTCGGGGCGACGGAGGCACCGCTGGCGCCGTACTCCATCGTCTGCCAGCTGGAGTACGAGGGGCTGAGCACGGGGGAGGACCCCGAGCGCGCCTACCGGCCGTTCACCGACAAGGCCTGCGGATTCGTCCCCGCCGAGGGCGGCGCGATGTTCGTCGTGGAGGACGAGGCAGAGGCCGTCCGCCGCGGCGCCACCGTACGGGCCGTCCTGGCCGGCCACGGCGCGACCTTCACGGGCACCCGCCGGCGGGACACCGCCGGCGAAGGCCTGGCCCACGCCATCCGCGGCGCCCTCCGGGAAGCCGGCTGCGCGCCCGAGGAGATCGACGTGGTCTTCGCCGACGCCATCGGGACCCCGGAGGCCGACGCCGCCGAGGCGGCCGCCATCGCCGACGCCCTCGGCGCGTACGGGCGGAAGGTGCCGGTCACGGCGCCCAAGTCCGGTACGGGCAGGGCGTACTGCGCGGCTCCCGCCCTCGACACCGCGGCCGCGGTCCTGGCGTTGGAGCACGGCATCGTCCCGCCGACCCCGAACGTCTACGACGTGTGCCACGACCTCGACGTGGTGACCGGCAGTGCCCGCCCCGCGGAGCTGCGCACCGCGCTGGTGCTCAGCCGCGGCCGGATGGGGTCGAACTCCGCGCTCGTCGTCCGCAAGGGCGCGTAGGAAGAAGGGAGAACCGAGATGTCCGACCGACTGACCCTGGTGGAACTGGCGGCCCTCATGAAGAAGGCCGGCATCACCGTCGATCCCTCCGACCTGGCGAGCCGTCCGCACTCCGCCTTCGACGAGTACGGCCTCGATTCGCTGGGCCTGCTCGGGATCGTCGGCGAACTGGAGAACCGGCGGGGGCGGGCCCTGCCCACCCACGCCGACCGCTGCAAGACCCCCGGGGAATTCCTCGACCTCGTCAACCACAGTCTGATGACAGGAGCCTGACATGCCGGGACACACCGAGAACGAGATCACCGTCAACGCGCCCGTGGACCTCGTCTGGGAGATGACCAACGATCTCCCCAGCTGGCCGCAGCTGTTCAGCGAGTACGCCTCCCTGGAGGTGCTCGAGGAGCAGGGCGACACCACCCGCTTCCGCCTGACCATGCACCCCGACGAGAACGGCAAGGTGTGGAGCTGGGTCTCGGAGCGGACCGTCGACCGCAAGGGCCTCACGGTCCGTGCCCGGCGGGTGGAGACCGGCCCGTTCGCGCACATGGACATCCACTGGCAGTACTTCAAGGTGCCCGGTGGCACCCGGATGAAGTGGACCCAGGACTTCGCGATGAAGCCGGACGCCCCCGTCGACGACGCGTGGATGACCGACAACATCAACCGCAACTCCCCGATCCAGATGGCGCTCATCCGGGACAAGATCGAGAAGCGTCAGCGCGAGGGCCGCGCCCCCGCCGTCAGCCGAGTCTGAGAAGAGAGGCGAACACCCGGATGAACCAGACGCACCGCGCTCTCATCGTCGCCCGGATGGCGCCGGGCTCGGCGCCGGACATCGCCGACCTCTTCAGGGGCTCGGACGCGGGTGAACTCCCGCACCTGGTAGGGGTCACGCGCCGCAGCCTCTTCCAGTTCGGCGACGTCTACCTGCACCTGATCGAGTCGGACCGGCCGCCCGGCCCGGCCATCGCGAAGGTCACCGAGCACCCGGAGTTCCAGAACCTCAGCGAGCGGCTGACCGCCTACATCAGCCCGCACGACCCGGACACCTGGCGCAGCCCGAAGGACGCCATGGCCCACGAGTTCTACCGCTGGGAGAACCCCGGCGCGAAGTGACCCGCGGCCCGGACGGGACCCGCACACCGGAGTGTGCGGGTCCCGCCGCGTGTGGCCGACCGAAGCAGGAAGCAGGAAGCAGGAAGCAGCAAGCCGGAAGAGAGCAGGAGCAGACGGCATGAACCCGAACGACACCGACCACTTCCCGGCGGATCCGGCCCGTCCGCACGACGGCGAGCACGCCCGTACCTCCCTGCACGTGCTCGTCCTGTCCGGTTCCTCCCGCACCGGATCGGTCAATGCCCGCCTCGGCTCCCTGGTCGCCGCGCTGGTGTCCCGGGCGGGCGCCACCGCACGGGCCGTCACCCTCGGCGACTTCCCGATGCCGCCGTACGACGGCGACGTGGAGGCCGACGAGGGACTGCCCGAAGGGGCCCGGGCCCTGTGCGCGCGGATCGAGGCCGCGCAGGCGCTGATCATCGCCTCCCCCGAGTACAACGCCTCCGTGCCGGGCGTGCTCAAGAACGCCATCGACTGGGTCTCCCGCTACCGCCCGCAGCCCTTCAAGGACAAGCAGACCCTGCTGGTGTCGGCCTCGCCCTCGATGGTCGGCGGCAACCGCGGGCTGTGGGCCCTGCGCGTACCGCTGGAACACCTCGGCGCGCGCGTCTACCCGGACATGTTCAGCCTGGCGGGCGCCCACCAGGCGTTCGCCGAGGACGGCGCCCTCACCGACCCGGGCCTCGGCGAGCGCCTCACCAGTACGATCGGCTCCTTCCTCGACCTCGTCGAGGCGGACACCCGCTACCTGTGCCTGCAGCGTCGCTGGTACGAGTTCCTGGGCGACCGCACCGACGCCCCCGTGACCTCGCGCGCCCAGGACTGATCATCATCGGCCACAGGGGGTGAGTTATGTTGGGCGCGAGTGACATGAGTTAGGGAGGCCCTCGAGTGTCATCGGGGCAGCAGGCACGCGCACAAGCGGCTGCGATCACACCAGGGGGTCAGTCGTCCGAAGAGGTTCGCCCTCCGGCCGACCGGCTCCTCGCGCTTTTCGACGGACGCCGCCTGTCACCGGGCCAGCGCCGCATCGCCCAGTACCTGATCGACCACCTCACCGAGGCCGCGTTCCTCTCGATCACCGAACTGGCCGAACGGGTGGGCGTGAGCCAGCCCTCCGTGACCCGCTTCGCCGCCTCGCTCGGCTTCAGCGGCTACCCCGCCCTGCGCGACGTGCTGCAGCCGATCGCGCTGAGCGCCGTCGCCGGCGCCCCGGACACCCGGGCGCAGATCCGCCGCAACGAGCTGCAGGAAGCCGTCGACGCCGAGATCGAGAACCTGGAGAACGTGCGCAGGCTGCTCGCCGACACCGACCAGGTGCTGGACATCGGCCGTGAGCTGGCCGCCTCCGTGCCGCTGACCATCCTCGGCCTGCGCATCTCGGTCTCGCTCGCCGAGTACTTCGCGTACGCGGCCCGGCGCATCCACCCCGACGTGCGCCTGGTGACCCGCGGCGGCAGCGTCGCCTTCGACGCGCTGCTGCAGTCCAGGGCGGCCGGCGGGACCTGGGTGCTGGCCTTCGCCATGCCGCGGCACGCCAAGGAGACCCTGGCCGCCATCCGCGCCGCGCGCAGTACGGGGCTGCGTGTGGTCCTGATCACGGACCCCACCCTGGGGCCGCTGGTGGACGAGGCGGACGTGGCACTGACGGCGGGCACCGGGTCACGGCTGGTTTTCGACTCGTACGCGGCCCCCGGAATGCTGTCCGCGGCCCTGTTGCAGGCGATGGCCGACGCCGACCCGGAACGGACCCAGGCCCGGCTGGAGGGCTACGAGCACGTGGCCGACCAGCACGGCTTCTTCCTCTAGCCCCTCCTGGCCTGCTTCACCAGGCGATATTCAGCCCTCGAAGTGCATGAAATTTTTCATACTCTTGCTTACTCGACGGTATATATGTTTACTGACGACGGCGCTCCGGATCCACCAGATGCCAAGGAGGACCCCCATGTCCTCCCGAACGTACTCGCGGTACGGCGAACCTCCTCAGGTCGAGGCCGCGTGACGGGTCCAGGCTTTGGATCCCCGCAGAGCGCCCATGGCGGCCTCGGTCAACCCCTGGGCCGAGGCCGCCCCCCAAGAACGTCTCGATCAGAGTTCGACACCACTCGGAAGTGACGAGAATGCCTCAGACGGCCACGTTTACCCTCAGCCCTGACTGGCCCATGCAGGTCAAGGCACCCGGGACGCACGACTGGGAGCGCACGGCCACCCGCTGGCTGCGGGATCTGCTCCCGGCCCGCTACGGCGGCTACCTGACCCTCACCCGCCACCACGCCCTCCTGGCCCGCCACGTCCAGCTCCAGCTGCAGCACGAGATGCGCGCGGTGCGGACGGCCCTGCAGACCAGCCGCGCCGAGCTGCCCACCATGGGCATCGCCGAGTCGGTCATCGAGAACTCGATCAGGATGTACGCCGTCGAGCTGGAGCAGCTGGGCCGGCTCGCCCGTGGCGCACGCCTCGTGTCCGACGCGCTCCTCGTCGGCACCCCCGCCCAGCGCAGGCGCTGACCTGCCTCAGGGCCTCTGCGTCGGCTGCCAGGAGCGGAGCCGGGCGGCCACGTCGAAGACCGTGGCGCGCAGCATGCGGATGTCGGTGATGAGGTCGCGCCACTGCTCGTAGGTGGCGTCCACCGCCTTGCCGGAGGCCTCGATGTACGCGACGGCGACCCCGTAGGCGAAGTACTCGTTGGAGTCGGGGAGCGGCCGGAGCAGCACGATCGCGTCGAGCAGTGCGGCCGCGCGCCAGTAGGCGTCGGGGTCGTCCACTTCCAGGCTCGGCGTGTTCACCCGGTGCCGGGCCACGGCGGCGACCAGGGCGGAGTGGTCGGCCACCGCCACGTCCTTGAACAGCGCCTCCTGCCGCTCCAGCAGCCAGCGGTGATCGATGTGCAGTTCCACGCCTTCGAGTATCCCCGCCCGGGGCCCGGCCGTGGGGCTTTTCCGGTCGGGCGGGGACGCGCGCGGGATTACGGCTTGGGCAGCGTGCAGCCCGGGCGGTTCAGGTCGATCCTGTTGCCGGGGGCTATGCAGGGGACGACGATGTACGTCTGTTGCGCGTAGTTGATGCCCTGGCGGACCGTCACGTTGCCGTTCTGGTCGACCTCGCACGGGTTGTTCACCGTGCAGCGGGCGCCGTCCTCGTTGCCCGTGTTGTTGACGGCGACGACTTTGCCGGTGGCCGTGTCGACCACCGGTGACCCGGAGGTGCCGCCGATGGTGTTGCAGGCGGAGGTGTAGCGGACCGAATCCTTCCAGGTCCAGTCGCCCTCCTTGAGGCGGTAGGCGAAGCCGTCCACGTTGCAGCTGTAGATCCGCTTCCAGTAGCCGGAGACCACCTTGATCGCCGAGCCCTGGGCCGGGCGCGCGCCGTCGAGGGTCAGGGCGGTGATGCCGTACTGGCTCTGGATCTGGGCGTAGGTCCGGGTGAGCTGGTAGATCGAGATGTCGGTGTCGGTCATCGTCGCGTACGCGATCTTGCTGGCGCGGAGCGTACCGACCTTGGATCCCGCCGAGTTGAGCAGCGAGAACGAGCGGCTGGACGGGCGGTCCCTGACGACCTCGCCGGCCGCCGGGAAGCCCGACTCCAGGCAGTGCCCGTTGGACAGGACCAGCGCGAAGTCGTTCGGCTGGGAGCCGGGCGCCCGGACGACGGAACCGGAACAGTTGCTGAGGGCCACGGTGCCGGCGAAGTCGACGGCGAGGGCGGTGGCCTCGGGGGCGGACGCGGTGGTGGCGGGTGCGGTGGTGGTGGTGTTGGGCGCGGCCACGGCGGGGGTGGCCGCCGCTCCCAGGAGGAGCAGGGAGAGTAAGGCGCCGGTGAGAGGCTTGTTCATGTGGGGGTTCCCCTCTGCTGACAATGCGACCGAAGATCCTCCGGTTGTCATGCGCATTGTTGGTATCCCGACTTCAAGTCGCAAGACCGCATGGCCGGTTGACGACGGTGCCGGGAGAGGGGTCCCGGGCGGCCCCGAGCGCGCTTATAACGGACCGCGCACAGGTGTTCCGCACCGGTGGCTTTGCCTCCTACGGTCGGGGCAGCACAGTTCCGGACCAGGAGGCAATGTGAAGCGCGAGATCGACATCGACCAGCTGGTGACGGCGATGAAGGCGGTCGACGAGGCGGGCCGGCTCTTCGAGGAGGCGCACGCCGTGTACGAGGCGCGCGGCCTCAAGAGGATCAGCGACGACTTCAAAGTGGCGGGCGGCTCGGTCCAGACCCTGCAGGGCGCCGAGGAGATGGCCCTCGGAGCCCGCAAGTACCTCGCCGAACTCGCGCTGATCGCCGGCTACGCGGCCGCCGGGCTCGGGGAGCGCGCGGGAGAGAGACCGGAGACCGCCCGGGCCGGCTTCCCCGGCATCTCGGGCGGCGGTGCCCGCATGGCCCGCCCGCTGCTCGATCCGACCCTGGAGGGACTGCGGCTGCTGCTGGCCGTCGACTTCTTCGAGCCCGCGTTCAAGGCCGCGATCGAGGAAGTCGTACACGCCGAGAAGGCCACCTACCCGGACCCCTCCACGTTCCGCATCCCCACCCGCGGCGACCGCGCCGCCACGGCCGGCCGCACCCCCTGAGGTGCCGGTCCGGGCCGACGGGGCGAGGCTGGTGGTATGCATCACGCGCCCGTCGTCGTGCACCGGATCTTCCCGTCGGGGGGCCGGCAGGTGACCCTGCGGACCTCGCACGGGGAGGAGCGCCTGGGCCTGGCCCGCTCCGACGAGGACGTCATCGAGTTCCTGCGCCGGGCCGGAATGCCGGACCCCGACGAGGTGGTCCTCGGCGGTACCGAGCTGCTGGACTGGGAGTGGGACACCCCTCACGTGTACGAGGCCGACCCGCCGACCGACGACCTCTGAAGGCCTCCGAGGGCCTCTGGGGAAGGCCCGCCGGCCGGCTCGGTCAGCCGTGGTGCACGGCCTCCAGGACCGCCAGATCCTCCTCGGACAGGCGCAGGGCCCCGGCGGCCACGTTCGCGTCCAGGTGATCCGGGTCGCCCGTGCCGGGAATGGCCAGAACGTGCGGTCCCCGCCGGAGCGTCCACGCCAGCCGTACCTGCGCCGGGCTCGCTCCGTGCGCCCGGGCGACGGCACGCACCGCCTCGTGCTCGGCTCCGCTCGCTCCCGCCTGCCGTCCGGTCCCGGCGATGGAGTAGAAGGGGACGAACGCGATGCCCTGCTCACCGCAGGCGCGCACGAACCCGTCGTGCTCGGGCCGCACCCCGATGCCGTACATGTTCTGCACGCAGACCACCGGTGCGATGGCCCGGGCCTCGGCGAGGTGCTCGGGGGTGACGTTGGAGATGCCGAGGTGGCGGATGAGGCCCGCCGCCCGGAGCTCGGCCAGCGCGCCGAAGCGCTCGGCGATGGAACCGGTCCCGACGATCCGCAGGTTCACCACGTCGAGGTGGTCGCGGCCGAGCTGGCGCAGGTTCTCCTCGACCTGGCCGCGCAGCCGCTCCGGGGTGGCATGGCTCCACTCCCCGGACGGGTCCCGGCCCGGGCCCACCTTGGTGGTGATCACGAGGTCCTCCGGGTAGGGGGACAGCGCCGTGTTGATCAACTCGTTGGCGGAGCGCAGCGGCGAGAAGTAGAAGGCGGCGGTGTCGATGTGGTTCACCCCGAGCTCGACCGCCCGGCGCAGCACGCCGATCGCCCGGCCGCGGTCCCGGGGTACGGCGTCGTCCGCGAACGCCTCGCCGGTCTGGGGCAGGCGCATCGCGCCGAACCCGATCCGGTTGATCTTCAGGTCGCCGAGGTTCCAGGTGCCCGCCGCGTCCGCGGTCGTCGTCTGTGAGGTCATGTACGGATGATCGCCACCCGGTAGGCTGGCGGGCCATTGATTAAGACATGACTGAATCCTTGGAGCGGCCGTGCAGGCGGAGCTGGCGTTCTCCGTGAGCGATCTCGCGCAGATGCGGTTCGCCGTCTCCCCGATGTGGGAGGTCGGGCCCAGCTACCGGCTGCTGGCCTCCGGGGCCGTGTCCCCCGTGCACCGGTCCTGGACCGAGCAGGTGCGGCCACGGCTGGCGGCCGCCGGGCTCGACCGGGGCTGGCTGGCCGAACTGATCCCGCCCTCGGGGTACGTGCCCGACTTCCTCAACCCGGCGCCCGCCGGTCCGGCTCCCTCCCTGACGGAGGAACTGGCCGGGATCCGGGACGCGCCCGCCTCCCGGGTCCGCCACGACCTCGACCGCCTGCGGCAGGAACAGGGGCGCCTCGGCCCGCGCACGCGGACCCTGTACGCCGACCCCCGGGCCCGCCTGGTCCAGGTCGCGGAAGAGATCGGGACCTACTGGGAGCTGGCCCTGGCGCCCTACTGGGCACGGATCCGCACGGTGCTCGACGCCGATGTCTTCCACCGGGCCCGGCAGGCCGCCGAACAGGGCGCGGCCCGTCTCTTCAACGACCTGCACCCCTCGGTGAGCTGGAGCGACGACGCGCTGCGGCTGTCGCGTCGGCACCGGCCCCTGTCCCGCACGACGGCGGGTGCCGGGCTGCTGCTGATCCCCTCGGTCTTCATCGGACCGGTCCCCTTCACCCGTGTGACGCCCCCGGAACCGCCGCAACTCGCCTACCCGGCACGCGGTACCGGCTCACTGTGGGAACCCCGGCGAGCCGGCCGGACCGAGGCCCTGGCCGCGGTGCTCGGCCGGTCGCGCACCCGGCTGCTGGCCGAACTGGAAACCCCGGCCTCCACCACCGAACTGGCCCGCCGCACGGGGCTCTCGGCCGCCGGAGTGTCCCAGTACCTGACCGCGCTGCGTGCGGCGGGCCTGGTCAGCGCGCACCGGGCCGGCCGCTCCGTGCTCTATGCCCGCACCGCCGTCGCCGAGACCCTCCTCGATGCCGGCACCCCGGGCATGGAGCGGGGACGATCACGAGGAGCGGCTACCCGTCCTTGAGGGACGACCGGCCGAACTGCTCGTCCAGGACGGACAGCCGCCGCCAGTACTCTTCCTCGTCGATCTCCCCGGCGGCGAAGCGCCGCCCCAGGATCGCGATCGGCGACCGCTCACCGTACGCCGCCGTCCCGCGGCGCCCGTGCCGGACGGTACGGCGCAGCACGGTGACGACACCGGCGACCGCCGCCGCCCAGATCAGCGGAAGGAACAGGATCCAGGGGCCGGGCCCGTCGTGGGCGAGGGCGGTGAAGGTGTCCATGTCGATTCATCTCCTCGGAAGCACGGACGTTTCGTCTCGTTCCGAGACTCCTCGGAAAGCTCCCCGCGGTCGTCGTACGGCGGGCTGCACCCCGGGTACTTCCACGGGAGTACCGGGTGCGGCAGGCCGTACGAGCCGGTACGCGTGGGACAGAAGCGCATGATGAGCACATTTCACGCAATCCCTCGTTCCCCGTACGCCGCCGCGCACGCTCGGTAGCGTCTGGATCACAAGCAGTCCGGTGCCGTCGGCAACCGAGCACCGGGCGGAGTCCGTAGAAGGCAAGGGAGCGAATACCTATGGCGAACGTTGAGGTCTCTTTGAAGGAGACGATGACCTCGATCGAGGGTGCGATGGGAGCCGCGTTGGTGGACTACACCAGCGGTATGGCGCTGGGGACCCTCGGCGGTGGCAAGGACCTGGACCTCACGGTCGCCGCCGCGGGCAACACGGACGTGATCCGGGCGAAGGTCCGCACGATGGAGATGCTGGGCCTGAAGGACGAGATCGAGGACGTACTGATCACCCTCGGCGGTCAGTACCACCTCATCCGGCTGCTCAAGGGCCGGGGTCACAGCGGCCTGTTCCTGTACGTCGTACTGGACAAGTCCCAGTCCAACCTGGCCATGGCCCGGCACCAGCTCAAGCGCGTCGAGGCCGCCCTGGAGCTCTGAGTCCTGCATTTTTGCGCCCACGCATGCCCACGAGTTGAAGAATTCTTCAATCCGGCACATCTGAAACAGGTAATCCCCGGGCGTGCGTGGGCCCGTCCGTACGAATGTATGGGTGGTCGGTCGACTGGCAGCCCCGCGCCCCCAAGCAAGGTTTGAAGCAACAGCAGGAGCACTCATGGGAATGCAGGTACCCCTCTACCAGGCGAAGGCCGAGTTCTTCCGCATGCTCGGACACCCCGTCCGCATCCGCGTCCTGGAACTCCTGCAGAACGGCCCGGTACCGGTGCGCGACCTCCTCGCCGCGATCGACGTCGAGGCATCGAACCTCTCCCAGCAGTTGGCGGTCCTGCGCCGGTCCGGCATCGTCGTCTCCATCCGCGACGGAGCGACCGTCAGTTACGCCTTGGCCGGCGGCGACGTGGCCGACCTCCTGCGCGCGGCACGCCGCATCCTGACCGAGCTCCTGACCGGCCAGAGCGAACTCCTGGCCGAGCTGAAGCAACTGGGGCCGCAACAGGACCGAGCGGACAAGGTCATCGGCCGCTGACGCCGGCCGTCCAGGAGATGTCGACCCGGGGATGTACGCGTGCCGTCGGCGTACATCCCCGGGCCGATGGCAGCCCCTCGCGTCCCGCATAGCGTTCGTGGCAGGCCCGCACCGGGCCGAATGCCACGAGACACATCGATGGAGACAATTCGATGCGACGACGCTTCTTCCTGGTCGGTGCCGCCGTTGCCACGGCTCTGGCGAGCACCCTGGCCACCACGACCGCCCATGCCGACATCCGCCCCGCAGGGCCGCCGCCGCCCGGGACCGCACTCGTGCTGCCCGCGCCGTCCGGGCACCACCCGGTCGGCAGGACCGTCGTCCACCTGAAGGACGAGAGCCGGGCCGACCCCTGGGTCCCCTCGGAGAAGCGGGAGCTGATGGTCTCCCTCTGGTACCCGGCCCTCAAGCCTTCGGACACACCCGCGCCCTATATGACGGCCGGGGAATCCGAGCAGTACGCGGCAGCCACCGGACTGAACCTGCCGGCCGGCCTGTTCGCCGGCGTGAGGACCCACTCGACGGTGGACGCCAGGCCGGCGAAGGCCCGCGGCGGACTGCCGCTGGTGATCCTCTCACCGGGCTTCGGCATGCCGCGCGCCACCCTCACCGGGCTCGCCGAGGAGTTCGCGGCGCGGGGCTACGCCGTCGCCGGCATCGGGCACAACTACGAGGCGGACGGCATCTCGTTCCCCGACGGGCGCACCACCTCCTGCGTGGCGTGCGTGAACAGGGACTACCCCAAGGTCGGCGCCGTCAGGGCCGAGGACATCTCCTTCGTGCTCGACGAGCTCACCGGCGCCCGGTCGGCCTGGAAGCGCGGCGCACCCGTCGACACCGACCGCGTAGCCGTCGTGGGGCACTCGGCCGGCGGTTTCAGCTCGGTCCCGGCCATGCTGCGCGACCCGCGCGTCAAGGCGGCGGTCAACATGGACGGCAACTTCCGGTTCCCGAACGACACCCCTCTGGACCGCCCGTTCCTGATGCTCGGCCAGCCCAGCCACATACCCGGCGGCGTCGATCCGACCTGGGACGAGACCTGGACCGAGCTGACCGGATGGAAGCGCTGGCTGAGCGTCGACGACATCGGGCACCTGTCCTTCACCGACCTGGCGCCCCTGGCCAAGCAGCTCGGCATGCCGCTCCAGCGACTGGACGGCGACCGCGTCGACGCCATCACCAGGGCCTACGTCACGGCGTTCGTGGACACCCACCTGCGGGGATGCGGCACCCCGCTGCTGGACGGCCCGACAGCACGCTTCCCGGAAGTCCGCTTCCACGCTCCGCAGGCAGTGCCGTCGACCTAGACCCGGACGCCCGGACGCGGGGAAGGGAGTCCAGGCCGCTACGGCCGCGTCGGGCGCCGTCTGCCGCACCGGGCGGGTACAAGGGATGGCGGACACACCCTCAGCGTTCCGAGACGAGGAGCACCATGTCGCACGCCCGGCCCGCTCTGCGCCGCCCGGAAGCCGGGCTCGCTCTCGCACTGGCGTTCGCGACGGCCGTCGCGGTCTTCGTCGTCATCTTCCTGGTGGGCCGGGCGAACACGCCGGACTACACCGCGACACTGTTCGGCCAGGCGGACACCGATGCCGTACGCCTCAAGGCGCGGCTCGCCACCGGCGTCGTCGGGCTGGCCGCTCTCCAGCTGGTGCTCGCGCTGTGGATGTACGGCAGGCTGCCGGGGGTGCGCCGGGTGCCGGGCCCGGTGCCCCTCACCCACCGGATCGCCGGCGTGGTCCTGTTCGTCCTCACCGTCCCGATCACGGTGCACTGCATCCAGGCCTACGGCGTGCAGCTGAACGGCTCGCGCGTGGCACTGCACTCGATCGCGGGCTGCTTCTTCTACGGGGCCTTCGCCGCCAAGGTCCTGCTGGTACGGAGCCGGCGCCTGCCGGGCTGGGCCCTGCCGCTGGCGGGGGGCGCGCTGGTGGTCGTGGTGGTGGTCCTCTGGTACACGAGTGCGCTGTGGTACTTCAACGGCAACAGCGTGCCGGTGCTGTCGCTCGGACACCAGCACCTGCCACCGGGGCGGATCTGACGACGGTTACGCGGAAGGTCGTCACCCGCGCTCTGCGGAAGAGCCGGGCCGCGTCCGTGACCCGCCCGCGTCGCGCCAAGGGCCGTCCGGTACCAGGGTCGCGAGAACGGACGTCAATGCCGGCGGCTCGACCCGATCCGGCAGCGTGTTCAGATCGGACCAGTCGATCCACGCGTGGTCGTGGAAGGCGAGGCGCTCATCGGGGAGGAGACCGGCCCTGCTCAACGCCGGCCGCTCCTCGGCGAAACGGGCCACGAAGAAGTCCTCCGACCCGACGTACCGCTTACCGTTCCACGGGACGTCACGTTCGACCGGCACGGACCGGTCACGGACCGCGGCGGGGTCCAGGCCGGTCTCCTCCGCCAGTTCTCGCCGGGCCGCGATCAGCGGTGTCTCGCCCGGCTCGATGCCGCCACCCGGCGGCTCCCACAGCATCGTGCCGTCGAACGGATCACGCCAGTGCAGCAGGAGGAGGCGCTGGGCGCCATCCAGGCAGATCACCCGCACGGCGGGCCGAAGTATGGTCTCCACGGCCCCGACCCTACTGGAGCACACCCTGACCGCCTCAGCCGAGCCAGCCGGGGCGGACCAGGCCGGATTCGTAGGCCAGGACGACCAGTTGGGCACGGTCGCGGGCACCCAGCTTCACCATGGCGCGGCTGACGTGCGTCTTCGCGGTGAGGGGACTGACGACCAGGCGGCGGGCGATCTCCTCGTTGGACAGGCCCATGCCGACCAGGGCCATCACCTCCCGTTCGCGGTCGGTGAGCCGGCCCAGCCCGGCCGCCGTGGCGGGCCGTTTCGAACGGGCCGCGAACTCCGCGATCAGGCGGCGGGTGACGCCGGGGGACAGGAGGGCGTCTCCCGCGACCACCGCCCGGACCGCCCGCAGCAGTTCCTCCGGCTCGGTGTCCTTGACCAGGAAGCCGGAAGCGCCCGCGCGGATCGCCTCGAAGACGTACTCGTCGAGCTCGAAGGTGGTGAGCATGACCACCCGCACGGCGGCCAGGGACCCGTCCTCGCCGATCCGGCGGGTCGCGGCGAGTCCGTCCAGCACCGGCATCCGGATGTCCATGAGCACGACATCGGGGCGCAGTTCCCGGACCAGCCGCACGGCCTCCTCGCCGTCGGCGGCCTCGCCCGCCACCTCGATGTCGGGCTGGGCGTCGAGCAGCGCCCGGAACCCGGCCCGCACCAGCAGCTGGTCGTCGGCGAGCAGTACGCGGATCACGGGTCCTCCTGGAGCGCGTCGGCCTTCGGCGGGAGCACGGCGGTCACCCGGAAGCCGCCGTCCGGTCGCGGGCCGGCCTCGACGGTGCCGCCCAGGGCCGAGGCCCGCTCGCGCATCCCGACGAGGCCGTTGCCGCTGCCGCCCGGGCCGCCGCCCGTCGCCGGGCCGTCGTCGTCCACCCGGAGTCGCAGGGCGCGGGGCCCCCAGATGAGCCGGATACGGGCGGTACGCGATCCGGAGTGGCGCATCACATTGGTCAGTGCCTCCTGGAGGATGCGGAAGGCGGCCAGGTCCACACCGGGAGGCAGTGCCCTGGGCTCGCCCTCGGTGGAGACCTCCACGGTCAGCCCGGCCGCCGCGGCCTGCTCCACGAGCTCGGGGAGCCGGTCAAGACCGGGTGCGGGGGAGCGCGGTGCCTCGCCGGGGGAGCGCAGGGTGTCGAGGACCTGCCGGACCTCGCCCAGCGCCTCCTTGCTCGCCGCCTTGATCGTGGCGAGCGCCGTACGGGCCTGTTCGGGATCGGAGTCGAGCAGGGCCAGCCCGACCCCCGCCTGGACGTTGATCACCGAGATGCTGTGGGCGAGGACGTCGTGCAGCTCCCGCGCGATCCGCAGCCGTTCCTCGTCCACCCGGCGCCGCTCGGCCGCCGCCCGCTCGGCCCGTTCCCGGGCCCATTGCTCCCGCCGTACGCGCACCAGCTCCGCGACGGCGAGCACCGCGAGCACCCATGCGGTGACGCCCACCTCCTGCGCCCAGGGCGTCGGGCCGTCCCCGGCGGGCGGGAGCCACTGGTAGAGCCAGTGCCCGATGAGCAGGTGCCCGGCCCAGAACAGGCCGACGGCGCCCCAGGCGGCCCGGCGGTGTCCGGCGACGACGGCGGCGAAGCAGGCCAGGGCGAGAGCGAGGAACACCGGCCCGTACGGATAACCGGCACCCACATAGACCAGGGTGACGACGCTGACCCCGTACGCCACGGCCACCGGGTACCGGTGGCGCACGACGAGCAGCGCGGGCCCGATCAGCAGCAGGAGCCGGGCGAAGCCGTCCAGTGCCACCCGCCCGCCCTGCGCGTGCGCGGCCCACCCCGCGCCGATCTGCGTGAAGACAGCCACGAGCAGCGCCGAGCGCCAGGCCGGGCCCCGCCCGGTCCGCTCCACCCACCGTCGCCACGGGGGACCCGGGCGCTCGCGCAGCTCTTCCATACCGCCACGCTAAACGGCGTCCCCCGTCACCGGCGTCACCCCGGCGTAGCGTTTCAGGCGTACTCCCCACGTAGTACCCGTACCCGACTTTTCGGCCTCGCGGGCGACGGTCCGACCGGTGGCGAGCAGTGGCCGGCATCTGCTGGTGGAGGCGGGCGGATCAGGCTAGGTTGCACGGAAGCGGAGGCTGTCGTGGACATCCGCCCCCGGCATCCGCCGGTTGTCCCACTGCCGTAAATTGTCCAACGGCCCGGCGGAGAAGGTCGGGCAAAAGGTACGAGTTTGGGCAGGTGTGGGCAGGACATGGCGCGACGCGGACGGATGGAAGCGGACCGAGGTGCCACCTCCGCCGCGCCTGCGGTGCCGGGCTCCGAGATAGCCGCGGCGGCCGACGGCGGGAGCGCGGCCCGGGGCTGGCTCCGACTGGGCCGGGACGGCCGGCTGACCGCCTACGCGAGCTGCGCCGAAGGCCTGGTGCGCTGGACCGAGTCCGCGCCAGGCTCCGACATCTGGCAGGGCCCGGAGCTGTTCCCCGTCGAGGGATGGGCGGGCCGCTTCACGCTGGCCCAGGACTCCAACGGATTCGTCTGGTTCGCCGGCACCCGCTACCGGGACGGGGCGCCGGGCGGCCGCGAGCTGATCATCGCCGCCCAATACCAGACCGGCCGCCCGCTCGGCGACTGGCGCGCCGTGGGCAACCCGTTCCCCGAGCGCAAGCGGGAGCAGGCGCGCGGGCCGGAGCAGGGACGTGCGGCGGAACAACCCCAGGGCCGGGAACAGCCGGACCCGGGGGCGGAGTCGGGAGCTCCGCTGCCCCCGCCCGGAGACCCGATCGTCCTCCCCGACGGCACCGGCGCGCTCCACGTCCTCACCACCCGGTTCGGCGTGGGAGCGCGCGGCCGCACCCGGCGTGCCGATGGCGCATGGGGCAATTGGGTCGACTATCAGGGCAAATGGGTACGCGGGGCCGTCGTCCCCCTGGTGACCGCCCAGGGCCGGGCCGAATTCCTCGTCACCTTCCGGGGCGGGGCCTCGTACTGGGGTCAGGACGCACCCGGAAGCGACTTCAGATGGCTCGGGCGCATGAAGGCCGATGCCGTGGAGGGCACGTACAGCTCCTGCGAGACGGGCCCCGGCACCGGCACGTATTTCTGGCGCCACCCGGCGGACGGCGGCGTCATCGCCTACCGCCCCCAGGCTCCGGCCGGCGCGTCGCCCGCGCTCATGCCGCTGGGAGGTGCGGGTGGCGTCGGCCCGGTGGGTGTCGCCCGTACGCGCATCGGCGGGTACGACTGCACCGTCCTGCTGCAGCGGGGGGCGGAGGGTTACCCAGAGATCGCCGCCTACCCGACCGAGGGCGAGCAGTACGGCACCTGGTGGGCCCCCGTCGGGGACCGGTGTGCGGGGCTGCCGGCCATCTCGTCCGACGCCCGCGGCTCGGTCACGATCGCGATGATTGACATGGACGGGGGGCTGCTGGTCGCCCGGCAGGATCCGACGGACCCCGGCCTCGCCTTCGGCCCCTGGCGTCGGGTGGGGTGATCCACCTCACCCGAATGCCCTTCGTGCGGCGACCGGAGTCGTCTTCGGGCATGCAGCACCCTGGGCCGACCGGGAGTTGACCCGCCGCGCAGGTGCGGGAAATCGCAGCCCATTCGCGAACGTGAAGCTTCGGGCGTGTGAGGCGCCCATGAATACTTGCTCGCCATTAAGTGATTGGCCTACGCTGCGCAGACGCTGTCAAGGTCGTATAAGTGTGCGGTCGACTGCGGTGGGCGGGTCGAGTGTTCGGGGAGCGGTGCGTGACCAGATTCAGGGGCGGGTCTGGCGGTGTGTCCCGGCACCTTCCGGCGCGCCGTGAGAAGTGTGTCTATCGAGGAGCTTTCTGAGTGGCAGGTATGCCCCGCCTGAGCGTTGTCGTGCCCTTCATGGACGTTGAGATATACCTCCAGGAATGTCTGGAATCGATAGCCAGGCAGACGTTCTCGGCACTCGAAGTGATCATGGTCGATGACGGCTCGACCGACTCCTCGACGGCCATAGCCGCCGACTTCGCCCGCCGCGACCCCCGGTTCAAGCTCCTGCGCCAGGAGTCGATGGGGCCGGGGCATGCCCGCAATGTCGGCATTCGGGCCGCTCATCCGCAGGCCGAATTCCTCGCGTTCGTCGACGGCGACGACGTCATACCCGAGTACGCCTACGAGCTGCTCGTGCAGACCCTCGAGGGCTCCGGTTCCGACTTCGTGTCGGGCAACGTGCAGATGATGAACTCCACCAAGCGGTGGCAGTCCCCCCTGCACAAGGCGCCCATGCAGAAGAGCCGGCGCGGCACGCACATCACGAAGCTGCCCGACCTCATCTATGACCGCACCGTGTGGAACAAGGTCTTCCGCCGGTCCTTCTGGGACTACCACTACATCGCGTTCCCCGAGGGCGTCATGTACGAGGACTCCTGGGTCAACATGTTCGCCCACTTCCGGGCCGCCAAGGTCGACATCCTCACGGACATCGTCTACTTCTGGCGTCGGCGCGAGGGCGGCGCGGCCCCCTCCATCACCCAGCGGCACACCGAGTTCAGCAACCTCCAGGACCGTGTCTCCGCGGTCCAGTCGGTCAGCCGCTTCCTCGCCGGCCACCGCGCGCGGTCCTACTCGGACCACAAGCGCAAGTACGACCTGGCCTGTCTGAAGTCGGACCTGATGCTGCATCTGAAGGTGCTGCCCGACGCCGACGAGGAGTACCAGGACGCCTTCATGCAGTGGGCGAACGAGTTCCTGGACGAGGCCGACGCGGACATCATCCAGGAGCTTCCCGCCGACGCCCGGGTCAAGTGGCTCCTGGTGCGCGAGGGGCGCCTGAAGGAACTGCTCGACGTGGTCGAGTTCGAGCGCAAGGGCGGGCCCATGCCCGTTCAGCGCCGCTTCCACCGCTACCTCAACTACCCCTACCTCGGCGACCGTTCGATCGGCCTCGACAAGAGCGCCTACCGGCTCGACAAGGAGCTCTCGCTCCACGGCTCGCTGATCCGGGCGGCCTGGGACGACAACGACAACCTGACCCTGGAGGGGTCCGCCTACGTCCGCTTCATCAACGTGCACAAGCGGCACATGTCGATGAAGGCGATCGCGCTGCGCAACAAGAAGCAGGGCCGCGTGGTCGTCGCCAAGGCGAAGACCACCTACTACCCGCAGGCCACCGAGTACTCGAACCAGAACCGCTACTGCTACGACTGGTCCGGCTTCCAGGTCAGCTTCGACACCAGCCGCCTCAAGCGCAAGGGCGAGTGGGTCGAGGGGACCTGGGACGTCGCGGCGGGCGTCCTGAGCCGCGGTCTGTTCCGCTACAAGGGCATAGCCCGGGGCGGCGCCGGCAGCGCCGCCAACCCGCCCTACCGGTACGTGGACAAGAACATCCGCGTGGTGCCCCTCTTCCTGCAGGGCAAGCTCAAGCTCCGCGTCGAGACGGTGCGTTGCCGCATCACCAGGCACCGCATGGTGGGTGACCACATCGAGCTCGGCGGCGTCTACCTCGGGCCCAAGCTCCCCGAGTGGGCCAAGTTCCGGGTGACCAGCATGAGCGGCGCCGGCCGGCACGACTCGTGGGTCAACTTCACGCCCGGCGGCGAGGGCTGGTACCTCTTCGTCACCCGCATCCCGGTCAAGGCGCTCGTCCCGGGACACCGCACCAACTCCTCGGACGGGGTCCCGGAGACCTGGAACACCGGCGCCAACGGCTGGAAGACCACCTTCCACGTCGAGGGACGCAAGGCGGCCATATACCCCGTCATGGCGGAGGACGCCACCGACGGCCACTACCGGATGCCGACCGGGCTGCAGACCGACGGCGGGGACCGCGAGGTCTTCGTGCACCGCAACGGTTCCGGCTACGTGGTGCTGTTCGAGCGCGACACCCTGCCGCTGGCCAAGTCCGCCACCTGGCGCGAGGACGGCTCGCTGGAGGTCGTCGTCGGCTACGCCGCGCAGGACATGCTCGACGCGTCCGAGTACGCCATGGCGCACGTCGTCGTGCGCTCCCGCGCGCACGGTGCGGAACGCGTCGCCCCGATCACCTGGTACGGCGACGAGTTCCGCTTCGTCATCACCCCCGCCGCGATGCGCACGCTGGCCGGCGACATCCCGCTGGCCTCCGGCCGCTGGGACTTCTTCCTGCGCCGCCAGGACCCCTCCGCGGTCACCCCGGAGAACCGCTCCAGCGACCTCATGGTCAAGATGACGCAGGATCTGATACCCACCCTGCCCCGGGACCTGACGAGCAACGAGCGCCGCTACGAGCTGCAGTCCGAGGCCTACGACCGGCTCTCGCTGCTCGTCCACTCGGCGATGCCGGACGAGGCCCGCGGCCCCTACCGGCAGAAGCTGATGCGCACCAAGACGTATCCGGCGGCCCGCCGCCAGCCCGTGATGCAGGCCGTGCTCTTCGACGCCTTCAAGGGGACCCAGTACTCCGACAGCCCGCGCGCGCTGCACGAGGAGATGGTCCGCCGGGGCCTGGACCTCGAGCACCTGTGGGTGGTGCGCGACGACCAGGTGGAGGTCCCGCCGACCGCGCGGCCCGTGCGCATGTGGTCCCCCGACTGGTACGAGGCCATGGCCCGGGCGAAGTACGTGGTGGCCAACAACCACATGCCGGACTGGTTCGAGAAGCGCGAGGGCCAGGTCGTCGTGCAGACCTGGCACGGCACCCCGCTCAAGCGCATCGGACACGACATCGAAGCCGTGCACTTCGCGGACAAGAGGTACCTGGAGCGCGTGGAGAAGGAGGTGCAGAACTGGGACATGCTGGTGTCCCCGAACAGCTTCAGCACCCCGATCCTCAAGCGGGCCTTCCAGTTCCCCGGCGAGATGGTCGAGAGCGGCTACCCGCGCAACGACATCCTGCGGCGCGCGGACTCCGGGCAGCGGGCGGCGGAAGTACGCCGCCGCATCGGCCTGCCGCCGGGCAAGAAGGCCATCATGTACGCGCCGACCTGGCGCGACGACCAGTTCTACGCACCCGGGAAGTACAAGCTCGACTTCCGCATCGACCTCGACGAGGCCAAGGCACAGCTGGGCCACGACCACGTCCTGCTCGTGCGGCGCCACCCCAACGTGGTGGACCCCGTACCGGGCGCCGGCGACGGCTTCGTCTTCGACGTGTCCGACTACCCGGACATGGCGGATCTCTCGCTCATCGCGGACGTGATGATCACGGACTACTCTTCCCTGATGTTCGACTTCGTCAACACCGGACGGCCGATCCTCTTCTTCACCTACGACCTGGATCACTACCGCGACACCCTGCGGGGCTTCTACTTCGACTTCGAGCAGTCCGCCCCCGGCCCGCTCGTGTACTCCTCCCCGGAGCTGATCGGGGCGATCCGCAACATCGACCGCATCCAGCACGGCTATGCCGCCCGCTACCGCTGGTTCCAGCAGGAGTTCTGCGACCTCGACGACGGCTACGCCTCGGCCAGGCTCACCGACCGCATCCTGATCGCCGGAGGGGACCTCGACCCCGCCCGGGCACAGGCCCCCGCCGTCGGAGCCGTCCGCGGCCCCGCGGCCGGTCAGGCGGGTCAGGCGGGTCCGCGAGGCGCGGCGGGTCAGACAGGTCAGGCAGGTCCCTGGAACGGAGGCACCCTCGGTCAGGTGCCGCGCCAGCCGGCGAGAAGAATGGATTCCGAGCATGTCTAAGACAGCCCAGAGCACGCGCCGCGTCTTCACCGGCGTGGACTCCTCCGGGGCGGTGCCCATCGAGTACCGGTTCTCCCACGCGCGCAACGGCAACCGCCACCTGGTCGTCGTCTTCGCGAACCGCTACGCGACGAACGAGTACGGCTGGGCCAACGGAAAGCTCGACCTGCTCCGCTCCAACATCCTGTGGGTCCGCGACCTGTTCGACGGGGCGAACACCTACTACCTGTGCAAGGGGATGGACTTCTCCCTGGAGCAGTCCGTCGCCGGTCTCATCTCGCGCGTCATGAACGCCCTGTCGCTGTCGCCGGACCAAGTGACCATGTTCGGCAGCTCCAAGGGCGGCAGCGCGGCCCTGTTCTTCGGCCTGAAGTACGGCTTCAGGAACATCGTGGCCAGCGTGCCCCAGTTCCAGATCGGCACCCGCGTCAGGGAGGGCAACCCCGAGGCGGTCCGGGTGATGATGGGCGAGGCGACCGAGCACAACGTACGGGTCCTCGACTCGGTCCTGCCCGACCTGGTGCACAGCGGGGCGAACCGCTCGGCCAACATCTACCTGGTCACCTCGCCCCAGGACGAGCAGTACGCGAGCCAGGTCGAGCCGTTCGTCAGGCTGTTCCAGGCACACGAGAACTTCAACTTCGTCTACAACGACTCTCCCCTGATCACCGACCACGGGAAGGTCACGCTGCGCAACCTCCCTACGCTGATAGGGCTGTTGAACCTCCTCGTCGAGGGCATCGCCCCCCGGTTCGGCATGGTCCGCAACGGCTACGAGGAGCCCAAGCGCGACACGTCGGCCATCGACTCGTTCCTGACCCAGACCTCCCTGGTGCAGAAGGACGAGTCCTTCCCCCGTCCGGTGGTGCTGACCCCGACGACGGAGGAGCGGGTCCCCGCGAACATGGTCCGCTTCACCGGCACCGCCGTGGGCGCGGTCCGCGTCAGCTTCTGGCAGGACGGCAAGCACAAGGGCTCCGCGCCCGTCGCCCCCGACGGCACGTGGGTCTGGGAGCGCAGCAGCCCCTGGCCCAAGGGCAGGCACGTCGTCAGGCTGTTCGCCGCCGACGCGAACAACTACCAGACCGAGCGCACCGAAGCGGTCTTCACGGCCGTCGAGAAGGCGTCCGCGGCCCTGCCCGAGTACGACCCCGCGCCCGCGCCGATGCCCATGCCGGCACAGCGCCTCGTGCTGTCGGTGAGCGCCCCGGCCGCCCACCAGCAGCTGCCGGGCCCCGCCGTCGGCTTCGCCGGCTACGCCCCGGGCGCCGTCCGCGTGGACTTCCAGGAGGGCGGAGCGGCCCTGGGGACGTGCGAGGTGCGGGCCGACGGCAGTTGGGTGTGGGAGCCCGGTTGGGCCTGGAACCAGGGCGACCACTTCGTCGAGGCCATCGCGGTGGACGCCGTCGGCAACGCCTCCCCGTGGACGGCCGTCCCCTTCACCCTGATCATGAACTCCTACCCCGTGCCCGCGCAGGGGGCGTTCTTCAACCCACGGTACTGACCGTGGCCGGGTCCGCCGGACGGGTCACCCGCATCACCAGCGGCCGGTGGTCGGACGCCTTGGTGTCCACCACCTCGCAGGCGGTGCGGGGGAGCCGGGTGAACAGGTAGTCGATCTTCGTGCCGTCCTTGAGGGTGGCGCGCCCCTTCTTCGAGCTGCCCTTCTGGTCGCACTCGCGGTACGTGGTGTACGCCTCCGACGGCCAGATCCAGGCGGAGGTGTTCCGGTCGCCCACCGGCGGCGGGGAGTTGAAGTCCCCGCCGAAGACCGTGGCGGCGTCCGTCGACGCGGCGGCGACCAGCGAGCTCAGCTGGTCGTCGCGGAAGTCCCAGTCCGGATGCTCGTTGTCGCTCTCCCGCAGCGAGAGGTGCGCGTTGCACACCCGCAGCCGCTGGGCCGGGACCCGCGCGCACAGGATCCCCCGGTGCAGTCCCACCGTCGGCTGCTCGGTCGGTATCGCCTCCACGTCGGAGAGCGGGGAGCCGGCCAGCAGGCCGTAGCCCGCCTCGCCCCGGCCCTGCCCGGTGCAGCCGACGGCCTTGCGGCCGCCCGCCGAGTCGACCTCGGCGTACGGCTCGAAGGCCGTGTGCCACTGCGGGCCGAGGGCGCGGGCGAAGGACTGCAGGTCCTCGGAGCACACCTCCTGCAGGAGCAGGACCTGGACGCCGGAATCGCCGATCAGCTCGCTCAGCTGCCGGAGCTTCTCCTTCGGGCCCCCGGTCTTCTCGCAGCTCCACTGCCGCACCCCGCACATGTTCCAGGTGGCCACGGTGACCTCGTCGGCCTTCCCGGCGCCCATGTCCGAATCCGGTGTCTGCGCCGATGTGCACGCCACCGCGGTCAACAGGCTCAGGGCTGCCGTCGTGCGGCCGAACCGGCGGCGGAGCGACCGCCGGCGCGGCCACCGCCCGGTCTCCGTGTGTCTCTGCATTCGGACATCATTGGGTATGGGCCGGTCAGACCGTGCATCGGGCCCGGTACGAACCGTCCGTACGCCCTGCGCAGCTCCGAAAGGGACGGCCTAGGGTGGGGTGGTGACGAACGAGAGTACGAGAGCGATCGGCGACCGGATGCTGTACGGGTGCATGGGCCTGGGCGGGAGCTGGGACCCCGGCCCGTACGGGCCCGCGGACATCGACGCCGCCGAGGCGGCCGTCGCCGCCGCCCTCGACATCGGCATCACCACCTTCGACCACGCCGACATCTACCGGCACGGCAAGGCCGAGGCCGTCTTCGGGGAGGTGCTCGCGCGCACACCCGGGCTGCGCGAGCGCATCACCCTCCAGACCAAGTGCGGGATCCGGCTGGGCGACAGGGACCGCCTGGGGATGTACGACCTGCGCGGGGAGAGCATCACGCGGCGCGTCGAGGAGAGCCTGACCCGGCTGCGGACCGATGTGATCGACGTCCTCCTGCTGCACCGCCCCGACCCGCTGGCGGACGTGGACTCGATCGCCGCCGCGCTGACCTCCCTGCACCGGCAGGGCCTCGTACGGGGCTTCGGCGTGTCCAACATGGGCGCGCCGCAGATCGCCCACCTCCAGGCCCGGCTCGACGTACCGCTGGTGGCGAACCAGCTGGAGATGAGCCTGCACAGCCGTGCCTGGGTCGAGGCCGGAGTCCTGGTCAACACACCGGAATCCGCGCGGAACGGGTTCCCGTTCGGCACGCTGGAGCACTGTCGCGACCACGGCATCCGCCTCCAGGCCTGGGGTGCGCTGGCGCAGGGCCGCTTCACCGGCCGCGAGGAGACGCCCGCCGAGCGGGCCACCGCGCGCCTGCTGGCCGAGCTGGCCGAGCGCAAGGGCACCACGGCCGAATCGCTCCTCCTGTGGTGGCTGATGCGGCACCCCGCCGCCATCGCCCCGGTCATCGGCAGCGCGCGCCCCGAGCGGATCCGTGCCTGCCGCGACGCGGCGCTGCGGGAGCCCGAGCTCACGCACGAGGAGTGGTACGAGCTCTGGATCACGGCCCGGGGCGTGCCGCTGCCCTGAGCCGACAGGTTGCGGGGAGCAGGGGGCGGCCCAGGGGGTTAGCCCCACCGGCGGCCGACCGGCAAGCCGGATGGGGTCCCGAGCCGAGATCAACAAGGCTTGCGCCATGACGACTTACCCGCGCAAGGCCCTGCTCCTCGCCCTCGCCGCGACCACCGTGGCGGCCACCTTGACCGCGACGGCGACCGCCAGCGCCGCCGCCCCGGCCACGGCCCGGCCCGCCCCCGCCGCCCCGCAGCTCCACTGGCACCGCTGCACCCACCCGGACGCGCTCGCCGCCCAGGAGTGCGCCGAGCTGCCCGTCCCGCTCGACTACGACGCCCCCGACGGCCGGCAGCTCACCATCGCGGTCTCCCGGATCCGCAGCGACCGCCCCGGGGCCCGGCGCGGCACGCTGGTCGTGATACCCGGCGGACCCGGCGGATCCGGTGTGCAGCGCCTGACCCAGAAGGGCGACGCCCTGCGGCGGGAGCTCGCCGGGGCCTACGACCTCGTCGCCTTCGATCCGCGCGGAGTGGGCGCCAGTACCACCGCGAGCTGCGACCTCGCCCCCGAGGACCGGTACTTGACGAGCCTGCGGTCCTGGCCGGGCCCGAACGGCGAGATCACCGAGAACGTCGCCCGGTCCCACCGCATCGCCGAGGCCTGTGCCCGCAACGGCGGCCCCGAGCTGCGCAGTTTCACCACGGCCAACCAGGTCCGCGACATGGACCGGTTCCGCGAGGCGCTCGGCGAGCGCAAGCTCTCCGCCTGGGGCACCTCGTACGGGACGTACGTGGGCGCCGTGTACGCGCAGGAGTACCCCCGGCACACCGACCGCTGGGTCCTCGACAGCAGCGGCGACCCCGACCCGAAGCGTGTCGCCCGCGGCTGGCTCGCGAACATGTCACAGGGCGCGGCGGACCGCTTCCCCGACTTCGCGGCCTGGGCGACACACCCCGACCGGGACCGGGACGGCCTGCGGCTCGCCGCGGCGGCGCAGGACGTCGAGCCGCTCGTCGTCGCGCTCGCGGCCCGGCTGGACCACGAGCCGAGGGCGACGACGACCCCGGGAGTGCCGCTGACCGGCAACGGCCTGCGCCAGGCCCTCCAGAACACGCTCTACGCCGACGCCGCCTTCCCCTCCTTCGCCCGGCTCGTGCGGGCCGTGCAGGAACCGGCCGGGACCCCGGTGCTCCCCAGGGAGCTCGCCGCGCCCATCCGGAACGAGGACGCCGCGCTCATGGTCGCCGTCATCTGCAACGACGTGGCGTGGCCGGACGCGTCCACGGCGGCGTACCAGCGGGCCGTCGACGCGGACCGCGCCCGGTTCCCGCTCACGGCCGGCCTGCCGGTGAACGTGCTGCCCTGTTCCTTCTGGCAGACCCCCACGCAGAAGCCGACCCGGATCACCGACGGCGGCCCGTCCAACATCCTCATGCTCCAGAGCCGCCGGGACCCGGCCACCCCGCTCTCCGGGGGTCTGAAGATGCGCGAGGCGCTGGGCGACCGGGCCCGGCTGGTGACCGTCGAGCAGGGCGGCCACGGGCTCTACCTCGGAAACGGCAACGCGTGCGGCGACCGCGCCGTCACCGAGTTCCTCACGAGCGGCCGCCGCCCGGCCCGGGACACGGGCTGCGCGAACTGAGCCGACCGCGTCCGTACCGCCACCGTCACCGACCCGGCTGCGCGCAACCCGGCCGTGGCCCTCGATATCCATCCGTACTTGCGGGTACTGCGGCCGAATGGCGCCGGATTTGATAGTTCTGGACTGGTCCGGTGTGAGAAAGCTGCGGGAAGGACACGGCATGTTCGATCTACTGCGCCCGGAGACCGTCATGTGCCCCTTCTGCAAGGCCACCGCCGCAGACGGAGTGGTGCGGACCCTGTGGACCGGAGCGGGGTCGCTTTCGGTGACCTGGCACGCCCTCAACTGCCCGCACTACGCCGCCGACCGGATCCTCGCCGAGAACGAGAGCTGACCGGTGCCGTCCCCACCGCTCCGGGGACGGCGACATGCGGGACCGGCCCCGTGCGGCGAGGATGAGGAGGGACCGGCGAGGAGGAGCGGCGCATGACCAGTCCAGCTGAGCGGCTCCGGCGCGGACGGGCCGTCCGCAAGATCACAAGCCGTGCCGCGCACGGGCGGTGGACCGCTTCGCCGGACCGGCCCGACCCGATCGGGGTCCTGCAGCGGCAGGGCACCGACCGCGTGCCCGAGCTGCTGCCGATCCGCTACGGCCGGATGGCGGCATCGCCGCTCGCCTTCCTGCGCGGCGCGGCCTCCGTGATGGCCGCCGACCTGGCCACCGCGCCGCAGACCGGTCTGACCGTCCAGCTGTGCGGGGACGCGCACCTGCTGAACTTCGGCATCTTCGCCTCCCCGGAACGCGCCCTGCTCTTCGACGTCAACGACTTCGACGAGACCTTCCCCGGCCCCTTCGAATGGGACGTCAAACGGCTCGCCGCGAGCGTCGCCGTCGCCGCCCGCGACAACGGGCACGGCGACGACCGGGCCGCGCGGGCGGCCCTCGGCGCGGCCCGGGCCTACCGGGAGACGATCCGGGAGCTCGCCGGACAGCGCGAGCTGGACGTCTGGTACCACCGGACCGACACCGCCGACCTGCTGTCACTCGTCCGCAAGCGCGAACTGCGAGACCGGGTGGAGGCCAACCTGGCGCGCGCCCGCCGCCGCACCAGCCTGCGCGCCCTCGGAAAGCTCACCGAGGTCCAGGGCGGACGGCGGCGGATCATCCACGACCCGCCGCTGCTGGAGCCGCTCGCCCGGGCGGACTCACGGGAGGTCGACGAGGTCTTCGGGAAGTACCGCAGCACGCTCCCCGAGGAGCGCCGCCTCCTGCTGGACCGCTTCCGGTTCGCCGACGCGGCGCGCAAGGTGGTCGGCGTCGGGAGCGTGGGGACCCGCTGCTTCATCGTGCTGCTCCTCGGGCGCGACGCCGACGACCCGCTCTTCCTGCAGATCAAGGAAGCCGTGCCGTCCGTTCTGCAGGACCACCTCCCGGACGACGGTCACGACCACGAAGGACACCGGGTGGTCGCGGGCCAGCGCCGCATGCAGGCCGCGGGCGACATCTTCCTCGGCTGGACGACCGGGGCCGCCGGGCGCCACTTCTACGGCCGGCAGCTGCGCGACATGAAGGGGTCGGCCGAGCTCGCCGGCATGCCTCCGGGCCTGCTCGCCCGGTATGCCGAGCTGTGCGGCAGGGCCCTGGCCCGCGCCCACGCCCGTACCGGCGACCGCATCGCCATCGCGGGCTACCTCGGCGGCGCAGACACCTTCGACCGCGCCGTGGCCTCCTTCGCCCTCGGCTACGCGGACCGGACCCGCGCCGATCACGCGCTGCTGACCGCCGCCGTCGCCGACGGGAGGCTCCCCGCCATCAGCGGTGTCTGAACCGTCCCGGCCGTCTCAGGCCGGCGCGCCGGCCCGCTCCGCCTCCCGGGCCGCCCGGCGGCGCAGCGCGTCCTCGTCGGTGTCGGCGTCGTAGGAGATCAGCTTCGGCAGCAGGGCGGCCAGCACCGCCACCGACGCCACACAGGCCAGCCCGCCGCCCCAGAAGGCCGAACGGGTACCGGTCCAGCCGGCCATCGTGCCCGCCCGGACCTGCCCGAGCTGCGGTCCCACGCTGTACGAGAGCACCTCGATGCCCGCGAGCCGGCCCCGCAGCTCCTCCGGGATCGTCTGGTTCCAGATCGTCGCCCGGCCCAGCCCGCTCGCCATGTCGCCCGCGCCCGCCACCGCGAGGCACAGCAGCACGAGCCAGATGCCGGAGGACGCCCCGGCCCCCGCGATGGCCAGGCCCCACACCGCCGCACCGAACACCACGAGCAGCCCGTGCCGGCGTACCCGGGACATCCAGCCGCTGGTCATGCCGAGCACCAGCGAGCCCACCGCCCCCGCCGCGTACATCAGCCCCAGCGCCCAGACCGCGTCGAGCTCGTCCGCGAGGAAGGGGTAGATCGCGTTCGGGAAGGCGAAGAACATGGCCGCCAGGTCCACCGCGTACGTCCCCAGCAGCACGGGCCGGCTCCACGCGTACCGCGCGCCCTCGGCTATCCCGCGCAGCGACGGACGCTCGGCCCCCTTCACCGGGGGCGCCGGACTGAGCCGCAGGCACAGCAGCACGGATACGAGGAAACCGAGGACGGTGACGCAGTAGGCCGCCGCGTGACCGGCGAACGCGACGACCACACCGGCCAGCGCCGGACCGGCGATCGCCCCGAACTGGTAGCGCAGCCCGTTGAGCGCGGCGGCGGCCGTCAGCTGCTCGTGCGGCACGATCCGCGCCATCAGCGAGTCCAGGGCCGGCCGCTGGAGCCCGCTCAGGGCCGACACCCCCGCAGCGACCACGTACAGCGGCCACAGCAGCGGATCGGGCAGCAGCGCGTTCACCAGGAGCACCAGGGCGAGCACACCGAGCCCGGCCTCGGTCAGCAGGATCATCCGCCGCCGGTCGACCGCGTCGGCGAGGGCGCCCCCGTACAGTCCGAAGACCACCAGCGGAACGAGCTCCACCGCCCCCATCGCGCCGACCGCCAGCGGCGAGTCCGTCAGGTGCTTGATCTGCAGCGGCAGCGCGATCATCGCCATGAACGAGCCGAAGTACGTCACCGTGCCCTGGTAGAACAGCAGCCTGAAGTCACGGCCGGAACGGAACGGGGCGAAATCGGGCAGTACGGTGGTCCATCGGGAAGTGCTCACGAGATGCCATCGTCCGTGGACGTCGCGGCCGGAGCAACGGATTTTCCGCGCATCGGCCCCGAACCGATCACGGACGGGCGAATCCGGCGTCCGGCGCGTGGCTTCCCGGGCCCGGTGTGGCACCCATGGGTCATGCCGCCGGTGTCAGCGTTCCTGCGTACGGCAGCGTCGTACGCCTGGCGCCTGCTGGTGGTCGGCGCGGCCGTCTACGCCGTCTTCGCCGTGCTCGGCCGGTTCCACGAGATCACCGTGGCACTCTTCCTCGGGCTCGTCGTCACCGCCCTGCTGTGGTGGCCCACCCGCCGCCTCGCCCGCGTCCTGCCCCGGTCGGTCGCCGTCGCCGTCACCCTCCTCGGCAGCGCGCTGCTCCTGCTGGGCGTACTGGCCCTGGTCGGCACGGCGGTGGCCGGGGAGAGCACCACCTTGGCCCGGGAGTTCCGCGAGGGACTCGACAGCATCGAGGAGTACCTCGAGCGGCCACCCTTCCGGCTGAACCCGAACGCGCTCACTGACCTCCAGTCCCGCCTCGGGGAGTACCTGTCGAGCCACCGCTCCACGCTGATCGGCCAGGCACTCAGCGGAGCCGGGCGCCTGGTCCAGGTCCTGACCGTGCTCGCCCTCGCGGCCTTCTCCTCCTTCTTCTTCCTGCACGGCGGCGACCGGCAGTGGTCCTGGTTCTGCGCGCAGCTGCCGCCGCCGGTGCGCGCCCGCGTGGGCATCGCCGGCGGCGCGGCCTGGCGCACGTTCACCGGCTACACCCGCGGGATCGTCCTCGTCGCGGCGACGAACGCGGTCCTGGTCGGGCTGGCGCTGTACTTCCTCGGGGTCCCGCTGGCCGTGCCGCTGGCCCTGCTGGAGTTCTTCGCCGCGTTCATCCCGCTCGTCGGCTCGCCGGTCGCGCTGGCGGTCGCCGCGGTGGTCGCGCTGGCCGCGAAGGGGCCGTTCGTCGCGGGCCTGGTGGTCGCGCTGATCGTGGTCATCGGCCAGATCGAGGGCCATCTGCTGCATCCGCTGGTGATGAGCCGGGCGGTGAGCCTGCACCCGCTGGTCGTGGCGATCTCGGTGGTCGCGGGGGCCATCGCCGCCGGAGTGGTGGGCGCGGTGGTCGCGGTCCCGCTGGTCTCGGTGACTTGGTCGGTGCACTCGGCGCTGCGCGACGCGCGCCGCACGGCCGGCGGCCCGGCGGGCGTCGGCGGCACAGCGGCCGACGAGGGCGGGGAGGCCGACGAGGGCGGAGGGGCCGACGGCGGCTGAGGTGCCGTCGGCGGCTGAGGGCGGCCGGACGTCGGACAGCCGCCCTCGCTTCCTGCACAATCGCCTGATGAGCGATGTAGACCCCTACCTGTGGCTGGAAGACGTATCCGGCGACGCCGCCCTCGCCTGGGTGCGGGAGCGCAATGCCGAGACCGTGGACGAGCTGACGGGTTCCCCCGGATTCAAGGTCCTCGAGCAGGAGATGCGCGAGGCCCTGGACGACGACGGCCGGATCCCCTACACGGTCCGCCGGGGCGGCCACCTCTACAACTTCTGGCAGGACGCCGACCACGTGCGCGGCCTGTGGCGGCGGACCACGCTGGAGGAGTACCGCACGGACCGGCCGGCCTGGGAGGTGCTCCTGGACCTCGACGCGCTCGCCGAGGCCGAGGGCGAGAAGTGGGCCTGGGCCGGCAGCCGGGTCCTGGCCCCGGAGCACCGGCACGCCCTCGTCCTGCTGTCCCGGGACGGCGCGGACGCCTGCGTGGTGCGCGAGTTCGACCTGGAGACCCTGGAATTCGTCGCGGACGGGTTCACCGTCGCCGAGGCCAAGACCCGGATCGGGTGGATCGACCACGACCGGGTCTGGATCGGCACGGACTTCGGCGCAGGCTCGATGTCCGCGTCCGGTTACCCGCTCCAGGTACGCCGCTGGCGGCGCGGCACGCCCCTCGCGGACGCCGAGCCGGTCTACGAAGGCCGGCCGACGGACCTGTCCGCCTCCGGATGGCACGACGACACCCCCGGCTTCGAACGGGACTTCGTCCACCGGCAGATCGACTTCTGGAACCAGGAGCTCTTCCTGCTCCAGGAGGACCCGGCCGCCCCGCCGCTGAAGATCGACGTCCCGGACGACGCGGGCGCCTCCGTCCGCCGCCGGTGGCTGACCGTCACCACCAAGTCGCCGTGGCTCGGCCACGGCGCGGGCAGTCTGCTCGCCTTCGACCTCGACGCCTTCCTCGCGGGGGAGCGCGAGGCCGAGGTGCTGTTCACCCCGGACGAGCGCACGGCGCTCGCCGGGTACAGCTGGACCCGAAACCACCTCATCCTCAGCACCCGCGCCGACGTCTCCTCCCGGATGGAGCTCCTCACCCCGCCCACGGGGGCGGGCGGGAGCGGCTGGCACCGCGCACCGCTGCCGGGCCTGCCGCAGCTCTCCAGCGCCTCGGTCACCGACACGGACCCGGACGTCGGCGACGAGTACTTCCACCAGGTCTCCGGCTTCCTCCAGCCCGCCACCCTCTACCGGGGCACGGCCGGCGACGACAGCGAGAGCGAAACCCTCAAGCAGAGTCCGGCGCTCTTCGACACGGCCGGTCTCGCCGTGCGCCAGTACTTCGCGACCTCCGCGGACGGCACGAGGGTGCCGTACTTCGTCGTCGGACCCGAGGACCGCCCGGGCCCCGGCCCCACCCTGCTCTACGGGTACGGCGGCTTCGAGATCTCCATGGTCCCGCAGTACAGCGCGGTCACCGGGCGGGCCTGGCTCGCGCGCGGCGGCACGTACGTCGTCGCGGGCATCCGCGGCGGGCACGAGTACGGGCCCGCCTGGCACAAGGCGGCCCTCGGCGCGAACCGGGTCCGGGCCTACGAGGACTTCGCGGCGGTCGCCCGGGACCTCACCGCCCGGGACATCACCACTCCCGCGCAGCTCGGCATCGAGGGCGGCAGCAACGGCGGGCTGCTCATGGGCGCCATGCTCACCCGCGACCCGGAACTGTTCGGCGCGGTCGTCGCGCACGTGCCGCTGCTGGACATGCTGCGCTTCCACAAGCTGCTGGCCGGGGCCAGCTGGATCGCCGAGTACGGGGATCCCGACAGCCCGGCCGACCGGCCGCACCTGGAGGAGATCTCCCCGTACCACCGGATCCGGGCGGACGGGCCCGCGTACCCGCCGCTGCTCCTGCTCACCTCGACCCGAGACGACCGGGTGCACCCCGGCCACGCCCGCAAGATGGCCGCGCGGCTGCGCGAGTACGGGCATCCCGTCCTCTTCCACGAGCACCTCGGCGGCGGCCACGCGGGTGCCACCGACCACCGGCAGACGGCCTTCAACGAAGCCCTCGTCCACACCTTCCTGTGGGAGCGGCTGACCCCGCGGAACTGATCGGACAGCGGGACGCAGGTGAACGACAGGCATCCGTACGGGGGATTTCCGGGGTCAGTCGCTGCCGCGGGCCGGGTCGTGGCTCCACCATCGGCGGATGCGACCCCGGCCCGGGAGGACCCCATGAGCACCCCGTACGCGTCCGCCGCCCCCTACTACGCCCGCTACCGGCCGCCGTACCCGGCGGAGCTCTACGCGCTCCTCGTCGACCGGTTCGCGCTCGACGGCTCCCAGACCGTACTGGACCTCGGCGCCGGACCGGGCACGATGAGCCTGCCGCTGGCTCCGCTGGCCGAGCACGTCTACGCCGTCGACCCGGAGCCGGCCATGCTCGCCGAGGGGTGCGCACTCGCCGAGGAGCGCGGCCACCGGAACATCTCCTGGCTGCGCGGTGACGCCGCCGGCATCGGCCGGCTGTGCCTGCCCCGGACCGACCTGTGCGTCATCGGCGGGGCGTTCCACCGGATGGACCGGACGCGGGTGCCGGCGGACCTGGACGCCGTGCTCGCACCGCGCGGCGGGATCGCCGTCGTCACCACCGTGGCGGCGCCCTGGCCGGCCGTCGTCGACGAGGTGCGCGAGCGCTTCCTGGGACCCGGCCACGGCCCGGCGGACAGGGAGGACGTACGGGACGCGGAGGACCATCTCGCGAAGTCGGTGTTCTCCCGCGTCGCGACCACCACGTGGGAACGGTCCGCGCGCTGCACGGTGGATCAGGTGATCGGCCTGCAGTTCTCGCGCGCCCGCTCCAGCCCGGCCCTGTTCGGCGACCGGAAGGACGCCTTCGAGTCCGAGCTGCGCCGCGCCCTGCTGGACCACTGTCCCGACGGCACCTGCACCCGGACCGTCACCGTCGCGCTCACCGTCGCGACCAGGCCGCGGCGGTGACCGCGGGCGCGCCTGATCCAGGTCGATCAGCCGCTACGGCGTCGGCCGGTCCCGCGCGGCGCTACTCCGGTACGGCGGCGAGCGCGGTGAGCAGCTCCCGCTCGCGGGCGGTGCTCAGACCGGCCCTGCGGGGGCGCTCCAGCCCCTCGGCGCGCTCCCACCGCAGCAGGTCCGCCAGCATCTGCGCCCGCGGGCGGTCGCGCAGTCCGGCCGCGTGCGCCGCGGCTCCGCTGCGGGCGCAGAATCCGGCCCACTTGGGATCGGGCATCCACATGGCCATCGACTCCGGGCCCATGAACGGCACGACGCCCTGGTCGAGGAGCCACTGCGGCTCCGCCTGCGCCATGGGCCCGGTGTACCCGGCCGCTCGTGCCGACAGGCCGATCCAGTCGTCGAAGGGGACGACGGGACCGACGGCGTCGAAGGTCCCGGTGGTCCCCTCCTGGGCCAGGTCCAGCAGCCAGCCCGCCAGATCGCGCACGTCGATCGCCTGGGTCGATACCCCGGACGACCGGGGGAGGAGCACGGGCTGGTCCACCTCACGGGCGAAGCGCGCCGCCCAGTACCCCGACCGTCCGCTCGCGTCGCCCGGGCCACCGATCAGCCCGGCCCGGGCGATGACGAGCCGGTCTCCCACCGCCGCGCGCGAAGCCTCCTCGCAGGCGACCTTGGCCTCGCCGTACTCCTCCCGCCCCACCTGGTCGCCCTCGGCGGGCGGCAGCAGCGCGGCCGACTCGTCGGCGCCGACCGTGCTGTGGTCGGCGTAGGCGCTGATGGAGGAGACGTAGGTCCAGTGCCGGGTCCGCCCCGCGAGGGCCGCGAGCGCACCGCGGACGAAGGCCGGCTGCCAGGACACCTCGATCACGGCGTCCCAGTCGCGGTCGAGGAGTTCCGCGTAGGCGGACTCCTCGTTCCGGTCCGCCGCCACCAGGTGCGCGCCGGGCGCGACGGCGCCGCTCTCGCCGCGCGCCAGGCAGGTCACCGAGTGCCCCCGCGCCAGCGCCTGCCGCGTGATCTCACGTCCCAGCCATGCGGTCCCGCCCAGTACAAGAAGATCCATCGGGCCAGCTCAGCACATGGCGAGCACCGCCGCGACCTCGGTTCGCGCTCGGCGAAGGCGGGCGGGTGCGGACGCGCACGGATCCGGCCATGACCGTCCGGGCCCCGTTGACCCTGTGCGGGGGCCGTGGAAATCTCGACGCCCGGTCCTGGGAGGGGACTTCCGGCAACGCGGGAGGGGCGGACATGGGGATACGTTCACTCAGGCTTTCGGCGGTCGCGCTGATCGCGGCGGGAGCCCTGCTGGGGGTGGGCGCCGCAGGGCCCGCACAGGCGGCCGGGGCCGTCGGCGGCCACCCGGTGACCGCGGTCGCCCCGAGCGACCCGACCCCGGAGGAACAGGAGCGGCTGCGGGAGATCGCCGGCTCCATCTGGACCCCGCAGCTGGCCGCGGGCTGGAACATGAACGCCGAGGTGGCGGACGTCCTGTCCGAGGTGACCGGCGGCATCCTCAAGTGCTCCGAGGCCTTCGCCCTGGTACCCAGGCCCCCGGGCTTCGTGCCGGGCCTCGGCTACCTGCGCCAGTACTGGAAGCAGATCAGGGACTACTTCCTGGTGGTCAGGGAAAACCGCACCTACCGCGCGTGCGTGGTGTCCGCGGCCGCCCACTACCGGTCGATCATCGAAATGGCCTCGGCCGGAGTCTGACGCGGCGACCGCGGACGCGGGACCGGCCGGTGTCAGGACCCGGACAGGTTGAGGAAGTAGCCCTGGGCGGAGTCCCCGCGCAGGGAGCGCGCCGCCTCGGCGACGTGCTGTGCCTGGGCCGCGGAGAGGCGCCGTGCCTCCCACAGCAGGGCTGCGGCGTCCTCCGCCACCGGGGCCGCGGGCGGAGGCACCTCGGGCAGATCGACGCCCGTCAGCACGGCCAGTTCACCGGCGTCGATCCCCAGCACGGCCGCGGAATCCGTCACCAGGCGGGGCGTCAACTCCGTCCGACCGGAGCCGATCAGGCCGTACGTGGGGGCCGAGAGGTACGTGGGCGTCACCACCGCCAGGAGCCTGGCCATGCCCATCCGGTCCAGATTGCGGTACTGGAGCATGCGGATGATCCGGCCGCCCGGACCGGCAAGGGAGGAGATCGGCTTCGCGGCGAAGACGGAAGACCGTTCCTCCTGCGGCAGTGAGCGGACGAGCTCCAGGAGTTCACGCCGATCCGGAGCGGGAAGGTGCACCGCCTCCATCACGATGTACGGCGCCCACCGCTCGGCGTCGGCGTCAAGCGGCGCCAAGTCGTCCGGGACACTCAGCCCCGCCAGGATGAACAGATCGACCGCGTGGAAGCCGAGGACAGGCGCGATCCGCCGGAGCAGCGCCTCGCCGGGGACTTCCCCCGCGAGCACCGCCCGGACCTCGTCCGGCATCGATCCCGAGAGATCGGCCAGATCCTCCGCGCGCAGGGCCCTGCGGTCCAGCAACCACGCCAGCATCACACCGAAACCGGGGTGCTCCGTCACTCCCGCAGCTGCCTCGTTCATGCGGGGTTCGCCCATTCCTCGCGGAGCATCCCGAAGAGCACGCTGTCGTAGCGCTCGCCTTCCATCAGCACGGCCGACCGGCGGCGGCCCTCCTCCCGGAAGCCCAGCCCGGCGAAGGCCCGCACGGCCCGCTCGTTGCCGCTCCAGGTGTCCAGTTCCAGGCGGCTGAGGCCGTACGCGCCGAACAGGTGGGCGATGAGCAGCCGCAGCGCGTCACGGCCGTGGCCGCGACCCCAGAACTCCCGTTCGCCGATGGTGATGCCCAGCGTGGCCACTCCGGCGTACGGGTCCAGGTCCCGGTAGTCGGCCATGCCTATCACCCTCCCGGACGCCAGGTCCTCGACCGTGAACACGGCCGACTCCCTCGGGCTCAGGCGCAGCATGGAGTCGAAGGCGAGCCCGACCGCCTCCGCCGTGACCGGGCCGAAGCACGGATCACCGGCCGCGGCCCAGCGCACCACCTCCGGGTCGTTGCGCCACCGGAGATGGTGCTCGGCGTCCTCGGCGCGCAGCGCGCGCAGCCTCACCGACTTTCCTTCGAACATCACGTATCCCTCATCGAGTCACCAACGGTTCGAGCCCGGCTGTCCCTGCGCAGGCCGGGCGCCGTCACAGGTCCCGCCGCATGCAGATGCGGGGCCACCGGTCCAGGCCGTGTGCCGCCTCCCGCTCACGGATCTCCCGCAGGCCGGGAGTGAGCTCCGTGTCCGCCAGCGGCCGGAAGCCGCAGCGCGCGTAGTACGGGGCGTTCCACGGGACCGCGGTGAACGTGGTGAGGGTCAGGGCGGGCGCGCCCTCGCGCCCGGCGAATTCCGCCAGGTGTTCCAGCAGGCCCCGGCCGAGCCCGCGGCGCGCGCGGTCCGGATGGACGGACACCTGCTCGACGTGCAGATTGCCCTCGACGCGTGCGGCGATCAGGTAGCCGCCCGGGATATCGGCCCCGTCGACCGACACCCAGGCCAGCCCGGCCCGTTGGTAGGTGGCGAGCTCGTCGAGTGCCGGCGGCTCGTCGTCGGCGATCTCCGGCATGCCGATGTCCCGGAAGCAGCGACCGGCGGCCCTCTCGATGTCCTGGAGGAGGGGCAGCTCGTGCAACCGTGCTGTGCGGATGACCATGGCCGCATTCTCGCGGGCGGCCCGCCCGAGGGCATCCGATTATCGGACCTCCGGCCGCTCCCCGCTCGTCGGGGCCGGGCGCTGTGCTCCGTCCGAGTTCACTTGGATGCCCGTTCGGGCGCAGCACGGAGGGCGTGATCATCATTTTGGCGCCACATCGCTTTGATACGGCTATGCCACGAATGCGACGGAGACAACCGGCCAAGGCGTGGGGCGCCGTGGCTGCGGTGACGGGGGCCATGCTGGTCGTCGCCGCAGCGCCGGGCCGGGCGCCCGATGCGGATCCCGCGGAGGGGACCCTCGCGGGCCCGCAGCGCGAGGCCGCGGTCACCCTGCTGGTCGGGAGAGTGCTGGACGAGGGGGGTGGATCCGGCGACGGGCCCTGTGCCGTGCGCATGTTCCGCCCCGGGCTGTGCAGCGGCTGGCAGGAGCAGCGGGTACGGGCCACCGCGCGCGGGGTGGGATCCATGGTGAAGGAGCCCTCCCTCGGCGGTACGGCGAGGGCCGCCCGCACCGCCCGGACCGCCCGGACCGAGGAGCTGCCCACCGACTCCGGCGGCCCGCTCCAGATCGCCCTCGCGGACCAGGGCCGCCTCACGGACGTGACCGTGCGCGACGGGCACGGCCGCCATCTCGCCGGCGAGCTCGCCCCGCACAGCGAGCGCTGGCTCAACAGCGAGCCGCTGCGGGCCGGCGAGACCTACACCGTGCAGGTCGGCGCCCTGGACGCGGACGGGACCGCGGTCGGCGTGACCATGGCCTTCCGGACCGCGCCGCCCTCGGACGGGGGCAGGCTGACGGTCGAGTTCGGGCCGGAGCCCGGTACGTACGGCGCGGGGGAGATCGTGACGGCGAGCCTCAGCCGCCCGGTGCCCGCCGACGACCTCCCGGCCCGCGCCCGGCTGGAGCGGGCACTGCAGGTGACCTCGGAACCCCACGTCGAGGGCGCCTGGCACTGGGTCGACGAATCGACCCTGCACTTCCGGCCGCGCACGTACTGGCCCGCCCACACCGTCGTCCGCGTCCGCAGCGGTCTCGACGGGGTCGAGGTCGGGGACGAGGACTACGGCGGCCCCTCCGAGGCGGTGCAGTTCACCATCGCGGACCGGATCGAGGCCGTCACCGACTCCGCCACCCACCGGATGACCGTACGCCGCAACGGACGGGTCATCCGGACGATCCCGGTCACCACCGGCAAGGAGGGCTTCCGGACCCGCAGCGGCATCAAGGTCGTGCTGCGCAAGGAGCCCAAGGTCCGGATGCGCGGTGACACGGTCGGGATCAAGCCGGGCACCAGCGAGTTCTACGACCTGCCCGTCTCCTACGCGACCCGGGTGACCTGGAGCGGCGAGTACATCCACGCCGCGCCCTGGTCGGTCGAGGCGCAGGGCGAGGAGAACGTGAGCCACGGCTGCACGGGCATGAGCACCGAGGACGCCGCCTGGTTCTTCGAGACCGTCAGGGAAGGGGACATCGTGGAGGTGGTCAACAGCGGCGGCGCGAAGATGGCCCCCTTCGACAACGGCTTCGGCGACTGGAACGTGGACTGGCGGACCTGGCTGGCGGGCAGCGCCCTGGCCGCCGTCGACGGGAGTCCGGAGGATTCACCGGCCGCCCCCGTCGCGTCCAGGCTGCACCCGACCACCTGAGCGCGCCCCGCAGGCCCCGCCCGGCCCTTCGACCGGACTACGATCACCACATGATCAAAGGAGTGATGTTCGACTTCTCCGGCACACTGCTGCGCGTCGAGCCGACCGAGGAGTGGCTCGCCGCCGCCCTCGCGGAGACCGGCATCCGGCTGACCGAGGAGGAGTTCGGCGCGACGGCGCGGCGGCTGACCGAATACGGCGCACTGCCCGGCGGGCTGTCGCCCCAGCACATGCCGGCGCACCTCGAAACCGCGTGGGACCAGCGGGACATCAGCCCCGAGCAGCACCGGGCCGCCTACGGCGGCCTGATCCGCGCCGCGGGGATCACCGACCCGGAACTGGCGCAGGCCCTCTACGACCGCCACATGACCCCCGCCGCCTGGCGGCCCTACCCGGACACCGGGCCCACCCTGCGCGCACTGCGCCGCCGGGGGCTCCCGGTGGCCGTGGTCAGCAACATCGGATGGGACCTGCGCCCGGTCTTCCGCACGCACGGGCTCGACGAGCTGGTCGACGCCTACGTGCTCTCCTTCGAGCTGGGCGCCCAGAAACCCGATCCGGTGATCTTCCGGACGGCCTGCGACCGGCTGGGCCTGGCTCCCGCCGAGGTGCTGATGGTCGGCGACAGCCGCGAGGCGGACGGCGGCGCGCTGGCACTCGGCTGCCCGGTGCACTTCGTCGACCACCTCCCGGTCGACCAGCGGCCCGGCGGACTGACCCCGCTCCTGGACCTGCTCGGGCCTGCGTAGTCCTGTTCGGGCCCGCGTGGTCCCGTCGGCCGCTGCCCTCGACACAGTGGCGGCGGCCGACACGCCGCAGGGCGCGACTGTGGCGGCCGCGCACATGGGATCGTCCCGGCGCTGTCCCGGATGATTCCGGGCATGACAAGCGGATACCCTCCCGTGCCCCACGCAGCAGCCGCCACAGCGGGCATCGACCTGGCGGGCCGCACCGCCATGGTGACCGGCGCCGGCGGCGGTATCGGGCGGGCCTGCGCCGCGGCGCTCGCCGCGGCCGGGGCCCACGTACACGTGGTGGACATCGACGCCGCCACGGCGAAGGCCGTCGCCGAGCGGATCGGCGGGCGGGCGCACGTCGTGGACCTGGCCCGGGCCGATTCCGTCGAGGAACTGCCGGCCGAGATCGACATCCTGGTCAACAACGCCGGACTGCAGCACGTCGCCCCGCTGACCGAGTTCCCGCCGGACCGCTTCGCGCTCATGCAGCGGGTGATGGTGCAGGCGCCGTTCCTGCTGATCCGCCGGACCATGCCGTACATGCGCGCACACGGCTGGGGCCGCATCGTCAACATCTCCAGCGCGCACGGGCGGCGCGCCAGCGCGTTCAAGGCCGGCTACGTGACCGCGAAGCACGCCCTGGAAGGGCTGAGCAAGGTCGCGGCCGTCGAAGGGGCCGCGCACGGCGTCACCAGCAACTGCGTGAACCCCGGCTACGTCCGCACACCACTGGTCGAGCGGCAGATCGAGGCCCAGGCCGCCGCCCACGGCATCGACGCAGGTCGGGTGGTGTCCGAGGTACTGCTGAGCCGCTCCGCGGTCAAGCGGCTGGTCGAGCCGGAGGAGGTCGCCGCTGCCGTCCTGTGGCTCTGCGGCCCGCACACCGGCTACGTCACCGGTGCCTCGATCCCCCTGGACGGCGGCTGGGCCGCCACCTGACCCCAGGGACGGCCGTCAGGAGCCGGGTCGGGCGTCCCTGACGCGGTCCCACCGGGAGCGGGTGGCTCCGAAGCCGCTCTCGTGCACCCAGACGTGGGTGCACGACGGGCACTGGAGGTGGAGCATGCTGCCGGTGTTGGTGAGCAGGTAGCGCCAATGGGCGGAGCAGGTACGCCGCTGCTCGCAGGGTTCGCAGCCGCGCGCGTCCGCACACTTCGGGCAGGCCACCCAGGCACGGCGCCCGGGGTCGGCCTGCGGGTCAAGCGGCAGCACGGCCGTCTCCGCGCGGGGGCAGCACACCGGCCGCCACGAGGTCGTCGTAGAGGCGCTGCTGCTGCGCGTCGAGCCCGGAATAGAGCAGGTCGTACGCGGCCTCCTCGCCGAGGAGCACCTCCACCGGATCCCAGTCCCGGCCGAGTGCCGCCATCACCTGGGCGCGCCGGAGCACCTCCTGCGAGGTGAGGTCGACGGAGAAGCCGACCAGCTCGGACGCGTCGGAGGCGCCGGGACTGCCGGAGGCGTCGGAGGGAGGGGTGCGGTCGTGGGGGGCCATGACACCGAAGTTAGGTAGCCCTTCCTTGTCCGGTCAAGGGAGGGTGGGCGGAGTCACAGTCCGCCGGCCAGGGGGTGCGCGAGCCCGTGCGCGCCGCGCCGGACGGGGCAGTGCGCCCGGAGCGAGAGGTGACAAATGTAATGGCCTGTCAAGGTGCTTCTCCTTCTGGAGGTTGATGACCGGTTCGTCCTGGCGAAGGAGGTCGCGGTGGGGGTCCGAGGCGAAGAATTGAGGTGACCAAGATCGCCGGCCCCCACCGGGCCACCGCCGAGGAGCCGCCGTGCCCCACACCCGTGCCGCCGACCGATCCGCACCGCGACTGCGTCGCGCCGCCTCGGCCACCGCCGTCGCCATAGCCCTGCTGGCGGGCCTCGCGCCGGCCGCGAGCGCCGCCGTCCGGGAAGCGCCGAGCGCCTACGGCCAGGACGCCGGCCGGCGCCTCGACCGGACCCAGCTGCAGGCCGGGCTGAACGCGATCCGGGATGCGGGCGTGTACGGCGTCTACTCCGGGGTCCGCGACGGCCGCGAGCGCTTCGACGGCGCCGCCGGCCTCGCCGACGTCGCCACCGGACGCAAGGTCCGCCCCGACCTCCGGCACCGCGTCGGCAGCGTCACCAAGACCTTCACCGCCGTGGCCGTCCTCCAGCAGTCCGCGAAGGGCCGGGTGGACCTCGACCGGCCGGTCGGCGACTACGTGCCCGAGCTGCTGCCCGGCGAGCGCGGCCGCACGGTGACCGTACGCATGCTCCTCAACCACACCAGCGGAATCCAGGACTACATCGGTGGTGCCTTCCCCTCCCTCCTGAAGGGGACCACCGAGAGCCTGGACGAGCAGCGGTACCGCACGATCGGGCCCGCAACGCTGATCGGCTACGGCGTGGCCCTGCCGCAGCAGTTCGAACCGGGCACCGACTGGGCCTACTCCAACACCAACTACGTCCTGCTCGGCGAGGTGCTCCGCAAGGTGACCGGCCAGGACCCGGAGCAGGTGATCACGCGGGACGTGATCCGGCGCGTGGGGCTGCGCGACACCTACTTCCCCGGCACCGACCCGCGCATCCGCGGCGCCCACGCCCGCATGTACGAGAGCTTCTACGGGCTCATCGACCCGCCGCGCGACTACAGCGACTACAACATGACCTGGGCCGGCACCGCCGGTGCCCTCGTCTCCACCCCGCAGGACCTCAACACCTTCTACCGCGCCCTGCTGGGCGGCGACCTCCTGCCGCGCCGCCAGCTGGACCAGATGCGCACCACCGTCGACGTCAAGGACAAGGCGGGCGCCGTGGTCATGCGCTACGGCCTCGGCATCTACACCATGGACACGCCGTGCGGCCCGGCCTGGGGCCACGACGGGGGAGTCTGGGGCGCCGGCACCTGGGCCCTGTCCAGCCCGGACGGCAGCCGTCAGTTCGCCATCGGGTACAACCTGATGAAGTACCAGCGCGTCAACGCGGCCGGAGACGCCTTCGACCCGCACCCGGCCGACGCCGCCATGGTGGACTACCGCGACCGGTCCCTCTGCGGCACCGCCGCGCCGCACACCCCGGACCCGGCCGCGAAGAACCGCTCCGCCGATGTCCCGTCGGCCCAGGCCCCGTCGGCCCCGTCGGCCCAGTCCCCGGCCGCTCCGCGCGTACTGCCGCCGAGCACGGCGGCGCTCCCGGGACCGCTGTGGGGCGCCGTCCGCTGACCTGGCACAGCCGCGGAGCCGGCCGGGTCCTTACGGATCCGTGACGTGCGGCCCGGAACGCGCCGTGCCGGGCCGCACGCGGCTTAGCGTCGGGGCATGCGCGTACTTGTGACTGGAAGCGCGGGCTTCATCGGCTCGCACATCGTCGCCGAGCTGATCGGCCGCGGCCACGAGCCGGTGGCCTTCGACCTGGCGGAGGACGGGCGGGACGTACGGGACCCGGATGCCGTGGCGCGGGCGCTGGCCGGCGTGGACGCGGTCTGTCACCAGGCGGCCAAGGTGGGGCTCGGGAAGGAGTTCGGGGACGCCCCCGGCTACGTGTCGGCCAACGACCTGGGCACCGCGGTACTGCTGGCCGAGATGGCGCGGGCGCGCGTACCGCGGCTGCTGCTCGCCGGGTCGATGGTCGTCTACGGCGAGGGGCGCTACGCGTGCCCCGCCCACGGCACGGTCCGGCCCGGCCCGCGCGCGGAGGGCGATCTGCGGGCCGGGCGGTTCGAGCCGCCCTGCCCGTCCTGCGGCGCCGACCTGGTGCCGGGGCTGGTCACGGAGGACGCCCCGACGGACCCCCGGAACGTCTACGCCACGACCAAGCTCGCCCAGGAACACCTCGCGTCCTCCTGGGCCAGGGCCACCGGCGGGCACGTCGTCTCGCTGCGCTACCACAACGTCTACGGGCCGGGGATGCCCCGCGACACCCCGTACGCGGGCGTGGCCGCGCTCTTCACGTCCTCGCTCGCGCGGGGCGAGGCGCCGCGCGTCTTCGAGGACGGCGGACAGCGCCGGGACTTCGTCCACGTGCGGGACGTGGCCGCGGCCAACGCCGTGGCGCTGGAGGCCCTGGCCGAGGGGGACGCGGGCGCCGGGCCCGCGGGCCTGACCGCGTACAACGTCGGCAGCGGCGACCCGCGGACCGTCGGCGACATGGCCGGGGCGCTGGCCGCCGCGTGCGGTGGCCCGGCTCCGGTCGTCACCGGCGAGTACCGGCTCGGCGACGTGCGGCACATCACCGCCGACTCGGCGCGCCTGCGCCACGAACTGGGCTGGCGCCCGGCCGTGCCGTTCGCCGCGGGCATGGCCGAACTGGCCACCTGTCCGGCAGGGCCGGGACGCAGCCCGTCACCGGGAGCACCGAACCCCGGTCAATCCACATCGTGCTGACCGGCCGTCCGCTCCGCACTGCCGCGCCGATCGCAGGGCCGATGAGGTAGACCTCGCCGCCTGGGGCCGACACACCGATCCCGGGGCTAGCACATCGGTACGGTTGGCCACATTCTGTAATCGTCGGCTACGTTCAGCTACGAAAACAGGAGGAGTGGTATGGCGAAGCAGAACGGGGAGATCGCCGTCGACCGGATCCTTTCCGTCGAGGAAGGGATCGAGATCAAGCAGCGCATCGCCGCGCAGAGATCGCTCAAGCAATGGAGGTGGATGGGCAACTACGGCGACCCCGCCCAGGCCGCCGCCGTCGCGAACATCGACCCGCCGTGCATGGCCGGGGAGGTGATGTTCACCATCAACGGCAACCTGACCCCGGCCTGGATGTTCTACTGACCTCGCCGACGGCCTAGCCGGCCGGGGCCGGGAGGGTCAGTTCGAAGCGGCAGCCGCCGGAGACGTTGTGGACGTCCGCGTGGCCCGCGTGGGCCTCGACGATGCCCCGGACGATCGCGAGGCCCAGGCCCGCGCCCGACGGCGGGGTCCGGGCCGGGGTGCCGCGCCAGCCCGTGTCGAAGACGCGCGGGAGGTCCTCCTCGGGGATGCCTCCGCAGGCGTCGGTGACCGAGAGCACCACTGAGTCCGCGCGGCGTTCGGCCGCGATCGCGACGGTTCCGTCGGCCGGGGTGTGGCGGATGGCGTTGACCAGGAGATTGGACAGCACCCGGGTCATCTCCTTGCCGTCCACCTCCACCGGGAGCGAGGCGACCCCCTCGCCGACCAGCCGTACGCCGTGCTCGCGCGCGAGCGCGTCGGTGCCGGCCAGGGCGTCGCCCACCAGGTCGTGGAGGGACATCCGGGTCAGGGTGAGGGACAGCGCGCCCGCGTGGATGCGGGAGAGCTCGAAGAGGTCGCCGACCATGGAGTTGAGGCGGTCGACCTCGGTCCGGATCTGCCGGTGGTAGCGGGCGGGATCGGCCGCCATACCGTCCTCCAGCGCCTCCGACATGGCGCGCAGCCCGGCCAGCGGGGTGCGCAGATCGTGCGAGATCCAGGCCACGAGCTCGCGCCGCGAGGCCTCCAGGGCCCGCTCGCGCTCGCGGGAGGCGGCCAGCCGTTCGCTGGTGAGGGCCAGCTCGCGGCTCAGCGCCGCGAATTCGGCGGGCGCGGGCACGGCCGGCGCCACGAACGTGCCCTCCTGGCCGAAGACCCGGGCCGCGCCGACGAGTTCCCGGCAGCGGCGGACGACCTGACGGCCCAGCAGCAGCGCGGTGGCCATCGAGACGGCCGCGGCCGTCGCGACGACCGTGGTCACGACCGCGAGGTCGTGGGAGGACAGGAACATCGCCCAGGCCACGGTCAGCGTTCCGGCGAGCATCGCGGTCACCGCGACCGCGGCGACGATCGTGAGGGAGACGGCGACGCTGCGCCGGCGCAGTATCCGCAGCGCCACGGCCCCGAGCAGCCCGGCGGCGCCCGCGCCGAGGAGCGCGTACAGGGCGATCAGCAGGAAGTCACGCATGGCCGTCCTCCGTCCGGAAGGCGGACCCGGCCCCGGAGACGGGGCCCGGCTCGAAGCGGTAACCGGCGCCCCAGACCGTCCGGATCAGCTGCGGGTTCCCCGGATCGTCCTCGATCTTGCCGCGGAGCCGCCGGACGTGCACGGTGACCGTCGACAGGTCGCCGAAGTCCCAGCCCCAGACCTCGCGCATCAGCCGCTCCCGGTCGCAGACCTGGCCGGGGTGGCGCAGGAAGAAGGCGAGGAGGTCGAACTCCCGCAGGGTGAGCGCGAGCTCCCGGCCCTCCTTGTGGACCCGGCGGGCGGCCGGGTCCAGTACCAGGCCGGCCACCGCGAGCCGCGGACCGCCCCCGGGACCCTCCTGCGGGGCACCGGCCGGGGCGGCGGCCCGCGCCCGGCGCAGTACGGAGCGCACCCGCAGCACGAGTTCCCGCGGGCTGAAGGGCTTGGTCACGTAGTCGTCCGCGCCCACCTCCAGGCCCAGGATCCGGTCGTCCTCGTCGCCGCGCGCCGTGAGCATGATGACGGGGACGGGCCGGCCGCCGGTCTCCCCGGCGCGCAGCCGACGGCAGACCTCCAGGCCGTCCATCCCGGGGAGCATCAGGTCGAGGACCATCAGGTCGGGTCGGTGCTCCTCGGCGGCGCGCAGTCCGGCCGGGCCGTCCGCCGCCAGGCGCACCGCGAATCCGGCCCGCTCCAGGTACCCGGCCACGACCTCCGAGACGGTCGGATCGTCGTCGACGACCAGCACACTGCCCTCGGCGCCGGCCCGGGGGTCCGGCTGGGGTTCGGGCCGGGCGGCGGTCCCGGCGCCGCCCCGGGCGTCCCGGGCGGTCCCCTCGGCCCCGGGTCCTTCGTTCGTACTCTGCGTATTGCTCACTGCCATGCCCCCAGGCTGTCACCCGCGCGGCCCCCCGTGCGGCGCGGACCCCCTCCCGCGGAACGGCGTCCGAGTTTCGTAAGGTCTGCGGCCCCCTTTTCCCCGCTTCCGATTCCTACGGTGTGGAGGGTGACTTCATCAGCTTGTGCTCCGCCCCGCGCGGACCTCGTACTGCCGTGCCTCGACGAGGCGCAGGCGCTGCCCTGGGTGCTGGCGCGCGTGCCGGCCGGGTGGCGCGCCATCGTCGTCGACAACGGTTCGACCGACGGCTCGGCGGAGATCGCCCGGAGCCTGGGCGCCACCGTCGTGCACGAGAGGCGGCGCGGTTTCGGCGCCGCCTGCCACGCCGGACTCCTCGCGGCCCGCGCCGACCTGGTCTGCTTCTGCGACTGCGACGCCTCCATGGACCCAGGCCTGCTCGCCGCCATGGCCGCGGGCGTCGCCGCGGGCGAGGCCGACCTGCTGCTCGGCCGCCGCCGACCGCAGGGGCGCGGCGCCTGGCCCGTGCACGCCCGCGCCGGGAACCTCGCGCTGGCGCGGATGCTGCGCCGCCGTACCGGACTGCGACTGCACGACCTCGGACCGATGCGGGTCGCGCGCCGCGAGGCGCTGCTCGGCCTGGAACTGACCGACCGGCGCAGCGGCTACCCGCTCCAGATGGTCGTACGGGCCGCCGACGCCGGCTGGCGCATCGCCGAGACCGACGTCCCGTACCTGCCCCGCTCCGGGAAGTCCAAGGTCACCGGCACCTGGCGGGGCACCTGGCAGGCGGTTCGGGACATGCGCGAGGTGCTCGCCGAGCCCCCGGGCATCCGGTCCGCACCCACCGAGGGGGCTTCCGCATGAGCACCCTCCTCGTGATCGCCAAGTCGCCCGTCGCGGGCCGGGTCAAGACCCGCCTCACCCCGCACTTCACCCCCGAGCAGGCCGCCGGGCTGGCGCGCGCCGCGCTCCAGGACACCCTGGCCGCCGTACTCGACACCCCGGCCCGGCGGCGCGTACTCGTACTCGACGGAGCCCCCGGGCCCTGGCTGCCCCACGGCATCGAGGTCGTGCCGCAGTGCCCCGGCGGGCTCGACGCCCGCCTGGCCGCGGCCTTCGCCGGGGCCGCCGGACCGGCCCTGCTGATCGGCATGGACACCCCGCAGGTCACCCCGGACCTCCTCGCCCGAGGCCTCGACTTCGGCGAGGCGGACGCCTGGTTCGGCCCCGCCGACGACGGCGGGTTCTGGGCACTCGGCCTGGCCGAGCCCGACCCGGCGCTGCTCCTCGGCGTCCCGATGTCCCTGCCGACCACGGGCGCGCTGCAGCGCGCCCGGCTGACCGCCTCCGGGCGCGCCGTACGGGACCTGCCGGAGCTCTGCGACGTGGACACCCCGGCCGACGCGGCGCGGGTCGCCGCCGCCGTGCCCGGTACCCGCTTCGCCGCCCTGCACTCCGGCCTCCGCACGGTGACACGATGACCGCCCAGCTCGCCGAACCCGCCCTCGCCTGGCGGGCCGACCCGTACGCCGACGCGCTGCGCGCCGGCCAGGGCCCCCTCTACCTGCGGCGCTCGGACGGCTGGCTGCTGCCGCTGGACGTGGAGCGGTGGTGCGCCGAACCGGACGAGGCGGACGAGGGCGTGCTCGCCCGCTGTACGGGGCCGGTCCTGGACATCGGCTGCGGCCCCGGGCGCCTCGTCGCCACCCTGGCCGCACGCGGACACCGGGCGCTCGGTGTGGACGTCACCCCCGAGGCCGTGGCCCGTACGACGCGGGCCGGCGGCAGCGCACTGTGCCGGTCGGTCTTCGATCCGCTGCCCGGCGAGGGCCGGTGGGGCACGGTCCTGCTCATCGACGGCAACATCGGCATCGGCGGGGACCCGGCCGCCCTGCTCCGCCGGGCCGCCCGACTCGCCGCACCGGACGGCTCCTTGCTGGTCGAGGTGACCACCGCCGACGTGGACGAACGCGTGGAGGTCCACGTCGACGACGGCCGCGGCGGCCACGGGGCGCCCTTCTGGTGGGCCCGGCTCGGCGCCCGCGCCCTGCGCGCCGAAGCCGCTGACGCCGGCTGGACCCGGTCCACCGCCTGGCAGGCCGCGGGCCGCAGCTTCGTGGACCTGCGGCGCTGACAGGGCGAAGCGAAGGGGGAGTCGATGCCGGCGCGGCATCGACTCCCCCCAAGTGTCAGGACCGCGGGGCCGTGCCGCGTCGTCGCCGCGCCCGCGCCCACGCGCGCGTTCCCGCGTACGCGGCCATGAGCACGCCGATCGCGCCCATCGCCAGCAGCCAGTTCCGCGGATAGTCCAACGGCAGCACCGACGCGTTGGCCACGCCGCCGGGGCGCAGCAGCGGCGGCAGGGCGATCACCGTCAGGGATCCGGCGACGACCAGCGCGGCGCGCGGGACCCCGCGCAGGCGCAGGCCCGCCGCCGTGCAGAGCGCCCCGACCGCGATGACCAGCGGGGCGATCAACCCGTCGTGCACGAGGACCCCGCCCGCGAGCCACAGGGCGATCCGCCACGGCTCGGGTTCCCGCACCAGCAGGAAGCCGCCGAAGGCCATGACGGCCAGGCCGAGGCCGCCGACCGCGTACCGCAAGCCCATCACGCCACCTCCAGCCGGCCGACCCATTTGGTCTGGAGCACGCCCGGCCGGTTCGGGGCGATGATCCGCGCCGGGTAGCCGTGGTCCAGGGACAGCACCTCGCCGTTCAGGCGCAGCGCCAGCAGGGTGAGCGGGTCCTGCGCGTACAGGCGGCCCATCTCCATCACCCGGTACGCGCCCGCCACTTCCAGCGACACCACCCGGCAGCGCGCGTCCGGGCCCCCGCCGGCCCGCTCCAGCAGGTCCCGTACCCGGACCCCCGTCCACCGGGCGGACTTGCTCCAGCCCTCCACACAGGCGATGGGCAGGGTCACCTCGTGCTGCGGGAGCGCGCGCAGCTCCGCCAGGGTGAGGACGGTCGGCCGCGGTCCGGCCAGGGTCAGCCGCCAGTCGGCCAGCGAAGCCCCGGTCACGCGCGCCGCAGCGGCCGTACGGTTCACCGGCAGCCCCTGCGGGCCGTGGGCAGGGCTGCGCGGAGCGAACAGGTCCAGCGGACCGAGCGCGGTGACGGACTGTCCGACCGTGGTCAGCGTGACCGCGCCGACCCCCGCCGCGACGGCCGCCAGCAGCTGCCGCCGGTCCGGCCCGTCGGCCTCGGGAAGCGCCAGGGTGCCGGGGGAGCGACGGGTGAAGTGGTCGCGGATCCGCGGCCATTGGACCGCGACGTGCAGCAGCAGCGCGCCGAGCAGGAGCCAGGCGACGGCGTAGTGCACGGGCACGAACGAGAACGGCCAGGGGTACCACTGGAAGGTGTTCAGCAGCCCGGTGAACAGCTGGAAGACCGCGGCGGCGACGAGCACGGCCACCGAGAGGCGTTCCAGCGCGTGCCGCACGGACCGCAGCGGCGGCCACGCGAACAGCCGCGGGTAGACCGTCCACAACTTGGCCAGCAGCAGCGGGATCGCGGCGATGCCCGAGGCCACGTGCAGGCCCTGGGTGAGCCGGTAGCCCCAGTACGGGCGGCTCGGCAGCAGGTCGGCGAGCCGGGACGGCGGGTGCTGGAGGAAATGGCTGAGCACACCGGTGGCGAAACAGACGACGACGGCGAGCCCGAGCAGGCGGCCGATCACCGTCGCGGTACGGGCGTCGTGCAGCCGCGCCGTGAAGGTGATCGGCGGGCCTTGGGGCGGAGTGAAGGGCATGAGCCCATGACACCCCGCCGACGGCTCCGAGAGCGGGCGGAACACCTTACGGAATGCGGACGTGCGGGACGGCGGACGCCACGTGCGGACCCGTTGCTGGAACGCTGCTGGGGTGAAACCGCGCACCGTCCCGACCGTCCCGACCGTCCGGATCCTCCCGACCGTCCCGCCCCTCCCGGCCACGGCCGCGGCCCTCGTCGCCCTGACCGCCGCCCTCGTCCTCACCGTCCGCCACGACGGCTACTTCACCGACCCCACGGGGCTGTTCCTCCGGTACGCGGCCTGCTGGGCGCTGTTCGGCCTCGCCCTGCTCGCCCTGCGCAGGGTCCCGGCCGGCCGCGTCGTGCCGCTGCTCCTCGCCGGGGCCCTCGCCGTCGCCGCGACCGGGCTGGTGGCCCCGCCCCGTACCAGCACCGACTCCTACCGCTACGCCTGGGACGGGCGGGTCCAGTCGGCCGGCATCTCCCCGTACGACCACGCCCCGCAGGACCCGGGACCGGCCCGGCTGCGCGACCCCTGGCTCTTCCCCACGGGCGCCGACTGCGCGGGCCCGGACCGCGCCCCGATTCCCGGCGGCGGTCCCGTCCCGCACTGCACCCGCATCAACCGGCCCGCCGTGCACACCATCTACCCGCCCGTCGCCGAGGCGTACTTCCTGGCGGTCGACCGGCTCTCCCCGACCGGAGCCCGGCACAAGCCGCTCCAGATCGGCGCCGGGCTCCTCTCCCTGGGCGTCACGGGCGCGCTGCTGCTGATCCTGCGCCGCCGGGGCCTGGACCCGCGCCGGGCCGCGTACTGGGCCTGGTGTCCCGCCGTACCGATCGAAGCCGTGAACAACGCGCACGTGGACGTCCTGGGCGTGCTGCTCGCCGTCACCGGCCTCGGTCTCGTCGCCGAGCGCGGGCTGCGCCGCAGGGCGGCCGGAGGCCTGGTCCTCGGCGCCGCCGTCGCGACCAAACTCATGCCCGCGGTGGTCCTGCCCGGTGCGCTGTCCGGGGTGCGCCGGGTCCGCGACGCGGCCGCCGTCCTGGTCCCCGCCGCCGCCTTCACCCTGCTCGCGTACCTGCCCTACGTGCTGCTCTCGCACGACTCCGTCCTCGGCTACCTCGGCGGCTACGTCGCCGAGGAGGGCTACGACGACCCCTCCGCGGGCTCCCGCTACGCACTGCTCCGCCTCGTCCTGCCCGACAGCTGGACGTTCCCGGTGCTCCTCGCCGCCGTGGCGGGCGTGTCCCTGTACGTGATGCGGCGCGGCGACCCCCGGCGCCCGTGGAGCGGCGCCCTCCTGGTCACCGGATGGGCCTTCGTCCTCCTCACCCCCGGCTACTCCTGGTACGCCCTCATCCTGATCGCCCTCGTGGCCCTGGACGGACGCTGGGAATGGCTCGGCATCGCCCTCGCCGGCGCGGCCGTCTACCTCCTCGCACCGGTCCTCGGCCACCGGCCGGCGCTGAGCGCGACCGCGTACGGCGCCGCGGTCCTCCTGATCCTGGCGGCCCCGGCGCTCCGGCGGCGGCGCGGCCCCGGCCGGCCGGGCGCCGGGGGCGGGCCGCGGCCGTCGTACGACCGGGTCAGGAACTCGTGAGGACGACGAGCCGCTGCGTGGCCCGGGTCATGGCGACATAGCGGTCGACCGCTCCTTCGATCCCCGTACCGAAGGTCTGCGGGTCGACGAGGACGACGAGGTCGAACTCCAGCCCCTTGGACAGTCCGGGGGTCAGCGACCGGACCCGTGAGGTCTCCCGGAAGGCGCCGGCCCCGGTGCCCTCGGCCCCGATGACGCACGCGACCCCGTCGGCGTGCTCGTCCAGCCAGCGGTCGAGGATCGGGTCCAGATCCGCGACGTCGCCGTGCACCACGGGAATGCCGGTGCTGCGGACCGAGACCGGCACGTTCGCGTCCGGGAGGGCTTCCCGGACGGCCGGCTCCGCAACCGCCATGACCTCCTCGGGCGTCCGGTAGTTGATGCTCAGGGAGGCCACGTCGATCCGGTCGAACCCGATCCGCTCCAGCCGCTCCCGCCACGACTCCGTGAAGCCCTGCCGGGCCTGGGCGCGGTCCCCGACGATGGTGAAGCTCCGGGACGGGCAGCGCAGCAGCAGCATCTGCCACTCCGCGTCCGTCAGTTCCTGAGCCTCGTCCACGACGATGTGCGCGAAGGGTCCGGCGAGCAGGTCCGGGTCCGCCCCGGGCAGCGCGCCCTCGTCGACCAGACTGTCCTGGAGGTCCTTGCCGCGCAGCATCGTCACCGCGCCCTCCCCGTCGTCATCGGCCGCGAGCAGGTCGTCGATGACCCCGGCCATGCGCTCGCGTTCGGCGGCCACCGCGGCGCTCCGCCGCCGCAGCCGTCGTGCCGACTCCGGGTCGCCGAGCCGCTGGCGCGCCGCGTCCAGGAGCGGCAGGTCGGACACCGTCCAGGCCCGGGCGTCCGCGCGCTGCAACGCCGCCACGTCCTCACGGCCGAGCCACGGTGCGCACATCCGCAGGTAGGACGGCACCGACCACAGGTCCCCGACGAGGTCGGCGGCGTCGATCGTCGGCCATGCCCGGTCGAGCGCGGCGACCAGCTCCTCGTCGTACCGCAGCGACCTGGCGAACAGCTCGGGCGAGAGGTCCTCGTCGTCCAGCTTCTCCAGCAGGATCGTCACCAGCTCCTCCCAGATCGGCTCGCGCGCCTCGTTGTGCGCAGTGCCCGCGGCCGCGTCGAACGCCTCGGCCCAGTCGTCCGGGCTCAGCCACACGTCGGACCAGGGGGTCGTCACCGTCATCCCCTCGGCGGGCGGCTCCTCATAGATCCGGACGGCCTTCTCGATCGCCTTCACCATGTCCGCGGAGGACTTCAGGTACGCCACCCGCGGGTCGGCCTCGTCCTCGGCCGCGGCCCCCTCGGCGACGAGGTCCCGCACCGTGCAGGTCTGCACGCCCTCCTCGCCGAGGCTGGGCAGCACATCGGCGACATAGGACAGGTAGGGCTGGTGCGGGCCGACGAAGAGCACGCCGCCCCGACGGTGACCGAGGCGGGGGTCGGAGTAGAGGAGGTGGGCGGTGCGGTGCAGCGCCACGACGGTCTTGCCGGTGCCCGGACCGCCGTCGACGACGAGGGCGCCGCGCGAACCGGCGCGGATGATGGCGTCCTGGTCGGACTGGATGGTGGCGAGCACGTCACGCATCCGCGGCGACCGGCTGGCGCCCAGTCCGGCGATGAAGGCGGACTGGTCGTCGAGCGCCGCGTGCCCCTCGAACCCGTCGGCGGTGAACACCTCGTCCCAGTAGTCACCGATCCGGCCGCGGGTCCAGCGGTAGCGGCGGCGGCTCGCCAGACCCATCGGGCCGGCGTGGGTCGCGGCGAAGAAGGGCTCGGCCGCGGGCGAGCGCCAGTCGATCAGCAGCCGGCCCCCCGCGCCGTCGGTGAGGCCGAGCCGCCCGATGTACACGGGCTCGGGGTCGTCCTCACGGACCATCCGCCCCAGGCACAGGTCCAACCCGAAGCGCCGCAGCGCCCGCAGACGGCCCGTCAGCCGGTGGATCTCCACGTCCCGGTCCATCGCCTCCCGGCCCAGGCCGCCCGGAGCCCGGCGCAGGCCTTCCAAACGGTCGGACAGCTCGGCGATCGTCTCTTCCAGGCTCCGCGCGACGGCCGCGAAGTGCTTCTCGTCGCCGCCGATCAGCGCCGGGTCGGCCTTGGGGGAGAGGCGGGCGGGAAGGTCGAACGCACTGGTGGTCAGGGCAGTGATATCAGCAGCTCCGATCTGCGGGGGTACACCCGCGAACTCATCGAACGACCCGTCAACCGACAACAGCGCACGCACTATGGGGATCTCCCGTTTTCGCAGGTCCTGGCTTCGAGGAGCGATTCTGCGGGACGAGTGGGGCCTTGCCGCAAGCCCCCCGGTGCGTTATAACTTGAGAGTGGAAAGGAGTGGGTACTCCCCTTTCCCCGACCGTCCGTTCCGTACGGGCGTCTCCCCTCGTCAACCGGGGGTTGAGGAACATCCTTCGGTATTGCCGTGGCTCGGCGGCCTGCCGCCGGAAGGTTTCGACGACCGCGGGCGGGACCTGATCGGGGAGCACGGTGGCGAGGCGGCCGGCGACGCGGACAGCGGCGTGGTGCATCGGCTGCGTGTCATCGGCCATGATCACCAGGCCCGCCACCGAGGGTGCGGCGACGGCGGGGGCGACCTTGCCGCCCATGCTGTGGCCGAGGACGAAGACCCGCCCGGGGTCCACCGAGCGGTGGCTGCGGAGCAGGCCGACCGCCTCCACGGCATGCGGCACGTACTCCTGGGTCATCGTCAGGTTCGCTGCCGCGGCCGCATCACGGTGGGCGTAGGTCGCCTTGTCGAAGCGCAGCACCGTCGTCCCGCGGCCGGCGAGCAGCACCACGCCGGGGCCGGGAGCCCGGTCGTGGGGGACGCTCATCGTGCCCGGACACCGCGAGCGGGCCGGTGGCCACGGTGACGTCGTGTTCGCTGAAGCGGCCGGGCTCGGCATAGGGCGAGACCGGCATCGACGGCATCGACGGCACCGACGGCAGCGCCGCGGACGACCGGAGCCCGGGCCCCTGCTGAGCGGAGTCCTCCGCCGTCCGCCCCGCCGCGTTCATTCGTACGGCCGAACTGCGGATGCCGCTCCCGGCGCGCCGGGGCAGGCTGTGGGGCAACGGGGAGCCGCCACCGTCTGCTCCGGCGCAGGTACGGCGTCATCCACCGATCCTCCGGGATCCACGGCTCCCGACCCCGTAGGAGGTCAGCCATGCAGGGTGACGAGAGCGCGGGCGAACTCGCGGCACTGCGGGCCAGGGTCGCCGCCCTGGAAGCGGAAGCCGCTCAGCGGACCCCACCCAAGCACCGGATGAAGTCGCTGCTGTCCGCCCTCCTGATCATCATCGGCTGTGTGCTGGCTCCGCTGGGCATCGTCGCGTCCTGGACCTCCAGCATCGTCGGGAACACGGACCGCTACGTCGCCACGGTCGCCCCGCTGGCCTCCGACCCGGACGTCCAGGCGGCCGCCGCGAACCGGGTCACGGCCGCCCTCATGGAGCACCTCGACCTCGAAACCCTGCTGGAGGACGTGGCCCCCGACCAGCGGCCCCTGCTCCAGAAGGCGCTGGGCAAGCTCGGCAGCTCGCTGGAGGGCGCGGTCAGCAGCTTCGTGAAGGAGAAGGCGCAGGACGTCATCGCCTCGGACCAGTTCGAGACGATCTGGACCAACGCCAACCGCACGATCCACACCTCGCTCGTCAAAGCCCTCACCGGCAGCGGCGACGGCGCGGTGCAGATCAAGAACGACGCGGTGACCATCGACCTCGCGCCGGTGATCGACCAGGTGAAAACACGGCTCGTGGACGCCGGGATGACCGTCGCCGGCAAGATCCCCGAGATCCACACCGACTTCACCGTCGTGCAGTCCAACGACATCGGCCGGGTCAAGACGGGCTTCCGGCTCCTCCAGATCCTCGGTGTGTGGCTGCCGATCATCGCCGTGCTGCTCGTCGCCGCGGGCGTCCTGCTCTCCGCCCACCGGCGCCGCATCCTGGTCACCGCGGCCCTCGCGGTCGCGTTCTCCGTCGCCGTCCTCGGCCTCGGGCTGACCGTCTTCCGTACGGTCTACCTCAACGCGCTCCCGGACACGGTCTCCCAGGCCGCGGCCGGTTCCGTCTACGACGCGATGATCCGGCTGCTGCGCACGACGATCCGCATGGTCGTGGTCCTCGGCATCGTGATCGCCCTCGCCGCCTGGCTCTCCGGCCCCGGCAAGTACGCCACGGCGGCCCGCCAGATCTGGCACTCCGGCATCGTCGCCACGCGTGCCACCGCCGACCGCCTGGGCCTGCGCACCGGCCCCGTCGGCCCCTTCATCCGGCGTCACCGCTCCTGGTTCACCTGGGGCCTGGTGGCCATCGCCGTCCTCGTCTACATCCTGTGGTCCTACCCCACCGGCTGGGTGGTCGTGGGCCTCGCCCTCGCCCTGCTCTTCGCGCTCGCGGTCACGGACTTCCTTGCCGAGGACACGTCCGCCCCCGCCGAGGGGACGACCCCGAGCCCGCACCCGTCATGACGGGCCGTCGGCCGGGCCGCGCGCGGCGGCGGGCTGGGCCGCCGGGATGCGCTGGGTGAAGAAGAGGGCGAGCAGCGCCGCCAGGGCGAGGAGGGCGAGCGCTGCCCGCAGACCCTCGATCCGTGCCTCCTCGTTCGCGTCGAGCGCGGCCTGTGCCACCACCGGGTCCGTCCCCGCCGCTTCGAGGGCCTCGCTGAGCTGCTCGTCCGACAGGAACGGGGCCGTGCCGGCGAGGGCGGTGTGCGCCTGGGTCTTGACGTCGGCCGGGACCGCCGGGTTCTGGTCGATGGTGGCGAGGAACGAACTCGTCAGCACGGCGATCATGATCGACCCGGCGAGGGCGGTGCCGATCGAGGCGCCGAGGTTGGTGACGGTGTTCTGGATGCCGCCGACCTCGGCGCTCTTCTCGTCCGGTACGGCCGACACGGTGACGGCCCCCAGCTGTGAGGCGAGCAGCCCGATCCCGAGCCCGATGAGCAGCATGGGCACGGTGACGACGCCTGCCCCGGAATCCGGGGTGAGGGCCGCCATGAGAATGACCGCGCCGGCGAACATCGCCAGGATTCCCCACCGCACGACGGGCCGCGGCGAGGCGTTCGGGATGAACTTCGGGACCCCGACCGCGGCGGCGAGCAGCGTGATGGAGAGCGGCAGGATCAGCGCCCCCGTGTGGAGGGCGGACAGGCCGAGCGCCACCGACAGGTAGAGCGGGACGACGAAGAACACGCCCATCTGTACGAGGTACTGGAAGAGGAACATCGTCAGCCCGCCGGAGAGCTGACGGTTCTTCAACAGCTCCGGGTCGACCAGCGGTTCGGTACCCCGCGCCGCCAGGCGTGCCTCCCAGCGGAAGAACAGCCAGACCAGCATCAGCCCGGCCAGCACCAGCCAGACGACGGGCGAGACGCCGAACCACGAGGGCCCCCCGGCCTTGGGCCGGAACCAGCCCCACTCGCTGGTCCGCAGGATGCCGAAGACGAACAGTCCGATGCCCGCAGCCGACAGGACCGCGCCGAGCACGTCGATCCGCGGCCGGTGCTCCGGGGGCGCGTCGGCGATCCGCCGGGCCAGCAGCAGGATGGCGAGGACCATCACGACCTCACCGGCGAACACCCAGCGCCAGGAGAAGAAGGTGGTCGCGACGCCGCCGATGAGCGGTCCCACCGCGATCGCCACCGCTGCCGCCGCCGCGACCAGGCCGTAGGCGGCGGGCCGCTGCGCCTTGCCGAAGTTCGAGGCGACGAGCGCCACGATCGCCGGCAGGATCAGCGCCGCTCCCACCCCCTCCAGGAACGACCAGCCCAGCAGCAGGACCGTCAGGTTCGGGGCCAGCGACGTCGTCAGGGAACCGAGTCCGTAGATGACGCAGCCGATCATGAACGCCCGTTTGCGGCCGATGAGCGCGCCGACCTTGCCACCGCTGATCATGAGCATCGCCATCACCAGCGTGTAGGCCGTGATCGCGCCCTGCATGCCGCTCACCGTGGTGCCGATGTCCTCGGCCACCGTGGCGATCGAGACGTTCATCACCGAGCTGTCCAGGGCCATCAGGAACTGCCCGGCCGCGAGTGTCAGCAGGATGAGCTTCGGGTTCCCCGCGTTCCCGGCCGTCCCGGCCGGTCCTGCCTTCGCCGCTGTCATGCGCGCAGAGTGCCACGGTCGCGCGAGGCACCCGGGCACCTCGCCCGCCGTGTCAGCCGACTGGCCGAAGAGCCGGTCGGGCCGAGCCCGTCAGGCCGCGACGGCGGTCACCCGTCCGGAGGCGATGGCGTCCACCAGACGCTGGTGGTCGCGCTCGTTGAGGTCGGCGTAGCTCTCCGCGAACCGCACGAGCGCCTGGTCGAAGGCGCCACTACGGCCCAGGTACGCCGCGATGGCGATCCGGTCGCCGGACCGGGCGTGCGCCCGCGCGAGCGTCACGCCGCACAGTCCGGCGAAGACCCGCATACCGCGCGGCACCATCCGGGCGGGTTCGGCGATGCCCTTCCAGTCGCGCAGCTGACGCACGTAGAAGCTCCGTTCGAGGCCGTCGAGCCCGTGCGTCTGCTGCCAGCCGAGGAAGATGTCGCTCGCGGCCTGCATCAGCCGCTGGCCGGCCACGACCCGTTCGCCCCCGGTCGCGTACTCGCTGGGGCCCGCGTACGCGGCGAGCACCGAGTCACCGGCCTCCTTGGCCTGCAGGATCAGCGGGTCGTCGCCGTCGCGGCCCAGCAGCAGGACGATCCAGCAGCGCGTGCCGACACTGCCGACGCCCACCACCTTGCGGGCCATGTCGACGATGGAGTACTGCTGCAGGAGGTGTTTGCGGTCCGACTGGAGACTGAGCTTGTACCGTCCGACGACTTCCCTGATCTGGTCCTCGACCGAATCCTGCTCCTGCCCCGGCAGCAGTTCGGAAGCCGGCGTGATCAGCTGAGGCACGGCGGCGAAGCGGCGCCGGCCGTCGACCACCTCGGTCAGCTTCTCGAACGCCTGCAGGCTGTCGCGTCCGCGCGCCTTGCTGAGCGCCTCGGACACGTTCTTGCGTCCGCGAGTGTGCAGCGAGCCCTCCGCCAGCGCCTGGAGGTGCGTCTCGTCCACCCGCGCGTACCAGACGTCGAGGGTGCGCATCCCGGCGAAGGCACGCATCTGCTCGCGGTAGCTGCTCACCGCCGACGTCACGATCGACGCGCGCTCGCCGTCGGAGAAGCCGTTCTCCCGCCCGGCGATCACCAGGCTGGTCGCCAGCCGCTTGACGTCCCATTCCCACGGTCCGGGCAGCGTCTCGTCGAAGTCGTTGATGTCGAACAGCAGGTTCCGCTCGGGGGAGCCGAGCAGCCGGAAGTTCAGCATGTGCGCGTCGCCGCACAGCTGGGCACGGATACCCGAGTCGGGTGTGCCGGCCAGGTCACCGGCCATGATCGCGGCGGCACCCCGGTAGAAACGGAACGGCGACTCCGCCATCCGCCCGTAGCGGATCGGCACCAGCTCCTGCAGCCGGGTGGCGGACTGCCGCTCGATGACGTCCATCGGATCCGCCCGGTCGGACGAGGGCTCGAAGTCTCCGTGGGCGGATCTCGGAGCGGCTGCCCGGGCGGCCCGGCCGTTCACGGCCCGGTCCCTGGGCGAGAGCCGGGGGCCGCCGTCCGTCGCGGTCGGGGCCGCGGTCGTGTCACGCATCGTCATCGTCGGACCTCCCGGCCGCCAGGACCCCTGCCCCCAGCATCGCACCCACCCCGCCCCGGTGCTTCGCGGGCGTCCGTACGGTCCCTCAGGGACTCTCCTGCCGCAGCCGGCCCTGCACCGGACTGCCCAGCCGCCGCGCCAGGTACGGCTCCTGCGCCAGCGCGGCGCCCAGGGTGATGCCGATGGCGACCGCCACGCACAGCACGATCAGCCACGACAGGATGACGAACACCGAGCCGGTGGACCCGTAGGTGGAGAGCGCCCGGTTGAGGGCGTTCGGCATGTAGAACCGTGCGCCCAGCGACAGCGCGGTCACGGCGGCGGCGGTGATGAGCGAGCCGGGCAGCAGCGGGGGCCAGCGGATCACCCCGCCCAGCAGCAGGTGCTGGCTCCACCACCAGGCCAGCGTCTGGAGGAGGAGCGTGAGGGGGATCCCGAGCCAGAGGCCGAGCCCGAACCCGTCACGGACCGGCCCCTGGAAGATCAGCAGGACCATCCAGGCGAGGATCCAGGCGAACCAGCGCCAGATCGCGACCCGCGTCCCGCCCCGGGGGATCTGCCAGGCACGCTTGCACAGCCGCTGCATGGCACGGCTGACCGCGGTCGCCGACAGCAGCACGATCACGGCGCCGACCGCTCCCACGGCGTTGCGGATGTCCTCCTCGCCGGAGCCGTCGAACACGGCGGTCAGCTGATCGCTCGCCTGGCCGGTGAGCCCGAACATCGTGCGTACGGAGGAGACGAGCTGGTCGCGTACTCCCTCCGGGGCGAACGAGGCGACGACGAAGAGCAGGGGCACGGCGGTCAGGAAGCACTGGGCGGCCAGTCGGGTGGCGGAGTCGAAGATGTTCACCCCGATCATGCGCTCCGTGACATGGGTGATCACGGGGAACCGGGTCTCGGCCCGCACCTGCGTCCGTTTGGCGGCCGCGGCCAGCTCCCGGGAACGCGCACGCCACCGTGCCCTGCGCTCCGACCACATCAGCGGCCCGCAGCGGCGTACGGCACGGACGGCGGATGCCGGGTCGTCGTCATGGCGGGCCTCCTTCGTCTTGGTCCAGGTTGGTGGACGAAGACCGGGGCGGCATCTCGATGGGCAAAAGGTGTAGGAGCCCGGTCCGGTGCGTAGTGTCGTATGTCGTCGCACGATTGGGGCGCCATGGTCCTCGACCTCATGCTCATCGCGCTGGCCATCGCCCTCTACCCGCTGCCCATGATGGCGTTCATCCTCGTGGTGTCCTCGCCCAGAGGAGTGTGGAAGGGGCTGGCCTTCATCCTGGCGTGGCTGGCCAACCTCATCGCGGTGATCGCGATCGTGCTGGCGCTGACCGGCGGCCAGCCTCCGGCGCCCCGTTCCCCGCCCGGCGTGGCGGCGCTCGCGCTCAAGCTGGCCATCGGCGTGGGGCTGGTGGTCTACGGGGTGCGCCGCTACCGCCGCAGGAAGGAGAAGGCGGCCGCCCGGGACACCGCCCCGAAACCCTCCCGCGTGGACGTCGGCTCGGTGTGGGCCGCGGCGGGCCTGGCGGTGCTGATCCAGCCGTGGGGCATGGTCGCGGCGGGCGCGACGACCGTGATCGAGGCCGACACCTCGCACGCGACCACGTTCATCGCGCTGTTCGGCTTCTGCCTGCTGGCCAGCTCCAGCCTGCTGGCCGCGGAGCTGTACATGGTGTTCGCGCCGGAGGCCGCACAGGCCCGGCTGCTGCGGATGCGTGCGTGGATGGAGGGGCACAAGGACGAGGCCATCGTGTTCGTCTGCCTGCTGCTCGGTCTGTGGCTGACCGCGCAGAGCATCTACGAGCTGACCGGCTGACCGGCTGACCGCTGACCGGCCCATGGGCCGACCGGCCGACCGGGGCGGCCAGACGTGCGGGGGAGCGGGCGGCGTGCTGGAATGAAAAGACCTTTCCCCCCTCTCCCGACAGGAGCTGCCATGAGCGGCGAGACCGAGCCGCGAGCCGATTTCGGCGACATCGACGAACTCGGCCCGGTCGACTACATCGTGGTCGAGTTCCCGGGCAACCGGATGACGGGCGAGGGGTTCCCGATCCTCGTCGACCTCGTCGACCGGGGCATCATCCGCATCTTCGACTTCGCCTTCGTCCGCAAGGAGGAGGACGGCACGGTGACCGCGCTCGAGCTGCAGGACCTCGGCGGCGAGATCGACCTCACCGTGTTCGAAGGGGCGTCGTCCGGTCTGCTCGACGGCGGCGACATCCAGGAGGCCGCCGCCGCCCTGGAACCCGGGAGCTCGGCCGGGGTCATCGTGTACGAGAACACCTGGGCGGCGCCCTTCGCCCGTGCCCTGCGACGCGGCGGGGCGCAGCTCGTGGCCGCCGGACGGATCCCCGTGCAGGCCCTGCTGGCGTCGCTGGACGCCCTGGAGGACCCGTCCGCCGGAGAGTAGCCACACAGCCTGGAGATGAGCATCATGCCCGGACTTCTTCGCGGGGTCGCCCGCACCGCCGTCATCGCGGGCACCGCCACCGCGGTGTCCAACCGAGTGTCCCGCCGCCAGGGCGGCCGCTGGGCGCAGCAGGACGCCCAGCAGCAGGCCCAGATGGAGGCCCAGCAGCAGGCCCAGCAGCAGGCGGCGGCCCCGCCGCCCCCGCCGCCCGCCGCCGCGCCGCCGGCCGACGACATGACCACCAGGATCGAGCAGCTGAAGCAGCTCAGCACCCTCAAGGAACAGGGCGTGCTGACCGAGACGGAGTTCGCCGAGCAGAAGCGCCGACTGCTGGGCTAGGCCGGGCGCCGGTGGCTCAGGCGACGACGCGCAGGCGCGTCACGCCCGGGTCGAGTGCGCCGCGGACATGGCCGTTCGGCGCTTCCGCGGTCCGCCGGAGGAACCGGACGGCCTCGGCCGTGACGACTTCGCCGGGCAGGATGTTGGGGATGCCCGGCGGGTACGCAGCCAGGGTGTCCGCGGAGATCCGCCCGACGGCCTCCCGCGCGGCCACGACCACGGCCGGGCTCAGGAACGCCTCGCGGGCGGTGAGCTTCGCCGCCCCGGGCTCCGGCAGCCGCAGCATGCGGTCCGCGGCGCCGGCCGGGTCGGTGGTGAGCGGCGAGGGCAGCGTGTGCAGCCCTTCCACGAACCGGTCGGTGTCGGGCACGGACCTCGCGCCGATCACGGCGACGATCGCCGCGTCGGTCGCCACTTCGACCATGATCCGATGGTCCCGGAAGAGCCGGAGCCGGGCCTCGTGGCCCGTGATCCCGCCGGCGCGGGTGTCGATCGCGATGCGCAGCGGGTCGGCCCCGACGATGTCGGGGAAGGCGTGGAACCCGTCGCTCACCACCGTGAAGCGGCCCAGCGCCCGTACGACGCCCCGCACCCTCTCCGCGGCTTCGACCGAGCTGCCCGTAGCGTCGGCGCCGGTGACCAGGCTCCTGCGGGCCAGGTCGAGCGACGCCGTCAGCAGCGCACTCGCGCTGGTGGACTGCACGAGCCGGAACGCCCGGTCCACCAGCGGTTCGAGCAGGTCCGCGAAGGGGCCCTCCGCCAGATGGAGCATCGCCGACTGCGTCAGGCTGCCCGCCAGCTTGTGCGTGCTCGACGTCACCAGGTCGGCGCCCAGGGAGAGGGCGTTCGCGGGCAGGGCGGGATGGAAACCGAAGTGCGATCCCCACGCCTCGTCGACGATCAGCGGCACCCCGGCGGCGTGCGCGGTGTCCGCGACGGCCCGGACGTCGGCCACCGCGCCGAAGTAGCTCGGGGACACGATGTACACGGCGGCCGCGTCCGGCGTCCGCGCGAGCGCGGCCGCCACGTCCTCGGCGGTCACGCCGTGGGCGATGCCCTGCTCCGGGTCGACGGACGGCTGGACGAAGACGGCGTCCATGCCCGACAGCACCAGCCCGTCGATCACGCTGGAGTGCACACTGCGCTGCACGACGAGCGTGCGGCCCAGGGCGGGGGCGAGCATCGAGGCGATCTGGTTGCCCTGCGAAGCGCCGTTCGTCAGGAACCAGGTGCGCCGTGCGCCCCAGGCCTCGGCGGCCAGCGCCAGCGCCCTGTCCAGCGGGGTGTCCGGGCCGAGGTCGATGCCGTCGAGCAGGGGCGGGAAGTCCAGGGCCGTGATCCGCGGGCCGAAGAAGCCGGCGAGGTCCGATCCGGGGGCCGCCGCATGACCGGGGACGTTCAGTCTCAGCCAGTCCCGTCCCGCGTGGCCCAGTACGGCATCGGCGTACGGAGCGGACAGCTGGCCCGCGCCGGGACGGGTGGGGGAGGGGGTGCGGTGATCGGTCGTTCTGATGTTCACCCCCGGAGCGTGACAGCCGTCCGGCCATTGAGGAACGGTGGACTTTTCGTTACCCCTCCATACCCTGTCTATATGCTCGACGTCAGGCAGCTCCAGGTGCTCCGCTCCATCGCACAGGAGGGCTCGCTCGCCGCGGCCGGCCGCGCACTGCACTACAGCCAGCCCACGATCACCCACCATCTGGCCGCCCTGGAAGCCCACTTCAACGCCCGGCTCGTCCGGCGCGGACCGCGCGGAGCCACACTGACCGAGCTCGGCGAAGCCCTGCTGCCGCACGCCGAAGCCGTACTCGACCGCCTGCGCAACGCCGAGCTGGAGGTACGCAACCTGGCCGAGCGCGGTATGCGCACCCTCCACATCGGTACGTTCCCCACGGCGGGCGCCCTGCTGCTGGCTCCCGCGGTCAAGCGGCTCCACCAGCAAGGCGTCCACATCTCGCTCACCGAAGGCGAGCTCCCCCTGCTGCTGCGCGGGTTGCGGGCCAAGGAGCTCGACGCCGCTCTCGTCTTCTCGCAGCCGGGCGACGGCCTCGACCTCGACGAGAGCTTCGAAGTCCACCCGCTGCTGTCCGATCCGCTGCTCCTGGTGATGCCGGAGGACCATCCCTGCGCGGCGCGGGAGCAGGTGTCCCTCGGTGAACTGCGGGACACCGCGTGGGTGGGCGCGGCGGACCCGCACGATCCCTGCGACCGCGTGCTGGCGTGGGCGTGCGGGCAGGAGGGGTACGAGCCCCTGCACGTGATGCGTACCGACGACTACGCGGTGGTCCAGGGCCTCGTGGCGGCGGGGACGGGCGTGGCCCTCGTCCCGCGGCTCGCCCTGGGGCATCCCAGGCCCGACCTGGTGGTCCGCCGCCTGGCCCGACCCGATCTCGCCCGGGAGATCAGCGTCGCCGTACTGCGGTCCACCTCGGCCGGTGCCGCCCAGGAACTGATCGGGGCACTGCGGGAGCAGGCCGCGCTGATCACGGACCGCTGGGCCGCGGCCTGACCCCACCGGCTGCGGCGGATCCGCGCCATCGGCCGATCTCCCGGACGCCGCCGCGGGTGGAAGCGGCGTTCATGGCGCGGCGGCCGGCCCCCGCCCCGCTCGGGCGTCGAGGACCGCCGTGGTGAAGCTCGCCAGCTGGGCGCGGAGCTCCGCACGCGCCACGTCCTTCTCCTCGGCCAGATAAGCGACCAGGTCGGCCCGGGTGGCCGCGAGCAGGGCGTGGGCGGCGAAGTCGGTGTCGGCCGGACCGGGGACGAGCCGCAGCAGGTCCCGGAGCAGCGTGTGCCAGTACTCGTAGTGCTCCGTGCGGTAGGGGCTGTCCGCGCCGCTTCCCTCCAGGGCCAGGGCGAGGTGGCGGTTGTCGAGCTTGAAGCACAGGAGCGCGTCGAGCAGGGCCGGTACGCGCAGGGCCGCCGGTGTGTCCGGCCCCAGCGGCCGGGGCCCGCGCTCGACCGCTTCCCCGAGCGGTTCGAGCCGTGCCTCGTAGAGCGCGCGGATCAGTCCGTTGCGGTCCCCGAAGGCGCGGAAGAGCGTCGCCTTGCCGACTCCGGCCGCTGCCGCGATGTCGGCCATGGTCACCTCCTCGGGACTGCCGCACTGGGCGAAGAGGGTGTCGGCGGCGGCGAAGACGGCCGCCCGGTTGCGGACCGCGTCCTTGCGCGGCTTGCGTTCGACGGTCATCGGATTCCCTCCGGTTGCAAAGCGGACCAGCGGTCCGTATCTTTCGGAAGAGAAGCGGACCGTCGGTCCGTATTGTATTGGACGGAGAACCGTCGTGCCCGCGACCACCCCACCCCCGGATCTGTACCGCCACAGCCTCCGCCTGCTCCTGGACAAGGACATCGCCTCCTGGGTCGGCCTGTGGGCCGAGCACGGGAGCATGGAGTTCCCCTTCGCCCCGCCGGACTGGCCCCGGCGGCTGGACGGGCGGGAGGCCATCGCCGCCTACATGCGCGACTATCCCGACCACATCGACCTGCACGACTTCCCCGACCTGCGGATCCACGAGACCACCGACCCGGAGACCATCGTGGTCGAGATGCGCGGGGTGGGCCGTCTGGTCGCGACCGGGAGCCCTTTCGACATGACCTACATCGCCGTCGTGACCGTCCAGGACGGGCAGTTCACCTCCTACCGCGACTACTGGAACCCCCTCGCCGTCCACGAACCCGGAGCGGCCTTCCCGACGGCCCCCACGAGGAGCAGCGCCCGATGACCGCCACCGCCCCCACCACCCCGACCGGCACCACCCTGGTCATCGGAGCCACCGGCACCACCGGCAGCCGCACCACCGCACAGCTCGTCGCCGCCGGCCGGCGCGTCAGGGCCGGCAGCCGCCGGGCCGCGCCGCTCCCGGGCGCCGAGCCGGTCCGCTTCGACTGGTACGACCCCACCTGCTTCGGTGACGCCCTCGCCGGGGCCGACCGCGTCTACCTGGTCCCGCCCGTCGGCGACCCGGACCCGGCGGCCGTCATGCTGCCCTTCCTCGACCGGGCCCGCGCCGCCGGCGTACGGCGCGCCGTACTGCTGAGTTCCTCGGCCATCACCGAGGGCGGCCCCGCGGTCGGACAGGTGCACCGGGCCCTGCCCGGCCTGTTCGACGAATGGGCGGTACTGCGCCCCTCCTGGTTCATGCAGAACTTCACCGGCACGCACGCCCACGCCGACAGCATCCGCGCCGACGGCGTGATCCGGACCGCGGCCGGGACGGGCCGCGTCGGATTCGTCGACGCCGACGACATCGCCGCAGTGGCGGCCCGCGCCCTCACCGACGACCGCGCGCCCGACACCGACCTGGTCCTCACCGGGCCGCAGGCCCTGAGCCACGACGACATCGCCGCACTGCTCACCGAGGTCAGCGGCCGCCGGGTGGTCCACCAGCACCTCACCTACGAGGCCGTGCGCGACCGCCTGGCCTCGGTCATCCCGCCGGAGTTCGCCACGATGCTGGCCGCGATGGACCGGTCCATCGCCGAAGGGGCCGAGGACCGCACCACGGACACCGTCCACCGTCTCACCGGCCGCCCGCCGCACGACTTCCGGACGGTTGCCGTGCGGGAGCTCTCCGGCCGGGCGGGGAGCGCGACCTAAGCCGTGTGCTCGAGGATCGCGGCGACGATCGTCGGCCAGTCCGTTCGCTCGACGCCGTGTCCGGCGTCCTCGAGAGCCAACAGCCGTCCTCCGGGGATCCGTTCCGCGAGTGCCTGACCGTGGCGGAGCGGGAACATCGGATCGGCGGTCCCGTGGATCACCAGCGCGGGTACGGCGATGGAGGACAGCGGGGCCCGCGCGACCCTGCCTTCCGCGACCGAGTCGTGGTTGCGGGCCGCGCCGAAATCGTGCGCGCGCTCGACGTCGCGGCGGACCAGGCCGCGGACGGCGGCCTCGTCGAACGGACGCCGCCCGCCCGCGAGCACGCGCGCGTAGGCGACCTGGTCGTCGATCACCGATTCGGCGTCCCGCCCGTCGGCGTGGGCGGCCGAGGCGAACCGTACGAACTCCTCGGTCGGCGGGGGCAGCCCGCGCTCGCCGGGCACGGCACAGGACGTACTGATCAGGACGAGCGACCGGACGCGGCCGGGGTGGGCGAGCGCCAGCAGCTGCGCGAGCGCCCCTCCGGCCGAGACGCCCACGACGTGCGCGGCGGCGATCCCGTGGGCGCGCAGCACCCGGACGGCGTCGGCGACCAGGTCCGCGGTGGTGTAGCCGGGGCGGCCCGGCGGGTAGGTGACCGACCGCCCGGTGTCGCGGTGGTCGTAGCGGATCACGAAGCGTCCGCCCGCGGCCAGCATCCGGCAGAAGCCCTCCTCCCACCAGAGCATCGAGGCACCCAGGCCCATGATGAGCAGGACGGGCGGATCCTGCGGATCGCCGAAGGACTCGGTGCACAGCTCGACGCCGTCCACCCGGATCATGCGTTCGGCCATCGTCGTTCCTCCTCGCACCTCCCATGATGCCCACGGACGGGAGGCCGGTATTCGCCCGGACAGCCCAACGGGCGGGGGCCCCGGGCGACGCCTACGCTGAAACGGCAACCCGCCGGGCACGCCCCTGGTCCCGCGGCCGGGGTCGGCGCGTCCGGCTCAGTTCAGCACCGAAAGGCGGTTCCGACATGGCCACCAGGTCTGACGCTCCCGTTCTCGACACGCTCGCCGCGATGACCATCGACTCCATCGAACACTGCAGCATGGACGAGAAGACCCTCATCACCACCCGCATCGCCGCCCTCGTCGCCATGGACGCCCCGGCCATCTCCTACCTCGCCCACATCAGCCCCGCGGTCAAGGCCGACTTCACCGTCGAGCAGCTGCAGGACGTGCTCGTCGCGATCGCGCCCGTCGTGGGCACCGCGCGCGTCATGTCGGCCGCGGGCCACATAGCCCAGGCGTTCGGCGTCGCCATAGCCATGCTCGAAAGCGAGGCCGAAGCCATGGCCGCCGCCGAAGAGGAGAGCCGCCACAAGTCCTGAGCCGTTTCCGGCCGGACCTGCGCCTGCCGTCTCCCGGTGCCGGGAGACGGCAGGCGCAGGTCCGGGGCCGCCGTTCCTCCGGACGGCCGAAGCCGGCTCGCCCGCCGCGCGGAGACGGGTGAGCCTTGACGGGATCGACCCTGTCGACCCGGAGGCCCACTTGAGTGCCATGGATGCCCCCCTTCCGGAGGATCGCCCGCAGGGCAGGACGACCGAGGCCGCATCGGCCAGGACCGGCACCCCCACCCTCACGTGGGTGACCCTCGCGATGATGACGACGGCCTCCGTCGCCAGCCTCCGCGCGGCGCCCACTATGGCCGTGTACGGCCTGGCCTGCGTGTTCCTGTACCTCGTACCCGCGATCGTGTTCCTGCTGCCGACCTCGCTGGTATCGGCGGAGCTCGCGTCGGGGTGGTCGGGCGGCGTCTACCGGTGGGTGAGCGAGGGACTGTCGAAGCCGCTCGGGTTCCTCGCCGTGTGGTGCCAGTTCGCCATGACGATCTTCTACTACCCCAGCCTGCTGGCGTTCGTCGCGAGCACGTTGGCGTACGTCATCGATCCGGCCCTGGCCTCCAACGGCGTCTACACGGCCATCGTGATCGTCGTCCTCTACTGGACGGGCGTCTGGGTGTCCTCGCAGGGCACGAAGGCGCTGTCCGGGCTCGCCTCCTGGGGCCTGATCATCGGCACGCTCATCCCGGGCTCCCTGCTGGTGATCCTCGGCATCGTGTTCCTCGGCCAGGGCAACCCGTCCGCCGCCCCGATGGGCGCCTCGAACATCTTTCCCGTCTGGACGGGCCTCGCCAGCCTGGTGCTCATCGTCAACAACTTCCTGAGCTACTCGGGCATGGAGATGAACGCGGTCCACGTCTCCTCGCTGAAGGACCCACCGCGCGAGTTCCCCAAGACGATGTTCCTCGCGATGGGGATGGTGCTGCTGATCTTCATCCTGCCGGCCCTCGCCATCAGCTGGGTGGTCCCGGCCGACCAGCTGTCACTGACCGCGGGCGTCATGCAGGCCTTCGACGCGTTCTTCTCCTACTTCCACATCGGCTGGCTGACCCCGATCGCCGCGGTGGCCCTGGTGGCCGCCTCCCTGGGCGGGATGCTCACCTGGCTGGCCGGCCCGTCCAAGGGCCTGCTGCTGATCTCGCGTCAAGAGGGCTACCTGCCGCCGTTCCTGCAACAGCTCAACAGCCACGGCGTCCAGCAGAACATCCTCGTCACCCAGGGCATCGTCACCACGGTGATCGCGCTGATGTACGCGCTGATCCCCAACGTGTCCAGCGTCTACTGGATCTTCTCGGTGATCACCACCCAGGTGTATTTGATCATGTACCTGCTGATGTTCGTGGCGGCCGTGCGGCTGCGCAAACTCCAGCCGGACCACCCGCGCGGCTACCGCGCCCCCGCCCTGGGCCTCGTGTGCGTCACCGGCTTCCTCGCCTCCGCCGCGGCCATGGTCATCGGCTTCGTGCCGTCCTCGCAGTTCGGCGGCGGCAGCGTCTGGGCCTACGTCGCCATCGTCGGCGGCGGCCTGCTGCTCCTCGGGGTGGTCATCCCCTGGCTGTGCCTGCGGATGCGCAAGCCCAGCTGGCGCACCGCGGCCGCCGAGTCGACGGGAGACGTGGCATGAGCCCCACCCGCTTCGCCTCCCAGCACCGGTGGATCCACATCGGCGCGATCGTCCTGCTCGTCGCCTTCGTCGTGATCGGGCTCATCCAGTACAAGGCCGTACGGTCCACCAACCAGGCCCTGGACAAGGCCAACCAGCTCACGGACGAACTGGTCGCCGCCGGATTCACCCGGCCCGACCCCCAAACCCTGGCCCGAGCGCTCGGCGAGGACGGGGGCATCGTCTGCGAGGACCCCGCCTCCGCCCTCAAGTCCGCCCTGTGGAAGATCAACCTCTCCAACGGGGCCACCGGACCCGGCCAGCGCCCGGTCATCGCCGACCGCCGTGCCGTCCAGGCGGAGGCGCTCGTGCTGAAGGTCTACTGCCCCGACACCCTGCACCGCATCCAGGAGCAGATCGCGGACCTGAAGACCGAGCAGACGGTGAGGCGCGACGGCGATGGCTGACCCCACCACCGGCACGCCGGACGCCGACGCCCTCGCCCGGCGCATCGATGACCTGATGCCCCGCGCCAAGTCCGACCTGGCCGAACTGGTCGCCATCCGCTCGGTGGCCGACCCCCGGCAGTTCCCTCCCGAGGAATGCGAGCGGGCCGCCCGGTGGGTGGCCGACGCGTTCACCGGGGCCGGCCTGATCGACGTACACCTGGAAGAGACCCCCGACGGCAGCCACGCCGTCCTCGGCCACCGGCCGGGCCCGGCGGGCTCCCCGACCGTGCTCCTGTACTGCCACTACGACGTGCAGCCCCCGCTCGGCGAAGCCGCCTGGACCTCTCCGCCGTTCACGCTCACCGAGCGCGAGGGACGCTGGTACGGACGCGGCACCGCCGACTGCAAGGGCAACATCGTCATGCACCTCACCGCGCTGCGGGCCCTGGGCGACGCGCTGCCCGTGGGGCTGAAGTTCGTCGCCGAAGGGTCCGAGGAGCAGGGCACCGGCGGGCTCGAGGAGTACGTGACCGCGCACCCGGGCGACATCTGCGCCGACGCGCTCCTCATCTGCGACACCGGCAACGCCGCCGTCGGCCGGCCCACCGCCACCACCGCGCTGCGCGGCCTCGCCAACGTCGTCGTCACCGTCAGCACCCTCCGCGGCGACCTGCACTCGGGGATGTTCGGCGGCCCCGCCCCCGACGCCCTGGCGGCCCTGATCCAGATGCTCTCCACCCTGCGCGACGCCGACGGAGGCACCCGCGTCGACGGCCTGGACTGCACCGGTACCTGGACCGGAGTGCCGTACGAGGAGGAGCAGTTCCGGGCCGACGCCTCCGTCCTGGACGGGGTACGCCTCACCGGCTCCGGCTCGGTGGCGGACCGGCTCTGGGCGCGGCCGGCCGTCACGGTGCTCGGCATCGACTGCCCGCCCGTGGTCGGCTCCGCCGCCGCCGTACCGGCGAAGGCACGGGCCCGGGTGAGCCTGCGGGTGCCACCGGGGACGGCCTCCGAGGCCGCGCTGGCCGCCCTCACCGCGCACCTGACCGCCGCCGCGCCCTGGGGCGCCCGCGTATCGGTGGAGAAGGAGGGCACCGGCTCGCCGTTCCGGCCGGCCACCGACGGGCCGGCCTACCGGGCCATGGGACGCGCCATGGAACAGGCGTACGGGCGCCCGATGGAGTTCCTCGGCCAGGGCGGCTCCATCCCCCTGTGCAACGTGCTCGCCGGAACCTGCCCGGACGCGGAGATCATCCTCATGGGGGTGGAGGAGCCCCGCTGCCTGATCCACGCGCCCGACGAGAGCGTCGATCCGAGCGAGATCCGCAACATGGCCCTCGTCGAGGCGCTCTTCCTCCTCGGCTACGCGTCGGCGCGCTGACACGGCGGAAAGCCGGAGCCGCGACGTCTCGCGGCTCCGGCAACCGGCCCCGGGGGAAGGGCCGTTCTTGGCGGGCGGTGGGGATGCGGCGCGGCGGAGCGGCACCGCATCCCCGCCCGGGGTCAGCCCGCGGCGCCCTCCAGGGCGGTGTCGGGGATCCATGAGCCGTGGATGCCCGCGGGGACGCGGTGGGGGAGGTGGACGGTGGCGATGCGATCGAGGCCGGCGGCGTCCAGGACGAGGAGCTGCGAGGCGTTCTGCTTGAGGTCGGAGACGACGGTGAGGAGGTAGCCGTCGTCCTCGCGGCTGGTGCCGGCGGCGGGGACGAAGACCGCTTCGCTGGGCAGGCGGGCGTCGCCGACCTGGTGGATGCGGCGGGCGCCGGTGGTGCGGTCGTACTTGACGATGCCGTAGCCGCCGAAACCCTTCTCGTCGGGGAAGGAGATGGCGTACTGGTAGCGGTTCTCGGCGCCGAGGTAGTCCTCGTTGAGGGTGGGGAACTCGACGGGGAGGTCGTCGATGATCTGTTCGTCGACGGTCCCGGCGGTCAGGTCCAGGACCCAGCGGCGGGTGTAGGAGCGGGCGAGGGGCTCGCTGCTGCGTCCGGGTGCGCCGACCCACCAGTTCCAGGAGAGCCGGAATCCCTCGCGGTCGACGGTGGGGCCTTCCAGCACGATGCGGCCCTGGCCGTCCTCGTAGGCGTTGGAGACGTGGAGCATGTTGCCGGGCTCGATGGAGAACCAGCGGATGTGGCGGGCGCCGTCCTCGCCGCGGGGCATGACGCCGATCCGGGAGGGCTGGTGGTCGTTCCAGCTGTAGGGGATGCCGGAGGTCTCGGTGTGGTCGAAGGTGACGTTGCCCTCGATGAAGACGACGTGGCGCCGGGTGATGGCGAAGTCGTGCTTGAGCGAGGCGGTCGCTCCGGGGACCTCGGCGCTGTGGGTGATGGCGCCCTTGGTGTCGGAGACGTAGTAGGTCAGGAACGGCGGGAAGGGCGAGGAGGCGAAGAAGTGGAGTTCCCCGGTCACGGGGTCCTCCTTGGGGTGCGCGGTCATGGCGGTGCGCAGTTTGCCGTCGAAGTCGTAGGCGCCGACGGTGTCGAGGTCCGGGGTGAGCTCGAAGGGGAGGTTGGCCTCGCACAGGGCCAGGAGGCGGCCGGCGTGCTCGATGATGTGGGTACCGGCGACGCTGGCGGTCAGGTCGGGGCCGTGTTCGGTCATGTAGGGGGCGCCGTCGAGGGCGGGGGTGTGGACCCAGCGGTTGCGGTACCACTCGGCGCGCCCGTCACGCAGCCGGATGCCGTGGACCATGCCGCTGCCCTTGAACCAGTGGGTGGGGGTGACACCGGGCTTCGGGTTGTGCCCGTTGCGCAGCATCCGGCCCGTCAGTTCGGGCGGCAGCGTGCCCTCGACGGTGAGCTCGGCGGCGGAGACCTCCTCGGCGACGGGGGTGTAGTGGCCGGTCAGGTACGGCGGGGTGGTAGTCATGGCGGGAATGCCTTTCGTGGACAAGTGGATGGGAGGAGATGTGGAGAGGCGGATGTGCTGCTCGGTCAGGCGGCCCGCTCGGCACGGTTCTTGAGGTGGGAGAGCCAGCCCACCAGGGAGTCGTGGAGGGCCTTGCCGAGTGCTTCGGTCTCTGCGTCGACCGGGGCGCCGCTCCAGGACTCCTCCGTGCGCACGACGACGCCGGCCTCGGACTGTTCGAAGGCCCACACGTGGATGCCGGTGATGCCCTGCACGGTCCCGCCCCAGACGATCCGCTTCCCGGGGTCCACTTCCCGCACCGTGGAGGTGATGTCCAGCCCGTGGGTGAGCCACCTGAAGGACCGGCCGGGCAGCAGCGGTCCGTCGACCTCCGTCCGCTCGATGTCCGTGTTCCACGAGGGCCAGGCCGCGACGTCGGTGTGCAGCTCCCACACGGTCGCGAGCGGGGCGTCGATCAAGGTGTTCAGGCGGACGATCACGGGAGCGGTCTCGTCGATGGTGACCATGACTGTACTTCCTGTCTGGATGAGATGTGTCGGTGTCGGTGTCGGTGAAGCGGTTGTGGTCGGGCTACCGGTCCGGCCGGACGGCGGAGAGCGGCGGGGCTCCCGGGCCGGTGGCCGGTCGGGCGGTGGTGGCGGTCGCGGTACGCGCCCCGGTGCGGCGGGTGAGGAACAGCGCCAGGAGTGCGGTGGCGGCCAGGATCGTGGCGGAGACGGTGAAGGCGGCCCGGTATCCGGCGGTGAGGGCTTCCAGTGGTGGCCGGCCGGTGGGGGCGTGGGCGGTGACGGAGCCGGCCAGTGTGGCCAGGGCGGCGAGCCCGATGGCGCCGCCGACCTGCCGGGTGGTGTTCACCAGCCCGCCGGCGAGTCCCGCGTCCTGCCGGGGTACGCCGTCCACAGCGAGCGCGGTGAGCTGGACGAAGGCGACGCTCAGGCCGAGTCCGACCAGGACGCTCGGCCCGAGGACGTCGACGAGGTAGGTGCCGTCCGCCCGCATCCACGACAGCCACAGCAACCCGGCCGCCTCGGTCAGCAGGGCGGCGGTGACGGTCGCGGTGGCACCGATGACCCGGGCGACACGCGGGGCGAGAGCGGAGCCGATCATATGCGCGACGGCGAGGGGGAGTTGGCCCACTCCGGTGGCCAGCGGGCTCATGCCGAGGACCTGTTGCTGGTAGAGCGGCAGGAAGAAGAACAGGGCGATCCACACGGACCCCAGCAGCGCCATCAGCACATTGCCCGCGGCGACCCGGCCGGTCGTGAACAGCCTGGGCGGTACGAGCGCGTCCGGCCGGCGCCGCTCGATCACGCAGAAGGCCGCGAGCAGTACCGCGGCGGCGCCGAGGGAACCCAGCACCCGGGCGCCGGACCAGCCGGCGCCGCGTGCGGTGGTCAGCCCCCACACCAGGCAGGTCAGGGCGAGGGTGACGGTGACGGTGCCCAGCAGATCGAACCGCCCGCGCCGCCGCTCGTCGTGTCCGCCGGCCTTTGCCGAGGCGTCCCGTGGTACGAGCGCCACCACGGCGGCCAGTACCGACCCCGCCCCGAGCGCCACCGAGTGGAAGATCCAGGGCCAGCCCCACGCCTGGGTGAGCACACCGCCCAGCAGCACGCCGCCCGCCGCCCCCGCGCCCGAGACCGCTCCCCACACGCCCAGCGCCCTGCCGCGCCCGGGGCCGGGCGGGAACCGGTCCATCACCAGCGCGAGCGCGGCCGGTGCGATCGCGGCGGCGCCTACGCCCTGCACCGCCCGGGCCGTGATCAGCACGCCGGCGGAGGTGGCCAGCCCCGCCGCCAGCGAAGCCGAGGCGAACAGGGCGAGCCCGGCGATCAGCACCCGGCGGCGGCCGAGCAGGTCGGCGACCCGTCCGCCCGCCAGGAGCAGCGCCCCGAACGCCAGACCGTAGGCGTTGACCACCCAGGTGGTCCCACCGTCGGAGAGGCCGGCCCCCGCACGGATCTGCGGCAGCGCCACATTGACGATCGAGGTGGCCAGCATGACGGTGAACTGGGCCGCGGCGAGCGCGGCGAGCACCGCTCCCGCCCCGGGGGCCCGGCCCGCTGCCCGGCCCGTCTGCGTGAGTGCAACGTTCATGTCGCACAGACTCGGCGCGGACGCTGTCCACTATCCAGGCCCGACAGGAGTGGCCACTGTCCACTCCTGTCCGCACCTGTCCACCCGGCCCAGCCGTGGGCGCGCGTCCGCCGTCACCGGCGCGGGTCGTGCAACTCCTTCCGCCACAAGGCCTCACAGAGCAGGTCCAGGCCCTGGCGCAGATGGCGGCGGTAGGTGCCGTACGGAAGCCCCAGGCGCCGGGCGGCGGCTTCCTGGGTGGGCGCACCGGAGAAGTAGCCCGCCGTCAGGGCCTCGCGGGCACGCACCCCGCGCGGGTCGAGTCCGAGGTCGTCGACGGCCCGGCGCAGCAGGGCGCGCAACTCCCCGACAGGATCGCCCAGGTCGGCCGCGAGCCGGGTCCGCATCAAGGCGCAGGCGGCGAACGCGTCCGCATCACGCCAGTGCGCCAGCGCCTCGCGTACGGCCTGGTCGAACGCGGTGCGCGAGACGGGCGACGGACCGGCCGGGGCGGCGGGCACCTCCGTGGCCGATATGAAGTGCATGAGCCACGACTCCACCGGCAGCCGGCGCCAGTCGACGCCGAACAGCCCGTACGTGTACTCACCGACCCGCGGCCGCGCGCCCGTGTCCACCAGGGTGCCCTTGACGCGCTCGGCCCAGTTCTCGGCGTCCCGGAAGACGGCGAAACCGTAGGCGCGCCCGCGGGCCCTGGCCGCCTCCGCCTGGGCCCGGGAACTGCTCAGGTCGATGACGCGCGAGGGCACCTGGTACTGCTCGGGGTAGATGGAGAAGCGGCTGACGCCGATGTGCTCACCGGGGCTCACCGGCGCGGTGGCCTCGGTGTACCGCCAGGCGGCGGCCACGACGGGATCGGTGGCCAGGTCCTGGGCGTCGGGAGGGGACGGCAGGACCAGCCGCGCCGTGAACGCCACGATCCGGCCCGTGCTCACGAGCCGGTAGACGCTGAACGCCTCTGGCTGGCGCTGCGCCCAGTAGCGGACCAGGTCCGCGGAGGCGGCCCCTTCCGTCTCGGTGGCCATGCGCAGGATGACATCGATGTCGTCCGGGTGCAGCGGACGGTCGTGGACCTCGTCCTCGCGGGACCAGGAGCGCAGCCGGGCCAGCGTCGCGCCCTCCCGGAACAGGTAGAAGAGATCGTCGGTGACGGTCCACACCCGTTCCTCGGGCGCCTCGCGCAGGACGCGCAGGTACTCGTCCGCCAGCCGCTGGCGCATCGCCTCGAAGGCGTTGGGCGCCCGCCAGCGCAGGTCGGCGGCCAGCGTCTCGCGCGCCGCGTCGTGCGGGTACACCCCCCGCAGGGTGGACTCCATGAAGGGCAGGTCCCGCAGCCAGGAGAAGAGCGGATGGACGTCCTCCGCGGGCAGGACCGCGGCCAGCAGTTCCTCGGAGGTCGAGTGGGCCTGGGCCGCCACCTCCAGGGCGCGGCGGTGGGCCGCGGTGGGCACCTCCCCGATCAGCCCCGCCAGCAGGGTGCGCAACACGTCCGCGGTCGGGGCCCAGATCTCCTCCCGGCCGCAGCCCTCCGACCCGGCCGCGGCCGCCAGCGACAGCGCCAGCGGGTTGCCCCCGGCGAAGCGCAGCACGCGGTCGCGCAGTTCGGGCCGGATCTGCGCCGCCACCAGCAGGCTCCGGGCCTGCTCCGCGGAGAACGGCTCCAGCTCGCTCACGTGCAGGAGCCGGGACCAGGCGGGGTCGGCGGCCCACTGCGGCTGCGGGGCGCGCCGGCCGCCCAGGACGACCAGGGTGTCGTCCGCGGCGCGGGGCAGGAAGTGGTGCCACAGCCAGCTCTCGAGCCACTGGCAGTGCTCGAAGGAGTCCACGAACAGGACCGTGCCCGGAACGTCCAGGAACGGTCCGGCGGCGCGCTCGAAATCGGCCGGGTCCCGGCTGACGAACCGGCCGTCGAGCTCGACGAGCAGCCGTCCGGCCGCCCGGGCGTGATCCGCCAGTCGCCGCAGCAGCGTCGACTTTCCGATCCCGCCCGGCCCGTACACGTAGAACGCGAACGGCGCGTGCGGATCGCCCGCCAACGCCTCGCCGAAGCGGCCGAGTTCCTCGTCCCGGCCGACGAAGGCCCGTACGCGCGCTCTGCTGAGTCTTTCTCCCACGGACACCATGGCGGCTCCCTGTCTTGGTTCCGGCAGCGGAATGTGATCGGGGTTCACCTGACGAGACCGATGTTCCGGTCGTCGGGGTCGCCGGCGACCAGGAGGGTGGTCTCCTCGACGCGCCGGAAGCGGCCGTCGGGGGCCAGTTCGGCGAAGAGGTAGACCTCGGTGCGGGACGTGTGGCCGTCGTGGTGGACGAGGGTGACGGTGTGCCGGTCGGCGTAGCGCGGTCCGTCGCGGAGTTCGTCGTGGACCTCGATGTGCCCGCTGCGGATCAGGGAGCGCAGGCGCGTCATGTGCTGGGTGAAGGAGGCCCGGTCGCTCCACACGCCGTTGGTGCGCTGGCGGTAGTCGGGGGTGAAATGCCGGTCGATGGCTTCGGCGAGGTCGAGCCCCGGGGTGAACAGCAGATCGTCGATGGCTCGGGTGATGTCGGTCGATGTCATGGTCGTCTTCGCCTGAGGGGAGTGGGGGGTGTTCGGACGGGGAGGGGCGGACGCCGGTCGGGTGTGCCGGTCGGGTACGTCGGTCACGACCGGTGCCGCGTCAGTGGACGGGGGTGAAGTCCAGGGACAGCGCGAGCGGGCCCCGGGTGTAGAGGCCGGCCTCCTGGTACCGGGAGCCGGGGCTGTGGCGGACCCGGTCGAGCAGGGGCAGGAGGATCGCGGCGACGGTCTCGATCTCGGCGCGCGCGAAGGCGGTGCCGACGCACTGGTGGAGTCCGGCACCGAAGGACAGGTGCTGGGCGGCCCCGGTGAAGGAGCGGGCGGTGCTCAGGTCCGGGCGGTGGATGTCGAAGGTGTCCGGGGCGGTGAAGGCGTCCGGGTCGCGGTTGGCCGCGCCGATCATGCAGAAGACGGTGGCACCCGCCGGGACGGTGGTGCCGGCGAACACGGTGTCCTGCTCCGCCCGGCGGGGAACGAGCTGGACCGGCGGAGTGTAGCGCAGGGTCTCGGCGATCGCGGCGGCCAGCAGGCCGGGGTCCCGGCGCACCTGTGCCAGCTGCTCGGGGTGGTCGATCAGGTGCTTGAAGAGCAGCGCCAGGGTTTTGTCCGCGGGCTCGGTGGCTGCGGCGAGGACGTTGATGATCAGGGCGGTGACGTCGCGGTCGTTCATGGCGATGCCGTCGAACTCGGCGGTGCAGAGCTTGGATATCAGGTCGTCGCCGGGATCGCGGCGCCGCTGTTCGATCACGGGGAGGAGGTACGCCTCCAACTGCTCGGCGCAGTCGATGCAGTGGCGGCGGCGTTCGGGGGTGAGGGTCAGGGCGGTGATGAACTCGGCCACCCCGCCGTGCCAGGCGGCCACCTGCGGCCAGTCCCTCCGGTCCAGGCCCAGGACCTCGAGCGTCACATGGATGGCGAAGGGTTTGCCGAAGTCGTTGACCAGGTCCATCCGGCCCAGGGGGAGGAAGGGGGCCATGAGTTCGGCGGCGGTGGCGCGGATGACGCGCATCTGGTCCTGAAGGGCCGGTCCGGTGAAGGCACGGACCACGATTCTTCGTTTGGCGGTGTGCTCGGCCCCGGTCATCTGGGCGAGGACCGGCCCGCGCATCACCGGCTCGGCGCGCACCTGCAGCGTCTCGGTGCTGAACGCCTCATGGTCGGTCAGCACCCGCTTCACGTCCTCGTAGCGGGAGAGGAAGTAGCTGTCGATCGCCGGTTCGTAGTGCACCGGAGCCTGCTCCCGCAGCTGTGCGAAGTAGCGGTGGGGGGCGGCGGCGAAGTCCTCGGACAGGACGCTGAAACCGCTATCGACCACGGTCATGGTGAAGACCTCTCGAACTGCGCAACGCGTGGAAGGAACAGGGGCGGGGGTCGGCGGAGCCCGTGCCCTGGTCCTGGCCGAAGGGGTTCCGGCCGGGACGCCGCCTGCGCGCCCCCTCCCGTGAACGGGAGAGGGCGCGCAGGCAGGCCGTCCGGCCTGCAAGACGCGTGAACGGCGTTATGGGTTGCGCCTGTTGGGGCGACCATATGTCCGGCCAATGGGTGGAAACCGGCCTAAGATCCGCAGGAATGGGGGGCGTGCGGCGGCCGTGGTGGGCCGTCCTCCGGGCGCCGCTGTTCGTGCTCGCCGTCGGCTCCGCGGCGTACTCGTGGCGGGTGAGGACGACGCCGGGGCGACGCCTGACCGGACCCGGCCACGTCCCGCGTATTCCGTTGGAGGGCGGGGCGGGGGCACTGGTAGCGTCCGTCTGCTGATCGCCGGTCGGCGACACAGCGGTGTACAAGGGGGGAACAATGGCAACTCGTCGTGCCCTGCTGGCCTGTGCCGCAGCGCTGGCCGCCGGGAGTCTCGTACTGGGCGGCACCACGGCCGCGCACGCGGACAGCGGATTCACCGGCATCACGGTCCAGGAAGCTCACAACGACTGGACCAACAACGGCAAGATCGTCCTGTCCTTGACCGCGCCGAGCGCCGTCAAGAACGTCAAGGTCAGCCTGTACTCGATGGAAACCCAGCAGACCGTGGCCACGGTGGGGAACTTCGAACTGGCCTCCGGCACCGCCGAGAACGGTACGTGGAAGAACCGCGGGCGCATCCAGTTGCCGGACCTCGGCAGCTACCGCATCGACGTGTCGGCCTCCGACGAGGGCGGCGACACGCTTTCCGCGGCCGGCGTGGGCTATTTCTACTACGCCGTGCAGACCAACATGAAGGACACGAAGGTCGACCGGACCACGGTCGACTACCAGCACCGAAGCGTCACCATCAGCGGTCACCTGATGGGCCAGTGGCCGGGCTCCGGCGCCATCACCCCGATGGGCGGGCTGACCGTGGCGGTCAGTTCGTACATGGAGTACGCGGAGGTGACGACCGCGGCGGACGGCAGCTTCTCCGCCACGCTCCCGGTCACCGACCAGTACCAGAACCGCATCGAGGCGGCCTTCCAGTACGACCCGAACCACGTCTTCTACAACCAGTCCTCCTCGAAGACCTTCCCGATCACGGTGAAGAAGACCGCCACCAAGATCGTCGAGACCCCGAGCGAGCGGAAGGTCCCGTTCAAGGGCACGGTGAACTCGACCAGCGCCACCCTGCTCTGGAACTCGCCCACCGGCTGGCAGCCGCTGGCCGGCAAGACGATGGGCTCCAACTCCTTCGGCGACTTCGTCCAGCGCACCACGGACGCCGGCGGCAACGCGCTCTTCCCGGCGACCCAGCCGCTCTGGGGCAACTCCTCGATCGCGGTCGGCTGGCGCAGCGACGACCTGTTCCTGGCCGACGCCCAGGCGAGCGTCGACATCATGGTCGTGCAGCCCGCCGCGTTCCGGTCCCTCACCGCGACCCGCTCCGATGCCGCGACCGTGGAGGTCGGCGGCAGCATGGAGTTCGAAGGCAACTCGACGCCGGGCACGATCCCGGTGAACATCCAGTACTCCGCCACCGGCAAGGGCGGCTGGACCACCGTTGCCACCGTGCCGGACGCCAGGTGGAACGGTGAGGGCTTCGCCTTCTCCACCACCGCCCCTCAGGCGGGGGCGGGTTACTGGCGTGCGGCCTACACCGGCGCGCCGCAGTTCGAGAACGCCGTGAGCCAGGTCGTGTACGTCGCTGCTCCCTGACGGCCCCGCGCGCCGGTCCGCAGCCCCTGCGGTCGGGGGCGGCGGTGGTGACCGTGACCAGCACCGAGCGGTACGGGACGGCGACCGCGCAGGCAATGCAACGTGCGGCACGTCGTTCGTTGCGATGGGATGGAAGTGAACGCTCATCGCCGGGTGTGCTGCGGCTACCACCAGCGGACGGGGTAGCGGGCCGCTCCCCGGCGTACGCGGGAGGCGGCGCAACCGGCGAGGACGAGGACCACGGTGGCGCCGAACAGCAGGGGGACGAACCGTGCGGGCGCCGGGGCCTGCAGCACGACGACCACTGCGGTGGCGCAGGCGGGCGAGTGCGGGGTCCGGGCGAGCGTGGTGGCGGCGAACGTCAACCCCCCGGCCAGCGCCGCACTCCAGGGGGTGCTCCCCACCGGCACCAGGACCGCGTACCCGGCGCCGGCACCCAGCAGGTGCGCGACGACGACGCTCCGGGGCTGGGCCACGGGCAGGGTGGGGGTGCTGTGCAGGACTCCGGCACTGGCGGCAAGGGACGGTATGAGCACCGGCTCGCCGATCACCGTCCCGATGGCCGCGAGCACGAGCAGCGCGGCGGTGACCGCGCCCACGCCGTGGAAGGCCGCTGCCGCGCCCTGCCGGGCGAGGCGTCGGCGTCCACGCCGCCCCGGGGGCGGTACGTTCGCGCGGGGCGCCCCGGGACCGGGCGCGCGCCGTCGGGGCAGCACGGAGTCAGCGTTCACGAAGGCGGCTCCTTGCGGGGCGGTACACGGGTCGGTGGAACGACGGGAGGGGTCGCCCCGGCGGACACCTTGTACCGCCGGTCTGTCACCGCCCTACAACGCCGTCGTGCGACAGGTGCCGTGCGGTCAGGTGCGGCGCCGGACCGGTTCCCCGAGGAGCTCGGTCAGTTCCGGTTCGACGGCGGCCAGCAGGTCGGGTCCCCAGACGGTCAGCGTCTGTTCCCAGGGGTGGCCGAAGGTGCCCAGGCGCAGGTCGTCGGTGAGGTGGAGGTAGTAGTCGCCGTTGGGGTAGGTGCCCAGCCCGGGGCGGGGCGGCCGTCCCGGGGCGTCGGTGCGCCGGGGGTCGTAGCGGTAGCCGTCGTGCTGCCAGTCGAGCCAGTACACCGACTCCCCGGGCTCGGTGGCGGTGAGCAGCCCGCGCCGGACGATCGCGTCGATGCGTTCGAGGACGTCCTGGACCGGCCGGTGGTGGGCGTGCAGGTGCCAGACGGCGGAGGGAACGGGTTCGGTGATCGCGGGCCGGTAGGTGGTGCTCGGCTTGAAGTCGAAGTCCGCGTAGAAGCGGTCCCACAGCGGACCGTCGTCGTGGAGCCCGTCGAGGAACTGAGCGGGGCGGGTGTGCTCGGGGGTGCCCGGTGGGCGCCAGTGGTAGGAGCGAACGGTGGTGACTTCCGTGAAGCCGGCCTCCAGCAGGCTTTCGCGCAGGGGACCTTCTGCCTCGGCGAGGAGGGGCTGCCCGAGCAGGTTCTGCAAGCGCCAGTGGTCGGTACATGCCTTGACGAAGTCCGCCTCGTCGTCGGTCAGCCCGCCGACGAGGGTGAAGGGTCCCTCGTCGGCGTGGGCCCAGGCGACTGCGACGACGACGCCGTCCTCCAGCAGGACCTCGATGAGGACGTCGCCCTCGTCCGAGGAGCCGTCGGCGATCATCTCGGCGTAGGGCGTCGCGTGGGGGCCGGGGGAGGCCACGGCGATCTCCAGGGTCCGCCCGGCCTGGTCCCGCACCCGGTACAGGTCGTGCACTCCCACCCGGGGCTCCCCCGTGGCGGTGGGCCGCTCGCCGGGCAGTGGCGCGGCGAGCAGTACGGAGCGCTCCCAGCCCGGGGTGAACCCCGCTGCCGTCAGCGCGGGGCCGAGGTCCGGCGAGTCGTGCGCGTACACCTTCCACTCCACCGGCTCACAGCGCTCCGCGAAGGCCTCCTGCTGACGGCGCACCAGTGCGGAGGGGTCCGTCCCCGCCGCGAGCGGGGTGTGTTCGGCCGTGCCGTGCGTCCCGTAGTGGCGGCGCACGACCGGTCCGTCGGCCTCGACGACCACCCCGACCGGATGCCATCGCGGGACCCGGCCCCGCAGCCCGTCGTACATCGCCCAGCGCTCACCCATGTCCATGATCGGGAGCCTACGTGCCGTCCCCACCGTCCCCACCGTCCCCGCCGTCCCCACAGTTCCCACGGCCCGCACCGGGCCGCCGGGGCGTCGTGCGGCGCCCGGCCGCCGCGTGCCCTTGGATGGGGGCGTACGCGGACGGCCCGACCATCAGCCCCCCGGAGACCGGTATGAGGAAGATCAAGGCGCAGCTGTTCATCTCGCTCGACGGTGTTGTCGAGGCTCCCGATCAGTGGCATTTCCCCTACTTCAACGAGGAGATGGGCGCGGCCGTCGACGCGACCCTCGGCCGGGCCGACACGCTGCTGCTCGGACGCCGGACGTACGACAGCTTCGCGGGCGCCTGGCCGGACCGCGAAGCGGCCGGCGGGGAGGACGCCCCGTTCGCCGAGGTGCTCGGCGACGCCCGCAAGATCGTGGTGTCCCACGCCCCGTACGACTTCACCTGGCGGAACTCCGAACTGCTCGTCGGCGACCTCGCGACAGCGGTCGCGGCGCTGAAGAACGAGCCGGGCGCGGACACACCCGTCTGGATCAGCGGCTCGGTGTCCGTCGTCCGTCAGCTGCTGGCGGCCGGGCTCCTGGACGAACTCAACCTCCTGCTGCACCCGATCGCCGTGCGCGACGGCATGCGCCTGTTCGAGGAGAACGCGCCGTCGATCCCGCTGGAGCTGGTGTCCGCCGAGACCTTCCGCACCGGTGTGCTGAACCTCTTCTACGCCGTGGCCGCAGCACCCGGCGAGGGGACGTACGAGGATGCCAGGACCCACCTGCCCCAGCACTAGGAAGGGCCGGCGCCGACCGTAGGGTGGCGGAACCCGACCCAGGAGGACCCCGACGTGGCGAGCATCGTGATCGCGCAGACGACCGTGGACGACGAGACGAAGGCGTACGAGATCGCGCGGGCCGCGGTGGAGGCCCGGCTCGCGGCCGGGGTGCACGTCGACGCGCGGATGACTTCCTTCTACTGGTGGAAGGACGCCGTGCAGCACGAGCGGGAGTACCGGCTCTCCTTCAAGACGACCACGGAGAGGGTCGACGAGCTGCGGGCGTGGGTGCACGAGCGGCACCCGTACGAGGTGCCGCAGTGGATCGTGCTCCCGACCGCCGGAACCTCGCAGGAGTACCTGGCGTGGGCGGTGCGGGAAACCACGGCGCGAAATTCCTGAACACCGGCGGCAGCCCCGCACTATGGTTGGCCGCATGAACGTCACCGGCCCCAGCACCACCGCGACCGCGCGAGCGACCAGCTCGCCGGTTGCCGCCGCCTGACCTTCCCCTCTCCCCGGCGACCGGACAACGGTCCGTCGGTCATGCCGTGGCGCCCTCGCCCCCGGTCGGAGACTTCGCGGTCCGTTCTCCGGTGCCCCTCCCGCTCGACGCGAAGGAGTCACCACCATGAACACCGAGCAGCTGACCAGCACGTTCGTCGAATACTTCGAGGAGCGCGGGCACCGCCGTATCGTCGGCTCGACGCTGCTGCCACCGCCCGGCGACCCCGTTCTCTTCACCACCTCCGGCATGCACCCGCTCACTCCGTACCTGGAGGGCCGCCCACACCCGCTGGGCAAACGCCTGGTCAACGTCCAGCGCTGTCTGCGCACCACGGATCTGGAGGAGGTCGGCGACGCCACCCACCTGACGGTCTTCGAGATGCTCGGCACCTGGTCGCTGGGCGACTACGACGGCCCGCTCAGTCTCGAATGGGGATACGGGCTCCTCACCGAGGGACTGGGAGTGGATCCCGGACGGCTGTACGCCACCGTCCACGCCGGCGACAACCGGACCGGACCGGACACCGCTTCCCAGGAGCTGTGGCAGAAGCTCGGAGTCCCCGTCGAACTCACCGTGGAGGACAACTGGTGGTCCAACGGGCCCGTCGGACCGTGCGGGCCCGACTCGGAGATCTTCCTGTGGAACGGCGACGGCCCGCCCGAGTCGACGCCCACCCGCGACGACCGCTGGGTGGAGGTGTGGAACCACGTGACGATGACCCACCGCCGGCTCGAGGACGGTTCGCTGGTTCCCCTTCCCCAGCGCAACGTGGACACCGGCCTGGGCCTGGAACGGCTCGCCTCCCTGCTCCAGGGCAAGCCCTCCGTGTTCGAGTGCGACGTCTTCGACCCCTGGCGCAGCCTCGTACCGGCCCTGTGGTCCCTGGACGAACGGTCGCTGCGCGTGGTCTGCGACCACCTGCGCTCGGCCGTCGTGGTACTCGGCGACGGTGTGCGCCCGGCCAACACCGGGCAGGGCTACGTGCTGCGACGCCTGGTGCGACGGATGCTCACCGTCCTGTGGCGGGAGGACGCCTCGCGGGGCGTCGAGGACCTGCCGGACGAACTGGTCCGGCACACCCTGGACCACTTCCGGCAGGACCTGGACCCGGGCGACGTACACCGGATCCTGCGCGAGGAGGAGCGCCGGTTCCGCCGGCTCCTGGACCGAGGACGGCAGGTGCTCGCCCGCCCCCGGTTCCGGGGCCCGCTGACCGAGGAGGACTTCCACTACCTCCACGACACCCACGGGCTGCCGCGCGAGCTGGTGACGAGCCTGCTGCACCACGGGTGACGACGACGCCCCAGGCCCTCCGAGGGGGCCCGGGGCGTCCCGCGGGCCCGGCAAGATCCGAAAGAGACGGCCTAGCGGCGTGCGCGCTGGGACTCGACGATCTGTCGCACGGACCCGTCGAGGTCCATACGGGCCTGGACTCGCTCGGCGAACCCGGGGAACTGCCCGGCGACGGCGCTCAGCAGCCGCAGCTCCAGCGGCGCCACGTTGACCTCGCACCGGTCGCGGCGGACGGCTCGTACGACCCCGTCGGCGACCTGGCCGGGGGTGACGGTCCTGATGCCGTTCGGCGTGGTGGCACCGGTGGCCGCGAACATCCCGGCGTCGCGGACGAAGCCGGGCTGGACCAGGGACACCCCCACTCCCGTACCCCTGAGCTCCTGGCGCAGGGCGAGCGCGAAGCCGCGCAGACCGAACTTCGTCGCGTTGTACAGGGAGGTCGACTTGGTGGCCGCCTTGCCGGAAATGGAGCCGACCAGCACGATGTGGCCGCGCCCGCGGCCCACCATGTGCTCCGCGAGCAGCCGGGAGAGCACGACGGGCGCGCGGAGGTTGACGTCGAGGGCGCGGTCGAGCTGGTCCTCGGCGTACTCCAGGAGGTCTCCGCTGGCGGGCAGGGCGGCGTTCGCCACGAGGATGTCCGTCTGCGCGCAGCTCTCGGCGAGGTGGACGACATCGGACCGCACGGCCAGATCGGCGACCACGGTGCGGGCGCCGCAGGCGTCGGCGGTGGCCTTGAGGGCTTCCTCCCGCCGCCCGGTGACCGTGAGACGGGCCCCCTGCGCGGTCAGGCGCGCGGCCAGGGCGGCGCCGATGCCTCCGGTGGCGCCGGTGAGCAGAACGTTCGATCCGGATATGTCCACGAGCACTCCCGTGCGGCTGGCGAGATCCTCAACTGTTCGTTCGAACGAACAGTATGGACGGCGCCGCTCCCTGTCCACACCTCGTCGTCCCCAACTCCCCGGCGCCGCCCGGCCGGCCGAGCCGGCCGATGGGGCAGAATTACGCCATGTCCCATGCCTCCGACACCCGCCAGAGCATCATCGACGCCGTACTGCGGATCATCGGGCAGGACGGCATCGCCGCTGTCACCAACCGGCGGATCGCCAAGGAGGCCGGAGTCTCCCTCGGCTCCGTCACCTACCACTTCGCGACCCAGCACGAGCTGCTGCGCGAGAGCCTGCTGCACTTCGTGGCCGAGGAGACACGGCACTTCACGGCGCTCGCCGACGAATGCACCGACGAGCAGTTCGACATCGGGCAGGCGGCCGAGGTCGTCGCGCAGGTGGCGGGCGGCAACGCCTTCGACAGCCGCCACATCGCGCCGTTCGAGCTGTACGTCCAGGCCGGCCGGGACGAACGGCTGCGCGCCGCCGCCACCGAGTGCTTCGCCGCCTACGACCTGCTGGCCACCCGGATCCTGACCCAGCTCGGCGTCACGGACCCCGAACGCCTGGCGGCCGCGGCCGTGGCCCTGGTCTTCGGACAGCAACTGCGCCGCCTGGCGACCGGCGCCCCCGCCGAGGACCTCGTCGACACGCTGCTGGTCCTCACGAAGCTCGCCCCGGCGCAGACCTCGTAACCGGGGGAGTGCGGGACCGGGTCCGGTCGCGCCGCCACGGATGCCGACAGCGACCGGAGCCCGGTGCGGAGCGTCGCGCGGAGTGCGCGGCGACTTCAGTACGTGTACCCCACATGCGCGAGCGCCTGCTTCAGCAGTGCCGCGTGACCACCCGGCATCTCGCCCTGAACGGCGGCCGAGAGGGCTTCCTGCGGGCTGAACCAGACCAGGTCCAGGGCATCCTGACGCGGGCGGCAGTCACCCGTGACCGGCACGATGTAGGCGAGCGACACCGCGTGCTGGCGAGGATCGTGGTAGGGCGTGATGCCCGCCGTGGGGAAGTACTCGGCCACCGTGAAGGGTTGGAGGGAAGCGGGGATACGGGGGAGCGCCACGGGGCCCAGGTCCTTTTCCAGGTGGCGGAGCAGCGCGTCGCGGATCCGCTCGTGGTGCATGACACGGCCGGACACCAGTGTCCGGCTGATCGCCCCGTCCGTGCCGATCCGCAGGAGCAGTCCGATGGTGGTGACTTCGCCGGTGTCGTCCACGCGTACGGGGACGGCCTCGACGTAAAGGATCGGCATCTGGGCGCGGGCCATTTCCAGCTCGTCGCTGCTCAGCCAGCCGGGCGTAGTTTCGGTCGTGTCAGACATTCCTTGATCCTACTTACCAGGGCGGGTTCCGGCCCAGATCACGCGTCCAACCGGCCCGAACGGAATGGGATCCGGGTGCCGTCCCCGCGACCACGGACGGCGGCCGGAACTCTGCGGTGCGCGGGGCTGACGCAGCGTCGGCAAGTGGGAGCCGGTCCAGGACCGTTCGGCCACCGACGGCAGGGAGGCATGGCACTGAAGGGCTTCGCAGCCGAGTGCCGGGGAGGCTCTAAAGCGTCGCCGAGTTATGCCCAAAAGGTGACTTTCTGGAGTCTGGGCCGGTCGGATAGCAATGACCCGGTGCCCGGTACACCTGCCGATGGACGGCAGTGATCCCGGCGCGCCCAGGAAGGAACGTCCCGTGATCCGCATACGTCACGCCGCCGCTCTGGCCACCATGGCCGTCACCGCGCTCGCCATCGCCGTGAGCCCCGCCTCGGCGGCCCCCGGCGACACGCTCACCATGTGCTCCAGCACGCTCACCCCGGACGGCTGGGTGGACGCCCAGTGGTGGAACAGCGGCGGCTGTGGCTCCGGTTTCACGCCCAACACCAAGCAGATCAAGGACCTCAGAGGCTATCCGGTCGGCACCCAGGTCAACGCCTGTGCGTCCACGTGGCCGCCCGCCGGCTGGACCATCACCAACACCTACTACTCGAGCGGCTGTCGCTACTCCGCCGTCCCCAGCTTCAACGCCAACACCTGGACCCTGAAGCGCACCTCCTGACCCCGCGCGGGCGCCGTGCCCGACCGTACTGCCGGGCGGGCCCCGGTCGGGTCGGGCGGGTGGCCCGTACGGCGTGTCCCGCGCCGCGGGGGCGGACCGGCCCGCCCCGGCTGCCTACCGTGGCCCCATGAGCACGCGTCCAGCACCGCCGTTGGCCGGGTACGGAATCCGGTTCGCCCGCCCGGCCGAGTCGGGGGCGGTCGCCGCGCTCCTGGCCCGGGCCTTCGCCGACGACCCGGTCATGGCGTGGCTGATTCCCGCCGCCGACCGGGAACGCGGGATCGCCCGTTACTTCCGGCTGGCACAGCGGCAGCAGCGGCCCCGCGCCGGTGCCGTCCGGGTCGCCGCTACGGGCGAGGGCCGACTGCTCGCGGCCGCGCTCTGGTCGGGGCCCGGGCGCTGGAAGCCCTCCCTGGTACGGGAGTCGGCGGCGCTCCCTCGCTACGCGGCCATCTTCGGCCTGCGGGGGATGCGGCGGGCCGGGGAGGTCCAGCACACCATGTACGAGGCCCATCCGCAGCTGCCGCACTGGTACCTGCCGTCCGTGGGGACGGAGCGGGGACTGCAGGGGATGGGGATCGGGTCGGCGCTGCTCGCCCAGCAGCTGGCCGCCTGCGACCGGCTCGGGCAGCCCGCCTACCTGGAGTCCAGCAACGTCACGAACCTTCCCTTCTACGAGAAGCTGGGCTTCCGCGTCACCGCGGAGATCCGGCTCCCGGACGGCGGGCCGACCTTCTGGCCGATGTGGCGCGACCCCGATCGCACGGGCGGACGCACGACCCGCCAGGGCCCCTCCCACGGCTCGTCCGGGCGCGGCCCGACGCTCTGAGGCCGATCGCGGCGGTGCCGTGTCCGCCGACCACCACGGCCCCTCAGATGCGCTGCGCGGTCAGCCTCGCTCCGTCCGCCCCGAGGACCAGCACGTTCCTGGCGGTACCGGCCCGGCCGTGATCGCCGTCCCACCACTCGACGAAACTCCGGGCGAGCGCTTCGGGTCCGGGTGTTGCGGAGCCTGCCGGATAGTCCGTGCCCAACTCGACGTCGTAGTCGTGCTCGGTCAGTTGGGCCACGGCGAGCACGCGGACGTGGTCTACCTGCCGCGTCTCACCCCTGGTGCGCGCCGAGGCGCGGAACCGCTCCAGCATCTCCGCATCCGGGGTCCGCTGGGTCACGGGGCCGGCGGGTAACCGCTCGGGGGCGTTGGCGACGCCGTCGAGGCAGCCCCGTACCCAGGAGCCACGATCCGTCTCGGCGTCGCCGCCGGCCTGCAGGGCCCGGCGCGTACAGCCGCCCCATACGGTCTCGCGCACGGCCGCGCCCTTCCCGTCGGAGTCGTAGACGGCCTTGCCCGCGGTGTGTCCGGCACGGTACGCGACCACGTGCGCGGGGTCGGAGGGCGAGCGGGACCCGGGCGCGGGTCCGCCGGAAGGCGCACCGCCGCCGCACCCGGCCAGGCAGGCCAACGCGGCGGCAGTCATCACGAGTACACGACCTGAACGCTGATGCAAAACTCCCCCTCGGTGCGGACCGTCACCCCAGAAGACGACGGTCCGCGCCCGTTGGTCGCACCGGCGAACCGGGTTTCGCTCACCGGGCCGCTTCTTTCGCACCGGGCCGGGCCGGGCATGGTCCGAAAGAACGTCCTAGCGGATACCGGAGCGCACGCGGACCCCGGGGACCCCGGGGACCTCGCGGACCGCAGGGGCCGCTGGGGCCTTCGGGACCTCACGGACCCTGGGGACCGCCTCGCGGACCGCGGGGGCCGTCGGGACCTCGGCGACCGTGTCCGGTACCGCCCCGGGGCGGTCCTGTTCGAAGGTCCGGAGCAGGTCCGCCGCGACGCTCACCGCGATCGTGGCGGGTTCCTTACCGGTGATCTCCGTCATTCCGATCGGCGTCTTGATCCGGTCGATGGTGGCGGCGTCGTGACCGCCCTCGGTGGCCAGGCGCTTGCGGAACCGCACCCATTTCGCCGCCGAGCCGATCAGCCCGATCGAGCCGAGACCGGCGGTGCGCAAGGCGGCGTCGCACAGCGCCGCGTCCTCGGCGTGATCGTGGGTCATGATCAGGACGTGCGCGCCGGGCGGCAGCTCGGCGAGCACCTCCTCCGGAAGCAGCGGCGTGTGGTGGACGTGGATCTGCGCCACCGCATCCGAGAGCACCCCGAGCCGCTCCTCGGTGAGCATGTCGGAGCGGGTGTCGATCAGGTGCAGATCGAGGTTGTGGCGGGCCAGGATGCGGGCCAGCTCCAGTCCGACGTGCCCGACGCCGAAGACGGCCACTGCCTGAACCACCGGCAGTGGTTCGAGGAGCAGGCTGACGGCGCCGCCGCAGCACTGCACGCCGTGGGGTCCGACGACCTTGTCGTTGAGGGCGAACTCCATCAGTTCCGGCTGCGGATCGGGCTCGACGTTCAGCTGGCGGGCCCGGTCGATGGCGACGGCCTCGATGTTGCCGCCCCCGATCGACCCCCAGGTCTCGGTCTGTCCCACGACGAGTTTGGCACCGGCCCCACGGGGCGCGTGGCCGCGCACGGTCGCGACGGTCACGAGCACGCCGGGCTCCCGGCGTGCTCGCAACCGCGTGACCGCGGCGATCCAGGTCATGTCAGGCATTGCTCAAAGCGCTTGTGTCGGTACGGATCCCGCTGCCGCCCAGCGAATGGCCGTCGCCGCCCGGGACGTCGGCGTTCTTCTCGCGGGCCGCCTCGATCGCCCAGTAGACCGCCTCCGGGGTCGCGGGGGCCGCGAGCTCCACACTGACCCCGGCGGGCCCGAACGCCGCAGCGGCCTGCCGCAGCGCTTCGCGCACGCAGAACGCCAGCATCAGCGGAGGCTCACCGACCGCCTTGGAGCCGTACACCGCGCCCTCTTCGGTGGCGTTCTCCATCAGCGTGACGTTGAACTCGGCGGGCATCTCCGAGAAGCTCGGCAGCTTGTACGTGCTCGCGGCCTGGGTCAGCAGCCGGCCGCGGTTCGGCCCGTCACTGGTGTCCCAGCGCATGTCCTCGAGCGTCAGCCAGCCCGCGCCCTGCACGAAACCGCCCTCGACCTGACCGATGTCGATCATCGGGGACAGGCTGTCGCCGACGTCGTGCACGATGTCCACCCGGCGGATGCGGTAGGCACCGGTGAAGCCGTCCACCTCCACCTCGGCCGCGGCGGCGCCGTAGGAGAAGTACTTGAACGGCGAGCCCCGGAAGGCCTTCGCGTCCCAGTGCAGCCCCTCGGTCCGGTAGTAGCCCGACGCCGACAGCTGAACGCGCTGGAAGTACGCGGTGTGCACCAGGTCGTCCCAGGCCAGTTCCTTGTCGCTGCCCAGGGTGCGGGCGACACCATCGACGATGCGCACGTCGGAGGCGTTCGACCCCAGCTGGCTGGCGGCCACCTGCAGCAGCCGCTCGCGCAACTGCTCGCAGGCGTTCTTCACCGCACCGCCGTTGAGGTCCGCCCCGGAACTGGCGGCAGTGGCCGAGGTGTTGGGCACCTTGTCGGTACGCGTGGGGGCCAGCCGCACCTTGTGCAGCGGGATGCCCAGCGTGGTCGCGGCCACCTGCAGCATCTTGGTGTGCAGGCCCTGGCCCATCTCGGTGCCACCGTGGTTGATCAGGACGGAGCCGTCCTTGTAGATCAGCACCAGCGCGCCGGCCTGGTTGAAGGCAGTGAGGTTGAACGAGATGCCGAACTTGATGCCGGTGATCGCGAGCGCCCGCTTGGTGTGCGGGTGCGCGGCGTTGAAGGCGGCGATCTCGCGCTTGCGGTCGGCGACACCGCCGTTCTCCTCGACCTGCTGCCAGACTCCGGCGATACGTTCCGCCTGCGGGACCGGCTGGCCGTACGGGGTCGCCTGACCGAGACCCGGCTGGTAGAAGTTGCGCTTCCGCAGCTCCATCGGGTCCAGGCCGAGCAGCGGCGCGACCCGGCCCAGGATGTCCTCGATCACCAGCATGCCCTGCGGTCCGCCGAAGCCGCGGAAGGCCGTGTTGGAGACCTTGTTGGTCTTGGCGATGCGACCGGCGACGCGCGCGTTGGGAATCCAGTACGTGTTGTCGATGTGGCACAGCGCGCGGGCGCAGACCGGCTCCGACAGGTCCAGGCTCCAGCCGCCGTCCGCGGTCAGCGTGGCATCCAGCGCCTGGATGCGGCCGTCGGCGTCGAAGCCGATCTTCCAGTCGGCGTGGAACCCGTGCCGCTTGCCGGACATCGTCAGGTCCTGGGTGCGGTTGAGCCGCACCCGGACCGGCCGGCCGGTCAGCTTGGCGCCGAGCGCGGCGATGGCCGCGAAGCCGTGCGGCTGCATCTCCTTGCCGCCGAAGCCACCGCCCATCCGCAGGCACTGCACGGTCACCTCGTGGCTGTGCAGACCGAGGACGTGCGCGACGATCTCCTGGGTCTCCGAGGGGTGCTGGGTGCTGCTCTGGATGAACACCTGCTCGGCCTCGTCGATGTAGGCCAGCGCGGCGTGCGTCTCCAGGTAGAAGTGCTCCTGGTCGGAGAACTGGAACTCGCCGGTGAACACGTGCACCGAGTCGGCGAAGCCGGCGTCGACGTCACCGGTCACCATCACGGGCCGGGCACCGTGGAAGCTCTCGGCCGCGATCGCTTCCTTCAGCGTGATGACGGAGGGCAGTTCGTCGAGTTCCACCTCGACGGCCGCCGCGCCGAGCCGGGCCGCCTCCAGGGTCTCGCCGAGCACCCAGGCGACCGCGTGACCGTGGAACATCACCTCGTCGGGGAACAGGGGCTCGTCGTGCTTCATGCCCGCGTCGTTGACGCCGGGTACGTCGGCGACGGTCAGCACGCGCACCACGCCCGGCACGGCGAGTGCCGGCCCGGTCCGCAGCGCGGTGATCCGGCCCCGGGTCTTCATGACCTGGACCGGGTAGGCGTGCAGCGTGTCCTTGGTGCGGTACACCAGGTCATCGGTGTAGAGCGCGGTGCCGGTGACGTGCAGCACGGCACTCTCGTGCGGCATGGAGACGCCGACCACAGGCTTCTCGGGACGCTCGGACAAATGACTCATGAAGACACCGCCTCGGTGGTTTGCGCGTGCAGCTTCAGCAGGCTCTGGCCGAGCATGGCGGAACGGTAGACGGAACTGGCGCGGTGGTCGCTCATCGGCGTGCCCTCGCCCCGCAGCACCCGGGCCGCGTCCCGGGCGGTCTCCGCGGTCCATGCCCTGCCTTCCAGGGCGGCCTCGGTGCTCAGGGCACGGATCGGGGTGGCGGCCACGCCGCCCAGGCCGATGCGTGCCTTGCGGACGATCCCGTCCTCGATGTCGAGGGCGAAGGCGATCGCGACGCTGGAGATGTCGTCGAAGCGCCGCTTGGCGATCTTGTGGAAGGCCGTGACCGGCGACAGCGGCAGCGGGATGCGCACCGCGCGGATCAGCTCGCCGGGACGGCGCACGCTCTGCCGGTAGCCGGTGAAGTACTCGGCCAGCGGGACCTCGCGCTCGCCGTCGGCATCGGCGAGCACCAGGGACGCCTCCAGGGCGAGCAGTACCGGCGGGCTGTCACCGATGGGGGAGCCGGTACCCAGGTTGCCGCCGAGGGTGGCGCTGTTGCGGATGAGGCGCGAGGCGAACTGCGGGAACAGCTCCGCCAGCAGCGGGACGCTTCCGTCGAGACGGCGCTCGATCTCGGTGAGCGTCTGTGCGGCCCCGATCTCGATGTGGCCGGACTCCACCTCCAGCGAACGGAGTTCGGGCAACCGGTCTACGGCGACCACGCAACTCGCCCGACGGGAGCGGATGTTGACCTCCACGCCCCAGTCGGTGCTGCCGGCGACCACCACGGCCTCGGGCCGCTCGCGCAGCAGCCGCAGCGCTTCGGCGAGGGTGCCCGGCCGCAGGAACGTGCTGCCGTCCTGGGTGTAGGCGGTGGCGGCGGGTTCGGGCGGGGACTGCTCGCGACGCTGCGCCAGCGGGTCGTCCTCGGCGGGCGCCCCGACGGCGAAGGCGGCATCGCGGATCGGACGGTAACCGGTGCAGCGGCACAGGTTTCCGCTCAGCGAGTGCAGGTCGAAGCCGTTGGGACCGTGCTCGGCGTCGGCGTGGGCGTCGCCGCCGTCGGCCTCCTCCGCGTGCGCGCAGCGGTCGGGCCGGTAGTACTCGGAGGCCATGCTGCAGATGAACCCCGGTGTGCAGTAACCGCATTGGGAACCGCCGCGGACCGCCATCTCCTGCTGCACGGGGTGCAGCGTGGGCGGCGTGCCGGGTTCGCCGACCGTGGCGAGACCCTCGGAGGTGATGACCTCCTGGCCGTCGAGTGCCGCGGCCGGCACCAGACAGGCGTTGACCGCCACCCAGTCGGTGGGCTTGTCCACGCCGGGACGGGCCACCAGGACCGAACAGGCGCCGCACTCGCCCTCGGCGCAGCCCTCCTTCGTACCGGTGAGGCCGCGCTCGCGCAGGAGATCCAGCACCGTGGTGTGCGGTGCAGCCGGTGAAAGCGGTGTTTCTTTCCCGTTGACCGTGATCCGCGCCGCTACCATGGCACATCCTCATTTCGGTGCATGGTCGAGCTGATTATGCTAGTAGCCATTTCAGGGGCTTTCTATTTCGCTGGCGCAACCCGGGAGAATCCGGAGCGCGACTCGGCACGCGACGACGTGCCGCAGGCGGTGTGTGAAATCGAAAGATGCCGGGGCCACAGAAGGGCACGCCGGAGAAGAGGGCTGTTCAGCAGCCGTGTGCTACGAGACCCGGAGTCCAGGCGATCTGGTGGGCGGGGCGGTGCAGTTCGGAGATGATCGACATCCGACTCCGCCTCCTTCCATCAGCTCACGGTCCGGTCCGCTCGAAGTTACGTTGCCGCAGGTCCATCGGTCAAGCCGCCGTGCGGAGGCGCCGTACGGGTCCGCCGAACGGCCGGGGCGGGGCCGGGCTGCGGCGGAGGGCCGGCAGGCCCGGCCGGCAGAGGTGCGCCGGGGCATCCGCACCCGGCGCACCCACCGGCCGCAGGTCAGGGGTTCTGGAGCTTCTCCATGATCCACTCGCCGAGTTCCAGGGTCATCACCGTGTGTCCCTGGTTGTCGCTCGCGCACATGAAGTGGTCGAGCTCGCTGTCGGCAGGGTCGATCTTGCTGTGGAGCATGTCGAGGTCGTCGATCTCGCCGGCCGCGACGGCGCTGACGCTCGGAACGAACGTGGTCGCGTTGTAGGTGAGTTCCGCCGGCTCGCCTTCGAGGAGTCCGGCCAGCATGGCGGCGGTTCCGAAGTTGGCGGGCCGGCCCGGCAGGTTCAGGGCTTCGGGGAACAGGCCGCCCGGAGCGCCGTCGATGTCGGGCAGACCGCTGGTGGTGACCTGGATCCCGGCGGCCCCGGTCTTCTTCAGGACGGCGACGACCTGCTCGCCCGTGTCCTGCGTGTCCAGGCGGGTCCCCGTCAGCTCCGCGCCGGTGGTGCGCATCGCCGTCACGCCGGCCGGGATGTTGTTCCCGGCACCGGTGCCCGTGCCGTTGGCGACCCCGAGCCGTCGCACGCCGGGGGGCCAGCTGCCCACCCGCTCCAGTTCCGCGAGGAAGTCCGTGCGGGCCCTGTCCTGGCGGGCCTCCGCGGAGACGGTCGCGATGTGCCAGCGCAGCAGCTGCCGGGCGGCCGGGCTGTTGACCATCCGCGAGAAACTGCCGAGGAGCTCGCCGAATCCGGGGAGGTCGCCCCAGTTGTCCTTCACGAAGTGCGCGAACGCCTGTACCGAGATGGGCAGCCAGGCACCGCTGTGCGGGGTGTCGTAGGAGAGGTAGGTGGCGGTCTCGTGGTCATCGCCGTCGTGGTGCATCTTGGCGAGGGCGTATCGGGTGACCAGCCCGCCCATGCTGAATCCGCCGACCGTCAGCCTGGCGGACCCGTCGCGTTCGGCGATCGTCTTCTCGATGCACTGGATCGCCACGTCGGCGTTGTCGATGATCGACGCGGACCGCTCGTCGAAGCCCAGGAGCACCAGGTCGAAGCCGGCCTCCCGAAGCTTGGAGATGAAGGGGTACTCGCCGTTCTCCAGGCCGTTCCACAGGGCGTCGGGATCGCTCTTCCCGGAGGAGAAGCCGTCGGAGAGGATGACCGGCTTCTTGACCCGGGTCTGGTCCGGGCTGCTGAAGAACACCCAGGCCGTTCCCCCCGTGAGGGGCCAGACGTCGTCCCACGCGGACGCCCGGGGGTGGTGGGGCTGGGCGCCCGGGACGGTGTTGTCCCAGATGCTCACAACAGGCATGGACATGTGGTCCGGCTCCTCTGATTCGTGGTGCGGCCGAGCCGCGGCACCGGTGGGGCCGCGACTGGCGGCACGGACCCGGAACCGACGGCACGACCCTGCGTCCGGTGTGCGGTACCGCCTGCCCCCGGCACCGGGGGCGTCCTGCGCACGGCGAAGGCCTGATGCCACCGTCATATGCAGAGCGGGAATCATGATCCCGAAGCCGATGTCCCAAAACCACCGAATCCCAACCAAGTCACTCGTACGTGGAACGTGCCTCCGGTGCAGGCCACAGGGGCGGAAGGGAAGAAACGATGATGCTGCTCCGATACGGCCCGCAGGACGCGCACACCCCGTACGGGCCCCGTCGGCCGGCGCCGCCGACGCCGGCGGCCGCAGCTCCGGGGAAGTGTTAAGGGCGGATCAACCGAACCTTAAAGGTGCCTTTTGGCCCCCTCGCCCCGTGTCGGTCAAGAGCTGCGGTACGAGTGCCGCGCTTTCGTCGACGCCCATCGGCATTGGTGTTCTGACCTGCACTTTTGAACGGATTCCCCTGATCCGTGCGCCCCGTGGCGGGCCGCTGCGCACCGCTCCAAACCTCCTCACGGCCCGATTCGTAAAAAGGCAACAGGTCTGAACTCGGCAGGGAAGTCCGCCGTATGCAGGACGTCAGGGGGGGCAACGTCCATCGGATCGAGGAGTGTCACGTGTCCCGGAAACGGACCATGAGTCTCAAGAAGAAGTTCGTGTTCTCCGCCGTCGCGGGAACCCTGGTGATCGGCGGGGTCACCGCCACCATGGCGATCGGCAATGCCGCCGAACCCGACGTCGTGTGCAAGGGGTCGACGGTGACGTTGTCGGGTGAGGGTGGTGCGCCGGCGGCGAGCAGTGGGACGTTCCCGGTGGGGACGAAGCTGAAGGTGACGAATCTGGACAATGGTCAGTCGACGACGGTGGCGGTGAACGGTCCGTCGGGTAGTTGTGTGCTGTTGAACAATGCGGCGTTCGAGAAGGTGCGTGAGCCGGGCAAGAATCTGATCCGGCGGGCGCGGATCGAGCGGGTGGATGGTGGGGGTGCCGCGGCGGCTCCGGCGGCACCTGCTGCTCCTGCTGCTTCGGCGGCCCCTCCGGGGGGTGCGCAGGTGCCGGCGGCGACGGGTGAGGTGGTGTGTCCGGGGTCGACGGTGACGTTGTCGGGTGAGGGTGGTGCGCCGGCGGCGAGCAGTGGGACGTTCCCGGTGGGGACGAAGCTGAAGGTGACCAATTTGGACAATGGTCAGTCGACGACGGTGGCGGTGAACGGTCCGTCGGGTAGTTGTGTGCTGTTGAACAACGCGGCGTTCGAGAAGGTGCGTGAGCCGGGCAAGAATCTGATCCGGCGGGCGCGGATCGAGCGGGTGGATGGTGGGGGTGCTGCGGCGGCTCCGGCGGCACCTGCTGCTCCTGCTGCTTCGGCGGCCCCTCCGGGGGGTGCGCAGGTGCCGGCGGCGACGGGTGAGGTGGTGTGTCCGGGGTCGACGGTGACGTTGTCGGGTGAGGGTGGTGCGCCGGCGGCGAGCAGTGGGACGTTCCCGGTGGGGACGAAGCTGAAGGTGACCAATTTGGACAATGGTCAGTCGACGACGGTGGCGGTGAACGGTCCGTCGGGTAGTTGTGTGCTGTTGAACAATGCGGCGTTCGAGAAGGTGCGTGAGCCGGGCAAGAACCTGATCCGGCGGGCACGCATCGAACGCGTGGGCTGAGCGACCGGAGCCCGTTCGGGCCACGGAGGCTACGGCGGGGCACGGTGCATGCCGTCCCCGCCGTAGTGTCGGCCCGGCGACGCGGGATTCCGCCCGCCGAGTGGACAGCGGCGGACAGGACTGAACCGTCATCGCCCCCGCCGGGCATGGAGAGTGGACACCGTCCGCATCGAGTCTGTGCGCCATGAACCTCGGACGTACGAAGGGCGGGCCCACCGCCCCACCCCGCCAGGGGACCGCACTCGCGGCCCTGGCCGCAGCGCAGTTCACCGTGATGCTGGCCACCTCGATCGTGAACGTGGCGCTCCCGCAGATCCGTTCCGGAGTGGGCCTGTCGGACGGCGGGACCACCTGGGTGGTCAACGCCTACGGCCTGGCCTTCGGCGCGCTGTTGCTCGCCGGGGGCCGGGCAGGCGATCTGCTCGGTCGCCGCCGGGTGCTGCTCGCCGGCCTCGCGGTGTTCGCGGGGGCCTCGCTGGCGGCGGGGCTGGCCACCTCCGCCGGTGTACTGATCACCGCCCGTGCCGTGCAGGGCGTGGGTGCCGCAGCCGTCGCCCCCGCCGCGCTCGCCCTCGCGATGAACCTGTTCCCTCCCGGCCCCGGCCGGGGCCGAGCCCTGGGCGTATGGGGCGCGGTCTCCGGCGCCGGGGGAGCGGGCGGCGTGCTGCTGGGCGGTGTGCTCACCCAGGCGTGGGGCTGGCCCTGGGTCTTCCACTCCGTGGCGCTCGGGACGGTGCTGGTCCTCCTCGCCGTGGCGACGCTCGTTCCCCGGGCCGCCGACCGCGGATCCGGGCGGTTCGACCTGCTGGGTACCGCGACCGTCACCCTCGCCCTGACCTGCCTGGTCTGGGCGCTGACCACCGCACGCGCCACCGGCTGGACGGACGCCGGGGTGCTGACCGCCCTCCTGGGGGCCGTCGTACTGCTCGCACTCTTCGCCCTCGTCGAACGCCGCCGACCCGACGCCCTGATCCCGCCCAGGCTGTTCACGACCGGCCGGGTCGCCGCGGGCAATGTGCTGATGGCGCTGCTGGGGTCCGTCTGGATCGCCCTGTTCTTCTTCCTGCCGCTCTACCAGCAACAGGTCCTCGGCATGAGCCCGCTGGCCACCGGGGCGGGCCAACTCCCGCTCGCGATGGCGAACATGCTCGGCGCCGTCGTGGCACCGCGCATCTCGGGCCGCATCGGCGCCACGGCAACCCTCATCGCGGGCCTGCTGACCGAGGCGGCCGGGTTGCTGTGGCTGTCGTGGATGCGGGCGGACGGCACCTACCTCGTCGACGTCCTCGGGCCGAGCGTCCTGGTCGGACTCGGCCTGAGCATCGCCTTCGTCCAGCTCACCGCGCTCGCCGTGGACGGCGTACCCCGGCAGGACGCGGGACTCGCCGGCGGGCTGGTGAACACCACCCGGCAGGTCGGCGGCGCCATCGGGCTCGCCGCCCTGGCCACCCTGGCCGGCTCCGTCACCGCCCACGCCCCCACCGGCCGGCCACCACTGGAAGCCCTCACCGCCGGATACCGGGCCGCCTTCACCGTCTCCGCCACGATCCTGGCCGCCACCGCACTCCTCGCCGTGCCGCTGCTCACCTGCGCGTCCCGGCGCGCACGCCGCACCCGCCGCGTACCACCGCAGCAGGACCGGGCACCCGATCGCGCACCGGCCACCTGATTCGGATTCGGACCCGACGGGCCGGTCGGTCTCGTCCCGTCCGCCCCACCGTTCCATATGGAGGTATCCACCTTGTCCAGCTCCGCAACCGTTCCGCCGCCCGGCACCCATGCCCACCCCACCGGTCTCCCGCGCGAGGTCGACAACCGCGCGGCCTACCTCTGCTTCGGCCTCGCCTACGTCCTCGGCCACGGCGCCGCCGCGGTCTCCCGGGGCGCGTCCCCCATGCTCGACCTGCCCGGCCCGCTGCCCATGACGCTCCTCGGAGGCGGGCTCGCGGCCGGGATCGTCCTGAGCACGACCGCCGCCCTGCGGGCACAACGCGGAGCCACCCCACAGGAGATCCTCTCCGGCAAGCTGCTCGGCGCCGCCTGGATCGCCGCCTTCACCGCCCTGTTCCTCGCCATCACCGGCCTCACATCCGCGCTCGACCAGCCGGAACTGCAGTCCGTCCTCTGGCCCGCCGGTTCCGGTCTGATCGTCGGCCTGCTCTACCTCGCCGAGGGCGCCGTACGCCGCAACCTGCTGCACTACGGCCTCGGCATCTGGCTCGCCCTGACCTCCACCGCGGCCCTCTCGCTCGGCACATCCGGCCTCTACTGGGTCCTGGCCGTCGCGGGCGGCGGGGCCTACGTACTTGCCGCAGTCCTCGAACACCGCCGCCTCCGCTCCCTCCCGGGACAGCACCGCGCCTGACGCCCGGCCCCGTCACCCGTCAGGGCCGCAAGCCGGCCCGCCTGAGCGCGATCTCGGAGAGGCCGGCGATGACGTGCTGGTCCCCGCGCCGCCAAGCGTCGGCCAGACCGCCCGCAGGTGTGGGGAGCGCCGCCAGGTCGCCCAGCCGGCCGGTGAGGGCGCGCAGGGCGAGCAGGTCGGCGCCGCCGGGGGCGTCGAGGAGGCGCCGGATGACGATGCTGCGCCGGATCCAGCGCAGGCGCGCGGGGAGCCACAACAGGAGCACGACGGCCACCGGGACCACGATCAGGGCCAGCGTGGTCAGGTCGGCCACCTGACCGACGGCGTCCTGGAGCGACTGTCCGGCGTCGGCGATCCCGGTACTGGCGTCGGCGGCGGACTGGAGCGGCTTCTTCAGGAGGTCGCCCACGAACGGCACGTTCGAGGCCGCGTCGCCCGCGTTGTCGAGCTGGGCGGCGAGGCTGTCGCCGGAGCTCTCGACCCGCCGCCCCGGCTCGGCCAGCAGCATGATGGCGTCGCGGACGGCCAGGGCGAACCACACGGCCGCGGCGATCAGGACCACGGCGATCAGGTCCGCGAGGATCTGGCGGTTCCGACGTGCTGGAGTCTGTGCGTAGAGGCGCATCGGCGGGCTCCCGTTCGGTTCGGACGTCGAGGAGGAGAGGAGAACCGGCCCCGCCCGGTGAGGCTCGGCCGGTCGGTCGACCGTACGCCGGACTCGACCTCCGCACCGGTTTCCGCGGACGAACGGCCGCGATGCGACGCCTGGTCGGCGCACCGGGGGCCCGGGGAGCGAAGCGCCGGCTCCGTGCCGCGTCCTCCGCCGCCCGGACGGTCGACCGCGAGGGCGTCGGCAGGGCAGACTCTGAGCAGAGGGAAAGGGGCGGGCGATGACCGCACAGCCGATTCACCGGCACGAGCCGGAGCGAGTCCCGCGCAATGCGAGGGGCATCGCCCACGCGCTGCCGCCGGAGGCCGCGAAGGAGTTCTACGCCGAACTCCTCGCCGCCCGGCCGGAAGAGGCGAAGGGCGTGCTGCTGCGCTGGTGGGGCCGCGCGATGCTCGAATCCGAAGCGGGCAGGCGGCGCCGGGTCGAGTCCGCACTCGCGGGAACGATGCCGACGGTCGCCGTCCAGGACATGCTCGACCGGCGACGGGCGGCGGGACTGCCCGTTGAGTGAGGCCTTCGACGACGGCTCCGAAGGCTTGCCGTGCGTACTGTCCGAGGACGTCACCGCCTTCATGACCGACCCGACGCTGCCGCCCTGGGCGATGGGCCCGATCGTGGCCGCGATGGTGGAGATCGGCGAGACCCGAGGACTCGTCGACGGAAGCACGGCGGCGCAGGACTGGCCGGAGTGCCGACTCCTGCCGCTCGGTGAGGACGGGGCGCTGGGCATCATCGAGTACGTGATCGCCAAGGACGCGGTCCCGCCGCGGGTGATCGTGACCCGCGTCCTGCTGTACTGAACCCCCGGAGTCCGGAAGGGCGGGAGCGCCCGCGGGCCGCCGGTTCAGCAGGTCGGACGGGATCCGTCGACAACGGCGTCCACGGACACGGAGCACTCGTCCGCGCCGAGTACGAGCCCCCCGAGGCCCCGTCTGCTGCGCCGTACGGATGGACTCGGGCCGTGCGGCGGCCGGTACGGGGTCTCGCCGCGTGGAGCGGCCTACCTTCGCACTGCTCGACCACCCCTCCACGAAAGGCAGTACTCGTGCGATCGATCCGTTGCGCCCTGACCGCTCTCGCCGCCGGTGGCGTTCTCCTGGCGGGCGCGTCCGCCGCCTCCGCCGACGACGCCTTCACCGTCTACGCACCGGTCAGCAACACGTACTCGATCGTCTTCGGCGACCTGAGCCAGGTGGCCGGCGACGACGTCTTCAACGCCGGCCACGACAACACCGTCGGTTCCCACAACGGCGCGGCGCCGGCCGGTGACATCGGCATGGCGGCCGTACCCGGGACCCAGATCCTGAGCAACGAGGCCCTGATGCAGCGTGCCGCCGGTCAGTGGACCGGCGAGATCATCAGCAAGTAGTTCCCGGTCGCGGGCCGTTGCCTCCCAGGTGGCGTGGCGGCGGCCCGCTCCCGTGCCCCGAAGCGGATCCCACGGATCCGGCCATTTCCCCAAAGAACTTCTGCAAAAGTACTTTTGGAAAGCCTCCGGCGGGCTCTAGCCTCCCCGGATGGTCAGCGAAGAGCAGAGACGCGTACTCGATCCCGAGCAGGACGCCGCAGCCCTGAAGGCCCTCACCCACCCGCTGCGCATCCGGCTGCTCGGGCTGCTGCGGCAGGACGGCCCGGCGACCGCGAGCGAGCTCGGAGTCAGGACCGGGGAGTCGTCCGCTTCCACCAGCTATCACCTGCGCGTCCTGGCGAAATACGCGTTCGTTGCCGAGGCCGAGCACCGGGACGGCCGGGAGCGGCGCTGGCGGGCGGTGCACGCCGTGACGGCCTGGAGCAACAGGTCGATGGCGGAATCCTCACCGGACACCCGCGCCCTGCTCAGCCTCTCCCGCAGGGCCCAGATCGAGCACTTGGAGGCCTCTCTCGTCGGGCACGAGGCCGATGTCGCCGACGGACGCCTGCCACGGGAGTGGGCGGGGCCTTCCGGGATCAGCGACCTGATGCCCCGTCTGACACCCGAATCCCTCACCGAACTCTGGGAGGCGTTCTCCCTGAAGCTCGAGGAACTGACCGCCCGCGACGCCGGGGATCCCCGCGCGGCGCAGGTCGTACTCCTCACGGCAGGGCTGCCCCGCGCGCCGCGCGGCCCCGGCGCGGAGCCGGACCGCTGCGGCCCGACGGCGACGGACGCCGAGGTCGCCCCATGACCGGGCCGCTCGACCTGCCCACCGCACGCCGCCGCTACATCACGGTCTGCGCGCTCTTCTGGCTGCCGCTGGGCCTCAGCCTCGCCCCCCTGATCCTGCTGCTCACCCAGCGCGGCATGACCATGGCGGCGATCTCGGGCCTGTTCGCCGCGCACTCGCTGACGGCCGCGGCACTCGAACTGCCCACCGGAGGACTGGCCGACGTCCTGGGACGGCGCGCCGTCCTGGTGGCCGCGGGCCTGCTGAACATGACCGCCCTTGCCCTCGTCGGACTGGGCTCCGCCCCCTGGTTGCTCGCCCTGGGCATGGTGCTGATGGGCGCGGGCCGTGCCCTGTCCAGCGGTCCGGCCGAAGCCTGGTACGTCGACACCGTCCACGCGGACTCCGGGCCCGACGCAGATCTGCGCCCCGGCCTGGCCGGCGGCTCCTCCGCCACCTCCGCCGCGCTCGCCGCGGGAACCCTGCTCGGCGGCGCCCTCCCCTGGCTGCTCGGAGTCGGTCCCGACCTCGGCGCCCGGCTGAGCGAAGCCTCGTCCGGGCTGGTAGTGCCCCTTTCCGTACCGCTGTTGCTGGGCGCGGCGGTCGAGATCGCCTTCGTGCTGTACGTCCTGACCTCGCTGCCCGAGCCGCCCCGGCCGGCGGCTTCCCCGGGTGACGTACTGCGAGGCATCCCGGCCACGGTCGCGGGCGGACTGCGCCTGGGCGGTCGGGACGCGCCGGTCCGCCGGGTGTTCCTCGGCGCGGGTGCGGCCGGCAGTGCGCTGGTCGTGATCGAACTGCTCATGCCGGGACGCGCTGCGGCCCACGCCGGCGCGTCGGAGTCGGGAGCGGTGCTCTTCGCCGGACTGGCGTGCGCCGGATTCGTCTGCTCCGCCGTCGGCAGTCGGCTCGCTCCGCTGGCCGCCCGGACGGCGGGCAGCGGCGAGCGCGCGGTCATGGTGAGCCTCGGCGCCGGCGCGGGCGGGCTGCTTCTGCTCGCCGCCACCGCGGCGTCCACCGGCACGGGCGCCCTGGCGCTCTCGGTCGTCGGCTACGGCCTGGTCTACCTCGGACTCGGCGCGGCGGGACCGAACCAGAACGACATCCTGCACCGCCGCGTCACCAGTGCGGGCCGGGCCACCGCGCTGTCCGTCCAGTCCCTCGCCCTGCAACTGGTGGGAGCGCTCACCGGACTGGTCGTCGGAGCCCTCCGGCCGGGCCCGGTGCCCTGGCTCCTGGGAGGCGCCGTACTGCTGGCGGGATCCCTCCTGTGGCTCCGCCGCAGCGGTCCCGCACCGTCGGCTCCGGAGCCGACGCCGCCTCAGCCGCTCGCGGCCACCCGGGGCGAGGCTGACCGGTGACCCGCCCGTGCCCGCGCCGGCGTTCGCGGAACCGTGGGGGCCGAGGGTGCGAGGGGTGTTGCGCCCGCTGTCCGGGCGAGGCGGTGTGGTGGGGGCACCGGACCGGCGGCACACTGGAGTTCCACGCCCCGCAGCGCCAGGAGTGACGTGCCCGTCCCGATCATCATCGACTGCGATCCCGGACATGACGACGCCCTCGCCATCATGCTGGCCGCCGGGGACCCGGCGGTGGACCTGCTGGCCATCACCACGGTCGCGGGCAACCAGACCCTCGACAAGACCACCCTCAACGCCCGGCGGGTCTGCACGGTCGCGGGGATCACGGACGTCCCCCTCGCGGCCGGCTGCGACCGGCCGCTCGTCCAGCCGCTCGGCGTGGCCGCCGACGTGCACGGGGTCAGCGGACTGGACGGGCCGATGTTCCCGGAACCCACGGTGGACGTGGTCCCGGAACACGCCGTGGACCTCATCCACCGGCTGCTGACCGGGCATCCCGAACCGGTCACCCTCGTCCCGACCGCGCCGCTGACCAACATCGCCCTGCTGCTGATGCGGTACCCCGAGGACGCCTCCCGCATCCGCGAGATCGTCCTGATGGGCGGCTCGACGGAGCGGGGCAACCGGACCCCGGCCGCCGAGTTCAACGTCCTCACCGATCCGGAGGCCGCCGACATCGTCTTCCGCTCGGGGGTGCCGGTCACCATGTGCGGGCTCAACGTCACGCACCAGGCACTGGCCACGCCCGAGGTGGTGGCCCGGTTCACGGCCCTGGGTACGCCCCTCGGGCGGATCTGCGCCGACCTGCTGACCTTCTTCGGGTCCACGTACCGCGAGCTGTGGGGGTTCCCCAGTCCACCGCTGCACGACCCCGTGGCGGTGGCCCGGGTCATCGATCCCGGGCTGGTGCACTGCGTGGACGCCCACGTCGCCGTGGAGCTGCACGGTCGGTACACGCGCGGCGCCACCGTGGTGGACCTGCACCGCTCCACGGGCCGCCCGGACAACGCGCGCGTGGCCGTGACCCTGGAGACCGGCCCGTTCTGGGACCGGATGGTCGCCGCCGTCGCGGCCCTCGGCGCGGGGATCCGGTGATCGACTTGACCATAATGGTCAGTTTTTAATACGAAGTGAACAGTTTCGGAATCTGCCCTCGCCGGGTGACGTGGCTGCGTAGGCTCCTCCTCGGTTCGGGTGATGTCATATGTCATCCGACCGAGGAAGTTCTTTCACTCGGGAGTGGGCGCGTCTTGTCGGGCTTCGTGTACTGAACGACGCGGTCGGAGCCCGCCAGGAGGAAACGGCCCGCCGGAACTGGAGGGGAAACCTCATGGCTGAGATCGATCTCGGAGTGGCGTCGGACTGGGACGAGGGCGACAACCACGGCCGTATCAAACTGCGCCAGAACCAGATCACCCCGACCTCGAAGGACGTGCTCATCAGCTCTCCGGTGAGCATCGAGCTTTCGGTGAACACGAACTACTCCACCTCACAGGAGGCGGACAAGATCTACTTCACGACCCACCACGGCTCCACGAAGAAGGTCATCGCGGTACTCGACTCCGACGGCAACCTGCACATCGCCGGTCGCCTGATCACCGAGCAGAAGGACCTGTCGTACTAGGCAGCGTCGAGGCATCCAGGCTCGACCGATGACCCAGGGGGCGGGGCAAGCCCTTCCCGCCCCCTGGCAATCCTCACGCTGTGGTCGGTCATCGTGGCACCGCCCTTCCGCCCGGGGCTGACGGGCAGCCGCCCCGTACGTGTACGCGTTCCTGGCCCCCGAGGCGGCCGCCCGCGTCCGGACCACCGGCCCCGTCCAGGACCGGCCCGAGGCCCGCACCGGACTGCCGGCCGTTCGTGCCCAGGTCCTCAAGGCCCAGGACCGCAGCTTCTACGCCGAGCCGGCCAAGCCCGCGCGCGAGCACCTGCCGTCGGCCGGGTTGCCGCCCCGCCGGGCGAAGCAGTGCGGGCCGTCGCGGCGAACCGCGAGCACACAGCAGGCACCCGAACCCGATCGCCGCGCGGCCGGGCCGGCAGCTCGCCGACGTCCTCCGGTCACGCTCCTCGCCGACAGCGTCGGAGCCTGACTCGCCGTCGGAACGAATCCGGACGTGACGTCCTGAGCGGAGAGGATGGCGGCGCGGATCAGCCGAGGTTGATGGTGCGGGCCACGAACGCCTGCGACAGCTGAGCGCGCACCGGCTCTCCGGCGTTCGCTGTCCCGCGAGGCGAGGAGGGTTCCGCGACGGCGAAGAGGGGGTCGGCTCCGGCCGACTCGTAGAGCGTGACCAGGGCCAGCGCCGCTTCGACGGAGGCCTGTTGCTGTCCCCGGTGCCGGTCGCACGGACCGCCACCCGTCGCGATCGTGCAGGGCTTTCCCCTGGCGTTCAGCACCCGGCACCGCACCACCGGATCGTGCGTGTGGCACAGACCCGACGGGCGCGCCTGGACCTGGCACCGTCCGCCCCGTTTCGTCGTCGCACGGCACTGATTCGCGATCATGATCCCCAAGGCTACCCGGCTCGTACCGGCTCCTCACCAAGGCCTCGGCCGGCCCGCAGCGCGCCGCGGATCTGGGCCGGTGAGGTGAACCTGTACGTCGGATGGCGGCGGGGCGGGTGGCAGCAGTGGCAGTCCGCCCGGGCGGACCCGAGGCTCGTGCCCGGATACGAGAACGAGGAGACGAGGAAGGGCACGAGCCAATGCCGCATGCCAAAGAGGAGGGCGTCGAGGCGCGCCCGATCGATGCGCTGGATCAGCATCCGAGCCGAGCCGGACACCTGCGGACCGCGATCAGGCGGACCAATCTGCTTCCGGCTTTCCTGGTGCTCACGGTCATGATGGTGGCCCTGTGGCTGACGGGTATGCCGTTCCTCCAGGCCCTGACGATTTCCACCGCAGTGAAGATCTCGGTGGCCCTGCTCGAACTCCGTCGGCTGCCCGGCCCCGGCGACAACTGACGCGCGGCGCGGCCTGGGCCCGCCGGAACCACCCTCACCCGCCTCCCGTGATGGCAGGATTCCCGGACGGGAGACGGGTGTTCGGGAGCGAGGCGGGGGACATGTGGGAGGCGCTGGACGTGGTGGACTGGCGGGCGCTGGAGGGGGTGGGGCCCGATCGTCCGGCCACCGACGTGCCGGAGGCGCTGCGCCGGATCGCCCGGGCGGACGCCACCACCGGGCCGGAGGCCGTGGAACGGGCGTACGGCGATCTGCAGGATCTCCTGCTGGCCCCTGGGCGGTTCACCGAAGTGGGCACGGCCGCGCTGCCGTTCCTGGTGGATCTCGCCCTCGACCCGGAAACGGTCGTACGGCCGGATCTGGTCGATCTGCTGACTCACCTGGCCTGCGACGGCGACCGCGACGGCGAGGCCGGGGAAGCCGACTCCGCGCGGGCGGCGGCCTGGTGGGAGCAGTGGCCCCGCATCCGCAGGCTGTTCGACGACGGGGATCCCGGGGTGCGGCGGGCCGCGCTGCGCCTCATCGCCGACCGGACCGGGCCCCTGCTGGAGCGGTGGTACGAGGAGACGGACCTCTCGGTCCAAGTGGCCCTGTTGCTGGCCCTGGGCCGGGCCGCGGCGGACGAGGACTCCACGGAGTCGAAGGGCGCCGAGGTACGGGCCGTACTGGACGGGCTCCTCCATGGCGAGGACCCGGTGCTGCGGGTGGCGGCCGTGATCGCCGCGGCACCGCTGGATCCGCAGGCGGCACAGCGTGCCTACCCCATGCTGTTGGAGATCCTCACCGATCCCCTCCTCGCCCCGGAGTTCGGGGAGGTCTGGTACGCCCTGGACTGCGAAGTCCCTTACGAGCGCAACGACGTCGTGGCCTGGGTCGTGGACCTGCTGGAGACCGACGTGACGGTGGCGACCTCGTTCGTGACGGCGCTGGCCGAGGCCGGGAGCCGGATCGGCGACGCGGAGCTGCGCCGCTGCGCGCTGGACCAGGCGTGGCGACTGCTGCTGGCCCGGCCCTCCGTCGCAGCGGCCGTGCTGCCGCTGGCGACCGGGCTGCTGGCCGACCCGGACGACGACGTGCGCTACCGGGCCACGCATCTGACGGCGGTGCTCGGCCACAGGGCGGCCCCGCACGCCGACCGGCTCGCCGCACTCCTCGACGACCCCGCGGAATCGAAGAACCTCGAGGGCACCGTCGGTGACCACGCCCGGTGGGCCCTGACCCGGATCGGGGACCCGCGCGCCCTGCCCGGTCTCGTCGACCGGCTCGTCGCGCCCTACCGCGACGTACAGGGCCGCGCCTTCATCCCTGGCGAGCCGCGGCGGCCGGACGTCGCCGACGTCCTGCGGCCGCTGCGCGCACACGCCGGAGTGCTTCTGCCCGCCGTACGGGAAGCCCTTCGGGACGAGGTCTCCCGCGCGGGGTGGCTGGTCCAGGACCTGCGCGAGGTGCTCCACGCCTGGGGGCAGAACCCGCTGCTGCCCGGCGAGGAGCCCGCGCCGTACCCGCGGCCGTGGGAACCGCCGCTGCCGGAACCGGCGGAGGCCGAGGCGACGGTGCTGGCGTACGCCGCCGACGGGCAGTGGCGCTGGCTGTTGACCACGGCCCTCGACGCGCTCGCCCGCCACGGACGTCTCGCTCCACCGGTCCGGGAAGCACTCACGGCACTGCGGGCAGCGGACCGCCGGCACTCGGAGTACTGGGACTACCGGGGGGTCCTCCAGGACGAGGGCGTCCGCGCACGGATCGACGGGGTGCTCGCGCTTCCGTAGCGCCCCCCGCGGCCCTTACACGGCCTAGGTGTATTGACCCGTAGCGTTGTTGATTCGGCTGATGGGCGGGTGTCCGTCGAGTGCGGTGTGGCAGCGGTGGTGGTTGTAGGTGTGGAGGAAGTCTGCCAGGGCTGCTGTCCGTTCCTGGTTGGAGGTGTAGGGCCGCAGGTAGGCCCATTCGTCCAGGAGGGTGCGGTTGAAGCGTTCGACCTTGCCGTTGGTCTGGGGCCGGTACGGGCGGATCTTCTTGTGGGCGATGCCGGCCGTGGTCAGGGCTTGGGTGAACAGTTTCGACTTGTAGCAGGAGCCGTTGTCGGTCAGGACGCGTTCGACGGTGATCCCGTGGGCCGCGAAGAAGGCGTTCGCGCGCTGCCAGAAGCCGGCGGCGGTCTCCTTGCGCTCGTCGGTGAGGACTTCGCTGTAGGCGAGGCGGGAGTGGTCGTCGACGGCCGAGTCGACGTAGCTGTAGCCGATCACGGGGGTGCTGCTTCTGCGCTGGGTGGTGGTGGCCTGCCGGTTGTGGTCGCCGGCCGTGCGGCCGACCGTTCGCCAGCCGCCGCCGTCGGGGATGTTGCCCAGCTTCTTGATGTCGACGTGGACCAGCTCGCCGGGCCGGGCCCGTTCGTAGCGGCGGACCGGTTCGCCGGTGGGCCGGTCCAGCCAGGACAGCCGGTTCAGGCCGTGACGGACCAGGATCCTGTGCACGGTCGACGCGGGAAGGCCAAGGATCGGGCCGATGCGGGCCGGGCCGAGTTTCCGTTCGGTCCGCAGGCGGCAGACCTCGGCCTCGGCCGCTGCGGGAGTGCGGTGCGGGGTGCGGCCGGGCCGGCTGGAACGGTCGTGCAGTCCGGGCTCGCCCTCGGCCCGCCAGCGGCGGACCCACTTGTGGGCCGTGGGCCTGGATATACCCATCTCGGCCGCCACGTGCGCGACCGGACGCCCGGACAGGACACGTTCGACCAGGATCCGCCTTCCGTGCACGGTCAGCCGGGCATTACGGTGGGACACGAAGACCTCCGTGTGTGGTGTGGAGCCTAGACACCTCCACCACACCGGAGGTCTTCGCCATGATCAAGACCTGGACCCGTTAACAACGCTACGGGTCAATACACCTAGGCGGACCTGCGGCGCAGGGCCCGGCGGACCACGTACAGGACGACGAGCAGCAGGGCGACGACGACCACGACGATCAGGAGCTTCTTGAACAGCCCGCTCTTCTTCTTCTTCTTGCTCTTCTTGCCCTTCTTGCTTCCGGTGGTCGCCCGGACCTGGGACGACATCGGTGCCTGGAGAGCGGTTGCCACGCCACCGCCGGCCCGGAGGCCGCCCTGCTGGAGCGACGCGGCGGCGGGAGCCTGCCGGACCGCCGGAGCGGCCGCCGAGGCGGTTCCCGCGGGGCCCAGCAGCAGGCCGGCGAGCACGAAGAGCGGGACGAGCGCCGCCGCGGCCATCGGGCGCTTCTTCGGATTGCTGTTCGTTGTCACGGTTTCCCCTGTTCTCCCCTGCCCCGGCCGGGCCCGGTGGGATCCGGAAGGCCGTGGCTCGGAAGCATCGTCGACGAGTTCGACCGTCCCGGCAAGCACTTGGAGGCAGCGGGCGCGCTCGAACAGCGCAGCCCCGTGCCACGGCGGGCTCAGCGCCGGTGCGCGACCTTCGCCAGGGTGTCCTTGACTTCCTGCACCACGCGGGCCGCGTCCTCGGGCCTGTTCACGACGTCCGTGTGGTTCATGTCGATGACGAGGACCTCGCTGGCCGAGTAGTGCTTGTGCACCCAGTCGTCGTAGCCGGACCACAGCGTCCGGTAGTACTCGACGAGGCTCTCGTCCTGCTCGAAACCGCGGCCCCGCAGCCCGATGCGGTGCAGCACCGTCTCGAAGTCGGCCTTGAGGTAGACCATGAGGTCGGGTGCCTTGCGGTACGGCAGGCCGTCGATCTCGCGCATCATCTCGCCGAGCAGGCCCTCGTACACCTGCATCTCGAGGGAGCTGATCCGGCCCAGGTCGTGATTGACCTTGGCGAAGTACCAGTCCTCGTAGATGGACCGGTCGAGGACGTTGTCCCCCTGCTTGTACGCCTCCTTGATCGAGGCGAACCGCGTCTGGAGGAAGTAGAGCTGCAGCAGGAAGGGGTAGCGCTTCGCCTGGATCTCTTCGGGGCTCGCCGTGTAGAAGAGCGGAAGGATCGGGTTGTCGTCCACGCTCTCGTAGAAGACGTCGCTGCCCAGTTCCTTGGCGAGCAGCTCGGCCACACTCGTCTTGCCGATGCCGATCATGCCTCCGACGCAGATCACTGGCATACCTCACTTCTCCCTGGGGGTCTTCTGTTCGTGGGCGGGTGGGCCGTGCGCCCCACACCACTGAGACGCACGCCGGCGGTCTCGCGATTCCCCGGGATCTTCATGATCAGCGTCATGTGGTCGCCGTCCGGACCAGGACCCTGACTCAGGCTGGTCTCCTCGACCGGTCGGCCCGACCGTTCCGCAGCCGCCGCGCGGAGCGACGAGCCGCAGCCCAACGGCCGCCTTGAATCTTAAGTGATGATCAGCCTCCCATCGGCCAGGGCGCCGCCCCCCTCCGGAGCCCTTTCTGGAGATGTCTATAGTTAGGGCACCCTAATTTCCGGGCCGCGCGAGCGCCTCCCGCCCCCTCGCCGACCCTTGCCCACCGAGCAGAAACGGAACCGTATGAGACCCGAGTCCACCTCCCTCGTCTCCCCGCGCGCGGACGTCCTGACCGAGACCGTCGAAGGCTTCGGCACGGTCCGTTTCACCCCCGTCGACCCCGCCGCGGACTCCGCCGTGCTGCACTCCTGGGTCGTGGAGGAGCGCGCGCAGTTCTGGGGCATGAACGGCGCCAGCCGGGAACTGGTCCAGGAGATCTACGAGGACGTGGACCGCCGCGACACGCACCACGCGTTCATGGTCCGGCTCGACGACGAGCCCGTGGCCCTCTTCCAGACGTACGAGCCCACCGAGGACCGGGTCAGCGAGTGCTACGCGGTGCGGGAGGGCGACATCGGCGTCCACCTGATGCTGGCCCCGATCACCGGCCGGCCCCGGCCGGGATTCAGCAGGACCCTGATCGGCTCCCTCATCCGGTTCACCTTCCGCGACCCGGCCGTCCTGCGCGCGGTGGCCGAACCCGACGCCTCCAACGCCAAGGCGGTCGCCCTGCTGAACCGGCTCGGCTTCGTCCGGCAGGGCGAGATCACCCTCCCGGAGATCGACCTGCCCGAGGTGTACCTCCCGGAGAAGCGCGCCGTGCTCGCGTTCCTCGACCGCCCCGCGGTACTCCCGGCCGCCGTGGCGGCCGAGAGCAGCCGCTGACGGCAGCGGTTCGAGCGGGGCCGGATGCGTACGGGCCCTTCCCTACCGGCTCGGGGCGTCCAGCAGGTGCGCAGGCAGGTAGCCGGAGCGCACGTTCAGCTCCCAGCCGTGGGCCTGTACGGCGAGGGCTGCCAGGGCGATGGCCGTGACGGGCAGCAGCGTCCTCGGCGCGGCATCCGGACCGGCTCCGTCGCGGTGTTCCAGGAGGCGGCCGGTCAGGGCCCGCTCGAACGCGGGCTGGTCGTCGTCGAGGAGTACGCGCAGCAGCCGCTGGTCGGCGGTCGGCGTGCCCGCCTCGTCGAGCCGCGCGGCGGCCGCGGAGCGCTCCTGCGCGTCCGGCTTCCGCAGGGGCGGGACCTCGGAGGCGACCCACGGCGACCGGGGCCTCTCCACCAGGTGGAGGTAGGCGCAGAGCGCGTCCATCTCGGCGAGCTCGGCCGGGTCGGAGACCGAGCTCAGGGGCGAGTGCGGCAGTCCCGAGTGGAACATCGGGGCGTAGTCCTTCTTCAGCAGGGGACCGATCACCCGGGCCTGTTCCCGGACGAGACCGGTGATCACGCTCAGCGCGAAGGCGTCCACCCAGACCTGCGCCGTGGGCGCCTGGTCGACCGCGTCGCCGAAGGCGAAGTCATCACTGCTCAGCTCCTCGTCGACGAGGGGGAAGAAGACCTCGAAGTCCCCGTGGGGGCACGTTCCGAGCGTCAGCACACCGAGCGCGCACTCCGCCGCCGTACGCAGCGCCAGTCGGCCCGGCGCACCCTCCAACTGCGGATCCTGGAGGGTGAGGGCGCCGACGTGGTCCAGGAGCTCGTCGCCCATCTCCTGGATCCCCTTGATGGACAGGCTGTCGTAACGCAGTCTGTGCCAGCGGCCGAAGGTCCGCCCGCCGATGTCCTCCAGGGCGCGGCGCATCCGCTCGTCGCCGATCCCATGACGCGTTATGTCCCGCACGGTTGCCATCCTTGCTGTCGGACAGAGCCGGCGGAGTTCCTGCCGCCCCCGTCGCCGATCTTCGAGGAGCCATCCTCTCCGATCCGTCGGCCAACGTCCGACCTGCATGTACGGTCAGGACATGGATGCCGACCGCCGGCCGACGCCCGAGCAGATCGAAGAGCATTTCGTCGCGCTCGTGGAGGGCCGTCTGACCAGGGACGAGGCCGACCGCTGGGCCGCGCGGTGGGTGGCCGACGACGGGCTCGAGTGGGACGACACCTCCTGGTGGGCGCTGAGCCTCCTGCACGGAATCGACCTTCCCGCGGACGCGGGCGGGGCCTTCCTGCACGACGACGAGCAGCTGCGTACGTGGCTCGCCGAGCTGAGGAAACGCCGGACGGCGTGACGCGTCGCCCGATGCGGCCCTGGGCCGTCTCTTTCGGATCTTGCCGGGCCCGCGGCGGCGCGCGGCAAGATCCGAAAGAGACGACCTAGTCCTTCGCCGCGGCCCCGGCGTTGCGCCATACCGTCAGGTCGACGGTGATGAACCTGGTCTCCTCCTTCACGCCCGACCTGCCGCGGAAGGTCGCCAGCGTGATGTGGCCGGCCTTGCTGAGCAGGCAGACCTGCGAGCCGTCGGTGAGCTGGTCGAGGCCGATCTTCTCGGTGAAGCGGGTCACCGCGCGGCAGGTCTCCAGGGAGCCCTTCTCGGAGTTGTTCAGCAGGACGAGCTTGCCGTTCGTGGTACCGAACTTCTCGTCCCCGAACAGGGTGTCCCGGAAGTAGAAGAGGTCCGCGTGTCCGTAGAGCACCCCGGCGCCGGTCGGTTCCTCGGCGGGGCGCGGCGGGTTGTCGGCGAACATCAACTGGTGGTTCTGGGGTACCTCGATGCCCTGGTACGAGACCGGCTGTGGGTCGGGCTGCTTCTGCGAAGCGCCCGCCGCCCGGTCGCCGCCGCCCTTGTCGGAGCCGTCGGGCAGCAGGGATCCGAGGACCACGAGCCCGATGACCGCCGCCGCGACCGCCCCGGCCACGATCAGCCCCGTCCGCCCGGGACGCGGTGGACCGGGTGGGCCGGGCGGACCGGGAACGAACGCCCGGGCGTGGAACGGCGCAGGCGTGCTGTGGCCCGGGGGGTACGAGGGCTGCGGGTACGAGGGCTGCGGGTACGGGGGCGGTGTCCGGTAACCCGGCGGCACGGGACCCGGGGCCGGGGCCGTCTGCGTCGGCGCGGCGGCCGCCACCTCGGTCGGTGGGTGGCCGGGCGCGGCCGGGGCCGGGTCCTGGGGCCGCGGCGAGACCTCGGTCGGAACCGGGATCGGAGCCGGAGCCGGAGCGGGCAGCCGGAGCCGCTCGGTGAGGGAACCGGCGACGGCGTGCGGCAGCCAGTCCTCGCCCTGCCGCAGCGGGGTCTCCGAAGCCGCGTTGCACAGCTCGATGACCTCGGCAAGGCTCGGCCGGTCGGCCGGGTCGCGGCTGAGGCAGCGGGTCACCACCGGCCGCAGCTGCTCGGGCAGGGCGCTGAGGTCGGGGTCCTCGTGCACGATCCGGTAGAGCACCGCGTGCGAGGGCCCGTCGCCGAAGACGGACGCCCCGATCGCGGTGAAGGCCGCGATGTGCCCCAGGGCGAAGACGTCGGTGGCGGGGGTGACCGTGCCGGCCGAGGCCTGTTCGGGTGCCATGAACGCCGGCGTGCCGACGCTGACGCCGGTACTCGTCAGGGCGGTGGAGTCGGCCGCCCGGGCGATGCCGAAGTCGATGACGCGCGGCCCGTCGGAGGCGAGCAGCACGTTCGCGGGCTTCAGATCCCGGTGGACGATGCCCGCGCCGTGGATGACGTGCAGCGCCTCGGCGACCCCGACGGTCAGCAGCAGCACGCTGCGCACAGGCAGCGCGCCGTGCCGGGCCACGGCGTGGGCGAGCGAGGGGCCCGGTACGTAGGCGGTGGCCAGCCAGGGCTGGGCGCCGTCGGTGTCCGAGTCGATGACCGGGGCGGTGTAGAGGCCCTGGACCCGCTCCGCGGCCCGCACCTCCTGCTGGAAGCGCCGCCGGAACTCGGGGTCCTCGCTGAACTCGGGCCGGATCACCTTGATGGCGATGGGCCGGCCGCCCGGTGTGTAGGAGAGGTAGACCTTGCCCATGCCGCCCGAGCCCAGCACCGCCGCCAAGCGGTAGCCGCCCACGACGGCCGGGTCGTCCGCCGTGAGCGGCTGGAAGAAGTCGGCGGAAGGTGCGCTGCCCATGGGACCCATTTCCGAATGCGGCGATCCAGCACCTGCCGGTGCCACGAAGTCAACCGTGAGGGTACCCAATGCCGGGGCGGCCCCGCCCCGGACCGACGGGCCGGCTCAGGGAGTTGACGGCCGGGCCGTCTCCGCCGCTACCAGCCGAAGCGCCGGTCGACCACGGCCGCGAACTCCTCGAAGCTCAGCACGCGGTCGCCGTTCTGGTCGGCCGCGTCGAAGAGCGCCGAGGAGTCGTCGGTGTCCCCGACGCCCCAGAAGGGGATGGCCCCCTGCGCCGCGAGGGTCGGACCCTTGGAGCGCAGGGCGCCGATGACCTCGGCGCGGGTCAGCGTGCCGTCCTGGTCGAGGTCGAGGGCGTCGAACAGGCGCCGGGCCTTCTCACTCATCACGTGGTCCTCTCAGCGGTACACGCACCGTCTCTCGGGCGGCGCGTCCTGTACGTGAGGACGTCGTGGGCCCGTGCGGGGTTGCCCCGCCGGCCGCGGTTTCGGCGGAGCGGGGCGTGCACGGCCGACTCCCGCTCCCTCTCCCCCCGCGTCACCAGGTGACGTGCAGGGCCTGCGGCGAGCGGTGGATCAGCGTCGGCTTCATCCGCGGCCCTGGACGGTCCCGGTCCAGTCGCAGCTCCGGCATGCGGCGGAGGAACAGGTCGAGGGTCAGGCCGAGCTGTTCGCGGGCCAGTCGGGAACCGGGGCAGCCGTGGGTGCCGTACCCGAAGGCGAGGTGCTGCCGGTTCCCGGACCGGGTGATGTCGAACTCCGCGGCCCGCTCGTACCTTCGTTCATCGCGGTTGGCCGAGCCGTAGGCCACCAGCACGGTGGCCGCCGCGGGCAGTTTCGTCCCGGCGAGCGTCACCGGCCGGGTGGTGGTCCGCCGGAAGGCCTGGATGGCGGTGTCGTGGCGGACGGCCTCCTCCACCGCCGCCGGGATCAGGGACGGATCGGCGCGAAGCGTCCGCCACTGCCGCCGGTCGCCGAGCAGGTGCAGCAGCATGGTGGCGATGAGGGCGCTCGTGGTGAGGAATCCGGCGATCAGCAGGTTCTGCAGGCTCGTCACCAGCTCGTGGCGCTGTTCGAGGGTGAGCTCGGCGTCACCGGGGGCCAGGGCGGCCACCAAGGTCGAGCACATGTCGTCCCGGGGGCGCTCGCGCCGCTCGCGGACGTACCCGTCCAGCAGGTGCTGGAGCGCGACCACGTCCTCGGCGGCGGCCACCTGCTCCTCCGGCGACAGCGGGCGGAACAGCAGCTCCTCGGCCCGGTAGCCGCCGTGCACCGCCGCGGGCACGTCGGCGGGGTCCAGTCCGATCAGCCGTCCGACCACCATCCCGGGCAGCCGCCGGGCGTACGCCTCGACCAGTTCCGCGCGACCGTTCCCCGCGAACCCGTCGACGAGCTCCTCCGCGCAGGTACGGGCGTACGGCAGCAGCGCCGCCACCCGGGCGGCCGACAGCCCCCGGTTCAGCGGGGCCCGGTGCCGCCGGTGGGCCGCGCCGTCGCTGGAGACGACGGTGGGCCGGGGGCCGAACCCCCGCGGCAGGACGCCGAGCGCCGCCTCCGAGAGCCGTATGTCCGGCAGCAGCGCATTGGCCGAGGAGAAGTCCTCCGCGCGCAGCAGTACCTCCCGTACGTCCTGGTCGCGCGCCACCAGCCACGCGTCGAACTCGGGGACGTACATCAGCCCCTCGGTCCGGCGCGCACGGTCGTAGAGCGGATAGGGGTCGCGGTACAGCTCGTCACGCCGTGCCTGGTCGTCGGGCCGAGCCACTGGGACCTCCGGATCACGGTCGGGACCGGGCGGGGGCCACCGCCGCGGGCGGCCTCCGGTGCGCCGGGTCATCCTGCCCGAAACCCGCCCGGCCCGGTAGGGCGCCTTCCGCGAGCCCGCCCCTGAACTGTGACGGAAGTCTGACGTCGCCCCGATCCGCCTGGTGTCCGGCATCCCGGGGTGCTGGAATCGAGGGGTGACGACAGACCACCCCGACTTCGAGGGAACCCCCGTCGGTCGCCGGCTGGTGCTCGGCATGCTCGGGCTCGGCGCCGGGGGCCTCGTCGCCGCGCCGTACGTACAGCGCGGGATCGAGTCCTTCCTCGGGGCCGCCTCGGACAAGGATCCGACCGGGCTCACCGGGCTGCTTCCCAACGGCGGTGGCTTCCGCTACTACTCCGTCGCCACTTCCGTGCCGCGGAAGAACGAGCAGAACTACCGGCTCACCGTGGACGGTCTGGTCGAGCGCCCCGCGACGTACACCCTCGACGCCCTGCGCGCGCTGCCGCAGACCCGTGTCGTGCGGGACGTGCAGTGCGTCACCGGCTGGCGGGTCCCCGGGACCCCCTTCTCCGGCGTCAGACTGTCGCTGCTGCTGGACGCCGCCGGTGTCGGTCCCGAGGCCAGGGCGATCCGCTTCACCTGCTTCGACGGCGCGTACAGCGAGAGCCTCACGCTCCAGCAGGCCCGGCGCGACGACGTGCTGGTCTGTCTGCAGATGCAGGACGAGCCGGTCAGCCACTCGCACGGCGGCCCGGTCAGGCTCTACGTCGCGCCGATGTACTTCTACAAGTCGGCGAAATGGCTCTCCGGGATCACCGTCACCTCCGAGGTGCGACCCGGCTACTGGGAGGAGCGGGGCTATGACGTCGACGCCTGGGTCGGCGGGTCCAACGGGCGCAGTGACACCCCCACGGTCTGAACCGGCCCGGCGGGTCCCCAGGTTCACCCGTGCCGAACGCTGGGTCCACCGCGCGACCGCCGCACTGACCCTGCTGTGCGTGGCGACCGCGGCCGCGCTGTACGTACCGCAGCTCGCCGAACTGGTCGGCCGCAGGGCCCTGGTGGTGACGGTCCACGAATGGGCCGGGATCCTGCTGCCCGCGCCGTTCCTGGCCGGTCTCGCCTCTCCCGCCTTCCGGGCCGATCTGCGCAGGCTGAACCGCTTCGGACCGCACGACAGGAGGTGGCTGCGCGCGGTGCGGCAACGCGACCACCGGCGCGGATCCCGGCCCGCGGGGAAGTTCAACGCCGGCCAGAAGATCTACGCGTCGTGGATCGCAGGAGCCGTCCTGGTGATGCTGGCGACCGGTCTGCTGATGTGGTTCACCCACCTGACACCCCTGATCTGGCGCACCAGCGCCACCTTCGTGCACGACTGGCTGGCCCTGGCCATAGGGGTGGTACTGGCCGGGCACATCAGGATGGCGCTCGCCGACCCGGAGGCGCGCAGGGGCATGCGTACCGGGTCCGTCGAGCGCCCCTGGGCGCGGCGGGAGCACCCGCTGTGGCTGAAGGACGAGGCGAGGGACGAAGAGCCCTGATCCCGGCCTGAGTTGACAGCGGCCCCACCCCTGCATCACCCTTTCACTACTTGATTAGTGAAAGGGTGATGCAGGGGTGCTGGAATACCGCATCGACCGGCGCAGCGGCATCGCCACGTACGTGCAGATCGTCCAGCAGACCAAACAGGCGCTGCGCCTGGGCCTGCTGGAGCCGGGCGACAAGCTGCCGACGGCGCGGGAGGTCGTGGAGGCCACCGCGATCAACCCGAACACCGTCCTCAAGGCCTACCGCGAACTGGAACGCGAAGGCCTCGTCGAGGCGAAGCGCGGGCTGGGCACCTTCATCCGAAAGTCCCTGGGCAGCGCCCCGGCCGAGTCTCCGCTGCGCGCCGAACTCACCGACTGGGCCCGGCGGGCCCGGGAGGCCGGCCTGGAGCGCGACGACGTGGCCGCACTCTTCACATCCGTACTGGAACAACACTTCGAGGGGGACGGCCGAGCATGACAGAAACCGTGATCGAGGCAGAGGGCCTCGGGCTGCGCCACGGACGCCGGGGAGGCTGGGCGCTGCGCGACTGCTCCTTCCGCCTTCCCGCAGGCCGGGTGTGCGCGCTCGTCGGGCCCAACGGCGCCGGGAAATCCTCGCTGTTAAGCCTCGCCGCCGGCCTCGCGCTCCCCACTGAGGGCACCCTGCGCACCGTGCCGCGCGAGACGCTCGCGTACGTCGGGCAGGACAAGCCCCTCTACCCGGAGTTCACCATCGGCGAGACCCTGCGGATGGGCCGCGAGCTCAACCCGGGGCGCTGGGACGCGGCGACGGCGGAGCGGATCGTCGAGGCCGGGGAGCTCGACCCGCGCACCAAGGTCCGTGCGCTCTCCGGTGGGCAGCGCACCCGCGTGGCCCTGGCCCTGGCCCTCGGCAAGCGCCCCGACCTGCTGCTGCTCGACGAGCCGATGGCCGACCTCGACCCGCTCGCCCGGCGCGAGCTCATGGGCACCCTGATGGCCGACGCCGCCGACAACGGCACCACCCAGGTGATGTCCTCGCACATCCTCACCGAGCTGGAGGGCGCGTGCGACCACCTCCTGCTCGTCGACCGCGGCCGGATCCGCCTGAGCGGCCCCATCGACGCGGTCGGCGAGGCACACCGGCTGCTCACCGGCCCCGCCGCGGCCTCCGCCCGACTCGCCGCCCACACCGTCGTCGAAGCCCGCACGACCGGCCGCCGGCTCACCGCCCTCGTCCGCCCGCGGGGGCCCGTCGACAGCGAGGTCTGGCAGACGGAGCGTCCGAGCCTGGAGGAAATCCTGCTCGCCCATCTGCGTTCCCCCGACGCCCCTTCCCTCACCGCCCAGGACTCCCTCGCCACGACGACGGGGGTACAGGCATGAGCGGCACGATACTGAGGGGCCCGTACTGGGTCACCGCCCGCCGGCACCGGCACGTGCTGTGGGCGCTGCCGGCCGTCGTGGCCGTCTGCCTGGCCGCCGTGGTCGCCATGCGCGCCTGGGCAGGCGACACGTACGCGGACGGGGCGGGCACGGCGTGGACGAACGACGGCTACCTGCTGCTGCGGCTTTCCGTGCAGTACGCCGGTACGGGCCTGCTGTTCCTGCCGCTGCTCGTGGGGGCCTTCGTGGCCGGGCCCATGACGGCCCGCGAGCTGGAGAGCGGCACCTGGCGGCTCGCCCTCACCCAGTCGACCACCCCGAAGGCCTGGCTCGGCTCGAAGGCCGTGGTGGCGGCAGCCGCGTCGGTGCTCGGCGCGATCGCCCTCACCGGGGTCTACCGCATCGGCTGGGCCCGGGTGGCCGGCACCTACCAGCTCCACTGGGCGGACCGCGGGACGTACGAGGCCTCCGGCCCGGTACTCGCCGCCTACTGCCTGCTCGGCGTGGCCCTCGGCGTGCTCGTCGGCCAGCTGGTCCGGCGGACACTGGTGGCCATGGCGGTCACCGGGGTGCTCACCGGCGTGGTGCTGCTGGTCCTCGGCACGCTGCGGTGGTCGATCCTCCCCGTGCGGACCGGCACGATGCCGCTGCAGGGGAACCTCTCGAAGCTGCTCCCGGGCGACTCCCTGATGATGGACACGGGGCTGCTCACCTCCACGGGCGAGCGCCTGCCCGAGTACGCCTGCTTCGAGCGGACCCGCAGCCTGAGCGACTGCCCGGCGGACATGGACGTCACCGGCTGGTACGCGGAGTTCCACCCGGTCTCGCACTACTGGCCGACGCAGCTCATCGAGAGCTCGCTGGTCCTGGCCGTGGCCGGCGTCGCGCTGTTCGCCGCCTTCCGGCTGGTGGGCGCCCGGCGCGCCTGAGTCCGCGACGGGCACGGTGCGCGGTGTACGGCAGATGGCGGACGGCACTTGTGGAGCCGTCCCGCGGTCAGCACGCTTGATCCATGACCACACCCGTCCCCGGTCCGGTGCGGCCTCCTGCGGCGGTCCGGCCGGACGACGCGCGCCGGGCGCTGGTGGCGGGATCCGTAGGCAACTTCATCGAGTGGTACGAGTTCGGGATCTACGGCTGCTTCGCCACCGTCATCGCGGCGCAGTTCTTCACCCCGGACGGCGGCAGCGAGGTGGAAGGGCTCGTCAGGGCGTACGCGTCGTTCGCCCTGGCGTTCTTCTTCAGGCCGGTCGGGGCCGCGGTGTTCGGGCGGTTCGGCGACCGGGTGGGCCGGCGGCCCGCGCTCGTCCTGGTCGTCTGTCTGATGACCGGTGCCACGGCGATGATCGGCCTGCTGCCGACGTACGCCTCGATCGGCGCGGCCGCGCCGTGGCTCCTGACGCTGCTGCGGATCCTGCAAGGGCTGTCGGCCGGAGGGGAGTTCGGCGGGGCGGTCTCGGTCATGACGGAGTGCGCACCACCGGGCCGCCGGGGCCGGTACGGGGCCTGGCAGTCGTTCACGGTCGCGCTCGGCCTGCTCGCGGGCGCCGCCGTGGCGGTGGTCCTGGCGAGCGTGCTGACCACGTCGCAGCTGCACGGGTGGGGCTGGCGGGTGCCGTTCCTGCTGACCCTGCCGATGGGGCTCGTCGCGCTGCGGCTGCGGTTGCGGCTGCCCCCGGACGAGCCGCGGACGCCCGTACCGCCCGCCCTCGGGCCCGAAGGCGGCCCCCGGCCGCGGCCGCGCCCCGGGGAGACGGCGCGGGCCGTGGTGCTGGGCGTCGGGCGGATGATGGGCTGGTCGGCGGCCGGCTACACCTTCCTGGTGGTCATGCCCTCCTACCTGCAGAGCACGCTCGGTACCACCTTCCAGCGGGCCCTGCTCGGCACCGTCCTGGCGAACCTGGGGTTCGCCGCGTCGATCCTGCCCGCCGGCAGGCTGAGCGACCGGCTCGGGCGGCGGACGGTGATGGTGGCGGGGGCCCTGCTGATCGCCGTGCTCGCGCTCCCGCTGCTGCACCTGGTGCAGGACCCCGGCGCGCCGGGGTACGCGAAGGGGGCGGCGCTGTTCGCCGCGGGGGCCGGCGTCGGCCTGATGGCGGGTCCGGGGCCCGCGATGCTGGCCGAGATGTTCCCGGCCAGGGTGCGCTGCACCGGGCTCGGACTGGCGTACGCGCTGTCCAACGCCGTGTTCTCGGGCTGTGCCGGGCTGATCATCACCGAGGTGGTCGCACGGACCGGGAACGCCGACGTCCCCGGCCGGTACGCCGCGGCGACCTGCGTGGTCAGTGTCGCCGCCCTGCTCACCCTGCGCGGCGACGACCACGAGCGGGCGCTGCGGTGAGCGCCCTGCGCGTGGTCGGGATGATGTCCGGCACGTCGTACGACGCGATCGACGCGGCTGCCGCCGACCTCTCCCTCGACGGCGACACGCTGGTGCTCACACCCCTCGGGATGATCAGCACGGGTTACGACGACGACCTGCGGGCGGACCTGGCCGGGGCGCTGCCGCCCGCCGGGGCGGACCTGGCCACGATGTGCCGGCTCGACACCCGCATCGGTCAGGCCTTCGCTGCGGCGGCGGTGCGCGCGGACGAGGAGCTGTGCGACGGACGGGCCGACCTGGTGGCCTCGCACGGGCAGACGGTCTTCCACTGGGCCGAGGACGGCCGGGTGCACGGCACGCTGCAGATCGGCGAGGCGGCGTGGATCGCCGAGGCGACCGGCCGGCCCGTCGTCTCCGGTTTCCGCACCCGCGACGTGGCGGCCGGGGGGCAGGGGGCGCCGCTGGTCAGCATCGTCGACGTGATGTGGCTGCGGGGACGGCCCGGGGTGCCGGTCGCACTCAACCTGGGCGGGATCGGGAACGTGACGGTCGTGCCGGGCGGGGCGGAGGGGGCCGGGGGAGAACCGCTGGCCTTCGACACCGGCCCCGCCAACGCGCTGATCGACGCGGCGGTGCGCGCCCTGGCGGGGCGCAACGCCTCGGGCGAGGCGTACACGATGGACGCGGGCGGCGCTCTCGCCGCGCGGGGCGCGGTCCATCCGCCACTGCTGCGAAGGCTGCTGGACGACCCGTACTACGCCCTTCCCGCGCCGAAGACCACGGGCAAGGAGCTCTTCCACCTGGCCTATCTGCGCGCGGCACTGGAGTCGTGCGCGCCGCTGCCCGTCGAGGACGTCGTCGCCACGCTGACCCGGCTGACGGCCCGGACCGTCGCCGACGCGATCCGGCCCTTCGGGGCGACCGAGGTGATCGCGTCGGGCGGCGGGACGCGCAACCCGGTGCTGATGGACTGGCTGCGGGAGGAACTGGACGCCCGCGGGGCCGGCGGGTGTGCGGTGCGGTCCTCGGACGAACTCGGCCTGCCCGCGGGGGCGAAGGAGGCGTACGCCTTCGCCGTTCTGGGCTGGCTCACCGCGCACGGACTGCCGGGCACCGTCCCCTCGTGCACCGGTGCCCGGCACGCGAGCGTCCTCGGCTCGATCACGCCCGGCGGTCCGGGCCTGCGCCTGCCGCGGCCACCGGCGACGGCTGCGGCCACGGCGCCGGTCGGGCTGACCGTCGGCCCTTCTAATTCCAATGTGCGTTGTTCCTAGAATGGCCGTGTGAAGGATATCGATGCGATCGCGATGTTGCAGGACCCGGTGCGGCGCCGTCTCTACGAGTACGTGGCGGCGCAGGGACGGGAGGTCGGCCGCAACGAGGCCGCCGAGGCGGCCGGTGTGGCGCGCACGCTCGCCGCGCACCATCTGGACCGGCTGACCGAGGCCGGACTGCTGGAGAGCGGCAGTCGCCGCCTGAGCGGTCGCACGGGCCCGGGGGCCGGCAGGCCGGCCAAGGTGTACACGAGGGCGCGGGCCGAGCGGTCGGTGTCGCTGCCCGCCCGCGACTACCTCACCGCCGCGGAACTCCTCGCCGAGGCCGCCGAGGAGGCAGGGCTGGACGCGGTGCTGCGCGCGGCCGCGGGGCGCAGGGGTGAGGCCCTGCGAGGCTCTGCGACGCCCTGCGGCGGACTCGGGGAGGCCATGGAGTTGCTGGCCGGCCGCGGCTACGAGCCGTACCTGGAGGGTGGAGGAGACGGTGAGGACGGAGGAGGCGGTGAGGGGGGAGGGGGCGGCGGGGGCGGGGCGGCCGTGCCTGTCGTCCGCATGCGCAACTGCCCCTTCCATGCGGTCGCCGAGCATTTCCCGCCGCTCGTCTGCGGCATGAACCTCGCACTTCTGGAAGGGCTGTTCGGCGTGGACGGTCCCGTCCGGGCCCGCATGGACGCTCGGCCGGGGGAGTGCTGCGTGGTGATCGAGACTTCTAAAAACAATGAGCGTTGACATAGAAAGGGCGCCGTGCTGGGATGAGGGCATGACCGCATCCGAGCACGCCGCCCATCTCGCCCAGCTCAACGTCGCGACGCTCCTCCACCCCTTCGACGACCCGCGCATGGCGCCGTTCGTCGAAATGCTCGATCCGGTCAACGCCGCCGCCGACGGCGCGCCGGGCTTCGTGTGGCGGCTGGTGGAGGAGGGGGCGGCCGATGCCACCGGCCTGCGTCCGGCGGGGGAGGACGTCGTCGTCAACCTGTCGGTGTGGCAGACCCGGGAGGCCCTGTGGGACTTCTCCTACCGCAGCGGGCACCTGGAGGTGATGCGCCGGCGCCGCGAATGGTTCGAGCGGCACGTCGAGGCGCACCTGGTGCTCTGGTGGGTCCCTGCCGGGCACCGGCCGACCGTCGCCGAGGCCCTGGAGCGGCTGGCCGACCTGCGGGCGCACGGGCCCTCCCCGCGCGCGTTCACCTTCGCCTCCGCCCACACCGCCGCCGAGGCCGCCGAGCACCACCGGGCCGTACCGTCGGCGCAGCCCCAACCGGCCGCCCGGACCACGAGGCTGGTGCCGTCCGGGGACACCGCTGTCGTCCAGGACCTGTTCTGACCGCTGTTACGTTGACGCGAGGATCTTGCTTGAACCTCAGGAGAGGGCACATGTACGACGAACGGCTCGCCGAGTTCTCCCGCGATCGGCTGGACGGCCGTCCGATACCCGCCGATCTGCGCGTGCTGCTGGTGGCGCAGTGGGAGGGCCGCACCGACTTCACCCGCCTGCTCGACCTCGATTTCTTCGAGGCGGGAGAGCTCCACCCGTTCTTGGACACCAGTTATCTGAGCGAAGAGGAACTCGCGGACCCGGAGATGCGGGCCGTCAACGCCGGAGCCGCGGAGATGGCCAAGTACGTCAAGCTCGTGGCGAAGGGCGGGAAGGGGTGGGTCGGCTACTGGCTGCACCCCGACGAACCCGCGGACCGGGCCTGGCACCTCATAGAGCTGGACACCGAGTTCACCCTCCGGCGCCTGGCCGGCCCCACCCTGACCGAGGGGTGCGCCGCCGAGCAGGCGAGCTACCAGGACGAGCCCGGCGAACGAACCGCGTTCACACAGCTGGCCGCCGAACTCGCCGGGCTCGGCCTGCCGCTGAGCACCCAGGACCACGACGCCCTCGACGACGCCGCGTACGCGGTGGACCCCGAGGAACTCATGGCGGAGCTGATCGACGCCGAACGCGAGAAGCTCGGTCTTCGCTGAGCGGGGAGACTCGGCGAGCGCCATGACGTCGAGTGCGGGATCGACCGCCTCAAGAGGCACCGCACGGTCGCCACGCGGTACGACGAGCTTGCCGTCCGCTACGGACCCCCTTTCCAACAGGTTGAACCCCTCCGTCGCAGCCCGGGTGAGCCCGTACGGGCCGTCCAGGTCCGACAGCCGGTCGACCACGTGACCAGGCCTGTCACAACACCCCCTGGGCCGTCTCTTTGGGATCTTGCCGGGCCCGCGACGCCCGGCACCGCACCCGGCCGCGTTGTCGGGGCGCCCGGGTACGTCCAGTACGCGGTGCACACCTCCGCCTTGCCGGGTACGGCACCGGACGCCGCGGGCTCGGCCGACAAGATCCGAAAGAGACGGCCTAGCAGTCCATGCCCGATCCGTCGCGATCCGCCTCGGTGGACCACCAGTACCAGGTCCTGGCGTTGACGCCGAGCAGCTCCGCCGGGTGCGGCTTTGTCCCGTAGATCTCGCGGAGCGTCTCGGGAGAGGTGAAGGAGAGGGTCAGGCTCGGCCGGTCGGCGGATTCGAAGCAGAAGACGACCCGCCGACCGTCGGACCCCGTGTCCAGGTCGCCCACCGGACGCCATCCCGCCGCCGGCGCCTCCCGGCCGTAGTACTCCAGCACGTCGTTCCTGGTCCCGTCGTACGCGTAGAAGCGCTCCGCGGTGAGCCAGGCGCCCGTGGTGTCGTCGACGCAGTGGGCCTCGGCCCCCGGGACGCCGTCCAAGGCCACGGCCCCCTGCGGACGCAGCTCCAGCGCGGGCAGCCGGTCGAGCTCGGCCACGGCCGCCGCCGTTCCCTCACACGTCTCGGGGCTGAGAAAGGAACACCCGCTCAGGCCGGTTCCCACGAGCAGAGCCGCCAAGGACGCCCGCACGGCAAGCATGTTCATGGCGAGATTATGACCTCGCCCGGAAGTCGCCCCTCCCACGGGGTCGGTCCGCGCCGGGACCATCCCCGCGAGGGCGGGAGCAGCTGCCTCGTGCGCGCTCCGGTGGGCACGCCGCTCGCAACTCGCGCGGTGCGCCGTGGTCACCACCGGAAGCAGAACCCAGGTCCGACGGCGACTTGCGCAGCCAACCGGGGGGTGTCGGCGCGCGCCGCTGCCCCGGCGGGCCGCCCGGGCTGCTACTGCTGGGCCGGGCCGGGTGCCGCCCGCCCCGGCCGTCCCCGCGCACACCAGGAGCCACGTAGATGCCGACCCGTGCCCGCGCCCGCGCCAGTGCCCGCGCCCGCCGAAGCCGTCTCCGCACCGGGCTGTCCGCCGCCGCCCTGACCGCCGCCGCACTCGGAGGGCTCCTGCAGCCCGCCCAGGCGGCCGGTGACCCGGGCCCGGGCGACAGCGACCGGCGCCACGACAAGCGTCTGCAGCGGCAGCTCGACGGGCTGGTCGCCCAGAAGGACGGCCCTCCCGGGGTGATCGCCATGCTCACCCGCGGTGACCGTACGGAGGTGTACACGGCCGGTGTCGGCGACATCGCGACCGGCCGCCCACCGCACCCCGACGACCACATGCGCATCGCCAGCATCGCCAAGGCCTTCAGCGGGGCCGTGGCCCTCCGGCTCGTCGACCAGGGCCTGCTCTCCCTCGACGACACCATCGGCGAGCGGCTGCCGGACCAGCCCGAGGCCTGGCACGCGGTGACGCTGCGCCAGCTCCTCCAGCACACGAGCGGCCTGCCGGACTACTCGGCCGACCCCGGGTTCCTGGAGATCCTCACCGCCGACCCGCGCCACGTGTTCGACCCCCGCACCCTCCTCGACTTCGTGGCCGACGAGCCGCTGCGCTTCGTCCCCGGCTCCCTGTACGAGTACTCCAACTCGGACAACATCGCCGTCGCGCTCATGGCCGAGGCCGTCACCGGCCGCCGCTACGAGGACCTCCTCAAGGAGCTCGTGTACCGCCCGCTGGGGTTGCGCCGCACCAGCCTGCCCCTGGGCTACCGGCTCCCCCGGCCGTACCTGCACGGCTACGACGTCCAGCCGCCGGCCGAACCGGAGGACATCAGCGAGGCCGTGGGCGCCTCCGGTGTCTGGGCCTCCGGCGGCATCGTCTCCACCCCCAGGGAACTGGGCGCCTTCATCCGCGCCTACGGCGGTCCCGCCCTGCTGTCCGCGCCGACCCGCAAGGAGCAACTGACCTTCCGTCCGGGCGACTCCTCGGAGCCGGCCGGCCCCGGCACCAACGCCGCCGGGCTGGCGATCTTCCAGTACACCACCCGCTGCGGAGTGCTCTACGGCCACACCGGGAACTTCCCCGGATACACCCAGCTCGCCGCCACCTCGCCCGACGGCACCCGGTCGCTGACCTTCTCGATCAACACCCAGACCAGCAAGGGCAACAAGCCCGCGCTGCTGGCCCGACTGCGCACCGTGCAGGAGAACTTCGTCTGCGCCCTGCTCAAGGAGCACTGAGCCGCAACGACGAATCCGGTTGCGGCGTGGCGGCGTGGCGCGAAAACGATCACGCCCGCCCGCGCCGCCACCCGCGATCCCTATGCTGGCGCCATGCTCGACATACCCCTTTCAGCGCTGGAAGTCGCGATGGTGCAAACGGGCACCCGGGCCGCCGACACCCTCCGGGACACCACGGCCTTCGCCCGAGGACTGGAGGACCTCGGCTACCACCGCATCTGGTACGCGGAGCACCACCACTCTCCCGCGATCGGCGCGTTCCCACCGGTCGTACTGACGGCGCACGCCGCCGCGTCGACCTCGGCCATCCGCCTCGGTTCGGGCGGGGTACTGGCGCCCAACCACGCCCCCATCACGCTGGCGGAGCAGTTCGGGACGCTGGCAGCCCTGCACGAGGACCGCATCGACCTCGGCATCGGCCGAGGCCCCGGCACGTTCGACGACGCCACCGCGCGGGCGCTGCGCCGCGGCGCCGGCCCGGCGACGGACGCCGAGTACCGGGACGACGTGGCCGCGATCCTTTCGTTCCTGGTGGACGAGGTGGCACTGGGGCCGCTGCCGGAGCCGTGGCTGCTGGCCTCCAGCCCCGCAGGGGCCGCGCTCGCGGCGGAACTCGGCCTGCCGGTCGCGGTCGCGCACCACATCCGCCCGGACAACACCCGTGCGGTTCTGGAGTCCTACCGGTCGGCGTTCTCCCCGTCCCGCTGGTGCGAGCGGCCCCGGGTGCTGCTGTGCGTGGAGGCGGTGTGCGCGGAGACGGAGGAGGAAGCCGTCCGGCGGGCCGGCCCGATGAACGTCGTCAAGGCCGGCCTCCTGAAGGGGGAGAGCCGGATGCCCTTCCCCACCCCCGAGCAGGCGGCCGTCCACCCCTTCACCGAGCAGGAGCGGCAGGCGCTGGCGGGCTTCCGCGCCCAGCAGGCCGTCGGCACTCCCGAGACCGTCGTGAAGCGGCTCGCACACCTGGTGGCCGAGACCGGGGCGGACGAGCTGATGCTGACCACGCCCGTCCACGACCTCGGTGATCGCATCGCCTCGTACGCGCTCGTCCGAGAGCACTGCGGAGCCACGACCGCGCCGTGACACTGCTCACAGGTGGCGCCGTTCCGCGGAAGCCGCCAGAGCCGTTGGCACACCGAGGTCGTCGGTCTTCCGCCCGGGCTCCCCTGTGCCCTGAACCACACAAAACGGGCCATTTGGTCGAGTAGGGGCTCCAAACGGATGACCTAGCCTGGACCGACCAGCGAGATCCGGGGGCTGAGGGCAAAGGAAGAGCACGTCCATGCGCATCACCACCAGTTCCGCACGTCGTCGACGGGCGGGGTACGTCACTGCGGCCGGCCTCCTCGGCCTCCTGGCGGCAGCCGGCACCCCGGCGTACGCCGCCACCGACGGCTCGGTGGTCCGCACGCCCGACGCGCCCCCTTCCGGCCACTCCGCACCGGCCGGAACCGCAGACGTGGCCCAGGGCGCCGCTCAGGGCACCGCCCACAGCGCTCAGGGCACCGCCCACAGCGCCGCCCAGGGCGCAGCCCACGGTGCCGCCCGGAGCGCCGCCGGGGTCCCGCTGGGGATCTCCCGGCTGGCAGAGGGCGCGGGCCGCCAGGTCGCGATCACCATCGACGACGGTCCGGACCCCCGCTGGACGCCCCAGGTCCTGGAGACGCTGCGAAAGAACCACGTCAAGGCCACTTTCTGCATGATCGGCACCAAGGCGCAGAAGTACCCGGAGCTGGTGCGCGCGGTCGCCGCCGACGGTCACCGGCTGTGCGACCACTCCGTCGACCACGACGTCACGATGGACCACAAGCCCGTCGCCTACCAGCGGCAGCAGATCCTCGACGGCAAGGCCATGATCGAGAAGGCCGTGCCCGGGGTCCCGGTCACCTACTACCGCGCGCCGGGCGGAGCCTTCACCCCGGACAGCCGCGCGATCGCCGCCGCGAGCGGGATGCGGCCGCTGGGCTGGAGCGTCGATCCCCAGGACTGGAACAGGCCGGGCCTGAAGGCCATCCTCGCCGCCGTGGAGGGCAAGCTCCCCCAGCAGCCGACGGTCCTCTTCCACGACGGCGGCGGCGACCGCAGCGAGACCGTCGCCGCGCTGAAGGAGTACCTGCCCTGGCTCAAGGAGCAGGGCTACGGCTTCTCCTTCCCGGCCCGCACGGCCTGAGGCCGTCCGGGACCGCCCCTCACGCTATGTGGGGAGGCGGAACCCGTTGAAGAGGTCGTCCATGCCGCGCAGGGCCAGCCGGGCCGGGGTGACCCGGACCGCGAGATCACGGACGGCCACCGCGACCGGATTGCGCAGGACGCCCAGACGTCCGACGCGACGGGCGCGAAGCCGCACGGCGTCGGTGCGGGCGTGGCGGGCGGCGGTGTACGCGGCGAGGGCGGCCGGGACGGCCGTGTCCCCGCCGTCGCCGCGCTCCCCGGCGGGCAGCAGACGGGCGAGGACCACCGCGTCCTCGATGGCCTGGCAGCCGCCCTGGCCGAGATTGGGGGCCATGGCGTGGGCCGCGTCGCCCAGCCAGGCCATCCGGCCGTGGTGCAGGTACGGCAGCGGCGCGGCCAGATCGTAGAGGTCGTTGCGCAGGACGTCGGCGGCGTCGAGGCGCCCGACGCGGTCCAGCAGGGCCGGAACGGGATCGTGCCATGCGCCGAAGCGCCGCCGCAGTTCGGTGCGCGGGTCGGCGAAGCGGGTGTCCGGCGGGACGACCGCGGTGGCGTAGAGGTAGTAGCGGCCGTCCACGAGGGGGGTCACCCCGAACCGCTCCCCCCGCCCCCACGTCTCGCTCATGGCAGGTATCCGCAGGTCCGGGGCGTCCACGATGGTCCGCCAGGCCGTCTCACCGATGTAGTGCAGTCCGGGGTGCGCGGGGAAGTGCGCGCGGCGCAGCGGACTGTGGATGCCGTCGGCGGCGACGACCAGATCGGCGGAAAGGTCCGGGCCCGCCGCCGTGCGGACGGTCGGACGGCCCTCGGCGTCGTCGACGCCGGTCACCTCGGTGCCGTAGCACAGGGCCGAGGGCGGCAGGGCGGCGGCGAGGGTGGCGGTGAGGGCCGGGCGCGGAACGGCGAGGGGTGCCATGCCGTAGCGGGCCGCCATGTCCGCGGTGTCCGCCCGGGTCAGCCACTGGCCGTCGGGGCGGCGCACGCCCATCGCCTTGGGCACGGCGCCGCCGATCGCACGGGAGACATCGACGCCGACGGCGTCGAGCGCGCGCAGGGCGTTGGGGGCGAGGCCGATCCCGGCGCCCGTGACCGGGGGTTCGGGAGCGCGTTCGCAGACGGTGACGCGCCAGCCCCGGCGGTGCAGCGCGACGGCGCTCGTGAGGCCGCCGATTCCGGCTCCGACCACCACCGCGTGACGGTTCGTCATGGCCAACCTCTCCGTTCGGGGCCCCCACTCTAGAACGGTGGGGTGACGGAGCACGCGCCCGTCCCGGTCCCGGTCCCGGTGCGCGGGAGCGGCCGTGGACTCAGCCCTTGGTGTCGGCCCCGGTCCCGGCCTCGGTCCCGGCGAAGAACTCGTCGGCGACGGCGCGGGCGCGGTCGATGTCGGTGAGCGGCTCACCGATGATGCGCCCCGCCAGTTCGGTGGCCAGCCCGAGGACGTGCTCGCGGAGCTCCGCCTCGGCGATCACCCGGTCGGCCTCCAGCTGCACGCCGGCGGCGGCGACCATTTCCTCACGCACCTTCTGTCCCTCGGTGCGGACGGCTGCGAGGAGGGCGAGGCCCTCCTCGTGTGCGGCCTGGCGGATCCGAGAGGCCTCATGACGGGCAGCGCTCAACTCGGCCTCGTACTCGGTCCGAATGTGCTGCGCCTCCCGCTGGATCGCCTCGGCCTGCTCCAGCCGGCCCGAGGTGATCTCCTCGCGCTCGGCGAGCGTCCTGTCGATCCTCGGAAGGAGGACCTTGGCCAGTGCGGCGAAGACCACGGAGAAGGTGATGAGGCCGACTATGAGTTCAATGAGATTCGGTTTCAAGGGTCCCATGATCGAATCGTAGCGGCCCGCTATCGGAACCGCTTCGAATTACGGCGCCTCCATGGCCTGAAATCACCTGTCCGATAATCGATATGAATTGACGTCAGCTGTCGCGGCGCGGGACCGGGCGAATTGACGGCGAATGGATTTCGCTTGTCCCTGCCGCGGTTTCTCGCCGAAGAACACCGCCATTGCCCATGGAACGGATGCGGGGCGAGCTGTGCCGCCGCACGGGCGCCCGGCAGCGGATCCGTGGATCGATGGCCGTGGTAGCGTCGCGCCGGAGGCTCACAGGTGCCCACCCCGGACGAGATGTGCGCCGTACCCGGCCCGCCAAGACGACGCACTCAGGAGGCGTCATGGCCGCAGGCACGTTCCTCATCGATTTCGACAACCCGGATCCCCGGCCTCGCGAGCTGGACGTCCGCTGGATCCACGGCTCGCCGTCGTCCAAGCACAACACCGACCCGGACATCCAGGTCCATGAGTACGACGAACACACGGTCATCCTGCGGCAGAACATGGCGATCAACTATGAAGCGCCGTTCCTCTTCCTGCTGTTCGGCAACGACCGGGCAGTGCTGATCGATACCGGGGCCACCGCTTCGAGCGAGTTCTTCCCCCTGCGTACGGTGGTGGACCGGCTCGTCGACGGCTGGCTCGCCCGCCACCCCCGCCGGGACTACCACCTGCTGGTGCTGCACACCCATGCCCACGGCGACCACATCGCGGGCGACGGCCAGTTCGCCGACCGCCCCGACACCACAGTGGTCGCGGCGGACCTCCCCACGGCCTGGAAGTACTTCGGATTCGACGAGAACCCCACCGCCACGGCGAGGGTCGACCTGGGAGGCCGCCGCCTCGAGTGCCTGGCCACCCCCGGGCACCACGAGGCGGCCGTCACGTTCTACGACCCGTGGACCGGGTTCCTCCTCACCGGCGACACGGTCTATCCGGGCCGCCTCTACATCCAGGACTGGCAGGCCTTCACCCGGACCATCGACCGCCTGATCGGGTTCTGCGAACGCAGACCGGTCACCCACGTCATGGGCTGCCACATCGAGATGACCACCGAACCGGGCGTGGACTACCCGGTCCGCACCACCTACCAGCCCCACGAACCCCCACTGCAGATGACCACCGACCACCTGCGCGAGATCCGCGCCGCACTCGACGGGATGGGCAGCCGTCCCCGCCGCCAGGCCTTTCCGCTCTTCGTCATCTGCCCGGACGACTGAACCGCGCTCGGATGGCCCGGCCGGAGTCCTGGCCCGCGTCGGATCGGGACCCCGAGCGGCTCATCGGCTCTTCTCGGTGATCATGTTGATCAGGGCTTGGGCGGTGTTGTGTTCGGAGTCGATGCCCGGGACTTCTCCGCCCTCGAAGGTGGCGGGTTCGGCGCTGCGGGGGAACATGGCCTGTTCGTATGCGGTGAGTGCGGTCTCGGGGTCGTCGGGGTGGGCGGCGAGGGCGTTGGCGAGTTCGGCGCCGTCGTACATGGCGAGGTTGGCGCCTTCGCCGTTGGGGGGTGTGAGGTGGGCGGCGTCGCCGAGAAGGGTGACCCCCGGTATCCGGTCCCACCGGTGTCCGGCCGGCAGGGTGTACTGGGGGCGCAGGACGGGTGCGGTGTCGGTGTCGGTGATCAGCGCGGTGAGTTCCGGTGCCCAGCCGTCGAATTCGGCGGCGATCCGGGCGGTGGCCGTGGTGGTGTCGGTGAAGTCGACGGCGGCGAACCAGTCCTGGGGCCGGGTCAGCGCCACGTAGGCATGGAGGGTGTCGCCGGATTCCCGGTGGGCGAAGATCTCCCGGCCGGGTGCGGGTGCGATCAGCATTCCACCGCCGACGGCTTTCGCGGCGGCAGGGTGGCGGGTGTCGGCGTGGAAGAGGTAGGTCTCGACGAACGAGGTGCCGGTGTACTGGGGTGTGGCGGTGGATACCAGTGGCCGGACCCTCGACCAGGCGCCGTCCGCGCCGACCAGCAGGCCGGTGGTGACGGTGGTGCCGTTGGTGAAGGTCACTTCGTGGCGGCCGCGGCCCAGGGTGCGGGCGCCGGCGGCCTTGTGCGCCCAGCGGACGGTGCCGGCAGGGAGCGAGTCGAGCAGGATCTGCCGTAACGCGCCGCGCTCCACTTCGGGGCGTGTGCCGGTGCCGTCGTCGGCCTGGTCGAGCAGGACGGTTCCGTCGGTGTCGAGGACCCGCATGGCCTGGCGGCCTTCCAGGACGATGGCGTGGAACTCGTCCATCAGGCCGGCCGCCTGAAGGGCGAGCTGTCCGTTGTAGTCGTGGATGTCGAGCAACCCGCCCTGGGCGCGGGCGGTCGGGGAGGACTCGGCCTCGTAGACCGTGACCGGGATTCCGTGGACGTGCAGGACACGGGCCAGAGTGAGACCGCCGAGTCCGGCACCGATGACCGTGACCGGCGTGTGCGTGTGCGTGTGCGTTTGCATGGTGACTCCGGAGATCGGGGCCGCCCGGTGAGCTCCGGACGGCCGGTTGGGGGAAACACTCCCGGAGCTCACCGACAGGCCACCGACGCCGAACCGGGCAGCCACCGACAGATGACCGACACGCCGCCCCGCTCGACCTGGACCACCGTCGGTCACGGCATGTCAGTGGTGTCCGGCAGGATGCCCGTACAGCACCACGAGCGGGAGAGATCCATGGGTACTTGGGACGTCGGCCCCTTCGACAACGACACCGCGGCGGACTTCTCCGGCGACCTCGACGAGGCACCCGAGGGCGAGCGCGAGGGCATCATCCGGGATGCCCTCCTCCGTGCCATCGGCACTCGTGACCACCTCGACCAGGACATCGCGGTGGAGGCGGTCGCAGCGGCGGCCCTGGTCGCCGCCCAGTGCCCGGGTGGCGAGCCCGTCACCACCGCGTACGGGCCGGACCTGCCCGTGCCCCGGCTCTCCACCGAGCTGCGTGGCCTTGCCGCCCGGGCCCTCGACCGCGTGGTCACCGAACCGTCCGAGCTCATGGAACTGTGGGGTGAGACCGACCGGGACGGCCGCGGCCCCTGGCGGGCCGGCATCGTCCGGATCCGTACGGTCCTCTCGACCGCATCCTCCGGGGGAACGCCGACCGCCCCGCTCGCCCAGGACTGAGCCAGGCCGTCCAGGCCGTTCAGGCCGTTTCTTTCGGATCTTGCCGGACGCCGCGGGCCCGGCAAGACCCGAAAGGGACGACCTGGCCCGACCGGCTGGGACGGACCCTTCTCGCGCCCGGACTCCGACGCCGCGAAGGCCTCCTGGCGGACCCGGGGCGGCCCGTCCGTCCGCCCTTGCTCCGGGGGCGGCCGAGGGCGACTCCGCCCAGTACGAGCGCCAGTCCGCACAGCTGTCGGGCCGTCAGTGCCTCCCCGGCGACCACCGTCCCGAGCAGTACGCCGGTGACCGGATTCAGCAGCCCTATCAGGCCGACCGTGCCCGCGGGCAGGCGACGAAGACCGGCGAACCAGGCGGCGAAGGCCAGCGCGGTGGCGACCAGGCCGACGTAGCAGAACGCGAGGAAGGCCGACGGGGAAACCGGCGGCGGGGCTCCCTCCACCGCCACGGCCACCGGCAGCAGGAGCAGGCCCCCAGCGGTGAGCTGCCAAGCGGTCGAGGCGAGCACACCGGCGCCGCCGACGCCCGCGGAGCCGGTGTTCCACCGCTTGGCCAGGACGTGGCCGACGGAAGACACCAGCACTGCCGCGGCCGAGGCCAGGACACCCGGCAGGCTGATCCCGCCCGCACTCCCGAGCAGCATGAGGCACACCCCGCCCAGCCCGATCACGGCGCCCGCCAGGTGGGCGGTGCTGGGCCGCTCGGCGACCAGGGGCCAGGCGGCGAGCATCATGATCAAGGGGGAGACCGCCATGACGGTCGAGGCCACGCTCGTCGGCAGCAGCTGGGAAGCGGTGAAGACGAGGAAGAAGAAGACGCTCACGTTGAGCAGCCCGAGTGTGGCGGACCGCCCCCACCACGCGCCGTGCGGCCGCCGGCGGCACAGCGCCAGCAGTACCAGGCCGGCCGGCAGCGCCCGCAGGGCGGCCCCGTACAGCGGGTGGTCCGCCGGCAGGAACTCATGGGTGACGAAGTAATTGGCTCCCCAGGCCACCGGCGCCACCGCGGTCAGCGCCACCCAGCGCGCATTTGCTTCCATGGAAGGTAATATAGCTTCCATGGAAGCAAATGTGTCGTCCGCGGAGCACGGTCCGCCGCTGGACCGGGTGGCCCGGATCCAGGCCGACTGGCGCCGCGAAAGGCCCGACCTCGATGTCGGCCCACAGGGCGTGATCGGCCGGCTGCACCGCCTCGCCGGCCGGCTCGGCGCGGAACTCGACCTCGTCTACGGCCGCTACGGCCTCGGCGAGGGGGAGTTCGACGTCCTGTGCGCACTGCGCCGCGCAGGTGAGCCCTACGAACGGGCGCCGGGCGAGCTCGCCGCGCACACCATGGTCACCACCGGTGCGATGAGCAAGCGGATCGACCGCCTGGAACGGTCCGGGCTCGTCACCCGCCGGCGCTCCGACGACGACCAGCGCGGCCGGATCGTCGCCCTCACCCCGGCCGGGCGCGACCTCGTGGACCGGGCCTTCACGGACCACATGCGTAACGAACGCCGCCTGCTGGACCTCATGACGCCCGAGGAGGCCGCGGCACTCGAAACGCTGCTCGCCACCTGGCTGTCCCGCCTGGAGGGCTGACGCGGGGGCGGGCTCCGGCCGGGACGGCTGCCGGCACCCGCCGATCCCCGCGCCCGGCCCGACCTGGAGAATGCCACGGTATGAACTCTCAGTCACCGCGGGGCCCTTCGGACGGACTGCTCCGCGCCGTGCGGGGGTACCCGCGCCGCGCGCCGCTGACCCTCGCCTACGTATGCCTGCTCCTGGCGAGCCACGCCTGGGTCGGCCACGGCCTGTCCACCGAACGGGCGGCCACCGTGCTGGGCTACGTCAGCACCAACCTGGACAACCTCCAGGACCATCCGCTGCGCGCGCTGCTCGGCAGTGCGCTGTTCTTCGACGGCACGCTCACGGACGTCGCCTCCACCGACTTCGTGGGTACGTTCATCACCCTGGGCCTCGGTGTCGGCTGCTCCCTGGCCTGGGTGGAGCACCGGTGGGGGAAGGCGCGTGCCGCAGCCGTGTTCCTCGGCGGGCACGTCGCCGCCACCCTGCTCACCGCTGCCGTCATCACCGTCGCGCTGCGGCACGGCTGGTATCCGACGGCCGTCCGGCAGGCCCTGGACTACGGGGTCAGTTACGGAGCGCAGACCGTGCTGGCGATCGGTACGCTCGCCCTGCCGCGGTGGGGCCGCCTCCCCTGGGCGGCCTTCGTCCTCGCCTGGCCGCTCGGCGGAGCCGACTGGAGCGGGCCGCTGCCGGACTTCACCACCGTCGGCCATCTGGTGGCGGTGGTCCTCGGGTTCGCGCTGTTGTGCGTCCCGGCCTTCAGGCGGAGGCGGGTCCGCGCGGTGGCCGCCACCGCCGGTCCGTCGCGCACTCCGAGCGGCTCCGGACCGCAGCGGACGTCGCCACCGGCAGCCGGAACGCGGACGCCCCCCTCGGCCTGAACTCCGGCGCCCCGGCCGGCGGACCGGTACTGCGCTCAGGGTGATTGGCGGTGCTCGGATTCGCGGACGGGCTGCGCACTACAGCCGCCCCCCGGTCATCCAGATACGTGACATCGCATCGGCGAGGGCCGGGTACCGGGCGGCTTCGCACAGCATCTCCGAGAGCACGAGCATTCCGTGAGCGGTGCTCCGCGGATCGCGGTTCTGGTGCAGCCGGATGACCGCGTCGCTCAAGGGCCGGCGCCCGAGGAGGACGCCCGAACGCCGAACGGCGGCGGCCCTCTCCAGGTCGGCCCGGCCTCCGCCGAACGGCAGGGCCTCCGTGCGGCGCAGGCCCGGCGGCGCGGCCGCGTCCCGTACATGGCGGACGTACGCTTCCGGCGGGGCCTGACCGTTCTCGAAGATGTTCCGGAATCCGGCTATCCGGAGGCTCGTATTGCGTGGGCGGAGCTCGATATAGAGCTCTATGAACAGGCCGCGCAGTTGGACGTGGAGGGGGAGGTAGGGCATTTCGCCCTCCTTGCGCCCGGCTCCGCCGAAGAATCCCTGCGCATCCTGCGCCTTCGACCGGATGGTCGACGTCAGGGATCGGTACTCGTCTGCCGTGGCGAGCGCCGGGGAAAACAGCATCGGTATCAGCATGGGCGGCCTATCGGGGGAGAGTTCCAGTACGCGGGATTCCCGTGACGGATCTGACCGCAATCGCCTTGATCCTGCTGCACTCACGCATGCACATCACCACCTTCGCCAAATTTCGCCGACGGGTCGTACCCCGTCGGCGCCGGGTTCGGTTCGATGCGGTCCTTTTTAGTCGTCCGGGCGGCAGTCAAGAGCGTTATTGGCCTGTGATGCTAAGAAATCGGCGTGCGCTCCCAGCAGCCCGGACGGCCGCACCTGCAGCCCAACGAGGCTTGCCCGAGGCCGGGTTGAAGACGGAGCAAGGCGCCGCTAGACGGTCGCCGACCAGCCTCTTCCCGCGGGTCGAGGGGCTCCGCATGTACGCTCGACCACCGTAGAGAAGAACGAAGAGAAGGTGACACAGTGCCGCTGCTGTTGATGGGCATACTGCTGCTCCTCAGTGTGGCCACGGCGGGAGCGGGCATCGTGATCGCCGTGCTCCTGTTGAACAACCGCCCCCTGCCGCCGGCCAAATTCTGTGCCGTTCTCGCTCTGATCCTCTCTGCTTCGGCGGCAGCCGTGTACTGCTACGGCTGGTACTCCGTCACCTTGGGCGGGCCCTTCCCGGAGTTGTGCGAGGACCGAAACGCCTCCGGCGCCGAACTGGCGGGCCCGCAACAGGAGTACTGGCCTCTTCGCAACGCCTGTGTCTACTCCGACGGGTCAGCGGTGGAGTACGTCTCCTCGTCCCTCAACGTGTTGGTCCGCGTGCTGGCCGGCCTTGCCGTCGTCCTGGCCGGCGCCGCCGCGTTCCCGCGCCGCCGGGCCCGGAAATCTCCCGGAGGGGGCGCCGTTCAGGGGCCGGCGGTGGCAGTGCCACCGCCGGGCGAACAACGGACCCCCTGACGGGGCATGCGGATCCGGGTGGCGTCAGTGGAACTCCACGTCGCACACGGACAGGAAGAACTCGCCGGTCTTGCGGCCGTTGCCGCCGTCCGGGGTGTCCGGTCCGCCATGACCGCCCCAGACGTGCACGATCGCGGCCCGCCCGGACCGGGACGGGAGGGTGGCGAACTCCCAACGGGTGGAGTCCTCCTCCCGCGGTGCCCCCTGGATCTCGATCAGGAACGGAACGGGCTCCAGGTCCTCCCACGAGAGTCCGTTGCCGGGGTCCCACCCTTCGCGGGTGATGAACCAGCGGTGCGACCACGTCTCGTCCGTGTGATAGGCCATGTAGTCGTACGAGAAAGTGTGACGTGCGGCGGAGGCTTCCAGCCGGGTCGTGGGCCAGTCACCGAGATCCGGACGGGGAGCGAGGTCGAGACCTGCGAACGCCGGGTTCCCGGTGGAGGCGACCGTGCTGCCCTCGAAGAACTTCCGGTACTCCAGATAGCGCAGGGCGTTGTTCCAGGGGTAGTCGGCCAGCATCCGGTCGGCTCCCGGCAGCACCTCCTGCCAGGTGGTGCTGGTGTTCTCGGCCCGCGCCTTCGCACAGATCGGAGAAGGGTCCTCGTCCCGGATGGCGGCGGCGGCCCGGCTGCGCGGGTCGTTCATCGTGCCGTGCCGCGGAGCGTTGTGGGCGACGCCGGAGTGGGCGCCCCGGGGTGCCCGAGGGGCGGTCCAGGCCGCCGAAGCGGCCGCGGCCACGGTGACCTCGTTCGTGAACGGGGTGAACGAACCGTCGACTTCGGCCCGGATCTTCACCCGGTACTGGGCGTCGGGCTCCTCGCCCAGGTCCACCCAGTGGGAGTTGGACGGTGACCAGTCCCAGGACGGCCAGTGGAGGAACACCGTCTGGCGCGCCTCACCGTTGATCCACACCTCGTAGACGTGCGGGTAGGGAGCGTCGCCCTCGTTCCAGTCCGCCGGCGGGGGCCAGGTTCCGTGGTCGGGCTGGTTGTCACCGATCTGCCACCGCAGATGGATGCCGAACATCCGGTGGTCGCCGTCGGATCGATGCCTGATGTCGGCCAGGAGCCCGGAGGGTGCCTGGATCTCGGTGCTGCTGCTCATGAAGTCCTTCTCCTCCCAAGAAAGAGGTTCTCGGTCGGTCGATCCTTGCCGGTTCAGGTACGGTCGTCCGGCCGCGCCGCACACGTGATCGTTTCTGCTTGTCGGTCCCCCACCCGGACGGCCCCACCGCTCGGAGCGGACGTCGTGGCCCCGACGCGCGATCACGTGTGACAGGTGTAGGTGAAGGAGCCCTCGGCGCGGGCGGATTCCGGCGACAGCACCTCGAGCACAGCGGTGGCCTTCATGGAGCCCGGCCCGTGGAAGGCCCAGAGGAGAGTGACCTCGGTCAGTCGCGTTCTCGGTGCGATGGGCTGCTGCACCGGGCTGGTGACCGTGCCGTCACTGCGGCGCCAGCGGTAGCTCACCGTGCCGCCCGCCCCATTGGTGCGGATCGTCGCCGACACCGTGACGACGCCGTCGCAGCCGATGGCCGAGGAGCTGGGACGAACGGTGACTCCCGTCACCGACAGGGGATCGCCGCCCTGCTGCCGGACGAGGAGCAACACGGCCGCCAGCCCCGCCCCCGCCAGGACCAGCCCGCCCCGGCGGACGCCGCGCCCGGGCCTGGCACCGGCGGTGTGCGGCGCGCCCGGGGGTTCCGGGACGGTGCCGTGCCACAGCGCCGTGAGGTCTCCCCGGCCGCCGTCCTTCTCGACGGACGGCATGCCCCAGGCGGCGTCGTCCAGGAGGGTGGCGCTGGTCGCCTCGTCGGCCGGGTGCGAGCGGGGGAGGAAGACGGTGAGCTCTTCGTCGTACGGTCCGTGGTCCATGGCCGGCTCAGAGGATCGGGTTGCAGTCATCGGCGTAGAGCACCTTGTACGTACCGTTGCCCGTCGCTCCCGCCGGGTTGCTCGACACCTGGACACCCCAGTACGGGTAGGGGTCGCCGGGTCCGAACGTGTGGGCGTACGTATGGCTGAACGAGGTCTGCCCGGCGGGGATGGTGATCCTGTCCGTCGCCACGACGGGGCCCAGGCCCCGGGTGTTGCTGTGGAACCAGGTGAGGACCAGCGTTCCGGTGGAGGCGCCGTCGGATTTCACGGACGCGACCGCCTGGGTGCCGAACTTTCCGGAGCAGCCGTGCTGGGACAGGGACACGGCCAGCACCCGCAGAGTGGGGGAGACCACGGGCGGTGCGACGGGAGGCGTCGCGGGGGCCGCGCTCGTGGCGGAGGGCGTCGGCCGTGCTGCGGATTCCGTGGAAGCGGATCCTGCCCCCGGAGCGGACGGCGAACCCACGGCCGCCGTGGAACCCTCCGTGCCGCTGTCGGTCCCGCCGCCGGCCGGGGGACCGGCAGCGGTACCCGACTGCTCGGTACCGGGCGCGATGGTGGAGCGTGGCCCCGTGGGCTGCGTGCCGGACGGGGAGCCGGGCACGCCGGGCGTGACGGTCGAGCCGGCGGCCTCGGGAGCGTCGCCGACCGCGTCGGCGGAGTGCGGAGCGGAACCTGTGGCGCCGGCCTCCTCCTCGTCCCCTTCGGCGAGCGCGGACAGCGTGAGGACTCCGGTGAGGAGCAGGGCTGCGGACGCGGCGACGGCCGTCGACCGGCGCCGGCCGGCCAGGCGGCCCCGGGATCGCGGCGGATCCGACGCCGCCGCCCCCTGTCCCGTGGACGGTGCCGTCGCCCTCGCGGTGGTGGTCGTGGCGAGGGTGGTGTCCGCGAAGTCCGTCGCCCCGGTGGCGGCGCCGTCCGTGGAGCGCGCCGGCATCGACAGGAGCACGAGGAGCGCGGCCATTCTGCGCTGCCCCCGCACCTCCCAGTCCTCCCCGTACGCACCGGCCGCCAGCGCATCCAGCTCTCGGACGAACGCGGCCGCGCTCGGCGGGCGTTCCACGGCCCGTTTGGCCAGGCCGCGGCGGATCAGCGGGCGCAGCGGCTCGGGGACCCTGTCGTCGGGTATGGGCGCCTCGATGTGCTGGACCGCCAGTTCGGCAGTGGTGGTGCCCGGGTACGGCTTGGAGCCGGAGAGGCACTCGAAGAAGACGGCCGTCGCGGCGTAGACATCGGTGACGGGGGTGACCGGGCGCCCGGTCCATTGCTCGGGAGCCATGTAGGGCGGGGTGCCGGCGATGTCGGACGCGTCCCCGCTGGCCACCGCTATCCCGAAGTCCACCAGCTTGGAGCAGCCGTCGAGGCCGACCAGAACGTTCTCCGGCTTGTAGTCCCGGTGCACCAGTCCGGCCTCGTGAGCTGCGGCGAGGCCGAGCAACGAGCCCTTGAGCACGGTGAGGGCAGCCTCGGGACCCGTGGGGCCCTCCTGGCGCAGCAGCGTCCTGAGCGAGACGCCGTCCACCAACTCCATGACGATCGCGGCACCTTCGAGGTGCTCGACGTAGTCGTCGATCCGTACCACGTACGGTGACCGCAACCCCATCAGCACACGGGCCTCGGCGCGGAAGGCGTCGCGCGCGCCGTGGGTCAGATACTTGATCGCCACCGGGGCGCCGGAGGCCTGGTCCAGGGCTTCGACGACCCTCCCGCAGGCCCCGGCGCCCAGTTCCCTGCCGTGGATGTAGCCGGGAACCTCCCACTGCCGAGTCGAACCCATGTCCCCGTTGTTCACTGTTCCCTCGCCTGCATCGTCGTCGTGCGCGCCCGGGAGCACGCCTCCCACCGCATCCGCATCCGCAGCGGCCGACCGGCCGCTGCGGCCAGTCAACCGGTGGGCCGTGCCGAGGCGCGTGAGCAACCGGTACTCACCCGGCGTGCGGCACGGCCACGATCACGGCGGCGACGGAGGTGTGCTGGTAGGCCAGTTCGAGGTGGGTGGGACGGGCGGTGGTCGTGAAGCCCGCCGGCTGCTCGGCAGAGGGCTGTGGCAGGGGGACGGGTGTGAAACCGCAGGCGGTCAGGCGGTCGAGCCAGGTGCGCGTCGGCTCGTGCCGTTCGTAGCGGGTGGTCTCGCAGGTGGCGCCGACGACATCCGCGATCTCGCGGCCGAAGAACCGCTTCATCTCGTGCTTCTCGGCGTCGGTGGCACTGGTGGCGTCGATCGCGGCGAACACCGTGCCGTAGTGGTGCCAGGCGTTCGCCAACCTGACCCGCAACGGGACGAGGTGGTGATCGCTGTCGGGTTCGCACAGCGCCACCGCGGCCGGCTCCAGCGCGCGCAGTCGCCGCAAGAGTGCCGTGCGTGCGTCCGGTTCACCCGAGTGGTTCCTCATGTGGTGGAGCGCGAAGGAGGCCGTGACGAGCAGCGGACGCGGCGAACGCTCGACCATCGCCCACACGCTCTCGTCCACGTCCTCGCTCGCGGCGAGAACCGGATGGAAGTCGACCCGGGTTCCGGCGGGCACTTCCGGTCCGTTCAGGGCCCGGCCGGCCGCGTCGAGGCTCGGCGCGGCGACGTCGACACCGATGACGGTCACTCGCTCCAGCCCCGCGCGGGTGACCAGGTCCAGCTCTTGACGGCCCTGACCGATTCCGAGGGCGAGCACGGTGGCCTCCCGCCGGTCCACGCAGTGTTCCAGCAGGGCATCGTTGGCGAGCTTCCCCGCACGCAGGAAGGGCAGGTGCTGGTGCATCAGGTAGAACAGGTCGATCTGGGGCATGCCCTCGCTGCGCAGGTAGAGATTGGCGGGCCGGTCCCGGCCGAGGCGGGTGGCCAGACCGGCGAGGAAGTAGTCGCTCAGGCCGGGGCTGTCCTCGGAGAACTCGCCCGCCTCTTCCAAGAACGCGGCGAGCAGGTCGAGTTCGCCGGACTCGGCGGCGGCCGCCGCCTTCTCGAGGAGTGAGTACACGTCGCTCATGTCGTCTTTCGATGGAGGCCGATGGAGGTCGATGGAGGTCGATGGAAGGCGAGGCTCGGCGTGGTCAGAAGGGGGCGACGCATTGCGCGAGCGCGTCCAGGGCGGCATGCGGCCGGACACTCGTGCTGGCCAGGCCGGGAAATCCGCCCCACGCGAGGCAGCTCCGCAGGTGTTCGACGAACGGGACGGTCCCACCGCGCCCGCGGCGAAGCTCCGCGTCCGCGAAGGGCCCGGGGAGGCGAACGGTGTCGACGGGCTCCGGCTGCGCGTCGCAGGGGTTCGCCTTGAAGGACGGACCGGGACCGATCGTCAGGTCCAGCGGCGCCCTCATGCCGACGCGTGCCCTCTCCTCGCGGGCCCAGGCCTCCGCCTCGGCGACGGCCTCTTCGAGGGGAAGGACGACGAGGGGATCGAAGTGCGAGAGGTACGTGAACGGATACGTCTCCGGGACGTCGACGATCGCGCCCCTCTTCGGCTTCGGGCCGTGCTCGCCGGGGTCGTGGCGGAGCCCGTCCTCACTGCCCGACAGGTCCACGGAGCCGACCACGAGATAGAAGGCGCGCAGCGAGAGCGGCAGGGGTCCGCCCGTGAGGCCCTCCAGCCGCTGTACGGAGCGGAGCGCGTCGAGCGGGGGCGGGACGAGGGCGCGCGCCTTCTCGTGGAAGGGGTACGCCCCGGCGTGCAGTCTTTCGACGACGGCCGCCAGGCCGCACCGCACCCGTTCCATCGTCTCCATCGCGACGGCCTCGGCCTGCGCGGCGAGTGCCTTCGGCGGTCTCCGGTCGAGTGCGGCCAGTTCCTCCCACACCCGCTCGTGCTCACCGGCGAGATAGCGGCTGACGAGACTTCCCTCCGGTGGTTTCACCCTGCTCCCGGCCGCTGCTTTCCGCCGATGCTTCTTCACGCGTGCCGCGGCCTCGGCCACGAGTCCGGGGTCGAGCCGGTCGAGGAGCGCTCGCGCCGTCGCGCCGAGCTCGCGGTCCGGCGCGGCCATCAGGGATCGTTCGATCCAGCGGGGCTCGGCCGCAGCCTGCGCGGGCGTGAGCTTTTCGAGCACGGTCCTGGCGGACTCGCTCCGGATGTCGCCGGAACGGAGCACCTGCTCCTCGAACAGACGGGCGAGGACGTCGAAGGCGCGCGAGGGACCGGCGCGCAGCAGCGCGTCGATCGCTGTCGTCTGGCGGTCGAGGCGGGCATAGTCGTTGATCGGGACGCCCTCCAGCGACAGGGGCGAGGCCGCCGCCTCGAGGGCCTCCGGCGTCCCGATCTCGAGCAGATGCAGGCCGACGGCGGGGAGGAACCGCCGACGCCGAGTGAACAGCTCGCGCAACGCGGGAACCGCAGGTGTGTGGCGGGCTGCCGCCAGGCGGTCGGCGAGCCATTCCGCGAGGTCTCCATCGGGGCCGTCCGCCTCGGTGAACCAGCGCGTCCTCAGGAGTGCGTCGAGCAGCCCCGCGCCTTCTCGAAGGGCCGGATGCCCGCTGAAGAGACCTGCTTCCTCGGCCTGGTCGAAGCGGAGCGCGCCGCCGCTCACGCAGGCGAGGAGGCCGGAGATCGGTATGTCCGCGATCCTGCCCTTCGGGATCTCACCGGGAGCGAGTGACCGGCGGCGGAGCATGCCGAGGAGGATCTCCGGTGACGCCGAGGAGGGATCGCGCTTGATGATCTTCTCGGCGCGCCCCCGCATCACGAGTTCGAAGGGGACTCGGTGGTGCCCGAAGGTGAAACCGTCGAGATCGACCCGCATCACTTCCAGCGCGAACACCATGGCCGCGGTGGGCTCGACGGCGGCGAGGACCTCGATGGCCGCGTTCATGGCGGCGGGACTGCCGTCCGTGAGCGCCGCCATGAACGCCTCGCCCGTCGGATAGCACTCAGCCAGGGGCCGGACACCGCCCGTCCAGAGGCGACCGGCATGGGTTTCACCGACGTTGATACCGGTGCCCGCCGCGGCCGCGTGCAGCTCGGCAGGGTCGTGTGCGCCGAGCGCCCGCACGATGCGGGAGTTCACGTCATCGATCAGGGCGGCCGGATCGGCAGGCTCTTCTGCGGGACTTACGGGATCTGTGCGATCTACGGGCATTGCCTGATTCCTTCTTGCCGTGCTTCACGATCCGGCGGGCACGTCCGGCGGGGTGCCGAAGGCTCAGGGGCGCCCTACGGACTTCAACGTACGGCCTCCGCCCGGGGGAGACGCGGCATCGCGCCTTCCGGCCGACACCGCGTAGAGGGCACCGCTCACCAGCAGCCCCACGACGAAGGAGATGTCGGCGCCGCCCATGGCTTCCGCGACCGGTCCGCGGAAGAAGGTGGTCGAGAAGAACGGGACCATCGCGACGAGCCCCATGACGTACGAGACCAGGCCGCGCCAGGACCAGCGTCCGTAGACGCCCCGGTCGTCGAAGATGTCACCGATCACGTACTGGCCTTTGCGGATGGCGTAATAGTCGACGAGGTTGACCGCGGTCCACGGGACCAGGAAGTAGAGCATCAGCAGGACGAAGCTGCTGAAGCCGGCCAGGTAGTCGTCGGGCAGGGACAGGGCGACCGCGAGCACCACGGCGCCGACGGATATGACGACGGCGGCCCGCAGACGGCTCGTCGGCCGGTTCGGCCGGAAGGCGTCCACCGCGCTCACCGTTGTGAGCATCGCACCGTAGGTGTTGACGCCCATGACGCTGATCAGGGCCAGAGCCGATACGAGCACGGCGAGTGAGCCGAAGCCCGACATGATGCCGTTACCGGTCCGGAGCAGGCCGGTGACGGCGTCGTCGGACGGGATGCGGCTGCCGACGAAGGCACCCAGGGACATCAGCCACACCGCCGAGCCGGCCGCACCCGCGTACGTCCACCAGATGACCGCGCGGGGGTCGGAGTCCGCGGGCAGGTAACGGGAGTAGTCCGACACGTAGACGGCATAGCTGATCTGGTAGCCGGCCGCAGCCGCGAAGACGGTCAGGAACGATGTCCACGTGCTGCCGGTCTCGGGGGCGACGACCGGCGCCGCGCCCCACCACTGGACGACGGTTCCGACGGTGAGCACCCCGAACACGAGGACGAGGAGCCCGGTCAGGACGCGTTGTACGAAGTGGATCAGATCGTGGCCCACGAAGGCCAGCACCACCGACGCCACGGCCAGGACGGGGTACCACAGCCAGGGGCCACCGCCGATGGTCCGTGCCAGTCCCTGGGCCGCGAGTACGGTGTTGAAGACGTTGAAACCCAGGTAGACGAAGATGACGGCCGTGAACGGTACGACGGCTCCCCGGACCCCGAACTGGGCTCTGGACTGGATCATCTGAGGCAGGCCCATACGGGGACCCTGGTTGGCGTGGACCGCCATGAACAACGTGCCGAAGCAGGCCCCGAGGACCACGGCCGTCACCGACCAGCCCAGGCCGAGGCCGATCGAGGGCCCGATGAATCCGATGACGAGAGTGGTCAGTACGAAGTTGCCGGAGAACCAGAACGGGCCCTGGTGCCAGAGTTTGCCGTGACGTTCGTCCGCGGGGATGTAGTCGATGGACCGCGTCTCGGGGGCGGTCAGCAGAGTGAGACCGCGGCGCGGGGCTTGCTGGTCGTGCACAGGGGTTCCTTTGCGCTCAGAGCCGGGAAGAGCGGCCGTACCGCGACGGGGCGGCCGGCTGCCACGGAGGAGTCAACCGGGCCCCGGATCCCCGGCACATGAGCAAGCGCTACTCATCCCGGTGACGGGCGTCGAAGAGGCCACGGGTGCAGGGAAAACGCAACTTCGACAGGGTCCGCACAAGCGGCTACCTTCACCTGGTCCCCGGCGATCACCCACGGTCGCACCGGAGTTCCCGCAGGCTGAGCCACCCCCCGACCAGGGAGAGACGCATGCCCCATCTTGCTCTGTACACGTTCGGCGTCCTGAAGACACCTCTCGTCGATCCCGGACCTCTCACGCGCGAGTTCTACGAAAGCGGTGAAGCCGTCTACGGGAAGATCAGCCGGCACCCCGGGTACCTCGGTCGTGCCGAAACGGCAGGCGGCGACCAGGGCATGCTCTTCGAGGCGGACTGGGGTGCGTGGGGAGAGTTCGCCGTACCGTTCGACCCGGACGGAACTCCGGCCAGGGTCACGGGCATCGGGCCGAAGAGCGACCGACTGGTGCCATGAGGCCGGGCTACGGTCCGGTCCCGAAGGCAGTCATCCGCCGAACCGGCGACAGAGCGATCGGGATCCACACACCGGCAAGGCAGGCGGCAAAGGCTCCCAGTGCCCACCGGATGCCACTGGTCGCGGCCAGAGCACCAGCCGTCGCCGAGCCGAGCGCGACGGCGCCGGTGAAGAGCACGCGCATGGTGCCGTTGACCCGGGCCATGAGGCCGGCGGGGGTGACGTGTTGCCGGAAGGTCATCATCAGAACGGAGTCGAAGCCGACCTTGAGCATGACCAGCGCCCACCCGGCGGCGGCGAGGGGGGCGGGCACGGGCCGGTCGAGCAGGGGGATGGCGAAGGCGAGGGGCGCGACGGTGACTCCGACGAGCAGGACGGCTCGGCCCGCACCGAGCCTGTCGGCCAGCCCGACGGCGGTCACGGCACCGATCAGGCCACCGACGCCGCCCGCGCCGAGGAACATCCCGAGGGACCCCTCACTCCAGCCGAGCTCGGTCAGTGTGAGCACCGGGAGCAGGGTCAGCACGCCGGCGATGCCGATGTTGACCATGGAACCGGAGATCACCACGGTACGCAGCACGGGCTGACGGACGACGAACATGATGCCTTCGCGGATCTCGTGCGGGAGGCGCCGTCGGGGGGCGCCGGGGGCCGGACGCTCGTGCGTGGTGAGTGTGGACAGCCATCCCGCGGACCACAGGTATCCCGCCGCCGCGACGAGCAGCACCATGGGCGCGTTCAGCAGCCCGGCCGCCCATCCGGCCAGGGGCGGACCGGCGATGACCGCAGTCTGGGTGATCGTGGCCAGGCGCGCATTGGTGCGTGCCAGCAGGGCGCCGGGAGCCAGATCCTTGACGAAGCTCTGGGTGCCCAGGTCGAAGAACACCGTCGCCACCCCCTGAACCACCACGACCGCCAGCAGGTGGGGCATCGTCACCCGCCCGAACCACGCGGCAAGGGGCACGGTCATCAGCGCAGCCGCCCGCACCAGGTCCGCGCCGATCATGACCGGACGGCGCCGCACCCGGTCCAGCCACGCGCCGACCGGCAGTCCGAGGATCACGAAGGGCAGCGTCAGCGCGGTCCGCAACAGCGAGGTCCATCCCGCCCCCGCGTTCAGAACGGTGACCGCCGTCAGCGGAATGGCCACCAGGCCGATCTGGGAACCCCACAACGCAACCCCGGACGCCGTGAGATACCGAACGCGGTCCTTCGGAGCGGTGGCCGTTCCCGTCGTGGTTGCCGTAGCTGTCTCTGTCATGGCGGGCAGCCTTCGGGACTCGTCACGTGGCTTCAACGGATTCACGCTAGAGTGAATCCTCGTGATGTCCACGCTCACCTTGTCCCTGGGTGCGGCCGATCTGAGCCAGCTGCGGTGGGCCGTATCGCCGGCCTGGGAGCTATTGGCATCCATCAGGACACTGACCCGGCCGGCACGCCACGCGATCCACATGCCGTGGCTTTCCGACCACCGCCACGACCCGCTCCTCACCGGACCCGGGACGTCCCCGGCGCGCGACATCGCCGCCGGTCCGGCCGACCACCTTCCCGGGTTCCTCGCCCCCACCCCGCGCTCGCCCCTGACCGCGCTCGACGACGAGCTCGACGAGGTGCGCCGCACCCCCTCCCATGTCGTCCGCCGAGACCTGGCCGCGGCGTTCGGCGACGATCTGCCCGCCGGCCTGGCACCGATGCTCCACGCCCCCGGAAGGGAACTCGAGGCGATCGTCGACGACTTGCGCCGCTACTGGCAGCGCACCCTGGACCCGGCCTGGCCGAGGATCCGGGCCCTCCTCGAGTCCGACATCCACTACCGGGCGCGTTCGCTGACCGAGCGCGGACCGGCGGCGATGTTCGCGGACCTCCACCCCGATCTGACCTTCGACCGGGCCACCGCAACCCTGCGGATCGCCGGCCGGCAGGCAGGACGCCCCGATCCGCACCGGTCGCTCGACGGGCGCGGTCTGGTCCTGGTGCCGTCCGCATTCGCGTGGCCGAAGCTCTACTTCAAGACGTCGGAGCCCTGGACCCCCGTGATCCGCTATCCCGTCCGCGGCATCGGATCGCTCTGGGAAGCACCCGCCGACACCACCGACCTGGCCCCCGCGCTCGGCTCCACCCGCGCCCTTCTCCTCAACCTCCTGGAAACGCCGGCCAGTACGCTGGAACTCGCCGAGCGAACCGGACTGGCCCCTGGCGGTGTATCCGCACACCTGCACAGGCTCGCCCGAGCCGGCCTCATCGCACCCCACCGAACAGGGCGGATCGTGCTCTACGCCAGAACGGCCAGGGGCGAAGCCATGTACCGCTGAGGCGGCCGTGCGCGCGTTCGCTACTCGCCCGTCCTGCGCTCCGGACGATCCTGGGCGAGGGGCTCGTCACAGGTGATCACGACCGGCGCGTTCGCCTCCGCCCGTGCGCGGTCGGAAGCCGCCGCGATCTCCTCGTAGGTCCACTCCTCGGCGGGCTGTTCGGGGACGAGTCCCAGTTCGTACGTGGCGTCCTGAAGGAGGGATTCGGTGACGCGTATGCCGGTGAGGCTCTCGGCCAGCGCGAGGACCGCAGCCTTCCCGTCAACAGCCAGGGCGTTCTCGTCGTGCTCTCCTTCGGGAGTCAGCGGGAAGCCGACCTCCCGCAACAGGGGCACCAGTTCATCGCGACTGCTTCCTTCGCGCGCCGACGGGCCCTCGAACGTCGTACGGAGCTCACCGTCCTCGAACCAGTGGAAGAGATCGATGGGCTTGCCGCCGTTGCTCGAGTGCGCCACGACCCGGCCGCCCTCCGACAGCGTCCGCGCACACGGCACCCCGAGGCCACCGTCGAAGCCGAGGACCACCGTCCAGTCGTCCTTCCCTGCTGGGACCTTGAAGGCGCCCGCGACGTAGGACTCGTCCCAGTAGTCGTAGTCCGACGCGGCACGGTGAGTGTCATTCGCCTCGATCAGCCCGGCCGTGCCCTCCCCGGTGCCGCGCGGCTCCGCCTCCATCGCACGCAGCACTTCCTGCGGGCTCCGACCTCGTATCAGCGTCAGGGTGTACCCGCTCTCCACCATGTGGCGCAAGAGCGGCGAGGTGCGGATCCAGGCGTAGTCGTGTGCGGTCACCGAGTTCATACGAAGCAGTGTGCCCGACGCCTCTGACAGTGCCCGCGAGACGTTCGTGCAGGCTCCGGACGGCCACATCCTGGGCGTCGGGTTCGTGCATCTCGACGGCGCCCGGATGGAAATCCACGAACAGGGCCACGGGCTCCATGTCCTCGACCCCGAAGAACGACACATGACCCGCACCGCCGAACTCCTTGGCGGAAGTCCCCGCAAAGATCAGCGGAAGGCGGTACTCGCAATAGGTGTCATAGTCGCGGAAGGCCCCGCTCGCGACGATGTCGGCATGGTCGTGCAATGACACGCCGTGGACCCGCAACAGGCTCGGGGACGGATTGACGCGCAGGTGATCCAGGAGAGCCGCGACCCGGGAGTCCCGCCCCAGCTTCCGGGCCTCCAGGAGATGGACGCCGGGATTTCCCTCGTCGTCCACTGCCGGCCGCCATTCCCTGATGTCATCCGCCGTGATCTCATGGCCGACCTGCCGGAGCTCGTCCAATGCCTCTTCCAGGGTCGAGGCACCCTCGACGACGAGATCCGTCAGCAGGTCCTCGTCGAACGGATCGAACCTTTCCGAGAACCGGGGGAGGGGTTCGAGCCGAGCTCGCTGCTCGATGAGGATCTGTTCACGCCACGCCTCGAACTCGTCCACGGAGGGGAATCCGAGGCGCATGTGAAATGCAATGCCGAATGTCATCTGCTGTCCACCCTGATTCGTATGGGTTCGGTCCACGGCGCGGTCCGCCGTGACCGCGCACATCTCGCCCATCGCCGACCGACAGCGCCCGGGCCTGCCCCGTGAACGCACCGCCCGAGCCCCGGCCGGGCACACACGCGTTCGGATATGATCCGCCAGTGGGGGCTGAGGAATGAATCGAAACGGTGCGGTGCAGCGTTGGCCGCTGGTCGGCCGCGACGCCGAGCTGAAGGATTTCGACGAGGTCGTGTCGGAACCCCGTAGCGCCGGGTTCCTCGTCTTCGGGCCGGCCGGCGTGGGCAAGTCCCGGCTGGCGGAGGAGTGCCTGGACCGTGCGGCCGCGCTCGGGCACCGCACCGGCAGGGCGGTTGCCACCGCGGCGGCGGCGTCGGTCCCCCTGGGCGCCATCGCACATCTGCTGCCCGACGGCGTCGATCTGTCCGACCCGGTCTCGGGGTTCGCCGGCGTGGCCCGACGGCTGTCGCAGCCCGGCGCGGCGCGCCCCCGCATGGTGGTCCTGGTCGATGACGTCCACTTGCTCGACGCGACCTCGGCGATGCTGTTGCGGCAGCTGATGGACTCCGGGGTCGTCTTCCTGCTGGGAACGGTCCGGTCGGGAGAAAGCCAGGCGATCGCGGTGGCCGCGCTCGGGCACGGGGACGCGGTGCGGCAGGTGGACCTCGCCGGGTTCACCCGGGAGCAGGTCGTGACGGTGCTGGAACAGGTCCTGGAGGGGCCCGTCGGGAGGAGCGCCGTCAACCACCTCCTGTCGAACAGCGGCGGAAACCCCCTCTACCTGCGGGAGCTGGTGGTGGGGGCAGTGGCCGCCGGGGTGCTGACCTGCGACGGCGAGATCTGGGACATGACCGCGGACCGGCTGCCGGGCACGCGGCGCCTGACCGATCTGATCCGCTCCCGGCTCTCCGTCGCCCCACTCGCCGGCCGACAGGTACTGAATGTCCTGTCCCTGTGCGAGCCGCTGTCCCTGGGACACCTGGAAATGGACGCCGAACCGCAGGCCCTGGACCAGTTGGAGCAGTCGGGGCTGATCGTCGTCGTCCAGGAGGAACGGCGCACGGCGGTCCGGCTGGCCCACCCCCTCTACGGCGAGGTGCTGCGCGCCGACATGACGGCGCAGTGCCGCAGGGACACCCTGCTGCGGCAGGTCCATCTGCTGAAGCGGAGCGGGGCCCGTCGCCGGGAGGACGCGGTCCACCTCGCCACCTACAAGCTCGCGGCCACCGGCACGGCCAACCCGGTTCTGCTCGTCCGCGCGGCGGTCCTGGCCGCGCACGCCCGCGAGTACCCCCGCGCGCTCGATCTCCTCCGGGCGATCCCGCAGGAGCACCAGAGCTTCCAGGTCCAGCTGCTGCTGGGCAAGACGTTGTACGAGGCCGGTGACTTCCAGCAGGCCGAGCACGTGCTGTCCGAGGCCGACGGCATGGCCACGACCGAACAGGAAGTCCTGTCCGCGCTGCCGCTCCGGACGCAGAACCTCCTGTGGGGGGTGGGAGTGCCCTACGCGGACGTCCTCGACGTCATCGAGTCCGCCCGTGCCCGGGTCACCAGCCCACTCGGCCTGTACGTCCTGCGGGTCAACGAAGCCGCCAGCGCGCTCACCGTGGGAGACGTCAGGCGCAGCCTCGCGCTGAGCGCGGACCTCGAACCGGAGGGCGCGCGGGCACCGGACGCCCAGACGTGGCTGTGGGCCGCCATGACGAGGTCCACGGCTCTCGCGGTCACGGGTCGCGGGGAGGAGGCCGAGGGCTGGATCCGACGTGCCATCGCCTTCAGCTCGGCCGTCGACGAAACCCGCTCCACGGCCGCGGACGAGGTGGCCCTCCGGGCGGTTCTCGTCCTCGCCCTGGCGGAGAGCGGTCGCCTGGCCGAGGCCCAGGAGGTGGGTGAGCGGGCCTTCGCGGGCCTCACGGACGCGAGTGTGACAGCGGATCGCCGTCTCCTGGCCTTCTATCTGGCTCGTGGCGCATGGACTGCCGGACACCCGGCCCAGGCACGGCGCTGGTTCGCAGAGGTGGCCCGAGCGTCCCGCCCGCACACCCCGGTCGTGCTGTCGATGGCACTGGCGGGTCTGGCGGCGGCCGCCGCGCTGCAGGGAGACTGCGAAGCGGCGGAAGCGGCCCTGGCCGAACGCGACCGGCTGCCCGCCGCGGGGTTCTTCCCCGAGGAGAGGCTCGGCGAGGTCTGGCTGTACGTCGCCCGCGGTGAGCTGACCCGCGCACGAGCCGTTCTGACGGAGGCCGTAAAGGAGGCGTTCGAGCGCGGGGAAACAGCGTCCGAGGCGATTCTGCTGACCGATCTCGTCCGGCTCGGGAACGCGGGGGAAGCCGCCGGGCGGCTGACCGAGATCGCGGCGGAGCGCACCGGGAACTTCCACCGGTCCCGAGCCGATCTTGCCGTCGCCTGGTCCGCACGCGACCCCGAAGGGCTGCTCGCCGCCGCGGACGCGCTGGGGACCATGGGAGCGGACCTGCTGGCCGCCGAGGCGGCGAGCACCGCTGCCGCCCTTCTGAGGGCGGCCGGGCAGAGCCGTCGGGCCAGCGCCGCCGCCGTCCGCGCAGAGGAACTCGCGGCCCGCTGCGAGGGAGCGAGGACCCCTGCTCTCATGGCCCGTGAAGCTGTCGTGCAGCTCACCGGGAGAGAGCGCGAAATCGCGCTGCTCGCCTCCCGGGGCATGCTCAGCAAGGACATCGCCGGTGTGCTGACGATCTCCGTACGTACCGTCGACAACCACCTGCAGCGCATCTACAACAAGCTCGGCATCACCACACGCAAGGAGTTGACGGACCGGCTGCTTCCATGACCCGTCAGGTGTGCCGGGTCGCGGCGAGCAGTTCACGGAACCCTTCCATGAACTCCCCGGCGGCCGCACTGTCGTCGAGGGGGAAGGGATAGCTGGAAGACTCGGCGGAATCCAGCCACGCCGACCTGACGTATACGTCACGCTCTGCCGCACCGCTCTCCTGGCGGGACGCCTCGCTCACCATGGTCTGCTGAAGCCTCCCCACCAAGGCGACCCCGCGCACTTCGGCGTATCCGATCAGAACGAGGACCATGTGCTCGGTGAGAAGGCATGCCTCGACCACGGGAGCCGGCCCGGCGTATGCGCCGCGCGGGAGTACGCCGTCATCCGAATACCGGGTCTCGCAGCACAGTTTCGTCGCGGCGCGGAGGTCCCCCAGCGAGTACTTGTGCACCGTGTCCTCCAGCAGGGGGAGGAGGCGTTCATCGAGATCGGTGATGCGGCACAACCGGGTACGACGCTCCCTCACCCCCTCGCCGACGACCGCCGCAGTAGCCCATTGCCCGTACAGGGAGAGAGGAGAGAACTTCGCCTGGAGGAACATGAACGACGAGCCGGCGATGATGAACACCGCCCCCATGGCTGTCTGAAGCGTTTCACCGCGCTCGATCCCCGAAGCCAGCAGTCCCAGTCCGGTCGCGACGACGGACGCGGTGCCCATCAAGGCCATCCCGCGTATGGCGAGAATCACCGAGAGCGTCAGGCTCAATGAAAAGACCACGATGATCGCGCCGACCGACCATAGTATGTCGGGGCTGTACTGGACGGAGAAGACCGAATACGCGGAATACGTTTCTCCCAAGAGGGCAGCCGCTGCCAGGGCCGCGCCAGAAGACTTTCTTTTCAGCATGTAGGGAAGACGCTCCTCGGGGTTGTTCTGAAACCACTGGCGCGGATCGGTCGATGTGGACGCCAGGCGTACGGGTTGGAGTCTGGCGCGCACGCGGCCGGGTGTCGTGAGCAGTGCCTACTCAGCCCGGGCCGGTTCCTGCATCAGACCGTGGGCGGTTTCGCGCAGCTCGTCGCTGAAGGCGAGGGGCTTCAGCGTCTCCGGGTCGAGCCGGACCTGCACCCGATGACCGTGGGCATGAACGCGGCATCCGTCTGCCGATCTCACCTGGAACTCGTACCTCACGCTGGTTCGGCCGAGCCGCGATATCCGGAACCACACGCCCACGTCCCCCGTGCCCCGAATCGGCTCGTCGTACGTGACGAGGAATTCGCGTACGACGAGAAGGGCGTCGACGTACCGCGAGCGATCGGGATCGGTGCTCCATCCCTGTTCCTGCCAATAGGCCGTGATGGCCCGTTCGACGAACAGCGCGTGGCGCGAGTTGTGCACCATACCCAGGAAGTCCAGGTCGTCGAGATGTACCTGCACCAGTTGGGTGTGCCCCGCTTCGGCGGGCAGTTCCTGCATGACCGGTTCCCCCTTGTGAATCGACGTCCGGTCACAGATGACCACCGCAGCCGGGCGGTCCGCATGAGTAGCCGGTACTCAACTCGGCCGACCGAATGCGAAACCGCGCACCGGATCGCGTACCGGCTAATGTGACCGGCATGCATTCGATCGAGTTTCGTGCGGCCCCCCACTCCTGCGGGGGGCAAGGCCGGGGCGGAACGCCCTTTGTTCTGGAATTCCGGGTGGACGGGGTTCCGTTCCTGGAACTGGTGCGGAAGGCGGAGCTCCCCGACGCGCTCGCGGAACAGGCCGAGCGAGCCGCGGAGTTCGCACCGGACCCCTCTCCGTTGCTCGCCGGCGCGTACACGTATCCGGCCCGCCTGTCCCTCGGGCATCTGCTCGGAGGCGAACCCGACAGCGTGCCCCACGGCGCCGAAGAAGGCGAAACGATGCTGTTGTCGTGCACGTGCGGAATCGACGACTGCTGGGCGTTGACGGCGCACATCACGGTCACGGACACCACCGTGACGTGGTCGGGCTTCCGCAACAACTCCCGGGACTGGAACCACGACTCCCTCGGTGTCCTGGCCTTCTCCCGCTCCCAGTACGAACAGTCCCTCCGCGCGGCCCTCGACGCCTTCCCGGCGCCCCGGGCCTGATACGCACCCACGGACGCCTCCGGGCGCTCCGGTTCCGCTGCCGAACGCACACCACACGGAGGGGTACCCCATGGAGAACGAAGCGATACGGGCCTGCCTGGACCTGCTGCACCAGGCGCGCCTCCTGCCTCTGGAGGACGAGCGGCGCCGTCTGCTGGAACAGGCCGCGAGCGAGTTCGTCCGGGACGGGCGACACCGCCGGCGTACCGCGAGACGGGCCGTCCGCGCGGCGGCCGACGCGAAGCTGCTGGCCGGCACCGCGACCGGAGCACCCGACCGGATCATGGACGCCCCGCTGTCGGCCGACACCCCGCACCGATCCGGCCTGTCCGTGCACGAGTACGTACAGCTGCACACCGGTTCCGGCGCGGTGACCCGCCGACCGCCGGGCCGCGCACCGGACGGCGAAGGCCCTCCCAGGCTGCTCAACCGCCCACAACGCTGCTACGTCTGCAAGAACCACTACCGGCAGGTCCATCACTTCTACGGCCAGCTGTGTCCCGGCTGCGCGGACGACAACTTCACCCGGCGCACCGCCCGGACCGATCTGAGCGGCCGGCGTGCGCTGCTCACCGGCGGGCGGGTCAAGATCGGCTTCCACCTGGCCCTGATGCTGCTGCGCGACGGGGCCGAACTCACCGTCACGACCCGCTTCCCCCACGACGCGGCGAGCCGCTTCGCCGCGGCGCCGGGCGCCGCCGACTGGTGGCACCGACTGCGGATAGCCGCGCTGGACCTGCGCGACCCCAGGCAGGTCCTCGCCCTCACCGACCACCTGCTCGGCCGGGCCGCGCCCCTGGACATCCTGGTCAACAACGCGGCCCAGACGCTGCACCGGTCCCCCAGGGCCTACCGTGCGCTGGTCGAGGCGGAAGCCGCTGCCGTCGGGACGGACCGGCCCGCCACCGCGCCGGAGATCTGGACCGCCCCGGGATTCACCGTTCCCGGATCACATGCCGCGGCCCTCCCCCTGACTGCGGAACTCGCTTCGAGGCCCCGGACGTCCCACGCCCCGGCAGGCCCACGCAGCGCGGCCGAGGGCGCCCTCGCCACGTACCCGGACCCGAACCCGCACCCGGACCCGCAGGAGCGCACCGATGAGGCGGGGCTGCTGCAGGAGACGGGCGCCGAGAACTCCTGGACCCTGCGGCTCGGCCAGGTGGAACCGGCCGAACTCCTCGAAGTCCAGCTCGTCAACGCCGTCGCACCGTTCCTGCTCGCCGACCGCCTGCTGCCCCTGCTGGAGGCGTCGCCGCACCCCCGCCGCTACCTGATCAACGTATCCGCCGTCGAGGGCCAGTTCGCCGCCCGCAACAAGACCAGCGGCCACCCGCACACCAACATGGCCAAGGCCGCGCTCAACATGCTCACCCGCACCAGTGCGACGGACCTCGCCGCCCGGGGCATCCACACCTGCAGCGTGGACACCGGCTGGGTCACCGACGAGAAGCCGCTGCCCGCACGGGAGCGGCACGCGGCCACCGGGTGGCGTCCGCCCCTGGACGTCATCGACGGCGCCGCGCGCGTCTACCACCCCATCGTGCAGGGGCAGGCGGGCAGCCCCATCCACGGCGTCCTGCTCAAGGACTACCGGCACGCCGACTGGTGACCGGGGCGGCAGTCGGGGCGAACCGCCCTCGGCCCCCCGCCCTGCGCCGTCAGCGTTCCCGGTCCGGGCGGAGGACTCGGCGTACGGCGTCACGCAACCACTGGTGGGCTCCGTCGGCGCTGTGACGCGGGTGCCACGCCATGCCGATCGTCAGCGGCGGCAGGGGCAGCGGGATGTCCAGCAGGCGCAGTCCCATCGTGTGCGCCGCGTCGCCGAGCGGGGAGGGGGGCTCGCCCGGCAGCGCGGTCGGTACCAGGCAGACCGCGTCGCCCGCCGCGGCCAGCGCCATCGCCGCCAGATGTCCGGGCAGAACGGCGCTGACCCGGCGGCCGAGTCCCTGCTCGGCCAGCGCCGCGTCCAGCGGGCCGGTGAAGCGCCCCCGGCGGCTCACCGCCACGTGTTCGGCCGCGGCCAGCCGCGCGGGGGTCAGGGTTCCCTCGGTGAGCGGGTGCCCGGCCCGCACTCCGGCCGACAACCGCAGCGTGACCAGCTCCTCGACCCGGGTCTCCGGGTCGACGTGGTCGATGGCCCCGATCTCCAGGTCGACCCGGCCCTCACGCAGCGCGGGGCCCGCCTCCCACTCCTCGGCCAGTACCCGCAGCGATACGCCCGGCGCCCGACCCCGGGCCAGCCCGAGCAGACCCGGCGCCAGTGCCGCGCCGACCAGGTCCGATGCCTGGACGGTGAAGGTGCGCCGCAGGGCGGCGGGGTCGACCCTGCCGCTCGGGGTGAGGAGTGCCTCCAGCCGCCGCACCACCGCCGCGGCCTCGTCCCGCAGTGCCTCGGCGCGGGGCGTGGGCACCATCGCCTGCCCCGCGCGCACCAGCAGCGGGTCCTGGAGCACCCGGCGCAGCCGGGCCAGGGTGCGGCTCATCGCCGCGGGGGAGGTGCGCAGCCGCGCGGCGGCACGGGTGACGCTCTGCTCGGTCAGCAAGGCGTCGAGGGCGACGACGAGATTGGCGTCGAGGTTCGGAACTGGGCTGCTCACCGGCGTTATTCCATTTCGGGCAATGATTGGTTGCTGAAGTTCCCATTGTGGCAATGCGGGAGCCCTTCGCACGATGAGGGGGCCTTATCGATCCGACACAGACCACGAGGTTTTCATGATCGTCATCACCGCCCCCACCGGGAACATCGGCCGTCGGCTGCTGTCCCTGCTGGTCGAGGCCGCGCCCGCACACGGAGAGGAGCTGCGGGTCGTGGCCCGTGATCCCGCCCGGATCCCCGAGGCCGTGCGCGGAGCGGTCGAGGTGGTCACCGGCTCGCACGGCGACGCCGCGACCGTCGAGCGCGCCTTCGCCGGGGCCGACGCCGTTTTCTGGCTGGTTCCGCCGGACGCCTCGCTCACGCCGGAGGAGGCGTACAGCGGCTTCACCCGCCCGGCCGCGCGGGCGTTCGCCGCCCACGGCGTCGGCCGTGTCGTCGGCGTCTCCGCGCTCGGCCGCGGCACCCCGCAGGCCGGCCGGGCCGGGCTGGTCAGCGCTTCCCTGGCGATGGACGACCTGATCGCCGGCACAGGGGTCGCCTACCGCGCCCTGGCCAATGCGTCGTTCTTCGAGAACCTGCTGGAGGAGACCGACTCGATCCGCGAGCACGGCGTCTTCACCGACACCGCCGCCGCGGACCGTCCGGCCCCGCTGGTGGCCGTTGCCGACATCGCCGCGACGGCGGCCGGGCTGTTGCTGGACCGTTCCTGGACCGGCGTCGGCAGTGTGCCGGTGCTCGGCCCCGAAGACCTGTCGCCCAACGACATGGCCCGCATCATGAGCGAGCAACTGGGCCGTCCGGTCCGCTACGAGCGCGAATCGCTCGACGACATGCGGTCCGCCATGCTCGCCCACGGCCTCAACGAGACGTTCGTCGAGGGCATGGTCGACATGAAGCGCGCCAAGGACCGGGGCCTGGACTCGGGTGTCGCCCGCTCGGTACAGGCCGGACCGGCCACCGGCTTCGCCCAGTGGTGCGCGCAGACCCTCAAGCCCGCCGTCCTCACCACGCCGGAGGCAGCCGATGCCCGCTGACCGAACCGAGCCACCGGTCACCGCGTTCATGCTGGTCAAGACCACACCCGAATGGCTGGCGATGACCGTGGCCGAACGCGTCCACGCCTTCACCACACACGTCGCTCCGGTCATCGAGGCCCGTACCCAGGGCGTGCGCTCCCGTTTCTACGACACGGAGTTCTACTCGGCGAGGGTGACCGACATCTGGGTCTGGGAGGCGGACGACCACGACGCCTACCGGCTGCTGATCGACGCGCTGCGCGAAACCCCCTTCTGGGACCGCTACTTCGAGGTCGTGGACCTGCTCGTAGGAACCGAGAACGGTTACGCCCGCACCTACGGCCTGCAGCCGGTGGCCACCTTCGCCACCTGACGGGACCCCTCCGGCCGCCGGTGCCGCCGCCCTGGGCGGCGGCACCGGCGGCCGGCGCGACCGGGGTGGGGCCTGCGACTCGCACCCATACAGGGAAGGCGGCCTGAGCTGCGACTTCCGCGCCGTCTTTAGCCGAAGTTGCTAGAACCGCGCAGCCGTCCGGCCGGCGGCACTATCGTCCACATCTCTCCAGCAGCACCGGCCTGCCGGAGTCCGCCCCCGTCGCCCCAGGTGACACATGTCGTCCGACGGTTCGGAGACTGTTCCCCATGCCTACTGGATCACCTCCCCTGAGGAGGTCGGCGACCCTCCTGACGCTGGTCGCCGCTCTGTGCGCCCTGCTCCTCGGCGGCGCGGGCACGGCCTTCGGGCATGCCGGCCTCAGCGGCTCCGACCCTGCGGACGGCTCGGTCCTCAAGCAGGATCCGAAACACGTCACGCTCACCTTCACCGAGTCGGTCAGCTTTCCCGACGAAGCACTGAGGGTGCTGTCGCCGCAGAACGAGCGTGTGAACCCGCGCCCCGCACAGCATGTGGACGGCAAGGAGAACACCGCACGGGTGGAGCTGTCCGGGAAGCTGCCCCGGGGCACCTACACGGTGGCGTGGCGGGTCGTCTCCGCCGATGGCCACCCGATCTCCGGCGCGTTCGTCTTCTCGATCGGCGAGCCGTCCGCGACGACCGCCGTGGTGGCGACCGGTTCACCGGACGACACGGCGGTCGGTCGCCTGCACAGCGCGTTTCGTTACGTCGCCTACGGGGGGCTGGCGCTCCTCGTCGGAGCTGCCGCGTTCGTCCTCCTGTGCTGGCCCGCCGCGGGCGCGCATCGACCGGTGCGCAGACTGCTGTGGGTCGGATGGCTGGCGCTGGCGGCGTCCACGGCGGTCCTGTTGCTGTTGCGCGGTCCGTACGAGACGGCCGGTCAGGTGACTTCGGTGTTCGACCCGGCCCAGCTGGGAAGGACCGTCACCGGGCGGCCCGGCGGCGCGCTGATCGCACGGCTCGTGCTCCTGGCGGTGGCTGCCCTGGCGCTCCGACGTGTGGCCCTGCGGCTCCACGGCCCCGATGACGGACCACAGCCCCAGGACCTCGGGGCCCCCGTCCGCAGGACCGGCGTGCTCCTCGCCGTGGCCCTGGCCGTCACCTGGGCCGCGGTCGAACACGCCTCAGCCGGCGTACAGGTCGTACTGGCCATGCCGGTCGCCGTACTGCATCTGCTGGCCATGGGGGTCTGGCTGGGCGGTCTGCTCACCCTGCTGCTCCTCCTGCGGCGCCGCGATCCAGGAAGCCAGGACATCCCCGCGGCCGCGATCGGCCGCTTCTCGAAGCTGGCCTTCCGCGCCGTCGTGGTCCTGGTCGGCACGGGGGTGTACCAGTCCTGGCGGCAAGTCGGTTCCTGGGAAGCGCTGTCCACCACGGCGTACGGCAAGATCCTCGTCGTCAAGCTCGCCGTCGTGGTCCTGGTGCTGTGGGCGGCCTCCTTCTCCCGCCGCTGGACGGCCCGACTCCTCCACGAGTCGTTGTCGTCGGCCAGGCAGACGCTGGCCAGGCAGACGCTGTCGGTGCCCGCCCCCGATCGGGTGCCGGCCGGCCGAACGGTCGGGGCACCCGCGTCCTCCGGGGTGAGCCACCTCGACGGCGTGTCCGCCGTGCCGGCGGGGGAAGAGGTGCGGGACGAAACCGGGCCGCCCGTCCCCGAGGCCGACGGGTACCGGCGGAGCCTGCGTCGCACGGTCGCCGTCGAAGCCGTGCTCGGTGTCCTGGTCCTGGCGATCACCACCCTCCTCACCGGCACCCAGCCCAGCCGCGCCGTCGGCGAGAAGATCTCGGCGGCCTCCGCCGAGGAACCGCGGGTGAAGGTGGTCACCGTGCCCTTCGACATGGGCAAGGCCAACCACCGCGGCACGGTGCAGATCACGCTGACGCCGGGGCAGGTCGGCGAGAACACGGTCGAAGCCGTCGTCTTCACCGCGGACGGCGGCCTCGCCGTAGTCCCGGAACTCCGCCTCACGCTCACCCAGGACGCCCTCGGAATCGGCCCGCTGGACGCCAAGCTCAAGAACCAGAAGGGGTTCTGGGCCGCATATGACCTGCGGTTGCCGATGCCGGGGGAGTGGACCCTGAACATCACGGTGCGTACGACCGACATCGACCAGGTGACCGTGCGCGAGACCGTCCGCATCACGCCGGTATCGGGCGCGTAGCGAAGCAGGCCGTCGTCGCAGTCCTACTGCGGCGCGGCCGAGTCGGCCGCGCCGCAGGACCCGCAGCTCTCAGCCGGCCTGGCGGCGGTTGCGGCGTACCCACCAGAAGGTGCCGGCGGCGGCAAGCAGCAATACGGCGGCGATCACACCGGCGACGGCTCCCGTGCTGCCGCTCGATTCCTCCTCACCGGTCGCCCGGGCGCTCGTGGACGTGACCGGAGCCCCGGGAGCCTCCGACGAGGGTTGAACGGGGGAGGCGACAGAACCTGCCGTCGGTGTCGGCGAGGGGCTGGGAGCGATCGGCCGGGCCCCTGGGGCTGCGGCCTTCAGGTCGAGCACGGGGGCAGGGTTGTCGACCTTCTCGCCGTTGGTGGGCACCTCGATCCAGCGGGAGACCTTTCCGTCGCCGTAGGTCTCCAGGGTCTTGAAGGCCAAGGACTTCTCGTCCGGCAGCTGGCGTACGGTGATGCTGTACTCGGCGTCCGTACCGGTGGCCAGAGCCGGGCCGCCGATCGTGTACCCGTCCGGGGTGGCCGTCAGCTTCCACTCCTTGGGAGCGTCCTTCACCGCCACGGCGTCCGGAGCGATGCCCTTCGGCAGCACCACCCGCAGCTCCGCGATACCCGCGGTCTCCGACTCGGCCTCGGAAGTGAAGGACAGCGTGACGTTCTCGGCGAGTGCACGCGGGTCGGAGGCCGTGACCTCCGCGTGCGCGGCGGCAGGACCGGCGGCGACGCCCAGGAGCACCAGGGCGCCGACGGCCGCGAGGCCCAGTCCGTGCGGCTGGAGCCGGGTGTGTGACCTGTTCATGATGGAGGAACCTCTCGGCACGCGGGACGGGCCTCACCGTGGAGGTCAAGAGCCCGCCGGGATCAGGGGAACGTCTCCTGCACGTCCGGCGGGAGGCCCCCGACGTACCACCGCGTGACAGAGCATCCGTGCCGCCGTCGGCGGCACGGCCATGCCGTCCGGCACGATGGGTACGGTCCGCAGCGCCAACCGTGCCCCTGGCCGACTGCGGACGCCGAAAGCCGCGACGGCCGCCGCGACCGCCGCCTGGACCCACCGGCCCATGGCCTCCGGCAGACGGCTCAGAGTCCGGTCCGCGCAGTGCATGAGCAGGGCCATCGCGCATGCGGCCACGCAATGGGCTGCTGTCATCGTCCACGTGCTGTGGTGTGCCGCGCGTCCGGTCCCCGGCAGACTGCCGTGCGCCCCGGTGTGCCCGCCACCTGCCGCGTGCACCGACAGGGCGCGGTGCAGCAGCAGTTGCGCGGCCCCGGTCGCCATCACCACGTGCCACCCGGGGCGGCCCGGGCGGGCCGCGAGCACCGAGAGCGCGAAGACGACCGCCGCACCCATGGCCGCCCGCCGCCAGGACAGCGGATCCTCCGAGGAGAGGTGATGGCCGACGACCGCCAGAGCGGAGCTGAGCAGGGTGAAGACGCCAGCCCGGAGCCGGCGTCCGCCCCACCTCGAAGGCTGCGGACACGAACGCGTCTGGGCAGAGGCTTCGGCCATGTCGGGCCATCATCCACGGGGTCCGGCCGACCTCAGGTCCCAACTGTCAATTGCGGAGCAGTTTTGCCGCTGCGGGGCGCAGCGACGCGTTCGCGGAGGCTCCTCCCGCCGCGGCGACGCCGTTCATCAGCAGGGTGACGGTCTGCTGGGCGAAGTCCTCGGTGACACCTTGGCGGCGTACGAGGATCCGGAGCCACAGGGCTCCGGCGAGTGCGTCGACGAGGAGGGCCGGATCGAAGTCCGCGGGGAGTTCGCCGCGGGCCACGGCCCGTACGAAGATCGGCTGGTGCCTGCCGAGGCGGTCCTCCAGGAAGGACGAGACGAGGTCGCGCATGGCGGGGTGCCGGACGGCGCCGACGAGGGCGGACTCGACGACCGCGCGCTTGTGCTCGTCCGCGAGCAGGTCCTGGACCCGGGCGCCGAGGCTGGTGAGGTCGCCCGCCAGGCTGCCCGTGTCGGGCAGATCGAAGGAGAGCAGGCCCGAGTTGAGCAGGGCGTCGCGCAGCAGCTCGGACTTGGACGGCCACCAACGGTAGATGGTCGTCTTGTTCACGTTCGCCCGCTGGGCGACACCTTCGATCGTGAGCGGGTCATAACCGTGCGCGGCCAGCAGGTCGAGGCAGGCCGCGAAGATCTCGTCACGGCGGCGGGGGCCGCCCTTGCTCGGTTTCCGCGTGTCGTCCGTCATCGCGGCTCACCGTATCAAGCAAAACGCAACGCCGCGTTGCAGTCGTGGGTGCTCTGCTCCTAATATCGCAACGCACCGTTGCGTTGCATTGAAGACTCCACGGCACCCCGGACCGTGCGTGCGGGAGCGGATCGGGCCGCGGCACACCCCCGAGGACAAGTCCTCGACAGCACGCCACACCGACCAAGGAAAGCTGGTTCCCCATGCGGGCCTCGACGATATGGAAACAACCCCTGGCCTGGACCCTGACGTTACTCGGGTGCGTGGTCGCCGCCGTGGCCACCCTGAGCTATCTGGGACCCGCGGCCGACCCCGAGAAGCACCTGCACGATCTCCCGGTGGTCCTGGTGACGGAGGACCGGGGCGCAGGCGGGCCCGCGGGCGCGGTGAACCTCGGCGACCGGGTCGCCGGGAGGATCATGCAGGGCGCGGACGACGGCCGGGTGCGATGGCAGCGGGCCGCCACGCGTGCGGAGGCCGAGCGGGCCCTGGACGACCAGGACGCGTACGCCGCTCTCGTCGTCCCCGCCGACTTCAGCCAGTGCTCGCTGGCCCTGCTCGGCGGCCCCGGTCCGGCCGGCCGACGGCCGTCGCTGGAGATCGTCGGCCACACCGGAACCGCCGGCATCGCGGCCTCCATGGCGGACAAGGCCCTGCGGCAGGCCGCGACGCAGGTGTCCCAGCAGGTGGGCGGTGAGCTCATGGCCCAGCTGCACGCACCGGCGAAGGCTTCCGCCGCCGACCCGTCCGCCGGCTTCCTGGCCCTGCTGCGCGACCCGGTGGAGGTGAAGGAGACCGTCCGGAGCACGAGCGGTGCGCCCGGCGGGTCGGCATCGGGTGCCGCCCCCCTGTACTTCGCCATCGCGCTGCTCGTCTCCGGGCTGGTGCCGGCGTCCCTGCTGACGATGGTGGTGGACTCCCGGCTCGGGTACGTCCCCCTCGAGGTCGGACCCCGCCGGCGGCAGCGGCCCGCCGTTCGCATCACCAGGACGACCACCTTCCTGGCCAAGTCCCTGCCGGCCGCCGTGATGGGCTTCGCGGCGGGTTCGGTCGTCGCGCTGCTGTGCCTGTGGATCACGGGCCTCGACCCGTCGGACGGCGTGCAGCTGGTGCTGTTCGGGGGCACGGCCTGCGCCTCGGTCACACTGGTCACGCTGGCGCTGTTCGCCGCCCTGGGTGCCCCGGGTCAGGTGGTCGCCCTCCTGCTCCTGACGCTGGTCGGCATCCCCCTGTCCGGAGCGGCGCTCCCGGTGGAGGCGCTGCCCGGCGCGCTCGACACCCTCGGCGCCCTGCTGCCGGCCCGTCACATCGCCGCGGGTGCACGTACGCTGCTGTTCTTCCGCAGCGGTGACGTCTCGGCCGGGGCGTGGCTGGTGGTGGCCGGCTACGGCCTCGGGGCCCTGGCGCTGGGTCTGGGCGTCAGCCGCTGGTACGACCGCAGGGGCTACCACCGCGCGGCCGAGCACGAGTTCCAGCGCCGCCCGGCGCCCGTATCGGAGCCGGTGCCGGTTCCGTCGTGAGGCCCGGCCGAAGTCCCGTTCTGCGAAGGTGACATGGGGAGGCCCGGTCCGACGCGCGAATGCGTCGGGCCGGGCCTCCCCGAGTCGGTCGGCCACCTGCCGCCCCGAGCGGGTCGTGGAAGTTACGGAAGTGGCCGGTGAGGTTTCGGGGATTTCCCAATGGGCGGTGGCCGGCGCGGCTGGCAGGATGGGGACGTAGCAAGTCGCCCCGGGAGACGCATCCGTACCGCCCGTCGGGGTCAGGCGTCCGGGAGCCGCGGGGGTGAGGACATGGTGGCGGTGACCATGCGCTCGATGGCGTCCCCGTCGAAGGCGCAGCCGTAGAAGACGCTGCGGAACATCATCGCGCCCGCCCACATCTCCAGAAGCATGGGGATGTCGGTGCCGGCGGGCAGATCGCCCCGTTCGATGGCGCGTTCGAGGACGGTGCGCGCGCGGGCGCGCCGGGGCTCGATGATGTCCTCGCGCAGGTGCTGCTGCAGTTCGGGATTGCGGGCGGAGTCCGCGATCAGGGCCGGAAGGATCACCTGGACCTCGGGTGAGCAGAAGAAGTCGGCCAGGGCCTGACGGGCGACGGCCAGGATCTCCTCCGTGGAGTTCCCGGTCTCGTCGACGGGGACGTCCTTGAGCCGTGTGCGCACCGCGTCGAGGACCAACTCCGCCTTGCCGGGCCAGGACCGGTACAGCGTGGCCTTGCCCACCTTCGCGTCCGTCGCCACCTCGCCGATCGTGAGGTTCGCGTATCCCTCCTTCTTGAGGAGTTTGAGCGTGGAGGCGAGGATCCTCTTCCTCGCCTCCAGGTCTCGGCGTTGCAGGCCGGACGAGGCCATGACGCTGTGCAGGGTGCGCTTGTCCCCCATACCGGGATCTCCTCTACTCTCGGGCCGCCTCGGCGGACCAGGTGGCCACGGGGCCGGTGTCCGGCTGGTCGGGGCCAGGGCCGGCCGGCGCGTGGCCGTACGACGTGCGTCGGCCGAGGCGGTCGACAACGGTTGTACCACCCGGGCGCGGCGGGCCCGAATGGCGGGGCGTCCGGCCGCCGCCGTACTCGGTTCGCTTCTGTCTGCTCTCGTCGGTGCTGCGGGGTGCAGCGATCCGCCCTCGTGCCGCCGCGGGTCCGCCCGCCCCGGTGGCTTGCTCGACCCTGGAGGTTCACCGCCGCCGACCGGCGCTGCTTCTACGGCAACTCCGCCGATATGAAGGCCTGTTGGGGCGACAAGCAAGTCTCCGGAACTCTCTGGTCAGAACGGATCGTTTCGTTTTAGGCTAGGTCCGTGCCACAGCACAGTCAAGGTGTCGTCCCGGCAGTCGCCGTGGTTCTGCGGCTTCCCTCCTTCCTGAAAGGCAGAGCACCCCTATGACGGCAATCGACACGGGCACGCCCCCGCGGTTCGCCTCGCTCAACCCCGTCACCGGCGAGGAGATCGGCTCCTTCCCCGTGGACGACGAGCACACCGTGCGGGACAAGGTGGCCCGGGCCCGGCGGGCCTCCGAGGCGTGGGACCGCCTCGGCCACTCCGGACGACGGCCGCTCCTGCTCGCCTGGCGCCGCGTGATGGCCCGCCGCCTGCCGGAGATCATCACGCTGATGGAGCGTGAGAACGGCAAGGTGAAGGCCGACGCCCTGGTCGAGATGGCGGCGGCCCTGGCCCATCTGGACTGGGCCGCGCGCCATTCCCGCAGGGTCCTCGGCCGGCGCCGGGTCCCCTCGGGGCTGCTCATGGCCAACCAGTACTCGACGCTCGAGTACCGGCCGTTCGGCGTGATCGGCGTGATCGGCCCCTGGAACTATCCGGTGCACACCCCGATCGGCTCCATCGCCTACGCGCTCGCCGCGGGAAACGCCGTGGTGTTCAAGCCCAGTGAGTACACACCGGCCATCGGGACGTGGCTCGTGGACACGTTCGCGGAGGCGGTGCCCCGCCATGAGGTCCTCCACCTGGCCACGGGTGACGGGAGCACGGGAGCGGCCCTGTCCACGGCCGGGGTCGACAAGGTCGCCTTCACCGGCTCCGCCCGCACCGGCGCCCGCGTCCTGGCCGCCTGCGCACCGTCGCTCACCCCCGTCCTGCTCGAACTGGGAGGCAAGGACGCGCTCGTGGTCGCGGCGGACGCCGACGTGGACGCGGCGGTGGAGTCTGCGCTCTGGGGCGCGTGCAGCAACGCGGGACAGTCCTGCGCGGGCATCGAACGGGTCTACGTCGCCGCCCCGGTCTACGAGCGCTTCCTCGACCGCTGCGCCGAGCGCGCCCGGGAGCTGCAGGCCGACGCGCACTTCGGCCCCGTCACCATGCCGGGGCAGCTGGACGTGATCCGGCGGCACATCGACGACGCCCTCGCCCGCGGGGGCCGGGCGGTGGTAGGCGGTCCCGAGTCGGTCCGGCCGCCGCATGTCCTCGGGCCGGTCGTCCTCGCCGATGTGCCGGAGGACTCCGCGGCCGTAAGGGAGGAGACGTTCGGGCCGGTGCTCGTGGTGAACCGGGTGGCGGACGCGGAGGAGGGCGTCGCGCGGGCCAACGACTCCGCCTACGGCCTGGGCGGTGCCGTCTTCGCCCGCCGCGACGCACGCCGTCTGGCGGACCGGATGCGGACCGGGATGGTGAGCGTCAACGACGTGCTGTCCTTCCCGGCCGTGCCGGCGCTGCCCTTCGGCGGACGGGGCGCCTCGGGCTTCGGGCGGATCCACGGCCCGGACGGACTGCGGGAGTTCACCGTGCCCAAGGCGGTGACCCGCAAGCTGTTCGACGCGCCGCTCGCGGTGTCGACGTACGCGCGCGGCCCGAAGGACGTGCAGCGCCTGCAGCGCCTGATCACATTCCTCAACTCCCGCTGATCCACCGGTGACTTCCGGACTCCCTACGACCGAGGAGGAGAAGGACATGTTGCGGATGCGTCCGCGCTGCATGGGCTGCACGCAGGAACTGGCCCGGGACGCCCAGGCGTTCATCTGCAGCTACGAGTGCACCTGGTGCCCGCGCTGTGCGCACGGCTTCGCCGAGGTGTGCCCCAACTGCAAGGGTGAGCTGGTGGCCCGGCCGCGCCGGACGACCGGGACGGCCACGATCGTCTCCCGCTTCCCCGACCGCGTGCGGCGCTTCGCGCGCAGGACCGCCGGACGGGCGTGAGGCCCGGGCGTGCGGCCGTGGGGCTCAGGCGAGCTCCACGGCCGCACGCGAGGTGATGAGCCCCGTGTAGGTCCGGCAGTCCAGGCCGGTCAGCTCCTGCCAGCGGTCCAGGCGGTACCTGAGGGTGTTGGCGTGCACGCTCAGGATCCGGGCGGCCGCCGCCACCGAGAAGCCGTGATCGGCGAACTCCCGCACGGCCTCGGCCAGATGGGGATGTGACCGGGCCGTGTCGAGGGCGTCGTCGAGCAGCGGGACGTGTCCCGCTCCGATGTCGGCGATGAACGCGAAGGGCCAGATGTCCGCGTAGCGGTGCATTCCCGGGCGTCCGCCGCCCGCGCGCAGGGCACGGCGGGCGTCGCCGATGCTGCGACGGGCCCCGGCGGGGCCGGAGCGGACCAGGCCGACACCCACCGGTCCGCCCCCGTCCTCCAGGAGAGCTGCTTCGGCCCGGGCGGCCGGCTGCCGGTCCTGTCCCATGACGACGACCTCACCGGGGGTGTCCAGGACGACGAAGCGTCCCGGTCCCTCGTCCAGGCGTGACTGGATCTCCCGGAGCCGGGACGCGTCGGCGGTCCGACGGCTCACCCACAGCTGGAAGTCGCCCACGGGGTCGAAGCCCAGCCGCTCCAGGGCCGTGTGGAGTTCACTCTCCGGCACGGTGGGGTCGTCGAGCGCCTCGGCAAGCCGGCGGCCCGCGGCCAGCCGGGCCATCGAGGCGCCCGCCAGCGCCTCGCGGTGCCCGGCGCCCACCTCGCTGGTGATGTACTGCACCCACAGCATCGTGCGTTCCATGGCCGGCAGCAGTTCGCCGAGGTCGTCCCGCTGCGCGAGGACGTCGCCGGACTCCTCCCACACCGCGCGGAAGGCCACGTAGAAGCTGAGCAGCACGTCCTCGGCCGGCACGCCCTCCGCGGCGCGGCGCGCCCCGTAGGCGCGCGCCGCCTCGAGCTCGGCCTCCGTGGCGGCGGTGCGTCCCGCACCGAGGGCACGGATGCCGGCTTCGAGGAAGAACCGTACGTGCGCGTCGACGTCGGCCCGGGGCAGGTCGGGGCCGCGGAAGCTGTCGATCTGCTCCAGGATCCCGGCCGTTGCCTTGGCCGCCAGCCGCGCGATGTCGGCCCGCAGGTGAGCGGCCACGGCCGCTGCCGCCGTCCGGCCGGGTTCCGGCTGCTGGTCCGTCGTGGCCAGGTCCACGGTCACAGGCCCCCTCTACATGATCATCTCCGGCTCCCGTGGACCCTACCCGTGTCGCGGTGCCGGCAGACGCCGATGTGACGCGGGGGCCGTGTGAGCTGGATCGCGCAGCACGCGGGCGAACCCGGCGACCGCCCGGTCAGCGGGTCGCCGCCGCCGGGGCGGCGGCCGTACGCGCCAGTTCGTTCAGGAGGTAGGCCGCGTCCTCGCTCTGCCAGGGGAAGAAGTGGTCCCCGTACAGCACCCGCAGGCCGAGCCACTGCTCCGTGTGGCGCTCCCATTCGGCGACGCGGTGCGGCGGATGAAGGGGGTCGTGGCGTCCCGCCAGGGCGAGCACGGGCACGTCGAGCGGGGTCGATGCGGGGGCGGGAGCGTGCGCCAGCAGTTCGAAGTCGGCCCGGGCCGGACGCAGGACGAGCTCGCGCATGGTGGCCGACTCGAGGACCTCCGGCGGGGTCTGGCCGAGCTGCCGGATGTGGTCCAGCAGGAGGTTCTTGCGTTCGGCCAGCAGACCGTTGGCCTTGCGGTCGAGGCGGTCGGCGGGGCACAGGCCCGACACGACGAGAGCGGCCGGGGGCATGCCCCGTTCGCACAGCGTCCGGCACAGCTCGTAGGCGAGCAGGGCTCCCATGCTGTGGCCGAACAGGATGGTCCGGGGGACCGGCAGCCGTGCGTGCTCGCGGGCCAGCTCCTGGGCGAGCGGGTGGATCACCTCGGAGGCCCGCCGGCCGGGCTCCTCCGCGAGGCGCAGCCCGTGGCCCGGCAGTTCGACGGCCTGCAGTTCCACGGACGGCGGCATCAGGGACGCCCACGACCGGTAGGCGGACGCGGTGCCGCCCGCGTACGGCAGGCAGAGGACGCGTGCCTCCGGGAGGCCGGTGACCGATGACAGGGTGCGCATCCAGATGCTCATGAGGACTCCTTACTTCCCTGCCGGGCCGGAGCACCCGGCCAGCCGGGTCAGCTCTGTGTGGCCGCGTAACAGGATTCGGCTGTACTGGTCGGGATGGGTCAGGCAACTGATGTGGCCGCCGGGTACGAGGGCCAGTCCGGCAGGTGTGCCGTCGGCGCGCACCGCTTCGAGGAAGGCGCGCTCGTCGGCGCGGAACCTGCGGTCCCGGCGGCCGTTCACGAACTGGACGGGGGTGGTGCAGGCGCGGGCGAGCGCGAGGAAGTCCCGTCGGGCCAGGTCGGCGACGACCTCGGGGAAGGTTTCCATGGCGAGTCCGCCGTGCACGACGGCCGCGGCCGTCTCGTCGGGCAGGAGGCGGCGGAAGACCGCCTCGTTGAGCCGCGTGGCGCGCTCGCCGCCGACCCGCTCGATCAACCGGGACATGGCGGTGAACTCCCGGGTCACCCGGCCGCCGGCACCTGCCGTGGCGCCGTTGACCAGGAGTCCGGCCGCCCGGCAGAGGTCCGAGGCGCCGTAGGCCAGCGTGGTGAACCCGCCGAGGGAGACGCCGGCCACCCAGGGGCGTCGTCCGGTGCTGCGCGCGGCCTCCTCGACGGCCGCCGCGACCCGGTCGACGGCGCCCTCCAGCGTGAACCGCTCTCCTCTGAGGGTGCCGTGGCCGGGCAGGTCGCACGCGGTGATGCGGAAGCGGGGGGTCAGCCGGGCGGCGTACGGCTGCCACATCCACGCGGACAGCCGGATCCCGTGGACCAGGACGAGCGGTACGCCGTCTTCCGGTCCCGCGGTGAACATTCCCGGTTCCTCCGGCAGTCGGCGCCAGCCGTCGGCCGCGCGCCATTCGTCGGACATACAACGCTCCCTTGGTCTTCTCGCCGTGAGGGCACATGCCGGCGCCTCACCGGTCTGCGGAGGGAAGATGGTGCGCTCGCTTCGACAGCGCGGGCCGCACATGGAAACCGCCCGGAATTTCGTGGAACTCCGACCGGCGTCAAAAGAGTTACCGTCGGCAACTCACGCACGCTAACCCGCGGGTAACTTCCGCGCAACAGCTTTCGGGGGAGGGTTGCCTCACGCCCCGCCAACCACCTTGCATCTGCGGGGCGTTGATCCGAACGCAACTTGACGAAGCGTCGCCCCGCTCCTAGGTTGGAACGCGTCGTCTCGTTCTGGACGGTGGTCGGCCCCGCTGGGGCACCGCCCCCGGAACGACCGTAGGCAGTCCGCCGGCACCAGCCCCACCTGGTGCTTCGACTGCGACAGTGATCAGACGCCACGGGGGAGTACATGATCGAGCGAGCCATCGGGCCCTGCCCACCACACGCGACGCATCCTGCATGTGCCCGCCTCTCGGGCCCGTCGCGCCACTGACGTCCCGCCCTGCGCCGGCTCGCCGGCGCCGCTGAGCGCGCCGCATTCCCGGCATTGCCTTTTCCTTTTGTTCCGTCGGTCGCGAAACGCGCCGGGAACCTCATTTCCGTGCGGAATCCGCCTGCCTTCCGGAAGGCGGCTGTCACGCACGCAGATTCATGCCGCGAACGTCCATGACACCGAAGTCCTGATTGGTGTGGAACCAATGCAGATCGATGCTGTGCACCACCCGGCCACACCGGCCGAACTCAAACTGTTCACCCATGCCCTGCTGTCGCCGCAGGACGCCTCCTACAACCTCGCCGCGGCCTTCCGCATCACCGGCGAGCCCGACCTGCCGCGGCTGCGCCGGGCCCTGGGCCGGCTCGCCGCGGGCATCCGCGCGCTGAACACCACCTTCGAGCAGCGCGACGGCGTCGTGCGCGCCGTGTACCGGCCTTATGCCGGAGAGGCCGACGACCTCGTCCCGGTCACCACCCTGCCGGGCGAAGGCGCCGGGCCCACCACCCGGCGCCTGACGGCCCTGGCCGACACTCCGCTGCCGCCCGACGCTCCCAAGCAGTACGACTTCCACATCCACCAGGCGGCGGACGGCACCTACGTGTCGATGCTCTTCTCCCACCTGGTCGCCGACGGCTACAGCCACTTCAACCTGATCAACCTGCTCGGCAGGCTGTACGCGGACCCGGACGCCGAACTGCCCGACTCCGTGGGGGACGCCCCGTCCCTCGTGGTCGAGCCCAGGCCCGCCCGCCAAGAGGCGCTGGCCTTCTACCGCGAGCGCCTCGGCCACCTCGACGGCCTCGGCGACGACCGGCTGCTGGGTCACCGCGCGGCCGACGGGACACTGCTCGGCGAGGAGCGCCGGCTCGACCTCGGACCGGAACTCAGCGACCTGGTGCGCCGGCGCGCCGAGGAGCTCGGCTGCACGCCGTTCACGTTCTTCCTCTCCGCCTACCTGTTGACGTACGCCCGCACCACCGGCGGCCGCCACCCGGTGGTGGGCATCCCCGTGGCCAACCGCCGGGGGCACCGCCAGCGCGCGGCGTTCGGCTACTACGTGAACACCCTGCCCCTGGGCTGCGACCTCACCGCACACCGCACCTTCGCCGACCTGTGCCGCTGGGCGGAGGCCACCAAGTCCGAGATGCTGCGCCACCAGGACTTCGACCTGTCGGCCCATGTGCACGAGGTGTGCCCCAAGGCGGCGGGCAGCCCGCTGCGCGTGGACCAGACGTTCACGTACTACCGCCAGCCGCTCGCGTTCGCCCTCGACGGCTGCACCGTTGAGCAACTGCCGTTGCACAGGCGGCTGGTGAAGTACCCGATGTCGATGAACGTGGAGGACCTCGGCGACCGCTTCGTCATCAACGCGGAGTGCTCCGAGGAGCACTGGACCACGCGGCCGCTGGAGGTCATGCGGCACGTGGTCGCCCTCGCGGCCGCCGAGCCCGACCGCCTCCTCACCGGCATCCCCGCCCTGCCCCCCGCCGCCGAGGAGGCCCTCGCCGGCCTGGTCAACGCCGACGCCCGGCCGGTGACCGACGAGGAACTGCCCGTCTCGCTCGCGGATTGGTTCGAGCGGACGGCGGCGGAGCACGCCTCGCGGACCGCCGTGGTCCACGAGGGCACCGCCCTCACCTACGGACTCCTCGACGAGCTGTCGGACCAGGTCGCCGCCGCCGTCACCGCGCGGGCCGACGGCCCGTACGTGGGCGTCGCCATGCGACGCGGCCCCGAGCTGATCGCCGTGATCCTCGGTGTGCTCAAGGCGGGCAAGGCCTACGTGCCCCTCGACCCGAACTCGCCCGCCTCGCGCATCGGCCGGATCCTCGACGCCTTCCCCGACGGACTTCCCGTCATCGAGGACGAGCACCGCTGGCCACAGGCGCCGGCCCGGTGGCTGGACGCCGCGAGCACGCTCGACACGCTCGACACGGCCGCGCAGTCCGGCGAGGAGCCCCGCGGCCGGTCCGCCGACGACGTCGCGTACGTGATCTTCACCTCCGGATCCACCGGCAAGCCCAAGGGCGTCCAGGTCACGCACCGCAACGTCATGGCACTCCTGCGCGCCAGCGAGGACCGGTTCGGCTTCGGCCCGCAGGACACCTGGAGCCTGTTCCACAGCTACGCCTTCGACTTCTCCGTCTGGGAGATCTTCGGCGCCCTGCTGTACGGTGGCCGGCTGGCGATCGTCCCCGAGACCGTCGCCAAGTCCCCCGAGGAGTTCCGCGGGTTCCTGGTCCGCGAGCAGGTCACCGTCCTCAACCAGACGCCGTCCGCCTTCGGCCAGCTGCTGAAGGTGCTGCGCCCCGGCGACGGGCGGGAACTCGCCGTACGGCACGTGGTCTTCGGCGGCGAGGCGCTGCGGTACGCCTCGCTGCGCCCCTGGTACGACGTCATGGGCGACCGGGCCCAGCTGGTCAACATGTACGGGATCACCGAGACCACTGTGCACGTCACCTACCACGCCGTGACCCGCGCGGAGGCGGAGACCGAGACCGCGTCCCTGATCGGCCGCCCGCTGCCGCACCTCACGGTGAGCGTGGTGGACGAGGACGGCCACGTCTGCCCGCCCGGCGTGCCCGGCGAGATCGTCGTGGGCGGCGCCGGGGTGACCCAGGGGTACCTCGGCCGTCCGGAGCTGACCGCCGAGCGCTTCCCCGTCGTGGACGGGCGGCCCCTGTACCGCAGCGGCGACCTGGGCGTCGTACGCGCCGACGGGACGCTGATCCACCTCGGCCGCATCGACCAGCAGGTCCAGCTGCGCGGCTTCCGGATCGAGCTCGGCGAGGTCGAGTCCGCGTTCCTCGCGGTCACCGGCGTGCAGGAGTGCGCGGTGCGCCTCGACGAGCGGGACCCCGAGCACCCGGCCCTCGTCGCCTTCGTCACCGGCGACGACATGCCGGCCGACGAGAAGCTCCGCCACGAAGTATGGCTGCGGCTGCCCTCCTACATGCTCCCCTCGCGCATGGTGCGGACCGACGCGCTCCCGCTGACCGTCAACGGCAAGGTCGACACCGCCGCCCTGCCGTGGCCCGCGGCGCGGCCGGCCGGCGCGCGGCCCGCCGAAGGCGCGGTGGCGTCCGGAGACGACACCGCCTCGGCCGTGCGCGCCGTGTGGGCCGAGGTGCTCGGCACCGACGGCTTCGGCACGGACGACAACTTCTTCGACATCGGCGGCACCTCGATGCACGTGGTCCAGGTGCACCAGCTGCTCGTCCAGGCGCTGGACGCCGCCGACCTGCAGATGATCGAACTCTTCACCCACACCACCGTGCGCCGCCTCGCCGCGCACATCGAATCGATACGGGGGACCACACATGAGTAACGGTACGAAGGACGACGCGATCGCCATCGTCGGCATGGCGGGGCGCTTCCCGGGCGCCCCCGGCACCGCCGAACTGTGGCGGTTACTCGTCGAGGGCCGCGAGGCCGTGCGCGAGTTCTCGGCCGGCGAACTGCGCGCGGCCGGCGTCCCGGCGGAGCGCGCCGCGACCGCGAACTACGTGACACGGGGCGCCGCCCTGGAGGACGCCGACCTGTTCGACGCCGCGTTCTTCGGTGTCACGCAGCGGGACGCCAAGCTGATGGACCCCCAGCACCGGGTCTTCCTCACCTGCGCCTGGGAGGCCCTGGAGGACGCCGGAACCCCGCCGGGACCCGAGTACGGCCCGATCGGCGTGTTCGCCGGCTCCAGCCTGAGCAGCTATCTCCTGGCCAACGTGCTGCGCTCGGACGAGTACGCCGACGCCGCGCTGAGCTACCCCGTCCTGCTCGGCAACGACAAGGACTTCCTGGCCACCCGGGTCTCGTACAAGCTCGACCTGCGCGGCCCGAGCATGAGCGTGCAGACCGCGTGCTCCAGCTCCCTCACCGCGGTGCAGCTGGCCTGCGCGGCGCTGGCCCGCGGGGAGATCAAGGCCGCGCTCGCCGGCGGTGTCAGCATCACCTTCCCGCAGACCTCCGGGTACGCCCACCAGGAGGGCGGCATCCTGTCCCGGGACGGCCACTGCCGGCCCTTCGACGCGGACGCCTCGGGCACCGTCAAGGGCAACGGCTGCGGTGTCGTCGTCCTCAAGCGGCTCCAGGACGCCATCGACGAGGGCGACCGCGTCTACGCGGTCGTGCGGGGCATCGCCGTCAACAACGACGGCTCCGACAAGATCGGTTTCACGGCGCCCGGCACGGCGGGCCAGCAGGCCGTAGTCCGTGCCGCCGTGGCCGCGTCCGGCATCGACCCGGCGGACATCGGGTACGTCGAGGCGCACGGCACCGGCACCGCCGTCGGTGATCCACTGGAGGTCACCTCGCTGGCCGCCGCGCACGCCGCCGTCGGTGGCCCCGCCCCGGGCTGCCTGATCGGCAGCGTCAAGGCCAACCTGGGCCACCTGGACGCGGCGGCCGGCGTCACCGGTCTCATCAAGGCCGCGCTCACGCTGTTCCACCAGACCGTACCGCCGCAGATCAACCACACCCGGCCCAACGTCCACCTGGCCTGGGACAGACTGCCCTACACCGTCGCCACACAGCCGGTGCGCTACACCGGTGATCCGCTCAAGGCTGCCGCCGTCAGCGCGTTCGGGCTCGGCGGCACCAACGCGCACTGCGTGCTCTCCGCACCGCCCGTCGGCGCCGAGCCCCCCGCGCCCGAGCCCGGCGCCCCCTACCCGGTGGTGATCAGCGCCCGTACTTCCGAAGCCCTGCGCGGCCTGGCGCGGGCCCTGTCGGACCGGATCGCGGACGGCCCCGACGTCCCCGAGCTGTCCGACCTGGCGTACACCCTGTTCGCCGGCCGGTCCCGGCTCCCCGTGCAGCACAGCTTCACCGCCTCCACCCTCGACGAGGTCCGCCTGGAACTCGCCGCCCTCATCGCCGGCGACGAGCCGCGCAGCACGCCCGTCGCGTGGCACGGTCCCGCCCGCCGCAAGGTCACGCTGCCCGGGCATCCGCTCGACCCGCAGCGGCACTGGATCGAACCCGACGCCCCGCGCGGAGTACGGCCCGCCGCGCCGGCCGCCGGCACCGCCCCGGAGCCGGCCGCCGTCGGCGCGCGGACGGTCCTCGAACGGGTCCTCGCGATCGTCTCGCCCCGCCTGGACGTCCCCGACCTCTCCGCCGATGACGACTTCTACGATCTCGGCGGGGACTCCCTGCTCGCGGTCGAGGTCGTCGCGGCGCTGGCCGAGGAGTTCGGCCTCGAACTGGACTTCGACGTGTTCTCCGCCCTGCGCACCCCCGCGCAGATGGCCGGCTGGCTCCACGACGCCCTCAGCGGGACCCAGGACCCCCAACGCGGCGTGATCACCTTCCGCGAGGGCCGGGGCCGGGCCCTGCACCTGGTGCACCCGGCGGGCGGCACCAACTTCGTCTACGCCGGCCTGGTGGACCGTTCGCGCTCGGCAGTGCCGCTGCGCGCGCTGTCCTTCCCGGCCCAGGACCCGCCGGGCACCCTGCGCGAACTGGCCGCCCTCTACCTGGAGCGCGTACGACGCGAACAGCCCACCGGCCCCTACCGGCTGGGCGGCTACTCCTTCGGCGGCAACGTCGCCCTGGAGATGGCCCTGCAGCTGCAGGCCGCGGGAGAAGAGGTCGAGCCGCTCGTCCTGCTCGACAGCTACCCGCCCGAGACCTACGTGGGCCGCCAACTGGCCGACGAGGAGTTCGCCGACGCCTTCCCCCTGCTCCTGGACGCGGTCGGGGACAGCGCGCTGGACGTGGACGTCCTGCGGGACAAGGGGTTCTTCCGGATCTGGAAGCACAACTACGACCTGCTCAAGGGCCACTACCCGGACCGCGCCTTCCAGGGCGACATCGTGCTGCTGCGCGCCGAAGAGGCGGGCGGAACGCTGGACCTCGACACGGCCCTGCGCATGAACCTGGTCGACAAGTCCCTCTGGCAGGCCCACGTCACCGGCACGGTGACGGAGGCGAAGGTCCGGGGAGACCACTTCTCCATGTTCGAGCCGGGCGAGCGGCTCACCACGCTGGCCGAGGCGTTCGACACCGCCGTGGCCGCCTTCGACGCGGCCGACGCGGCCGACGCGGCCGGGGAACGGTGAGGCGCGTGTACTCCTACGGCTCGTACGTCGCAGGTCAGGAAATCCCGTCGGACCGCTGGGTCTACACGGTCCGCGCCTCCGCGATGCTCACCGACATGATGGGCTCCATCCGCGTCAAGCGGGACCTGGAGCAGGGACGCCTGGCACCCGAGGAGGCACCGGCATCGGTCATCGGGCGCTGCGCGGTCGGTGACGCGACCGACGTGGAGGCGGCGCTGCGCGGTGCGGTCAGCGCGGTGCCCACCTGGGCCGCCGCTCCGCTCGACACCCGGCTCCGGTTCGTCGCCGAGGTGCACGAGCTGACCCGGCGCAAGCGCGGGGACATCGTCGAACTGCTCATCGCGGAGGGACATCCCAGGGCCCTCGCCGAGTGGGAGACCTCCGGCATCATCGCCAACACCGGTCCGCACACCCGCGCCTACATGGCGCAGCAGCTGGAACACCGCACCGTGCTCGGCCCCCGCGAACTGATCGTCCGCCGGGTCGCCGACGGCGTGGTGTGCCTCAACCCGCCGCAGAACGCGACCGTCGCCAACAGCGTCCTCGGCGTGTGGGCGCTCGCGGCCGGCAACGCCCTCGTGGTGCGCGCCCCGCTGAGCTCCCCCCTCGGGGTGCTGCGCATCGCCCACGAGCTGCTGGTCCCCGCCCTGCGCGAGGTGGGCGCCCCGCCGGAGACCCTCTCGGTGGTCTGCTCCGAGGCCGGGCAGACGCTGCGGCAGTGGCTCGAGAGCCCGCACGTGGACGACATCATGTACTTCGGCGGCAGCGAGCAGGGCGTTGCCTTCGGCGCCGAGTGCGTGGCCCACGGCAAGAAGCCGGTGCTCGAACTCGCGGGCAACGACACCTGCGTCGTCTGGGACGACGTGGACGTGGACCTGGCGGCCGAGGCGCTCGCCGAGGCGTTCTACGGCTCCGGGCAGATCTGCATGGTGCCCAACTGTGCGGTGGTCCACCCAGCCGTCGCCGACGCGCTGCTCGAACGCCTCGTCGAGCGGGTGCGCGCCATCCGTCCGGGCCTGCCCGAGGAACCGGCGGCGCTGCTGTCCCCGGTGCGGCGCACCGAGGCGTACGAGGAGGTCCTGCGGGACGCCGTCGAGCTCGGCGCGACGGTGGTCACGGGCGGCCGACGGCTCGGCCTGGACGGCGTACCCGACCCGGTCGGCGGCGTCTTCGTGGAACCCACGGTGGTGCGCGTCGATGGCCTGAAAGCGGCCCGGAACGTGCGCGCCGTCCGGGAGGAGACCTTCTTCCCGCTGCTGCCCGTCATCGTGGCCGACGACATCCCCGAGGCCGAACTCCTCGATTCCGTGGTCGACTTCGTCAATTCCAACGCGTACGGGCTGCGCAACTCGCTGTGGGCCCGGGACGCCGACGTCGTCGACGGCTTCGTCCGCGGGGTCCGCAACGGCGGCCTGCTGAAGGTCAACGACTCCCACATCGGGTTCCTGCCCGTCCTGCCGACCCACGGGGGCACCGGTCTGACCGGCGGCCCCGGCGGCGAGGCCAACTACCCGGCGCTGCGCACCAGTCATGTGCAGGGAGTGAGCATCGCATCCGGGATCCGGCCCACCGACGCGGTGTTCGCCGCCCCTGCCTCCGAGGAGGACCAATGACCCCCACGACCACGCACCACGACCCGTCCGCGCTGCGCTGCATGGAAACGGCGCGGGAGGCCTGCGCCAAGGCGCTGCCCGGCCTCGCGGAGGAACTGCGCGACCGCCCCCTGGCCGAGCTGGAGAGCCCCGGCAGCCCCGGCCTCGCCGCCTTCAAGAGGGCGGGCGGCGCCGGACTGCTGGTACCGCGGGAGTACGGCGGCGGGGGCGCGACCGCCCTGGAGGCCGTACGGGTCTCACGGGCGCTCGGCGCGCTCTCCCCGTCCCTGGCCGTGGCCGCCGCGATGCACAACTTCTCCGTCGCGTCCCTGGTCGCCCTGGTCGCGTCGAGCGATGCCGGCGGCCTGGAGTGGATGCTGATCGAAGGCATCGCCCGGGACGGGCTGCTCGTGGCCTCCGGCTTCGCCGAGGGCCGCACCGGGGCCGGCATCCTGGACTCCGCCGTGACGGCACGCCCGGCGGCGGCCGGAGGCGGCTATGTGGTGAACGGCTCCAAGAAGCCCTGCAGCCTGTCGCGGTCCATGGACCTGCTCACCGCCGGCGTGGCGATCCAGCAGCCCGACGGCACCTCGCAGTTGGGCGTGGCCCTGATCCCCGCCGCCTCGCCGGGCATCACCCGCAGCCCCTTCTGGGGCGTGCCGTATCTGGCGGGCGCGGAGAGCGACGAGGTCGTCCTCGAGGACGTCCACGTCCCCGAGGAGCTGATGTTGCGCCCCGAGGTCGAGCTCGGCACCGGCCTGGACACCCTCCAGACCGTCGGGTTCGTCTGGTTCGAGCTGCTGGTCACCGCGGCCTACACCGGTGCGGTGGGCCGGCTCGCCGAGGCCGCGCTGCGGGCCGGCCGCGGCAGTGCGACGGACCGCGCCGCCGTGCTCGTCGCCGTCGAGGCGGCCGCGGGCCTGACCGAGAACGTGGCGCGCGTCGTGGACTCCGGGGTGATCGGCAACCCGGAGCTGGCCGCGGCGCTGACCGCGCGCTTCGCGGTACAGGAACTGCTGGTCCGGGCCGCGGACCAGGCGGCGGAGCTCCTGGGCGGGGTCCGGTTCGTTACCTCGCCCGAGGTGGGCCATCTGCTGGCCGTCAGCCGGGCCCTGGCCTTCCACCCGCCGTCCCGGTCGGCGAGCGCCGAGGCGCTGCTCGACCACCACGCCGGCGCGCCGCTGCGCATCGCATGACGCCGCGCCCGCCCCACCGCCGAGACCGACCCAGGAGGCAACGATGAGCGGCAGCGACGCCCCGGCCGGCGGCAGGAGCACCGCCGACCTGTACAAGACCCATCTCAGCAGCGGACGGGGCCGGCTGGGCGAGATGTTCGGCGGTCACGTCGAGGCGTCGTCGTCCGGGGCCCGGGTGCTCACCGAGGACGGCCGTTCCTTCCTCAACTGCGGCGGCTACGGCGTCTTCCTCACCGGCGCCTGCCACCCGCGCGTGGTCGCGGCGGTGGAGCGCCAGATCCGTACGCACCCGCTGTCCACCCGCATGCTGCTCGACCCCGCGGCCGGACGTGCCGCCGCCGCGCTGGCCCGGTTCACCCCTCCCGGCCTCGACCGGATGCACTTCTGCGGCTCCGGCGCCGAGGCCGTGGAGGCGGCGCTGAAGCTGGCCCGCAGCCACGGCCGGTACCGCGTCATCGCCATGCGAGGCGGCTACCACGGCAAGACGCTCGGGGCCCTGTCCGCCACCGGCAACGACCTCTACCGCACCCCGTTCCTGCCCCTGCTGCCCGCGACCACGCACGTGCCGTACGGGGACGCGGCGGCCCTCTCGCGGGCGCTCGGCGCCGACGCCTCGGACGCCGTCGTGATCCTGGAGCCGGTGCAGGGCGAGGCGGGCGTGGTGATCCCGCCGGAGGGCTACCTCCGCGAGGTGAGCGACATCTGCCGCCGGCAGGGCGCGTTCCTCGTCCTGGACGAGGTGATGACCGGACTCGGGCGCCTCGGCGCCTGGTGGGGCGCCGACCGGGAAGACGTCGTGCCCGACGTCCTGCTCGTGGGCAAGGCGCTCAGCGGCGGGGTGATCCCGGTCGCCGCAGCGGTCGCCACCGAGGAGGCCTTCGCCCCCTTCGACCGCGACCCGTTCATCCACACCTCGACGTTCTCGGCCGCGCCCGTGGCGATGGCGGCCGTGGAGGCGGCGGTCGCGACGATCCACGAGGAACGCCTCGTCGACCGGGCCCGCACGCTCGGCGAGCGGATCCTGTCCGCGCTGCGGACGGCCGTCGCGGCGCACTGCCCGCACCTGGTGCGCGAGGTCCGCGGTGCGGGCCTGCTCATCGGTGTCGAGTTCCATGACCCGGGCCTGGCCGGGGAGTTCCTGCTCGAACTCCTGCACAGGAACGTCATCGTCAACCACTCGCTCAACGCCCACGCGGTGGTGCGCCTCACTCCGCCCGCCGTGCTCGACGAGGCGGAGGTCCAGGAGCTGGCGGCGGCACTGCTCGAAGCGGCCCGGACCCTGGGCGAACGCTTCCCCACCCAGAAGGGAACCTCCTGACATGCGGTCGGTCCACCTGACCCACTACTCCCCGGACGTCACGGCGCAGGCCGCCTACGCCCGCATCGGTGACTTCGCGCGCTACCCCGACCTGGTCGACACCGTGCGCCGGGTGAGCGTCCGGCCGGACGCCGGCGGCGGCGCCCTCAACAGCGACTGGGAGGTCGACTTCCGGGGCGGCGTCCTGGCGTGGGAAGAGGAGGACGTCTTCGACGACGCCACGATGACGATCTCCTTCCGGCAGACGCGCGGCGACTTCGACACCTTCGACGGCCAGTGGCGGGTCAGCCCCCACGCGTCGGGCTGCCGGGTGGAGTTCGGCGCCGAGTTCGACTTCGGGCTGCCGACCCTCGCCAACATCGTCGACCCGGTCGCCGAACGGGTCCTGCGGTCGACCATCGGCGACATCCTGCACGCCCTGATCGGCGGGCAGGAGGTGGCGGCCTGATGGACCCGGTCAACCGGTTCGAGACCCGCACGACCTTCCGGCTGCTGCGCGCCGAGTACACCGTCGGCCTGCTGCTCAGCACCGGACTGCTCGTCGCCCACTGGGACGAGGTGCGCTGGCCCGTCGCCGTCGCCCTGTTCGCCTACATCGACGTCCTCGGCTATCTGCCCGGCGCCCTGGCCCACCGCAGGGCCAGGGGCGGGCCGGTACCCAAGGCGTACTACGTCCTCTACAACACCATGCACAGCTGGCTGACCGCGGGCGCCGTGGTCGCCCTGTGGGCGTGGCTGGTGGGCCCGGAGTGGGCACTGCTGGCCGTCCCGATCCACCTGTGCGGCGACCGCGGGCTGCTCGGCAACTTCTTCAAGCCGTTCAGCGTGCCCTTCGAGCCCGAGGTGCACCCGGCCTTCGCCACCTTCGAGAAGGAGCTGCACCGGTCCATGGACGCGGCGGACGCGGTGGGCGCGGCGGGAAGCGGGGCCCGGTGACGGCGCCGGCGACGGACGCGCTCGGTCTCGTCGCCGCCCACGCGGACCACCCGAGCGGCGTACTCGCGCTCAACACGGGCACGATCCGCCGGCCCGGCAAGAGCGTGCCGGGGGTCGTCGCGTACCGCCGTGGCCGCCGGCACACCGTCCAGTTCGCCGGGCCGTTCGCGGCCCCGGCGGACCGGGACCTGCTGCTGGAGGAGCTGCTGCGGGAACTGGCCGGGGGAGGCCGGCGGCCCCCGCGCCTGACGGCCGCGCAGCTCCGCGCCGACGACGTCGCCCGGTACGAGGCGCACGGCTTCCGCGTCAACCAGATCGGTACGTCGTACAGCATCGACCTGGGGCGTTTCACCGTACGCGGGAAGGCCCTCGCCAAGGTGCGGCAGAACGTGTCGCGGGCCCGCCGCGAGGGCGTGGTCGTCGTGGAGGAGGACTCCCTGGCGCCGCAGCCCGAGCTGGACGCCATCGACGCGGCATGGCTGCGCGCCAAGGGGCGGCACGTGAAGGAACTCGCCTTCCTCATCGGGGAGCGCGGCGGGCTCGCCGCGCCCCTGCGGCGGACCTTCGTCGCCCGCGTCGAGGGCCGCGCGGTCGGCTACGTCACGTATTCCCCTGCCTGGGGAACCAGGCCCGGTTACCTGTACGACCTCACGCGCCGCTCCCCGGCGGCGCCCGTGGGCACGGTGGAACTGATCAACCTCATCGCGCTCGAACGGTTCCGGACCGAAGGCGTCCGCTGGCTGCACCTGGGCCTCACACCCTTCGCGGGACTGTCCGACACCCACGCCCCGGCGTCCGCGTCACCGGTACTCGCCCGGGCCCTGCGCCTGATCGCCGAGCACGGCGAGGCCGTGTATCCGGCGCGCACACAGGAGGCGTTCAAGCTCAAGTGGGCGCCGCACGTGGTCGAACCGGAGTTCGCCGCGTTCCAGGGCGGCCCGACGCCGGGCAGTGTCTGGAACCTGCTGCGCATCACCAACTCGCTCTAGGGGCTGGTTTCGGCCCCCCGAGCAATCCCCCTTCGCCCCCTTCGCTCCCTTCTCCCCGTTCTCGCTCTTCTCGCTCTTCTCGCTCCACCGATCCGGAGGAACCCATGTCGCAACACCAGCCCGTCGAGACCGACTGGGACCGGGCGCCCAGCGTCCTGGAAGGGGCCGCCGACCTCGAACTCACCCCGCAGCAGTGCGATCTGCCGTACTGGCTGGAGCACGTCGCCGGCACGATGCTGCGCCGGCTCAACGACGGCACGGTGAAGGACCCCGGGCCGACCGACCTCGTCCGCTCCGCCGGCCCGCTGCGCGACGCCGTCATCGACGAGTTCGCCTTCCGCCACCTCGCCGAGGAGAAGGCGACGCGCGCCCTGGGCTTCCTCGTCCACCACGCGCCCGACTCGGCCTGCCTGGAGTTCTTCACCACCCAGCTGGTCGACGAGGCGCGGCACGCGCGGGCGTTCCGCGACCACCTCCTGACCCTGGGGGTGCCCGCCGAAGACCTGGCCCGGACCGTCGAGCAGGCGGCCGGCCGGGCCGCCGCCGACGTGCTCGACCCGCTCGAGGAGTTCGGTCTCACCGTCCTGCGCGACCAGGGCGACTTCTACGGCGGCGTCCTGGTCCTGACCGTGCTGGTCGAGGGCGTCCTGGCACCCGCCGCCGAGCTCAGCGAGCGCAAGTGGCGCCGGCTCGACCCGGGCGCCGCCCTCGTGGAGCGGGGCGCCAACATGGACGAGATCCGGCACCTGGCGGTGGGCAGTGCGATCGTCCGGCAGCACCTGACCGACCACCCCGAGGAGCAGGGCCGGCTCCTCGACATCATCCGCCGCGGCCGCCGGCTGTGGGAGAACCTGCCCATGGAGCGCGTCCTGCACCGGCGCGAAACCCTCTTCCAGGAGGGCCTGAGGGACGCGGCCGGACTCCTCGGCGACTACGAGGTCTGGGAGGGCCGGCGGCTCGTCGACACCACCGTCGAGGAGCGCATGGTCATGGCCGAGTCCTGGTCGGCGCGCACCCAGGACACCCGGCTGCGGTACATGCTCCTCGACGGGGCCGTCGGATGACGGAGCGGCGGACCACCACCGACGAGCTCGTCGTCCCCTGGACGGACGACTCCGGCGGCCGGGGCCGGATCGTCGCGCAGGTGACCCGCCCGGAGTCCGGCCCGGTGCAGGCCGTGGTGCTGCTCTGGCCGGCCCTCGGCGTCTCCGCGTCGTACTACGCGCCGCTGGCCGGGGAACTGGCCCGGCAGGGCTGCGCGACGGTCGCCACCGACCTGCGCGGCCAGGGGAAGTCCGTCCCGCGCTCCGGGCGCGGCACGCGCCACGGGTACCAGGACTTCGCCGCCCAGGACTGGCCGCGGCTCGTGCGGACGGCCCGGGAGCTCTTCGCGCCCGGCACGCCCGTGCACCTCCTCGGCCACAGCATCGGCGGCCAGGTGTCCCTGCTGTACGTCGCCCGGCCGGAGGCCGACGTGGACGGGCTGATCCTGGTCGCCTCGGGAACCGTGCACCACCGGAGCTTCCGGGGCCTGCGTCGGGTCGGCGTCCTCCTGGGCACCCAACTGGCCGCGCTCCTCGGTGTCGTCCTGGGCTACTACCCCGGGCACCGGCTCGGCTTCGGCGGCCGCCAGTCCGGCGCCGTGATGCGCGACTGGGCCAGGATCGGACGCACCGGCAGGTTCGAGCCGACCGGCGCCGACATGGACTACGAGGCGGCCTTCGCCAAGGTCCGGCTGCCCGTGCTCGCGGTGTCGGTCGCCGCCGACACCCTGGCCCCGCCGACGGCGGTCGACGCCCTGTGCGACCGCCTCGCGGACTGCGCGGTCGAACGCGTCCACCACACCCCGGCCGATCCGGCCCTGCGCGGCCACACCCGCTGGGCACGCGACGCGAAGGGCATGGCACAGCACCTCACCACCTGGCTGCGCCGTACCTCCGAGCACCCCGGTCCGGCCTGACCCGGCGGGTGCGGACCCCGGCCGGGGTCCGCGCCCGCGGTGTGGTGCGCGGACACACAGAGCGGTGACCGTATGCGAGGCCCCACCCCGCTGCCGGGACCGGCGCCGGGTCAGCCGCCCGACTTGATGAGGTTGTCGATCAGGGCCTTCAGCAGCGCGGCTTCGGAGCGGGTGCGCTCGGCGTCTGCGTGCTGGCCGAGCTGGTCCAGGTGTACGGCCTTGTTGTACAGGTACTCCAGGTGATGGAGCAGCGCGGGTATGTCGTGGCGGGGCTTGGCGGCTGCGGCTGCGGTGCCGGTCTGCTGGGTGGGGGTGGCCTGTGCGGGTACTGCCGCGAGCAGGGCACCGCCGGCCAGGGCGGCGGTCAGGGTGATGGCGGCAAGGCGATGACGCATGGGGGTTGACTCCTTGTCTTCGTGCTGCGTGCCGGTCTCCATGGAGTGTTGACCAGGCATTGGTGCGTGTCGGTCGGTGCTGGGCGTTGAGCCGGGCCATTCCGTTCGACCGCCGTATCGTCACCCGGCGATGTCGCCGTTCACGTTCTTCTTTCAGCTCGTTGCGGGTCACCCGAAAGTCGTACCGGTCCTGCCCGGCCGATCGATGCCCCGATGAGCGTGCTCGCCTCCTCACCGGTCCCGCCGCCGAGTGCGTCGGCGCAGCAGCGCGGTGCTGTGCGCACCGGTGGGTCTGGCGCTGGCCGGGGTGACACGGAACGCGACGCTGTCGATCGCCTTGGCGTCCTGTTCTGCCGACGGGACGTGTGACGGTCCGGCGCGTCCGGCTAGGATCCGGTCCGGTGAAGATCTTCGCCGCCCGACCGGACCGCCCTTGGCTGTCCTGGTGGGAGAGCAGACCCGCGTATCTCGCCCTCGACATCGGGGTGGTGGCCGGATGCACGGTGCCGGCTCTTGCCGCCGGAGGCAGCCCCTGGAGGCTCCTGGTCTTCTTCGTCGCTCTGCCGACCCTGCTGGTACGCCGTCGCTTCCCGTGGCTGCCCGTGGTGGCGATGCCGCTGTTCTGCTGGAGCTGGGGAGCTTTCCCGGCCATGGTGGTGTGCTACACGGTGGCCCGGCAATGGGGATGGCGCTTGCGTACCCTGCTGTCCTTTCTCTTCACCGCGGCCGGCACGGTGACCGTTGCCTGGGATCCGACGCCGGAGGACGGTGTCCTCTACCAACTCCTGCTTCCACCCACCTGGTTGGCCCTCCCTGTTCTGGGCGGGCTGTGGATGCGCCAGCGGCAGACGTTGCTGACCGCGTTGCGTGAACGCGCACGGCAGGCCGAGCGGGAGCGCGACCTGCTCGCCGAGCGGGCGGTCTCCGCCGAGCGCCGGCGAATAGCCCGGGAGATGCACGACGTGGTCGCCCACCGCGTCAGCACCATGGCCCTGCAGGCGGGCGCGCTGAGCGTGACCGCCACGGATGAGCGCACGATCGAGATCGCCGAGGTCATCCGGCATGTCGGCGCCCAAGCCCTGACGGAGCTGCGCGAGATCCTGAACGTCCTGCGCCACGACCGGCAAGAGTCGTCGGACGGTGTGCGAGGGGTGCAGGCGGACGGCTCCGTGCAGGCGGACGTCTCCGCGCTGGTGCGCGACTGCGTTGCCGCCGGCGGCAACATCCACCTGCACACGGCCGTGGAACTCCCCTTGGTCGCGGGGGCAGTGCGCCGCGCCGTCCACCGGGTGGCCCAGGAAGCCCTCACCAACGCCGCCAAACACGCACCGCACGCCCGCGTCGACGTCCGTCTCGTGCACGAGCAGGACGAGTTGCAGCTCACCGTGACCAATCGACGCGGCGGCAAGCGCCCGGCCGGCCATGCCGTGCCCGGATCCGGTTACGGCCTGCTCGGCATGCGGGAACGCGTCACACTCGTCCAGGGCACGCTCCATACCGGCCCGACCCCGGAGGGCGGCTACCGTGTCCACGCAGCCTTCCCGCTCGTATCCACCGTCGCCAAGGAGCCCGCATGATGGATGACCAGCCCGGCGCTTCGGTGAAGGTGGTCCTGCTGGACGACGAGGAACTCGTCCGCAGCGGCGTACGGATGATCCTCGACGCCGACCCGCAGATCGAAGTGGTCGCCGAGGGCAGCGACGGGGACACCGCCGTGGACCTGGTGGCCCGGCACCGCCCGCACGTAGTGCTCACCGACATCCAGATGCCCCGCGTCGACGGCTTGGAGGTCACCAGACGACTGCTCGCCACACCCGACCCGCCCGCCGTCGGCGTGCTCACCACGTTCGACCTCGACGAGTACGTCCACGCGGCGCTGCGCGCGGGCGCGGCGGGCTTCCTGATCAAGGACACGCCGCCCCGGGAACTGGCCCGTGCCGTGCACGTCCTGGCACGCGGCGAGGCGATGCTGTCGCCGCGTATCACCAAGCGGCTGCTCAGCACCTTTTCCGGCAACGACGCCGCGGAGACGGCCCGTCGCCGGTTGACCGTGCTCACCGACCGGGAACGCGAGGTCGCCGCTGCGGTTGCGCGGGGCCTGAGCAACGCCGGGATCGCCGGCGACCTGTACCTGAGCGAGTCGACCGTGAAGGTCCACATCGGACGGATCATGACCAAGCTCGAGGCGGCGAACCGCACCCAGGTGGCCATCATCGCCCACGACGCCCAGCTCGCCTGACACGACGCGGGACCGGCCGCCACCCCGGGCGCGGCAAGGCGCTCGGGCCGGTCGGCCTACGGGCGGCGGGCGATCCGGGTGGTGCGCCTCGTACGGACGCTCAGGTCGCCGCGGCGCGTGATGCCGAGCGGGTGGTTCCGGTCCAGGAGGGTGTCCAGTGCGGCCAGGCCGTCCGCATCCAGGTCATCTTCGGCATGGGAGCGCAGCCCGGCCAGGCAGACGTGCGCGTAGCGGCCCAGTGCCGGACCGGCACCTACGAGCGGGCAACTGACCCGTACTGCCCGGGGTCTGTCGGCAAATGATGAGGGCCGCCCACGGGAAACGGACGGGCTAGGGGTCCAATGTAGGGGTACTGGCGGCATTGACGCTCTGCTAGACATGGGGGCAACGGAGCACGCGCGTACGGAAGTGGTGAAAGAGTTCGAACCTTCGAACCCGCATGCCACTTCCGCACCGGAACAGGGAGTCTTCATCCCCTTGATCGACAAGCAGAATGCCGATGGCTGGATCCGTCGCTATCACGCCGCGGACGAAAGCCCGATACGACTGGTCTGCCTGCCGCACGCCGGCGGATCCGCCTCTTTCTATTTCCCCATGTCACAGGCGCTGGCCCCGGCGGTGGACGTCCTCTCCGTCCAGTACCCCGGACGCCAGGACCGCCGGCACGAGCCGGGGATCACCGACATCGGCGTCTACGCCGACGCCCTGACCAGCGCAATTCTTCCCTGGGTGGACCGCCCGCTGGCCCTTTTCGGCCACAGCATGGGCGCCGTCCTCGCCTTCGAGGTGACGCGCAGGCTGGAACGCGACCACGGCATCACCCCCGTCCGTGTCTTCGCCTCCGGCCGCCGTGCACCGTCGAGTTTCCGCCCCGAAACCGTGCATCTGCGCGATGACGACGGCATCGTGGCCGAAATGCGGGAACTCAGCGGAACCGAGGCCGCGATTCTCGGCAGCGAAGAGATCCTGCGCATGGTGCTCCCCGCCATTCGCAGTGACTACACCGCGATCGAGAAGTACCGCGCCACGCCGCAGGACACGGTGAACACCCCGATCACCGTGCTGACCGGCGAGTCCGACCCGCGGACCAGCGGCGAGGAAGCGGAAGCCTGGGAAGGGCACACCCTCGGCGGATTCGACATCCGCCGTTTCCCCGGAGGCCATTTCTTCCTCGCCCAGCACCAGGCGCAGATCCTGAAGATCGTTTCTGAGGAGCTCGCAGCGGCCACCCGAAAGGGCTGAGCCGCCGCCGGGACGCCGCACGACCGGCGGCCGACCCGGCAGTGAACGCACGAGAGGGGCCCGAGGCCGGGTCGAAGAGCCCTCCCCGCACCGGAGGAGCAGACCCGCCCCGGACCCGTCCCCGCCCGAGGGGCAGGGGCCCAAGGAGGCGCGACGCAGTGCAGTGCAGGGCAAGTTCAGACATCCCGGGGGAAGGGAACGCAGTGGTGGCAAGGCTCGCCGAGCGCGAGAAGCAGTGGGAGACACTGAACGACCTGCTCGCCAGCGCCCGGCGGGGCCGCGGACGCGTCGCCGTCATCAGCGGGCCCATCGCCGCCGGCAAGACGACCTTGCTGGAACACTTCACCGAACAGGCCATCGCGGACGGCGCTCTGGTCCTGGAGGCCGCCGGCTCCCGCGCGGAGCGCTACCTCCCCTTCGGCATCCTGCGCCGCATCCTCGACAGCATCGCCCCCCTGGAGCCCGGCGTCCACGCCGAGTCCACCGCCCTGCTCGACAGCCTCGGCACCACGGTGACGGACACCCAGGACCCGGCGACCGGAACCGCCGGCGGCGTCGAGGCCGGGATGCGGATCCTCCCGTACGTCTGCGCTTCGCTCCTGCGGATCGCCCGCGACCGCACCGTCGTCATCGCCGTCGACGACGTCCACCACGGCGACGAACTCTCCCGCGCGTTCCTGCTGTGCCTCGCCCGAAGGGTCCGGCAGGCCGGCGTCCTCATCGTCCTCACCGAGGCCGTACGGCTGCTGCCCGCCCAGCTCGCCTTCCACGCCGAACTCCAGCGCCAGCCCAACTGCACCAGCATCCGGCTGTCCCTGCTCAGCGCGGACGGAACCGCACGCATGCTGGCCGGCCACTTCTCCACCGCCGCCGCCCAGCGGGTCACCGCCGACTGCCAGGAGACCACCGGCGGAAACCCGTTGCTCATCAAGGCACTGCTGGAGGACGGCGTCGCGGCCCTGGGCGACAGCGAGCCCTTCCAGCCGCTCGTCCCCGCCGAGACCTTCGAGCGCGCCGTGCTGGACTGCCTCCACCGGGGCGACCCCGAGATGCTGGCCGTCGCCCGGGGCATCGCCGTCCTCGGCGACGCCTGCCCGCCCCTCCTGCTCAGCCGCATCACCGACGTCCACATCAAGACCGCCGAACTGGCCGTCCAGGACCTGGGCCGCTGCGGAATCCTGCGCGGCGACGCCTTCCGCGAGAGCGCGACCCGTACCGCGGTGCTGGCCGCGACCCCGCCCGGGGCGCTGTCCGTGCTCCACCAGCGCGCCGCACGACTGCTCCACCAGGAGGGGGCCGCCGCCCTCGACGTCGCCCGCCACCTGCTCGCCGCCCGCAAACAGGTGGAGGAGTGGGCGATCCCCGTCCTCCAGGAGGCCGCCGAATACGCCCTCGTCGAGGACGACCCCGAACTCGCACTGCGCTGCGGGGAACTGGCCGTCGACTCCAGCCCCGAAGGCCCCAGCCGCACCGCGCTGAAATCCCGCCTGGTCAGCATCGTCTGGCGCAGCAGCCCCGTCGCCGCCGAAGGCCACCTGCGCCAGCTGTCCCGGGAGTTCCTCGCCGGCCGGCTCACCGACCGCGACCTCCTCCACGCCGTGACCTGCCTGGCCTGGATGGGCGAGGCCCGGCAGGCGGGCGAAGCCGTCCGCCGCCTGCAGAGCGCCGCCCAGAAGGCCCTGGACGCCGGGCAGCCCTTCGCGTACGAGACGGGCACCCTCGCCGCCGCGCAGAGCTGGCTCTCGCTCGTCAGCCCCCCGGTCCGCGAGGTGTTCGCGACCGACGGGCCCGCGCACCCCTCCCGGCCCGGTGACCCGCGTACGCACGCCACCGTCACGGCGCCGGGCACGGCCTCCTACGACATGCCCGACGACGCCCACGTCCCGGCCGTCGAGGCCATGCGCACCGCGCTGCGCGGCGGCCAGGGCGAGGCGGCCGTCGCCGAAGCCACCCGGGTGCTCCAGCGCTACCACCTCAGCGACCGCACCCTCACCCCCCTCGTCATCGCCGCGCTGACCCTCGTCTACGCCGGCCGCCTCGACCTCGCGCTCACCTGGACCGACCGGCTCCTCGGCGAGTGCTCCGCCCGCAACACACCGACCTGGCAGGCGGCGCTCGGCGTGGTCCGGGCCGAGGTCGCCCTGCGCCAGGGCGACCTGCCGGGCGCGGCCGCCCAGGCCCGCCAGGCCATGTCCCTGATATCCGTGCAGTGCTGGGGCGTCGGCATCGCGCTGCCGCTGGCCGTCCTCATCGACGCCGAGACCCGGATGGGCAACCTCGACGAGGCGATGAGCCTGCTCGAACAGCCGTTGCCCGAGAAGATGCTGGAGACCCAGTTCGGCCTCCACTACCTGCGGGCACGCGGCCGCTGCCACCTCGCCACCGGCCGCTACCACGCCGCCCTGCGCGACTTCCTCACCTGCGGGGAACTGATGCAGGCCTGGGGCATGGACGCCGTGGAACTGGCGCCCTGGCGCCTGGACGCCGCCGAGGCGTGGCTGGCCATCGGCAACATGCCGCGCGCCCGCGAGTACGTGGAGCAGCAGCGGCAGCGCGAAGCGGGCCCGGCCGGCAGCCGGCCGCGCGGCGCCCTGCTGTACGCGCTCGCCCGCACCAGCGGTGACCTCACGTACCGCCTCAAGCGCCTCACCGAGGCCGTGGAGGCCCTGGAGCAGGGCGAGGACCGGCTCCAGCTCGCCAGCGCGCTGGGGGAGCTGGGCAGCGGCTACCGCGCCGCCGGGGACTTCAACCGGGCCCGGATGCTCGTACGCAAGGCCTGGCACGTCGCCAAGTCCTGCGGGGCGCAGCCGCTGTGCCAGGAGTTCACCCCCGGGCAGGGCGACGGAGAGGCGGTCGCCGCGCCGGCCGGACGCGAGGCCGAACCCGCCCGGGAGGCCGAGACCCTGTCCGAGTCGCTCTCGGAGGCCGAGGCACGGGTTGCGCTGCTCGCGGCGCGCGGCCACACCAACCGGGAGATCGCCACAAAGCTGTACGTGACCGTCTCGACGGTCGAGCAGCACCTGACCCGGATCTACCGAAAGCTGCAGGTCAAGCGCCGCCGGGACCTGCCCGCCCGGCTGTGGGACCTGAGCCTGCCGGGCATCGCCTGACAGCCGGGCCGCCCCCGGACAGGCCAGGGGGCGGCCGGGGCCGGCCCACCCCTCAGGACAGCAGGCCCCGTTCCAGGGCCGCCATCACCGCCGCCGTGCGGTCCGACACCGACAGCTTCTTGAACGACCGCAGCAGGTGCGTCTTGACCGTCGCCTCGCTGATGAACAGCCGGCGCCCGATGTCCGCGTTGGTCATGCCCTGCCTGACCAGCTGGAGCACTTCGCGCTCCCGCTCGGACAGCACCGGCGCCTCCACCACCCGGGCCCGGAACAGCTTCGGCGCCAGCGACGGCGTCAGCACCGTCTCACCGCGCGCCGCCGCCTTCACCGCCTGCACCAGCTCCTCACGGGAGCTGCCTTTGAGCAGGTAGCCCGCCGCGCCCGCCTCCACCGCGCGCAGGATGTCCGCGTCGTCCTCGTACGTGGTCACGATGACCACCCGGCTGCGCGGCGACTCCCGCAGGATGTGCCCGGTCGCGGCCACCCCGTCCATCGCACCCATCCGCAGGTCGAGCAGGACGATGTCCGGCTTCAGCCGTGCGGCCTGCAGCACCGCCTCCTCACCGGAACCGGCCTGTCCCACCACCCGGATGCCCTCGTCCAGCTCCAGCATGGCGCTCAGGCCCTCCCGGACCACCGGGTGGTCATCGGCGAGCAACACCCCGATCGGTTCGCGCTCACTCATCGGCCGACCCCCGCTCCACCGGGGCGAGCGGCACCGTCACCTCGATGACCGTGCCCGCCCCCGGGCTGCTGCTGACCTGTGCCATTCCGCCGATCTCCTCCACCCGGGCGCGCATCCCGCGCAACCCGAAACCGTTCCGCCCGCCGTCCGGCTCGCGCTCCGGCGCGCCGTCCGCCGGCTCCTGGTCCCGCGGCCCGTCGCCGGCCCGGAAACCCGCGCCGTCGTCACGCACCACGAGCCGCACCGCCTCCGGCGCGTACGCCACCAGGACGTCCACCCTACGGGCGTCCGTCGCGTGCTTGCGCACATTGGCGAACGCCTCCTGCGCCGAACGCAGCAGCACCACGCTGACCGCCATCGGCAGCGGCTGCTCCTCGCCGCGGGCCGTGCACCGCACCGCCAGCCCCGTCTCCTCCATCAGCAGGTCGGCCTGCCGGCGTACGGCCTGCACCAGCGAGCTCTCCCGCAGTGACGGCGGCGTCAGCGCGGAGACGAAACCGCGGGCCTCGGCCAGGCTGTCCTGCGCGACCCGGCCGGCCAGCCCGAGCCGGGACCGCGCCCGCTCGGGGTTGTCCACCACCTCAGACTCGGCCGCCTGCACCAGGCTGATGATGCTGGTCAGGCTCTGCGCCAGGGTGTCGTGGATCTCCCGGGCCAGCCGCTCCCGCTCGGCCGAGATGCCGGCCTGGTGCGACAGCCGGGCCTCCCGCTCCCGACTGCGCCGCAACTCGTTGATCAGCTCGCCCCGGTCTGCGCTCTGCCGCACCACCCGGGTGATCCACAGGCCGAGCAGGACCGACACACCGATGCCGAGCAGCGAGATGGGCAGCACCGACAGGATGTGCGGATCGAACTCCCCGCCCCGCAGCCACACCACCGTCACCGGCCACAGGTTGGCCAGCACCACCAGCACGATCGCGGGCGGCACCGACAGACTCATCATGAGCATGGGGACCACCGCGAACAGCGCGAAGGAACCCGCGAGATCGAGCACGGTGGACGAGGCGAACAACAGCAGGAGCCCGGCGGAGAAGACGATGTTCCGCCGGCCCGACGTCCGGTGGACCATCAGCCTCCGGCCGAGCCCCGCGTACCAGGGCACGATCAGCGTCAGCGCACCGACGGCGAGGGCCCGGTGGGTCTGGCTTTCCGCCGAGGTGAACAGCAGAATGACGGTGACGAGGTAGGAGACGGCGAAATAGCCGTCCCACAGACCGAACCAGCGGCTTCCCGAGTCGGGACCGTAGTTCGCGGCCGTCCGCGCGACCTCCGGCTGAGTTTCTATGTGCACGGAACCAGTCCTACCACGAGCTTCGCCGGTGTCCGTCGATCGGTTGACAGCCGGTCCCACCGATCGGTCGTCCCCCGGCCGGGCCGCCCCGCCTACGTTGGAACCAGCGGAAGGAGAACCGCGACAACGGACTTCGAGGCAGTGCGGAAAGGGCGGGTTCGGTCACGTGGGGCAGTTCACGACGGCACTCATCACCTGCGGGACCATCCTGGCCGTCATCCTCGCGACCGACTCCGGCAACCGGCGCATCACCGCCGTGAGGATCGCCGGCCCCACACTGGTGGCCGCCATCGTCACCGGCGCGTGCGTCCGATCCTTTCCGACGGCGGGCAACGACACGTCGCTGCACCTCGCCGCCATAGGTGTAGGGGTCATCTGCGGACTCGTCGCGAGCTCCCCGCTCACCGCCCACCGGGACCCCGCGGGCGACATCCGCACCACCGGCGGGTCCGGCCAGGCGGCGGTCTGGGTCTGCCTCTGCGGAGCCCAGATCCTCTTCGCCTACGGCTGCGAGCACTGGTTCGGCGCACGCATCAACCGCTTCACCACCGACTACCAACTCAGTGGCAGCGAGGTCCTCATCAGCTCGCTCGCCCTGCTGTCCCTGTCGATGGTGACGGCCCGGGCAGCCGTCCTCCTGTCCCGGCTGCGTGCCGTACGGACCGCGACGATCACACGATGACCCCACGACGACTCCGCGACGATCCCGCGACGATTCAAGATCCTTCAGGAACCAGGGTGAAGCAGTGCTAGACAACCAAGAACTGAGGCTCCGTCCGCCTCGCAACCGCGTCGAAAGCCGCGCCATCGGCTGGTGGACCCTCCAGTCGTCCCTCTTCGCCCTGCCGCTCCCGCTCGTGTTCGGCGTGCTCTGGCTCACCATCTCCCCGGCGCGCTTCGTCTTCGGCCCCCTCTTCCTCGTCGCGCTCGTCCCCGGACTCCTCTACATGGGCATCATGCCCATCTGGCGCTACCGGGTGCACCGCTGGGAGATGACCGACGAGGCCGTCTACGCCGCCTCGGGATGGCTCTGGCAGCGGTGGCGGGTCGTCCCCCTGTCCCGCGTCCAGACCGTCGACATGCTCCGCGGCCCGCTCCAGCAGCTGTTCAGCCTCTCCGGGATCACCGTCACCAGCGCGTCCTCCGCCGGCGCCGTGAAGATCAAGGGACTGGACCACCGGACCGCCACCGAACTCGTGGAGCAGCTGACCCGGTCCACCCAGGCCGTACCGGGAGACGCCACGTGACACCGGACACCGCGGTCCGACACCAGGACCACGCCGACCACGACGCGTGGGGACGGCTCAACCCGCGCCTGTTCCTCGTCAACCTGAGCGTGGTGGCCACACCGCTGGCCACCTTCGCCGCCACCACCGTCATCACCGGCGGCGAGATCAACCTCCAGGTCCTGATCACCCTCGCCTCGTTCCTCATCACCTGCCTCGTCATCTCCGGCATCAGCACGATGCGCCTCCTCACCACCCGGTACCGCGTCACCGACGACCGCGTGGAGCTCCACAAGGGATGGTTCTTCCGCAGCGAGCGCTCGATCCCCGTCGACCGCATCCGCAGCGTCGACCTGACCGCCAACCCCCTCCACCGGATCTTCGGCCTCACCTCCCTGAAGGTCGCCACCGGTGACCAGGCCACCTCCGGCGGCGGCCTGTCCCTGGACGGCCTCAGCGTCCGCGACGCCGAAGCGCTGCGCAGTCAGTTGAGCGAACTGCGCCACGCCCGCCAGGGCCTGGCGACCGCCGACCCCGACACCGACGCCACCCTCGCCGAACTCGACTGGGCGTGGCTGCGGTACGCGCCGCTGACCCTCTGGGGCGTCGGCGGTGTCTTCATCGCCGTCGGCAGCGTCTACCGCACGCTGCACGAGATGAAGATCGACCCCCTGGAACTCGGCATCGTCAAGGACATCGAGGACCGCTTCGGGTCCGTACCGCTCTGGTACGGAATCCTCGTGACCCTCCTCGTCATCGTCGTGATCGGCGTCGCCGGATCGACCGCCACCTTCATAGAGGGCTGGGGCGGCTACCGCCTCGACCGCCCGGAGACCGGCCTGCTCCGCGTCCGCCGCGGCCTGCTCGTCACCCGCTCCGTCAGCATCGAGGAACAGCGGCTGCGCGGCGCCGAAGTGGCCGAACCCCTGCTGCTGCGCTGGGCCGGGGGAGCCCGCCTGAAGGCCGTCGCCAGCGGCCTCGGCGACGAGGACGAGAACAGCAGCCGCAGCCGGCTCACCCCGCCCGTACCCCTGGCCCTGGCCCGCCGGATCGCCGCCGACGTCCTCGGCGAGACCGTCTCCCCGACGACGGCGGCGGAGCTCGCGCCGCACCCCCGCGCCGCCCTGCGCCGCAGGATCAACCGCGCCCTGATCTGGTCCGTCCTGCTCGCCGCGCCCTTCGTCGGCCTCGGCCTGTGGCTCACCCCGGTCCTCGTGCACACCGGCTGGATCACCGCGGTCGTGCTGTTCGCCGCCGGAGTGGCCTTCGCCTTCGACGCCTACCGCAACCTCGGCCACGCCGTCCACGGCCCCTACCTGGTCACCCGGGCGGGCACCTTCACCCGCCGCACCGTCGCCGTGCAGCGGGACGGGATCATCGGCTGGTCCATCACGCGCTCGGTCTTCCAGCGCCGCGCGGGCCTGCTCACCCTGGGAGCCGCCACCGCCGTCGGCAACGGCGTCTACAAGGTCCGCGACGTACGCGTCGGCGACGGCCTCGCCTTCGCCGAGGAGACGGTGCCCGGCCTGCTCGCCCCGTTCATCGAACGGGTGCCCGCCGGCCACTGACCCCAAGAACCAACTGGCGCACCCCCGGGAGACGGAGGGGCGGTCCTGACGACCGCCCCTCCGTCTTCGTACGACAACAGAATCCTTGCAATTGCCCGTACGTCGAGGGCAATATGATTGATCGCGCTCGCAGAATGACGACGCCTTCCGAAGGGCCACCGCATAGGGGCCCCTAGGGGGGCGTTAGGGGTTTCTGTGGAAGCTCTCCCGTGCCAGGGTCAACTCTGGTCTTAGGTTTCTCTGCACGGAGTGATGGAGCGCGCGATGTTGAACGATTCCCAGGATTTCGCTGCCGAAATCGACGGCGCCTCCGAGGCCGGCGAAACCCAGGGCGAATCCGAATCCGGCTGCGCCGACAGCGCTACGGACGGCATCGCGGACGACACCACGGGCAACGCGACGGACGACGGCACGGACGACACCACGGCCAACGCCTCGGACAACGCCTCGGACAATGGCGATCAGTGGCGGGAGCGCCTCGCCGGGCTCACCGGGGACGAACAGCACACCGCGCTGCTCGACTGGGTGTCCTCCCTGGTCACCGCCTCCCTGCGGGACACCGCACCCGCCACCCTCGACCCGCACCGCTCCTTCCTCGACCTCGGCTTCGACTCGCTCGCCGCCGTCGACCTGCACGCCCGCCTCGTCGCCGGCACGGGCCTGCGCCTGCCCGTCACCCTGGCCTTCGACCACCCCACCCCCGTCCACCTCGCCCGCCGGATCCACGCCCTGCTCCTGGGCCTGACCACCCCCGCCGAGGCACCCGTCACCGCCGCCGTCAGCAGCGACGAACCGATCGCCATCGTCGGTATCGGCTGCCGCTTCCCCGGCGACGTACATTCCCCCGAAGCGCTCTGGGAACTCGTCGCCGCCGGCATCGACGCCATTTCCGAATTCCCCACCGGGCGCGGCTGGAACCTCGATTCGCTCTACGACCCGGACCCCGACCGGGCCGGCACCACGTACGCCCGCGAAGGCGGATTCCTCCACGACGCCGACGAATTCGACGCCGCGTTCTTCGGGATATCCCCGCGCGAAGCGCTCGCCATGGACCCCCAGCAGCGCCTGCTCCTCGAAACCTCCTGGGAGGCGTTCGACCGGGCCGGCCTCGACCCCGCCGGACTCCGCGGCGGCCAGGTCGGCGTGTTCGTCGGCGCGGAGACGCAGGAATACGGCCCCCGGCTCGAAGACGCCGCCGACGGATTCGAGGGCTACCTCGTCACCGGCAACGCCGCGAGCGTCGCCTCCGGCCGCATCGCGTACACCTTCGGTTTCGAAGGCCCCACCGTCACCGTCGACACCGCCTGCTCCTCCTCGCTCGCCGCCCTGCACCTCGCCGTCCAGGCCCTGCGCAGCGGCGAGTGCTCCCTCGCGCTCGCCGGCGGCGTCGCGATCATGGCCAGCCCCGGCTCGTTCGTCTCCTTCAGCCGCCAGCGCGGCCTCGCCCCCGACGGCCGCTGCAAGCCCTTCGCGGCGGGCGCCGACGGAACGGCGTGGGGCGAGGGCGCCGGCATGCTGCTCGTGGAACGCCTCTCCGACGCGCGCGCCAACGGCCACCACGTCCTCGCCGTCGTCCGCGGCACCGCCATCAACCAGGACGGCGCCAGCAACGGCCTGACCGCGCCCAGCGGCCCCGCCCAGCAGCGCGTCATCCGCCAGGCGCTGGCCAACGCCCGCCTGACGTCCGCCGACGTGGACGTGGTCGAGGCACACGGCACGGGTACGCGGCTCGGTGACCCGATCGAAGCACAGGCACTGCTGGCCACCTACGGCCAGGACCGCCCGGCCGACCGGCCGCTGTGGCTCGGCTCCCTGAAGTCGAACATCGGCCACACCCAGGCCGCCGCCGGCGTCGCCGGCGTCATCAAGATGGTCATGGCGATGCGCCACGGCGTCCTGCCCAGGACCCTGCACGTCGACGCGCCGACCCCGCACGTCGACTGGCAGGCCGGAGCCGTCTCCCTCCTCACCGAGGCCGTCGACTGGCCGACGTCCGACGCCCCGCGCCGCGCGGGAGTCTCCTCCTTCGGCATGAGCGGCACCAACGCCCACGCCATCATCGAGGAGCCGCCGACCGAGGACCGTGCGCAGGACGACGCACAGGACGCGGCCGACCAGCCGTCCGCATCCGCGACGGAGGGCTCGCAGGAACCCGGGGACGAGGCCGCCGGTCCGCTGTCAGGCCCGCTGTCCGGTCCGCTGCCCTGGGCACTGTCCGCCAAGACCCCGGAAGCCCTGCGCGCCACGGCCCGGCGCCTCGGCGACTGGCTCGACGCCCACCCGGACGCCACCCCCCACGACATCGGCCACTCCCTCGCCGCCACCCGCGGCCGCTTCGAACACCGCGCCGTCGTCCTCGGCGACGACCGCACCGCCCTCCAGCGCGGTCTGCACACCCTCGCCGACGGATCCGACGCCCCCGCCGTCGTCCAGGGAGCCCCCGCCGCGGGACGCCTCGCCGTCCTCTTCACCGGTCAGGGCAGCCAGCGACTGGCCATGGGCCGCGAACTGTACGAGACCCACCCGGTGTTCGCCGACGCCCTCGACGACGCCGCCTGGTACCTCGACGAACAGCTCGAACACCCGCTGCTCGACGTCCTGTTCGCCGAGGCGGACACCCCCGAGGCCGCTCTCCTCAACCAGACCGCCTACACCCAGCCGGCGTTGTTCGCGGTCGAGGTGGCGTTGTTCCGGCTGGTGGAGTCGTGGGGTGTGAAGCCGGCGTTCGTGGCCGGTCACTCAGTGGGTGAGATCGCGGCCGCGCATGTGGCCGGGGTGTTCTCGCTGGACGACGCGTGTGCGTTGGTGGCGGCGCGTGGGCGTCTGATGCAGGCGTTGCCGTCCGGTGGTGTGATGGTCGCGGTTCAGGCGTCGGAGGACGAGGTCCTGGCGCTGTTGACGGACCGGGTGAGTATCGCGGCGGTCAATGGCCCGCAGGCCGTTGTGGTCGCGGGTGACGAGGACGCGGCGGTCGCGATCGCGGAGGCGTTCGAGGCGCAGGGCCGCAAGACCAAGCGCCTGACGGTCAGCCACGCGTTCCACTCGCCGCACATGGACGGCATGCTCGACGAGTTCCGCCGCGTGGCGCAGGTCCTGGCCTACGGCACGCCCACCCTGCCCGTCGTCTCCCTCCTCACCGGGACCACCGCCACCGCCGCCGAACTGGCCAACCCCGAACACTGGGTCCGGCACGTCCGCGACGCCGTCCGCTTCCTCGACGGCGTACGCACCCTCGAAGCCCGTGGCGCCGACTCCTTCCTGGAACTCGGTCCCGACCCCGTCCTCACCGCCATGGCCCAGGACTGCCTGGTCACCGACCCGCAGGACACCACCAACCCCGCCAACCCCGCCAACCCCGCCAACCTCGCCTTCGCCGCCGCGCTGCGCGCCGGCCGCCCCGAGAACGCCACACTGCTCGACGCCGTCGCCCGCATGTTCGTCCGGGGCGCGGAGGTCGACTGGTCCGCCTGCTTCGCCGGTACGGGCGCGGAGCGCGTGGAGCTGCCGACGTACGCGTTCCAGCGGCAGCGCTACTGGATGAACGCCCGCACCCCCGCAGCCGAGTCGCAGACGGCGCCCGCGCACCGGGCGGACCCGGCCGACAGCGCCTTCTGGGACGCGGTCGAGCACGAGGACGTGGCCGCGCTCGCCGCCGCGCTCGAACTGGACGCGGACGGCGAACAGCCGCTGAGCGAGGTCGTCCCGGCCCTGTCGGCATGGCGCCGACGGGTGCGGACGCAGTCGGAGGTGGACGGCTGGCGTTACCGCGTGTCGTGGAAGCCGCTGACCGTCTCGGGCGGGGCGGCGTTGGGCGGCGAGTGGGTCGTCGTCGCGCGCGAGGACGAGTCCCTGGCCGCGGGTGTGGTGGATGCGCTGGCTGGGCGTGGGGCTGAGGTCCGCCTCGTTGTCGTTGAGGCCGACGCCGACCGTGCCGCCCTGGCTGGGCTGCTGTCTGATGCGGGTTCTGTTGCTGGTGTGGTGTCGCTGCTGGCTCTGGACGAGTCGGCCGGGGTTGTTGCGACGGCTGGTCTGGTGCAGGCGTTGGGTGATGCGGGGGTGGGGGCGCCGTTGTGGTGCCTGACCCGTGGTGCGGTGAGTGTGGGTCGTTCCGACCGTCTCGTCTCTGCCGCGCAGGCGCAGGTGTGGGGTCTGGGCCGTGTGGCCGCCCTCGAACTGCCCGAGCGTTGGGGTGGTCTGGTCGATCTGCCCGAGGTGTGGGACGAGCGGGCGATGTCCCGCCTGGTGGGTGTGCTGGCCGGCTCTGGTGAGGATCAGGTTGCGGTGCGGGCCTCCGGTGTCTTCGGGCGCAGGCTGGTCCGCGCCGCGAGCGGCAGCACGGACTCGTGGGCGCCGTCTGGCACCGTTTTGGTGACGGGTGGTACGGGTGCTCTGGGCGGCCGGGTCGCGCGTTGGCTGGCCGGTGCGGGTGTCGAGCGTCTGGTGCTGACGAGCCGTCGTGGCCTCGAGGCTCCGGGTGCCGCCGAGCTGGTGGCGGAGCTGTCCGGGCTGGGTGTTGAGGTGTCGGTCGTGGCGTGTGACGCCTCCGACCGGGATGCCCTGCGTACGCTGCTGGAGGCCGAGGCCGGCACGCTGACGGCGGTCGTGCACACGGCTGGTGTGCTGGATGACGGTGTCCTCGACGCCCTTACCCCCGAGCGTTTCGAGAGCGTGCTGCGGGCGAAGGCGACCTCGGCGCTGAACCTGCACGAGCTGACCGTCGAGCTCGGCATCGAGCTCTCCGCATTCGTGCTGTTCTCCTCCATGAGCGGCACGATCGGCGCGGCCGGTCAGGCCAACTACGCCGCCGCGAACGCCTACCTGGACGCGCTCGCCGAGCAGCGGCGTGCCGCAGGGCTGGCAGCGACCTCGATCGCCTGGGGCCCGTGGGCCGACGGCGGCATGGCCGCCGACGAAGCCATGGACGCGCGGATGCGGCGTGAGGGTGTGCCGCCGATGGCCCCCGACGCCGCGATCGCCGCGCTGGCTCAAGCCGTTGGCGCCGAAGAGACCGCCCTGACCGTCGCTGACATCACCTGGGACCGCTTCTCCGCGATCGTGGCGGGAGCCCGCCCCAACCCGCTGGTCGACGACTTCGTCACCGGCGGCCCGGAAGGTACCGCCGCCACCGGACAGGGGACTTTGGTCACGGGTGCCGACGTCGCCGGTGCCGCGTTCGCGAAGCTGGCCGAGCTGCCTCGCGCCGAGCAGGAGCGGGAGCTGCTGAGCCTCGTCCGTACCCACGTCGCCGCCGTCCTCGGGCACGAGGGCTCGGACGCCGTCGGGGCCGAACGCGCCTTCAAGGAGCTCGGGTTCGACTCCCTGACCGCCGTGGACCTGCGCAACCGGCTGGGCGCGGCCACCGCGCTGCGGCTCCCCACCACCCTCGTGTACGACTACCCGACCTCCATGGCCCTCGCGGAGTACCTGCGCGGGGAGCTGGTGGGCAGCGCGCCGAAGGCCGACGCTCCCCAGGGTGTCTCCGTGGCGGCCGACGGCGATCCGATCGCGATCGTGGCGATGAGCTGCCGTTTCCCCGGCGGGGTACGGACTCCGGAAGACCTGTGGCGGCTTCTCGCCCAGGGCACGGACGCGGTCGCCGACTTCCCGGCGGACCGCGGCTGGGATCTGGACCACCTCTACGATGCGGACCCGGACCAGCCGGGGACCTCGTACACGCGCGAAGGCGGCTTCCTCTACGACGCCGCCGAGTTCGACGCAGGCTTCTTCGGGATCTCGCCCCGCGAAGCCCTGGCCATGGACCCGCAGCAGCGCCTGCTGCTGGAGACCTCGTGGGAGGCTTTCGAGCGGGCCGGTATCGACCCGTCGTCGCTGCGCGGCAGCCGCGCCGGGGTGTTCGTCGGCACCAACGGCCAGGACTACCTCTCCCTGGTCGCGGGTGAAGCCGACGGCCTGGAGGGGCACGTCGGCACGGGCAACGCGGCGAGCGTCGTCTCCGGCCGTCTCTCGTACGTGTTCGGCCTCGAAGGCCCCGCGATCACGGTCGATACGGCCTGTTCGTCGTCGCTCGTCGCCCTGCACCTGGCCGTTCAGGCCCTGCGGCAGGGCGAGTGCACCATGGCGCTTGCCGGTGGCGTGACCGTGATGTCCACTCCTGATGCCTTCGTCGACTTCAGTCGTCAGCGGGGGCTGGCGGTGGACGGCCGGATCAAGGCGTTCGCCGCGGCCGCCGATGGCACGGGCTGGGGTGAGGGTGTCGGCATGCTGCTCGTGGAGCGGCTGTCGGACGCGCGCCGCAACGGTCACCCGGTGCTGGCGGTGGTGCGTGGTTCGGCGATCAACCAGGATGGTGCGAGCAATGGTCTGACGGCGCCGAACGGTCCGTCGCAGCAGCGGGTGATCCGCCAGGCTCTGGCGAGCGCGGGTCTGTCGGCCGCGGATGTGGACGCGGTGGAGGCGCACGGTACGGGTACCCGTCTCGGTGACCCGATCGAGGCGCAGGCGCTGCTGGCCACCTACGGGCAGGACCGGTCGGCGGACCGGCCGCTGCTGCTCGGCTCCGTGAAGTCGAACATCGGTCACACGCAGGCCGCGGCGGGTGTCGCGGGCATCATCAAGATGGTGCTGGCCATGCGGCACGGGGTGCTTCCGCAGACCCTGCACGTGGACGAGCCCACCCCGCATGTCGACTGGACGGCGGGCGAGGTCGAGCTCCTGACCGAGCAGGTGGAATGGCCCGAGACCGGGCGCCCGCGCCGAGCCGGCGTCTCCTCCTTCGGCCTGAGCGGTACGAACGCGCACACGATCATCGAAGAGGCGCCGACGGCGGAGGAGGTGGCGCCGGCAGCCGGTCACGGCACCGGCTCCGCCACCCCGGTCCTGCCCTTCTCCGTCTCGGGCAAGGACCCTGCCGGGCTGCGGGCCCAGGCCCAGCAGCTCGCCTCCTGGCTCGCCGAGAACCCGCAGGCCGCCTCCGCCGACATCGCGTACTCCCTTACCTCCGGCCGGTCCACGTTCGAGACGCGCGCGGTCCTGGTCGCGGACACCGAGAGCCGTGAGTCGCTGACGGCGGGCCTGGCGGCCCTGGCCGCGGGCGAGCAGGTGCCGGGGCTGGTGCGGGGTGCGGTGTCGGGTGGTGGACTGGCGTTCCTGTTCACGGGGCAGGGGAGCCAGCGCCTCGGTATGGGGCGTGAGCTGTACGACTCCTTCCCGGTGTTCGCGGATGCGCTGGACGAGACTTGCGCGCGCTTTGACTCCGAGCTTGAAGTGCCGCTGAAGGAGGTCCTGTTCGGGGACGAGGCGGCTGGGCTGGACCGTACGGAGTACACGCAGCCCGCGCTGTTCGCGGTCGAGGTGGCGTTGTTCCGGCTCGTCGAGTCGTGGGGTGTGCGGCCGGACTTCCTGTCCGGTCACTCGATCGGTGAGATCGCGGCCGCGCACGTGGCCGGGGTGCTGTCCCTGGACGACGCGTGCACGCTGGTGGCGGCCCGTGGCCGTCTGATGCAGGCGCTGCCCGGTGGTGGCGTGATGATTGCCGTCCAGGCGTCGGAGGTCGAGGTCCTCCCGCTGCTGACGGACCGCGTGAGCATCGCGGCCGTCAACGGTCCCCGCTCGGTGGTCATCGCCGGTGACGAGGATGCCGCTGCGGCCGTGGTGGAGTCGTTCGCCGATCGCAAGTCCAAGCGGCTGACGGTCAGCCACGCGTTCCACTCGCCGCACATGGACGGCATGCTGGCCGACTTCCGCCGGGTGCTTGAGGGGCTGTCGTTCGAGGCCCCGCATATTCAGGTCGTGTCGAACCTGACCGGCGCCCTCGTCACCGACGAGATGGGTTCGGCGGAGTTCTGGGTGCGACACGTCCGGGACGCCGTCCGCTTCCTCGACGGCATCCGCGCCCTGGAGGCCGCCGGGGTCACGACGTATGTCGAGATCGGTCCGGATGGTGTGCTGTCCGCGCTCGCGCAGGACTGTCTGACCGGTGACGCGGACGTTGCGTTCCTTCCGGTGCTGCGTTCGGGGCGTGGTGAGTCTGAGACGGTGGTCACTGCCGTGGCGCAGGCTCATGTGCGGGGTGTGGAGGTGGACTGGTCCGCCTTCTTCGCCGGTACGGGCGCCGGGCGGGTGGAGCTGCCGACGTACGCCTTCCAGCGGCAGCGCTACTGGCCGGAGACGATCCTGTCCGCCGCCGTCGCCTCAGAGCCGGCTGCCGACGCAGTGGATGCCCGGTTCTGGGACGCGGTGGAGCGGGGAGATCTCCCGTCTCTGCGGGCGGAACTGGACGTGGACGACGACACGAGCCTCAGCGAACTCGTCCCGGCTCTGTCGGCATGGCGCCGACAGCAGCAGGAGCAGGTGCAGGTGGATGGCTGGCGTTACCGGGTGTCGTGGAAGCCGCTGACCGTGTCTGGCGGGGCGGCGTTGGGCGGTGAGTGGGTCGTCGTCGCGCGCGAGGACGAGTCGTTGGCCGTGGGTGTGGTGGATGCACTGGCCAGCGGTGGGGCTGAGGTCCGCCGGGTTGTTGTCGAGTCGGGTACGGATCGTGCGGCTCTGGCGGAGCTGCTGTCCGGCGCGGGCGCCGTCGCAGGTGTCGTGTCGCTGCTCGCCCTGGACGAGTCGGCCGGGGTTGTTGCGGCGACGGCTGGTCTGGTGCAGGCGCTGGGTGATGCGGGGGTGGAGGCGCCGTTGTGGTGCCTGACCCGTGGTGCGGTGAGTGTGGGTCGTTCGGATCGTCTCGTCTCTGCCGTGCAGGCGCAGGTGTGGGGTCTGGGCCGTGTGGCTGCTCTGGAGGTTCCGGGGCGTTGGGGTGGTCTGGTTGACCTTCCCGAGGTGTGGGACGAGCGGGCGATGTCCCGCCTGGTGGGTGTGCTGGCTTCTGCTGGTGAGGACCAGGTTGCTGTGCGGTCGTCCGGTGTCTTCGGGCGCAGGCTGGTCCGCGCCGCGAGCGGCAGCACGGACTCCTGGGCGCCGTCCGGCACCGTTCTGGTGACGGGTGGTACGGGTGCTCTGGGCGGCCGGGTCGCGCGCTGGCTGGCCGGTGCGGGTGTCGAGCGTCTGGTGCTGACGAGCCGTCGTGGTCTTGATGCTCCGGGTGCGGCCGAGCTGGTGGCGGAACTGGGAATCGAGGTTTCGGTCGTCGCGTGTGACGTGGCTGACCGGGACGACCTGCGGGCACTGCTCGCAGCCGAGGCCGACACATTGACGGGTGTCGTCCACACCGCAGGGGTCCTCGATGACGGTGTCCTCGACGCCCTCACGCCCGAGCGTTTCGAGAGCGTGCTGCGGGCGAAGGCGACCTCGGCGCTCAACCTCCACGAGCTGACCCTCGAACTCGGCATCGAGCTCTCCGCGTTCGTCCTGTTCTCCTCCATGACCGGCACCATCGGTACCGCCGGCCAGGGCAACTACGCTGCCGCGAACGCGTACCTGGACGCCCTCGCCGAGCAGCGGCGCGCCGCCGGGCTGGCCGCTACCTCGATCGCCTGGGGTCCCTGGGCCGACGGCGGCATGGCCGCCGACGAGGCCCTTGAGGCCCGGATGCGCCGGGACGGTGTGCCGCCCATGAGCGCCCGGCCGGCGATCCGTGCGCTCCGGCAGGCCGTTGCTGCCGAGGACGCCTCGATCACGGTGGCCGATGTCGAGTGGGAGCGGTATCTCGCCGGCCACACGGCCGTACGCCGCAGTGAACTGTTCAGCGAGCTGAGCGAGGTACGCGCCGCTCGCGCGGCGGCCGAGGCCGACGCCGCCCGGGCGACCGCCCACGCGGACGCTCCGGGCACGCTCTCCGGGCGACTTGCCGCGCTCGCCCCCGCCGAGCAGGTGCGGGAGCTGCTCGACCTCGTCCGTACGCATGTGGCGGCCGTCCTCGGACACGGCGGTGTGGACGCCGTTGGCGCCGAACGCGCCTTCAAGGAGCTCGGGTTCGACTCCCTGACCGCTGTCGAGCTGCGCAACCGCCTCGGCGCGGCCACGGAGCTGCGGCTGCCCGTCACGCTCATCTACGACTACCCGACGTCCGCCGCGCTGGCCGACCACCTCCGTGACGAACTGGTCGGCAGTGTCCCCGTCTCCGGAGCCCTGCTGCCCGTCGCCGCGGCCGTCGACGGCGACCCGATCGCGATCGTGGCCATGAGCTGCCGGTTCCCCGGTGGCATCGCGTCCCCCGAGGACCTGTGGCAGCTACTCGCGCACGGTACGGACGCGGTCGCCGAGTTCCCGGCCGACCGCGGCTGGAACCTTGACCGCCTCTACAGTGCCGACCCGGACCAGCCGGGGACCTCGTACACCCGCGAGGGCGGTTTCGTCGCCGGAGCGGCGGAGTTCGACGCCGACTTCTTCGGGATCTCGCCGCGCGAGGCCCTGGCCATGGACCCGCAGCAGCGGCTGCTGCTGGAGACCTCGTGGGAGGCCTTCGAGCGGGCCGGTATCGACCCGTCGTCGCTGCGCGGCAGCCGGGCCGGGGTGTTCGTCGGCACCAACGGCCAGGACTACCTCTCGCTCGTCGCCCGCGAACAGGACGGCCTGGAGGGCCACGTCGGCACGGGCAACGCGGGCAGCGTCATGTCCGGCCGCGTCTCGTACGTGTTCGGGCTGGAGGGCCCGGCGGTGACGGTCGACACGGCGTGCTCGTCGTCGCTGGTCGCCCTGCACTGGGCGATCCAGGCCCTGCGCAACGGCGAGTGCTCGCTGGCGCTGGCCGGTGGCGTCACCGTCATGTCGACGCCCGAGAACTTCGTCGACTTCAGTCGTCAGCGGGGGCTGGCGGTGGACGGCCGGATCAAGGCGTTCGCCGCGGCCGCCGATGGCACGGGCTGGGGTGAGGGTGTCGGCATGCTGCTCGTGGAGCGTCTGTCGGACGCGCGCCGCAACGAGCACCCGGTGCTGGCGGTGGTCCGTGGTTCCGCGATCAACCAGGACGGTGCGAGCAACGGTCTGACGGCGCCGAACGGTCCGTCGCAGCAGCGGGTGATCCGCCAGGCTCTGGCGAGTGCGGGTCTGTCGGCGGCGGACGTGGACGCGGTGGAGGCGCACGGTACGGGTACCCGTCTCGGTGACCCGATCGAGGCGCAGGCGCTGCTGGCGACGTACGGGCAGGACCGGTCGGCGGACCGGCCGCTGCTGCTCGGCTCCGTGAAGTCGAACATCGGGCACACCCAGGCCGCGGCGGGTGTCGCGGGCATCATCAAGATGGTGCTGGCCATGCGGCACGGGGTGCTTCCTCAGACCCTCCACGTGGACGCACCCACCCCGCACGTCGACTGGACGGCGGGCGAGGTCGAGCTCCTGACCGAGCAGGTGGAATGGCCCGAGACCGGGCGCCCGCGCCGAGCCGGCGTCTCTTCCTTCGGCATCAGCGGCACCAACGCCCACACCATCATCGAGCAGGCGCCCGACGCCGACGCCGAGTCCGAGGAGCCGGCGCGCGCCGACGCGCAGCCGACCGTACGACCGGGCCGTGTCCTGCCGTACCTCCTCTCCGGCAAGACCAAGGGCGCCCTCCGTGCGCAGGCGGCGGCTCTCACCGCGTACCTGGACGCCGCCGAGGACGACGGCGTGGACGCGGTCGACCTGGCGTACTCCCTCGCCGCGAGCCGCGCGCACCTCGACCAGCGCGCCGCCCTCGTCCTGCCCGCCGAAGACGCCCAGGTCCTGCGGGACGCACTCGGACGCGTCGCCAACGGCGAGTCCGCGCCCGGGATCACCACGGGCACGGCCGGCGACGGCCGTACCGCCTTCCTGTTCACGGGGCAGGGGAGCCAGCGGCTGGGGATGGGCCGTGAGCTGTATGCGGCCTTCCCGGTGTTCGCGGACGCGCTGGACGCCGTCTGCGCACAGATGGACGCGGTGCTCGACAGGCCGCTGAAGGAGGTCCTGTTCGGGGACGACGTGGCTGGGCTGGACCGTACGGAGTACACGCAGCCGGCGTTGTTCGCGGTCGAGGTGGCACTGTTCCGGCTCGTCGAGTCGTGGGGTGTGCGGCCGGACTTCCTGTCCGGTCACTCGATCGGTGAGATCGCCGCCGCGCACGTGGCCGGGGTGTTCTCGCTGGACGACGCGTGCGCCTTGGTGGCGGCGCGTGGGCGTCTGATGCAGGCGCTGCCGGCCGGTGGTGTGATGATCGCCGTCCAGGCGTCGGAGGACGAGGTCCTCCCGCTGCTGACGGACCGGGTGAGCATCGCGGCCGTCAACGGCCCCCGGTCGGTGGTCATCGCGGGTGACGAGGACGCCGCGACGGCGATCGCCGAGTCGTTCTCCGACCGCAAGTCCAAGCGGCTGACGGTGAGCCATGCTTTCCACTCGCCGCACATGGACGGCATGCTGGAGGACTTCCGCCAGGTCGTGGAGGGGCTGTCGTTCGGCGCCCCGCGCATCCCGGTCGTCTCCAACCTGACCGGTGCCCTCGTCACCGACGAGATGGGTTCGGCGGACTTCTGGGTGCGGCACGTCCGTGAGGCGGTCCGTTTCCTCGACGGCATCCGCGCCCTGGAGGCCGCTGGGGTCACGACATTCGTCGAGCTCGGCCCGGACGGGGTGCTCTCCGCCCTCGCCCAGGACTGCCTGGTCGAGATCGACCACGCCGTCTTCGCCCCGGTCCTCCGGAGCGGCCGTCCCGAGGTCGAGACTCTCGTCACCGCCCTCGCGCAGGCTCACGTTCACGGCGTCACCGTCGACTGGACGGCGTACTTCGCTGGCACCGGCGCCCGGCGGGTTGACCTGCCGACGTACGCGTTCCAGCGTCAGCGGTTCTGGCCCAGTGCGGCTGCGTTCGCGGCCGGGGATCCGGAGGCGATGGGGCTCGGTGACGCCGGGCACCCCCTGCTGGGCGCGGCGGTGACGCTCGCCGATTCGGAAGGCGTCCTCCTCGCCGGTCGGCTGTCGGTGGAGACCCACCCGTGGCTCGCCGATCACACGATCCACGGCGGCGTGCTTCTGCCGGGCACGGCCTTCGTGGAGCTGGCGATCCGCGCCGGCGACGAGGTCGGCTGCGATGTGGTGGAGGAGCTGACGCTGGAGGCGCCGCTCGTTCTGCCCGAGCGGGGAGGCGTGCAGCTCCAACTGGTCGTCGAGGCGCCCATCGAGCCCGGCCGTCGTCCGTTCGGCGTGTACTCGCGTCGCCGCGACGCCCTCGCCGAGGAGTCCTGGACGCGTCACGGGTCGGGTGTGCTTGCGGCTGGTGCGCGTCCGGAGGCCTCGCTGGAGTTCGGTGAGCTGGCGGTGTGGCCGCCGTCGGGCGCCGTGCCCGTGGACGTCGACGGGCTGTACGCGGACCTGGCTCAGGAGGGTGTCTCCTACGGGCCGCTGTTCCAGGGCCTGAAGGCGGCCTGGCGGCGTGGTGGCGAGCTGTTCACCGAGGTGGTGCTGCCGGAGGACGGGCGCGGGGATGCGGCGCGGTTCGGGCTGCACCCGGCGCTGCTCGACGCGGGTCTGCACGCCATCAGCCACGGCGAGCCCGGCGAGCAGGCCGGCTCCGGTGCGCTGCTGCCGTTCGCCTGGGCAGGTGTCTCGCTGTACGCCGTGGGCGCGTCCTCGCTGCGCATGCGCCTGACCCCGCACTCCGCGAACGATCCGCACACGCTGGCCCTGCTGGTCGCGGATGAGACGGGGCGGCCGGTGGCGGCCGTGGAGTCGCTGACGCTTCGCCCGGCTTCCGCTGACCAGGTCAATGCGGCGGGCGGCGGTCATCTGGAGTCGCTGTTCCGCGTGGAATGGGTGTCTGAGCCGACGGTTCCTGCCGCTCCCGCGGGGCTCCGGTGGGCGGTACTGGGCCGGGACGGGATCGGTCTGGGCGGCGCGGGTGGTGTTCAGGTGACCGAGTACGCCGATGTGGCGGCGTTCGGTGCGGCGCTGGAGGCGGGTGAGCCCGCTCCGGATGCGGTGTTCGTCCTGCCGTCTGCTGACGTGCTGGGTGGCGACGACGCCGCGGGCTCCGTTCATACGGCGGTGAACGCTGCGCTGGCGTTTGTGCAGGGGTGGCTGGCGGATGACCGGTTCGCGGGTTCGCGGCTGGTGTGGGTTTCGTCGGGTGCGGTGTCTGTCGGTGCCGGTTCGGGTGTCCGGGATCTGGCGGGGAGCGCGGTGCGTGGTCTGCTGCGTTCGGCGCAGTCGGAGAACCCCGGCCAGCTCGTGATGCTGGATCTGGATCCGGATCTGGACGCTGTGTCGGTGGCGGCGATTCCTGCCGCGCTGGAGGCCGGTGAGCCGGAGCTGGCGGTCCGCGCGGGTGTGGTGAGTGTGCCGCGTCTGGTGCGCGTGCCGTCGGCGGACAGTGTGGCCGAGGCGCCGGTGGAGCTCGGCGACCCGTCGGGGACGGTTCTCGTGACCGGTGCGACGGGTGGTCTCGGGCGGTTGTTCGCTCGGCACTTGGTGACTTCGTATGGTGTTGAGCGTCTGCTGCTGGTGAGCCGGCGGGGTGCTGCTGCCGAAGGTGCAGACGTGCTGGTTGCGGAGCTGGCGGAGTTGGGTGCTCGGGCGGAGTTTGCCGCCTGTGATCTCGCGGATCGGGATGCGGTGGCTGCGCTGCTGGCGTCGGTTCCGGTTGAGCACCCGCTGACGGCCGTGGTGCACACCGCGGGCGTTCTGGACGACGGTGTTGTGTCCGCCCTGACGCCGGAGCGGGTCGCGAACGTGCTGCGGCCGAAGGTGGATGCGGCCTGGAACCTGCATGAGCTGACCCGGGATCTGGGCCTGTCGGCGTTCGTGCTGTTCTCGGGTGCGGCGGCTGCGTTCGGTGCGGCGGGGCAGGCGAACTATGCTGCCGCGAACGCCTTCCTGGAGGCCCTGGCCGAGCAGCGACGGGCCGAGGGCCTGGCGGCCACGGCGCTGGCCTGGGGTCTGTGGGCTCCGCAGGCGGGCACTGGCAGCGGTAGTACCGGTGGCATGGCGGCGAGCCTTGACGACGCCAACCTCCGACGTATTGCCCGCGACGGCGTCGGGGCGCTGGCCGCCGATGAGGGGCTCGCCCTCTTCGACTCCGCCATGGCGGTGGATTCGGCGGTGATGCTACCCATCCGCCTCGATGTCGCCGCCCTGCGGGCGCAGGCGGTCTCGGCGGGTTCGACCCCGGCCCTGCTGCGTTCTCTCGTCCGGATGCCGGCCCGCCGGACGGTGGAGCGGCGAGCCGGTGGCTCGGAGGCCGGTTCGCCGCTGGTGGCCCGTCTGCTGGCGCTTCCGGTCGAGGAGCACGAGGGCGTGCTGCTGGACCTGGTCTGCGGGCGTGTGGCCGCTGTCCTGGGCCACACTGGTGCCGAGGCGGTCGACGCCGAACGGGCCTTCCGGGACCTCGGCTTCGACTCCCTCACGGCCGTGGAACTGCGCAACGTACTGAAGTCCGAGACCGGGCTTCGACTCTCGCCGACCCTGGTCTTCGACTACCCGACGCCGGTGGCGCTGGCCCGGTACCTGCTGGCTGAGCTCGCAGTGACCGCCGAGTCGGCCGAGTCCGCCGAGCGGGGCGGTGTGCGCGGGCGGCTGACGCCCGTCCGGTCCGCCCTGGACGTCGCGGACGACCCGATCGTGATCGTCGGCATGGGCTGCCGCTACCCCGGCGGTGTGCGGACTCCCGAGGAGCTGTGGCAGCTCGTCGCCGCCGGCGGCGACGGCATCACCGCCTTCCCGTCCGATCGCGGGTGGGACGTGGAGGCGCTCTACCACCCCGACCCCGACCATGCCGGTACGTCGTACACGCGTGAGGGCGGCTTCCTGCACGACGCGGCCGAGTTCGACCCGGCGTTCTTCGGGATCTCGCCGCGCGAGGCCCTCGCCATGGACCCGCAGCAGCGCCTGCTCCTGGAGACCTCGTGGGAGGCGTTCGAGCGGGCCGGCATCGACCCCGTGTCCGTGCACGGCAGCCGTACGGGCGTCTTCGCAGGTGTCATGTACCACGACTACGTCACGGGCGTCGGCATCGGGGACGGTGCCGGTAGCGGGGACGAGCTGCCGGAGGGTGTCGAGGGCTACCTCGGCACCGGCAACGCCGGCAGCATCGCCTCCGGCCGGATTGCCTACACCTTCGGTCTTGAGGGCCCGGCGGTGACGGTGGACACGGCGTGTTCGTCGTCCCTGGTTGCCCTGCACTGGGCGATCCAGGCGCTTCGCAACGGCGAGTGCGACATGGCACTGGCCGGTGGCGTGGCGATCATGGCAACCCCGGAGACATTCATCGATTTCAGCCGTCAGCGCGGTTTGTCGGCCGATGGTCGCTGCAAGTCCTTCGCGGCGGCTGCGGACGGTACGGGCTGGGCCGAGGGCGCGGGCATGCTGCTCGTCGAGCGTCAGTCGGACGCCCTCCGCAACGGGCACCCGATCCTGGCCGTGGTGCGCGGTTCGGCGATCAACCAGGACGGTGCGAGCAATGGTCTGACGGCGCCGAACGGTCCGTCGCAGCAGCGGGTGATCCGCGAGGCCCTGGCGAGCGCGGGTCTGTCGGCGGCGGACGTGGACGCGGTGGAGGCGCACGGCACGGGTACGCGGCTCGGTGACCCGATCGAGGCGCAGGCGCTGCTGGCCACGTACGGGCAGGGCCGCCCCGAGGGCCGGCCGTTGCTGCTGGGCTCCATCAAGTCCAACATCGGGCACACGCAGGCCGCGGCCGGTGTCGCCGGTGTGATCAAGATGGTCATGGCGATGCGGCACGGGGTGCTCCCGCAGACGCTGCACGTGGACGCGCCGTCGCCCCAGGTGGCCTGGGAGGACGGTGACGTCAGCCTGCTGAGGGAGGCGGTGGAGTGGCCGGAGACCGGCCGTCCGCGCCGCGCGGGTATCTCGTCGTTCGGTATCAGCGGTACCAACGCCCACACCATCATCGAACAGCCCCCGGCCACCACAGAGCCGGCGGAACCTGAAGCGGCCGTGCTGCTTCCGGCGGTGCCCTGGGTGCTCTCGGCGAAGGGCGAGGACGCGGTCCGGGCGCAGGCGCGTCAGCTCCGTTCCTATGTACTGGCCGCGCCGGATGTGCGGCCGGTCGACGTCGCGTGGTCGCTGGCGGTCGGCAAGGCGTCGTTCGAGGAGCGCGCGGCGGTGGTCGCCGCGGACCGTGAGGGCCTGCTGGCCGCACTGGAGGCGCTGGCCGAGGGCCGCTCGGCCGCGCTGATCAAGGGCTCGCCCGTCCCCGGGAAGATGGCGTTCCTGTTCACGGGGCAGGGCAGCCAGCGGTTGGGGATGGGGCGTGAGCTGTACGACGCTTTCCCGGTGTTCGCGGCCGCGCTGGACGCGGTGTCCGAGCTGTTCGATCTCGAAATGCCTCTGAAGGAAGTCCTGTTCGGCAGCGACACCGCTGTGCTGGACCAGACTGCGTACACCCAGCCGGCGTTGTTCGCGGTTGAGGTGGCGTTGTTCCGGCTGGTGGAGTCGTGGGGTGTGAAGCCGGCGTTCGTGGCCGGTCACTCGGTGGGTGAGATCGCGGCCGCGCATGTGGCCGGTGTGTTCTCGCTGGAGGACGCGTGTGCGTTGGTGGCGGCGCGTGGGCGTTTGATGCAGGCGTTGCCGTCCGGTGGTGTGATGGTCGCGGTGCAGGCGTCGGAGGACGAGGTCCTGCCGCTGTTGACGGACCGGGTGAGCATCGCGGCGGTCAATGGCCCGCAGGCCGTTGTGGTCGCGGGTGACGAGGACGCGGCGGTCGCGATCGCGGAGGCGTTCGAGGCGCAGGGCCGCAAGACCAAGCGTCTGACGGTCAGCCATGCGTTCCACTCGCCGCACATGGACGGCATGCTGGAGGACTTCCGCCAGGTCGTGGAGGGGCTGACCTTCGAGGCTCCCCGCATTTCGATCGTCTCCAACCTGACGGGCGCCCTCGTCACCGACGAGATGGGCTCCGCCGACTTCTGGGTCCGGCACGTCCGTGAGGCGGTCCGTTTCCTCGACGGGGTCCGCGCCCTGGAGGCCGCGGGAGTGACGACGTATGTCGAGATCGGTCCCGATGGTGTGCTGTCCGCGCTCGCGCAGGACTGTCTGACCGGTGACGCGGACATCGCCTTCGTACCTGTCCTGCGTTCGGGGCGTGGTGAGTCTGAGACGGTGGTCACTGCCGTGGCGCAGGCTCATGTGCGGGGTGTGGAGGTGGACTGGTCCGCCTTCTTCGCCGGTACGGGCGCCGGGCGGGTGGAGCTGCCGACGTACGCCTTCCAGCGGCAGCGCTACTGGCTCCAGATCGCGGGCGCGGCGCGGAACACCTCCGGCTTCGACGCGGACTCCCGTTTCTGGGACGCGGTGGAGCGCGAGGATCTCACGTCGCTCGCCGGCACGCTGGACATGGACGACGAGAACGCCTGGGGCACGGTCCTGCCGGCCCTCTCTGCATGGCGCCGTGGCCTGCGGACCCAGTCCGAGGTGGATGGCTGGCGTTACCGGGTGTCGTGGAAGCCGCTGACCGTGTCTGGCGGGGCGGTGTTGGGCGGTGAGTGGGTCGTCGTCGCGCGCGAGGACGAGTCGTTGGCTGCTGGTGTGGTGGATGCACTGGTCAGCGGTGGGGCTGAGGTCCGCCGGGTTGTTGTCGAGTCGGGTACGGATCGTGCGGCTCTGGCGGATCTGCTGTCCGGCGCGGGCGCCGTCGCAGGTGTCGTGTCGCTGCTCGCCCTGGACGAGTCGGCCGGGGTTGTTGCGGCGACGGCTTGTCTGGTGCAGGCGTTGGGTGATGCGGGGGCGGAGGCGCCGTTGTGGTGCCTGACCCGTGGTGCGGTGAGTGTGGGTCGTTCCGACCGTCTCGTCTCTGCCGTGCAGGCGCAGGTGTGGGGTCTGGGCCGTGTGGCCGCCCTCGAACTGCCCGAGCGTTGGGGTGGTCTGGTCGATCTGCCCGAGGTGTGGGACGAGCGGGCGATGTCCCGTCTGGTGGCTGTGCTGGCCGGCTCTGGTGAGGATCAGGTTGCGGTGCGGGCCTCCGGTGTCTTCGGGCGCAGGCTGGTCCGTGCTGCGAGCGGCAGCACGGACTCGTGGGCGCCGTCTGGCACGGTTCTGGTGACGGGTGGTACGGGTGCTCTGGGTGGCCGGGTCGCGCGTTGGCTGGCCGGTGCGGGTGTCGAGCGTCTGGTGCTGACGAGCCGTCGTGGTCTTGAGGCTCCGGGTGCCGCCGAACTGGTGGCGGAGCTGTCGGGGCTGGGTGTTGAGGTGTCGGTCGTGGCGTGTGACGCCTCCGACCGTGACGCCCTGCGTGCGCTGCTGGAGGCCGAGTCCGACACGCTCACGGCGATCGTGCACACCGCCGGGATCCTCGACGACGGTGTCCTCGACGCCCTTACCCCCGAGCGTTTCGAGAGCGTGCTGCGGGCCAAGGCGACCTCGGCGCTGAACCTGCACGAGCTGACGGTCGAGCTCGGTATCGAGCTCTCCGCGTTCGTGCTGTTCTCCTCCATGAGCGGCGTGACGGGTGCGGCCGGTCAGGCCAACTACGCTGCCGCGAACGCCTACCTGGATGCCCTCGCCGAGCAGCGGCGTGCTGCGGGGCTGGCCGCTACCTCGATCGCCTGGGGCCCGTGGGCCGAGGGCGGCATGGCCGCCGACGAGGCGCTGGACGCGCGGATGCGGCGTGAGGGTCTGCCGCCGATGGCCCCGGACACGGCGATGGCCGTGCTGCGACAGAGCGCTGTCTCTGGGGATGCAGCCCTGCTGGTCGCGGACGTGGACTGGAAGCGCTTCGGGCCCGCATTTACCGTGTCACGCCCCAGCACGCTCTTCGCGGACCTGGCCGAGACCCGCTCCGCCGACCCCGCCTCACATGACTCCGCATCGCCGGTCGGCCGGCTTGCCGGTCTGGGCGCGGTGGAGCTGGAGCGGGAGTTGCTCGGTCTGGTCCGTACGCACGTCGCGGCGGTCCTGGGGCACGACGGCGTTGACGCGGTGGGTGCGGAGCGTGCCTTCAAGGAGCTCGGGTTCGACTCGCTCACGGCGGTCGAGCTGCGCAACCGGCTGGGTGCGGCCACGGGTGTGAGCCTGCCGGCCACGCTGATCTTCGACTACCCGACCGCCTCCGCCCTCATGGCCTACCTTCGCGATGAACTGCTGGGGACTCAGGCCCTGATCACTGGTCCAGTGGCCACGGTGGTGGACGACGATCCGATCGCGATCGTCGCGATGAGCTGCCGCTTCCCCGGTGGTGTCCGTACCCCCGAGGACCTCTGGCAGCTGCTGTCGACCGGCGGCGACGCCATCGGTGAGTTCCCAGTCGACCGTGGCTGGGACCTGGACCGCCTCTACAGCCCGGACCCGGACCAGCAGGGCACGTTCTATGCCCGTGAGGGCGGCTTCGTCTACGACGTGGCCGACTTCGACGCCGACTTCTTCGGAATCTCGCCCCGCGAGGCCCTCGCCATGGACCCCCAGCAGCGTCTGCTGCTGGAGACCACCTGGGAGACCTTCGAACGGGCGGGCATCGATCCCGCCGCCGTGCGCGGCAGCCAGGCGGGCGTGTTCATCGGCACCAACGGCCAGGATTACGACGGGACGTTCCGATCCATTCCCGAGGGCATCGAGGGTTTCCTCGGTACGGGTAACGCGGCGAGCGTCGTCTCCGGGCGCCTCTCGTACGCCTTCGGTCTCGAAGGCCCGGCGGTCACGGTGGATACGGCGTGCTCGGCTTCTCTGGTGGCCCTGCACTGGGCGATCCAGGCGCTGCGCAGCGGTGAGTGCTCGCTGGCGCTGGCCGGTGGTGTGACCGTGATGTCGTCTCCGGGTGCCTACATCGACTTCAGCCGTCAGCGGGGGCTGGCGGCGGACGGCCGTATCAAGGCGTTCTCCGCCGACGCGGACGGTACGGGCTGGGGTGAGGGTGTCGGCATGCTGCTCGTGGAGCGGCTGTCGGACGCGCAGCGCAACGGTCACCCGGTCCTGGCGGTCGTGCGGGGTTCGGCGATCAACCAGGACGGTGCGAGCAACGGCCTGACCGCGCCCAACGGCCCCTCCCAGCAGCGCGTGATCCGCGCCGCCCTCGCGAGTGCGGGTCTGTCGGCCGCAGAGGTCGACGCGGTGGAGGCGCACGGTACGGGTACGCGGCTCGGTGACCCGATCGAGGCGCAGGCCCTGCTGGCGACGTACGGCCAGGAGCGTGTCGACGGACGACCGCTGCTGCTGGGTTCCATCAAGTCGAACATCGGGCACACGCAGGCCGCGGCCGGTGTGGCGGGTGTCATCAAGATGGTGTTGGCCATGCAGCACGGGGTGCTTCCGCAGACCCTGCACGTGGACGCGCCCACCCCGCACGTCGACTGGACGGCGGGTGACCTCGAGCTCCTGACCGAGCAGCGCGCATGGCCCGAGACCGGCCGTCCGCGCCGGGCCGGCATCTCCTCCTTCGGCTTCAGCGGCACCAACGCCCACACGATCATCGAGCAGGCACCGGACGCGCCCGACGCCGAGGCGTCCGCGCAGTTGCAGGAGCGGCCCGGTGGGGTCATGCCGTGGGTGCTGTCCGCAAAGACTGAGGCGGCCCTGCGGGTCCAGGCCGAGCGCCTTGAGTCGCTGCTCGTGTCGGATGAGCTAATCGAATCCGCCGATGTGGCCTACTCGTTGGCGACATCGAGGTCGGCCCTGGAGCGCCGGGCCGTCGTCGTCGCGGAGGGACGGGAAGAGTTCCTCGCCGCGCTGCGCGCCCTCGCCGCAGGTGAGCAGGCAGCAGGCCTGGTGCGCGGAACGCCGGCCGCCCCTGGCAGCACGGCGTTCCTGTTCACCGGCCAGGGCAGCCAGCGACTGGGGATGGGCCGCGAGCTCTACGACACCCACCCGGTGTTCGCGGACGCGCTGGACGCGATTTGCGCCCGCATGGATGCCCACCTCGAACTGCCTCTGAAGGACGTCCTGTTCGGCTCGGACGCTGCCGTGCTGGACGAGACCGCGTACACCCAGCCGGCCCTGTTCGCCGTTGAGGTGGCGCTCTTCCGGCTCGTGGAGAGCTGGGGTGCGAAGCCCGACTTCCTGTCCGGGCACTCGATCGGTGAGATCGCGGCCGCGCACGCTGCCGAGGTGCTTTCGCTGGACGATGCGTGTGCGCTGGTGGCGGCGCGTGGCCGGCTGATGCAGGCGCTCCCGGCCGGCGGCGTGATGATCGCCGTCCAGGCGTCGGAAGATGAGGTCCTGCCGCTGCTCACCGAGCGTGTGAGCATCGCGGCGGTCAACGGTCCGCGGTCGGTGGTCATCGCCGGTGACGAGGACGCGGCGGTCGCGATTACGGAGTTCTTCGCCGATCGCAAGTCCAAGCGGCTGACGGTGAGCCATGCTTTCCACTCGCCGCACATGGACGGCATGCTGGCCGACTTCCGCCAGGTGGTGGAGGGGCTGTCGTTCGCCGCCCCGCGTATCCCGGTCGTGTCGAACCTGACCGGTGCCCTCGTCACCGACGAGATGGGTTCGGCGGACTTCTGGGTCCGGCACGTCCGCGAGGCGGTCCGCTTCCTCGACGGCATCCGCGCCCTGGAGGGTGCGGGAGTGACGACGTATGTCGAGCTCGGCCCCGACGGCGTCCTCTCCGCCCTCGCCCAGGACTGCGTCACGCAGGACGCTGTCTTCGTCCCCGCCCTCCGCAAGGGCCGCCCCGAGGCCGACGCCGTCACGGCGGCCCTCGCGCAGGCTCACGTTCACGGCGTCACCGTCGACTGGACGGCGTACTTCGTCGGCACGGGTGCGCGGCGGGTTGACCTGCCGACGTACGCGTTCCAGCGTCAGCGGTTCTGGCCCAGTGCGGCCGCGTTCGCGTCCGGGGATCCGGAGGCGATGGGGCTGGGTGACGCCGGGCACCCCCTGCTGGGCGCGGCGGTGACGCTCGCCGACTCCGAGGGAGTGCTCCTCGCCGGTCGGCTGTCCGTGGAGACCCACCCGTGGCTCGCCGATCACACGATCCACGGCGGCGTGCTGCTGCCGGGCACGGCTTTCGTGGAGCTGGCGATCCGCGCCGGCGACGAGGTCGGCTGCGATGTGGTGGAGGAGCTGACGCTGGAGGCGCCGCTCGTTCTGCCCGAGCGGGGAGGCGTGCAGCTCCAGCTCGTGATCGAGGCGCCCATGGCGCCCGGGCGTCGGGCGTTCAGCGTGTACTCCCGACGTCAGGACGCGCTGGCTGAGGAGCCGTGGACGCGTCACGGGTCGGGTGTGCTTGCGGCTGGTGCGCGTCCGGAGGCCTCGCTGGAGTTCGGTGAGCTGGCGGTGTGGCCGCCGTCGGGCGCCGTGCCCGTGGACGTCGACGGGCTGTACGCGGAGCTGCTCGAAAACGGAATGGCCTACGGGCCGCTGTTCCAGGGCCTGAAGGCGGCCTGGCGGCGTGGTGGCGAGCTGTTCACCGAGGTGGTGCTGCCGGAGGACGGGCGTGGGGATGCGGCGCGGTTCGGGCTGCACCCGGCGCTGCTCGACGCGGGTCTGCATGCCATCGGCCACGGCGAGTCCGCCGCGGAAGGCGTCGGCGCGATGCTGCCCTTCTCTTGGGTTGGTGTCTCGCTGTACGCCGTGGGCGCGCACTCGCTCCGGATGCGCCTGACTCCGCACTCGCCGGACGACCGGCACACCCTGGGCCTGCTGGTCGCGGATGAGACGGGGCGGCCGGTGGCGGCCGTGGAGTCGCTGACGCTTCGCCCGGCTTCCGCCGATCAGGTCAATGTGGTGGGCGCCGGTCATCTGGAGTCGCTGTTCCGCGTGGAATGGGAGCCGGCCGCGATCGGTTCGGTAACGTCCGCTGGTCTGCGGTGGGCGGTACTGGGCCGGGACGAGGTCGGCCTGGGCGGCGCGGGTGGTGTTCAGGTGACCGAGTACGCCGATGTGGCGGCGTTCGGTTCGGCGCTGGAGGCGGGTGAGCCTGCTCCGGATGCGGTGTTCGTCCTGCCGTCCGCGGCCGACGTGGACGAGGACACCGTCGGGTCGGTGCACGGCGCGGTCAATGGCGCGCTGGCGTTTGTGCAGGGGTGGCTGGCGGATGACCGGTTCGCGGGTTCGCGGCTGGTGTGGGTTTCGTCGGGTGCGGTGTCTGTCGGTGCCGGTTCGGGTGTCCGGGATCTGGCGGGGAGCGCGGTGCGTGGTCTGCTGCGTTCGGCGCAGTCGGAGAACCCCGGCCAGCTCGTCATGCTGGATCTGGATCCGGATCTGGACGCGGTGTCGGTGGTGGCGATTCCTGCCGCGCTGGCGGCTGGTGAGCCGGAGCTGGCGGTCCGCGCGGGTGTGGTGAGCGTGCCGCGTCTGGTGCGCGTGCCGTCGGCGGACAGTGTGGCCGAGGCGCCGGTGGAGCTCGGCGACCCGTCGGGGACGGTTCTCGTGACCGGTGCGACGGGTGGTCTCGGGCGGTTGTTCGCTCGGCACTTGGTGACTTCGTATGGTGTTGAGCGTCTGCTGCTGGTGAGCCGGCGGGGTGCTGCTGCCGAAGGTGCAGACGCGCTGGTTGCGGAGTTGGCGGAGTTGGGTGCTCGGGCGGAGTTTGCCGCCTGTGATCTCGCGGATCGGGATGCGGTGGCTGCGCTGCTGGCGTCGGTTCGGGTTGAGCACCCGCTGACGGCCGTGGTGCACACCGCGGGCGTTCTGGACGACGGTGTTGTGTCCGCCCTGACGCCGGAGCGGGTCGCGAACGTGCTGCGGCCGAAGGTGGATGCGGCCTGGAACCTGCATGAGCTGACCCGGGAGCTGGACCTGTCTGCGTTCGTCCTGTTCTCGGGTGCTGCTGCCGCGTTCGGTGCGGCGGGGCAGGCGAACTACGCTGCCGCGAACGCGTTCCTGGAGGCCCTGGCCGAGCAGCGACGGGCCGAGGGCCTGGCGGCCACGGCGCTGGCCTGGGGCTTGTGGGCCCCGCAGGAGGACAGTGGCAGCGGTAGTACCGGTGGCATGGCGGCGAGCCTTGACGACGCCAACCTCCGACGCATCGCCCGCGACGGCGTCGATGGACTTGCCGCCGACGAGGGGCTCGCTCTCTTCGACACCGCGATGACGGTGGATTCGGCGGTGACCCTGCCGATCCGCCTCGACCTCGCGGTGCTGCGGGCGCAGGCGGTCTCGGCGGGTTCGACGCCGGCCCTGCTCCGTGCCCTCGTACGAGTGCCCGTGCGGCGCACCGTGGAGCGGCGAGGCGGCGGCTCCGAGACCGGTTCGCCCCTGGTGGCCCGTCTGCTGGCGTTGCCGGTCGAGGAGCACGAGGGCGTGCTGCTCGACCTGGTGTGCGGGCGCGTGGCCGCTGTCCTGGGCCACACCGGCGCCGAGGCGGTCGACGCCGAACGGGCCTTCCGGGACCTCGGCTTCGACTCCCTCACGGCCGTGGAACTGCGCAACGTACTCAAGACGGAGACCGGACTGCGGCTTCCTCCGACGCTGATCTTCGACTACCCGACTCCCGCCGCTCTGGCCCGGCACCTGCTCTCCGAGCTCGCGGTGACCGATGGTTCCGCTGATGCGGCGGGTGCGCGCGGGCTGTCGACGCCCGTTCGGGCCGCTGTGGGCCTGACCGACGACCCGATCGTCATCGTCGGCATGGGCTGCCGCTACCCCGGCGGCGTGCGGACCCCCGAGGAGCTGTGGCAGCTCGTCGCCGCCGGCGGCGACGGCATCACCGCCTTCCCGTCCGACCGCGGCTGGGACGTCGAGGCGCTCTACCACCCCGACCCCGACCACGTGGGCACCTCGTACACCCGCGAAGGCGGCTTCCTGCACGACGCTGCCGAGTTCGACCCGGCGTTCTTCGGGATCTCGCCGCGCGAGGCCCTCGCCATGGACCCCCAGCAGCGGCTCCTCCTGGAGACCTCGTGGGAGGCCTTCGAGCGGGCCGGCATCGACCCGGCCACCCTGCGCGGCAGCCGTACCGGCGTCTTCGCCGGCGTCATGTACCACGACTACGCGACGGGCTACGGAAACGGCGAGGAGCTGCCGGAGGGCGTCGAGGGCTACCTCGGTACCGGAAACTCGGGCAGCATCGCCTCGGGCCGCGTCTCGTACGCGTTCGGTCTTGAGGGCCCGGCGGTGACGGTGGACACGGCGTGTTCGTCGTCCCTGGTGGCCCTGCACTGGGCGATCCAGGCGCTGCGCCAGGGCGAGTGCGACATGGCTCTCGCGGGTGGCGTCGCGATCATGGCGACTCCGGAGACCTTCGTTGACTTCAGCCGTCAGCGCGGCCTGTCGGCCGATGGCCGCTGCAAGTCCTTCGCGGCGGCCGCGGACGGTACGGGCTGGGCCGAGGGCGCGGGCATGCTGCTCGTCGAGCGCCAGTCGGACGCCCTCCGCAACGGGCACCCGATCCTGGCCGTCGTCAGGGGCTCCGCGATCAACCAGGACGGCGCCAGCAACGGCCTGACGGCCCCGAACGGTCCGTCGCAGCAGCGGGTGATCCGCGAGGCCCTGGCCAGCGCGGGTCTGACGGCCGCCGACGTGGACGCGGTGGAGGCGCACGGCACGGGTACCCGGCTCGGTGACCCGATCGAGGCGCAGGCGCTGCTGGCCACGTACGGCCAGGACCGCCCCGAGGGCCGGCCCCTGCTGCTGGGCTCCATCAAGTCGAACATCGGGCACACGCAGGCCGCGGCCGGTGTTGCCGGTGTGATCAAGATGGTCATGGCGATGCGGCACGGGGTGCTTCCGCAGACGCTGCACGTGGACGCACCGTCGCCCCAGGTGGACTGGGAGGACGGTGACGTCAGCCTGCTGACCGACGCGACCGACTGGCCGGAGACCGGCCGTCCGCGCCGCGCGGGCATCTCGTCGTTCGGCATCAGCGGTACCAACGCCCACACCATCATCGAACAGCCCCCGACCACCACGGAGCCGGCGGAGGCACCTGCCGACGTCACGCCGCTGCCGGTCGTGCCCTGGGTGCTCTCGGCGAAGGGTGAAAACGCCCTTCGGGCGCAGGCGCGTCAGCTCCAGGCCCACGTACTGGCCGCGCCCGATGCGCGCCCGGTCGACGTCGCGTGGTCGCTGGCGGCCAACCGGGCCTCGTTCGAGGACCGCGCGGCGGTGGTCGCCGCGGACCGTGAGGGCCTGCTGGCCGCACTGGAGGCGCTGGCCGAGGGCCGCTCGACCGCAGCCGTGGTGAACGGTTCGACGGCCGGCGGGAAGATCGCCTTCCTGTTCACCGGCCAGGGGAGCCAGCGCCTCGGGATGGGGCGCGAGTTGTACGACGCCTTCCCTGTGTTCGCCGCGGCGCTGGACGCGATCTGCGAGCGGATCGAACTGCCGCTGAAGGAAGTCCTCTTCGGCAATGACGCGGCTGTGCTGGACCGGACCGAGTACACCCAGCCCGCGCTGTTCGCGGTCGAGGTGGCGCTCTTCCGCCTGGTCGAGTCGTGGGGTGTGCGGCCGGACTTCCTTTCCGGTCACTCGATCGGTGAGATCGCGGCCGCGCACGTGGCCGGGGTGCTGTCCCTGGACGACGCGTGCACGCTGGTGGCGGCCCGTGGCCGTCTGATGCAGGCGCTGCCGGGTGGTGGCGTGATGATTGCCGTCCAGGCGTCGGAGGACGAGGTCCTGCCGCTGTTGACGGACCGGGTGGGCATCGCGGCGGTCAACGGTCCGCGGTCGGTGGTCATCGCCGGTGACGAGGATGCCGCTGCGGCCGTGGTGGAGTCGTTCGCCGATCGCAAGTCCAAGCGGCTGACGGTCAGCCACGCGTTCCACTCGCCGCACATGGACGGCATGCTGGCCGACTTCCGCCAGGTCGTGGAGGGGCTGTCGTTCGGCGCCCCGCGCATCCCGGTCGTCTCCAACCTGACCGGTGCCCTCGTCACCGACGAGATGGGCTCGGCGGACTTCTGGGTGCGACACGTCCGCGAGGCGGTCCGCTTCCTCGACGGCATGCGCGTACTGGAGGACGCCGGGGTCACGACGTACCTCGAACTCGGTCCGGATGGTGTGCTCTCGGCCATGGGCCAGGAGTGCGTAGCCGGCGAGGGCGTTGCCTTCCTGCCGGTCCTGCGCGCAGGACGTCCCGAGACCGAAACGACGGTCGCGGCAGTGGCGCAGACGCATACTCGGGGCCTTGAGGTGAACTGGCAGGCGTTCTTTGCCGGTTCGGGTGCCCGACACGCCGATCTGCCGACGTACGCCTTCCAGCGGCAGCGCTACTGGCTGCCGATGGCGGGGCCGGCGCGGAGCGGCGCCGCCGACGAGGTGGACTCTCGCTTCTGGGACGCCGTGGAGCGCGAGGACCTGGAGTCGCTCGCCGCCACGCTGGAGATGGATGGCGAGAACGCCTGGGACAAGGTCCTGCCGGCCCTGCCGACCCTCTCGGCCTGGCGCCGTGGCCTGCGGACCCAGTCCGAGGTGGACCGCTGGCGCTACCGGGTGTCGTGGAAGCCGTTGACGGATGCCGGGACCGGTGCGCCGTTGTCGGGGCTGTGGCTGGTCGTTGCTGCTGCGGGCGTGGATGACACGACTGTGGCGGATGCGCTGGCCGCGCGTGGTGCCGAGGTTCGGCGGGTTGTCGTAGAGCCTGGTACGGACCGTGCGGCTCTGGCTGAGCTGCTGTCTGGTGCGGGTTTTGTTGCTGGTGTGGTGTCGCTGCTGGCTCTGGATGAGTCGGCTGGGGTCATCGCGACGGCTGGTTTGGTGCAGGCGTTGGGTGATGCCGGGGTGGAGGCGCCGTTGTGGTGCCTGACCCGTGGTGCGGTCAGCGTCGGCCGGTCGGATCGTCTGGTGTCGGCGGTTCAGGCTCAGGTGTGGGGTCTCGGGCGTGTGGCCGCTCTGGAGGTTCCGGGGCGTTGGGGTGGTCTGGTCGATCTGCCCGAGGTGTGGGATGACCGGGCGATGTCCCGCCTGGTGGGTGTGCTGGCCTCTGCTGGTGAGGACCAGGTTGCGGTGCGGTCGTCCGGTGTCTTCGGGCGCAGGCTGGTCCGCGCCGCGAGCGGCAGCACGGACTCCTGGACGCCTTCCGGCACCGTTCTGGTCACGGGCGGTACGGGCGCTCTGGGCGGCCGGTTGGCTCGTTGGCTGGCCGGGGCCGGTGCGGAGCGCTTGGTGCTGACCAGCCGCCGCGGCGCTGACGCCCCGGGTGCCACTGAGCTGGTGGCGGAGCTGTCCGGGCTGGGTGTTGAGGTGTCGGTCGTGGCGTGTGACGCCTCCGACCGGGATGCCCTGCGTGCGCTGCTGGAGGCCGAGGCCGGCACGCTGACGGCGGTCGTACACACGGCTGGTGTGCTGGATGACGGTGTCCTCGACGCCCTCACGCCCGAGCGTTTCGAGAGCGTGCTGCGGGCCAAGGCGACCTCGGCGCTCAACCTCCACGAGCTGACCCTCGAACTCGGCATCGAGCTCTCCGCATTCGTGCTGTTCTCCTCGATGAGCGGCGTGACCGGTGCTGCTGGTCAGGCGAACTACGCTGCCGCGAACGCGTACCTGGACGCCCTCGCCGAGCAGCGTCGTGCCGCGGGGCTGGCCGCGACCTCGATCGCCTGGGGTCCGTGGGCCGAGGGCGGCATGGCCGCTGATGAGGCGCTGGACGCGCGGATGCGGCGTGAGGGTCTGCCGCCGATGGCCCCGGACACGGCGATGGCCGTGCTGCGACAGAGCGTTGCCTCATCCGCCGACGCGGCCCTGCTGGTCGCGGACGTGGACTGGGAGCGCTTCGCACCCGCCTTCAGCGTCGTGCGTCCCAGCTCGCTCTTCGCCGAGCTGTCCGAGATCCGGCCCGCCGGGCCCACGGCTCGTGCCGCGGGCGACACCGCATCGCCGGTCGGCCGGCTCGCCGGTCTGGGTGCGGCGGAGCTGGAGCGGGAGCTGCTCGGTCTGGTCCGTACTCACGTGGCGGCGGTCCTGGGGCACGACGGCGTTGACGCCGTCGGTGCCGAACGTGCCTTCAAGGAGCTCGGGTTCGACTCGCTCACGGCGGTCGAGCTGCGCAACCGGCTGGGTGCGGCCACGGGTGTGAGCCTGCCGGCCACGCTGATCTTCGACTACCCGACCGCCTCCGCCCTCATGGGATTCCTCCGGGACGAACTCCTGGGGACCGAGGCCCAGATCACCGGTCCGGTGACATCGACGGTCAAGACCGTCGATGACGATCCGATCGCGATCGTCGCGATGAGCTGCCGCTTCCCCGGTGGTGTCCGTACCCCCGAGGACCTGTGGCAGTTGCTGTCGACCGGTGGCGATGCCATCGGTGAGTTCCCGGTCGACCGTGGCTGGGACCTGGACCGCCTCTACAGTCCGGACCCGGACCAGCAGGGCACGTTCTATGCCCGCGAGGGCGGCTTCCTGTACGACGTGGCCGACTTCGACGCCGACTTCTTCGGGATCTCGCCCCGCGAGGCCCTCGCCATGGACCCCCAGCAGCGGCTCCTCCTGGAGACCACCTGGGAGACCTTCGAGCGGGCCGGTATCGCTCCGTCCTCGGTGCGCGGCAGCCAGGCGGGCGTGTTCATCGGCACCAACGGGCAGGACTACGGAACGACGTTGAACACCGTTCCGGACGGCATCGAGGGTTTCCTCGGTACGGGTAACGCGGCGAGCGTCGTCTCCGGTCGCCTCTCGTACGCCTTCGGTCTCGAGGGCCCGGCGGTCACGGTGGATACGGCGTGCTCGGCTTCTCTGGTGGCCCTGCACTGGGCGATCCAGGCGCTGCGCAGCGGTGAGTGCTCGCTGGCGCTGGCCGGTGGTGTGACCGTGATGTCGTCTCCGGGTGCCTACATCGACTTCAGCCGTCAGCGGGGGCTGGCGGCGGACGGCCGGATCAAGGCGTTCGCGGCTGATGCGGACGGTACGGGCTGGGGTGAGGGTGTCGGCATGCTGCTGGTGGAGCGGCTGTCGGACGCCCGGCGCAACGGTCACCCGGTCCTGGCGGTGGTGCGGGGTTCGGCGATCAACCAGGACGGTGCGAGCAATGGTCTGACGGCTCCGAACGGCCCCTCGCAGCAGCGCGTGATCCGTGCCGCCCTCGCGAGCGCGGGTCTGTCGGCCGCAGAGGTCGACGCGGTCGAGGCCCACGGCACGGGTACCCGTCTTGGCGACCCGATCGAGGCGCAGGCCCTGCTGGCCACCTACGGCCAGGACCGGCCGGGCGACCAGCCGCTCCTGCTCGGCTCCATCAAGTCCAACATCGGGCACACGCAGGCCGCTGCAGGTGTGGCAGGTGTCATCAAGATGGTGCTCGCGATGCAGCACGGGGTGCTTCCGCAGACCCTGCACGTGGACGAGCCCACCCCGCACGTCGACTGGACGGCGGGCGACATCGCCCTCCTCACCGAGCAGCGAGCGTGGCCCGAGACCGGCCGTCCGCGCCGGGCCGGCATCTCCTCCTTCGGCTTCAGCGGCACCAACGCCCACACGATCATCGAGCAGGCACCGGACGTCGAGCAGTCTGCGCACGCCGACGCGCAGCAGCGTTCCGGCCACGTGCCGTGGGTGCTGTCTGCAAAGAGTGAGGCGGCTCTGCGGGTCCAGGCCGAGGGTCTGGAGGCGCACTTTGCGTCGGACGAGCTGCTCGAACCCAGCGACGTGGGCTACTCGTTGGCGACGTCGAGGTCGGGCCTTGAGCGCCGGGTCGTCGTCGTCGCGGGGGAGCGGGAAGAGTTCATCGCCGCGCTGAAGGCCCTCGCGACCGGCGAGCAGGCAGCAGGCCTGGTGCGCGGAACGGCGGCGGCCTCCGGTGGCACGGCGTTCCTGTTCACCGGACAGGGCAGCCAGCGACTGGGGATGGGCCGCGAGCTCTACGACGCCTTCCCGGTGTTCGCGGACGCGCTGGACGCGATCTGCGCCCGCATGGATGCCCACCTGGAACTGCCGCTGAAGGACGTCCTGTTCGGCTCGGACGCTGCCGTGCTGGACGAGACCGCGTACACCCAGCCGGCCCTGTTCGCCGTCGAGGTGGCGCTCTTCCGGCTCATCGAGTCGTGGGGCGTGCGGCCGGACTTCCTGTCCGGTCACTCGATCGGTGAGATCGCGGCCGCTCACGCTGCCGAGGTGCTTTCGCTGGACGATGCGTGTGCGCTGGTGGCAGCGCGTGGGCGTCTGATGCAGGCGCTGCCGGGTGGCGGCGTGATGATCGCCGTCCAGGCTTCGGAGGACGAGGTCCTGCCGCTGCTGACGGACCGTGTGAGCATCGCGGCGGTCAACGGTCCGGAGTCGGTCGTGGTGGCCGGTGACGAGGGCACGGCGGAGGCCGTCGCCAAGGTCTTCCCCGACCGGAAGAGCAAGCGGCTGACGGTGAGCCATGCGTTCCACTCGCCGCACATGGACGGCATGCTGGCCGACTTCCGCAAGGTGGCCGAGGGGATCGCGTACTGCAGCCCCCGTATTCCGGTCGTCTCCAACCTGACCGGTGCCCTCGTCACCGACGAGATGGGCTCCGCCGACTTCTGGGTCCGCCACGTCCGCGAGGCGGTCCGCTTCCTGGACGGCATCCGCGTCCTGGAGGCCGCCGGAGTCACCACGTACGTCGAGCTCGGCCCGGACGGGGTGCTCTCCGCCCTCGCCCAGGACTGCGTCACGCAGGACGCCGCCTTCGTGCCCGCCCTCCGCAAGGGCCGCACCGAGGCGGAGGCCGTCACCACGGCCCTCGCGCAGGCCCACGCCCACGGCGTCACCGTCGACTGGCGGGCGTACTTCGCCGCCACCGCGGCCGGAGCCCGCCGCGTCGACCTGCCCACCTACCCCTTCCAGCGCAAGCGCTACTGGCTGGAGGAGGCTCCCCGTCCCGCGGCGGTCGAGTCCAATGTCGGCACGGCCGGTGGTGCGGTGGACGCCGCGTTCTGGGAGGCCGTCGACAACGCGGACCTCGCCGCCCTCACGGCAACCCTTGAGATCGATGCCGACCAGCCGCTGAGCGCGCTGATGCCGGCGCTGTCCGCCTGGCGGCGCCGGCGCGCCGAGCGGTCGCTCGTCGACGGCTGGCGCTACGGGGTCACCTGGAAGCCGCTCGGCGATCCGGACGCCACCGCTCGCCCCACCGGCACCTGGCTGGTCGTCACCGCGGCGGCCAGCGCCGGCGCCGGCTCCGCGCTCCCCGGGATCGCGGACGCCCTCCGGGCGCGCGGCGCAGACGTACGGGAAGTCGCGCTGGACCCGGCCACAACTGACCGGGCCGCAGTGGCCGACCGGCTGCGTACGGCCCTCGCCGGGAACCGCGCCGACGGGGTGCTGTCCCTGCTGGCGCTCGCCGAGGCCCCGCACCCGGCCCATCCGGCGGCGCCGGCCGGGCTGCTGCTGGCCGGGGCGCTCGTACAGGCCCTCGGTGACGCCCGGGTCGACGCCCCGCTGTGGTGCGTGACCACCGGGGCCGTCGCGACCGGCCCGTCCGACCGGGTCCGGAGCGCCGCCCAGGCGCAGACCTGGGGCTTCGGCCGGGTGGTCGCCCTGGAGCACCCCGAGCGCTGGGGCGGTCTGGTGGACCTGCCCGGCAGCCCGGACGCGCGGGCGCTGGACCGGCTGCTCGCCGTACTCGCGGGCGGGAAGGACGCGTACGAGGACCAGCTCGCCGTTCGGTCCGCCGGTCTCCTCGCACGCCGCATCGGGCACGCCGCCGCCCCGGCGGCCGCCGGCAGCGGCGACGGAGCGGGGGAGCGGGCGCCCTGGCGGCCCCGCGGCACCGTCCTGGTCACCGGCGGTACGGGCGCCCTCGGCGCGCACGTGGCCCGCTGGCTCGCCGCACACGGCGCGGAGCACCTGGTGCTGGTCGGGCGCCGCGGCGCCGACGCGCCCGGGGTCGAGGCCCTGGTCGCGGAGGTCTCCGCGCTCGGTGCGCGGGCCACGGCCGTCGCGTGCGACGTGGCCGACCGGGAGTCCGTCGGCGAACTGCTCGCCGCGCTCCGCGACGACACCTCCGGCCCCGGCCTGACGGCCGTCTTCCACACGGCGGGCGTCGGCCAGTTCGCGCCGCTCGCCGAGGCCGGCGCGGGCGATGTCGCCGCCGTCCTCTCCGCGAAGGTCTCCGGGGCCGAGCACCTGGACGAGCTGCTCGCGGACACGGAGCTGGACGCCTTCGTCCTCTTCTCCTCCATCGCCGGCGTCTGGGGCAGCGGCGGCCAGGCCGCCTATGCGGCCGCCAACGCCCACCTCGACGCCCTGGCGCAGCGGCGCCGGGACCGCGGGCTGACGGCCACGGCCGTGGCCTGGGGTCCGTGGGGCGAGGGCGGGCTGGTCGCCGACGACGAGGCAGCCCTGCAACTGCGTCGCCGCGGCCTGCCGGTGATGGCCCCGGAGCTGTCGATCGCCGCCCTCCAGCAGGCGCTGGACGCGGACGACACGACCGTGACCGTCGCCGACGTCGACTGGGAGCTGTTCGTCCCGGCCTTCACGGCGGCCCGGCCGCGCCCGCTCATCGCGGACCTCCCCGAGGTACGCCGCGTACTCGCGGCGGAGCAGCACGGCGTCGGCTCCGGCATCGGCGCCGATGCCGCCACCGCGGGAGACGGCGCCGGTGAACCGGCCCGTCTGGTGGCCGAGTTGCGGAGCATGGGCACCGACGAGGCCGAACGGAGCCTGCTCGGCCTGGTCCGTACGCACGTCGCCGCGGTCCTCGGGCACGACGGGGCGGCCTCGGTCGAGGCGGGGCGCGCCTTCAAGGAGCTCGGCTTCGACTCGCTCACCGCGGTCGAACTGCGCACCCGCCTCGGCTCCGCCACCGGACTGCGGCTGCCCGCCAGCCTCGTCTTCGACCACCCGACGCCCGCCGCCCTGGCCGCGCACCTGCGCGCGGAACTCCTCGGCGGGGACACGGCGCCCGCGCTCCCGGCGCTCGCGGAGATCGACAAGCTGGAGTTCCTCCTGACGTCGGTCCCCGAGGACGACGCCGCCGAACGCGCCCGTGTGACGGCGCGCCTCGAAGCGCTCCTGGCGAACTGGCACGGGACGGACCGGGCCGCGGCCCACGCCCTGGAGGACGAGGAGGACGCCATCGAATCGGCGTCCGCCGAGGACCTCTTCGACATCATCAACAACGAATTCGGAAAAGCCTGAACCTGATGCCCGATCCGATGCCCGATCGGCTTTCCCAGCCGATTCCGAATCCCGTATGCATTCCGCATTTCTCCAGGAGGTGACGTTCCAGTGGCCGGCGCGAACGAAGAAAAGCTTCTCGAAAACCTGAAGTGGATGACCACGGAGCTGCGGCGGGCCCGCCGCCGTCTCCAGGAGGTCGAGCAGGACGCCCACGAGCCCCTCGCCATCGTCGCGATGAGCTGCCGTTTCCCCGGCGGAGTGGGCTCCCCCGAGGACCTGTGGCGGCTGGTCGCCGAGGGCGGTGACGCCATCACCGGATTCCCCGGGGACCGAGGCTGGGACATTGCCTCCCTCGCCGACCCCGACCCCGACCGCAAGGGCACCTTCTACAACACCGGCGGCGGATTCCTCACCGACGCCACCGTGTTCGACCCCGGATTCTTCGGCATATCGCCGCGCGAGGCCCTCGCCATGGACCCGCAGCAGCGCCAGATCCTGGAAGCCTCCTGGGAGGTGTTCGAGCGGGCCGGAATCGATCCGGCGTCCGTGCGCGGCAGCCGTACCGGCGTCTACGTCGGCGCGGGCGCGATGGGGTACGGGGCCGACCTGCGGGAGGTCCCGGAGGGGCTCGAAGGGCTGCTCCTGACGGGTGGCGCGACGAGCGTGCTGTCGGGCCGGGTCAGCTACGTCCTCGGCCTGGAAGGGCCCGCCGCGACCATCGACACGGCCTGCTCGTCCTCCCTCGTGGCCCTGCACCTGGCCGGGCAGGCCCTGCGCCAGCGCGAGTGCACGCTCGCCCTGGTCGGCGGCGTGTGCGTGATGCCCACCCCGGACGTGTTCGTCGAGTTCAGCCGCCAGCGCGGCCTCGCCGCCGACGGGCGCTGCAAGTCGTTCGCGGCGGCCGCCGACGGCACCGGCTGGTCCGAAGGCGTCGGCGTCCTCCTGGTGGAGCGCCTCTCGGACGCCCGCCGCAACGGGCACCCCGTGCTCGCCGTGGTCCGTGGCTCCGCCGTCAACCAGGACGGCGCCAGCAACGGCCTGACCGCCCCCAACGGCCCCTCCCAGCAGCGCGTCATCCGCCAGGCCCTGGAGAACGCCCGGCTGTCGGCCGCCGAGGTCGACGCCGTCGAGGCCCACGGCACGGGCACCCGGCTCGGGGACCCCATCGAGGCGCAGGCCCTGCTGGCCACGTACGGGCAGGACCGCCCCGAGGGCCGGCCGCTGCGCCTGGGCTCCCTCAAGTCCAACATCGGCCACACGCAGGCCGCCGCCGGTGTCGCCGGCATCATCAAGACGGTCATGGCGATCCGCCACGGGGTGCTGCCGCGGACCCTGCACATCGACGAGCCGACCCCCGACGTCGACTGGTCGAGCGGAGCGGTGTCGCTGCTGACCGAGTCCATGGCGTGGCCCGAGACCGGGGCCCCGCGCCGCGCGGCCGTCTCCGCCTTCGGCGTGAGCGGCACCAACGCGCACACCATCATCGAGCAGGCCCCGCAGGAGGAGCGAGCGGAGGGTGGGGCCCCGGAGGGCGAGACGCCCGCCCCGGCCCCCTCCCAGGCCCCCGCCCCGGCCGCCGCAAGGCCCGCCGTGCTCCCCTGGACGCTGTCGGCCCGCAGCGCCGCTGCCCTGCGCGCCCAGGCCGCCCGCCTGATCGCCGCCCGCGCCCAGGACAGCGCCGCCCCGGCCCTCGACCTCGGCTACTCCCTCGCCACCACGCGCGGCGCCCTCGAACACCGCGCGGTGCTCCTCGGCCGCACGGACGACGACCTCGCCGCCGCCCTCGCCGCGCTCGCCGCCGGCCAGGAAGCCACCGGCCTGGTCACGGACAGCGTCGCCGAGGGCCGCACCGCGTTCCTGTTCACGGGCCAGGGCAGCCAGCGCCCCGGCATGGGCCGCGAACTGTACGAGACCCAAACGGTGTTCGCGGACGCCCTCGACGCGGTGTGCGCACGGCTGGAACTCCCTCTGAAGGAAGTCCTGTTCGGGGCCGACGCGGCACTGCTGGACCGTACGGAGTACGCCCAGCCCGCGCTCTTCGCCGTAGAGGTGGCGCTGTTCCGGCTCCTCGAGTCCTGGGGCCTGCGGCCGGACTTCGTCTCCGGCCACTCCATCGGCGAGATCGCCGCCGCGCACGTCGCAGGCGTGTTCTCCCTGGACGACGCGTGCACGCTGGTGGCGGCCCGCGGCCGTCTGATGCAGGCGCTGCCCGCGGGCGGCGCCATGATCGCCGTCCAGGCCTCGGAGGACGAGGTCCTGCCGCTGCTCACCGACCGGGTGGGCATCGCCGCCGTCAACGGCCCGCAGTCGGTCGTCATCGCCGGTGACGAGGACGCCGCGACGGCGATCGCCGAGTCGTTCGCCGGCCGCAAGACCAAGCGCCTCACCGTCAGCCACGCCTTCCACTCGCCCCACATGGACGGCATGCTCGAAGCCTTCCGCCAGGTCGTGGAGGGGCTGACGTACGACAGCCCCCGCATCCCGGTCGTCTCCAACCTGACGGGCGCCCTCGTCACCGACGAGATGGCCTCGCCCGACTTCTGGGTCCGCCACGTCCGCGACGCCGTCCGCTTCCTCGACGGCGTCCGCGCCCTGGAGGCCGCCGGAGTCACCACCTACGTCGAACTCGGCCCGGAAGGCGTGCTGTCCGCGCTCGCCCAGGACTGCGTCACCGGCGAGAACGCGGCCTTCGTCCCCGCGCTGCGCGCCGGCCGGCCCGAACCCGAGACGGCCCTCGCCGCCCTCGCCCGAGCCCACGCCCACGGCGCCACCGTCGACTGGCAGGCGTACTTCGCCGGCACCGGCGCCCAGCGCGTCGACCTGCCCACCTACGCCTTCCAGCACGAGCGCTACTGGCTGGAGCCCGGCGCCGCGCCCGCCGGTGACGTCAGCGTCGCCGGACTCGACCCGGCCGCGCACCCGCTGCTCGGCGCGGCCGTCACCCTGGCCGGCTCCGAGCAGGTCCTGTGCACCGGCCGGCTCTCGCTCCGCACCCAGCCCTGGCTCGCCGGCCACACCGTGGCCGGTACGGCCGTCCTGTCGGGCGCCGCGTTCGTCGAACTCGCCGTACGCGCGGGCGACCAGGCCGGCTGCGGGCACGTCGAGGAGCTGGTGCTCGACGCGCCGCTCGCGCTGCCCGCCGACGGCGGCGTCCGCGTCCAGGTGCTCGTCGAGAGCCCCGACGAGCAGGGCCGCCGTACCTTCACCGTGTCCGCCCGGCCGGAGGACGACGCCACCGGCGACGCCGGGTGGACGTGCCACGCCCACGGCACCCTCGCGCCCGCCGCGCGGGCCACCGCCTTCGACCTGGCCGCGTGGCCGCCCGCCGGGGCGGAAGCCATCGCCGCCGACGACCTCCACACCACCGTCGAGGCGGCCTGGCACCTCGACGGCGCGTACTTCGCCCAGGTGCGCCTGCCGGAGAGCGACCCGCAGGAGCGGCCGCACGCGGCCGACTTCGGCCTGCACCCGGCGCTGCTGGACGCCGCCGCGCACGCGGCGCACACCCTCGCACTCCCGTACGCCGACCGCCCGGGCCCGGGCCCCGGTGTCGGGCCGGGCAGTGTCTGGTCGGACGTGACCCTGCACGCGCAGGGCGCGGGCGCCCTGCGCGTCCGTATCCGGCCCGCCGCCGACGGCGCGTTCGCCCTGGACCTCGCCGACGACCTCGGCGACCCGGTCGCGACGGTCGGCCGACTGGCCCCGCAGCCGTTCACGGGCGGGACCACCGGGACGACCGGCGCCCCGCTGCTGGTACCGGCCGTCCTGCGCGAGGCGCTGTTCCAGCTCGACTGGGTGCCGCTGCCGCTGCCGCTGCCGCTCCGGTCGGACGCCGTCGCGGCCGAGCCCCCCGGAGGCTGGGCCGTCCTCGGCCCCACCGGCTTCGGCCCGGCCGCCCGCTACGCAGACCTGGCCGAGCTGGGCGCGGCGGTCGACGCGGGCCTGCGCGTACCGGCGTACGTCCTGGCGCCGTTCCCGCGCCGGAGCGGCCCCCTCACGGAGGACACCCTGCGCGAGGCCGCGCACCGGGCGCTCGCCCTCGTGCGCGCCTGGTCCGACGACACCCGGTTCGAGGCGTCCCGCCTGGTCGTCGTGACCGGCGGCGCGGTCGCCGGGCCCGGCGAAGGCGGCGAGGACCTCCCGTACGCCGCCGTCCGGGGGCTGCTGCGTTCGGCGGAGACCGAGAACCCCGGCCGTTTCCTCCTCGCCGACGTCCACGACCCGGCCGGCCTCGCCGACCCGGCCGCCAACCCGGACGAGACCGCTCTCCTCGCCGCGGCCCTCGCCTCCGGCGAGCCCGAGCTACTGCTGCGCGACGGGGCCGTCCACGTACCGCGGCTGCGCCGCACCCCGCCCGCCGCCGCCCCGGCGGCCGACGCCGTCGTCATCGACCCGGACGGCACCGCCCTGATCACCGGTGGCTCCGGCAGCCTCGCCGGGATCGTCGCCCGCCACCTCGTCACCACCCACGGCGTACGCCACCTGCTGCTGCTCAGCCGCCGCGGCGCCGACGCGCCCGGCGCGGCCGCACGCACCGCGGAACTGGCCGCGCTGGGCGCCGAGGTCACCTGGGCGGCGTGCGACGCCGCCGACCGTGACGCCCTCGCCGCCGTCCTGGCCGCAATCCCCGCCGGGCACCCGCTCACCACGGTGATCCACACGGCGGGCGTCCTCGACGACGGCGTGCTCGGATCCCTCACCCCCGAGCGCCTGGACACCGTCCTGCGGCCGAAGGCCGTCGCCGCCCTCCACCTGCACGAGCTCACCCGCGACCTGCCGGTGACGGCGTTCGTCCTCTACTCCGCCATCGCCGGCACCCTCGGCAGCGCGGGCCAGGCCAACTACGCCTGCGCCAACGTGTTCCTGGACGCCCTCGCCCAGCACCGCCACCACCAGGGCCTGCCGGCCACGGCCCTCGCCTGGGGCCTGTGGGCCGACGCCAGCGGCATGACCGCCGGCCTCGACGAGACGCAGCTGCGACGCATGGAGCAGCACGGCGTGGGCGCCCTGACCGCCACCGACGGCATGGCCCTGCTGGACGCGGCGCTGGCCTGCGGCCGGCCCGCCCTCGTCCCCGCCCGCCTCAACCCCGCCGCCCTGCGCGACGCCGCCGCACCCGGCCCCGTCGCCCCCGTGTTCCGCGAACTCCTCGGCGCGGCCGGACGCCGCACCGCGCGTACCCGTACCGACGCGGGCACCCCGCTCGCCGAACGGCTGACCGGCCTCACCCGCCCCGAACAGGACCGCGCCCTGCTGGACCTGGTACGAGCGCAGGTCGCCTCCGTGCTCGGCCACGCCTCGGCCGAACAGGTCGAGCCCGCCAAGGCGTTCAAGGACCTCGGCTTCGACTCGCTGACCGCCGTCGAACTGCGCAACCGCCTCGGCGCGGCCACCGGGCTGCGCCTGGCCACCACGCTCGTCTTCGACCACCCCACGCCCACCGCTCTCGCCCGGCAGCTGCGGACCGAACTCCTCGGAGCCACCGACGACGCGGACGCGGACGCGGGCGTGGATGCGGGCGCCATGCCCGGCGCCGCCGCGGCCCTCGCCGACGACCCCATCGCGATCGTCGCCATGAGCTGCCGCTACCCCGGGGGCGTCCGCAGCCCCGAGGAGCTGTGGCACCTCGTCGAGACCGGCGGCGACGCGATCGCCGGACTCCCCGGCAACCGGGGCTGGGACACCGCCGAGCTGTACGCCGGACAGGACGACCGTCGCACCTTCGCGGGCGGATTCGTCCACGACGCGGACTCCTTCGACGCCGACTTCTTCGGCATCTCACCGCGCGAGGCCCTCGCCATGGACCCGCAGCAGCGCCTGCTCCTCGAAACCTCCTGGGAGGCCATCGAGAGGGCGGGCATCGACCCCTCGTCGCTGCGCGGGACCCGGGCCGGCGTGTTCGTCGGTGCCTCGTACGGCGGCTACGACGCCCAGCTGGAGCGCTCCGACGACCCGGACGGCGTCCTCGGCCACGTGATGACCGGCAACGCGGGCAGCGTCATGTCCGGCCGCGTCTCCTACGCCCTCGGCCTGGAGGGCCCCGCCGTCACCGTCGACACGGCCTGCTCCTCGTCGCTGGTCGCCCTGCACTGGGCGATCCAGGCACTGCGGGGCGGTGAATGCACCCTCGCGCTCGCGGGCGGGGTGACGGTGATGTCGACGCCCGGGACGTTCAGCGAGTTCAGCCACCAGGGCGGGCTCGCCCCCGACGGCCGCTGCAAGGCGTTCGCGGCGGCGGCGGACGGTACGGGCTGGGGTGAGGGTGTCGGCATGCTGCTCGTGGAGCGGCTGTCGGACGCCCGGCGCAACGGGCATCCGGTGCTGGCGGTCGTGCGTGGTTCGGCGATCAACCAGGACGGTGCGAGCAATGGTCTGACGGCTCCGAACGGCCCCTCGCAGCAGCGCGTGATCCGCGCCGCCCTCGCGAGCGCGGGTCTGTCGGCCGCCGAGGTCGACGCGGTCGAGGCCCACGGCACGGGTACCCGTCTCGGCGACCCGATCGAAGCGCAGGCCCTGCTGGCGACGTACGGCCAGGACCGGCCGGCCGAACAGCCGCTGCTGCTGGGCTCGGTGAAGTCGAACATCGGTCACACCCAGGCCGCGGCCGGAGTGGCGGGCGTGATCAAGATGGTGCTGGCCATGCGCCACGGGGTGCTCCCGCAGACCCTGCACGTGGACGAGCCCACCCCGCACGTCGACTGGACGGCCGGTGACATCGCCCTGCTGACGCAGACCACGGCGTGGCCCGAGACCCGTCGACCGCGGCGCGCGGCGGTGTCCTCGTTCGGCATCAGCGGCACCAACGCCCACACGATCATCGAGCAGGCCCCGGAGCCCACGGACCGCCCGACGGCGCCGGCTTCGGCCGCCGGACCGGTTCCGTACGTCCTGTCGGCCAGGAACCCGCAGGCGCTCCGCGCCCAGGCGGCCCGACTGCTGACCGTCGTCGAGGAGACCGTCGCCGAGGACGGCTCCGGCCTCCCGGACCTGGCCTACTCCCTGGCCACCGGCCGAGCGGGCCTCGAACACCGGGCGGCGTTCGCCGCAGGCGACCGTACCGGTCTGCTGCGCCAGCTCGCCGCCCTCGCGGCCGACGAGCAGACGCCGGGGCTGATCCGCGGGACGCTCTCCGGGGGCGGGCTGGCGTTCCTGTTCACGGGCCAGGGCAGTCAGCGGATCGGGATGGGCCGTGAACTGTACGACGCGTACCCGGTGTTCGCCGCCGCGCTGGATGAGGTGTGCGGCAAGCTGGAACTCCCCCTGAAGGAAGTCCTGTTCGGGTCGGACCCCCTTGTGCTGGACCGTACGGAGTACGCCCAGCCGGCGTTGTTCGCGGTCGAGGTGGCGTTGTTCCGGCTCGTGGAGAGCTGGGGTGTGCGGCCGGACTTCCTGTCCGGTCACTCGATCGGTGAGATCGCCGCTGCCCATGTGGCGGGCGTGCTGTCCCTGGAGGACGCGTGCGCGCTGGTCACGGCTCGTGGGCGTCTGATGCAGGCGCTGCCTTCCGGCGGCGTGATGATCGCAGTCCAGGCGTCGGAGGGCGAGGTCCTGCCGCTGCTGACGGACCGGGTGAGCATCGCGGCGGTCAACGGTCCGGAGTCGGTCGTGGTGGCCGGTGACGAGGACGCGGCGACCGCGATCGCGGCCGCGTTCCCCGATCGCAAGTCCAAGCGGTTGACGGTGAGCCATGCGTTCCACTCGCCGCACATGGACGGCATGCTGGCCGACTTCCGCAAGGTGGCCGAGGGGATCGCGTACGGGAGCCCCCGGATCCCGGTCGTCTCCAACCTGACCGGTGCCCTCGTCACCGACGAGATGGGCTCCGCCGACTTCTGGGTGCGACACGTCCGCGAGGCGGTCCGCTTCCTGGACGGCATCCGTGCCCTGGAGGCCGCCGGAGTCACCACGTACGTCGAGATCGGCCCGGACGGGGTGCTCTCCGCCCTCGCCCAGGAGTGCGTCACGCAGGACGCCGCCTTCGTGCCCGCGCTCCGCAAGGGCCGCGCCGAGGCGGAGGCCGTTACTGCGGCCCTCGCGCAGGCCCACGCCCACGGCGTCACCGTCGACTGGCGGGCGTACTTCGCCGCCACCGCGGCCGGAGCCCACCGCGTCGACCTGCCCACCTACCCCTTCCAGTCCCGCCGCCACTGGCCCGAGCCCGCCACCGCGCGCACCGGCCCGGCCCAGGACGGCTCCGCCGGAAACGAGACCGACGCCCGGTTCTGGGACGTCGTCGAGCGGGCCGACCTGACAGCGCTCGCCGACGAGCTCGCCATCGACGGTGACCAGCCGCTCAGCGCCGTACTGCCCGCCCTGTCCGCCTGGCGGCGCGAGCAGCGGGCACAGGAACGGGCCGACTCCCTCTTGTACCGCGTCACCTGGCAGCCGTGGTCCGGCGAGGACCGGGGCACCCCCGCGACCGTCGGCGGCACCTGGCTCGTGCCCGTACCCGCCGCGCAGGCCGCGGACCCGTGGGTCCGCGCGCTGACCGACCGCATCAGCAGCGACGGAGCCCGGATCCTGCCGTTCCCGCTCGACGTCGCCCACGGCGACCCGGCGGCGCTGCGTACGCACCTGGACGAGGCGCTGCGCGGGGCGGCCGCCGACGGACCGGTCACCGGCGTCCTGTCGCTCCTGGCACTGGACGAGCGCCCGCACCCCGAGCACCCGGCCGTCCCCGTCGGCCTGGCCCTCACGGCCGCCCTCGTCTCGGTACTCACCGGCCCCGACGGTCCGGCCGGCTGCGCTGACGCACCCCTGTGGTGCGTCACCCGTGACGCCGTCGCCGCCGTCCCCGGCGACACGCTCGGCGGCGCCGCCCAGTCCCAGGTCTGGGGCCTGGGCCGGGTCGCCGCCCTGGAGCACCCCGACCGCTGGGGCGGACTCGTGGACCTCCCCGAGGCGAGCGACGGGCGCGCCCTGTCCCGGCTCCCGGCCGTACTCACCGGCGCCGGCGACGAGGACCAGCTCGCCCTCCGCGCCGCGGGCCCGTTCGTACGACGCCTCGTCCACGCCCCGTCGACCGGCGTCGGCCCCGCACCGCGGTGGACCCCGGCCGGCACCGTGCTCATCACCGGCGGCACCGGCGCGCTCGGCCGCCAGGTTGCACGCCGCCTCGCCGAACGCGGTGCCCAGCGGCTCGTCCTCGTCAGCCGCGGCGGCGCCGACGCGCCCGGAGCCGGCGAGATCCGCGCGGAACTCGAAGCGCTCGGCGCGGCCGTGACCCTGGCAGCCTGCGACGTCACCGACCGGAACGCGCTCGAAGCACTCGTCGCGGGCCTGGCCGCCGACGGCACCCCCGTCCGCGCGGTCGTACACGCCGCGGGCGCCTCCCAGCCGCCCGGCACGGGCACCGACCTGCCCGGGTTCGCCCGGGTCGTCACCGCCAAGACCGCAGGCGCCGTCCACTTCGACGCGCTGTTCGACGCACCGGACTCCCTCGACGCGTTCGTCCTGTTCTCCTCCATCGCCGGTGTCTGGGGCAGCGGCGGCCAAGGGGCGTACGCGGCCGCCAACACCTTCCTCGACGCGCTCGCCGAACGCCGCGCGGCCCGCGGCCTCGCCGCCACGGCGATCGCCTGGGGACCGTGGGCCGAGGCCGGCATGGCCACCGAGGGCGACGCGGAGGAGCAGCTCAGCCGCCGCGGACTGACGCCCGTGGACCCCCGGACGAACCTGCTGGCCCTGGAACGCGCCCTCGTCGGCCGGGACGCGGCGGTGACCGTGGCCTCCGTCGACTGGGAGCGGTTCGCCGCGGTGTTCGCCGCCGCACGGCCCCGCCCGCTCGTCGGCGACCTGCCCGAGGTACGCGCCGCCCTGCGCGAGCAGGCCCCCGGCACGGCCACGTCCGCGACCGCCGACCCGTCCGCGGCCGTACTCCGCAAGCTCACCGAACTGTCCGGGGACGATCGCGGCGCGGCGCTCCTCGACCTCGTGCGCGAGCACGCGGCGGCAGCACTCGGCCACCCGTCCGCGGACGCCGTCGCGGCCGACCGGGCCTTCAAGGACCTCGGCTTCGACTCCCTCACGGCGGTCGAACTGCGCAACCGCCTGGGCGCCGCGTGCGGCCTGAGGCTGCCGTACAGCCTCGTCTTCGACTACCCCAACCCCGAGGCCCTGACCCGCCACCTGCTGCGCACCCTCTTCCCCGAGGGCGGCGGCGCCGCGGCCGCCCCGGACCTCGACACCGACCCGCAGGACGTGGAACTGCGCCGGACCCTGGCCACCATTCCGATGGGCCGGATCCGCGAAGCGGGACTCCTCGACACCCTCCTGCGGCTCGCCGGACCCGACGCCCCCGACACCGACACCGGTGCGGGCGCCACCGCCGACCCGGGCGGGTCCATCGACGAGATGGACCTCCAGGACCTCCTCGACCTCGCCCTCGACGGCGGTGGCGGCCTCGACGAGGACACCCCCGGCAACACCACCAGCAACAGCAACTTCTGACGTGCCCGAAGTGCGGAGTAAGTGATGACCACCCCGAACGAAAAAGTCGTTGAAGCGCTGCGGGCCTCCCTCAAGGAAACCGAGCGGCTGCGCCGCCGGAACCAGGAGCTCACCGACGCCTCCCGCGAACCGATCGCCATCGTCGGCATGAGCTGCCGGTTCCCCGGCGGAATCAGCTCGCCCGAGGACCTGTGGAAGCTCGTCGAGAGCGGCGGTGACGCCATATCGGGCTTCCCCGCCGACCGCGGCTGGGACGTCGAGTCGCTGTACGATCCGGACCCCGACCACCCCGGCACGACCTACGCCCGCCACGGCGGATTCCTTTACGAGGCACCCGAGTTCGACGCCTCCTTCTTCGGGATCTCCCCGCGCGAGGCCCTCGCCATGGACCCGCAGCAGCGCCTGCTGCTGGAGACCACCTGGGAGGTCTTCGAACGGGCCGGCATCGACCCGGCGACCCTGCGCGGCAGCCGCGCCGGCGTGTTCGTCGGCGCGTCCGCCAACGCCTACGGCGCCGGTTCGGACGAGCTGCCCGACGGGGTCGAGGGGCACCTCCTCACCGGTACCGCCTCCAGCGTCGTCTCCGGCCGCCTCGCCTACGTCTTCGGCCTGGAAGGTCCCGCCGCCACCGTCGACACGGCCTGCTCGTCCTCCTCCGTCGCCCTGCACATGGCCGTCCAGGCCCTGCGCCAGGGGGAGTGCTCGCTGGCCCTCGCCGCCGGCGTCACCGTCCTCGCCGGCCCGGAGGTCTTCGTCGAGTTCAGCCGCCAGCGCGGACTGTCGGCCGACGGCCGCTGCAAGTCCTTCGCCGAGGCGGCCGACGGCACCGGCTGGTCCGAGGGTGTCGGCGTCCTGCTGGTGGAACGCCTCTCCGACGCCCGCCGCAACGGACACCGCGTCCTGGCCGTCGTACGCGGTTCGGCCGTCAACCAGGACGGCGCCTCCAACGGACTGACCGCGCCCAACGGCCCCGCCCAGCAGCGCGTCATCCGCCAGGCCCTCGAAAGCGCCCGCCTGACCCCCGCCGACGTCGACGCCGTCGAGGCACACGGCACCGGCACGACCCTGGGCGACCCGATCGAGGCGCAGGCGCTGTTGGCCACGTACGGCCAGGACCGCCCGGCGGACCGGCCGCTGTGGCTGGGCTCGCTGAAGTCGAACCTCGGACACACCCAGAACACCGCCGGCATCGCGGGCATCATCAAGATGGTCATGGCGATGCGGCACGGAGTGCTGCCCAAGACCCTGCACGTGGACCGGCCGACCTCGCACGTCGACTGGTCGGAGGGCGCGGTCTCGCTGCTCACCGAGCAGCGGGCGTGGCCGCAGACCGGCCGCCCGTACCGGGCCGGTGTCTCCGCGTTCGGCGTCAGCGGCACCAACGTGCACACGATCATCGAGCAGGCGCCGGAGGCCGACCGGGCCCTGGAGCGGACCGACGGCGACGCGGGACCGGAGCCGAGGGTCGTGCCCTGGCTCCTGTCGGCCAAGGGCCAGGACGCCCTGCGCGAGCAGGCGGAGCGCCTGTTGGCCCACGCCGGGGAGCACCCCGGGCAGAGCCCGGTCGACGTCGGCCGGTCGCTGGCGGTCGGCAGGACCGCCTTCGAGGACCGTGCGGCGGTGGTGGCGGCGGACCGTGAGGGTCTGCTGGCCGGCCTCGCGGCGCTGGCGGCGGGCGAGGCGCTGGCGGGGGTGGTGAAGGGCTCTCCGGTCGGTGGGAAGGTCGCCTTCCTGTTCACGGGGCAGGGGAGCCAGCGTCTCGGGATGGGGCGTGAGCTGTACGAGGCCCACCCGGCCTTCGCGGCGGCCCTCGACGCGGTGTGCGAGCGGTTCGACCTCGAACTGCCGCTGAAGGAGGTCCTGTTCGGGGACGACGCGGCGCTGCTGGATCGTACGGAGTACACGCAGCCGACGCTGTTCGCCCTCGAGGTGGCGTTGTTCCGGCTCCTGGAGAGCTGGGGTGTGCGGCCGGACTTCCTGTCCGGTCACTCCATCGGTGAGATCGCGGCCGCGCACGTCGCCGGTGTGCTGTCCTTGGAGGACGCGTGCGTGCTGGTCGCGGCGCGTGGCCGGTTGATGCAGGCGCTGCCGTCCGGTGGTGTGATGGTCGCGGTGCAGGCTTCGGAGGACGAGGTCCTGCCGCTGTTGACGGACCGGGTGAGCATCGCGGCGGTCAACGGTCCGCGCTCGGTGGTCATCGCGGGTGACGAGGACGCCGCTACGGCGGTGCTGGAGGCGTTCGCCGACCGCAAGTCCAAGCGGCTGACGGTCAGCCACGCGTTCCACTCGCCGCACATGGACGGCATGCTGGCCGACTTCCGGCAAGTCGTGGAGGGGCTGTCGTTCGGAACCCCGCGCATCCCGGTCGTCTCCAACCTGACCGGTGCCCTTGTCACCGACGAGATGGCCTCGCCCGACTTCTGGGTGCGACACGTCCGCGAGGCGGTCCGCTTCCTCGACGGCATGAGCGTCCTGGAGGGCGCGGGAGTGACGACGTATGTCGAGCTCGGCCCCGACGGCGTCCTCTCCGCCCTCACCCAGGACTGCGTCACGCAGGACGCCGTCCTCGTCCCCGTGCTGCGCAAGGGTCGCCCCGAGGCGGAGAGCCTCGTCACCGCACTCGCCCGGGCCCACGCCCACGGGATCCGGGTCGACTGGCAGGCCTTCTTCTCCGCCCCCGAGGCCCAGCGAGTCGACGACCTGCCCACTTACGCCTTCCAGCGGCAGCGCTACTGGATCGAGCCGGGCACCCGGGCCGGTGACGTGGGCGCGGCCGGGCTCGACGAGGCCGCACACCCGCTCCTCGGCGCGACCGTCGCGCTCGCCGACTCCGAGGGCTTCGTCTTCACCGCCCTGCTCTCGCCGACCACCCATCCCTGGCTGGTGGACCACCAGGTCATGGGCAGCGTCCTGCTGCCCGGCACGGCCTTCGTCGACCTGGCGATCTGGGCCGGGGACCAGGTCGGCTGCGACCTCGTCGAGGAGCTGACCCTCGAAGCGCCGCTGATCCTGCCCGAACGCGGCGGCGTCCAGCTCCAGATGTACGTGAGCGCGCCCGACGCCGACGGCACGGGCCGACGCGCCTTCGGCCTCTCCTCCCGCCCGAAGGACAGCGCGGCCGACGAGCCCTGGACGCGCCACGCCGGCGGCGTACTGGCCCACACGCCCGCCTCTGCCCCGCCGAGCTTCGCGCCCGTGCAGTGGCCCCCGGCCGGCGCCGAGCCCCTTGCCACGGACGGCCTCTACACCGACCTCGCCGACGTCGGCATGGGCTACGGCCCGGCGTTCCGCGGCCTCACCGCGGCCTGGCGGCAGGGCGACAGCGTCTACGCCGAGGTCACCCTGCCCGAGGAAACCGCCTCCGCAGCACGGGACTTCGGCCTCCACCCCGCCCTGCTGGACGCCGCGCTCCACACGCTGGGCCTCGGCGTCCTGGGCGGCACCGAGGGCGAGGGCCGCCTCCCGTTCGCGTGGAGCGGAGTGACCCTCCACGCCACCGGGGCCGACGCCCTGCGCGTGCGCCTCACGCCCCGGGGGACCGACGGCGTCCGCCTGGAGATCGCGGACTCCACGGGCGGGCCCGTCGCGACCGTCGACTCGCTCGTCCTGCGGGCCGTGTCGGCCGAACAGGTCCAGGCGGCGCGCACCGCCTACCACGAGTCGGTGTTCCGCACCGAGTGGACCGCACTGCCCGCCGCCGCGGACGCCCCGGGTACGCCGGCCGGCGGCCGGTGGGCCGCTCTTGGCCCGATGGCCCCGGCCGCCCTCCTCCCGGCCGCCCTCCTTCCCACGGCCGACGCGATCCCCGGCTACGCCGACCTGGCCGAGCTGGCGGCGGCCGTCGAGGCCGGAGCGCCCGTACCGGAGGCCGTCTTCGTCGGCTTCGGGCAGGCCACCGCCACCGCCGCCGACGCGGACGCGGACGGCCCGGCCACCCCCGAGCTCTCCGCCGAGGCCGTGCACCGGGCCACGCACCGGGCCCTCGCCCTCGCCCGCACCTGGCTCGGCGAGGAGCCCTTCACGGGCGACCGGTTCGCCGGCACCCGCCTCGTCGTCCTCACCCGGGGCGCCGTCGCGGCCGGCGCCGACGCCGCAACGGCCTGCGACCCGGTCCACGCGGCCGTCCGGGGCCTGCTGCGCTCCGCGCAGTCCGAGCACCCCGACCGGCTCCTGCTGATCGACACCGACGGCGCCGAGGACTCCGTACGCGCCCTGCCCGCCGCCCTCGCCGCGGGCGAGCCGCAGCTCGCCGTACGCGCGGGCACCCTCCACGCGCTCCGTCTCGCCCGCGTGGCCCGCGAGACCCCCGACCAGCCGAGCGCGGCCGGCTCCGGCCCGGCGTACGCGCCGGAGTCGACCGTGCTGATCACCGGCGCCGGCGGCCTCCTCGGCGGCCTGATCGCCCACCGGCTCGTCGCCGAGCACGGCGTACGGCACCTGCTCCTCGTCGGCCGCCGGGGCGGATCCACCCCCGAGGCACAGCGGCTCGGCGCCGAACTCGCCGCCGAAGGCGCTTCGGTGACCTGGGCCGCCTGCGACGTGGCGGACCGGGACGCGCTGGCGGCCGTACTGGCGGCGATACCCGCCCAGCACCCGCTCGGCGCCGTCATCCACACCGCCGGTGTGCTCGACGACGGCGTGATCACCTCCCTCACCCCCGAGCGCCTGTCGGCCGTCCTGCGGCCCAAGGCCGACGCGGCCGTCAACCTCCACGAACTGACCCGCGACCTCGACCTCTCCGCCTTCGTGCTGTTCTCGTCCATCGGCGGCGTCTTCGGCGGCGCCGGTCAGGGCAACTACGCGGCCGCCAACGTCTTCCTCGACGCGCTCGCCCAGCACCGCCGGTCCCTGGGGCTCCCCGCCACCTCCCTGGCCTGGGCCCTGTGGGCCGACGGCGCGGGCATGGCCGGCAGCCTCACCGACGCCGACATCAGCCGCATGACCCGCGGCGGACTGCCCCCGCTCACCTCCGCGGAGGGCCTCGACCTCTTCGACCTCGCGCACCGGCTCGACGAGACCGCCCCGGTCCTGATGCGCGTCGACCTCGCATGGCTGCGCCCGCAGGCCCAGGCCGGCACCCTGTCCCCGCTGCTGCGCGGACTCGTACGGGTGCCCACCCGCCGGCACGCGGGCGGTGCGGCCGCCGCGGCCGACGCGTCCGGCCTGAGGCAGCGCCTGGCGGGGCTTCCCGCCGCCGAGCAGGACCGTACGCTGCTCGACCTGGTACGCAAGCAGGTCGCCGCGGCCCTGGGCTACCCGGGCGCCGCCGCCGTCGAGCCGGGCCGGTCCTTCAAGGAGCTGGGCTTCGACTCGCTCACCGCCGTCGAACTGCGCAACCTGCTCGGCGAGGCCACCGGCCGCCGACTGCCCGCCACCCTCGTCTTCGACTACCCGACGGCGACCGCCCTCGCGCAGTACCTCCGCGAGGAGCTGGTCGGCGACCTCGCGGCCGACCCGGGCGCCGACGCCGGCCGGGGCGGCCTCCCGGCCCGGCGCCCGGCCGCCGCGAACGGGCGCGCCGCGGACGACGACGACCCGATCGCCGTCGTCGCGATGAGCTGCCGCTTCCCCGGCGGCATCACCTCCCCAGAGGACCTGTGGCGTCTGCTCGCCGAAGGCCGCGACGGCATCACCGCCTTCCCCGCCGACCGCGGCTGGGACCTCGACACCCTCTACAGCGACGACCCCGACCGCGAGGGCACCAGCTACGTCCGCGAGGGCGGCTTCCTCCACGAGGCCGCCGACTTCGACGCCGCCTTCTTCGGGATCTCCCCGCGCGAAGCCCTCGCCATGGACCCCCAGCAGCGGCTCCTCCTGGAGACCACCTGGGAGACCTTCGAGCGCGCCGGCATCGACCCCACCGGCCTGCGCGGCAGCCGCACGGGCGTGTTCATCGGCTCGAACGCCCAGGACTACCTGCAGCTCTGGCTGAACGACGGCGACGGCCTCGAAGGCCACCTCGGCACCGGCAACGCGGCCAGCGTCGTCTCCGGCCGCATCTCCTACTCCTTCGGCCTGGAGGGCCCGGCGGTCACCCTCGACACGGCCTGCTCCTCCTCGCTCGTCACCCTGCACCTCGCGGCCCAGTCGCTGCGCCGGGGCGAGTGCGCGATGGCCCTCGCGGGCGCCGTCACCATCATGTCCACGCCGGGCGCGTTCACCGAGTTCAGCCGCCAGCGCGGACTCGCCTCGGACGGCCGCATCAAGGCGTTCGCCGCGGCCGCCGACGGCACGATCTGGTCCGAGGGCGTCGGCCTCCTGCTCCTGGAGCGGCTCTCGGACGCCCGCCGCAACGGCCACCCCGTCCTCGCGGTCGTCCGCGGCACGGCGGTCAACCAGGACGGCGCCAGCAACGGCCTGACCGCCCCCAACGGCCCCTCCCAGCAGCGCGTCATCCGCGAAGCCCTCGCCGACGCCGGTCTGACCGCCGGGGACGTGGACGCCGTCGAGGCACACGGCACGGGTACGCGGCTCGGGGACCCGATCGAGGCGCAGGCACTGCTGGCCACGTACGGGCAGGACCGGCCGGCGGACCGGCCGCTGCTGCTCGGCTCCGTGAAGTCGAACATCGGGCACACGCAGGCCGTGGCCGGTGTCGCCGGTGTGATCAAGATGGTCATGGCGATGCGGAACGGCATCCTCCCGCAGACGCTCCACATCGACGAGCCGACCCCCTACGTGGACTGGTCGGCCGGAGACATCGAGCTCCTCACCGAGCAGCGCGCGTGGCCCGAGACCGGGCGCCCGCGGCGGGCGGGCATCTCGTCCTTCGGCTACAGCGGCACCAACGCCCACGCCGTCATCGAGCAGGCACCGCTGCCCACGGGCGAACCGATGCCCGCGCCCCCGGCCGGGCCGGGGCTCCCGGTGCTGCCGTGGCTCGTCTCCGGCCGCACCGCGTCCGCCCTGCGGGCCCAGGCGGAACGCCTGCACCCGGCCGCGGCCGACGCACTGGCGGAGTCCGGCACCCGGGGCGCACTCGACCTCGGCCTCTCCCTCGCGACGCACCGCGCCGCGCTGGAACACCGAGCGGTCCTCATCGGCGCACCGTCGGACGGCGAGACCCTCCTCGGGCGCCTGGCGGCCCTGGCCGCCGGCGAGCAGGTGCCGGGGCTGGTGCGGGGCGCGGTGTCGGGTGGTGGACTGGCGTTCCTGTTCACGGGGCAGGGGAGCCAGAGGCTGGGGATGGGCCGTGAACTCTACGACGCCTTCCCGGTGTTCGCGGACGCGCTGGACGCGATCTGCGCCCGCATGGATACCCACCTCGAACTGCCGCTGAAGGACGTCCTGTTCGGCTCGGACGCTGCCGTGCTGGACGAGACCGCGTACACCCAGCCGGCCCTGTTCGCCGTTGAGGTGGCGCTCTTCCGGCTGATCGAGTCGTGGGGTGTGCGGCCGGACTTCCTGTCCGGTCACTCGATCGGTGAGATCGCCGCCGCGCACGTGGCCGGTGTGTTCGCGCTGGACGATGCGTGTGCGCTGGTGGCGGCGCGTGGCCGACTGATGCAGGCGCTCCCGGCCGGTGGTGTGATGGTCGCGGTGCAGGCGTCGGAGGACGAGGTCCTGCCGCTGCTGACGGACCAGGTGAGCATTGCGGCCGTCAACGGCCCCCGGGCGGTGGTTATCGCCGGTGACGAGGACGCCGCAACGGCAGTCGTAGAGGCGTTCGCCGACCGCAAGTCCAAGAAGTTGATGGTCAGTCACGCCTTTCATTCGCCGCACATGGACGGCATGTTGGAGGACTTCCGCCGGGTGGTCGACGGGCTGTCGTTCGAGGCCCCGCGTATTCAGGTCGTGTCGAACCTGACCGGTGCGGTCGTCTCGGACGAGATGGGTTCGGCGGAGTTCTGGGTGCGGCACGTCCGTGAGGCGGTCCGCTTCCTCGACGGCGTCCGCGCGCTGGAGGCGGCCGGCGTGACGACGTTCATGGAGCTGGGCCCGGACGGCGTGCTGTCCGCGCTCGTCCAGGACTGTCTGACCGGTGACGCGGACATCGCCTTCGTACCTGTCCTGCGTTCGGGGCGTGGTGAGCCGGAGACGGTGGTCACTGCCGTGGCGCAGGCTCATGTGCGGGGTGTGGAGGTGGACTGGTCCGCCTTCTTCGCCGGTACGGGCGCCGGGCGGGTGGAGCTGCCGACGTACGCCTTCCAGCGGCAGCGCTACTGGCCGGAGACGATCCTGTCCGGCGCGGTCGTGGCCGCCGCGCCCGCCGTGGACGCGGTGGACAGCAGGTTCTGGGAGGCCGTGGAGCGCGGCGATCTCACCTCGCTGGCGTCCGAACTGGAGGTGGACGGCGACGCACGCTTCAGCGACCTCGTTCCCGCGCTGTCGGCATGGCGTCGGCAGGGCCAGGAGCAGTCCGAAATCGATGGCTGGCGTTACCGGGTGTCGTGGAAGCCGCTGACGGATGCCATGGGCGCTGGTGCGCGGTTGTCGGGGCTGTGGCTGGTGGTGGTTCCTTCCGATGGCGCGGATGACGCGGCTGTGTCGGGTGCGCTCGCCGGGCGCGGCGCTGAGGTCCGCCGGGTGGTCGTTGAGGCCGACGCTGATCGTGCTTCTCTGGCTGGGCTGTTGTCCGGTGTGGGTTCTGTTGCTGGTGTGGTGTCGCTGCTCGCGTTGGACGAGTCGGTCGGGGTTGTTGCGGCGACGGCTGGTTTGGTGCAGGCGTTGGGTGATGCGGGGGTGGAGGCGCCGTTGTGGTGCCTGACCCGTGGTGCGGTGAGTGTGGGTCGTTCGGATCGTCTGGTGTCGGCGGTTCAGGCTCAGGTGTGGGGTCTGGGCCGTGTGGCCGCCCTCGAACTGCCCGAGCGTTGGGGTGGTCTGGTTGACCTTCCTGAGGTGTGGGACGAGCGGGCGATGTCCCGTCTGGTGGCTGTGCTGGCCGGCTCTGGTGAGGATCAGGTTGCTGTGCGGTCGTCCGGGGTGTTCGGGCGTCGGCTGATCCGTGCCGCGAGCGGCAGCAGCACGGACTCGTGGACACCGTCCGGCACCGTTCTGGTGACGGGTGGTACGGGTGCTCTGGGTGGCCGGGTCGCGCGCTGGCTGGCCGGTGCGGGTGTCGAGCGTCTGGTGCTGACCAGCCGTCGGGGCCTTGAGGCTCCGGGTGCCGCCGAGCTGGTGGCGGAGCTGTCGGGGCTGGGTGTTGAGGTGTCGGTCGTGGCGTGTGACGCCTCCGACCGTGACGCCCTGCGTACGCTGCTGGAGGCCGAGGCCGGCACGCTGACGGCGGTCGTGCACACGGCTGGTGTGCTGGATGACGGTGTCCTCGACGCCCTTACCCCCGACCGTTTCGAGAGCGTGCTGCGCGCGAAGGCGGCCTCGGCGCTGAACCTGCACGAGCTGACCGTCGAGCTCGGTATCGAGCTCTCCGTGTTCGTGCTGTTCTCCTCCATGAGCGGCACGATCGGCGCGGCTGGTCAGGCGAACTACGCTGCCGCGAACGCGTACCTGGACGCCCTCGCCGAGCAGCGTCGTGCCGCCGGGCTGGCCGCTACCTCGATCGCGTGGGGTCCCTGGGCCGACGGCGGTATGGCCGCCGACGAGGCCCTCGAGGCCAGGTTGCGCCGGGGCGGTGTCCCGCCCATGAACGCCGATCTCGCGATCACCGCGCTCCGACAGGCCGTCGGCTCCGACGACGCGGCGCTGACGATCGTCGACTTCGACTGGGCGAAGTTCGTGCCCGGGTTCACGGCCGTACGCGCCGGCAGGCTGCTCACCGATCTGCCGGAGGCCGAGGCCGTCATCCGCGCTTCCGAGCCCACGGGCACCCGTACCGAGCGTTCGGGTTCGTCGCTCGCCGCGCACCTCCGGAGCATGTCGGACGGCGACCGCGAGCCGTTCCTCCTCGACCTCGTGCGCACGCAGGTCGCCGAGGTCCTCGGGCACTCCGGTGCCCAGGACGTCGAGCCGGGACGGGCCTTCCGCGAGATCGGATTCGACTCGCTCACCGCCGTCGAACTCCGCAACCGCCTCGGCGCGGTCACCGAACTGCGGTTGCCGGCCACACTCGTCTACGACTACCCGACCCCGGCCGCACTCGCCGCCAACCTGCTCTCAGAGCTCCTCGGCGCACAGGTGGTGGCGACCGGCCCGGTGGCCACGGCAACCGCCGACGACCCCATCGCGATCGTCGCGATGAGCTGCCGTTTCCCCGGCGGCGTGCGCAACCCCGAAGACCTCTGGCAGCTGCTGGCGTCCGGCTCCGACGCGATCTCGGACCTTCCCCTCGACCGCGGTTGGGACCTCGACGCCCTGTACGACGCCGACCCGAGCGCGCAGGGCACCTCGTACGCCCGTCAGGGCGGCTTCCTCTACGACGCCGCCGACTTCGACGCCGACTTCTTCGGGATCTCGCCGCGCGAGGCCCTCGCCATGGACCCGCAGCAGCGGCTCCTCCTGGAGACCTCGTGGGAGGCCTTCGAACGGGCCGGGATCGACCCCGAGATGCTGCGCGGCAGCCAGGCCGGTGTGTTCGTCGGCACCAACGGCCAGGACTACCTCTCCGTCCTGCTGGAGGAACCGGAGGGCCTCGAGGGGCACTTGGGCACGGGCAACGCCGCCAGTGTCGTGTCCGGCCGACTGTCGTACGTGTTCGGGCTGGAGGGCCCGGCGGTGACGATCGACACGGCGTGTTCGTCGTCGCTGGTGGCCCTGCACTGGGCGATCCAGGCGCTGCGCAACGGCGAGTGCTCGCTGGCGCTGGCCGGTGGCGTCACCGTCATGTCGACCCCCGGCACGTTCATCGAGTTCAGCCGCCAGCGCGGCCTGGCCGCAGACGGCCGTATCAAGGCGTTCGCGGCGGCGGCGGACGGTACGGGGTGGGGTGAGGGTGTCGGCATGCTGCTCGTGGAGCGGCTGTCGGACGCCCGGCGCAACGGGCATCCGGTGCTGGCGGTGGTGCGGGGTTCGGCGATCAACCAGGACGGTGCGAGCAACGGTCTGACCGCGCCCAACGGCCCCTCGCAGCAGCGCGTGATCCGCGCCGCTCTGGCGAGTGCGGGTCTGTCGGCCGCCGAGGTCGACGCGGTCGAGGCCCACGGCACGGGCACGACCCTGGGTGACCCCATCGAGGCGCAGGCGCTGCTGGCCACCTACGGCCAGGACCGCGCCGCGGACCAGCCGCTGCTGCTCGGTTCCATCAAGTCCAACATCGGTCACACCCAGGCCGCGGCCGGTGTGGCGGGCGTGATCAAGATGGTGTTGGCCATGCAGCACGGGGTGCTTCCGCAGAGCCTCCACATTGACGAGCCGTCGCCGCAGGTGGACTGGACCGCGGGTGACATCACGCTGCTCACCGAGCAGCGCGCGTGGCCCGAGACCGGGCGCCCGCGCCGGGCCGGTGTTTCCTCGTTCGGCTTCAGCGGCACCAACGCGCACACGATCATCGAGCAGGCGCCGCTGCCGCAGGCGGAGGAAGTGTCCGAGGACGCCGGGGCGGTCGATCCGGCCCTCCGACCCCTGCCGCTGGTGATCTCGGCGAAGAGCGACGCGGGACTCCGCGCCCAGGCCCACAGCCTCCGCGAGCGACTGCTCGCGGACCCCGCTCTTCGTCCGGTCGACGTCGGCCGGTCGCTGGCGGTCGGCAGGACCGCCTTCGAGGACCGTGCGGCGGTGGTGGCGGCGGACCGTGAGGGTCTGCTGGCCGGCCTCGCGGCGCTGGCGGCGGGGGACGCGTCGGCGGGCGTGGTGAAGGGCTCTCCGGTCGGTGGGAAGGTCGCCTTCCTGTTCACGGGGCAGGGCAGTCAGCGGCTGGGTATGGGGCGTGAGCTGTACGAGGCCCACCCGGCCTTCGCGGCGGCCCTCGACGCGGTGTGCGAGCGGTTCGACCTCGAACTGCCGCTGAAGGAGGTCCTGTTCGGGGACGACGCGGCGCTGCTGGATCGTACGGAGTACACGCAACCGGCGCTGTTCGCCCTCGAGGTGGCGTTGTTCCGGCTCCTGGAGAGCTGGGGTGTGCGGCCGGACTTCCTGTCCGGTCACTCGATCGGTGAGATCGCTGCCGCGCACGTCGCCGGGGTGTTCTCGCTGGAGGACGCGTGCGTGCTGGTCGCGGCTCGCGGACGGCTGATGCAGGCGCTGCCGGGTGGTGGGGCGATGATCGCCGTCCAGGCTTCGGAGGACGAGGTCCTGCCGCTGTTGACGGACCGGGTGAGCATCGCGGCGGTCAACGGCCCGCGCTCGGTGGTCATCGCCGGTGACCAGGACGCCGCTACGGCCGTGGTGGAGTCGTTCGCCGATCGCAAGTCCAAGCGGCTGACGGTCAGCCATGCTTTCCACTCGCCGCACATGGACGGCATGCTGGCCGACTTCCAGCAGGTCGTGGAGGGGCTGTCGTTCGGCGCCCCGCGTATCCCGGTCGTGTCGAACCTGACCGGTGCCCTCGTCACCGACGAGATGGCCTCGCCCGACTTCTGGGTGCGACACGTCCGCGAGGCCGTCCGTTTCCTCGACGGCATGAGCGTCCTGGAGGGCGCGGGAGTGACGACGTATGTCGAGCTCGGCCCCGACGGGGTGCTCTCGGCTCTCGGCCAGGAGTGCCTCAGCGCCGGCGAGGCGGCGTTCGCTCCCGTCGTACGGAGGGGCCGTCCTGAGACCGAGACGGCGATGGCCGCTCTGGCACAGAGCCATGTCCGTGGGATCGCCGTCGACTGGCAGTCGGTCTACGGAACGGGTGCGCGGCGCGTTGACCTGCCGACGTACGCCTTCCAGCGTCGGCGGTACTGGCCGGAGACGGCTCTCGTGCGACGCAGTGACGTGAGCACTCGGTCGGACATCGATGGCTGGCGCTACCGGGTGTCGTGGAAGCCTCTGACTGTGTCGGGCGGGACGCTGGGCGGCGAGTGGGTAGTCGTCGCGCGCGAGGACGAGTCCCTGGCTGCTGGTGTGGTGGATGCGCTGGCTGCGGGTGGGGCTGAGGTCCGGCGAGTTGTTGTCGCGGCTGACGCCGATCGTGCGTCTCTGGCTCGGCTGTTGTCCGGTGTGAGTTCTGTTGCGGGTGTGGTGTCGCTGCTGGCTCTGGATGAGACTGCGGGTGTCGTGGCGTCTGCCTGTTTGGTGCAGGCGTTGGGTGATGCGGGGGTGGAGGCGCCGCTGTGGTGCCTGACCCGTGGTGCGGTCAGCGTCGGCCGGTCGGATCATCTGGTGTCGGCGGTTCAGGCGCAGGTGTGGGGCCTGGGCCGTGTGGCCGCCCTCGAACTGCCCGAGCGTTGGGGTGGTCTGGTCGATCTGCCCGAGGTGTGGGACGAGCGGGCCATGTCCCGTCTGGTGGCTGTGCTGGCCGGCTCTGGTGAGGATCAGGTTGCTGTGCGGTCGTCCGGGGTGTTCGGGCGCAGGCTGGTCCGCGCCGCGAGCGGCAGCAGCACGGACTCGTGGACGCCGTCCGGCACGGTTCTGGTGACGGGTGGTACGGGTGCTCTGGGTGGCCGGGTTGCACGTTGGCTGGCGGGTGCGGGTGTCGAGCGTCTGGTGCTGACGAGCCGTCGTGGTCTTGACGCTCCGGGTGCCGCTGAGCTGGTGGCGGAGCTGTCCGGGCTGGGTGTTGAGGTGTCGGTCGTGGCGTGTGACGCCTCCGACCGTGACGCTCTGCGCGCGCTCCTGGAAGCCGAGGCCGACACGCTGACGGCGGTCGTCCACACCGCCGGGATCCTTGACGACGGTGTCCTCGACGCCCTCACGCCCGAGCGTTTCGAGAGCGTGTTGCGCGCGAAGGCGACCTCCGCCCTCAATCTGCACGAGCTGACCGTCGAGCTCGGCATCGAGCTCTCCGCATTCGTACTCTTCTCCTCCATGACCGGCACCATCGGTACCGCCGGTCAGGCCAACTACGCCGCGGCCAACGCCTACCTCGATGCCCTCGCCGAGCAGCGGCGCGCCGCCGGGCTGGCCGCGACCTCGATCGCGTGGGGTCCCTGGGCCGAAGGCGGTATGGCCGCCGACGGTGCGCTGGATGCCCGGATGCGGCGGGGTGGCGTGCCGCCCATGAACGCCGAGTCGGCCATCGAGGCCCTTCACCGGGCCCTCGGCGCGAACGACACCGCCATCACCGTCGTGGACGTGGACTGGGGCCGATTCGCCCCCGGCTTCACCGCCGTGCGCCCCAGCAGCCTCCTCGCCGAACTGCCGGAGGCCCGCAACGTCCTCGCCCCGCGCGTGGGCGAAGGCGACGAAAGCCGGCCCGGCGACAGGACGCCCGATGGCCGCCACTCCCTCGGGCGGCGGCTGGCGGGCCTCTCCGCCGCCGAGCGGGACCGGGCGCTGCTCGATCTCGTGCGCAAGGAGGTCGCCGCGGTCCTCGGCCACGCCGGCGCGGAGAGCGTCGGCGCGGGACGGGCGTTCAAGGAGCTCGGCTTCGACTCCCTGACGGCCGTCGAGCTGCGCAACCACCTGGGTGCGGCCACCGGGCTCCGCCTCCCGGCCACGCTGATCTACGACTACCCGACCTCCGCCGACCTGGCGGAACACCTGCTCGGCGAACTGCTCGGCACGGAAGCCGAGGTGGCGGCCCTCGCCCCGGTGGCGAGGGCTGTGGAAGACGATCCGATCGCGATCGTCGCGATGAGCTGCCGCTTCCCCGGCGGTGTCCGCACCCCCGAGGACCTCTGGCAGCTGCTGGCCACCGGCGGCGACGCCATCGGCGAGTTCCCGGCCGACCGCGGCTGGGACGCCGAGTCACTGTTCGGGACGAGGTCCGAGCAGGACACCTCGTACGCCCGTGAGGGTGGATTCCTCTACGACGTCGCGCAGTTCGACCCCGGTTTCTTCGGGATCTCGCCGCGCGAGGCCCTCGCGATGGACCCGCAGCAGCGCCTGCTGCTGGAGACCTCCTGGGAGGCCTTCGAGCGGGCCGGGATCGACCCGTCGTCGATGCGCGGTACGCAGGCCGGCGTGTTCGTCGGGACGAACGGCCAGGACTACCTGTCGCTCGTCCTCAACTCCGCCGACGGCGGCGACGGGTTCATGAGCACCGGCAACTCTGCGAGCGTCGTCTCAGGGCGGCTCTCCTACGTGTTCGGTCTCGAAGGCCCGGCCGTCACCGTCGACACCGCGTGCTCGGCTTCGCTCGTGGCCCTGCACCTCGCGGTGCAAGCGCTCCGGAGCGGCGAGTGCTCGATCGCTCTGGCCGGCGGTGTCACCGTGATGTCCACGCCTGGGGCGTTCGTCGAGTTCAGCCGACAGGGCGGGCTCGCAGCAGACGGTCGTATCAAGGCCTTCGCGTCGGCGGCGGACGGTACGGGCTGGGGTGAGGGTGTCGGCATGCTGCTCGTGGAGCGGCTGTCGGACGCCCGGCGCAACGGTCACCCGGTCCTGGCCGTCGTACGTGGCTCGGCCGTCAACCAGGACGGTGCGAGCAACGGTCTGACCGCGCCCAACGGCCCCTCCCAGCAGCGGGTCATCCGCCAGGCCCTGGCCAGCGCCGGTCTGTCGGCGGCGGACGTGGACGCAGTGGAGGCCCACGGTACGGGTACGCGGCTCGGTGACCCGATCGAGGCGCAGGCCCTTCTGGCCACCTACGGCCAGGACCGGCCGGGCGACCAGCCGCTCCTGCTGGGCTCCATCAAGTCCAACATCGGGCACACGCAGGCCGCTGCCGGTGTCGCCGGTGTCATCAAGATGGTGCTCGCGATGCAGCACGGGGTGCTCCCGCAGACCCTCCACGTGGACGAGCCCACCCCGCACGTCGACTGGACGGCGGGCGACATCGCCCTCCTCACCGAGCAGCGCGCATGGCCGGAGACCGGCCGTCCGCGCCGGGCCGGCATCTCCTCCTTCGGCGTGAGCGGTACGAACGCGCACACCATCCTGGAGCAGGCACCGGAGGCCCCCGAGACGGTGGAGGCCACGAGCCCCGGCACGTGGCCGTGGATCCTGTCGGGCAGGACCGAAGCCGCCCTGCGCGACCAGGCGGCTCGACTCCTGGCCCACCTCGCCGGGGACGGCGAGCCGCGTCCGGTGGACGTCGGCCACTCGCTCGCGACCGGCCGGGCGCTGCTCGACCACCGCGCCGTGATCGTGGCGGGGGAGCGGAAGGAGTACCGCGAGGCCCTGACCGCGCTGGCGACGGGCGACTCCGCCGCCGCACTCATCCGTGGCGTGGCGGGCGCCGAACAGCAGGTGGCGTTCCTCTTCACCGGGCAGGGCAGCCAGCGGATCGGGATGGGCCGCGAGCTCTACGACGCCTACCCGGTGTTCGCGGACGCGCTGGACGCGATCTGCGCCCACATGGACGCGCACATCGAACTGCCTTTGAAGCACGTACTGTTCGACGTGGAAGCGGAGCTGCTGGACCGTACGGAGTACGCCCAGCCGGCGTTGTTCGCGGTCGAGGTGGCGTTGTTCCGGCTCGTGGAGAGCTGGGGTGTGCGGCCGGACTTCTTGTCCGGTCACTCCATCGGTGAGATCGCCGCTGCCCATGTGGCGGGCGTGCTGTCCCTGGAGGACGCGTGCGCGCTGGTCACGGCTCGTGGGCGCCTGATGCAGGCGCTGCCTTCCGGCGGCGTGATGATCGCGGTGCAGGCGTCGGAGGACGAGATCCTGCCGCTGCTCAACGACCGTGTCAGCATCGCGGCGGTCAACGGTCCGGAGTCGGTCGTGGTGGCCGGTGACGGGGACGCGGCGGAGGCCGTCGCCAAGGTCTTCCCCGACCGGAAGAGCAAGCGGCTCACGGTCAGCCATGCGTTCCACTCGCCGCACATGGACGGCATGCTGGCCGACTTCCGCAAGGTGGCCGAGGGGATCGCGTACTGCAGCCCCCGTATCCCGGTCGTCTCCAACCTGACCGGTGCCCTCGTCACCGACGAGATGGGCTCCGCCGACTTCTGGGTCCGCCACGTCCGCGAGGCGGTCCGCTTCCTGGACGGCATCCGCGTCCTGGAGGCCGCCGGAGTCACCACGTACGTCGAGCTCGGCCCGGACGGGGTGCTCTCCGCCCTCGCCCAGGACTGCGTCACGCAGGACGCCGCCTTCGTGCCCCTGCTCCGCAAGGGTCGGGCGGAAGCCGAGACGCTTGTCACCGCCCTCGGGCGGGCCCACGCCCACGGCGTCACCGTCGACTTGCCGGCCTTCTACTCCGGTTCCGGCGCCCGGCGCGTCGACCTGCCCACGTACGCCTTCCAGCACGAGCGCTACTGGGTCGACTCGTTCGTCGTGCCGGAGGACGCCGTTTCGCTCGGCGTCGAGCCGGCCGGGCACCCCCTGCTCGGCGCCGCGGTCGAGCTGCCGGACACGGGCGGGTTCCTCTTCACCGGCCGGCTCTCCCGCCGTACGCACCCGTGGCTGGCCGATCACGTCGTGGCCGACTCGGTCGTCGTGCCCGGCGCGGCCTTCGTCGAACTGGCCCTGCGGGCCGGAGGCGAGGCCGGATGCGGGCAGGTGCGGGAGCTGGCCCTGGAGGCGCCGCTCGTGCTCCCCGAGGACGGGGCCGTACAGCTCCGGCTCACCGTGGGCGGCGCGGACGACGACGGACGCCGCTCCGTACAGGTGCACAGCCGCCCGGAGGCGGCCGCCGGCGACGGCCCGGACAGCGCAGCCTGGTCCCGGAACGCCACCGGTTTCCTCACGGCGACCGGTGAAACGGCCGACACCGCCGCCACCGGGCCGTGGCCGCCCACCGGCGCCGAGGAGGTCTCCGCCGAGGCGCTCTACGACCGGCTCACGGCGGCCGGGCTCCACCACGGGCCCGCTCTGCGGACCCTGACCCGGGTCTGGGCGCGGGGCGAGGAGGTCTTCGCGCAGGCACGGCTGTCCGGCGAACCGCAGCCCCCGGCGGGCGGGTTCGCCCTTCACCCGGCGCTGCTCGACACCGCCGTGCAGGCGCTGGCGGCGGTGGGCGCCGCCGGTCGCGAGCCGCTGGCCTGGCACGGAGTACGGCTGCACGCGGCCGGCGCGGACACGCTGCGCCTGCGGATCACCCCCGACGGCACGGACACCGTGTCCGTCGAGCTGGCCGACGAGCAGGGTGCGCCCGTCGCGTCGGTCGAAGCCCTGGTGACCCGGGACATCGACGTCGAGCGGTTCACGGTGGCCCCGCGAGGCGCGCACGACGCACTGTTCCGGCTCGACTGGATGCGTACGCCGGTGCCGGCCCGGCCGGCCGCCGCGACCCTGGTGGTCATCGGCGACGCCGACGGTGGCGACGCCGTCGGCCAGTCGCTCCTCGCCGCTGCCCTCGGGGGCGCGGGCGTCCCCGTCGCGACGTACGAGGACCTCGCCGCACTCGACGAGGCCGTCACGGCCGGGCGGCAGCCGGCGCCCGACACCGTGGTCCTGCCGTTCATGACGGCCACCGGCAGCACGGCCGAGCAGGCCGGCGCCCTCCTCGCGCAGGAAGTACGCGACGTGACGCACCGGGCGCTCGCGGCCGTGCAGGGCTGGCTGGACAACGGCCGGTTCGCAGGCGCGCGGCTGGCCGTCGTCACCAGGGGCGCCGTGGCCGCCCACACCGACGCCGAGGCCGGCGACCTCGCCCACACCCCGGTGTGGGGCCTGCTGCGCGCCGCGCAGACCGAGCACCCCGACCGGTTCGTCCTCGTCGACCTCGATGACGCGGACGTCTCCGGCCGGGCCCTCGCGGGCGCCCTCGCGTCCGACGAACCCGAACTGGCCGTACGGGGCGGAGCGCTGTACGCACCCCGTCTCGCCCGGGTCGGCGCCCAGTCGCCGGCCGACGGCGACGCGGTGTCCCGCATCGACACGCGCGGCACCGTTCTGGTCACCGGGGCCGGCGGTGGACTCGCCGGGCTCCTCGCCCGCCACCTGGTCGCCGAACACGGGGTACGGCACCTGCTGCTCACGGGCCGCAGGGGCGCCGACACCGACACCGCCGCCGAACTCACCGAGCAGCTCGGCGCGCTGGGTGCCGAGGTCACGTGGGCGGCGTGCGACGTAGCCGACCGGGACGCGCTGGCCGCGCTGCTGGACTCCGTACCGGCCGAGCGTCCGCTGACGGCGGTCGTGCACACCGCGGCCGTCCTGGACGACGGCGTGGTGGACCTGCTCACCCCCGAGAGGGTGGACCGGGTCCTGCGGCCCAAGGTCGACGGGGCGCTCCACCTGCACGAGCTGACGCGGCACCTCGACCTGTCGGCGTTCGTCCTCTTCTCCGCCGCCGCCGGCACCCTCGGCGGCGCGGGTCAGGCCAACTACGCGGCGGCGAACGTCTTCCTCGACGCCCTCGCCCGGCACCGGCGGGCCCACGGTCTCACCGCGCTGTCCCTGGTGTGGGGCATGTGGGCCGAGGAACGCGGCATGGCGGGTCGCCTCACCGAGGCGGAGCGGGCACGCGCCGCACGCGGCGGTGTCGCACCGCTGTCGGCGCGGGAGGGCCTGGCACTCTTCGACCGGGCCCTCGCGGCGGACGACGAGCCGGTCCTGCTGCCGGTCGGGATCGACCTGCCGACCCTGCGGGCCCGGGCCGCGGACGGCGGGATCCTGCCGATGTTCCGAGGTCTGGTCCGGACCCCGGTACGGCAGCGGCGGGCGGCGGCCACGGCACCCGGCGCGCACCGTGCCGGGGAGGCCACCGCGGCCACCGGGGCGGGCGAGCCGACACTGGCGCAGCGGCTGGCCGAGCTGTCGGCCGCCGAACGGGAGCGGACCGTACTGAACCTGGTGCGGGGCCAGGTGGCCGCCGTCCTCGGGTACAAGTCGGCGGAACACGTCGGCGAGGAGCAGGCGTTCAAGGAGCTGGGCTTCGACTCGCTGACCGCGGTCGAACTGCGCAACCGGCTCGGCGCGGCCGCCGGGCTCCGGCTGCCGGCCACCCTCGTCTACGACTACCCGAACCCGGCCGCCCTCGCCCGGCAGCTGCTGAGCGAGGTCGCACCCGAGGACACGGGCGGGCGCAAGCTCTCCGTACTGGAGGAACTCGACCGCCTGGAGAGCACCTTCGCCTCGCTCGACCCGACGGAACTGTCCGACGCGGCCGGCGACGACGCGGCCCACGCACGCGTCGCGGTGCGCCTGCAGACCCTGCTGGCGCAGTGGAACGACGCCCGCCGGACGGACGGCGACAGCGCGGCCGACGCGATCGAGGACGCGAGCGACGACGAACTGTTCGCCCTCATCGACAAGAAGTTCGGCCAGGGCTGAACCCCAGCCACCCCCAGGCCGTACCGCCGGAACCCCTGTTCCGGCGGTACGGCCACCGGCTTCCCGAATTTCCTCAAATATCCTCGGGTTCCTCTGAACTCCCCTGAACTCCTCTGAACTCCCCTGAATTCTCTTGAGTCCTCCACGGTCTCGATCACGCGAATAGGTGAAGCGCCAGTGGCGAACGAAGCAAAGCTCCGCGAATACCTCAAGAAGGTCACGATGGATCTCGATGAGGCGTACGGACGTCTTCGGGACATCGAGAGCCAGGCACACGAGCCCATCGCCATCACGGCCATGAGTTGCCGGTTCCCCGGCGGCGTGAGCTCGCCCGAGGAACTGTGGGACCTGCTGGCCACCGGCGGCGACGCCCTCACCGAATTCCCCACGGACCGCGGCTGGGACCTGGACCACCTTTTCTCCGAAGACCCCGACGACCCGGGCACCTCGACCACTCGCGAGGGCGGGTTCCTCAGCGCCGCCTCCGCGTTCGACGCCCACTTCTTCGGGATCTCCCCGCGAGAGGCCATGGCGATGGACCCGCAGCAGCGGCTGCTCCTGGAGACCTCCTGGGAGGCGTTCGAGCGGGCCGGCATCGACCCGAACCTGCTGCGCGGCAGCCAGTGCGGCGTGTTCGTCGGTATGAACGGCTCGGACTACCTCACCCCGCTCCTGGAGGCGGCGGAGGACTACGCGGGCCACCTCGGCACCGGCAACGCCTCCAGCGTGCTGTCCGGGCGGCTCTCCTACACCTTCGGCCTCGAAGGCCCCGCCGTCACCGTCGACACCGCCTGCTCGGCCTCGCTCGTCGCCCTCCACCTGGCGGTGCAGGCGCTGCGGGCCGGGGAATGCTCGCTGGCCGTCGCGGGCGGCGTACACGTGATGTCCACCCCTGGGCTCTTCGTGGAGTTCAGCAAGCAGCGCGGACTGTCCACGGACGGCCGCTGCAAGGCGTTCGCGGCGGGAGCCGACGGCTTCGGTCCGGCGGAGGGCGTGGGCGTCCTGCTCCTGGAGCGGCTCTCCGACGCGCGCAGGAACGGGCGTCCGGTGCTGGCCGTGGTCCGGGGTACGGCGATCAACCAGGACGGTGCGAGCAACGGCCTGACGGCGCCGAACGGCCCGTCCCAGCAGCGCGTGATCCGCCAGGCCCTGGCCAACGCCCGGCTGTCCGCCGATCAGGTGGACGTGGTGGAGGCCCACGGCACGGGCACGTCGCTGGGTGACCCGATCGAGGCGCAGGCGCTGCTGGCCACCTACGGGCAGGGCCGCCCGGCCGAGCAGCCGCTGCTGCTGGGGTCGGTGAAGTCGAACATCGGGCACACGCAGGCCGCGGCTGGCGTGGCCGGTGTGATCAAGATGGTGCTGGCCATGCGGCACGGTGTGCTCCCGCAGAGCCTTCACATCGACGAGCCGTCGCCCCACGTGGACTGGGAGTCCGGCACGGTCGCGCTGCTCACGGAGCAGACGGCATGGCCCGAGACGACGCACCCGCGTCGTGCGGGTGTGTCGTCGTTCGGGTTCAGCGGGACGAACGCGCACGTGATCGTCGAGCAGGCCCCCGAGGCGGATGCGGAGGCGGCTGAGCCGGTTGCACGCTCTGGTATGCCGGTGGTGCCGTGGGTGCTGTCGGGCAAGAGTGCGGGGGCGTTGCGGGGGCAGGCGGAGCGGCTGTCGGGCTGGCTGGCGGAGACGCCGGACATTGATCCGGTGGACGTGGGCTGGTCGTTGGCGTCGACGCGTGCGGGGCTGGATCACCGGGCGGTCGTCTTCGGCGATCACGCGGCCGGTGTGGCCGCGGTGGCCTCGGGTGCGCTGGCGGCCGGTGTGGTCACCGGGGCTGCCGTCGGTGGGAAGGCGGCGCTCGTGTTCCCGGGTCAGGGCTCGCAGTGGCTGGGCATGGCAGCGGGGCTGCTGGAGTCCTCGCCGGTGTTCGCTGCCCGGGTGGGGGAGTGTGCGAAGGCGCTGGAGCCCTTCACCGACTGGTCGTTGGTGGATGTGCTCCGGGCCGCCGATGGCGCGCCTTCCCTTGACCGGGTGGATGTGGTGCAGCCGGCGCTGTTCGCGGTGATGGTGTCCCTCGCGGAGGTGTGGCGGTCGGCTGGTGTGCGTCCGGGTGCGGTGATCGGGCATTCGCAGGGTGAGATCGCGGCTGCGTGTGTGGCGGGGATCCTGTCCCTGGAGGATGCGGCCCGGGTGGTGGCTCTGCGGAGTCAGGCGATCGGCCGGGTGCTGGCGGGTCTGGGCGGCATGGTCTCCGTCCCGCTGCCCGCTGCCGAGGTCCGGGAGCGGATCGCGCCGTGGGGTGAGGAGCGGATCTCCGTGGCCGCCGTCAACGGCCCCTCCTCCGTGGTGGTCTCCGGTGAGGCCCAGGCCTTGGACGAGCTGCTCGCCGCGTGCGAGGCGGATGGGGTCCGTGCCAAGCGGATCGCCGTGGACTACGCCTCGCACTCCGCCCAGGTAGAACTCCTCCGCGAGGAGCTCGACACCCTTCTCGCCCCGATCGTGCCGCGGGCGGCGGAGGTTCCGTTCCTGTCGACCGTGACGGGGGAGTGGGTCAACGGCACCGAGCTGGACGCCGGTTACTGGTTCCGCAACCTGCGTCAGACGGTCGAGCTGGAGCGGGCGACTCGCAGCCTCCTCGACCAGGGCTTCGGTGTGTTTATCGAGTCGAGTCCGCATCCGGTGCTGACCGTGGGTATGCAGGAGACCGTCGAGGACGCGGGTCGCGAGGCCGCTGTCCTGGGTTCCCTGCGCCGTGACGAGGGCGGTCTGGAGCGGTTCTGGATCTCCCTGGGCGAGGCGTACGTCCGTGGCGTGACCGTCGACTGGGACGCCGTCTTCGCGGGCACCGGCGCCCGGCGCGTGGACCTGCCCACCTACGCCTTCCAGTCGCAGCGGTTCTGGCCCGAGGCCGCGCCGGCAGAAGTCGGTGAAGTGACCGGCGAGAGCGTGATGGACGCCCGCTTCTGGGACGCCGTCGAACGCGAGGACGTCACGGCGCTGGCCGAGGCCCTGGCTTTTGACACCCCCGACGCCATCCATTCGCTGGGCACGGTCCTGCCCGGCCTGTCCTCGTGGCGGCGGCAGAGCCGTGAGCAGTCCACGGTCGACGGCTGGCGCTACCGGGTCACCTGGAAGCCGCAGACCGATGCCGCGGCCAAGCCCCGGCTCTCGGGGTCCTGGCTCGTGGTCGTGCCCGAGGCCGGGGCCGGGGCAGGTGACACGGCCGCCGCTGTCCTTCGTACGCTCGCCGAGCGCGGCGCGGAGGTCCGTACCGTCACCGCCGCCGCCGACGCGGCCTCCCGGGACGCGCTGACCGACGCCCTGAAGGCCGCCACGGACGGGGCGCCCGCCCCCGCCGGGGTGCTGTCCCTCCTCGCCCTCGGCGACGACGGGGCCTTTGCCGCCGGGCTCGCGCTCTCCCAGGCACTCGGTGACGCCGAGGTGGCCGCGCCGCTGTGGTGCGTCACCCGGGGCGCGGTCGCCGCCGGGCGGACCGACCGGATCGCGGACCCGGACCAGGCGCTCATCTGGGGCCTCGGCCGCGTCGCCTCCATGGAGCAGGGGGGCCGTTGGGGCGGCCTGATCGATCTGCCCGGCACCGAACACGCCGTGGACGACCGGATCCTCGACCGGCTGGCCGGGGTCCTCGCCGGGGACGCCGCCGAGGACCAGGTGGCAGTGCGGGCCTCGGGCCTGTTCGTACGACGTCTCGTGCGGGCCCGGCTGGCGGAGACCCCGGCGGTGCGCGAGTGGCGTCCGGCCGGGACGACGCTGGTCACCGGCGGTACGGGCGTCGTCGGCGCGCAGGTGGCGCGCTGGCTGGCCGAGAACGGTGCCGAGCACCTGATCCTGACCAGCCGCCGCGGGGCCGACGCGCCCGGCGCGGACGGGCTGCGCGACGAACTGACGGCCCTCGGCGCCCGGGTCACGCTCGCCGCCTGCGACGTCGGCGACCGCGAAGCCCTCGCCGGCCTCCTCGCCTCCGTCCCCGCCGACCAGCCGCTCACCGCGGTGATCCACGCCGCGGCGGTCGTCGACGACGGCATCATCGAGACGCTCACGCCCGAGCGGGTGGCCGCCGTCCTGCGGGTCAAGGTGGACGCGACGCGGCATCTGCACGAGCTGACCCGCGACCTCGACCTGTCCGCGTTCGTCCTCTTCTCCTCCTTCGCCGCCACCTTCGGCGCCCCCGGCCAGGGCAACCAGGCACCCGGCAACGCGTTCCTCGACGCCTTCGCCGAGTACCGGCGCGCCGCCGGGCTGCCCGCCACCTCCCTCGCCTGGGGCCCCTGGGGCAGCGCGGCCGGGGACGACAGCGCGGCGGGCGACCGGATGCGCCGCCACGGCATCATCGCGATGGCGCCCGAGCGGACGCTGGCGTCGCTCCGGCACGCCCTGGACCGCGACGAGACCACGCTGACCCTGGTCGACATGGACTGGAAGCGGTTCACGCTCGCCTTCACCGCCGACCGGCCGCGGCCGCTGCTCCTGGAGCTCCCCGAGGCCCGGCGGGTCGTCGAGAGCGCGGAACGGGAGTCCGCCGAGGACCTGGCCGGGGGAGTGCCGCTCAGCGCGCAGCTCGCCGGGCTGCCCGACGTCGAGCAGGAGCGCCTGCTGCTCGACCTGGTCCGTACGGCCGTGGCCGCCGTCCTCGGACACGCCGACCTCACGGCCGTCGAGGCCGGCCGGGCCTTCAAGGAGCTGGGCTTCGACTCCCTCACCTCCGTCGAGCTGCGCAACCGCCTGGGCGCGGTGAGCGGCCTGAAGCTGCCGGCCAGCCTGGTCTTCGACCACCCCACCCCCGCCGCCGTCGCCGCGTTCCTGCGCGCCGGGATCGTGCCCGACGCCGTGGCGGGAGGGGCCCCGCTGCTGGAGGAGCTCGACAAGCTGGAGGCCGTACTCGAACGCGGCACCGCCGACAACGTCGTACGGGCCCGGGTGACGATGCGGCTCCAGTCGATGCTGGCCAGGTGGAACGACAGTGACGACCCGGCCGGGCGGCACTCCGGCACGACCGCCGCGGACGGCCCCGCGACCGGCCTGGGCCCCGACGGCGCGGCCGGCGCACCGGACGCCGCCCGCGACGATGCGGAGCAGCTCCAGGACGCCAGCGACGAGGAGCTTTTCGCGTTCATCAATGAGGGCCTCGGACGTTATTGACGGCTTGCTGAATATTGGTGAAGATGGCCCGCCCCCTGATTAATTGACCGGGGGTCGACTGCCCCCTACGCACTCCTCCACCCAGGGGTGCGTAGGGGGCAGTTAGGGGTTGTAGGGGAGATTGAAGCGGAAATAGCCTGCCACCGAGCAGTCGCTTCCATCGGCAAAGTGGAGCGGCCGCATTTCCGATGTCATTCTCGGCTCTGCACTCAGTTTTCTGATGCCGTCTGCTGCAAATGGGTGGTTGCGTTAAATGGCGAATGAAGAGACGCTGCGGGACTACCTGAAGCTGGCGACAGCGGATCTGCAGCAGACGCGTCAGCGGCTGCGCGAGATCGAGGCCCGGAACCAGGACCCCATCGCCATCGTCGGCATGGGCTGCCGCTATCCCGGAGGCGCGACCTCGCCGGAGGAGCTGTGGCAGCTGGTCGTCGACGGCGTCGACGCCATCACCGGCTTCCCGGTCGAGCGCGGCTGGGACATGGAGACCGTCTACCACCCGGACCCCGAGCACCCGGGCACCAGTTACGCCAACCAGGGCGGCTTCGTCCAGGACTTCGCCCGGTTCGACCCGTCGCTCTTCGGGATCTCCCCGCGCGAGGCCCTCGCCATGGACCCGCAGCAGCGGCTCCTCCTGGAAACCTCGTGGGAGGCCTTCGAGCGCGCGGGCATCGACCCGACCTCGATGCGCGGCAAGCAGGTCGGCGTGTTCGTCGGCACGAGCAACCACGACTACCTGACGGCCCTGCTGAGCTCCTCCGAGAACGTCGAGGGCTACCTGGGAACCGGCAACGCGGCGAGCGTCGCCTCCGGCCGGCTCTCGTACACCTTCGGCCTCGAAGGCCCGGCCGTCACCGTCGACACCGCCTGCTCCTCCTCGCTCGTCGCCCTGCACCTCGCGGTGCAGGCGCTGCGCAACGGAGAGTGCTCGCTCGCCCTCGCCGGCGGCGCCACCCTGATGTCCGCGCCCGGCACGTTCATCGACTACAGCAAGCAACGCGGTCTGGCCACCGACGGCCGCTGCAAGGCGTTCTCGCCGGACGCCGACGGCTTCAGCCTCGCCGAAGGCGTCGGCGTCCTCCTCGTGGAGCGGCTCTCCGACGCCCGCCGCAAGGGCCACCACGTGCTGGCCGTGATCCGCGGCTCGGCCGTCAACCAGGACGGCGCCAGCAACGGTCTGACCGCGCCCAACGGCCCCTCGCAGCAGCGCGTCATCCTCCAGGCGCTCTCCAACGCCCGGCTCACGCCCGCCGACGTGGACGCCGTCGAGGCGCACGGCACCGGAACCGGCCTCGGAGACCCCATCGAGGCGCAGGCCATCATCGCCACCTACGGCCAGGACCGTCCCGAGGGCCGGCCGCTGTGGCTGGGCTCCCTCAAGACCAACATCGGCCACGCGCAGGCCGCCGCCGGCGTCGCCGGAGTCATCAAGAGCGTCATGGCGATGCGCAGCGGCGTACTGCCGCGCACCCTGCACGTGAGCGAGCCGACCCCGCACGTCGACTGGTCGGCGGGCGAGGTGTCGCTGCTCACCGAGGCGCGCCCCTGGCCGCAGCACGGCGGGCCGCGCCGGATCGGCGTCTCCTCGTTCGGTATGAGCGGCACCAACGCGCACATCATCCTCGAGGGTGCCGAGGCCCCTGCCGGAGCCGCTGACGACCGGCAGACCGACGCCGACGCCGACGCCGCCGAAGGCGTCCTCCCCGGGAGCGAGCCGGCTGCCGTGCCGCCCGTCCTGCCCGTCGTCCTGTCCGGCAAGACCGAGCCCGCGCTGCGGGCGCAGGCAGCCGCACTGCACGCCCACCTCACGACCCGGCCCGGCCTCCGTCTCGAGGACGTCGCCTGCGCGCAGGCGCTCACCCGGGCCGCCCTGGACCGCCGTGCGGCGGTCGTCGCCCAGGACCGGGGCGAACTGCTGGCCGGGCTCGCGGCGCTCGCCGAGGGCCGCCAGTCCCCCGACGTGGTCGAGGGGAGCGCCACCGAGGGCAAGCTGGCGTTCCTGTTCACGGGACAGGGCAGCCAGCGCCTCGGCATGGGGCGCGAACTGTACGACGCCTACCCGGTATTCGCGCAGGCCCTGGACGCCGTGTGTGCGAACTTCGACGCGCAGCTCGAACTGCCCCTGAAGAAAGTCCTGTTCGGGGACGACGCGGCCGTGCTGGACCGTACGGAGTACACCCAGCCGGCGCTGTTCGCGGTCGAGGTGGCGTTGTTCCGCCTCGTCGAGAGCTGGGGCCTGAAGCCGGACTTCCTGTCCGGTCACTCGATCGGTGAGATCGCGGCCGCACACGTCGCCGGGGTGCTCTCGCTCGACGACGCCTGCACGCTGGTCGCTGCCCGCGGTCGTCTGATGCAGGCGCTGCCCGCAGGTGGCGTGATGATCGCCGTCCAGGCGTCGGAGGACGAGGTCCTGCCGCTGCTGACCGAGCGCGTCGGCATCGCGGCCGTCAACGGCCCCCAGTCCGTGGTCATCGCGGGTGACGAGGACGCCGCGACGGCCGTCCTGGAGGCCTTCCCCGATCGCAAGTCCAAGCGCCTCACCGTCAGCCACGCCTTCCACTCGCCGCTCATGGACGGCATGCTCGACGCCTTCCGCCAGGTCGTGGAGGGGCTGACCTTCGAGGCCCCCCGTATCCCGGTCGTCTCCAACCTGACCGGTGCCCTCGTCACCGACGAGATGGCCTCGCCCGACTTCTGGGTCCGCCACGTCCGCGAGGCCGTCCGCTTCCTCGACGGCATCCGCTGGCTGGAGAGCCGCGGGGTCACCGCCTACGTCGAGATCGGCCCGGGCGGCGTCCTGTCCGCCCTCGGCCAGGACTGCCAGACCGCTACCGGCCCCCGCGCCGCGGCCTTCCTGCCCGCGCTGCGCACCGGCCGTCCCGAAGCGCGCTCCCTGACCGCCGCCGTCGCCGGCGCCCACGTCCGCGGGCTCTCCCCGGACTGGGCCACGCGCTTCGCCGGGACCGGCGCGCGCCGCGCCGAGCTGCCGACGTACGCCTTCCAGCGCGACCTCTACTGGCCCCGCGACCCCTTCACCGACCTGAGCGAGCCCGCCGACGGCCGCGAACTCGGCCTCACCGACGCCAAGTTCTGGGAGGTCGTCGACAGCGAGGACCTGGCCGCCCTCGCCGAGACCCTCGGCGTCGACGGCGACGAACCGCTCAGCGGCGTGCTGCCCGCGCTCTCCGCCTGGCACCGCCGCAACCGCGACCGCGACACCGTGGGCGGCTGGCGCTACCGCATCACCTGGAAGCCGCTCACCGACACCGCGCCCGCCCCGCCGGCCGGGCACTGGCTCCTCGTGGTGCCCGCGGGGCACACCGACGCCCCGTGGACCGTTGCCGCCGCCCAGGTCCTGGCCGCGCGCGGTGTCACCGTGAGCAGCGTGACCGTCGACGCGGCGGCCGACGACCGGGCCGCCCTCGCCCGCAGGGTCACCGAGGCCGTCACCGGCGCCGCGGAGGCCGGTGCCCCCGCCGGCGTGCTGTCGCTGCTCGCCTTCGACGAGCGGCCGCATCCCGAGGACGCGGCGCTGCCCGCCGGGCTCGCCGCCACCCTCGCCCTCGTCCAGGCACTGGGCGACGCGGACGTGGACGCCCCGCTGTGGGCCGCCACCCGCGGCGCGGTGTCGACGGGCCGTTCCGACCAGCTCACCGGCCTCGCCCAGGCGCCGCTCTGGGGCCTCGGCCGCACCGCCTCCCTCGAACTGCCCGCTCGCTGGGGCGGCCTGGTCGACCTGCCCGCGACCCCCGACGAGCGCACAGCGGGCCGGCTCGCCGACGTCCTGGGCGGCCTCGGCACCGAGGACCACCTCGCCGTGCGCTCCACCGGCGTGTTCGTCCGCAGGCTGACCCGCGCCCCTCAGGAGCAGGCCCCCGACACCGAGTGGTCCACCTCCGGCACCGCTCTCGTCACCGGCGGCACCGGTGCGCTCGGCCGGCACGTGGCCCGCTGGCTCGCCCGTAGCGGCGCCGAGCACCTGCTGCTGGTGAGCCGGCGCGGCCCCGACGCCGACGGCGCGCCGGAACTCGCCGCCGAACTGCGCGAACTGGGCACCCGGGTCACCCTCGCGGCCTGCGACGTGGCCGACCGGGACGCCGTGGCCGAGCTCCTCGCCACCGTCCCGGCAGCCTTCCCCCTGACGACCGTCGTCCACGCCGCCGGCGTGCTCGACGACGGCGTCCTCGACGCGCAGACGCCGAGGCGCCTGGCGGACGTCATGCGCCCCAAGGCCCACGCGGCGCAGGTCCTGCACGAGCTGACCCGCGACCTGGACCTCGACGCGTTCGTCCTCTTCTCCTCCCTCGCCGCCGCCTTCGGCGCCGCCGGACAAGCCAACTACGCCGCCGCGAACGCCTCCCTCGACGCCCTCGCCGAGCAGCGCCGCGCCGACGGCCTGCCCGCCACCGTGATCTCCTGGGGCGCCTGGGCCGAGGCGGGCATGGCCACCGACGAGCTCGTGGCGGAGCGCCTGCGCCTCGCCGGACTCCCGGGCCTCGCCCCCGAACTGGCCCTGTCGGCCCTGCACGCGGCGCTCACCCTGGACGAGACCGCCTCGCTCGTTGCGGACATCGACTGGGACCGCCTGGCGCCGGGCCTCACCGCCGTACGGCCGTGTCCGCTGATCGCCGACCTCCCCGAGGCCGTGCACGCCCTCGCCGCCGCCGACGCGCCCGCCCCCGACGCCGGGAGCGCCGATACGTTCGCCCGGCAGCTCGCCCGGGCAGCGGGCGGCGAACGCGACGCGCTCGCCGTGGAGTTCGTCCGTACTCAGGTGGCCGCCGTACTCGGCTACCCCGGTCCCGGGTCCGTGGACCCGGCCATCGCCTTCAGGGACCTCGGCTTCGACTCCCTGACCGCGGTGGAGATCCGCAACCTCCTCGCCTCCCGGACCGGGCTGCGCTTGCCCGCGACCCTGATCTTCGACTACCCCAACTCCCTCTCGCTGGCCGCCTTCCTCCAGGGGGAGCTCCTCGGCGCCCGGCCGGCCACCGGCCAGACACTCGCCACCGGTGCGGGCGCCGATACGGGCACCCGTGGCGCCACCGACGACGACCCCATCGCGATCGTCGCCATGAGCTGCCGCTTCCCCGGCGGGGTGAGCACCCCGGAGGAGCTGTGGCAGCTCCTCGTCACGGGCCGCGACGCCATCGACGGCTTCCCGACGGACCGCGGCTGGGACCTCGACGGGCTGTACGACCCGGAGTCCGTCACCGAGAACACCACCTACGTCCGCGAGGGTGGCTTCCTCGCCGACGCCACCCGCTTCGACCCCGGGTTCTTCGGGATCTCCCCGCGCGAGGCCCTCGCCATGGACCCGCAGCAGCGGCTGCTCCTGGAGACCTCCTGGGAGGCCTTCGAGCGGGCCGGCATCGACCCCGCCACCGTGCGCGGGGAGCGGATCGGCGTCTTCACCGGCACCAACGGGCAGGACTACCTCGACGTCATCCTCGCCGCCCCCGACGGCAGCGAGGGATTCCTCGGCACCGGCAACGCGGCGAGCGTCGTCTCCGGCCGCGTCAGCTACGTCCTCGGCCTCGAGGGCCCGGCCGTCACCGTCGACACGGCGTGCTCGTCGTCGCTGGTCGCCCTGCACTGGGCGATCCAGGCGCTGCGCCAGGGCGAGTGCACGATGGCGCTCGCGGGCGGCGTGACCGTCATGTCCACCCCGGCCTCCTTCATCGACTTCAGCCGTCAGCGCGGGCTGGCCGCCGACGGCCGCATCAAGGCCTTCGCCGCCGCCGCCGACGGCACCGGCTGGGGCGAGGGGCTCGGCATGCTGCTCGTCGAGCGGCTCTCCGACGCCCGCCGCAACGGCCACCCGGTCCTGGCACTGGTCCGCGGGTCGGCCGTCAACCAGGACGGTGCCAGCAACGGCCTCACCGCCCCGAACGGGCCCTCGCAGCAGCGGGTGATCCGCCAGGCCCTCGCCGGCGCGGGCCTGGCGGCCACCGACGTGGACGCGGTCGAGGCGCACGGTACGGGTACCCGGCTCGGCGACCCGATCGAGGCGCAGGCCCTGCTGGCCACGTACGGGCAGGACCGCCCCGAGGGCCGGCCGCTGCTGCTCGGCTCCATCAAGTCCAACCTCGGGCACACCCAGGCCGCCGCGGGTGTCGCCGGTGTGATGAAGATGGTGCTCGCCATGCGGCACGGCGTGCTGCCCCCGACCCTGCACGTCGACGAGCCGACCCCGCACGTCGACTGGACGGCGGGTGACGTCGCCCTGCTGACGGAGGCGGTGCAGTGGCCGGAGACCGGCCGTCCGCGCCGTGCGGGCGTCTCCTCGTTCGGCATCAGCGGCACCAACGCCCACACCATCATCGAGCAGGCCCCGGAGACCGAACCCGCCGCACCGGCGCTCGTCCCGGCGGACGCCCCGCTGCCCTGGATCCTCTCCGGCAAGAGCCAGGACGCCCTGCGCGACCAGGCCCGCCACCTGCACGCCCACGCCGAACGGCACCCCGACCTGCGCCCCGCGGACCTCGGACTCTCCCTGGCCCTCGGCCGGTCCGCGTTCGAGCACCGCGCCGCCGTGGTGGCCCCGGACCGCTCCGCCCTGCTCGCGGGACTGCAGGCACTGGCCGAGGGGAACCCGGCCGCCGGGCTCGTGACCGGTTCGCCGGCCGCGGGCAAACTCGCGTTCCTGTTCACCGGCCAGGGCAGCCAGCGGCTCGGGACGGGTCGTGAGCTGTACGACGCCTTCCCGGTGTTCGCGGACGCGCTGGATGCGGTGTGTGCCCGGATCGACCTCGAACTCCCGCTGCGGGAGGTGCTGTTCGGATCCGATGCCGCTCTGCTGGACGAGACGCGGTTCACCCAGCCGGCGCTGTTCGCGGTCGAGGTGGCGCTGTTCCGGCTGCTGGAGTCGTGGGGTGTGAAGCCGGACTTCCTGTCCGGGCACTCGATCGGCGAGATCGCGGCCGCGCACGTCGCCGGGGTGCTCTCCCTGGACGACGCCTGCACGCTGGTGGCGGCGCGTGGCCGGCTGATGCAGGCGTTGCCGGGCGGTGGCGTGATGATCGCACTCGAAGCCTCGGAGGACGAGGTCCTCCCGCTGTTGACCGACCGGGTGAGCATCGCGGCCGTCAACGGCCCGCGCTCGGTGGTCGTCGCCGGTGACGAGGACGCGGCGGTCGCGGTCACGGAAGCCTTCCCGGACCGGAAGTCCAAGCGCCTGACCGTCAGCCACGCGTTCCACTCGCCGCACATGGACGGCATGCTGGCCGACTTCCGCCGGGTGGTGGAGGGCCTGACCTGCGCGAGCCCCCGTATTCCGGTCGTCTCGAACCTGACCGGCGCCCTCGTCACCGACGAGATGGGCTCGGCGGACTTCTGGGTGCGGCACGTGCGCGAGGCGGTCAGATTCCTCGACGGCGTCCGCGCCCTGGAAGCGGCCGGGGTCACGACGTACGTCGAGCTCGGCCCCGACGGGGTCCTGTCGGCCCTTGCCCAGGACTGCACCGAGGACGAGGCCGTCTTCGTCCCCACCCTCCGCAAGGGCCGCGCCGAGGCCGAGGCCGTCACCACGGCCCTCGCCCAGGCCCACGCCCACGGCGTCACCGCCGACTGGGCGGCGTACTTCGCCGGCACCGGCGCCCAGCGCGTCGACCTGCCCACCTACCCCTTCCAGCGGCAGCGCTACTGGCCGGCCATCTCCTCCCTCCACCTCGGGGACGTCGAGGCGATCGGCCTCGACGACACGGCCCACCCGCTCCTGAGCGCCGGTGTCGCCCTGCCCGAGTCGGACGGCATGGTGTTCGCCGGACGGCTCGCCCTGTCCACCCACCCCTGGCTGGCCGACCACGCCATCCTCGGCAGTGTCCTGCTGCCCGGAACGGCCTTCGTGGAGCTCGCGACCCGCGCCGGTGACCAGCTCGGCTGCGACCACCTCGAAGAGCTCACCCTCGAAGCGCCCCTCGTCCTGCCCGAGCGCGGGGGCGTGCGGCTGCGCGTCTGGGTCGGCGCCGCCGACGAGGCCGGCCGCAGGCCGTTCGCCCTGCACTCCCGCGCCGAGGGCCTGGCGGCCGAGGAACCCTGGACGCGGCACGCCGCCGGTGTCCTGGCCGAAGAGGCCCGTCCCGCCGCCGACTTCGACCTGACGGCCTGGCCGCCGGCCGGAGCCACGGAGCTGCCGCTCGACGGCCGCTACGAGGCACTCGACACGATCGGCTTCGCCTACGGCCCCACCTTCCGCGGCCTGCGCACGGCATGGCAGCTCGACGGCGCGGTGTACGCCGAGGTCGCGCTGCCCGAGGGCGCCGAGGACCAGGCGGGCCGCTTCGGCCTGCACCCCGCGCTGCTCGACGCCGCGCTGCACGCCATCGGACTCGACGGCATCGGAGCCGACGACGGCCAGGGCCGGCTGCCCTTCGCCTGGTCCGGGGTGTCGCTGTACGCCGGAGGGGCGAGCGCACTGCGCGTCCGCCTCACCCCGGCCGGAGCCGAGGGCGTCCGGCTGGAGATCGCCGACACGTCCGGCGCCCCCGTCGCGGCCGTCGGCTCGCTCGGGCTGCGGCCGGTGACCGCCGGCCGGCTGCACGGCGCGCGCACCTCCTACCACGAGTCGGTGTTCCGCCAGCAGTGGACCGAGCTCGGCGGCCCCGCCGGCCCGGACGCGGCCGCCACGGTCCGGTACGCCCTGCTCGGTGCCGCCGCGGCGGGGGCCCCGCGGGACCAGGACCGCTACGCCGCCCACTACGCCGATCTGGCGGCGCTGGCCGCCGCCGTCGACGCCGGAGCGGCCGTCCCGGACGAGGTGGTCGTCCACCTCGCCCCGGCGCCCGCCGCCCCGTCCGCGCCCGCCGTGCACGACGCCGCGCACGCCGCGCTCGCCCTCGCCCAGGCCTGGCTCGCGGACGACCGGTTCGCCGCCGCCCGGCTGGTGTTCGTCACCCGCGGCGCGGTGGCCGCGACCCCGGACGAGGACGTGACCGACCTGGCCGCCGCCACCGTCTGGGGCCTGATGCGGTCCGCGCAGACGGAGAACCCCGGCAGGTTCGCGCTCGTCGACGCCGACACCGCCGCGGACGGCGGCCACGGCGCCCTGCGCGCCGCGCTCGCCTCCGACGAGGAGCGTTTCGCGCTGCGCGCGGACGCCGTGCTCGTCCCCCGCCTCGCCCGCGTCGAGACCGGCGGGGAGGACGACGGCCGCACCCCGGCCTTCGGCCCCGACGGCACGGTGCTGATCACCGGCGCCACCGGCGCGCTGGGCGGGCTCGTCGCCCGGCACCTGGCCACCGCGTACGGGGTGCGCCGCCTGCTCCTCGTGGGCCGGCGCGGCGCCGACGCGCCGGGCGCGGCCGAACTCGCCCGGGAACTCGCCGAGTCGGGTGCCATCGCCACCTGGGCGGCCTGTGACGTGGCCGACCGGGACGCCCTCGCCGCCCTGCTGGCGGAGATCCCCGCCGACCACCCGCTCACCGCGGTCGTCCACACCGCCGGCGTCCTCGACGACGGGATCCTCACCTCGCTGACCCCCGACCGGCTGTCGGCGGTGCTGCGGCCCAAGGTGGACGCGGCCTGGAACCTGCACGAGCTGACCCGGGAGCTGGACCTCTCCGCGTTCGTGCTGTTCTCCTCCACCTCCGGCATGTTCGGCGGCCCCGGCCAGGGCAACTACGCCGCCGCCAACTCCTTCCTGGACGCCCTCGCGCAGCACCGCCGCGCCCAGGGCCTCCCGGCGTCCGCGCCGGCCTGGGGCCTGTGGTCCGTGGCCGACGGCATGGCCGGCGCCCTGGACGCCGCCGACGTCAACCGCATGCGCCGCGCCGGACTGCCGCCGCTGACGGCCGCCGACGGCCTCGGGCTGTTCGACACCGCCGTCCGCCTCGACGACGCCGCCGTGGCCCTGATGCGCGTGGACACCGACGCGCTGCGTCCGCTCGCGGCCGTCGGCACCCTCGCGCCGCTGCTGCGCGGCCTGGTACGGGGCGTCGCCCGCCGGTCGGTGGCCGCGGCGGCCACCGGTTCCGAGCCGGAGCTGCGGGCCCGCCTGGCCGGGCTGTCCGCCGCCGAACAGGACCGCGCCCTGCTGGACCTGGTCCGTACGCAGGTCGCGGCCGTACTCGGACACGCCGGCCCCGCCGCCGTCGAGTCCGGGCGGGCCTTCAAGGAGCTCGGCTTCGACTCGCTCACCGCGGTGGAGCTCCGCAACCGGCTGAACCGGGCCACCGCCCTGCGCCTGCCCGCCACCCTCGTCTTCGACTACCCGGACCCCACCCTCCTGGCCCGCCACCTGCGAAGCGAGCTGATCGACGACACGGACCAGGACACCACGGGCGCCCTCGCCGCCGGGTCCGCGACGCCAGCGGCCACCGCGGCGGCCGACGACGAGCCCATCGCCATCGTCGCCATGAGCTGCCGCTACCCCGGTGACGTCCGCACCCCCGAGGACCTCTGGCAGCTCCTGACCGCCGGCGAGGACGGTGTCACCCGCCTGCCCGAGAACCGGGGCTGGGACACCGAGGCCCTCTATCACCCCGACCCCGAGCACCCGGGCACCTCGTACGCCCGCGAGGGCGGCTTCCTGCACGATGCCGCGGAGTTCGACGCCTCCTTCTTCGGGATCTCCCCGCGCGAGGCCCTCGCCATGGACCCCCAGCAGCGCCTGCTGCTGGAGACCACCTGGGAGGTATTCGAACGGGCCGGGATCGCCCCGTCCTCGGTGCGCGGCAGCCGTACGGGCGTCTTCGCGGGCGTCATGTACCACGACTACGGGGCGCGCCTGCACGCCGTGCCCGACGGTGTCGAGGGCTACCTCGGCACGGGCAGCTCCAGCAGCATCGTCTCGGGCCGCGTCGCCTACACGTTCGGCCTGGAGGGCCCGGCGGTCACCGTCGACACGGCCTGCTCCTCCTCGCTGGTCGCCCTGCACCTCGCCGCGCAGGCGCTGCGCAACGGCGAGTGCTCGCTCGCCCTGGCGGGCGGTGTCACCGTGATGTTCACACCGGGCACCTTCATCGAATTCAGCCGCCAGCGCGGGCTCGCCGCCGACGGCCGCTGCAAGTCCTTCGCGGCCGCCGCCGACGGCACCGGCTGGGGCGAGGGCGCGGGCATGCTCCTGCTGGAGCGGCTCTCCGACGCCCGCCGCAACGGCCACCAGGTCCTCGCGGTGGTCCGCGGCTCCGCCGTCAACCAGGACGGCGCCAGCAACGGTCTCACCGCCCCCAACGGCCCCTCGCAGCAGCGCGTCATCCGCCAGGCCCTCGCCAGTGCCCGCCTGAGCGCCGCCGAGGTCGACGCCGTCGAGGCACACGGCACCGGTACGACCCTCGGTGACCCGATCGAGGCGCAGGCGCTGCTGGCCACCTACGGCCGCGAGCACAGCGACGAACAGCCGCTGCTGCTCGGCTCGGTGAAGTCGAACCTCGGGCACACCCAGGCCGCCGCCGGTGTCGCCGGCGTCATCAAGATGGTCATGGCGATGCGCCACGGCGTCCTGCCCAAGACCCTCCACGTCGACGAGCCGACCCCGCACGTGGACTGGACGGCGGGCGCGGTGTCCCTCCTCACCGACCAGGTGGCCTGGCCCGACACCGGCCGCCCCCGCCGCGCGGGCGTCTCCTCCTTCGGCATCAGCGGGACGAACGCGCACGCCATCATCGAGCAGGCCCCGCAGCCGGACCCCGCACCCCAGCCGGCCCCCGGGGCCGCGCCGGAGCCGGAGGAGACCCGTACGCCGTTCGTGCCCGTGGTGCTGTCGGCCCGCGGCGAGGGCGCGCTGCGCGCCCAGGCCCGCCGGCTCCACACCCGTGTCCACGGCGACGAGGGCCTGCGCCCCGCCGACCTCGCCCTGTCCCTGGCCACCACCCGCTCGGCCCTGGAACAGCGCGCCGCCCTCGTCACGGCCGATCGCGCGGAGCTGCTGCGCGGCCTGGACGCGCTGGCCCGGGGCGAGAGCGCGGCCGGACTCGTACGGGGAGCCGCGCGCGAGGGCCAGGTGGCGTTCCTGTTCACCGGGCAGGGCAGCCAGCGCCTCGGCATGGGACGCGAACTCCACGACGCGTACCCCGTCTTCGCGGCCGCGCTGGACGAGATCTGCGCCGAACTCGACCGGCACCTCGAACTTCCGCTGAAGGACGTGATGTTCGGATCGGACGCCGCCCTGCTGGACCGGACCGGGTACACCCAGCCCGCCCTCTTCGCGGTCGAAGTGGCGCTGTTCCGGTTGCTGGACGCGTGGGGAGTGCGGCCCGACGTCCTGTCGGGCCACTCCATCGGCGAGATCGCCGCCGCCCACGTCGCGGGTGTGCTCTCCCTCCAGGACGCGGCCGAACTGGTCGCCGCCCGGGGCCGGCTGATGCAGGAGCTGCCCGCCGGCGGCGTGATGATCGCCGTCCAGGCGGCGGAGGACGAGGTCCTGCCGTTCCTGACCGGCGCAGTGAGCATCGCCGCGGTCAACGGCCCGCAGGCCGTCGTCGTGGCCGGTGACGAGGACGCGGCCGTCGAGGTCGCCGAGGTCTTCGAGGCCATGGGCCGCAGGACCAAGCGGCTCACGGTCAGCCACGCCTTCCACTCGCCGCACATGGACGGCATGCTCGCCGACTTCCGCAAGGTCGCCGAGGGCCTGGTGTACGGGGCTCCGCGCATTCCGGTCGTCTCCAACCTGACCGGCGCCCTCGTCACCGACGAGATGGCCTCGGCGGAGTTCTGGGTGCGGCACGTCCGTGAGGGCGTCCGCTTCCTCGACGGCGTTCGCGCCCTGGAGGCCGCCGGAGTCACGACCTACGTCGAACTCGGCCCCGACGGGACCCTGTCGGCGCTCGTCCAGGACTGTCTGACCGACACCGCCGAGGCTCCCGAGCCTGCCGCGGCCGCCGTCTGCGTGCCCGTGCTGCGCAAGGGCCGCCCCGAGGCCGAGGCCCTCGCCGCCGCCCTCGCCCAGGCCCACACGCACGGCGTCGGCGTCGACTGGACGGCCTGCTTCGCCGGCACCGGCGCCCGCCGCGTGGAGCTCCCGACGTACGCCTTCCAGCGCAAGCGCTACTGGCTCGACGTCGGCGTCTCCGTCGAGGACGTCCTCGCGGCCGGCCTCGACACCGCCGGACACCCGCTGCTCGGCGCCACCCTCCCGCTGCCCGCCTCCGACGGGGTGGTCCTCACCGGCCGCCTCGCCCTCTCCACCCACCCCTGGCTGACCGACCACACGGTCATGGACACCGTCCTGCTGCCCGGCACCGCCTTCGTCGAACTGGCCCTGCGGGCCGGCGCGGAGACCGGCTGCGACACCGTCGAGGAGCTGGCCATCGAGGCCCCGCTCACCCTCGGCGACCAGGGCGCCGTACAGCTCCAGCTGGCCGTGGACGCGGCCGACGAGGAGGGCCGGCGCACCCTGACGCTGCACTCCCGCCCGGCCGACGCCCCGGCGGGGGAGCCGTGGACGCGCCACGTCACGGGCGTACTCGCCCCGGCCGCCCCGGCCCGCGCCTTCGACCTGGCCCAGTGGCCGCCGGCCGGCGCCGAACCCGTCCCCACCGACGGCTTCTACCCGGCAGCGGCTGCGGCAGGCCTCGGATACGGGCCGGTGTTCCAGGGGCTGCGCGCCGCCTGGCGCCGCGACGGCGAGCTCTTCGCCGAGGTCGCGCTCGACGAGGCGTACGAGAGCGACGCCGACGCCTACGGCGTGCACCCCGCGCTCCTCGACGCCGCCCTGCAGGCCATCGGCCTCGGGGTGCCCGGCTCCTCCTCCGACGACTCCGCCGAAGGCGCCCGACTGCCCTTCGCCTGGACCGGCGTACGCCTCCACGCGAGCGGCGCGGCCGCCCTGCGGGTCCGGATCACCGCCGGAGCCTCCGGCGGCGTGGCCCTGGACGCCGCCGACTTCACCGGCGCCCCGGTGGCCTCGGTCGACTCCCTGATCCTGCGCCCGGTTTCCGCCGCCCAGCTCGGCGGCGACCGCGCCGCGCACCACGAGTCCCTGTTCGGCGTGGAGTGGGCCAAGCTGCCCCTCACCGCCGCCGCCGTCCCCGCCGGGCAGCGGTGGGCCGTACTGGGCGAGGAGGGCGCCGACTTCCGCGTCGGCGGCGAACCGCTCGAACGGCATCCCGGCCTCACCGCGCTGCGCCGGGCACTCGCCTCCGGCGCCCCGGCACCCGACGTGGTGGTCGTCCCGCTGTCCGCCGCGGCCCCCGCCGGCCGGGCGCCCGCCGCCCGCGGCGCCGCGCACCACGCGCTCGCCCTCGTCAAGGAGTGGCTGGCCGAGGAACACCTCGACGGCTCCCGGCTGGTACTGCTCACCTCGGGTGCGGTGGCCGCCGTTCCGGGCGAACACGTCACCGACCTCGCCCACGCCCCGGTGTGGGGCCTGGTGCGGTCGGCGCAGTCGGAGAACCCCGGTCGGTTCGTCCTCGCCGACACCGACGGCTCCGACGCCTCCCTCGGGGCGCTGGCCGCCGCGCTGGCGGGCGACGAACCGCAGCTCGCCCTGCGGGCGGGCGAGGCGTACGCCTTCCGGCTGAGCCGCATCGCCCGGACCGCCGCCGGGACCGGCCGCCCGGAGACCGGCGCCACCGAGGCCGGCCGCACCGAGACCGGCCCGCTGGAGATCGACACCGCCGGCACCGTCCTCGTCACCGGCGCCGGAGGCACCCTCGGGCGGCTCTTCGCCCGCCACCTCGCCGACGCCCACGGCGTACGGAACCTGCTGCTGCTCAGCCGCCGCGGCGACGCGGCGCCCGGCGCGGCGGACCTGACGCGCGAGCTGACCGAGCGGGGCGCTGCCGTCACCTGGGCGGCCTGCGACGCGGCCGACCGGGACGCGCTGGCCGCCGTACTGGCCTCGGTCCCCGCCGACCGGCCGCTGACCGCGGTCGTCCACACGGCCGGCGTCCTGGACGACGGGATCATCGACTCCCTCACGCCCGAACGCCTCGACACCGTCCTGCGCCCCAAGGTCGACGCGGCCTGGAACCTGCACGAGCTCACCGAGGGCCACCAGCTCTCCGCGTTCGTGCTCTTCTCCTCCGTCGCCGGCTGCTTCGGCGCGGCCGGTCAGGCCAACTACGCCGCGGCGAACGCCTTCCTCGACGCCCTCGCCCAGCACCGTGCGGCCCGCGGCCTGGCCGCGAGCTCGCTCGCCTGGGGCCTGTGGGCGGCCGCGGACGGCATGGCGGGCGCCCTCGACGAGGCCGACCTGACCCGGATGGCCCGCTCGGGCGTCGGCGCGCTCGCCCCCGAGGAGGGGCTGGCCCTGTTCGACACCTCCCGGACCCTGGACGACCCCGTCCTCGTCCCCATGCGGATCGACCCGGCCGTACTGCGCGCCCAGGCCGCCGACGGCACCCTGCCGCCGCTCCTGCGCGGACTCGTACGCACCCCCGCGCGCCGGGCCGCCGCCCCCGCGGCCCGGACCGCCTCCGGCTCCCGCTCCGCCGCCGAACCGGTGGGCACCCTCCGGGATCGGCTGGCGGGCCTGTCGCCCGCCGAACGCGACCAGGCGCTGCGGGACCTGGTCCGTACCCAGGTGGCCGCCGTACTCGGCCACGGCACGGCCGACGACGTCGACGCCGCCCGCGGCTTCCTCGACCTGGGCTTCGACTCGCTGACCGCCGTCGACCTGCGCAACCGGCTCACCGCCGCCTCCGGGCTGCGGCTGCCCGTCACGCTGATCTTCGACTACCCGTCACCCGCGGCGCTCGCCACGTACATCGGGGAGAAGCTCGGCCGGGACGACACCGCCCGCAAGCCCGTCCACGCGGAGCTCGACAAGCTCGAATCGATCCTCTCGGCGGTCGCCCCCGACGACGCCGAACGCGCGGGCATCACCGCCCGGCTGCGAGACCTACTGGCGAAGTGGAACGACACGCACGGTGCACAGGACAACGCCGCCGAAGAGCGGGACATCCAGGCCGCCACGGCCGACGAGCTCTTCGACCTCCTCGATGACGAACTCGGCCTCTCCTGAGATGACCGGGACGACCGAGACGACCTTGACCACTTCGACGACGGGGATGGCGTAAACAATGGTGAACGAGGAGAAGTACCTCGATTACCTCAAGCGGGCGACGGCCGACCTCCGCGAGGCGCGACGCAAGCTGCGCGAGGTGGAGGAGCGGGACCAGGAGCCGATCGCGGTCGTCGCGATGAGCTGCCGCTACCCCGGAGGCATCGACACCCCCGAACGGCTGTGGGAGCTCGTCGCCGACGGCGCCGACGCCGTCTCGCCGTACCCCGCCGACCGGGGATGGCCCGCCGAGGTCCTCTTCGACCCCGACCCCGACAGCGGCATCGAGGCCTACGAGCAGGTCGGCGGATTTCTCCACGACGCCCACCACTTCGACCCGGCGTTCTTCGGGATCTCCCCGCGCGAGGCGCTCGCCATGGACCCGCAGCAGCGGCTCCTGCTGGAGACCTCCTGGGAGGCCTTCGAACGCGCCGGCATCGACCCGGCCACGCTGCGCGGCAGCCGCACCGGCGTCTTCGCGGGCCTGATGTACCACGACTACGCCGCCCGGCTGTTCAGCGTCCCCGAGGAGATCGAGGGCTTCCTCGGCAACGGCAGCTCCGGCAGCATCGCCTCCGGCCGCATCGCCTACACGCTCGGCCTGGAGGGCCCGGCCGTCACCGTCGACACCGCGTGCTCCTCCTCGCTCGTCGCCGTCCACCTCGCCGCCCAGGCCCTGCGCAGCGGCGAGTGCACCCTCGCCCTCGCGGGCGGCGTCACCGTCATGTCGACGCCCGGCACCTTCACCGAGTTCAGCCGCCACCGCGGACTGGCCGGGGACGGGCGCTGCAAGTCCTTCGCCGCCGCCGCCGACGGCACCGGCTGGGGCGAGGGCGCCGGCATGCTCGTCCTCGAACGGCTCTCCGTCGCCCGCGAGAACGGCCACCCCGTCCTCGCCGTGATCCGCGGGACAGCCGTCAACCAGGACGGCGCCAGCAGCGGCCTGACCGCGCCCAACGGTCCCTCCCAGCAGCGGGTCATCCGCGAGGCGCTCGCCGGGGCCCGGCTCTCGCCCGCCCAGATCGACGCCGTGGAGGCACACGGCACCGGCACGACCCTCGGCGACCCGATCGAGGCACAGGCACTGCTGGCCACCTACGGGCAGGACCGCCCGGACGACCGGCCGTTGCTGCTCGGCTCGGTCAAGTCCAACATCGGCCACACCCAGGCCGCCGCAGGCGTCGCCGGGATCATCAAGATGGTCATGGCGATGCGCCACGGCGTCCTGCCCAAGACCCTGCACGTCGACGAGCCCACGCCGAACGTCGACTGGTCGGAGGGCGCCGTGCGGCTGCTCACCGAGTCCGTACCGTGGCCCGAGACCGGCGCACCCCGTCGCGCGGGCGTCTCCTCGTTCGGCATCAGCGGCACCAACGCCCACACCGTCATCGAGCAGGCCCCCGAGCAGGCCCCCGCGCCCGAGCGGGCCGCCGACGAGCCGCCGGCCGCCGCGGCCCCCGTACCGCCGCTGTGGAACCTCTCCGCCAAGTCACCGGCGGCCCTGCGCGCCCAGGCCGCGAAGCTGCGCGCGCACCTGACCGCCCACCCCGGCCTGCACGCCGGGGACGTCGCGCACTCGCTCGTGAGCGGGCGCTCCGACTTCGAGCACCGTGCGGTCCTCAGCGCCGCCGACGGGCCCGGTCTCGTCCGCGCACTGGAATCCCTCGCCGCCCTCGACCCGGACGGCTCCGCCCCGGGCGTCACCCTCGGCCGCCCGGTCGGCGGGAAGGTCGCCTTCCTGTTCACCGGGCAGGGCAGCCAGCACCTGGGCATGGGGCGTGAGCTCTACGACGCCTTCCCGGCCTTCGCGGCCGCGCTGGACGCGGTGGGTGAGCGGCTGGATCTCGAACTGCCGCTGAAGGAGGTCCTGTTCGGGACGGATGCGGCGGTGCTGGACCGGACCGAGTACGCGCAGCCCGCGCTGTTCGCGGTCGAGGTGGCGCTGTACCGGCTCCTCGAATCGTGGGGTGTGAAGCCGGACTTCCTGTCCGGGCATTCCATCGGTGAGATCGCCGCCGCGCACGTCGCCGGGGTGCTCTCGCTGGACGACGCGTGCACGCTGGTGGCGGCGCGCGGCCGGCTGATGCAGGCGCTGCCGTCCGGTGGTGTGATGATCGCGGTGCAGGCGTCGGAGGACGAGGTGTTGCCGCTGCTGACGGACCGGGTGAGCATCGCGGCCGTCAACGGCCCGCGCTCGGTGGTCATCGCGGGTGACGAGGACGCGGCGGTCGCCGTCGCGGAGTCGTTCCCCGACCGGAAGAGCAAGCGCCTCACGGTCAGCCACGCGTTCCACTCGCCGAACATGGACGGCATGCTCGAGGCTTTCCGCCAGGTCGTGGAAGGGCTGTCCTTCGAGGCCCCCCGCATTCCGATCGTCTCCAACCTGACGGGCGCCCTCGTCACCGACGAGATGGCCGCGCCCGACTTCTGGGTCCGCCACGTCCGCGAGACCGTCCGCTTCCTCGACGGCGTCCGCGCCCTCTCCACCCGCAACGTCGTCCACTTCGTCGAGATCGGCCCCGACGCCGTCCTCTCGGCCCTCGCCCAGGACTGCCTGGCCGACGAAGCCGACACGGCCGTCTTCGTACCCGTACTGCGCTCCGGCCGCCCCGAGACCGGCACCCTGACCGGCGCCCTCGCCCGCCTGCACGTCCGCGGCACCGCCGTCGACTGGGCCGCCTACTACGCCGGGACCGGCGTGGAGCGCGTCGACCTGCCCACGTACGCCTTCCAGCGCGAGCCCTTCTGGCTCGACGCCGGACGCCCCCCTGGAGACGTCTCCGCGGCCGGTCTGGGAACCGCCGGCCATCCACTGCTCGGCGCCGCCGTCGCCCTCGCGGGCCTCGACGGCTTCCTCTGCACCGGCCGGCTCTCGCTGGACACCCACGCCTGGCTCGCGGACCACACCGTCATGGGCTCGGTCGTGCTGCCCGGCAGCGCCTTCGTGGAGCTGGCCGTCCGGGCCGGCGACCAGGTCGGCTGCGACCTCCTGGAGGAACTCACCCTGCACGCCCCGCTCGTCCTGCCCCAGGACGGCGGCGTCCAGCTCCAGCTGTGGGTCGGTGCCCCCGACGCCACGGGCCGTCGCCCCCTCGGCGTGCACTCCCGCCCCGAGCCGTCGGATGACGCCCCCGCAGCCGACCACGACGCGGCCGAACGGCCGTGGACCCGGCACGCCGACGGTGTCCTCGCCGTCGGCGCCCCGCAGCCGTCCTTCGCCCCCGAGACCTGGCCCCCGGCCGACGCCACGCCGCTGCCCGTCGAGGAGCTCTACTCCGGGCTCGCGGAGGCCGGACTCCACTACGGCCCCGCCTTCCAGGGCGTCCGCGCCGCCTGGGTGACCGGGGAAGCGGCCTACGTGGAGATCGACACCTCGGACGAACAGCGCACCGACGCCTCCCTGTTCGGGCTGCACCCCGCCCTCCTCGACGCCGCCCTGCACACCATCGGCATCGCCGGACTCGTCGAGGACACCGGCCGCGGCCGGCTGCCGTTCTCCTGGACCGGAGTGTCCCTGCACGCCGTCGGCGCCTCGACGTTGCGCGTCCGGCTGTCCAAGGCCGGCCCGGACACGGTGTCGCTCGCGCTCGCCGACGGCGCCGGAGCGCCCGTAGCGGACATCGCCGCGCTCACGCTGCGCACCGTGTCCGCCGGACAGTTCGACACCGGGGCGGGCGGCCCCCACGACTCCCTGTTCCAGGTGGAGTGGAACCTGCTGCCGCTCCCCGCCCCGGCCGACGCCCCGGACACGGCCGACGAGCAGCGGCTGGTCCTTGACGGGCCGTCCGCCGCCGACGCGCTGGATGCGGCCCTCGACACCGGGGCGCCCGTCCCGGGCACCGTCCTCGTACACCTGCCCGCCGCGCCGGAACTCACCCCCGAGGCCGTCCGCACGGCCACGCACGGCACGCTCCGCCTGTTGCGGCGCTGGCTCGCCGACGACCGGCTCACCGACAGCCGGCTCGTCCTCCTGACCCGGGGCTCGGTCGCCGTCCGCACCGGCGACCGAGTACCCGACCCCGTTCAGGCGGCCGTCTGGGGCCTGGTGCGCTCCGCGCAGTCCGAGCACCCGGGCCGTTTCGTCCTCGTGGACACCGACGTACCGCCCGCCGAGGTGTCCGGGGCCGACCTCGACGCCGTCCTCGCCGCGCAGGAGCCGCAGCTCGCCCTGCGCGAGGGCGCCGCGCACGCTCCGCGGCTGGCCAGGGTCGACTCCGGCACCGCGGCCGAGGCCCCCTCGTACGACCCCGAAGGCACCGTCCTCGTCACCGGGGCCGCCGGCACCCTCGGCCGGCTCGTCGCACGGCACCTCGTCGCCGAACGCGGCGTACGCCACCTGCTGCTGCTGAGCCGACGTGGCGACACGGCGCCCGGCGCGGCTGAGCTGACGCGCGAGCTCAACGAGCTCGGCGCCGACGTGACCTGGACCGCGTGTGACGCGGCGGACCGGGAGGCGCTCGGCGCCGCCCTGGCGGCGATACCCGCCGCGCGTCCGCTGCGCGCGGTCGTCCACACCGCCGGTGTCCTCGACGACGGCGTCATCGACTCGCTCACGCCCGAACGCCTCGACGCCGTCCTGCGGCCCAAGGCCGACGCCGCTCTCCACCTCCACGAGCTGACCCGCGACCTCGGCCTGTCGGCGTTCGTCCTGTTCTCCTCGGCCGCCGGTGTGTTCGGGGCCCCCGGCCAGGGCAACTACGCCGCCGCCAACTCCTTCCTGGACGCCCTCGCCCAGCACCGCCGGGCCCGGGGCCTGCCGGCCGTCTCCCTGGCCTGGGGCCTGTGGGAGGACGCCGACGGGATGGCCGGCGCGCTGGACCGGGCCGACCTCGACCGGATGAAGCGCGGCGGCGTGCACGGCCTCACCGCGGCCGACGGCCTCGCGCTCCTCGACCTGGCCGACGCCCTGGCCGCGGCCGGCCCGGAGGCCGGCTCCGACCGCGCCGGTCAGGCCCTGCTCGTGCCGATGCGGCTGACGCTGCCCCCCGCCGGGGCGGGCGTGGCCCCGCTGCTGCGCGGGCTGGTCCGCACCCCCGTACGGCGCACCGCCGCGACCGGGACCGGCGGCGGGCGGGCCGGGACGCAGCAGTCCGCCCTGGAACGGAGCCTCCTCGGCCTCGACGCCCCCGGACGGGAGCGGCTGCTGCTCGACCTCGTCCGCGGCCACGTCGCCGACGTGCTCGGCCACGGCACCCCGGACGCCATCGAACCCGGACACGCCTTCAACGAGCTGGGCTTCGACTCCCTCACGGCCGTCGAACTGCGCAACCGGCTCGGCGCGGCCGTCGGCCGCCGGCTGCCCGCCACCCTGGTCTTCGACTATCCGACCTCGCTCACCCTGGCCCGTCACCTCTCCACCGAACTCGGCGGGGACCGCCCCGCGTCCCAGGACGCGGCCGCCGGGCCCGGCTCCGGCGCCACCGGCGCCGACGACGACCCGATCGCGATTGTGGCGATGAGCTGCCGCTACCCGGGTGGAGTGACCACCCCGGAGGAGCTGTGGCGGCTGCTGGAGAGCGGCGGCGACGCCATCACCGGCTTCCCGGCCGACCGGGGCTGGGACGTCGAGTCGCTCTACCACCCCGACCCCGACCACCCCGGCACCTCCTACACCCGCCACGGCGGCTTCCTGCACGACGCCGCCGGATTCGACCCGACGTTCTTCGGGATCAGCCCGCGCGAGGCGGTCGGCACCGACCCGCAGCAGCGGCTGCTGCTGGAGACCACCTGGGAGGCCTTCGAACGCGCCGGCATCGACCCGGCCACGCTGCGCGGCAGCCGCACCGGCGTCTTCGCCGGCGTGATGTACCACGACTACGCCGCCCTGCTGGAGCGCTCGGCCGACGGCGCGGACGGCTCGCTCGGCTCCGGCAGCACGGGCAGCATCGCCTCGGGACGCATCTCGTACACCTTCGGACTCGAAGGCCCCGCCGTCACCATCGACACCGCGTGCTCCTCCTCCCTGGTCGCCCTGCACATGGCGATCCAGGCCCTGCGCACCCGCGAGTGCGACCTGGCCCTCGCCGGCGGTGTCACCGTCATGGCCACCCCGGGCACGTTCGTCGGCTTCAGCCGCCAGCGCGGCCTCTCCGCCGACGGCCGCTGCCGCGCCTTCTCGGCCGACGCGGACGGTACGGGGTGGGGTGAGGGTGTCGGCATGCTGCTGGTGGAGCGGCTGTCGGACGCGCGCCGCAACGGTCACCCGGTGCTGGCCGTCGTGCGGGGTTCGGCGATCAACCAGGATGGTGCGAGCAACGGTCTGACCGCGCCCAACGGCCCCTCCCAGCAGCGGGTCATCCGCGCCGCCCTCGCGAGTGCGGGTCTGTCGGCCGGCGAGGTCGACGCGGTCGAGGCCCACGGCACGGGCACGACCCTCGGCGACCCCATCGAGGCACAGGCCCTGCTGGCCACCTACGGTCAGGACCGCCCGGCCGACCAGCCGCTCCTGCTCGGCTCCATCAAGTCCAACCTCGGACACACCCAGGCCGCGGCCGGTGTGGCGGGCGTCATCAAGATGGTGCTCGCGATGCGGCACGGCGTACTGCCCCGCACCCTGCACGCGGAGCAGCCGTCGCCCCACGTGGACTGGTCGGAAGGCGCCGTCAGCCTGCTGACGGAGCCGGTTCCGTGGCCGGAGACGGGCCGCCCGCGCCGGGCGGGTGTGTCGTCGTTCGGCATCAGCGGCACCAACGCCCACACGATCATCGAGCAGCCGCCGGCCGAGGCCGCCCCGGCCGAAGCGGAGGGCGTCACCACGCCCGACGTGCTCCCGCTGCGCCTTTCGGGCCGCAGCACGGACGCCCTGTCCGCGCAGGCCCGTACCCTGGGCGCCCACCTGGAGACCCGCCCGGAGCTCGCGCTCACGGACCTCGCCCACTCCCTGGCCACGACCCGCGCCGGGTTCGACCACCGCGCGGTGATCGTGGCCAGGGACCGCGCCGAGGCCGTCACCGCCCTGGCCGCACTAGCCGACGGGCGGACGGCGCCCGGTCTGGTCCGGGGCACGGTCGCCAAGGGCGGCCGCACCGCGTTCCTGTTCACCGGGCAGGGGAGCCAGCGGCTCGGGATGGGGCGTGAGCTCTACGACGCCTTCCCGGCCTTCGCGGCCGCGCTGGACGCGGTGTGCGAGCGGTTCGACCTCGAACTGCCGCTGAAGGACGTCCTGTTCGGGGACGACGCGGCGCTGCTGGACCGTACGGAGTACACCCAGCCCGCGCTGTTCGCGGTCGAGGTGGCGCTGTTCCGGCTCCTGGAGAGCTGGGGTGTGCGGCCGGACTTCCTGTCCGGTCACTCGATCGGTGAGATCGCGGCCGCGCACGTCGCAGGGGTGCTCTCACTGGAGGACGCGTGCACGCTGGTGGCGGCCCGCGGCCGTCTGATGCAGGCGCTGCCCGAGGGCGGGGTCATGATCGCCGTCCAGGCGTCGGAGGACGAGGTCCTGCCGCTGCTCACCGACCGGGTGAGCATCGCGGCCGTCAACGGCCCGCGCTCGGTGGTCGTCGCCGGTGACGAGGACGCGGCGACCGCCGTAGCGGAAGCCTTCCCGGAACGGAAGTCCAAGCGCCTCACGGTGAGCCACGCGTTCCACTCGCCGCACATGGACGGCATGCTGGCCGACTTCCGCCAGGTCGTGGAGGGGCTGTCCTTCGAGGCCCCCCGAATCCCGGTCGTCTCCAACCTGACCGGTGCCCTCGTCACCGACGAAATGGCCTCGCCCGACTTCTGGGTCCGCCACGTCCGCGACGCCGTCCGCTTCCTCGACGGCGTCCGCGCCCTGGAGGCCGCCGGAGTCACCACCTACGTCGAACTCGGCCCGGAGGGCGTGCTGTCCGCCCTCGCCCAGGACTGCGCCACCCACGCGACCGGCGCCGACTTCGCCCCGACGCTGCGTGCGGACCGCCCCGAAGCGGAGACCGTCGCCACTGCCTTCGCCCGGGCACACGTGCGCGGCGTCGAAGCCGACTGGCACGCCTGGTTCGCCGGGACGGGCGCGCGACGCGTCGACCTCCCCACCTATCCGTTCCAGCGTGAGCGCTTCTGGCCGGAGACCGGCACCCCGCTGCCCGGCGACGCCACCGGCCTCGGCCTCGCGGCAGCCGGCCACCCCCTGCTGGGCGCGGCGGTGTCCCTCGCGGACGCCGACGGATGCGTCCTCACGGGCCGGCTCTCGCTGCGCACCCACCCCTGGCTGGCGGACCACGCCGTCATGGGTTCCGTCCTCGTCCCGGGGACGGCCTTCGTCGAGCTGGCCCTGCACGCGGGCGAACGGGTCGGAGCCCCGGCCCTCGACGAGCTGACGCTCCAGGCGCCGCTGGTCCTGTCGGACGCGGGCGACGCCGTCCAGGTACAGGTCACGGTCGGAGCGCCGGACGCCGCGGGCCGCCGTGCGGTAGCCGTGTACTCCCGCGCGGCCGACGCGGACGCCGACTCGGACGTCGACGACGAACCGTGGCTCCGGCACGCCTCCGGACTGCTGGTGGGCGACGTCCGTGCCACCACCGCAGACCTCAGCGTCTGGCCGCCCACGGGAGCGGTCCCCGTCCCGGTGGACGACGCGTACGAGCTGCTCGATGCCTCCGGACTCCGCTACGGACCCCTGTTCCAGGGCCTCCGGGCCGCCTGGCGGCACGACGGCGGACTGTTCGCCGAACTCGCCCTGACCGGACGTGCCCAGGCGGACGCAGCCGCGTTCGGGCTCCACCCCGCCCTGCTCGACTCCGCGCTGCACACCCTGGCGCTCGACGGCGCCCTGACCGCGGGCCCGGACGTCGACACCGGCGAAGGCGCCCGACTGCCCTTCGCGTGGAACGGCGTACGGCTGCACGCGGCCGGCGCCTCGGCGGCGCGGGTCCGCCTGGCCCCGGCCCGACACGGCGCGGTGTCGCTGGAACTCGCCGACTCGGCCGGTCAGCCGGTCGCCTCGGTGGACTCGCTGGCCCTGAGGGCGGTTTCGCCCGAGCAGATCGGCGCGGCGCGACGCGACGGCCGCACCGACTCCGTGTTCCGGGTGGACTGGACGGCGCTCCCCGCCGATCGGACGGCCGCGGCACCGGCTGACGGGGCCGATGTCGTCGTCACCTGCCTGCGCACGGACGGCGGCCCCGCGGTGCCGGAAGCGGTGCACGCCGAAACGGCACGGGTGCTGCGGCTGGTGCAGGAACGGCTGTCGGAGGACCGGTCTGCCACGGACGCGCGTCTGGTGTTCGTGACGCGGGGTGCGGTGGAAGCCGTGCCCGGTGAGGGCGTGCCCGACCTGGTGCATGCCGCGGTGTGGGGTCTGGTGCGTTCGGCGCAGTCGGAGAACCCGGGCCGGTTCGTCCTGGTCGACCTCGATGCCGACACCGACGTCGATGCCGATCTGAACGAGGGGCTGTCGGCGGCGCTGGCTTCGGGTGAGTCCGAGGTCGCGGTACGGGGCGGTGCGGTGCTGGTGCCGAGGCTGGCGCGGGCGGCGGGCGCTGCCGACGCGGCCACCGAGTGGGATGCCGATGGCACGGTGCTGGTGACGGGTGCGAGTGGTTCGCTGGGCGGGCTGTTCGCCCGTCACCTGGTGACCGGGCACGGTGTGCGGCGTCTGCTGCTGGTGAGCCGGCGGGGTGAGGTTCCGGAGTTGTCGGCGGAGCTTGCGGGTTTGGGTGCCGAGGTGTCGTGGGCGGCGTGTGACGTCGCCGACCGCGAGGCACTGGCGGCCGCGCTCAAGACGGTTCCCGCGGAGCACCCGTTGACGGCGGTCGTGCATACGGCCGGTGTCCTGGATGACGGTGTGGTCGGTTCGCTGACCGCCGAGCGTCTGTCGGCGGTACTGCGGCCGAAGGTCGATGCGGGGTGGAACCTGCACGAGCTCACCCGGGATCTGGACCTGTCCGCGTTCGTGCTGTTCTCGTCGGCCGCCGGTGTGTTCGGCGGCGCCGGTCAGGCCAACTACGCGGCCGGGAACGTGTTCCTGGACGCCCTGGCGGCCCAGCGTCGGGCCCAGGGCCTGGCGGCCACCTCCCTCGCCTGGGGCCTGTGGGCCGAGGCTGGCGGCATGGGCGGCAGCCTGGACACCGAGGACGTGTCCCGGCTCGGCCGTGGTGGCGTCAGCGCGCTCACCGCCGCCGAAGGCACCGCGCTGTTCGATGCCGCCACCGCCAGCGGGCAGCCGCTCCTGGTGCCGGTCAAGCTGGACCTCGCCGCCCTCCGCACCCAGGCGGGCAGCGGGATGCTCCCGCCGCTGCTGTCGGGCCTGGTCCGGACTCCCGCACGCCGGGCCACCGCCGGAGCCACCGCCCTCGACGCATCCGGACCGGCGGCACGCCTCGTCGGCCTGACGGACGCCGAACAGCAGCTCCTCGTACTGGACTTGGTACGCACCCAGGTCGCCGCGGTGCTCGGCTACGCCGGGCCCGAGGCGGTCGAGGCCGACCGCTCCTTCCGCGAGCTGGGATTCGACTCCCTGACCGCCGTCGAGCTGCGCAACCTGATCGCCGCCGCCACCGGGCTGCGCCTGCCCGCCACCCTCGTCTTCGACTACCCGACCTCCACGGTCCTGGCCGACCACCTGCGGGCCGAGCTGCTCGGAGCCGTACCCGCCGCGCCGCCCGCACCGGGCACCGTCGCCGCCCGCGACGACGAGCCGATCGCGATCGTGGGTCTGGGCTGCCGGTACCCCGGAGGCGTCGAGAGCCCGGACGAGCTGTGGCGGCTCGTCATGGAAGGCCGGGACGTCATCTCCGGCTTCCCCGACGACCGCGGCTGGGACGTCGACGGTCTCTTCGACACCGACCCCGGCCGCGAGGGCACGAGCTACGCCCGCGAGGGCGGTTTCCTCTCCGACGCCTCCGCCTTCGACCCGGCGTTCTTCGGGATCTCGCCGCGCGAGGCCGTCGCGATGGACCCGCAGCAGCGGCTGCTGCTGGAGACCTCCTGGGAGGCCTTCGAACGGGCCGGCATCGACCCGCGGACCCTGCGCGGCAGCCGGACCGGCGTGTTCGCGGGTGTCATGTACCACGACTACGCCTCCCGGCTCGCGGCGCTGCCCGAGGGTGTCGAGGGCTTCCTCGGCACGGGCAACGCGGCCAGCGTCATCTCCGGCCGCCTCTCGTACACGTTCGGTCTGGAAGGCCCGGCGGTCACCGTCGACACCGCCTGCTCCTCCTCCCTGGTGGCCCTGCACCTCGCGGTGCAGGCCCTGCGCAGCGGGGAGTGCTCGCTCGCCCTGGCGGGCGGCGTGACCGTGATGGCGACGCCCGCGGCGTTCGTGGAGTTCAGCAGGCAGCGGGGCCTTGCGGCCGACGGCCGCTGCAAGGCGTTCTCCGCCGACGCCGACGGCACGGGCTGGTCCGAGGGTGCCGGTGTGCTTCTGGTGGAGCGGCTGTCGGACGCGCGGCGCAACGGGCACCCGGTGCTGGCAGTGGTCCGGGGTACGGCGATCAACCAGGACGGTGCGAGCAACGGCCTGACGGCGCCCAACGGGCCGTCCCAGCAGCGCGTCATCCGTCAGGCGCTCTCCAACGCCGGTCTGTCCGCCGCCGAGGTGGACGCCGTGGAGGCGCACGGCACGGGCACGTCGCTGGGTGACCCGATCGAGGCACAGGCGCTGCTGGCCACCTACGGCCAGGACCGGCCGGCGGACCGGCCGTTGCTCCTCGGCTCCGTCAAGTCCAACATGGGCCACACGCAGGCCGCCGCAGGTGTCGCCGGGATCATCAAGATGGTCATGGCGATGCGGCACGGAATCCTGCCCAAGACCCTGTACGTGGACCAGCCGACCCCGCACGTCGACTGGGCGGCGGGAGCCGTGACCCTCCTGGCGTCGGCCACGGACTGGCCGGAGACCGGCCGTCCGCGCCGGGCCGCCGTCTCCTCCTTCGGCTTCAGCGGCACCAACGCCCACGCCGTCATCGAGCAGGCCCCCGAGCCGGCAGAGCCCGAGGCACGGCCCGAGCCGGTCCGCGTGCCCGGCAGCCTGCCGTGGCTCCTCTCGGCGAAGGACCCGCAGGCCCTGCGCGAGCAGGCCGCGCGCCTGGCCGCGCACGTGGCCGAGCACCCCGGGCTGTCCACCGTGGACGTCGGCTACGCCCTGGCCACGAGCAGGACCGCTCTCGACCGGCGGGCCGCGGTGGTCGCGGAGGACCGTGAGGGCTTCCTCGCCGGTCTCGCCGCGCTCGCCGACGGCGACTGGACGGCCGGCCTGCTGGAAGGCTCGCCGACGCCCGGGAAACTGGCCTTCCTGTTCACCGGGCAGGGCAGCCAGCGCCTGGGCATGGGGCGTGAGCTGTACGCGGCCCACCCGGTGTTCGCGGCCGCGCTGGACGCGGTGGACGAGCGGCTGGACCTCGAACTGCCCCTGAAGGAAGTCCTGTTCGGGGAGAACGCGGCGCAGTTGGACCGTACGGAGTACACCCAGCCCGCGCTGTTCGCGGTCGAGGTGGCGCTGTTCCGGCTCCTCGAATCGTGGGGTGTGAAGCCGGACTTCCTGTCCGGTCACTCCATCGGCGAGATCGCCGCCGCGCACGTCGCCGGGGTGCTCTCGCTGGAGGATGCGTGCACGCTGGTGGCGGCGCGCGGCCGGCTGATGCAGGCGCTGCCGTCCGGTGGCGTGATGATCGCGGTGCAGGCGTCGGAGGACGAGGTGCTGCCGCTGCTGACGGACCGGGTGAGCATTGCGGCGGTCAACGGTCCGCGCTCGGTGGTCATCGCGGGTGACGAGGACGCGGCGGTCGCCGTCGCGGAGGCGTTCGCCGACCGCAAGACCAAGCGCCTGACGGTCAGCCACGCGTTCCACTCGCCGCACATGGACGGCATGCTCGACGCCTTCCGCCGGGTCGTGGAAGGGCTGTCCTTCGAGGCCCCCCGTATCCCGGTCGTCTCCAACCTGACGGGCGCCCTCGTCACCGACGAGATGGCCGCGCCCGACTTCTGGGTCCGCCACGTCCGCGAGACCGTCCGCTTCCTCGACGGCATCCGGGCCCTGGAGAACGCCGGGGTGACGACGTACGTCGAACTCGGCCCCGAAGGCGTCCTCTCCGCACTCGCTCAGGAGTGCCTCACGCGAGACGGCGCGGCCTTCGTCCCCGTCCTACGCGCGGACCGCCCCGAGGAAGCCACCCTCGGTGCGGCCCTCGCCCAGACGCACCTGCGGGGCATCGCCGTCGACTGGGACGCCTACTACACAGGTACCGGCGCCCGCAGGGCGGACCTGCCCACCTACGCCTTCCAGCGGCAGCGCTACTGGCTGGAGGCACCCGCCCACACCCTCACGGGCGACGTCGCCTCCGCCGGGCTCGGCCCGACCGCGCACCCGCTCCTCGGGGCGGCGGTCGACCTGCCCGACTCGGACGGTTTCCTCTTCACCGGGCGCCTCTCCCTGCGCACCCACCCCTGGCTGGCCGACCACCGCGTCGCGGGCACCGCCCTGCTGCCGGGTGCCGCACTGGTGGAACTGGCCGTCCGGGCCGGCGACCACGCGGGCTGCGGCCACGTGGACGACCTCACCCTCGAAGCGCCCCTGGTGCTGACGGAGACGGGCGGGACGCAGCTGAGGCTCGCCGTGGCGGAGCCGGACGCGGACGGACGCCGGGCCTTCCAGGTCTACTCCCGTCCCGAGCAGAACGCTCCCGACGCGCCGTGGACCCGGCACGCCGAAGGCGTCCTCGCCCCCGACACCGACGACCCCGACACCGGGGCGGTGCTGGGGGAGTGGCCGCCGGCCGGAGCCGTCGACTGCGCCGTGGACGAGCTGTACCCCGGCTTCGACGCCATCGGGCTCGGCTACGGTCCCGCCTTCCGCAACCTGCGCCGGGCCTACCGGCTCGGCGACGAGGTGTTCGCCGAGGTCGCCCTCGACGAGGACCGCCTCGCGGAAGCCGCCCCGTACGGCCTCCACCCGGCGCTGCTCGACGCAGCCCTGCACGCCGTCGGACTCGGGGAGTTCTTCCCCGACGGCCCGCCCGGCGCGCGGCTGCCCTTCTCCTTCGACGGCGTCCGGCTGTACGCCGCCGGCGCCGAAGCGCTGCGCGTACGGATGGCACCGGCCGGCCGCGACGCGGTGGCGCTGACCCTGTGGGACGGGACGGGACAGCCGGTCCTGACCGTCGACTCGCTCGTCCTGCGCCCCCTGGCCGCCGAAGCCATCGCCGCCGCCGGTACCGGACCCGTGGCGCAGGCGCTCTTCCGGATCGACTGGGCCGCCCTGACGCTGCCCGAGGTGCCGCCGGCATCCGGCAGCGGCTGGGCGCTGCTCGGCGCGGACCCGCTCAAGACGGGCGCCGGCCTGGAACGGGCCGGGCTCCTCGACGACCCGTCCGCATCGACCCACCCGGACCTCGACGCGCTGGGCGAGTCCTTCGACCTGGCCGAGGCCCTGGGGGAGCCGGCACCGGAGACGGTCCTCGTCTCCCTGGCGCCCGACCTCGCGGCGCCGGCCGCGGCCTCGGCGGCACACACCGCGGCCCGGAACGCCCTGGAGCTCCTCCAGGGGTGGCTGGCGGACGACCGCTTCGCGGCCGCCCGGCTCGCCGTCGTCACCCGCGGCGCCATCGCCGCGGGCCCCGACGAGGACGTCACGGACCTGGCGCACGCCACGGTGTGGGGGCTGGTGCGTTCCGCGCAGGCCGAGCACCCGGACCGGTTCGTCCTCGTCGACCTCGACGGTGAGGACCCCTCGTACCGGGCCCTGCCCGCCGCGCTCGCCACCGACGAGACCCAGCTCGCCCTGCGCGACGGTGCCGTACGGGTGCCCCGGCTGGCCCGCGCGTCCCTCACACCGCCCGCGACGCCGACGGAGGACGGCATCCGTGCCATCGACCCCGACGGCACCGTCCTGATCACCGGAGCCACCGGCACCCTGGGCGGCCTCCTCGCCCGTCACCTCGTCACCGAGCACGGCGTACGGCACCTGCTGCTCACCAGCCGCCGCGGAGCCGCCGCGGCCGGCGCCGGCGAACTCGCCGACGAGCTGGCCGCGCTGGATGCCCGGGTCACCTGGGCCGCCTGCGACGCCGCCGACCGGGACGCCCTGGCCGCGCTGCTGGCCTCCGTACCGGCCGAGCACCCGCTGACGGCCGTCGTCCACACCGCCGGTGTGCTCGACGACGGCACGCTCACCTCGCTCACCCCCGAGCGGGTCGCGCGGGTGCTGCGGCCCAAGGCCGACGCGGCATGGAACCTGCACGAGCTGACCCGGGACCTCGACCTGGCGGCGTTCGTCCTGTTCTCCTCGGCGGCCGGCGTGTTCGGCAACGCCGGTCAGGCCAACTACGCCGCGGGCAACACCTTCCTCGACGCGCTCGCCCAGCACCGACGCGCACAGGACCTGGCGGGCCTCTCGCTCGCCTGGGGCCTGTGGGACGACGAGGCCGGCATGGCCGCGACCCTCGACGAGCAGGACCGGCGACGCCTCCGGCGAGGCAGCATGGACGCGCTGTCCGCCGCCGACGGCCTGGCCCTCTTCGACGCCGCTCTGGGCGCCCCGGCGGAGAGCCTGCTCGTGCCCGCCCGGATCGACCTGGCCGCCCTCCAGGCCCAGGTGGGCGACACCGTCGCCCCGCTGCTGCGCGGCCTGCTCCGTACGCCCGTACGGCGCAGGACGAGCGGCGGCGCCCTGGCGGACGCCCCGGGGACGCTCGCGGAGCGGCTGGCCCAACTCCCGCCCGCCGAAAGGGACCGGGTGCTGCTCGACACGGTCTGCACCCACGTCGCCCAGGTACTGGGCCACAACGGCGCTGCCGCCATCGAACCGGGCAGCGCGTTCAAGGAGCTGGGCTTCGACTCGCTCACCGCGGTCGAACTGCGCAACCGGCTCGGCGCGGCCACCGGACTCCGGCTCCCGGCCACGCTCATCTTCGACTACCCGACCCCGGAGCAGCTCAGCGGATACCTGCGTTCCGCCCTGCCCCTCGACGCCGACGGACCCACCGTCTTCGGCGAACTCGACCGGCTGGAGACCGCGCTGGGCGCGGTCGACGCGACGGATGCGGACGTCGTCACCCGCTCGCGGATCACGATGCGCCTCCAGGCCCTCGTGGCCAAGTGGAACGCCGGCCAGGACACCGGACGGCACACCGGCGCCGACGAGGACACCGACGACGACCTCGACGCGGTGACCGACGACGAGCTCTTCGACCTGCTCGACGACGAACTCGGCGCCTGAGCACGCCGGGCGGGGCACCCCGCCCCGCCCGGCCACCCGAACACCCCACGGACAGACCCGTACGACCGCCTCTCTGGCATGGAGCCCACGCACATGGTGAACGAGGACAAGCTTCGCGACTACCTCAAGCGGGCGACCGCCGATCTGCGCCAGGCCCGCAGGCGGTTGCGCGAGGTAGAGGAGCAGAACCAGGAACCCATCGCGATCGTCGCGATGAGCTGCCGCTACCCCGGCGGCGTCCGCACCCCCGAGGACCTGTGGCGGCTCGTCGCCAACGGCGACGACGCCATCTCCGGGTTCCCCGTCGACCGCGGCTGGGACGTGGAGTCGCTCTACGACGCCGATCCCGACAGCGCCGGATCCAGCTACGTCAGCGAGGGCGGATTCCTCTACGACGCAGCCCGATTCGACCCCGCTCCCTTCGGCATCTCCCCGCGCGAGGCACTCGCGATGGACCCGCACCAGCGGCTGCTCCTGGAGACCTCCTGGGAGGCGTTCGAGCGGGCCGGCATCGACCCGACGTCCCTGCGCGGCAGTCGGACCGCCGTCTTCGCCGGCGTGATGTACCACGACTACACCGCCCGCCTGGACTCCGTCCCCGAGGGCGTCGAGGGCTTCCTCGGCACCGGCAGCTCCGGCAGCATCGCCTCCGGCCGCGTGGCGTACACCTTCGGCCTCGAAGGCCCCGCCGTCACCGTCGACACCGCCTGCTCCTCCTCCCTCGTCACCCTGCACCTGGCCGTGCAGGCCCTGCGGGCGGGGGAGTGCACCATGGCCCTCGCCGGCGGTGTCACCGTGATGGCCACCCCGGCCACCTTCACCGAGTTCAGCCGCCAGCGCGGGCTGGCCGCCGACGGCCGCTGCAAGCCCTTCGCGGCCGCCGCCGACGGCACCGGCTGGGGCGAGGGCGTCGGCATGCTGCTCGTGGAGCGGCTGTCGGACGCGCGGCGCAACGGGCACCCGGTGCTCGCCGTGATCCGCGGTTCCGCGATCAACCAGGACGGTGCGAGCAATGGCCTGACCGCGCCGAACGGGCCGTCCCAGCAGCGCGTCATCCACCAGGCGCTCACCAACGCCCGTCTGACGACGGCCGAGGTGGACGTCGTGGAGGCGCACGGCACGGGCACGACCCTGGGTGACCCGATCGAGGCGCAGGCTCTGCTTGCGACCTACGGCCAGGACCGGCCGGCGGACCGGCCGCTGCTGCTCGGCTCGATCAAATCCAACATCGGTCACACCCAGGCCGCGGCCGGTGTGGCGAGCATCATCAAGATGGTCGAGGCGATGCGCCACGGCGTCGTACCGAAGACCCTCCACCTCGACGAGCCGACCCCGCACGTGGACTGGGAGGCGGGTGCCGTCTCCCTGATCGGCGAGACCGTGCCCTGGCCGCAGACCGGCGCCCCGCGTCGTGCGGGTGTGTCGTCGTTCGGGTTCAGCGGGACGAACGCACATGTGATCGTGGAGCAGGCCCCGGAGCCGGAGTCGGCTGAGACGGAGACCGGTTCGGGGATGCCGGTGGTGCCGTGGGTGCTGTCGGGCAAGAGTGCGGGGGCGTTGCGGGGGCAGGCGGAGCGGCTGTCGGGCTGGCTGGCGGGCACGGCGGACGTTGATCCGCTGGACGTGGGCTGGTCGTTGGCGTCTACACGTGCGGGGCTGGACCACCGGGCGGTGGTCTTCGGTGATCACGCGGCTGGTGTGGCCGCGGTGGCGTCGGGTTCGCTGGCGGCCGGTGTGGTCACCGGGGCTGCCGTCGGTGGCAAGACGGCGTTCGTGTTCCCGGGTCAGGGCTCGCAGTGGCTGGGCATGGCAGCTGAGCTGCTGGAGTCCTCGCCGGTGTTCGCCGCCCGGGTGGCTGAGTGTGCGAAGGCGCTGGAGCCCTTCACCGACTGGTCGTTGACCGACGTTCTGCGCGGTGTCGAGGGTGCGCCTTCCCTCGACCGGGTGGATGTGGTGCAGCCGGCGCTGTTCGCGGTGATGGTGTCCCTCGCCGAGGTGTGGCGGTCGGCGGGTGTACGTCCGGGTGCGGTGATCGGGCATTCGCAGGGTGAGATCGCGGCTGCGTGTGTGGCCGGGATCCTGTCCCTGGAGGACGCGGCGCGTGTCGTGGCTCTGCGGAGCCAGGCCATCGGCCGGGTGCTGGCGGGTCTGGGCGGCATGGTGTCCGTCCCGCTGCCTGCCGCTGAGGTGCGTGAGCGGATAGCGGCGTGGGGTGAGGAGCGGATCTCCGTCGCTGCCGTCAACGGCCCCTCCTCGGTCGTGGTCTCCGGTGAGGTCCAGGCCCTGGACGAGCTGCTGGCCTCTTGTGAGGTGGATGGTGTTCGTGCCAGGCGGATCGCCGTGGACTACGCCTCGCACTCCGCGCAGGTGGAGCTGCTCCGTGAGGAGCTCGACGCCCTCCTCGCCCCGATCGTCCCGCGGGCGGCGGAGGTTCCGTTCCTGTCCACGGTCACCGGGGAGTGGATCAGTGGTACCGAGCTGGATGCCGGTTATTGGTTCCGCAACCTGCGTCAGACGGTCGAGCTGGAGCAGGCGACCCGTACCCTCCTCGACCAGGGCTTCGGTGTGTTCGTCGAGTCGAGTCCGCATCCGGTGCTGACGGTCGGCATGCAGGAGACCGTCGAGGACGCGGGTCGCGAGGCCGCGATCCTGGGTTCCCTGCGCCGTAACGAGGGTGGACTGGAACGTTTCTGGCTGTCCCTCGGCGAGGCGTACGTCCGTGGTGTGGTCGTGGACTGGGACGCCGTCTTCGCGGGCACTGGCGCTCAGCGCGTGGACCTCCCCACCTACGCCTTCCAGCAGGAGCACTTCTGGCTGGAGAGCGGCACCGCCCCGGACGCCGAACCCGCCATGTCCCCGTCCGACGCCGCCGACGCCCACTTCTGGGAAGCCGTGGAGCGCCAGGACGTGGCTGCCCTCACCGCCGAGCTGGCCATCGACGGGGACGAGACGCTCACCGCCCTCCTGCCCGCCCTGTCCTCCTGGCGGCGCAGGCGGCAGGAGCGCTCCACGGTCGACGGCTGGCGCTACCGGATCACCTGGAAGCCGGCTCCCGAACCCGCCGCCACCCGTCTCACCGGCACCTGGCTCGTCGCGCTCCCCGAGGCCGGTGAGGGGGCCGACGCCGTCGTGCGCGCGCTCGCCGAACACGGTGCCGACGTACGGCCGATCGCGGTTCCCCGTACCCACGACGCACGGGCCGAACTGGTCGAGCGGATCCGTGAGGTGCTCGCCGACGGCCCCGACGTCTCGGGTGTGCTGTCCCTCCTGACCCCCGCCGGGGCCGAGGCGGAGCCGATCGGCTCCGCCGCGCCCGCCGGGGTCATCGCCACCCTCTCCCTGGTCCAGGCCCTCGGTGACGCCGACGTCGCCGCCCCGCTCTGGTGCGTCACCCGTGGGGCGGTCTCCGTGGGCCGTTCCGAACAGCAGGCCGATCCCGCGCAGGCCCCGATCTGGGGACTCGGCCGCGTCACGGCCCTGGAGCACGGCGAGCGCTGGGGCGGGCTCGTCGACCTGCCCGCGCAGGCCGACTCCCGCACGCTCGGACGACTCGTCGGCGTGCTGGCCGGGGACGCCGCCGAGGACCAGGTGGCAGTGCGCGCCTCGGGCCTGTTCGTACGACGTCTCGTCCGAGCCGGGCTCGCCGAGACCCCGGCGGTGCGCGAGTGGCGTCCGGCGGGGACGACGCTGGTGACTGGCGGTACGGGCGCGCTCGGCGCGCACGTGGCCCGGTGGCTCGCCGAGAACGGCGCCGAGCACCTGATCCTGACCAGCCGCCGCGGGGCCGACGCGCCCGGCGCGGACGGGCTGCGCGACGAACTGACCGCGCTCGGCGCCCGGGTCACGCTCGCCGCCTGCGACATGGCCGACCGGGACGCGGTAGCGGCCCTCCTCGCCTCCGTCCCCGCCGACCAGCCGCTCACCGCCGTCGTGCACACCGCCGCCGTCCTCGACGACGGTGTCATCGAGGCACTTACGCCCGAGCAGGTCGAGCGGGTCTTCCGGGTCAAGGTCGACGCCACGCTGCACCTGCACGAGCTGACCCGCGACCTCGACCTGTCGGCGTTCGTCCTCTTCTCCTCCTTCGCCGCCACCTTCGGTGCCCCCGGCCAGGGCAACTACGCGCCGGGCAACGCGTTCCTCGACGCCTTCGCCGAGTACCGGCGTGCTGCCGGGCTGCCCGCCACCTCCCTCGCCTGGGGCCCCTGGGGCGACGGAGGCATGGCCGAAGGCGCCGTCGGTGACCGGATGCGCCGCCACGGCGTCATCGAGATGGCCCCCGAGCGGGCCGTCAGCGCGCTCCGGCACGCCCTGGACCGCGACGAGACCACCCTGACCGTCGCGGACATGGAGTGGAAGCGGTTCGTCCTGGCCTTCACCTCCGGCCGCGCCCGGCCGCTGCTGCACGACCTGCCCGAGGCGCGACAGGCCATGGAGCACGCCCGTCCCGACGCGTCCGAGGACAGCGGCAGCGCCGCCGTGCTCACCCGGCAGCTCGCCGGGCAGCCCGAGGCCGAGCAGGAACGGCTGCTGCTGGAGCTCGTCCGTACGGCCGTCGCCGCCGTCCTCGGCTATGCCGGGCCCGACGCCGTCGAGGCCGGCCGGGCCTTCAAGGAGCTGGGCTTCGACTCCCTCACCTCCGTCGAGCTGCGCAACCGCCTGAGCGCCGCCGCCGGCCTCAAGCTGCCGCCCACCCTCGTCTTCGACTACCCCACGCCCACCGTCCTCGCGCGCCACCTGCGGGCCGAGCTCGCCGGGCAGGGCGCGGCCGCCGCCACGCTCGTACCGGCGGCTTCCGCCTCCGTGGCCGACGCCGAGCCGATCGCCGTCGTCGCGATGAGCTGCCGCTTCCCCGGCGGTGTCCGAAGCCCCGAGGAGCTGTGGCAGCTGCTCGCCTCCGGCGGTGACGCCCTCTCGCAGTTCCCCGCCGACCGCGGCTGGGACGTCGAGGCGCTGTACGACCCCGACCCCGACGCGCAGGGCACCTCGTACACGCGCGAGGGAGGGTTCCTCTCCGACGCGGCCGCGTTCGACCCGGCGTTCTTCGGGATCTCCCCGCGGGAGGCGCTCGCCATGGACCCCCAGCAGCGGCTGCTGCTGGAGACCTCGTGGGAGGTCTTCGAGCGGGCCGGGATCGACCCGGAGACCCTCCGCGGCAGCCAGTCCGGAGTGTTCGTCGGAACCAACGGCTCCGACTACTCCCACCTCGTACGCGGCGCCGCCACCGAGGGCCTCGAAGGCCACCTGGCCACCGGCAGCGCGGGCAGTGTCGTCTCCGGCCGCCTCTCGTACACCTTCGGCCTGGAGGGCCCGGCGGTCACCGTCGACACGGCCTGCTCGGCTTCGCTGGTCGCCCTGCACCTCGCGGTGCAGGCGCTGCGCGGCGGCGAGTGCTCCATGGCCCTGGCCGGCGGTGTGACGGTCATGTCCACGCCCGGCACCTTCATCGAGTTCAGCCGCCAGCGCGGACTGTCCACCGACGGCCGCTGCAAGGCGTTCTCCGCCGACGCGGACGGCTTCAGTCCGGCCGAGGGCGTCGGCATGCTGCTCGTGGAGCGGCTGTCGGACGCGCGGCGCAACGGGCACCCGGTGCTGGCCGTGGTCCGGGGTACGGCGATCAACCAGGACGGTGCGAGCAACGGCCTGACGGCGCCGAACGGGCCGTCCCAGCAGCGCGTGATCCGCCAGGCCCTGGCCAACGCCCGTCTGACGACGGCCGAGGTTGACGTGGTGGAGGCGCACGGCACGGGCACGTCGCTGGGTGACCCGATCGAGGCACAGGCACTGCTGGCCACCTACGGCCAGGACCGGCCGGCGGACCGGCCGCTGCTGCTCGGCTCCGTCAAGTCCAACATCGGCCACGCCCAGGCGGCCGCCGGCGTAGCCGGTGTGATGAAGATGGTGCTGGCCATGCAGCACGGTGTGCTGCCCCAGAGCATCCACATCGCCGAGCCGACCCCGCACGTGGACTGGAGCGCGGGCGAGGTCGCCCTGCTGACCGAACAGCGAGCCTGGCCCGAGACCGGTGGCCGGCCCTGGCGCGCGGGAGTGTCGTCGTTCGGGTTCAGCGGGACCAACGCCCATGCCATCATCGAGCAGGCCCCCGAGGAACAGGGGTCCGACGAGCCGGGGACCCCTGCGTCGCAGACCCCCCACCCCCTACTGACCGCGACGACCCCGCAGGACCCCGGTTCCGACCGGCGGACCCCGCTGCCGTGGCCGCTGACGGCCAAGACCGAGAAGGCGCTGCGCGGCCAGGCGGAACGCCTGCTGAACCACCTCGCCACCCGCCCTGACCTGCGACGCGTCGATGTCGGCCACTCGCTGGCCACCACCCGCACGGCGCACGACCGGCGCGCGGTACTGATCGGCCGGGGGCCCGAGGAACACCTCGCGGGCCTGGCCGCCCTGGCCGCCGGAGGCACCGCACCCCTGCTCGTCCAGGGGTCGGTCATCGGGGGCAAGACCGCGTTCGTGTTCCCCGGACAGGGGTCGCAATGGGTGGGCATGGCGGTGGAGCTGTTGGACGCTTCACCCGTGTTTGCTGCCCGGGTGGATGAGTGTGCGAAGGCGCTGGAGCCCTTCACCGACTGGTCGTTGGTGGATGTGCTCCGGGCCGCCGATGGCGCGCCCTCGCTCGACCGGGTGGATGTGGTGCAGCCGGCGCTGTTCGCGGTGATGGTGTCCCTCGCGGAGGTGTGGCGGTCGGCTGGTGTGCGTCCGGGTGCGGTGATCGGGCATTCGCAGGGTGAGATCGCGGCTGCGTGTGTGGCGGGGATCCTGTCCCTGGAGGATGCGGCCCGGGTGGTGGCTCTGCGGAGTCAGGCCATCGGCCGGGTGCTGGCGGGTCTGGGCGGAATGGTCTCCGTGCCGCTACCCGCTGCCGAGGTCCGGGAGCGGATCGCGCCGTGGGGTGAGGCGCGGATCTCCGTGGCCGCCGTCAACGGCCCCTCTTCCGTGGTGGTTTCGGGCGAGGTCCAGGCTCTGGACGAGCTGTTGGCCTCTTGTGAGGCGGACGGGGTTCGTGCCAGGCGGATCGCCGTGGACTACGCCTCGCACTCCGCCCAGGTGGAGCTGCTCCGTGAGGAGCTCGAGACCCTTCTCGCCCCGATCGTGCCGCGGTCGGCGGAGGTTCCGTTCCTGTCCACGGTCACCGGGGAGTGGGTCAGCGGTACCGAGCTGGACGCCGGTTACTGGTTCCGCAACCTGCGTCGGACGGTCGAGCTGGAGCGGGCGACCCGTACCCTCCTCGAGCAGGGCTTCGGTGTGTTGATCGAGTCGAGTCCGCACCCGGTGCTGACCGTGGGTATGCAGGAGACCGTCGAGGACGCCGGCCGCGAGGCCGCGGTACTCGGTTCCCTGCGGCGTGACGAGGGCGGTCTGGAGCGGTTCTGGATCTCCCTGGGCGAGGCGTATGTCCGTGGTGTGGCCGTCGACTGGGACGCCGTCTTCGCGGGCACCGGCGCCCGGCGCGTGGACCTGCCCACCTACGCCTTCCAGTCGCAGCGGTTCTGGCCCGAGGCCGCGCCGGCAGAAGTCGGTGAAGTGACCGGCGAGAGCGTGATGGACGCCCGCTTCTGGGACGCCGTCGAACGCGAGGACCTTGCCGCGCTCACCGCCGAACTGCGGATCGAAGGCGACCAGCCCCTGACCGCCCTGCTCCCCGCGCTCTCCTCGTGGCGGCGGCAGAGCCGCGAGCAGTCCACGGTTGACGGCTGGCGCTACCGGGTCACCTGGAAGGCCCTCGCCGAAGCCACCGGCACCCGGCTCTCCGGCACCTGGCTGGTCGTCGTGCCCGAGGCGGTATCCGGCCCGGCCGGTGACACGGCCGCCGCTGTCCTTCGCACGCTCGCCGACCGCGGCGCGGAGGTCCGTACCGTCACCGTCGCCGCCGACGCGGCCTCCCGGGACGCGCTGACCGACGCCCTCAAGGCCGCCACGGACGGGGCGCCCGCCCCCGCCGGGGTGCTGTCCCTCCTCGCCCTCGGCGACGACGGGGCCGCGCTGCGCACGCACCCCGGGCTCCTGGGCACCGCCGCGCTCGTCCAGGCCCTCGGGGACGCCGACGTGTCCGCGCCGCTGTGGTGCGTCACCCGCGGCGCCGTGTCCGTCTCCCGCTCCGAGCGGCTCCAGGATCCGGCGCAGGCCCTCCTGTGGGGCTTCGGCCGCACCGCCGCACTGGAGTTCCCCGACCGCTGGGGCGGTCTGCTCGACCTGCCCGCGCAGGCCGACGACCGGACCCTCGGGCGGCTCGTGGGCGTACTGGCCGGTGACGGATCCGAGGACCAGGTGGCGCTCCGCGCTTCCGGCCTGTTCGGCCGGCGGCTGGTGCACGCCCCGCTCGCCGACGCGCCGACCGCGCCCGAGTGGCGTCCTGCGGGGACGACGCTGGTGACCGGCGGTACGGGCGCGCTCGGCGCGCACGTGGCCCGGTGGCTCGCCGAGAACGGCGCCGAGCACCTGATCCTGACCAGCCGCCGCGGGGCCGACGCGCCCGGCGCGGACGGGCTGCGCGACGAACTGACCGCGCTCGGCGCCCGGGTCACGCTCGCCGCCTGCGACATGGCCGACCGGGACGCGGTAGCGGCCCTCCTCGCCTCCGTCCCCGCCGACCAGCCGCTCACCGCCGTCGTGCACACCGCCGGCGTCCTCGACGACGGCGTCATCGACGGGCTGACCCCCGAGCGGTTCGCGACCGTGCTCGCCCCCAAGGCGGACGCGGCGCTCACCCTCCACGAGCTGACCCGCGACCTCGGCCTGTCCGCGTTCGTGCTCTTCTCCGGAGTCGCCGGCACCCTGGGCGACGCCGGGCAGGGCAACTACTCGGCCGCCAACTCCTACCTGGACGCCCTCGCCGAACAGCGGCACGCCGACGGCCTGCCCGCCACCTCGGTGGCCTGGGGCCGCTGGGGTGACAGCGGGCTCGCCGCGGGCGGCGCCATCGGGGAGCGGCTCGACCGCGGCGGTGTGCCGGCCATGGCGCCGCGCGCCGCGATCCGGGCGCTCCAGCAGGCCCTCGACCACGGCGAACCGGCCGTCGCCGTCGCCGACATCCAGTGGGAGCGGTTCACGCCGGGCTACACCGCCGTACGGCCCAGCCCGTTCCTCGTCGACCTGCCCGAGGTACGTGCGCTCGTACGGGCCGCGGCGGCCGCCGGTGACGCGACCGGCGCGGCCGGGGAGGACTCCCCGGCCGAGGCGCTGCGGCGGCGGCTGTCGGTGATGCCGCAGGCCGAGCAGGCCCTGGCCGTACTGGAACTGGTGCGCTCGCACGCGGCGACCGCGCTCGGGCACCCCACCACCGACGAGGTGGGCGCGGGCCGCGCGTTCAAGGAGCTCGGCTTCGACTCCCTGATCGCGCTGGAGCTCCGCAACCGCCTGAACGCGGCCACCGGGCTGAAGCTCCCGGCGACGCTGGTCTTCGACCACCCGACCCCCGCGGTCCTGGCCGAGTTCCTGCGCGCCGAGATCGTCCAGGACGGCAGCACCGCGGCAGCCCCCGGCATCGCGGAACTGGAAAAGCTCGAATCCGCGCTGTCCGTCCTCGATCCGGACGGGGAGACGCGGGCCGGCATCGCCTCGCGCCTGCAGGCCCTCCTCGCGAAATGGGGTGAACCGCAAGCCCCTTCGAGCGGCGGGGCCGTGGCCGAGAAGCTCCAGGAAGCCACGACCGACGAGCTCTTCGACTTCATCGAGAACGAGCTCGGTATCTAGCAGCACAGCGGACAGCAGGCAGTAGCAGCGCAAGGGTTTGTGACGAACATGGGTGAGGTTCCAATGGCGGATCAGGTAGCGGATCAGGACAAGATCATCGGCTACTTGAAGCGGGTGACGGCCGATCTGCACCAGACACGGCAGCGCCTGCGCGAGGTCGAGGCCCAGGAGCCGGAGCCGATCGCCATCGTCGGCATGGCCTGCAGGTTCCCCGGCGGCATCCAGTCGCCGGAGGACCTGTGGGACCTGGTCGCGGGTGGCCGGGACGCCATCACCGACTTCCCCACCGACCGCGGCTGGGACATCGAGTCCCTGTACGACGCCGACCCCGACCGGCGGGGCACCTCGTACACCCGCGAGGGAGGTTTCCTCGACGGGGTCGGCGAGTTCGACGCCGCGTTCTTCGGGATCAGCCCGCGCGAGACCCTCGGCATGGACCCGCAGCAGCGCCTGCTGCTCGAAACGTCCTGGGAGACCTTCGAGCGCGCCGGGATCGACCCGGCGACGCTGCGCGGCAGCAAGGCCGGCGTGTTCATCGGCACCAACGGCCAGGACTACCCCGACCTGCTCCGCGACGGCGTCCCCCAGGGCGTCGAGCAGTACCTCCTCACCGGGAACGCGGCCAGCGTCGTCTCCGGCCGCCTCTCCTACACCTTCGGCCTCGAAGGCCCCGCCGTCACCGTCGACACCGCCTGCTCGGCCTCGCTCGTCGCCCTCCACCTCGCGGTGCAGGCGCTGCGGGGCGGGGAGTGCTCCCTCGCACTGGCGGGCGGTGTCACGGTCATGTCGAGCCCGCGCGCCTTCGTGCAGTTCAGCCGGCAGCGCGGACTCGCCCCCGACGGGCGGTGCAAGCCGTTCGCCGACGGCGCCGACGGCACCGGCTGGGGCGAGGGCGTCGGCATGCTCCTCGTCGAGAAGCTCTCCGACGCCCGCCGCCTCGGGCACCCCGTACTCGCCGTGGTCCGCGGCTCCGCGATCAACCAGGACGGCGCGAGCAACGGCCTGACGGCGCCCAACGGCCCCTCGCAGCAGCGCGTCATCCGCCAGGCGCTGACCAACGCCGGGCTCACCCCGGCGCAGGTCGACGTCATCGAGGCGCACGGCACCGGCACCACCCTCGGCGACCCCATCGAGGCGCAGGCCATCCTGGCCACGTACGGCCAGAACCGGCCCGAGGGCCGGCCGCTGTGGCTGGGCTCCATCAAGTCGAACATCGGACACACCCAGGCCGCCGCCGGTGTCGCGGGCATCATCAAGATGGTCGAGGCGATGCGGCACGGCGTGCTGCCCGAGTCGCTCCACATCGACCAGCCCTCCAGCGCCGTCGACTGGAGCACCGGTGACGTCGAACTGCTGACGAGGGCCGTGCCGTGGCCCGAGACCGGCCAGCCGCGCCGCGCCGGCATCTCCTCCTTCGGCGTCAGCGGCACCAACGCCCACACCGTCATCGAGCAGGCCCCGCCCGCCGAGGCACCCGACGCGGACGCGAAGACCGAGGGCACGGGCACCACGGCCGCCGGCAGCGGCGGCGGCAACGACGCCGAAGCCGCCGCGGAGGGCGCCACCGGGCCGGTGCCGCTGCTGGTCTCCGGCCAGGGCGACGACGCGCTGCGCGCCCAGGCCGCCCGCCTGGCCGCCCACCTGCGGGCCCACCCGGCACTCGCGGCGGACCCCGCGTCCCTGACCGACCTCGGTTTCTCCCTCGCCACCAGCCGCTCCGCCCTCGACCGCCGCGCCGTCCTGTTCGCCGCCGACCGCGAGCAGCTCCTCGCCGACCTCGACGCGCTCGCCGCGGGCGAGCAGCCCGCGACCGCCGTCCTCGGCGCCCCCGGCGACGGCAACACCGCCTTCCTCTTCACCGGCCAGGGCAGCCAGCGCCCCGGCATGGGACGCGAGCTGTACGCCACCCACCCCGGCTTCGCCCGCGCCCTCGACGCGGTCCGCGACGAACTCGACCGGCACCTCGAACGCCCCCTGTACGACGTGCTGTTCGCCGCCGAGGGCACCCCCGAGGCGGCGCTCCTCGACGCCACCGCCCACACCCAGGCCGCCCTGTTCGCCATCGAGGTCGCCCTCTACCGCCAGCTCGAACAGTGGGGCGTCACCGCCGACTTCCTCATCGGGCACTCCATCGGCGAACTCGCCGCCGCCCATGTCTCCGGCGTCCTCACCCTCCCCGACGCGGCCGCCCTCGTGGCCGCCCGCGGCCGCCTCATGCAGGCCCTGCCCGCCGGCGGCGCGATGATCGCCGTCGAGGCCACCGAGGACGAGGTCACCCCGCTCCTCACCGACCGGGTGTCCATCGCCGCCGTCAACGGCCCCCGCTCCGTGGTCGTCTCCGGCGACGCGGACGCCGCCGAGGAGATCGCCGACGCCCTGCGCGCCCGCGGCCGCCGCGCCAAGCGGCTCACCGTCAGCCACGCCTTCCACTCGCCGCTCATGGACGGCATGCTCGACGCGTTCCGGGAGGCCGCCGAGGCCGTCTCCTACGCGCCGCCCGTCATCCCGATCGTCTCCAACCTCACGGGCGCCTCCGTCACCGCCGAGGAGATCTGCACCGCCGACTACTGGGTCCGCCACGTCCGCGAGGCCGTCCGCTTCCACGACGGGGTGCGCGGCCTGGCCGCGCTCGGCGTCACCACCTTCGTCGAGGTCGGCCCGGGCGGGGTCCTCACCGCCCTCGCACAGGACTGCCTCGCCGGCGACGACGACCGTGACGACGCCGTCTTCGTCCCCGCCCTGCGCGCCGACCGTCCCGAGCCGGCCGCGTTCGCCGCCGCCGTCGCCCGGGCCCACGCGCACGGCGTCCGGGCCGACTGGTCCGCCGTCTTCGCCGGGCGCGGCGCCACCCGCGTCGACCTGCCCACGTACGCCTTCCAGCGGGGCCACTACTGGCCCGAACAGCCCACCGCCTGGACCGGCGACGTCACCGCCGCCGGCATCGGCTCCGCCGACCACCCCCTCCTCGGCGCCGCCATCGCCCTGGCCGACGGCGACGGCTACCTCTTCACCGGCCGGCTCTCCCTGGCCACCCACCCCTGGCTCGCCGACCACACGGTCATGGACACCGTGCTGCTGCCCGGCACCGCCTTCGTCGAACTCGCCCTCCAGGCCGGCGAGCACACCGGTTGCGAACTCCTCGACGAGCTCACCCTCCAGGCCCCCCTGGCCCTGCCCCCGCACGGCGGCGTCCAGATCCAGCTCGCCGTCGGCGCCCCCGACACCGACGGACGGCGCGCCCTGACCCTGCACTCCCGGCCCGAGGACGCCGCCGACGACACGTGGGGCGAAGGCGCCTGGACCCGGCACGCCACCGGCTTCCTCGCCCCCGCCGCCGCGCGCCCCGCCCCGCACCCCGGCTCCGACCTCGCCACCTGGCCGCCGCAGGGCGCCACCGCCGTCCCCGTCGAGGGCCTCTACGAGCACCTCACCGCCTCCGGCTTCGCCTACGGACCCGTATTCCAGGGCCTGACCGCCGCCTGGCAGCGCGCCGACGAGGTCTTCGCCGAGGTCCGCCTGCCCGAGCAGGCGCACGCCGAGGCCGCCCTGTTCGGCCTGCACCCCGCCCTGCTCGACGCCGCGCTGCACGCCGTCGGCATGGGCTCCCTGCTGGAGGACACCGAGCACGGCAGACTGCCGTTCTCCTGGAGCGGCGTCAGCCTGCGCGCCGTCGGCGCCCGCGCCCTGCGCGTGCGCCTCGCGCCCGCCGGCCAGGACACCGTCCGCGTCGACCTCGCCGACGAGTCCGGCGCGCCCGTCGCCACCGTCGAAGCCCTGCTGCTGCGCCCCGTCACCCCCGACCAGGTACGGGCGGCCCGCACCGCCTTCCACGACTCGCTGTTCCGCGTCGAGTGGAGCCCGCTGGCCCTGCCGGCCGCCACCACCGTCGCCCCCGGCCAGTGGGCCCTGCTCGGCGAGGCCGGGGCCGGCCCCCGGTTCACCACCGTGCTGCCCACCGCCGCCGCGTACGGCGACCTCGCCGCGCTCGCCGCGGCCATCGAGGCCGGCGGCCCCGTACCGCAGGCCGTCGTCGTCCCCGTCCCCGCCGTGGCCGGGCCCGCGCGGGCCACCGTCGACGCCGCGCTGTCCGGCGCCGTCCGGGACGCGCTGCACCACGCCCTGGACCTGGCCCGGGCCTGGCTCGCCGACGCCCGCTTCGACGGCTCCCGGCTGGTGTTCGTCACCGAGGGCGCCGTCGCCACCACCGCCGGATCCGACGTGGCCGACCTGGCGCACGCCCCGCTGTGGGGCCTGCTGCGCTCGGCGCAGTCCGAGCACCCCGACCGGTTCGTCCTGCTCGACCTGGACGACCGCGAGGAATCCCTGCGCGCCCTGCCCGCCGCGCTCGCCACCGCCGAAGCGCAGCTCGCCCTGCGCGAGGGCCGTGCGGTCGTCCCCCGGCTCGGACGCGTCCCCGCCCTGCCCGCCGCCGAGGGACAGCAGGCCCGCCCGCTCGACGCGGACGGCACCGCACTCGTCACCGGCGCCACCGGCACCCTCGGCGGGCTCGTCGCCCGCCACCTGGTCACCGAGCACGGCGTCCGCCGCCTGCTGCTGACCAGCCGCCGCGGCGAGGCCGCCGCCGGAGCCGGTGAACTCCTCGCGCAACTGCGCGCCCTGGGCGCCGAGGTGACCCTCGCCGCCTGCGACGCCGCCGACCGCGAGGCACTCGCCGCGCTGCTGGACGGCATACCGGCCGAGCACCCGCTGACCGCCGTCGTCCACACCGCCGGCGTCCTCGACGACGGCATCCTCGAAGCGCTCACCCCCGAGCGGCTCGACCGCGTCCTGCCCGCCAAGGTCGACGCTGCCGTCCACCTGCACGAACTGACCCGCGACGCCGACCTCGCGGCGTTCGTCCTGTTCTCCGCCGCCGCCGGCACCCTCGGCGCCGCCGGACAGGCCAACTACGCCGCCGCCAACACCTTCCTCGACGCCCTCGCCCACCGCCGCCGGGCCGAAGGCCTGCCCGCCACCGCGCTCGCCTGGGGCCTGTGGGCCGAGCGCAGCGGCATGACCGGCGACCTCGCCGACACCGACCTGGAGCGGATCTCCCGCGCCGGAGTCGCCGCACTGTCCTCCGCCGAGGGCCTCGCCCTCATGGACACCGCCCGCGCCACCGGCGACGCCACCGCCGTCCCCATGCACCTCGACCTGGCCGCCCTGCGCCAGGCCGACGCGAGCATGGTCCCCCCGCTGCTGCGCGGACTCGTCCGGCCCGCCGCGCGCCGCGCCGCCGCCGCCCAGGGCGCGGCCCCCGCCGACGGCCTCACCGAGCGGCTGCTGCCGCTGACCGCCGCCGAACGCGACCGGCTGCTGCTGGCCACCGTCCGCGTCCAGGTCGCCGCCGTCCTCGGTTTCCCCGGCCCCGACGCCGTCGACCCCGGCCGTGCCTTCAAGGAACTCGGCTTCGACTCGCTCACGGCCGTCGAACTGCGCAACCGCCTCGGCTCCGCCACCGGCGTCCGGCTGCCCGCCACCCTCGTCTTCGACTACCCCACCCCGAACGCGCTCGCCGCGTTCCTGCGCACCGAACTCCTCGGCGACCAGGCCGCCCAGGCCCCGGCCACCGCCACCGCCGCCACCGCCCGGGCCGTCGCCGACGAGCCCATCGCCATCGTCGCCATGAGCTGCCGCTACCCCGGCGGTGTCAGCACCCCCGAGGAGCTGTGGCAGCTCGTCGCCGGCTCCGCCGACGCGATCTCGCCGTTCCCCACCGACCGCGGCTGGAACCTCGACGCGCTCTACGACTCCGACCCCGGCCGCGCCGGCACCTCGTACACCCGCGAGGGCGGCTTCCTTCACGACGCCGCCGACTTCGACCCGGACGTCTTCGGCATCAACCCGCGCGAGGCCCTCGCCATGGACCCGCACCAGCGGCTCCTGCTGGAGACCTCCTGGGAGGCCTTCGAACGCGCAGGCATCGACCCCGCCGCGATGCGCGGCAGCCGCACCGGCGTCTTCGCCGGTGTCATGTACCACGACTACCTGACCCGGCTCCCGGCCGTCCCCGAGGGCCTGGAGGGCTACCTCGGCACCGGCACCGCCGGAAGCGTCGCCTCCGGCCGCATCTCCTACACCTTCGGCCTGGAGGGCCCGGCCGTCACCATCGACACGGCCTGCTCCTCCTCCCTCGTCGCCCTGCACCTCGCCGCGCAGGCCCTGCGCAGCGGCGAGTGCGACATGGCGCTCGCCGGCGGCGTCACCGTCATGTCCACCCCGGACACCTTCATCGACTTCAGCCGCCAGCGCGGCCTGTCCACCGACGGCCGCTGCAAGTCCTTCTCCGCCGACGCCGACGGCACCGGCTGGGCCGAGGGCGCCGGCATGATCCTCGTCGAGCGGCTCTCCGACGCCCGCCGCAACGGCCATCCGGTCCTGGCCGTCGTCCGCGGCACCGCCGTCAACCAGGACGGCGCGAGCAACGGCCTCACCGCCCCCAACGGGCCCTCCCAGCAGCGCGTCATCCGCGAGGCCCTCGCCCACGCCGGCCTGACCACCGCCGACGTCGACGCCGTCGAGGCGCACGGCACCGGTACCACCCTCGGTGACCCCATCGAGGCCCAGGCCCTGCTCGCCACCTACGGCCAGAACCGGCCCGCGGACCGGCCGCTGCGCCTGGGCTCCATCAAGTCCAACATCGGCCACACCCAGGCCGCGGCGGGCGCCGCCGGCATCATCAAGATGGTCCAGGCCATGCGGCACGGCGTCCTGCCCGCGTCGCTGCACATCGGCGAGCCGTCCCCGCACATCGACTGGAGCGCCGGCGCCGTCGAACTCCTGACGGAATCCGCCGCCTGGCCCGAGACGGGCCGCCCCCGCCGCGCGGGCATCTCCTCCTTCGGAGTCAGCGGCACCAACGCGCACGTCATCATCGAAGCGCCGGCCGCCGATCAGGACACGGACGCGGCCGCGCACGCCGACGCCGGTCCGGCGGACGCCGCCGGCGTCCCCGCGGGCACCCCGCTGCCGTTCCTCCTCTCCGGCCGGACCCCCGACGCGCTGCGCGCCCAGGCCGCCCGGCTCGCCGACCACCTCGCGCAGCACCCCGAAGCGGCCCCGGCCGACGTGGCGCTCTCCCTCGCCACCACCCGTACCGCCCTGGACCGCAGGGCCGCCGTCGTCGCCCCCGACCGCGACGGGCTCCTCACCGGGCTCGCCGCCCTCGCCGAGGGCCGCGACAGCGCCCGGCTCGTCCGCCACGACGCCGCCGACGGCCGCCTCGCCGTCCTCTTCACCGGACAGGGCAGCCAGCGCCCCGGCATGGGCCGCGAACTGTACGCCGCCTACCCCGCGTTCGCCGCAGCCCTCGACGAGGTGTGCGCCGCACTGGACCCGCACCTCGGCCAGCCCCTCAAGGACGTCCTGTTCGACGAGGACGACACCCTCCTGAACCGGACCGGCCACACCCAGCCCGCCCTGTTCGCGCTGGAGACCGCGCTCTACCGCCTCGTCGAGACCTGGGGCGTGCGCCCCGACTTCGTCGCCGGCCACTCCATCGGCGAGATCACCGCCGCGCACGTCGCGGGCGTCCTCTCGCTGCCCGACGCGGCCGCCCTCGTCGCCGCCCGCGGCCGCCTCATGGAGGAGCTGCCCCAGGGCGGCGCGATGATCGCGCTGACCGCCACCGAGGACGAGGTCCGGCCGCTGCTCGCCGGTCACGAGGACCGGATCGGCATCGCCGCCGTCAACTCCGCCTCCGCCGTCGTCATCTCCGGCGAGGAGACCCTCGCGCTGGAGATCGCCGCCGAGTTCGAGCGGCGCGGCCGCCGGACCAAGCGGCTCACCGTCAGCCACGCCTTCCACTCCCCGCTCATGGACGGCATGCTCGACGCCTTCCGCGACGTCGCCGCCTCCCTCACCTACCACGCCCCCGCCATCCCCGTCGTCACCCACCTCACCGGAGCCGTGGCGGGCGACGAACTGCGCACCCCCCAGCACTGGGTCTCCCACGTCCGCGAAGCCGTCCGCTTCCTGGACGGCATCCGCACCCTGGAAGCCGAGCACGTCACCACGTACCTCGAACTCGGCCCGCAGGGCGTACTGTCCGGCCTCGGCCGCGACTGCCTCACCGAGACCGACGGCGAGAGCGGCAACGGCACCAGCGGCGACACCGACGCCGTGTTCGTACCGGCCCTGCGCCGCGACCGCGGCGAAGCGGAGGCCGTCGCCGCCGCCGTGGCCGCCCTCCACACCCGCGCCGTCCCCCTCGACTGGCCCGCCTACTTCGCCGCGACCGGCGCCCGCCGCACCGCCCTGCCCACGTACGCCTTCCAGCGCCGCCGGTTCTGGCTCGAAGCCCCCGCCGGATACGTCGGGGACGTGGAATCGGCCGGTCTGGGCGCCGCCCACCACCCGCTGCTGGGCGCCGCCGTCCCGCTCGCCGACGGCGAGGGCTTCCTGTTCACCGGCCGGCTCTCCCTCGACACCCACCCCTGGCTCGCCGACCACGCCGTCATGGGTACGGTCCTGCTGCCCGGCACCGCCTTCGTCGAACTCGCCGTCCGCGCCGGCGACCAGGCCGGCTGCGACGTCCTGGAGGAACTCACCCTCGAGGCCCCGCTGGTCCTCACCCCGCACTCGGCGGTGCGCGTCCAGATCGTGGTCGGCGCCCCCGATCAGGACGGCCGACGCACCCTCGACCTGTACTCCGGCGACCCCGACGCCGCCGACGACGAGCCCTGGACCCGGCACGCCGCGGGCGTCCTGGCCTCCGGCGCGCCGCGCCCCGCCTTCGACCTCACCGCCTGGCCGCCGCCCGGCGCCGAGGCCGTCGCCGTCGACGGCCTGTACGAGCACCTCGGCCGGGGCGGCTTCGCCTACGGGCCCGTCTTCCAGGGCCTGCGGGCCGCCTGGACCCTCGGCGGGGACGTCTACGCCGAGGTGGCCCTGCCCGACGACCGCCACGCCGAGGCCACCCGCTTCGGCCTGCACCCGGCGCTCCTCGACGCCGCCCTGCACGCCACGTTCGTCTCCACCGACGGCGACCGGCAGGCCGGACTGCCGTTCTCCTGGCGCGGCGTGTCCCTGCACGCCGTCGGCGCGTCCGCGCTGCGCGTCCGCCTCACCGCGGACGGCGACGACACCCTCCGCCTCCAGCTGGCCGACACGACCGGCGCGCCCGTCGCCACCGTCGACCACCTGATCGTCCGGCCCGTCTCCGCCGACCGGCTCGCCGGCGCCTCCCGCGCCGCGTACCACGAGTCGCTGTTCCGGATCGAGTGGGCGACCGTCCCGCTCCCGCCCGGCGCCGCCGACGACCCCGCGACCCCGTGGGCCGTCATCGACGCCGGCCCGGCCTCCGGCACCGGCTCCGCCGCCGCGCTGCCCGGCCCGGTCCACGCCGACCTCGTCGCCCTCGGCGCGGCCCTCGACGCGGGCGCCCCCGCCCCCGCGTACGTCCTCGCTCCCTGCCCGTCCGCCCCGGCGCGGGCGCTCACCCCGGACGCCGTACGCGCCGCCACGCACCGGGCCCTCGCCCTCGTCCAGGGCTGGCTCGCCGACGACCGGTTCGCCGCGTCCCGCCTGGTCTTCGTCACCCGCGGCGCCGTCGCCACCCAGGGCGACTGGGACCTCGCCGACCCGGTCCACGCCCCCGTCTGGGGCCTGGTCCGCTCCGCGCAGTCGGAGAACCCCGACCGCTTCGTCCTGGCCGACCTCGACGGCGACACCCCGGCGGAGACCCTCGCCGCCGCCCTCGCCGGCGGCGAACCGCAGCTCGCGATCCGCCGCGGCACCGTCCACGCGCCCCGCCTCGCCCGGGTCCCCGCCACCACGCCGCTGACCCCGCCCGCGGACGGCACCGCCTGGCGCATGGACATCGAGGACAAGGGCACCCTCGACCACCTCACCCTGGTCCCCAGCCCCGAGTCCGAGGCACCCCTGGAACCCGGGCAGGTCCGCGTCGCCGTACGCGCCGCCGGCCTCAACTTCCGCGACGTGCTCAACGCCCTCGGCATGTACCCCGGCGACCCCGGCCTCATGGGTAGCGAAGGCGCCGGCACCGTCGTCGAGACCGGCCCCGGCGTCACCGACCTCGCCCCGGGCGACCGCGTCATGGGCATGCTCCCCGGCGCCTTCGGCCCGCTGGCCGTCGTCGACCGCCGCATGATCGCCCCGATGCCCGAGGGCTGGACGTTCGCCGAGGCCGCCGCCGTACCGATCGTCTTCATGACGGCGTACTACGCGCTCAGCGACCTCGGCGGCCTGCGCGAGGGCGAAACCCTCCTCGTGCACGCCGCCGCCGGCGGCGTCGGCATGGCCGCCGTCCAGCTGGCCCGCCACTGGGGCGCCGACGTCTACGCCACCGCCAGCCCCGCCAAGTGGGACACCCTGCGCGGACTCGGCCTGACCGACGACCGGATCGCCTCCTCCCGCACCCTCGACTTCGAGGAGACCTTCCGCACCGCCACCGACGGACGCGGCGTCGACGTCGTCCTCGACTCCCTCGCCCGCGAGTTCGTCGACGCCTCCCTGCGGCTCCTGCCGCGCGGCGGACGCTTCGTCGAGATGGGCAAGACCGACGTCCGCGACCCCCGCGACGTCGCCGCCGCCCACCCCGGCGTCAGCTACCAGGCGTTCGACCTCACCGAGGCCGGCCTCGACCGCATCCAGGAGATGCTCACCGAGCTCCTCGGCCTCTTCGAGACCGGCGCGCTGAACCCCATCCCCGTCTCCGCCTGGGACCTGCGCCAGGCCCCCGAGGCCTTCCGCTACCTCAGCCAGGCACGCCACGTCGGCAAGATCGTGCTCACCGTGCCCGCCGACTGGAACCCCGACGGCACCGTCCTCATCACCGGCGGCACCGGCACCCTCGGCGCGCTCGTCGCCCGCCACGCCGTCACCGTCCGAGGCGCCCGCCGCCTGATCCTGACCAGCCGCCGTGGCGAGGCCGCCGCCGGCGCCGCCGAACTCGCCGCGGAGCTGCGCGCCCTCGGTGCCCACGTCACCGTCGCCGCCTGCGACGCCGCCGACCGCGAGGCCCTCGCCGCGCTGCTGGCCTCCGTACCGGCCGAACACCCGCTGACCGCCGTCGTCCACACCGCCGGCGTCCTCGACGACGGCATCGCCGAGGCCCTCACCCCGCAGCGGATCGACCACGTCCTGCGGCCCAAGGCCGACGCGGCCCTCCACCTGCACGAGCTGACCCGCCACCACGACCTGGCCGACTTCGTCCTCTTCTCCTCCGCCGCCGGCACCTTCGGCGGCGCCGGCCAGGCCAACTACGCGGCCGCGAACGTCTTCCTCGACGCCCTCGCCCGCCACCGCCAGGCACACGGCCTGCCCGGCACCTCCCTCGGCTGGGGCCTGTGGGCCGAAGCCAGCGGCATGACCGGCGAGCTCGACACCGCCGACAAGGACCGCATGACGCGCTCCGGCGTCCTCGGCCTCTCCTCCGAGGAGGGCCTCGCCCTCCTCGACACCGCCCACCACACCGGCGACGCTCACCTCGTCCCCATGCAGCTCGACCTCGCGCCGCTGCGCCAGGCCGACGCCGACATGGTGCCCGCGCTGCTGCGCGGCCTCGTCCGCGCCCCCGCCCGCCGGGCCGCGCCGGCCACCGCCGCCGGGACCGGAACCCCGCTGGTGGAGCAGCTCGTACGCCTTCCCGGGAACGAGCGCGACGCGCTCCTGCTCGACCTCGTACGCGACCAGGTGGCCGCCGTCCTCGGCCACGCCACCCCCGACGCCGTCGAACCCGGCCGCGCCTTCAAGGACCTCGGCTTCGACTCGCTGACCGCAGTCGAGTTCCGCAACCGCCTCGGCGCCACCGCCGGGGTCCGGCTGCCCGCCACCCTCGTCTTCGACTACCCCACCCCCACGGTCCTCGCCGGCTACCTCAAGGACGAACTCCTCGGCTCCGAGGCCGCTGCCGCCGCCCTCACCGTCCGGTCGGCGGCCGCCGAGGCCGACGACCCCATCGCCATCGTCGCCATGAGCTGCCGCTTCCCCGGCGGCGTCCGCAGCCCCGAGGATTTGTGGGAGCTGCTCGCCGAAGGCCGCGACGGCATCGCCCACCTCCCCGAGGACCGCGGCTGGGACACCGAGGCGCTCTACGACCCCGACCCGGACAACCCCGGCACCTCGTACGCCCGCGAAGGCGGCTTCTTCTACGACGCCCACCACTTCGACCCGGCGTTCTTCGGGATCAACCCGCGCGAGGCCCTCGCCATGGACCCGCAGCAGCGCCTGCTGCTGGAGACCTCCTGGGAGGCCTTCGAACGCGCCGGGATCGACCCCACGGGCCTGCGCGGCGCACAGGTCGGCGTGTTCGTCGGCCAGATGCACAACGACTACGTGTCCCGCCTGAACACCGTCCCCGAAGGCGTCGAGGGCTACCTCGGCACCGGCGGCTCCAGCAGCATCGCCTCCGGTCGTGTGTCCTACACCCTCGGCTTCGAGGGCCCGGCCGTCACCGTCGACACCGCGTGCTCCTCCTCGCTGGTCGCCCTGCACCTCGCGGCGCAGGCCCTGCGGGCCGGCGAGTGCTCCCTCGCCCTGGCGGGCGGCGTCACCATCATCACCACCCCCGACGTGTTCACCGAGTTCAGCCGCCAGCGCGGGCTGGCCGCCGACGGCCGCTGCAAGCCCTTCGCGGCCGCCGCCGACGGCACCGCGTGGGGCGAGGGCGCCGGCATGCTGCTCGTCGAGCGGCTCTCCGACGCCCGCCGCAACGGCCATCCGGTCCTGGCCGTCGTCCGCGGCACCGCCGTCAACCAGGACGGCGCGAGCAACGGCCTCACCGCCCCCAACGGGCCGTCCCAGCAGCGCGTCATCCGCCAGGCCCTCGCCAACGCCGGCCTGGCCTCCGCCGACGTCGACGCCGTCGAGGCCCACGGCACCGGCACCCGGCTCGGTGACCCCATCGAGGCGCAGGCCCTGCTCGCCACCTACGGCCAGGACCGCCCCGCGGACCGGCCGCTGTGGCTGGGCTCCGTCAAGTCCAACTTCGGCCACACGCAGGCCGCGGCGGGCGTCGCCGGCATCATCAAGATGGTCCAGGCGATGCGCCACGGCATCCTGCCCGAGACCCTGCACGTGGACGAGCCGTCCCCGCACGTCGACTGGTCGGCGGGCGCGGTCTCGCTGCTCACCGAGCAGCGCCCGTGGCCCGAGACCGGCCGCCCGCGCCGTGCCGGAATCTCCTCCTTCGGCATGAGCGGTACGAACGCGCACGCCATCGTCGAGCTCCCCGAGGTCCCCGTCACCGCGGCCGTCCCGGCCGCCGCGGCGGCGCTGCCGTGGCACCTGAGCGCCCGCACCCCCGAGGCCCTGCGGGCCCAGGGCGAGCGGCTCCTGTCCCACGTGGAGGCACACCCGCACACGCCGCCCACCGACATCGGCCACTCGCTGGCGACCGGCCGGGCCGTGTTCGAGCACCGCGCGACCGTGGTCGCCGAAGACCTCGACGGCTTCCGTACCGGCCTGGCCGCCCTCGCCGCGGGCCGCTCGGCGACGGGCCTGGTCCAGGGTTCCACCGGGGCCGGGAAGCTCGCCTTCCTGTTCACGGGGCAGGGGAGCCAGCGGCTCGGGACGGGGCGTGAGCTGTACGACGCCTTCCCGGTGTTCGCGTCCGCGCTGGACGCGGTGTGCGAGCGGATGGAACTTCCGCTGAAGGAGGTCCTGTTCGGGGACGACGCCCCTGTCCTGGACCGGACGGAGTACACGCAGCCGGCCCTGTTCGCCGTCGAGGTGGCCCTGTTCCGCCTCGTCGAGTCGTGGGGTGTGAAGCCGGACTTCCTGTCCGGTCACTCGATCGGTGAGATCGCGGCCGCGCACGTCGCCGGGGTGCTCTCACTGGAGGACGCGTGCGTGCTGGTGGCGGCCCGCGGCCGGCTGATGCAGGCGCTGCCGTCCGGTGGCGTGATGATCGCCGTGCAGGCCTCGGAGGACGAGGTCCTCCCGCTGTTGACCGACCGGGTGAGCATCGCGGCCGTCAACGGCCCGCGCTCGGTGGTCGTCGCCGGTGACGAGGACGCGGCGGTCGCGGTCGCGGAGGCCTTCCCGGACCGGAAGTCCAAGCGCCTCACCGTCAGCCACGCGTTCCACTCGCCCCACATGGACGGCATGCTGGCCGACTTCCGCCAGGTCGTGGAGGGGCTGTCCTTCGAGGCCCCCCGAATCCCGGTCGTCTCCAACCTGACCGGTGCCCTCGTCACCGACGAAATGGCCGCGCCCGACTTCTGGGTCCGCCACGTCCGCGACGCCGTCCGCTTCCTCGACGGCATCCGGGCCCTCGAAGCCGTCGGCGTGACGACCTACGTCGAACTCGGCCCCGACGGCGTCCTCTCCGCGATGGCGCAGGCCTGCCTGACCGACGACACCGGCTCCGCCGCCTTCGCCCCCGCCCTGCGCGCGGGACGCCCCGAGGCCGAGACCCTGCTCTCCGCGCTGTCCACCGCGTACGTTCGCGGCACCGATGTCGACTGGCCCGCGTTCTACGCCCCGCTCGGGGGCCGACGCGTCGACCTGCCGACGTACGCGTTCCAGCGCAGCGTCTACTGGCTCGACGCCGGCCGCGCGGACGGCGATGTCACGGCGGCCGGCCTCGGCACCGCAGACCATCCGCTGCTCGGCGCCGAGGTCCAACTGCCCGATTCCGACGGCCACCTCTTCACCGGACGGCTGTCGCTGACCACCCACCCCTGGCTCGGCGACCACCGGGTCATGGGTTCCGCCCTCCTGCCCGGCACGGCTTTCGTCGAGCTCGCGCTGCGGGCCGGCGAGCACGTCGGGTGCGACATGGTCGACGAACTCACCCTGGAAGCCCCCCTCGTGCTGCCCGAGCACGGCGGCGTGCAGCTGCGGCTCTCCGTCACGGCGGCCGACTCGTCGGGCCGGCGCCGCGGCCTGACCCTCCACTCCCGCCACGAGGGCGTGGACCCGGACGCGCCGTGGACGCGGCACGCCGTCGGTGCGCTCGCCACCGGGGCCGACCCTGCCCCGCAGGGCCTCACCGAGTGGCCGCCGGCCGGAGCGGTGGCCGTCCCCGTCGAGGGCCTGTACGAGGGCCTGGCGGACTCCGGGTTCGGCTACGGGCCGGTGTTCCAGGGCCTGCGGGCCGCCTGGCGCCAAGGCGACGCCCACTACGTCGAGGTCGCACTCCCCGAGGGGGCCGAGGACGACGCCGCACGGTTCGGGCTGCACCCCGCTCTCCTCGACGCTGCCCTGCACGCGCTCGGACTGCGCACCGAGGACGCCGCCAGCACCGAAGGACGACTCCCGTTCTCCTGGTCCGGAGTCTCCCTGCACGCCGTCGGCGCCTCCGCGCTCCGGGTGCGCCTGACCACCGCCCGCAACGGCGAGGTGGCCCTCACGATCGCCGACGCCACCGGGGCACCGGTCGCCTCGGTCGCAGGCCTGGCCCTGCGCTCCGTCAGCCGCGACCAGCTCGACACCGCGCCGGACCTGACGCGTGACGCCCTGTTCCGCTTGGAGTGGACGGAGACGGCCGGGGGCGGATCCTTCGACGACTGGCAGATGCTGGACCAAGCCGACGGGACTCCCGCGGCGCTGGTGGTGCCGTGCGTGGAGCCGACCGCCGGCGACGTGGCCGGCACGGTCCACGCGGAGACGGCCCGGGTGCTGGCCCTCCTGAAGGACTGGCCGGCCGACGAGCGGTCCGAGGACGCGCGTCTGGTGTTCCTGACGCGTGGCGCGCTGGCCGCCGTACCCGGCGAGGGCGTGTCCGATCTGGCGCACGCTCCGGTGTGGGGCCTGGTGCGTTCGGCGCAGTCGGAGAACCCGGGCCGGTTCGTCCTGGTCGACATCGACGCCGAGAGCGACCTGGCGGACGGACTGTCGGCGGCGCTGGCTTCGGGTGAGTCCGAGGTCGCGGTACGGGGTGGCGCGGTGCTGGTGCCGAGGCTGGCGCGGGCGGCGGTCGCTGCCGACGCGGCCAGCGAGTGGGATGCCGATGGCACGGTGCTGGTGACGGGTGCGAGTGGTTCGCTGGGCGGGCTGTTCGCGCGTCACCTGGTCGCCGGGCACGGTGTGCGGCGTCTGCTGCTGGTGAGCCGCCGGGGCGAGGCCGCGGAGTTGTCGGCGGAGCTTGCGGGTCTGGGTGCCGAGGTGTCGTGGGCGGCGTGCGACGTCGCCGACCGCGACGCGCTGGCGGCCGTGCTGGCCGGCATCCCCGCTGAGCACCCGCTGACGGCGGTCGTGCACACGGCCGGTGTCCTGGATGACGGTGTGGTCGGTTCGCTGACCGCCGAGCGTCTGTCGGCCGTGCTGCGGCCGAAGGTGGACGCCGCGTGGAACCTGCACGAGCTCACCCGGGATCTGGACCTGTCCGCGTTCGTGCTGTTCTCCTCCGCCGCCGGTGTGTTCGGTGGTGCCGGTCAGGCCAACTACGCCGCCGCCAACACCTTCCTGGACGCCCTGGCCGCGCACCGCCGCGCGGAGGGTCTGGCCGCGACGTCCTTCGCCTGGGGCCTGTGGACCGGCGTCGGCGGCATGGGCGGTGACCTGGCCGACGGCGACCGCGACCGCATGAACCGCGGTGGCATCGGCGCCCTCGCACCGGAGACCGGCCTCGCCCTCTTCGACGCGGCCCGCCGCACGGACGAGCCGCTGCTCGTGCCCCTCCCGCTCGACCTGGCCGCCCTCCGCGCCCAGGCGCGCACCGGCCCGGTTCCCGACCTGCTGCGCGGCCTGGTCCGCGTACCGGCGCGGCGGGCGGCGGGCCAGGGGGCCACGGCCGACGGGTCCGCGCTCCGCACACGGCTGTCCGCGCTGCCCGCCGAGGAGCGGGAAGCCACCCTGCTGGAGACGGTCCGGGCCGAGGTGGCCGCGGTACTCGGCCACACCTCGACCGACGAGGTGCCGGCCGACCGGGCGTTCAAGGAGCTCGGCTTCGACTCCCTGACCTCCGTCGAACTGCGCAACCGCCTCGGCGCCGCGATCGGCGAACGGCTGCCCGCCACGCTCGTCTTCGACTACCCCACGCCGGGCGCGCTCGCCGCGTACCTGAGGACCGAGGTACTGGGCCTGTCCCTGGCCGCGGACGAGGCCGCGGCCGCCGCGGCCGGCGCCACTCCCGCGTCCCTCGGCGCCGCGCTCCACGACGACCCCATCGCGATCGTCGGCATGAGCTGCCGCTACCCCGGCGGGGTCGAAACCCCGGAGGACCTGTGGCGCTTGGTGGTGGGTGGCGTCGACGCCATCTCGGAGTTCCCGCAGGGCCGCGGCTGGGACCTGGAGTCCCTGTACGACCCGGACCCGGACGGCAAGGGCACCAGCTACACCCGCTCCGGCGGCTTCCTCCACGACGCGGGCCGGTTCGACCCGGCGTTCTTCGGGATCTCGCCGCGCGAGGCCGTGGCGATGGACCCGCAGCAGCGCCTGCTGCTGGAGACCTCCTGGGAGGCGTTCGAGCGGGCCGGTATTGACCCGGCCACCATGCGCGGCAGCCGCACCGGCGTCTTCGCCGGCGTGATGTACCACGACTACGCCACCCGGATCACCTCCGTGCCCGACGGCGTCGAGGGGTACCTCGGCACCGGCAACTCGGGCAGCATCGCCTCGGGCCGCGTCTCGTACGCCTTCGGCCTGGAGGGCCCGGCGGTCACCGTCGACACGGCCTGCTCCTCCTCCCTCGTCGCGCTGCACTGGGCGATCCAGGCGCTGCGCGGCGGCGAGTGCACCATGGCCCTGGCCGGCGGTGTCACCGTCATGTCGACGCCGGGCACCTTCACCGAGTTCAGCCGCCAGCGCGGGCTGGCCGCCGACGGCCGCATCAAGTCCTTCGCCGCGGCCGCCGACGGCACCAGCTGGGCCGAAGGCGCGGGCATGCTGCTCGTCGAGCGTCTGTCGGACGCCCGCCGCAACGGACACCCGGTGCTCGCCGTGGTCCGTGGCTCCGCGATCAACCAGGACGGTGCGAGCAACGGCCTCACCGCCCCGAACGGCCCGTCCCAGCAGCGCGTCATCCGCCAGGCCCTGGCCTCCGGCGGGCTGACCAGCGAGCAGATCGACGTGGTCGAGGCGCACGGCACGGGCACGACCCTGGGCGACCCGATCGAAGCGCAGGCGCTGCTGGCGACGTACGGCCGGGAGCGCGCGGCGGACGAGCCGCTGTGGCTGGGCTCGATCAAGTCCAACATGGGCCACACGCAGGCCGCCGCCGGTGTCGCGGGCATCATCAAGATGATCATGGCGATGCGGCACGGGGTCCTGCCCAAGACGCTGCACGTCGACGAGCCGACCCCGCACGTGGAGTGGGAGGACGGCGCCGTCACGCTGCTCACCGAGAACATGCCGTGGCCGGAGACGGGCCGCCCCCGCCGGGCCGGTGTGTCGTCGTTCGGCATCAGTGGCACCAACGCGCACACGATCATCGAGCAGGCTCCGGACGAGGCGGCCGTGACCGCCGCCGAGAGTAATGGTGTGCCGGTGCTGCCGTTCGTACTGTCCGCGAGGTCGGCGGACGCGCTGCGCGGCCAGACGGCCCGTCTGCGGGCGCACCTGGAGGACTCGGCCGAGCTGAACGCCTCCGACGTGGCCTACTCGCTGGCGACCCGCCGCGCCGCGTTTGACCACCGCGCGGCGGTCGTTGCGGGTGACCGTGAGGAACTGCTGCGCGGCCTGCAGGCGTTGGAGAACGGCGACCTGGCCAACAGCGCGGTGACGCGCGGCAGCGTGAGCGCCGCCGGAGCTGGGAAGCTCGCCTTCCTCTTCACCGGGCAGGGCAGCCAGCGCCTGGGGATGGGACGTGAGCTCTACGAGATCCACCCGGTGTTCGCGGCCGCGCTGGACGCCGTGTGCGAGCGGATGGAACTGCCGCTGAAGGAGGTTCTGTTCGGGGACGACGCCGCTGTCCTGGACCGGACGGAGTACACGCAGCCGGCCCTGTTCGCCGTCGAGGTGGCCCTGTTCCGCCTCGTCGAGTCATGGGGTGTGAAGCCGGACTTCCTGGCCGGTCACTCGATCGGTGAGATCGCCGCCGCGCACGTCGCCGGGGTGCTCTCACTGGACGACGCGTGCGCACTCGTGGCCGCTCGCGGCCGGCTGATGCAGGAGCTGCCCGCCGGTGGCGTGATGATCGCCGTCCAGGCGTCGGAGGACGAGGTCCTGCCGCTGCTGACCGGCCGCGTCAGCATCGCGGCCGTCAACGGTCCGCGCTCGGTGGTCATCGCGGGTGACGAGGACGCTGCGACGGCGGTCGTGGAGGCGTTCCCGGACCGCAAGTCCAAGCGGCTCACCGTCAGCCACGCGTTCCACTCGCCGCACATGGACGGCATGCTGGCCGACTTCCGCCAGGTGGTGGAGGGGCTGTCGTTCGGCGCTCCGCGCATCCCGGTGGTGTCGAACCTGACCGGCGCCCTCGTCACCGACGAGATGGGATCGGCGGAGTTCTGGGTCCGGCACGTCCGCGAGGCGGTGCGCTTCCTGGACGGTGTCCGCGCCCTGGAGGACGCCGGGGTCACGACGTACCTCGAACTCGGTCCCGACGGCGTGCTCTCCGCGATGGCTCAGGACTGCCTGACCGAGGACGGGGCCCGCTTCGCCCCCGCCCTGCGCACCGGACGCCCCGAGCCCGAGACGCTGAGCACCGCCCTCGCCCTCGTCCACACCCACGGCGCGGCGGTGGACTGGGCGGCGTACTTCGCCCCGACCGGTGCCCGCCAGGTCGAGCTGCCCACGTACGCCTTCCAGCGCGACTGGTACTGGCTCGACTCGGCACCCACCGCGCAGAACACCCCGGGCGACGCCGCCGGCTTCGGCCTCGGTACGACGGACCACCCGCTGCTGGGCGCGGCCGTCGAACTGCCCGACTCGGACGGGTACCTCTTCACCGGCCGGCTCTCCTCGGCCACCCAGCCCTGGCTCGCGGACCACGCAGTCCTCGGCTCGGTCCTCCTGCCGGGCACGGCCTTCGTGGAGCTGGCGATCCGCGCCGGCGACCAGGTCGGCTGCGACGTCCTGGAGGAGCTGACCCTGGAGGCCCCGCTGGTCCTCCCCGAGCGCGGCGGAGTACAGCTGCGGCTGTCCGTCGCCGGAGCCGACGACTCCGGCCGACGCTCCCTGTCGCTGCACTCCCGTGACGAGGACAGCCCCGCGGATGAGCCGTGGACGCGGCACGCCACCGGCGTCCTCACCACCGGCGACGCCCCGGCCCCCGCGGCCGACCTCACGGTCTGGCCGCCGGCCGGAGCCGAACCGGTCGACATCGACGGCCTCTACGAAGGCCTCGCCGCGGCCGGATTCGACTACGGCCCCGCCTTCCAGGGCCTGCGCTCGGCGTGGCTCCACGGCGACGCGGTGTACGCCGAGGTGAGCCTGGACGAGGAGACCGCGGAGGCAGCCGATGGGTTCGGTCTCCACCCGGCGCTCCTGGACGCCACCCTCCACGCGGCCGGTCTCGGCGAGCTCGTCGAGAAGACCGGCCAGGGACGGCTCCCGTTCGCCTGGAGCGGTATCCGGCTGCACGCGGCCGGCGCGTCCGCAGTACGGGTCCGCCTGGCCCCGGCCGGCCGCGACGCCGTCGCGCTGGAGCTCGCCGACCCGGCGGGCGCACCGGTCGCCTCGGTCGACTCGCTCGTGCTGCGGGCGGTTTCGCCCGAGCAGATCGGCGCGGCGCGCGGCGGTCGTCCGGAGTCGCTGTTCGAAGTCGAGTGGACGGCTGTGCCGCTCACCCCGGTGTCCGCGTCGGAGCAGCGCCCCTGGGCCCTCCTCGGCGACGGCCACTCCGGTCTCGACGCGGTGGGCGTGCGTTACGAGGCCCACGACGGCGCGCTCGCCACGCTCGCGGACGCGGCGCTGGTGTGTGTCCCGCTGGTCCCGGTGACCGGTGAGGACGAGGTGGCGGACGCGGTGCACGCGGCGACCGGCCGGGTGCTGGCGTTGCTCAAGGAGTGGCTGGCCGACGACCGGTTCGCGGACGCGCGCCTGCTGTTCCTGACGCGGGGCGCGGTGCCTGCCGTACCGGGTGAGGGCGTGTCCGATCTGGTGCACGCCGCGGTGTGGGGTCTGGTGCGTTCCGCGCAGTCGGAGAACCCGGGCCGGTTCGTCCTGGCCGACACCGACGGCACGGACGCCGCCTACCGCGCTCTGCCCGCCGTAGTGGCTTCGGGCGAGTCCGAGGTCGCGGTACGGGGTGGTGCGGTGCTGGTGCCGAGGCTGGCGCGGGCGGCGGTCGCTGCCGACGCGGCCACCGAGTGGGATGCCGATGGCACGGTGCTGGTGACGGGTGCGAGTGGTTCGCTGGGCGGGCTGTTCGCGCGTCACCTGGTCGCCGAGCACGGTGTGCGGCGTCTGCTGCTGGTGAGCCGCCGGGGCGAGGCCGCTGAACTGTCGGCCGAGCTCACGGGCCTGGGCGCCGAGGTGTCGTGGGCGGCGTGCGACGTGGCCGACCGGGAGGCTCTGGCCGCCGTACTCAAGGCGGTTCCCGCGGAGCACCCGTTGACGGCGGTCGTGCATACGGCCGGTGTCCTGGATGACGGTGTGGTCGGTTCGCTGACCGCCGAGCGTCTGTCGGCCGTGCTGCGTCCGAAGGTGGATGCGGCGTGGAACCTGCACGAGCTCACCCGGGATCTGGGCCTGTCCGCGTTCGTGCTGTTCTCGTCGGCCGCGGGTGTGTTCGGTGGTGCCGGTCAGGCGAACTACGCGGCCGGGAACGTGTTCCTGGACGCCCTGGCGGCCCAACGTCGGGCCCAGAGTCTGGCAGCCACCTCCCTCGCCTGGGGCCTGTGGGCCGAAGCGGGCGGCATGGGCGGCACCCTGGACACCGAGGACGTGTCCCGGCTCGGCCGTGGTGGCGTCAACGCCCTCACCGCCGCCGAAGGCGTGGCACTGTTCGACGCCGCCACCGCCACCGGGCAGCCGCTCCTGGTGCCGGTCAAGCTGGACCTCGCCGCCCTGCGCGCCGCGGCGAGCGGCGGCATGCTCCCGCCGCTGCTCTCCGGCCTGGTCCGCACGCCCGCACGCCGCGCCGCCGGAGCCACCGCCGCCAATACGGACGGTGGAGCCGAGCTGCGCGAGCGCCTCACCGGGCTCTCGCCGGCCGCGCGGGACGAGGCGCTGCTGGAGCTGGTCTGCACCTACGTCGCCGGGGTCCTCGGCTTCGCCGGACCCGAAGCGGTCGACCCGGCAAGGTCGTTCAACGAGGTCGGCTTCGACTCGCTGACCGCCGTCGAACTCCGCAACCGCCTCGGCGCCGCCACCGGCGTCCGGCTGCCCGCCACCCTCGTCTTCGACTACCCGACGCCCACGGCGCTGGTGGAGTTCCTGAAGGACGAACTCTGGCAGGACGGCGCGGCGGCCGTACCTCCGCTGCTCGCCGAACTGGACCGACTGGAGAAGTCGCTCGTCACCTCGACGCCCGACGACGCCGGCCGAGACCGCATCACCGAGCGGCTGCAGGCGCTGCTGGCCGCCTGGAGCGAAGCCGGTGAACAGGCCACGGCCGCCCCGGACTCCGACGGTCCCGACGTGGCCGAGGCCCTGGAGAGCGCGACCGACGACGACCTCTTCGACTTCATCGGCAAGGAGTTCGGCATCTCATGACGAGGCGACTTCGCCCCGCCCCCTCCAACGACTCTGACTTTCTGGCTTCTGTACAAGGGATGCACGCATGAACGAGGAAAAGCTCCGGTACTTCCTGAAGCGGGTGACGGCCGATCTCCACGAGACGCGCCGTCGGCTCCAGGAGGTCGAGTCGGAGGAGCAGGAGCCGATCGCGATCATCGGGATGAGCTGCCGCTACCCGGGGGACGTCGAGTCGCCCGAGGACCTGTGGCGGCTGGTGTCCGAGGAGACCGACGCGATCTCCCCGTTCCCGACGGACCGGGGTTGGGACACGGGGCAGCTCTTCGACGCGGACCCGGACGGGCGGGGAACCAGCTACGTGCAGGAAGGCGGCTTCCTGCATTCGGCCAACCGGTTCGATCCGGAGTTCTTCGGGATCTCGCCGCGCGAGGCCGTGGCGATGGACCCGCAGCAGCGCCTGCTGCTGGAGACCTCCTGGGAGGCGCTCGAGCGGGCCGGCATCGACCCGACCTCCGTGCGCGGCAGCCGGACCGGTGTGTTCACGGGCGTCATGTACCACGACTACGCGTCGCGTCTGCGCGCCGTACCCCCGGAGGTCGAGGGCTACCTCGGCACCGGCGGCTCCAGCAGCATCGCGTCCGGCCGCGTCTCGTACACCTTCGGTCTCGAAGGTCCGGCGCTCACCGTCGACACGGCCTGTTCCTCCTCCCTCGTCACGCTGCACCTGGCCATGCAGGCCCTCCGCAAGGGCGAGTGCTCGCTCGCCCTCGCGGGTGGCGTCACCGTCATGCCGACCCCCGGCACCTTCACCGAGTTCAGCAAGCAGCGAGGCCTGTCCTTCGACGGCCGCTGCAAGTCCTTCGCGGACGCCGCCGACGGCACCGGGTGGGGCGAGGGCGCGGGCATGCTGCTCGTGGAGCGGCTGTCCGACGCCCAGCGCAACGGTCACCGCGTGCTGGCCGTCGTCCGTGGTTCCGCCGTCAACCAGGACGGTGCCTCGAACGGCCTGACCGCCCCGAACGGTCCTTCGCAGCAGCGCGTCATCCGCCAGGCCCTGGCCGACGCGCGGCTCACCGCCGCCGACATCGACGTCGTCGAGGCGCACGGCACGGGTACGACCCTGGGCGACCCGATCGAGGCACAGGCGCTGCTGGCGACGTACGGCCGGGAGCACACCGAGGACCGGCCGCTGTGGCTCGGCTCGGTCAAGTCCAACATCGGGCACACGCAGGCGGCCGCCGGGGTCGCCGGCGTCATCAAGATGGTCATGGCGATCCGGAACGGCCGGATCCCGAAGACGCTGCACGTGGACGCGCCGTCGACCAAGGTCGACTGGTCCGCGGGCGCCGTGTCGCTGCTGGACCGGACCGTGGAGTGGCCGGAGACCGGCCGCCCGCGCCGCGCCGCCGTGTCGTCGTTCGGCATCAGCGGCACCAACGCGCACACGATCATCGAGCAGGCCCCGGTAGCGGCGCCCGCCGAGGTCGCTGAGCCCGCCGATTCGACCGAGCCCGCCGATTCCGCCACCGGCATCGACACCGCCACCGAGGAGCCCGGCGGCCAGGAGGCGCGGCGCCGCGCCGTCGTGCCGCCCGTCGTGCCGTGGCTCGTCTCGGCCCGCACCGAAGACGCGCTGCGGGCACAGGCCGAGCGCCTGCTCACCCACCTGCGCGCCCACCCCGACCAGCGGGCGCAGGACGTCAGCCGCACCCTGGCCACCGGCCGCGCCGCGCTCGAACACCGCGCCGTCGTCGTGGCCGGCGACCGGGATCAGGCCCTCGCCCACCTCGCCGCGCTCGCGTCGGGCGACACCGCCACGGCCCAGGCCGTACGCGGTGTGGCCGGGGCGCGCGGCAAGACGGCGTTCCTCTTCACGGGGCAGGGCAGCCAGCGCCTCGGGATGGGGCGAGAGCTGCACGAGGCCTATCCGGTGTTCGCGGATGCGCTGGACGCGGTGTGCGCCCAGCTGGACCCGCACCTCGAACTGCCTCTGAAAAAAGTCCTGTTCGGGGATGACGCGGCGCTGCTGGACGAGACGCGGTTCACCCAGCCGGCGCTGTTCGCCGTGGAGGTGGCCCTGTTCCGGCTCGTCGAGTCCTGGGGTGTGAAGCCCGACTTCCTGTCCGGTCACTCCATCGGTGAGATCGCCGCCGCGCACGTCGCGGGCGTCCTCTCGCTGGAGGACGCGTGCACGCTGGTGGCGGCCCGCGGCCGCCTGATGCAGGCCCTCCCCGCGGGCGGGGTCATGATCGCGCTGGGGGCCTCGGAGGACGAGGTCCTGCCGCTGCTCACCGACCGGGTGAGCATCGCCGCCGTCAACGGCCCGCGCTCGGTGGTCGTCGCGGGTGACGAGGACGCGGCGGCCGCCGTCGCGGAGTCGTTCGCCGACCGCAAGACCAAGCGCCTCACCGTCAGCCACGCGTTCCACTCGCCCCACATGGACGGCATGCTCGACGCCTTCCGCCAGGTGGTCGCCGGGCTGACCTTCGAGACCCCGCGCATCCCGATCGTCTCGAACCTCACCGGCGCGCTCGTCTCGGACGAGATGGGTTCGGCGGAGTTCTGGGTCCGCCACGTCCGCGAGGCGGTCCGCTTCCTCGACGGCATCCGCGCCCTGGAGGCCGCCGGAGCCACGACGTACGTCGAACTCGGCCCCGCCGGTGTGCTGTCCGCGATGGCGCAGTCCTGCCTGGCCGACGGCACCGGCCCGGTCGCCTTCGTCCCGGCCCTGCGCAAGGGCCGCTCCGAGGCGGCAACCCTCACCACCGCCCTCGCCGAGGTCCACGTACGCGGGATCGCCGTCGACTGGCACGCCTTCCACTCCGACACCGGCGCCGAGCAGGTGGACCTGCCCACGTACGCCTTCCAGCGCGAGCACTACTGGCTCGACGCCGGATCCCTCGGCGGGGACGTGACCACCGTGGGCCTCAGGTCCGCCGACCACCCGTTGCTGGGCGCCTCGGTCTCCCTGGCGGACGCCGACGGGCTGCTGCTCACCGGGCGCCTGTCGCTGACGACGCACCCCTGGCTCGGCGACCACCGGGTCATGGGCTCCGTCCTGCTGCCGGGAACGGCATTCGTCGAGCTGGCCCTGCGGGCGGGTGAGCAGGTCGGCTGCGACCTGGTCGACGACCTCACGCTCGCCGCTCCGCTGGTGCTGCCCGAGGAGGGCGGCGTCGAGCTCCAGATCTCCGTCGCGGCACCTGACGCGTCCGGCCGACGATCGGTCGTCTTCCACTCCCGCGACGACCGCGCGGCCGACCACGAGCCGTGGATCCGGAACGCGACCGCGCTCCTGGCCGAAGGCGCGGGCGACACCCCCGGCTTCGACCTCACCGAGTGGCCGCCGGCCGGGGCGGAAGCCGTCCCCGTGGAGGGCCTGTACGAGGGCCTCTCCGACTCCGGTTTCGGGTACGGGCCGGCCTTCCAGGGGCTGCGGGCCGCCTGGCGCCGTGATGAGGACGTGTTCGCCGAGGTCAGCCTCGACGACGAGACCGAGCCGGGTGCGGAGTCGTTCACGATCCACCCGGCGCTGCTGGACGCGGTTCTGCACGGCATCGGGCTGGGTGCGCTGGTGGAGGACACCGGCCAGGGTCGGCTGCCGTTCTCGTGGTCCGGTGTGGTGGTGCATTCCGTCGGTGCGGACACCGTGCGGGTGCGGCTCTCGCGGGCCGGGCGGGAAGCGGTGCGGCTGGAGATCGCCGACGCGGAGGGTGCGCCCGTCGCGTCGGTGGACAGTCTGGCGCTGCGCACGTTCTCGCCGGAGCAGCTCGGCCGGCAGACCGGCGCTCTCGGGGACTCGCTGTACCGCGTGGCCTGGACGGAGGTGGCGTCCGGCGAGTCGTCCGGTGACTGGCTGATGCTGGGCGAGGGTCCGCAGGTGTTCGCGGATCTCGCCGGGCTGGCCGTGGCCGTGGCCGAGGGCGGTGAGATTCCGGCGGCGCTGGTCGTGCCGTGCCTGGAGGCGGCCGCCGAGGACCTGGCGGGCGCGGTGCACGCGGCGACGGGTCGGGTGCTGGAGCTGGTGCAGGGGTGGCTGGCCGACGGGCGGTTCGCGGATGCGCGTCTGGTGTTCCTGACGCGGGGTGCGGTGGAGGCCGTACCGGGCGAGGGCGTGTCGGACCTGGTGCACGCCTCGGTGTGGGGTCTGGTGCGTTCCGCGCAGTCGGAGAACCCGGGCCGGTTCGTCCTGGTCGACGTCGACGCCGGGGGTGACGTCGAGGCAGGGCTGTCGGCGGCGCTGGCCTCGGGCGAGTCCGAGGTGGCGGTACGGGGTGGCGCGCTGCTGGCGCCGAAGCTGGTGCGTGCGTCGCTGGCCGCGGTCGCGACCGCGGGGTGGGCCACTGAGGGCACGGTGCTGGTGACGGGAGCGAGTGGTTCGCTGGGCGGGCTGTTCGCCCGTCACCTGGTGACCGGGCACGGTGTGCGGCGTCTGCTGCTGGTGAGCCGCCGGGGTGAGGCGGCCGAGCTGTCGGCGGAGCTCGCCGGGCTGGGTGCCGAGGTGTCGTGGGCGGCGTGTGACGTCGCCGACCGGGAGGCGCTGGCGGCCGTACTGGCGGGCATCCCCGCGGAGCACCCGCTGACGGCGGTCGTGCACACGGCCGGTGTCCTGGATGACGGTGTGGTCGGCTCGCTGACCGCCGAGCGGCTGTCGGCCGTGCTGCGGCCGAAGGTGGACGCGGCCTGGAACCTGCACGAACTCACCCGGGATCTGAACCTCTCCGCGTTCGTACTGTTCTCGTCGGCCGCCGGTGTGTTCGGCGGCGCCGGACAGGCCAACTACGCCGCCGGCAACACGTTCCTGGACGCCCTCGCCGCCCACCGCATGGCGCAGGGTCTGGCTGCCACGTCCCTCGCCTGGGGCCTGTGGACCGGCGTCGGTGGCATGGGCGGTGACCTGGCCGACGGCGACCGCGACCGCATGAACCGCGGCGGCGTGGGCGCCCTCGCGCCGGAGGCCGGCCTCGCCCTCTTCGACGCGGCCTGCGCCGCCGAGCAGCCGCTGCTCGTGCCGGTGAAGCTGGACATGGCAGCCCTGCGCGCCGCGGCGAGCGGCGGCATGCTCCCGCCGCTGCTGTCCGGCCTCGTCCGGATGCCGGCCCGCCGGGCAGCCCGGGGAGCCGGCGGCGCGTTCGCCCGGCAGCTCGCCGCCCTGCCGCAGGACCAGCAGGCCGGCGCCGTCCTCGGGCTGGTCCGCGGCCAGGTCGCGGCCGTGCTCGGCTTCGCCGGGCCGGAGGCGGTGGACCCGGCGCGGTCGTTCAGCGAGGTCGGCTTCGACTCGCTGACCGCCGTCGAACTCCGTAACCGCCTCGGCGCCGCCACCGGCGTCCGGCTGCCCGCCACCCTCGTCTTCGACTACCCGACGCCCACCGTCCTGGCGGAGTACCTGCACGCCGAGCTGCTCGGCGGTCAGGAAGCGGACGCGGCCACGGTCGCCGTCGCCGATCACGACGACGAGCCGATCGCCATCGTTTCGATGGCCTGCCGCTTCCCCGGTGACGTCCGCTCGCCCGAGGACCTGTGGCGGCTCGTCCGCGACGGGCGGGACGCGATCTCGGACATGCCCGCCGACCGGGGCTGGGACCTCGAAGCCCTCTTCGACGCCGACCCGGACCGGCAGGGCACCAGCTACAGCACGGCCGGCGGGTTCCTGCACGACGCGCACCACTTCGACCCGACGTTCTTCGGGATCTCGCCGCGCGAGGCCCTGGCCACCGACCCGCAGCAGCGCCTGCTGCTGGAGACCTCCTGGGAGGCCTTCGAGCGGGCCGGCATCGACCCCGCGTCCATGCGGGGCAGCCGGACCGGCGTGTTCGCGGGCGTGATGTACAACGACTACGGCACCCTGCTGCACCGGGCCCCGGAGGGCCTGGAGGGCTACATGGGGACGTCCAGCTCGGGCAGTGTCGCCTCGGGCCGCGTCTCGTACACGTTCGGCCTGGAGGGCCCGGCGGTCACGGTCGACACGGCCTGCTCCTCCTCGCTCGTCACCCTCCACCTCGCCGTCCAGGCGCTGCGCAACGGCGAATGCGACATGGCGCTCGCCGGCGGCGTGACCGTCATGGCCACGCCCGGCACCTTCATCGCCTTCAGCCGTCAGCGCGGACTTGCGACGGACGGCCGCTGCAAGCCGTTCGCCGCTGCCGCCGACGGCACCGCGTGGGGCGAGGGCGTCGGCATGCTGCTCGTCGAACGGCTCTCGGACGCCCGCGCCAAGGGCCACCCGGTCCTCGCCGTGGTCCGCGGCTCGGCGGTCAACCAGGACGGCGCCTCCAACGGGCTGACCGCCCCCAACGGCCCCTCCCAGCAGCGCGTCATCCGCCAGGCCCTGGCCAACGCGGGCCTGGCCTCCACCGATGTCGACGTGGTCGAGGCGCACGGCACGGGCACGACCCTCGGAGACCCGATCGAAGCCCAGGCGCTGCTGGCCACGTACGGGCAGGACCGGCCGGATGACCGGCCGCTCCTGCTCGGCTCCATCAAGTCGAACATGGGCCACACACAGGCCGCCGCCGGTGTCGCGGGCATCATCAAGATGGTCCAGGCCATGCGTCACGGGACCGTGCCGAAGACGCTGCACGTGGACGAGCCGTCCCCGCACGTCGACTGGTCCGAGGGCGCCGTCGAGCTGCTGACGGAGCCGGTGGCCTGGCCGGAGACCGGACGTCCGCGCCGCGCGGCCGTCTCGTCCTTCGGCATCAGCGGTACGAACGCGCACACGATCATCGAGCAGGCCCCGGACGAGGCCGCGGTGACCGCCGCCGAGACCGGTACGGAGCCGCTGCTGCCGTACGTGCTGTCCGCGAAGTCGGCGGACGCACTGAGCGCCCAGGCGGCCCGACTGCGGACCCACCTGCGGGACACGCCGGAGGCCGGAGCGGCCGACACGGCCTATTCGTTGGCCACCCGTCGCGCGGCCTTCGCCCACCGGGCGGTGGTCGTCGCCGGAGCCCGTGAGGAGCTGCTCGGCGCGCTGGCCGCGCTGGCGGACGGCGACCTGTCCGCCGCCGGGATCACGAGCGGCACCGTGGGCGCCGCCGGAGCCGGGAAGCTGGCCTTCCTGTTCACCGGCCAGGGCAGCCAGCGCCTCGGGATGGGGCGCGAGCTGTACGAGGCCCACCCGGTGTTCGCCGCCGCGCTGGACGCGGTGTGCGAACGCATCCAACTGCCCCTCGGCAAGGCCCTCTTCGGTACGGACGCAGACCTGCTGGACCGTACGGAGTACGCGCAGCCGGCGCTGTTCGCGGTCGAGGTGGCGCTGTTCCGGCTGCTGGAGTCGTGGGGTGTGAAGCCGGACTTCCTGTCCGGGCACTCGATCGGCGAGATCGCGGCCGCGCACGTGGCCGGGGTGCTGACCCTGGACGACGCCTGCACGCTGGTGGCGGCCCGTGGCCGGCTGATGCAGGCCCTGCCCGGCGGCGGCGTGATGATCGCACTCGAAGCCTCCGAGGACGAGGTCCTGCCGCTGCTGACCGACCGGGTGGCCATTGCCGCGATCAACGGTCCGCGCTCGGTCGTGGTCGCCGGTGACGAGCACGCCGCGACCGCCGTCCTGGAAGCCTTCCCGGACCGCAAGTCCAAGCGCCTCTCCGTGAGCCACGCGTTCCACTCGCCGCACATGGACGGCATGCTCGACGCCTTCCGCCAGGTGGTGGAGGGGCTCACCTTCGCCGCCCCGCGCATCCCGGTCGTCTCGAACCTGACCGGCGACCTCGTCACCGACGAGATGGGCTCGGCGGACTTCTGGGTCCGGCACGCCCGCGAGGCGGTCCGCTTCCTCGACGGCGTCCGCGCCCTCGAAGAGGCCGGGGTGACCACGTACCTCGAACTGGGCCCCGACGGCGTCCTCTGCGCCATGGCGCAGGCCTGCCTGACCGACGACACCCGTGGTGCGGCGTTCGCCCCCGTCCTGCGCAAGGAGCGTCCCGAGACGGCCGCCCTCACGGCCGCCGTCGCCGAGGCCCACGCCCACGGGGCCCCCGTCGACTGGGAGTCGTACTTCGCGGGCACCGGTGTCCGGAGCATCGACCTGCCGACCTACGCCTTCCAGCACGAGCGGTACTGGATCGACCTCCCCGTCGGGTCCTCCGCCGACGCGACCGCCGCGGGCCTGCGGCCCGCCGACCACCCCCTGCTCGGTGCCTCGGTGATGCTGGCCGACGCCGACGGCCTGCTCCTCACCGGGCGGCTGTCCGTCGCCACCCACCCGTGGCTCGCGGACCATGTGGTCATGGGCGCGGTCACGCTGCCCGGTACGGCGTTCGTCGAACTGGCGCTGCGCGCCGGTGAGCAGGTCGGCTGCGACCTGGTGGAAGAGCTGACCCTGGCCGCCCCCCTCGTCCTCTCCGAGGACGGCGCCGTCGAGCTCCAGATCGCCGTCGGGGCGCGCGACGAGGCGGGCCGCCGGCCCCTCGCCTTCCACTCGCGCGACGGCCTGGCGGCGGACGACGCCTTCTGGCTCCGGAACGCCACCGCGACCCTCGCCACGGGTGCGGAGGAGGCCCCGGTGTTCGACCTCGCGGCCTGGCCGCCGGTCGGCGCGGAGCCCGTCGACGTCGAGGAGCTGTACGAGGGCTTCGCGGAATCCGGCTTCGGCTACGGGCCGGTGTTCCAGGGCCTGCGCGCCGCCTGGCGCAAGGGCGACGAGGTGTTCGCCGAGGTCGGCCTCGGCGACGAGCAGGGCCCGGACGCCGAACAGTTCACCATCCACCCGGCGCTCCTCGACTCCGTTCTGCACGCCATCGGGCTCGGCTCCCTCGTGGAGGACACCGGCCAGCCGCGGCTGCCGTTCTCCTGGTCCGGGGTCGCGGTCCACTCCACCGGAGCGGACACCCTGCGCGTACGGCTCTCACGGGCCGGTCGGGAAGCGGTGCGTCTGGAGATCGCCGACGCCGAAGGCGTCCCCGTCGCCTCGGTTGACAGCCTCGCCCTGCGCGCCTTCTCGCCCGAGCAGCTCGGCCGGCAGGTCGGTGGCCACGGCGACGCGCTGTTCCGCGTCGAGTGGCGCGAACTGATGCCGTCGGACGCGCTTTTCGGCGACTGGGTCATGCGGGACGAGGCCGACGCGCAGGTCCTCGACGATCTCGACGCGATTCCGGGTGCGCTGGTGCTGTCGTGCCGGGAGCCCGCCGGTACGGACGTCGCCGACGCGGTGCACGCCGAGGCGGGCCGGGTGCTGACGCTGCTCCAGCGGTGGCTGTCCGACGACCGCTTCGCCGACGCGCGTCTGGCGTTCCTGACCCGCGGCGCCGTGACCGTCGCCCCGGATGACGGTCCGGCCGACCTGGTGCACGCCTCGGTGTGGGGCCTGGTGCGTTCGGCGCAGTCGGAGAACCCGGGCCGGATCGTCCTGGTGGACGTCGACGCCGACGGCGACGTGGAGCACGCGCTCTCGGCGGCCCTGGCCTCGGGCGAGTCCGAGGTGGCGGTGCGCGGGGGCGTGCTGCTGGTGCCGCGGCTGGCGCGTGCGTCGGTCGCCGGCTCCGATCCGGAGTGGGCGGCCGGCGGCACGGTGCTGGTGACGGGTGCGAGCGGTTCGCTGGGCGGGCTGTTCGCCCGTCACCTGGTCACCGAGCACGGGGTACGGCGCCTGCTGCTGGTCAGCCGCCGTGGCGACGCCGCCGAGGGTGCCGCCGACCTGTCGGCGGAGCTCGCCGGGCTGGGTGCCGAGGCGTCGTGGGCCGCTTGTGACGTGGCCGACCGTGACGCGCTGGCGGCCGTACTGGCCGGCATCCCCGCTGAGCACCCGCTGACGGCGGTCGTGCACACGGCCGGTGTCCTGGACGACGGTGTGGTCGGTTCGCTGACCGCCGACCGTCTGTCGGCGGTACTGCGTCCGAAGGTGGACGCCGCGTGGAACCTGCACGAGCTGACGGCCGGCCTCGACCTGGCCGCGTTCGTCCTGTTCTCCTCCGCCGCCGGTGTCTTCGGCGGTGCCGGTCAGGCCAACTACGCCGCCGCCAACACCTTCCTGGACGCCCTCGCGGCCCACCGCCGGGCCCAGGGCCTGGTAGCGACGTCCCTCGCCTGGGGCCTGTGGGACGAGGTGGGCGGCATGGGGGACACCCTGGACGCCGGCGACGTCTCGCGCATGGGCCGCGGCGGCGTGGTCGCCCTGACCGCCGCCGAAGGCGTGGCCCTGTTCGACAGCGCGTGCGCCTCCGGGCAGGCCCTGCTGGTGCCGGTCGGGCTGGACCTGGCCGCGCTGCGCACCGCCGCACGCGGTGGACTGCTCCCGCCCCTGCTCTCCGGTCTCGTCCGCATGCCCTCGCGCCGTGCGGCCCGGGGCGGCACGGCCGCCGGCGGTGCCTTCGCGCGCAAGCTCGCCGCGCTGCCGCAGGACCAGCGGCCGGGAGCCCTGCTGGAGCTGGTCCGCGGCCAGGTGGCCGCGGTACTCGGCTTCGCGGGCCCCGAAGCGGTGGACCCGGCGCGGTCGTTCAGCGAGGTCGGCTTCGACTCGCTGACCGCGGTGGAGCTGCGCAACCGCCTCGCGGCGGCGACGGGCGTGCGCCTGTCCGCCACCCTCGTCTTCGACTACCCGAATCCGACGGTCCTGGCGGAGTACCTGCACGTCGAACTGCTCGGCGGCCAGGGAGCGGACGTGGCCACGGTCGCGGCCTCCGTTCATGACGACGAGCCGATCGCCATCGTGGCGATGGCCTGCCGCTTCCCCGGTGACGTCCGCTCGCCCGAGGACCTGTGGCGGCTCGTCGCGGACGGCCGGGACGCCATCTCCGCCATGCCGGACGACCGCGGCTGGGACCTCGCCGGAATCCTCGACCCCGGCCAGCCGGGCGCCGACTACAGCCCGACCGGCGGGTTCCTGCACGACGCGCACCACTTCGACCCGACGTTCTTCGGGATCTCACCGCGCGAGGCCCTGGCCACCGACCCGCAGCAGCGCCTGCTGCTGGAGACCTCCTGGGAGGCGTTCGAGCGGGCCGGCATCGACCCGGCATCGATGCGGGGCAGCCGCACGGGCGTGTTCGCGGGCGTGATGTACAACGACTACGGCACCCTGCTGCACCGGGCCCCGGAGGGCCTGGAGGGCTACATGGGGACGTCGAGCTCGGGCAGTGTCGCCTCGGGCCGCGTCTCGTACACGTTCGGCCTGGAGGGCCCGGCGGTCACCGTGGACACGGCCTGCTCCTCCTCGCTCGTGACCCTCCACCTCGCCGTCCAGGCGCTGCGCAACGGCGAATGCGACATGGCGCTCGCCGGCGGCGTGACCGTCATGGCCACGCCCGGCACCTTCATCGCCTTCAGCATCCAGCGCGGCCTGGCCTCCGACGGGCGCTGCAAGCCGTTCGCAGCCGCCGCGGACGGCACCGCGTGGGGCGAGGGCGTCGGCATGCTGCTCGTCGAACGGCTCTCGGACGCCCGCGCCAAGGGCCACCCGGTCCTCGCCGTGGTCCGCGGCTCGGCGGTCAACCAGGACGGCGCCTCCAACGGCCTCACGGCCCCCAACGGCCCCTCGCAGCAGCGCGTCATCCGCCAGGCCCTGGCCAACGCCGGTCTGTCCGCCGCAGAGGTCGACGCCGTCGAGGCGCACGGCACCGGTACCACGCTCGGCGACCCCATCGAGGCGCAGGCGCTGCTGGCCACCTACGGCCAGGAGCACACGGACGAGCAGCCGCTGTGGCTCGGCTCGATCAAGTCCAACGTGGGCCACACGCAGGCCGCCGCCGGTGTCGCGGGCGTCATCAAGATGGTCCAGGCGATACGGCACGGCGTCCTGCCGAAGTCCCTCCACGTCGACGAGCCCACCCCGCACGTCGACTGGTCGGCGGGAGCGGTCTCGCTCCTGGAAACGGCCACCCCCTGGCCGGAGACCGGGCGCCCGCGCCGCGCGGCCGTCTCGTCCTTCGGTATCGGCGGCACCAACGCGCACACGATCATCGAGCAGGCCCCGGACGAGGCCGTGGTGACCGCGGCCGAGACCGGTACGGTGCCGGTGCTGCCGTACGTGCTGTCCGCGAAGTCGGCGGATGCCGTGGGCGGACAGGCGGCCCGCCTGCGCACGTACCTGGAGGGCGCGGCCGGGCTCAGGTCCGCCGATGTGGCGCTCTCCCTGGCCACCACGCGGGCCGTCTTCGACCACCGCGCGGTGGTCGTGGCCGGTGACCGGCAGGAGCTGCTGCGCGGTCTGACCGCGCTGGAGGACGGGGCCGCGGCCGCCGGAGTGACGCGCGGCGCGGCGGGCACCGGGAAGACGGCGTTCGTCTTCCCCGGTCAGGGCTCGCAGTGGGTCGGCATGGCGGTGGGCCTGCTGGAGTCGTCCCCGGCGTTCGCCTCGCGGATCGACGAGTGCGCGAAGGCACTGGAGCCCTTCACCGACTGGTCGCTGACCGACGTCCTGCGCGGCCTCGAGGGCGCGCCCACCCTCGACCGGGTGGACGTGGTCCAGCCGGCCTTGTTCGCGGTGATGGTGTCGCTGGCCGAGGTGTGGCGTGCGGCGGGCGTGCGTCCGGCCGCGGTGATCGGGCACTCGCAGGGCGAGATCGCGGCCGCCTGCGTCGCCGGGATCCTCTCCCTCGAGGACGCGGCCCGGGTCGTGGCCCTGCGCAGTCAGGCCATCGGCCGTGTGCTGGCAGGTCTGGGCGGCATGGTCTCCGTGCCCCTGCCGGCCGCCGCGGTCCGTGAACGCATCGCCCCCTGGGGCGAGCAGCGGATCTCGGTCGCCGCGGCCAACGGTCCCTCCTCGGTCGTGGTGTCCGGTGAGGTCCAGGCGCTGGACGAGCTGCTCGCCGCGTGCGAGGCCGACGGGATCCGTGCCAAGCGGATCGCCGTGGACTACGCCTCGCACTCCGCGCAGGTGGAACTGCTCCGGGACGAGCTGGCCGAGCTCCTCGCCCCGATCGCCCCGCGCACCGCCGAAGTTCCGTTCCTGTCGACCGTCACCGGTGAGTGGGTCGAGGGGCCGGAGCTGGACGCCGGCTACTGGTTCCGCAACCTGCGCCGGACCGTCGAGCTGGAACAGGCCACCCGCACCCTCCTCGACCAGGGCTTCGGTGTGTTCGTCGAGTCGAGCCCGCATCCGGTGCTGACCGTCGGCATGCAGGAGACGGCCGAGGACGCCGGCCGCGAGGCCGCCGTGCTCGGTTCCCTGCGCCGCAACGAGGGCGGCCTGGAACGCTTCTGGCTCTCCCTCGGCGAGGCCTACGTCCACGGCGTGACCGTCGACTGGGACGCCGTCTTCGCAGGTACCGGCGCCCAGCGCGTCGACCTCCCCACCTACGCCTTCCAGCGCGACCGCTACTGGATCGACGTGCCCGCCGGCCAGGTCGGCGACGTGGCCTCGGCCGGGCTGGGGTCGGCCGGGCACCCGCTGCTCGGTGCGGCCGTGGAACTGCCCGACTCGGACGGTTTCCTGTTCACGGGGCGCCTGTCGCTCCAGAGCCACCCCTGGCTGGCCGACCACCGTGCGGCGGACACCGTCATGCTGCCCGGCACTGCCTTCGTGGAGCTCGCGCTGCACGCCGCCCGGCGGGCGGGCGCCGACTACGTCGAGGAGCTGACCCTGGAGGCTCCGCTGGTGCTGCCCGAGCAGGGCGCGCTCCAGCTCCGCCTGTCGGTGGCCGCGCCCGACGAGGCGGGACGGCGCACGCTGCACGTCCACTCGCGACCCGAGACCGGCGACGACGACGGGGCGCGGGGCCAGGAGGTGCCGTGGACGCGGCACGCCGGCGGTGTGCTCGGAGCGGCGGACGCGCCGACCGCGCCGCGGGTGTCGGGGCCCGAGGTCTGGCCTCCCGCAGGAGCCGAACCGCTCGAGGTGGCCGACCTGTACGAGCAGTTCGCCGCCATCGGGTACGCGTACGGCCCGGCCTTCCGCAACCTGCGGGCGGCCTGGCGCAGCGGCGACGAACTGTTCGCCGAACTCGCGCTGTCCGAGGGCCCGCAGGCCGACGCCGCGCACTTCGGTGTGCACCCGGCGCTGCTCGACGCGGGGCTGCACGGCCTCGCGCTCGGCTCCTTCCTCGCCACCGGGGACGACGCGCCGGGCGACGGCGACCGGATCCGGCTGCCGTTCTCCTTCACCGGCGTCGGCCTGCACGCGGTCGGGGCGGGCGCGCTGCGCGTGCGGCTGGCCCCCGCGGGATCCGGAGCCGTGTCCCTCGCGGCCTTCGACGAGCAGGGTGAGCCGGTCGTGTCGGTGGAGTCCCTGCTGCTGCGGGAGCTCGACCCGACCCGGCTGCGTTCGGCCCTGCCGACCTTCCACGAGTCGCTCTTCCGGCTGGAGTGGCCCGCGCTGGCCGTGACCCCCGCCCCCACGAGCGGGCGCTGGGCCGTGGTCGGGACCGACACCCTGGGGCTGGAGGCGACGTTGCGGGGTGCGGGCATCACCGCCGACGTCTACACGGACCTGGACGTGCTCGCGGCCGTGGTGGCGGCCGGCAAGCCGCTGCCGGACACCGTGCTCGTCTCGTACGCCGCGACCGGCACGGACCGTACGGAGGACACGGCGGCCGGCATCGCCGGAGCCGCCCGGCAGGCCGCCCACGACGCCCTGGGCCTCGTCCAGAGCTGGCTGGCCGACGAGACCCTCGCCGGGGCCCGCCTGGCGGTGGTCACCCGCGGCGCGGTCGAGGCCCGGCCGGGCGAGGGCGTGGCGGATCCGGCCCACGCTTCGGTGTGGGGCCTGCTGCGGTCCGCGCAGTCGGAGAACCCCGGCCGGTTCCTGCTGCTCGACCTCGACGACGACGGCGCGGCGGAGCTCGCCCCGCTGCTCACGGCCGCCCTGACGAGCGGAGAACCCCAGCTCGCCGTCCGGGCGGGAACCCTGCACGCCGCCAGGCTGGCCAGGGTCCCCGCCACCCGCCCGGAGACGGACGCCGGGGTCCAGGTTCCGGTCGCCGCCGCGCTCGACGCGGACGGCACCGTCCTGATCACCGGCGGCACCGGAGTGCTCGGCAGCCTGCTGGCCCGGCACCTCGTGACCGAACGCGGTGTGCGGCACCTGCTGCTGACCAGCCGGCGCGGTCCCGCCGCCGCCGGCGCCGCGGAACTCGTCGCGGAACTCGCCGCGCTGGGCGCCGAGGCGGCCGTCGTCGCCTGTGACGCGTCCGACCGGGAGGCGCTGGCCGCGCTGCTGGCCGGCATCCCGGCCGAGCACCCGCTCACCGCCGTCGTCCACACGGCGGGCCACCTCGACGACGGGCTCGTACCGTCCCTGACCCCGGAGCGCATCGACGCGGTCATGCGGCCGAAGGTCGACGCGGCCCTCCACCTGCACGAGCTGACCCGTGACCTGGACCTCGCCGCGTTCGTCCTGTTCTCCTCGGCGGCCGGTACGCTCGGCAGCCCCGGGCAGGCCAACTACGCGGCGGCGAACGCCTTCCTCGACGCCCTGGCCCAGCGCCGGCGCGCGGCGGGACTGCCCGCGGTGTCACTGGCCTGGGGGCTGTGGGAGCAGCGCAGCGAGATGACCGGCGACCTCACGGACGCCGATGTCCAGCGGATGGCGCGCGCCGGACTGGCCCCGCTCTCCTCCGAGGAGGGCCTGGCCCTGTTCGACACGGTGAGCGAGCTGACCGGCACGGGCACCGGCACCGTCTTCGTCGCCATGCGGCTGGACACCGCACCCCTGCGGGCCCAGGCGGACGCCGGGGGTCTCCCGCCGCTCTTCCGGGGACTTGTGCGCGGGGGCCTGCGCAGGGCCGCCGCCCACGGGGTCGCCGACGCGGCGGCGTCCGCCGCCGCACGACGGCTCGCGGGCCTGTCGGCGCTGCCGGAGGAGGAGCAGGAGCGGGTGCTGCTGGAGGTGGTGCGTGCCACGGCCGCCGCGGTACTCGCCTATCCCTCGCCCGACGCGGTGGGGGAGTCCCAGGAGTTCCTGGAGCTCGGCCTGGACTCGCTGACCGCCGTCGAGCTGCGCAACCAGCTGAACGCGGCGACGGGCCTGCGACTGCCGGCCACGTTGCTCTTCGACCACCCGACCCCGCTCCTGGTCGCCGCCCGGCTGCGCGCCGAGCTCGCCGGGGTCCCGGGCGGCCCGGCCGGGTCCGACGGTGCGGCCGGGCAGGACGGCGAGGACGGTGCCGGAGTCTTCGGTGCCATGCTCCGGGAGGCGGGGACGCAGGGTGCGTCAGGTCAGTTCATGGAACTGCTCATGCAGGCGTCGCGGTTCCGGCCGTCGTTCGCCTCGGCGGCCGAGCTGCGCAAGGCGCCGAGCCTGGTGCGGCTCTCGCGCGGCGGGACGCGGCCCGGACTGGTCTGCTTCTCCTCGATCCTGTCGATCTCGGGCCCGCACCAGTACGCCCGGTTCGCCTCCGCGTTCCGTGGCCGGCGGGACGTCCACGCGATGGCCGCGCCGGGCTTCCTGCGCGGGGAGCAGCTGCCCTCGACCGCCGAAGCGGTGATCGAAGCCCAGGCCGAGGCGGTGCTGCGGCACGCGGAGGGAGAGCCGTTCGTCCTGCTCGGGCACTCCTCGGGAGGCATGCTCGCCCACGCGGTGGCGGGCCGGCTGGAGAGCGCCGGGGTCTTCCCGGAGGCCGTGGTCCTCGTCGACATCTACTCGCACGACGACGACGCCATCATCGGCATCCAGCCCGGGCTGTCGGAAGGGGTGGACGAGCGGCAGGGCAGCTACGTCCCGGTCGACGACAGCAGGCTGCTCGCGATGGGCGCGTACTTCCGGCTGTTCGGCGGCTGGAAGCCGGAGGCCGTGAAGGCGCCGACGCTGCTGGTCCGGGCGCAGGAGCAGTTCTTCGACTGGAAGCGGTCGGCGACCGGCGACTGGCGTTCGTACTGGGACCTGGAGCACACGGCCGTGGACGTGGAGGGCAACCACTTCACCATGATGGAGCAGCACGCCACGACGACCGCGGGAGCCGTCGAGGAGTGGCTGGACGCCACCGTGTGAGGCCGGTCCGGTGACGTGAAAAGGGCCGGGCCCCACCCCCCAGGGGGTGGGGCCCGGCCCTTTTCACGTCCTCAGGCGGTCACGGGCCCCGGGGCGGCGCGCCGGGCCCGGGTCGCCCGGGACCGCTCCAGCGCCTGCTCCCGCTCGCGTTCGCGGGCCCGCTTCTTCGGCAGGCCCACCGGGACGACCTCGAAGTTCTGCTTCGTGACGTCCAGCCGGTGGAACAGGCTGTCGGGGCCGGTCACGTACAGCGTGCCGACCCCGAGCCCCTTGAGGGACTCCACCATGGCCGGCCAGTGGATCGGCCGGTCGAAGGTGTCCAGCATCATCTCGCGCATCCCGGCGGCGTCCCGCACGACCGTGCCGTCGTGGTCGACGACCACCGGAAGGGAGGGGTCGGCCAGTTCGTACGCGCCGAAGACCTCCTCCTCCGCCTTGCGCCGCAGCGCCGAGAAGGCCGCCGCGTGCACGGGCGGCCGCATCGAGTACATGGAGTAGCCGCCCGCCGCGCTGATGCCGGCGTTCAGGGCGTCGAGCTCCTTCTCCCGCACGGAGAGCATGTGGAAGCCGGCGTCGAGGCGGCCGGAGAGGTCGTACCAGGCGCCCCGGTCGTCGAACTCCGCGAGGATCTCGTCCAGGCGCTCCTGCGGGGTGCGTACGAAGCAGTGGGTGACCACGTCCTCGTACGCCCCGGAGAAGTACTCCTCCTCGCAGCGGGCCAGTTCGGCGGTCAGCCGGACGACGTCGGGGAAGGAGAGCGACCCGGTGAAGGCGGCGGTCGCCTTCTGGCCGAAGCTCGGCCCCGCGCAGACGGTGGGGGAGACGCCGAGGGCGTCGACGGCCCGGTCCGCCAGCGCCATCGAGTTCACCAGGAAGGCGATCTGGAAATCGACGGAATAGTCTTCCTCGGCGTCACGGAAACGGTCGAAAACCGAATATCCGAGCGCCTCGTCGGCCTCCGCCAGCCGGACCCGCGCATACGGGTCGAGCATCAGGAATTTGCCGACTTCGGAAAACGACGCGGGGCCCATGCCGGGGAATACGATCGCGGTCCCGGTCCGGGAATCGGAGGAGTCTGTCGCAGCGGTCGCGGCAATCGCATCAGAATGAGTCATGGTCCGTGAACACCTTTGCTTACGGGATGGTGGACATGCTGTGGAGGCTGTGTGAGGTGGTGATGACGAGAAAGGGCCCCGCACCCGGCCGGGCGCGGGTGCGCCGGTCCGGGCACGAGGCCGGAGGAGAAGCGGAGGAACAGGGTCAGTCCTGGGCCCTGCGGTGGAATCCCTTGATGCCGATCGCGCCGAAGATCAGGATCGCCGCGGTGAGCGCCATCAGGTCCACCCACAGCGGGATCGAGCCGGGACCGCCGGGCGGCAGCAGCAGGGCGCGGATCCCCTCGCTGACGTAGGTCAGCGGGTTGAAGGCGCACAGCACCTGGAACCAGCGGATGTCCGCCAGCCCGTGCCACGGGAACTGGGTGCAGCCCGTGAACATCAGCGGGGTCAGCGTCACCGCGAAGACGATGCTGATGTGCCGCGCCGGGGCCAGGGTGCCGATCGTCAGGCCCACCGTGCTGCCGGCCAGCGCGCCCATCAGCAGCACGCCCAGGGTGGCCGGGAACCGGTCCATCGGCCAGGACACGTTCTCCAGGACCAGGAAGCCCATCGGGATCATCAGCAGCGACGCGACGATGCCGCGCAGCATGCCGAAGACCAGCTTCTCGACCGCCACCAGGGTGGTGGGGATCGGGGCCAGCAGCCGGTCCTCGATCTCCTTGCTCCAGGAGAAGTCGATGATCAGCGGCAGTGCCGTGTTCTGCAGGCTCACCAGGAAGGCGTTGAGCGCCACCACGCCGGGCAGCAGGACCGCCTGGAAGCTGCCGCCGGTGAAGCCGAGGTCACCGAGGACCTTGCCGAAGACGAACAGGATGAAGAACGGTTCCACGAGGATCTGGGCGAGGAAAGTGCCCAGTTCGCGCCCGGTGACGAAGACGTCCCGCCACAGGATGAAGAAGAACGTACGGGTCACCGAGCGGACGCCGGCCGGAGCGGGCTTCAGCTCCTGCGGGAAGTCGGCGACCGGGTCGGGTGCGACGGCGGGTGCGGTGACGGTGCTCATCTCAGCTCCCGGCCGGTCAGCGCGATGAAGACGTCCTCCAGTGTCGCGGTGCCCACTTTGATGTCCTTGATGTCGCAGTTCGCCGCCGTCAGGGTGGTGATGGCGGCCGGAAGCACCGCACCGGACGGCGCGTCGCTGTAGAGGCGCAGCCGTACGGGCGCGTCCGAGGCCGGGTCCCCGGCGTCCGGCGCCGTGCCGTCCGCGGAATCGCCCGGGTCACCCGGGTCGCCCGAGTCGCCCGGGCCTTCCGGGCGGCCGGGCTCGATCCGTTCGACCCGTGTCACCGCCTCGATCTTCTCCAGCAGGCGGACGACCTCCACGGCGCCGGATTCCGCCGGGCGCACGCTGAGGGTCAGGGCGGTGCCGCTCAGGCTCTGCATGAGCGCCTGCGGGGTGTCCAGGGCGAGCAGCCGCCCGTGGTCCACGATCCCGACGCGGTCGCAGAGCCGGGCGGCCTCGTCCATGTCGTGGGTGGTGAGCACGGTGGTCACACCGCGCCCGCTCAGCTCGGCCACCCGCTCGTGGATGAACAGGCGTGCCTGGGGGTCGAGTCCGTTGGCCGGCTCGTCCAGGAAGAGCACGTCGGGCCGGTGCATCAGGGCCCTGGCGATCATCACGCGCTGGGCCTGGCCGCCGGAGAGCTGGTCGCCGCGGTCCTTGCCGCGGTCGCCGAGCCCCACCCACTCCAGGCACTCGTCGGCGAGCCGGCGCCGTTCGGTACGGCCCATGCCGTGGTATCCGGCATGGAAGGTCAGGTTCTGCCGCAGTGTGAGCGACTGGTCGAGGTTGTTGCGCTGGGGGACGACGGCGAAGGCCCGGCGGGCCTGCGCGGGGTGGGCCACGACGTCCACGCCCTGTACGAAGGCGCGCCCCGCGGTGGGAGCCACGCGGGTGGTGAGGATGCCGATGGTCGTTGTCTTGCCGGCTCCGTTGGGCCCCAGGAAGCCGAACACCTCACCCCGTCGGACCGAGAAACTCAAGCCGTCCACCGCCGGACGGTCACGGTCCCGGTACTTCTTGACCAGTCCATCGACCACGACGGCGGAATCCACGAGTCTTTCAGATTTCATTTTTGCCTGCGAATCAAGTGGGACGCGGCAACGGCGGTCCGGCGGGTCCGCGCAGGGAATATCGCGTGACCGGCCGCGCGTCGGGCGCCGACTGAATGGGACGCGGAAATGATGTGCTTGCGCCATTTCTAACACAAGGGATTGCGCCATTGTTTGCCCGACCCCGGGCCTAGGGGGAAGCGGAAGGGCTTTAGGGGGGAATAGGGGTGATCATGCATTGCGGTCCCGGCGAACATGCTCATAGCATCGTCGGGTGATTGCGCCGGATCAGCTCCGCCCGCCTCACCATTTCACGAGGAGACCCCGTGAAAGCACTCGTCCTGTCGGGGGGATCCGGCACCCGTCTGCGGCCCCCGCCCACCCCGTCCGCCGAGCGGTTGCACCACTCGGCGGACAAGCCCGCTCTCTTCCACGCCATCGAGGGCGTCGCCGACGCGGGCATCACCGATGTCGGCATCGTCCTCGGTGACACCGCCGACGAGGTCCGCGCGGCCGTCGGTGACGGCGCCCGCTTCGGCGTGAGCGTCACCTACCTCCCGCAGCACCGGCCGCCGGGCCTGGCCCACGCCGTGCGCACCGCGCGGCACTGGCTCGGTGACGACGACTTCGTGACGTTCCCGGGCGACACCCTGGTCCCCGGCGGGATCGGCGAGCAGCTGGAGGAGTTCCGCAGCCGCCGCCCGGCGGCGCAGGTCGTGCCCGGCCGGGCCGGGGTGTACTTCTTCACGGACGCCGTGCACCGGGCCGTCGAGGCCGTCCAGCCCTCCGCCGGTGGCGAGGTGGAGATCACCGACGTCCTGCGGTGGCTGGCCGGCCAGGGCCTGGAGGTCGTCTCAGGCACCGCCGGCGGCCACGACGAGGCGCAGTTCCGTTCATGAAGGCCCTCTACTCAGGAGGAGCCGGCCACACGCCCGACCCGCGAGTCAGAGGCGCCACCCGAGGCGGAGTTCCAGGGAGCATGACCCATGCGTACGGCCGGCTCCCCGCCGGGGAGGCCACCCCCGACGAGGTTGGCCTGATCCAGATCCGGCAGCCCGCGCTCCCGAGCAGCTACCGCATGATCTGCTTCCCGAGTTCCCGCAACTCCCCGCTCTGCTACCTCGCCATGGCCGAGCTGTTGCTGCCCACCGTGGAACTGCTCATCGTGCAGTACCCCTTCCTGTCGGCGGAGGAGGAACTCGATCCGGCGGCATGCGAGTCACTGGCCGACAAGGTCTTCGAGGCGGTACGGGGCTGGACCGACCGCCCGTTCGCCCTCTTCGGGCACCGCACGGGCGCCGAACTGGCCTACGCGGTGGGATGCAGGCTGGAGCGGGAGACGTACGGCGCCCCGCTGACCCTGTTCGTCTCCGGGCGAACGGCACCCGGACACCGCGGCAGCCTCGGCCCGCCCGCCCTCAGCTGCCGGGTCGTCGCGCTGACCGCCCAGCACGACCGGCGCGCCGCGCCGGCGGGCGTCCGCGGCTGGCGGCGGTGCACGTCCGGCAGCTTCGACCTGGAGGTGTTCCCCGGCGCCCAGGGGTATCTGAAGTCGCACCGCCGGGAGGTGGTCAACATCGTCCACGACCAGCTGATCTCGCTCGGTGAACCGGACCCGGACTGAGGGGCCCCCAGGGGTCGTTCAGGGGTACCCGCCCTCCGGACGGCTGCCTAGCGTGCGGGGGTGGAGACCTGTGTCCGAGGCGGCCCCACCGCACGAACCCAACGGGGCGGCACCGGCCGAATCCACATCCCTTGTGAAGTTCGCGATTCCCGCGACCCACCCCTGAACGGGCCCCGAACCACCGCCGGCCCGGCGCACCGCACGCCGCCCGGCCGTGTCACGGCCCAGAGGAAGGACATTGTGCGACCGATGACCGCGAAGATATTTTCAGCCGACTCGGTACGGCCCGTCGACCAGTTCGAACAGGACGCCCTCCGGGTGGCCGAGGCGATCCGCGAACGCGGCGTCGGCCTCGGCGACCGGGTCATGCTCAAGGCCGGCAATTCGGCCGGCTACGTGTGCGTCCTGTACGCGCTCATGCACGTCGGCGCCTCGATCGTCCTCGTCGACCAGCAGGAACACGTGGAGGAGACCCGCCGGATCGCCCTGCGCACCGGCGTCAAGGTCACCTTCGTCGACGACGAGACCCCCATCTACCCCGACGCCGACCCCATCCACCTCTACGAGCTCATGGTCGCCGTCGCGGACCACGAGCCCACCGCCGAGGCCCTGTCCTTCGACGCCTGGGGCGAGCTTCCCGACGGCCTCATCATGTGGACCTCCGGCTCCACCGGATCCCCCAAGGGCGTGGTGAAGTCCGGTGCCTCGTTCCTGCGCAACCTCCAGCGAAACGCCGACCAGGTCGGGCACCGGGCCGACGACGTCCTGATGCCGCTGCTGCCGTTCGCCCACCAGTACGGCCTGTCGATGGTGCTCATCGCCTGGCTCACCCGCTGCTCCCTGGTGATCGCCCCCTACCGCCGTCTCGACCGCGCCCTGCGCATGGCACGCGACGCCGGGGTCACGGTCATCGACGCGACCCCGTCCAGCTACCGCAGCATCCTCGGCCTGGTCACCCGCAAGGCCGCGCTGCGCGCCCACCTCGCCGACACCCGCATGTTCTGCGTCGGCGCCGCTCCACTGGACGCGCCGCTGGTGGACCAGTACGTGGCCGAGTTCGGGCTGCCGCTGCTCGACAGCTACGGCTCCACGGAGCTCGGCAACATCTCCTTCGCCACCCTCGACAACCCGGTCGCATGCGGCCGCGCCATGGAGGGCATCCGGCTGCGCATCGTCGACGAGGACGGTCGCGAGCTGCCTGCGGGGGAGACGGGCGAGATCCAGGTCGACACCCCCGACGCCCTCGAGGGGCAGGTGTCCGACGACGGCACCGTCGTACCGGCCCACGCCACCGGCTGGCAGGCCACCGGCGACCTCGGCCACCTCGACGCCGGCGGCAACCTGCACGTCCTGGGCCGGAAGTTCGCCGTGCACCGCATGGGCTACACGCTCTACCCCGAGCTCATCGAGCGGAAGGTGGCCGCACAGGGCTGCCCCACCCGGATCGTGCCCCTGCCGGACGAACTGCGCGGCTCGCAGCTGGTCTTCTTCGTCGAGGACGAGGAGATGCGGGACTCCGCCCACTGGCGGGAGCGGCTGTGCGCCCTGCTGCCCGCCTTCGAACAGCCCAACAAGGTCGTCGTGCTGGAGCAGTTCCCGCTCAACCGCAACGGCAAGCCCGACAAGAAGGCGCTGACGGCGCTCGCCGCCGAGCAGGCCTGACCGGCCGTCCCGACGGCACGGTGAAGGCGCCCCCGCCCTGCGGCGGGGGCGCCTTCACGCGTCATGCGCGCCGTGCCCGTGGCGACGGTCAGCCGTCGTAGGGCAGTTCGACGGGCGCCAGCTCCTCGAACCGGTCACCCGGGCCGGGGTTGTCCGGGTGGGTCGTCCCGCCCAGGTGGTCCAGTACGCCCCACACCGCGTTCAGGGCCGTCGTGACGGCGCCCTCCGCGAAACCGGCGGTCCACGACACGTCGTCGCCGCACAGGAAGAAGCCCCGCTGCGCCTGCGGCAGCCCGCGCTGCATGAACTGCGTGAACAGCCTGCGCTGGTAGCGGTACTGGCCCGGCAGGTTCGACTTGAACGCGCCCATGAAGTGCGGCTCGGTCTCCCAGGTGATGGTCAGCGGCTCACCGATCACGTGCGAGCGGATGTCCAGCCCCGGATAGATGGCCGCGAGCTTCCCCAGCAGGACGTCCAGCCGCTCCCGCGCGCTGAGCGTCGCCATCTTCAGGGAGTCGTCGTTCCACGTGTACGACAGGCACATCACGCCCGGGCGGTCCGGGCCGTCGTCGAACAGGTAGACGCCGCGCGGCATCCGGTCGGTGAGCGTCATGCTCATCACCGGCAGCCCGGTGCCCGGATCGACATCACGCCAGAACGGCCGGTCCGTCAGCACGAACAGCTTGGACGAGCCCATGTAGTGGGTCCGCTCCACCGCCGTCCACAGGGGTGCGCTCAGCAGATCCGGATCGGTCTCCACGCGGTTCAGCAGCGTCCACACGTGCGGCGTGTAGACCACGGCGGCGAACCGGTCCCGCCGCCCGTCGGCGTCGGTGACGGTGAACTCCGCCCCGTCGCGCCGCACGGAACGGACCCCGGGCCGGGCGGCCCCGCCGTGCAGGGAGGCCAGCGAGGTCCCCGCCGGCCAGTGCGCGCAGTCACCCGGCCGGCGTTCCCACAGGCCGCGCGGCACCTGCTGGGAGCCGCCGAGGATGGACACCTGGTGGTCGTCGGCCTCGGTGTAGACGACGCGCAGGATCTCCAGCAGCGAGTTGGGGAAATCGGTGTCCCAGCCGCCGGTGCCGAAACCCACCTGCCCGAAGATCTCCCGGTGCCGGAAGGACCGGAACGCCGCGCTGGTGGCGAGGAACCCGTAGAAGGACTGGTCGTCGAACTCCCGGACCAGCCGGTTCCAGACGTGCTTGAGCGTCTCCACGTCCCGCCGCCGGACGGCGTCGCGCATCGTGGACAGCTCCGCCCGCTCCTGGAGCGCCTTCTCCCAGGCCTCGGCCACCTCCTGGTAGACGTCGGGCAGCTGATCCGCGGCGCGGGCGGTGTGGCGGACGCCGCCCAGGTCGATGACGGTGCTCGGGGTGTGCTTCGCCAGCGGGTTGGGGAAGGGGCCGGTACGAAGCCCCAGCAGGTCGATGTAGTGGAACAGCGCGCGGGCCGACACCGGGAAGCGCATCGCGCCCATCTCCGCCACACAGCCGGGCTGCCCCGGGAACGGCACCGATCGCATCCGGCCGCCCAGCTGGTCCGCTTCGTATACGACCGGGCGCAGGCCCAGCCGCATCAGCTCGTGGGCGGCGGTCAGTCCGGCCATCCCGCCGCCCACCACGGCCACGCTTGTCCCGGCGCGCCCGGGCGGCAGGGAGCCCAGGCCCGCCGGGTGGCGCAGCCAGCCGTCGTAGGAGAACGGGAAGTCCGGCACGAGCATGGTGGTCGGGGCCGGGCTTGCTGATGTCATCTGGAGTACCTCTCGAGCCGGTTCGACATCGCTTCCAGGGGGAACCGGAGACGAGCCGGGCGCGGCCGGCGACGCGGCGACGCAGCGGGCCCGGCGGGCGGGGAGAGCCACGCGCCCTGGTACACCGTGCACAGTCGGTCCGGTCCTCGCACGCTACGCAGCGGCGCCGGAACCGGACAACCCCTACCGACCCGGGTGACCCACCCCGCCCCGCCCCCCGCCCTACGCGGCCCGGCGGGCGGGCACCGCGATCGCGGTGACGACCAGGCCGCGTTCCGCCAGCCAGCGGCCGGTGAACTCCGTCACCGGCCGCCCGTCGGGAGCGGTCCCCGGACGCAGGACCCGGGCCCGGAACGTGCCGCGCCGCGGACCCCCGGCCGGGAGGTGTTCGTCCGTACGGAAGGACAGGGCCGCGTCGTCGAAGTCCAGCTCGGTGCCCACCAGGGGGTACCAGGTCTTGTACACGGCCTCCTTGGCGCTGAACAGCAGCCGGTCCCGGCACAGCCGGGCCGCACCGGTCACCGGGGTGCGGGCCCAGACGAGCTCCTGGGGGAGGGCGATCGACTCCAGGACTCCCCGGGGCAGCGGCAGGTCGGGCTCGGCGTCGATGCCGACCGCCACCAGATCGGTGTCCCGGGCCAGGACGGCGGCCCGGTAGCCGGCGCAGTGGGTCATGCTGCCCACCACGCCCGCGGGCCACTGCGGCACGTTGCGCCTGCCCGGCAGGACGGGCGTCGGCGGCAGCCCGAGCGCCGCCAGCGCGCGGCGGGCGCAGCCGCGTACGGTGGTGAACTCCTCGCGCCGCTCCTCCGTCGCCGAGGCGACCAGAACGGCCTCCTCGGGGTGGAGCACCGCCGAGCCGTCCGGCCCGAAGGCCTCGCTCGCGCGCACCTCTTCGGGCAGCAGGGTCTCTATCACGTGCGGGGCTCTTCCTCGGTGTAGGGCAGGATCTGCCGCAGCAGGCCCTTGGGGTGGCCGCGCTTGCGCCACTCGCGGGGGTAGCCGATCGACACCTCCTCGAACCGCACCCCGTCGTACCAGGTGGTCCGGGGGATGTGCAGGTGGCCGTAGACCACGGCGGCCGTACGGAACCTGCGGTGCCAGTCGGCGGTGAGCACGGTGCCGCACCACTGGGCGAACTCCGGGTGCCACAGCACGTCGGTGGGCTGGCGGACCAGCGGGAAGTGGTTGACCAGGACCAGCGGCACCGCCGGGTCGTGCGCCTCCAGCCGGCGCAGGGTGAGCTCGACCCGGGCCCGGCACCAGGCGTCCCGGCTCGGGTACGGGTCGGGGTGCAGGAGGAACTCGTCCGTGCAGACGACGCCGGCCTCGTGCGCCCGGGCCAGCGACTCCTCCTTGGTCGTGGTGCCCGCCACCCGGAACGTGTAGTCGTAGAGCAGGAACAGCGGGGCGACGGCCACCGGGCCGCCGGGTCCCCGCCACACCGGCCACGGGTCCTCGGGCGTGACCACTCCCAGCCCGCGGCACAGCTCCACCAGGTGCCGGTAGCGCTCCTCGCCGCGGGCCTGGACCGCGTCCTCGCGCGGGGTCCACAGCTCGTGGTTGCCCGGAGCCCACACCACCTTGGCGAAGCGCCCGGCCAGCAGGCGCAGTGCCCACTCGATGTCCTCGGTCAGCTCGCCGACGTCGCCGGCGACGAGCAGCCAGTCCTCCGGGTGGGTGGGCTCGAGGGATTCGGTGATGGGCCGGTTGTCGGCCATCCCGATGTGCAGATCGCTCACCGCGAGCAACCGGGGACCGGCCGCGGCGGTGGCGGGCGAGGCTCCGGCGGTGGCGGGCGCGGGCTGGGCGGCGGGATCAGGCAGTATGCGCGACATCGATGTCCCAACTGACCGGGAGGTCTTGACGACGAGTGATATTGATCTTCCTGTAAACCCGTGTCAGATGCTGCTCCACCGTGCTGACCGTGATGAACAGCTGGGCGCCGATCTCCCGGTTGGTGTACCCGTGCGCGGCGAGCGCCGCCACCCGGCGCTCGGCGTCCGTCAGGGTGGACGCCGCGGCCGGCTGCGCCCGCACGGGGCCCGGCGCCGGAGCGGCCGCGGGCCACGGCGGCGCGCTCCGCGAGGGCTGCTCGGCCTGGAGCTGGGACAGGTCCCGGGCCCCGCCCGCCTCGGCGATCCGCCCCGCCCGCCGGGTGCAGGTCCTGCCCTGCGCCGTGTCACCGAGCCGCTCGTAGGCGGTTCCGAGGTCGGTCAGCGCCCGGGCCAGCTCGTACGAGTCGCCCTCCTCCTGGAGCAGGGCCACGGCCCGGTCCAGCAGGGCGGGCCGTTCCGGCAGCGGCCGGGTACCCGCCAGGACGCGCAGGGCCAGGCCGCGCACCCGCGGTCCGGGGTCCTCGGCGAGCTGCTCCCTCGCGAACCGCTCCGCCTGGTCGCGGTTGCCCAGGGCCAGCGAGGCCTCCGCGACCCCGACCCGCCAGGGCGCCATGCCCGCCCGGTCCATGTTCCACTCGCGCATCAGCCGCCCGCAGGTCATGAAGTCCGTGAGCGCCGCGTGGTGCCGTCCGGTGGCGAGCTGATGTCTGCCACGCGCGTAGACGAAGTGGAGGCCGTAGCGGGTCAGCAGCATCTGCTCGGGCACGGGGTGGTCCACCAGGGCCGCCGCCGCCTCGTGGTCGCCCATCGCCGTCCGCGCCTTGATGAGCGCGGACAGCGGCATGCCGATGCCCACGCCCCAGCCGTGCGGCGGGAGTTGCTCCAGGGCTTCCTCCGCCAGCCGGCGCGCCTGGGCCGGCTCGCCGCGGCGCAGCGCCATGTGCGCGCGCATCGCCTGCATGACCGCGGTCCACCCGGGCGCGCCGCGCTCGGCGGCCTCCTCCAGCAGCCGGTCCGTCCACAGGGTCGCCGCGCCCAGCCGCTCCGCGTACAGCAGGGCCAGAAGGCACGCCCGTACGGTGACGTGCGTCTCCTCCGTGAGGCGGGTCCCGGACAGGATCCGCTCGGCGTTCTCGGTGAGCCGCTCGTCCGCCGCGGCCCGGTCCCGTACGCCCGGGGCCGCGCCGCCGGGAGACGCCGGGGCGCCGGTGCCCGAGCTCAGGACGCCGTGCAACGCCCCCATCGCGGCCAGGATGCCGTCCTCGGCGGCACCCGTGGGTTGCGCCGCGCCGTCCCGGACCGGGACGAGCGCGCCGTCCCAGGCCGGGCCGAGCGCGCCGTCCAGCCGGTCCAGCAGCGTGGGGTACGTGGAGGCCAGCACGAGCCGTACGCTGCGCAGCTCGGCGGTCATCGCGGGATCGGGGTTCGCGGGCCAGCCCTCCAGGGCGTGCTGGATCGCCGTAGCCGCGTCGTCGATCCAGCCGTTCCACAGCAAGTCGCCGACCAGCCGCAGGGATTCCGTGACCGGGAGCGAACCCTCGTGCAACGCCGCGTTGAGCGGCCGCAGTTCGTGCGCCCAGGCGGAGGGGTTGACCCGCCATATGAACTTGGCCATGCTCGACCGGAGCTGGATCCGCTCCCGCTGGTCCGAGGAGCATTCCTCGGCCAGCCGCAGGCAGCGCACCGCGAATCCGACGCGCTGCGAGGCCAGCGCCGTGTGTGCGGCGTCGCTCAGCACCCCCGGCACCCACTCCTCGTCGGGAACGCCCGGCCCGAGGTCCAGCAGGTGTGCGGCGACGGCCATCGGCGCCGCCCCGGCCCCGTACAGCAGCCGAGCGGAGCGCCGGCGCAGCCGGGCCACGGCGTCGTCGTCCAGGCTCTCCAGGACCGCCGTCCGTACCGCGCCGTGCCAGAAGCGCGAGCCCCGGAGGACGCCCGCGTCACCGAGAGCGGTCACCACCTCCTCCACCGTCCGCTCCTCGGCCTCCACCAGCCGGGCCAGTAACGACAGCGGTCCCGAGCCGCCGAGCAGTGCGATGCCCTGTGCGACCCGCAGGCCGTCGACGCCCGTCCGGTGGATGCAGATCAGTGAGTCCCGCACGAACCGGTCGCCCGGCTGGAACGGTCTCTCGTCCGATTCCGCGCCCCGCCGTCTGGGGTCGTGGTCGTCCAGGAGGCTGCGCACGAGCAACGGGTTGCCCCCGGTGGCCGAGTGCAGGGCGGCGGCCAGCCGGGCGGTGGGCGCGGGTGCGCTCGCGTGGGCGGCCGAACGGTCCGTCTCCGCGGCCCGGTGGGCCAGCAGAACCTCGACTCCCCGGACGCTGAGCGGGCGCAGCCGCATGCGCGGCCCCTCGATCTGACGGAGCAGCTCCTCCAGGACGCGCGGCGGGGTCGCGCCCGCGTCGGGGCCCCGGGTGACCATCAGCGAGAGGCCCACCCCCGCGCTGCGAGCACGGCGCAGGGCGTACAACAGGCAGTGCAGGGAATGCGGATCTGCGTACTGCACGTCGTCGACGGCGATCAGGACGGGGCCGCGCGCCGCGAGGCCGGCGAGCCGGGCGTGGAACGCCATGAGGGTCTGGGTGGGGACGAGGTCCTCGGTGCCGGCCGGCCCGTGGAACGGGAGGGGGCCCGCGGTGTCCGCGGTGTCGCGCAGCAGTTCCTCCACCACGCCGAAGGGGATGTCCTGTTCGGCGGCGGAGGTCACCGCGCTGAGGAGCCGGACGCCCGAGTCGGCCGTCCGCTCCAGCACGCGGTGCAGCAGAGCCGTCTTGCCCGAGGCGACCGGGCCGCTGATCACGGCGGTCCGGCCGGGTGTGGTGAGGTCGTCGGGAGGGCCGGCGAGTGTGGTTCCGTACGCGGCTCCGTGTCCGGTTCCGTGGGACCGGGCGGCGCCGGTCACCCAGGAGGTCAGCTTGGCGATCTGTTCATCCCGCTCCACCAACATGGCTGTGGAAGCCTCCCCGAGAGAGATAAGAAACGTCGCATGTCGGTCTCATGGCATGACATGGCTATTCACTTCGAGTTGCCGCACCTACAGGAAGACGGTGCCCGAGGAGCGCCTGGAATTCAGCGCTCACCGTTGGTCAAACGGCAGACCGATACTTCCCGTTCGGCAGGTTGATTGAACTGTACCAACTTTGGTCGGGTCGCCCGCCTGCAGTCCTTTCTCCTGTCGCACGGAACCAGGACGTGGCCGGTTCAACTAAATCCGCCACCTTCCGTTTCGTCACGATCGGAAACCTCAAGGAAACCTCAAATGCGTGTGGATTCGGCTGTTTCCGCTCTAGGGGTGGCCGCGCGGAGAATAGGGGTCGGAGGCGGTGGAGAAGCCGCGTCGGCCGCTCGTTTAATGGCGGGGGAGCGGCCCTTTGGAGGTCCGCGCGAACCGATGACGCCCGCATCCGCGGGGCCGGGGTCGAGAGGGCACATGACGACGAACCTCACCGGGAAAGTGGCCGAGTTGCGCGGGCTGCGCGAGCAGGCGCGGCGTGGACCGAGTGACCGTGCGACCGAGGCCCAGCACGCGAAGGGCAAGCTGACGGCGCGCGAGCGCATCGCGCTGCTCCTCGACGAGGGTTCCTTCAGGGAGGTCGAGCAGCTGCGCCGCCACCGGGCGACCGGCTTCGGCCTCGAGAACAAGAAGCCCTACACCGACGGTGTCATCACCGGCTGGGGCACGGTCGAGGGCCGGACGGTCTTCGTCTACGCGCACGACTTCCGTATCTTCGGCGGCGCTCTGGGCGAGGCCCACGCCACGAAGATCCACAAGATCATGGACATGGCCATCGCGGCCGGTGCCCCGCTGGTCTCCCTCAACGACGGCGCCGGCGCCCGTATCCAGGAGGGCGTCTCCGCGCTCGCCGGCTACGGCGGCATCTTCCAGCGCAACACCAGGGCCTCGGGCGTCATCCCGCAGATCTCGGTGATGCTCGGCCCGTGCGCGGGCGGCGCCGCGTACTCGCCGGCGCTGACGGACTTCGTCTTCATGGTCCGGGAGACCTCGCAGATGTTCATCACCGGCCCGGACGTGGTCCGCGCGGTGACCGGCGAGGAGATCACCCAGAACGGCCTCGGCGGCGCCGACGTGCACGCCGAGACCTCGGGCGTGGCGCACTTCGCGTACGACGACGAGGAGACCTGCATCTCCGAGGTCCGCTACCTCATCTCGATGCTCCCCTCCAACAACCGCGAGAACCCGCCCGTCCACGAGACGTCCGACCCGGCCGGCCGGCGCAGCGAGGTCCTCCTGGACCTGGTGCCCGCCGACGGCAACCGCCCGTACGACATGCACAAGGTCATCGAGGAACTCGTCGACGACGGCGACGTCCTGGAGATCCACGAGCGCTGGGCCCGCAACATCATCTGCGCGCTGGCGCGGATGGACGGCCAGGTCGTCGGCATCGTCGCCAACCAGCCCGCCCACCTCGCCGGCGTCCTGGACATCGAGGCCTCCGAGAAGTCCGCGCGGTTCGTCCAGATGTGCGACGCCTTCAACATCCCGATCATCACGCTGCTGGACGTCCCCGGCTTCCTGCCGGGCGTCGACCAGGAGCACGGCGGCATCATCCGCCACGGCGCCAAGCTGCTGTACGCGTACTGCAACGCCACCGTCCCGCGGATCTCGCTGATCCTGCGCAAGGCCTACGGCGGCGCGTACATCGTCATGGACTCCCAGTCCATCGGTGCCGACATCACCTATGCCTGGCCGACCAACGAGATCGCCGTGATGGGCGCCGAGGGCGCGGCCAACGTCATCTTCCGCAGGCAGATCGCGGACGCCGAGGACCCCGAGGCCATGCGCGTACGCATGGTCAAGGAGTACAAGGCCGAGCTGATGCACCCGTACTACGCGGCCGAGCGCGGCCTCGTCGACGACGTCATCGACCCCGCCGAGACCCGCGAGGTGCTCGTCAGCGCCCTCGCGATGCTCCGCAACAAGCACGCCGATCTGCCGCAGCGCAAGCACGGCAACCCCCCGATGTGACCCCGCCGTACCCTGGAAAGGCACTGATCGCACCATGACCGCCCAGCCCAACGGAGTGACTCCGCCGCTGCCGCCGACCGAGACCGACCGGACGCTCCACTTCGCCGGTCAGGCCACGTTCGGCCGCGTCCCCCGCCTGGACCAGGTGGAGAAGGCGGACATCGCCGTGGTCGGGATCCCGTACGACGGCGGCGTCACGTACCGCCCCGGAGCGCGCTTCGGCGGCAACGCCATTCGTGAGGCCTCGCGGACCCTGCGCCCCTACAACCCGGCGCAGGACGTCTACCCGTACCACTTCAGCCAGGTCGCGGACGCCGGTGACATCAGTGCCAACCCGTTCGACGCGGCCGAGGCGGTGGAGACGATCGAGGCCGCCGCCGACGAGCTGCTCTCGGGCGGTGCCCGGCTGATGACGCTGGGCGGCGACCACACCGTGGCGCTGCCGCTGCTGCGCTCCGTGGCCAAGAAGCACGGTCCGGTGGCGGTCCTGCACTTCGACGCGCACCTGGACACCTGGGACGACTACTTCGGCCAGCAGTACACCCACGGCATGCCGTTCCGCCGGGCCGTGGAGGAGGGCGTCGTCGACACCTCGGCCCTCTGCCACGTCGGGACGCGCGGCCCGATCTACGGCAAGCAGGACCTCGACGACGACGCCAAGCTCGGCTTCGGCATCGTCACCTCGGCGGACGTGATGCGGCGCGGGGTGGACGAGATCGCCCAGCAGCTGCGCGAACGGGTCGGCGACCGGCCCCTGTACGTCTCCATCGACATCGACGTCCTGGACCCGGCGCACGCGCCCGGCACCGGCACGCCCGAGGCCGGCGGCATGACCTCGCGCGAGCTGCTGGAGATCCTGCGCGGTCTGTCGGACTGCCACCTGGTTTCCGCCGACATCGTGGAGGTCGCGCCGGCGTACGACCACGCGGGAATCACCTCGATTGCGGCGTCCCATGCCGCGTACGAGCTGATCACCATCATGTCCAAGCAGATCGCCCCGGTCCGCTGGGGCGTAACGCAGTAGCCGCCGCGCTCGCATGCGTGAATTAACCCGACCGGCCGTTTGGCCGGCCGGGTCATTACCCTATTCCTGCCCGGGGCGTCATGCAGGATGAGGGAGTGTTTACTAAAATTCCAAGAAATCTTGTGCCGAGCGCAGACGGAAATTGAACCAGCGCGGTCATGCCGCCGAATTCCAGGCCAATGCCCTGCCCGGATCCGGGCAGTGAACGAGTGATTCCGGCATCGGTGAACGCCTGTCCCCAGACCATGCCCGCCGCGGGGGCTCAAGTCATCCTTTCGTTCATTGAGTTCATGCCGGGCGCGTGCTCCATGGGGACCGGCCGCAGAGCGTCGCGACTCTGTGCGGGCGTTCCCGCTCGGTGGCCAGAGCATGCTCCGGACCGGAGCCTCCAGCGCTGTGCTCACGGGTGGCGGTCACGCATCCTGCCGACCGTGGCCAAGGTGCGCAGGGCTGCGGCTTTGAGGTGCGGGCGCTCTCGCACGAACCCCCGGGCGGCGCGTGGCGGCTCGTGGCTGAGCCAGTGCAGGGCTGCCCCGGCCCCGGCCCGGAGCACCGCACCCTCGTGCACGGTCAGCTCCCGTGTCTTGAGGGAGTCCTTGTAGGGGGCGTCGCCCCTGCCGAGATCGAGCATGTCGATCCCGGCGGCGGCGGCCGCCTCGATCATCCGGAGGTAGAGGACGCGTCCGGGACTGAACGTGGCGAAGTCCCGGTCGTAGGCGGGGAACCAGCACGACAGCACGGTGCGCGAGCGCAGACCGAAGTGTGCGGCGACGGGCCGTCCGCCCGCGTAGAGGACGGACAGCAGGCCCGAGCAGGACGGTGTCCGCGTGGTGGCGAGCGTCGTCACCAGGTTGTTGATCCAGTTCTGGGCGAACCGGTCGCGCCGGCCCGTGCGGCGGTACTGGGCGGACTTCCACGCCATCAGCGTCCGCAGCACCGCCGGACTGCGCTCGTCGAACACGAAGCGCAGAGGCCCCGCCTGCCGGGCCAGGCGGCGTTCCTGTGCCCGGGTCGCCTTCAGGAAGGTGCGGGAACCGGCCCGGAGCAGGGTCTCGTAGTCGGCGTAGCCGCCCGCGAGGTCGATGACGGGCGAGGCGAACCGCCCCGTGGCGAACGGCAGGAACAGGTCCTGACCGCTTTCGAGGTGGTTGAACTCCCAGACGGACAGTGAGCTGGCACGCAGCAGCTGGTGCGGGTCCACGACCGTACCGGGGCGCAGCACGGCCCCCTGGCAGTCGGACACGCCCAGGCCGATGGCACGGCCGCGGCCCCACCTGCCCCGCTCGAAGGGGAAGAATCCGGCCGGCTCGCCGTCCTGGCGCACGACCGCGACCCTGGCACCCTGCCTGACACGGCCGACCGTCCGGCAGAACTCCGGACTCATGAAGGGGTTGGCATGGGGCGCCGTACTGGCCCGCAGTTCGCCCCACAACTCCAGATCGGCCGGGGTCAGCTCCGTGGGGCGGATCACGTCGATGCTTTGAACGGTCACTACGGCTCCTGATACGTCGAAGAACTCACCGGGCCCTGACCGACTGCCAGCACACGAGTCGTGCGCTGCGGCCACGCCGGGACGCACCACCCGGCCCCGAAGGTCTCTGCGAGCCTCGGGGCTGGTCCTGCCGACCGCTTTGGCCGCGGCCGGGCCAGGTGTGTGATGGCGCCCTGCGGTGTTAAACGACTGTCGGAGTATCAGGCAGCGGCGGAGACACAGCCGCGTGGGGGTGACTGCGACGGGGTTCGCAGGACCCACTGGAACGGCGGGAAGCGGCTCCGCCGAGTGTTCGACTGCCGGCGCCGTACGCAGCCACTGCTGAGACGCACCCGCCTGCCGGGCTCCCGCAGAGAGCGAGCATCGCCGATGCGCCCCCGCGACCTGCGCGCGGGAAGCTCACGTTCCGGAGCGTGAACCGGTTCTTCCCATCGGTCAGGTTCTTGTTGAGGTACGGCGAGTAGGTCTGCACGCCGACCGTCTTGGCCGTGGGGTTGAACTCGAGGATCCGCAGGTAGCTGTTCGGTCCGAGCGTGCTGGGGTTCTGGTAGTCCGCCTGGATCTGGTGGACCGTGTTGCCGTTCACCCCCTTCTCCACGATCACCCCCTGGTTCACGTAGTGGCCGGAGAACACCATGGCCACGTTGGGGTGCCTGCTGACCATCCTGGTCCACAGCTTCTGGCCGACGGAGTCCTTCACCGTGCCGTTCTGGTAGGCGTGGGTCACGATCATGACCTGGCGGTCCGGGTGGTCGGAGATCACCTTGTTGCCCCAGGCGATCTCGTCATCGGTGGGGGCGTACTTCAGCGCGAGGATCAGCCAGTTCGTGCCCCCGGCCGAGAACATGTGGAAGCTGTTGTCGTTCTGCCCGGCCGGGTAGGTGCCGCCGAACGACGGAAGGTTCGAGAAGGCGCTGCGCGGGAAGTTGCGGTTGAAGGCCACCGCGTCGCGCACCACGGCAGGGTTCTGGCCTTTCGGCATCGCGTCCATGTCGTGATTGCCCACCCCGAGGATGTACGGGGTCGTGCCGTTCAGCTGTCCCATCGCACTGGTCGCGTTGGTCCACTGATGGGGCTGATCGGAGTCGTCGACCATGTCGCCCTCGTGGATCGCGTACTTGATGTTCCGCGCGACCGTGTTCTCCTTGATCCACTTGCCCTGGGAGTTGAAGGCCTGCGGGAAGCTCTCCGCCGAGTACTGCGTGTCGGGGAGGACCACGATGCTGAAGTTCTCCAGCGCCTTCGCTTCTGGAGCGGACCGGTCGGCCGCGGCTGCGGGGAGCGCTACGAGGCTGACCGACAAGGCAGCCGCGACAACGCCGAGTATCCGTGCCCTGAAACGCGTCATCACCATCTCCGTGGACGTCGAACGGGCGGTCGCCTCACGGTGGCAAGTCCGTTCGACTGCACGGTGTCGACAGGGAAGTTGGGGATGAACGCATCACGGCGAGTGAGTCCGGGCCCTCCCGGCATGGAGGTCGGACGGTCGTGAGTCCGCCCCGCGGCCCGGCCGCCGGTGACCTTCTTTGCCCCCCTTTGAACACCGGGATCCACCGTGTGAGGCATGCTGAAGCGTCAGCAGGAAGCCATTTCGCCCGGTCGGCCCCACCAAGATCCGTCGCGGTAGAACAGCACCTTCCACGGGGTCCCCACCCTCATCAGCCGCGAAAAAGTGAGCCACCCATCACCATCAAGTACTCGATAGAACGGCAGCCGGACGTGCAGCGGGTCGGGGAACGGTCCCGCCGCGAGGACCAGGCCCCTGTCACGCGTCTCGCGAGCGGGAAGGGGACGACGGCCCCGGTCGCCCGAGAGCGACGCGCCGCTGACCCCATACGTCCGAAAGGCATTGTCGATCTGCGGGGCCAGGAAGAGTCAGGCGTCCGGCTGTCCTTCCCGCACAACGCGGTCGTCGTCGTGGCCGGCCTTCCCGGCAGCGGCAAAAGCACCCTGCTCAATGCCTGGGCGCCTCTCGCCACGGTGGTCGACCCCCGCGCCACCCGCGCGGCGCACCAGGCGGTGATGCCCCCCTGGCTTCCCTACCGGATGTACCAGCCCTGGGCCCGGCTGAGGCACATGCACTGGATACGTACGGAGATCCGGCGCGAGCATCCGCTGCTGGTCCATGACTGCGGCAGCAGGCCCTGGATGCGCCGATGGCTCGCCGGCAACGCCGACCGAGCCGGGCGACCCCTGCACATGGTTCTGCTCGACGTCGGCTTCCAGGAGGCCCTGTCGGGCCAGCACGCTCGACGGCGTCTGACCTCACGCCGGGTCTTCGCCACACACCGAAGAGGTCTCGCGAGACTCCTGTCCTCGGTGGACGGCGACGGATCGGCAGCAGTGGAGGGACTCACCTCCCTCGTCCTGCTCGACCGCACCTCCCGGGACGGCGGTCCCCGGGCACAGTTCGACCGACCGCGGAAGTGACCACGCCGGTGCGTGGGAAAGGACGGTGATGCTCTGCTTCCCGGCGGAGGCTCCGCGGCCCACGGACACGGCCGGGGGCCCGGGCACCGGGACGCACGCATCACCTCCAACGCTGCGTAGTCGGCAGGCGGGGCGTTCCGGAAGCCTTCAGAGTGTCCGAGGTGGCACCGTTTCCCGGAATCTCGGCCCGTTCGGGATCCCGCCGCTTCCGGGGCGCTGGTCCTTTCGGCGGACGTGACACCGACGGCGCTTACCCGGCGGGCGCGGAGGGGCATGTCCACGGAATGCCCACGAGCGATGCAGACGGCCCGGACCGCGCCCACGAACGGCCCGAAGGGGTCGGCGATGCCACCGTGGAGGCGTTGGGATCGCTGTCGAAGGCGCTGGAGACGGTCGAGAGGGCGCGCGGACACCTCTATGGATTCCACCAGCTGACCGGGACGGCGGACCTCGAGCTGGACCGGGCGGTGCACCTGCTCAGGGAAGCCGGTCAGGCGGCATGGGCGGACCGGGTCGAGGAAGAGGTTCTGGGGCGCAACGTGATTCCGGGCCACTGGACCTTCCAGATCGTCGAGGAGTACAACCGCACCTACTACGAGCCGTTCCGCAGCCTCGAACGACAGGCGCGGGAGACCCTGGTGGCAGGCCGTGACCACCTGTACGAGGCGGAGATGAAGGAGGCGCGCCGCACGGCCGGACACCCCGATCACACCGCCCGCCCGCCCGGAACCCCGAGGGACTCCGAGCCCGGCACGTGAGGTCTGTCCTGCCCGGCAACGGATGCCCGCGGCCGGGGCCTGCTTCGTCGCCGTCGACGTCTTCGTGGCTGGTCACGGCAGACACAGGGCGATGCCGTCGCCGGAACACCTCCACCGAACCGGTCGTCTGACCACCCCGAAACGCGGGTAGACGGTCCATCGGGGCGGAGGGAGGTCCCAGGATGTCCAGGATCCGTGACCTGCTCAGCCGGGCGAAGGGTGCCGCGACCGAGCTGGAGAGGCAGCGTGAACGCGCGCTGGCCCGCCACGACGCCGAGGAGGTGGCCGAACGGCAACGGACGGCGCGCCTCTACCCCGCCCAGGTGCGGGAGCGCGCCCCGGACCCTGCCCGTGTGGTGCCCTGGAGTATGCGGGTCGCGGCCGAAATCGCCTGGCGGTTCCTGGTTCTCGCCGCCGCCGTGTGGGTGCTCATGCGGGTGATCGGATCCGTTCGGCTCGTTGCGCTGGCCTTCGTCGCCGGGCTGCTGATCACCGCGCTGCTCCAGCCGACGGTCGCCCGGCTGCGCCGCCGGGGACTCCCTCAGGGGCTCGCCACCCTCGCCACGGCGCTCTGCGGGTTCTTCGCGCTCGGACTGATCGGCTGGTTCGTCGTATGGCAGGTGCTCGACAATCTGGACAGCCTGTCCGAACGGCTCCAGGAAGGCGTCGAGGAACTGAAACGCTGGCTCCTCAACAGCCCGTTCCACGTGACCGAGCAGCAGATCAATGACGTCACCGAGCGCGTGAGCGACGCCATCGGCACCAGCGCCGGCGAGATCACCTCGACCGGTCTGCAGGGAGTGACCGTCCTGATCGAGGTCATCACCGGCATGCTCCTGGCGATGTTCGTCACGCTCTTCCTGCTGTACGACGGCCGACGCGTCTGGGAGTGGACGCTGAGGCTGCTCCCGGTCGCCGTACGGCCCCGAGTCGCCGGAGCAGGCTGGCCGGCCTGGCGGACGCTCACCGCCTACATCCGCGGCACGCTGATCGTCGCCCTGATCGACGCGGTGTTCATCGGGGTCGGGATCTACTTCCTCGGAGTCCCCCTCGCCGTACCCATCGCCGTAGTGATCTTCCTGGCCTCCTTCGTACCGCTCATCGGCGCCATCGCCTCCGGTGCGCTCGCCGTGATCGTCGCGCTGGTCACCCAAGGCGTCTTCACCGCCTTGATGACCTTGCTGGTGGTGCTCCTCGTCCAACAGATCGAAGGGCACATCCTGCAACCGTTCATCCTGGGACGGGCCGTCCGGATCCATCCGCTGGCCGTGGCCCTGTCCGTCGCCACCGGAGGGCTCATCGCCGGCATCGGCGGAGCGGTCGTCGCCGTCCCGCTGGTGGCCGTCGCGAACACGGTGATCACGCACCTCCGGTCCCATTCCGGCGAGGACGACGGGCCGGCGCCCGGACAGGGAGCCGAACCGGATGCGCCACCGGACCCGGAACCGGGGCAGCCCACGCCGTCGGTGACGCCGGCGGGGCCGGAGGCTCCCGTCGCCGCCGGAGAACCCGCGCCCGGGCCCCCGGCCGCCGACGGGTAACCCGCCGGGCAGGCCCACGTACCCGAGTGGCGGCTCGACGCCACGGAGCGAACGTCGGCGGGCGTCGGCCCCGGCGTGTTCCGCGTAGGACCATCTCGGCCGCCGCCGCGCCCAGCGCCCGGCTCGCTGTCCCTGCGCCGCCCGGCCGAAGCGGTCGTGGCCGGTGCGCGCATGGCCGCGGACCCCGGCTGCCCGTGCGTTCGGAGCTGTTGCCCGTACGCCGTGGGCCGGGCGGTTCGTGCTCCGGTGAGCGGACGCGCACGCGGGGCCCGTTCCGGTGGATAGGCTGAAGCCGCGTGGGTCCTCCGCCGCCGCGCCCGTCGCACGAGAGGACGCCCATCGCCGTGTCACAGCAGCCGCAGACCGCCGCCTCGAGTCGGCGCAGCAGCTTCCGTACCACCGAAGTGGACGTCGCCCGCGACTGGCTGAGGGCCTCGTACGGGACGAGCCTGCGCATGAGCAGCCCCACGCCCCACAGCCCGTTCAGCTACGCGCGCACCAGCGTCGGCTCCCTGTCGCTCAGCACGCTGGCACTGCCGACCGAGTACTCCTACGCCACCGACCCGCTCGGAGCCGTCGCCGTCACGCACGTCGTCGGAGGCCGTATGACGCGTGAGTGCAAGGACGACGTCACCGACGCCGGCCCGGGAGACGTCCTGGCGATCTCCCAGCCACACCTCCCTTACGCGGGCCGGGTGTACGCCGCCGAGCTGCGGGCCGTGACCGTACCGCTCGCCCTGGTGAGGGAACTCGCGGGACATCCGGCCGGGCAGCAGCCCCGCCCGCTGCGCTTCACCCGCTTCACACCCGTCTCCCCGGCCATGGCCGCCCAGTGGAAACGCACCGTCGACTATGCGGAGACGAGCGTCCTGGCCCTCCCGGCGGACGGTGCGCCGCTGGTGGTCGACGCAGTCGCCAGGCTCCTCGCGGCGACCCTCCTGACGGTCTTCCCCACCGACGCCGGCCCCGAGCGGGTCCTCGCGGACGGCCGTGACGCGACCTCCGAAACCGTGCGCAGGGCCGTCGCGTTCATCGAGTCGCACCCCGAGGCCGAGATCGGACTCACCGAGATGGCCGCGGCCGCCGGCGTCACCCCCCGGGCACTCCAGTACGCCTTCCGACGCCACCTCGGCACCACGCCGACGGCCCACCTGCGCCGCGTGCGCCTGGCTTTGGCGCACGAGGAGCTGATCGCGGCGGATCCCGCCCGGGACACGGTGACCGCCGTCGCCCACCGCTGGGGCTTCCACCACCAGAGCCGGTTCGCCGCCGCCTACCGCGCGGCGTACGGAGTCCTGCCCCGGGACACGCTGGTCGGCCGCTGACGGATCAGTCCTGTGCTGCCGCGACCCCGTCGGCCACAGCGGGCCGAGCTCGGACCACGACGAGGCGGTCCCCATGGGCGGCCGTGTCGCGGCCCCTCGTCGCGCAGGATCACCGCGAGCGCGGTCCGGAGGACCCCGTGCAGGCCCGACAGGGAGGTCAACCGGGCCAGGTCTTCCTCAAGGCTCTCACTCCGGGCATGAGGTGCCACCGCCGCCACCCTCAGGGCAGCGCAGGGCCGAGCGTCCCTCGGCCCAGGCCGTGAGGAGGTGCGTGCTCAGGCGGTCCTCCAGCATGACGGTCGCGGCGCAGCCGAACGCCACGTCCGGCTCCAGTTCGGGCTCCTCGGCGAGGAGGCCGCCGACCACGTCGTGGCGGACCACCTGTTCGTGCAAGGCGTCGGCCTCGACGTGTTCCGCGTAGAAGTGCTCGGCCGCCGGCCCGGCGCCGCAGCGGCGCATCGCCGCGGCGAGACGGCGCGATCCGGGCGGCGAGGTGATCTCGACGCAGGCGAAGTGCCCCACCAGAGCCCCCCGCAGGGCGCGGTGCAGGCCGAAGAGGGACATCAGGTTGACGGTGGCCAGCAGCACCGCGGGCGCCCGGTCGAGGTGGGCACCGTACGAGGTGTCCAGGCCGAGGTCCGTCATGAGCGCGGCGAACAGCCGGGCGTGGATGCGTTCGGCCCGTCCCGCGCCGAACTCGTCGTACTCGACGGCCACCATGGCCGCCTTCGCGCGGCCCGTCAGCCGGGGGACGACCCACAGGTGGGGGTCGGCCTCCTTCAGGTGGTAGAGCGAACGCAGGGCAGCGTACTCGCGCAGCTGCCACAGCTCGCCGTCCGTCTCCAGGTGGCGGCTGACGCTGCCCGACAGGTCGACGGGCTCGACGAGGAGGGGCGCGAAAGCCGCCTCGGCAGAGCGCGGCGCGTCCTTGAGGTCGGTCCGCAGGGCGTGCAGGAAGCGGGTCTCCAGCGCCCGGCGCATCCGGAGCAGGTCCGGATCCCACTCGCGGTCGTCGTCGACGCCCGCGAAGCCGCGGTAGTGGAGCTCGTAGAGCAGGTGGAGGGCGAGCTGCAGGTCCTCGGCCCACGGGTCGGTCTTCAGGAGCGCGGCAGGGTCGCGAACGGGCGGCCGTCCGGTGCGCAGGGACTCGACCACCGCGGACGAGAGGTCACCCCGTCCCCCGACCAGTACCGGTGCGGAGCGGGCCGTGGCGGAAAGGTTCGCGTTCACGGGCGGTCTCCTTCGGCCGGGCCGCGGTGTTCCCGCCGGCGGTGGCTGGTGTCGCACCACGGAAAGGTGCGACTGCGGCGGCAGGTGCACAGTGCCACCGCGAACCGGTCGGAACGGGCCACCGTGCCGTCCTCCAGCACGACCTCGACGGGCCCCTCCACCACCACCGGGCCCCCTCGTTCCATGCGGACCCGCCGCGTCCCAGACGGCCTAGGAGCAGGATCGTTCGGCACGGATGACCACCAGCCCTTCCCGGTCCTCGTCGGCGCCCACGAGTCCCTGCTCCTCCAGCCAGGCCCGACGGGAACGCAGCACGGGCCCCCACGGCACGACAGCCCGCATCGTGACCTGCGCCGACAGCCCTGCCAGGCGCAGGCGCTCCACCGTCGTGCGGGAACCGCACAGGGCGGAGTGGACCATCAGCAGGACACCACTGGGGCGCAGCAGCGCCGTTGCCCGCGCGCAGATCCTGTCGATGATCCGGCGGCCGGTGTCGCCGCCGTCCCAGGCACGTTCCGGGCCGGGACCGGGCGGGCCGGCCACGGGGGAGGGGACGTACGGGGGGTTGGCCACGACGACGTCGAAGCGCCTGCCGGGGCTCACGGCGGCGAAGTCGCCGTGCAGGACCCGCAGGGGCAGGCCGAGGCGGATGCCGTTCAGGCGGGCTGCCGCCACCGCCCTCCAGGAGACGTCCACCGCGGTGACACGGGCGCCCCTGGAGGCGGCGAGGAGCGCGAGGACACCGGATCCGGTTCCGATGTCCATGACGTCCGTGGCCGGGCCGATGCCCTCGTGTGCGAGGGCCCGCGCGAGAAGCCCCGTGTCGGCCTGCGGGCGGTAGACGCCGGGCGGGACGTACAGGCGGGCGGGCGGAGGCGTCACTGCCGCCATGAGTGCGGACGCCATGGGTGACCTCCCGGGGTCGGCCGTGCGCTGCCGGTGCCGACGGCGCGCACGGTGTGGCTGGTGGTTCGCTGAGGCGGCTACCCGTACACCGGCGCGCTATCCACGACCGGGCGACCCCTCCCATGGGTTCGATCGGTCCGCCGACATGCCGCCCGGGCAGCACGACCTCGCCGTCCCGACCTGGACCGCGCCGCCGATCTGTCGTGCCGGAATCGACCGACGGGGCCACCACCGCGACGGCGAGCTCCGACGACGTCAGCGGTCGCCCACAGTGGCGCGGGCGACACCCGCCGTGAGCGTCAGCGAGTACGGCCGGTGCTGTCGCGGATCTCGAACAAGGGCAGGGCGCCCGTCATTTCCATCACCCCGTACAACTGCTTCGGCAGGGGACCCCGGAGAGCCAACGGGCGATCGTTCCGCAGCCGGATCAAGGCGTTGAGGAAGCTTGAATCCGCGAACGTCACCTGGGTGACATCGAGGATCAGACGCTCCGCCGGGGCGGCTTCTTCGCAGACCTCCACCAGCAGCCCCGCGCTGTCCAGATCGAACTCGCCGGAGCAGACGACCAGCCGCACACCGGCTGCGTCGGTCCCGACCGTCACCTTGGGGGTGATCACGATGTCTCCCAGCACACGAGTGGATTGCTCACAGCGACCGTAGGGGACGCCGTGTGCCCGCCGACAGCCGGGAAACGAAGATCACGTGTTCGTCGTGCGGCATCGCCGGCCGGGGCCGCCGTTCCCCGCACCGTCCGCGAACCCCCGGCCAGTTCGCGCAGAGCCCCGCAGCCCGACGGGGTCGACGCACGGCTCCAGCCCCGTACGCATTCCGCAGAGCGGGCCGGCGGGGCGGACCGTGCGGTCCAGCAAGACGGCTCGTTCGGTGTGTGCCGTTCGTGGGGTGGGGCAGGCGCGTCGGTGAGGGGCACCGATGAAATGCCCGACCCAGTGACCGCTCGCCGCCGAGCGACGGGCTGGCTCGGACTCGCACACCAGACACCCAGGAGGCTGAACATGTCGCAGGTCAAGGAATCCATCGAGGTCGACGTCCCGGTCCGAACCGCCTACGACCAGTGGACGCAGTTCGAGTCGTTCCCGCGGTTCATGGGCGGCGTCGAGCGGATCGAGCAGCGCACGGACACGCTCACGCACTGGGTGACGAAGATCTCCGGTGTGGAGCGCGAGTTCGACGCGGAGATCACCGAGCAGATCCCCGACACCAAGGTCGCCTGGGTTTCCGTGGGAGGCGAGACCGAACAGTCGGGCCTGGTGACCTTCGAGCCCATCGACCCGACCCATACGCAGGTCACCCTGATGATGGACTTCGACCCCGAAGGGATGGCGGAGAACATCGGCGACAAGCTCGGCTTCGTCGACCGTCAGGTCAAGGGCGACCTGAAGCGCTTCAAGCACTTCATCGAGGACCGCGGATCCGCCACCGGCGCATGGCGCGGCCAGGTCTGACATCGAACCGGCGGGGCCGCGCACACAGCGTCCGCCGATGCTGCACGGCCCCGTCGGCACGCCGCGCCGGCGCCCCGCGCGCGCAGCCGTCCGACCCGCGTGGCCACCGACGGCTTGAGGACGGATCCGGACGGGACGGAGGCGCTGGTCCGGGAACGGTCCGGACCTTGGTGCGGCGACGCCGACTCGGCTGCTGCGGGAGCGATTTGGGGCGGTTGGCAGATGATCCGCGAACAAACATCCGGGAGAAGTCGATGACCCGCGCGGATACGACGAAGCGCCTGATGGAGGCGTATGGATACACCTACGCCGCGGAAGCGGGCATCCGGCTGCGGAACACCCCCGCGCCGCTGTACCGCCTGCTGACCCTGTGCGTGCTGTTCTCGGTCCGGATCAAGGCCGACATCGCCGTGGCCGCAGCCCGAGAGCTGTTCGTGGCCGGTATGCGGACACCGCGGGCCATGCAGGCCGCTTCGTGGCAGGACCGGGTGGACGCGCTGGGCCGCGCCCATTACCGCCGCTACGACGAGAGCACCGCGACCGCGCTGGGATCGGGGGCCGAGTTCATCCTCGACCAATACCGAGGAGACCTGCGCCAGCTGCGCGACGAAGCGGGCGGCGACCCGGACCGGGTACGCGAGCTGCTGCAGGACGTCCCGCGAATCGGGCCCGTCGGGGCGGACATCTTCTGCCGGGAGGCACAGGGCCTGTGGCCCGAGCTCCGCCCGTCGTTCGACCGCCGTGCGCGCCGCGCTGCCGGTCGGTTGGGGCTCCCCACGACGCCGGAGCGCCTGGCAGGGCTCGTCACCGCCGAGGAACTGCCGCAGCTGGCAGCCGCCCTGGTACGGGTAGAACTCTCCGGAGAAGCCGCCGACGACCTGGGCGAAGCGGACTGACCGAACGTGGCTCGGGTGCATCCGTAGCCCCGGGTTCGGGGTCAGCGGGCCGTCCCGGCCGGTTGCTCGCGGACCACCTCGTGCGCGGCCTCTCATCGCGCAGTTCCAGGTAGCGGCGGTGGTCCGTTCGGTGAAGGCGACCTTCGCGACCGGCTCGGGGCCCACCCGGCGGAAGGCCCGCTCCCGGACCTCGCCGGGCGTGAGCTGCTTGGAGGGGCTGGCGGAGGGCAGGCGCTTGGATACCAGGCCCGCCGGGCCCGACCGCGTGGCCGATCGAACCCCGGGAGACACCGTGACTACTGCACGCGAGATCATGACGCCGGACGCCACCTGCATCGGTGCCGACGACAACATCCTCGACGCGGCCAAGCGGCAGCGATCAACTTCTGAAGGGCATGCTCACCGACCGCGACATCGCGATGCCGCGTGACCGGAGGAGGCACGATGAAAGCCGTGACCTGGCAGGGCCGCCGCAAGATCGAGGTGGCAACTGTTCCGGATCCACAGATCGTCGAACCCACTGACGCCGTGATCAAGGTGACGACGACGGGCCTGTGCGGATCGGACCTGCATCTGTACGAGGTCCTCGGGCCGTTCCTGGACGCCGGGGACATCCTGGGACACGAGCCGATGGGAGTCGTGGCCGAGGTGGGGCCCCGGGCGCGGGACCTGAGGGTGGGCGACAGGGTCGTCGTGCCGTTCAACGTCTCCTGCGGTACCTGCTTCATGTGCGAGCGGGGTCTGCACTCGCAGTGCGAGACGACCCAGGTCCACGAGCACGGCAGCGGTGCGAGCCTCTTCGGCTACACCAAGCTCTACGGGCAGGTGCCCGGCGGGCAGGCCGAGTACCTGCGCGTCCCCTTCGCGGACACCCTCCCGATCCGTGTTCCTGAAGGGCCGTCGGACGAGCGGTTCGTCTACCTGTCGGACGTCCTGCCGACAGCCTGGCAGGCCGTGGTCTACGCCGACGTCCCGCCCGGCGGCAGCGTGGCCGTCCTGGGGCTCGGGCCCATCGGCGACATGTGCACCCGTATCGCCGCTCATCGAGGAGCCGGCAAAGTGATCGGCATCGACCTGGTGCCCGAACGGCTCGCCCGCGCGGCCGGACACGGCGTACAGGTCTTCGACTTGTCCGCGTACGGAGATCAGCTCGTCGAGGCGGTTCGCGGCGTTACTGCCGGGCGCGGCCCGGACGCCGTGATCGACGCTGTCGGCATGGAGGCCCATGGCGGTGTCGGCGCCAGGGCGGCCCAGACCGCGACCGGCCTGCTTCCGGACGCCATGGCCTCGGCGCTGATGAAGAAGACCGGCGTGGACAGCCTGGCGGCCCTGAGACTGGCCATCGAGCTCGTACGCCGCGGCGGCACCATCTCCCTGTCCGGTGTCTACGGCGGTGCCGCCGATCCGCTGCCGCTGCTCACGATGTTCGACAAGCAGATCCAGCTGCGCATGGGACAGGCCAACGTCCACCGGTGGGTCGACGACCTCCTGCCGCTGCTGACCGACGGGGACCCCCTCGGTGACGAAGGATTCGCCACCCACCACCTGTCCCTGGACGACGCCCCGCAGGCGTACGCGGACTTCCAGACGAAACAGGACCACATGGTGAAGGTCCTCTTCCATCCCTGACGACCGAGCCGGGCAGGGAGCGTCGAGCCCCGATGGCTCACTGCGGTTGCCCGCTGGAGCGGCCGGCGGTGATCCGCAGCACGCACACGTCGTCCCGTGGCTCGCCTGGGACGCCAAGGGCGGTCACCAGGTCGTCGAGGTCACGACGCGGTGCGGGTGTGGCCATGACCGCGGCGACGAGCCGAGTGAGGCTCTCGCCGAGATCCTCTTCCGGCTTTTCGATCAGGCCGTCCGTGTAGAGGAACAGCTCGTCGCTCTCTTCCAGAGCAAGGGTGGCTTCGGTGTACCGGGCATCGCGGGTGGCGCCCAGGAGTACGCCGTCCGGCGAGTCCAGGTAGCGGGCGCGGCCGCCGCGAACCAGGAGTGGCGGGAGATGGCCGGCCCGCGCCCAGGTCAGGGTACGAGTCTCAGGCTGGTAGCGGGCCATGATCACGGTGGCGGTGGCGGTGAGGCTGTCGCCGGAGTGCAGTAGCAGGAGGTTCAGCCGGCTGAGGATGCCGGTCAGCGGCGTGCCGGTGACGGCCATACCCTTGGCGGTGAACCGTAGCTGCGCCATGGTGCCCACTGAACCCATGCCGTGGCCGGCGACGTCCCCGACCACTACGAAGAGACTGCCGTCGGGGAGCTCGATGGCGCTGTACCAGTCGCCGCCGACGTTCAGGCCCTGGTGGACGGGCTGGTAGACGACATCGATGTGGACGTCGGCCACGTGCAGTGACTGCTGCGGCAGGGGGAGAAGAGCGCGACGCAGGCGCGCCGCCAGGTCACGTTCGGCGTTGAGCTGGATGCGCTGGGCCGTGGCGGCGAGCTGTCGTTCGAGGAGTTCGTGTTCGATGCTCCTGGTGGCGGTGGTGTCCTGGAAGAAGCCGTGGACCTCGACGGGGTTGCCTTCCGCGTCGCGCTCGGCCTCGGCAACGATCCGCAGGTGCCGCACGCCCGCCGGGGTGAGGATACGGAAGGCATGGTCGATGGGCCGGCCCTCACCGAGCAGCCTTTGCACGTTCGCCCCGAGCGCCGGCAGGTCGTCCGCGGGCACGTGGCGAGGGAGTTCCTCCAGCGTCATCGGGCCCTCGGCCGGGTTCCGGCCGAAGATCGTGTAGACCTGCTCGGACCATGTGATCGTGTCGGTGACCAGGTCCCAGTCGGCCCAGCCCAGGTTGCCCAGCCGCTGCATGACCCTGTTGCGATGCTGTTCGCGTTCCCCGGCGTCGAGTCGCACCCACGACACGACCAGCCGTCCGCCCGAGGGCGCCGCCCGGAGCTGGAAGCGGGACAGACGAGGGATGCCGGCGACGATCTCCTCGTACTCGAACGGCGCGCCGGTCCAGACGGTGCCCGTCTCCAGTGCGCTGCGGTAGCCGTCCCACAGCTCGGTGCCCAGCACCGTCGGGTACGCCTCCAGCACGCGCAGCCCGACCAGTTCCCTTCCGGTACGCCCCGCGATGTCGACGGCCTCCGGTGAAGCGGCGTCGATGCGGTAGTCCTCCACGTTTCCGCCGCGGCCGCGTACGGGAGTGAGCAGGGTGACCGAACCGGACAGCGCGTCCAGGAACTCCTGCGCCATGAGCAGGTGTGGCCGTCGCCGCCGCAGTGGAGGACGCCGCCTTGTCCGAGGCGCCAAAAACCAGGCGTGACCGCCCTCCGGCGCAGGCGCAGAGGGCGGGGGCGGGGAGCTTCCGTTGCGGTAGCGGGCCGAGGAGAAAAGGTCCGACCCAACCCGCTCCGCGGCGTGGCCCGGGTCCGGACCGTCCAGAAGGGCGGAGGAAAGACGATCGAGGACGAGCCGGGCCTCCTCGGCGAGGGAACGGCTGCCCGCTCGGGCACGTTCGGCCAGCTCCTCGCCGGCTTGTTCGGCGCTCGACCGGTGGGTGACCATCAGTACGCCCTTGGCCTGCTCGATCACCGCAGCGGCCGCGACGGTGTCCTTCACAAGGGTCAGCTCGGCGCTCAGCCGGGCCACGACCTTCGCCATCGTCCGCAGCTCATCACCTGTCCGGGGACCCTGCGGTTCCTCCGTCACACAAGGAGCATGGCACGATCCCCGTCGCGAAAGCACCTACGGCCGGCCGGACGGCCCCGCGTTGAGGCAACCGAGGCACGCAGACCAACGGGCGAGGCCTCCATCGGTGCGGCACGGAAACACGTGCCGGGATTCCGGTCTGGCGAATCCTGAATCGCGAATCGTATAATTCCGACATGGAGCCGATGGAACATCGGACCAACTGGACGTTCGTCACGAACCACGCCCGGATCCTCGCCATGATCCTCGGGGACTCGGAGACGCGGTTGCGAGACATGGCCGGGACCTGCCGCATCACCGAACGCGCGGCTCAGGCCATCGTCGCGGACCTGGAGAACGCCGGATACCTCACACGGGTACGCAACGGCCGCCGGAATCATTACGAGGTGACTTCCGGAACCCTCTTCCGTCATCCGGCCGAGGGGCACCATCCGGTTGCCGACCTCCTGCAGCTACTGGTCGACCTGGACCGAAGGGCACAGGCAACCGGACCACCTCCCGCACATGGTGACCGCAGTGAGCGCGATCCGCGCGGCTGATCCGCGATCAGCAGGCGGCTCGCGGTCCGCGCTGTCCAGTACCTTGCCCTGCCAGGCCTCTTCTCCATCGGGATGTTGCAAGGGGTAAGGCCGTGACCTCTGATCCCGAACTCCCGCCCACGGGCGCGGACCACGCTGACAGCGTCCTTGCCGTGGTCGTAGAACCGGGACCCCAGCGGGTGTTGGCCCGGGTGAGCGGTGAGATCGACATGGACGACGCCGGCAGGCTGCGTCAGGAACTCACCGCGGCGTTGTCCGAGGGCCCCAGCGGACTTGACGTCGATCTGACCGCTGTCACCTTCTGTGACAGCTCGGGTCTGCACGTTCTGCTGGACCTGGACCGGCAGGCCCAGCAGGCAGGGAAATCACTCGCTCTCACGGCGCTCAGCCGCCCCGTCGCACGCCTGCTGCGGATCACCGGGGCCGATGAGGTGCTCACGGTCCACGGTTGGCCCGCTGACGCACTGGAGTTGCAGATCAAGGTGAGGCGCTACGGGCCGACCGTGCACCTCACGCCCGCCGGTGCCCTCTGCACGGACACTCAATCCGCCCTTGAGGGGGTGCAGTCCGCTCTCGACGGGGCCGACGTGGTGGCTTGCGACATGCGGGACGTGGCCTTCCTCGACGTGGTGGGCCTGCACGGCCTGCTCGATTTCGTCCGCCGTCTGGATGGTCGTGGCATCGCGTTCTTCGCCTACAACTGGCAGCCCCAGCCCCGGCAGGTCCTGGACCTCGCCGACGAAGGGGATCCGCCTGCCGACACCGGCGGCAGGCCCACCCGACTGCTCCGCCGTCTGCAGGACTTTGCCGCTGCCGCGCGGATGGCCGGCGCAGCCAGAGCCGGAAGGGACGTCCCAGGTCGGACCGCGCTCCCGCCTCGTTAGGCCCGATCCGATCTCGGCAGATGGCGAGCAGGGCGGTGGTGATCGCGTCGGCCGCGGGAAAGGCGAAGGACGCGTTCGGAGAAGGGGCCGGGGCGGTCCCGGTGGAGATCGAGCGTCCCCACCGTCACAGCGGCCGAGTCCAGGGGGATCGAGAACGCCGCCCGTAATCCGAGTCCGACGGCCTGCTGGGCGAGGACCGGCCAGCCGGCGCGCGTCCGTGCCGCCCGTCGGTTCAAGCACGCTCTGCACAGCGCTGCCGGCGTGTCGGCGTCGGGGATCCCCGACGTGGATTCCGCACACCTGCGCGAGGCCGGCGGCGGCTTTCCACGTGCCCTGTGGTGAAAGCCTGCCCTACCCCAGAGTGGCGTTCTCCTTGTCCAGCAGGTCCAGCAGTGGTTCCCGGTGCAGAGCGGCGACCGGTTCGAGCAGGTCGGGGTGGCGCAGCAAGGGTGCGGCGTCGTGTTCGTGGTCGCCGGGGCGGGTGAGGCGGGTGATCTCGCCCGCCTGGCCACGGTCGACCAGGTGGTGGGCGTCCGTGGCGAGGGACGGGGCGGCGAGGAGACAGGCGGCCCAGCTGACGACGGTTTCGTCCACCCAGGTCCGCCAGCCGGCGTCGGCGTCGCTGCCGTGATCGGCGCCGGTCAGCCAGTCCAGCCGGGCGCTTCCGCCCGGGCCGAGGAGGTGCAGGAGCTGCACGTCGAGCGGGGTCGGGTACCGCAGGGCGGCGGCAAGGGTGACGGCCTGCCGGGCCTGGGCCTCGGCCAGGGCGCGGCTGAACGCGCCCGGTGCGGGTGGGAAGGCGGTCAGGAGCCAGCGGGTGCCGGCGGCTATGACGGGTGTGAGGTCGGAGGACACGGCGGCTTCCTCGGGGGCGTGCTCGCCCTGGCCCGTGGGGGTTTGCGAGCTGCGGCGCGAAGCTGCGCCGCTCCGCTCGTGGGCGACCAGGGTAGCCGGATGCTGCGGGCGTGCGGCATGACGCACGTCACCGTCCGTCCGGGGCGGCGGGCCCGCACCCGTACGTGCGGGCCCGCCGCCGCGGGTGAGGGTTCAGGACTTGCCGCGGCCGGTCACGAAGTCGCGTGCCCGGTCCACCAGGCCGGCACCGGGTGCGAGGAGTTTGCTGGCCGTGGGGCTGCTCGGTGCGGCGGGGTGCGGGCGGGTGGGCGCCATGGCCTTGGCGCGGCGGATCTTGTCACCGAGATCGTCCAGTTGCTCCGGCGTGCAGGCGCGCTGCAGCATCGGGAAGAGGTTGCTCTCCTCGTCCTGCAGGTGGGCGGCGACCTCGTCCATGAGCTGCTGCAGGAGCGGACTCATCTGCGCGTCGTCGGTGCTCATCTTCTCGAGCTGCTTGAGGATCTTCTCGACGCGGCTGTGGTCCTCGACCTCCTTGTCCGCCATCCGGTCGCCGCCTTGGACGTGCTCGCGTACCGCCGGGTAGAGGTACTGCTCCTCGGCGACCGAATGCCGCACCAGCTCGATGGTGATCTCGTCGATGAGGTCGCGGAGCTCCTGCCCGGTGCCGGTCATGGCCTGGAGACGGCCGAACATCTCCTCCACCTCCCGGTGGTCGGTCATCAGCTCGTTGATCACATTTCCACCGTGTCCCATGCCGTCTCCGTGCGTGTTCGGGGTCGGGCCGCTCCGGCCCGACCCGATGGGTTCCCCGCCGGACCTCGAGGCGCCCGGCCGGACGGGGCGACTCACCCCTATGGAGGGCCAGCCGCCCTGTGCGGCCGGGCGCCTCGAGGCCGACCGGTTCTGCTGGTCCGCAGCCGCCCGAGCGGCCGGTCGTGATCAACCGGTCTGCTTCCAGGGGCATGGGCGTCGGTATCCACGGCGAAGCGGCAGTCCGCGGCGGAGGCTTGCTCAGCGTCCCGGTCGCGTGAGCCGTCCTCGAGGATGTCGCACTCGATGCCGACGAGCAGCCGGAACTCGGGGCCAGGAGTCACGGCAGGGGCGTTCCACCGGTGGCGTTGACGATCTCACCGGTGATGTAGGAGGCCTGGTCGGAGGCGAGGAAGACGAAGGCGGGGGCCATTTCCGCAGGCTGGGCCGGCCGGCCCAGGGGCGACTGTTCGCCGAACTTCGTCGGATCGGGCATCGTCGCCGGGATCAGCGGGGTCCATACCGGTCCCGGTGCCACGGCGTTGGCGCGGATGCCGCGCTCGGCGAGCATCTGGGCGAGGCCGTGGGTGAAGGAGATGATCGCGGACTTGGTCATGGCGTAGTCGAGGAGGTGCGGGCTGGGCTGGTAGCCCTGCACGGAGGCAGTGTTGATGACCGAGCCTCCACGCGGCATGTGCGCCAGCGCGGCCTTGGTGATCCAGAACATCCCGTACAGATTGGTCTTCATCACCCTGTCGAACTGGGCAGTGGTGATCGCCTCGATCCCGTCGGGCTGGGCCATCTGGTAGGCGGCGTTGTTGACGAGCAGGTCGATGCCGCCCAGCTCGCCCACTGCCTTGTCGACGAGGGCGGTGCACTCGCCCTCGTCGCGGATGTCGCAGGCGACGGCCACCGCTGTGCGGCCCGTTCGGCGGATCAGGCGGGCGGTCTCCTCGGCCTCGCCGGTTTCCTCGGGCAGGTGGGTGAAGACCACGTCGGCCCCCTCCCGTGCGAAGGACAGGCAGACGGCCCGGCCGATCCCGGAGTCCCCTCCGGTGACCAGCGCCCTGCGGCCGTGCAGCAGGCCGTGGCCCTGATAGGTGTCCTCGCCGTGGTCGGGGCGGGGATCCATCGCCTCGGTCGAGCCGGGGTGGTCCTGATCCTGCTCGGGAAACGGGGGCCGGGGGTGCATCCCCACGGGGTCGGTGAGATGTGCCTGCTCGTTGGAGGGCATCGCGGTCTCCTTCGGCACGGCCGGTGGCGGGTGTCAGGTAGAGGGCGGGTACGACGCGGCCTTCAGGCGGCGCGCCAGGTGCGCGGTGTTCGCGGCGAGCGTGGCCGTCGTGGCGGCGGTCTTCTCGGGGGTCTTGTCGAGGTCCTGGTAGTCGGTGCCCTGCATGGCTTCGCCCACCCAGTAGGTGACGGCGTTCGGTGCGAGGGAGAAGCCGACGTCGTTCAGGCCCTGGAAGAGTTCCGCGCTGACGTGGTGGGCGCCGTCCTCGTTGCCGACGACGCACACCGCGGCGACCTTGCCGTAGGTGAGCATGCGGCCCTCGTCGTCGCTCTCGCCGAGTTCGGCGTCGAGGCGTTCCAGGACGCGCTGGGCGATGCTGGAGGGGTGGCCGAGCCAGATCGGCGTGGACAGGACCAGGATGTCGCAGCCCAGGATGGTCTGCCGGATCTCCGGCCAGGCATCCCCGTCTCCCATGTCGACCCCGACGCCCGGCTTGACGTCGTGGTCGGCGATCCGGACCACCTTTCCGGTGACGCCGTGATCGGCCAGGGCAGCCATGGTCTGCTCGGCCAGCAACTGCGAGCTGGACCGTTCCGGCGACGGGGACAGCGTGCAGACCAGCGCGACAGCGCGCAGCGGCGTGGTTTCGGTGGTGGTGTCCATGTGATCCGGCTACCCCGATGGTCAAGCCGTATCCCTTGTTCCGTGGTGGTGCACGCCTGTCGGGGGCCGGTCGGTGCGAGGGGCTCCTGGTGTCCGTACCGGGCTTCCGCGCCAGGGATACCGCCTTCGGTACGACCATGGCCGTACCGCCCGGGAGCAGGCTGGTCAACGGAGCCCTTGTGAGTACCGGTCTCCTACCCGGTACGCGGCACGTTCGCTGCCACTGTCGTCATCGGGCTCGTCCTGGCGGCGGCCGCTCTCTACGCGGCCGCCGCGCTCGCGCTCGAGACAGCCGACACCGCCCAGTCCTTCGCGTGGGACGCGACGGCCCCGCCCTGTCAGAACTGTGACCGCCAGCCGTTCGGCGGCGCGTGCACCGCGGGCGCACGGGTAGGCGATCTGCATGCACCCGTTCGCCGACAGCACGCTCGCCTTGCTGACCCATGGCTATGCATGGGCACCCGAACTACGCCGCCGGCACGCCGGCAGCACCGCGGTCCCGACCCGACTGATCGGCCGGCCGGCCATCCTGCTGCACGGTCCGGCCGCCGTGGACTTCTTCTACGACGAACGCCACGTCCTGCGGCACGGCGCCCTGCCCGGTCCCGTACTGGACACGCTCTTCGGCAGGGGCGCCGTCCACACGCTGGACGGCGAATCGCACCGGGTCCGCAAGGAACTCTTCACGACTCGGCTCATGACGCCCGACGGCGTGGACGCCCTCGGCCGACTGACCCGGGAACACTGGCTGCGCACGGTCGACGGCTTGCGCGGACGCCGAGCCGTCCTCTTCGACGAGATGGCCGTGGCCCTTGCCGCAGCGGTCTGCGAGTGGAGCGGGATCCCCCTCACCGAGGGGGCTGCGGCCCGCTCTCTTGCCGAGGACTGCGTGGCCATGGTGGACGGGTTCGCCACCCCCGGCCCCCACCACTGGAGAGCCCGCCGCGCCCGAAGCCGCCAGGAATCCGCCTTCGCCCGGCTCATCGCCGACGTACGTCGAGGCACAGCGACCCGGCCCTCGGGCAGAGGTTCCGACGTGCTGGAAGCGGTGGCCGGGCACCGGGACGCGGACGGCAGTCCGCTCGACCTCCGTACAGCCGCCGTGGAACTGCTGAACGTCCTGCGCCCCACCGTGGCGATCACCTGGTTCGCGACCTTCGCCGCACACGCACTGCACCGCTTTCCCGCCGTCCGGGAGGAACTGCGCGCGAACGACGGCCCCTACGCGAGGGCCTTCGCCCATGAAGTGCGGCGCTGCTACCCGTTCGTGCCGTTCGTCGGCGGTCTCGCCGCTCGCGACCTCCGCTTCGGCGGACAAGAGGTGCCCGAGGGCACGCTCGTGCTCCTCGACGTACCCGGCCACCACCGTGACCCTGACCTCTGGCCCGAGCCGCACCGCTTCGACCCGCGCCGGTTTCTCGGCAGGGAGCCCGGTCCCGGCGAGCTCATCGCCCAAGGGGGAGGAAACCCTCGCACCGGTCATCGCTGCCCCGGCGAGGACATCACCATCCGTCTCCTGGCCATCCTGGCCGCCACCCTCGCGGACCTCGAACTCGACGTGCCCGAGCAGGACCTCGGCATCCCCGTCGGCCGCATTCCGACCCGGCCCCGCAGCGGCATGATCGTGCAGGTTCCGTCCCGGTTCACACGGGACGTATCCGCGCCGTAGCGTGCTTGTTGGCGGCTCGGCCCGGTCAACCTGCCCCAGCAGGCTGGACCGGGAAGAGAGCGGCAGTGCCCGTCAGGTCGAGCAGTCGCAGCATTTGGTGGCTGGGAGCGGCAAGGATCAGGGCGTGGCCGGTGCGCACGCCGGCCTCACGCGCCCGGATCAGAGCGTTGAGCCCGGAGGAGTCGCAGAAGGAGGAGTTGCTCAGGTCGACAATGATCGCCGTCGAGGGCTCGGCGCTGGAGAATGCCACGGTGAGCAGGCCCTCGAGTTCACCGGCGTGCTGGATGTCGATCTCACCGGAAACGTGCACGACGACGGGCTCCCGCGCGTCGCCATCCGGCCGGCGACTGGCGCGCACATCGAATTCGGTCGTCATGTCAGGCCCTCCTCGCCCTCGGTCGGGGCTCCGGCCATGGCCCCACGTCCGGGTCGGGCCTCGACGCATCGCTTCTGCCCGCGAAACCGGAGTCCATACCCGGCAGCTGCCTCGGATCCGAGGGGCAGCGGTAGGCGCGGGCCCGTCCGAGTGCGCAGACGATGGCCCGGCACAGGCGCGGTACGTGTGAGGGGCGGGCCTGGCCTCCCGGACTGCGATCCGGCGGGGAGGTGCGGAAACGGCCGGAGATCGCCGGGCGGGTGAAGCCGGAGTCGGCAGCCCGGCGGGCTTGATCCAGGAGCTGGCTTGGGGCGGAATCCTTGAGCATGTGGGGGAGGGGACAGGGCAGACGCCCTGTTGGAGGTGGCCGCCGGTAGCCGCCCTCGTCGACATCGCGGCAACCGGCCCGCCGCGCGCAAGAGTCTGTTTTCATCTAGTTTGGGCCGAGTTGAGACACCTCACCAAGGAGTTCACATGGCTGACAAGGGAAAGATGGACCAGATCAAGGGCAAGGCCAAGGAAGCCGCAGGCAAGGTCACCGGCAGCGACCGGATGAAGGCCGAGGGAAAGATGGACCAGGCCAAGGGCAAGGCGAAGGAAGCCCTGAGCGAGACGGAGGAGCGCGCCCGCGGCGTCCAGGATTCCCTGCGCGACAAGCGCGACAGGACCTGACGCCGCCCGGCGCGGGCCTCGCGGCTCGCGGGTGACCACGGTGTGGCCCCCGTCGCTCCGGCGTCGCGGGGCCGCGTCGTGTTCCCGGCGCGGCCCCGCGCCATGCTCCCTCCCGTAGGCGGGGGAAATGATGCGGGCCCCCACCCCCTGTGGCACGTTCGGAGCGGGGAGGCTCCGGATCCCCGCCTCCGCGTTCCCGCACCGATGCCGCACGCACGAGAGAGGTCCCCCGATGGACGGACACGACAAGGACATCCCGGTGGCCGAAGTGGTCGTGGCGGTCGGCGACTGCTCCGAGGAGGACGCGCGCGCCGTCCTCGACCTGCTCGAACGCTCCTTTCCCGCAGAGCCCGGGGCGGGCGCAGCGGCGCAGGGCGGCCGGGCCGTGACCGTGTGGAGCGCGATCCTCGACGCGGCGAAGCCGGCCGAGAGCCAGGCGGCACCCGTACGGGTGAAGGACGCGGTGAGCGTCACCCTCCAGGGAGGCCCCCGCGCGGTGCAGCGGGTACAGGCTGCGCTCGTCGGCAACTTCACGGTCGAGGACATGGGAGCCGTATCGGGCGATCAGGAGCGAGAGGTCGCACTCCGCATCCGTTCCTGAGGGACCGAGGGCGGCCGTCCGGTCACGAACGCCCGTGTACGGGCGCCGACACCGGGCACACGGGGTTGCATGACCGTACCCAAGACAGCCGTTCTCGTCCTCGACAGCGCCGAGCCCGAGCTGCTGGCGCAGTTCTACGCCGAACTGCTCGGCGCCTCGGCAGGACCGGCACCGGGCGACGGGGAGCTCCTCCTCATCACCGGCGGCACCGGAGTGGTCCTCGGAGTCCGCCGGGACCCCGACCACATACCGCCGAGCTGGCCGCTCCCGGAGGGCTCCCAACAGGCCCACGTGTGCATTCTCGTCGAACAGCGGAGCCTCGACGAGGCCGAGCGCGAGGCCGTGGCCCTCGGGGCGCGCCCGGTGGCCGCGGAGGACGACGGCAGCCTGCCGGGCCGCCGGACCACCGTGCGGCGCTACTCCGACCCGGCCGGCCACGCGTTCACCCTGGCCGTCGTCGACGATGACCTCACCGCCGCGCGTTAGAGCCGCCGGGTGACGACTGCCGCCGAGGGCCGCGCCGCTCACGCCGCTCATGCCTTCGGGCTTGGACGCCGATGTGCCGGACGGCTCGGCCCCTGCGCGTGGCCGTGGTGGCCGCACCGGGCGAACGGTCCGGCTCCCTCGTGGGCTTCGCCCTACAGTGCTCGAGCCGGCGGCCGCGCACTGTGGTGCTGCTCGACCGCACGGTCCGCATGGCCCGAGGTGTCCCGCATCGGGCGGTGCACGTACTGGCCACGGCGAGGGCCGGCGGACAGAGCTGTTCGGCGACGAGATGCGCGACTGGGTGGACAAGTTCGAGCGGCTGCCCGGATCCGTGGTCAGGGGGGCGTCGCGTTCGCCCTGGAGCCCGCGCCCGCGCCCGTGCCCGCGTCCGCGGCCGCGGGTGTCAGGGGTGGGGTGTCGAGTCCGATTCCCTGGTGGAGGCCTTCGAAGAAGGCTGCGACGGCCTCCGTGGCAGTGGCCGACGGCGTCCAGCCCAGCTCCTCGCGGGCCCGGCCGGCGTCGAGCAGGGGGAGCCGCAATACGGCGTCCAACAGGCCGGGATCGGCCGGTACGAGGTGTACGCGCCAGGCCGCCGCGAGCGCTGCGCGGGCCGCGCCCGCCGGCAGCGGCAGCGTACGGGCGTGCAGGAGGCCGGCCACGGCGGCCGTGTCCAGCACAGGGTCGGCCACCAGGTTGAACGGTCCGCGGACGGGCCGTACGACGGCCGCCCGGTAGGCCTCGGCCGCGTCGTCGGTGTGCAGGGCCTGGAAGCGCAGGCCCGATATGGCGGGCAGCGCGGGCAGCAGGTCCGGCCGGATCAGCCGCCACGGCAGGAACGGCCCGGCAAAGATCCTGCCCTGCTCGCTCGCCGCTTCCTTCTTGAAGAGGAACGCCGGCCGCATCCGGACCACCCGCAGATCGGGGTGGGCGAGCTGGAAGCCGTCGAGGTAGCGCTCCAGGTACGCCTTCTCCCGGGTGTATGCGGCCCCCGGCCAGCCGTGGGTCGGCCAGGACTCGTCGACGGGGCGCCCGTCCTCGGGGCCGGGCGAGTACGCCCCGACCGACGAAGCGTGCACCACGGCGTGTACGCCGGCCCGTGCGCAGGACTCGAAGACGTTGATGCTCCCCAGCACGTTGGTGCGCCATGTGGTGACGGGGTCGTGGGTCGGCTGGAACTTCCAGGCGAGGTGGACGACGACGTCGGCGCCCGTGAAGAGCTCCGCCGGGTCGCTGCGTCCGGGGTCGACGTCGGCCTCGCGCCACTGCACGCCGGGGATATGCAGGCCGGGCCGACGACGGGCGACGCCGAGTACGTGGGTGACCGTACGGTCGGCCGCCAGGACCTTGACCACGCTGGTACCCGCGTTGCCACTGGCGCCGGTGACGACGACTCTCATGATGCCCACCGTGCCCCACGGGCGCGGCCCGGGTCGGTGAGTGCCGCGGTAGTGGTGGCGGCAGCAGAGACGGCGAAGGTACGCGCCACGGCCTCGACCCGCAGCCCCTCCAGTACGGCTGCCTGCCGCTCGGCGCGCTCCAGGAGACGGCCGATGGCGGCCGGATCGAGAGGGGCGGTGGTGTCGGCGAGGATCCCGAGGGACCGCCACAGTGATGCTTTGCCCTCCACTCCGAGCCGCATGGCCTCCAGTTCGAGGACGTCACTGAGGGGTGAGCGGCTCACCAGCCGGCCGTTGAGCTTGAGCCTGGCCGCCTTCTCGGCCAGACGGCTCACGGCGACCCTGGGCCACCGCGCGGGAACGTCGAGGGCCGTCATGATCTCGCGCAGGCTGTCCCGGTCCCCGGCGATCTCCTCGGCCAGCTCGGCGAAGGTCGCCTCCGCCGGTGTGCCGCGGTGCGAGCGCGCCATGCGGCGGACGAGGGAGACGCCGCCGCCGGCGCCTGCGAGGTGGTCGTTCAGGTAGATCGCGAGGAGGCGTCGGCGCGTCGCCGCGGGGGAGGAATGGGATTCCGATCCGTGAGAGTGGGCTTCCATGAGCTGTTCCGATCGCTTGGAGTCTCGACCGTCACTCCCGCTCCACCTCCAGTGCGCGGCTCCCGAATCGTGTCGGCAAGGAGGGCAAGGAGTGTCCCTTGGCGTCTGACCATCCTGAGGCCCCTGAAACCTGCGACAACGGGTTGTCGGTCCGCAACACCCGGTTGACCTGTGTGAACGCCCCCGCCTTGCAGCACGGTCCCAGCCGGTCAGGCAGCCAGGCCCTCGGAAGGATCAGCGAGGAGATCTTGCCCGCACACGTTCAGACCCGGTGAACGTTTCACGTCACAGCACCGGCAAAGGGAGGGCTCGTGCGGGAAAACGGAGCGCGGACATGGAGGGTACGTGTCTGGGATCCGACCGGGTGGAACCCATCGGCCGAGACCGGCGACCTCTCGAGAGAAGGAACGATGGAGATCGTCTTCCGGAAACTTCCGGACAACCGGCACGATGCAGAAGTGCGGGACCGGCGGGGCGCGGACGTGCGCCTGATGTACCGGGCGACCGGTCCGTCCATGCCCCACGACCTCGTGCATGCGGCTGTCGAGAGCGCGCTCGTGATCACCGACGGATTCTGGGGTGCGATGGCGCGAGGGGCCACCTTCGACGGAATCGAAATGGTGCCCCAGGCCCGCCACCGCCGGTCGGGCCTGAAGGTCGTGCGGCGCGGCGGCGACGCGGTGATGCGTGCCGAGTCTGCGTCAACTGGGCCTACCGCGTCTGGTCCGGGCTGAGCACGGAGGGCAGGGGGGTGGGCCGGAGCCCCCCCCGACGATCGGCAGGTCGTCCTGGCGTGCGCGGCGCTCGACCGCGCCGCCGAGCGCTGGGCCGGAGTAGCAGAGGCCACGACCGCCGTACGCCCTCTGGCGGGGGTGGTCGGGCCGGCGGACGGGCGACGTACGCGCATCTGGTGACCGGTTCGGCTCAGCTCAGGCCCCACGACCACGTGTGGTCGGCGGTGACGAGACAGGCGAGGATCACGAGATCGGCCATGCCGAGGGCGATGCCCAGGCGGGCGCGGCCCGGCCTGGCGGTCTGCCGCCACAGTGCGAGGGAGCCGAGGACGACAGCGATCGGGCCGAGCACCAGGTTCATCACCAGGAGTCCGACGAGGCCGAGGACGAACGCCGTGACGGCCATCATGTCCGCGTCACGGCAGCGGCTGCGGTTACGAGGACGGGCTTCGGTCGGGGCCTTGACGTCAGTACGAGGGTTCATCACAGATCTCCCTGGTGATGGTCGGGGCGTACGGCACGGCGGCCCGACAGGCGCTCGCGGGCGGCGAAGAGGGCGAGCCAGAGCGCGATCGCGACGCCGGCGGCCACACTGACCGGCACGGGCACATGAGCCACGGCGCCGAGGACGACGCCCAGGACGAGCAGTGCACCTACGAGGAAGAGCACGGGAGTTCCTCCCACTTTCAGGTAACAGTTGTTCACCGACTACCCGGTCCAATTCGACCCATGCTGGCAGCAGTTGACCGTGACGCGGTTGACTGGCCTTCATGAGTCCGAACACCGGTGTCCGCGAAGCCCAACGCAGCCGTACGCGACGCGCGCTCCTCGACGCGGCCCTGGACCAGTTGGAGGAGCGGAGCCTCGGAACGCTCGGTCTCAGGGAGGTCGCCAGGCACGCCGGGGTCGCCCCCACCGCCTTCTACCGGCACTTTCGCGACATGGACGCGCTGGGGACCGCACTGGTCGAGGAGGCCCTGGCCAGCCTGCACGCAACCCTACGGGGCGTCCTCGCGCCGACCGGCGGCGCCGCTCGGCGCGCCGACGACGCGGTGCAGCTCGTCGCCGAACTCGTCCGCAGCCGTCCGGCGCACGTCCGCTTCCTCGTCCGGGAGCGGCACGGCGGAGTCGCGGCGGTGCGCGAGGCCATCGCCGCACAACTCGACGCCCTCGCAGCAGAGATCGACTCCGTCCTCGTAGCCGACCCGCTCAGCGCCGGCTGGGGGACCGCCGACGTGACGATGCTGTCCCGGCTCCTGGTCGACCACATGTTCATGACCGCCTCCGCATGCCTTACCGCGTCCCTGCGCGGAGAGGACTGGTCCCCCGTCCTCGCGACAGCCCGCGACCAGCTCCGCCTGATCCACCTCGGGCGCGAGCACTGGCAGGACTAGCGAAGGCCTTCGGGACTGATCTCCGACGCCGTTCGAATCCGGCTTCGTGGTGGTTGCGGATCCCCATCGGAAGAGCTCCAGCAGGGGACCGTAGCGCCGGCCATTGGATGCGGTGCGGTGCGGTGCGGTGCCGGGCAGGAGCCCAGTACCGGGGTGTGGTCCGGCCCCCCGGCTGCGACGGGACCGTGCCCCGGCCCCCCTGCTGCGGCTGGGCGACCGCATCGAGCCAGGGGATTGATCGTGCGGACGGTTGCTGCCGCCGGGTCCGTTGCCCGGGGTGGCGGTCTGAGCGCCGACACCGGGGGCTTGCCGGACGGGCCCGGGGTCCGGCCGGGGAGGAGGCCGGGCATCGGGTGTCCGGGTGCCGTACGGATCCCGGCGGCAGCCCGTCGTGCGGGCGGGCCTGCCCCGCGACGCCAGGGGGAGGGGCGTCACGGGGTCGGAGCCCGCTCCGGAAGCCCACCCCCCACGGTGTGTGCTCCCGGCATCCACGCGTCTGACCCGACCACCTCCACTCAAACCCCCTTCCCTCCAGCGCTTCTGAGAGGACGTCAACGGTGGCGGCGCTTTCGCGCCACGTGAACGTGGCGTAGGGGCGGCTCCGGCCGCGGTGCCGCCTGCCGCATCGCACTGCGTCGCCGCAGGAGTCGGCCCACGGTGTAGCGCGGGCCGCTTCGGGCAGGTCCTGGGTGGGCATGCGCGGCGCCCAAGACGGGTGCCTGCCAGACCGGCCAGCCACCTCCGACCGGCATGCGCGGCGCCCGTCCAGAGGAGTGCTGCTGCTGATGGCTTACGGCGTTGTGCCCGCATGGCGCGGCTTTCCACGGCCGGGGGCTGTGTCGCATTCACATCGGCCGTTACCGCGTCCTGTACGCGATCACCACACTCCGGTGGCGGTCGTGATCAAACATGTCGGCCGCCTCGGGTGACCCTGAGGGGTATGCAATGAGACGCATTGCGACCATAGGCGGGACAGTCCCACCGAACCCGGTTGACCGACCGGGTTCACCGGAGGGGACGGCGCGGAGCGCGAGGGCCCTATCACGTTGCGGCGTGCGCTCCGACGGCCTGCCGGTAGGCCACGTGGCCGCCCAGCGCACCGGTGATGGCTACGGCAGCCAGCCCACCCAGGGCCCACAGCCGGCCCTTCGCCGAGCGGCCGCGGAGCCGCGCAGCCAGGGACGCGGCGTAGCAGGCCACTGCAGCGGCGTTGGAGGCCGCGTGAACCAGGCCGACCCGAGCCTGCTCGGGTGGCAGGTCTGCCCAGTCCACCCAGCCGGCGACCGCGGCTGGGGCTACGCCGGCCAGTCCGACGGCGGTCAGTGTGGTCGACGCGTGCTGTGTGCCGGGAACGAAGTCGAGCACTGAGGCCGACAGCCAGCAGCCGATGGGCACCTGGACGAGTACGGGATGTACGGGGTGTCCCAGCGGTCTGCCGTGCAGTAGATCGCGCATGCGGCCCAGGGGGAGTGCGCGGATTCCCCGCTGCAGCGCCCTGACGGCCGGATCGGCCACCGTTGTCCGTTCGAGCCGGTCCAGGGTCTGCAGCCAGCATGCCGAGGCAGTGTCGATGGCCGCGATAGGCCCTGCGGTGGGCGAGGTGTCGCGGGTGTGTGAGTTCATACACGACGCCTACCCGCTGCCCTGCAGATGTCCCGCCCTGGCCTCGACTGCACCCGAACGACAGGCCCGCCACATGGGGGAGCCGCGGTCTCCACCGTCCCGATCCGGCTGGCCCTCCGAACTGCCCGTGCGCACACCCGGGCAGGGATCCTGCCCGTGGAGCGGGTGACGAGGCGGTGGCGGGGTAAGCGCGCCTCGACCGCAACACGCGCATGTCACAGGGCCCGAACCAAGGAGAAGACCGCCGTCATGAAGCAGCAAACAGTCGAGAAGGCCTTTCTCGTGGCCGACCAGATCCGCGAGAAGGCGGGACGAGCCGTCCAGCTGGTGCGGGACAGGACCCCCGACCCGGTCCTGGACAAGGCCGCGCAGGTGTGGGACGGAGCGGTCCGCGCCGGCCAGTACGCGGCGGACAAGACCCCCCACCCGCGGCTCGAGAAGGCCGGCCGGGCCGCCTCGGTCGCACGAGGCAACCGCATTCCACTCCTGCTCGCCGGCGCTGCGGTTATCGGGCTCGTGCTGGTCCGTCGCCGCCGTGGAGCCGGCCCCTTCTCGAGGCGGCTGGCATCGCCCTGATTTCGCCGTAACCCTGCTCGTCACGGCCTTGTTTCGCCCTGCCCCGAGGGTGCATGGCCCAGTCAGTGGCCGAGGGCGTTCTTGAGCTGCTGCTTGGTCATCGTGGAGCGGCCCTCGATGCCGCGCTTCTTCGCCTCCCGGTAGAGGTCGTCCTTGGTGCGTTCGGAGGAGCTCCCGCCACCGTGGGACTTCTCGCCACCCCGTTGAGAGGCGGACTTGCCCTGGGTGGAGCTGCGGCTCGCGGTCCTGCTCTCCCCGGAACGGGCACGTTCCTTGTTCACCGTTCGCGAGGCCATCTCCTTCGCGCGGTCCTCCGACATACCGCGCTTCTCCCCGGACTCCTTGATGTGTTCGTACTGACGCTCGCGCTTGGGGCTGGAACCTCTGGGCATGGCGGAACCCTCCATCGACGGCGTGATGTCACGGTCATGGTGCGCGTACCCCGATCGCGTCGCATCTCACGCATTTCGGACCGACGGCTCTCGTCGTGAGTTCGGGCCGTGCCGTTCGTTGCGGCACACGGGGAGGCGGGGATCCGATCGCCATGCGAAATGTGCGCGGGCGCGTTACTCCGTGGCCTGCCAGGCTCGCACGCCAGTGGGTCCCGGCTCACGGGTATCGGTTGCACGCCATTCCGGGGAACGACGACGCGGTGCTCCTGGTCCTCGGTGAGCTGGTCCAACGCCATGCGCCCGACGGCGGCAAGACCATCTGCGCCCGCGCCCCCCAGTAGCGCCGGTGGCGTAGGCCCGGAGCCGCCGTTTGCCGCGGATGGGAGGTTCTCAGCCGGCCAGGGCAACGAACCTCCGGTACTCGAGTTGGCTCGCACGCCTGGCCGTGAGGTGGGCATGGACTCACCTCGGTGCCGGTCGGGCCCCGGCGATCAGGGCATCAAGCGTGCTGGCGCCGTGGTCCTGACGACTGGGAGTACGTGCCGTCGGGCTCGTGCGGATTCCGGCGGGCCGCAGGTCAGGTGTGGAGGCGGCTGTTGACGCCGTCATGGCTGTCGGCCTGTTCGTCGTCGAACCAGTGGTCGCCGATGCCGAGGTAGCGGAAGGAATGGGCGCTGTTGGCGGGCAGGGTGACGGTCGTGGCGCGGGTGCCGTCCCCGCGGGAAGACAGCGGGTGGGCGGCAGGGTTCCAGTGGTTGAAGTCTCCGACGACGCTGACGGGCCCGTCCGGCATGTTGTCGGGAAGGATGAAGGTGACCTGGGTGCGGCCCTTGAGCTGCTTGCGTTCGAGCACGGAAAGACTCCAGCCACGAAGGAGGGGAACCGGTCCGTGCATCCTCGCGCTGCCGCGCGCGTGCACGGTGACACAAGGCCGTATGCCGGGCGGAGGTCACCCGGGTGGGCTCCGCCGCCCGCGGCCACTGTCGGCGGCGGGGGCGGTCCGCACGACCGAGGTGTACGCCCACCCCGGCGGCGGAGTCCACGGCGCCCCGGGGCGCCAAGCAGACCGGCGGCTTGTACGAGGACTTGGGACGTTCGGCCTCAGCGGGTGCTGCTCCTTCGACCGGGCCAGTGTGGAAGGGGTGAAGCCGGGCAGACGAGTGCACACGTGCAGCCCACCCCGGAGGCTTGTCGATGTCCTGTGTGTCTGCGTCCGCTCTGCTCGTCGTCCGTCTGGAGGCGTCCAGCGGTGGTGTGCCGCTCCTTGCCCGATTCTCGTACGACCCCGAGGACCCGTACGTGGTCCAGGCCACGTTCCTCGACGGCCCGACAGCACTGGCCCGTTGGCACTTCGACCGGCAGATGCTCGCGGAGGGGCTGCACCGTCCGGTGGGCGAGGGAGACGTCACCTTCAGCCCCCACACGGCAGCGGGCGCCGAGGAACTGCGCGTCACATTGCGAGGTCCGAGCACCGAGATGCAAGGTGATGCGGTGCTCGTCCTGGAGGCCCGCGCGGTCGCGTGCTTCCTGGAGCAGTCGTACGCCGTCACCGGCGCGGGGGAGGAGTTCCTCGACCTCGACAGGCTCCTCGACGAGTTCTTGGCCGGCTGACATGCAGGCAATGCAAACGTCCGCCCGTGTGGGTCGGGGTGGCGGCCCGGGTGTACCGGGAAAGGTCGTTGCCCTGCGTCAGGGCAGCCTGTGGTCAAGGCATCGGAATGCGGGGTCCCGAGGGGCACTCACATGCCTCAGTGCGGGGCCTTCCCCGGGCCGTTCGGTGGCCGTCCGGGCCATTCCGAGTCGTCCGCCCCGCCTTTCGCGTGCATGGAGCGGCCTGGCGGGGAAGGCGTGCCGAGGACCCGTACACCCGAGAAGGGACGGACACCATGGCACGACCGAGGATCGTGGTCGTCGGCGCGGGATTCGCCGGCGTCGCCTGCGTACGCCGCCTGGAGCGGACGCTGTCACCTGGGGAGGCGGAGATCCTGCTGGTCACTCCGTTTTCCTACCAGCTCTACCTGCCCCTGCTGCCGCAGGTGGCCTCCGGGGTACTGACCCCCCAGTCCGTGGCGGTGTCGCTGCGCCGCAGCCGCCGCCACCGGACCCGGATCGTGCCCGGTGGGGCCGTGGGCGTCGACGCCCGGGCCAAGGTCTGCGTCATCCGGAAGATCACTGGGGAGCTGGTGGACCAGCCGTACGATTACCTGGTGCTCGCGCCGGGGAGCGTGACCCGCACCTTCGACATTCCCGGCCTGGCGGAGCACGGCCGCGGCATGAAGACGCTGGCCGAGGCGGCCCACCTGCGCGACCACGTGATCGCCCAGCTCGACCTGGCCGACGCCGCCGCACCGCGCTCGGCGGAGCGGGCCTCACGGCTCGGCTTCGTCGTGGTGGGCGGCGGCTACGCGGGCACCGAGACCGCAGCGTCCCTGCAGCGGCTCACCACGAACGCCGTCGGCCGATACCCCCGGCTGGACCGGCGCGAGATCAGCTGGCACCTCGTGGACGTGGCCCCGAAACTGATGCCCGAGCTCGGCGACCGGCTGGGCCGGGCAGCCCTCGACGTGCTGCGCCGCCGAGGCATCGAGGTCTCGCTCGGCGCCTCCGTCGCCAAGGCGGGTCCCGAGGACGTCACCCTCACCGACGGGCGCGTGCTGCCCTGCCGCACTCTCATCTGGACGGCCGGCGTCGCCGCGAGCCCGCTCGTCGCCACGCTGGGCGCCGAGACGGCGAAGAGCGGCCGGCTCGTCGTCGCTCCGGACCTGCGGGTGCCTGGGGCGGACGGCGCGTTCGCGCTCGGTGACGCGGCCGCCGTGCCCGACCTCGCGGGCGGCGGGGACGGTACGGTGTGCCCGCCCACCGCGCAGCACGCCGAGCGTCAGGGCCGGGTCGCGGCCGACAACGTCGTCGCCATGTTGCGCGGCACACCGCTGCGCGAGTACGTCCACAAGGACCTCGGACTGGTCGTGGACCTCGGCGGCCGCGACGGTGTGTCCCGGCCCCTCGGCATCGGCCTGCGCGGGATGCCCGCCCAGGCCGTGGCCCGCGGCTACCACTGGGCGGCACTGCGCACCGGAGCCGCGAAGACCCGGGTGATGACGAACTGGCTCCTGAACGCCGTGGCCGGCGACGACTTCGTCCGGACCGGCTTCCAGACGTCCAAGCCGGGGACGCTGCGCGACTTCGAGTACACGGACCACTACCTCACCCCGGAGGAGGTACGGGCCCGGACGGAGGCCGACGGAAGCTGACGGTTCTGGCGAGCGAGGCCGCTACGCCACAGAGGGGAGGGCGACCACCCCGCCCCCGCACCACGGTCCACGATGGCGCCGCTCCCCTGCGAGTGCGTAACGGAGCGGCGGCCATGCCGGCCCCGACACACCGAAGGTCCGCGCCGCGATGCTGCAGACCATTCCCGTGGTGGTCCTGACCACTTCCTCCGCGCCTACAGCAGCCCACAGCATCGACCCGTGGCTGGTGTGAGCAGTGAGTGACCGAAGTGGTCAGCCTTCCGCTGCCACGCCGTACTTCAGCCGGGAAGCCTCGATCTCGGCCCACACGGCCTTCCCGGTCCCGTACGTGTGTGTCCCCCAGCGATCGGACAGGCGCTCCACTATGTACAGACCGCGTCCGCCGGGGATTCCGCGTCGGGGGGCCGAGTGGCGGACGGGAGGGGTCGTCGTGCCGTCGTGCACCTCGATGTGCAAGGCCGTCTCGTCGGCGGTCAGGACGAGTTCGTGACAGCCGTCTGCATGCAGTGACGCGTTGGTCAGCAGTTCGGACACGAGGAGGAGGGTGTCCTCGGAGGTCTCGGTCCTGTCCCAGCCCCACTCCCGGAGTGCTTGGCGCGTGAAGTCGCGGCCCTTGGCAACCGCCCCCGGGACGCCTGTGAGCGTGAGCCGACGGCGCTGCCTCCCGGAGGGAAGACCAACGCTCATCGGACCGCCCGCCCCCGCTTCCTTGGTCTCCACTCTCGCCCCATCCCCGCGTTCATCCCGAGCCTCCGTTCCAGACGCCCGGCCCGTGCCGCGGTCGTTGTCGGAGCCCCGGGGCGGTCGCACGTCCCCGGGTGGTGCGGGAAGCCTCAGCACGGTCGTGACAGTGTAGGGGACCCCCCGTCTCAGGGCGTTGCCTTGTGAAGCCGCAGCGTGAAATCGTTGCAGGTGGTGCGGAACGCGACCGGATCGTCGAGCCGGTGGGTCGGCCTCAGCTCGCGGCACCGCGTTCCCCGGCGGGTACCTCATCGGTCGCCCCTACCCAGCGAGCATGCCGGCGCGAAGCCGGACGAGAGTGCGGGACAGGAGGCGGGAGACCTGCATCTGGGAGATGCCGAGTACGGCGCCGATCTCGGCCTGGGTCTTCTCCTGGCCGAAGCGCATCCGCAGGATCGTCCGATCGCGTTCGCCCAGTTCTTGCAGGAGCGGTGCGAGGGTGTGGAAGTCCTCGAAGAGTTCCATGGCGGGGTCGACATCGCCTACGAGCTCCGCCAGCGGCCGGGTGGTCCGGCTGCTCGGGGCCGGGGCATCGCTCTCACCGGCGGCGGTGTCGAGGGAGCCGCTCGTATAGCCGTTCGCCGCGACGAGTCCGTCGATGACCTGCTCCTCGGTCAGTTCGAGGTGCCCGGCGACCTCCTTGACGGTCGGGGCCCGGCCCAGGACGTCGGTCAGGGTTTCCTGGGCCTTGGCGAGCTCGCTGCGCAGTTCCTGGAGACGGCGGGGGACGTGCACGGCCCAGGTGGTGTCTCGGAAGTGTCGCTTGATCTCACCGATGATGTAGGGGAGGGCAAGCGTGGAGAACTCGACCTCGCGTTCGAGTTCGTAGCGGTCGATGGCTTTGATGAGGCCGATGGTCCCCACCTGGATGATGTCGTCCATGTCCAGCCCACCGCCGATCACGCGGGTGCGGAAGCGCCGTGCGGCGAACTGGACGAGGGAGAGGTTCATCTCGATCAGGGTGTTGCGCGTGTACTGGTACTCGCGCGTGCCCTCCTCCAGCGTTCGCAGTCTGCGGAAGAAGACGCGTGAGAGCTCGCGCGCGTCGCCGGGTGCCATCTCACGGGCGTTCTCCACCCGAACCGGTTCACGGTCCTCCACCGGTGTTCCCGGGGTGCCTGTGACGTGCGCTTTCTTTGCCCGTACGGGGCCCATCACGGTGGTCGAGCGAGACACGACGACCGCTCCCTCCCAATTGGCTGACGGCTGTTCGCATCTTCTGCCCCGTCTTCGCGGTCGTACACACGTGCTGGGTGTTGCGGCACCGGGCCGTCGCGACCCGGTACGACAAACGTGGCTACGTCTTCAACGATGACGGCAGTGATGGCGCCCCGCGCACAGTTGGGGCAGACCCTGTAGCAGACCTGGCCGACTATTCTTCGCCTGGGTCTGAGGCGTCCGGGATGTGCACGGACAGGAACTCGATCGCCCGGTACGCCAGGATGCGGCGGCGAAGCCGTCCGCTGATCCGGCTTCGGCGCGAGGTGCTGGACGGAACGGATTGCTCGCGGTCCCCAGCCGGCGTGTTCGACCGGTTCGGCAGAGTTGTTCCGGCACCTGCTCTGGCAGTGAGGGCAGAGAAGCCGGCCCGCACGTCACCGGACACAGCCGTAGGTGCGATCGGCCCCCCCCGTACGGCTGATGGCAATGCTCAGAAGGGCACAGGACGACTCGCCCGAAAACCCGGGCCGACACGCGTGATGCGGCCCGTGTTCGGTCAGGATGGGATGAATGACGCTCTCGGACGCCGCGTACCTCGCCATGGGCATCGGGGCCCTGTGTGCCGCAGTCATCCCCCGGCTGGTCTTCCGCCTCCCCCTGTCCACACCGATGCTGTTCCTCGCCGCCGGCGCCGTCGTCGCACTTCTGCCGCTCTCCGTACCGGTGGTGCAGCCCGGACCCGACCGACTCTGGGTGGAACACGTCACCGAGCTGTGTGTCATCGTGTCCCTGATGGGCGCCGGACTGGCCCTGAACCGCCCCGTGGGCCGGCGTCGTTGGGCCGGTCCCTGGCGGCTGGTCGGCCTCGTCCTGCCGCTGACGGTCGTGGCCACGGCCGCGCTCGCGGCGGCTGTCCTGCAGTGGCCGCTGGCGCCGGCCCTGCTCCTCGCCGCCGTCCTGGCGCCCACGGATCCGGTCCTCGCAGCAGAAGTACGGGTCGGTGAGCCGACGGACGCGGAGGACGACGAGGACGAGGTGCGCTTCTCCCTGACCGCCGAGGCCGGTCTCAACGACGGACTCGCGTTCCCCTTCGTCCTTGCCGCCGTGGCGTACGCCGCCGCCGGAGGGGGTACCGCGACGGACTGGGTGGGCCGGTGGGTCCTCGTCGATGTCCTGGGCCGCGTCGCCATCGGCGTGGCGGTGGGCCTGGTCATGGGACGGTTGCTCGGAGCCATGTTCTTCCGGGCCCGCGCCGCTGCCCTGAGGCTGTCCGAGCACATGGAGGGGTTCGTGGCCCTGGGCGCCACGTTCACGGCGTACGGGGTGGCGGAATTGCTCCACGGCTACGGATTCCTCGCCGTCTTCGTCACGGCCTGCACGATCCGCGCCGCCGAGCGGGCCCACGGCTACCACAAGGTCCTGCACGAGTTCACGGAGCAGGTCGAACGTCTCCTGACCGCCGTCCTGCTGTTCCTCCTCGGCGGCTACCTCGTGGCGTACGCCCTGCCCGCGCTTTCCTGGCGGGGAGCGCTCGTCGGCGTCCTGCTGATCCTGGTCGTCCGGCCGCTCACGGGCTGGGCAGGGCTGGCGGGCAGCGTCACGGGGCCACGTGAGCGGGTCGTCGCGGCTCTGTTCGGGATCCGCGGCATCGGCTCACTCTTCTACCTTGCGTACGCACTCGGCCACAGCGAACGCTTCGACGACCGGGCACAGCAGCTCTGGACGGTCGTCGCGTTCACCGTCCTGCTGTCCGTCGTACTCCACGGGGCCGCCGCCACCCCCGTGATCCGCCGCCTTGACCGGCTGCGCCGCGTCTCCGTCACACCACCATGAAGAGACCGACATCAGTGTCGGAGTCCCACGCGCTTCGCCGGAGACGCCGGCATCCCAGCGGGTGGACGCCGCTGTCCGCCGAGCTCCAGGAGATCGTGAACCACCGGCCGTCTCGAACCGGCGTGTGCCGCTGACGGCGGAATCCGCCGGCTGGCGTCGGCGCCCGGGTCGGCCGTGCCGGTGCCGGCGCGGGTGGATGCCCGTCCGGGCGGAGGCCACGCCGAAGCGCCCGGGCGCCACGCCGCGATGACAGCCACGGTCCTGACCGTCGGCGGAGGCGGGGAAGAGCCGGAGGTGCTCCGGCCGGTTGGTCACGGCGTGGCCATGCGCGAGCTCGACCCCTCACCGGAGGTCTCCGGGGATGCTGAGGAGTAGAAGTCCGGCCACCATGACCCACAAGGGAGCGAGCATGTCCGATGGCCACGACGTTCGGGACGGACGGAGCGAGAGCGAGAGCGAGCGCGCGGACCGGCGGTGGCAGGAGCTCATCCAGGAGATCCGCGTCGCCCAGACGGGCGTACAGATCCTGTTCGGTTTCCTGCTGACGGTGGTCTTCACCCCGCTCTTCCACCAGCTGGCCCAGACCGACCAGACGATCTACATCGTCACCATCGTGCTGGGTTCCCTCGCGACGGGCGCGTTGGTCGGCCCCGTGGCCTTCCACCGGGTCGTATTCGGCCGCCGGATCAAGCCCGAAGCCGTGACCTGGGCCTCGCGCCTCACCTTCGTCGGCCTGATCCTGCTGTTGGCCACGTGTACTTCCGCGTTGTTCCTCGTCCTGCGCGTGGCCACCCACGACGCCCTGGTGCCGTGGCTCGTGGCCGGCGTCGTGGCCTGGTACCTCCTGTGCTGGTTCGGGCTGCCGCTGTGGGCGCGGACCCATTACACCGCCGAGGAGTGACCGCCGCCTCCGGTACGTGAAGTCGTTAGGGTCCGTCTCCGGGCCCCAGGTCGTTGCGGTCGGGGCGTGGCTCCCGCGCGGCGCAGGCACCACCCCCGGCGCGCACCGGGCCGGCGGTGCGGGCTTCGCATGGACCGGTCACGGTCACGGTCGCGCCCGAGCAGCCCCGGAGGCGCAGGAAGGGCACAACCCGCGGTAGGTGACCTCGACCGCGGACACGGTGAAGCCGAACCGCTCCTGCGGCGGCAGGTCGGCCGGCGTGCCGGCCGCGTGCACGTCGCGGATGGTGCCGCAGCCCATGCACACCAAGTGCTGGTGCGCGTGGTGGGCGTTGGGGTCGAAGCGCTTGACCCGGCCCTGCACGGAAACCTCCACCACCTCCCCCATCGCGACCAGCTCGCCCAGGGTGTTGTAGACGGTCGCCCGGGCGATCTCCGGCAGCCGCTGCGCCGCGCGGGCATGTACCTCGTCCGCCGTGAGGTGCACGTGATCTCCGTCGAGGACCTCCACGACGACACGCCGCTGGGACGTCATCCGCCAGCCCCGCGTCCGAAGCCGCTCCAGCAGGTCACTCATATCGGCTCACCTTTTCGGTTCGGCGGGACAGCAGAACGGTAGCGACAACGATCAGGGCACGGCGGGAAGCGGAACCGTCGGGCCGTGACGCCGATCCGAATTCCGAGTGTTTTCCACGCGCCCGCGCCCTGCGTGTTCTCGCAGCGGCGAGCCCTTCGGTGCGCGACCATACGGACGCGCCGACGCAAGCAGCCAGCAGATGGAAACATCGACACAGGAAGAAGGACGGACGTGTCCGGCAGCGACAGCGAGAACCCAGTAATCCCTGCCCCGACCACCACGCCGACCCGCCCGAGGTCGAATCGTGACTGGTGGCCGAACCAGCTGGATCTTCAGGTTCTGCACCAGAATTCGCCCCTGGCCAATCCGATGGGCGACGATTTCGACTACGCGGAAGAGCTCGCGACCCTGGACTTCGACGCCCTGAAGCGGGACGTCTTCGACGTGATGACGGCGTCGCAGGACTGGTGGCCCGCGGATTACGGCCACTACGGCCCGCTCTTCATCCGGATGAGCTGGCATTCCGCGGGAACGTACCGCATCGCCGACGGCCGGGGTGGCGGCGGGGCGGGCGCCCAGCGGTTCGCCCCGCTCAACAGCTGGCCCGACAACGCGAGCCTCGACAAGGCCCGCCGCCTGCTCTGGCCGGTCAAGCAGAAATACGGTCGGAAGATCTCATGGGCCGACCTTTTGGTGTTCGCAGGCAACTGCGCCATGGAATCGATGGGTTTCAAGACGTTCGGATTCGCCTTCGGGCGGGAGGACATCTGGGAACCCGAGGAGATTTTCTGGGGGCCCGAGGACACTTGGCTCGGCGATGAGCGCTACAGCGGCGACAGGGAACTCGCCGGCCCCTTCGGCGCCGTGCAGATGGGCCTGATCTATGTCAATCCGGAAGGGCCCAACGGCGAACCGAATCCGGTCGCCGCCGCCCGGGACATTCGCGAGACGTTCGCGCGCATGGCCATGAACGACGAGGAGACGGTCGCTCTCATCGTCGGCGGCCACACGTTCGGCAAGTGCCACGGTGCGGTCGGTGCCGACTACATCGGGCCCGAGCCCGAGGCCTGCCCGATCGAGCAACAGGGCATCGGCTGGAAGAACACCTACGGCACCGGCAGCGGCGCCGACGCGCTGACCAGCGGGCTGGAGGGCGCGTGGACCACCGAGCCGACCAAGTGGGACAACGGGTACCTGGACAACCTGTTCCGGTACGAGTGGGAACTGACCACGAGCCCGGCGGGTGCCCAGCAGTGGACCCCCAAGGACCCCGCGGCCCAGGGCACGGTGCCGGACGCGCATGATCCGTCGAAGAGGCACGCGCCGATGATGCTGACGACGGACCTCGCACTGCGGATGGATCCGGTATACGCACCGATCGCCAAGCGCTTCCACGAGAACCCGGACGAGCTCGCCGACGCGTTCGCCAAGGCCTGGTACAAGCTGCTGCACCGCGACATGGGTCCGGTCTCGCGCTACCTCGGCCCGTGGGTCCCCGAAGCACAGCTGTGGCAGGACCCCGTACCCGCGGTCGATCACGAGCTGATCGGCGACGAGGACGCCGCCGCCCTCAAGCGCACGATCCTCGCCTCGGGGCTGTCCCTTCCCCAGCTGGTCACCACCGCCTGGGCCGCGGCCTCGAGCTTCCGCGGCACCGACATGCGGGGCGGGGCCAACGGTGCCCGGATCCGGCTCGCGCCGCAGAAGGACTGGGAGGCCAACGACCTGCCCGAGGTCACCGAGGTGGTGCGGAAGCTGGAGGGGATCCAGCAGGACTTCGACCGGGCCCAGGACGGCGGGAAGAAGGTCTCGCTCGCCGACCTGATCGTGCTGGGCGGCTGCGCGGCCGTCGAACAGGGCGCGAAGAACGCCGGGTACGACATCGAGGTGCCGTTCGCGCCGGGGCGCACGGATGCCTCGCAGGAGCAGACCGACGTGGAGTCCTTCGCCGTCCTCGAACCGGCGGCGGACGGGTTCCGGAACTACCTGCGGGCGGGCGAGAAGCTGTCGCCTGAGGCGCTCCTGCTGGACCGGGCCAACTTGCTGAACCTGACCGCTCCCGAGATGACGGTGCTCGTCGGCGGCATGCGGGCCATGAACACCGGCTTCCGCCAGGTCCGGCACGGCGTGTTCACGGACCGCCCGGAGGCGCTGACCAACGACTTCTTCGTCAACCTGCTCGACATGGGTACGCAGTGGAAGGCGTCGGAGTCGGCCGAGAACGTGTTCGAGGGCCGGAACCACGTCACGGGCCAGGTCAGGTGGACGGCGACCGCGGTGGACCTCGTCTTCGGTTCGCACGCCCAGCTGCGGGCGCTCTCGGAGGTCTACGCGTCGAAGGACGCGGAAGAGAAGTTCGTCCGCGACTTCGTCTCCGCCTGGGACAAGGTGATGAACCTCGACCGGTTCGACCTCGCTTAGGCCGTCCCCTTCGGATCCTGTCGGCCGGGCCCGGGTCGTCCGGAGGTACGCACCGCGTACCGGACGTATTCGGGCGCCCCGACGACGCGGCCGGGTGCGGTGCCGGACGCCGCGGGCCCGGCGGACCACGAGCGGGTGGTCCTCCTGCTCGCCGTTTCGGCGCTCAGGCCGTGACCGGACCCACCGTGAAGCGATCCGAGCAGATCCGGAAGGAGGCGTTTACGAGGACCGAGTCCTTCGCGGCGGGCGGGTACACCTGGAGGAAGGTGCCTTCGGGCAGGCACGGCCCGCCGATGGGCCCGTTCGTGCTGTGGAGGGTGGCGGTCGCGCTGCGCCCGGGGGCCAGGGTGACGGGCTCGGGTGCCGGGCCCTCGCGGTCGGCCGGCCTGCCGATCCGTTGCCGGTCGGCGTCCAGGACGCTCACGCCCGGGTGGCCGAGCAAGGTGCACGCGCGGTCGCCGATGTTGGTGAAGCCGAGCGGTAGGTACAGCTGGTGCGCGCCGGCGTCCGGTGTTCCGACGGACAGGTCCAGGTCCCCTGCTGCGCAGGTGCTCGCGGGTGCGGGGCTCTGGGCCGCGGCTGCCGGAGCGGCGCACACCAGCGTGGCTCCCACGGCCGCGGACAAGAGAGCAGGAACTGCCGTGCGTGTGAAGTTCACCAGGACTCACCCCGATCGATCGTTCCGGCGCGGGCGCCGGCCCGCATGGTTGGCGTCCGTCCCGTCTACCCGCGACAGCCGTCGCCAAGCGGATCGGCTTCCTGCCCGGCGGCATCCTCGCGCTGCCGGGCAGGCCGTACCGGTGGGCCTGACGGGACGAGGAGTGGTGCGGCCGACGGCGGGTAGGCGCAGAACAGCACCGGCCGGTCTGCCGGCAGGGCAGGCGGCCCGTAGGGCGAGGAGGTCGTCATGTCCGCACCCGTTCCAGACCCGGCCCCGCGCAACGCGCCCCATCTTGGTGTACCGCCGGGGGAGACACCGCCCGGCGAGTCGAGCACCGGCTCCGGCGCGGGTCCGTACCGCCCCCTGACGCGAGGCTGGGGCAAGGGACCCCTGCTGGTGATCTGCCTGATGGCCCTGGCATGCGCGCTCTTCTTCCTGGCCTACGCCATCATGCTGAACATCTGAGCGGCGCCGGGACGGCGCCTTGCCGGTCGCGCACCGTCAAGCCGATACCAGGGCCTGTCTTCGCAGCCTTCCCATCACGACCGCACACGTGCACACCCGCGCCACACCGCGGTGAAGGAGATGCCATGTCGTCGGGCCACGCGCCACACGCGACGTACTCACCATCCCGTGCGACGGGCGGACGCCGCCTGTTGTTGGTACGGCACGCGAAGGCGGTGCCCAAACGTGTCGCCGAGGACTTCGAACGTTCCCTGAGCGACCGCGGACATGCTGACGCGCCGGAGACGGGACGCTGGCTCGCCGAATCCGGTCTCCGGCCCCACCTGGTGCTGTGCTCCCCCTCCAGAAGGACCCGGCAGACGTGGCAGCTGATCGTCCCGGCCCTGCCGGACGTACCGCCCGCCGTGTACGACGAGCGGCTGTACGACGCGGCCCCGAACACGATCTCCGCCGTGCTCGCCGAACGGTCAGCGGGGCTGGGCAGCGTGATGCTGGTGGGTCACAACACCGGTATCCACGAGCTGGCCACGGCCCTGTGCGGGAGCGGCCCGCAGGAACTGCTGGAACGGCTCCGGAAGGGGTTCCCGACCTCAGGAGTCGCCGTGGTGGATCTGCAGGGCGGTTGGAACGACCTGACCCCGGGCGATGGTCACCTGAGTGCCCTCTGGGCGCCCACCCACCAAGACGGGTCCGCATGGTCGTGACGCGGCCCTCCGGCCGGCCCGCGGGTGATCCGGTCCCGCTCGTCGCGGTGTGTGCGAAGCCGTCGGCATCGAGCGGCGCATCGTCCGGCGCGTCGGGCTCCGGCTGGACTCCGCCGTGCCGGGGAACGCTTGGCGCGCGGCCGTCGGGACACAAGCGGGTCATGCTGAAGGCACTTACCCCGATCCTGCCCGGCGCCGCGGCGGCGGTCGCGGCCGTCCGCCTCTCCCCCTGGTGGTGGGCCGTGGCCGTTCCGATGCTGCTGCTCGGCCCGGTCGCCTCGTACGACCTCCTGCAACGCCGGCACTCCATCCTGCGGAACTACCCCGTGCTCGGTCACCTGCGGTTCGCCCTGGAGGCGCTGCGGCCCGAGATCCAGCAGTACTTCATCGAGCGGAACGTCGACGGCAGTCCTTTCGACCGCGACACCCGCAGCATCGTCTACGAGCGTGCCAAGGGCACCGACGCGGAGGAGCCGTTCGGCACCGAGCGCGACCTCCAGCGGCCCGGCAGTGAGTACCTCACCCCGTCCATGGCCCCGCACCCGGTACGGCCCGATCCGCCCCTGGTCCGGGTCGGTGGGCCCGACTGCACCGAGCCGTACGCCATGTCCCTGCTCAACGTCTCGGCGATGAGCTTCGGCTCCCTGTCCGCCGCCGCCGTCCTCGCCCTCAACACCGGGGCGAAGCTGGGCGGTTTCGCCCACGACACCGGCGAAGGCGGCGTGTCCGAGTACCACCTGCGCCCCGGCGGGGACCTCGTGTGGGAGATCGGCACCGGATACTTCGGGTGCCGCACCGACGACGGCGGCTTCGACGAGCGGCAGTTCGCCGACAAGGCCGCACACCCGCAGGTCAAGTGCGTGTCGCTCAAGATCAGCCAGGGCGCCAAGCCGGGCATCGGCGGCGTCCTGCCCGGTGCCAAGGTGAACGCGGAGATCGCGCGGGTGCGCGGGGTGCCGCAGGGGGAGACCGTCGTCTCGCCGCCGTTCCACCGCGTGTACTCCTCCCCGCGCGAACTGGTGCGCTTCCTGGCCCGCATGCGGGAGCTCGCCGGCGGCAAGCCCGTGGGGTTCAAGCTGTGCGTCGGCTCGCGGCGGGAGTTCCTCGCCGTGTGCAAGGCCATGCGGGAGGAGGACGTCACCCCCGACTTCATCGTCGTCGACGGGGCGGAGGGAGGAACGGGCGCCGCGCCGCTCGAGTTCGCCGACCACGTCGGCCTGCCGCTCGCCGACGGCCTGATGACCGTCCACAACGCCCTCGTCGGCTCCGGGCTGCGCGACCGCATCCGGATCGGAGCCTCCGGAAAGGTCGCCACCGGCAGCGACCTCGTCAAACGCCTGGTCCAGGGCGCCGACTACACCAACTCGGCCCGCGCCATGATGTTCGCGATCGGCTGCATCCAGGCCCAGCGCTGCCACACCAACACTTGCCCCGTCGGGGTCGCCACCCAGGACGAGCGGCGCGCCCGGGCCCTGGACGTCGCTGACAAGGCGCAGCGCGTACGGCGCTACCAGGAGGCGACCGTCAAGAGCGCGCTGCAGATCATGGCGGCCATGGGCGTCGACGACGCGCGCGGGCTGCGTCCCCACATGCTGCTCCAGCGGGTGGACCCGCACACCGTCCGCTCGTACGCCGAACTCCACGCCTGGCTCGCCCCCGGGGAACTGCTGGCATCGCCGCCCGAAAGCTGGGCAGCCGACTGGATGGCGGCCGACCCCGACCGCTTCACCCACTCCACCCGCCGAACCGGCCGCTGAACCGGCAAACGAAGGGCAGTCCCGTGGCACGCACTGTCGCCCACGTCATCGTCGACGCACTCGAGGAACTCGGCGTCCAGCACGTCTTCGGCGTCGTCGGAGACGCCTTGAACCCGCTGACCGACGCCATCCGCACATCCGCCGGCCTGAACTGGGTCGGCTGCCGGCACGAGGAGGCCGCGGCCTTCGCCGCCTCGGCACAGTCCCAGCTCTCCGGGACCCTCGGGGTGTGCATGGGCACGGTGGGACCCGGATCCGTGCACTTGCTCAACGGCCTCTACGACGCCGCCAAGAGCCGCACGCCCGTCCTGGCCGTCTGCGGTCAGGTCCCCCTCTCCGAGATCGGCAGCGATTACTTCCAGGAGGTCGACAACGACCTGCTCTTCCGTGACGTCGCCGTCCACCGGGCCACCGTCACCTCCCCGGACCAGATGCCGCGCCTGCTCGAATCGGCCGTGCGGGCCGCCGTGACCCAGGGCGGAGTGGCCGTCCTGACCGTCCCCGGAGACCTGGGGGATCAGGAGGTCAGCGACGACAGGCCCACGCGGTTCGCCCTCGACCGCGCCGTCACCCGGCCCGACGACCCGGCCCTCGCCCGGGCCGCCGAGCTGCTGAACGACGCGGCCCGGGTGACCCTCCTGGTCGGCCAGGGTGCCCGTGAAGCCCGTACCGAGGTCCTGCGGACCGCCGAGCTGCTGGCGGCGCCCATGGTGCTCACGCTGAAGGCGAAGGAGGGCTTCGAGGACGACAACACCTTCCAGGTGGGCCAGACCGGCCTCATCGGCAACCCCGCCGCCGCCCACGCGCTCGACAGCGGGGACGTGCTCTTCATGCTGGGGACCGACTTCCCCTACCGGGAGTGGTATCCGAAGGACGCCAAGGTGATCCAGGTGGACTCCCGCGAGGACCACCTGGGCCGCCGCACCCCCGTGGACGTGGGCCTGGCCGGTGACGTCGGCGCCACGCTACGGGCCCTGCTGCCGCTGTTGAAGGCGGTCCCGGACCGTGCGCACCTCGACGAAGCCCGCGAGCGTTTCCTGCGCTGGCAGGAGGGACAGCAGCGGCTGGCCGACCCCGCGCACGAGCACCGCTGGACCGGGAAGCTGCGGGCCGCCCTGGACAACCGCGAGCACGCCGTCCGCCCGGAGGCGTTGGCCGCAGCCGTGGACGCCTACGCGGCCGACGACGCCGTCTTCACCTGCGACACGGGCATGGCCACCGTCTGGCTCTCCCGCTTCGTCACCATGCGCGGCCATCGCCGCCTGATCGGCTCGTACAACCTCGGCTCGATGGCCAACGCCATGCCCCAGGCCCTCGGCGCCCAGCTGTGGGCGCCCGACCGGCAGATCGTCGCGCTCTGCGGGGACGGCGGGCTGAGCATGCTGCTCGGCGACCTCATGACCATCAAGACGTATCGGCTGCCGGTGAAGCTCGTCGTCTTCGACAACCGCCGCCTGGGCATGGTCAAACTGGAACAGGAACAGGCGGGCCTCCCCGAATTCGGCACGGAACTCGACAATCCCGATTTCGCCGCGGTCGCCACGGCCCTCGGCCTGACGGGGATCAGGGTCACCGACCCGGCCGACCTGCACGAGGGCGTACGACGCGCCTTCGAGACGCCGGGGCCTGTCCTCCTGGACGTACTCACCAACCCGGAGGAAGTCGCGGTGCCGGGCAAGCCGACGGTGGCCCAGGGCTGGGGTTTCGCCGTGGCCAAGGCCAAGGAGCTCCTGCCGGGACGCGAGGGCTGACGGCCGCCGTGAGGACGCATCAGAGCCCGGGCGCGGCAGCGCTCGACCCGACGGGGAGACGGTTTCACCGAAGGACGCCAGTTCTTGGCGCGTGCTGAAGTCGCCGCAGCAGGGACGGGCACCCGGTTCAGGCCTCCATGGAGCACGGAGGCGGCCGCGCCCGGCACCGGTCCCGTGCCCGCTCGTACACCGGGACCGGCCGGGCGGCGCCGCGACCTGGCCGCGTACGGATCCGCCGCGCTCCGGTTCAAGGCCGCCGACCGGGGAAGGCGCGGAGAGACCGGCCGAATGCCGGGCGTGAGCCGACGCGGCATCCCCGCGACTCTGCTGCGGCGTGACGGCGGCGGTTCACTGGGTGACCGACACCCCGACGAAGGGAGTGAGCGTCATGCGCATCGCGTTTCTGACCGCCCCGGAGGGCGTGGAGGAGGTCGAGCTCACCGCCCCCTGGAAGGCTGTGGAGACGATCGGCGGGATCCCCCAGCTCGTGTCCACCGAGCCCGGACGGGTACAGGCGTTCAACCACCTCGACCGGGCCGGTACCTATCCCGTCGACCACCTGCTGGCCGGTGACACCTCGGACGCCTTCGACGCGCTCGTGCTGCCGGGCGGTGTCGCCAATCCGGACGCTCTGCGCACGAACGACCGGGCCGTCGGCTTCGTCCGCAGCTTCTTCGAGGCCGGAAAGCCGGTCGCCGCGATCTGTCACGCACCCTGGACGCTGATCGAAGCCGACGCCGTACGCGGTAGGACGCTGACGTCGTGGCCCAGTCTGGCGACCGACATCCGCAACGCGGGAGGCACCTGGGTCGACGAGGAAGTGCAGGTGTGCCGGGCGGCTCCGGCGACGCTCATCACCAGCCGCAAGCCCGACGACCTCGGTGCCTTCTGCACCATGCTCGTGAAGGAGTTCACCCTCGCGGCGTACGCGTGACGGCACGCGGAGTCACACGCCGAGGGGAGCGGCGCCCTCTCGGCCCCGGGCGGCGCCGGGCCCCGGGAGCCGGCCGACTGACCCGCGACGCGGGAACGCGCACCGCAGGGCCGCCCGATGGCACCGACGGTACCGAGATCGAGAAGGAGGCAGGTGGTGAATCATGGGCGAGAGGAACGCGAACCGCCCGGCCCTGCTCACCGACATGGGAGCCATGGTGGACGAACACGGCCGCCCGCCCGGAGTCGCGTCCAGGACCGGCACGGGCGGTGGCCCGCCCGCCGACCCGGACCGTGTGGACCGAGCCCGTGCGGAGACATCAGGTCAGGCAGGACGGGGAGAACGAGGAGCCGAGAACCGCTCCGGAGCGGGCTGATCCACGCATTTACGGCAAGAGTCGGTTGGGCGTTCCGGAAGCTTTCGAGGTGGTCCAGGGCCGCGATGTGGTGGTCGGGTACACACAGTGGTGCCTGAATGTGATGCCCCGCCACATACGCGGCCGACCTGCGGGCTTCTACGGTGTGGCCACACCAAACGTCCCCGCAGACCCCGGAAGTGGTGCACATGACCTCCCCCTCGACAGCCGCACCATCGCCGACCGGCATCCGGAGGATCGTCGCCGCCAGCCTGATCGGTACCACCGTCGAGTGGTACGACTTCTTCCTCTACGGCTCGGCCGCCGCACTCGTCTTCAACGAGCTGTTCTTTCCCGGCAGCGAACCCCTGGTCGGCACCCTCCTCGCCTTCCTGACCTATGCGATCGGCTTCGCGGCCCGCCCGCTGGGCGGGCTGGTCTTCGGTCACTACGGGGACAAGATCGGCCGCAAGCGGCTCCTCGTCCTCAGCCTGCTCCTCATGGGCGGGGCCACCTTCGCCATGGGCCTGCTCCCCACCCACGCGAGCATCGGCGTCGGCGCCCCGATCCTGCTCACCCTCCTGCGTCTGATCCAGGGGTTCGCGCTCGGCGGCGAGTGGGGCGGGGCGGTGCTGCTCGTCTCCGAGCACGGGGACGACAGCAGCCGCGGCTTCTGGGCCTCCTGGCCGCAGGCCGGCGCGCCCGGAGGCAATCTGCTGGCCACCGGGGTGCTCGCCGTCCTGGCCGCCGTACAGTCCGACGCGGCCTTCCTGGCCTGGGGCTGGCGGATCCCGTTCCTGCTCTCCGGGGTGCTGGTGGTGATCGGCCTGTGGATCCGCGTGTCCGTCTCGGAGTCCCCGGTCTTCCTGGAGGCACAGGCCAGGGCCGCGGAGCGCGCCGCCGCCGGGGCCAAGGCCGGACCGCCCGTGGCGGAGGTGTTCCGCACGAACTGGCGCGGGGTCCTGACCGCGATCGGCACCCGCCTCGGCGAGAACATCTCCTACTACGTCATCACCGCCTTCCTCCTCGTCTACGTCACCAGCCACCTCGGGCTGCCCAAGAGCGACGGCCTGAACGCCGTACTCATCGGCTCCGCCGTCCACTTCGTGGCCATCCCGGCCTGGGGCGCCCTGTCGGACCGCGTCGGGCGCCGTGCCGTCACCCTCATCGGCTCGGTGGGCATGACCGGCTGGGCCTTCGCGTTCTTCGCGCTGCTGGACTCCAAGTCCTTCCCGGTGATCGCCGCGGCCGTGACCGTAGGGCTGCTCCTGCACGGCGCGATGTACGGACCGCAGGCGGCCTTCATCTCCGAGATGTTCGCCACCGAGGTCCGCTACTCCGGCGCCTCGATGGGGTCCCAACTGGCCTCCATCATCGGCGGCGCGCTCGCACCGATCGTCGCCGTGGCCCTGCTGCGGGAATACGACTCGTCCCTGCCCGTCTCGGTGTACCTCGCCGCCGCGACGGCCGTCACCACGCTGACCGTCCTGGTGGCCAAGGAGACCCGCGGGCGTAGCCTGACCCGGGAACAGACCCCGGTCCGCGCCCCGGTCCCGGCCGGCCGGCGGGCCGGACACGGCCCGGTGCCGGCCGACGGGAACTGACCCGCCCCCGGGCCCCTCGGCCCTCCGAGACGGGGCGGCGCCGGCCCGTACGGCGCCGCCCCCGTCCGCGTCCAGCCCTACGGAGAGCACCCGATGGCCACCACCGACGCGCTGCTGCGGCTGCGCAACCTCCTGGACCTGCTCGATCAGGGCGCGCCCGCCGAGGCGTTCCAAGGCAGCGCCCCCTCCGACGCGGAAGGGACCGCGGAGGGCGGCGAGGCGTCGGCCGCGGACGCGGCGCTGATCGCGGACGCGACCCGCGTCGCGCTCCGCATCCACCGCACCCTCGGCCAGCACCGCCGCCGCGAGGCCGAACTCGCCGCCCTCTTCGACACCGCCGGCGACCTCGCCCGGCTCAGGGAACCGGACGCCGTGCTGAAGGCGATCGTCCACCGGGCCAAGCTGCTCCTCGGCACGGACGTGACGTACCTGTCCCTCAACGACGAGGAGGCGGGCGACACGTACATGCGGGTGACGGACGGCTCGGTCTCCGCCGCCTTCCAGCGTGTGCGCCTCGGGATGGGGGAGGGGCTGGGCGGACTGGTGGCGGAGACCGCCCGCCCGTACTCCACCGGCGACTACCGGGACGACCGGCGGTTCAGGCACACCCCGGTGATCGACGGAGCCGTCGCCGAGGAGGGCCTGCGGGCCATCCTCGGCGTACCGCTGCGCCTGGGCACCCGGGTGATCGGCGTCCTCTACGCGGCCGACCGCACGGCCCGCACCTTCACGCCCGACGAGGTGGCCCTGCTGTCCTCGCTGGCCGACCACGCCGCCATCGCCATCGACGGCGCCCGGCTGCTGGACGAGACGCGCACCGCACTGGTCGACCTCAACGCGGCCTCGCGGACGATCGAGGCGCACAGCGAGGCCATGCGCCGGGCCGAGGACGCCCACGACCGCCTCACCGACCTGGTGCTGCGCGGCGGCGACGTCACCGACGTGGCGACCGCCATCGGTACCGTCCTGCAGGGCGGCACCCTCGTGCACGACGCGGAAGGGGCCGAGCTCGCCCGGGCGGGCACCGACCCGCGGCCCCCGTCCGCGCAGGCGGTCGCCGCCTCGCGGGCCGGCGGACGCGCCGTCTTCGTCCGGGGAACCTGGGTGTGCGCGGTCCTTGCCGGGCACGAACTGCTCGGCAGCATCGCCCTGACCGGCCGCGCCGACCTCGACGACGCCGACCGCCGCCTCTTCGAGCGCGCCAGCCTGGTCACCGCCCTGCTGTTGCTCCTGCGCCGATCGGTCGCCGAGACCGAGGACCGGATACGGGGCGAACTGCTCGGAGACCTGCTCACCCGGGCCGCCGACCCGGCCGGACTGTCGGCCCGGGCCCGCCGGCTCGGCGTGAACCTGGGCCACCCGCACGCGGTGTTCGTCCTGCACAGCGGGGCCGTGCCCCGGCCCCGGCTGCTGGCCGCCGCCGCCCGCCTCGCCCAGGCCCGCAAGGGACTCGCCGGACTGCACCACGAGGACGTCGTCCTGGTCTGCCCCGCGGAGGTCCCGAGCAACGGATCCGCTTCCGGTCCCGCCCCCGCCCCCGGTCCCGCCGCCGCGAGCCTCGCGGGCGAGCTGCGCCAGTCGCTCGCCGGTTCCGTCACCGTCGGCGCCGCCGGTCCGGTCACCGGTCCCGCCGGGTTCGCCGACGCGTACGCCGAGGCCCGCCGCTGCCGGACCGCGCTGTGCGCCCTGGGCCGCGAAGGCACCGGCGCCGCCCTCCACGACCTGGGCTTCCTCGGCGTACTGCTCGGCGACCAGACGGACCTGGGCGGCTACGTACGGCAGACCCTGGGCCCCGTGCTCGCGTACGACGCGAAGCGCGGCACCGACCTCACCCACACCCTGCGGGCCTACTTCGAGACGGGCGCGAGCCAGTCCCGGGCCGCCGAGGCCCTCCACGTGCACGTCAACACCGTGGTGCAGCGCCTGGACCGCATCGGCAGCCTGCTGGGCCGCGACTGGCAGCGCCCGGAACGGGCACTGGAACTCCAACTCGCGCTGCGCATCCACCGGGTGAACCGCCACGACGGGCCCGGCCCGGACGACTTCGCGCCGTAGCCCGCACGGACCCGGTTCAGCTGGCAGGGTGGAAGGCATGTGCGGCCGATACGCTTCCACCCGCAGTCCCGAGGACCTGTCCGGCCTCTTCCGGGCCACGCCCCCCGATCCGGGGCACGTGCTGGAGCCGAGCTGGAACGTCGCCCCCACCGACGCCGTGTGGGCGGTGCTGGAACGCGCCGACCGGGAGAGCGGGGTACTGGAGAGGCAACTGCGCCCCCTGCGGTGGGGGCTGGTGCCCTCGTGGTCCAAGAGCGCGTCCGGCGGCGCCAAGATGATCAATGCGCGGGTGGAGACGGTGCACGAGAAGCCGGCCTACCGGCGCGCCTTCGCCAAGCGCCGGTGCCTGCTGCCCGCCGACGGGTTCTACGAGTGGGAGCCCGTGCCCGCCTCCGGTTCCGTGAAGGCCTACAAGCAGCCGTACTTCATCCGTCCCGAGGACGGCGAGGTGATGGCGATGGCCGGGCTGTACGAGTTCTGGCGCGACCCCGCGGTCGCCGCCGACGACGATCCGGCGGCCTGGTGGGCCACCTGCACGATCATCACCACCGAGGCCACCGACGCCGCCGGCCGGGTCCACCCCAGGATGCCGCTCGCGCTCGCACCGGCGGACTACGAGGCCTGGCTCGACCCGTCGCACCAGGACCCGGACGCACTTCGCGCCCTGCTCGCCGCCCCCGCCGGCGGCCTGCTCGACGTCCGCGCCGTGTCGACCGCCGTCAACAACGTGCGCAACAACGGGCCCGAGCTCCTCGAGGCTCCCACCGCGCCGGGGCGCTGACCGGCACCCCCTGAAGCCGGCTCCGGCCCACGGCCTACGGCCGTGAGCCGTCCGCTGCCCGTAGAGGTAAAGAAATATTGACACCATGTCCTGATTCCTTGACACTATCGATGTCTGGTTTTCTTTACATGGGGAGTGGCAGTGGCGCTGGAGGAGAAACGCGCGTGGATCATGATCGTGGTCACGGTCGCGTCGTACGGGACGTATCTGGCCGTGATCCTCGGACGGTCCGGGAGCGACCCCCTGACCCAGCAGCCCTATGCGGCCGTGCTGCTGTGGACGGTCGGCGCGGCGATCGTCGCCTCGATCGCGCTCCACATCACCGTGTCGCTGCTCTCGCCCGAGGAGGGCAAGGTCAAGGACCAGCGGGACCGGGAGATCCACCAGTTCAGTGAGCACATCGGCCAGTCGTTCATCGCGATCGGCGCCGTGTCCGGGATGCTCCTGGCGATGGCCGAAGCGGACCGGTTCTGGATCGCCAACGCGATCTATCTGGGATTCGTCCTGTCGGCGCTGCTCGCGTCGACCGCGAAGATCGCCTCCTACCGGATCGGCTTCCACCCGTGGTGAGGCCCACCCGGGTCACCAACAGCATCCGGGCCCTGCGCTTCGCCAACGGCGAGATGACCCAGGCCGAGCTCGCCCGCCGGATCGGCGTGACCCGTCAGACCGTCATCGCCATCGAGCAGGGCCGCTACTCGCCGTCCCTGGAGAAGGCGTTCGAGATCGCGCGGGTCTTCGCCGTACCGCTCGACAGCGTGTTCCAGTACACATCCACTGAAGGGGACGAAGAATGAAGGCCATGGTCCAGGACGTCTACGGATCGCCCGAGGTCCTGCGGATGGAGGAGACGGAACGGCCGGTCGCGGGCCCGGGGGAGGTCCTCGTACGGGTGCACGCGGCCGGTGTCGACCAGGGCGTCTGGCACCTCATGGCGGGCATGCCCTACGCGGTCCGCGCCGTGACGGGTCTGCGCAGACCCAGGACGCGCGTCCGCGGCCTGGACGTCGCGGGAGTGGTCGAAGCCGTCGGCCCCGACGTCACCCGTTTCCGGCCCGGCGACGAGGTGTACGGCAACTGCACGGGGTCGTTCGCCGAGTACGCCCGCGCCAAGGAGGGCACCCTCGCGCCCAAGCCGGCCTCCCTGGACTTCGAACAGGCCGCCACCGTGCCCGTCTCCGCGTGCACCGCCCTGGGCGCGGTACGGGACAGCGGACGGGTCAAGGCGGGCCAGAGCGTCCTCGTCCTCGGCGCCTCCGGCGGCGTGGGCAGCTTCGCCGTACAGGTGGCCAAGGCCTTCGGCGCCCACGTCACCGGCGTGTGCAGCACCGCCAAGACCGACCTGGTCCGCTCCCTCGGCGCCGACGAGGTCCTCGACTACACCCAGCAGGACCCGGTCGACGGCAGCCACCGCTACGACGTCATCCTGGACATCGCGGGCAACCGGCCCATCGCCCGGCTGCGCCGCGCCCTCAACCCCCGCGGGACCCTCGTCATCGTCGGCGGGGAAGGCGGCGGCAAGTGGATCGGCGGCAACCAGCGGCAGCTGGGCGCGATGCTGCTGTCGCCCTTCGTCGGCCACCGGCTGCGCGCGCACGGCACGCTGGTGCGCCACCCCGACCTCGAAGCCCTCACGGAACTCATCGAGGCCGGATCGGTGACCCCCGCCGTCGACCGGACCTACCCGCTGGCCGAGGTGCCCGACGCCATCCGCCACCTGCGGGCCGGCCAGGTGCGCGGCAAGGTCGCCATCCGGCTATGAGGCGTCCAGCCGGATGCGGGCGGCGACCGGCAGGTGGTCGCTGCCGGTGGCGGGCAGCGTCCGGATCTCGGCAGCGGTCGCCGAGCGGGTGAGGATCTGGTCGATCCGGGCGACCGGGACGGCCGCGGGCCAGCTGAGGGCGAGCCCCCGCCGCGGCGCGCTCAGGCGGGAGGTCAGCGGGGCGAGTCCCCGGTCGTCCACCGTGCTGTTGAGGTCGCCCAGCAGGATCACCCGTTCCAGCTGCTCGGCGGCGACGGCCGCACCCAGCAGCCGCGCGCTCTCGTCCCGCGGGCCGGAGCCGAAACCGCTCGCCCGGAAGCGGACCGAGGGCAGGTGCGCCACGTACACCGCGATCTCGCCCCGGGGCGTGCGCACACCGCAGCGCAGGCCACGGTCCCAGCCCTCGCCGATGCCCGCGGGCCTGATGTCCACCCGGCGGACCTCGGTGAACGGATGCCTCGACCAGAGGCCGACCGTGCCCTGGACCGCGTGGTACGGGTACGCGGCCGCCAGCGCCGCCTCGTAGGCCGGCAGCGCGGCGGGCGTCAGCTCCTCCAGGGCGATGAGATCCGGCGCGGAGGCGCTCAGGGCGCGCGCGGTACCGCTGGGGTCCGGGTTCTCGTCGCTCACGTTGTGCTGGACGGCAGTGATGTCGTGCGGGCCGCGCTCCGCCGGCAGCAACAGCCCGCCGAAGAGGCCCGCCCAGGCGGCCGCGGGCAGCAGGACGGTCACCAGTGCGGTGAACGAGCGGCGCACCAGCGCCGAGACGAGCAGCACCGGGACCGCGAGGCCCAGCCAGGGCAGGAAGGCCTCCAGCGCGCTGCCCAGGCGGCCCACCGTGTTGGGGACCGCGGAGTGGAACACCAGCAGCGCGGCGCTCAGTGCGGCGAGGGCCGCGACGACGCGCCCGCGCGTCCAGGGCGTACGGCCCCGGGCGTCGGCGCCCCGGCGCCACCCGGCGCTGCGCCGCTCGCCGCTCCCTGCCGCCGCCTGCTCCGCCACCACCGGAGCCCCGCCTGTCTGTCCCGGACCGTCTTCCACCTCGGGTACGACGCATGATCGGGCGGCCGGGTTCCCGCCGGGGCCGGTGTGGAAGAGTGATCGTCCGGGGTCGTGGCCGCGGCGGGCGGTCCGGGGAGCAGGAACGGGAGACGCGTATGGCTACGGCGAGGGTCGCGATCGTGACGAGCGAGGGCGGCGCCGACCAGGACGCGGATCTCCCGCTGATCCTGACGGCGTTGCGCGCCGCGGGCCTGTCCGCGCAGGCGGTGGCCTGGGACGCGGACACCCCACGATGGGACCGCTACGACCTCGCGGTCATCCGGTCGACCTGGGACTACGCGGACCGGCTCGCGGAGTTCCTGGCCTGGGCGGACGCGACGGCCGAGGCCACCCGGCTGTGGAATCCGGCGCCGCTGGTGCGCTGGAACAGCGACAAGCGCTATCTGCCGGAGCTCGCCGCGCGCGGAGTCCCGGTCGTGCCGACCCGGGTCCTCGAACCGGGAGGAGTCCCGGGCGCGGCGCAGTTCGACGGGCCCCACGGAGTGGTGGTCAAACCGGCCGTCTCCTCCGGGGCACGGGACACCGCGCGCTACGAGCCCGGACGCGGGACGGACGCCGAGCGCCACGCGCGGATGCTGCTGGACCAGGGCCGCACGGTGATCGTCCAGCCGTATCTGCCGCTGGTGGAGGAGGGGGAGCGGGCGCTGGTCTTCTTCGGCGGCACCTTCAGCCACGCGATCCGCAAGGAGGCCCTGCTGACCGAGGCGGGGCTGATCGACAACTTCCGGGTGCCGCACCCCGGCGCCGCCCCCTACCGGCCGTCCGAGGCGGAGCTCCGTACGGCACGGGCGGCGCTGGCGGCCGTCCCCGCCCCGGGCGACCTGCTGTTCGCCCGGGTGGACCTGGCGTTGGACGGGGCCAGGGAGCCCGTGGTCATGGAGCTGGAACTCATCGAGCCGAACCTGTTCCTGAGCGTTGTCCCGCAGAGGCTGGAGCGTTTCGCCGAGGCGGTCGTCGGCGCGCTGGCCACCGGCCGGTAGAAACGGCACAGGGGGTGCCCCGCCTTCCGGGCCGGGCCCGGTCGACAAGACACCCCCTGGCGCTCCGGCCCCCCGTGCCGGGGTTTCGGGGACTGGGGCTCGGCCTAGTTGAGACGGTCGAGCCGCACGCGCCGGCGGCGGCGGAGCAGGAGACCGACGGCCGCACCCGCCACGGCGGTGACCGCCACACCCGCCGTCGTCCACCAGACGGCGTACCCCTCGGTCTCGGCGGCCGGCTCCGCGGCCTGCGCCGAAGAATCGGCCGGAGCCGGGGCCGGGGCGGCGGAGGCCGCCGAGGACACCGGCGCGGCCGCCGACGGGACGGGAGCCGCCACGGAGGCGGCCGGGGCGGGACCACCCGGAGCCGGGTCCACCACGGGCACCGCCACTTCGAGTTCACCGTGCCCCAGAGCCGGGAAGCCCACGTCGACGCTGACCTTCCACGAACCCGGCGGCAGCGCCTCGGCCGTCGTCCAGCCCGCGGGCTTCGCGGCGGGGTCGCGCACCAGGCGCCAGGCCCCCAGGGTGCGGGTGCCGTCGACGCTGGTCGCGTTCACGGTCGCGGCGACGGCCTCCTCGACGGCGTCGCCGTCGTTCTCCCAGGTGACGTCGGCGGTGACGTGACCCTCGCGTTGCCCGGTCACCACCACCTTCACGGTGTCACCGTGGGCGTGGGCCGCGGCGGGGAGCAGGAACATGAGGCCGAGTGCGGCCAGGGCGGCCGAGAGAACGATTCGTATGCGCATCGTCGGGGTGCTCCGGTCAAGATGAGGGGTACAGGCGGACGGCCGCTCGGTGCGGCCGTCCGCCGGGGTGGGTTCACGCCGTCAGGGCGTCAGGGCGTGCTGCGCCGTGGCAGTGATCAGCCGGCCTTCTGCAGGGTCCAGGCCTGCGTCGCGCGGCCGTCCGCACGCTGGAGGTCGAGCAGCCAGTACCCGTAGTAGGGCCGGTTGCTGACGGTGAGGGCGAAGGAGCCGCTCGCGTCGGTCACGGTCACCGCGCCGCCGCGGGACGTCAGCTTCCAGGCCTGCGCGCCGTTGCCGCCCGCGCAGGGCTGCTGCGCGACCCACATGCCGGCGGCGGGGGTGCCGCCGGGCTGGAGGCACTTGCCGGAGGCGACGGACTTGATGCGCACCTGCCCGTTGCCCGCGTCGTCGAAGTACCACTGCTGCTGGGCGTACCCGTTGGTGCGGCCGCCCACGAGGACGGTGCCGTCGGCGGTGCGGCCGCCCCACAGCTCCGCGGCCATGCCGCTGCTGCCGTTGCCGAGCACGTACTTGGTGCCCGGCGTGGTGGCGCCGCCGCCCGCTCCCGTCGTACGGAAGGACGCGGCCTTGCCGGGGCCGCTGTCACGGCCGGCGCTGTCGCGGACCGAGACGGTGACCTTGTAGGCGGTGTTCGGCTGCAGGTTGTAGATGCGGAGCACCTGGGACTGGACCCACGTCAGGTGCTTGCCGTTCAGCTGCACCGCGTACCAGGAGGCGCCGTCGACCTTGGGCCAGCTCACCACGACGGAGGTGGACTGGATCTGGCCCGCCGTTACGGCCGGTCCGCCCGAGGGCTTCTTGGTGGGCGTCGGCGAGGGCTTCTTGGTGGGCGTGGGGGAGGGGTTCGGACCGGGGTCCGTGCCGCCACCGCCGCCCTTGCTCTTCATCAGGAACTGGTTGTCGGCGATGTTCCAGTGCGTGGCCAGGTAGCTACCGGGCTTGGGACTGGTGTGGAAGTAGTCGTCGTGGTTGCAGTCCAGGATGTTCTCGGACGCCTGGTTGGTGCAGATGTTGCGCATCTGCGGGTAGTACGGGGTGTCTGAGTAGCACATGACGTCGTACTCGTCGGTGCAGTGCGCGCCACGGCTGGTGTTCGGGGCGCTGTTGTTGACCGCGCCCAGGTTGTGGCCGAGCTCGTGCGCGGCGGTGTGACCGCCCCAGCAACCGGAGTCGGTGCGCCCGTAGGAGGGGCCGAAGTTGCTCTGGTTGGCCTGGCCGGGCCGCTCGTCGCCCGCGAAGGTGCCGATGCCGCAATAGACCTGGCTGTCGGCGAAGATCATGTACTTGCGGTCGCGACGGTCGAGGCCCTTGCCGGCGAGCGCGTTGTTGGTCGCGCTGAACTCGGCGAGAGCCGAGGCCGGGAGCTCGATGTTGAGCACGGTGGGGGTGCAGTCGGCGGCCGTCACGTAGCGGATGTGACGGACTCCGCCGGTCTCCTTGGCACTCGCCGAGTAGATGAGGTCGGCGTCGGCCGCCCACTTGCGGAACGAGGCGACGTACTCGGAGTAGCGGTCCTTGCCCGGCGCGTGGACGTAGACGACCTGCACGCGGTTGCCGGTGCTGCCGTCGCCGTCGCACTGGACGGTCTGGCCGGCGGGGCCGGCGGCGACGTTCTGGCTGCCGGACGCGGCGGCCGCGGCGGCGGGCTCGGGTGCGGAGGCCTTGGTGGCCGTCGACGCATCGGCCGCGGGCGCGTCCTGAGGACGCCCGTCGCCTTCCTTGCTCGCCGGGTCGTCGGCCGCGGGGCGGGCCGGGTCGGCCGCCGGAGCGGCTTCCTTGACGGCGGGTGCGATGTCCTTCGTGATGTCGACGCCCTTGGGCGGGGCGTCGGGGCCGTGGGTGCACAGCCCGGTGTCGGTGCGGTAGACACCCACGCACCGGTCGCCCTTCGGCGCGGCCTGGAGGCCGTCGTAGATCATGCCGCGCGCGGTCTCGTTGGCGGGCGCGGCCGCGATCGGTTCCGGCTCCTGGTCACGGGCGGGTGCGGCGGCCGGAGCCTCCGCGGCGGCCTCCACCACGGGGGCCGCCGCCTCGGCGCCGTCACCGATTCCGGAGTAGGCGATGCCTGCGGCTATCAGCCCCGCCGCTGCCGTGGCGGCGGTGACGAGTATCAACCGCCGGGGTTTGCGGCGGTGGTCGGCGGCGGCAGGCCGTCTGCGACGTCCTGTCATGGGCACCTCAAATCGTTGTCGGAAGAGTAGGTGCGCGGAAGCCTGCCAGACGGACGCGAAGGAGAATTCGGACAAACGGGGGCGCGGTCCGAGAAATCATTCCGTTACCTGTCGACCTGATTTGACGAACACTCAACTCCCAATAAAACAAGGCCAGTTACGCGCGTCGCGTCCGAATGGTCCAGTCCTTTCTTGATGGGTTGTTATCAAATCGAGATATGAACCGGAGCCTTGTTGACGGGAATTCAGTCAGGAATTCACCTAATTACTACCTGCTGAATTCTCTCGGTCACGACCTGTGAGGTTCGGAGGGTGCGGAACGCTCGGCCCGCAGCCGCCGCCCGCGCTGGTCCCCTCCCGAGACGCGGTGCAGGCCGTACGAACCGGGCCTGCCCGCCTCGTCGGCCAGGTGCTTGACGGTGCCCCTGCACACGAACTCCTTGAGCTTCGCGCCGGGACGGCCGGCGATGTGGAACCACAGCGACACGTCGTTCCTGTGCGAGAACTGGAAGATGCCCGCGCCCCGGCCCAGGCTGATGCACTGTCCGGCGAACACCTCGTTGAGGGTCGCCGGCCGCTCTCCGTCGATCCGGCCGAGCACCGTGTCGGCGGCCCGCGCGCCCAGCGGTATCGCCGCCTGGCAGCTCATCCGCAGCGGCAGGCCCGACGGCGCCGCCGAGTCGCCCGCCGCGACGACGCGTTCGTCGTCCACGCTCGTCAGCGTCTCGTCCGTGAGCAGGCGGCCCAGGTCGTCCGTGCTCAGCCCGCTGCGCACGGCCAGGTCCGGCACCCCGAAGCCGGCGGTCCAGATGGTCACCGCGCTCGGCACCTCGCGGCCGTCGCCGAGCTCCACCGCATCGCGGGTCACCGCCGTCACCCTCGTCCCGGGGCCGTCGAGCACGGTGACTCCGAGCCCGGCCAGCCGCCCGGCGACCGAGCGGCGGCCCCGGCCGTGCAGGTAGGGGCCGAGCACTCCACCGCAGATCAGGGTCACGCGGCGGCCCCGTTCCGCGAGTTCGGCGGCGGTCTCGATGCCGGTCGGACCCGCCCCGACCACCGTCACCGCGGCCGTGGGGGCGGCGGCGTCGAGGACCGGCCGCAGTCGCTGCGCCTCCTCCAGGGTGGTGATCGGGTGCGCGAACTCCGCGGCCCCGGGCACCCTCGGGTCGGCGCTGCCGCTGCCCACCGCGTACACCAGGTAGTCGTAGCCGACCGTGCCGCCGGCGGCCAGCTCCACGGTGCGCCCGCCCGCGTCGATCCGGGTCACGGTGTCCACGACCAGCCGCACGCCCTCGGCCAGGACCTCGCGGTACTCGACGACCGCGTCGTCGGTCCCGGCCGCCAGCTGGTGCAGGCGGATCCGCTCCACGAACGTCGCGCGCGGGTTGACCAGGGTCACCGTCACGCCGTCCCGCTGCGTCAGGCGGTTGGCCGCCATCACGCCCGCGTATCCGCCGCCGATCACGACCACTTCGGTGTGCTGGTTCATGGTGCTTCTCCTTCGTCCTGAGCGGTTCGACATCAAGACACCGCGCCCTGGCGGGTTGTGACAGGGTGTGAGGCGGATCACTCCGCAGGGCTGGCCCCGGACCTGCCGCAGAATGGACGGCTGAGGCCAGGACCTGCGGAGATGGGAGTTCTGATGATCGACGAGATCGACGTGATCATTGCTGGTGGGGGACCGACCGGGCTGATGCTCGCCGCCGAGCTGCGGCTCGCCGGCGTACGAACCGTCGTACTGGAGAAGCTGACCGAGCCGGCCGGCCAGTCCCGCGGCCGCGGAATACACGTGCGCACCGTCGAGCTGCTGGACCAGCGGGGTCTGCTCGACCGGTTCCTCGCGGTCAGCGAACCGTTCACGACCAGTGACTTCGGCGGCCTCCTCAAGCTGCGGCCCGACCGTCTGGACACCGCGCACCCGTTCGGCCTCGCGACACCGCAGACCGTCACCGAGCAGCTGCTCACCGAGCGCGCGACCGAGCTCGGTGCCGAGATCCGGCGGGGCTGCGAACTGGCCGGGCTGAGCCAGGACGAGGACGGGGTCACCGTGGAGCTGGCCGACGGCACGCGGCTGCGCTCGCGCTACCTCGTCGGCTGCGACGGCGGCCGCAGCACGGTGCGGGGGCTGCTCGGCATCGGCTTTCCCGGCGAGCCCGCGAAGGTCGAGACGCTGCTCGGGGACATGGAGGTGACCGCGGAGCCGGACGCGGTGGCCGCCATCACCGCCGAAGCCCGCAAGGTGCACGTACGGTTCGGAACCGTTCCCATGGGGGACGGGGTGTACCGGATCATCGTGCCCGCCGACGGGGTGGCCGAGGACCGGGCGGCCGAGCCGACCCTGGAGGAGTTCAAGCAGCAGCTGCGGAAGTTCGCGGGCACCGACTTCGGCGTGCACGCGCCGCGCTGGCTGTCCCGCGTGGGCGACGGCAGCCGGCAGGCCGAGCGCTACCGGGCCGGCCGGGTGCTGCTGGCCGGCGACGCCGCGCACGTCCACCCGCCGGCCGGCGGCCAGGGCCTCGGCCTCGGTGTGCAGGACGCCTTCAACCTCGGCTGGAAGCTGGCCGCCGAGGTGCGCGGCTGGGCGCCGGAGGGGCTGCTCGACACCTACGAGGCCGAACGGCACCCGGTGGGAGCCCGCGTCGTGGCCAACACCCGTGCCCAGGGCGTGCTGCTCGGGACGGAGCCGGGTGCGGTGGCGCTGCGCGAGCTGTTCTCGGAGCTGCTGGACCTCGAAGAGGTCAACCGGTACGTGACCGGGATGACCTCCGCGGTCGGGGTCCGCTACGACTTCGGCGAGGGGCACGAACTGCTCGGCCGGCGGATGCGCGACATCCCGCTGAAGGAAGGGCGCCTGTACGAGCTGATGCGCGGCGGCCGGGGACTCCTGCTGGACCGGACCGGCCGGCTCTCGGTGGCGGGCTGGGCCGACCGGATCGACCACGTCGTCGACATCACCGAGGAACCGGACGTGCCCGCGGCGCTGCTGCGGCCGGACGGCCACGTCGCCTGGGTCGGCGAGGACCAGCAGGATCTGCTCGACCGGCTGCCCACCTGGTTCGGCGCCGCCACCGCCTGAGCGCGGCGCACGGACCGTACGGAGCCGGAGCCGGTCCCGACCGGCCCCGGCTCCGTACGCTGCCCGCCGGCGGCTCAGCCGTCGAGGACGCTCAGGTCGATGCGCGCCAGGCGCTCCGGGTCGGTGAGGATGTCGAGCGCGGTGATCCTGCCGTCCCGGATGGTGAACGCCATGACCGACAGCGGCCGGCCCTCCGCCATCGCGACGACCCCGGGGACCCCGTTGACCAGTGCCGCGCGGGCGGCCTCGGCGAACCGGGCGAAGGTGATCGCCTGGGAGGCGACCTCGGCCGCGCCGCGCCGGAGCAGCGTGGGCCGCAGCGTGCCGCCGTCCGAGCGGGCCACCACATCGGGGTCGAGGACCGCGACGAGGGCGTCGAAGTCACCGCCGCGCGCGGCGGTGAGGAAGGCGTCGACGATCGCGCGCAGCCGGGCCCGGTCGGGGTCCGGGGCGGGCGCCGCGCCCTGGACGCGGCGGCGGGCGCGGCTCGCGAGCTGCCTGGCCGTCGCGGCGGAACGCCCGAGCACGGGGGCGATCTCGTCGAACGGCACGGCGAACAGGTCGTGCAGGACGAAGGCCAGGCGCTCGGCGGGGGCGAGGGTGTCCAGGACGACCATCAGCGCGATGCCGACCGAGTCGGCCAGCAGGATCTCCTGCTCGGGGTCGAGCCCGTCCGCGCGGCTGACGACCGGGTCGGGGAGGCGGACCTGCCCGTCCTGATCGTGCAGCGGATCCTCGCGCCGCGTGCCGCGCGAGCGCAGCATGTCCAGACACACCCGGCCGACCACGGTGGTCAGCCAGCCGCCCAGGTTCTCCACCGCCGTCGTGTCGGAGCGGTTCAGCTTGAACCAGGCCTCCTGCACGGCGTCCTCCGCCTCGCTGAGCGAGCCCAGCATCCGGTAGGCCACCGCCCGCAGGTGGGAGCGGTGCTCCTCGAAGCGCCGCGCCAGGACTTCCTTCTCGACTTCCTTTTCCTTCTCGTTCACCCGTCACATCCCCGTGTTCCGATCGACCGGTCGGTGCCGAGTCGGACGATAACCGACAGGGCAACGAGCCATGCCTGTAAGGGGGGTGAGAGCCGCGGGCAGCATCGCGCTCGCCGGCGCGTGGAGCGGGACCTGTCAGCGGCCGGCCGGCGCGGCTTCGAGGAACCGGCGCAGGTCGATGACCTCGTAGCCCTCGGCCACGGCGGCGTCGACGATCAGGGGAAGGGCTTCGGCGTCGAGGACGACGCCGGATCCGTTGCCGCCGACGTGCATCTGGATGATCGCCCCGGGAGCGAAGGCGTCGACGGCCCGTTCCACGGCCTTGTCCACACTCATGCCGCCCTGCGGGCCGAGGTAGCCGTTCGTGTCGGTGCTGAACTCGATCGCCGCGTATCCCAGATCGTTGACGTCGGCGACGGACTCCGCGGTGGTGGAGCTGTAGGGGAACCGGAAGAAAGGCAGGGGCTCGGCCCCGGACGCCGCCCGGATGGCGGCGTCGGCCCGGCGTACCTCGTCCGCCCGCTCGGCGGTGCTGAGGTCGTCGAAGTAGGGGTGACTGTACGAGTGGTTGCCGAGCCCGTGCCCCGCGTCGGCGATGGAGCGCACCGCGGCCGGGTGGGCCTCGGCGAACTCGCCGGTCGGGAAGAAGGTGGCGGACAGCTTCCGCCGGCGCAGCTCGGCCAGCACCGTGTCGATCCCGGCGACGTCCCAGGCCGCGTTGAAGGTGAGGGCCAGGACCTTGCGGGAGGTGGGCAGCCGGCGGATCTCGTCACCGAGCAGTGCGGCCGGCGGGCGGGGACCGGAGGCGGCCCGGACGGGGGAGGCGGACGCGAATCCGGCGAGCCCCCCGAACCCGGCGAACCCCGCGCACAGCAGGCCCGCCAGGGCGGAGCGTCGTACCACATCCACCACGGTCACTCCCCACGGTCACGGCCTTCGGCTCCGGCCTGCCACCGACTATGCGACGGCGCACCCCGCAGCACCCGCAGCCCGTGCCGGGGCACCCGGGTGATCTCCCGCGGGTCCCGCCTACGACGGGCGTCGCCGCAGGTGCGCCGTGAGGTGGTGCTGCAGGGGCTGTCCCACGGCGGCCATGTCGTGGACGACCGTCATCCCGTCGTTCCCGACCGTGTAGTGCCGTCGCGTGCCGGTGACCTCCTTGGCCAGCGGGGTCAGGGCCACGGCCTCGGTCTCGATCTCGATCTCCGTGCCGGACACCCGCCCGACGTACGTCTCCACGACGCCCGTCGGGTGGGCGAGCACGACCTCCAGCCCGGCGTCGGGAGTCACCCGCCACCACCCTGCCTCACGGCCAGCGGGCCGCACCGGCGCCCCGGACTCGTCGATCAGCCACGCGCGGGCCTCGTAGCGCAGGAAGGGGCGGCCGTCATGGCTGAAGGTGATCTCCTGCTCGTAGCGGAAGTCCTTCTCGAGGGTCGGGTATTCGCCCTGCCCCCGGCCGTGCCAGCGCCCCAGCAGGGGCAGCACCGGCCGCAGCAGCGGATGCGGCTCGGGGCCCTCGCCGAGGACGTGGCTGTCGGGGTAGGGATTTTCCTGCACCGGCTCGAACATGTTCACCTTGTCTGTCTGCGAGTACCGCCGATTCCCGCAGCTTAAGGGCTGCGCCCGACCAGTGAAGGAAGCACCGGAACGACGACCGGGAACCGGACGCGTCGCGGCGCTTCGTCCACTCAGAGGCAGCCGCAGCCGCTCGTGTAGAAGAACAGGAAGACGGCCGTCCCCGCGGTCACTGCGAAGACGGCTGCGGTCAGGGCGGCGAAGCCCCGGCGCCGACCCTTCGTGGGGGTGCGGAACGTCTGCCAGGCGCCGTGGGCCAGGAAGAGACTGAGCACCCCGGCTCCCGCGATGGTCAGGCGCGGACTGAAGGACCAGCTCAGATAGGCGACCAGAACCAGGCCACCGAGCAAGGCACAGGCGAACAGACTCAGGATCACCTCGCCGACGGCTTCTCCGACCCACTCGATCAGGAACTCGCCTATGCCTTTCAGTGCGCTGAAGACCCACATGGTGCTCCTCCACCCTCCCCTACGGCCGCCCCCGCACGGGGACCGGTATCGAGGACTCGCGCGGGGCCCGCACGGTTGACAGCGGCGCCACGTTCCGTCAGAAGCGGAACACTCCGAGGTCCCGCACCGTGTCGGCCAGAGCGCGGATGAGGTCGTTCTCGGCTTCGGTCCGCCAGACCAGGACGAAGTGCAGGGAAACCATCTCGGGGAGCGGCAGCCATCGGATGTTCGACATGCCCCAGTGCCTGGTGACATGGCTGGGGAAGGTGTGGATGATCTCGCCCATGCCGACGTGGTTGATGAGTTGATCGGCATTGTCCGACGCCGCGGACTCGATGCGCTCGATCGGCCGGCCCCGTGGGGTGTGGAAGGGCAGGTAGCTGTCCTCCCAGTAGTCCGACAGGCCGTGGGCAGTGCCGTGCGGAAAGTCGGCGAGCAGCTCCAGCGGCACCGAGTCCCGTCCCGCGAGCCGGTGGTCGGCGGCCACGGCGAGGATCCGGGAGTCGGTGCACAGGACCGGCCCGACGGTGAAGTCCGGCTCCTCCACCGGCAGCCAGAGGACCGCGACGTCCGTCGTACCACTGCGGAGCTGACCGAACACATCGGTGAAGGTCAACTGGCGTACCCGCAGACCCCAGTGCGGATACCGTGCGCGGAACGCCTTCCAATAGGGGTGCAGATCGGCGACGTTGAAGGGCATCAGGCCGACGTCGAGCCGTTCGGTGATGCCGCGGGCCGCCAATCGGGCGCGCTCCAGGGATTCGTGCAGGCCCGCGTAGACCGGCTGCAGGTCGTCGCGGAACTGGCGGCCGACCTCCGTCAGGCGCACCGTGCGGCTGGTACGGGCGAACAGCTCGGCTCCGATGCGCCGTTCCTGCTTCTTGATGGCCTGGCTGACACGCGCCTGGGAGATGTGCAGCCGCTGTGCGGTCCGGCCGAAGTGCAGCTCCTCGGCCAGCACCAGGAAGATTTCGATGTCCCGCAGCTCCACCGGACCGCGAACCTCCATCGATAACCCGGCGGTTATCGAACCGCGCGCAAATGTTCCTTGATCATACGTGCGAACCGCACGATCTTTGAGACATGCAGTCACGCGTGCACAGCCCCCCATCCATACGACCGGTCGCGATCCGGCGCCCCACCGGAACGCTCTCGAACCGCCCGTGAGCGACGCCATCGGCCTGACCGTCATGTACGCGATGCACGATGCCCTGCGCCGGGAACTGGTCCACCTGGACCGGATCACCACCGCCGCGGACCACGACCCGCGGCAGGTGCTGGCCACCGCTGCCGGATGGACGCTGTTCAAGAAGGCCCTCCACGCCCACCACACGGCCGAGGACGACGCGCTGTGGCCGCCGCTGCGGCGGAAGCTGACCGGCCGGCCGAGCGACCTGGCGCTGCTGGAGGTGATGGCTGCCGAACACGCCGCCATCGCCACGGTGATCCGCGCCATCGACGGGGTGCTGACCGACCCCGGTGCCGGATCGCTGCGGCTGTGCCAGCTCGCCGACGCGCTGACCCGCGGCCTGGCGGGCCACCTCGAGCACGAGGAGCAAGCGGCGCTCCCGCTGGCCCGGCGGGAGCTGACGGCCGAGCAGTGGGTCCGTTTCGGACGGGTCCAGGCCGAGCACATCGGCCGGGAGGCGCCGTTGCTGCTGCCGTGGCTGCTGGACGGCGCCGACGCACCGACTGCGGAGCGGCTCCTCGCCCTCCTGCCCGCACCCTCCTACGGCGCCTGCACCGCCCGGTGGATCCCGGCGTACGCCGAGCTCGACCGCTGGAGTCCGGGCACGACCGCGGTCGTGCGGACGAATCCAGAGACCAGAGAACAGAACCCACGGAAATGAGAACCACCACATGCGTGTGTTGTTGATGGCGTACGGGTCGCGCGGCGACATCGAGCCGATGGCGGGACTCGGAGTGCGGCTGCGGGCGCTCGGCGCGGAGGTACGGGTGTGCGCGCCGCCGGACTTCGCGGACTTCCTCGACGGCGTCGGCCTGCCGCTGGTGCCGATCGGCTCGCCGGTGCGTGAGGTCGTGAAGCGGGCGGTGACCGGCGAGACGCCGATGCCGGCGGCGGGACTGCCCGAGCGCGCTGCCGCGCTGCTCGCCACGACGTACGAGGCGGTCGTCCCGGCAGCCGAGGGATGCGACGTGATGGTGGCGACCGGCCTGCTCCCGGCCGCGGCCGGCGCGCGACTGGCAGCCGAGAAGCTGGGTATCCCCTACAGGTTCGTGGCCTACTTCCCGGCCTATCTGCCGTCGCCGCACCACGCCCCCTTCGAACGGCCGGGCCGCCCCTTCCCGCCGGGAGTGACCGACAACCGGGCCCTGTGGGACCTGGACGTCGAGAACATGAACGTCCTCTTCGGCACGGGACTCAACGCGCACCGGGCGTCGATCGGCCTGCCCCCCGTGGACCACTTCCGCGACTACGTCCTCACCGACCGGCCGTGGCTCGCGGCGGACCCGGTCCTGAGCCCCTGGCAGGAGCCGGCGGACCTCGACGTCGAACAGACCGGTGCGTGGATACGGCCGGACGAACGCCCTCTCCCGGCCGGCCTGGAGGCGTTCCTGGACGCCGGCACGCCACCGGTGTACGTGGGCTTCGGCAGCATTCCCGTGCGCAACGCGGAGGAAGTCGCCCGGGCCGCCATCGAGGCGGTGCGCGCGCAGGGCCGCCGCGTACTCCTCGGGCAGGGCTGGGCGGACCTGGCCCTGACCGACGACCGGGACGACTGCTTCGCCATCGGCGAGGTCAACCAGCAGGCGCTGTTCCGCCGGGTGGCCGCGGTCGTGCACCACGGCGGCGCGGGCACCACGACGACGGCCGCCCGGGCGGGCGCCCCCCAGGTGGTGGTGCCCCAGATGGCGGACCAGCCGTACTGGGCCGGCCGCGTGGCCGAGCTGGGCATCGGCGCGGCACACGAGGGCCCGACCCCGACCTTCGAATCCCTGTCGGCCGCGCTCGGGACCGCCCTCACCCCCGAGACGCGAGCACGGGCGAAGGCCGTCGCCGACACGGTCCGCACCGACGGGACGGAGGTGGCCGCGAAGCTGCTCCTCGGCACGGGGCAGGCCGCGCCGATGAGCCGCGAGCAGATCTCCGCGATCGCCCATGCCGGCCACCCGATCAAGTCCCCGCTCGCCGACGACTCGGTCGCCCGACTGCTCGAACACGGCCTCCCGCGGGGCGACGAGCGCGTGCTCGACCTCGGATGCGGCACGGCGGAATGGCTTCTGCGCGCGCTGGAGACGCACCCGCACCTGCACGCCGAGGGCGTCGACGTCTCCGAAGTCGCCCTGGACCGGGCCCGCCGTGCGGCGACCGCGCGCGGAGTCGACGAGCGGCTGGTCCTCCACCGGCAGGCGGCCGGGGACTTCGTCTCCGCGCGGCCCTTCGACCTGGTGATCAGCGTCGGCGCCGCGCACGCCTTCGGCGGGCTCCTCCCCACCCTCGCCGCGGCCCGCGGGCACCTGGCTCCCGGCGGCCGCGTGCTGATCGGAGAGTCGTTCTGGGACCGCACCCCTTCGCCCGAGGCCGTCGAGATGTTCGGTGAACTCGCCGACCTGGCGACCACGGTGGACAGTGTCGTCGCCGACGGCTGGACCCCCGTCCACGCCCATGCCAGCACCCGCGGTGAGCTGGACGCCTACGAGTGGGCCTGCTGGGGCTCGCTGGCCGCATGGGCTCTGGACCACCCCGACGATCCGGCCGCCGCACAGGCGCTGGAGACCGCCACCGCCGCGCGTTCGGAGTGGCTGCACGGGTACCGGGACAGCTTCGGCTTCCTCTGCCTGGTGCTGCGCCGTACGTCGGACTGATCAAGACCGTTCCACCCCCCCATCAGCGCCGCCAAGGCCGACGCGGAACTGCCGCGGCCGGAAAGTGAGTACATCGATGCAACCGACGTTCGTACTGGTCCACGGAGCCTTCGCGAACTCCTTCTCCTTCGCACCCCTCCAGGCCGAACTCGGCCTCCTCGGGCACCGTTCGGTCGCCGTCGACCTGCCCGGCCACGGCTTCGGGGCGACCTTCACCCGCGCCTATCAGGCACCGCAGGACCCCGACGGGCTCGCCGCCGCGCCCGGTGCGATCAAGGGCGTCACGCTCGCCGACAACGCCGCGCACCTGATCGGGATACTCGAACGGGCCAAGCGCAACGGCCCCGTGATCCTCGTCGCCCACAGCCGCGGCGGCATCACGGTCACGGCCGCGGCCAACGCCCGCCCGGACCTGATCGACCGCATCGTCTACGTCTCGTCCTGGTGCCCCGTCCGGCTCGACGTCAATGACTACTACGCCGAGCCGGAGATGGCCGGGGTCGACGTCGGCGCCTTCGCTTCGGCACTGGCCGGGAACCCCGCCGACCTCGGGCTGCTCCGCGTCAACTTCCGTACGGCGAAACCGGAGTCGCTCGCCGCGTTCAGGGCGGCCTTCTTCGCCGACGGCACCGAAGAGCAGTTCCTGACCTTCCTGAACACCTTCCAGCCGGACGAGAACCTGGACGTCGGCGGGCCCGCCGACCGGGCGCAGGCCGCCACCTGGGGCCGCATCCCCAGGACCTACGTTCGCCTGGCCGACGACGCCAGCCTGCCCCTCGCCATGCAGGACCGGCTGATCCGCGAGGGCGACGAGCTGACACCGGACAACCCCTACGACGTCCGCACGCTGGCGGGCAGTCACCTCATGTGGCTGGTCGACCCGGCCCCGGCGGCGCGCACCCTGGGCGAACTCGCCACGCTCCCGGCCCCGTCCGCCCGGGCGTGACCGCAACCGGGTGACCGCAACCGGGTGACCGGTTCGGCGGACCCTCCATGCGGATCGCCCGGACGGCCGTCCCGCCCCCGGTGAACGGGGGTGGGGCGGGGCGGCCGTCCGGCGGTCACCCGGTGGTCTCAGCGGACCGGCAGGGTCCCCGCGACCGACGCCGGTACCGGAGCGAGACCGGCCGGCCGGGTGGTGAAGGTGCCCCGGCCCCGCGTCCGGCCGCGCAGCCGGGACGCGTAGCCGAACAGCTCGGCCAGCGGAACGGCCGCCGTGATCACCGCGGTACCGGCCTCGGCCGTGGAACCGGAGACCCGGCCGCGGCGGGCCGCGAGATCACCCAGCACGCTCCCGACGCCGTCCTCCGGAACCGTCACCGTGACTTCGACGAGCGGTTCCAGGAGCTCCATCGTGCTCAGGCGCAGGGCCTCGCGCAGCCCGAACCTGCCCGCCGCGCGGAACGCCATCTCCGAGGAGTCCTTGGAGTGGGTCGCCCCGTCGGTGAGCGTGACCCGCAGTCCCGTCACCGGGAACCCGCCGAGCGGGCCCTCGGCGAGCGCGTCCCGGCAGCCGGCCTCCACGGCGCGCGCGTACTCCTGCGGTACGCGACCGCCGACGACCGTCGAGCGGAACTCGAAGCACGGCTCCTCCAGCGGCTCGACGTCGAGGACGACGTGCGCGAACTGACCCGCACCACCGTCCTGCTTGACATGCCGGTGGACGAGGCCGCTGACCCCGCGCACGACGGTCTCCCGGTAGGAGACCTGCGGCCGGCCGATGACGACCTCCACCCCGTGGCCGCTGCGGATCTTCTCCACCGCGACCTCCAGGTGCAGTTCGCCCATCCCCGACAGCACGGTCTGGCCGCTCTCCGCGTCGGACCGCACCACCAGCGACGGGTCCTCCTCGGCGAGCCGCGCCAGCGCCGCCGACAGCCGACCCGTGTCGATGCTCCGACGGGCCTCGAGCGCGACCGACACCACCGGCTCGGCCACCGACGGCGGTTCGAGGACCAGCGGGGCGTCCGGCGCGCACAGGGTGGTGCCCGCCCGGGCGGCCTTCAGCCCGATCACCGCGACGATGTCACCGGCCACCGCCTCCTCCCGTTCCTCGTGCCGGTCGGCCTGGACCCGCAGGATCCGGCCGACCCGCTCCGTGCGGCCCGTGGCCGTGTCCAGGACCGTCGCGCCCTTGCGCAGGGTGCCCGCGTAGACCCGCAGGTACGTGAGGCGCCCGGTCTCCGTCGCCGTCACCTTGAAGGCGAGGGCCGTGAACGGTTCCGCCGGGTCGGGGGCCCGCTCCTGCTCGACACCGTCCGCCACCAGCCCCCGTACCGCGGGCATGTCGGCGGGCGACGGCAGGTACGCGAGGACGGCGTCCAGCAGCGGCTCGATCCCGCGGTTGCGGTACGCCGATCCGCACAGCACCACGACACCGTCACCGCTCAGCGTCAGCTCCCGCAGGGCCCGGACCAGGGTCCGGTCCGTCAGGGCCGAGGCCGAGCAGAACTCCTCCAGGGCGTCGGCGTGCAGCTCCGCCACCGTCTCCTCCAGGAGCCGGCGGCGCCGGGCCGCCTCCTCCCGCAGGGATTCGGGGACCGGGCCCGCCCGGTAGCCGTCGGAGCCGGCCCGCCAGTGCAGCGAGCGCATGGCCAGCAGGTCGACGACGCCGGAGAACGACTCCTCGGCTCCGATGGGCAGCTGAACCACCAGCGGGACGACGCCCAGGCGCTCGCGGATGGACGCGACCGCCGTGTCGAGGTCGGCGCCCGCCCGGTCCAGCTTGTTGACGAACGCGATCCGCGGCACACCGTGCCGGTCGGCCTGCCGCCACACCGTCTCGCTCTGCGGTTCCACGCCGGCTACGGCGTCGAAGACCGCCACCGCCCCGTCCAGCACCCGCAGGGAGCGCTCGACCTCGTCGGAGAAGTCGACGTGACCCGGGGTGTCGATCAGGTTGACCCGATGACCGTCCCAGGCGCAGCTCACGGCCGCGGCGAAGATGGTGATGCCGCGATCGCGTTCCTGGGGGTCGTGGTCGGTGACGGTGGTGCCGTGATGGACCTCGCCCCGCTTGTGGATGACACCGGTCGCGAAGAGGATCCGTTCGGTGATGGTGGTCTTGCCCGCGTCGACGTGGGCGAGGATGCCCAGGTTGCGGACGGCGGTGAGGGAAGAAGTGGTGCTGGGCTGCCTGTTGGCGCGCATGGCCGGAGGCCTTTCGGATGTGCTGAGGAAAAGGGGCAGCGCGATTCCCGGAAGCCGGCCCCGGTCCTCCCGGGCCACCGAAGCGCGCGGCGGCGTCGCCGTCCGGTCCGGACGGAGTCCGGGCAGGAGGACGTACGGGCGCACGGGCTTGCGGGCGTACGGAAGGCGGGAGGACGAACCCTAGAAGCGGGTCACGGGCATACGGAGCCGGCCGCGCAGCCGGCACCGCGCGCTGCGAGACACCGGGATCACGTCGTACCGGGTCGGGGGAGCGAAGGCGGCGGTGCGGTACGTGCACATGGCGCGGCTCCCCTTCTCTTCACTCGGCATGAGACGCGCGTGCCCTGTCGGCAGCGCGTACGGCGAGTCTAGTGATCACCTCCCGCCGGGGCACCGGGTTTTCCTCTGCGCCGTCAGGGACGGGGTGTCGTCGGCAGGCGCAGCACCAGCCGCGCGCCCCCGGCCCCGCCCGCACCGCCCTCGGCCGTGAGCGTTCCGCCGTGGTGGGTACTCAGGTCGCGGGCGATGGCGAGCCCCAGTCCGGCTCCGCCGTGGTCGCGGCTGCGCGAGTCGTCGAGGCGCGTGAAACGCTCGAATATCCGCTCCCGGTCGGCCGCCGGGATACCGGGTCCGTCGTCGGCGACCTCCAGCACGGCCGTGCCCGGACCCGCACCCTTCACGGTGCGCAGCGTGACGTCCACGCGCCCGTCCGCGTAGCGCTGCGCGTTGTCGACGAGATTCGTGACGATCCGGCCGAGCCACAGCGCGCCCGCCGTGACCTCCACATCGGATTCCAGCCGCAGCCGCACGGGGACCCGGTCGCCGTGCCGGCCCTCCACCACCTCGCGGACCAGGGCGGTCAGGTCCAGCGGGGCCGCGGCCACCGGCTGGGCCGCGTCGATCCGCGCGAGCAGCAGCAGGTCGGCCGTGAGGTGCTGGAGCCGTTCGATGTCCTCCAGGGCCCCGGAGATCAGCTCGGGCCACAGCTGGGGGTCCTGGACGGCCAGCGCCACCTCCAACTGGGTGCGCAGGACGGTGATGGGGCTGCGCAGTTCGTGGGAGGCGTCGGCGATGAACTGCCGCTGGCGGATCCCCGAGGCCTCCAGCCGATCCAGCGTGGAGTTCATGGTCTCGGCCAGCCGGGCGACCTCGTCGCGGGTGGCGGGCACCGGCACCCGGCGGTGCAGGCCCCGGTCGGAGATCTCGGCGACCTCGGCCCGGATCTCCTCCACCGGCCGCAGCGCATGGCCGGTGACCCGCCAGGTCACCAGGGCGACGGTGGCCAGCAGCAGGGGCATGCCGATGACGAGGGCGGCGGTGGTCGTGTCGTCGGCCGCGTCCGCGTCCCGCAGGGAGGCGCCGGCGTAGACGGTGGCCATGCCGTCGGGGGTCTGCGTGACGACCTGGACGACCCGCTGCCGGTACTCACCGTCCACCGGCCGGACCCGCCACGTGTGGAACCGGGTTCCCGGGGCTCCGGGCCCGGGCGGCGGGAAGGCGGGCGCGCCGGCCAGGTTCGGGCTGGCGAACAGGACGCGTCCGTCGGCGCCCACCACCTGGACGAAGTCGATGCCACGGGCCTGAGGCCGGACACGGCCCAGCTTCCCGGTGGCGGCGAGCTGTGCCACGCTCTCGGCCTGGCGCCGGGCGTCGTTCTCCGCGTTGCGGAGCAGGTTCGCCTCCAGCAGCCCTAGCAGCGCGAACGAGGCGAGCGCGAGGGCCGCCGCCACCACCACGCTCGCGCCCACGGTGGCCCGCGCCCGTACGGTGGTGGGCCACAGCCGCCGCAGTACGGGCCACCGGCGCAGGACCGTGCCCGGGACCGCGCGAAGGGCGGCGCGCACGCGCTCGCGCGAGCCGGGGCGTCCCGCCGCGGCCCCTGCCTCAGCCACCGCCTCAGCCCCTGCCTCAGCCACCGTCGGCCGCCAGCCGGTATCCCGCTCCGCGCACGGTCTCCACCGCGGCGCGGCCGAACGGCGCGTCGATCTTGCGGCGGAGGGCGCTGACGTGGACCTCGACCACATTGGGATCGCCGTCGAAGGCGCTGTCCCACACCTGCTCCAGGATGTCCCGCTTGGGCACCACCTCGCCCGAGCGCCGGGCCAGGTACTCCAGCACCGCGAACTCCCGCGCCGTCAGCCGGATCTCCGTGCCGCCCCGGGAGCAGGAGTGCCGGGCGGGGTCGAGCAGCAGGTCGCCGAACCGCATCACCTCGGGCCGCCGGCGGCCCGTACGCCGGCCGAGTGCCCGGAGCCGGGCGACCAGGACGAGGTAGGAGAACGGCTTGGACAGGAAGTCGTCGGCGCCGGTGTCGAGCGCCTCCGCCTCGTCGTACTCGCCGTCCTTCGCCGTGAGCATCAGGATCCCGGACTCGTTGCCGGCCGCGCGCAGCCTCGCGCACACCCGGTACCCGTTCAGCCCGGGCAGCATGATGTCCAGCACGATGAGGTCGTAGTCGTGCTCCGTGGCCAGCCACAGGCCCTGGGTCCCGTCGTGGGCCACGTCCACCGAGAACCCCTCCGACTGCAGCCCTCGCTGCAGGGCCACGGCGAGCCGCCGTTCGTCCTCCACCACCAGTACGCGCATGCCGGACAGGATCTCAGGCCCTCCCCGTCGTCGGCTGAAGAGGTCTTCAGGTGGCTTCAGCGGGGCTTCAGCTTCCGCTCAGCATGCTCTGGAACGAGCCGCGCACCGCGCCCGGTTGTCCTGAGGAGTGCCTGTATGTCTGATTCCGTCCCGCCGTCCGAGCCGACCGAGACCGCCGAGACCGCCGCCGTGTCCGCTCCGGTGACCGCTCCCGAGGCCCAGGCACGCAAGTCCGCGGCCCTGGGCCGTCTCGTCCCCCGTGGCAGGCCTGCCCGCTGGGCGGCGGCGGGCGCGGTCGCGGTGGTGGTCGTCGGCGCGGTGACCGCGGTGGCCGTGGCCGAACACCATGACCACCACGGGCGCGTCGACCGGGGCCCGGGCATCGCCTGGGCCGGACCGGGACCCGAGGCCGGTCTCCGGGGCGGCCCGCACGCCGCCGAACCGCGGCACGAACGCGGCAAGGGCGAGCCCGGCCGCCCCGAGGGCCCCGGGGCACCCGGGGAGCAGGGCCGCCCCGGCGGCGCCGACGGACGCGGAGACCGGGCCAGGAGCGCCCCGGCACCCGCGCCCATCCCCTCCCTGGCCATCGGGGAGGCGGCCGAGAAGGCCGCCGCGGCCGTGCCGGGCGGGAAGGTCGAGGCGCTGCGCGCGGTCGCCCAGGAAGGCGGCGGCAGCGCCTGGCTGGCCGTGGTCATCGGCTCCGACGGCGTCCGGCACGCCGTCACCGTGTCCGGCACGGACGGCACGATCACCAGCAACACCACCAAGGGCCGCTGAGGCCCTGGTCGTCTCTTTCGGATCTCGCCGGGCGTCGCGGACCCGGCAAGATCCGAAAGAGCCGGCCTACGGCGTCATCGCCCGGCCCCCGATACCGGGGGCCCCGCCGAGCTGCCCCCGCCACCAGGCCTCCATCTGCCCGCCGTCCATGCCCGCCCAGGCCGGGGTCCGCTCGACCTGGGCGCGGCCCAGCCGGCGGGCCAGGGCGACCAGTTCCCGTCCGGCGGCGCCGCGGGTCTCCTCGTAGCCGCACAGCAGTTCCTCGAAGGACCCGCAGCGGCGCCAGCCGTCCGCGAGGGCGGTGGCGTCCTGGAGCGCCTTGGCGGCGCCGCTCGTGTTGTGCGGGCGTACGACACTCGCCGCGTCCCCCGCGAGCAGCAGCCGGCCGGCGGCGGTACGCGTAGTCTCCATGTCGTAGATCGGCTGGACGAAGGTGTCCGCCGGTTCGGTCAGCGCGAGCGCCTGCGCCCAGTACGGCGGGAACTCGCGATCGAGCAACGCCGCGAGATGCTCCGCCAGCGCGGGGGTGAGGCCGCCCGGCGGGAAGCTCGTCGGATCGTCCAGGCGCAGCTGCCCGTCCCGCGGCGGCGAGCCGTAGAGCACCCAGTTCACCCGGGGCCCGTCCGGTCCGGGGATCCGGTAGATGACGCAGGAGCCGCCCGGGAAGCAGACCGTGGTCCCGGCATCCGGCGCCGAGTCCGCGACGCTGCCGAGCCCCGCGAGCAGCGCCGCGTCGAAATTGCCGCGCCAGCACACGTACCCGGCGTACTGCGGCCGGGAGTCGGGGCAGAGCGCCGTGCGTACCACCGACCGGTACCCGTCCGCCCCGACCACCAGGTCGTACCGCTCGACGGACCCGCCGGCGAGCCGCAGCTCGACGCCCGCGGCGCCGGCCTCCGCGACCCCCGTCACCGCCTCCCCCTGCCGGTAGACCACCGAGTCCGGGACGGACCCGCGAAGGCCCTGCCAGAGCAGGCCCCAGTGGTAGGAGTGGAAGGGGAACGGCTGCTCCCAGATCACCCGGCCGCCCGCCCCGTGGGCATCGTCGCGGACGATCCAGCGGCGCCGCTCCAGCGGGTGCGCGGCGATCCCCCCGGGCAGCGCGCCGCTCGCGCCGAGCTCGGCGGCCCGCTCGTTGTGGATGCACAGGCCCACGCCCCGGTCCTGCAACCGCCCGCGCGTGCGCTCCAGCACCACCACCTCACCGGCACCCGCCCGCGCCGCCGCCGCCGCGACGGCGCACCCCGCGATGCTCCCGCCGACCACCGCGATCGTTCCACCCCGCATAACCGCCTCCGCCTCCTGTCGATGCACAGCACTCGAGTGACCCTCACAGGGCCGGTCCTTGCGCGGAAGACCGCGTCGACGGGGGAGTGGGCCGCCCGGCACCCTGGAGGGCCAGCGCGGTGAGGACGACCAGGGAGTCCGTCCAGCCCAGGGGCGCCACCGCGGAGGGCAGTCCGGCCCCGTTCACCGTTTCGGGGAGCTCGCCCAGTCCGTTCCGCTTCGACAGCACCCAGTCGAGCACCGCGCCCGCCTTCGCCGGCTCACCCGTACCGGCCCAGGCGAGGGCGAAGAAGGAGGTACTGGCCGTCCACGCGTACGAACCCCAGCTGAACGACGGGTCGTTGCCCGGGGAAACGCCGCCGTTCGGCAGCAGCAGTGCCCGGTAGGTGGAGTCCAGCGCCTCACCGAGACCGGCCGGGGCGGCGTTGAACGGGGGCGCCATGAACGCCACCGCGCTGTCCCGGCCGTGCTCGCCGTCGACGGTCCGCTGGTACCCCAGCGGGGCGAAGGAGGTGCCGATCGCGGCCGACAGCCGCCGGGCCGCCTCTCCCCAGCGCTCCGCGTCCGCGCCCATGCCGAGCTGCGCGGCCAGGTCCGCCGCGGAGCGGAGCCCGGCCAGCAGGGGAGCGGCGGTACCGATGTTGGGCGTGGCCGTGTCCAGCTCCCAGTAGTCCGGGGACGCCGGAGGCAGCCCGTCCGGCCCGAGGCAGCGGGCGGCGTAGTCGGCCGCCTTGCGCACCATCGGGTAGAGCGCGCGCAGCCGTTCCTCCCGCCCGCCGGGCGGCGCCGACCGGTACCACTGCCACGTGGCCCAGGGCACCCAGCCGTTGGCGTCCAGCTGCCACTTCCGGGCGTCCGGCGGCCCGCTGCCGTCCAGCAGGGTACGGGCCTCCCAGGTCCCGTCGGCCCGCTGGGTACGCGCGTCGTAGCCCAGGATCCGGTACGCCTCCTCGTCGTGCCCGGTGGCCGCGAACGCCACCGCCGCGAACGCCCCGTCGCGCGGCCAGGAGTACTCCCACGGCGGCGCCCAGGCCGCGGCGAACGCGCCGCCCGGTTTCAGCAGCGCCCGCATCGACAGCAGGGCGCGCTGCGACGCGGCCCGCTGCGCGGCGGTGGTCCCCGGTACCTCGCCCGCCGCCAGCCATGCGCGGCTCTCCTCGATCTGCGCCAGGGCGCCGGGGTCGTCCGCCTCGACCACCGCCGACGCCGAAGCACCGTCGGGCAGGTACCGCCACCGGCCCGACGGCAGGCGCAGCACATTGCTCCCGTCGACGTAGGAGGCGCCCACGGCGAAGGAGGGCAGGACGGCTTCGGTGGCGACCCGGTTGGTCAGCAGGCCCGACGTACGGGCGGCGAGCGCCGAGGCGGGCACGTAGCAGGGCTCGGTCTCCCCGCAGCGCTCGCTGCCGGTGGGATTGACGTGGAAGGCGAGCCGGGAGTCGTAGGCGTGCCAGCCGCCCCAGTACACCCTGTCGTAGTTCCAGCTGGTCAGCGAGCCGGGCACCGGCCGTGTGGTGCCGTACCAGGCGATCGGCCCGCTCTCCGCTGTGCTCGCCTGGAGGAAGAGGTAGTACGTGGTGCCCGCGGTGACGCTGGCGCTCAGCGGGAACTCGACCCAGCCGGCGCCGGCTCCGCCGAGTGCCGCGAGGTCCAGGGTCGCCGAGGCGATCACCGACCCCGCGTCCTCGCGGACCCGGCGGACCTGCGCGGTCACGCTGCCCGTCGCCGCCCCGCTGCCCAGCCAGACGCTCACCCGGGAGAGCCGGGTGCCGTCCACCGTGAACTCCTGGGCCGCGGCGTTGTCGGCGGCCTTCACACCGAACAGCGCGCTCTCGTGGCCGGCCTGGCCGTCGTAGGGCGCGGCCGCGGCGGCGGCAGCGGCAGCTGCGGGATGCGGGAGCGCGGCGGGCGCCCCGGTGAGCGCCAGGCAGAGCACGGCGGGCAGCAAGGTCCTCGCGAACGCCATCTGTACAGCCCCTTCCTACTCGACGGGCGCGCGGGGCGCGGGGGCCGGGGCGCCGAAAGCTGGACCCACCATGCAGGTACGGGGCACCGGGGCGGGGGGAGTCGGGACGTGTCCCACCGGATGGGGTCGCAGCGACATCCGATCGTGTGACGGCGACGGCCGAGGGGACCCGGTCGGGCGCGCGCCGGCGGAGGAGGCGCTCGGCGGGCACACCGGGGCGCGCGCTAGCGGACCGGGGCGCACGAAGAAGCGGATGCGCTTGCTTCGGAAGATTTTCAGGCACCGGCCTGCACGATCGGGCTCGCTTTCCGATGGGGTGGTGAATGGGAGCGCCTGGTGCTCCACGGCTGCCGGTTCGGGGGCAGGCATGCCGGTTACTCATGATCCACTTGAAAGGTTCCGCGCCGACGTGAATGTTGCCGAGACGGCCGCCCTCGCCCTGTTAGCCACCACTGCCCGTTATCGCGTCATCGATGTGTTCAGGGCGCCCATGCGCCTGCCGGGTGCGGGGGTACGGACGGGAACCGGCGGACCATCCGCCGGCCACCGCCCTGCCGCTGCCCGTACCCGCCACCGTGAGGTCACCGCCGCCCCGGCGTGCGGCGACGAACAGCTGCTGTGGGGGAGCGTATGAGCGAAGGCGATTTCGATCCATCGGGGGACCAGGCGGTCTCCAGCGAACTGGCCGGTGTTCTGCCGGTGGACTTCACCGCGTTCCACTCCCAGCAGCACCGCGCCTATCTGCGCTATGCCCACCTGCAGCTGGGAAACCCGAAGGACGCCGAGGAAGTCGTCGACGACGTGTTCACCTTCCTGCTGAAGGTCTGGGGCCAGGCCCTGAAGGAGGCGAGCCTCCACGGCTTCGCGTGGGCGGTACTGCGCGAACACGTCGAACGGCGGCTGGCGGCCCTGGGCCGGCAAGTGGCGATGGTGGAGACGGCGTGGTTCGCAGCGCTGCGCCGCTCCTCCAGAGAGCGGCTGGAACTGCTGGAGTCGAAGCTCGGGCTGTACGCGGCCATCGCCGGCCTGTCGGAGCGGCAGTACGACGTGGTGCTGCTGGCCTTCCTCATGGGCAACGACTCCGACACGGTCGCCCGGATGATGGGGATCACCCCCGCGACGGTCCGTTCGCACATCCGCGGCGCACGCCGAACCCTGTCCCGCAAGCTCGGGGTGGAATGGATCCCCGGAGAGGAGAAGGACCAGTGAGCGACATGCCCCGCCATCGCGACATGCCGCTGTGCGAACTGGACGCGGCCCTGGTGGACGCGACGGTACTCGCGGAGGAGTACGCCGGATACGACGAGGGCGCGGCCCGCCGCCGGATCGCCCGCCGGATCGTCGCCGACCGGGCCCGCTCGGCCATCGGTACCACCGGTCCGCCCGGCGCCGTGACCCCGCCGCCGCGGGGGCAGGCCGTATCCGCATTCGCGTCCGCACGCACAGCAGTCACCGACGACCTCATCCTGGACGCCGCCTGTCACGTGCGCGCCGCCCGGGGTCTGGACGACCTCACCTGGTGCCTCGTGGAGAGCCGGCCCTTCGCCGAACTCGCCCTGGACGCCGGCTCCTGGCCGCACGGCGTGGACTCGGCGCTGCTGTTCGGCTGCCTGCTCCACCTGGCCGACCGGATGGAGGACGCGCAGTTCTGGTTCCAGTACGCGGCCGGGGCGGGCTCGCGCACCGCCGCCCACTGCCTCTACCTTCTGCACCTCGCCCGGGCCGAGGTCGCGACCGCCCGCCACTGGAAGAGCCAGGCCCGGACCCTGCCGCCGGAAGAGCACCTGCCGCCCCTGCCGCAGCCCCCGGAACACCTCGAAGAGGCCCTCGGAGCCTCGGTCATCTGGACCACCCCGCCCATCACCACCCAGGACCTGACCGCCCTCACCACCGGAGCGGGACGGGCCGGCCGGCCTCCGTGCAGGCTCCCCGCACGGCTGCGGCAGGCGCTCGTGTCCCGCCCCCGCAAGGAGCACCCCGACCTGGGGGAGGTCGTCACCCCCGGCCCCCAGGTGGCGGTCGCCGTCGCGCAGAACGCCCGGCTGAACACCCCGCACCTGACGGACCAGGCGAACGCCTGGGCCCTCGAAGCGCTGAAACAGGCCCGGCCGGCCCACGCCGCCCGGAAGGCCCCCGAAGGATGCCCGGCCCCCGCCGCACTGGAATCCGCCCACCGGGCACTGCGCGTCCTGGAGGTCATCAACCGCTACTCGGGAGGAGTGAACCTGACCCAGATCGCCCGTGAGACCGCACTGCCGCAACTGGTCCTCGCCCGGGCCGTGGAACAGCTGGTCCGGGCCAACCTCGCCACCCCGACCGGACCGGACGCGTACGTCGCCGGCAGCGCCCTCCTGCTGGCCGAATCGGTGAACGGAGACGGACGGGGCCACCTGCACGAGACCCTCGCCTGGGTGCGGGACGCCGTGGGCGCCGCCGTCTACGTCGCCCGCTACACCGACGGCGAGGTCTCCATCACCCAGTACGCCGACGGACCGGCCGCACCCGTGGTCGAGGAATGGGTCGACTTCCGCGTCGCCGCCCACGCCTCCGCGGTGGGCAAGGCGCTGCTGACCCAACTCGACCAGGACGACCGGAAGGACCACCTGGCACGCCACCGGCTCACCCGGTTCACGCCCCACACCCTCACCAGCCAACAGGATCTCTTCCACCAGCTCGACGACCGCCCGCCGAACACCCCCCTCCTCGACCTGCAGGAGTACGCGATCGGGACGGTGTGCGCGGCGGTGCCGATCACCGCGGGCCCGAAGGCGGAATGCGTGGCCCTGTCCATTCCGGTCCCCGACCCCGGTCGGCTGAAGCAGGCCGCCCGGCTCCTGCAGAGCGAGGCGGCCGCGGTCCTGCTCGCCCTGATCGTCGCGGGCAGCACCCCGCCGACGGCACGCCGGCCGGAAGGCAGCCTCCTGTCACCGACCTCCTAGGTCGTCTCTTTCGGATCTTGTCGGCCGAGCCCGCGGCGTCCGGTGCCGTGCACGGCAAGGCGGAGGGGCGCCCGTGTACTGGACGTACTCGGGTGCCCCGACAACGCGGCCGGGTGCGGTGCCGGACGCCGCGGGCCCGGCAAGATCCGAAAGAGACGGCCTAGCGCGGGCCCGTTCCGCCGTTCCCGGGCCCGTCCGCCCGTCCCCGGGCCAGCCGCCGCGTGAGATGCGTGCCCGGGGACGGCGTGGGATAACGGCACCATGGCAGAGTCTCCGGCGGCCACGGCCGCGGAAATCAAGATCAGCTTCGCCGGGGCCGAGGCGAAGGCCGCCTTCGACGCCCTGGAACTCGACCGGGACGAGGGGAGCCGCCGCGCGATCCATTTCTGGGACAGACCGCAGTGGGCGGCCGATGGGACGCTGACCCTGCCCCTGCTGGTCCAGGGCGTCATCCTGCGTCGGCGCCGGGACGAGGAGGGGCCCGTATCCGAGCGGGAGACCGACCTGACCGTCAAACTGCGTCCCTGCCCCGTGCTTCCCGAGCCCTGGCGGGAGGACCAGGAGGGCGAGGACTGGAAGTTCAAGATCGAGCAGGACCGGACCGGCCCGGAGTTCTCTCCGACGGTGGCGGCCTCGCTGGAGGCCCAGGCCGGCCCGCCCGAGCTGCTGCTCATCGAGGAACAGCGGGACCTCCTGCACATGGCCGGGGTGGCCGAGGCCGATCTCGCCGACCTGACGGCGCTGGGCCCCGTGCACGCCGTGAAGTGGAAGGAGGACTGGGACGAGCTGCCCGGCAAGGTGGCGATCGAGGAATGGCGCACCGACAACGGCCTGCGCTTCCTGGAGGTCTCGGTGCGGTCGGACGTCGCCGATGCCGCCGAGGTCCAGACACAGCTCGAACAGGCCCTGCGGGACCGCGATGTCACCCCGCCGCCGTTCGGCGAGCGCAAGACCGAGGCCGTCATGGGCGCCCTCGCCCGCGACGCGCACCTGTGACCTCCGCGCCGCCCGGGAGTCACCCCGCGGCGATGAGGCCGGGCAGTTCGCGCATGTCGTGGAAGACGACGGTGCCGGTGCCCTCGAGCCGTTCGGCCGGGGTCGGTCCGCCCGCGTAGCCGAAGGACCGCATGCCGGCGGCGCGGGCGGCCTCGACACCGGGACGGCTGTCCTCGACCACCGCGCACGCCGCCGGGTCGACGCCCATCTGCCGCGCCGCATGCAGGAACAGATCGGGGGCGGGCTTGCCGTGGCGCACCTCGGTGGCGCTGTAGATGCGGCCCTCGAAGTGCTCGTAGAGGCCGGTGCGGCCGAGGGTGTGCCGCATCTTCTCGTGCGAGCCGCTGGAGGCGACGCAGGTCGGCAGGGCGATCGAGCCGAGCGCCTCGGGCAGTCCCTCGACGGCGGACAGCCCGGCGTCCACCGCCTCGCGGTGGCGCTGCTCGAACAGCTCCCGCCACAGGACGGCCGTCTCGGCGCCGACGCGGGTGGCGATGGTCTCGTGGATCGAGGCGCTGGAGCGCCCGAGGAAGCGGTCCATGACCTCGTCCTCGGTCAGCGGCCAGCCCAGCTCCGCTCCCAGCGCGACCTGGAGGGGCAGGGCGATGCGCTCGGTGTCGACGAGCACTCCGTCGCAGTCGAATATCACGAGTTCAATCGGCTTGATCATGTCCGCAGCATAGAGGCCGAGCTCGTGCGTCAGGGGGTGACGATGGTGAAGTCCGGGTCGGGGGAGTCGAGGTGGGCGAAGAGCTCGGCGACGACCGAGGGGTCGCCGTCGAGGGCCACGCCCTCCTGCCGCAGGAGGTCGTCCAGGGGCAGGACACCGAGCAGGAGCCCGCGCAGGAGCGGTTCGCCGAGGACGATTACGGCGTGCGGCCGACCGGCCGCGGGGTTGTCGCCGCGCACGCCGGTCAGTACGCCGTTGCCCAGGCGCAGCGTCAGCGGGTCCGAGCCGGGCAGGACGAACCGGACGGCGACGTCGGCGTCCCAGGCCCGGGGCCCGTCGACCCGTACGGCGAGCGAGTCCACCAGCTGGTCCAGGCTCAGGGCCGCGAGCACGTCCGGGGACGCGGCGGTGGCCGGTGTCCCCACCCAGTCGCCGCGCAGTTCCTGGGCGCCGGTGAGGTAGAAGTTGCGCCAGGTCCCGTTCTCGGAGCCGTAGCCGAGCTGCTCCAGGGCATCGGCCTGGAGCTCCCGGGCCTCGGCGTTCGACGGATCGGCGAAGACGACGTGGTCGACCACCTGGGCCACCCAGCGGAAGTCGCCCTGCTCGAAGGAGGTCCGGGCGCGGCGCAGGACCTCCGCCGCGCCTCCCATGAACTCCACGTAGCGGCGGGCCGACTCCTCCGGCGGGTGCGGCCAGAGGAGCGCAGGGTTCCCCTCGAACCAGCCCATGTACCGCTGGTAGACCGCCTTGACGTTGTGGCTGACCGACCCGTAGTAGCCGCGGGTGTGCCAGGCGGCCTCCAGCGCCGGAGGCATGCGCAGCGTTTCGGCGATCTCGGTCCCCGTGTATCCCTGGTTGAGCAGGCGCACCGTCTGGTCGTGGAGGTACGCGTACAGGTCCCGCTGCTGCGCCAGGTACGACATGGCCCGCTCGCGGCCCCACGTGGGCCAGTGGTGGGAGGCGAAGACGACGTCGCACCGGTCGCCGAACAGCGCGATGGACTCGGTGAGGTAAGCGGCCCAGGCGTGCGGATCGCGCACGAGGGCGCCGCGCAGGGTCAGCAGGTTGTGGAGGGTGTGGGTGGCGTTCTCGGCCATGCACAGCGCCCGGTGGTCGGGGAGCAGCACGTTGAACTCCGCCGGGGCCTCGGTGCCCGGGGTGAGCTGGAAGACCATGCGTACCCCGTCGACCGTCTCCTCCTGACCGGTACGGGTGATGTCGACGGTCGGCGGGATCAGCGTGACCCGGCCGGTGGAGGTGGTCTGGCCCAGGCCCGCGCCGACCTGGCCGCGCGGGCCCTTGGGCAGGCCGGCCCCGTACATGTATCCCGCGCGGCGGGCCATGGCGGTGCCGGCGTAGACGTTCTCGCTGACCGCGTGTTCGACGCAGCCCTCGGGCGCCAGGACCGGGACCCGGCCCGCGTCGACCTCGGCCTGGGTGGTGACGCCCTTGACGCCGCCGAAGTGGTCGGCGTGGCTGTGGGTGTAGAGGACGCCCGTGACCGGACGGTCCCCGCGGTGGGCCCGGTACAGGGCGAGGGCCGCGGCCGCCGTCTCCTCGCTGATCAGCGGGTCGATCACGATGACACCGCGCTCGCCCTCGACGAGGGTCATGTTCGACAGGTCCAGGCCGCGCACCTGGTACACGCCGTCCACGACCTGGAAGAGGCCCTGGAGGGCGGCGAGCCGGCTCTGGCGCCACAGACTGGGATGGACGGTGTCCGGGCGGTCCCCGTTGAGGAAGGCGTAGGCGTCACCGTCCCATACGACGCTTCCGTCCTCGTCCCTGATCACGCAGGGCTCCAGGGCGGCGACGAAGCCGCGGGTGGCGTCGTCGAAGTCGGCGCGGTCGGCGAAGGTGCCACTGCCGCGCGCCGCGCGGTGGGCGGCGGCGATCGATTCGGAAGCGTCGTGTCCGGGGTCGTTCTCCATCGGGTGAGCCTCCTCGGGGCGGTACCTGACCGGCCCCGACCGGACCGGGCGAGGGGCCTACGGCGGGCGCCGCCGGTCCACCCCAGCCTCGCCCGGCCGCACCGCGCACGCCCGGCGCGTTCAGCCGTCCGGGTGAGAGGGAGGAGCTGGGCGGGTCCGGGCGGGCCTGGGCGGGTCTGGGCGGGTCTGGGCCACCACGGTGTTCGCCCCGTCCTCGGCGGCCGCACCGAAACATCCGCCGCAGGCTTGACCACCAGGCTCTACTTCTCGGTAACTTGATGTCGTCCAAGCGGGGCGGCCGTCGGAAGGAGCGGGGCGTGGCAGACCACGACCTGAGCGGGTTCGAGAAGAGCACGTTCACCCATGACGGCACCACCCGCCGGATCCTGCGCCGCGGCACGGGCCCCGCGGTGATCGTCATGGCGGAGATCCCGGGCATCACCCCCAAGGTCATCGAGTTCGCCGAGCACGTCGCGGCGGCCGGCTGTACGGCCGTGCTCCCGGTGCTCTTCGGCCGGCCCGGCCGTGACGCCGATCCCGGCGCGGTCGGCCGGTCGAGTGCGGGCCGCTACATGGCCTCGTCGCTGTGGCGGGTGTGTGTGAGCCGCGAGTTCACCCTGCTGGCCACGGGGCGCAGTTCGCGCGTCGTGCACTGGCTGCGCGCCCTGGCGGCCGCCGAACACGAGCGCTGCGGCGGTCCCGGGGTCGGCGCCGTCGGGATGTGCCTGACCGGGGGATTCGCCCTGGCGATGGCCACGGACGAGCGCCTCGTCGCCCCGGTGCTCTCGCAGCCCTCGCTCCCGCTGGCCTGCACCGCGAGCCGAGCGGGCACCATCGACATCAGCCCCGAGGACCTCGCGGTCGTCCGCGGCCGCTGCGAACGCGAGGGGCTCCAGGTGCTCGGGCTGCGCTTCCGGGGTGACCGGCTCGTCCCCGGCGACCGGTTCGCCCACCTCCGGCGGGAACTCGGTGACGCCTTCGTCGCCGTCGAGCTGGACGCGAGCGCGGCGAACCCGCAGAGCGCCCTCGCGCCGCACTCCGTCCTGACGGAACACCTCATCGACGAACCGGGCCAGCCCACCCGGCAGGCGCTCGACACCGTCCTCGACCTCTTCCGCACCCGACTGCTCGGGGAACGGCCCGCCTCTGCCGTGTGACCGTCCCGTACGGCGGGGACCCGGCCCCTCAGCCCTCCTCCCGGGTGATGACCGCGTCGACCTCCACCTCGACGAGCCAGTCGGGGTCGATGAAGCGGGACACCTCGACGAAGGTGGTGACGGGCCGGACGGAGGCGAACCGCTCACCGTGCGCCCGCGCGGCCTCCTGCCACCGCGTCACGTCGGTGAGCATGACCCGGGTGCGCACGACGTCCTCCAGTGACGCCCCGGCCTCCCGCAGGGCCGCTTCGGCGATGTCCAGGCACCGTACGGTCTGGGCGCGGACGTCACCGGAGCCGACCGTGGAGCCGTTCGCGAGGGGAGCGGTCCCCGCGACGGCGACGTACTGCCCCGCCCGCACCGCGCGGGAGAAGCCGATCCGAGGCTCCAGCGGCGATCCCGAGCCGACCTTCCGATGTATGTCTGTCATGTCGTCATGCTGCCAGAGGTGTGACTGACGGGGCGTCACGCCCCGGGCGCGTTGCGTGGACCCGCGGGGCGCCGACTGGCAATCTGGCGATATCGCCTTGTATGCCCAAGTTTGTTAGCTATTCACATGCACCCCGCATCGCGCCTTCCGCATCCCTGGATAGTCCAGTGATTTGTATATGCCGGTCACCGACGTATGGTGGGTTCTGAAGATCCTTCCCGGCGGCAGCCGCTCCTGCCCGCCGCCGGGGATTCACGTTCCGATGGAGACGGAGTGCCCATGGCCACCAGGAAGAACCTCACCGCGAACCGGGAATCCCTCGTCCACAAGGTCCGCTACGCCGCGAGCCGTCCCCACCGCATCGCCCCGTACCTGAAGCGCGCCGCCCGTGACCGGTGGCTGGCCTTCAAGCACCCCGACCACGTCAGCTACTACCGCGCCGTGATGGCCTCGGACACCCGCCGCAACCCCGAGGCCGCGGTCGGCAGCCAGACCCACGAACGCTGGCTCGCGCTCGGGCAGATGCAGTTCGACTACCTCCTCGGGCACGGCCTGAAGCCCGGGGCACGCATGCTGGACATCGGCTGCGGCAACCTCCGCGCCGGCTGGCGGTTCATCGACTACCTCGACGCGGGCCACTACTACGGCATCGACATCTCGCCCGACATCCTCATCGCCGCGAAGCGGACCCTGACCGAGCGGGGGCTCCAGGCGAAGGTCCCGCACCTGACCCTCACCAGGAACCTGACGCTGGACTTCCTCCCCGACGGCTACTTCGACGTCGTCCACGCCCACAGCGTCTTCTCGCACTCGCCGCTCGACGTCATCGACGAGTGCTTCGCCCACGTCGGCCGGGTACTGGCCCCCGGGGGCCACTTCGACTTCACCTTCGACCGCACCACCGGCACCGAACACCAGGTGCTGCGCGAGGACTTCTACTACCGCACCCAGACCCTCGTCGACCTCGCCGCCGGGCACGGGCTGTCGGCGCGATTCATGGAGGACTGGGAGGAGCTCGGCCACGGCCAGTCCAAGATCCGCGTCAGCGTCGCCGGATCGGGCGTCGACGCCGAGGTCTGACCCCGCGGCTCAGGCGCGGCCGGTCGTGTCCGCGTGCCTGCGGCGCCACAGGCGCACGCCCAGGCCCGTGGCCGTGAGCAGGACCAGGCACGGCACCGCGGTGTCCTGGCCCACCACCCCCGCGAAGTAGCCGAGGACGGGGAACGGGGCCGCGGCCAGGGCGAACTGGCCGGACGTTCGGATCCCGGACAGCGCGGGGCGGCCCGCCAGGGCCAGGGCGGCGGTCACGGTCACGGCGAAGCGCCACACCGGCATCATGCCGATCCCGCCCGCGTCCAGCACGGCGAGCAGCACCACGGACAGCGGGGCCCAGAGCAGCAGTGCCACCAGCCCCGTCGTGGTCCTGATCCGGCAGGGCGGATGCAGGTCAGGCGGGCAGAGCAGCGGGAGCGCGGCGATCACCAGGGGTGGGGTCAGGTAGGCCAGATGTGCCAACGGCGTGTCCAGAACGCCCGGCAGGACGGCGATGACGAAGCACACCGTGCTTCCCGCGACCCCGGCGAACACGGTCCGCGCGCCGGAGGCGAAGCGCCCGCTCAACGCCACCACGGCGCCGATGAGGGTCAGTACGGAGAAGCCGCTCATCACATACCCGAGCGGGGCCTGGAAGTCCGGGAGACCGGTGACGTACGCGAGGTTGAGCGTCGAGGCGAGCAGGAACGCGGCGTGCGCACCCGTCGCGGCCAGCGCGAAGGGCGCCGTCGCCGCGAACAGGCGCCCGCCGCGCTGCGCCGAACCCACCCCCAGGCGGAGCCGCAGCGCGTGCGCCACGATGTCCCCGGCTTCCCGCAGCCGGGTGAGCGGCCCCGCGCCCTCGGTCGCCTGCCGGTAGGCCTCGGCCATCTCGTCACCGAAGGCGCGGCGGAACCCTGCCGGATACAGGCGCAGGAGAAGGAGGTTCACGCCGTGGCCGTCTCGCCGGAGACGCCCAGGCGGCGCGCCGCCTCGCGCGCGGTGGCGGCGATCCGCTGCGCCTCGGCGGCCAGGCTCTGCCGGCCCTCGGCGGTGAGGGTGTAGGTGCGGCGCAGCCGGCTGTCGACGATCTGCTCCTCGTGGACCTCGATCAGCCCCTGACCCAGCAGCCGCTCCAGGGCCCCGTACAGGGTGCCGGTCCGCATTTTGACGCGGCCGCCCGAGATCAGCTCCACCTCGCGCGCGATCGCGTATCCGTGGCGGGGCTCGTCCGCCAGCGCGGTCAGGAGGAGGAGGGTCGGTTCCTGCATCGCACGATCACTCATGTCCGCATGGTAGGTCATCCACCGGCATATGACGTCGGAAGGGCCGCGCCCCGCCGAGCCACGGCGGGGCGCGGCCCGCGGTGCGAGGGCCCGTGTGGCGGTCAGCCGCGGAAGGCCTCCGGCCGGGTCGGCGAGGCCTCGGCCAGGGCCTTGGTGACCGCGTCGACCCCTTCCCGCAGTCCGTAGACGGGGGTGTCGGGCTGCTGGCGCCAGGAGTCGTCGAGGCCGCCCGCGTCGACCGTGTCGAAGCCGAGCTCCTCGATCAGGGCGCGTACGGCCTTCTTCGCCGCGGCGTCGTCGCCCGCGACGGGCAGTGCCATCCGGTCCGCGGCGCCCGCCGGACGGTGCCGGTCCAGGATGTCCTGGGCGTAGGTGCCGTTGAAGGCCTTGATGACGGGGTGTCCGAGGTGCCGCTCGGTCCAGCGGCTCTCGGTGAGTCCCTCGTCCTCGACGCCGGCGATCCGGCCGTCGCGCTGGCGCGGGTAGTAGTTGCCGGTGTCGATGACCGCGAAGCCTTCGGCGGCCTCGTCGAAGAGGCCCGCCGGCAGGTCCGGCACCTTCTTGAAGGGGATCGTGACCACGACGATCTCGGCGCCGCGCGCGGCCTGCGCCACGGTGACGGGGGTGGCGCCGGTCTCCTCGGCCAGCGCGGCCAGGGTCTCGGGACCGCGCGAGTTCGCCACGGAGACCTCGTGGCCGAGGGCCGTGAGCCGACGGGTGAGGTTGCCGCCGATGTTGCCCGCGCCGATGATGCCGATCTTCATGATGAGCTCTCCAGTGCATCCGGGATCAGTGTCGCGTCCGCACCAACCCCCGCCCCGGCCACGGCATTCCGGCCGGCGGCGGTCATCGCCCGGTCGAGCGATGCGATCGCGCCGCTGTACGGGGCCGACCGGTACGGGCCGGGCCGCTGACCGGCCCGCTGGAGCCGCAGGCATGACTTTTCGGCCGTTTCGCGCGCTCCGCGAACCGGGCGGGGCCGCACCCGGCTTCCGAGGGTCAGGAGATCGCGTACCACTGGCTGGCCCAGCCGGTGTTGATGGTGCTCGTGGACTGCTCGGCGAGGTTCACGGTGGGCGGCAGCGAGGTCTGACCGGTCAACAGGGTGCTGTACCGGAGGTTCGGCGGCGCCAGACCCGCGTTGACCGAGATGCCGGCGCCCGTGGACTTCAGGGTGAGGCCGTTGGTCGCCCAAGTGCCGTTGAGCAGCAGCGCGATGAAGTAGGTGCCGGGTGCGGCGGTGAACGGCTTGGCGAGGGCGAACGGCTTGGCGATCGCGTCGGTCATCAGCTGGGGGGAGATGTCCCCGGTGGCCGCGACGAGGGTGCCCTTGGCGTCGTACACGCCGAGGTAGCAGTTGGCGAGCTGCGCGTTCGGGTCGATGCCGGCCAGGCCCAGCCAGATGTTGGACCAGGTGATCTGCTCGCGCAGGACGATCCGTACCAGCGTGACCCGGCCGCCGACCCCGGCCGGGGACTGGGCGGTGACGTGTCCCGCGTCATTGGGATCCCCGGTCCAGGCCAGCAGGTTCTGGTCCTGCGGCCGGGGCCCCTGGAAGCCGGCCCCGCCGCCGCTCTGCGCGGGCACGGTGGCCACGGAGCTCGGCGCCGCGGTCCGGCCCTCTCCCGCCGTGGTGCAGCCGGAGAGGACGAGCAGCGCTGCGAGCGCGGTCACGAGACCGGTCGTGGCGGTGGTGGTGCGGGTGCGCATGGTCCCCCCATGAGGTGCGGATCTGTCGACGGACATGATCACACGCCGTCGGCCCGGGCCCGCCGGGGGTCGGCCCGGGCCCTATCGACCGAATAGCGGGGGATGACCGGGTCGTCCCCTGAACCGACCCTGCGGGCTTCCTTAAGAGAACTTGAAGAACCCCTCCAGCGTGCGGATTTCGCTGATCACGACCCTAGGCTCGGTCGCACCCGACTCCCCTTCCCTCTGTGAGGTGCTACAGGCATGAGCAGCCGAACTCCCGCAACGCCGTCCCGCGTCGAGGCGCGGCGGAAGAAGGCGATGCGCACGCGCGTCGTCCTGTCCCTGACCGCGGCCGCCGCGGCGGTGGCGGTCGGCGTCGCCGTTGCCGATTCCGGCGGCGGTACGCAGGTGGACCAGCGGGCCGACGGCGCCACCGGCGCGAAGACCGGGACGCCGACTCCCGCGGACACCGCGGGGACGGCGAGCCCCACCGCGCCGCTTCCCGAGATCACCGCCGATGCCGCGGCCGCCACGGGCTCGCCGCCGCCCGGCACGCCGGCCGCCGAGGGTACCGAGTCCGCGGCTCCGCCGAAGCCCGCGGCGGAGGAGGACGGCCCGGCCAAGTCCGCCCCGGCCGGCAAGCCCGCGCGTACGTCCGGCGGGAGCAGTGGCACAGGCTCCGGTACGTCCGGCGGGTCCGGTGGATCCGGCGGCTCGTCCGGTGGATCCGGCGGTTCCTCCGGAGGTTCGTCCGGCGGGTCCTCCGGCTCCTCCGCCTCCGAATCCGCGGTCCTCGCCCTGGTCAACAAGGAGCGGGCCACGGCCGGCTGCGGCCCGCTGACCATGAACTCCAAGCTGAGCGCAGCGGCACGCGCCTACAGCGACACGATGGCCCGCAGCGGCGTCATGTCCCACACCGGACCCGACGGGTCCACCATGACCAGCCGCGTGGAGGCCGCCGGTTACGCGTGGTCCCGCCTCGGCGAGAACATAGCCCGTGGTCAGTCGGACGCCGACGCGGTCATGAAGGCGTGGATGAACAGCTCCGGCCACCGGGCCAACATCCTCAACTGCTCCTTCAAGGAGATCGGCATAGGCGTCCACAAGGGCGACGGCGGCCCGTGGTGGACACAGGACTTCGGGACGTCGAAGTAGGACCCCTCCCCCCGGCCCCTCCCCCCGGCCCGTCCCCCCAGCCCCTGACCTCACCCCCTCCCCCCGGCCCTCGGCACCGGTCTCCCCCCACCGGCTGCCGAGCCGCACACGTCCTCCGACCCGTACGCGGGTCGGAGGACGTCCGCGTCCGGGCCCGTGCACCGCGGGTCGGAGGCGGCCCGTCCGGCTCTGCGGGGGAGCCGGTGACGCGCGGCCCGGTCCGTCGGTCACTATGGGGCCGTGCCCCGATTCCCGCGCTACCTGTTCATATGGCTGTCGTGCACGGCCACCAGCGTGACGGCCGTGCTCGCCACGGTCCAGTTCGTGGTCGGCTCCACCCGCCATACGCCCCCGGTGGCCCGGTCCGCCCCCATGGTCTTCGGCTCGCCGCCGGCATGGCCGGCGGTCCAGGACCCGTCGCCCGCCCCGCCCTCCCCGACCGCCTCCGCGTCCCCGAGTCCGTCGCCCACCGTGACCGAGGCCCCGACCCCCTCGGCCCCGTCCTCCCCGCCCGCGAAACCCTCGCCGGCCGCCCGGACCACCGCGCCCAGACCCCGCGTCGACTGCGAGACCGGCGGGCCCGGCCTGCACACCGTTCCTTCGCAGGGCGGCAAGGTCACCGTGCGGTACGGGAGCCGCGGCGTGTGCCTGATCTCCGCGGTCCCCAGCCGCGGCTTCAAGGCCACCACGTCACAGACCGACGACGACACGCTGACGGTCACGTTCAGCGGATCGGACCACAGGTCGGTCATCACCGCGACCATCGACCCGATGGCCAAGGCCAGCGTCCGCGAGACATCGTTCTGAGAACCGGAGGACCGACCGGCCGGACCGCGGCGGCGTGAGCGCTACGGCCGGTCCGCACCGCTCGGTCCCTCCCGCCCCATTCGCGGGGTTCACCTCCCCGTATGCGCTCATCGGACGGGCCCCGGCGAAGCGGAAGATGAGCTCTTCCTTAGGGGAACCTCAAGATCGCGCCCAGACGGTTCACAGGGCCCGCCGCGGTCCTATGCTCACGTCAGCCGACCGGCCTCCGGCGCCCGGGCACACCGCCCCGGCGCCCCCCGGGTCCGCCGGCTTCACCGAGTCGGGAGGCCTCTCGCCCTTCCCGCAGTCCTCAGCGCGCCTTGGGGTGTCTTCGCCATGACTTCTCGCATACTCCGACCCGTCCGTACCGGCCGCACCGCGCGGCCCCGCTCCGCCGCGCCCCTGGGCACCCGGCTGCCGCTCGTCGCCGCGGCCGTGTTCGCGGCGGGTCTGTGCGCCGCCTGCGGGCCGTCCTCCGGGAGCGCCGGCTCGGCCTCGCCCACCACGGCCGACGCGTCCGCACAGGCCCTCGCCGCCGCCGTACCGTCGGCCTCCGAGTCCACCGGGGCCGCCCCGAGCGCTTCGGCCTCGCCGTCGGCGTCCGCCACCGCGCAGGCCTCCTCCTCGCCGACCCCCTCCCGGTCCCGGAGCGGTTCGGCCGCCCCCAAGCCCGCCCGTACGTCCGCCGCCCCCGCCCCTGCCAAGGTTCCCGGGCCCGGCTACGACAGCTCCGCCGACGCGCAGAAGCAGATCGACGCCGCAATGGCGGCCGCCAAGGCCGACGGGAGGACGGTGCTGCTCGACTTCGGGGCCAACTGGTGCGGCAACTGCAAGGCCGCCGACAAGGTGTTCGCCCAGCCGCAGACGGCGGCGATCCTCGGAGCCTCGTACCACCTGGTCAAGATCGACATCGGGGGCAACAGCTCCGCCAACTCCGCGCTCCTGCGCAAGTACAGCCCCTCGGGCGGCACCTACACGATGCCCGTACTGGTCGTCGTCAACTCGTCCGGCAAGGTGCGCACCGACACCCACGCCACGGGCAACCCCTCCCTCACGGCGGAGGGGATCAACGCCTTCCTGCGCAAGTGGGCCTCGTGAGACCAGCGGGCCCGCGCCGGGTCACGATGCGTACCACGGTCCTGGCGGGAGCGGCCCTCGCGGCCGCCGTGGCCGGCTGTGTCTTCGCCGCCGTCGGCACGGTCGCCGCCGACGGCAGCCGCGCGGAGGCGGCGGCCGGACCGGTGACCGCGATGAGGGCCGTGGTCGGCACCGCGGACGGGGCCACGGTCATCGACCCCGCCGACCGGCCCGCCGCCCCCGTGCTCGCGGGCGACGACCTCGACGGGAAGCCGGTCCGCCCCGAAGACCTCCGGGGGCACGTCGTCGTGCTCAACGTCTGGGCGTCCTGGTGCGGCCCCTGCCGGGAGGAGGCCGACGACCTGGCGCGGCTCGACCGGCTCAACCGGGACCAGGGCGTCCGGTTCCTCGGGATCAACACCCGGGACCCCGACCGCGCCGCGGCCCGTTCCTTCGTAAGCGCGCACGGCATCGGCTTCCCCAGCCTCCACGACCCCGCCGGCGAGCTCCTGCTCCGCTTTCCCCCCGCCCTCCTCAACCCGCGGGCGATCCCCTCGACCCTCGTGATCGACCGCCGCGGACGCATCGCCGTCAGCATCGGCGGCCCGGTCACCGGGGAGGAACTGGGCCCGCTGCTCTCCCGCGTGATGGAAGAGGAGGCGTCATGACGGCGGGCACGGTGCTCGCCGCCGCGGACACCCCCTCACTCCTGCACGGGACCCTGGCCGTCGCCGCCCCGGTGGCGTTCCTCGCGGGACTCGTCTCCTTCCTCTCTCCGTGCGTGCTGCCGCTCGTACCGGGCTACCTCAGCTACGTCACCAGCCTGTCGGTCTCCGACCTGGCCGAGGCCCGCGGCGGGCGCCGCAGCCGGATGGCGGCCGGCGCGCTGCTCTTCGTCCTCGGCTTCACGGCGGTCCTCGTCTCCGGGGGCGCCCTGTTCGGGTACTTCGGCCGCACCCTGCTGGCCCACCAGGAGGTGGTCACCCAGGTGCTCGGCGTCTTCACCGTGCTGATGGGGCTGTCCTTCATGGGGTTCCTGCCGGGATTCACCCAGAGGGAGTTCCGCAGCCACCGGCGGCCCGCCCTCGGGCTGGCCGGAGCCCCCGTACTGGGCGCGGTGTTCGCGGTCGGCTGGACCCCCTGCATCGGCCCGACGCTGGCCGCCGTACAGGCGCTGGCCTGGAGCGAGGCCAGCGCGGCCCGAGGGGCGCTGCTGATGGCGGCGTACTGTCTCGGCCTCGGACTGCCGTTCGTCCTGGCCGCGCTGGCCTTCCGCCGGGCCCTGGGCGCCTTCGGCCTGGTCAAACGCCACTACCCGTGGGTCCTGCGGATCGGCGGCGGGATGCTCGTCCTCGTCGGCGTACTGCTGGCCACCGGGGTGTGGAACGACCTGGTGTACCGGCTGCAGTCGTGGAGCGCGGACTTCACCCCCGCCGTGTGAGCGGCTCCCCGTACGGGCCCGACCCGAAGACCCGAGAACCGATCCGTTCTCCCGACACAAGAGGCACAGAGACCCGGATGAACCTTTCCCCGCGCACGAGGCGTCCCCGGACGACCCGGACGGCGGTCGCCCTCCTCGCCCTGGCCGCCCTCACGGCCTGCGGCGACCCGTCCGACCAGGACGAAGCGGCCGCCGGCGCAGCGCCGCCGCCCACCACCAGCTTCACCGAGAACGGGGTCACCGTCACCCTCTCGGTGTCCGACTGGCACGCGCAGAAGGGCACGCTGACCGCCGTCTTCACCCCCGAGAAGAAGGGCTTCCACCTCTACAGCACCGAACTGCCGCCCACCGGGGTGGAAGGCGTCGGCCGGCCGACCGCGGTGGACGTCACCGGGGTCCTCAAGGCCGACGGGAAGCTGACGGCCGCCGCCGGCGTACGTTCCATCAGCGTGCCCGGCGTCGACGCCCCGATGCCCGTCTACCCGGACGGCCCCGTCACCACCACCCTGCCCGTCCGCGCCGACGGCAACGGGGACGCGACGGTGCTGCTCGGGTACGCGAGCTGCAGCGCGGAGGAGGGCTGCACCATTCCGGTCGCCGACCACCCCGTGCACCTGCGCCTCACCGACAGCGGCCCGACGTTCACCGCCCACTAGAACGGGGCCCGGAGCGACCCCCTAAGGTGTGCCCATGCCCAGCGTCCTGGTCGTGGAAGACGACCCCAGCATCCGCCAGTCACTCATCGAGGTCCTGGCGGAGCACGGGTATGCCGTACGCAGCGTGGGCGACGGATTCGGCGCCCTGCGCGAGGTCACCCAGACGCCCGTCGACGCGGTGGTCCTCGACCTCGGACTGCCCGACCTGGACGGGGGAGACGCCCTGCGCATGATCCGGGGCATATCCTCCGTCCCCGTCCTGGTGGCCACCGCCCGCGACGACGAGACCGAAATCATCAAGCTCCTCAACGCCGGCGCCGACGACTACCTGGTCAAGCCCTTCTCCGGAGGACAACTCATAGCCCGCCTCTCCGCCGTCCTGCGGCGCACCAGCCACGCGGCCCCCACGGGCGCCGCCCACGCCGGGCCCGGGGCACGGCCGGCGCCGGCCGCCGACCCGCTGGGCGCCACCACCGTGGGCGAGCTGGCGGTGGACCCCGGCGCGCGTACCGCGTACCTGGCCGGCCGGGAGCTCCACCTCACCCGGCGGGAGTTCGACCTGCTGGCCTTCCTCGCCCATCACACCGGCCAGGTCGTCTCCAAACGCCGGCTGCTGACCGAGGTCTGGCGCGAGCCGTACGTCGACGACCAGACCGTCGACGTGCACCTGTCGTCGCTGCGCCGCAAGCTCGGCGAACGCGCCGCCGCCCCCCGCTACCTGCTGACGGTCCGCGGAGTCGGCATCAAGCTGGTGGCCCCGCGGTGAGACGCTCACTGGCGGGAGTCGCGCTCGCCGTGACGTCCATGGTCGCCCTCTCCTTCCTCATACCCCTGGGCGCACTGGTGATGTCGCTGGTCAAGGAGCAGAGCGTCACCGCGGCCGAGCAACGCGCCGCGGCACTCGCACCCGTCCTCACCCTCACCACGGACCCGTCCGCACTGCGGGAATCCGCCGCCGGCCTCGACGCCGCCGAACACCTGGTCGTCCACCTCCCCGACGCGCAGAGCCTCGGCGACTCCCAGGCTCCGGTGAAACTGCTCGAACGGGCCCAGCAGGGACGCGAGTCCATCTCCCAGAAGACTCCCGGCGGATGGATCTGCCTGCAGCCCGTGGTGCTCCCCGGCGACCGGGTCGCCGTCATCGAGAACTTCGTCCCCGACGAGGAACTGACCCGCGGGGTCAAAGCCTCCTGGGCCGTCATGTTCCTGCTCGCGGTCGGTCTGGTGGGCGGCTCGGTGCTGGTTGCCGACCGGCTCGGAGCCAAGGTCGTCCGCTCCTCCAAACAGCTCGCGCAGGCTTCGCACACCCTCGGTGAGGGCAATCTGGACACCCGGGTCGAGCCCATGGGCCCGAAGGAGCTGCGCGACGCCGGCGTCGCCTTCAACGCCATGGCACACCGCATGACCGAACTGCTCGCCATCGAGCGCGAACTGGTCGCCGACCTGTCCCACCGGCTGCGCACCCCGCTGACCGCCCTGCACCTGGCATCGGAGCGGATGGCCGGCACACCGGAATCGGCCAGGGTCGAGGCGGCGGTGCACGCGCTGGAGTCGGAACTCCAGGCCATCATCGCCGCGGCGCGGACACCGCTCGCCGTGGGCCCGATGGGCCACGGCCTGCGCAGCGCGGAACCGAGTACGGGCCACCAGGCGACCGGGCCGGGGCCGTCGTCCGAGTGCCCCCGGTCCGAGACCGCCGACGTCGTGCGGCGCCGGACCGCCTTCTGGGCGGTCCTCGCGGAACAGCAGAACCGCCCCTGCTCCCTGGACATCACCCAGGAGCCCACGGCCGTGAGCCTCAGCGACGACGACATCGCCGCCGTGGTGGACGCGCTCATCGGCAACGTCTTCAGCCACACGCCGGCCGGCACCGCGTTCGGGGTCCGCGTCGCCCGTACCGCCCAGGCCGTGGAACTGGTGGTGGAGGACTCCGGGCCGGGCATCCCGGAACCCGACCGGGCCCTGTCCCGGGGGAGCAGCACCGGCTCCTCCGGGCTCGGCCTCGACATCGCGCGCAGGGCCGCGGCCGTCACCGGCGGCACGATGAGCATCGCGCAAGGCCCGCGGGGAGGCGCGCACATCACCGTGGTCTTCGCCCTGGCACCACCCGCACGCCCCGAACGCGGACCGCGCGGCTCGCGCAGGCGCACCCGATGGTGGCCACGCAGGCGGTGACCCGCGGGAGCCGTGGCAGGATGCCGAGATGATCTCCAACTCGCCGATACCGCACGTGGTTCCCGCAGGTCGCATGGCCCGGTCGGAGCAGCCCGTACTCGCACTGCCCGGCGGGTGGGAGCTGCGACCCTGGCACGCGGACGACGCCGACGCCGACGCCCTGTACGCGGCCGGCCAGGACCCGGCCGTTCGCCTCTGGAACCTCCTGTCGGTGAATTCCCCGGAAGAGGCCCTCCGCCGGATCGAGCGCATGCACCGGCGGTGGCGGGCCGAACGCGCGGCGATGTGGGCCATCGCCCGGCCGGGCGGTGCGGCCACGGGCCTGATCGGCTGGAACGACGTCGACCTCCGGGGCGGCAGCGCCGAGATCGTCTACTGGCTGCTGCCCGCGGCCCGCGGCGGGGGCGTCGCCGTCGAGGCGACACAGCGTGTCAGCCGCTGGGCACTGGACGACCTCGGCCTGCACCGTCTCCGGCTGTGCCACTCCGTGGCGAACCCGGCATCGTGCCGCGTGGCGGACAAGGCCGGATACTCCCTCGAAGCCACCATGCGCGGCGCGCTGCTGCACGCCGACGGATGGCACGACCAGCACCTGCACGCCCTGGTCCGCTGACTGCGCCGAACCGGCGAACCGTTCGTGTTCCCGAGGCGGAGACGACCGCGATGCCCGAGGGCGTGTCCTACCCGAAGACGGGCAGGACACGCCGGCTGCATGCGGCTGCGCGAGACCCTCGCGGCCACCCGCACGCCGTGGCCCCTCGCGCGGGCGGCGTATCGAGCGCCGCGCGGCTCGCCCCGGTCCTCGGTGCGGGCGCTCACGGCTCCTGCGGGCCCGGCAATTGCCCGGCGGGGGCGACGTACTCGTCCGCCCCGCCCCCGCGGCGAGCCGGCTCACCCGCCAGGGCGGAGCGCACGCGGGCCGCGTCGGGAACCCCGAGCCGTTGGTCGATCGCCAGCGCGCGGCCGAGGAACTCCCGGCCCTCGTCGGCGCGCCCCAGGCGGGCGAGGGCCGAACCGACGCCTTCCAGGGCGCGCGCCTCACCGAAGGGCGCGCGGATCTCCCGTGCCAGGTCCAACGCCCGCCGGTGGCTCTCCAGTGCCTCATCGGGGGAGCCCATGGCGAGTTGGACGGCGCCGAGGACGTTGAGCGTGCCCGTCTCACCCTCGCGGTTCTCCGCACGACGGAAGAGGTCGAGGCTCGTCAGTGCCTCCCCGAGGGCCTCGGGGAGGGCTCCCGCGGCGCACTCGACCTCCGCCAGGTGCTGCCTCACGTGGGCGAGCCCGAGGGCGCTTCCCAGGGCCTCGCACAGGGCCAGTGCCTCCCGGAGGTCCGCCTCCGCCTCCGCGAGCCGGCCACGGCGCAGCTGGATGAAACCGAGGTAGGTCAGCGCCTCCGCCGTCGCGATCCTGCTGCCGACCGCGCGAGCCAATCGCAGCGCCTCGCGCAGCCCGGTCTCCGCCTCGTCGTACGCGCCGGTCAGCCGCTGGACGTCGCCGAGGTCGGTGAGGGCGTTCGTCTGACCCAGAAGGCTGCCGAGACGCCGGTAGAGGACCAGCGATTCGCGGTGCCGGGCTTCGGCCTCGGGGTACCGGCCCATCGCCCGGTGGACGTTCCCCAGCGTGCTGAGGGCGTTGGCCTGCCCGAGGACCTCCCCCAGGGGACGGAGCAGCGCGAGCGCCTTCTCCAGCCCGGCGATCGCCTGCGGGTACTGGCCGGTGAACTGGTGCAGCTGCCCCATGTCCACCCATACCGCGGCCTGTCCCCGTCCGTCCCCCACGCCGACGAAGCGGTCCAGTGCCTCCCGCAGGGTGTCCGCGGCCTCGCCCGTCCTCCCCGTGATGCGCTGGACCTTGGCGAGGTGCTGGAGCACGATCCCCTCCCGATGACGGTCGCCGACCGCCCGGAAGAGGTCCAGGGCGCGCAGCAGCCCCGCCTCCGCCTGCCCGTACCTGCCCAGCAGGCTTTCGACCGTCGCGATGTTGCGGTGCGCCATGGCCTGACCGGCGACGTCGTCCGCCGCGACTGCCACGTCCAGCGCCGTCCGCTGCAGCCCCAGGGCCTCGTTCCAGTGACCGCTCCTGCGGAGATGCTCGGTCATTGCCGCAGGCAGGTGGATCGCGTGAACGGTATGCCCGTGGCGGGCGGCGTACTCGACGGCCGCGCCCAGGTTCGCCTGCTCGGTGCGCAGCCAGGCGGCCGCCTCCTCGCCGTCACGGAAGCCGGGGACGGAAGCCGGGCGCTGCGTCCGCGGCACGGATTCGGCCTCGCCGTACCGGGCAAGGCGCCGGTCCGCGTCGACGGCGGTGTGCAGGTAGTGGTCCAGGAGGCGCTCCCGCGCGGCCTTCGACTCGCGGGCACCGTCGGCGGCGGCCAGTGTGCGGGCGTACTCGCGCACCAGGTCGTGCATCCGGTAGCGACCGCGCACCCGCTCCTCCAGGAGGTGCCGGTTCTCCAGGTCCCGGAGCAGGGCGCGGGTCCGTTCCGGCGGTACGCCGTGAAGTGCCGCGGCGCCATGGGCGTCGACGTCGTCCCCGATCAACAGCCCCAGCCGGCGGAAGAGTCCTTGCGCCGCCCGGGGAAGTCCCTCGTAGGAGACCTCGAAGGCAGCGGCGACGGAGGCGCTCTCGGAGACGAGCGCGTCGAGCCGTCCGCGGGCGGCGCCGAGGTCCTGCACCACGTCCGCGGCGGTCCATGCCGGGCGGTGCCGCAGCCGGGCGGCCACGAGCTGGAGGGCGAGCGGGAGACAACCGCAGAGTGCCGCGAGCGCCGCGACCGCGGGGTCGTCCGCCGTGATGTCGGAGCGCGCCGCCGTGGCCACCACGAGCCGTACGGCCTCGTCCGGAGTGAGCACGCCAAGGGTGACGGGAACGGCGTCCCGCAGGCCCTCCAGACGGGTCCGGCTCGTGACGAGCACCAGGGAGTCGGCCGTGCCCGGGAGGAGAGGTTCGACCTGGGCGCTGCTGTGCGCGTCGTCGAGGAGCACGAGGAAGCGGCGCCCGGCCAGTCGGCGGCGCCAGAGTCCAGCCCGGGCTGCGAGGTCGTCGGGGATGTCCCGCGGGTTCTCCCCGAGGGTGAGGAGCAGACTGGTCAGCGCGTCCTTCGGATCGACCGCCGGGGTCCCGGGGGTATGGGCCTGCAGCGGCAGGAAGATCTGGCCGTCGGGGTACGCGTCCCCCAGCCGGTGCGCCACGTGCACGGCGAACGCCGTCTTGCCGCTGCCCGGCATGCCGTCCACCGCGTAGATGCCCACCGCGTCGGCGCCGGTCTCCGCGGCCCCGCGCACGGCGGCCAGCAGCGCGTCCCGTTCGACCGCCCGGCCGGTGAACGAGGCCGCGTCCCGGGGGAGATCGGTCAATGCCGTGCGCTTCTCCCGCGGGGTCTCCCTGTCGTCGTCGAGCGCCCGCTGGTAGGCCAGACGGACGGCCGGACCCGGATCGACCCCCATCTCGTCGACGAGAGTGCGGCGCAGCCGGTGGTACACCTCGAGCGCTTCGGCGCGCCGACCGGTGCGGTGGAGCACCTGCACCAGCTGGGCGTGGAAGGTCTCACGGAGCGGCAACTCCGCGCACAGGCGCAGGAGTTCCGGAAGGAGATCCGCATGGGTGCCGAGGTGCAGGGCAGCCTCGCCGCGCAGCTCCAGGGCCTGCAGCCGGGCCTCCTGCCATGCGACGATCCGGGCCGCGGCCTCGTGGGCCAGTGCCGGGAACTCGGCGAGGGGGGCGCCCCGCCACAGAGCGAGGGCCGCGTCCGTCTCCTGCGCCGCACGCTGCCAGTGGGCTCCGCTGCGGGCACGCCGCGCCGCGTCGAGGTGCCGGACGAAGCGGACGTGGTCCAGCTCCTCCTCCGCGACGTGCGCGAGGAGCCCGCCGTTCCCGCTCCTGATGCGCGCGGGGTCCTGCAGCGAACGGCGCAGCCGCAGAAGATGGTTGTGCAGGGAGGCCCGGGCACGGGCCGGTGGGCTCCCCTCCCACAGGAGCGCTTCCAGACGGTCGAGGGAGACGACCCGGTCGGGCTCCAGGAGCAGCGCCGCCAGCAGGGCGCGGGCCATGGGCGAACGCGGTGTGCGCGCGACGCCCTGTTCGTCGTGCACCGTCAGCGTGCCGAGCAGCCCGAACCGCATGCCCCAACCCCCGTCGTGGACAAGGGGGTCGGTAAGCCCCCGGAGCATGATCGTATCCCGCGGCCCGGCCGTTATCGCGCGGTTAGAGGCTCCGTGGAGGGTGGGACGTGTCGACAGCGCAGTGTCGCCAACGGGGGGAACGATGCACATCAGCGTGTTGGGACTCATTGCAGTGACCGGCCGGGAGGGGAGCGACGCCACACCGACCGCTGCCAAGGACCTGGCCTTTCTCGGGGAACTGCTCGCCCATGCGGGGTCGTTCGTGTCGAGCGACCACCTCATCGACCGGGTGTGGGGGAGCAGCCCGACGGCCGACCCCGTGAACGCCGTCCAGGTGCGCGTTTCGCGCCTGCGCCGGTTGTTCCAGAAGGAGTGGGGTGCGGACGGCGACGCGGTGGTCGTCACCAGGTCCGGCGGATACGTACTGGACCTCGACCGGCAGGCCCTCGACGCGCTGGACTTCGAGGACCTGGTGCACCGGTCACGCTGTCGAAGGGAGCAGGGTGACCCGTCGGGTGCGGCCGCGCTGCTCGCCCGCGGGCTCGCGATGTGGCGGGGCGCCCCGTTCTCCGGCACCCAGGACAATCCGTGCACGGCGGCGGAGGCGGTGCGCCTGGAGGAGCTCCGGGCCACGGTGGTGGAGACGTACGCCGAACTGCTGCTGGAACTGGGACGTCCCCAGGAGGCCACCGGCAGGCTGGGCGGGCTGACTTCCCGGTACCCGCTGCGTGAGCACGCACACCGCCTGCTCATGGAGGCGCTGCACGCGTGCGGGCGTCCGGCGGAGGCGCTGCTCGTCTACGAGCACCTGCGCGGCCGCCTCGCCGAACAGCTCGGCGTCGCCCCGGGGCAACAGGTGCAGGACCGGTACCGGGCGCTCCTGTCCGGGCGCGACGGGACGCCCGGCCCACCGCCCGCTCGCCCCGCAGTTCCCGGCCCGGCCCGTGTCCGGGGCTGGGCGGCGGCCGGCCGGGACGGGGTCCGGCCCCGCTCCCAGACCCTCGTACAGGCTCCGGCCCACAGCCGGGCGCCGGACCGCGCACCCGGGCGGGCGGCCACCGCCCCTACGGGTCACGGAACCGCCCCCGGAATACCCCGCCTGCCGGCCCGCTTCACCGGACGTGCCGAGGCGGTGGGGCTGGTGGAGCGGGTGCTGGAGGGCCCCGTGGGGAACGGGGCTCGCGCCGTGGCGGTGAGCGGCATGCCCGGCGTGGGCAAGAGCGCGCTGGCGGCCTTCGTCGCGCACCGGATGGGCGAACGGTTCCCCGACGGCAGGATCCACCTCGATCTGCGGGGCGGCAGCCCGGCCAGGCCGTCGGCCGCCCGCGTCCTGCGCCAGACGCTCTGCCTCCTGGGAGCGGAGCGCGATCCCGGAGGCCGACCGGAGCCCGAGCCCGCTCCGGGATCCGGCGCCGACGCGCAGGACCTGTCCCGGCTCACCGCCCGGCTCCGGCACGCGGTGACCGGCCGGCGGGTCCTGTTCGTCTTCGACGACGTGGCCGGGGCCGCCCAACTGCGGCCGCTGCTGGAGCCCCTGACGGGCTGCGCGGTACTGGCCACCAGCCGGTCGCCGCTCGCCGGCCTCGACGGCTTAACCCTGGTGCGGGTCGGCCCCTTGCCCCCGACGGATTCCGTGGCACTGCTGAGCAGGCTGGCCGGGGCCGGGCGCGTGGCGGCGGAAGCCGCAGAGGCGGCCCGCGTCGCAGCCCTGTGCGGCCACCTTCCCCTGGCCCTCAGGGTGGTCGGGGCCCGGCTCGCGGCGCACCCCGCGCTGTCGCTGGCGGACCTGGCGGGCGCGCTGGCGCAGGGCACGAGCCGTCTGGACGAGCTGGAGTTCGACGACCTGAGCGTGCGCAGGTCCCTCGCCGCCGGCCACCGTGCCCTCGCACGGTCCTCGGACACCCGTGGCCGCCTGGCCGCCCGGCTCCTCCCGCTGCTGGGCGGAAAGCGGCTGGAGGAAGTGACTCCGGCGCTGGCCGGGCAGCTCCTGGAGCGGGGTCCCGAGGCGGGCGCGACAGCACTGGAGGGGCTGGCGGCCTCCGGGTTCGTCGTGGCGGGGCGCGACGGGAGCCACGCGGTGCACGCACTGGTGCAGGACTACGCCCGCGAAGTGGCGGACGGGGGAGCCGGGCACCTGCGGGACCCGGAGCCGGCCCGCTCCGTACCCGCCCGGCGTCCGAGGGGCGGGCCGAGGACGTGCACGAGCCGTTGAACGGGCGCCCGCGGCGCCGTGCGGCGAGGAGCGGTGGGCCGGGCGGGGTGCCCGTCCGGCCCGTCCGGACCGTGGATCAGCTGACCCAGCCCGTGCACTTCAGCTCGGTGCCCTCGACGTTGATGCACGCCCGCATGTGCGTCCCGTCGGGCCAGTAGTTCATCGCGGTGTAGTTGCCCTCGCCGCCCTCGAGGTGGATGTAGCCGCGCATGCCGTCCCAGGTCCGTCCGCCGTCGGTGGAGCGGTCGATCCAGATGCCGGCCTTCGCCTGCGTCGTGCCCTTGGCCCACGCGTACCACTGGCCGTTCTTCTTGCCGGAGCGCAGGCCCACGCTGGCCAGCCCGCGGACCGACACCGCCTGGTCCGTGTCGGGGCCGGAGTCCCAGCTGACGGTGTTGGGGTCGTATCCGTCACAGCTGTACCCGCTGCCGCACGGCAGCGAACCGGCCGCGTTCGCGGTGCCGGACACCATTCCCATGACAGCCATGGCCATCGCACCCGCTGTCACTGCGCGCTTGCGCCACACCTTCATGTCCATCCTCCAGAGAGCCTGCTCCGCGGCTTGCTGCCGGCGGAACCCGGGGTCGACTCTGCCGACGGTGGGTGCACGATCGCTGCACGGGCGCTGCACGGGCGGCTCAAAGAGGAGGCCTAGTTGCGCTTGGCGAAGATCCTGATCGTGTCGATCAGTTGCTCCATGGTCAGGGAGACGCGGTCGGTGCCGGGGCCTCTGTCGGTGATGGTCATGCACAGGGGCGTGCCCAGCACCGTCACGACCTCGACCTTGGTGATCGTGTAGTCGGCGTACTGCCCGATGAACCTCCCCGAGGCCTCGACCCGCGTCTGCAGCAGGGTGTCACCCGGCTGACGGCTCCCGGCCACGTTGCAGGCGGCCAGTCGTGGGGTGCCTGCGGCGGGCCCGGCGGGCGGGACGGGAGCCGGGGCGGCGGAGGCCGCCGAGGGGGCCGGGGCCAGGAGCAGGAGGGCGAGGAGGAGGGCGAGGGCGGCCGGGGCCGCCAGGGAGGCGCCGCGTGCGCGTGAGGTCGTCATGCGGCGACCGTCCAACGGCGCCCGGCCGGCCGCAACGGGACCGCGGCCGTGAATGCTCCGAACGCCTCAACCGCCCTGGTGACGCCGTCCTTCCTCGCCCCGGCGCGGCCCGGAGACCCCGAGCAGGACCGGGCGCCCGCCCCGGCCGGCCCCGTCACCGCGGCCTGATCGACCGGGCCCGCCCGGGCGCCCCGGGCGTCCCGGGCGGCCGAGCGCGACTCCCCCGAGGACCAGGACCAGCCCGGACCACTGGAGCGGGCCGAGGCTCTCTCCCGCGACCGTGGTGCCGAGCAGGACACCGGTCAGCGGGTTGAGCAGCCCCAGCAGCCCCACCGTGCCGGGCGGCAGGTGCCGCAGCCCCGCGAACCAGGCGGCGAAGGCCAGTGCGGTCGCCACCACCGCGACGTAGCCGAAGGCCGGCAGTTCCCGGCCGCTGGGCACCTCTGGCGCGCCCTCGAAGGCCACGGCCAGGGGCAGCAGGACCAGCCCGCCGGCCGTCAGCTGCCAGGCGGTGGTGGCGAGGACGTCCACGTCGTCCCGCCACCGGCCGGCCAGGACGTAGCCGAGCGAGGAGACCAGCATCGCCGCCGCCGAGGCGGCGAGTCCGGGCAGGCTCACCGGTTCGGCCCGCGTCAGCAGCATCAGCCCGACACCGGCCAGGCCGACCAGCGCGCCGAGCAGATGGGCCCGAGCGGGGCGGGTGGCGGTCAGCGCCCAGGCGAGGAGCAGCATCGCGAGCGGCGAGGCGGCCATCACGGTGGAGGCGACGCTGGTGGCCAGGGACTGCGAGGCAATGTAGAGCAGGACGAAGAACCCCGCCGTGTTGAGCAGCCCCAGGACCGCCGAGCGCCACCACCACGCCCCGCGGGGACGGTGCGGACGCAGCGCCAGCAGGAGCAGGCCGGCGGGAACGGCCCGCAGGGCGGCACCCCACAGCGGCCGGTCCGCCGGGAGGAACTCGCGGGTGACGAAGTAGTTGGCACCCCATGCCACCGGCGCGACGGCGGTCAGCAGCACCCACCGAAAACTGGCTTCCATGGAAGACAATATACCTTCCATGGAAGACATCGGGCTAGGATGGGACCATGGCACCCACGGAGCACCACCCCCCGGCCACCGACCACGTCGCCGCCATCCAGGCCGAGTGGCGCCGGGAGCGGCCGGACCTCGGCGTCTCACCGCAGGCCGTGATCGGACGGCTGCACCGGCTGGCCGGGCGCCTGACCGAGGAGCTCTGCCTCGTCTACGGGCGCTACGGGCTGGGCGAGGGCGAGTTCGACGTCCTGGCCGCGCTGCGCCGCGCGGGAGCGCCGTTCGAACGGGCACCCGGTGAGCTGGCCGCCCACACCATGGTCACCACCGGCGCCATGACCAAGCGGGTCGACCGGCTGGAGCGGGCCGGCCTGGTCACACGGCGCCGCAGCGAGGCGGACGGGCGCGGCCGGGTGGTCGCCCTCACCGACGCCGGGCGGCGGCTGTTCGACGAGGCGTTCACCGCCCACATGCGCAACGAGCACCGCCTGCTGGGCGTGCTCACCGCCGAGGAGGCGTCGGCGCTGGAGCGCCTGCTGACGACCTGGCAGCAACGCCTCGACCACATCGGACCGATCCGGGGTGACGACGACGCCGGGGCGGAATCGGGGTGATCCGGCCGGTTCCCGCGCGATAGTGTCACCGGATGCCGGAACCACGCTGGGACCTCGTACTGCTCGGCGGCGCCTCGGGTGTCGGGAAGAGCCTGGCCGCCGCCCGGATCGCCGCCGCGACCGGCGCGTTCGTCGTGGAGTTCGACGACGTGGTCGGCGCCGTCCAGGAGCTCACCACGGCCGAACAGCACCCGGCCCTGCACCACTTCGACGAGCCCGCCGCCCCGGAGCGACCGGAGGGGACCCCGCCGCCCGAGCGGGTGCTGGCGCTGCAGATCGCCACCGCCGAGGCGCTGGAGCCCGCCGTGATCGGGGTGGTGCGCAACCGGCTGACCGTTCCCGTCCCGGCCGTGTTCGAGGGCGACTACCTCACCCCGGCCGCCTGCGCCCGGGCGGTCGCATTGGGCCGGGCCGCCGGCCGGGACGTCCGCGCCGTCTTCCTGCACGAGGGCGACGCCGTCCGCATCGCCGCCAACTACGCGTCGCGCGAACCGGGGAGCGGTGCGCAGACGGACCGCGCCGAGGTCAGCGCGCGGTACTCGCGCTGGCTCGCCGCCGAGGCCCGTAGGCACGCGCTCCCCGTGGTCGACTGCCGCCCGTGGCCCACGCTCGCCGACCGCGTCGACCAGGCCCTCGCCCTCGCCCACGCACCCGGCCGCGCACTCGACGGCTCGCCCTCCGGCGGCCCCGAGGGCCGGACCGGCGTGCAGCCGCTGCGGAAGATCGACCCGATGTCGCCGCAGTAGGCGCAGGACCGCGGAACCGCCGCCGGACCCGTTCCCGTCCCGGCACAGGCACCGGCACCGGCTCCCCCACCGGGCCGCCCTGCGGCGCCTTCAGCGAGCGGCCGCGGCGCCGTCGTGGGCCGCCCGGTGGGCGAGCACCTCGGGCATGTTCTCCTCGGCCCAGTCCTTGATCGCCCGCAGCAGCGGGAGCAGTCCGGCGCCCAGCGGCGTGAGCGCGTAGTCCACCCGGGCCGGGACGGACGCGGTGACCGTCCGGGTGAGCAGACCGTCCCGCTCCAGCGCCCGCAGGGTCTGGGTGAGCATCTTCTCGCTCACCCCGGCGAGGCGGCGGCGCAGGTCGCTGTACCACTGCGGGCCGTCGGCCAGCGCGTTGACGATCAGGCTGACCCACTTGTCGCCGATCCGGTCCAGCAATTGCCGGGCCGGGCACTCCGCGAGGTACGCGTCGAAGCCGGCCCGCTCGGCCGCGCGGCGCTGGGCGGCGGGCGTGGTCGCCATCGGCTCTCCTCACCGTGCGGTACGCACTCCGAGGTGCGTACTTCCTGTTGGAGAGCAACTCTCCCTAGGTTGGCGGGTGTTCGCAAGCCCCGCCGGAAACCGGACGGGGCCGGCCCCAGGGAGGAGAGCATGATGCGTGCCGTGGTCGTCCGCCGGTTCGGTGGCCCGGAGGTCCTGGAACTGATCGAGGTGCCCGACCCGGAACCCGGCCCGGGCCAGGTGCGGCTGCGGGTGGAGGCGGCCGGGGTCAACCTGGTGGACGCGGTGACCCGGTCCGGAGCGCTCGCGGCGGCCGGGCTGATGGGGCCGCGCGAGACGGTCGGCATCGGCTGGGACGCCGCCGGAACCGTCGACCGCCTCGGCCCCGGGGTGTCCGGGTTCGCGCCCGGCGACCGGGTGATCGGGCTCCGCGACCGGCTGGACGTCCCGCTCGGCGCCTACGCCGACGCCCTGGTGCTCGACGCCTCGGCGCTCGCCCCGGCCCCGGCGGGGGTGTCCGCGGAGGCCGCGGCGACCCTGCCGCTGAACGGGCTGACCGCCCTCCAGGCCCTGGACCTGCTCGCCCTGCCGGCCGGGGCGACCCTGCTGGTCACCGGTGCGGCCGGCGGCGTCGGGGGGTTCGCCGGCCAGTTGGCGGCGCGGCGCGGCCTGCGGGTGGTCGCGGTGGCGGTCCGCGCGGCGGGCGCGGACCTGGTCGTGCCGCGCGGCGCCGCCGACCTGGCCGCCGAGGTGCGGTCGCTGGTGCCGGGCGGTGTGGACGGGGCGCTGGACGCCGCACTGCTCGGGGTCGCGGCGCTCGGCGCGGTGCGCAACCGGGGCTGCTTCGTCGCGGTCTCGGCGGGCGCGGCGCCGATCGGGCTGCGCGGCGTCCGGGTCGACCACGTCTGGGTGGCGGCCGACGGCGCCGCGCTCGCCGGACTGTCGGCGCTGGCGGGGCGCGGGGAGCTGACCCTCCGGGTCGCGGACACCCTCCCGCTGGACCGGGCGGCGGCCGCCCACCACCGCCTGGCGGCCGGCGGCCTGCGCGGCCGCCTCGTCCTGGTGCCCTGACCGGCCGCGGCCGGCCCAGTTCACGGGGGGCGGGCCGACACCCGGGCCGTTGCACCGCCGCGAGCCCGCCGCACGTGCCGACCCGGCGGCTGCCGCAGGCGCGCACGCGGCAGCCGCCGCCGCAGCGAGGGTCCGATCGACCAGGTCCGGTCAGGTCCGCCGCAGCACGCGGCCCCGACCGTGGTCGGTGACCGGGGGCCGACCGGAGCGCCCCACCCGCGCCCGACCGTGTGACATCACGGGAGCCGAAGCCCATCCGTGCCGGGCGGCGCGAAGCCCAGTCCGGCGAGCGCCCGCTCGCCGGCGGCCGTGTGGTCGCCCCCGGCCAGCACCAGGGTGAGCGCCGCCTGGTACGGGCAGTCCGCCGCCTCGAAGGCGGCCACGACGGCGAGCAGCCGCTCCCGGTCGCCGTCCGCCAGGGCCTCGGCGCGGTCCACGTGGGCGGTGGCGGCCGCGTTGCCGGCGACAGCCACCCGTGCGGCGTCCAACTGCTCGCGGGCCCCCGGACGCCCCGCGAGCACCGAGGCCTCCGCCCGGAGCACCACGGACCAGTGCAGCCAGAACGATGAGACCGGCGTGCCGGCCTCGCCCGGCCGCGCCGCCAGACGTCCCAGCGCCGCGTCGGGCCGGCCGTGGTGGAGCAGCACCACGGCGTCGAACACCGCCTCGTAGCCGTGACTGTGCTTCGGTGTGCCGGCCCGGCCGGCGAGGGCCAGCCAGGTCGCCCGGGCCTCGTGGTCGCCTCGCAGACCGTGCACCATGGCGACCGCGGCGGCGGCCGGGCCGAGCGAGAACGACCGCTGGAACCCGATCCGTTCCCAGGTCTCCAGCAGGTGGTCACCGGTCTCCAGGGCCTTCTCGACCCGGCCGGCCAGCACGTCGGCGACCAGCAGCCAGGACCGCGCGCACGCTCCTGCCTCGACCAGCAGCCGATGCTCGGCGAGCTGTCCGGCACACCGGCCGGCCCATTCCAGGTCGCCCACACCGAAGCCGTTCCCGATGCCCGTGGCGAGGGCGTCGAGCAGCTCGTGCGTGACGGCCGGGGCCTGCGGCAGCGTCCGCAGCAGGTCGATCCGGCGTCGGGTCGCGGCCGCCGCGGCGAAGGCGTCACCGCCACGGCTCCAGGCTCCGGCGAGGGCGTCCAGCGCGGCGGACTCCGCCACCGGGTCGCCCGCGCGCCGGGCGAGGGCGACGGCGCGTTCGGCGCGCGCGACGACGTCCGGCGCGGGAACGGCAGCCGTTGACGCGCTCGTCACGGAGGCAGCCGCCAGGGGGACGCTCGCGCCGGAATCGGCCGGGCCGACGGGGGCCGTACCGAAGGCGTCACCGTGCACGGCCACCTCGGCCAGCGCGAGGGCCGCGCCTCCGGCCGGGGAGTCGTCGGAGAGCGAACGGGCCTCGGCGAGCAGGGCGTCCACCACCTCGGCGGGGGGTGCCTGTTCGAACTCGCCGGCGAAGCGGACCGCCACCGTGGCGGCAGTGGCCAGGTCGCGGCCGGCGGCGGCCCTGTGTCCCGCGTCGAGCGCGGCGGCCGCGGCGGCGCGATGCAGGCGGTACATCTCGTCGCCGAGTCGTCGGCAGCCGGCCACGGCTGCCGCCCGGCGCAGGGCCTCGGCCGCGTCGGTCCCGTCGGCGGCGAGGACGGCGGCCTGCTCGTACCGCTGCTGGGACTCGCCGAGCAGGTTGCGTTCGAATGCCGCCCCCGCGAGCGCCAGGGCGAGCCGTCGGGCGTCCGCGCGCCGCTCCGGCCGCCCGGCGGCCCAGGCCAGCGCGGACCGCAGCTCGTCCGCCAGCACGTCGAACCCGGCCCGCCCGTCCTCGTCCGCCGTCCGCACCAGCTCGTGCGCGCCGTCCAGGCACCACCCCAGGTGGCGGGAGCGCACGTCGGCCGACTCACCGGCCTCGTCGAGCCGTTCGGCACCGTACTGGCGGATCGTCTCCAGCGCCCGGTACCGGGTGCCGTGCGCGGACGGGACGGCGGTGAGCAGGCTCTGCTCGGCGAGCCGGCCCAGTCCGTCGGCGACGGCGACCGGGTCCAGCGGGGCGAAGCCCGCCACCTCGACCGCCGCCCCGGCCGTGAACGGCAGGACGAACACCGACACCCGCCGCAGCAGCGCCCGGTCGACGGGCTCCAGCAGTTCGTGACTCCAGTCCAGCACCGCCCGTACCGACCGGTGGCGGTCGTCCGCGCGCGGGCCGCCGGCCAGGAACCGCAACTGGTCGGACAGCCCCGCCCCGAGACCGTCCAGGCCCAGCGTCGGCCAGCGCGCCGCCGCCAGCTCGATCGCCAGCGCCATGCCGTCCAGCCGCTCGCAGATGTCCACGACGCCGTCGAGCTCGGCCGGACCGGGCGGCAGCCCGAGCCCACCCGCCCGGGCGGTGAAGAGGGCGACGGCGTCGGATCCCCAGCCACCCTCCCGGGACAACGGGGCCACCGGGAAGACCCGCTCGAACGGAACCAGCAGCCGGGACCGGCTCGTCGCCAGCACCCGAAGCCCGGGACAGGCCGTCAGCAGCCGCTCGAGGAAGGGCGCCACGCCGTCCCGGACCTGTTCGCAGTTGTCCAGCACCAGCAGGACCCGCCGGTCCGCCAGCGACTCCAGCAGTGCCAGGTCGACGTCTCGGCCGGGTTCCTCGGCGACGCCGAGGGTTGCCGCGACCTCGGCCGCCACCCGGTCCGGCTCGGTCACCGGGACCAGGTCGACGAACCACACCCCGTCGGGGAACTCACCGGCGACGTCCGCCGCCACTTCCAGCGCCAGCCGGGTCTTCCCCACCCCGCCGGGGCCGAGGACGGTCAGCTGCCGATGCGCCGTCATCGCGGCGGCCAGGTCCGCGCGTTCCCGCGCGCGCCCGACAAACGCCGTCAACGGCACCGGCAGTAAGGGTCCCGGGCGTTCGGCCACCGGACGCCCGGGCGCGGGCCGGCCATCCGGGCGTAGGACCGACGGGAGCCGCCCTGGCGCAGGCCGGTCGGACGCGCCCGGTTCCCGGCCCAGCGCGTGGCGCGAGAGCGCCCGCCGGTCGGGCTGGGCCAACTTGCGCAACAGGGAGGAGACGTGGGACTCCACCGTGCGGACCGAGATGGACAGGCGTACGGCGATCTCCGCGTTGCTGAGGTGCTGTCCGAGCAGGACGAGTACGTCGGTTTCCCGCGTCGATATCAATGGTGTGGACACGGACTCATTATCGGTGGCACAGCTCCGCGGTGGTCCGTGTTTCTCCTCCGTGGTGATCCGTGGTGATCCGGGCTGACCAGGACGGATCCCTGACGGTCAGTGGTGATCCGTACTGATCCGTGGCCGCCGCGCCCGCCGGCTTTCCGTGGTCGGCACGGAGGCGGCCCGTGCCGTCGCCCGGCCAGGCTGAGCCGGCGGCGAACGGGGCCGGGCCGAGCCGTTCGGCACCCGACTGCCGCTCCCGGTAGACCTCACCCGCCACCGGGCGGCCCGTACGGGACACGTCGCCGTGTCCGCGGGCACCGCCGGGGCGGCCCACGAACCCTCCTCAGGAGACGCTGATGCGCATCGCCACACCCACCGTCCGAGCCGCCTCGGCCCTGCTCGCGGCCGGGCTCGTCTCGCTCGCCCTCGGCACCGCGCCGGTGCACGCCCTGTCGGGCGACGGCGTCCGCGCCGTCAACCCGGGGCAGGGCACGTCCGCTCCGCTGGTGGCCCAGACCGGGCCCGCGATCAGCCGCTCCGAGGTGCTGGCGAGGGCCCAGTCCTGGGTGTCGCTCGGCCTGGTGTACAGCGGCAGCGGCTACTACAACGGGTACCGGCGGGACTGCTCCGGCTACGCCTCGATGGCCTGGAAGCTGGGCACGCCCGGTCTGGACACCACCCGCTTCATCCCGGCCGGGGTGGCGCAGCGGATCGACAAGAACGAACTCCGGGCAGGGGACGCGCTGCTGAACGACGCGGCGGGCAGGGACGGCCACATCGTGCTGTTCGACCGCTGGGCCGACGCCGCCCACACCTCCTACGTCGGGTACGAGTTCAGCGGCACCGGCGTGCACCACCGGACGATCCCGTACCCGTACTTCCCGGACTACATCAAGGGCAACGGCTACACCCCCGTCCGCAACACCAGCGTCGTCGACGACGCGACCGTACCGGTCGAGCCGACCCCGGCGCCGTCGACGTCCGCGCCCTCGGCCGCCACCCTCTACAACCCCGACACCGCGACGGCGGAGGCGTTCGGCATCAACGCCGACGGGATCATGATCCACTCCTACAACACCAAGGGCGGCCCGGGCTGGACGCCCTGGGAGTCGCTGGACAACTCCTTCCGCTTCACCGGCAGCCCCACCGCGGTCTACAACCCGGTCAACAAGGTCACCGAGGTCTTCGCCACCGGCACCGACGGCATCGTCTCCCACAACTACCACTTCAACGGTGCCGCCTCCTGGAGCGGGTGGCAGACCCTGGGTCCCACGTTCAAGTTCGGCGGCAGCCCGACGGCCGTGTACAACGCAACCACCAACGCCATCGAGCTGTTCGGCATCGGCACCGACGGCGTCCTCAACCACACCTACAACCTCAACGCCGGCCCCTGGCAGGACTGGGAGTCCCTGAACACCGCCTGGAAGTTCACCGGCACCCCGTCCGCCGTCTACAACCCGGACACCCGGACGGCCGAGGTCTTCGCCACCGGCACCAACGGCGTCGTCTCCCACAACTACTCCACCGACGGCAAGCCCTGGACCGGATGGAGCGTCCTCGACGACACCTTCCGCTTCGCGTCGAACCCCGCCGCGGTCTACAACCCGGTGAACAAGGTCACCGAGGTCTTCGCCACCGGCACCGACGGCGTCGTCTCCCACAACTACCTGTTCAACGACGCCAAGTGGAACGGCTGGAGCACCCTCGGCCCCTCGTTCCGGTTCAACGGCAGCCCCACCGCCGCGTACAACGCCACCACCAACGCCGTCGAGCTGTTCGGCATCGGCACCGACGGCGTCCTCAACCACAACTACAACCTCAACGCCGGTCCCTGGCAGGGCTGGGAGTCCCTGAACACCGCCTGGAAGTTCACCGGCACCCCGTCCGCCGTCTACGAGTCCGGCCTCAACGCCGCCGAAGTCTTCGCCATCGGCACCGACGGCGTCCTCTCCCACGCCTACAGCGCCGACGGCAATCCCTTCAGCCCCTGGTACACCCTGGGCGGCGCGAAGTTCCGGACCGGCTGAGCACCACGCCACCGACCCGCGGTCCCGGCTCGAGTCGGCTCGCCGACCGGGCCCGGGCCGCCGCTCGTCCCTCCCTCCGGCCGCGCCCGCCTCCGGCCACGCCTGTTCCGTGGCCCGTCCACGCCCGACCGTTCCACCCTTCCACGTCCAACCAGGAGTCAGAATCCCGTGAACCGTCGCCTTCGTCTGAGCCTGTCCACGCTCGCCCTGACCGCCGTCGCAGCCACCGGCACGGTCACCGCCACCACCGGGCCGGCCTACGCACTGCTGCCGAATCGTTCCTGCGGGACGATCACCGACGCCGACGCGGCCGTCGCGGCGCAATTGAACCAGCAGCTCACCGGCTCCCTGGCGCACGCCATGACGGCCTACCGCGTCTCCTGTGCCCGGGCCGTCGTCACCACCGTCCGCGGCCTCGGCCTGCCGGAGCGGGCCGCCGTCATCGCGGTCACCACAGCCATCGTCGAGAGCACCCTGGAGAACAACCCCAACGTGCTGGACCACACCAGCGTCGGCCTCTTCCAGCAGCAGGACTTCTGGGGCTCGACCCAGCAGCGACTGGACCCCACCTGGTCCACCACGGCGTTCATCAACGCGATGCAGCGCACCTACCCGGGCGGGTCCTGGCAGTCCCAGGACATCGGCACCGTGTGCCAGAACGTCCAGCGGTCGGCGTACCCCGACCGCTACGGACAGCAGGCGGCCGACGGCCAGCGCATCGTCGCCGCGCTCGGCGTCCCGGCACCGACCCCGGCCCCCGCCGCTTCGGGACCGACGGCCGCAACGCTGTACAACCCCGACACGGCGACCGCCGAGGCCTTCGCGGTCAACACCGACGGGATCATGGTCCACTCCTACAACACCAAGGGCGGCCCGGGCTGGACGCCCTGGGAGTCGCTGGACAACTCCTTCCGCTTCACCGGCAGCCCCACCGCGGTCTACAACCCGGTCAACAAGGTCACCGAGGTCTTCGCCACCGGCACCGACGGCATCGTCTCCCACAACTACCACTTCAACGGTGCCGCCTCCTGGAGCGGGTGGGACGTCCTCGGCTCCGACTACCGCTTCAACAGCAGCCCGAAGGCCGTGTACAACGCGACCACCAACGCCATCGAGCTGTTCGGCATCGGCACCGACGGCGTCCTCAACCACAACTACAACCTCAACGCCGGCCCCTGGCAGGGCTGGGAGTCCCTGAACACCGCCTGGAAGTTCACCGGCACCCCGTCCGCCGTCTACAACCCGGACACCCGGACGGCCGAGGTCTTCGCCACCGGCACCAACGGCGTCGTCTCCCACAGCTACTCCACCGACGGCAAGCCGTGGACCACCTGGGACGTCCTCGACGGCAGCTTCCGCTTCGCCTCCGACCCGAGCGCGGTCTACAACCCGGTGAACAAGGTCACCGAGGTCTTCGCCACCGGCACCGACGGCGTCGTCTCCCACAACTACCTGTTCAACGACGCCAAGTGGAACGGCTGGAGCACCCTCGGCCCCTCGTTCCGGTTCAACGGCAGCCCCACCGCCGCGTACAACGCCACCACCAACGCCGTCGAGCTGTTCGGCATCGGCACCGACGGCGTCCTCAACCACAACTACAACCTCAACGCCGGCCCCTGGCAGGGCTGGGAGTCCCTGAACACCGCCTGGAAGTTCACCGGCACCCCGTCCGCCGTCTACGAGTCCGGCCTCAACGCCGCCGAAGTCTTCGCCATCGGCACCGACGGCGTCCTCTCCCACGCCTACAGCGCCGACGGCAAGCCGTTCAGTTCCTGGTACACCCTGGGCGGCGCGAAGTTCCGGACCGGCTGACCTCCGGCCGCGGCCGGCCCCCCGGCCTGTCCGGGGGCCGGCCGCGCAGGCCGTGGTCGGGGGCGGGGCCGTCGTCCTGGCATGATCGCTGTATGAACGACCGAATCATCGCCGCCTGTGACGGGGCGGCCAAGGGAAACCCGGGTGAACTGCGGGCTGTCGGCGGCCTGCCCCTCGGTCAGGAGCAACGCCAGCGGGCGGCACTTGCGGTCGTCGGCGCATTGGATCTTGCTGGTCTGTCCGCCTCTGGAGCGTCCGAGCAGGGCGGCTTTCAGCCGGAGCTTGCGCCGACGCCGGATTCGTCGTCGTTCTTCCCGTTCCGGGTCGCCTGCGGCGGCCCGCCCGTCTTGTTCCTTCGGGTCGCCCCCTTTTGCCGGGCCTTGTCCGCCTCGTCGGCGGCCTTCTCCAGGGCGGCCAGAGTGTCGGAGTCGAGGTGCATCCCGGCGGTGTCGTGGTGGGCCCGCACGGTGGTGGAGTCCACGCTGACCAGCGACAAGTCCACCTCACCCCGCTTCGCGGCTTCCGCGATCAGTCCCTCCAGCAGGGTTTCGAAGACGCCGGCGTCCCTCCAGACCCGGAAGCGACCGTAGACCGTCGGCCAGGGACCGAACTCGGAGGGCATCTCCCGCCACTGGGCGCCGGAGCGGAAGCGCCAGATCACGCCCTCGAACTGATCCCGCAGCCTCTCGGGGTAGGGGCCGTACTCGCCGATCGGTAAGTACGGCTCGATGAACGTCCACTGCTCGTCGGTGAGTTGCCTACGCGTCACACACAGCGTCCTACCGGATTCCGCTTTCAGGTGGGCACGAAACCGCAATATTGATCACGACACCACACAGGCCCTAGTACTGCAACGGTCTTTGCTCTGATGGTTGGGCAGTTTCGGGTGGCAGGTGGCCGCGTTGTTTGTAGTGGCTGAGTCGGGCCTGAAACTGTCGGCGGCGTCGCCAGTGGGACCAGTGCAGGACATGCTCGACGGGGGTGGCCTGCCGGTGTGTGAGTCGGGTGATCAGACGTCGGAGCTCGGGCAGACTGAGGGGGACGAGGCCGGAGGATCCGTTTCTGCTTTGCCGGCGTCCAGTTCGCGGGCCCGCAGAACGGTGAGGCAGGCGTGGGCGGCCAGGGCGAGAGTCATGTGTCGGTGCCAGCCGGGGTAGCGGCGGACCTGGTAGTCGTCCAGGCCGCACTCCTGCTTCGCGGTCTGGAAGCACTCCTCGACTGCCCACCGGCTGCCGGCGACGTGGATCAGCTGGTCGAGGGTGGTTTCCGCGGGGCAGTAAGCGATGTAGTAGGAGATCTCCTCAGGCCTGCGGACGCTGCGGCGGGCGATCACCCAGTGACGGCGGTCGTCTCGGTGCCAGGGGCGGACCTCGACTCGGGCCCAGTCGAAGACGCGGGGTCCGTGGGCGCCGTCGCCGCAGGAGCGGCGCTTCCACTTCTGCCGCGGCAGCCCGGGAAACAGGTCATGGACGGGATGGTCCATGGCCCAGCGGGTGACGACGGTGTCGTGCCGGGTGGTGGCCATGACATGGAAGACGTCAGCCCGCTCCAGCTCCGAGCGCCAGCTCTTGGAGAAGCCGTAGCCGGCGTCCGCGGTCACCCACCCGAACGGGATCTTCTCCGCGATGGCCCGTCGGACCATCGCCCTGGCTGTTGCGACCTTGGTCTCGAAGACGACCGTGTCGTCGATGCCGGCCCGCCGGCACCGGTCCCGGTCCTCGGTCCAGGACGCCGACACGTAGAGACGCCGGTCGATCAGGGTGCGACCGCGACAGGACGCATAGGCCAGAAAGACTCCGACCTGGCAGTTCTCCGTCCGGCCGGCCGTGCCGGAGTACTGCCGCTGGACACCGGCCGACCGGTCGCCCTTCTTCAGGAACCCGGTGTCGTCCACGATCAGCACCGCATCCGGATCGCCGAGGTTCTCAACGACGTACTCCCGCACGTCGTTGAGAACCTCGTCCGCGTCCCAGTCGATCCGGTTCAGCAGCCGCTGGACCCTGTCCGGACCCGCATGCCCGGCCTCCTCCGCCAGCGTCCAGCCGTTCTTCCGCTCCAGCGGAGCGATCAGGCCCCGCATATGGGCAAGGGCCGTCTCACGCGGCTCCGACCTGGAGAAGCGGTGCACAAACCGCTCATGCAGAGCCTTCAGTTCACCAGCCCACGACCGGGCCTGAACGCGTTCCCCACCCATGACCAGCCCAACGACCCACCTGCCCAACCGTCACGGCAAAGACCGTTGCAGTACTAGGCCGTTCCCAGTCCGGACTCGCGGATCACCTAAGGCCAGCCGATTCTTCCATCCTTGTGCCGCGCCTCAGCAGCGGATCACAGGCGGGTAGGACAGTCGGCGTTCGGCGGTGCGCTTCTCCTCCGCGATCCGCTGCCGGTCCCTGATGCGTGCGTCATCGAGGGCCTCTGCGGACACAGGCTCGCCACAGGTGATCGCTGCCGTGTCGCCGAGGGGGGCCAGGGTGTACCGGATGGGGGAGCGGGTCGCGCGCGTCGGCAGGCGCAGGCGGGCGACGCCAGCCGGGAGTTCAGCGCGCAGCGCTCCGTGCCAGCGGATCCACAGTGCGGGACGCCCACGCAATGCCTCGTCGCGGAGCTTGTCCACGGCGGTGCCGAAGTCCTCGCGGTCGATCTCCACCGCGATCGGGGGACAGTCTTCGCGGAGTAGACGAAAGTCCAGATAGGCGGACCACGACGGCCTCCATAAGGTCCGGCAACCCCCGCCCACCTGGCGTGGCGGGTCGATGTAGCGCATGGGCTCTTCCGCCTGGCGCTTCCAGCCTGAGGCCTTCGCCTAGCGCGTGTCTCTTTGATCGGTTGGTCAGTTGATCGGATGTGTCCGTCCGATTAGTGATCACCGATGCGATGTGGGACCGGATCGAGCCGCTGATGCCGGCCGATCCGGTCCGTGGCAGGCGATGGGCCGACCACCGCCGCACTCTTGAGGCGCCATCGCCTGGAAGTACCGCACCAACTCGCCTTGGCGGGACCTTCCCGACGAGCTCGGTCCGTTCCAGACCGCCCACAAACGGCTGATCAGGTGGGCCGTCGATGGCACCTGGGAACGGATCCTGGCTTCCGTCCTGGCCGCGGCGGACGCCGCCGACGACATCGACTGGACCGTCTCGGTCGATTCGACCGTCGTCCGGACCCACCAGCATGCCGCCGGAGCACTCAAAAGGGGGAGGCGCGACGCCGGGAGCCGGCCGATCACGCACTCGGACGCTCCCGCGGAGGCCTGAGCACCAAGATCCACCTGGCGGCCGACGGCCGGGCCCGGCCCCTGGCCTTCACCGTCACCGCAGGCCAGGCCGGTGACGCACCGGCCTTCGAAGCGGTGATGAACCGCATCCGCGTGCCCCGCACCGGCCCGGGCAGGCCCCGGACCAGGCCCAGCGCTGTCCTGGCCGACCGCGCATACTCCTCACGCGCCATCCGGGCCCATCTGCGACGCCGGGGAATCCGCGCGGTCATCCCGCAGCCGTCCGACCAGATCGGCCACCGCCGACGGCGAGGCCGTCACGGCGGCCGCCCGCCCGGCTTCGACCCCGAGGCCTACAAGCAGCGGAACACCGTCGAACGCTGCATCAACCGCCTCAAGCAGTGGCGCGGCCTGGCCACCCGAACCGACAAACTCGCCATCGCCTACCAGGCCGCACTCCACCTCGCCAGCATCCTCATCTGGACCCGCCACTGACCAAAGAGACAGAACCTAGTCGACGGCGGCGGTCAGCGGCAGCAGTGCGGGGCGCTTCGCGGTGCGGCCGTCGCCGGAGGAGCGGCCGCGCAGGCGGCGGCCCAGCCAGGGGCCGAGGAAGGCGGCCGCCCAGCGCAGTTCGGCCGTCACGGTCGAGGCGCCCGGGGCGGTCGGCAGCGGTGGCAGCGGGTGCGTCCAGGTGTCGTCGCTGCCGGGCAGGCCGACGGCGTGGGCGAGGGCCGCGGCGATCCGTTCGTGCCCGACGGGGCTGGCGTGGAGGCGGTCCGTGGTCCACATCCGCGGGTCGGTCACGGCGACCGGCCGGGCGGTCTCGGCGACGGCGACCCCGTGGCGGGCGGCCGCGGCGCGGATGCGGTCGTTGAGGTCGGCGATGCGCGGGGCGACGGGTCGGGCGAGGGGCACGAGCACGCTGAGGTCGGGGAAGGTCACCGTCGCCACGCGGGCCCCGGTGGACGTGAGCGCTGCGAACATCTCCTCCAGGTGCCCGGCGACCTCCGCGGCGTCGAACCGCGGCCGGAGGATGTCGTTGACCCCGGCGACGACGGTGGCCAGGTCGGGGCGCAGGGCCAGGGCGGGGCCCAGCTGTTCGGCGCGGACCTGCCCGGCGAGACGCCCCCGCACGGCCAGGTTGGCGTACCGGAGACCGGGGTTGACGGCGGTGAGGTGTTCGGCGAACCGGTCGGCGAAGCCGCGCAGGCCCACGGTGTCGTCCCCGTCGCCGAGGCCTTCGGTCTGACTGTCGCCGAGGGCGACGTAGCGCAGGTACTCACCGTTCGGCACGGGCCGACCTCTCCTTCAGGATCGCCGCGCTCCGGCGGCACCAGTCGCGGTGTCCCTGCTCGAAGGCGAGGCCGCGCAGGCCGGTCAGGTACCCGCCGATCCGCTCGCCGTGGAGCAGGAACTCCTCCTCGTCCATGTCGCCGCGCATCTTGCGCAGCACCCTGCCGAGGAGCTCGATCTTGGCGTCGGCGGCGAGCGCGCGCGCCTCGAGCTGCGCGATCACCGCTTCGATGCCGATCCGGTCGGCGGTCTGGACCTTGACGAGGAGGTCGTCACGGATGACGGAGGACTTCAGCGGGGCCGCGGCGAACTCCTCCAGCTCGGTGCGGCCGGCCTCGGTGACCTGGAAGAGGCGCTTGTTGGGCCGGGTCTCCTGGACCACCTCGCGTCCCTCGACCAGCCCTTCCTTCTCCAGCTTGGCCAGCTCGGCGTACAGCTGCTGGGGCAGCGCGTGCCAGAAGTTCGAGACGCCGATGTCGAAGGACTTCGCCAGCTCGTAGCCGCTGAACTCGCCGTCCAGCAGAGCCGCCAGTACGGCATGTCGCAAGGCCATCGCGGTCACCCCTTCCCCTTCCTCGCCGACCCCTGCATCATACTCATGAAAGTGACTAGTCAGATTCTTGAGTACCAGGAGGGGTCATGGAGACTGCCGAACGCTTCCGCGCCGCCGTGGAGAAGCGGGATCTCACCGCGCTGGAGGACCTGTTCACCGAGGACGTCCGGCTCTACAGCCCGGTGAAGTTCACGCCCTTCGAGGGCCGGCCCATGGTCCTGGGGCTCTTCGGGGTCCTGCTGCGCGTCTTCGAGGACTTCCGCTACGTGGGCGACTTCGAGGGAGCGGCCGAGACCAGCGCCGACGGCGCGCAGGCCCCGGCGGAGGTCCTGCTCTTCCGGGCCGCGGTGGACGGCCGGGAGATCCACGGGATCGACCTGCTCCACTTCGACGAGGCGGGCCGCATCAAGGAGTTCACCGTGATGGTCCGCCCGCAGTCCGCCGTGCAGGCCCTGGGGCAGGCGGTCCTCGCCGGCCTGGTCGCCGACGGCCTCGCGTAGAGACCGGCACCGGTGGCGGAGGTCCGGCCGGACGGCGGTCGCACGGCCGGCCGGACCGTTGTTCCTAGCCGGAGACCGGACGCAGGACCAGGGTGAGGAAGCCGAAGCCGTCCCGGTAGCCGCGCAGCCATTCCGTACGCCGGGCGGTGGCCGTCCGCAGGACCTCGGCGGCGTCCGGATCGTCCGGGTGGTCGAGGGCCCACGAGGCCAGCGAGCCCAGGCAGGACCACTCGTACGCGTCCAGTTCCTCGCGCGTGCTGACATGCCCGTGCACGGGAGCCCACCCGTCGGCGACGACGAGGTCCACGGTGGTCGCCAGGTCGTGCAGCTCGCCGAAGATCTCGACGGCCTCAGGCGACGGAGCGCGGTCCCAGAAGCTCTCCCCGAGCAGCACGCGGCCGCCGGGAGCCAGGTGCTCCCGGGCCGCCGCGAGGGTCGGCAGGAGGCCGCCGAAGGCGTGGGTGGCCCCGACGCTGAGCACCAGGTCGAAAGGCCGGTCGGAGACGAAGTCCGCGGCCTTCCGCCGGTGCACGACGAGACGTTCCCCGACGCCGAGCAGGCTCGCCGACCGGCGGGCCTGCTCCACCGACTCCTCCGAGGTGTCCACGCCCTCGGCGTGCAGGGCGGGGTGCGTGGTCAGGGCGCGCAGAAGCCACTCCGCGGTTCCGCACCCCAGGTCGAGCACCCGCTCGCCGTCGCGCGGTGCGCCGTGTTCGAGCAGCCGGCGTACCGATTCGTCGCCGAGCGGGGCCTTTATGGGGTGGTCGGTGTGGGCGATCCTGGAGATCTGTTCATGATTCACCGTGGCAGCCTGCCAACGCCGGAACCCGCGCGCACCCCATTTCCGTCCGGGTTCCGGACCCACTTCCTAGTGGTCGGAGGACCTCCGCTCCCAGGCCCGCGCGAACATCTCGTGGAGGGGTTCCGTCGGCAGCACCCGGCCGAAGGGGGCCCGGACCGCGTTGCTCCACAGCGGGCGCACCTGGTGGGCCGCCAGCTTCACCGTCTCCAGGGGCAGGTTCGGGGCCTTCAGTTCGGTCCATTCCCCGGGCAGGAACACGGTCCGGCCCGCCCGCGCCCGCTTGGCCTGGACGACCGCGCCGGTGGCGAGGAGTTCCGCCTGGACCTCCTTGTGCCGCTTGGCGGACCAGCCGTTCCACCGTCGGACGTTGCGGTCCGTGGGGGCGGCCAGTGCCGCCACCTGCAGATACAGCGCCGCCGCGGCCGCGCTGACGCCGAGCTCACCCGCCACCAGCGTGACCAGCTCCGGGCAGGACCGGCGCGGATCCGCCTCGTACGCACCGGCCGGCACCGGTCCGGAGCGGGCGCGGAGCATCATCCGCTCCAGCCCGCCCCCCGCCAGCAGCGGCGCCGTCCGGTCCAGCTCCTCCGCGAGGTCGGTGACCTCGCGCACCCGCCGCCACACCTCGGGGTCGGCGACCGCCGCGGGCCGCAGGAACGAGGCGCCGCCGGGCGCGCACACCACCAGGGGGCCGGAGTCGTACGCGGTCACCGGAGCCGGGCCGTCCTCCTTCCGGTCGTCCATCGCCACCGGCAGCAGCCCGGGCCCGAACCGCTCCGCGATCCGCGCCGAGGTGTCCTGGACCCGGCCGCCGGACAGCGCCAGCAGCAGCTCCGGACGCGCCAGTTCGGCCCGCAGCCGCTCGTACACGTCCAGTGCTCCGGCCACCGCCGGATCCCCGACGGGCCGGTCCGTCCAGGCCCACACCAGCGCGCTCGCCATCCCGAGGAGGTCGAGGCCGACCCGGGTGCGGTACGGCAGTCCGGGCCCGGCCGGGGGCACGGCCCGGACCTCCACGCCGATGCCGTACGGGGTCGCCGCCAGCTCCCAGCCGGCCGCGTCCACGGCCGCCTCCACGGCCGGGTTCCCGGGAGTGTCCGTGGCGGCCTCCCAGCCACCCGCCAGCCGCCGGGCCCACACCTCGCCCAGGCCCAGGTCGCTCTCCAGCGCGTCCGCCGCGCCGTCGTGCACGGCGGGCAGCGCCCCGAGCAGCTCCCGCCACACTCCGGCCATCCGCTCCACGGCCGCGTCGACCCCGCCCGGCCGCCACAGCTCGGCCGGGTCCTCGGGCAGGGCCGCGGCCAGGACGGCCCGCTGCCCGGCGCCCCCGAGCCGCGCGCGCAGTTCCTCGTACGCCCCGGCCGTCATCGCGGTCGCCCGGTACGGGGCCCGGCACACCAGGGCACGGTCCTCGTCCCGGTCGGCCCGCCCGACCAGACCGGCCACCACGAGCCGGGCCACGGCCCGCCGGACACCGGTCAGTTCCGCGAAGCGCGCCGCCGCCGACTCGGGCACCGGGACCGGCCCGTGCGCCTCGACCGCCGCCACCAGGGCCCGCAGCCGGGCGGCGTCGTCGCGCCGCACCCGGACCGGTTCGGCCTGTGCGAGCGCCGCCGGCACCGGGTCGCCCTCCGGCTCCCCGGTGGCGGGCGCCACGAACCAGCACGCCGACCCGCCGCCCCGTACCGCGGCGGACGCCACGGCCGTCCCGCCCGCCCGCAGCCCGTCCAGGTCCGCGGGGCCGGTCGTCCGGCCCACCCACCACCCGCTGCCCGCCCGGGCGAACGGCTGCTCGGCCCAGGTGTCGAGCAGCGCGAGCAGGGCGGCCCGGTCCGCGTCCGGGGTCGGTGCCACCGCCGCCCGCCACGCCACGGCGTCGATCGAGCCCAGCAACTGCGACCAGTCGTGCGGCGGTGCCGGTGGCGACAGCCGCCGCACCTCCTCGACTATGGTTCCGGCCAGGCAGGCACCGTCGGCGGCCAGCGCGCCGAGCGTCGCCGGCAGAGCCACGTCCGGGGTCCGCCGGTGCGCGTCGGCCCCGTCGTACGAGACCAGGCCGAACAGCGCGGGCAGCAGCTCGGTGTCCCGCGCGGACCGGCGCAGCACGACCGGCGGGGCCTCGGCGAGCAGGGACACGCGCCGGTGCAGGGCCAGCCGCCGCTCCTCCACCCGGGCCGCCCGCCCGGCCACCGCCACGACCGCCCCGGCCAGTACCGGGTCGGTGACCTCCGGCAACTCCCGGGCCACGGCGGTACGCAGCGCCTCCTCGCCGGTGAGGGCGGCCGCCAGCAGCGTCCGAGCCGTCCGCGGTCCCACCTTCCGCAGCGCGCGCGACCCGGCCGCGTCACGCGTGCGCAGCAGGTACCAGAAGGCGGGCGGCAGGGCCACGCCCCCCGACACGGTGGCCTGCCGGGCCGGCCGCACCCGCGGGTGCTTGGGGGAGCGGTGCCCGTCCAGCTCCCACAGCAAGGAGCCGTCGGCGGTGTACGCGCGCACGCCCGTAGGGGTCTGCGCCTCGGCCAGGACCACGTCCTCCACCGCACCCTCCGGCGCGGCCCACAGCCCCCAAGGCTCCTGACCCGGCCGGTCGATGTCGAAGCGCGCCGTGCGCCCGTCCACGCTCTCCACCAGATAGTGGTCGGGCGCGTGGTCGCGGTGCCGGGTACGGAACAGCACCCGGGTCCCGACCAGCCCGTCCCGGCTGCCCAGCGGGGAGCCGGACAGTCCGGCGGGCAGCGGTGCCAGCTGCAGTGCCTCGGAGCACAGGCTCATCCCCGCCTCGGACGGCTCCGCGGCGGGATCGGTGCCCGGGGACCGCCCGGGGAAGTCCGGCAGTGCCACGGTTCCCCGCCGCTCCCCGGTGACCGGGTCCACCACCTCCCACGGCTTCCGCCCGTAGATGGCGTTGGTCCAGATCCGCGAGCCGTCGCCGATCAGCAGCTCCTCGCTGTCGATGCCCTCGGTGCCGCCCGGACGCAGCACGCGCAGGCCGCTGTGGCGCCCGCCCCCGTCGGCGGACTCGAACTGGAAGCCGTAGGCCCCGTCCAGGCTGCCGCCGAACGGCACCATCCCGCCCAGCTCCGCGGGCGCGAACGGCTCCTCGGGGCGGTCGGCCCAGACGGCCGTGTCGCAGAAGTACGGGTTCGGCTCGAGGGTCCAGCTCACCAGGAAGGAGCCGCCCACGTAGTGCACGGCGAACAGGGTCGCGTCCTCGGGAACCGTGAACCGGCAGGAGCCCCGCTCCCCGTCCGGGGCGACGGCGACCGCCCGGTCCCGCCCGAACACCGTCAGCACCGGCCAGGTGCAGGTCACCCCCGCCACGCCCGGCAGCGCACCGTCGGCCGCCCCCTCCGGTGTGCCCGCCCGGACGGACTCCGAGAACCCCGCGTACACCGACTCCAGGGCCGGCCAGGCCAGTTCCTCCGGCAGCCCCGCCGCCAGCGAGCGCCGCAGGGTGTCCGCCACGTCCGCTCCGCCGAGGGCGTCGACGATCCCGCCGAGAGCCGTCACCGTCGGCCGGTCCAGCAGGGTCTCCAGCTCGGCCGCGGCCTCCTCGGCTCCCGCCATGCCGCCGCCCCCGACCGCGGCGACGAGCTTGCCGACCCGCCCGGCCACCTCCTGGGCGATGCCCTCGTTGCCCGGCAGCAGCGTCACCGCGGACCCGGTGCGACGTCCCCGCGCGGCCCAGTGGTCGGGGAGCAGGTCGGCATGGACCGTCCCCTCCAGCCGGGGTCCGAACACCGGGTCCGCGGCCAGGGCGACGAGGTCCCGCCGGGACCGTTCCCCCCAGAACCGCATCCGGACCTCCGCGCCCGGGTCGACCACCACGGCCCCGGCCGCCAGGCAGGCGTCCAGCACGTCCGCGTCGAAGCCCTGGTAGTGGTACCGGGTGGTGTGCACCTCGACCGGGGTGCCCGCCGTCCGAAGCCGCGGCCCCAGCCGGCCGATCACGTCGAGGAACTCCGCCGGCAACGGCTGCCGGGACACCCCGCCGCCGGACAGCGCGTATTGGTACATGCGCACGAACCGGCCGACCCAGTGCGCCGGCCCGCCCTCCGGCACCACCCGCCCGGCCGCCATCGCCTCCGTCGCGCCGCAGCCGATCAGCATCCGAAGCCAGGCCCCGCCGTCGGTGACCCCGTCCGGAAAGACCTCGACGAGTCCGGCCAGGACGGCGTCCGCCGGCGGATGGGCCGTCAGGACGTCCTCCGCGGCCGCCAGCAGCGCCTCGGGCACCGATTTCCCGCGGGTGACGGACAGGATCGCGCCCACCATCCGCGCGGCCTCGGCGTCACCGTGCCCGGCCGCCCTGGCCGACGCCCGCACCCGGCGCACCAGATCCGCCGGCAGGTCCGCCCGCGAGCCCGCCCACGCCGTCAGGAAGGCCTCCAGGGCCGTGTGCGCGGCCGCCGGGTCGAGCGTCTCGACGAGGAAGCGCTGATGGGCTCCGAACTCCTTGGCCGGCATGGCTCCGCCCGCCGCGAACAGCAGGGCGTTGGCCCGGCGGTAGCCGGGATCCACCGGCAGCCCGTGCTCGGCCTCGGCCGCGCGCGCCGCCGCGTAGGCCCGGCCCCCGGGCCGGCTCCCGTACCCGATCAGGCGATGGCCCACCGTGTCCCAGAACCAGGGCAGGTGGGCCGGTGGCAGCCGCCGCGCCCACGCCGTCATCGTGTCGACGAACCGGCCGGGCTTCCCCTGGGACCGGCCGAGCTCGGTGTACATGTTCTCGTTCAGGTCCCGCGCGGCCCCGGCCGCACCCGGATCATGGGCGGCGACCCAGTCGGCGTACGTGGTCGAGGCGTGCGGACGGGAGGCGGGCAGCAGGGCGTCGAGCGAGACGATCATGCCTCGCATCGTCGCACGGGCCTGTGACACCACCCGGCCGGGGCGGAGCGGCCCCGGTCCGGCCGCGGCCCCGGGGCCGTCGGGCCACGGCCTCCTGCCCTTCCTCTAGAGTGCTTCCGTCCCGTACACGTGACTGTGACCCCGGCCGGGCGGCGCGTGCCGACCCGCGCACGGGCCCGAGCGAGGAGCAACCGTGACCGACCTGGCGTCCATATCCCTGCAGCAGGAGATCGCCCGCGATCTCCAGGTGAGCGCGTCCTTCGACGTCCGGCAGGAGATCGAGCGCCGAGTGGCCTTCCTCGCCGAGCGGCTGACCTCCACGGGCCTGCGCGCACTGGTCCTGGGCATCAGCGGCGGCGTGGACTCCACGACCGCGGGCCGACTGTGCCAGCTCGCCGTCGAGCGGGTGCGCGCCGCCGGGCACGAGGCGACGTTCTTCGCGATGCGACTGCCCTACGGCACCCAGGCCGACGAGAAGGACGCGCAGCTGGCGCTGGACTTCATCCGGGCCGACCGGGTCCTGACCGTGGACGTGAAGTCCGCGAGCGACGCCGCCCTGGAAGCGGCGCTGGCCGGCGGCACGGTCTTCCGCGACGCGCACCACCAGGACTTCGTGCACGGCAACATCAAGGCCCGGCAGCGCATGATCGCCCAGTACGCGGTGGCGGGCGCGCACGAGGGCCTGGTGGTCGGCACCGACCACGCGGCCGAGGCGGTCTCCGGCTTCTTCACCAAGTTCGGCGACGGCGCGGCGGACGTCGTCCCGCTCACCGGCCTCACCAAGCGCCGGGTACGCGCCCTCGCGCAGGAGCTCGGCGCCCCCGCCGAGCTGGTGCACAAGACCCCGACCGCGGACCTCGAGACCCTCGACCCGGGCAAGCCCGACGAGGACGCGCTCGGCGTCACCTACGACGACATCGACGACCTCCTGGAGGGCAAGCCCGTCGCGGGGACCGCCTTCGCGGCCATCGTCACCCGCTACCGCCTCACCGAGCACAAGCGACAGCTGCCCATCGCCCCCTGAGCCGCCCCGCGCCGGCCCGGCGTTGAGCCGAACGGCTCAACGCCGGGCCGACGGCGGGCCCGCCCCGAGGGGTCGCACCTATGGTGGGAACGACCTCATGACCGGTGGTGGCGCGCGAACAGGTGGCTGTGGACGGATCCGGGATCGACTATCACGCCGTGTTCCACGCCCTTCCGGGCGCGGTCGCGCTGCTGACCCCCGACCTCGTGTACCTGGACGTCAACGACTCGTTCCTGGAGACGTCCGGCCGCACCCGCGAGCAGCTCATCGACCGCTACCTCTTCGACGTCTTCCCCGACAACCCCAACGATCCGGCGGCGAACGGCGTGCGCAACCTGCGCGCCTCCCTGGAACGCGTGGCGGCCACCGGGGAGTCCGACAGCATGGCCGTCCAGCGCTACGACGTCGAATACCCCGACGGGTCCGGGGTCTGGCACGAGCGCTACTGGAGCCCCGTCAACGTGCCCGTCCTCGCCCCCGACGGCACCGTGGCACTGCTCCTGCACCGTGTGGAAGAGGTCACCGAGCTCATCCGGGCCGGCGCCCGCGGCGGCGGCGACCACGCCCAGGTGCTGGAGGCTGAGATCTACACCCGTGGCCTGGAGCTCCAGGAGGTCAACGAACGCCTGCGCCGGGCCCACGCCCACGAGCGCGAGGTGGCCCTCCACCTCCAGGAGGCCCTGCTGCCCGCGCCGCGCCCGCTCGGCCACCACCGGGCCGCCGTCCGCTACCGGCCCGCCACCATGACCCTGAACGTGTGCGGCGACTGGTACGACCTCGTCGACCAGCCCGGTCGCACCGCCGTGGCCGTCGGCGACGTCGTCGGCCACGGACTCGGGGCGGCCGGCGTCATGGGCCAGCTGCGCAGCGCCCTGTCGGCCGCCTCCCACGTCGCCGAGGGCCCGGCCCAGGCCCTGGAGGTCCTCGGCCTGTACGCCCGCTCCATCGACGGCGCCGAGTCCACCACCGCCGTGTCCGTCTTCATCGACTGGGACAGCCGCACCCTCACCTACAGCAGCGCCGGCCATCCCCCGCCCCTGCTCTGCCACCCCGACGGCACGGTCACTTTCCTCGACCGGGCCACAGACCCCCCGCTCGGCGCCCGGCCCGAACACGCGCCCCGCCCCGAGGACCGGCTCGCCTTCACCGAGGGCTCCACCCTCGTCCTCTACACCGACGGGCTCATCGAACGCCGCCGCGAGGACATCGACGTGGGCCTCGGCCGGCTCGCCGACGCCCTCGTACGACACCGCACCGCCGAACCGGACGCCCTCGCCGACGCCCTGCTGGCCGGTCTCATCCCCGCGGGCGGCATCACCGACGACACCGCGCTGGTCGTCCTGCGCCTGTGAGGCCCGCCGCACGCCGGGTAATACGAAGGCGTCCACGGTCCCCGGCTGCGTAGGCTCGGCCCATGCCGAGCCCAGCACTCCAGCGCGTCCACACCTTCCTCTCGGACTTCGCCCGCCGCCAGGCCGAGCGCACGACGGCCCTGCCCGGCGGATTCGCCGTCCACGACGACACGTTCGCCCAGTCCTATGCGAACAACCAGGTCGTCATCGACGCGGCCGTCGACCCCGAGGCACTGCCCGCCCTCGCGGAGGAAGCCCTGGGACATCTGCCGCACCGGCTGATCTCCGTACTCGACGACGACACCGGGCGGGCCTGCGCGGGGCCGCTGATCCGGGCCGGATACACCCACTCCACCTACCTCGTCATGCTCCACACGGGCCCGGTGCCGGACGCCGGACCCGCCCGCGAGGTGGACCTCGACGCGTTGCGCGGGCCGCTGACCCGGCGCTGGCGGGGATTCCTCCCGGACGCCGACGACGAGGTCCTGCGCCAGCTCGTCGACCGGCGCGAGGCCCGCCGGCGCGGGGCGGACGTCGTCAGCTTCATCGGCGCCCGAACCGAGGCGGGCGAGGTCGCCTCATGGGCCGACCTCTACGTCGACCGGGCGACCGGCACGGCCCAGATCGAGGACCTGATCACCGCGGAGGCCCACCTCGGACGGGGCTACGCCGACGCCGTCCTGGCGGGCGCCCTGCGCCTGGCCGCCGACCACGGCAGCGACTTCCGCTTCCTGACCGCCGATGCGATGGACTGGCCGCGCCACTGGTACGAGCGTCGCGGCTTCGCCGTCGTCGGCCGCTCGCACGGCTTCGAACGCAGCTGACGCCCCACGCGCCGCGCGCCGCCCGGGCCCGGCCTCAGGGGCGGGGATGGAGAGGGACCGGGACACGGGGCAGGTCGATGCCGAAGCGGGTGCGGTACGCGGCCAGGACCTCGGCGTCGTCGGCCAGGGTCCGCTCGGTCCGTTCCCCGTCGGCCGTGACCGTCAGCACGCGGTCGCTGAGGGTGGTCCGGCCGCTCTCCGTCAGCAGCGAGCAGACCGGCTTGCGGGTGAAACCCGACGCGGGCGAGGTGCTGTGCCACCACGCACCGGTCACGAAGTCGGACAGGACCCGGGGCCGCGTCTCCATCCGGTACCGGGGCACACCGTCCCGCAGGACGTCGAGGTCCCCCTCCGGGCCGCCGGCGGGCACGATCCGGAACACCCCGCCCGGGTCGGCCTGATCGCCGTGCTCGTCGAGGGCCAGCGGGAAGTGGCTGTGGTCGCCGAAGCCCACGTCCGCCAGCCAGGGGCGGCCGTCCTCACACTCCACGCGCAGCGCCAGATGGTCGTAGGGCACGCCCTGCCCGCCGTCCGCCGAGTGCACCCGGGCCTGCAGCAGCTCCACGCGGTAGCCCAGGGAGTGCAGCAGCAGCGCGAACGCGCCGTTCAGCTCGTAACAGAATCCGCCGCGGCCGCCGTGCAGCAGCTTGTCGAGCAGTGCCGCCCCTTCCAGCACGATCTCCTGTCCCAGGTGGATGGACAGGCTCTCGAAGGGGACGGTCCGCAGGTGCCGCAGGTGCAGATCGCGCAGGGCGGCCGCACTCGCCGACCCGGGCCGCTCCGCCCCGATCCGCCGCAGGTACGCGTCGACGCGCGACGCGGGAAGCTCTTCCATCCCGGCAGTCTCGCAACCCCCACCCGCCCCCGCCATACGCGGTTGGACCTAGGTCGTCCGGTCCACCGTGGTGGTACGGGCGGCCCCGGGAAGCAGGAGCGGGGAAGCCAGGACGAGGAGTCCCGCGACCGTGAGCGCGGTGCGCGGGCCGGTGGCGCCGGCGAGCAGACCGGTGAGCGCGGTGAGGACGGCGGTGGACGCCTGCTGGCCGATCGACCAGGCCGACAGGGTACGGGCGACGAGATGCGTGGGGGTGTGTTCGAGCCGGTAGGTGGCGAGCACCGGGGTGTACAGGCTCATGTTGACGATGATCGCCAGCTGGACCGCCATCACGACGAGCAGGCCGACCGCGCCGGGCCGGACGAGGACCAGGCCGATCAACCAGACGGCGCGCAGGGTGCCGGCGGTCCGAAGGACCCGGTGCCGGCCGTGGCGGGCCACGACACCGCGGGCCAGCCGTGAGCCGATGAGCCCGCCGACGCACGGGGCGGCGAAGGCGAGGGCGTACTGCCAGGGCGGGAAACCGAGCCGGCGCAGCATCAGCACGGCCAGCAGCGGTTCGGTGGCCATGATCAGACCGGAGACGAGCATGTTGTTGAGGTAGAGCCCCCGCAGCACGGGATGCCCCATGATGTGCCGCCAGCCGTCGAGCAGCGCGCCCGAGCGGACCGTCGTCCGCCCGGGAGGGCGCGGAGCCTCCTCCCGGTCGCGGATCGTGGCGAGGCACAGCGCGGAGAACAGGTAGCTGAGCGCGTCGGCCACCACGGTGGTCACCGGCCCCGACAGGCCGATCGCCGCCCCGCCCAGCGGCGGCCCGACCGCGATGGAGCTCCAGTTCGTGGACTCGAACCGCGCGTTGGCCACGAGCAGGTCGTCCGGCCGGACGAGGGCCTTGAGGTAGGCGCCGCCGGCCGCGCCGGAGGCGATCCTGGCCGCCGCGACCACGGCCGAGACCACGAGCAGCTGGACGAGACCCAGCCACCCGAGGAAGTGGGCGACCGGGATGGTCGCCATGGCCGCGAACCGCGTCAGGTCCATTGCGATCATGACCGGGCGCTTGCGCCGGAACTCCACCCACGGCGCGAGCGGCACCGCGATCAGCGCGCCGACCGCGGGCCCCACCGCGGACAGTGCGGCCACCTCGGCGGGACCGGCGTGCAACGCCAGCACGGCGATCAGCGGCAACGCGCCGAACCCCAGCCCGGACCCGTAGGCGCTCACCGCGTACGCCGTCCACAGCCGGCCGAACCGTCGGCCCAGCGGTCTCCTGCCCACCCTGCTCAGCGCTCCCACCCGTACAAACCGACGTTGACCCGGGAGAGCCAACCGGGCAGCGCAGCAGCAGGTCAAACAACCACATGACCGGCTGCCCACAACCACCCGTTGTTCACTAAGGTGGATCGACGTGGATCTCGAAGCAGTACGCACCTTCGTCGCCGTCACGGAAGCGGGCCAGTTCCAGAAGGCCGCCGACGACCTGTCGATCACCCAGCAGGCCGTCTCCAAACGCATCGCCGCACTGGAGCGCAGCCTGGGTGTGCGGCTGTTCACCCGCGCGCCCCGGGGCGCCGAGCCCACGATCGACGGGCAGGCGTTCCTGCCCCACGCGCGGGAGCTGCTGCGCGCCGCCGAGCGCGCGGTCACGTCCGTGCGGCCCGGCCGCCGTCCGCTGCGCGTCGACGTGATCGCTTCGCGCGGCGCCCAGGCGGGTCTGATGCGGGGCTTCCACCGCGCCCACCCGGAGATCGACCTCGACGTGGTGATGCTGCTCGAGATCGAGACGGCCCTCGCCGCGATCCGGTCCGGTGCGATCGACGCGTCGCTGCGGGCCGTCGCCGCGCCCGGCCGGCCCCTGCCCGAGGACATCGAGTCCGTCCGGGTGCTCGACGAGCCGCTCCAGCTCCTGACCGGCCCCGCCCACGCGCTGGCGGGCGCCCGGTCGGTGACCGTCGCCCAGCTCGCCGGGCACCGGATCTGGATGCCCGGCATCGTCCCCGGTACCGAGTGGGGCGCCTACTACGACGACCTCGTCGCCGAGTTCGGCCTCACCATCGAGGCCACCGGACCCAACTTCGGCTCCGACGCGCTCCTGGACACCATTGCCGACACCCCGGCCCTGGCCACGTTCATGGGCGAGCACACGCGCCTCATCTGGCCCGCCGGCCACGGCCTGCGCCGCATCCCGGTGACCGACCCGACGCCCGTCTACCCGCACTCGCTCCTGTGGCACCGGGACAACCCCCACCCGGCCCTGGTGACCCTCCGCGCCCACCTGGCCGCCGCTGCGGCCGGCCACGCCGCCGCCGGGACCTGGGTGCCGGGCTGGGTGGTGCCGCGCTGAACGACCCTGCCCGCGCGCGATCCTCAGGGGAGCGCGCTGGTCACTCCGTCGACGACCATCATCCACATGGGCTGGGCGCCCGTGCCGAACGCCGAGGCCAGGGTGTACCCGATCGCCGCGTCCGCCGGCCGGATCTCGAGGTCCTCGCGCCATTCGGCGATGACCGTCTCGTCGCCGTCCGAGGAGAAGTCGCCCAGGTGCACGCCGTCGCGGGTCAGTCGGCTGCTGGGCACGGAGTCCGGGACCAGGCAGTAGTCCGCCCCCTCGTACGTGACGTCCACCCGGTACGAGTTCCTGCTCAGGCGGCCCTTCCCCGGCAGCAGTCCGATCGTCGCGCCGTTGATCCGCAGGGTGAGGTGCGCCGGGTCGCGGGTGCCGATGGCGATCTGCGGGTCCGCCTCGGTCGCCGGGTCGCGCTCCAGGATCACGCGGGGGATCGCCTCGCCCTGGACCTCGATCAGGTCCTGGCCGTCCTGGCGGACGGTGATCGCGCCGAAGCGGGTGTCCTCGATGGGTGCTCGGTCTGTCTCGTTCACAGGTGTGCGTCGCTTCGGTGTGTGAGGTGTGGCGTGAACCGGTGGAAGGCATAAGGGACTTCACGCTTCACGCATCACCTTACCGGTATTGATCATGGTGCGCGGACGCCGGCCAGGTCGCCGCCCGGGTGCCGGGGCTGCCCCGGCACCCGGGCGGCGCCGTGGCTCAGCGGCTGGTCAGGTACCCGCCCATGGAGGTGAAGTAGTCGGTGGCGGGCATCTCTTCGCCCTCCTCGGTCCGTACCCGGGTGATGGCGAGGCCGTGGTTGCGGCCGGTGCGGGCGTCGGCCCCGGCCACGATCACCACGCCTTCGCCCTCGCGGTAGAACACACGGCCGGGCGTGCCCCCGTAGCGCCCCTCGGAGACGACGGCGGCCAGCACTTCCAGACGCTTGCCGCGGTGGAAGGTGAAGGCGGCCGGATAGGGGGCCGACTGGGCGCGGACCAGTCGCTGGAGGTCCTCGGCCGGCCAGTTCCAGTCGATGCGGATGTCCTCGGCCGACCGCTTGTGGAAGAAGCTGGCCTGCGACCGGTCCTGGCGGGTGAAGTCGGTCTCGCCGGCGGCGATCCGGCCCAGGGCGCCCACGGTGACGGGCGCGATCAGGTCGACCGTCTTGTGGAACAGGTCGGTGGCGGTGTCCGTCGGGCCGACCGGTACGGCGCGCTGGACCACGATGTCGCCCGCGTCGAGCTCGTCGTTCATCAGGTGGGCGGTGACGCCCACTTCGGGCTCGTTGTTGATCAGCGCCCAGATCAGCGGTGAGAAGCCGGCGTACTTCGGCAGGAGGGAGTCGTGCACGTTGAGGGTGCCGTGGCGGGGCAGGTTGAAGATGCGCGGCGGGATCCAGGTGCGCCAGTTGTTCGCGACGATGATGTCCGGTTCCGCCTCCTTCAGCCGGGTGAACAGCTCCTCGTCGTCGGGGCGGTTGCGGATGAGCACCGGGACGCCGTGGTCGTCGGCGAGGTCGGCGACCGAGTCGCTCCAGATCTTCTCGTACGCGTGCTCGCTCTTCGGGTGCGTCACGACCAGAACGACATCGTGTTCGGACTCCAGCAGAGCCTGCAGGGTGCGGTGCCCCCACGTCTGATAGCCGAACATGACGACCCGCATGGGGTTCCTCCTTGGAGCGGCGACAGATTTCAAAACGAGTAAAGCAAGCCTTACCTAACTGTGCAACATCCCCTCATTTGAAGAGAGTTCGGCCTCAAGTCGATGAAGGCTCGATCTGATTTGCCCATCGACAGCACCATGGTGTCAGGTTAGCCTTCCCTAAGTTCGCCTCGGGCTAGGCCCCTTCGGCGTGCCCAGCCCCCGGTTCCCCCACCCATGGTGATCGGCTGCCCCCCCCGCACGATTTGGGAGTGACATGTCACAGGATCTGTCCGATGATGCGCCACTGATCCACGACCTCATCGGCATCGGCTTCGGCCCCTCGAACGTGGCCATGGCGATCGCGCTCAGCGAGCACAACGCCGGCGTCGGACCGCAGGAGGCCGTCACCGCCCACTTCTTCGAGCAGCAGCCCCGCTTCGGCTGGCACCGCGGCATGCTCATCGACGACGCCACGATGCAGGTGTCCTTCCTCAAGGACCTGGTGACACTGCGCAATCCGGCGAGCGAGTACAGCTTCCTCTGCTACCTCCAGAGCCGGGGCCGCCTGATCGACTTCGTCAACCACAAGAGCCTGTTCCCGCTGCGCGTCGAGTTCCACGACTACTTCGAGTGGGCCGCGGCCAAGGTCGACGACATGGTCTCCTACGGGTCGGAGGTCGTCGCCGTACGCCCCGTCCTGCGCGACGGGGCGATCGAGTACGTGGACGTGACCGCCCGCTCCGGCTCCGAGTTCGTGGTCCACCGGGCGCGCAACGTGGTGATCGGCACCGGCCTGCGGCCGCAGATGCCCGAAGGCGTGGACCGCACCGAACGGATCTGGCACACCTCGGAACTCCTCACGCGGGTGGCCGCGCTGGGAGGCGCGGACCCCACCCGGTTCGTCGTCGTCGGCGCCGGCCAGAGCGCCGCCGAGAACGTGGCCTTCCTGCACCGCACCTTCCCCCGGGCCGAGGTGTGCGCCGTCTTCTCCCGCTACGGCTACAGCCCCGCCGACGACAGCGGCTTCGCCAACCGGATCTTCGACCCCTCGGCGGTCGACGAGTACTTCACCGCCCCCGAGGAGATCAAGCGCAAGCTGATCGAATACCACGCCAACACCAACTACTCCGTGGTGGACATCGACCTCATCGACGACCTCTACCGGCAGGAGTACCAGGAGAAGGTCCTCGGCACCGAGCGGCTGCGCTTCCTGAAGGTGTCACGCCTCGCGGACGTCACCGAGACCCCCGACCACGTGCGCGTCACCGTCGAGTCGCTGGTCACCGGGGAGAAGGAGGCCCTGGCGGCCGACGCGCTGGTCTACGCGACCGGATACCGCTCGGCGGACGGCCTCGGACTGCTCGGGGACGTCGAGAAGTACTGCCGGCGCGACGGCCTCGGCCGCGTCCGCGTGGCACGCGACTACCGTGTCGAGAGCGAGCCCGAACTGCGCTGCGGCATCTACCTCCAGGGAGGGACGGAGCACACGCACGGCATCACGTCCTCCCTGCTGTCGAACACAGCCGTCAGGGTCGGCGAGATCCTCCGGTCCATCGTCGCCCACGCCCACGCCCACGGCCGCGTACCGCTACCGGCCACCCGTACGGCGCCCACCCCCTGAGGACCAGCACCCATGCTCTGCACCAGGCTGACGAACGCCACCTTCCTGACCATGGACCCCGCCCACCCCGTCGCCCACGACCTGGGCATCTGGCACGGCCGGATCGTCGGCCTGGACGAGGCCGTCACCGCACTTCCCGCCCGCGAGGTCGTCGACCTCCAGGGCGCCACCGTGCTGCCCGGATTCATCGACTCCCACGTGCACCTGGCCTGGACCGGACTCAAGGCGACCACCCCCAGCGTGGCGCCCTGCGAACGCGTCGAGGACGTGCTCGCCGTCGTCGCGGAAGCCGTCGCCCGGAAACCGCGCGGCGCGTGGGTGGACATCGGGGGCTACGACCAGCGGGCCCTCGGCCGGCACCTCACCGCCGCCGAACTGGACAAGGTCAGCGACGGCCGCAAGGTGTTCATGCTGCACGACTCGGGACACGGCTGCGTCGTCAACACCACCGTCCTCGACCTGCTCCCCGGCGAACTCGCCCACGGCGAGGGCTTCCTCGCCGAGAGCGCCATGACCACCGCCCGCCGGCTGCGCCTGCCCTACTCGCAGGAGGAGATCGCCGACGCCATCGAGCACGCCGGCCGCACCTGCCTCGCCGAAGGAGTCACCGCCTGCGCCGAGGCGGGCATCGGCGGCGGCCTCCTCGGCCACAGCCCCGTCGAGCTCGGCGCCTACCAACTCCTGCGCGATCAGGGGCGGCTGCCGCTGCGGGTCCAGCTCATGGCGGCCGCCGACACCCTGCGACCGGTGTCCGCGCACCCCTCGGACGGGATCCCCCGCGCCCTCGGCCTCGGCCTGCGCACCGGCTTCGGCGACGACTGGCTCTCCCTCGGCGCGCTCAAGGTCTACACCGACGGCGGCATGATGGCCCGTACCGCCGCACTCACCCGCCCCTACGAAGGGACCGACCACACGGGGGAGTTCCAGGACAGCCCCGAGCGGATCGCCGACACCATCGTCGACGGCCACCTGGCCGGCTGGCAGCTCGCCGTGCACGCCATCGGGGACCGCGCCGCCGACCTGGCCCTGGACGCCATCGAACGGGCCCAGCGGCTGCGGCCCCGGCCCACCGCCCGGCACCGCATCGAACACGCCGGGCTGGTCCGCCCCGACCAGCTGCCGCGCTTCGCCCGCCTCGGCGTGAGCGCGGTGGTCCAGCCGCACTTCCTGCGCTCCTTCGGCGACGACTACGCGGCCGTGCTGGGCCCGGACCGGGCCCCCTGGATGTACCGGGGCCGGGGCTTCCTGGACCACGGGGTCACCCTGGTCGGCAGCTCCGACCGCCCCGTCACCGACGGATCACCGCTGCGGGCCGTCCAGTTCATGGTGGAACGGGCCTCCGCCTCCGGCGCCCTCATCGGCCCCGACGAGGGCATCACCGTGGACGAGGCCCTGCACGCCTACACCGTCGCGGGCGCCCACGCCTCCCACTGGGACGACAGCGCGGGCACCCTCGCCCCGGGCCGGCGCGCCGACCTGGCCGTACTGGGCGACGACCCGAGGCGGGTCGACCCCTCGCGGATCGGAGCCATCGAGGTCGTCGCCACGTACGTCGACGGCAGGCCCGCCCGACCCGTCAGGCGGGCTGGGGCGTGAGCCGCTTGAGCCCCTTGCGGTCGTAGTAGGCGGTCATGGCGAATCCGAACAGCAGGGCCAGCACCGTACCGACCGCGATCATGATCCAGGAGCGGGTGAGTCCCGCGTCGCCGCGGGCATCGAAGTAGAGGATCGCGCGCACGCCGTCGCTGAGCTGACGCATCGGTTCGAAGTGGGAGAGGAAACGGTAGAAGCCGGGGACCGCCTGCAGCGGGACGGTCGCACCCGACGACGGCAGACCCAGCACGATGAACACGAACATCGACACGAGCTGGCCGATCCCGCCGAAGGCGGCGTTGATGGCCTGTACGCCCAGGCCGACGGCGAGGGCCGCGCAGTAGGAGTAGATCCACAGCAGGGGCAGGTGGGAGGCGTCCATCCCCAGGATGCCGATGCAGGCCAGCATCACCAGGGACACGCTGACCAGCGTGATGCCCGCGGTCATCAGCATCTTGAGGAGCAGCGTCTGGGTGCGGTCGATCGGCACCGTCGGACGGCGGGTGTGCCAGGGGCCGATCTCGTTGTCGGCGTAACCGAGGGCGGTGTCGACACCGTTGCTGATGACGTTGCCGCCCATGAACCCGGCCAGCACCAGCAGCAGGGTGTAGTAGAAGGCCGTCAGACCGAGGCCGCTGTGCGCGCCGATCGGGTGACCGACCTGTGTGACGACCTCGACCGGGTCGGCCAGCAGCAGCTTCGCGGTGGCGCTCGCCCCGCCGCCGGCCGCGGCCGTGAGCTGCTCGCCGACGGAGCGGGACGCGCCGTGGGCGGCCCGCGTCGTGATCTGGCTCGCCAGCGAGGACCCGAGGCTGCCCTTGCCGGGGTTGGTGAGCACCGTGATGGTCGGCCGCTTCGTGGCGCCGGACGTGGGGAGCGCCGTGACGGACTCCGTGAAGCCGGCCGGGACCACCAGAGCTCCGTAGACCTCGCCCGAGTCGAGCTGGTCCTGGGCCCGGGCGAGGCTCAGCTCGCGCCAGTCCGCCTTGCCGCTCGCGGGGTCCGAGGCGATGGCGGCGGTGATCTGCGCACCCAGGTTCTGCCGCTGCCCCGTCGGCGGCGCGCCCCGGTCCTCGTTGACCAGGGCGATGGGCAGGTCGCGCAGTTCCGCGTTGGGGTTGACGATGCCGCCCATGTAGAGCAGCGACAGCAGCAGGGCGAGCAGCCCCGTCAGGACGGTGGGGACCAGCCACAGCTGGGGGCGGCGCACCAGGGCCGCGGCAGTGGCTTCGGGGGCGTCGGTCGGGGACATCGGTCTCCGTAGCTTCCCGGCGGGCCGGGATCGGGGGCGGTGGCAGCGGCGGGGCCGCACGGCACCCTCAGGTTGTCTCCGTACCCGGGAAGGCCGCCGTACCCCTCGCGCTCCGGCGGCGAACCCGCCCACGGGACCACCGGAACGGCCCACCCCGGTACCGGGTCACCAGGTCCAGCGGAAGCCGGCGGCCGCGTGTTCCAGCGCCGGGACGAACCGGTGCACCGAGCCGTCCGGGGCGAGGGCGACCGGCGTCTCGCCGAGGAGCGTGCCGTCGCGGTGGTGGTCCCAGGTCGCCCACCAGACGCGGGCCGGGCGCGGCGCCGGCGGGAACTCGACGACCAGGTCGACGTTGTCGGCCCGGGCGTGCGCGACCCTGCGGTACTCGGTCACCCGCTCCCGGAGCGGGGCGTAGACGACCTCGTACTCCAGCGAGACGATCCGGCCCGCCTCCAGCGGGGCCGGGAAGACGAGCTCGACGACCGGCGTGCTGCCCGGGAACTCCCGGCGGGCGCCGACGCGGGCGCCGCGCAGCACCACGACGTCGACCGCGCCCGGCGGCAGCCGGCACGGGAACGAGCGCACGCCGTCCTCGCACGCCATCACCGCGCGCGTGGTGCGGTGGCGTTCCGGAGCGCCGTCACGGCCGATGACGTGCCGCTCGAACACCGAGACGGTGCGGTGGCGCTGCCGGACCGGAAGGTACTGCGGCAGCCGCAGGGTATGGGTCACCGGACCACCCGGGTCCGCGGCCGGGACCGGCCTCGCCGTCCCCGACCACAGCGCGCGCAGCGCCATCGCGTCGGCGCCGTCCATCGCGAACGCCGCGATGAACCACTCCAGCGTCTCCCGGCTCAGGAACTCCCCGGCCAGCGCGCGGTGCACCCGGTCCTTCAGACGCCGCGCCAGATCCTGCTCCGTGTCGAGGCGTTCACCGCTGTCCCACAGGTGCAACAGCGCACTGCCCGCGCCCGGCCGCGCGGAAGTGGTCGCCCAGCTGACCCCTCTCGCCGAAGGACCGCACGAGATCGCCCGGGTCGTGGACCAACTGCTCCACCGCGGCTGGCTCACGACCGACGACAGACAGCTCCTGCACCTCACCGAGGCCGGGGAGACCGCCCGGGCGCGACTGCGGCAGCTGGTCACCGAGCAGCGCGCCGTGGTCCACCAGGGCATCGGGGACGAGGGCCAGGCTGCCAGGCTCCCTGACGGCCCCGACCGCCGCCTCGGCCGGGCCCGTGCGGGGCTCAGCGGGTGCAGGTGATGGAGAAGGGGACCGGGTTGGAGGTGAAGGCGGCGGGGCTCTGGAGTTCCACGGCCATACCGGTCGTCAGGGTGCCGGTCTTCGTGTAGGTCGTCAGGCTCACGGTGTCGCGTCCCGTCGGGGCGGTCTTGTCCCCGATCGACAGGGTCCGCCAGTGCGGATCCACCACGGAGCCGTCGCCGGACACCCAGCGGTAGGAGATCAGCGTCGGCTCGGACGCGGTGAAGGTCGCGGTGAACGACGGGGCCCGGCCCGCGGGAACCGGGCAGGCGCCGGTATAGGTCGTGTTCGCGCCCGTCACCGACACCCGTACCCCCGAACCGGGTGTGGTCGCCTCGCCGTTGCCGCTGAGCGCGTAGGCGATCCCGCCGCCGATCAGTACGCAGGCGGCCGTACCGGCCGCGACGAAGGCCGCCGTGCGGCGCTTGCGGGGCGGGGCGGCGACCGCGGCGACCTCGTCGGTCGACCCGGTCGACCCGGTCGACCCGGTCGACCCGGTCGACCCGGTCGACCCGGTCGATCCGGTCGTCCGCGTCGCGGCTTCCGCGGGGGTCGACAGGACGCGGGCCGCGGCCGTGGTGGCGTCCGGTTCGTACGCGATCTCCCGCAGGGCTTCGGCGGCTTCGGCCGCGGGGATGCGCTGCGCGGGCTCCTTGCGGAGCAGCCCGGCGATCACCGGGGCGAGCGGGCCGGCCCGCGTCGGTACCGGCGGTTCCTCCTCCACGACCGACCGCAGGGTGCTCAGCGCGCTGTCCTGCCGGAACGGGGAGATCCCCTCCACGCACGCGTACAGCGTCACGCCGAGGGACCACAGGTCCGACTCGGGGCCCGACGGGCGGCCCAGTGCGCGCTCCGGCGGCAGGTACTCGGGGGAGCCGACCACCTCGCCGGTCATGGTGAGGGCGGTGCTGCCCTCGACCATCGCGATACCGAAGTCGCCGAGCACCACCCGCCCGTCGTCGGCGAGCAGCACGTTCGCCGGCTTCACGTCGCGGTGCTCCACCCCGGCGGCATGGGCGGCACGCAGCGCGCCCAGCACCTCCGCGCCGATGTGCGCGGCGCGCCGGGGGGCGATCGGCCCCTCGGTCCGCAGCAGATCGGCCAGCGACTGCCCGCGGATCAGCTCCATGACGATCCAGGGCCGGCCGTCCTCCATGACCACGTCGTGGACGGTGACCACATTGCGGTCGGGTATCCGGGCCGCCGCCCACGCCTCCCGCTCCAGCCGGCCGTACATGCGGGCGATGTCGTCGCCCCCCACGCCGGCCGGGGGCCGTACCTCCTTGACGGCGACCTCCCGGTACAGGGTCTCGTCATGAGCCCGCCACACGGTGCCCATACCGCCTTCGCCCAGCCTGGACAACAGCCGGTAGCGGCCGGCGATCAGCCGCTCCCCGCCCGCCGGACCCGGTGCGGGGGGTCCAGCGAGCGCGGTCTCCGTCACTGTCTCGGATTCGTCGTTGTACATGGGGTGGTTCTCCTCTGATCGCCGACGACGCGAACATCACGTACGGACCGGGGCCCCGGTTCAGAACGACTCAAAAGATTCCAAGAAATGGTTGAACCGAACACGTTCTCGATGACGTGTTACTGCCGTACGAGTCATCGGCAGCGTCGTTTTCGAGGAGTGTGCAGTGCCATCGGTCATCGTCGGGCGCACGGGTCCGTTCACCGGGCAGAGCGTGGTTCTGGGCGGCGAGCCCCTCAGCTTCGGGCGCAAGAGCGACAACGGCGTCGTGATCGTGAGTCCCAGCGCCTCCCGGCTGCACGCCGAGATCCTCACGGAGGACGCCGGGGCCGTCCTCTACGACAGGGACAGCCGCAACGGCACGTTCGTCAACGACCAGCGCGTCACGCGGCACGTGCTGCGCCCGAACGACTGCATCCGGATCGGTGACGAAACCTTCCTCTACGAGGCGCAGGACTCCATGGAGACGGTCATGGACCTCTCCCTCCTGGACGTCCCCCGGGTCAGTGCCGCGGACCCCGGCACGCTACGGGTCACCATCACCGGCGGCGGCCCGGTGGGCCTCGCCTTCGCCCTGGCGCTCGACGAGATGCTGCCCGGCCGGACCGCCATCACCCTCTACGACGGGCGCTGGACCAGGAAGGGCCCGGCGGTCGTCTGGAAGGACGAGACCCAGGGCAACTTCCGCCGCCAGCAGGTGGTGACCGTCCAGAGCCGGCAGTACCTCGCCCTGTCCGAGGAGGTCCTCGGCGCCCTGTTCGACGACGGCCGCGCCTATTCCGAGATGTGGCCCGTCGGCCCCGACTCGGTCGACGGCCGCCCGCCCCGCAACATCCGGATCGCCCACATCGAGGACCGGCTGCTGGACCTGGCGAACCGGCGGCCGGCGATCCGCCTCGTCCCCAGACGCTTCGACGTGACGGAACAGCACAACCGGCTCACCCAGGAACACGTCCTCGTGATCTGCGAGGGCGGCCGCTCGCGCACCCGCGAGCACTACGCCGACCGCTTCGGCGCGGCCGACGCCTCGATCTACTCCCTCGACGGCGAACACCTCCAGGACGTCGTGCTGGGGCTGCGGGTCAAGTCGAGGCTGCCGGACCCGATGAGCGTGCTGCTCACCGTGTCGCAGAACCGCTTCCTGCTCAACTCGCTGCGCGGCGAGGGCTTCCTGAACATGCGGCTCACCCGGGAGGAGGCCAAGAACGTCATCGGCATCGACCCGGTCCGCCACGTCTTCGAGGAGTGCATCGCCACCCGCCCCTGCCTGATGAGCCGGCAGGAGGAGGACAACGAGTTCCGCTGCCCCACCCACGGCACCCTCTTCCTGCCCGCCCTGCTGCGCAGTTCCCCGCTGTGGAAGGAGATCCGGCAGGGGCTCGGCCTCTTCGGCGTGGCCGAGGAGGACCTGTCGGCGATCACCTCCTTCCGGCTGGACATGGTGCAGCGCCCGCGGTTCACGGCGCAGCTGCACCGGCCGACCGCGACCAGCCCCGGCACCTTCGGCTTCCTGCTGGGCGACGCGGCCAACGCCATCCACTTCTGGCCGGGCCGCGGCCTCAACAGCGGCCTGGCCTCGGCCACTTCGCTGGCCCGTTCGCTCAGCCGCGCCTGGCAGGGCAGGCCGCTGCGGGACGCCGACTTCATCCGGCACGAGGCGGCCATGTCCATGCTCCAGTACCGGCACAAGAGCCGGGCCTGGAACGCCATGGTGACCACCGACGACCAGGGCGTCACCCGCGCCATCAGGGACATCATCGCGCGCAGCGCGGAAGCGGGCACGGGCGCCGCCGACGCGGACGGAAGTGACCTGGACGCGCTGCTGGACCGGATGGCCGGCATCCGCGACCGCCTGGCGTCCCGGCTGCCGGGCCTGCCCTCGGACGGGGAACTCCGGGCCCACCTCGCCCCGATCGCCCCCGCGACCCTGCGCACCCTGCGGGAGAGCGGCGCATGGGACACCCTGATCGTCGGCGGCGAGGAGGCCGACATCGACCTCTTCTACCAGTCGGACGCCCCGGTCTTCGTACCCCGCCCGGCCGACCCCCGGAGCCTTCCGCTGACGAAGGCCCCCGTAGAAGCCGGGGCATAGCCCGGGAGGCCACGACGGCCGTCCCCGTTCGCCGGTCCCGTACCGGCCGGGGACGGCCGAAGGTACCGGGGGTCAGTCCTGGTGCGAGCGCGACAGGGCATCGGTGACCATGCGCGTGGCGAAGTCGTGGTCCCCGGTGAGCCGGTTGATGTGCTCCGCGAGCAGCAGGGCGGTGGCCTCCAGGGAGTTCATCTCGTCCCCGGTCCAGTCCCCGTACTGCTTGCGCCACAGGTTGGGGCTCAGGCCGGTGGCGGCCGCGACGACCAGGCCGACCATGGTCGGGATGACCTCGGGACGGACGCTCTTGGGCATCATGCGCAGCGAAGCCACGAAGCTGGGCACCACGTACTCGATGACGTCGCTGTCCTGGTCCTCGTGGGCCATGCGCAGCCACTGCACGAACATGTAGATGAGCGTGCACGCGCCGTCCACCAGGTCCTCGGCCTCCTCGGGGCCCAGCGAGGCGGTGAACTGGTCGATCAGCTGCTGCTGTTCGGGGTCGGTCCCGGACTTGCCGGAGTAGATGGCCTTGAGCCGTGAGTCGATCATCATGAGTGCCGCACCCACATCGCCGACGGCAGCGTGCTTGGAGTCACAGGGCGATGGCACAGGATTCCTCCTCGGGTGACCGTGTGCAACTCGGTGTACTCGTACAGTAGCCCCCCGGGGCGGGGGCGGTCAGCGGAATCCCGTGCGTCCCCACCAGCCGGTGACACGGCCCGGCCCGGGGTGGAGAATCGGACGCACTGGGGTGGGGCCGAGTGGCGGGGGACGCTGATGGGTCGGGCACTGCGTGTGGGGATCGTGGTTCTGCCGGTGGGGTTCGTGCTCTGGTACGCCTCCTACTACACCACCATCGCGGTCTGGGAGTTGCGCAAGCTCTTCGCCTGGTTCGCCCTGCCCCTGATGGCCGTGGCGGCCGCCGTGGTGGGTGTGCTCGTGGTGCGTTGGCTGCGCCGGCGTGCGGGGCACACGGCGGGCGCCGAGAACGCGGCCGTCGTGTTCGGGTGCCTGGGTGCCGTCGTCGGGCTGGGCCTGACCGTCGGCTGGCTGGTGTACGGCTCGTACCTGCAGGACCGTGCCTATATGACCACCGCGCGGGTCGTGACCGAGCCCGTGCCCGCCCTGGCGGCCCGAGTGCCGTACGTGGCCGGCAAGGCGCAGGCCGCCCCGCACCTGGGCGATGTCACCGGCGAGATCTCCGACATCACCTACCTGCCCGACTCGGACCGGTTCGCCACCCTGGTCGAGCGGCGCGGCTGGCTGGCCGGGTACGAGGTCGGCCTCGTGCAGGACGTTCCCCTCGGCGGCGAGAGCCGCAGCCAGGAGCGCTGCCCCTTCGACGTGTCCGAGGCGGACGCGCGGATCAGCGGCTGGTTCGGCCACAACCTCGGCAGGAAGATCTCGGCCGAGAAGCGCTGGGTGCGGTTCGACGCCGACGACGCCTACGTGACCTGCTCGGACGGCACGCCGGTGGTGGTCGTCCCGCTCAAGCGGCAGACCGGGATCCTCGTGGTCACCGAGCGCCCCGCCGGTGTCGCGCTCTACAACGGCCGGACCGGAAAGCTCACCGTCACCGGCGACACCTCGGCCGTTCCGGGCCCGTCCTATCCGATCAGCCTGGCGGCCCGCCAGCGCGAAGCGACGGCCGCGGTGGGCGGCTTCGGCGACTGGTGGTTCGAGCGCAGCGGCTGGGACGCCTCCGAGGACGGCGCCAACGAGGGCAACGAGTCCGAGTTCACCATGCGCTACGCCACGGAGGCCGGGCGCAGCGCGTACGTCACCCCGCTCACCCCGCAGGGGGAGGCCAGTTCGGTCGTGGCGGTGTCGACGGTGCCCACCCGCCACCAGGGCGGCGGGCTCGCGCCGATGACCGTCCACCGCCTGGATCCGGCGTGGTCGTCCCCGAAGGCGCTCGTCGCCCTGATCAAGGCGGAGTACCGGGACGTCTGCTGCTACAACGACGACCAGGTGTTCGAGGTCGTACCGACGGGGGGCGGGACATGGACGGCCACCGTCGGCAGCGAGCAGAACGTCCGCTACCGGGTGGAGGGGAAGGGCCAGGTGGGAGGCCGTGAGGCAACCTGCCTGAAGGCCGCCGACGGCGGGCTCATCCGGTGCGCGTACGCGGTGCCGGGATCGCCCGAGGAGCAGGAGCTCAAACGCCGGGAGCAGCAGAAACAGCAGCAGGAGGGCGCGAAGAATCCGGGGGACCCGGGCGACCTTTCGGGGTACACGAACGATCAGCTCGCCGACCTCCAGCGCCGCATGACCGAGGAGATCGGCCGCCGTCTGAAGACCGGGTGACCGCATCGATCCGGTCACCCTGGCGGCCCGTTCGCCGAACCGGGCGCGGCCGCCACCTGGGCGGCAGGTGCGGGGGGCCGCGTCACGCCGGTCGACGCGCCGGGCTCCCGCGCGGTGCGGGCCTGCGGGCATCCGCCGGCAACCGCTCGAACACCCCTCGGATCACCGGCATGCGAACGAGCTGTCCGTAAATCGATCGCCCGTGTGCGACGGGCCTTCAGGCCTGGCAGGCTCAGCCCCGCTTGAGCGCTACATGAGAGTTTTAGCGCGCCAAACAGCCTTCGAATCGAAAGTGGGCCTGTCATGCGTCACCGCTTAGCCGCCGTCTCCGCCGCCACTCTCCTCTGCCTCGCCGGCACTGCGGGCCTGGCGGAGGCGAGCCCCGCGAGCCTGCACGCACCCTCCGCGATGGTCCTCGGCGTCACCCAGGGAGGCGACGCCGCCACGGGTACGGTCCTGCGGGCGGTCGTCCTCAGCTGTGGCTACGCCGCCGAGGGTACGCACCCCGATCCCCGGGCCGCGTGCGACGCCCTCAACGCCACCGAGGGCGAGTTGGACCGCTTGCTGGCCGCCCCGGACCGGAGCCGGGCGTGCCCGAGGCGCCAGGATCCCGTCACCATCACCGCGGACGGCGTCTGGGGTGACGGCCGCGTCGCATGGAAGCACACCTTCCGCAACGCGTGCGTGATGTCCGCGACCCTGAACGGCAATGCCCTCTACGCGTTCTGACGCACCCTCCTGCTTCCTCCCTCCGCGCCCGGACCCGGACCGGCGGCCCCCGCGGGCCGGGGACCGGGCACGGGGGTGGGGGGTCAGTTCTGCCAGGGGGTCCAGCTGCCGCTGTTCAGGCGGTGCCGGGACCAGCGCTCACCGTCCATGCCGATGATGGAGATGGTCGGGTTCCAGGTGTTGTTGCCTTCGATCCGGACCCCACTGCGCACGGTGCCGCCCATCGAGGTCCAGTCGCTCCACGAGCCCCCTGCGTACTGCCAGCGGGTCCACACCGCGAAGTCGGTGCCGACGATGAAGACCTGACGGTTTCCGGCCGGGTACGTCATCCAGGCCTCGCCGTACTCGCAGATGTAGTCACCGCCGAGCCCGGACACGTGACAGAAGCCGGCCGCGGCGGCGGGCGTCGCCGCCTGCGCCGGGGCGGCGGCGACACCGGCGAGGGCGGCTCCGGAGAGCGCGAGGGTGGTGACCGCGAGGGCGGAGCGGCGGAGGATGGCCAAGGTCATGTGGGTACTCCCCGATCGGGATGACGGAACGACGTGACGCTCCGAACACTTCCACCGGCCGCAAACGATGCCCTAACGCCCGGCTAATGCTGCGCCGGTGCCGCATTCGATGCCCGTGCGTTCGGACATGGAACACGCTTTCCATCTTTGGCCGAGGCCGTACTCATGCCGCCCGAACAATCCGCCTTATCCTCGAGCAAGGGCCGTCACTACCTGTGCAGAACGGTACGAAGCGGTGCGGATCGACGAGGGTGGGGTCTGTGCAGTTCCGCGTGTTGGGGCCGGTCTCCGCAACGACGGCGAACGGAGTTCCGCTCCCGCTCGGCCCTGCCAAACGCCGGAGCCTGCTGGCCATGCTGCTGGCCCATCCGAACACGCCCGTCGGGGTCGAGCGGCTCACCGAGGCGCTGTGGGACGAGGAGCCGCCGCGGCACGCGCGCACCGTGCTGCAGGGACACGTTTCCCGGCTGCGCGCGGTCCTGGCGCAGCACGACGCGGCCGCACACGGCGTGGAACTCCTCACCCAGGGGGCGGGGTACCGGTTGTGTCTGCCCGAGTCGCTCGTGGACGCCCACCGTTTCGAGGAGTCGCTCCGGCTCGTCCCGCGGATCGCGGACCCGGGCGAGGCCGTGGCGGTCCTCCGTGAGGCGCTGGGGCTGTGGCAGGGGCCGGCGTTCGCCGGGACCGTGCGCAGCGCACCGCTGGAAGCCCCGGCGCACGCGTTGGAGGAGCTGCGTCTGACGGCGGTGGAGGCGCTGGCACGCGCGTACGGGCAGTTGGGCGATCATGCGGCCGCCGCGTCCGCGCTGCGCGCCGAGGCCGCAGCGCATCCGCTGCACGAGCCGCTCGTGGCGCAGCTGATGCTGGCCCTGGCCCGGGCGGGCCGGCAGGCGGACGCGCTGGACTGGTTCCACCGCACGCGCAGGCTCCTCGCCGACGAGATCGGCGTCGACCCCGCCCCGGTGCTCACCGACGCCTACAACACCCTCCTGCGCACGGACGCCCACGCCCGGACCCACCCCGAGGTCCACCCCGGCGCCCACACGCACGCCCATACGCCCGCCCGGGCGGAGGCCGACGCGGATGCCGGCCGCGGGACGCCCCGGCCGACCGCCGCCAGGTCGCACGGGGCCGCCGCGGAGCCCGCCGTCACACCGCGGCTGCTGCCGCGCCGGCCACGGGGTTTCATCGCACGGCAGGACGAACTCGCCACCCTCGACCGCGTCACGGCCGCCACCCCGGGCCCCATCGTCACCCTCACGGGCAGTGCCGGCGTCGGCAAGACCGCGCTCGCCGTGCACTGGGCGCACCGGCGCCGCGCCGCCTTCCCCGACGGCACGCTCTTCGCCGACCTGTGCGGCTTCAGCCCCACCCCGGCCCGCGACACCGGCGCCGTGCTCCGCGAGTTCCTGCTCGCGCTCGGCGTCCCGGTCGAGCGGATGCCCGGTTCGCCCGACGCCCTCGGCGCCCGCTACCGCGAACTGACCACCGGACGCCGACTGCTGGTCGTACTGGACAATGCCGCCGACTCGGAGCGGATCCGTCCGCTGCTGCCCGGCGGTGACGAGTGCGTCACCCTCGTCACCAGCCGGGACCGCCTCGACGGCCTGGTGGCCACCGACGCCGCCCGCCCGCTGACGGTCGCCGCGCTGCCCGCCGCGGACTCCACGGCACTGCTGGCCGCGGTACTGGGCCCGGACCGGGTGGCGGCCGAACCGGAAGCCGCCGCGCGACTGGCCGGCCTGTGCGACGGACTGCCGCTCGCGCTGCGCGTCGCCGCCGCCCGGCTCGCCACCCGTCCGCACCGGGGCCTGGCCTCCTTCGCCGGTGAACTGGCCGACGAGCAGCACCGGCTGGACCTGCTCGAGGCGGAGGACACCGGGGTCGCCGCGGCGCTCGGCCTCAGTCTGCGGCAGCTGCCCGAACCGGCGCGAGGGCTGTTCCACCACCTCGGCCCGCACACCGGTGCCACGCTCGACACCGGCACCGCGGCCGCGCTCGCCGACTGCCCGCCACCCCGGGCCGCCCTGGCACTGGAGCAGTTGGCCGCGGCGCAGCTGGTCGTCGAGACGGGGCCGCAGTCCTACGTGCTGCACGATCTGGTGCGCCTCTTCGCCCGCAGCCTGGCATCCGATCGCGAACCCGCCGGTCTGCTCCGGCTGCTCGACCACTGGGTGCAGACCCTGCTCGGGGCGTGCGCGGCCGCGGAGCCCGGCGGAGAGCCGTGCTGCGCACTCCCGCCCGGCGCCCGGCGCTCGGCCGGGATCCGCCGGTTCGCCGACCGAACGGCCGCCCTCGCCTGGTACTCCGCCGAACGCGGCACCCTGCGGGGGGCGGTCGAGGCCGCCGTCGCCGCCGGCCTGCACGACCGGGCCTGGCGGCTCGTCCTGCTCCAGTGGCCGCTCATCGTGTGGCAGGTACGCGAGGGCTGGGTGCCGCTGCTCGAACAGGGTCTTGCGTCCGCGGAACTCGACGGTGATCCGGCGGCACAGTCCCGGGCGTCCGCGCTGCTCGGCTGGGTGCTGTCGGAGGAGGGCAGGGCCGAGGAGGCCCTGGCGCGGCTGGAGCGGGCCCCTGATCTTGCCGTCCGGGCGGGGGACTTCGCCGGGGAGGCGGTCGCCCGGATCAACCTGGCCGTCGCGCTCATGCGGTACGGGGACCGCGAGCGGTCCGGCGGCCTGCTGGCCGACGCCCTCGCCCTGGCCGAGCGGGAGGGCCTCACCGAGACCGTCACGCTGGCGCACCAGCACCTCGCCCAGCACCTGCTGTCGGTCGGCGCCGCGGCCGAGGCAGCCGAACACGCCGCCCGCGGGCTGGCTCTCGCCGCGCCCTTGCTGGCGGCCCCGCGCCGGGTGGTCCTGCGCACGCTGCACGGCGAGGCGCTGGCCGCCGTCGGACGGACCGGTGAGGCCGTACGGCAGCTCCACGAAGCCATCCGGGAGGCCCGGGCCAGCGACTACGAGGAAGGCGAGGCCGCCGCGCGGGTGGCCCTGGACGGGCTGCCGGTGGCCCGCTGACCGGCGTCCCGGATCCCGCGGCCCGCACCCCGGCGGCCCCGTGCGCGTCGGCGCGTGGCAGGAGAGTGCGGGAGGGCGCGTCCGCGTGCGTGCGCCCGGGGCGCACCACCGGTCGGCGGCGAAGACCCGTACGGGTCCCGTCACCGCCGGGCAGGCACATTCATGGTGATTGTCACTCTATTCCCGCCTAGGGATGGCTCATGTAGGTCTGTGGATCTTCACGTGCTTATGCTTCACCCGCTATGACGGAATGTAATGCCTCACACACGTTACGTGAATCTGCCGACGTGGTCGTGCTCGGTGCCGGCCCCGCAGGGCTGGTCCTCGGAATCCTGCTGCACACCGCCGGGATCGACTGCGTCGTCCTGGAGCGGGCCTCCCGCGCCCATGTCCAGACCCGGGCCCGCGCCGGGTTCCTCGCCCCCAACACCGTGCGGATCCTGGACCGCCACGGCCTCGCCGACGGCCTGCACCGGCACGGCCGACGCCACGGCACGTGCGAATTCCGTGCGGAGGACGGCCGGTTCCGCCTCGACTACGGAGCCCTCGGCCGGGGCGGGCAGCATCACGTCTACCCGCAGCAACACCTGGTCACGGACCTCCTGAACCACTACCTCGACCTCGGCGGACACATCCGCTTCCGCACCGAGGCGCTCGCCGTGCACGACAGCGACGGCACCCGGCCGTCCGTCACCACGCGCGAGTCCGACGGCCGCTCAACCCGGTGGTCCGCCCGGTACGTCGCCGGCTGCGACGGCCGGTACGGAGCGGCACGCCGCTCGCTGCCGCCGGGATCCGTGCGTCACCACGCGCACGACCACGGGGTGACCTGGCTCGGCCTGCTCGCCGAGGCCCCCGCGAGTCTCGACGCCGTCGGCTACGCCCTCCACGACCGCGGTTTCGCCGGACACATGGCCCGCACGTCCGAAGTCACCCGCTACTACCTCCAGTGGGAGCGCGGCACGCCCGCCGACGCCTGGCCCGAGCAGCGGATCTGGGACGAGCTCGACGTCCGGATGCGCGCCGCGGAGCACGGCCCGCTACGACGGGGCAGGCTTCTCGAACGCGGGGTCTTCGACCTCACCTGCGACGTCGTCGAACCGCTCCGCCACGGCTCGCTCCTCCTGGCGGGCGATGCGGCGAGCCTGCTCGCACCGGCCGCCGCGAAGGGCGCCAACCTCGCGGTCCTGGCGGCCGAGATGCTGGCCGAAGCCCTGACCGACGCACTCACCAGGGGTGACACCGCAGGTCTCGACGGGTACTCGGACCGCTGCCTGGCGCACATCTGGCGGGCGCAGGAGTTCACCGGGTGGATGACCCGGCTCCTGCACGCGACCCCCGACCGCGACCAGGATGCCGGATCGTTCTTCCACGCCGCCCTGCGGCGTTCCCGGCTCACCTCGCTGCGGACCTCGCGCACCCACCAGGACTGGTTCGCCGAGAACTACGTCGGCGTGTGACCGCCGCGGCAGCCCCGTACCGCTCGTCCCGTCCCACCGCTTCGCCCTGCCCTGCCCAGCCCCGTACCGGCCCGAGGACACCCCCACGATGACGACGACCCTCCCCGACGAAACGTTGCTCCTGGACGGCATCGACGATGCCGACGACGACGCCTGCCTGCGCGCGGCGGTGCGGTTCGTCCGCGAGCACGACAGCGCCGCCCTGCTCCCGCTCCTCCTGCCCGGTCTCGACGGCCCGGACCTGCGGGCGCTGGCCGGGCACTGCCGGTTCGCCCACGCGGGGCTGCTGCTCTTCCCGCCGGACGCGGACGGCCTGCGGGCCCGGCTCGCCGCCTGCGGGCTGGCCGTGGACACCCCCTCCCACCCCAGCGTGGTGGTCCGGGACCGTCTCGCCCGGCGCCACCGGCGCGACCCGGCCGACCTCGACGTGCGGATCCTGCGCCCGCAGGTGCACACCTGCGCCGGTGAACGCCGCGCGGTGGAGGTGTTCGCCCTGACCGTGCCCCCGCGCTCCGACCTGGAACCGATCGCCGCCCACGAACGCACTCATCGGCACGAGGCGCACCTCGCCTTCGAGATCGACCACCCCGAGCCGCTGGCACTGCGCGGACTGTGCGCGATCCTCGCCCGCCACGGCGCGCGGCCCGACGGCGGCGGCTACAACCCGCACGAGGACGGCACGGTCCTCTACTTCACCCTCCCCGCTGCCGCGGCCTGCGACTACCGGCGCCTGGAACTCTACGCACGGGGCGACCACCGGGACACCCTCGCCGCCCACCTGGACCGGCCCGGCCACGACGCGCGAGAGCCCGCCGAAACGCTCCTCCACCTCCTCACCGGCGCCTGGACGACACAGGCGCTCGCCGCGTTCTCCCGGCTGGGCCTGCCCGACGCCATGGACACCCGTACCGCCCACCGCACCGGGGAACTCGCCCGGCTGACCGGCAGCGACCCCCGGGGTCTCGGCGTGCTCCTGCGCCACCTCGCCATGCTGGGTGCCGTCACCCGGTACCCCGACCAGGAGGAGGAAGGATTCCGCCTCACCGAACTCGGCGCCCTGCTCCGCGCGGACGCGCCCGGGTCGATGCGACCGCTGGCCCTGATGTACGGAGGCCCGTTCTACCGCTCCTTCGGCGCCCTCGACCACGCCGTGCGGACCGGCCGGCCGGCCTTCGACCACCTCTTCGGCGAGAACCACTTCGACCACTTCGCCCGCGACCCCGAACTCGCCGCGCTCTTCGACCTGTCGATGGCCGCGAGCTCGCGGATGTTCGAGCCGCTCCCCGCCCACCCGGTCATCACCGCCGCGGCCCAGGCCTGTGCGGCCGCGACCGTCGTGGACGTCGCCGGGGGCAACGGGGAACTCCTCGGCCGCATCCTCACCGCACACCCGCGCCTGCGCGGTGTCCTCCTCGAACGCCCGCACGCCGTCGAGGCCGCCCGCGGGCTGCTCGACGCCGCGGGCTGCGGCGCGCGCTGCGACTACCGCACCGGGGACTTCGCCGACGTGCCGCCCGGCGGCGACGTCTATGTCCTCTCCCGCGTCCTGCACGACTGGGACGACGACCGCTGCCTCGAGATCCTGCGCCACTGCGTCCGTGCGATGCCCGCCCACGCGGACCTGCTCGTCGTGGAACGTCTGCTGCCCGCCGACGGGTCCCCCTCGCTGGCCACCGCCTGGGACCTGCACATGCTGTGCAACGTTGGAGGCCGCGAACGCCGCGCCGACCACTACGCGCGCCTGTTCGCCGACGCGGGCCTGCGGCTCGTCGGCGACAGGCCCCTGCCCCTGGACGCGCATGTGCTGCACGCCCGCAGGGCGGACGCACCGGACCCCGGCGCCGGACGGAGCTGAACCGGAGCCAGGGCGTCCGTCAGCGGTACGGGGTACGCGGGGGAGGCGGCAGCGCCCGGTGGATCACGCGCAGGGCCCAGGAGTCCGGGGGCTGCCAGACGTGCCGGTCGGCGAACGGCCAGGCGTAGACCGGGGACCCGTCACGGACGCAGTCGAGCAGGCCGGGCGCCGCGAGTTCGTGCGCCGACCACTCGTAGAGCTGCTGCAGTCGCGGTGCGATCACACCGAAATCGAGGAGGCGGCCGAATCCGATCTCCCGGTCGAGGTGGGAGCGCACCGTGTCGTGGAGCGGGTACTCGTCGGGGAGCACACGCGACAGCTGCAGGAAGATCCCGGTCATCTCCACCCTGGGATCACCCAGGAACGGGGCGAGCGGACGCAGCCGTCCCAGGGCGATACGAGGCGCCGCGACGAGGGCGTGGGCGTAGAGCACGCGGCACAGGACCACGTTCATGAAGAACCGCTCGGTCTCGTTCTCCGCCTCCGCGAGGTCGCGGTGCTCCAGGTAGGCGGCGACCACGCTCCCGTTGTGCGCCCGGTACCAGGCCCGGGCCGTGGGGTGGTCGGCGAAGGACAACCAGTGGTCGACCGTGCGCGAGGAGGCGGGCCCGGCCAGCCCGCCGCTCAGGCCCACCGCCTCGCAGCCGTCACGCAGGATCCGCTCGTTCACCGCCCGCCACCACGGACTGCCGGGCCGGTCGGCGAACCCCGGCCGCAGCACGCCCCGCCGCACCTGCCAGCGCATGAACGACATCGCCGCCCGGCGGAACGGCAGGTGCCGTGGCGCCTTGCCGAACGGGCCGGAGTAGCAACGCTCCATCAGGGCCATCCGCCCGGTGGGGTCGTCGCGGACAGCGGCGACCTGCTGCCCGGCCCAGGCCGAGGCCGTGATCTCGGACATCATGACGCCAGAGTGGCACAATCCGGGCGGATCGCCCTCGTGCCCGGCCCGGCGGCACGCCGCCGCCGGCGTCAGGCGGTCGGTGCGAGCACCCACAGGCGGTGGTCCCAGCCGACGTCGCGGCAGGCGCGCACCGCGAGCCCGGCCCGCTCCGCCAGCGCGGTCACGTCCTTCTCCGAGCGCAGCCCGGAGCCGAACGCCGCCATGAGCCGCAGGTGGTGCAGGGCCGCGTCGATGTCGTCCGGGTCGGCCGCCTCGACCTGCTCGACCAGCACCAGAACGCCATCGGCCGGCAGTGCGGCCGCGGCCTCGGCCAGCGTCAGCACCGCGTCCTCGTCCGGCAGCCACTCCAGCAGCCGGCACAGCAGCAGCGTCCCCGCACCCGACGGCACCGGGTGGGTCTGCGGCACGAGTTCCACCCGGGGCAGCACCTCCGGATCGAGGATCTGCCCGCCCAGGACGCCCAGCACCGACGGCAGGGCGGCGAGCCGCACCCGCAGGCCGGGGAACTCCTTGACCAGCGCGCCCACCACGGTGCCGGCGCCGTTGCCCGACGCACCGAGGACGTCCACCGCCGACCAGTCATAGGCGCCCGCCACCCCGGTCGAGACCCAGCGGGCCTCGTCCTCGATCGCGGTACGGGCCGAACCGCCGAGGCGCGCATCGGTGCGCAGTGCCTGCGCCAGGGTCTCACCGGACGCCGTCCGGCACCCGTCCGCACCCGAGCGCAGCCGTTCGGCGAGCCCCGCCAGCGACAGGTCGAAGGCGGCCTGGGCGCCGCGCAGGTCGTACTCCTCCAACGAGTGGTCGTCCTCGACCAGTTCCTCGCCCACCTGCGTCAGACGGTAGCCGTCCTCCGCCACCGCGAACACCTCGATCTCCACGAGGTACTTCAGCAGCGCGCCCAGCGAGCGCGGCTCGGTCCCGCTGTGCCGTGCCAGCTCCGCGGGCTCCCGCACACCCTGGTAGACCAGGTCGACCAGGCCCAGGGTGACGGCCACGCGGATCGCCAGCCCCGGCGCCAGGTCGGTCAGTTCGTGGAGCCGGCCGTGCGCGTCCTCGCCCTCCAGGACATCGGGGTCGGCGGGCTCGGCGAGGCCGGGCGCGACCTCGGCCCGCCGCCAGTAGCCGGTGATGTGCGTCCGCTCGCGCGGAACGCCCCGCTCCACCGACAGGTGCCGCCGGATGCCCTTGAGGGTCACGGCTTCCCCGGCCGCCCAGACGAACACCGTGCCCGGCAGCCACTCCATGTCGCGCACCGCGCGCTCCAGCAGATCGCTGCGCCCGGCCGGGGTGCCCGCGCGCACCAGCCAGGTGACCTCGGCGTCGGCGCGCGTCGGCAGTTCCTGGCGGTGGCTCTCCTCGCCGACCTCGATGAACACCCGGGCCCGGGTCCCCTCGGGCATCTCGTCCAGCCAGCGTCCGATCGCGGGCAGCGCCGTCTCGTCGCCGATCACCAGCAGCCAGTCCGCGCCCTCGGGGTGACCGTGCGACATCTTCGGTCCGGCGATCCAGGTCACCTGGCCGGGAGCGGCCTGCTGCGCCCACGACGAGGCGATCCCGCCGTCGTGCCGTACGAAGTCGAAGTCGATCTCGCCGGCCACCGGGTCGAACCGCACCGGCGTGTAGTCCTTGGAGATCGGCCGTCCGTCCGAGGGCCAGTCCAGGCTGCTCACGTTCTGCCGGGGGAGCACCGGCTCCCGGCCCTCCTCCGCGAAGAAGAACTTCACGTGGTCGTCGAAGCCCTCGGTGCGCAACGCCGGGAGGGACAGCCCCGCGTGTTCGAAGGCGTGCAGCTGGGGCCCGCCCAGCGTCACCCGCCGCATCCCGGGCGTGACGTCCCGGACGCGCAGCACCGTCAGCTCCCTGAGCACGATGGGGAAGGTGACGACCGAGCGGGGACTACGGGTGGACATCCGACTTGCTCCTTCACATCCGTCCGGCAGATCCGGCATGCGGCCACGCTACGGCGCGGCGCGCACCCCGTATCCAACCCGCGGACCACGGCACTGCCACCCCGCGCGCAATCCGCGGCCCGTTCGGGAGGTCTGGACCTCAAGTGCGCTTGAGCTCCTACGGTGTTGTGTGCAGGCGATCTCGAAGAGAGAGAACGGAGCGGATCCGCCATGGAGTACTCGCACGACGACGCCGAACTGGTCCGGCAGCCCATCGGCTACTGGAGCCGGGCCGCCTCCGACGCGGTGGTCACCCGTATCAGGGCCGTCCTCGCGGGAATCGGCACCACCCAGCCGCAGGCATGGATCCTCGACCGGATCGCGCAGGCCGCGGTACCGCCGACCCGCGACCGGGTGATCGGCGTGCTCAGCGGCTACGCGGCCGCGGGCATCGACGACCTCGCCGAGGAGATCGACGCCACCATAGGCCGCGGCTGGGTCACGCAGGACCAGCACGGGCACCTCGAACTCACCGCCGAGGGGAGGCAGTTCCATGCCCGGGTGGCCGCGACGCAGGCCGAGCTGTGGCAGGAGCGGCACCGGGACATCCCGGACGAGGAGTACGTGCTCACGCTGAAGGTCCTCCAGCGGTTCATCCACAACACCGGAGGCCGGGCCTGGCACCACTGACCGGGCCCGACGCGTACCGCGGGGTGGCGGCGGCCCCTACTGACCGGCGACGGCCTTCGCGAGGAGCGGGGTGAGCTGCTCCACCACCCACGGGGCGCTCAGCGCGTCCGGGTAGGCGATGGCCGAGGACAGCGAGTTGTCCGACGGGATGACCGTGAAGTGCTTGGTCTTCACCGCGTTCAGCGACTGGAAGAGCTTGTTGGACTCCAGCTCGGTCGCGCTGATCACACCGCGGTCACCGAAGGGGTAGGTGACGAGGAGGACGTCGGCGTCGAGCTGGTCGAGGTTCTCCAGGCTCACGGCGTTCTTGTCCGGCGCGTAGTTCTTCGCCTTGTCCGTCTTGGTGAAGCCGAGCTTCTCGAAGACGCCCGGGTCCTGGGCGGCGTAGGACATGAAGCTGACCTGCTCGGGGTGGACCACCGTGTAGGTGTACGTCTTCCCCTTGAACTCGGGGTGTGCGGCGGCGGCTTCCGTCGTCGCCTTCTCGTTCGCCGCGATGACCTCGTCCGCCTTGGCGCTCAGGCCGAGGGCCTTCGCGGCCGTCTTCAGCCGGTCCTGCCAGGTCAGGGTGTCGGCCTGCGCCTTGTCGGTGAAGGTGACCACCGGGGCGATCGGCTGCAGCTTGGCGTAGTCCGCGTCCATCTCCCAGGTGTTCATGCCGAGGATGATGTCGGGGGCCTCGGCCGCGATGGCCTCGTAGGCGGTGCCGTCGCTGTCGTCGTAGGTCTTGAGCTTGCCGGCGCCGAGCTTGTCGATGGCGCGCTGCTTGTACTCGGGGACCTTGGCGCCGTCCTCGACGTCAGGGGTGATCACCGGGACCATGCCGAGGGCCAGCGCGATCGCGGTGTCGCCGTCGGAGACCGTCGCGACCTTCACCGGCTTCTTCTTGACCTCGGTCTTGCCCCACGCGTTGGTGAGGGAGACGGGGAAGGCGGCGGACGCGTCGGCTCCGGCCGCGGCCGGCTCGCCCTTGGCGGCGCCGGTGTCCTCGCCGCCGCACGCGGTGAGCAGGCCGAGGCAGGCGGCGGCCGCGGTGAGGGCGGCGAGGGTGCGGGCCGGGCGGCGGCGCGTTCTGTGCTGAACGGGCATGGTGGTGGTGTCTCCTATGCGGGGATACGACGGCCCAGGGGGAAGATCTGGGGCCGCTCTGAGCGGGGATGGGGGACGACGAGACAGTCCAGGCCGAACACCTCGGCCACGGTCTCCTCGGTGAGCACCTCGTGGGGAGTGCCCCGGCGCACGATCCGGCCGTCGCGCATGGCGACGATCGTCGAGGCGTACAGGGCCGCCTGGTTGAGGTCGTGGGACACCAGCACGATCGTCTTGCCGGCCTGCTCGTTGAGGTCGGCGAGGAGGTCCATGACCTCGATCTGGTGGGCGATGTCCAAGTAGGTGGTGGGCTCGTCCAGGAGCAGCGTCGGCGTGTCCTGGGCGAGCGCGAGGGCGATCCACACGCGCTGGCGCTGGCCGCCGGAGAGCTGGTCGACCGGGCGGTCGATCAGCTCGGCGGTACCGGTCGCCAGCAGGGCGTCCGCGATGACCTCGTCGTCGGCGGCGGTGCGCCGCTGTCCGAACCGTCGGTGCGGATGGCGGCCGCGCCAGACCAGGTCGCCGACGGTGATGGACTCCGGGGCGATCGGCGACTGCGGCAGGATGCCCAGGCGCCGGGCCACCTCGCGGGTGGACAGGGCGTGGATGTCCTGGCCCTCCAGGAGGACCGAGCCGGCCGCGACGGGCAGCAGCCGGGCGATGGACTTGAGCAGGGTCGACTTGCCGCAGGCGTTCGGGCCGACCAGCGCGGTGATCCTGCCGGGCTCGACCCCGAGGGACAGTTCCTCGATGATCGGCTTGCGCTCGTACCCGGCGCTGATGCCGCGTGCTTCGAGCCGGAAGCCGGCGTCGGGGAGGGCGGGTACGGGTCGTGCGCTCATGCGGTGGCTCCTTGCCTGCGCCGGAGGATCAGCCAGACGAAGTAGGGGGCGCCGAGCAGTGCCGTCAGGACGCCCGTCGGGACCGGGCTGATCACAGGGCCGTGCTGGGCGAGGACATCGGCACCGAGGACGATGACGGCGCCGATCGGGACGGCCAGGGCGACGGACCGGTCGGTGCCGACCAGCCGGATCGCGATGGGACCGCTGATCAGCGAGACGAACCCGATCGGGCCCGTGACACTGGTGGCGAGCGCGGCGGCCGCGGCCCCGACCAGCAGGGTCGCGATCCGGACGGCGCCCACCCGGGTGCCGAGCCCGAGGGCGAGCTGGTCGCCGAGGGCCATGCCGCCCAGGGAGCGGCCCAGCAGCGCGGCGCAGAGCCCGCACACGGCCAGCGCGCCCGCCAGCGTGGACACCCCCTCCCAGGTGGCGTCGTTGACGCTGCCGACCAGCCAGCGCATCACCTGCGCGATCCCGTGCTGACCGGCCACCGTGAACAGGTAGTTCACGTACGACGTGCACACGGCGGTCAGACCGATGCCCACGAGGACCAGGCGGTACGTGTCCACGCTCCCGCCTCGCCTGCTCAGCGCGAGCACCGTCGCCACGAGGGCGAACGCCCCGCCGAGGCCGGCCAGGGAAGCCCCGAAGGGAACCGCCGGGGCGAACAGCAGCACCGTGGTGGCGCCGGCTCCGGCGCCCGCCGAGATGCCGACCATGTCCGGGGTGGCCAGCGGGTTGCGGATGAGCCGCTGGTAGAGGGCCCCGGAGAGCCCGAAGAGGGCTCCGGCGAGCAGCGCCGCCAGGGCGCGCGGCATCCGGATGCGGAAGATCACGTAGTCGGCGAGTCCGGTGCGCAGCCCGAAGGCGGCCGGCAGGACGTCCCCCGCCGGGATCCGCTTGACCCCGCCGAGCAGCAGCGAGGCGGCGAGCAGCGCGAGCAGCATCAGGACGAGGAGGCAGGCGACGAGGCGGGCCCGGCGGATCCCCGCGCGGTGGGCACCGCGCAGCCGGGCCGCGGTGGCGGCCCTGAGCTCGGCCGCCGTGTCCCGGGAGGACTCTTCGAGGCGGCGCGCCCCGTCCGCCCGTGGCGCGTGGGTCTGTGGCATGTCACTCACATCCGGACCAGGTCGCGGCGGCGCGCGAGCCACACGAAGAAGGGGGTGCCGACGAAGGCGGTCATCACCGACACCTGGACCTCGCCGTGGTCGATCACCAGCCGTCCCGCGGTGTCGGCGCCGACGAGCAGGACGGCTCCGCAGACCATGGACAGCGGCAGCGACCAGCGGTGGTCCGCGCCCACCAGCATCCGGGCGGTGTGCGCGGCGACCAGTCCGACGAAGGCAACCGGCCCCACGGCAGCAGTGGCGGCGGCGCACAGCAGCACCGCCACGGCCGCACTCGCCAGCCGGTCCCGCTCCACCCGGATACCGAGCCCGCGGGCGGTCTCGTCACCGAGGCTCAGCAGGTTCAGGGTGCGTCCCAGGGGCAGCGCCAGCAGCAGGCCGGTGAGCGCGAACGGGAGGACCTGGCCCAGGAACTGGCCCCGGCCGGTGAGCTGGCCGACGGACCAGAAACGCAGGTGGGCGTAGACGGCCTCGTCGCGCACCACGAGCAGGGTGATGAGCGAGGACATCACTGCCGCCACGGCTACGCCCGCGAGGACCAGGCCGATCGTACTGCTGCCCGCGTTGGTGCGGGTGCCGATCAGGAAGACGAGGCCCGCGGTCACCGCCGAGCCGGTCAGCGCCATCCAGAAGTAGCCCTGCACGCCGGACGCGTCGAGGAAGAGGATGCCGAGCACGACGAACACCGCCGCGCCCTGCTGCACACCGAGGACGCCCGGCTCCGCCAGTGGGTTCATCGTCAGTGCCTGCATGATGAGCCCGGAGGCGCCGAGCGCGGCTCCCACGGTCAGGCCGAGCAGCGTGCGGGGGATCCGCTCCGTCCACAGGACGTCGCCGTTGTAGCCCTCCGCGCCCGGGTGCAGCAGGATCCGCACGATTTCCAGCGGGGATATGTCACGCGCACCGAGGCCGATGCTCGCGATGGTCACGGTGGCCAGCATCAGGCCGGCGAGCACCACGACCACCGATGCGCGCGAGGCACGGGGCCTCGCGGGCGTCGGGGTCGATGGTGCGGCCGGCGAAGCCGATTGCTTCATGGGTCTTCGGGTACTCCTCACCTGCTCAAGCTCGAAGTTAGGCTAGCCTTACCAAAGCGGGGTCCGGTCCAATGCCGGAGGCGAACCGCTCACAATCAGGGGTCAAGAACACGGCCCCTGCGGCAGGGGAGGATGTTGTGGCCGAGACGGGACTGCGCAGCGTGCGGGCCGAGGAGACCCGTGCGGAAGACGCGATCATGGCCGATGACGATTTCATCGCCGAGGGCGGACACCCGCTGCACGTCCACGAGTTCCACGAGTTCCTGCACGTCCCGGTCGGCCGGATCGTGGTCACCGCCCTCGGCCGGGACTACGAGCTGTCCGCCTCGGTGGCCCTGTGGATCCCGGCGGGCATCGCGCACAGCGCGCGGTTCGGAGCCGACTCCGTCATCGCGGTCGAGTCCTTCGGCGCGGACCGGTTCGAGCTGCCGTACCAGGACGTCACCACCATCAACATCACCGACGCCCAGCGCAGACTGGTCCTCGGGCGGATGCGCAGCACCCGCGCCCAGGAGGAGGACCCGGAGGTCTTCGCCGCGCTGTCCGCCGGGCACCGCAACTGCCTGCCGCTGCCCCAGCCCACCAGCCACACCGCCGGTGCCGTGGCGCGGGAGCTGGCCCGTACGCCGAGCGACCCGCGCACCGCGACGGAGTGGGCGGAGAACCTCTACACGAGCTCGACCAGCCTGCGCCGGGCCTTCCGCGCGGAGACCGGGATGGCCTTCTCCGAATGGCGCACCCGGCTCCGGCTCAACCACTCGCTGGGCCTTCTGGAGCAGGGCCAGTTGGTGAGCTCCGTGGCCGCCCGGGTGGGGTTCGTCAGCACCAACGGCTACATCCTGGCCTTCCGCCGCCACTTCGGGCAGACCCCTGGTGCGTACATACGCAGCTCGCTGGACCGGTCCGCCTGACGGCAGTTCCTGGGCGGCCCCTCAGCCTCCCGGGGGGCATACCGCGGAGCCCGGGGCGGCGCGTCCACGGCTGCCCTAGCCTTGCGCCATGAGTGCGCCAGGCGACGTGATCGACGGACGGTTCGAGCTGATCGACCGGCTCGGCAGCGGGGGGATGGGCACGGTCTGGCGCGCGCTGGACCGTGTCCTCCACCGTGAAGTGGCCGTCAAGAAGTACGATCCGGGGCCGGGCAGGACGACCCGGAATTCCGGCGGGTGTTGCGCGAGCGGGTGCTGCGCGAGGCCCGCGCCCAGGCCCGGATCAGTCATCCGAACGTGGTCACCATCCACCACATCGTCGACGAGGGCGAGCACCCCTGGCTGGTGATGGAGCTGCTGCCCGGTGACTCCCTCGCCCGGCGACTGGAGCGGGGACCGCTGTCGCCCGCCGGGGTGGCCCGGACCGGCCGCGAGGTGCTCGCCGGACTACGGGCCGCGCACGCGGCCGGCATCCGCCATCGGGACGTGAAACCCGCCAACGTGCTGATGCGGGCGGATGGTTCGGCCGTGCTCACCGACTTCGGTATCGCCGCCCTCCAGGACGCCGCCTCCCTCACCATGACGGGCGAGGTCATCGGGACCCCCGAATACCTGGCGCCCGAGCGGATCCGCGGCGCCGATCTGCCCGCCTCCGACCTGTGGTCGCTCGGCATGATGCTGTACGTGTGCGTGGAGGGCGTCAGCCCGATGCGCCGCTCCACCACCCTGGCCACGCTGGCCGCGGTCCTCGACGAGCCGGTGCCGGCACCGCGCCGGGCCGGCCCGCTGGCCGACGTTCTGGCCGAGCTGCTGGTCCGCGACCCGGCCGCGCGGCCTTCCGCGGAGCGGCTGGACCGGCTGCTGGCCGTCGTCGCCCGGGACACCGGCGGCGCCGTACCACCGGAGCCCACCCACCTCGACCGGGCGCCCGCCTCCCTTCCCGGCCGTTCCCCCGTGTCCGACCGACCGCCGTCCGCCGAACACGCCGGCCCGCCGCCCACGCTGTCGCCCGCGCCGCAGGCCACAGCACTGCCCACTCCCGGGCCCGCCCAGCCGCACGGGGCAACGCCCCCGCACGCGCTGCCCACCATCGGCCCGCTGGGCGGCGGCGTCCCGCACGGGAACGGGCCGGACCGCCGGCGGAAGGCCGGCGTGCTCGCCGCAGCGTCCGCCGTGGCGGCCCTGGCGCTGCTCGGCATCGGCAGGTACGCCCTGTTCGAGCCGGGCGCGGACGGACGCGCCGACGGCAGGGGCGCTGCCTCGCCGACGGCCCCTGTGGTCGCCACGCTTACGGGCCCGCCCTCGGCGACTCCCGCACCGGGTGCCGCCGGCACGGCGTCGCCGGGTCCCGTCCCAACTCCCGGCACGACCGCGGGCAGCGTCGGCGTTCCGGGCACGACCGTCACCCCGGCCGATTCGCCGCCGGGCACCCCGGCGGCCGTCGTGCCCGGCGGCGGCGACCCGGCACCGGGTGCCGGCCGCTGGATCGCCCAGCTCTTCTCCGAGCCGGAGAGCACCGGCACCGCCGTCCGCGACCAGCGGCTGGCGGCGATCCGGGCCACGGTCCCGGAGGCCCGGGTGCTGCGCAGCGGGGACTACGCCTCCCTCAGGCCCGGTTACTGGGTGGTCTACGCCCCCGGTCCGTTCGCCGACGGCCGGGCGGCCGTCACCTTCTGCGCGCGCAAGGGCCGGACGACCGCCAACGAGTGCCTGGGCCGCTACCTCAGCGACGACCAGGGCGACTACACGTACCAGTGCACCCCGCCCGCCGATTCGCCCGGGGGCCGCTGCCGGCATTCATGAGGCACGCGTCAGGCCGATTCCTCGTGGGGGAAGCGGGCCAGAGGGGTGTCCTGCGCGAAGAAGCCCTTGGCGCGGACCATCGCCCGCTCGTCGTCCCGCACCTGGCCCGGGCGGGAGCCGTTGCCGAGCAACACCCCGCCGAACCGCATCCGCATGTACGCCGCGGTGTGGTGGAGACCGGTCACCAGCCCCTGGGCACGGGACTCGTCGTGGTCCGCCATGGCCGTCACACCCCACAGCGTCCGGCCCGCCATCCGCTGCTTGAAGTCCGAGCCGGGAGTCGTGAGCCAGCCCGACCAGTAGTCGAGATAGCGCTTGGTGTGCGCGGAGAGCGCGTACCAGTACAGGGGCGAGGCGATCACGACGTCGGTCGCCTCCAGCGTGGCCAGCCGCAGGGCCTCCTCGCCCTCCGAGGGCGTCCAGCCCTCGGCCTCGTGCCGCCCGTCCTGGAAGTCGGGCAGCGCCGTCCCGGCCAGGTCGACCCACCGCTGCCGGACACCGGCGGGCAGCTGTTCGGCTGCAGCCCTCGCGAGTATCCCGGTGTTCCCGTCGGAACGGGAGCTGCCGAGGACGAAGAGGAACGAGCGGTCGGTCATGAACATCACTCCACCGGATGCGCGGTCGGACCGGCGGAATGCCCGCCGGTAGGGGCGACGTTAGAGGTTGACATCAATGTGAAGGTCAACCGGATGCAGAGGTACGGCACATGCTGATCGGCGAACTGTCCCGGCGCACCGGCGTCAGCTCCCGGTTGCTGCGCTACTACGAGGCGCAGGGACTGATCGACGCGGAGCGCGGCCCGAACGGATACCGCGACTACACGGCGGACTCCGTGGCCGCCGTCCGCAAGGTGCGCGCCCTGCTCGCGGCCGGCCTGTCCACCGAGGTGATCCGCACGGTGCTGCCGTGCGTGCGCGGCGAGGGAGTGCGCTTCGCCTGGTGCGAGGAGATCCGGACGGTCCTGGACGGCGAACTGGCCGCGATGGACGCGCGCATCGAGGGCCTGCGGCACAGCCGCGCCACCCTGGCCTGCTACCTGGAACAGCCCTGAGCCCCGCCCCCGGGGAAGTGGGGCGGGGCTCAGGGAGACCGGGGGCAGTGACTCAGGCGGTGGCCGCCCGAGACCGCTGTTCGCCCTCCGCGGCCCGGTTCCCGCGGGCGGGCAGGAGGCGGTCCAGGGCGAAGGAGCCCGGGCCGGTGAAGACGAGCAGCAGGAAGGCCCAGCAGTACATCGCGGAGGACTCGCCGTTGTTCTGGATCGGGAAGAGGGCGTCCGGCTGGTGGGCCGTGAAGTAGGCGTACGCCATCGAGCCGGAGGCGACGAAGGCCGCGCTGCGGGTCCCGGCACCGAGCAGCACCAGGGCGCCGGCGACGAGCTGGATCACCGCCGCGTACCAGCCCGGCCAGGAACCGAGGGGGACCGTGCCGCCGCCGTGCGCGCCGCCGAGGACGCCGAAGAGGGAAGCGGCGCCGTGACAGGCGAACAGGAGGCCGGTGACGATCCGGAAGAGGCCCAGGGCGTGGGGCCGGGCGGCGTTCAGACGTTCCGTCATGGGGAGGTCCTTCGTCGTCGGGTAACGAGGTGGTGGGGGAGGGGAGGACCGTCAGCCGGTCCGGAGGGCCGGGGCGGCGACCCCGCCGGCGGGTACCGGCAGGCCGTACACCTGGTGTGCGACGCCCACCGGTACGGGAGCGACCGCGATCAGGACAGGGCCACCGGCAGCGGCACGCGATACACCGGCGGTACGTGCGCGGGGGCTCGCCGCGGCCGGGCCCGGAGCGGGGCCGGTCTCACAGTTGGGCGCAGACCCGGTCGGCCGTGGTGACCACGGCGCAGCGGCCCGCCGCCCATTCCAGGGCCATCCGGTGCTCGCGCTCGGAGAAGTCGGCGACGGCGTCCGCGACCACGAAGGCCCGGACGTCCTGCATCCAGGCGTCGCAGGCCGTCATCAGCACGCCGATGTGGGCGTACACGCCGGTGATCACCAGCTGGTCCCGGCCCATCGCACGCAGCCGCTCCAGGAGGTCGGTCCGGACGAAGGCGCTGTACTTCCACTTCGTGAGCACCGTGTCGTCCGGGCCCGGCGCCACGGCGGCGGGGATCGCCTCGGCCGTCGGGTCGGCGGGCAGGCCGGGGCCCCAGAAGTCCTGCTGGAGTCCGCGCTCGGCCGGACTCTGGCCGCCGGGCTGTGCGGTGTAGAACACGGGAACCCCGGCCCGGCCCGCCTCCTTCTTCAGCCGCGCGACCTGCTGGAGCATGCCGGTGACGGGCTGCGCGCCGGTGTCGAAGGCCGACAGGAAGTAGTTCTGCAGGTCGTGGACGAGCAGGACCGCGCGGTCCGGGTCCACCGTCCAGTCGACGCGGTTGGCCGGCAGCTCCTCGGAGGTCGGCAGCGGGTAGGGGGCGATGGCGGGCAGGGCCATGGGTTCATCCGTTCAGTGCTGATGGGGCGTACGGGGGGCGGGGACGGCGGCGGGTGCGGCCGGGGCGGCCGGCACGGCGGTGCGCAGGTCGCGTTTGGATACCTTGCCCACGCCGGTCTTGGGGAAGGCGGCGACGAACTCCACCCGGTCCGGGACCTTGTACGCCGCGAGGCCGCGTTCCCGCACGAACTTCTTCACCGCGGCGGGCCGCAGTTCTCCGGCGCCCTCGCGCAGGATCACGTAGGCACAGGTGCGTTCGCCGAGATAGGGGTCGGGCTCGCCGACCACGTTGGCGTCGTGGACGGCCGGATGCGCCAGGATGTGGTTCTCCACCTCCTCCGCCGCGATCTTCTCCCCGCCCCGGTTGATCTGGTCCTTGGCGCGTCCCTCGACGACCAGGTGCCCGGTGGGCGTCATCCGGACGATGTCCCCGGTCCGGTAGAAGCCGTCGGCGGTGAACGAGCGGGCGTCGTGCTCGGGCGCGTTCCAGTACCCCCGGATGGTGTACGGGCCGCGCGTCAGCAGGTGACCGGACTCGCCGGGGAGCACCTCGCGGTCCTCGTCGTCGACGATCCGGATCTCGTCACCGGGGGAGATCGGCCGGCCCTGGGTCGTGACGACCGTCTCCTCGGGGTCGTCCAGGCGGGTGTAGTTCACCAGCCCCTCCGCCATCCCGAACACCTGCTGGAGCGTGCAGCCCAGGCCCGGCCGGACCCGGCGGGCGGCCTCCTCGCTGAACTTGGCGCCGCCCACGAGCAGGACGTCCAGGCTGGCGAGGTCCCGGTCGGTGTGCGCGGCGGCCTCCGTCCAGAGCAGGGCCAGCGGGGGTACCAGGCCGGTGATCGTCACGCCCTCGGACTCGATCAGCGGGAAGGCGACGTCGGGCACCGGCTGCAGGCACAGCACCACCCGGCCCCCCGCGTAGAGGGTTCCCAGCGAACCGGGTGAGGACAGCGGGAAGTTGTGGGCGGCGGGCAGGGCCACCAGGTACACCGAGTCCGCGTCCACCGCGCAGATCTCGTTCGAGGCCCACAGCGAGTAGATGTAGTCGTCGTGGGTGCGCGGGATCAGCTTGGGCACGCCCGTACTGCCGCCGGAGAGCTGGAGGAAGGCGAGGTCGTGCGGGGCGGGCCCGTCGCCGAGCCCTCCGGCGGGTACGTCCAGCGGGACCTCGGCCAGCGCGGTGAACCCGCCCGGGTCGGGGTCCGCGACGAACACCTCGCGCAGCCCCGGGACTTCGGCGCGGACGGCCGCGGCCAGCTCGCGGTAGTCGTAGCCGCCGTGCACCGCGGGGATCACGTACGCCGCGGCCCCGGTGAAGGAGCAGAAGTAGGAGATCTCGGTGCGGCGGTGGGCCGGGAGCGCGAAGACGGGCAGGGCGCCGATCCGGAAGAGCGCGAAGACCACCTCGAAGAACTCGGCCGTGTTCGGCAGTTGTACGACCACCTTGTCACCGGGGACGATGCCGCGCGCCGCGAGGCCCGCGGCCATCCGGTCGGCCCGCGCGTCGAGTTCGCCGTAGCTCCAGGTGCGCCGGCCGCCGTCCGGGCCGCCGGCCGGGTCCACGAGGGCGATCCGGTCGGGGTGCGCCGAGGCCCGCTCGCGCAGTACGGATCCGAAGGTCTCGCCCCGCCACCAGCCGGCCGCCCGGTAACGCTCGGCGAACTCGGCGGGCCAGGGCCGCCACGCGGCCGCGGCGTGGTTGTCGTCGGCGAAGGGGTCGCTCACAGCTCTGCTCCGACGGCCTGCAGGAAGGTGCGGAACTTCGCACCGGTCTCCGCGGTCTCGGCCTCGGGTTCGGACGCGGAGACGATCCCCGCTCCGGCGTACAGCCGCAGCCGGTTGTCCTCGGCCTCGGCGCATCGGATCGTGACGACCCACTCGCCGTCGCCGGTGCCGTCCTCCCAGCCGATCATGCCGGTGAAGAAGCCGCGGTCGAAGGGCTCGGTCTCCTCGATCACCTTGCGGGCCACGTCGGTCGGACTGCCGCAGACGGCCGGGGTCGGGTGCAGGCTGGAGGCGATCTCCAGAGCGGAGACGTCGGGCTGTGCGAGCACTCCGGTCACGGTGGTGGACAGGTGCCACATGGTGGCCGTACGGAGCAGGGTGGGGCGCTCCGGGACGTCGAGGGAAGTGCAGTACGGGGCCATGGCCTGGTGCACCGCGTCGACGACGACGGCGTGCTCGTGCAGGTCCTTGGCGGACTGGAGCAGGGCGGCGGCCCGGCGGACGTCCTCGGCGAGGTCCGCGCTGCGCGGGGTCGACCCGGCCAGCGGGTTGGAGATGAGCCGGTCGCCCCGGCGGGACAGCAGCAGTTCGGGGCTGGCGCCCAGCAGGCTGCGGCCGGGGCCGGTGGGGAGGGCGAAGGTGTAGCCGGAGGGGTCGCGGCGGGCGAGCCGCTGCACCATGGCGGGTATGTCCAGCGGTCTGTCGGAGGCGAGTTCCAGGGTCCGGGCCAGCACGACCTTGCTGAACTCGCCCTGCCACATCCGGTCCACGGCCGAGGACACGCCCTTGGCGTAGACCTCCGGCTCGGGGACGGAGGCGATGGCCCAGTCGGCCGGTGCCGGACCGGCGGCGGGCAGGGCGATGAGCGGGTCCGAGGTGAGCGGCGGGCCGCTGCGCAGGGACTCCGGGACGACGAGGGCGGCGCGGGCGTCCGGGGCGAAGGGGATCGCGCCGATCACCACGGGGTAGGGGTGCCCGGCCCGCCGGGCCTCGGCCAGGGCCCGGGCGACGCGGTGCGGCAGGGGTTCGGCGGAGTGCGCGACCTCCTGGCGGATGCCCTGGGCCAGCAGCGTCCGGGTGGGCGTCGCGAGGAACCGGGCTCCGGCGCGGTAGGCGTCGAGCAGTGTGGTGGCGGCGCCGACCGAGGGGTGCACCGGATCGGCCGGTGCGGGGGGCGTGGCGACTTGGTGGACCGTCGGCACGGTGACTCCTCTTCAGGGTGGGGGCAGGTGGGTGCGGCCGGGCGGTCGCCGGCTGCGGGCGGTGCGGTGCGGTGCGGTGCGATGCGGTGCGGGCGGTGCGGGCGGTGCGTGGCGCGTGGCACGGGGATCGCGTGTGGTGCGCGAGGCAGGACGGGGGCGGCCGCGGGGTCAGCGCAGCGTGGCTCCGCCGTCCACGTAGAGGTCCTGCATGGTGATGTGGCGCGCCTGGTCCGAGGCGAGGAACACGACGGCGTCCGCGATGTCCTGCGGGTCGGCGATCCGGCCCAGCGGGATCCCCGTCCGGTAGCTGGCGAGGTCCCCGTCCAGCACCCGGGCGGGTGCCTGCGGGTCGGTCCAGAGCCCCCACTGCATGGGGGTGTCGGTGGAGCCGGGAGCCACGATGTTGCAGCGCACGCCGCTGCGGGCGTACTCCAGCCCCAGGCACTTGGTGAACATGACGGCCGCGGCCTTCGAGGCGGCGTACGCGGCCATGCCGGTGCGCGGGATCCCGGCGGCGTTCGAGGCGACGGTGATCACGCTGCCGGAGCCGCGGGCCGCCATGCCGGGGACGACGGCGCGGGAGGCGAAGAAGACCCCCTGGACGTTGACCGCGAAGGTGGCCGCCCAGTCCTCGTCGGTCAGTTCGGCGACCGGTGCGGCCCGCAGGATCCCGGCCACGTTCACCAGGACGTCGACCGGGCCGAGTTCCCGCCCGATCCGCCCGACGGTCCGGTCGACGGCCGCCGGGTCGGTGACGTCGAGTTCGTAGGCGCGGACGGCGCCTTCGCCGGCGACCGGCGTTCGCCCGGCCTCCGGGCCCGGGTCCAGTTCCGCCGCCAGCGCCGTGACGGCCTTCGCCGAGACGTCCGTCGCCGCGACGGTGGCGCCGAGGCGGAACAGCGTACGGACGACGGCCTCGCCGATGCCCTGGCCCGCGCCGGTGACGAGCGCGACCTTGCCGGTGAATCCGCTGGTTCCGGGGATGCCGGGCTCACGGTGGTCGGACATGCCGCCCCCTCCTCAATTCTTAGGTAAGCCTAACCTAATTGCATACTGAACGGCGCTACACGGCGGCCACGTTGTCCCGGGGCGCTCGTGATGGCCGGGCCCGGGACGGGGGCCGTTGGTCATGACGACGCTCTCCCTTCCTCGAAGAAGGGCGGAGGGGACGGGCGGGGCGCCGCACAGCGCCCCACCCGCACCCCGGCGGGCGGGTCAGTCCCGGGCGGCCGGCCCGCCCGGCGCCAGCGCACGCGCCAGCACCGGGCCGATCTGCGCCAGGACCGCGGGCGACATCAGGTCGTCGTGCGAGCAGTCCAGGACGTGCTCCTCGATCCGGCCGTCCAGGTACGCGGGCCAGACCAGCCCCGGCGCCTCCGCCGCCGGGGTGGACCGGGACGCGGTGAAGAACAGCACGTCACCGCGGTAGCGGAGGGTGCGACTGCGCGACAGCAGCCGTACGCAGTGCACGTTCGTGTCGACGATCGACCCCAGCAGCGCCTCGTCGAACCCGGCCAGCAGGCCCTGGCTGTCGCGGATCGCGCCGACCGCCTCCGCCCGGTCCACCGGAGCATCCCCCTGCGGCCGGTCGAGCCCGGCCACCGAGAGCAGGAAGCCGCTCTCCTCGCGCTCCAGCCGCTCGCGCCAGTCCGGGGCGTCGATGTACGACCAGTCCTCGATCTCCGGCGGATACGCGTCCAGCAGTCCCAGGAAGGCGACTTCCTCCCCGCGCTCCTGGAGCAGCGCGGCCAGCGTCTGGGCCACCGTCCCGCCGAAGGAGTAGCCGAGGAAGTGGTACGGGCCCTCGGGCTGGACCGTACGGATCTCCGCCAGGTACAGCTCCGCCAGGGCCGCCACGTCGGCCACTTCGGGCTGCGCGCCCGCGAGCCCAGGCGACTGGAGCCCGTACACCGGCCGGTCCGCGTCGAGGTGGCGCAGCAGGCCCGTGTACTGCCAGGCGAAACCGGACGCCGGGTGGAAGCAGAACAGCGGCGCGGCCGTGCCCCGTTCCCGCAGCGGCATCAGCACCCGCAGCGCGTCCCGGCGGGCGTCCGATCCGATCCGGGCGGCCAGGTCGGCCACCGTCGGCGCGGCCATCACGGCCCCGACCTGGACCGGGGTGCCCAGTTCCGCGCGGATGCGGCCGACCAGCCGCATCGCCAGCAGCGAATGGCCGCCGAGCTCGAAGAAGTTGTCCTCGGCCCCGACCCGCTCCAGCCCCAGCACCTCCGCGAAGACCGCGCACAGCAGCTCCTCGCGCGCGTCCTTCGGCGCCCGGCCGCCGCCCGCGTCCCCGAAGTCGGGGGCGGGCAGTGCCGCCCGGTCCACCTTGCCGTTTACCGTCAGCGGCAGCGCCGACAGCTCCACGAAGGCCGACGGAACCATGTACTCCGGCAGCGTGGCCGACAGCCGGGCCCGCAGGGCGGCCGGTTCGGGGGCCTCCGCGGCCGACGCCACCGTGTAGGCGACCAGCCGCTTGACTCCCGTCGGCCCGGTGTGGACGACCACCGCCGCCGCCGCGACGCCCGGCTGGGCCGCGACCGCCGATTCGACCTCCCCGAGCTCGATGCGGAACCCGCGGATCTTGACCTGGTCGTCGGCGCGCCCGAGGTAGTCGATCTGCGCGTCCCCGCGCCAGCGCACCAGGTCGCCCGTCCGGTACATCAGCGTCCCCGGCTCACCGAACGGGTCGGCCACGAACCGCTCCGCCGTCAGCGCGGGACGGCCGAAGTAGCCGCGGGCCAGGCCCGCCCCCGCGAGGTACAGCTCACCGGCCACGCCCGCCGGGACCGGCCGCAGCGCGCTGTCGAGCACGTAGGCCCGGGTGTTGAAGATCGGCCGGCCCACGCACGAGCTGATGCTGTCGTCCACGTCGGCGCCCAGGGCGTTGATCGTGTACTCGGTCGGGCCGTACAGGTTGTAGCCCATGGTGCCCTCGGTGCGCTTCAGCAGCTCCCAGAGGCCGTCCGGCACCGCCTCGCCGCCCAGCAGGAACAGCGTGGGCCGGTGCCGGTCCGCGTCCAGCAGACCCGCCTCCACCAGCTGCAGACCGTAGGACGGCGTCACGTTGACCACGTCGATGCCCACCCGGTCGTAGTGCGCGGTCAGGGCCGCCGGGTCCAGCCGCAACTCCTCGCCGATGACGTGCACCTCGTGCCCGTCGACCAGCCAGAAGAACTCCTCCCACGACATGTCGAAGGCGAAGGACACGGTGTGCGCCACCTTCATCCGGCGCCCGCCCGCCAGCGCCACCGCCGGAGCGAAGATCCGCTCGCGGTGGTTGAGGAGCATGTTGGTCAGGCCCGAGTAGGGGACCACGACCCCCTTGGGCCGCCCGGTGGAGCCGGAGGTGTAGATGATGTACGCGGGGTGCCGGCCGTCCCGGACGCCCGTCAGCTCCGACTCGGCCAGGGGCCCGTCCGGCAGTTCCGCCAGCTCGGCCAGCACCGTCGGGTCGTCCAGCGGCAGCGCCGGTACGCCCTCCACCACCGGCACCCGGTCCGTCACCGGGGCCGTCGTGACCAGGCACAGCGGGGCGGCGTCCGCCACCATCGCGCCGAGCCGGTCCACGGGGTGGTCCAGGTCCAGCGGCAGATAGGCCGCCCCGGTCTTCAGTACGGCGAACAGCGCGACCACGAAGTCCGCCGACCGGGGCAGCCCGAGGGCCACCACGGCCTCCGGCCCCGCGCCGCGCGCCACCAGGGCCCGGGCCAGCCGGTTCGCCCGGGCGTCGAGCTCCGTGTAGCTGAGCCGCTGGTCCTCGAAGACCAGGGCCGTCTCCCCGGGGGTCCGGGCGGCCTGCTCGGCGAACAGGTCGATCACCGTGGTGTCCGGGACGGCGTGGCCCGTGTCGTCGCCGGTCGCCAGCAGTTCGGCCCGCTCCACCGCGTCCAGGGTGACCAGCCGGCCCACCGGTACCGCCCCGCCGTCGGCGAGCTGTTCCACCAGCAGCGCGAGCCGGCCCGCCAGGTGCCGGGCGGTGGCCTCGTCGTACAGGTCGGGCCGGTAGCCGAGGCTCAGCTCCAGTGCCGGACCGGGGGTGACGGCGAGGGTCAGCGGATAGTGCGTGCCGTCGACGCTGTGCGTCCAGCCGATCGCGTGGGCCGCCACCGCCTCCTCGCGGGCGGCGTCGTTCAGCGGCGTGTTGCGGAACACGTACAGGGTGTCGAAGAGCTGCCCGAGGCCGGTCAGCTGCTGGATCGGGCCCAGGCCCACGTAGTGGTGGGGCAGCAGCGCCGCGTGCTCGCCCTGCACCCGCACCATCAGCTCGCGCAGCGGCTCGTCGGGGCGCAGTGAGACCCGGAACGGCAGCGTGTTCATGAACATGCCGATCATCCGGTCGACCCCGGCGAGGTCCCCGGGGCGACCCGAGACGGTGGCGCCGAACACCACGTCGTCCCGGCCCGTCATCCCGGCCAGCGCCATCGCCCAGGCCGTGCTCAGCACCGTGTTGAGGGTGACCCCGCAGCCCCGCGCGAAGGACCGCAGCCGGTCGCTCGTGGCCTCGTCCAGGGACAGGTCCACCACCTCGGCGGTCACCGGCTGCCGGTTCGGATCCGCCCGGGCCACGAGCGTCGCCTGGTCCAGCCCGGACAGGTGGGTGCGCCAGGCCCGCTCGGCGGCCTGCCGGTCCACGGCCGACAGCAGGCGCAGGTAGTCCCGGTAGGGGGTCACGGGCGGCAGCACGTCCACCGAGCCGCCGTGCCCGTACAGGGCGAACAGCTCCTCGAAGAACAGCGACTCCGACCAGCCGTCGGTCAGGATGTGGTGCTGCGTCACGCACAGCATCCAGCGCTCCGCCGAGAAGCGGATCAGGGCCACGCGCAGCAGCGGCGGGGCCGCCAGGTCGAACCGCGTCGCCGCGTCGGCCAGCGAGAACTCCCGCAGTGCCTCGTCCTGCGCCGCCCGGTCGAGATGACCGAGGTCGATCTCCCGCCAGGGCAGCTCCCACTCGCCCGGCACCACCTGCACCGGGCCGTCCAGGCCCTCGTGCCAGAAGCCGGACCGCAGGTTGGGGTGGCGGCGCAGCAGGGTGTCGAACGCGGCGCGCAGGGCGGGCCCGTCGACGGCGTGCAGCAGCTCGACGAAGTTCTGCATCAGGTAGACGTCGAGCGCCCGGTCGTCGTAGACGGCGTGGAAGTACAGGCCCTCCTGCAGCGGCGCGAGCGGCAGGACCTCCACCACCTGCGGGAACACCGCGGCCAGCGCGGCCTCCTGCCCGGGGTCGAGGGTGACGAGCGGGCCGGCCGGGGCCAGGCGGCCGCCGCCCTGCTCCGAGACGTCGCCGGCCGCGGCGGCCATCCGCTCCACGGTCCGCTGCTCGAACACGTCGCGCGGGGTGAGGACCAGGCCCGCCTTGCGCGCCCGGGTCACCAGCTGGATGGAGACGATGCTGTCCCCGCCCAGCGCGAAGAAGTCGTCGTCGATCCCGGCCGAGGCGAGCCCCAGCACCTGGGCGAAGACGGCGCACAGCGCCTCCTCGCGGGCGTCGCGCGGCGGCCGCGACAGCTCCGCCGCCCCGGGTTCGGGCGCGGGGAGCGCGCCCCGGTCCAGCTTGCCGCTGACGTTCGTCGGAAGGGACTCCAAGGCCACCACGGCCGCCGGAACCATGTAGTCCGGCAGGACGGCGGCCAGCGCCCCGCGAAGCACCGCCCCCTCGACCGGGCCGGTCGCGTAGCCGACGAGCCGCTTGACCCCGGGGGTGTCCTCGCGGACCACCACGGCGGCGGACCCCACGCCGGGCAGCGCGGACAGCGCCGACTCCACCTCGCCGAGCTCGATGCGGTAGCCGCGGATCTTCACCTGGTCGTCGGCCCGCCCCAGGAACTCCAGCTGCCCGTCGGAGCGCAGCCGTACGAGGTCGCCCGTACGGTACATCCGCGAGCCCGCCGGGCCGTACGGGTCGGCCACGAACCGCTCCGCGGTCAGCGCGAACCGTCCCAGGTAGCCACGGGCCAGGCCCCGGCCCGCCAGGTACAGCTCACCGGGGGTGCCGGCCGGCGCGGGCCGCAGCGCGGAGTCCAGCACGCGGGCGCAGGTGTTGCCGATGGGCCGGCCCACGATCGGGGTGGCCGAGTCGGCCAGGTCGGCGCCGAGGGCGTCCACCGTGTACTCCGTGGGCCCGTACAGGTTCACCGACATGACCCCGGGAGCCGCGCGGACCTCGGTCCACAGCGCCTCGGGAACGGCCTCGCCGCCGAGCAGCAGCAGCCCCGGCCGGTGGTGCGAGCGGCTCAGCAGCCCCCACTCCAGCAGCGCGGCGGCGTAGGTGGGCGTCACGTCCATGGCGTCGATCCGGTGCTCGCGGACGTAGCCCACGGTGAACTCGGCGTCGCGCCGGCCGATCTCGTCCAGGACGTGCAGCTCGTGCCCCGAGACCAGCCAGAACAGCTGCTCCCACGAGGTGTCGAAGCTGAAGGAGGCGGTGTGCAGGGCCCGCAGCGGCCGTCCGCCCGCCGCCGCCACGGCCGGGGCGAAGACGTCCGCGATGTGGTTGGCGTACAGGTTCGACAGACCGCCGTGGGTCAGGACGACGCCCTTGGGCCGACCCGTGGAACCGGAGGTGTAGATCACGTAGGCCGGGTTCCCGGACTCGATGCGCGGCGGACGGAAACCGCCTTCGAGCGCGGCGAGTCCGGCGGTCGTCTCCGCCGAGTCCAGGGCGATCCGCTCCGGTCCGTCCGCCGCCCCGGCCGGCAGCAGCGCGAGCGCCGCCTCCGTGGTCAGCACGCACACCGGAGCCGCGTCGTCCAGCATCAGGGCGATCCGGTCGGCCGGGTAGTCCAGGTCCAGCGGCAGGTACGCGGCCCCCGTCTTCAGGACGGCCAGGATCGCCACCACCGACGCGGCCGAGCGCGGCACGGCCAGTGCCACGACCGACTCGGGTCCGGCGCCGCGCGCGGCCAGCAGCGCGGCCAGCCGGTCCGCCCGCTCGTCGAGTTCGGCGAAGGCCAGCCGGTCGGTGCCCGCGACCACGGCGACGGCGTCCGGTATCGCGGCGGCCCGCTCGGCGAACCGGTCGGCGACCGTACCGTCGGCCACGTCGCGCGAGGTGCCCGCCTGCGCGGTACGCAGCTCCGCGCGGTCGGCGGCGGTCAGCGGCTCCAGCGACCCCACCGGCCGGCCCGGATCGCGCGCGACCTGGTCCAGCAGGTCGGTGAACCGCTCGGCCACGCGGGCGACGGTCCGGGCGTCGAACAGGTCCGGCCGGTACTCCAGGGCCAGCTCGGCCCGCTCGTCCAGGGACACGGCCAGGGTGAGCGGGAAGTGCGTGCCGTCCCGGGCCTCGACACCGGTCACCCGCACCCCGTCGGCCAGCGGCGCACGGGCGGACGGGTCCACCGGATAGTTCTCGATGACGACGAGGGTGTCGAACAGCTCCCCGCCGCCCGCCTGCTTCTGGATCAGGCGCAGGCCCAGGTGGTGGTGGGCCAGCAGCGCGTTCTGCTCGTCCCGGAACCGCCGCAGCAGGTCCGCGACGCTCTCCCACGGCCGAGCGGTGAGCCGCACCGGGACGGTGGTGATGAACAGTCCGACCATCGACTCGATACCGGGGATCTCCTCGGGCCGCCCCGCGACCGTCAGACCGAAGACCACGTCCCGGCGGCCCGTCAGACTGCCGAGCAGCAGCCCCCAGACCGCCTGGAGCACCGTACTGGGCGTGGTGCCGAGCGAGCGCGCCGCCGCCGTCAGCCGGGCGGTGGCCGCGTGCGACAGCTCCACGCGGTGCACACCGGGCCGCACCGCGGTCCGGGACGGGTCGGCCGGGGCCACCAGCACGGCCTCGTCCAGCCCGGCCAGCGCGGAGCGCCAGGCGCCCTCGGCGGCCGGGACGTCCTGCGCCTTCAGCCACTTGAGGTAGTCGCGGTAGGGGCGCACCGGCCGCTGCGCCGAGGAGTCGCCGTCGCTCTCGTACAGCGCGAGGAGGTCCCCGACGAGCAGCGGCATCGACCAGCCGTCGACCAGGATGTGGTGCACGGTGACCACCAGGAGGTGGTCGCCCTCGCCCCGGCGTACCAGCAGCAGCCGCAGCAGCGGCGGCCGGTGCAACTCGAACCGGCGGTCCAGCTCGGCCCGTTCCACCCGGCGCACCGCGGCCTGCGAGGGATCGGCCGACAGGTCCGCCCGGCCCAGTTCGAAGGTCACCTCGGCCGGGACGAACTGCACCGGCTGCGGCACCCCCTCGTGCCAGAAACCGGCCCGCAGGTTGGGGTGGCGGCGCAGCAGCGCCGCGCCCGCCCGTTCCATCCGGTCCGCGTCGACGGGGCCGGCCAGCGACACGGAGACCTGCACCGTGTACACGTCCGGCGCGCTCGCGTCGTAGACGGAATGGAACAGCATGCCCTGCTGCAAGGGGGACAGCGGAAGCATGTCCTCGATTCGAGCCTGCGTCACTGCTGGGCCCTCCACATTTCTTCGAGCATGGTGATCTGGTCCTGGTCGAGATCGACCAGGTCGAGGTCCGAGGGGGTGTGCCCCGCGGACGTGCCGCCGTCGGCCCAGGCGGCGAGGGTGTCCACGGCGGCCGTCCAGCCGTCCGCGAGCTGCCCCACGGTGTCCTGGGAGAGCGCCTCGCCCGCCCAGATGAAGTGGGCGGTGAGCTCCGGCCCGCCGTCCCCGTCGGTGATCTCCGCGGTGATCTCCAGTACGTGGGAGAGCGGCATTGCCGGGTCGGGGCGGGCGGACAGGGCATCGGCCTCCGGGGCCGGGCCCCAGGCGGAACGGGCCCGGCCGGTCTGCCGTCCCAGGTAGTTCCACAGGATCTCGGCGCGGGCCTCCGGGTCGAACAGCCGCGCCGTGGCCGGGTTGTTGTAGCGCAGCAGGCCGGCGCCGAGCCCGCCGTCGGGCACGGCCCGCAGCAGCTCCTTGACCTCCTTGAGCAGCGCCCCGGCGTCCGTGCGTCCGGCGGCGACCGCCGCCGGGTCGTAGCTGCCCACCGGCAGGCGCAGCGGGTGGATGCTGGTCAGCCAGCCCACCGTGCGGGTGAGGTCGGCGCCGGGCAGCAGTTCCTGCTCCCGGCCGTGACCCTCCAGGTCCACCGTGAACCCGTCCGGCCGGGCCCGTCCCGAGCGGGCCGCCCAGTCGCCGACCGCCAGCACCAGCGCGCTCAGCAGGGTGTCCCCGACCGTGCCGTGGAAGGCGGCCGGAACGGCCTGGAGCAGCGGTGCCGTGCGTTCCGCCGAGATCCGTACGGACAGCCGGCGCGCGGTGGCCGCGGTGTCGGTGCCCGGGTCCAGCGGACGTCCGGCGAGCAGCGGGCCGCCGGGGGCGGCCGCCAGCCAGCGGTCCAGCTCGGCGGTGCGGCGGGGGCTCTGCGCCTCGGCCAGCAGGTGAGTGGTCCAGGCCCGCAGCGGGGTGCCGACCGGCTCCAGGTCCGGTGTCCGGCCCGCTGCGGCGGCCTCGTGGGCCGCCTCCAGGTCGGGCAGCAGGATCTGCCAGGAGACCTCGTCCACCGCGAGGTGGTGGACGACGAGCAGCAGCCGGCCCGGCTCGGCCGGACCCCGGTCGAGGTGCACGGCGCGTACGAGGGCCCCCGACTCGGGATCCAGCAGCCGCCAGACCCGCTCGGACTCGGCGGCGACCAGCTCGCGCAGAGCGGTCTGCGACAGGCCCGCCGCGTCCACGCCCTCCAGGACGGCGGACGCGTCCACGGCACCGGCCGGGCGGATCTCCGCGCTCCACACCCCGGGGCGGGGCACGGTCAGCAGCTGGCGCAGCGCCTCGTGGTGGTCGAGTACGGCCTGCAGCGCGGCGGCCAGGTGCGGACGCCGGGCCCCGGCGGGCAGCCGGACCAGCCGGGCCTGCGCGAACGAGGCGAACGGGCCGCCCCGTTCGGCCAGCCAGGACGCCACCGGGGGCAGCGGCAGCGGGCCGGGGCCCGTATCGGCCGTACGGGCGACGGGTGCGGCCGGGCCCTCGGGCACGGTCGCGACCGAGGCCAGCGCCGCCGGGGTCGGGTGCGTGAAGATCTGCCGGGCCGAGACGGTCAGCCCGGCCTTGCGGGCCAGCCCCACCAGCCGGATGGAGACGATGCTGTCGCCGCCGAGCTCGAAGAAGTTGGCCTCGGGGCCGACCCCGGGCAGACCCAGCACCTCGCCCATCAGGGCGCACAGGATCTGCTCGGGGGTCCCGGCCGGCACCCGGGCCGCCGGGGCGGCGGGCGCGGCCGGTACGGCGGTCACCGGCGCGGGCAGCGCCCGCCGGTCCAGCTTGCCGTTCGCGGACAGCGGCAGCCGCTCCAGCTCCGTGAACACGGCCGGGACCATGTACTCGGGCAGCCGGGCCACGGCCAGGGCGCGCAGGGCGGCCGGGTCGACGACGGCGCCGGGCGCCGGGACCGCGTACGCCACCAGGCGGCGCACCCCGGGCTGGTCCTCGCGGACGACGACCGCGGCCCGGTCCACCTCCGGCGCACTCGTCAGGACCGCCTCGATCTCCCCGAGTTCGATGCGGAACCCGCGCAGCTTGACCTGGTCGTCGGTGCGGCCGAGGTAGTCGAGGCGGCCGTCCGTGAGGCGCCGGACGAGGTCGCCGGTGCGGTACATGCGGGCGCCGGGCGCCCCGTACGGGTCGGCGGTGAAGCGTTCGCCCGTGAGGGCCGGGCGGCCGAGGTAGCCGCGGGCCAGCTGGACGCCGGCCAGGTACAGCTCGCCGGGCACCCCGACGGGCACCGGCCGCAGCCGCTCGTCGAGCACGTAGACGCGGGTGTTCCACATCGGCAGGCCGATCGAGGCCGAGGCCCGCCCCCCGGCAGCGGTGAGCACGGTGCAGGCACCGGAGGTGACGTCGACGGCCGCCTCGGTGGGGCCGTAGAGGTTCTCCAGCGCCACCGCCGCGCCGCCGGCCGAGGCGTGGAAGCGGCCGACCAGCTCGCTCGGGAGGGCCTCGCCGCTGCACACGACCAGGCGCAGGGACGGGCAGTCGGCGACGGCGGCCTCCCCGACGAAGGCGGCGAGCATGGACGGGACGAAGTGCACGACGGACACGCGCTGTTCGCGGATCAGCTCGGCGAGGTAGTCCGGCTCCTTGTGCCCGTCGGGGCGGGCGATGACCAGCGGTACGCCCTCGACGAGCGGCCAGAAGAACTCCCACACCGACACGTCGAAGCTCGCCGGGGTCTTCTGCAGCACCCGGTCTCCCGGGCGCAGGGTGTAGGCGCCCTGCATCCACTGCAGCCGGTTGACGATCGCCTCGTGCTCGACCATCACGCCCTTGGGCTTGCCGGTGGAGCCCGAGGTGAAGATCACGTAGGCGGGGTGGCGGGGCAGCAGGGGCGTGTGCCGCTCCGCCTCGGCCAGGTCCGAGCCGTCCAGCTCGGCCAGCCGGGAGCGGACGGTGGGGGAGTCCAGCAGGACCCGCTCCCTGCCCACTTCGGGGGAGAGCAAGGTTCCCGACAAAGTGTCGGTAAGTATCAGGGCTGGCTCGGCGGTACGGGTCATGTACGCCAGGCGGTCGGTCGGCAGGCCGAGGTCGAGCGGCAGGTAGGCGCCGCCCGCCCGGACCACCGCGTGCAGGGCGACCACCAGGTCGAAGGAGCGCGGCAGGGCCACGGCCACCACCGACTCCGGACCCACCCCGCGACCGATCAGCAGCCGCGCCAGCCGGTTCACCCGCTCCTCGAACTCGGCCCGCGACAGCTCGCGCCCCTCGAAGACCAGCGCGGGGCCGGTCTCCTCCTTCGCGCCCGCCGCCACCAGGGCGGCCAGTGTCCGGGGCCCGCCGAGCGTGCGGTCGGTGTCGTTCCAGCCGTGCAGCGCGAGCTCCCGCTCCGCCGGGTCCAGCACCTCGACCGCCGAGACCGGCCGGTCCGGCGCCGCAACGACCGCGTCCAGCAGCAACAGCAGCCGCCGGGCCAGTAGTTCGACGGTCCCGCGGTCGAAGAGGTCGGTCGCGAAGCGGATGCCGCCCGCGATCCCCCCGGGCTCCCGGGAGGCCCCGAAGGCGAACTCCAGGTCGAACTTGGCGCCGCCGGTCTCCACAGTGAACTCCGCCGTCGGCAGCCCGAACAGCTCCGGCACCGCGCTGTCCGCGGAGTGGTAGGTCACCATCGTCTGGAACAGCGGATTGCGCGATCGGGACCGCTCCGGATCCACCGCCTCGACCACCGCCTCCAGCGGCAGGTCGGCGTGGGCCAAGGCCGCCAGCCCGGTGTCCCGCACCCGCGCCACCAGCTCGGCGAAGCTCGGGTCCCCGGACAGATCGGCGCGCAGCACCAGCGTGTTGAGGAAGAATCCGACGAGCCCGTCGAGTTCCTCGCCCTCCCGCGCCGACACCGGACTGCCCAGCGGGATGTCCTCCCCGGCGCCCAGCCGGTGCAGCAGCGCGGCCACGGCCGCGTGCGCCACCATGAACAGCGTCGCCCCGCCCTCCCGGGCGATCCGCGCCAGCCCCGCCCCGGTCCGCGCCGGGACCTCGAAGGTCACCACGTCGCCCTCGTACGAGGGGACCGCCGGCCGCGGCCGGTCGGCGGGCAGCGCGAGCTCCGCGGGGGCGCCGGCCAGCGCCTGCCGCCAGTACGCGGCCTGCCGGGCCGCCACCGACTCCGGGTCGCCGGCGTCGCCGAGCAACTCCCGCTGCCACAGCGCGAAGTCGGCGTACTGCACCGCCGGCGGGGCGAAGTCGGGGGCCGCGCCCGCCGACCGGGCGGCGTACGCCCGGTCCAGGTCCGCCAGCAGCGGGCCGGCCGACCCCTCGTCCGTGACGATGTGGTGCACGAGCACCACCAGCAGATGGTCCTCCGGCCCGGCCCGCAGCAGCGTGACCCGCACCGGCGGCTCGGCGGCCAGGTCGAAGACGTGCCCGCCCGCGCGGACCGCCTCCTGCTCCAGCCGGTCCGCCGCCACCTCGCGCACGGTCAGCGCCACACCGGCCCGCCCGGCCGTCAGGACCACCTGGTACGGCTCGCCCTCGTGCTCACGGAACACGGTCCGCAGGCTCTCGTGGCGGGCGACCAGATCGCCCACCGCCGCCTCCAGGGCCGCCGTGTCCACCGGCCCGCTCAGCCGCACCGCGAGCGGCACGTTGTAGGTGGTACCCGGACCGCGCACGCTGTCCAGCAGCCACAGCCTGCGCTGTGCGAAGGACAGCGGCAGCCGCTCGGGCCGCGGGGCGGCCGCCACGAGGCGCGGACGCCCGGCGCCGGTGCGCTCCGCGAGGAGGGCGGACAGCGCGGCGACCGTGCGCGCCTCGAACAGGTCGCGGATGGCGCAGTCCACGTCCAGGGCCGCCCGGAAGCGGCTCACGGCGCGGGCGGCGAGCAGCGAATGGCCGCCGAGGGCGAAGAAGTCGTCCTCCACGCCGACCGAGTCCAGGCCCAGTACGTCGGCCAGGATCCCGGCGAGGATCTCCTCGCGGGCGCCGCGCGGTGCCCGGGAGGCACCCGCGACCGGCGCGGCGGGCGCCGGCAGCGCCCGCCGGTCCAGCTTGCCGTTGGCCGTCGTCGGCAGCGCCGGGAGCGGCACCACCACCGCCGGGACCATGTACTCGGGCAGGCGGGCAGCGGCCAGGGCGCGCAGCGCCGCCGGGTCGACGGCGGTGCCGGGTGCGGGGACCGCGTAGGCCACGAGGCGCTGCACGCCGGGCTGGTCCTCGCGGACGACGACGGCGGCCTGGGCGATGCCCGGGGCGCCGCTGAGCACGGCCTGGATCTCGCCGAGTTCGATGCGGAACCCGCGCAACTTGACCTGGTCGTCGGTGCGGCCGAGGTAGTCGAGCCTCCCGTCCCGGCGCCGGCGCACCACGTCGCCGGTGCGGTACATGCGTGCGCCCGGGGTGCCGTAGGGGTCGGCGGTGAAGCGTTCGCCGGTCAGCGCGGGGCGGCCGAGGTAGCCGCGGGCCAGCTGGACGCCGGCCAGGTACAGCTCGCCGGGCACCCCGACGGGCACCGGCCGCAGCCGGGCGTCGAGCACGTACACGCGGGTGTTCCACACGGGGCTGCCGATGGAGGCGGAGACGGCCGCGGAGCCCGCCCCGGCCGCCGGGCAGTCGGCGGCGGTGACGTCGACGGCCGCCTCGGTGGGGCCGTACAGGTTCGCCAGCCGGATCGCGCCGCCGGGGGCGGAGGCGTGGAAGCGCGTGACGAGCTCGCTCGGGAGGGCCTCGCCGCTGCACACGACCAGGCGCAGGGACGGGCAGTCGGTCACGGCGGCCTCCCCGAGGAAGGCGGCGAGCATGGACGGGACGAAGTGCAGGACGGACACGCGCTGTTCGCGGATCAGCTCGGCGAGGTAGTGCGGGTCCTTGTGCCCGTCGGGGCGGGCGATGACCAGCGGTACGCCCTCGGCGAGCGGCCAGAAGAACTCCCAGACGGAGACGTCGAAGCTCGCCGGGGTCTTCTGCAGCACCCGGTCGGTGGAGTCCAGCCCGTACGCGTCCTGCATCCAGCGCAGCCGGTTGACGATCGCCTCGTGCTCGACCATCACGCCCTTGGGCTTGCCGGTGGAGCCCGAGGTGAAGATCACGTAGGCGGGGTGGCGGGGCAGCAGGGGAGTGCGCCGCTCCGCGTCCGCGACCGGACCGCCCGGCAGCGCGGCCAGCTCGGCCGCCCGCTCGGGAGCGTCCAGGACGAGGATCTCGGTGTCGGGCAGCTCCGGCAGCGCCCCCAGCGAGGGCAGGTCCGTCAGCAGGCAGACCGGCGCGGCCGTTTCCGCCATGTACGCCAGGCGGTCGGTCGGCAGGCCGAGGTCGAGCGGCAGGTACGCGCCGCCCGCCCGGACCACCGCGTGCAGGGCGACCACCAGGTCGAAGGAGCGCGGCAGGGCCACGGCCACCACCGACTCCGGACCCACCCCGCGACCGATCAGCAGCCGCGCCAGCCGGTTCACCCGCTCCTCGAACGCGGCGCGCGAGAGCTCGTTCCCCTCGAGGACGAGGGCCGTCGCCAGCGGATCGCGCCGGGCGCCCGCAGCGGCCAGCGCGTCCAGGGTCTGCGGAGACACCGGGCGGACGGTGTCGTTCCACCCGTCCAGCACCTGGGCCCGCTCGGCGGGCTCCAGCAGCTCCAGCTCGGCCAGCGGGGCCTCGGGGGCCGCCGCGGCCGCCCCGAGCAGGCGCAGCAGCCGGGCCTGCAGCGACCGTACGGTCTCCGCGTCGAACAGGTCGGTCGCGTACCGCACCCCGCAGGTCATCGAGGCGGGCGAGCCTGCGGAGCCCGGGGTGCGGCGGAAGAGGATCTCCAGGTCGAACTTGGCGTCCCCCGCCGCGACCGGGAACTCCTCGGCCGTCAGCGAGCCGAGGGCGCGCAGCGGCTCGGCGCCGCCGTCCTCGTAGGCCACCATCGTCTGGAACAGCGGGTGGCGCGACAGCGAACGCTCCGGGTCGACCGCCTCGACGACCGCGTCGAAGGGCAGGTCGGCGTGGGCGAGGGCGGCCGATCCGAAGGCGGCCGTGCGGCGCAGCAGTTCGGCGAACGACGGGTCGCCCGCCAGATCGGCCCGGATGACCAGGGTGTTCACGAAGAACCCGACCAGTGCGTCCAGGGCCTCCTCGCCGCGCCCCGCCACCGGACTGCCCAGCGCGATGTCCGTTCCGGCGCCGAGCCGGTGCAGCAGTGCGGCGACGGCGGCGGTCACCACCGTGTACATCGTGGTGCCCCGCTCCCCGGCCAGGGCCTCCAGCTCCGCCACGAGTCCGGGCGCCAGCGTCGTGGTCACGGTCCGGCCCTCGTGCGTGGGGCGGGCCGGGCGCGGGCGGTCGGCCGGCAGCTCCAGCTCCTGCGGCAGCCCCGCCAGGGCCTCGCGCCAGAAGGTCGCCTGGTCGTGCGCGACCGAACCGGGGACCGCGGCGTCGCCCAGCAGCTCGCGCTGCCACAGCGCGTAGTCCGCGTACTGGACCGCGGGCGGCGCGGTTTCCAGGACCCCGCCCGCGCACCGGGCCGCGTAGGCGGCGCCCAGATCGGCCAGCAGCGGACCGGCCGACCACTCGTCGCCGGCGATGTGGTGCAGCAGCAGGAGCAGCACCTGCTCGTCGGCGGCGGTGCGCAGTACGGTCACCCGCAGCGGCGTCTCGGCCTCCAGGTCGAAGGCGTGACCGGCCGCCGCGTCGAGGCTCCGGCCCAGACCGGCCGGCTCGACGTCGGCCACCGCGAAGGGCACGCCCGCCTCCGAAGGCTCCAGCACCCGCTGGTACGGGCCCTCGGCGTCCTCCGCGAAGACCGTACGCAGCGCCTCGTGCCGGGCCGTCACCTCCCGCAGGGCCGCTTCCAGCGCGGCCGGGTCCAGCTCCCCGCGCAGCCGCAGGGCCAGCGGGATGTTGTACGTCGCGTTCGGGCCCTCCATCCGGTGCAGGAACCAGAGCCGGGCCTGGGCGTACGACAGCGGAAGCCGCTCCGGGCGCGGACCCGCCACCAGGGCCGGCCGGACCGCCGCGCGGCGGCCGGCCAGCCGTGCGGCGAGCGCCGCGACCGTGCGCAGCTCGAACACGTCCCGCACCGAGCACTCGGTGCCCAGCGCCGTCCGGATCCGGGCCACCACGCGGGTGGCCAGCAGGGAGTGCCCGCCGAGCCGGAAGAAGTCCTCGTCGGCGCCGACCGAGGGGACGCCCAGCACCTGGGCGAAGACCTCGGCGATCCGCTCCTCGGCGGCCCCGCGCGGGGCCCGCCCGGAGGTGTCGGCCGCCATGACCGGAACCGGCAGCGCCGCCCTGTCGAGCTTGCCGTTCACGTTCGTCGGCAGCACCGGCAGCACCATCACGGCGGCCGGGACCAGGTGTTCGGGCAGCCGCTCGGTCAGCTCCGCCCGCAGCCGGGCCGGATCGGCCGGGCCCGTGACGTAGCCGACCAGGCGCGGCAGGCCCGGGGTGTCCTCGCGGACCACCACGGCGGCCGAGGTGACCCCGTCGAGGGCGGCGAGTTCGGCCTCCACCTCGGCCGGCTCCACCCGGAAGCCGCGGATCTTGACCTGGTCGTCGACCCGGCCGAGGAATTCCAGCAGGCCGTCGGCCCGCCACCGCACGAGGTCGCCGGTGCGGTACATCCGGGCACCCGGAGAGCCGAACGGATCTGCGACGAAACGTTCCGCCGTAAGTGCGTGACGGCCCAGGTAACCGCGGGCGATCTGCTCGCCCGCGAGGTACAGCTCGCCCGGCACGCCCACGGGCACCGACCGCAGCCGCCCGTCCAGCACGTGCGCCCGGCTGTTGTCCAGCGGCCGGCCCACCACCGGCGAGACGCAGTCGTCCACCCGCGCCACCAGGGCGTCCACCGTGAACTCGGTGGGCCCGTAGTAGTTGACGACCTGCACCCCGGGGACGGCGCGCAGCTCCTCCCACAGCGCGGGCGGCACCGCCTCGCCGCCCAGCAGGAACAGCGGCGGCCGCCACTCGCCCGCCAGCAGTCCGGCGTCGACCAGCTGCCGGCCGTACGAAGGGGTGACGTCGAGCGTGTCGATCCGCTCGGCGCGCACGTACGCCACGACCGCGTCGGCGTCCCGGCGCCCGTACTCGTCCAGGACGTGCAGCTCGTGCCCGGCCACCAGCCACAGCAGCTGCTCCCACGAGGAGTCGAAGGAGAAGGAGGCGGTGTGCAGCGCCCGCACCCGGCGCCCCAGCCGCTCGGCGACCGGCAGGTACAGCTCCCTCTCGTGATCGTGGAAGAGCCGGGTCAGACCGGCGTGCCGGAGCACGACCCCCTTGGGGCGCCCGGTGGAACCGGAGGTGTGGATGACGTACGCGGCGTGCTCGGGGTCCACCGGCACATCGGCCCCCGGCACGGCCGCCGCCAGCCGGGCCACGGTCGCGGGGTCGTCCAGTACCACCAGGTCGGTTCCGGGCAGCCGGTCCGCGACCGCCCGGGTGGTCACCGCGCACACCGGCGCGGCGTCGCCGAGCATGAATGCGATCCGCTCGGCGGGATGGTCCAGGTCCAGCGGCAGGTAGGCGCCGCCCGCCTTCAGGACGGCGAGCGTGGCCACCACGGTGTCGGCGGAGCGCGGGACGGCCAGGGCCACCACCGCGTCCGGGCCGACGCCGTGCTCGGCCAGCACGGCCGCCAGCCGGCCCGCGCGGTCCTCCAGTTCGGCGAAGGTCAGCCGCTCCTGCCCGGCGACCACGGCCACCGCGTCCGGAGCCGCGGCCGCCCGGGCCGCGAACACCTCGGTCACCGAGCCCGGCTCCACCGGCCGGTCCGTGTCGTTCCAGCGGGCCAGCCGGGCGCGCTCGGCCTCGTCCCGCAGCTCCCACCAGGACACCGGGTCCGCCGGGGCCGCCACCGCCGCGGCGAGCGCGCGCAGCAGGCGCCGGACGAAGGTGTCCACGGTCGCGCGGTCGAACAGCGCGGTCGCGTAGAACACCTCCACTTCGAGGTCCTCGCCGTGGGCCGCGTCCGAGAAGGTGATGTCGAGGTCGAACTTGGTGACCCCCGGATCCACCCGGTCCACCCGGGCCGGGTACCCGAACAGGTTCGCCACGTCCTGGGTCACCGTGCTGTGCGAGACCATCGTCTGGAACAGCGGGTGGCGGGAGAGCGAGCGCTGCGGGTTGACCTCCTCCACGACCGCCTCGAAGGGCAGGTCGGCGTGGTCGAGGGCGGCCAGGTCGGCCGTGCGCACCCGGTCCAGCAGCTCCGTGAAGGACGGGTCGCCGGACAGATCGGTGCGCAGCACCACCGTGTTGACGAAGAAGCCGACGAGCTCGTCGAGCGCGCTGTCGCTCCGCCCGGCGACCGGGCTGCCGAGCACGATGTCCTCGCCCGCGCCGAGCCGGTGCAGCACCGCGGCCACCGCCGCGTGCACCACCATGAACACGCTGGTGCCCGTCTCACGGGCCAGCGAGCGCACCGCGGCCGCCAGTTCGCGCGGCACCGGCTTGAAGACCATGGCACCGGCCGGGTCTGCGACCGCCGGGCGCGGCCGGTCGGCCGGCAGCCCCGCCTCCGGCGGCAGCTCCGCCAGGGCCCCGCGCCAGTACGCCGCCTGCGCGGCGGCGAGCGAACCACCGGTCCGCGTCCCGCCCAGCAGCTCGCGCTGCCACAGCGCGAAGTCGGCGTACTGCACGGCCGGAACCCTGAGCCGGGGGTCCTCGCCCGCGCACCGGGCCGCGTACGCCCGCTCCAGGTCGCTCAGGAACGGTCCCATCGACCACTCGTCGCTCGCGATGTGGTGCAGCAGGACCACCAGGGCGTGCTCACCACGGGCCTCGTCGCGGACCAGCGTCACCCGCAGCGGGGCCTCCCCGGACAGGTCGAAGAGGTGCCCCAGCGCATCCCGGACCGCGCCCTCGAACCCGTCGGCGGCCACGTCGCGGACGTGCAGCCGCACCCCGGCCTCCGCCAGGTCCAGCACCCGCTGGTACGGCTCCCCGTCCCGCTCCCCGAACACGGTGCGCAGGGTCTCGTGGCGGCCGGCCACGTCCCGCAGGGCCGCGTCCAGGGCGTCCGCGTCGAGCGCCGTGTCGAACCGCACCACGAACGGGATGTTGTAGGTGGCGCTCGCCCCTTCCACCTGGTGCACGAACCACAGGCGCTGCTGAGCGTACGAGAGCGGCAGCGGGTCGGGGCGCGGACCCGCCACGGGCGCCGGACGGGCGGCGGCCGTGCGCCCGGCCAGCAGGGCGGCGAGCGCGGCCACCGTACGCGCCTCGAAGACGTCCCGGATCCCGCACTCGGTGCCCAGGGCGGTCCGCACCCGCGCGATCACCCGGGCGGCGAGCAGCGAGTGGCCGCCGAGGGTGAAGAAGTCGTCGTCGGGCCCCACGGTCTCCAGGCCGAGCACGTCGGCGAAGACCCCGCAGAGGATCTCCTCGCGGGCGCCGCGCGGCGCCCGCGCCCCGCTGCCGGCCAGCGCCGCGAGATCGGGGGCGGGCAGGGAACGGCGGTCGATCTTCCCGTTGGCGGTCAGCGGGAAGGCGCCCAGGACGACCACGGCGGACGGGACCATGTACTCGGGCAGCCGCTCGGCCAGCGCCCGGCGCAGGCCCGCCGGGTCGGGGGCCGGGCCCGCCGCCGCGGGGGTGACGTAGCCGACGAGGTGCGGGAAGCCCGGCAGGTCCTCGCGGACGAGGACGACGGCCCGGTCGACGCCCTCGCCGGCGGTCAGCGCGCTCTCGATCTCGCCGAGTTCGATGCGGAAGCCGCGCAGCTTGACCTGGTCGTCGACCCGGCCGAGGAAGGCGATACGGCCGTCCGCGTTCCGGCGCACCAGGTCGCCGGTGCGGTACATCCGGCTGCCGGCCGGACCGTAAGGATCCGCGACGAAACGTTCCGCCGAGAGCGCGGGCCGACCGAGGTAGCCGCGGGCCAGCTGGTCCCCGGCGAGGTACAGCTCCCCGGGGCGGCCGACGCCCACCGGGCGCAGGGCTCCGTCCAGGACGTACGCCCGGGTGTTCCAGAACGGCACGCCGATGTCCGGGACCCCGGTGTGCGCGGGGTCGAGCCGACGGGAGGTCGCCCAGACGGTGACCTCGGTCGGCCCGTACACGTTGGTGACCGTACGGGCCGTGCGCGCGAGCCGTTCGGCGAGCGCGGCCGGCAGCGCCTCCCCGCCCACGAGCACCCGGGTGCCGCCCAGCGAGGCCGGGCGGCCGTCCTCCAGCAGGGCGTGCCACAGCGACGGCGTGGCCTGCATGACGGCGGGGCGGTGGGCGTCGACGAGCGTGGCCAGCGCGGCCGGGTCCCGTACGGTGTCGCGGTCGGCCAGGACCACCGTGGCCCCGCTGATCAGCGGGGTGTGGATCTCCAGGGCGGCGATGTCGAAGGAGATGGTGGTGACCGCGACGAGCCGCGCTCCGGCGGCCAGTTCGAGCTCGTGGGCCTGCATGCACAGGAAGTTGGCCAGGGCCGCGTGCGGGACGACGACCCCCTTGGGCCGGCCCGTGGACCCGGAGGTGTAGATCACGTACGCGGGGTGGTCGCCGGTCAGCGGCGCGGTGCGGTCGGCGTCCGCGGGGGCGTCGGGGGCGGCGTCGGCCAGCTCGGTGAGGGCGTCGGGGGCGTCGAGGACGACGGTTTCGACCCCGTCCACGACCGGAGCGGCGGCCGCGCAGTCCAGGGTGGTCAGGACGCACAGCGGGCGGGCGTCCTCGACCATGAACTCCAGCCGGTCGGCGGGGTAGTCGAGGTCGAGCGGCAGGTAGGCGGCGCCCGCCTTCAGCACGCCGAGCAGGGCCACCACGAGGTCGGCGGTACGCGGAAGCGCGAGGCCGATGATGCTCTCCGGGCCGGCGCCGCGGCCGATGAGCAGCCGGGCGAGCCGGTTGGCGCGCTCCTCCAGGGCGGCGTAGTCGAGGGTGTCCGCGCCCGCGATCACGGCGGGCACCCCGGGGTGCAGCCGGGCTGCCTGCTCGAAGGCGTCGACGACGGTGCCGGCCGGGACGGCGTGGTCGGTGGCGTTCCAGTCGAGGAGCAGGGCGTCACGGGCCGCCGGCGCGAGCAGGTCGGGGCGGCCGACGGGCGCCTCGGGCCCGGCCGCGGCGGCCTCGCGGAGGAAGTGCGCGAACTCGGCGCGGCGCGCGGCCAGCGTCTCGGCGTCGTACGCCTGCGGGTTGGCGTCGAGCTCGAAGCGGATCCGTCCCTCCGCGGCGTCGTGGTACACGCCGAGGGTGAGGTCGTCGACCGGGCCGGCGGCGACGTTGTGCACGGAGCCGGGCGATCCGGCGAAGTCGGGGGAGTTGTCGAAGGCCTTGATGTTGACCATGGGTCCCAGCAGGCCCTGTTCGCGGCCGGACAGTCCGAGGTCGCGGCGGATGTCCTCCGCGCGGTAGCGCTGGTGGCGGCGCAGGTCGCGGACGTCGGCCGCGACCGCGGCGACCAGCTCCGCCAAGGGGGTCTGCGGGCGGACCGCGACGCGCAGCGGCAGCACGTTGACGACCATGGACGGCACCTTGAGCGCCGCCGAGCCGAGCCGCGCCATGGCGGGCACGGACAGCAGCACGTCCCGGCTGCCGGTGGACCGGTGCAGGTAGGCGGCGAACGCCGCGGTCAGCACGTCGGCCCAACTGGCCTTGGCGGCACGGGCGATGGCGAGCAGGCCCGCCGTCTGCGCCTGCGTCAGGGTGGCACCGTCGCGCAGGAACGCGTGCGCCGCAGGGAAGCGGGCGCCGCTGAGCGGCTCCGGCTCGGGGTGGTCCGCGAGCCGCTCCAGCCAGTAGGCGCGGTCCTCGGCGAACCGCGGCGAGGCGCGGTAGGCCTGCTCCTCGGCGAGGACCACCTCCAGGCCGCCGAACGGATCGGGCGCCGGCTCCTCGCCCCCGACGAGGGCCGTGTAGACCTCGGCGGTGCGGCGCGAGAGCAGGGAGAACCCGAAGGCGTCCAGCACGATGTGGTGGGCCCGCTGGTACCAGAGAGTGCGGTCCGGGCCGACCTTGTGCAGCGTGAAGACGTAGAGGGAGTCCCGGACGGGGTCCACCGGGCGCGCCATGTCGGCACGCATCAGGGACAGCGCGGTGCCGTACGGGTCGTCCTGCTCGGTGTGGTCGAGTACGGCGACCAGCGGCCCGGCGGCCGGCCCGCTCCAGGCGACCTGGTACGGCTCGCCGTCGGGGCCCTCCGCGAAGCGCGCGGTGAGCGCCTCGCTCTCGGCGACCGTCCGCCGCAGTGCCGCCACGAACAGACCGGCGTCCAGCGGGCCGTCGATCTCGACGTACTGGCCGACGTTGTAGACCGGGGAGTCGGGGTCGAGCCGCTGGCCGTACCAGACACCGGTCTGGGCCCCGGTGAGGGGGAGGCGCTGGGAGGGACGCTCGGTCATGGACATCGTGCTCCAGGTTCGCTGCGGGTCCCCGTCCGGTGGCGGGACCGGCGGGGTGGGGTCGACGGGATGCGGGATGCGGGGCCTGCGGGCGGGCGGGGGAGACCCGTCAGGCGTGCCAGACGTGTCAGGCGGAGGGGGCGGCGGGCTTCAGGCCGGCGGTGCCGGGGCCGGGGTCCGGTACGGGCGTGTCGTCGGGCCCGCCCGGCCCGTCCCGCTCCTCGCGGGGAAGGGTGGCCCTGCGCAGGCCGGGTACGGCGATCGCCACGGCGACGGCGGCCACGGCGCAGATCGCGCCGTTGACGACGGCCGCCCCGCCGGGGCTGAACCAGCGGGCGAGGGCGGCGACCTCGACGTCGCCGACGACGCCTCCGGTGGTGCCCTGCGTGGTGATGACGCTGACGATGCGCCCGCGCATCCGGTCCGGGGTGCTGTGCTGGACGAGGGCGTACTCGAGGATCTCGTACACCGTTCCGGCGCCGCCGCCCACGGCGAGCAGCGCGAAGGCGACCCAGATGTCTCCGCTGAGGCCGAAGCCCACGGCGGACAGACCACCCGTGAACGCCGCGAGGATCAGCAGCCGGCCGGGCCGGGCGGCCCGGGTGAGCCAACCGCTCGTGGCGGAGACGGCGACCGCGCCGACGGCGGGGGCGGTGTAGAGGAGGCCGAGCATGACCTCGCCCCCGTGGAACTGACGGTCGACCATCTCGGGGAAGAGGACGACCGGGAGGTTGAACAGGGCCATCACGCCGCCGAGGGCGAGCAGGCCGCCGACGACACGGTTGCGCACGGCGTACTTGAACGCGACCAGCAGCGAACCGGTGTCGGCGCCGGACTCCGCGTCCTCCTCCCCGTCCCCGTCGTCCTTGATGGGAGGCAGGGGCCGGATCCGGGAGATCAGGAGGGTGGTGACGGCCGTGGTGACGGCGGTGAAGGCGAAGACCGGGCCTGGCCCCCACAGGGCGAGGAGCACGCCGCCGAGGAAGGGCGCGCTGATGGAGCCGATCTCACCGGTCAGCGAGATCAGGGCGCCCGCGGCCGGGAGCTGGTCGGGGCGCACGAGCGTCGGGGCGACGGCCATGAGGGCCGTCACACTGACGCCGGTCGCCAGGCCGTCCCAGGCGACGCACACGTAGATGCCCCACAGGGTCGGGTCCGGCAGCATCGCGTTGACGGCGAGGCCGGCGAAGGCGAGGGCCGCGGCGCCGCGGGCGCACACGATCAGCCGCCGGCGGTCGGTCCGGTCGGCCGCGACGCCGCCCCAGAGCGAGCCGAGCAGCACGGTGACGCTCATGATCATGCTCGCGACCGCGACGTCGAAGGTGGACCGCGTCAGTCCGTACACCTGGGCGGACAGGGCCACCGTCGCCATACCGAGGCCGAACAGGGACACCACGCGGGCGATGAAGATGGCGCGGAAGTCCTTGCTGGTGCGCAGGGGTTCGATGTCTATGACGAAGTCACGCAGAGGCACGGAAGGCTCCGGGGCGGGCAGGTGCGGGGGGAGGGTGGGATCAGGGGGCGGTGGTGAGCAGCTCGGCCCACTGGCGCAGGGTCGGCCGTTCCGCGAGGTCCACGAAGCTGACGCGGGCCCCTTCGGCCCGCCATTTCTCGACGAGTGACATCAGCCGGATCGAGTCGAGGCCCTGGTCCAGCAGGTCCTCGTCCAGGGAGACGTCGGCGGGCTCCGTGTAGAGCACGTCGGCGACGTCGCGGACCAGCCGGTCGAGCGTGAAGGGCGGGGAAGCGGACATGGAGGGGCTCTCTCCTCGGGGGATCGGGGGATCGGGGGATCGCGAATCTGCGGAACGGAGGCACCATTTCAGCGATCCATTAGGTAAGGCTTACCTAACTAAATGCGAAGGTGCACGTCAAGCCGGGTGTGGTGAACGCATGGCTGCCGCTTGGATGAACTGACCTCTGGGTGTGATGCGTTGGGCCGCGAGGCGGAATTGCAGGTCAATTTAGGGAAGGCTAACCTAAATTCGTGATTACTGCCGCCACGCCCCGTCCCCCGCTGCACGGCACGGACGGCCCCCCGCCGCTGGTCCGGCGGGCACGTCTGCACGACGCCCCCGCCCTGCACGCCCTCTCTCTGGCCTTCATCCGCTCCGGTGCCCTGCGCCCCCGCAGCATCGACCACTACCTGGCGCACACCGGGGAGTTCCTCCTCGCGACCGGTCGCGGCCGCACCCCGGTCCTGGGCTGTCTCGCGCTGAGCGACCAGGGGGACGGGGCCGCCGTGCTCTACAACTTCTGCGTCGCCCGGGGCAACCAGGGCCAGGGGCTGGGCGCCGCGCTGCTGCGCGCCGCGCTCGCCGAAGCCGGGAACCGCCTGGTGCGGGAGGTGTTCACCGCGACCACGAGCGGCGCCGCCTTCTTCCGCCGGCACGGCTTCGTGCCGGCCGGCCCGGGACGGGCGCCCGCCGCCTGGGCGGCGGCGCTGGACCCCGCACGCGGCTCGGAAGTGCTCTCCAGGAGGCTGTGACGCCCCCTGCGGCACGCGCACGGGGCCGGACCGGAGGACGTGCTCCGGTCCGGCCCCGTGCGTGACACCGTGGGGCCGGGCGGCCCCACGGGGCCGGGTCAGCTCCTGGCCACCAGGCTGGCGGGCCGCATGTCGGTCCAGTGCGTCTCCGTGTACGCGGCGCAGCCCTCGCGGCTGTCCTCGCCGTGCACGACGGTCCAGCCCGCGGGAACCTCCGCGAAGGCGGGCCAGAGCGAGTGCTGGTTCTCGGCGTTCACCAGCACGAAGTAGCGGGCGTCGTCGTCCTCGAAGGGGTTGGTGGCCATGGTGTCTCTCCTTGGGTGGTGACCGGGACGGTCGATTGGTGGACGGGATCAGTGGTGGATGGGATCAGCGGTGGACGGGATCAGCGGTGGACGAGGGAGGAGGCCGCCAGGGAGGCGACCGGTACGTCGGGGGCGCGGCAGAGCGCCGCCAGGTCCTCGGTGAACAGGCGGGCGAACCGGGCCGGTTCGGCCTCCTCGTAGAGCGCCGGGTTCGCGTCGAAGTCCAGGCGCAGCCGCCCTCCGGCGTCGGCCGCTGCGGACACCGACAGGTCGTCGACCGGCCCCGAGGCGAGGCTGACGACCCGGCCGCGGATCGGGCCGAAGACCAGCTCCGTCTCGAACGGCCGCAGGTTGACCAGTGGCCCGGGGACGCGGCCGCCCCCGTACTCCGGCCACACCTCGCGTGCCAGTTCCTCGCCGCGCAGCCGCTGGTGGCGGCGGAGCAGCGTCAGCTCGCCGGCCGCCCCGCGCAGCAGGGACCGGAAGGTGTCCGCCCCCCGGACCGGCAGCCGCACCGGCAGGACGTTCACCGCCGTCGCCGGGACCCGGAGCGTCCCCGGGGCGGTCCGGGCCGCCGCGTACACGGCGAGGACCGCCTCGCGAGCGCCCGCCTGTGCGGTCACCCGCACCGCGGTCGCGGCGAGGACGACCTCGGCCCAGGTGACGCGTGCGGAGCGGGCGGCGGCCCGGACGGCCGCGCCGTCCGACGCGCCGAGGTGCACGGTGTGGCGCCGCGCGGTGTCCTGGGCCGGCGCCGCCCGCCCGGCGGGTGACGCGGGCGCGGGGCGGTCGGCGTACCGCCCCGTCCAGTACCGCCGGTCCGCGGCCTGCGCCGCCGAGCCGGTGTACGCGCGGTCCGCGTCGATCAGTACGGAGACCGGCGCGAAGGGGGTCGGGCCGGGCGGTCTGCCGTTCACCAGGGCCGTGTAGACCTCGGCGATCCGCCGGCTCAGCAGCGCCACCCCGTACCCGTCGACCGCCAGCAGGTGGAAGTACTGCACCAGCAGGTGGTGTTCGGGACCGACCGTGACGAGCAGCGCGCCGGTGAGGCCGGGCGCGAGGCCGGTGGCCGGGGACGTGAGCAGCTCGGACCGGGGCGGGCAGGCGAGCTGTCCGCGCACCAGACCGACGGCGGCGCCCACCGGGTCGGCGGCCGCGGAGGTGTCCAGGCGCGGCAGGCCGCCCCGGGTCATCAGCCGCGAGCGGAGCCAGGGAGCCTCGTCGAGGGTGCGCAGCACGGCCTCGTCGAGCGCCGCCGTGTCGAGCGGGCCCACGAGCTCGATGTACTGGCCGACGTTGTGGCCGGCGTACGCGGGGTCCGCGCTCTGCGCCGCCAGGACGTGCGCCTGCGCCGCGGTGAGTCCGGCCGGCCCGGCCGCCGCCGGGGTATCGGTGCGCGGCACTGCCGCTCAGCCCCGGTGGGCGGGGACGCCGTCGGCGACGGCCGCCGCCCTGGTCGCCAGTGCCGCCCGCACCTCGCGCTCGGCGACGCGCAGCAGCAGGGAGTCGCAGATCTCGCCCGAACGCACGGCCAGCGTGGACAGCAGGGAGGCCGTGATGCCGTGGGTGTGCTCGGCGGCGGCGCCCTGGACGTAGATGCCGGCCCGGACGCGGTCGGTGGTCTCCACCCGGTGGTCACGGCCCACCCGCAGCCTGCCCTGACCGTCCGTGAGGCACTCCCCGGCCAGGTCGCCGAGCAGCTCGGCCGGCTCGGTGGGCCGGTATCCGGTTGCCAGCACCACCGCGTCGCAGTCCAGGGCGAGGGTCTCTCCCGTGGTGAGGGAACGCACCACGGCCCGCGCCCCGTCGGGCAGTTCCTCCACCGCGGCCAGGGCGGTGGCGTTCAGGATGCGCAGCCGTTCGGTGCCGGCGACCTTCTCCTGGTAGACGGTCCGGTACAGCTGCTCGATCAGTTCGCCGTCCACCACCGCGTAGTTGGTGTTGGCGTGGTAGCCGATGAGCTGCTGCTTGACCTCCTCCGGGGCGCTGAAGAACTCGTCGACGGCGGCCGGGTCGAAGATCCGGTTGGCGAACGGGCTGTCGTCGGCCGGGCTGTACCCGTACCGGGTGAACACGGCGCAGACCTCGGCGTCCGGGAACGTGCGGTGCAGGTGGTCGGCGGTCTCGGCGGCGGACTGTCCGGCGCCGACGACCACGAACCGGCGGTGAGGACGGGCCGTCAGTTCCGGGGCGCGGTGCAGCAGGTCGCGGTTGTGCCAGATGTGCGGGCCGGTGCTGATCCCGTCGGGGACGCGGGGGCGCAGCCCCGTGCCCAGTACGAGGTTGCGGGTGCGGGTGGCGCGCTGCGACCCGGTACCGGACGTGGGTCGGGTGATGACGTCCAGCAGGTCCGCGGCGCCGGGCGGACCCGCCGGGCGGACCTCGACGGCCTCGGTGGCGTAGTCGACCAGCCCGCTGAAGGGGGCGGCGCACCAGCGGAAGTAGTCGTGGAATTCGAGGCGGGTGGGGAAGAAGGACTTCTGGTTGATGAAGTCGGCGAGCCGGTCCCGGTCCTGCAAGTAGTGCAGGAAGCTGAAGGAGCTTCCCGGATTGCGCATCGTCACCAGGTCCTTCAGGAAGGAGACCTGCATGGTGGCTCCTTCGAGGAGCATGCCCTGGTGCCAGCCGAAGTCGTCCTGGCGCTCGATGAACGAGGCCCGGATCGCCTCGCCGGGGGCGCGTCGGCCGTTGTGCTCCCGGATCGCTATCGCCAGGGCCAGGTTGGCCGGCCCGAAGCCGATGCCCACCAGGTCCCTGATGTCCGGGAGAGCGTCCCCGGGTGTGGAGCTCGCGTGCGGTGCGGACATGCCCATCCTTCCTCGGTCCTACCCTATTTGGTTAGGTAAGGCTGGCCTAACATCTCTGACGGGCCGGAAGCTGTCAAGTTGAACCGCGGCCGTCTCGATACGCGCCAATCCGGTTGGTGGTGAGCTGAGTTGGGCACGCCGAAGACCCCGGAGCCGCATCGGCTCCGGGGTGGAGTGGGTGGGGGAGGGCCGGGCAGGTCGGCCCTCCCCCGGTTCAGCGGGGCACTTGCCCTCTCTCCGGCGGGCCGTCCGGCGGACCGTCGGGCACCACCGTGGTGCCGGTGTGCTCGTCGGCGAAGACTTCCAGGACCAGGGCGTGCGGAACCCTGCCGTCCAGTACGTGCGCCATCCGTACCCCGGAGCGCACCGCACGCAGGCAGCCCTCCATCTTGGGCACCATGCCCCCTGCCATCGAGGGCAGCAGCCGCGCCAGTTCACCGGCGGTGAGCCGGTCGATGATCTCCGTGCTGTGCGGCCAGTCCGCGTAGAGGCCCGCGACGTCGGTGAGCATCACCAGCTTCTCGGCGTCCAGCGCCTCGGCGAGGGCGGCGGCCGCCAGGTCCGCGTTGATGTTGTATACGTTGTCGTCGTCGGCTCCCCGGGCGATGGGGGAGATCACGGGGATGCGGCCGCGCTCCAGCAGCCCCCGTACGGTGTCGGGGTCGACGTGCACGATGTCGCCCACCAGGCCGATGTCCACCTCGGCGCCGTCCACCACGGCCGGCCGCCGGACGGCGGACAGGGTGCGGGCGTCCTCTCCGGTCATGCCCACGGCGAAGGCTCCGTGACGGTTGATCAGTCCGACGATGTCCCGTTGGACCTGCCCGGCCAGCACCATGCGGACGACCTCCATCACGGCGGGGGTCGTCACCCGCAGACCCGCCGCGAAGCGGACCTCCAGAGCGAGCTGCTCGAGCATCGCACTGATCTGGGGGCCGCCGCCGTGCACGACGACCGGCCGGAGCCCCGCGTAGCGCAGGGAGACCACGTCCTGGGCGAAGGCCGCCTTGAGCTCCTCGTTCACCATGGCGTTGCCGCCGAACTTGACCACGACCGTGCGTCCTTGGAACCGCTCCAGCCATGGCAGGGCCTCGATGAGTGTGCGCGCCCGCGGCGCCGCCCGTCCGTTCACGGGGTGGGGTGTGCGGTCGTCATTCAGGCTTCCAGTTCGTCGATGAGGGTCGAGGTGGTGTGTACGACGGCGCCCCCTGCGGCCGTCCAGCGCAGGGCGAGCGCGTGCTCCTCCGCGGAGGTGTCCGCCACGGCGTCGGCGACGACGAATGGCTGGATGTCGTTCATGAACGCGTCCGCCGCGGTGAGCAGCACCCCGGCGTGGGCGAAGATGCCGCACAGGATCAGCTGGTCCCGGCCCGTGGTGCGCAGGATGCGCTCCAGGTGGCTGCGCAGGAAGGCGTTGTGCCGCGCGTTGGTGATCAGGTGCTCTCCCCGGCGCGGGGACAGTTCCTCGGTGATCGACACGTCGCGGTCCGCCGCCACCGGTTCGCTCTCCATCTCGGCCGCGAGACCCCGCTGTTCGGGGCGCTCGCCCGCCGGTACGACGCTGAAGACGACCGGGAGGCCGAGCCGCCGTGCGGACCTGCGCAGGTCGGTGATGTTGCCGATCAGGTCCACCAGGGGTGGGTGATCGCGGGGGAAGGGCCGGAGCAGATGGTTCTGCATGTTGTGTATCAGCAGGGCGGCCCGGTCGGGGTCGACGGACCAAGGCGCCACGGAACGCGGCACGAGGTCCTGGGTCGGCATGGGATAGGGGGCGATGGTCACAGGGCCCACGGCTGGATCTCCTTGTCACCGGCGCTGCGCGGAGCGCCGGTGGTGAACGGGCGCGCGGAGCTCGACGAGGGACGGGGGACGCCCCGACCTCATCTCGTAGTTAGCTTAGCCTAACCTAAGTGTCACGGGGGAGGGGTGAGCGGAGCCCCCCGGAATTCCTTCCTCGTGGGATCGGGCGCTCAGTCCAGGCGTGCGGTGCGGTCGTCCAACCCGCCCGAGGGGTCGTCCGGTTGGCTGCCCGGGGACAGGAGGGGGTCGTCGAGCTGTACGATCCGGTACCCGACCCGGCGGCTCGCCGCCTTGGGGGGCCTGCGCCGCCGGCCCGCACCGGTCTGCATCGAGCGCGCCCGCTGGGCCGCCGCGATCAGTGCGCCCACGGGGGGCGCCTCGGCGCGCAGGCGGTTGAACCCGCGCACGGAAATACCCACGAGCGTTGCCGCGGCCGGCCAGGCGGCCCCTTTGCGGATCGCGTTCAGCATCAGCTGTAACGCGGCCGGGGTGGGCGCCGCCCCCGGTCTCAGCCCGTGCGCCTCGGCCAGTGCGTGCGCGGCGCGGAGCGCCGTGGCGAAGCTGGCGTCGATCTCCAGCCACTCGCACAGGATGCGCTCGGGAACACCGGCCGCCGCCGCGCACCCGGGGATGGTCAGTCCCTGGGCCGCGCCGCGGAGGGCGTCCGCCATCCGGGCGATCGTCTCCTCCCGCTGACTGGGCGTGCGGCGCAGTGCGTCGCGCAGCGCCCGGTCCATCTCCTCCTGGGAGCTCATCCAGGCCAGTACGTCGTCGGCCCATTCGTCCTGCTGCGCTTGGTCTTGCGCGTTGTCCTGCATCCCTGCACCCCCACTCTTAGGTAAGCCTAACCTAATAGCGAGGGTGCGAGGGGAGATATGCGGCCATAGTTGTGGGATTCCCGGGGCGTGGCCAGTGCACCCCAACCAGGCCGGTTCATAAGACTGTTGAAGGATGAATCGGCCTCGCCCCCCCGGATCATCCGCACAGGCCTGCGATAGGTTGCCCACCATGACCGAACTCGTGCCCGACGCCCGGCCACCCGCCCCGATCCGGACCGAACGGCTCGTGCTGCGCGGGTCCGAGGCCCGGGACCGTGCGGCGTTCATCGAGCTGTTCGCATCGCCGGAGGTGGGCACCTACACAGGCGGCGCCCGACCGCGTGCCGAGCTCGAGCGCGCCGCCCCCGAGGTGCCCGGGCGGCGCCCCAGCCTCTTCGTGGTCGCCGTCGACGGAGCGATGATCGGCATGGTCACGCTCGATCGGCGCGCCGCGGAGCGCCCGGGGCATGTCCGCCCGGAGGCCGGGGAGGCCGAACTCGGCTACATGTTCCTCCCGGAGGCGTGGGGTCACGGCTACGCCGCCGAGGCGTGCACGGCGGCTCTCGACCGGTTCGCCGACACGCATCCGGGCGAGCCGGTGGTCCTCTGCACCCAGACCGCCAACGACCGCGCGCTGCGCCTCGCGGCGAAGCTGGGCTTCACCGAGGTGGAGAGGTTCGAGGAATTCGGCGCCGAGCAGTGGTTCGGCGTGTGGCACCCCGCACGCTGACCGCCATCAGTGAACGCCTTGCCCGGGCCCGTCGGACGGTCGTGTTTGATGGCGACCAAGTCGTGGCCGCTCGCCTCGTGGCGGTTGAATGCTCACGTGGTGAACTGGGAACGAATGTACGACTGCCGGGGGGGCGTTCATCGCGTCCCCGAACTCCTGGACCGGGTCGAGCGCGACAACGACGCGGAGGCGTGGGACGAGCTGGGCCACCTCTTGCTCCTCGAGCGCGAGTTGGTGTTCCCCGCCAGCTTCGCCGCGCTGCCGCGCCTGGTGCGTCTTGCGGCGCGGAACGGCCGGGCGCGTGGACTGGCCGGGGCGATCATGCGGTGTGCGGCAGGAGGGCACGGCTGCGACGATCTGCTCGCCGAGTGTGCCGCTCCCATCGCGGAGCTCCGTGAGCTGCTGGGCCGGCACCTGCGGTCGCGGCCTGCCGACTACCTCACGACGTACCTCGACTTGCTCGCGGTGGAGGAGCAGTATCACTGGAGCGCGGTCATGGGGGATTTCTCGGACGACTTCTACGTGATCACCTGCCCTCACTGTGCTGCGGAGGTGACGATCGCCATCGGCGGCTACGGGTGCTATTCGGCGATCAGGGACTGGCACCGGGGTGATGTGGACCGACGGGATCTGAGACCGGCGTCCCCCGAGGACCTCTCCGGAATCGGCGGATGGATGCATGCGATTGCCGTCCGCGATGGGCAAGACCGTCTCGCCGAAGGGATCGTCTGCCTCTTCGGCCGGGCGGAATGCCCTGGCTGTGCCAGCGTCTTCAACATTGCTGACGAGTACGCGTCCGCCAACCGCCCCGTCATGTGAGTGGCGACCTGAGCCGGTTCGCGCCGTGTGAAGGCGTAACCATCGGTGGCGGCCACCGGGTGTCGTCGGTGGTCCAGGACCCTGGCCGCATGAGCCGTGCGCCAGGAGCACCACGCCGCTCCGATCAGTCGACGGCGGTCCCCTCGAGCTTGACGATCCGGCGGGGATCGCCAGGCGGGTCACCCCTAGCATCAGGTGGCCGGCACCACACCCCGGCGGCGCCCAACCGCGCCGCCTGTGCGCTACGGCGTGGCGCGCAGGCGGGCCGCCGCGTAGGGCGGGGCGCCGAGCGTCAGCAGGCGGAACAGGCCCGCGGCCGCGCGGTGGCCGACGCTGATGCGCTCCATCACCCGGCGGTCGCCGATCCACTCCCAGCCGGGCGCCACTGCGGCGAGCCCGCGGCCGCCCCGGACCCCGGAACGGAACTGCGCACCCGTGGCCTTGACGATGGGGTGTCGCCCGCTGAGCGCGATCTTCGGGTGGAAGAAGTCCGCCACCAGCTCGGCGGCGGGAAACGCGGACCGGCAGGAGGCCAGGAAGGACCGCAGGCCGACCGGGTCCAGGTACATCAGGACGCCCTCGGCCAGGACCAGCACGCTGCGCCGCTCCCCGGCGAACGGGAGCAGCTGATCCGCCCAGCCGGGCTCGGTGAGGGAAGCGGCGAACACGCGGGAGCGGTCCCCCGGCAGCAGCTCCGCCCGCAGCCGTACGACCTCGGGCACGTCGACGCCGAGCCAGGTGACGGAGGCGGGCAGGGCACCCGCGAGCCGCTCGGCGCGGGTGTCGAGGCCGATACCCGCCGAGACGACCACCGCGTCGGGGTGTTCCCGGCAGAAGGCGGCGGTCAACTCGTCGAAGACGATGGCCCGGTGGACCGAGCCGAGCGCATTGCTCCGGTCGGTCAGCACCTCGGGCGCGCGATATCCGGTCGAGGCCAGTACGGAGGCGGCCGCCGGGTCGCGGAACGCGGTGCCCGGGAGGAGCTCGGCCGCGCGGGCCCGACCGTAGAGGGGGGTCAGCAGGGTCATGGCCACACCGCTCAGGCCATGGGCGGGAGCGCCGCCCTCGGAGGTGTTCGGCATCCGCGTGGAATCCTCGGTTCGACTCGGTCCGGCTCGCTTCGACTTCGTTCGACTTGGGGCGGCGCGGAAACGGGGGCACCCGCCGGGACGGGCGGGCACCCCCGTGCAGGGCGTCAGCTGCGGTGGAACACGACCTCCGGGTCGGCCGCCGTCGGACCGTCCAGGCGCGGCGCCGGCTTCCCGCGCAGGTGCAGGTCGAAGAAGTCGCCGACGTACGCCCGGGTGATCTGCCCGGAGCGGGTGCCCGACAGCGGTGTCTCCGGGTGCGGGTACCCGACCTGGTCGCCCAGTACGGGCCAGTCGGTGAAACCGGGATGTCCGGCCCCCGTGACGGTCAGCCAGCGCTTCCAGCCGTCCAGCCGGGGCCAGGTGTCCTCCCAGGAGGTGTCGGGGAAGTCGGGCGGCAGCAGGGCGGGGTCACCCGCGAGCATCAGGAAGGGACGTCCGCCGAGACCGGCCTCGGGCACGGGCGTGAAGAAGGTGCCGTCCATGTTGACCCCGGCGTCCACGCGCGGGTCCACGGCCATGGTGGCCGATGCGGCGGCCCCGCCGATCGAGTGTCCGGCCATGCCGATGTGCCGGGGATCGATCAGCCAGGAGTACCGCCACGCCGGGTGCGGGCCGGTCAGCCGGTCCAGGAGGAACGGGATGTCACGGGCCCGGCCGTCGGAGACCCGGTTCAGCGACCCGTCCGGGAACACCTGCTCGCACGCCTTGCAGGTGAGCATCCGGCCGCCGGGGAATTCGGTGCCGTCCGACTCGTACGCGTGGTCCACCGCCGCGACGACGTACCCGCGGCTGGCGAGGTCCTCCGCCAGGGTGGTCAGCGAGGAGCGCGGCATGGTGAAGCCGGGGGAGAGCACGATCAGCGGGTAGCGGTTCGCGGCGGGCCGGGGGAGTGCGTCCGTCCGGGCGTTCGTCCGGGTGGCCGCGACGCGTTCCGGGGTGACGTACTCGCCGAGCTGCCCCCGGTCGGTGAGCAGGGCCTTGGCCTCGGGAGCGCTCATGTAGGGAGCGGGATTTCCGGTCCGTGCGAGCGCCGGGTAGTAGAGCGACAGGAGTAATTCCCGGTCGGCCGTGGGTACCCAGGGGTCCTTGCGCTCCCGGTCCACCAGGTGGAGGGTGTCGCGGCCCACGGCGAAGCCGCCGGTGGGTCGCGGGAGTTCGAGTCTGGAGACGCCGGCCGGGGCGGCCGCGGTCGCGGCCGCGGCGGGCGTGGTGAGCGTGCCGGGTGCGGCGAGGACCAGACCGGTCGCCACCGCCGTCAGCATGCGGATGATCTTCTTCATGCTGGCATCGTAGGGCATCTTTAGGTAAGGCTTACCTAATTTTATCGGGACGTCGCGGAGTTGGGTCGGTGGCGTGTGGTGCCCTCGGGGGTTCGAGCGTGCATATCCGGTCAAGCTGAGTGGCCGTCGGGTGAACCGTGCGCGGCCGGCAGCAGGTCAGGGAGGGGTGGGGCTGCACGTCACGGACGGCGCGACCGGTGACGGGGTGCGGCGACCGGGTGGGCGCGTCCCCCGTGAGCTGCCCGAACGACCATTCGTTCGCCGGTATGCGGATGCTCTGTCCGTAAATCGGTGATCGATGTGCGACTTGGCTTCACGTCAGACAGTCTGATCCCGCAACGGCGCGATATCGAAACCAAATGTCGCGTTCAACCTTTGAATCGAAAGAGAGTTTTGTCGTGCGCCACCGCATCGCAGCCGCCTCCGCCGCCACGCTCCTCTGTCTGGCCGGCACCTCCGGAATGGCGGCCGCCCAACCCTCCAGCCTGTACGCCCCGTCCGCCCTGGTGTTCGCCGTCGCGCAGGGCGACGACGCCGCCACGTCCACCGTCGTCCGGGCCTCCACCCTCAGCTGCGCACCGACCGCGCAGGGTACCCACCCGGACCCGAAGGCCGCCTGCGCCGCCCTCAACGCGACCGGCGGAGCGCTGGACCGCCTGCTGGCCTCGCCGAACCCGGACCGCGCCTGCCCGATGCACTACGCCCCGGTCACCGTCACCGCCGACGGTGTGTGGAAGGGCAGCCGCGTCGCGTGGAAGCACACCTTCTCCAACAGCTGCGTGATGTCCGCGACCCTGGGCGGCAACGCCGTCTTCTCGTTCTGATCCCGCGTCGGGACCCGTACGGCGCGCCCCGTCACCGGACCGTTTCCGGCCCGGTGACGGGGCGCTGGCTTCCGCCACAGGTCTGTACCTCTACCCCGCTACCGGTTCCGGTCCCGGACCGACACGGTGACGTGGTCCACCCGCATCGCATGGCCCGGCTCGGTGGCCGGACCCGCGTTCGCGCCGTCGGCGAGCGGCAGACTGCCGCCGACCGCCACGTTGAGGATCAGGAACAGCCCGTGGTCCACGGCCGATTGCCACGTTCCGGGATCCATCCGGTCCGCGGTCACCCGGTGGTACACGCGCCCGTCCAGATACCAGCGCACCTCCTGCGCGCCGGGCGCGAGATCCACCTCGACGGCGTACGAGTGGAACGCCGTACGGCAGCCGGCGCACGGCTGCGGACCGGAGGTCAGGCCGGCGGGCTCCTGGCACGGGCCGCCGTCCAGGACGCCGCAGTGCATCGTGCCGAAGACGGTGTCCCGCCCGTTCACGGACTCCATGACGTCGAGCTCCCCGACACCCGGCCACCCCGTGTACCCGTCGCGCAGCGGTGCCCCCAGGGTCCAGAAGGCCGGCCAGTACCCGGCAGCCTTCTCCCCGGTCACGTCCGGCAGGGCGATCGACGCCTCGATCCGCAGGACCCCGCCGGGCGGGGGCGCGAAGTCGGAGCGCCGCGTCTCGATCCGCCCCGAACTCCACCGCCCGTCCTCGCGGGTGGGCACGATCTCCAGCGCGCCCTTCCCGTCGAGCCGGACGTTCTCGGTCGAGTCGGTCATCGTCTCGATCTCGCCGGTGCCCCACTGCGGCGCGGGGCAGCCCGGGTAGCAGGTGCCGGTGTCATGGATCCAGTCGGCGGCGGACGGAGGGGTGCCCGCCGGGCCGTCGAAGTCGTCGCGCAGCAGCCGCGTCCACCCGTCCGTACCCGGCGCGGGTGTCACTGGTGCCGGTCCCGCTCCACCCGCCGAGGGCAGCAGCCCTCCCTCCGTCAGCAGCCGCTCCAGCCGGTCGGTCAGGACCACGGCCGCCACGTTGGTCAGGTGGGCGGCGTCCCGGTAGAGCAGGATCCGGTCGAGCACGGCCGGGCAGGTCGGCCCGTCGCCCGGGCACAGGACCTGGTTCACGCCGACGCTCCGTACGCCGGGCAGTGCACCGGAGGCGATCCACCGCGCCAGCGGGTCGGGCAGCTGGGCGTCCGCGCGGCTGAACGCGCAGTCGGCGGGGGATGCGGGACTGCCGGACACGCACGCCGGGATATCCCTGCCGGGTACCGGTGTGTCCTCGACGTAGACGATCGGCGCCCCCAGGGCGCGCAACGGCGTCAGTGTCCTCTCCCAGGCCTCGGCGAGCAGCTTCGCGTCGTCGGTGTACCGGTTGAGCGAGGCGATCACGATGAGGCGCGGCTTCGGCTGCTGCCGCAGCCGCTCCAGGGAGTCCGCGCGCCAGGTGTCGCACTCCCGGTACGCCCGCCCGAGCTGCGGGCTGTCCACCGCGCCGAACAGGCAGTCCGGGCTGCGCGTCTCGGCCGGGGCGACCTCGCAGGCCCCGTCCGGCGGGAAGTCCCCGCGCGCCTGCGCGGGACTCGGCATCACCGGCCCGTCGACGAGCGGCGTACCGGCCGTGCGGGCGAGCAGGGTGGGGCCCGAGGCGGCGCCCGGGGGCAGCCCCTGGATGTCGACCGGGCCGGCCGGGCCCAGCACGCGCAGCGTCGTCGTACCCACCACCAGCGCGAGGACCACCGGCAGCACGATCGCCGACACGCCCACCGACAGCCCGCGGCGGGGGAGTTCGGAGACCGTACGGCTGCGGCGCAGCGGCTGCTCGACCCAGCGCATCGTGGCCAGGGCGGGCACTACGGCCGCCAGCGTCAGCGCGGTCTTCGCGGGCCAGCCGAGCGTGCCGAGCCGGGCCTCGGCGAGGACGAGCACCGGCCAGTGCCACAGGTACAGGTTGTAGGAGAGCCGCCCGACGGCCCGGGGCGCCCGCCCCGCCAGCAGCCGCCCCACGTCCCACGTGCCCGGCGTGTGCCGCTCGCCCCGGCCGGGTATCGCGGCGAGGATCACGGCGGCGGTCGCCAGGGTCGGCACGAGCGCCGCACGACCGGGGTACGGGGTCGTGGCATCGTACGACACGACGCACCAGCCGATCGCCGCGGCCCCGGCCCAGCCGCACAGCAGCCGCAGCGGGCGCGGACCGCGCATCAGGTGCCAGGGCAGCAGGGCGAGCAGCGCCCCGACCCCGAACTGCCAGACCCGCGAAGGAGTTCCGAGGTACGCGAGCGAGACCGAGTGCCCGGTCCAGTGCACCGCCAGCGCGAACGAGACCAGGCTGAGCGGGGCGGCGGCCAGCACCACGACGAGCCGTACGGCCCGGCCCCGGCGTACCGCCCGGGCCGCGCACAGCACCAGTACCGCCAGGAGCGGGGCCCAGAACAGGTAGAACTGCTCCTCGACCGCGAGGGACCAGAAGTGCAGCAGCGGGCTCTGGTCGTGCCCGGCGGCGAGGTAGTCGGTCCGCTGCGACACGAACCGCCAGTTGGCGAAGGACAGGGCGGCCGCGACGACGTCGTACTCCATGTCGGCGCGGCGCAGCGGTACGGTCAGCCAGGCTCCGGCGATGGCCACCGCGGCGAGCACCACGGCGGCGGAGGGCAGCAGCCGCCGGGCCCGCCGGGAGAAGAAGTCGCCGAGCCGGATCCGGCCGGTGGTGACCGCCTCGCGGACCAGCAGGCCGGTGATGAGGTAGCCGGAGATGACGAAGAAGACGTCCACGCCGACGAAACCGCCGGTCGCCCAGGGAAGACCGGCGTGGAAGGCGAGCACGGCGAGGACGGCTACCGCGCGCAGGCCCTCGATGTCGGGCCGGAAGGCGGACCGGTGCGGGCTCGGCCCGGACTCGTTGCCGGAGCGGGTACCGGACGGTGGCTTTCCGGCCTCGGGAGCGGTGCTCCGGCGGGGCCGGCGCCGGCCGGGTGTGACGAGGAAGGACATGCGGATGGTGCCTTTCAACTCAGCCAGGGAAGCATCGGGTCGACCCACCCCGATGCCAGCAGGCCGGTCAGCAGGAGGACCGCGGAGGCGGCTACGGTCTCGGGCCAGCGGCGCGGCAGCACGCCGCCGCGCGAGCGCAGCGCGGCCCGTACCCGGGCGCGCACCGGCCCCGCGGCCGGGTACAGCTCGGCCACCAGGTCCCGGATCAGCGGGACGTTGATCTGGCACTGCACCAGGAGGTAGAGGAGCAGCCCCCAGTTCGGCTCCCAGCCGTTCCGGGCCACGGCCAGAGCGAGACCGGTGGCGGCGGCCCCGTTGGAGAGGACGAGCCAGCCCAGCGAGACGGCGACCACCCGGCGGGCCATCCCGCCCGGAGCGCCCGCACTGCGCGTACCGGTGGGCACCCAGGCGGCGCTGCGCCCGCGCAGCGTGTGCACGAACGCGGTCGCGGCGGCCACGCTGGTCAGGACGTTCGCCCGGATGACCTCCACCCGCCAGCGGGTGCGGCTGATCCGCGGCAGGAGCACGTGCCACAGCCACAGCGGGGCGAGCAGGGGCAGGACGTGCCAGGGCCGGATGTGGTCCGGGAACCAGAACATCATCACCAGTGGCGGCAGCGGCGCCGCGAAGGTGTTCACCGCGGTGGTCAGATAGCCGACGATGCCCTCGTAGAAGCACAGCCGCATCCGCCAGGGCGCGCCCATCCGGCGCAGCACGGGCGTGCCGAGGAGGTGGAGGTTGCCCATCGCCCACCGGTACTGCTGGTTGACGAAGGAGGTGACCCGGTCGGGCGAGGTGCCCTTGGCGACCAGCACCGGCACGTACAGGGTGCGGAACCCCTGCTCATGCAGGGCGAGTCCGGTGTACAGGTCCTCGCTGTGGTCGAGCCGGGCGAAGCCGCCGGCCAGGTCGATCGCGCTGCGCCGGTACACGGCGTTGCTGCCGCAGCAGATGGCGGCGTCGCTCGCGTCCCGGGACGGCTGGATCCAGCGGAAGAACCATTCCTGCGCGGAGCCGGCGGCCCGCTGGATCCACCCCATGGACTCGTCGGTGTCGAAGCACTGCGGGCTCTGCACGATGCCGACGGCCGGGTCGGCCAGGTAGGGCACGAGGTGGCGCAGGAAGTCGGGCCGCGGGGCGAAGTCCGCGTCCAGGATCGCGATGAACCCGGCGCTGCTCAGGGTGAGCGCGTGGTTGAGGTTGCCGGCCTTCTTCAGGTGCCCCCGGTCGGGCCGTACGACGTACTCGTAGCCGTACGAGGCGGCCAGCGCGGCGACCTCCGGCCGGTCGGCGTCGTCCAGGACCCAGACGGTCAGCGCGCCGGGCCAGTCGACTTCGGCGACCGCGCGGTAGGCGTTGCCCAGGACGTCGAGCGGTTCGCCGCAGGTGGGCAGGTACAGGTCGACGTCCGGAAGGGTCGCGGGCCGCCAGGCGTGGACGAGCACCTCGTGCGACTGCCGGGTGAGCCGGCGCTGGCGCAGGCTGTTCACGGAGGACAGGACGAGGGCGACGAGGTTGAGCCCGAGGACGGCGAGGAACGCCCACAGGGCCGGAGTCCGCAGGGCGAAGGTGAACATGGTCGCCGCCGTGAACACGAAGGCGAGCGAGGTGCTGACGAGGACCCAGCGGCGCTGCGGACCGAAGTACCAGAAGAGTTCTTCGTCGGATGGTGGTTGCGGAAGATGATGAAAGGTCATAAAGCCCCCCACGGCTGTGCATGTACCCGTTTCAGGTGGCCCATCCTAATGCCAAAGGTATAGACCAGTTATTGCGAGCGTGTGGCACCGGAGTCAATGCGCCACGGATTGGCGTGACTTCAATGGTCCAGACCTCTCTGGTCACCATTCGACCGGCCGTGCCCGGCAGGTCCGGGAAGGTGCGGGTCACGCGGGGGTGAACAGTCCGGGAACTCGCCGGGGCGGCGGCGGGGTGGAGGTCAGGCGGTGGTGAAGATCCGGTCGAGGTGGTGGTGGAGTACCGCGACGGCCGATTCGGGCGTCCGCTGGCCCACCAGGATGCTCGTGCCCATGGTCGCCGTCATGGCGAGCAGGCTGATCGCCTCCGTGCGCGCGTCGGCGCCCGGATCGGCCAGGCCGCTCTCCTGTGCCTGCCGGAGCAGGCCGGTGACGGCGTTCTCCGCGGCGTCGGGGTTGTCGATGAACGGCTGGGCGGCGAGGGCCTCGTCCGTCACGGACAGGATCGAGTACGAGCTGTAGAGGAGGTGGAAGGTGCGACCCTCCTCGTCGGTGGGGAGGGAGGCCAGGAGCAGGGCCTCGACGGTCGCGCGCGGGCCCGGGTTCGGGCCGGCGGCGCGCAGGCGCTCGCCCACGCGTGCGGTGAAGCGGTCCGTGAGGTGCTGGAGTCCGTAGAAGAGCAGCTTCTCCTTGGTCTCGAAGTAGTACTGCACGAGTCGCAGCGACACCCCCGCCTCCGCCGCGACGTCGCGCATGCCCACGGCGTGCAGCCCGCGCCGCCCGGCCACCTGGATGAGCGCCTCGGCGATCTGGGCCCGCCGTTCCTCGTGGTCCACGCGCTTCGGCATGTGTGGTGTCTCCGCCCGTCGGTGGTGCGCCCGGTTTCGCGGTCCGGACCGCCCGGACTCCTTCATGGTACCGCTGTACCATCTTTATGGTACGTTCGTATTACGAAGAATCGATCTTCGAAGAGCCGGAGGTGCCCCGTGCCCGAGAACGCCACCCGAACCCGTCCGCGCCGCGACGTCGGCCGCTACGTGAACGACGAGCTGCGCGACCGGTACTTCGCCGCGAGCGACGCGCTCTACGCCATGGGCGCACCCGCCCGTCACGAGACGGACGTCGAGACCGGCTTCGGCACCACGCACGTCTACCGCTACGGACCCGACGACCCGGCCGCCGAGTCCCGCACTCCGGTCGTCCTGATCCACGGCGCGGGCTACTGCTCGGCCATGTGGTACCCCAACACCCCCGCACTCAGCGCCGAACGCCCCGTCTACGCGCTCGACACCCCCGGCGACGCCGGCCGCAGCGTCCACCGCGAACCCATGTGGCAGCCCGAGCGCGCGGCCCAGTGGCTCGACGAGGCGCTGGAGGGGCTGGGCCTCGACCGGGTGCACCTCGTCGGCTCCTCCTACGGCGGCTGGCTCGTGCTCAACCAGGCGCACCGCCGACCCGGCAGGCTCGCCTCCGTCACGCTGCTCGACCCGGGCGGCCTGGAGAAGGTGGGCCTGCGCTTCTTCGCCTGGGTCTTCGTCAGCCTGTTCGCCAGCTTCGCGCCCAAGGCGCTGCGTCCGCGCCTCGCCGCCTGGCTGGAGCAGCCGGTCATCGTCGTGCCCGAGCTGCGCAAGTGGGTCCAAGTGGGCGCCCGTGCCTTCCGGATCCGGCGCCCCGCACCCCTGCCGCTGGCCGAGGACGCGCTGCGCTCCATCCGCACCCCGCTCTACCTCGTCCTCGGCAAGCGCAGCCTGCTCGTGCACCCGAAGCGGCAGCTGGAGCGCGTGCCGCGCCTGATACCCGGCGCCCGCGCGGAGATCGTCGCCGCGACCGGCCACGGCCCGCAGATCGACCACCCCGACCTGGTCAACGCGCGGATGCTGAGCTTCATGGAGGACGTCGACTCCCTCGCCCCGGCCGACGCCTGAGCCCGACCCGGTGCCTCCGGATGTGTGGGCAGGTCCGGAAGTGACGCGTCGCTTGTCCGGATCGTTGCTTTTCCTCCCGGTCCGGCAGGGCAAGGATGTCTCCCTGCGAGTCGGCTTCCACGTGACGTGATCCGGGGGGATTCATGACAACGAGAACGCGACGCACCAGGAACAAGAGGGGGACAGGGCGTACGGGGCGCAGGGGCTTCGCCGTGGCGGGCGGTGTTCTCGCCGCCCTCGGCCTGACGGCTCCCGCGCAAGCGGCCGCGGGGGGAACCGCCGCACCCTGCAAGCCGTCCGTCCAGGTCCTTCAGAAACTGCCCACCACCGACGATCCGCATCCGAGCCCCTGGGTGCGCCACACCCAGGTCTCGGCCATCGCGCCGGGTAACTCGCGTCTGGCGGTCGGTATGTCCGGCATGAAACCGGCGTACTGGATCGGGGAACAGGTGTACGCGGTGCCGGTCCCCGCCGGCTCCGGCACGGGCCGGCTCGAGGACGTCAACCGGTCCGGCCTCATGGTCGGGCAGGTGACCACCGGGGAGGGCAGCCTGGCGTTCAGCTACCGGCACGGCGATCCCGCCATCACCGTACTGCCCGGCGGGGGCGGGGCGAGCGGGGTCAACGACCGGGGCGTCATCGTCGGCAGTCACTGGGACGCCGCCCAGAACCGGACCATCGGCGTGGAATGGTCGCACGGCAGGGTGCGCCGCGAACTGCCCTCGCCCGCCGGATACAAGCTCTACGAGACGTCGGGCCTCAACAACGCCGGGCAGGTGTCGGGCAACGGAACGGAGCTGGAACGGCGCCCCGGCGCCCAGTTCCTCGCTTCCCCGGGGCTCTACTGGCCCGCGTACCCGGACTCGACACCCCTGGTGATGGCGCCCTTCGACGACACGGGGGACCACCACGTCACCCGGGCGATCGACGACTCGGGCCGGATCGTCGGCTACGCGCGGCGGGGCACGGGGCCCGACAGTGCAGAGTTCGCCGTGGTGTGGAAGCGACCCGACGGCCCCGCGGTGTACGCACCCTGGGCGCCCGGCGCGATCGGCGGAACGTTCGACGCGATCAGCCCGAACACCGGCGTCGCGGTCGGCCTGGCCGAGTTCAGGTACGGGTCGCCGCGCCCGCAGGACAGCCCGCCGGCCCGGGCGCAGTACTGGACCGGCAAGGGGCCGATGCGCGTCCTGCCCGGGCTGGGCCCGTCCCTGTTCACCGCCGCCTTCGCCGTCACGGACGACGACCGGGTCGGCGGAGCCGCGCTGGACGCGCAGAACAGGGTGGTGCCGGTGATCTGGACCTGTGCGTCCAAGCAGGCGTACGTCCTGGAGAGCCCGCGGCCGTAGGGCCGGTTCGGTTCGTACGGTCGGGGCAGGGCGGTCTCGGGCACGCCGTGGCGAGCACCCCCGTGGTTCGCCACGGCGTGTGCGGGGCCGTCCTGCGTCAGCGGATGGGGGCGGGCGGGGCCGTCTCGGGCGTGCCCGTGGGGTGGAAGCGGGTGATGCGCTGCGGGGGGACGATCGTGGGGAGGAGGAAGTTCCACAGGTCGGTGACCCGCGTGTGGAGGTCTTCGCGGCGGGTGCGGACGTGCGAGGTGACCTGGATGCCGGTGAAGGCTCCGACGAGCAGGGTCGAGAGGGCCCGGACGTCGAGCGACGGGTGTATGTCGCCGCGCTGCTGAGCGGGGGTCAGGCAGCTGCGGCAGGTGTCGATCCAGGCGTCGTAGGGGGTCGGGTCGGGGTGGGTGAAGGAGCCGAACTCGATGACCAGGCGGATGCCGGCCCGGATGCGGACGTCGGTGCGCAGGCCGTGGGCCATCCGGTGGGTGAGGTCGATGACGGTCTGCAGGCCCGGGTCCTCGACGGCGGGGAGGTGTTCCGCGACCTGGAACTGCTCGTCCATCAGCGTACGGGCGAGGGCTTCCTTGGACGGGAAGTGGAAGTAGAGGGCGCCCTTGGTGACTCCGGCGTGCTTGACGACGTCGCTCAGGCTGGTGCCCTCGAACCCGCCGAGATCGAAGGCGGCCGCCGCGCCGTCGAGTATGGCTTGGCGGGTGATCTCGGCCCGCCCCTGTCTGGCCCTCGCCACGTTCTGCTCGTCCCCTTGGTCACTGCCCGAGCGGTGTTCGCCGCGGTGTCCCGTCAATCTAGTCGGGCGATGCGAAAGGAAACCAGTTGGCAGGTACTTTTCTGCGAAGGCGCCGCGCGGTTCGGGGAGTTGTGTGGTCCTTTGCGTGATTCTTTTCGGGCGACGAGCGCGCTCGAACGTCAAGAGGCTTGCGGTGAGGGCGAGTTGACCGGGTGGTCCGGGTAGTCCGGGAGTGCGAGTGCGGTGGCGTCCTTCGCCGCCTCGAGCATCCTGGCGAGGATGCGGGGCCTGCTGAGCGCGGTGTTGCGCAGACGCAGGCCCAGCCTCGACGAGGGGGCGAGGAAGCGGCCGGTGCGGGCCCCGCCCTTCTGGCGGTCCCGGGCGTAGGCCGTCTCTTTCGGATCTTGCCGGGCCCGCGACGCCCGGCACCGCACCCGGCCGCGTTGTCGGGACACCCGAGTACGTCCAGTACACGGGCGCCCCTCCGCCTTGCCGTGCACGGCACCGGACGCCGCGGGCTCGGCCGACAAGATCCGAAAGAGACGACCTAGCCGCGCAGCATGGATTCGTAACGGGCGAAGGCGGCCCGGTGGTCCCCGGGCGAGCGGGAGAGCTCGCCGGCCAGGACGTACGCGCCCAGGATCGCGGTGCCGGTACCCATCCCGCCGATGGTCGCACCGCAGGCGGCGTCACCGAGGAGGGCGATCCGGCCGGCCGACCAGGCGGGGACGTCGGCGCGGCTGATCGAGTCGAAGTAGAGGTCGTCGGCGGTGTCGAGGGACGCGAGGAGCCGGTCCACCTTCCAGGGCAGACCCGCGAACACCCGGCGCAGGAGCTGTTTGTGGGCCTCGGGGTCCTGGCGGTCGTACGCGAGCTCGGGGGAGGCGAAGACCAGGAAGGCGCGGGCCCGGGCGGGCTCGGAGCGGTCCGCGGCGAGGCTGGCGAGGCGCCCGGGGGCGTTGTGGCCGATGGAGCCGGTGCCGGGACGCAGATCCAGGCCCAAGTGGTCGGGCAGGCTCCAGGTGGCGGCGTAGTGGCCGAGGTGGGTGACGTGGTCGGTGTCCGGGCCGAAGGCGAGGCGCCGGACGTTCGAGTGGAGTCCGTCGGCGCCGATGACGAGATCGAAGGTGCGGGGCCGGGCGTGGCGGAAGCTGACGTCGACGCCGGTGGCCGTCTCGGTGAGGGAGGTGAGGGAGTCCCCGAAGACGTACTCGGCGCCCGCGGCGAGCGAGGCCTCGTAGAGGATCCGGGAGAGGTCGCCGCGCAGGACTTCGAGGTCGCCGCCGGCGAACTCGGCCGGCAGGTGCAGGAGTCGGCGGCCGTGGGCGTCGACGAAGGTCATCGGGCTGCCGCCGGTCCGGACACGGTGGAGCGCGCCCAGGACTCCCATCCTCCGCAGGACGTGGAACTGTGCCCCGCCGCGGAAGTCGACGGCCTGGCCGCCCGGGCGCAGGGCGGTGGCGAGCTCGACGACGGTGGGGCGCAGGCCGTGGCGGGCGAGCCGGTGGGCGAGGGCGGGGCCCGCGACACCGGCGCCCGAGATCAGGACGGTGCGGGCCGCGGGGTGCGGAGCACCGGTCGGTGCGAACTGTGCGGTCATGGAGGACTCCTGGCCCGGGAAATTAACTGCGTCCGGTGGACGCTAATTCAATCCGTGTACGGTAGACGCAGTTTTGGTGCGAGCGCAAGGTGAATGCGATGACGAGCGAAGAGTGGGGCCCGGCCGTACGCCTGCTGTGGGGGCCGCCGCCGACCGGACCCGCGCGCGGACCGAAGCGCGGGCTCACGCTGGAGGGGATCGCCCGGGCCGGTATCGGGATCGCAGACGCGGAGGGCCTCGGCGCCGCGTCGATGCAACGGGTGGCCGCGGAGCTGGCCGTCACGAAGATGGCCCTGTACCGGTACGTGCCGGGCAAGGCCGAACTCGTCGCGCTGATGGTGGAGGGCGCCATGCCCGTGGCGGCGCAGTCGACGGCCGGCCCGTGGCGGGAGCGGCTCGAGGAGTGGGCGCGGGGGCTGCTGGAGGGCCTTCGGCTCCATCCGTGGTTGCTGGAAGCGACCGTCGGCGTACGGGTCATGGGCCCCCGGGAGCTCGAATGGATGGAGCGGGCGCTCGCCGCGCTCGACGGGTGCGGGCTGACCGGGGCCGAGGCGATGGACGCGGTGGTGCTGCTCGCCGGGCACGTACGCGGTATCGCGGAGCAGGAGCGAGCAGCCGGAGCGGGACCCGGGTCCGGGGCCGCGGGGGAGGGACCGGATGCCCGGCTCGCGGCGATGCTGGGCGAGGTGATGCGTGAGCACGGGGAACGGTTCCCCGCACTCGGAGCCGCGCTGGCCTCGGCGGCGGCACACGGCGGGCGGGACCAGGCCCTGGAGTTCGGGCTGGGCCGCATCCTGGACGGGCTCGAACTGCTGATGGCCCGCCGCGCGGACGGGAACTGACGTCACCCACGGGCCGACGCCGACCCGGTGCTGCCGCTCAGTCCGATTCGCCCCACGGACGGAGGACCATGAGCGGGCCCTCCGAGGTCGCCACCATGGCGAAGGGGAAACGGTCGATCTCGAGGCAGAGCGCGACGTCGTCGGGATGGACTCCTCGACGCACACGCTCCGTCAGCTCGACTGCGGCGCGCGACCGTGCGGCGCGGCCGAGGAACTCCGCAGCGTCCGTCTCCGCCTCGGTGGCCCTGCGGGCGATGTACTGGGCGCACGCCAGATCTTCATCGGCCCGCCCGTCCTCGCCGGTTACGACGAAGGTGACCGCGTCACTGTTGCGCGCCCGCAGGATCCGGGCCGTCGCCTCCGCCACCACGAAGCCGGCGCACAGCACCAGCGATGCCTCCTTGACCGCAAGGGCGCCGACCGTTCCTGCCGTGGTCTTCTGCACGACGGTCCGTCCGCCGAGGTCGACCGACCGCAGCCGGCCCGGCGAGTTGACCAGGTCGAACCCGGGAGCGGGCGGGCCGTCCTTGAGCGCCACCCAGTCCGGGTGGCGGGCTTTCAGTGCCAGGGCCTCGTCCAGCGACTCGGCGAGAACTATCTTCTCCGCCCCTTGGGCAAAGGCCCAGGCGGCCACGGTGAAAGCGCGCATGACGTCGACCACGACCGCCACGGACGGGACTGCGGACAGCTCGCTGATGCCAAGGAATCGCGTCTCCATGCTGTTCATGATCGCCCATGTCCGCCCCGGGACACCCGGAGTCGGAGACGAAGGGCCGACCCGTGGCCGCGAGCCTCCGCGGTCCGTGCCGATGCGGCGCCCCGCTCGGACCTCATTGCGGCGCCCGACCGCCCGGCGCCGCGGTGAGGTCCGAGCGGACCGCGTCCGAGGCCCACGGCGGCGGCCGTACGCCCGGCTCGGTCCACGCCGCCAGGGCCTCGCCGTCGACACAGACGATCCCGCACGTGGCGGCGTACTCAAGGGCGGGCGCCGTGAACCGACCGGTGGTGACGATGACCGCGACATCGGCTTCGTGGACGGCGAAGCAGGTCCCGCCGAAACGCTGCAGGTCCTGCGAGCCGACCCGGTTGTCCTCGGCATAGTGCTTGCACTGCACGACGACGCGCAGCCCGTCCGGGGTCGTGGCGATCACGTCGGCGCCCAGATCACCCGCGCCGCCCACCACTTCCACCGGAGTGCAGCCGTCGCGTACGCAGAGAGCGGCGATGGTGTGCTCGAAGCCGTCGGCATCGACCGCGGCATGGTCCAGCGCGTCGGCTCCGACATCCGGCAGATCCGTCGCGGGGCGCACGCCCGTCGCGGAGCACGCGCCGGGGTCGGGCGGCGGAGCCGTGGAGCGGCGCCGAACAGGTGACGCGCTCCATCCGGCGAACGCCACGCCGATCAACAGCACCACCCCCGCGGCCGCCGGCAGGACCGGCAGCCGTGTCCCGGCCGCCGAGATGGCCTTCACGAAGACGGCCAGCCCGCCCACGGCCGTACCTGCCAGTCCCACGGCGAGCACCAGATCGCGCCCGAGCGTCGCGCCGCTCCGTGGGACCCCGCTCCTGTTCTCCCTCCGTGTCATGGGGTCAGCTCCTACGGCCCCGGCCCCGGCCCCGGCCCCGTCCGCGGGCTGCCCATCCGTGGCCGATGCCGGCGATGTGGAGCGCCAGCGCGGCCAGGCCGAGCAGCATGAAGTTGGTGGAGCTGAACACTTCGTTGGTGCTGATGGTGGCGGCGTTGATCAGGAACGCGACGAAGAACAGCACTGCGGCGGTGATGCCGAGCATGTCCATGCCCCTTTCTTTCGGTGACGGCCGTGTTCCCCGCGGGGGCCGGATCATGAGCGGAGGGTTCGGCGAAAGGCGTACGTTCACAACGGGAGGGCCGGGGCAGACGCCGTTCAAGGGATTGGCCGATCCCTTCACCCGAACCGGAGGAGTTGTTCTCACGTGACCGAACATGCGTGGAGTTACAAGTCGACGTCGGGCCACCTGGCCGGTACCGACCTCACCGGCTACAAGGTCGAGGCGGTCGACGGCAGCATCGGCAAGGTCGACAAGCACTCCGACGAGGTCGGTGACGCCTACCTGGTCGTCGACACAGGGGTGTGGATCTTCGGCAGGGAGGTGCTCCTGCCGGCCGCCACCGTGATCTCGATCGACCCGGAGCAGCGGACGATCCACGTGGAGCGCACCCGGGAACAGATCAAGGGTTCCCCGGAGTTCCACCGGGACGAGCACCTCGGCGACGCGGGCTACCGCGAGCAGCTGGCCTTCTACTACGGCCCCGCAGGCCCGTTCGGCGGCCCGTTCGTCTGACCCGCGATGGGGAAGGGGCCCGGACTCGACGAGTCCGGGCCCCTCCTCGTTGCGCTCGACGGTGGTTCAGTCCGCCGTCCGTCCGTCGAACGGGATGTCCAGGCCGTCGGCGAGGGCGGCAAGGGTCGCCCCCAGGGGGAGCGCGACGCGAGTGGCGGCGTGCCGGTCGCCCCGGGTCGGATCCCTGTTGACGATCAGTACGGGTTTCCCCGCCTGGGCTGCCTGGCGGACGAACCTGAGACCGGACATCACCGTGAGCGAGGAACCGAGGACCAGGAGTGAGGCCGCCGCATCGACCAGCTCGCGGCAGCGCTCGACCCGGTGCGGGGGAACGTTCTCGCCGAAGAACACCACGTCCGGTTTGAGGATGCCACCGCACTTCGAGCAGGGCATGACGGTGAAGCCCGCGGCCTGTTCGTCGGTGAGGTCGGCGTCACCGTCCGGATTCAGCCGGGCAGCCACGGGCTCGAAGCCCGCGTTGGCCTCCTCCAGCCGCCGGGCGAGCTCCCGGCGCGTGCTGAAGGCGCCGCAGGAGAGGCAGACGACCCGGTTCAGGCTGCCATGGAGTTCCACCACGTCCTCGCTGCCGGCGGCCTGGTGCAGGCCGTCGACGTTCTGGGTGATCACCGCGGAGAGCAGGCCGTGCCGGCCGAAGGCGGCCACGGCCCGGTGCCCGGTGTTCGGCCGGGCGCGGCCGAAGGTGCGCCAGCCCAGGTGGCTGCGTGCCCAGTAGCGGCGCCGGGCGTGGACGCTCGTGGTGAATTCCTGGTAGGTCATCGGGGTGTGCCGGCGCAGGCTTCCCCCCTCGCCGCGGTAGTCGGGGATGCCCGACTCCGTGGAAAGGCCCGCGCCGCTGAGCACCAGCACGCCGCCGGCCCTCAGCGCGTCGGCGACCGGCTCCGGATCGGTGGTGCCCGGCCGCAGGTCCTCGGTGGGGGTCCAGCTCAGAGTGGGGCGCGTACGCATGCAGCCAGCGTACGGAACGGGCCCGACAGCGGCACGTGGCCGTGCGGCACCGGACGCCGCGCCCGGCCGACAAGATCCGGAGGAGACGGCCCCGACGCCCTAGCCGGCCTGCCCGGGCCGCCCCGAGGGCTGCCGCTCGGCAGCACTGTGCCAGGTGCGGGCGTAGCCCTCGCGAAGGGGACCGCCCACGAGGACGAGGATCTGCGCGGCGGCGTCGGCCAGGTCCTCCGGCTCGCCGCTCTCGCACAGGCGGCGATAGCCGTCGAGGAGCGCTCCGCCGTGCTCCGGGTCGGCCTGCAGGAGGCGGCGGGGAAGCCACTTGCCGCCGCCCGCCCATGCCCGGTGGTGGTCGAAGAGAAGGTCGGCGGCAGTGCCGAGGACCACGCCGGCCACGGCGAGGCGCTCGACGGCGTCCGAGGTGTCGGCCAGGTCGTCCAGCGCGTCGGTGAGCGCATAACGTCTGCTTTCGACAGTGGCGGGATCCTGGGCACCCGGGCCCTTGCGGAGCGCGTCCTCGGCCCGACGCTTGAGGGCGGCGGCCGCTCCGTTCCGTTCGAACAGGACCAGGCCCTCGGCGTACATGCGCTGCATGACCCCGCGGCGGGAGGCCGTATCGGCGGCGAAGAGCTCGTCGAGGCCGGCCCGGGTATGGACGAACAGCTCGACCAGTCGCCCCTCGAAGCGGAGGGTCTCCCGGCGGGTCTCACCGCCGTCCTCGATCAGGACCGCAATGTCCAGGTCGCTGGTGGCGGTGGCACGGCCCGCGGCGCCCGAGCCCGCGAGGACTGCGCTCAGCGCGTCGGGGAAGCAGCGGGCGGCGAAGCGCCGCGCCTGGTCGACCGGAAGGTCCGGATCATCGGGGTCGCTGCTCATGCCCGCCAGGCTGGCATCCGTGTCAGGGAGGGCGCGAAGGGTTTTCGCCTGCCGGTGCGAGACCTGTCGGCCTCGCCGGGTCCGTACCTTCGGCCGGGCAGTCAGCCCAGAGTGAGCTGGAAGTACGCGGTTTCCCGGAAGCCGGAGGTCGGCGGGTCGACTTCAACGGTGACGGGGATCCCCGCCCCGCTCGGCTTGAGGCGGACCGGCACGGTGCGCTTCCTCCCCGATCCCAGCGCCGGCATGAGCGCGGTGGCGGACTCCTGCTGGTTCAGCCAGGTCAGGCTGTACCCGGAGGCGTGGTCGTCGAGGGACCGGCCCGCACGGACGACCAGTGGTGCGGAGCCGTATTCCGACACACCGGCGTCGAACGACTCCCCGCCTGGGCGGAGCCCTTCACCGGTGTCGTTCTCGTAGGTCACGGGCTTTCCGCAGCGGGGGTGTCGGTGGGGGTCGGGGTCCGCGTGCATGAAGCCCACGGTAGGGATCGGCCGATGCTCTGATCATGAGCAGGCGTACTCAAGACGGTCTGAGTAGCCACGTAGCCACGACGCGGCCGCCCCCTCCCCGGGCGAGCCTCCGGGCCTGCCCGCCCGGGGAGGGGCGACGGCATCGGATACGGCGGTCGCAGGTGCAGCGGTCAGATGGTGACGGTGATGGTGAGGCCCTCGCCGGCGTGGGTGGTGTGGATGAGGTCGTGGATCCGGCCGGCGGCCCTCATGTCGTTCTCGAGGTGCGGGATCAGCGCGGTGGTGGCCGCCGGCCCGCTGATAGTGACCGCCTGGACGTCGGTGCGCATGGAGACCTGACGGTCGGTCTTTGCCTTGCGGACCGCGGCGAGCAGCGTGCCCGCGGCCGCGAGGAGGCCGGCGACGTCCTCGCCCGCCGTCCGGTCGAGGACATCGGCGTCCGGCCAGGGCTGGGTGTGCAGGGACCCGGTGTGCTGCCAGGAGTGGATCTCTTCGGTGACGAACGGCAGGTACGGAGCGAACAGGCGCAGCAGGGTGGCGAGGGTGAGGCCGAGAGCGGTGCGGGCGGAGTCGGTGCCCTGCTGGTCGAGTCCGTCCTTGCCGTAGGCGCGGGCCTTGACGAGTTCGAGGTAGTTGTCGCAGAAGTCCCAGAAGAACTTCTCGGTGACGTCGAGGGCCTGGGTGTACTCGTAGGCGTCCAGGGCCCGGGTGGCCTCGCGGGTGGTGCGGGCGAGCTCGCGGATCAGGGCCCGGTCGACGGGTTCGGTGATCGTCTCGGTGGCGGGTCGGCCGAAGCCGGTGGTGAAGCGGCTGGCGTTGAGCAGCTTCATCGCCAGGCGGCGGCCGATCTTCATCTGCTTGGGGTCGAACGCGGTGTCGGTGCCGGGGCGGCCGCGGGCCGCCCAGTAGCGGACGGCGTCGGCTCCGTGTTCGTGCAGGAGGCCGGCCGGGGTGACGACGTTCCCCTTCGACTTGGACATCTTCTTGCGGTCCGGGTCGAGGATCCATCCGGAGATCAGCGCGTTCGACCAGGGCAGGCTGTCGTGCTCGGCGTGGGAGCGGGTGACGGTGGAGAACAGCCAGGTGCGGATGATCTCGTGGGCCTGGGGGCGCAGGTCCATGGGGAAGACACGGGCGAACAGGTCCGGGTCGTCCTCCCAGCGGGCGGCGATCTGCGGGGTGAGGGAGGAAGTCGCCCAGGTGTCCATGATGTCGCTCTCGGCGGTGAACCCTCCGGGCCAGTCGCGCTGGTCAGGGGTGTAGCCGGCAGGGACGTCGGTGCTCGGGTCGACGGGCAGGGCCGCCTCGTCGGGGGTGAGCGGCTTGTCGTAGTCGGGGTTCCCGGCGTCGTCGAGCCTGTACCACAGGGGCAGGGGGACGCCGAAGAACCGCTGCCGGCTGATGAGCCAGTCCCCGTTGAGGTTGCCGACCCAGTCCTCGTAGCGGCGGCCCATGCGGGCCGGATGCCAGGCGAGTTCACGGCCGCGCTCCAGGAGCCGGGCGCGGAGGTCCTCGTCGCGGCCGCCGTTGCGGATGTACCACTGGCGGGTGGTGATGATTTCGAGGGGCCGGTCACCCTTCTCGTAGAACTTGACGTTGTGGGTGACGGGGCGTGGCTCGCCGAGGAGCGCGCCGGCCTCGCGGAGCAGGGAGATGACGTGCCGGCGCGCGGCGTGCGTGGTGGCGCCGGCGATCGGCGCGTACGCCTGACGGGCGGTGTCGGTGTCGAGCCAGGCGGGGGTGTCGGTGAGGAAGCGGCCGTCCCAGCCCATGACGGGCCGGGTGTCCAGCTGCAGCTCACGCCACCATGTGACGTCGGTGGTGTCGCCGAACGTGCAGACCATGACCAGGCCGGTGCCCTTGTCGGGGTCGGCCAGGTGGTGCGGCCGGACGGGGACTTCGACGCCGAAGACGGGGGTGCGGACCGTCGAGCCGAACAGGTCCTCGTACCGGCTGTCCTCGGGGTGGGCGACCAGCGCGACGCACGCGGGCAGGAGTTCCGGGCGGGTCGTGGAGATCGTGACGGTCGTGCCGTCGGGACGGGTGAACGCGAGGTCGTGGAATGCGGCGGGGCGTTCACGGTCTTCGAGCTCGGCCTGCGCGACGGCGGTGCGGAAGGTGGTGTCCCACAGGGTCGGCGCTTCCGCGGAGTACGCACGGCCGCGGGCGAGGTCGCGCAGGAACGCGCGCTGGGACGCGGCGCGGGAGCGGGCGCCGATCGTCTGGTAGGTCATCCCCCAGTCGACGGACAGGCCGAGCGTCCGCCAAAGGTCCTCGAAGACCTTCTCGTCTTCGACGGTGAGCTGCTCGCACAGCTCGATGAAGTTGCGGCGCGAGACGGGGATCTGGTGCTTGCCGGGGGTGGCCGGCGGGGTGAATGCCGGTTCGTAGGGCAGGGACGGATCGCAGCGGACGCCGTAGTGGTTCTGGACGCGGCGTTCGGTGGGGAGGCCGTTGTCGTCCCAGCCCATGGGATAGAAGACTTCCCGGCCGCGCATCCGCTGGTAGCGGGCGATGACGTCGGTGTGGGTGTACGAGAAGACGTGACCGACGTGGAGGGAGCCGCTGACGGTCGGTGGCGGGGTGTCGATCGAGTAGACCTGGTCCCGGGTCTTCGTCCGGTCGAACCGGTAGGTTCTGGCGGTCTCCCAGTGGTCGGACCACTTCGCTTCGAGACCTTCGAGGGCAGGTTTTTCCTGGGCCCCGGGCGACGGGGGCGGCTCAATGGCATCCATGCTGGATGGTATTCGTCCCCGTCGGTTGAGTTCCTCCGGTTTATTACGGCGGGTGACGGCCGGCTTCCGGCTTCCGGCTTCCGGCTTCCGCCGCGAACGCGGCCCGGCGCCTTGATCGGCCTGCTGTTCCGGCGGCGGGGCTGCCGCCGGAACGGACTCACTTCGCGGTGTGCCTCGCGCTGCCGGCCGAGATGATGTCGCGCTCCTGCTGCGTCAGCGGGGGACCGGCCAGCGGGGGATGCTGAGGTCCCAGGGCGGCGGCCAGCAGGGCCCGGGGCCTGAGGAGATGAGTGGCCGGCCTCTCCAGCGAGGAAACGTCGGTGAACTCCTTCGTCATCGTGAAGGATCCGCAGGACGTCCTCAGCAGATGATCCACGTAGCGGGCGACCAGCCGGTCGGCCGCGTTCGGGGCCGCGCCCTCGACACCCGGGTAGAAGACGTCCTGTCCGAGGGCCAGATTCCAGGCCCCGGACACCGGTCGGGCGATGGCTCGCTGGACGCGGCGAGCCAGGCCGCTGCTCGTGATGCCGTGGTCCGCGGCCATCGACCGAAGCGCGACGGCCCCTTGCGCCGCCACCGACATGCCATGGCCGTAGATGGGGTTGAAGCCCGCGACGGCGTCGCCGAGCACGACGAACCCCTCGGGCCACTGCCGGACGTTCTCGAAGTACCGCCGTCGGTTCCGGGTACTCCGGCTGATCTTCACGTCGCTGAGGGGCTCGAGGTGCGAGATGAGCTCGCCGACGATGGGGTGTCGCAGACCGCGGGTGAACTCGACGAAATCCTCGGACCGGTCCGTGGGTTCACCGCCCCGCGTCCCTGCCGCCGTCACCAGCCACCGGTTTCCTTCGATCGGCAGGATGGCGGCGCTCTGTCCCGGCCGTGATGCACGGGGGTCTGCCTGCACATTGACGACGGGAAACGTCTCGGCCCCTTCCGGGGCACGGAAGAGGCGGCTGGCGTACACCAGGCCGAGGTCGAGGGCGCGCTCCTCCGGGCCAGCCACACCGAGTTCCCCGAGGAACTGGGGGGCCCGGGAGCCCCTGCCCGAGGCATCGACGACGAAGTCGGCCTCCAGGACCTGCTCACGGCCGTCGGTGTCGTGCACGCGCACGCCGCGTACGCGTGCTGCGTCGCCGACCAGGCCCACCGCACGGGTGCGCGGCAGGACCTTCACCCCGTGATCGGCCAGCACTCGGGTGCGGACCACGGAGTCGAGCAGATCGCGGCTGCACGCGATCAGGAAGTGGGTCTCCTTGCGCCAGCGCCGGAACCAACCCTGCGCACTGAGTCCGACCATGCCGGTGGGGATCGGGATGCGCCGTGCGCCGGCGGCCAGCCAGCAGTCGGTTATCCCGGGCATCAACGCTTCAGCCGCGTGGACACCACCGCTCCACAGCAGGTGCACGTGTCCTGCCTGCGGGAGCCCCTTCCGTGGAAGGGGACCGTCGGGCAGCTCATCGTTCTCGATGACCAGGACCTGGTCCACCGCGCCGCGCAGAGCTGCCGCGGCGAACATCCCCGAGAGGCCTCCTCCCATCACGATGGCCCGGCGTGCGGTCGCACTCGGGGGAACACTCTTGCGGTCGATCATGTGACTGCTCTCTACCAGGCCGCTGTGGGCGGAATTAGTCGTCAAGAGGTAGCAAGGACTGCTGCGGAGGCCGGCGGGGGATCCACCCTTCCGCCGGTGAACGGAACGTGGCTTCGAAGCTCACTCCTGGCCGGTTGCGGAGGAGGAGAGACACCGCTCCGCGCGTGGTCCCGGAACGGTCTCCGGGATCCGAGCGCGCAGGGCATCGGAGAGGAGAAGGAGGCCCTGGCCATCATGGGCGACCGCTCCTGCCGCGCCCGGACCGGCTGCCGCACCGGCCGCCGCATCGGCCGTCAGACCGGTCCTCGGACGGGTCGCCGGATCTTCGCCGTGACCGGGTGCGCGGCGAGCTTCGAGGGCTGAGACGACCATGGCCGCTGCGGCTGCCGCCGCGGCGCCGCGTTCAGTGGCCCCGGCGGCAACGGCCCCGGCGCGCGCTTCGGTGCCGATCTCCGAGTCCAGGGGCAGCATGGCCAGGCCGTCCAGGATGTCGGAAGTCCGCTGCAGGCGCCTCTTCCCGGGTGAGGACCACCAGGGGATGCGCACGCTCCGATGGGGTGCCACCCCGCGGAGCGACGCCCACAGCGGTGAGAGCCTCTTGTACTCGCTCCAGCTCCGCCATTGACGTGTCACGGACTGGCTGACGGCCGGCAGGGCGAAGCCGACGCCCTGACAGAACGTGGACACGGCCGCGAGCGGCGGTGCGACCGCAGTGCTGAGGCCGTCCAGGTCGTGGCCCGCCCACCGGGCGCCCACGGCGATCGCCTTGCACGCGTCGTAGCCGAGGTTCAGCAGCGAGCCGGTCACGATCAGGAGCAGGCCCGCGCGCAGGACGCCTGTGACGTCGTGGGACCAGCGCCGGCACAGGGAAGCGAGTACGACCGTGGCGAAGGCATGCGCCAGCAGGTACAGGACGATCATCTCGCGCAGGAACGGAGCCGTCGCGTAGTACGTGTCGAAGTCGCGCAGCCGTTCGACAGAGGCGTCACCGAGTGCGAACAAGGTGAACAGCGCGATCACGACCAGCCCGTAGCCGCCCAGGCACCAGCGAGTGACAGACCGCAGGAGCAGATCCCGCCAGTCCCTGATGAGTGCGGGGAGTCTTAGTACGGACACGAGGACCACGAGGCCGACGGGTACGAAATAGAACTCAGCCGGCATGCGGAACCACCCCCTGCGGCTCGGAACACCCACAGCGGTACGGGGCTCGAAAGACGGGCGGGCGAGGGCCGGTTCGCGTGTCCGGCAGACACCTGCCGGACGTGCACGGTCCGGACGGGACGCGCATGCCCGCCCCTATCCCGGCACGGTCGGGCGGACGACCGCACCGACGGGGGAGTGGCGGCAGAGTGCCTTCGAGATCCGGGCGAGGTCGAGCGAGCTGCCTCCGGGGCCCTCTTGAAGGGTCTCGGACGACGCGATCACCTGATGCCCGGGGTCGGCGTGCAGGGCCTCCTTGGCAGCCGTGAGCATGACCGCGTCGGCGTAGGCCTCCGCATCCTCCGGTGCGGCGCCGCCCGCCAGCGCGTCAGCCAGAGCAGCGTCCCGCAGTACACGGTCGAAATAGGGATTGAGCGTGAGGAATCCGTCGTGGATGTCCGACTCCCGCTGCAGTACCCGGACGCCGGGCGGCGCGAACCAGGAGATGCGCGGGCTCTTGTGGTCCGGTGCGAGGTTCTGCACGAGCCGCCAGAGCGGTCCGAGCTCCCGGTGCCTCTTCCAGTCCCACCACGGCCCCTTCAGCCGCTGTACGACGAGGGGCAGACCGAACCCGATCGCGACGAAGGGGGAAGCGATGGAGGCCAGCGGGCGCGCGATGTCGGTACTGAGGAAGTCCCAGTCGTGTCCCGCCCAGCGCGCCCCGACGGCCGAGAACTTGCACACGTCGTAGGCGACCGTGACCAGGTAGCCGAAGACCATGAGGTACAGGCCGGCACGAAGCTCACCGTCCACCTCCTGGGACCAGCGCCGGCACAGGGATGTCATGACCAGTGACGACGCGGTGTGAGCCACCAGATAGAGGACGATCATCTCCCGGATGTACGGGGTGTTGGCGTAGTAGGTGTCCAGATCGCGCAGCCGCTCCACGGGAGCGCTGCCCAGGGCGAAGAGTGCGAACAGGGCGACGATCACCAGACCGTACGTGCCGATGCACCAGCGGGTCGCCTGGCGGATACGAGCCGGTGATCCTCCGCGCCAGTTGATGATCAGGACGATGCAGGAGCCGCTGAAAGCCGTCAGAATGCTGTAGACGAGCGGGGCGGAGATGTTCGGCACACCCGTTATCTCGTTGACCTTGGCGATCATCGGGATGGAGCCGAAGAGGAAGACCCCTGCGGCCGTGAGGAGCAGCATCGCCACGGCACGGAGCAGCGGGTCCCGAGGGTTCCTGAGCAGGGCGGGCAGTCTGATGAGGAAGGCCAGGGCGCCGAGGAGGGCGGGGCCGAAGAAGCTGAGGTCGGACACGCTCAACTGCCTATGCTGTGGTAGCTGAGGGCGGCCGCGATCCTGCCCTTGGTCGTGGCGCGGTCAGGGGCATCGACCCCCTTGGTGTCGAGCAGGTGACGCACCCGGTGCGCGAGCTCCAGCCCGAACAGCTCGGCACTGTCCTCCTGCTCCTGGGCGTTGTGGACCGAGGCGCCGTCCTGGCCGGCGGGGGAAGGGACCTGACGCCCCGCCACGGCCAGCACGGAGGAGACGACACCATCGAGGTCGGCGTCGTGCCGCAGCAGGCGTGCCGCAGCCGTACCCTCGGCGACGGCGCTGTGGCAGTGACCCAACTCGAGGTGCCGGAGCTCATGGCCCGTGATGATGACCTGGTGCTCCGGTGCGGTCATCCGTTCGACCACGATCAAGTCCCTGTTCCCGAGGTTCAGGGCGAGACCGCTGGCCGTGCCCGGCGGGAAGGGCGTGGTCCGGAACTCGATCGGCCGCTTCCGGCGTTTGCTCATGACCTCGCACAGTGCGAGGCAGAGGAGTTCGGAGGTCACCGGAGCCTTCAGATGGCGGACCCCGGCCGCCAGACCATTGACCGACTTACGCATGCCCTGCTGCCTGAACATCGCTTCTCCCCGATAGGACCCTCTTCCGGCGGCGCGGAAGACCCGCTTGCCGTGTCCGCCGACAACGTCTCCCCCGTTGTCATACAGCCGCCGAGCGCTAGCGAACGGGCGTCCCACCGGAGTCCGCGTTCCGGGCGTCGCCCGTCTCGGGTTCGGACTCGGTCAAGAGCCTCTCGATCATCCTGAGGACCCTGTCGCGGTGGTCGTCGGTGGGAAGGAGCGCTGCCCGGGCGGCGATCCCCTCCACACCGTGCACGGCGAGCAGGTCGACGAGGGTCGGCGCGGGCTTGTCCTGCTTGGCCACCTCCTTCAGCAGACTCATCTCCACGCGGAGGAGCGCACCGTTGACGGCGGCCGCGTCCTCGGACATGAGGAACCCGGCGGGCCGGCCGAAGAAGGCCTCGATGAGCGCGCAGTGGTCCATGGTCGGTTTGCGCTCACCATTGGCCAGGGCGTTGATCTGCTGGCGTGAGATGCCGGTCTGCCTCGCGATGGCCGCCTGTGAGTGCTTGCGCTTGTTCCCCTGCACGTCCAGGGCCTGGACCACCTTCAGCCGCTGCCTGAACCGTTCCTGACGGTTCGGCTCACCGGCGGACTCTCCCCTGAGCAGTGACTCGACGACCGCGGTGGGCACCCCCGTGGCGAGGTGCAGCTCGGCGGCGTCCAGGACCTCTTCCCGTGACCGCCCGAGTTCGGCCGCCAGATCGATGACCCTCTCGGCCGTGGCTGTCAGTTCACGCACGGCGGCCTCGGGCCCCGAGGCCGAGGAGGTTCCAGTCACCGATCGGTCTCCTAGATGGCGCGGGGATCGCTCCGCAAGTGGTCGGGTCACCCGGAGGCTAAACGCTGGGCCTGTCCTGTGGCCCTAGCCTGCCACAGTTGTGGCAGGAAATGGAGAGTTGGGGGCCGAAGGAGACACGATCGTTGACAGGTGTGCGTTTCCTGCTGCGCACCGAGCGGCCTAGGGGCGCGGGCGCCTGGACTTCTTGCGGGCGGGGTGGTCCAGGTCGTCCTGTGCCGTGGGCAGGTCGGCATGCCCCTCGGAGTGGTGATTGACCCAGCCGCACAGCGGGCAGGCGTAGCGCCCGTTCAGCCCCGCGATGAGGGTTCCGCACTGACGGCACTCGGTGTCGGTGATCTCCGGTGCCGCGAGCACCCCGTCCTCGGAAGAAGCGGGGTCGGCGGCGCGGGCGTCCTTGTCCCAGGTCATGGCCCGACGCTACATCGGCCGCCGGGGCCGTCGGCGCGGGTGGTGACCCAACTGCGCCGGTGGAGTGGGACGGGTGGACGGTGGAGTTCGGGGACGCGCACGCGGGCGTGGCGGGTGTGCTCGGCGGCGGCGAGCCGGGTCCGGTGTACTTCGACGTCGGGAGCGGTCCGGACGTGCCGTCGACCACGCACTGGTCGGCCTACGACGGCCGGGCCCACCGCCCGCGCGCCGAAGCCCTGCGGGCCATCCGCGCGTGCGGATGGCGCGGCGCCGCCGAGTACCCCCTGGACTGGGAGACGATCGGCGACCGGCCCCTCCCCGAGGCGGACGCCGACCTGGCGGGACCGCTCGCGGACTGGACCGTGTACCTGTCCGTCGTCCGCGAGGCGGCCGTCCCGCTGCCCGAGCCCCTGGCCGCGCTCCTCGCCGCGATGGCCGAGCACCTGACCGCTGCGGCCGCGGACGCGCCGTTGGCCGCGCTGCGCGCCGCCGGCATGCTGGAGCCGATCGCCCGCCCGGGCGGGCCGGACGGCCGCAGGCACGCTGTGCGACGACGGCATGTCCGTCGAAGCGGTGGCCACCGCGCTCGGCACCACCCGCTCCCAGGCCCTGGTCCTGCTCCTGACCGCGCAGGAGGATAACGGCACGCGCTCAGGGCGTCGGCGAGACTCCGGGGCCGGCCGACGCGCCGGATGCCGGAGAGCGGCCAACAGGGGCGCTCCCGGAGGGCCGCAGCACCGCGGACATGGCCACCGCAGCCGAGCGCACCGTCGCGTACGCGCTGTCCAGGACCCGAGGGGACCCGCTTTTCGTCCACTTGACGATATGAAGGGGTCTCGTTATCGTCGTACTGACGAAATGAAGGGGGTCCGTCATGGCCGACATCACCCGGCGCTTCGGCTGGCGTCATCTGCGCTCCGCGCCCACCACCCACATCCGCCACCACAAGCGCGGCCGTCTCGTCCACGACGGGCGGGGACTCAGTTTCTGGTACCGGTCGCTGTCGGCGGCGCTTTCCGAAGTGCCGGTCGACGACCGGGAGCTGGCCATGGCGTTCCACGCCCGTACGTCCGACTTCCAGGACGTCGCCGTGCAGGCCACCGTCACCTACCGGATCAGCGACCCGGCCGAAGCCGCGGACCGGCTCGACTTCTCCGTCGACCCGGACACCGGAGTCTGGCGGGGCGCTCCCCTGGAACAGATCGCCACCCTCCTCACCGAGACCGCGCAGCAGCACACGCTGGACGTACTGGCCCGGACTACGCTGGCCGTCGCCCTGGTGGACGGCGTCGCCTCCGTACGGGGGAGCGTCGCAGCCGGCCTCGCCGCCGAGCCCAGGCTCCCGGCCACCGGCATCGACGTGGTGGCCGTGCGGGTCGTGGCGATCCGTCCCGAGGCCGAGGTGGAGCGCGCCCTGCGCACCCCGGCCCGCGAGCAGATCCAGCAGGAGGCGGACCGGGCCACCTATGAACGCAGGGCCGTCGCCGTCGAGCGTGAACGCGCCATCGCCGAGAACGAGCTGGCCAGCCAGATCGAACTGGCCAGGCGCGAGGAGCAGCTGATCGACCAGCGCGGCACCAACGCCCGCCGCGAGGCCGAGGAGAAGGCGACTGCCGACGGCATCCGTACCGAGACCGAGGCGGCCCGCAAGGTCCGCCTGGCCCGCGCGGACGCCGAGGCGGAGCGCGAGACGGGCGCCGCCCGCGCCGAGGCCCAGGCTGCCTGGCTGCGGGTGCACGGCGAGGTCGACCCCGGCACGTTGCACGCTCTGGCGGCGACCCGGCTGGCGGAGAACCTGCCGCGGATCGAGAGCATCACACTCTCTCCCGACGTCCTCACCGGGCTCCTCGGCAGGCTCGGACGCCCGGAAGGCGGATCGGGCGCGTGAGCCTCGCCCCCCGGGCGGTGATCGTGCACCGCAGGACCGAGTACGAGGAACTGCTCGCCCGGCACGGTACGCACGGGCAGGCCGCGTTCTTCCTTTCCAGCCGGGGCCGGTCGATCGACGAGGTCGTCCGCCGCCACGAGCGCACCCAGCAGGCACTGCGGGAGGTGGCGGCGGCAGTGCCGCTCACCTGGCGCAGCTCCCGGGTGGAGCGGGCCGACCTGGACCGCTTCCTGTTCGCCCCGGAGGACGTGGTGGTCGTGGTGGGCCAGGACGGCCTGGTCGCCAACACCGCGAAGTACCTGCGCGGGCAGCCGGTGGTGGGCATCGACACCGACCCGGGACGCAATCCGGGGGTCCTGGTCCGTCACCGCTGCGCCGACACAGCCGCCCTGCTGCGGGCGGCGACCGCCGCCGGAGGCCGGGCGGAGGAGCTGACCATGGTCGAGGCCGTCGCCGACGACACCCAGCGCCTGCTCGCGCTGAACGAGATCTACGTGGGGTCGCCCGGCCACCAGACGGCCCGCTACCGCCTGGGCGCCGACGGCGACAAGGAGTCAGGCGAGGCCCAGGCATCCTCCGGGGTGCTGGTGGGCACCGGCACGGGCGCGACCGGCTGGCTGCGTTCCCTGTGGCTGGAGCGGGGCAGCCCCACCGGGCTGCCCGCACCCTGCGACCGGCGGCTGCTGTGGTTCGTGCGCGAGGCCTGGCCCTCCCCCTCGACCGGAACGACGAGGGTCGCCGGTGAGCTGGGGCGGGGGCAGGGTCTCCAACTGACCGTGGAGTCGGACCGGATGGTGGTCTTCGGCGACGGAATGGAGAGCGACGCCCTGGAGCTGACCTGGGGCCAGAGCGTACGGCTGGGCATCGCGGGAACCTCTCTGCACCTGGTGACGTGAGCCCCGACCGGTCCGGTTCAGGCAGGTCGAGGTCGAGGTCGGGCACGGCCAGGACACGGCGGTGCCGCCGTCCTCGAAGGCGCCTTCGGGGCACGGGTGAGGGCACGACCGGCGACCACCGTCGTCCGCACCCCCGGCCGGGACGGCCGACCAACGGGCCGCCACCGCCACGATGCCGGACCCCGTAGGCGTGCGGGCGCCGAGCGTATTTCTACTCCAGCAGCTTTCGGCCGGTGCAGTAGCTTGCCAATTCCCGTGGCAACGACCAGCTGCCGCAGTGCAGGACAACCGGAGGGTCGCCCATGCGCCGAGAGGCCCCGTACCTCGCAGTGGCCGACGTGCTGCGCGCACGGATTCTCGCGGGAGAGTGGGAGATCGGCGAGCGCCTCCCCTCCCGGGCACGGCTGGCCGTGGAGTACGGCGTCGGGCGCAACGTCATGCAGCGGGCCATGGACCGCTTGATCATCGACGGTCTCCTCGAAGGACGTGCCGGCTCGGGGACCTACGTCCGCATGCCGCGCGAGCGCCTGCGGCTGGTCCGCTCGCGACACCGCGAACGCCGCGAGGGCTCTCGCCCCCGGCCGGACACGCCGGAGCGGGGCCGGGCCGACGCCTGGGACTCGCACAGTCAGGCGCGCGTCCCCGCCCCCGAGGCCATCGCCGAACGGCTCGCCATCAGCCCCGGGAGCCTCTGCGTCACGACGCACTACGAGTTCCTCGCCGACGGCCGGCCCGTCCAGCTATCCGAATCCTGGGAACCGATGGCCATCACGGACGGAACACCGATCGTGCTGCCCGAGATGGGTCCCCTGGCGGGGAAGGGGGTGGTGGAGCGCATGCGCTCCATCGGCGTGGTCGTCTCGACCGTGGTCGAGGTGCCGCGCCCGGCCCGGGCCACCCCGGTGCACGCGAACCTCCTGGGGATCGGTGTGGGGGACCTGGTGCTGCAGATCGAGCGGACCATCTTCGACACGGACGGACGTCCGGTGGAAACGGCCGACATGGTCATTCCGGACGTGTGCCGGGAAGTGGTCTACGAATTCGGGGTCGACCGCCCCTAGGCCGGCTCATTCGGATCTTGCCGGGCCCGCGACGCCCGGCACCGCACCCGGCCGCGTTGTCGGGGCGCCCGGGTACGTCCAGTACACGGTGCGCACCTCCGCCTTGCCGGCCTTCCCCTCGGCCCTGGCGGGCCTGGGGAGACCCCATGGCACCGGACGGCCGCGGGCTCGGCCGACAAGATCCGAAAGAGACGGCCCAGCCATCGACGTCATCAGCGAGGCCTCGCGCAATTCGAGAGCAGGGTGCCGGAATGCCGAAATCCTCCCGCCTCGGCCTCTTGGGCGATCGGGACTTCAGACGCTTGTGTGCCGCCACCGCGCTCGGTCAGCTGGGCGACCGCATCATCTTTCTGGCCCTGCCCCTGGCGGCCATCGCGGCACTGCAGGCGGACGAGTTCCGGATCGGCTTGCTGACCGCGGTGACCACCGCAGGATCGCTCCTGGTCGGGCTGCCGGCGGGCGCGTGGGTGGACCGCATGCGGAAGCGATCGGTGATGGTCGGGGCTGATCTCGCCCGCGCGCTGGTTCTCCTGACGATCCCGGTGGCCTGGTGGGCAGGCCTGCTCACCATCTGGTGGCTCTACGCAGTCGCCCTGGTCCATGGAGCGCTGACCGTCTTCTTCGACGTCGCGTACGCCAGCTGCCTCCCGTACCTGGTGGGGCGCCGCAATCTCGTGGAAGGGAACTCCAAACTGTCGGCGATACGCTCCGCGGCCAGTATCGGCGGGCCGGCGCTGGCGGGTCCGCTGGTCGGTCTGGTCGGATCCCCTGCGACGCTGTTGGTGAGTGCGGCCGGGATGGCCATGTCGGGACTGCTCGCGATCACCATCCGGAAACGGGAACAGAAGCCGGAGCCGAGTGACCACCCTCGAATGGGCCGGGAGATCAGGGAGGGACTGAGGTTCCTCCTCGAGCACCCCGCCTTGCGCGCCATCGTGTTGGGGGATGCGATGTTCAACCTCTTCCTGGTCATGTACCAAACCATGCTGCTGGTCTTCCTGGAGCGGGAGACAGGTCTCCACTCCTTCGGCATCGGCCTCATCCTGTCGGGAATGGGCTGCGGGGCCTTGCTGGGCGCACTGTCGGCGACCAGGGTCTCGAAGTGGGTCGGGCCGGGGCCGGTCATCTGGCTCGCGCCGCTCGTCACCTGCCCTTTGACCGTCCTGACGCCGCTGGCGCGTACGGGTTGGAGCGTGTACGTGGCCGCGATCGGACTCGCGGCCCTGTCCCTGGGCGGAGTCGTCCGCGTGGTGGCTCAAGCAAGCCTCCAGCAGGCCCTGACTCCGGATCGGCTACTGGGCCGGACGAGCGCGACGGCTCGGTTCGTCTCCTGCGGTGGCATTCCTCTCGGTGGGCTCCTGGGCGGAGCCTCGGGTTCCGTGCTCGGAGCGGCGGGTACGTTGTGGATCGGCGCTGCCGGTATGACGCTGAGCGTCCTTCCGAACGTCCTGTCACCGCTACGGACACTGCGGACGTTGCCCACGGAGGAGTCCCCCGAGTTCGTGCGCTGAGGCACAGGACCCCACCGGCCCGCCGACGGCCGGACGGATCTCAGACGGCGTGGCGCACCTCCCACGCGGAGATGCCGCCGCGCTCCTCGGCGACGTACAGCGTGCCGTCCGGGCCGAAGGCGAGTCCGTGGGGTTCGCGGTCCGGCTGTGCGAGCAGGTGCTCGGTGATCGTCCCGTCCGGAGTGACGGAGCCGATCCGGCCGCCGGCCCACTCGGTGAACCAGCAGGTCCCGTCCGGGGCCACGGTGACGGCGTGGGGGCGGCAGTCGGCTTCGGGCAGCGCGAACCCGGTGATCTCCACTCCTGCCGCGCCGCTGGTCGTGAGCCGTCCGATACGCCCGGCACCGATCTCGGCGAACCACAGGCTCCCGTCCGGGCCGGCCGCGATCCCGACCGGGGCGGCGCCGGGTGTCGGCAGGGAGTGGAGCCGGACCTCGCCGGAGACGGTGATCCGGCCGATCGCGTTCGCCTGGTTGAGGGTGAACCACAGGGCTCCGTCGGGCCCCGCAGTGAGGAAGGAGGGGAATCCTCCCTCGCGGGGCAGAGGGAACTCGCGGACCTCGCCGTCCGCGCCGATCCGGCCGATGCGGTCGGAGTTCGTCAGGGTGAACCAGACGGCGCCGTCGGGCCCGGCCGCGATCCCGTAGGGCCCGCCCGCGCCGCCGGGAAGCGCGTACGAGCGGATCTCGCCGTCCACGGTGATCCGGCCGATCCGGTGGTCGCGGTACCGGGTGAACCACAGCGCGCCGTCCGGCCCGGCGGTGATCAGGGTGGGTCCGCAGTCGGGGGAGTCCAGTGCGAACTCCACGACGCGGCCGGTCGACGGGGTGATGCGGGCGATGCGCCCGGCATGGACGAGCGTGCACCACAGGTGGCCGTCGGGGCCGACGGCGAGCGCGTACGGGCCGGAGCCGGCGGTGGGCAGGGTGAGGGTGCCGAGCGGGCTTGCGGAGGTGCTCAAGAGGGGCGTCCTTACAACGGGGAGGCGGGGAGGCGGGAGGGAGGGGGCGCGAACGGTTCGCAGGTCCGGTGGTTTGGTGGTCACGGGCAGGCGGTGGCCGCGGCGGGCGCCGGCGCGCGCAGGGTGAGCCGGTCGCCCGGCCAGCGGGCGCACAGCCGCCGGTCGTGGCTGACGACGACCACCGCTCCGGCGAACCGGGCCAGCGCCTCCTCCAGTTCCTCCGCCAGCGCGGGGGAGAGGTGGTTCGTGGGCTCGTCCAGCAGCAGGACGTCGGCCGGTTCGGTGACCAGGCGGGCCAGGGCCAGCCGCTGCCGCTGCCCGGCGGACAGGGTGCCGACCGGGGTGGAGAGCCGGTCGCGGGCGAACAGACCCAGTGACAGGAGCTGTTCGGCGTGCTCCTCGGGGGTCCCGGGGCGGCCCTCGGCGAAGGCCGCGAGCAGTGTCCCCCGGCCTGTGCCGGCGTGCTGGGCCAGCAGCCCGGTCCGGCCGTGCCGGACGACCTGCCCGCGGTCGGGGTCCAGGGAGCCGGCCAGAACGTGCAGCAGCGTGCTCTTGCCCGCCCCGTTCGGGCCCGTGACCAGCAGTCGGCCGCCGACCGGCACGGTCACGTCCACCGGCGCGAGCCGCCCCTCGACCGCGACGCCCGTCGCGGCCAGCAGCGCCCCCGGCGCGCCGCCGGAACCGGCCGACCCGGCGGGCACCCCGGGCCCGGCCGCGGTGCCGATGGCGGCTGTGCGCGGTACGGCGGTGAACCGCAGCGGGTCCGCGGGCGCGGGCACCGGCCGGGCCAGCAGCCGGGCGAGCCGTTCCTCGGAGTTGCGGACCCGGCTCGCGAGGGACTGCTGGACCCGGCCGGCAGCGCGGTCGTACGCCATCTTGTTGCCGTCCTTCATGGCCCGGCCGGGCGCCACCCGGCGTGCGGTGACGGCGGCGGCCTCGCGCAGCCGGGCCGCCTCGGCCCGCCAGGCGGCGTGGGCCTCGGTGCGCCGCCGCCGCTCGGCGGCGCGCTCCGCCAGGTAGCCGGCGTAGCCGTTGCCGTACCGCACGGTCCGGTGCAGGTCACCGTCGACCTCCAGGAGGGAGGTGGCGACGCGTTCCAGGAAGGCCCGGTCGTGGGAGACGGCGACCGTGATGCCGCGTCGGCCCCGCAGGTGGTCCTCCAGCCAGGTCAGGGCGGCGCCGTCGAGGTGGTTGGTGGGCTCGTCGAGGAGCAGCACCTCCGGGGCGGAGGCGAGCAGCGCGGCCAGGCGCAGGCGTACGGCCTCGCCGCCGGACAGGCTACCGACGGCGCGCTCACGCGGCAGGACCGGCAGGCCGAGGCCGTGCAGGGCACGCTCCACGCGGGCGTCCGCGTCGTATCCGCCGCGCAGTTCGAAGGCGGTGAGGGCGTCGGCGTACGCGGTCAGGGTCTCGTCGGCGGTGTCGCCGCCGGCCATGCGGGCCTCGAGCCGGCGCAGGTCCCGCTCCAGGGCACGCAGCCCGGCGAGGGCGCGGTCGATCACTTGCTGGACGGTCAGGTGCGGGGGGAGGTTCTCCTCTTGCGCGAGGTGGCCGACGCCGCCGTCGGCGTGCAGGACGACCTCGCCGCGGTCGGGACGCTCGGCCCCGGCCAGCAGCCGGAGCAGGGTGGACTTGCCCGAACCGTTCTCGCCGACGATGCCGAGACGTTCCCCGGCGGGGACGGAGCAGTCGACGGAATCGAGGACCGGGCGGCCTTCGTAGGACTTGGTGAGGTCAGAGGCGGTGAGCTGTGCGGTCACAGGGCGGCTCCAGGGGTTCGGGGGCGGGGGGCGCGGTGGTGGTGCGGTGGGCGGCAACGCGGTTGATGACCACGGGACTTCTCCTTTAAGGCGACGGATGTTGCGTTAAAATGCTGACATGGACTCCCCAGTGCAGGCAAGTGATGATTCCGGCCGACAGAAACCGGCCACGAGGCGGCGCCGGACGGGCGGCCGCAGCGCCCGCGTCCGCGCGCAGGTGCTGGAGGCGGTGGGTGCGCTGCTCCTGGAGAGCGGTTACGACGGGCTGACGGTCGACGCGGTCGCCGAACGCGCCGGCGTCCACCGCACGACCGTCTACCGGCGCTGGCAGGACGTCGGGCGCCTGCTGGCCGACGTGCTCGACACCGCGTCCGACGACACGTGGAGCCCACCGGACACCGGCTCGTTGCAGGACGACCTGGCCGCTCTCAACCAGGAGGTGTACGAGGCGCTGGCGGGCGGCGGGCCGAACCTGACCACGGCTCTGATCGCCGCCGGATTCCGCTCACCGGAGGCGGCGGCGGCGCTGTCGCGCTTCTGGGAGGACCGTTACGCGCGGTGCGCCGTGGTCGTCACCCGTGCGGCCGGCCGGGGCGAACTGCCCGGCCCCGCCGACAGCCGAGCGCTGCTCGTCGCGGCGACCGCCCCGGTCTACCACGAACTGCTGCTGATCCGGGCCGCCCCCGACCCGGCGCTCCCGCTCCGCGCCGCCCGGGCCGCCGCCGCGGCGGCCCGGGCCGGCGCCTTCGGCGCCCTGTCGTGACCCCGGAGGTGGAAGGGGGGCGGGCTGGGTCCGGGATCGGTGGCGGCGGCCCGCTCCCGCCACCTTCTTTCCTGTTCGGAAAGAAGGTGGTACTTTCTTTACAGGAAAGCACTCGCAAGACCGATGACCGGGGACTGCCAGCCATGACCGCCTTTGACGCCCAGACCGCCCTCGATGCCATACACCACCGCCAGGAGCAGACGCTCGACGAGTACGTGCGCCACGCCAACTCCCGCCCCAACCTCATCATTTCGGTGCTGGGCCTGTTCGCCGTGTGCTCGTCCTTCGACCTGCCGAGCCCCTGGAACACCGTCGCGGTCCTGGCAGGGAACGGCCTCGTCCTGGGCGGATTCTTCGTGTACGAGCGCAGGGCCCCCGTCCGCCGGAAGACCGTCGGCTCGGAGCTGCTGTTCTATGCGGCCATAAGCATCCTCCTTCTCGTGGTCTTCTGGACGGCGGCCGTCGCCGCCTACTTCCTCGGCCTGCCGGCACGGCACACGCTCGCCGCGGCCGTCACCGCCCTGGCGGCGGTGGGCGCTTCGTACGCGCTGCGCCCGTTCGTCGAGTCCGTCGTCCGCAGGAACGGTCACGTCTGATGGACCCCGACTTCGACGAGTTCCTGCACGTTCCGGCGCGACTCTCGGTGGTCGCGCTCCTGGCCCCGGCCGACTGGGTGGAGTTCGGATTCGTCCGGGATGCGGTGGGCACGAGCGACTCGGCCCTGTCCAAGCAGGTCGCCGCGTTGGCGGACGCCGGGTACGTCGAGGTCCGCAAGACACGCATCCGCACGGGACGGCATACCCACCTCCGCCTCACCCCGTACGGGCGCGAGGCATTCCAGCGGCACGCCTCGGCACTGGAACGGATCGTGGCGGCAGCACGCAAACCTCCGGAGTAGTCGAAGACCGGCCCGGCCGGAGGGTGGTCGGCGGGGCCCTTCGGCAAGGTCCACCGGCAGGGCCCCGAAAGGGAGTTGTGAACCGTCGGCCCGGGGGAAGTGGGCCAGGGCTGCGCGGCATCGTTCTAGACTTCAGGGTCAACGTTTCGCAAAGCCACGTACGGCACGGCGCGGGGGCGCCCCGTACACGACGATTGGGCAGCCAGTGCTTCTGAAGACGTTCGGCTGGTCGTTCGCGGTCACCGTGATCGGCCTGATCGCTGCGGTGTTATACGGGGGGTGGGCGGGATTCGGAGTCGTGGCGATCCTGTCCGTCCTCGAAATCTCGGTGTCCTTCGACAACGCGGTGGTCAACGCCGGGATCCTGAAGAAGATGAACGCCTTCTGGCAGAGGATCTTCCTCACCATCGGTGTCCTCGTCGCGGTCTTCGGCATGCGCCTGGTCTTCCCCGTCGTCATCGTCGCAGTCAGCGCCAGGATCGGTCCGGTCGAAGCGGTCCAGCTCGCGCTGGACGACAAGGGCAGGTACCAGCAGCTGGTGACGGACGCTCACCCGTCGATCGCTGCCTTCGGTGGCATGTTCCTGCTGATGATCTTCCTCGACTTCATCTTCGAGGACCGTGACATCAAGTGGCTCGCGTGGCTCGAGCGCCCGCTCGCCAAGCTCGGCAAGATCGACATGCTCTCCGCCTGTATCGCGCTCATCGTGCTGCTCGTCGCCGCGACGACCTTCGCCACCAACGCCCACCAGTACGGCGGCATTCACGCGGACAAGACGGAGACCGTCCTGATCGCCGGTATCGCCGGCCTGATCACCTACCTGGTCGTCGGCGGTCTCTCCGGTTACTTCGAGAACAAGCTGGAGGAAGAGGAGGAGCGCGAGCACGAGGCCGAGGAAGCGGCCAGGAAGAGCGGCACGAAGGTGCCGGCGGTCGTGATGGCCGGCAAGGCTGCGTTCTTCCTGTTCCTCTACCTCGAAGTCCTCGACGCCTCCTTCTCCTTCGACGGCGTCATCGCCGCCTTCGCGATCACCAACGACATCGTCCTGATGTCGCTCGGCCTCGGCATCGGCGCGATGTACGTCCGCTCGCTCACGGTCTACCTGGTCCGCCAGGGCACCCTCGACGACTACGTCTACCTGGAGCACGGCGCGCACTACGCCATCGGCGCCCTCGCGGCGATCCTGCTCGTGACCATCCAGTACGAGATCCACGAGGTCATCACGGGCCTCGTCGGCGTCGTCCTGATCGCCTGGTCCTTCGTCTCGTCGGTCCGCCGCAACCGCAGGCTTGCGGCGGCCGAGAGCAAGGGCACCGGGTCCGACGACAAGGCCGAGGTCACATCCGGCGTCTGAGCCTGGCGCCCGGTCACCTCACCGCCGCCGACGTGCATGCGCTCATCGCCACGGTCCATGGGCACCACCTTCACCGGCTCGACGACACCGGCCCATCCGCGCCTTGTCCGCCGTGCGCCGGATCGTGGCCGATGGCCGACAGGAGGCCCAGCCGCCCGCCCGCTCGGCGGGAGGCGGCCACACCCCGGTCTCCGGAGACGGCCCGGGCGGGCGCCGGCCCCGGCGGTCAGGCCGTGCGTGCGGAGCCGGTCACAAGTCGTTCCGCGAACTGGCGGGCGGCGGTCAAGCCGTCCTTCGTACGGGCGCTGCTCGTTGATGCCGCCGATCAGCCCGAACGGCGCCCACGTGTCGAATGCGCGGCAGGTGAAGATGCCCTCGACCTCGAACCCCTTGCGGTGGAGGAGCCGCACCGGCGGACGGATATACGGCGCGAACGCCGGCTCCCGGAGGCCGCCCGTGGCGAAGACGCCGGTAGCGCTCCCTGCTGCGGAGACTGGGGAGACCCCGTCGGCTGTGACAGCCCCGCGCCGTACGGGGGTCTGTGCGGCGGGCAGTAGGCCCGTCGGCAGCCGACCGTCGCGAACCGCTGTACGGACGTCGTTGATTCTTCTTCGTTTATCGGGGAAATGGTTGACCGCGATCGAATATCGTCCCGGATGCCCGCCCACCCCGCCCGGACGACAATGGAATTGGACAGAGAAGTCGTCTTGCGAAGGGAGGCAGGACAGTGGGTCTCAACACCGACCTGACCGAGGGCCAGAAGCAGGCGCTCAAGGAGAACGCGGACGACCTGGAGCAGTTTCAGCATCAACTGGGTGAGGTGCACAGCAGGGCCCGGTCCCGCCTGGAGAGCGCGGGGCTGGTGACCGGCCTGGACACCATCAACTGCCTGGTCTGCGTGGCATGCGAGGGGTGGAAGACCGGCGATGACGGCAAGTGCGCCAACTGCCCCCACGACTTCTTCTCGCACAACATCATCTAGGCCCCTCTTTCGGACCACCCCGCTGACCGGACGAGGTCGCCCTCGGCGTCGGCCTGGGCCAGAAAGGCGGTGAAGACCTCTCTGCGGTACGAGGGAACGCCCTAAGAACTCCTAACGGAATGACCCGCTTGGCGTCTTCACGGGCCCACTGATGGGTGATGCATGTGGTTGCTACTGTCCGAGCGTGACCCTGACTGACCTCAGCAACGGTTTCCGTGACGACGAACAGAGACGGCGTGTCCGGGCGGTCGTTCATGATCGCCTGGCAGACGACCGTGACCCGCAGGAGTGTCGCTACCTCATGCGGTTCTGGTGGCAGCTGAGCATGCCGTACCAAGAGGTGTCGATGGAGGATCTGAGGCTGAACGTCCACCCGCCGAAGCTTGACGTGGTGGAGGAACTGATCAACGCCATCAGGTCGTCCCATGCGCAGATCGATGCCTGGGCTGCGGGCGCCGAGCGGGCCTTCCCGGTTGTTGAAGATCGTGGCTTTCGGGGTTCCTCAGGCAGCGAGAGCTAGGACGTCGGCAGCCTCCTCAATCGTCGCCAGCAGATGAGACTGCAGGCGAGGCTGAGGAAGGCTTCATGGATGTCGTCGCGGATCTCCCAGCGGATCCGCAGCCGGCGGAACCAGTGCAGGTGGGCGAACGCGCGTTCCACGACCCACCGCTGGGTGCCGAGGCCGGAGCCGTGCTGGGTACCGCGGCGGGCAATCAGCGGTTTCACTCCAAGGTCCCAGACCAGGCGGCGGTACTTGTCGTGATCGTAGCCACGGTCGGCCAGCACCACGTCCGGGCGGCGCCGGGGCCGGCCGCGCTTGCCCCGCACCGGCGGCACGGCCTCAAGGAGCGGAATCAGCTGGGTGACGTCGTTGCGGTTACCGCCGGTCAAAGTGGCGGCGAGCGGAATGCCGGTGGCGTCGGTGATCAGGTGATGTTTGCTGCCCGTCCTGCCCCGGTCAACAGGGCTTCGTCCTGTCTTGGAGCCCCCTTTAACGCCCGTATGTGAGAGCCGTCGACCGCCGCCAGAGAGAAGTCCAGAGCGTTCACACCGCGCAACTTGGCAAGGAGCACCTTGTGCAGCCGGGGCCACACACCGGCTTCGGTCCACTCGGCCAGGCGGCGCCAGCAGGTCATGCCCGAACCGAAGCCGAGTTCCTGCGGCAGGTGTTCCCAGGCGATCCCGGTGTGCAGAACGAACAGGATCCCCTGGAACACCAGCCGGTCAGGGTGACGCTTGCGTCCAGGATGCCGGGCCCGACGCTCGACCTTCGGCAACAGCGGCTCGACCACCGCCCACAGTTCGTCGTCGACTTCCCACGGCTTCGGCCGTACCACCCCGCACCCCCGGATCATCAGTTGCGGAGTGATCCAACCACCTTGAAGATCATTTCGTTAGGAGTTCTAAGCCAGGTGCTTCTTCGGTCGGGGGCGGGCGTCGAGGAGCGCCCACCATGCGTGGCCGTCCTGGTCGGTGTGGACGCCGCAGGCGTCGACGGTGCGTAGTACCGCCACCTCCGTCGGCACTTGCACCGCATCGTCCTCGTCGATCCGGTGGTTGAGGACCATGACCAGGATCTTGTCGTCCTGGTCGGCGAGGTGCACACTCACACGTTTTCCGCCGCCCGCCACGGCAGCGCCAACCAGGCCGTGGACGGTCTTGAGGAAGTCGTGCTCGTCCAGCAGCGGGTAGTCCCACTCGGCGACGGCGAGCGCGGCTTGTCCGGCGGCCTTCTTCGCCGCCCACTGGTCCGCGCGGAAGGCCAGCACCCTCGCCCGCCGACTCGTAACGACCATCCGCGCCGGCATTCCGAGCGGTTTCGACGTCGTCGCGGGCTGCGGCCGCGGCGGCTCCACGGGCTTCTTCTGAGGCGGCGGCGACTTCGGTGGGTAACTCGGCGGAACCTTCGGACCCTTGGCTTCCACAACCTCGCTCATACCGCACCAGGCTACGCCGGTGGGCGTCCACCGTGTAGTCCGCCGAGTCCCAGCCGGGGCGTGTCGTCGCTGGTGGTGGCGGGGGGAGACCGATCACGTGATCGGCTGCTTGGTCCCGTCGGGCAGCGTGCAGGTGTAGCCCGCGTAGGGCTGTGATGTGACCTGTCCGCCCGCAGCCGTGCACTCGTCTCTGGTGATGTTGGGAGACGAGGCAGCTTCAGCGCTGACAGCGCCGACGGCGCTCAATCCGGCAAGGGTCGCCCCGGCGAGGGCGAGGCCCAGGATTCTTCGCATTCGCATGACTTCCTCCTCCTCTCGGACGCCTCCGATCAGCCTTAGGGAGGGACAAGTCTCAGGACGGGACCGGGGGCGCCCCACTACTCAGCATGGGCGTTCCACACGGGGCCCGCAGCTCGGCGCCGCGGGCCCGCCGACGGGCGGAGGCTGCCCAGCAGGGGTGGCCGCACCATGGCACGGCGCACCGCGCCCGTCCGCCGCGGGCTGGTTCGAGTGCGGCATCACGATCGGTGCTGAGCACCGTCGTAAGGGCTACGCGGCAGAAGCCGCGGTCATGCCGCTGCGGTTCATGTTCGAGGAGAACCGGTACCACAAGGGCCAAGTGCGGATCTTCGCGCACAACGAAGCGTCACTGGCTCTCCACCGTCAGCTCGGCTTCGTCGGCACCACGATGTCGTGATGATGGGCATGCTCGCCGACGAGTTCACCCAACGGCACTCATCGGCCGACTGACAGTCGCGCGTGTCCGGACGACGAAGCCGGATCGCGCAGCTGCCGTTCACTCCTGGTGCTCGTCGGCGTACGTCGTCTCCCCGGCGCGGTCCGGCGAGCGGCCGCCTGCATTCCCGTCGCGGCGTGCGCCCGGCGGCGGGAGACTGGTGCTGTCGGCAGCTTTGGAGCAGCGGCTCCGGCCGGTCGGCCCCGACCGGATGGCGGGAGGATCCATGAGCGCGCTAGGCGACCTGGTCGAGATCGACGACAGGACCGTGCTGGTCCTCGGCCAAGAGCTGGATCTCGCACACGATCAGCCGGACGTCGCCAACGCCCTGGTGCACCGGGCAGGCGACACCCTGGTACTCGTCGACACCGGTGTCACCCCGGCCTTCCGCGCGGCGCTGCGGGCGGCGGCCGACCGCGTCGGGCCCTGGTCCCGGGCGCTGCTGCTGACCACGCACGGTCACCCCGACCACGTCGCCAACAACGACCTGGCCGACGAGCTGGGCGTGCCCGGCGAGCACTGTGTCCCCGCCCCCGACCTCGACCAGATGCGCGACCCGGAGTCCTACTGGGTGCGGTCCTTCGAACGCATCGCCTGGGCGGCCCCGCTGCCGGCCCCCGCACTGGCGGAAAAGGTGGTGTCGCTCTTCACGCCGATGCGGCCCTTCGCCGTGACCACCCGTACCTACGAGGAGCGCCCGCCGGAGCGGATCAGGATCGGCTCGCTGCGGTTCACCGGCTGGACCTTCGCCGACGGCGCGGTCCGGGTGCTGCGCAGCCAGGGCCACTGCGCGGGGCACGTGATCGTGCACCTGGGGGACTGCGGCGTCCTCCACCTCTCCGACGAGGGCAACGGCCCCTGCGGCGCGATGGTGGACGCCGACCAGCTCAAGATCCAGACCGTGATCGGCGCCGTCGCCGGCCTCTTCGAGCAGGAAGAGGCCGCTGTCCTCACCGACGGGCACACCTTCGCCGTACGCCGCGGCGCCGAGGCGGCGTCCCATCTGGACGGCCTGCTGGCACAGGCCGCCGCCCTGCAGGAGGCGGCACTCGGCCTGACCGGAGGGAGCGGGCGGATCCGGCCGAGCGCGTTCACCAGCAGCTACGCACGGGCCATCGCCGGGCTCGGGGCGGGCGGGGCCAACCCGAACGAGATGTTCACCGCCATGATGGCCCTCAACCAGCTCCGCGAGCTCGGCTTCCGCCCGGAGCCGGGCGGCGACGCCGACGCACCCTGGTCCCGGCCCGCACTCCGCAACCCCGCGCCGCCACGGTAACGGCAGCAGCGCACCGGGCTACGGGCCCACCACGGGGCGCAAGCGAAAGCCGCTCCCGACGCCTGACACGGCCCGCCGCAGTACTGCCTGGACCCGGGCACGTGCGGCGCCGGGCCCCATCGAGGGGCCCCTCGGCGGGGCATGCGACCGACCTCACCGGACCGCACGCCTGCCCGCCGCCCGCTCCGCACGCCGTCGGGGGTCCTCTCCGCGAAAGCATCTCGTGGTGTGACTCGACCCGGTGGATCTCGCGTCGTGTTGAGCCCTGCGACGTCCGACGGTCGTACTGTCGAACCATTACCGAGGAGGACTTCTGATGCACAGCGTGACGTATTCGATGGGCGTCTCACTGGACGGCTACATCGTCGGGCCGGACGGCGCCTTCGACTGGACGCCGCCCGACGAGGAGGTCTTTCGCTTCGCCACCGACGAGGTGCGAGAGGCCGGCGTCCACCTGTTGGGCCGACGGCTGTACGAGACGATGCTGTACTGGGAGACCGTCGACCAGGTTCCATCGCTCGACTTCTCGACGCTCGAGTTCGCCGCGGTCTGGAGGGCGCTCCCCAAGGTGGTGTTCTCCACCACGCTGTCTGCGGTGCAGGGAAATGCCCGTTTGGCCTCCGGCGGCCTGGCGGAGGAGATCGAGCGATTGCGAGCCGAGCCGGGGGACGGCAACATCGCGATCGGCGGTGCGACTCTCGCAGCCGAGGCGGCCGCATCGGGGCTGATCGACGAGTACCGGGCCAGGGTCTACCCGGTGCTCGTCGGCGGCGGCGTTCCGTTCTTCCCGCAGCACGAGCGCCGGGTGGATCTCGAACTGGTCGAGACCCGCACCTTCAGCTCAAAGGTCGTCCACCTCCGCTACCGCGTGGCACGTTAGCCGACCGGTCCGCCGTACGCGCATGCCGCTATTGGAGCCAGTCCCAGCGATTCGGGGCCTACGAGGACGCCCTCGCCACAAGCCCCGACGCCTGTGCACCGAGCGGGGCCACGACTTCGACAAGTACCTCCGTCAGCTGTGGGAGCGCAGCATCAAGCCGATGATCGCCCGCCGCGGCGTCGGGCACGGCTCCGGACCGGGCAGGGTGCGCCCGGTGGCGAAGTCGGGTTCCTGCCCTTCCGGGCTGAACTCAGGTGAGGTCGAAGGTGACGCTCACCGAGCCGTCCCAGTCCGGTGCCTCCACAAGCGTGAGGGTTCCATCCTCGGCCTCGATGACTCGCACCGTGATCCCGCCGCGGTCCTCACCGGGAAACGCAAGGGAGAAGTGGGGATCCATCTCCATGAGGAAATCCCAGACCTCGCGTTGGGTCGCGTCAAGGGTGTCGGCATGCAGCCCGGTTGCCCGCCGCTTGCCGACCGTGTCGACGGTGACGGTGACGTCGATGTCGTACATCTCAAGACAAGTCGACTGATTGGCCCACCATTCGAGGCGGCCCCGACCCACGAATCGATCCATGAGCACACTATGCACAGTGCCCGAGAGGTGGTCTCAATTGGTGAGGTGCCGTCGGATGAACGGTGCCGTTCCCAGGACGAGTGCGGCGAAGACGCCCAGCCGCCGAAGGCCGGGTTGAGCGGCGAGGTCGGTCGCCATGATGGCGCAGGCGAGGTCGGTTCCCCGGCGTTTGCCCCTGATCAGGAACACGGCGGCGAGCGTGTCGAACAGCGCCAGGGACGACCAGTAGAGGTTGAGCCAGTGCTCTGACCGCATAGGTTCGCCGGGTTGGTGGTCGTGGCGGTTGGATGTGCGGTGACGTCCGATCCGATTGCTGGAGGTGCGGTGGCCGAGCGAGCCTGTCCGCGTACGCAGACTGACCGACCAGGAGGGTCAGAAACTGCAGCAGATCGTGCACCGGGGCAGCACCAGTTCGGTGCGCTATCGCCGCGCGATGATGCTGCTGGCCTCGGCCGGCGGCAACCGGGTGCCGGTGATCGCCCAGTTGGTGCAGGCCGACGAGGACACCGTGCGGGATGTGATCCACCGGTTCAGCATTGACGACGAGGACTTCGTCGTCCAGACGGCCACCACCCGCCCGACCAAGCTCGGCCAGCCCTTCACCCGCTGGTCGATCCGCAAACTCGCTGCCTACCTGCGACGCGTCCACGGCCGGACAATCCGCATCGGCCGCGAGGCGCTGCGCCGCCTTCTCGCCCGCCGCAGGGTCACCTTCCAGCGCACCAAGACCTGGAAGGAGTCCAGCGACCCCGACCGCGATGCCAAGCTCTACCGGATCGAGCACATCCTGGACCACTTTCCCGACCGGGTCTTCGCCTTCGACGAGTTCGGACCGCTCGGCTTCCGCCCCACCGGTGGGTGTTGCTGGGCGAAGGCGGGCCGGCCCGACCGGGTCCCGGCGACCCACCACCGTATCCACGGGGTCACCTATTTCCATGGCTGCTACTCGGTCGGCGACGACACCTTGTGGGGCGTCAACCGCCGCCACAAGGGCGCCGCCCAGTCCCTGGCTGCGCTCAAATCCATCCGGGCAGCCCGTCCCGACGGCGCCCCGATCTACGTGATCCTGGACAACCTCTCGGCACACAAGGGCAGCAAGATCCGCAAGTGGGCGCGGAAGAACAAGACCGAGCTGTGCTTCACCCCGACGAACGCCTCCTGGGCGAAGCCGATCGAGGCGCACTTCGGGCCGCTGCGGCAGTTCACCCTGGCGAACTCCAACCACCCAAACCACACTGTCCAGACCCGCGCACTGCACGCCTACCTACGCTGGCGTAACGCCAACGCCCGCCACCCCGACGTTCTGGCCGCCCAACGCAAGGAACGCGCCCGCATCCGCAGCGAGAAGGGCATCCGATGGGGCTGCCGCCCGCTCTCGTCGGCAGCGGCCTGACCATGCAGTGCCGTGATCGTTTCCGCTCACAGCTCCAGGTTCGCGCGGACCAGCCGGAATGCTGCGGCAGGATCCGCGGCACGGGTGACTCCCCGGCCCACGACAACGTGTGAAGCACCCGCGGCGACAGCGGCACGCGGTGTGCCGGGCCGGGCGTGCTCACCTGCGGACTCGCCAGGAAGCGCGACTCCCGGCGTGACGATCAGGGCGCTGGCTCCCAGCACGCCACGCAGTGGCCCGGCTTCCTGCGGCGATGCGATCACGCCATGACAGCCAGCGCCTTCCGCCAGCTGGGCCAGCCGCAACACCTGCTCCTCGGTCGAGGTTGAGCCGGTGACGCCGATGTCAGCGAGATCGGAGCTCGTCATGCTGGTGACGACGGTCAGGGCCAGCACGCGAAGGTCTGGAAAGTCGCGGGCCGCGGCGACAGCGGCGGCCATGATGCCGGTGCCGCCCATACTGTGGACGGTCACCATGGAGACACCGAGAGCGCCAGCGGCGCGGACGGCGCCGGCCACAGAGTTCGGGATCTCGAAGAGCTTCAGGTCCAGGAAGACCTCCTTGCCCTTGGCTACGAGGTGCTCGATCAGGTCCGGCCCGGCTGCTGTGAGCAGCTCCATCCCGACCTTGTAGAAACGACACTCGTCACCGAGCCGGGCGACGACTTCGTCAGCCGCTCGGCGGTTGTCAAAATCCAAAGCAACGATGATCCGACTGGTTGGCTCCACGGCGTCATTGTCACCCACGCGGCGTTAGAGGCATCAGCGGCCTGCGTCGCGGCCTACCGCCCTCACCAGCAACGCTGACCGTCGAACCCGGTAACCCATGCGGTCACAGCACTAGCCCGGCGCCCAGTCGTAGGGGCGCAGACCGTGGCTGAGGAGGTCGGCAATGTGCGCGGATGCGCCGACGAAGAGCAGGACGGCCGCGATGCCGCAGGCCGATGCGACTGCCCAGCGCGGAGTGTGGTGCATCCATCCGATCACGTTGTGGATCGTCCCACCCGTGGGCGTTGCTTGTCAGACTGTCAGTCTGCGGTAGCGGATGAGGGTACAGGCGAGGACGGTGAAGGCCAGGAGGTGCTCGGCCTTGCGCTCGTAGCGGCGGTGCAGACGACGGCAGCCGCCCAGCCAGGAGATCGTGCGCAGCCTCGTGGAGGTTCGCGCCGGAGATCCCGACGGAGATGCGCAGACCGGTCCGCTCGGTGATCAAGTGGATCTCCGAGCCCTTCTTGCCCTGGTCGACAGGATTCGGACCTGTCGGGTCCCCGATGTCAGGGCCCGCATGTTCACAGAGTCGATCGCGCAGCGCGACCAGTCCAGGCCACCGCGCGAGCCCAGCTCGTCGAGGATGACGCGGTGCAACCTGGCCCAGATCCGGACGGTGTTCCACTCGGTGAGCGTCGGTGTGCGGTCGGCCCCGATGGTCCGAAGACCGGTGGTAGCTACCGCCAGGTGCAGCCCGTCGTGGCCACGAAGGTGATCGCGACCAGCACCTCACGGTCCCCGTACCGGCGCCGGCCGCCGCTCTGCGGTCGAGCTGGAGCGGGTGGGACCACCCGCTGGAACAGCTCCCGCAGCTCGTCCGGAACCAAACGCTCGACCATCACCATGCGGTGAAGGCTACCCAGTACTCCAAATGAGACGACCTCTAACAACGACTAACACAATGAGGTGAGCGGCCGCCGACGGGCACCCGAGGACAGCAGTACGGTCGGGTGATCGCGCGGTCGGCCCGGTGGTTACACGTCACGCCAGCTCACGAACACGTGGGGTCCTGATCCCGCGATCCGCTCGCTGAACGGATCTACCACGCCGGTTAGGACGGCCAGGCAGAACTCCGCCATGCCACCGTCGAAGACCGTCCAACGGTTCGCCCCCCACGGCGTCTGCCTCCGGAAAATGGCCACCCTCCAGCTGTCGGCAGCGCCCTTTCGCAGCCAGAAGGCGACATCGCTGCTCGCCGAGTCCGCGAAGGGCAACAGGAGTGGCAAGTCTTGCCCTCCGAGGAGAGCGCCCAGCTCCTGGCAGTCCCGGTCCGAGAGTGCGGCATCGACTCTCTCGAGGAGATCCCCGTACGGCGATCCCGGGACGGGAGGCGTACTGATGGACAGGTACTCGTCGATCTCTCCCCCGCCGTACGACTCCACGAACTCACGGTAATCCGCAGGGAGTTCCAGCTGCACCGCGTCGGCGAGCCCTTTCCAGTCCACCGCGTCTCCTCCGGAGACAGGTGGCGGGAGTAGCTGACGCAGGCGGGTGACAGCAGACTGAGACATATCGGAGTTCCTTCCTTGTACCCGTGGCGTGCCGCTCTCGGCGGCTACCAAGAGAGGTCAACCATGGGCGCCGGTGCGACTGCCGGCTGCGGTCCGAACTGTTTGAGCTCCGTCCAGCAGCGCACACGGCTAACACAAGGATTTCACTCGTCGGTAGGTGATGAGGCAGCAGGCCAGTCTGAGGAAGGCCTCATGAATGTCGGCCCGACGTTCCCAGTGGATCCTCAGGCGTCGGAAGCCGTGCAACCACGCGAAACTGCGCTCGACCACCCATCGGTAGGTGCCCAGCCCGGTGCCATGCCGCGTTCCGCGGCGGGCAATCGCCGACACGATGCCTCGATCGCGCACCTGGTCACGGTAGACCTCGTGGTCATAGCCACGGTCCGCAAACACAGAGTCGGGCTTGCGGCGCGGACGCCCGACACGGCCGCGGACCGGCGGGATGGCGTCGAGCAGGGGCAGCAGCTGGGTGACGTCATTACGGTTGCCGCCGGTCAACAGGACCGCGAGCGGGGTGCCGTGCCCGTCGGTTATCAAGTGGTGCTTTGAGCCAGCCCGGCCCCGATCGACCGGCGACGGACCCGTGTGGCTCCCCCTTTTAGGGCTCTGACATGGGAGGAATCGACCACGCAGCGGGACCAGTCCAGCCGCAGGGCCGCGTTCAGCTCGGCCAGAAGCACCTCGTGCAGTTGCTGCCACACGCCGGCATCGTTCCAGTCCCGCAGTCTGCGCCAGCAGGTCATGCCCGAGCCGAAGCCCAGCTCCTGCGGCAGGTACTCCCACTGGATACCGCTGTGCAGCACGTACAGGACCCCCGACAGCACCTGCCGGTCTGGCAGCGGCATGCGGCCCGGGTACCGGAAGCGCCGCTCACGTTGTGGCAGTAGCGGCTCCAGGCGCTCCCACAGCTCATCCGACACGGTCCACGGCAAGTTCCCCACGCCGGGGTGAACGCTCAACTTCCACCCAGGGCAATGCTGTCAGAGCCGATCCCCTCATTGTGTTAGTCGTTGTAAAGGCTGTCCCCGCAACTGCTGCGTGAGTGTGGTGGCGATGTCAGTGGGCGAGGGCACACTGACTGCGTGATTCCTCCTTCATCCACCGCAGCCGATGCCTCCCACGCCTCCCCTGTCTGGGTGGAGTCGATGGGCGGTCCTCTGATCGCCGTCCCCGTCTCCGCCCTGGCCTCGTGGGGCGGGGCCACGGAGAGTGGTTTCATGGCGGGAGACGCCACGGCCCCGGACGACTACGACCGGGCCTGCGCGGTGGACGATCTGGCCGGTGTGATCCCCGTCGACGAGAACGGCGCGCAGGCGCTGGTGTTGGCGGACGAGCCGGCGACCAGCTGCTATCTGCCCCAGCACCGCGCGTTCCTGCGATGGCTCGCCGCCGGAAGCGAGGCCGCACTGAGCGCCGCAGCCCATGCGGTCCTCGCGGACCCGGCCACGGTGTGGGAGGAGTGCGGCACCTGGGTCTCGGACGGCCCCGTGGTGCTCATGGACGCTGCCGAAGCGGGGTCCGACCTGGGCGTCGAGTATCCCGACGGTGGCATGCCTGCCGAGGCATCGGTCCAGCTGCCCGTCGGCTGCTGGAGCGTCCGCGCCACGCAGACCTGGGTGAGCGAGGAGAGCTGGGTCGGCCTTGTTCAGCTCCTGCCCGCCGAATCCTGAACGGGCCGTGCTTCGGCCCGGCGCGGTCGGCCGTGGCGCGCACGGTTGTGCAGATGGGCGATACCGAGCATCGCGTGGTGCACGCCATCGCCCTTGAGCCGACAGTCACGCGAGATCTTCCAGGTCTTCATCCGGGCAAAGGCGTGTTCGGCCCGAGCATGCGGTGGGAGGTGTTGTGTTCTTCTTTCCAGACAGGCAGTTCGCTCTGCCCGGGCGCGCAGCGGTGCGGAATGACGAGACCGCTACCTCGATAGCCTCCGTCAGCGATCACTGCAGCCTTCGCCCCGCGTCGCTCCCATGCCGTCCGAGCCCTCGACGAACGCGTCGCCACCGAACTCAAGGAACACTGGCGCGCTTTGAGCCGCATCAGCCTGAACCCCACCACCCCACACGGATCGGTGATACTGCCCGCGCTACCTTGGTCCTCAACAGCCATCGGAGGCGATCTTCATCGAGGAAACCTCACTGGGTAGGGCAGAATGAGGGTCGTCATGAACTGGGTGGATAGAGTCGTCGACCAGCTCGACTGGGTCCCCCTCTCCCTGGAGATCGCCTGGGAGGAGATCGAAGAAACTCTGCAATGTGCTCTCCCGGTGGACTTCAAGCAGCTGTGCGAGACGTTCGGGAACGGCACGTTCAGCGGAGCCCTGGAGATCGCCTCTTCGTCGGGCGGAACAGACCTGGGGGTTCTGCGAGAATGGCGCTCGCTGCAGCGAATCGTGGAGGTCAACCGGTTCGCGGCGGCCGATCTGCAGAGATTCGGGGTCTATCGGGCCGGGTCCGGTGGGTTGTTGCCCTGGGCGGACACATACTCGTCGTGCCAGATCTATTGGCTGGCGAGCGATCAGCCACCCGAGGAATGGCCCATCGTGGTGCAGGACTCTGAAGGCGACTGGTCGACGTACTCCATGTCGGCCTCGGAATTCCTGTTCAGAGTGCTGACGGATCACGATTTCAGTTTCAGCGTGGCGGAATATGGGCCTCCGTATTACGATCCGGGCTCTCAAGGGTGAAGTCTTCCGCGCGCGCAGAACAGGGAGAATCTGCTCCTCGCGAGGGAAACCGGGCGCGCCTCGACCGAGCAAACGTCGCTGCCTGTGGCGATGGCCAGGGTCAGCGGCGGCGGTTGAGCTCTCCCGGCGGGGTGTACAGCCTGCGAGCGGGGGACATTTTGTCGAAGCGGGCCTGCTGGCGGGCCTGTTCCTCTATTTGCAGCCCGTCGAGATTTTTCGTCCGTGTGGCCCTGTCGCTCCATAGGAGGAACGCGACAAGCGCGACGACCGGCAGTCCCAGACACGCATAGAAAGTACTCAAGCCGTTCATAGCTCCCCCAGCGAAGATCAGCAAGCCCAATGAGTCTGCTGGCAGCGCTGGGTACGAGTCAAGGGCGGGCGGATGACGGGCTGCGTCCGTTCGTCCTCGTACGCCGCGTTTCCCCGGAGTCGGCCGAGGCCGTTCATACGTCGTCGGGACTTCAAGGACATGGGTGCGCGGAGCAGCTGACCGGTCGAAGGAATCCGACCCGGCCGAAGTCGCGGTTCTCCCGCCAGGCTCAGGACGATGGTCATCGGCCGTTGTCCCCACCGGGGTTCTACCGGCCCAAGGGGCCATGGGGAAGACGGTGGCGATGATGCGGAGCAGGTATTCGCAGACGCGCTGGTGGCCGGGGCCGGCCCTCCTCGCCGTCGGTGCCCACCGGTGAGGGCGCCACGCAGGCTTCTCTCCCAGCGGAGGAGCCGGTCCGCCTCCCCCGGCCAGCTGTGCCGCGTGCTTCAGCTGCTTCTGCGTCAGCTCTCCCGCCAGGAATCCAGGAAACAGCGACTTCCGCAGCCTGCTGCGTCAACTCCTCGTCTTCAGGGCCACGATCCTGCGGAGGCCGGTGCGGCGCGCCGGAAGTGGGGTCAGGAGTGGTCGGAGTTGGAGCGGATCGTGCTGCACGGCGTGACCCGGCACCGTACTGAAAACGGACGATCCGGCGGCGCGGACAGACGCGGGGACCCGTGCCCGCGACCGACCCGGTCCCTGCAGGCGGCGGGGAACGGCGGACCGCCCCCGCGTCGCAGCCGGAGCGGAGGCCGTTTCGGCCGGTTCGAGCGTGGGACGAGCTCGTCGTAGTGCGCAGTCCTCGGCTTGGTCTCGGTTCTCTCGGGGGATACGGTTGCTCTGCTTCGTTCAGGTGACAAGGGTCTGGTGGTAGCGGATTCCGGGGCCAGGGCGGTAGCGGCCGAGGAAGGAAGGGGGATGGGTGCCTTCGGCAAGGGCGAGCAGGAATTCCGTGACGGGGCCGGGAGCCTCGTGCCACTCGCCGTCCTCCGTCTCGACGACCACGCGCCAGTCGGCCGGGTCAGGCTCTTCGGGAAGGAAGTAGTAGACGGCGCCGCCTTCTTCCCCGCCCCACTCGATCAGGTCGACCGGCCGGTGACGGTACGGGAACGGGTTGCGGCCGGGATCAGTGAGGTGCAGATCGTGCTCGCCCCCCGACCCGGGCCAGAGCCGTTCCAGCTCGTCCGCCGTGCCGTGCACGGGGCGGTCCATCCAGAGGAATCCGTCGAAGGCGCCTGGACCGTACAGGTCCAGGAACGCCTTGTAGTCGGCGGGGAGCGAGCGACCGAGGTGCTCCTCGGCGGCCTCCCAGAGACGCGGCCGCACCCAGCCCCAGCAGGCCGGCTCGCCCAGCAGCTCCTTCAGCTTCTCCAACGCGGCCGACATCTGCTCTCCGGGGTGACTTCATGGGCAAGATCGTGGGTCAGCCTCGCACGCGGCGACGACAGCACGCTCAAGGGCAGGGCTCGGGCGGCCACCGCAGCCGGCTCGGCGCGCCGGGCCTGCGCGGGCGGTTCCGGCTCGCCGTTCTCGGTCGCGGCCCCACCTGCCGCGGTTCTGACCGGTGCGGCACAATCGCGGTCAACTGGGCGGGCGACAGCGAGGGGTGGGCGCATGCGGCGTTTTGGCCTGCGGAGCCGACGCAAGGGCATACCGGACGAGCCGGAGTTACGGGCTGCCGCCGCCGAGAATCCTGGTGGCAGGATCGCCGAGATCGACACGACGTACATCGACGACCCGAACGGCTACGTGCCTCCCGAGGCGATCCGCGGCACGTGGTCGGTGGACAGCAACGGGAGACTGACAGGGGAGTACCAGAAGAATCCCGGCCACGGGGTGCCACGGGACGACTTCAGCAAGCTCACCGATCCCGACCACTGGCTCGGCTGGCTCGGCGACGATCCCGCAGGCGCTGTTCGGAACGGCATCGAAGAGTCCTTGCGCGTCCAGGTGGCAGACGCAGTGGTCGAGTGGGTCAAGATCCTTGAAACGCCCCGCTTCCTCACGGGTGGGCGTCGGCGTTCCGAGGACGAACAGATCATGTTGGTCACCCGCGCGGCACTCGCCGCCCCGTTCGCCTTGTCCGTGCGTACGGCACAGCACGGGCGCTCCGTCCTCCTGGGGGTGTTCTCCTGGGCGGCGGTGAACCTGGCGCCGGCCGAAGTCCGCCGGGATCGCCGCTGGTTCGACCTGGGCGTCGGCCTGGACTGGGCCGGAGACCGGCTTGAAGAGCGGATCTACGGGATTGACCGTGAGGGCGGCACCGCCGAGCCGTAGGGCGCGGCCGTGCCGCCCGTGCGGCGGCCGAGTACCGCCCTTCCAGCTGCTGGGTGCGGCGGCGTCCCGTGGAGGGGAGCGGGGACGCCGCCGCGGCCGGTGGGGTGGTCGGGCAAGTGCCTACGGGCTGTCGGCGCCGACTGCTTCGCGCGGGCGATGACCGGGGCCGGCTCCCCGCGTTCCCGGTCCTCCCGGCAAGGCCGCAGACCGGGAACGCGGGTGGTCGGGCGGCCTCCGCGCGCCCGGGTCCGTACGGCCAGGACGCGTCCGGCCGGCCAGGTGCGGAGCCGGGCGGTGAGGGCTGCGGTGGTGGCAGCGACCCGGCACGCCTCAGTGGCGTCTCCCGCCGACGCGGCGGGAGACGCCGGGCCCGGAGGGTCAGCAGGTGCGGAAACGGTAGGCCTTGGAGCCGGGGGCCGTGACGTCCAGGTCGCGCTGGACGACGGAGAGCCTGGCACCCCAGGCGGCGCAGGCCTTGCTGTAGCCGGAGTTCTGGTACTCGATGACGAACACGCGGTTCGCGTAGGCCTTGGCGAAGTCGCCGCATTCGTCGTACTGGCCGCACTCCTCGGCGACGGCGAAGTCGAAACCGATCTTCGTCCGGTCGGGGAGCAGCTCGGCGGTGTTCTTCTGGCCGATGGCCAGGCCCGAGGCGTGGGCGCGGTCGGCGAGCAGCTTGGCGAAGGCGGCGTTGTTCGCCTTCGTCAGCCGGCCGCCGGAGCGGGAGAAGGAGTCCAGGTTGTCCGGTTCGACGGCCTGGTAGCCGCTGCGCGCACAGCCGGTGATCCAGTCGCCGACGATCTTGGCGAGCCGTGTGCGCTTGTCGGCCGTCGAGGTGTCGAGGAGGGCTTCGCCCCAGTCCTCGTCGACGACCGGGCGCTTGGAGGAGTCGCGCAGTACGAGGTCGGGGTGGTTCTTCTGCCACCAGCCCAGGGCGTCGGGCTGGGCCTGGAAGGCGTTGATGTAGCAGACGTTGTAGAGCCCGGCGGCGGGCGGGGCGGAGCGGTCGCGGGAGACCGCGCCCGCGCCCTTCGGCGGTGTGTAGGGGGCGCCGATCTGGTAGTCGAAGGCCACGTTCGCCGCGGGGAGGCGGGGGGAGGCGGCCTGGCCGGCGGAGGCCTGGGAGAGCGTCAGGCCCGCTCCGGCGGCGAGGGCGACGCCCGCGGCGGCCGCGGCCAGGGTGGCCTTGCGCCGCAGGAAGGGGGTGGGGGAGTGCTTCGGCACACGTGCTCCTGTGCGGGGTGCGATGGGGTGTTCGCATCCTGCGGGAGCAATCGTGAGGAATCGATGAGGTGCGGTCCGGCACCTAGAACCGTGTCGGGCCGCCCGCGTGGGCGGGGCCCCGGTCTCCGGGACCCAATGAGAGGCGGACCAGGGTGCCGCCCCCGGGGCGGAGGTCCGCCGTGAGATCGCCGCCGTGCGCGGCGGCGATCTCACTGACCAGGGACAGGCCGATGCCGGTACCGCCGCCCGGCGAGCGGAAGCGTTCCGTGAGGGCGGGCAGGTCGGCGGCGGCGATGCCCGGACCCCGGTCGGCCACGGCCACGGTCGAGCCGCGGACCATGACGTGCACCTCCGCCCGGGCGGCGGCGGGTGCGGGGGACGGGGTGCGGCCGTGGCGCAGCGCGTTGTCGAGAAGGTTGCGGACGGCGATGCGCACGAGTGCGGGGTCCGCGGTGACGACGGACGCGTCGAGCGAGGTGGTCAGCACGTGAGGGCCGGCCGCCAGATCCTCGCAGGCCTGCTCGACCAGCTGGTCCAGCCGCAGGCGGACGGCCCGCAGGTCAGGTCCGGCGGCCTGGAGGCGGCCGCGGGTGAGGATGTTGTCGACGACGTCCGTGAGGCGCTCGGTGGCCCGGCGGATGCGCGGCAGGTGCGGGTCGAGGCCGCGCGGGTCGGTGCCCGCGACGTCGACCGAGCTGCGCATGACGGCCACCGGGGTCCGCAACTCGTGGGCGGCGTCGGCGAGCATGCGCTCCTGCGCCTCCAGCGACTGCCAGGCCGGGCGCAGGCTGCGCCCGGACAGCAGATGGCCCGTCACGGCGGCCAGGGCGGTGAGCAGCCCGGCTCCGACGAGGACGGAAGCGGCCAGTCGGCGGTGCTCGGCCATCCACTGGGACGGGTCGCCGACGACCACGACGGCGCCGCGCACCTCCTGCGTCTCGTCGTGGTGGAAGGGGCGGGCCAGCAGGTAGGCGGCGGCGCCCCGGGTACCGGGCGCCTCGGCGCGTACGGTGTCGTCGCGGTCCATCGCTGCGCGGGCGAGCGCGGTCAGCCGCTCCTGCGCCACGGTGGGGTCGGGCGGTCCCGGGGAGGTGAAGACCGGGCGCAGCGCGCCGCCGGGTGCCAGGTGCAGCACCCGTACGCGTGGGCTGCCGCGGGTGGCTTCGTCGTCGTAGAGGCCGTCGAGCTGGAGACCCTGGTCCGTGTAGTAGATCAATGAGGTGCTGACGGCGGCGCGCTGGTCCATCTCGTCGTACGCGGCGGCGCGCCAGGAGCGCTCGTCGGTGCGGATCACCATCCAGGACAGCGCGCTGACGCCGGCCAGGGTGATGAGGGTGTAGGCGAGGGTCAGCCTGAGCTGGAGCCGGCGCAGCCGTCTGCGGGCCGGCGACCGCAGGCGGCGGCCGGCTCGCCCGCGTGCCGCCTTCGGCTCCCGCGCGGCACCGGTCACCGCTTGGCCCGGCGGCCGCCGGGGCGGCCGGGCGCGGTGCCGTAGCTGCCGTCGCTGCCCTCGCCCTCGCCCTCGCCGCCGAGCAGGAAGCCGTGGCCACGGACGGTACGGATCAGCGGCGGCGGGCCGAGCTTGCGCCGCAGGCCGGCCATGACGGCGTCGACGACGTTCGAGACGGGGTCGGCCATCTCGTCCCAGCAGTGCTCGACCAGCGCGGCGCGGGTGACCACTGTCTCCCGGTGGACGAGCAGGTGCCGCAGGACGGCGTACTCCTTGTGGGTCAGGGTGAGCAGGATCCCGTCCCGCCGGACCTCGCGGCGGGCCGCGTCCAGCTCCAGGTCGGCGTGGCGGAGGTGGACGGGGAGCCGGTCCCCGGCGCGCCGGGCCAGGCTGCCGACCCGCATCACGAGCTCCTCCATGGCGAAGGGCTTGGGGAGGTAGTCGTCGGCGCCGGAGCGGAAACCGGCGACCCGGTCGGAGAGGGTGTGCAGGGCGGTGAGGCAGAGCACCGGGGTCGCCCAACCGGAGCGGCGCTTGTGTTCCAGGGCGGGGAGGGTGTCCCCGGAGGGCAGCATCCGGTCCAGGACGACGCAGTCGTAGGCGTTCAGGTCGAGCAGGAAGTCCGCTTCCGCCCAGTCGTGGGCGCCGTCGACCGCGTAGCCGGCGGCCTTGAGGCCGGCCGCCACGACCTCGCGGAGGTCGGGTTCGTCCTCGACCAGGAGTACGCGCATGGTGGTGTCCGCCCTTGTTCGCGCTGAACGGGAGGACATAGTAAACAAGCTATGGCCATCACTTTACTCTCCGGTGCCGCGCCCGCCCCTCGTAAGGGCCACGAAGGCTGCTCCCGCACGCTCTGCCGAACCCGGCTCCGGCCGGGTGGCCGCATCGCGCCTCCTGGACCTCGTCCGACAGTCAGGTGCCCTCGTACAGACCGCCGCCCCCGCCGCCGAAGGCGCGCTGCGGGCGTTCGATGAGCGAACCATGACGACGTCGGCCGGGGCCGGAGCCGGGTCGGAGCCCGAGCCGGGATCCGCAGCTTCGCCGTCTCCCGCACGAGACGGCACTCCGAGTCGCCCGAGCTGTCCGGCCATCCGCTGCTGCGGGGCGCCCGTGGCGCAGGATGGGTCCGGCATGGCTTCATCGCGCGGCAGCGGAATCCGAAGGCATGTCCATTTCCGGCGTAGTGGCAGGACGGTTCCGGCGAGCAAGCACTCTCGTCGTCATCGCCGGCCTTCGGCTGCGACCGAGGCGGCGCCCGGGCGGGCAGCAGCCCCAACGCGCGGCAGGGAACAGTTGGCCGCCCTCCCCGTTGCCACGCGTCAGCAGGAGCGGACACCGTTTCGGTCGTCGTCGGCAGGAGCAGCTCGCGCAGCGAGTCCCCAGCCCACAAGGGACACAGCAGAGGCCGCCATGCCCGTCTGTTCCTCGACCTCCGGCAGTGGCGGCCCGGCAAGACAGACCAACACGATGACCTCGGGCTCCATGCGTGGAGGGCGCGCGGGAAACCCGAGAGGACCTCGGTGGCTCCCTCTGCGCGGGGAGGCGATGCCCCAGCCGCGGGGGGCTGCCCGGGCCGAGGGCATCGACGGTGCGCTGTACCGCCACCGCCACCGCCACCGCCACCGCCTGCGCGGCCGACGGCGCTACGGCTTCCCGACGAGCCCTCGGTCACCGGCCAGGCTCACCCGTCCAGACCGGACAGTGTTCAGTCGAGCAGGTCGCCGTAGCTCGGCAGCTTGAAGCGCTTCTCGTAGTAGCCGCCCTCGAAGTCGGTGGACCGGTTACCGATGTTGGCGGTGATGGTGTAGCCGTCCCTGGTGAGGTCCTGCCGGCAGCGTGCCTTGCCCTTGCCGAGGCTCTCCCCGTGCTTGCGGGTGCAGATACCGTCCACCGGGTAGCCCGCCGCCCTCAGCTGCGCGTTGGCGGAGGACGAGGACGTACGAGCCGTGACGAACAGGACGTTCATGCCGTGCGCATCGGCCCACCGGGCCACGTCCAGCACCGGATTGTTGGCGTGACCGGGGTGGTAGTAGGTCTCCAGGGCGGTGTTGTCGATGTCCAGGACTATCGACAGCCCCTGCCCGCCCTCCTCGCGGCGCTCTCGCAGCCAGGGAATCGCGGGCGACACCGCCGCCCTCACATCGGACTGCCACGTCTGGTAGCTGGGCGCCGACGCCGCCTGTGCGGCGGGCGCGGCGCTCAGCAGCACGGTCGGCACGGCGACCACGGCCAGCGCACCGAGCACGGCGGAGGACCTTCGAAGAGTCATCGTTCCATAGCCTTTCTGGTCAGGACTGGACTTGCCCGGTAGGCAAACACCGCACAGTTACGCCCCTGCGAACGCAAGACGCCGCTAGGCGGAAGATGCTTTGTCTTTCCGAGCGTCAGGGGCGCGATTCCGCCAGGGAGAAGGAGCGAATACCGGTCTGTCACCGGTCGGCCGGCCGGTCGGCGGGAAAGGGACAAGAACGTCGACGGGAACGGCATCGACGACGGCGTCGGGAACAGAGCGTGATCTTCAGTGTTCGCTCGGTCGAAACGCGCGGGCAGGGGATCAAGGGCGTCCTATCCGGACCTTAAGGGACGGATAACAGCGAGCTCGCAGCCCCTCGGAGGGGCTTTCGAACCGATAACCACGCTTAGGGTCAAGGGTGTTGACCGAGGCACTTTTCGATGCTGCCGCTGCACCGGCGGATCGGCTTTACCAAGAGGTTTCTGATGTCCCGAAAGCGAATTGCCCTGGCCTGTGCGGCCCTGGTCGTAGGGGTCGGCTCCGTCGTCATCCCCGTGGCCGCCAATGCGGGAGAGGAAGAGGACGGCTTCCGCGCCGCCTGCCGCGTCGCGGACCAGGCCACCGTGTGGTGGGCGTCCGGCGAGGTCTCCCTGGCCAACAAGGGGGACCGGCCCGTACGGGACTGGACCGCCGAGTTCGACGTGTCGCAGGGGCAGGTCACCCTCGACAACCCCTGGGCGTACGAACTCCGCCAGACCGGCAAGCACGTCACCATCAAGCCGATCGCCGACCGCGCCGACGTGGCCGCCAAGGGCAACCGGACCGTCAAGGTCGGCATCAACCCCGCCGGCAAGGGCCTACCCAAGATCACCGGATGCCGTGTGAACGGCCCGTCGGGCAACGGGAGCGACACCGGCACGAACACGGCCGTCCCCGCCGACGGCGGCTCCTTCGTCAAGGACCACACCGCCGTCCACCTGATGTGGAAGCCGCCCACCGGCGGCGCCGAGGTCGTGCGCTACGAGGTCTTCCAGGACGGCAAGCAGGTCAAGACCGTCACGGACACGATGACGGACATCGAGCGGCTGGCCCCCGCCACCCGCTACGCGTTCAAGGTCCGCGCCGTCCGCGCCGACGGCCGTACCACCGGCTTCAGCAAGGACATCGTGCTCAGCACCCTCGCCGCGCCCGGCCAGGACAAGGCGAAGCCGGTCATCCCCGCGGACCTGGAGGCGACGGCCTCCGGCCCGTACCAGGCCTTGCTGCGCTGGCGCGCGGCGACCGACGACGTCGCCGTCACCGGCTACCGGATCTACCGCAACGGCGCCAAGGTCCAGGAGGCGGACGCCAAGGCCACCTCGGCCACCGTCCCCGGCCTGACGGCGAGCACCGCCTACCGCTTCAAGGTCACCGCTGTCGACGCCTCCGGCAAGGAGTCCGACCCGACCCGCGAGGCACAGGTCACGACCACCGCGGCCCCCGACGGCAACGGCGGCAAGGCGGCTCCCGGCGACTTCGCCGCCACCACCGCCACCAAGCAGGACGGCGGTGTCACCCAGCACTACCTGAACCTCGCCTGGTCCGTCCCGCAGGGCGTCGGCCAGATCACCACCTACCAGGTCTACCTGAACGGCAAGCCCGCCCAGACCTTCATGTGGGGCACCGGAGACCCGGTGCTGCCGATCCCGACGACGAAGGGGTCGCGCGAGGTACTCGTCGGCTCCCACCCCGGCACGACGTACACCGTGAAGATCCGGGCACGGCTCGGCGACGGCACGTGGGGGGCCTTCTCCCGCGAGCTGACCGTCAAGACGGGCGGCTGACCGCCCGCCCTGCCGCCCGCGCGCAAGACCGACCCCATGACCAGGAGCATCCCCTCATGAGTACGACCCGCCCCGCCGCCACGACTTCCCCGGCCCCGGCCCCGGCCCCGGCACGGCCCCCGGCCCGCCGCACCGCCCTGCTGCGCCTCACCGCGCTCGTGGCCCTCCCCCTCGCCGTGACCACCCTCGGCTCCGCGCCCGCCTCCGCACACGGATCCACCGCCGACCCGGTGAGCCGCAGCGTGGCCTGCACCAAGAACCCGAAGGCGAGCGAGGCCTGCCGGCTGGCCCTCGCCCAGAGCCCCGGCATCCCCGGCGACTGGAAGTCGATCGTCCAGGGCCGCGCCATCGACCACAGCACCCCGACCTCCTCCCCGCAGCACCGCGCCCGCATACCCGACGGCAAGCTCTGCAGCGCCGGCAACGCGCAGTTCTCCGGCCTGGACCTGGCGCGGGACGACTTCCCCTCGACGACACTGCCGGGCGGCGCCGAGTACGACATCCGCTACGACATCAGCGCGCTGCACAACCCGTACCGCATGGAGATGTACGTCACCAAGGACGGCTACGACCCGAAGAAGCCGCTGAAGTGGTCCGACCTGGAGGACACCCCCTTCCTCAGCGCCGACAACACCGCGGCCACGACGGCACCCTCGGGCTTCCTCGGCGCGAAGGCGTTCACGTTCAAGACGGTGCTCCCCGAGAAGAAGGGCAAGCACTTGATCTACACGATCTGGCACGGGCTGAAGCGGCCCGACGGCTCCTTCCAGAGCGAGGAGGCCTTCTACTCCTGCTCGGACGTCACTTTCAAGTAGACGGACACATGCAGGCCCCACACCCCGAGCCCGGGTACCCCCTCCCCAGGGCTCGGGGTGTGCGGCCCCCCAGCCGGGGTCGGAGACGACGCCGCCGCGGGCGACTTCCTCATCCCGTCGGGTGGGGCGCCGGGGAGCAGGCTTTCGGGCCGGGTCTGCGCAGCCCCGGCGTACGGGCGGCACCCGAATGGGTCGATCAGCGTGTCCCTGCGCCCGGTGGAGGTGTTGGAGGGGACAAGCGCCCGGCGTGGGCCGGTCTGCCCGGCCCACGCCCGACGCCCGCTTTCGTTCACCGTTTCGACGTACATCCTGAAGGAGTACCCAGTGAAGAAGACCACGGCCGTCATCACCGCGACCGGAGCCATCCTCCTCGGCGCGGCGGGCATGGCCTCCGCCGACGCCGGTGCCCAGGGCGCGGCCATCGGCTCGCCGGGTGTCGCCTCCGGGAACGCCATCCAGGTCCCGGTCCACGTTCCGGTCAACGTCTGCGGCAACACCGTCAACATCATCGCGCTGCTCAACCCGGCCTTCGGCAACACCTGCGTCAACGCCTGATCCAGTCCCAGCAGGACGCCGGGGAGCCTTGCCGTTTCCCCGTGTGAGACGTGAGCGCGGCCCCGGCTTCCTCCCCGGTCGGCCGCGCTCACGTGCGTTCACCCTGTCGACGTGGATGTTGCTGCTCGCTGCTGCCACAGCGGCCGCAGCGTCGGCCGCGGGCCGGCACGGATCAGTCGGCGGGTCCCCGCGGGAGGCGACGCCGAAGTGACAGGTGCGGGCCGGGCAGGAGACGTCGGCGAGCGCGTCGGCCCGCCAAGGGTGGCATGGTCGCGGACGAGGCCGGTCGTGGTGTCGCTTCCTCTGATCCGCCTCCGAACACAGCCCGGCTGGTGGACAGCCTGCTGGGCGGCCCCTGATTTCGGTTCTGATCATCCGTCATCCGACGGCTACAGCATGGGGAATGAGCATGTTAAAGATCACTCGGGCCGCCGCAGGACTCCTGGGCGCGGCCGGAATCCTCGCTTCGTCACTGGTCCTCGCTCCCGCCGCGAGCGCGGCGAGCGGTGGCGGCTGCTGGGAGTACTCGGAGGGCTTCGGCTCCAGCTACGTCGACTGGAAGTCCTGCATCAGCGCTCCGAGGGCGGGCGTCGGCCGGCCCGACGCCTACGTCACCCTGCGCGCGGGGCACCCCGCCTGCAAGATCATGCTCCAGACACTGGAGACCGGCGGCTCGAGGATCATGTCGCAGAAGATCTACGACTGTCCTGCGGGGGCCGTCACGAACCTGCACCTCACCTCACCCGACTTCACCGGCCGGGACGGGCGGGCCTACGGGAACTACACGACCATCTTCTGGACCAGCAGCCACACCGCCACCATGGCCAACAAGAGCCCCTGGCTGAAGCTGCCGTAGCGGCCACCCGACCAGGACGACGCGGCGCGAACCCGTTTGCGGGCTCACACCACGTGGTTGAGTTCTTCGGTGTGGAGGCGATGGCTTTCGTGCACCGGAGCCGCCCTCGGCGTGGCGTCCTCATCCGGGGCTCCACGTTCACCGGGGCGACCCGGTGACCCCGACCGTCGGCCAGGCGTTGTTGCCTGCATGGACGAGATGTTGGACGTGCTCCTGGACGGCGTTACCGAGCCGCGCCTGAAACTGATCAGCGGGGACGAGGCGAGGGCTTTGATGGTGCTCCTCGGGCTGCTCGACGACGACGCGCAGCCCGAGGAGGTCCGCCGTGCCGCCGGGGAGATGCGCTTGCGCCTGGGCTCCCGTCTGGCCTGAACCCGGGCACAGTGTCGGACGAGCGCAGCAGGGCCGGATGGCTGCGGTCACGTGTTCTTGTCGAGGAAGTCGAGGAGGATCTGGCGGCTGGTCTGGGAAGTGAGACTGCTGTAGGCGTCGTCGAAGGCGTGTTCGGCGAAGGGAAGTTCCTTCACCGTCGTGTCCACGTTCTTGGCCCGGAGTGAGGCGCCGAAGTCCTTGATGGCGTCGGGGCGGGCACTGCGGTCGCGGTCTCCCACGACGAGCAGGGTGCGCTGCAGGCCTTCTTTGATGTCGGCGGTCGGGGAGACCTCGCGGTAGCGCTCGGGGTAGCGGGCAGGTGTGCCGCCGGTGAAGAGCTCTGCGGCCTCACGGGTGCCGGCGACGTCCTTCTGCCACATCTCGTTGACGTCGGTGCCCGGGTAGAAGCCGACGACGGAGAACGGGGGCTTGGGAGTGGGGCCGTCAGTGGCCCGTATGGTGCCGTTCTGGAGTCGGTAGGCCGTGTTCATGGCGAGCGTGCCGCCGGCCGACATGCCGCCCAGCGAGATACGGGAGGAGTCGATGCCGTACTCGGCGGCATGGTCCTGCGCCCAACCCAGGGCGGTCATGAGGTCCTGTGGGGCCTTGTTCCACGTGGGACGGTCGGGGGTGGCCAGGCGGTAGTCGACGGCTATGACGGCCACACCGTGGTCCGCCAGCCAACGACCGGTGCCCCGCAGGTCGCTCTTGTCGAAGGTGTGGAAGCCTCCGGCATGGGCGAGCACGATGGCCGGCACCCTGTTTCTGCCCTGGCCGCCCTTGGCCAGGTACACGTCCGCTTCGAGCGCCTCGCCGTCACGGGTGGCATAGATCCGGGTCGTGTCCGGTGCGGCATCGGCGGGGGAGGCGAGCCGGCCGAAGACCTGACCGAAGGAGACCTTCGTATCGGCGTCGCGCGCGGCAATGAATTGGATGCCCCCGATGCCGACAGCGGCGGCGGTCGACAGTGCGGTCACCGCGGTGAGGACGCGCCCCCAGCGGAGCAAGCCGCTACGCCGGGCCAGGGCTCCCAGAGCGGTGCCGACGATGCCGAGGAGCGCCATGTGCAGCGGGTACTGTCCGCCGATGACCGGGCCGATGACGCCGGCCTTGGGGATGGCCGGGAAGTACGCGCCCAACATGATCGCAGCGGTGAGGAAGGCCAGGACCGAGGCGATCGAAGCGAGAACGACGCGCAGGGACCTCTTGATCTTGCCGGGGGGCGAGGCCTGGGAGGCAGGTGCCGGGTATGGGGCTACGGACATGGTGGCTTCCTTGGAGGTGTGGGGCGCGGAAGGACGGTGCCTCCGAACGGGCTCCACAAGGTTCGCTTTCAGCGTCGGTGACCCGCGTCCCCCGGAGGAGCCAACCTGCGGCGTAGCCCTCCAGGGCTACGCCGACCTCCGAGGAGCGACCGGAACCGTCCGAGTCGGCTACGCGCCTCTTGCCGACGGCTCCTGACCGGGTGAAGCCGCTGACTGCCCACGCCTGGATCTCGCGTTGTGGAGGCAGCGGCAGGCGGTTCAGGTGGCGGTTCCGGGCGAGGGTGCCCAGCGGGTGACGTTGCCGGGGACGACCAGGCCGGTTTCGTAGGCGAAGACGGCGGCCTGGGTGCGGTCGCGCAGCTGCAGTTTGCGCAGGATGCGGCCCACGTGGGTCTTGACCGTCTCCTCGGCGACGACCAGCACCTGGGCGATCTCCGCGTTGGACATGCCCTGTGCCACCTGCGCGAGAACTTCGGTCTCGCGGTCGGTGAGGGCCTCGATGCGCACGCCCGTCGGCTGCTTGGCGCTCGGACTCACCCGGGAGAACTCTGCGATCAGCCGCATCGTGATGTCGGGCGCGAGCAGCGCTTCGCCCCGCGCCACCACCCGTACGGCCTCTGCGAGCTCGATGCCGGAGGCGTCCTTGAGGAGGAAGCCGGAGGCCCCGGCACGCAAGGCCTCGTATACGTACTCGTCGAGGTTGAAGGTGGTCAGGATCAGGATCCTCGTCGAGGTCCCGGGGACGGACGTGACCTGACGGGTGGCCTCGATGCCGTCCAGGCCGGGCATCCGGATGTCCATCACGATCACGTCGGGCGCCAGCTCCTCGGCCAGGGCAACGGCCTGCGTGCCGTTCTCGGCCGTGGCGACGACCTCGATGTCGGGCTGGGCACCGAGCAGGACGGCGAAGGCATCCCGGACCATGGCCTGGTCGTCGGCGACAAGTACGCGGATGGTCATGCGTAGGCCTCCGTGCCGGCGGTGGCGACAGGGGCTGCTGGCTCGGGCGTAGGCGTAGGCGCGGACCCGGGGCAGGTCGGCAGGGCCGCGTTCACCTCGTAGCCGCCCTCGGGGGTCGGGCCAACGGCGAGTTCGCCGCCGAGCAGGGCGACGCGCTCCCGCATGCCGATGACACCGTGCCCGGCACCGGGTGAGGGGGCGGCGGGGAGTGCGGCGGGCCCGTTGACGACCCTCAGACACAGCGCATCGCGTGCGTAGACGAGTCCGACGCTCGTCTCGGCGCCGGGGGCATGGCGCAGAACGTTGCTGAGGGCCTCCTGGATGATGCGGTACGCGGACAGCTCCACGCCCGGGGGCAGATGACGGGCGGTGCCCTCGATCCGGGCGGTGGTACGGAGGCCGGCGGCTCGCACGCTCACGAGCAGCGCGTCGAGCTGCGCCAGCGAGGGCTGCGGGCTCGTGCCGGTGGTGCTGTCGCCGGGACCGTTCGACCGCAGGAGGCCGAGCAGCTGGCGCAACTCGCCTAGTCCCTCAAGTGCGTTGGCGCGGATCGAGGCCAGCTCGGTGACCAGCTCCGCCGGCGGGTCCTGCACCCGATAGGGCGCGGCATCGGCTTGGATGGAGATGAGTGACAGGTGATGGGCCACGACGTCGTGCAACTCGCGGGCGATCCGGGTGCGCTCTTCCAGGACAGTGCGCAGAGCCCGTTCCCGGGCCGTGGCGGCGATCTGCTCGGTGAGGCGCGCATGGTCCTCGCGGCGGCCGCGCGCCACGGCTCCGATGAGCAGGGCCAGAGCGAACAGCGTGAGGGCTCCGGTGATCATCTGCCAGGACCCGACGGCAGAGCCGGACAGCTTCAGCGCAACGGTCAGCAGGGTGCTGAGTACGGCCGCGGTGATCGCCGAGGACAAACGCACCCGCAGAGCGAGGAGGAAGAGGACCCCGGCGTGCACCATCCACACGTAGACCTGGGTGTCGTGGGTGGGTGGGTACTTCAGCGTGATGCCGGTGACGAGGGCCAACGACAGCCACCAGGCGGACGACGGCCGGCGCAGCGCCACGACCAGCATCGCCGCGTGCCCGATGGCCGCGACCGGGGCGGCCGTGCCCGCCGACGCGGTCGCCGTCAGGGCGGCGGCGAAGCACACGAGGCCGTGGGGCAGCCAGCGCAGCCAGCGAGGCCAGGCCAGCGGCGGCATGGGGCGGCCCCGGAGGGAGAGGAGATCAGCCCGCAGGGTGCGAAGGCCGGGGCGGGTTGCCATTGCGGCGGTCGTCTCGGACACGTGTTCATTATCTGATACCGCCAGTACTTCACTGTTCATCCGTACCGAGCCTATGGAGCAACCCCCTTGGCCGGCGTCCCTCTGGAGAGCCATAGCAGTACGTGGCTCTCCAGAGGGACGACACGGACGACACGGACGGCATAGAGAAACAGCGTGGGGAGCGTGGGGGAGAGGGAATTTTCGTCCAAGACAAGGGCCCGCGACTCCAGCGACCCTGGAGGCATGCCCGGATACGACGCGGGGGACGTGCCCCCGGAGCGCACTGCTCACAACCGCTGGGAGGTCGCCCGCCCCCTGGGCGGAGCCTCGCTCGACGGCGTACGGATGGCCGGGTTCCGGGACCGTACGGGCGGCAGGCTGGACATGCGGGTGCTGCCGCAGCCCGCCGTGATCGTCGTCATCGGGCTCGGAGTCGGCCCGGTCACGGTGGAGTGCGCTTCCGGGCAGCGGCCACTGGGAGGTCTTGTCGCCTCCCTGTCGCCACGTCCGGCCCGCATCCGCGGCGAGGGCGTCGAATGCGTCGAGGTGGCGCTGTCACCCCGGGCCGCCTACGCCCTGCTGGGCGTGTCCCCACTCGAACTGGACGGCTCCATCACCGGACTCGAGGACCTCTGGGGGCGGCACGCCCGGCTGCTGCGCGAGCAGTTGGCCGACACCGCGTCCTGGGAGGAACGCCTCGAAATCACGGACGGATTCCTCAGACGGAGGGCCGCCGGAGCCCCGCCCATGGCGGCCGAGGTCGCCGCCTCCTGGGACGCCATCGTGGCCGGCCGCGGCCGAGTACGGGTCGGTGACCTTGCCGCCTCCTGCGGATGGAGCCGCAAGCGGCTCTGGGCCAGGTTCAGCGCCCAGGTCGGCCTGACCCCCAAGCGCGCCGCGATGCTGGTCCGCTTCGACCACGCCGCCCGGGCACTCCTCGCCGGTGAGCGCGTCGGCGACGTCGCCGTGGCGTGCGGATATGCCGACCAGCCCCATCTCCACCGCGACATCCAGGCCCTCGCCGGGGTGCACGCCCCGGTGCACTGGCCGGCCTGAGCGCGTCCACCCAGCCCTGAATGTCCGTGTCCAGGCCGGTCGTTGACCGGCCGACCCGAAGGAAGGAAGCAAGGCCCGTGACGAACATCGATGTCCGAGCAGCACAGACGGCGGAAGGCCGGGAGCTCGTCGTCCGGCTCGCGTTCGGCAGCATGGCCGCGCACACCCTGCGCGCGGCCGTCCGCTTGGACGTCGTGGAACTGATCGGCGACGGACCGCGCACAGCTGCCGAGGTAGCCGTCGGAGCCGGAACCGCGCACCAGCCCATGACACGCCTGCTGCGTGCCCTGACCGCCCTCGGTCTGCTCGCGCAGGACGCCCCCGACACGTTCTCGGTGACCCCGGCGGGTGCGCTCCTCGGCCCCGGCCACCCCGACTCCCTCGCGTCGTTCGTCCGCATGTTCACCGATCCGGCGATCGTGCGCGCCTGGGAGCACCTGGAGAGCAGTGTGCGTACGGGAGAGACCGCGTTCGATTCCGTCTTCGGCACGGACTTCTTCAGCCATCTCGCCCGGCACCCCGAACTCTCCACGGACTTCAATACGGCCATGAGCCAGGTCACCACCGAGACAGCCGCCGTCCTGCCCCGAGCCTTCGACTTCAGCCGGTTCGCCTCGGTCACGGACGTCGGCGGAGGCAACGGCACCCTCCTGGCCGCCGTCCTCGAAGCGCACCCAGGTCTCGCCGGTGTGGTCTTCGATACCGGCGACGGCCTCGCAGAGGCTGCGAAGACACTGGCGCGGCACGCGCTGGAGGACCGCTGCTCCCTCATCGCGGGGGACTTCTTCCGGTCGGTCCCGCGAGGTTCGGACGTGTACCTCCTGAAGAGCATCCTGCACGACTGGACGGACGCCCGGGCAGTCACGATCCTGCGCCACTGCCGCCAGGTGCTGCCGCCTGGTGGTGTGGTCCTGATCGTGGAGCCGGTCCTTCCCGAGGTCGTGGGCGCGCAGGACGAGGGCAGCTACCTGAGCGACCTCAACATGATGGTGAACGTCGGCGGCAGGGAACGCACCCGCGCGGACTTCGAGGAGGTGTGCCGCGGGGCGGCCCTGCGCGTCACGTCGGTCACCCCGCTCGCCGGCGCCGCACCGTATTTCCTGATCGAGGCCGTCGCCGGCTGACCGGAGGAGCGGGCTCCACGAGCTCAGGGTCACGTCACGTCATGGCGTCGGCAGGCGCTGCCGCTCGACGCAGGGCCGGCCGGCTGTCTCGTCCTACATGGGTTCCACGAAAGGAACCCGCCACTGCGGGCGCGGGTCGGCGCCAGGGGCAGTCCAGTACTCCCTCCCACGGACGATCCGTCCGTCGTGGACGGTCCAGAACGACGCCGCACGGAACACCCCGATGCCTTCGTGCGGAACCTCGACCTCGGAGACGACCTCGTCGCCTTCGGCGACAATCCGCAGCACCCGGATGGCCCAGCCCTCCGGATACTCACGATTCACCGCAACGTAGTTCTCCCTGCCTACGATGCGTTCACCGCTGACCGGCCACTCGACGACGGCATCCTCCGCGACCAGCCCGGCAACGCCATTCCAGTCCCGCGCCTGGATCCGGTCCCACAGTGCCTCTACCACTCTCGACGACTCCATGGGGCACACCCTGCCAGACCGCTTGACGGCCAACAGTGCCCTGGTCCGGGTACGAGACCGTCGGCCCCGGCGACGACTGCGAAAAACTCTGTTGGCCGGGATGGCCGGGCGATGCCACAGTCTGGCTGTGACCAAGATCAGAAACAATTCCGGAGCCGTTTCGCCGGCCGACGGCCTCACCCTGCGGCAGGCGACGCCCGCAGATCTCGACCAGATCGCCGCGCTCCTGTCCGAGCGCGGCGAGCCGGACGACGCCATCGACCACCGGCTGGTCGTCACCGACCCCGATGCGGGCCTGTCCGCCTGTGCCGTGGTGGTCGACGGCGATCGGGTCGTGTCCACCGCGACGCTCCTCGACGAGGAGGTGCGCATCGGAGGAGTCCGCCTGCCCGCCGGTCAGGTGGAACTGGTCGCCACCGAGAAGGAATACGAGGGACGCGGGCTGGTAAGAGCCCTCATGCACTGGGCGCACGAGCGTTCCGCCGCCCGGGGCCACCTCGTCCAGGCAATGATCGGAATCCCGTACTTCTACCGGCTGTTCGGCTACGAGTACGCCATCGACATACCGCAGACGCTCGACGTGAACGCCTTGCCGCCCGCCGACGGAACGGCCGTGCTCCGTCCCGCCCGGCCTTCCGACATCCCCGCCATGGCTGCCCTGCAAGCCTCGGCCCAGAGCGGGTTCGATGTGACCATGCCGCACTCGACGGCGTGCTGGCGATGGCTCCTGGACCACGAGTCGAGCAACCTGTGGGTTCTCGAGCAAGCCGACACGGTCATCGCCACCGCGCGCACCACGGCCGACGACGAGGAGCTGCTCCTGGCGGAGGCGGCGGCGCGCGACGAGGCGGCGGCACGGGGCCTCTTGAACGGCATTGCCGCTCAGGCACCCGGCGACCGGATCCGGGTCGTCCATCGGGCAGGCACCGTGACCGGCGACGCGTGGCAGGAGTTCGTCGAACACGAACCGCGCCGGAGTGCCGAGCAGTACTACATCCGCATCCCGGATGTCGCAGCGCTGGTCGACAAGCTGCGCCCGCTGTTCTGGCAGCGCCTCACCGCGGCCGGGATCGACCGCACCGGTCAGGACATCGTCATCTCCACCTTCGGCGCGCACCACCGGATTCCGGTTCGCGCCAACGGGCTCGGTGAGGTCGTCACCGGTGGGGCGATACAGTCGCCGGGAGCGGTGGGAGGCGCAGGGGTGGCGCCCGACCATCTGCCCGCCCTGCTGTTCGGCCCGCACGGGATCGAGGGGCTGAACCGGATCCGCCCCGACGTCTACTCCGCGGACGAAGAGCTGTTCCGGGCGCTTTTCCCGCCTCTCACCGCCGATGTACTCAGCTACTACCTCCCGTACTGAAGGCTGTTGCGGAGTGCTCGGTTCCGGGAGCCCGCTCCTGCGCGGGCAGGAAGAGGACAACGCCGCGTACCGGCGGGGGCGGCCGGCCCCCACCCCCGCCACCCGGCTACGACAAGGCCCTGGGCATCCGGGTCTGCCTGCGGCCGTGGCTCCCGTGACCTTGCGGACAAGAGCCGGCCCGGTGCCGGGCGCGGTGCCCGTCCCTGCGATGGACGAGCAGCAGGGCCAGCGCCATCGGCGCGATCAGCAGGACCATCGTCGTCATGGGAACGATCGTTTCCTCGTAGTCCGTTCCGTTCCGTTTCCGTTCCTCCTGCGCGTGTGGCCGCTGCGTGACTGCTGAAACCCCAGGCGCTGCCCGGGGGCGGAGCCAGTTCCGAACCGAGCGGAGCGACCAACCGCGCTGACCAGCATGCGAGAACGCGTGGGCCGATGCGGGCACCGGATGTGATGATCGCCCGGTGATCGATGAACAGCGGACCCGGCCCGTGCTGACGGGCGACGAGCGCGCCACCCTGACCAGCGTGCTGCAGCGGCAGCGGGACACCCTGATGATGAAGTGCGCGGGGCTGAGCGACCAGCAGCTGAGGACGAGGGCGGTGGCCCCGTCCGGGCTGAGTCTGCTGGGGCTGGTGCGGCACCTCGCGGAGGTGGAGCGCGGATGGTTCCGCAACGTCCTCGCCGGGGAGGACGTACGCGGCTACTTCCCGAAGAACGAGGCGGGGGAGTGGACGGAGTTCCACGTCGAGGACGTGGACGTGGCCGACGCGTTCAGGATCTGGGAGGAGACGTGCGAGCGCTCGCGCGCGATCGTGGACGCCGCCGAGTCCCTCGACGTGACGGTGCACTTCGGCGATCAGTCGTACTCGCTGCACTACATCCTGACCCACATGATCGAGGAGTACGCCCGCCACAACGGGCACGCGGACCTGCTGCGCGAGGCGATCGACGGGACGACCGGGGAATGACCCCGGCGTGACCCCGCCCAACTCGTCCCCGTGACACGGAAATTGCCGGGTCACGGCGGGCCCGGCACTGTACGGTGCGGAGCCATGAAGATCACGAAGTACACCCATGCATGTGTCCGGATCGAGCAGGGCGGGCGGGTACTCGTCATCGATCCCGGTACGTGGAGCGAGCCGTCCGCCCTGGCCGGCGCGGACGCCGTGCTGGTGACACACGAGCACATCGACCACGTCGACGTGCTGCGCCTGGCGGGTCTCGGCGTACCGGTCTACGCCCCCGCCGAGGCGGACATTCCGAACCTGGACGTCATCGGGGTTTCCGCCGGTACGGAGTTCACCGCCGCGGGCTTTTCGATACGGGCGGTCGGCGGCCGTCATGCCTTCATCTACGGCGGCCAACCCGACTGCGCGAACCTGGGCTACGTCGTCGACGACTCGGTCTACCACCCGGGTGACTCGCTGCACGTGCCCGAGCAGGAGATCGAGACGCTGCTGGTGCCCGCGCACGGGTCGTGGCTGAAGATGGCTGAGGTGATCGATTTCGTCAAGGCCGTGGGGCCGCGGCGGGCGTTCGCCATTCACGACGCACAGATCAACGACCGCGGTCTCGACAGCGTCAACGGCTGGCTCGGCCAGGAGACTTCGCACGGCTACCGGTACCTGCGGCCCGGCGAATCGCTCTGACGCGCCGGCCCCTTCCGGGCACCCATCCCGGTACCCCTCCCGGCTCCGTCACCCGCACCGGAGCAGGTTAGTCTCCGTCGAATGGCTCGACACGGATCCCTCTCCGCACTGCGGCACAAGCCGTTCAGGTTATTCCTCCTGGCACGTCTGATCTCGATGAGCGGAACGGCGATGGCCCCCGTGGCCCTGGCCTTCGCCGTGTTCGGATTCGACAGCAGCCCGGCGTCCCTGGCGGTCGTCCTCGCCGCCAACACCGCCCCGCAGCTCGTCCTGCTCCTCGTCGGAGGAGTGATCGCGGACCGGTTCTCACGGCGACGGGTCGTCGTCATCGGCAATGCGATGCCGGCCGTCACCCAGGGCTGCGTCGCACTGCTGGTGGCGACGGGAACGGCCACCACCGGACGGATCGCCCTGTTCGCGGCGCTGGCGGGCTGTGCGTCGGCACTGACCCAGCCCGCCATGAACAGCCTGCTGCCGCAGCTCGTCGATCCCGGCGAGCTGCAGCAGGCGAACGCGCTGATGCGGTTGCCCAGCAACATCATCCGCATCCTCGCCCCGGCGGTGGGCGGCGCCCTCGTCGCCCTCGTCGGCCCGGAGCCGACCCTGGGCTGGGACGCCGCCAGTTTCGCGGTCGCGGCCTTCCTCTGCAGCCGTCTTGACGTGTCCGGACCCGTCAGGACCACGGCTTCAGTCCTTCGTGACTTCAAGGACGGCTGGAAAGAATTCTCCCGTCTCTTCTGGATATGGTCCTATACGTTGTCCGGCACCGTGGTCGTCGCCCTCTGGCTCGGCGGATATCAACTCCTCGGACCGGTGATCGCCCAGAACAGCCATCTGGGTGCTCCTTCCTGGGGAATCGTCCAGGGGGCATTCGCGGCGGGCCTGCTCCTGGGTGGTGTCGTCTCACTCAAATGGAAACCGTCCAGGATCATGGTCGTGTGCGTATGCGCCAATCTGCCTCTCGCGCTGCCTTTCCTCGCACTTGCCTGGGGCGCGCCGCTCGCCGTTCTGGCCGGGGCGAGCGCCATGGCCGGCATCGGCCTCGACATCGCGATCGTGTGCTGGAACACCGCCGTGCAGGAACAACTCCCGTCCGAGGTTCTCGGGCGGGTCAGCTCCTTCAATTCGGCCGGTGAGCTCCTGTCCGTGCCACTGGGCTACCTGGTCGTGGGCGCCGCGGCGACGTCCCTCGGTACCGAGCCCGTCCTTCTCTGGAGTGCCGCACTGATGGTCCTGGCGAGCCTCGTCCTGCTGCTCGCCCCGAGCGTGTGGGCCGTACGCAGGCTGCCCGCGGACCCGGGTCCGGCCGTCGTCGCGGCGGGGGACCAGGACCGAAGGGCCCGGACCGGCGGGACGCCCGATCAGGTCGCGCGCCCGTAGCGGACCGCTGAGCTCCAGATCCGTTCCAGGCGTACTCGGGTGCCGGGACGTGGGGCGTGCCAGATGCGGTCGTCGCCGGCGTAGATCCCGACGTGGGTCATGGTCGCGCCGCTGGGGAAGAAGACCAGGTCCCCGGCCGCGCGATCGGCCTCGGGAATGTGGACGGTGTGCTCGTACTGCTGCTCGGCGGTGCGTGGCAGCCGTTTGCCCGCCTTCTTGAAGGCGTAGAGGGTGAGGCCCGAGCAGTCGAAGCGTTTGGGGCCGGTGGCGCCGTAGGCATACGGCGAGCCCTGTTTGGAGGCGGCCACCGCGACGGCTCTGGCGCCATACGGGGCGGTGGCGTGCGCCGGGGCTGCGGGGCCGGTCGTTACGGCGGCCGTCAGGAGCAGCAAGGAGAGTATGGCGCGGGCTCTGGGGCAACAACACGTGGGGAGAAGGCCTTTGGGGGCCCCTCGGAAGTCGGTCCTGAAGCAGGGCATCGTGACACCTCCGCAATCGGTTGGCAGGTAACAATCAGATCAGTGATGGGGGTCCTGTTCTCGGTCGAATGCGTCATGGTTCTGACGGCGGACCAGTTTTCTCCGACGGGATCCGCCGAACAGCGCGGGACACAGTCTGATTTGTCTCGATTTTGCATTCGATTCGAGATGATAGGGCTGAATGCTCGTCATATGGGCGCGCTCGACACGCCGGTCCGCAATGCCATCGCGGGCCCACCCCGGATAATTGACGCGAGGCCGGATCCGCCGACTTCTATGATCATCGGATGGAGAATCCCCGCTATCCCGTCAAGCCCGCCCCCGGCGACCAGGTCGCCGTGATTTCACCCTCGTCCGGCCTTCCCGGCCTGTTCCCGCTGCCCTTCGAATTGGGGTTGAGCAGACTCCGGGACGACTTCGGGCTGAAGGCGGTGGAGTACCCGACGACCAGGGCGATGGGCGCGACGCCCGAGGCGCGCGCCGCGGACATCCACGCGGCCTTCGCGGACCCCGACATCAAGGCGGTGATCGCCAGCATCGGCGGCGACGACCAGATCACCGTCCTGCCCCACCTCGACCGCGACCTCCTGCGCGCCAACCCCAAGCCGTTCTTCGGATACAGCGACAACACCAACCTGCTGCTGTTCCTGCGGGACCTGGGCATCGTCGGCTACCACGGCGGCTCGGTCATGGTCGGGTTCGGACGGCCCGGCGCGATGCACCCGTCGACCGCCGACTCCCTGCGGGCCGCGCTGTTCACCTCGGGCGAGTACGAACTCACCGCGGCAAGCGCCTGCGGGGACATCGACCGCCCCTGGGACGACCCGCAGACCTTCGCGTCCGAGCCCCCCATGGAACCTGCCGACGGCTGGTCCTGGCACAACGCCGACCGGGTCGTCGACGGCATCGGCTGGGGCGGCAACCTGGAGATCATCTCCTGGCTGCTGATGGCCGACCGCGTGCCGGGGCCCGTCGACTCCTACGCCGGCAACGTGCTGTTCCTGGAGACGTCCGAGGAAATGCCGCCCGCCGAAGAGGTCTACCGGATCCTGCGCGGCATGGGTGAACGCGGCCTGCTGCGCCAGTTCCCCGCACTGCTCATGGCCAGGGCGAAGAGCTGGTCGTTCGAGAACCGGCTCGACGCCGCGGCCAAGGCGGAGTTCCGCCGACAGCAGCGCGAGGCCGTCCTGCGGGCCATGCGCCAGTACGCCCCCGAGGCCATGGTGGTGTTCGACGTCGACCTCGGCCACACCGACCCGCAGCTCGTGATCCCCGTAGGGGGGCGTATCCGGGTGGACGGGCCGGCGCGCCGGATCGTCGTCACTTACTGACCGGGGGTCCGGCGGCCGTGGGAGCGGCGGCCCGGGAGGCGATCCGGATCCGGTCCCGTGCGTACTCCACGGTCTCGCCCGGCAGGATCAGCAACCCGGGTTCCGTGTCCTGCTCCTCCCCGCCGATCGGCTGCACCTGTACGGCCGGGCCGAGTCCGCCGGCCATGAACACCGACGGGTCGACCTCCCAGCCGTGCACGGCGAGCCACAGTTCCAGCGCCGCCGTGTCCCGTGCCTCGGCGCCGCGCGGCCACTCGAACGTCGTGCTCCCCATCCCTGCCCCCTGTAGGTGGTCGGATCACCGCCGATGATCCTGCCACCCACCTCTGACAGTCGCAGCCCGATATCGCAGCGCGCCCGCACCCCCACCGTGCGGGGGGGTGCGGGCGCGCGTCAGGCCGGTGACCCGTCCGGGTCAGCCGTTGCGGTGGTGCCGACGGCCGTCCCAGGAGTCGGTGTCGAGGACGTTGCCACGGTTGTCGCGCAGGGTGGCGGTGTCGCGCTCGTCCCAGATCTGGTGACGACGGTCCTGGTAGACGTCGCGGTGGGTGTCGCGACCCTGGCCGGTGTGGACCCGCACGGTGGACCTGCCGTCCAGGCGGAAGTCGCCGAAGCGGTAGCGGTTGCCCTGGCGGTCGGTGAGGGTGAAGCCGCGCAGGTTGACGCTCCTGCGCCCGGTGTTCTCGACCTCGACCCACTCCCGGTTCAGCGCACGGGCGGAGCGGTCGCGGCCGGCGGTTCCGTACTGGACGTCGCTGATGACGATCGAGGAGTGCGCAGCCCGGTGGTCGCGGTCGCGCCGGTGGTCGTCGGCGGAGGCCGGGAGGGCGGCGGCGCCGACGAGGGAGCCCGCGGCCAGGAACGCGGCGACGAACCGGCGGGTGGCGAGAGAAGCAGACATGAAGATGACCCCTTCAACAGACAGCAGCCCGTCCGCCTCGTGCGGGGCGGGTGGGCCTGGAACCGTTCTCGGCGTCCTGCCGAGGAGCCACACTCTGACCCCCGACCGCCATCAAAAGCCACCAATTCGGGGCGTGTTGCGAAATGCGGAAGTATCGGTGACTCTCCCGTGTATCGGACATCTGTCAATGCCGCGCTGACGCGACCGGCGCGAGCGTGCCGAACATGCCTTGGCGGGCCCGGAGGCGGAGGTCCTTCCGCGCGGATGTGCCGCCCTCGTGACCCCCTCCCGCTCTGCGCCGAACGGGTTCAGAGCCCTGTAACGGCTGCTCCGACCGTTTCTTCGGACATTCGCACGCGAGCGGTTCTCATGTTCTGTTCCTGTCGAGGAGCCGGAGCTCCTCCGGCGTCAGCCGGAGGGTGCCCGCAGCCACGTTGTCGGCGAGGTGATCCGGGTTGCCCGTTCCGGGGATGGCCAGTACGTGGGAGCCCTGCGCCAGGGTCCAGGCGAGCCGCACCTGCGCCGGCGACGCTCCGTGCGCCCGGGCGACGGCGAGGACCTCGTCGTGCTCGGCCCGGACGGCGCCGGACTCGGACCCCTCTCCCGCGATGGAGAAGAAGGGCACGAAGGCGATACCGCGCGCCGCGCAGACGCCGAGCATCCCCGTCCGGTCGGGCGCGTCGAGTCCGTAGCGGTTCTGGACGCACACCACCGGCGCGATCGCCTCGGCCTGGGCCAGGTGCTCCGGGCGGGCGTTGGAGATGCCGAGGTGGCGGACCAGCCCGGCGTCGCGCAGCTCGGACAGGGCCCCGAAGTGCTCACTGACGGACTCCTGGCCCATGATGCGGAGGTTCACCACGTCGAGGTGGTCCCGGCCGAGTTGGCGCAGGTTCTCCTCGACCTGGCCGCGCAGCTGGTCGGGCCGGGCCGGCTCGGCCCACCCGCCGCAGGCGTCCCGGGCGGGGCCGACCTTGGTGGAGATGACGAGGTCGTCCGCGTACGGCGCCAGCGCCGAGTTGATCAGCTCATTGGCCGAACGCAGCCGCGAGAAGTAGAACGCGGCGGTGTCGATGTGGTCGATGCCGAGCTCGACCGCCCGGCGCAGGACGGCGATCGACCGGCCGCGGTCGCCGGGAACGCCCTCGTGGAAGGCCGCGCTGCCGGTCAGGCGCATGGCGCCGAAGCCGATCCGGTTCACCGTGAGATCGCCGAGCACCCATGTGCCCGAAGCCGCTGCGGAGACCGTGTGCGACGTCATCTGAATGATCAGCTCCATTCGATCGGCCATCGTCCCCCGATGGTTCGGGGCGAGGAGGGTCCTGGAGTATGCGCAGGTGAGAGCCGTGCCGGAAAGGCATTCAGGGGTGGGGGAAGATCACATCGCGAGCCGGAATCCTGAGTGTGCGCGGGTCGTTGTATCCGATGGAGCTCGCGCCCCGATCCGTGTCCGGGAGCGCGCAGCCAGGTCGCTCTGCCCGATAATGGTGATGACGGGGTATTCGTACGAAGGAGGCCGGAATGGGACGGGACAGCAGGTACGAACTGGTATTCGCCGCCCCTGACCATGCGGTACCGGGTGGCGAGGAATCGGTCCTCGTGCACCGCACCGACCGGACCGGCCCCGGCGGCCATCCGATCTACGCCGACGACACCGGAATCGTGCAGGCGGAGATCAGCGACCAGGGCGACGTACGCATGATCGCGAGCGGCGGCCACCAGGAACCCGCATCGCGCGTTCGCGTCCGGGCCGTACCGAGCGTCTGACACGAGACGGTCCGGCGGCGGCACGGGTGCTCCACGAGGCCCGCCACCGTCATCCGGGAACGCGGATCCCCGGCGGACAGGGAACCTCGCACCAGACGCGCTTGCCGTCCACCCCCGGTTCGGAGCCCCAGTCCCGGGCCAGACGTTCCACGATCAGCAGTCCGTGACCGGCCGGCCCTCCCCGGTCGCCCGGCCCGTGTGCAGGCACGCGCACCGGCGGGGCCGGGTTACCGTCCGTGACCTCGATCCGCAACCGCTCCGCAGAGCAGTCGAGGACGAGCGCGCGGGGTCCGCCACCGTGCAGGCAGGCGTTGGCCACCACCTCCGACACCAGCAGGAGCACGTCCTCGGCGCTCTCGCGGTCCCCGTCCCCCGTCCCCGGGAGCCAGCGCCAGGCGGTCAGCGCCTGGCGGGCGAAGTCACGGCTGCGCGAGACGACATCGGTGGTTCCGGACAGCATCAGGCTCCAGATCCGGTCGGACGGCCTGGGCTGCTCCATGACGCTCAGGCCCCTCCGCCGTGCGGCGTCCGCAGGGCCTCCGTCACGTCGGCGTGGACGGGGAACACGCCGTCCGCACCGGTGATGCGGAACATCCGGGCGACCGGTCCGTGCAGACCGGCCAGTTCGAGACCGCCTCCCGCCTCCTGTGCCGCGAGGCGGGTGTTCAGGAGCACGTTCAGCCCCGTGGAATCGCAGAATCCCAGTTCCGCCATGTCGACCAGCAGCCGGCGGCCCGGGGCCAGTGCCTCGTCGAGCGCGTCCCGCAGCGGCTGCGCCGTGTCGTGGTCCAGTTCCCCCGCCAGCGTCAGGACGACCGCTCCGTCCACGGCCCTCACCGCGACGGTGAAGCGTTCACTCTCCGCCTCCGGCACCATCCGGCATCACCCTTCCGTCGTGCACTCCGCACCTGCCCGGGTTCCGGCGCGACATGCCTGTCCGTCCCGTACGGAAGCAGGTGGTGCCTCATCGGACGCCTCATGCCGCCTCGGCCGGCGGGTCCTCGGCGAGCAGTCCCTCCCGCAGCCGGTCCAGAATGCGGGCCAGCAGCCGGGAGACGTGCATCTGCGACATGCCCAGGCGCTCGCCGATCTCGGCCTGTGTCAGTTCCTCCCCGAAACGCAGGGCGAGTATCCGCCGGTCCCGTTCGGACAGCTCTCCCACCAGCGGCCTCAGCGATTCCAGGTCCTCGACCGTCTCGAAGCGGCCCTCCTCGACGCCGAGGCTCCGTGACGACACACCGGGGGCCTCGTCCTCGTCCGCCGTCACGGGGACGTCCAGGGACAGGCTGGTGAAGCCGTTGGCCGCGAGCCGGCCCTCGCGGACCTCCTCCACGGTGATGTCCAGCCGCTCGGCGAGCTCCCGCGTACCCGGAGCGTGGCCCAGTTCCTGCTCCAGGGCGTCGTTCGCCTTGGCCAGATCGAGGCGCAGCTCCTGCAGCCGCCGCGGTACGCGGACGGCCCAGGTCGTGTCGCGGAAGTAGCGCTTGATCTCTCCCACGATGGTGGGCAGGGCGAACGACATGAACTCGAACCCGCGCTCCGGATCGAACCTGTTGATGGCCTTGATCAGGCCGATGGTGCCGACCTGCAGAACGTCCTCCCACGGCGCGCCGACGTGCCGGACGCGCGTGGCCGCATACTTGACCATGCTCAGATTCAACTCGACCAGGGTGTTGCGCACGTACGAGTACGCCGCGGTCCCCTCGTCCAGTTCGCGCAGGCGCCGGAAGAGCGAGACCGACAGGTCGTGGGCGTCGGCGGTGCTCACGGACCGCGGATCGCGGATCTCGCGGGGATCCTGCGGTGCGGAGCCGGCACGGCTACGGAGAGTGGCAGGCATAAGGCCTCCTCGGGGAGTTCCCTCAAAGCCCCATACCCGCTCGTGGGAGGTTGAAGCTGTGCAGGCCGTGGCCGTGCGTCACTCTTCGTGCGCGAGAGGGCGCCCCAGGGCGCGATAGCGGTGGAACGCCTCACGGGCGTCCGGGACGAACGCGGAGCGGCCGACGAGTTCCTCGAGTTCGGGCTCGGTCAGCCAGTCGTACCAGGCTACTTCCTCGGGGTCGGGCCGGACCGGCGCCGTGATCACGGCTTCGTGGAGTCCCAGCCAGTAGGGGCTGATCGCCCCGTCGCACAGGAATTTGAGCACGAAGCGGGGCGCGGCGCGGACCCCGAGCTCCTCCGCCAGCTCCCTGGCGGCCGCTTCCTCGTACGACTCGCCTACGTCGACGGCGCCACCGAGCATCCAGTTGAACTGCCCGGGGAACCGGGACGCGTCGTCCGGACGGCGGTGCACGAGGATCCGCCCGTCGCCGTCGCGGCACACGATCGTCGCGACGCGGTGCGGCCAGCGCTCCCGGATCGCCTCCGCCCGGTCCACGACGGCCACGACGCGGTCCTGCTCATCGACCCGCTCGACCGGTTCGCCCATGGGACACATGATCGCAGGGTCCTTCCCGAGGCCTTGTACGGGTCCCCGCCCGGCCCCGGGGGACCGGGCGGAGAGAACCGACGGCGAGTCAGCTGCCGGGCCGGACCACCACCGCCATCAACTCGACCGGCGCGCTGTGGCGGAAGTGGAGGACGAACGGCACCATGTCGCCCGCCTCCCAGCGGGCCTCCTTCGTCCGCGTCGTGACGCTCAGGTCGAAGGGGGACATCGTGACGGTGCCGCCCGCGGGCACCCGCACCGGACCCGCCGTCCGCAGGAGGTCGGGACCGAGCCCGGAGCTCTCCCGCCGACTGAGCAGCGTCTTCTCGACGCCGGACGACGTCACGTCGGTCAACTGGTCGTCCGCGCCACCGATGTTGGTGATGTCGAAGAAGGCGGCCGTGTCCCGGCCATTGCCGTCGGGCAGGATGACGCGCCCGTTCCCGGCGGCGATCTGCGGAGGGCTGCCCGCGGCGCCGGACGAGGTCCAGGCCGTCAGGCCGGCCAGCGCCAGCGCGCAGGCGGCCACCGGGGCGATCGCCGTGCGCAGCCCCTCGCGCACGCGCCGGTCGATCAGGAGGCCGCCGATGCCCCGGGTCTGCTCCGAAGGTGAAAGCGTCATCGCCCCGTACCTCTCGTTCGGCTGCTCGTGCCCGCCCGGCGTGCGTGCGGTGCCGGCTGCCAGGTGCGCAACCGGAGACTGTGGGCCACCACCATCAGGGAACTCACCGACATCGCGGCGGCCGCGACCATCGGGTTGAGCAGCCCCACCGCGGCGAGCGGCACGGTGACGACGTTGTAGCCGAAGGCCCAGACCAGGTTGGCCCGGATCGTCCGCAGGGTCCGCCGGGCCAGCTCGACGGCGTCGGCGACCGCCTCGATGTCGCCGCGCACCAGCGTGACATCGGCCGCGCCGATGGCCACGTCCGTTCCGCTCCCCATGGCGATGCCGAGGTCGGCCCCGGCCAGGGCGCCGGCGTCGTTCACCCCGTCGCCGATCACCGCGACCCGCCGCCCCTGATCGCGCAACTCCCGTACGAGCCGGGCCTTGTCCTCGGGCGAGCACTGTGCGCGCACGTCCCTGATCCCGAGCGCGGCGGCGACCCGGGTCGCGGTGGCCTCGCGGTCGCCGGTGGCCAGGACCGGATCCACCCCCAGGCGCCGCAGCCGGTCGACGGCCCGGTAGCTGCCGGGTCGCAGGACGTCCCCGAGAGCGATCAGGGCCTGGTCGGCGCCGTCCACCCGGACCAGGACCGGCGTGTGCGCGGCCGCTTCCGCCTCGGCCAGGGCCCGGTCCAGCGAAGGATGCAGGTCCGCACCCGCGGCGCAGACCTCCACGCGGTGCCCTTGCACCACCCCGGTCACCCCGATGCCCGCGGTGGCCCGGAACCCGGTCACCTCGGTCGGCGGGCCGAGGTGCGGCTCCTGCCGGGCGTACGCGACCACGGCGCGGCCCAGCGGGTGCTCGGAGCCCTGCTCGACCGCCGCGGCCAGCCACAGGGCCCGGTCCCGGCCCATCCCGCCGGGCACGGCCGTCACCCGCGCGACGGTCATCCGTCCGGTCGTCAGCGTGCCCGTCTTGTCCAGCACCACGGTGTCGACGTGCCGCAGGGTCTCCAGCGCCCGCGGTCCGCTGACCAGCAGACCGAGCTGCGCGCCCCGGCCGGTCGCCGCGAGCAGGGCGGTGGGGGTCGCCAGCCCCAGGGCGCAGGGACAGGCGACGACCAGGACGGCCACACAGGCCGTGACGGCTGCCTGCGGCTCGGCACCGGCACCGAGCCAGAAGCCGAGAACGGTGACGGCCAGGGCCAGTACCACCGGGACGAAGACCCCCGCCACCGTGTCGGCCAGCCGCTGGGCCCGGGCCTTACCGGACTGCGCCTCGGTGACCATGCGGGTGATGCGGGCGAGTTGGGTGTCCGCGCCGACCGCGGTGGCCCGGACGATCAGCAGACCGCCCGCATTGACCGCACCGCCGACCACCGCCCGGCCGGGGCCCACCTCGACGGGCTCGCTCTCGCCGGTGACCAGGGAAAGGTCGACGGCCGAACCGCCGGAGGCCACGACCCCGTCCGTCGCGACCCGCTCGCCCGGCCGGACGACGAACTCCTGCCCCACCCGCAACTGCTCTATCGGGACCAGCCGTTCGCGGCCGTCCTCCCGTACGGTCACGTCCTTGGCGGCCAGACCGGCGAGCGAGCGGAGCGCCTCACCCGTGCCGCGGCGGGCCCGGGATTCGAGGAAGCGCCCGGTCAGCACGAACAGCGGGACCCCGACCGCGGCCTCCAGGTAGATGTGGGCCATTTCGCCGCCGGCCGAGGGCAGCAGGCTGAACGGCATACGCATCCCCGGATCGCCCGCCCCGCCCAGGAACAGCGCGTACGCCGACCAGGAGAAGGAAGCGACCACGCCCAGCGAGACCAGGGTGTCCATCGTCGCCGCCGCGTGCCGCAGCCCCCGCAGCGCCCGGGTGTGGAACGGCAGCGAACCCCAGACGGCGACCGGCGCGGCCAGCACGAAGCACAGCCACTGCCAGTTGCGGAACTGAAGGGCGGGCGCCATCGACAGCGCCAGGACCGGAACGGAGAGCAGGGCGGTGATCAGCAGCCGCCGCACCTCCTCGCCGCCCGGGGGGCCCTCGGTCCCCGACGGGGGCGTCCGGTCCTCCGCGGGCGCGGGCGCGGGTGCGGGCGGCGCCGGCAGCTCGGCGCTGTAGCCCGCCCGCTCCACCGCCGAGACGAGGTCCTGCGGCGTCACGTCCGCCGGATGCAGCACCCGCGCCCGCCCGGTGGCGAGGTTCACCGTGGCGCTCACGCCCTCGATCCTCGCCAGCCGTTTCTCGACCCGGTTCACGCAGGCCGCGCAGGTCATCCCGCCGACCACCAGATCGGTGGTGGCCACCACCACCTCGGTCCGCTCCGCCGTCACCGGGTGCCACCCGTACCGCCCGTGTGACCGTGCGTCCGTCCCAGCTCCCCGACGAACGCCGGAGTCTCGACTTCGGTGGACCGCATGCCGGGGGCCACCGGGCCGGCGCCCGTTCCCACCGCGTAGGCCACGCCGAACATCACTATGAGGAGCGCCACGAAGCCGGCGAGAGCGGGCGGCGGCGCCCACCGCTTGAGCGCGGTGATCGCCAGGGTCGGGTACTCAAGCCGGTCCGTCATCGTCACTCCGGATTCTTGTGCTCGGTTCCAGACGGACGAGGTGCCGATCGGGCCGTGGCCGGAGCCGGGACGGCACTTCCTCCGGCGAGGTAGTCGCAGAGGAGCGGAGGGAAGTTCCCGCGACTTCCGTTTTTGTGTGCCGGCCTACGGAAGTACCGGGAGCGAGGTCACAGGGGCGGACCCTTATGGACCGCTTGCTCCGTATGTCACTCTGGCCGGGCGCATCGGGTCCCGCCCCCACCGCACGCCCCGGCCGACCGACCGACAGGGAAAACACCCATGTCCTTGCCGTTCCCGTACCGAGCCGTCCCTGCCGTGCTGGCCGGCGCCGTGACCGCCCTGCTCGCGGCGTGCGCCCCCTCGACCGCTGCCGTACCCGACTCCGCCCCGGCCGGAACGCCCCCGGCCGTGGCCACCGCCGCCGCTGCCCCGGTGCCCGCCACCGCCCCCGCGGAATCCACGTTGTCCATACCCGCCGCGGGTGTCACCGGGCTGCGCGTGGTGCCGTACGAGGGCACCACCGACGACGTGGCGGGAACCCGGATCCAGGACCTCGGCGTGGCCGCCAGTCCGTACGGGAAGCGGGGCGGGGTCGGACCGGGCCAGGTGGGCAATTTCCTGGTCACCGCACACCGCCTGTCGGCCGGTGGTCCGCTGGGGGCCCTGCCCGCCGTGGGGCCGGGCGACACGGTCGGCGTGACCGTGGGCGAGGTGGTGTACACCTACGAGATCACCGCGACCCGCAAGACGTCCTTCCGGTCGGAGCGCTCGCTCGGCGAACAGCGCGCCGCCGTACCCGGGGCACCCGGGGCGGCCCCTACCCAGGCCATGATCACGATCTCGACCTGTGCCACCCCGGAGGACCACGCCGAGGGCAACTTCTGGCACGACGCCCAGGGCAATCCCGAGCACCGCATCGACAAGATAGGCGTGCTGCGGGGGACCTCGGGAGCCGCGCCCGCCGGCTGACGCGCGGCAGGGGGCGTCATGCTCCTACGGCGTGAGCCGCCGGTGTGCGGCGCGCGCGTGGATGAGGCGGGCGATGACGGTTCCCGTGCCTGCCGAGGCGAGGAGGCAGACGAGGCGCACCAGGTCGTAGGGGGTCTCCCAGCTGAGCTCGCCCACGGGCGCGGTCGCGAAGAAGTTGAGGACGAGCCAGCAGAGCAGGGCGGTCCCCGGGGCGGCGGCGAGGCGGGCTCCGGTGCTCACCACGGCCACGGCGAGGGAGAGCGCCAAGAGGTCGACGGTGGGGTCGTCGGGTCCGTCCAGGAGGTTGAGCAGGGCGACCAGGATGACGGCCAGGGCGGCGGCCGCCGCCCAGACCGAAGGGGTCGCGGCGGGGCTGGGTACGGGGCGAATCCCCGAGCTGATCCGTTTCCACTCGACCATGCGGCGCCTCCTTCGCGCGGTGCCCCGCCGTCGGGGCTTTCGGAGATGATGCACCACCGGGGAAGGGGGCCCGGCGTCGCGAGCGGGGCCGTGATCGCTCCGGCACGCTGATCATGGGGTAAAGTTCTTTACCGAGTCATTACGCTCCATTGAGCGGATGAATGCTCATTCTTGGGGGCTTCTTGTCGTCCGGTCCGGACGTCGGTGCGAACGGGGGGACATGACATGGGTCGACACGTCCATGCCCTGAACCCGCCCGCCGCCCAGTCGCCGAACCCGCGGCCCGTGCGCCCCGCGAGGGCGGTCCGCATGGACAACACGGCCCGCGACAGCGTGCCCGATACCGGCCGCACCGCTCCTCGCGTCTGACGGCGCGCGACCTCGCGCGACCACGCGCGTGGTCCCTTCCGCGACGGCCCCGACTGCCTTCGCCGACCGCCCGGTTCCCGGTGCGCCGTCCTTTCGCCCACCCGTACGCCGAGACCGGCCCGGTCATGCCTTCGCCGACCGACCGACCGACCGGGCGGTCGCGCACGCCTGCCGTGCCCGGCGCCGCCGCACCCACCGGGCACCGCGCCCGGCTGCCCGTACCCGAGAAGGCGCCGACGCCGTCACCGAACCGACCGGAGGACCGACGCCCGTGCACCACACGACCGCCCTGCTCATCGAACTCGGAGCCATCATCCTCGCCCTGGGCCTGCTCGGCAGACTCGCCGGGCGCGTGGGATTCTCCCCCATACCCCTGTACCTGCTCGCCGGACTCGCCTTCGGGCACGGCGGCGTCCTGCCGCTCCAGGCGAGCGGGGAGTTCGTCGCGACCGGCGCCGAGATCGGCGTCATCCTCCTCCTGCTCCTCCTCGGCCTGGAATACAGCGCCTCCGAACTCGTCACCAACCTCAAGACCCAATACCCCTCGGGCGCCGTCGACTTCGTCCTCAACGCCGCACCCGGCGCCGCCGCCGCGCTGCTGCTGGGCTGGGGACCCGTCGCCGCGTTCGCCCTCGGCGGCGTCACCTGGATCTCCTCCTCGGGAGTCATCGCCAAGGTCCTCGGAGACCTCGGCCGCCTCGGCAACCGCGAAACCCCCGTCGTCCTCGGCATCCTGGTCATCGAGGACCTCGCCATGGCCGTCTACCTGCCCATCCTCACCGCGCTGCTCGCCGGAGCGAGCCTGGCGGGAGGCGCGGTCACCCTGCTGATCTCCCTGGGCACCGTGGGATCCGTGCTGTACGTGGCCCTGCGCCACGGACGGCTGATCAGCCGCGCCGTCTCCTCCGACAACGCCGAGATGCTGCTCCTCGTCGTCCTCGGCCTCACCCTCCTCGTCGCCGGGATCGCCCAGCAGCTCCAGGTCTCCGCGGCCGTGGGCGCCTTCCTCGTCGGCATCGCCCTGTCCGGAGAGGTCGCCGAAGGCGCCGCCGCCCTCCTCACCCCGCTGCGGGACCTGTTCGCCGCCGTCTTCTTCGTCTTCTTCGGCCTGTCCACCGATCCCGCCGACATTCCGCCGGTCCTCCTCCCCGCCCTCCTCCTCGCCGTCGCCACCGCGCTCACGAAGATCGCCACCGGCTGGTACGCGGCCCGCCGCGCCGGGATCCGCAGCGGGGGCCGCTGGCGGGCCGGTGGCACCCTCGTCGCCCGCGGCGAGTTCTCCATCGTCATCGCCGGCCTCGCCGTGGGGGTCGAGCCCCGGATCGGCCCGCTGGCCACCGCCTACGTCCTGATCCTCGTCGTCATCGGCCCGCTCACCGCCCGCTGCACCGAACCGCTGGCCGGCCTCCTCACCCGCCGGGCGAAGCCCCCCGTACCGGCGGCTGCGCCCACCGACGCCGCCGTGCGGCGCGGGCCCGCCGTCACCGTCGACGCCTGAGCCCCGGGCGCGCGGGGAATACTGGCCGAATGCGTCAGTCACCGCCGCCCGCCGTGGTCCCGGAGCCGGTATCGGCCGACCCGCCGCACTTGGTGGACCGCCCCCTGCTCACCCAGTCCTGGCTGGACCTCGCGTTCCTGCACTGGGCCGCCGATCCGGCCCGGGTCGCCCCGCTGCTGCCGGCGGGCACCGTGCCGGACACGCTGGACGGGGTCACCTACGTCGGGCTGGTGGCCTTCCGCATGCACAGGGTCGGCTGGTTCCGGCTGCCCGGAGTCCCGTACCTGGGCTCCTTCCCCGAGACCAACGTGCGCCTCTACTCGGTCGATGCCGCAGGCCGCCGGGCCGTGGTCTTCCGCTCACTGGACGCCTCCCGGCTGATTCCGGTGGCCGTCGGCCGGGCCGCGTTCCGGCTGCCGTACGTCTGGTCCCGGATGGCGGTCCGTCATGACGGCGACACGGTGACGTACACCAGTCGCCGACGCCTGCCCGGCCCGCGCGGCGCGCACAGTCGGATCGCCGTGCGGGTGGGCGGGCGCATCGCGGAGCCGACGGCCCTGGAACACTTCCTGACCGCCCGCTGGGGCATGCACACGGAGCTCTTCGGGCGGGCGCTGTACGTCCCGAACGCGCACCCGCGCTGGCCGCTGCACCGTGCGGAGCTCCTGGACTGCGACGAGGACCTGGTGGCCGCGGCGGGCCTGCCCGCCCCGGCCGGGCCGCCCGTGAGCGTGCTCTACTCGCCGGGGGTCCCCGTACGGTTCGGGCGGCCGTCCCCGGGCCGCTCCTGACCCGGTGCGGCACCCGGGTCGGGGATCACACGGCGGCGCGGGGCTCTTCGTGGCCGGGTGTGTCGTTCGCCACCTCGGCGGCCGGTGTCGCCGTCGTCATCGGTGCAGACGGCGTGGGCAGCGGGGCGGTGAGGTAGGCCAGCAGGCCGGCGATCTCGTGGCCGGCCTCCGCCGGGTGCCGGAAGCGGGCGCCGGGGGCGACGACGTAGCGGTTGCGCCGCCCGTCCCGGGTCTTGTCGAGGTACCCGTCCGCCTGCAGGTCCGTGACGATCGCCTGCACGGTGCGCTCGGTCAGACCGCAGTCCGCGGCGATGTCGCGCAGCCGGATGCCGGGGTCGCGCGCGATGGCGATCAGCACCCGGGCGTGGTTCGTCAGGAAGGTCCAGCTGTTGCGGCGGTGACCTGTGCGCTCGCTCTCCACACCGTCATTCTTGAGGGATGACTCACGAAATGCAATTCCAGAACTGGTTTTCCGGTATTACTTGACGTGTGTCCCCGGCCCCGACAGGGTTCAGGGGAAGCGGAAGCAGAGTTCCGCATGACCGGAGCAACCGAGCGACGCACCGCACCGCAAGCACACGTGCCCAAGGAGCGAAGACGATGACCTTCACGGCCACGGCCGAGGCCATGACCCCGACGACGATCCCGACGACGGCCACCCCCAGCGGTGGCACCGGCGAAGCCCCCGCACTCGGCGGGCTGCCGGACGTGCCCTGCCCACGGGAACTGTCGACCCGCGACGCCCGGGAGCTGACCCGTGTCTTCTTCGAACGGCTCCAGAGCCTCGAGGAGGGGACCCGTGAGTACCAGTACGTGCGCAACACGCTGATCGAGATGAACATCTCACTGGTGCAGTTCGCCGCCCGCCCGTTCCGCGACCGCCCCGGCGGCCCCGAGAACGAGGACATCGTCCAGGTCGGCATCATCGGACTCATCAAGGCCATCGACCGCTACGACCCCGAGCGCAACACGCAGCTCACCACCCTCGCCCTGCCCTACATCACGGGCGAGATCAAGCGCCACTTCCGGGACACCACCTGGGCCGTGCGGGTGCCGCGCCGCCTCCAGGAGCTGCGCCTGGAGCTCGCGAAGGCCACGGAGGAGCTGACGGCCGAAACGGACCACGCGCCCACCCCCGCGGAACTCGCCGAGCGGCTCGACCTCACCGAGGAGGAGGTCCGCCAGGGCCTGGTCGCGGCCAACGGCTACTCCACGCAGTCCCTCGACGTGCCCCAGGACGGCGCCACCGGCGGCACGCAGGTGTCCGCCGCCGCGCGGAACACGCGCAGCCTCGCCGAGACCATGGGCGAGATCGACCCCGCCCTGGAGGCGGTCGAGGACCGGCACGCCCTCGCGCCCCTGCTCGCCGACCTGGACGAGCGTTCCACCCAGATCCTGGAGCTGCGCTTCGGCCAGGAGATGACCCAGGCGGAGATCGGCGCGGAGATCGGCCTCTCCCAGATGCAGGTCTCCCGCCTGCTCACGCGCACCCTGGGCGCCCTGCGCGAGGAGCTGCTGCACACCTGACCCGGTACCGCTCCGCCCGGCCCGGGCGCGTCTGAACCCGACGGGGCGCCCCGTCGGGTTCAGACGCGCCCGGGCCGGCCCGTCCGCAGGCGCTCGGCGTCGAACTCGGCCCAGACGACCTTGCCGTGCCCCACCGCCTGGACGCCCCAGCGGTCGGCGAGCCGGTGCACCAGGCGCAGGCCGTGCCCGCCCGGGCGGCCGGGGCGACCCGGACGCAGCGCGGGCAGCGGCCGCGGGAGCTCCCTGTGGCCGTCGTACACCTCGACGCGGAACGCGTCCCCGGCGCGGAGCGTGAGCTCGTGGCATCCGCCGGCGTGCAGTTTGGCGTTGGTGACGAGTTCGGACACGACCAGGATCGCGTCCTCGGCGGTCTCCCGGCCGCCCCACCCCCAGTCCTCCAGCGCCTCACGGGTGAACTGCCGGCCTCGCGCCACCTGCCGCAAGGCCTCGCGCAGGGCGAGCCGGCGGAGCTGGGGGAAGGCCGGCCCCCGCGCGTCCGCTCCGGGCCCGCCGGTGTCCGGTCCGATGGTCTGCACTGCGCACTCACCCCGTCCTCGGCTGTCGTGTCGTGGTCGCTTGTACCCGCCATTGCGCAACGGACGCCCCGTTTGTCCCAGCAGGAGCCGGGCACGCGCGACGGGACCCGTCCCCCAGACCCATCCAGAGGAGTCATGAACAGCCTCGTGCAAGTACCGGCCGTCATCGGCGGCTCGATCGTGCTCACCTTCGTCGCGGGCAGGGTCACCGACCTGCTGCTGCGGCGCGCGAGTGCCCGGCACCCCGAGACACCGCTCTGGAACATGCTGCGCCGATGCCGTTCGTCGGTACGGCTCCTGCTGTTCGCGGCGGTGCTGCGCGCCGTGTACCGGCAGATCGAGTGGGAGCCGCTGCAGGAGCACGAGGCAGCCGTGGGCAGGGCCCTGACGCTCGTCCTGATCGGGGCGGGCGCGTGGTGCGTCGTCCTCGTCACCTCGGCGGTGGTCGAGTCCTCGTACGCCCGCTACGCGCTCGGCACGCGCGACCCGTCACGCGTGCGCAGGGTCCGTACCCAGGTGACGCTGATCATGAGGATCGTCACCGCCGTGGTCGTCGTGGTGGCCGCGGCGGCGATGCTGCTGACCTTCCCCGACCTCCGCGCCGTCGGGACCTCGCTGCTGGCCTCGGCCGGGATCATCGGCATCGTGGCGGGCGTGGCCGCCCAGTCCACCCTGGGCAACCTCTTCGCCGGATTCCAGATCGCCTTCGGCGACATGGTGCGGATCGGCGACACGGTCGTGGTGGCCGGCGAGTGGGGAGTCGTCGAGGAGATCACGCTCACCTTCCTGGCCGTGCGCACCTGGGACGAGCGGCGGATCACCATGCCCGTCTCCTACTTCACCGGGCGGCCCTTCGAGAACTGGTCGCGCGGCGGGATCCAGATGACCGGCACGGTCTTCCTGCACTGCGACCACACCACCCCCGTCGCGCTGATGCGCGAGAAGCTCCGGGAGATCCTGGAGGGCTGCGAGGCCTGGGACGGCCGGGGCTGGGACCTGGCAGTCACCGACACGACGCCCAGCGCCATCGTGGTGCGGGCGATCGTGACCGCGAAGGACGCGGACGACCTGTGGACCGCCCGCTGCGCGGTACGCGAACAGCTCGTCGCCTGGCTGGCGGAGAAGCACCCGTACGCCCTGCCCAGGGTCTCCACGTCCTCGGCCGCCGTCCCGTCGGCGTACGCGGACGGCGTTTCGAAACCGGCACCCGGGTCAGACGCGTGAGCAAGGAGTCGAAAGAGATGCGCAAGGCGGAGGAGAGGAGTCGGGACATGTCCAAGGTGGCACGCCTGCCGGGCCGAGCGGAGCACCGGTGGGAGTGGCAGGAGGACGCGGCGTGCCGGGACCTCGGTACGGACCGGTTCTTCCACCCGGCGGGGGAGCGCGGTGAGGAACGCAGCGCGCGGGAGCAGGAGGCCAAGGAGGTGTGCGCGCTGTGCCCGGTGCGGTCGGACTGCCTGAGCCACGCGCTGCGCGTGCAGGAGCCGTACGGCGTGTGGGGCGGACTGACCGAGGACGAGCGGCGGGCGCTGGGCGCGCGCAAGGCGGGCTGACCGGCCGGGTGCGCCGCGCCGCGCCGTACGCGGTGATGCACCCGGCCGGCGGGGAGGCCGACAGGCCGGCGCGCCGACGGGCCGATCAGGGCCGCGCGTTCAGCTCCGCGACGATCGAGGCCGGTGTGTGGCCGCTCCCGTCCGAGAGACGGTGGAAGTCGACGGAGACGAAGTTCGGGTCGCGGCCCCCGGTGGCCGCCCGGCACTGCTCGGCGATGCGGTTGCGCAGCTTGGCCCCGTTGTCCAGGGCGGCCGTGAGGACCGTGGGCACGTTGCGGTGGTGGCTCATCGTGAACAGGCGCCGGAATCCGGGCTCCTGACGGTCGAGCGGCACGTCGGACCAGCGGCTGACGCACGAGAGGTCATTGCCCAGGTCCCCGAGGCTCCAGAAGTTGCTGACGGTCCAGGACTTGTCGTACATGACGCCCAGGTGCTCCCGGTCGGACCGGTCCGAGAAGATCAGCAGCCGCTTGCCGGAGGTGACCAGGTCGGCCACCTTGGGCCAGCCGTGCTGGCGTACGTCCCACTGGTCGGGACGGAACACCATGTCCTGCAGCCCCCTGACCCGGCCGAGGGACGCCTGCAGCTGGTCGGCGCCGACGTAGTCCTCCAGGAAGACGGTCACGACCTCCTGCGGATGGGCGGCGAGGAAGTCCACCACGGTCTGCATCGTGCCGTGGAAGGTCTGGCGCGGCAGGGCGTACGTGGCTCCGGCGAAGGTCTTGCAGTCGCCGTGGCACAGGTACACGTCGCTGGGGTAGCAGTCGCTGCCGAAGCTGATGACGCACAGCCAGGTGCTGCGCTCGTACCAGTGCGTGTCCAGGCTCAGGCCGCGCACGCCGCCTTCGAGCTGGGCGCGGACGGACTCGGACTGGTTCACCGAGCTCCAGCGGGAGTCCTCGTAGTTGGTGAAGGCGTTGTGGGTGGTCAGGAAGGCGGCCTCGTCGAGCCGCCGGTCGCCCCAGCGGGCCGTCGCCGCGGCCGCGGCGGAGGTGTTCGCGGTGGCCGCGGGGGCCTGCGTGGCGGGGGCCGCGGGCCGGGGTGCGGCGGCCGCGGTGGTCGCCGTGCCCAGCAGGGCCAGCAGGAGGAGGCACACCAGGGCGCGCGACCGCACCCGTAAGCGCATGTCCATGTCAATCAACATGGCGCGGAGGATAGCGTGCGGGCCGTGGATCCGCGCCCCTGCGGACGCCTGCGGCCGTGATCCCGCGGCCCGGCCCGGCCCGGCTCGCGCGCGTCGGCGAAAAGGGGTTTGGTTGAACCATGAGCGAGCGGCACGTGCCGGCACGCCGTAGCCGGCCGCCGCGCCACGCCCCCGACGTGCCGGAGGAGGGCGGACCATGCCCGGACCTGGAGCCGCATCTGGAGCCGCACCTGTACCTGTACCTCGACCCGCACCCCGGCCGAGGTCCGGCCGCCACCGGTGCGCGGCCGCCCTCGTCGTGGCGGCGGTCTGCTCCTCGATGCTCGTCGCGCCGGAACTCGCCGCGGCGCGGGCGGAGCCGTCGCCCTCGCCCTCGCCGTCGCAGACCGTCCCCCGGCTGGACTGGAGCCCCTGCAAACCCGGCAGCCCGTACGACTGCGCCACCGCCGAGGTGCCGCTGGACCACGCTGCCCCGTCCGGCCGCACCATCGACCTGGCCGTCGTCCGCCGGAAGGCGGGCGACCCCGCGAAGCGCCTGGGCACGCTGTTCGTCAACCCCGGTGGCCCCGGCGGCCCCGGGACGGTGCAGGTGCCGCAGAACTACGACTCCTTCCCGAAGGACCTGCGCGAACGGTTCGACATCATCAGCTGGGACCCCAGGGGCATCGGCAACAGCACCGCGGTGAACTGCTTCGACAGCCCCGAGGAGGCCCAGGCCTGGGGCGCGGGCAAGCCGGTCGGTTTCCCGGTCGGCGAGAAGGAACGCACGACCTGGATCGACGCGTACGAGGACCTGGGCCGCCGCTGCGAGAAGCGCGACCCCGACCTCCTGCGCCACGTGTCGACCGCCGACACCGCCCAGGACCTCGACCTGCTCCGCCGGGCGGTGGGGGAGCCTCAGCTCAACTACCTCGGCGTCTCCTACGGCACGGTCCTCGGCGCCACCTACGCCAACCTGTTCCCGGACAAGGTCCGCGCCATGGTCCTCGACAGCAACATCGACCCGCTGGCGTGGACGAACAACGGCTCGACGAGCGAACCGCGGACCACGACCCTCCTGCGCATGGGCTCGGACCGCACCGCCGCGGCGACCCTCGACAAGTTCCTCGAACTCTGCGGATCGGCCACCACCGCCCGCTGCGCCTTCTCGGCCGGCAGTCCGCAAGCCACCCGCGACAAGTTCGACCAGCTGATGGGCCGCCTGCGCGAGCACCCGGTGGGCCCGTGGACGTACGCCGCCACCGTTGCCGACGCGGTCAGCAGCCTCTACATCGTCCACCCCGGCTGGACCGCCCTCGCCGCCCGGCTCCAGGAGCTCTGGCAGGGCCGCACCCCGAAGCCGGCCCAGTACCCGCCCCCGCCCCCGGTCGCGAACCCGAACCCGTACCTGGGGGAGGAACAGGCGGCAGCCGTGTGGTGCGGCGACAGCCCCAACCCGCGCGACCCGGCCGTCTACCACGGTCTGGAGGAGGACAGCGCCAAGCGCGCCGGAGACGCCGGACGCTACTGGACCTGGTCCGGCGAACCCTGCGCCACCTGGCCGGCCCGGTCCGCCAACCGGTACGACGGTCCGTGGAACGCGCCCACGGCGAACCCCGTCCTGGTGGTCGGTACGACGTACGACCCCTCCACACCCCACTCGGACGCCCAGGCCATGGCCGAGGAACTGGCCGACGCCCGGCTGCTCACGAACAACGGGTACGGCCACACCGCACTCTTCAACAACTCCAGCACCTGCATCAACACCTACGAGAGCCGCTACTTCATCGACGGCACGCTCCCGCCGCCCGGCACGGTCTGCCAGCCGGACCGGCAGCCCTTCTCCTGAAGTGCCCGGCGGCCGGGTCACGGGACGAGGACGACCTTCCCGGCGACCGTGCCGGACTCGGCGAGGCGCATCGCCTCGGCGGCGCGCGCCAGCGGGATCTGCGCCGCGACCTTGGCGGTGATCTCGCCGTGCTGGAGGGCGGTGAACACCTGGGTGAGGTCGGAGCGCAGGCGCGCCCGGAAGCGGTCCTTGGCGTAGGCGCGGCCGGCCCACACGTTGAAGAAGTACGCGCGGCGGCCGTTGGGCAGCGCGTTCCACACCCACACCCGGCCGAGCAGCCTGAGCACCGGCCACGAGCCGGAGCCCTGGTCGTCACGGGTGGCGGCGCTGCCGTAGGAGACGAGCGTGCCGCCGGGGGCCAGCAGCCGCCAGGAGTCGACGATGCCGTCGCCGCCCACGTGGTCGAACACCGCGTCCACTCCGCCGGGCGCCAGGGCCCGTACCCGTGCGGGGACGTTGCCGGAGCGGTAGTCGACGGGCGTCACCCCGAGCGCGAGCAGCGCGTCGTGGTGGCGGGTGGAGGCTGTGCCGATCACATGGGCGCCCGCGGTCAGTGCCAGCTGGACCAGGATCGAGCCGACACCGCCGTTGGCGCCGTGGACCAGGACGGTCTGGCCGGCACGCACCCGGGCCTTGCGGTGGAGCATCTGCCAGGCGGTGATGCCGTTGACCACCGCGGTCTCCGCGTCCACCGGGCTGACGCCCTCGGGCACCTCCACCACGTCGGCGGCGGTGAGCGCGACGTGGCTCGCCCAGCCGCCGGTCTTGGTCAGGGCGGCGACCCGCTTGCCGAGCAGCGCGTCACCGACACCCTCACCCACGGCCAGCACCGTGCCGACCAGGTCGTACCCGGGGACGAAGGGGTACGGCGGCTGGTCGTAGTACCGGCCGCGCCGCATCTGCTGCTCGGCGAAGGACACGCCCGTCGCCTCCATGGCGACGACCACCTGGCCGGCCGCCGGTACCGGGACGGGACCGCGGTGGAACTGCAGGCCCTCCGGCTCGACCTTGCCCGGTAGTACGACCTCGATCCGCTCGACGGTGTTCGTCATCATGACCTCCAGTGAGTTTCTGCTTGTCGTGTTTGTTAGAAGCCGTAACCAGAGTGATTGGCTATCTCGTCGATGTCAAGGGATCGCTCCGCTCGATCGGAAGTGGGTGTGACGATGGTGATAGCCTCTAACTCGTCAGACGGTGAAGGGCGAGCGGCGAGAGGCGGCAGGGATGACGGGCAGCACGACGACCCCCCGGGAGCGGTACCGGCAGCAGGTGCGTGACGAGGTCAAGGAGAAGGCCTGGCAGCAGATCGCCGGCTCCGGCGCCTCGGCGCTCTCCCTCAACGCGATCGCCAAGCAGATGGGCATGAGCGGACCGGCGCTGTACCGGTACTTCGCCAACCGCGACGAGCTGATCACCGAACTCGTCCGCGACGCCTACCGCAGCCTCGCCGACGCCTTCATCGCCGCCGCTGCCGACGGGGGAGCGGGCCGGCCCGGACTCGCCGGGCTGGCGCAGGTGCTGCGCCACTGGGCCCTGGCGGACCCGCACCGCTACTTCCTGGTCTACGGCACCCCGGTGCCCGGCTACCACGCGCCGCCGGACATCACCGGGATCGCCTCGGAACTGATGTCGGTCCTGCTGGACGCCTGCGCCGAGGCCGCCCCGGACGCGGCGCCGGACGCGGCGCCGCACGCCTTCGAGGACCACCTGGCCGCGCACCGCACATGGGCGGGCAGCCGTCCGGACGCCCCGCCGTCGGCGCTGCACCTGGCCCTGACCTTCTGGAGCCGGCTGCACGGAGTGCTGTCCCTCGAACTGGCGGGCCACTTCACCGGCATGGGCCTCGATCCGGCCCTGCTCTTCGCCGCCGAGGTCGACCGCCTCGTGCCGCGCTGAACCGCGTCAGACCCGGAAGAAGAACCGGTCGATCCCGCTCACCGCGTGGAAGCGGTGGTTCAGCACGCCGTCGTGGCCGCCCACAGCCGTCCGGGGTGGCCGTCGGGCACCGGCGTCGCTCCGCTCACAGCCCGGTGACCTTGGCGCTCGCCGACAGCTCGTAGACCAGTGTGACCGTCCGCCGGCCGCCCGGGGCCAGCGGGACGTCCCAGCGGGCGATGCCTTCGGGATCGACCGAGTCCGGCGCCGGCGAGCAGGCCTCCTTGCGCAGGCGCACCTCCACCGCCGAGACCTCGGAGACCGGGATCCGCTCCCGGACGACGACCACCCGTTCACCACTGTCCCCGGGGGCGGAGAACCGGGACAGGTGCAGCCGGACCGTGCGCGTGACCACCGTCCGCTGGGTGAATCCGGCCGAGTCCCGGGACTCCTCGGCGGACCGGACCACCCGGTGGTCGTCGCAGCTGCCGAAAGCCAGCTCGACCGGGGCGCCCGGGGCGGTGAAGCCCAGCGTGCCGCGGCCGCTGAACCCGCTGCCGCGGACCAGGTCCACGGGACCCGCCAGCAGTGCGTGACCGGACCGGTTGTCGAAGGACACCACCCGGGTGACCAGCGGGGACAGCTCGGGGGAGCAGGCGTACTCGCTGCTCGCGGCCGTACGGAAGGCGGAGAGCGGCACCCGGTGGGCGCGGCCGTCCCCGCGTACGGAGACCGGTACGGGGGAGTGCAGGACCCGCGCCTCGCCCCCGTCGTCCACACCGGGCAGGCCGAGCACCGCAGCCGCCGGACCGAGGTCCCCGATCTCCTCCTCGCGCAGTTCGACGTCGACCGTGCGGCGCTCCGCCGCCGTACGGTCGCCCAGTGCGAGCCGGTCCTCGTCCAGCCGCGGCGGCTCGGTCGCCAGTGCCGACCGGGCCGTCGACAGGGTCAGCCGTACGTCCGACCAGTCCTCGCCGGTGCGCTGCCAGACCATCGCATCGGTCTCCAGCGTCAGCGAGTCCCCGTCCAGAACGGCCCGGTAGGCGGGCCGCCACAGCGCGCACGGGGTGAGGTGGCTCAGACGCAGCCGCACCGGACCGGCGGCCGCGCTGTCCACGGTCAGCTCGATGTGGCCCACCAGCTCGGCGGGCTCGGTCTCGGAGCGGTCCAGGGCCTGCCGGGTCTCTGCGAGCTCGACGGCGAGGGCGGTCAACCGGGCGTCGACGGAACGCAGTTGCTCACCGTACGTATCGCGCTCGCCGTCCACCCGGTCCATCTCCAGGGCCCAGCGGGGCCCGTCGGTCTCCCCGGAGCCGGCGCCCTCCCCGATCTCCCGCAGCAGATCGGCGGCGAGGCGGCCGAGCAGGTCGAGACGGGCGTGCAGCCGGTCACGCCGCTGCCCCAGGGCGAGCTGCTCCTCTTCGAGGACGTGTACGCGCAGGCGCAGCGCGGAGTCCTCGTCGGCGGACGGCAGCGGTCCGCGCGGCTCCCAGCTACGGACGATCCGCACGTCGAGCACGGTGGCCCGGTGTTCGGCGGCCAGCTCGGCGTGCAGGGTGCGGTCGACGGCCAGCGCGCTGACCGGACCGAGCCGCAGCCGCTGGACCCCCGTCTCCAGGTCCAGTACGGCGGCGCGCTCGACGTGGGCGCGGTCCTCCAGGCAGGTGACGGCGGTGACGGGAAGGGCGATCGGCTTCGGGGCCGTGGACATGATGGGTGTCAGCTCCTGCGGTTGCCGCCGACCAGGGCCTTGCCGGCCGGGATGCGGATCTCGTAGCCGCCGTCGAGGGCGGTGGTCCCCCCGGCGGGCAGGTCCACCCGCCAGACGCGGGTGCCCGGGGCGTGGTGTTCCGGCCCGGCGCCGGCCTCGGGCGCCGTCCAGTCGGCGCGCTCCTCGATCCGGACGTCCGGATCGGAGGTGACGGGCACCCGCTCGTGGACCTCGACGGTGACCGGACCGGCGAGCCGGTTGGCCAGTTCCACGTGGACCTGGTGGTCGAGCACCGTGATGTTGTTGCGCAGGCCCGCGGTCGACTCGCGCAGGTTCGTACGGCGGGTGACCCGGACGCCCTCGGCGGGTCCGAGGCCCACCCGGCGGACCCCACCGGGGGCGAGCGTGGGCAGGGCGGCGGTCAGCAGGAAGTCCTCACCGACGGTGACCTCCACCGGGCCGGCCAGCAGCGCCTGGTCGGTGGCGTTGGAGAGCACCAGCGTGGCGTACACGGTCTGCTCCACGGACGGCACGCACACGTACTCGGTGCGCAGACCGACAGGGATCTCGCCGACGGTGACGGTGTGCCAGGTGCCGTCCGACGGAATGTCGGCGCGGGCGGCGGCGTCGAAGCGGTGGTCGAAGGAACCCGCCGACTCACGGGGCCGCACGGCGTGCCCGGGCAGCGGCAGCCCGCCCACCGCCTCGGCGCGGCGGCGGTGTTCGGCCGCCACCGGGTCGGCGGGGGAGTCGGCGAACAGCCGGCCCCGGCGACCGCCCGGCTCGTCGGGGCCGCACAGGACGAGGGCGGCGTAGTCGAGCTCGGCGCCGCTCGGCCGCGGCGGACCGGCCACCGGTTCCGGCGCCGGGACCGGCGCGGGCGCCGGGGGAGCGGCCCGCCCGGGGGCCGCGGGAGCCGCGGGGGCGGGAGCCCCGCCGAAGGCCGTGCCGCCGCCGCCCCGCGGCCTGCCGGCCGGCCGCGGGCGGGCCGGCGGCTGGGCGAGAGCGGGCATCGCAGCGGCGAAGCCGTCCGAGGAGGCGTCGTACGCGCCACCGGGCACCGGGAGCGCGCCGTAGCCCTGCGGCGCGGGCGGGGCCGCGGCTGCCGGGGCGGGTGGCGGCGGAGGGGGCGGCGGCACGGGACCGGACGCGGCGCCGACCCTGACGGCCGGTGGCAGCACGCCAGGGGGCAGCACGGCCGGGGCCGGGCGGCGCGGGCCGGCCGCCTCGTAGCCGGTGAACAGGTCGGCGAGACCCGCCGGAGGCTCGCGCCAGCCGGACGGCGCGGGGGCGGGCTGCCGGCGCCCGATCCGGACCGAACGGAGCTTCGGCAGGTCGGTGCGGCGCCGGAGGTCGGCGGTGGCCAGCGCGATGCGCACACCGGTCCAGTCCTCGCCGGTGCGCTGCGCGACCGAGGCGCGCAGCACCAGACGGCCGTCGCCGTCGCCCTGACGGTGCGTGAGCCGGTACGCAGGCACCCAGACGGCTCCCGGAACCCCGTACTCCAGCTCCAGCTCGACCTCCCCGGCACCGCCCTCCGAGGCACCCGCGGTGTCGAGGGTCAGGAGCGCGGAGACCGTCGTGTCCACGTGCGCCTGCGGAACGTCGGTGGAGGCCCGAGCGAGCTGGTCCGCGGCGACACCGAGCTCGTGCCCGACGACGCGCAGTGCGTCCTCCAGCTCGACGAGACGGGCGTGCAGCTCCGTCAGCCGCCCTTCGGTGAAGTCGGCGAGCTCCAGCCACGCGCCGACCGGGGTGCGGCGGTGCGGGGCCTCGGGGTCAGGGGCCGGGGGTACCGGTCGCAGGGCCGCGACCTCGTCGATCAGCACCCGTTGCCGGTCCCGGCGGCCCTGCGCCGCCGCGTACTCCTCGCGCAGCCGTTCGACCTCGAGCCGCAGGGCATCGGGCGCGCCGGCGCCGCGCGGGGCGGCCTCGACCTCCACCCGGGCCTCGGTCACGCGCACCCCGGGGACGCCCAGCACACCCGCCCGCAGCGAGCCCGGGTCGAGCGAGCGGGGCAGCCCCGTCACCCGTACCCGGCCGTCCGCCGGCACGCTGCCCCGGACCAGCCGGCGGCAGAGCGCGCCCTGCGCGTACACCACGACCGAATCGAGGGTCGAAACCCACCGCTGTGCCGTCTCCGCCGTCATACCCCGCCCCCCGATGCGTCCGTGCCGACCGAAGCCTACGCCCGCGCGGTCCGTGCGTCCGTGCCGAACCCCGATGTCAGTGGCCTGTCGTACGGTCGGGGTGTGAGCACGTCCGACGAAGTCCGTGAAATCGCCCTCGCCCTCCCGGAGACGACCGAGAAGGAAGCCTGGGCCATGCCCACCTTCCGGGTCGCCGGGAAGATGTTCCTGACCCTGCCCGACGACGAGACGTCGCTGGCCGTCCGCTGTCCCAAGGAGGAACGCGACGAGCTGGTCCGCGCCGAGCCGGAGAAGTTCTGGGTCGCGGACCACGAGGCGTCCTTCGCCTGGGTACGGGCGCGCCTCGCGGCCCTCGACGACACCGACGAGCTCCGTGCCATCGTCGTCGATTCCTGGCGCCAGGCCGCTCCGCCCGGCCTGCTCAGGGACCACCCCGACCTGGGGCCCCCGGGACCGCCCTGAGGCCCCGGCCGGGGCCGCGGCCGGCCGGTACGGGCTCGCCGGGACGGGCGGGTCCGACGGGAGGGGGGATATGGAGAGACCATGGTCAGGTGCGAAAGGTTCCGGGGCGTGATCAGCGGGCCGGCCGGCGTGCGCTGAGAGAGGCACTGGTCGGGGCCTGTGCCGACGCGGGAGCGTCCATCGGCATGCTCTACCTGCCCGACCCCGACCCCACCCGGCGCGTACTGCACCTGATGCTGACCTACGGGCTCTCCCGGGAGTTCGCGGCGCCCTGGTCCCGCGTCGCCCTGGACGACCCCATTCCGGTGGCGGACGCGGTCCGTGAGGGCCGGCTCGTCTGGCTCGGCGGCCAGGAGGACACGGCCCGGCGCTATCCGCGCCTCGGTCTCGTCCTCCCGTACGACTTCGCCCTTGCCGCCGTCCCCCTGGCGGGGGAAGCCGGCGGCCGGGCCCCCGAGCTCACCGGGGCCGGCCTGGTGTTCCTGTGGCCGGGCTCGCACGGGCCCGAGCTCGACGAGCGGGAGCGCAAGGCCCTGGATTCGGCCCGCGGCCTCCTGGCGCGCATCCTGCTGGCGGCCGCCGACGAGGGCGTGCCGCTGCGGCCGGCCCCGCATCCGGTCATCCTGCGACCGCTCCCCTCGCCCACGCCGGGGCCCGCCGAGGCCGCGGCCATCATGGCCTTCGTCCGGCGCCTCCCCGGAGGAAACTGCGCGCTCGACCTGAACGGCACCATCACCTTCATCACCCAGGAGGCGGCCGACCTGCTCGGCGCGCCCGTGTCCGGCCTGCTCGGAGCCCTGCCCTGGGAGGCCCTTCCGTGGATGGACACGCCCGCCATCGAGAACCACTACCGGGCCACCGCGATGAGCAGGCTGCCCCGGAGCTTCACCGCCGAGCGCCCCACCGGGCAGCAGCTGTGCTTCGACCTCTACCCGGACAACACGGGCATCAGTGTCCGCATCACCACGGTCGGTGACCGGGCCGGCCCACCGGCTCCCCTTCCGCAGCCGGACCCCGAGCAGTCCGCACCCAGCCGGGCCGCCGCGCTCTACCCGCTCATGCTGCTGGCAGCCACCCTCACCGAGGCCGCCCACGCGCAGGACGTCGTCGAGAAGGCCGCCGACCAGATCGTTCCCTCGATGGGAGCCCACGCCCTGGCCCTGCTGGCCGAGCAGGACGGCCGGGTGCGGATCGTCGGCCACCGCGGATACTCCGCCGATCACCTGGCGGAGCTCGACGGCACCCCCGTCTCGGCCGACACCGCCATCACCCACATCCTGCACACCTCCACCCCGCTGTTCTTCGGCGACGTGGGCGAGCTCCTGGCCGCGCACCCCGACGCGGTGGTCGAGGAGGGCATGGCCGCCTGGGCGTTCCTGCCCCTGATCGCCTCCAACCGCCCCATCGGCTCCCTCGTCCTCGCCTACCGGCACCCCCGGGTCTTCGCTCCCGGCGAGCGCGCCGTCCTGACTTCGATCGCCGGGCTCATCGCGCAGGCCCTGGACCGCGCCCGCCTCTACGACGCCACCCACCAGCTCGCCCGCAGCCTGCAGACCGGCCTCCTGCCCCACAACCTGCCCCGCGTCCCCCGCCTCGACGTGGCCGCCCGCTACCTCCCGGCCGCTTACGGCCTCGAGATCGGTGGCGACTTCTACGACCTCATCCGCATCGACGACACCACCGTCGCGGCCGCCATCGGCGACGTCCAAGGGCACAACGTGAACGCCGCCGCCCTCATGGGACAGGTCCGCACCGCCGTCCACGCGGGCGCCGGCGCACCCCCGGAAGAGGTCCTCGCCCGCACCAACCGGCTCCTGACCGACCTCGAACCCGGACTGTTCACCAGCTGCCTGTACGCCCATATCGACCTCGCCCGCCACACGGTCCGCCTGGCCTCCGCCGGCCACCCGCCGCCCCTGCTGCGCCACCCAGGCGGGAAGACCGAGATGCTGAACCTGCCGGCCGGCCTCCTCCTGGGCATCGAGCCCGGGGCCCCGTACACCGCCGTCGAGATCCCCTTCGGGCCCGGAGCCCTCCTCGCCCTCTACACCGACGGGCTGGTCGAAGCCCCCGGCCGGGACATCGAGGACGCCATCGGAGCGGTCGCGGGCCTGATCGGGGAGGCCCCCGAGCACCACCCGCTCGGGAAGCTGGCGGACGAACTCATCGACCACGCCCACCGCGACGGCCCCCGCCCCGACGACATCGCCCTCCTGCTGGTGCGCACCGAGGGCCGAGTCCCCTCCACGGTCGCGCACCGCGTCTGAACCGCCTCCGGTACGCCCCGGGCGGCGGCGCTCAGCGGTCCGTGCCCAGCCGGACCAGCATCTTCCCGGTGTTGGCGCCGCTCAGCACGCCGAGGAGGCGTCGGCCGCCCGCTCGATCCCGTCGGCCAGCCACCCGGCGGCCTTGCCGATCCACTCGGGGAACAGGTCGAAGTGGCTGGAGACCAGCATCCCCCGCAGGGCCGCTTCCCGGGCCGCGGCCCGGAAGAGGTTGTCCGGGCCCGGGGCCGGCCGCGTGGCGTTGTAGCCGCTGATTGCCCCACGTGCCAGCCGTGCCGTTGCACGTTGCCGATGGTGCTCTCGTCCACCTGGTCCGCCTCGGCGCGGTCGCCGGGTCGCCGCTTTCGGCCATTTCCGGACGGGGGAGTGGCATGCTCCTGACAATTGAAGGTCCCTGTGGGACTCTCCCGGCACGCACTCCGCACACTCTGTGAGGCCCCACGCCTCGCCCACCCCCACCAGTACGTGGCATGGAGGAGCGAACCATGAGGCACATCACGCACGGCATCCGTATCTCCCGTCTCGCCGGCATCGCGACGCTGGTCGTCGCGGCGGCGTTCACCGGCACCGGCACAGCCCTCGCGCACAGCACCGGCGCCTCGGCCGCGGACCAGAAGGTCGACGGCGTGATGGTGGTCGCCGGCAACAGCTGCAGCTGGACCAATGCGAGCACCGGCGCCGTTCCCCCGAACGCCCTCACCGTCGACCGCACGACGATCAACGCACCGGGCGGAAACCTGGCCTGCGGCGGGGGCATCGCCGCCACGCTCAACAACAACCCCGCCTTCACCTTCGACGACGCCGCCGACACGGCGCGCACCGATCTGATCGACATCACCGGCAAGCAGAGCTTCATCTCCTGCCGTTACAAGGCGACCGGCATCGTGTGGGACCGCGACGCGACGAGCCGGAAGTACATCAACCGGGCCTTCACGGCCACCAAGACCTCGGGCAGCTTCCTGTGCCCGGGATCGGTCACCACCCCGGCCGGGGACGCGTCGATGCTGTTCCACTGACCCACAGCCCGGCCGCAGCCCGGCCGCAGCCCGGCCGCAGCCCGGCCGTGGCCGGGTGAGGCCGGGCGGAAGGATCCGGTCCGCCCGGCCCCCGTCTCCCCGACCTCCCCGGGGGACCTGTTGCACGCCGTTCTGGGCCGAGCCGAGTCCGCCTGGGCGCTGCTTCCCGGCCTGCGGGAGGAGCTGGAGGCCGTCGTCGCGGATCTGCCGGCGGAGGAGCGGGCCGAGCTCAGGCTGTACGGGCCGACCGGGCGCCGGAGTTGAGCGGCCGGGTTCAGGGCTGCTCGGTGTGCGCCCCGGCCAGGGAGTTCAGCAGGGCCGCCCCCCGCTCGGCGTCGTCCACGCTGACCGCGAAGTTCTTGCCCCTGGCCCGGATCACCAGGCACGCGCCGCTGCGCAGCATCACCGTCGTGCCCAGCCCGCTGAGCCGGTAGCCCCAGCCGCCGACCTGCGCCGGCCTGCGGTTCTCGGCCCGCGCCCACTCGATGTCCGCCGCGTCCCAGCGCCGCACCGGCCACCCGAGGGGCCCGAACGCCACGTCCATGCCGCGCTCCGTGACCCGTACCCGTACCGAGGCGCAGGCCAGCACCGACACCGAGGCGAACACGAACGGCACGGTCAGCAGCCACATCGGCGCCGTCCGGTCGCCGAACTCCACAAGCTGTGCGGCCGGCGCGCCCACCCCGGGGACGGCCGCGAGGAGGTACAGCCACCGGTTCTCCGCGGAGGCGAGCCACACGCGGCGCTCACCTGCGGGAATGTCCATCCGAGGGCCCTGCCCGCGGGAGGCGGTGGACGCGCGGCGACCGCTCGCCAGCACCCCCACCAGCCCGGCCGCGCCCGCCGCCACGACCGTGCTCACGGCCCCGACGGTGACCGGGTCCGCTTCGTGCCAGTCCGCATGGGAGAGGTTCGCCCGCACGATCGAGACCTGCGCCCCGGCCAGCAGCACCCCGCACGACACCAGCACCGCCCCGCGCCACCGGCGGGCCGCCCGCCAGAACACCGCACCCGTGACGAGCACGGCCCAGATCGCGGCCGGTACCAGTACGACCGCCCAGAGCGGATGCGCACCGTCCGGCTCCCCGGACGCGTTCCAGTGCGTCGCCAGCAGGTCCTCGAACCCCCTGCGCGCCGCCAGCGGCACCAGCGCCAGCAGCGCGAGGATCCCGGCCGCCCAGGCGGCCATCCCCCACACGGGCCCGCTCCTCGACCCCGCTAAGCCATTCGGCCCACGGTCCCCGCGGTCCTCGTACCCACTCACTGCGCCTCCTTGATCATTTCTATGAGATCGGCCCTGCCGTATCCCAGGCGCGCGCCGTCGGCCACCAGTTCCCGCACCCGCTCCAGCAACGCCGACCGCCCGTCCGCCCCGCCGGCCACGGTCACCCCGCGGCCGCGCCGGAACTCCAGCAGCCCCTCGTCGCGCAGCGCGCGCAGCCCCCGTAGGACGGTGTTGACGTTGACGCCCAGCGCCTGCGACAACTCCCGCGCCGACGGCAACCGGTCACCCGGCCCGCATTCCCCCTCGGCGATCGCACGCCGAACGGCCCCGGCCACCTGCTCGTGCAGGGGGCGGTTGTCCGCGATGTTCAGCCTCAGCAACATGGTGCCAATAACGCTAGCACCATCCACTTCATCCGACACCCCTCGTGATCCGGACGCGCAAGGAGGTGTCCCGTGGCCGTGAAGAGGGGGCTCCCGGGTCGAACCGGATGGCGGGAGCCCTCGTGTGAGGGGCATGAACACGCCTTCCGCCGGCCTCCGCGCGAGAGCCTCCGAGTACGCACTCCTGCCGCTGCGCCTCTTTCTCGGCGTCACCTTCGTCTACGCCGGTCTGGACAAGCTGACCGATCCGGCATTCCTGTCCGCCACCGGAGACGGTTCGATCGGCCAGCAGATGGAGGCGGTGCGGGACGCCGCGGGCGTGCCCGCGCTGATCGACCTCTCCCTGACCCGGCCGGTCGCCTTCGGCATCGCGATCGCCCTCGGCGAGCTGGCCGTCGGACTGGGCGCCCTGGTCGGCCTGCTGACCAGGATCGCGGCTCTCGGCGGGGCGCTGATCTCGCTCAGCCTGTGGCTGACCATGAGCTGGTCGACCACCCCGTACTACTTCGGCGCGGACGTGATCTACCTGCTGGCCTGGACCCCCCTGATCCTCGCCGGCGCGCCGGCGCTGTCCCTCGACGCGCTGCTCCACCGGCGGCGCGGCGCGACCGCCCGGGTGCGTGCCGACTCCGGCCCGACCGCGACGTCCACCGGAACCCGCGCGGGTGCCCGGCGGGCCCGGGCCCGGGGCCGGGCCGGGGCCCGGGTCAGTCCGTGATGCGCGCCGCCCGCCGGACCGGCTGCGTCCGGACATGACGGAGCCCCCGCTCCACCTGACCGGGAGAGGGGGCTCCGCTCGATCGGATTCGACTCAGAGCACGCTCTTCGACGCGCTGTCGACGACGCACTCCTTGTACTCGCTGCCGTCACCCTTGCCGGTGTACGGCGCGGTCGCCTCGGCCTGCTTCGACGCACCCGCCTTGACCGTGAGTGCGGCGACCTTGGCCTGGGCGGGGGTCGCCGCCGAGGCGGCGCTCCCGCGGAACTTCATGGTGATGTTGTAGGTGTAGTCCACCGAGCCGCTGTTGGTGACGGTGATCTTGGCGACGAGGTTCTTGCCCGACGCGTCCATCTTGCACGCGTCGATCCTGATGTCGCGCTCGGCCTTGTTGTTGCTGGATCCACCGGTGACCGAGGAACCGCCCGGGCTGCTGCCGGTGCTGCCGCTCGTGGTGTCGCTGCCGTGGCTGCCGCCGGAGCTGCTGGAACCACTGGAACCCGAACCGGAACTGTGGCTGCTGCCACCGCAGCTGCCGCCGTGGGAACCACGGGCTCCGGTGAGTGCGAAGATTGCGATACCGAATACGGCTACCGCGCGGACATGGCGAAGCTTCACGTCAACCCCGTTGAAATATCAGTGTGCGAGAGGCCCTATTTGATGGGCGCATGACACCCTAACAGCGGATGCGCGACCCTCTGCCCACCCTCGTGCCGCGTGTCCCGTACACGGCCCTGCACGGCCCGTCATGTAGGTGTGGGCTGCAATTACTTGGGTGCGGCCAGGGTCCGGCGCTCGTTCGTGTGCACCGTAACAGGGCGGTACGACAAAGCCGTCGGCACTCGCGCCACCGGTCGAGCCGAGCGCGTTCGCCGAAGTCGCCCCGGTGGCAAGCCTCTTGGCAATCAGGGGCCGACACTGCCCCGCGAACCCGTTGCAGTCGTACAGGCGGATCTCATGGCCGTCGGCACCCGTCCCGCGCACTCGCCTACCCGGGCCGAGGAGGGCCGGACCGGCGGGGCAGTTCGTCGTGGAGCAGGCGGCCGGCCAGTGCGCCGCCGAAGACGACGACACCGATGCCGACGAGCCAGGTCTGGATGACGAGGACGGTCCCGAAAGGCCCGTACGTGACAGCACTGGAAGCGATCAGCGGTGAGAAGACCAGCCGGGAGAAGATCCGCAGCCCGAGCAGCGCGATCATGGTGGCGACCGCCCCGGGAAGCAGAGCGGTCCACGCCACCCGGCCGCCGAGCAGCAGCCGCTGGGACCACCAGAAGAACAGGGTGCCGATCGCCACCGTCACGAAACCGCGGGCCGGTGAATCACGCCAGGGCGGTGTGATGGCCGACAGGTACAGGACCCCGATCAGCACGCCGAGCCAGACCACATGGCGCCACCTGGCCCACCAGCGAGCCGGGGGCAGGTCCCAGATCCTTTCGTAGCCGCTCTGCAGCATGGTTCCGAAGGACAGGCCGAACACGGTGAGCACGGCGAGGCCGAAGGCAGTCGTGGTCCGCCATGCCTGGCCGGGCAGGGCGAAGAGCCGGTCGATCTCCGCCCTGGCGGCCGGCGACACGCCGAGCCCGTCTCCCAGCCATTGCGCGAACCCCTGCCCGGTGGCGGTGTCCGCCGCGGACACGACGATCAGCAGCGGCACCAGCGTCAGGAACCCCAGCGCGGAGAATCCGAGCGAGCGCTGCCACAGCTCGACGTCCCGGACGCGCCCCCAGTGGCGTCCGGCCCGCGCGCGGCGTATCGCGCTGCGTATCCGTCCGACGGGCGACAGCCGACCGGATCCACCCGATCCGATCATTTCGCCGGGTCACGCTCGGAAGAGTCGTCGAGGCTGTTCCGTGACCGGGAGCGAGGGGCCGGGGAGGAGGTGACTAGCATGGCCGCTCCAGGTGTCGCTCCCACGATAGGGCTCTCGCGTCGGCGAATCCATTGGCGCGGCCTCCGGCCCTGCCGGCCGGTTCAGGACAGCTGATCCCGGGGTGTCACCACGGTGAAGAGCGCTCCCTCGGGATCGGCGAGGACGACCCACCGGCTCGTGCTGGACGTCTGCACGGGCGATGCGGTCCTGCCGCCCAGCCGGATCGCGGCCTCGACCACCGTCTCCAGGTCGGGCACGCGGAAGTGGACGTGCCATCGCGGCCGGACCTCGGGGTCCGGTGCCTCTTCGAGCGCGCCGCCGCTGATGCGGGCCACGGTGTCGCGCCCGTGGCGCAGGACGACATGGGCGTGCTCGTAGGAGACGGCGCAGCAGCCGGGGCGGGAGCCGGCCCAGTCGAGGACCTCCCCGTAGAAGATGGCGGCCGCGAACGCGTCCCGCGTCCGCAGTTCCAGCCAGGCCGGTGCACTGCCACGGCCGACCGACCAGTCGGGGAGCACCTCGCCCTGCCAGAAGCCGAAGACCGCCCCGGCGGGATCCGCCGCCAGGGCGATGCGGCCGGTGCCGAAGGCCACGGGGCCGACCGCCATCGTGGCGCCCCGTTCCACGACCCGGGCAGCGGTCACGTCGGCATCCTCGACGGCGAAGTACGGCGTCCACAGCACCGGCGCGCCCGTGCTCCCGGCCAGTGCGCCGATGCCCGCCACGGGGGCTCCGTCGCGGAAGGCGACCATGATGCCGCCGCCGAGGTGGGTGGGGCGGAAGTCCCAGCCGAGCACCCCGGCGTAGAACCGCTGTGTGGCTTCGAGATCCCGGGCCAGCAGACTCACCCAGCACGGGGAACCGAAGATCTCGTGGCTCGAAGTCGACACAGCTGTCAGCCTCATCTGCCGTTGACGGGGGCGGGACCCTTCCACCGTAGACCGGGCGGCGGCGCTGGGCCGCGAGGCGCGGTTCGAACCGGGCGATGTCCCCCTTCGGCCGTGCGGTGGTCCTCGCGCGGCCCGTGCCGGTGTTTGGCCGGCGGCAGGGCGGGCAGCCGCGTCAACACGCGGGGCCCCGCGACGGCGGTCCGGCGTGTCGCGAAGCGGTCCGTGGCCGTTCGGTCGGCCGGGAACGCGCGCGGCGGGTCACCCCTACCGGGAGGAGTTGTTTCGCGTGACTGAGCATGTGTGGAGCTTCCGGCCGGCATCGGGCCACCTGACCTGGGCCGATCTCACCGGGTACAGGGTCGAGGCGACCGACGGTCACATCGGGAAGGTCGACAAGCACTCCTATGACGTGGGCGACGCCTACCTGGTCGTCGACACCGGTGTGTGGATCTTCGGCAAGGAGGTCCTCCTCCCGGCGAGCACCGTGTCCCGGATAGACCTGGAACAGGAGACCGTCTACGTGAACGCCGACAAGGAGCGGATCAAGAACGCCCCCGAGTTCCACCGGGACAAGCACCTGCGGGACTCCGGCTACCGGGAGGAGGTCGGCAGCTACTACGGCATCACCTGGCTGCCCGGCGAAGGCCCGGTCGGCAGCCACCGCGGCTGAGGAGCAGGGCCGCGGCGTGCATGTTTTCTCCGTTGCCGAAAAACATCGGGCCTGGACGGTAGAGATGGATTTCGAGGGTAGACGCCCTACCAGACGCCCCGGCGGATCCCAATGGTCCGTCGAATTCCGAAGCGGGAACGAGGAAATCATGATTGTTGTCGGGCTTATTCTGCTGCTCGTCGGATTTCTCACCGGGATCTCCATCCTGTGGACCATCGGGATCATCCTGCTCGTGGTCGGTGCGGTGCTGTGGATCCTGGGCTCGGTCGGGCACGCGGTCGGCGGCCGCCGCCACTACTACTGACTGACCGGTCGGCCCTGCGCCGCAAGAGGGACGCCGAGGCTCGGAATTCGACCACCGGAATTCCGGTCGGATGAAAGACGTACGCAGTCCCCATTTTCGTTCCGATTGACCAGGGAGTGATCAACTGTGTCGGACAAGGAGAAGAGCCGCGCCAAGGCCGAACAGGCCAAGGGAAAGCTCAAGGAGACCGCAGGACGCGCGGTCGGCAATGAACGCCTGACCACGGAAGGCAGGGCGGAAAAGGCCAAGGGCGACGCCCGTCAGGCCAAGGAGAAGATGAAGGACGTCTTCAAGCGCTGACCGCGCACCAGCCTCCGTGCCGAGGTCCCGCACCCGTTCCGGGTGCGGGACCTCGGCATGTTCACGGCGGTACCGTCCGTGACGGCGGATGCATGGAGCCGCGATACGTGTGAACGTGAGACGGCAAGGTTTCCGCGGGTGCGTGCGGCATCGGGGCGCTCACCTCGAACGCGGCCACCTGTATCGATCTGAACCCGGGAGCGATGGGCGGCGGCGGATGCGAAGCGTGGGCGTGGAAGAAGAGCTGTTGCTGGTGGACGCTGCCACCGGTGAGCCGCTGGCCGTGTCGGGCGCGGTCCTGGCGGCGGCCGACCACTGCACGGGGGAGTGTTCCAGGGGCGGGGGAGCGAAGGAGCACGTCTTCGAGAAGGAGCTCCAGAGGGAGCAGGTGGAGTTCGGCACCAGGCCTGTGACGGAGATGGGCGAGCTCCAGGAGGAGATCGTCCGCTGGCGCACGGAGGCGGCACGGCACGCGGCGTCCGCCGGAGCCCTCGTGGCGGCCCTGGGCACCTCGCCCCTGCCCGTTCGGCCCTCGCGCAGCACCGGGCAGCGGTACGAGTGGATCGCCGAGCAGTTCGGTCTGACCGCGCAGGAGCAGCTGACCTGCGGATGCCACGTCCACGTCGCGGTCGAGTCGGACGAGGAGGGCGTGGCCGTCCTGGACAGGATCCGCCCCTGGCTCGCCGTACTGATCGCGATGAGCGCGAACTCACCCTTCTGGCAGGGCACGGACAGCGGGTACGGAAGCTACCGGAGCCGCGTCTGGAACCGCCTGCCCTCGGCCGGGCCCGTGGACGTCTTCGGGTCCGCCGACCGCTACCACGAGCAGGTCCGCACGATGGTGGACACCGGAGTGCTGCACGACGAGAGGATGATCTACTTCGACGCCCGCCTGTCGGCCGTCTACCCCACGGTGGAGGTCCGGGTCGCGGACGTCTGTCTGGAGGCGGGGACCACGGTGCTGCTGGCCGCCCTCGTCCGCGCGCTGGTGGAAACGGCCGCCCGGGCCTGGCGGGCCGGGGAACCGCCGCCCCGGATCGATACCGGCCTGCTGCGACTGGCCGGCTGGCGGGCCGGACGGTCGGGGCTGGACGGACCGCTGCTGCACCCCCTGACGATGCGGGAGACCCCTCCCGCCGCCGCCGTACGGGCCCTCCAGGAGTACGTCCGCCCGGCGCTCGTCGACCACGGCGACGAGGAACGGGTGAACGCGGAGATCGCCACCCTCCTGGAACGGGGCAACGGTGCCCGCGTCCAACGCGCGCTGCTGGCCGAGCGGGGCGATCTGGCGGGCGTGGTCCTGGGCTGCGCCGACACGACGACGGCCACACCCGCCTTCTGAGACGGCCCGGCTGCTCAGTCCGCCGCGGTGTAGCGGACGCGGGCCCAGATGGGGAGCACGAACCAGCACAGGAGGTACCAGGCCAGGACTCCCGCGACCAGCCACGGCACGACGGCGTTGTCCATGGCCACCCGCAGCACGAGGAGGAGGGCACAGGTGCAGGTGGCCAGGAGCAGGATCAGTCCCGTGAAGGTCAGACGGGAGGCCCACGCGACGGCCTCGGGTTTGATCCGGCGGCCCGACACGATGCGGTGGAAGGAGACGGGTCCGATCAGCGCCCCCGTCGCCAGCGCGCCCAGCACCACGGTGACGACGTAGATCACCTTGTCGGTCTGGGGCAGGCTCTGGAAATGCGGGGTGAAGGCGACGGTCAGCAGGAAGCCGAAGAGGATCTGCACGCCCGTCTGCGCGACGCGGATCTCCTGGATGAGCTCCTGCCACTGCCGGTCCGCGCGCTCCTCCACGCTCTCGCGCCGCCCGTTCCGGGCATCCTGCGCCATCAGGCCTCCTCCTGTCCGCCGGGGCTGTGGCGCAGGTGCGCGCGAGCCCCCGCACGGGCAGCCCGGCGATCCGGCGACCGGGCCGCCGTGGCGGACCGTCAGCGGGGCAGGCGTGCACCGCCGTCCACAGGGTAAACGCGCCCGCACGGGATGGAGGCACATCCGGCGGCGGCGTGGTGAGCGGCCTGCGGCTGGGCCGGGCCGTACATCCGCACCGCAGGCACCGGTGGCACCGCTGACCCCGGACGCCGGCCCCCGGCCGCTGCCGCTCGCCGTCAGACCTCGCCGCGCCACGCGCCCGTCCCGGCGCCGCGGGACTCGATGAACAGCTTGAACCGCTTCAGGTCCCCGGCGACCTGCCGCTTGACGAAGCCCAGCTTGTCGGCGGCGTTCTCGGCCAGCCCCTCGGGCACCCAGTTCATGTGCAGGACGACCTTGGTGGTGGTCGCGTCGATGGGCTGGAAGGTCACCAGCCCGGCCTGGCGGGTCTCCCCGTCCACCGTCATCCACGCGACGCGGCGGTCCGGGTACTGCTCGGTGATCTGAGCGTCGAACTCACGCCGCACGCCGTTCACGTTCGTCACCCAGTGGGTGAGCGTGTCCGTGCGCTGCTCGATGCGTTCGACCCCCTCCATGAAGGCCGGGAACTCCTCGAACTGCGTCCACTGGTTGTAGGCTGTCCGCGCCGGAACGTTGACCTCGACGTACTCCTCGACGTGCGACATGCGTACCCCTTCCGTGTCGTCGGCGCCGCCGCCCGCGTCCCGCGATGCGGTCACCGCCGTCAGGACCGTGCAGGACCGCGGCCGCACGCGGTGCCCGGGGGGACGGGACACCGGCGTGCGGCCGCGGATCCCGGCGGGTCGCCGCCCCGCTCGAAACGGCGACCCGCCGACACCTACGCGTCTGGCCCCGAATCGAGGGCTCAAACAGGACCGGGGAAAGAATTCGTGGACCCCCGCTCCGAGGACCCCCGCTCCGAGGACCACCGCTCCGCGGACGCCTACCGGTGCCGGGCCAGGCTGTGGAGCAGGACGAGGAGGGCGAACGCGATGACGGCCAGATGGATCCAGGCGGGGCCGGGTGCCGGGGTCAGGGCCAGGGAGTCGAGCGCGTGGGATGTCATACCGCGCGCCTGCCCCCGTCGCGCGGAACGAAGCTCCGGTACGGGGGCGTGGGCGGGGCGGGCGGCCGCAGGACGGCCCGGCGGCACGGACGGCCCGCCCGGCCCGGCCGGGTCACAGCCCCGTGGACCTGCCCGAGGTCAGTCGCGATGCCCCGATCTCGGCCCAGACGGCCTTGCCGCCCTCGTGGGTGTGCGTGCCCCAGCGATCGGAGACGCGCTCCACGATGTAGAGGCCGTGGCCGCCCGGAAGGCCGCGCTGCGGGGACGGGTGGCGGCGGGGCGGCGTCGTCGTGCCGTCGAAGACCTCGATCCGCAGCACCTCGCCGGCCGAGAGCACGAGCTCGATGCAACCCCCCGCATGCAGGGCCGCGTTGGTCAGCAGCTCGGACACCAGGAGCAGCGCGTCCTCGGACGTCTCGGTCCCGCTCCACCCCCAGTCGAGCAGGGCCTGGCGCGTGAAGTCGCGGCCCTTGGCCACGGGTCCGCGTACGCCGGCCAGGGCGAGCCGACGGCGCTGCGCCGCGACGGAAAGCCCGGCAGGCCTGCGATCGCCGGTTTCCGGCCCGATCGTTTCCACTGTGGTCTCTCACCCCCACCGATGACATTGGTCGCCGTTCGCGGGAACGAACAGGCCCCGTGGGGCCGAGGACACCCGACTACGCGAGTGACAGTCTAAGGGGACCGCCGGCCCCTCAGTAGATTGTCATGTGCAGTCTCAAGGTGAAGCCGGCTTCCGAGGCGCGGATCTCCACCAGGTCGCACAGCTGGTGGATCATCCACAGGCCGCGGCCGCCGTGGGCCGAAGCCAGCGCCGGGCGCCGGCGCCCCGCCAACGGGTCGGCGAGGCGGCCGCCGTCGCGGATCTCCGCCACGACCCCGGCACCCGCACCCGCACCCGATCCGGCCGTGCTCCACAGCCGTAGCTCGCCCCTCCCGCCCCCGTGGGCGAGGGAGTTGGCGGCCGCCTCACCGACCGCCAGGACGAGGTCGCCGCGCCGTGCCGCGCTCAGGTCCGTGCCGCGTGCGAAGGCCTCGGCGTGCGCGCGTACCTCGCTCAGCTGCCCGTGGGTGTAGGCGAGCCGGGGTGCACCCCCGTCGGGTTCGGGCAGGGGTTCGTCGCAGTCGGCGCAGACCGACGGGGCTTCCGCGTAGTCCGGGCTCGCCAGGGCCGCGCCGTCCGCCAGCAGCGTGGGATGCGTACGCCGGGCATCGGACACCACGGCGGCCGGCAGGCCGAGGACGTCGTACGGGCACAGAACGGTGGCCGGCCGCCCCGCGAAGGCGGTGTTGATGAGCGCCTCGTGGCGGGTGGCCTCCAGCACCTCGGCCCGTGAGCGGCCCGGCCAGATCGGCTCGCCCACGATCCGGGCGGGCCGGCCAGGGTGCCGGTCGGCGAATTCCTGCAGCGCGGCCAGGATGCGGCCGGGGTTGCGGCCCAGCTGCGTCATGTCCGTCCAGGTGACCCCGGTCGCGGTGGTGCCGAGATCCTCGCGCAGGGAGTCGAGCCGCGGGCCGGGCACGGCCACGAGCACCGGCTCGTCGGCCGCGAGGGCGGCCCGTACGAACCCGCCCACGCCTGCCAGGTAGTCCGCCTGCCCCCGGTAGAAGAGGGCGGGGTGGACGAAGGTCCCGGAGGCGCCGGACGCAGGAAGGTGGATCATGCTGCGACCTCCAGCGCGGCGCATTCGTCCGGGAACATCTCCACGAGCTTGCGGAGCGAGTATGGCGGGTGGTGGAGCAGCAGGCGACGTCCTTGGCCGGTGACGGTGGCGTTGGCCTGCACCAGAGCGGCGACGGCGGCCGTGTCGAGGAAGGCCACGGCGGAGAGGTCGAGATGGACGACCGGGCCGGGGATCCGGGTGACGACGCCGAGCGCGGCGCGCAGGACGGGCCGGGTGTCGAGGTCGCAGCTGCCGCTCAGCCGGGCACCGGGACGGTCGCGCAACGGCCGGGCGGTCAGCGTCGCCGCCGGGCCCGTCGCGACGTTCGCGCACCGCAGGACCGCCTCCGCCCACATCCCGTCCTCGTAGAGCGCCTGCGCGCCGATGGGCGGGACGAGGGGGAGGGGCGGGACGGGTCCGTCGTGCCGGTGGGGTGGGAGCACGGCCGCTGCCTACACCGAGAGCATTCCGGCGCGCAGCTGGGCCAGGGTCCGGGACAGCAACCGCGAGACCTGCATCTGCGAGATGCCCAGTTCGGCCCCGATCTCCGCCTGCGTCCTGTCCTCGCCGAAGCGCAGCCGCAGGATCCGCCGGTCGCGTTCGTCCAGCTGCTCCAGCAGGGGAGCGAGGGTGTGGAACTCCTCGAAGAGCTCCATGGCGGGATCGACGTCGCCGAGCCGCTCCGCGAGCGGACGCGTCGTCCGGCTCGAAGTCGTCGACGGCTCGTCGCCCTCGGCGCAGGTGTCCAGGGAGCCGCTCGTATAGCCGTTCGCGGCGACCAGCCCTTCGACGACCTGTTCCTCGGTCAGTTCGAGGTGCTGGGCGACCTCCTTGACCGTGGGGGACCGGCCCAGCAGCTCGGTCAGGGCCTCCTGGGCCCTGGCGAGCTCCGTGCGCCGCTCCTGCAGACGGCGCGGGACGTGCACCGCCCAGGTGGTGTCGCGGAAGTAGCGCTTGATCTCACCGGTGATGTAGGGGAGGGCGAGGGTGGAGAACTCGATCTCGCGTTCGGGCTCGTAGCGGTCGATGGCCTTGATGAGGCCGATGGTCCCCACCTGGATGATGTCGTCCATGTCCAGACCCCCGCCCAGCACGCGGGAGCGGAAGCGCCGTGCTGCGAACTGAACCAGCGACAGGTTCATCTCGATCAGGGTGTTGCGGGCGTACTGGTACTCGTGCGTTCCCTCTTCCAGCGCGCCGAGCCGCAGGAAGAAGAGCTTCGACAGCTCGCGCGCGTCGGCGGGCGCCATCTCCCGGGCGTTCTTCACCTCGGGCAGTTCCACGTCCTGCCAAGGGACTTCCACGGCGCCGGACACAGCGGGCGTCAGGTGGGCGTCTGTTGCACGAATGGGGCCTGTGACGGTGGCCGAGCGAGACATGGTGGCCGTTCCCTCCCGATTGACTGACGGCTGCTCGGGCGCTTGTGCCCCGACTTCCCACCCTTACACGCCCCGCACGAAAAACTTTTCTGCGCGGCTGCCGCCGATGAGGTGGCGCCGGCCTCCGGGTGCGTGTGCCGCGGGGCTCGGCGCCCTCGGCCGGCCGGAGAGCAGGCATACTCCCTTGCGGAAGCCGTACAGGTGAGGATCCGGGGAGGCGGACATGACCGGAGCAGGGGACGCGTACCACCAAGGCGCCGTCGGGGACGGCTACCTGGCCGGAGCCGGGTGGGTGGTGGCGGCGCACGGTGAGCTCGACCAGGACACCCTGGCCCCGCTCGAGGAGGCTCTCGCCTCCGCCGCGGACCGGCACGGGCTGGTGGTCCTGGACGCGGGCTCCATCACCTTCGGAGACTCCTCGTTCCTGAACCTGCTGCTGCGGATGCACCACCTCACCACGCTGCGCATCGCCGCCCCCGGCGAGCAACTCCGCCGTCTCTTCGCCCTGACGGGCGCCGATACGGTGCTCTCCCTCCACCCGAGCATCGAGGACGCCGTCGGCGGCTCGTGACCGGGTGATCGGATGCGCTTGCGTCGACGATAGCCTTCATCACCGGTCGTGCGGTGATGGCGGTTCCCATCTCGCCCTGTCTCCCGCGCCGGCACGGTCGTTGTCTAGAGTGAGGTTGGCGCATGGCTGAGCGGACGGGCACGGAGGCACCGGGCAGGTCACCCGCGCTCCCCGGCGAGGACAGGATCGGCGAATCGGAACTGCGCCAGCTCCTGGCCGGCCTGACGGCCGTACGGGACGGGGACTTCCGCACCCGGCTGCCCGATACGGGGGACGGGCTGCTCGGCGAGATCGCCACCGTGTTCAACGGGATGGCCGACCAGCTGTCGCTGTTCACGTCCGAGGTGACCCGGGTGGCCCGCGAGGTGGGCACCGAGGGAACGCTCGGCGGCCAGGCGGACGTACCGGGGGTCGGGGGCGCCTGGCTGGACCTCACGGATTCGGTCAACTTCATGGCCGGAAACCTCACGGCCCAGGTGCGCTCCATCGCCCAGGTCGCCACGGCCGTGGCCAGGGGCGACCTCTCGCAGAAGATCAACGTCACCGCGCGCGGTGAGATCCTGGAGCTGAAGGAGACCATCAACACGATGGTCGACCAGCTCTCCGCGTTCGCCGGAGAGGTCACCCGGGTCGCCCGGGAGGTCGGCACCGAAGGCCGGCTCGGCGGTCAGGCGGACGTCAAGGACGTGTCCGGTACCTGGAAGGACCTGACCGAGTCGGTCAACGTCATGGCCGACAACCTGACCGCCCAGGTGCGCTCGATCGCGGAGGTCACCACCGCGGTGGCCCAGGGCGATCTGACGCAGAAGATCCGGGTGGACGCGCGGGGGGAGATCCTGGAGCTGAAGGAGACCATCAACACGATGGTCGACCAGCTCTCCGCCTTCGCCGACGAAGTGACCCGCGTCGCCCGCGAGGTCGGAACCGAGGGCAACCTGGGCGGCCAGGCCACGGTCCGCGGGGTCTCCGGCACGTGGAAGGACCTCACCGACAACGTCAACGTCATGGCGTCCAACCTGACGGGCCAGGTGCGTTCCATCGCCCAGGTGGCCACCGCCGTCGCCCGCGGCGACCTCTCGCAGAAGATCATGGTGGAGGCGAAGGGCGAGGTCGCTGCGCTGGCCGGCGTCATCAACACGATGGTCGACACGCTGTCCGCGTTCGCCGACGAGGTGACCCGGGTGGCCCGCGAGGTCGGTACCGAGGGCAGACTCGGCGGCCAGGCACAGGTTCCCCACGTCGCGGGTACCTGGAAGGACCTCACCGACAACGTCAACTCCATGGCGAACAACCTCACCGGCCAGGTCCGCAACATCGCGCTCGTCACGACGGCCGTCGCCAACGGCGACCTGTCGAAGAAGATCGACGTGGACGCGCGCGGGGAGATCCTGGAGCTGAAGACCACCATCAACACGATGGTCGACCAGCTCTCCTCCTTCGCAGCCGAGGTCACGCGCGTGGCCCGCGAGGTCGGCAGCGAGGGCCGGCTCGGCGGCCAGGCCGAGGTCGAGGGCGTCTCCGGCACGTGGAAGCGGCTGACCGAGAACGTCAACGAGCTGGCGGGCAACCTCACCCGCCAGGTCCGGGCCATCGCCGAGGTCGCCAGCGCGGTCGCCGAGGGCGACCTGACCCGCTCGATCACCGTCGACGCCTCGGGTGAGGTCGCCGAGCTCAAGGACAACATCAACTCCATGGTCGGCTCGCTGCGGGAGAGCACCCGGGCCAACCAGGAGCAGGACTGGCTCAAGTCCAACCTGGCCCGGATCACCGGCCTGATGCAGGGCCACCGGGACCTCGCCGCCGTCGCGGAACTCGTCATGGACGAACTGACGCCGCTCGTCGCCGCCCAGTACGGAGCCTTCTACCTCGCCGAGGACGGCCCCGGCGGCCCCCTGCTCATCCTGGTCGGCTCCTACGGCCGCCCCGCCGGCACGAGCGAGGGCACCGGCTTCGCCTTCGGGGAGTCCCTCGTGGGCCAGGCCGCGCGCAGCCGCCGGATCATCGCCACCGACCAGGTCCCCGGCGGCTACGTCATCTCCTCGGGGCTCGGCCACACCATCCCGGGCAGCCTGATCATCCTGCCCATCGTCGTGGAGGACCAGGTGCTCGGCGTGATCGAGCTCGCCTCCTTCTCCGCCTTCACCCCCGTGCACCGCGACTTCCTCGGCCAGTTGATGGAGACCGTCGGCGTCAACCTCAACACCATCGTCGCCAACGCCCGTACCGACGAACTCCTCGAGGAGTCCCAGCGGCTGACCGGGGAGCTCCAGGCACGTTCGGAGGAACTGCAGGTCCAGCAGGTGGAACTGCAGCGCTCCAACGCGGAGCTGGAGGAGAAGGCAGCCCTCCTCGCCAGCCAGAACAGCGACATCGAGGCCAAGAACCTGGAGATCGAACAGGCCCGGCAGGAACTCGAGGACCGGGCCCGGCAGTTGTCGCGCGCCTCCACCTACAAGTCGGAGTTCCTGGCCAACATGAGCCACGAGCTGCGGACACCGCTCAACAGCCTCCTGATCCTCGCCCAGCTGCTCGCCCAGAACCCGACCCGCAACCTCTCCCCGAAGCAGGTCGAGTACGCGGGCATCATCCACTCGGCGGGCTCGGACCTGCTGCAGCTGATCAACGACATCCTCGACCTCTCGAAGGTCGAGGCGGGGAAGATGGACGTCAACCCCGAGCGGGTGGACCTGCCCCAGCTGCTGGAGTACGTCGAGGCCACCTTCCGCCCGCTGACCATGCAGAAGAGCCTCGACTTCACCGTCACCACGGCCCCCGACGCTCCGGCCGACCTGCTCACCGACGACGCGCGCCTGCGCCAGATCCTGCGCAACCTGCTCTCCAACGCGGTCAAGTTCACCGAGCGGGGCGGCGTCGAGCTGCGGATCGAACCGGCGGCGCCCGCCGAGGCCCCCGCCGGGCTCCCCGGACGCGCGCCGCTGCTCGCCTTCCGGGTACGGGACACCGGCATCGGCATCCCGGAGCAGCAGCTGGAGTCCGTCTTCGGCGCCTTCCAGCAGGCCGACGGCACCACCAGCCGCAAGTACGGGGGCACCGGGCTCGGGCTCTCCATCAGCCGCGAGATCGCCCAGCTCCTCGGCGGTGCCGTCATCGCGGAGAGCACACCGGGACAGGGCAGCACCTTCACCCTCTACCTGCCGGTCAGCCGGGCGGACTACGAGGAGGAGCCCCACCCCGAGGCCCCCGCGGCGACGGACCGGCACGCCGGCGCCCCGCGACGTCCCGTGCCGGCCGACGCCATCAGCGCCGCCGCCGCGGTCCCGCCGCAGCGGCGGGCCCGCCGCCTTCTGGTGATCGAGGAGCGTCCCCGCGGCCTGCTCTCCCTCGTCGCCGAGAGCGCCGACCGGGACCTCGCCCCCGACCACCTGCCGCCGGGGTACCACCGCGAGGGCGTCCAGGTGGTCAACGCCACGAGTTCACGGGAAGCCGCCGCCGCCCTGGCCTCGCACTCCTTCCACTGCGTCGTCCTCGAACTCGACATGCCCGGCGGCGAGGCGCTGCGCTTCCTCGATGCGCTCGACGGAGACCCGGCGCTCTCCTCCCTCCCGGTCCTCGCGCACAACAACCCCCGCCTGAAGACCGGGCAGGAACGGGTGCTGCGGGACCGGGCCGCGTCGCGCAGGCTGGAACTGCTCTCGAGCCTGGACGAGCTGCGGGAACGCATCGTGCTGCACCTGTCCGCCGAGCGGCCGGGGGACGTACTGCCCCTCGTCCACGAGGAGGCGCAGGACCGCCAGACCGCCCATCCGCTCGACGACGACCTCGCCGGACGCACCGTCCTCGTCGTCGACGACGACGCGCGCAACCTGTTCGCGCTCAGCGGGGTGCTGGAACTGCACGGTGTCCGCGTCCTGCACGCGGAGGACGGCCGCAAGGGGATCGACACCCTCGTCCGCGACGAGGGCGTCGACCTGATCCTGATGGACGTGATGATGCCCGAACTGGACGGCTACGCGGCGACCGCCGAGATCCGGCGGATGCCCGCCTACTCGGGGCTGCCCATCATCGCGGTCACCGCCAAGGCGATGCCGGGCGACCGCGAGAAGAGTCTCGCCGCGGGAGCCAGCGACTACGTGACCAAACCGGTCGACGCGGACGACCTCATCGCCCGCGTCCGCCACTGGCTCACCGTATGAGCCCGGGCACACAGCGGCACGACGGCGCCCGCCCGCCGGGACCGGCCTCCGGGACAGCCCTGGGGACGGCCGCCGACCAGCCGTCCCGGGACACGGCACCGCACCACGCGCCGGAACGCCTCGGACGCCTCGTCGCCACCGTCGAACGGCTCCGCGGCGAGGTGCGGGCGGCGCACGCCGCCGCGGACGGCAGGGCCCTGATCGAGCTGGCCAAGGGCATCCTGATCGGACAGCTGAGCTGCACCCCCGCCGCGGCGGCACGCCAGCTCGACGAACTGTCCCGCGAGACCGGGCTGTCCGCGCTCGAACTCGCCGCCGACATCGTCAACCAGGCATCCCGCGACCACGTCAGCGAGGTCGCCGCCGCGTTCGCCCGGCGCACCGGCACGCCCGAACCGGACGAGGGGTCACCCACGGTCTCCGTGCGGCTGCGCACGGCCGAGAGCGGGGTACTGGCCGCCGCCGACGACACCCAGGCGGTGGCCGAGTCCCTCCTGGTGAACGCCCTCGGTCCGCTGGGCGCGGACGCCGTCGCCGTATGGAGCGCGGCCCCCGACGGCTCCCTGGCCCTCGCGGGCCACGCCGGATTCCCGCCCGGGGAAGCCGCGCGCTGGCGCCACGTACCCCCGGGCGTCTCCACCGTCGCCCGCCTCGCACTGCACGAGCGCCGACTGGTCACCCTCACCCGGCTCCGGCACGACGGACCTCCCTCGATCGGCCACCTCCAGCGGCCCGGCGGCGGGCGGATGGCCGTACCGGCCGGGACCGGCGGACGCATCCACGGCGTCCTCGAAATCTGCTGGCCGCAGCCCCTGGCACCGCAGCCCCCGCAGATCGAGCGCCAGGTCGAGGCCCTCGCCGAACTGTGCGCCCGCACCATGGACACCGCGCCCACCGGCGACGTGGGCATGCTCGACGCGGTGCTCCCGGACGTCACGGAGCTGATCGACCTCTCCGAAGGCCTGCACGACCCCGCCGTGGTCCTCACCCCCGTACTCGATCACGATGGCCGGCTGACCGACTTCCGCATCCGCCACGCCAGCAGCCGGTTCGTCGATCCCGCCGGGCGGCCGCGCGGCGACGTGAACGGCGCACTCCTGCTGGAGGCCTACCCGACGGCCGGGGGCGAGAGCGGACTCTTCGGCATCGTCGAGCGCGTGTACGCGACCGGCGAGCCCTTCCGCGCCGAACGCATGAGCCTGACCGCGCTGGTCGACCAGATCCCTCTCACCTCGGTCGCGGACATCAGCGTCAGCCGGCACGGCGCCGCCGTCCTGCTGATCTGGCGCGTCGAGGACGAGACGGCACGACTGGCCGACCTCCTCCAGCACGCCCAGCGCCTGGGCCGGATCGGCGGCTTCGAGGAGAACCTCGTCACCGGCGGGATCACCTGGAACGCGCAGCTGTACGCGCTGCACGGACTGCCCGCCACCGCCCCGCCCGTCCGGCTGCGGGAACTGCCCGGCTACGCCCACCCCGACGACTCCGCCGCCCTGGACCGCTTCCTGCGGGCCGTGCTGCGCTACCGCCGCCCGGCCTCCGTCAACCTGCGCCTGCGCAGGCCGGACGGCATCACCCGGCACATCCGTGTCGTCGCCGAGCCCGTCCTCGACGCGGACCAGCGGCTCCACGCCGTCCGCGGCGCGTACCAGGACATCTCCGCGCAGCACTGGACCGAGGTCGCCCTGGCCGCGACCCAGGACCGACTCGCCCACACCGAGGCCGAATCCGCCGAACGCAACCGCCTCGCCCTGCAGCTCCAGCACGCGATCATGCCCCCCACCCCGCCGGCCGTCGAGGCCCCCGGCCTGCGCGTCGCCGTCCGCTACCGGCCGGCGGAGACCGAGTCGCTCGTCGGCGGCGACTGGTACGACACCGTGGTCCTGCCGTCCGGGCTCGTCATGCTCTCCGTGGGCGACATCGCCGGACACGGTATCGAGGCGGCCACCGGCATGGTCGTCCTGCGCAACGCGCTGCGCGGCCTCGCCGTGACCGGAGCGGGCCCCGCCCAACTGCTGTCCTGGCTCAACACGGTCACCCACCATCTCGCCAAGCAGGTGACGGCCACCGCGGTCTGCGGGATCTTCGACCCCGCCACCAGGGTGCTGCGCTGGGCGCGTGCCGGGCACCTGCCTCCCGTACTCGTCCGCGGCGGCGGGGCGGAGGCCTTCCCGCTCATCGGGGGTCTGCTCCTCGGCGCGCTCCCCGAAGTGACGTACGCCGAGGGGGAGGTGCGGCTCGAACCGGACGACACCCTGCTGATGTACACGGACGGGCTGGTGGAGCGGCGGGACTCCTCGGTGCAGGACTCGCTCGGCCACCTCATGAACGCGGCGGCCGCCGGCGCCGGAGACCTGGACCGGCAGTTGGACCGCCTGCTCGCCGGGAGCCGGTCCGACACGGACGACGACACCTGCGTCATCGGAATCCAGGTCGGCTGAAACGTGGACGGGTGCTAGCGTGCGGGCATGCGTGCTCCCCTCGGGTCCTTCGACCATGCGGTGCCGGCTCCGGACTGCCTCACGGAACTCACCCCGCCCGTCGCCGAAGCGGTCCGGGGCTGGGCCGGTGACGTGCCGGCCGAGCAGATCGTCTACGTGGACACCGACCCCGCGATCGCCGACACCGGCGCCTTCGTCGCCCACTACGGGCCGGAGCTCCTCCACCGGTCGGCGAACTGCGTGGTCGTCGCCGCCAAGCGCGGTGGCGTCGTGACCCTCGCCGCCTGCCTCGTGCCCTCCGCCGGCCGGGTCGACGTCAACGGCGCCGTCCGGCGCCACCTGGGCGCGCGCAAGGTGTCGTTCGCGCCGATGGAGACGGCCGTGGAGCTGACGGGCATGGAGTACGGGGGCATCACCCCGCTCGGCCTGCCGCGGGACTGGCCGCTCCTGGTGGACGCGGCGGTCGTCGACATGCCGCACGTACTCGTCGGCAGTGGACGCCGGCGCGGCAAGCTGATCGCCCCCGGGAAGCTGTTCGCCGAGATCCCTGGGGCGGAACTCGTCGAGGGCCTCGCACTCGTGTGACGCTCAGGCGATTCCCACGGTGCAGGCGGCGCGGTAGCCGTCCCCGTCGGGGACGAGGGACAGCGTCATCGCGGCCCCGGCGGCCCGGTAGCGGCTGTCCCGGGCGTTGGGGTGCTTCGGCGCGCGGCGCCCGGTGTAGGGCGGGCGGGCGTACACCCGCACCAACAGGTCCTCGGGGAAGAAGAACTGCGAGGTCGTCTCGGTGCGGCGGTCGGGACGCACCTTGAAGTGGATGTGCGGGGCCAGGCCCGCGTACCAGCCGGGCACGATCGTGCGGAACGTACTGCGGCCGGCCCCGTCCGTGACCTGCGTACCGCGCAGGAAGGTGGATCCGCCGGTGGAGTAGGCGCCCGCGGCGTCGGCGTGCCAGACGTCGACCGCGGCGTCGGTGACGGGCCGGCAACCCGCCGAGGCCCGTACGACCGTCAGGTCCAGCCGGAACGGCACCCCCTCCCGACCCTCCGTGATGTCGGAACGGACCCGGTCCAGGTCCAGGTAGTACGGGCCGGCGCCCGCCGTGACGGCCAGGACGCAGGCCGGGGAGCTGCCACCGGGCGACGGCGGGAGGGCCGGTGGCGCGGAGGGCTGTCCGGCCGCCCCGCGGGTCCCGGCCGGGCCGGAGCAGGCCGCCGTCAGCGCCGCGACCCCGGCCGATCCGGCGGCCAGCAGGAGGGCGCGGCGGCTGGTCGGGGAACTGCCGTTCTCGGTCATGCGAACCTCTCCCGCGCGCGGCGCGACCGTCGCGCGGGCGCGCGACGGCCACCGGTCGCGCCCACCGTGCCGGACGGAAGGCGTCCCGGCCACCACCGACACACCCGGCCGGGCAGACCCCACCGCCGTGGCGGACCGGTGCCCCGAGCAGGACAGGATCTGACCTCGTTCGCGCCTACGGTGGTGACGTCACGAGGAGCGGCAGAGAGGAAGAGGCCGATGGACCACTTCGCCCCCGAGGGGTACACCAGCGTCGCGCCATGGGTCGTCACCGACGACACGGGAGCGCTGCTCGACTTCATCACCGCGGCCTTCGACGGCGAGGAGATCGCCCGGGTCGCGGTCGCGGACGGCAGCATCGGCCACGGAGAGATCCGGGTCGGCGACACGGTCGTGCTGGCCTTCGACCGGCGGTCCGACTGGCCGGTGATGCCCGCCATGCTGCGGATCTACGTGCGCGACGCGGACGCCGCCATGGCCGCGGCCGTCGCCCACGGGGCCCGTGTGGTCACCGAGGCCGCCGACAGTGCGTGGGGGGACCGCGGGGGCCGGGTGAGGGATCCGTTCGGCAACATCTGGTGGGTGACGAGCCGGGTCGAGGAGGTCGCGCCGGACGAGGCCTGGCGGCGCATGTCCGAGCCGGAGTACGCCGCATCCATGCGTACGGCCCAGCAGACCCTGGACGCCGAACTCAGCGGCCGCCCCTCGGGCGTGGCCAGCCCCCCGCAGCGGCCGACCGACCAGGGGGCGTAGCCGTGCAGCCCTGTTGACCCCCGGCCCGGCGGGGCTACCGTTGACGCTGTTGCCAGGGGACGGCGAAGGGGGAGCTTCATGCTGGACGAGGCGATGGTCGCGCTGGCGGCCTCGGTCGGTTCGGGCGTCGTACAGGCCGCCGGAACGGACGCCTGGTCGGCGTTGCGGAGCCGACTGGCCCGGCTGTTCGGCCGCGGGGACCGGCAGCAGGAGACCGTCCAGCTGGAACGCCTGGACCGGACCGCGGCCGAGCTGACGGCGGCCGGGCAGGACGGCGACGGGAGCGAGGGGCGGACCCGGCACGGCGCGGCCTGGCGGACCCGTACCGAGGACCTGCTGGAGCAACTGGATCCGGACGAACGGGCGGCGGCCGCGGCCGAGCTCCGGGCCCTGCTCGACGAGGCGGCGGAGCAGGCGCGCCCGGCCGCCGGGGGATTCACGCGGAACGTGTTCCTCGGCCCGACGGCGGTGGTGTCCGGGGACGGCAACGTCCAGGTCAACCGGTTCGACTCCCGCCCGTGAGCGGGGCGGAGCCCGACGGGCGCGACGACGGCAGCGGTGGTATCTACACCGGCCCGACCGGGGTACAGCGCGGCAGCGGCAACCTCCAGGTCAACTTCCACGAGCACCGCGTCGGCATCGTGTCGGCCTGCGCGGTCGCCCTGGTGTGCGTGGCCACCGTGATAGCCGTCCGCGTGGGCGTCGGCGACCCGGGCACGGGCACCGGGGCCACCCCGCCCGCCAAGAGCCCGGACACGGCCACGGCACCGGGTCCGGGGCCGGGTACGGCGGATCCGTCGGTCCTCACCGGGCGGCTGGTCAACCAGGACAGCAAGCTCTGCCTGCGGGTGCCCGGCACCGACGACGGCCTCGTCCCCGTACAGGACACCTGCACCGACGCCGCCGACCGGACCTGGACGCTCGCCCCGCAGGACGGCGGCGACACCCGCACCGTGCGCAACGCGCACAGCGGCCGGTGTCTGGCCGTGGCGGGCTCGGAGAACTTCGCCCCGGCACGTCAGTTCGCCTGCACCGCCGCCCGCAACGACGGGCAGCACTGGGAACTGCAGTGGGGGAGTGGTGACCGGGCCGACCGGTTCGTGCTCCGCAATGCCGTCAACACCAAGTGCCTGACGGTCCAGGGCCACGAGCCGGCCCGGCCCGCGGCGCAGACGTCGTGCGGCGACCAGTACGACGACCAGTGGTGGCACCTCGTGCCCTAGAGCCTGTCGATCAGGCCGGATCACCCGCGCACGAAAATTTCACAACTCGGCGCGGGCCGTGCGGGGTACGCGGCCAGGGGCGTCCGCGCACGGTCGCCGGCCCTGTTCCGGGGGCGGCCGCGGGGCCGGGTCCGCGTGCGTTCGCGCGCCCCGCCCCGCGCCCGGCAGGCTCAGGAAGAGCGGGTTCCGTTTGGCGTGAACCCGCCCGGCCGGTGGCGCGGCGGAGATGGGCGCCTCCTCCAGGGACACCGGGAACATCCCAGGCAGCGGTGGCCGGGACCCGTACGGCGGCGAGGAGTTCGCCCCCGTGACCGGTGCGGGCACCGCGGCCGGGTCCGGCGGGAAATCGCCGCCCCCGGGGGAGCCGCGCACCCGGGCCGGGCCGGCGTGCCGCCGCGCGGCGGCACGTGAGCGCGCCTCGACGCCGGCCCTGCCGGGCCGTGCCTGCGTCATGTGCGGAGCACTTTTGCTCAATCATGACCGGGACATGGCAGGGATGTTACGCGTCCGTGGGCCTCTTGTGGGTGCGACGGGGCTGGGTCAACCTTTCGTAGGCGACGGCCCGTCGGGCTTCGCATTGTCATGGTCATGCCTACACCCATGGCTCCGTCAGGTCGCTGCTCCACCCCGCAGCGCCCACCCAGAGGAGGACCCCCCACATGTCCGTGATGCGTCACACCCGCCGGAGGCTCGCCGGCATCAGCGCGACCGCGGTCGCCGCCCTCGCGCTCGGCGCGGCCGCCGCGTTACCCGCCTCGGCTGCCGACAGCGGCGCGCCGGGCGTGATCGAGAACGCCGGTGCCGCCGGAACCGTCTCCGGCAGCTACATCGTGACCCTGAAGGACTCCGCCGCACGCTCCACCGCCGACAGCGGCAAGGCCGTCGCCAAGCGGTACGGCGCGAAGATCGACAAGACCTACAGCGCCGCCCTCAACGGCTACTCCGTCGAGGTCTCCGAAGCGCAGGCGAAGAAGCTCGCGGCCGACCCGGCGGTCAAGTCCGTCGTGCAGAACCGCGTCTTCACCGTGGACGCGACCCAGCCCAACCCGCCGTCCTGGGGCCTGGACCGCATCGACCAGCGCGCGCTCCCGCTCAACCAGAGCTACACCTACCCGGACAAGGCCGGCGAGGGCGTCACCGCCTACATCATCGACACCGGTGTCCGCATCACGCACCAGGACTTCGGCGGCCGCGCCTCCTACGGCTACGACGCCATCGACAACGACAACACCGCCCAGGACGGCCACGGCCACGGCACGCACGTCGCCGGCACCGTCGCGGGCGGCGCGTACGGCGTGGCCAAGAAGGCCAGGATCGTCGGTGTCCGCGTGCTCGACAACAACGGCAGCGGCACGACGGCACAGGTCGTCGCGGGCATCGACTGGGTGACCCGCAACGCGGTCAAGCCGGCGGTGGCCAACATGTCGCTCGGCGGCGGCGCGGACTCCGCGCTCGACACGGCCGTACGCAACTCCATCGCCTCCGGCATCACCTACGGCGTCGCCGCGGGCAACGAGTCCACGAACGCCTCGACGAAGTCCCCGGCCCGCGTGGCCGAGGCCATCACGGTCGGCGCCACCACCAACACCGACGCCAAGGCGAGCTACTCCAACTACGGCACCGTCCTGGACCTTTTCGCGCCGGGCTCCTCCATCACCTCCTCGTGGGGCACCGGCGACACGGCCACCAACACCATTTCCGGCACCTCGATGGCCACCCCGCACGTGGTCGGCGCGGCGGCGCTGTACCTGGCGCAGAACCCGGCGAGCACCCCCGCCCAGGTCCGTGACGGCCTCGTGGCCGCCGCGACCCCGAACGTGGTGACCAGCCCCGGCACGGGTTCCCCGAACCTGCTGCTCAACGTGGGTGACGGCGGCACCGTCCCGCCCGGCAAGCGCTTCGAGAACACCGCCGACTACGCGATCAACGACAACGCCACCGTCGAGTCGCCCGTCTCCGTCACCGGGGTCACGGGCAACGCCCCGGCGTCACTGGCCGTCGCGGTCGACATCAAGCACACCTACATCGGTGACCTGAAGGTGGACCTGGTCGCGCCCGACGGCACCGTCTACACCCTGCACAACCGGGCCGGCGGCAGCACGGACAACATCATCAAGACCTTCACGGTCAACGCCTCCGCCGAGGTCGCCAACGGGACGTGGAAGCTCCGTGTGAACGACAACGCGAACGTCGACACCGGCAAGATCGACTCGTGGGCGCTGCAGTTCTGAGTCCGGGGAACGGCGCGTGACTTCTGAGCCGCGATGAACGGGCGGGGGCGACCGCAGGGCGGTCGCCCCCGCCCTCTCGCGTTCCCGCAGGGCACTGACAGCGGACCGCAAAAAGAAAAGGCAGGGAGTCACCGACTCCTTGCCACTCTCAAGATATAGCGCACCAGGGGCCTTGCGGCAAGACCCGGGTCGTGGAGCAGAATCTCCGATCGAAGCCAGAACCTGACGAAATCAGGGATTCGCGACGTACGTACCGCTATGCCGGTGTACGAGCCCGCAGGGAGGCGGGCATGCGGAGCGACTGGCGAGACCGACCTTGTCGAACGGGGAATCCTGATGATTGACGTGATCGTTGTCGGCGGCGGACCGACCGGTCTCATGCTGGCCTGCGAGTTGAGGCTGCACGGTGTGCACGTGCTCGTACTGGAGAAGGAGCCGGAACCGGCCCCGTACGTCCGCGCGCTCGGCCTCCACGTGCGCAGCATCGAAGTGATGGCCCAGCGCGGCCTGCTGGACCGGTTCCTCGCGCACGGCCGGCGCTACGAGGTGGGCGGCTTCTTCGCCGGCCTCGGCACGTCGTGGCCCGACCGGATGGACACCGCCCACTCCTACGTGCTGGGCATCCCCCAGACCACCACCGATCGCCTGCTGGCCGAGCGAGCCGCCGAACTCGGCGCCGAGATCCGGCGCGGGTGCGAACTGGTCGGGCTGAGCCAGGACGGGGAAGCGGACGAGGACGGGGTCACCGTGGAGCTGGCCGACGGTACTCGGCTGCGCTCGCGCTATCTCGTCGGCTGCGACGGCGGCCGCAGTACGGTGCGGGGGCTGCTCGGCGTCGGATTCCCCGGCGAGCCCTCCCGGGTCGAGACGCTGCTCGGTGAGATGGAGTTGACCGCGGAGCCCGAGACGCTGGCCGCCGTCATGGCCGAAGTGCGCAAGACGCAGCTGCGGTTCGGCGCGGCGCCCTTCGGCGACGGGGTGTACCGCGTCGTCGTGCCCGCCGAGGGAGTGGCGGCGGACCGTTCCGTTCCGCCGACCCTCGAGGAGTTCAAGCAACGGCTGCGGGCCGTCGGCGGCACCGACTTCGGCGTGCATTCACCGCGCTGGCTCTCGCGGTTCGGCGACGCCACCCGGCAGGCCGAGCGGTACCGGGTCGGCCGGGTGCTGCTGGCCGGCGACGCGGCGCACATCCACCCGCCGACCGGTGGCCAAGGCCTCAACCTCGGCATCCAGGACGCCTTCAACCTCGGCTGGAAACTCGCCGCCGAGGTGGCCGGCTGGGCGCCGGAGGGGCTGCTCGACACCTACGAGGCCGAACGCCACCCGGTGGCCGCCGACGTACTGGACAACACCCGCGCGCAGATGGAGCTGATGTCCACGGAGCCCGGCGCCCGGGCGGTGCGCCGGCTGCTGTCCGAGCTGATCGAGTTCGAGAACGTCAACCGGTATCTGATCGAGAAGATCACCGCGATCGGGATCCGCTACGACTTCGGCGAGGGGCACGAACTGCTCGGCCGACGCATGCGGGACCTCGCACTGAAGCAGGGGCGCCTCTACGAGCTGACGCACGACGGCCGCGGACTCCTGCTGGACGGGACCGGCCGGCTCTCGGTGGCGGGCTGGGCGGACCGTGTCGACCACGTCGTCGATGTCGGCGAGGAACTGGACGTGCCCGCGGTGCTGCTGCGCCCGGACGGCCACGTGGCGTGGGTCGGCGACGATCAGCAGGACCTGCTCGACCGGTTGCCCACCTGGTTCGGGGCGGCCACGACCTAGGGTCCGAGGCGGGTCGGCGGGTCGGCTATTTTCGGCCGCACATGCCGAGAACGAACGACCCCACGGAGAAGCACATGGCAGTGGAACAGAGGCGGCCCGCGGTCCGTCGGCTGCCCGTCGGCTGGGCCCTGGTCCTCGCCTTCGACGTCCTGGCCACTGCCCTGGGGTCCCTCGGACTGTGTGTCCTCGCCCTCCTGCTGCCCGGCGTCGAGGAGGACTACGGTCCCGCCACCGGACCCACCTCGCCCACGGCTCCAGCCCTCTTCGCGGCCGCGCTCGCGCTGGGCGCCTCCCTGGCCGTGACGTCGACCCTGGTGTCACGGGCCGGGACCGGTCGAGCCCGGCTCCTCGCTCTGTGGCTCTCGGCCGGCCGACTCGCACTGCTGGCGCTCGCAGCGGCGGCCTTCGCCGGGTACGGCATCCTCGTGATCGAGCCGTAGCGGAAAGAGCGGGGAGCCGATCCGAACACCAAGAGTGCTGCAATGGAGGCATGTGCCTCGAAGAGCTCCGCACGCTGTTGGCGCGGCACGCCCGCCCCGACTGGACCACTGCCATCGACGGCGTCCTGATCTCGAAGGTCGACCGGCCCGAGCCGCCCGCGCCCTCCATGTCGGGCACCGTCCTGGCCGTCATCGCCCAGGGCGCCAAACGACTCGCGCTGGGTGACAGGGTCTACGAGTACGGAGCCGGCCAGTACCTGGTGGCATCCGTCGACCTGCCGGTCACCGGGCAGTTCACCCGGGCCGACCCCGACCGGCCGGCCCTCGGCTTCGGCCTCGTGCTCGAACCGTCCGCCATCGCCGAACTGCTGCTGCGGGCCGGTCCCGCGGGCACCCCCCGTAGCGGCTCGGCCGCCGCGCCGTCGGGGATGGCCGTCAGCGACGCCCCGCCCGCCCTGCTCGACGCGGTGGTCCGGATGCTGCGCCTGCTCGACGAACCCCGTGACCGGGCCGTGCTGGCCCCGCTCGTCGAGCGGGAGATCCTGTGGCGCCTGATCACCGGCGAGCAGGGGGCGGCGGTGCGCCAGCTCGGCGTCGCCGACAGCGGTCTCAGCCACGTGTCCCGGGCGGTGCGCTGGATCCGCGAGCACTACGCCGAGCCCTTCCGGGTGGAGGACGTGGCACGGCTGTCCGGCATGAGCGTCTCCGCGTTCTACCGGCACTTCCAGGCGGTGACCGCGATGAGCCCGATCCAGTTCCAGAAGCAGATCAGGCTCCAGGAGGCCCGGCTGCTGCTCGCCACGCACCCGGGTGACGTCACCGGGGTCGGCCACCGCGTCGGCTACGACAACCCGTCGCAGTTCAGCCGCGAGTACCGCCGCCAGTTCGGCGCACCCCCGAGCCGGGACGCGGCCCGCCTGCGGAACACCGTACGCACCTCGGTCCCCGCAGGCGCCGCCCTGCCCTGAGCGACCGGGCGATCAGAGAGGATCGTGCAAGGAGCGGGGAGGATAGTTCTACTGTCTGTGCAGGTCAGAGCGATTCAATGGGATCAGGAGTTCTTCCGGGGAGCAGGAAAATGCTTGCTCGTCCGCACATCCCACCACATCGCGAGGGGCACACCATGAAGACCGTTCTCATCACCGGTACCTCCTCCGGCTACGGCCGGGAGACCGCCCGCTACTTCCACGAGCAGGGGTGGAACGTCATCGCCACCATGCGGACGCCCCGTACGGGCGTCCTGCCCGAATCGGACCGGCTGCGCGTCGTCGGGCTCGACGTCACCGAGGCCGGGAGCATCAGCGCCGCGCTCGAAGCGGCGGGGCCCGTCGACGTCCTGGTCAACAACGCGGGCGTGCCCTCGATCGGAGTGTTCGAAGGCACGCCGATGTCCCGGGTACGGGAGGTATTCGAGACCAACACGTTCGGCGTGATGGCGATGACGCAGGCGGTACTGCCCCAGTTCCGCGAGCGCGGCTCCGGTGTGGTGGTCAACGTGACCTCCAGCGTGGTGCTGGGCCACATGCCGCTCTCGGCCGTCTACAAGGCGAGCAAGATGGCCGTCGAGGGGTTCACCGCATCCCTCGCACTCGAACTCGCGCCCTTCGGCGTACGGGCCAGGACCGTCGAGCCGGGCGCCTGCCTGACCACGAACTTCGGGCACCGGGCGACGAACGGCGTCGCGCCGGACGAACTGGTTCCGGCGCCCTACGCGGCCTTCGCGAAGCAGGCAATGGAGGAGTTCATGGGCCAGGACCTGTACACGAGGGAGAGCGACGTCGCCGAGACCGTGTGGCGGGCAGCCCACGACACGACCGGCAGGCTGCGCTTCCCGGCCGGTGCCGACGCGGTCCGGCTCGCCGAGGCGAAGTGATCAGGAGGCCGGCGCGCCCGGGACCCGGCGGGCGTCCTCGGGCAGGTCCTGGGGGACCGTGGCGGCCCCCTCGGCGCGTACGGCATCCACCACGGTCTGGTGCAGGAGGCGGCTGAACTCCTCGGATTCGCAGTGCACCGGACTGCCGGTCACGGTGAACCAGTCCGACCCGCCGCTGTACTGCACCGCCACATGGGCCTCCGGGCTCGACCAGGTGGTGTGCACGGTCAGGTCGCCCGTGAGGACTCCCGCCTCCTCGGTGCGTACTCCGCCACGTCCGGCGAAGACTCCTGTCGTCGTCCACGAAGCCCAGGTCATGGCGCATCGCCCCTCACCGCGGAGTGCCTCTGATGCTTCCACGCTACGGCGGGTCCGGGATTCTCGCGTCCCCGCGACGGCGCGGGGACGGCCGGGCGGGCCGGTCGCGGCGATCAGTGGCCGGCGGCGGCCTTGACCAGGGCGACCGCGGTGCCGATGGCGGCGTCCAGGGCACCGGCCAGCAGGGCCAGACCCGTGCCGTCACCCATGCGGATGCCGCCGTACCACCCCCAGGTGAACAGCCCGGCGACGCTCACCCCGGCCGAGATCAGCAGCGCGGTGTCCACCGCCATCAGCCCGAGCGCCGCCGCACCGATCAGGACCAGCGGTCCCACGGCGGACAGCAGCAGCGGGCTGCTGACGGACAGCATGCGGCGCAGCTCGTGGCCGGTCGCCAGACGGCCGTGGACGACACGGTGGGCCTGCTGGTCCGCGACCAGCGCCGCCAGCCAGAGGCCCAGCGCGGTGGTCAGCACGGTCGCGGCGGCTCCGGTGGCGCTGATGTGATCGGAGGCCGCGAGCCCGATCACCACCGAGATCATGGTGATGGTCGCGTACAGCCGCTCCTTCAGCCGCGCGGCGGCGAAGCGCGGATCGCGATCGAAGGCCTGCTCGTCGTCCGCGCCGGAGGCGGCTGCGCCGGGGGACCCGGCCGGGGGCGTCTCGTCAGGGGCCATGCCGCCCACGGTAGGGCCGGCCGACGGCTCCGCCCCGCAGGCGAGCGGGCAGCGCGCCGTCCGGACGACACGGCGGCACCCTCCGGCGGACCGGTCAACGGCGCACCCGATAGCGCAGGTGGAGCACCCGGTTGCTCTGGATCGCCACCTCGGGATCCTCCAACAGGTGCTGCGCGCGGGCCGACCCGAAGTAGCGCTTGCCGGACCCGAACACGACGGGTACGACGTCCATGCGCACCTCGTCGATCAGGCCCGCGGCGAGCACCTGGCCACCGACGTCGCCCGCGGCGACCTCGACGATGCGGTCACCCGCGAGCTCCTGTGCCCTGGCCACGGCCGCCCCGACGCCGTCGACGAAGTGAAACGGCGCCTCGGGGTCCCAGCCCGCGGGCGCCGGCCGGTGCGTCACGACGACCACGTGGTCGATACCGCCGGGAGGCTTCCCGTCCCAGCCGTCCGTCATGTCGAAGACGTGGCGGCCGACGATCGTCGCCCCGATCCGGTCCCAGTACGGCCGGGTGTAGTCGTAGGAGGTCTGCGACACCTTCACCTCGCCGCTCTCGTCCAACGGGACGTCACCGCCGGACAACCAGTCGAACAGCGGTCCGGGCCGGTCGTTCTCGTCCGCGATGAAGCCGTCCACCGACACCGAGCCGTACAGGACCACCTCGCCCACGGGGTTCTCCTCTGCATCGGGGTGCCCCAGATCAGCGTGTCGCGGTCCCGAGTGGCGTCACGGACCGCGCCACCGGGCCACGGCTTTGCGGCGCGGGGCCTGCGGACGGGTCGGCCGGGGTCGGGCGGCCGGTTCGGCGCAGGGCGCCTGGTGTGGCACCGTACCAGCGCTGTACCGCCCGGCGCAGGGCGCGCGCGTCGGCGTAGCCGCTGCGGGCGGCGATCGCGTCGATGCTGAGGTCGGTGCCGTGGAGCAGCCGGGTGATGTGGTCGCGGCGTGCGGCCTCCACCTCGTTGCTCCACGTGGTGTCGTGTTCGTCGAGTCGGCGCTGGAGGGTCCGCGGACTGACGGCCATGCGCCGGGCCACCGCGGGCAGCGTCGGAACGGCCTCGTCGTGGACGGAGGCCAGCGCGGTACGGAAGAGGTCCAGCCAGTTGTGCAGCGGGATCGCGGTCGCGAGGGTCTGGTCGGCGTGTCTTCGCAGCACGGTCGACAGTCCGGGCTGCGCGTGCGGAGTCGATCCGGTCAGGTCGGCGGCGAGGAAGGTCAGCGAGCTGCTCGGGGCCTCGAACTCGATGCTGCGGGTGCCGTAGAGCTCGATCAGGGCGTCGTGCCGGCGGGGTGTCCGGGCGGCCAGGGTGACGCGGAGGGGGACGAGGGAGCGCTGGGCGGCGGCGCTGAGGCGCCGTTGGTACAGGCCGAGCGCGTAGGCGCGGATGGCGCAGGCGGGCTCGTAGTCCGGATCCGCGTCGTTGACGTGGCTGAGGACGACCTGCTCGCCGTCCTCGGTGATCCGCAAGGCGTCGGTGCCGGGGTCGGCGACGATCGCCAGGTAGGCGGCGGCGTCCCGGATGCCTTCGAGCGGCGTGGGCGCCGAGGTGATCAGGTAGTCCCAGACGCCGAGGGTGCCGAGGCCCGACTGCTCGGCCAGCAGCAGGGACAGCTCGGGCCAGGGGACGCGGACGGTCGTCAGTTCGGCGATGCGGATGCCCGTGGTCGCAGGTGTCCGGCACAGGTCGTCGTTGAGGTGTTCGGGCGCCAGGCCCAGCAGGTGCGCGTACCCGTGAGCGGGTATGCCGAACAGGCGCGCCGCGGTGACACTCAGCCGCGTGATGGCGGAGGAGGTGGTTCCGTGGTGGGCTCGCGTGATCACAGGGGCTGAGCATAGACGAGCGGGAATCGCCGGATCGTCCGCCCGGTGCGGCGCCGGACGTCCTCAACTCGGCGTGTGGCGTCCCCCCGTGGCGCGGACGGTCCCCTGGCTGGCGTGAGCTGCCCTGGGCCCGGCGGCTCGCCCCCCATAGCGTGGTGATCGTTCTCGCGGGGTGCGGACGGCGGGTCCGTCGGCCTGGTACAGCGCACCGAAGAACCGCTGTCCGCAGGGGTTTTCGGCCCGCGAGGACCTGTCAGTGATCCGTTCTGCGAGGAGTATCCGTGGAGTTGACCCGAGACGATTTCGCCCTGGCCGCCCTGGCCGCGTCGGTACCGGCAGCCTAGGACGGCCGGTCCCGGTGAACGCACTGCCCCGGACGGGGGTCTGGGCAGTGCGGGGTACCGAGGCGGGTCGGTGCGTCCGCACGCACCGACCCGCACGGGTGTGGGGTCAGTGCGGAATGCTGTCGATCAGCTCCCGGGCGCCCTGCCGGAGGAGGGCGACGGCGACGGACGTGCCGAGGGTGGCCGGGTCGAGGCGGCCGGCCCACTCGTGCGCGTTCAGGACTTCCTTGCCGTCCGGTGAGAACACGCAGGCGCGGAGTGAGAGATCCCCTCCGCGTTCCGCCCGCGCGTACCCCGCGATCGGGCTGTTGCAATGGCCCTGGAGGACATGGAGGAGCATCCGCTCGGCGACCGTCTCGCGGTGTGTGTCCGGGTGACCGAGGGCGCTGACGGTGTCGATGAGTTCGGTGTCGTCCTCCCGGCACTGGAGCGCGAGGACGCCGGCGCCGATCGGCGGCATCAGGGTGTCCACCGCGATGATCTCCGTGATGACGTCCGCGCGGCCGATGCGGTGGAGGCCGGCGACGGCCAGCAGGAGCGCGTCCGCCTCACCGGCGGCGAGCTTCTCCAGGCGCCTGTTGGCGTTCCCGCGCATCGGCACGCACTCCACGTGCGGGTACGCGGCGGCGAGCTGGGCGACCCGGCGTACGGAGGAGGTACCGACCCGGGTACCCGGCGGGAGCCGGTCGAGGGTGAGGCCCTCCGGGTGGATCAGCGCGTCGCGGATGTCGTCGCGTTCCAGGAACGCCGCGAAGACGGTTCCGGCGGGCAGCGGACGGTCGGCCGGGACGTCCTTGACGCAGTGCACGGCGAGGTCGGCGGCACCGGCGAGGATCGCGGCGTCGACCTCCTTGGTGAACGCGCCCTTGCCCTCGACCTGCGAGAGGTCTCCCATCCACTTGTCGCCGGTGGTCTTCACCGGCAGGACCGTGGTCCTGATCCCCGGGTGGAGTGCGGCGAGCTCGGCGCGGACGCGCGCCACCTGGGCGAGGGCCATCGGAGAATCGCGGGAGACGATACGGATCAGATCGGCGGGCATGCGGGCACGATACGCCCTCGGGCACACCCGATGGGCACCCGTGCCGGATGACCATCGGCCGACCGGGGCAAGGGAGTTGGCCACCTCGGGAACGTGTTCGACGGACCCGGCGCGCCACGCGCGGCCCCGGACCGCACGGACCGCGGGGCGCGCCGTGCGTGCCTGCGGCCGGTACTCCTGCTGGAATGGCCGTATCGGCGGTCCATGGCGAGGAGGTCCGTTGCCGGAGCGTGGCGGGAGGCCCACCGGGTCCGCGGGTGGGCCCGAGGGGTTGTGGGCCCGTGTCCGGGCGGCCGAGGCCGCCGTCGGGCAGATCGGTACGACCCTCGACGCGGTGACCACCTGCCAGGAACTGGCCGGATTCCTGTCCCGGAACGTGTGCGACGCGGTCGCCGTCGATCTCCTGGCGGAGGACGGCGGTTCCCGCCGCGTGGCGACGGCGGGAACCGTCGCGCTGCTGACGGCGGACACCGGCGCGGCGCCCTCGGTCCGGGCGTCGGACGGCGGTCACCGGCTCTCCGAGTGGGCGACCGTCACCGACGGCGTTCCGGTCCACGTCCTCTCCGTCCCGCTGCCGGACGGGGAACAGACCCACGGAACAGTGACCGCCGTCCGCGCCCGGGCCGGATTCGGCGACCACGAGGCGGCGACGGTCCACTTCGCTGCCCGGCTGGCGGCGGTGCACCTGGGGCACGCGCGGCAGCTGGCCGCCACCGAGGACACCGTCTCGAACCTCCAGCGGGCGCTGGTGTCCGAGCCGGGCCGCCCGCACCCCAACCTGGAGGTGGCCAGCCGCTACCTGCCGGCCGGCCCCCGGACACTGGTGGGAGGCGACTGGTTCGAGACGATCCGCCTCCACTACGGGCGCACCCTGCTCGTGGTCGGGGACGTGATGGGCCACGGGCTCGACGCGGCCGTGGACATGAACGCCTACCGCTCCACCCTGCGCGACGTGGCGTCGACGGACCTCGCCCCGCACCGCGTCCTGCGCCAGCTCGACGCCCTGGCCGCCGACGACGCGGCCCGCCGGCCCGCGACCTGCCTGCTCGTACGCGTCGATCCCGCGCGCGGCGTCGCGATGTTCGCGGGCGCCGGCCACCTGCCGCCCGCGGTCTTCGGTGCCGACGGCTCGGCCGCACTGGTCGACGTCCCGGTCGGCCCGCCCCTGGGCACCGGTATCGGCGGCTACGAGGCGGTCACGCGCGCCATCACCCCGCAGGAGACCCTGCTGATGTTCACCGACGGGCTGGTGGAGCGGCGGGGCGAGGACATCGACGTCTCGCTGGCCCGGCTGGTGGGAGTGCGTCCCCCGGTGGGAGCGGGGGTGAACGCCGTGGTGGACGCCGTCGTGGCGGGCCTCGACGCCCGGCACGCGGAGGACGACGTCGCCGTACTCGCCGCCCGGGCCCGTCCCCGCCCGCCCGCGGAACCCGGAGCCGTCGCGTCCGGCATGCCCGGAGGGCCGGGCGAACCTACGGTGGAACGGTGAGCCATCGCCTCGCCTGCGTCGCCCTGACCGGCACCCTGTGCGCGTCGGCGTTGTCATGCACAGGGGCACGCTTCGAGCCGCGTATGCAGATGGCCCGCGAACCCGGGGTGAAGACGCTGTCCGCGCACGTCATGGCCGTCCCCCCGGAGAAGCTGGCCGCCACCCACCACCCCGGCTGCCCCGTGCCGCCGGAGCGGCTGCGGCTCGTCCGGATGAACCACTGGGGCTTCGACGGCAGGGTGCACAGCGGCGAACTGGTGGTCCACGAGGACGTGGTCGCCCCCGTCCTGAAGGCCTTCGGGAAGGCCTTCGCCGAGCGCTTCCCGATCCGCCGCATGCGGGTGATGGCCGAGTACGGAGGCAGCGACGCCGCAGCGATGGCCGACGACAACACCTCCGCCTTCAACTGCCGCCAGGTCACCGGGGACCCGGGGCGGCTGTCCCGGCACTCCTGGGGCGACGCCATCGACATCAACCCGGTCGAGAACCCGTACGTCGACGTCGGCGGCACCAGCCATCCCCCGAACGGGAGCGCCCATCTCGACCGCGGCCGAGTCCGCCCCGGCATGATCACCCCGGACGGGGTCGTGACCCGGGCCTTCCGGGAGGTCGGCTGGTACTGGGGCGGCCGCTGGAGCCCTCCGGACTACCAGCACTTCTCCGAGGAGGGCGGCTGAACCGGCAGGATCCGAAGGGGACGGCCCGGGGGGACACCGGGCGGCGGCGCCGGCCGCCGGCCTCAGCCGCCCGGGGTGAAGGTCACCGGCAGGCTCTCGGGGCCGCGCAGTCCACCGGGGCGCCGCCGGATTCCGTCCGGGTCCGCGGCGAGGGCGAGCCCGGGGAGTCGGCGCAGGGCCGTGCCGATGGCGATCTGGCCCTCCAGCCGGGCCAGCGGTGCCCCCAGGCAGTAGTGGATGCCGTGTCCGAACGCGAGGTGGGCGTTGTCCTGGCGGGTGATGTCGAGGCGGTCGGGGTCGGGGAACCGCTCCGGGTCGCGGTCGGCGACGGCCGAGCCGATCAGTACGGTCGCACCGCGCGGGACGGCCACCCCGGCGATCTCGACGTCCTCGCGGGCGAACCGCGCGATGCCGGGGCTGACCGGGCCGTCGTAGCGCAGGAACTCCTCGATCGCGCCCGGCAGGAGCTCGGGGTCGCAGCGCAGCAGCTCGAGCTGGTCCGGGTGGGCCAGCAGCGTGGCGATGCCCGTGCCGATCAGGTTGACCGTGGTGATGTAGCCCGCGACCAGCAGCAGGAACAGCATGGCGATCAACTCGTCCTCGCTCAGCCGCTGCTGCGCGTCGCGGGCGGCGACGAGGTCACTGAGCAGGTCGTCGCCGGGGTGCGACCGCTTGGCGTGGACGAGCCCGGTCAGGTAGGCGCGCATGTGCTGCCACGCCTCGTTCACGACGGCGGGGTCGGGCGGCTCCTCGCCACGCCTGAGCATCCGGTCGGTCCAGTGCTGGAAGTCGCGGCGCTCGTCCACCGGGACCCCGAGCAGTTCGCTGATCACCGTGACCGGGAGCGGCAGCGCGAAGTCCGCCACCAGATCGGCGTGCCCGGCCGGGACGACCGCGTCCAGCAGACCATCGGTCACGGCCTGGATCCGTGGCCGCATCTGCGCCACACGGCGGGCCGTGAACGCCTTGGACACCAGGCGGCGCAGCCGGGTGTGGTCGGGCGGGTCGCTGCGGAGCATGTTGCTCAGCATCGAATCGCGTTCCGTTTCGGGCAGTTGCCGCAGGATCCGGCTGTCCGAGGCATCGCGTACGTCGCTGCTGAGCCGGGAGTCGGACAGGGCCGCGAGGGCGTCCTCGTAACGGGTGACGAGCCAGGCGTCCAGGCCGCCCGCGACGACGACGCGGCGCACGGGACCGTCCTCGCGCAGCTGCCGGTACAGGGGGAACGGATCCGCGACGAAGGCGGGGTCGGCGTAGGGCAGAAGGGTCGGCTGCTGCTCGCTCATGAGGCCTCCCGGAGCATGTCGTCCTCGCTGTGGAGTGTGAGGTTGTCCACCTGACCATCCCGATCCGTCGTTTCTCGGCCTCCGGTGGGCTGCGGTCAGCGCAGTGACTCCCGCGGTGGCCGTTCGCGCAGGGCCCCGTAGGCGAGGAAGTAGGCCGGCAGCCGGTTCAGCCGGCGCGAGCCGGTGAGGAGCTCGGTCAGCCGCTTCGTCCGCCCGGGATTCCCGAACGCGGCACGGCCGGCCAGCAGCGGCCCGACGACCTTGGCGTGCGCGAGGCGTTGGAGCCCCTGGGTCGCCACGGTGGTGGGCAGGCGCCGGAACTGTACGCGGCGTACGTCCCGCAGTCCTACGGTGCCCTCGCGCAACGGGCCCACCAGGTGACGGGCAGCGGCCACCGCGTCCTGCACGGCGAGGTTGATGCCGATGCCGAACACCGGCGACATGGCATGGGCGGCGTCGCCGATGCACAGCAGCCCGGGGCGGTGCCAGCGGCGCAGCCGGTCGAGCCGTACGTCGAGCAGCTTGACCTCGTCCCAGGAGGTGACGGCGCCGGCCCGGTCGGCCAGCCAGGGGACGGCCTCCGCGAACTGCGCCATGAACGACTCCAGTCCCTCGGCGCGGCGCACGGCGTCGGACCCCTTGGGGATGAGTGCCGCACACTGCCAGTAGTCGCCGCGGTCGATGAGGGCGACGAACAGCCTGTCGCCGAGGCCGCCGACGAGCCCGCTGGGGTCCTCCTCGCGGCGCGGCACCCGGAACCACCAGGCGTCCAGGGGGCACGGGAAGTCCTCCAGCCCCAGTTCGGGCAGGGCTCTGGCCAGCGAGCCGCGTCCGTCGCAGGCCACCGTCAGCGAGGCCCTGAGCTCACCCGTGCCGCCGTCGGAGGTGCGGTACCGCACGCCCGTGACCCTGCCGCCCTCGATCAGGAAGGACGTCGCCTCGGTGTTCATGCGCAGGTGGAAGGAGGGCTCCCGGCCGGCTTCGTCGGCGAGCAGGTCGAGCAGGTCCCACTGCGGCACCATCGCGATGTAGTTGTACTTCCCGCGCAGCGCCCCTATGTCCCCGACCGTGACGAGGGACCGGTCGGGCGCGATGGGCAGTTGCACCGTGCTGACCCGTCGCTGCGGCAGCCGGGCGAAGCGTTCCGCCAGGCCGATGTCGTCCAGCAGCGACAGGGTGGACGGGTGCACGGTGTCGCCGCGGAAGTCGCGCAGGAAGTCGCCGTGCTTCTCCAGCACGGTCACCTCCACCCCGGCCCGGGCCAGCAACAGGGCCAGCACCATCCCGGCGGGCCCTCCTCCCACCACACAGCAGGTGGTCCGTTCCAACCCAACCCACTCCCTTCACAGGCGTCGGGTCACCCCCGAGGGAGGTATACCTCCCCGGGGCGCCGACCGAGGTAACGGCGATGGGCCATCCGGGGGCACGGAGCCGGCTGAGCCCCGTGGTCGCCGGTATCACCCCACCGATCGGGGAGATGTGGTGAAGAGGCTCGGCGAATCACGTCGTTGCCGCGCGTGCCGGGGCCCGGGGGAGGACGATGGGGGACGAATCGTACGAGCAGGAGGACCGCATGAGGACACGTCACTTACGCACCCTGTTGGTCGCCGGCGCGGCGGCGCTGGTCTCGCTCACTTCCATTCCACCCGCTCAGGCCCTGCCCACGTGCCCCGCCAACGCGATCTGTCTGTGGCGGTACCAGGACGGGACCGGGGATCTCTACGTCTGGCGCGGCGGCTACGTGGACCTCCCCAGCAGGTTCGTCAACCATGTCGGGTCGTTCAGGGCCAACAGGAGCGGCGCCTTCATCGACTGGGCGACCGGCAAGGAGTGCCGGCCGGTCCGCAGCGGCGACTACGCGAGCAACTACAGCGGTCGCTTCGGCTCGAAGATCGACGCGGTGGGCGACAACTGCTGATCCTGCAAGTGTGCGGCCGGGTCCGGCTCCGGCTCAGTAGCGCAGGGCCGAACCGGTCTCGGCCTTGACCGTGCCCGACAGTTTGTGCGTACTGCGGGCCGTTCCCTGCCCGGTGCCCTTCCCCGCGACGTCCTTGACCGTCACGACCACGGTGTCGACGAGATTGCCGCTCTCGTCCTTGAACTCGACCTGCACCGCGAAGGACTTCGTCGTGTCGTCTGTGTTCCGTGCCGTCACGGGGACCGTCGTGTAGCCGTCGCCGTCGGTGGTCACCGCGCCCAGGGTCACCTCGTCCTTGGCATCGACCCCGTCCTTCACCCCGGCGAGCTTCTCCTTCGCGACGGCGGCCGCCGATTCGGCGGCCTTCGAGGCCTCGGCGGCGGCCGACGAGACCGCCTCACCGGCTGACTTCACCGCCGACGCGGCGCTCGACACGGCGCCGGACGGGTTGCCGTCACCGTCCGAACAGCCCGCGGCGCCGAGCGCCACCACCGACAGCACCACCGCACCTGCCGCACCACGCATCCACGCGACCGCCGCCACCATGCCTCCAGCCTCCACGGGTGTTCCGGACCTCCGGACCTCCCAGTCAAAGGCCCGGCGGCCCGGATGCCCAATGGGCGGGGCATCCGGGTGAGCGCGTACGGCGGGTCCGCGGGGTTCAGGGGCGCCCCGCGGCGAGCCGGTGCTCGTGGACGCTCAGCTGGAGGGCGGCGAGGTCCAGCAGGGGAGTGGCCACGCCCAGCGCGCGGGCGCGGAGGGTGAGGTCCGTCAGGACGTGGTCGGCCTCCGTCGGCGCCCCGGCGACGAGGTCGCGGTACAGGGACGGGGTGAGCGGGGAGCCGGGGCTCGTGACGGTCGACGTGGTGAAGGCGAGCTCCGCCTCGGTCATCGGGTGGCCCGCGGCCCTGGCCACCGCGGCGGTTTCGGAGACCAGTGCCGCGGCCAGGTCCGCCCCGCCCGGAACGGCGTTCACCTCTCCGACCGTGCCGCGCATCAGGCAGGTCAGGGCGACGAGCGTGGAGATGAAGACCCACTTGTGCCACATGGCCTCGACGATGTCCCCGGTCGCCGGTGAGTCGATGCCGGCTTCGGCCAGCACGCCGCGGATCGCGTCCACCCGGGCCGACGGGCGTGCGTCGAGCTCGCCGGTCAGGATGACCGCGGGCGGAGCCATGCGGAGGATGTCACCGTCGTCGTTCAAGGTGGTGACGACCTTCGCGACGCCGCCCAGGACCGCTCCGGCTCCCAGGCGCGCGACGAGCGTGTCGAGGTGGGCGACCCCGTTGAGCAGGGGCACGACGGCGGTGTCCGGGCCGACGGCGGGTTCGATGTCGGCCAGCGCCGTGTGCAGGGCGGTCGCCTTCACCGAGAGCAGGACCAGATCGTACGGTCCGCCCACGGCGTCGGCCGTCACCAGGTCTGGCGTGAGGTGCAGTTGCTCCCCCTGACCCGACACGCGCAGGCCGCGAGCTTCCAGGGCCTTCGCGCGGCCCGGCCGGACCAGGAAGGAGACGTCCTGGCCCGCTGTGGCGAGCCGGGCGCCGAAGAAGCCGCCGACGGCGCCGGCGCCGACCGTGAGGATCCTCATGAAGGGTGCCTTTCAAGGAGTTCGGGGGATTCGAAGGAGAGGAAGGCGGAGGGGGCAGGGACGGGTCAGGTCCGGCCCGCACCGAGCGGGCTGTCCTCGACGGGAGTCCGCGAGGCGCGGGGCACGTACCGGGAGACGGCCACACCGGCCAGACAGAGCACGCCGCCGAGGAGGGTCAGCCAGGCAGGCACCTCACCCAGGAGGGCCCAGCTCAGCAGCACGACGATGGCCGGTACGGCGTACGTGGTCGCCCCCAGCTTGCCGGCGGGCATGCGGGCCAGGGCGTAGGTCCACGTGGTGAAGGCGAGGGCGGTCGGCACCACACCCAGGTAGAGCATGTTCAGGGTCGCGGACACCGGCGCCTCGGGCAGCTCCGCGACGAGCCGGCCCGTGAAGGGCAGGCAGGCCAGCGTGCCCGTCAGGCAGGCGAAGGTGGTCACCTGAAGGGGAGTGCCGTAGGAGAGCGCGGGCTTCTGGGCGATGACTCCGGAGGCGTAGGCCACCGCCGCGAGCAGGCAGAGCACGACCCCGAGCACCGAGGTGGAGCCGCCGTTCCCGGACGACATGGACAGGCCCACGACCACCGCTCCGGCGAAGGAGACGGCCATGCCCACCAGGAGCCGCGGGGGCAGCGCCTCGCCGAGGAGGCGGGCCGCGAGGAGCGCCATGAGGATGGGCCCGGTGTTCACGAGCAGCGACGCCGTGCCCGCGTCGACCAGCCGCTCACCCCAGTTCAGGACGATCGTGTAGCCGCAGAACCACACCACGCCGGACACCAGGATCCCGCGCCAGGCCTCGCGCGGCGGCAGACCCTGGCGGCTGATCAGGAGCAGCACCACGAGTACCAGCGAGGCGGCCAGCAGCCGGCCGAGAGCCAGGGCGCCGGGCGAGTACGCGGCCCCGGCACTGCGGATGGAGACGAAGGCGGAGGCCCAGGCGAACACCGTGAAGGTGACGGCGCCGACCGTGAGGACGCCGGGCGGGATCGAACGCGAGCGGAACGTCATGCGCCCACCCTATGACCGAAACATTTCGGTGTCGACCGAATTAATGTCCCTTCGTGTGTGGAGCTGCGGCTCAGCTCCACGCCTCCGGTGCGAGCCCCAGCAGATCCCCGAAGGCCCGCTCCCCGGCATCGGTCACCTCCAGCGCCCGCCCGCCGCCCGCCGGGCGGACCACCCACTCCTCCTCGAACGCCCGCGCGCGCAGCCGCGCCCCGGTGAGGCCACCCAGGTGGCGGCGCCGTTCGGTCCAGTCGAGACAGGAACTCGCCAGCGGCCTGCGCCCCTCGCCGGCCAGGCTGATGCCCGCGTCGGCGCACCAGGCCCGGCCGGCCTCCGTCAGTTCGAAGGCGTCCTGCGTGCGCAGCAGCCCGCGCCGCTCCATCGCGTCGGTCACCGCCATGCCGAGCCGTCCGGCGAAGTGGTCGTAGCAGGTCCGGGCGCGAGCCAGGGGGTCCGGCGCGGCGACCACGGGCACGGCGTGCGCCGCGTCCCGGTCCGGAACGGCGTGCGAGGCGAGTTCGTCGATCAGCCGGGCGGTCGCGCCGTCGGCGATGCGCACGTAACTGTGGCGGCCCTGCCGCTCGGTCACGCAGATGCCCGCTTCCAGCAGCCGGGCCAGATGGCCGCTGATGGTGGAGGGCGCCACCGCGGTGATCCGGGCCAGCTCGCCCGCGGTCCAGGCGCGCCCCTCCAGCAGCGTCATGCAGATCGCGGCCCGCGTCTCGTCGGCCAGGGCTGCGGCGAAGGTGGCCAGCAGGGCCGCAGGGGCCGCTCCGCCCGTGGCCGTCGGTCCGGGATGCGTCTCGTTCATACGTCCAGGATGCCCCATGATTTCGGTAAACGACGAACAATCTGTACGGGCTGAGGGCGGCCCGGGCGATCGTCCGCGCGGAGGTCACCCGGACGGGGGTGACGGGGGAGCCGGTGGCAGCGCCCAGCGGATCGCGCGGGTGACGGCCCGGCCGCCCGCGCGAGCGACGAGGGGCGGGATCCGTGCGGCCGCGGGCACCTCGGCGGACACGGCCGACTTGGCCCAGGGCGGCAGCAGGTCCACGGCCGCCGCCGCCAGCAGCGCGTACGGCAGCCGGGCCGCCCCCGGCAGCGGGGGATCCGTCAGAAGGAACCGGGCGGTGTCCCGGGAGGCCGCCGTCGGCCGCAGGCCGGGTCGGTACCGTGCCATCCGCAGAGCCAGTTCGTGCGCGTTCTCCGGTGGCCGGTCCGCCCCCAGCGCGCGGGCCACGCGCGCCGTGTCGGCCAGGTACGCGTCACGGCCCGCGGTGTCCAACGGCTCCCTGCCGTAAAGCTGGTGGGCCCGCAGGAAGCAGTCCACCTCGGCGATGTGCACCCAGGTCAGCAGCTCAGGATCGTCGGCCCGGTACGGGACGCCGTCGGCCGTCCGCCCCCGGACGCGCGCGTGCACCTCGCGTACGCGGGCCACCGCCGCCTCGGCGTCGGAGCTCGTACCGAAGGTGGTGACGGCCAGGAAGGTGCTCGTGCGGTGCAGCCGCCCCCACGGGTCGCCCCGGTACCCCGAGTGGGCCGCCACGGCGGCCATCGCGAGGGGGTGCAGGGACTGGAGCAGCAGGGCGGCCAGCCCGCCGACGAACATCGACGCGTCCCCGTGGACCCGCCGCACCGGCCGTTCCGGTGCGAACCACCGGGGCCCGGGGGTCGTGTGGATCCGCGCCCTGTTCCGGGGCCCGTCCGGCCCGGCGACGCGCAGGAAGACCGCCTCGCCTGCTTGCCGCCTGATCCTCCGGACGGTCGTCGCCCTGGTCATATGTCCAGTATGTGCCGAGCCCCGGTCCGGGTGGCGCCGCACACCCTCCGGCCGTGGATCACAGCCAGCGCGGCGGAATCATGCCGTAGTAGCCGCCCAGCAACTGCCGGTAGTCGGTGCTCTCCAGGTGCTGGTCCCGGATGAACTCCGGGGCGTCCTTGACCTGTTCCCTGGTCAGCCCGACGCGGATCCGCTTCTCCTCCACATCGATACCGGTGACGGTGCCCGCGGGGAGGAGGACCTCCTTGCCGAAGATCCACGGGCCGGTGTCCACGACCAGATAGGCCGATCCTGCCTCGTCGGAGTGCTCGTCGACCCTTCCGATGCTTCCGTCGGCCGCCTCCACCTTGTAGCCGGACAGGTCCACGTCCGTGATGCGGTCAACGGTGCCGTGGTAGGCCCAGGCGTTCTCGGGCATGAGTGACAGCTCCCTCCATCGATCCGTGTGGTCACGGCGCGCATGCCCGGCTCGGCCGCGGTCATGCGTCCGCCCCCGATCCGTCTGAACCCCCGTGAGGCGGAGCCGGGGCAGACCCCGGTGGGGTGAACTCCGGCGCCGGTCCGCGGCTCGGGGCTACGCTCCGCAGATGGAACGCGCAGAGGTACTCAAGCGAGTGATCGCCATCCTCACCGACGCCCAGGACATCCGCCGGGCCGCCGAAGCCGGGGTGAGCGACGGGGGCGGCGAGGCCGGGGAGGAGGGCGCCGGGTCGCCGCCGACCGCCGGTGTGGCCACTCTGCTCCTGAACGAGATGCTGCCGTCGATCAGGGTGCCGGCCGACGCGTCTCCGCAGGAGGTGGCCGCCCTGGTGGCGGAGGCGCTCGGGCCGGCCCTGCACACCATGGTGTCGGGCTTCAGCCTGGCGTTCACCAGCCTCGCGATGGTGCACGACAGCGGGCGGACGGACATCTCCTCGATCGGGGTCCTCCAGGAGCTCGCCCTGGAGATCGAGGCAGGGACCTACGACGAGGGCCCGTAGGACCTCGCCGCCGCTCCCCGCCCCGTGGCCGGTCCGCCCGGACCGGCGCCGTTACTCCACTACTCCGCGTCGTCGTCGCCCGTACGGGTCGACTTGCGCTCCTGCCGCCGCCTCAGTTCCTCCGGGCTCTTGCCCTCGACCCGCTTGCTGGCCTCGGGGTGCACCGGGTCCGGACCGGGATGCTCCTGCGCCTGTTCCGCGCGGCCCTCGCCCGACTTCTCGCGCCTGTCCTGCGTACCCTCCATGGCTGTTCTCTCCCTCGCGCTCGTGGATCCCATCGACCGGGACCGCCCCGGACGCCCACGGCCTGCCCGCGAACGGCCGGGTCGTCCTCCCGCTACGGACCATCCTCGGCCGACCGGGACCGGGCGGCCACGCCATGCGTCATCCGGCCCAGCAGCGGGAAGGCGCCCCGCATGCCGGAAACGATCAGCAGCTTCGCCACCCGTGTCGCACGACGCCGCCGTGAACCGGTCGCCGTCCAGGCCCTGCGTTCCACCGCCGCCGCCGTGATCAGCTATGTCGTCGCGCTCCGCCTGAGCAGTGAGCCGTTGCCACTGACCGCGCCGCTGACCGCCCTGCTCGTCGTCCAGGTCACCTTGTACTCCACCCTCACCACCAGTATCCGCCGGGTGAACTCGGTGGTCGTCGGGGTGCTGATCGCGATCGGCTTCAGCGCGCTGGTGGGTCTGACCTGGTGGAGCCTCGGGCTGCTGATCCTCGCCTCGCTGGTCGTGGGTCACCTGGTACGCGTGGACGAGTTCGTGCCCGAGGTCGCGATCAGCGCCATGCTCGTCCTCGGCGTCACCCAGGTCACGGACACCGCCTGGGACCGGGTCCTGGAGACGGTCATCGGCGCGGTGGTCGGGCTGCTGGTCAACCTGCTCCTGGCACCGCCCCTGTGGGTCGGTACGGCCGGCGCCGCGATCACCGACCTCGCCGGGCGCATGAGCCGGCTGCTCGACCACCTCGGCGAGGAACCCGCCGGACCGGCCAGGGTCGAGCAGGCCGCGGCCCGGCTGCACGAGGCACGCCGCCTCGACAACGACATCGCCCAGGTCGACGCCGCCCTCCGGCAGGCCGAGGACAGCCTCCGGCTCAATCCGCGGGTCAAGGAGGGGCTGCTCTTCAGGCTGGTGCTGCGTACCGGCCTGGACACCCTGGAGATCTGCGCGGTCGTACTCCGCGTGGCCTGCCGGACGCTGACCGACCTGGCCCGGGCCCGCCCCGACGGTCCGCTCTTCGACCCCGGGACCGCGACCGCGCTGCGGCAGGTACTGCGCCACACGGCCATCGCGGTGGAAAGCTTCGCCCAGCTGATCACCGCGCAGGTCAGCGCCAACGCGGAGGAGGCGGAGGCCCGGCTGACCGGCGAACTGGCCGTCGCCCGGGCCCACCGCGACCGACTCGCGGTCCTGCTGCTGGCCTCCGCCCGCGAGGACCCGGCACACTGGCAGCTGAGCGGCGCGCTGCTCACCGAGATCGACCGGGTCCTGGACGAGCTGGGCGTCGACAAGCGCTCCCAGCGCCTGCTGGAGGAACTCGACCGGCACACCCGCTCGCGGCACCGGCGCTGGAAGCCGCTGCGGTGGCCGCGGCGGGACCGTGGGTGAGGGAAGGCGGGCGCGATGGTGCACGTACTGGGTAGCAGGGTCCTGCTGCGCCCCACGGACCCCGAACGCTCGCGCGCCTTCTACGGCGACACCCTCGGGCTCGCCGTCCACCGCGAGTTCGGCACGGGCCCCGACCGCGGCACGGTGTACTTCCTCGGCGGCGGCTTCCTCGAACTGTCCGGTCGTGCCGAGGAACCGCCCGCGCCGGGCCTGGGGCTGTGGCTCCAGGTCGCGGACGTGACGGCCGCGTACGAGGAACTGCGCGACCGGGGCGCCGAGGTGCTGCGACCTCCCCGGCGCGAACCCTGGGGCCTCATCGAGATGTGGATCGCCGACCCCGACGGCGTCCGGATCGCCGTGGTGGAGGTCCCCTCCGATCACCCCCTGCGCTTCCGCCCCTGATCCGGGGCCGGGGCACTTCCTAGCGTGCGCTGCCGAGGTCGCGGTCGGACTCGGACCCCTCGAGCATCAGGGTGGTCTCCTCGATGCGGCTGAAGCGGCCGTCGGGCGCGAACTCGCCGAACAGGTAGACCTCGGTGCGCACGGTCGAGCCGTCCGTCTTCGTGACGTGGACGGTGTGCCGGTCGGCGTACTTGAGGCCGTCGTACAGCTCCTCGTGGACCTCGACGACGCCGTGGTCGACGACGGTGCGCAGGTGGGTGATGTGCTCGATGAAGCCGGCCCGGTCCGCCCACTCGCCGTCCGTGCGCTGGCGGTACTCCGGGGCGAAGTGGAGGTCGGCGGCTTCCTCGACGGTGAGGTCGCGGTTGAGGAGCAGGTCGGTGAGGGCGGCGGTGATTCCGGTGCGGGTCATGGGACTGCCTTTCGATGCGGAACGGATCGAGATGCGTGCGCGGCGCACGCTCTTCGCTCACCGTAGCAGGAATGCGTGCGCGGCGCACGCTATTCTTCTGTCGTGGACAACGAGACCGGATACGAGATCGCGGAAGCGCTGGGCATCCTGCTCAGGCGCACGACCCGCGCGCACCTGCACCAGCGGCTCACGGAGGGCATGGGCGAGGCCGTCGACGACGTGACCTACCCCGTGCTCAGCGCCCTGGCCCGGACCGGCCCCCGCAACGCGGCGGACCTGGCCCACGACGTGGGGATCGACCGCTCGGGCGTGACCCGCCGGGCCTCCCGGCTCGAGGCCGCGGGCCTCGTCCGCCGCGAACCGGACCCCGCCGACCGGCGCGCACACCTCCTCGTCCTGACCGAGGAGGGGCGGCTCGTCGTCGCGGAGCTGCGCGCGCGCCTGGCGGACCACATCACGGCGAGCCTGTCCTCCTGGCCCCCGGGCGAGGCCGAGACCTTCGCCCGCCACCTGCGCCGCTTCACGGCCGAAGGCCCCTTCGCCTAGTTTCTTCGCCTAGGTTCTTCGCCTAGGTTCTTCCCCGTGACGGAACACCAGGACGGGACCGGGGCGGCGTACGACGGGGTCGTCGAGCTCTACGCGTCGATGTTCGCCGACCGGCTGGAGACGCGGCCGTTCGCGCGGGCCATGGTCGCCACCTTCGCCGAGCTGGTGCGCGGCACGGGGAACCTGCGGACCGCCGACGCCGGCTGCGGCCCCGGGCACCTGACGGCCATGCTGAACGAGCTCGGGCTGGACGCCTTCGGCCTCGACCTCTCCCCGGGCATGATCGACCACGCCCGGCGGGCCCATCCGGGGCTGCGGTTCGACGAGGCGCGGATGGAGGCCCTGCCGGTCGAGGACCGTGCGCTCGGCGGCGTGCTCGCCCACTACTCGACGATCCACACGCCGCCCGGGGAACTGCCGGCACTGCTCGCCGAACAGGCGCGCGTCCTGACTCGCGGGGGCCTGCTCCTGGTCTCGTTCTTCGCGACCGACGGACCGGAGCCGGTCCGCTTCGACCACAAGGTGACGCCCGCCTACAGCTGGCCGGCGGACCGGTTCGCCACGTTGCTGGCCGGGGCCGGGCTCACGGTGTTCGCCCGGCTGCTCCACGACCCGGCCTCCGAGCGGGGCTTCCTCGACGCCCACCTGCTGGCCCGCCGCGCGTAGGCCGTCTCTTCCGGATCTTGCCTGACCCGCGCCGCCCGGCACCGCACCTTGCCGCGTTGTCGAGGCACCCGAGGACGTCCAGTAATCGGGAGCCCCTCCGCCTTGCAATGCACGGCACCGGACGGCGCGGGCTCAACCGGCAAGATCCGAAAGAGACGGCCTGGCCGCGCCCCGGCGCGCCGCGCGGCGTCAGACGGCGGCCGCCGCCATCGGCGCATCCGGACGGACGCGGCGATCCGCCAGCCGTTGCAGCTCCTCCAGGCGCTCCCGCGTCTGCTGGTCCAGTGGTACGTACGTCACGAGCCTCGGCCCGGTCCGCGGTCCGAGCCACAGGTTGGTGTGCTCCAGGTGCAGCAGGCCCACGTGGGCGTTGCGGATGTACTTCGACTTCGCGAGCTGTCCGCCCACCACCTCATGGCGGGCCCACACCTCCCGGAACTCCGCCGACGCCCCCTCCAGCCGGGCCAGCAGCGTCGTCCACGCGGGCTCCGCCAAGTGCTCGGCCATCGCCGCCCGGAACCTCGCCGCCATGAGCCGGTGCGTACTCGGCAGGTCGACCACCGACTCCCGCCACTGCGGGTCGGTGAAGGCGAGCCACATGCAGTTGCGGTCCTCCCGCCGCTTGCCGTCCAGATCGCCGAGCAGCTGCCCGTACGTGGCGTTGTAGGCGACGATGTCGTACCGGCTGTTCTGGACGCACGCCGGGATGTGGCCCAACTGGTCGAGCATGGCCCGCACGGCCGGCGTCACGCTGGGGCAGACCGCAGGCGGCGCCGGGTCCAGGCTCCCGGCCAGAGCGAACAGGTGCTCCCGTTCGCTCACGTCGAGCAGCAGCGCCCGCGCGACCGCGTCCAGCACCTGGGCCGAGACCTGGATGTCGCGCGCCTGCTCCAGCCACGTGTACCAGGTCACGCCCACCGACGACAGGTGCGCGACCTCCTCGCGGCGCAGCCCCGGGGTCCGCCGGCGCGGCCCGCGCACCAGCCCCACCTGTTCGGGAGTGATCCGCTCGCGGCGGGTACGCAGGAACTCGGCCAGCTCGTGCCGGCGGACATCGCTTCCAGGGGCCACAGTGGTCATGCTCCCAGCCTGCCGCACCGCCCATCCTGTTGCCAGGTAGTCCTGGTACCCGGATAACGACACTCTGGTACCCGTCTGACGGCCGGGTGATCGTCGGAGGGTGACTCAGATCCCCGTACGCAGCAATCCCGTACGCAGCAACCCCGCACGCACCGACCCCGTGCACCGCACCCCCGCGCCCGCCGCGCCCCACCTGGGCGGCCCCGGCCTGTTCACCGTGCTCCTGGGCGCGGCCCTGCCCCTGATCGACTTCTTCATCGTCAACGTCGCGCTGCCGTCCATCGAGCACGACCTCGCCGCCGGCCCCGCCCTCCTGGAACTCGTCGTCGGCGGCTACGGCGTCGCCTACGCCGTCCTGCTGGTCCTCGGCGGGCGCGTCGGCGACAGCCTCGGCCGCCGCCGGCTCTTCCTCATCGGCATGGCCGCCTTCGGCGTCACCTCGCTCGCCTGCGGCCTCGCCCCCGACGCCTGGACCCTCGTCGCCGCCCGGGTCGCCCAGGGCGCGGCCTCCGCCCTCATGCTGCCGCAGGTGCTCGCCACCATCCAGGCCACCACCGAGGGACCGCGCCGGGCCCGGGCCATGAGCCTGTACGGGGCCACCGGGGGCCTGTCGATGGTCGCCGGGCAGATCCTGGGCGGCGTGCTGGTCGCCGCGGACCTCGGCGGAACCGGCTGGCGTGCGGTGTTCCTGGTCAACGTACCCGTGGTGGTTCTCGGGCTGGTCCTCGCGGTGCGCACCGTCCCCGACACGCGGGCCGGCCGGCCCGCGGCCGTGGACGTGCCCGGAACCCTGCTGCTCGCGCTGTCGCTGGTCTCGCTGCTGCTGCCGCTGACCGAGGGGCGGGCCGCCGGCTGGCCGCTGTGGACCTGGGTCTCGCTCGGCGTGTTCCCCATCGCGGCCACGGCGTTCTACGTCACCGAGCGCCGGGCCGACCGGAGGGGCCGCACACCGCTGGTGCCGCCGAGCCTGCTGAGGCTGCAGTCGCTGCGGCGCGGCCTCGTGCTCCTGCTGCCGTTCTCCATCGGCTTCAGCGGCTTCATGTTCGTCCTCGCCGTGACCCTCCAACAGGGCCTGGGCATGGGCCCGGTGGCGGCGGGCCTGGCGCTGGTGCCGATGGCCGTGGCCTTCTTCGCCGCCGCGCTGGCCGGGCCGCGCCTGGTCTCCCGCTTCGGCAGCCGGATCGTCACCGCCGGTGGCGTCCTCCAGGCGGCCGGGATCGCCCTCCTGCTGGCCACCCTCCGCCACGGCTGGCCGGACCTCGGCGTGGCCGTGCTCGCCCCGGGCGTGGCCCTCGCGGGACTGGGGCAGGGCCTCCAACTGCCCGTGCTGATGCGCCTGATGCTGTCGGACGTCCCCGCCGACCGGGCCGGGGTGGGCGGCGGGGTCATGATCACTGCTCAGCAGTCCGCCCTGGCGCTCGGCGTCGCCACGCTCGGCAGCCTCTTCCTGGCCCTGGTCCCGACGGCCGGCCTGCGCGCGGCGGTGTCCACCACCCTGCTCGTCCAGCTCGGCCTGATCGCGCTGACCGTCCTGCTCAGCCTCCGCCTTCCGCGCATGCGCTGAGCGGGCCGCAGCAGTACGAAGCACCGGCGCGGCCGGGCGGGTACGCCGAGGCGCCCGCGCGCGGCCGGGAAGATCCGGCCACCGGAATCGATGACCTGGACCTGCTGCGCGCGGGCGCCTGGCCCGCCCCACCGGGGGCCGCTGTCGGGTCAGCCCGCGGCGAGGAGCGTGAGCGTGTCGATCACGCGGTTCGAGAAGCCCCACTCGTTGTCGTACCAGGCGACCACCTTGACGTGGCGGCCGTCGACCCGGGTGAGCTCGGAGTCGAAGATCGACGAGGCGGGGTTGCCCGTGATGTCGGCGGACACGAGCGGGTCCTCGGAGTACTCCAGCACGCCGGCCAGCGGGCCCTGCGCGGCGGCGCGGTAGGCCTCGAGGATCTCCTCGCGCGTCACGTCGCGGGCGACGGTGGTGTTGAGCTCGACGATCGAGCCCACCGGGACCGGCACGCGGATCGAGTCGCCCGACAGCTTGCCGTCGAGCTGCGGCAGGACGAGGCCGATCGCCTTCGCGGCGCCGGTCGAGGTCGGCACGATGTTGACGCCGGCGGCGCGGGCACGGCGGGGGTCGCGGTGCGGGCCGTCCTGGAGGTTCTGCTCCTGCGTGTAGGCGTGCACGGTGGTCATGAACCCGTGCTCGATGCCCGCGAGCTCGTCGAGCACGGCGGCCAGCGGGGCGAGCGCGTTGGTGGTGCAGGACGCGTTCGAGACGATCGTGTGCAGGGCCGGGTCGTAGGCGTCGGTGTTGACACCGTACGCGAGCGTGACGTCGGCGCCGTCGGACGGAGCGCTGACGAGCACCTTGCGCGCACCGGCCTTGAGGTGGCCGCGGGCGGCCTCGGCCGAGGTGAAGCGGCCGGTCGCCTCCAGCACGAGGTCGACCTCGAGCTCGGCCCAGGGCAGCTGCTCGGGCTCGCGCTCGGCCAGCACCGTGATCCGGTGTCCGTCGACGACCAGCACGTTCCCCTCGACGGTCACGGGGCGGCCGAGCCGGCCGGACGTGGTGTCGAACGCGAGCAGCCGCGCGAGGGTCTTGGGCTCCGTCAGGTCGTTGACGGCCACGACCTCGAGGTCGGTGTCGCGCTCCAGGAGCGCACGCAGCACGTTGCGTCCGATGCGGCCGAATCCGTTGATGGCAATGCGAGTCATGACGATGTCCCTTTCGTTCGCCATCAGGTTCGCCGCCGGTCACCCTCCGCAACAGCGGCGAGATCGCCAGGGTTCGTAAGGATCTCGCCACGCCCCCATGCTCGCCACGCGGCGGCTTCCGGGCTACTCGCCCTGGGTGAAGGTACGCCGGTACTCGGTCGGGGTGGTGCCGAGGATGCGGTGGAAGTGCAGGCGGAGGTTCGCGCCGGTGCCGAGGCCGACATCGTCCGCGATCTGCTCGACACTGCGCTCGGAACGCTCCAGCAGCTCACGCGCCACGTCGATCCGGGCCCGCATGACCCACTGCATCGGCGTGTACCCGGTGTCCTCGGCGAAGCGCCGCGAGAAGGTCCGGGGCGAGACCCCCGCGTGCTGCGCCAGCGCCTCCAGAGTGAGCGGTTCGCCCAGCTGGTGCAGCGCCCACTCACGGGTGGCGGCGAACCGCTCGCCGAGCGGTTCGGGCACGCTGCGCGGCACGTACTGCGCCTGGCCGCCGCTGCGGTAGGGGGCCGCCACCAGACGCCGGGCCGCGTGGTTGGAGGCGGCCACACCCAGGTCGCGGCGCAGGATGTGCAGGCACAGGTCGATGCCCGAGGCGGCGCCGGCCGAAGTGAGCACGCTGCCCTCGTCGACGAACAGGACGTTCTCGTCGAGCCGGATGAGCGGATGTTTCGCGGCGAGGGCCCGCGCGTAGTGCCAGTGGGTCGTGGCGCGCTTGCCGTCGAGCAGCCCGGTGGCGGCGAGCGCGAACGCCCCCGTCGAGATGGCGGCGAGCCGCGCCCCTCGGCCGTGGGCGGCGATCAGCGCGTCGATGACCGCCCGCGGCGGGTCCTCGCGGTCGGGGAAGCGGTAGCCGGGGACGAAGACGATGTCGGCCCACGCGAGCGCGTCCAGCCCGTGGGTGACGTGGTACGACAGGCCGTCGCCGCCGGTGACGAGACCCGGGGCCGCGCCGCAGACCCGCACCTCGTACGGCATGCTCGCGCGGGTCGTGAACACCTGCGCCGGGATTCCGACGTCGAGGGGCTTCGCGCCCTCGAGGACGAGGACGGCTACACGGTGGAGGCGGGAGGGCGGCACGGGTTCAGGGTACGGCGGGGGAGGGCACGGCCCGTGCCCTCCCCCTTTCCCAGGGGCTACAGCTGTCCGGCGATGAGGTCCAGGTCCCCGCGGGTGAAGCCCGGACCGTCGGCGCCGTCCGGGGCGAACGACTCGATGACCGCGTCGACGACGGGGGCCGCGTCCGTGCCGCTCACCCCGGTGATCTGCACGTTGTAGAAGACGACCCGGCCGTCGACGTCCGCGTTGGAGATCTCCAGGACCGCGTCGAGCCACTGGATGGCCTCGGCCTCGTTGCCCTGCGTGCGGTTCAGTTCGCGCAGACAGCTGCGGCCGATGCCCGGCAGCAGCGCGGCAGTGAGGTCCTTGGCGTCGGCGAAGGTGCGCACGTCGGGCCAGAAGGTGTTGATGGGCCGCGGTCGGGCCGCGTCCGTGAAGTCGAAGAACGTGAGCGTGTGGCGCACGCACACGTGGTGCACGTTCTCCTCGGCCGCCGTCAGCCGCAGGGTGACGTCCCGATCGCCCACTTCGGCGCGGACCGTGGCGGTCGCGGCGGCGGATGCGGAGGCGGCGTACGCCGCGATCGACGGCGCGTTCGTCCGGGCCCCGGCGAAGAGGCGCCGGCCCTGCTCGGGCGTCGGGAACGGGGTCAGGCCCTTGCGCAGGTTCTGCTTGGTGGTGGAGTCGTACACCCACTGCTCGCGCAGCGGCGGATACAGCACCCGCTCACCGCGCGCGATCCGTTCGGCGGCGAGGTGCGCGCTCTGCAGGTGCCGGTGCAGGGTGGTCCAGAGCGCGGCGTCGTACACGCCGTGCCCCTGGTTCGCTTCGGCAGCGGCCAGCCAGGCGTTCTCCAGCTCCTTGAGCGCGACCGATACGGTGTCCATCCGACGGGTTCCCGGGCCGCCCGGTACCGGCTCCGTGTCGGGGTCGAAGTTCATGCCCGGGTCGTTGGCCGGGCTCTGCGGGCCGAGCGACACCATCAGCGGCAGGTTCCACAGCAGCCGGTGCGGGTTGGGGCTGCCGCCCGGCCCCGCCATGGCCACGGCACCGGCGACGCTCTCGCCGGCCACCGCCCAGCACAGGTTCCAGAACGCCCGCGCCGCCCCCTGGAGCTTCGGCTCCTTCGCGTTCCAGGCCGGGGTGAGCTGCTCGGCGATCGAGCTGAGCCGCTCCTTGGAGATCTTGTGGTGCAAGGCACCGGATTTCCACTCGGTGGGTAACGCGTAGGCCGACTTGCCGTCGTTCAGTGGTTTGACGGCCCATTTGCCCTTGTCCGGCACGTCTTTGGCCGTGCTCGGTGGTGGCGCCGGCCTGCCGGCCACGGGGGACGTCGTCATGGCACTCCCTTCGCGGCCCACCGGGCGCGGGCCGGCCCCATCTTCGGCTCCCCGGGTACGGGGCGTCCACCGGTTCCGGGGCATTGGGGAGGGCGGGACGAGGGACCACGCGCGGGAGGAAACGGCCCGAGCCGTGCCGTGCCCGGCGCACGGAAAACGGGGGGCCGCGACGGGGCGCAGCCCGTTATGATCGGCCTTCACCCGATCATGGCGGTCCGACGGAGGCACCGATGACAGCGGCTCCTGCACGGACCCCGGCCCATCCCGAACGGCTGGAGCGAGGACACCCGTTCCGCCAGTGGAAGACCTGGCGGATCCCCGGCACCGGGCTCACCCTCACGGGATACTCGCGCGCCAACGACAAGACGTTCTTCCACGTACCCGAACTGCGCTGCGCGCTCGACGCCGGACTGGTGGAAGGGCGTCAGCCGGAAACCGTCTTCCTCACCCACACGCACCACGACCATTCCAAGGACCTCGACCACCTCGCGGCCAGGCCCGGCGGAGTGGACATCCATCTGCCCGCCGCGGCGGTGCCGTACGTGGAGAACTTCCTGCGGGCCTCCGCCGAACTGAACCACGGCAGCGCCTACGATCCGGCGCTCGCCGCGGGCTGCCGGCTCCACGGGGTGCGCGGCGGCGACGAGTTCACCTTCGGACGCCGCAGCCACCACGTACGGGTGGTGGAGTGCGCGCACAAGGTGCCCTGCGTGGGATACGCGTTCGCCGAACGCCGCAAGGCCCTGCTGCCCGAGTACGAGGAACTGCGCCGGACCCTCGCCGAACAGGGCCGCGGCGCGGAGTTCGGCCGCGTCCTGGCGCAGCGCCGCACGGCGGGCGCAGAGGTCGAACGAGAGGTGCGCAGACCGCTGTTCGCCTTCCTCGGCGACACCCACGTCAGCGTCTTCGCGGACAACCCGTGGCTCTTCGAGTACCCGGTGGTCATCACCGAGTGCACGTTTCTCGACGACGCCGAGCTGGAGCGGGCCGACCGGGTGGGACACACCGTCTGGAGCCGGCTGAAACCCGTCGTAGAGGCCCACCCGGACACCCTCTTCGTCCTCACCCACTTCAGCCTGCGTCACTCGGACCGGGACGTCCTGGACTTCTTCCAGGACGAGCGGCCCGACAACGTACTGCTGTGGGTGCACCCGGACAGCCGGCTGCCCGAGCAGCACCAGCACGGCTGACAGCCGGCGGCCGCGCTTCCCGGACCCGCCGGATCAGACCCCGGCCAGCGCGTCACGCAACCTCCTTGCCTGTCTGAGCAGTTGGGACGAGCCGGGGCGCTGCGCGAGCGCCGTGACCTCGGGCAGTTCCCCGCGCGCGCCCGACAGCCGGGCGGAGTCCGCCGCGACGGCCAGCAGCGCCCCGTGCATCTGGGGCCGGGTACGGTCCAGCAGACCGGGCAGGGCGGTGGCCAGGACCGCCCACACCGCCCCCGCGCCCTCCGGTACGGCGACGGCCGCCCGCAGCGACTCGGCCAGCAGAGGCACCCTCAGCGTGCCCAGCCCCACGAGTTCGGTCAGCTCCCGGCCCAGCAGCTCGCCGTCCAGCCGGCCCCGCGAGGCCAGTACCACGAGCGCCCGCACGGCGGCCTCCCGGTCGGGCTCGGGGACGGAGGCGAGCCCGTAGGCCACGGCCAGGTGCACGGCGGGCCCGGCCGGGCCGTCGGCCGAGGCCAGCGCCTCCAGGAAGGCGGGGGAGCCGCGGCCGTCCTGGTCGGCCGCCGACGCGACACCCGTCAGCAGCCGGGCCGCGGCTATCTCCGGATGCCAGGGCAGCGTCGCGACCGTGTGGGCGTCCCGGTAGTCCGGCAGGGACCAGTGCGGACAGGAAATGGCCGGCTCGAAGATGCGGAACAGCGACCAGAACTGCCGGGGGAACGCACCGCGGCCTTCGAGGGCCTCGTGCCCCACCAGGATCCGGCGGCCGATGCGCGCTCCCCGGCGCCTGCTGGGACGCTCGGCCTCACCCGCTTCGCGCTCCCGCCACCACTGCGGTCCGGGCAGACCGCCCTGCCGCAGCCAGGCGGTCACCCGGGCCCCCTCGGCCGACTCCAGCCGCTCCGCGGCGCGCACCGCTGCGGGATCGATCCGGCCGCCGCACCGCAGCAGTGCCTGACCCAGGTCCGCCGGTCCGGGCCGGACACCGAGGCGCTCGTACTCCGCGAGGCGCTCGACCAGCTCGTACGCGTCCACCGCGCCCGTCGGCCCGCTCGGTACGGAGAGCAGGAACGGCACCGGGTCACCGGCCCGCAACCGGGCGGCGACCTCGGCGGCGCGCGCACCCGCTATGTAGTCCAGCGCCACGTGCTGACACAGTTCGAGCCAGCCCGCCCCGGCGGCGTTCTCCCAGGACTCCTCCGTCCGTACCGGCTCGACCGCCGCGCCGACGATGCCCGCCAGGCACCGGACCTGCGCGTGCGGTTTCACCTTGAACTCGCGCGGGACGCAGCCCAGCGTGGCGGCCAGCGCCTCCCTGTCCCGGAAGGCGTGGCTCACCACGGCGTTGAGCACCCGTTCGAACGGCACCACGCCGGGGTCGTGGCGGCCGGCCAGCACGGCCGCGACCTCGTCGGCGAGCGCACCGAGTGACGGTACGGCGAATTCCCCCTTGATCATGTGATGCAGGCTAGCCCCTGCCACTGACAGCGCCGCCGCTCACCGGGTGGCGTCAGAGCGGGTCGCCGAGCGGTCCGTACTCCGCCTCCAGGTTGCTGGCCCAGTGCGCGGCGAAGTCGGGCCGGGTGCCGTCGGCGTCCGTGAACCCGTACTCCTTGTAGAGGTCCCAGGTGGCCAGCGCGCGGCCGGTCCTGGCCATGACGTCCGGGTCGGCCGCCAGGGCCACCACCGCCCGCCCCAGGTAGGCCGGGGTCTCGGAATGGGCGAAGTTCGGGTCCTGGGCGGCGCCGTCACGCCAGTTGGCCTCGGTGACCCCGAAGTGCTCCAGCAGCGCCTCCGACCTCAGGAACCCCGGAGTCAGGGAGACGGCCGCGACGCCGTGCGGCCGCAGCTCGGCCGCCTGCGCGACGGCCAGCCGGATGACCGCCGACTTCGCCATGTCGTAGAAGAACGAGCCGCGGTAGCGGGCGGTGTTGCCGTCGGTGACCTCCACGACCAGGCCGCTCCCGCGGGCCACCATGAGCGGCAGCGCGTACCGGCTGGTGATCACATGGGTCTCCACCGCCCTGCGCAGGAGGCGCAGGCCCTGGTCCAGGTCCTGCTCCCACAGCGGGTGTTCCCAGTCGGTGAGCTGGTCGCCGCCCCAGACGGAGTTGACCAGGACGTCGAGCCGGCCGTCCTGTTCCGCCGCGATCCGCGCCACGAGGGCCCGGACCTGCTCCGGGTCGCTGTGGTCGGTGCGGACCGGGACACCCACGCCTCCGGCGGCGGTGATCCTCTCGGCCGTCTCCTCGATGGTCTCGGGGCGGCCGAGATCGGAGCGGTGCGTTCCGCTGCTGCGGCCGGTCACGTAGACGGTCGCGCCGGCGGCTCCGAGCTCGATGGCGATTCCCCGCCCACCGCCCCGGGTACCGCCCGCGACCAGCGCGACCCTTCCGGTGAGCTCTCGTGTCTTCTCGGCCATCTCTTCTCCAGGTCCTGCCGCGGGTTCACGCGGTGTTGGTGTCGGTGTCGGTGGTGATGTGGGGGGCCAGCACGGCGTCGAGACCGTCCCGGACGCGCCGGCCGAGGGTGCCCCGGCGGTCGAGGGCCCAGACGAGCCCCGCGCCGGAGGTGACGGCCTGCACGGTCGTGGTCAGCGCCGCCACGTCCGTCGCGGCACGGAGCTCGCCGGTGGAGACGGCCGCCGCCAGCAGCGTCCCGACCGCCCGGCGCTGGGCCTCGTGCACGGCGAGGGCCCGCTCGTGCAGTTCGGGGTCCGTGAGATCCATGCACAGGAACGCCAGATGGTTGGCGAAGGTCTCCGGCGTGACCATCGGAGCCGTCCACTGGGCGACCAGTGCGGCCAGGGCCCCGAGTGCCGAGCCGCGCTCCTCGCGGACCCGGTCGGACAGCGCGTCCGTGTCCCGCACGGACTGATCGGCCAGTGCCAGGAGCAGGCCGCGCTTGGAGCCGAACCGCTGCACGAGCGTGCCGGGCACCAGACCGACCTCGCGGGCCACCGCTGCCAAGGTCAGCCCGGACGGTCCGACCCGTCCCATCACCTCGGCCGCCGCGCGCAGGATCGCCTCGTCTTCCACCCCGCGGGGACGTCCGGCCACAGTCGCTCCTCTTTAATAAATGCACGTGCATTTATTAAAGCATGTGTGCGGGCGACGGCCCGGCAGGCCCTAACGTTGGCCCATGATCAATATGCCGTCGCGCGTCGAACTGAGCCCGCTCACCCCATCCGACCAGGACGAGTTCTGCACGCTCGTGCGGGCCAGCGCCGAGCTGCACCGGCCGTGGATGCAGCTGCCGGCGACCGCGCAGGAGTTCCAGGTCTGGACGCGCCGCTTCGACGACGGCACCAACCTGGGCTTTCTTGTCCGTGTCCGGGAGACCGGCACGGCCGTCGGCATGGTCAACATCAACTCGGTCATCCGGGGCCGGTACCAGGGCGCTTCCCTCGGCTACGCGGCCTTCGCCCCGTCCGCGGGGCGCGGGTACATGACCGAAGGGGTCGCCGCCACCCTGCGGTACGCCTTCACCGACCTGCGGCTCCACCGGCTGGAGGCCAACATCCAGCCGGCGAACACGGCGTCCCTGGCCCTGGTCAAGCGGCTGGGCTTCCGCTGCGAGGGGCTCTCGCCCGCCTACCTCTACATCGACGGGGACTGGCGGGACCACGAACGCTGGGCCGTCACCGCGCCGAGCCCCTGGACACCCGATCCGTCCCTGCCCGAGGTCTGAGCCGTACGGCGCCGCCCGAGGGACATGCGCTACGGCGAGCCGGCCAGCAGCCGGCGCTGGTGGATCCGCGCCGGTTCGTCGTAGTACTTGTCCGACCAGTGCCCGGCGACGAGCGGCACCGGGGCTTCGACTCCCGTCTCGGGGCCGGGCGTCGGCTGGTGCGAGGCCAGGCGGAGCGAGTCCCGGAAGCGGTGGTGGTTGAACAGGCGGGAGAACTCGGTGAAATAGATCTCCGCGAGGCCGTGGTCGCCCCGGATCACCAGCATGTTCTCGTCGTTCTTGTTCGCGGAGGGATTGCTGAAGTTGGCCGAGCCGGTGACCACGACCGGATCGTCGCCGAGCGGGTCGATCAGCAGGTACTTCGTGTGCAGGTACTCGATGTTGTGGGAGAACGGATTGATGTGCTCGGCCGCCCACCCCTTGAGGCCGCCCTCCTCGACGAGGCCGCAGGCCACCAGCTCGGTCTCGGGATCGCTGACCAGGCTCCGGTGCGCGTCGGCTATTTTGGCGTTCTCGAACAGCAGCCAGCGCAGCGCGGGGTGGTCACCGGCGAGCTGGTCGGCGAATCGGGGATCGAAGTTGAACGGGAACGTGATGCACAGCAGGTCCCGGGCCGATCCGAAGAGAGCGGCGTAACGGTCCTGCGCCGTGGTGTGCGTGTGCGGGCTGAACACGACCGATATGCCGGCGGGCCAGGGGTCGGGCATCGGGTTCTCGGCGTCCACCCAGTTGTTGAGGGTGCCGGGCGTCGGGTCCGCGACGAGCTGGTCCCAGTAGTCACGGTACTGCCGGGCGACCGAAGCATCGGTGACGGTGTGTCCGACGTTGGACTGCCCGAAGATCCCGTTCTCGGTGATGTTGGTCGATCCGGTCCAGACGGCCCGGGGCACACCCTCGTGGCTCGCGATCACGAACTTGTTGTGCGGGATCGTGGCCCGGGTCCGCCAGGTGACGACGAGGTCGTCGATGCCGGCGGCGGCCACCGCTTTGCGGTTGTCCGGGTGGTCGAACACGACGAGCCGGACGTCCACACCTGTCTCCGCGGCCACGCGGAAGGCTTCGAGCACGGGCAGGTACTCGAACTCGTACAGCGCCGCGTGGAGCTGCCACCGGTCGCCGTCGGCGGTGCCGATGAAGGAGAGCAGGGCCTCCTCCAGGCCCCGCGACAGCCAGCGCCAGGCCGCGCGGTGGGGGATGTCATCGGGGTGGCGGTTCTTGAAGCGTTCGGCGTAGGCCTGTGAGGCGTACACGCCACGGTTGAACCAGACACCGTGGACGCCCGGCTCCTCGGTCCGCACCTGGAGCTCGACGGTCGAGACCGGGGTGAGTTCCTCCCCCGGGGTGCCGGTCATGGAGTGCACGCGGTAGGTGTAGGTCTGCCCGGGTTTGACGCGGTAGTCAGCCCAGGAGAACGTCTGGAACGGGTTCCAGTTGGAGCCCCATCGGCGTCTTGCCTGGGGGAATCGGAGCCGGTTGTCGAGCCAACGGTGTTGGCCCTCCGTGTGGTCGAACCGTTCGACACCGAAACCGAGGACGTCACCCATGGCGGCCCGGTCGTGGTCGAATCCCAGGACCACCACATGCGTTCCCGCGATGGCCTGTACGCGCAATGGCCCGGAACTGCTTCGTGCCCTCATGCCCACGCCTCCCGGTCCGGCCGTCGGCCGTCTCGTCATCGGGTTCAGATCGCGGTGGTGGGTTCGCTGTCGTACGCGGCGCCCGGGACGTCAGGGCGTCGAACCGCCAGGACGTCAGGACCAGCTTCACCCCGCGCCGGGCCGAGCGCACCCCGACGAGCGCGCCGTCGTCCGGCAGAGGCTAGGGTTTGCCGATGAACCCGCAGTCCCTGTACTTCCATCCCGACTACCTGGACGCCGTACGGGCCGGCCGGAAGACGACCACCGTCCGCTTCCGCGACCCGGTGGAGACGGGCCCCGTCAGCCTGGTGTTCGAGCTGGACGAGGAGGTCGTCCTGCCCGGTGTCGTCACTCAGGTCACCGAGAAGACGGTCGCGCGGCTCAGCGAGGCGGACGCCCGGGCGGACGGCTTCCGTGACCTGGCCGAGCTCCACGGCAGACTCCGCTACCACTACCCCGGTATCGGACCGGCCGACACCATCACCGTCGTCCACTTCCGGCAGGAGCATCAGGCCGGCGGCGTCGGGTGACCACGCCCGGGGGACGCGCGGGACCGCGCGTCCCCCGGACGTCATCGGACTACCGGTCCTGCGAGAGCCGGACCAGCTCGGCGAAGGAGCCGTCGAGTCGTACCAGCTCCTCGTAACGGCCCTGTTCCGTGATCCGTCCCGCGTCGAGGACGATGACCCGGTCGGCGAGGCGGCAGTTCTCCATCCGGTGGGTGACGATCACCGTGATCCGGTCGTCCTTCATGTCCCGCAGCCCGGAGAACACCATGTGCTCACCGCGCGGGTCCATGGCCGACGTCGGCTCGTCCATGACCAGCAGACCGGGCTTGCGGTGGAACGCCCGTCCGCACGCCAGGCGCTGCCACTGGCCGCCGGACGGTTCGTGCCCGCCCCAGACCGAGCGGGCCAGCAGGGTGTCGAGGCCGTCCGGGAACTCCTGGACGGCCTCCCGCATGCCGACCGCGTCCAGGGCTTCCCAGACGGCCTCCTCACCGCGCGGGCCGGGCTGGCCGAGCGTGATGTTCTCCCTGGCGGAGAAGGGCCAGTACCCGTACGACTGGGTGACGAGGCCGACGTGCTGCCAGGCGGTGCGCTGGTCGGCGTCGGAGGTCGGGACCCCGTCCCAGGAGACGACCCCGGACGTCGGGGCGGTCAATGAGGTCAGCAGCCGGATCAGGGTGGACTTGCCCGCGCCGTTCTCCCCGACGACGGCGATGACCTCGCCCCGGGACAGGGTCAGGGAGACCGGTCCGAGCGAGGGCGTGTCCTTGCCGGGGTAGGTGTACGTGGCCTCCTCCAGGCGGATCTTCTCGGGCGCCGCCTCCATGACCTGGGGTCCGCGCGGACCGGACTTCTCGGCGGCCTCGGCCACGAAGGTGGTGTAGTCGCCGAGGTAGAGGGCGTGCTGGAACATGGCCGCCCCGTACACGACGAGCTGCGAGAGGGCGGCGGTGGAGGTCCGCATGGCGACGATCGCCGTACCGGCCGCGGCGATCGCCATGTACCCGCCGACGACCAGTCCGGCGAGGGCCCCGTAGGTCGCCACGACGAAAACCCCCGAGGCGGCGGCCGCGATCAGGTGGACGGTGAGGTAGCGGGGCGCGGAGCCGACCATCCTGGAGTCGATGCGCTCGCAGACCGCCGCGTACCAGTGGTGGGCGTAGGGGCGCATGCTGTTGCCGCGCAGCTCGTCGGCGAGCTTCGGGGTGGTCAGGTGCCAGCGCATCATGTGCTTGATGTTGCGGGAGGCGACCGTCTGGTTGTGGAGGCGGTAGTCGAGGCGGGCGGCGTAGACCGAGCCGAGGCCGCGGGGGACCACCGACAGCAGGAGCAGCGGCAGCAGCACGGGGTGCACCACGGCGAGGACGGACGCCACGGCGACCATGTCGATCAGGCCGCCGGTGAAGCCGAGGGCGTCCTGCAGCAGCATGGCGGAGCGGGCGGATCCGGTCTCGGCCGCTTCGGAACGCTCCGTGAAGTCGGGAGCGTCGTACGCGGCGAGTTCGACGTCCATGTGGGCGTCGACCATGGCGAGGTCGGCGAGGGTGGCCATGCCGGGATTGAGGCGGCGGGCCGCGCTGCCCGAGGTGATGGAGGCCAGCGCCCCGAGCGCCGTCATGGCGGCCGCGACGACCAGCGGCCAGGCCGCCGCCGAAATCCGTTGCTCGATGCCGTCGCCGGTCAGGAGCGGGACCATCGCCCGCGAGATCGCCGCGAGCGCCGCCGCCGTGCAGATCCCGCCGAGGATCTGGGCACCGACCAGTACGTGGAACGCGGTGCGGTTGACGGCCAGCGCGAGCCGCGCGGTCTGCCGGAGGGCGGACGGGACACGGCGGGCCATCTGCCCGAGCGACAGCGCCTCCATGGTCTCGTTGTGCTGGCCCCAGGTGTACTTGAACTCCGGTGGGGCGGGTGGTGCGGCGGTCTTGCGGTTCTCGGTCTGCTGCTCGGACATGCTGCCTCTCCTTCAACCGGGTTGTCCTGGAGGCCGGTTCGACGCTCGCAGCGCATGCCGGAGAAGCCCGTCTCCACGGTGTGCGGAGGGGCGGCTGCGTGGTCGCGGGAACTGGAAGCAGTGAGTACAGCGCAGGCCGAGGTCCGGAGCAGCGGGATCTGGCCTACCTCGCGGCGACGGCTCCCCAGCCGTGGCCGCTGATCGTGTTCGGGCGCCGTCGGGCTCCCGGGCGCGGACGCCCGGGAGGTTGGCCGGAACCCGCCGGTACGGGGATCAGCCCACCGGAAATCGCTTGCGGGCCCGCGGCGCGGCTCCGGCGTCCGCCGGCTCCGGGCGCGCTGGGGCAGGCAGCGCGGGGGCCGGCGAGCAGCGGCGGAACTCCCTCAGAGCTGGGGCACAAAGTGGTCGAGGGCGTCCAGGGCATTGATGGCGGTGGGCCAGGGGAAGTGGAGCGGGGCGTCGGGGTCGGCCGGGTCGGAGGTGTATCCGGTTTCGCCGTGGAGGAGCTCGACTCCGGCGTTGCGCAGGGTGTTCAGGGAGACCTCGAACTGGGGGTGGGCCGCCAGGGCGGTGTTGGTGCAGGGCATCGCGATGACGGGCGTGCGCTTGCCGGTCGCTTCGGCGGCGAGGCCGACGACGAGGTTGTGGGTCAGGCCGAGGGCCCACGCGTTGACGGTGTTGAAGGTGGCGGGTGCGAAGAGGAGGGCATCGGCCTCGGGCCATACGTCGGGCTGGCCGGGAAGCTTGTACTGCCAGCGGACGGGATGGCCGGTGAGAACGGCGAGTCCGTCGAGGCTCTCGGAGAGCCAGTGCGCGGCGGTGGGGGTGAGGCCGAGGCACACGTCCCAGCCGCGGGCCTGGGCGTCCTCGATGACCCGGGCGACGTCGAAGACGGGCGGGGCGGCGGAGCAGAGCAGGTGGAGAGTCTTCGTGGTCATGCCGCAATATGATCACATGCTTCGGGCGGGATCACGCCTCCCGGAGCAGGGCCAATTCCGTCGGCACCGGACTCACCGCGGTGCCGGACGCCCGCCCGGACCTCGAACTCCGTACCGTCCCCCCGCTGTGCTGCTCCCGTCCGGCGATCGGCCGCCTCGGCCCCAGCAGGCCCGCACGGCGCGGAGGGCGGCTCCCGGGTCCTGCACGTGCGGGGCCCGCCCGGATGGGGGAAGCTGGTCTAGCCGAACCGCCGACAGCGGGACAGAAGGGCGAGGAGGGCCTCGTGGATACCTCAGAAGACGGACGGCTCATTCGTGCACCCCGGTCCCGGTCCCGGTCCTGGTTCCGGTCCAGGGTGCGGACCGCCACCGTTCTGTGTGCGGCGGCGGCTCTTGCCGCGGCCGCCGTCCCGGCCTCCGCGCAGAGTCCCCGGGCCGTATCGGCTCCGGCGGAACCCCTCGTGGTCGTCGACTGCTTCTCGCAGTCCCAGGTACGCCCCGAGGAGTACCTGCTGGCCTGCGGGGACGGCAACAACCGGCTCGTCGGGCTGAAGTGGGACACCTGGGGGCCGAAGACCGCGACGGCCAAGGGCACCGACATGGTGAACGACTGCGTTCCCTACTGCGCCGCGGGCCGCTTCCGGTCCTACCCGGTGACGGTGACCCTGAGCGCTCCGGAGCCCTGGCCGGGCCACCCGGACGTCCAGCGCTTCACCACGATCCGGCTCCTCTACACGGACACCGCACCGGCCCCGGTCCCGAAGGACGTCACGTACAAGCTGGTGTACTGACCGACCCGGGCGCGCAGACCCGAGCCCGTACGGAACCCGGAGCCGCCGCGAGCGGCTCCGGGTCCCGTCGTCGGCCGGGCACTTCCTCCCCTCCTGCGGCCCTGTCGTCCGGTTTCCCGGAGTCCCCACCCCGAACGGTCCGGTGGACGTACGCGTATGCGGCTGAGCTCTTCGGCTATGTCGCGTCTCGTGTCGCTGGATTTGACTGGGGGCATGACGAAGACGACGAAGAACGCGAACGCGGCGCAGGCCACCGGCGGCATCACCCTGGTGATCGGGGGTACCGGCAAGACCGGCCGGAAGGTCGCCGAGCGGCTCACCGCCCAGGGCCGCCCCGTCCGGGTCGGATCCCGCAGCGGCGAGCCGGCTTTCGACTGGAACGACCCCGCGACCTGGATTCCGGCGCTCGAGGACGTGGACCGGGTGTACGTGACGTACTACCCCGATCTCGCCTTCCCGGGGGCTGCCGTTCAGGTGGCGGCCTTCGCGGAGGTGGCGGTGGCGGCCGGGGCCCGGCGCCTGGTCCTGCTGTCGGGGCGCGGTGAGGAGGCGGCACGGCTCGCCGAGGAAGGGCTGAAGGCTTCCGGCGCGGACTGGACGGTCGTCCGGTCGAGTTGGTTCAACCAGAGCTTCGACCAGAGCTTCTTCCTCGACGCCGTTCGGGCCGGCGAGATCGTCCTGCCGACGGCGGACGCGGTCGAGGCCTTCGTCGACACCGGGGACATCGCCGACGTGGTGGTGGCCGCGCTGACCGACGACCGGCACATCGGCAGGACGTACGAGCTGTCGGGGCCGCGCCTGCTGGGCTTCGAGGACGTGGCCGCCGAACTCTCGAAGGTGACCGGCCGTGAGATCACCTATGCGCCGATCCCGATGGAGGACTATCGTGCGGTGCTGCGTGAGAACGGGCTGCCGGAGGAGTTCGCCGAGCTGTTCACCCTGATCCTGGACGGGCGCAACGCGCACCTCGTGAACGGGGTCGAGGAGGTGCTGGGGCGGCCGCCCCGGGACTTCTCGGACTTCGCCCGGGAGGCGGCGGCCACCGGCGTCTGGGGCGTCCGGGCCCTCTGATGCGGACCGGCCGTGCCCGCGCCCGGGCCGGTGCCGGGGTGTTGTTCCGTCATGGGGAGGATGTGCGTATGGACATGCTGGCCGGTCTCCTCACGGGCCCGCAGGCCCGGGGCGCGTTCCTGCTGAAGTCGGTGCTCGACCCTCCGTGGTCGGTGCGGATCGAGGACCGTGCCCCGCTGTCGGTGGTGACGATGGTGCAGGGCTCTGCCTGGCTCCTGCCGGACGGCCGGGGCGCCGATCCGGTACGGATCGGCCCCGGGGACGTGGCCGTCGTACGGGGACCCGAGCCCTACACGGTCGCGGACCTGCCGGACACCCCCGTCCGGATCACGGTCGGGCCGGACCAGCGGTGCAGTACGCCGGAGGGCGAGGACGTCTCGGATTCGATGGCGCTCGGTGTGCGGACCTGGGGCGTCGCCCGCCCGGGCCCGGGGGCGGCCGTGATGCTGAGCGGCACCTACCAGGCGCCGGGCGAGGTCGGCGGCCGGCTGCTGGGCGCGCTGCCCACGATCCTGGTGAGGCCGGCCGGGACCGCCGACTCCACCCTGATCGCGCTCCTCGCCTCGGAGATCTCCAGCGAGGAGCCGGGCCAGGAAGTGGTCCTGGACCGGCTGTTGGACCTGCTGTTGATCGGGGTGCTGCGGGCATGGCTCGCGGCACCCGGGTCCGGCGCCCCGGGCTGGTTCCGGGCGCAGGGCGATCCGGTGGTCGGGCCGGCGCTGCGGCTGCTGCACGAGAGCCCTGCGCACGGCTGGACCGTGGAGGAGCTGGCCCTGAAGGTGGGCGTCTCCCGGGCGTCGCTGGCACGCCGCTTCACGGAGGTCGTGGGCGAGCCGCCGGTCGGATATCTGACGGGCTGGCGCCTGACGCTGGCGGCCGATCTCCTGCGGGAACCGGACGCCACGGTGGAGAAGGTGGCCCGCAAGGTCGGCTACAGCAGCGCCTTCGCGCTGTCCGCCGCTTTCAAGCGGGTCCGCGGAGTCAGCCCACGGGAGTTCCGCTCAGGAGCGACGGCGCCCGGTGCGGCGATCGTGCAGGGTCCGCGGGGCACGGTCGTGCTCGGCCCGGCCGTTTCCTGAGGCGAGCACCCGGGGCACCGGATCGCTCGGCGGCCGTCAGGTCCCGTCCGGGGCGAGGGAGAGCCTGGCGACGCGCTGGTCACCGGTGAGTTCGCCGGTGGGGCGGAAGCCGAGGCCGAGGTAGAAGGGCTCGGGGCTGTTGGCGCCCGTGTTCCAGCTGACGTACGCGTCGTGGATGCCGCGGGCCCGGATCTCTTCGGTGGCCGCCCGGACGGCGAAGCGGCCGTAACCCTTGCCCTGGTGGCGGGCGTCGATGTTGAGGCGCCAGATGCCGCTGCGCCGGTCGTCGGGGTCGGCGGCCGGGTCCCAGACGATGTCGTGGAAGGCCATGACGAAGCCGACGACCTCGTCGCCGTCGACGATGGCCCGGGGCCAGGCCGTCGTGGCGTGCACGTACGCCTCGGCGAGCGACTTCATCACGGGGGAGACCAGATGGGCCTGGTCGGGGCGGACCTGTATCGCGCAGACCGCGTCGAAGTTGTCGCCGGTGACGGGCTCGAGACGCAGCGGGCCGGGTGCTTGGGTGTTCAGGACTGGCATGGCCCCAGCGTATCCCCGGCTCCGGCGTTCCCCGGGAATGCGCAGGAGCGGCTAAAGATTCGCCCAAGGGGTCGGTGAAACCTGGCAGAACATCGAACAGGTGATGTCACGATCGGGCGTTCGTGTCCAGAAAGCGTCGCACCGCACTGCATCGCACCGTGCCGTATTGACTGTGGGAAGAGGACGAAAGCCGAATGACCAGCAACCCGACGCCGCACGTTCCCGACCGGCCGCGGAGCACCCCGCTCGCCGCCACCCTGATCACGCTGTCCACCGTACTGGTGGGCCTGATGGCCGGGCTGTTCTTCGCCTTCGACGTTTCGGTGATGCCGGGTCTGGCGGCCGGTGACGAGGCGACCTACGTGACCGCGATGCGCGCCTTCAACAAGGCCATCGACGGCAATCCGCTCTTCGGCTCGGTGTTCCTGCTGGCCCTGCTGGCGGCTGCCGCCTCGGCGGTCGTGGAGTACCGCGGCGGCCGCCGCACCACCGCCCTGTGGGTGGGGACGGCCGCGGTCGCGTACCTCGCCGTCCTGGTGATCACCTTCGGCGTGAACATCCCGCTCAACAACGAGCTCGCCGACGGGGGCGCGGTCGAGCAGATGACGGACTTCTCGATCGTGGAACGGTTCAAGACCACCTGGGTCACCACCAACATCGTCCGCACCCTGCTCTGCACCGCGGCCCTGGCCGCTCTCGCCCGCGCGACGCTGCTCCACGGCCGCGCCACGCGCTGATCGCACGGGCGCATCTGCCGGGGTATCCCTTCGCCGGGAGGGGATACCCCGGTCAGCCGGCCTTAGAGGCGATGATCCGTGCGCACTCCAGGGATTCGGTGCGCGTGGTGTTCACCTCCAGGTCGTAGGCCACTCCCCGGTGCACGGCGTCCGCCTGCGCCGCGGCCATTCCCCGGACCCGGTCGCCCCGCGCGATCTCCCGCCCCGCGGCCACCGCCCCGTCGCACCGCACCCCGACCCACAGGACCGGCACGTCGCCCAGCGCCTCCCGCCACCGCCGCTGGGAGGCCGCGCCACCGAGGAACACGTCGTCGATGATGATCCGCGCTCCCGCACGGGCCATCGTCACGATCCCCTCCGTCCAGGCCGCCTCCAGCTCCCGGAAGGCCGCCCCGACGGTCACCGTGCCGTCCGCCGCGATCTCGATCCCCTCCTCCGCCTCACGCATCGCGGCCGGCAGGGCGTCGACGAAGGCATCGCACCCGAACGCCAGCCACGGATCCGGCAGCACGGACTGCAGGCAGCGGACGATCCCGGACTTCCCGGAGCTGGAACCACCGTTGAGAATGATCATCTGAGTCATCGCGCCACAGTAGGCCGCTTCCCGTCCGGAACCGAGCGGTATTCGGCGCACACCGATCCACCCCGGCCCGGGAAAACCGGGTGCGGCCGCCCGTACGTCCTTGGGATCATGCCGGAATGGTCCACCGACTCGACCCTCTGGTACTCCGGCACACCCACCGCATCCCCCGCCCCACGGGACCCGTCGGGGAAGGCGGCGTCGCGGCGCAGCAGTTCGACGCCGCGCTGATGTCCGTGGGCTTCAAGCTCTCGGCGCAGCTGCTCGAGCACCTGTCGGGACTTTCCGGGCGGACGGTCGTCGACACCGCCGAACGGACCCTGGGCACCGTCCGCGAGATGGTCGGGGACCACGTCCAGCACAACGTGTACTTCATCGACTTCCCGGCCAACGTGCCGGACACCTTCGACTTCTGGATGCGGTGCATTGCGGAGGCGCTCGCCGACGACGACGCACGCACGAGCACGCTGGAGCAGCTGAGCACCGGCGTCGTCGACCTGCTCACGCTCCCCTCGTACGGGAACCACCGGCACACCTACGCCGAGATGCTGACCCACCACGACGAGCTGATCGCGGTGGCGGGCGACCGCATGACGGTCCTGCACCTCGGCGGCGCCCCGGACGACGAACTCACCTCCCTCTACCTGGCCCTGGCGGGCAGCACCACACCCCTGGGCGAGGACGGCCTGCGGGACCTGCGGGACCTCGCCGGCCACTGCGCGGACGGACCGCAGCCCGAGGAGATCCCCGTACGGGAGAACCGGGCCGTGGTCAACGAGGCCCGGCTGAACGCCGGTGCGGGCCTCCTGCTGGACACGGTCACCGACGTGCTCCGGCTCGCCTGTTCCCTCGCCGGCGGTGACGTGGCCCTGCAGGAGCCGACGCGGCTGCGCGGGCTCTCCCGTCCGGTGCGCCGGGCCCTGCTCGCCGGCCTGGACACCGTGGTCGCCGCGGCGCCCGCCAAGCTCGCCGACGTGCACGCGCACCGCGAGATGTGGAAGCGGCTCGGCGAGCGGCTGCACCCGCACGAGTACCCGCAGTGGCCGCACGCGGCCGACGTGTTCGCCGTCGCCCGCGGCGAGAAGACGGTCCGCACCTTCGACAGCCGGGTGGAGGAACTGCACGCCCGGCTCGACCCCACGGGCGCGGCCGAGCTGCTGAAGAGCGCGCCCGGCAAGCTGCTGCGCTCCCTGGACCGGCTGCTGCGCTCCGCCCACACCCAGGACGAGCGCGACGCGGTCGCGGCCGCCGCCGAGCAGGCCCTCCCGGACACCTCCGGCCGGGTCCTGCTGTCGGTGCGCGAGCACCTGCACAACCGCGGGCAGGAGACCGGCGAACAGCGGGTGTTCGTCAACCGCTCCGGCCGGGCCTGGGTCACCGAGGACACCCGTCCGCCGGTGTTCGCACCCGAGCGGGGGCGGATGATCGCCGCGATCGACGCGGAACTGCGCCGCCGGATGCCCGCCGCGGAGCACCTGCTGATCGACCCGGACGTGCTGGACGTGGCACTGCCGCTCAGCGGCAGGGCGACCGCGTCCGGGCTCGGCGTGCTGCCGCGCGGCTCGGTGTCCCGGGTCGACGGCGAACTGCTGCGCTTCTTCGTGTACTGGAAGCAGACCGCGCGCAGCACCGACTACGACCTGTCCGCGGCACTGCTCGACACCGACTACTCGACCGTCTCCTGGCTCTCGTACACCAACCTGACCGAGATCGGGGGCAAGCACTCCGGCGACATCACGAACGCGCCCCACGGGGCCTCGGAGTTCATCGACCTGCACCTGGACGCGGTGCAGGCCACCTGCATCGTCCCGCAGGTCAACATCTTTTCCGGGGAAGGCTTCGAGGAGGTCGAGGAGTCCTTCTTCGGGTTCATGCTGCGCGAGACCGAGCAGAAGGGACGCCCCTTCGAGCCGCGTACGGTGCGCATGAAGTCCGATCTGCGCGGTCCGGGCCGGGTCGCGCTGCCGCTGGTGTTCCTGCGCGGGTCCGACGGCCGGTGGCGCGCCAAGTGGCTGCACCTGTGCCTCACCGGATCTCCGTCGTACAACCGGGTCGAGGACAACCGCGTGACGGTCGCGACGCTCATGCGCGCCGTCGTCGAGCGCGAGCAGCTCACCGTCCGTTACCTCGTCGAGCTGATGACCGGCAGCGCGACGACCGTCACCGTGTGGGACGGGAAGAGCGTTCCGGCGGGACCCGTCACCTACCTCGGCCTGGAGCGGCCGGAGAAACTGCACCCGGGGTCGCGGATCGTCACCCCCGGAAACCTGCGTGACCTGATCCCCGCCTGACTGTTAACGTGGCCGTGGCGAGGCCATGAAGGGGCTTCCTTCTCAACACTCCCAAAGTAGCCTCTTCGCTTTCCTCGCCGCCTACTCGAGACCTCCGGCCGTCTCCGCAGCACGCGGGACGGCCGGAGGTCTTTCCGTGCCGGACGCCGGACGCCGGACCGCCGGCCGGCCGCGATCGGCCCGGCTCAGCCCAGGAAGTCGGCGATCAGCTCGGCGAAGGCCTCCGGGGTGAGGACCTCGACACCCAGCTCGGCGGCCTTGACCGCCTTCGAACTGGGCTTGCCGCTCGCGGAGGGCGCGGAGACCAGGATGGTGGTCTTGGCGCTGACACTGCTGCCCGCACGCCCGCCCGCCTTCTCGATCAGCGCGTTCATCGCGTCCCGCCCCCGGCCTTCGAGCGCTCCGGTCATCTTCCCGGTCACCACCACGACCTTCCCGGCCAGCGGCCCCGACTCCTGCGCCGCCGCCGCTTCCTGAGGCTCGCTCATGTTGACGCCCGCCGCGGCGAGCTTGTCGATGACCGCGGCCAGGGCGGCGATCTGCTCCACGATGACCGGGGCCTTCTCCGGGCCGATGCCGTCCACGGCCTGCATGGCCAGGGCATCGGCCCCGCGGACGGCGTCCATCGTGCCGAAGTGCCGGGCGATCCGGCGCGAGATGCTGCGCCCGGTTCCCAGGATGCCGAGCGCGCAGACGACACGGCTCAGCGGCCGGGCCTTCGCCGCCTCGATCTGCTCGGCCAGCTTCGCCGCCCGCTTGGCGCTGCCGGAAGCGGTGGTGAGCTGCTCCGGGGACAGGGTGAACAGGTCGGCGACGTCCGTGACGTCACCGGCGTCGACCAGAGCCTTGACGTACGTCCTGCCCAGCCCGTCGATGTCGAGCATCTCGCGTCCGGCGGCGTACTCGATGAGCGCCGGCAGGGCGCAGGCCGCGCCCTGCGCGCAGCGCCACCGCTCCTGCGTCTTGTTGATCTCCCCGCCGCAGTTGGGGCACGCCTCGGGCAGCGGCACCTCCGTCGCCCCGGCCGGGCGCAGCGCCACCACGGCGGCCTGGACCCGCGGGATGATGTCGCCCGCCTTGTAGACCGTCACGGTGTCGCCGAGGTGGAGGTCGCGGCGCCGGATGTCGGCCGGGTTGTGGAGGGTGGCCCGGGTGACCGTGGACCCGTCGATCAGCACCGGGGCGAGCACGGCGGTCGGGGCGAGCACCCCGGTGCGTCCGACCTCCCACACGACGTCCTCCAGCACCGTCTGCCGCTCGACGGCCGGGAGCTTGAAGGCGACGGCGAAGTAGGGGAACCGGCTGCCCAGGCCCGCCGCTTCCTGCTCGGCCGCGTCGTTGAGCTTGATCACGACCCCGTCGATGCCGAACGGCAGCCCCGCGCGCAGGGCGGCGATCTCGTCGACCCGCTCCTGCGCCTCGGCGAGGGTGGCGACCACGTGCAGTCCGGCCGGAGTGTCCGCGGTCGTCCGGACTCCGGCCCGAGCGACCGCGGCCAGCGTCTCGGCGTGCGTGGCTCCGGCGGGCAGGAACGATTCCCCGTCCAGTTCGACCGCGCCGTACGTCCAGAACGTCATCATCAGCCGGTACGGGCGGTCCTTGGCCCGCAGCGTGCCGGCCGTGCCGTTGCGGGGGTTGGCGAAGACCTGCGCGCCGTGCGCCGTGCGGACCGCGTTCGCCGTCTCGAACTGCTCCTGGGTGAACAGCACCTCCCCGCGCACCTCGAAGGTCGCCGGCACCGGCAGCCGCTCGGGCAGGCCCTCGATCTGCCCGATCACATGGCTGACGTCCTCCCCGGTGCTGCCGTCCCCCCGCGTGATGATCTGCACCAGCCGCCCGGCCCGGTACCGGGCCGCGACGGCCGCGCCGTCCAGCTTCGGCTCGACGGTGAACCCGCCGGCCGGGGTCTTCCCGAGCCGTCTCTGCAGGGACTCGCCCCACGACAGCAGACCGTCGGGGTTGAACACGTTGTCCAGGCTGAGCAGCCGGGTGGTGTGCGCGACATCGCCGGCCGGGGCGGCGCCGTCGCCGACCTGCCCGGTGGGGGAGTCGGCGGCGGTCTCGTCGGGGTGCTCCGTCTCCCACGCCAGCACCGCGAGCCGGAGCAGGTCGTAGGTGGCATCGTCCATCGGGCTGTCGCCGTCGGCGTAGTACGCCCCCGAGGCGTCGCGCAGGCGCCCGAGCGCTGCCTCGTAGGCGGAGCGGCCGGACGTGCTGGACAGCGCCTGATCGGCGGAAAGGTTCGTCATGGGAGTGATCCTCTCGCGTGCCACTGACAATCGCCCCGGCCCGCCCGCCCCCGGCTCCTCCCGGTGGGCGTGCGGGCCGTCACGGCCCGCCCGCCCACCGCGTGTTCAGCCTCGTGCCGCGGGCTCGGCCGCCCGCGCCGCGGCCCCCTCCGTCGTGTCCGGCAGGTCCGCCGGACCTCCGGGGACGGCCGGGCGTTCGTGGACGGTCGGACGCTCCGCCCAGAAGGTCCCGGACACCGCGCGCCGGGCGAGCATCGTCAGCAGCCCCACGAGGCTCAGGCCCAGGGCGATGACCAGCGGCGGGCCGAGGCCGAACCAGGAGGTTCCGCCGGAGGAGTTGGCCGGGTCCGCCATGTCGACGACTGCCTCGACGAGCAGCCAGATCAGCATCCCCGCTCCGATGAGGGGACCGGCACCGATGAACAGGAACTCGCGCACTCCCGCCGTCAGCAGGCGCCGGTGGTACACCGCGCAGGCGATACCGGTGAGGGCGTAGTAGAAGGCGATCAGCAGGGAGAGGGCCGTCAGCGAGTCGGCCAGCGCGTTCTCGCTGACCTGGTGGATGAACAGGTACCAGACGGTGGCCGTGCCCGCGACCCACCAGGTGCTGACGGCGGGGGTGCGGTACCGGTCGTGGATCAGACCGAACCGGCGGGGAAGGGCGTGCCTGCGCGCCATGGACAGCGCGGTACGGGAGGCAGGGATGATCGTCGTCTGGGTCGAGGCGAGCGCCGAGGTGGCGACCGCGAGCAGGACGATCCAGTCCCAGCCGCCGAGCGCCTCGCGGGCGAGGGAGGCGAAGACGGCCTCCTCGTCGTCGGCGTGCGCGGCGAGATAGCCGGTGCCCGCGAACGCGACCACCGCGAAGGCCACGGAGACGTAGGTGCCCAGCAGCACCACGGTCGACCAGATGCCGGCCCGGCCCGGGGCGGAGGAGGGGTCCTTGGTCTCCTCGGTGAGGTTGACGGCCGACTCCCAGCCCCAGTAGACGAAGACACCGAGGAGCAGTCCGCCGGTCAGCGCCGTGCTCCCGGCCCCGAACGGGTCGAGCCAGTCGGCGGACGGGCGCAGCGCGCCCGGGGAGCCGGTTCCGGCGTAGACCCGGTACAGGGCGACGGCCGCGAACACGAACAGGCAGACGGTCTGCAGCAGTACGAGGACGTTCTGCAGACGGGCCGCCGCCTGGGTGTCCCGGACGCACAGCGCCGACATCGTCACGATCACCAGCACGGTGAATGCCTGGCGGATCAGCGTGTTCCCGGCCCAGCCGTCCAACCCGACGGCCAGCAGGCCGAAGTTGACGGCGACATCGGCGAGCGAGCCGACCACCAGCACCCCGGTCATGGTGATCGCCCAGCCGCCCAGCCAGCCGGCCGTGGGACCCAGTGCGCGCGTCACCCACGAAAAGGTCGTGCCGCAGTCGGGGTCGGCCCGGTTCAGGTAGTAGAAGGCGGAAGCGATGAGCACCATCGGAACGAACGACGCGAGCATCACCCCGGGGGCGTGGACGCCGACCAGGGCGACGATCGGCCCGATCACGGCGGCCAGGGAGTACGCCGGCGAGGTCGCGTTCAGCCCGATGGCGAGGGCGTCGACGAACCCGATCGCGTTCGGTCTGAGCGTGGCGGTGGCGGCGGGCGTCCGCGGGGTGTCTTCGACCATGGTCCCTCACTGGGTGCACTGTGAACGGGGCGTGAATGCGATGAGGAAACCCGTGCTCCGCACAGGGGGTCAATGGTGTTGGCATAAGCCCGCCCGCAGGCCCCGCTCAGCCGCGCCCCGCCGCGTCCCCGCCCCCGGCCCCCGCCGCGTCCGCGAGCTGCCGCTCGGCGGTGTCCAGCAGCATCTCCAGCGCCACCGGGTACGCGCTGTGCGGCATCCGGGCGGCCAGCAGTCCCGCGGTGGCCGCGATGTTCGGGTACGCCTCGGCCGGCAGCCTGGCGTACGTCGACTCCCACCGCTCCTCGTCCGACTCGCGTGCCTTGTCCGTCAGGGCGAGGGGCCCCGCGTCGAGCGCCGCGAAGGCCAGGGCCTGGTCGATGTAGGCGTGGTAGATCCGTACGGCGTCCACGTCCGCGAAGCCCGCGCCGCGCAGGCTGCCGAGGATCGCCTCGTCGGCCGCGATCTCGCGCGGGCGGCCGCTCACCCGGCTCGCGGTCAGCAGCGCGGCCTGCGGATGCGCGAGGTAGGCGCCGTGGATGCGCAGCCCGAGCGAGCGCAGGTCCTCGCGCCACCGCCCGGTGGGGACCCAGCCGTCGAGCGCCCGGCCGATCAGCTCCTCGCCGATGGCGAGGGTCAGCCCGTCCATGCCGTCGAAGTACCGGTACAGGGTGCTGGGGTCCGCCCCCAGAGCTGCCCCCAGCCGCCGGGCGGACAGGCCCGCGCTCCCGTGCTCGCGCACCATCCGCAGGGCCGTCTCGACGATCAGCCGCTCGGAGAGCACCGTCCCCTGCCGGGTCGGGCGCCGCCGCCTGCGAGCCTCCTCCGGGACCACGTCCTTCGCCATCGCCCGCCTCCGTCCATCCTTATGCCAACACCATTGACCTTAACTCGGACGGAACGGTTCCATCAGCCCCCTGAGGCGCACGCCTCACACAGAAAGGACCTCGCCATGCGTGTTCTGCTTGTGGGTGCCGGCGGTGTCGGCAGCGCGATCACCAAGATCGCCGCCCGCCGCGACTTCTTCGACCACTTCGTCGTCGCCGACTACGACCTGGCCCGCGCCGAGGCCGCCGTCGCGGCCCTGGGCGCGGACGAGCAGCGGTTCAGCGCCTGCCGCGTCGACGCCTCCGACGAGGGGGCGGTCACCCGGCTGCTCACCGAGCGCGGCTGCGACGTCCTGATGAACGCCACCGACCCGCGCTTCGTGATGCCCCTGTTCAACGCCGCGCTCGCGGCCGGCAGCCACTACCTCGACATGGCCATGTCCCTCTCCCGCCCGCACCCCGACCGCCCGCACAGCGAATGCGGCGTGAAGCTCGGCGACGAGCAGTTCGCACGGGCCGAGGAGTGGGAGAAGTCGGGCCGCCTCGCCCTCGTCGGCATGGGCGTCGAGCCCGGCCTCTCGGACGTCTTCGCCCGCTACGCCGCCGACCACCTCTTCGACGACATCGAGGAGATCGGCATCCGCGACGGAGCCAACCTGGCCGTAGAGGGCTACGACTTCGCCCCGTCCTTCAACATCTGGACGACGATCGAGGAGTGCCTGAACCCGCCCGTGGTCTACGAGCGCGAGCGCGGCTGGTTCACCACCGAGCCGTTCAGCGAGCCGGAGGTCTTCGACTTCCCCGAGGGCATCGGCCCCGTCGAGTGCGTCAACGTCGAACACGAGGAGGTCCTCCTGGTCCCGCGCTGGGTCGGAGCCCGCCGGGTCACCTTCAAGTACGGCCTCGGCGACGACTTCATCGGCAAGCTCAAGACCCTCCACGCCCTCGGCCTGGACTCCACCGAACGGGTCACGGTCCGCGGCGAGGACGGCAGTGAGGTCCGGATCTCGCCGCGCGACGTGGTCGCCGCATGCCTGCCCGACCCGGCGACCCTCGGGGACCGGATGACCGGAAAGACCTGCGCCGGCACCTGGGTCAAGGGCACCAAGGACGGCCGCTCCCGCGAGGTCTACCTCTACCACGTGGTCGACAACCAGTGGTCCATGCGCGAGTACGGCTCCCAGGCCGTCGTCTGGCAGACCGCCGTCAACCCGGTGGTGGCCCTCGAACTCCTGGCCACCGGCGTCTGGTCGCAGCCCGGCGTCCTGGGCCCCGAGGCCCTTCCGCCGCTCCCCTTCCTGGACCTGCTCACCGCCTACGGCTCCCCGTGGGGCATGCGGGAACAGGGCGAGACCCCCGAAACCCCGGGCAACTGACCGTCCGGCACACCGGAGGGGCCGCGCCGAAGCCGGCGCGCCGCCCCTCCGGCGGCCGCACCCCAACGCGCCGCGCCGGGTGCCCGGGCCGGAGCGGCCCGCTCGGACCCGCTCACCGCGCCGCCGCGTGACCGTCGCCCTACGCTCGGGGCATGCGACGCCGCCGCCCGATGCACATGTCCGACGAGGCTCTGGACACCCTGCGCTCCGCGCTGGTGGAGCTCCGTGCGGAGCTGAAGGTCCCCGTTGCCTTCCCCAAACGCGTGCTCAAGGCGGCCGACAGGGCGGCGAACCAGCCGCTACCGAACCACGAGGACGCCACCCACCTGCCGTTCTTCACGATCGACCCGCCGACCTCCAAGGACCTCGACCAGGCCATGCACCTGGAGCGGCGGCCCGGCGGCGGCTTCCGCGTGTACTACGCCATCGCCGACGTGGCCGCATTCGTCCGGCCCGGCAGCCCCCTGGACGCCGAGGCGCACGACCGGATCGAGACCCTCTACTTCCCCGACCTCAAGGTGCCGCTGCACCCGCCGGTGCTCTCCGAGGACGCGGCCAGCCTGCTGCCGTACAAGGCCCGCCCGGCTCTCCTGTGGCAGCACGATCTCGACGCCGCCGGCAACGTGACCGCATCGTCCGTCAGGCGGGCCATCGTCCGCAGCCAGGCCAAACTCAGCTACCAGGGCGTCCAGCAGACCATCGAGGACGGCACGGCCAAGGAGTCCGTCGCATTGCTGCGCGAGATCGGCAAGCTGCGGGAGGCCGTCGAGATCACGCGCGGGGGCATCTCGGTGAACCTGCCGGATCAGGAGGTCGGCCTCGAAGGCGGATCGTTCCGGCTGAGCTACGCGGCGACGCTGCCGGTGGAGGGCTGGAGCGAACAGATCTCCCTCATGACCGGAATGGCCGCGGCCCAGATCATGATCGACAGCGGTACGGGGATCCTGCGGACCCAGAAGGAGCAGGCCGACCAGCACGTGGTCAGGCGCCTGCACGAGATCGCAAGGTGCCTGGGCATCGTCTGGGACCCCGGTGTCTCGTACGCCGCGCTGGTCCGCAAGCTCGATCCGAAGAACCAGAAGCACCTGGCCTTCCTCACCGAGGCCACCACCACGATGCTCAAGGCGGAATACACCGTCTTCCGCGACCACCGGACACCGGAGCACACGACGCACGCGGCGATCGCGGCCCCGTACACCCACTGCACGGCTCCGCTGCGCCGCCTGGTCGACCGGTACGCCGGCGAGCTGTGCGTGGCAGCGTGCGCGGACGAACCGCCGCCGAAGTGGGTGCTCGACGCCCTGCACTGCCTGCCGTGCGACATGGCACGGGGGAAGGGGGGTGCCGCGGACCGGCAGACCGTGGACCTGGCCGAGGCCGCGGTGCTCATGCACCGCGTGGGCGAGGTGTTCGACGCGGCGGTCATCGACACCGACGCGGAGCGCGACGATCCTTTCAAGGGCAAGGTGTACCTGGCCGACCCCGCGGTGCTGGCCAAGGTCGCCTCGACCAACGGCCGGAAGCTCCTGCTCGGCGCGAGCGTCAGGGCCAGGCTCAAGCGGGCGGACCCCTCGTCGGACGACGACAAGGTCCTCTTCACCGTGCCCTGACGGACCGGGCGGGGTCGGAGGCGGCGTCGTCGGCCACGGGCGCAGCGACGCCACGCCACGCCACGCCGCACCGAACCATGCGTCGGCAGTCGTACGCCTGTTGCATCCTGGCCTCTGTCGGAGGTCTTGAGCCGGGGACGGAACATGTGGTCAGTGGTGTCGGCGAGCGAGCTGCCCGCGGGGGAGCGCTTCGACTGGTTCTCCGACACGCTCTCGCGGGAGGTGGTGCCCACCGCGCTGAGTACCGAGCGGCCCGCCGAGTTCCAGGCCGAGGCCGCCGTCCTGGAACTCGGCGAACTCCGCTTGGCCAGGCTGGAGTTCTCCCCGCTCGGCTCACGGCGCACCCCCGCGTTGATCCGGCGCGGCGACCCCGGGCAGTACCAGCTCGGCCTGATGCGGGGCGGGCGCGCGTGCCTGGCCCAGCAGCGCAGTGAGTGCAGTGTCGGCGCCGGGGACATCCTGCTCTGGGACACCTCGCGCACCTCCGACGTGCAGACCGCCGCCGATGACGGCCTGGTGCGCCTCGCCATGCTCCAACTGCCCCAAGACGCAATGCCGTTGAACGTCGACCGGCTCGGCCGGCTGCTCGCCCGCCGGATTCCGGGGGACCAGGGCGCGGCGGCGGTCCTGACCGCGTTCGTGGACGCGCTCGAAGGCCACGGCGGCCAGTGCGCCCCGGCCGAACTGCACCGGCTCGGCACGGTCGCGGTCGACCTCGTCGCCGCCTGCCTGGCCCAGCACCTGGACGCCGAGGCCGAGCTCCCCCCGGAAGTCCGAACGCAGGCCCTGCTGCAGCGCGTCCACGCCTTCATCGACCGCAACCTCGCCGACCCGGCCCTGACCCCGTCGGCGATCGCCGCTCGCCACCACATCTCGGTGCGCACGCTCCACCAGCTCTTCCGGCGGCAGGACGGGACGGAGCCCGAGACCGTCCGGGCCCGGATCCGCCGACGCCGCCTGGAGCGGTGCCGCAGCGACCTCGCCCGCCCCGAGCCCGAGGGTCACCCCGTGCACGCGATCGCCGCGCGCTGGGGGTTCAGCGGCCCGGCGGTCTTCAGCCGGTCCTTCCGCGAGAGGTACGGCCTCACCCCGACGGAGTTCCGCGCGCTGAGCGTCGACGGCGACCGTGTCGAGCGCTGCCGCAAGTAGCGGAACGCTCCAAGATCGACTGGCGATCCTTGTGCCCGGCGGTGGCCACTGTCCGTGTCCGGCCTGTCGCAGACTGACGGGACACGGTGGTCCGGCCGGTTGCCGCCACCCCGACCCGATCGACCAAGGACTGCAAGCATGAGCGAGCGCGTTCTCGTCCCCCGCAACCGGGGCTTCCTCTTCCTCGACTCCCACCCGGCGGGCTGCGAGCAGCTGGTGGCCGACATGTGGAAGGCCTGCCCGGCCCCCGCCGGCCTTCCGGCCGGGGCCGGGCCGGTGGCCCTGATCATCGGTTCCTCGGCCGGATACGGCCTCGCGGCCACGGTCGCCGGACTGAAGCGCGCCGGTGTGCGCGGCATCGCGGTCTCCTTCGAGAAGGCGCCCACCGAACGGCGTACCGCCACGGCAGGCTGGTACCGCACGGCCGCCACCGCCGACCTCGCCCGTACCGCCGGGCGGGATCTGGTCTTCCTCAACGGCGACGGGTTCTCCGACGCGATGAAGAACGAGGTCGCCGACCTCATCGAGCAGCGCTTCGGCGGCAGGCTGGACCACCTGATCTACTCGGTGGCCGCGCCCCGGCGCACCGACCCGGAGACCGGCACCGCGTACGCCTCCGTCCTCAAGCCGATCGGCCGGGCGACCCGCACCAAGACCCTCGTCTTCGACGACGAGGGCGTTCCCGAGGTGCGCGAGGTCGAGACCGGGCCCGCCGAGGGCGATGACATCGAGCAGACCGTGGCCGTGATGGGCGGCGCGGACTGGGAACGCTGGATCGACCACCTGGCCGGCCGGGGACTGCTCGGCGAGGGCTTCTCCACCGCCGCGCTGTCGTACATCGGCTCGCCGCTGACGGCGGCGATCTACCGGCAGGGCACCATCGGAGCGGCCAAGGCCCACCTGGAGGCCACCGCCCGCACCCTGGACGAGCGGCTCGGAAAAGCGGTGGGCGGACGGGCCGTGACCTCCGTCAACGGCGCCGCCGTCACCCAGTCCTCCACCGCCGTCCCCGGCATCGCGCTGTACACCGGCCTGCTGCGCGGCGTCCTCGGCGCGGACCTGGTCCCGCCGGTGCGTCAGCTCGCCGCCCTGTGGGACCAGCTCACCGGTGCCGCGCCGCTCGCCCTGGACGACGACGGCCGGGTCCGCCTGGACACCTGGGAACTCGCCGACGATGTCCAGGCGGCCGTCGCGGAACGCTGGGAGGCGGCCACGACCGACACCGTCGCCTCCCTCGCCGACCTCGACTGGTTGCGCACCGAGGTCCAGCGCCTGTACGGATTCGCGGTGCCGGGCGTCGACTACACCGCCGCGGTGGCCACCGACGTTCCCTGGCCGGTACCCACCTCCTGATCCCGGTGCGGTACCCGCTCCGGCGGGATGGTGGCGGTCACTTCACCGAGCCCGCCATCACCCCCTGGACGAAGTGCCGCTGGAAGGCGAAGAAGACGATCAGCGGGACCACCAGGGAGAGGAACGCCCCGGGCGCGAGGACGCCGATGTTGCTCCCGAACTGCCGCATCTGGGACTGCAGTGCCACCGTGAGCGGCTGGGACCCGCTGTCCGCGAAGAGCAGCGCGACGAGCATGTCGTTCCAGACCCAGAGGAACTGGAAGATGGCCAGGCTCGCGATGGCCGGGCGGCCGAGCGGCAGCACCAGCCGCGAGAAGATCCGCCACTCGCTGCCGCCGTCCATCCGGGCGGCCTCCAGCATCTCGCGCGGTATCTCGGCGAAGTAGTTGCGCAGCAGGAAGACCGCGAACGGCAGCCCGTAGGCGACGTGGAAGAGGACCACGCCCGCCACCGTGCCGAACAGCCCCACCGCACCGAAGAGTTTGGCCACGGGCAGCAGCCCGATCTGCACGGGTACCACCAGCAGTCCGACGACCACCAGGAAGACGGCGTCCCGGCCGGGGAACTCCAGCCACGCGAAGGCGTATCCGGCGAGGGCCGCGATGGCGACCACCAGGGCGGTGGTCGGCACGGAGATCAGGACGGTGTTCCCGAAGGCCGCCGCGATACCGGAATCCTTCAGCAGGGCCGAGTAGTTCTCCAGGGACAGCCGGGACGGATCGGCCAGGGCCGTCCACCAGCCGCCGGAAGCGTTGTCGCCCTCGGAACGCAGGGAGGAGACGAGCAGGCCCGCCAGCGGGGTGATCCACACCAGGGCGACCAGGATCAGCACGCCCTGGACGACGGAGTTGCCCAGCAGGCGCGACAACCGCTGCCCGCGCCGGCGTCCGGGTCCGTGTGCGGGCCCCTTCGCCGACGGGCCGGGGACGGGGCGGACCGCGGTCGTCCGCCGGGACGGCCGTCGCTCGACGGTGCCGTGGCCGCTCATGCTCCACTCCTTCGGAATCGCCGGATGTTGAAGACCATCGCCGGGACGACGAGCAGGAGGAGAACCACGCTGAGCGCGCTGCCGAGCCCCTGGTCGTTGCCGCCGCCGAAGGAGACCAGCCACATGCGGGTGGCCAGCACGTTCGCCTCCTCCTGCACGGGGCCGGGCGCGATGATGTAGACGAGGTCGAAGACCTTCATCACGTTGATCACCAGGGTCACGAAGACGACGGTGAGCACGGGAGCGAGCAGCGGCACGGTGATCCTGCGGAAGATCTGGCCCTCGGAGGCGCCGTCCATCCGCGCCGCCTCCAGGGCGTCCCGCGGAATGGCCGCGAGGCCGGCGCCGATCAGCACCATCGCGAAGCCGGTCCACACCCACAGGTAGGCGCCGATGATGGCCGGTGTCACCAACGCCGGACCGAGCCAGTTCACCCCCTGGTACGGGGCCGCGAAGTTCGCCGCGGGCAACCGGACGGTGTACGGGCCGTCGGCCAGCCCGGTGAAGCGGAACGACCCGTCCGCCGCCGTGACGGCGGTGGCGGCCACCCGGCCGTCCCGGACGGCCTCGACGGTCATACCGGGCAGTCCGCTCTCGCCCGGGTCTATGCGGCCCGGGGTGCCGGCGCCACCGGGGGCGAAGTCGAGGTAGACGACACCCCCGATGCTGTCGGGCCGGTCCGCCGCGGGGGCCGCGTGCTGCGCACCGGCCGGCATCGCGTCGGGTGCCACCCCGATGAGGCCGAGAGCGACCGACCGGCCGGGGCGGACGGCCTCCCCGGTGCTGTACGGGCCACCCGGGCCGCCCGTCAGGCCCTGGCCCTCCCGGGCGCGGGCCGTCGGATAGGCGGCGGTGTCCACGAAGCCGTCGTGGACACCGACGACGGCTGCGTTGAGTACGCCCCGCGCCGGGTCCTGTTCGTAGGCGAGCCGGAAGATGATGCCCGCGGCGAGGAACGACACGGCCATCGGAAGGAAGAGCACGAGCTTGAACGCGGTCGCCCAGCGCACCTTCTCGGTGAGCACGGCGAGCACCAGCCCGAGTCCGGTCAGCAGGGTCGGCGCGACGACGACCCAGAGGGCGCTGTTGCGGATCGCCTTGAGGGTGGCCGGGTCCTGCACGATCGCCGCGTAGTTGGCGGCGCCTACGAAGCGGTCGCCGTCGGCGTCGAAGAGGCTGCGGCCGAGGGAGAAGAGGACCGGGTAGACGACCAGCGCGCCGAGCAGCAGCAGGGCGGGCAGGACGAAGACGACCGCGAGGCGGCGTTTTCTGCGCTGGGCCCGGCGCCGCCCGTCGGCGGCGCCACGGGCGGCGGTCATGGTGTCAGCCATGGGAGGCGCCTCAGTTCCCGAAGGCCTTGGCGGCCTCGGCCTCGAGCTTCGCGGCCGTGCCCCGCGGGTCCGACGGATCGCGCAGGAAGTCCTGGAGGAGCTTCCACTCGCCCGCGCCCTTGGTGCCGCCGAACGCGGCCGGGGCCTGGTCCGACATGTCGAAGCGGATCGAGTCGCCCGCCGCGATGAGCGAGTCGGCGGTGCTGCGGGTGACCTCGTCCCCGTACGCGGTGAGGTCGAGCTCCTTGTTCGGGGACAGGAAGCCGCCGGCGCGGGCCCAGACCTCGGCGGCCTCCGGGCTCGACAGGAACTCGAGCAGCTTCATGCCGGCCTTGCCGTTCTTCGCGTCCTTGAGGACGACGGCCGCGTCACCGCCGCTGACGACCGGCATCCTGCCGCCGTCGACCGCGGGGAACGGGAAGAACTTGGCGTCCTTGCCGGGCTTCTTGCCGAACTGGTCCTTGGCGATGCCGCCGACGAAGTCGCCCTCGTAGACCATGCCCGCCTTGGGCCCGGGGCCGAAGACCTGGGCGACCGACGTGGGGAAGTCGGTGCTGAGCGCGGTCTGGGCGCCGCCGGCCACGAGCTGCTTGTCCTTGAACAGTTCGCCGAGGGTGGTCAGCGCCCTGACGACGGTCTCGTCGGTCCACTTGAGCTTGTGCTGGGCGAGCTGGTCGTACCTCTCCGGTCCGGCCTGGGAGAGGTAGACGTTCTCGAACCAGTCCGTGAGGGTCCAGCCGTCCTCGCCGGCTATGGCGAAGGCGGGGCGACCGGAGTCGGCGAGGGTGCGGCCGGCCTTCAGCATGTCCGAGTAGCTCGTGGGCTCGTTGACGCCGGCCTGGGCGAAGGCCTCCGGGGCGTACCAGACGGTCGACTTGTGGGCGGCCTTGAAGTAGAGCCCGTAGTAGGTGCCGTCGACGGTGCCGTAGTTCCGCCACACCGGGGCGAGGGTGGATCCGGCCTTCCGGGTGGCTTGCTCGGACAGGGGCTGGAGCCAGCCCTCCTTGGCGAACTGCTGGAGCACCCCCACCTGGGGAACCAGCACCACGTCGGGCGCGTTGCCGCCTTCGATCTTGCTTCCGACGAAGGTGGAGACGTTGTCGCCGGAGGGTACGAAGACCGTCTTGGCGCCGGTCCGCTCGGAGAAGGCGTCCAGGACCTTCTTGAAGTTCTGCTGCTCGCTGCCGGTCCAGACGCCGGTCACGGTCACGGTCTGGCCGCTCAGTTCGCCGTCGCTCGCGGGTCCGGTCGCGTTGCCGCAGGCGGTGGCACCGAGGGCGAGGGCGAGGGCCGCCGATGCGGTGGCCGCGGTCCGCCGGGTCGTCTTGCTGGGTCGTCGCATGAGGGAGTCCTTGTCTGGAGGTCAGGAAGGGGAGGCGGGCGGAGAAGGGGAGGTCAGGGGCCGGGGGTCACGGGCGCGGGCGTCACGGGAGCCGGGCATTCGGCCGCCCACCAGGCGGCGGTCGCCGCCGGCAGGACCCCGTCGGGACAGGGGCCGCTGGCGAGCAGCGGACTCCCCGGGACCGGAGCGGGCACCGGCTCGGTGCCGAAGTTCACCGCGCAGACCAGGCCGTCGCCACGGCTGATCGCCAGCACCTGAGGGGGCGCGTCCAGCCAGCGCAGCGGGCCCTCGCCGAGCTGCGGCAGGGTCCGCCGCAGCTGGAGCCCGTCGCGGTAGAGGTGCCAGAAGGAACGGGTGTCGGCCAGGGCGCGGTCGGTGGCGTGCTCGGCGAACCACTCGGGCTGCGGCAGCCACGGCTTGGCCCCGGCGGCTTCCCCGGAGAAGCCGAACGGCGAGGCGTGCCCGGACCAGGGCAGCGGCACGCGGCAGCCGTCCCGGACGTGCTTGCGGCTGCCCGTACGGTGGAAGATCGGGTCGGTGAGGACCTCGTCGGGCAGGTCGAGGACCTCGGGGAGGCCGAGTTCCTCGCCCTGGTAGACGTAGGCGGCGCCGGGCAGCGCGAGCATCAGGAGGGCCGCGGCGCGGGCGCGGGCGGCACCCAGTCCGCTGCCTTCCACCCCGGGCTCGCCCGCGTAGCGGGTGACCGTGCGGACCTGGTCGTGGTTGTTGAGGACCCAGGTGACGGTGGAGCCGGTACCGGCGATGTCGCGCATCGCGTCGGTGATCGTCGTGCGGAAGGCGTCGGCGTCCCAGGGGGCGCTCAGCAGGTCGAAGAAGAAGGCCTGGTGCAGTTCGTCGGGACGGACGTATTCGGCGTGCTCGCGCGCGGTGGGCACGGACACCTCGCCGACCAGCAGCCGCTCGCGGCCGTCCCGGGCGGTGTACTCCTCGCAGACCGAGCGCCAGCGCCGCCACACGCCGTGCACCTCGGGCTGGTTCCAGGCCAGCTGGTTGACCGCGTCGCGGGCCCGCTCGTCGGCTCCCGGGTCGTCCGAGTCGGGCAGCGCGGGGTGCTTGAACAGCCCGGCGGCGACATCGATGCGGAAGCCGTCGACCCCGCGGTCCAGCCAGAAGCGCAGCACCTCCTCGAAGTCGTCGCCCACGGCCGGATCGCGCCAGTTCAGGTCGGGCTGCTCGGGCGTGAAGAGGTGCAGGTACCACTCGCCGGGGGTGCCGTCGGGGCCGGTGGTCCGGCTCCAGGCGGGGCCGCCGAACATCGCGCGCCAGTTGTTCGGGGGCTCCGCCGCGTCCGGGCCGCGGCCGGGGGCGAAGTGGAAGCGGGCGCGCTCCGCGCTGCCCGGCGCCGCGGCGAGCGCGCTGCGGAACCACGGGTGCTCGCTGGAGCAGTGGTTGGGAACGATGTCGAGGAGCAGCTTCAGCCCGAGCCGGCGGGCGTCGGCCACCAGCCGGTCGAACTCGTCGAGGTCGCCGTAGACCGGGTCGACACCGCGGTAGTCGGCGACGTCGTAGCCGTGGTCGTGCTGCGGCGACGGGTAGAAGGGGCTGAGCCAGATGCCGTCGACACCGAGCTTGCGCAGGTAGGGAAGCCCGGCCCGGACGCCGGCCAGGTCGCCGATGCCGTCCCCGGTGCTGTCGAGGAAGCTGCGGACGTAGACCTGGTAGATCACCGCGTCACGCCACCAAGGGGCCGGTGCGCTGGCGATGGGGGAGGGGTGGCCGGTAGCGGCCGGAAGGGTGCTGAGCATCTCGCGTCGACCTGTCTGCTGAATGCGAGAGCGCTCCGGATCGGTGCGCTGTTATGCATGCATGTTAAGTAGCGGCGACTGGAAGGTGTCAACGATGTGTCCAGAAACAGCGAAAAGCTGGGGTGATTTGTGTGTGTTTGCCCGCATGCAAAAGGAAGGGCCTCTACTTAACATGTAAGTAGAGGCCCTCGAGAAGGGAGCGGAAAGGTGCGATCAGCCCGTGCGGGAAATGGTCCCGAGCTCGCGCGCGAGCCGCGCCGACGCCTGCTCCGGCGTCTGGCGCAGCGCCAGCACGTCCTGCGCCACGGCCTGCACGGCGAGGCTCACCTGGTCGTAGCGCGGACTCTTGGGACGCGGCACCGCCGACAGCACGCTCTGGCGCAGCGTGGGCAGGTACGGATACGCCCGGACCAGCTCGGGGTCCTCGTACAGCGCGGCGCGCACCGGAGGCAGCGCCCCCTTGGTGAGCACCTGCCGCTGGACCCGCTCGCTGGTGAGGTAGGAGATCAGGTCGGCCGCCGACGCCGGATGCCGCGCATGGCTGCTCACGGCGAGGTTGGAGCCGCCCAGCACGCTGGTGCCGGGCCCGTCGGGGCCGGGCAGCGGGACGGCGCCGAACCTGCCCGCGACCTTCGAGCCCTCCGCGCCCGCGTCCGCGTACACGTAGGGCCAGTTCCGCAGGAACAGCAGCCGGCCGTCCTGGAAGGCCCGCCGCGACTCCTCCTCCTTGTAGCCGAGCGCGTCGCGGGAGATCCAGCCCTCCCGCACCCCGTCCGCGAGGAACCGCAGCCCGGCGCGCGCCGCGTCCGAGTCCACGCTCACGCGGGCGCCGTCGTCGCGCAGAATGGATCCGCCCGCCGAGTGCACGGCCTCGGTGACGTTGACCGTGAGCCCTTCGTACGGCAGGAACTGACCGGCGTAGCCGTCCAGTCCGTACTTCGGGGCGATCGTGCGCGCCTGGCGGGCCAGCTCCTCCCAGGTGCGCGGCGGCTGCTCGCCCTCCCGGTCCAGGAGGTCCTTGCGGTAGTAGAGCAGTCCCGCGTTGGTGACGTACGGGACCGCGTACAGCCGGCCGTCGAAGGTCGCGGTGTCGACGACGGGCCGCAGGAAGTCGTCCAGCGGGAAGCGTTCGCGGCGCAGCGGGGAGATCCATCCCGCCGCCGCGAACTCGGACGTCCAGGCGACGTCGATGTTCAGTACGTCGAACCGGTCGCGACCGGATCGCAGCTCACTGATCATCTGGGCCCGGGTCTCGTCCGCCGAGTCGGGCAGTTCGACGAGCGTGACGCGCTCGCCGGGATGGGTGTCGTTCCAGTCCGCCAGGAGCGGAGGGAGATAGTCCGTGAGATCGCCCGCCGTGACGAGCGTCAGTGGACCGCGGCCACGGTCCCCGGAAGCCGCGCCCGCTCCGACGCCGTCGGCACGGACGCCGAGACCTGTGTACCCCGCCAGGACCACCGCCCCGACCAGGAGAGCTCTACCCGCGGCACGTATCCACCGCATAGATTCCTCCCAGTACACGATCCGGCTGCGTCGCCGACCACCGTGGCCTATATATACCCGTTAGGCATGGGCGATACTAGACGCCCAGGCAGACAAGACGGACGGCGGCGCAACTCGGCCCGCTGCCGAGTGAACCGTTCACTACGGAGCGGGAAGGAGGGGGAGCGAGTGCGGCTGGCGCTCCTTGCGCTCCTCACCCGTAGCCCTGCGCACGGTTACGAGCTGAAGCAGGACCTTGAGAAGCTCCTGGGCGCCGCGTACCCTCAGCCCAACGTCGGCCAGATCTACGTCACCCTCGGACGGCTGGAGAAGAGCGGCCTCATCGAGGGCGAGGACGTCGAACAGTCGGGGCGCCCCAACAAGCGCACGTACAAACTGACGGACGCAGGACGCGAGGCCGTACTGGCCTGGTTCGAGGACACCACCGAGGAGCCCCGGGTACGGGACGAGTTCTTCATGAAACTCGCGCTCGCGCCGCAGTCGGGTCTGGCCGATCCGGTCGCGCTGATCAACAAGCAGCGGCGGCAGTACCTCAACACCATGCGGGACCTGTCCAAGCTGGCCGCGGCGGAGGACCGCGACAACAAGATCTCCCAACTGCTGATCGAGGGCGCCATGCTGCACCTGCAGGCCGACCTCGACTGGCTGGAACGCTGCCAGGAGGAGCTGGAATGAGCGACGAGGCCGCCACCGCCGCTCCCGGCACGTCCGCCGAGCCCATACTGCGGGCCGAGGGCCTGACCAAGACGCACCACGGCGAGGGCGTACCGGTGCACGCCGTGCGCGGGGTGGACCTGTCCGTCCGGCCCGGCGAATTCGTCGCGGTCACCGGACCGTCCGGAGCCGGCAAGTCCACGCTCCTGCACCTGATGGGCGGCCTCCAGCGCCCCGACAGCGGGAAACTGTGGATCGGCGGGGAGCGGGTCGACGCGTACCGCGAGGCCCGCTGGGCGGTCCTGCGGCGCCGCAGCATCGGTGTCGTCTTCCAGTTCTTCAACCTGGTCTCCAACCTCACCGTCGCCGACAACGTCGAACTCCCCGCCCTGCTCGCCGGAGCGTCCCCCAAGGCCGCCCGCGCATCCCGCGCCGAGCTGCTCGCCGAACTCGGCCTCGAAGGCCGCGAACGCTCCATGCCCGGCGAACTGTCCGGCGGCGAACAGCAGCGGGTCGCACTCGCCCGCGCCCTGGTCAACCACCCCGCCCTGCTGCTCGCGGACGAGCCGGCCGGCAGCCTCGACAGCAAGGGCACCCGCGAGGTGCTGCGGCTGCTCTCCCGCTTCCACCAGCGCGGCCAGACGATCGTGATGGTCACCCACGACGCCCGGATGGCCAGCGCCGCCGACCGCGTCATCTCCTTCTTCGACGGGCGCATAGCCGACGACGCACAGCTCGGCGGCGGACGCCGAGGGCCGGGCCGCGGCGTCTCCGGTGTGCTGGACCTGGACCTGGAACCAAGGCAGTGACCGTGCGGGCCACGCTGCGCTGGGCGCACGCCGACTTCCGCGCACACCGCGGCGAAGCCCTCTTCGTCGTCCTGGCCAGCGCCGGGATCATCGCCTCGCTCCTGCTCGCCGGCGCCCTCTTCGGCTACGCCGCCAACCCCTGGCAGCGCGTCTTCAACCAGTCCCGCGGCGCCCACATCTGGCTGCACACCCGCGCCGGCGCCGACACGGCCGCCCTGTCCCGCGTGGACGGGGTCGCCGCTCTCTCCGGGCCCTACCGCACGACGGCGACGACGGTCGAGTCGCGCGGCGCCCGGGCCGGGGTGACGCTGCGCGCGGCCACGACCGTGCCCCCGCAGACCGGACGGCCGCTCGTCACCGCTGGCGACTGGCTGGCGCGGCCCGACACCACCGGAACCGGAACCGGCACCGGCGCCGTCGTACTGGAGGCCTCGGTCGCCCGGGCCCTCTGGGCGGAGCCGGGCGACACCGTACGGGTCACCGGCCCGGACGGAGCCCCGCACACCCTGCGGGTCAGCGGGATCGCCGAGGTGGCCGAGCCCCGCTACCACCCGGGCGGCGCGCCCGGCATCGGCTGGGTCCTCGACGACACCCTCGACGAGGTCGCCCACGGCGACACCGGGCAGAGCGTGGGCCTGCGACTGCAGGATCCGGACGACACCGACTTCACCGTCCAGCGGGCCGTGACCGTCCTCGGCGCCGACCGGGTCGCCCAGGTCACCAAATGGCAGCAGGCACGGGCCGAGGCGGGCGGCGACGACCGGCTGCTCGGGCAGATGTTCGCCGTCTTCGGACTCGGCGCGCTGCTCGCCGCCGCGCTCGCCGCCGCCGGAGCGATCGGCGCCCGCGTCCGCGGCCAGCTGCGGGACATCGCGATCCTCAAGGCCGTCGGATTCACCCCCGGCCAGGTGACCCGCGGCTTCCTCGTGCAGCACCTGGCCTTCGCCTTCCTCGGCGTGGCTCTCGGCACGGCGGCGATCGCCCTGCTGGGTGCCCGGATACCCGGGCGGATCGGGGAGGCGACCGCGGTCTGGCAGGACCTGCCCGGCCACACCGCGCTCATGATCGGCATCCCGTGCGGCGCGGTGCTGCTGATCGCGGCCGCGACCGGACTGTCGGCCTGGCGGGCCGGACGGGTCCCGCCCGTGCCGGTGGCCCGGGCGGCGCTGCCGTCGGCCGCGCCGATGACCGCGCTCGGCAGGCGGGCCCTCGGCGTACGCGTGCCGCCCGCCCTGGTCCTGGGCTGGCGTGCGGCCTTCCCGCGGCGCGGCCGCACGCTCGTCCCCGTCGCCCGGCTCGCCCTGCCCCTGGTCCTCATCACCGTCGCGCTCGTCGCCTGGTCGACGCTGGACCAGTTCCGCAGCCGGCCCGCGCAGATGGGACTGGCCGCGGCCCTGACCGTACGGGCCGGACAGCCGGCCGGGGCGTCCGACGCGGAACTGGAGCGGACCCTCGCCGGGGTCCGAGGCGTCGCCGCGGTCCACCCCGGCGCCGAGATGGCGGCGCTCGTGCCGGGGCAGACCGGCACCATCACGCTGCGCGGCCTGGGTACGGCCCGGGACCCGTACCCCGCAGAGGTGGTGGAAGGGCGGGCCGTCAGCGGTCCGGACGAGGCGGTGGCCGGGCAGGGGCTGCTCGACCTCCTCGGGGTACGGGTCGGCGCGTGGGTGCGGATGACCGTCGAGGGCCGGCCACAGATCCTGCACGTCGTCGGCCGCACCATCGAACCCGAATCCGGGGGCCGGGTGATCACCACGACCATCGACGCCCTGCGGGAGCGCGACCCGGGGCTGCGGCCCGGTTTCCACGCCCTGGTGCTGAGCGAGGGCGCGGACCCCGAGGCGGTGAGCGCCGCGCTCGCCGGGGCGGCGGCCGGAACGCTCGAGGTCCGAGAGACGCCGAACCCCGTCGACCGGCTGGAACCGGCGCGCGCGGTGATCGCCGCCCTGATCGCGGTCCTGGCGCTGATCGGGCTGATCGAGCTGCTGACACTGATCGGTACCGGCGTACGGGACCGCGGCCGGGACCTGCTCGCGCTGAAGGCGATCGGGCTCACCCCCCGGCAGATCGGCGCGATGATCGTGACGGCCGCCGGGCTGACGGCGCTGGCATCCGCCGTGGTGGGCACGACCGTGGGAGTGCTGTCCGGCAGATGGCTCGTGGACGCCCAGGGCGCGTCGAGCGGGATCGGCGCGGGCATCGCCCAGCTGCCGACGCTCCCCGTGCTGTTCACCGTGATCGTCGGGGCGGTGCTGGGCGCCGTGGTGGCGGCTGCGCTGCCGGCGACCCGGGCGGCCCGACGGCGGCCGGCCGACTCGCTGAGCGAGACGCTCTGACCCTCCGCAGCCGGCGACGGCGGGCGACGCGGAGCCCTGCCGTCAGCGGAACAGGTGGGCGTTCGCCTCGGCCCACTGCCGGAACGGCCTGCCCGGGGAGCCGGTGATGTGCGAGACCGTGTCACGCACGGCCAGCAGCTCGGCATTGACGTCTCCGCCCGTGACATCGAGCACCGCATCCGCGGCCTCCTCCCCGAAGACCGCGGCCATCCGGGCACGTGCCTCCCGCCGGCCGGTCCCGACGAAGGGCACGTCCCGCCCGAGCCCCGCGGCGATGGCCTCGACCTGCTGCCGGGCCGTCACCGGCTCGGGACCGGTCAGGGCGTACGTCCGCCCCCGATGGCCGGGCCCGGTCAGCGCAACCCGCGCCACCGACGCGATGTCAGCGGGATGGATCGTGGGCAGCCCGGTGTCCGCGTACGGCGCGCGGACCGCCTGACCGTCGCGGATCGTCGCCGCCCACATCATGGCGTTCGAGGCGAACTGCGTCGGCCGCAGGATCGTCCACGCCATGCCACTGTCCTTGAGCGGCCGCTCGACCGCCAGGTTCTCGCCGGCGGCGGGCCGCCGCGAGGACGTCCGCGTCCGGGCCCACACGGGACACCAGGAACAACGAGCGCACCCCGCCCGGAGCGGGCCCCAACGACTCCGGCACCGACAGGTCGCCCTCGACGGCCTCGACACCCCCCCGGGGAACGTCGTCCGTGAGGCGTCACGCGTGAAACCTCTCAGCGGCCCCGCACCGCACTTGTGAAACTCCTTCATCAGCGCACTGCCGATGTTTCCGGTGGCTCCGGTCACGAGAATCATGGGCGCGTTCTCCAGTCGGCGGTCGGTCGACTCGAGGACACGCTGGAAACCCAAGCGCACTTCAGGTCAAGAACGCTCCTGGCGAGGACGGCACGAAGGAGCGGCAGAGTCAGCCGGCGCGTCCGGGCAACCCCGCGAGACCGGTGTCGTGCAGGATGCGTTCGACCGTGTCGCACAGCGTGCTGTCGGCTCCGATGACGGTCTCGACGCCACGGGGAAGGAGGTCCCGCTCGCGGTACCAGTCGCGCAGTTCTCGCTCGGTGACCTGTGCCCGATAGGCGGCGTCGCCCTTCGAGGAATGCCGGGACAGCGTCTCCTCGAACGGGATGTCGAGGTAGTAGCAGCGGGACACCCCACGGTGGTCGCCGAGCAGGCCCGCGAGCATGTCGCCGTACCGGTCGGCGTACAGGATTCCCTCGACGACCACGTGATGGCCCGCGCGCAGCGCGTAGCGGGCGACGGTGTCGATCAGCCCGATGTTGGCGGCGCCGGGCACGTCACGCTCTCCCAGGACGGTCCGTCGCATGTTGTCCTGGCCGACAAGGGCCAGGCCACGGCCGAAGCGGTCGCGGATCCCCGCCGCCACCGAGGACTTGCCCGACGCCGAGTTCCCCCGGAGAACCACGAGCCGGGTCCCTTCGCTTCCCACGGTCATCCGGTGCACCTCACCGTTCCCCGAGAGGCCCGGGAGGGGGCGGGCCGGGCAGGAGACGGGTGCGGTCGGCGCCGTCCGCGGCGTACTCGACGGGGTCGCCGGGCTGCTGGAAGTGCACGGCGGCGGGCGCGCCGGCCCGGTAGGCCTCCAGGCCGGCCCGGCAGTACGCGACCATCGGCTCGGGCAGCGCGCCCAGCGGGTACCAGCCCATGCCGTCACACCGGTCCGGCTCGCGCACCCGGGGCTGGCCCGTCCACCGCCGTACCTCGAAGAAGACGCCGATCCGCGAACTGCCGCCCCGTGGCGGGCGGTGGTGGACGGTGACCGCCGCGGTCACGTCCTGCGCCGCGATGAGGACACCGGTCTCCTCGCGGGCCTCCCGGATCACCGCCTCCACCATGTCCTCGCCCGGGTCGAGGTGCCCGGAGGGCAGGTGCCACAGGCCCGTCGCGTACACGGGCCCGGCCCGGCGCGACAGCAGTACCTGCGGACCGCGGGCTCCTTCGCGGCGCAGCAGGAGATGGACGTCGACCGGCACCGTGTGCCGGGGGCCGCCGCTCACGGCGCGGTCCGGGGGCGGCGGAGGCGGCGGACGCGGGGCTCGCGGCGACCGCGGCCGTGCGGGTGGCCCGGCACTGCGGTGACGGCGAAGCGGATCGTGGTCATGGGTGGTTCATGCCCAGCCGAGCTCGGAGTAGAGGCGGCCGGCCCGGATGCCCTCGACCGCGGTCCGGGCGTAGGGGACGACCGGTTCGGGGAGGTCGTCGGCGGGCCACCAGCCCCAGGACAGGCAGCGGTCGGGTTCGCACACCTCGGGTGTGCCGCGCCAGCGGCGCGCGCGGAACACGAGCTGGATACGGGGTCGGCCGCCCGGTCGGTCCACGACGTGCACGACGTGTACCAGCTCCACGTCGCCCGGTTCGATGCCCAGGCCGGCCTCCTCCTGTGCCTCCCGCACCAGGCAGGCGACGGCGGATTCCTGCTCGCAGTGTCCGGCGAGGAAGTGGTGGGTGGACGCGGCGAAGGCGGAGTCCGGGTGTCGCAGCCCGAGCAGGATCTGCCCGTCCCGTTCGAGGTAGAGGTGGACGCCGACGATGTTCCGCCGTGCCCGGGTGCCGGGCCGGGCACGGTCCGGTACGGCGGCCGGGGCGAGGCCCCGGGCCTGGTGGAGGTCGATGACCTCCTTCGTCCATGAGCACATGGTCAGGAAGGCGATCGTGGCCGCGTCGAAGTGGCGGAACATGATGCCTTCGGGACAAGGGAGTTCGTCGGCGTCGCCGTCCCAGGCCCCCAGGTACACCTGGATACGGCCCTCGGCGGGCCCGTCCGGCCCGGGCCCGTGACAGGCGACGATCGTGAAGGGTTCCAACGGCACGGTCAGGCCGGTCTCCTCGAGGAGTTCCCGTTCGACGGCCTGCGCCGCAGTCTCCCCGCCCTCCCGGCCTCCGCCCGGGACCGACCACGTGCCCGGATCGCAGATGTTCTTGTTGGCGTCGCGCAGATGCAGCAGGTACCGGCCCCGCGAGTCGACCAGGAGTGCGGCGGTGCCCTGCGGTTCGACGGAATCGTTCATCGAAGCTCCTTCACTGGTGCCTTGGAGAACGGTCCGGGTGCGGGGGCGTCACGGCCGACGCGGGAGCGAAGGGCGAGACATTCATGGCCGGTCCGGTAACGCGGACCGGCCCGCGCCCGTGAGGGGCGCGGGCCGGCTCCGGCCGGGTGGTCCCGGGATCAGTGGGATCCGGGGCGGGTGGCGCGGGCGTGTTCGGCTTCGAAGCGGTGGAAGGCCGCCTCCTGCCGCCACTCGACCTGCGCCTTCGGGCTGGCCTTCAGGAACCGGGCGCACCGCTCGCTCGGGTGCTCGGCGCCCTGCTGGTCCTTGGCGCACGCCCCGGTGGGACGGTATCCGGTACGGACGTCACGGTTCCACAGGCCCCGGCCGGGCAGGAACGAGTGTTCCAGGGAGGCCCTGGCCAGGTCCTTGAGCTCCGGGTAGCCGAGTCCGTACATCTCCGCCGCCCTGCGGTACTCGTCGGTGATCTCGATCCGGGACACCCCCGGGTCGTCGGTGGCGAGGACGACCGGTACGCCGTGGCGGCGGTACGTGGCGAAGGGGTGCGCGTCGCCGGAGACGCGCAGGATCTGCTCGTTGCTGTGGAAGGGGACCTCGACCGCGATGCGCCGTTCGGCCATGTAGCGCATGAGCGACTCCCAGCGGTCCTCGTGCAGGACGGACACGCCGTGCCCGATCCGTTCGGCGCGGCCGGTCTGGGCGGCCTCCCTGATGTGGAAGGTGAGGTCCTCCGGCTTGACCAGGCCGGGCACCAGCTCGCCCGCGTGCAGGGTGATGTGCGCCTTCGGGTACTGGGTCTTGAGGTAGTTCAGCATCCGCATGTGCAGGCGGTAGTCGCGCAGGGCGACCGGGTCGTCCTCCGGCTGCACCAGGTTGACGGCGACGAAGCGCGGGTCGCGCTCGGCCAGCCGCATGCCGAGCGCCATCTGGGTGAACACCCGCTCCGGGGTGCCGGCGCGGGCGACCTGGGAGATCCACCGGTACGGCAGGGAGCACGCGTCGTCGGGGCGCGGAGTGTCACAGTGCGCGGCGCTGCGGAACTCGACATCTGTACTGTCGGCGTCGGTACGAGCCTGCCGTACGACCGCGTCCAGGCCCCCGTCGGCGAGGAGCTTGTCGTGCATGCGGTCGAGGTCGGCGTCGTAGCCGACCCGGTCGGCGAGCGCACGGGCCTGGCCGGAGGCCGGGGAGATCATGGTCTCCAGGTAGAACTGGTTCTGCCGGGCGGCGGAGCCCGCGACCTCCGCGAGCATCCGGCCCGGGTGTCGCCAGGTCACCTCGCCGAACTTGCCGAAGGTCGCGAAGAAGTGGTCGTGGCCGTTGCCGTCCGCCGGGAAGTCCTGCATCGACCAGGCCCGGATGACCTGCTGGCGGAAGGCCGCGTCGGTGACGGCGTCGCCGGCGGGCCGGGTGCCGGCCCCGCACGGCGGGGGCACCGCGGTGGTGGTGTCGGTGGTGATGCACAGGCCGTCCCCGGCCGCGAGTTCGATCAGGAACTCGGTGGTGACCGCTCCGGACAGGTGGTTGTGCAGGTCACCACCCTTGGGGAGGTCGGCGAAGAAGTCCCCGGCCCGGCCCGGCCCGTGGGCCGGGGGCGGGACGGGGGCGGGCGCGGAGGCCGCGTACGCGGAGGCGGGTGCGAGCAGGGCGAGGGCGGAGAGCGCACCGATCAAGTGGGAAGGGATCACCGGCACATGGTGGTGAAGCGGATCACCACAGGTCGGCATGCCGGGCCGGGCGCCGGCCCGTGTCACCCGGGAGGCCCCGTAGAGGATCGTTCCTTCCGCCTTGTTCGCCGCTACTGCTCATAGGCGACGCTGAAGCCCTGGACCGTCTCGTCGTATTTCTCCAGCTGGTCCCTGAGCGTGGTCGCAGCCAGTGGTACTCGATGTTCCAACTCGGCCCAGCGGACGAAGCGCAGTCGCTCGGGCATCGCGACGAGGCCGGTCACCGCATCCCAGAACGCGTCCCAGTTCATGCCGTAGAACGACGGGAAACCCAGCTCCCGCTTGAGGACCTCATGGAGGTCACGCTCGCCGCGCACCGAGCCGACGTCGATCACCACCTCGCGGTTCGGATCGTGCTCCGGCTCTTCGGGAACTCCCCGGAAGGAAGGGAGCCACCAGCACAGGGCCGACCCGTCAGCAGGCCATGGACGGCTGTCCTCGCCCGCGAAATCCTCGAACAAATCGATCGCCGGGTCGATCGGGCGCCATGCCGGGTCGACGGGTTCGTCATCCGCCGGAGGCCGGACGAACCGCCGCCCCCGCTGGTCGCAGGCACCGTAGGCCCGGAAGTTCTGCTGGGACTCGGCGAGCGACCACTGATTGGCGCCACCCGGCCTGAACGGCCGGCGGAACTGCACCGGGTCGTCCTCCCAGGAGCAGATCGGGCAGATGGCATGGGAACCGGGCCAGCCGTCTTCGACATCGAAGACGAGATGACCACAGCAGGGGCAGGGGCGACGCGTATCCACCGGGACAGTCTGGTCCGTGTCCCGGACAACAGCGACCCGGTTTCCCGGGAGCGGTCAGCGAGCGGGCTGCCGCGTCGAACGCCCGTTTCCGCCTCGGGCGACTCCCTGGCTACGATCAGCGACGGGGTCGGCCAGGAGGGCCGGGACGGAGGCCGTCCGGAAGGCCGCGCGGCCGCGTCGGGAACAGCCGGTCCGGCCGGCGGGGTTGCACGGTTGGGGAACACGGAGACCGTGAGGTAGTCCGCCCCGCCAGGCCCCGGCCCCCGGCCCAGGCCCCCAGGATCGCGGTACGCCCGCCGCGCACTCGGACCGAGAAGTACTTCTCCAGGAGGATTGTTTCGTGAGTGACCGGCCCTTGACGCTCATGGCAGTGCACGCCCACCCCGACGACGAGGCCACCGGAACCGGAGGGGTCCTCGCGCGGTACGCGGCGGAAGGCATCCGCACGGTTCTCGTGACGTGTACCGACGGCCGCTGCGGTGACGGACCGGGAGGTGTCAAGCCGGGCGATCCCGGCCACGACCCTGCGGCCGTCGCCTTGATGCGCCGTCAAGAACTGGAAGTGAGCCGCGATGTCCTGAAGATCAGTGATCTGGAAACGCTGGACTACGCCGACTCCGGGATGATGGGCTGGGCGAGCAACGACGCCCCGGGATCCTTCTGGCAGACCCCCGTGGCGGAAGGCGCCGCCCGGCTTGCGGAACTCATGCGGCACTACCGGCCCGATGTGGTCGTCACCTACGACGAGAACGGCTTCTACGGCCACCCCGACCACATCCAGGCCCACCGCATCACGATGGCGGCGCTGGAGATGACCGAGCTGACACCGAAGGTGTACTGGACGACGATGCCCCACTCGGGGATGCGGCGGTTCGGTGAGATCATGCGCGAGTTCCACGAGGACATGCCGGAGCCGGATCCCGCAGAGGCTGCCGCGATGGCCGAGATCGGCCTGCCCGACGACGAGATCACCACGTGGGTGGACACCACCGCGTTCAGCGGCCAGAAGTTCGACGCGCTGGCCGCACACGCCAGTCAGGGCGAGAACATCATCTTCCTCAGGATGGGCAAGGAGCGGTTCGCCGACCTGATGGGCGTGGAGACCTTCGTCCGTGTCAAGGACACCACCGACGCCGACCTGCCCGAGAACGACCTCTTCGCCGGACTGCGCTGACCCACCCGGGCGCCCTCCCTCTGGCCCTGTCGCCCGCGCGCCGAATCCGTGCAGGCGTGTCGTTTCGGTAGTTTTCTCACGATTCTGGTTCGCCGTCCGCTGGATGGACGACGGGCGGCCGGGCGATGCGAGCGACCGAACCATGCCGGGTGACGGAGGCGGACGCAATGGTGGTGCACGTACGCAGGAACGTGTGGAAACTTCCGGAGGGTGATCAGACGCTCGCGCACTATGCCGCGGCCGTCCGCGAGATGAAGGGCCGGGACCCGGACAACCCCACGAGCTGGTTCTACCAGGCAGCCATGCACAAGACGACGGTGACCCCACCGAAGCCGCTGTGGAACGGCTGCCAGCACGGGTCCTGGTTCTTCCTCTCGTGGCACCGCATGTACCTCTACTTCTTCGAGCGGATCGTCCGCGCGACGGTCGAGGATCTCGGCGGCCCGGCCGACTGGGTCCTGCCGTACTGGGGCTACGACGCCGGCGGGACGCAGGCCCGGATCCCGCCCGCCTTTCGTGAGTCGCAAGGCGGCACCAACCCCCTGTTCGCCCAGCGGGGCAACAACATCAATCTGGGCCAGGCCCTGCCCTTCCAGGTCACCTCTGCGGTGTCGGCGCTGGCGCGCCCCCAGTTCGTCGGGGAAGCGGAATTCGGCGGTGGCATCACGCCGGACGGCGACTCCATCTGGAACAGACACGGACAGATCGAGCTCACGCCGCACGGCACCGTGCACAACCACCTCGGCGGTCTGATGAAGAACCCCCGCACAGCCGCGCAGGATCCCGTCTTCTGGCTTCACCACGCCAACATCGACCGCCTGTGGTTCGAATGGTCGAGCCACCCGGGGCACAGCAACCCGACCGACCCGCGCTGGACGGACCAGGAATACCGGTTCTTCGACGCCGACGGGACCGAGCAGCGTCTGACGGGAGCCGGCATCGAGGACATCGTGAACCAGCTCGGGTACACGTACGAGTCGAACCTGGCGATCACCACCCCGACCCCGACCCCGACCCCGGCCCCGTTCCCGGTGCCCGAGATGTCGATGAGCAATCCGAACGCCTCCGGGCCGGCCCGGCCCGAGCGGAGGGAGCTGGTCGGCGCGTCGCAGCGCCCCGTACGCCTCGTCGGCCGCGCCGTGAGCACCGATGTGCTCATCGACGAACGGACGGTGCGCTCGCTCGGCATGGGTCTCGGAGCGATGGCCGCCGAAGCCCAGGGCAGGGTCTATCTCAGCGTCGAGGACATCGAGGGCGACGAGAGCCCCGACACCGTCTACGGGATCTACGTCAATCTGCCCGAGGGAGCATCGGACGAGGTGGCGGAGAGCCACCGAGTGGGCAACCTGCCGTTCTTCGGTATCGAGCTGGCACAGGATCCGCGAGGAGATGAACACCCGCACGGTCTGCGGGTGACCGTGGAGATCACCCCACTCGTGCGCAGACTGCAAGCGGAGAACGCGTGGGACGATCGCGAGGTGCGCGTAACCTTCCTGCCGCTCGGCTTCACGGAGCCGCAGGGCGAGGACGACCCGCCGGTCCAGATCGGACGCGTCAGCCTCGGTTACACCTGATGACGCAGGAGCGTGCGCAGCGGGTGCGCTCCCCGCGGACGATACGTGTGCGGCGGCTGCTGCGGCCGCGAGTCTCCCTCGGCTTCGAGCTGGTGGCCTTCGCCGCCTGGGTCGTCCTGCTCTCGCCGGTCGTGGCCGGGCGGATGCACGGCGCGGATGGCGCAACCCACACGCACGGAGCGGCCGGCGCCGTGGAACCGGGCGGCTCCCCGGCCGGCTTCGGGGCATCCGGTCCCATGGACCTGGCGATGTGGACGCTGATGAGCCTCGCGATGATGCTGCCCGCGGCCGTCCCCGTGCTCGAGCACGTGGGCACGAACAGCCTGCGGAGACGACGGCAGCGCGCGATGGCGACGTTCGCCGCCGTCTTCCTGGCCGTCTGGATCGGATACGGCGCGCTGCTGCTGGGGCTGGCACCGCTGTGGTCGTCGCTGCCCGACGAGGTCGTACTCGCCTCGGCGCTGGCGCTCGCGGCCGCATGGCAGCTGACCGTCCGCAAACGGCGTGCCCTGAGGGACTGCCACCGATCCTCCCCGCTACCGCTGAGCGGCTGGCCCGCGGTGGCCGGGGCCGCCCGGTTCGGGCTGCGCCACGGCGGAGCCTGCTTCCGTTCCTGCTGGGCGCTGATGCTCGTGATGGCCGTGGCGAGCGGAACCGGCGGGGGGACCGGGATGCTCGGCTGGATGGTGCTGCTCACCGGCATCGTCACGACCGAGAAGTTCGCCCGCAAGCCGCGCCGCCCCACGCAGGTCGCGGCCGCGATCCTGGCCGCCGCCGCGGTGGTGGCCGCTCTCGCCTCCGCGATCACCTGAACCGCGCCCGCCCGTTCCCGCTGCGCCCGCGGTCGCCCGGCCTTACGCACGCCCCCGCTCAGGCCGTCCTGGTGCTGAAGGAGGGGGTCGGGGGCGGCAGCCGCAGCGGCTTCGCGACCGCCGCGCAGAAGTCGGCGAGCCCCGTCGCCAGGGCGGCCCGGGAGGCTTCCGGCATCGCGGACATCGCCTCGGCCAGCGCCTCCTGCCTGCGGGCACGCAGCCGTTCCAGATACGTCCGGCCCGCGGGAGTCAGGCCGAGCAGCACCTCGCGGCGGTCGTCGGATCCGGGGTGCCGTTCGAGGAAGCCCACGGCCTGCAGCCGGTCGCACAGCCGGGTGACGGACGGCGGGGCTGCCTCCAGCAGCCTGCCGAGCTCGCGGAGGTTCAGCTGGTCGTTCGCCTCGACGAGGAAGAGCACCCGGGCCTGCGCGGAGGAGACGGGCGCGGCGCTGGCCGTGTCCCGGCCCCGCTCCCAGACCACCTCCAGCAGCTCGATCAGCTCGCTCATTTCCGTCACCGCCGACACGGCGGGCCGCGGAGAGCCGATCGACCGCTGACTCATGTGACACTCCCTACCGGACGTACGCGCAGCCCTTCCCCGGCGGACCGGCGGCTTCGTCGTCCCCCATCTTGGCAGTTGCGAGAGAGACAGGTACGGGGCCGGTGACTGAAGGCGTACGCGGCGAGGGGGGTGGGGGTGGCGGGGACGTCGAGCGCGTGTTGCGCGGCGCCGCCCCCCACGCGCTGTTCGAGGAGGTCCGGAGCATCCTGACCCGCGACCACGGGGCGGCCGGCGCCGAACTGCTGATGGCGGACTACGCCTCGGCACGGCTCCAGCCCGTCACGGCACAGCCGTTCACCGCCGATTCCGTGTCGGCGTACAACAGTCCCGAAGGGCGGGCGTTCGGCGCCCAGGAAGCGCACGTGGTCCCCGGGGAGGACGGGATCACCGTGCACCTGCCGGTGACCGTGCGCGGCGACCGGCTCGGGGTCCTGAGCGTCCGTTACCCGGCAGGCCGCCCGGTCGGTGGGCCGGTCGGCCCGCTGCAGGACGTGGCGGACGCGCTGGCCCACGAGATCCTCGTCGCCGACCGCGACACCGATTTCTTCCTGCAGGCGCGCCGGGCCAAGCGGCTCACCCTGGCCGCCGAGATGCAGTGGCAGCTGCTGCCGGGGCGCTCGTGCTCCCGGCCCGAGTACGATCTCGGGGCCCAACTGGAGCCCGCGTACGCCATCTTCGGCGACAGCTTCGACTGGTCGGCCTCCGCCGACCATCTGACGCTGACCGTCAACAACGGCATGGGCGAGGGTATCGACGCGGCGCTGCTGACCAGCCTCGCCGTCAGCGCCCTGCGCAACGCCCGGCGGGCCGGCCTCGACCTCGCCGATCAGGCGGCCCTGGCGGACCAGGCCCTGTACGGCCAGTACCAGGGGCGGTTGCACCTGGCGATGCTGCTGCTCCGCTTCGGCCTGGACACCGGCGAGGTCGAGGTCATCGACGCCGGGTCGCCCCGGGTCTGGCGGCTGCGCGGGGGCACCGTGGAGCGGGTCGGGCTGGAGGCGCAGCTGCCGCTCGGCATGTTCGAGGACACCGTCTACACCGTCCAGCGCTTCCAGGTGCTGCCCGGGGACCGGCTGTTCTTCCTGAGCGACGGCGTCTACGACGTCCTTTCCCCCGGGGGCGAGCCGTACGGCCTGCACGCCCTGACCCGGGCCATCATGAACACCCGGCTGCTGCCGCCCTCGCAGGTGCCGCGGGCGCTCCTGAAGGAGCTGCCGGGGTACCGGGGCGACGTGGACGCCACCGACGACGCGATGGCCGTCTGCCTCGACTGGCGCGGCCGGTCCGGTACGGAGGCCGGCGGCGCCGCGCGGTAGGCGGCCGGGGCCGAAGCACGCCGGACGGTGGCACAGTGGAGGCATGCCCCGTCCCGGCCGCTCCGGCGCGTACGAGGACCCGGCCGCGGCCCTCGCCGCCGCGGCGGACCTCCTCGCGGTGCTGCACGCCAGGGGCCAGGACGGTGTGGATCCGGCCGTATCGCCGTCGCAGCTGCGGGCACTGCTCGCCGTGGAGGGTGCCGAGGGGGGCAACCTGCGGACTCTGGGCAACGTGCTCGGCTCCCGTCCGCCGTCCGTCACCCGGCTCTGCGACCGGCTGGAGGCCATGGGGCTGCTGACCCGCTCGCCCCATCCGTCCCGGCGCCGCGAGGTGGAGGTACGGCTCACACCGCAAGGGCGGGCGCTGCTGGCCGAGCGGAGGGCGATCCGGGTGCGCGAGCTGTCGGCGGTGCTGGGGCGGATGGCGCCCGAGGCGGTGGACGCGCTGGTGGCGGGCCTGGAGGCGTTCCGCGAGGCCGCCGCGGGCTCGTACCCGGTCGCCGGCCCGCCCGCAGGTGCCGGTACGCCCGCGGGCGCCGGCCCCACCGCCGCGTCGGCGCCGGCCCCTGTCCCCGACAGCGCCTGACGTCCGGGCCCCGCCGGCCGCTCCTGGTCCGGGGCTGGTTTCGAGTCCCGTCGGCGGCTCCCTGTCCATGGGTGGTTCCCGGTCCCTCCGCGGGATGACAGAATCATTGAGCTTGTAAAATATTGCCGAACGGCAAATGATCACTTTAGGCTTGTCCGACGCAACCACGCGTCCGTCGGGCGTCCGCCGTCCGAGATGAGAAGGGACAGACGAGACGCCATGGTGAGCCTCTCCGGGCTCGGGGCCCAACCCCCGTCCGCCCGCACGCCCCAGCCGCCGGTGGTCCGGCCCCGGCAGGAGTCCGCCGGGAGACCGGACGATTCGCTGGCGCTGTGGAACGGCCTGCCCCCGTACGTCCTGCTCATCGAGGACGACGAAGGCGACGCCGTGCTCGTCGAGGAACTCGTGGCGGACAGCGGGATCGAGGTCCGCCTCGGCCGGGCCCGCTCCCTCGCCGACGCCCGGCACCTGCTGGAGACCGAGGCCCCCGAGTGCGTCCTGCTGGACCTGCACCTGCCCGACGCCCAGGGCCTGGACGGGCTGGAGAAGGTCCTCGCCGTGTCCGCCGAGGCCGCGGTCGTCGTCCTGACGGGCCTGTCCGAGGAACGGGCGGGACTGACCGCCGTCGCGGCCGGCGCCCAGGACTACCTGGTCAAGGGACGCCTTGAGGCCGACGTCTTCATGCGGGCCATCCGCTACGCGATCCAGCGCAAGCGCACCGAGCTGGCGGCCGTCGCCCTCCAGGCGGGCAAACTGCGCGCCGAGGAGAACGCCCGCCTCGAACGCGGCCTGCTCCCCACGCCGCTGCTGCTCGACGACGCGGCCGACGCCGTCACCGTCTGCGCCCGGTACCAGCCGGGGCGCGCCCAGACGCTGCTCGGCGGGGATTTCTACGACGTCGTCCAGACCCCGGACGGGGCCACGCACGCCGTCGTCGGCGACGTGTCCGGCCACGGCCCCAGCGAGGCGGCGCTCGGCGTCTGCCTGCGCGTGGCGTGGCGGTCGTTCGTCATGGCCGGCGCCCGCGGCGCCGAACTGCTCGGGCTCCTGGAGCGGATCCTGCTGGCGGAACGCTCGGGCCCCGAGATCTTCGCCACCCTCGTCTCCCTGACCCGTCCGGCAGGCACGCGCGCCGTCTCCGTACAGCGCGCCGGCCACCCCGGATTCCTGGTCCGTTCGACGGCCGACGTGGAGCTGCGCACGGTTCCGGGCGGGCCCGCGCTGGGCATCCTGCCCGGCTGGGGCGCCGGCTGGCCCGTCACCGAGGTGGCCGTGGAGGCGGGCGGCGCCGTGATGCTCTTCACGGACGGCCTGATCGAAGGGCGCATCGGACCCGGCTCCGACCGCCTCGACGAGACGGGCCTGCTGGAAATCGCCCGCAAGCACGCCGACCTGCCCGCGGAACCGTTCGTCGACACCCTCATCCAGGCGGCGCAGGGCCTCGCCGCGGACTGGGGCGGCCTGGCCGACGACGTCGCCGTCCTCCACCTCGAATGGAACTCCTCCACGTGACCTCCCCCGCACAGCCTCCCGAAACGCCCCAGGGGCGGGCTCCGGACCGCCACGGGCCGAGCCTCCAGGCCTGGCTGACCGGCGTGCTGGTCGTGCTCGCCCTCATGGTCGTCGGCACGGGCGCGCTCGGCGCGGCCCTCCTGTCCCACACCACGACGGCCGGAAACCGGCTCGTCGACGGGATCCTGCCCGCCCAGCGCGACGCCCTGCGGCTGGAGACGGCGCTGCTGGACCAGGAGACCGGGGTCCGCGGCTACATGCTCGCCGACGAGCCCGCGCTGCTGGAGCCGTACGAGCGCGGCCTGGCCAACGAGACCGCGGCGGCCCAGCACCTGGCGGCGGTCCTCGACGGCGAAAACGGCACGCGCGAGGACCTCGCGGCCGTGCAGGAGGCCGCCCGGACCTGGCGCGAGCAGTTCGCGACCCCTGCCATCGCCTCCGTGGAGAACGGCGCCGCCCCGCCGTCCCTCCAGGCCGGCAAGGACCGCTTCGACGAGGTCCGTCGTCGGATCGCCGCCCAGCAGGCACATCTGGACCGTATCCAGGCCGATGCCCGTACCACCTTCGGTGAAGCCCGTTCGCAGCGCGACCACATCCTGCTGGCAATCGTCGTAGCCTTCCTGCTGGCCGGCTCCGCCCTCGCCGTGCTGCTCCACGTGGGCGTGCTGCGGCCGCTCGGCCTGATGCGGACCGCCTCCCGGCGAGTCGCCGACGGGGCCTTCGAGGAGGAGATCCCCCTGCGCGGCCCCTCCGATCTACGTGCCCTGGCCCGGGCGGTGGAGGCCATGCGGCACCGGACCGTGGCCGAACTGAAGGCGTCGCGGCGCAATGGCGAGCGGCTCGACCGCATCGCCGCCGAACTGGACGCGCAGGCGGTGGAGCTGCGCCGTTCCAATGCGGAGCTGGAGCAGTTCGCGTACGTCGCCTCGCACGACCTGCAGGAGCCGCTGCGCAAGGTGGCCTCCTTCTGCCAGCTGCTGGAGAAGCGGTACGGGGACCAGCTCGACGAGCGCGGCACCCAGTACATCGGCTTCGCCGTCGACGGCGCCAAGCGGATGCAGGTGCTCATCAACGACCTGCTGACCTTCTCCCGGGTGGGCCGGGTCCAGGACGCGCGCGAGACGGTCGCGATGGACGGCCCCCTGGACCGGGCGCTGCGCAACCTGTCCGCCGCCGTGGAGGAGAGCGGCGCGGAGATCACCCGGCCCGAGCGGCTCCCGGACGTGGTGGGCGACCCGACGCTCCTGACGATGCTGTGGCAGAACCTGGTGGGCAACGCCGTCAAGTTCCGCTCTCCCGACCGCGCTCCGCGCGTCGAGGTGGCCGTGGCCGACGACCCCGACGGCCCCGACGCGGAGCCGGGATTCCACACCTTCACCGTCACCGACAACGGCATCGGAGTACCGGCCGAGTTCGCCGAGAAGGTCTTCGTCATCTTCCAGCGGCTGCACGGCCGCGAGACCTACGGCGGCACCGGTATCGGCCTCTCGCTCTGCAAGAAGATCGTCGAGCACGCGGGCGGGCGCATCCGGATCGACACCGAGCACCGGGAAGGCACCCGGATCGTCTTCACCCTGCCCGTCGTCGCCGCTGTACCCACCACCGCCCCCGATACCGCCACCCCCGGCGCGGCCGGGGCCGCGGTGTCCGGCGCCGACACCGAGCCGCCCGCTCCCGTACCCACCGAAGGAACCCTCCGATGAGCACTCCCGCAGACCGGCCCCAGGCCACCCCCGCCGAAGTCCTGCTGGTCGAGGACGACGCGGGCGACGAGCTGATGACCCGAGAGGCCTTCGAGGACAACAAGATCGGGAACGTGCTGCACGTCGTGCGGGACGGCCTGGAGGCCCTCGACTTCCTGTACCGCCGCGGCGAGCACGCCGACGCGCCGCGCCCGGACCTGATCCTGCTCGACCTGAACCTGCCGAAGTACGACGGACGGCAGGTCCTGGAGCGGATCAAAACGGACCCGGAGCTGAACCACATCCCGGTGGTCGTGCTCACCACCTCGGCGGCCGAGGAGGACATCCTGCGCAGCTACAAGCTGCACGCCAATGCCTACGTGACGAAGCCGGTGGACCTCGACCAGTTCATCCGGGCGATCCAGCAGATCGACGACTTCTTCGTCACCGTGGTCAAGCTCCCCCGCGCACGGTGAGGCCGATGGCCGGGCCGGTGGCCGTGACGGCGACATGACGCAATGGTTCGGGAATGCGAACGGAAAGAGTGGGGAAGACGGACGTGAGCAGCATGGACACACACAACGCCGAGGTGCGCAGTCGCGTAGAAACCCGCTCCGACGGGGACGTACGCATCATCGTGATGGCGGGTGAGTTCGACATGGACAACGTGGCCGATCTGCGGACCGCCATGGATCCGGCGACGCCCGGCGTGGCCCGGTTCGTCCTGGACGTCGCCGGAGTGACGTTCGTGGACTCGACCGCGCTCAGCGTCATGCTGCAGCCCGCGCTGGACCGGCCGGTGGTCCTGGCGGGGACCGTGCCGAGCCGTCTGGCCCGGCTGCTGGAGCTCACCGGTGCGGATCTGGCCTTCGCCACCGCGCCCAGCGTGGCCGAGGGCACTGTCATGATCGTCCCGCCCCGACAGGGGTGAACGGCGTTCCCGTGAGGAGGTGAAGGGTGCTGGACCACGCCGATGCGAGCGGCGTCAGGGCGAGCCCGGGCGCGCCGCGCACCGCCATGCAGGCGCGCGACCGCGTACGGGCCCTGCTGAGGTCCTCCGCCGTCGTGCGGGTCGGCACCGCCGACGTGGAGGTACTCCTCACCGACGCCCTGCTGGTGACCTCGGAGCTGGTCACGAACGCCATCCGGCACGGCGGCGGGCTGCTCGGCTTCGAGGCCTCCCTGTGCGTCGGCGGGACCGGTCTGCGGATCGCCGTCACGGACGCCGTCAGCACCGCTCCCGCGTCCCCGCCTTCCCGTCCCGTCGGCGCGGTGACGGGCCAGGGCGGTTACGGGTGGCTGCTGATACACCGCCTCACACGCAGCGTGCGGATCACCCCTGCCGCGCACGGCGGCAAACGCATCGAGGTCGTCGTCCCGCTCGACGGCGCGCCCCACTCCCCGTGAGTCTCCCGGCCGGTGTGACAGCCCTACCGGTTTGAGGTCCGGGATTGCGGCCACACGGACGTCGAACACCCCGACACCGGTCGGGGCGGGAGGGGGAGCTCGTATGACCGCACCCGACCGGGACGCGCCGGCCTCCGTACGGGCGACGTGTCGTGCTCCGCCGCCGACACGTCCTGGCCCGCCCCGTCCACCCCTGCCCGAGGAGCCACGTCATGACCACCACCGACGACACCGTCACCACCACGGCCGACGCCGCCGACCGGGCCGACGAGCGCATCCACCGCATCCGCCGCCGCCTGGAACGCCTCATCGGCATCGCGGCGACCGAGGGGAACTCCGTACGTCCGTTGCGCAACGGCGACGAGATCTTCGCCGCGATGCTCGACGCCATCTCCTCCGCCCGGCACACCATCGACATGATGACGTTCGTCTACTGGAAGGGCGACATCGCCCGCCGGTTCGCCGAGGCCTTGGCCGAGCGGGCCCGCGACGGCGTGCGCGTACGGCTGCTGCTGGACGGCTTCGGCAGCCGCCTGATCGAGCGGGACCTGCTGGACCGGATGAGCACGGCCGGGGTGGACGTCGCATGGTTCCGCAGACCCGTCTTCCTCTCTCCGCTCAAGCAGAACCACCGCTGCCACCGCAAGGTCCTCGTCGTCGACGAGCGGACCGCCTTCACGGGCGGCGTCGGCATAGCCGAGGAGTGGTGCGGCGACGCCCGCAACCCGCACGAGTGGCGTGACACGCATGCGGAGGTGCGCGGGCCGGCCGTCGACGGGATCGCGGCGGCGTTCGCCCAGAACTGGGCCGAATGCCATCCCGAACTCTTCGACGACCGCGACCGGTTCGTGAACCACGAGCCGGCCGGCTCCGCCGTCGTCCAGGTGGTGCGCGGCTCGGCCGCCTTCGGATGGCAGGACATGCAGACGCTGATGCGGGTCGTCCTGGAATCGGCCGAGGAGCGCGTGCGCCTGGCGACCGCGTACTTCGCCCCCGACGACTACTTCGTCGAGCTGCTGTCCGCCACCGCCCGGCGGGGCGTGACCGTGGAGATCCTGCTGCCCGGCCCGCACACCGACAAGCGGGTGTGCCAACTGGCGGGGCAGCACCACTACGAGGCGCTCACCGCCGCCGGGGTGCGCATCCACCAGTACCAGCCGACGATGATGCACGCCAAGATCATGACGATGGACGGGGTGGTCTCCCTCATCGGCTCGACGAACTTCAACCGCCGCTCCCTCGACCACGACGAGGAGGTCATGCTGGCCGTCATGGACCCGGCCGTCACCCGCACCCTGGACGAGCACTACGACGATGACCTCCGGGCCGGCACGCGCATCGCTCCGGGCCGCTGGCGCCGCCGCTCCGTCCTCCAGCGCGCCCGGGAACTCTCGGTCCGGCCGCTGCGCCGCTTCTTGTAACGGCTCGATCCGCGCCCACTGCGCGTCAGCCAACGACGCACATCAACCAGCGATCCGATGATCTGAAATAGGCGGCCTAGCCGCCCCCGCCCCCGCCCCCGCCCCCGCCGCATCCGCCTCCGCTCCCGCAGCTGTAGCCCCCGGCGCCGCTGATGCCGATGCCGGACGGGCCGCCCCGGCCGCGTTTGCGAGGGTGGCGCCGGGGCGCGGGGCGGGTGGTGCGCTTGACGTGGAGTTCGAGCAGGACGGCCGGGCCGAGGGCCTGTTCCAGAGCGGCGAGGAGCTGCCGGGCGTCGGTGTCCGGCGGGAGGACCGCCCGGCAGACGTCGGAGTCGTCCCGGATCAGGCGCAGCGTGAGGACGCGGGTGGCGGGAAGGGGGTCCCCGGCGTACGGCTCATCGATCTCCTGCTCCAGGCGCAGGCGGTCCGGCTCCTCCATCGGCCGCCACGGACCGCTCCCCAGGCCGCGCACCAGGCACACCCCGGGGGGATCGCCCGCGGCGGAGAACCTGATCCGATACACCTGGAAGCAGGCCGCGGCCAGTGCGCCCGCGAAGCCCGCAGCGACGGCTGCGGACACCATCCAGAGGGCCACCACCCCCACCGCGGCCCAGCCGGCGCCGGAGAAGAGCACGAACACCGCCACCGGCAGGACGAGGGCGATCCCGAGCAGGCCCGTACCGAGCGCGGTCAGCGCGGCGCTCCCCAGCGAGCGCGGCACGGTGAGCCAGGAGTCGCCGCCCGCCCGCAGCACCACGTCCGTCGTCCCCGACCCGCCCCGCTCCACGCCCCCGGGCGCCCCCGGGCTGTGTGCCGTCATCGCCCCACGATAGATCTGACGCCGGGTGACTGACCAGATGCCGAACGTGTTCACCGCTGCGTGCGGCGGGCGAGGCGTGCGGCGGCGAGGTGGAGCACGTTGTCGACGGGTGCCCGAGGGCTGCGGTGAGCGTGTCGCCCATGGAACGCCGGGGGCACGCCTGCGTGCGGGCCGCCCCGAGCCTGTGGGAGGACCCCGTACCTGCCGAGGTCCTGCGCTCCAGCATCCTCACCGCCGCCCAGGAACCCGTGGCCGTCGTCTCCCGCAGCCTGCCCGACGCCGAACGCAACCTGCGGGCCAGCCTCGTCTCCACCCAGATCGCCGGCATGGTCATGAACCGCTGCATCCGGCAGGTCGGCACCATCGCGGACCTCCCCGCTCACGCCGTCGCCGACCTGATCGCCCCCACCATCCAGCACTACCTCACCGGCCCCCTGCCCCGGGGCTCGGTGACGACGGCCGGGGCCCGGGCTGATCCGGCCGAGCCGTACGAGCGGCGCAGGCCGATCGCGCCGCCTCCTCGTGTCACAGGGGCCGATGGTTGAACCAGGCGCGGCTTTCCGGCTGGTTGGGGCGGACGATGCCCAGGATCGCCGGCACCAGCCAGGCGAACCCCAGCAGGGGGATCACCTGGAAGAAGGCCCAGCTGAACGGCAGCGCCGTCCACCCGAAGACGAGGGCGGACACCCGCAGGTTCTGCTGGCGCGTGGGGAACTTGAGGGCGGTGGTGACACCCCACGCGCAGACCCCGAGGACGAGCAGGCCGGCGAACACCACCATCCCCGCGTGGTCCTCGCCCGGCGTGGTGCAACACGGGGTGGAGGCGTCGCCGTCGCCCCAGATGGATTCGGCGACGGCCACGCTGTTGGTCACCAGGGCGATTCCCAGGAGGGCCTCCATCCCGCCCACGACCATCATCAGCACACGAAGGCTCCGCACGGCGTCCGGCATCCGCGCGCCGGGGGGAATCGGTTCGTGGGGGAGTCCTCGCGGCGCACCGGAACCTCCGGGACCCACCTGTCCCGGGTTGCCGTTTCCGTTCGCGGGTGACCGCTGCCAAGGCCGCCGGCCGCCCGATTTGCCGTCGTCCACGTTCATCCTGACGGTCCTTCCGCTGGAAAGGCCTCGCACCTGCGCGCCATGCTCCGGCGGGTCCCGCCGACTGTCCAGCCGCAAATCCGGCCAGCACCGCGTACTTCCCGTCGTACGCCGCTACAAGGTGATCCGGTACCGGACCTCGGTGATGGACACTCCGTCGTAGTCGTCGGCCTGGACGGCGCCGTCGGCGACGTAGCCGGCGCGTTCGTAGAACCGGCGCGCCCCGGCGTTGTCGGTGAGTACCCACAGCAGGACGGAGCCGAAGCCACGTGCCAGAGCTGCGGCGTGCACGGCCCGGAGGAGCATGGCGCCGATGCCGGAGCCGATGAGCGAGGGCTGGACGTACAGCGCGTAGAGCTCACCCCCGGCCGTGGAGGAGGGCCCGAGGCAGGCCCAACCCACCACTGCGCCGCAGGCGTCCACCGCCACCAGGTCGATCGCGGCCTTGTCCGGCTTCGTGAAGTACTGCCGGCGCTGGTGCGCATCCGCTTCGACCGTCATACGGGCGAGGTAGGACCGGGGCAGGATCCCGGCGTACGCGGCCTGCCAGCCGGTCACCCGTATCTCCGAGACAGCCGCGACATCGGCTTCGGTCATTGCTCGTACAGTCGACATCACCGCACTGTACGAGACTTCCGATCAAATGATCCTTCCCGTTTCCCCGGTCGCATTCCTGGTCACCGTCGCAGCGCCGCGGTCGCATCCCGCAGTTGATCGACGTGCCGGTAGTGGATCGCGGTCAGCCCGGCCGCCCGCGCCGCGGCGACGTGGCCGGGCGTGTCGTCGATGAACAGGCAGCGCCGCAGCGGCACTCCCACCGCCTGCGCCGCGGCTTCGAAGACCCGGTGGTCGGGTTTGGCCACCCCGGCGCGGGAACTGTTGACGACCGCGTCGAACGCGTCGGCCAGCCCCAGCGCGGCGAGGTCCGTCTCAAGCCGCGTGGTCGCGTTCGACACCAGAACGACCGGTACCCGGCCGCGTATCGCGGTCAGCAGTTCCAGGACCGCGGCATCGACGCGGCCGGTCAGGGACGACCAGCCGCCGACGAGATCCTGAGCGCGGGCCGGTGATCCGCAGACTTCGGCGAGGTCCTCGGCGACGCGCCGGCGCCACTGCTCGTCGCTGATCCGTCCCGTGACGGCGGCGTCCACGAGCTCGGGGCGGAAGGCGGCCGACGCGAGAGTGCCCTCGGCCAGTCCGGCCTTCCGGTCGAGCGCGGTCATCCCGTCGGGATCCCACAGGCGCAGGACCCCGTCGAAGTCGCAGAGCAAGGCGTCGAAGGGGGCGTCGTTCATGTCCGGATCCTTTCGGACGGCAGTCATGCCGAGTCGAGTTGGTGGTCGGCCCAGACGTAGCTCTCGGGGAGCAGGCCGGAGACGGGGAGGGTACGGGGGCGGTCGTCCGGGCCGACGATGACCTCGATGGCGGGGAAGTAGTCGAGGAGGACCTGTCGGCATCGGCCGCACGGGGGAAGGATCCCCCGGTCGCGGTCGCCCACGGCGACGATCGTGTCGAGTACGTACGCGCCCTGGGTGGCCGCGGTGCCGATGAGGACCAGCTCGGCGCAGGGGCCGCCGGTGAAGTGGTAGGCGTTCACCGCGGTGATGATCCGGCCGTCCCGGGCGCGGGCCGCGGCGGCCACGGTGTGGTTGTCGCCCTGGCACCGGGTGCGCGCGACGTGCGTAGCGGCCCGGACGAGTTCGTGGTCTACGGGGTGAGGAGGTTCGGTGGTCATCGGCTCAGCCTTCGTTCGGTGTCGGCCGACCGACGTTGGCCCGAGCCGGGGAGGGTGCGCAAGCGAATATCGCGGGGGAGAACCGGCTCGGGCCGCCGGGCGTCAGGGGGAGCGCGGGGTGATGTGGGTGGTGGGTGTGTTCCAGCCCGAGATCCGTACCCGCAGCGGCGGACCGGCTGCGTCGGCCGTCCGGTGATGGGCCGTCAGGACGGCACTCTCACCCGGCCACAGGCTGATCTGATTGTCGTTCCAGCGGACCGGTAGTACTGGTTCGTCCCGGCCGTCGACGAGATGGAGATCGGTCAGCAGCGCGGGCGTGCTCCCGCGGCCGGCGTTGCGGACGGTGACCGTGGTGGTGGACACCGAGCCGGCATGACGCGTCGTACGGGCGGTCGCGGTCACCGTGGCGGCCGCGAGGGAGCTCAGGCCGGTGAGGTCGCCGTAGGCGGTCGTGGGGGTGTGGTACCAGTCGCTGGCGCCGTAGTCCAGGACGTCGGGTCGGGTGGAGAGCCAGTAGACGTTGCGGCTGACCTCGCGGCCGGCGCTGTCGGTGAGCGTGAGCCGGACGAGGTACGTGGCATCCCGTCGGTCCGCGGAGGCCGGAACAGCAGGAACGGTCAGCGCGGTGGTCCGCGCGCCGTTACCGCCCACCCGCAGCCCGCGCACGGTGCGGTCGTAGAGGGAGGTCCCGTCGGTGCCGAAGAGGGTGACCCGGGCGGTGAGTCCGGAAACGGCGGCCGCCCGGCGGTTGATGACGGCCACGGTCCGGTCGTCGTAGGAGTACTGGACGTGCAGGGGTTCGTTGGCCTTCCTCGCGCCGTAGTAGGCGCCGCCCAGGTCGAGGTAGCGGTCGACGAGCTGCCAGTGCAGGGAGGTCCAGCCGCTGTTGAACATCCAGTAGACGAGCCCCGTCGAGGGGGCGGTGGCGTCGTTGGCGTTGCGGGCGTAGGCCTCGAACTGGGCGCGGACGTTCTCGTACTGGCCGAGCTGCGCCTTGGCCACGTAGTCCCGCAGGCTGCGCGGCGCGCCGTAGCGTCGCGTGAGGGCCTCGTTGAACAGCCTCAGCGTGCTGAAGGTGCGGGAAGGGGAACGGTGGTATTGCGGGGCGGCGGGCGATGTCCACAAGGTCTCGAGTTCCGCCGGGGAGAGCGTGCGGCGCAGGGTGTCGAGCGTGGGGATCGAGGGCCCGGCGCTCGTCTCGGAGTTGAAGCCCGTCGCGCCGCCTTCGCGCTTGTCGTACCAGTACGAGGGCGGGACCCAGTCGTACGGGCCGGTCATCCGCATGCCCGACGGGCCGCTCAGCGGCGTCGTGACGGCGGAGGCGGCCGGAACCACAGGGGTGGGCCAGTCGGCGGCGCGCAGGGCCTCGAGGTAGTCCCGCTCGGTCCCGGCGTCGGGAGCGAAGTCGCTGCCGATGAGGAAGGACAGGACGCTGGGATGGTCGCGCAGCCGGGCGGCCTCGGCGGCCATGGAGGCCCGGGCGGTGAGGCGGTCGGCGGCGTTCCACTTCTCGCCCGAGCCGGTGGGGTTGACCGGCCCCTCCCATTTGTCGCAGCACTCCCAGCCGGGCAGCACCAGCATGCCGTGCCGGTCGGCCAGGTCGAAGAACTCGTCCGGTTCGATGTGGCCTTCGAGGCGGAACGCGTTCAGACCCGCGTCGAGCGCGGCCTTGATCCGGTCCTCCGCGGCCATGGTGTCCCAGCGCAGCAGCTCGTCGGCCGACCAGCCGGCACCCCGGATCAGCAGGGGGCGGCCATTGATCGAGTACTGGCGGGCGCCGGCGGAGTCGAGGGGCGCCCGCACGTCACGGATGCCGAAGGAGTGGCGGGCGGAGTCCGAGCGGGTGCCGGCCACCGTCGCCGTCAGGCGGAGTGCGTAGAGGTTCTGCGGTCCCATGCCGGCGGGCCACCACAGAGCGGGCCGCTGCAGGCGCAGTTGCCGGTGGCGGTCCGGGGCGAAGACGAGCGCACGGGTTTCCCCGGCGCGCAGCGTGACCTCCTCGCGCAGCACGATTCCGCCCGCGCCGGTCCCGCCCGCGCCGGTCCCGCTCCCGCCGATGGCGGCGGTGACGGTCGCGGTCACCGCCTCCCGCGAGTCGTTGCGGACCCGCGCCTTCACGGTCAGCTCGGCCGGGCCCGACGCCGGGGACGCCACGTCCAGGCCGGTCACGACGTGGGCGTCGTGCAGCGAAACCGGCCCCCGGCGGCGCACCAGGACATCACGGACGATGCCCATGTTGGCGTCGGGCGGCGGCTGAAGCCAGTCCAGCCAGCCCAGCGTGAGGTGTTTGCGCGGATCGTTGGGCTGGATCCGGAAGGCGACCGTATTGGTGCCGGCCCGCACCAGACCGGTGATGTCGAGCTCGTGGCGCGTGTACACACCGGCCACCTCGGCCGCCGACGCGACCCGTCGGCCGTTCACGTACACGTCCGCCGCGGAGACCACCCCGCTGAAGTCCAGCGACGTTCGCGCGGAGGCGTCGGGGAGCGTGAAGTCGCTGCGGTACCACCACGGACCGGCGAAGTCACGGCGAGGGATGCGCTGTTGGTCGGTGGAGTAGAACGGGTCCGGGTGCGTGCCGTCGGCGACCAGCGCGGCGAGCACCGTGGAGCGGGGCCCGGCCCGGTGCCAGCCGGTCGTCGCGTAGCCGGGCGTGGACACGGCCGCCGCCGTATCGGGCACCTCGGCTGCCGACCGGATCGCGTACCCGGTCAGCGCGGCGGTCCCGCCCGGTGCCACCGGCGGCGCCGCGGCAGCGGAACCGGGACCGGGACCGGCCGGGAGGCGCGGGGCTGCGGCCGAGGGCACGGCGGCCGGGGCGAGCAGCAGACCCAGCAAGGCCACGGCCACGGCGGCCGCCCGGATTCGCCGGGTGCGAGCGGGACGGGAAAACTGGGACACGGTGGTCTCCGGGGGAGCTGGTCGGACGTCCACGTGACGCGAGGATCAGGTAACGGACCGTAACCCACCCGCCCCGCGGGACGAACCGTCATGACCGTACGGCGAGCCGCGCGCGCCTAGCCGCTCCCGCCCGGTCGGCGCGGGAGCGCCGACCTGCGCCGGAGCCGCGAGCGGGATATGAAGGTGCATGAGGGCGGGATCCGAAAGAGACGGCCTGGCGCGAGGTCCCACGGACGCCACCCCGCGGTGAGGAGAACGTGTCGTGGAGTTCGAGGTCAATGGCACCCGGCACGCGGTGGACGTGGAAGACGACCCGGCCGCGGTGGACGTGCTCCGGGACCGGCTGGACCTGACCGGCACCAAACTGGTCTGCGCGGGCGGGGTGTGCGGGGCCTGCACGATCCAGGTCGACGGCGAACCCCGGGTGTCCTGCCTGACCCCGGCGGTCGCGCTCGCCGGCCGGCGGGTGACGACCGTGGAGGGCCTGTCCGGTCACCCGGTCGGACGCGCCTTCGCCGGCGAGGACGCCCTCCAGTGCGGCTACTGCACCCCGGGGTTCGTGGTCGCCGCGGCGGCGTTCTTCGAGCGGTGGCGGGCCGCCCACGGCCGAACCCGGCCCGGACGGGAGCCGATCGCGGCCGCGCTCGCCGGCCACCTGTGCCGGTGCGGTGCGTACGAGGGGATCCTCGCCGCGGTGGCCGCGGCTTGCGCGGGTGACTACGACACGGCCCCGGCCGGAGGACAGGCGCCGGCCGTCCCGCGCACCGAGGCTCCGCAGAAGACCGACGGATCGGCCCGCTACACCACGGACCTGCGGCCCGGGGGACTGCTGGAAGGGGTGATCATCCGCTCGCCGCACGCGCATGCGCACGTACGCTCCCTCGAAGCCGGGGACCTGCCCCTGGTACCGCTGCTGCCCCCGGACGGCGTCGTGCGGTACGTCGGGCAGCCGGTGGCCGCGGTCGCGGCGCCGGACCGGGCTTCCGCACGGGCGGCCGCCGCACGGGTCACGGTCGACTACGAGGTCCTCCCCGCGGCCCTGGACGCACGTCAGGCCCGAACGGGCGATGGCCCGTTGGTGTACGAGGACAAGGCGGCACGCAAACGCGCACCGGGCTCCGGCGAGACGCCCCAGCTCGTGCCCGCCCGCTGGCGCGGCAACCTCCGGGGCCCGTCCGCCATGAGCAAGCGCCCCGCCGCGGCCGTGCGCCGCATCACCGAGGCCCGCAGCCGCACCCCCGAGCGGGTCGTGGAAGGCGTCTACACCACCGCCGCGCAGACACACACCCCGCTCGAACCGCACGCCTGCCTGGCCCAGTGGGTCGACGGCACCCTTCACCTGGATGTGTCCACCCAGTCCGTGAAACGCACGGCCGAGCTCGCCGCCGAACGCTTCGGCGTGCCCGTCGAACGAGTGGTGGCACGGGCCGTCCACGTAGGCGGCGGATTCGGCTGCAAGATGGGGCTGACCTCGGACGTCGTCGCCGCGGTCGAGCTGGCCCGGCTGCACGGCGCCCCGGTGCGGGTGGTGCTGGACCGGGACGAGGAACTCACCGACGGCGGATACCGGCCCGGCACCCGGATCCGGCTGGCGATGGTCGCGGACGAGGCCGGCGAGCTGAGCGCGCTCGCCATGGACGCGGACAACGACGGCGGGATCTCGGTCGGCGGCACCGTGGCGGCACTGGCCCGGTTCATGTACGGCAAGGCCCCGCGCCGGCTCCGCGACTTCGACACCGTCACCCACCGTCCGCCGGGCGCCCCGTTCCGCGGCCCCGGCGGACCCACCATGTGCTGGGCCCTGGAGCAGGCCGTCGACGAGATGGCCCACCGGCTCGGCGAGGACCCGATCGCCCTGCGCCGCCGCTGGGACGGCAACCCCAAGCGGCACGCCCTCTACGAGCGGGCCGCCGCGCTCCCGGTCTGGTCGGGCCCCCGCGGCGGCACCGGCCGGTTCCGCCGGGGCGTCGGCGTCGCGGCGGCCAACTGGATGTACTTCCTCGACCCCGTCACCGAGGTCGAACTCGCCGTCGAGGACGGGATCGTCGTCGCCCGGTGCGCCGTACAGGACATGGGCACGGGCTCGCGCACCGTCCTGCGCCGCGCCGTCGCCGCGGGACTCGGCCTGCCGGAGGACAGGGTGCGTGCCGAAGTCGGCCACAGCGACGCCGTGCACGGCCCCACCTCCGGCGGCAGCCGCACCACACCCTCCCTCGTGCCCGCCGCCGCGGACGCCGCCGCCCGGCTGCGCGACGCGCTCGGCGGCAATGACGTCGCCGCCCGGCTGGCCATGGCGCACGGCGTACGCGCGACCGGCCGGCGCCCCCGGGACCGGCGGGGCTTCGTCACGCCCTTCACCATGGGCGGTATCGCGATCGGCCGCGGCTTCACCGGATCGGTGCAGGTCGCCGAGGTCGAGGTGGACACCCGGCTCGGCCGGGTCCGCCCGCTGAGCGTGTGGAGCGGTATCGCCGCGGGCCGGATCCACGAGGACCGCCTCGCCCGCAGTCAGTGCGAGGGCGCCGTCGTGCAGGGCATCGGCTACGCCCTGTACGAGGAGCGGCGCACCGACCCGGCCACCGGGCGGGTGCTGACCGAGAACCTCGAGGACTACCGCATCCCCGGCATCGGGGACACCCCGGAGATCACCGTCCACTTCCACCAGGAGGGTTTCGAGCACGTTCCGGGCGGCGGAGTCGGCCTCGGCGAGATCGCGACCCTGCCCACGGCCGCCTGCCTGGCCAACGCCGTCCACGACGCCACCGGCTGGCGTCCGTACGACATGCCCATCCGCCCCGACCGGCTCCTGGAAGGACTGGGCACGTGAGCACCGAGACCGCCCTCACCGACCTCTCGGCCGCCGTACTGGCCCGCGGCGGGGAGCTGCGCGCCGGTGGCACCGACACCACCGCCCGCCGGCGCAGCGGCATCTCCCCGGGACCGTTCACCGACCTCGGCGGCGCCGCCCACCTGCGCGGCTGCACGCCGCTGCCCGGCGGCGGGCTGCAGATCGGCGCCCTGACGACCCTCGCCGAGCTGGCCGCCGATCCGCACGTGCGCGCCGGCTGGCCGGCCCTGGCCCTGGCGGCCGGGAGCGCGGCCACTCCGCAGATCCGCGCCGCCGGCACCATCGGCGGCAACCTGCTGCAGCGCAACCGCTGCTGGTACTACCGCAATCCCCATTTCAGCTGCCTCCAGAAGGGCGGCCCCGGCTGCCCCGCGCGCCAGGGCGACCACCACTTCGGCGTGGTCAGCGGCGACGGCCCCTGCATCGCACCGCACCCGTCCACCCTCGCGATGGCCCTGCTCACCTACGACGCCCAGGCCCACATCCACGGCGAATCCCCGCGCGGCGTGGCCGACCTGTACGGCGAGGGCGACCGGCTCTCCCGCGCCGACCACCTCCTGCCGCCGGACCGCATCCTGACCTCGGTCCACCTGCCCGCGCCCTGGCCCGGCGAACGCGCCGCCTGCCACCGGGCCATCAGCCGGGCCCATGCCGAATGGCCGCTGGTCGAGGCCACCGCCCGGCTGGTGCTCGACGGCTCCACCGTCACGCACGCGGCCGTCGCGGCGGGCGGGGTGGCCCGCGTACCGCTGCGGCTCACGGAGGTGGAGGCCGCCCTGATCGGCCGCGAAGCCACGCCCGAGGCCCTCGCCGCGGCCGCGGCCACGGTCCACGCCCGCTGCCGCCCGCTGCCTCAGACCGGCTACAAGGCCGAGCTGTTCGCCAACACCGTCCTGGAAGCCCTGGAACAGGCCCTGGGACCGGCCACCGCCGGCTAGGCCGTCTCTTTCGGATCTTGCCGGGCCCGCGACGCCCGGCACCGCACCCGGCCGCGTTGTCGGGACACCCGAGTACGTCCAGTACGCAGGGCGCCCCTCCGCCTTGCCGGGTACGGCACCGGACGCCGCATGCTCGGCCGACAAGATCCGAAAGAGACGACCTAGGTGGTCTCCAGCTTGACCCGGCTCTGTGCCTGCTGGAGGAGGGAGATCTGCTGGGCGATCATGGCGGGCGGGAAGGCGCGTACGTCACGGCCGCCGACCGACAGCTTGGTGAACGTGGCGATGACGCTCCCGGTTCGGACCACCGTGTACTGGGTGACGTGCGGGCCCGTCTCGCTCGGGGCGGTGATCTCGAACTGCACTGCCTCGTCACCGATCTGAGGGGCCTGGCCGACCGTGACCGTGCCCTCGTAGGTCGTGCTCGGGCCCGGGCTCTCGAAGTGCCGGCAGGTGCTCAGACCCTCGCGGACCTCGGCGAACACCGCCACTGCGCCGGAGTTCCCGTACGAGGCGAGGGTGGAGTTGCCACCGTTGGCGTCGTCCTTCCAGTTGAACGTCTGCACGGCCACGACCGGGGACGGGCGGGAGGGCCGCCGGGCATCGGCGGCTTCCAGCATCCGTGCGCACGCGGGGTCGGAGGCCTCGGACTTCCGGTCCTTGACCCGGGACTCGCGGACGGCGACGGGGTGCCCGTAGGAGTCCGAGCCCTCCTCGGTCGGCAGCGCGGCCGCCACCAGCTGTTCGGCGGTCAACGGGCGGCTCACGGAAGCCGCGGCGGAAGGGGACGGGGCCGAAGGGGACGCGGCGGCGGGTGCCGACGGAGTGGGCGCGGACGCGGGCTTCGAGGGGTTCGCGCCGCAGCCGGCGACGGCCAGCGTGGTGACGGCCACGAGCGCCGGCAAGCCGGAAGTCCGTCGTGCAACGCGTCTCGACATGGTCGGCCCCCTGGAACGGTGCGGATGATCAAGCGGAGGCTATCCGGCAGCGCCCCGCGTCACCAGGAGGTGTTCACGTCCCGGGCACCCGCGCGCGCGGGTGCCGCGACCGCTCACCCGGTGTGGAGGACGCGGAAGCGACCGGGTTCCGCCGGGTCCCGGTCCACGACCTGGGTCGGAGCCCAGGTCCACTGCCAGACGCCGATGCCCGGCGTGCGGGAGAACCGGATCTGCCCGCGGGTGCCTTCGACCGCGACCCGCGGCCAGGGTTCGCCCGCGCGCGCCGGGTCCTCACCGGCCCGGGTACGCAGCACGTCGGCGAGGACGACGACCGTGTCGTACCCCTCGAAGGCGACGAAGGAGGGTGCCTGGCCCAGCCGCTCGCGCAGGGCCGTCCCGACGCGTTCCCCGAGCGGGCCGAGGCGTTCCGGCAGGTAGCGCAGGAACGGGATCGCGGCGCCGTCGCCGCCCAGCAGCGCCAACCACTCGGGGAACTCCGGTTGCCCGGCGGGTGCACCGATCATGACCGTGGCGAGGCGCCGGTCACTGCGGACGGCCTTGACGATCGGCACGGCCGGCTCCGGGTGGCCGACCAGGAGGAGGAGGGCCGTTGCCCGGTGGTCGACGAGAGAGTCGCACACCGCGGAGGCGTCGAGGTCGCTCACGTCGAGTTCGACGACGGTGCCGCCGCGCGGAGCGAGGTACTCGCGCAGGATGCGGGTCCCGGATGCCCAGTAGACGCTCGGCTGGGTCGCCACGGCGATTCGGCCGTGGCCGGCGCCGACGAGGAAGTCCGCGTAGATCTGCCAGCCGTGGGACTGTGCCGGAGCGATGCGTGCCACCCATTGCGTCGGCTGTTCGGTGAGCGCGTCGAGAACCGCTGACGAGCACAGGAACGGCAGACCCAGGGCGGCGGCCCTGGCGGCAGCGGCGCGAGCGACGACGCTGTGGTACTCGCCCACCACGGCGGCCACGCCCAGGCGGGCCAGTTCGTCCACGGCCGCCGCGGCCCGCTGCGGATCGGCCGCGGTGTCCCGGACCACCAGCTCGAGTGGCCTTCCGCCGATCCCGCCGGCGTCGTTGACCTCGCGCACGGCCAGTTCGAGACCGGCGAGCAGGTGCCGGCCCGCCTCGACCCAGCCGGGCCGGGTCAGCGGAACGAGGGCGCCGATCGGGACGGACGATCCGTCAGTACGCTCCGCCCCGGGCGGTGATGGTGGCGCAGTCATGCTTCGGCGTCTCCCCGATGGCGGTTCGGACGCGATGGGCCCGGACGGCGGAACGAACGTCAGTGGCGCCGAGAGTAGCCGAGCCGAGGAGATCCCTCTGCGGCGCCCCGGCCGGTGGCCGGCGGCCCGGCGCGGGCCATCCGGGCGGGGCGCGGTGAGCGGACGGCATGGCACCCGGGGCCGGGGCGCCCCCGTGGCACATGCTGGGTCCCCCCGCCCTGCAGGAGAGGCCTGTGAGTGATTCCGGACCGCGCGTGACCACGAGGCCGGTGTCCACCGCGGCGGACGCCCTTCCCGCTCCCGGGGTCATCGGCATCGGACTTGCCGCGGTGCTGACGTTCGCGCTCGCCCAGGGCTCGTGGCAGTGGTTCGCCACGTTCATCGGGGTTGCCCTGCTCTCGGTGATGCTGGCCTTTCAGCGGCGGGCGGAGTGGAACCCGGACATCCGCTCGCCGTACACGCGCGGCCTGGTCGCGTACTCTCTGGTCGTCGGCCTGTGCGTGGCCGTGGCGCTGGCCCCCCTGCTGCAGCGCTGGGCCTGGCTGTTCCCGATGCCGGGCACGCGCAGCGACTGCCTGCTGGCGGGCAGGTACGCGGCCCTCCAGGCGGAGGCGGCGGTCGGGAACCTGGCCGCCGGGGACGGCGCGGCCGTGGCCTTCGCGCAGGAGGACCAGGCCCACAAGGCCGTCGCCGAGTGCCTGGCGGCCACGACGACCCTGTGGCTGCCCGTGTACGGGGTGGGGGTGGCGGTGCTGGTGGGGACGTGGGCCTGGTTCCGCGACCGGGCGTTCGCCCGCACCCACGCCCGCACCCCTCCGGACCCCGCCGATCCGGACCCCGCCGGTTAGGCGGTGGAGTGGCGGCGTACATGCCCCGGCCGCACGGTGATGCGTACGGCTCACGCAGAGAGGGACGAGGGAACCACCCATGTGCACGCGGATCCTGTGGAACACCAACGACCACGCCGTCCTCGCCGGACGGACGATGGACTGGCCGGAATCGACCGAGCCGGTCCTGACCGTGTTCCCCCGCGGGCTGGAGCGCGACGGCGGCAGGCTGGGGAGTACCACCGTCGTCGGCGACAACCCCCTGCGGTGGACGAGCGGGCTCGGCAGCCTCGTGACCACCGTCTACGGCGCCGGAACGGCCGACGGCATCAACGAAGCCGGACTCGCGGCGCACATGCTGTACCTGGAGACCACGGACCTGGGCCCCCGCGACCCCGGCAGGCCGGGCCTGCAGATCGCCCTGTGGATCCAGTACCTGCTGGACTGCGCCGGCACCGTGCCGGAGGCCCTGGACCTGCTCGACACCTGTCAGCTGGTTCCTGTCGAGCTGCGCGGCTTCCGGGCCTCGGTGCACGTGGCCCTGGAGGACGCGTCGGGGGACTCCGCGATCGTCGAGTACATCGAGGGCCGACGGCAGGTGCACCACGACCGCAGCTACACGATCATGACGAACGAACCCTCCTACGAGGAACAACTCCGGCTCCTGCGGGAAAAGGTGCGCGCCGTGCAGGGGCTCGGCCACGACCGGCCCAGCAGCGAGGTCCCCCTCCCCGGAAACGTGAACGCGGTCGACCGCTTCCAGCGCGCCGCCTACTTCGGTTCACTGCTGCCCGAGCCGGCGGACGACCGGCAGGCGGTCGCCGCGATCCTGGCCGTCACCCGCAACGCCTCGGTGCCCTTCGGCGCGCCGTACCGGGAGGGGAGGTTCAAGACCTACAACACCGAGTACCGCACCGTCTGCGACCTCACCGGCAAGCGGTACTTCTTCGAACTGGCCACCAGCCCGAATCTCCTGTGGGCGGGGATCGACCGGTTCGACCTGTCGCCCGGCGCTCCCGTCATGACGCTGCGCCCCGACGGGACCGACCTCGTCGGCGACGTCTCGGACCGGTTCACACGAGCGCCCGCGCCGTTCTGAGGGGCGCGGCACCGATCGGGCCTTCTGCTCCGCATCGGACAAGTTCATTGACAGGAGTTGAACGCAGCCAGATGCTGAGAGCGCTCTCATTCGTCAACTCATAGGCGGAGGAGCGCCGCACGTCCCCCCCACCGTCAGGTGCCCCACAAGGAGGCAGATCGTGTTCCGTTTATCGAAGGTGCTGGCATCCGGGCTCGCGGCGGCGGCGGTCGCCGCAGGCCTGATGGCTCTCGGTCCGCTGACACCCGCAGAGGCCGTACCGGCGACGATCCCGCTCACGATCAAGAACAACTCGGGACGCAACGAGCCGGTCTACGTCTACAACCTGGGCACACAGCTCGCCACCGGCCGGCAGGGCTGGGCCGACGCCAACGGCGGATTCCACCCTTGGCCCGTGGGAGGCAATCCCCCCACCACCGCGCCCGACGCGTCGATCACGGGTCCAGCCAACGGGCAGACCAAGACGATCCGGATGCCCAAGTTCTCCGGACGTGTCTACTTCTCCATAGGTCAGAAGATCGTCTTCAAACTCAGCACGGGCGGCCTCGTGCAGCCTGCCGTGCAGAACCCCTCCGACCCCAACCGCAACATCCTGTTCAACTGGTCCGAGTACACGCTCGACGACGCCGGCCTGTGGATCAACAGCACCCAGGTCGACATGTTCTCGGCCCCGTACGCGGTGGGCGTGAAGGCGGCCGGCGGCACGGTCACGAACACGGGCCGGCTGCGGCCGGGCGGCTACGACGCCGTCTTCGGTCAACTGCGTGCGGCCGGCTGGGGCGGACTGATCCAGAACCGCCCCGACGGCACACCGCTGCGCGCACTCTCGCCCGGCCACGGCATCGAGGCGGGCGCGATCCCCGCCGGCGCCATGAACGACTACATCAACCGGGTCTGGAACAAGTACGCCTCCTCCACGCTCACCGTGACGCCCTTCGCGAACCAGCCGAACACCAAGTACTACGGCCGGGTCTCGGGCAACGTCATGAACTTCACCAACGGCTCGGGTGCGGTGGTCACCAGCTTCCAGAAACCGGATTCCGACAGCGTCTTCGGCTGCTACAAGCTTCTGGACGCACCCAACGACGCGGTACGCGGCCCGATCTCCCGTACCCTGTGCGCGGGCTTCAACCGGTCGACGCTGCTGACCAACCCGCTGCAGCCCGACCCGAACGGCGCCGGCTTCTACCGTGACGCCGTGACCAACCACTACTCCCGCATCATCCACGGACAGATGGCCGACGGTAAGGCGTACGGCTTCGCCTTCGACGACGTGGGCGCCCACGAGTCGCTGGTGCACGACGGCAACCCGCAAGAGGCCTTCATGACGCTGGAACCGTTCCACTAGGCCGTCCCAGGACTCTGCGGGAGGACGCCGGCGTTCGGCGGCGGCCGGACGTCGGCGCCCGGGCGTCGGTGGCAGTGGAGCCGTCGGCGGTCATCACCCTGCGCGCACGCCCGGTCACCTGCCACCGCTCGCGCAGGGCACTGCCGCGCAGGCGGCGTAACCTGGCTGAACCGCCATAGAACGCGCGTACGGGCGACACGGTGCGCGGGCCGTGTGCCTTGCCGCGCCACGATCCAGGGAGGCGGCGCGTGACCGATCCGTTCGGCTTCCTCAGGGTCCCCCGCGAGGCCGTTCCGGCCCGCCCCGTCGAGCAGAGGCTCGGCGACTGGCGCGAGGTCTACGCGGGCCAGGCGCTGCTTCCGCTCGTCTCCCGGCAGGCCGGCCGCTGCATGGACTGCGGCATACCGTTCTGCCACACCGGCTGCCCCCTGGGAAACCTCATACCCGAGTGGAACGCGTACGCCGCCCACGGCGACTGGCGCGCGGCGTACGAGCGGCTCCACGCGACCAACAACTTCCCCGAGGTCACGGGCAGGCTCTGCCCGGCCCCCTGCGAGGACGCCTGTGTCCTCACGATCAACGCGGACCCGGTGACCATCAAGAACGTCGAGCAGGCCATCGCGGACACGGGCCTGCGGCGCGGCTACATGGCACCCCGACCGCCGGAGAAGCAGAGCGGCAAGACGGTGGCCGTCATCGGCTCCGGTCCGGCCGGACTCGCCGCGGCGCAGCAGCTGACCCGGGCCGGGCACCGCGTCACGGTCCACGAGCGGGCGGACCGGATCGGCGGACTGCTGCGCTACGGCATCCCCGAGTTCAAGATGGAGAAGACCCACCTGGACCGGCGCATCGAGCAGATGCGGGCCGAGGGCACGCTGTTCGTCACCGGTGCGGACATCGGCGGCCAGGCCGGTGCCGGTGCCGGAACCGGAGCCGACGAGCTGCGCAGCCGCTGCGACGCCGTCGTCGTCGCGATCGGGGCCGGCGAGCGCCGGGAGCTGCCGGTGCCGGGCCGTTCGCTGCACGGTATCCACCAGGCCATGGACTACCTGACCTGTGCCAACCGGGTACGGGAGGGCGACTACGCCGTGTCGCCCGTCACCGCCGAGGGCAGACACGTGGTCGTCGTGGGCGGCGGTGACACGGGCTCCGACTGCCTCGGGACGGCCTTGCGGCAGGGCGCGGTCTCCGTGCTCCAGCTCGACATCAATCCGGAGCCCGGCGCGGGCCGGACCGACGACGAGCCCTGGCCGGTGTACCCCAGGACCTACCGGATCTCCCACGCCCACGAGGAGGCCCGCGGGCGCGAGGGCCGGGACCCCCGGCTGTTCGCCCGCGCCACCCTGCGCTTCGAGGGGGATGCGGCGGGCCGGGTACGGGCACTGCACCTGACCGCCGTCGAGCCGGTGGGCCGCAGCCCCCTGGCCGGGACCGAGGACGTCATACCGGCGGGGCTGGTCCTGCTGGCCCTCGGCTTCTCGGGTCCCGAGCGGGCCGGCGGCCTGCGCGAGCAGCTGGGGCTGGAGCTCGACGAACGCGGCAACTTCGCACGGGACGCCGGCTTCGCGGCGGGCGGCGGTCGGGCGCCGGGAGTGTTCGTCGCGGGCGACGCGGGCCGGGGGCAGTCGCTGGTGGTGTGGGCCATCGCGGAGGGCCGGGCGGCGGCCGCCGCCGTGGACCGCTACCTGACCGGCTCCACCTGCCTCCCCGCCCCGGTCGCCGCGCACGACCGGCCCATGACGGCCCTGGGACGCATGCGCTACGGGCTCTGAGCAGCCCGGGCCGATCGCCGTCGGGACCCGTGACACGCGGCCGATCGGACCGGGCCGGTGGGGGCATGCGCAGCGCCACGGTGGGGCAGGTGGGAACCATGACCGCTCCCACACCCGCAGCCGACGATCCGGCGCACTACACGGGGCTCGGTACCGCCGAGGCGGAACGCCGGGCGCTGGCGCACGGCTGGACGACGGTGCGCATGGTCCCGCCCGGCACGATACTGACCATGGAGTACCGCGAAGGCCGGCTGAACCTCGAGGTCGAGGACGACAGGGTGCGCAGGGCCTGGAGCGGCTGACCCCGCGCGGGCGGCGGGTGCCCCGTGGCCGGTTCCGTGCCGCACTCGCGGGCAGGGCCTTGCCATGGCGTCCACCGCCGCCAGGCCGTCTCTTTCGGATCTTGCCGGGCGGCAAGATCCGAAAGAGACGGCCTAAGGTGAGTACCCCGGATCCGCAACCGCTTCCCCCGGGCCGGGGCAAGCGGCGCAAGATCTCCGTTGTCGTCACCGGAGGTGCTTGCCATGCCCGGCTTTTCCCTGTATCCCCAGCCCCGCTCCGCTCGGCCCGCGTCCCCGCTGCACCTGCTGACCGCCGTGAACGCCCGGAAGGGGGCGGGCAGCAGCCCCACCGGCGTCGTCGGCCGACGCCTCGCCCGGCAACTGCTCGCGGCCGGCGACCGCGTCCGCGTCCTGGCCGAACCAGGGCAGACGGCGGACTGGCCCACGGGCACCGAAGTCGTCGAGGGTTCCGTCACCCGGCCCGCCGAGCAGGCCGGGGCCTTCGCCGGCACGGACACGCTCTTCCTGGCCGGTGCGGTACCGGACACGGTCCGGGAAGTCCTGGGCCTCGCACGCGCGGCCGGTACCCGGCGGGTCGTCACCCTCTCGTCGCACGGGCCCGAGTACGAGGAGGCGTACCCGCCCGAGACCTGGTTCTGGCTCGCCGTCGAACGGGCCGTCGAGGCGGCGGGGATGGAATGGACGCACATCAGGCCCTCCGCCGTGATGGGCGCGGTCCTGGAGGGCAGCTACCCGGCCACGGGGTCGGACTGGCCCGAGACCGTGCGGCGCGAAGGGACGGTCCGCGAGGCGTTCCTCGCGGACGGGTACTACCCCTTCGTGCACGAGGAGGACCTGGCCGCCGTGGCCGCGACGGCGCTCCGCAGCGCCGACCACGTGGGCGCGGTCCTGGAGGCGGTCGGGCTGCCGCTCGCCGGCCTCGACCGCGTCGACAGCATCGCCAGGGCCCTCGGCCGCCCGATCGACGCCGTCGACCTCACCCCGGAGGCCGGCCGCGACGCCTGGCGCGAGCAGGGCTGGCCGGACGACGGCATCGACGTCACCCTCTTCGCACTCCGCGAATACGCTCTCCACCTCGACGAACTCACCCAGCGGACGCTCGACCAGCGCCCCGCCCTCGCCGATCTGACGGGTCGTTCCCCCCGCACCTTCGAGGACTGGGCCGAGGAACACGCGCACATCTTCCGCTGAGCCGAGCCCCCCCGAAGGACGGCCCCGGCTCCACCTGCGGATCCCCCGACGCGGAACGCCCCTGCTGCCGGCGGCCGGTCTACGCTGAAGCCGGCAGCACGTGGTCGCCGAGCCTGTCGGTGCTCAGGCACAGCGAGCAGACGACCGCTTCATGGGTGGTACAGGCCGTGACGTCGGGGCGTTCGTAGGACTGCCGGCAGACGTGGCAGTCGAGCGTGACCGCGCTCGGGTTCCCGTCGCTGTCCAGCATGGGTTCGCCGATGCCGTCGTCGGCGCGTCGCAGGTAGTAGCGGCCCTTGGTGACCACGGCCATCAGCGGGGTGACGACGAAGGCGATGACGGCCGCGGCGACCGGCGAGTACGGCTGGAGGGCGTCGCCGAAGAGGTGGAAGTACAGGGCGATCGAGAGGCCGGAGGCGGCGGTGAACGCCACGACGCCGACCGGATTGACCGCGTGGAGCATGCCCCGGCGGAACTCCGGCTGGAGCGGGGACAGCTTCAGCACGTACTTGTTGATGCCGATGTCGGTGGCCACGGTGACCACCCAGGCGATCGCGCAGTTCGAGTAGAAGCCGAGGACGCTGCCCAGGAAACTGAACATGTCGGCTTCCATCAAGGCGAGTGCGAAGGCCAGGTTGACCAGGACGAAGACCATGCGGCCGGGGTAGCGCCCGGTGACGCGGGTGAAGGAGTTCGTCCAGGCCAGCGAGCCGGAGTACGCGTTCGTCACGTTGATCTTGATCTGGCTGATGACCACCAGGACCACGGCGAGCGGGACGACCGACCAGGCCGGCATCATCGCGTCGAAGGCGCTGCGGAACTGCTGGATGGGCTCGGGCGCGGCGGCCGGGCCGACCTCGGCGATGATGCGGACGGCGAGGAAGACACCGATGGCCTGCTTGAGCGCACCGAGCACGACCCACCCGGGGCCGGCCATGACGACGGCGGTCCACCAGGCCCGCCTGTTCGCCTCGGTCCTGGGCGGCATGAAGCGCAGGTAGTCGATCTGCTCGCCGATCTGCGCGATCAAGGACAGGCACACCCCCGCTCCGAGCATGACGGAGGCGGTGTTCACGGCGCCCTCGCCGTCCGTGCCGGAGTAGGCGAGGAAGCGGTCCACCGTGCCGGGGTCTTCGGCGATCAGATACACCAGCGGACCGACCATGAGCAGCAACCAGATCGGGGTGGTCCACACCTGGAGCTTGCTGAGCGCCTTCATGCCGTAGACGACCAGCGGGATCACCATCAGGGTGGAGACGGCGTAGCCCAGCCACAGCGGCAGCCCGAGGCCGAGTTCCAGGCCCTGGGCCATGATCGAGCCTTCGAGGGCGAAGAAGATGAAGGTGAAGCTGGCGAAGATGACGCTGGTGAGGACCGATCCGTAGTAGCCGAAGCCGGAGCCGCGGGTGATCAGGTCGAGGTCGATGTTGTAACGGGCGCCGTAGTAGGCCAGCGGTAAGCCGGTCAGGAAGATGACGACCGCGGCGACCGCGATGGCCACGAGGGCGTTGCCGGTGCCATGGGCCAGGCCGATGCCGGCGCCGATGGAGAAGTCGGCCATGTACGCGATGCCGCCGAGGGCCGTGGTGGCCACCACCATCGGGGTCCAGCGCCGGTAACTGCGGGGTGCGAAACGGAGGGTGTAGTCCTCCAGCGTCTCCGTGACCGCCTGGTCGGCAGCGGTTCTCGTCGGGTGTGCCGGGGTCTGCTGGGACTCGGTGGTGCTCATGCCACGCCTCCCGGTGGGGCTGGGTGCCGGTGTGCCGCCGCCGGGTCACGCTAGGAAGCGGTTGTTACCCCGGGTGCGCGATGTGGTGAACACCATGTTGCTGCAGGCGCCGCCGCCGCGTGCGCACGCCACACTCGCGCACCCCCACCTCGCCCGGGGGTCAGGGGGCAAGGGCCTCCAGCAGGGCGGCGGTGACGGCGCGTTGGCCGGAGGGGGAGAGGTGGAGGCCGTCGGCCTCGTGGTCACCGGGCGCTGCGCGGCGCGTGTCCACCACCGGCTCCGGCCGGGCCAGCAGGAAGTCGGCCACGGCGTCGACGTCCGCGTCGGACCAGCTCAGCCCGGCCCGCCGGAAGTGCTCGTACCGGGCCACGAGGTCGGGGTCCGTACGGGCAGGGGTGAGCCAGACCCACCGGGCCCCCGTCCGGGCCACCGCCAGGTCGTGCAGGGCGATCAGGTTGCGGCAGGTCTCGGCGAAGCCGACGAGCGGGGTGCCGTCGATGCGCTGCACGTCGTTCGCGCCGAGCATGCACAACACCCAGTCGGGCCGTTGGAAGCCCAGCGCCGGCAGCTGCTGCGCAAGGGCCTGGGTGGTGGTGCTCCCCGACACGGCCAGGTTGGTGCACCGCACACCCTCGGGGAGCAGGTGCCGCAGGATCTCGAACCAGGAGAGCCGGTCCGCCGTGGTGCTCTCGCCCAGGGCCACGACGTGCTCACCAGGCCGGAACGGCAGTGCGGCGATCCGCGCGGTCGCGCCCGGTTCGGCCGACAGCGAGGCCGCCGTCCCCCGGTTGCGCGCCTCGAACCGGGCCAGCCGGCCCCGGTAGTCCGCGGCGTCGGTTCCGAACAGGGCGGCCAGCACCGGCTCGTCGAGCGGGCCCAGGTGGCGCAGGAGCTTCTCCGGCTGGTGGAACCGCAGCAGGCGCTGAGCCTGCGCGGTGTTCGGGTCGGTGGTGGTGTCGGTGGTGGTGTCGGTGGTGGTCATGTCAGCTCTCCTCCGGGACACGGACGCGGATACGGGAACGGCTGCGCGGCAGCAGGAAGCCCGCCGCGATCAGCCAGGCCAGCCCGGTGAAGCGGGCGGCCGGCAGGAGCAGGGCGGCGCCCTCGGCCAGCAGGACGAGGGTGGCCAGCTCGGCGACGGCGGCCACGGCGAGTCCCGCGACGGCCAGTGCCCGGGGCAGGAGCCCGGCCAGCAGCCCGGGTACGGCGATCCCGGCGACGAGCAGGCCCAGCAGGACCACGTGCCCGGGGCCGCCCAGGCCGAAGGCCAGGTACTGCAGGGTCCGTACGAGTTCCGGTCGCTGAGCCACCTCGGCGTGCGACAGCACCCAGGTGACCAGGCCGGAGCAGGCCAGGAACGCCGCGGCGAGCACCCCGCCCGCCAGGGCGATGGTGGCGCCGGGCGCCCGGACCCCGAGCCGGTTCAGCCGGGCCGAGACGGTCGCGGCGTAGAGGGCAAGGGGGACGGCGGCGGCGAACTGCAGGGCTCCCGACACGCGGACCGCGTCCCCGTGGTCGAGGAAGTACGCGGTGATCGCGTCCGAGTCGCCGAAGGGCGACGGGAACGGATCGCCGCCGGCCAGCACGGTGCTGAGGGCGAGGCCGCCCAGGAACAGGGCCGTGAAGACCACGGCGAGGACGCCGGGCGGCGGCCCGGACTGCGGGGCGGTGGTACGGGTGTCGCGAGGGACACGGTTCTCGATCGCTTCCACGGCACAATCCGTTCTTTGAGAGAATGATTCACTGCACTGAATCATTACCTGTCGCGTACGATAGCCGCGTGAACACCGCCCGGCAACCAGACCCCTCGGTGGCTTCGGCCCCGGACCAGGCCCCGGCTCCGGCCCCGGCTCCGCGCGGAGCTGCCTTCCTCCTCGCGCAGATCGGTGCCCACGCCGCAGGGCGGTTCGCGGAACGCGTCGCCACCCTGGGGCTCACCCCCGCCGACGTCGGCCTGCTGCGGATGGTCGCCGGACAACCCGGCCGCAGCCAGCGCGCGCTCGCCGAGGACCTGGGGGTCGTACCGAGCCGCGTGGTCGCCCTGATCGACGTCCTGGAGGACAAGCGGCTCGTCGAGCGCCGGCGCAGCGCCGAGGACCGCCGCAATTACGAACTGCACCTCACACCCGAAGGGCGGCAGGCCCTCGGCGCGGTCTCCCGGGCCGCGGCCGCCCATGAGGACGACCTGCTGGCCGCCCTCGACCCCGACGGGCGGGCGCAGCTGCTGGAACTCCTCGGACGCGTCGCCGCACAGCAGGAACTGACGCCGGGCGTGCACCCCGGCTACCGCGCGCTCGCGAAGCCGGCGGCGAAGCGGAAGGACTGAGGGCCGGTCGTTCCGGAGGGGCGGGGCCCGCGGGCGGCCGCGGCGGCCCGGCCGTCCCTTCCGGATCGTGCCGGGCCCGGCGTGCCCGGCAGGGCGCCTCATCCCCGGGTCGTCGGGGGAGCCGAGTACGTCAGTGCACGAGCACCCTCCGCCCGGGGCTCCTTCCGGCGGTGGCCGAGCGCGGCCCGGGCCCGTCCGCATGGCCGCCGCGGCACGTCAGCCGCAGCAGCACGGCGCGCGGCCGCCGCCTGCCCGGCTCATGCGTCCACTTCGAGCGGCGCCGGCTCGGCTCCGTCCGGGTCTCGGACGGAGAGCCGCCGCCCCGGCCGCCGCCCCCCGCAGGTTCAGGCGCTGCCGGCCGCCGCCTGCGCCTCCAGCAGTCGGGTCGCCATCGCACGCATCTCGATCTTGCGGATCTTCCCGGTGACGGTCATCGGGAACTCCTCCACCACGTGGACGTATCGGGGGATCTTGAAGTGGGCGAGCCGCCCCGCGCAGTACGCGCGCACGGCCTGCGCGGTCAGCGGCTCGGCCCCCTCCCGCATCCGCACCCACGCCATCAGCTCCTCCCCGTACTTCGGGTCGGGCACCCCGATGACCTGGACGTCCATGACGTCGGGATGGGCGTGCAGGAACTCCTCGATCTCGCGCGGGTAGAGGTTCTCGCCGCCCCGGATCACCATGTCCTTGATCCGGCCGGTGATGCTCAGATAACCGTCCCCGTCCATGACCGCCAGGTCGCCGGTGTGCATCCAGCCCTCCGGGTCGACGGCCTCGGCGGTCTTCGCGGGCTCGCCCCAGTAGCCGAGCATCACCGAGTAGCCCCGGGTGCACAGTTCTCCCGGGGTGCCGCGCGGGACGGTCCGCCCGGACTCCGGATCGACCACCTTGACCTCCAGATGCGGTCCGACCCGGCCCACCGTGGAGACACGGCGCTCGACCGAGTCGTCCACACGGGTCTGCGTGGACACCGGCGAGGTCTCCGTCATGCCGTAACAGATGGAGACCTCGGCCATCCCCATCCGCTCGATGACCTCGTTCATGACCTCCACCGGGCAGGGCGAACCCGCCATGATCCCGGTGCGCAGGCTCGACAGGTCGTATCCGTCGAACCCGGGCGCGGCCAGCTCGGCGATGAACATGGTGGGCACCCCGTACAGGGAGGTGCAGGCCTCCGCCGCCACCGCCGCCAGCGTCGCCGCCGGGTCGAAGGCGGGCGCGGGGATCACCATCGCCGCACCGTGGCTGGTGCACGCGAGGTTGCCCATCACCATTCCGAAGCAGTGGTAGAAGGGCACCGGGATGCACACCCGGTCGCGTTCGTCGTACCCGCACAACTCGCCTACGAAGAAGCCGTTGTTGAGGATGTTGTGGTGCGAGAGGGTGGCCCCCTTGGGGAAGCCCGTGGTGCCCGAGGTGTACTGGATGTTGATCGGGTCGTCCGGGGTCAGCGCGGCCTGCGCCCGCGCCAGCGCGGCGGGATCGGCCCCGCGCCCGCGCGCCAGGAGCGCCTCCCACCGCGGCCCGTCGAACAGGACGGTGAACTCCAGCTCCGGGCAGCGGGGCCGGACCTCTTCGATCATCGCCGCGTAGTCGGAGGTCTTGAAGCGCTCCGCCGCGACCAGCAGCCGGATGCCGGACTGCCCGAGCACGTACTCCAACTCGTGGGAGCGGTACGCCGGGTTCACGGTGACCAGGATCGCCCCGATCTTCGCGGTGGCGTATTGCACCAGCGTCCACTCGGCACGGTTGGGCGCCCAGATGCCGACGCGGTCGCCCCGGACGATCCCGAGGTCCAGCAGACCCAGGGCGAGGGCGTCCACCTCGGCGGCCAGTTCCGCGTAGGTCCACCGGCGGCCGGCGGCCACGTCCACGAGGGCGTCCCGGCCGGGGAAGCGCCGTACGGTCCGGTCGAGGTTGTCCCCGATCGTCTCCCGGAGCAGCGGGACCTCGCGGTCCCCGGACGCACGACTCGACGCTACGGACACACGTACCTCCAGCACTTGCTGCGGCGATGACGGCCAACGCGCACCGCCCATGATCCCCTCCGGGCGGGCCGCGGCACCAGAGGTACGGGGGAGTGGTCGGCGGGCCGGCGGCCGGCGGCCCGACTGAGAATTGGCTGTGAGTCGGGAGGGCGGCGCTCACGACTCTTGCGTGAAAAGCGAACAACAGCAAAAGTGAGCGTGAACAAGGTATCCATCGTTGCCGCTGAGCGCGCCGCTCCTGCCCGGGACGCTCGGTCGACCGGCTCCAGCGCACCGGCACCCGACACCGAGGTCGTACATGCAGGGTGTCCACCGCCTCCTCCTGCCCGCCGGGCTGCGCAGACTCGCCCGGATGCTGCGTCGACCCGGAGGCGTTCCGCCGCAGCCGGGTCCCGCGGCGCGGGAGCGCATCGGCGGCCCGACCCCTCCGTCCGGCGGGCTCACCTCCCGTGAGGAGGAACTGCTGGCGAGAGTTCCGGGCCTGCTCCGGCACTGCGGTCGACTCGTGACCGTACGCGACGACCTCCTCCCCGCCGATGCCCGTACCGCCAGTCTCCGGTCGGTCGCCGAGGCCCTGGAGGAGGCGGCCGTCCCCTACGGACTGGTCCCCGACGGTGGGCTGACCCACCGGGTGGCCATCGCGCCCGGCGACCGGGCCGCGGCGCTGAAAGCATGCGCCGCCGCCTTCACGGGGCTCCCCGTCTACGCGCGCCTGCTCACCGCTGACGGCGATGCCGGGGACGTACTGGCCGAGGACCTCCCGGCGGCAGTCGAGTCCGCCGAGTCCGCCGACACCGGGAAGGAGGACGGCAAGGACGGCAAGGACGGCAAGGACGGCAAGGACGGCGAGGAACCGGAGCACACCGCACGCGTGCGGGCCGTACGGGTCCACCGGCCGGTCATCACCTCCGGCCGGACCCTGAAGTACGGCCCCGAAACCGGCTGCGACCTGGAGTTCTGGGAAGCCCCCGACTCCGGCGAGGGTGCCCTCGCCGTGCTGCGCGAGACCCCGTACGGCTGGTGGGTCCCCTCCCTGGCCGCCTCCACCACCCGCCGCATCGGCGACCGGGAGTACCCCGTCGTCGACTGCTTCGCGAGCCGCTTCCCCGACGACATCGACTTCCCGATCGACGCGGTGATCACCTGGGTGGACGCCGCCGACCCCGCCTGGCGCCACCGCCGGGACCGGGCCGCCGAGGCGGAGGCCGGTGCGGGGCGCCCCTCCGGGAGCGATGGGCCCGCCGGAGCCGCCGGGATCGACCACGCCGAGAACCGCTACCGCGACCGTGGCGAGCTCCGCTACTGCCTGCGCTCCATCGCCGCATACGCACCCTGGGTCCGGCGCGTCTTCCTCGTCACCGACGACCAGGCTCCCGCCTGGCTCGCGGCCGACCACCCCGGCGTCACGGTCATCGACCACCGCGAGCTGTCCACGGAGCCGGCGGCCCCCGCGGTGTTCAATTCCCACGCCATCGAGAGCCGACTGCACCACATCCCCGGCCTGGCCGAGCACTTCCTCTACTTCAACGACGACATCTTCCTCGGCCGGCCCCAGCGCCCGCAGAACTACTTCCTGCCCTCCGGACTGCCCAAGGTCTTCCACGACTGGCGCGCGGTGGACCCAGGGAGCCGGGCCGGGGACGACGTGTTCACCTCGTCCCAGAAGGTCACCCGGCAGGCCGTGGAGGAGGCCGTCGGCCGCACCTACCCCCACATCCTGGCGCACACCCCGTACCCGCTCACCCGGTCCGCCTTCGCCCGCGTCGAGGAACTGCTGCCCGGTCGGCTCGCCGCCACCGCCCGGTCCGTCTTCCGCAGCGCGGACGACCTCGCCCCGGTGACGCTCGCCGCCCACCTGGCGCTCGCCGAAGGCCACGCCGTCGAGGGCGACCTCGCGCACACGTACGTCAGCACGGCGCGCCGCTCCGAGATCGAACGGCTGCCGGACCTGGCCGCCGAGCGCGGCCACGACGCCTTCTGCCTCGCGGACGACGAGGAACCGGAGGGACCCGGCGGGGGCGGAGGCGAGGGCGCACTGTCGGCGGTGCAGCAGCACAACGTCGTCACGGCCTTCCTGGAGGCCTACTTCCCGGTGCCCTCCCCGTTCGAGGAACAGCGGCCGGCCCCGTCCGGGGGCGGGTGACGGTCCTGCCGTCCGGTCCTGCCGTCCGGGGCTGCCCGACCCGGAGGATTCTCTTCCGCATACCCGCCGTGGGTCGGGGCAGACGCTGACCACCGATCGGCGAACAGGACGGCGAAGTGATGCGCGATTGCATGCGGAGCGTGGGCGTGGAGGAAGAGCTGCTGCTCGCGGACGCGGACAGCGGGGAGCCGCTGGCCGTGTCGGGAGCCGTGCTCGCCGAAGCCGACCGGGCCGCGACCGCCGGTGCGGCGGACGGCGAGGAGCCCGGCCACACCTTCGAGGCGGAGCTCCAGGAGGAGCAGGTCGAGTTCGGTACGAGACCGGTGACGGAGATGGGCGAACTGCAGGAGGAGATCCTGCGGTGGCGCGCTGAGGCGGCCCGGCACGCGGCGGCGGCCGGTGCGGTCGTCGCCGCGATCGGCACCTCGCCGCTGGCCGTCCGCCCATCGATGTCCCCCGGACACCGCTACGAGTGGGTGTCGCGGCAGTTCGGCATGACCGCGCAGGAGCAGCTGACCTGCGGGTGCCACGTCCACGTGTCGGTGGAGTCGGACGAGGAGGGCGTGGCCGTACTGGACCGCATCCGGCTCTGGCTGCCCGTACTGACCGCGATGAGCGCCAACTCCCCGTTCTGGCAGGGCGAGGACACCGGGTACGGCAGCTACCGCAGCCGGGTCTGGAACCGGCTCCCCGCGGCCGGTCCGGTGGACGTCTTCGGCTCCGCCGACCGCTACCACGCGGAGGTACGGGCCATGGTCGGGTCGGGCGTGCTGCGCGACACGGGGATGATCTGGTTCGACGCGCGGCTGTCCGCCTCCTACCCGACGGTGGAGGTCAGGGTGGCGGACGTGTGCCTCGACGCGTCGACCCCCGTCCTGCTGGCCGCCCTCGTACGCGCGCTGGTGGAGACCGCGGCCCGGGAGTGGCGGGCCGGTGACCCTCCGGCCCGGGTCAGCACCGGGCTGCTCCGGCTCGCGTCGTGGCAGGCGGGCCGCTCGGGACTGGACGGTCCGCTGCTGCACCCCCGGACGCTGCGGGAAACCGCGCCCGAGGCCGCCGTCGACGCGCTGTACCGGCACGTGGGCGACGCCCTGGCCGACTCCGGCGACGAGGAACTCGTGCGGGCCGGGATCGCCCGCCTCCTGGAGCACGGGAACGGGGCGCGCGTCCAGCGGAGCCTGCTGCGCTCGGAGGGGGACCTGGCCTCGGTCGTCCGGCACTGCGCGCGCCGGACCACGGCCGGCGCCGGCCTGGACGCGCCCGCCGGCACGGGTGCCGGCCTCCGCCTGCGTTCATAGCGGACGGAATAAGCGCCTCCGCGGACGCATGATCAAGGGTGGGCCTTTTCGGTCAGGATGGAACCCGTTACTCAGGGTAAGTGGTGCCGCTCGCCGCCTCACCCTTCCCCCTGTCCCCCCTTGCCCCACCAGCCCCACACGTCACACACAACTGACAGGAATTCACGCGGCCGCACCCCAGGTAGTACGAAAGATTTCCCGGTCGGTGTCCACAAGGCCGCAAAACAAGTCCGAAAGTGACAGGTTTACTTTGACTCCTGAGCGATGAATCCGTGAATGTCGTTCACATGTCCGACACATCCCGAGCCACCGCCGGTGGCCCCATGCGCTTGCGCGACTTCCGACTGTTACTCGCGGGAGCTGCCACCGGACAGCTCGGTGCACAGGTGACCCTCGTGGCGCTGCCCCTCGTGGCCGTCCTCGAACTCGACGCCCCCGCCTTCCAGGTGGGCCTCCTGACCGCCGCGGAGACCGCCGCCTTCCTCCTCGTCGGGCTGCCCGCGGGCGCACTCACCGACCGCATGCGCAAGCGGCCCCTGATGATCCGCGCGGACCTGGTGCGCGCCGTGGCCATGGCCTCCATCCCCGCCGCCGCGCTCGCCGACGTCCTGACCATGGTCCAGCTGTATGCCGTCGCGCTCGTGACCGGCGTGGCGACCGTGTTCTTCGACGTCGCCCACCAGAGCTACCTGCCGCAGATCCTGCCCCGTGACCAGCTCGTGGCCGGCAACGGCGCCCTGGAGACCGTCCGTTCCACCGCCCAGGTGACGGGCCCCGGTATCGGCGGCGGACTGGTCCAGCTCGTCGGAGCGCAGTTCGCGGTCATCGTCGACGCCGTCGGGTACCTGCTCTCCGCGCTCTTCCTCCAGCGCGTCCGGCGGGCCGAGGAAACGCCCGAACCCGCCGCTGCCGGAAGTTCCCTGGGCAAGGAGATCGGCGAGGGCGTCCGCTTCGTCTTCGGTCACCCGCTGCTCCGTGTCATCGCCCTCACCACCGGCCTCGCCAACTTCTCCACGGCCGTCCTCATGGCGACGCAGACCGTGCACCTCGTCCGTGTCGTCGGCCTGGAGGCCGCCGGGCTCGGACTGGTGCTGTCCGCGTCGGCCGTGGGAGGGCTCCTGGGAGCCCTGTGCGCCGGACGCCTGGCCGCCGGGCTGGGACAGGCCCGGGTCATGCTCCTCTCCGTCCTCGTGACCGGCCCGTTCGCGCTGCTGTGGCCCCTGTCCGGGCACGGCGTCGCCGGGGCGGTCCTCTTCGCCGCGGGATCGGCGGTCGTCTCCTTCGGCGCCGTCGTCTACAACGTCGCCCAGGTCAGCTTCCGCCAGGGGATGTGCCCGCCACGGCTGCTCGGCCGGATGAACGCCACCCTGCGCTTCCTCATGTGGGGCACCCTGCCGCTGGGCGCGCTCCTCGGGGGAGCCCTCGCCCAGTCCTTCGGGTCGCGTACTGCGCTCCTCTGGTGCGCCGTCGGCATCCTCGCCGTACCGCTGCCGCTGCTGCTCTCCCCGCTGCGCCGGATGCGGGACCTGCCCGCTCCGCCCGACGACGGCGGCACCGACGGTACCGACGGCACCCGGGGGACACCGCGGGACACGGCCCGCGCCGACGGCGACGAACGGCCGGCCGCCCCCGCACCCACCGCCTGACCACCGCCCGACCACCGCACCGTACGGCGGCCGTTGGGCGACCGGGACCGGCACCCGCGCGGGCACCGCGCCCACCACCACTCCGTTCCGCGCGACCGCGGCCACGACGAAGAGGACCACGTGCTCAGCATCACGAGTCAGTACCTGGCCCGCCACCGGCGCCTCACCGGCGACCGGTCCGACACCCTGCTGCCGGTCACCGGCGCACAGCGCCGCTTCCTGCTGGTGCGTGCGCTGGACCCGTCGGGACGCCCCGACGTGGTACCGATGTTCTTCGCGTTCCCGTCCGGAACCGTCGACCCCGAACGCCTGCGGACAGCGGCATCCAGGCTCGCCGCACGGCACACCGCCCTGCGCTCACGGCCCGCCGTCGTCCGCGGCACCCCCGTCCTGCGCGTCGGCGACCCGGACGTCGGCGTGACCCGGTCGGCCCTCGTACCGGGGGAGTCGCCCGCCGACGGGCTCCGTCGCGCACTGGCCTCCTGGGACGCCCAAGGTCCCCCCTTGCGGCTCTTCCTCGTACACGACGAAGAACGCGCGCAGGACATCGTCGCAGTCGTCCTGGACCACGCCGTCTGCGACGGCCGCTCGCTGGCCCGGATCGTCGACGAACTCGGCGCCGCGTACGGCGAGGAGGCCACCGAACCCCCCGTCGAACAGGGGGAGACGGAAGCCGAACTCGCCGCCTACCGGGACGCGGTCCTGCGCCAGCTCGCCGCCGAGGAAAAGGCCGAGACACCCGAAGCGGCCGCCTACTGGGCGGACCGGCTGCGCGCGCTGCAGACCCGTGCCCCGGCGCCCCGTCCGGCCCGCGTGCCCGAGGGCACGTGGCCCAGCGGCGCCGCCCAGGCCCGGCTGCCCGCGCACGACGGCGGCGTGTCCTTCCCCGGGCTCCTCGATGCCTGCCGCTCCGCGGCCCGCGAGCTGTACGGCCCCGGCCACGCGGTCCCGCTCGGCTACCCGTGGGGCGGCCGTCCCACGGGAGCGGCACCGGTCATCGGCTGCTTCCTCAACACCCTCGTCTTCCCGGCCTACACCGGCGAGGGCCCCGGCCCCGAGGTGACGGCCGACGCGTGGTGGGACGACCTCGACCGGGCCGACGTGCCGTTCGACGCGGTCGTCGCCGCGGTACGGGCCGCCGGCTCGGGCTGGACCGGAGGCCTCGACGGACTGCTCACCGTGGACGACGACAGCCGCCGCCCGCCCCTGGTGCTCGCCGGTGTCGAGGGACGGGAGGTCCATGTCGACGGCAGGCCGGTACGCGGTCCCTTCGCGGTCTCCGTGACCCAGGGAGCCGAGATCCGCGTACGGATGGCGTGGGACCGGGCGGTACTCGACGACGAGACCGCGCACCGGGCGTTCGACGCGCTCACCCGCGCGCTGCGCCCCTCGGATCACACCGTGCGCTGACCCCGCCACCCGAACCGACCGCCCCCCGAGCGCACCACCGATCCGCGGCCCCCGCGCAGCGGCGCCCACGCGTACCCCGCACCGCCCGGCGCCCGTCGGCGCGGCGCACCCCGCGCCGCCGCGCACCCAGAGCTCCCCACGGCATCCCCCACGGCATCCCCCCACGTGAAAAGCGGCCCCGCGCGACCCGCGGAGCCGCCCGCACGACCACCGGACACGACCGTGACCGGCACGGAGACCGACCCGACAACCTCAGGGATCGCCCATGCTTCCCCTCTCCTCCTCGCAGGAGATCGTCTGGCTGCACGAGCAGATGCAGCCCGGCAGTCGCGCCTACAACTTCACCGCCTCGCTCGACCTGTGGGGCACACTCGACACCGCGGCGCTGCGCCGCGGCCTCGACGCCACCCTGGCACGCCACCCCGGCCTGCGGCTCGAACTCGTCGCCACCACCGGATCCGTACCGGCGCAGCGGGTCGCGCGGCAGTGTGCGCCGAGGCTGCGCACGGTCGACCTCGCCACCGAGGAGGACCCCGAGGCGGCCTTCGCCCGTCTCCTGCGCACCGAGGCCGAGACACCCCTCGACACCTTCGAGGCACCGCTCATCCGCTGGACGCTCGTGCGACTGGCCGAGCGCCACCACCGGCTGATCCACGTCGAGCACCACCTGATCCACGACGGCCACTCCTTCGCGATCCTGCTCGACGACGTCTTCCGCGTCTACCGGGCCCACGTCCTCGGCGAAACCCTGGAGCTCCCGCCCGCCTCCTCGTACGCCGACCACGTCCAGGAGCGGGCCGAGGCCGCGTACGCCCCCGAATCGCTCGACTTCTGGCGGGCCGAACTGCGCGACCAGCAGCACGACCTGCCGCTGCCCGGCCTGACCCGCCCCGGTGCCCGCCGCAAGCACCACGGCGGACAGCTGCGCCAGACGATCGGCGCCGATCTCGCCGAACGCCTGCGCGCGCACGCCCGCGAACGCGGTCTCACCCCTTTCTCCACGCTCCTCGGACTCTTCGCCGAGCTCCTGCGCCGGCACAGCGGCCGCTCCCGGATGGTCATCGGCACCGCCGTCGGCAACCGCCCCCTCGGCTACGAGGACGCCGTGGGCATGTTCGTCAACACCATCCCGCTGCCGCTCGCCCTGGACGGTGCCGCCCCCGCCCAGGACACCATGGACGAGGTCACCGACACCCTCATCCGGGCCCTGCCGCACCAGGACGTACCCGTCCAGGAGCTGACCCGGGCGCTCGGCATGCACACCTCCGGCGCCGACAACCCGCTCTTCTCCGTCATGTTCAGCGCCCACGACGCGCCGCTGCCCGAGATCGACGTGCCCGGCCTCGACATCACCCTCTTCGAGGGCTTCAACACCGGCACCACCCGCTTCGACCTCGACGTGGTCCTGCTCCCGGACGACCGGCGCGGCGTCACCCCGCGCCACGGCTCGCCCGGGATGACCCTGGTCTGGGACTACGACATGGACCTCTTCGGCGAGGACGTCGCCCGGCTCGTCTCCGGCCGCTTCCTGGACCTGCTGCGCGCCTATCTCGACAGCCCCGCGACGCCGCTGGCCGACCTGGTCCCGACCGTCGCGGAGCCGGCCGCCGAGGCCCCGCCCGTCCCGGACGACCGCGATCCGCTGGACCCGGTGGCCGCGCACCACCCGTCACTGCCGGCCCTGCTGTGCGGCGCCCGCCGCCTCACCTACGGCGAACTCGACGAACGCGTCGGCTCGCTCGCCGAGCGCCTGAAGACCGCCGGCGTGACGCCCGGCCGGCCGGTGGCCGCGGTCCTGCCCAGGGGGACCGACTCGGTCGTCGCCCTGCTCGCCTGCCTGCGGACCGGCGCCGTCTACTGCCCGCTGTCCCCGTCCGACCCGCCGGCCCGGCTCGCCCTGCTGCTGGAACGGCTCGCCCCGGCGCTCGTCCTCACCGGTGACGGCACCCCGGCCCTGCCGGAAGCGCTGCCGGCCGCCCGGATCGACGCCCCGGTACTGCCGACCGCGCACGGGACCGCCGAACTCCCCGGCGCCGCGTACGTCATCCACACCTCCGGCTCCACCGGGACGCCCAAGCCGGTCGCCGTCGGCCACGCGGCGCTCGTGCACCATCTGACGGCGGCCGCCGAGCGGTTCGGCCTCACCACCTCGGACCGGGTCCTGATGTTCGCCCAGCCGTCCTTCGACGTGGCGCTCGAGGAGGTGCTGCCGACCCTGCACGCCGGTGCGTGCCTGGTCCTGCCCGAGCACGAGGTGCCCACGGGCGCCGAGCTCGCGGAACTGCTGGCGTCCGCCCGGGTCACCGTCGCCAACCTGCCCACCAGCTACTTCCTCGCCACCCGCGAGGACCTGCGGCCCGTACTGCGTGACGAGAGCTGGGCGCCGAGGCTCCTGGTCCTCGGTGGCGAGCGCCTTCCCGTGGAGGCCCTGCGCGGCGTTCTCGCCGACACCGACGCCACCGTGCTCAACGCGTACGGCGTCACGGAGGCGGCCATCAGCTCGACCGTCCACGAGATCTCCCGCGACGCCCTCGCCGAGGGCACCGAGATCCCCCTGGGCACCGAACTCCCCGGCGAGCGGGTCCACGTCCTGGACGCCCACCACCGGCCGCTGCCGTCCGGCGCGGTCGGTGAACTCGCCGTCGCCGGACCCGGTCTCGCCCAGGGCTACGCGGGCAACGCGGAGGCGACGGCCGCCCGGTTCGTCACCGTCGACCCACTCGACGGACAGCGCGTCTACCTCACCGGCGACCTCGGCTACCGCGGCCTGGACGGTCTGCTGTACTTCCTCGGGCGGCGCGACCACCAGATCAAACTGCGCGGTCACCGCATCGAGCTGGAGGAGATCGAGGCAGCCGCGTCCGCGGTGCTGGGCGGCCGGTCCTGCGCCGTCGTACTGGACCGGGAGGGCCCGGGCAGCCCCCGGCTCGTCGGCTTCCTCGAAGACGGAGCCGACGGCGCGGCCTTCGACGAGAAGGCCCTGCACGCCGAGCTGAGCCGCCGCCTGCCCGGCCCCCTCGTGCCCGCCCGGTGGGCACGGCTGGACAGCATGCCGACCCTCGCCGGCGGCAAGCCCGACCGAACGGCACTGTCCCGCCGGGCGGCGGCGCTCGACCCCGACGACACCGCGACGCCCGCGCCCGGAGCCGGCTCCGAGGCCGGGCCGACGGCCGAGACCACCACCGTGTCAGGCCTGTCCGCCGTGTCGGACGATCCGATGACGGCTCTGCTCACCGAAGGCTGGCGCACGGTCCTCGGCCACAGCCGCTTCGACGCCCGCTCCCACTTCTTCCACAGCGGGGGCCACTCCCTGCTGGCCGCCGAGCTGGCCGCCTGGCTGGAGCCCCGGCTGGGCACGCGCCCGCCGCTGAAGGTGCTCTTCCGCAACCCGGTGCTCGCCGACCAGGCCGAGGCCCTCGCCACCACCACCCTCTCCACGGAGTCGTGATGATCCAGTCCCCGACCGCAGCCGCCGGTCCCGCCGCGCCCCTCGATGCCGCATCCGCGCCGAGCGTCGCCCACGGCCCCGCCGCCGAACCGACCGGTGTGCTCGCCCGCTTCGAGGACTGGGCCCGGCACACCCCGCAGGCCACGGCGGTGATCGACCGCGCCCAGACCTGGACGTACCAGGACCTCGACGCGGCGGCCGCGCTGGTCGCCGCCGATCTGGCCGATCGCGTCCGGCCCGGAGACCTGGTCGGCGTCTGCCTCGACCGGTCCACCGCCCTGGTGGTGACCGCCGTCGCGCTCGCCCGCCTCGGCGCCGTCTACCTGCCGCTCGGCCCCCGCCCCGGCGAGCGCCGCATCCAGGCCGTCACCGAGGACCTCGACGTCGCCTGCCTCATCGGCGACCCCGATGTCCTGCCCGGGGAACACCGCGGCGGGGAGCACGTCCTGCTGCCGCTGCCCACCGAAGGCGTCAACGCCCCCGCCACCGCGGTGGCGGCCTTCGCCGAATCCGTCCGAGGCACCCGGCGCGCGCCCGAAGGCGCCCTGTACGCCGTCCTCACCTCCGGTTCCACCGGCCGCCCCAAGGCCGTCGCCGTGGCCGAGTCCTCGCTGTCCGTCGCCCTCGACTGGTACCGGGACGAGACCGGCCTCGCACCGGGCGACCGCCAGTCCCTGCTCATCGGTGTCGCGTTCGACCCGCACCTGCTCGAACTGTGGGCCGCCCTGACCTCCGGTGCCGCCCTCGTCCCGGCCCCCGACGACACCCGCTGGGACTCGCACGTGCTCACCGAATGGTGGCGCGACGCCGGCCTCACCCACGCCGTGGCGGCCACCCCCACCGTCGAACCGCTCCTGGACCGGCCCTGGCCGCAGGACCTGAAACTGCGACACCTCGTCGTCGGCGGCGACCGCATGCGCCGCCGCCCCGGCTCCGACGTCACCACGACCGTCCACAACGCCTACGGCCCCGCCGAAGCCACCGTCGTCACCACCACCCACACCATGCGCGGAACCGACCCCGAGGCCGGTGACCCGACCCCGCCGCCCATCGGCACCGCACTGCCGGGGATCACCCTCGTCGTCACGGACGGCGAAGGCCGCCCCGTCGCCCGCGGGCAGGAGGGCGAACTGCGCGTCGGCGGCCACTGCCTGGCACTGGGCTACCTCGACCCCGAACTCACCGCACGCCGGTTCACCCCGCCCCCGCCGGAGGCGGCGCTGCCGACGATCGACCGCCTCTACCGCACCGGCGACCGGGTGCGCATGAACGCCGACGGCAGCCTGGACTTCCTCGGCCGCCTCGACGACCAGGTGAAGATCAGCGGCGTACGGATCGAACCGGCCGAGGTGGAAACCGCCTTCGAGCAGGACCCCCGCGTGCGCGCCGCCGTCGTCACCGTGCTGCGCGACAGCTCCGGCCACGGCCGCCTCGTCGCCCACGTACGCCCCGCCGACGGCGCCGAACCCACGCCGGCGGACCTCCTCGACGCGGTCCGCTCGTGGCTCCCCGAGCAGGCCGTCCCCACCGCCGTACGGATCGTCGACGGCTTCCCGCTCGACGCCAACGGCAAGGTGGACCGGCCCGCCCTGGCGGCCCGGGCCCAGGACCCGTCGCCCGCCGGTCCCCGGCCCGCCACCACGGACGACCTCGCCGCCGACACCGCCACCGAATCCGAGCGGCTGGTGCTGACCACCGTGCGCGACCTCCTCGGCCGGCCCGGCATCGGCCTCGACGACCACTTCAGCGACGCCGGCGGCACCTCCGTCGTCGCCGCCCGGCTGCTGGCAACAGTCGAACGCGAGACCGGAGTGCGCCTGCGCGCCCCCGAGCTGCTGCGCAGCACCGACCTGCGGGCCTTCGCCGCCCTCCTCGACCAGCGCCGGACCCCGCGCCCGGAAGGAGCCTGACATGACCACCACCATCCCGCAGCCCGCCGACCCGGCGCACGACGCCCCCGTACCGTCGCGGGCACCCGGCACCGCCCTGCCGGCACTCGTCGCGCGGCACGCCGAACTCACCCCCGACGCCCTCGCCGTCGTGGACGGCGACACCACCCTCACCTACGGCCGGCTCCTCCGGGCGGGCCACGCCCTCGCGGCGCACCTGCGCGCACACGACGTGGCCCGCGGCGACCGGGTGGCGCTCCTGACGGCACGGTCGTCCCGCACGGTCGTGGCGCAGCTCGGGCTGTGGCTGGCGGGAGCCGTGTGCGTGCCGCTCGACCCGGCCCAGCCCCGCCCGCGCACCGAGGCGATGATCGCCGACGCCGAGGTGACGCTCACCGTCGGCGACGCGAAGCTGCTGGACGTGGCCGCGCTCCCCGGCCCCGCCCTCGCCCTGCCCGAGGAGCCGCTCACGACCGGTCGGCCGGTCGACGAGTCCGACCCGGACAGCCCGGCCTTCATCATGTTCACCTCCGGATCCACCGGCCGCCCCAAGGGCGTCCTCGTGCCGCACCGGGCCATCGCCGAGCTGGTCACTGCACCCGACTACGTCACCCTCACCGGCCGCGACCGCGTGCTGTTCCACTCACCCATGACCTTCGACGCCTCCACGTTCGAAGTCTGGGGCGCGCTCGCGAACGGCGCCGCGGTCGTCGTCTGCACCGAGCAGCGGCCCTCACTGGAAGACCTGGCCCGGCACGTCGAACGACACGGCGTGACCGTGGCGTTCTTCACCACGGCCCTCTTCCACCAGCTCGCCGCACGCCGCTCCCGCGTCTTCGCCCAGCTCCGCTCGGTCGTCGTGGGCGGCGAGGCGATGGCCGCCGCACCGGCCCGCGAGGTGCTCACCGCCTTCCCCTGGCTGGAGCTCGTCAACGGCTACGGGCCGACCGAGACGACCACCTTCGCCACCGCCCACCGGGTCACCGCGCAGGACTGCGAGGGGCCGATACCGATCGGCACGCCCATATCCGGGGCCACCGCCCACGTCCTGGACGCCGACGGCCACCCCGTCGCCGACGGCGACCGCGGCGAACTGTGGATCGGCGGCAGCAGGCTCGCCCACGGGTACACGGGCCTGCCCGCACTCACCGCCGAACGGTTCGTCGAGCATTCCGCCGCCGCCCACGGCCGGCTCTACCGCACTGGCGACATCGTCTCCCTGCGGCCCGACGGCATCCTCCAGTTCCACGGCCGCAACGACGACCAGGTGAAGGTCCGCGGCTTCCGCATCGAACCGGCCGAGGTCGAACACGCCCTCCGCGAGCAGCCGGACGTGGACGACGCCGCCGTCACCGTCGACGGCGCCGGCACCCCCGAGGCGCGCCTCGTCGCGTTCGTCGTCGCCGCCCCCGGCCCCGTACCGCCCGGCGCGGTGCTGCGCGAGCGGCTCACCGCGTTCCTGCCGGCCCACCTGGTTCCGGACACGGTCACCGTGCTGGACCGGCTTCCCCTCACCCCGGCCAGCAAGGTCGACCGGCGCGCCCTCACCGCACGCGCGGCCGCCTCGCACACCGAAGCCGCCGGACACCGGCCCGCCGACGAGCCGACGGCGGCGCCCATGACACCGCTGGAACAGGCCGTGGCCGAGGTGTGGAGCCAGGCACTGGGCACCGAGGTCACCCGCGCCGCCGACGAGTTCCTGCTGCTCGGCGGCCATTCCCTCCTCGCCCTCGCCGTCACCGACGACCTCCGCGAGGAACTCGGCGTGGAACTCTCCCTCGCCGAGTTCTTCGCCGCCCCGACCGTCGCCGCCCAGGCAGCGCTGGTCGAACGCGCCCTCCTCGCCGCCCACGCGGACCTCCACCCCGAGACCCCGGAGCACAGCGATGTCCACTGACACCGACTCCGAGCCCCGCGGCAGCCGGCAGCAGCTCCAGGAGGAGCTGCTGCGCCGGGCCCGCGCCGGCACCGCCCAGCGCACGACGGCCCGAACCGAGCCCACCGCCGGTGCGAACGCCGGCCAGGACGGCCACGCACCGCGGACCGGACGCGTTCCCCTCTCCCGCGCCCAGCGCCGCATGTGGCTGATGGAGCGGCTCGGCGGCGCGGGGGACTCGTACCACGTACCGTTCGCCACCCGTGTGCGCGGTCCCTTCGACGTGGCCGCGTTCGCCACGGCCCTCACCCGGCTGGTGGCCCGGCACGCCATTCTCCGCACCCGCTACACGGAGCACGCGGGCGAGCCCTGCCAGGAGGTGCTCCCGACACCGCGGACGGTCCCCGTGCACGTCGTCGACACCGACCCGACGGACGCCGCGGAGCTGCTGCGGCGCGAGGCGGGCCGGCCGTTCGACCTCGCGGCCGGCGACGCCGTACGCGCGACCGTCCTGCGCCACGGCCCCCAGGACCACACCGTGCTGCTGACGTTCCACCACATCGCCGTGGACGCCGCCTCACTGGAGACCGTGGCCACCGAACTCGCCGTGCTCTACACGGCGGCCACCGACGGCACGAGCCGGCACCCGCTCGCCGCGCCGCCGCAGTACGCCGACCACGCGCGCCGCGAGCACGAGGACCTGCCCGGCTTCGAGGCGGAACTGGACCGCTGGAGCGCCCTGCTGGCCGATGCCGTCCCACCGAGCCTGCCCCGGCCGGCCGCTCCGTCCGCAGCGGCGCGTCCCGGAGCCGCGCACACCGTGCCACTCGCACCAGGGGTGCCCGAGGCCCTGCGCGCGCTGGGCGCACAGCGCCGGGCCACGCTCTTCGCGGTCTCCCTCACCGCGGCCTTCGCCGCACTGCACCGCCTCACCGGCGACGACGACCTCGTCATCGGCGTGGCGGGCACCCACCGCAGCGGAACCGCGATGCGCGGCCTCGTCGGCCTGTGCGTCAACACCCTGCCCGTACGGGTGGACGTCTCCGGCGACCCCTCCTTCGCCGAACTGCTGCGCCGCGTGGGCGACGCGCTCCTCGAGGCCCAGCGTCACCGGCACATCCCCTTCGACCTGGTCCTCGAACGCCTCGGCGCCGGGGCCCGCGGCGCCGACGGCACCGCACTGGTCCGCGTCACCTCCGACATCCTCGGCGAGCCGACGGTGCTCCGGCTGCCCGGTACGTCGGCCGAGTACGTCGACATCCCGTCCGACGGCGCGAAGTTCACCCTGTCCTACGGCCTGGTGCCGGGCGACGGCGCACCGCCCCGGGCGCTCGTCCAGTACGACCCGAACACGCTGGACGACACCGTGGCACGAGCGGCCGTACGGGACTACGCGGCCCTGCTCGACGCGGTCGCGGCCGACCCGGAACTCACCCTGAGCGAGCTGCCCCTCCCCGAGCCGGACGAGGCCTGCGACCCCCGTGACGGCGCCGACCCGCAGGGCGACGGCCACCCGGCGGCGCAGGCCCTGCGCGCCCACCCCGGCGTCGCCGACGCCACGGTGGTCCGGCCCGAACAGGGCCCGCCCGTGGCCTACGCCGTCCTGCGCGACAGCGCCGGCCCGTCCGGCCACGACCTGCTGGGCCTGCTGCGCCGGTCCCTCGCGCCCGAGGCCGTGCCCGCCACGGTCACGCTGCTCGACGAGCTGCCGCGCTCGGCCGCCGGCCCGCTCGACCACGCCCGGCTGCCCGGTCCGCCCACGCAGAACGCCCCGGCCGGCCCGGCCGGCCCCCGGGCCCGGGCGGTCGAGGAGACGTTCACCGCCGTACTCGGTGTCGCCCCGTCGCCGGACGACGACTTCTTCGCCCTCGGCGGCCACTCCCTGAAAGCCGTACAGCTCGCCGAACGGCTGCGCACCGACCTCGGACTGCCGCTCACCGGCCTCGACGTGCTCCAGGCCCGTACGCCCCGGGCGCTCACCGCGCTCCTCGACGAACGGGCGGCACAGCAGAGCGCCGCGAAGGCCGCGAGCAGGCCGGCCCCCCGCTCCCGGGACATCCGCCCGGGCACGGTGCTCGTCACCGGCGCCACGGGCGGCGTGGGCGCGTACGTCGTACGTGAACTCGCCGCCCGGGGGCGCCCCGTGCTGGCCCTGGCCCGGCCCGAGTCCGCCCATCTGATCGCCACCGAGGGCGTCGACGTCATCGAGGGCGACCTCACCGACCTCGCCGGACTGCGGGACGCCGTCGCACAGGCCGACGCGGTCGTCCACGCCGCCTGCACCTTCACCCGGCACGACGTGGACCTCGCGGCGATGGAGGCGATGGTCGGCGCCTGGCGGCGCGGACCGTTCGTCTTCGTCAGCAGCGTCGACGCCTACGGGTACCCCGCGGCGGACCGGGTCGCCGAGGAGGCGCCGCCCCACGAGCCCGTCAGCCCGTACGGGAGGACCAAGCTCGACTGCGAGGCCATGGTGCTGGGCGCCGCGGGGACCGAGGGCCGCGGGGGCGCGAGCGCCGTGCGCTCCCCGCTCGTCTGGGGCGCGCACGACCGGCTGCGCGAACAGCTGCGCTGGGGTGCCATCGGCACGCTCTACCAGGCCGCCCGCCAGGGCCGGCCGATCGAACTGCCGCGTCCCGGCACCGGCGGACACGACTGGTACGGAGCCGCCTGGGTGCACGCGGCCGCCCTGGCCCGCGCGGTGACCGAGTGCCTCGACCGGCCCGTGCACGGAGTCGCCAACGCGTGCAGCGGCCACGTCTCCTGGCACGACCTGGCCCGGGACCTCACGGAACTGCTCGGCACCCGGCCCGCCTTCCGCGAGACCGGGACGGTCCCGCGCGACCTGGACCACCGCTGGCACTACGACAGCGCCCGCCTGGCCCGTCCGCTGCGCGCCCGCCCGGGAGAGGACCGGCGGACCGTACTGGCAGAGATGATCGGCGCCGTGCCACCCGGGCACGCCTGACCCACGGCCCGCGCCCGGAGCCCCCAGGGGCTCCGGGCGCGGCGACCCGTTGTCTCTCGCCCCTACTGCGGCTTCGGGCCCTTCATCAGCTTGCTGAGCTGTTCCAGGGCGCCTTCCCGCATGCCCCGCACGTAGTCCCATCCGTTGTGGTCACCGCCCTGGATCTCGTGGATCGTGACCTTGATCGGGCCCTTGCCGAACTGCTGCTGGAACTTCTCCATCCGGTCGCGGCCGCCCTCCTTGGTGCCGTACTGGAAGAGGACGTTCACCTCGGGGCCGTTGGCGCTGATCACCTTGGGGGCGAGCTTCTCGGGGTTGTTCGCGTCCATCTCGGCCTGGTGGCCCTTCCAGAGCGGGGAGTCCGGGACGATCTCGCCGCCGTTCGCGATGACGGCCCGGAAGCGGTCCGGCTTCTGCAGGAGCTGCTTGAGGCCCACGAAGGCGCCGGAGGAGTTGCCCATGAAAGCCCAGCCGTCACGGGACTTGTACGTACGGAAATTGGCCCGGGCGAGGTCGGGGACGTCCTCGCCGATCCAGGTGCCCATCTTGGCCTGGCCGGGTATGTCGGAGCCGTCGTAGTAGTACTTGGCGTCCGGGTTGAGGATCGGCATGACCACGATGAACGGGAGGCTCTTGCCGGCCGCGGCGCCCTCGGCGATGGCCTTGTGGAGGCCCAGCTTCGGCATGGTCGCCCAGTAGTTGTCGGCGTTCCCGTTGCCTCCGGGCAGCGCGATCATGACGGGGAAGGCACTCTTCGCGTACTCCGGGCGGTCGTACTCCTTGGGCGTCCACACCCAGACGCTGCCGTCGAAACCGGACTTGGCGCCCTTCACCCGGGCCTTGGATATGCGGGTGCCGTCGTCCAGCTTGACCGTCTGCTTGAAGTCGGTGAAAGGACCGGTGGGGAGGGAGACGTCCGGGTCCGCGCTCGGCGCGGCGGCCTGCTTCCCGCCGCCGGTCTCCCCGCCCTTGTCCTTGGCGCCGTCCGCACCGGCAGCGGGTTTCCCGTAGCTGACGGACTCCCCGTTCCCGTCGAACCAGTCCGTCTTCCAGTGGATCACCCCGGCGCCGGCGCCGGCGAGCAGGGCCACCGCCACCGCGGACGTGATCCACACCTTCTTGCGGGATCGCCTGGGCTGCTGCGTCTGCGGGTACTCGTGCACGAACTTCGCTCCGAACAGGGCGGCTGCCCTCGGACGGGCAGAACGGGTAGGTCCGTCTGTTTGGATGTTTTCCCGACCTGAAGGGTTGCAAAAATGCATAAAAAATGTCGTTTAGTTTTCAAATGTGAGAGCCTGCGCCACAGGTCATGACCGCTGCGGCATTCCCAACTACGCTGGCGGAATCGCGCCGCACGGGCATACCCGCCCCGGCGTCCTTGGGGGAGGACCATGCCCACACTCTTCGGGCGCGGCCGGGCCGCGTCCGCCGTTCCCGTACCAGGCCCCGACCACCCCGAGCCCTACGGCCGGAAGAGCCTGGAGCGCGCCGGCCGTGCCGTGTTCGCCGCCCTGCCCGCCCAGGTCACAGGAGACCGTGAATTCGGCGAACTGCTAGCGGAGTTCGACGCGGACCCGCAGAGGCTGGCCACCCGACGGCGAGGCCCGGCGGTCGGCACGGGAATCTCCGTCGCGGACCTGACCATGTACGTGCTGCCCGCCGTGGCCTGGGTGCTCGGCGTGGTGGGCGAGCGGGTGACCGGCCGCGCGGCCGACGCGCTCTCCGAAGCCGCCCGCGGCAAGGCCGCCGCCCTGCTGGGCCGCCTGCGGCAGCGGGGGGCCGAGCCGCCCGAGGAGCCGGCTCCGGCTCAGGCGGTGGAGCCACGGACGACCTGGTCCGCGGACGAGCGGGCGGCCTTCGTCACCGCTTTCCAGATCGTCTTCGTCCAGCGGCTCGGACTCGAAGCGGATCCGGCGGCAGCCCTCGCCGAGGCCATCGCCACCGCACTCGACGATCCGCCCCGGGCGGGAGCGGGCTCTTGACAGAGCTCGACCGTCCGGCCCCGGTGGAGGCCGCCGAGGCCGGTCAGACCCTCACGGCGGCCCGGCCGACCGCTCCCGGCACGCGGGCACCACGCCTCTTACGGTCCCCGACGGGAAGCCGGTACGTCCTGCTCGTCGGCGTCCTGCTGCTGGCCGGGGCGTTCGCCGGGCAGATCGTCCACAACCAGTTCTTCGGGACCTCGTGGGCCGAGCAGCAGAACGACTGCTCCATCGAGGCCGGGCGCCGATACCCCGGTGACGCCCTGGCCGGCGGGCTCTGGCAGATGCGGTGTGCACAGCCCGCCGCCCGGCGGATGACCGCGGTCTCCCTGTCGGGCTCGGCAGCGGTGCTCCTCGTCGGCGCCGGCGGCCTGTGGGTACTGCCCCGACGGGCGCTGCGACGCGCGGGCCCCCTGAAGACCGCCCCGGGGAAAGCGGTGGCGTGGGCGGACCAGGAGGCCGACGACATGAGGCTCCGCAGCCGGCCCCGGATCGTCGAAGCGGCCGACGGCTGGGAAGAGCCGTTCACCGCGGGCCCGCCCGGCGCGCCCGTCGTCGTGCTGCCGGCCGGCATCGATGCCCTGGCCCCCGAAACGGCCAGGGCGATCATCCGGCACGAGTTCGCCCATGTGGCCGCCGCAGACGTACGCCTGGTGTGGCTGGCCCGCAGCACGCTGGTGGCGACAGCGGTGGTCCTCGCCGTGCCCGTCATCGGTTTCGCCCTGGAGATGCTGAGGAAGGGCGTGGACCTGTGGGACGCCCTCGCCCAGCCGATGTGGGTCGGGTACGCGGGACGCTCCCTGCTGCTCCTGGCCGCCGTCTTCACGGTCTCCCAGATGGTGCTGCGCTCGCGCGAGCACGAGGCCGACATCCTGTCGGTCTCCGGCCGCTCCCGCGCCGGCCTCATCGGCATGCTGGCCGGTGCCGACCGCACCCGGCGGATCAGAAGTTCCTGCCTGGGGTGGTGGAAGGCGCCGGACGGGCCGCGCTCCGTACTGGCGAACCACCCCTCTCCCGCACGGCGGATGGAAGTGCTCCGACCACCCCAACCGCACCTGGGGGCGGCCTGGCCGGACGCGGCGGTCACCGGGCTGCTCGGTGCGCTGGCCCTCGACCCGGTCGGCCGGCTCGCGGCGACGGCGCTTCCGGGAACCCCCCTGGCCCCGTACGTCACCCTGGCTCCCGCGATCCTGGTCGGCGTGCTCATGGCCGCGGTCTGGGGTACGCAGATGTGGCAGGACGCCATGCGGGACCCGGGGACCTTCCCCCTGCCCGCCCGCGCTCTCGCCGCCCTCGGGGTGGGGACCGCACTGGGTTGGCTCGGGCGCTTCGAGGACATCGCCTCGCCCCCCGCCTGGAACGCGGTGGCGATCGTGCCGGCGGCCGTGTGCGTCGCGGCGGTCCTGAGCGCGGTACTGGCTCGCGCGTACGCCTCCGCCGTGCGGCCGGGCCACGACCGGGCCCGGTCCCGAAGCCCGTTCGTGGTGGCCCTGGCGGTCAACGCGGCACTTTTCACCGGTGTACTGCGGACCGCGCAGGAACTCGCGCTGTACACCTCGCGTCTGCCTCACATCTCCTGGGCCTGGCTCACGCTTCCCGGGATCCACTCGCCGCACAGCGGCTCCGACGCGGTCGTGGTGGGCCTCCTGGCACTGCTCGCGCTGGGGTGGTGCCTGCGCGGCGCCTCGATCGCCCGCACGACGGGAACCGGTTCCGCGGCGCAGGCGGTCTGGGGGCTCGCCCTGCCGTCCGTGGTGGCCCTGGCCGCGGCGGCCGGCACGCTCGCCGCCCGCTGGGCGATCCGGCACGACCAGGCGCGGGCGGGCTTCGTCCCGACGCTGCAGTACGACCGGATGGTTGCGGCGGTCGCGGGGCTGGTGTGCCTCCTGGCGCTGTGCTCGGTACGGGGAAGGGCGGGGCTCCGGACCGCCCTGTGGGCGGCTCCGCTCACGACCGTGCTCACCACCGGGACCCTGTGGACCGTTCGCATGCAGTCCCTGACACCCGGCCAGGCCATCGTGCACGTCGGCTACTTCGCCGATCCGCTCGCACAACTGGCCGTCCTGGGAGGCCTGGTGGTGATCCCGCTCGCCCTGCTCCCGGCCCGGGACCCCGCTCCCGCAGCCCGGATCCTCGTACCGTGCCTCGGGGCCTTCGGGGCCGCCGTGCTCACAGCCGGCCTCGTCCGTACCGACATCATCATGTTCCACCTCTGACGACCCGGCCCGGGGCGAGGGCCGCCGGCGCACCGACCGTCCTGGTCGGGGCGCCGGCGCGGGCGGATCGGGCCGGTCAGTCCCAGCGGTCCAGGGGCCCACGGCGAGTTCGCTCGGCAGACCCGAACGCGGGGATGTCGTGCGGTCGGCCCGAGGGGGCTGTCTGCCGGCTCACCGTTGGAAATGCAGGGCGTCGGCGCCCGCCGTGATGACTTCGGCGAGCCGGTTGGCGAAAGCCGCGTTGCATCCCCCGAGACGCACGAAACCATGGCTGGCCACAGGCCCGTCGTTGCACAGGGAGGGAAGGGTCAGGCCGGCGAGCGCGAGCGCGGCCTGGAGGTTGGTGACCGCGTCCGCGCCGTCCTGGTAGGCGGCGTCCTGACGCCGCTTGTACTCCATCCGCTCGGCGTGACTCAGTTCGTACACCATGGTTCTTGCCCTTCATCGCAATGGGAGAGGAGAGGCCGCGCGGCGCCGAACGACACGTCGCTCGGATGCGCCGGGGCAGCCGGATGCCCTGGGCCCGTCGAACAGGCCCGGACCTGGGCAGGGACCGTCGGATCGAGTCTTCGTACGGCCCGTGACTATCGGTTTCGATCTTCGTTTCAAAGGTGCAGGCGAGCACTCTTGTGACGCGTGGGAAGGAACGGGTTGACCAGGACGTTGGCGGCTGTCACTGCCTCCGCTCTTCGCGGTCGCCCGGCACGGCACGCCTGCGCGGGAGACACCACCGCACGGGTACGACCGTCATGCGCCGTATTCGAACCTGCGGCCGCTGGAGGGAGAGCGGTCCGTTCTTCCGTCTGCCGCGGAGTAGCCGGGACGGACACCGTCCGGCCCGGTGCGGGGCGCGGCCGGCTGCCCGGTCCCCAGGACGGAGGTCGACGGGTTCCGGTGTCGTGGTGCGGCCTGGCGGGGCGGTCGCGTGAGCGTGATCTGACGGACCAACTGCTGGAAGCAGGCCAGAGCCGCGACGGCGGGGAGCGCGGACGAGGTCTCGGCGGCGAGCGTCCTGGGTGCCTGGGCCACGCACAGGAGCGTTGCCAGGGTGGAGAACAGCAGAACGATCGACCAGGAATGAACCGCGCGGCGCTGGTGCAGCGCGGACCGGAGGATGGACAGGGAAGCGACGATCCAGGGCCCGTAGATCAGCAGCGGCCACCAGCTCACCACATCGCGGGCCGTATGGGGCCCGGCGCTGTGGCGCAGGGCGTCACAGATGGCCATCCCGCTGAGGACGCTCACCACGGCGGCGATGACGGCGACCAGCAGGGCGGTGAACAGGCTGCCCGTTTGCAGCAGGGTCGCCACCGGCTTCCGCGACGTGTTCCGCCGGTGCCCGCTGGAGGTTCGTCTGGGCGGCCGCTCGGCAGTGGTCTGCTTCAGCCCCGCCACGAGGCCGATGGTGCTGACCGTGTCGCCGGTGCCGTCGTAGCCGACGCGGGTGAAGGGCTCCGGCTGCCCGGGTGCGGGGCTCTCCTGGAGCAGGCTCGCGAGCTCTTCCACCGGATCCCATGCCAGGTGCGCCTCATCGGACCTGCCCAGCGGTTCCCCGTGTTCCGGCAGACGCCAGGACATGGTGGTGGCCGGCTGGGGATGGAGGCCGTTGACGTCCGGGTATCCGTACGGCTCATGCACGGGAACTGCCGACCGAGCGCTCGCCGACGGTCGTGGACGGTGCTGCGCTTCCTGACCGCCGGTCGAACTCGACCTGGATCATGCTCATCGTACGGAGGAAGTCCTCGAGGACCGAGGACGAGTAACTCAGATCGATTTCCAGGCCCTCGTCCTCCAGCGTCGCGTTCCCGCTCGCGCTGCAGCCGGTTGATCCTGGAGTGAAAGTCCACTTTCCGATCCGGGTTGTCCCGGTGTGAAAACCACCTCCCCCTTCGTCTTCTTCTGGAGGCCTGCGGAAGAAGAAGGGGGGCTTTGCTGTTGTCATATTCCATAAACGCTGTCGATGTTGGTCAGGGTATGCGCCATCCGGGTGATCGTGGCGGATGGATAAGTGTCGGTCCTGCCGTTCGCCGATTCCCGCAACGCGACAAGAGCTCGGTGGCCGCGTTCTGGCGGGCTGTCAATCCGCAGCTCAGGCAGGCGATGAGGGCCGGATCGACGCGGGCCCGCGCGGGCTGTGGACGGGTGACGGGCGTCCGCTGAAGGCGCCCCTTCCGCATGACCGAAGGTGTCGGCGCATGGCACCGGCTCACCATATTTTCATTCCTCCATGCCGCTTTCCCGTTGCCGGACGGAGATGCGCCGCGCCTGCGCACGCCGATCGGCGGCCGCCGCTGACACCCCGGCTGATCATCAGTAGAACGGCTGAGATGCCAAGGCCGACAGATTGCTGCGCATGGCTGCAATCGGCGTGTGGGGCGCAACTCTGCATATGCCTCTGCGTTATGCCGGGCGATCGACGGGGACGGGATCGTGTGCCCCTTCGAGCTTCAGCCTTCGAAAGGATCAGTTGTGGGACACCTCTTCCTGTGGATCGTGCTGCTCTCCGCCGCACTGGGTACAGGTTGCACCGCGTTCGCGTCATCGGGGACCGGCCGTCTGTGGCGCGTGGACGCCATTGAGCTGAGGCGTCAACAGCGCTTCGAGCACGTCCTGTCCTGCCATGTGGACGCCATCCGGCTGGCTCGCGGGCAAGCCGCGGCACGTGTCGAGAGGTCCGCGGGCATCCCGGCCCACGCGGGCGCGGAGCCGCTCCAGGTCGCCCACGAGCCGTACTGGCCCCTGTGCACCCCGGCAGGCCTGGTGATGCCGACGGCCGGCGACGAGGGCCCCGGCTCGCGGTAGGCGTTGGATGCTACCGCCCCATGGCGATACGCCGACGGTCTCCGGCGGAATACCTTGCAATTCCTTGCATCCGGCAGGGCGTGTACCTGACCGAAAGTGCGGCCGTTGGCGTCGAATCCCTTAAAAACCCCGGCAATCCGCACATTGTCGATCGCGTAAAAACCCCGGCAATTCGTACATTGCTGGATCTGGTGCCATGGCGCCCCGTCTTTAACTTCCGACGTGCGTGTAATTCCCGTTCGACGCACCTCCGTACTAGGTGTCGACGTAAAGGGCGGGAAATACCTAAAACAAAAAGCGTATGATCCATCTATTTCTGTTCCGTGCGACCGAGGAGTAACTGATTTTGTGAAGGGACACGGGCAAGGCCCCTGTGGCGACTTATCGGCTCGAGGTTCATGGCCGGCCGTGCGACGCCGTGTCCGCCGGGCGTCGACGCGGCTGGCGAGAACGGTCCGGGCCGCGCTGATGCGCGTGACACGCCGTCTCGCCGAAGCGGTTACGGCCGGCTCGAGCACTCCGCCCGGCGAGAGGCGGGGATCGATCCAGGTGCTCCAGGACGAATACCGGGCGGGCTTCCCCCTGCCCCTGCCCCCGCCTCGCCGGGCGAGCACCACGAACGACCCCCACGCATGCACGTTGTGCCGGTCCCTCGGGACCCCCGACCCTCCCGCCGGTCCCGGCCCCGAGGGCTGAACGGAGGGTCTGCCGGTCGAACGGTGCCGTCCCGGCCCGGAGCCGGGGGCGAGGCCCGTCAGGCCGGGTCGGGCCTGCCCTGCCGTACCGCGTCGTGGGCTGCCAGCGCCGCGCGCAGCGTCAGCGCGTCGGCGCCACGGGCAGCGTCCAGTCCGGTGAACTCGCCCGCCTTGCGCAGGCGGTAGTCGACCGTGTTCGGGTGGACCTGGAGCCGGGCGGCGGCCCGGCGCCGGTCGAGGCCGCACGCGAGGAAGGCGCGTAACGTGACGAGCAGTTCCGGGCGCGCGTCGAGCGGGGCGAGCAGTGCGGCGAGCCCGTCCCGGGCCGGGCCGGGACGGCTCAGCTGGTATTCGAGCAGCACGTCGTCGAGGAGGTATACGCCGGGCCCCCGGCCGGACGCCTCCGCCACTTCGAGTACCTCGCCGGCCAGCCGGGCGGCCGCGGCGACGCCTTCCGGCGCCGCCGTCGCCGCCGCGGCCAACAGCTCGGCGCCGCACACCCGGCCGAGCTGTTCGACCAGCCGGGAGACCCGGTCCCGGTCGGCACCGACGAGACCGGTCGGCGGCGTCTCGTACGGGACCAGTACCAGCCCGCCGTCCCCGGACAGCACGGACAGCGGGACCCCCCTCGTCTGGCGCTGGAGTTCATTGCGCAGCCGCCGGAGTTTGCGGCGCGCGGCGACCGAATGGTTCACACCGGGCACCAACTCGTCCGGATGCGGTCCCACCGCGATGCTCAGCACCAGGTAGCAGGGCGGCAGACGGATGCCCGCGCGGTCTGCTGCGGCCTGCGGGCTGCCGCCCTCCAGCAGCCGGGACAGCAGCGACTGCAGGGCGACCTGCTCGTCGCTGAGCGCCGTCTGCCGCTCCTGTACGTACCCGGCCGCGACCTCGCAGCTCACCAGCCGCAAAAACGCCAGCAGTTGGCGCTGCACCAGCAGTACGTCGCCCAGGTCACCCGGGTCGGCCGTCGAGAAGACCTGCGTGGCGCACTCCTCCGCGCCCAGGTGGTAGGCGCCGACCACGGCCTCCAGCGGCACACCCTCGTCGGCGCGCCGGGCCGAGGACTCGCGGATCGCCGCCGCCTCGGCCTGCCCGGGCATCTCTCCGGTGTTCAGGACGGCGGCGAAGCTTCGTATACCGCGGGTCACCTGCTTGGCGATGTCACCGCCGAGGTGTTCCGCGGACAGCGTTCCGTAGACGGGCAGCCGCTCGACGAGCCGGACCATCACCGCGCGTTCCAGCGCCCCGGCGGCGTCCTGCAGCCGCTTGTGCACCGGCACGCCGCCGAACTGCGGCACCGGGTCCCGACCCACCGCGTTGGATCCGGTCACAATCCACCTCGCACATCTCTGTTCCCCGCCCCGGAGACGCGGCCGCGAACCGGCTCGATGATGTTTCCGGGACATCACCTACTGGTTGGTAACACGACTGGCGGGTGAATGGCCAGATGCGGCGGACCCGGCCGTGTCACTCACCGCAATCCCCTGCCGGGGGCCGCCCGCCCCGGCCTGACGCGCCGATGCACACGACCTCGTGCCGGCGCGTCAGTCCCCCCACGCAGAAAACGAGGAACACATGTCCAAGGCAGCCGTCCGCCTGATCGCCGTCGCCGTCGTCACCGCGGCGGCCATGACCGCCGCGCCGGCGGCCACCGCCGCCCCGTCCGCGCCCGCGGCGGCGACGGCCACGACGAGCGACCCGTTCTACACCTATGGCGGCAGCGCCCCCCTGTCGGCGTTCGCACCGGGCACCGTACTGAAGACCCGGACGCTGCAGTACCACCTCGTCGGCATCCCCACACCCCTCAAAGCGGTCCAACTGCTCTACCGCACCACCGACGCCCAGGGCAGGCCGGCCGCCAACGTGACCACGGTGGTGCGCAGCCCGACCGGCGACCGCAGCAAGGCGGTGTCCTACCAGTCGTTCTACGACTCCCTCAGCCCGGAGGACGGCCCGTCCCGTGCGATCGCCGGCAACCTCACCCTCGGCGGCCTCATCCCGAACGTCGAGGCGGTCTTCCTGGCGCCCCTGCTGACGCAGGGCTACGACGTCGTCATCCCGGACACCGAGGGACAGCAGGCGAACTTCGCCGCCGGACCGGAATACGGGACGAACACGCTGGACTCGATCCGCGCCGCGACCCGGTCGGCACAGACCGGACTGACCTCCGACACCGCGTTCGGCCTCATGGGCTACTCCGGCGGCGCCATCGCGACCAACTGGGCCGCCGCGCTCGCGCCGAGCTACGCGCCGGACGTCCAGCGCAAGCTGGTCGGCTACGCCGAGGGCGGCCTGCTCGTGGACCCGGCCCACAACCTGAAGTACGTGGACGGGTCACTGGCGTGGTCGGGCGTCATCCCCATGGCGGTCATCGGGGTCTCCCGCTCCTACGGCATCGATCTCAAGTCCTATCTCAACGGCTACGGCCTGGAGGTGTACAAGGAGCTGGAGCACGGCTCCATCGTCGACGCCATCGGCCGCTACCCCGGGCTGACCTGGAAGAAGATGGCGAAGTCGCAGTACGCCGACCCCAACTCGATCCCCGCGTTCGTGGAGGCGATGAACAGGATCAACCTCGGTTCGGCGCCCACCCCCGCCAGCCCCGGATTCATCGCGCAGGGCGACGCGGGCGTTCTGGAGGGGACCTTCGGCAACCGCCCGGGAATCGGGACGGGCGACGGCGTCATGGTCGCCGGGGACGTACGGGCACTCGCCCGGCAGTACTGCGCCACCGGCAACTCCGCCGTCAAGTACAGCCAGTACGAGCTGCTCAGCCACGTGGGCGCGACCGTCGCCTGGGCACCCGTCGCGCTGGGCTGGCTGGGCGACCGCTTCTCGGGCAGGCCGGCCCCGTCCGACTGCGGCCGCATCCCCGCCGGCAATTCGCTGGCGCCCGAGGTGCCGTCGTCGCACTCCTGACGTCCGTACCGGGCCCGGACCGGGGTGACGGCCGGTCAGGGCCGCAGGGAGCGGGCGAGGCGCAGCCCCACGTCCTCGATCCGCAGGGTCGGGTGGCTGCGCCGGCGTACGGAGGCGCGGCAGCTCCAGTGCTCGTCGAACCAGCCGCCGCCGCGCAGCACCCGGTACGAGCCGTACACCTCGGGGTCGTAGAGGTCCCAGCACCACTCCCAGACGTTGCCGAGCATGTCGTACAGGCCCCACGCGTTGGGACGGCGGCCGCCGACCTCGTGCATCCGTTCCCGGGAGTTCCCGCGGTGCCAGGCGACGTCGTCCAGGGGCCCGTAGCGGGGGCCGGTGGTGCCGGCCCGGCAGGCGTGTTCCCATTCGGCCTCGGTCGGCAGCCGGTAGCCGTCCGCGTCCGGGTCCCACTCGATGTGACCCTCCTCGCCGTCCGCCGTGTCGGCCGTGCCCGGGAGGCGGTAGGCGGGGGTCAGCCCTTCCTGCCGGGACAGGGCGTTGCAGTACCGGACCGCGTCCCACCACGACACGCTGTGCGCCGGCAGCCGCCTGCCGTCCTGCGCGCCGTCGGGGTGCGTTGCGGCCACCCGCGCGTGGTCGGCCCGGGTGAGGGGGTACGCCGCGAGGAGGTACGGGGCCACCTCGACCGTCCAGCTGCGCTCGGTACGGCGGTCCGAGAGGGTGACGTGTCCGCCCGGCACGGTGATCATCATGCCCGGTCCCCCCGCCCCTGGTCCTGTTCGTACTGGTCGGCGACCGCGAGGGCGGCGGCGTAGCCCGCGGGAGCGGGCAGGTCGGTGACGATCCAGCCCGCCACGGGTGCCGGGGCGGGGGAGGAGCCGACGTACGGTTCGGCCAGACCCAGGGCGAGTCCGGTGCCGGCCGCCTTCAGGCAGGCCTCCTTGCGGCACCACACGCGGGCGAGGGCGCCGGGGCGCAGCGGCGGCGCGAGGGCGGTCAGTTCGGCGGTCTCCGCCGGGTGCAGGGAGTCCAGCACGTCGGCGACCGCGTCCGCACCCGGGGTTTCCTCGACGTCCACCCCGACCGGAACGGCCGCCAGGGCGAGGTAGGCCAGGTCGCCGCTGTGGGAGAGGGAGAAGTGGATTCCGCCGCCGGCGACGGCGGGACGGCCGTGGGGGCCGCCGCAGCACGGGCAGTCCTCCCGCACCAGGGCGACCTCCCGCGGGTCGAGGCCGAGACGGGCGCCGAGCAGGACGCGCAGGCCCAGGTGCGAGGCGAGGTAGCGGTGGCGGTGGCCGGGCAGCACCAGCCGTGCGGCCTTCTCGCGCTCACCGGCGTCCAGGACGGCGTCCGTGTCCTGGACGCGGTACCCGCCGAGCGTGTCCGCGGTGGTGTCCAGGGACCACACCGAGACGGCCGTGCCCGCGGGCGGCGGCCCGATCCGCGGTGCGCCGGGGCCGAGTTGGTTCACGTACTCGATCATCCGACCGAGGGTAGACCAGGTTCCCGGTGGTCGGTGGTCGGTGGTCGGTGGTCGCGGTGTCGGCGGGGTCGGTACGGTCTGTCCATGTACTTGATCGGTCCGGGGCAGCAGCGGGGTCATGTCCTTCTCGTGGCGGGGGATGCGGCGGTGTCCCGCCGGGCGGTGCATCTTGCCCCCAGCGCGAACGTCGCGGCCCTCGGGATGGTGCCGGCTTCGGTGTTGCTGGGGAGCGAACTGCCCACCGACATGGTGTGTCTGGACGGGGTGTGCGATCCGAACACGGTGCTCGTGCGGCTTCGTGCGGCGGCGGTGACCCCGGGTCCCTTGTTCGTCTACCTCTCGGGTCGGCTCACGGCCGACCGGCGCGGCCGCGGGCTGTTTCTGGCTCTGGCGGGGACGGCACGGGCGGCCGTGCGCTACACGGCCGTGCCCTGGGACTGGGTGGTCGGTGAGCTGCGGGCACGTCCTGCCGGGTCGACGAGGGTGCTCGTCGACCTGGTGGCGGACCGGGAGGCGTGGTCGGCGCTGGGGGAGCGGGGCGGACTGCCCGGCCTGCCGGACGGGGTGGTGTTGTACGGAGTGGTGTCCCCGCCCGGCTTCGCGACGGGCAGCGGCACGGTCAGCGGCTACACACGGCACTGGATCGAGCAGCTGCGCCGCGGTCCGGTCCGGCCGACCGATGTGCAGCTGCACGCCCTGGCGGCGGGGGCCGCGGGCCTGCCGCCGGGTGCGCTGGTCCTGCCGACCGCCCGCGAGCTGGACATGCGTTCCGGTCCGCAGCAGGAGCATCCGGGCCGGCCGGCCGCTCCACCCGCCGACGGGGCGCCGAGTGCGGTGGCGGGCGGGGACCCGCGGCCGCACATCCACGCACTGGCGACCGGGGGCCGTCATGCGGAGGCGGCCGCGCTGGCCGGGGCCTGGGAGGAGCACGTCCGGCACGCGTACGGGTTCTCCTCCCCGGAGGCGGTCCAGTGGGTGGAGATCCGTGCGGATCTGGCCCGGATGGCGGGTGACTTCCCGCTGGCGACGCGGCTGTGGCTGCGGGCCTGCCGGATCCGGCTCACCGGTCAGGGCACGGCTGCTCCCGAGGTCCACGCCGCGGCGGCCGGGGCGCTGTACTGCTGGTCCCAGGTCAGGGACCGGGCCTCGGCGGTGGAGTCGGGGCCCGAACTGCTCGCTCTGCTGGAGGCCCTGCCCGCCCCGGACCCCCGTCATCTGCGGCTGGCGCAGGCACGTCTGGAATCCCTGCGCGGCCCGGGGCTGCCGCGTGCCGTTCCCACCTGAACCGGACACCCGGACACCCGGCCGGGGGAGAGAGTGGCAGGCCCGGTCCGCGGTTCGTCAGACGGTCTCGCTCAATGCCTCGTCGTGCCGGCGTGCGGTGCGCAGGGCGTTGCCCCACCAGTGGAGGTCGTCGAGGAGGACTGTTGCGGCCCGCACGGCGGTGTCGTTGTCGTGGGGCGTACCGGTTTCGTCGAAGGGGAACTGGTGGAAGCTGACGGTTTCGCGAAGCGTGGTGGCGTGGAGCTCGGCGAAGACGGGGCGGAGCTGCTCGACGGCGCGCAGGCCGCCGGACAGGCCGCCGTAGGACACGAATCCGACCGGCTTGCGCCGCCAGACGTGTCCGGCGATGTCGATGGCCTGTTTCAGGGAGGCGGGGAACGAGTGGTTGTACTCGGGGGTGAGAACCACGTAGGCGTCCGCCCCGGCGAGGCGTTCGACGAACGCGCGGCCGCGGGGTGACAGTTCGGTGGTCCAGTGGGCTGGCAGGTCGGCATCCGCGAGGTCGGCGACGGTGAGTTCGACGTCGCCGCGGGCGGCGGCGACGGTTTCGAACCAGCGGGCGACGGTCGGGCCGAACCGGCCTTCCCGGGTGCTGCCGACGACGAGTGCGATACGCAGTGGAGTGGTCATGACCCCATGTGTAGAACATCAAGTCCGGTCGAGGTCAAAGGCCGTGGGGTCACGGGCGGCGGTTCAGCGCCGCGGGGGCTCCGGCCGACTGGGCGCCCTCCGATTCCAGTGTGAGGCGGTCCGGTTCCGTCATCGTCAGCACGTACAGGTTCCCCCGGGGGCACTCGAGGACCGCGCCACGGTCGGTGGGATGGCTGGTGGCAGCCTCGAACACCGCGGTGTTCCCACGGATCTGCTGGAGCCTCAGGGCTTCGGTGCATCCGAGGTTCCGCCCGCTCGCGGCCTCCTTGAGGTCGCTGACCTGCCGGCCCACCAGTTCGCCCACCGTGCCGCCGTTCAGGGTGACGGTGACCGAGAACTCACCGGTGCGTGCCCGGGACACACCGTCCGCATCCGGTGTTCCGGGGCCGGTACCCGACCAGGTACCGGCCCACGCGGCCGGCAGTGCCCCTGGCGCGCCCGCCGCCGGCGCGGGTGAGGACGCTCCGGGGGAGGACGGTGAGGAGGCTCCAGGAGAGGGCGCCCCACGCCCGTCGCCCTCGTCCCCGTGTCCGGGGAGCCATACCGCGAGCGCGACGGCAGCGACGGTGACGGCGGCGGCTCCCGCCGCCGTACCGGCGCCCCGCGAGCGCAGGACCGCCCGTCCCGGCCCGCGCCTCGCGGGTGCGGGGGAGTACGGCGGAGTTCCGGCACCCACGGGCGCGGGCACGGCCGCGGGGGCAGTGCCGTGCGCCCCGGGGACGTCGGCGGGCGATGGCGGAAGGGCGAGCAGACGACGGAGTTCGGTCTCCCGGCGTGCGGCCTCGGCCGCCAGGGCCTCGGGCGCGGCGGCTCCCCACCCCGGTTCCGAGCCGTCGTCGGCCAGACGCGCCGCTACGTCCTCGGCCCGGGGACGCTCTTGCGGGTCCTTGGCCAGGCACTCCCTCACCAGCGCGAGCAGCGGCCCCGGTACGCCGTCGAGCCGGGGTTCGTCGTGCACGATCCGGTAGAGCAGGGCCGGCAGGTCGAGCTCCTCACCGTCCGCGAGGAAGGGACTGCGGCCGGTCGCCGCGTACACGAGCACGGCGGCCAGGGAGAACACGTCGGCCGCGGCACCGGCCACCGTGCCGGTGGCCTGTTCCGGTGCCAGGAAGCCGGGCGTCCCCATCACCGTGCCGGTGCGGGTGTGCCGCGGGTCGCGGACGGTGCGGGCGATACCGAAGTCGATGAGGAAGGGCCGCTCCGTGCCGAGCAGTACGTTCGCCGGCTTGATGTCGCGGTGGACCACCCCGGCCGCCCGTACGCCGACCAGTGCCGCCGACAGTTGCTGCCCCAGGCACCGGACGGCGGGGGCCTCCAGCGGTCCCCATCCGCGTACCCAGTCACCCAGGGACGGCGCGGGCACGTACTCGGTCGCCAGCCACTGCGGGGACGCGCCGGGCGCGCTGAAATCGACCACCGACACCGTCCACGGACTGCGGACCCGGTCGCTGGTCCGGATCTCCCGGTCGAAGCGGTGCGCGAAGTCCGCGTCCAGGCTCAGCTCGCGGTGCACGGTCTTCAGCGCCAGTGCCCGCCCGGACGCCGTCCGCGCCAGGAACACCTCGCCCATGCCCCCCGACCCGAGCCGCGCCAGCAGACGGTACCCGCCGATCTCCGGCGGGTCTCCGGGCAGCAAAGACTCCATGGTTCCCCCTGTCCCCGGGGCCGTCGTCGGCCCGCGCCGCGCGGCCCGGGCGCCGGGCCGCCGAGATGGACCCTAATGGACCCCGGCGAACGGGCCCCGCCCACCCGCCGACCGGGCGCGCAACGTGCGTCAGCCGTTGTCGTCCGGATCGTCGACGACGTCCTTGTCGGCCGGAACGTCGACCTGCACCGGCCCGTTGACGGCGGTGTAGGCGAGGTCGATTCCCTCCGGGCCGCCAGCGGTCGCCTTGAGCAGGTACGGCTCGCCCTCGGTGGCCACGACGAAGACGTGCTGGGCCGCGGTGATCGTGAGCGCCTTCCGGCCGTCGACCTCGGTCGGCCCGCCCCGTACCGCGCCCGGCAGGCCGTAGAACGCCTTGAGTATGCCGTCCCGGTCGCACAGGGAGGCCAGTCCCTTCAGAGCGGGATCCGAGGCCTTCTTGCGTATCCAGAGGGTGGTGGCGTCCTTGAAGGCCCGGTCCGCCTCCTCCTCGGGCATGTCCTGTGTCTGTGCTCGGGCGAAGGCCTCGTCGCCCTGGAAGAAGACGTCGTCCCGGGTACGGATCACTTTGACCTGGCCGGTCCGGAGCGACATCGTGCCCTTGCAGTCGCCGGACTTGCTGATGGACAGGTTCACCTGCGTGGGTACGCCCTGGGTCATCGTCTTCCCGCTGACCGTGAACGAGGACGCGCCCCGCAGCGCCGTCACGGACTCGTCCAGCACCTGGGAGGCCGGACGGCCGGAGACCGGTTCGGTCGGCTCGGGCAGGCATCCGGTGAGCGCGAGAACCGAGGTACCAGTGAGGGCAAGGGTGCCGATCGAGCGGCGAGCGGTGTACACGGGGACTCTCTTCGACGGGGAGCGGATCGCACGAGGATAAGGCGGGAGCTGACGAACAAGGCCGAGCGGGCCTGTCGCCTGCGGTGCGGCACCGCACCGGCTGCCGTGACCAGCCGGCCGGTCAGCCGAGCCGCCACAGCCGTGTGAGCGCGGGTCCGGACCGGGCGCTCCCAGCCCGGAGCGGGTACGCGGTCCCGGCATCGGCAGGCTCCGCCGGGACGGCGGGCACCCGCAGCGGGTCGGTTCCGAGGATCGCCGCGACCACCGGGCCACCCGACCCCACCACGTCCGCGACGAAACGTCCTCGCCCGACCCCGAGGCCCCGCAGCGCCCGCCCGTGGTCGGCGGCCACGACCACAGCTGCGCCGAGGAGCATCACCCGCCACCCCGCCAGCACCGGATGCCGGGCCGCGCGCGGCAGTTCCGCCACCGACGCGCGCAGCCGCTCGCAGTGGAACGGGACGTGCCGCACCTCGTCCGCCAGGATGCGGCCGGCGACCTCCGACGTCAGCGGATCGCCGGTCCCGTCACGCAGAGCCCGGTAGTAGCGCAGGGCCACCACCTCCGCGACCATCAGGAGCAGCAACTCCGCCCGTAGGCCCGGCAGGCGACGCAGTCGCGCGAATGCCGTGTCGCTCCAGTGCCCTGGCCGCGTCGTCGCCCCGCCCGCCTCGAGCAGCAGGGCGAGGAGCCGCGCGTGGTTCTGCTCCTCGGCGACGAACAGCCGCAGCGCCGCCGAGTACTCCGGGTCGCCCGCCGCGTCCGCCTTGGCGAACAGGGCCGTACTGTCGCCGCCCTCGCCGGCCTGGAACCGCTGGATGCTGGTCCGCAGCGCCGGGGGCAGCGAGGCACCCGACTCCCAGCGGGGCTCGGGCCCGGCTGCGCGGCGGTCGCGTTCGGCCTCGAAGTGCCGTGTCCATGCGGCGAATCCGGATGCACTCATACCGCTCTCCCCCTTCACACCACACCCCGCCCGCCCGTCGGCCGGGGTGGGACCGGCGGCGCTCAGCCCGGTAGGCGCACCGTCATCGCCACGGTCACTTCATCTCCTGCCACCAGCCCCAGCGGCGTCCGGACAGCGCTCTTGACGGGCAGCAAGTATCCGCCCTCCCTCGGGAAGAGCGACGTCTCGAAGGTGACTTCGCCGATGCTGGCCTCGACAGGGACGACTCCCCAGCCGTAGGTGGCCGCCGACGCCACCTGCCGTACGTCGGCGGACGGCTCTTCCGGCACGGGGACGAAGTAGAAGGGCGCGGGACCGCGCCACTCGATCACCTGGCTTGCGAAGACCGTGCGCATGAAGGCAGTTCTCTCCTGAGGAGGGCGGCGGGAGGCGTGCTGGTTCCGCTCACCCTACGCGGCGGCGCCGGGTTGACTTGGAGTGTGCTCCAACACCTAACGTCAAGATCAATGATTCCGAGCTCAGGAGGCAGCAGAATGAACGACGTTCCCACCCGGCACCTGGGCAGCCTGGAGGTCTCCGCGCAGGGCCTGGGATGCATGGGCATGAGCCACGGCTACGGTGCCACGGACGAAGCGCAGTCCATCGCCACCGTGCACCGTGCGCTCGACCTGGGGGTGACCCTGCTGGACACCGCCGACTTCTACGGCGGCGGGCACAACGAGGAATTGATCGGACGGGCCGTGGCCGGGCGCCGCGACGAGGTGGTGCTGGCCACGAAGTTCGGCTTCGCCAACCGGCTCGGCGAGCCCACCTGTGTCCGCGGCGACGCCGCGTACGTGCGGCAGGCGTGCGAGGCGTCGCTGCGGCGGCTCGGGGTCGATCACATCGACCTCTACTACCAGCACCGGGTCGACCCGCAGGTGCCGATCGAGGAGACCGTGGGTGCGATGGCCGAACTCGTGCAGGCCGGAAAGGTCCGTCACCTCGGGTTGTCCGAGGCGGGCGCGCACACCGTCCGACGGGCGCACGCGGTGCACCCGATCGCCGCGCTGCAGAGCGAGTGGTCGCTGTGGACCCGCGACCTCGAAGCGGAGATCGGCCCGGTCTGCCGCGAACTCGGCATCGGGCTGGTCCCGTTCTCCCCGCTCGGGCGCGGCTTCCTGACCGGCCGGTACAGCTCGGTCGAAGGGCTGGCGGAGGACGACGTACGGCGCAGCCAGCCCCGTTTCGCCGACGGCAACCTCGAGCGGAATCTGTTGATCGTCGAGAAGCTGAACGAGCTTGCCGAGGCCAGGGGAGTCACCGCCGGCCAGCTGGCTCTGGCCTGGGTGCAGCACCGGGGCGCCGACGTGGTGCCGATCCCCGGCACGCGGCGGCAGCGCTACCTGGAGGAGAACCTCGCGGCCCTGGCGATCGAGCTGTCCGCCGACGACCTCGCCGCCATCGAGGCCGCCGCCCCGCCCGGGCAGGTCGCGGGCACCCGCTACGACGCGACCAGCCTCACGTTCGTGAACAACTGAGCCCGCGCGCCACACCGCGCGGCGGCGTCGTTCCTGCGGACAGAAGCCCGGTGAACGGTGACGGATCCGGGTCCGGCCGTCCGGCCCGGCGGCGCTCCCGTACGGGGGCGATGATGAGCCGGCGCTCCACGAAGTAGGCGTGCTTCTGCGCCGGGTGCTCCTGCACGCCGGGGGCTTTGGTGGGGGAAGCAACGACGGGCCGCCGGCTCGCCGTCGTGCTGTGGTCGGCGCTCGCGGTGGAGGTCGTAGGACTGGTGGGGACGTTCGTTCTGGGGGACACCACCATGCTGGTCCCGGAATACGGCAGCACTCTCCTCCTGATGTGCGCAATGCTGCTCGCCATCACCCTGGCAGTCCTGCCGATCGTGGTCGCGGTGCTGAAGCAGCGCAATGCCTGGAACGGCACTGCCGTATGGAGGGCGGTCGGCTCGTGGATCCTCGCGCTCGCACTTCTGGTCCTGCTGGTCAGGGCCGGCGAGGGGCCCTGGGTCGTCTGGTGCGCCGTCGCGGTGGCCGCCTCGTGGGCGGCCGCTGTCCTGTGTTCCTTCGGCCCGGCAGAGCTGCCGATCCAGCCATCCCGCGCCGCAGCCGCCATCGCCGTCGTCGCGCTGGTGGCGGCGGCCTGCGGGTCCTGTTCCGGGCCGTACACGGACTATCCGGGGGTGTGGACCGCCTCGAAGGACGCTGCGTCCCTGACCCTGACCCGGCAGTCGCAGCCCGGGCAGGGTGGCCAGTACACCTTGCGGGTCGGGACGTGCACGGGACAGGGCACATGGGACTTCGGCTACCCGCAGATGTCGACTTCGGTCCAGATGTGGCTGCACCGCGAGGGTGCGAGCGAGTGCATTCAGGGCCGTTCGGCGCGGCGGCCGGGACGCTGTCGGTGCATCAGAGCTGATGGCCTCAGGGGCAGTCGGTGGCTGCGCGGGTGTCTCCGGCACGTAGCAGCACCGCTTCACCCGGAGAGAAGTCGTACGACCGTACGCGCGAGCCGGTACCGTCCCGAACGTGTTCGAGCGTCGGGTGTGCCCGGTCCGGGGAATCTCGCCGCTCGGGGGAGAGGAAACGATGTCCACGGTACGAGCAGCCCTACCGTGGAGCGGATGAAGCGCCTGTCAGCGGGCTTATCGGTGGCCGCAGCCCTGCTCCTGTCCGCCCCGCCTCCAGCTGCGGCTGTTGCTGCGGCGCCGTGTGTCAGGGGCGAGGCCGAGTCGAGGTCGCGCAGCTCGGTGGACGACGGCGAGATCAGATGGACGGCGCACACGGCCTATGCCGATGCGTACAAGCACGCACTGAGCGCATGGCAGTACGCCGGCCACAGGATCAAACTGGCCCCGGACTCGGCGACCACCGTCAACGACCTCGAGTTCGTGGACTACAACGACCCGAAGGACCGTGCCGCCGCGAAGTGGAACTACCGTGGAGGCCCCGGCCAGACCGACTACATCCGCTTCAACACGGCGGCGATGAAGAACGCGAGCCGGACCAAGCGCCGGCAGATCGCGGCGCACGAGCTGGGCCACGCCCTGGGGCTGTGCCACAAGTCGGACGCGGGCGGGCCGGGTTATGCGCGGTCGCTGATGTGGCCGACCGCCCACGAATACTTCGATCTCCCTCAGGACGTCGACCGGGCCAACTACTCCAAGCTGTGGGGCTGATCATGAGCGTGAAGACGTGGGCGGTTGCCGGGACGGCGGTGGCCGCAGTGCTTGCCGGTGGCGCCGGTTGGTACGTCTGGGAGAGCAGCGGCGAGTCGCACACCGAGAGCTTGTGCGGGACCCCGACCGGCGGCACGGACGCCGAGGTGGCGACCGGCGCGCAGGGGATCGCCGTGGTGGAGGCCGCCGGCGAGGCCGCGCACGACCCCCAGGCGGTCGGCGCCGAGAATCCCGAGCTCGTCACGACGCCAGTACGGATCGTGGAGTCGATGAAGGGGAACTTCGCCCCGGTGATCGGGGTGTCCCAGCGAGTAGAGCCCGGCGGGACGCCCGGCTCGTTCAAGGTGGCCACCTCGAACCGCGAGGTGATGATGCAGCCGGGGCAGCAGTACGTGGTCGCGATCGGCCCCGGCGACCTGGAAGCGCGTCCGGGGACGACGACGTTCTCCACCCTGATCGAGCCCGCACGCCGGGGGACGGCCGGGGAGGCCGACTACTGGCGTGGCGTGATCGCGAAGGCGCCGCCGAAGCCCGTCTGCGACGACACCGTCACCCAGTAGGGCCTTCCAGCCGGGAGGGAGCGGGTGAGCCACCCGGATGCAGGCTGCCGAGAGTGGCCCCGTGCTCCCGGGCGGCTGCCTCGACCGCGCACGGGGCCGACGTCAGCCGCGTGGACTCGTGCACGTTGCCGCCCAGGCGGGTCAGCAGGGCGTCATCAATCATCTTCTCGGCCGGTTGGGGCAGTTCGTCCCATGGGTCCAGCGCCATATACGACAGCCACGAGCCGTTACGCAGACCCCATCGCCGTCCACGCCCGCCTTCGGTAGCGATGGCAGGCACCAGGAAGCGACGGGTACGGGCAGGCCCGGGGTGACGCCCGCGCGGCGGCACTCTGCCCGGACAGCGCCGAGTTCGCCCCCTCCGCGTCCGTCCGCCACGTCCGTCCGGAGGCATCCTCGGCCGCCTGCAAGACCTACGTCCCCCGGGCCGCGTCGCGTTCGTCAGTGGCGGGGCGGCAGCGCCTCGGCCACAGTGGTCTGGGACGGGTCGATGCTGGTCCGCCCGTCCTCGATGTCCCACAGTGTGTTCTGCAGCAGCCGGGCCAGGGTCCAGCCGGCCGCGCGCGGGCGGTCCAGTCCGAGTACCTCGGTCAGCAGGTCGAAGCGGCGCCGCAGGAGCCTCTGGACGTCCCCGGTGGCCCGGAGCTTCTCCCAGCCGGTGTCCAGCGCCGGCCACAGGTCGAAGCCCGGGTCACCGACGAGGGGTTCGGGGTCGATGGCCAGCCACGGTTCGCGCTCGGCTGCGAGGACGTTGTCGTAGTGCAGGTCCCAGTGCAGCATCCGGTCGCCGGGTTCGACGACCAGCTCGGTGACCGCCGAGGCCCAGCCGTGCAGCAGCCGCCGGTCCGCAGGGTCCGTCAAGTTGGCAGCCGCTGCCGGCACGGACGCCAGCATGCCGCGCGCGACCTCATCGAGGCCGCGCAGGCCCTCGGGCGCCGGGACGGAGTGCAGCCGGGCCATGATGGCGCCCAGGGTGCCCATGGCCACGTCGTCGTCCTCGACGGAAGCGAGGGTGCGTGAGAGGTCCAGGCGCTCCAGCAGCATCGCGCTGCTCTCCGGGTCGTGGTCGAGCAGCCGCACGATGCCGTCGCCGTTCCACGCCCGCAGCCCGATCAGCGCGGCGGTCGTCTCCTCGCGGGGCATCTGGAGTTTGAGCGCGGCGCGGGTGTCGTCCGCGCGGCGCACCGGCACCACCAGCGAGGCCTCGCCGGAAGCGATGCCGCCGTCACACTCCAGCTCCCATCGGTCGAGCATTTCCGCCACCAGCGCGGGCAGCCGGGCGATCCACGCCCGTTCCTCTTCACCGCCGTTCCTCGTGTACGACGCGACCAGGGCGTCCGGTACTTCGATAGCCTGCGGCGAACTCACGGGGCTGTCCTTTCGGGGAACGGGTTCCTCACCGCGACCAAGTTAGGGCCGAATACCTCCGGGCGACTCTGTTGAGCGCGAGGAGCATGCCGACCCGCACCTCGTCGGGGTGTGCGAGCCGGATCTGCTGTGGCCGGCCCGCCATCCGGAACAGACCACGCTCACGGACCGGGCGCCGCTGCCCCTGGACGCCGAGAGGTCAGCGCCCACCGCGCCGCCGGCCGCAGCGGACCGCCGACGGCTGCAACATGGGCAGGACCGTACTGATCGGTGCCCGGGTCCAGCGGCAGGGCGATGAGGCGATTCCCTCCAAGGTTCTGCACCCTTGTCATCTCGTTGGACGCACGTGGTGTTCGGGCCGTCGGCGCGCGGTGGGAGCGCGCAGGAGGTCTCGCCAGTCGGCAGGCCAATTGGCCAGTGCGAGGATGCCCATGATGAGGAGGTGGGTCGGTGCGGCCCAGCTCTCGACCGCCGGGTCGTGGTTGACGATGTGGGTGGTGACCGCGCCGGTGAGCACGAACATCAGCGTCGTAGCACCCAGGAAGCGCGTTCGCTTGTCGGGGATCACCAGCAGGACGGCAGCTGCACCTTCGAGGGCGCCGACCACGAAGCGCATCCAGGACGGGTAACCCCAATCGACGAACTTCGCGGAGTACGCCGAGCTGAATACCGTGTCGCCCGGCCAGTACTTGGTCACAGCGCCCAGCGCGAACTCAAACGCCAGGAACCAGTACAGGCCGGTCATGAGTCGCTTCGGCATGCTTGTCCTTTCAGGAGGGATGGGGCAGGGGCAGGGCTCCGCGCGGCGATAGCAGTGCCGTCGGAGTCTTTGCTTCGGGTGAGCCCCGCAGGGTGTCGATGGCCTTCTCGACAGGCCGTCGGCGCGTATCGGGCCTCTTCGCGCTCTCGATGGCGCACACACGCTCGTACTCGCGGTTGTGAGCAAGGTTGTCGTAGGCGGCGCGGGCGACCGGGTCGCCGTCCAGGGCCCGGGCGAAGTCCGGGGACCTGCCGGTCGGGGCTCGGGTGGCGGCTACTCGGCGTAGGGCCGGTCGGCCCCAGGGGCGCTGTAGCCGGGACTCCGGATATAGCCGTCCGGGTCGGCGAAGGTGCCGCCGTACCGGTATGAAGGGGAGGAGGGGAGTCAGGACGGCGTGGGAGCGAGCGGTGCGGCAGCCTCCCAGGCGAACCCGTCCGGGTCGGTGAAGGCGTCGCCGGTGCTGCCGAGGACGATGCGGTGCGAGCCGCTGCCGTCGGCGGGGACGCCGAGGTCCTTGGCAAGGGCGCGGCGCTTGTACAGCGCCAGCTTGACGGGGCCGGACTGGCCGGGGGCGAACTCGGCGTACTTGCCACCGAAGCTCTTGGCCACGGTCAGGCCGCGGCCGACGTAGAACTGCTTGGTGGCCTTCACGTCCTCGACGCCGATCAGCAGGACGAGCTCGTCGACCTCCCGGGTGGCGGGGCCGGAATCCTTCTTCGCCGAGGTCGCGATCTTCCAGATCGTTCCGTCCGGGGCTCGGACGACGCCGCTGTAACCCCACAGCGACTTCGCGGCGGGCTTCAGCACCGTGGCGCCGGCGTCCACGGCAGCGCCGACGAAGCCGTCGACGGTGGCTGGCCCGGCCACCGTGAGCGCCAGGGTGAAGCCGCGGAATCCGGTGGAGTGCGCCTCGGACGCCCGCAGGCATACGTACGTGTCCACGCCGAAGGCGCGGTAGAAGCGGCGAGCGGCTTCGGGGTCGGCCACCTCGAGGGTGACGGACGCGAGGGACGTGTGGGCTGCAGTGGAGGTGGTGGTTGCCATGACCAACACGCTAGGGGCTGCGCGGCGGCCGGGGCTTCTCGATTCCTGACCGGTCTGGGACTTCCTTCGCCGCGCACGTCCGGACCGGTAGGCGTGACCGAGCACCGCAGTCGGCGGATGAGCGGAGCGCTTGCGTCGGCGGGGCTGTGCGGCGGCGGTGACAAGGGGGAGCAAGTCCTCTGCGGCCCGGTCTGGGGAAAACCACTTGAACCGGTGCCGGGCGGGCGTGGCAGGCTTGCGCGGTGATCGTCGAGTTGGCTCCGAGCTTCCTGAGCCGGGACGAGGTGGACCCTGCCCGCCGCGCCTTCGACGCCGAATCCGCGGCACGGACGGTGCGTGCGCTCGGCCCGGCCCGACGTGTTCCCATCCGCCCGGACGTCGCCTTCGGTGACCCGGCGATGAGTACCTGGGTGCGCGACGAGGCCGAGCACTGGGCCAACGCCATGTCGTACGCCCTCGTACGGCACTACGGCCGCTGGGCCGTCGGATGGCGCTGGTCGTACGACGAAGGAGATTTCGACGGCGGACCGGTGGGGAACTGGTGCTGCCCGCGGGACTCGATCACCACGCCGGAAGAGACCCTGGCCCGTGTCGAGGCGGCCCTGTGCGAGTGGCGCGACTGGCTGGAGAACCTCGCCGACTGGTTCGAGGCGTAACCGCTGGACCTGACCGGCATCGAAGACCAGCGGATCCTGTGGGAGCGTGCGGCGCGGAACCTGATCCTGCAGGTCGTCGACCGCACCGGATGCGGCAGCGGCTGGCACGGTCACTGCCACCAGGTCCTCACCTGGTTCCTCAGCCGCTGGGGAGTCGCGCCCGACGTGGCACGGGGCCTGGTGGACGAGGCGATCGGTGGACGATTCGGTAGCTGGACCGCTCCTGGCACGGTGCTGGTCGACGACGTCGCGGAGCAGCTCGCGCTCTCCCTGCGGCCGGGCGACGGCGGCCCCCGCGCAGACGCACCGGCTCCGGACCACCTTCAACGCTGGCTTGCGGTACGCGAGTCGGTGGCGTGGCACGAGATCCAGGACAGCGGTGCGGGCGGCCCGGTGTTTCCCCTCCGCGACGGGGCGGCGGAAGACATCCGAGCCTTCGACGGGGCCATCGACCCCGCCCGAGCCGAGGGCCTGCTCACCGCCCTCAACCTGCTACGAGCCGACGCGGCCCGCGAAGCGCGACTCGACCTCACGGTGCTCCGCGGCTGGCAGCAGCATGTCCTGGGCACTCCGGAGCCGCCGGCATTCCGCAACGCGCCGGCGTTCGCCAAGGGAAGCCGGGAACGCTACGGCATCGGACCGGACACACCTGCTCGCTTCGACGCCTGCCTGGCCGAGAGCACGCTCGAGCCGGCCGCCCCCCCTCAGCCTGACCGCCCGCGCCGCCCGCGCTTATCTTGACGTCTGCTTCTTCCACCCCTTCGACGACGGCAACGCCCGCTCCGCCTTCCTCACCCTCGTGTTCGTCCTCGCCCGTGAGGGCGTCACACTCGACGGAGTCGGCCTGCTCCGCCGCATCACCTTCCAGGCCGACCACCCTCAGGATCCGCTGATCCTCGCCCGGTACATCGACATCCATCGTGCGCAGACCCGGCGCCGCAGTTCCGACTCGACCGGCTTGCTGCCTCCCCGGTGAAGAGCTTCACGGCACGCCGTCCGCGACGCACACGCGGTCACCGTGGACGTCATCGACCGGGCGACGATCCAAGTAGCCGCGAAACGGAGGCCGTGCTCACCCTTCTTCTCGGCGAGAACCTTGCGGCCTTCGGAGAGGCCGCGATCACCCGTCCCGACCCGGGTGGCCTTCCTGTCCCGCCAGGGGGGTGGCGGCCCAGCCGTGTTCCAGCAGGGTGAACAGCTCGCGCATCGTCCGGGCCGGGTCTTTGCTTGCGCGGGCGATACTGGCGGATTCCAGCGTGAAGCGTGCCAGGCCGACGACCGCGGGGGTTTCCGGGGCGAGCCCGGTGGCCTCGGCGAGGGCGGCGGCCAGCGTCTTCTCGTGGCGCAACCACATGCGGCGGGCGTAGTCCCGCAGCGCGGGGGTGGATTCGACGAGGACGAAAGTGGGGTCGTCGGTCCGCACGGAGGTTCGGGTGCGCACCATGTGGTCGCGCAGGGCGTGCAGCACGGGCTGGCCCGGGGCTCGGTCGCGAACGGCGGCGACGAGGGCGCTCTCGATGTCCGTGTCCAGGTCGAAGACGAGGGCTTCCTTGCTGGGGAAGTGCTTGAAGAGCGTGCTCAGCGAGACGTCCGCCGCCTCCGCCACCTCGCGCACACCGACGTTGTCGAAGCCGCGCTCCGTGAACAGCCGTACTGCGGCATCCGTCAGGGCCTGCCTCGTCTGGGCCTTCTTGCGTTCGCGACGTCCTGTCGTTGTCCCGGTCATTCCGCCACCTTACCCGCCTCAGGGGAATCGATCGTAAAGGCGATCGACTATAAAGTCGGAGCGGATGTACTTTTGGAGCTACTGTGCTTCTGTGAGCGGGCGGCTGAACGGCATCCGGCCGCCGTCACCCGGGACGCGTCCCCACACCGGAACCGCCACATGTCACCAGCACCCTCCCTGACCTCCGAACGGAGCGTGACCCCCATGTCCACCACCACTCGCATTGCGATCGTCGGCGCCGGCCTCGGCGGCCTCATCTGCGCGCGCGTCCTGCAACAGCACGTCGTGCCGGTCACGGTCTTCGAGCACGAACCCGCCCCCAACTCCCGCTCGCAAGGCGGCACCCTCGACATCCAGGAAGACACCGGCCAGGCTGCCCTGCGCGCATCCGGCCTGTACGACGAGTTCCTCGCCCTCTCCCGGCCCGAGAGCCAGGAGTGGCGCCTGTACGACCGCCACGCGACCCTGATACGCCACGACCGGGCAGGCGAGGACGATCTCAGCAGGCCCGAGATCGACCGCGGTCAGCTGCGCGCCCTCCTGCTGGACTCCCTGGCTCCCGGCACGGTCCGCTGGGGCCACTCCGTAAAGGCCGTGACACCGTTACCCCGTGGTACGGCCCGCGTCCACCACCACGAGCGCACGGGCGAAGACTTCGACCTGGTCATCGGCGCCGACGGAGCCTGGTCCCGGGTGCGTCCCGCACTCTCCGACGCCCAACCCACCTACGCCGGTGTCACGTTGGTGGAAGCTCACTTCGACGACGTCGACCATCGCCACCCCGGAATCGCCCGCCTGGTGGGACGCGGCACCATGTCGGCCAAGGCGGGTCGCCGCAGCCTGGTGCTGCAGCGGAACAGCAACGGACACGTCCGCGCCTACATCAACTTCCGCGGCCCCCAGGACTGGCACGCCGGCCTCGACCTCACGGACACCCTGTCCGTACGCGCGCGCCTCCTCGCCCAGTACCAGGGTTGGCACGAAAGCCTGCTGGACATCCTGCGCTACAACGAAGGCGGCTTCATCAACCGGCCCATGTTCGTCCTTCCCGTTCACCACGCCTGGCAACGCGTCCCCGGCATCACCCTGCTCGGCGACGCCGCCCACTTGATGCCGCCCGTCGGCGTCGGCGCCAACCTCGCCCTGTTGGACGGCGTCGAACTCGCCCGAGCCGTCATCGACCACCCCACCATCGACCAGGCACTCGACGCCTACGAAAGCGTGATGCTGCCCCGCGCCACCGACAACGCGAAGGCTGCCGAGCAGATGCTCACCACCCTCATGCCCGACACCGACTCGGACGACGCCGCCTTCCCTGACAGCCTCTGGCCGGCCAACACCAACTGAGCCCGTCCGGCAAACGCCCCCAACCTCCGCCGACGGTATCGCCACCACACCGGCTATCCGGTGGACGAACTGCCGCTCGACGGCGAGCCCGTGCGCCTGAGGAGGCTCAAGCCGCGAAGCTGACCGTCGCGCCGACAGCGTCTGCGTTGAGAAGGGCAGTCGCCCCAGCGGCGGGACGGGGTACGTGCTGTTGATGCGGCTCGTGTCAACGCAGCTGGGGCGGAGTGGGAGTGGGCTCCCGAACACGCGATCTTCCCTGGGCCTCGGCCGGGGACGCCGATCATCCTCCGCCTGGATGTCATCGAGCAGGCCGACGGGAGCGACCAGATGGAGTTCCTGCTCCAGGTCGTATGGACAGACCTGGGCCGGCTCGCGGTCGACGCGGCGGTGAACGTCGCCTGCTGGTGCGATACCGATCACGCCGGCCGGCGACGTCGATGTCTTCAGCCACGACATCGCTGATCTGGCCTTGCTTCCCCAGGCCTTCCGTGCAGGCGCTGAACGCCTGATCGGATGGCTGACCGCCCCGCGCGACGCAGACTGCTGGCATGCCAAGGCCGGGCTGCCCGCCCGCAGGCCCGGCTGGGAAGCCGGCGGGATGGCGGTGGCGAGGACCTCGTCACCGAGCCCGCAACCGGCGTCATGCCGCGCGAACATCAGGTCGTGCGGGACACCTTCTGTGCCTTGATCGGTGCGGCCGACCTGGCGGCCTGCTCGATCTTCGCGTAGTGGGCCGCACGTGCTTCCCCGTCGGTCTGCTGCTCATGTTCGGGGCGCATCCCGGTCCGGCCGTCGAGGCCCTCGCGCAGGATGTCCGCGTGCCCGGCATGCCGGTTGGTCTCGCCGAGGACGTGGATCATGATGGCGAACAGGTTCGTATTGGAGTGAGGCTCCGGCCACCACGGCACGTGGCCGGGGGCGTCGAGGGGGAGCTCGTTGATCGTCGCGTCCGAGTGTTCCCACGTGCGCCGGTAGGACCCGACGATCTGATCGAGGGTCTCGCCCTCGGTCGCCCACAGATCGCTGCCGTCGGAGTCCTGCCACCGGCACAGCGGTTCCGGGGAAGGGCGGCCGAAGACCTCGCCGAAGTACCTGGCCTCGACGGTGGCCACGTGTTTGACCAGGCCGAGGAGATTGGTCCCGCTCGCCGTCAGGGGCCGGCGAGCGTCGTACTCGGACAGGCCATCGAGTTTCCAGAGCAGTGACGTGCGGTCCCGCCGCAGTCTCCCGTGCAGGTTGTCCTTCGCGAATTCATCGATCATGCGGCATGAGCCTGCCATGGGCTGCTCGCGGCCTCAAGATCATGTACGTGCTCCGCAACCGCCGGCAGGCAGCCGAGGCCTGGTCATGGCCGCCATCCCGACCTGCCGAAGGTGCCGCACCCGCTGTTGCGGATGCGGCACCGGTCCGTCTGCGAGTCGCCGAACACCGGGCAGGAGTTATGGCGTGGGCGCGGCTGTCAGAACGCGTCAGGAGGTGGCTGCGGGGGAGTTGCCCGGCCGACTGCCTCCGGGCGGCCGACTTGGGAGTGAGCGTCGGGATTCCGAGACCGTCCGATGAGGGGCGTGACTGCCAGGGGGCCTACTTGGATTCGACTCGTCCCACAGGGTCCGGGCCGGTCGTCAGCGCCTCGCACGCGGCCTGCCACGTGGGGGCGCCGGAGTGCAACTGGGTGTCGAGGTAGGCCGTGGTGAGCCGGGCGAGGGCGGCGACCCTCCCGGGGTTCTCGTCGGTGGTCTCGGCGGCGTCGTATCCGGCGATCCCGCCGAGTCCGTGCTCCGCGCCGAACAGGGTGAGCAGGGTCTTGGGGCCAGGGGCGAGGGTGTACGGATCGGCGTGCCAGTCCGGTCCCATGTCCGTGAAGTGCCGGGGGTCGTCCTTGTCACCGGCGACGACCAGCGTGGGTGCGGTCATGGTGGAGAAGTCGACGGCGCCGATGATCGGCCACTGCTCGGCCATGGGCCCGTTGTAGGCGTCGCCGCCCCTGCCGGGCGCGGCGAGCAGTACGCCGGCCTTGATCCGCGGCTCTGCAAGGTGCACCACCTTTCCGGAAGCGGGGTCGGTGAGCCCGGCGCCCAGCAGGAGGGCGGCGGTGAAGCCGCCGTACGAGTGTCCGACGAGGGCGACCTTGGTGTGGTCGATCCGGCCCGCGAGCTGCGGCACGGTGCTCTCGATCACGTCCAGCCGGTCGAGGATGTGGGTCATGTCCTCAGCGCGGGAGCGCCAGAAGTCGGGTGCCCCGGGTGCGTCGGCGACCAGGTGGCTCAGGGTCCTGGAGGTGAGGTGGGTGGGCTGGATGACGACGAATCCATGGGCGGCCCAGAAGTTGGCCAGCGGCGCGTAGCCGTTGAGCGAGGAGAGGTTGTTCGAAGGGCCGTGGCCGTGGGAGAAGAGGATGACCGGGTGGTTGGTTCCGGACGCGGGCGCAGAGACGCGCACCTGGAGGTCGATCGGGCGTCCGGGTACGGAGAGGACTACGGGGCTGAAGGACAGGACCGGGACGGGAGTGCCCCAGGTGTCGGCACTGGTGGCGGCGGTGGATGTGCTCACGATGTGGTTCCCCTTCGGTGGTCGGCCGCCCGCCGGCCTTCTGGTACCGGGGGTGGGCAAGACGGTCGGGAGCATCCCGCTTCGGCTAAGCTGAAGCGGAACACTGCTCCATTTACTATCCGGAGCGGCGCTCCGTTTTGTCAAGTGCGTCGAAGGAGAACGTGATGGCCACCGAGGGCCCCGCAGGGCAGTCGCCGTCCCGAAGCAAGCGGTCCGATGCCCAGCGCAACCGGCAGACGGTGCTCACCGCCGCCGCCGAGGTCTTCGTCACCTCCGGCGTCGACGCACCGATCCGCCAGATCGCGACCCGGGCGGGCGTCGGGATGGCCACGATCTACCGCCACTTCCCGACCCGGGCGGATCTCGTCACCGCCGTCTACCACCACCAGATCGAGGCGTGCGCGGAGGCCGGCCCGAATCTGCTGGCCAGCGCCGACTCCCCATTCGACGCACTGCGCCAGTGGATCGACCTCTTCGTCGACTTCCTCGTCACCAAACATGGACTCGCCGACGCCCTGCAGTCCGACAACGACCGCTTCGCCGCGCTGCACACCTACTTCCTCGACCGGCTGCTGCCCGTCTGCGCCCAACTGCTCGACGCCGCGGCCGAGGCCGGCGACATCAGGCCCGGCACGCAGCCGTACGAGTTGATGCGCGGCATCGGCAACCTCTGCATCGGACACGACGACGACCCCCGCTACGACCCCCGACGCCTGATCGCCCTCCTCCTCCAAGGACTCCAGCGGCATCACGCGTCCTGATGTCGATGAGCGGCAGCGTCTTCCACGGCGCCGCGCCCAGGAGGGCAGCATGCAGCCCGCCTCTGGCCCCTGCTTCCCGTCACCCCGGCCGTGCCTCCGGGCGAACCGGGAAGGGCGGCCGACGGGTTGTCGGCGCCGAACGCATCCTCACTGCCCGGTGAGGGGCTGCGGCGAGGAGGCCGGTGGTGTGAACAGCGCCTGGACGGTCTCGGCGGCGACGTCGCGCAGCCAGCCGTGGGCGCGGTCGTCGTCGTAGCGCTGGTGCCACAGCAGGTGCAGGGGGACGTCGGGCAGCGGGAGCGGCGGTTGCAGTGTGACCAGGCCGAGTCGGTCGCGGGCGGTGCGGGTGACGGCGTCGGGCAGGGTGACGACCAGGTCGGTGTCGAGGGCGAGTTGCAGAGCGAAGGCGGTGGTGGGTCCGGCGGCGACGACGCGTCGTTCGAGGCCACGTGTGGCCAGGGCGTCGTCGATCTGGTCGCGCAGGCGTCCGCGCCGGGACACGGTGAGGTGTTCGGCGGCTGCGTAGTCCTCCAGGCTCAGCGGGCCTTCGGTAAGCGGGTGGCCCGGCCGCACGGCGATGATCAGTCGGTCCTTGCCGACGAGGCGGTGGCGGATGTCGGGGAGCGTCGGAACGCCGGCACTTGATTCGAGGTCTACCTCGCCCCGGCGCAGCTCGGCGTCGTCCGTCCCGGGTTCGGCGGGCAGGCGCAGCTGTACGCCGGGCGCCTGGCGGTGGACGGCGGCGATCAGGGCGGTGCCGCAGGCCGCGGTCAGGGCGTCGTGCCAGCGCACGGTGAAGACCCGTTCCAGAGCCGCCAGGTCGAGTTCCTGTTGCGCGGACAGGAGTTGGTGGGCCTGCTCGACGAGGGTGTGGACCTGGGCGCGCATGGCCAGCGCGCGGGTGGTGGGGACCATGGTGCGGCCGGTGCGCACCAGGATCTGGTCACCGGTGGCCTTGCGGATGCGGCCAAGGGAACGGCTCATCGCCGGTGCGGTGACGTGGAGGCGGGCCGCGGCGCCGGCGACGCTGCCCTCTTCCAGCAGGGCGTCCAGGGCGGTGAGGAGGTTCAGATCCAGTTGCATGACGGTAACTCTACAAGTGGCAAGAATGCACTGCCTGTTAATGGTCAGGGGCCAGCGCGACCCCGTCGAGGTCAACATGAACCACGTCCACGGCATGGAGGACCGGGCCGTGGCCGCCACTCTGGTCCGCGACAGCCAGCCGCTACTCACCGTCGTCCACCTGGCGCTGACCGGCGACGCCTACACCGCGCTCACCGGCACCGGCACCGGCACCGGCCGGGCCAAGCCCGGCGAGGACGAGCGCACCGAACTCGCCGGCAAGATCCTCATCGCCAGCGCCAGCGCCAGCGCCAACGCCGAGAACGTGACGTCGCGGCAAGGCCAGGCATGTTCGACCCGGCCGCAGCGGGGACCGCGACCGCTGGGAGTGGCTTCGTCACGAGAGCCTGACCTGCCGCGGCGCCGGTTGACGATGATCAGTGGCGGTAGGCGGCCGTCGCGGTCTCGACGAAGGATCGGATCAACGGGTTGGTGTCGCCCTCGTTCCACGCCGCCACCACTCGGCTCGGCGGCATGTCGGTCAGCGGCACCACGGCCAGCTCCGCGGACAGATCGTGTCCGAGCGGGGCCAGGCCCACCGTGCCGTTCCACAGCACCGCCTGCACACACTCCTGGACGGCACGCACCACCGGGCCCTCGCGCGGCGTGCCGCCGTTCCAGTACGACTGCCAGGCGGGATCCGTGCCCTGCGGGAACTGGAACCAGCGGCGGTCGCTCAGCTCGGCCAGCCGCAGCCGGCCGCGGCCGGCCAGCGGGTCGTCGGCGCGCAGGACCACGCCGACCGGATCGGCCCGCAGCGTACGGACCGTCAGGGCGGTTTCGTCGAACGGTGCCCTGGTCAGCGCGACGTCGACCAGCCCGGCGCGCAGCCCGCACGTCGGGTCGGTCAGATCGGTCTCGCGGATGCGGATGTCGATGCCGGGATGGTTTCGACGATAGGCGGCGGCCAGTCTGGACACTCCGGGGTCGGTGCCGTCGCCCAGGATGCCGACGGTGATGGTCGCGGCGCCGGCCGCCGCGCCCACACGTACCCGGACGCGGTCGGCATGGTCGAGCAGGGCCCGCGCCTCGTCGAGCAGCACCGTGCCCACCGGAGTGAGCGTGACGCCGGTGGGTGAGCGGGTGAACAGCAGGGCCCCCACCTCTGCTTCCAACTGCTTGACCGCCCGGCTCAGCGGCGGCTGGCTCATGTGCAGTCGGGTGGCGGCCCGGCCGAAGTGGAGTTCCTCGGCGACCGCGACGAAATAGCGCAGGGTACGTAGCTCCACGGTGCAACGATACCCGCCGGGTATCGGCGCGGCGGAACGGGTCTTGGACGCTGCAGCAGGCCGGACGGTGCACTGGTGGGCATGACCGCAGAAACACGGAACAACGAACCGCGGATCGTACCCGCCCTGTCGGTGGTGGCTCCCGGCGAGGGCGAGACGATCGTTCTGGGCACCACGCGCATGCGCGTCCTGGAGGACGGCAGCCACACCGGGCACCGCCTCGCGATCGCCGAGTCCGTCCTCGCCCCGCACACCCAGGGACCGCCTCAGCACCGCCACGGCCTGCACGACGAGGGCTTCTACGTCCTCTCCGGCACCGTCCGGTTCACCGTGGGGGACGAGGACCACGAAGCCACCACGGGCACGCTCGTAATCGTTCCGCCGGGCACCCCTCATACCTTCGCCAACCCGACCGACCAGCCCGCCGTGCTGCTCAGCACCTTCACCCCCGACTTGTACGTGCAGTACTTCCGGGACCTCCAGGAGGTGCTCACCGGCGGTCGGCCGCTGACACCGGAGGCCAACATCGAGGCGATGAGCCACTACGCGACCGAGCCCGCCACCGACCACGACTGAAGCCGCCGGAGTCCTTCCGGCGCCCAACACGACGACGGGTCCCCGTGAACCGGCGGACCATGAACGGGAACCATGAACCTCGCCTATTGGATCGTCGCGGGACCGCTCGCGCTCTTCTACTTCTACGCGGGCCCACTGAAGCTGATCCGCAGCCGTGATGAACTCCGACCGATGATGTCCTGGGTCGACCGCATACCCCTGCCCGCCCTCAGGGCGCTGGGGGCGGTCGAAGTACTCGGCGCGACCGGCCTGGTACTGCCGCCGCTGACCGGCATCGCTCCCTCGCTGGCGTCGGCCGCGGCCATGGGCTTCGTACTCCTGCAGATCGGCGCGATCACCGTCCACCTGAGCGGCCAGGACCGCCGGATCGCACTCAACATCGGACTCACCGCAGCCGCGGCCGTGACCATCTGGCCGGCCGTCAGGCTGTGAACATCGACGGTCTTCGACCGGGAGCACGCTGAGGCGCAGGCCCGACGTGCGGTGCCCTCCGCCCCGCCCTCGGTCGAACCTGGCGGAGCGGCTCCCGCGCGCATGGACATCGATCACGGGCACGGGCCGGTACGGGCACGGCCACGTCAGCGACGGTGAGCGTGTCATCCCCACGGGGCGACGTGCGGCACGTTGGATCAGGCGAGACTCACGCGGAGCCCAACTTCGCCCCCGGAGGTTCCATGCCGAAAAGCGGCGCCCCTCGCATCGACGTTCCGCGTGAGGCCCCGGCGCGGGCCTCGCTCGTCCTGGCGTCCCTGATCATCGTTGCCGCCGTGGCCAACCTGAACCTGTCGGTGGCCAACGTGGCGCTGCCCGCGATCGGGAAGGCCTTCGACTCCTCCCAGACCACGCTCAACCTGATCGCCGTGGGCTACTCCCTCGGCCTCGCCGCATCGGTGCTCTATCTGGGTGCCGTCGGCGACCGCTACGGGCGCAAGCTGCTGCTGCTCCTCGGCATCGCGCTGTCCGTCCCCGCCTGCCTGCTCGCCGCGTACGCACCGAACGACACCGTCCTGGTGGTCGCCCGGATCCTCGGCGGGCTCTCCGCAGGCATGGCCTACCCGACCACCCTGGCGCTGATCACCGCCCTGTGGTCGGGGCCGGGCCGGACGAAGTCGATCGCGCTGTGGTCGGCCCTGGGCGGCGGTATCTCCCTGCTCGGGCCGGTGATCGCGGGCGCGCTGCTCGAACGCTTCTATTGGGGTTCGGTGTTCCTGGTCACCCTGCCCCTCGCCGTGGTCGCGCTGGTCATGGCCCTGCTGTTCGTCCCCGCGCACGCCAACGAGTCGGCCGAACCGGTGGACCACCTCGGTGGCGTCCTCTCCATCCTCCTCATCGCGGGACTCGTGCTGGCGATCAACTTCGCCGTCGTCCCCGGCCAGGGGGCACTGGCCGCCGGCCTCGTCGTGATCGCCCTGGCCGCCGGAGCGGCGTTCGTCCTGCGCCAGCGCCGGGCCCCCAACCCGCTGTACGACCTCCACATCGCCGCCCGGCGCACGTTCTGGGTCGCCGCGTGCGCGGGAATCATCGTGTACGGATCCATGATGGGGTCGGCGTTCATCAGCCAGCAGTACCTGCAGAACGTGCTGGAGTACGACCCCGTCGAAGCCGGCGCCGCCATCCTCCCCGTCGTCGTGATGATCGTTCTCGTGGCACCGCGGTCCGCGAAGCTGGTCGAGACGCGCGGCGCCCGTGCGACTCTGCTGATCGGTTACACGTTTCTCTTCCTCGCCTTCGCCTGGATGCTGCTGTTCTGGGGTGAGGACAGCAGCTACTGGCAGATCGGCTTGGCCTACGTGCTCATCGGGGTCGGCGCCGGATTCGCAGGGACACCCGCATCCCACTCGTTGACCGGATCGGTACCCGTACGACGGGCCGGGATGGCCTCGGGCACCGCCGACCTGCAACGGGACCTCGGCGGGGCCATCATGCAGTCCGTCATGGGCGTGCTTCTCACCGCCGGTTACGCCTCGGCGTTCAACGCCGCGATCGCCGCTTCCCCCGAGAGCAAGGACGTGTCGGACCAGGTCCAGAGCGAGCTGACGAAGTCGTTCGCCTCCGCAGGACAGGTCGCCCAGCAGCACCCCCAGTACGCCGACCAGATCGTCGCAGCAGCACGCGAGTCGTTCCTCCACGGCGACGACTGGGCGTACACCGTCGGCCTGGCCGCGATCGCGCTGGGGGCGCTGCTGATCTTCTTCGTGTTCCCCCACCGGGACGCCGAGCGGGAACTCCTGCGGCGCTACTACAGCGAGGACTCCGCCTCCGCCCCTGCCGTCACCGAGGGGCCGAGCGGCCCAGGAGCCTGAGTGACCGGCGAGTCGAAGCTCCTCGGTGTACTGGCCGGAGCCGCTGCGGGCCCCGGCGGGCAGCCGGGGAAGCGGTCCATGCCCGTCTCACCCTCCGAAGGACGGCAGCGCGAGGCGGAACGTCCCGTAGTCGATCAGTGCCGCGATGGCGGAGAGCACCAGGATCATGATCAGCGTGCCGGCCCGGTCACCCCGTCCGGTGCGGATCACTGCGGTCCGTGGCTTGCGCGGGTGGTACGCGACCTGGACGGGCCTGCCCTTGTCGGTGCCGCCGATGTATCGGGTCACGCCGTCGGTGTCCGTGTAGGCGTTGGTGTCCGTACCGTTCCGGTAGACCTGCAGCGCGTCCACGGTGATGCCGTAACGGCGCAGGTACCAGTCCCGCCCGGCGTACACCAGTCCCAGCCAGGCGAGGAAGGACGCTGCCACGCCGAGTTCCCCGAGCAGCAGCGTCGCGATTCCCCGCCCCCAGTTCCCGTCGAGGAGCCCGACGACGACGGCGAGTGCCACGACCGCCGAGACGGCGGTCCAAGTCGCCCACTTGGCGGGGGAGGGAAACCCGACGGGCACGTCGTCCACCTCGCCTTCCGCATCGGCCGCGGCCGCGGCCAATGCCAGGCTCCGTGTGACGACGAGCGTGGAACCATCGATCAGTGGCGCGTCCTCGGCCCGTTCGGGCAGCGAGGCGGTCACCACATCGGCGAAGACGGCGGCGGCTGCCGCGCTCACGTCCTTGACCCGGTAAACGGTCGCCCGGGCTCCTGCCGGAGCCGTCAACTCGATGGAGACGGAACGCCGCTCGGTGCGGACGCACGCGATCGCCGCGAAAGGGATGCGCAGCTCGTCGTCCGGACGACGCAGCAACAGCTCCTCCCCGACGGCACGGAGTTGAATGCCATTGTCGCCCCGGAGGACGGGTATGGGCGAAGAGATCGACATGGCGTGATCGTAAGGCGCCTGATCTGTGCGGGTGAAGAGTTTGCGGGGGTTTCGGGCGGGGCTTTGCTGCCGTACGGTCCAGCTGTGAACTTGGTGACTGCAGTGCTCGTTTGTTTCATCATCGCGTCCGTGCCGGTCTTCATCTTCGGTCTGTTGCACATGTCCGGTGAGCGCGGAGAGCTGAAGAAGATGACCGAGCTGAGCGAATCCGGCATCGAGGCGCAGGCGCGCCTCGTGGGCTTGGAGCCGTTCGGTACGCGCGGTTACGCGAACGCCGTGTACGAGTTCCAGTCTCCCGGCGGCGCGACCGTCCGCCACAACCAGGGGGTGAACTTCGGTGCCGCGCACGTTGTCGGACACACGTACCCGCTGGTTCACGCCCCCCATGACATGAGGCGTCTGCACATGGGGACGATGTCGACGGTTCGCCAGGAACGCGGTCGGCGCAAGGGCTATCTGCGGGCGGCGCACCGCACCGTGCTCCTGGCCTTCGCGGCAGGTGTGCTGGCGACGGTGGGGCTGATCGTCAGCCCCAGCTGACTCCGCGACGAAAGCGCCTCGGCGAGGGCGTTGAAGCGGGCACCGCGGCCCGAGCCGACGCCCGTGCCGAGGCAGCACCGGGCCGCTCCGTGACCAAAAGGATCTCCGAGCCGCACTCGCCCCGGTCCACAGGATTCGGACCCGTCAGGTCCCTCTTCCCAGGGCCCGCATGTTCAGCGGTGCCGGTCGGAGCCCTCGGTGGTGCGGAGCGCGGGCCGCAGCGGCGTTGCGGCCCGCTGCGGCCCGAGCACGTATGCCGGTGTGTCCGGGGTGTGTCCGTCTCAGCGCAGGGCCGGGATCACGTCGCGCGTCTCGTCGACCTCGCCGACCGCGGTGCGGCGGCCGATCGGTTCCGGGGGAGCCTCGTCCGCGCAGACGGTGCCCCGCGCGGGCAGCGCCAGAGTGGCGAGGTAGCCGTCGACCAGGGCGCTGACGCACGCGCTGCGGTGGTAGGCGGTGTGTCCCTCGGCGTCGAAGGTAAGCAGCCGTCCGCCGTCCAGTGTCCTGGCCAGGGTCACGGCGTCCTGGTACGGGGTGTCGGGGTCCCCGGTCGTGCCGAGTACCAGGATCGGGGCGGAGCCCGCCGCCCGGTAGGAGCCCTCGAACCGGCTCGGGCGCTCCACCGGCCACTGGGCGCAGGCCGGGGCGTGGTTGTGGTCGTAGGTCGGCGGTCCCAGACCGATCGGGGGTCCCAGCAGCGGCGCGGACGCGGCCTCGGCGGCGACCAGCGCGCCCAGGAGCGGCCGGCTGCGCGGGTAGAGGCGGTCGGCGCACTCGACCGCCAGGTTGGCGCTGAGGAAGTCGAACGACGCGGGCGAGGGCGGAGACAGCAGGAACGAGGCCTGCCGCGTCTGGGCCTGCCGCAGCGCCTGCCCCAGATAGGGCCAGATCTCCTTGCCCGCGTTGATGTTGAACATCAGACGGTAGGCCAGGGTGTAGCCGGTGGCCGAGCGCCCGCTCGCGGTGATCACCGGGTCCGCGTCCAGATCCCGCTTCAGCTGTTCGAACGCCTGCCGCGGCCGGCCCTCACCGAATCCGCAGGCCGCTGCATTGCGCCCGCACCAGTCCAGGAACCGGCCGACGGCCGCGTCCAGGACGGTGAACTGCGCGGCGTCGTACGCGTACGGCACATCCGCGTAGAGGCGCGGATCGTAGGCCCCGTCCAGGACCATGGCACGTACCCGCGTCGGGAACCGCGCCGCGTAGACCGTGCCGACGTAGCTGCCGAAGGAACGGCCGTAGAAGGACAGCGTCTCCTCGCCCAGGGCCTGCCTCAGCAGGTCGAGGTCCCCGGCGTTCGAGGCGGTGCCGATGAACGGCGCCAGCTCCCCGGAGCGTTCCCGGCAGGCGGCGGCGAAGTCGGCGCCCTGGCGCACGGCCTCCTTCAGCGCCCCCGGTCCGGGAGCACCGCGCGCACCGTCGACCGCGGCGGCGTACTCCTCGTCGTTCCAGCACTCCACCTGCCCGCTGCGCGCCACCCCCCGCATGTCGTACCCGACGACGTCGAAGGCGTCGCGCAGCGAGGCGGGCAGCGCCTCGTAACTGCTGCGGGCGAAGTTCACGCCGGAGTTGCCGGGCCCGCCGGGATGCAGCACCAGGACACCGGTGCGGCGCGCCGGGTCGGCCGCCGCCCGGCGGGTGACCGCGAGTGCGAGCGTGGGCCCGGCGGGCCGGCGGTAGTCCACCGGCGCCCGGGCGGTCGCGCACTCGAAGCCGTCCGCCGCCCCGTCGCAGGGCCCCCAGGACAGCACCGGGACGGGCGGCGCCCCCGCCGTGCCGGACGTCCCGGCGGCTCCGGCGGCCCCGGCCGTGCCAGGGGCTCCGCCCAGGAGCGCGGTGACGGCGATCAGGACCAGGGATATCGCCCACACCACGCGCCTGCGGGGGTCGTCGGCCAAACGGGTCATACGGCGCTCCTCCGTCACGGATGCTGCGGAACGGGCGACAACGTAGCGGCCGGCCGCCGCCCCTGTCGGCCCGCCGGGAGTTGATTCCCGGCTACCGCCAGGGTTGTACGCCCCCGGCCGGCGCGCAGTCCTGCACCCCGCGGGCGCGGCTGCGGGCGGGGCCTCACCCGATCCGTCGTCCATCCGGTGCCGGGGCGCTGTCCGGGGCAGGTCCGGGCAGCTCCGGGGCGGTGTCCGGGGCAGGTCCGGGCAGCTCCGGGGCGGTGTCCGGGGCAGGTCCGGGCAGCTCCGGGGCGGTGTCCGGGGCAGGTCCGGGGCCGGTCCGTGCAGCTTCGGTCAGGTCCGGGCAGCGCCCGCCGCCGTCCAGGGTGACCATGGCCTTGTGGACGCCGAGCCGAGGAGTGGCCCGTGACCGAGCAGGTGCTGGCGAGCTGGAACGAGGGCCCCGCCAGGCAGGCGGTGCTGGACTACGTCCAACGAGCGACGACGCCGGGCGCGGCGTTCGTCGATCCGGCCGACCGGATCGCGACGTTCGACAACGACGGCACGTTGTGGGTGGAGCAGCCGCTGCCGCCGCAGTTCGATTTCGTGTTCCGCGCCTGGGAGGCGGAGGTGAAGGCGGACCCCTCGCTCGCCGCACGCCAGCCGTACAAGGCGCTCGTGGAGCACGACCAGGGGTTCTTCGAGGGCCTGGCCACGCAGGACCCCGAGACGGTCGGATCCCTGCTGGAGGCGTTCGCGCGGTCGTGGGCCGGCACGACGCCCGGGGGGTTCGACGCGCGAGTGCGGGAGTGGACCCGTTCGGTGCGTGACGAGCGGTTCGGTGTTCCTTACGTGGAGCTGGTGTACCGGCCGATGCTGGAGCTGTTCGATCTTCTGCGGGCCCACGGGTTCCGGGTGTTCGTGTGTTCGGGTGGTGGCCGCGACTTCATGCGGGTGTTCGCCGAGGACGTCTGGGGGATCCCGAAGGAGAACGTCATCGGCTCGGCGGCCGCCTACGCCTACACCGACGGCAGGCTCGTCCGCTCCCACGAGCTCCTGGGCGGCCTGGACCTGGGGCCGGGCAAGCCCGAGCACATCTTCGCCCACACCGGCCGGCTGCCCGCCTTCGCGGGCGGCAACGCCGACGTCGACATCGAGATGCTCCGCAGCGCCGCGTTCGCCCTGCTGGTACGCCATGACGACGACCGGCGCGAGTACGCCTACACCAAGGGCGCCGACGCCTCGCTCGCCACGGCCGAGCAGCTCGGCTGGACCGTCGTGAGCATGAAGGACGACTGGGCGACCCTGTTCTGACCGGGAGGACACCTTGAGCGACCTGACCGCTGTCGACGTGCTCGTCGAACCGGACGAGACGGCCGTGGACCGCGCCGGTGCCTGGAACACCCGGATGCGTGGGAGCGTGCCGGACGGTTTCGCCCTGGAGGCCTCGCACCGGCCGCACATCACCACCCTGCAGCGCTACGTCCGCACGGCCGAGCTGGAGGACGTGTACAACGCGGTCCACCGGACCCTGGCCGAAACCGACACGAGGGCTCTCTCCTACCGGGCCGTCGCCATTGGCCACGCCGACTGGGGCGTGCCCGGCCAAGGCCTCGCGGTCATCCTCCTGCGACCCGGCCGGCAGGTCCTCGACTTCCAGGCCGCGCTGCTGGCCGCGATCTCCCCGTTCACCGGGTCCGGCGGCACGGCCGCCGCGTTCGTCACCGACCCCGGCGAGGACATCAGCCGCAGCACCCTCGACTGGGTCGACGGCTACGTCCCCGCGCAGATCGGCCCCGACCGGTACACCGCTCACATCACCGTCGGCTTCGCCACCCTCGACGACCTCGAGGCCATCGAGGCCGAGCCGTTCGACGCCTTCACCGTCCGCCCGGCCGCCGTCGCCGTGCACCAGCTGGGCAACAGCGGAGCCGCCCGCAAACTCCTGCGGAGCTGGCCCACCCCGCACTGACCGGGGACCGCCGCGGGTGCGCACCGGGCCGGCGCGCCCGTCGGGCGTAGCGGGAGTTGTCCTGCGTGTGCAGAGGGGGGGGCGGGTCAGGGCATTTCGTCGGGGTCGCAGGTCGCGCGGCGCAGGCCGATCGTGCGGAGGGCCCGCATCAATGCGTCTTCGTCGCCTGCGCGTACGAGGTGGACGGCTCCGTCGGTGGTGGCGACGCCGAGGTCGCCGGGGGTCGTTTCCGCTCTCGTGCGCAGGACCACTCCGCCGGGTGGGTCCAGGGCGCGTACGCCCTGGAACACGCCGAGTGCGGCCGGGTCGTCCCGGAGACTGCCGGAGAGCGTGAGGACGGTGATGTCGGGGAGCAGTGCGCGGGCGTGTGCGAGGGCGATGTCGGGCGTGGGTGCGTGGGAGATGACCCGGAAGTGGGGGTTGCGCTGGATCCGGGAGCGCAGCAGTTCCAGCTCCGTGCCTTCGGCCACGCCGGCCACGAGGACTGTCATCACAGTCCCTCATCCTCCGCCGTGGTCGCGGACCCGTCGAGCCGGGCACGCCGCGTCCGGTGCGGCGTCCCTCCACACGGGGTCTGGTCGCGTCGTGCCGGGTGGGAGCCGGCTGCCGGTCTACGCTGCAGGTCCACCTGTGCGGGAGGAGTGGCGGATGACCGGTACGAGGATCCTCGACCTGTGGCCGCAGGCCCGGGTCGTGGCCCGTCTGGCGGCCGCGGTTCCCGATGCACGGCTGGCCGGTCCGACGCCCTGCCCCGGGTATACGGTCGGCGGCCTGCTGGGCCACTTGGCCGGCCTTTGTACGGCCTTCCGTGACGCCGCCCGCAAGGATCTGGGCGCGACGACCGACACGCCGCCCGGGACGGCCGCCCCTGTTCTGTCCGTGCGCTGGCGCGAGGACCTGCCCGGGGTCCTCGGTGAGCTGGCCGAGGCCTGGCGGGACCCGGTCGCCTGGACCGGTACGACCCGCGCGGGCGGCGTGGACCTGCCCGGTTCCGTCGCCGGTGTGGTGGCCGCGGACGAACTGGTGATTCACGGATGGGACCTGGCCCGGGCCACCGGCCAGGAGTACGTACCCGACCGGGACGCGCTGGCCGCCTCGCACGCGCTCCTGCTGGTGGCCGCGCAGGAGAAGGGAGGCGGCGGGGGCCTCTTCGAGGCCGTCGTGCCGGTACCGGACGGGGCTCCGTTGCTGGACCGGGCCGTCGGCCTGAGCGGCCGCGACCCGGCCTGGACGCCGCCGTCCCCGTGACACGGCGGCCGGTACCCCCGGCCCGAGGCCCTGCCCCCACAGCGCTCAGTCGTCCGGATCGCAGACGCCGCCACCGGGTTGCTGGCGGGAGTACCGGACGATGGCTTCCTGCGAGGACGCCGGCGCGCTGCCGTCGTCGGCAGTGTGGGTGTAGAAGGCGATGATGGAACCCTCGGTGACGGCGTCCAGGACGCCGTCCCAGGGGATGGTGTAACCGGCCGAGGTGGTGTCAGCGATGATGCTCACGACACCCTGGATCTCCGCTAAGAATCGGGCGTCGCCGGTCGAGGCGGATGATGACGTAAGGGGTCAGCTCCCCTCCGAGCCGCAGCTCCTGCGATGCCGTGGCCCGGCACAGACCCGGGTCGGAGGCGGCCTCCCTCTCCCGCGGCAGCGCGTTCGCGCCCGAGTACGTGTCCATGGCCATCGGGTACGGCTACGTGGTGCACGCGCCGAAGCCGGGCCGCGTCGTCGAAGTGACCAAGCAGTCGGACATGGGCGGGATCCTCGTCGTCCGGCGCATCGCCGGCTGAACCGCCTGCCGCTGCGCAGCCCGTTCTGGGTCAGGTCAACACTTCAATCCGCTGCCCCGGTACCGCCATCCCGGCAATGCGACGGCGCTCTCCTTCAGAGGCGACGCAGATCAGGAGAGGGGCGAGACGGCTCTTCAACGCAGACAGCCGGCCGGCGACGGGGCAGACGACGCCGTACGGCGTCCCGGTGCACGAACTGGGCGACGGGTACCTCCAGAGCGGCCTGCCGTGCGAGGAGCGCCTGGACGGCGGCCTTGTGCCCGCCCTCGGCCCCCGGCATGGAGCCCAGAGCGCGACCGTGGCTGAGATCCTGGAAGCCGCCAGAGCAGGAGTACACCTTGCCGCTGCCCTTGTGCAGTGGTTCGTGTCGGGAGCAGAGACCCGCACGCCCTGATTGGCGCATCGCATGGTCGCGAGGGCTTCTTCGAGCTCAAGCTGCCCGTCGCCCGCCGGGATCGCGCAGCTGCGGTCCCCGGTGGCAGGGCTCTTTGTCGGTATCGGGTCCGCGCCGGAACGGCACCTGGAACACTCGCCGACGCCGGGCGGTAGATCTGTCCCAAACCCCGCCCACCACCGCACCCGTCGAGCAGGGGAGCACCACGATGACCGATGGAATATCGCCCGAGCCGAACACGTACCCGCCGGAGCTGCTCAATGCGATTGGCGACCTGCTCGCCACCGCGCACCGGCACCAAGTCGGAGTCCTTCGAACCTGATGGAGAGGGATGGCGGGTCCACTACCTCGTCGAAGACTGGCCAGCAGTCCAGGAATACCAGCTGAGTGCTGGTCCGCTCTCCGACGCGTACGACCTCCAGACCGCCGCCTCAGCCGCCCTGCGGCCTTTGGTGAAGATGGGGCAGTCGGTCACGGCGTACTTCAACAAATGGCAGCGAATCAAGGACGACCACGCCAAGCGGTCCACCCAGGCCGAGCAGTAGGACCCGTAGCGGGCTACTCGGCGGATCGAACGGCGGCCGCTCCGGCGTGGGCCCACGAGACGACCTTCGCCCTGCTCATGCCGTGTGAGCAGCACGCCGACTGACCGTCCAACCCCGGAGCGGGGGCCGGAGCCAATTCCAGTGGCTCCGGCCCCCGCTCGTGTGTAGCCCGGCCCCCGTGGCGGTCCCCGACCGAGCCGGACAGCGGCCCAGGTCCGCCGCCATACTGCGGTTGCAACGCCTCATGAAACAGGATCGGTGCAGGTGAACCATCCCGCGGTGCTGTGGTCCATAGCCGATGGCTCAGGATCGAGGCCACCTGGCCCTGGGCCAGCGCGTTCACCACCGCCTGGAGCCGGATCTCCAGGCTCCCGGCCGTCACCTGACGGCCGGCCCCCACCCCGACGAAGACCAGAATGGAGGACAGCAGCACCACCCGGGCCCGTGGAACCCGGCGCAGCCGCAGCGACACGCGACGCACGCTGACCTCTCCACGAGGACAAACCAGGGTGAACCGATCACCTCGCAGAAAGCCCCGTCAAGGCTGACGAATCGAGGTTGATGGCCGAACGCGGTACGAGCTTGGCGATTTGCCTCCGCAATTGTGACCGCAATGAGAGCGCGCGTATATCTTTCACCACACCGTGACCGTGGCCACGGTGCTTATGTGGCCACGCTCGTGAATCGCCGGACAGTACCTAAGCCACTCCACGGTCACGCCAACCCGTCTCCGGCCCGTGATCAGCATTCACGAAACTTAGACGGCGTCACCCACGTGCGATAAACCGCAGGGCAGCGACCCCACGCAGATCTCTCAAGTCCACGACATTGACCCCACACCCGAAAGCACCACCGAAGCAGCAGCGCACCAAGGTCCGCTATCTCTCACGCCGCCACTGCCCCGAAACCAAAGATCGCATCCACCACACCGGGGCGGCACGACAGGAAGTTGTTTAACCAATATCAATTGAACGCTACACCAACGCGCGAGCTTGCCGAGAAGGTGATGTAATCGACATAACGGGGCCAAAAATCGGAGGCGGCCTACCTTCGCTGCCTGCTCCTGGATGCTCGTCATGTCAACGATTGATGATCTTGGCGGCCTCAATTGAAATCCAATGAGAGGCGAGCTCCCCTGCCGTGGGTGTCGCAGTGATAATTCCTTTCACACAGTCGCCGATGGGTGTGCGGATCCTACGGAATGAAGGAACGTCGTGGCACTTGAAACCGATTGGGACATCATCACCCCATTCTCCATAGCAGAAAACGAACTTCTACTGTTCTGTAATCAGGGCACTGGAAAGGCAATCACCGCTCAAATATCAAACAATGACGGACACCTCGTGAAGCGAGAGGATATCCAATTCTCGAACATCTGGGACCAAATCCTGTGGTGCAATCGACGCCTTCTCCTGTATGACTCGGAGTCGGGCGCAGCCTGGACTGGCGTGCTCGGATTGTTTGGTGATTGGCAAGGCGGTAACCCCATCCCCAATCTAGGGGCAGGGTGGGTCATGGGGGTCTCTGACGGGAATGCCGTCTTCCTTCACAGCGGACACAGTAGCTATATATACGGATACATACTTCCGGACCATGCGGTAATGAAGTCGGCCGCTTCGTGGGCGGGTGACTTCGACGTTTGGCCGCAGCTCGCATCGGGGCGCGACGTTTTTGTAGCTTACGATTGTGAATATCGGGAGGAAGCTACGCTCGGGCTCTACGAGATGCAACCGTATCGATACCTGAGCCGAATGGGGCTCGGCTCATGCACGTCCGACTTTACGGCCGTCGCGGTCGCTCAAGGTCACCTTCTCTTCTACGACATACACACTGGCGGCGCCGCCACCACGAGATTCATCCCGTGGGATATTGCCCTAAAAATAGGCGACTTGCCTCTTCAGTATTTCGATTTGGATGCCGGGTGGACACATATCATCCCCACGCTGTCTCACGTACTCTTTTATGCCTACTATGATGGCACGGCAACCATAGGTCATATCGCCCCGAATGGAAGTTATGTGCACGAAAAAAGGGTGTAGGGCAGAATGGACTTGCGGCGGCGGGCTGGTCAGCGAATGCTGCTGGCCAGCCCTGCGGTGATCGTTAGCGCGCCGCACGGTTGCGGGACTTGCGGTGCAGGCTTAGAACTCCTATCGGAATGAGTTCAAGCGTCGTCGTCAGTAGATGAGTGCGCACCCGAGGATGAGGAAGGCTTCGTGGATGTCGTCGCGTATCTCCCAGCGGATCCAGCCAGGCGTGAGCGGCGGCACAAGACCGTTTCACGCCAGCGCACGGCCAAACGGCAAGAGGCCCCAGCAGCGCCGGGGGACTCGCCGGGGACGGTGCCGATCGGGGCAGGAAGTTCTCCTGCCACTGGAGCGAGTCTGAACGGGGAGCCCCGCAGCGGGGTACCGCTGCTGGACAGATGCCGGGCCTGTCAACCCTGGATATTCAGCTGAATTGGGCGGCTTGACGGACCGGTAGCAGAAAAGGTGCCCTGACCTGGCAGGACGCGACTGCCGAGGAAGCATCGGGTGCAAGAATCAGGACACCTTTCTGGTGCGTGAGCGTACAGAGTGGGACCGCGGACTGGTGGTCGCGGGGGACGGTTGGGGACTGGTCGGGCATGCGGGGGCCGTGCTGCTGAGGAAGGTCGCCGACCGGGTCGGGCTGATCGAGGGGCTGGCCGCTGTGCTTCCTGCCGGAGGCGGGCACGCCTGGCGCGAACGGGCTCATGCCGTGGTCCAGCTCGCCGTCGGGATCGTGCTCGGGGCCGCGAATCTGGCCGAAGCCGAACAACTCCAGGCTCACCACCGGCGCCTGTTCGGGCCGCCGGCCTCGGACTCCACCACCCGGCGCACGCTGATGGCCCTGGACGGCGAGGCCAGTCCAGCTCGCCCCGGGCGCCGAGCCCGTCGAGCACCAGGCGGTGGAGCTTGGCCCACACCCTGGCCTTCGTCCACTCGGAGAACCGCCGGTGAGCTGTCGCTCCCGACGGCCCGAACGACGCCGCAGGCAGCTGCTGCCAGGTACAGCCCGAGGTAGCCACGAACACGATCGCCGCCAGAACCTCCCGGTCGCCATGCCGACGCCGACCACCACCTTGAGGCCGCGACGGCGCCTCCGGCACCAGCCGCTCAACAAACCCCACCACGACCGACAGCCTACCCAATACACCAAATGAGATGACGTCTAAGTGGCTGAGGAAGGACTCCGGCGCGCCCTCGTTGGCCGCAATGCGTGATCGGTGCGCACCGATTCCATACGCTCGTGCTTAGTTTTGCTTTTCCATCAAAGGAGAACGTGACAGCCGTGTCCGCATCGCAGGCCGCCCGAATCATCGAACTGATTGCTCACCTCGATCCTCGGCTGTGGGAGATCCTGCACCCACACCAACCGGTGCTCGCCGCTCAAGTGGTTCGTTCCGGAGACTCTGGCCCAGAGACGAGGCTCAATCCCCAGCCGCTCCCACCGCGCGATCTGCTGCGGCTGGCGATCCACAGCACCGCAAACTCCGTGGCGACCACGGCGATCGCGGTCCAAGCAGCAGGCCAGAACGCACAAGAAGTGCTGCAGGAGGTCGGGGACGACTGGTGCACCCCTGTCAACGGCCGGCTCCCCTGGCCACGCCACTGGCCCTCACCGCCTCTCGGCCGCTTCGACCCCATCGATCACGACACCTTGGTGGCAGCTGTCCAGGCCCAAGCGGCCCTGGCATTCCAGGCATACGCGCATGGAGTCGCCGACAAACAGCTCAGCACCGGCTTCGCCGCGCTCGCCGACCGATTGTTCAAATCGGCAGTAGAAGAGAGCACCCCCGATCGATGACGGTGCACCGATAGCCGAATGGTCGTCTAGGCGGAGAGCTGGGACACTGGATTGGGGGACAGGAATCCGGCCGGGCACTTGCTCAGTGGCGGAGGAGGGAACGACTACCTCGAGGGCGGGGAAGGCCCAGACTATCTGCAATGCGGGGCAGGCACGGACGTCGCAGAACGACTTCTATTCTCCTCTCGGATCATCCAGTCGGAGGCGGTGGGTGCCTGCGCCCCCCAGGCCTGTCGAGGCCAGTAACCCAGCACGCGGATATCCTCAGTGGCCTGCCGAAGAGACACGACTTACCCTGACCGCCTCCCCGTAACGAAGCGCGCTGGCCCGCCCGGACTTGCACCTGCGAGTCGAACAATCCCCCGCACCGAAAAAACGGGGTGAATTTCATTAGATGCAACACTGGGGGCCAGGAGTTAGTGAAGCAAGGTTTCCCAGCGGGCGCGATGAGGCAGACCCTCCAAGATTCCACTATATGAGTAGCGCCGAAGATTGAAATAGACAGCTCAGGGGATCTATCACCGGCTGAGTGAGCGGCTTAGAGATTCTGCGGACTGCCGCCATGATCTGAGGCCTCCTCACGCAAAATCGCGGCAACTCAACCAATCTCATCGGACGTGACACACGACGCAAAGGATATTCTCATGGCGCGCGGCTTCGCTCGGGTGGACAACGGAGGTAATCTTGTCTCCTCCAAAGGCGTGGTGGGCATGGCAAGGTGTACCCGCAACGGGGATCCGATCAATTACGGAGCATACTGCTTCAACCTCGAATTCACGCCCCTCGCAATTGTTGCGAATTCAATTCCCCATCCCGACGACAATCTATTCACTCCGTTTGGCCCGATCTTGTACACGGCCGGCCCGAATCTCAATGGAGTCCTGACTACAGACGGGATCGGGGCGGTCAAGTGCCCGCCAGGGTTCCAGGATGCAGCCGTAATTTGCTATCTCACGGGCCACAAACTATCAATGGCATACGGCGGCTTCTTCGCGCTCTTCGAGTGAGGGTGACGCTGACGTTGAACGGGTGGGGTGACAGCGGCCGTTGGTGGTCGTACTACATCCTCGTCATGACGTACGCGGATGGCGGCGGTCTGCCCGCGGTCGGCAGCGCCACAGGGGCCGGGAGCGGCCCGTCCGACCCTGCCCGCGGTGCTCTGCTTCCCGTCTGGTAGATCAAGGCGCAGATGGCCCGCGCTTGCCACGAGGCATCCGCGAGAGCCTCCTGGAGCTCAGCGCGAAGCACCACGCGGTGTTCGGCGCCCCGCTCAGCGCTCGGACGGTCCCCGAACGAGGACCAGTCGGCAAGCGCGCCCAGCTGGCGCCGCCTCCGGGTCGCCCACCGCTTGCACACATTTCGGAAGGAGCACAGACAGGACCGCAAGAAGTAGGTGCGCATCGAGGCACCCCTGTTCGGGTCCCAGAACCCCCTGGGCAGGATCGTTTCCGTGAAGTGCGCCACCGCCGTCGCGACGGAGTCCGCGGCGCGCTCGTCACGAAGTTCCGCAAGCCGGGTCATCATGTCCACCTCGGTGTACCAGGCAGGGACTTGGATGTCGTTCTCACCGCAGCGCGCGATGATCTCTCCCCACTGCATCCAACTGCGCAGCACACGCCACCCGTAGAGCCACAGGTCCTCCACCAGCGCGTCGAATCGCGGCCCCCGGAAGCCGTCGAGCTGCAACCGCTCGCACAGCTCGCGATCTTGAGCAAGACGCTCAGCGTTGCTACCCGGATGCGGTCGCGCAATCTGTTCAGTCACAGGACGTCCCTCGTCTCGTACTTGAAGTTCTAGCGCCGCTCCTATGGAAAACCGGGCAAGTCATCCAGCGTGATTGGGCTACCTCGAAGATCCGTCTGACCTGCGGTGATGGCTACCGCGCCGAACCGGCGGACCGACCACGTTGGTGATGAGAGGGCCGTCGCCGAGTACCTCGCCCCTGGACCCCGACCCGACTGCGGTCGATGTCCAGGGGGTTCCGTCCGTAGGCATCTCGCAGGTAGCGCAGCAGGGCCCCGCACCGATCGGTGCGGGGCCCTGCTGCGTTCACCGGAACGCGAACCGTCCGTCGGCGCCACTCAGTCGTGGCCGGGCTGGGGGTCGCTTCGACCTCACCGTCAAGCCGCGCTCCGGCGATCCGCTCGGCGTCGGCGGGCAGCCGCGTGTGCAGCCCCGTGGTGGGTCGGCCCGCCCGGATCTGCCCTTTGGAAACCGTGCCCGTCGCGGTCGTCAGCGGCCAAGTACCAGCGCAGCAGTACGGGCCGTCACCCGGTGAGGCGACGGCCCGTACGGTTCCGTCACGCAGGATCCCGGTATGGTGCGCGCCCTGCGAGTGGTGGGTGTTGCTGGCCGTCCACGACTCGCGGACCGGGTCCCCGGTCTGGAGCTGACCGATCGCGCAGCTCTGCGGGGCGTGGCGACTCTGCGTAGGCGCGGGCGCGGCTACAGGTGGGCCAGGTGCTCGCGTACGGGGTCGGCGAGCTCGGCGTAGAAGTCGACGCGGTCCTGGGCCTGGAGGACCTGGGTGCAGACGGTCAGCAGTCCGGTGCGTGCCTCGGGCCGGTCCAGGACGGGGGCGAGCTCGGTCCGGATGCGGGCGGCCGTTTCGGGGGTGAGCAGTGCGTACAGGTACAGGGTGGCCGCGTCGCATCCGTACGGGGCGCGGCCCCATCCTTCCCAGTCCAGGATGTGCGGGCCGCGGGTGATGTTGCCGTAGTGGAGGTCGCCGTGGGCGGTGGTCCATGTGACGTCGTCGACCTGGTGGTCGGTGAACTGGGGGATGACGCGGCACAGGTACTCCTCCCGTACGGCCTCGCGGTCCGCCGGCGGCGGGACGTCGGCGAGGGCGTCCAGGGCGGCCGTCATCTCCTTCCACCACGTCTCGGGCAGTCCGGGGTCCTCGTCGAGGACTGGACGCGGGGAGACCATCGGGTCGGGGACGAAGGCGTACAGCTCGGCCTGGTAGGCGTACGCCCCGGTGGTCCAGTCCCGGATGCGGAGCAGCTCGGGGCGTGGCACCGAGGCGGGGAGGGTGCGGGAGGCGGACGGGCCGTCCCGGAGGGTGCCGCCCTCGGTGCCGGCCTCGGCGCAGACCACGCGGAGCCAGCGCGGGCCGGCGGGCGGTTCGGTGCCCCGGGACATGTGTGCCCTGATGAACGCCAATGCTGCGAACTCGTCAGCGGGGAGATCGTCAGGGCGGGCGGGGATGGGTCGATGGCACGAGTGCGTCCTCGGTGCTTCCGTGGAGGATCCATGGGTCGCCGGGGTGCTGCGGCGGCTGGCTGACGATGCGGACCAGCGGAACTCCGTCGGCGGCTTCCTCTACCAGGAACGCGCCGACGGAGTGCAGTCGGCGCAGGCTCTCGCGGATGTCATGGCCGCTGGAGTCGGCACCCATCAGGGCGGCGATCTCCTCCATGGGGATGAGAGCAGCGTGCTCGTCGTCGCCTTTGCTGATCGGGATGGCGCCATGGTCGAGAGCCATATCGAGTCGCACCGTTTGCATGGGAATCATCCCGCGGTAGGGAGGCCTCAAGCGCGCGCAAAGCGGTTCATCAGGTCGACCGCGTCCTCGTCGAGGCGCGAGTCGGCAGCGGCTGCGTCGGCCGTGAAGTCGGAGCCGATGCTGAGCCACTCGTCGTAGCCGGGGGGTTGCAGCTGTTGCAGCGTGTACGTCTGGATCCGCTCGCGTCGCGGCTTGCCAGGCTTCCTTCTGACTGGGGAACCCGGGCGTCGGCGTACCCGAGCATCCGGGGTTGCCCGGCCCCCAGGATCGCGAGCGCGTCGGCGGGCTCGGGAGCCCGGGGGCTGTCGGGGGCCAGGTGGCGGTGACCACCGCGGTAGCCGCGCGCGCGGCCGCGTACTGGGCGAGGACACCGCCGTCGAGCAGGACTTCATCGTCGGGGTGTGCCAGAACTGCCAGAGGGGCGGCAAGGGGGACGGGGGCATGGAGGGACCTTTCTCGGATTTGCGCGGGGACTGGGAGCCATCCGGCTCAACCGGTCATCGGGGCGAAGGGCCGGGTGTCGGTGGCCAGCGCGGGTGGGGTGACTGGGATTTGAAGGCCGGATGGTCAGCGGAGTTGCACATGTGCGGTGATCTCGGACAGGGCGGGGTGGTATCCGCGGGATGTGTCCACGAGCAGGGTGGGCGCGTCGAGGGAGATTCCGGTGAAGGTCTTTGGGTCGTAGGCGCCTGTGGAGATGGCGGTGAGGAGCTGCTCGTCGGCGTGCGCCGTACGGTGCGGGTCGCGGGTGGCGCGTTCAATGATCCGTTCGGTGATGGTCTGCGCGGGGGCGTGGGCAGCGGATGATTCGCAGGTCGGCGATCTTGGTCAGGGGTTCCAGACCGGGCCGCCAGAGACGGTCCTGGTAGGCAGCTTCGGCGATCACGGTGACCTGCGCCCGGAGCAGGACGCCCAGCGTGGCGAAGAAAGCCTCCATGGTCGGGGCGTTGAGGTGGTCGGTATCGGTCTGTGGGGTGTCGAGGTTCGAGGCCATTCCCTGCTTGATCTCGTCGCGCAGGATGGCGGGGCAGCCCAGCTCGGCGGCGAGCGCGCGAGCGAGGGTGGACTTCCCGGAGCCAGGGGGGCCTGTGACGGTGACGAGGAGGGGCCTTCGCATGGGATGAACTCCGCTGTAGGGGAATCTGGGGCTGCTGGTTGCCGCTGGCGCATCGGGTCGCGGGCAGCTATGGGACCAGGTGTCGGGTGAGGTGCTGCGCCCGCAGTTCGAGGTCGCCTTTCAGTTCGGGGTGGTGGCCGCGGTCGGCGACTTGCAACAGCTGGGCGAGCGCGACGAGTTCACCGATCCGGCCGTGGGGGGTGTCGAGGACGTGAGCGAACTCTTGTCGGACCCGTGCGGCCGTGCGTGGGGTGGCGAGGCTGTACGCGTGGAGCAGCCCCTCGTCGTAGCCGTGGGGAACCATGCCCCAGGACTCCCAGTCGAAGATCACCAGGTGGTCGGCGGACAGGTTTCCCCAGTGGAGGTCCGCATGTCCGGTTACCCATGCGGTGATCTGGACGGGGGGAATGCCGAGGAAGGTGGGGAAGTTCCGGTCGATCCAGGCCTGGCGGACGGCGACGCGGTCGGTGCAGACGGCCGTCAGGGCGGTCAGGGCCCCGCGCAGCTCGTTCCACCATACGTCCGGTGGGCCGGCTTCGTGTTCCAGGACGGGGCCGCCGCGCTGGAGGACCGGCCAGGGGACGAGTTCGGACACCTCGGCCCGGTAGCGGTGGGTGCCTGCGGTCCAGTCCATCACGTCCACGAGCCGCGGGCGGGGAATGGCCCGCGGCAAGGTGGCGTCGGCGGCTGCCGCGCCGTCCCACAGCCTGCTGACGGGTTTGTCCTGGGGCTGGGAGACCACGCGCAGCCACCGGCTGCCGGCGCGGCGGCTGAGGGTGCGTCCCTGCCACCCCCAGGACTCGGGTCCGTGGGCGGCGGGCAGCAGGAGCGCTCGCGCGGCGGCCTGGTGCGCCTGTCGCATCCGCTGCTGTTCGGCTGGCGTGCGGGGCGGGGCGAAGAGTTGATTCATCACCTTCTCCATCAGGAAAGTAGGGGAGCAAGCGGCAGGGGAGCCCGGAGGAGGCGCCCCGCCTGCTCGTACGCGGCCTATTCGGGGGTGACAGCAAGGAGGCGGGCTGCGCCCGCGTCCAGGAGCGTGCGGGCCGTGTCGAGGCCGATCTCGGCTGCCTGTTCGGCGCGGCCGGAGGCGTCGGCGTACAGGGCGGGGCCGCCCGTGGGGTTGAGGACGGCTGCGTGGACGGTGACGCGGCCGGTTTCGTCGAGGGTGGCGTGCGCGGAGGCTGCGGTGAGGCAGCCGCCTTGCAGCCCGGCGAGGGCGGCCCGCTCGGCGTCGAGGAGGATCCGGGTGGCGGGGTGGGTGAGCGATGCGAGGAGTTCGCCGGTGGCGGTGTCTTCGGCGCGATGCTCGACGACGATGATTCCGGCGCCTGCGGCGGGCAGCCATACGGTGGGGTCCAGGACCTCGCAGGCCCGGTCGGCGAGGCCGAGGCGCCGCAGGCCCGCGAGCGCCGCGATCATCACGTCGGCCCCGAGCTCTGCGGCGTCCAGGCGGGCGAGGCGGGAGTCGGCGTTTCCGCGGATCGGCACCGGCGTCAGCTTCGGGTACAGGGCACGCAGGAGTGCCGTACGGCGGGGTGCGCTGGTGCCGACCCGGGTGCCGGGCGGCAGGTCGGCGAGGGCGGTGGGCGGATGGTCGGCCGGCATGACGAGGACGTCGCGGGGGTCCTCCCGGGGCAGGACGGCGCCGACGGTGATGCCCGGTGCCCGGTCATGCGCGCTGGGCAGGTCCTTGGCGCAGGCGATGGTAGCTGAGACGCGGCCGTCGAGAAGGTGTTCGTCGGCGCGGCGGGTGAAGGCCCCCTTCCCGCCGATCTGGGACAGGGGCCCGCGGTGGGCATCGCCCTCGCTGGTGATCGTGTGGATGTCGAGGGTGACGTTCGGGTGCAGGGTGCGGAAGGTGGCTGCGAAGCGGGTGGTCTGCTCCATGGCCATGGGGCTGGGGCGGGTGCCCAGGCGGACGGTCGGAGCGGTGAGCGTGGTCACGGCGGTGGATCTCCGGTCAGGTGGTGGCGTGGAAAAGGTGGGCGAGGGTGGCTTGGAGGGTCTGCCCGGGGGTGAGGGTGCTGGTATCGATGACGTGCGCGCCGACATGCAGCCAGGCAGTGGCGGCGCGCTGGTAGTCGGGGGTGTGCCGACGGCGGTGGGCGCGGACGGCTTCGCTGCGCTCCTCGTCCTCGGGGTACTCGACGCTTTTGTCGACCCGGGCCGTGAGCGGGGCTTGGCCGGCGTGGAGTACTAGGTGGTGGAAGCCGGTGCCGAGCTGGGACAGCGGTGCATGGAGCTCGCGGGCGTACTTCTCGTTGAGGTGGTCATCGGGATGATGACCGGGCCTGCGGTGAGCTGGTGGAGTTCGGCGACGAGGCGGACGGTCAGGTGCCTCCAGGCCGGGTAGTCCTGGTGGTCGCGTTGCTGTCGGTGGTAGCCAGCCATGCTCTGGCGCAGGAGGGTACCGATGTCCTCGGGGATCACCGATCCGGGTAGCGCCGTGTTCAGGCCCGCGGCGAGGGTCGACTTCCCGGCTCCGAACAGGCCGTTGATCCAGACGATCACCGCCGCCGCCCCTGAAGCACGGAGGTGGTCACCGGTCGGCGGAGGGCGTCGTTTCCGGGCCAGGCGAGGACCAGCCTCGCGGAGGGCTTGTCGAGTACGGCGCCGTCCGGTAGGAGTTCGTCCGGGGTGCCGGCGGGGTGAACGGTCATCGTCGGGTAGCCGCTCTCGCGCACCTGGGTGTCCCACGTGCGTACGCAGTGGGCGAACCGCTCTGCGAGTTCGTCGGCGGCCGGCCCGTGGGCGTGGATGACGAACTCGCTGCGGCGGTCGGCGGCCGTGGGGGCGTCCTTGACGGTGCGGTAGGTCAGGTAGGCCAGAGACGTGTCCGCCACGATCGCGGCCGCATCCTGCTGCGTGACCAGGGCGGATCCCTTGCGTGCTGACAGACGGCAGAATCCGGCCAGCACGGTCGTGGCGTAGATCTGCAGGGTCTCGAAGCTGAAGTTCCCGGCGACGACGACGCCGGTGGGCCGCTCATGCCGGGGGCCACGCAGCGCCTCGTCGAGGCCGTCCGCGTCGCCGGGTTCGCCGTCCTCCCACCGGACGGTCACCTCGCCATCGGCCAGAGCGACGCGCGGGGTGGTGCGGCCGGCGGCCCCTCGGTCCCGGACGAATCCACAGTGCGTCCAGTGCTCGCAGTGCAGGACGTCACCACGACGTTCCAGGGTCAGGGAGCGGGTGTAGCCTCCGATTTCCAGCGGCACCACGAGCCGCGCTCCTTGGGCGAGTTGCTCCCGCCATGCAGGGGCGATGTCGGAGGCATTGTGGGTGATCATGATGCCGTCGAATCCGCCAGCGGGAACGTGGTCCGGTGCGCCGAGGCCGCCGTCGCCCAGGAGGGCGGTGACGCGGCCGCTGCCTGCCTCGGCTCCCAGGCGCCGGGTGCGGTGGACCACGTACGGGTCCACGTCCACCGTGACCACGCGCCCGCGGGGGCCCGCGACGTGGGCGATGAGTTCGGCGTTGTAGCCGCCCGATCCGACTTCAAGCACCGTCGTCCAGCTCTCGGCCGGCGCCGTCGGCGGCTGCTGGAGACGGAGCTGTTCGATCATGTCGGCCTGCAGCCACGCCGCGGAGACCGAGCTGACCGCCGTCCGGGACTCCTCGCGGACCGTGACCACGGCCAGGTCGGCGTGGTAGGCGGTGGCCAGGGGAACTTCAGGCAGGAACCGGTGGCGGGGGACCTCCCGCAGCGCGGCCTGTACCCGCGGGGAGGGGGCCCAGCCCTGCGCGATCACGGTGTCCGCCATCAGCTCGCGCAGCCGCACCGCCTCGGCCGGCTCACCGGCAACCGGCCCGGCGAGGTCGGCCCCTGGGTAGGAGTGGACCGCGGGCAGGTCGGGCAGGACACCCGGCCATACCGCGCCCAGGGCGGCAGCGGTCGGAGCGAAGATCGGTCCGAGGCTGGCCAGCTGGTGCAGGTCATGGAATTCCCAGCGGACGAAGCGGTCGGGTTCAGGGAGGCCGAGTTCACCGCCCCAGGAGGTGACGCGGACAACGGCGGTGACGCGGCGTACGTCCGCGCGGTCGTCGTGGAGGATGGTGAGGAGGTGGGCGTCCTCCACCCGTGCCGTGAGCCCGCTCTCCTCCTGCAGCTCGCGCACGGCCGCGGCGGGTGCGGACTCACCGCTGTCGATCCGGCCCCGGGCAGTTCCCACATACCGCGTGTGGAGCGGCCCAGCAGCACCCGCCCGGAGGCGTCGGTGACCACCGCCGCCGCCCCGAACACGGCTTGCGGCTCCGGGCGGCCCTTCTCCTGCGAGCGGAACACTCCCGGCCCGCGCAGGACCACCAGTGCCAGACCCTCCGTGTCGCAACGCGTCACCTCCTCGAACCCGGCGGTGAGCGCGTCGAGCTCGGCGTCATCCAGGGCGACGTTGCGCCGCTCGGCAGCGGTGTGCTCGGCGTGCGGGGTGATCACGATGACCTTCCCGCCCTCGCGCAGGCGCGCGGACAGCAGCCGAAGGACCCGGGCACGGTCCCGGACGAAGGCGATCGACAGGCGCAGCACGACCAGGTCGTAGCCGTCCTCGGCCAGGTCGGCGAGGTCGTCGCCCTCGACGTCAAGGCACAGCCAGCGCACCCGCTTCGCGTCGGGGTGCTCCGAGCGGGCCCGTTCCAGCGCGCCCTCGGCGTAGTCCACCGCGTCGACGGTGTACCCGAGGCCGGCGAGGTGGACGGCCATCTCGCCGGTGCCACAGCCGACGTCGAGCGCGCGCCCGCCGTCGGGCGCCGGGGCGTGCTCGGCAAGCAGGACCTTCTCCTCCTCCCCGAGTCGCCGGAAGTTCTGTCCGCCGGTGTAGTGCTCGGACCAGTCGGTCCGGGTGAATCCCACAGATCGCTCCTCGTTCGTGAAAGGCGGGTGGCCGGTGTCAGGGCAGTTCGAGGGGGCTGCACAGCGCGGCGGCCGTCGACCCTCGGACTGCGCACGCGAACATCGACGAGGGACTTGCCGCACCCGTGGACGGGGACAGCGGCGACCCTCCGGTCGGACATCGAGACGATGTGGCGCTCATGCGTCCCCCCAGGTGTCGACGTACGCGGCCACCCCGGTGCGGCGAGCCTCCGCCACGGCATGGAGCCGCGTGAAATCACGGGCCGGCATCAGCGCCCGCCACTGTTCAAGCGGCAGGATCCGAATCTCGTCGTGCTCACGCGGATTGAGAGTGAAGCCCCGGATCTGAGCCTCGGTCAGGCGCCCCCCGTCGAACACGAGCTGGAGGGTGCTATACGGGCGCTGCGCCCGGGGCTGCCCGTACACCGTGGCCAGCAGCCGGGGCGGACCCACGGCGGTCATCCCGGTCTCTTCGCGGCACTCCCGCAGCACGGCATCCCAGGGCCGCTCTCCGAAATCCACAGCGCCGCCGATCATGTGCCAGGGGTGGCTGGGCGAGTAGACGGAGTGCAGTTGCAGCGGCTGGTCGTCCTCGTCGGTGACGTAGAGGCACACATAAGCGGTCGCCCGCGGCAGCGAGTCGGCGTACTGCAGCGGCGGCACCCATGTCGAGTCAGGCTGTGCTTCGGCCGCTGCGGTGGATGGGCTGAGGCGGGTCATCCGCATGAGCGCGGGACTGCCGGCGAAGCCGAATTCCCGGTACAGGGGTGCGGCCTGCGAGCTGGTGTGCAGCTCGAACAGGGTGACATTCTCGAAGTCGGCGAGGTGGTCGAGAAGGACGCCGACCACAGCGCGGGCGTAGCCGCGGCGCCGGTGGCCGGGGTGGGTGGCGACCAGATGGACGCGGGCGGCCAGGCCCCGGGGGTAGGACGGCGCCGGGAGCACCGGTGCGATCAGACCGAGGGCGCAGGCGGCCATCGTGCCGTCCGGCGCATCGATGACGAACGCGCGCGCATCTCCTGCGGGCGTCAGCCGGTGGGCCAGCTCGTCCGCGGTCCGCCGGACCCACTCCTCGGTCAGCGGCCGGGACAGGACGTGCTCGGAACGCATCCGGGAAATCGCTTCGGCGTCGGCCGGCGTGGCTGCGCGGACCGTCGGCCGTACGGCGGCGTCGGGTGGTTCGGGCGTACGGGGCGGTGTGGTGTCGGGGTTCACCGGGCTTCTCCTGTCGATGAGGGGAACTCGTCGTGCTCGCCGTGCAGCCGGGCCGGTGTTCACAGGCCGCGTTCGACCAGTTCGGGATCACCGTGAGTGCGTAGGCGATCCCGCTCACGGAATCGCGAGCCATGTCGATGACCAGCCGGGCTTTCCCGGACCACCGGCCAGGGTTCGACCGGTACGGTGTGCCGCGTCCCGCCGCTCACTGTCCGGCTCCGGGCCGGCGGGCGAGGAGCACGGTGAAGACGAACTCCTCGTGCAGCAGGCCGTCCTGGGCGTGCTCTTCGAGCAGGGCGCGGGCCTGGTCCTCGAAGCGTGCGTGATCGGGGAACAGGTCGGCCCGCGCGAAGCTGGTGGAGCGCAGGTAGCCGACCACGCTGGGCGGGGTCCAGGTCCGGGTGAGGGGGAAGCGATGCTCGGTGACCGCGCTGAACGGTGACTGGGCCAGGTCGTCCTCGTAGCGGCGGCCAGGCTCGCTGTAGGTGCCGGTGGTGCCTGCGCGGCGGTCCGGGCCGAGCTGGGAGCGGATGAGGTCCTTCAGCGCTGAGGTCCAGTCCGAGTCGTGGGTCCAGAGGCTGCCGTCGCCCATGACGGCAACCGCCGCCCTGGGCGTGGTGATCCGGTCGGCGACGGCCAGGACCGCGGGTCGGTCCATCCAGTGGAAGGACCGGCAGATCGTGATCAGATCGGCTTGGCCGCCCGGGGGGACCAGGGTGAACTCCTCCGCCGCCATCACGTGCGCGACGGCCGTGCGGGGCCCCAGGTCAGGGAGCAGGCTCTCCACGGCCGTAGCGAGCATGCCCCGGTCCGGATCGACGAGGTCGAGCCGGGAACCGGCCGGCAGGACGGGCAGCATGGCGCGGGCAACCTGCCCCGTTCCCGCACCGAAGTCCACCAGCGTGGGCGCCGCAATGCCCTCCAAGGCGCCGGCCAAGAGCTGGACCACTGGCTCGGGAACGCCCGGGCGGTAGCGGCTGTAGTCGCCAGCCAGAGAATCGAACAGTGCCAACGTGCTTCTCCGATCAGCAGGGCGTCGGCATACAGGGGGCGCGGCGGAGGTGGTGCCCGCCGCACCGGGGGCGGGTCTCAGCGGGTGCGGTTGTCGGGAACGGGTGTCAGCCAGGGCACAGCGTTCTCCCGGTAGCTCTGGTTGACGGGGACCAGGTCGGCCGGATTCCCCAGCGTCGGCAACGTGATCGCGATGCTGTCCGCCCCGTCGTCCAGCGCGCACAGCTGGCTTCCGCATGCCGGACAGAAGCCGCGGCGGGAGTCCGGCCACGTGTTGTGCCAGTTCGGCTCACCCCCGGCACCGGTCCACTTCAACGTGTCCAGGGGAAAAGAGACCCACGCCATCACCGGGCCACCGGACAGAGACTGACAATCCGTACAACTGCACAGATGGGGGTAGTCGGCTTCACCGCCGACCTCGAACCGGATGTTCCCGCACTGGCAGCGGCCCGTACGTGGCGTGGTGCTGGACGATGTGGTCATGGGGTATCTCCGTTACTGAGGGCTGAGCGGACCGGTGTTGGGTGCGGTCAGGTGGCGGGGCTGGCGAGGAGTAGGCGGAGGCGGGTGGCGTCGCGCTGGAGCTGCTGCTCGTCCTGGCGGCCTTCGTCGAGGGCCGCGAAGGGGAGGGGACCGCCCGGGACGGGGTCGGCTTCCGCCGTACGCCGAGCGAACACGTGGCTGTGCAGCTGCGGGATCTTGTTGCCCAAAGTGAGGTAGTTGATCTTCAACGGCTGGTAGAGGGCCTCGATGGCGTGCCCCAGGGTGAGGGCGTCGCGCCAGAACGCGGCTGCTTCCGGCTCCGGGAGCTGGGCGGGTTCGGCGACGTGGCCGCACCGGTGGATCAGGACGCAGTGCCCGCGGACCTGCCCGGACCGCCACAGGTAGGCGTTGGCGACCTCGCCGCGGCGCGGCAGGAGCCCCCGCCCGATGTCCTCGGTGTCGAAGTTGTTGCCGCACGTCGGGCCGCCGAGCTTGGCCATGTGTTCCTCGAACCGCTCCGGCCGAGACCCGGCGCTGCTCTGCGGCGGCCCGGAAGGTGCTGGCGACCTTGTCATCAGGCGCCCCTCAAGGGCCTGGCCGGGGTGGTTGCAGCGGGAAGGGTCCAGGTGAGGGTGTGGGGGCCGGAGCCAGCGGTGAGCTGCTGCTGGTCGGGACCGAATTGCAACGCGTAGGTGCCGGGGCTGCCAGCGGCCTGCCAGAGGATGGCCGTGTGTTGGATCTCCTCCCAGATGTCCCGGGGCCCTACCGATGTGACCTCCCAGCTGCCCCCACCGTCCGGGCGGGCGGCGACCCAGGAACCGCACGCGGGCGCACCGATGACCAGATGATCAGCGCCCCCGTCACGTACAAGTCCCGGGTTGAGGAAGTTGAAGGCCAGCCAGAAGCCGCTCGCACTGTCCGGGGGCGGGGCCTGGCGGCTGCGGGTTTTGGTGGCACCCTCGCGCGCGGCGATCCGGTCCCGGAAGGACTTCTTGAGGAAGATCCAGTCCAGGCCGTGGCCGGCCCGGTGCCCGTAGCGGACCGGCCGGAGTGTTCCGGTGGTCTGCCCGGCCGTGTCCCTGGAGATGACGGCCAGCGCCGGCCAGGACGGCGATCCGGTCGTCAGGTGCGCCAGCGCCATACCGCCCGGGGCCAGCTGCTCCAGCCACGGCACCGGAATCCGGGTGAGGGAGTAGGAGGCGAAGATACGGTCGAAGGGGGACTTCGCAGGCCAGCCGGCCTCGCCGTCGCCGGTGACCAGGGTGGGATGCAGGCTGAGGGCGGCGAGGTGGTGACGGGCGGCCTCGGTGAGGTGCGGGTCGCGGTCGATGGAGACCACGTTGCGGTCCCCGCAGACGCGGGCGATGACCGCGCACGTAACCGCGGCCCCGGTTCCGACGTCCAGGACGCGTAACCCAGGGCGCAGCCGGAGCTGTTCCATGACGACCGCGGTCATGAGCATCCCACTCGACATCGACGTCATCGATCCGCCCGTGCGCCGCATGCCGGCTGCCCGCCCCAGAACGGGTTCGCCGTTGTGCTGGATCAGGACGCTCTCCCCGCAGTGCAGTACCTCCACGAGCTCCGCCCGGTCCGCGGGCACCGACCAGTCCAGCAGCTGCCACTGCACCGGGAGCTCGTCGAGCTCGGTGCGCCGGACCCAGCCCTGCGGCATCAGCACCTGGCGTGGCAACTCCAGCAGGGCGTCGCGTACCGGGCCGGGGTGCAGGGCGCCTTCGGCTTCGAGGCGGGCCACCAACGCGACCCGGGCATCCGCGGCCCGGGGATCGTCGACGGTTTCGGTCCTCACGTTGTGCCTCCGTCCAGCGACTTGTTCCGGCAGGTGTCTTCGGCGGGCGCCCGGCCAGGACCGGGCACCATCTCCGCTCCAGCGGGCTCAAGGGGCGGATCGGGCATGTGCCGCAGGCCGCGCAGCGGCGAGGAGAGCAGCACCGCGAAAGGCACGACGAGCAGGACGGCTCCGCCGATCAGGGTGGGCCGCACTCCGCCCCAGGCCCCGAAGCCTCCGGCGAGGAGGGCTGCGATCGGCCGTGCGCCGGAGGTCAGCCAGGTACTTACGGCCTGCATTCGGGCCTGCATGATCGACACCGTGATGATCTGCCGGATCGAACGCTGCGTCGTGCCCGCGGCTCCCGCGCAGGCCAGCTGGAGGAACAGCACAGCGCCGATCGTGACCTGCCACTCCAGTCCCCGGGAAGCGAGCAGCAGCGGGATCTGGGTGAGCGGGGCGAGTCCGAGGGCGGTGAGCATCATCGGCCCCGGTCCGAAACGGCGCGCGAGGGCGGGGGCCGACAGCGCGCCGGCGGCCGCGCCCAGCGCTCCGACCGCCAGAACGGCGCCGAAGGCGCTCGGCGTCATCTCCAGGACCCTCAGCAGATACAGCGCCCACAGCGTGTTCAGCATCGCCAGGGCGAACGAGGTCGTGGCGTTGACCAGGGTCAGGGTGCGCAGGCGGTGATCGTGGTGGACGTAGCGCAGGCCCTCGGCGATCTCTGTCCGCAGCCGACGGCCTTCGGCCGGGGCGCGCGACGGCTCGCGGCTTTCGATGTGGGCGGTGCACCACACGCTGATGAGAAAGGAGAGGACATCGCCGAGCAGGGCCCGTGCCGGACCGAGCAGGGCGGTCAGCGCTGCGCCGAGACTGCTGCCGCCGGTCGCGGCGACCGCGAACAGCGCCCCGACGCGGGAGTTGCTCTTCTGGATCAGGGACCGCTCGACCAGGCTCGGAAGCAGGCTGATCGCCGCCGCGTCGTGCAGGACCCCCGCCGCACCCTGCACGACGGCGACCACCATGAGCTGGGGCAGGGTCAGCGTGTCCAGGGCGGCCGCCACCGGAATCGTCGCCAGCGCCGTGGCAGCGGCCAGGTCACCGAAGATCATCAGGCGGCGCTTGGGGTACCGGTCGCCGAGAGCGCCGGCATGCAACGCAAGCAGCGCCTGCGGCAACTGGCTGAGGAACGCCAGCAGGGCCACCTGGCCCGCGGTGGCGTGGAGTTCGAGGACGGCCAGGACCGGGATGGCCATCAAGGTGACCGAGCTGCCGGCCACGCTCGCCGTCTGCCCGGTCAGGTACCGGCGAAAGTCCCTGTGCCGCCACAGCGAGGCCGGGGAGCCCGGGGAGCCCGGGGAGCCCGGAGACGGCACTGCGGAATCAACAGGAGAAGACACGAAGTAGCTCCTCCTCGGCGCCCTCGCGCTGATCGGTCCCTACCGGCAGGCCCGTACGCCGGACCGCGCGGGCTGTCGGCCGCGGCAGGGAGAGCCGCGGCGTCTTGGCCGGGCCCCGGACCAGACGGGCGGATGCGCCGGGTGTCTTGGCCGCCCTCACCAGCCCATCTCCGTATACAGGCGCCCGGCCGTGACCCCCTCGACGGCAGCCCGGGTGTAGGCGACGATCCGCTCGGGAAGCTCGTCCGGATGCCACCACTGCCAGGCCAGGTACTTGTTCGGCTCGCGGACCTCCAAGGCGCCTGTCCACCGGCGGGCCCGGAACACAAGACCGATCCACGGCCTGGCACCGGGCGAGTCGACCAGATGGACCGTATGCGCGTACTCGACGTCCGCGGGGTCGATGACCAGGCCGGTCTCTTCGAGGGTCTCCCGGAGGAGGCACGCAATCGCCGACTCCTGCGCGCAGTGACCCGCAGGGAAGTGCCACGTGTTACCGGCGAAGGCGGAGTCGGGGTGGCGCAGCCCGAGCAGCACGCGGCCCTGCTCGTCCTCCAGGTAGAGGTGGACGCCCAGGACGATCGGCACGGCCGCATGGGACTGGTGCGCCGGGCACGGGCTGGTGGCTGCCTCGCGCGCGGCATGGCTGCGGATGAGCTCGCTCGTGGACGGGCTCAGCCGCAGCCGGGGTAGTTCGTCCGCGGTGAACCAGCGGAGCAGGACGCCTTCCCGGAGATCGAGGGTGTCAGGGTGGCCGCGCCACTGGCCGGCGAAGACCTGGATGGGGACGGCGAGTCCGTCGAGGCCGGTCGCGACCTCCACCGCGTACGGCTCCAGCTCCCCGATCTGCAGGCCAGGTACCTCTTCGGCGAGCTCGCGGCGGACGGTGTCCTCCAGGGACCGGTCACGGGGTTCGCAGCCGCCTCCCAGAAGCGCGAACGATCCCGGCTCCCAGATGTCCGGATAGTTGTCGCGCAACTGCAGCAGATATCGCCCGCTGCCGTCATGGAGCAGCGCGGAGGCGTTCATCGGCTCGGGGCGGCCGTCGAGCCCGGACGCCATGAGCTTGGTGCGCAGCGTCGGGGAGGTGACCTGGTCGAAGGCGAGCCATGCAGCACCCGAGACTTCGTCGTCCTGCAACAGGATCGGAGGAACACCGTCGGCGAGGTAGAAGGCGAATCGGACATCGTAGTGCTGATGTTCCGTTTCGCCCTTGGCCGGTCGGGCTGCGATGTCGTGGACGTCGATGTCAATCGGGCCGTCGCGGAGCTGGCGGGTCAGGCAGAGGTCACTGGGGGCGATTCCTACTTCCTCGTGGACTTCGCGTAGCGCTGCGGTGAGCAGCGTGCGGTCGTCTGCGTCGATGTGGCCGCCGGGCGGGAGGGCCAGGCCGCTGGCACGGTGGTGAATGTGCAGCACACGCTGGTTGCGGTCAATCACGACGGCGCTGCATGTGATGTGCCCGGGTAGCGTCGTACGGCTCGTTGGCTCGTCGGGTTGGTCAAGGGCCTTCAAGAGGGGCTGCAGGTGAGCGTGCTCAGTGGGATGCCGTGCCAGGTAGTTGTCCAGGAGGTCGCGGATCTCGGAGCGGGCGGGCGGCATTTCTGTACCTCTCGACGTTGGATCGGCGCCTGTGGAACCGGCCACTTCGGCCGCAGGAGATGTGACGGCAGACCTCTGCCACCGCAGGGCTGCTCGGTCGTACCCGCTCAGGTGAACTCCTCCTCGTCCGTGCTGCGTTGCGGTCAGGTGGCGCTGTCGGGATCAACGAGGACGGCGGCATGGTCGAACACATGTGTTTGAGACGAAGCGGATTCCGTACAGGGGAAAGGAAGGCTCCTCGTGCAGGGTGCATCCACCCTTGAGGCGCGCGGCTTCGGCTTCTGGGCGGGGTGGCCGAAACGCCGGTGTTGATACGCATGTGACGGAAGAGGTTTCGAGACCGGTTCGGCTACTCGGGTCGGGTGTGCTGCGTGATCAGTTCGGCCATGCCGTTGATCGTGGCGAACCGGGGGCCGAACAGGTCGGTGTCGCTGAGGGGGACGCCGAGGGTCTCCTCGATGTGCACGGTGAGGGCCACGACGGTGAGGGAGTCGAGGTAGCCGACAAGGGCGTGATCGGGACGGCTGCGGCGTTCATCGCGGGACCCCTTCCTCCAGGGTGGTGTCGACGGTGCAGTGGATGAGCGCTACCAGGCCCTCGCGGTCTTGGACACCCAGGTGCAGGCGGGCGACTCGTTCGCCGTCCCGGCTGAGCCCGCGACCAGTCACGAGCCAGCCGAGGGAGCTGAGGTGGTTCAGCTGCCGTCCGCCGGTGTCGTCGCCCTTGTACTGCGAGGGCGCCTCCGCGGACACACCGGTCGCTCCCGCCCTCGCGGCAAAGTCGGAGATCCACAAGGTGATCAGCCAGCCGAGCCTGTCCTTGCGGTCAGGGGCGGTGTAGAGGAGCGAGGTCCAATCGCGGCCCGCCCGTCCGCTTGCCGCGGGATGGGGCCGGCGTGCGGTGCAGGAGCAAGCAGGCGAGGCGGGTCTCCTCGCCCCCGGCGGTGTCCTCGTACAGGCCGACGGCGTCCGACTGGGGGCTCCGGAATGCGGCCGCGTGGTACCGGGGAACCGTGATGCCGCGCTCGGCGAGAGTGCGGGCGCGATCCTCGACGAGCGCGGCGGCCGCCGCGCGGTCGGCGTCACTGGTCAGCGACCGCATCTCGTAGGGTGCGCGGATTCCGCTGTGGTCCGTCGGGGTTGGCGGCAGCTCCGCGGCGGGCAAGAAGGTGTTCGTGGTCATCGAAGGTCCTGGTCGGTGGTGGTGGTCGGCGGAGGCCCGGCGGAGGCATACAGGCAGGTGCTTGTGCCCTCTACTGATCAGCGAGCGATCTGCGAACGCGCCCGACCTGTGCCCTTCGGGGGTGGACATGACGGCGCAGGTCGACAACAGCCTTGGCGAGCTGTCGGGCGCCGGCAGGGGAGTTCTTCTCAGCCGCTGCCGGGCGCCTGTGCCGGGCACTCGGACCAGCGGCGTGCGTCGTACGCGCTTCCGTTCGCACGGTCATGTCGTACTCCTCTCCGACATCAGGCCCGCACCGGTTCGCTCCGTGTGGGACCGGGCCCACCGGATCTGCCTGGAGTTCCTGTTGGGCCGGGAAGTGTGGTGACCGCCTCGGCGCCACGCTCGATGCAGCGGCGCCGAGGCGGCAGCTTTCAGGATCGGGCTGCCTGCGGGCAACGGCCTCCGGCTGCGGGCGCGCGTGGGTTCCACCGAGTACTTGGCGGCAGGTGCCTACGCACCTGGGGGAGGAGTGGGGCGCGGTGCGGAGGGCCCTGCCGGCGCTCCGTGATCCCGTCGCGGGGAGGCGGGCGGGCGGAGCGGGGATTGGTCCGGCGCACTCCCCGTGTCCCCCAGGGGATCGGCCGGACCGTCGGCCGCTGTGTGGCGTGCCGGCCGAAAGAAGGCGGCGATGTCGCCGTCTGGCTTGGCGCGGGAACGGAGGCAGCTCTGGCGGCGGCCTGAGCGGCCTCGGCGGCGTGCACGGCGACGGCGCGGGGCAGGTCGGCGAGGGCCGCCATCAGTACGCGGGGTGCCACCAGGTGGGTGCGCTTCCACGGCGAGAGCCAGTGAAGGCCCGGACCCTGGTGACAAGCAGGTGCGGGGAGGTGCACGGTGCCTTGTCCGTGGCGTGCCGTGAACGGGTACGCCCAGGTGGCGGCGGTGCCAGGCGGGACAGCCCAGTAGAGCTGGGCGTGGTCGGGGTCGGCCAGGATCGGGCCACATCCGTGCGGTTGCTGCATCGCGTGCACCGCCTGACGCAGCAGCTCCGACTCGGGCACCCAGGGCGTGACCACCAAGTCGAAGGTGTCCGGCTGTCCCAGCCTGACCGGAATCGGCTCCAGGTAGGCCCGGACCCGAGCGTGCAGGGTCCGGCGCCATGCCTCGTCGTCCTGGTCCGCGGTCACCGGCGGGACGGAGGGGAGGGTCGCGGTCATGCCGCACCTTCTAAGGACGGGGTGCCCTTGTACGGCAGGGGGCGCAGTCCGCGCGGGTCGCCTCCGCGAGGTGCCGGGTGGTGCGGGGATGCTGCCATGACGTTGACTCCCACGGGCATGTTGGAGGTGGAGGCTGGGGAAAGCCAGGGCGCTGTCCCGGCTGGCATGCCACCTTGGACAGGTTCGACGGCGAGCGGGAGAAGTGCTGGGCCCGAAGTCTGGCGTCCGCGGTGTGACGTAACGAGTGCCCTAGCGATGTCATGTCGGGTCGTGTTCGGACACGGCCGTGTCATGTTGGTCGCCTGGGTGAGTCCGAGGCCAAAGGGGCTGTCTGAAAGCCGAGTTGCTGGCCTAGCGTGATGGTGTCCGGCAGATGCCGGGCCGGCCGGAAGAGGTGGGCGGGACGATTCCGAGCGGACGCTGTTTCAAAAGCTGATCGCCGAACGCGGTTGGCAGGACTACGACCGGTTCCTGCCCCGCTTCGAACAGGCGGCGACGCGCTGGAGGGGCCGACAGCCCTGGCCACGGTCACCATCGAGAAGCGCCAGTTCGTGCGGTGGGCCCACAACGATGTGCGAACTCTGCCCCGTCGTGAGGCGCGGCGAGTGCTGGCCCACCTCTTCAGGCCCTTCGGTGTGGAGATGCTCTTCGCGCCGGCCGGAGCAGCCGAAGAAGCCGCCGCAGCAGTCCGTACTGGAGAATGCGGTCCGGAACAACCGGCCGCGATGGAGGACGCCGTGACGGCAGCAGCCGAGGAATCCGCCGACTTCGCGGCCCGTGTCGAGGCCAGCAACGTCGGACCTCACACCATGGAACAGCTGGAGGCCGACCTCCGGCGGATCGTCACCACCTACCCCAACCGGCCCGTAGGCCCCTTGGTCGAAGAGGTACGGGCCCTGCGCGACCGGGTCTTCGAGAAGCTGGAGGGCCGACAGACCCCCAGCCAGACCCGCGACCTTTACATGGCGGCGGGTGTCTTCTGCGGGGTCCTGGCCAACGCCAGCTTCGATCCGGGCAGGTACTCGGCCGCGGAGACCCAGGCCCGCACCGCCCACATGTGCGGCGAACTCGCCGGTCACAACGGCCTGCGCGTCTGGGTCCGTGGACTGCAGGCCCTGATCGCGTACTGGGACGGCCGTCCCGCAGACGCCGTCCGCCTGGCGGAGGCCGGCCGCGGGCTGGTCCCCGAGGAAGGGACGCCCACATCCGCCTCGCCAGCATCAGGGCCCGCGCGCTCGGCCAGCTCAACCAGCCCACCGTCGCACTGGCAGCCCTGCTGGAAGCCGACGCCATGCGCGAGCGGCTCAGGGACGCGGATGACCTCCCCGGCGGCATGATGGGCTTCCCTCGGGAGAAGCAGCTCTTCTACGCCAGCAGCACCCACCTGTGGCTCGGAGGCAATGAGCACCTCAGCGACGCCGAAGCCGCAGCCGACGAAGCCGTCGAACTGTTCGAGAGCGCGCCCCCCGAGCAGCGCCGCCTCGGGGAGATGTCCCTCGCCCGCCTCGACCTGTCCCTGGCCCGCCTCGGCCGCGGAGACGTGGAAGGTGCCGCGTACCAGGTCCACGACATCCCCCAAGTCCACGCCCGACGCGGCACGGAGAGTGTCCGCAAGCGCCTGGGCCACCTGCAGCGCACACCCGGCAGCCACGAGCCCCACCGGCATCGGCCTGCGCGAAGCCCTCGCCGACCACCATCAGCACGACTCACTGTCCCTGCCGCACGGAGGAACCCGTTGACGACCATCACGCTGCTGCACCCGGGATCGATGGGAGCACCACTTGCCTCCTGGGCCGTCGCCAACGATCACACGGTCCTGTGGGTATCGGAGGGCCGCAGCCCCGCGACCCACGAGCGCGCCGCCAAGGCCGGCCTGACCGAATACCCCGACCTCGTGGGCGCACTGGGTGAGAGCGAGATCGTCCTGTCGGTCTGCCCGCCACATGCCGCCGAAGACGTGGCCCGCTCCGTCGCCGCGCACGGATACGCAGGCCTCTACATCGAGGCCAACGCCATCAGCCCCGCACGCCTGGACGCCATCAGCTCGCTGCTCGGCCCCAGCTTCGTCCTGGACGGCGCGATCATCGGACCGCCCCCTGCGAACGGGGAAGAGGCCCGGTTCTACCTGGCCGGCGCCGAAGAACACCAGGAGCTCGTGCGCGGCATCTTCGACGGCACCGCGGTGAAGGTCCGCAACGCGGGCCCCCGCGCCGGGGCCGCCTCGGCCCTGAAGATGGCCTTCGGCGGCTATCAGAAGGCGGCCCGCACCCTGGCGGCCGTCGCCCACGCCCTGGCGGACGACCATGGCGTCGGCGATCTGCTGACCGACGAGGCCCGCACCATGCCCGGAGCCATCCTCGCCGACCGCGAATACATTCCCAGCGTGGCCGCCCGGGCCTGGCGCTGGGGCCCGGAGATGCGCGAAGTCGCCGAAACGCTGGAAGCGGCTCATCTACCACCGCACCTCGCTCATGCCGCGGCCGAGACCATGCGCCTCTGGGACGCGGACAAGGACCGCAGCAATCTCACGCCGAGCGAGGCGCTCGCCCACCTCCGCAGCACCGCGCCCGACCCGACGCCTCACATCCGCTAGCCGCACCGGCCAAGCCGGACGACGTCCGGCAGCCTCGCCCGAGCCCCCGAGGTTCAGCGGGCACCCGCGGAATCGGGCTCCGCGCCGAACACTCCTCGCGCAGCCGTCCAGCCGTGCGTGTCCCGGGGCCCTCTCGGAATCTCCGCCCGTATCAGAGCGATGAACCTGTCGTAGGCCCGAACCTGGTGCAGCTGACCTCCGTACTCACCCAGATCCGGGCTGATGTGCTCGAACGCCGAAACGAGAGGTCCGTCCGCACGTCCTGTCAGTACCTGGTCCAGAGCGATCCGCAGCTGGGTGCGTTCCCCAACGGGCCCGGGTTCGCAGCGATCGGTGTAGGTCTGGGGGCCACGAGCGAGCCCCGTCCCGCTGCCCACCGGGACAGGGCGGCGTGACCATCTCCTCGCTCGGGCGGCGATCAGATGTAAGTGACCACCTGCGGCGGCCTGCCCCGACGGCGTACGGACAGCACTACCGATTCGATGACGATGCCGTCGAGCATGCGGTAGAACTCCTCGGCATCGATGCGGTGGGAGCGTTCGACCTTGCCGTTGAGCTGCGGTGATGCCGGTTTGATGTAGGTGTGGGCGATGCCCTTGTCGAGGACGTTCCAGTGGAAGGCGGACTGGAACTCCGCTCCGTTGTCGGTCTGGATCACCTCGACGCGGAACGGCAGGCGCTCCAGGACGTAGTCGAGGAACTGCACGGCGGTCTTCTGGTCACATCGTGGATAGATCCGCAGGACCCGACGCCGGGTGCAGTCGTCGATGGCGGTGAACTGGTAGTACTTCGCGCGCCGCCGGCGCATGCGCAGGGTTGTGGGGACCGGCGCCGCGGCTGAGGCCTGTTGCGGGAGGCCGATCGGTTCGATGAATTTTACGTCGATCTGGACGCGGTTGCCGGGCTGCTGTTTCTCATAGCGGGTGTAGCGTGTCCCGTGCCGTTTGTAGCGCTGGGAGGCCGGCAGCCGGCTCAGCCCGAGCTTCTTGAGGATGCGGTAGACGGCGGAGCAGGCGATGTCGATGTCGTGTTACCGCTTGAGATACATCTTGATCTTCATCGGGCCGAAGTGATAGCGCTGCCGAAGGTAGACGATCTTGTTGACGATGTCCGCCTCGGTGGCGTGGGGGCAGTGGTGGGGCTTGCTGGAGCGATCCCGCAACCCCTCGGGGCCCTCGTCCTGGTATCGGTGCAGCCACTTGTAGAAGCAGGTACGGCTGATGCCGTAATAGCGGTAGGTCAACGCGACGTTCCCGGTGACTTCCTCGGCGTGTCGCAGGACCGCCAGGCGATGCTGGGCCTGACGGTCCTGCTGCTGTTGCAGCGAAGGGGGCATGACAGACCTCCGTCGATTCGGAGACCCATGTGTAACCAACGTCCGGCAGTTTTATATCCCATGCCTTCGGCATCTTTGACAGGGCGCTGTGCGGAATCCAGGAAGCCGACACATCGCCTGTCCACACACATCGCATTCCACGGGCGGATCCTCACACGCCTCCGTGCGCGCCCCAATCCGCTGACACCGCGTGACCGCACCGATGCACGGCACCGGACGACGCGGGCTTGACCGGCAAGATCCGAAAGAGACGACCTACCGGCCGGAGGCCGGGTCGGGAAGCGGCTTGCCCTCGCACGAGGCATCTTCGGTCGGCATCCGGCCGTCGACGAGGAAGCCCTCGACGTACGCGTCCACGCAGGGGTTGTGCGACTGGTAGACGCCGTGGTCGCCGCCGCCGACGGTGATCAGCCGGGATCCGGCCGTCCCCTGGTGGGCCCGCAGCGCGCCCTCGTAGTAAGTGGCCGGGTCGTGGAGCGAGTTGAGCATCATGATCGGCGGTAGCCCCCGCCCGGTGACCTGCACCCTGGGTGCCCGGGAGCGCGGCCAGGCGGCGCAGACCGAGGCGAAGGTCAGCTCACGGGCCCCGATCATCGGGTACGCGGCGCTGTCGGCCGCGCTGCGGCGGACCCAGAAGTCGCTGTCGTGGTTCCACGGGGTGTCCTGGCAGACGACGGAGAAGAAGTCCGCCGCGAACTGCGCCCCCAGCGGATGCTTCAGCTTTTCGGCCAGGGTCTTGCGGGCGGCCGGCGGAGCCGCCTCCGGGTGTTCCAGGACATCGAGCAGCATCGCCAGATCGGGGAAGCGGTCGCCGCTGTAGATGATGGAAGTGGCGGCGGCGTCGAGGTGGTTGGGGGTGACCGTCGTCCCCTCCAGGTCCAGCGGGTGCTCGCCCAGCGCGCGCCGCAGCCGCTCGTACGAGGCCTTGGCCTCCTCGGCGGTCCGGCCCCGGTGGTACGTCGCGTCGTTCGCGGCGAGCCAGGGCAGGAAGTCCTGTTCGAACCGGCGTTGGAAGCTCATCGGCTGGCCCGTCAGGAACTTCTCCCAACTGCCCGTGAAACCTACGTTGCTGTCGAGCACCACCCGGTCGACCCGGCGCGGGAACTCGGTTGCGTAGTAGGCGCCGAGAAAGGTGGCGTACGAAGGTCCGTAGTAGGACACCTTCGACTCGCCGAGCAGCGCCCGGAACAGGTCCATGTCGTGCACGGCCTGGTCGGTGGTGATGTACGGGAGCAGATCGCCCGACCGCCGCTCGCAGTCCCGTACGAAGTTCCGCGCCCGGTCCACGGTGGCGTCCACCGCCCGGCGAGAGCGGTCGCGCAGGTCGCCGCTGGTGAACAGGGCGTCCACCGCGTCCTGGTCGGAGCAGAGCACCTGTGTGCTGGCCCCGACCCCGCGCTGGTCGAAGCCGACGACGTCGTACGCGGCCGCCAGCTTGGGCGAGTACGCAGCCAGCCCCGCCGGCCGGCCCAGCCCCGAGGCGCCCGGACCGCCGGCCGCCATCATCAGCGTGCCCCGCCGCGCGGCGGGGTCCGCGGCCCGGTGCCGGGACACCGCGACGGTCAGGTCCGCCCCCGTGCCCGGGTGGTACCAGTCGCGCGGCACCGTCATGGAGGCGCACTCCAGCGCACCGGACTGGCACGGCTGCCAGTCGAGTCGCTGCTGCGCGTACCGTGCGGGCACGGCCGGCGCGCCGCCCTTCGCCCCGGCGGCGCTCGCCGGCGGGGCGGGCAGGGCGGCGAAAGCGAGCAGCCCGCACGCGGCGGCCGTCGCCCACCGTGCGGGCTTCTTGAAGAGGTGCATGTGAGTTGTCCCCCGGTCGGAGCGATTCGTACACCCCGATCCTCCGAGAACCCGGCCCACCGGACGATCCCCCCAGTGCCCGTATCGGGGGTGGTGCCAGCACCACCCCGGCCCAGCCGGGCAGCCCCGACCCCGTCGGGGCCGGACGCGACCCCGGAAGCCGGAACTACCGAGCTGCCCCGCCCGGCCGTGCGCCACGCCCCTGCGACCACACCGGACGGCCGTTGACCGGCTCGTCCGGAGCGGGGGTCAGGACACCATGGGAGCTTCGTCGACCTCGGTCAGACTGACCGTGTGCAGACCGCTGCGCTCGCTCCTGACGTCCGTCACCTTGAGCTGCGTGCCCGGCGCGAGGATGTACTCCTCCTCTCCCGTGAACGCGGAGAACCTCTTGATCCCGACCGCCCTGGCGGGGGTCACCTCGAAGAGCGTGCGCTTGCCGCGGCTGCCCAGGAAGGACCGAGCCACCTGCAGCTGGGAGGTGCACGAGGAGACGCCCCACCAGGTGACCGTCCGGCCCACCGGGTACTGCGCCCGCAGGTCCAGCGACACGCCGCGCCACAGTGGCTGCGTGTGCGCGGGCAGCCCGGAGACCGCCGAGAACAGCAGCCGCAGGTACGGGAGGTAGGGCGTGATCCTGGTGCGGTCCGGGGAGCGCAGGACGGCGTTGATCTCGCGGTAGAAGGCGGACTCGCAGGTGTAGAGGTGGAGCGCGGCGATCGCGTCGGCTGACAGGCCGGCGGACGTCTCGTCCGCTCGCCGCTTGCCGAACTCGTGTGAGCGGTCGATGTGTCCGGCGAGCCCGACCAGCGTCCGGGCGACGGGTGCGACGGCTTCCTGGAAATCCATCAGCTGGGTGTCGAACACGCCGGTGATCGCGGGGAGGACCAGGCCCTCGTCCTTGACGCTGGTGAGCCGCTCCAGGTACAGCTGGTGCAGGTTCATCGTCGACTCGATGAAGGCGCCCATGCGTGCGGCGACTCCCGCGTCCGCGCCGGCCGTCCCCTGATCCCACCCCTTGCTCGGCAGCCAGTCGACCGGGTCGGCGCCCAGCGACGCGAGGGCTTCGTTCACCAGGGCGAAGTGGTCGCCCTCGCAGAAGATGTCGCCCTGCGCCGCCGGGTTCGCGTGGTCGATGTGCCGGACCTCGACGTCCGGGTACTTCTCCTGCAGTCGCAGGACGACCCGCTTGAGGTTGCGGGCGTGCGCCCCCCACCAGGCGAACACGATCCCGCGGTCCTCCTCGTCGGCCTCCTGCTTGGCCTTGAGGATCTCCTCGACGATGCGTTCGGCGACGGGCCGCCAGAACGCCGTGTGCTGGTCGGCACCCATCGCCCCGTCGCCGCTGGCGGTGAGGGAGGCGTTCAGCAGCAGCACGCCCTGCGTGAGCATCGCCTGGAACCACTCCGGCGGCTGGACGGTGTCCCGCTCCTTCAACAACGCGCGCACCTCGGAGATGGGCGTCTTCTTGGCTATGCCGTACTTCCACATCGCCGCCGCCTTGATGAGGCAGCGGATGCTGACGACCCGGCCGAACTGGCTGTCCTTCCAGTCACTGAAGGTGTTGTCGAACATGGCTATGCCGGTCGCGCTCTCCGGCCGCGGGTAGGGATTCTGGCCGAAGGCGACAACCTTCCACTTGTGCGGCGGGTTGGGCTTGAGCGCCTGGAAGGTCAGCTCGCGCACCGGGACGACCTCGGGGCTGCGGCCCTTCCCGATGAACCGGGGGGCGTCCGGCAGCGCCTCGATGACCGGCTTCAGGAGCGGAAGCCAGGGATCGCCGCCGCCGTCGAAGAGTTCGGTGAGGGCCAGGGGGTCGTTCGCGTCGGTCACAGGAGAGGAGCTCTCGTTCGTCTTGGTGGGGGAAGGGAGGTGGCCGGCCGGGCAGCCGGCAGGGACGGGCTCGTCGGGCTTCGGCGGCACGATGCGTACCCGCTCCTCGACGGGAGCGTTCTCGATGCCGTTCAGCTGCGCGAGGATCGTGGCGCGCAACTCGTCGTCGTCCTGGAACCAGTGCTCGTGGAAGAGGGTGTAGCCGGTCCACATGAGGTTGGCGCACACCCGGGCCGGGACCCGGCCGGTCTGCGCTCCCATCCCGACCAGGGCCACGGAGCGGATACTGCCCGGCACCAGCCGGTTCTGCCGGTGAACGGCCTGGAACGCGGCGGCGCAGGCCAGTGCCACGTTCATGGTGGCGCTCACGTTCTGCGAGGACTGCACCATGGTCGGCGTCGATATCAGGTACCGGGGGACGGTCGCGCCCGATGGGACGCAGACCGCGCTGCCCACCGGGAGGACTCCGGCGAACCGGTCTCGGATCGCGCGCTGTACCCGTACCTGGATGCCGGATCCGAGGTGGCGCTTGATGGCGGCGTCGACGCCGCCGTCCATCCGGCCCCGGGAGTTCGTGGGGGTGACCCAGGCGTCGACGTCCTCGTCGAGGATCGAGCCTCTGCGGATCTGGATGCCGGGGGTGTCCGCGAACGCCGCCCGCCACGCCTGCACCACGTGCTCGTTCACGTCGGCCAGCACCACCCTCAGCGTGGGCTGAACACTGCTCTCGGACATCATCCACTCCTGTCGGAAACGGCCCCTTGCAACACTGCGAACATAGCCGTCACCACTGACAACGGCGCTCGGCCGTGCAGATGGTGAGTGGCCGTCACGGCTGCGGCGAACGGCACGGCGGCCGGGCCGCGCCGGTCCGCGCGGGCGGTGCCAGGTGCGTCGCAGCGGGTGTGCCCGGAGTCCGTCGTTCTTCGCGGGAAGGGCACCTTCGGCTCCTTCACCCTCACCACGGAGGCCCGACGGCCGGACACGTCCGGAGCCGGGCCGGGGCCGTCTCCGTCCGCGAGTCCAGCCGGCCGATCCGAAAGGGACGGCCTGGATGTATTGATCGCGAGCGTTGCTGACGGATCCAGGTCTTGATCATGGCGAAGACCTCCGGCGCGGTGGAGGTGTCCAGGACTGCACGGCGCCGGAGGTCTTCGTGTCACGGCGTCATGCCCGCCTGACCGTGCACGCCAGGCGGATCCTGCTCGAACGAGTCCTCACGGGCCGCCCGGTCGCACATGTGGCGGCCGAGATGGGCACATCGAGGCCCAATGCCCACAAGTGGGTCCGCCGCGGGCAGGCCGGGTCGAGGCGCCTCACCCCGCTGGGGGAGCGGGTTCGCGGGTTCACCGCAGAAACGCGCCTGCATCCTCCGCCCGGACCCGGGATCGGAGTGGCCGCCCTCGTCCGGATCCTGGGCGCTGTCTCCGGTTGTCACGAAGTCCTGGGCTGCTGTCGTCGCCTCCTGCGCGTTCGCCGGACAGCGGTCATGCGGTCTCGACTACGTCTTCCGGGCCTCGCCTGCACGAAAGCCTTGCCCCCCAAGTTGTCGCGGGCATGCTGCCGTGCGGTGTTGCTGGGCCGAAGCCCTCGTGCGCCGGGAGCGGCGTGTGTGCCCGCTGTCCGCTTTCAGTGCCCAGGCACAGGTGATCGTCCGAAGCACCGCGCACAGAATCATCAAGGGCCGGACCATCCCGTGTCATCGCCCCGATGCCCCGCAGCAGATCAAAAAAGGGGGGGCCGGGTAAACCGGCCCCCCTCACTCAAACCGTACGGCTATTAGCAGAACGCCGCCTGCTTGCCGCCCCGCATGCTGCCGGAGTCGGCTCCCCAGCTGTTGCTGCCGATCGTGGCGTATGCGAAGACGCGGATGCACTTGTTCCCGGTGTATACGGTGACGGGCCCGGCGTACTCGCCGAAGTTGCCGGCGTTCTCGGCGTACGCGCCCGCAGCAAGGTCGGGCGTGCAGTACGTCGAGGGGTTGGTCTCCTTGCAGCGCTGGATGGAGACGTGCATCGAGTGCTTGGTGCCGTAGCTCGAGAGCAGGACGGCACAGTTCTTCTGGGTCGAGCTGTTCCAGTAGACCTCAACCTTGTGGTAGGTGCCCATCTGCTGGTAGTCGACAAGGCTTCCGCTGCACACAGAAGAGCCTGAAACCATCGCCGCAGCCTGAGCCGGAGCCGTCGGCGACAGGACCAGCAGACCGGCGGCGACCGCCAGAGTTGTCAGGACCGCACGCAACTTGTTCATGTTTCCCCCAGGGGTGTGTCGATGTGGCACAGAGCCTAGGAGGACGGTCACAAGAATGTCATGACCACGCAACATATGTGATCCAAGACATGACCACATGGACCTCAACTAGCCATTTACGCATGCTCATTGAGCCATTCATTCGCGACACCCGCGTTGTCCGGCATCACTTCTCGGCGACCAGTGGGCCGATGAGTTGCCCGGCCGGGCCTCGGTCGGCCGGGCCGCGTCCCGCCGTGCCGTACGCCTGGTCGCCCCGGTCTTGGAACCGGGCGCCCACCCGCCGGACCTGCATCCTGTCGTGTGGATCAGGAAGCGGTGCTGCGGCGGGCACGGAGTTCGGCCGATTGGGTGGCCTGGGGACGGGCTTGTTCGCCGGTGCCGAAGACGGCCAGGGTCGAGGCGTCGGGGCGGGACATGGCGTGGACGATCAGTACGCCCGCTGCCGGAGTGCGCCAGGCTGTCAGCCGACCGCTATCTCGCCCTGTGCCCCGGGACCGCTCGGGCCCCGGGGCGGGGTGGGGTCTTTCTCACCCGGTGCCCCGGCCGAATTCCTCGCCCAGCTCCATGCGGACCGGCGTGATGAGAAGGTGTCTCACTCGGTAGAGGGCCACCCCCAGCTGTCCGAGGAAACCGGCGCCGACCGACGGCTGACGCCCCTTACCCATCCTCTTGTCCCATGTCACCGATGGAGACAGTGAGGTCGTACACGCTCGGCCGGACCTTGATTACAGCACCTCCGTTTGGCCAAGGGTTCGCCCGGCACCTCCACGTTCCCGGCTTGGGGGCGGGTGAAGGTTGGCTGATCTCGATGGACTCTGACCGGGTCGGCTGCTGGGGTCGTCCGTCAGTGCGCGGTGACTGAATACGCGGGGAGCGCGCGGTTGCCGCGTGGCTTGGCAACGGCCCGGAGAACGTCGGCCTGACTCAGGACGAGCTGTCGCACCGGCGCGGGCAGCGCGGCCAGAGGCCCGTCGCTTCCCACCAGGTCGAGGCAGGCTGCGATTTCCCAGTCGCCGTCCTGCAGCTCTCCGGTATCGACCGGCTCGCTGCCGTCGACTGCCCAGCCGGCCTCGGGCAGGAGCCGCAGCAGGCCGTCACGGGAGAAAGGTGTGCGGACGTTGCCCTCGCCGTGCAATCCCGCAGCCTCGGTCTGCCCCTGGATCAGAACGGCGAGCAGGTGCGCCAGCTGGTCGTCGGAGGTAGGGGTCAGGTCCCACTCGGTGAACCACAGTCGCCGCGCCCACGGCCGTACCCGGGCCAGCGTGTCACGTAGTTGTCCGAGCGAGGCGAAGTACCAGGAGCAATGGGCTAGCACCACGTGGTCGAAGGTGCTTTCGGGGAAGTCGACCGACGGGTCGAGTACGTCGGTGCCGAAGCGGAAGTCGATGCGTGGCCCGAGTGGGCCCGCGGCGAGCCGGGCTGCCGATTCTCCGAGCGTGACCGGCGCTCCGTAGGAGGCTGCGGCGACGTCAACGGCCACCACGCGTCCCTCGGGTCCCACCGCTTCTGCGAGGACGGCGGTCATGTCGCCCTGGCCGCAGCCCAGCTCGAGGACGGTTGAGCCGGGTGCGATGTGCCAGCTCGCCACGAGAGCGGCGCGGTGGCGGGTCTGGGACAGCTGGCTGTCCGGGCTGTGATCGGCGGCGGCCATGCCGGCCGCGATCGAGGGGGCCTTGGCGAGAAGATCGAAGTGATTCACAAAGTCCTTGATGATGTCCGACGGGTCGGTGCGGGCCGAGGGTATGGGACGCGCGGGCAGTGGCGCCTCCGATTTCCTGGACATCACCGGCGCGACGGCGCCCACCCCCACGAACCGGCCGCCTTCGTCGACGGCCACCGGACGACCGTCTTCCCGGTCATGGCTGACTTCTTGGTCGTGATCACGACCGTGGACAAACAGACGCTGCCCGGAAGCTGTCGCGCTCGGCGGTGGAGGCTGGCCTGGCTGCTTCCGGGCAGGAGACGTGCCCATCGAGACGACGTACCGGCACCTCGGGCAGGCCTGCGAGGGCACTGAGTATCAGGTGGCGTTCCGCACGACCGGTGACCGGCGCGAGGTACAGGAGAAGCACCTGGTGGACAACCATCCGTACGACTCGCCAGAGGTCATCGCGTTCACGATCGACGTCGGCCTGCCGAGTACCTGGACTGGATCACCCGGGCAACCCGATAGCCCTTCGCACGCTCCAGCAGCTCGCCGACCGGGGCGAGGGGCCGGTGGGGGTCGCGAGCACCCCACGTCGATCATCATCCGTGCAGGCTCGTCGGCCGCGGGACTCCGACGGCTTTCCCAGGTCGGTGCTGTCCCTTCCGGCGGTGAGAGTCTCCTGCTGGAGGCGCGGCTCGAGGACAGCACCTCCAGCGGGGCGCTCACCGGCACCTACCGGACTTCGGCGATTCGGTGTCGCCCTCGACTTCTTGCTGTGGCGTGTCGGTGGCGTGGAGCGCGGTGAGGCACCCGTGTCGAGAGCGGCGATTCCTTCGCGGGGCTGACTGTCGGCTGCCGGGCCGCCCGGGCGGGTCGCCGATATCCTGGGACCGAGATCGGGGGCTTTCCTCACTCGTAAGGCAGCACGATGCGGCGTCGACACCTCATGCTCCTCGCAGCCCCGCTCCTCGCCTCCTCGGTGGCCCTCGCCCCCGCCCACGTGGCGCAGGCCGCAGCCGCCGGGACGAGCGGGGTCAAGCAGCCGGTGAAGGTCACCAAAGTCGAAGTGGTCACCCTGCTGAAGCCGGGGGAGACCGTCGAGTGCAACGGCACTCCCGTGGCCATGGCCTTCGACGGGAAGGTCACGGCGACCGGGCCGGGCACGGTCCGCTACCACTGGACCGTGAACGCCGGCCGCGCCCAGGTCTCCCCGGGATCCTTCGCCTTCGGCGCGGGCACGTCCACCAAGGTCGCCCTTCAGGTCGTGGACATGCCGGCGCCCAGGAACGCCAAGGTGGTCACCGGGTACGTCACGCTCCACCTGCCGGACCAGAAGAAGAGCGTCCGCAGTGAGCAGGTGACGTTCCCCTGCAAGAAATGAGCCCTGCTTCCTCACGCGCTTCACAACAGCTTTGACAGGCCCCTGAACCGGCGGTGGGATGTCCGGCGATCCGGCCCGCCGCCGTGCTGTGCGCCTCGGCCTGCACGGCCGTGTGAAAGCGCGTCGTGCCCAAGCCGCCCGCAGCGCGCTCGCCAGGTGCCTGCGGCACCCGTGCCTGGACGCGGGCCTGGCCGGTCACCAGCTGTCCCTCGTGTGCGGCTGGCACCCGGCGAAGACCTCCCGGATCGGGAACACTCTGGCCCTGCCTTCCGACGCGTACATCCGCGCCTGGTACGCGGCGTGCGGCGCCGGCCGCCAGGCCGAGGGCCTTGATCGCCGCCGCCCGCAGCGCCATTTCCATGGACGTGGAGTGGAGACACCTCAACCGGGCCGGGCCGGCCGGCCTGCAGCAGGAGATCGCCCTTCTGGTCGAGTGGACCCGCGCTTTCCGCGTGTACCAGCGGGCGTACCACTTCGCCAGGCAGCGGCGGGAGATCCCGCCTCCCGCAGCGACGTGCGCGATCGGACGCCCGGCGTCGACCCGCAGACACGAGCGCAGACGTCCTTCGGGGGTCAGCGGTGCGTTCCGACGTCACCTGCTGGTGGCGCTCCTCTACTCGGCGGCCGCGTTCACCGGGAGCCCCGGAATACCAGGGCTCCCGAGTGTGCGGCTGTGCGTGGCGTCAGCGTGTGAACTTCTCTATGGCCGCCGGGGTGACGGGGGTGAAGAAGTTGACGAGGTTGCCGTCGGGGTCGCGGAACAGCAGCGACCGGTTGCCCCAGGGCATTGTGGTGGGCTCGGTGACGAAATCGGTGACGAAGCCGGTCAGGTTCTGGTGAACGCGGTCCACGTCGTCGACGAGGAACTCGGTGATCACGCTGTGATTGTCCGCAGGGCGGGCAGATCCCGGGGCGAACAGCGGGACGGTGCGGGTGCCGGCGATCGCGAGGGTGGCGCCCGCGGTCCGGAGTTCGGCGAAGTCCTCGGTGGCCCACGCCGCCCGCGCCCCTGTGGCTCGCTCGTAGAAGTCGACGAGGCGTGCGACGTCGCTGGTGATGATGCGGATCGAGACGAAGTCCATGGGAATCTCCTTGGCTGTGCTGGAGGCGTGCTCGCTCGTCGCAGGCTAGGAGAAATAGTGGACAGAATCGGTCCTGTATTCGCATAGGCTGCCAACATGCCTAGACCGACCGGCCGCGTGCTGACACTCCTGGAGCTGCTGCAGTCGGGCGGCACCCGGACGGTGGCCGAACTCGCCGACCGGCTCGGCGTCGAAGGGCGCACCGTGCGCCGGTACGTGGACCAACTGATCGACCTCGACGTGCCCGTGGAATCGGTGCGCGGCCGCTACGGCGGGTACCGGATGGGGCCCGGGTACCGCCTGCCTCCGCTCATGCTCAGCGACGACGAGGCGCTGGCCGTGGTGCTCGGCCTGGTCGCGGGCCGCCGAGCAGGGTTGACGACGACGGTGCGCACGGCAGGCGAGACGGCATCGGCGAAGATCCGGCGGGTGCTGCCCAAGCACATCGCCCGCCGGCTCGACACACTCCTGGAAGCTCTCGCCTTCACGGAGCAGCCCGGCGAGTTCGACACCCCGGACGCCGGGGTCCTGCTCACGATCGCCGATGCGGTGCGCCACCACCGACCGGTCTCGATCCGCTACACCGACCGTGACGGACGGCGCACCGAACGCACGCTGCACGCGTACGGGATCGTCGCCCATTCGGGCCGGTGGTACGTCACGGGCAAGGACGCCCGGATCGGCGAGGACCGAACCTTCCGGCTCGATCGCATCACAGACGCGCGGACCCTGCCCGGCTCATTCGAAGCGCCAGTGGGTCCCGGTCCGGAACAGCGCGTGTTGTCAGGGTTCGCCACGGCCGAGTACCAGCACGAGGTGACCTTGCGGATCCACGGGACAGTCGAGCAGATCCGCACCCGCCTTCCGGCGAGCGTCGCGAGCCTGGAGGAGCACGAGTCCGCGGTCGGTGAGGACCGCACCACCGAGCGCTGGCTGCGCGTCGAGCTGCGGGCGGAGCGGCTCGACTGGTTGCCCCCGGTACTCGCCTCACTCGACCGGCCGTTCGTCATCGAGCGCCCCGATGAACTCCGCGACCTCGTCATCGCGTTCGCCGATCGCCTCACGTCCTACGCCGCCGAGCCCGACCGCGAGGAACCACTGTCATGAGTTGACACAGATAAAGGTTGTGCGGTTGTCGCAGGTTCCGCCGAGCCGGCTGGCCGCTCGCCCGGCTCCGCGCCGAGGGCCACGAGATCCGGGACGAGGACATCTCCCGGCTTCCCGGCTCACGCACGCGAACCTCAACGTGCGGAAGTCCAGGCACGCCATGATGCGGCACTCGCCGGGCTCGCGACACGGACGCGAGGCGCGGCGCACCTGGTGACCCGAGCCCGAGATTCATCGTCACTGAGGTTTTCAGGGTGGGGTCGGTGGTGCTGAGGGTCAGGCCGATGGCGGTGAGGCAGCCGTCGATCAGGTGAGGCCGGAGTCGGATTCTGCGTAACTCGCGCTGGAGGACACGGTCGAGGTCGTCCGGTGTGCCGAAGGCGGTGTTGGCCATCGCCCTGCGGACGAGTGACCTGACGGCCTCGACGGGAGTCAGGTCGGGTGCGCAGGGCGGGAGGCGGATGGTGGCGAGCCAGTCGTGTCCGGGAAAGCCTCAGTAGGCGGCACCGCTGGACGGACGAGGCTGACCCGCGCGCTCTGACCTCACGATCGGGGACACAGCGCACATGCGCCCCGCCACCCTTCGGCTGCCGCAGCAGGCGCAAGCGCGGGCTGTCAGATGGTCAGAACGTCATTTGCCGGTTCGGTGACGGACTGTCGGGCGGCTCGGGTGACGCCGAGCCGGGAGCGGACCTGGTGGAGTGCGGCGAGCTGCTCGGCGACAGCTTCGCCCCAGTCGAAAAGCCTGCGGGCCTGTTCGGGCGCGGCCAGGATCCGGACGTAGGCGCGGCTGGCGGCCGGATCGACAGGCGCGGGCCCAGGCGCGTGAGGACGGCAGTGCGGCGCAGCGGGGGAGGTGGCACCGCGGTTCGAGCGAAGCGACCGGGCAGCGTGTCGCCAAGGCGGTTCGCGTTGCCGGCCACCAACCCTCGCACGCCCTGACATGGCCTGATCGCCAAGGAAGTTGAACGACCGCTACGTTCCTGTCCGACGTGGGACCGAGAGGCAGGGGCAGGGTGGGGGCTTTGTCGGACGGGGACGCCGTATGACGCCGATCCCCAGCTTCAACGACTTCGTGACGTCGCGCCGGTCTCACCTGCACCCGGAAGACACCAACGCGGACGCCCAGTGGGCGGCCTACGACCAGATCGTCTCTGAACGAGTCCAGACGATGCTGGGGGATCCGTTCACGCAGGGCCGCCCCGGGATGGTGACCGACATCCTGGCGGAGGCCATGCTGGAAACCTTCTTCGGGCCCGAGTGGGTGGCGAAGAGGTTCGCACAGGCCGATACGCGCAGCGGGCAGGATCTGCGGTGGGTTCTGCCCGCTCATCGCAGACGCGAGCTGGCACGACGGGTCTACGAGTTCCAGAGCTTCTCCTGGTTCCAGGACTTCCTCGATCACGCCCGCACCAACGACATCGCCTCCGCGTTGTACGAGGGGGACGTGCTGTCGGCCCTCTTGCACGTGCCCGCCACCGTGACGCGAAACAAATCAAAAGGCACAAAGGGGGAAGAGTTTGACGTCGTTGTCAAGTTCCCGGCAACCGGGCCCGCGTGCCCGTCGAGGTGAAGAACAAGGACGACGACACTGCGTTCACCCACACCACCGTCCGCCAGACCCTCAAGAGGGCGGCAACCCAGCTACCCCGGGAAGAGATCGGGTGGGAAATCCTTCGGATCCCCGCAGCCTGGGTCTGGGCCGGCTGGGGGAGGAGTACCCCGAGTTGCTGCACGACGCGGTGCGCCAGACCTCGAGGATCGGTGCCGCCTTCACCACCATCGACAAGTCCCGCCTGAACACAGACCGCAGCAAGGCCTTGACGAGCGGGTGCTGGCACTACTTCCCCAGCGACGATGCACCGCCGGCGCCACGGGAGACCAGCTTCGATCTTTTCAGACTGCTTGATCAGGGCATGGACTAGCATGGGCTACTTCGCACCGCGGGCCCCCTTCCGAGGCCGCCGGGCGCACATTGGTGCCCGGTTCTCGTAGACACCGGGCGGCTTGATCCGGGACGTCGCCGAGCGGGTGACTCCCAAGGTGCCGGCGGCCGCGCCGCCGGACGCGGTGCCGGTCCTGCCTCCCGGGGTACCACGAGGCGATTCACGGCAATCACATACACAGCTGCGGAACGACCACAGGGAGAAGCCCATGAAGGAGCGCGTCCGCGCCATCCTGCTCACCACTGCCGGCACCATGCTCGTCATCAACCGCATCCGCCCCGGCATCCCCCCGTACCAGGTCCTCGTCGGCGGCGGCGTCGAGCCCGAGGACGCCGACCTGGAAGCCGCAGTGCTAAGGGAGGTCCGCGAGGAAATCGCCGGAAAAGCCGTCGACCTGCACCCGTTCTGCCAGCTGGAGAACGACAAGGGCGAGACCGAGCACTTCTACCTCGCCCACGCCGTCGTCTGGAACTTCGACGACCGCACCGGCCCGGAATTCGCTCGCGACGACCGCGGCGAGTACCTGCTCCAGGAGGTCCCGCTCACCGTTGAAGCCGTCGAGGCACTGAACCTGATGCCGCCCCAGGTCAAGGACGCGCTGCTGGACGCCATCCGCGCGGGTAGCCTCACCGTCCCCGTGGCGTAGTCAGCCGCCGCCCGGTCGAACCGGCCGGCCTTCTCGCCGACCCGAAGGGCGCCTTCACCGTCGCCGGCCACCTCACCCAGGCCTTGACTTCCCCCGCGAGGCCACGCCCACGGTGGAACAGCCCCGACGAAGGGAAGAACCGATACCGGCCGTATTCCAAGAGGCCGCCGCCCGCGAAACCTTGGAGGAGGCAGGCGTGGTCGTGGACGTCGGCCCTTGGTCCACGTCGGCGAACGCATCGCCAGCGTCCCACGACCTCTTCGCGGTCTTCCGCGCGACCTACGTCCACGGAGAGCCGGCCGCCGCCGGGGACGAGGACATCGTCGAAGCCGCCTGGGTACCGCTCCTTACCGCCGACGCGCACCTACCCCTCTACGCCGGCGGGCTCGCCCCGCTGCTGATTGCCGAGGGCACCGTCCACCACACCGACCGGCCGGGCCGCCCGACCACCAGTGCACCGCCGACGCTCCCCGTGCCGGGCGCCGTGGCGTTGACCGGCGGGCGCATGACGACGGGCATCGTCCGTGACGGTGTCACAGTCCGGCGCCCTTCTATGACGGCCTCCTCCTTCGTCGCAGCCCTCCTCGGTCTGCTGCGCTCCAGGGGCTTCGACGGCTCTCATCGACGTCGACACCGCAGCCCCGGCTCCCCGCTGGAGGACCTCGGTTACGTGGCGTGGACGTGGTGCATCAGCTCCAAGCCGACGGCACCCGCCGATTTGCCCGGAAGCCGATCGTCTGAGGCCGGCTGGTCGGAGAATCGGGTGCATGGGTGATTCGGTGGTACATGAGACGGCGAGTTGCTATGCCTTCGCGCGGTTCGGTCGGGAGTGGCGGCTGTGCGTGATTGAGCATCCGCGTCTCGGGGGTGAACTCGTCCCGGGAGGGCACGTCGAGGACCGTGAGGACGCACTCACGGCGGCAGTGCGCGAGGTGCTCGAGGAGACGGGGCACCGGGTCCGCCTGTTGCCGCCGCCGCTTCCGGAGGGGTACCCGCACTCGGCGGCGCCGTCGGTGTGGCATGTGGTGTCAATGCCGGCCGCCGCGGACAGCCGCTGCGATCGGCGGCATGTGCACCGGGACCACATCGTCGTCGGTGTCGTCGACCGTCCGTTCGCTGTGCACGGTACGCCCGAGCACACGTCCCACTGGGTGAAGCGCAGTGCGCTGGACCGGCTCGACCTTCCCGAGGACACGCGGCTGTTGGCCGCGGAGCTGTTCGGGGTGATCGACCGTGCGGCGGCTCTGCGGCCCCGGCCGGCGGTCGACGAGGTCCTGGGCGCGGAGTTGCTCCGGCGCCAGGAGGAGGATCAGGCGGTCCGGCTGGTGCCGGTGGCAGAGCGGACGCCGGAGCTGATGGAGCGGTGGAGGGCCGTCGACGAGGCGAATACCGCGTGGCTGGGCGAGCTGATCGCCGTGCGCGGGTGGCCGGGCGAAGCGCTCGTCGGGCCGCGGGCCGCCGGGGCTGCCTGGCTACTCGCGCAACACGCCGACCGGAGGCCCGACTTCCAGCGGGAGTGCCTGGAACTGCTCACGGCCGCAGTGACGGCAGGCGACGCCGATCCGCAGCACGGCGCTCTGCTGGAGGACCGGGTGCTGCTCGCCCAGGGTCAGCAGCAGGTCTTCGGTACCCAGCTGACGCAGGGCCCGGACGGGACGCTCGTCCCGCACCCCGTCCGAAGCCCGGACGAGCTCGAGGCGCTGCGCGCCGCGTGGGGGTTCGAGCCCCTGGAGGTGTACATCGGGCAGGTCTCGGCCGGCATCCGGTAGCGCGGCCGGGTCGGCGGCACGGTCTTCGACTGCAGGTGTGTGAACGAGGAGGCCCCACCGACGGGGGATGCAGCGAGGCCTCGTCCGAAACCCGGTCGGCGAAGGGCGCGGGGCCCGTACAGGGCCGTCGGTTGGTTGGTCATCAGGGCCCGGTACCGGTCGCCGTAGCTCCAGTGCCACCACTCCGTGCCTTAGTCGATCAACCCGGTGGTGGACAGGACGTCGGCCGGCAGGGCCCGGTTCGAGCCGGTCGCGTCGGCTCTGCGATCGTCGACCAGCAGGGTTCCGCGGACGTCGATGAGCGGCTCGCCGCAGTCGGCGGCGGGGATGGCCGCCACGCGGGGGTCGGACATCAGGACGGTCGGACCGGGCGCGAGGGTGATGTTCATCCAGGGTGCGGCGTTCTCGCGGTAGGAGTGGCCGAGTGGGTCGGTGCCGCTCAGGTCGGCGAGGCTGAAGCCGGTCACCATGACCGTGCAGGAGCCGTCGGCCACAGGCACACCAGACGCGTGCCGCAGGCGGGGCAGAAGCCGCGGCGGAGAGTCGGACAGGTCGCGTGCTGCGAATCCCCGCCCAGGAGGACGAAGGGGCGGAACGCTGATCTCGCCGTCCGAGGTGCGAGATCGTTCAACATCGTATGGACAGATCTTTAGGTTCGCCTTACCTTACTGACGGATCACCGTATCGGAATAAAGGATTCCGCATGTCTAGACGTACCCACCGCACGGCCGGCACGGCCGTGGCGCCGACCCGCGAGGCCTGATTGATGACCGCGCTCGCAGCCGAAACCGCCCTCGCGCCGTCCGACGCCGCAGGTTCCACCGAGGCCAAAGTCACCCCGGTGCTGGTGCTCGGCGTCCTCGGAGTACTGGCCTGTGGAGCCGAGGCGGCACTGTGCTGGACCGCCGGCCACCTGCACGCCGACGCCACCCTGCAGATGGCGGCCCGGTTCCTGCACATCGCGGCCCTGGTCATCGGGTTCGGCGCGGTCCTCGCCGTGGACTGGATCGGCATCCTGTGGCTGGCCGGGCGCCGTCGGCTGACCCACATCCTGGACGCCTCCAACGCGCTGGCAACCCCGATTTGGGTTGGCCTGGCGGGCCTCACCGTCACCGGCGCGCTCCTCCGGCCCGACCTGGACAACCCCCTGACCCTGGTCAAGCTGGGTCTGGTGCTGGCCGTGACCCTCAACGGGCTCTACGCGCACGGCCTCGGCCAGCGTCTGACTCCCTACCGGAACAAGGGCCTCCCCGCCGTCCCGCGACGGCTCCTCCTCCAGTCCGGCCTCGCCGCCACTCTCAGCCAGGTCGGCTGGTGGGGGTCCGCCCTGATCGGCTTCATCAACAGCCAGAGCTAGGCCGTTTCTCTCGGATTGTCCGATCACTGGTTGATATGCGCCGTTGGCTGATGCGCAGCAGGCGCTGATCGAGCCGTTGCTGCCGGACCGGATGCCGACGAGGGTGGGCAGGGGCGTGATCACCGGGAGGGGCGATCGAGACGATCGCGTTGAAGTTCCGCACCGGCGCGCCGTGGATGGACCGGGACGTGCAGCGCGCGAGGGATCACGTCCATGAGGCGCACCCGGGTGCCGGACCATCCCCGCGTCCGCGGGGATGCTCCCGGCTACAGGCTTCACGAACGTGCGAAGGGACGCGACCGCCTGCGTCGTTCCGGGTGAGACCGAGAGCGGCAGCCCATGCCTTGATCTGCCGGTCGTCGGGCTCCGGCCCGGTGTGCAAGGTAGGGGCGCCGCGGACGGCATAGGCGGGCAAGCGGGCCTCGCCGAGGACGGCACGCGAGCTCCACGCCCCGGCGCCGGTGCTCCTCGCCGATGTCGAAACCGCAGGTCAGCGCGCCGTTCTTGGCGTAGTGGAACCTGGCAGGCGGGCGTGCGCCCATCGGCAGGAAGTGGACGGCATCGACCCTGCCGGAGGCGATCTCTTCCAGGCGGTCCGCACCGGTGGAGTCCCAGTACTCCGCGGCGAAAGCCCACCCCGCGTCCTCTCCGACCCGTACGACGCCGTCGCCGCGCCCTCTCATGCCCGGGTGCTCCACCTCGCCGTCAGTGATGGGCTCCGTTGCCTCGCCCGGGATCCCGCCCAAAACGCACAGCCAGTTCGTCAGCGGATATGCCGCGCGCGAAGACCGCACCCTCCAGAGGATGTCCGACGTCGCCAGCCACTTGCTCCCGTCAGACATGGCACCCCTTCCCGAAGTTGAAAAGCCCCTGCCGACGAACATGGCTGCGACCGCTGACAGCGCTGGCCCACCCGCTGCAGAAGCGGTCACGTCCACCGGTTCGCCCGGCAGACGAGATCCGAAAGAGGCGGCCCAAGAGCTGATTCGCTCACACTTCGAGTGAAGCCAGTGCCCTGCGAGTGACGTCGGCCGGGGCCGCAGCGATGACGTCATCGAGTGCGTCCATGGAAGCCTGAAGGTCGCTGATGGCCTGGGCGATGCGGTCGCGCTCCTGGTGGAGGTCGGCAAGCAGGTCCGAGCAGGTGGGGACGAGACGGTCGCCGGTGTCCCGCAGGCACGGCAGGACCGTGGCGATCGTCGAGGTGTTCAGGCCGGCGGCCAGCAGGCTGCGGATGCGACGGACAACGGCAACGTCCTCCTCGACGTATTCCCGGTATCCGCTGGGGCGCCGCTGCGGGTGGAGCAGACCCTGTTCCTCGTAGTAGCGCAGCAGGTGCACGGCCACACCGGTCCGCCGGGACAGCTCGCCGATGCGCACATGGACCTCCTGACAGTCGCGCGGACATTGCCCGTTCGACTTGACTCTCATATCGATATGAGACTTTAGCGTCTGCGGCATGAAGGTGAACAAGGGTTTCGCGACGCTCGCCGCGTTGTGCGCGAGCGTCTTCGTCGTGGGTACTTCGGAGTACCTGATCGCCGGGCTGTTGCCCCAGGTCGGCACTGATCTGGACGTCTCTGTGGGAACCGCCGGACAAGCGGTGACCGCATACGCGCTCGGAGTCGTGATCGGAGGGCCGCTCATGGCCCTGCTGACCTCGCGTCTGCGGTGCAAGGGGCTCGCCATCGGGCTGATGCTGCTGTTCGCGTCGGGCAGTGCGATCAGCTCCGTGGCGCCGTCGTTCGGTCTGCTCCTGTTGGGCCGCGTGGTCTCCTCGCTCAGTCACGCCGCCTTCCTGGCCCTGGCGCTGGTGACGGCGACCCGGGTGGTCCCGGCCGAGAAGACGGGCTCGGCCATCGCCACCGTGGCCTCCGGCTTCACCGTGGCCACGCTCCTCGGAGTGCCCCTGGGGGCACTGCTCGGGCAGGGCGCCGGATGGCGGGCTCCGTTCGCCGCGCTGACCGTTCTCTCCTTGGTGGGCACCGTGCTGCTTGCCGCCGTACTGCCCCGGCAGGAGGCACCGTCCACGCGACTGCGCGACGAGATACGCGTGGTGGCACGTCGGCCGGTCATGCTCGCCATCGCCACCACCGCGGTGGGCTTCTCCGGCGTCGCCACGGTGTTCACCTACATCGCCCCGCTGCTGACCCGGGTCTCCGGCTTTTCCGCCACGGCGGTCTCCGGTCTGCTGCTCGCCTACGGCGCGGGCAGCTTCCTCGGCAACCTCACCGCCGGAAAGCTGACCGACAAGTCGATGAGCGCCACCGTACGCGGGGTATTCGGCGGGCTGGCCGGGACGCTCCTGCTCGTCCCGTTCGCCGTGGTGTGGCAGCCCACCGCCGTGGCAGCAGTCCTGGTACTCGGCCTGCTCGCCACCGCGACCATCGCCCCGCTGCAGGGACTGGTCCTGCACCACGCGGGCGCCGCCCCCAATGTGGCGGTCTCCGTCAACGTGGGCGCCTTCAACCTCGGGGCCGCAGCCGGCTCGGTCATCGGCGGCGCGATCGTCGCCGACGGCGCTCTGCGGTGGACCGGCCTGGCGGGCGCGCTCCTGAGCCTGATCGGACTGGCCCTGACCTATCTCGTCCTGCCCCGGACACGGACGTCGGCGAAGGACGCCGAACACGAAGCTTCGATCACCTGATTCCCCGTCCACTCGCCTCGCATGGGAGGTCGCCATGTACGCGATCCAGATCGCTCGTCACGGCGGGTCCGAAGTCCTGTCCGTCCGGGAGATTCCCCAGCCCACTCCAGGAGTCGGCGAAGTACTGGTCCGTACCGTCGCCAGCAGCCTGAACCCGGTATTCCGGAGGACCCGCGCATGGGAAGCCGGGCTGCGACCCCCCGCCGCCTTGGGGTGGGATCCGGCCGGAGTCGTCACCGCCTCCAACGACTTCCGCTACCGCCCCCGGATACTCGCGGCGGTGGCGGCGAACACGGTGCCTGCCGGGCCGCAGCGCGCGGGCCCAGGTCGGGCTGCCTGCCGGTTGCGGAGAGACACCACCGATGAGCCCTGCGTCTCGAGCGGCTGGACTGCCACGTCAGGGGCTCTCCCGGGCTCCTGCGTCTGCCCGAACCGCCACGGCTCGGCTCCCGTCGTTCTACGGTGGCGGTAGCACCCCGCCGAGGAGGAGCCGATGAGCGCCCAGCCCGACCACACACCCGCCGCCCCGTACGCGCCCGCGCCCGGTGCGCCGGCCGAACTCCTCGCCCGGCTCCGCGCGGACGGGCGCGCGGAGCGGTGGGTGCCGGCCTTCGAGCGGGAGTGGGCGGCCGCACTGGAGGAGTCGCGCCGGACGTTCTCCCTGACCACCCTCTACGAGGTCGTCCACGTCTGGCAGGCCCGACTCGCCTCCGCGCCCGCGGTCGACGCCTTCGTGGCGTCCGGCCAGGACGAGACGGGGTTCGTGGACATGGCCGAGGTCCGAGGCCGCAGGCGCCGGTGAGCCCGCCCCGTACGCGGTCCGCCTCTCGGCACCGGCCGCGAAAGTCCTCGCCGCACTCCCCGAGCACGCCGAGTAAACGGTCTGGGACCTGCTGGATGCCGCCGCGGCCGACCTGTGGGGCTTCGGCCAGTGGGATCCCGACGACCTTGACTAGGACCGCCTGCCTCGGCCGCACAGTGGCAAGGGCTTCATGCCCGCGATCCAGCACGACCTCGATGACCCTGCGCCGTCGGTACGAGAACGGACGTGAAGAGAGGCCCCCACGAAGCGTGCGCGCTGGACAGTAGAACTGAACCCGATTCAGAGACGAGACCCCAGGGGGTAGTCGGGGTCCATTGCTATGAAGTCCGTCATACGAGAGGGGTTCGGACCAGCACCGAGCCCGAGCCATCAGAACTGGAAGACCCCCAGGGGCCGGAAGGGGAGCAGCCGGAGGAAGGCCGAGGGGCAGAGGACAGTTCGAAGCGTGGGAAGAGCATCGGCATGGAGACGTTCAAGCGGAGCTGCCCGAGGCCCCCGATTCCTGGATGAGCACCAGCGGCGGCGCCTCCCGCGAGCCGTCGTGCACACATGCATCCCGTGCACATGCTTGTCCTCGTACATACCCATGCCCGGAGGATGCCCGGGCTGCCGGCCCCCGGCCTTGTACGAATGTCGTCACGGGGCCGACGATCGCCAGGACTTCCGCTTACACGGCGAGCGGGACTTCCGCGAAAGCCAGACTGTTTGAGACCGGCGGCCATCGGCAGTCTCGAACTACCCGGCATTCATGAAGGTCGATGAGTCCCTATGTACCGGCTGCACTGCGACAGGACGATCACCGAGCAGACCGGCATGTGTCACTTGGCGTGGCCCGCCCGAAACGCTCTGCCAGGCTGCTCCGGTGGCCCGCCCGTCTCAGCTCCGGATCGTGGCGAGCCAGTCGGTCAGCAGGCTGTTGACGTCGTCGGGGCGTTCCTGCTGGATCCAGTGGCCGCAGCCTTCCAGGAGGTGGGAGGCCGACAGGCCGGGGAGGGTGGTGGGGTAGGCGTCGATGGCGTCGGACATCCAGGTGGTGGAGGCGTCCAGGGTGCCGCTGATGAACAGGGACGGTTGTTCGATCGGGGCTCCGCGGTGCGGGGCGAGATCTTCCCAGTCGCGGTCCATGTTGCGGTAGCGGTTGAGGGCCCCGGTAAGTCCGGTGCGCTCGAACTCCCCGGCGTAGACGTCGAGGTCGTCCTCGGTCAACCATGCCGGGAGCGTCCCGGCGGGGAATCGGTCGCGCAGCCGGCCGCCGCGGGCGACGAAGTGCGGGTCGGGCTCGTCCTCGGCGGGCATGGTGTCGGCGGACAGGGCCGCGTAGAAGCCGGCGAGCCAGCTTCGGACGTCGGGCTCGATCTCCGCCTCGGCGCGGCCGGGCTCCTGGAAGTAGGAGACGTAGAACTCCTGCTCGGGGCCGCCGATCCGGCGGAAGATTTCGGTGGGGCGGGGGCCGCCGGGCGGTGCGTAGGGGACGCTCAGCAGGGCGACGGCCCGGAAGATTCCGGGGTGGAGCAGGGCGGAGGTGGCGGCGATGTTGGAGCCCCAGTCGTGGCCGACGATCACCGCGTTCTCCTCGCCGAGGGCGTGCACGGCGGCGACGTTGTCCTCCACCAGGTCGAGCATGCGGTAGGCGTCGGTTGCGGCGGGCCTGGAGGAGCGGCCGTAGCCGCGTACGTCGATCGCCGCTGCCCGGTACCCGGCCGCGGCGAGGGCCGGGAGTTGGCGGCGCCAGGAGTACCAGGACTCGGGGAAGCCGTGCACGAGGAGGACCAACGGGCCGGTGCCCTGCTCTACCAGGTGCAGGCGCCCGGCCGGGGCCTCGACGGTGCGGTGGCGCAGTGCGGGGGTCGGCTCGGATCGCATGGGGGAGTTCTCCTCGGTTCGCGGGCGGTCGGCGGGAACCCGTCGATCATGCGGCGCAGTGGCCGCTCGGCGCGATCAGCGTTGCCATTCTGGCAAGGTTGCAGGACAGGGCGGTGAAGTGGCACGACGGGAAGGACCGGGACGGTGTCAGGCGAAGATGTGCCACAGATGTTGGCGGCGATGGGTCCACGGCTGCGGGTCGTGCGCGAGCGCCGCGGCGTCACACTCGCCGACGTCAGCCGCGCGACCGGCATCTCGCCCAGCACGCTGTCGCGGATCGAGACGGGCCGGCGCAAGCCCACCCTCGAGGTGGTGCTGCACCTGGCGAAGGAATACGCAGTCGCGCTGGACGAGCTGGCCGGCACCGCACCCGCCCCAGTTGCCGAGCCCCACCACACGGCGCCGCACAGCTTCGGCGACGACAAGGCGGTATTGCCGCTGACCCCGTACGTCGGCGGCCTGCACGCCCACAAGCACGTACTGCCTGCCGTCGCAGAGGCGCCCGGACGGCCCCGACAGGTGTCCCACGAGGGCTACGAATGGCTGTGCGTCCTGTACGGGCGGTTGCGGCTCGCACTTGGCAACCAGGACCTCGTCCTGACCGCCGGGGAGATCATCGAGTTCGACACCCGCACCCCCCACGGAGTCGCGAACGCCGGATCCGCCGGACCGGTCGAGTATCTGATCATGTTCGGGCCCCAAGGAGAACGTCCCCGGCTGCGCACCCCTCCAGCCGCCGGCCACGGGACCGGTGACAGGAAGGCTGCTGAATGAGCATTTATGACACTCCGCGTGCCTCATCGGTCACAAGCACGCTGCTTCGTTCGATCCCGTTCGCCACGTCGTCCGGCGCCGCCGGTGACAATTGCTGAGCATGACCATCCCCGCGCCCACGCCTGCGCCCGCAGTGGACCGGATGCAGAGGCTGCTCGACGACCATGCGGCACACCGGTACATGGCGGAATGAGTCATCAACAGGCGATCCTCGCCCTCGCTCGGCGACGCCTCGACGTCCTATGGGCCCCATACGCGATCAGCGCACCTCCGAGGCTCAGCCTCCCCAGCGTGCTATCGCCGCGGCCTGAGCCTCAGACCGTGAAGAGCGGCTCGTAGGGGTGTCCCTCCGGCGTGTAGATCAGAACGAAGTCTTCCCCCAGCCGAGTGGCCACCTCCCTCAAGCGATCCAGGGCCTCGGCCTGACCCGGAAGATCGAGGCCAAGGGCTGCGGCAGCACGGTCCCTCCTGGCCGCGAGGTCCGGCATGTCCTCCAGGTACTCGGCCTCAAGGTTGCGGCTCTCGTCGTCCGTGAACGTCTGGCAGCCTTGCCACCAAGGGACGACCAGCAGCAGCCGCACCAGCTCGTGCAGGCCGATGGCGACCAGCCCCGCACCTCCTTCGGAGTCGGCGTAGAGGATCGGACGTTCCTCCCCGCCTTCACCGCAGAAGAAGAACGTGCCGCCGGCACCATCTCCCGCGAACCCCTCAAGCGCGGCACCCGAGGCGAGGTGTACTTCCTCGACATGATCGCCTCGGTCAAGGTCGAAGTCACCCGGCCAAGCGAGAAAGCGGGCAGCTTCTTCCTGCTCACGGACGGCAGCGATCAACGATTCCATGAGTCGCAGCCTACGTTCCGCTGCTTGACGACCATCAATGGGAATCAGTAACAGCCCCGGACCGACGCGTCCGGGGCTCGCGGGCTTCTCCGTACGCAGGCCCGGCTCACGTCCGCCGCGGCGGACGCGTGGCCGGTTGCGGGAGCGTTCCGGGGCGGGGCACTCGGTCGAGAAGGTTGCCCATGCCGGAGGCGCGCAGGAAGTTGGCGTACTCGGTTTCCTGTGGGGTGTTGGCGCGGATCTGGTCGGTGATGCCCGCCATGGGTTCGTAGCCGGTGGTGCGGGGGTGTCGGCGCCGGTGATCGAGTTGTCGCAGACCCAAGGGTTTCCCCCCGGACTCGTGGCCTTCGATGAGGCCCTCGAGGGCGTGTTTGGCGGAGGCGTAGGGCCCTCCAGGCGGGCGACGGTCTCGCCCCACACGTCCACCATCACGGCCTGCGCGTCGTCGGGTGTACGGACCGCATGGACGCGTCCGTGCTCGGCGACCATCGACAGCGCGGTGCGCCGTCAGCCGTCCAGCCACGCCTGCGCCCCCCCATCGGCCTCCGCCGCGCCGAACCGGGGCGCTGCGATCCCCACACGGCTTCACGAAACGGATAATTCGATGCATAAACACTGCAACTTGTCGTGCCGGTCGGTCGTGGTCAAGCTGATTACCTCGGAGCCGGACCAGGGCTCGTGCCCCGACGCCACGAGTTGACCGCGCGTCTCGGCTTCCTGTGGGCCTGCTGGTCGCGGCCTCCGGAACGTACGGCCGTGTCGGCCGTGTCACAGAGGCGAGTCGGCTCACGACAGCCTCCACTGGTGGCGAGGCCATCCGGAGCGGGCCGCACGAGAGGCGACCGACTGTCTCCCACCCTCAGATCGATGCCTCACATTCGGGCCCGTTCGACTTCTGGAGCACCGAGATGACCACTGCTGAGTCTGAGGCGCGGCTGCTGGTGGTCGGCGCGACCGGGGACGTGGGCAGACTGGCGGCCTCGGAGCTGCACGGCCGTGGCGCCCGCCTCGCGCTCGCCGGGCGAAATGAGCGGAGCCTTTCGGAGCTGGCCAGGCTGACGGGCTGCCCCACCCGCGTGCTGGACGCCTATGACCTGGATGCCTGCGCCGAAGCGGGCGCTTGGGCGCTGTCCGCGCTCGACCGCCTCGACGGTGTCCTCGTGACCGTCGGGGTCGCGGGCTTCGGGCCGGCCGCCGAGGTTCCGAACGCCGCCGCCGAGCATTTGATGACCGTCAACGCCCTGTGCCCGATGGCCGTCCTGAGGGGTGCCGTATCCACGGTCCGCGATGGCGGCTTCCTGGCGGCCGTGAGCGGGGCGATCGTCAACGCCCCACTGGCCGGAACCGCGGACTACGCGGCTTCGAAGTCGGCCCTGGCATGCTGGCTCGGCGTCCTGGCGCGAGAGGTTCGCAGGCGGCACGTCGCCGTAGTGGACGCCCGGCTTCCGCATATGGACACCGGTTTCGCTTCCCGCGCCGTAGTGGGCAGCCCGCCACCCCTTCAACAGGGAGCCGACCCCGCCCTCGAAGTGCACGAGCTCGTCGACGATCTTCTCGGGCACCTCGAGGATCCCTCGGCACGTCGGATCGCGGCCGCCCTACAGCGGGTGGAAGCCGCGGCGCCGTCCGATCGACCCGACTGAACCGAAAGCACGGGAGGAATCATGTCCACACCGAAAGTACCGCCGGAAGAAACACCGGAGGCGGAGGGCTCCATAGCCTCTGCTCACCAGGAGCGTCCGGATGGGGGGCTGTGGGAGCATCCCTGGGCCTTTCTGGGCCTCATCGCCTTCGGGGCGGTGATGGTGGCCGCCTTCTTCGTCGTCCGCATCATCGGCTGGTGAACGAAGGCCCATCACAACGGTCTACCGCGACCGTCGTGATCCCGCGTACTGCTTCGGACACGCCAATGACCAGGCGAGCCGGGAAAGGGGCGAGACACAAAGGGGCACCCGGTCAGCTGCGCCCCGCCACGGCGGCCGGCAACCGGGTGGACACCCCGTCGGCCAGCCGCTCGAACTCCGACCGCAGGAACGGCGCCGCCAGCTTCGCGAGGCCCTTGAACCTCAGCGAGGCCTGATAGGTCAGCCGCGTGCCGGTCCCTTCGATGCCGAAGCGGAGATCGTCGACCGCGGTCACCGTCCTGTTCTCCCCGACGAACACCAGCCGCGCGGGCTCGCGGACGTCGAGCCGGTACTCCAGGTCGGTCGTACGGCCCCGGAAGACCGACGTGTTGCGCCAGCGGGAACCCATCCGGACCGGCCCGTCGTCGAGCCGTACGCACGACATCGTCCCGGGATCCCATTCCTCGGTGTGGGCGAAGTCCTCCAAGTACGCCACGAGCTCGGGCAGGGGCAGGCCCACTACGAGAACCCTCTCCACACTGATCACCGCACGGCCTTCCTCTCCCGCCGCCGCCGGCCCTCCGGCGGCGCATCCCGGACACCGATGCTTCCGGATGCGGGGGAGTGCCGGATGCAGCGGGCCGGGGGAGCGCCCGCACGGTTACGTCACAGACCGGGAGCCGGATCGCGCGGACAGGGCGGGCTTGTGACTTGCCGCGGGGGCTCCCGGCCGGCGCTTCTGCGGCGCTCGCGGGCGAGGGCGGCGCTTTTGCGTCGGGATCAGGTGTTTCTTTGTCGGCTTCGGTCGGTTGCGGTCCTGTCGCCTCTCCCGGGGAAACCGGGCTATACCGTCACTGCCCATCTAGAAGCTGTGCCGGCTCTTCATCGAGCCGGTGACGCCCGATCGGGCGGAGGGGGTGGCTGTGGCCGTTGAAGTGGATGCTCACACTCTGGCTGTGGAGCAGATGCGGCTGGGGGATCATGCTTTTGCGCATTACGCGGACGATGCGACGCGCTGGGGTGTGCTGGGAGTCTTCGCGCAGCTCGGATTGGCGCGTGGTGAGAAGATCATCGTGCTGGCCGATCCTGCTGTGCCGGACGATCAAGTGTTCCAGCAGCTCTTTCCTCACGCGGAGTTGTACGAAGCGGCGCGGGAACGCGGGCAGCTGGAGTTCACGAGCATGCGCGAGCTGATCCACCCCCAACGACGTTTCACCGCGGAGAGACAGATGGGGCGCCTGCGGGAAGAGACCGAGCAGGCGATCGCCGAGGGATTTGCCGGGCTGCGGTCGATCATCGACATGGCCTGGGTCCAGGACCTGGCGATGGACATCGAGGGCGTGATGCACCGCGAGACCCATGCGGAATCCCTCTTCGAGGACCGCCTCTACGCCGAGATCTGCACCTACGACCGCCGTCGCTTCACACCTGAGACGGTGGAGGCCATGCGCGTGGGGCACCCCGTCGCCCTGCTGGAGCAGCCGGGACAACTGGGCGCTTCCCATCTCAACCACGGGCTCCGACTGGTCGGGGAAGCGGACTGGGCAACCCGTAAGCAGTGGAGCGTAGCTTTCCGGACCGCACTCGCCCGCTCCGGCTTTGACCAGACGCTGATGATCGACCTCACGCCCGTGACCTTCCTCTCTGTCACCTGCGCGGCCGAGGTACTCCGACAGGTCCAACAGTGCGGCCGGCGGGAGCGTGTGGAGGTTCACTGTTCCCCGTTCCATGCGCAGCTGCTCCGTCGCCTCGGAGCCGCTCAGGTGGAGGCCGTGGTCCTGATCGAGAGTGAAGGAGCTGCGCGATGACCGCACAGACGATCTCGGCGCAGGAAGAGGGAGAACTGCTTCTGGAATCGCGCTTCTGCGCCGCGGACCTGGCGAGGATGCGGATCCAGGTCGACCTGCACACGTCACGGACCACCCTCGCCGAGCCGCGCCGCGCCGAGTTCGTCCTGGCCGTCCACGAGGTGATGTGCAACGCCGTACGACATGGTGGAGGTGAGGGAACTCTCAGGCTCTTCCGAACTGCGAACAGCCTGTGCTGCCAGGTCAACGACAAGGGTCCCGGTTTCGACGAGAACATGATCCCACTTGCACTGCCCTCATTGGACGATCCTGGCAGTCGCGGGCTGTGGCTGGTCCGCGAGCTGACCGACCGAATGGACATCGCGCGATGCGCTGTCGGTGCCAGCATCACCTTCGCGATGGGCTTCGACACTGCCTGAGCACTGAGTGGGGGGCTTGGGCAAGCCTGGTGGGAGCGTGTGCACGCCGCCCTCGTCGGCACGGCCATCGTCGGGGCCGGCCGTGTGGACGGGCAGGCGGGGCGGTGTGCATACCGGCGGGGTGTTCAGCATTTCCGAGGCTCGGGCCGACTGAACGATCGGCTCCGGGCGGGCGCGGGCGATCTCAGGGGCAAGTGGCTGCGCGATCAATTCATAGACGGTCACAGGGCAATGCAGGCGGAGGCCACTGACACAGCCGCGAACACGCCCGACACGCCACGGTGCTCTCGTTTCTCGGCCAATTTCGTCGGCCCGCCAGCCGGCAACCGTGCTCCGAGCTCGTCAACAAACGCGCTCAGCTCTTACCTGCGCAGCCGCGGCTATCTGAGGCGATAGAGTCCGAGCTCAGAAAGTGTCGACCCTGCGCCCGCGGGGGATGCTCCGGGAAGAGGTGTTTGGTGAAGAAGTATGAGTGAGAATCCAAGTGGTGAGCTCCTTCGTCCCTTCTTGCACCAGTTGATGGGTGGTGTGCGGAGGTCTCGGCCCGCTGGACCGGATGCCTGGCAGGAGATCGATGCCGCAGCTGGCGCGCCGACTCCTGCGGATTTCCGCGCCTTCGTGGATTGCTACGGAGGGGCCATTCTCCTCGATCACCTATTCATTCCGCATCCTGATGACGGAAGTCGGTTGGCTGAATTCATCGAAGAGGAGCGACGGTATTTCCTTAGTGGATTGGAATTCTTGGATGACATTCCCCCGCGTGTCGTCGAGCATCGGGATCGAATGATTCCCTGGGCGTATCATAACTGGGATGGTGATGTTTGCCTGCTCGTCCCTTCGGAGGATCTGCAGGACTGGGATGTTGCAGTGTCCTACCGTCAATGTCCTGAGATTGAGATATTCGATGGCGGATTTACAGGATTTCTTGCCGGTGTCCTGAAGAAGAGGAACGTTCCCCGCGGTTGGCCGATTTGGGAAGAGGTTTGGAAAGAACTGCGTGACGGGCCTCTCGGGCTCTAGGTTCATCGCCAATTGAGCGGGTGTGCGTGGCATAGTGTCCGCCGGATGCCGACTCCTGGTGCCTGCGGAAGCGGGCGGCGGCGGCGTGCGGGGCGCCCCTCCTTGTCGGGAGGCGGCCCGCACTACTGGGCTCACACTCTGGCGTCCGGGACCCGAACCGTCGGTCCACCGCCACGCCACGGGATGAGCGGGCGGACGTTGTCCGGCTTCAAGCCGACGCGCACCGCACCATCGCCGGGGGGAATCAGGCCGGCACCCGCGCTCCGGCCGGCGGCTGCAGCAGCGTCGTGCGCTCCCGCCGCGGGCAGGCCGACGCCCGCCTGCTCCCGGAGGACCTGATGCTCGCCTCCCGTCAGTCCAGCCTGTTCCGGCCGGGGCGGGATGATGGAAGTGTCGAAGGGGGGCGCCCCTGTCTCTTGGCCGAGGGAAACGGGGCTGTGTCGGGGCGTGGAGCCGGGCAGCATGGGGGTGTGGCTGATCTGCTGTGGGATGACGTGAGCTGTTTCTTCGATCCGGATCTCGTGGGGTCACTGCCGGATGTCCGTGTGCCGGGTGCCTCGGTGGGGGACTGGTAGGCGGTCCTCGATCTTGTTGAGGCGGGGGGCTGGAGCTGTCAGTACTCGGAGGGCGAGACCGTGCTGCCGGTGCCCCGGGCGGAGAGTGTGCTGTCCCGGCCGGTTGACGCTGAGTGTGCGGACCTGCGGGTCTGGCCGGTTGCCGATGTTCTGGCGATCTTCCGTTTCCGTGACGACGGGGTCATCGATTTCGACGTTGACCTGTGGGGGTTGCAGGGTCAGGAGCGGCTCGATGTGTTCTGCGGCTTCTTGTGGGAGATCGGGCGATGCTTGGGCAAGCCGGTCCTGATGGATCCGGAGGGCGGCTACGGCCGTCCGGTGCTCGGTTTCGGTGTCGAGGCCGACCGAGTCGTACTCATGGCTGAGCCGCTGGTCATGTGACCGCGGACGTCGGCCGGGATTCGTGGCGGCCGCGGTCCGGAAGAGGGCGGATCGCCGGACGTGGAACGGGTCGGCGCAGCACGGGTCCCGGGCAGCCCCCGGGGCGGTGCTGTGCGGCGTTGGCCTTCCTGATCGTGGACGCTCCGGTCGACTGCTGCGCCGGAACCGTCAGGGCCTGTGCCATGCCGTTCCACGGTGGCCGGTAGCACCCGTCGCAGGAGGAGCCGATGAGCGGCCAGCCCGACCACACACCCGCCCTCGCCGTCCCGTTCGCGCCCGCTCCCGGCGCGCCGGCCGAACTCCTCGCCCGGCTCCGCGCGGACCGGCGCGCCGAGCAGTGAGTGCCGGCCTTCGAGCGGGACTGGGCGAAGGCGCTGGAGGACGCCCGTCACGCCTTCAGCCGAGCAGCGGCCGGCCCGCGTTCAGTTTTCACTTGGCTGCCGGAAGGATTGCCCAGTAGGTGACTGTGTGAGCGAGGATGCGGGTGCCGTGGGCGCTGGCGAGCAGGGTGATGATGGCCACGCCGCGGCCGTGTTCTTCGGGTGCGCAGCTCGTGGTCCAGGTGCCCTCGTTGTCGGTGGGGCCGCCGTCGTCGACTTCGATGCGCAGGGTGCCGTCGTGTTCGGTCTGCTGCAGATGGAGGGTGACTGGTGGCAGGGCGTGTTCGAGGGCGTTGGTGACGAGTTCGGAGACGACGAGCAGTGCATGGTCAATGGTGTCGTCGTCCACGTTCCATGCGTGGAGGACGGTGCTGGCGATGCGGCGGGCGGTGCTGGCTGACTCGGGGCAGTGCGGCAGCCACCGGGTGCAGTGTGTCTTGGCCCGTGTGCGGGTTATGGGCTGTGGGGGCACGGTGGGGGAGGGGGCTGCTTCGGTGTGGGGGGTGGCGTCCATGGCAGGGTCCTGCCGGTCGGGTGTGAGAGGTGTGGGCGGATCCCGACTTGTGCAGATCTGGGCGGTTACCGCAGGAGCTGGTCGAGGACGGCGGAGGCGAGTGCCGCGTCGAGCGCGCCCACCCCGGTGAGGTCGGCGACCGTGATTGCTGTTTCGCGGCGGTCCGGGTGCGCTTTGAGGAGTTCGCCCGCCGGGATGTCGCTGTCCTGGGCGGTGGCTCCGGCGCGGACGGCATGGCCGAAGTCTCCGTGGTCGATGCACTGGGCGTGGTCGTCCGTCGCGATGATCTGTGCGCGGCGGAAGAGTGCGGGCGGGAGCTCGTTCTTGTGGGGCATGTCCGTTCCGATGCCCGTCACGTGTGCGCCTTCGCGTACGTGGGTGGCGTCCAGCACGGGGGTGGTGGCCGCGGTCGTAGTGATGATCATGTCTGCGCCGGCGGCGTCCTGAGCGGCAGCGGGCCGGGCGTTCAGCCCGTGTGCGCGGAGCTGGGTACACAGGGCGTCGGCTCTGTTCAGGGTGCGGCCGTGGACGAGTACGGCGCTGACGGTGCGGAGTTCGGCCAGCCAGGTGGCCTGGAGCAGGGCTTGTTCGCCGGTGCCGAAGACGGCCAGGGTCGAGGCGTCGGGGCGGGACATGGCGTGGGTGATCAGCGCGCCCGCTGCCGCGGTGCGCCAGGCCGTGAGCCGGCCGCGGTCGTCGAGGACCGCGCGCATTTGTCCGGTGCGGGCGCTGACGACACAGACCAGGCCGTGGTTGGAGGGGACGCCGAGGGCGGAGTTGCTGTAGAAGCCGGTCGCGATCTTGACGGTGAAGTTGGCGGCGCCGGTGATCCAGCCGGCTTTCACGTGGCAGTCGCCGTCGGCTTCGGGGAATGCCATGTGCAGCGGGGCCGGTACTGTGGTGCGGCCTTCGGCGTGGGCGATCAGTCCGTCCTGGACGGTGTCCAGGACCAGCCGTGAGGTGACCGTCCGTTCGATGGCGACCAGGCCGAAGACGGGGAGGGTCACCGGCGGGCTCGCATCCACGAGGCGAAGGCGGCCAGGCCTTCTTCCGGGTTGCGTCGGCCGATCCCGATACGGAACCGGTCGGCGGGGGTGGCGGTGAGTTCCGAGTGGTAGATGCTTGCGGGCAGCAGCAGTACTCCGGCTTCCTCCACGAGGCGGGTGCAGAACTCCTCCACCCCGTCGGCGCCGAGATAGCGGGGATAGGCAACGCATCCGCCGTCCGGCGCCCGCCACTCGAAGTCGTCCGCGAACTCGGCGAAGAACGCCTCGAACGCGGGCAGGTTGGCCGCGATCCGTCCCCGGTTGCGGTCCAGGAGCGTGGTGCGGGCCTTCAGCGCGATGCGGGCCAGGACCTCGCTGGGCGCGGAGTTGCAGATGGTCGTGTAGTGCTTGGCGCGTTCCAGACGTGAGCGCAGCCCGCGGTCGCGGCAGGTGATCCAGCCGATCCGGAGTCCGGGCAGCCCCAGGGACTTGGAGGTCACGTTCAGGGAGAGGGCGCGTTCGGAGAGGTCGGCGGCCTGCGGCAGGATACGGGCCGGGTCGTGCTCGAGACCTCGGTAGACCTCGTCGCTGAACAGGTGGATGTCCCGCTCGTCGCACATCCGGGCCAGCACGGCGAAGTCGTCCGCATCGATGACCTTGCCGGTGGGATTGTTGGGGAAGTTCACCGAGACGACCCGGGTGTTCGGCCGTATCGCCGCCGCCACCTCGTCGAGATCCAGGGCCCAGTCCCGGTCCGGGTCCAGGGCCACCCCGGTCACCTCGCACAGCGCCAGCGGCACAGTCTCGGCGGCCTGGTAGTTCGGGGTCACCACCACCGCATGGTCGCCCGCGCCGAGCAGGACGTTCATCGCCAGGTAGAGGGCTTCCTCGGCACCCGCGAAACAGATGACATCGTCGGCACTGGCGCGCTCGTACGTCTGCGCGATCACTTCCCGCAGTGCCGGGTCGCCGAACGTCTCGGTGTAACCCAGGGACAGGTTCTCGAAGGCGTCCCGGTCCTTGTCATCGGCCAGGGCGAGGAGCTCGCCGAGCGTCATCGTCTGCACGTCGGAGGCGGTCAGGTGATGGCGGGCGGTGAACTCCCACCGCGAGAAGTACGTCTCCAGGCGGAAATCGGGCAGACGGGTCATGGTGCATCAGTCCTTTGCGCTGGGTGCTCTGAGCTCGGCCAGCAGGCCGTAGACGGTGGACCGGGACACCCGCAGCGCCCCGGCGACGACCGGGGCTGCGCGGCGCACCGCGAACACCCGGGCCTCGTCGAGGCGGCCGAGGACGGCCAGGCGGTCCTGGCGGGTCATGCGTTCGACGGGGCGGCCCGTCTCCCGGACGTAGGAGCCGATCACGTGCTGGATGCGCTCGGACCAGTCCTCTTCGAACAGCGGCTCGGGGCGCTGCACGACCGGCGCGCCGAAGGCGGACAGGACCGCCGCGGCCTGTTCCAGCGGAGTGCGGTCGAGATTGATGCACAGGACCACCGAAGGCCGGTCTTGAGCATCGCGCAGAACCGCGCTGACCGAAGACAGGCGACGGCCGTCCACCAGCATCTTCTCGTACGGTCCGTACACGTCCTGAGCCGACTGGGCGAGCACGTCCAGCTCGCCGAGCAGCGAGGGATCTCCCGGGCGGCGGGTGGTCATCGGGTTCCAGATCCCCAGTACCCGGTCGGTTTCCGGATCGTGCAGGACCACCTCGGCGTACGGGCCGAGCAGCAGGGCGACGGCCTTGCACACCGGTCCCCACATCCGAAGACGAGGGTCGCGGACCGCTTCTGTTCCACTCATGGCTGTACTGTACGTCCAGTCTGGACATACTGTCCAGAGCTCGCGTGGTCGGCCTGAAAGCGGATCCCGTCGAAGCGGACCTCCGATGGCGCGGCGGGTGAACGGCCGGTGCCCGGAGATGCCCCGAGCCCCAGGCCGTCGACTGCGCTGTTCCGGGGCACCGGGTCCGAGGTCCGTGACGTCCTTGCCGTGCCCCCGGAACCGTTCGAGGGGGACCGGGGGGATAGATGCCGGGGCAGTGCCTGCCGGTCCCGGAAGCGATCGCCGAGTACCCCGACGGCCTCGGCCTCGGCCCGGAGCTCCGACTGGCGGTGCGCGACGCCGGCAGATGGCGAGCGGCCGGCGTCGGCCTGGACGCCGGATGCGCGTACCGCCCGCGGGGCTTCGGCGGCGCGGTGCCGGCCAGCGCCCGTGACTGGAAGGCCGGCGGCCGGCCCCCGCGGGGTCGCTCCGACCCGTACCCCCGGTCCTGCGCCATCTGTGAAACCCGGATGGTCCCCCTGCTGGCTATCGCCCCCTACGGATGGGGCAACGGCACGTGCGGCTGGGTCCCGTGCGAAGACCAGGCCTCGGAGTGGACCCAGCCGGCCGGTGTCGAAGTCGGCAGCACGGACAACATGCAGATCTACGTCTGCCCAGCATCCCCGGAACACCCGCACACCGACCTGATCCAGTGAGCCGCACTCCCGAGTCCTTAGCCGGCGTCGAAGTAGACCTGCGTAGTGCCGTCACCTCTCTGACGTGCTGTCAGGGCGATGTCCGTGGCGCCCCTGTTGGAGCGGTCCATGCGGTCTCGCATCACGCCCACGCAGAGGTCGGCTTCGCAGGGGCCGAGGAGGAAGGGATTCTTGTCCGGCGGTCTCCGGTCGGGGAAGGACTCGGCCACCCAGGAGTCGAGGTCGGCCTGGGGCATGCGGAAGGTGGCCTGGAAATTTGCGTCCATTATTCCCTGCGACCGGCACCGCAGGTGCGTCGCTCCATCGGGGATTCGCGCCGGCAGGTAGGCGAAGGCGTCCTTGCAGGGCACCCCGTAGTCATCCTGGAACACAGCCAGGAATACCCCTCCGACGGCCCAGACGATGGGCAGGGACAGCCACGCGACCCACAGGAAGAGTCCCCCCACGAAGACCAGGACGGCGTTCTCCGCCACCCTGAAGGCTCGGGTGCGCAGCGGCACCAGCAGACGCTTCTCCGACGTACTCACGTGCCCCCCGGCCGTTATTTCTTGAACGTGTTCAGTGTGCAGCTTATCGGATGTCGGCCCTGTGCAGGTCAGTTGGAGTGCGGGGGTGGTTCGTGTTTTGGAACTGGTGCACGACGGGGGCGACCGCGTTCCGATCGCAAGAAGCATCGTGGCTGACCCCGTGCTGCGGCACTTCTTGCGTTATCGGCGCTCTGTGAAGTCTCAGCGGCCGCCCGCTGCGGACTCCGCCGAGTTATGGCAGGAGCCGGTTCGCCACGGCCGAAGGATTGAAGGCGTACGTCGGCTCGGCTCCGATCACGAGGGCCTCGGTAGACGCCGCTAACGTCGGGCGCCGGTTCGTCAAGGGGAACCGGCGCCACGTCGGCCACCTGTGGGCCTTCGCCTCTCTCACGTTCATTGGGCGCAGACACCCACTGCCGGCGCCGCCGGGCCGGAGGGGACGGGTGTGTGCAGGCTCTACGGCACCTGTTCAACCGCATGCTGGGGCAGCTGCATCACTGCCTGCTCGCCCGCCTTGCTCCCGACGAAGCCATTCGTCTTCCTTCAGGGGCTGCGATGCCCCAGTCGGCCAGTTCATAAAACCCAGGGCATGAGCGGTCGCGCCGGTGGGAAATCCGGTCGACAGGCGACCTGCGACGCACTGTGATGGCCTCAACTGCCTGCCGCACGGCGCGGGCCGACTCCAGGAGCTGCTCTTGCCAACCGAGAGAATCGCAGACGTCCGTCCCGCGATTGATGCCGCGCTGGTCAGGCGCCTGGTCGATACGCAGTTCCCGCAGTGGGCCGAGTTGCCCCTGGAGTTGCTCGACCCGGCTGGCTCGGACCACGTGATCTACCGGTTGGGCGAGGCGCTGTCCGTCCGGCTGCCCCGCCATGCCGACGCCATCGGGCAGGCCCGGAAGGAGGCCGAGTGGCTACCGCGGCTCGCTCCGCACCTGCCACTGGCCGTCCCCGTGCCAGTGGGGGTGGGGGAGCCCGACTTCGGTTATCCGTGGCCATGGGCGGTCTCGCGCTGGCTGGATGGCGAGGTGGCGACGGTCGAGGCATTGGCCGATTCGTCCGAGGCCGCCGTCGAATTGGCCGGGTTCCTGACCGCTCTCCAAGGGTTCGAGCCCGGGGAGATCCCGGCCCAGGGCGCCCGCGGGGACCTCACCGTCCGGCCGCTGGTCGCACGGGACCGGGCGACGCGGGCTGCCATCGCAGAGGTTGACGGTGCGTTCGACGCTGCGGCCATGACCGAGCTGTGGGAGGCGGCGCTGAGAGCCCCCGATTGGGACGGCCCGCCGGTCTGGTTCCACGGCGACTTCCACAACGGCAACTTGCTGACCGTCGATGGCCGCCTTAGCGCGGTCATCGACTTCGGCGGGCTTGGCATCGGCGACCCTGCCTGTGACCTGATGATCGCCTTCACCCTGATGTCGGCCGGGAGCCGGGCCGCTTTCCGCGCCGCGCTCGGCGTTGACGACGCCACCTGGGTCCGGGGCCGCGGCTGGGCTCTGGCGACCGCCCTGAACGCCTACACCTACTACGCCGCCGTCAACCCCCGGGTCGCCGCGCAGACCACCCGTCAGATCACTGAGGCTCTCATCGGCTAAGGGCTGTCCCGTAATCGATCTTTGAGCGTTGGGGGCAGGGTCGGATGATCGCCGGTTGCGCTCGGCTACGCTGCCTGGAAGAGGTTGTGCAGGCGGGCGACGCCGAGCATGGCGTGGTGGACGCCGTCGCCCTTTAGGCGGCAGTCGCGAAGGATCTTCCAGGTCTTCATCCGGGCGAAGACATGCTCGACGCGGGCGCGAACCCGCTTGTGCTCGCGGTTGTGCTCGGCCTGCCACTCGGTGAGGTCGCCGCCCTTGGGTCGCCGATGCGGCATCACCAGGCCGGTGCCCGGGTAGCCGCCGTCAGCGATCGTGGTGGTCTTCCCGACGGCGGCTGCGGCGCCCGACTCGGCCCATGCTTTGCAGTCGTTGCGGTTGCCCGGGACGGGTTTGCCGACCGCGACGACCAGGCGGGTGTGGGCATCGATGACGACCTGGTGGTTGGTGGAGTACCTGTAGTTCTTGGACTGCGCGGCGATGGTGTGGTCGCGGGTGGGGACCAGAGTGCCGTCCACGATCAGCACAGCGTCCTTACGAAACCGACGGCGGGGCCTGAGCGCGAGCAGCGGGCCGATGTGGTCGATGATCCGGTCGGCCGCCGACTTGTACACACCGAACAGCGGGGCGAGCTGCCGTAGCGTCAGGTTGGTTCGCCAGTAGGCAGCGACCAGAAGCACCCGGTCCTCCAGCGGCAGGCTCCACGGCCGGCCCGGCCGCACCGTGTCGGCGCCCTCGCGGCGCATGGCCGTCACCAGATTTCGGAAGTCCCGCACGCGCAGACCGGTGAACGGGGCTATCCAGGAAGGCTCCGACGCCGTGATCACACCAGCCATGCCAAGATCATTCCACTGCTTCAAGCTTCTGCTGCGCGTAGGCAGCCCGGCAGCGTTCTACCTGCTCGGTGACCTGCTCCATGAACCAGCGCATGATCTCGTAGGGGATGACGTGCTCGTCATGGCTGTGGATGTGGACGGTCGGCTCCAGTGTCGGATCCTCGTCGGGGACGAACGCCGCGAGGAAGGCCACCCCGGGTCGGTGACTCATGGTGTTCGGGATCTCGGCCCACGCGGCCGGCGCGGGTACGGCCTCGCTCAGCTCTATGGTCCAGGCGTCGTCGGGCCCGGCGTAGAGGGACCGGATGGCGTAGTGACGGCCCGCGTGCTCTCGCAACTCTGACATGTCCGCAGGCTGCCACAGCTGCCCGTCCGGAGTCCCGCCGATATCCGGAGTCTCGGCTACGTGACTCAACCAGCCTTTACGGGACAGCCCTTAGGCAACCGGGACAAGGGCGCACCGCTTTATGGGGTGCGCGGGTCGTGCCGTGTATGCCTGGTGTGTGGGTGCCGGGTCCGGGAGAGCACTGCGGACCCACCCCGGACGGACCGGCGAAGACCGTCAAGGCCATGGCGATCGTGATCCTCATCGCCGTCCTGTCCGGGACGCTCGGTGCCCTCCTCGCCTTCGTAGTCACCCGTCACCTCGACGCGACCGCGCTCGTTGCGATGGGCTCGGCCGACGTCACCTTCCTGGCGTCTTCGCGCGGTGAAGTGCATCGAGGAGAAGCTCAATCCCCTGTAGCGAGGGGGCGGGGCGGCCCGGATCGCGGACGTGCAGGGAGGCGGGGAATCCGTTCAGGAGTCCCCTCTCGGGGAAACGGTCTGTTCTTTGCAAGGAATGATCCGTGCTCATTCGATGCCCTGGCGGTTCGATGCTCAGATATCTGGAGGGGCAGGAGTTCCCAGAAACTCAGGCGAACCACCTGCCGCCACCCCAGGGAAGGCGGCAGGTGCGGAGAAGGCGCCCCGGATCCCGGCGCGGCCAGGGTCAGGGAGTTCCACCCGCAGGACAGACTGGCCGACGCCTGAGGCCGCCAGGATCAGTCGGCACGCCATCGCCTGCGGGATGGCGTGGTGGCTGATCTGTTGAGGGCCGGGGCGGAACTGCGGGCGGCGTGCTGTAGCCACGCGGTTCGGGGCCGATCAGCCGAGGCTGGTACCCGGGCACGCAGGGTGCGCCACCATGTCGGCCATATCCAACACCCCGTGGCAGCCGCCGGCGCAAGCGCTCCGCGTGCAAAGGGAGGAACGCGCAGAAGGGCCGGTACGGGATCCCGTCACTGCCGCGCCGGGACGGAAAGCGGTGCCCGCGACCGCTTCCGTCCCGCCGTGGCGGCCTCACCGCCCTGGGGTCCGGAGCGGCTCCGTCCAGGCGCCGTTCGGGACAAGATGCGAGCGGAATAGGACACACCGCACCAGCCATCGGCGATGAACGCAGTCCCGGATGTTCCAGTGGCTGCATGCGAATTCCCTTGCGAATCAAGGTAGTTGCGGCACTCACGTTCTCTCTCGCGACGATCGCGGCTGGCAGCGCCGCGCAAGCATCCCCGTCGGCCCCCTCAAGCCCGTCCCTCCCTGGCGTCGCCGTGGAGCGCTCCACCGCGAAGCCGGGCGAGGCGAAGGCGTTCTGGACTCCGAAGCGCATCCGGGAGGTCATGTCCCGTCCCGCGGACATGGGCGCTCCCCAGCCGGCCGACCTCGCCCCGCAGGCCGCCAAGAAGCCGATCGGCCCGGACGTCTCCATCTCGGGCGACTCCGCCCTCCCCGTAGGACCGGCCCGGCAGACAGGCTTCGGGCCGTCGGCGGTGACGGACGCATCGCGATCCCTGACGTCCCCCGCCCCCGGACAGTGGCCGTGGCAGGCCACCGGATTTCTGCTCTACGAGCACGCCAACGGGGGGACCTACCGGTGCACGGCTGCCGTCATCAACCACAACAACAAGGCGACGCTCTGGACGGCCGCGCACTGCGTGCACACCGGCAAGACCGGGAACGGCTACCACAAGCAGATGGTTTTCGTCCCTGGCTACGACGGCACGAACATCCCGTTCGGTGTCTGGGAGAAGGCCGCCTCGTACGTGCCCACGTCCTGGATCAAGGACACTGACGTGCGGTACTCCGACATGGCGGCCATCACCCTCAAGCCGGCCGACAACGGCGCGAGGATCCAGAACGTCGTCGGGGCGTACGGCTATGAGTTCCGTAGCAACTCGCCCGAGAACTCGTTCGTCTTCGCCATCGGCTATCCGGCCAACGGTTACAACCGGCCTGACTCGGACTTTGCCGACGACAAGATGCGGTACTGCACCGGCCCCACGGTCGACGCGTCCAACTTCAACCCGCTCGATCAGCGCTTGCAGATGAACTGCGACATGGGCGGCGGAGCGTCCGGCGGCCCCATGGTGAAGAACTTCACGGGCAACGCTCAGATCGTCGGGGTGAACAGCCACCGCTACACGAACAACAGCGGCGGCTGGCTGGACAACCGGATGTTCTCTTCGGAGCACGGATCGCAGGCTGTGGCCGTCTACAACGCCGTACGGTAGACAAGCCGCCGCCCGGGGCCGCCCGAGCGGCCCTGGCCGGGACCCGCCCGAAACCGGAGACCCTCATGGCATTGAGCAAGCGGACCCGCGTCCTGGCAACCACGTTCGTCCTGGTCGCGGCAGGCGTCGCCGCCGCCACAGCGATGGCCGAGCCGCCCAGCCCCACCGTCGAGCGCCATGAGGCTCCCCCCGCCCCTGGAGACATGACGGCCGAAGAGCTGGAGACCGCCTTCCGCAACGGCGATCACGGGCAGCCCGGCGGCCCGATGCACCTCACACCCTAGCCGCACCGAAACGTTGGCGGCCCTCGCGCGTCATCTGCGCGGAGGCCGCCATCCTGCTGATGACGTCCGGATACCCGCCTCTGCCCGAGCCGTTCGCCGAAGTGCTCGGGGAGGCGGCGCAGACAGCGGTGATGGCCTACCGCCTGGTGGTGGCCATCTCCGACGAGTTCCGCCGCGCCGCCCAGAAACGCCTTACCGGCCGGGAGGAGGAACTCGGCAATGACGCCGAGGCAATGGCCCCGGGCTGGCCGGCCGACCATGCCCTCGGACGCTCCCGGGGCGGACCGACCACAAAGATCCACCTCGCCGCCGACAGCCGCTGCCGGCTGCTCGCGTTCGTCGGACGGTGGGCCAGGGGCCGAACTCGGCAGACTCCTCCCGCCGCTGGGCACTGGACCGTAACCGCCCGATCGCACCCTCGAACTGCTCCCGCAACCACTCCGGGTACAGGTACGGCTCGATGAAGTTCCACTGGGCATGGGTGCCCTAGACGAGTAAGTCCGAAGCTCGTCAGTGGTCGTAGGCGATGAGTGACCTGGTCAACGGTGTTCCGTTGGCCCGGTTGTGCCAGATTGCCGCGGTCAGGGCAAGGATCCGTTGCCCGACGCGGGCCAGGACTCCGGCTGGGGTCCTGGCTCCGTGGCGTTCGAGGTCGAGCTGGCCTTTGAGGGTGTCGTTGACCGACTCGATCAGTTGCCGGATCGGCTTGAGCAGGTGCTCGCCCGGCCGTGGCCGGCGGTTGCGGTAGCTGGGCCGCAGCAGCGCCAAGCCGTAGCCGGCCATGAAGGTGTCGAGGTGCTTGGAGACGTAGCCCTTGTCGCCGATGACCGTCTGCCCTGGGTGGGCGGGCAGCAAGCCGGGGTCGCCCGTGAGCATGTCGGCCAGCACTTCGCGTTCGTCCACTTTCGGGTTGGCCAGGGCCCAGGCGACCGGCAGCCCGCCCGGTGTGCAGAGCAGGTGCAGACGTAGCCCCCAGAAGAACCGGGAGTGCGAGGGGCAGTAGGAATAGGCGGCCCAGCCGGCCAGGTCTGAGCGTTTGACCGTCGGGCGTGAGCGAGCGCATTCCACGGGGGTGGAGTCCACGATCCACACGTCGTCGTGCCACAGGTCGGTGTCCCGGGCCAGCGTGCGGATGAACCGGCTGATCAGCGTGTTCGCGGCCCGTAGCCGCTTGTTGTAGCCGGACTGCCCGGGCAGGTAGGGGAACTCGGCGGCCAGGTGGCAGCGGGCGAACCGCAGCCAGCGCGCCTCGGAGACGAAACCGAGCACGGCCTGCATCACCGCAAGCGTCAACAGTTCGGCATCCGTCAGTTTCGGTGGACGGCCCGACCGCCGCGTTCCTGCCAGAGAGTCATCGATCCTCACGTACAGTGCTGTCGCGAGGGTCTCCAGGTTTGTCGTCACAAACGAACCAACGAGACCCTCGTTTCATGCACTCGAAGACTTCGGACTTACTCGTCTAGATCAAGCGCCTCCTGAGAAGCCGCTGCGGCCTTGGCCCTGCCCGCGCTGCCACGAGCGCAGGCCCGGTGCGGCCGACTGTGGAAGCCTTGGCCGCACCAGGCCTGCGTCACAGCGTAGGGCGGCTACCAGCGCCCGATGACGGGGGTGTCGGTGGGGTCGCCGAACCGGACGCTGTAGATCACCGTGTCGGAGTCCTTGGCGGCGCCGTAGAAGCCGGATTCCGCCGGGCGGTAGATACCGATCTTGTCGCTACCGTCGCCGTTCCAGTCGCCCTTGATCGGGACGTCGCCCGGGTTCCCGAACGTCACCTTGTGATCGACAGGGGCGGAGGTCTGTGAATCGGTGAGGTAGAAGGTCGTGTCCGAGGAGCGGTAGACACCGACCGTGTCCTTGCCGTCGCCGTTCCAGTCACCCACCATCGGGGTGTCGCCCTCGATCCCCATCCTGACAGCGTGGGCGGCCGAGACGTTGTCGTCGGACAGGTAGAACGCCTGGTCCGACGGGCGGTACACGCCGATGGTGTCGACGCCGTCACCGTCCCAGTCGCCGACCAGCGGCACGTCACCGGGGTTGCCGAACTTTCGCGACACGGCGACCGACGAGTTGTCGTTGGACAGGTAGAAGGCCTGCTCGCTGGGCCGGTACACGCCGAACGTGTCCTTTCCGTCCCGGTTCCAGTCACCTGTCAACGGCACGTCGTCCTGAACACCGAAGAACGCCTTCCCCAACAGCGTCCCGCTCCGGTCCGCCGTGTAGAACGCCGCATCAGCCGGACGGTGCACACCAACCGCCGCAGGAGTCTTGGTGTGGTCGTCGATCCACTTGCCGAGGTCGTCGGTGCGGACGGAGATGGCACCGGTGCGGGTTTCGGCAGCGTCGGCACCGAGGCAGCCCCCTTGCCAGGAGCGGCTGTTGATACCGATGAGCTCGCCGGTGGCGTTGAGGAGGGGGCCGCCGGTGTCGCCCTTGCAGATGGCGTCGGTGCCCTTGCCGGTGATGCTGACGGTGGTGGCGCTCACGGAGTTGGTGGTGAACGTGCCGGTGTGGAGCTTGTCGGGCACCCATTCGGTCTTGGTCCGTCCGAAGCCGACCGCGGTCACGGTGGCGCCGGCTGCGGGAGCGGTGGTGGCGCGCTTCACGGGGGCGATGTCGGTGACGGGGGTCGCGAGGCGGGCCAGGACCAGGTCGCGGTCAGTGGCGCTCGCTGAGACCTCCATGACCTCACGGGTCCGCCCGTTGCTGAGCGTGGCGGTGGTCTTCAGAGCGGGCTTCCCCGTCGGGACGTGGTCGCCGGGCTTGACAGCGAGGCAGCTGGCGGCCGTCAGGACCCAGCGCGGGTTGATCAGGACGGCGGTGCAGGCGCGGCTGCTGGCATCGTCGCCGATATCCAGCCTGACAGCGGAGGCGTGCAGGCCGGCCGCCGCCTCGGGGCCGGAGACGGCCTGGGCGGTGCCCGCGGGAACGAGGCCCGCGGCAATCGCGGTGGTGGTGACGAGTAACCCCGATATGCGGGCGGTGCGCGGACGGAGTGCAGACATGTGCGATTTCCTTCAGGAGCAGGGTTCGGTGAGTGAACGTGCCGGAGTTCGGTCGTGCGTGCGCGGGACCGGCGGTCGCTAAAAGATCATGATATGCCCGCAGTGGGACGGCAGAAGGAAGGGGTCGTGTGCCTCGTACACACGCGCTTAGAACTCCTAACGAAATGATCTTCAAGGTGGTTGGATCACTCCGCAACTGATGATCCGGGGGTGCGGGGTGGTACGGCCGAAGCCGTGGGAAGTCGACGACGAACTGTGGGCGGTGGTCGAGCCGCTGTTGCCGAAGGTCGAGCGTCGGGCCCGGCATCCTGGACGCAAGCGTCACCCTGACCGGCTGGTGTTCCAGGGGATCCTGTTCGTTCTGCACACCGGGATCGCCTGGGAACACCTGCCGCAGGAACTCGGCTTCGGTTCGGGCATGACCTGCTGGCGCCGCCTGGCCGAGTGGACCGAAGCCGGTGTGTGGCCCCGGCTGCACAAGGTGCTCCTTGCCAAGTTGCGCGGTGTGAACGCTCTGGACTTCTCTCTGGCGGCGGTCGACGGCTCTCACATACGGGCGTTAAAGGGGGCTCCAAGACAGGACGAAGCCCTGTTGACCGGGGCAGGACGGGCAGCAAACATCACCTGATCACCGACGCCACCGGCATTCCGCTCGCCGCCACTTTGACCGGCGGTAACCGCAACGACGTCACCCAGCTGATTCCGCTCCTTGAGGCCGTGCCGCCGGTGCGGGGCAAGCGCGGCCGGCCCCGGCGCCGCCCGGACGTGGTGCTGGCCGACCGTGGCTACGATCACGACAAGTACCGCCGCCTGGTCTGGGGCCTTGGAGTGAAACCGCTGATTGCCCGCCGCGGTACCCAGCACGGCTCCGGCCTCGGCACCCAGCGGTGGGTCGTGGAACGCGCGTTCGCCCACCTGCACTGGTTCCGCCGGCTGCGGATCCGCTGGGAGATCCGCGACGACATCCATGAAGCCTTCCTCAGCCTCGCCTGCAGTCTCATCTGCTGGCGACGATTGAGGAGGCTGCCGACGTCCTAGCTCTCGCTGCCTGAGGAACCCCGAAAGCCACGATCTTCAACAACCGGGAAGGCCCGCTCGGCGCCCGCAGCCCAGGCATCGATCTGCGCATGGGACGACCTGATGGCGTTGATCAGTTCCTCCACCACGTCAAGCTTCGGCGGGTGGACGTTCAGCCTCAGATCCTCCATCGACACCTCTTGGTACGGCATGCTCAGCTGCCACCAGAACCGCATGAGGTAGCGACACTCCTGCGGGTCACGGTCGTCTGCCAGGCGATCATGAACGACCGCCCGGACACGCCGTCTCTGTTCGTCGTCACGGAAACCGTTGCTGAGGTCAGTCAGGGTCACGCTCGGACAGTAGCAACCACATGCATCACCCATCAGTGGGCCCGTGAAGACGCCAAGCGGGTCATTCCGTTAGGAGTTCTTAGAGCCACCGGCCCAGGGCGGCGAACTACCATCCGATCTACGTGCTCTCGTCTAGGGGTGTGCCCGTCCCGAGGGGGGCGTCGAGCACATCAGCGTTCACGGTCACGCGCCTTCGGAACCGGTGCTGGGCCTCTTCCTCCTGGCCGACTCGCCGGCCCGGGCGGAAACGAACGCGGCAGCCGTCTGCACCCGGCTGCCGGAGAGCCGCCCCGACCGTCGTTCTCGGACCGCCGCTGGCAGGAGATCGCGGAAGCCCGCCGGACCGTCGAACCGGTCGTGCTGCGCATGTCCATCGAACGCGGCGACGTCGACTGGGAGGCCCGCGTGCGGGCCGCCCACCATCGTCTGGCGCGGACTCCGGCGTACGTGACGCAGGAGAGCGAGTACTACACGAGCGCCTGGGCCGAGGCTCACAGGGCCTTCCACCGCACCCTGCTGGAGGGGTGTGGCAACAGCGCGCTGCTGGAGACCTTCGACCGGTTGTGGACCGCGAGTGAGCTGGCCCGCCGTTGGTCGGCGCACCGCAACCCCGGCCGGGACGGCGCCGGGGAACACCGCAGGCTGGAGGAGGCGGCGCTGGCCCGCGACGCCGACACTGCAACCGCGCTCCTGGTCCGGCACCTCACCTTGACCGCGGCCGCTCTGACCGGCGATTCGGGCCCCTGAGGAGGATCGGGTCCTGCCGGCGCCGTCGCTCGGGGATGAGCCGGGACAGCGGATTGTCCGGGGACCGGACGGTGCATGCCTCGATCACCTTGAGCGAGTCGCTGTCGCTCCCCCTGAGGACGGCGAGGTCATGGGGATTGTTCTGTACGCGATTTCCGGTGACCAGGATGTGGCGCCGACAGCTCAGCACGGCGGCCCTTGTCACCGATGTCCGGGCCAAGGCGGTTCGACGCGGCGCACGGCTGCTGCGGACGCACTGCTGGGTAGGCGAGGGCAGCGGGCCTTCCGGCGCGTCCGGCCCGATCTGTGCCCACGTTCGGCGGGAGGAGCCGGGTAGGTCGGTCGTGAGGTTCAAGGTCGACGCGGCGTCACTGGGGTGCCAGAAGCTGTACTCCACTTCGGCGGGTCGACCGGTAGGGGCTGTGCATGGTGAGAAACCGGACGTCGAGGTCGGTTTCCAAGTAGTCCATGCGCCGCTCCCAGAACGCTTGCATGTGAGGGAGGGCCAGGTGGGCGTCGAGATCGGCCTGGGAGCGCCAGGCCTCGTAGAAAACGAAGACTCGGGGGTCGTTGCGATCTTCGTGGAAGTGATATTCGAGGCAGCCGGACTCCTGCCGGGTCGGCTCGACGAACGAGAGTAGGAGCTGCTTCAACTCCTCGGCGCGTTCCGGCTTGGGATGGGCGGTGCCGACGAGTGCGAAGGGCTGGGGCATGAAGGATTCTCTCCTTGATAGGTACGGTGTATCTCGTACCTTCTGGACGTTACCGAACTTGTAGGTACGATGCAATCCGTACCTAAGGGGAGATGTTTCAAATGCCTTACGGTGAAGGCCAGTCGAGCGTCGAAGAGATCGAGTTCGGCCCGGTACTCGCCGCTCTAGCAGATCCGCTGCGGTGCCGAGTGGGGAATGAGCTGGAAGCCGAACCCGACGGCGCGGCGCGGACGTGCAGCTCTTTCGGTCTACCGGTCTCCAAGGCGACCGTTACCCACCACTTTCGTGCACTGCGCGAGGCTGGGTTGATCTGGCAGGTCGACCGGGGCGACAGGCGGATGGCCGGCTTGCGACGGGCCGACATTGGGCAGCGGTTTCCTGGGCTGCCGGGTACTGTGGCAGCCGAGCCGGAGGCGTGAGCCCAGGGCATGACAGTTCCATCCGCACCAGCACCCGACTCATGACCTGGTGGTGGGTGGAGTACCGGTAGATCTCGGACTGTGCGGCAATGGTGTGGTCGCGGGTGGGCACCAGGGTGCCGTCAACGATGAGCACGGTGTCCTTGGCGAACCGCTTGCGGGGCCGGATCGCGAGCATCGGCCCGAGTTGATCGATGATGCGGGCCGATGCTGACTTCGACACCCCGAACGGCGATGCGAGCTGTTGCATCGTCAGGTTGGTGCGCCAGTACGCCGCGACCAGCAGCGCCCGGTCCTCCAACGGGAAGCTCCATGGACGACCCCGGCGGACAGCGTCCGCGTCTTTGTGCCGCGGCACCGTCACAAGCTTGCCGAACCGCTACGGGATCAGGCGGGAGAACGTGCCTGTCCAGGACGACTCCGACGCCGTGATCACGCCACCAACAGCCTGATCATTCCACGCACGCACGCACGACCGGTTGCGACGCGTGTTGATTGTCTCTGCACTCCTCGACCGCGGCTAGGGAGCCAGTGCCCTGCCAACCCGGGCCAGACGTGAGGCCGGCCAGGCAAAACTGTTGGTGGGGTTGCGGAAGGAGTAGCCACCATCGTTGACCGGGTAGCCGCCCTCGGCTGTTGCCCAGCGCGTCGGGCCGCACGGGCCCTGATCCCCAAGGAGTGCCGCGGCAAGCCGTTCTGGCGCCTCGATGCGGGTGCGGGCGCGCAACGCCGCGGCCAGGCGTTCAACAGCGCCGTCGGGCACGTTGTCGTCGCCGAATGCGGGTAGCAGAAGCAGCAGCCGGGCGTGGGGATCGGTGGTGCTGCCGCCGGGCAGGGCGTTGTCCGCTGCGGCGGTCAGCTCGGCCCAGGACAGGCCAGGGCCCATGAAGTGGCCTTCGTCCTGTGCCAGACGCTCGGCCGCATCCCAGTCAGGGTGGTGCAGTAGGTAGTCGATGCCTTCGTCCTCCTCGAAGGCGCGATACACCACGTACAGGTGGTGGTTGCCGTGCAGTGGCACCGTGAAGACGGGCCAGGTTTCGCCTGCCAGCAGTTGGGACTGCAGGTCTCCGGCGGCCTGCTCGTCGGTGTCTCGTACGAGGTCCTCGGCCTCCTCGCTTTCGGAGTAGTAGTTGTGCAGGTGGCCCACCCAGAACAGGTGCTCGTCCAGAAGGTCGGGCTGGTGGCGGAAGGGACCGCCGTCATAGCCGGGGATCCGAGCCGGAGGTGTCTGCAGGCTGTTTGTCACAGGGGCCATCATGTCCCGAGCTGCCTTGCAAAGCGTCAGCTGGGGCACCTGAGGCTTTGCGGGACAGCCCTTGGGTGCATATTCAGGTATCGGCTGAGGAGTTCGGCCATGGCCTCTCGGCTGTCTGCAGGTCGGCGGTCTGCATAGGCGGAGAGGGTTCCGTCGCGGATGAAACGGTCGAGCAGCGCGGAGAGCTACCGGGCGAGGTCAGGGGAGGGCGGGAATCGGTTGCAGCCCTCCCCGACCTCGATCGTTGGCTCGGGGTTCGAGTCGGCGCCGGCGCGCAGGGCCCCGAGAGCGGTGATGCAGTCGGCCAGCGCGGGCCTGGAGATGGTGTCGGGCACGGGTGGCACTGGTGCGCCATCGGCCGGGGCGCTGCCGGGCTTCCGCGGTGCGGCCCTGTGTGACGTTACCGGATCGGCAGCGTCCCGGGGGCGGCTGGCTGCAACGGTGGCACCTCGTGCAGCACCGGTAGACGGCGGTTCGGCAACGGCCTGGGGCCAGGGGGATGCCCGCGGCCGTGCCGAGGTTGGGCATGTCGGTTTGCTGGTTGCGCCTCACCCGGATCGCGTCGATGTCGGTACGCCGGGCATGGGGACGTACCGAAGGGTCCGTGGCGCGTAGAGGGCCGGGACGGGTCCGTGTCGGCGCTCCCGGAAGCCGTCGGACCTCGGTTACAAAGCCCGTTATCAACGGCCTCGCTTCGTGTGCATTATCTGAGATCAGCCGTCTTGACGGCACCCGGAATTGTCTGCAGCCAGGTGCTGTCCGCGCGGCTGTGGGCATGTGGAGGGACTGCGTGCACCGGCCGGTGCGGGATGTGCGGCACGACTATGTATGGGGGGAACAAGTTCCAGCGAAATTCGAAGGGTTGTCGGCCGGTCGGATGCCGTCTGGAACCGTCTGTCCCTGCCCCATGCCGCGGACGGAAGATGAGGACATGCTGAGCTTGCCGTTTGGCCTCGGTGAGCGTGGGGCCTGCGGGTTTATGGATTGTCGGGGCAGGGAGCCGGGATCCAGGTCGCGGCGAGGTCGCGGCAGACGACGGTGAGGGAGCCGTTCCAGAACGCGATCTCGTGGCTGCAGCCGTTCTGGTGGGGCAGGATCTCGTCGAGGATGACCGTCCCGACGGTCGTCCGGTCGTTGTCCTCGATGCTTCCGCCGTCGAAGCTGGAGACACCTGTGTAGCGGATGAACAGGTCTTCGTCGTGCTTCCAGCAGTTGTGCCGGAACCGGATCTCCATCCGCTGGTCGTCAGCTCCGACGCCGCGGATGTGCTGGACCTCCAGATCCTTCACACACCGCTTGCTGGAGAAGTCGTAGTGCTCTGGAGCAGTGGCGAATTCCCGGGCTCCGGGTGGCAGATCGTCAGCCAGCGACGGCAGGTGCTCCAGGTATCGAGCAGGGGAAAGGACGCCTGACAGGTTGCCGACTTGTGCACTCAGATTTGTGCGGTCGGGTGCAGCACTCGCCGGACGTCGTGGCGGATGGCGGGCCGTCGGTTGTTCGAGCCCTGGGGACAGCCGGGGCTGGGCTTGGTGGGATTTTCGGTGCACCGGCCGGTGTGTCCGCCTTCGCCCTCGGGTTTCTGGACCCGGGACGGTCCCGGGCAGGGGTTGGCCTGTTCGGTTGCGCCGACCGCTCCCATGGTCGGCGTAGGTCCTGAGCGGGTGTGCGGGCGAGACGGGGCTGAGTGTGTGCGGCCGGGCTGAGTCAGGTGCGGCGGTCTGCGGCCGCCGAGTTCCGCAGCTTCGGCTCGGTCCGGCCGGGGGTCTGCTTGAGGAGCCGGAAGGTGTGCTCCCGTTCGAAGCGGTGGAGGAATGCCTGCCGGCACAGGTCGACGCGGGTGGGGCCAGCGCTCGTTCCCGGCCAGCGCACAGCCAGGCGGGCTTGTGCACTCGGCTGCTGGGTTGTTTCGTGACCGTCAGCCGGTTCGGGGTGCCTTTGGTGACGGGGAACGGTCCGTGATGGTCGAACTATGCAGCCCACCGGGTGAGCCGGGGGTGCTGTCGATGCCGTGCCTGCGCGGTGCCGTATCGGCCGGTGCCGGTGTCGGTCACCGCGGTGGCCTCGCTGCTGGTCTCGGGGTGGCCGGAGACGAGCTCGCCGCCGCGTTTGGGCGGGCGGCCGCCTTGTGGCGGGCGGATCCGCGGCACTGGGACGGGTTTGCGCATCACTCCTTCCGGGCGGAGCCGACCCAGGGCTCGACTGGAAGATCGATCAAGAGGGTGGGCGGTTCGGGGTGCGTGGCGGCCGGAGTCGAGGATGGCCAGGGCATGAGGATCGCTCTGTTGCCGCTGGGCTGGCAGCCGGGAGGCGTTCACCCGACGCGACATTGCCATGGCGTGGAGTGGTTGGTGTGGTGTGCGGTGGGACGCCAGGGCGTGGGTGGCGGGGTGGCGGGTGGTTGCGGTGGGTGTGTGGCTGGTGGCGGTGGGTGGGGTTGGGGTGTGTT